>NZ_JAGIPH010000018.1 GCF_017877135.1 Neorhizobium galegae | reverse complement strand
TGATCTGACCCCTTCAAACTGGACCATTTTTGGCTAGAGTTTTCCGGTGCATTTTCCTGGCTGGGAAAGGAACGGAAGAGGATGAAGGCATCGCAGTTTTCGGACGCACAGAAGGCGTTCATTTTAAAGCAGGGTGATGAAGGCGTTACGGTTGGGGAGATCTGCCGGAAGGCAGGGATCAGCCAGGCGACCTATTTCAACTGGAAGAAAAAATACGCGGGCATGTTGCCACCGGAGATGAAGAAGCTGAAGCAGCTCGAGGACGAGAATGCACGGCTGAAGAAGATTGTCGCGGATCTGACGTTGGACCGCGAGATGTTGCAGGACGTTATTCGCCGAAAGCTCTGAGGCCTGCTCGCAAGCGGGAGATGGTGAAAGGCATGTGCCAGGACTGGGCGATCTCGATCCGGCGTGCCTGTGAGGCGCTGGACTTCGATCGGTCGACCCACCACTACATCTCCCGCCGTGCCGATCAGGCCGGTCTTGAGCGTCGTATCCGTGAGATCTGCGAGACCCGTGTCCGCTATGGTTATCGTCGTGTGCATGTGCTGCTAGAGCGCCAGGGTTGGGGTGCCAATATCAAGCGTACCTACCGCATTTACAGGGACTTGGGCCTGCAATTGCGTAACAAGACACCGAAACGCCGGGTGAAAGCCAAGCTGCGGGAGGATCGACAAATGGCCGTCGGGCCGAATGATGTCTGGGCGATGGACTTTGTTCACGACCAGCTCGCCACCGGCAAGACGCTACGCGTTCTGACCGTGGTGGACACCTTCTCACGCTACGTCCCGGTGGTTGATCCAAGGCACAGCTATCGGGGTGAAGATGTTGTGCAAACGCTTGAGCGGGTATGCCGCCAGGTCGGCTATCCCAAGACGATCCGAGTCGATCAGGGCACCGAGTTCGTATCCCGCGATCTCGATCTCTGGGCCTATGCGAAAGGCGTCACACTGGACTTCTCACGCCCTGGCAAACCGACCGATAACGCATTCATCGAGGCATTCAACGGCCGCTTCCGGGCAGAATGCCTGAACCAACATTGGTTCCTGACCCTTGCGGATGCCCGCGAAAAGATGGAGGATTGGCGTAGAGATTACAATGAGGTTCGGCCACATGGTGCGATCGGCAACAAGGTCCCGATCGCACTGATGAATCCGGGAAGCGTAACCAGTCCGCCTCCCTGACTGAAGCCGGAAAACTCCAGCCTCCGCTGGCCCAATGTCTGGGAGCAGTTCA
>NZ_JAGIPH010000017.1 GCF_017877135.1 Neorhizobium galegae | reverse complement strand
CTGAACCGCGCCGGGTTTGCCGGAGGCTCCAACTTCTGAGAAAGTGGAGCCGATATGAGCAAGACAACGAACAAGTTTTCACCTGAAGTCCGCGAACGTGCCATCCGTATGGTGCTGGACCACGAGTCGGAGCACCCATCGCGGTGGGCGGCCGTTTCATCTATCGCAGCGAAGATCGGCTGCTCACCTGCAACGCTGCACGAATGGGTGAAGAAGACAGAGATCGACAGCGGCAAACGAGCAGGCTTGCCGAGCGACGCAGCCGAGAAGATGAAGGCTCTTGAGCGGGAGAACCGCGAGCTTCGTCAGGCCAACGAGATTTTGCGCAAGGCGTCTGCTTATTTCGCGATGGCGGAGCTCGACCGCCCCTTCAAACGATGATCTCGTTCATCGACGAACACCGTAGCGTGTTCGGGGTCGAGCCAATCTGCAGGCTTTTGCCGATTGCCCCATCAACCTATTACGAGAACGTCGCCAAGCGCTTGGATGTGGACCGCCTGTCGGTTCGCGCCCGCAGCGATATCGGCCTGAAGATCGAGATACGCCGGGTGTTCAATGAGAACTTCCAGGTCTATGGCGTGCGTAAAGTCTGGCGGCAGTTGCAACGCGAAGGCTACGACATCGCCCGCTGCACTGTCGCTCGGCTTATGAGGGCAATGGGGCTGCAGGGCATCATTCGTGGCAAACCCGTCAAAACCACCGTGTCGGACAAGGCCGCGCCTTGCCCGCTCGACCGGGTGAACCGGCACTTTTTCGCGCCTGCGCCCAACATGCTCTGGCTTTCTGATTTCACGTATGTGGCCACTTGGCAGGGCTTTGTTTACGTCGCGTTCGTGATCGATGCCTTCGCTCGCCGCATCGTCGGTTGGCGAGCAAGCCGGACTGCCCATGCGGGTTTCGTTCTCGATGCCCTCGACCAGGCACTTCACGATCGGCGGCCCGTCCACCGTGGCGGACTGGTTCACCATTCCGACCGCGGATCGCAATATGTGTCCATTCGCTATTCCGAACGGCTGGCGGAAGCGGGCATCGAGCCGTCGGTCGGGAGTGTTGGCGACTCCTATGACAACGCTCTCGCTGAAACGATCAATGGTCTTTACAAGGCCGAGGTCATCCATCGGCGAGGGCCATGGAGGAACTTCGAAGCCGTGGAGTTCGCCACTTTGGAATGGGTCGACTGGTTCAACCACCGGCGCCTTCTGGAGCCTATCGGCAACATACCGCCGGCCGAAGCCGAGGAGCAGTATTACGCCATGCTGGACGCACCAGCCTGGGCCGCATAACTTAAACGAAATGGCCTCCGGCAAACCCGGCGCGGTTCA
>NZ_JAGIPH010000016.1:2500-6472 GCF_017877135.1 Neorhizobium galegae | reverse complement strand
TGGTTGCGGGGGCAGGATTTGAACCTGCGGCCTTCAGGTTATGAGCCTGACGAGCTACCGGGCTGCTCCACCCCGCGTTATTTTTTTCCGGGTTCGTTCCCGGGAGGGATGTCAGGCTTGGCCTGAGTTTGTCGGTATTTGTTTTCAGCAAAAAGGCCGCTTGAGAGCGGCCTCGTTTTGGGCCGAGGCCCTTTTGTTTTGTTTGAGAAGATTTGACATTGCCTTTAGCAGACCTGGCAGCGACCTACTCTCCCGCGTCTTGAGACGAAGTACCATTGGCGCTGGGGCGTTTCACGGCCGTGTTCGGAATGGGAACGGGTGCAGCCGCCCCGCCATGACCACCAGGTCGGCTAAGGGCAATGTGTTTGAGAAGCTGGATTTTTTGAGCGAATAGTGGGTAGCCAATAGCGAGTAGTTGGTTCGCTTTGGGCTCCTGTCTTCGCTGGTTTTGAACACGTCTTTGGTTTGAAGAGCGTTTCAGGATGTTGCGATATCTATTCGCTACATCCTATTCGCTATTCGCTCATGTTGATGAGCATGGTCAATGAGAACGATCAAGCCGATCGAGCTATTAGTAACGGTAAGCTTCATGCATTGCTGCACGTCCACACCCGTCCTATCAACGTGGTCGTCTTCCACGGCTCTGATAGGGAATACTCGTTTTCAGGTGGGTTTCCCGCTTAGATGCCTTCAGCGGTTATCCCTTCCATATATAGCTACCCTGCTATGCCCTTGGCAGGACAACAGGTCCACCAGAGATATGTCCATCCCGGTCCTCTCGTACTAGGGACAGATCCTGTCAATATTCCTACACCCACGGCAGATAGGGACCGAACTGTCTCACGACGTTCTGAACCCAGCTCACGTACCGCTTTAATTGGCGAACAGCCAAACCCTTGGGACCTGCTCCAGCCCCAGGATGCGATGAGCCGACATCGAGGTGCCAAACAACCCCGTCGATATGGACTCTTGGGGGTCATCAGCCTGTTATCCCCGGCGTACCTTTTATCCGTTGAGCGATGGCCCTTCCACACGGGACCACCGGATCACTATGACCGACTTTCGTCTCTGCTCGACTTGTCAGTCTCGCAGTCAGGCGGGCTTATGCCATTGCACTCGACGACCGATTTCCGACCGGTCTGAGCCCACCATCGCGCGCCTCCGTTACTCTTTCGGAGGCGACCGCCCCAGTCAAACTACCCACCATACACTGTCCCGGATCCGGATGACGGACCGCGGTTAGACATCCATGACGATAAGGGTGGTATTTCAAGGATGGCTCCACGAGAACTGGCGTCCCCGCTTCAAAGCCTACCACCTATCCTACACATGCCGACACGAATGCCAGTGTAAAGCTATAGTAAAGGTGCACGGGGTCTTTCCGTCTGACCGCAGGAACCCCGCATCTTCACGGGGAATTCAATTTCACTGAGTCTATGTTGGAGACAGCGGGGAAGTCGTTACGCCATTCGTGCAGGTCGGAACTTACCCGACAAGGAATTTCGCTACCTTAGGACCGTTATAGTTACGGCCGCCGTTTACTGGGGCTTCGATTCAAAGCTTGCACCTCTCCTCTTAACCTTCCAGCACCGGGCAGGCGTCAGACCCTATACGTCGTCTTGCGACTTCGCAGAGCCCTGTGTTTTTGATAAACAGTCGCTACCCCCTGGTCTGTGCCACCCCTTCATACTTGCGTAAAAAGGGGTCACGCTTCTTCCGAAGTTACGCGTGCAATTTGCCGAGTTCCTTCAACATAGTTCTCTCAAGCGCCTTGGTATACTCTACCTGACCACCTGTGTCGGTTTCGGGTACGGTCTATAATGATGGAGCTATTTCCTGGAACCGCTTCCTCGCCCAGACAATCCAATAAGTCTGAACAAGTTACGCAATCCGTCACTACCACCAGGCCCACGAATATTAACGTGGTTCCCATCGACTACGCGTTTCCGCCTCGCCTTAGGGGCCGGCTAACCCTGCTCAGATTAACTTTAAGCAGGAACCCTTGGTCTTTCGGCGAGAGGGTCTCTCACCCTCTTTATCGTTACTCATGTCAACATTCGCACTTCCGATACCTCCAGAGGCCCTCACGGGTCCTCCTTCGCAGGCTTACGGAACGCTCCGCTACCACGTGCAGTAAACTGCACATCCTCAGCTTCGGTGCATGGCTTTAGCCCCGTTACATTTTCGGCGCAAAGACCCTTATTTAGACCAGTGAGCTGTTACGCTTTCTTTAAATGATGGCTGCTTCTAAGCCAACATCCTGGTTGTTTTGGGATCCTCACATCCTTTCCCACTTAGCCATGACTTGGGGACCTTAGCTGGAGGTCAGGGTTGTTGCCCTCTTCACGACGGACGTTAGCACCCGCCGTGTGTCTGCCGATTAGTACTCCCAGGTATTCGGAGTTTGGTTAGGATCAGTAAGACGGTGAGTCCCCATAGCCCATCCAGTGCTCTACCCCCTGGGGTATTCGATCGACGCACTACCTAAATAGTTTTCGCGGAGAACCAGCTATTTCCGAGTTTGATTGGCCTTTCACCCCTAGCCACAAGTCATCCCAATCTATTGCAACAGATGCGGGTTCGGCCCTCCAGTTGGTGTTACCCAACCTTCAGCCTGCTCATGGCTAGATCACTCGGTTTCGGGTCTAATGCATCTAACTGAACGCCCTGTTCAGACTCGCTTTCGCTGCGCCTACACCTACCGGCTTAAGCTTGCTAGATACACTAAGTCGTTGACCCATTATACAAAAGGTACGCAGTCAGCCTTGCGGCCTCCTACTGTTTGTAGGCATCCGGTTTCAGGTTCTATTTCACTCCCCTTGTCGGGGTGCTTTTCACCTTTCCCTCACGGTACTTGTTCGCTATCGGTCATGCACGAGTACTTAGGCTTGGAGAGTGGTCTCCCCATGTTCAGACAGGATTTCACGTGTCCCGCCCTACTCTAGGACAATGCGCATTTTACGTGTACGGGGCTGTCACCCGCTACGGCCGAACTTTCCAGATCGTTCCACTTTAGCTCACATTGCCACTGGCCTGGTCCGCGTTCGCTCGCCACTACTTGCGGAGTCTCGGTTGATGTCCTTTCCTGCAGGTACTTAGATGTTTCAGTTCCCTGCGTTCGCTTCTAACCCCTATGTATTCAGGATTAGATACCTTATTTGCGATATCTAGAAACCTCTTTTGCCGAACCCTCGAACCCGGACTTGCCGGGTCTGTTTTGTCTTCACGCTGTCGCGATCTTGCGATCGCTGCGCTGCAGACGGCGCGCCAAACTCTTGGCGACGACCTAACGGTCTGTACGGGAGACCCATACAAACCGCTCAAAACATTAAAGATGTTTAGCAAAACAGATTTTCTAGATATCTAAGGTGGGTTGCCCCATTCGGAGATCCATGGATCAAAGCTCATTCGCAGCTCCCCACGGCTTATCGCAGCGTATCACGTCCTTCTTCGCCTGTGCATGCCAAGGCATCCACCAAATGCCCTTACGACACTTAATCGTTCTCATTGCCAATGCTCATCCATAGGGTGGAGCGAATAGGGAGTAGCAAATAGCGAATAGGGATAAACCCCGATCACCACAGCAGTCCCGATCACAACCAGCCAACCCGGTTACCTTTTACAACCGAGCCATTCAGATGCCATCGACGTGTTCGATCCGGTCACTTTATTGGAGCTACGCCGAGCAGCTCACTTGTGCCAGATCTTAAGACCAGCTTCTCGAGATTAAATCCAGGATCGCGCGGTCAGGCAACGATCATCAGTAATCCATCAGAGGCACCTTGAGGCACCAACAACAGACGACCAGAGTGACAAGCTTCTTTCCTCACCAATCCCCTCCATCATATCCGACCGGCTAGGCCATCCATGATATCACCAGGAAAAGGTTCAGACGCGGGATAAATCCCACACCTGGAAGCCTCCAGATCAATCTTCTCTTCACAATATAGGCAGAACAGGCACAAACCGCTC
>NZ_JAGIPH010000015.1 GCF_017877135.1 Neorhizobium galegae | reverse complement strand
ATCCTCTTCCGTTCCTTTCCCAGCCAGGAAAATGCACCGGAAAACTCTAGCCAAAAATGGTCCAGTTTGAAGGGGTCAGATCAGGTTCAGATCAGATGGGAGGCCAGCAATGATGGTGCGACCTCTATCTCTTGATTTGCGAACGCGCATTGCAGCGGCGTTGAAGGACGGCATGACCGTTCGTGCCGCAGCGGAGCGGTTTGGGGTGTCGGCTGCAACAGCGGTCCGTATTGGGCAACGCGATCGGCTCGGTAAAGGCCTGATGCCGGCGAAGATCGGCGGGTATGCCAAACCGACACTGAGGGGCGCTGCGGCCGATGCGGTGCGTCAGCGGCTGCAGGTAAAGTCCGACTGGACGGTGCGTGCGCTGTCGGCGGAGCTGAAGTCTGCGGGGATCAACGTGTCTCATGACACCGTCTGGCGCTTCCTGCGCAGCGATGGCAAGACCTTCAAAAAAAACGCTGATGGCAAGCGAGCAGGATCGTCCGAAGGTGGCCCGGTTCCGGATGCGATGGAAGACCCATCAACATCGGCTTGATCCGGACCGCCTCGTCTTCATCGACGAAACTTGGATCAAGACCAACATGACGCGCACTCGCGGCTGGTGTCAGCGCGGCGAGCCACTCATCGCAAAAGTCCCTCATGGTCATTGGAAGACGCTGACGTTTCTGGCCGGCCTGCGCCGCGACAGCATCGTTGCCCCCTTCGTCCTCGATGGCCCGATCAATGGCATCGCCTTTACCGCATGGGTCCAGCAAAGCCTGGTCCCAACTCTGAAGGCTGGCGATATCGTCATCCTCGACAATCTCGGGAGCCACAAAGGAAAACGAGCCCGAGACGCGATCCGAGATGTCGGCGCACATCTCTTTTTCCTGCCGCCATACAGTCCAGACCTCAATCCCATCGAGATGATGTTCGCCAAGCTCAAGACGCTCGTCAGAAAGGCGGACGAGAGAACCGTCGAAACAACATGGAGACGAATAGGAGAACTCCTCAAGGCGTTCAGTCCGCAGGAGTGCTCAAACTATTTAGACATGCAGGTTATGGTTCAATTTAAATCTGACAGACTCTAGAGCATCGGTCAGCGCCAGGATTTTGGTTGTCATTCCACCTTTTGAGCGACCAATGGCCTGGCTCTGAGTCCCCCTTTTGCGCCCTGACCGTGTCGGTGGACCTTGACGATGGTGGCATCCACCATAGCGTATTCCATGTCCGGTTCTTCAGAGAGGGCATCGAAGATGCGTTTGAAAATATCGGCTTCACGCCAGTCGCGAAACCGACGGAATGCCGTGCTCCAGTTGCCGAACACAGCGGGCAGGTCGCGCCATGGGCTGCCCGTGCGTACAATCCAAAGCACGGCTTCAATGAACAGCCGGTTGTTTCTTCCGCTGCGACCGGGATCCATAGCTTTTCCCAGGCAATGCGGTTCTATCTTCACCCATTGGGCGTCTGTCACTACAAAACGATCCATTCAAAGCGTGAATCACATTCGCGCTGATTTGTGAATCTCCACAAACCCTAGGCGAACCTATAGATCGTTCTGTGACTGACCGAGATCAGGTGCCGTTCCAGGCGCATCCGGCCAGCGATTTGCTGCGTTGACCAGCCATGCATGATCCGGTCAACAACGGAACGCCTCACACTCGAGAAGCGCACCAGGTTCCTCAGCCTGGCTCGCCGTTCGCAGGCCATGTCGCGCGCCGTGACGCAGTAGTAACCAAATTGCCCTTCCAGAGCCAATAGATGTTTGCTGAATATCTCCTTTGGTGTTTGAAACCCTAAGCACTTGCGCGGCGTGCCATTCAGCTTGTCACACAGGGAGCGGATCTCCTGATTGCTGACATCCAGCACGATCGTTTCCGGCGGCAGGTATCGTCGAACACGTTTGTTTGTGTTCTCGACTGTGCCTTTCTGCCATGGAGCTTGGGGGTCGCAGAACCAGGCGATCGTTCCCATGCCGTGCTCGAGTTCGCGCCATGATACGAACTCCAACCCTAGATCGAATGTCAGACTTTGCCTGGCTTGGACGGGCAGGGGTGCCAGATGCCGGATCAACTGGTTCATGATCGGCTTCGAGCGCCGGTCATTGTTGCGAAACAGCAGAGTGTAACGGCTCTTGCGCTCCACGACGGTGGCTATGTTTGCGGCGCCATGCTCCTTTCTGAAGATCATCAGATCCGCTTCCCAGTGACCGAGCTCACTTCGGGAATTGATGATGTCAGGTCTGTTGCGAATGGCGCATTCGATTGGAAAGACGAGGCTTCTGGGTTTTCGTGCATATCTTGGTCGCCGTCGGCGGCGCCGTTCAGGCAGGTGACGCGCTAATTGTTGATCCTGGCCTTCCTGTAAATAGACGTACTGATGGATTGTCTCATGGCTCAGCCGGGTGGCGACACCGCCGGCAAGCCGCAGCCGAACGGCAATCTGTTCCGGCGACCAGCCGTCCTTGAGCCGATCTATCACGGCAGCGCACAGACTAGGGTCGCGCAGCAGCTTGCGGTATTTGCGACGCCGGTCGACCGCCATCCCATGTGCCGTGACGTGTCAGTATCCTTCCGCAATCGGAACCTCACGATCATGCCAGAAATTGCGTCGCAGTTCTCGGCAGATCGTTGAGCGGTCGCGGCGAAGGGCGCGCGCGATCTACGCTTGACTGATCTTTTTCTCATGCATCCGTGCGATGATACGGCGTTCATCCAAACTCAACTGCATAAAAGAGCGGGCCATTCCATCCTCCTGAAATTATGGCCATTATTGTCTTCGTTGCATTTGAAAATGGAATCTGCCCGGCTACACAACTCTACCAGATAACAAGTATTATGGAACATAATCAAAACTCTCGATAGTCGGTTGCCAAATCCGGCGAATGATTGGCGATGGTTTCAAGGTGAAGTGAGGCTTTGGCGGGTGAACATCAGCTGACAGTCGATACAGATCACCGGTCATCCCCTCGCACCCGAAACACATTCTTCGCCAGATCGAGCCCGACTATGACAATCTTCGACATAACCCTTCTCCTTTGTGGACCAATGGAGACCCACCTTCGCGCATTGAGGTCGGCGGGCGGCGCATTCAGTGTGCTGCCGTTTTTGTTCAATCCAGAAAGTCGTATGACGAATGTTCTGTATTGCGCTGAAATAGTTGAACAGCATCCAAATACATCGTACTAATACCCCTGATGGTCGCTTCGGCGATAGTGAGAGGGGCGGCGGGTGAGCGTGAGCAGCCAGGTAAAATCGAAAGCCAAGGGTGCTGGCTCGCTGGTGGCGCAAGTTCGCGAACGCCTGCGGAGCGAAATTCTGGGCGGCCAGTATGCGCCGGGCGATCGGCTGCCGAGCGAGATCGAACTGACGGAGACGCATGGCGTGAGCCGCACGGTCATCCGCGAGGCGGTCACAGGGCTTCGCTACGATGGTCTGGTGGAGGTGCGTCAGGGGGCTGGCATTTTCGTCCTGAAGCCGAAGGCCGCAGAGCCCGCATCCTCCAGGCTGGATACCGCCCGTATTGCCTCGGATCTTGAAGTGCTGGAAGTCCGCACCCCCCTGGAAATCGAGGCGGCGGGGCTTGCGGCGCTGCGGCGCTCGCCCGCTCAGGAAGAAGCCATCTTCGAATGTCACGCGCGGGTGCTGAAATGCATCGAGGCGAACGAGTCCATTCGCGAGGCGGATCTGGCTCTGCATATGGCTATTGCCGCTGCCACCAACAATCCGCTCTTCGCGCAGTTTCTCGAGACCCATAGCGCCTCGGCCATTCCGCAGTCCAAGATTGTGTCGGATAGCCAAACGGCAGAGCAGACCGCCTATCGTCGCCTGATCCACAGGGAACACCAGGCGGTGGTCGTCGCCATTTCCGATGGCGACGAAAAGGCAGCAAAGACTGCCATGCAAGAGCATCTACGCGGTAGCCAGATCCGCTACCGCGATCTTCTGCGAGACCTTCGCGGCCTCAATACGGATGCCTGATCAGCACTCCCGACCCCAGGCCTCGATCTGCGACAACGCCGGATAGGGTGACGGATCGTCCGCCTTGATCAAGGAGTGAAGACGCAGCCACTCAATTTTCCGTTGCGGTACCGGGAAACGCTGCGCCGCGCCGGATTTCTTCAGCGGCAGGCGGATGGTTTCTCCGTCGGAAAAGGTGATGCTCGCCTCATTCCACCACGCGTCATGCGGAAAATCCGCTCTGAGATAGAGGAACACTTCGTCCACCAGCACCGGACGGCCAAAATCAACCGTCAGTTCAGCATTAGGGTCCTTGTTGATGCCCCAACTCGTGAAGGGCCAGGAACCATGGTCGAAGGTGGCCTTCTCGCCGTCGATCGCATTGCGGGCGGCAAATTGCGCCTCTCCCCGCGTTTCGACATTGGCCACGGCATGGGGGAAGAGCGATTGGTTCGCGTGCTGGTCGAAGGGATTGAAGGCCAGATTGCGACGTGCCGCGGTTTCACACGGCTCAACAGACCGAACATGCAAACGATGAAGCGATCCGCCGAAGGATAGCGGCGGATAGGGCATGCGCTTTTCGCCAAACGGAATGGTGAAACTGAATGGCGTGTCCTTCAGGAGCACGATGGCTGGCGGCATCCCCGCATCCAGCGAGAGGTGGATATGGCCGGTTTCGGTGGCGCTGAGCACCAATCGGTCCCCCTCCTCGTAGGGTGCTTGATAGACAAGATACAGTTCATCCTCGCTGGACGATTCCGCCTTTACCTGTCCCGCGACATCTACGACCTTGAGGGTGAACTGCATGCATTTGTCTTTCTAGCTGATCGTCAGTGTCAGTGTTGAACCCGCCAGCGGCACAAGCAGACGGTAGAGCCGGTCCGGCCAGCTCTGCCGTAAGCGGGCATCGTTGATTTCAATCTCTTCGACGGTGATGGCGCTCGCGCCCTCCACCCGGATTTCCGCTTGCTGTCCAAGCCAGATCACACCGCGATCGGGCCTTGGCTGCAACACGGTCATCAGGCAAAGGGTGGCTGGTCGAGCGCCCCGATAGTCATCCTGGATTTCCACGTGGCGGCCTCTGATCAGGCGCACCCTTCGGCGATAGCTCTGCACCTCGGCCTCGGCCGGATAGGCCCCGGCGATGTCCAAGGAGATCTCCGCCTCATCCATATCGGAACGGACAAGCATGTCCCGCGCGGAAAATTGCTGACCATCGGCCTGCATGACGCCGCCGAAACTCGGCAGATTGTGATAGGCCGACTGCATGGTCCAGATCTCATAGCGGCGCGGCGAGAAGGTTTTGGCCGTATAGGTCTCGACGCCCACATCGATCAGCAGCGGCTGCCCGTCCTTGTACAGTGTGATGCTGCCGACATCATTATGGTTATGGCTTTCGCCATTGTGTCCACCCTTGACGGCAAGGGCAAAGCGGTCATCGCGCGCGATCGCAAGGCCGATACCTGGAAAATAGTGATCGGCCTTGGCTGGGGCGGGCCGTCCGTATCGGCCGATCTCCGGCGCAGCCAGTATAGCCTGCAGCCGGTACCAGAGGTTCCACTCCTTCGGCATCAGCCGGTTCTCGTCGCGTGCGAAATCTGCAGCCGCAAAACCCATCAGGGGCCCGGAGCCAACGGCACGGCCAAAGAGATATTCCCGCGCACCGCAAGGCGGAACCACGGCGGAGGAATCGGCAAAATTGAAGTAGTAATCGCCACCGACATGCATATGGCAGATATACTCCGCCATGTTGCGGATCTTGGGCTCCTGCCAGAGCGGAGCCATGGCACCGGGCGCCACCTGATCCAGTATCGTCATGGCACCGAACAGGCAAAGGCCGGCATGGCGATAGTAGACCACACCCTCCTCGCAGGCGCCGTCCTCCGCATAATCTTTCAGGAAGGCGTCAAGGCTGGAAAGCGCCTTCGGCAGGATCGCGCGGCGCAGGGTGTCGTCTGTCGGCAGGGTAAAGGCGGCAAGCAGAACGTTCTGGGTAATCCAGGCGGTCCAGTTGTTCATCCGCTCATCACCGCGCCCCATCCACCAGAAATGCCTGTCGAGATAAGGCTTGAAGATACGACGGTGGATTTCGCGCTCCACCCGTGTGGTCACCAGCGGATCGAGCGCATCAAGGCGGTCGCGCAGCAGATAAAGAGTGGTCGAGAGGATGGCCGCTGTCTCCGCCGCGAAGAGGTCGACGACGGGGTCATCGGGATTGGGCAGGGATAGGCGCTTACCGCCCCGCTCGTAGGAATTATGCGCCGGCAATTGCCAGCCGCTTTCCTCCAAGATCAGGATGAGGCCATCGATAATGGCATCCAGGAAACGCCCCTGCCCTTGCGCCCATTCGGCAAGAGCGAGATCGTTCAACATCAGGCGGCGGCGGAAATACAGCTCTTCGAAGCGCGAGCGGTTCCCGTTGAGGCCGTATTCCCGATAGTCGTAAGCGCGGATTTGCGGCCAGGATGCTGCCAGAGCTGCCTCCCCCGCGAGGACGAGCTTCTCAACGAGACGTTCCTCAGGCACGGCTGGCTGGTCGCCGGCACCCGGCAGGCAATCCGGCCGGAAGCTCTTCAGCGAGCCCTGAAATCCGCTCAAGCGTTCGGCAAACACGTCCTCTCCTCCGGCGTGACCGCATCGGTCCTATCATACCTATCTTGGCTTATCCAGCAGATTTGTCTGACCGCATAAGAAGTTGTTTGACCAATACGCCGGATATGCTATGCAGTCTTCAGGAGGCAGGGCGAGCCGGTTGTGGCGCGCCCTGTAAAATGCAGCCATGCGAAAGGTTTCGGGCATCTCCGAAGCCGGGAGGAAAGCTGGTGACGCTCGCCCATCCAGCTCTGTCGGACAATCAGACGGACGTAGACAGAAAACGCAAGGTGCGGGTCGTCTCGAAACGTCGCCGCCGGGTCGAGAACGCGTTGATTGCCTATTCCTTCATTGCGCCGAATTTCCTGGGCTTTGCCGTCTTCACGCTCGGGCCCATCCTGTTCGCCTTTGCGCTCGCCTTCATGCATTGGGATGGCTCCAACCCGATGACCTTTGCAGGACTGGATAATTTCTGGCGCCTTTTCCAGGACAAGTCCTTCCTCGATGCCTTCTGGAACACGATTGTTTATACGGTGGTCTCCGTGCCTGCGACGCTGATCTGCGCGCTGGGTCTTGCCATCCTGCTGAACCAGAAGATCTTCGGCAGGGACTTCTTCCGTACTGCCCTCTTCTTCCCTTATGTCGCCTCGCTGGTGGCGGTCGCTGTGGTCTGGAACATGATCTTCAACCCGGACATGGGTCTGGTGAACATGGTTCTCTACACCATTGGCATTGCGCCCGAGAATCTTCCCGGTTGGGCGGCGGATCGCCACTGGGCCATGGTGACCGTCATTCTCTTCGGCATATGGAAGAGCATGGGCTACTACATGGTGATCTATCTCGCAGGGCTTCAGGGTATCAATTCTGAGCTCTACGAGGCTGCCGGCCTCGATGGCGCCAATGCCTGGCAGAAGTTCATCCATGTGACCGTGCCGCAGCTGGCGCCCACCACCTTCTTCGTCACGGTGATGCTGACCATCCAGTCCTTCAAGGTCTTCGACCAGGTCTACATGATTACCCAAGGGGGTCCCGGCACCTCGACGTTGGTGCTGGTCTACCACATCTATAACGAGGCCTTCATCTCTTGGGATCTGGGCTATTCCAGCATGATCGCACTCGTCCTGTTTCTTCTGGTGCTGACTGTCACGGTCATCCAGTTCCGTCGCCAGAGGGAGGATTGAGCGATGCGCATTGCCGGACGCAAGATCAGCGGCGGAACGATCGCCGTCTACCTTACGGTCATCGTCGTCACCATCATCATGCTGTTGCCCTTCGCCTGGATGCTGTCGGCCTCGCTGAAACTGGACCGCGATGTCTTCACCTTCCCGATCGAGTGGATACCGTCGCATCCGCGCTGGCAGAACTATGTGGACATCTGGACGAAGATTCCGCTGGCGCTGTTCATCTACAACACCTCGAAGCTGACGATCATCGTCACGGTCCTGCAGCTGCTGACATCGAGTTTTGCGGCCTATGCCTTCGCCAAGCTGCACTTCCCTTACAAGAACACGCTGTTCCTCGGCTATATCGCCACCATCGCCATGCCCTGGCAGGTTTACATGGTGCCGCAATTCCTGCTGATGCGGGAGTTCGGTCTGAACAATACCCATCTGGCGCTCATCTGCCTGCAGGCCTTCACCGCCTTCGGCGTCTTCCTGATGCGGCAGTTCTACATGTCGATCCCGACCGAGCTGTGCGAGGCAGCCCGCATCGACGGCATGAACGAATACCAGATCTGGGCGAAGATCATGCTGCCGCTGTCGAAGCCGGCGCTCTCGACGCTCACCATCTTCACCTTCGTCACCACCTGGAACGACTTTCTGGGCCCGATGATCTATCTCACCAAGACGGAGCTCAAAACCATTCAGATCGGGCTTCGCATGTTCATCTCGCAATATTCCGCTGAGTACGGGCTCATCATGGCGGCATCCGTCGTGGCGCTCATCCCCGTGCTCATCGTCTTCCTGTCGCTGCAGCGCTTCTTCGTCGAAGGCGTCGCCTCGTCGGGCCTCAAAGGTTGAATGCCATGAACGCTCTTTCCCCGTTGCAGCCACAGCCCATCACGGATCAGGAGATCAAGGCAGCGCTCGATCTCGCGGTTGCGCAGGTGCGCCGCAACCTGCCTGACTTCACCTACAAGGCGCAGAACCATTCGAGCGTCGGCAACATCTATCCAGCCGTTGAAAACGACCAGTGGACGGCAGGCTTTTGGCCGGGCGAAATCTGGCTGGCCTACGAGCACACCGGCGACAGGATTTTCCAGTATGCTGCGCAGATCCAGGTGCAGAGCTTCCTGCATCGGATCGAAAACCGCATCGAGACGGACCATCATGACATGGGCTTTCTCTATTCGCCCTCCTGCATCGCCGCCTGGAAACTGGTAGGCGACGAGGATGGGCGAAAGGCAGCCCTGCTGGCGGCCGACCAGTTGATCGAGCGCTACCAGCCAATCGGACAGTTCATCCAGGCCTGGGGTCGCAAGGGCAACCCGAACGAATACCGCTACATCATTGATTGTCTGTTGAACCTGCCCTTGCTCTATTGGGCGACGCGCGAGACCGGCAATGAGCGTTACCGCGAGATCGCGCTGACCCATGCACGCACGACGCTTGCGCATTCGGTGCGGCCTGATTGTTCCACCTATCATACCTTCTACATGGACCCGATTACCGGCGAGCCCGTGCGTGGCGCGACGAAACAGGGCTATAGCGACGACAGTTTCTGGGCGCGCGGCCAGGCCTGGGGTATTGCGGGCATGGCGATTTCCTATCGTTATGAGCGCCTGCCCGCCTATCGCGAGGCATTCGAAAACCTGCTCGGCTTCTACCTGAACCGGCTGCCAGTCGATCTCGTGCCCTATTGGGATCTGATTTTTTCGGAAGGCTCGAGCGAGCCGCGCGACAGCTCATCCGCCTCCATCGTCGCCTGTGGCCTGTTGGAAATGGCGGAACTGGTCGAAGCCGATGATGCGGCACGCTACCGCGATCTTGCGCGCCGCATGATGAAGAGTCTCGCCGAGCAATACGCAGTGAAGGATCCGTCGATCTCGAACGGGCTCGTGCTGCACGGCACCTATTCCAAGAAGACGCCGCACAATACCTGCCGTGGCGAAGGCGTCGACGAATGCGTCTCCTGGGGGGACTATTATTACATGGAAGCTTTGACGCGCCTCGCGCGCAACTGGTCTTCCTACTGGTGATCCGAGGGGATAATGGCAAGCATTTCGCTGAAGAAACTCAACAAGACCTTTGGCGCACTGAGAGTGGTGCACGATATCGATCTTGAAATTGCCGACAAGGAATTCATCGTGCTGGTCGGCCCTTCCGGCTGCGGCAAATCCACGACATTGCGGATGATTGCCGGCCTTGAGGAAATCTCCGGCGGCGAACTGATCATCGGCACGGACCTGATGAACGACGTGCCGTCCAAGGATCGCGACATCGCCATGGTCTTCCAGAACTATGCGCTCTATCCGCATATGACCGTCTATCGCAACATGGCCTTCGGCCTGGAACTGCGTAAAGCGCCCCGCGACATCATCGACCGGCAGGTGCAGGAAGCCGCCAAGATCCTCGACATCACCCATCTTCTCAACCGCAAACCGAAGGCGCTCTCGGGCGGCCAGCGCCAGCGCGTCGCTTTGGGCCGCGCCATGGTGCGCAACCCCGCCGTCTTCCTGCTGGATGAGCCGCTGTCCAACCTCGACGCCAAGCTGCGCGGCACCATGCGCGCAGAAATCACCAAGCTGCACAAGCGGCTGGATGCGACCTTCATCTACGTGACCCACGATCAGGTGGAAGCCATGACCATGGCCGATCGTATCGTGGTCATGAAGGACGGGCACATCCAACAGGTGGACACGCCGCAAAACCTTTATGACCGCCCGGTCAACATGTTCGTGGCCGGCTTCATCGGCGCACCGCAGATGAACCTGCTGCCGGCAAAGCTTACGCAGGAGGATGGGCGCTTCTTCGCCCTTGTGGAAGACCACAAGCTGCCATTGCCGCAGAATTTCGATCGCAGCCCCCTCGCGGCTTACGAAGGCAAGGACGTGATTCTCGGCATCCGTCCGGAAAATTTCCACGAGCTGGCACCGGCCGATATCGATCCAGCGAATACCGCACCTTTCCATGCCGTAGTGGAGCTGGCCGAGCCCATGGGGTCTGAGGTGCATCTCAACCTGATCGCCGGCGGACGCAACCTGATTGCCCGCGTCTCGCCGCGCTTCCGCTCGAAGATTGGCGACCGCGTTTCGCTGGTGGCCGATCTCACCAATGCCCAACTCTTCGATCCGCAAACCGAGCGGTCGATTCTCTACTAAGGCAACGCGATGCAGTGGCTGGAGGCATTCTGGACGAAGGAAGGAAAGGGCATCCCCAAGGATGCGCCGAAGAAAACCGGTCTGCCTCTTTTCGCCGAGATCGTCGCGCGCGAATGGTGGGAACTGGTGAAGCTGAACCTCCTCTTCCTCCTGTTTTCGCTGCCGCTCGTCACCCTGCCCGCCGCCCTTTTCGCAACCGCCACGATCAGCCGGATGATGGCGAAGGACCGCCCAGTGTATTTGCTGCGCGACTTTCTGGAGGCCCTACGGGCGCATGCGCTGCGGGCAACCCTCTGGGCGCTCGTCGCTGGCGCGACTGTCATTATTGGGGGCGGTGCGATCTCGGCCTATGCCGAGGCCGCCAAGACCTCGCTTTTCTATGCGGCGCCCTTGGCGCTGAGCCTCGTTGTCACCCTCTTCGCCACCCTGTGGGCCGCCTGCTTCGTGATGGTGAGCGTGACTGAAGTGCGATCCTTCTGGGAAACCCTGAAGCTTTCGGCGCTCGCCGCCCTGCTTCGCCCGCTTCCTCTGCTGGCGGCACTGGTCTTCGTCGCCACGCTCTGGATCGCGCATATCCTTTTCTATCCCGTCTCGGTCTTCATGCCGGCGGTTATGAATTTCTCGCTCGGAATGTTCGCCGTTGCCTTCGGCGCGCAAGGGGTCGTGGCGCAGGTTCTCGCCCGCTCCGGGGAGGAGAGCACCACACAGGAACCATAATGACGGCGCTGAGGAGGCGCTGGTAACCAGACACACTTGAGGGAAGGAGATCAGCAAATGTATCTGGAAAAATTCGGAGGAGCGATCCGGGCAACCGTCGCGGGATTGAGCCTTGCAACCGTGATGGGCGGTGCAGCTCTTGCCCAGTCATCGGAGCCGGTGACGCTGAAATGGGCGCTGTGGGATTGGGACAAGGTCGCCTATTACAAGCCGCTGATCGCGGCCTACCAGGCGAAGCATCCGAACGTGAAGTTCGAGCCGGTCGATCTGGGCTCGCAGGACTACACGCAGATGATTTCAACCCAACTCACCGGTGGTTCGAAGGATATCGACGTCGTCACAATCAAGGATGTGCCCGGCTATGCGACGCTCGCCAAGGCCGGCACCATCAGCGAACTCGGCAGCTTCCTCACAGCCCAGAAGATCGAAGCCGGCCCCTATGGCGGCCTGGTCGAGGCACTCACGATCGACGGCAAGATCTATGCCCTGCCATTCCGCTCGGATTTCTGGATCCTCTATTACAACAAGGACATCTTTGACAAAGCGGGCGTGCCCTACCCCACCAACGACATGACCTGGAAGCAGTTCGACCAGATCGCCGAAAAGCTGAAGGGTGGCTTCGGCTCCAACAAGACCTATGGCGCGCTGCTGCACACCTGGCGCTCCACCGTACAGCTGCCCGGCATCCAAGACGGCAAGCATACGCTCATTGAAGGGGATTATGCCTTCCTGAAGCCGTGGTATGAGCGGGCGTTGGCACTGCAGAAGAGTGGCGCGATCCCCTCCTATGCGTCGCTGAAGACATCCAACACGCACTATTCCGCGCTGTTCTTCAACGGAACCGTTGGCATGCTTCCGATGGGAACCTGGTTCATCGGCACGCAGATTGCCAAGGTGCAGACGGGCGAATCCAAGGCCAAGAACTGGGGCATCGTGAAGTTCCCGCATCCTGAAGGCGTCGAAGCCGGCACGACGGCGGCACAGCTTGCCGGTCTTGCGGTCAACAACAACTCCACCCACAAGGATGTGGCGCTCGACTTCATCAAGTTTGCCAGTGGCCCGGAAGGCGCGAAGATCGTTGCCGATACTGGCACCCTTCCTGCCATCCGCACCGATGATGTTGCCGCAAAGATCACCGGCCTCTCCGGCTTCCCGCAGGATGCAGCCAGCAAGGAAGCGCTGAAATCCGGCAAGTCCTACCTGGAAATGGCTGTGAGCCCCAATGCCGCAAAGATCGAAGTGGTGCTGAACCGCGTGCATGATTCCATCATGACCGACAACACACCGATCGATGCAGGTCTGAAGGACATGACGGATGGGGTGAAGGCAATCAAGTAAGACCAGCAACCGTTGTTGGCCGCGGGTTGCTCCTTCTCCCGCGGCCACTCCCGCAGTGAAACAGACTGGAAGCATCTCGTGCCCTTCGATCTCGCCAAGGCAAATCCGCTTCATGGCAACCCGCTGAAAACCCGTCAGGATCTGTCCAAGGCGCTGATGGATCTGTTCAATCCGTTGCTGCCGTATTTTTCAGAAGGTGGCGCAAGGGTGAGGTTGAGCGCCTTCGGCGCGATCTTTGATCATCCGGCGGCAGATCTCGAAGGCTTTGCTCGCCCGCTCTGGGGCATCGTCCCGTTTGCGGCCGGCGGCGGTGATTTTCCATATTGGGATCTTTACCGGCGCGGTCTTGCCAATGGCACAAACCCTGATCATCCTGAATACTGGGGGGATATCAGCGACCGTAACCAGCGCCTTGTCGAGCTGGCTGCGATCGGTTTTGCTTTGGCCCTGGTGCCGGAACATATCTGGGAGCCACTGGATAAGCCCTCCCGCCAGACCATCGCCACCTATCTCGTGAAGGCGCGCAACTGCGAATATGTCGACAATAACTGGAAGTTCTTCCGGGTGCTGGTCGATCTCGGGCTGGAGCGTGCGGGCGTTTCCTTCGATACAGCCAGGACGGTGCAATATCTGGACGAACTGGAGGCCTTCGACATTGGCGACGGCTGGTATCGCGACGGGCCGGTGCGGCGGGTCGATCACTACATTCCTTTCGCCATGCATTATTACGGCCTGATCTATGCCGTGCTCGCCAAGGGGGACGAGGCTCGCACGACGCGGATGCGCGAACGCGCCAGGATTTTCAGCAAGGATATTCGCCACTGGTTCGGGCCGGATGGCGCCGCCCTGCCCTTCGGGCGCAGCCAGACCTATCGCTTTGCCGGAGGTGGATTCTGGGCGGCGCTTGCCGTTGCGGATCTGGAAGCGCTCCCTTGGGCGGAGATCAAGGGCTATTATATGCGCCATATCCGCTGGTGGGCGGACCGGCCGATCTGCGACCGCGATGGTGTGCTATCCGTGGGCTATGGCTATCCAAACCTGTTGATGAGCGAGAGCTATAATTCCGCCTGCTCGCCCTACTGGGCCTTCAAGTTCTTCCTGGCCTTGGCGCTGCCCGAGGATCACCCCTTCTGGCAGGCGGAAGAAACACCCGCACCCCATTTTGCCGAACCCGTGCCGCTTGCCAAACCCGGCATGGTGGCGATGCACATGCCGGAGAATGTCGTGATACTGGCGTCCGGCCAGGAGCACGACAAAATGCGCGGCTCGCACGAGAAATATTCAAAGTTTGCCTATTCCACCCGCTATGGCTTCAACATCGAAGCGAACGACCGGCATTTCGATGCGGCAAGCTTCGACAACATGCTGGGCCTTTCGGACGACGGCGTGCACTTACGCATGCGCGAGACGCTGGAAGAGGCGCTGATTGCCGAGGCCAGGCTCTATTCCCGCTGGAAGCCTTGGGCTGATGTGACCGTCGAGACCTGGCTGATCCCAGCCAATCCCTGGCATATCCGTATTCATCGGATAGAAACACCGCGGCCGCTGCATTCCGCCGAGGGCGGCTTTGCGATCCAGCGCGCCGATTTCAACCGCGACCGCAACGAAACCTCTCCGGGTCGTGCAGTCTGGTTTGGCCGAAGCGATACGAGCGCGATCGTGGATCTGACGGCGGGCTCGCCCCGTGGCGGGCATGCGCATCTCGCCATCGCCAATACCAATCTCATCCATGCCCGAACGCTGGTTCCGCAGCTGCGCGGCATGATAACGCCCGGCAAAACCATCCTCGTGACGGCGGCTTGCGCGCTGCCAAAGTCGGAAGGCGAGGCATACCTGGCGAGCGTACCGGTAGCTCCCGATCTTGCCGCGCTGGAAGACCTGTTCCAGCACTCCGGACGACGCGTCGCTGCCTTCGATATCGGGTGATCCATGCAGGACACAGAGGACGATACAGCCCCAGCCGAACTTCATCATCGGCGCCTGAATGTTCTCACTTGGGAGCGCTCGGCCACTGACATTGAGGATCCAGCCCATCAGGCGCGTCTCAAGCGGCTGGAAGCCTATGCCGGCGCTACGTTCGGACAGGGCGTCTATGTGGCCGAGGCGGCCGAAGTACACACGTCGCAGCTGATGATAGGCGCAGGCTCCTGGATCGCCGGCCATGCCATCGTCCGCGGCGAGATCGACATGGGCGAAAACGTCTCGGTCAATCCTTATGCCTGTCTTTCCGGCAAAGTGCGCATCGGCAATGGCGTGCGCATTGCCTCGCATGTCAGCATTGTCGGCTTCAACCATGGCTTCGATGACCTCCACACGCCGATCTACCGGCAGCCGCTGACCTCAAAAGGCATCGAGATCGAGGATGATGTCTGGATCGGCGCCAATGCCGTCATTCTGGATGGCGTGAGGGTCGGCAGAGGCTCTGTCATTGCCGCAGGTGCTGTCGTCACGCAGGACATTCCGTCCTTTTCCATTGTGGGCGGTGTTCCGGCGCGCGTGCTGAAATTGCGAAAGCCTGCCAGCCCTTCACGCTATATTGCCGCAGAACAGGCGCTCGCCGAGTTGAATGCTGCGGCAAAGCGGGATTGGTGGGATGTCATTGCACATCACAAATCCGGCGAGATATTCACCTCACCTGACGCCAGCGGCAAGCCAATCACGACGCTTCGCCATCTCTGCGATGTTATCGAGATTGCCTCTGCCTTTGGCGATCCCGACGCGGCGGGCGATCGAGCAAAACTCATTTCCTATCTGCAGTCACTTCAGGATATGGAGACGGGTCTTTTTCCGGAGCCCGGACGTCCAGCGGAGAGACCGCTACGGACTGACCCAACAGCCCTCTATAATCTGCTGGCTGTCACCTATGCGCTTGAATGCCTGGGGTCCGCACCGCTCCACGCGATTCAGGCTGTCGAAGAATTGGACGGGCGCGAACTGGTGGCTTGGTTGCAGGAACTGCCGTGGCAAGGCCGCGCCTGGCATTGCGGCGCGATCGTGGATGCCATTGCCACCGGGCTCTATATCAACAGGCGCTATTTTGGCGGCGGCGAAAACCGGCATGTTCTGTTCGGCTGGCTTGGCGAAAACTGCGATGCCGCCATGGGTCTTTGGGGAAATCCCACGGAAAGGCAAGGCCTGCTACAGCCGGTCAATGGCTTCTATCGGCTGACCAGAGGCTCTTACGCCCAATTCGGCATACCCCTGCCCTATCCCGAGCAAGCGATCAATTCCGTCATTCAGAACTATCGGGATTTCGAGGGATTTTCCGGCGAGAGTTTCACCGCCTGCAATCTCCTGGATACGGTGCATCCTCTGCTCTTATGTCTTGAACAAACCGGGCATCGACGGGAGGAGGCGAATACGATCGCGGCAGAGATTATCCTGAAATTTGCCCCTCTCTGGCAGCCCGGAAGAGGTCTCCCCTTTGCGGAAGGCCATGAACCGGGCCTGCAGGGAACGGAGATGGGCCTGTCGCTGCTATGGCTCGCGGCCAAACTGCTTGGGCTGGGGGAAAGCCTTTCGTTCATACCGCGTGGTATTCACCGGTTCGGCCCTGCACCTTCCACGTAATAAGAAGAAATGGTGGCCGCCGAAGCGGCCACCAGACCCTCCAGAGCAGCTTCGCCAGAGTGTAACTTGCTGCGCCTTGAGCCGCTTCTTGCCGTCACTTTCTCGCTTGAAGCGGCTGTATCCATTCTCATCGGCTTTTCGTTGCGTGGCGTGGTCGAGCGTGCGGAGGGGTAGCAACAATTGTCGATTACATGACCGCGCCCGAGCCGCAAATCTGCGCGAAGATCAGCGGGACTTCACCCTCGGTGATTGACTGGAACAGTCGCGGTTGAATAGATCATGGTCCTCGTCCTTGTTGTCGAGTGATGCGCCCGGTTCAAGCAGATTGGGCGAGCTGCGACGCGAATTCGCGATAGCTGTGCAGCGGGCGCCCCAGGATACGCGTCAGGCGCTCGACATCGCCCGCCTGGGGAACCATACCGTCGCTGACGTAGCGCTCGGCCATCAGGCGCATTTCATAGGCCATCCACTTGGGCATGACGTTGAAGAGGTTCTGCTCGAAGCCGGACGGATCATCGCCACCATACACTACCGGACGGCCCAGAATATCAGACCAGATGGCCGCGAGGCCCGTACCAGTCAGCGTATCCGGGCCGACCAAATTGATGGTCTCGCTCGGCAGCTTTTCCGAAGCCTGGTCGCGACGAACGAGCTCGGACGCTGCGACTTCAGCGATATCTCTGGCATCGATCATGGCAACACCCTTGCTGCCGATCGGCATCGGGTAGACACCGTAATTGAAGATGACATCCTTGATCATGACTTCATTGTCGATGAAGTAAGCCGGTCGCAGGATCGTGGCGCTAAAGCCCATCGCCTCCAGCATACGCTCGGCGCCAAACTTGACCGCAAAATGCGGGACATTCACAGCCCGGTCGGCATCGAACACCGAGAGATAGACGACACGTTCCACGCCGGCTTCACGCGCGATGTTCAAGGCTATGATGGCCTGGGTGAATTCGTCGCCGGCGACCGCGTTCAACAAGAACAGCGTCCGGACACCGGTAAAGGCCCGGCGGAGCGCCTCGATATCGAGCATGTCGCCCTGAACAACTTCGACGCTGGAGGCAAAATTGGCCTTGGCGGGATCACGCACGAGGACGCGGACATCAGCATGGCGCGCGATGAGCTGGTCAACGACATGGCGGCCAACACGGCCGGTAGCACCCGTTACGAGAATGGTCATTGGAGTTATCCTTGGTTCGGTGTGAAAGACTTCGGTGTTGAAGACACGCCGAATATGGATGGTTCACATGCACACCAATAGACGCTAAAAATAGACCCATCGTCTCACTGATGGAACGTTCATGGACTTGGTCGCCCTTGTTGATTTTGTCACCGTCGCCCGCCATGGCGGCTTCGGCCGCGCCTCCCGAGCCTCCGGTCGGCCGAAGGCGACGCTTTCGCGCCGCGTCGCTGAACTGGAGGCGAGCCTCGGCCTTCGGTTATTCGAACGCGGTGCACGTATCCTCAAGCTTACAGAGGAAGGCCGGGCGCTTCACGAGCGGGCAGGCGTACTGCTCACCGAACTCGACGAGACTGTCGCCGCCATCACTTCGGGCGGCGATAAGCCGCGCGGCAGGTTGCGGATCAGCGCGCCCTTGCTGTTCTCCCAGACGGCGATGGGCAAGCTGGCTGCTGGCTTCGCCCTCAAGTATCCAGATGTGCGCCTGGAAGTCACGACTGAAGATCGCCCTGTCGATATGGTGGAAGAGGGATATGACCTCGTCATCAGGGTCAATCCTGATCCTGATGAGAGCCTGGTCGGCCGGGTTTTCCTGCGAGACAAATTGGTGGTCGTGGCTGCGCCAGACCTTGTCTATGCCAGTGGTGGCGTTGTGCCGGTCATCATACGCGGCGCGCCGGGTCAATCAAGGTCATGGACCATCACCACACCGACAGGGGGCACCAGTCTTCAGATCGATCCCGTACTGAGCCTGTCCTCAATCACCATGGTCCGCGACGCTGTGCGGATAGGCGTCGGCGCCGCTCGACTTCCTCTGTCGCTGGTAAGTCATGATCTTGCTGCAGGTAAGCTGGTTATGTGGGGAGATGTGGAAGGGCCAGAAACGGTGCTATGGGCACTCTATCCATCGCGTCGCCTCCTGAGCGCGAGGGTGTCTGCGTTCCTTGACTATCTCAAGCAGGCCTTTCCCTTGGGGACTGCCGACGAGCTGGCAGCCTATGTTGAGGAATAGCCGCGCAAGGAGTGCCCGCTTCTGGCGCAGCCACGGCAGTATGTCCACTCTCGGGCATGAGAGTGGACTACCTTCACGACCGATACGACGGCGCAAAGCAGTATTAGCCTCGCTTTGAAAGGAATCGAGCCGTCAACTCGCCATAATTTCGGATGTAACTCAGCAGATAAACGAGGCGGATCAAGCATCTGATCTAGCTTGAATGTCTGGAAGGGGCCGACAGGCGACTGTCCGCTTCTGCCTCAGGGACGAATGAAGCGGACAATTTCATAAGGGAAACCTGCATCAATCCTAAGGGCTAGCCGTTGCGCGAAGCCTACTTGAACATCCGAGCCGGCGCGCCAGCCCTGCGACGACGACATAGAAGACCGGAACAAAAATTACCGCCAGGACCGTGCCGGAGATCACTCCGCCGAACAAGCCGGTTCCGATGGCATTCTGGGTCTCCGAGCTTGCGCCTGATGCACTGACCAGTGGTACTAAGCCCAGCGTGAAGGCGAGCGATGTCATGACGATGGGACGCAGGCGCAGGCATGCTGCTTCGATGACAGCTTCGGCCAACCTCGGTCCATCGCTCTGGCGCTTGCGGGCGACTTCGACAATCAGCACGGCATTCTTGGCGGAGAGACCAATGAGCGTAATCAGGCCGACCTTGAAGAATACGTCGTTTTCCAGGCCGCGCAGATGAACAGCGATCACTGCTCCGATGACACCGAGGGGTACGACGAGCATGACGGAGAGCGGTATCGACCAGCTTTCGTAAAGCGCCGCCAGCACCAGGAAGACGATCAGGAAGGAGAAGGCCATCAGCATCGGTGCCTGGGCGCCGGATTGCCGCTCCTGCAGGGATTGCCCGGTCCATTCAACCGCGAAACCTCTGGGAAGTTTCAGCGCCAGTTGCTCGATCTCATCCATGGCCTTGCCACTGGAAACGCCTTTCGCGGCAGACCCGGAGATGCTGGTCGAGGGATAGCCGTTGTAGCGCGTGACCTGCAGCGGGATGGTGGACCATTCCGGCGTGACGAGCTCGGACAGACGAACCATCTTGCCGGTATCGCTGCGCAGGTGAAGCTTGAGAATATCATCGACCTGCATCCGGCTTGCCGGCTCGGCCTGGACGATGACCTGCTGCAGGCGACCGTCGCGCGGAAAATCATTGACATAGATCGAGCCCACGGCGCCGCTCAATGTGTCGCTGATTGTGCTATAGGCGACGCCGAGCGCTGCGGCTTTTTGCCGATCGATATTTAACGTGACGCTCGGCCCGCTCGGGAGCCCGTCTACGCGGACGTCGGTCAACAGTTTGCTCTGCGCTGCAAGGTCGGTGAGTTGGGCAGCTGCCGCCGCGAGTGCACCCGCGCCCTGATTGGCCCGATCCTGAAGCCTCAGCGAAAAGCCTGAGGTCGTGCCCAGTTCATCGATTGCTGGTGGCTTCAGGCTGAAGACCTGGCCTTCATTGGACGCGGACATGGCGTCGGCGGCGGCAGCCAGTTCTTGGTCCACGCTGGTGGTGCGCTTGTCCCAATCCGCCATTGTCGTAAACGACATGGCCGTGTTCGGCCCCGAACCAAATCCCATGATCGTCAGATTGTTGGCAATGTCAGGGCGGGTTTTGACATGATCTTCGAACAGATTGACCACGTCGCGCGTACGTTCGGCCGTTGCCTCCGCCGGCAGGGTGAAAGAGGTCATGAAGGAACCCTGATCCTCTTCCGGCACGAAGGTGGTGGCAAGCGTCGTGTAGCCAAAGGCGACGGCGGCAACGATGGCGAGGTAAACCACCATGGTCCGGCCGGTGCGGCGCACAAGACCGGCCACCCATCCCGCATAATCCTGGGTCAACCGATCGAAGCCGCGGTTGAACCAGCCAAAGAATCCCTTCTTCTGGTAATGGTCAGGGCGAACAGGTTTCAGCAGGGTGGCGCACAGTGCAGGCGTCAGGCTCAGAGCCAGGAAGGCAGAGAAGAGAATGGAAACCGCCATCGATACCGTGAACTGACGGTAGATCGCACCGGCGGAACCGGAGGCCAGACCCATGGGCAGGAAAACAGCCGTCAACACGAGGGTGATCCCAATCACGGCGCCGGTGATTTCGCTCATCGCCTTGCGCGTTGCCTCCCGTGGAGAGAGACCCTCCTTCGCCATCAGCCGCTCGACATTTTCGACCACCACGATGGCGTCGTCGACGATGATGCCAATGGCGAGAACCATGCCGAACATCGTCAGGACGTTGATCGAATAGCCGATAGCCATCATGACGGCAAAAGTGCCGAGCAGGGCGATCGGCGCGACGATGGCCGGAATGAGCGTGTAGCGGACATTCTGCAAGAAGAGCAGCATGATCAGGAAGACGAGCACCATAGCTTCGACAAGCGTCTGCACCACCTTCTGGATTGAGATCTTCACGAATGGAGCGGTGTCGTAGGAGATTGCATAGTCGAGCCCCGCGGGCATGGTGAGGGCAAGCTCTGTGAGGCGTGCTCGCACCCCGTCCGCGGTGCTGACAGCATTGGCTCCCGGCGTCATCTGGATGGCGGCTGCGGTTGCGCGCTTGCCGCCGTCGAGAATGGCAAAGCTTGACGATTGCGATCCCACCTCGATAGTGGCGATGTCGCCCAGGGTGAGGCGGGAGCCGTCGGCATTCGAGCGAAGAATGACTCGCGCAAACTCCTCAGGCGACTGAAGCTGCCCCCTAACTTTCAGCGGTACGCTGACTTTCTGTCCGGGAACCGTCGGCGCATCCCCCAGACGGCCGGGTGCGACCTGGATGTTCTGGGTCTGGATGGCCTGGGCCACCTCCGCTATCGACATAGAATGCGCCAGCAGGCGCACTGGGTCGATCCAGATCCGCATGGCGGCTTCGGAACCGAAGGATTGTACACGACCGACGCCGGCGACCCGCTTGAGCTCGGGCGCGATGTTGCGCACGAGATAATCATCAAGCGAGAGCGCATCGATGGTCCCGTCCTTCGACTTCAGGGACACAATCATCAGGAATCCCGAGGAAGCGGATTCGACGGTCAGACCTGCGCGGCGAACCGGCTCCGGCAGTTTTGCTTCCACTGCCTTAAGCCGGTTCTGGATATCAACCTGCGCCAGTTCCGCGTTGGTGCCCGGCTTGAATGTCACGTTGATGGTGGTTGATCCGGATGAATCCGCCGACGAGTCGAAATAGAGCACGTTCTTGGCGCCGGAGATTTCCCGTTCGAGCACGGTGGTGACGCTGTCGTTGATCACCTGCGCCGCCGCCCCCGTATAGTTGGCGTAGATCGACACACTGGGTGGAGCGATGACCGGAAAGCGAGAAACGGGTAGCTGCGGGATGGCGATCAGCCCGGCAATTACGATCATGAGGGCAATGACCCAGGCAAAGACGGGTCTGTCGATAAAGAACTGCGGCATCATCCGCTCCTTAGTTCTGCTTTTGGGGGATGACGTGCGACGGCGAGGTTTCCACCGGTTGACCAGTCTGCACCCGTTCCTGTCCCAGCACGACGATGGTGTCGCCGGCGCGAAGACCGCTTTTCACAAGGTATTTTCCATCGACCAGCGGGCCCAGCTCAACGGTCCGTTTCTCGCCGGTCTTGTCTGCGGCGATGATGACAAGTTCAGGTCTTCCCGTCGGGTCGCGGGTCACCGCCTCCTGAGGGACCAGCAGCGCCGAGCTGTAGACTTCGCGTGGCACCATGGCGCGGATAAACATGCCCGGCAGCAGTTGCCCTTCCGGATTGGGGACCAGAATGCGTATGCCGAGACTGCCAGTGGCGTTATCGACCGTGATGTCGGAGAACAGGACCTTGCCCGGATGCGCATACGGCTTGCCGGTGATGGTCCTGATCAAGACGGGCAGTTCCTGTGGATCGCCAGCTCCGCCCTCAGGCGCGGTTTCCTGCAATTGCTCTATGATGATTGAGGATTGGCGGACATCCACATAGACCTGATCGATCTGTTGGACGACCGCAAGCGGCGAGGTCGCCGACGACGACGCCAGCCCGCCGGCGCTCATGAAGGACTGACCGATGATGCCGCTGATGGGGCTGCGAACGGTGGCATTCGACAATTCCAGCTTTTGCCGCGCCAGATTGGCCTTGGCTTCCGCTACGCTTGCCTTGGCCTGGGCCAGGGCGGCCGTTGCATTGTTGAAGGCCTCCGCACTGGTGATCTTTTGCGCAGAGAGCAGTTCCGATCGCTCGAATTTCACCTTGGCATTTGCGAGTTCCGCTTCAGCACGCGCCAGCACGGCCGTAGCCGCATCGGCCTCTGCGGTGAAGGGCGCCGGATCGATCTGGAACAGTGCTGCGCCAGCCTCGACGGTGCTGCCTTCCTCAAAGAATTTCTTCTGGATGATGCCGTTCACCTGCGGCCTGATCTCGGCGGTGCGCAGAGCGCTGACACGCCCCGGCAACTCGTCATAGACAGTGACCGCTTGCGGCTGCACTGTCATCGCGCTGACATGCACAGGCTGCGCTCCGACTGATTCAGTCGCCTCGACGTTCGTCTGGTCGCTGCAGGAGACGAGAACCAGCATCGGAATGCACAAAAGGAAGAAGATCCAGACAAGCGTTAGAATTCGCATCGCAGTGACCATCGATTGAGTAACACTATTGTTGGCGACCCTCTAAAACCGTCGCGTTGGTGCTTTGTGGAGGTTTTGTTGCGATCGTGTGGAGGCCAAACGCGGCTACTCGACGCTTACGAAGTTCGGTGGCATTGAAGCTGCAAGGAGTGCGATGACCATGGAAGAACTTGTTTTGATCGCCGAAGACGATGCGGAGATCGCCGGCATTCTGGACGCCTACTTTAGCCGCGAAGGCTTTCGCACGGTCCATGCCCGCGACGGGCAGGTTGCACTGGATCTGCATCGCTCGTTAAAGCCCGACATCGTGCTGGCCGACATCACCATGCCGCGGCTGGACGGATGGGACCTTCTGGCTGAAATCCAGAGACGCGGCCGCACGCCCATCATCATGATCACGGCACTGGATGAGGATGTCGACCGGCTACAGGGGCTGCGCATCGGCGCGGACGACTACATTGTCAAGCCGTTCAATCCGATCGAGGTTGTCGCGCGGGCCAAGGCCGTGTTGCGTCGCGCCGGCCTCACCCAAGCGGGAGCCGTGATCCGCGTCGGAAACCTCACGATCGATCTCGACAGCTATCAGGTCAAGATCGAAAAGGACGGCGTGTCAGTGGCCCTCTCCCTGACATTGACCGAATTCCGGCTGCTGGCCCAGCTCGCTCGGACCCCCACCAAGGTGTTTTCCCGCAGCGAACTGGTTGACGCCTGTCTTCCCGGTTCCGATGCGCTGGATCGAACCATAGACAGCCATTTGAGCAAGCTGCGCAAGAAGCTCGAACAGGCTGGCAGCGAAGGCATGCTGCTAAGCATCCGCGGCGTCGGCTATCGACTGGCGGTCGATCCATGATCGTGAAGGGGCTGAGCCGGCAAATTCTGGGCGCTATGGCGTCAGTCACCGTGGCTGCCGGCCTGTTGGTCTTCTTCGGAACCTACCTCGCCTTCACCATCCTGTTCTATTTCTCCCCCTGGGCGGAGGGCACCGACAACTGGCTCACAGGCTTCGATTTCATCATCCTGGCCGTCCTCATCTTTCTCGCGCTGATCGTGGCAGCCATTGCATCGATCAAGCTGGCGCGGCGCATTCTCGAGCCGCTGGAATCGCTCGCGGTCAGCGCCAGACGGATCAAGGATGGCGACCTTTCCGCCCGTGCCCTCCCAGGCGACCATTCGTTGGGAGAAACCGCCCTTCTGGTCCAAGATTTCAACGCCATGGCGCAACGCCTTCAGGATATGGCTGCCGACATGACCTTATGGAATGCCACGATCGCCCATGAACTGCGCACGCCGCTCACCATCCTCAAGGGGCGCCTGCAAGGCATGATCGATGGCGTCTTTGAACCCGACGAAAAGTCCCTCTACGCCCTCGTCCTGCAGGTTGATTCGCTGGCTCGGCTTGTCGAAGACTTGCGAACCGTCACGCTCGCCGATAGCGGCCACCTCGACCTTCGCCTTCAGCCGGTCCGCCTGAAGGATGAAATCCTGCGGCTGGCGGTGGTGCTGGACCAGGAGTTGAAGCAGGATGGCTTCGAACTGAGGCTCGATCTGAGCGATGCGGTGGTCCGGGTGGATGCGATGCGCATCCGGCAGGCTCTTCTGGCGCTCGTCACCAATGCACGTCGCTATGCCATGCGCGGCGTCATCGAGATCAGCCTGCAGGCAAAAGATGATCTGGTTATCTTGCGCTTTGCCGACGAAGGGCCGGGACTTGATGCCGATATCGCCGCTTCCGCCTTCGAACCCTTCCGGAGGGGAACGCGTTCCTGCGCCATGGAAAAGGGCGGCAACGGTCTAGGCCTGTCGGTGGTGCGCGCCATCGTCGAGGCACATGGCGGCAAGGTCCGCTACGCACCCTCCGACAGAGGCGGCGCCATGTTCGAGATCTCGCTGGCTGGGCCGGTCTCCTGATTGGTCAGCCGCCAAGTCTGGTCGATGGCTCACATGACTTGACCGGAACCGCTTCCTCCACACGCTCTCCACAGATTCTCCACACAGTCTCAAAATGAGCGGTGTAGCGGGATGGACATGGATCGATGGCCCAAACAAGGCCGACAAGTCTTTCGACGAAGTCCCGAGGATCAGGCCGGTTTCGATACCGATTTTCGATGGAATGTCGCGAGGAAGATATGAGCAGCAACAATGTCAGCCGGACCATCGCAGATGCAGGCGACTTCCCGGCCTTCAAGAAAGAGCTTCGGGAAGCCTTTTCTATTGCGGTGATCGAACAATACGGGGAACTTCCCAATGGGCCGATCCCTGATGACGACGATCTCGCCAGTTTCATGAGCGCTCTCGGCGCCATGGTGCTGCGCATACTCTCAGATGGCAGGAGGGTCGGCGGCGCCGTGGTGACGATCGACGAGGAGACGCATCACAACACGCTCGACCTGTTTTTCCTCAAGGTCGGCGAGCATGGGGATGGCCTCGGCCACAAAGCTTGACTTGCCATTGAAGCGCGCTATCCGCAGACCATCACCTGGCAAACCCATACACCGTATTTCGAGAAGCGAAACATCCACTTCTACGTCAACAAATGCGGCTTCAAGATCATCGCGTTTCACCACGCCACGCACCCGGGCCACAACCATCCCGGCCCCAGCGATCTGCCAGATGACGAAGGGTTTCTGTTCGAAAAGGTGATGCGATAGGGAGCAATCGATGGGAGGACCTCACGCTCCGCGAGGGTCTGCTTAGCATCAATGGATCGCCAACGCGAACGGCCGAAATTGAGGGGCGAAGTGGCCATCGCTTAGCTCTTGAAAAGATACGAACCATCGACACCTATTGGTAAATCGATGAGTGTGGAAGCGCCAACTTCCCAGACTGAATATTGCCTGTAGGCGGTGGGACCACGCCCGACGGTCTCTTGAAGTTGATTGAGAGATGAAATGCGGAGCTGAAACGGTCCCGCTACCTCCTGTACGAATTTGTCAGTTGTCGCGAAGATGTGCTACGCACATCGCATTCGGCGCGAAACGAGGTGCCGGTTGGGCGAGATGCCCGTCTGTTCACGAAAGACCCCTGGAGTGCCACTGGCTTACCCCAAGTTCTTCAGCGAGGTCTTCGAGGGAAACGCGTGGGTAACTGCTTGATCAACAGGACACGCGCACGGCTCCACGAGCCGTTACACGGGCGGCGGTGACGCGAGCTCGCTCTGCCTGAAAGGCAGCGCCAACAATTGCTGGCCCCGGGTCGAGGTCAGCGATCGGTCAGCGACCATTCTTCGATGGCCAGTCCGTGGATCCTCTCGAACACCCCTGCAAATTCTGGAGTTGAGGGTAACCCGTTTCCTGAGAGCGGCGCGCGATTACACTTCAATCCAAATCTCCTAGTTCTTCATGGATTGCGGAAATGATCTCGGCGCGCTGTTGCGCGGATCGACCGGCTTGCGCCGCGAATGTCAGCGCCAGAAGTCTCACCGTGCTCAGAACCGCCGTATGCGACGGACCCAGCGCGAAACTCGCCACATGGCAGGGCAGCACAACATCTGAATAGCGCTGCGCCTCCAGCATAGAGGTTCGATCGGTGATGGTGACGACATTGAGACGGCTTGTTGCGGCGTGGCTGAGGATCGGCTTCAGGATCGGCTGATGCGGTGGCAGCGTCACCAGGATCAGCGCGTCCTTCGGCCCGGTCATGGCAAGGTCCTCGGCCCAAGAACCCTGATTGATGCCCAAGATCATCACGCTATGGCGAAGCCGCGAGAAGACCAGCCGCGTATAGCGCGCAACGCCCTCTTCGGTGCCGAGGCCCAGTATCCACACTTTCGGCGCAGCACCGATCAGTTCGGCAGCCTGGCGCACCTTGTCGGAGCGCATCTCCTCAAAGGTCTTGGTGAGGTTCTTCAGTTCCAGTTCCAGATGGGCGCCGATGGTGCGGCCAAGCGCGACCTGTTCGGACTGAGTGACGGAATAGCCATACGGTTCGGTGCGATTGCGTTCCTCGCGCGCCTGCAGTTTCACCTCGTTGAAATCCGCATAGCCGAGATGCTGGAAGAAGCGCGCGGCCGTCGCTTTCGAGACGCCGGCCATCTCGGCGATCTCGGTCGCGGAATGGGTGAGAATGTCATCCTGCCGATCGAGGATGAGCTGGGCAAGCTTTTGCTCGCCAGCGGTCAGCCGCGAATGACGTTCCTGAATGCGCAAGACGAGACGCGAGGCCATGAGTTCTCCGGGTTACCTCTCTGCATAAAAAGATTAGCAGCCCTCTTGCAATGATGAAACTGCTGTTTCAGAATTATGAAACAATGAAACAGGGGGCATGAATGGCGCAGCCTCGCGTAATCCGGCAGAGAATTTGGGAAAGCCTCAAGGCCGTTGCTCGTCCTGACACGCGCTTTCATCTGAGTTTCAGCGAATTCATTCCCGATTTCGAAGGTGTGGAACAGGCGACCGACCGGATTGCCGGACTTGACGCCTGGAAGGACATGAAACTCGCCTTCGTCACGCCCGATAACTCGATGACCGAACTGCGGCGGCGGCTAATCGCCGAAGGCAAGGCCTTCGTGATGTCGACTTACAACATGCAGCGCGGCTTTCTCTACATGGCGCCCGGCATCGTTCCGGCCGAAGCGGCCCCCTTCGCCGCCTGGCTCGATGGCATGGAGCATTTCGCCCGTCCGATCGATCTTGCCGAACTGAGCAGGATCGGTCGTTTCGACTTTCTCGCGACGGGCGCCTCCGCAGTCACCCGCGACGGCATCCGCTTCGGCAAGGGCCATACCTATTTCGATCTCGAATGGGGCATGTTCACCGACCTCGGCCTTGTCGACGAAAGGACGCCGGTCGCGGCGATCGTCCATGATGTCCAGGTCGTCGACGAACAGATGAGCCCCAGTGAAACCGACATCCAGGTGGATTACATTGCCACGCCGAACCGTCTGGCGACGGTCGCGCGCCAGAACCGGCGCCCGCGCGGCATCCAATGGGATCGCCTGACGCGCGACGAGATTGCCGATACGCCGCCCCTCAAGGAACTCGCCCGCATGCGCGGCGTCGCCTGACCAGACAACCGATACATACCTTCCTCCATGCCTCCCTCGACAACAAGGAACAGCCTCGATGCATCTCACCCTTAACCGCCGCCACTTCATGGGCGTGATGGGCGCCGCCGCGACCATGCCGATGATGAGCCGTCTGGCATCCGCCGCCATGCCCTTCACTTTCCAGGCTTCGTGGATCAACGATGCCGAGTTCGCCGGCTATTTCCTGGCGGCCGACAAGGGCTTCTACAAGGAAGCCGGCCTCGACCTGAGCTACCTTTCGGGCGGCCCAGACGTCATCCCGGAAAGCGCGATCATCGCCGGCAAGGCCGACCTGACGCTGACGACGCCGGACACCACGATAAAGGCGATCGTCGAGCAGGGCGCCCCCTTCAAGATCATCGGCGCCCAGTACCAGAAAAACCCGATCGGCATCGTTTCGCTGGCCAAGAACCCGATCCGGGAACCGAAGGACCTGATCGGCAAGACGCTCGCCGTTCCGCCGGTCAATGTCATCTCCGTGGAAGCCATGCTGAAGATCTCAGGCGTTGACCGTTCGCAGGTCAACATCGTGCCCTATGCCTACGACCCGACGCCGCTGATCAAGGGCGAGATCGACGCTTCGCTCGATTTCACCACCAATGTCCCCTTCACCATCAAGCAGGCCGGCGAACAAGCAACCTCTTTCCTGCTTTATGACTTCGGCTTCACCATCTTCAACGACACCGTCGTCGTCACCGAAGAGACGCTAAAGGCGAAACGTAAGGAAATCGTCGCCTTCCTAAAGGCCAGCCGCATGGGCTGGGAAGAAAACCTCAAGGATCCGGCAATCTATCCCAAGACCTTTGCCGACAGCTGGTTCAAGGGCACCGGCCGCTCGATCGACAACGAGGTCTATTTCAACACCGCGCAGAAGCCGCTGATCGAAAATGCCAAGGGCGTCTATGCGATGAGCGAGGAGGCAATTGCCGCCAATATCGAGGCGCTTGCCGCCGTTGGCATTGCCGCCAAGCGCGAACACTTCGACACCACCGTTCTCGAAGAAGTTTGATGACCTCTGCAACCGGCATCAAGCTCGAAACGGTCTCGCGCTCCTTTGAGGGGCGCGGGACTGTCGTTCAGGCGCTCGACAATGTTTCGCTCGATTGTCCCGCAGGCTCGTTCACGGCGCTGATCGGCCCGTCCGGCTGCGGCAAGTCCACCATGCTGCGCCTGGCGCTCGGCCTGGACGAAGCGACATCCGGCGAGATCGGCATTGCCGGGATGAGGCCGCAGCTGGCGGCCAAGGCTGGCCTCACCGGCGTCGCCTTCCAGGATGCGGCACTGATGCCCTGGCGCAGCGTCGAAGACAATATTGCCCTGCCGCTCAACGTGCTCGGCCGCAAACGCGCGGATTTCACCGCCAAGATCACTGATCTGATCGAGCTCGTCGGATTAAAGGGTTTCGAGAAGGCGCTCCCCGGCGAGCTTTCCGGCGGCATGCGCCAACGCGTCGCCATCGCCCGCGCGCTTGTCACCGATCCCAAGGTTCTCTTCCTCGACGAACCCTTCGGCGCACTCGACCAGATTCTCCGCCGCCAGATGAACCTCGAGCTGCAACGCATCTGGATGGAAAGCCGCGCCACGACCCTGCTCGTCACCCACGGCATCGACGAAGCCGTATTCCTCGCCGACCGGGTCGTCGTCATGCAGAGCCGTCCCGGCCGCATCGGCAGGATCATCGATATCCCGCTCGCCCGTCCGCGTTTGCCGGAAGTCTTCACGACACCGGAATTCCACGCGCTGGAAGACCAGGTCGCGGAGGCGCTGGATGGCCACTGAAACGGCGCCGGGGGCGCCTTCTGGAAAGCTCAAGGGAAAATCCGGCTTCCGGCACTCGTCCGCCATCAGAAACGCGGCGATCCTGCTTGTCGCCTGGGAAATCCTTGGCCGCTTCAAGCTCGTCGCCGGCGGCGCGCTTCCGGCCCCGACCGAAGTCCTCGTTCGTTTCTGGTCGGATCGCGGCGATTATCCCGCTCATATCCTCGCCACCTTTCAAGGCGCGTCGCTCGGCTTCCTGATCGGAAATGGCATCGCCATCCTCGCCGGCATTCTCTTCGCCATCTCGCCTCTTGCCGCAAGGCTCGGGCGCGGCCTCAACGTCGCGATGTTCGCCCTGCCGCCGATCGCCATCTCGCCAATTCTCGTCTTGACCTTTGCCGGCATGACGCCGCGCGTCGTGCTGGCGGCGCTGGGCTGTTATTTCGTCACCATGAGCGCCACCGTCACCGGCATCAGCCAGACCGACCGGCGCATGCTCGACGTGGTTCGCGCCTACGGTGGCGGACGTTTTGCGCTGCTTCGCCTCGTCGAGATCCGCGCCGCCCTACCCGCCATCCTCGCCGGCCTGCGCGTCGCAGCACCTGCCGCCGTGCTCGGCTCGATCCTGGCGGAATTCGGCGGAGGAGGACGCTTCGGCCTCGGCGTCTATCTCATCGGCTCTCTCGGCCGCGCCGATCCCGCCCGCCTCTGGGGCATCGGCCTTGCCGCGACCGCCATGGCGCTGATCGCCTACGGAATTTTTTCCGTCATCGAAGCGCGCATCACCCGCTCGACACGGGCGGTGACCGTCGCGGCAACGCCGCCAGGAAGGCGCGCGGAGGGCAGCCGCCTGTCCAGCATCGCCATCACGCTTGCCTCGATCGCGCTCCCCTTCATCGTCTGGTGGCTGCTCCTGAAAATTCTCGGCACGCCGGCCATGATCGCCAAGACCCCTGCCGGCGTCTTCGACTACCTCTTTATTGCCGCCTCGGCGAGCTCGGCGCAAAGCCGCCTCCTCGCGGCGCTCGGCCAGACGCTGCCGATGACGCTCATCGGCATGGCTGCCGGCCTCGCCTTTGCATTTGCGCTGGCGCTCGCCTCGGTCGTGCGGCCCGGCATCGTCCGTTCGTTCATGCCGGTGGCGCTGGTCACCCAGACAATGCCGCTCGTCGCCCTGACGCCGCTTCTCGTGCTGCTTCTCGGCCGCGGCCCCTCGGTCATCCTGTGGATCACGATCTCGGTCACCTTCTTCCCGGCCTTCGTCACTCTGGCGCAGGGGCTCGGCATGGTGTCACGCGGCGCGCTTGATGTGGTGCGGGCCTATGGCGCAAGCCCGTGGGCACAGTTGCGGCTGGTCTCGATCCCGGCATCGCTACCCTATCTCTTCGCCGCCATGCGGCTTGCCGTGCCGCGCGCGCTGTTGGGCGTGATGATCGCCGAATGGCTGGCAACCGGCACCGGGCTCGGCAATCTCTTGAACCAGTCGCGCGGTTATCTCGACTACGGCATGATCTGGACGGTCGCCGTGGTCTCGGTCCTCATCTCGGTTCTGTTCTATCAAATCGTCATCCTGGTCGAACGGCACGTGCTGCAAAAGCACGGCATGCAGCCGGCCGCCTAATAATCTACAAGGAGTTTTCATGACCACTGCCGCCGAGATCGCCGATCACAAATCCTCCGTGCGCGAACGCGTCTGGACCGAATTGCGCAAAGTCGCCGTGGCCGACAGCCGTTTCCATTTCGATTTCGGCGAGTTCATCGCCGATTTCGAGGGCGGCGACGATGCCGTGAAGCGTCTGACCGACAATGCCTATTACATTGATGCCAGGCTGATTTTCATCACGCCCGACAACTGCCTGGACCGCCTGCGCCTCAAGGCTCTGGAGGACGGCAAGATCGTCCTGATGACCACCTATTCGATCAAGCGCGGCTTCTGGCTACTCGATCCGGCAAAGATCGCGCCGGAGCTCTACCTTTACGCCTCTACCCTCGACGGCATGGAGCGCGTCGGCCAGCACCTGACGCTCGCCGACATCAAGGCGATCCTGCCGGATGTCGACTACATGGTCACCGGCACCGGCGCGATCAATCTGGAAGGCGTGCGTTTCGGCAAGGGACACGGCTTCTTCGATTCCGAATGGGGCATGCTGTACCAGATCGGCCGGATTTCCGTCGAGACGCCCTGCGCGGCCGTCGTGCATGATTGCCAGGTGCTTTCGGAAAAGCTGACGCCCGACGTCTATGACACCGTTGTCGATGTCATCTTCACGCCGACCCGCACCATCGAGGTCAACAATCCGCACAAACCGACCTGCGGTATCATCTGGGATCGTCTCGATCAGCACATGTTCGACACCATTCCGCCGCTGCAGGAACTGAAGGCCATGGGCCTCTGAGGGTCGCCTTTCAAGCCCTGAGCGGCTTCATGCTCATGTCAGGGCGAAGCGACATGAGCCGACAATGCTTGGTGCGCGCAAGAACGCATGCCTGGCCGTTGACGAGTGCCACGCAGGCGACGTGAGTGCAGGCGTTTGATGACTGCGCGGGCCAGGCCGCACTACCTTCGAGGCGGAGCTGGTGATAGAGTCCGCACTTGAATGCAATGCCCTGCTTTGATTGCGCCCATTCGCCGGTGAGTACGGCCAACCCGATGACCGCACGTTTGCCTAATCTTCGCAACCGTCCACTCGCTACGCTTAAGACCTTCGAGGCCGCCGCGCGCCATCAGAGCCATTCGAAGCCGCCGCTGAGCTCAGCCTGACGGATAGCGCCGTCAGCCATCAAATCCGGCGGCTGGAAGAAGCGCTCGGTTGCAAGCCGTTTATCAAATCCGGCCGTAGTGTCGTGTTGCGCAACGCTGGAAGGATATTTGAAGCGCCGATACTGCTCTCGAGAGACAGGTCGCGCGTGTACCGTCGCGTTCGGTCAGCCGCGAGCCCTTTTGCGAAAGGCACCACCGAATTAATACTGGCACTCAACAGTACGCTTAACGTTACGCGAACCATGTCGGCAATATGAGAGAAACGTGAAGAATCTTATAAAGACCACCCTGTAGGCTTTGGCGTAAGGCAGGCGGAGCAATGCAGATCGATTTACCAACCCTGTGGTACTTAACCGTTGGAACGCTCCTGGTGTCAGCGTCGCTTCTCCTTTGGGAAAGGCAGGCTCATCCAGGTCGCGCTCGCGTGCTCGGTGTTCTGGCCGCGGCACTCTTGGCGTTCGTTCTCGGCTGCATTCTCGCAATGAACCGCAGCCACTTTCCGGTCGCGCTCGGTATGGCGGTGATCAACATCCTGATGATGTTGGGATACCTTCTGGTCCTTAACGCCGTCGCAAACCTCGATGGTCAACGGTATTTCTGGTCGTCCGTCGCGGCTCTAACCTTCCTGGCCATCGCTTGGGCGATCGCTGGCACACACTTCCCGGCCGCCTTCTGGAACCATGTCTCGTCTATCCCGATCGCGCTGACCTGCGGCCTTACAGCATGGCTACTTCTGCGCGGCCGCACATTCCAGCGATTGCGCTCACGCCCGATCGCAGTATCGATTTCGGCCGTCCATGCCGTATTCTACCTTGGCCGGGCGTTCATCACCCCTGTTCTCCTTCAGCAATACGGGCAAGATATTATCTCCATCGTCGGAAAGGCGACGATGTACGAGGCCGTCTTGTACTCGGTTGCAATGCCTATGTCCTTTCTGATGATTATTCGGGAGGAGGAAAAGCTCCACCTGCTCCGCATGTCACAAACCGATCAGTTGACTGGGCTTGCAAACCGTCACGCCTTTTTTGAGCAGGCATCTCGGATCCTCCGGGAACGGCATGGTGACCCCGTCTCACTACTCGCCTTCGACCTCGACCACTTCAAGGCGATCAACGACCGTCATGGACATCTAACCGGAGATAAGGTTTTGCAGCTCTTCGCCGAAACGGCCCGCAAAGAAGCTGGGCCGGACGCGCTTATTGTCCGGCTGGGCGGTGAGGAATTCGCTGCGCTTCTGCCACGGTGCGACCATTCCCAAGCCTTCAGTCGGGGCTCGGCAATCGCAAGCCGGTTCGCCAAAGCAGCCGCTGGCGCAGAGGGCTTGAAAACCCAGGCCACCGTCAGCATTGGCCTTGCGGCATCGGACTGCCACGACCTCGCCGGGATGCTTGCAAGCGCCGATCGCGCCTTGTACCACGCGAAAACCCTCGGGCGGAATCGCGTTGAGATCGCACTGCCAAACGAATTGCTGCACCCCTCAACCGATAGCTTGCATCATCAGTTGCGGGTAGTGCCGGTGGGGGCGTCCTGAACCGATGTTGCGTTTTGGGCGAGAGCGCTCTTGAAGGGATGAGAACCGCCGACACCGCGATTGTTATCTTAAACCTCTGAGTTTGCGGGATTACGCAGAACGACGTGATATATGGAACCTTCGCACGATGCAGCGCAACGCCCTGCATCGCACGCAGGGATCGTGTCCCGCCGAGTAGTGTAGCTGGGTAAGGGTGATGGGCAAGTTGCGGGACACGATCGACGGCGAACCAAGAAGCTATTGCATCATTGTAGCTTGAGCTGCGTGCGAACGTGTTCCACGCCGCTCATGACATGCTGATGAATGACCCGCTTTGCGGCTTGCAGATCTCTTGCCAGTGCCAACTCGAAAAGCGAGCGATGATCGTCTGCGACGCCCTGTCCACGGAAACTTCTGGCGAGCAAGTGGTAGCGGAGAAAGCGGTCAAAGACCGAGGAGAGATTCGCCATTAAGGTTTCCGAATTGCAGGCCGAGACAATTGATCTGTGAAAGTCCCAGTCGGACCGCACCCAATCGATCGTGCGCGAAGCATCGCCGGAAAGCAGCCTTCTCTCCGCGGCGGCGAGCTTATGCTGTGCAGCAACCACGCGCCCTTCCCATTCCAGGTCGCCTGCCTCAAACGCGAGTTCCATGGCGTGGGCCTCCAGAACGATGCGCAGATCGGCAAGTTCGATCAGTTCCTGCTCTGATACCGGGCTGACCTCGAACCCTTTTTGCCCCTCGGCTCGCACAAGGTTCTCGGCCGTCAGGCGGCTGAGAATTTCCCGCAGTGACGACACGCTGATCGAGTAACGCTCCTTTGCCTGTTCCAGCTTGATCTTGCTGCCCGGAGCAAGGACACCGGAAACGATGTCTGCTCTAACCTGACGAAACACAACGTCGCCAATTGTTTCCCCGGCATGCTCCGGGGTGCCGTCCGTTTCCGTTAAGCTGTCCTGTGCCCGCATCGACATCTATCTCTCCAGCCGATTACGCATCAGCGCGTGCTCAACCCCACCCTGGATATGCTCGATCAAAATCGCTTTTGCGGTTTTTTCATCGCGCTTCAAGGCTGCATCCAGTAGCTGTTGGTGTTCCTTGGCTGCGATGTCACCACGATAGGAAAGCGCAACCATCTGATAGCGCAGATATTTATCGAAAACTCCCGAATGCGTATCCATCAGGAGCTTCGAACCGCAGCCAGAGATCAGAGCCTGATGAAACTCCCAGTCGTAACGCTTCCAGCTTTCGGCCTGGCTGGTATCGCCAGTCGCCATGATCTTCTCCATCCTGGAGAGCTTGTAATGCGCAGAGACAACACGCGCCTCCCAGTCGACCCCGCCATGTGCAAAGGATTGCTCCAGGGCATGCGTTTCGAGAAGTAGACGAAGGGCTGCGATTTCCCGCAGATCCGACTCGGAGGTCGGAGCGACTTCGAAGCCCCTTTGACCCTCTGCGACCACGAGGCCCTCCGAGGATAATCGGTTCAGGATCTCGCGCAGCGTGCTGACACTTGTTTCGTATATTTCCTTCAGACTATCCAGCTTCAGTTTCTGCGCCGGCGCCAGCCGGCCAAAGATAATGTCAGCACGAATGCGCCTGTAGCTGACTTCTGCAACCGATTCTGTCGTAATTTTGGAAAACACCGGAGATCTCTGATATTTTGAGGATCGTCCTATGTAACAGGAATAGGGCGGACTTCAACACCAAGTGTATATAGGCAAGGAGCAACCTATGCAGTTGGCATACCTTCAGGCCGCATCTGCTTCTTGAGGGCAGCGATCCGGAATATGGCATTCGGCGCTCCATAACCGCGATAGCCGCTTCGCTGGACAATTTCGAAGAAGAAACCCTCCCCGAAGGTTCCGCTATAAAGCTGGAAATATTCCCCGCCGTCATCTCTGTCGTAAAGAATGTTTTCAGCCTTCAGACGCTCACTGAGTTCCGGGTCGAGCCCGAAACGGGCTTCGACATCGCCATAATAGTTTGCCGAAATCGGAAGTGCACGGAAGCCGTTTTCGCGCAGTGCCGCTGCCGTCGCAAAAATATCAGGCGTTTCGAACGCAAGATGTTGCACGCCGGAGCCAAACGTCTCTGCAATGAAATGCCCTGCCAGCGTACGTCGGTTCTCTGCGCCGTTTAGCGTTATGCGCAAGGCGCCGCTGTGATTTTCGACAACCTGGCTACGCACCACACCCGAAGGATCGATGATATCGACCATAGGCGTTTTGTTGGCCTCGAAGATCGAGGTGTAGAAGAGGAGCCATGTCAGCATTTCATCATAGGCAACCGTCTGGGCGATATGATCGACCCGCTGCAGATGCGCAGGGACGACCTCATGGCCCGCCTCATCGGACGCTACAAAATCAATTTCCGAAAACCGCCCCAGATCGCTCTGATTATCAATCAGATAGATAAGGCCGCCGCCGACACCACGGATTGCCGGTATCTCGACCTCTCCTTCGGCAACCGGTTGACCAAAGGGCTCTGCACCCAGCGCAACGGCCCGCGCCAACGCCTTCTCGGCATCGTCTACAGAAAGTGCCACCGCATAGGCAGAAGTGCCGTGTACCGCAAAGGCAGTGTTGGCGAAGCCGGTTTCCTCCGTGTTGACCAGAAGACGGATATCGCCCTGTTCGAAAAGTTCGACCCTTTTCGTTCGGTGGATCTTTGTTTTCCTGAACCCCAGCGTCTTGAGAATTGCAACGAGACTTCGCGCATCTTCCTGATCGGCAGAAAACTCGACAAAGGCAACCCCCTCAACGCGGGTACGATCCGGCATAGCGGGGACAGTCAAAACCTCGGCGCCCGGTACGCGCCTTACCTGGTCGCCCAGATAAATAAGAGAACGATGACCGTCTGCCGCAATGGACCGGGTGGAGCCGCCGCGGAACTGGTCGTTGAAAATTTCCAAAGAGAAATAGCCGTCATAGCCGGTCTGGGCGATGGCAGCCGTGAAGGCCGTGACGGGAAGGTCTCCTTCACCCGGCATATTTCGGAAATGACGCGACCAGTAAAGCAGGTCCATGTCGATCAGAGGCGCGTCCGCCAGCTGGACGATGAAGATCTTGTCCTTCGGGATGGACCGGATCGAGTTGATGTCTATCTTGCGGGAAAGGCTGTGGAAGCTGTCGAGGATCAAGCCGACATTCTGATGATCGGTTCGCCTGACGATTTCCCACGCGTCGCGGTGGTCATTGATATGGCGACCCCAGGCAAGCGCCTCGAAACCAACACGCAAACCGCGCTTCGCCGCCCGTTCCCCAAGCTCATGGAAGTCGGCGGCGGCACGGTCGATCCCTCCCAGGGAGACCGGTGATACGTTCGAGCAGACCAGAACAAGATCCGTGCAGAGTTCCTGCATGATATCAAACTTGCGCTCTGCCCGATCGAACGTCCGCTGCCGATGGGAAGCTGGCATTCCCTCGAAATCGCGGAACGGCTGAAACAGGGTGATCTCCAGTCCGAGGTCGCGGACCATGCGTCCTACGTCTCTTGGACTGCCGTCGAAGGCGAGAAAGTCGTTCTCGAAGATCTCGACACCGTCGAACCCTGCAGCGGCAATTGCGGCAAGTTTTTCCGGCAGTTCGCCGCTGATCGATACGGTTGCGATCGACGTTTTCATGCGCGCTCCTCCCTGAGCATCAGCCTCGGCCCGGCTGCGGCCAACTGAGCATAGCGAATCCGAAGCCGGCGCGTCAAATTCAATGCTGAAATCGTTTATACCATAGATTTTTAAAATTCTATGTTGATTGGAGCATCACTCCGTGGCAGTTCTATGACGACAGCAACGGGAGTGCTGGTTGAACACGTTAGGAGGAGCAACATGTTCGGAATGGATTTTACGCGTCGTCGTGCCTTGATGGGAGCAGCAGCTCTCTTGGCTGCAGCGTCGTTTGCCGGGTCTGCCGCAGCCGTCACGCCGCAGGAGATCAAGGCCCGCGGCAAGTTGATCGTCGGCATCCAAGGCGACAACCCTCCGTGGGGATTCGTCACAAGTGCCGGCAAGCAGGACGGATTTGACGCCGACATGGCGACACTGTTTGCGAAGGAACTGGGCGTGACCGTCGAGTTCGTGCCGCTCGAAGTGAACAACCGCATCCCGGCATTGACCTCCGGTCGCGTGGACGTACTGTTCGCCACCATGGCGATGCTGCCCGACCGCGCAAAGGCCGTCCAGTTCTCCAAGCCCTACAATGCAAACGCCATTGTTCTCATCGGCCCCAAGGCGAAGTCGATCAAGACCAATGACGACATGGCCAATATGACCATCTCGGTCGCCAAGGGTGCGGCGCAGGACACGCAGGTCACGAAGAATGCACCGCAATCGGCCACTATCCGCCGCTACGATGGTGACGCGGCCAGCGTCCAGGCGTTGATTTCCGGCCAAGCCGAGGCGCTTGGTGGCAACATCTTCTACTTGGACCGTGTCGAGAAAGCGGCACCGGGCAAGTTTGAGAACAAGCTGGAGTTCCAAAAGCTCTATAACGGTGCCTGCACCCGTCTCGGCGAAAAGGAACTGAATGCCGCGCTGAACACCTTCATCGACAAGATCAAGGCAAACGGCGAACTGAAGACCATCTACGACAAGTGGATGAAGGTTCCGGTGCCGGAATTCCCGCAAAGTCTCGAAGGCATCCCGTTCGCGGCACAGTGACATAGCAGCCATCCTTCGGCCAGCAGTTCTGCAAGCCGGCACCGAGTGAAGCGGTGTCGGCAGCGCAGACAGGTGGCCGGCTGTCCTGAGTTACGTGCGCTTTCTGACTTCGGAGCATCACCATGAGCAAGACGATCTTCGTGCTGAACGGCCCCAATCTCAATCTCTTGGGAGAGCGCGAGCCCGCGATCTATGGCACCACAACCTTGTCCGACATCCATGGGAGCTGCCTTGCTCGTGGGGCACAACTAGGCTTCGAGATCGACTTTCGCCAGACCAATTTCGAGGGTGAACTGATCGAAGCCGTGCATCAAGCCCGCAGCCGAGCCTGCGGCATCATCATCAATCCCGCGGGCTACACCTTCACCTCTGTCGCGCTGCTGGACGCCTTGAAGATGTTTGACCGGCCGAAGATCGAGCTGCATATCTCGAACGTCCACGCCCGCGAAAGCATATACCACAACTCCCTCATCTCCCGCGTGGCAACCGGCATCATGATCGGCTTTGGGGCGAAGGGTTATGAACTGGCCATAGAAGCCATGGCGGACATGGTGACCACCTCTTGCAGCAACACGCCGCGACAGGAGGCGTCATGAACTATACGCTGGATTTCACGCCGGTTGTCGAGGGCCTGCCGAGTCTTTTGACTGCCTGCCTCGGCACCTTCGCGCTGGCGATCTGCGGCATGCTGCTCGCAACGGTCATCGGCATCGGCGGTGTCGTTCTGCGGCAATCGAAGATCGCGCCCTTGCGGTGGCTGATCATCAGTTTCGTGGAACTGATCCGCAACACGCCCTTCCTCGTGCAGATCTTCTTCATCTATTTCGCCCTGCCGCTGACCGGTATCCGGCTGGACCCGACACCGACCGCGATCATAGCGCTCGGTATTAATGGTGGCGCCTACGCCATTGAAATCATCCGCGGCGGCGTCCAGTCCATCCCGAAGGGGCAGATGGAGGCAGGGCTGGCGCTTGGTCTTCATAAGGGCCAAGTCTTCCGTCTTATCATCCTGAAGCCGGCGCTGAAGGCAATCTTCCCCTCGCTCACCAGCCAGTTCGTCCTGCTGACGCTGACGACCAGCATTGCCTCAGCCATCTCCGCTTACGAACTGACCTCGGTATCCCAGCGGATCGAGTCCGACAGCTTTCGAAGCTTCGAAGTCTACTTCACCGTTACGATCTTCTACCTGGTTATCTCCTGGCTGATGATGCGCCTCTTCGCGTTGTTCTCCGCCCGGTATTTCGCCTATCCGGTCAAATGAGGGAGTGAGCATGGGACGCGATGAATTTCTCTTCCTTCTCCTCGGCTTGAAGTGGACGGTTGCGCTTTCGGCAATCGGCTTCGTCAGCGGCTGCCTGGCGGGACTTGCCATTGCGCTGCTGCGCACATCGGGCATACGCCCCGTCGAGCGCGCTACGGCCGGCTATATAGCTCTCTTCCAGGGAACGCCGCTGCTGATGCAGTTGTTCGTGGTCTATTATGGCCTCGCCCTGATCGGCATCAAGATGGACGCCTGGGCGGCTGTTGCCGTCGGCCTTACTCTTCACGCCAGCGCCTATCTGGGCGAAATCTGGCGTGGCGGCATCGAGGCTGTCCCGCGCGGACAGACCGAAGCGTCCAAGGCGCTCGCACTCAGCTACGCGTCGCGGATGAAGGACGTCATCCTGCCACAGGCACTGCGCATCTCACTTCCTGCCACGATTGGCTTCCTCGTGCAGTTAATCAAGGGCACCTCGCTCGCGTCGATCGTCGGCTTCACGGAGCTCACCCGGGCGGGCAACATTATCTCCAACCAGATCTTCCAGCCTCTGACCGTCTTCGGCATCGTCGGCATGCTCTACTTCATCATGTGCTGCCCGCTGACGATCTACGGCGCATATCTCGAACGCAAGTTCGCGGCATCTGCGCGGTAGGGCCCATGTTTTCCAACCTCTTCTTCTTGCTGAGCCATACGGAGTTCTTTTCATGAACGACATCTCGACCACTGTGGACAGCACGCACCCGATGATCAGCATGAGCGGCGTGGAGAAATGGTATGGCGCCTTCCAGGCTTTGCGGAACATCAACATCTCGGTCGAAAAAGGCGAGAAGATTGTTCTGTGCGGCCCCTCCGGCAGCGGCAAATCCACGCTGATCCGCTGCATCAATCACCTCGAGTCCTACCAGAAAGGCGTGATCCGCGTCGGCGGCATCGTGCTGGGGCACCAGGCGAAAACCATCGATGCGGTGCGCCGCGAGGTTGGCATGGTGTTCCAGCAGTTCAATCTTTTCCCGCACCTGACCGTGCTGGAGAACTGCATGCTTGCGCCGCTGCGCGCGTTGAGGCTCGGGAAAGAAGAAGCCGAGGCGCGTGCGCGACAACTGCTGGAGCGCGTGAAGATTGCCGAACAGGCGGACAAATATCCAGCCCAGCTTTCAGGCGGCCAGCAGCAGCGCGTCGCCATCGCCCGTGCGCTGTGCATGCGACCGCAGGTCATGCTGTTTGACGAGCCGACCTCCGCGCTCGATCCGGAAATGGTGAAGGAGGTGCTGGATACGATGATCGGGCTTGCCGAGGAGGGCATGACGATGATCTGCGTGACGCACGAGATGGGTTTTGCCCGACAGGTCGCCGATCGCGTCATCTTCATGGCAACCGGGGCCATCGTCGAGGAAGCGCCGCCCGCCGAATTCTTCTCAAACCCCAAGCATGAACGAACACGCAAGTTCTTGGGAGAAATCCTCGGGCACTAATCGCGCCGCACCGCAGCTGTAAAATCCCCTCCTACGGAAGGTGAAGCCGATGATTAACGGCAACACAAAGCTCATTGCCCATCTCGGCTACCCGACCCATACGTTCAAGGCGCCGCTGATCTACAATCCCTATTTCGAGGAAGCCGGCATCAATGCGGCTGTCGTGCCGATGGGCTGCCGTGCCGAGGACTATCTCGCCTTCCTGAAACTGGTGTTCAAGCTGTCCAACATCCACGGCGCGCTGATCACCATGCCGCATAAGATCGCGACGGTCGAACTGCTGGACGAAGTCTCCAAACGCGTCTCCGTGGCCGGCGCCTGCAATGCCGTTCGCCTCGGATCTGACGGTCGGCTGATCGGCGACATGTTTGACGGAGAGGGGTTCGTCCGCGGCGTTCTTCGCCGCGGCAGGGAGATCCAGGGCAAACGCGCCATCATGGCCGGCGCCGGTGGCGTGGGATCCGCCATCGCCGCCTCATTGGCGCAGGCAGGTATCGCGGAACTCGCTTTCAACGACGCGCATCCGCCGATGATGAACGAACTCGCGCAACGTCTGCGCCATTATTACCCGGAACTTACGGTTGTCACCGGCGCAACCGACCCTGATGGCTACGACATTGTCGTCAATGCGACACCGCTTGGCATGCAGGATCATGATCCGCTTCCCTTCGATGTGCAGCGCATATCACCTGCGGCTTTCGTCGGGGAAGTGGTCCTGAAGCAGGAAATCACGCCCTTTCTCGCGGCGGTTCGAGGGCGTGGATGCCAATTCCAGTTGGGGCTCGACATGCTGTTCGAACAGATCCCTGCCTATCTTGAGTTTTTCGATTTCCCGACAACGACCGCCGAGCACCTGCGCGAGATTGCGCAGGTTTAAGACTTCCGAGGCGCATAAGAAACGACTGTGGTACTGAAGGTATGAAGACAGCCGTTGCTCACGCCGCTGCTGCGCCAGCACATAACGCTCGATGGCAGCCGCGCCTGTCAAAGTCAGCCTCATCAATTTCTCGATGTTATCGAAGGCAAGGCGGACTCGATCTTTTCAGCACGGGATGGGATGCTGACGACGATCCTTGCCATCACCAAAGCTGGTCAAGAGGGCAGAGATCAAGTATCTGATGCCGATGTTACAGTTCGGCCCCTGAGCGAACAATGGCTATTGACCTGCCACTGAACTTTCATCCAGCAGCGATTAGAGCCTCGGCGGTTTTGAACTGCTCCCAGACATTGGGCCAGCGGAGGCTGGAGTT
>NZ_JAGIPH010000014.1 GCF_017877135.1 Neorhizobium galegae | reverse complement strand
CATCCTCTTCCGTTCCTTTCCCAGCCAGGAAAATGCACCGGAAAACTCTAGCCAAAAATGGTCCAGTTTGAAGGGGTCAGATCAGGTTCAGATCAGTTCAGATCAAGTTGCGAAACAGCAGGGTATACCGGCTCTTGCGCTCCACGACGGTGGCGATGTTTGCAGCGCCATGCTCCTTTCTGAAGATCATCAAATCCGCTTCCCAGTGACCGAATTCACTGCGGGAGTTGATGACTTCAGGCCTGTTGCGAATGGCGCATTCCATTGGAAAGACAAGGCTTTTGGGTTTGCGTGCATATCGCGGTCGCCGCCTACGACGTCGTTCAGGCAGGTGACGCGCCAGTTGCTGATCCTGGCCTTCCTGAGAATAAACATACTGGTAGATTGTCTCATGGCTCATACGGGTGGTTGCGCCACTGGCAAGCCGCAGCCGGCCAGAAATCTGTTCCGGTGACCAACCGTCTTTGAGCCGATCGATAACGGCGGCGCACAGACTAGGGTCGCGCAGCAGCTTGCGGTATTTGCAACGCCGGTCGCACGCCATCTCATGCGCTGTGACGTGCCAGTATTCTTCCGCAATCGGAACCTCACGATCATGCCAGAAATTCCGTCGCAGCTCCCGGCAGATCGTTGAGCGGTGGCGGCGAAGGGCGCGCGCGATCTCAACCTGACTGATCTTCTTCTCATGCATCCGTGCGATGATACGACCTTCATCCAAACTCAACTGCACAAAAGAGCGGGCCATTCCATCCTCCTGAAACCATGGCCATTATTGCCTTCGTTGCATTTGAAAATGGAATCTGCCCAATAGTCTAATGAAAATTGCATAGTCATATTTATGGAATACTTGTCATCACTGGAGCTGACTGGCCAGAGGGTTTGAACCGGCCAGCCAGCAGAATTCCATCTTCGCCGATGCCACCCCGGACGGAGAATGATGTTGCCCCCGCAGGGGGCTCGTATGGTTTTCCTGGCAAACCGGAAATTATAATCGCCGAGCGGCATCCAGCCCCTCGCCGGACCAGCGGACATGCACGATCTGGCATTCTTCGGGCAGGCGTTCGGCAAAGGCTTTGCGGGTCTGCCGCGCCTTGTCTGTTTCCGGCTCCGCATCGAAAACGAAGGGGCCGGGGGGGTAATCTTGAGCTTTATGGTCTTTTGTCTCCAGCAAGGCTCAGAATAAGGGAGGACCGGCAGGCGCTCACGGCGCCGTGTCGCCGCCTCATCCACGACGTTCGAGGCGCATCGATGCGGAAAGGCTATCGCCGGGTGCCAGAACGGCAAGCCCGCCGGCGTGCGGGTCGCCATGCGCATTCGGCCGGTGGCTCATCGGCTCGACACACAGGAAACCGGAGGGGCCAGCGGGTTTGTAGAGCATCAGATAGCGGAGCGGCGGGGAGGCTTCGAGGATGAGGGCGGCACCCGAGACCTCGCCGATGACGGCGCGCCCCGTCCAGCCCTCGTAGCAGTTGTTGATCCAGCCCTCGGGGACGGCGCGTGGCGTGCCGAAGTCGATCTCACCGGCCGGCGCGCATAGAATGCCGGGCAGGTGCATCTCCCGCTCCGTCCACACGCCCCCCGCCTGGAATTCCACCGTCGAGCCCGGTCCGACCGGCAGATAAGGGTGGAAACCAAGCCCGTAAGGAAGCCGTCGCGCCCCCTTGTGGACAACCGACAGCATCAGCATCAGCCCGTGCGGCAGAAGCGTGATCCGCTGCTCGGCCCGGTAGGCGTAAGGTGAGCGATCGTCGGCCGCAACGTCGAGGCAAAGCCGCACGGTGTCACGGCCAACCTCGGCCACGGACCATGGCCGCAGCCAGCCCTCGCCGTGCAGCACCAGCGGATCCTGCGTATTGCGGGCAAGCCGATAGTCCGCGCCGTCGATGGAAAAGCCGTTGTGCTCGATGCGCCCGCCGAAGGGCACCAGCGGGAAGCAGGCCTCGCTGCCATAGAGCCGCGTCGCAAGGCCCGGCGTCTGCGTCGCAACCATCAGCGGCGTGCCCGACACCGTCGCGCTCAGGATGGCGCCACCCTCCGGCGCGATTGTCGCACGGCAATCGCCATTCCTTAGCTCGATCCGGTCGACCACGGCCCGCCTTTACCGCCGGCTCATCGTCGCGGCCGAAACCCGAAGATTGTCGAGGAGGACGGCAAGCAGCAGGATCATGCCGCGCACGACATACTGGTAGAAGGCCTGGATATTGAGCAGGTTCATGACATTCTCGGCAATGCCCATGATCAGCACGCCGACGATCACGCCGGTCATCGCCGCCCGCCCCCCGGCAAGCGAGACGCCGCCCAGCACGCAGGCGGAGATCACCGAAAGCTCCAGTCCGGTGGCGGCATTCGGCTGGCCGGAGGTGATGCGGGAGGCAAGCAGGATCCCCGCCACGCCGCAGACGAGCCCCTGCAGGGCAAAGATCCAGATGCGCATGGTCACGACATTGACGCCGGCAAGGCGTGCGGCCTCGGGATTGCCGCCGATCGCCAGCGTGTTCTTGCCGAACACCGTACGGTTGAGCACGAAGCCGAACAGGACGAAGAACAGGCCCATCACCCAGACCGGAGCCGGCACGCCGAGAATGCGCGTCAGGGCCAGATCGTAAAAGGCGGGATCGTTGATGCCGACCGCGCGGCCATCGGAGGAAATCAGGGCGAAGCCGCGGACGATCTGCATGGTCGCGAGCGTTGTGATCAGCGCATTGATGCGAAACCTGGCGATCACCACGCCGTTGATGACGCCGACGATGGCGCCGCAGGTGATGGCGGCCAAGAGCCCGAGCAGGATCGAGCCGGTGCTGTTGGAGGCCATCACGGCCACCATGCCGGAAAAGGCGACGGTCGAGCCGACGGAGAGGTCGAAATCGCGCGAGGCGAGGCAAAACATCATCGTGCAGGACACGATGCCGATCGTCACCACCGATTGCAGCAGGCCGAGCATGTTGCGCTCGGTCAGGAAGTTCGGAACCGTGATCGACACGAGCACGAAGGCAAGCGCGAAGATGACGACGAGGCCCTGTTCGCCGAGAAGGATTTTCTTGAGTGATTGCATGTGTCGGTTCTCTGTCAACGGGTCTCGGTCGGGGGTCAGGGCCGGCTCTGGCGGGTATCGGGAAAGGCGGCGGACAGGATCTCGCGCTCGTCATACGCCGCCCGCTCGAACTGTCGGGTGATCTGGCCGCCGCACATCACCTGGATGCGGTCGGTGATGCCCATCACCTCGGGAAGCTCGCTGGAAATCACCACGATGGCCATGCCGGCGGCGGCAAGATCGTAGAGGAGCGCGTAGATTTCCGACTTCGCGCCGACATCGATGCCGCGTGTCGGCTCGTCGATCACCAGCACACGGACGCCCGCTTCCGCCAGCCAGCGCCCCAGAATGACCTTCTGCTGGTTGCCGCCGGAGAGATGCACGATGTCCTGCTGCCGCGAGGGCGTGCGGATCCTCAACTGGCCGATGAAGCGGTCGGCGAGTTCGGCTTCCTTGCGCGGGTGCACGAGGCCGAAGGGCGAAAACAGGCGGCGGGCGGAAATGGCGATGTTTTCCTCGACGGAACGGCCCTGGATGATGCCGTCATGCTTGCGGTCCTCGGGACACAGGACAAGGCCGGCGCGGATCGAGGCGGGAGGACTGTCCGGCGCAACCGCCTGTCCGTCGATGACAACGCGCCCCGTCCGGCGGCTGTCGGCCCCGAACAGCAGGCGCGTCATCTCGCTGCGGCCCGCGCCGATCAGCCCGAAGAAGCCGAGGATCTCGCCGGCCCGCACCTCGAAATCGATCGGGCGGGGAAGACGCTCACCGGAGAGGTTCTCCACCTTCAGGCGCACCTCGCCGTGCAGGCGGGAGCGGTAACCCCAGATATTCGTGATCTCGCGGCCGACCATCTCCGAAATCACCTGGTCGCGGGTCACGCGGGAGAGATCCGGGTGATGGGCGGCAAGCTTGCCGTCCCTGAGCACGGTCAGGCTGTCACAGAGGCGAAAGACCTCGTCGAGGCGATGCGAGACATAGAGAATGACGGTGCCGCGCGCCTTCAGCCGCGCAATCAGCGAAAAGAGGATCTCGCTTTCCTTTGACGACAGCGACGAGGTGGGTTCGTCCAGCGCGATCACCCGTGCATCGAGCATCACCGCCTTGGCAATCTCCACCATCTGGCGCTCGCCGATGGAGAGCGAGGCGACTTTCGCCGAAGGATTGACGTCGATGCCGACGTCGCGCAGCCTCGCCCCGACCTCGGACAGCAGCCGCTTGCGGTCGAGCACGCCGGCGCGTGCCGGAAAGCGGCCGAGCCAGAGGTTTTCCGCAACCGTCAGCTCCGGAACGAGCTGCAACTCCTGGTGGATGACGATCACGCCGGCCTCGAAGGCATCGCGCACGGAGGCATAGGTCTGCACGGTTCCATCGATCAGGATGTCGCCGGCATCCGCCCGCTGGTCACCCGACAGGAGACGGATCAGCGTCGATTTGCCCGCGCCATTTTCGCCCATCAAGCCATGCACGGCGCCGCGCGCAACGCCGAAGCTCACATCGGCAAGCGCCTGCACGCCGGGATAGCCCTTCGACATGGCGCGAAATTGAAGAAAGTCTGACACGGCTCCCCTTCCCCTCACCCGGCCCGGCGGCGCACCGCCGGACCCTGTCCGTCCATCCGCAGACGGCAGACTTATTCGATGCCGAGCTGCTTGCGCACTTCGGCGTAATTGCTGCGCAGCGCCAGCTGGCCGGCGGTCAGGATCAGCTTTTCCGGCTGCTTGCCGTTCGCCACCCAGTCATACATGTTGATCGCCGTTTCATAGCCATGGCGCTTGGGGGAGATGATCACCGTACCGACAAAGCCGGTCGCCTTCGGCTTCTTGAACTCGTTGATCGCCGATTCCGCCCCGCCGATACCGACGGCCACGACGTTTTCCGGTGCGATGCCGACGCTTTCGGTGGCGCGGACTGCCCCCAGCGCCGCCTCGTCATTCAGCCCGAAGGCGACCCAGTTCTTGATCTCGGCATGCTTGTTGAGAACGGTCGTCGCGGCGTTGAGCGCGGCCTCGGTATCGGTCTTGGCCTGCGGCGCATCGAAGATATTGGCAGCCGGGAAACCGTTGGCCTTCAGGATGGAAATCGCCCCTTCGACGCGGTCGACAGCGGTCGGAAGCTGGTCGTAGGAGACTCGGATCGCGCCGACCGTCTTCGGGTCCCAGCCCCGCTTCTTGACCTCGTCGACGATCGCCTGACCGACGGCCTCGCCGATCTTGGTGGCGGAGATGCCCATATGCGGAACGGCGTCCAGCGGCTTGCCATCGGCGCCGACCAGCCGGTCGTCGACCGTCATGACCTTGAGATTGTTGGCAGCCGACTTGGCCACGATGCCGGGTCCGAGCTTCACGTCCGGCGTGCAGATGATGAAACCCTGCGCGCCCTGCGCACCGAGATTGTCGATGGCCGACTGGACCTTTTCGCCGTCTTCCGCGCCGATCTTGACGAGCTGGAAGCCCTTTTCCTTGGCGGCTACCTCCGCAAACTTCCATTCGTCCTGGAACCAGGGTTCCTCCGGTTGCTTGACGACGAAGCCGATCTTCACATCGGCCGCAAAGGCCGAGCTGGCGGCGATCACGGCAACGGCACCCGCCAGAATGGCGGCCTTGAACAAGCGCATTGTCTTCCTCCCCAAAAAGGCTGCTCTCCCGCAGCGGTGGCAGTGTTAGGCTTTTTCATCGTACCAGTCAATTGTCTTGGTATGATGAATAAGCTATCAGTGTCTGATGCGGGTTGACGTTCATCGGGGCAGGCCGTGAAACAATGGCGTTCGGCCCTGGATCGTACTATGCCGGCGGGGTGGAACAGTGCGCTGGGCAGGGAGATGCTGGTGGAAGAGAGAGCGGTCGGTCGGGATGGCGATGAGGGGCGCGACCGGGGGCGGCGGCCCCGCGTCAGCAAGAATGTCACCGCGGCGCTGGCGCTCGACATCTGCGACGACCGTTATTCACCCGGCACCCTGCTGCCGCGCGAAAACGATCTCTGCGATCTCTACGGCGTCAGCCGGACGGTGATCCGCGAATCGCTGAAGATTCTCGACTCGAAGGGCATGGTGAAGAGCCGCTCGCGCGTTGGCACCGTCGTCTGCGACAAGGAGGACTGGAATATCCTCGACGCGCAGGTGCTCGACTGGATCGGCCCGCGGATCTACGATTTCGATCTGGTCGGCTGCATTCTGGAGGCCCGCCGCACCATCGAGCCGGTGGCGGCTGAACTGGCGGCGACGCGCGCCACGACGCAGGACGTCGCCGATCTCGAAAAGGCCTGGGTCGCCATGCGCGAACTGGAAGGCAATAACGAGCGCTTCACCGAGGCGGACGTCGCCTTCCACACCATCCTGCTGCGCGCCAGCCACAATCAGGTGTTCCGCCAGCTGTCCGGCATCATCCACGCCGCGCTCAAATATTCGCTCTCCACCTCCAACAAGGCCGTCGAACGCCATGACGAGGCGCTCGATATCCACCGCGAACTGGTGGAGGCGCTGAGGATGCGCAATGGCGCGGCCGCCCGCGACTGTTCCACCCGCATGCTGGACCTGGCCGCGCGCGACCTCGCCTTCGCCCTCAAACAGACGTGAGCCGCCGCCCGGCTCTTCTCTCACCTGACGGATATGCCCATGAAGATCACCAAGCTGACCACCTATATCGTGCCGCCCCGGTGGCTGTTCCTGAAGATCGAGACCGACGAAGGCATCGTCGGGTGGGGCGAACCGGTGGTGGAAGGCCGCGCCCTGACGGTGCAGGCGGCCGTGCATGAGTTGGAGGACTACCTCATCGGCAAGGACCCGTTCCTGATCGAGGATCACTGGACGGTGCTTTATCGCGGCGGCTTCTATCGCGGCGGCGCCGTGCACATGAGCGCGCTTGCCGGCATCGACCAGGCGCTCTGGGACATCAAGGGCAAGGCGCTCGGCCAGCCGATCCATTCGCTGCTCGGCGGCCAGCTGCGCGACCGGATCAAGGTCTATTCCTGGATCGGCGGCGATCGGCCGAGCGATGTGGCGCGCAATGCGCGCGAGGTGGTGGCCCGCGGCTTCAAGGCGATCAAGCTCAACGGCTGCGAGGAGTTGCAGATCGTCGACAGCTGGGAAAAGATCGACAAGGCAGTCGAGACCATCGCGACCATTCGTGATGCGATCGGCCCGCATATCGGCATCGGCGTCGATTTTCACGGGCGCGTGCAGAAGCCGATGGCCAAGGTTCTGGCCAAGGAACTCGATCCCTACAAGCTGATGTTCATCGAGGAGCCGGTGCTCTCGGAAAACCGCGAGGCGCTGCGCGACATCGTCAATCATTGCTCGACCCCGATCGCGCTCGGCGAGCGGCTCTATTCGCGCTGGGACTTCAAGCAGGTGCTGGCGGACGGCTTCGTCGACATCATTCAGCCGGACCTGTCGCATGCCGGCGGCATCACCGAATGCCGCAAGATCGCGGCGATGGCGGAAGCCTATGACGTGGCGCTGGCGCCGCATTGCCCGCTCGGCCCGATTGCGCTTGCCGCCTGCCTGCAGGTGGATGCCGTCAGCCACAATGCCTTCATTCAGGAGCAGAGCCTCGGCATTCATTACAATGCCAGCAACGACATCCTCGACTATATCTCCAACCCGGAGGTCTTCGCCTATGCCGATGGCATGGTGGCGATCCCACAGGGGCCGGGCCTCGGGATCGAGGTAAACGAGGACTACGTGATCGAACGCGCCAAGGAAGGGCACCGCTGGCGCAACCCGATCTGGCGCCATCAGGACGGGAGTTTTGCGGAATGGTGACGGCGGCGGAAAAACCGGGCCGGCTCGCCGGCAAGCGGATCGTCATCACCGGGGCCGCCCAGGGGATCGGGCTTGGCATTGCACGCGCCTGCCTTGCCGAGGAGGCAAGCCTGATCCTGCTCGACAGCGACGGCCCGCGCCTTGCCCGCGCCGCCGAAGACCTCGACCACTCGGCTGGGCGGCTATTTCACGCCGCAGCCGACATTGCCGATGCGCCGGGCATCGCGGCGGCCATCGCGCGGGGCGCAGACGCGATCGGCCAGCCGAACGCCCTCATCAACAATGCCGGCGTCAACGTGTTCGCCGAACCGCTCTCCATCCGCGACGAGGAGTGGGACCGCTGCTTCGACATCAATCTGAAGGGCGCCTGGAACTGCTGCCGGGCCGTGCTGCCCGGCCTGATCGAACAAGGCGGCGGGGCGATCCTCAATATCGCCTCCACGCATGCCTTCACGATCATTCCGCACACCTTTCCCTATCCTGTGGCCAAGCATGCCCTGCTTGGCCTGACACGGTCGCTCGGCATCGAATATGCCGATCGCGGCATCCGGGTGAACGCGCTGGCACCCGGCTATGTCGAGACGCAGAAGGTGGTCGACTACTGGAACAGCTTTCCGGATAAGGAGGCGGCGCGCGCGCAAACGATGAGGCTGCATCCGCAGGGCCGCATCGCGACGATCGCCGAAATCGCGCTTGCCGCCGTCTTCATGATCTCCGACGAATGCCGCTTCATGAACGCCGCCTGCCTGACGGTGGACGGCGGGCTGAGCGCGATCCAGCATCAGTAGAGAGGATGGGGCGCGTATCTGGAAAAGTCATCGGCAGTGACATCCCGCGCCCTCGCCCCTCTGGCGGCCGTGACGGCCCGCACGTCACTGCGTGCGGCCTGCGGGCAGGCTTTGCCAGTGCCTGACCAATGGTGTTCGGGATAACGGCCAATTGCCGCAATGCTCCGGCAGGTCACGCCGATGCACGCCCGAGCCCAGGGCTCAGATGTAACCTTGGATGAGAACGCTGTTATCAGTCACGGTCCGACCGGGATCGCCAGCTTTTCGAGGAGGCAGGGAAGCGATCTTGTCCCAATGTCCATCGCTCCGTTCATATCGCTTCGCCACCATTCCGAGGTCCCCGTGTTGCGGACGGCAATCTGGAGCATTTCGGGGGAAAACCGGATCACCTGACGTGTTCCACCTCTTTGTTTTCACGCGGTCCGGACGCAACATCGCTGACGCACTCCTGCTGGACGCTCCATGAGCCACCCATCGAATTCGGTCCGCTTTTCAAATCGCGGACACGCGCTTGGTCCATCTCATCGCGTTTGTCGTAGAAGAAACGGTATGAAGTCGTCGGCTGCAGCCCGATATGTGACTTGAAGCGAACGTCATGAGGGAGGGTCCTGAGAATGACAGAAGCCGGTTTTCCTCTCAGCCGGGCCGATGCCTTTCAACGTCTGCAATCGTTCCTCCCCACGGCAGGGCGAGCTTACGCGCGCCTGCGCAACAAGGATCAAGGGAAGGGTCGCCATGTGCACGTATCCCGGCTTTCGCCCGCTGTGCGTCGGCGGCTCATCACGGAAGCGGAGATCATCGAGACTGTCCTCGCGCACCATGATCTCGCATCGGCCGAGAAGTTTGTCAGCGAGGTGTTCTGGCGTAGCTACTGGAAGGGTTGGCTAGAACAGCGCCCGACGCTGTGGCCGAACTATCGCGCGGCGTTGGAGCGGGCAAAAGATCGCCTCGATGCGTCTGCCGATCTCCGACTGCGGCATGAGGCAGCGATTGACGCGCGCACGGGCATCGATTGTTTCGACGCCTGGGTCGAGGAACTGAACGTCACAGGCTATCTTCACAACTGGGCGCGGATGCAGTTCGCTTCGATCTGGATTTTTACCCTCGGGCTCCCGTGGGAACTCGGCGCCGCCTTTCTGTTCGACAGGCTGATCGATGCAGATCCTGCATCCAACACGCTGTCGTGGCGCTGGGTGGCGGGTCTTCATACGGTCGGCAAGGTCTATCTTGCTGATGCCGGCCGTATCCGGTCCATGACAAACGGCCGCTTTTCGCCGACGGGACTGGCGCACACGGCCATCATTCCCACAGATAGCCTGCAGACGCCGCAACCTGCCGCCGTCCGTCCTTTTGCTCGCCCCAACCCGTCTGCGCCGACGCTTCTGCTGTTGACCTCGGAAGATCTTTCACCGGAGACGTCGCAGGAGATGCACGGACTGCCCGTCCGCGCCATCGCCTGCATCGACGGCTGCAACACATGGGATCGAATGGCCATGGCCGACGGCATGGAGCGCGCCTGCAAAGCCTAGCCGGAAGCAGACTGTCTTGGAATCGTGGAGCCGGCCCACCTGCTGGCCAAGGCCCATGCGGCGGGATGTAGCCAGGTCACAACCGCGTTTCTTCCTGTGGGGCCCGTGGCGGATGTCCTGATGCCGTCACAGGTCGAGGGGCCCACACGCGGTGTGCTCTTTACGGAATACATGCACGATTGGGACCGGCGCACATGGCCCCATTGCCGGAAAGGGTTTTTCGCGCTCAGGGAGAAGATCCCGGCGCTGGTTCGTTGCGGGAGAGACTGACTTGACGCCATCCGTGACCGTGTTTTTGATGGAGCCTGTCCGCTCTGCCGCCGCGAGATCGTCCTGATGCGCAGGCTGGACCGTCGCGGCGCGATCTGTTTCATCGATGTGTCCAACGCGACGACGGCCTGTCCCATCGATAGAGCAGCGCTTCTCGCTCGGTTCCATGCGTCCGAAAATGGACGCCTCTTCTCAGGCGCGCGGGCCTTCGCCGCCATGTGGCGGGCGATCCCGATGCTGCGGCCACTAGGCATCCTCGCGGATCTGCCGTGGGCGAGGCCCGTGTTCGAGGCGGCCTATCTCGGCTTTCTGCGCCTGCGTCCCCGTCTGAGGTTGGTCTCATGAGCGACAGGGATCGCTACCGGCCCGTGCCACAGGGTCGACTGAACCGGCTTGCGGCACTCGGCCAGATCGCAGGCGGCGTCGCCTCGGGCGTGGTGTCGGAAGGGCTGAGCCGTCTGGCGAAGGGTGAGCGACCGCATCTGCGCGATCTTCTTCTGACGCCGTCGAATGCACGCAAGGCTGCGGACCAGCTGTCGCGCATGCGCGGCGCGGCGATGAAGCTGGGGCAGATGGTGTCGCTTGATCCAGGCGAGTTTTTGCCACCGGAACTGCAGGCGATCTTCTCCCAGTTGCGGTCATCGGCGCACTTCATGTCGCCCGGCCAGCTTTCCGCGAGTCTCGCAAGCGCCTGGGGTCCGGATTGGCGGCGCCATTTCAGCCGCTTTGACGTAACGCCAATGGCTGCCGCATCGATCGGACAGGTTCATCGGGCCGTGCTCATCTCAGGTCGTTCCGTGGCTGTGAAGGTTCAATATCCCGGCGTCGCCCGCAGCATCGATTCCGATATCGACAATGTCGCGACATTTCTGCGGCTCTCCGGTCTCGTTCCCGCCGGGCTCGACCTCGCGCAGCATCTGGCCGAAGCCAGGCGCCAGTTGCACGAGGAGGCAGATTATCTACGCGAGGCCGAACAGATGCGCCGGTTTCGCGCGCTGCTTGCCGGAGATGCCCGCTTCGTGGTTCCAGCGCCTGTGGAAGAACTCCTGCGTCCCACGGTGCTTCCGATGGACTTTGTCGAAGGCGTTCCAATCGAGCGGCTCGCGGTGGTGCCGGAGGCAACGCGCGAGACCGCCATGCGGGCGCTTGCCGATCTCGCCCTCTCCGAACTCTTCACATTCGGCGTAATGCAGACCGACCCGAACTTCGGGAACTACCTCTGGCGGCCCGAGGATGGGCGCATCGCGCTTCTCGATTTCGGCGCCGTGCGGCCTGTCATGCCCGATAGTGCCGAATCCTATCGCAGGCTGTTGCAGGCGATCCTGAGCGGCAGGAACGAAACGGTCCGCGCGGCTTTCCTCGACATGGGCTATCTCTCGTCGGCGCAAGTCGCACGCCATGGCCGCATGCTCGACGAAATGATGTCGACAGTGCTGGAATACGTGCTTCAGGCGCCGGAAGGCCTGGTCGATTTCAGCGACCGCGGACCGCTCGTTGCCGTGCGTGAGAGGTCGCAATCGCTCTTCGCGGACCGGTCTCTCTGGACGTTGCCGTCTCCGGACAAGATGTTTTTGCAGCGAAAGATAACCGGCATGGCGCTTCTCGCCCTGAAATTGCGCGTTCGGTTACCGGTTGTCGAAATGCTGTCCCGCTACGCATAGGGCATTGGACATCCGGAAAGGCGATCGGGTTGGCGGTCTTTGACCCGCCGCTCATGGCCCGAAGCCAGCCTCGTTCTATGGGCTGCTCGGCGACGAAGCCGCCCCGCCAGGCACAGGCACAGGCAGAAGCTCCGCCATCGCGCGATAATGGGCCATCTGTCCCGCCACGAATGTGCGAAACTCCAGAAGCAGCTCCGGGGACATATCTTCGAGCCTGCCATTGACGACCCGGAACAGGCCGGCGGCCTCTCCTTCGGCATAGAGGTTGCCTATATGCTGGCGCGAGACCTGAAAGCGACGCGCCATGGCGTGATAGCTGAGCGACACGTCCCAGCGTTCATCGCCGCAGCCGCGGGCCAAGGCAGCACCCACCACGGCTGTCAGGATCAGGTAGCCGGCATCGCGACCGCTGAAGCTGACGATGGTCGGAAACGGACGAAACAGGATGTCCTGCGCATGAAACTGCCGGGTCGACAGGCCAAGCAGGCGGCATAGCACGTCGGGATCCTCGAGGAGGCGCAAATGCAGCCTGTCGGCTCCAGGCGTGATCGCCTCTGCGACCTGGAGGGCCGATAGCGGCGAACGGGCAATCTCCCGTACGAGCGACGGGCTTGGGACCAGATGCAGGGCACGGGCGTCCTGCCCGTCACGCCGGGTCTGTACATAACCGCCCGCCCTGAGGCCCCGGATCTGGTCGGCCACCTGGCGAGGGCTTGCGGGAACGACCGCCTGCAGTGCGCTAAGGCTTGGAACGAAGGCCGGATCGTCGAGTGACCGGGCATAGTTCCCGATCAGACAGTAGCAGGTGATATACCGGATCTTCTGGCCGAAAATCTTGGTCGCCGGCCAGTGGAGGTCCGGCGGCGCGCACATCAGCCGGCAATAATCGAGCAGAGCCTCCGGAAAGTCCGGCAGCGCCAGAAACGCGGCGGCCCGCAGCCACACATCCCGGTCTCGATAGGCAGAAACGGTGTGGTACAGCACCGTATCACCCGGAATGCTGTCTCGCCTCGACTGCATGAATGTCACCCTCCCCAATCCCTTCGCCGATGGCGATAACCGCGCTGCTGCACCGCACAACCGACATTATTCGGCGAACGATATATCTTGGCAAAGCATTCGTCACAAAAGACAGACTGGGCAGGCAAGGCAACCGCCCTCGCCTCTCTATTCATAGCCAGACTGAATAGCGGCAGAGTTTAGACTTTTCCATGCCCTGTGCCCCCTTCTAGAAGTTGCAGGCATGCCAGAGGTCCACAGGGGGACGGCTCATCACTGCGGATCCATCCGCGCCGACCCTTCCGGCGGATGGCTGCCGTCGTTCGGAGCCGGTTCCGTCCGCCATCATCGTCGAGAGCCTGATGACCGCAATTTCACGTCCGCATCTGCGCCTGCTGCTTGCCACCTCGTTCGCCATCGCCGTTGCCCCGCTGGCAGCGCTTGGCCAGACGGCCGGTCAACTCGTCGCGCCGACCTATGCGCCGAACCTGCAGCGTCCGGGAGGTGGGCTCGAACTGCTGGCAAGCAACGGGCTGGAAACGCCGCCGGGCGCCGAACAGCTTTTCGTCACGCCTGCCGGCCTTGAGGTCGAGGGTGGATTGCCGGCCATGGCGGCCACCACGCGCGAGATCGAGGCCCGCCTCAGGGGACACCGGGTTTCGGGGGCCGATCTGTTTGCCGCGGCGCGCGATCTGGAACGGGCCTATGCGGAGGCCGGCTATGTTCTGGTGCGCGTCTCCCTGCCGCCCCAGACCATCGTTGATCATGCCCCGCTGCGGCTGCTGGTCACCGACGGTTTCATCCAGAGGGTCGACACGACAGGGGTGCCGGCCGGCGTCCGGCCGCGTGTCGATGCCTATGCCGCGCCGCTCGTCGGACGAACGGGCATCACGCGCGCACAGATCGAACGGCAGTTGCTTCTCGCCGGCGATACGCCGGGGCTCGCGCTACGCTCGACCATCAAGGCCGGGGACAAGACCGGGGCTGCCATTCTGGTGCTGGAGGGCCGCTATGATCCTGTGGCGGTGACCCTGTCGGCCGGCAACGGACAATCCGATGCACTCGGCGACTATACGGTCGGCATCGGTGCGGATCTGAACAATCTCGCCGGCCTCGGCGAGATCAGCTACTTTCGGTTCAGCGGCTATCCCGGCCTGACCGACGGCCATCTTTTTGCAGAGTATCCGCGCAACAGACAGATGGTTGCCGGCATTCTCCTGCCGCTTGGCTTCGATGGCATGGCGCTGAATGTCGAGGCGACCGACTCGCGCAACAGGCCGGACAATGACGATCTTCTGGAGATCGACGACCACTATCGGCGTCTGTCGACGCGTCTGTCCTACCAGTGGATCCGCTCCCGCGCGTTCAATACCGCCACAGAACTCAGTCTCGACGTCATCGACGAAAGACAGACGCTCGACTTTGGCGGCACCGGGAGTCCGTTCACCAGGGATTCGCTCCGGGTTGTGCGCCTGGGCCAGAGTTTTGATTCACTGACCGCTGCGAGCGCCAGCATCGATGGGCGCGTCACGGCTTCCTTTGGCCTGGATGCGCTCGGGGCCCGCAGCGCCACCGCGGACCTGCCGCTGACGCGTGCCGGCGCGGAGCCCGATTTTCAGAAGCTGGACGCCAGCCTGCGTTACCGGCAGGCCCTTCTGAAGCGGCTGGACTTTACCGCGGCGGTGCGCGGTCAGGCCTCGTTCGGCCAGGCGCTCCCCTCGTCGGAACAGATCGGTCTTGGGGGAAGCGGTGCCCTGTCCTCGTTCGACTCAAGCAGCCTGCAGGGCGATAGCGGTGTGATGGCGCGCCTCGACCTCGCCCTTCCGATGCCGCTGGTCTCACGATCGCCGGATCGGCTGATGGATGGTGTCTGGGCACCCTATGTCTTTGCCGCGGCCGGGATCGTGGAACTGGCCGCGCCGACGGCACTGGAGCACAAGGTCATCCGCGGCGCCTCGCTCGGCCTTGGCATAAAGCTCAATCTTGCCGAGACGCCGCTCGCGGGCAACAGCCTGCTGACCCTGGAATATGCGCATGGTTGGGCGGACGGCGAAGATCAAAGCAACCGGCTGCTTCTCAATACGGTGTTCAGGTTCTAGCCGGGACACGGACTTCCCGAAACCATTACGGGGCCCTCAAACGGCTCGCCCCACAGGAGGAAGATCATGAAACCGGTCACGCGACTGACGATGTCCACCCCGCCTTTAGCACAACGCCGCACTCTGCGCCGGCAGATGCTGTGCCAGACGGCCCTTGCCGGCGCAGTCGGTCTCTCGGGCGGCCTGTTCATGCCAGGTGCGGCCGCCAGAGCCGATTCGCTGCCGGTGGCGCCGACCGTCGTAGCCGGCAGCGCCACCATCAGAACCGGTGGTAACGAGATGACAGTGAACCAGTCGTCGCATAACGCGATCGTCAACTGGAACAGCTTTTCCATCGGTGCCGGCCACGGAGTGACCTTCGTGCAGCCCGATACATCCTCTGCCATTCTCAATCGCGTCAACGGCAGCACCGCCTCGACCATCGCCGGACGTCTTTCCGGCAACGGCCAGATCTATCTCGTCAATCCAAACGGCATTGCCATCACGCCAAGCGGAAAGATCAAGGCGGGTGGCGGTTTCGTTGCCTCGTCGCTCGACATCGGTGACGACGACTTCATGGCGGGCCGGCGCACCTTTTCCGGCACGGATAGAGCCGGTTCGGTGGTGAATGAAGGCGAAATAGCCGTCGGATCCGGCGGGTATGCCGCGCTTCTCGGTCGGAGGGTCCGCAATGACGGTCTGGTTTCGGTCCCTCTCGGCCGGGTCGGCCTCGGTGCGGGCCAGCAGGCGACACTCGATGTATCGGGCGACGGCTTCCTGCAGGTTGCCGTGCCCGACCCGACAGCCGGCGAGGACCCGCTGATCGTGCATAACGGCCGGCTATCCGCCGATGGCGGACGCATCGTCATCTCGGCGGCAACGGCCCGCGAGGCAGCAAGACAAGCGGTCAACATTGCCGGCGTGACGGAAGCGAAATCGATCGGCGGGCGCAATGGCGCCATCAGTATCGGCGGCGGCGAAGGTGGCAAGGTTTCGATCCGCGGCAAGGTCGATGTCTCCTCGGGTACAGGCAAGGGTGGCAGCATCACCGTCTCCGGCCGCGATGTCGCGCTGAGCGGGGCGACACTCGACGCGTCCGGCAGAGAAGATGGCGGCGATGTCCGCGTCGGCGGCAATCGCAAGGGCGCGGCGGGGTTGCAAACGGCAGCGACGACATCCGTCGATGCCGCAAGTGTCATCCGCGCGGACGCAACCGGATCCGGCACCGGCGGCCAGATCGTCATCTGGTCCGACCTCGCCACGAACTATGCCGGCACCCTCAGTGCGCGCGGCAAAGGCTCAGGCGCAGGCGGCGAGGCGGAAGTGTCGGGCAAGGCCGGGCTCGACTTCATCGGAGCCGTCGATCTCTCCGCCGAAAGCGGCGTTTTCGGCAATCTGCTGCTTGATCCGTACAATGTGACGATCTCCAGCGCAGCATCGACCAATGCCTCCGGCGTGACACCGACCGGCAACGACAGCATCATCAACGTTGCAACGCTGCAGAACGCCCTTGCCAATGCCAATGTGACGATATCGACAGGCAGCGAAGGATCTGCCGGCAACCAGGCTGGCGATATTCTGGTCGCTTCCGACCTCATGTGGAACCAGGGCACCAGACTGACACTGTCGGCCTATCGCAACATTGCGCTGAACGCCAACCTGAGCGGCGGCGGAGGTGCCTCCGTCGTGCTGCGGGCGGACAATGCCGGCACGGGAACAGGCACAGTCACGGTCGCCGGCGATCGTCGGATCACCGCAGATGGCGGCGTCTCGATCTATTACAATCCTGCGGGCAAGGATGCCGGCAGCGTCAATACCGACAGCTACCTCAACCTCCCGGACTTTTCCGGGATCGGGGGAACCCGCACCGCGGTGACCGCATACGCGCTGGTCAACACCATCTACGACCTACAGAACGTCCGAAACAACAAGACCGCCAATTACGCCCTCGGCCGGGATATCGATGCCGGCGTGACACATGACTGGAGCAGCGGGTTTCTCTCGATCGGCGGCAACCGCACGATGGGCTTTTCCGGCACCTTCGACGGTCTTAGCCATGTGATCACAGACCTCTATATCGGTCGCCAGCCACTGATGGGTTATGGCTCGACGGGTCTGTTCGGCCTGACGGCGAATTCTGCACTGATCCGCAATATCGGCCTGGTCGATGTGGAGGTGGAAGGCAATTCCAGCAACGACATTGGCGCACTGGTCGGTGCGCATTACGGCCGGATCGAGAACGCCTACTCCACGGGCAGTGTTACATCCGATGGCATCGACATCCTTCGCGCCTTCAATACGGGCGGGCTGGTTGGCTATCTCGGTGGCACCATCGACAATTCCTATTCCACAGCTTCGGTGCGCAGCGGAACATATGTGGGCGGCCTCGTCGGCTACAATGCAGGCGGCACGATCAGCCGTTCCTATGCGACCGGTCCGGTCTCCGGTCAGGAGGTTGTCGGCGGACTGGTCGGCGGCAATTCCCTCGGCGCCGTCAGCACCTCGTGGGCAACAGGCACGGTGCGCGGCGATTTTCTGGTCGGCGGCCTGGCAGGCATCAACGTGGGAGGACAGATTACGCAGTCCTTCGCGACGGGCGACGTCAGAGGTACCGTCGATGCTGTCGGCGGCCTGGTGGGCAAGAATTACGATGGCGAGCGGGACGGCGTGATCTATGGAGGAAACATCAGCCAGTCCTATGCTCGCGGGTCGGTCGCAGGTGGCACGAAGGTTGGCGGACTTGTCGGCTGGAATGTGGCAACCGTCACCCAGTCCTATGCGACGGGCAGCGCGACAGGCAGCCAACAGGTCGGCGGCCTCATCGGCCTCCATTCCGGCAGCCTTGCCGAGACCTATTCGGCGGGCGAAGTTCAGGGGAATTCCGAGCAAGGCGGCCTGGTCGGCGCCAGCAATGGCGGGCGCGTGACCTCGTCCTACTGGGATATCCTCGGCTCAAGTCTCTCCACAAGTGCCGGCGGCGTCGGCCTCAGCAGTCAGGCGATGCAGGACAACAACAGTTTTACTGGCTTCGACGGCACCGTCTGGGCGCCGGCATCGGCCGGTTATGCGCCGGAACTGTTCGGTGTCTCGGGTGTGGTTGGCGTCCGCGAGACGGCCGTCTACGGCGACACCCCCACCGCCAGCCTCTATGGCAGCGGCGTCTGGAACACACTTTCCGGCACGTATCAGGGTGTCGGCAGGACCACCGGCGTCGGCAGCTACGATATCGACCTCACCGGCATGCAGGGTCAGTTCCGGGGCGGCGGTTCAACCCGTTTCGTTTCACTCGGCGCCACCGTGACGCCTCGCACTCTCGTCATTGCGGCCAACAACCAGACCCGCGATGTCGGCGCGACAAATCCGCCACTGAGCTATTCCGTCGGCGGCATGGGGCTCGTCAACGGCGACAGCCTCAGCGGCGCCCTTGCGACCTCGGCATCGACCGGCTCAGGTGCCGGAACATATGCCATCACGCGCGGCTCTCTGACCGCGTCGGCCAATTACAGCCTGCAATTCATCGGCGGCACTCTGACGGTCAGAACAGTGACACGGCCCCCGACAACGCCGCCCAGCGAGCCGCCGTCGCCGGCAGCGCAGCCGCCACGCGTGAACACGCCCTCGACCAGCACGCTGGAACAGGAGTTATCAGCGCAGTCGACAGGCTTGGGGCAACCGTCAGCAGACCAGATCGTCACCGACTTCATCCAGCAGATGGCCAATAACCAGCAGAGCCAGGCAGCCTCTTCCAGCCAGCAGAGCGGCACCAAAACGCCGGACGACGTTTTGGGAGAGGTCATGCTTCAGGTGGCAGCACAGATGCGCGCCCAGGCTTTGGCAGAGAGTCAGCAAGGCAGGAGCCAACCAATCCAGCAACGGCCGGGAGCAGATTCATCTCTCCAACAAAGTGCATCGGTATCATTTGTTCAGTCAATCATCCAAGGCATCGTGGGCGTCGTCGGGATGCAATTGAAGCAGCCACCGCTCAACAAGCTGCGGTGAAATGCCTTGGCAAACGCGGCGGGCCGACCTCTGACGATCTGAAGCAGGCTGCCGGCAAACGTGGCCGATGAACCGCGGGATCTGCCTCAGGCCGCTTGGTCTGAGGCATGCGGCCATGGCTGGTTCGTCCGCATGGCATCGGTCTTCAGCCTCGGCTGGCGGAGTGTTTCCGATACGCTCCATAAGGCGGCGGTTGTTGGACCCTTCGCCCGTTCGAGCCAGCGAATTCCACGGCTTCGACGTTGCACCACGGCATGTCTCGTCGGCGAGAGCGTTGTCACAGGGATTGCCAACGCTTCCGACCCAACGTCTCACGAGTTGGGGTCTCCGGCAAACCCGGTGCAGTTCACGCCTGCCATCAGGTCAGAGTAGAACAGCGAAGTGCTTAGGGTGACGGGCAAAATACGCCGAACAAAATGCGGTAGTGCATAATCCTCAAGCCGGGTGTGAATAATCAAAGCCGTCCTTCTATGTCTCAGTCCAACACTATTCGGCAAAGGCCTCCTCACGCCCCCTGCGGATGTTCGGGACGATGGCGGCGACGAGCAGGATGGAGGAGACGGCAAGCAGGCCCGCGCTGATCGGTTCCGTCACGAAGGTCGTGAGAGAGCCGCGCGACAGGATCAGGGCCCGGCGCAGGTTTTCCTCCATCAGCTTGCCTAGCACGAAACCGAGCAGCATCGGGGCGGGCTCGAAGCCGCAACGGATGAGAATGAAACCGGCAAGGCCGAACAGGCCGATGAAGAGAACATCGGTGACCTGTCCATTGATCGAATAGATGCCGATGCAGCAGAACAGTAGGATGACCGGAAACAGCAGGCGATAGGGAACCTGCAGCAGCTTCACCCACACCCCCACCAGCGGCAGGTTGATGACGAGAAGCATCAGGTTGCCGATCCACATCGATGCGATCATGCCCCAGAACAGGGAGGGGTTTCCGGTCATGACCTGCGGCCCCGGAATGATGCCCTGGATCGTCATCGCGCCGACCATCAGCGCCATCACGGCATTGGCGGGAATGCCGAGCGTCAGGAGCGGGATGAAGGAGGTCTGTGCGCCGGCATTGTTGGCCGATTCCGGCCCGGCCACTGCCTCGATCGCACCCTTGCCGAAGCGGCTCGGATCAGCGGCGAGCTTCTTCTCCACCGCATAGGAGGCAAACGGGGCAAGCACTGCGCCATTGCCCGGCAGGATGCCGAAGGCGGAGCCGAGCAGCGTGCCGCGCAGGATGGGCGCCAGCGACTGGCGCATTTCCGCCTGGCTCGGCAGCAGGCGCCCGATGGTGCCCCGCACCAGGTCGCGGTCTTCCGGCTGGCCCAGATTGCGTAGGATCTCGGCAATGCCGAACACGCCCATGGCCAGCACGGCAAAGTCGATGCCATCCCACAGGAAGGGCTGGCCGAAGGTCATGCGCTGGTCACCTGTCTCAAGGTCGGTGCCGACAGTGGAGAGCAGCAGGCCGAGCATGATCATGGCGAGCGCCTTCAGGATCGATCCGCCGGCAAGCACGACGGCGAAGATCAGGCCCATCACCATCAGCGAGAAATATTCGGTCGGCCCGAACAGAAGGGCGGCCTTGGTCAGGGGCGCGCCGAGCGCCGCAATCAGCATCGTCGCGACGGTCCCGGCAAAGAAGGAGCCGATGGCGGCAATGCCGAGCGCTGCGCCGGCCCGCCCGCGCCGGGCCATGGCATGACCGTCCAGCGCCGTGACGACGGAGGTTGCCTCGCCTGGGATATTGACGAGGATTGCCGTTGTCGAGCCGCCATACTGCGCGCCGTAATAGATGCCTGCCAGCATGATCAGGGCACCGACCGGATCAAGGCTGAAGGTGACGGGAAGCAGCATGGCAATGGTGGCCACCGGCCCGACGCCCGGCAGCACGCCGATCAGCGTGCCGACCATGCAGCCGACGAAGGCAAGCCCGAGGTTCTGCAGGCCAAGCGCCACCGAAAAGCCGAGCGACAGATTTGAGATGAGCGTATCCATCAGTCTTTCGCCTTTGCGTCGTCTGTTGCAGATCGCGCGCCGCTGAAGAACAAGAGCGCCGCAACGGCGAGCATGGTGGCTGCCGATACCCGCAGCATGGCCTTTTGCGACCAGCCCTCCGGGAAGAGATCCATCAGCGCGTCGGGCAGCATCGGAATGGTCAGGTTCAGGAGATCGCCGAACAGGACCATGCAGGTCGGGGTCAGCGCCAGAGCCAGGACGACCAGTTCGCGCAGGCGCGCCTCGCGGGTGGCAAAGCCGCAGATGATGATCGACAGAGGTGCTGCGACGATCAAGCCGAAGCCGGGAAGCGAGACGGATCCCAGCGAAAGCGGTCGGATGGTTGCGGCAAAGATGACAATCGCCAAGATGACGAGGGACGGTCCGCGCAGCGGCAGATGCTCCAGAACCGGCCCCTGGTGGAAGAAGGACGAGGCCGCGACAAGCGCGCCCAGAAGGCCAAGCCCGACGGCCAGAACCCGCGGCATCAGGGCCGAGCCCATGGCGCCAAGCGTTCCGGCATTCAGATCGCTCAGCAGCCATAGCGCAATCGCTGCTAGGGCCACAAGGATCAGGCCGCCTGCAAGGTTTTGCGACACGCGCACCGGACTATCCGGTGCCGCGCCGCCGGGCTGTGTGTCGTGCTCGCGCATGGAGCCTCCCCCCTTTTCCGATTGCAGGTCAGTTCGGCTCGATGCCGAGCGACTTGATCACCGTGCCCGTATAGGCGTACTGGGCATCCAGAAACGCCTTTGCACCGGACGGGCTGATCGGCTCGCCCTTAGCGAGTTCGAAGCCCAGACCCGGTGCGCGCTCCTTGACGTCCGGCTCGGCGATCGCCGCAGCAATGGCCTTGCTCATTCTGTCCAGAATGTCGGCTGGCGTGCCGACCGGCGCCATGACCATGAACCAGCCCTGCAGTTCGACGCTTTTCAGCATCTCGGCAATGGCCGGCACATCGGGATGCGTGGAAATCCGTTCGTTGCCGGCCACGGCAATGGCACGCAGCGAGCCATCCTTGATGAAGGGTTCAACGACGGAGGCGGACTGGATGGTGACCGGCGTGCGGCCGCTGATGCTGTCCTGCACGGCGTTGGAAATGGTATTGTAGGGCACCAGCACCATTTTCGTGCCTGCCTGCTTGTTGATTGCCTGCGCAATGAGCCCCGAAATATTGCGGGGGCCATCGACGGCAACGCTGAGCGAACCGGGCTTTTCCTTTTCGAGTGCAATCAGCTCGGCAAGGCTGTTGGCCTTCACGTTCGGGTTGACGAGTAGGAGATGGTGGCTCTTGGCAACCATGGCGACGGGCACGAAATCCTTCAGCGGATCATAAGACAGGTTCTTGATCGTGTAAGGATTGGTGACGAGCGCCGCCGAGGTGGCAAAGACGAAGGTATAGCCGTCATTGGCCGCGCGGGCCGCCGACTGCATGCCCACGACATTGGCAGCACCTGGGCGGTTGTCCACGACGAATTGCTGGCCGAGCGCCCGTGACAGCTTGTCGGTGATGATGCGGCACAGCACGTCCGGGCTGTTGCCGGCAGCCTGTGGCACGATGACCGTGACCGGTTTCTGCGGCCAGTCGGCGGCCGCAGCCGGCCCACAGGCAACCAGCGCTCCCAGTCCCGCCAGAGCCATTCGTCTCGATAGTATCAGCATGTCTTCCTCCCGTTGAAGTCAAGTGTCGTCGACGCGCAGGCCTCACCCCTGCTCGTTGACGATCGGATTGCGCAAGATGCCGAGCCGGTCGATTTCGACCTCGACGATGTCGGCGGGCTTCATCCAGAGCGGCGGATTGCGCTTGGCGCCGACCCCGCCCGGCGTGCCGGAGGCAATGACGTCGCCGGCCTCCAGCCGCGTGAAGCTCGAGCAGTATTCGATCTGGCGGGCGATATCGAAGATCATCTGGGCAAAGGTGGCATCCTGCACCACCGCGCCGTTAAGCCGCGTCTGGATGCGCAGGTCGTCAAGCGGGCCGAGTTCGTCCGGCGTCATCATCCAGGGACCGAAGGCGCCGGTATCGGGGAAATTCTTGCCGGGCGTGAACTGGTGCGTATGGCGCTGGTAGTCGCGCACGCTGCCATCATTGTAGCAGGCAAAACCGGCGACATGGCCAAGGGCATCCGCGCGGGAAATGTAGCGGCCCGGCTTGCCGATGATGACGGCGAGTTCCCCTTCATAGTCCAGTTCGGTCGAGACCTTCGGCCGGATGATCGGCTTCAGATGCCCCGTCTGGCTGTTGGAATAGCGCGCAAAGATGGTCGGGTTTTCGACTTCGGCGCGGCCGGTCTCCTTGCGGTGCATCTCGTAGTTCAGGCCGACGCAAAGGATCTTGTCCGGGTTCGGGATGACCGGCAGCCATTCGATCTCGGAGAGCGGAAAAGCCGCGGCCTTTTCAGCTGCCTCGGCAACACCGTCGAAGCCTGCGGTCACGGCTGCCTTGAGGTCTGCGTACCGGCCGGCCATCGCAGCGCCCGTATCGCGAAGGGTCTCGCCTTCGATCACGCCCCAGGTCGTGCGTCCGGCTATTCTGACGGTGGAAAGTCTCATGAGGATACTCCTTTGATTGGGCTGGCCGGATCGTTGGCGTCTCAGGCAAGATGTGCGCGCAGATCCTGTATCTGTTGGCGAAGAGCATCGAGATCGGCAGCAGCCCCGAACACGTAATGATCCGGCCGTACGAGTGCGGCGACCGCGCCATGCCGCTCGAACCAGCCGGTCAGGACGCCATCCTTTTCGCGCACTGCCGTCTCGTCGGCCGTATCCGCGTCTTCCGCTGCGACGGCAACAACCGTCATGCCCTGGACTTCGGCTGCAAGCGCCCTGCCTTGCGTCTGCGTGGCACGGCGAGCATCCAGCACCAGCCGCCACGTGGCACCGGTGAGGTGATCGAGAAGCCGGCTTTCGCCCTTGTCGAGAATTGCCGGCTGGGGGAAGAGCAGGCCGCGGGCCGGCGTGCCTTCCGCGGCAATCAGGCCCTGTTCGAGCGGCGGAACGATGTCCTGCCGGGTGATCACCAGCGGCTGCCCGCCCCCCTCGGCCAAAATGCGGGCATCGCGGGCCGCGGCCGCCTCAGGATTGCGTTCGCAGATCGCCTGGCCGATGGCCTTGATGCGGCCCGTCAGCGTCTCAACATGGCGCTTGCGCTCCTCGGTATAGCTTGCCAGCAGGTTTTCGTCCGACTGGCCCTTCAGGATACGGTCAAGCCGCCAGGTCAGGTTGGAGACGTCGCGCAGGCCCTGGCACATGCCCTGGCCGATGAAGGGCGGCTGCTGGTGGGCAGCATCGCCGGCAATCACCACCCGGCCTTTTGCCCAGTCGTCTGCCACCAGCGCATGGAAGCGATAGGCGGCGGCGCGCCACAATTCGCCATCCTCAGGCGTCAGCCACGGCGACAGGAGCCTCCAGACATTGTCCGGCTTTTCCATCTGCCGCGGGTCTTCGCCCGGCAGAAGCATGATTTCCCATCGCCGATGGTTCTTCGGTCCCATGATGAAGCTTGCGGGCCGGGCCGGATCGCAGAACTGCGCAGAGGTCTGAGGAAGCTTGGCAAGACCGGCATCGTTCACCAGCACGTCGATCACGAGCCACGGCTCGTCGAACACCAGATCCTCCAGGGTGATGCCGGCAAGCTCGCGTACGCGGCTCGAGGCGCCGTCGCAGCCGATCAGGTAGCGGGCGGCGACCTTGCGGATCTCGCCCGAGGCCTCCTTCAGCGTCGCGACGACCTCGTCCTTACGGCTGTCGAGATCGATCATCTCGACGCCGAGCGAAACCGTGACGCAATCAAAGCCCTCGGCATGGGCGCGAAGCGCCGCCTCCACCGGCGGCTGGGTAAACACCATGCTCGGCGTGTAGCCGAGCGGATAGGGTTCCGGCACCATATCGATGCGGCGGATCAACTGGCCCTTGGCGCCAAAGTGCTGCGAGGCGGTGAAGGGGGCAACATGGGGCAGAACCGCCTCGGCAATACCCATATTGTCGAAATGACGCAGGATCTCGTGATCGATGGCGATGGCACGCGGTTTGTCATAGATCGTGGTCAGGCGGTCGATGACCAGCGTGGAATGGCCGCGTGCCCCCAGCATGCCGGCGGCGACGGCGCCGGCGGGGCCGAAACCCACCACCAGCACATCATAACGGTCTGCGATTGAAGTCTCGTGCGTCACGGATAAGCCTCTGCAATAGATGGGACGGCGGCATCAGGTGCCGGAAAATCCGATGGAAATCTGGGCTTTCTTGCAGGCCTCGCTTTTCGGCGGCGCAATGCCCCAATGGTCCGTCCGGCCGGGTGGCCACACCCATTCGTCCGGTCCCTTCACGCGGTAGCTCTCGTTCACCTGCAGGACTTCAGCGGTGTATTCGATGACCACGCCCATCGGATCGACGAAGTAGGCGAATACATTGTCGCCAGGGCCGTGGCGTCCGACGCCCCATCCGATCGGCGTGCCGTGATCGACGACGAGACCGGAGCCCCGCATCACCGATTCCAGATCCGGCATCAGGAAGGCGATATGGTTGAGGCCGTGGTTCGCCGCCTCGGCCAGCACCACGGCGTGGTGGTCGCTGTTGCAGCTGAGGAAGGCCATGAGCTTCGATCGGTCGGTGAGGCGGAAGCCGAGCACCTTGCGGTAGAAGTCGGACAGGGCCTCGATGTCGGCGCTGTTGATGTTGACATGCGCCAACCGCAGCACCTTGTTCGGCACGATGCGGGCCTCCTTGCGGCGGTCGCCATGCACGAATTCCAGAACGGAGCCTTGCGGTTCGCGGATGACGAACCTGCGCCCGCCGGTCAGCGGATCGGCAGCGCCCGGCTCGCGCAGCACCGTGCAGCCGAAGGCCACCGCCTTTTCATAAAGCGCGGCGAGATCGTCGGCGCAGCGCGCGCGAAAGGTGATCTTGCGCAGTTCCGAACGTTCGCTCTGCTTCAGTTCCAGCACGTGGCAGTCATCGCCAGTTGCGGCCAGAAACACCTTGTTCTCAGCCTCTGCAACCTTCTCCAGCCCCCAGACCCGGGTGTAGAAGTCCACCGATGCGACAAGATCCGGCGTGCCGAGTTCCACGCTGCGCAGGGCCGATACGGGAAAGTCCGTCATCTCGATACCGTCTCCTCATCCAATCCAAGAAAGGCCAGCGCATTGGCGAAGGTCAGCCGCTCGCGCAGCGTGGGATCCGCAAAGGCCTGTTCAATCCGTGCCACCGGTTCCATCTCGCGGAAATTGAACGGGTAGTCCGTGCCGAGCATCACCCGGTCCTCGCCAAAGACCGAGACGATGCGCTTCAGCATGTCCTCGTCGAAAACGAGGGCATCCACGTAGAGCTTGCGCGCCTGCTCCAGCGGCGCCTCGGGCAGGCTGTCGCGCACGGCCGGAAAAGCGTGGTAGCCCTGCTGGAGACGTGGCAGAAGAGCCGCGAAGGTGCCGCCGCCATGGCTGAAGGCGATGCGCAGGTTCGGGAATCTCTGCAGCAATCCGCCGGTGATGACCGAAGCGGCGGCAAGCCCGACATCGGTGGGATAAGCCAGCACCTGCTGCAGCGCCGCCGGGCCGACCAGCCGGTCCATGCCGGTCGGGCGAACCGCATGCACGAAGACTGCGGCACCCAGCCGTTCCGCCTCGGCGAAGAGGGCATGGAAGTGCGTATCGCCAATGGCGGTGCCGTTGATATTGCTACCGATCTCGACGCCGCAAAATCCGGGAAGAGCCATCAGGCGCTGCAATTCGGCAATAGCAAGATCGATATCCTGCATGGGCAGGCCGCCGAGGCCGACGAAACGCCCCTGCCCTTCCTGCACCAGTGCCGCAATCACATCATTGACGTGACGCACGAGATGCAAGGCCGCTTCCGCCTCGATCCAGTAGCCGAATAATTCCGGCATGGGCGAAAGCGCCTGAACGGCGATGCCGGCGCGGTCCATCTCCGCGATCCGACGTTCAGCCACCCAGCAGGCATCGCTGACTGTGCGATACGGCCTGTCATCAATGACGACCGTTGCATGGCAATCCTGGACAGCAGTCATGGACGGCCAGCCGGAGAGCGGCGTTGCGCCGGGCACCGGCGGAAAGCTTGAGGGAACGACATGGCAATGAACGTCGATGCCGACGCAACCACAACCGCTCCTGAAGCGCCCTGAACTGTTCAGTCCGTGCCGCATTCTTTCCTCCTCCGATGCCCTTTTCGTAATCTACAAAATTTCTTCCGTAAAGCAAAAATTTATAAATTTTGCCTTTGCTCATAAACGGTGTATAGAAAATGCACGACAGCGGTGGAAACTGATGAAGATTGACGTGCCGAACAAAGGGGTCGACACCCCGGCCACGCAGGCAACCAGCATCTACGAGCGCCTGAAGGGGGATATCCTGTCAGCGGTGCTGGAGCCGGGCCGCAAGCTGCAACTGCGCTTCCTGATGGAACATTACGAGGCGGGCCAGACACCGCTGCGCGAAGCGCTGAACCGGCTGACGACGGAAGATCTGGTGATCGGCAAGGAGCAGCGTGGCTTTTTTGTCAAACCGATCAGTCTGGAAGAACTGGGTGAGTTGACCAAGACCCGCTGCTGGGTGGAGGGGCTGGCGCTGCGGGAATCGATGGCCAATGCCAATGCCGCCTGGGAGGAGGCCCTGCTGGTCGCGCATCACCGGCTGGAACGTGCGCCTCGCTCCCTCAATCCCGACCGTTTCGAGAGCAATCCGGAATGGGAGCGCCTGCACCGGGCCTTCCACGCGTCCCTGATCAACGGCTGCGGGTCACGCCCGCTGATCGGCTTTTGCGAGCAGTTGGCAGACCGGTTGAACCGGTATCGCGCGCTCTCCAGCCGAAAGGCGTTCAGGGTGCGAAAGGTCAACCAGGAACATGGCGACATCCTGAAGGCGGTTCTTGACCGCAAAACCAGCGAGGCTCTCGACCTGCTCCAGTGGCATTACCAGCAGACCGCCGAGTTTATCCGGGAGGATCTGGAAAAGACGGACGGGGGCGCGTTGGAGCCACCAACGTCCGCCTGACACCGGGCAGCTACTTCGCCAGGTTTTCCCGAATGAATTCCAGGATATCCGGGCCGAGGCTTTCGTCGGCCGTGCCGAAATGCTCGATGATCGATATATGGTTGTGCCCCAAGGCTGTCTTGAAGATCGGCAGCTTGCCGTCCCGCTGGAAGAGAGCATCAAGGAGCCGCTTGTTTTGCCTCTGAATGGACGGCATGTCGTTTTCCGCCACCGCCATGAACACCGGTAGCCTGCGGTCACCGACATGGCGGATGATCGACATCTGCGGGTACTGGCTGGCATCCTCTCCATAATAGATCTTGTCCTGCGGGCCGAGATCTTCGGAATCCGCAGTCGGGATCGATATCAGGATCAGGCCGCGCACGCCGTCGTCGGATGTTGGCGCCGAACGAAGGAATCCGTAGGTGGCGGCGTGCGTCGCCCCGGCGGAATTGCCGGACACGAAGATGGAGCGGATATCGCCGGAATGGGCAGCGGCATTGGCTTTCAGCCAGGCGACCGCCTTGCCGACATCCTCTCCCCCGGAAGGAAAGCGCGCCTGCGGCGCAAAGCCGTAATTGATCAAGGCAGTCGCGATGCCGTGCTGGGCAAAGTAATAGCCGAAATGTGCAACATCCTGCTTGTCGCCCCGAACAAAGCCGCCACCATGGGCAAACAGCAGGATCGGCACCTTTGCACCAGCCGGTATGTCGGTGGGCACATAGAGATCAAGCTTCTGCCTCTCGCCCTCGCCATAGGTGATGTCCCTGGTCACGATGACACCATCCTTTGAGGCTGCCTCGTGAAGCGGACGATAAAGCGCGGTCACGCCCTTGACGACATCGGGACCAAGGCGGTCGTCAAAGGCGCGAACGCCCTCCCCCACCTCCGGCGGGTTTGACGACATCTGCGCCTGGGCCGCCGTGCCCATGGCCACGCCGGCCAGGATGGTGAGCACTTTATGAACCGATCGCATGTTTTCCTCCCTCATGCGTGAACCCTTCTTTGTCTGGCGCCAGTGTCGGGAGAGGTGCCGCCTCCTCGCGGCGACCGCCCCGGCAACCGCTTATGCAACAGCCTTCGGAGCCGCGCGGAATCCCGCTTTTTCGATCCCGAGGATGGCGCAGATTTCGTCATTGTCGCCAATGTCGCCGGAAATGCCGACGGCACCGATCACCACGCCCTGCGCATCCACGATCAGAACGCCGCCCGGCGAAGGCACCATGCGCCCGCCGCTGACAGTCGCCAAAATAGTGATGAAGGCAGGGTTCTTTGCCGCGCGCTCCGTCAGTTCGCGGGTGCCGAACCCCATGCCGAGCGAGCCCCAGGCCTTGCCATAGGCGATATCGAAACGGACGATACCGGCCCCATCCTCCCGCTTGTAGGCGACGAGATGACCTCCGGCATCAAGGACGGCGACGGCGAGCGGCGCAAAGCTGCGGGACCGCGCCTCGGCAAGGGCGGCGTCGATGATGATCGTGGCGTCAGAGAGCTTCAACATGGGACGATCCAGTTTTCGGTGATTTTTGAAATTAACGGGTAACGGCCTGCCAACGCAGCAACCGTTGCTCCGCAAGCGATAGCAGGCCGCTGCCAACCAGGCCGATGGCGCCGAGGATGACAATGCCCGCGAACAGATCCGCCGAACGGAAGCTGCGGCTTGCGAGCAGAATGCTCTGGCCCAGCCCCTCGCGACTTGCCAGCATCTCGCCAACGACGGCAAGGATCAGGGAAATGGTGAGGCCGAGACGCAGGCTGGCAAGGATCATCGGCATGGCGCTTGGCAGGGCGAGTTTCCGGATGACCTGCAGACGGCTGAGACCAAGGACGGCGCTCACCTCATAAAGCCGGGGCTCCATGGCCGAGAAGCCGTGGATCGTTGCAAGCAGCATCGGCCAGAGCGCACCAAAGGCGATCACCACCAGCACCATCTGGTCGGAGAAACCCAGAAAGGCGATTGCGATGGGGATCATCGCGGAGGCCGGAAGCGGACGCAACAGTTCCAGTGTTGGCGCGATGAAGGCACGCGCCCGGCGTGACACGCCGATGAGGGCGCCAAGCATGATCCCGGCGAGCGAGGCAAGAAGCCAGCCGAGCAGCATGCGCTGTACCGTCTCCAGGGTCTGCGCCAGAAGCGGACCCCCGGCAAGACCTTTCAAGAGCGCGGTCCAGGTGCGCGCGGGGCTTGGGAAGAAGATCGGCGAGACGAGCTTAAAATCGGTGATGACCTTCCAGACGAGGATGAACGTCGCAAGGCCGAGCAGCCCCAGCAGAAGTTTTTGCATGGAAAGTTGCTTCATCGTGTCTCTCCCTTGGCGAAGGCCGGGAAGAACCGGCGTTGCGCTGCCATCAGCACAAGGCTGACCAGCCAGCCGATCACGCCGATCCAGATGAGGTAGGCAAACATTTCCGCCGGCCGCAGCGCCTGCTGCGCCATCATGATGCCGTAGCCGAGGCCGAAGGGATTGGCGGTGATTTCCACCGTCACCGCAACGACGAGGGCATAACCGGCGGCAAGTTTGAGCGACATGAAGAGTTGCGGCAGGATGGCCGGCAAGACGATCTTCGAAAGTCTGGCCGGAAAGCCCAGTTGCAGAACGGCCGAAACCTCCATCAGCCGTGGCTCGACCTCCCTCACTGCCGTGCGCGCCAGAACGACCGAAGGCCAAAGCAGCCCGAGCGCGATGATGACGATCTCCATGCGCGCGCCAAAGCCCAGCAGCATCATCACCACCGGAATGAGCGCCACCACGGGAACGGGCCGCAGCAGTTCGATGGTGAGATCGAGTGCGTCATCGGCCAGGCGAAAGAGCCCGAGGAGGATGCCGAGCAAGGAGCCGGCGCCGACACCGATGACACAGCCGCAGAAGGCGGCCATCAGTGTATCAAGGGACGCCCGCATGAGGGAACCATCCTTGAGGACGGAGAAGAAGGCCGCAACGATGGCAAGAGGGCTTGCGAGGCTGTCGCTTTCCAGCTGCGTGACGGTCGCGGCGACCTGCGCCGCCACAATGACGACGACCGGAAGCAGGGCAGCCCGCCAGCTGGTTCTGAACGCCGCCCTCATTGGTGATCATCCTTGATGAGATCGTAGAGCTCTCTGCGGAGGCGCAGGAATTCCGGGTCCTCGCGGGTGACAAGCTGATCACGCGGATGCGCCAGCCGGACATCCACCATGCGGCCGACACGGCCGGGATTGGGCTGGAGGCAGACGATGCGATCGCCCAGATAGATCGCCTCCTCCAGATCGTGGGTGACGAAGACCATGGTTGCACCGGTCGTTGCAACGAGCGAGAGAACTTCGTCCTGCAGGGCCTGCCGTGTCATGGCGTCCAGTGCACCGAAGGGCTCGTCCATCAGAAGCACCTTCGGCTCCTGGGCAAGGCACCGGGCAATCTGAAGGCGCTGCTGCATGCCGCCCGACATTTCCGAAGGATATTTGTCCGCATGGCGGCCGAGCCCGATCTTTTCCAGAAGCTCGCGGATGATCGGCGGACGCTCCCGGGCGGGGCAGCCGCGGGCTTCCAGTGCCAGCGACACGTTTCCGGCCGCCGTACGCCACGGTAGGAGCGCCTTGCCATAATCCTGGAAGACGATCGCCACCGAGCGATCCGGCCCACCGAGAGCCGATCCATCAAGCTCCACGGCACCGGATGTGGGCCGCGCCAACCCCGCAAGCATGCGCAGCAGGGTCGTCTTGCCGCAACCGGAGGGGCCGATCACGCAGAGGCTTTCCCCCGGCGCAATGTCGATGCTGATGCCGCCGATGATCTGGAGGGCGCCATAGGAGAGTGTGACATCGCGAATGCGGATGCGCGGCTCTGCCGCATGCGAAACGGGGCTCGCCATCTCGACCTGTCCGGCCTGCACGTTCATTCGGGTCATCGACATGTCAGGCTCCCTTCACGAGTGCTGCATGCGGCCCGGCGCCGGCGCCCTTCGGGTATCCATAGGCGTTCATCCGCGCGAAATACGGCATGCTGGGATGCGCCTCGAAACGGACGCGACAATCGATCACCGCGGGAAGACCGGACACCATCGCCCGCTCGAGAGCCGGCTCCAGCTCTTCCACCGTCGTCACCACTTCACCATGGCAGCCGAAGCCGCGGGCGATCTGCGCATAGTCGGTGCCCTCCAGGTCGGCGCCGAAGGAGAAATCGAAGGTCTTGCGCTGGCCCATCTTGATGACGCCCCAGGAGGCGTTGTTGTGGATGATGTTGATGATCGGCAGCCCGTAACGCCGCGCTGTATCGAGCTCGGAAAGGGTAAAGCCGAAGGCGCCGTCGCCGCAGATGTTGAAGACGGGCCGCTGCGGATACAGCAACTTCAGGGCCACCGCATAGGGGGTACCAAAGCCGAGCTGGCACATGCCTGGCTCGTGAAAGCGCGTCCGCTCGATGGGGACCGGCGTCAGGTCATTGCTCCAGAAGGAGGTGTGTCCGCCGTCATAGGCGATCAAGGCATCGTCCGGCAGCAACCTGCCGAGTTCCCGGCCGAGGCGCGCCGGATGCATGACTGCGCCATCGTCCTCAGCCATCGTCTCCAGCTTTGCCTGGTATTCGTCGTGGACGCCCCGCAGTTGGGCAAGCCAGGCGGAGCAATTGGTCATCGCCCGGGATGCGAGTGCAGACAGGAGATCCTCGAGTGCATCGGCTGCATCGGCCCATATCCCGAGCGCATGCGGGGTGTTCGCGCCAAGGCTCATCGGGTCGATGTTGATGTTGATGAGTTGGGCGTCACCCTTGGTCAGCGCGCCGCCGTCATCCCACAGCCAGGAGGAAAAACGGCAGCCGACGGCCAGGATGACGTCCGCCTCCCGAAAGGCCGCCTGAATGGCGTCTCCGCCGATGATGCCGCCCTGGCCGATGAAGTAGGGCGAATCGGACGGTACGGTGCCGATGCCCATCTGCGTCGTCAGCGCCGGTGCCTGGACGAGATCCATGAGCTTGCGGAACAGGTGTCCGCCTTCGGCCGATACGACGCCACCCCCTGCCACCAGAAGCGGGCGCCTAGCCCCCGCCAGCATCTCGGCGGCGCGTGCGATCTCTCCGGCCGGCGCCCGTGGGCCAGCCACCGATCGATATTGGTGCGGCGCAAGGGAAAAGGTGGCTTCATCGAACTGGAAGCGACCGCTGAGAACCTCCTGCGGCACGTCGAGATGAACCGGCCCCCTCCGTCCGGTCAGGGCCTGGCGAAAGGCATCCCGCACGAGATCGGGCAGCCGGCGCCCATCGTGAACCACGGCGCTCCATTTGGTGAGCGGCTTCAGAAGCGCGTGGGTATCGAGATCCATGAACATGCCGCGGTTCGGATAGGAGGCGGCGAGATGATTGTTGGAGGTGATCAACAGGAGCGGCAGATTGTTGTTGAAGGCGGTGCCCAGCCCGCCGACCAGGTTGGAGGAGCCCGGCCCCATTTCGCCGAGCGCCACACAGATCCGCCCGCTTGCGGCGGCAACCGCAGCGCCCATCAACGGGCCCGCGGCCTCGTGGCGAACGCCGAGGTAGCGGATCGACGGCTCGCGGGAAATTGCATGCAGCAGCGCGTTCAACTTGCCGCCCGCAATGCCGAAAACGAAAGGAACGGCTTCCGGAACGAGCAACCGGGTCAGCGCCTCTGCGCCTGTCATCTCAATCATCATATCACCTGTCTGGGAAGAATGGCGGGCAATGACGTGTCCCACCCGCCAAAGATGGTTGGTCGGTCGGGCTAAGGGTCAGGGCGCGATCAGGCCGGCGGTATCGATCTTGCTGCTCAACATGCCGCCCTCTTGCATGGCCTTCTGCAGATAGTCGAGCGCCGAGACCGTCGGGGTCGGCTTGCACTCGGGCAGCTCGATCTTGCTCAGGACCTCCACCGGCAGACGCGTATATTTCGAGACGATCTCGCGGGTCTTGTCCTCGTTCTTGCCGATGAAATCCGCCGCCTGGCCGAAGGCCGTACGGAAGGAGGCAATGGTCCCGGCATTGGCCTTCGCCCACTCCCGTGTCGCCACAAAGGTCGTGTAAGGAAGGTCCGCCGGGATTTCCGACATGAAGTTGAAGGCCACCTTGCCATTCGACTGGGCGACAGCACGACCGAGCGACGGCTGTCCTGCGATAATGGCATCGATCGTGCCACCCTTCAGCACATCAGCAGTGTTGGGGATCGGGACCTCGATGAAGGTAATGCTTTTCTCGGACACGTTTTTCTGCTTCAGCCACTGCCGGAACAGGATGTCGAGCGTGCCGCCGATACTCGGCGTTCCGACCTTCTTCCCAACGAGATCCTCAGGCTTTTCGATCGCCACCCCTTCTCGAACGGCAAGCCCCACATTCTTGGCGGTGCGCGGCGCTGTCACGCCGCAGTTGGCAACGACGACGAGATCGATGCCGCTCTCCACCGCCTGTAGCAGAACGGTCGGCGACACCGCAACGATCTGATGAGAGCCGGCGACCAGGGACGCCACCAGCGTCTGGTTCGAGCCGGTGGGCAGGAACTCGACCTGCAGACCGTTCTTGTCGAACAGGCCCTCATCCTTGGCGACAAAGGCCGCCTCGACTTCCGCGATCGGCGGTGTGCCGATGGCGATTTTCGTGTCCGCCAGAGCCGGAATGGCGGCGACGGCGAACGTGCCCGCGATGATGAATGCGCGTTTGAACATGGTTTCCTCCTCGAAGACGGGCTCCTCAACCCTTGGATCCTACTATTCCAACGGACTTGACTTTCATCAATAGACAGAGCGGCAGTTCAGTTATAACTTCAGATGCATATCACCGGTCTGGGATGCTTCTCGTGAACCTGCGCAAATGGGAATATTTCCTGAAAGTCGCCGAGTTCGGCAGCCTTTCGCGCGTCGCCGAAAAGCTGGATATGTCGCAACCGGCGCTCAGCCGACAGATTGCCGCTTTGGAACAGGAGATTGGAGCCTCTCTGTTTCATCGCACGGGTCGCGGCCTGACACTCACGCCGGCCGGCGAAGTGTTTCGGGTCCGGGCAGAGGCGATTCTCGAGGAGATCGCGCGGGTTCCGGGAGAGGTGACCTATGCGGCCAATACGCCGTCCGGCCGGCTTGCCTTTGGCGCCCCACCCTTCATGGGCCGCGTGCTGACAGGCGAACTGGTGGCGAGCTATGTCGAGACCTATCCGCATGTGCGGCTGCGCGTGCGCGGCGCCCATTCGTTCCAGCTGCGCGAGGCGATCTTCTTCCGCGATATCGATATCGGGATTCTGGCCGCACCGCTCACGGAACCGGACCTGCACACGGAGCCGCTGCTGATGGAGCAGCTCTATCTGGTCGGCCCGCTCGATAGCGGGCTTTCGGTGGACCAATCGATTTCCGTCGATCGGGTGGCCGACTGCCCGCTGATCCTAACGCCCCGGCCGGATGGGCTTCGCACCCTGATCGAAGGTGAATTCGCCCGCATCGGCCGCCGCGCCAAGATTGCCGTCGAGACGGAATATGCACCGATGGACGACCTCATCCGCCGCAAGGTCGGATACGCCATCATGCCCTATTGCGGCATGGTGAACTCGCCCTTGACGCAATTTGCCTGGGCACCGATCGAGGGACTGTGGGTTACCTGGCTGATCGCGACCCTGGACAATGCCGAACGGACACTGGCCTCCCGACGGTTCATCGACATGCTGCGAGACGCTGCGCGCCACAGTATCGAGCAGGGCCGATGGTCTGCGCGTTATCTCAATCACGCCGAAAAGCGAGATCGTTGAAGGGATGTTGGCGACATTGCGGGAGCCGCATGCTGGACGATCTGGAAAGCCGGATTTGGATTGGCGGCGGGGCAGCATGTCGGGCTGATCAGTGCGGACGAGAATGACGTCGGTCCTCTTGCCCGGCGTAAGAGAGCCGATCTCTTTGGAAAGCCCCAACACATGAGCGCCGCTCAAGGTACCAACACGAATGGCATCTCGATCGCCTCAGCGCCTAACCTTCTGGCCTGCAGCGTCGAAGAAATGCAGATGGGCCTGCGGAAAGCTGACATCGATTTCGCCCTGCATCCCCAGAAACTTCCGATCAAGGGTGAACGCCTTGAAAGCGACAGCGCCAAGCTTGAGGTGAACGATGATGCCAAAACCGGTGGGCTCGACAAGATCGACGGATGCTTTCAAACGGTCAGGTCCCTCCGCGCCAAGGACGACATGCTCCGGCCTGATCCCAAGCGTTCCCGTTTGCCCTTCGCCAAGGCCGATAGCCCTGCCGAGTGGCAGGACTGCGCCTCCATGAAGGGCAAAGCGGGCAGCGCCGTCGATTGCCTCGCAGCGACCTTCAAAAAAGTTCATCCCGGGCGAGCCGATGAAACCTGCCACGAACAGGTTGGCAGGATTGTCGTAAAGCTCGAGCGGACTGCCCACCTGCTGGATCACGCCACCGTGCATGGCAACGATGCGATCGGCCAGCGTCATCGCCTCAATCTGGTCGTGGGTGACATAGATGGAGGTTGCTCCAAGATCCTTATGCAGTTTCTTGATCTCGGCGCGCATCTGTTCGCGCAGGCGCGCGTCGAGGTTTGAGAGCGGCTCGTCAAACAGGAAGGCCTTCGGCTGGCGCACGATGGCGCGGCCCATGGCAACGCGCTGACGCTGGCCGCCGGATAGCGCCTTTGGCCGCCGTTCCATCAAGGGGCCGAGGCCGAGCTTGGCGGCAGCGCCGGAGACCAGAGCCTCGATCTTCTCCGTGGCAAACCGGCGGATCTTCAGACTATAGCGCATGTTGCCGGCCACGCTCATATGCGGGTAGAGCGCATAGGACTGGAACACCATGGCAATGTCGCGGTCCTTAGGCGCCCGTTCGTTCACCCGCTCTCCGTCGATGCGGATCTCCCCATCCGTGACGTGCTCGAGACCGGCAATCATGCGCAGCAATGTCGACTTGCCGCAGCCCGAGGGCCCCACCAGCACCACGAATTCGCCGTCTTCGATCTTGAGGTCGACATCATTGAGTACCGGTAGGATGCCGTAGGATTTTTGGATGTTGGCGATATCAATCGATGCCATGGGAATGCTCCATCAGCCTTTTACGGCGCCGGCCGTCAGGCCCTGAACGAGGTAACGTTGGATCAGCAGGAAGAACAGGCAGGCCGGCACGAGCGCCATGACGCCAGCCGCCATCATCTGCCCGAAATCGACCGAGAACTTTGACACGAAAGACAGTAGCCCGACCGGGAAGGTTGCCGATGCATTGCCCGAGATCAGCATGAGCGAGAACAGAAGTTCGCTCCACGCTGCGGTGAACACGAAACCAAGGGTGGCGGCGATGCCCGGAAGCGTCAGCGGCAGGATGATCTGCCGGAAGGCACCGAACTGGGTTGCGCCATCAATCATCGCCGCCTCCTCCAGATCCTTCGGAATGCCGTCGAAGAAGGACTGCATCAAGAAGGTGGCAAAGGGCACGTTGAAGGCGGAATAGACGATGACCAACCCGGTCAGGCTGTTGGTGAGGCCAAGCGGGGAGAGGATTTTGAAAATTGGCGCCACCAGCATGACAAGCGGGAACATTTGAGTGAGCAACATCAAACCGATCAGGGCGTATTTGCCACGGAATTGAAATCGCGACAGGGCATAGCCAGCCGTTGAGGCAAACAGCGTCACGATGATGGCGGTCGAGCCGGAAACGATCAGGCTGTTCTTGAAGAAGATCGGGAAATCGCTGTGCTTCAGCACGAAATCGAAATGTTCGAAGCTGGTGCGTGAAGGCCACATGCGGATGCCTTCGGAATAGAGCAGCTTGTTGGGCGTGACCGAAACCTTCAGCAGCCAGTAGAGCGGAAAGAGTGCGAAGACGAGATAGATAAGGATTGCAACGCGATGGGCTGCAATGGCGAGGACACGTTTGCCGGTCATGGGTTCAATCCTTGCTCAATAGCCATTGGCGCAAGACAACAATCAGCATCGAATAGGTGATCAAAAGCACCAGAAGCACGAGCGCGATGGCCGAGGCATAGCCGAAATCCAGCCGCTTGAAGGCCTGGGTGAAAATGTAGCTGGCCACGATCTGAGTGCGGTCGGCGGGCCCGCCATTGGTCATGACGATAATCAGGTCGGCAAAATTCGACACCCAGACGGTGCGCAACAGAACCGTGATGGCAATGGTCGGCGCCAGAAACGGCAGGGTGATCGACAGGAACCGCCGCAGGGCCCCCGCGCCGTCAATGCTTGCGGCCTCATAGAGATCGCGTGGAATGGCCTGAAGTGCTGCCAGGAGCGTAATGGCGAAAAACGGGATGCCCCACCAGACATTGGCGACAATCGGACCCCACATGGCAAGCTGCGGATCCGACAGGATGTTTGAGGGTGCCGGCAGGATGCCGAACGAAAACAGCCAGTGGGGAATGGGCCCGACCACCGGGTTGAACAGCCAGGCCCAGTTGAGGCCCGCCAGGAAACTCGGCACCGCCCAGGGCAGGAAAATCAGCGCCTGCACGACGGCCCGGCCGAAAAACGGCTTGTCCAGCAAAAGCGCCAGGATCAGGCCGAAGACGAATTGCAGGACAACCGATGCCCCCGTCCACCACAGAGTATTGCGCAGCGCCCGATAAAAGGCCTGATCCTTCGACAGGGTGACAAAATGATCAAGGCCGATGAAGCCGCCCGAAAACGGCTTCAGCAGTTGCACGTCGCGAAAGGCATAGGAGATGCCGAGCACCAGGGGCACCAGCATCACGGTGACGATCAGGATCAGCACCGGCGCGCTATAAAGATATGGCGCGGCTGCATCGGCGAACCGCTTTTTCAGCGTCCGGCGATCGCCCAGGTGGCCGGGGCGGATGGCAGCGGTTGAGGACATGGGTCGGGTATCCGGTTCGCGGCCGCCGGGAGCAGGCCGGGTTCACTGTCGGTCGGCGTGCCGGGGCCAGCAGGCGGCAAGTCCTGCGGGCCCCGGTTCCGATGCTGCTACTTGGTGGCGAGGAACTTCTTCTGCGCCGCCGTCAGGTACTCAGCCCACTGCTTGGCCAAGTCTTCGGGCGTGATATCGCCCAGCATGGCTTCCTGCGTGGTCTTGATCGCCAGGCTGTCCTTGAAATAGGCGAACTCTTCCAGATAGGTCGGCATGACTGTCGGGATGGCGTTCTTGTCGGCAAGTTCATCGAACCAGCCCTTGAACTGCTCTCCTGCATAGAAGGGATCTTTTTCCGCAGCCTTCAGCGCCGGCAGCGCGCCGATGCGCTTGTTCCACTCGATATTGCCTTCCGGGCCTTCGAGTGTTGCGATCAGTTTCCAGGACAGGTCCTTGTGGGCGCTGGCCGACATCATCGACCAACCGGCATAACCGATCGTCGGGAAGGTCTTGCCCGACGGGCCCTTGGGCATCGGCACGACGGCGTAATCGGCCGCATTCATGCGCTCGCTGATGGCGATCAGTGCATCCGGATCCTGGTCGAGCATGGCGCAGGTGCCCGTGTAGAAGCCGGCCACGATCTCGTTGAAGCCCCAGTTGACGCTGTCCTTCGGTGCATAGCCCTTCTTGTAGAGATCGACCATCCAGGTGATGCCCTTGACCCAGTCCGGCTCGCTGAACTTGGAGGTGCCATCGGCATTGAAGAAATTGTTGTCGCCGGCCATGTTGGCCGCAAACATCATCCAGCCGTTGAGGCCGCCCGGGCCGCCGCGCATGCAATAGCCATATTTGCCCGGCAGCTTGGAGATCTTTTCCGATGCCGCAACGAATTCGTCCATGGTCTTTGGCGGTCCGGAAACGCCCGCCTCGGCGAAGATCTTCTTGTTGTAGAACATCGCTCTCAGATAAAACCCGTAGGGCAGCATGTAGGCGGTCTTCTTGACGTCGCGGCCAAGTTCAAGGGCCCGATCGGTCAGGCCGCCCGTGTGCTCCCAGGTCTTGAGATAAGGTTCAAGGCTCTCGACCATGCCGTTATTGGCATAAAGCGACAACCAGGTGTCGGGCATTTCCATGACGTCGGGGATCTCGCCGGCCGACACCATGGTCGCGAACTTCTGGAACGCCTCGCCCCAGGGCAGCGAGATGATTTCGACGGTGGTGCCGGGGTTGGCCGCCTCGAACTTGGCCACGATCGACTTCAGCGTTTCCGTGCGCTCCGGGCTGGTGATGACTTCCACCAGTTTCAGCTTGGTATCGGCCAAGGCCGTGCCGGCCATCAGCGCTGTAAGAGCGGTTGCAAGGATCAGTTTCTTCATGTTCTTCCCTCCTGGTTGGTTTTCTGGCTTCAGTTGTCTTGAATGTCAGTCTGTCGCGGCGGCAAGTGCTGCCTCGAGATCACTCCAGAGAACCTCCGTTCCCTCCAGCCCGACGTGGAGCCGGACCGAGCGCGCGCTGATTCCAAAGGCTTCTGCGGAATTGGGCTGCGCCTTCTGCGCAAGCACGACTTCACCGGGCACGATGAGGCTCTCATGCCCGCCCCAGCTGACACCCAGCTTGAAAAGCTGCAGCGTGTCGGCAAAGGTGCGGACATTGACGCCTTCGCGCACAATGAACGAAAACAGGCCGGATGTACCGGTGAGGCCCGGCGGCAGTCGGTTGGCAAGACCCGGGTAACAGACGGTCTCGACAGCAGCATGGGCCTGCAGCCGCCGTGCGATCTCCACCGCCGAACGCTCATGCGCCTTCATGCGGATCGGCAGGGTGCGCAGACCACGGATCAGCAGCCAGGCATCGAACGGCGAAAGCTTGCCGCCGAGATATGGATAGGCCTCGGCGCGGATGCGGCCGATCAGGTCTTTCGATCCGGCAACAACGCCTGCTACCACATCGCTGTGGCCCCCAAGATATTTGGAGGCGGAGTGGATCACGAGATCGACACCGAGCCCAATCGGTTGCTGGAAAATCGGGCTTGCCCAACTGTTGTCGATGACGCTGAGCACGCCGTGGCTGCGGGCCAATGTGGCAAGTGCTGCGACGTCATGCGTTTCCATTATCCAGCTTGTGGGGCTTTCCATGTAGAAAAGCTTGGCGCCCGGCAGCGCGCGTGCGACCTGCGCCTCATCGCGCCCATCGACATAGGTGACCTCGACATTCATGCGCTTGAGCAGCGTGCCGAACAGCCGGTAGGCATCGGGATAGACATGGCGCACGGCAACGATCCGGTCTCCCGGCTGGACAAAGGACAGGACCGTCGAGGAAATCGCCGACATGCCGCTCGCAAAACCGAGCGCATCCTCTGCCCCTTCGAGCTTGGCCAACATCTCCTCGAACATCCGGACGGTGGGGTTCAGCCCGCGCGTATAGATCGGCCGAACCTTTTCGCCGCGATAGGAGGCGACCATGTCGTCGTAATCGGTGAAGGTGAAAAGCGAGGTCTGCACGATCGGCGGTACCACCGCGTCATAGGCATTGTTCTCGTCATGGGCGACGATGAGGGAGGCTTGCTCGAGCGGATCGAACCCGTCATTCATTGGGACATGTCCTTGATGTCTTCCTCGACAATGGCGAGGATCTTCAGTGTTTCTGCGCGTGCCGCCTCGGGATCGCGGGCGGCGATGGCGTTAAACAGCGTGCGGTGGAAGGGAAACGAGCGACGGGCGAAATCCGGTCGGTCGAACGGCCTGTCCCAGAAGCGCTCGAAGGCGCCGCGCATCTGCTCCAGCAACTGCTTGAACAGCGGGTTGTGAGTGGCGTCATAGATCGCCAGATGGAACTGCAAGTCCTCGGGGCCGGATGTGCCCTTGGACAGATGCACCCGCTCCATCTCGTTGAGCTTTCGTTCGATGTCCTCAAGGTCGGCGTCCGTGCGCCTGAGCGCGGCCACCATGCCCGCCTCCGCCTCGATGCCGCGGCGCACCTCCAGCGTCTGCAGAAGAGCGTCCCGAAGATGGGCGGTTTCCATCGATAGCGGCATGTGAATGGTGGTGCCGGAAATCGCCCGCAGCAGATAGGTTCCACTGCCCTTGCGAGCCTCAACGACACCAAGCGCCTGAAAATGCCGAATGACTTCGCGGATGGTGGATCGCCCGACTGCCAGCGCCTGCATCAACTCGCGCTCGGCAGGCAATCGATCACCGGGCTCAAGCCGGGCGCGCGCGATGTAATCTGCCAGAGCAGCCATGACCTGCTGCGCCCGGTCCGCCGTGGGAAGGGGCACAAGGACCGCTTTGTGATCCAAATTTGTCATCCGGCATCAGCTCCGATATCAGAATTGGTCTGACATCTGAGCAATAATGCAAATCAGGCCAAGCCGTCAAGGCATCAAACAGGCCAAAATAGACGGCACCCTCGGGCGAGGAACGGCGGATTGGTGCTTCGAGATTTGCGGGCCGCCCGCGTCGCGCTCATGTCAGTTGCGTCAACGCTGCCTCTTCTGGACAGTAAGCCGATCAACAAAGCAGTGGAGACGGCGTTCGGGGGACACCTACAGTTGCTATCGTGGGTTCTGCCGAGCTGAGGATACCACTCGGGAAAATCGTTCCTTACCCAGTGCCGTTTTACAAACGACAGCCCCCGGCTTTGGCATCCGGCCGTTGCATCATCCATCTACATTTGCCGTGAGTGCTTTCTCGCATGGGCAGGAATTGATTTATATTCTAACCGGTTACTGGGCGTCAGCGCATGGAGTTTCACAACTCCTCGCGCTGCTCTTGAAGGGGATCCTACCATCGACACCTTCCGGAGAACCGGAAAAGTGCAGCGGATCGGCATAACTCACAGACCCGCATGCGAGTCTTGTGTTCCGTCATTATGCCGCTAATCGGTTGGACCGTGAAACGGTTGCGCTTGACTCTCTGGTCCTCTAGCGGGCCAGGGCTTACCTCAAAATGGATTAGGTTTGCCGGGCAAAGTCAAAAGGCGCAGCTCTGCCTTGAAGGCGACTTTTGCTGGTGATTCATCCTTGTTCGCACACGTAAACCCAGACTGCTAGTACTTCGTCCGGGTGTCGTGATGTCCATTGGGCTAATCGAGACGCTGGCCACCATCCGTATCGAACAGATGGATGGCCGCAACGTCCGGCATCACATTGATCACCGTATCTGGCGACAGGTCCACGCGCTCGCGAAACACGCCGATGACCTGTGTGTTGCCAAGCAGCATCGTGACCTGCGTTTCGGCACCCATCGGCTCGACCAGCAGAACTTCCGCCCGTATGCCGGCCGGATCCAGCCGGAGATGTTCGGGCCGGATGCCTAGGATAGCCGGCCCGCCGACATGGCTTTGCGCTTTAATCGGCAATGGTACAGTCAAGCCCGCCGTCGCAAAGCCCTCCGCGGTGATCGTTCCTTCAATGAAATTCATCGAAGGCGAGCCGATGAAGCCGGCAACGAAACGGTTGGCCGGACGATCATAGAGATCGAGCGGCGCGCCGATCTGCTCCACACGTCCGCGGTTCAAAACGACGATGCGGTCGGCCATGGTCATCGCCTCGACCTGGTCATGGGTAACATAGACGGTGGTCGTCTTCAGCTTCTGGTGCAGCGACTTGATCTCGCCGCGCATAACGACGCGCAGCTTGGCATCAAGGTTCGACAATGGTTCATCGAACAGAAAGACCTGCGGATTGCGGACGATAGCTCGACCCATCGCCACGCGCTGGCGCTGACCGCCGGACAGCTGACGCGGGTAGCGGTCGAGCAGGGCTTCGAGGCCGAGAATGCCGGCCGCCCAGTTCACCCGCTCCTCGATCTCGGCCTTGCTCCCGCCGCGGTGCTCGAGCGAGAAGCCCATGTTGGTGGCCGCCGTCATGTGCGGATAGAGCGCATAGCTTTGGAACACCATGGCAATATCGCGATCCTTCGGATCGAGATCGTTGACGATGCGGCCGCCGATATCGAGCGTGCCGCCGGTGATGGTTTCGAGCCCGGCGATCATCCGCAAAAGAGTGGACTTGCCGCAGCCGGACGGACCGACCAGCACGACGAACTCGCCGTCGTTGATCTGTAGATCGACGCCATGGATGACGTTGACGGAGCCATAGCTCTTGCGAATTTCGGAAAGGGTGACCTGAGCCATGATGGGATCCCGTTGTTCAGCCCTTCAGGCCGGTATGCGCCAGTCCTTCGACGAACTGCTTCTGGGCGATGATGAAGACGATGAGAACGGGCAGCGCCGTCAGCGTGGCGGCGGCGAGCTGAATGTTCCACATCGGCCCGCCATAGGCATCAGTGTATTGCGTCAGCGCCTGCGGCAGGGTGAATTTGTCGGCACTCGACAGGAACACGATCGGTTCGAGGAACAGGTTCCACGAGTGCAGGAAGGTGAAGATCGCCACAGAGGCCAGCGCCGGCTTTGCCAGTGGCAGCGCGATCTTGCGGAAGATCTTGAAGCGTCCGAGACCATCGACGCGAGCGGCCTCCTCCAGTTCGGCCGGCAGCGTGACGAAGAACTGCCGCATCACGAAGGTGACGAACACGCTCGGTGCGCCGAAGATCGGCACCAGGATCAGCGGCCAGTGGGTGTTGACCATGCCTGCCTTCAGGAACATCTGAAACAGCGGCACGATCGTCACCTCCGAGGGGATCAGGAGGCCGAGCAGGACGATCATGAAGATCGTGTCCGCGTAGGGAAACCTGATCCGCGCGAAGGCATAGCCTGCCATCGACGACACGACCATGGTACCGATCGTGACGACAGCGGCGATATAGGCCGAATTCCAGTACTGCTGCACGAAGGGCTGCAGTTCGAAGACTTTCGAGTATGTCGTCCAGTCGTAGTTCTGCGGGATCAGCTGCGGCGGAAAGGCAAAGATGTCGCTGATCGGCTTGATCGACGAGGTGACCATCCACCAGGTCGGAAAGACGAACGGGATGAGCAGCACGCACATCAAACCGTAGAGCGCCACCCGCAGGCGCGGCGAAAGGTCAGTTTTCATAGAAGACGATCCTCTTGCGCATCTGCCACTGGGCAAAGGTCAGGACGGCAACGATGACGAAAAGCAGGATGGAGAGCGTCGAGCCGTAGCCGAAATAGTCGAACTGGAAGGCCTGCTGGTAGAGGTAATAGACCAGCACCGTGGTCGAGAGGCCGGGGCCGCCTTGGGTGAGCACCGCGATCTGCGCGAACACCTGCAGCGAACCGACGATGGTGATGATCGAGGTCAGGAGGATGGTCGGGCTGATCAGCGGCAGGGTAATGCGGCGGAACTGCTTGAACGCCGGCGCACCATCGATGCGGGCGGCTTCGTACAACTCCTTCGGCACGCCCTGAAGGGCGGCGAGGAACAGGATCATGTTGAGCCCGACATTCTTGAAGACCTGCACGACGATGACTGAGATCATCGCGGTCACGTCCTCGCGCAGCCAGTTCGGGCCTTCGATGCCGACCATCAACAGCATGCCGTTGATGCCACCGTTCTTCTGCAGGAGAAAACCCCAGACAATCGTCCAGGCGACCAGCGAGACCACGACCGGCGAGAAGAACAGCGCGCGGAAGACGGCGATGCCGGCGAGCTTCTGATTGAGCAGGACGGCCAGCAGCAGTGCCAGCGACAGGTTGAGTACGACGAGGCCGACCGAGAAGATGGTCGTGGCACCGAGCACCTCGAGCAGGTTGGTATCTTCAAGTACCATGCGGTAGTTCTGGCTGCCGGTGAAGGTGAACGTGTTGGCCAGCACGTTCCACTCATGCAGCGAATACCAGAATACCAGGCCGAGCGGCACCAGCACGAAGGTGATGATGCCGATCAGTTGCGGCGCGATGAACAGGAAGCCGGCGAGGCTGTCGCGCCGCGCAATCGTCCAGAACGGCGGCGGTGTGCCGGCCTTGGGCGTTTCGTGATGCTGATGCGCGACAGCCATGACGATCTCCTCAGCGCTTCAAGAGCGGGCCGATCTGGCCGCAGATGTTCTGCAGCGTGCCGGGCACGTCCGCTTGCGGGCGCCAGATGGCGTCGAGGTTGGAGCGGACCATCTGCTGGATCTGGGCAAAGCCGCTATGACCGGGCATGACCTTGCCGGTTGCGATGCCGTTGATCACGACCTTTTCAATCTGCTCCTGGCTGAGCAGCGGATTGGTCTTCTTCAGCACCTCGGCATTCAGCAGCGACTTGCGCGCCGACGGAAAGAACTGGCTGAGCTTCGCCGAGTTTTCCGGGTTGGTCATGTAGGCGACGAACTCCGCCGCCGTCTTGGCGTTCTTGCCCGACTGCATTACGCCGATCCCGGCCTGGCCGATCAACGCATACTCTCCGGCCGGTCCCTTCGGCAGCGGCACGAGATCCCAGGAAAATGGCTTGTCCTTCGGCAGCAGCGAGGCGCGGCTGATCTGCGTGATGGTCATCGCCGCATCTCCGGCGAAGAAGTCGACCATCTCGCCAGGGCCGGGCATCGCCTTCTTGGTGAAGATGGCGTCGTGGATGAAGGACAGGGCGTCCGCCATCGGCTTGTCGGCCATGCTGCAGGTCTTGCCCTCCTCGCTCCAGGGCGACGCGCCCCAGCCGTTCCAGACCGAGGTCAGGTACTGCCAGTTCTGATAGTTGAAGTCGCGCACGACCAGGCCGCCCTTGCCGGATTTGCCGACGGCCGATGCGGTTGCGATGGCGTTCTCCCAGGTCCAGTCGCCGCTGGCGATCATCTCGGCCGGGGTCTTTGCACCGGCGGCCTTGATGACGTCGTTGTTGACGAACATCGCAAAGGGCGAGGTCGAGAACGGATAGGCATAGAGCGCGCCATCCTGTGTCCAGCGTTCGGTCGCACCGGCGCTGACCTCCTCGAGGTTGTAGCCCTTGGCCGCCTTCAGCGTGTCGGTCAGCGGATAGAGCGCTCCGGACTTGACGAAGTCGTAGGCCGAGGTCTCGAAGATCCAGGCCATATCGGGGGCGTTGCCACCGGCAATCTGGGTGGTCAGCGCGGTCGTATAGGTGTCGAACGGCAGCGACTCGTAGGCCACAGTGACGTTCGGATGCTCCTTCTTGAAGCCGGCGGCGATATCGTTGAACAGCTTCAGATGCGCCTCGTTGGCACTCCAGATGGTCATCCGCAGGTTGACGGCGTCCTGCGCCTGGGCAATGCCGCCCAGCCCCAGAAGGCCGAGCGCGAAGACAGTAAATTTCAACGTCGGGTGATAGAGCATTCCCAGTCCTCCTCCAAAGATGGGTTCGAGCTACAGATGGTAGTATGACTTAATAAGCCGCGACCTCCGGCCAGCGGATCTCGATGCCCTCGCGGGTCAGTGCTGCCTGGAAGTCGTGAAGATGCTTGTCGTCGGCCTGCACCTGATGCGGCGCTAGGCCATTTTCGAGGCTGAAGGCCGCCAGCATTCCGGCGACCTCGCCGATATTCCATTCAACCGGATGCAGGCGGTAGCAACCGTTGGTGATATGGGTGGTACCAATGTTCTTGCCGGCCGGGATGAGGTTCTTCATCCGTTGCGGCAGAAGTGCACCGAGCGGGATTTCGAACGGGCAGGACGGCACGTCGACATAGTTGTCACCACCGGTCGAAGGGTGCAAGTCGATCCGGTACATGCCGATGCCGATACTGTCGCGGTAACGGACAGCACCCTTTTCGCCGCGCACCGTGAAGGACAGGTTCTGTTCGACAATGCGGGTGACTGGCTTGATGCGCCGGCTTTCACGCACATAGGGCGCCATGGCGAGGCCGTGCTCGGTGCCGGTGATGTCGCCACGCAGGCGCAGACCGCGATACCCCTGTCCGCCATCGAGGCGCGGTGCTTCCGTCTGCAGCCAGTAGAAGACTGAATAGGAGAGGTCGGCGGCCGACTTTAGGTGCCGTGCCTTGTCCGCCTCGGAAACGTCGATGATCGTGCCGTCCATGTAGTCAATCATCGGCCAGTTCACGAGGCAGATGTCGGATGCATAGAAGCCGGGCGCAAAGTTCTTGCGGGCGGCGATGCGCCGGAAGATCCAGAGGTTCTCGTCACCGCCACCCTTGCGCTGGTCGGCATCGACAAGAAGCGGATCATCGTCGGGGTTGGGCGTGAAGGAGCGGGTCGTGTGCTCCAGCGTGCGCGGATGCGGCGCGGTCAGGCCCAGCATCGGGCCACCCCAGAAATGCGGCTGGTATCGTTTCCAGTAGTCGTAATTGTTGGGCTTGTTGATCGTCTGGTCGCCATCCACGTGGTCGATCGCAAAGCAGATCGACACGGCCTGGACATTGTCCGGCTGCGCCTCTGGTGGGGCACTCGGCTCGCCCGTGTCGGACTGGGCCTCGAACCCCTTGGCATATTCGGTGCCGGTCATCGGCAGGAGATCGCCAAGCTCTGTCGCATCGAGGATGTAATCGGCGAAGATCACGATCTCGGCGCCACTGTCGCGGTGACGGACGGTGATCGAACGGACGGTATCTCCGTCAACGTCGGCCTCCACCGGCCGATAGGGTTGTAGCACCGTCAGGCGGTCAGCGCCGCGATAGGGGGCGAGCATGCTTTCCATGACGGCAAGGCTGACGCGTGGTTCCGCACAGATGCGGCTGACCCAGCCGCCGCCGGGATTAAGATCGCCCCAGGCGCGGGCGCCTTCGGTGAGCGGGTAGTGGTCGCGATAATACTGGCGAACAGCCTGGCGCAGCTTGCGATAGGAGCGGGTGATGCCGAATTGCTCGACCCATGTATGCTCGTCGGACGGCACGGCCTGACTGGTGAGTTGACCGCCGATCCAGTCATATTCCTCCGTCATGATGACGCGTTTGCCGGCGCGCGCAGCACCGAGTGCTGCCGCAACCCCACCAAGACCGCCACCCACGACAAGAATATCTGCTCGCATCTCTTTCACGTCATACCATCCGTTTTTTGTTCTCGATTTGAAGGACAGGGTCCCAGTGTCTCTCCCGCGACGGGCTCGCAGGGAAGAAGGATCTGGCTGCCGGCAGCGCCGGTCTCGATGCGGGTCACCAGCATGGCGGTCGCCTGCCGCCCCATCTCCTCGCGCGGGATCTCGTAGGAGGTGAAGCGCACCGCGCTGCGTCCGGCGCGGATGTGACTGCCGAGCACGATCATCGACAGGTCGCCGGGCACCGAAATTCCACGCTCGCGCGCCAGGATTTCGACGCGGACAGCGTCTGCCAGTTCTATAAAGAAGGCAGCCGTTGCGCCCGAGGACAGGATCGAATCGAGGATTTCGTCGGCCGGGCGATTGACGGTGGCGATATGCAACATCTGTTCCGCACCGGTGACCGACAACGCCGCCTGGTACCCGAGCCAGCGGTCAGCTATCGATTCCGCCGGACCTTGCGGCCCGACATAGGCCATTTTTGAATGGCCCAGCGAACGGGCCTTCTCGACCAGCGCGCGGGTGCCGGCTGCATAGTCGCCGCCGACGTAAGGAACGGGTCCGCCAGCGTCCTCACGTCGGCCGATCGCAACAAATGGGTAATCCTCGGCCACCAGCCGGGCGAGTTCTGCGCGATCAAATTCGCGCCCGAGCACAAGGCAGCCGTCGGCAATGCGCAGCCGGTTGCCCTCGGAGAAGATCTTGCGGTTGTTGCCGACGCCGGCGCTGGTCAAGAGCAGCAGGTCGTAGTTCTGCTGCTGCGCCTCTTCCTCGATGCCGAGCAAAAAGGGCGTAAAGAAATCCGCCTGGGCGCTGGGGAAAGCCGGCTCATAGGTGAAAACGCCCAAAATCCGGTTGAGGCCCTTGGCCATGCGCCGGGCGATCGGATCTGCGACGTAACCGGTCGTGCGGATGACCTTCTGCACACGTTCACGGGTTTCCGCCGGAATACGGGCGAGAGCCGTCGGCGCACCGTTCAGAACGAGCGAAACGGTGGCCTGGCTGACGCCGGCGATCTTCGCGATATCGTTTTGGGTCAGACGCTTGGTTGCTGCCACGGCCCCTCTTCAATCAGGCTCTCTTTTGCTAATGCGTATTAGCTGCTAATGCGCATTAGCAGTTTACGGACCTGTCTTGTCAAGCGAAAAATCAACGACCCAACCAAGCACGGCATCGAGCAGCTGCGGCTTGCGGTGACAGGAGGCTTGAATTCGATGGAGCTGCGCTGGGAAGGCGCTGGCTTTGCATTGCGGCTGTTCTCGCCGCCCTATCACGCTAGCCGATCAAGCGCAGATGCGCATTTTCGAAAGCGTAGCCATCATCATCTTGGGGACGGCGTGAGAGCTCCTGAAATCCGAGCATGGTAACAAGCCATTGCCTGCTGATTGTCGGTGTAAACCTCCAACTCGCGCCTTGAACCAGTTTCGAACCGTCGACCCGCCAGTAATGGGGCAAACCTGGAGATAAACGAGGCATATCAAGCATCTGGTCTATTTGGAATGTCCGCACTGGGGCCGTGACCGGACTTGCAGCTTTCGATGGACAGCGATCTAGAACGCTGTAAGTCGTGGCTTTCACGATCGCTTCCGTCCATTGGTGCCTTCTGACTTGCCTTTGTCGTAGTCGAAATATGCCGTTCGTTCGGGTCCGGGTGCTGCCTTTATTGCGGACTGCTCGGTGGGGGATGTGATGTCGAGCGCTAGGTGAAAGCTGCCACCGTGAGAGGTAGAAGGCAGACGGCACGCCTAGACGAGTTAGCGAACTCGTAGGCACACTTGTCGCGATCCTTGTGACGAGGATTGAAGATGCGGAGGCAGTTCACCTTTTCACACCGTAGACCCGGTTACCGGCGGTAAGCAACAGACAACCCATACGGCTCTGCGTTCATATCGTGGACCGCAAGCCCCAGAGAAAGGCAATCGCCGTGACGGAGAGAAAGACGATCTGGAACATGGCTTGTGCGGGCAATCCAAGAATGTAGTTTATGGGCACGTCGAATTCGGGATCAAAGAAAAGCGTGTTGGGGTAGCAGATCGCGACGCTCTGGCTGATCCAGTAGATCGATCCGAAGCCCGCTGCGGCGAGAAGATTGGTCAGCACGTCGCCGCCGGGACGCCATGCAAAGAAGAGGGTGAGCACTCCCAGCAGCGCCGCAAGCGCCATCGTATGGCCGGCGTGGTATTTGGCGTGACCTGGCCACGCTGGGTTGAATAAATGGGTTGAGCTGTAATCAGCGAGATGCGCGCCGATCGCTGTGATGATCGCGACGAATGAAAACATCAGGCTGCTGGCGATGGGCATGACTTCTGCTCGCGTTGAAGTTACCGTTGGTTGCTAGTGAGTACGAAGCATGGCGGGTTGGCAAGGAGTTACCTTTTTGAAACCGAGTTACGTCGAGCTGATGATCGAAGGAGACTGCGCCGAAGTCGGCGGCATTCTCTCGCGCGTCGGCGACAAGTGGTCCGTCCTAGTTGTCGTCGCATTGGCGGATCGACCCCTGCATTTCAACGAGCTCAAACGGCTGATCGATGCAGTCTCCGCCAAAGTCCTCACCTCGACATTGAAGGCGCTGGTTCGAGACGGGTTTATTATCAGGCATGAGATCTCCGCGATGCCTACGCGGGTCAGCTACGAGCTGACGCCATTGGGACGAGATCTTCTCACCGTCGTCAGGGACCTGGCGCTCTGGTCTGTGCGAAACCGGTTTGCGATCCGGGAGGCGCGCAAGACCTACGATGCGTCCACCCCCCCTGCGAGAAGATTGATCAAAGCGGTTTAGAGCCGCTCGGGAGAACGTTATGACGCGGCGCTCCGTAACGCCTTGGCGATAGTCCGTAGACCCGCTTGAATGCGTTGCCAAATGCGCTTTCCGATGAATATCCGACCGCGTTGGCAGCGCTGGCGACGGTGAAGCCGCGCTTCAGCATGTCGCGGGCAAGCCGCAGACGCCAGCGTAAAAGATAGTCCCGGGGTGGATATCCGACCAGCAGGGAGAAGCGCTTCGTGAAGGCCGATCGCGACATGCCGGCGCATGACGCCAACTGATCGATAGACCAGTTGCTTTTCGGATCGCCGTGCATCAAGCGGATCGCTTGTCCGATCCGGGCGTCGCAGAGCGCACCAACCCAGCCAAGATCGTCGTTGCTGTGCTGATCGTGCGCGGCGCGCAGGACCTGGACGAGAAGCATATCCGCAAGTCTGCCCGTGAACACCGAAGCGCCGATCTCGGTACTGCCGATCTCGCCGGCCATCAGATGCAGGGTCGAGGCGATTGCCGGAGCCTGCGGAGAGCTGGAGCAGATCAGCAGGAAGGTTGGAAGCTTGTCAAGAAGCAGGCCTGCGTCGGAAGGCTCGAAGCTGAAGCTCCCTGCAATGATGACCGTGTCGTCACCCTGGTGGTGTGCCGTGTCGGAGTGACCCCAATCGAACTGCGCGATGCCATCGGCGGGAGGGACGCCCTCGTCGTTCGCGAGAACGTAACCGGGCGCGTGTGCCATGAGGAAGGCGTCCCCGGCGGCAAGCTCATGCCTTGAACCGTTCTCGAAATCGACATGACAGCGTCCGCGCAGCACCGCGGCGAACTTCAACGCGGCTTTCGAGGGAAACCGGAATGCCCAGGTCCCGCCGGCTTCAAAGCGCGTGCAGCGCGCGGCCCGAATATCCAAAAGTGCAAACGCTTCCGATAGCGGGTCCATATTCGATCCGTTCGCGACGATTATCGGGCTTTTCTCGCATAGCTTACATCCGGCAGCCAGCTAGATTCGAGGGATCAGAAAACGAGGAGACAAATCATGGCCGAAATTGAAGGCAAGGTCATCGCGATAACAGGCGCCAGCAGCGGTATCGGCGAGGCAACCGCAATGCTTCTGGCTGCACAGGGAGCAACTGTCGTGCTCGGCGCGAGACGTGAGGACAGGTTGGCCGCCCTCAGCGACCGCATCGTCGAACAAGGTGGGACAGCAAGTTTCAGTGTCACGGATGTCAGCCGGCGCGAGGACGTTTCCCGCCTCGTGAATTTGGCGGTAGAACGCCACGGCAAGCTGGACGTCTTGATCAGCAACGCCGGGATCGCGCCGATCTCTCTGCTGGACGACCTGCGTGTCGAGGACTGGGAGACGACGATAGACGTCAACGTCAAAGGCGTTTTCTACGGCATTGCAGCGGCACTTCCCCTCTTCCGCCGGCAGGGATTTGGCCATTTCGTCCATACGCTTTCGACTGCCGGACTGAAGATCGTGCCGACGATGGCCGTCTATGCCGGGTCGAAGAACGCGGTGCGGGCGATTTCCGAGGGGCTCCGTCAGGAGGCGGGCGCAAATCTCCGTGTCACGACGATCTCGCCCGGCTATGTCGCAACCGGGCTGTCATCGTCGACGACCGACGAGACCCTGCGCAAAGGCATGCAGGCCGGCATGGACACGATGGCGATCCCGCCCCGTGCGATTGCCGATGCCATCGCCTTTGCCATCGGTCAGCCATCAAATGTCGATGTCGGCGAGATCGTCGTGCGGCCGACCGCCCAGGCCTGACGGCGCGCCGGGTTTTACCGGATTGGGCGAAAGAACGCCCTGATCTCTTCGGCCAGCAGTTGCGGCTGTTCGAGCGCCGCAAAATGTCCGCCGGCGGACATTTCGGACCACCGCGTCACCGTTGCGACCCGCTCAAGCCAAGAGCGGGGAGGAACGGGCAACTCCTTGGGGAAATGCGCCATCCCGACCGGCGGCTTCAACCGTTCTCCGGGTGCAAACACCAGCGGGTCCAGACGGTTCTCCTTATAGAGACGCAACGAAGCATTCAGGTTGTTGCCGAACCAGTAAAGCGAAATGTCGGTCAGGATCGTGTCGAGCGACAGAATACTTTCAAGGTCACCGTTGCAGTCGCTCCAGGCCTGAAATTTTTCGATGATCCAGGCTGCAAGGCCTGTCGGCGAGTCGGAAAGAGAGTAGGCCAGCGTTTGAGGTTTGGTTGATTGGAGTGCGGAATATGCACCTTCCTTGGCCGCCCAGTCAGCCGCCGTCTGGCGAAAGCGTGCCTCCTCAGCGGTCATCTCCTCATGCGGCAGAATGGTCGGCTGTAGTCCCGCCGATACATAGTTGAGGTGCGCCCCGATCACATGGGCTGGAAAGAGCCTAGCAAGCCACAGCGAGACGCCCGAGCCGATATCGCCGCCTTGCGCGCCGTAGCGTTCGTACCCAAGAGATGTCATCAAGTGATGCCACATCCCCGCAATGGTTCTCGATCCGGTTCCGGTCATCCTCGGCGCTGAGGAAAAGCCGAAGCCCGGCAAGGACGGCACCACCACACTGAACGAATCCCGGGGATCGCCGCCATGGGCGCCGGGGTCGGTCAGCAGCGGGATGATCCGCTCGAATTCGGTAAAGGACCCGGGCCAGCCGTGCGTGAGAACCAAGGGCATCGGCGCCCGCCCAATGCCTTTCACGTGGACAAAGTGGATAGCGAGGCCATCAATGTCTGCCACGAACTGCGGCAGTTCGTTGAGGCGCGCTTCCTGTCTGCGCCAGTCGAAACGCGTCCGCCAGTGATCAACGGCTTTCCCGGTAAAGGTAAGACTCGCCCCGTCGTCCCAGGATGTTTCGTCAAGCGAGATGGGAAGCCTTGCTGCGACAAGCCTCGTCCTCAGATCCTCGAGAACGTTATCAGCTATCGTAATCTTGAACGGTTGTACCACTACAGATTTCCCAAAAAGAACGCCTACAACTTCATGCCATCATCTACCCTCAGCACCCAACTGCCGCAGGAAACTTCGATAGTCGGTACGCACAAACTCTTCGATCAGCTTGCCTTCGTCGTTGAAGCGGAAGATGTTCATGAGGTCCCAGATCACGCGCGCACCATTGGCCGGAAGGGGCCCTGCCGGGGACATGGTGAAGTCTCGCACAAACGTTCCTTCAATCCAGGTCTGACAGGCAATGAGCCCCCTATCGGCGATGATGATGCCCCTCCTGATAGAGCGATCGTCGAACGCATACCTAATCGACGCGAAATAGGCATTCAATCCAGCAAAATTCGTCTCGAACCCGTCGGGCCCATGAAACCGAAAGTTGTCCGTGTCAAAATATTCGGCCAGTTCAGCATCGGATGCACCGGCCACTTCGAGCTCCCCGGCCTTGATCAGTCGAGCGATGAGTTCATTTTTTGAAAGCGTGGTCATGTGTTGCCTATCTTCCAAGGGGGCAGATCTCTGAATATGCATCAGTACTTCTGATGTTGCCTGATCAGCCGACATCGAAACGGACGACTTTCCCGTCCTTCATCCGAAAGGTGTGTTGAACTGTCCTGTTCCTGAGCTCATGTTCCTGTTCGCCTTCAAGAGGCCGTCCATCGAGATCGTAAATGCGCTGCTCCACTTGAACGACGACGTCGCCAGAATGGGATTGTGAATAGTCCTTCGGCGTCACAACCGGGCGAACCATTGCAAACTGACGAGTCCAGTACGCCTTCACGGCCTCGTGCCCGTGCTCGTGACCGCCCTCCATTGCGTTTGCCCATTCCACGTTCTCATCGAGAGACTCAAGGACCCCGTCAATGTCCTGGGCGTTGAAGCGGACATAGAGCTGAGCAACGGTCTGGATATGATGTTGAAACATTTTATGCTCCCAGAGTTATGTGCAAAAATAGCGTTTTGAGCACTGAACAGCTCGACGACGTTATGCATATGTGCATATATAAATGACGTCAAGCAGCGAAGGGAGTGAGCTATTGGACGAAGAGGTGCTCAAGACCCCTGGCCATCTTATCAGTATTGCTGCACGAGCTTTTACACGCCTCAGCGAAGAGCGCCTGGGACCGTTGGGATTTGGGGCTGGACATGTACCGGTTCTGGTTGCCTTGGAAAATGGCGTCGCTAGCACGCAACGGGACCTTGCTAAGTTTGCAAAGGTCGCCCAGCCGCCGATGGCACAAATGCTTGCGCGGATGGAGCGAGATGGTTTGATTACGAGGACGCCCGATCCGCACGACGGACGCAGCAGTCGCGTTGTTCTAACGCAGGCTGCGCGGGAAAGGTTGCCGCAAGCCTCCGCAACGCTGTTCCAGGGAAATAGAGAAGCCATGGCGGGTTTCTCAAACGAGGAACAGCAGAAGCTAGTCGAACTTCTTAGTCGACTCATCGCCAACCTAGATCAGCTTTCCGATGCTGAAGATGGGACAGACTGACCTAAACATAGACGTTTAATGCCGGGATCCAGCGGTATCTGAAGCAAGTCAATGGCTGTTTCCCCAATCCCGTTGCTACAAGCAGAACTACTTCCAGCGGCCCGTATAGCTATTGGTCCAGACGGAACCCATGTCCGCTTTGTGGGCGCGAATCCGTCGTAGGCACGACCCGCAGCAAGATCGAGCAAGATGCTGACCAGCGTCTTTCGCCTTGAACGGAATCGGACCGTCAACCCGCTATTATTTCGGATGTAACTCAGTAGATAAACGAGGCGGATCAAACACCTAAATTAGCACACTAAAATCCCGGTTCCACTTTATCCGGCCGAGCCGTGTCGACAATGCCACCGCCCGTGAGTTCGGAAATTGACTGATGATGCAAGGGCGGAGGGATCGCGCCCTTTCGGCGATGAGCTTCCAGAGCGGTTCATGATCGCATCGAAAGCCTGTGGTACGATCCTGTCCGGCGAGGCCTTACCGGCAGCTCAGATGAAAGGCTGTCAGTTGCGCGACGGCAGTAAAAGGGAGGATCCCCAGTTCGCGCGCCGTCACGCGGGGTCCGGTTACCAGCACCGGCACCCGCTCGCGCGTATGGTCCGTTCCGGGCCAGGTCGGATCGTTGCCATGGTCGGCGGTGATGATGAGAAGGTCGCCATCGCGCAGCCGGCCGGTCAACTCCGGCAGCCGGGCGTCGAAAAGCTCGAGCGCGCGCGCATAACCGGAAACATTGCGGCGGTGACCCCACAGACTGTCGAACTCGATGAAATTTGCAAATACGAGATCGCCGTCGGCCGCCTTGTCGGTCCATGCAAGCACATGGTCGAAAAGCGCCATGTCATCTTTGCCCTTGGAGACATCGGTAATGCCCTTCATGGCGAAGATATCGCCGATCTTGCCGACGGCATGCACCGCACCGCCCGCAGCCACCACCCGGTCGCAGATTGTCCCTTCCGGCGGAGCGATGGCGAAATCCTTTCGATTGGCGGTGCGGATGAAGCTACCGGGCGCCTCGCCGATAAAGGGCCTGGCAATAATGCGGCCGACATTCAGCGGATGGAAAATATCGGCGGCGATGCGACAAGTTTCGAGCAGGCGATCGAGACCGAAATGGACCTCGTGCGCGGCGATCTGCACGACGCTGTCGGCCGAAGTGTAGACAATCGGCTTGCCGGTGGCGATGTGTTCGAGACCGAACTGATCAAGCACTTCGGTACCCGAGGCATGATTGTTGGCTAGGCTCCCGGATATCCCGGCGCGGGATACCAGCTCCGCCATCAGCTCGGCGGGGAATGCCGGCTCGGTGCGCGGAAAATAATGCCAGTCTCGTGTGACGGGTACGCCCGCAAGTTCCCAATGACCCGACTGGGTATCCTTGCCGGCGGAGACCTCCTGCGCCGCTCCCCACCACCCGCCGGGCACGGCAGTAAGGCCGGGGGCAACTTCGCCGGAGGCGAGTGTGATCGCGACGCCGAGGCCAAGCGCATCGAGGTTCGGAACCTTCAGCGGACCGCTCCTGCCGTCTTCTGCACGACAGGCGGCACAGGCTTCGGCGATATGCAGCAGCGTGTTGGATCCGTTGTCGCCGTAATGCGCCGCATCAGGCGCACCGCCGCAACCGACGGAATCGAGAACGCAGAGGAAAACGCGGGCCATCCCTTCGAACTCAGGAAAGCTGGAAACGGCCGAGCGAACGGCGGCGGATGAGTTCGATGACTTCGTAGAACGCCCAGCCGATCAGCGACAAAAGCATGACCATGCCGATGACGACCGCAGTATCGCTGTTCTCCTGCCCCGAGGAAAGAAGATAGCCAAGGCCCTCGTTGGCACCGATCAGTTCGCCGATCACCGCCGCAGTCATCGCAAGCGTCGTCGCGACTGCCATGCCGGCAAGTACGGATGGCAGTGCAGAAGGTAGTTCGATATGCCGGAAGCGCTGCCAGGGGCTGAGCCTCAGCACAGAGGCGAGATCACGAAAACTGCCTTCGCCATAGCGCAGGCCGGTTACCATTCCCTGCATAACGGGGAAGAAGGTGACGATCGCGATCAGTACGATCTTCGGCGTCGGGCCGATGCCAAGCCAGAGAAGAAGAAGCGGCGCGATCGCGATCTTCGGAGCGGTTTGTAGAAGCAGAATGAGTGGCGTGGCAAAGCGCTCGATGCGGGGAGCGCGTGCGAAAATGACGCCGGCCAGGATGCCGCCGGCGGTTCCGAACGCAAAGCCCCCGATGATCTCCGAGAGCGTCACCCAGATATGCCGGGTGAGCTTGGCGTTCTCGAAAAGGAAAGCGACGCGATCGAACACCTCGACCGGGCCCGGCAGCAGAAACGCCGGGACCTTGAAGATGAAGACGATCGCCGTCCACAGGACGAGGGTCGCGACCAGACCCGCTATGCCACGCAGGACCATGATTACTTACCGATCGTGGACGGATCGACGACGAAATCAGCCGCCTTCGGAGCGCTGTCGATCACCTTGTATTGCGCCAGAATGTCGGCATTCTTCTGCCAGCCGGCCATATCGGCCGCGCCGAGGCCCTTTTCCTTGGTGAGCGGGCTCTGCCAGACCGACGGCACGAAGGTCTGTTCGAAAGCGGTCGTCAGGATGGCCTTCTGGTCCTTCGGCCAGGTCGGCGTGTATTTTGTCAGCGAAATGTCAAGCGCATCCGGAATGTGGCCGTCGAGAACCCACTGGTAGGATTGGGTGACGGCGGTGGTGAATCGCTTCACGAGGTCCGGGTTCTGGGCAAGCTTCTTGCTGCTGGTAACGACGACGTTGCCGAAGGAGGGTAGGAAGTCGTTCGACAGGATCATCGTGACCTTGGTGCCGTCGGCTTCGAGGTTATACTTGCGCAACTCGGAAAATACGATCGCATCGACCTGCCCAGCTTGCAGCGACTGGACGATGGCACCTGTGGCAACGACTTCGACGGAGACGTCCTCAAGCTTCAGGCCCGCCTGCTGCAAGCCCACCTGGAGCTGCAGATAGTTCGGGCTGGCAAGGCTGGTAACGGCGATTTTTTTGCCCTTCAGGTCCTTGTAGGTCTTGATGCCGCTGGATTCCTTGGCAAGCAAAGCGCCGATCCCGCGCTGATAGGTCGTGTGGACGACCTTCACCGGCAGCCCGTTGGCGGCGGCGGCCACCACGGCGTCACCGTTCGGAAAGCCGAAATCGACATTACCGGCCGCGATGTTCGTCAGGATGTCGGCAGCCGCCGCATAGATGAACTCGACCTCGATGCCGTTCTTCTGGAAAACGCCCTTCTCGACGCCGGCATAGAGCGGAGCATAGAACGGAGCGGCCGCACCATCAATCTGCAGCACGACCTTATCGGCAGCCTCAGCGATTGTAGCGAAAAGCGGCGAGGCGATGAGGGCAAGCAGGCTTGCGGCGGTCGTTACGCGAAACTGTATCATGTTATTAGCTCCTGAGTTCCCATTCTTTGGAGGAAAATGCCCTTCCCGCAATGCGCAGAAGGTTTCGTTGGGTTGCCTCATAGTCGTCGAGCCAGTCGTCTGTGGCGCGATTTCCATGGACACCAAGTAGGCAGCCTGTCTCGAGGCCTATTGCTCCGCCGACAGTCAAGATGATCTCGCTTTCCATCTCGACGCCGATGGCGCCCTCCGCCTGAAAGCGGTCAATGAAATTGCCGGAAAAGTCCTGCCCGTCGTCGACGGGGCGATAGCGGCGGTCCTGCCCGAGATAATAGCTGTCGGTGGAGGCAACCATCCCGGGGCGGCAGGTAAGCCCGAGTTCAGCAGCCGCGCCGACGAGACCAGCAACCACACGGGGTGAGGCTATCGCCTCCCCGCCGGCGGCGCGATAGGTGTGGGCCGTGCCGGTATCTCCGATGGCGCGATCGACAGCCACGAAGGAGCCGGTCGAGTATTCCGCCGCGAGCGCGGACATGCCGCCGATGCGCACCACCCGCTTTGCGCCGAGCATCGCGAGTTCCACCAGCGCAATTTCGGTGGAAGGGCCGCCGATGCCGGTGGAGCAAATGGTCAGGCGCGCACCTTCATACATGCCGGTAATGAGGGCGAATTCGCGCTTGCGGCCGAAATCGGTTACGTCTTCTAGCATGTCGGCAAGCAGTCGCACACGATCCGGATCTCCCGGGGTTAGCACGTTTTCCGCAACATCGCCCGGGCCGCAAGGCAGATGCGGTGGCCGGCCGTTCTTCCAAGGAAAGGCGGCGCTCGTCCTGATCATTTCTTCGCACCCTTCCAGGACAGTAGCCGATTTTCCAGCATGGTGAGCATGACATGCAGGAGAAGTCCCAGCACGACCGTCATCAGCACCGCAGCAAAGAGAAGCGGCGTCTTGTAGGTGGCCGACGCGAAGGTCATCAGGTAGCCGAGGCCGAACTTGCCGGACATCCATTCCGCGAGAACCGCACCCACCAGCGCCTGCACTGCGCCGATTTTCAGGCCGACTAAGACTTCCGGCATGGCCGACGGCAGCTCGATCTGGCGGAACCGCTGAAAGGTGCTAAGACCCAGGAGCTTGGCGAGATCCTTCAGCTTCGGATCGAGCGAGCGGAAACCCGCGACCGAGCCAATGAAGACCGGAAAGAAGACCAGCGAGAAGATCAAGATGATCTTCGACAGGATACCGAAGCCGAACCAGACGACGAAGAGCGGCGCCAGCGCAATCTTCGGCGCTGTTTGCAGAATGACCAGCGGCCCGTCCAGCCAGACGGCAAGTTTCGGAAAGCGCGTCATGAGGTAGGCGAGCGCCACCCCCGCAACGCACCCGAGAACCAGGCCAAGGACGATATTCTGCAGCGTGAAGCCGAGATGCACACAGAGTTCGCCGGTCACCGCGATGCCGACCAGCGCGTTCCAGGTGCGCAAGGGCGACGGCAGGAGATAGGTAGGCATTTCCATCGGCCCGGTCGCAAACCACCAGGCGGCCAGAAGCAAGATGAGTGCCAGCGCGTAATCGACCCAGGCAGCGAGGCGCTTGGCCATCAATGCGCCTCCCCACCGGAAGTACGAAGATCGCGGCGAAGCTGGGCGACCAGCGCGTGGTAGGCCGGATCGAGCTTGGTTTCGTCGCCGCGCGGGCGGGCGAGATCAACGTTATGGATGCATTTCAATTTGCCGGGCCGTGCGGTCATCACCATCACCCGGTCGGCGAGGTAGGCTGCTTCGTCTACGCTGTGGGTCACGAGCAGAATCGTTTTGCCGGTCGACAGCCAGATGCGCAGCAGCTCGTCGTTTAATGTATCGCGGGTCATGAGATCCACCGCCGAGAAGGGTTCGTCCATCAAAAGGATCGGCGGATCGTCGGACAGCGAGCGGGCGATCGCCGCGCGCTGGCGCATGCCACCCGACAATTGCCGCGGCAAGGCCTTCTCGAAGCCGGCTAACCCGACCATTTTGATGAGGTCGAGCGCGATCTTGTCGCTCTGGGCGCGGCTCACACCGGCTGTATCGAGCGGGAAACGGACATTCTCGATGATAGTCTTCCACGGCAGCAGTACCGGCTCCTGGAAAACGAAGCCGACAGGGCGCTTGCGCCCAGCCGTATCAAGGGCGATCGTACCGCCGCTCGCCTGGTCGAGCCCGGAAATCAGGCGCAGCAGGGTGGACTTGCCGCAGCCGGAAGGGCCGACGATCGAGATGAATTCGCCTGCCTTGATGGTGATGCTGACCGGCTCCAACGCCGTCACTGTGCCGTGGTCTGCCACAAATGTCTTGTGAACACCCGCAATATCGATCATCCGCTCCGATTGCGCCACCAAAAACTCCCATGCCTAGCAGCGGGGGCGCCAATAGTTTTTCGGAGGATCGAATATCCTCTTGCGTCATTGGCCCGCCCGGGAAAGAAGCCAAGCTTTCACAAAACTATCATAGACGCAACCGAAATCTCAAAGATGAGATTTGTATCAAATTGCAGCACTGGACCTGCAACATGAGAACGACCCTCAGGCCGCAGCCTGACGGTGAAGAATGTTCTCCTCGATGAAGTCGGCGGCCTGATCGCCCTTGAGGCTGCGCCGCCAGAGCTGATCTGTCATGCTGCCATAAAGCTGCACGGCCTCAGCCGCACCCGTGATCGTCGCGACCCCGAGACGGATATTGGCGAAGGAGCCCAGCCGGAACGGGCTGACGGCGACCTGCGCCTTGTCGGCCCGCTTGAATACCTGGAAGCTCGCGCCCGGCATGGAATCGATCACCACACCGATCTGCACGCCGATCGGCTGCTCGCGCAGCATACGAACGATATTGTGGATTTCGTCATGAGCTGCCGCCTGCCGCTCGGCCAGGTTGATACCGGGCGGATTATGGGCACCAACGAAGCCGACGCGGCCGAAATCTTCCAGCTCCGCGGCCGAGACTAGGCTTACGATATTGGGGCTTCGGCGGCGGAAAGTCTCCTTGCGGGTTTTGAGGATTTCAATCAGCGCGACGATTTCGCGGATTGCCGCCTTCCGGTCGCCGACATCCTGCGGAATGCTTTCATCGAGCACTTTCGGCAGGAGTTCGTCATAGCGATCGGTCGTGAGGAGATAGGAGATCGGTCCGAACATCACCGTGATCTGATCGACATCCTCTTCCATCTGACGCATGCGCTCGAAGAAACTGATGGCCGAAGCGATGTATTCCACTCCAACACCCAGCAGCGTCGGCAGTGAAACTCCAAGTAGGTCGGCGATCTTCCCGAGCGTATCGACCTTCGGCGGCTTGCCCGATTCATAGCGGTAGATTGCAGCTCGCGACACCCCGGCCTTGGCCGCAAGTTCTTCCGGGGTCAGACCGGCCCCCATACGGAAAGCGCGAAGGCGACGACCGACATCCTCTGTGGAACTCACGAAGTCCAAGGCGATTCCTTCCCATATTATGGCTAAATCTTCGACTGTTTATACAAAAAATGGACAATTCGCAATGAAGATAATTTTTATGCGAATAATCTCATTTTTGAGAATTGTCTTGACAGCTTTCGCGTTTCCAAATTAGGCTCTGTTTTTGAACGCATGGAGCACCCTATGACGTCCGGTCGCCTTTCCGCTCTACGCTGACCATAAGCGATCGGCTGCGCGCGACGAGCGGGGTTTGAACCCAGTTCCCCGTCGCCCCTCCCCACAGACATGTCCTCGACCGGCGGCCAGATTCGCCGACGCGCCTATATTTCTTAGTTCGGAAGCCCTTATGCCAGCCAGTCTCTGCGTCGTCCCTGATTCCATTTCTCCCTGCACCTCGCGGCAACCCTCGATCCACGAGGTCGAAGCCCGGGTGAAAACCCATGAATGGGTGAATGGCCAATACCGCCTGCTCGTGCTTGCAGCACCGGCTTCTGTCCTCGACTGCGAGCCGGGCCAGTTCTTCCATCTTCTTTGCCCACAGACGGATCGCTTCCAGCCCTATTTGCGCCGGCCGATGAGCATCTATTCCTATGATCAGATGAAAGGGGAGCTTGCCTTTCTCTATAAGGTCGCGGGCACCGGCACCGGCGCGATGGCCGAACTGAAACACGACGAAAGCCTGAATATTGTCGGCCCGCTCGGGCAGGGCTTCGAAATCCGGCCCGAATGGCGCCGACCGCTGCTCGTCGCGCGTGGCGTCGGACTTGCGACGCTCGCCCCACTCGCCCGCGAATGCGCGCAACTCGGCCGGCCGCTGACGGCGATCTGCAGTGCCCGTTCGCCGGATCTTCTGATGTCGACCGACCTCTTCCGCTCCTGCGGCGCCGAGGTCATAACCGTCACCGATACAGACGGCAATTCCAGCGTCGAAAACCTGACCGCATTGATCGAGGGACTGTTCCGAAGCCGAGGCATTGATGCCTTCTTCACCTGCGGCTCGACACGGCTCCTGCGCATGCTGCAAGAGATCGCCGCCCGCCACGGCATTGGAGGACAGGCTGCGCTCGAACAGCATATGGCCTGCGGCATCGGCATGTGCCAGGCCTGCGTGCGGCCCTTCCGGCGCGAGGACGGCGCGGTGAATCTGCGCGTCTGCCGTGAAGGCCCCGTCTTCGATCTGCAGGAGGTGCTGTGATGGTCGACCTCACCACGAAGATCGGCGCACTGATGCTGAAGAACCCGATCATGCCGGCGTCCGGCACGTTTTCCGAGGAACTAGGGGAAGTCTTCGATCTCGACTGCCTCGGCGCGCATGTGACAAAAACGATCACCCAGGCAAAGCGCGCCGGCAACCCCGTGCCGCGCGTCTGCGAGGTCAACGGCGCGATGCTGAACTCGATCGGCATCCCGAGCAAGGGTGCCGAATGGTTCCTGAAGAACATCGTGCCCTTCTATGCGGATTACGGAGCGCCGCTGGTGATCAGCATTTCCGCCAATACGGCGGATGAATTCGCCCGTTTTGCCGAAGAAGTCGGCGTGCCGGGCGTTGCGGCGATCGAGGTCAATATCTCCTGCCCTAATATCGAGGACGACGGCAAGGCGTTCGCCATGCGGCCCGGACCGACCCGGGACGTCATCCGCAAGATGCGCGGCGCCACCGATCTGCCGCTCTGGGCAAAGCTTTCGCCCAATACCGGCGAAGTCGTGGAGGTAGCGCAGGCGGCGGAAGCCGCAGGAGCAAATGCGCTTGTCACCGCCAACACCATGCTCGCGATGGCGATCGACAGCCGTACCGGCCGCGTCCGACTCGGCAATGTCATGGGCGGGCTTTCCGGACCGGCGCTGAAACCGATCGCCCTGCGCATGACCTATCAGTGTGCCCGGGCCGTCGCCATTCCGGTGATCGGCTGCGGCGGTATCTCGACCGTCGACGACGTGCTCGAATACCTAATCGCAGGTGCCCGCGCCGTGCAGATCGGCACCGCAACTTTCATCAGCCCCACCACCATGCCGCGCCTTGTCCGTGAGCTTGAACAGGAACTTGAAAGACGCGACCTTCCCTCCGTCGACGCCCTGATCGGTACGGTCGACATCGCCGACGAAGCCATTACCCTTGCGGAGTACGCATGATGACCGCCGCCGTTCTCGAAAAACCCGCCTGCTTCGATATCGCCGATACGGCAACCTGGCTATTTGCCGAGATCGCTACGCGCACCGCCGATATCGAAGGCGTGAGCCGTCCGGCGTTTTCCGAGATCGAGACGGAAACGCTCAATTTCCTGATCGAGTTCGCCCGTTCCGAAGGCCTTTCCACGGAATGGGATGCCGGCCGCAATGTCGTCTTCTCGCTGCCCGAACATACAACGGCCGAACGTTACATCCTCGTCGGTTCGCATGTCGACAGCGTGCCGCGCGGCGGCAATTTCGACGGACTGGCCGGCGTACTGGCCGGCCTGCTCTGCCTCGTTCGTGCCCGGCGCGAAGGCATCCATTTCCCCGAACCGGTAAAAGTCATTGCCATGCGGGGCGAGGAAAGCGCCTGGTTCGGCCCTTGCTACATCGCGTCCAAAGCCTTGCTCGGCGCCCTCTCGGAAACCGAACTTTCTGCGCGCCACAAGAAGGACGGCCGCACGCTAGACGACCATATGCAGGCAGTCGGCATAGATATGATGCCCATCCGCGCCGGTAAACCGCTTCTCGACCGGACAACGGTGAAGGCCTATGTAGAAGTGCATATCGAACAGGGTCCGGTCCTGATCGAGCGCAATCTGCCGGCGGCGATCGTTTCCGGCATCCGCGGCAATTTCCGGTACAAGAAGATTTCCTGCTTTGGTGAAGCAGGTCATTCCGGCGCCGTCCCCCTCGCCTATCGCCACGATCCGGTGCTCGCCATGGCGGAACTCCTGAACGTGCTGGACGCCGCCTGGCATGACTTCGTCGCGGGCGGCCATGACCTTGTCGTCACCAGCGGCATGGTCTCAACCGACCAACAGAAGCACGCCCTCTCCCGCATCCCGGACAGCGTGGAATTCAGCCTTGATGTCCGCAGCCAGGATCGCGAGATGCTGGAGATGATGCATGCGCTCACGCTGAAACAGGTGGCCCGCATCGAGACGGAACGCGCGGTCCGCTTCGTTCTCGGCCAGGCCCTGTGGACCAGTCCCGCCGTTTGCAGCCAACCGCTGATAGCCCGACTTACCGAAGCAGCGGAAACCATCGACGTCCAGCCAGCCGTGATCCCGTCCGGCGGCGGCCACGACGCTGCCGTCTTTTCCGAAGTAGGCATTCCGTCAGGGATGATCTTCATTCGGAACCGCAACGGATCGCACAACCCGCAGGAGGCGATGGAGATCGACGATTTCCAGGTCGCCACCGCGATCCTCCATCAGTTCCTGACCAACCCGAACCCATCCTCTAACGAGGCCGAAACCGCCGGCCAGACGGCAAAGGAAACAGGTCCCATGTTCACCAAGATCACTGATATCATCCGTCAGAAAGGGAATGCCGTAAGAGCCTATCAGGCGGCGTCTATTGCTGCGCGCGAGGCTGCTGTCGCCGATCCAGAGCGGGCGGTCGGCTACTTCATGTTGGCTCAGTCCGCCCAGGTTTTTGCAGACCGCTACTATGGCGTAGCGGCTCAAGCCGCGTTGTTCGATGAAGAACTTGCACGGTTTCAGCAGATCGCTGTGCGGCTAGAAGAAGCATTCAATCACAAGGACAAATCCGAATGGCTCAACGTCACCTCTGCTTTTGCCAGTCAGCTCTGCCGCGAGACATCGTAGGCCAGATATTTAATTGCTCTCGAAGGGATTCGAACCGACGACCCGTCAAAACTTCAGATCCAAGTCGGCGGAAAAACAAGCCAGATCAAGCATCTGGTTTAGTTGGGATGTCCGTAAAGGGGCCGTTACCGGCACGGCGGCTTTCGAGTAGCCGGAATCCGATAGCTGCCGCTCATTGACGAGCGTGTCAGTCAGGGTAAAAAATTCAGAAAATCTGTAGGAATCGAAACAATCGTGTTGAAGGCCTCTTCGACCCAGTGCTCCCTGAACAAGGTGCCGCCGCATCCCGAGCTGGAGCCGGGGATGCGGCGGAGAACTATTTGAGACGACGTCACTGCCGCAGAATTGCCGGAGGCGTCGATCCCCCGGCTAGCATTGGCGTCAATTGGTAGCCAGCGTCTTTGCCGCGTCGTCGATGGTGTCCGCGATCTCGTTGGCGCGCGTGATGAAGAGAGCGTGACTACCGGAAACCTTGGTAATCTTGGCGCCTATGCGTTCGGCCATGTGTACGAGCATCGCTTGATCGAACGCCTTGTCTTCCGTGGCGATCACGGCCCAGCTCGGCTTGCTGTGCCAAGCGGCATTCTTCAGCTTCGTTGCGAACACCGACATGTTGATCGGGACCTGGGAGTCGGCCATGAAAGCCGCTTGCTGTCGCTGACATCATGGGCAAAGCCCTGCTTGAACATTTCCGGCTTGACGAAGCCGAAGCCGTCTTTCCCGATTTCGAGGACGAATTCCGGCGTCGGCGCGAAACCTTCATATTGCTGGGCAGTGGTTTCCCCGGCATCCGGGGCCAAAGCCGAAACATAAACCAAGCCGGCGACCTTGCTGTGCACACCGGCTTCCGTGATCACCGTACCACCCCAGGAATGGTCGACAAGGATCGTCGGGCCGTCCTGAAGGTCGAGCAGGCGGTTGGTCGCAGCGACATCGTCTTCAAGCGACGTGAGCGGGTTCTGAACGATCTTGACGTGATATCCGCGCTTCGTCAGTTCTTCGTAAACTCCACGCCATCCAGCGCCGTCGGCTAAGTCACCATGCACGAGAACAACATTCTTCACTGGTGCAGCCGTCGCAACGGCAGGGGTAAACATCGCAAGCGCCAGTGTGGTGGCGCTTGCTAGGGCGAGGGTGAGCGGGGCGAGTTCCATGATGGTTCTCTCTTTGATGTTGAAAGGTAAAGTTTCAAATCTGTCTCCTCTCCGGGCAACGGGTGGGGAAACCGTTGCCCGGCCGAAGGTTGCTGAAGGAGACTGCTTGGGACGGGACCGGAGGTCGTCAATCAGTATCAGCAGGATTGCAGGCATCTCCTGCGCCAGATATCGGGCTTTCGTCTCACCCGGGCATCCGATGGTATTAGCCATCTAAGCCTTGTGGCGGCTCTGAGGACAAGGAACCCGAGAGCACTCAAATTGCCTGTGCCAAACTTACGCATCTGACGCTCACTCGGCGGGATGGGATAGAAATCACCGGAGAAATGGCTGGCGGTCCGAGCCTGCATCATCAAACTTGCGACTTCTTGATCGGGCCAGCCACTAGCGTCTGCGGCAATCCGGCCACTGCCTGGATCACATCAAATCTCGCGATCGCGAATCCATCCTTCGCGGGGAGCGCCCCATCTTTAGGGCAGTCTTCCGAAGACAAAAGTTGCAACCGGGGTCACGCTCATACCGATGTCGACATATCCTCGGGCTTCCATCATCGCCTTCATCTCGGCCGGATCGCTTATTTCGCCGCCGCTTCGTAGCATCCTCAGATCGGCCATGAGCGCCAGGAACTGGTCCTCCGGTCGAGTGTATATGCCAGCGACAAGATAGGCATCGCTGACCGAAGCGCGCGCGATGCGGTCAAGCGCAGCCTCTATGATCTCGCGTTTTAGAAACATGGTCGGAAGCCAGGCCAGCGAGTACTTGTTGTTCTCGTCAAGCTCTGCAACATCAAGGTTGCGCACTGTCACGCGGTCTGCATAAGGGCTCTCGGCGACATTTTGTCGGGCGAATTCCAGAGCGGGCTCCCAGATGTCGATGCCGTCAACCTTGATGTCAGGGCAGCACTTGGCCACTTCGAGCGCGATGCCCGCAACCCCGGTGCCGACATCCAGAAACGTGCCCTTAAACGTTTCCCGCAATTGCGGGTCAGTCTCGGCAATGGATTGGATGCGAGTGAAGACGCTTTTGGAAGAGCGGCCCATGGCCTGCATCTGAGCGGCATCCACAATCTCCCAGTTTGATCCCCGGTCCGGGTTACGAAACAGTTCGCCGGCCTCGCTCAACGCCATTTCGACCATGACCAGGGCAAGCGACATCTGCTCCTCATCACCTTCATCCAGAACCTCACCCAAGGCCATTCGTGCACCGAGTTCGATCTGCTCGCGAATGGCCGGCAGGACTGAAGCGTCTGAGCGCAACTTGATGGAGGCGCCAACGAGCGCCAGCATTCTCGCGGATTTGGCGAGTTCTTGTATCCGCGGGATGAATGTCTCCGACATCTCGTATACCTCGTACTGAACCGCGCCGGGTTTGCCGGAGGCCATTTCGTTTAAGTTATGCGGCCCAGGCTGGTGCGTCCAGCATGGCGTAATACTGCTCCTCGGCTTCGG
>NZ_JAGIPH010000013.1 GCF_017877135.1 Neorhizobium galegae | reverse complement strand
ACCCGGAAAAAAATAACGCGGGGTGGAGCAGCCCGGTAGCTCGTCAGGCTCATAACCTGAAGGCCGCAGGTTCAAATCCTGCCCCCGCAACCAAAAATATCGGCAAACTATCCCAATCGGGAAACTTCTTCAAAAGCTCCTCAGCATATTCGCTGAGGAGCTTTTTGCGTTTCTGCTCCGTATCGATCTCGCCCGAGGCAATCCGGCTCAGGAGATCGTTGTGGGCGAAGGCCACAATCTGCCGCTGCATGATGTCGATCACATCCATCAACGCCATGATCGTCGCGATGTCGCCGTGCACTTGCAGAATGCAAGGTCAGGCAAAATGCTGACTCACGCTCAGCCGCTGCGAAACCTCTGCAACTGGATGGCCTCGCTCTACGATCTGACGCACAGCGTCACGCTTAAATTCTTCGGTGAATTCGATTTTCTCATGATGCTCTTCCTGCTCCAATTCAGGAAAGAAGCCGTCTACAAATCTTTGGGCTATTCACTCTTCGGCTGGGCTCCGCCCCACTGCCGCCGGAGATGGCGCAGATCCTTTTCCGCGCCATCTCGTGTTTGATCAGAAGACCTTGGTAATGGAAATTGCGAAGGTGCGGCCGCGGCCGTGATAGTCGAAGACCGATTCATCCACCAGTCCGCCATAGAGCGCCTTGGCGCGAGAGCCCCAGACCGTGGTGTAATCCGTATCGAACAGGTTCTGAATGCCGAAATTGATCGTCGTTGCCTGTTCGGCGAAGGTATAGCGCCCGCCGAGATTGAAGAGATTGTAGCCCTCGATCTCGTAGCCGGCATCATCCTTCAGACTGAAGACATGCTCGCCGGTCAGCCGGACGGAAAGTGCTTCGTTGCCCCAGCCGATGTGGCCGCCGGCCTTCGACGTGCTCGCCGTGCCGACCGATTCCTTGTACCAGCCATCGTCCCCCTTCTTTTCCGACTTCACCCAGTGGCCGAGCAGACCGATATCGAAACCGTTGTCGAACTTGTAACCAGCCTCTGCCTCGATACCGTAGACCCGACGCTTCTCGTCGTTCATCTCGATGGTCAGCGTCGTGCGATTGAGGCTGATCGAGCGGTCGGAGGTGGAGTAATAGGCGGCTGTTGCGATATTGAAGCTGCCGTCGTCATGACGGAATCCGACTTCGAAACTGTCGGTCTTGATCGCCTCGAGTGCCGAGGTGGAGACGTTGACGCTATTGTTGAGAACGTAATGTCCGTTGGACAGTGTGTACGTGCCGACCCCATAATACTTGGCGGGGTCCGGCAGTTCGAACCCTTGCGAGAAGTTCGCATAGACCTGCTGGTCTGGAGTGAGGTCATACTTTGCGCCGGCATTCAGGAGCAGTGCGTCATAGTCGACTTCCCCACCAGGGATGGCATCGGCCGAAGTCGCCGCGCCATTGAGGATCGCCACCTGCTGGGCGGCACCAACGAAATCGCCGACTTCCGTCTTGGCAAACTGGTAGCGCAAGCCGCCGCTGACCGTCAGCCGGTCCGTCGCCTCCCAGGAGGCTTCGGCAAAGCCGGCAATCGTCGAAACATCGATATCCGGATAGAGGCCGGTAACGCCAATCGTGTCGAAATCCAGACCGCCGGACACAACCGCCGTCGTCAGATTGAAAATCGACTGGTCAGCCGAGAAACTGTCACGATCGGCATCGACGCCGTAGGTCAGTGTCACGGTGTCCGTGAGTTCCGACACCATGGCCGCCTTGAAGCTATAGTAATCCGTCGTCTGCTGGCTGGCGCCGAAATAGGTGCCGGCCTGCGTTCCCGTCGAAGGGAAGGGGTTGAAGACGATATCCTCTGATCGTATCGCCCCCTGCAGCAACAGTTGCTGGCCGAGGAAATCGGCATCGGTGTAGCTCAGCGCCAGCATCTTGCGGCGGGTCTGGGGCTCGACATCGGAGGAATAGCCGGAGCGGGCTTCGAACAGGCTCGGATTGGTGAGACCGGAGAGGTAGGGGCCGTAATAGAGGCCGTAATCGCTGTGTTGGGCACTGTCGAAATACTGCATGGTCGCGTCGAGGCGGCGATCCTCGTCGATCTGCACCCCGACCGAGCCCATCACGTCTATGCGCTTGTTGAAAGCGGTCGAGGATTGGGTGATGTCGGGCGTCACCATTTCGCCAGAGCCATCGTAGTAGGCACCGGTTCGGTTGCCGGAGACCGACAGGCGGGCGTCCCAGTTGGCGCTGTTATAGGTGACGGCGCCGGCCGCGTTGCGGTCGAGATCCTGGCTCCCCCGGAAGCCGCCGACAATGCCGGCCTGGGTTTCGGCATGCAGGCCATCGCCCGCGTCCCGGCCCTTCTTGGTGATGATGTTGATGATGCCGCCGGTGGCATTGCCGCCATAAATTGCGGTGGCGCCGGATAGCACCTCCACGCGGGCAATATTGAACGGGTCGATCGAATCGAATTGGCGGCTGAGGCCACGGGCGGAATTGAGCGAGACACCGTCGATCAGCACAAGTGCCGTGCGACCGCGCAGGTTCTGGCCGTAATTGGTCCGGGACCCCTCACTGGCCGCATCGAAGCTCGGTACGGTTTCGGCGAGGATCTGCTGCAGGCTCTTGCCCTGCAGCGCGGCGGCCTTGATCTCGGCTTCGTCGACAACCTTGATGGTGCGCGCGATCTCGGAGATCTTTTCCGGAGCGCGGCTGCCGGTGAGGACGATGCGGTCAAGAACGGTTTCGCCGGATGGTTCGGTCGCCGTTACGGCGTCTTCGCCGGCCGCATCCTGCGCAAGGCCTGCATCCGCGGCCGCCAGAAACGCCACCACCGCAAGCGCGGTCAACGCTGTGCTCGAGCGTGCCAAGGCGTGGGTCTTTGCCAGTTCACGCCTTTGTTCCCCACTGAAAGTCATAGATCCCCTCATCACTCACATTTTCGCGACGCTTGAGACTTGAGCGGCGCGAGATAAAACATTACTGCTTCAGTCATCTTTAGGACATGGCCGCAGCTCGCGCTTGGATGGAGGCGAACCTGGGTTGGACCAGCGCGAAGTTCCCGGAGGAAAGTTGACCATTCGCATGAGCTTGATCCGCCCCTTGAAGTTCGGCTCATCAGCCCTGTCCGACACGGATGCCCGAGCGCTGTGCGGCAGCATCCTTATCGACATGACGAGAGGAACGAGCGTCAGCTTCGATGCAGATGACTTGAGCGGCCTTAATGGTCTGTACTGGCAAGCCCCGCTTCTGTCCTTGGCGACCGTCTACTTTCCGAAGACACCGGTGACGCTCACCTGTGAGGGAAGCCGGGACCGCGGCGTGTTGCTGCTGCGCTCGGTTGGCCAGCCTATTGTGGTGGAGCAGGCGCAGGTGTGGATCGAAGGGGAAAGCGGCGATGTGGTCTTCCTGCCGGCGCTCAGCGGATTGCGCATCACCTTGGCAGACGGAGGGCGCCTGGACTGCGCGCATCTGCCCGAACAGGCCATCGAGCGCCACCGCGCGACGATCGAGCCGCTGATGTTGAAGACAGTGTCCGCCGCCACTCTGCCGCTGCACATGATGACCAGCTATGCCGGCTATCTGCTGCAAAGCGAGCAGCAGACGGCCGAAGATGTGGCCATGATGGTCAGCCATTTCTACGATTTCCTGCCGCTTCTCTCGCAAGCTCTGGGAGGCGGGGCGAAAGAGATGATCCCGGATAATCGGCTGGCCCGCATCCGCGCGCTGATCGACGCCCGCCTGGGCGATGGAGGCTTTTCGATCAACGACGTGGCCCTGGCCGAGGGGGTCACGCCGCGGGCAATCCAGAAGCTGTTTTCGCGCGAGGGCACGACCTTTTCCCGCCATGTGCTGGAGCGGCGGCTGGAGCGGGCGAAGGCATTGATGATGGCCTCGGGCGAGCGCCTGTCGATCGCAGACGTCGCCTATCAATGCGGCTTCAACGACCTGTCCTATTTCAACCGGTCGTTCCGGGCGCGCTATCAGATCCGGCCGTCGGACCTCAAGCGGCAGGTTCGGCCGGCGGCTTGAGCCGTCGCAGCATCGAGAGCGACAGCGCGATGCCGAGGACCGAGATCACCGTTGCCAGCGAGAAGAGCCAGGCATAGCCGACACGATCGGCGATGATGCCGGCGAGCGACGTCCCGATGATGTAAACCACCAGTTCCGCGCAGGCGAGGAGCGTGAAATCGGTGCCCGGCTGGTGGTCGGAGGCGGATTTCATGAAGAAGGAATAGATCGCGACGAGTTCCATGTAGCGGATCAGCGTCTGGAAACCGGAGGCGGCGAGCGCCACGGCAATGCCGGGCGCCAAACCGAAGGCATTGAGGGAAAAGGCGAGGAAGCACAGGCTGCGCAAGCCGCCGAGCAAAAGCAGCGTCGTGCCGAGGCCAAGCCTTCGGATGATGATGGCGGCAAGCAGCGCACCGGCAAGTCCCGCCGTCGCAGCCGCCGTGCCGGAGAGATAACCGATCCAGGCCGTCGGAACCTGGATGTCGACGAGATAGGCGCCCTCCATGCCGCGCACGAGGCCTTCGCTTGCGCGGTAGGTGAGCGCAAAGCCGAGGATCAGCCAGGCGTGGGGACGGCGGAAAAAGGCCTTGAGGCTGGGCTTCGCCTGCGTCGGATCGGTGCGCGCAAACGCATTGTCTTCCGTCATGTAGAGCGTGGCAACGAGCGGCAGGAGCGACAGGACTGCGACGGTGAGAATGGTCGGCGTCCAGCCGATCTTTTGCACGAGCACCAGAACCAGCGTACCGCCGATGATGACGCCGAGCGCGACGGCCCCGGCCTGCACGGCATTGCCGACGGCGCGCGCGCGTCCCTTCAGGTTGCGCACGGCATACCCATCGGTGGCGATATCCTGCAGCGACGACAGAAGCGTGATGAAGAGGCCGAGGCCGAAGAGCGGCAATGCCTGGGATGGATCGAACAAGGCCATGGCGGCAATGCAAAGCGACACCAGCGCCTGGGTCGGCACGATCCAGCCCCGGCGATGGCCGAAGCGGGGCAAGAGCCTATGGCGATCGACAAACGGTGCAACGGCGAATTTGAGGACCAGCGGCAGCATCAGCAGCGAAAACAGGCCGATGGCGGTGCGCGAGGCACCGGCCTCGCGCATCAGCGGCGGAAGCGCGACAAGCAGCAGATAGGTCGGGATGCCCTGAGCGAGATAGAGACCGGCCAGCACGGCATAAAGCCGGCTCATGCCGCCTTGTGGTGCCGATCCTGCCGCTCCGGCAGGTGCGTCTTGATCTATGGTCGATGGGACGGGCAATGACATGGGCGGTTCCGGCTGCTGTAAAGCGGAGTGTGTAGCTCTTCTTTAGCCGTCGGCTATCGCTCGCGCTTGGACACAGGCGAACTGCTTGCGGATTGGAGCGAATGATCTCAGGGCGAAAAGTTTTGCACTTGACGAAACAGCTGTGTTGAACCGGCCGCCCAAGCCCGCAACCAAAAAACTTGTAAATTCTCCCACTCAGGAAAAACACGTCAAAAGCTCCTCAGCATAATCGCTGAGGAGCTTTTCGCGTTTGGCCTCCGTAGCGAATTCGCCGGATAAGATCCGGGCTTTCGTTCGTCGAGATGACTTGGCGGGCCGGGCGGTTTGCCGCCCGGCCCCTCATGCCTCATCCTCTGCAATGGATCAGGCCGTCTCTATGGCCTGGGAGAGATCGGAAATCAGGTCGTCCGGATGTTCGGTGCCGATGGAGAGGCGGACGTAGCCGGGGGTGACGCCGGTCGCCAGCTGGTCCTCGATTGAAAGCTGGGAGTGCGTGGTGGTCGAGGGATGGATCGCCAGCGAACGTGCGTCACCGATATTGGCGAGGTGGTAGAACAACTTCAGCGCATCGATGAAGCGCAACAATCACAAGAATGCTGAGGTCATCCACCGACGCGGACCATGGACCCACTTTGAGTCGGCAGCGGAAACTCCAACCGAGGCTGTCTGCAAAGCACCGGGCTGTTTCCTGCTGAACGCTGCGCGCGCCCGGATCGGAAGCCGGACAACACTTGTCGAAAGCATCGGGTTCAGCGCCGGCGGGAGTCTTGGACTCTCGCCAATGCCGTTTCTGCAAACACCATCATCAACCGTTGTTGATGAAGATCCGGCCGATCGTGTTGAGCAACAGCTGAGCTGCAAGGATCGCGGTCGAACCGGTATGGTCGTAGTCCGGCGCAACTTCGACGAGGTCGACGCCGACGATCGGGCCGCGCTTGGCAAGACCTGCGATGAGCTCCAGCACTTCGTAATAGATGAAGCCGCCATGGCTCGGCGTGCCTGTCCCGGGCGCAATCGAGGGGTCGAAGCCGTCGATATCGATCGTCAGGTAATAGCGCTTGCCGGCCGGAATACGCTCCAGAACCGCATCGACGCCGAGCTTGCGGATCTGGCGGACCGAAAGGATGTCGGAGCCCTGAGCCCGGGCATAGTCGTAGCCTTCCTTGGCGGTCGAGGAGACGTTGCGGATGCCGAGCTGCGTCATGCCGGTCACCCAGGGCTTTTCCGAGGCCCGGCGCAGCGGGCTGCCATGACCGAAACGGACGCCGTGGCGCTCATCGACGAAGTCGAGATGGGCGTCGAACTGCACGACATGGATCGGTTCCTGCTCGCTGAAGGCGTTGATGCAGGGAATGTTGATCGAATGGTCGCCGCCGAGAACGACGGGCAGGGCGCCGGCCGCCAGGATCTTGCGCACGCCATATTCGATATTGGCATGGCTTTTCATCGTGTCGGTATGGACGATGTCGGCATCGCCGAGATCGACCATCCGCACACCTTCCAGGTAGGTGACGTCGTCCTCATGGTCATAGGCACCGGCATGGCCGAAGGCAAAGAGGGTGGACGCCTCGCGAATGCCACGCGGCCCGAACCGAGCGCCCGAGCGCCACTGGGTCCCGAAGTCGAAGGGAGCGCCAAGGATCGCCACATCGGCGTCGATGGCATCCCAGTTCTCCACATAGGGGCTCTTGGCGAAGGTCGAGATGCCGACGAAGGGGAGATTGAGCCTCCCGGAATCGTACCCATGGGCTGCCATGGCATATCCTTTCGTGCTGTGCTGCGGGAGCCTTGCGTCCCGGATTGATGGATCGGGCCAGGTCCTGCCGCAGGCAATGCGGCAGCGGCCCTTGTCTGATCGTCAAAGGAAAGCGGGCGCTGAAACCCTGACCGGGCCGTCATATTGCGGCATCGGGATCTCGCGGGGCACGTAGAGGCCTTTTGCCGTGACATCGCGTACATGGGCGGCGATCTCTTCCATCGGCGCGAACCAGACGTCGCCGCGGGAGACGGCCTCTTGAAGGAACCGGCTCACCACATGCCAGCGCGCCAGGCGACCGGTCGCGAAGGGATGGACGACCGGGATCCAGAGCCCGCCATAGCGATAGGCGGCCTCGAATTCCTCGCGGAAAATCTCAAACCCGTGGCTCGGCGCGCGGATCGGCATCATGTAGTCGAGATCCATCGACTGGACATATTGCGGCCAGTCATCGACCCCCCAATGGGTCGGCAATTCGACGAAATCGCCGTCGGCGGCCTTGACGAGATAGGGCACGTCGTCGGCCATCAGCGAGCTGTCATACTGAAAACCGCGCTCGACCAGCAGGCGTGCCGTCTGGTCGGAGAAATTGTAGAGTGGCGCACGGAAGCCGCGCGGCGCCTTTCCCGTCACCCGCTGGATGACCTCGCTGGACCAATCGAGCCAGTAGGCCTGTTCGTCGGCGCTCTGCCTGACCGGGTTCTCATGCAGGAAACCGTGCTGTGCGATCTCGTGGCCGCCGGCCAGGATGGTCTCGATCGCCTGCGGATAGCGCTCGATGCACCAGGCCGGGATGAAGAAGGTCTGCCGGATGCCGAGCTGCCGATAGGTTTCGACAATGCGCGGAATGGCAACGGTCGGGCCGTATTGGAGCATGGAGAGGGCAGACGCCCGCTTGTAGCCGTCTTCCGGGTGATCGATGTGGATCAGGCTCTCGGCATCCATGTCGAAGGTGACGCAGGCGGCGCATTTGGCGCCATTGGGCCACGGTACGGGATTTGAGATCATGGATTAGCCTTTCATTTGCCGCTGCGCTCGAACTTCTTGCCCACGGCGGCCGGGGCGTGAACCTTGCCCGACATCAGGACAAGCGCCACCAGCGCCGCGATGAAGGGCAGGGTGGAGAACAGCTGATAGGGAATGTCCGGGCTGCCGAATTGCAGCCGGAGCTGGGTTGCGTCCGCCATGCCGAAGGCAAGGCAGGCAATCGCCGCGCCGAGTGGGTTCCAGCGGCCGAGAATGACCGCCCCAAGCGCGATGAAACCTTTGCCGGCGCTCATGTTTTCGGTGAACACATGGACCTGGGACAGCACGATATAGGCGCCGCCGAGACCCCCCAGCATGCTGGAGCCGATCACCGAAACATAACGTAGCCGCTGCACGTCGACACCGGCCGTATCGACCGCCATGGGCTGATCGCCGGCCGCGCGCAGAAGCAGGCCCCAGGGTGTGCGGTAGAGAAGCCACCAGGCAAGGGGCACGGCGAGATAGGCGAGATAGGCAAGCGGCCCTTGGATGAACAGGATGGGGCCGACGAACGGAAGGGCGGACAGGAGCGGTATCGGCCAGACGCCGAAGCCCGGCAGCGGGGCGGTCGCGCTTGCCCCCAGGATCTGGCGGGCGAGATAGGCCGTCATGCCGCTGACGAGCAGGTTGATGGCAATGCCTGCGACCAGCTGATGGATGCCGAGGCCGACAGCAAGCCCGCCGAGCAGCAGACCGAGCAGACCGGCCACGACAAGCGCCATCAGGAGCCCGCCCAGCGGATCGCCGAACCACCACGTCCCGATTGCCGCCCCGAAGGCACCGCCGAGAATGCAGCCTTCGATGGCGATGTTGAACACGCCGGAGCGTTCGGCCCAGACGACGCCGATGGCCGCGAAGACAAGCGGTATCGACAGCCTCAGCGAAGAGGCAAGGAAATCGGTGAGAAACGCCAGATCCATCACCTGGTCTCCTGCGGTTGAGCGGCCAGCGCGGCGTCAAGCCTCTGGCGTCTGCTAAACCAGGCCCGCCACTGGTCGGCCTTGAAGACGAAGGCCTGGGAGGCGGCGACGCAGATGATGACGATCCCGATCACCGCATCGACGACGGTGCTTTCAAGGCCGATGGCGCGCTGCATCATCAGGGCGCCGCTTTTCAGGCCGCTGAGGAAGAAGGCGGTAACCACCGACATCAGCGGATTGAGCTGCGCCATGAAGGCGACGACGATGCCGTCAAAGCCGAAACCCGCGGAAAACAGGTGGTAGAGACGGTGCTTGAGACCGAGAACCTCAAAGCTGCCGGCCAGGCCGCCGAGGGTGCCGGAGAGAAACATGGTCATGATCACCGTGTGCCCGACATTGACGCCGGCATAGTGCGCCGCCTGCGGGTTGCGCCCGACGAGATCAAGACCGAAGCCGAGCGTGGAGGACCGCAGAAGCACCCACAGCACGACCGCCAGCACGACGCCCAGAACTACACCGAGATGCGCATCGGTCATCGGCAGGATGATCGGCAGGAAGAGACCTTCCGGGATTTCCTCGGAATAGGGATAGGGCGCGCCCTCCTGCATCATCGGGCCGCCGGCGAAATAGCTGACGAGATTGATCGCGACGAAATTGAGGAGCAGCGTGACGATGACCTCGTTGATGCCGCGCTTTGCCTTCAGCAGGCCGGCGATCATACCCCAGACACCGCCGGCAAGCGCGCCGGCAAGGATCGCAAGCACGAGGTGGAGCAGTGTCGGAAGACCGGTCACGTAAAGTGCCACACTGGAGGAGAACAGGCCGCCCATATAGATCTGGCCCTCGACGCCGAGATTGAGCAATCCGCCGCGCAGGGACAGGATGACCGCAAGCCCCGCAAGCAGGATTGGGGACATCTTCACCAGCGTGCCGGAAATGCCCCAGTAGTCGAGGAAGGCGCCTTCGATCAGGGCCGAATAGGCCGAAAGCGGATTGCCGCCGGACACCGCGATCAGGAGCGCCCCGAGGCCGAAAGCGAGAAAGAGAGCCCAGACGGTGCGCAGGGCATACAGCGTTGCAACGATGCGGATCATGCGGCCTCCGGAGTTTCGCTGATGCCGGTCATCAGGCTGCCGACACGCTCGAGCGTCGCTTCGCTGCGCGGCAGGATCCCGGTAAACTGGCCGCCGCAAATGACGGCAACGTGATCGGCCACGGCGAGAATATGTTCGAGCTCGGTCGAGATGTAGAGAATGGCCACGCCTTGCGCCCGCGCTTTGAGGATGGTGCGCTGGATGAGTTCGATGGCGCCGACATCGACGCCCTTGGTGGGCTGCATGACCACCATCACGGTGGGGCCTGCTTCGATTTCCCGGGCAAAGATCAGCTTCTGCTGGTTGCCGCCGGAGAGGAAGCGCACCGCCTGATCCAGCCCGCGCAACCGCACGTCATAGCGCTTGACCCAGTCGGCGGCGATTTCGCGCAGGCGCCGGGGCCTCAGCCATCCCTTCCACGAAAATGGGGACCGGCGGAAGTCGCGCAGGGCCGCGTTCTGCCAGACGGGAAGATCGAGGACGAGGCCGGTATGGTGCCGGTCCTCGGGGATATAGGAGATCTTTGCATCATGGCGGCGCTGGTCGACGGTCAGCGGAAGAAGGTCTGTGCCCTTCAGCGTCAGCGCGCCACCGTCCGGGTGCCGCATGCCGGTCAGCACTTCTGCAAGCTCTGATTGCCCGTTGCCGTCGACACCGGCGATGCCGAGGATCTCTCCGGCACGGATCTGGAAGGAGACGCGCTTGAGGGCGGGAACTCCATGGCTGTTGGTGGCTTCGAGATGTCGGGCATCAAGCACGACCTCGCCAGGTTCCGGCCGTTCCACGTCATAGGAGGAGAGTGCGACATCGCGTCCGACCATCAGCCGTGCCATGTCGGATTTTTCCAGCCCCGCGACCGGCTGCTCGGCAACGACGCGGCCGGAGCGCATGACCGTGATCCGGTCCGCCACGGCAACCACCTCTTCGAGCTTGTGGGTGATGAGAATGACCGTCTTGCCCTCCTGGCGCAGCCGGCGAAGGCCCTGCAGCAGGCCATCCACTTCCTGAGGCGCCAGAATACTGGTCGGCTCGTCGAAGATGATGATCTGCGCCTCCCGGTGGAGCGCTTTGAGGATCTCAACCCGCTGGCGCATGCCCATGGGCAGCGTCCAGACCGGAGCATGAAGATTGATGTCGAAGCCGTAGTGACGGGACAGGGCGCCGATCTTTTCGGCATGTGCGTCGAGAGACAGGCGCAAACCCTGGCCGGGCAGGCCCAGAATGATGTTCTCGACGACCGAAAGCGTATCGACCAGCATGAAATGCTGATGGATCATGCCGATGCCGTGATCGAGTGCGGCACGCGGGGAGGGGATGCTCACCGGCTTTCCAAACACCTCCACCTGACCTTCCTCAGGCTCGTAGAGACCGTAGAGGATGTTCATCAGCGTCGTCTTGCCGGCGCCGTTCTCCCCAAGAATGGAGTGGATCGTGCCTGCGGTCACCGTCATGTCGACCGCGTCAAGGGCGCGGAATTCGCCGAACAGTTTTCCGACACCGGTGAGGCGAAGGGCGGGAGCCGTCATGCAACCAATCTCTTGCTGAAGGTGGGATTGCCGGCAGCAAGGCTGCTGCTGCCGGCGACCAGGATTATTTCGCCGAGATTTCGCCCGAAGCAAGCTTCGGCAGAAGGGCATCCACTTCGGCCGGTACGGAGGCCGGAACCTTCGGGCCGTAGGTGCCGAGACGGGTGGCGTTCTTGTGGTCGAAGCTGAAGATGTAGGGCTTTGCTTCGAGCTTGCCGTCCTTTGCAAGGGCGATGACTTCGCCGAGCGCGCCGCGCATGTCGAAGACAGCGGACTGGATCACCGTGTCCGGCCAGTCCTTGATCGCATCGTAATAGATGCCGATCGCCATCTTTCCCTGTTCCTTGGCGCCCTGGAGGCTGCCGACCACGGCATTGTCCATCGACGGGAAGATCACGTCGGCGCCTTGGCCGATCAGGTTGAGGGCTGCTTCCTTGCCTTTGGCGACGTCGTCCCAGTCATTGGTCCAGGCGGTCATGACCGAACCATCGGGGCGGGCGGCCTTGAAGCCCTTCTCGAAACCTTCGCCGAGTTCGACGTAGAATTTCAGCTTCTGCGCGCCGATATAGCCCGCCTTGCCGGTCTGGGAGGTCTTGCCCGCGACATAGCCCATCGCATAGCCCATGGAGGGGAAGTCGTAGCTAACGACGGCCACGTTCTTGCCGGCCTTCACGCCGTTGACCACCAGGAACTTCGTATCGGGGAAGCGGCTTGCGATGCGATCGACGGCATCCTGGAATTCGCCGCCATGGCCGATGACCAGCTTGTAGCCGCGGCGGGCATAATCTGCCAGTGCCTGTGGCTGGTCTGGCTGTGCCGTCTTTTCGCTATAGGCGAATTCGACGCCGAGTTTCTGGGCTGCTTCCTTGACGCCTTCATAGCCGGACTGGTTGAAGGAATTGTCCGTAATAACGCCCGGAAGCACTATCGCAACCTTGAAGTCGTCGGCGACGGCAGGGGTGATCATTCCCCCAGTGCGATTGCCGCACCGACGAAACCATTGCGCAGAGCTTTAATCATGTCCATAGTTCCCTTGGTTATGGTTGTAAAAAAATTTATGGACTAAAATATTTTTGTCAATAAAATATTTTGCTCAATTGTTGGTCAAAGATGCGCAGAAGTGGGTAAAAAGTAGGCAGATGATGGCTGAAGCAGGACTGAGAGAGCGCAAGAAAGCGCAACGTCGCGAACTCATCATGGATATCGCGCGTCGTAAGTTTCGCGATGAGCCCTATGGTGACGTGACGATTGAATCGCTTGCCTATGAAGCAGGCATTTCGGGCGTGACGGTTTATAATTATTTTGGCCACAAAGCGGGGCTTTTGCTCGCTCTGGTGGAAGAAAGTGATCGGAAGCTGACGCGGCAGTTGATCGAAGAGCAGGCGCAATTGACGCAGGATGCGCCGGACTTTCTCGGCTATTGTGCAGATTTCGCCCAGCGTCTGCGCCTCCACGCAACGGGCAATCTCCCAAAGCCCGTGTGGCGGGAGATCCTTGCCGCATCCATTCAGAGTGGAAGCGAAGAATTTGGCCGGAGCTATCAGGCACTCGATCGCGCCTTGACCGACTTTCTGGCGCATTGGGCACGTGTCTGTCTGAAAGCCGGGACCTTGCCGGTCGGGGTCGATCCCGATGCCCTAGCCGATACGGTCTTTCTGCTGCAGAACGCCCGGTTCCAGCAGTTCATGAGCGATGATTCCCTGACCGACGAGGAAATCGACACCCTGATGCGTCGTGACTTCGACCAGCTCGGGCGGCTGTTTGCCTGAGAGCGCGCCGAATGTTTCCGCGCGCTCCTGGCTGTTCCTTCTCGTCAGGTCTCTGGTCGCGTGGTGGCAGGTTTATTCCGGCCGCCGCCTGACCTGAAGTGCGACTGCGATGGCGCTGACGAGGCCGCCGAGGGCGGTGACACCGAGCCAGCCTGCGCTCGACCAGACTGCGATTGCCACAGCCGATCCGATCGCACCGCCGAGGAACATGGAGCCCATCAGCACCGTGTTGAGGCGGGCGCGCGCGCTGGGATCGAGCGCATAGACCAGAGACTGGTTCGAGACCAATGCGCTCTGCATGCCAAAATCGAGGGCGATCACGCCGATGACAAGGCCGGCGATGGTCGGGGACGCCGCAAAGAGTGCCCAGGAAGCAAGAGCGATGATGGCGCCGAGCCGCACCACGATGGCGGGACCTCTCACGTCTGCAACACGGCCGGCGACCGGAGCGGCAATCACGCCGACAGCACCGACGATGCCAAAGAGGCCGGCGATCTCGGCGCCGAGCCCGAGATCAGGTTGCGCCAGGCGAAAGGGCAGTGCCGTCCAGAAGGCAGAAAACCCGGCAAAGATCAGCGCCTGGGTCACGGCTGCCCGCCGCAATTCCCGATGCTTCATCCAAAGCGAGCCAATCGACGAGATCAGGGTCCGGTAGCGCATTGAGGCCGAGGTCGGGAGGGAGGGGAGAATAGCCCACATGCCCAAGGCGCCGACGAGGGCGACCGCGACCGCGATCATGTACATTTCCCGCCAGCCAAGGTGTGTGCCGATGTAGCCCGCGACCGTTCGGCTGAGGAGAATTCCCCCAAGCACGCCGGAGAGCAGGGTTCCAACCGTCGCGCCGCGTTTCGAGGGGGTAGTGAGATGCACCGCAAACGGAATGATCTGCTGCGCGACCGTCGAGGATATGCCGACGAGGGCCGAGAATATCACGATCAGGGCCGTGTTGCCGGCGTAAGCGACGCCAAGCAGCGCAAGGGCAAGCGTGAGGAATTGACCGACGATCAGGCGCTTGCGCTCGACGATATCGCCGAGGGGGACCAGAAGGAACAGACCCAGAGCGTAGCCGAGCTGGGTGACCGGCGAGATCAGTGTCGCGGCAAGCGGCAGGTCCTTGCCGATGAGTTCCAGCATTGGCTGGTTGTAATAGATGTTGGCGACCGCCGCTCCGGCACCGACTGCCATGGCGAAGGTGAGAGGCGTCGTCATTTTTGGCAGCGCCGTCGGTTGATAATGGATAGTCATATCGACGTCCTCTTGTGTTGATGGTTGAAAATATCGAGTGAACGCGGTTGTTCTGCAATCGAAGACACTGCACAGTGCCTGTACGTTTTTGAACGGGGGCGGCCATGGAATGGAGCGATGTCAGGATTTTCCTCGCGGTTGCGAGGGAGGGAACGCTGGGCGCCGCCGGCCGCTCTCTGAAGCTCAGCCACCCGACCATCAGCCGGCGTTTGCGCGCCCTGGAGGATGCGACTGGGCAAACGCTCTTTCAGCGCACGAGCGACGGTTACGTCCTCACCGAGGAAGGATCGGCAGTGCTCTCGATCGCCGAGCACATGGAGGAGAGCGCGTTGGCGATCGAGCGGCGCCTGGCGGGTGATGTGCACAAGCTCGAAGGAACCCTTCGCATCTCTTCTGCGGACTGGTTTGGAGCCTGGGTCCTTCCACCCGTCATCGCCGCGTTTTCGAAGACCTATCCTCATGTGGACATGGAAATCCTGACCGGGACGAGATTGTTCAGCCTTGCGCAGCGGGAGGCCGATGTCGCGTTCCGCATTTCGCCCTTCACCGAAGCAGACGTCGTCCAGCGCAAGCTTATCGAAATGCCGTACGGAGCTTACGCGGCTGCGGACCAAGCGCCACCGCACGCCGGCGATGGACAGGGATGTGCTCTGGTCACCATGGATACCTCCCTCGGTGCCTTCCCCGATATCGACTGGCTGAAGTCGAAACTTCCGCACGCCCGGATCATCGTCCGGTCGAACAACCGGAACGTCCAGGCGCAGATGAGCAGTGCCGGCGTCGGCATTGCCGTTCTGCCTCGGCCCGTTGGAGACAAGCAGCCCAATCTCCAGCGCTTGGATCTCGGCGAAGATCCGCCGAGCCGCGATATCTGGATGGGCTATCATCGCGATATCCGGCGCTCCGGACGCCTGAGGGCATTTGTCGACCTTGCGGTGGCGCTCCTCTCGAAGATCCGTTGATGTCGTTCTCTGGCGCATCAAGGAGCAGATCGGTGGGCACGAGGAGATGTCGGTGAACGCGATCAAGGGGTGCTCCTTCCTCAGGTATGGCGCCAAAGCTACCGGTTGAATGTCTCCTTCAGCAAAGCGGCGGCGTGAGCCACGGCACCTCGCGCAGCGGGGGTGTCGGCAAGCGGCTCCAGGACCGCGAAATCATGAATCGTGCCCAGAAAGCGCACGGCGTTTACCCGCACCCCAGCCTGCATCAGCTTGCGCGCGAACTCTTCACCCTCGTCCCGTGCCATGTCGTTTTCGGCGGTCATCACAAGCGTTGGAGGCAGTCCCTCAACATCTCTGATCCGGGCATCCGCCGGTGAGGGAAGCGCGGTATCTCCATCCTCGCCCAGTTCCTGCTTCAGTTGCGACAGGAGGTCGGCCGTCATCCAGGGCCCTTCGGCGAAGGCCTGATAGGACGCCGTCTCAAGGTGATCCGAGAATATCGGATTGAACAGAATTTGCAGTGCGATCGCCGGATCCGGACGGTCTTTGAGAACCATCGAAACCACCGCGGCAACTTTTGCGCCAATACCATCTCCGGCCACTGCCAATCGGGCGCCATCGAGCCCAAGGCTGTCGCCGTTGCGCTGAATTTCCGAGAGAGCGGAAATGACAGATGCCACTCTTGCCGACAATGGCCCCTGGCTTGCGCCAAGGCAGAAGACGGCAATCTGGCTCGCCTCCGCCAGGGTGCGGCACAGGCCGTCTGCGCTCATCCGGCCTTCGTCTCCAGCCCTTTGCGAGCAGACAAAGACAAGGACCGGACTGGGTGCGCTTGCCCCGACAGGAAGGATCAGGCGGCCACGGACAGGATCCGGCGGGATGTCGAGGTCGACATCGATCACCCGGCTTGCTGAATGAGGCTCGGCATCGCTATCGACCATCCGTTCTCTTAATTCCTCAAGGCTCTTTGCCGGACCGGGAAAGCGGTCCAGGAATTCCTGCGTCAGCGTGTCGAGAACGGGATTGGCTGACGCAGACGTGACATATATCGGCATTTTCTGGTGACTTCCTGATGGGATGGCTGACGATCAATGCGCATGCGCATGCGCGTGGCGGCGACGGAAGCTGCTGGGGGTTTCTCCCGTTACCTGGCGAAAGAGCCGGGAGAGGTGCGCCTGATCGGCAAGGCCGCAGTCGAGCGCGATCTCGGCAAGCGGTTCGGTGCTCTCGACCAGCAGTTTCTTTGCGCGATCGACGCGCCTTGCCTGCACGTAACCATGCGGCGGGACACCGAAACTCTGGCGGAACGATTTTGAGAAGTGACTGATGCTGAGGCGGCACAGAGCCGCAAGATCTTCGCAAGGGATGGCCGATGACAGATGCTCGTCAACGAACTGGCTGACGCGCTTCATCTGCCAAGGCGCCAAGCCACCGGTCACTGCCGGCTTCGGTGCTGCCCGCAGGATCGCCCGGGCCTTGTCGAGGCAGGCCTTCACCGCCTCGATGTCGCGGTCCACTTCGAAACCCGCCTGATCGAGCAGTTCGGTCAGGGTGATGGCGATGCTTGCGGGCAAATCCTTGACGGCTACCGGTGAAGTCGGACCGGCTTCGATAACGCGATAGAAAGACATCGGGAGTTCCTTTCGGCGGGTTGACGTGAATGATCATTGTCGATGACCAACATCTATCGCCGACAGGGCTCGGACCGTGACTTAAGCTTTGTGAAGAGTTGCAAAGGCGATTAAGCCCCCTTTGCAGATGGTGCCCTCCACAGTCATTTCGTCCAAGAAAAGTAACTCCTTCAAAAGACGCCGAGCCTCCCGGTTGATAGGTTGGACTATCCGGACTGCGGCAATTGATGGACGATCATGCAAGACAACACCTCCTACAGGTTCGACCGATTCACGCTCTCGATTGCGCAGAGGTCGTTGTTTTCAAACGGAGAACCTGTTCGTCTCGGCGCACGGGCGCTTGACCTCCTCATCCTTCTGGTGGAACGGGCGGGAGAGTTGGTCACCAAGGACCAGCTGATGGAGCGGGCATGGCCGGACGCGACCGTTGATGAAAACGCCATGCGGGTCCATCTTTCGGCCTTGCGCAAAACCCTGGGCGAGACGGCGGACGGGATCAGTTTCATCCAGAATGAGACCGGGCGCGGCTATAGATGGGTCGTCCCCGTGGTCGCAACCGGAGCGCCCGGTGCCGAGAAGGCTGAAAGCCAAGCAAAGCCGCTCTTGCTTTTCCTTCCCGCCAATCTGGCCCAGGTCATTGGCCGCGACGAGGTCATCCAGGGACTGGCGGACCTTTTTCCCGACAAGCGGCTTGTCACGATTGCCGGTCCAGGCGGGATCGGCAAGACGACGGTTGCTCTGGCGGTCGCGCACCGGGTGGCCGCCGCTCAGGGCATTGCTGGCTGCTTTGTCGATCTGGCGCCTCTTTCAAGCGGAGGCCTTGTGGTCTCGGCCCTGGCCAGCCAGCTCGGTCTGGCGGTGGCAGGCGTGGCAGAGCAGGGGATCATTGCGGCCCTTGCTGCGCAGGCCGTGCTGATCGTCTTCGACAATTGCGAACACGTGGTCGATGCGGTGGCGCAGCTGTCTGAGAAGATTTTGCAATCGGCGCCCCATGTCAGCATTCTGATCACGAGCCGTGAACCGTTGCGGGCGGCGGGCGAGTCGATCTTTAGGCTTCCGACGCTTGCGGTGCCGACGCTGCAGGCGGACATGACGGCAGAAAGGGCGCTGGAATTTGCTGCGGTCGAGCTCTTCTGCAGCAAGGCCAAAGCAAGCTCGAGCAGCTTCGAGTTTCGCGATGAGGATGTTTCCGCGGTTCTGGATATCTGTGAACGCCTGGACGGCATTCCGCTTGCGCTGGAAATGGCAGCTTCCCGCATGGACCTGCTCGACGTCCAGCAGATGGCAAAGCGCCTCGATGACCGCTTTTCCGTTCTGACGAAGGGGCGGCGAACGGCCATGCCGCGTCAGCAAACCCTGCGCGCAACGCTCGACTGGAGCCATGATCTTCTGTCCGAAAGCGAAAAGGCAGTCTTCCGGCGGTTGTCGGTGTTCCGCTCGTCTTTCGAGCTCGATGCCGCCTTGGCCGCCTGCGCGGGCGCCGACGTCGAAGAGTTTGCCGTCTTCGATGCGTTGACGGCACTCGTCGACAAGTCTCTCGTGACGATGGACCGGCGCGATCGTTCGTCACTCTACCGCCTGCTGGATACGACCCGCTTTTACGCGGCGGAAAAGCTGGGCAGGGGACCGGAACTGGACGAGGTGATGCGACGGCATGGCAAGCACTGCCTGAAACTGTTCACTTCGGAAATGACCGTATGGGACGGAAAGAACCCGGGCCAATGGCTCGCCGCCAACAGCTGGCGGGTGGACGATCTTCGCGCGCTATTCGATTGGGCATTCACCACCGGCGACAAGCAGCTTGGCGTGGAACTGATCATCGCTTCGGCATCGCTCTGGTTCCATCTTTCGCTCCCTTCGGAATATCTGGCACTGGCTCGAAGGGCGATGAGCGCCATTGCGGGGACCAGCCTGGTCGGCTCGGTCGCCGAATTCGAGCTTCAGGCGACCTATGGCCACGCCTTGTGGCACACGGCGGGTCCGACGGAGGATATGAACAACGCGTTCCTGCGGGCGGGAGAGATCGCCGACCAGCTCGATCTTGCTGGCCATAAGCTCAGAGCCGTGTGGGGATTGTGGGCGCGCGCCATCCTGTTTGGCAATTACAGGGAAAGCCTTGTCCTTGCCGAGCAATTCAAGGGGCCGGCCTATGCGACCGGGGAGCTCGCCAACATCCAGACCGCAGATCATATGCTTGCGCTTTCCCATCACTTCATCGGCAATCAGGCCCAGGCGCTCGAGCTGTTGATGAAGGTGATTGCCGGTGACGATGCGCCCGTCCGTGCCAACCACACAAACCATGCCCAGGTGGATGGGAAGACAGCGGTGCTGGCATTGCTCATGCGCATGACCTGGTTGCAGGGGGATGCCGATGGAGCGCTTGCGCTTGCTAAGGATTGTGCGGCTGACGCCCTCTTGCTCGATCACGACCTGTCAATTTGCTACGGCTTGGCGATCGGATGCATTCCGGTTGCGCTATGGTGCGGCGAGCTTGCGCTTGCGCGGGAGTGGAACGGTCATCTGATGAGCCGCACGACGCGAAGGGGCCTGCGCCATTGGCAGATCTGGGCGGACGGCTTTGCGGCCATTCTGGAGGGCAAAACGGCGTGTCCCAGGGATGCCACCGCAATGCAGGCGGAAGTGTTCGCGGCCATCAGCCCGCACGCTTGCAGCGACGATCTCTTCGCCCGGCAGGACGTGGAAGGCAGCCTCTGGTGCGGCCCCGAACTGCTACGGATCGCAGCTCTTAAATCCGTGGGGAAGTCAGAGGGACAGATCGGGGAGGCTCTCGCCACTGCCTATGCGATGGCGGAACGGCAGGGTGCCGCAGCCTGGATGAGACGCATCGAACTGACGCAAGGCGGCTCAGGGTCCCACTAGAGGTGTCTGCGCGGCGTGGCGAAGGCGGGCCTGATCGCTCATGATACCAGGCCCGCTCCTGTCTTAACGCGAGAGGAAGTTCGAGACGGTCAGATCAAGCAACTGGTCGCCTCTGCCGTTCATGACGGCCTTGATCGCCCAGAGACCGAAGCCTTTCACCTGCGCTGCCTCGATCTTCGGCGGCATCGATAGCTCTTCCGTGTTGGTGACAACGTCGAGCAGCGCCGGACCGGGATGCGCCAGAATGTCCTGCACTGCCGCTTCGAGGTCCGCCGGGTCTTCGACCCGGATCGCGTGGACGCCGGTTGCGCGCGCCACCGCTGCGAAATCCGGGTTCTTGAGGTCGGTGCCAGTCTCCAGGAAGCCGGAGGCTTTCATCTCCATGGCAACGAAGCCGAGGGTCGAGTTGTTGAAGATGACCACCTTGACGGGCAGATTCTGCTGCACGAGCGTCAGAAAATCGCCCATCAGCATCGAAAACCCGCCGTCTCCCGACATGCTGACAACCTGTCTGTCCGGATAGGCAGACTGTGCGCCGATCGCCTGAGGCAGAGCATTGGCCATCGATCCGTGGACCAGCGAGCCGATCATTCGCCGCTTCCCGTTCATCTTCAGATACCGCGCCGCCCAGATCGTCGGCGTTCCGACATCGAAGGTGAAGACCGCATCGTCGGAGGCGTGCTCGCTCAACAGGCGGGCGACATACTGCGGATGGATCTTTCCGCCCTTTCGCCCGGTGGCAAGGTCATCCAGCCCCTCGCGCGCCTTTTTATAGGCCGCAAGGCAGTCCGAGAGATGGCGGTCATCGGTTCGCTGCTTGAGAGAAGGTGTCACGGCAGACAGCGTGGATTTGACATCGCCGACAATGGCAAGATCAAGCGTCGTCCTGCGGCCAAGGTTTTCGGCCCGTAAGTCCACCTGGACGATTTTGGCGTCGGTTGGATAAAATTGCCGATAGGGAAAGTCGGTTCCCAGCATCACAAGCGTGTCGCACTCGAGCATTGCCTTGTAACCGGACGAAAACCCGATCAACCCCGTCATGCCGACATCGAACGGGTTGTCGAATTCGACATGTTCCTTGCCGCCAAGCGCGTGGACGATCGGCGCCTTGAGCTGATCGGCAAAGGCGATCAGCTCGGCATGCGCGCCTTCGCAGCCGCGACCGCAAAGCAGCGTTATCTTCGAACTGTCATTCAGGAGTTCGGCCAGATCGGCAATCTGCGCGGCTGACGGCACGACGGCAGGCTGCGCCACGGAAAGTGTAGGTGCCTTGGAGATTTTCGCGGTGAAATCAGAAAGGGCCACATCACCCGGGATGACGATGACGGCAACGCCGCGTTTGCCGACGGCGGCGCGGATGGCCGTTTCGATGACTGCGGGAAGCTGCTCGGGTTGGCTGACAAGCTCGCAGTAATGGCTGCATTCTCGAAACAGGTGTTCGGGATGCGTTTCCTGAAAGTAGCCCCGGCCGATTTCGGCCGACGGAATTTGCGCGGCAATCGCAAGCACCGGCACGCGCGAGCGATGGCAATCGAACAGCCCGTTGATCAGGTGAAGGTTGCCCGGTCCGCAACTGCCTGCGCAGACGGCGAGCTTGCCCGTCAGGTGGGCTTCAGCCCCGGCGGCAAATGCTGCAGTTTCCTCGTGGCGTGTGTGGATCCATTCGATGTCACCCCGTTTCCGGAGCGACTCCGTCAGGCCGTTCAAGCTATCCCCAACGACCCCGTAGATCCGTTCGACACCCGCCGTATGGAGGATTTCGGTTAAGACGTCTGCGACCTTCGATGCCACTTCGCGCTCCTTTTCTGGTGCAAATCTCATTCGATCAAATGGAACCGGTCCGGGCCGGGTCAACACTGCTTTCTTACGAGAAGGGAGCCGATGGTCAGGAAAGCGGCGGCCCGCAGCCGCCACCTCCCGACCTCTCTCGACTTCAAGCCTATTCCTGTGATGTCACTTCGACACCGCATGGATTTCGGCGATGTATCCGCCGGGGAATTGCACGAGGGATGCCTCTCGGCCGCCGACGCGATGCGGCGGGACGAGGACTTTCACCCCGAACTTCCCGGCCTTTTCCAAGGTGTCCTGAAGGTTTGAAACTTCATAGCCGGTGGTCTCATAGCCATAGGGGTAGGGGAGGTGGCCGTCGGACACCAGCACGAGCATGCGTCCGAAATCGGACTGAACTTCGATGCGGCGGAACTTCTCGTCCGGCTTGCCGATCTCGGCCGCGGACGCATTGCTGTCGTCAGCTACGATCTTGCCGCCGGAGAAGGAGAGGAAATCCTTGAGGAATTCGCTGACGGCATCCGGCGAAACATAGGCGCGGTTTTCCGGTATCGTTTCGAACGGTTTGTAATCGGGGGTCTTGGTGTGCCAGTATAGCTGCATGTTGAGGCCGCCCGGCCACTGGATGACGGTATCGCGGCCGATCGGATCGGGGAAAGCCTCGACGAGCACGCTGGCGCCGGCGTCCCGGGCAGCCTTGACGGCAACATCCATGTCCCGCACGAGATAGCCGTTGCGTTCAAGCCCGAATGGATAGGGAACCGGGGTCTTGAAGCCGAAGAGCGAAACCGTGCCGACGGGCGTCTGAAGCAACTGGCTCGTCGTGCTGCTCGGCGTCGGCGTCACGGTTGCGACCACCTGCGGGGTGGACTTGCCGCCAAACGTGCCGAGAAACGCCTGGACGAAGCTGTCCACCTGTTCGGGCGCGACATAGACATGTGTCGTATCGTATTGCGGTGCGACAGCAACCGGCGGGATCGCAGGGCTCGCGACGGCACTGGATGCAAGGGTGAATGCTGCAACGAAAGGCAGCGCGAGAAACGACATTCGGGGGTGCATGGCGGCTCCTGTAGATCGGCCCAAGGTGTGATGGTTCCGATCCTACAGCGTGGTTCGTCCGCTCCGCTTGGATGGACCAATGACGTTTTGTCGTTTTCAGCGGCTCCGCGAAGAGTGCCGCAGGCCTTGCCATTCGGCTCGATCAGTGCCTCGCAGCCGGCACGGATGCGGCGCAGTGCTGGCGTCCAAACATGGTCTGATACAACAAGACCGATCCTTCCGTGCCCGCCTAAGCTCCTCATTATTCGACCCCCACCAGGAGCAAAAGCAAATGACATCGACTTCCGCAAATCCAACCGTCATCCTCGTTCATGGGGCATGGGCCGATGGCTCAAGCTGGCAAAAAGTGATCCCGCTGCTGCTGAAGGCGGAGATTTCCGTCGTCGCGGTGCAGAACCCGACCTCGTCGCTGGCCGATGACGCGGCTGCGACCCGGCGCATCCTGAATTCCGTTGAAGGCCCGGTCGTTCTTGTCGGGCACAGCTGGGGTGGTGCGGTCATCACCGAAGCCGGCAACGATCCCAAGGTGAAGGCCCTCGTCTACGTCGCGGCTTTTGCGCCCAAAGCCGGTGAAACCGTAGGCGACCAGGTCGGCAGATACCCTGCACCTCCCGGCCTTTCGCAGATCAGGAACGATGGTGCAGGCTATCTGACGCTTTCCGAGGAAGGCTGGGTCAACGATGTCGGGCAGGATCTTCCAAAGGAGGAAGCGCGGGTGCTCTCAGTCCTCCAGCCCCCGCTTGCCGCCAGCACATTCGGTGACAAGGTGACCGAGCCCGCATGGGCGTCGCGGCCGACCTGGTACATCGTCTCCACGCAGGACCGTGTGGTGAGCGTTGACCTCGAGCGGGAACTTGCAGCGGCAATGGGCGCCAAGACGACGGAACTTGCCGCGAGCCACCTGTCGCTGCTTTCCATGCCGGAAGCGGTCACCGGTGTGATCCTCGATGCTGTGGCTGCGGTCGAGACCGCCTGACGGTCGCCGCTCCGGACCGGCTTTTGGTCTGTCCGGTGAAGGCCGAACACGGCAAAGGCGCCAAGACTGCTGGTCTCGGCGCCTTCTTGCGTTTATGAAGAGGCCCGTGCCCGGATGCCGCCCCGCAAGAGGCATGTCGTGCGATCTATCTTGATCAAACCACCCATGCTTGCAATGAAATGACCGATATATCCTGACGGTGCCCGGTCGCCGCGCCAACAAGTCCATTTCGGAGGCAAGATTGAGTCTCGACTTTCATGACGGCAATTGGCTCGGGGGCTGCTTCGGAATGCCGGAGGCGCCTTTTCTGGAGGCGATGCCCCTGTCTTCCGCGCCCATCACGGTCAGTAAAATCGTGCGGACCGTGACGAAGGATGTCGAAGCAAGGGTGACGATCCCGCGTTCCGACGCCTACCTCGTGATGGTCTATCTTGAGGATACGATCCACTCGGATGTGCTGAGCAACGGCCGCCTGGCGCCACCGCGCTGGTGCGTCAAGGGTTCGCTCTGCGTTGTCGATCTCATGGAAGGCGCCTGCGCGGTCCTCCATCGCGATCTCGTCGCGCTGGCGATCTACCTGCCGAAAGCGCTGATCCAGGAGGTTGCGCGCGCGAGCTTCCCGGATGGGGTCGCGAGAACACTCCGCTGTCGCAGGGCGGAACCGGACAAGGTGGTGAGCAACCTCGCCTCGGTGGTCCTCTCCCTGTTCGAGCGGGATCCCGCGACGATCGACCCGCTGTTGCGTCACCTGTCGATCGCCGTCTGCACGCATCTTCTGCAGGATTGCCTCGACGTCGTGACATCGAAGAACGCCACGATTCTCCAGGCCGACCGCGAGATGGCGGCGAAGGGTTTTATGCAGGAGAACCTGGGTCGTGAGCTGACCGTGGCCGAGATCGCCGCGGTGATTGGGCTTTCGGCCGCGCATTTTGCGCAAGGGTTCAAGAATGTGACGGGCCTGACGCCGCGTCAATGGATCACGCGGGCCCGCGTCGGCGCTGCAAAGACGCTTCTTTCCGAGCACGAACTTTCGATCCGGGAGATCGCCCGCGCCTGCGGCTTCGTCGATCAAAGCCATCTCACCAAGGTCTTTTCCAGGGAAGTGGGCACCACGCCCGCCCGTTGGAGAGATCGTCAGCTCCATTGAATTGGGCCAGCTGCGGCTGGCCCGGAAAGAACGCCTTGGATACGAACACCAACAGCGCCTCGACATCGTTTTCGGCCAGAGTGACAAGCTGGTCGCTCAAGGCCTCGGCCATAAAGGTCATGCGGCTGAGCTATGACGGCCATGATCTGCCGATCGCCCCACCGAGCAAGCGTGAGGATGCCGTCTCGGTGATCATCCAGCTGGCCGACTTCCGGCTGCACCGTCTGTGGCGAAACGGGCGGCTCGTTTTCGAGGGCGGCCATCCCAAGGGCGCGATTGCGATTACCGACCTGCGCGAAGAATGGCAGTGCCATCATCTGTCGCCTTTCGACAACATCCGCTTCAACATTCCGCTGCCCTTCATCCGAACCTTCCTGGAGGACTTGGGGAGGCCGCAATTCGATGGCTTCGACTGCAAGCCCGGAACACGGGATGAGGTGATCCTGGGCCTTGCGCAGGCGATTTCGCCCTATCTTTTGAGCAAGCAGGAACCGAACCAGATGTTCCTGGAGCAGATCAGCATCGTACTTCTGACGCATCTCGCGCAGACCTATGGCGGTCAGTATTTTCCGGCAAAAAAGAGCGGGCTGCTTGCTCCCTGGCAAGAGAAGCGGGCGCTGGAATTCCTGACGACCATGGCATTCGACCAGGTTTCGATCACCCAGCTTGCCGACACGTGCGGGCTATCCCGGAGCCACTTTACCCGTGCGTTCAAGGATACGTTCGGCAAGAGCCCCTATCGCTGGCTGACGGAATATCGAGTCGCCAAGGCGAAAGAACTGCTCCTGCTGGACGACACCATTCTCGGGGTTGCGGTCAAGTGCGGTTTTTCCGACCAGAGCCATATGACCCGCATCTTTCAAGGCGTAACCGGCAAGACACCCGGGAAGTGGCGCCGAGAAAACCGGCCGGCGTGAACCGAAACCGACCCGTCAATCACCTTCGGGCGTCGCGATTCGTGCCGCAAAGGACAGTGCGCCGACAACCGCCGGGATGACAAACGCCCACAAAGGGATCGTTGCGGTCGCAAGGGCTGCACAGGCGCAGCCAAACGCGAAGGCCGCGACGGCGACGCTCATCCGCTTCACGCGCGTGAGCGCCAGTGCAGAACTTTCGCCTTTTTGGCCGACCATGATCTCGCCGAGATCGAGCATGATCTGCGTCGTCGTGCCCGTCATCAGCGTCGAGGGCGGCGATTTTGCGAGATGAACGCGGTGCAGGGCATTCTGGATGGCCATCGCCGAAACCAGCGTCATGCCCATCACGAGATTTGCAATCGTGGTGGCGGTGCTGAAGGGGCCATGCGCGACCGAAAAGATGGCTGCTGCAAAAAGCAGGATCACCTTGGCCGCCAGCAGGAATTTGAGGACCGGCCGTTCAGCCTTCTGCAGCAGGAGGGCGGCAATCCGCGCAATCAGAATGACCAGGCAGAAGACCGGAAGCGCCAGAAGCTTCGGCAGGGCGTCGGAACCGCCTGTGACAAGCGTGGCGCCGAGTGTGACGAAGTTGCCGGTCACGTGCGCAGTGAACAGGCCCTGCAGGGCGAGGAAGCCGGCCGTGTCGACATAGCCGCCATTGAAACTCAACAATACGGAAAGAGGCAATCTTGTCATCGCATTCCTCGACGCTTGCTGGACGTGAAAAGCCCGCTCGCATAGAGGCGCGAGCGGGCGATCTTACCTCGACTTACGCCTTGATAAAGGCAAGCAGGTCGGGGTTGAGGACGTCGGCATGGGTTGTCAGCATGCCGTGCGGATAGCCCTTGTAGACCTTGAGCGTGCCGTTCTTCACGAGCTTGACGGACAGCTCGCCGGAATCGGCGATCGGAACGACCTGGTCGTCATCACCATGCATGACGAGCGTCGGCACGGTGATCTTCTTCAAGTCTTCGGTCTGATCGGTTTCGGAGAAAGCCTTGATGCCGTCATAATGGGCCTTGACGCTGCCCATCATGCCCTGGCGCCACCAATTCTGGATCACGCCGGGATAGACCTTGGCGCCGTCACGGTTGAAACCGTAGAACGGGCCGGTGGGGAAATCGAGGAAGAGCTGGGCGCGATTTTCCGCGACGCCCTTGCGGATGCCGTCGAATACTTCAATCGGAAGGCCGCCCGGATTGGAGGCCGTCTTGAGCATGATCGGCGGAACGGCGCTGACGAGGACGGCCTTTGCCACGCGACCCTGCGGCTGGCCGAACTTTGCGACATAGCGGGCAACTTCGCCGCCGCCGGTGGAGTGGCCGATGTGGACGGCATTCTTCAGGTTCAGATGCTCCACGACGGCGGAAGCGTCGGCCGCGTAGTGGTCCATGTCATGGCCTTCGGCAACCTGCGACGAGCGGCCGTGGCCACGGCGATCATGTGCAACGACACGGAAGCCGTTCTGCAGGAAGTAGATCATCTGGGCGTCCCAGTCGTCGGACGAGAGCGGCCAGCCATGGTGGAAATGGATCGGCTGTGCGTCCTTCGGACCCCAATCCTTGTAGTAGATGTTCACGCCGTCCTTGGTCTTCACGAAGCCGTCGGTCATTTCAAAGTTTCCTTGTGCGGTCTGGGTTGCTGATTTTGGGAATGCGAGATCCGGAACTGCCATCGCAGCGGAAAATGCCGCGCCGGCGATGAGCGTCTGGCGCCGGGAGAGTGAGAAGTCGAAATCGTTTGCCATCGGTGGCCCCCTGGTGACTTGGCGGCAGATCGACCGCCGTGAGATGAGTTGTAGCGGCAGCCGCCCTGCCCATCTTGTTGGTTCCGACGATTTTTGAACAATGCCAAGGCGTTGGCACTGCTGGTCAAACAGCCTCCGGCGCTGTTGACGCCAAAAAAAAGCCACGCGACGGGCGGTCGCGTGGCTTTGAATTTTTTCAGCGGTCTGAAACAGCTTAACTGTTGGTATTGCGCAGGATCTCGAACAGGAACCAGACGCGTTTTTCGCCTTCGTCGATCCAGTTCTCGAGGAGGCTGGCTGTCGCAACGTCGCCGTGCTCGTCGCAGACGTCGTGGAGTGCCCGCATGCTTGCCACCAGCGAGCCATTGTCCTCGCGCAGTTCGGCGAGCATCTCATGGGGATGCACGAAATCGGCGTCGTTATCGCTGATCCGCTGCCGGCGGGAGATGTCGCCGATCGAGCGCAGCGTGGAGCCGCCGAGCTTGCGGACACGCTCGGCCAGCGGATCCGTGATCGCAAAGAGTTCGTCGCCCTGATCGTCCAGCAGCAGGTGATAGTCGCGGAAGTTTGCTCCCGACATGTGCCAATGAAAGTTCTTGGTCTTCAGATAGAGGGCAAAGACGTCCGCAAGCAGCGTCGTTGCGCCTGCGGAGATGTCCCGGGTGGCATCGACGCCGAGGCCTGTCGGGGTCTTCAGGGAAGCGGCGCGGCGCGCCTTGATATCATCATTCATTGGACCGTTCCTTGGGTTGCGTTTTGAGTTCCTTCCATCCGGCCGCTGGCCGGCGGATCGCTTGCAGGAAATGTTTCCTGCAAAGCTTCATCGAGCAGTTCGTCCTGGTGCCTGGTCGGCGTGGGGGGCAGTTCGAGGTCCAGGTCTTCCATTTCCGGCAGTGTCTCGACGCCGTCGCGAATTTTAGGTGCCATGTCCTTCACTCCACGTTGTGTTAACCGCCTGAGAGACGCATCCTCGACCGAAGATCGTGCCAGGCGACGAGGAGGAAGGCGCCGGCCAGACCAAGGTGTTCGAAGAACCCGTTCATCGCCATCGTCCGCTCCATGCCGGGCGGCAATTCCCAGAAGCGCAGGGCGAGAAACGTTGCGAGAAGCGTGAAGACGCCGAGGGCCAGCGCTGCCACCCAGCGAAAGAAGCCGATGAGAATGGCTGCGGACATGACAAGCTCGAAGAGGATCACCGCGATCGCAAAGAACAGCGCAGGCTGCAGCCCGAAATGATCCATCTCGGCGAGCGCGCCATGGAAGTCGAAAAGCTTCGTCAGCGGTCCCTGGATATAGGCGGAGCAAAGCGCAAGGAGAGCAATGAACTGGATGCTCCTGGCGCCGGCGAAACGCCGTGCAAGCCCCTTTTCGGCCGATGCATATCGATGAGTTACCATGACTGCATCCTCCTCACACGGCCCAGCAGGAGCAGCCAAGGGCGCCAAAGAAGCCCTTGAGATCTGCGATCGGAAGCTTCGATGTCCAGGCGCCTGCATGGTCATGGCCGTGAACCCCGCAATCGCTCGCGCAGCCGCATGTGGCGATGGCCGTGCGGCGCAGAGACCGGGCGCCGGCACCCTCCGGTTCACCCCAGGCCGCATAGCCGCCGAATTTTCTGACGGGCGACCAGTCGGGCATGGCCGGCGGGACAGGGTTCTGATCGAGTTTGGCAAAATCGCCGGCGCCGTAGACGATCCTGCCGCCCACCATCGTCAGCTCGGACGTGAGGAAGGAGATTTCGTCTTCGGCGCAGGAGAAGAAGTCCTTGTCCGGCACCACGAGGTCGGCGAACTGGCCCTTCTCGATGCGGCCCTTCTTGCCCTCTTCGTTGGAGAACCAGGTGACCTTTTCCGTCCACATGCGCAGCGCCGTCTCGCGATCGAGGCAATTGGCGCGCGGATAAAGCTGCATGCCGCCCACCGTCTTGCCGGTCACCATCCAGGAGAGCGAAACCCAGGGGTTGTAGGAGGCAACGCGCGTGGCATCCGTGCCGGCCGAGACGTTGACGCCTTTTTCCAGCATACGGCGAATGGGTGGCGTCGCTTCGGCGACGCCATGGCCATAGCGTTCGACGAAATACTCGCCCTGATAGGCCATGCGATGCTGGGTGGCGATGCCGCCGCCAAGGGCCGCGATGCGGTCGATGGAGCGTTCGGAAATCGTTTCGGCATGGTCGAAGAACCAGTTCAGCCCTTCGAGCGGAATGTCCTTGTTGACCTTCTCGAACACGTCGAGCGCCCGCGAGATGGTCTCGTCATAGGTTGCGTGCAGACGCCAGGGCCAGCGGTTTTCCGCAAGCACGCGCACCACCTCTTCCAGCTCGCCTTCCATCTCAGGCGCCATTTCCGGGCGGGGCTGGCGGAAATCCTCGAAATCGGCGGCCGAGAAGACGAGCATCTCGCCGGCCCCGTTATGACGGAAGTAATCGTTGCCCTGCTTGTATTTGACGGAGGATGTCCAGTTGAGGAAGTCTTCCTTTTCCTGCTTCGGCTTCTGGGTGAAGAGATTGTAGGCCAGCCGCACCGTCAGTTGGTTCTCGTCCGAGAGCTTCTGGATCACGGCATAATCGTCGGGATAGTTCTGGAAGCCACCGCCCGCATCGATGACGCCGGTAATGCCGAGGCGGTTCAGTTCGCGCATGAAGTGGCGGGTGGAATTGACCTGGTAATCGAAGGGCAGCTTCGGCCCCTTGGCGAGCGTCGAATAGAGAATGCCGGCATTGGGCTTGGCAAGCAGCAGACCGGTCGGATTGCCGTTCGCGTCGCGGGTAATCTCGCCGCCGGGCGGATTGGGCGTGTCGCGGGTATAGCCGACAGCGCGCAGCGCGGCACCGTTCAGCAGCGCACGGTCATAGAGATGCAGCAGGAAAACCGGTGTATCGGGTGCCACCGCATTGATTTCGTCGATCGTCGGCAGGCGCTTTTCGGCAAACTGGTGCTCGGTAAAGCCGCCGACGACCCGCACCCATTGCGGCGCCGGCGTGATCGCCACCTGCTTCTTCAGCATGTCCATGGCGTCGGCCAGCGAGCGCACGCCATCCCAGCGCAGTTCCATGTTGAAGTTCAAGCCGCCGCGCACGACGTGGGTGTGGTTGTCGATGAGGCCGGGCAGCACTCGCTTGCCTTTCAGATCGATCACCTTGGTCTCAGGAGCGGCAAGCGCCATGATCTCGGCATCCTGCCCGACGGCGAGGAAAAGGCCGTCCTTGATCGCAACGGCAGTTGCCGTCGGATTGCTGCGATCGAGCGTGGTGAAAAGTCCGTTGTGTAGGATGATGTCGGCGGTCATCAGAGGTCTCCGATTCAAAATGTCTGTAGAAGAGGGCGGTTGTTGACGGCCATCACACCGGATGGATCATGTCGCGCGCATAGGCAAGGCCTATGCCGTAACCGCCCGCGTGGCCTTCAACGATGTCGCGCGCTCCGTCATAGGTTTCCTTGCGGGTCCAATCCCGTTGCAGTTCGAGGAGCACCTGCAGCCACGAGGTCATCGTCGCGCCGGCAGCTTCCATGCGGCGAAGGGCAAGCGCATGGCTCTCCGGCGTTATCCCGCCGCAGGTGTCGGCAACGACGGACACCTCATAACCATCGGCCAAGGCCGACAGGACCGGGAAAGACACGCAGGCCTCGGTCAGAAGGCCGGACACGAGAAGCTTGCGACGTCCGGTCTTTTCGATCTCATCACGAACGGCCTTGTCTTCCCACGCATTCATATTCCGGCGCTCGAGCGACGGCACGTCCCCGAGAACGCTTCTGATCGATGGCATCAGCGGCCCGCTGTACACCTTGGAGGCAGAGGTCGACACGACCACCGGAAGCTGGAATGTCTTTGCGGTTCTGGCAAGGGCGATCACGTTGTTGACAAGCATTTGCCGGTCGATCGATCCCACCCCGAAGGCAAGACCAGCTTGCTGGTCAACCATCAGCAGGGTGACGTCGGCGGGGGTAAGCAGCGGTGGGTTCGTCATTCTGTGGCTCCTGCATGCAGATTGCTTGAGGCAAAGAGCTAAGCCAGAGCTGGGGCGGTGGCTTGAACGGATGTGCTGAATTTGACGAAAAGCGGGTGCGAATGAATTGTCCGTCCCGGCGCGTCCGGCTTACGGTCAAAAAATGGCCGCTTAGGGGCGGAACTGAGCGGCCAGGCGGATCATGTCCGCTGCTTCGGTGAGGGGGAGCCGAAGCATATCGGTAGCGTGGGAGGGGTCGCTACCGCCTCTCGACGAGGCAACGAGTGAAGGATACCGGAACTCGCCACGAAGGAAATCATACGCAGGGATGGTTCCAGCATACGTGGGTCTTGCGGCACCCTTTCGCTTCGAAAGTGTCAGTACAAACGTCCATGGACCGTTAGAAAATCCAATATCGACGACCTGTTAGTGTTTAGTCATTACCTTCTGCCCTGTGCAGCAAGCCTCTGGGCGCGTGGTTTTAGTGCAGCATCAGGCTTTCGGTGGCGGAGACATGGCATGTGCTATCCCACCGCGCGACATTAAGAACAGTGCATCGTCCAGATGCAGACTGGGGAAAAGGATGCAGGACATTCCATTGATTGGGATCGTCGATGACGATCCGGATATTCCTGCGGCACTGGCGAGTCTGATCCGCTCCCTGGGCTACATGGCGGTGTGTTTCTCCTCGGCCGAAGCCCTTCTCTTGTCGGACGATATTGGCCGCCTCAGCTGCGTCATCAGTGACATCCACATGCCGATGATGTCCGGTCTCGACCTCGTTCCGCTTCTGAAGAAGCTCCGGCCGTCTTTGCCTGTCATTCTGATGACCGGGCGGTTTGAACAGGGTCTTGCTGAAAGAGCGGTCGCTGCGGGAGCCGCCGTCCTTGTCACCAAGCCGTTCGGGCTGGACGATCTTCTGGAGACGATCAGCCGGTCCGTCCGCGGCTGATCTCAGACATTCTCAGGGTCAAGGTGGAGTTCCAGAAGCTCGGCCATCTTGATGAGGTCTGCCAATGTCTTTGCGCCCATCTTGCGCATGACGGAACCACGATGGATCTTGACGGTGACCTCGCTCAACGAGAGCTTTCCGGCAACCTGCTTGTTCATCAATCCGGTGGTGACAAGGGTCATCACCTGCCGCTCGCGCAGACTGAGTTCCCCGTAGCGTTTGCGCAATGCCAGACGCTCAAGCTCGCCCTGCCGTCTGTTGCGGCCGATCTCCAGGGCAGATGCGACGGCGTCCAGCATGTCCTGGTCGCGAAACGGTTTTGGCAGAAAATCGACCGCACCCGCCTTCATCGCTCTGACGCTCATGGGAATATCGCCATGTCCCGTCATGAAAATGACCGGAACCGCCGAACCCGCCTTCATCAGTTGATCGTGAAAATCCAGGCCGCTCAGTCCCGGCAGACGAACATCGACGACAAGGCATGCCGGCACGTCAGGCTTCCTGGCATCCATATATTCGCGCGCATTCGCAAACATGCTCGACTTCAGGCCGACCGAGCGGAAGAGGCTGTCGAGGGACAATCGCAGTTCCTCATCGTCCTCGACGATGAAAACGACGGCCTCTTCTGTCGCGGCGGCGGTCATTGGCGAAGGAAGTTCAAGAGATCGCTGTTCAGACGATCCTTGTGCGTGAACAGAAGCCCGTGCGGAGCGTTCTCGTACACCTTCAATTCCGCGTTCGGCATCAGCTGGATCGCCTGCTGAGCGGTCGCACGGAAGGGAACGAAAGCATCGTCTTCACCGTGAATGATGAGGACTGGAATGTCGAACTTCTGTATGTCGTCGCGATAGTCGGTCATGGCACAAGCCGTGATCGAATCATGCGCCGCCTTCAGGGAGCACTGCATCGCGATCTGGTGCAGTTGCATCATGCTGCCTTCGGAAACAGTCGCCCCCTCTTTGTCTGCCCCGAAGAACAGGCGTGAGAAGCCGCGGATGAATTCCGCCCGATCCGCGCGCAATCCGGCTCTCACACCCTCGAAGACAGCTTCGGGAACGCCGTTCGGATAATCTTCGCTCCAGGCCAGTTTCGGGGTGGTGGCGCCGATGAGCACAAGACGCGAGATGCGCTCGGTGCCGTGCCGGCCGATATAGCGCGTGATTTCGCCGCCACCCATTGCGTAACCGACGAGGGTCACATCCTTAAGATCGAGGGCGTTGATGATCTCGGCCAGATCTTCGGAGAACGTATCAGGGTCATAGCCGTGCCAGGGCTGGTCGGACCGGCCGAAGCCTCTGCGGTCATGTGCGATGACCCGGAAACCTTCCGACGCAAGATGCATCATCTGGTTTTCCCACATGTCGGCATTCAAGGGCCAGCCGTGACTGAACAAAACCGGGCGGCCGCTTCCCCAATCTTTATAATAGAGTCGCGTGTTGTCGCGAACAGTCAGCATTGGCATTTGACAGCCCCGATGTTCAATTTCAGTGGATTAATAAAGCTTTACCAGTTGTCGCCCCGGACCGCCAGAGGCTGTGGTTTTTAATGGGTGCAATCGCCAAATTGCAGCACAAACGTTCAAAAAATCAGCGTGCGCCGCACGGCATCGCGCGTCGAAGTGTTGTACGGGGCTGTTCCGGTCTGTCGACCGAGTGAGGATCGAAGCCGCAGGATGATCCGGATTATCGCTCTCCGCAAGATCATCCAAACCACCTCTTTATGCGACAAGAATGCGCCGGCGATCTGCAGCATCTTGCCCCCATGCAATTTCGCATCATCCAAGGGGATAACACTCATGACCGCTCATGCCACTGCGACGCCCGGCTCCAAGCTTCTGACGCCGACGGACCACACGCTTCTCATGATCGATTTTCAGTCGCAGATGTCCTTTGCGACCAAGAGCATCGATGCCGTCAACCTGCGCAACAATGCGGCCCTCGTTGCCAATGCCGCCAAGGGCTTCGGCGTCTCCACCATCCTGACGACCGTTGCCGAGAAGAGCTTCTCCGGCCCGATGTTCAACGAAATCACCGAGGCTTTCCCGGGGCAGAAGCTGTTCGATCGCACCTCGATGAACACCTGGGAAGACGCGGCCGTGATCGAAGAGATCAACCGGATCGGCAAGAAGCGGATCGTTCTGACCGGCCTGTGGACCGGTGTGTGCATTGTCGGTCCGGCACTCTCCGCCATTGAACAGGGCTTTGAAGTGTTCGTGATCGCGGATGCCTGCGGTGACGTCACCGAAGAGGCTCACAACCGCGCCATGGACCGCATGGTCCAGATCGGCGCACAACCGATGACCTCGCTTCAGTACATGCTCGAACTGCAACGCGACTGGGCACGCACGGAAACCTACGACATGACGACGGGTGTGGCCAAGAAGTTCGGCGGGGCTTACGGCCTCGGCATCATCTACGCAAAGACGATGTTCAACGCGTCCGAAAGCCACTGAAACAATCGGGAATGCCGCTCCATGTCCGATGGAGCGGCTTCCTGGCCATGACGGAGATCCTGTCCATGAAAATCTACATCCTCTCGCTCGGCGCTGGCCTGTTGGTCGGCATCATCTACAGCCTTTTGAACGTCCGTTCGCCGGTCCCTCCGGTGATCGCGCTTGTCGGCCTTCTCGGCATTCTGGTCGGCGAACAGCTCATTCCGTTCGCCCGCACGCTCTGGAGCAAGGAACCCGCTGCCGTGTCCTGGCTCTACCAGATCAAGCCGCACATGTTCGGGCATCTCCCTGGCGGCACCAGTCGCGCCGATGTTTCCTCGAAGCGCAACACGATCGACACCTGATTGTCCCGAAGGGCAACCGGGACATTGCCGAAGCATCGGTCGATGCCGAAGCGACATCGCCGCCAGCGGGCTTTGACCATCGTTGCACCACACATTCTGCAGCCGCGGAAAAAGCCGGCCGAGGGCCGGGCAAGCGCCGCTGCAAAACATGGAGAACAGAGATGTCTGCGAGATCTGCCTTGCCTGTGCGGTCGCGCCTGTTGGCGCTCGCCGCGGTTTGCCTGACGACCGCCGCGACGCTGACCATGACGATGGCAACGCCGTCTCTCGCGGCAGCGCCCATTGTCGGAACCCAGGCACCCGGCTTCTACCGGATGATGCTCGGTGGGTTCGAGATCACCGTGCTTTCGGATGGCACGCACCCTTTTCCGGTTCACACGGTGCTGACCCAGGTGGTCGGCAACAAAGGCGCGGTTCCGCTTGATCAGGTGGCGCCCGGCGAGGCCGATGCACTGCTTGCGGAAAGCAGGCTTGCCGTGCCGGTCCAGGGATCGATCAACGCCTTCCTCATCAACACGGGAAGCAGACTGATCCTGATCGACAGCGGTGCCGGTTCTCTTTACGGCGATTGCTGCGGTCACCTCATCGATAATCTCAAAAGCGCCGGCTACTCACCCGATCAGGTTGATGAGATCTATCTGACGCATCTGCATGCAGACCACGTCGGCGGCATCGCGCCCAACGGCAAGATGGCTTTCCCCAACGCGGTCGTCCGGGTGAGCGAGGTCGACGCCGATTACTGGCTCAACGACAAGAACGAGCAGGCAGCGCCGAAGCTTCTGAATTCCATGTTCGAGGGCGATAAGGCCTCGCTCAGGCCCTATATCGAGGCGGGAAAATTCAAGCCTTTCGCCTATGGCCAGGAACTTTCACCGGGCATCACGCCGATTGCGAGCCCCGGGCATACGCCTGGCCACAGCTTCTTCATGGTCGAGAGCGAGGGGCAGAAGATGCTGATGTGGGGTGATGTCGTTCACGTCGCCGCCGTGCAGTTTCCGAACCCCTCCGTGACGCTGGCTTACGACAGCGATGCCCAGATGGCCGAGAAAGAACGCGAGATGATTTTCTCCGACGCCGCGCGCAACGGCTACTGGATCGGCGCGGCGCACATCTCCTTCCCCGGCCTCGGACATGTCAGCGCCTCCCAGGGGCACTTCTTCTGGATCCCTGCGAACTACGAAGGCCCGGCCGCCAAACCCTGAGGCGGGGAGGCAGGGAAAATCCTGCCCACCCTATGGGCATAGGGGAACGGATCCGCTGCCAGGAGCACACGGCGCCCCTCCGTTCAAAAATGAACGGAAGATCATCAATAATGTCAGTTTCAAAACACGTTCGATGGACCGACATGAAGCTCCATCAACACCTGGAGTTTGCAGATGACCCAATCTGATTTTCACAGTTTCCGCCACGGCGAATTCGATATCACCGTGCTATCCGATGGCCCGATTGTGCTGAACGGCGAGCTGTTTGCGCCCGAAGCGGATGATGCGCAAAGAGCAACGATCGTCTCCCGCCTCGATGGCCGCGACAACACCGCCCACGCTCAATCGAACATTCCCCTCATCGTCCACGACGAGGAGGTCATCCTGGTGGATGTCGGTGCCGGCAAGCGCTTCCAGCCCACCGAAGGCATGCTTGAGGAAAATCTGGAGCGTGTCGGTGTCCGTGCCGACGAGGTGACGATCGTGCTTCTCTCTCACGCGCACCCTGACCATATCTGGGGCGTGCTGAGAGACGACGGAAGTCTGCGCTTTCCGAAGGCAAAATACTTTGTCGGCAAGGCCGAGTGGGATTTCTGGATGGGCGAGGCCGCCTCCGCTTTGCCTGCAGAAGTGCAGCCTTTCGTCGAGGGTGCCCGCCGGGATCTGGCCGCCTTGCAGGACAGGGTCATTTTCCTGGAGGGCGGTGACGAAATCGTACCGGGCATGCATGTCCTTTCAACGCCTGGACATACGCCCGGCCATCTGTCGGTCGTGCTCGACGGGGATGTTCCCTTGATCATCACCGTGGATGCCGTCTCGAGCGAGATCGTTTCCTTCGAGCATCCCGACTGGAGTTTTGGCTTCGACATGGATCCTGCCAAGGCAAAGGTGACGCGCCGGGCTCTGCTCGATCAGGCCGCAGCCCAGAACGCCAAGCTGCTTGGCTTTCACTGGACCTATCCGGGCGTCGGCAGGATTCAGAAGGCCGGGGATGCCTACGCGTTCACCAGTGCTGCGGGAGAAAGGTGATGTCACGCAGGGTACTCGGGCGCCAGGCTAGCTTCCTGACCGCGGCGGCCATTGTTGCGCACACCATCTGGACCAGTGCCGCGCCCGCTTTGACCTATCCCCTTTACGCCCGGCAATGGCATCTCACCACGTTCACGACGACCGCCATATTCGCGGTCTATCCCGTCTTTGTCGTGGCTGTGCTGGTGTTGTTCGGAAACCTTTCCGACCACATCGGCAGACGAGAGACCATGCTGGCGGGGCTTGCCTTCTCCGCATTGGGATCGCTGATCTTCGCGGTGGCGCCGGACGTGCACTGGATATTCTTCGGTCGCGCTTTCATGGGCGTGGGCGTCGGGCTTTCTGCCGGTCCCTCGGCCGCGGCAGTCGTTGAATTCAGCCCGCCGCATCGGGTCGGTCAGGCGGGCAGTGCGACAGCGGCCGCGCAAGGCTTCGGAATGATGGCGGCTGTCCTCGTCGGCGGCGCACTCATCCAGTATGCGCCGCTTCCGCTGAGGTTGAATTTCGCCGTCCTGACGGCCGTTCTTCTCTGCCTGATCGCCGTGACGTGGTTCATGCCAAATCACACCGCATCACGGGCTGCCGGCCACTGGCGGCCCAGGGTGCCGTCCATCCCGAACGGCGTGTTTGCGGTCTTCGTCGCGTCCACCGCAGCGGTCACCGGGGCCTATGTTCTGGGCGCCATGGTGCTTTCCCTCGGCGCCCAGGTCGCGCGCGATGTCGTTGCCTCTTCGAATGCACTGGTCAACGGAGGAACGATCGCCCTGTTTGCCCTTGCGTCTGCGCTTGCCACCATTCCGGCCCGCAAACTGAGCGCAGCGAAAGTGATCGTGTTGGGTGGCGTGACGGCCATCGCCTCCTCGGCGCTCCTTGCCCTTGCGGCGGTCGAGCACTCGCTCAGCCTCTACAGGCTTGCCCAGATTGGCGCCGGCGCTGCCTATAGCTGGTTGCTGCTTGGCGGCCTTTCCCTGATCAATGGGCATCTGCCCGTCACCCACCGGGCGGCAACACTCTCTGCGCTCTTTCTGGTGGCATACCTTGCGCAGGCCGTGGTCGCATTGTCGCTCGGAGAGATCGCCACGCTCTACACGCTGACCACGGCCGTCGACATCGGCGTCGTCACCATCGCCGTTCTTGCTCTGCTAACACTTCTTCTGGATCTCGTCCGGCGAAAGACGCCTGCGAAACGCTGACAAAGAGCCATGTGAACCGGTGCGGGCGATCTTTTTTCTGCCCGCGCCTGTCTCAAAGTTTCATGATCCTGAAACGGTAAGTCGATTCTTCCATAAGATCAGGGGCCACCGCGACAAGGTGGACATCCATGGCTTACGCAGCGTCGGTGCTGTCCGGCGAAGCCGCCGTGTCCGCATCGGGTCCGGTGGCAAGCGTAAAGCTGAAGCGCGCCCCCAGATAGGGCGACGACTGCAGCTCGATCTTGCTGTCGTGGGCCTCGATGATCGATCGGCAGATTGCCAGCCCCATTCCAATGCCTGTCGGCTTGGTGGTGTAAAAGCTCTCGAACAGGCGTTCGCGCACCTGCGGGTCTACCCCGGGTCCGCTATCTTCCACCTCCAGCACAATCTTCTGCCGGTTCTCCCGCGCTCTGATCGCCAGCGTCCTGTTCCAGGCCTGACCGTCCGACATCGCCTGGGCCGCGTTACTGACCAGATTGACGATGACCTGAAGCACCTGCGTCCGGTCAATCCAGGCGGGTGGCAGATCGGGCGCAATCTCCACACGCAAGCCGATCTGGCGGCGATTAAGGTCCGAGCGAAGAATGAGAACCGCCTCGTCGATGAGGCCGGCTATATCGACAGTTTCCCGTTCCGGTTTTGCATTGCGCGCCAAACCCTTCAAGGCCGATATGATGTTGCCGGCCCGCCTGCCGCTTGCAACGATCCGTTCGAGCAGCGAGCGAACTTCTTCGAGATCCGGCTTGTCGTGGCTGAGCCAGCGCAGCCCCGCCTCGGCGCTCGTGACAATCGATCCCAGCGGCTGGTTCACTTCATGCGAGATCGATGCCGTCATCTCGCCGAGCATCGAGATTCTCGCCGCATGGGCAAGGTCGGCAAGGATGTCGGTGTTATTGCTGCCAAGGGGGTGATCGAGCTTGGTGATGCCGATGATGATCTGGTCCCGTTCGTGGGTCTGGATATCCGTCCACCCTGCGATGTGGGCCGGAAAATCAGCCCCGTCGGCGGACTTTACCGTGCCTTCCATGGAAAAGCTTTTTCCCTGAAGGAGCGCCACAAGCCCTTTCGCGAAGGTCTTTTGCAGTTTTTCGGGAATGATGTGGGACAAGCGGTCCGGCCTTGCCTTTCCATCCAGCGCGATGATGGATTGGGCGGCACTGTTGAGGTCCAGAATGTCGGCGCTGTTGGTCAGGGCGCAGACGCAGGCATGGTCGTAGCTTCGATCACTCTCCAGAGGTATGCTCCAGTCCGCAACCAGATCACGCGTCTTGCGCAGATCCAGTCTGACCATCGCCAGCGGAGCAAGAGAAAAAGCGCCCCGTGACAGATTTCCGCTCTCCATGTCCCGTTCCACAACCGTTACAGCGCGTCCCTAGCAATCCATGCTGACAGCAAGATTGCAGCCTTGCGTTGAACGATACAGTCTCCGGCGGGCAGTTGAAAGCTTCGGGCGACGATATGGCCCCGGATCATCCAAAAACGAGCGAACGATCCAAAGGGTGAGAATAGTCCGCGCAGCCTATCCCGAAACCACGGGTCACACGGGTTCAGCTGCCCTCGATCCGGAGATCAATCATACATTGGTATGACCCGCTACGACTGGCGTTTAGAAAAAGCCAATTGATGGACAATTTCCGCAGTCAGCTGATCGAGCCAGAATGACCTCATAGCCAAACGCTTTCAAGGTTCATTCAGGAGGTCGGCATGTTTCTCGGCACCAACGCTGTTTCCAATCACGATAAGCCTGCAGCTTTCGACAATCTCTTCGTCGAATCCTCGAGTGAAGTCTCCCGCCTGTTGATGCATGCGATCACTCTTGTCGACAGCGACGAGACGGTCGCAATCGACCTGATGAAGCAGGCATCCACCCTTCTGCGCCCGTATCCTGCCAGTGAGGCTCCCCGCAAGCGGCCCGCGACCGGGGGGCTGGCACCCTGGCAGGAAAATCGGGTTCGGCAGTATATCGAGGACAATCTTGCCACCACGATATCGCTCGACGAACTCGCGCGCCTGGTTCGGCTGAGCACGAGCTACTTCTCCGCAGCCTTCAAGGTCAGCTTCGACATGTCGCCGCACAACTACATCATCAGCCGCCGGGTGGAGCATGCCAAGCACCGGATGACCAGCAGCCGGGCCTCTTTGAGCGAGATCGCGCTCGACTGCGGCCTCTCGGACCAGGCCCATCTTTCCCGCATCTTTCGCAAGGCAACAGGCAAAACGCCCAGCGCCTGGCGCCGCTTCAGCACGAGTCATTGATTGAGTTCGGGGATAGCGGGCTTGCGCGAGCAACCGATATCAACCCGCATTCAGTCGGAACGCAGGGGCCGGCCGGCAGATCGATTTGAAAAATAGCGGGCGGGCGTGGTGCCGAGTGCCTTCTTGAACATGACGATGAAGGCGGTCGGCGATTCGTAGCCGAGATCGCCTGACACCCGCTGCACCGAGGCGCCGCTGGCGAGCTCGCGCAGGGCGATGACGAGATGCAACTGGCGCCGCCACTGGCCGAATGTCAGCCCCGTTTCCTCGACCATCAGCCGCTTGAGGGACCGCTCGCTCAAGGCGATATGAACCGCCCAGTCGGCAAGTGTACGGCGGTCGCTCGGGTCCTCAGTCAAGGCAGCGGTGATCGCGGCAATCTTGGGATGATGGGATGCAGGCAGCGACAGCGCCTCTACCGGCATCTGTGCCAGTTCGTCCAGCATGACCCTGACCATACGGTCGATATGGTCATTCCCGCCGAATGCGACAGGGACGTCCGCCAGGCGCAGGATCATTTCGCGCAGCAGGGGCGAGACGGAAAGGGTGCAGCAATCCATCGGCAGCGGTACTGCACCCGGCTCGACGAACAGGTAGGACAGCACGGCGTTGGACGTGGCCTGGTTGCTGTGAAGAATGCCGCCCGGGATCCAGACCCCGCACTGCGGCGGAACGATCCAGAGCGCATTTTCCGTCCTGCAGGTAACGGCGCCATGCAGAGCCATGACAAGCTGTCCCTGCCGATGTTTATGCAGGGGAACTTCGTCCTTGTACTGGCTGAAGTCGAGGCGGACGGCAAAGGCGGTGCGATCCAGAGTGTCGGGATCGAACTCATCATAACAGTCGCGACGTTCAGCGGAAGATTGGCCCGTTTTGGAGATCATGGGGCATTATCTCCAAATTCGGTGGGTCTGCAATGGTCTAACCTCCCATGATCAACCATGAACGGAGTAGATCATGAAAATTGCTGTCGTTGGTGCCACGGGACGCATCGGAGCCAAGCTCACCCGAATGCTTCTGAGCGAAGGGCATCAGGTACGGGCGCTGTCGAGAGGGGGATCGGCGCTGGACGAACTGGTTTCGCTGGGCGCAGAGCCCTTCATCGGGAGCTTCGACAATGGGACGGGAGAACTCAATGCTTTCTTCCGCGACATGGATGCCGCCTTTCTGATGGTCAAGACGGACTGGAACAATATCGAGGGTCACTACCGCGCCGTGGCGCAGCGTTTTGTCGATGCGCTGAAGACATCGGACGTCAAGCACGTCCTCAGCCTGACATCGATGGGCTCCGAGGTCGAGGCGAAGACCGGTCATTTCGAGAGTTTTCACCAGCTCGAGACGAAGCTCAACGAGCTCACATCCATCGATCTGGTACACCTGCGTGCGGCATGGTTCATGGAGAACACCTTTGCATGGATAAGGCCGATCGCCCGATATGGCCGCATCGGCTGGTCCTGCCTGCCGGATGTGAAGATGCCATGGGTCGCCATCGATGACATTGCGGAGCTGGCAGCGCGGGAACTGACACATCCGAGAGGGCAACACCGCGTGGCTCTCGAGGTCGGTTCGCAGGACGTCTCCATGCATGACCTCGTCGCGATCATCGGTGCCGAGATCGGCAAGCCTGTCGCCTATCGCGTGATCGACATCCGGCGCGAAGAGGTGAAAACCGTGTTTCTCGTGCGGTTCGGGACGCCGGAGCGATGGCAGGACGACGTGCTGACGGCGGATGCGATGAACAGCGGCCTCGTGACCTTCCACGGGCAGCACGAGGGCCGCCCGCACCTGCCGACGACGATGGAAGCGTTCATCCGCAACGTCTGGAAGCCGAGTTACCACGCAAACGCTGCACCTCTGGAGGATGAGCCGGAGACCTTTGCTCTCTGGTGCGCCAAGGATTGACCCCTTCGCAGGCAGTTTACCCCGACTGCCTGCGAACATCCCCAGCCTCTCTTCATGCAGCCTGCCGAACGGGCGCCGCGAAATGCGGTATGTAGGTCATCCTACTCGGCTGCATCGATCCGCGCATAGGCGCCGGGTGGCATGCCGGCGTGGCGGCTGAAGGCTGCGCTGAAGGCGCTGACCGAGCCGTAGCCGACCTGTTCGGCAATGTCAGCCGTCGCGACTTTCTCTCGCAGAAGCTGTCTGGCGAGCGCCATGCGCCAGCCCGTCACATAGTCCATGGGTGTGACACCGATTTCGCGCTGGAAGCGGGCGTAGAAGGTGGAGCGCGACATGGCGGCATGCTTTGCGAGGCTTTCGGCACTGATGCTCTGGGCGGGGTTCTCGTGAATGCGCCGGAGGATCGGGGCAAGGTGCGGATCGGCCATGCCGCGAAGGAGGCCCGGCGTGGCATCAGCGCCGCCCGCGGATCGCAGGGCCTCGATGAACAGGACTTCCAGCAGACGCGACAGCACGATCTCGCGCGCGGCCCGTTGAGCGCCGGTCTCCTCGTTGATCATCTGGACCAGACGCATGAGCCTTTCGGCGCCGCGTACATGAATAAGGTCCGGCAGCAGCGAAACGAGGATTGCCTTGTCGTCCGAACCGAACGCGCAGTGACCGATCATCGCCCGGACATTGGCGGTCGCATCGGCATCGCCAAGCCTGAAGACGCCGGGACTGGTTTCCAGCCGCTCTGGCAGCGCTCCGCGCGGCGGTGGTTCAAGGCTACTCATGGTGAAGGAATAGGCTTCGGGGATGAGCACGAAGTCACCGGTCGTCAGCAGCAGAGGGGGGCTGCCCGAGATGGTGAGATGGCATTCCCCCTCGACAATCGCGCAATAGAAGGGGCTGCCAAGCTCCGTGCGCTCCACAAGCCACCGCCCGCTTCCGGTCACCTGTTTGGCAATGGAGGGCTTGGGCTTCAGCAGGGAAACAACATCTGCGAAGGGATCGCTCACAAAATCGGACTTTCGCTAAAGGATAGTGGATATTTGAACATAGAATGTCCGGAACGAAACGTCCATCCTGATGCCCTGTTCACGACGCCGCAGGATTTGGCGGCTGCCGTCCGGCAGTCCCTCTTCAACGCTGCACATCCAGCGGCCGCTGGAATTTGCCTTTCACAATCCGTCCAGGAGTTTTCCCCTATGAACAATCTCATCGACTTCGCCCGGCACATTCCGACGCCGGAGGCGGCGCTGACCGTCGCTTATACCCCCATCTGCCTTGAGATGGCGGGGCGACAGCCGCTGGAATTGCGGTTGACGGCGCCAGCGAGCGGGAGCGGGCTTCCCGTAGTCCTTCTGTCTCACGGCTACGGTCCGTCCTATTATATCCCCTCCAAGGACGGCTATGCGCCGGTGGCACAGTTCTGGGCAGAACGTGGATTTGCGGTCATCCAGCCCACCCATGCCAGCTCCCGCGTCGGCGGGCTGGCTGCAGATAGCGAGGGTGCACCCTTCTTCTGGCGCGAACGGGTGGAAGAACTCAAGACCATTCTCAACCATCTGGACGCGGTGGAGCAGCAGGCGGGTGGCATCGCGGGGCGCCTTGACAGGACGCGGATCGCAGCGGCTGGCCATTCCTTCGGCGGTCACACGGTCTCGCTCCTGCTCGGTGCGACGTTGCATGGCGAGGATTTCTCCGATCCGCGGATTTCAGCCGGTATCCTGCTCGCTGCGCCCGGCCGGGGCGGAGCCGACCTGACAGAAGAAAACGCCGCGCGTTTCCCGTTCTTCGATCTCGACTTTTCGGGCATTGCGCGCCCGATCCTCGTCGTCTGCGGTGATGAGGATAACCCCCGTTTCACGACACGCGGCCCAGAATGGTATGCTGATGCTTTCCACGACGCAACAGGCGCAAACGGCGATCTCCTGACGCTGCGTGGTGTCGGCCACGGGCTCGGCGGCATCGCGGGTCTCGACGCGAAGGAAACGGAGACGGAAAGCCCCGATGCACTGGAGGCCATGAGACGCCTGACACTCGCCTGGCTTCAGACGGCTCTCGATGTCGATCCGAACGCCTGGATGAAGAGCCGTACGGCTCTTGATGGCCCGGCTGCGTCGCTCGGACATGTCGTGTCCCGGCCGTCCAGAAGGGCATGAGGCACAGCGCCGTCAACGTCTGACGCCTCAACCCTTTCTGTAACCGGCCTTATAATGTCGTGCCAGCGCCGTCAAATTCTGGCGCGCCGTCTCCTTGGGCAGTTCCCCGAACAGGTTGCGATAGGCTGCGGAAAAACGGCCGAGGTGCTGGACGCCGTTGTCCAGAGCGATCTGGGTGACGGTTCGGCCATCGGCGCGCTGCAATTGCCGCCGGATTTCGTTCAGGCGGACGGACTGGATGAAGTCGTAGGGGCTGCAATCAAACGTGGTCCTGAAGGCATATTCCAGTTGGCGCCGGCTGACACCGACCGCGCCGCACAGCCTGTCGACGGAGAGGTCCTCAGTCAGATGTGCGAGAATGAAGTCCTTGGCCCGCAGGGCCTGACGCAGACGCGCGTCAACCGACTTGTTGACGGCCTCGTAGCGGGATTCGGTGTGCGCTTGAATGTCCGCCAGATGCGCCAGGCAATCGGATATGGGAAGCGGCAGGCGCTGTTGAGCCGCAGCATCTGAGGTATCGGGAATGAGGGCTGCTTCAAGTCGGTCGCCAAGAAGAGATGTCTCCTTTATCAGGGCCGAGCCTTGGTTGCCGTTCAGGGAAAACATCGAAGGCTTTGGCGTGTCGGACGTAACGAAGCCGACCGTCTGGTGCTGAATGTCCAGCCAATCCGTCACGGGCACGACGATGCCGCGATAGATCGTGCCGGCGCGCATGCTGGCCCGTATCTCGCTGCCAGGCGGCAAGCTTATGACAACATTATCGTTGAGCGGGATGCCTGCGATGCTGGAGCCGCACGAGCGCTCGATGAAGACCAGAGCGACAGCACCGTCTTCGATGGCACCGTCCGCCCTCACATGGGCCGCCAGTTCGAGACAATCGAGCCCCCACCGGCCCGGGCGGCCGACCTGGTGGAAGTGCGAGAGCTGATCGGCTGCTGAGAGGCAGTCGATCTCCAGACTCGTGCGGGACGCCACATCGCACAGCTCGTCAGTGGTCAGATAAGCTCTTCGGCTAAATGATTGTTCGGCATGGTGAATGAGCCGGAAGCAGGCGATGATGAAGGATTGACCCGTCGCCAAACCCTTCTGAGTGGAGCAGCGCTTGCCATCAGCCGCCTGGCGATCGGTGGTGCCGCGCCCGCCTCTGCCCTGGCGACGCTCGGGATCGGAACGCAGGCCGAGGCAAAACCGACGGAGAAGCCGCCCCATATCATTTACGTGGTCGCCGACGACCTTGGCTGGAAGGATGTCGGCTACCACGGTTCTGATATCCGCACGCCGCATATCGACGCGCTGGCCGCCAATGGTGCGCGGCTGGAGCAGTTCTATGCCCAGCCCATGTGCACGCCGACCCGCGCAGCCCTTATGACGGGCCGCTATCCGTTGCGCTACGGCCTGCAGACGGGTGTCATCCCGAGCGGCGGCAGCTATGGGCTGGCAACGGACGAGTATATTCTGCCGCAGATGCTGAAGGATGCCGGCTACCGCACCGCCATGGTCGGCAAATGGCACCTCGGCCATGCGAAGAAGGAATTCTGGCCGACACAGCGCGGTTTCGAGAGCTTCTATGGCGCCCTGGTGGGCGAGATCGACCACTTCGAACATGCCTCTCATGGCGTGAAGGACTGGTATCGCGACAATGAACCGCTTCAGGAAGAGGGGGTCGACAACTTGCTCTTCAGCAAGGAAGCTTTGAAGATCGTCGATACGCATGATGCGAACAAGCCGCTCTTTCTCTACCTGGCTTACACGGCACCGCACACGCCGCTTCAGGCGCCGCAGGAGTATCTCGACAAATACTCCGCGATCCCGGATCCGCAGCGGCGTGCCTATGCCGCGATGATCTCCATCATCGACGACGGCATCGGCGCGCTGGTGGAGACGCTGGCGAAGCGCGGCATGCGCGAAAACACGATCATCATGTTCCAGAGCGACAATGGCGGCGTGCGCTCGGCCATGTTCGCCGGCGAATCGAAGGTGACGGGGGAACTGCCTGCGCAGAACGGTCCCTACCGCGACGGCAAGGGGACGCTGTACGAAGGCGGAACCCGCGTTGCCGCGCTGGCCAACTGGCCGGGCAAGATCGCCTCGGAAAAGGTCGATGGCGTCATCCATGTCACCGACATCTATCCGACGCTCGCGGCCCTTGCCGGCGTCGAACTCGGGCGAAACAAGCCGCTCGATGGCATCAACGCCTGGGCGACGATCAGTCAGGGCAAGCCTTCGGCGCGCCACGAGATGGTGTATAATGTCGATCCCATGGGCGGTGCCATCCGGGACGGCAACATGAAGCTGATCTGGACGGCCGCCTTGCCCGGTCGGGTGGAGCTTTTCGATCTCTCCAAGGACAAGAGCGAAACCACCAACCTGGCAGAACGCTATCCCCGCATCGTCAGGAAGCTCCAGGAGCGCATTCGGGAACTGTCCGCCCAGATGGCGCCACCGCTTTTGCTGGGCGAGGCCATCAAGCTGACCTTCGGCGCGCCGCCGAAATCCTGGGATCCTGCTGCCGTCTTCGATGCTGATAACTAGCTCTGAGCCTTGGGAAAGCGCAGCATGACCATGCTCGAAACGATGGTCCCCGTGAGTGGGGGGACCTTTCTGATGGGATCGGACCGGTTTTATCCGGAGGAGGCGCCGGTGCGCCGTGTCTCCGTCGGTCCCTTTCTCATGGATGCAACGCCTGTCACGAACCGGGCCTTTGCCCGTTTCGTGACATCGACCGGCTATGTCACGTTTGCCGAGCGCCCGGCCGACCCGGACCTCTATCCCGGCGTTCCGCCTGAGGCCCTGCAACCGGCTTCGGCCGTCTTCACCGCTCCGCAGTCCGCGCGTGAACCCGACGATGCCTATCAATGGTGGACCTATGTCGATGGCGCGGACTGGCGCCACCCCGAAGGTCCGCAGAGCAGCTTGGCCGGACGTGAGGATCATCCGGTCGTGCATGTGGCCTATGAGGATGCGCTGGCGTTTGCGCGCTGGGCCGGAAAAAGTCTGCCGACCGAGGCGGAGTGGGAGTTTGCCGCGCGGGGCGGACTGGACGGCGCCGATTATGCCTGGGGAGACGAATTCAGTCCCAACGGGGTGCATATGGCCAATACCTGGCAAGGTCGCTTTCCTTGGGAAAATCTCGCCGAGGACGGCTTTGAGCGCACATCGCCAGTCGGCAGCTTTCCCGCGAATGGCTACGGTCTTTACGACATGACCGGCAATGTCTGGGAGTGGACCGAGGATTGGTTCGGACCGCATCAACCGGCCGCCAAGGCCTGCTGTACCATCGACAATCCGCGCGGCGGCAGTCTGGCGGATAGCATAGATCAAAGCATGCTTTACCTGGGAAAACCACGCAAGGTGCTGAAGGGTGGTTCGCATCTTTGCGCCCCCAATTATTGCCATCGCTACCGCCCGGCGGCCCGCCTCGCCCAGACCATAGACACCACGACCAGTCATGTCGGATTTCGATGCGTCCTGCGTCCGAGCGTGATCGTTCCATTCAACGGGTGAATATCATGGCAAACCAAGCCCTTCCGCTGGCTGCTGCGCCACCGCCACCGCCGGACATGGCTGCGCTGGTCACCACCCTGGAGACGGTGACGACGCGCGTGACGTCCGGCTTCTCGGCGCGGATCGAAGCGCTTGATCGGGTTCCCGAACAGGCAATTGCGCTTGCGGAGAGAATGCGGGACGCAGGGACGTCTGCAACCGGCATCTTCTTCCTTCTCGCGTCTGTCGCCTTTTTGACGATCATCGTCTTCTGGTTTTGCCAGTCGAGATTGTCTCGACTGGGCATGGCTCTGCGCTTGCCTCTGATCACGCTCGTCGCATTGATCGTGGGCCTGGCGGCAGCCTCCATGCTGGCATCGGGTGGCGCGGTCGGGCAGACCTTGAGACAGGGTGCGGTGATCACCGCTGCCGGATGCCTGCTCGTGATGATGTTGCGCCAGATCATGACAGCGGGGCTCGCAAGCGGTGCAAAACCGCCGCCGGCGCGGGTAAAACGGCTGCGGCGGGATCTGACCCTCAGCCTCGCCTGGCCGCTCGCAGGGATTGGTCTCCAGATGGTGCTACGCCTGTGGCAGGCCGGTCCTGCCCTGACCGACAGTCTGGTGACGCTGTTTGTTTCGCTGCCGAGCGTTCTCCTATTTTCACTGGTCGCCCGGCGCAACCGGCGGGCGCTTGCCCTTGCGGTCGCCGGACCGCGGCCGCGCTCCTTGCTTCGCAAACACCTGGCGCGCCGCTGGCCGGCCATCGTCATCGGCTTTCTGCTCACCGCCCTGGCCAGCACGCAGACGGCGATAACCGTCGGGGCGCCGCTGCCTGCGACGGCCGTACTGATGACCGCCGTCATCTTCGTGGCGACACCCCATCTGGATGCCCTGATCGGGGAATGGGCGCGCCTGGGGGTTCTCTCTGAACGAGTGTCGGTGATGGCTGCGGCGGCACGCGAGACCCTTCGCTTCATGGTGCTGGTTGTCGCCTCTGCCGCCATCGGCACGTTGTGGATCGCGCCGCTTGCCGCCAGTCTCGGCTTCGACACGTGGAGCGTCGCCGCCGACGCGCTGCAGGCGGCGTCCATTGCCTTGCTTGCCGCCTATCTCTGGAATGTCACCGGCAGTGTTGCCACCCGGGCGACCGGTGAGCCAGCGGCCGACGGCGACGAGGATGCCCCGGCTGCGCCGCGTTCGCGACTGGAAACGCTGGTCCCGCTCTTGAGCCGCCTCGCACGATCGGTGATCTTTGCGCTCGCTGCCTTGTCGGTGCTTCTATCGCTCGGTGTCAATGTCTGGCCGATCATCACCGGCTTTTCGGTGTTTGGCCTTGCCATCGGTTTCGGCTCGCAGGCGCTGGTCAAGGACATCGTCTCGGGGCTGTTCTTCCTGATCGATGATGCCTTCCGCTTCGGAGAATACATCGAAATCTCAGGGTCGAAGGGGTCGGTGGAGAAAATATCGATCCGTTCCGTCTCCTTGCGCCACCATCGCGGCGCTCTCACCACCATTCCTTACGGCCAGATCGACAAGGTCGAGAACTACAGCCGCGACTGGATGATTGAAAAGCTGGCCTTCCGCGTTGCCTTCGATACGGACATCGAGAAAGTGCGGCGGCTTTTCAAGAAGATCGGCCAGGAGATTTCTACGGATCCGGCCATCGCCGTCGACCTGATCGAGCCCTTCAAGAGCCAGGGGATCGCCCTGGTGGAGGATGGCACGCTGGTTATTCGCGGCAAGTTCAAGGCCCGGCCCGGTCGCCCCTGGTTGATCCGCCGCGCCGTGCTGGCCGCCGTGCAAAAAGGTTTTCAGGAACATGGCATCAAAGCCGTGCCGAAGCCGCTCCTCAATGAGACGCCGCCGCATGGCGATGCCGCATGACCCATACCTCGCTAAAGTTTCAAACGGTCCGGAGAAAGAACGCATGATCAACAGAAAAAGACGTGGGACGCGTTCGATCCTCCTCGGATTGTGCGTCGTCCAGGCTCTGGCCGCTCCGGTATCGGCCGCCCCCCTGTTTTCGCCACTACTCCAGGATCCGGCGTTCCAGGCAAGCGGTGGTTGCCTGCGCGTGTTCTGCGCCGATGAGGCGCGTGTCGTCCATCATCATCACACGCGGGTCGTCGTGGTCCGGCCGGTTCGCCCCTGGGTGCGGCGCCCCTATTACGGTGCCGTGGTTGCCGGCGTAGTCTTGGGGACGATCATCGTTGCCTCCAGCGTGCCGCCTGCGCCCAGTCCGCAGCTATGCTGGTACTGGTCCAGCCCACAGCAGAACCGGGGCTATTGGGATTATTGCAAACCGCATTGAGACGAGGCGTTAGGCCGTATCAGAGCGCCCGGTCATGGAGTTTCCGTCAAAGGATGAGCTCCGAAAGATCCGGCCCGATGCGCGCAGGAGGTTTAAGAGAATGAGCATGTCCATGATCGGCAGGCTTGCGGTGTGTCTCTCAATGGTCGCGATGCTGTCGGCCTGCGTCACACGCCCGGGGCCGGAAGTCCTCGACGTGCCGAAGATCAGCACCCGCGTGACCGGCACACGCCAGGTCACCGTCTATGTCGCGACCATGCGCGCGCGTCCGGATCCTGATCGCAATGTCTTTACCAATGAAACGGCAGACAAGCTCAACTATGCCGCCTTCACCATCTCGATCCCCCCGGTGCATCGTCCGGGCGAGATCGAATGGCCCAAGGAAGGCACGCCTGATCCTGCCGCAAGCTTCGTGACGATCCAGCAGAAGGTTCTCGATCCGGCAAGTTTTCATAAAGCGATCAGCCTTGCCCAGACAGGGAGCCGATCTCAGGTGGGCGTCTTCGTGCACGGCTTCAACACGAGTTTCCAAGAGGCTCTGTTCCGCCTTGCGCAGATCAACGCCGATTCCGACGATGGCAGCCGGACCCCCATCCTCTTTTCCTGGCCATCAGAGGCAAGCGTGACAGGCTATCTTGCCGACAAGGATGCCGCCACCGCTTCGCGTGACGGATTGAGCCAACTGCTCGATGACCTCGGCCGCAACCCGGCGGTGCGCAAGGTAACACTGATTGGCCACAGCATGGGCGGATGGCTGTCCGCCGAGGCGCTCCGGCAGCTGCGCCTCTCGCAGAAATCGGCAATTTTTACAAAGCTCACGGTGTTTCTGGCGGCGCCGGATATCGACGTGCAGGTCTTCCGATCGCAACTCGCCGTGATCGGTTCACTCTCCCCACCGATGACGGTGCTCGTCTCCAAAGACGATCGAGCACTCGCCGTTTCGCGTCTCCTGGCGGGTCAGCGGCGGCGCATCGGTGCGCTCGATGTCAGTGATCCGCGTGTCAAACAGGCAGCCGACCTCGGCAAGCTCGAGATCATCGATATATCCGCGCTCTCGACAAAGGATCAATTCAACCACAACCGCTTCGCCCAGGTCTCTGCTCTCGCGCCCATCCTGGCGCCGGTCGAGGCAGATTCGTCCGGCGTCAAACGCAGCCCCGGAACCTTCGTGCTGGACACACTGAGCGCCACGCTCACCTCGCCCTTGCTGCTGCTGCCCAAGGCTGGACAGCCAGGCCCGTGACATCGGGGGCAGGGGTGGCCGGGCGCAGGCCTTAAGGCTTCTGGGAAGGTGCTTCGATTCTCGGAAAATAGAGGAGGCGCGCCTTTCCGGGACGCGCCGCAGCCGATTGTCCTACGGAGGGAGCCGGAACACCTCAGACAACCGGACACTTTCACAGCAGATTTCAACCGGAACTGACAACGACGAGTCTATCTCCGCGCATGCGGAGGAACCATAATTGCCGCACCGGTTTCCAACCGTGTCCAGGGTCTATCTCCGCGCATGCGGAGGAACCTCGTTCGGGCGCGGCTACGAGGTCAGCCATACGGGTCTATCTCCGCGCATGCGGAGGAACCATTTTGCGCGGTGCAAGCCTCGGCTCCTGCCTGGGTCTATCTCCGCGCATGCGGAGGAACCTCTTGCCCTTAAGTGCCTGATTGTTCGAACAATGTCAAAGAGCAGTCAACGATAAGGTCGACGTTTACAATCGGACGTCGCCAGTCAGGTTCACGCGGTCCTATAGCCGACCTTGAGCCTTGGCCCGTCTTGAGCTCGTCCCAGCGGTCTGCGCAACATTCTAAACGGATGTGACGCTATCCTTCAACTCGTCCAGCGGTCCTTCGAGCGCCGTGCGGGGCAGGACAAGCTGCGGTTCGATGAGGACGATGCGGGGCGCATCTTCTGCTGAGTCCAAGAGTTCAAACCCTTTTTCCAGCATCTCGGAAATGTTCGGCCGGATCATGTACACGGGGAAGGGAAGGAAGGAGCCGAAGGGGTCGTAATCGAAGCAACCCACGACGATATCGCCAAAAACTTCGCCGTCGTGCTTGCTCATGAAGCGAAGCAGCCCTTCGAAATTGACCGATGAATTGATGAAAAAGCACCGCGGCAGGAGGCCGTGGCGTTCGTAGAAGCGCTCGAAGGCAAGGGCCGTGATGCTCGGCGAATAGCCGGTGCTCTCCATGTCGTCGCCGAGGCAAGTTCCGAAGATCTCGGCCTTTGCGGCGTGAAAGCCGATGATGCGTTCGCGGCTGGCATGGTCGTCGCGGCCGCCGAACATATAGACATCGTCGGCCGTCAGAGGGCCTGCCTGCTGGGCATGCCGAATGATTGCCAGCGTGAGCGCCTTGGCGCCCTGCCGGTTGTCGGAAATGACGGACGAGGCGAGTTTCCCCGGAAGGTCTATGTTGATATGCGGCAGGTTTGCCCGCGCACACACCTTGTGAACGCCATCGGGATCTGTTGCGCCCGCGATGAACAGGAGATCAATCGAATAGGCGACAAGCGATTCGACGGTCCGGCGCTCTTCTTCCGGATCGCGTCGTCCCGCGACCACCACCGGCATCAAGCCGCGTTTGCGCGCCTGCGCCTCGAACGTTTGCGCCATCGTGGAAAAGAAGCGCGTGTCGTAGATGGGCAGAAGCAGTCCCGCCAGTCCCGACCGGGAACTCCTCAGCGCCCTGGCCTGCTGGTTTGCGGTGTATTTGTGCTCCTGCGCCAGCAAGATGATCCGGTTGGCCGTCTCTTCCGAGATCCTCCGCTTGCGCCAGGTGCCATTCAACACAGCGCTCACCGTCGAGGCCGACGCACCCGATTTGACCGACAGGTCGTAGATCGTTGCCTTCCTCTGTTCCTTCTCAGTCATGCCGGAATCACCTCCCCCGTCTTGTACGTTGTAGATGCCAGCCCCTCTTGACGAAAGCCCGCTTGGTGATAATGTGCGTGCACCATCGATTGTGCAACCTAGAAATATCGATTGTGCAGGTGGTTCGCTTGAGGAGCGACGCTGGAGGGGCCTGTGACAGGCATCGTAGATCCAACGCCAGGGCGCGAGCTCTTGCAGGCATGTCTTTACGCGTCAGGGATAGTTTTGAAGAGGAGGACCCCATGAAGAGAATTATGTCAGTCGCGCTTGGCCTTTCGCTGGCGCTCTTTACTTCCACCGTGTCATTCGCTGCCGAAACCAAGATTGGCGTCGTCGTGAAGATTGGTGGCATTCCGTGGTTCAACGCCATGGAAGCCGGCATCAAGGAGCAGAGCGCAAAGCTCGGGGTCAATGGTTTCATGGTGGGCCCCACCAGTGCCGACCCGGCCTTGCAGGTTCGCGCCATCGAGGATCTGATCGCTCAGAAGGTTGATTTTATCGGCGTCGTTCCGAACGACTCCAAGGTGCTGGAGCCGGTGCTGATGAAGGCGCAGGCCGCGGGCATCAAGGTCATCACGCACGAATCGCCGAAGCAGGCGGGTGCGGACTGGGATTTCGAACTGGCATCCGCGAAGGGTTTCGGTGAGGCCCACGGCAAGCTTCTGGCCGAAAAGATGGGCGGCAAGGGCTCCTATGCCGTGTTCGTCGGTTCGCTGACGGTGCCGTTGCACAATGCCTGGGCCGATGCGGCAATCGCCTATATCAAGGCCAATTATCCCAACATGAAGCTCGTCGGTGACCGTTACGGCGTTGCCGAAGATCTCGACAAGAGCCGCTCCACGGCGCTCGACCTGATGTCGGCCAACCCGGATCTCGCAGGCTTCATGGCGTTTGGGTCGCAGGGTCCGATCGGCGCCGGACGCGCCGTCGAAGAGCGCCGCAAGGACGGCAAGGTCTTTGTCGTCGGGCCGTTCTCGCCGGGGCAGGGCGCCAAGCTGATCAAGAGCGGCGCATTGACGGGCGGCTTCATGTGGAACCCGAAGCAGGCCGGCGAAGTCTTCGTGACGCTTGCCGACCGCATTGCCAAGGGGCAGGCACCGAAGGCGGGTGAGACCATCGACGGTCTCGGCACCATTACGCCCGAAGGCAACACCATCATCGTCGATCAGCTTCTGAAGATCGACAAGGAAAGCATCGACAAACTGGTGTCGATGGGGCTCTGATCCTCCCGGAGCTGCAGGGGTCGCGCGGGCGACAGCGTCCGCGCGACCCCATTTTCAATAAAAACAAGACAGTCGAATGGTCACGGCAAGCGTGGTCAGACGGAGTACACGTTATGTCGGGCGCACATCCGCTTCTCTCCCTGAAAGATATCAAGGTTACCTTTGGCGGCGTGCGTGCCCTCAAAGGCGTCTCCTTCGAGGTCAATCCGGGCGAGGTCCATTGTCTGGCCGGTGAAAACGGTTGCGGCAAGAGCACGCTCATCAAGGTCATCACCGGCGTTTACAAGCCGGAAGAGGGCGCCGAGTTCCTGTTCGACGGCAAGCCGATTGCCGCGATGACGCCGACACTCGCCCAGTCCTTAGGGATTCAGGTGATCTGGCAGGACCTGGCGCTTTTCGGCGAAATGTCTGTTGCCGAAAACATCGGTTTCCAGCTTGCCGTGAACGGCAAATACGGCCTCATCGACAAGCGCGCCATCGACGCTGCGGCGGAAAAGGCCTTGGCGCGTCTCGGCGTCAATCTCGATATCCATCAGCCGTTGAAAGATCTGCCGATCGCCCAGCGCCAGATCGTGGCGATTGCCCGTGCGCTGGTGGGCGAAGCGCGCCTCGTCTTCATGGATGAGCCGACGGCGTCTCTCACGCAATCGGAAACCGATTACCTGATCGAGATCGTGCGCAATCTCTCGGCTTCCGGTGTTGCCGTGGTTTTCGTGTCTCACCGCCTGGCGGAGGTGCTGGAAATCTCCGACCGCATGACAGTGCTGCGCGATGGCTCGCTCGTCGGTGTCTATCCGGTCGAAGGCATGACCCAATCCCGCGTGACCGAATTGATGACCGGCCGCAACTTCGACAATGCCGTGATTGCCACCGATCATGACGACGCACCCGTCGTTCTCTCGGTCCGCAACCTCACGCGCCATGGCGAATTCAGCGATGTTTCCTTCGATTTGAAGCGCGGCGAAACACTCGGCATCACCGGCCTTCTCGGGGCGGGCCGCACGGAACTGGCGCTCACCCTGTTCGGCATGCGCGCCGCCCATTCCGGCGAGATCCTGCTGGAGGGAAAGGCGGTCAGCTTCGGCTCCAACCGCGATGCGATCCGCGCGGGCATTGCCTATCTTTCCGAGGACCGACTGTCGCTCGGCCTCAATCAGCCGCAGTCCATCGCCGACAATCTTGTCATGGCGTCGCTCGACCGTATCCTGTCGGGTGGCCTCATTTCGCCATCGCGAAAGGCAAAGGTCGTTTCGCGCTGGATCTCGGAACTCGGCGTCAAGATCGGCACGCCGGATGACCCGATCCGCACCCTTTCAGGCGGCAATCAGCAGCGCGTGGCGATTGCCAAGTGGCTGGCGATCAGCCCCAAGATCCTGATCCTCGATGCCCCGACCGTCGGCGTCGATGTCGGCGCGCGCGCCGGCATCTTCGAGATCGTCCGAAAGCTGGCAGCCGAAGGTCTGTCGATCATCGTCATTTCCGACGAAGCGCCGGAAGTCTATTTCAACACCGACCGCGTCATCCACATGGCGGAAGGCCGCTTCCAGGCGGTTTACGACCCGCGTCAAATCTCGCTTACAGAATTGGAGTCCGCCGTCTATGCGTAGGCTCGTCTCAGGTCATACGACCGAATTTACCCTGCTTGCCGTGATGGTCCTGCTTTGCATCGGGCTGTCCTTTGGCACCGATCGGTTTTTCACCATCTCCAACGCCTTTGACGTGCTGAACGTCTCGGCCGTCAACATCATCTTCGCGGTCGGACTGCTGGTTGTGCTGATCTCGGGCGGCATCGATATTTCCTTCGCCGTCGCCGCCTCGGTCGTCCAATATGTTGCGGTTCTCGCGCTTGCAGCACTCGGCGGCGGCAATTGGGCCGAAGGCTTCATCATTGCCGGCGTGGTCGGCATTGGCCTTGGGCTGATCAATGCCTTTCTGGTCTATCGCCTGCAGATCATTTCGATCGTCGCGACCATCTCGACCTTCAACATCTTCTTTGGCCTGTTGATGTTCTTCACCAAGGGCGTGTCGATCTACAACCTGCCGGACTGGCTCTCCAACCGTGTCGTGTTTTACGAACACGAGATGGCGGATGGCTCCTGGGTGGAACTCACGCTGCCGGTGGTGGTGATGGTGCTCTGCTGCATTGCCACCTCCTTCATGATCTCGCGCACGACGACCGGCCGCAAGCTTTATGCCTTCGGCGATAATCCGGAAGGTGCCCGTCGCTTCGGCATCAATATCGGTGCCATGCATTACATCTCCTTTGGCTGGATGGGTCTGATGGCGGGTATCGCCGGGCTCATGCAGGCGCATTACGCGCAGGAAGTGGTGCCGAACGCCCTCTATGGCCGCGAGCTTGATGTTCTGGCCGCGACCGTCCTTGGCGGGGCGCGTCTCGGCGGCGGCAAGGGTTCGGTGCTGGGTTGCGTGCTTGGCGTGCTTCTGGTCTCGATTACCCAGAACGGCCTCAACCTGATGGGCGTCTCTCCCTTTGCCTTCAAGATGATTGTCGGCGCCATCATCCTTGCAGCCATCACGCTCTCGTCGGCCCGCTTCGACAAACTCCTGCCTGATGCCCTGAAAAGCTCCGCACGCAAAGGAAGCCAGCGCTCATGAAGACCTTTGTCCAGAAGTTCAATGCCACGTTCGGCGCGGATATGGGCGGCCCGGTGATTGCATTTATCGCCGTGATGCTGATCTTTGGCCTCGCAGCGGATAATTTCCTGTCATTCGGGACCTTTGGGTCGGTTGCGTTCCAGCTTCCCGAACTCGGCCTGTTGACGCTTGCCATGCTGCTGCCGCTTCTGACCGGCGGTATCAACCTGTCGATCACCTTTACCGCCAATCTTTCGGGACTTGCGGCGGCATGGGTGCTGCAGGCGCATGGTGGTGCGGACGCTCCGCTGAGCGCCTTCGTCTTCGCCTGTGTGGCCGCGCTTGTGACCGGCGCTGCTGCCGGCGCCTTGACCGGTGCTGCCATCGCCTATACCCGCGCGCATCCGATCCTCGTCACCCTGTCGATGATGATCTTTCTGCGGGGGCTCGGCGAGTTCCTCACCCGTGGCGGCGACGTGTCGGGCTTTCCCGCCTATGTCGCGCCCATCGGCCATGGATCGTTTCTCGGCCTTCCCATCCCGCTCCTGATCTTCCTTGTCTGCGTGGCCGTCTGGCATGTCCTGTTGACGCGCAGCAAGCTCGGCTTCGGCCTGCTGATGATCGGCTCCAACATGGACGCGGCAGACTATTCCGGCCTCAACACGCGCAAGATCGTTGTCCTCGTCTACACGCTGTCGGGGATCATGTGCGCAGTTGCCGGCATCATCATGCTTGCCCGGTTCAATTCGGTGCGCGTCGGCCACGGCGAATCCTATCTGCTGATTACCGTGCTTGCGGCCTTCTTGGGCGGCGTCAATCCGTTCGGCGGGTTCGGTCGGGTGCTGCCGGTCTTCGTCGCCCTGGTCGTCCTGCAGCTTCTGTCGTCCGGCCTCAACCTGATGGGCGCCAACCAGCACCTTGCGACGGCTCTCTGGGGCGTGTTGATGATCGTTGTCATGGCTGCGCGCACACTGGCATCCCACTATCGCATTTTCACGAGAAAGAAGGCCTGACGTGCAGGGACTTGGCATACATGCAATGATGTGGACCACGGTGTGGGACCACGCAGGGGCAGAGCGCGCCATCGAAGGTGCCGCCCGCTACAAACAGGATTTCATCGAGATCCCTCTGATCGATATTCCGTCCGTCGATGCCAAACACAGCCGCGGCCTGCTGGAAAAGCACGCGCTTCGCGCTGCCTGCTCGCTGGTCATGCCAGAGCATGCCTGGCCCTCGCGGCGTCCGGATGCGGCAATCGAGCACCTGAAGTCAGCCCTCGACACGGCGGCCGCGATGGGCGCCGAGGCGCTGACCGGCGTCACCTATGGCGGCACCAACGAGCGGACCGGTTTTCCGCCGACGGAAGCGGAATACGACAACCTGACGCGTGCGCTCGGGGCTGCAGCGACACACGCCAAAAGCCTCGGACTTCAGTTCGGCATCGAAGCGGTCAACCGCTATGAGAACCATCTCGTCAATTCCGCGGCCCAGGCCGTTGCGCTGGTCGAGCGGATCGGTCTCGACAATGTCTTCGTCCACCTCGACACCTTCCATATGAACATGGAGGAGAAGGGCGTTGCGAACGGCATCATCGCGGCCCGTGACCACCTCAAATACATGCATATGTCGGAGAGCGACCGGGGAACGCCGGGCTACGGAAACGTGCCGTGGGATGCGATCTTCGCGGCACTCGCCGCCATCGGCTTCAAGGGTGCGCTGACGCTGGAGAGTTTTGCGGCGATGCCGACCGAGATGGCGGGCGCCATCTCCACATGGCGTCCGGTTGCCCGCGATGCCGAACAGGTCTTCGAAGATGGCCTTTCATTCCTGCGCAACAAGGCGGTTCAGTACGGGCTGGCGTGAGCCGGGCCGGACAGATAGCGAGGAGGTATTCAATGGCTGATACGGGTTCAACTGGGATCGCGGCAACGGCAAAGGCCATCGCCGAGGCCTCTTTCGAGCGCTTCAATGCGTTCGGTCGGCGGCGGATTCTGGTCGCCATTGCCGGTGCGCCGGGCTCTGGCAAATCGACGCTGGCCGAACATGTCGTCGATCTCCTGGGAAAAGATTTTGGCGCGCAAGCCGCGCTCTTTCCCATGGACGGCTATCATTACGACGATGCCGTGCTGAACGAGATGGGTCGGCGGCCCTTCAAGGGCGCCATCGATACCTTCGATGCGCATGGCTTCCGCCATATGCTGCAGCGTCTCAAGGCCAATGAAGACGATGTCATCGCCGTTCCCGTTTTCGACCGGTCGATCGAGATCGCGCGGGCCGGCGGCCGGCTTATTGCGCAATCGACGGAGATCATCGTCTGCGAGGGCAACTATCTCCTGGCGCAGCAGGCGCCGTGGGACCGGCTGAAGCCGATCTTCGACCTCACCGTTTTCGTTGACGTTGACGTCGATGAACTGCGCCGTCGTCTTCAGGAGCGCTGGCGCGGCTTCGGTTTGCCCGCAGAGGAAATCGCCCAGAAGGTCGAGAAGAACGACCTGCCGAACGGGCTCTTCATCATGTCAAACAGCGCAGAGCCCGATCTGCGCGTGAATAACAGCGCCTGAGCCTGCCTCAACGTCCGGCAGCCCCTTGGGCGTCACTATCAAAGGGAGTCATCCATGAAACACGGAATTTACTATTCGTACTGGGAGCATGAATGGAGCGCGAAGTTCGGCCCTTACGTCGAGAAGGTCGCCAAGCTTGGCTTCGACCTCATCGAGGTGGCTGCGCACCATATCAATGAGTACAGCGATGCCGAGCTCGCCACCATCAAGCAGAGCGCCATCGACAACAACATCATTCTGACGGCCGGCATTGGTCCTTCGAAGAGCAAGTATCTGTCGTCCCCTGATGCGGATGTTCGTGCAGCCGGCAAGGCGTTCTTTGAAAAGACGCTCACCAATGTTGCCAAGCTGGATATCAAGACGATCGGCGGCGCCCTGCATTCCTATTGGCCGATCGATTATTCACAGCCGGTGGACAAGGAAGGCGACTGGGCGCGCGGTGTTGAAGGCATTCACGGCATTGCCGATTTCGCCAACAATCTCGGCATCAATCTGTGCATCGAAGTGCTTAACCGCTTCGAAAACCACGTTCTGAACACGGCCGCCGAAGGCGTCGCCTTCGTCAAGCAGGTCGGCAAGCCGAACGTCAAGGTCATGCTCGATACGTTCCATATGAACATCGAGGAAGACAGTTTTGGCGATGCGATCCGCACCGCAGGCCCGCTTCTTGGCCATTTCCATACCGGCGAAAGCAATCGCCGCGTTCCCGGCAAGGGCCGCATGCCCTGGCATGAGATCGGCGCGGCGCTTCGCGAGATCAACTACACCGGCGCAGTCGTGATGGAGCCCTTCGTCAAGACCGGTGGCACGATCGGTTCCGACATCCGCGTCTGGCGTGACCTGAGCAATGGGGCCGACGAAGCCCGGATGGATGAGGATGCACGCAATTCGCTGGCGTTTTCGAGATTCGTCCTCGGCGGCTGATTTGCCGGCCTGAATCCGTTCCTGCGCAAGACTGGTTCTTCCGATAAGAAGAGCCAAGCTTGCGCAGGGGCAACGCGACCTTTTCAGGCGATCCGTCACCGATCGTCTTCGCGCGCTACGCTGATGCGCTTGAGGTCGTCGAAGACATGCTTGTTTCCGGCCCAGATCTCTCCCGGTTCCGTCAGGCTGCCGGCAAATTCGGCCAATCCGCCAGCCTCGCGGATCAGAACGATCCCGGCCATGCAGTCCCAGCAGAACAGGGTCGGATCGTAGTAGCCGGCCAACCGGTTGGCCGCGACATAGGCCAGCATCAGGGCGCCCGACCCGACCCGGAAGAGGACGCCGCCCTCCTGATAAAGGCGGGTGACGAAACCACCGGCCTGTCGCGGATCGGCTCTCTCTGTGCCGCCAAAGCCGACTGTCGTCGAACGGATCGTCCAGTCCGGATTGATGGAGAGCGGCTTGCCGTTCAGCGTTGCGCCTCCCCCTGACCGCCCCACATAGATCTCGTCGAACATCGGGGCCGCAACCACCCCGATCACCGGTTCACCCGCATGCATCACGGCCACCGAGACCGTCCAGTTCGGCTGGCCGACCAGAAAGGCCATGGTGCCATCGATCGGATCGATCACCCAATCGTAGCCGGAACTGCCGCTCGTTGATCCCGCTTCTTCGCCCACGATGCCGTCGGCGGGGAAGTGTTGCTGGATCGTCGCGCGCAGATAGGCTTCCGTCGCTTCATCGGCGGCGCTGACGATATCCTGCGAGGATGCCTTTTCGGTCCATTCCAGCTTTTCCGGATGCGCCAGGAATGAGCGCGCCATTTCCCCTGCCGCACGCGCCATCCGTTCGGCAAGCGCTGCGCGGGCAGCCAGTTCGCTGGAATTGCCGTGCTGATGGTTCATGGTGACCTCCCTCCCTGACGTCGAGACAGCATAAATCGGCAATCAATGCTATTGCAAATGTAAAAATACAGATGTATCGATAATGCGTCCCGCCGGGAGGATTAACGGGCCTAACACATTGATGTAGCGCAATATACGCATGTGAAGTGCGGGCGGCGAAGCTGTGTCTTTTGGTAGGTTTGCGGGCACGAAGACGGTTTTGGGTGTGCTGGATGGAGGCGCTGAGGCGCGCCTGACGGCTCCCGTTTGTCTGAAGATTGAACAGGGCTGCCGGGGAGGCCGCCTTCACCATAGGAGGAGTGGAATGAAACGTCTGTTGAAAATCTGCGCAAGCGTGCTGGCCCTGACGGCGGCAACTGCGAGCATGCCGCTTGTCGCCCATGCAGACTGGCTTGAAGATGCGGCCAAGCCCCTGAAGGGCACCGAAATCAGCGGCATCTTCCTGGATCGCCCCGGCTACCGCGCCATCATCAAGCTCCTGCCGGAGTTCGAGAAGAAGACCGGCATCAAGGTCAATTACGAAATCGTCCCTTACGAAAACACCCGCGAGAAGGAAGTGTTGAACTTCACCTCGCAGGGCGACCTGACGATGGCGCTGGTGGACCTGGTCTGGATCGGCGAGTTTGCCGAAAACGGCTGGATCGATCCGATCGAAAAATACACCAAGGACAAGTCGATCACCGACCCGAACCTGAAGCTGGATGGCTTCTTCCCGCTTCTCTTGGATGCCTTCGGCTCCTGGGGCGGCAAGACCTACGGCCTTCCCTTCGACAACTATTCCGGCCTGCTGTTCTACAATTCCTGCAAGCTGAAGGAAGCCGGTTTCGACAAGCCGCCGGCCACCTGGGACGAGTTGATGAAGGTCTACGCCCCCAAGCTGACGGACGCTTCGAAGAACCAGTATGCCTATGCGCTGCAATCGCTGCGCGGCGAAACCCAGTCGGCTGACAGCTTCATGCGCTTCCTGTGGCCGTTCGGCGGCTCGCTGCTCGACAAGCAGTTCAAGTCGAACCTGATGAGCAAGGAAAGCCAGACCGGCCTCAACTTCCGTCAGGACCTGATGAAATACATGCCGCCGGGCATCGTCAGCTTCGACCATGCAGAAGCCGTCAACGCGCTGGCCCAGGGCCAGGTCGCGATGATCACCGAATGGTCGGCTTTCTACGGCACGCTGGTCGATCCGGCGACATCCAAGCTCGGCGATTGCCTGGCCGTCGGTCCTGAACCGGCCGGTCCCGCCGGTCGTCTGCCGGCGCTTGGCGGCTTCTCGCTGGCGGTCGCAGCACAGGCCTCCGAAGCGCAGAAGAAAGCCACCTGGCTCTTCATCCAGTGGGCCACCTCGGAGGATATTGCCAAGTCCTACGTGGAAGCAGGCGGCGTCTCCGGCCGCATGTCGGTCTATAACGACCCGGCCATCAAGGCGAAGTACAAGTTCGTAGAGCCCATGGTTGCTTCCTGGCAGAAGGGCGTGCCGGAATTCCGTCCGCGCTTCCCGGCATGGCCGGCCATTTCGGAAGTGGTTGCCGAATGGGGCTCCAAGATCATGCTGGGCCAGGTGTCTGTCGAAGCAGGCTCCAAGGAAATCGGCACCCGCATGGAAGATATCCTGAAGAAGGAAGGCTACTACGACGGCAAGAAGAAGCTGCTGCAGTAACCCCTGACATCCTCCGACACCTCCCAGGGTGTTTGCTAAGGCAGATGGTGGCGCTCCGTCGCCACCATCTGCTGCCTTCTCTGGATCCTGCGGAACCACATCATGCTTCATCTTCATGAAAAGGCGCTGGCGGAACTTGGCGATTGTCTCGCCGGTATCGATGGCAGCCAATTCGACGCGGCAATCCATGCGATCGCCACGGCCAATCGTATCGCTCTTTATGGGGTGGGCCGCGAGGGGCTCCAGATCAAGGGGCTCGCCATGCGCCTGTTCCATCTGGGCCTCAACGCATCGGTGGTAGGGGATATGACGACCCCGCCGCTTGGCAAGGGCGATCTGTTGATCGTTTCGGCAGGCCCCGGCGACTTTTCCACGGTCTCGGCGCTGATGGGAGTGGCGAAGGCTGCCGGTGCCCGCGTTCTCGTGGTGACGGCACAACCGGCCGGTGCCGCTGCAGCCCGCGCAGATCTCGTGCTGCATGTGCCGGCACAGACCATGGCCAATGATCAAGGTGCCGGCACCTCGGTGTTGCCCATGGGGTCGCTTTACGAGGGCGCGCTTTATGTTGCCTTCGAACTGCTGGTGCTGGGCATCCGCGACACGCTCGGCGTGACGCCTGCTGCCATGCGCGCCAACCATACCAATCTGGAATGAGAAAACAGGCGCGGCTCCCTCATGGGCTCCGCACCCCTTCCATCAGGGCATGAACAGGATAAGTCGATGACGAGCATCACGCCGCCACCCCAGGTCAGACCCAATCGCGGTTACGGCCGATGGACACCGTTCTGGTTTCTGGCGCCGGCTGTCTTCACGCTGTTTATCATCGGCATCTATCCCACCATCTTTGCGCTGGTCACGTCGTTCAGGCGCTACAACATCGCGCGCCCGCGGGATGGCTTCCCGTTTGTCGGCCTGGAAAACTACACATCCGTGCTGACGGACGGCACCTTCTGGGCCTCTCTGTTTCTCACCGGGCAATTTTACGTCACGGTGCTGCCGATCGAGATCGCGCTGGGTCTGGTAATTGCGCTTCTCTTGCACAAGCCGGGCATGGGCTTCTTGAAGTCGCTGGCGCGCGTCACGCTGGTGGTGCCGCTTGCCACCACCTATGCCGTGGTCGGTCTCATCGGCCGCCTCATCTTCAACCGTGATTTCGGCGTCGCAAACTGGTTTCTTGATCTCTTCGGTATCGGTGCCCTGGACTGGCTTGGCTCCCAGACCGGTGCCTTTGCTGCGATCGTCATCATGGATATCTGGCAGTGGACACCGTTCTGCGCCCTTATCTTCCTCGCCGGCCTTTCGATGGTGCCGGGGGAAATCGAGGAAGCGGCGCGTCTGGAAACATCCTCCAAATGGGCAATGCTGAAACATGTGCAACTGCCCTACCTGATGCCGGGCCTGACCGCGCTTCTCATCCTGCGCTCGGCCGATGTTCTGAAGCTGTTCGACATGGTGTTCGTCATGACCCGCGGCGGTCCCGGTTCGGCAACCGATCTGGTGTCCGTCTACATCCAGCGTGTCGGCTTCCGCGTCTTTGATCTTGGAACGGCCTCGGCTCAGGCCATCCTGCTCCTCATCATCACCATCCTGATCAGCCGTCTTTACATCCGCGTACTCTATAAGGAGGTCAACTGATGCGCTTCTCCTCGGGCAAGATCCTCCACGCCATCGGGCTGACCGCGGTTATCCTGTTCACGTTGTTTCCGTTCTACTGGATGGTGTCGGCGAGCTTCAAGACGCAGGCGGATATCCTCGCATCGCCACCCGTCTGGGTGTTTGCGCCGACGCTCGATCATTACCGGGAAATCTTTGCGGATTCCAAGGTCCTGGGCGCTGTCGGCAATTCGCTGATCATCGCAACGGCGACGACCGCCCTTGCCGTCCTCCTCGGTGCGCCGGCCGCCTTTGCATTGGCCCGCTATGAATTTCGCGGCAAATCCGATCTCTGGTTCTGGTTCATCTCCAACCGCATGACGAGCCCGATTGTTCTGGCCTTGCCGGTCTATATCCTGGCGCTGCAATTGAAGATGCTGGATACGCATCTCGTGCTGATCCTGATCTATCTCACGTTCAACCTGCCGATCGTGGTGTGGATCTGCACGGACCAGTTCAAATCCATTCCGCCGGATCTGGAACAGGCCGCACGTCTGGATGGGGCCGACCAGTTCACCATCTTCCGCAAGATCTATCTGCCGCTCGGCGCGCCGGGCATCGCGGTCTCGGCCATCTTCTCCTTCATCTTCTCCTGGAACGAGTTGCTCTACGCGCTCGTGCTCACACGCCGCGACGTGCAGACAGCCCCCGTCGTCGCGACCAGCTTCATGTCCGGCTATGAACTGCCCTGGGGCAAGATCATGGCGACCGGCACGGTCATCGTTCTGCCCGTCACCATTTTTGCACTGATCGTATCGCGGCACATGGTGCGTGGCCTCACCATGGGAGCGACCAAATGAGCAGTGCAAACCCGCTCGGCATCAATCTGTCCTTCTGCGTCAAACGGTGGGTGACGCCGCAACTCTGGGCGCCCGTTGTGCGCGACCAGTTGGGCCTCGACCTCATCCAGTTCTCGTTTGATCTTCTCGATCCCATGTGGCCGTCGCCTCTCGTCTCCCGGCATGCGCGCGACATACGCAACGCCGCAGGTGACCATGGCATCACCATTCACAGCGCCTTCATCGGCCTTGCCCATTACACCTTCAACCAGCTGCTCCATCCGGATGAAGCGGTGCGTGATTACGCCGAACAATGGATGGAACGCGCCTATGGATTTGCCGCCGAAGCGGGCATTGCCCGGGTTGGCGGGCCGCTGGGGGCAATCGCCTCCCGCGTGGATGGCAGCGAGGCTGCCAGCATCGACGAGCGCGATTATAAAAGCCTGGTCGAACGCATGCTGCGGCTTGGTGACAAGGCAAAGGCCGCAGGCCTCAGCGAACTCTATGTCGAGCCGACGCCGATGCGCCGGGAATGGCCGTGGACGGTCGATCAGGCGCGGCAGATGATGACGGACGTGGCCGGGAGCGCAACGCCGTGGAGCCTCTGCGTCGATTGGGGCCACGGGACCTTCCAGCCGCTTTACGGCTCCGATGCCGATACCATGGAGCCGTGGTTTGCCGGGCTGACCGACGCCATCACCGCCGTGCATATTCAGCAGACGGATTATCAGTTCGACCGCCATTGGGATTTTACCGAGGCGGGCAGGGTGGATCCGATCGAGGCCCGCAACCTCTTGGCTCGCACGGGGCTTGCACAATCTCCGGTATTCCTTGAAGTGTTCTATCCCTTCGAACGGGATAGCAAATCCATACTGGACGCACTCAAGGCATCGGTCCTGTCTCTCAAGCAGGCTTTTGCCTGATCAAGGAGACGAATGACGATGGCAGCCAAGGGATCAGACAACAGCAATGCAATCCTTGAGGACATGGACGCGCAGCAGATCCGCGCCCGCGTCGCCTGGCTGTATTTCATCGGCGGTCTGACCCAGCAGGAGATCGCCGACCAGCTCGGTCTGACGCGGCTGCGTGTCAACAAGACGCTTGGCCAGCTGCGAAACGACGGCTCGGTGGTCGTCGATATCCGCCTGCCCATGGCCAAGTGCATTGAGCTTGAGCAGAGGCTCCGCGAACGGTTTCATCTGGAGGACGTCTGCGTCGTTCCCACGCTCGCCGACGATCTGGAAAACCAGCGTGCTGTCGGTGATGCAGCCGGCGGCATGCTCGACAGGCTTCTGGAAGACGGCATGGGTCTTGGGGTCGGGTGGGGCAAGACTCTGACGGCCGGGCTGAAACGTCTGACGCCCCGCCCGCTTCCCAACAGCTGGGTCACCTCCATCATGGGCGGGCTGACGCGCGGGTCGGGCTCCAGCACGTTCGAGGTCGCGACAGGCTATGCGCGGGCGATTTCGGCGGAATGCTATTATCTCACAGCGCCGCTTTATTTCCCGTCCGCCGAGAGCCGGGAGGCACTGCTCTCCCATCACGGCATTCGCGAGACCATGCGCCGGGCCCGCTCGGTGGATGTCGCCCTGGTCTCCTGCGGCGATATGACCGCCCGTTCGCTTCTGGTGCAGACACCGACGGTTTCCGAGAACCTCGAGGGGATCCTGGCGGCCGGTGCCGTGGGAGATCTGCTGGGCGTTTTCCTCGATGGCGAGGGAAAGCCGGTGGACCATCCCCTCAACGAGCGCGTGCTGTCCGTCTCGCCGGAGCAGCTGAAATCGGTGCGCCATTCCATTCTCGCCTCCGGCGGCTGGTACAAGGTCAATATCATCCGCGCCATCCTGCGCGGCGGTTACATCAAGCGTCTGGTGACGGACGAAAAATGCGCCAGTGCCCTTCTGGATGCGGCGCATCCCCCTCGAAACGATAGCCAATAGAAGAACTTGTCCCGCGCCCTGCCGGGATACGACGTGATTGGGAGTGAAAGAGCATGACGTTCCTGCAGTTGGACAACATCAAGAAGACGTTTGGAGAGCTGAGCGTCATCAAGGGTGTGAACATATCCGCCTCCAAGGGGGAATTCGTCGTGTTCGTGGGGCCTTCCGGCTGCGGCAAGTCGACCTTGCTGCGCATGATCGCAGGCCTTGAAGACGTCTCCTCCGGCACGCTTTCCATCGATGGCAAGGTGGTGACCTACGAGGAGCCGGCAAAGCGCGAAGTGTCGATGGTCTTCCAGTCCTATGCGCTCTATCCGCACATGAGCGTGTTCGAGAACATGGCCTTCGGCCTGCGGATGGCAAAGCTGCCGGAGGACGAGATCAAGCGTCGGGTGAGCGAGGCCGCCCGCATTCTGCAGATCGAGGCGCTTCTGGAGCGCAAGCCGCGTGCACTGTCCGGTGGCCAGCGCCAGCGCGTGGCGATCGGCCGTTCCATCGTTCGCAATCCGAAGATCTTTCTGTTCGACGAGCCGCTCTCGAATCTCGACGCGGAACTGCGCAGCCAGATGCGCGTCGAAATTGCCAAGCTTCACCGCAAGCTGGGCGCGACCATGGTGTATGTGACGCATGACCAGGTCGAGGCCATGACGCTGGCGGATCGCATCGTCGTCCTGCGGGCCGGTCTTGTGGAGCAGATCGGGTCACCGACGGACCTCTACGATCGCCCTGCCAATACCTTCGTTGCCGGCTTCATCGGTTCGCCGAAAATGAACTTCCTGACGGCGAAGGTTTCGGGTGCCGATGCATCGAGCCTTCAGCTTGAACATCCCGCTTTCGAAGGCGGCACGCTTTCTCTGGCTCAGGGCTCGGCCTCCAAGGTTCGTCCCGGCGATACGTTGACCGTCGGCCTTCGCCCCGAACATCTCGATGTGGCTTCCGCAACGCCGCTGTTGCGGTTGACGGCGGATTTTGCGGAAAACCTGGGCGGCTCGACGCAGATTTATGCCCGCACAGGCGATGAGACGGTGATCATCCTCGCCAACGGCAGGCCGGAGCTTCACTCCGGCGGCCCGATCACGGCTGGAATAGACCCCCGCCACATCTATCTCTTTACGCTGGATGGGCTGGCACTCTGACCTCAGGAACGAAAAACATGAAAGCTCTAGTTCTGGAACGCAAAGGTGAACTGGCCATTCGCGATATCGATCTGCCCCGCGCGGTTGGTCCCGAGGATGTGAAGATTGCCATCCACACGGTCGGCGTCTGCGGTAGTGACGTGCACTACTATACCCACGGGGCCATCGGGTCTTTCGTGGTGAAAGAGCCGATGGTTCTCGGCCACGAAGCAGCCGGTACGGTCATCGAAGTCGGTTCCGCGGTAAAGACGCTGAAGGTGGGCGACCGGGTCTGCATGGAGCCGGGTGTCCCCAACATGGCCTCGCGCGCCTCCAAGCTCGGCCTCTACAATGTCGACCCGGATGTACGCTTCTGGGCAACGCCCCCCATCCACGGCGTGCTGACGCCGGAAGTGGTGCATCCGGCAGCCTTTACCTACAAGCTTCCCGATAACGTTTCCTTTGCCGAAGGCGCGATGATCGAGCCCTTTGCCGTCGGCATGCAGGCGGCAACCCGCGCCCGCATCACGCCTGGAGACGTGGCCGTGGTGATCGGATGCGGTCCGATCGGCATCATGACGGCCATTGCCGCCCTGGCCGGCGGTTGTTCACGGGTGATCATATCGGATCTCAGTGCTCCCAAGCTTGCCATCGCAGGGCAATATGCCGGCATTACGCCCGTCGACATCACGCAGACGTCGCTCCCGCAAACCGTTGCCGACGCCACGGATGGCTGGGGTGCCGATATCGTGTTTGAGGCAAGCGGCAGCCCGAAGGCCTATGCGGGAATTTTCGATCTCCTGCGTCCGGGCGGAACGCTGGTGCTGGTGGGCCTGCCGGTCGAGCCGGTGGCCTTTGATATTCCCGCCGCGATCTTCAAGGAAGCACGCATCGAAACCGTCTTCCGCTATGCCAACAATTTTGACCGCGCGGTCAACCTCATCGCCTCCGGCAAGGTCGATCTGAAGCCGCTGATCACCGACACCTATGCATTTTCCGAGAGCATCGTGGCCTTCGAGCGGGCGGCGAAGGGCCTGGCGGACGATGTGAAGCTGCAAATTCGGCTTATCGATTGAAGGCGGCGAACTCGACGGGAGTGTCATCATGACGAGTAGTTTGAACGGCAAGGTCGCGGCGATCACAGGGGCAGCGTCGGGGATCGGACTTGCCTGTGCCCGCAAGCTGATAGACGAGGGCGCGACGGTCGTGCTCATCGACAGGGCAGAAGACAAGCTGCGCTCGCTGTGTGCCGAGCTTGGCGAGCGCAGCCGCATGCTGGTTGTCGATCTCCTCGATGGTCCGCAGGTTTCCGGCCTTTTGCCGCGGATTCTGGATGTCGCCGGAGACCTCGACATTTTTCACGCCAATGCCGGTGCCTATGTGGGCGGCGCGGTGGCAGAGGGTGATCCCGACGTCTGGGACCGCATGCTGAACCTCAACATCAACGCCGCCTTCCGCAGCGTGCACGCGGTCCTGCCGCATATGATCGCCAGGAAAAGCGGCGATATCCTGTTTACCAGTTCGGTGGCAGGTGTCGTGCCGGTGGTCTGGGAGCCGATCTATACGGCGTCCAAGTTTGCCGTGCAGGCCTTCGTGCACACCACCCGCCGCCAGGTGTCACCGCATGGCGTGCGCGTCGGTGCCGTTCTTCCAGGGCCTGTGGTGACCGCGCTTCTCGATGACTGGCCGAAGGAGAAAATGGAGGAGGCTCTCGCCAATGGCAGCCTCATGCAGCCGCAGGAGGTGGCCGAGGCGGTTCATTTCATGGTGTCTCGTCCACGCAATGTGGTCATTCGGGATCTTGTGATCTTGCCCAATAGCGTCGATCTATAGCGGAACTGCAGTGAGTCGCCGAAGGAGTAGGGCATGAGTGGTTCCAGGTATTTTATCGGGGTTGATGTCGGCACGGGCAGTGCACGCGCCGGTGTCTTCGATGAAGAAGGCCAATGCCTTGGAACCGGCAAGCGCGACATCGAGATCTATCGCGATCACGCGCATATGGTTGAGCAGTCGAGCGCCAATATCTGGCAGTCCGTGTGCCATTCGGTGCGGGCTGCCGTGGAGGCGGCCGGGATTTCCTCGCAGAGCGTCGTGGGCATCGGCTTTGATGCCACCTGCTCGCTTGTCGTGCTGGGTGAGGGGGGCAAATCCCTGGCGGTTGGCCCCTCGGAGCGGCCGGAACGCGATATCATCGTCTGGATGGACCACAGAGCCATCGGGCAGGCGGAGCGGATCAATGCGCAGGGTCATGACGTCCTGCGTTATGTCGGAGGTCGTATTTCTCCCGAGATGCAGACGCCCAAGCTGCTGTGGCTGAAGGAACATCGGCCGGACACGTTTGCCGGCGCCTGGCAATTCTTCGATCTGGCGGATTTCCTGACCTGGCGTTCGACGGGAAGCCTTGCGCGCTCCACCTGTACGCTTGCCTGCAAATGGACCTACCTTGCCCATGAACGTCGCTGGGACCCGGATTATTTCCGCCAGATCGGCCTCAGCGAACTGGCCGACGAGGCGTTTTCCCGGATCGGACAGGAGATCGTCGAGCCTGGTACGCCGGTCGGGCAGGGCCTCACGGAAGCTGCAGCGCACGATCTTGGCCTGCCTGTCGGAACGGCGGTTTCCGCCGGGATGATCGACGCCCATGCGGGCGGTATCGGCACGGTCGGCATTGGCGGGACGCCTGAGCTCAACATGGGTTACGTCTTCGGCACGTCCTCCTGCACGCTGACCTCGACCACCGATCCGAAATTCGTGCCCGGTGTCTGGGGACCCTATTTCTCGGCCATGGTTCCTGGCCTCTGGTTGAACGAAGGCGGACAGAGCGCCGCCGGTGCGGCGATCGATCAACTGGTGAGTTTTCATCCGGCTTTCCCAGAGGCTAGCGAACGGGCGCGCGCGCTGGGCGTGCCGCTTCCGGTGATGCTGGCGGATCTGGCGGTTGCAAAGCAGGCCGACGCCTCTGAGGCAGTGTCCCTTGCCAGGGGGCTTCATGTCGTGCCGGAGTTTCTCGGTAATCGCGCGCCATTTGCAGATCCCGCCGCACGTGCCGCGATTGCAGGCCTCGGCATGGAACGGGATCTCGACAGCCTGATCGCGCTTTACGTCGCCGGCGTCTGCGGCATCGGCTATGGCCTGCGCCAGATCATCGAGGCGCAGGCGCAGGCAGGCGCAGACGTGCAGCAGATCATCATCAGCGGCGGTGCTGGTCAGCATGATTTCACCCGGCAGCTTCTTGCCGATGCCAGCGGCAAGCCGGTGATCGCGCCCCAGACCCTTGAGCCTGTTCTCATGGGCGCAGCCTTGCTGGGTGCTACGGCGGCGAAAAGCTTTGCTGATCTGAAGCAGGCGATGCAAGCCTTGAGCCGGCCGGGCCGCGTCTACCAGCCCGCTGTCGGACAGATACGGACAACCCACAAGAACCGCTATTCCGCCTTCTGCACTCTGCAACTCGAACTGCGGAAAATGCGGGACTTTTGACGTCGCTTCCCCCAGGTAAGCAAAGGCGATGACACGCACGAACGCCAGGCTGGCTGACCGTTTCCCGGTTCCGTTTGGCGTTCGTGATGGACATCTGCACCTTGCCGCGACACTGCGCCCGGCGCGTCAAAAAAATCAGCTGCGTATCTGAAGGAGCGGGGCGATATAGCCCTTGGCTAAGGCTTTTACCAGACGCCCTCGTGCAGTCTGGCCGCCTCTTCGGCAAGGAGCGGGCCGATGACGTTGACCCGCCGCTGACCGGCGTCGAACACCATGCGGCAGGGCAGGTCGAGTGTCGGATTTTCCGGATGATCGCCGGTTATGCCTTTGAGGTCGCTTTCGGCAAGGCCGAAGACGACGGTGCCGATGCCCGCCCAGTAGGCGGCACCAGCACACATCGCGCAGGGCTCGGCGGACGTGTACATCGTGCAGTGCGCCAGAAAATCCGGCCGATAGGCTTGCGAGGCGCGCGTCATCAGCACCCGCTCGGCATGGCCCGTCATGTCATGGTTCGGGTGATAGGCATTTTGCTGTTCCATCAGGACGACCCCATCCGGACCGACGAGGATGGCACCAAACGGATGATTGCCAGCTTCTCTTGCCCGCATCGCCACGGCAAATGCCTGGCGTAGGAAGCCGTCGTGATCCCAGCCAGCTGGTGTGTCTTGCGCCATGCCGTCGCTCCCGCCTCCATTGTTTCGGGGGAAACCTGCGCGAGAAGAACACCCCTGACAAGCACCAATTCTCGCCCGTATCGTTCGGAAAAACGCAACACGACGGACGGCCGTGGCAGGCAGAGGATCTCGGCCTGCTGAGCGCGCCACAAGGTCGCCCCGCGATTCGTTTGACCATCGTGCATCAGACAGAAGGCACGATGCGGTGGCAGAGGCGCTTGCGGACGTGATTGCGTCCCGTCTGTTGTTACGATGACACAGGCAGCTCCAACCCCCTGCCATACAAGGCTTTCGTCCCGAGCCGGCAGGGTTCACTCGATCGTTAACCCGAAGCTTGCGCGAAATTTCCTCATGAAATCAAGGGAGCCCGCAAGGATTGCAGGTCTGCGCAAGCTTCGCCCATGCTCCATCGTTAACCCTTTGTTAACCATGCCGGCGCTAGGCATGATCAACGATTTGTTTACGTAGATGACCAAAGTGCTAACAGACGCCCGCTCCATCCGCATCAAAGGCCGCTCATTCCTGGCGGTGGTCCTGTCTCCGGACATGCCGCTCGACGACTGGCTGACGCGCCTTGACGATCTGGCGAAGCGCTCGGCCGGGTTTTTCCTCGGCCGGCCGGTGGTGCTCGATGTCACTGACCTTGGCCTCGACCGGGCACAGATGAAGGAATTGATCGCAGCCCTTGGCGAGCGCAATGTCAGCATCATGGGCATCGAAGGGGCGCGTCATTCCGCCATCGGCCCAGGCATGCCGCCGGCACTGAAGGGCGGGCGTCCGGCCGGCGATGTCGAGGTGCCGGAACAGGAGGCACCTGTTGAGACGGCGAAGGCCGACAACCGGCCCGAGATCGCAGAGCCCCGGCAGACGCTGCAATCGCTGGTGATCCGCGAACCGGTCAGGTCCGGGCAATCGATCATCTTTACCGAGGGAGACGTGACCGTCGTCGGCTCGGTGGCCTCGGGCGCGGAAATCATCGCCGGCGGCTCGGTGCATATCTACGGCGCGCTGCGCGGGCGGGCCATGGCGGGATCGGTGGGGAACGCATCGGCCCGCATCTTCTGCCGCAAGCTCGAAGCCGAGCTGGTGGCGATCGACGGTGTTTACAAAATGGCCGAGGATCTGGCCCCCGAGCTTCATGGACAACCGGTCCAGCTATGGCTCGAGGGCGACGCGATCATCGCCGAAAAACTGATGTGAGCCGCATGCGGCAAGAACAGGAGAGCAAGATGGGCAAGGTAATCGTCGTCACGTCAGGCAAGGGCGGGGTAGGCAAGACCACTTCGACAGCAGCCCTTGGAGCCGCGCTTGCGCAGCGCAATGAAAAGGTCGTCGTCGTGGATTTCGACGTCGGGCTTCGCAATCTCGATCTCGTCATGGGCGCCGAGCGCCGGGTCGTCTACGATCTGGTCAACGTCATCCAGGGCGACGCCAAGCTGCCGCAGGCGCTGATCCGCGACAAGCGGCTGGAAACCCTGTTCCTGCTGCCGGCCTCGCAGACCCGTGACAAGGACAACCTGACGGCCGAAGGCGTCGAGCAGGTGATCGGCGAGCTGAAGCGTTATTTTGACTGGGTCATCTGCGACAGCCCGGCCGGTATCGAGCGCGGCGCAACCCTTGCCATGCGCCATGCCGATGTCGCCGTGGTCGTTACCAATCCGGAAGTCTCGTCCGTGCGCGACAGCGACCGCATCATCGGGCTCCTCGATTCCAAGACGCTGAAGGCCGAACGTGGCGAGCGGATGGAAAAGCATCTGCTGCTCACCCGCTACGATGCCAACCGCGCCGAACGCGGCGATATGCTGAAGGTCGAGGATGTGCTGGAAATCCTGTCCATCCCGCTGCTCGGCATCATTCCGGAAAGCTCGGATGTGCTGCGCGCTTCCAATATCGGGGCACCGGTGACGCTGGCCGACGCCCGTTCGGCTCCTGCCATGGCCTATTTCGAAGCGGCCCGTCGTCTGGCCGGCGAAGCGCTGCCGGTTTCCATGCCGGGCGAGAAGCGCGGCATCCTCAGCAAGATTTTCGCACGGAGAGCCGCATGAGCATTTTCAAGCTTTTCCGCAAGCAGGTCTCGGCGCCGATGGCGCGGGAACGGTTGCAGCTGCTGCTCGCGCATGAGCGCGCCTCTGCCGGTTCGGATCTTGTCGCGATCCTGCGCGAGGAAATTCTGGCCGTCATCGCCAAGCATGTGCAGGTCGACAGCGACAAGGTGCGCGTCAAGGTGGACCGCGACGAGCACGTGTCGATCCTGGAGATCGATGTGGAAATCCCGCGGGATGCCGGCCTGATCGCCGCCTGACCGCCCAATCCGACCAAAATTCTGCAAAAGGCCATTCGTTCGCGGGTGGCCTTTTTCCGTTTCCGGATGGCGGCTAGACCCTAGGAAGGCGTTGACGGGGAGGGGGGGCGCCCCGATATTCAGCCTTGGAGGTCCAACGCCCCGCTCGCTTACCCGTATCCGGCCTGTTGCGCCGGCGTCTCCGGTGCCTGTTTCCGCCTCCCGCAGGGTTATGTCGCTGTTGTGTCGAAATTTCCCCTATAAAATCAATGTCTTGCGAGATTTTGTGAGATTTATGATTTTTGAGTGTTGACGTTTTGGGGGTGGTGGATCTATAAGCCC
>NZ_JAGIPH010000012.1 GCF_017877135.1 Neorhizobium galegae | reverse complement strand
GCGATGCCTTCATCCTCTTCCGTTCCTTTCCCAGCCAGGAAAATGCACCGGAAAACTCTAGCCAAAAATGGTCCAGTTTGAAGGGGTCAGATCAGTTCAGATCACCCCTTGAAAGGATCCGAACCTGCCACCTGCGTATGCGAGCCTCAAACTAGCGTGAAGGCCAGCACTTAGCGTTCGCGCGATCAGCATGCGGCATGACGTCGAATTATGGAATATTTTGAGCCGCCCGTCAGATCTATCTTGGCCGTTTCCAGGCTTCTCGCGATCTCAACGGCTTCGATTTCTCCCGCTGCGAGATCAACGAGGCGGCTTGGCATGGCTGGTGAACTGAGATGCTTCATTCTTTCTTTGAGCCGCCAGCGCGCTGGCGGTCGAGATCGAGTCTGCAATCAATTGCGGTGTCAGCGTCACCGGCACGGAATGAATGACGCTCCGTGCATCGAGTGCGATCTCGCCGACCTTCAGGAGTTGCGCCGTCGTCACGTTCTCCAGGCCCAGATCGGAAAGCGTCGTGGGAAGACCGATGTCCTGACAGAAATCGATGGCCTCGTGAATTTCGGTGAGCGAGCGGTTCTCCAGCACCAGCAGAACGATAATGCCGAATGCCACCTTTTCGCCGTGGAAGAAGTGATGCGTCGGCTCCAGTACCGTCAGCGCATCGTGGATGCCATGAGCACCGGACACGCCGCAGTTTTCAAAGCCCAGGCCACTCAGCAACGTATTCGCCTCAATGATGTTTTCTACCGCAGGCGTCAGCTTGCCGTCGCGGGCAGCGACATAGGCCGCCCGGCCATCCCGCATCAGCACTTCATGGCACCGGTGAGCAATCGCCGCACCTGCCGCTGTCGTGGCATAGCCCTCGCCGATATAGTTGTTGGAACGGCTCTCGAAATTCGACCGTGCTTCATACCAGGTGGAGAGCGCATCCCCCATGCCAGCGACGAGGAAGCGGACCGGTGCCTTGATGATCAGCGCGCTATCGACCAGGACGACATCGGGATTGCGTCCGCACCGGACAACACGGTCATAGACCCCCTCCTCACTGTAGATCACGCCGAGTGAACTGGTGGGAGAATCGGTGGAGGCGATGGTCGGCACCGTGACCGTGCGCGCGCCGAGATGAAGGGCGGAAATCTTGGCGGTATCCAGCGCCTTCCCGCCGCCGATGCCGATGACGACGCCCGCTTGCGCCGTCTTTCCCTCCGTGACGGTTCGACCGACTTCGTTGTCCGAGGATTCGCCGGAAAACTTGACGAAATGGCTTTTGACGCCATGCGCCGTGAGATTGGCTTCCACCTTCGGGCGCAGCGTCTCCCAGAAGAAGCCGTCGATGACGATCAGCGCTGATTGAGCCAAGGGTGCGATGTAGAGCCCAATGTCGTCGATAACACCGGGGCCCTGCACATAGCGAAGCGGCCCGCCATATCCTCTTGCGGTCATGATCCTGTTCCTCTTTCGAATGTCCGGTGGTTAGCGCAGCGTCAGGCCGCCATCGACGGTGATCACTTCGCCCGTGGTGAACGAGCCGGCATCGCTGGCCAGATAGACGACCGACCCGGCCAGTTCCTCGACCGTGCCGATCCGGTTCTGGACGGCCCCCTTTTCCCAATAATTGGCAACGACGTCGGGATGCTCGCGAAGCACGTCATCGGTCAGTTCCGTGCGGATGTAGCCTGGAGCAAGAGCGTTGACGCGGATGTTGTGCTCGGCCCATTCGGTGGCGAGCGCCTTCGTCAGCATATGCACCCCTGCCTTCGAAACGTTATAGGCGGCGTGGCGGAAGGGCCAGTTGACGATCCGGCCCGACATGGAGCCGATATTGATGATCGACCCGCTTTTCTGCGCAATCATCCGCCGTCCGACATGCTTGGAAACGAGGAAGACGCCATCGAGATTGACGGCCATGGTTTGGCGCCATTGATCAAGGCTGCACTCTTCCGCGGGTGCCGGCAGCACGATGCCGGCATTGTTGATCAGGATGTCGATCCGCCCGAAGCGGTCGATCACCGCCTGCGTCATTCTTTCCACATCCGCCTCCTCGGCGACATCGGCCTGAAGGGCGAAACTGTCGCGCCCCTGAGCCTTGATGGAAGTGGCAACCTCTTCGGCGCGTTCGAGCGTCGAGCGCACGATGATGGCGACGTCCGCACCGTGCGCGGCGAGCGCTTCGGCCAGGGCCTTGCCGATACCGCGCGAGCCGCCGGTGACGATAGCCTTGCGGCCGGTGAGATCGAACAGGCGGCGGTAATCCGTGCCAGTGTTTGACATGTTTGTTTCCTCCCTCGAATGTTAGTCAGATCAAGCTGCGGTCGGCGAAGCCTGCGGCGTCCTGGTGACGGCTTCGCCTGAGCGGGCGAGAATGTGTTCGGCTGTGCGTTGCGCCTGCGCGACGATGGTCAGCGACGGGTTGACCGCCGTGGAGGATGGCAGGAAGGATGCGTCGACCACATAAAGGTTGTCGACGTCCCAGACCTTGCAATGCGGGTCCAGCACCGAGCTTTCCGGTGTTTTGCCAAAGCGCGCCGTGCCGCACTGGTGCATGGAAACCTTGATATCCATCTTGTTGGTGATGATCAGCGGATAGCCGAGCGAGCGCATGATCCTGGACCAGACCTTTACCAGTTCATTGTGCGATTTGAGGTTGTTGGCGGTATAGCTCAGGCGGATGCGGCCATCGGGATCCACGGTCACGCGGTTGTTCGGATCGGGTAAATCCTCCGACATCAGCCACCAGTCCACGCTGCGATCGGCAAATGCGGACATCAGCCATTCCGGAGCCCAGGCAGCGCCTGCCGTCAGCATGCCGCCCTGCAATTTTCCGAGCCCCTGCACGTTGCCGAGCGGATAGGGCTTTTCGCGGTTGGCAAGATAGAAATCATTGATTGCCATGGATTTCTGGAAGACCACGCGGTTCTTCTTGAACGGCGAGATCGCCATCATCGCAGTGTTGTTGTGGGCCATGTAATTGCGGCCCAATTGATCGGACAGATTGTTGCCGAGCCCGCGCTTGTGGGCATCATTGGCCGAGCGCAGAAGAAGTGCTGCAGAGTTGATCGCGCCCGCGCTGGATACGAAAAGATCGGCCTCGACTATCTGCTTTTGGCCCTGATGGGTCAGTTCCACGCCGGTGACGCGCTGGCCGCTCGGATCGGTCAGCAGCCGGTGCACCAAGGTCTCCGTGATGAGGTCGATCCGGCCGTTGGCCTTGGCAAGGGCCGGATTGACGAGGCGCACTTCCGCATCCCCCTTGGCGCCGAGCTTGCAGGCAAATCCGTCGCAGGTGCGACAGCGGATGCAACTGCCACCCTGGTGGTAGTCGATGGCGATTGGCAGCGGGAAGGGATGCAAGCCTTTCGCCTTCAGCTTGTCCTGAAAGTAGGCGATTTCCGGTTCGTGGCCGATGGCTGGATAGGGCATGGGTCCAGAGCGTGGCGGCTCGGTCGGGTCGAGACCCGCTATGCCATGGGTGCCCATGAGGCGTTCCGCCACGGCATAATAGGGTTCGAACTCGTCATAGGAAACGGGCCAAGCGGGGGCCACGCCATCCTCGTGCTGAAGATCCTCGAAATCCTCGCGACGAAAACGCAACGTTGCCGCGCCGAAGAACTTGCTGTTGCCGCCCACATAATAATAGGTGCTGGGGTTGAAGAGCTGGCCGTCCTTGTCACGCCATTCTTCCTTTGTGGCATATTTCTTTTTGTGAAAGACCGCATCGACGCTCCAGTTGTCGTCTTCACGCGGCAGGCGGGGACCACGCTCGATCATCAGGATATTGCGGCCCGATTCCGCCAGGCTGTTGGCCAAGGCACCGCCACCGACGCCAGCCCCTACGATGATCACATCGTAAAATTTCTTCAACTCACTCATCTCTCTCTCCCGTGCCTGAGTATCCTTCCTCCGAAAGACGCTCCTCACATGATTGCGCCCACCTGCCAGGGCACAAATTCGTTGTCGCCATAATTGTAGATTTCGCTCAGCGTGCGCTCGCCCGAGGCTGTCGCGATGACCGCTTGGAAAATGCGCTTGCCCACCTCTTCGACCGTCTCGTCGCCGGTGACGATGGTGCCGCAATTGAGGTCCATGTCCTCCTGCATCCGCTCATACATCGGCGTGTTGGTGGCAAGCTTCAGCGAGGGTGCGGGCTTGAAGCCCGAGACCGAGCCACGACCGGTGGTAAAGCAGATCACATTGCAGCCACCCGCCACCTGCCCCGTGACGGCAATCGGGTCATAGCCGGGCGTATCCATGAAAACGAAGCCGCTTTCGGTGATCCGTTCGGCATATTCGTAGACGGCGTTGAGCCGCGTCGTGCCGCCCTTGGCGACCGCACCGAGCGATTTTTCGAGGATGGTGGTGAGGCCGCCCGCCTTGTTGCCATGGGATGGGTTGTTATTGAGTTCAGCCTGACCGCGCGCTGCGTAATCGCGCCACCACTCAATGCGCTGGAGAAGCTTTTCCGCCACTTCCGGGCTCCGGGCTCGGCGCGTCAGCAGATGTTCGGCTCCATAAATTTCGGGCGTTTCTGCCAGACAGGCCGTGCCGCCATGGCCGACCAGAAGATCGGCGGCATAGCCCAACGCCGGATTGGCGGAAATGCCGGAATAGCCATCCGATCCGCCGCATTCCAGCGCCAGCTTGAGCTTGGAGACCGGCTGTGGCGTGCGCGTGAGGGCATTGACCGTGGGGAGCATGGCATCGATGGCGGCAATCGTCGCTTCGATGGATTTGCGCGTGCCACCGGTTGCCTGAATGGTCAGCGTACGGAAGCGCTCCCCCTCCTTCAACTGGTGGGCGGCCAGCAGTGCCGGAATCTGGTTGGTCTCGCAGCCAAGGCCGATCATCACCACACCGCCCACATTGGCGTGGGTTGCGTAACCGGCAAGCGTGCGGGTGAGATAGCGATAGCCTTCCGCTGCCGTGTTGATGGCGCAGCCGCCGGCATGGGTCAGCGCAATCACCCCGTCGACATTCGGATAGTTCTCCAGCCGTCCCGGCAGCGCATAATGCTGCGCCACGGCTTTTGCAACCGTCGCCGAACAGTTCACAGAGGAAACGATGGCGATATAATTGCGCGTTCCCGCCTCGCCGTTCGCGCGCTCGAAGCCCATGAAGCTCGTTTGATGCTCAACATAGGCAATGTCTTTTGCATCGACGCAGAACTCATGGGCGAGTTCGACGTCGCGCATGGCCATATTATGCGTGTGGACATGATCGCCGATGTGGATCTCGCTCGTGGCGAAGCCGATGATCTGCCCATATTTGATGATCGCCTCGCCCGCAGCAAGATTGGCAATCGCAACCTTGTGACCTTGCGTTATCCGGCCTGTCAGGCTGCATCCACCAAGCTCTGGAAGAGCCGTAGGCTCCAGCGTCATGCGCGCCACGGCAACGTTGTCCTGCGCATTCAGCCGCAAGAGCGGCGACGAGGCCGAATAGATAGTCATTGCTCATTCCTCTCCGTCGAATAAAGCGCCCTGCTCTTCGTACATGCGGGCCATGACCGCAAAAGACGTATCGAGGTGGATGCGCATGGCGAGTTCTGCTTGATCGGCATTCCGGTTGGCCAGTGCCCGCACTATCGTATCGTGCTGTTCCGTCACCATCGCGAGATGGCCCGGCACCGGCGCACTGAGCTGGCGCATGCGATCGAGATGCACCTTGGCGAGCGTGATGAATTTCCAGATGCGCGGATAGCCGCTGATGCCGGCGATCGCGCCGTGGAAAAGGTCGTCGCAATCCAGATATTTTTCGAGTTGATGGCTATCGAGGATCGACTGCATCTTTCGAACCAGATTCTTCAGATGCTCGACATCCGCATCGGTCACATTAACCACCGCCTTGCGCACGCTTTCAATTTCCAGCGCCCGACGAATGACAAAGCCTTCCTCAGCGACCTTGAAGGAAATGCGGCTCACATAGGTGCCGGAGTGCGGAAAGATATCGACAAGTCCTTCATCGGCCAGCTTTTGCAGCGCTTCACGCACCGGCGTGCGGGAAACCCCAAGTTCCGCACACAGGTCCTTCTCCGAGACGACGGCACCCGGCTGCATCTCTAGATGGACAATCGCCTCACGCAACAACCAATATATTTGTTCTGCCTTCGGAATGGACCTGCTTTTTTCAACTTCCATATCAATCTCAATCAGTTCAAATGCTTAAGCGCCTAACAAGAACTTTCGAAACCATGTTGACAGGCGCTTTTTGATCTGCATTTATATAACTCATATATTAGTTAGGGGCGCAAGCAAAAAATTGCCTGCCGCCGAAGAGGAGAAAAGTTCGGGCGAACGAGGAGGTTGGCCCGAACCATCAGCACAACAGAGACAGATCGTGGCACCGCATGCAGGCGGCCGAATGCGGCTTGCCGTGCAGCAATTTTGTAAGTCGAAGGCACAGGCAGGACATGGCAACCATCAACTATCTCACGCGCATCGAATTCGACGCGGGCTCCATCCAGCGGCTTCCACACCTGCTGGCCGAGCTTGGTGTGCGCAGACCCTTGATTGCAACGGACAAAGGCCTGGTCTCCACCGGCCTGGTTGAGCAGGTTCTCGGTCTCTTCGAAACCCGCCCCACAGTCTTCGACGGCACGCCGGCCAATCCGACGGAAGATGCCGTGATGGAGGCGCATGCACTGTATGTGTCGGAGGGCTGCGATGGCATTGTTGGTCTCGGCGGCGGCTCTTCTCTCGACCTGGCCAAAGCCGTGCGGTTGCTGACGGGCCATGCCGCCCCGCTTGCGCAATATACGGCCGTCCAGGGCGGCGCAGCCAGGATCCACGGCAAGATCTGCCCGATGATTGCCGTGCCCACCACATCCGGCACGGGTTCGGAAGTCGGTCGCGCGGCCGTCATCATCACGGCCGAAGGTCGCAAGCTTGGCATCCTCAGCGGCCACATGCTGCCATCCATTGCGCTTTGCGACCCCGAACTGACCTACGGCCTTCCGCCGTTCCTGACGGCCGCGACCGGCATGGATGCCCTGTCACACTGTCTCGAAACCTATATGGGCCCGTCCACCAATCCGCCTGCCGATGCGATCGCGCTCGACGGTCTGAAACGCGGCTTTCCCGCCATTCGCAAGGCCGTAGCCAACGGGCAGGACCACCAGGCCCGCTGGGACATGATGATGGCAGCGCTGGAAGGGGCGATGGCGTTCCAGAAAGGACTTGGCGCCGTTCATGCGCTCACGCATCCGCTCGGAGCCGTCCGCGAGCTCAACCTGCATCATGGCACGCTGAATGCCGTTCTGATGCCGGCCGTCTTGCGCTTCAACCGTTCGGTGATTGGCGGAAAATGGGATGTGATGGCCGAGATCCTGGGCGGTCAACCCGATGAAGTCATGGCTCAACTTAACAAGGATATCGGCATGCCCAGCGGCTTGAAGGCGATGGGCGTGACCGAGGCCATGATGGAAAAGGTCGCCGGCGAGGCGCTGCACGATCATTGCCACGCCACCAATCCCCGGCTCGCGACCCGGGAAGATTATCTGATGCTTTTGCAGCAATCGGCCTGAGGCCGCGAACCACCAGAGGGAGGAGACAACATGAGCGAATTTGAGGACACAAAAGATCGCGCGCACTTCATGGGCGATCTGAAACTGACACGACGCGGCGTCTTGAGCGCAGGCGCTGCCATCACGGTGGCAGCAGCCCTCAGCAAGCCGCGCGTCGCTGGCGCGCAAGAGCTGAAGTTCTGCGCATCGCTGGGCTGGACGGTCTGGGAATCGGGTCGCCACATAGTCAACGGCTATAAGGATGCCGTGGCAAAGCTCGGCGGCACACTCACCATTGCCGATGCCAATTACGACATCAAGAAGCAGGCCGACCAGATCGCGGCCTTCGTCGCCTCAAAGCCGGCTGCAATCTTCATCACCCCCGCCGATGCCGCCGCCATCTCGCCTGCCGTGCAAGCAGCCGTTGCCTCCGGCATCCCGATTTTCTGCGGCGACAGCTATGTGCCGAACACCACCGTCACCTCCACGGCGATGTCGAACAATTTCGGCCTTGGTGCAGCGGGCGCCGAATACATCGCCAAGCGCCTGAACGGTAAGGGTCAGGTGGCGCTGGTCAGCCTCCCCTCCAACGAATCCTGGGATCAGCGCACGCTCGGCGCAAAATCTGTGTTCAACCGCTTCCCGGATATCAAGATCGTGTCCGAGATCGCCTTCGCGCTGGGCGGCACGACGACACCGCGCCAGGTGGTGGATAATATCCTCACGGCCAATCCTGATTTGAACGCCATCTGGTGCGCTTGGGATGGAGCGGCCTCGGAAGGCACGCTGGCCATCCGCGCGTCCGGCAAAAAGGTGTTCATCACCGGCATTGATGGTGGCCGCCAGTCCTTTGAGTACATCAAGGCGGGTTCGCCCTTTGCCATGACCATGGCCCAGAGCTTCTACGAAATGGCCTACATGAACGCTTTCTATGCCCATGAGGTCGTTGCAGGCCGCAAGGCTCCGCGCTTTGTCATCACGCCATCCTACGCGGTGACGCAGGACAGCCTGAAGGACCTCAAGGAACTGCCAGACACCTACGACCAGCCAGGCGAAGCGATCAAACTCGGCTGGGCTCGCGCGCTTTGAACTGACGTGTGGCAGGCCGTGCGCGGCCTGCCGTTTCCCAATGCAGGTGGAAAGGCTTGGTGCTGGATATGGCAGCCATTCTCGACATGAAGGGCATTGAAAAGCAGTTCGGCGTCGTCAAGGCCCTGGACAACGCGGATTTTTCTCTGGAAGCCGGCGAAATCCATGCCCTTCTCGGCATCAATGGCGCGGGCAAATCGACGCTGATCAAGATCCTCTCCGGCGTCTACACCAAGGATGCAGGGGAGATCGCGATTGCCGGCGAGAGTGTCGAGATCGGCACGCCTGCTGCTGCCATCGCCTGCGGCATTGCGTCCGTCCAGCAGCACCCGGAACTGGTGGATGATTTCACCGGCATCGAGAACATCTTTCTCGGTCAGGAGGCACCGCAGCCCGGGCTCGGACGCAGGGTGGACCGCAGGGCCCTGAAGCTTCAGGCCGAGCAATTGCTGAAGCGTTTTCCCATCGAGATCGATCTTGAAGTCCGCGTCGGCGAAATGCCGGCGGTGGACCGGGAAATCGTTGCCATCCTGCATGCGCTGAGCCGTGAACACATTCGCATCCTGATCCTCGACGAGCCGACGTCGACGCTGACCGAGCGGGAAAAGACATCGCTCTTCCACCTGATGCGGCAGCTGAAGGCGGCAGGCATCGCCATCATCTACATCACCCACCGCCTGGAAGAGGTCTTCGAGATCAGCGACCGCTTCACGGTCTTTCGGGCGGGCAGGCGCGTCGCCACGCTGACCTGTCATGAGGCAAGAACGTCCAACATATCGATCCCCGAACTGATGCTGGACGAAAAACCCGGCGACATATTCCCTCCCAAGGCGAAGAGCGCCGCAGGAGAAGCACTTCTGGACGTGCGTGGCCTCTCGCGGCACGGCCTGTTTTCGGACGTAAGCTTCACCCTGCGGCGCGGAGAAATTCTCGGTATTTTCGGGCTGGTCGGCTCCGGCGCGGACGAGTTGTCCAAGGCGCTCTTCGGCGTCATCCGCCCCGATGCAGGCACCCTTACGGTGAAGGGCAAGCAGGTTACGCTGAAGGACCCGCATGATGCCTTGCGCCGGGGCATTTTCCTCGTTCCCGGCGACCGCCGCACAGAAGGGCTGACCCTGTCGCGCGACGTCATTTTCAACATGACGCTGGCGCATCTCGGCAAGGCCTCCATTCTCGGCGGGTTGTTACGCTTCGGTTCAAATCGAAAGGCTTCGGCAGGGCTTGCAAAGCGCGTGGCGCTGCATCCGATGACGCTGGACCGGCCTGTCAGCGCCTTCTCCGGCGGCAATCAGCAAAAGATCGTCATCGCCAAGGGCCTTTACCGCGATGCCGATATCTACATCTTCGTGGAACCCACCGTCGGCGTTGATATCGGCGCGCGCGCCACGCTCTATGCGCTGATGCGGGAGCTTTCCGCCCATGCCGGCGTGCTGGTCATCTCGTCTGATTGCGATGAGGTGCACGGTGTCGCCGACCGGATGATCGCTCTCTACCGGGGCCGCCCCGTTTTCGTGCCGGATCAAAGACCGAGCCGCGACCAACTTCTAACTGCTGGCATCATGGGAGCACGCGCATGACGGCCCTCAAATCCTCTCCGCTTGCGCTGCGGCTGACAGCATTCCTGGTGCTTCTCGGCCTGATTGCAACGGTATTCCAGTCTTTCGCCCCCGCCTATCTCAGCGAAAACAATCTGCATGCCCTCTTGCGCCATATGTCGGTGAACGGGCTGACGGCAATCGGCCTGACCTTCGTCATCGTCGTTCGTCACTTCGACCTCTCCTTCCCCGGCGTGGCATCGCTGGGGGCGATGACGCTTGGCTGGATGCTTGCCAATGATTTTACGCTGATGCAGAGCGTGGCAGGCGGCATCGCTATCGGGCTTGTGGCTGGTCTGATCAATGGTAACGTCATTTCCTATCTGCGCCTGCCCGATATTGTCACCACCATCGCCACCGGCGGGGTTGCGGTTGGCCTTTCCTATTTCTACAGCAACGGCACATCCATTTCGGAAAACTTCTTCATGTCGGGCATTCTCGACCTGAACGATTCCAGATTCCTGTCGCTCGACATGCCGGTGGTCATTCTCCTGGCTGCCGCCATCGTCGCCTTCATCGTTCTGCATTGCACCCGCTTTGGCCGCGCCTTCTATGCAACGGGTGAAAACCGACGTTCGGCGGCCTTCTCCGGCATTCGCGTCAGGGCCTATGTGCTCACGGCCTTCGGTCTTTGCGGTGCGCTTGCCTGTCTCGCCATCACGCTGCTGGTTGCATCTTCCGGCGCAGCCAACGTCACAGCCGGCAACCAGTTGATGATGCCGGCCTTTGCCGCCGTCTATCTGGGGGCAGCTCTCTTCGGCGCACCCTCCATTCCGGCAACTCTTGGCGGAACGCTGCTGATGTCGGCCATGCTGAACGGCTTCACGCTGCTGGCGATTCCTTATTATTACAGCGACGCCATCGTCAGCACCGTTCTGATCGCCGCCATCGGCATTTTCGACCCGAAACTCACCACGCTGCTGGGCGGACTGTTCAGCCGCCAACCGGCACGCTGAGCGAAGGGGTAACCAACATGACGGATATGACCATGACCACGGCAGAGCGCGCAGCGGCAAAGCGAGGTCCTGATGTGAACGGCTTCTTCCTGCGCTACGGTCTCTTTCTCCTCTTGGTGCTCGTGATGCTGCTCTTTGCGTGGCTGAGACCGAGTTTTATCAGTGCAGGGAATATCAATGACATGCTGCGTTCGACCAGCATTGCGGCGCTGATGTTCCTTGGCCTGACCTGGATCATTGCGGCAGGCGAAATCGATGTGAGCTTCATGTCCGTCGCAGCGCTTGCCAATATGGTCGTGGCGGGGCTTGTCGTCTCCGGAAACGGCTGGGCCGTCGCCTGTCTGGCGGGGTTGCTGGTCGGCGTCGTCTTCGGCCTTGCCAATGGCGTGCTCGTCGCAATCTTCCGCTTGCCGGCGCTCGTCATCACCATTGCCACCGGTGGACTGGCGGGATCGATTGCGGCCGCCATCGGTCTTGGCACCTCGATCTCCCTGTCCTCCACCGGCTTTGTCGGTTCGCTGCTGCACATCAATCTCGGTGTGCTGCCGCTGCTGACGGTGATCGTTGCCTTTCTTTATGGGCTAGCCTGGTTCGTACAGGAGCGACTGACCTTCGGCCACTATCTCTATGCCTTGGAGCAGAACCGTGCGGCGGTCATCGAGGCGGGCGTTCCGGCAAACCGGCTGCTGCTCATTCTCTATGGTCTCTCCGGTGTCGTCTCCGCACTGGCAGGCATTCTTTTGACGGCGGATCTCTCCTCTGGCCAGCCCTATATCGGCACATCCTATTTCATCGACGGGCTGACGGCCGTGCTGCTGGGCGGCATGGCGCTGAAATTCGGCAAACCCAATGTCATCGGCACCGTTACCGCCGTTCTGCTGCTCGCGGCCCTCCTCAGTGGGGCTGCCCTGCTTGGCTGGACGGACGCGCAGCGCCAGATCGTGCGCGGTGTGCTGCTGCTTTGCGGCGTCGCTGTCGTTGTCTGGGCTCGCCGCAAAACCCGCGCACACATTTGAAATTTATGAGGAACGAGCATGAAAGCGACTGACAAACGCCCCGTTGGCAAAACCGGTATCAGCGTTAGCGCCCTTGGCATTGGCAGCGCCCCTCTGGGCGGTCTCTACGCCTCGGTGTCCAAGCAAGACGCCATGGCCATGCTAAACCATGCCTGGAATTCCGGCATCCGTTATTTCGATACCGCGCCCATGTATGGCAACACCCGCTCCGAACATCTCGTCGGTGAATTGCTGCGGGAGAAGACACCGGAAGCCCGTGACTGGGTCATCTCAACAAAGGTTGGGCGCTTGATGACCACCGAACGGGCCGGCCGCAAGCTGCCGCCCGCACCGCCGAAGAACCCGCTCGATCCAGGCTGGTGGAACGGCTTGGATTTCCGCGAGGTGTTCGATTACACATATGACGGCGTGATGCGCAGCTTCGACGACAGTCAGCAGCGCCTCGGTTTCCCCAGTCCCGACCTTCTCTATGTGCATGATATCGGCCGCGTCACCCATGCGGATCTGCATGAGCATCACTGGCATGCGCTGACCAAGGGCGGCGGCTTCAGGGCGCTGACCGAACTGCGGGCGGCGGGCGACATCAAAGGCTTCGGGCTCGGCGTCAACGAATGGCAGATCATCCGCGACGCGCTGGAAGAAGCCGATCTCGACTGCTCCATGCTGGCTGGCCGCTACACGCTGCTCGATCAGGATGCCGAAGAGGAATTTCTGCCGCTCGCGCAAAAGCGTGGCATGGCGCTGGTCGTCGCAGGCGTGTTCAATTCCGGCATTCTCGCCTCCACCTCCGGACGGCGGAAGTTCAATTATGCCGATGCGCCTGCCGAGATGATCGAACGGGCCGAAAAGCTGCGTGCCGTCTGCGACAGTTTCAACGTGCCGCTTCCCGCAGCCGCCATCCAGTTCCCGCTGCGTCATCCGGCGGCCACCTGCGTCGTCATCGGCGCCAAGACGGCTGAGCAGATCGCCACCAACATTGCCTGGTTCGAGCAGGAGATCCCTGAAGACCTTTGGGCAACGCTCAAGGATCAGGCCCTGATCAACCGCTGATTTCGAACTCGGAGAAACATGATGCTGAAGACCCTCGACCCGCTTCTGACCGGCGAACTGCTCGCCATCCTGGCTGATATGGGCCATGGCGACGAAATCGTCATCTCGGATGCCAATTTCCCGGCGGTCAAGGTGGCGGAACGGCTGATCCAGATGCCGGGCATCGACGCCTGCGCCGTGCTCACCGCTGTCCTCTCCCTGCTGCCGCTCGATGATTTCGTCGATCATCCTGCCGCCGTTATGGATGCACCGGGCGAGCGCCCGGTCATCTATGCAGAATTCGAGACGATTATCGAAAGAGAGGAAAAGCGCGGCATACCTCTGGAGGCCATCGATCGCTTCGCCTTCTATGACCGCTCCAAGACCGCTTTTGCCGTGGTCTCCACCGGGGAACGGCGGCTCTACGGCAACATCATCCTCAAAAAGGGTGTCGTGCGCTAAGCCGGCCGCGATGGGGGAGGAGACCGCCATGCTCGATAGTCATCAACATTTCTGGAAGGTGGAGCGCAGCGATTATGGCTGGCTGACACCGGAACTCGGGTCCATCTACAGGGATTTTCTGCCCGGGGATCTGACCCGCGAGATGCGCCGGGCGGGGATCACCCGCACCATTCTTGTGCAGGCCGCGGAAACCGAAGCGGAAACCGATTTCCTGCTGGAGATCGCCAGAGAAACGGATTTCGTGGCGGGCGTCGTCGGCTGGATCGATATGGAGGCAGAGGATTTTGCCGCGCGTCTCGCACGTTACAGGCAGAACCCGAAATTCGTTGGCCTTCGCCCGATGCTGCAAGGTCTTGACGACGACGCCTATATCCTGCGCCCGAAGGTGCTCGACAGCCTGAAGGCCGTGGCCGACAGCGGCCTCACCTTCGATATCCTCACCTTCACCCGCCACCTGCCGCATGTGGTTGCGGCGCTGAAGACCGTGCCGGGCCTCAAGGCCGTGGTGGACCATATCTCCAAGCCGGAGATTGCAACGGGCACGCTCGATCCATGGCGGGGGCATATGGAAGAGATCGCAGCTTTTGCGAACGTGTCCTGCAAGGTGTCCGGCATGGTGACGGAGGCAAGCGCCAGTTGGCAGCTTGAGGATTTCCGACCTTACGTCGATCACGTCGTCCGCTGTTTCGGCCCCGACCGGCTGATGTTCGGCAGTGACTGGCCGGTCTGCACGCTGGCTGCCAGCTATGCGGAAGTTGCCAATCTCGCGCGCACTCTCCTCTCAAGCCATTTCGGACCGGAGGACCTGCACGGTATTTTTGAAAAGAACGCGGCGCTTTTCTACGGCGTCTGAACGCTGTCGGGCGTGAGATCGGCATTCTGTGAGGAGGAATGAATTGGCATCGAATTTTGAGCAACAGAGAGCGCTCGAGCCGTATGTGCGGCTTGCCGGGATTTCCAAATCCTTCGGCCCGGTGAAGGTGCTGAAGGACGTGTCCTTCGATGTGCGGCCGGGCGAAATCCATGCGCTCCTCGGCGAAAACGGCGCGGGTAAATCGACGATGATCAAGATCCTCTCCGGTCTTTATCAGGCAGACGGCGGTGTGATGGAGATCGAAGGCCAGCCGATGCGCTTTGCCACCGCCAAGGATGCCAATGCCTCGGGCATCGCAACCGTTTATCAGGAGCTTCTGCTGTTTCCAGAGCTGACGGTCGCCGAAAACATCTTCCTCGGTCACTATCCGCAAAAAGCCATGGGGCGCATCGACTGGACCGCGGCCCGGGCCAAGGCGCGTGAGCTGCTGGACAGTCTCGACTGTCATGATCTTCATGTCGATACCCGCATCGCCACGCTTTCGGTGGCGCAGCGCCAGCGCGTTGAAATCGCCAAGGCGCTCTCGCACAAGGCCCGCATTCTGATCATGGACGAGCCGACGGCCTCGCTCACCGAAAAGGACGTCACCCGGCTGATGGAGGTCGTGCGCAGCCTCAAAGCGCGCGGCGTCGGCATCATCTATGTCAGCCACCGCATGCCGGAGATCTTTGCACTGGCGGACCGCGTTTCGGTGCTGCGCGACGGCATGATGATCGACACGCGCGACATTACCGAGGCCGATGAGGCGACGCTTGTCTCCATGATGGTGGGCCGCTCCATCGAGCAGCTTTTCCCCAAGGGTGAAGCCAAGATTGGCGAGCCGGTGCTGGACGTGTCCAAGCTCAATCACGGCCGTCTGGTACAAAACATTTCCTTCACGCTGAGGCGCGGCGAGGTTCTGGGCATTGCCGGTCTTGTCGGTTCGGGCCGCACGGAACTGGCACTGACGCTGTTCGGCATCACGCCCGCCACGTCCGGTGAAATCCGGGTGAAGGGCAAGCCGGTTTCCATTCGCACGCCGCGGCAGGCCCGCGACCTCGGCCTTGCCTATGTGCCGGAAGATCGTGGCCTTCAGGGCCTCGTAAAATCCATGAGCATTAACGAAAACCTCTCGATGGCGGCTTTGGATCGCATTGCGCCCGGCCTTTTCCTCAATTTTGCCGAGGAAGCGCGCCGCGCTGTGGAGGCCGTGAAACGGCTGGGGGTTCGCGCCAGAGCCGGCATTCACCAACCTGTCGGGGAATTGTCAGGTGGTAATCAGCAGAAGGTGGTCATCGCCAAATGGCTGGAAACCCGGCCCGATATCCTGATCCTCGACGAGCCGACGCGCGGCGTCGATGTCGGGGCCAAGGCCGAAATCCATGCGATGATGAGCGATCTGGCCGCCAAGGGCCTTGCCATCATCATGATCTCCAGCGAATTGCCGGAGGTGATCGGCATGAGCGACCGCATTCTGGTGATGAACAATGGCCAGGTCACCGGCATGATCGACCGGGCAGATGCCACGCCTGAAACGGTGGGTGGGGCCATGACCGCGCAGGCAAAATCGAAGGAGGCTGCGTAATGGCTGTCCTATCCCAGGCTTCCACGTTGTCTACCCGTAAGCCACAAAATTCCCGCCCCTTCATCGCACGGCTGATGACCGATTATGGGCAGGAATGCGTGATTATTGCCGCCATACTGCTGCTCTTCGTGGCCGTCGGGCTCTACAATCCACGCTTCCTCAGCACCTCGAACCTCACCACCATCTTTTCCGGAAATGCCTATATCGCTGTTGCTGCCATCGGCATGTCCATGGTCATCATCACCGGCCATATCGATGTCTCGGTGGGCGCGCTGATCGGCGTGCTGGCAACCATTTCCGGCACATTGGCCGTATCCGGCTATCCGGTCTGGGTGGCCTGGGGAGCACCGATCCTCCTTGGCATGGCCGTCAATTTCATCGTCGGCTGGCTGGTCGCCTTTGCACGCATTCCCTCCATCGTCGTGACGCTCGGCATGATGTCCATCCTGCGGGGCGGCTTGATCTCCATCACCGGCGGCACCTGGATTTCCGGCCTGCCGAAGGCGTTCATGATCGCGCAGTGGAAGCCCTTTGGCCTGCCCTTCCCGATCATCGCCATGGTGGTCTTGACGCTGCTCGCCGCCTGGTGGATGCGCAACTTCCCCTTCGGTCGCTCGCTCTATGCTGTCGGTGGCAATCCGGAAGCCGCGAAAGCCACTGGCATCTCCAGTGAGCGGCGCGTGCTGGCGGTCTTTGTCATCCATGGCGCCATTGCCGGCATCGCCACCATCCTGTTTGCCACGCAATTGCAGGTCATCCAGTCCACCGTGCCGCCGAATCTGGAACTGACGGTGATAACCGCCGCCGTCATCGGGGGTGTCTCCATCCTCGGCGGATCGGGCACCGTCATAGGCTCCACTCTGGCCGCCATCCTGTTTGCAGCCATCGGTTCGGCGCTGATCTTCGTGAATGTCTCCGCCTATTGGCTGAGAGCCGTGATCGGCGGGCTGATCCTCATCACCGTGCTTGCGGACATGATCCGCCGCCGCCCGAAAAAGTAAGGAGGCATCCATGTCCCTGCGTACGCTGCTCCGGCACGAAACCATTCTCGCTCTCGTGGCCGTTGTGCTGCTTGTGGCTTTGGCTTTCCAGTCCGCCCAGTTCTTCACCGGCGCAAACCTGCTCAATCAGGGGCGCCTGATGACGGAAGTCGGGCTCGTCGCCATCATCATGACCTTCGTCATCATCACCGGCGGCATCGATCTCTCCGTCGGATCGATCCTCGGGCTCACGGCCATTCTGACCGGGGTGTTCTGGCAGAATCTCGGCCTGCCCCTCATGGCCGCTGCCGGTCTTGCCATTGCGGTCGGCACCTTCTGCGGTTTCGTCAACGGCTTCGTCATCACCCGCTTCGGCGTGCCGCCGCTGATTGCGACATTGGCCACGCTTGCACTCTACCGCGGCCTTGCGGAAGGCATCAGCCAGGCGCGCTCGGTGCGCGGCTATCCGGACTGGTTCTATGTGTTGGGCCAAGGCAACATTCTCGGCGTTCCGACCCAGCTCTGGATCCTGATTGCCTTTGCCATCCTTGCCAGCGTTCTTCTCGCTGCCACGCGCATCGGTCGCAGCATCTATGCCATTGGCGCCAATGAAGTTGCTGCCTTCTTTTCCGGCCTGCCGGTCAACCGCACCAAGATTGCCGTCTATACCGCATCCGGTTTTGCGGCGGCACTTGCCGGAGTGATCTTCGTGTCGCGCGTGTCGACCACCCGCTCCGACATGGGGACCGGGTTGGAACTCGACGCCATCACCGCCGTCGTGCTGGGCGGAACCTCGATCTATGGCGGACGCGGCAGCGTCATCGGCACGCTGATCGGCCTGGTTGTGATCCAGAGCCTGAAGAACGGGCTTTCGCTGGCCGGCATCAAAGCGGAAGGCACGGCCGTGCTGATCGGCCTCATGCTGATCGGCGCCATTCTCATGACCACGGCGTTCAACAAACGCCGGGCCTGAATTCAATCAAGCATCTCGCAATAATGGAGGAGGAACCTATGCGCAGATCAATGATGACCACCCTGCTGGCTCTCGCACTGTCGGCCGGCACATCGCACGCTGCCCCGGTCTGGACCGGAGCGGACGACCAGCCCACCAGTCCGCTGGCCTGCGATGGCGCACCGGCTGCTGCAGCGCCCGTTGCCTATAATGGGGGCACGCCTGCAAAGGCACCGGAGCGCAAGGGCAAGACCATCAAGGTGGTGGACGTGCCGAAACTGGTCGGCATCGGCTATTTCAACTCGACATCCCAGGGCGTCAAGGAAGCCGCCAAGGAACTGGGCACTGTCGATGCAAAAACCGACGGCTCCACCAAGGCCAATATCGATGACCAGATCACCCTGATCGACAATTACATCACCTCAGGCGTCGATGGCATTCTGTTTTCCGCCAACGATCCGGTGGCCATCGCACCGGTGCTGAAGAAGGCGCTCGCCGCCGGCATCAATGTCGTGGGCTACGATGCGGATGCTGAGCCCGACGCGCGCCAGTGGTTCGTCAATCCGGCAACGCCAAATGGCGTGGCGAAGTCTCTCATCGATACGCTCGCCAAGGAGATCGGTGAGGACGGTTCCTTTGCTATCGTCACCTCCACCTTCACAACGCCCAACCAGGCGCGCTGGATTGCGGAAATGTCCGCCTATCAGGCGAAATGCTACCCGAAGATGACGTGGCTGGAGACAGTCGAGGCCCAGGAGGACAACATTCTCTCCTTCAATCAGGCCAATACGCTGATCAACAAATACGGGTCGGACATGAAGGGCATCATCGGCATGACCAGCGTCGCGACGCCCGCCGCCGCGGACGCTGTGACCCAGGCCGGCCAGTGCGGCAAGGTCTCGGTCGTTGGCCTTGCAACACCGAACCCGATGAAGCCCTACATCAAGGACGGCTGCGTCAAATCTGCCATCCTGTGGAGCACTGTCGATCTCGGCTATGCTGCGATGCAGGCCCTGCGCGCCTCAGCCGATGGCACGCTGAAGCCAGGTGACAAGACGTTCAAGGCTGGCCGTCTCGGCGAGCTGCAGATCATCAATGGCAGCCAGATCCTGCTCGGCAGCCCGGCAGTCTTCACCAAGGATAATGTCGACACGTTCGATTTCTAACCGCCTCAACAGGCGCCCGGGTCAATCCTGATCCGGGCCGCCTTCTCTCAAGCGAAGGCTCCAGTGGCAACAGCCGCAATGGCTATGGAAAGAAGACGGTTTTGATGGAAGATAGCTCTCTGGAGCTATCGATACCGTAAGATCGGCAATCGAGTTTCACCCCTCAGCTTCCGGCCAAGTATCATCGACGACCCGAACTGCCGCCTGATCGGTCACTGGCGGTTCGTTGAGTTAGGTCTGTGGGATCGCGACCTTGTCGCGCGTGGCTCCACTTTCTAGGAAGTGGGAGCCTCCGGCACACCCGGGTCGGTTCACCAGAGTGACGGTGCGCACACCGAGTGCGTCAACCGACGCATCTGTGAGCAGAAATAGACAGAGATGATGCATCGCCTTGAGAGGATAGGAACCAACGATCGGAGATCTTTAAGGCCCTTTCGGCTCTGATAGTGCTCAGTTGTCACGAGGTTGGTTTCTCTCGCAAAGGCTTGTCCGCGAAGGCAGCGGACGGATACCAGTAACCGTCGCTGTGCCGTCTGTAACCTTTGCGGCGATCCTTCATGCCCAAATGGCCGTTGAGCATGTGCCGTCCGGCATCCTTCTTCTTGTCAAGCTGGGCTACGGGCTTCGTCGGCCGGTCCGTCCTGCTGCTGGTCTGGGCATTCGCCGTCGAGATGCCGCCAAGAATGATGGCGCCGATCATTGCGACGGATAGGTAAGCTATATTTTTCATGATGAACTCCCGAGATCGTTGCAAGACGATGCCCCTATCGCCCTCCTGTTCCGGCCAAAACCCGAATTTTGCGTTCGTTTGCAGTTATTTACACCTCTGGTGACGACTGGGTCGCGACCTCTCCGGTCGGCGGGGTTATCGGCTGCTTGCGCCGTCGAGACCCGGTGATCCAGACCAGCAGGTCATCCAGGAAGGTGAAGACGACCGGGATGATCAGCAGGCTGAGGAAGGTTGAGGTGATCAGGCCGCCGATGACGACGATCCCCATGGGCTGGCGAAAGCTGGAATCGCCAGACACAAGGCTGAGGGCTGCCGGCAGCATGCCGCCGGCCATGGCGATGGTTGTCATGACGATCGGCCGTGCGCGCTTGTGGCAGGCATCCACCAAAGCGTCATAGCGGGACATGCCGGCGCGGCGCGCCTCAATGGCATACTCCACGAGCAGGATCGAGTTTTTCGAGACGATCCCCATCAAAAGCAGCAGACCGATTACGGCCGGCATGGAAAAGCTGGTGCCCGTCAGCACCAGGGGCAGCATCGCTCCGCCAAGCGCCAACGGCAGCGCCATCAGGATCGTCACCGGCTGCAGGAAGTCGTGGAAGAGCAGGACCAGCACCGCGTAGATGCAGAAGATGCCGATCGCCATCGCTGTCCCGAAACTGCTGAACAGCTCGCTCTGGCGCTTCAACTCACCCTGTTCGACAAACTTCACGCCCTGGGGCAGGTTCTTGTAACCGGGCAGTTGTGCCGCCTCGGACGTCACCTCCGACAAACTCCTGCCGTTCAGCTCGACCGTGATCGAGACGTTGCGCGACCGGTCGAGCCGGTCGATCTGCGTGGGGCTGGAGCCGAGCGATATGTCGGCAATGGCGCCGAGGGCAACTTTGCCGTCCTTGCCCTCTACAGGGATGAGCGAAATCGCATCGAGCGACTGCCGGCTTGCCGTATCGAGCATGACGCGGATCGGGACCTGGCGTTCCGGCAGGTTGAGCTTCGACAGGGCTGCATCATAAGCGCCAGCGGTGGCGACCCGGATCGCCTCGGCGATAGCCTTGGACGTCACCCCCAAAGATGCAGCCTCTGCGAGATCCGGCCTGATGGTGATCTCCGGCGATTGCGTGGCCGCCGACGAGGTCACGTTGCCGATGCCCGGCAGCGTGCGAAGGTCGGATTCAAGGCTGGCAGCTGCCTTCCCCAGAAGCTCCGAATCGTCGCTGGCCAGCGTCAGCGTCAGCTGCGTCCCATTGCCGCCGGATCCGATCTCAATCCGGACACCGGGCAGGCGTTCCAGCGCCTGACGCAAATCCGCCTCAATCTGCGACTGCTTGACATTGCGATCGTCGATCGGCGTCAGGTTGACGACGAGCGTGGCGCTGTTGGTGCTGGTACTCGACGTGCTGTTGATGCCGGCGGTGGAGGCGGTGCCCGTTGCCTGGAAAACCGAAGTGACATGGTCCACGCCGGCAACGATGGCGGCTGCCTTTTGCGCCGCTTCGTCCGTCGCTTCGATGGTCGAGCTCGGGGGCGTTGTCACCGTAACCTGGGTCTGCCCGTCATCGGAGGCTGGAAAGAACCCGGTCGACAGATGGCTGAGAAGCAGGACGGTGAACGCCAGGAACCCAATGGTCCCCAGCACCGGAATCCAGCGGCGGCGAAGCGCACCCTTGACCGCCCACATGTAGGACCGCATCAGCCAACCGTCGTCTTTGTGCGGCTTGCCGCTCGCCTTCATCATGTAGGCCGCCATCATCGGCGTCACGAGGCGTGCAACCAGAAGCGAGGCAAGGACGGCGACCGAGGCGGTGATGCCGAACTGCTTGAAGATGATGCCGGGAATGCCGCCCATGAATGCAGTCGGCAGGAACACGGCGACGAGCGTGAACGTCGTCGCAATAACCGCCAGGCCGATTTCGTCAGCGGCTTCCATCGCCGCCTCGAAGGGAGCCTTGCCCATGGTGAGGTGGCGCTCGATATTCTCGATCTCGACAATTGCGTCGTCGACGAGGATCCCGACCACCAGCGACAGCGCCAGCAGCGTGATGGTGTTCAATGTGTAGTCGAGCAGATACATCACGAGAAAGGTCGGGATGATCGACAGCGGCAAGGCTACGGCGGCCAGGAGCGTCGCCCGCCAGTCGCGCAGAAACAGCCAGACGACGAAGATCGCAATCAACGCCCCCTCGTAGATCATGTGCATCGAGGATTCATAGTTCTGCTCGATCGGGACGATCGTATTGTAGGCTTCCTCGATCGTCACTTGCGGATTGTCCGCGGCGAATGTCTTCATCGCCGCGCGGACCTCGTCGGTGACGGCGACGTCCGAGTAGCCCTTGGAGCGCTTGATCTGCGCGGCGATCACCGGCTTGCCGTTGATATAGGCAAGCGAGCTCAGGTCGCTGTGCGAATCGGTCACCGTGCCGAGTTCGTCCAGCCGGACCCAGCTTCCGGCCGGAAGCGGGATCGGCGTTGCGGCGACCTGCTCTGCGCTGTTGGCGGCAGCCCGCGTCCGGACGGACTGGCTTTCACCGCCAATGCGCCCCTTGCCGCCCGACAGATCGGACTGCACCGCCTCGAGCTGATCGTTGATGTCGTTTGCGGTCAATCCGAGGCCGTCGAGGAGATTTGCGTTCAGCTCGACCCGAACTTCCCGGTCGACGCCGCCCAGGCGCCCGACTTCGCCGACGCCGTCCACCGCCATCAGGGCCCGGGACAGGTCATTGTCAATGAACCAGGACAGTTCGGCCTCGTCCAGCCTGTCGGATCGCACCACATAGGTGATCAGCGGCGAAGAGTTCAACGACTGCTTCGAAACGGTCGGTGCGTTCATCTCTTCCGGCAGGTCGTCCTGCGCCTGGTCGACGGCGCTCTTTACCTCGTCGAGTGCTTCCTGCGTATCCTTTCCGACTTGGAACGCGACGGAAATGCTCACGGAACCATCGGTGATCGTCGTGGTTACGGAATCGAGCCGCGTGAGGCCGGTCAGCTTGTCCTCGATCTTGCGTGCGACCTCCGTCTCGAGCTGCGAGGCGGCTGCCCCGTCAAGCGACGCACTGATCTCGATGGTCGGAAGATCCATGTCGGGAAAGTTCTGGATGTCGAGACGGTTGAACGCCCACAGGCCGCAGGCGGTCATCAGGATGAACAGCAGGATCGGCGGAACGGGATTGCGGATGGACCAGGAGGAAAAGTTCACTTCCTTGCCTCCGTTTCGGCCGCTGCAACGGCATCGACCACCCGAACGACGGACCCGTCCGCCAGAAACGCGCCGCCGGACATCACGACATCGTCGGTCTTTTCGATTCCCGAGACGATCTCGACCCTGTCGTCTTGCCGCCGCCCCGTTTCGACCCGCTTGCGTGTCACGGTTGGCTGATCGGTCGCGTGTAGGACGAATACGTAGGAAAACCCGTCCCTCAGGGTGACAGCCGTGGCTGGAACCGTCAGAGCATCGGTGGAGTCGAAGGTAAAATTGCCGCTCACAAGAATGCCGGTCTTGGGTTCCGGCATCCCTTTCGCCGGCTGCAGCGCCACATACACAGTCACCCGCCCGTTGCTGGTCGACGTCGTGGGCGACACCAACCTCACCTCACCGCGCACGTCACCGAGCGGCGTCGGGATGACGGCTTTCGTGCCTTCCTTGACATCGGCAAGCCGCTTGACCGGCAGTTCCGCCTGCCACTCGATCCGGTTCTGACGGATCAGCTTGAACAGTTCGTCGCCGGCGCTCACCACCTTGCCCAGCGACGCCGAACGTTCGGAGATCACGCCATCGTCGATCGCGTAGACCTTGGTACGATCGAGGGTAAGCTGCGCTGACACCAGTGCAGCTTGCGACGATGCCAGTGCCGCCTTGGACTTGCGCTCGGTGATCAGATATTCCGTCGTCTGCTGGTTGGAAATGGCACCGGAACCGGTCAGCCCGCGGGCGCGGTCGGCATTGGCGCCCGCTTGATCGAGATCCGCCTTGGCCTGCTCGACGCTTGCCTGCTGTTGCTCGAGTTCCGCCTGCGCGGTTTCGGCATCAAATTGCACCAGGAGATCCCCCTTCTTCACCGCCGTTCCAACATCGGCATTGACGGCGATGATGCGCAATCCACCGACTTCGGCAGAAATCACCGCCTCGTGCCAGGCGGCGAGCCTGCCGCTTGCCGGGATCAGCACCGGCCACTGCAGGGTCTCCGGCTTGTTCACCCTGACGGTGAGTGCGGCGGCACCGGCCGTCGTCCGGGTGGTGTCCTGGGTTCGGGCATCGTGTGCAAAGGGGAGCCAGACGGCGAAAGCGAGCGCCATCGCGGGCAAGAAGCATGAACCTGTTCGCATCATTTCGTTCCCTGTGCAGAGGCAAGGCTGACGACCGGGGCAGACCAGCCGCCTCCGAGCGCCTTGTAGAGGGCGATCCAGTACTGGACTGCGTCGCGCCTGATTTCGATAAGGGTGATCGCCGCCGATTGCGCCGATCGACGGGCTTCTTCGCGGTCGAGAATGCTGACGCCGCCCGACGCCCAGTTCTGGTCGACGGCGCGGAAATAGCTCTGATAGTTGTCGGCAGCACTGCGGGCGTCGGCGATCCGCCGAAGCGCGGTATCGACACGCACGAGCGCCGTTTCGACTTCGGCAACGGCGCTCAGCACGCCGGACTTGTAGCTTGCAACCGCGATATCGTAATCCGCGACAGAGCTGCGCACCGCTGCCCGTCGCGAGCCGCCATCGAGCAGCGGCACCGACAGCGCCGGGCCGAAGGACCACGGGACCGAACGGCCGGTCACAGTGGATTGGCTGATGGAAATCGAACCGCTGAGGCTGAGGCTGGGGTAAAGGTCGGCCTTTGCCGCGCCGACGTCGGAGATCGTCGCGACGACTTCGGCCTCCAGTGCGTTGACATCGGGTCTTTGTCTCAGCATCTCTGCGGGCACAGAGGTGATCCGCAGCGCAGAGGGCTGCGGAATTTGCCGCTTGCCCTGATCGAGCAAGCGGCGGACCGCCTGCTCATCGCCGCCCGTCAGCTGGGTGAGTGATTTGACCAGGATCTCGCATTCGCCGCGCTGTGCCGTCAGGCTTGACGAGGAAGCCGCGGCACTGGCGCGCGTCAGCGCCAGATCGCCGGTAGATGTCAATCCGGACCCGGCCGATCGTTCCGTTGCGCGCACGGTTTCCCTCTGCGATGCAAGTTCATCCCGGTAAAGGCGCTCCAGCTCGCGGCAGGCACGATACTGGACATAGTCGTCACCCACTTCGGCGGCGACCGAAACACGGGCGTCGTGCCAGGACCAGACCTTACCATCGACCCGCGATGAGGCGGCGCGTGCCTGCTGCTTTGTCTTGCCGAACAGATCGAGTTCCCAGGCGGCGTCCAGTCCGCCGGATTTTGTCGTACCCGCCGCCAGCCGGTTGCCATCGTCGCCCTTGTTGCCTTCGCGGCCCGCCGAGGCAGAGCCGTCGAGCGACGGGAACAGCCCTGAGCGGGTGCTGTCGAGCGTCGCGCGCGCCTTGTCGATATTGGCGACGGCCTCCTCGACGGTCGGGTTTTCACGCTCTGCCAGGCGCAACAATGCCTCAAGCGTCGGATCCTTGAAACTTGCCCACCAGGCCAGGAGATCGCTTGAGCGTCCACCATGCGGTACGGTCGCATGCCAGGACGATGCGACGGTCGGCGCCGCCGGCCTGAGGTCGCCGAGGCTCGTGCAGCCGGTCAGCGTGGCTGCTGCGGCCATGGCCGATAGCAAAGAGGAAAGAGTGCTGCGCATGATCACGGGCCGCCTTGAACTGAAGGCCGCACTATAGGGATCGCCGTGTTAATGTCGGTCAAGACCGTGTTAAGTTGGGTAAAACTGCTGTCTTCTTGGATTGGAGGTCGTAAAGCTGAAGTCATTGAAGGGGCGGAAGCAGGGCATGGCCAAGGTACTTTTGATTGATGACGACACTGAGCTGACCAACCTTTTGGGTGAATATCTGACCAAGGAAGGCTTCGTCGTCGAAACAACGGCGGATGGTCGCGTCGGCGTTGCCGAGGCCATGTCAGCCTCGACCGACCTGATCGTGCTCGATATCATGATGCCGCGGATGAACGGCATTGAGGTGTTGCGCAAGATCCGTCAGGTGAGCGACGTGCCTGTACTGATGCTGACGGCGCGGGGAGACGACATCGATCGCATCGCCGGGCTGAACCTGGGCGCCGACGACTATGTGTCCAAGCCCTGCTCGCCGGGCGAACTGGCGGCCCGCATCCGCGCAATCCTGCGCCGGTCCGGTCGTTCCGAGCGTGACGGCGGCGCAGACGAGATCAGGACCGGCGATCTCGTTCTGTATCCGTCGACCCGCAGGGCCGAGTGGCGCGCAGCACCGCTCGACCTGACGGGCACCGAATTCAGTCTGCTGGAAGTGCTGGCCCGTTCCGCCGGCCAGCTGGTGTCCAAGCAGGACATCTCGCTCAGCGCCTTCGGCAAGCCGTTGACGGCGTTCGACCGGAGGATCGACGTTCATATCAGCAGTATCCGTCAGAAGCTTGGCGCGCGTCCGGACGGTCAGTCCTGGATCCAAGCGGTGCGCGGCCGCGGCTACCAAATGCTGGAAGGCTAGCCATGCATCGCCTGTTCTGGAAATTCTTCACCGTCGTCTGGCTCGCCATGGCCGGATCGATCGCGATCTTGTTCGCCATCAGCACGCTGTTCCAGTCGCCCTTCGAGGAAGAGGTTGCCAACCGCGAGCTCGCCCTTACCCTGGAGACGGCAGCGCAGGTGCTGCAGGCCGAGGGCGTGGAGGCGGCAACCCGGCTCGTGGCCGCCGTGCGCCGCACCGGACGCGACATCCCCGTCACGATCACTGCGATCGGCCCGGCAATCGATTGCGCGGCAAAGGACAAGGAGGGGCTTGTCCGGAACGCCATTCGTGACGGAGAATGCTACCGGATGGAGATTGCCGGTGCGGCGCCGAGCTTGATGGCGAAGACCTGGCCGCGGGCGGTTCCATGGCTGGCGGCCCTGCTCTCGGCCGCAGCCGCCGCCTACTGGTTGGCACGCTATTTCATCGCGCCGGTCGAGCAGCTGCGCTACGGGCTGCGTGCGCTTGCCAAGGGCGAACTCGACGTGCGCATCGCTCATACGATCGGCGCCAAACGCGACGAGATCACCACGCTGGCGCACGATCTGGACATTACCGCTGCCAGGCTGCAAGAACTCCAGACCGCTCAGCAGCAGCTGTTCCATGACGTGTCGCACGAATTGCGCTCGCCCCTTTCTCGGCTTCAGGCCGCCATCGGCGTGCTGCAGCAAAACCCGGCGCGGCTTTCGGCGATGATCGAGCGGATGGGCCGGGAGGTCGAGCGCCTCGACGAACTGGTCGGCGAGATCCTGACGCTGGCGCGACTGTCGGATCGTGATACCACGCGCTTCGAACGGCAGAAACTCGACGTCGTCGATCTGATCCGCGAAATCATCGAGGATGCCGGCTTCGAAGGCCAGGCCCGCGGCATTACCGTCCAGTATGCCGGGGTCGACAGCTTCGTCGCCTTGGTGAATGGCGAACTGATCTATCGGGCGCTCGAAAACGTCATCCGCAACGCCATCACCCATACCGGACCCGGCACAGCCGTCCGCGTCGCTTCCAGGGTGCTGGACGGGCAGTTGCTCGTCACCGTCGAGGACGACGGCCAAGGCGTGCCGGACGCAGAGCTGGAGGCGATCTTCGAGCCCTTCTCCCAAAGTTCGACAATGACCACCCGGCCGGGGTTCGGCCTCGGCCTCGCCATCACCCGCCGCGCGGCACAGTGGCACGGCGGCGGCGCAAGGGCGGAAAACAGGCCCGCCGGCGGTCTTCGCGTCTCGATCACGCTCTCAGCGCCAACGCCGGACGGATCAGCTCCCGCTGCCCGGTGATGTCAGAGAATCCCCCGTACATTGTAATAGTTTCTGTGAACATAAATTTGAGCCCGGCGGAAAGTACTGATGATCTAAGCACAACGACGCGAACGTGCCACGCGATTATCGTTTGATCATTGGACCGTACGCCTTGACGGGACTGGAACCGTTGGTCCGGTCGTTAAGTCGCTGTTTACAATCCGGCCAAATATTTGCCTGCGGAGTGACCGCTCTGGAGCCGTGACCTGTCTGTTCGCTTTTTTGTGCCTTGATCACGGAGCAGACATTCGACTGGCCGCCAAGTCTCCGCACAAGCGGCTACGTATTTGGCAGCTCGCGACGATCCGGAGCTTATTCGAGCAGAAAGACTGGCTGGCTCGTGAGCGATCCTCTGTGAGATGAGCGGCGGCGCGACGATGGACCATCGGCGATTGTTTCGTCGGCAGCCCCTACCTGCGCTGATGAGGTTGTCGTATCCTGTCCGCTAAAAAACTAAGCGATTGCAGGACCAATCCGATAGAGCGACAAAAGACCTTGTTAACGACAGACTTCATCTTGTCCGCCGGAGAGGCGGTTCAATCCGGCAATCAGCAATCGATTGCCGGATTGTCATCTCGTTGAACTTAGATCAGCTCTTGATGAACGCCATCAGGTCCGGGTTAATCACATCGGCATGGGTGGTCAGCATGCCGTGCGGGAAGCCTTTGTAGATCTTGAGAGTGCTGTTCTGGAGCAGCTTGGCCTGGACCTCGGCTGCATCCTTGTAGGGCACGACCTGATCGTCATCGCCCTGGGTGACCAGCGTGGGAACGGTGATAGCTTTGAGGTCCGCCGTCTGGTCGGTCTCGGAAAAGGCTTTGATGCCGTCATAGTGGGCCTTGGCACTGCCCATCATTCCCTGGCGCCACCAATTGTCGATCACGCCCTGCGAGACCTTGGCGCCATCACGGTTGAAGCCGTAGAAGGGGCCGGCTGCGACGTCGATGTAGAACTGCGCGCGATTGGCGGCCAGCGCCGAGCGGAAACCGTCGAAGACCTCGATCGGCGTGCCTTCAGGATTGGACGGCGTCTTGAGCATCAGCGGCGGAACCGCGCTGACGAGGACAGCCTTGGCAACACGGCCCTGCGGCTGGCCATACTTTGCAACATAGCGGGCAACCTCGCCGCCGCCGGTCGAGTGACCAATATGGACTGCCTTGCGGAGGTCGAGATGTTCAAAGACAGCCGCTGCATCGGCGGCATAGTGGTCCATGTCGTGACCGTCGCTCACCTGGGACGAGCGGCCGTGACCGCGGCGGTCGTGGGCGGAGGCCATCCCAGCCGCATTGGGATGGCCTCTCTTTTGACCGGTGCGGCTATGAGGCTGAGTTTGCAGACAAATGCGGTATTTCGCATTTGCGTTTTACCAATCGGGATGGCTTGATGATGACATCGACCTCAACGGGAGAATTGCCCCTGCGATCGCTGATCCTGGTCAACCCGAAACGACTGCCTGCCCGGTTCGAACTGGGCGTGCTTGCGTGCGCATTTCTGCTCGCAGCGCTGATCTTCTATCTCGACACGTTTACCGATATCCACAGCGCGCTGGCGACGCTCTATGTCATCACGCTTCTGTTGTCGGCGGAAACCCTGACGGAACGGGGAACGCTGCTGCTGACCGCGATCTGCATTAGCCTGGCGGTCTTCTCCTATCTGGCAGCGCACGGGCTGCATGCCGATCTTGCCGCGACCCTGCGCCTGGCCGTCGCGGTGGCGGCCATGCTGATCACCTGCGCCCTCATCATCCGCAACCAGCGCGCCCGTGCCGACCTGATGACCTTCAATGCCGCCCTGCAGAGCAGCGAAGAGCGCTACCGGACGATCTTCGAGCAGAGCCGCGTTGCTCTCTGGGAGCGCGACTATTCCCAGGTTCGCGCGATGCTGACGGCGCTGAAAGCAAACGGCGTCAAGGATCTCGGCGCCTATGCACGGGACAATCCACACTTTCTGGAGCAATGCATCGCAAGTGTGCCGACTGTCGCCGCAAACGCGGCGGCGCTCGAACTGCTCGGCAACGTCAGCAGCGACAATGCCCGCTCGATGCGTCGGTTCATTGCCCAGAACGACGCGACTTTCCTCGACCTCATCGAGGCCATTTTCGACAACAGAACGCATTTCGAGGGCAAGGGCAGCATCATCACCAGCGATGGCACCAACAAGCTGGTGCTGCTGACCGTCGGCTTCCCTGAAGATCCCGCCAATTTCAACCGCGTCATCGTTGGCATGTTCGACATCACGGAACGGGAGATGGCCCAGAAGGCCCTGTTCGAGGCCCAAAGTGAACTGGCACTGGCCTCGCGGGCGGCAACCGTCGGCGCCCTGTCCGCCTCTCTCGCCCACGAGCTTAACCAGCCGCTCGGCGCGCTTGTGGTGAACGCCCAGACCTTGCTGCGCTGGCTCGACCGCGACCCGCCGGATCTTGAGGCCGTTGCCCGCTCGGCCGAACGCATCGTGCGCGACAGCCAGCGTGCCAGCGATATCATCCAGAGTACGCGGTCCATGCTCGGCAAGCGGGAGCCGGTCCGGGAACAGGTTTCGCTGGTCGAGCTGGTGGGCGAAACCCGGGCGCTGATGGAGGGGGAGCTTGCCAGGCACAGGATCACTTTCGAGACGCGCGCGGCATCCCCCCTGCCCTCCGTCAGCGCCGTGCGCATCGAACTGCAGCAGGTGCTTATCAACCTGATCTCAAACGCCATTCAGGCCATGAATGAGACGCCCGACGAAAGCCGGCAAATCGTGGTGTCGATTGAACCGGCAAGTGCCGCAAGCATGAGCCTAAGCGTCCATGATGGCGGGCCTGGCCTTAGCGCCGACATCCTGGCAAATCTGTTCAAGCCGTTTCACTCCACCAAGGAAACCGGCCTTGGCATGGGGCTTGCCATCTGCCGCAGCATGCTGGAAGCCCGTGGCGGCAGCTTGACCGCCAGCAACCACCCCGAAGGTGGCGCCCTTTTCGAAATGACCGTACCGATCGAGGCCCTCGATGACTGATGCACGCATCCCGGCAAAAGCCCGACTAAGCGACACGCCTGTCGTCTACATCGTCGATGACGACCCTTCGATCCGCGAAGCGCTGGTCGATCTCTTCCTGTCAATCCGCACAGAAGCGAAATCCTTTGAAAGCGCCCAGCACTTCCTCGATACGGCCGATCTTGGCCGGGCGGGCTGCATTCTTCTCGATGTGCGCCTCCCCGGCGCAAACGGCCTCGATTTCCAGGTCCACCTGGAAGCCCTCGGCAACCGCATGCCGATCATCTTCATGACCGGGCACGGCGATATCCCCATGTCGGTCCGCGCTATGAAGGCCGGCGCCGTCGACTTCCTGTCAAAGCCTTTTCGGGACCAGGATATTCTCGACGCGGTGTCGGTCGCCTTCCAGAAAGACCGCGAAATCCGCCAGCAGTCGGCCGCCAATGGCGCCGTCGCCGAGCTTGCAAAGACGCTGACGCGCCGCGAACAGGAAGTCATGGCGGCTGTCGTGCAGGGCTTGATGAACAAGCAGATCGCTTTCAAGCTCGGCATCAGCGAGATCACGGTGAAGTTGCATCGCGGCAATGTCATGCGCAAAATGGAGGCGCGTTCCGTTGCCGAGCTGGTGCGCAAGGCCGAACTGCTGGGCCTCTAATTCGAAAACCTAGACTCTTGTATGGTGCAATGCTGCGCCCCGAAGGCGCATATAGGGGTCAGTTGAGTTTACAAGGCAAGGCCCGAGCACAGTGTCCAAGTTACCCGTCATAGCCATCGTTGACGACGATCAGTCGATCCGTGAAGCCCTTGACGACCTCGTCTTGTCCTGCGGCTACCGGAGTCGGCTGTTCTCCTCCGCGGAGGCTTTCCTTGCTGACGACGATCGACGTGCGATCGATTGCATGCTGGTCGACGTCAAGATGCCCGGCCTGACCGGGATCGAACTGCAGGCCGTTCTGAACGCGGAAGCGGCCCCCAGGCCGCCGATGATCTTCATGACGTCCTACCGCGACGAACGAACCAGGGCGGCGGCGCTGGAGGGCGGCGCCTTCGCCTTTCTGGGCAAGCCGGTCAATTTCAACCAACTTGTGCTGTGTCTTCAAGAAGCGCTGGAGCCCTGAACGTCTCCAGATGGTCCAGGAGTGGAATTCATGCCTCACCCATGCTCCCATCAATCGACGATCCGGTCGGTCAAGCCGATGACGCTCGGCTGTGAGGAATGCCTCAAGACCGGGCAGGTCTGGCTTCACCTGAGGCTCTGCCGCGAATGCGGTCATGTCGGCTGCTGCGACCAGTCGCCCGGCCGCCACGCCACGGCGCATTTCCATGCCACCCGGCATCCGATCATCGAGGGCTATGACCCACCGGAAGGCTGGGGCTGGTGCTATGTGGACGAAACCATGGTGGAGCTGCCGGACCAGACACCACAGCGCGGACCGATCCCGCGTTATTTCTGACGCCGCAGCGTCGGGCCGATTGGCGAAATGGCTTGGTCCAACAAGCCGGGGGACATATCATGGCAGATCTCAGCGCACGCCAGCACCAGATGTTTCCGGTGCTCAACCCGCATCAGGTCGAAACGGCCAGACGCTTTGCAAGCAGTGAGCCGAGGCGGTTCGAACCTGGCGACGTCGTCTATAATCTGGGTGACCACGCAGCGCCCGCCTGGCTGGTGCTGGAAGGATCCATGGACGTCTTTCGCCATGAAGGTCTCTCCCATGAGGCGCCGATCACGACCCATGGCGTCGGCCAGTTGTCAGGCGAGGTCAACCAGCTCTCAGGGCGCCCGACGCTTGCCGGCGCCCGCGCCGGAGCGGCGGGCTGTACGGCCGTCGCCTTCGATGCTGCCCATCTGCGGGCGCTGGTCATCGGCTCCGCCGATGTCGGCGAGATCATCATGCGGTCCTTCATCCTTCGCCGCGTCGGGTTGATCGACGCCGGCGCGGGTTCGGTTCTCATCGGAACCCCCGGCAATGCCGCGCTCTCACACCTGCAGGGATTTCTCGCCCGCAGCGCCTTTCCCTATATCGTGCTGGATGCTGCCGCCGAGGGCGAAGGCCGGGCGCTGATCGAACGCCTGGGCATCCCGGCATCCGACCTGCCGCTGATGGTCTGCCCCAACGGCACCGTGCTGAAAAAGCCGACAGACGCGGAGGCCGCAGCCTGCCTGGGGATGACGCCGAAGCTTATTCCCGGAAAGCTCTATGATGTCGCCGTCGTTGGCGCCGGACCCGCGGGTTTGGCCACGGCGGTCTATGCCGCATCGGAGGGTCTTGACGTCATCGTCATCGACGAACGGTCCGTGGGCGGTCAGGCCGGCGCCTCGACACGCATCGAAAACTATCTCGGCTTTCCGACCGGGATTTCGGGCCATGCCCTGGCGGGCCGAGCCTATAACCAGGCGCTCAAATTCGGCGCGGAAATGGTGCTGCCGGTCGAAGTCAGCGGGTTGATCCCGCCGAAGGATGAAGGCGCCCCCCTCAGCCTCGCCCTTGCCGGCGGCGAGACAGTGCTGGCACGCAGCATGGTGATCGCATCCGGCGCCCGCTACCGGCGGCCGGACATCGCCAATATTGCGATCTTCGAAGGCAATGGTGTTTCCTACTGGGCCACGCCGATCGAGGCAAAACTCTGCGCCGGCGAAGAGGTGGCTTTGGTCGGCGGCGGCAATTCGGCGGGCCAGGCGATCGTGTTCCTCGCACCCCAGGTGCGGACCTTGCATCTGGTGGTCCGCCGGGCGCTGGAGGAGACGATGTCGCAATACCTGATCGACCGCATCAGGGCTCTCCCCAACGTCGAACTTCACATGCATTGCGAAGTGGACGCGATCGACGGCGACCCGGCCATCGGCCTCTCCTGCGCAACCCTGCGCAATCGGCTCGATGGCAGCCAGCGGCAGTTGCCCCTTCACCACCTGTTCCTCTTCATCGGTGCCGATCCAAACACCGGGTGGATCAGCGACCGCGTCCACATTGATGCCAAGGGCTTCATCGTGACGGGCCGGTCCTTCGACACGCTCCGCGGTTTTGCCCGCAATCCCCTGCCCCTTGAAACCAGCCTGCCGAATGTCTTTGCGATCGGCGACGTCCGCGCCGGATCCACCAAGCGGGTCGCCGCTGCCGTCGGCGAGGGTGCCGCGGTGGTTTCGCAGATCCACGAGGCGCTACGCTTTGCAAGCACCGCACGGTGAAGGATCATCGACCCGAGACGCAAACAACCCGCAGGCACATGCCTGCGGGTTGTTCTTCATACACAGGGCACCGTTCGGCCGGTCTTCAGAGGGCCGATGCGCCCAGTTTCCGGCCATAGGCGGCGATTTCGCGACCGACCTCTATACGTTCGGCTTCATAGTGCTGCAGGGCCGTGGCCAGATCACCCGCCCGTGCCAGGTGGTCGCTTAAGGCCATGACGTCGCCGGCGGCCTTCGAGACACCCATGGCCGTGTGCGGCCGCGCGACAAAGGCTGCGTCGCCGATCAGGACGACCGACCGGCCGATCATCCGCGGTGCCTCATAGTCGAATATGCCCTGGATCGACGGGCTGGGCTCAGCGGCGACCGCCAGCGCGAACTGCGGCGGAAGGGCCTGGCGGGCATCGTCGCGCAGGCCCTGAAGCCGGTCTTCCGACAGACCGCCACGGGCGAGCGAAAACGCATGGGTCTGGTGTTTTGTATCCGTGAAGGTGGCAGGCAGGTCGCGGTCGGCAACCTTGCGGTACCAGACCCAGTTATAGCGCCGATTGCCTTTGTCCATTTCCCCGCGTGATCCCGGAACCAGATAACCGAGCACATGCACGCCCGGCCGGACATAGAAGGAAAACCGGTCAAGAAGCAGGGCCGCTGCCTCAGACAGATCTCCTTCCGGGATTAACCCGCGCCATGCGACATAACCGGAATAGCGGTTCCGGTGGTCCGTCGGGTTGACGGCGCCGCGCACCACGGAGCCAAGTCCGTCCGCACCGATCACCAGGTTGGCGCTTTCGCGCGTCCCATCGGCGAAGACGAGTTCTGCACCGCTGTCACCGTCGATCACATCGACGACGTCTTGTCCCAGCAGGTAGCTCCCCGGTGCGATGCGGGCGGCGACCGTCTCGAACAGCACATCCCAGGAGATCTGGGTCTGCGGTGTGCGGACGGTCTGGGCGATGCTGCCGTCATGGTTGAGATAGATGCGTTCCCTGGCCACCACGCCGACCCGCGCAACCTCATCGCAGCCGATCCGTCGAAGGATGTGCAACAGGTCGTTCTGACCGACCAGGCCGGCGCCCCGGCCGCCAAGGCCCATCCTTGACCGCTCATAGATGCGAACATCATGACCGGCCTGCTGGAGCATGATCCCGGCAAAGAGACCGGCAAGCGACCCGCCGACGATCCGGATACGGAGCTTTTCCATCGTCTTCTCCTCACTTCCCAGCCGCTGCGGGCTGATGCCGCCGATGATGTGCGAACTTGACGGTAAAGGCTGCCATGCCAAGGAGGATACCGAGCAGGCTGACCATCGGCCAGCCGCCCTTGCCCCATGCCAGCATGGCCAACGCCGAGCCTGCCGCACCGCCCAGAAACATGCCGGTCATGAACACCGTATTGAGGCGGCTGCGGGCGTTGGCGTCGAGCGCATAGACGATGTGCTGGTTGGAGACCAGCGCACTCTGGATGCCGAAGTCCAGGACGATCACGCCGATGACCAGGGAGACGACCGATGCCCAGAGGCCGAAGATCAGCCAGGCGACGATGGTCAGTGCTGCCCCGAGCCAGACCACAAAATGCGGACCCTTGCGGTCTGCAATGCGACCGGCGAACGGTGCTGCAAACACCCCGACTGCACCGACGATCCCGAACAGGCCGGCGATATCCGCGCCCAGGTGAAAGCTGGGTCCGGCAAGATAGAGCGCCAGGATCGTCCAGAAGGCGGTGAAGGAGGCAAACAGGAAGGCCTGGATGACCGTAGCGGCCCTGAGCGCCGGATGCCGGTTCCAGAGTTCCGCAAGCGAGCGGATGGCCTGATGGTAGCGCAAGGTCGAGGTCGGCCGCTGATGCGGCAGGACCGCGAACATCAGACCCGCTCCCAAAAGGGCGAGCGGCACGCCGATCCAGAACATATCCCGCCAGCCGGCATGTTCACCAACGAAGCCTGACAAGGTTCGGCTGAACAGGATGCCGGACAGAACCCCCGCCATCACGGTGCCGATCGTGGCGCCACGCTTTTCCGGCGCCGCCAGCGAGGCCGCAAAGGGAACGATCTGCTGGGCAACGGTCGAACAGGCTCCGACGATGACCGAGGCAGCAACCAGCATCCAGGCAGACGGCGCCAGTGCGGCCAGCGCCAATGCCGCGGCCAGCCCCGCGAACTGGCCGATGATCATGCTTCGGCGATTGACGATGTCTCCGAGCGGCAGCATCAGGAAAAGACCGAGCGCATAGCCCAGTTGCGTCGCCGTCGGCACCATTCCCGTTATGGGCTGGTGAGGGAACTCTGCCTCGATGATGCCGAGCATCGGCTGGTTGTAGTAGATGTTGGCCACCGCGATGCCGCCGGCAATAGCCATGGCCAGCAGCGCGCCACGTCCGATGCTTATGTGATCCGCACCCGGCGCTCTTTCTCTGCAGTCAGGTGTTATCGTGTCCATTGTCTGGCTCCGTTACCTCTTTTGATAAAAAAGACGGTAGATCCGGAGATGCTCTCGGCACATTCAATGGATGTCTAGCCGAACCTATACATCGGTCTAGGTAACCAGCAATTGTTGTGTCTAAGACCGCATGAATGGTGCCGGCAACAGGCCGCAACTTCGGCGCTTGCCCTTTTTAATGATAGTCACGGCTGCTATTGATCCGCCGCTTTACCCATACGTCCTGTATTTGAGACAACGTGATACGCTGGCACTTGCCCAGCCGACAGCGCTGCGATGAACTTGAGCAGTTTGCCACCCGCAACGTCCATACAGGACGAGACAGCCGTGGCCTGATATTTAAACCGAAGGCATGTGGCGATCTGCGGCGTATCACCTCTGCTCAAGCGATGTCTGCTTTCGGGTTCTCGCTGTCACTGCCTTGGTGACCGAGATGGAGGCGCAAAGCCGTCATAGCCTCGCCTTGGAAAGAGTCGAACCGTCGACTCCGTCATTTGTCGCTGAATTTCCGTGTCGGGGCAGCTACTTTCCCTTGGGAATGGCTGATATGGGGCCGGGAGGCGACTGTCGGCTTTATGACGCCCAGCGGGTAAAGTCGACATCGTAGTTCTTTCGGTCGAGGTCTGAGCCGGGCTCAACTCGGTGTCGGTCCAATTTCCTTAGAATTAGGTCGTTGCAGGTTGAATAGATTGCCAACCACGATCAAACCCGCGCCGAATGCGGTGAAGCCATTTATGGCCTCGGCATACAAGAGATACCCGATTAAAGCTGATAGTGGCACCCGCAGATAGTCCATCGGCATCACGACTGTAGCCTCTGCAAGGGCCAACGCCTTTGCCATGCAAAAGTGGGCAAATGAACCGGCGAACGCGAACAGAAATATCCATGGCCATGTTGAAGCCGACGGCCAAAGCCACACATTCAGTGCCGGAGCGATACCGATGATCGACTGGATCACGAGCATCCAGAAAATGATCTTTGTGGCACTGTCGGACCGCGTCAGCGCCTTTGTGGAGATGAACGAGATTGCGAATGCGACAGCCGCTCCAAGCGCTATCAAATGGCCCGGATTGAGAGGGGCTACGCCCGGACGCACAATTAGTGCGACGCCCGCTAGACCAAAAAGGATTACGACTCCCTTCCGCCATGTAAGCTGCTCATTCAGGAATATCGCAGCCAGAAAGGCAGCCCAGATGGGCGCTGTAAATTCTATCGAAATGAGCTGGGCCAATGGAATTAGCGTCAGTCCCATCAACCAGGCATATTGGCCCACATAGTGGGCAACGTTGCGGCCGATGTGCCTGGGCAGAATCCTGGTTTGCATTGCCCGGATTCCGCCCTCTCGATAAACCAACGGCAACAGCAGAAAAAGGGCGATGACGGAACGCATTTCCATTGCCTGGAAAACGTCAAGCTCGCGGGTAATAATTCGACCCGAAACGGACATGAGCAGTATCAACAACACAGATGCCACCATCCACGCCGCCGCCTTGGCCGTCGGTCGACTGTTGTCCATGTAGTGAGCTTTCAGGTTTCGAGTGATGGTTGGCGATCGGCTTCCCAGCGTTGAATCACAAGGAACTTTGTTCTGGGACACCGCCGTCTTAAGCTGCTGCAGGCGCAAAGTCATGCCCCCCGCATCAACGTTCTCCTTGAGAGTTGCGGCTTCTTACCGCACGGCATGCCGCCAGGCCGTGTCCGCTTTCAGGCGCGGGAGATGACGAGCGCTACGACCGACATTGAAGGCGCAAAGCGGATCGAGTGCTTCGAGAGGCTCACGCAAGAATCGGGCGCGGCCCCGCGATATGCAGGGCCGTCCCCTTTTAGATTTTGCTCCGTTCGGCCAGTTCTAGCGCATCCTCAATGTCGACGCCGAGATACCTGACTGTGTTCTCGATCTTGGTATGCCCAAGCAGGATCTGGATCGCTCGAAGATTGCCAGTGGCCTTGTAGATCATGGCAGCCTTCGTTCGCCGTAGGGAATGCGTACCGTAATCCTCCCGACGAAGCCCGATCGCCGTCACCCACTCATCAACCAGTCGGGGGTACTGCCGAGTGCTGAGATGATCAGCGTAGTCAACGCGACTGGGAAAGGCATAGTCATCGACTGTTCCTCCCCTTCGCTGCAGCCAGGCAAGCAGACTAGCTCTGACCTCGGTCGTAATTTCGAACTGCACTGGTCGTCTAGTCTTCTGCTGGACGACCATCGCCCGAGTTCGAATGTCGTGGCCGGTGACGAGTGTCCTGATTTTCAGTTTTACCAGATCGCAGCCGCGGAGCTTGCTGTCGATGGCAAGATCGAAAAGCGCCCGATCTCGCATCCTTCCTTCACGGTCGAGGAAGAAGCGGACTGCCCAGATCTGGTGCTGCTTCAGGGGCTTTTTGATACCAACTTGTTTACCCGCGTTCCAAGCCGGCCGACCCAGTGCAGCAGGATCATATTGTGAGATACCCATTTCAGTTCTCCTCTGGCCACCATTGGCCACAGGGAGAACGCGCACGTTACAATTAGATGACGGGGCCGGAAGCCGACTGTCTGAAGTTGAGGTGCCGCAAGCCGGACCGACATGTAAAAGTCTGGCGGCTTGGTCGAGCTCAGCCTAAAGCTGGCAAAAGGGTTCTTGGTCGTCAGGGTTGAACTCGCCCCCTCCAGACTCTGGAAGCCAGACCACACCTCCTGCTGTTCAGCAATTCTGCGTTTAAGGTGGAGCAGGTTAACCGGAATCCCCGGTCGAAGCCGCAATCGCCGTCCAAAGATGATAGAGCGAGCTGGCTGGGATCGTTCTGCCCATGGGTGCGCCGTTCAAGTCCAGACGGTCGTGCCGCCGCGCTTCCCGCTCACCCAGGCGACGTGGTGCAGGTTGGCGAAAGCCCGTTCGGCCAAGTCGAGCGACGCTGAGGGGGCAACACCGAGGTGGGCGGCATGGGCGTGAACATAGATCTGGCGGGCCACGGTTCGGGTCCGGACCTCACCTGCCTTCTGAGACGATCCATCCAGTTGCAGATATTCGACGAATTGGACGCAGCTCCCGTCGAAACCGGAATTGCTCCAGGTGGGCAGAATGTCATCGAGGAAGACGCGTTTCAATTGCTGGACGCTCATTGGCGGACGCGCAATGACATGACCCACCTGCCCTGCGCATTCACAAGGCTGTCCCGGTGGGCTGCATCGTTTCTAGAAGCCTGCTGATCTTCATCGTGGTGAAGTTGGAATAGGTGTCCGAGACCGCATATGGCAGGGCGATCAGATCGCCATGCCGCATGGCACCGCAAGAGTAGACGACGTTCGGGACATAGCCTTCCCGCTCCGTCGGCTCCGGCTGCAACAGCGGTTCGACAGTGCGCGATAGGATGATGCTTGGGTCGTGCTTGTCGAGGAGGGTTACCCCAATTGCGTAGCGCCGCATTGGTCCTACGCCGTGGGTGAACAGCAGCCACCCTTCGTCAATTTCAACGGGCGAGCCACAATTGCCGATCTGGACGAACTGCCAGGCGAATTCCGGCTTTAGCAGGAGGTGTCCCTCATCCCAATGATGCAGATCGTCGGAATAGAGCAGGAACAGGTTTTCGCTGTCCTGGCGAGCGATCATGGCATAACGGCCGTTAATGCGGCGGGGAAAGAGCGCCATGCCCTTGTTGCGGGCGGCAGGCCCGTGCAGCGGCGTCAAGGTGAAGTTGAGAAAATCGGCCGTTTCCAGGAGCTCCGAGCGGATCGAAAAACCGCTATAGGCGGTATAGGTGGCGAAATAGATCGTCTTGCCTTGATCCTCGAACGCGACGAAGCGGGCATCCTCGATGCCGTTCGATTGCGCCTCTGTCACCGGAAAGATGACCCGCTCGCTGAGATCGCTCTCGTCCTTGAAACTGATTGCGATGCAGCCGGCGGGCGCCAGGCCGTCACTTGTATGGATGTCCGGCAGACCCGCCAGTTGCATCGGCGCATCGATGGTGACGGCCCCTTCGGGATCGATCACGCCAGAGCGGAAGGTAAGCGAGGAGATATGTCCTTCGCCTACAGCCCTCAGACTGAGGATCACTCTCCGGCTTCCCTCACCAATACCGGACTGGTCAGGATGTGGCACGATGCTCGGGTTGAACAGAGCGGCGGACTCGAAGGAATATTCGTTCATGAAGTATGCCCCGACCAACTGCCTCTGCTGCTGGCTAAACTGTTGATGGTGGATAAATGCATCTTCCATCGCATCCGCCCGCAACTCGAACTGTCTCAACAGATTGCGATGCCGGCCCTCGAAATTTGCGAGGATGTCGCGCAACTGATTGGCGGTCGAGGCCGGGTCCAGAGACAGAACGCGATCGACGATGTCATTCGCCCGGGTTTTATCGCGCGGCTTCAGATGCCGAGGTTCGGTCGATGGCTTGAAAGGGCGCACGATGACCCGTGTCGGATCCGGCTTCAGATAGAGGGCCTGCCGGTTGAGGAGGCTGGACTGGGGCAATGCTGGTCTTTCGGAGTTTTTGCGGTGGGTGGGGTGGTTCATGACAATTGCCTGACGCCGACCCTTGGGGGTATCGGGCGCAGCATCTGGTTGGCACGCCCGATCTCGACGCAGGAAATCAGGTAACAGAGCACGGATTCGGCCCCCCGGTTCTCGTTGGGGCGATCCACATGAAGGCCGTCGCGGCAACTGCCGGTCTCGGGGTCGACCAGCGAGACGCCGTGGTCATTGCTGCCGGTAAACCAGTCGAACGCCCGGTTGGCAGCCTCTATCCACCTTTTGTCCGAGGTCGCCTCATAGGCAGCAAGACAGGCGGCCACGGTGGCCGTCGCCTCGACCGGCTGTTGGTCGAAGAGCTTCGGCGGTTGGCCAATATCAAAGAAGCCGTCCGTTCCAATGGCGCGGAAATGGCCTTTATCGCTCGTCTGCTGGGTCATCAGCCATTCAAGGGTCGCGACACCTGTCTCGACGAAGGAAGACACTTTGGTGGAAAGGCCCGTCATGATCAAAGCCTGGCTCAGGCGGGCATTTTCATAGGACAGCCCCTCCTCAAACCAGCGGCGCCCAACCTTCGACACACGTCGTTCCAGGTCCATCAGATTTTCGGCGTGCCGTATGCGCAGCATCCGAGCGCGCGAATCTTGCGGGTTGGCCACACAGTAGTCGTTGAGGCCGAGAAGCGTGAAGGCCCGGGCGCGCGGGGAACGAAAGTCGAGCGTGACGGACATCGCCCGGGCGAAAAGGGCACTTGCCCATCGACGGCGCGGTGCATCGGTATCGGACAGGGCGCAGGCCCCGAGCGCCCAGAGGGTTCGCCCATGACTATCTTCGGAGCCTTCGTCTTCGAGCCAGCGGCGGTCGTAGCTCATGAAGTTTCTAAAGCGGCCGGTGTCGGGGTTCCAGGCGTGTTCGACGAAGGCTGCGAAGGAGGCTGTCATCCGGTCCGCGATCCCGATTTCGCCGACTGCCGACAGGAGCGAGGACAGAAGCAGAGCCCGCGCATTGTCGTCGACGCAGTAGCCATGCGACCTGTCCGGCACGGAGAACACCGCATGCTGGATGATGCCTGTGTCGTCGCACATCGTGTGCAGATGGCCGAGCTTCGAAGCCGTCTGCTGCGGTGGGCGCTTCATACGCACGGAGATAAGGTCGCTGACGAACTTCGGCCGAAAAGCCGTTCGTGCCTTCGCCATGCTGCCGAGGTAAAGCGTGACGACATGCGACCAGATCATCGCGCGGCCGGTCTCGTAGGCCCGCCTACGCATGGCCATGCGGGCCTCGTCATCGCCGAGCAAGGTAGAGATTGCCTTGCCCGTGGCCGATGCGTCGCCGAAAGGAACCAAAATGCCTCGGCCGTCGCCTAAGAGATCGCAGGCGTGCCAATAAGGCGTAGAGACCACTGCGCTTCCCATTCCAAAACTATAGGAGAGCGTGCCCGAGGTCATTTGCGCTTCATCCAGATAGGGCGTCACATAGACGTCACACATGGCAATGAAGTCGAGAAGCGTCGGCAAATCAACGAAGTCATTAAGAAATTGGACGGCATGATCGACGCCCAGCCGCTCGGTGCGCTGGCGCAAACTGTCGCGATAGGCATCGCCCTGCTGGCGCAGAAGCGTCGGATGCGTGGCACCAAGGACGATGTACAAAGCCTCGGGGCTCTCGTTCAGAATGTCTGGCATAGCGTCGATGACCACCTCGATGCCCTTGTTGGGCGAAAGGAGGCCAAAGGTCAGGATGACCGGGCGTCCGGCATAACCACGCTCGACTTTGGCCAGATCCGGATCGTGAAAGGGTCGGTCGGGTATGCCATGGGCGATGACGTCAATCTTCTGGGGGGCGACGCCATAGATTTCCGTCAAAAGAGCGCGTCCCTTCTCCGCCATGACGACGACGCGGCTGGAATGAGCAGCGACCTTCTGCAACACGCGGTGCTGAGACGGTGTCGGTTCGGCGAGGATGGTGTGGCAGGTGGTGACGAGTGGAATGCGCAGGGTTTCTAGCATCGTCAGAATATGTTCGCCGTCCGGACCGCCAAAGATGCCGAATTCGTGCTGCAGCGAAACCACATCGAACCGACCTTCATTTAAGATCCGCGCGGCCGTCACATAGTCTTCGACTTCCTCCTCACGGATCTCGAAGATCACGTCGCTCGGATAGGCGTAGCTTTGCCTGGCATCCGTCACAGCGACGATGCTCGTCTCTACGGGTTCGCCCGCGTCGATCAGCGCTTGGGAAAGATCGCCGGTGAAGGTTGCAATGCCGCATTGGCGCGGAAGAGAGTTGCCAATGAAGGCGATACGTGTCGGTCTGCTCATCTGCGTTCCCTCCAGAACATGGTGGCGAGGTCTCGCCAAATTGGCCAGGGACGCAAAACGCGGCCGCATGGTGGATACTTCAAGTATCGGTCTCGGGATCACGCCGATCCTGTGACCTCCAGATCCCGTTCCAAAGCGAAGCGCCCCTGACGGAGTTCGGCATTCCAGAGCCGATACTGAGGGCTATTCTGGTAAGCTGGCATGGAGGCCTCGATGGTGTAAGTGACGGCGGCTGGGGGAGAGAGACCCTTCGCGGTCACGAGACGAACCATTTGGCCGACGTTAAAGCGGTGAGAAGGCATGGTGTTTCTCCGTTCATCAAATGCCCGCCCAAGGCGGCCGTCATGGACGCCCCCCGCAGTGGATTGTGCAAGTTCGTCCATGACCTATTCCTCTTGCGAGTTCGCTCAGTGCACCGACTGCCATCGTCACGTCGCCGACTGGAGAGACGACCCGAATGCCCTGAGATCGAGTTCAATCGTCTGTCGTCGCCGAGACTGATAGGCCTGCCTCGCCGTCGTCAGGATGCGGTCCCGCAGGCGATCGAATGCCAAGAGATAGTCGCGTTGCTTGCGGGTAGTGGTCGACCCCTCCCGTTCAAAGAGCGCGACAGGCAATAGAAACAAGACCTGATTCAGGCCATCATGCCCAATGAAACGAATGAGACCGCGTGTCTCGTCATACGCACGGGTCGGATTGGGGAAAGAAAGGGTCACAGGCTTGTGACCTGACCGCTGTTCTTAGGCCGCGCAATGACGGCTTCATCCGCCCAAACGTTGACGGCAGGGCTCAACTCGACGGATCTGCGGGCGCCATTTTGATACATCGTGAGCGCATGGCGCGCCGCGCCGCGGTCCAGCTCGCAGAGTGGTTCCTCATGGCGAAACCCGGAACGCCGGAGCGCGCTTCTGATGATGCTGATGTCGATGCTGCCGATAGGCTGATGAAGGTCGGAAGACATGATGTCCTCCTTAATTGGGGCCAGGGTGCGTGCCGCCCAGAAAGTGGCAGTGCCCGTTCAATGGCTGCCACTCACTTAGATATGGGATCGCTTATCAGAACTTGCAAGGGCCCATCGAAAACATCCACAGGGCGTGACCCGAGACGCCGTCGTCATGTGGTCAGCGCCGCGGGTCGCTCTCCGCCATGAATAAAGTCTTCTCAATGGCTGCCTTGAACGAAGGGATGGCTTGCTGTGGCATGTCTTTGACCTGAGCGGCGGCGATAGCAATCGACGAAATCTGTCGTCGTGATCCAAACTCCTGCGCTAGCGTGGATTCGGAATAATTGCCGCTCTAGAGCCATGTTCACGTCAGCTCAAAGCCAGCGCACAACGATATATCGACGCGGGCTCGCGGCGCTTTGCTGACGGGGCAGCGGACCGACTGCTTTCGGATATCCAACCAACCACCTTCAATGACCGAGATGAAGGCGCCTAGCGGAAATCATTTCCGCGATGGAGCGGAAGCCGACTGTCCGATGCTGGGGGCGGAAAGGCGATAGCGGACATCCAAGCATCTGTTGGTGTTGCTGTCCGAGTTTGACTGAAATGCGGCCTCTTTTCAGAGGCCGTGATCCGACTACTTCCCGATCTGGTTCAACTGCCGGTCGAAGTCTGCCGGATCGAAATCATCACGCCAGACAGTGATCGTGCCGTTCTCGACGGTCACTGTCCCCATGACGGGCAGCGTGATCCGTCCACCCTTATCGTGGAGGAAAATGTCGATCCGCTCGTTCAGCACGACGTTTCCCGACGCCGCGTTCCCCGGATTGGAAAAGCTCCAAGGGACTCCACACCGCCAGGACACCTGGCACAGCTGAACACGATCGATTTGGCGACCAGAACGAACGTGCCTCCGAAGACGACCTTTCTGAGCATCAAGCCCCTCGGATCGGACGCAGCAGGCGCAGAGCGTTCATCGTCACGAGCACTGTTGCCCCGGTGTCGGCAAGGATAGCGGGCCACAGGCCCGTGATGCCGAGGACCGTGGTCACGAGGAAGACCGCTTTCAGTCCCAGCGCGATGGTGATGTTCTGGAAGATGTTGCGCATGGTCCGCTTCGAGAGGTCGATCATGAGGGCGACATCCCCGACCTTGCCGTGCAGGACCGCGGCATCAGCCGTCTCAAGGGCCACGTCCGTTCCACCGCCCATTGCGATCCCGACGTCGGCGGCGGCCAGTGCAGGCGCATCGTTGATGCCGTCGCCGATCTTGCCGACGACATAGCCTTCCTTTTTCAGCTCGCCAATGATCTGCTGCTTGTCTTCAGGCATCAGTTCGGCACGGACCTCGATGCCGAGCTGTGCTCCGATGGCGGTGGCGGTCCGTTTGTTGTCGCCAGTCAGCATGACGGTCTTAATGCCCGCGTCGGTCAGCGCCTTGAGGCCAGCGACGGCGTCCGTACGCGGTTCATCGCGCATCGCAATGGCACCCGCGAGAACGTCGCCGATCACAAGGACGGAAACTGTCTTTCCTTCGTCATTGAGAGCCGTGATCGTCTTCGAATGCGCCATCGGCATCGTAACGCGCACCGCGGCGGCCTTAGGCGAGCCGAGGAAGACCTCGACCCCATCGATCACTGCGGTCACCCCCTTGCCGCCAAGCGCCTTCGCATCGGTGGCGGGTGGTGCATCGATCCCGTCCTCGCTGGCCTTGCTGAGGATCGCGACGGCAAGCGGATGGCTGGATCCCATCTCGACGGCAGCGGCATAGCGGAGCACCTCATCAACCTTGCGGCCGAACGGTACCACGTCGGTCACCTTGGGCTTGCCCTCGGTGAGCGTCCCTGTCTTGTCGAAGGCGATGGCGGTGAGCTTTCCAAGCCCCTCGAGAACGGCGCCACCCTTCAGCAGCAAGCCGCGGCGCGCGCCCGACGACAGCGATGCGGCGATCGCGGCCGGTGTCGAGATAACCAGAGCGCATGGGCAGCCGATCAAAAGGACTGCAAGGCCCTTGTAGACCCACTCGCTCCAGATGCCGCCCCAAAGCATAGGCGGCAGGACGGCGACCAGTGCTGCCACCACAACGACGCCTGGCGTGTAATAGCGTGAGAAACGGTCGATGAAGCGTTCGGTCGGAGCCTTTGACTCCTGGGCCTCCTCCACCAGCCGCACGACGCGGGCGATGGTGTTGTCGGCGGCAGCGGCCGTGACCCTCACACGGAGTGCCGCATCGCCGTTGACGGTGCCTGCGAAGACGTTGTCGTCGATGACCTTGCGGACCGGCACACTCTCCCCCGTGACGGGAGCCTCATCTATCGAGCTCTCACCTGCAACGATGACGCCATCGGCAGAGATACGGTCGCCGGGGCGAACCAGGATGATGGATCCGACCGCAAGGGCCTCGGCCGGCACTTCGCGGGTCTTTCTGTCCTCTTCCAGCAGCGCCGTCTTCGGCACAAGCGCCGTCAGGGACTTGATGCTGTCTCGCGCCTTACCTGCGGCCACGCCTTCGAGCAGCTCGCCCACCAGGAACAGAAAGACCACCGTTGCTGCCTCTTCGGTAGCGTTGATGATCAATGCGCCGACTGCGGCGATCGTCATCAGCATCTCAATGGAGAACGGGGTTCCCGCACGAGCCGCCATGAAAGCGCGGCGTACGATCGGAGCGAGTCCGACGAGCATTGCGACGATAAAGGCATAGGTCTCGAGGGCCGGGAACAGATTGCCGATCCCGTAGGCGAGAACCAGCGCAGCGCCCGCCGTGATGGTCAGGCGGCCTTTCTTGCTCCGCCACCATGGACCTTCGAACGGACCGTGGTCGTGGCCGTGCAGTCCCTCGACCTCGGAAGCTTCGGAGGCTCGCCCGTGGTCGTGTCCGACGTGGGAGCCGCTCTGATCTGGCGACTGCACCTTCTTGAGGGTAGGGACAATCCAATAGCCGAGACCGAGGACCTGCTTCTCGACAGCTTTCATGTCCGCGGACTGGCGATGCTTCACCGTCATCGTCCCGGAGGTGACCGATACGGAGACGTCCTCGATATCGTCAATGCGCCTGACAGCGGTGTCGATCTTTGCGGCGCAGGACGCACAGTCCATTCCACCGATCCGGAAGCGGGCCTGCAGGGTCCCGGACGCGGTGTCATGTGACGGTACGCGCTGGTCGGTTCCATGGTTATGGTCAGTGTGATCATGGTCATGGCCGGGAAGGTCGTGATCATGATCCGAGTGATCGTGGGAGTCGGCATGTTGATAGTCGTGCGAGCGTTCCGGACCGTGCACATGGATGGGTTCCGCGACGGCCGGCTTGGACTTTGTCGGTATAGGTGTCGCTTCGTATCCGAAACCGGACAGCTTCTGCGAGATTGCGTTGAGATCGCTGGTGTCGTCGTGCCTGACCGTCATCGTTCCGGCAGTAACTGAAACGGACACGTCGGCGACGCCAGGCATGCGCCTTACGGCCGTATCAATCTTGGTGGCGCAGGACGCGCAGTCCATGCCCCCGACACGAAATCTCGTCTGCCGCAAATCGCTCATCTCGGAATCCTCACTATCGATGTGAGAGTTCTGCGACCTCTAGCTACTAGAGGTGCAAGAGGAAAATTGCGACTGGCAAAGTCGATGCGAAAAAGACTGGTACCACTTACTCGCGGAGCATCTCGTATGAACCCATCAACAACGCCTACTTCCAACTCAGCATCACGATCGCCAGATCGCCCAATCCATCGCTCTTGATGGGATGTGCCCTCCCCCGACTGCGACCTTGTATTTAAGTCATCGAGCATCAGAATGTTTTCCACCGATCGAAACGAAGACGCCTCCGGCTTAGAGCATCGGTAGCCTCTGCGGCTTCTGGCCGAGCGGAAAGGCCGAATCGATCCGCATGTGTTCGTCATCCGTCAGTCGGAGCGAGCCGGAACCCGCATTCTCGGCGGCGTACAGGGGGCCGAAGCTTTTGGGATGGCGAATAGGGATGGGTGACACGCCAAGAGTCGAAGCGCCATCTGTCGCGCGGGCGCTCCGTGGTTTGCGGCAATCTCCGCCACTACGCGGCCGCCCGGCGAATGCGCATCCGGGAAGCTGCCATGGCCGAATGGGCTATGGGCTATGGGCTATGGGCTATGGGCTATGGGCAACTGTGGCTACACCGTGCGCATCACACAAGGCAGCACGGCGTGCTCGATCGCGCGCTCCTCAAGATTATACAGAACCTGGTTGCAAGTGATCCGCCCCTGACCACCTGCTTTCCAAGCCGCATCAAGGTCGGGCACGTCGAAATTGCTCACCCCCACGACAGGATCTTGCCTTGCTCGCGGAGATGCTTAAACGCGGCGAACGTCTCCTCGAGCGGGCGCGGCCCGCGCCAGTGCAGGGGATAACAGTCGATCCGATCAGTGCGCAGGCGCGTAAGCGACTGCTCGCGGGCCGCTACCGTGCCCGCGCGCGAGGCGTTGCTCGGCACGACCTTGGAGACGAGGAAAACCTCAACCCTGCGGCGGGCGATCGCCTCGCCTACCACGTCTTCGGCGTAGCCATACATCTCGGCGGTGTCGATATCGGTCATGCCGAGGTCGAGACCGCGGTGAAGGGCGGATATTCTTAGCAAATTATCACAAAGCCCGAACCGTCAGCGTCACTATCAACGTGGATGGCCGAGCAAGCTGACGCTGACTTATTCGTCGCATCGCTCACCATCGCTGAAATACACCGAGGAATTCTGGAGAAGCCGGCGGGCAAGAAGCGTGTCGCTCTCGAAGCCTGGTTTGCTGGTAATGGGGGGCCACGCGCACTCTTCGCGGGCTGCATACTTTCGTTCGACGAGAAGACAGCGCTCATCTGGGGCGAGTTAATTGGCACAAGGAAAAGCGACGGGCCGCCCATGAAGTGCATTCGTAACGATTGTCGCGGCCATTGCCAGTCCAATAGCTGTATTGTTGTAACCGACAATGAGCGAGATTGTCACGGGTCGAAATCATCAATCACCTCAGGCAAACTGCAATCTAAAGCGGCCGGCAGTTTTTAAGCTCTTAATGGGATTCGAACCAGCGACCCTCCATTACGTCGGATGGATGCCGCCAGAAAAACTAGCTAGATCATGCATCTGGTTCATTTAGGGCGTCCGGAAAGAGGCCGTGAGGAGACAGTCCGCTCGGGTCCTTTCAGCAACGGAAGCGGACATTATGCTTTGAATGAAGCAGACTATAACTGAACTGGCGACTGTTGCGAAACGGCGACGACAACCTTCCCCTTGGCGCGCCCGGTTTCGACATAGGCCAAGGCTTCCGCCGTCTGCGCGAAAGGAAATACCTTGTCCACGACCGGACGGATCACGCCGGCGTCGATCAGTTTGGCGATCTCGCCCAGTTGCTGTCCGTCCGCGCGCATGAACAAGAAGGAATAGTCGACGCCCCGGCTCTTTGCCTTCTTCAGAATGCTGCGACTGAGCATGCGCATGATGAAGCGGAAGAAGAGGTTCATCTTCAGCGACCTGGCGAAGGGAACGTCCGGCGGGCCGGAGATCGAGATCAGCTTTCCACCGGGCTTCAGGACGTTCACCGACTTTGTCAACGTCTTGGAGTCCTGGCTGTTTAGCACCAGGTCGTAACCGGACAGTACCTGCTCGAAGTCCTGTTTTTTATAGTCGATCACCACATCTGCGCCGAGGCCTTTCACAAGCTCGATATTCGCCGTACTGGTGGTGGTAGCAACTGTCGCGCCGAGATGTTTGGCAAGCTGGATTGCAAATGTGCCGACACCGCCAGAACCTGCCTGAATGAACACCTTCTTGCCAGGCTTGAGCTTGCCCACCTCGACGAGCGCCTGCCAGGCGGTCAGTCCGACCAGCGGGATCGAGGCGGCCTGCTCCATGGAGAGGCTTGTCGGCTTCAGCGCGAGGTCTGTGGCGTCGACCGCAATCATTTCCGCGAAGGTACCGGCCCGGCCGTCACGCGGGCGAGCAAACACCTCATCGCCTGCCTTGAACTGTCGCACATTGGCGCCAACGCGGATAACTGTTCCGGCCAGATCGTGGCCGAGGATGAAGGGCGGGCGATAGGGCAGGAACAGCTTGAACTCGCCGTCGCGCACTTTGGAATCCAGAAGGTTGATCGCGGTTGCCTCAATACGAACCAGGACATCATTGGCGCCGATGACCGGATCAGGCATAACGGCCAGCCGTAGCGGGGCCTTTTTCTTGTATTTGTCGACGACGAAGGCTTTCACGGGTTCTCTCCGGCGTAAAACGTTTTCAGGGTCAGGCAGCCAGGAAAGCCAGGGCTTTCGGTGATGACATCACAATCTCAGGCAATGTTGAACTGCTTGCGCAAAATGCGATCGAACAACGCCCGTGGCAGGAACCGTCTGGCAAACGCCGTCTGTCTAGCATCTTGGCCTGAGGGGTAGCGGAGCTTTGGCTTCCTTGCCTGCGCCGCTGCAACAATGGTTGCTGCGACATCATCTGCCGTGTCGCCTCCTGCCATGGCTTTGGCAAAAGCGGCCTGATACCGGGCAAATGTCTCGCGATAGACCGCAACCGGACGATCACCCTGCGGGGAATTGGCTTCGATAGATGTCTTTGTCGCCCATGGCTCGATCACCGCGACACGGATGCCGAACGGTCGCACCTCATGGTCGAGGGATTCGGAATAGCCCTCGATCGCGTGCTTGCTCGCCGTATAGTGGGCACCGAAGGGGCCGGGAATGAGACCCACGACCGAACCGATGTTCAGGATTCGTCCCTTGCCCTGCTGGCGCATGATCGGCAGGACCTCGTTCGTGACCCGAACGACGCCGAGGAAATTGGTGTCGAACAGTGCCCGAACCTGCTCGATTGAGCTTTCCTCCGCCGCGCCGGAGATCGCATAGCCCGCATTGTTAACGAGGAGGTCAATGCGACCGAGTTCGGCATGGGCAAGCGCCACGGCCGCAGCCACGGAATCGTCCGATGTCACGTCGCAGGCGATCATGCGGATGCCGTCGCGGACCTCGCCGGGTGCCGCCTTGCGGCTCGTGCCGATCACCCGGTAACCCGTCCGGCTGAGCGCCAATGCCGCCGCTTTGCCGATGCCGCTTGAGGCACCGGTCACGAATGCAGTCTTCTGTCCTGTTGATGCGAAGGTCGCCATAACTGTGTTCTCGATTTGGCTTGCGACATCCGTCCGCGCAGCCTTGGGAATTGTCAGGGAGTGATGGTGATCGGCATGATGGGGCCGCACCGAGGCGCGGCCCCGTGATGGCTCAATTGCCGGATGTTGTTTCGCTCAAGCGCGGATAGTCGGTATAACCCGCAGCGCCGCCGCCATAGATCGTGGCAGGATCAATCTGGTTCAGAGATGCACCGAGTTGCAGACGTTCTACCAGATCGGGATTGGCGATGAACGGACGACCGAAAGCGATGAGATCCGCCTTGCCCTCGGCTATATGCGACGTCGCGAGTTTGAGATCATAGCCGTTGTTGGCGATATACGTCTTGCTAAACCGCTTGCGCAGCGAGCCATAATCAAACGGAGCGACATCGCGCGGTCCGCCGGTGGCACCTTCGACGACATGGATATAGGCGATTCCGAGCGCATCAAGCTGGTCGACGATATAGTCGTACTGCGTTTGGGGATCGCTGCTGGAAATTCCATTGGCAGGCGAGACCGGCGAAATCCGGATACCGGTGCGCTCCGGCCCGATTTCCTGCGCCACCGCAGCAGTGACTTCGAGCATCAGGCGGGCGCGATTTTCGACAGAGCCGCCATAGGCGTCCGTGCGGATATTGGCGCCATCCTTGGCAAACTGTTCGAGCAGATAGCCGTTGGCGCCATGAACCTCGACACCATCGAAACCAGCTTTGATGGCATTGGCGGCAGCCTTGCGGAAGTCGTCGACGATGCCCGGAAGCTCATCAAGCTCAAGGGCACGCGGCTCGGACACATCAGCGAAACCGTTGTTCACAAACGTCTTGGTTGCCGCACGGATCGCTGAGGGTGCGACCGGTGCATCACCGCCAAGTAGATCGACATGGCTGATGCGACCAACATGCCAGAGCTGAACGAATATCCGTCCGCCCTTGGCATGAACCGCGTCTGTCACCCTCTTCCAGCCTGCGACTTGCTCCGGTGTGTAGAGCCCTGGCGTATCCTGGTAGCCCTGTGCCTGCCTAGACACCTGTGTGGCTTCGGTGATGATAAGTCCGGCGCTCGCGCGCTGGGCATAATATTCCGCAGCAAGTTCGCTCGGGACAAGGCCCGCACCCGCGCGATTGCGCGTGAGGGGCGCCATGACGGCCCGGTTGGAAAGAGTGACAGAGCCGAGAGTGTAGGGCTCGAAAAGCTTGGTCTTGGTCATAATATACCTGCGAAACTTCTATTTATTGGCGTGGTTTCATCGATGTCGGAAAGCTCACGCAGTTGTGCGATAGCGTTCAGCGGGAAGTGCATTGACGAGATTGCCGAGCATGGACTTGCGCGCGCCATCAAGCGCGTCCCACTGGCTGCCGTCGTGCAGCGGCGGGATGGTCACTGGTTCGCGGCGGTCGAAGCCGACGAGAGCGGCATCGACCAGATCGCCCACTTCCATGACATTGCTCATGGCGTTCACGTCGGCTCCGACGTGATCCCAGATCTCGGTGCGGGTCGTGGCAGGAAGGACAGCCTGGATGTAGACGCCCTTGGGCCCGAGTTCATGCGCAAGCCCCTGCGACAGGAACAGCACAAAGGCCTTAGTCGCGCCATACACGGTCATGCCGAATTCCGGAGCAAGCCCAACGACCGAACCGATGTTGATGATCGCGCCTTCGCCTGTATTGGCAAGACGGGGCGCAATAGCGCTGGAAAGCCTGACGAGTGCGGTGGCATTCAGCGCAACAAGCCGGGTCATGTCGTCGACGCTCTGCTCGACAAAGCTTTTGCCGATCGCCGTTCCGGCATTGTTGACGAGAATGCCGATGCGGACATCCTCGCGCAGCCTGGCCTCGACCTTGGCCAAATCCTCAGCCTTGGTGAGATCGGCCGGGAGGATGTCGATGGCGACGCCGGTTTCCTCGCGCAGACGGTTCGCAAGCGCCTCCATGCGCACCACGTCTCGAGCGACCAGCACAAGATCATGGCCCCGACGCGCAAAGCGATCGGCATAGGTTGCGCCAATGCCCGTGGAGGCGCCGGTGATCAGGACTGCAGGAAACTGACTCATCTGGATTGCTCTTTTCTAAGGTTGATCCTATATTCATGATCATCATCATGATTGAATTTAAATATGATTGTCATCATGTAAATGTCAATGGCCAGCGCGGAGAATTTTGAGAATGAAAGTCAGCCGAGAACAGATGGCGGAGAACCGTCGCCGGATCCTGGACGTCGCAAGCCGCTTGTTTAAGGATAAGGGGTTCGATGCGGTCAGCGTCGCTGAGGTCATGAAGGCCGCCGGCATGACCCATGGCGGCTTCTATGGCCACTTCACATCGAAAGACGATCTCGTCGCGCAGACGCTGGCGCATGCGCTTGCGGCCGACAGTTTTGGGGACGGCGAGTTCAGCGGCTTCGTCCGCTCCTATTTGGCGCCCCGCCACCGGGACAATCCCGGCAGTGGATGCCCGACTGCCGGACTCGCCGCGGCCATTCGCCACCAGACGCCTGCAGCCAAAGCTGCCATGGCCGAGGGACTGCGCACCCAGATCGCACGCATTGAGCATGCGCTTCCAGATCAGGGCTCAGCGGACGCCCGCCGTGCAGCGATCGGAAGCTGGGCGGCCATGGTCGGAGCGGTCATCCTAGCCAGGTCCATCGATGATCCTGAATTGTCGAACGAGGTTCTTGAGCAGACGCGCGCATGGATCGACGCCAATGTCGGTTAGGGGCACCCGAAGGTGCGCAGTATGATGCCCCTGATCGACTTTCGCTGGGAGGGAACGATCAAACCTTAGGTAGCCGCGCGAAAGGGCGCGCAGAAGCGGAATTGTTTTCCGCAAGGGCACTGTAAGCGAAATGACGGTCTCCAGAACTCAACAACCCGAAGTCGCTGTCGTGTTAAGCCTGGATCGTAGGAGTCAGCGAAGCGGACATCCCTTGCCTTTTCCCCTTCCTCGTTGTGTAGAGGACAATCTGACGGCCCAAGAGACAGGAGAAAAAGCTGAAGTTAGCGCGAAGATGCTGATCGAAGCCAATCGAGATCCAGAATAGCAGGGGAACTGCCCTCTTTAACGGATTTGCGCAAAGGGGCTCAAAAGCCTCCTGACCGTCCGGCCAGGAAGCTGTTCTTTTGCCGCGGAACAATGCTAGAAAGCCTTTGCCTCGGGTGCCCATTGGGCCGAGAAAGCTTCATTCCGGACCACAGGATTGCATTCCGAGATCTCAAATCTCGCGAGCTTCAGCAAGTCGAATGGATCTTCGGCGATCATTGCTTCGATCGTCGCGATCGTCTCGGCGAACGCCAGAATGAATCCTGCCTTTCCGCCCTCCAATGGACCGGCAAACAGGATCGTTCCCGCCTTGGTGTAACGGGCGAGCCAGCCCTTGTGCGGATCGAGCTGAGCTTGAATATCTTCGATGGGACGGATGTATGTGAGCTTGATGGCGTACAGCATGATGCTTGTTCCTTGGATCGTTCAGGCAGAGGCGAGCGCGGAGGCGATGGCGGCTTTGGCAGAGGCGATGCCCTTCTGACGGATTTCTTCCCCGCGCGATGAGCCTTCAGCGCGAACAAAGCGAACGTCTTGAATGCCTAGGAAACCGAGGAAAGCCTTCAGGTAGCTTTCCTGAAAATCCAACTGGGCCAAAGGACCTTCGAGGTAGAAGCCGCCCCGGGCAGACGCGATGATCACACGCTTGCCACCTGCAAGACCGATCGGCCCGGTCTCGGTGTATTTGAAGGTCTTGCCGGGCTGAGCGATCCGGTCCAGCCAGGCCTTCAGTTGGGTCGGGACAGAGAAGTTATACATCGGCGCACCGATGATGATCACGTCACTGGCGAGGAACTGCGCGACCAGACGATCCGAAATCTCCTTTTCGTGAAGCGCCGCGGCATCGAATTCTGTCTTAACATTGGGACGGAAGCCGGCGGCCACTGCTCCGTCCATATGGCTGATCGGATCTTCAACAAGATCGAGATATTCAATTTCGACGTTTGCATTGCGGGTACGCATTGCGTCGATGATCGTCGCGGTGAGATCTCGTGTGATGGAGCTGGCTCCCAGAATGCTGGAGTCGATGTGAAGGATCTTCATGTCTTTCTCGCTATCGTTGACGTATGTGTTCTCAGTTCCGCGGCTCATTGTCCTGCCTCCCGAGCAGCCTGATCGATCAGATCGGCAACCGCATCAGGATGGGAGACGAGGGACATGTGGCTGGCGAATAGGGATGTGACGCTCGCGCCTATCTGGTGAGCGATGGCTAGCTGAACCTGAGGTCCAAGCGCGTTATCGTTCTCTGTCTGCAGGTACCAACTCGGTTTATCATGCCAAGCGGCATGGCTGATTTTGCCGGCGAAGGTCGCTGCTGCGATGGGCTGCTGGAGCGCCGCCAGTTCAGCCGCCTTGTCCTCTGAGACATCAGCCGCCATGACGTTGCGATACGCCTTCGCGTCATCCAGCCAGATCAGCCCGTCCGCATCCGCAGTAAGCCCTGCCATCGGCGCGTTCAGGCGGTTCAGAAGATCGCTGACCGACTCGCCACTATCCGGCACCAGGGCCGAGAGGTAGACGAGGCCTTTTACGTTTGCGGCGTTGCCAGCCTCGGTGATGACAGCGCCCGCCCAGGAATGGCCCACAAGCAGCACATCGCCGGTCTGGCGGCGCAATACGCGATTGGTCGCAGCGACATCATCGGCGAGCGAGGTCAGCGGGTTCTGCACGGCCGCGACGCGATAGCCGCGGGCCTGAAGCCGTTTGATGACTGGCGCCCAACTGGATCCATCGGCAAAGGCGCCGTGGACGAGCACGATCGTGCCGATGGCGTGACTTGCCGGGGCGGTCTTGGCTTCGCTCGTCGACAGCGAAAATGCCAGGCCGAGCGAGGCGAGGATACTGCCGGTGAAACCCGACGACGTCATCGCAATTGCTGCTATCCGCGGGAGGCCGGTGGTCTTATGCGTTGATGTTTTCATCTGTGAGCGCCTTGATGCATTGTTGAGGCGAGTATACCTCTCCGCTGCCGCGTCCTTCAGATGGCAAACTGGACATCCTTCATGCAAAACTCGCCAATCGATATGCCAACTCGCACCGTTAATGTCGCGGTGATCGCCGTCGAGGGAAGCCTTCTTTCGGCGATTGCTGGATTGACGGATCTGTTCTGGATCACCAACCAGGCACTCCGGGCGCCGCCCGAGGGGACAGCAGCAGGGTTACCCGCGGAGACCCAGCATTATTTCAAGACGACGATCGTCAGCGCTGACGGGGTGCCGCCTCATGCCGCACAAGGCCGCCGTATTCCTGTCGACTGTTCGTTCGACGAACTCGGTCCATGCGATATCGCGCTCGTCGCCGGTATGGCATTGGGGCCCGATCGTCTTCCACCGCTGTCCGATTCGATCGAGAAGGCAGCGGAATGGCTTTTGACCAGGCATAAGCAGGGCGCCCTCATCGGCGGGGCCTGCGCTGGAACATTCATCGTCGGCGAAGCCGGGCTTCTTGATGGTCGACGCTGCACCACGACGTGGTGGCTGCATCACGCTTTCAAGCGGCGTTTCCCAAAGGCGCGACCGGTGTGGGGAACGGCAGTTGAGGAGCAGGATCGCGTGATTACCACAGGGGGTCCGTTATCATGGATCGACCTGGCGCTGCACGTCATCAAGCGCACTGCCGGGCCAGAGACAGCCAAACTCGCGGCTGATGTATCGGTCGCCGACACGCTGCCGATGCCGCAGATGATCTATGCGCCGCGCGGTTACGTCAACGCAGCCGACCCTTTGCTGCTGCAGGCGGAAGAGATCATCCGTCATGCAAGTCCGGGGATGACGGCGGAAGCGCTCGCCAGCGCGCTGAATCTCAGCGAGCGGACACTGCACCGGCGGCTGAAGGAACTTACCAGCGAGTCGCCAAAGGGCTTCATGACGCGAGTCAGGATCGAGATGGCCTGCGTGCTCCTCGAAACGCCAGGAGCGAGCGTGAAACAGGTGGCGCAGCAGTGCGGGTATGGCGATGAGACAGCGTTTCGGCGCGCCTTTATCCAGTTGACCGGCATGACGCCGGCCGACTACCGGCGCTGGGCGGTTGGGCGCCGTTTGCCAATCGGAGCAACGTGAGATTGAATAAAGGCGAAGGCTTCACAGATGAAAGCGCTGACGCGCTCTAAAGTTTTTGACGTCGCATTTTCTCGGCAACCAACGCATATGCCGATGTTTGTTTGATGGCGCGCAGAAAATATGATGCTTTTTTTCGAAGTTAGGTCCGGTTTTGGGAACGTGATATCATCAAGTTCATGACCGAGATGACGGCGCAAAGAGGTCATTGCGTGTGGGCCGCGAGTTACTCATCAAAATAGTGTTGCCAGCATCTTGCTCTTCATGGGGTTCTAACCGGCAAGCTTAGGCTTAGGATCTGGAAACCATTGAGAATTTAATCCTCTCAAGCTGCAGTGTCTCAAGATGAAGGGCGTTCAGATCCTAAAATTCGTCAGCCGATGCAGGTGAACCGAACCCTATTAGCTCGTCTTCAAACTTTTCCTCCGATGTCTCTATCTTTGAAATCGCTGAAGGTTGGCAGGAAAGTTGGAATCAAAACACCAGCTGCACCTTCATCGACTGTGTTCGGTCTCCGGCGATTTCGAAGGCTGCGGCGGCATCCTCAATCGGGTAGGTCCCAGTCAGAAGCGGTGCAAGATCCAACCGTCGCTTGTTGATGAGGTCTACCGCCAGGCCGAATTCCTCGTGAAAGCGGAAAGTCCCCTTTATCTCGATTTCCTTGGCCACCACCATGTTCTGCGGAATGGCGACATCGCCGCCCAGGCCGAGCTGCACGAGGGTCGACCGCGGACGAAGGACCTCCAGGCCGGATCGCACGGCACGCTCATTGCCTGATGCTTCAAACTGCACATCGAAATAGCCCTTGTTTGCCGCATAGGCATTAAGCTGTTCCGGGTGGGTTTCGACGTTGATCGCACGGTCGGCGCCCACGTCCAGAGCCTTCTGCAGCACAGCATCCATCACGTCGGTCGCCACGATCTCGCGGGCACCATGAGCGCGCGCGGCAATGATCGCCAATGCGCCGATCGGACCGCAGCCTGAGACCAGGACCCGTTTGCCGGTGAGCGAGCCTGCACGGTTGACGGCATGCAAGGTCACGGCAAAGGGCTCGGCCATCGCAGCCTCATGTATGGAAATACCATCCGCCACTTTGTGGCACTGCCACTGCTCGGCGACCAATCGCTGGCGGAAGGCGCCCTGAACGTGCGGCATCGGCATGGCCGAACCGTAGAACCGCATGTCGAGGCAGTGGTTCTGTTGCCCCTGAAGGCAGTATTCGCAGGTGCTGCACGGCCTGCTCGGAGACACCGCAACCCGGTCTCCGATGGCGAGACCAGACACCCCTGCCCCGATGGCTTTCACGGTGCCGGCGACCTCATGGCCGAGGATCATCGGCTCGCGGATGCGCACCGTGCCGAAGCCCCCGTGATTGTAGTAGTGCAGGTCAGACCCGCAGATACCACCAGCCTCGATAGCGACGTCCACCTGACCGGTCCCGAGCACCTCGACAGTCCCCTCTTCGATGCGAAGATCCTTCGCGGCATGGATGACGATGGCTTTCATGACTTTCTTCCTCAGAGCACGGGGGTCGGCAGGGTAGCGCCGGCAAAATGGGCCGAAAGATTGTCGCGCACCAGTTTGCCCATCGCCTTGCGCGTCTCGATCGTGCCGGATGCGTGGTGTGGCTGGACCAGCACGTTGTCGAGCGCAAGGAAACGCGGGTTGAGCCTGGGTTCCCCCTCGAAGACGTCAAGTGCGGCGGAACCGAGTGAACCTGTTTCAAGTGCGCCGAGCAGCGCCTCCTCATCAATGTTGGAGGCCCGCGAGATGTTGATCAGCATCCCCTCCGGGCCGAGTGCATCAATCACTGCCTTTCCGACAATGTGGCGCGTGGCGGCAGAGGCGGCGAGCGTTACGAAGAGGAAATCCGCATGGCGGGCAAGCTCGACCGGATCGGCAATATAGGTCATTGCCTCGGCATAGGGTTTCTCCGAAACATCGCTATAGGCGATGTCCATGTCAAAACCCTTGAGGCGCTTGGCCACCTCGTAACCAATACGGCCGAGGCCGAGAATGCCGGCCTTCCGGCCCCATACGCGACGCTTCAACGGATAGAGGCCCTTTGAGGCCCAGCTGCCGTCGCGCACCCAGGTCTCCGCGCCGATCATACCGCGCGACTGAACCAGCATCATGGCAATGCCGAGGTCGGCGGCGTCATTTGTCAGCACGTCAGGGGTGTTGGTCACGCGAATGCCTCGAGCCCGGGCCGCATTAAGATTGACCGCATCGAAACCGACGCCGTAGATCGAGATGATCTCCAGCTTCGGCAGCTGACCGATCAGCTCGGCCGAAGCTCCGAGTTCACCGCGCGTGGCAATCGCCCGGATACGGTCGGCATGCTGGCGAACAAACTCATCCTTGTCAGCGGCCTCGTAAAGCTTGTGCACGATAAACTGCGCCTCAAGTTCGACCATGTCCCATTCGGGATATGGGCCGATCAGCAGAAGTTCGGGCTTGCTCATAGTGTCCTCCTTCATATTTTTAGCTCGCCTTTGGCTTGCCCGAGGCAAGCGCGGTAATCGCCTGATCGCCGATCGCCTGAAGCGGTTGATTGATATCGATGGCAACGACATCCGGTTCGGCATCCGGCAGTTCCAGCGTTGCCAACTGGCTGTCGAGTAACGAAAGCGGCATGTAATCTTGTTGGCGCGCAGCCATCCGGGCGGCAAGCATCAGTCTATCACCCTGCAGGAACAGAAATGTCAGCGGCCGACCGGCCTTCTCGCGCAGGAGATCGCGATAGCTGCGCTTCAGCGCCGAGCACGAGGCGATCAAGCCTGCATCCGCCGCCAGCTCTTCACCCAGCGCCTGCAGCCAAGGCCATCGGTCTGCATCCTGAAGCGGAATGCCCTTGCGCATCTTGCTGACATTTTCCGGCGGATGCAGCCGGTCTCCTTCGAGGAACCGCACGCCAAGTTGGTCCGCAAGCTGTGCCCCCACCGAGGATTTGCCGCAGCCTGACACGCCCATGACGACGATCGGACCACACTGCTCGACAAGACTAGAGACTGATGGTGATGCCGCCGTCGACATAAAGCGTGTGTCCGCTCACGAAGGAGGAAGCCTTGCTCGAAAGGAAGACGGCAGCGCCGACCAGTTCATCGACATTGCCCCAGCGGGCAGCTGGCGTCCGCTTTTCAAGCCATGACGAGAATTCCGCGCTATCGACCAGCGCCTGGTTGAGCGGTGTCTTGAAATAACCCGGCGCCAGCGCATTGACCTGGAGGCCGTGCTTGGCCCAATCCGTGGACATGCCGCGTGTGAGGTTCTTCACCGCACCCTTGGTTGCCGTGTAGGGCGCAATGCCGGGACGGGCGAGTTCGCTCTGCACTGACGCGATGTTGACGATCTTGCCGCGCCCGCGTTTGATCATGTGCCGCGCCACAGCCTGCCCGACATAAAACACGCTTGAAATATTCGTCTTCAGCAGTTGCTCCCAGCGTTCGGCGGGAAAATCCTCGAGCGGCGTGCGGAACTGCATGCCGGCATTGTTGATCAGGATGTCGATCGGGCCGAGTTCGCGCTCGATCGCCTCCACGCCGGCCTTCACGGCCTCGCCATCCGTCACGTCGAAATTGCTGACCGCGACCTGGTGACCAGCCTGTCGCAACTCTTCTGCGGCAGCCTCAAGTCTTACCGCATCACGGCCGTTGAGAACAATAGAAGCGCCATGTTCGGCAAGGCCTTTTGCCAGCGCAAAGCCGATGCCCTGCGAGGAACCGGTCACAAGGGCATGCTGCCCGGAAAGGTTGAAAAGGGGGAAGGTCATTCAAACCTCCTTACGATATGAAAAATGCCATGGGGTCGACTGGTGTGGCCGCCGATCAGATTTCGACGACCAGGCCTTTTGCCTTCAGCACGGCTTCCAGGTTGGAGACTTCCACCACAGACTTTCCGGCCTTGTAGGCCGCGATATAACCTGCTTCGGCATCCTCGCGGGCCTGCGAAAGCTTCGTCACTTCCGCCACTTCGTTGCGGCGAACCACGACCAGACCATCTGCATCGCCAACGATGACATCGCCCGGATGGATGATCTCGCCGCCGACGATAATGGAATCGTTGGTCGTGCCGAGGGTCTCCTTGACGGTGCCCTTGATGCAAGTGCTGAGCGAGAAGACCGGCAAGCCCAGTTCGCGAAGCTGCAGCGTATCGCGCACGCCGGTATCGGTCACAAGACCACCGATACCCTTTGCAAGGCAGGCATTGGCCAGCACGTCCCCGAAAGACCCGGCCTCTTCATACTCTCCGGCCGAAACCACGATGATATCGCCCCGCTTGGCATAGTTGATGGCAAGCTGCAGCATGATGTTGTCACGCGGCGACGATTTGACCGTGAAAGCCGGACCGCACAGCTTCATGCGATAATCCACCGGCTTCAATTGCGACGACAATGCGCCGCGGCGGCCCTGAGCTTCATGGATCGTTGCCGGAGAGAACTTTGCAAGCGCCTCGATATCGGCCTTGGACGGGCGTTCTGCGATGTCTTTGATGTGGATCACTTGGATTTCCTCGCACAGGTACCCGTGGCAGCAGAACCATCTCCACCGCCATGAGCACTGACATTTTTTTGAGTTGGGTCCCGGCCGTTCGGCTTATGGGATCGGGTCGAATTTCAGTTCGGCAAGCGGCACGACCTTGTCGGTGCGTGTCATCTTGTAATCGGTGTTCGGGCCAAGCCACTTGTCCCAGATCTGGTTCAGTTCACCGGATGTATCGAGCTTGCGCAGGACTTCGTTGACCTTGGCGGTGAGCGCCGGATTGTCCTTGGCCATGCCGATACCAATCGGCTGGTAGAGCATCGGCTCCGGAATCATCCGCATTTCCTTGCCCTTGGTCTTCGATTCCAAGACCAGCTTGGTCGTCGTCATCGTGTTGGCGACCATGCCGCGCGCCTTGCCCTGCTGGGCGGCGAGATAGGCAGAGGCCGTATCCTGGAAGGTCAAGGGATCGGACTTATTGAGTTTGATCGACATTTCCGACGTCGAGCCCTTGGTCGATGCCAGGCGCTGGCCCTCGAAATCAGTCTTGCTTTTGCCCGGATCGTCTGCCGGAACAATCAGCATTTCCTTGGCGAGATAATAGGGGTCACTGAACTGGATCTGTTCGGCGCGGCTGAGTGTATAGGCAAGGTTGGCCACCGTGATATCAACGCGACCGAGCTTGACCTCGGGTACGCGGGCCTCGACGGACACAGGCTTGATTTCCACCTTTACACCAAGGGCCTTGCCGATGGCGTTGCACAGATCGACGTCGAAGCCGACCATTTCACGAGTCTTCGGATCGGGCGAGGCGAAGGGGGGCACGTCAGCAAACGTTGCGCAACGCAGCGTCTTCGACGACATGATCGTGTCGAGTTGATCCGCCTTGGCCGGCGAGATGGCTGCGGTACCGGCAAGTGCCGCCGCCAGAGTGATGCATTTCCAGTTCATTGCTGCTCTCCTTTGTTTTTTGGTTTTGGATATCAGTGGCGCAGATCGGCGAGGAACCGCTGCGCACGGGGATGGCGGGGGGTCTTGAAGAACTCTTCCGGCGGAGCCGTCTCGAGGATTTCGCCCGCATCGATGAACCAGATGCGGTCGGCAACGTCGCGGGCAAACCCCATTTCATGCGTGACGCACAACATGGTCATGCCTTCGCCCGCAAGGCTTTTCATCACCGAGAGGACTTCCCCGACCATTTCGGGATCCAGCGCGCTGGTCGGCTCATCGAACAGCATGACCGGCGGCTCCATGGCGAGCGCGCGGGCGATGGCCACACGCTGCTGCTGTCCGCCGGAGAGCTGTCCGGGATAGGCGTTTGCCTTTTCCGCCAGACCCACGCGATCAAGCAGTTTCAGCGCCTTGTCATAGGCCACGTCCGGTGCAACGCCCTTCACGCGCACCGGCGACATCGACACGTTCTCGACCACCGACAGATGCGGGAAGAGGTTGAAGTTCTGGAAAACGAAGCCGATGCTGCTGCGCAAAAGATTGAGTTTCTTCGCCGGCATCGTCGCGTGAATATCCTGACCGTCGAAGACGATCGAACCACTGTTGATCTCCTCCAGACGGTTGATGGTGCGGATCAATGTCGACTTGCCCGAACCGGACGGGCCGCAGATCACCACCACCTCGCCGCGCGCGACAGAGGCATCGATGTTTTTCAGAACCGGATGATCGCCATAGCTCTTGTAGACGTTGGACAGGCGGATCGCCGGGGCCTGTTGCGGAGTGGGTGCGGACATGTTCATGGCTGCTCCGATAGGATTTTGGGCGGCGCCAGAGTTGCAACTGCCGCGCGGGATGGTCCGGCGCGCCGGCGGGTAATCCGTCGCTCGATGACGTCGGCGACCTGGGTCAGGCTCCAGCAGATGGCGTAATAGACGATCGCTAGGATCAGAAAGACCTGGAAGGGCTGTGTCAGAAGCTGGTTGTTGACCTGGCTTGCCGCGAAGGTGAGATCCGGCACGTTGATGACATAGCCGATCGTCGTATCCTTGATCGTGGACACGAAGGTCGAGATGATGCTCGGGATCATATTGTAAAGCGCCTGCGGCAGGATGATGAACCGCATCGCGCCCAGATAGCTGTGTCCCAGCGCCTTGGCTGCTTCCATCTGCCCATGACCGAGGGCGACAATGCCGCCGCGAACGACCTCGCTGAGAAATGCCCCCTGGTAGATGACCAGCGTCGTCAGCATGGTGACAAAGCTTGGAACATCCGCCCCGGTCAAAAGCGGAACCAGGAAATAGCTCCACAGAACCAGCATCAGCAGCGGCACGCCGCGCGTGATGTAGACGAGCGCCGTGACGGGCCACCGCAACGCACGCCATTTCGACAGGCGCGCCAGGGCAAAGAGGATGCTGATTGGAAAGGCAAGTGCGATACTGAGCGCCGAGAGGATCAGCGTATTGGCCAGGCCGCCCAGTGGACCGTTCGGATATTGGCCTATCAACAGCAGCAGCCAGTAATCCTTGATGATGGTGATGATGTCCGTGATCATGCGCGCGCCCTCCGAACCGGGTCTGCACGCAATGACAGATAGGCACCGGCACCCATGATAAGCAGAGAAAAGAACAGATAGAGCACCGTGCCGATCAGATAGATCTCGAAGGTCCGGAAGCTGAGGTTTTCAATTTCCTTGACGGCGTGGGTCAGTTCCGGTGCACCGATGATGATGGCCAGGCTGCTGTTCTTGAAGAGCGATACACTGTGATTGATGAGCGGCGGCAGCGCATTTCGAACACCCTGAGGCAAGATGACGAAGCGCATCGCCGACAGATAACCGTGACCGAGTGCTTTGGCCGCTTCCATCTGCCCGGGACTAACAGAGCGCAGCCCGGAGCGCAGATCTTCGCTGAAATAGGCGGCCTGGCAAAGCCCGAGACCGATGATGGCGAAGATAGTTTCGGCATTGTGGGCGGAAAGCCAGGAAGTCAATCCGTTCGGCATCAAAGTGAAAATGCCGAAATACCAAAGCATCAGCTGAACCAGCGTCGGCACATTGCGGTGATAGGACACGTAGGCCGCGACGGAGTATTCACCCAGGCGAAACTGCGAAAACCGGATGGAGAGAAGCGTGATCGCAAGGGTCATCGCCAGCAGCCAGGAACCGGCGAAGATCACGAAGGTCATCTCAATGCCATGCAGCAGCATGGCGACAGAGGCCGGATCCTTGAGAATGGCCGAGAGGTCGAATCCGCTCACCGGGTCGGCTCCCCGATCCCGTCTGTCTTGGCCGCCTGCGGCCGTGCCGTCTGAAGCCCACCCATCACCTGGAGCGTCGGCGTGATCTCCATGTGACCGATATTGACAGCGACCGGCGCAGCAATTGCAAAGGCGATAGCGTCCGCAATGTCGGCGGCCTGAGGAAGCTCGAAGCCGTCTATGAAGCGTTCGCGAATGCTCGGATCATTGCCATGCACGTGGTTGAAGATATCCGTCGCCACGCGACCCGGGCAGACTTCCGTGACGCGGACGCGCTTGCCGAAGGCATCCAGCCGCAGCTGGTTCGACAGCATTGCCACACCAGCCTTGACGGCATGATAGGTGGAGTTGCCGCCGAAATTGTAGTTGCCGGCAATCGAAGAGATGTTGATGACGTGACCGCGGTCGCGGGCAACCATTCCCGGAACGATCAGCCGGCAGATGTGCAGAACCGCGCGCAGGTTCACGTCGACAAGCAGATCGATGTCACCTTCATCGGCGTCCAGGAACTTCTTGGGTCGGTCGACCCCGGCATTGTTCACGAGGATGTCGAAAGGAACCTGGGATGCGAGGTCGGCGATCGCGGCGCGATCCGTCACATCGATGACGTGCGCGATGCAACCGGTCCGTTCGGCAAGAGCCTTGAGCGCATCGCCGCTACGGGCAATGGCGTGCACTTCGATATTCTCGCGACGGAAGCGCTCGACGATGGCAGCGCCGATGCCGGAGGATGCTCCCGTCACCAAGGCTGTCTTGTAATCGCAGAATGGCATTGAAGTCCCCTTTTTTGTTGCCGCAGACATTAGCGACGCTTTAATTGCTTGCCTAAGACCGATTATCTCTGGAGCAATAAGCAAGTTGTATGGAGCCCCGCTTCTGCGCCAATGATCGGAAGCCCGGCGTTTGCAAACGGAACTCGCCTCTGTAAACATGCGCCGAGAGAGAACAAAAGCATCCCGATCAAATGGACATCAGGCGCCTCAAATCCTTCATCGTGATTGTCGACAGCGGGAGCATTACGCGTGCTGCTGATCTGCTGCACATCGCGCAGCCGGCGCTGAGCCAGCAGTTGTCCGCTCTGGAAGACCATTTTGGCCAGAAGCTTTTGATACGCAGCCAGCAGGGTGTCAGCATGACGGATGCAGGCCATGCGGTTTATCGCCATGCCCAGATCATCCTGCGGCAGATGGACCAGGCGCAGGCCGATGCATCGGCAGCCGGCAATTCGCTGGCCGGACGCGTGTCCGTCGGCCTGGTGCCTTTCAGCAGCGCGGCCACCCTTTCGGTCGATCTTCTCGCGGAGACCCGCCGGCGTCACCCCGGAATCCTGCTGCACCTGACCGAGAGCGTCGGCCAGACCTATAGCCAGATGATCATGAACGGCCGATTAGAAATGGCACTGATCCACGGCACGGGGCCGATCAAGGGTGTACGCTTCGATCCGATCCTGAGAGAAGACTTCTATCTGGTCGCGCACCGCGATTTCGGGCTCGAAGATGACTGCAAGCCGGTGCCGCTGGCAGCGCTGGACAGCATGCCTCTGCTGCTGCCGCCCGCCTACAACTTCGTCCGTCGTGCGGTGGACACTGCCTTTACCCGCACCCGCAACAGCATGAAAGTGGTGGCGGAAGTCGAGATCGTGCGCACCTTGGCGCGCGCGGTGGCCGCAGGTCTTGGCGCGACGATCATGCCAAAGGCGATTGCCGACCGTATCATGACGGAAACCAGCGAGCCGCTGATCTGCCGGATCGTCTCCCCGCGGATCGAGGAGACGCTGTCTTTGTGTGTCTCCGACCAGAACCCGCTGTCGGAGCCGGCACTTGCGGTCAGGGATATCCTGGTCGAGCTGACCGAAGGGCTGAAGATTTAACGCATGTCCGCACAGAACTGGGCAATGCGGGCGCAGCCCTCCTCCAGCATCTCCATGCTGGTTGCGTAGGAAATGCGGAAGAACGGGCTCATGCCGTAGGCACTGCCCTGTACGGTGGCGACGTGGTGTTCATCGACCAGCGCCATGACGAAATCGACGTCCGTCGCGATCTTGCGGCCGCCCTTGCTGGTCTTTCCAATCAGGCCCGACATGTTCGGATAGACGTAGAAGGCACCATCGGGCTTGTGGCAACGAAGTCCTTCCACCTGGGACAGCTTGTCGATCACAAAATCGCGGCGCGCTTTGTAGATCGCCGCACGTTCTTTCAGCAGGTCCTGGGGACCGTCGAGTGCTGCAATCGCTGCCGCCTGGGTCAGGGTCGATATTCCACCGCTGTTCTGGCCGTTGACATTGCTGATCGCGGCCATCAGTTCCTTCGAACCGCTGGCACAGAAGCCCAGCCGCCAGCCGGTCATCGCATAGGCCTTCGAGACACCATTCATCGTCAGCACGCGATCATGGAGGCGGGGTTCGACCTCGGCGATCGTGCAGAAATCGAAATCGTCGTAGACCAGATGCTCGTAGATATCATCGGTCAGGATCAACACGTCAGGATGGCGCAGCATCACGTCAGCGATCGCCGCCATCTCGGCCCGCGAGCAGGCGGCGCCGGTTGGATTGTTCGGGAAGTTCAGAAACAGCCATTTGGTGCGCGGCGTGATGGCGGCTTCCAGGTCTTCCGCGCGCAGCTTGAAGCCGGCCTGCTCAAAGCAGGGGACAGCGACCGGGACGCCGCCGGCGAACTTGACGATATCGGCATAGCTGACCCAGGAGGGTGTGGGGATCACGACTTCATCGCCGGGATTGCAGGTTGCCAGCATCGCATTGAAGATCACCTGCTTGCCGCCGGCCGAGACGATAATCTGGCTTGCATCGTATTCGAGGTTGTTATCGCGCTTGAACTTCCTGCCAATGGCGGCCTTGAGCGCTGCCGTGCCGTCCATGGGCGGATATTTGGTGTCACCGTTCAGAGCAGCGGAATTGGCGGCCTCGATCGCGTGGGCCGGCGTCGGAAAATCTGGCTCGCCGGAGGAGAGGCTGACGACCTTGATACCCTTGGCTGCCAGCTCTCGGGCGCGCTGGGTCATGGCTGCGGAGGCGGAGATGGAGACATTCTTCAGGCGGTCGGCTGTGACGGACATCAGTCTGGTCTTTCGATGGTGGATTGAAATTGGAGGAACGCCCACCGGGCGATCAGGCATGTCAGCTGGCGAGTTTCGCCGCGGGAGCAAGAGTGGCGCCGGCCGCCTCGATTTCGCTGCGGACGATGCGGGCAAGCTCCAGTGAACCGGGCGTGTCACTATGGATGAGAATGGAACGCGCCTGCATCGGAATGACCGTTCCATCGATCGCCTCGACGGTTCCATCCACGAGGAAGCGACGCACGCGGGCGCGTACCGATACCTCGTCCTTCACCAGCGCGCCGGGCAGACCACGCGCAACCAGTTTGCCGCGCGCGTCATAGGCGCGGTCAGCGAGGAACAAGGCCAGCGTCTTCAAGCCAGCCCGCTTTGCAGCCTTTTCAATTTCACTGCCTGCGGTGACGAAAACAGCCAGACCCGGGTCCACCGCGACAATCGCCTGCATCATCAGGTCTGCAACGGCCGGATCACGCTCGACCATGGTTCCCATGGCCGCGTGGAAGCTGAAATGGCCCACCTTCATACCCTCGGCTCTGGCGATCGCGATCAGGGCACCGAGCTGGTAGAGCATCTGCTGGCGCAGTTCATCCGGCTGAAACGGCATTTCGCGACGCCCGAAACCGATACGATCCGGTAAACCCGGATGCGCACCGATACCGACGCCGTTCACCTTCGCGAGCCGCACCGTCCGCGCCATCGTATCGGGGTCGCCGCCATGAAAACCGCAGGCGATGTTGGCGGAGGAAACGATCTGCATCATCGCCTCGTCGTCGCATAGCCGGTACGGACCAAATCCTTCACCCATGTCGGAATTCAGATCGATCTTCATCCTGCGCTCCTCTCGATACCGATAGCCAACATGCTCAAGCCATTGCCTTCAGAGCGCGCTTGACCATCGGTATGGTCTGCCTCAAATCTGCGATGTAGCGTTCGACGGCTTTTTCCACTGCCCGTGCTTCCGCGTGGCTCGAACGGACGAACTGCACGCGGCTGCCGATCCGGGCCTGGCCGAGCCGCCACAGATCGCATTCGATGACACCGGCAATCTTGGGATAACCACCGGCCGTATTTGCGTCGCTCATCTGCACGATGGGTTCGCCACCGGGCGGAACCTGGATCACGCCCGGCACCACGCCATGCGATCGCATCTCGACGGTTTCCGTCGGCACGATGGCGTCGCCGGAAAGGCGGTAGCCCGTGCGGTCGCTGCGCGAGGAAATGCGCCAGGTCTGATCCCAGAACGCCTTGCCATCATCCGCAAAGAGGCCATGTTCGCCGGCCGGCAGGGCACGGATCAGCAAAGTTCCATCAGGGGATGAAGGGAAGACATCCTGCAGGACTATCGACGGCTCCACCACCGCCAGACCCGAGGCGGGCAGCGGAATGTTGGTCGAGGCCGCCCCCGCGATTATCTGGTCGCCCTTCACCAGAGGCCGGCCTGCATATCCGCCAAAGCCGCCGCGCAAAGAGGTGCTGCGCGAGCCCATGACCGACGGCACGTCCACGCCTCCGGCCACGCAGACGTAAGCACGCGCGAGCTTTGGTGGCTGCCTCAACTCAAGAATCTGGCCCGCCTCGGCAGTAAAGGCGCACCATGCAGGCAGTTCGATACCGTCTAGGACCGGGTTGCCATCCGTTCCGGCGATGGCAAAGCCGGTCCGCTCGGTGAATCGCAGGCGGAACGGAAATGTCTGGATCTCCAGCGCGGCTGCGCCCTCGTCATTGCCGACAAGACTGTTACCGATCCTCACCGCGAGCGAGTCCATGGCGCCGCTGGCCGAAACACCGATATCGCGATAACCCGGACGTCCAAGGTCCTGTACGGTGTTGAAGGGGCCGGTTTCGAGGATTTCAATCATAGCTCGATCCTCGCGGGCAAGAACCGGACAATGTCGCCCGGCGCCATCATGGCCGGCGTCAGAGACTGCGGGTCAAACATCTGCAGATCGGCAAAGCCGATGGAGTTCCAGCCATTGGGTCCGGTGAGCATGGCAACCCCCGTCTGCATCCCGCCAATTGTCACACAGCCCTTCTCCATCTTCAGCGACGGCACGGTCTTGCGGGGCATGTAGATGCGGGGATCGAGACCGTGGAGATAGCCAAAGCCCGGCGCGCTGCCGAGCGCGAACACCCGGTAGATCGCCTCGTGATGGATGCGGACCACCTCGCGATCGGCAAGCCCCGACAGGTCACACAATGCCGGCAGATCGGTCGCATATTGTCCACCGTAATGAACGGGGATCTCGATGGTTTTCCCGGCAAGATCGATGCTGCGAGCAGCGTCCCAGGCCTCTGACAGCCGATCGATGACCTCAGCCGGATCCTCGGGCGTCTGCTTGAAAATGGCGAGAAGGTTGGTCATGCCGGGAATGATTTCCACCAGATCGGTCCAGCCCTTCAGCGTCTGGGACAGGGCCCAGATGCGACGCTGGGCAGGCAGGTCGAACTCACCGGGCGCCTCCAGCAGAAAGGATCGGCTGCCGATCGCGGAGATGCGAGCATGGTCCTTGACGACGGGAATGATGGTCAATGGCTGCATGTGTGTGTGCACTGTCGCTATCATGACTGGGCCTCGATCTCGAACAGGGCATCACCGAACCCGACCAGCGTGCCAGGTTCTATCAACCGCCTGCTCAAGACACCGGAATGTCCCGCTTTCAGGGGAACCAGAACATGACCGACCCGCAAAAAGCCCAGAACATCGGCGGCAGCGACGGAATGTGGAAGGTCTGCTGACGCGGAATCCCGGAGCTGAAAAATCCCGGCCATCGGTGCATTGATCACAGCGGGTTTGGATGAAGCTCTGGCCGCTTGCGAAACGTGGTTTTCACCACCGGAGACGACAATGCGCAGTTTCCCGGAGGCGCTTGAGATTTCCAATCCGTCCACACCGGCTGCCGTGAGCACTTCGGTCAGAAAGGCAATCGTTTTCGGATCGCTGAAGTCGATCTCGCTCATGGCGTGGCCCTCTGTTTCAGCCATTGCTCCAGATAGTGGATGTCGGTCTCGCCTTTCGCAAAAGCCGCATCATCGAACAGTGCGCGCAGGAACGAAATGTTGGTGGAGATGCCATCCACGCGCGTGTCGGCAAGCGCCTGGCGCATCCTGGCCAATGCTTCGGTACGCGTCGGCGCATGGACGATCACCTTGGCAATCAGCGAGTCGTAATAGGGGGAGACCTTGTAGCCAGCATGGATGTGGGTATCGACGCGGATGCCCTCTCCTTCAGGCAGCTCGAGCCCGGTGATCACGCCCGCAGATGACATGAATGTTTCGGGGTCCTCGGCATTGATGCGGCACTCGAAGGAATGGCCTTTGCACGTCACCTGCTGTTGGGTCAGTTCCAACGGAATGCCCTGCGCCGCCTTGATCTGCTGCTGGACGATATCGATCCCGGCCGTCAGCTCGGTGACCGGATGCTCGACCTGCAGCCGCGTGTTCATCTCGATGAAGTAAAACGCTCCGTTCTCATAAAGAAACTCGAAGGTTCCGACCCCGCGATATCCGATCTGCCGGCAGGCCTCGACACAGGCTTCACCGACCGGCCCGATGATCTCGGGAGCAATCCCGGGGGCCGGGGCTTCCTCGACAACCTTCTGGTGACGCCGCTGCATGGAGCAATCGCGATGCCCAAGCCACACGGCGTTACCATGGGCGTCGCAGAGGACCTGAATTTCGATATGACGCGGATGCTGGAGAAACTTCTCCATGTAGAGCGCCGGCGAACCAAAGGCCTGGCGCGCCTCCTCCCGCGTCAGCGCAAGCGCGTCCTGCAACCGGGCCGGCTCCGTCACCACCCGCATGCCGCGACCACCGCCGCCACCTGTCGCCTTGATGATCACAGGGTAACCGATGTCGAGCGCGATCTGTTCGACGAGGCTCTGGTCGTCCGGCAACGCCGTGTCCGGACCGGGAACGCAGGGCACGCCAGCCGCGATCATTGCGCGCTTCGCCGCGATCTTGTCCCCCATTGTGGCAATCGAGGCGGCAGTCGGCCCGATAAAAACCAGTCCCGCAGTCTCGATAGCCTCGGCAAAGGCTGCATTTTCCGAAAGAAAGCCGTAGCCGGGATGAATGGCCCCTGCCCCGGTCAAACGGGCTGCGAGAAGAATGGCGTCCTTGTTCAGATAGCTTTTGGACGCGCTGGACGGGCCGATGCAGAGAAACACGTCCGCAGATTTGCCGTAGGACGCGTCGCGATCCGGTTCGGAACAGACTGCCACGGTTTTAAGCCCGAGATCGCGGCAGGCGCGCTGAACGCGCGTTGCGATCTCGCCGCGGTTTGCGATGAGGACTGTGTCAAAAAGCGGCTTATGGTCGGGAAAGGGCGACATCAAGCGATCTCCGCCAGCAGGTTGCCCGTCTCCACCTCACCGCCATCAATGTCTGTGAGGTGGACAATGCGCCCCGAGCGCGGGGCTGAAATCGTGTTGAAGACCTTCATCGCCTCGATGACGAAGAGCGTCTGCCCCGCCTCGACTGCATCGCCGAGCTTCACGAAGGGTGGCTCGCCCGGGGCCGGCGCTCGGTGCAGCACGCCAAAGACAGGGGCCTTGACGGGCACGGCAGCAGCCGGGGTTTGAGCGATGGCACTCTCAGACGTGGTGGCAACTGCCGCAGCGTTCGTTGGGGTCGAGGAAGCATGGCCGGACGGGTGGTTGCGAAAAATGCGGACCGTAACGTCCTTTTCGGTGACCGCAAGTTCGGACACGTTCGATTGACCGACAAAATCGATGAGTGCTTTGATTTTCGACAGATCCATGACGCGCCTGGTATTTTGCAATGAAGACAGCCCCTCTAGCGGTCGCAGTGGGGCTAATTCAGTTCATTCCGTACCATGAGCCATTCGACGATGGGGTCAGACGAAGTTTGTATGGACGAGTGTCGCCATGACTTCACCCCCGCTCACGACAAAATCAGAGGGCGGATGGCGAGACTGCTCACGTAAAGAGATATCTGAACGCATCAGCGAATAATCGGAGATTTGAATGTCTTTCAAGCTCTTGAAGGGATACGAACCGGTAACCCTATCGGCATTGGTGGGCTATGAAACTGCTCCGGGTTACGCAAAAACACCCATTGCTAATCAGCGCACGTGCCGAGGATCGTCGACATCAGCTTGATGTGGGCGTCAATCCGTTCCAGCACTCTATCGGGGAGAACAGCTCGTTCAGGCAGAGACCACCAAGACTGGTTGACGCGCTCGACTGTCTCCGTAACAGCCTTCAGCACAGCAGCTTCAGGCAGTCGCGCACGATGGGCGAAGACTTTCCATCGCTGGGCGTTCATTGCCTTGAACGACCTTTCCCCGGCCAGCGACAGTGCCATGGCGTCCGACGGAATGTAAGGGACAGTCGAGAGCACATCATAGACTGGAGCGAGTGCCGGCTTGTCGCCCTTCCCATGATAAATCAGCGACCAATTCTTGAGGTGCATGTCGCCATTGCCTGTCAGGGTAGCCAAAGCAAGTCGTCGGACGAACTCGAGGGCTGCCGCTGAAGAAACGGCGACCCCAAGAGCCGCAGCGATATCGTGGTAGGCCGCCCCGTCATATTTTTGAGACGGATAGACGCCGAATACCTGAGCGAAATCTTCGATATGGACGCGCTCACCACCGGCAATGCGATCGAAACGTTTGACGAGGAGGACTTTGCCGTCGGACAATGTCTTAAACTCCTCCGGCATACCCTCGAACTGCGATTGTTCCACGAGCTCGCGTTCCGGCACGTCCATACCAATCGCTTCGGCCAATGCGAGATTTGCAAATTCGTTTTCCGAGACACCGGGAAATGATGTCGATGGAAACTTGGCGATATATGAACCCTGCTCGTCGCCTAAGGGGATCGTCAGACCGCCGCCCTTGCCTGTGTTTTTGATGACGGAGAGTTTCATCTGCACGCCGGCGAGCGAAAACCGGGCCTTCGGTCTGGGGGGTATCAAACGCTCATTACGAACAACGGTGCCTTCGCTCGGCACAATTCGGACAGCCCCCGGCAGATCCGATCCGAGTGCTGCGAGCAAATCAAAATCATTTCCTGCTCGCACGCTACCTGAATGGTGCTTCTCCATCGCCTCGCGCAGTTTATCCTCTGGAAGAAGGTTCGCAAAGAACGATGGCAAAGCCCTTGCGACAGGCTTCGGGTCCTTCCGCAAACCCCCATGTGCCGCGCGAAATGACAAACTGAGCACTGGAAAACCACCCGTCTGTCGATAGCTCTCCTCAAAGCTGAACGCGTTGAAGTCTCCCGGCGTCCTCACGATCATGCCGACCTTCAGGTCATTCAGCAGCACGTCCAGTGAGGTTATAGATCTTGGATCAAGAGGCGCATCAGACATTGCCATCACCATCAGGACTGGCGACGAAAGCAGGAAGGTCATCTTCGGCGCCACCTGGCTGCAGTAAAGCTTCAACCGCCGGGACCATAGCCTGCGGGATGAGCATCAGTTCCAGACCAAGCGCACGACCAATGTTGATCAGAGTGGTCGTACGGGCAGCGCTGACTCCAGCCTCAATCTCGCGGTAGCGCGGTCGCGATATACCCGCCATATCCGCAACCCGCTCCTGGGTGAGGCCCAAAGTCTTGCGCGACGTCTTGAGCAACCGCCCTATCTCCTGAAGGGCCTCAGAATCCGACTTCATACGATACCTTAACGCTTCATTTTTCCCATTATGATATGTTCACGTATCTCACTGCAACGCTCATGTCAAACTAAATACCGCCAATAGGGATCATATGAGAATAAGAGATCCTTTTACCGATCAATTTTGCTTTCTCTGCTGATAGGACGCCAGACAATCTGGGCACCGAAACTGGAAGCACACCCGCAATACACCCTTTTTTTAAATGTCCGCTCCTACCCGCCCGCGCTCGGCACCGGCGCCGAGAGAACGGAATAAGAGAATGTCAAAACACGATCTTTCAACTCATCACTTTCAACAAAAAATCTCGGATTTCTGCGAGGTGCGCATCGCGCCAATCGCCTCACAGCGAGTTCTGGAAAGCATTCGGCCCTATCTCGTTGGTCTTGTCATCCACCGCCGGCCACCACCGATCGTTAGTGGGCGTATGGATTGGACGGCCATCGGCGAGGCATGCGGGATCGAAAACCAATTGACGGCCGAATTAAAGAAGGCGCTCCGTCCGGGACTGGACGCGATTATCCGCTGGCTCGGCGAACCACCTGCCGCCGACGACATACAGTCGAGGAAAACACGCACGAAATCGCGGCATACTGTTCGGCGCAAGGTGGAAACTGCGACGCGTTCCAGACCTCGACATATCCTCTCCGACAAGACCCCGGCTACCTCCTCATCAGTACCGAGGAGACCACAACCGAAACCAATCAGCCCATTCCCTGAGCCATTGTTTGAGGCGACCGATGATCCGGCGAGCTTTAGCGATGCGCTCGTTTATCACATGCGCCGGTTCGGCGAGAGCTACTGGCAACTCTACCGCGCCGTCGTTCGCCTGGGCGAGACATTCGACGACAAGACCCTGCTATCATGGGTTCAGGGCGAGCGCGTGCCGCGATCTCTGACGAGCTTCGAGATCCTCTTCCGTATCGAGCGGCGCTACCGACTGGGACAGGGCTATTTCAAAGCAAAGCTGCGGCACCAATCCCGCTCCCTATACGGCCATGATATGGGTGACATCAGCGCTGCGGAGCGGCGACGGCTTGCATGGCATCTTCCGGACGATTTCAGCAGCTTGCCGTTCTTCAAGCGGGAGGAAATCATCGAGTGGGTGCGCCGGGTTATTATCTCGGGCTCGACTGATTATCGCCGCTACCAGGCGGCGGCCACCAAGCAACGTTATGCGATACGATTTCCGGGGGTCACCTATGGCGGAGGCACCCTGTCTCCACGACCACAAATGAAACCGGAAAGAACGAGCCACAATCCCGAGGCCTTTGAAGATCCTGATCTCCTGTCCGGCGTCGTCGACGCGCCGCCGCGGTTGGCTATGGAGATGGCCGATCTGATCCGCTTCAAGACATCGACGCTGACCGCAATCGGCTTCCAACGAAATGGAGTTTGGGGAGAGGAAACCGCATCCCAGAAGGTCGAGCATCTCGGGCTCATGTTCGGTGCACTCGCTGCCTCACCCGCCAGCGTCGTCAAAGGACGCGGTGTGCCGCTCAGCCAACTGACCTTTGGCCTGTTGATCTTCCCGGGCGTCTGGGACTGGTACCTCCAATGGCGGGAGCAGCGCCGCGGCTTCTACACCAAATGGGAAGAAGACATGCTGATGGTGGCGCAAGCTCTCACGCGGGCAGAGGTGGGCTGGATCCGCCAGCATCCGGAGCTCCTGAAGAAGGTTCAGCCAATCGAAGGGCTGATCGCGCCGGAGGAGATAGACTTTGCGGCGCGTGACTGGCACGGCACCTGCGACGCATTCCACCGGCATGCTGCCAATCGCTCGAAGGAAATCCAGCGTGTCATGCGTGTCCATCGCGATCCGTTCGAGCCGATCATGGTAGTCCTCGAAGCAGACAGCCCAATGTCGGAATACCGCAAGATCATGGATGAGATCCTGAAGCGCATGCCTGATGAAGATCGTTATCCTCGGGCAGCAGCCGAAGCGGTCCGCTCTTTCCTTTTGCTGCGCCTCGGCCTGTATCTTGGGCTTCGACAAAAGAACCTTCGACAGCTTCGCATGTGCCCGCGGGGGCATTTTCCGACATCTGAGCGGCGGCTGGAGGACATGAAATGCGGTGAATTGCGCTGGAACGATCGGGAAAACGGATGGGAGGTCCTCATCCCCTCAATCGCCTTCAAGAACTCGGGCTCATCATTCTTCGGACAAAAGCCGTTTCGCCTGATCCTGCCGGATTTGCTCGACCTCTACAAATACCTCGAAGCTTATATCGATCGCCATCGTGGGGTGCTGCTCGGTCCAGCAAAAGATCGCGGCACTCTGTTCGTCAAGACCGTGAAGACGACCAGTCTGGACGCGGCATACGATTCGACTAAATTCTATGAAGCCTGTGACCTGCCGCTGAACTTTCATCCAGCAGCGATTAGAGCCTCGGCGGTTTTGAACTGCTCCCAGACATTGGGCCAGCGGAGGCTGGAGTTTTCCG
>NZ_JAGIPH010000011.1 GCF_017877135.1 Neorhizobium galegae | reverse complement strand
CAAGACGCTCGTCAGAAAGGCGGACGAGAGAACCGTCGAAACAACATGGAGACGAATAGGAGAACTCCTCAAGGCGTTCAGTCCGCAGGAGTGCTTAAACTATTTTAGACATGCAGGTTATGGTTCAAATTAAATCTGACAGACTCTAGACGAGTGTATGCCGCAAGACGTCCAGCGCACCCCGTGTGAGCACGTCGTCCTCCCCCATCGTGATCCGGAGACCGAATACATCCGCTGCGATCTGATAGAGGTCGTTGAGGCCATCATTGCCGATGATCGCGGCCGGATCCCCCTCCCGATACCAGCCCGCCTCGCGCGCCTGCCTGAACTCCTGGCCGATCACAAGACCGCGCACATAGGAGCGCAGCTGGTCGGCCGAGAGCCGGCCGGCAAGCCCCCCGGTGCGCGCCGAAAACAGCAGCGAGAGCATGGCGCCAGTCTCCTTTGCCTCCGCCAGGCCTTGGTGATAGGCGTCTGGATCGTCGACCGGCGGCTGGGTTGCCCCGCGCGCGATGAAGGAATGGTTCATGAGCAGCGCGAAGAGTTCGCCGGTCACGAAGGTCTGGAAGCCGTCGATGCGGCCGCCGCCGACCCTTGCCCACTTGCTGTGGGTGCCCGGGATGATGAGGGTCTGATCGGCATTCAGGCCATGGCCTGCGATCTGGGTTTCCTCTCCGCGCATCACATCGGGAAACGGCCGCCGCGCCGGATCGGTCAACCCCGGAAGGAGGACGAGATTGGAACCGTTCGGAAGCATCATCCGCACGGTTCCGCGCGCAAGCTCTGCGGGTCCGGCCGGGCAAGGCACATAGGCCACCTCGATCCAGCCATTGCGGCTGGTGATCATGCCGAGCGCTGCAACCGGCAGCGCTCCGTGCGCGGTAAGCCAGGGAGACAGGGTCGCCATCAAGGCTGCCTCGTGTTGCCCCTTGCTGAGGGTTGAGATCCCCTGGGGCGACTCAATCACGTCAAGCTCCTGGCCGTCGGCTCCGACCAGCGTTGCCCTCAATGAGGTCGTTCCCCAATCCACAACGATCGATGCCGGTTGTCCTGTCATGCTCTGCGCCTCTTCCACTCTTTTTTGCCTGAGGGCTTGTCATAAAGCGCTGGCATATGTAGTGTCAATTAGTGAATTCATAGTGCCAATATATGATACCAATTGTGAGGGAGAGCATGATGATCGGCTTGAAGGGCATTCTGCCCGTGCTGCCAACGCCATTTCTGGCGGACGGAAGTGTCGATGAGGCAGGCATGGCGCGGCTGGTTCGCTTTGCTCTCGAGCAGGGTGTCGACGGCGTGGTGTTTCCCGGATTTGCCAGCGAGGTGGAGAGCCTGGATGCCCGTGAGCGTGCAAGGCTTCTGCGCATCGTGGTCGAAACAGTGGCCGGCCGCGTGCCGGTCGTTGCCGGTGCCAGTGCTGCCGATTGGCGGGACGTGGTGGAGCATGGCCGCGTGGCCGCCGGTCTCGGCGTTGGCCACCTGATGGTGCAGCCGCCAAAATCCGTCGGCACGGACGCGCCGGCCGTCATCGATTTCCTCGGCAAGATCCTGGAGGCGCTGCCGCAGGTGGAGGTCATCCTGCAGAATGCACCGGCCCCGCGTGGATCCGATCTGACGCCGGAGGCCATCGTCGACATCATCCACGCCCTGCCGCGCGTCACCTATGTCAAGGAAGAGACTCTGCCGGCCGGTCCCGCCATCAGCCACATCGTCGCCCATGCGCCGGAAAGCCTGAAGGGCGTGATCGGCGGCGGCGGCGCCCGCTACATTCTGGATGAATATGCGCGCGGTGCGACCGCCGCCATGCCGGCGCTGGAAATCGTCGAGGAGCATGTCGCCATCGACCGCGCCCTTGCCGCCGGCCGGCGCGACGAAGCCCGCCGGATCTATGTGCGCACCCTGCCGCTTCTGGTTCTGCAGGCCGTCTACCGCATGCGGCTGACAAAATACGTCCTGATGCGCCGCGGCATCATCGAGGGTGTCGGCGTGCGGGCGCCAACCCCCGATCTCGATGCGGCTGCCATTGCCGACATCGACGCCAACCTTCTGGAACTTGGCCTCCTCGGCAGGGAGGCCGCATGAACAGCCCCGTCTCGACGATCGAGGTCTTCACGCTCACACAACCACGCAAGGTGCCCTATCTCGGCGCGCTTCGCGAGGGGGAGGTGGTCAACCCGAACGGCTATATCGTGCGCAAGGGAAACCGCACGGTCTATCCGACCTTCGACCGCAGCGTGCTTGTCCGCATGACGACACAAGGCGGCACCGTTGGCTGGGGCGAAACCTATGGTATCGTTGCCCCGGGCGCAGTCGCGGCCCTGATCAACGATCTCCTGGCCGGCTTCGTCATCGGCCGCGATGCATCCGATCCGTCGGCGATCTACGACGACCTCTATGACATGATGCGGGTGCGCGGCTATACCGGCGGCTTCTATGTCGATGCGCTGGCCGCCCTCGATATCGCGCTCTGGGATATTGCAGGGCAGGAGGCGGGCAAATCCGTTCGTGACCTGCTTGGTGGCGGTGTCGACAGCTTTTCGGCCTATGTCTCGGGTCTGCCGGAAAAAACGCTCGCGGCTCGCGGCGACCTCGCCAGATACTGGCAGGACCGCGGCTTTGATGCCTTCAAGTTTGCCACCCCCGTTGCCGATGATGGCCCGGCCGCCGAGATGGAAAACCTGCGCAGGGTTCTGGGGCCTAAGGCCAGGATCGCTGCTGACATGCACTGGAACCAGACGCCGGATCGGGCTTTGGAACTGATCGCGCAAATGGCACCGTTTGACCCCTGGTTTGCCGAGGCGCCCGTCTGGACGGAAGACATTGCAGGCCTCGAAAAAGTCTCTAAGGGTACGGATATTCCGATCGCCGTCGGCGAGGAATGGCGCACCCACTGGGACATGCGCGCCCGCATCGAACGCTGCCGCATCGCCATCGTCCAGCCGGAAATGGGTCACAAGGGCATCACCAACTTCATCCGCATCGGCGCGCTTGCCGCCGAACACGGCATTGACGTGATCCCGCATGCGACCGTCGGCGCCGGCATTTTCCTGGCCGCCAGCCTGCAGGCCTCATCCACCCTGCCGACGCTGAAGGGCCATGAATTCCAGCATTCGATCTTCGAGCCGAACCGCCGCCTGCTGAGCGGCGACATGGATTGCCGCGACGGCCGATATCACCTGCCGTCCGGGCCGGGCCTTGGGGTTGCGCCATCGCAGGCGGCCCTTGATCTGCTCGAACGTATTTAACCGGGCTCTTTGGAGGAGGAAGCCATGACCCTGAACGTGAAAAGACTGGCGCTTGGCGCTGCAACCGCAACCTTGATGACGATGGGCAACCTTGCCCCGGCCATGGCCGAAACCGTCCTCAAGTTCATCTCGTGGCAGACCGACGATGCCGGGACCGGCGAATGGTGGCACGCTGTCATTGCCGCCTTCGAGAAGCAGCATCCCGGCGTCAGGATCGAGTTCACCAAGGCCGAACGCAGCGCCTACGCCGATACGATGACGACGCTGTTTGCCGCAAACCAGCCGCCGCAGATCGTCCATCTCGCCTCCTTCGAATTCCAGATGTTCGCCGACAGCGGCTGGCTGGAGCCGCTCGATCCGTGGCTGAAGAAGGACGGCATCGACATGACCGGCTGGGCCGGCCAGCAGAAATGCGAATGGAACGGCGAAACCGTCTGCATCATGACGAATTATTTCGGCTTCGTCATGGCCTACAACAAGAAGATCCTCAATGAAGCCAGCGTTGCCGTGCCGAAGACCTATGACGAATTCCTGGCAGCAGCCAAGGCGACGACCAAGGATCTGAACGGCGACGGCATCATCGACCAATTCGGCACCGGCCATGAAACCAAGGGCGGTCCGGGCCAGTACCTGACCGAAATGCTGAACTACATCATCGATGCGAAGGCCTACTGGACCGACAAGGACGGCAATATCACCATCGATACGCCGGAAATGGTCGAGGGGCTCACCCGCTGGAAGACCGTGATGAAAAGCGGCGTCAGTCCCGTGGACATGAGCGCGAGCGATGTGCGCAAACTGTTTGCCGACGGCAAGATGGCCATGCGCCTCGACGGACCGTGGCTCTATGGCACGACCGAGAAGGGAACCGCCAAGAGCGACATCGTCTATACCGTGCCGCCCTTCACGCCTCCGCTTGGCGGCTCCTCCAACGTGCTTGCCATGCCAGCAGACATTCCTGACGACCAGAAGGCTCTTGTCTGGGATTTCATCAAGCTGACAATGACGCCGGAATTCCAGCGCAGCTACGCCACGATGGGCGGCAATACGCCTCCAAGCCCGAAGGCTGATGTCTCCGGCGTCGAAAAGACCATTCCGCATTTTCCGGTCCTCATCCAGACGATGAAGGAAGCCGCCGCCGCGGGCATCGACCGCGTGCCGACGGGTCTCGAACTCTACTACAACGAGTTCAGCAAGATGGTGATGGAAGAGACGCAGCGGATGATCATCCAGGATCTTGATCCGGCAGCCGTCGCAAAGACGATGCAGGCGAAGGCCGAGGCGATCAAGGGCTGAGGCGATCTTCAGGGCAGGGGCCTCTTGCGGCCCCCGCACCACTTTCAGCATCCGGCAGGAGAACCATCCATGACCGACACCGTCCAGGCGGGGCGGCGCAAGTTCTTTGACCTTGCGCGCCCCAGCCGGCAGCATCTTCTCGGCTACATCCTGATCGCTCCGGCGGTGCTGATGGTAGCCGCCATCATCGTCTGGCCGCTGATTCTGGCGATCGACCTGTCGTTCCAGCAGGTGAAGATTCCTAGGCTCGGCGGTGCCAGCCGACCGTTCTCGATAAGCAACTACACCTGGCTTTTTTCCTCGCAGGAATTCTGGCTGGCCTGCTGGGTCACGCTCAAGCTCGTGGTCATCGTGACCGCCGGAAGCGTGGCCGTTGGCCTCAGCACCGCGCTTCTTGCCAACAACCGCTTCAGGGGGCGCACGGTCGCGCGTCTCGGCATGGCTCTGCCCTGGGCGGTGCCGGAAATCATCGCCGTCGTCATCTTCGCCTGGATGTTCGACACGTCCTTCGGCCTGTTCGGCTGGCTGGCGATCCAGCTCGGCTTCGCCGACCAGATGATCCCGTGGGTCAGCAGTTCCACGGCGGCCTTCTGGGCCGTGGCAATCACCATGGTGTGGAAGGGCTTTCCCTTCGTTTCGATCATGTGCCTTGCCGGATTGCAGTCGATCCCGTCCGACTATTACGCAGCCGCCAAGGTGGATGGGGCGAGCGTCTGGCAGCGTTTCCGCTGGATCACCATGCCGCTTCTGATGCCCGTTCTCGGCGTCACGCTGGTGCTGACGCTGCTTTGGGTGTTCCGGGATTTTTCGATCATCAAGGTGCTGACCGGCGGCGGACCGCTGCGCTCCACCCAGACGCTCTCGATCATGACCTATGACCAGGCCTTCCAGTATCACAACTTCGGCCGCGCTGCAGCGGTGGGCGTTGTGACGCTCGTCATCTGCATCATTGCCAGCCTGCTGATGCTCGGCCGGCGTTCGAAATCGATCTATTGAGGAGGCCCTGATGAAACGTAGCTTCGCCCAGAGCCTTGCTCTCTATGCCACCGTGATCTTCACGCTGGCGATGATCCTTTTCCCGGTCTACTGGCTGCTCGTCACGGCGCTGTCGACCACGAATGAACTCTACCGCCTGCCGCCGACCTTCTGGCCGGCCGACCCGCAATGGGGCATTTTCGCCCGCGTCTGGGCGGCAAAGCCGATCCTCCTGTGGCTGTGGAACTCCATGCTGGCGGCCGTCGGCTCCGTCGCGCTCTCCATGCTGGTCTCCGTCAGTGCCGGTTACGCGCTGTCGCGCTACTCGATGCGGGGAGGGGCAACGATGGGCCTCTTCGTGCTCACCGCCAAGATGCTGCCGGCGACCCTGCTGGTCATCCCGCTCTTCTCGATCTTTTCGAGTTTCGGCCTGATCGGTAGCCTCTGGACGCTGGTGCTTGCCCATTCCACCATGATCATCCCCTTCGCCACCTGGATGCTGAAAGGCTATTTCGACACCATTCCGAAGGAGCTTGAACAGGCTGCCATGGTGGATGGCTGCTCGCCGATCGGAGCGATGGTGCGCGTCGTGTTGCCCATCGCAACCCCGGGGCTTGCCGCCACGGCACTCTATGCCTTCGTGCTGAGCTGGGCCGATTATGCCTATGCCCGCACGTTCCTCGTCAATTCCCCGGACAACTGGACGGCCAATCTCGGCATCACGACGATGCAGGGCGAATATGTCACCTACTGGAACGACATTTCCGCCGCGTCGGTGTTCATCGCCGTGCCGATCATCGCAATCTACCTGTTCCTCGAACGTTATTTGGTCGGCGGCCTCACCGCTGGCGCGGAGAAATAAGCATGGCCAATATTTCCATTCGCAATGTCAGCAAGTCCTATGGCGCCCTTAACGTTCTGAGGCCCTTTTCGCTGGAAATCGAGGATGGCGAGTTCGTGGTGCTGGTTGGCCCGTCCGGCTGCGGCAAGTCGACGATGCTGAAGATCCTCGCGGGCCTTGAGCCCGCCAGCGAAGGCCAGATCTTCATCGGCGAGCGGGAGGTCACCGATCTCTCCCCCGGCGATCGCGATATCGCCATGGTCTTCCAGAACTACGCGCTCTACCCGCACCTGACCGTCCGGCAGAACATCGGGTTCGGACTGAAGATGCGCGGCACCGACAAGGCGGAACTGGACCGGCGCGTCGACGATGCGGCGCGCATTCTGGAGGTGACGCCCTATCTGGATCGCAAACCGAAGGACCTCTCCGGCGGCCAGCGCCAGCGCGTCGCTCTCGGGCGGGCGATCGTGCGCCAACCTCAGGCTTTTCTCATGGACGAACCCCTGTCCAACCTCGATGCCAAGCTGCGCGTCCACATGCGCGCCGAAATCGGGGCGCTGCACAAGCGCATCGGCGTGACCACCGTTTATGTCACCCATGACCAGGTGGAGGCGATGACCATGGCGGATCGCGTCGTCATCATGCAGGGCGGCATCATCCAGCAGATCGCCGCCCCGGACGAGCTTTTCAACAATCCCGCAAACCTCTTCGTCGCGGGCTTCATCGGGTCGCCCGGCATGAACTTTCTGAACGCCGACCTCACCGCAGGACGCCTGACGGCCTTCGGCCAGCAGATGGAACTCACAAGGGCTGCCAACCACCATGGCCCGGTGATCGTCGGAGTGCGGCCCGAGCACCTGACGCTCAACGACGCGCCGGTGACGTTTGGCGTGCGCCCGACGCTCGTGGAAAGCCTCGGATCGGAAAAATACGTCTATTTCGATACCGAAGGCGCCCGGATCGCCGATGGCGAGGATGGCAAGACCAAGGGGCTGATCGCCCGGGTATCCCACAGCGGGCCGTTGCCGCGGCAGGAGGAGTTGCGGCTCGGCTTTGATCCCGCCCATCTCTATCTGTTCGATGCCAGGACGGGGGCGCGGCTATGATCCTCGTTACCGGATCGGCCGGCCGCGTCGGTCGCGGCGTTGTCGCAGCCTTGCGGGCAAACGGGCGGCCCGTGCGCGGGTTTGACCTGCGGCCTTCGGGAATGGGGGGCGACGAGGTCGTCGGCTCGCTGGAGGATGCCGCCCGCCTCAGCGAGGCGACCATCGGGGTGAGCGCCATCGTGCATCTCGGCGCCTTCATGTCCTGGGACCCCGCGGATGGCGAGCGCATGTTCGGCGTCAATGTCGAAGGCACCCGCCGTCTTCTGGTTGCCGCCGCGGCGGCCAAGATCAAGCGCTTCGTCTTTGCCTCCTCGGGTGAGGTCTATCCGGAGAATCGTCCGGACTATCTGCCGGTGACGGAGGACCACCCGCTCAATCCGAATTCGCCTTATGGCCTGACCAAGCTCCTCGGCGAGGAACTGGTGCGGTTTTTCGAGCGAACCGGCGCGTTCGAGACGGTGATCCTGCGCTTTTCGCACACGCAGGATGCCTCAGAGCTTCTCGATGAGGAGAGTTTCTTTTCAGGCCCGCGCTTTTTCCTGCGCCCGCGGATCCGGCAGCAGGAGACGTTCGGCAACACCGCCAATGCCGATCTCCTGCGCTCCAGGGATATCGGTAGGCCCGCCCATGTGCTCGCCCGCAACGAGAATGGCAGGCCCTTTCGCATGCACATCACCGAGACGCGCGACATGGTCGCGGGCGTTCTTCTCTCACTCGATCATCCCGATGCGGCGGGCGGCATCTTCAATCTCGGCTCGGACGAGCCCTTCGATTTTGCCGTGCTCCTGCCCCAGATGGCTGCACGAACCGGACTTCCCGTCGTGCCAGTCGATTTTCCCGGCGCCGGCGTCTATTACCATACGTCAAACGCACGGATCAGAAACACGTTGGGGTTTGAAGCGAGATGGACGATGGAGCGGATGCTGGACGAGGCAATGGCCGCAAGACGGCAGCGCTTCGGTCGGGAGGGGACACCGTGAAGCCGGAGACGCCGGGGGGAACGGCAGCGCTTTCGAAGGGGCTTTCGCTGCTCGACATGGTGGCAGACGCCCCCGAACCGTTGCGGTTTGCCGAATTGCTGCGGGCGTCAGGCCTGCCGAAACCGACCTTTGCGCGCATTCTGCGCACCCTCATCGCCTACGGACTGGTGCGCCAGGACGAGGCCCGCGGGACCTATGTGCTTGGGCAGCGCTTTCTGGAAATGTCGCACAAGGTCTGGGAGAGCTTTGATCTCGTTTCCGCAGCCACACCCGAACTGGAACGGCTGGCCGCCGAACTGGGCGAGACCGTCGCCCTGTGCCGTCTGGACGGTGTGACGGCGCAGTATCTGGCGGAACGCTCCCCCAATGGCGTTTCCGTCCGCGTCGAAGTGGGCCGCCGGGTACCGCTTCACTGCACGGCACCGGGCAAGACACTGCTTGCTTTCCAGGATCCCGCCGTCGGACGGGCGCTCCTCGACCGGCTGACGCTCGACGCCCATACCCCTCATTCCGTCACCACGCTTGAGGCGCTGCAGGCGGACCTCACCCTCACGCGCGCCCGCGGCTATGCAATCTCCTATGAAGAGCATCTGCCGGGGGTCAATTCCGTCGCAGCCCCGGTGATGGGGCGCGACAACACGCCGATCGGGGTCCTGGTGGCGCTTGGGCCGTCGTCGCGTCTTGAAGCCTCCAATATTCATCCGGCCGGGCGCGAACTGATTGCCGCGGCCCGGCGCATTACGGGGGCCGCCGGCGCCGTTGCCATCAGTTCGCGGCCACGCCCGCGTTCGGCCGTCAGCCGGCCGACGGCGGATCTCAGCTGCATTCTTCCCTGGGGCGCCCAGCTCGGCGAAAGCCCGGTCTGGCACGAGGGCGAAAACGCGCTCTACTGGGTGGATATCCTGCACCCCTCCGTTCATCGTTTCGATCCGGCAACGGGCCGCAACGAGACGGCGGAGACCGGAAAGCTGGTGAGCGCCGTCATTCCGGTAAGCCAGAACCGCCTGCTGGTTGCTTCGCAGGACGGTCTGGAATGGCTGGATTTCGCCTCCGGGCGCCTCACGCCCTTCGTGAACCCGGAAGGCGGCATTGCCGACAACCGCCTTAACGACGCCAAATGCGGACCGGATGGCGCCGTCTGGGTCGGCTCGATGCGCATCGATGCCTCCAAGCCGACCGGCGCTCTTTATCGGATTACCCCGGCCGGCGCGTTTGAACGCAAGGAAGGCGGCGTCATTGTCTCGAACGGGCTGGGCTGGAGCCCCGACGGGCGGACATTCTACTTCGTCGATACGGTTCCAGGCCTGATCCACGCCTATGACTGCGATCCGTCGACCGGGGCGCTGTCCGGCCGCCGCGACTTTGCCCGCATCCCCGTCGCCGACGGCCGCCCCGATGGGCTGGCCGTTGATGCGCAAGGCGGGGTGTGGTGCGCGGTCTGGGACGGGTGGTGCGTGAGGCGCTACCTGCCCAACGGCAAGCTCGACCAGGTCATCGAACTGCCCGTTCCGCGCCCGACGAGCATCGCCTTTGGCGGACCGGACCTGTCGACCCTGTTTATCACCAGCGCCCGCACACGCCTACCGGCCTCAGCGCTTGCCGACGCGCCACTATCGGGCGGCCTGTTTTCCTGCCGTCCCGGCGTCTCCGGCGCCCGCGTTCAATTGTTTGAGGGTTAAATATGCGTCTGGAGACCCTGTTTGGCCTAAAGGGCCGCACCGCCCTTGTCACCGGATCGAGCCGCGGCATAGGGGCCGCGATTGCCGAAGGGCTGGCAGGTGCCGGGGCGCATGTCATCCTGCACGGCATCCGGGAGGGAAGTACCGCGGGCGTTGAGCAGCGCATCGCCAAGGCGGGCGGTACGGCGCAGGAACTTGCCGGCGATCTGTCTGCGGCGGGGTCAGGCCGCGACCTCATCGAACGGGCCGAAGCCATCGCGCCGGTGGATATACTGGTCATCAATGCCAGTGCGCAGATCAATGCGCCGCTCAGCGCGCTCACCGCAGACGATCTGGCATTCCAGCTGACGGTCAACCTGGTCTCGACCGTCGACATGCTGCAGACCGTCCTGCCGCGGATGGCAGCCCGAAAGTGGGGAAGGGTCGTCTCCATCGGATCGGTGAACCAGTTGCGGCCGAAGGGCATCGTCACGGCCTATGCGGCGACGAAGGCTGCGCAACACAACCTCATCCAGAGCCAGGCGCGCGACTATGCCCGCGACAATGTGCTGCTCAACACGCTCGCACCCGGTCTCATCGATACCGACCGCAACGCCGATCGCCGCGACAACGACCCGGAAGGCTGGGCCGAATACACCCGTGCACTGAACTGGATGGGCCGCGCCGGCCAGGCGGAAGAAATGGTGGGCGCGGCCATTTTCCTGTCATCCCAGGCCTGCAGCTTCATGACCGGCGAAACCATCTTCCTGACAGGAGGCTATTAGAGGCGGCGCGGACAAACATCGTCACCGCAGCACACTGTGAAACGAAGGGGGACGTGACACCCGGCGATCGCATGGCGTTGGGGCGGATGCATAGACCAAAAGTATCCACCGTCATCAAGGTCCATATTGTCTCAAGCCGCACGACCGATCCGCATATGGTATGCAATGGAATTCAGTTACTTGGAGGGTCTGATAAGCAGGTCGCAGGTTCGTATGGGTTCAACGCGTCCATGGGCAAACCATCGAAGAGGCCCTGCGACGCTTGCGGTCGGCACAAGCAGGTCACGTGTCTTTGGCCCAACTCCCTTTTAGGTGCTACGCTTCCCAGGCCAGGCCGTGAGTGCGAGATCGACCAACCGTTTCAGCTGCGCATTGCAGGCACCATCGCAGGCCTGTGCCGACATGCCTTGGATAATAGCACCATAGAAGCGGGCGAGCGTATCGGTGTCGGTCTGAACAGGCAGTTCGCCTTCCTCGATGGCGCGATCGAAGCGGGCTTTGAGGATCTGCATCGACGCCTCGCGCAATGCCGCCGTCATACGCGCGACGGATGCGTTCTCTTCCGCATGCTGCAGGACGGCCGTCGAGACTATGCAGCCTCGCGGCTTATCGGGCTGGGTGTCGCCATCAGCAATATCGTAGAGGTACAGCTTCAGGGCGTCGTAAGCCGGACGGCTCGATTGCAGGATCTCTAACCGGCGGCTGTTTTCGCGGACGATGCTGAAATCGAGGGCTCGACGGTACAGTTCTTCCTTGGAGCCGAACATTGAATAGAGGGTCGGCGGATTGATACCCATGGCTTTGGTCAGGTCGGCGGTTGAGGTCCCTTCATAGCCGCGTTCCCAGAACAGCCGTGCCGCGATGTCGAGCCCCACGTCGCGATCGAGCAGGCGCGGTCTGCCTCGTTTGCGGGTTGGATTCGTCATTAAAATAGTGACTCCTATTAAATTGTTGACAGGCGGATTTCATTTATTATTATAGGGATCACTATTTAATCTAGCAACGGAGTGATCCATGTCCCAAAGACTAGCAAACAAGATAGCCCTCATCACAGGAAGTTCGCGCGGCATCGGCCGCGCCGTTGCTCTTGCGTTCGCGAAGGAGGGCGCGGCACTGATTGGTGTGCACTACACCGCGAATGCCGATGCGGCAAATACCACCATACGTGACATCGAGGCACTTGGCGTCAAGGCCGTCGGTGTGAGGGCTGATCTGAGGCAGGGCAAGGACGCCGCCGACAGCCTCTGGGCGCAGTTGGGCGAAGCCGCGCGTACCGAGACGGGGTCTTCTGCTCTCGATATTCTGGTAAACAATGCCGGCATCGCGCCCGCACTGCCGTTGAAGCAGACGAGCGAAGCTGCTTTCGACGAAGTGATGACGATCAACTACAAGGCGCCCTTCTTCCTGATCCAGGCACTGGCCGATCACATTCGAGACAACGGCCGGATCATCAATGTGTCCACCGGGTTTACGCGCATCGCCGCGCCGACCCATCCCGCCTATGCGGCTTCCAAGGGGGCGCTGGAGACGTTGACACTGGCGTTGGCACCTGAATTTGCTGCTCGCGGGATTACGGTCAACGCCGTGCTGCCAGGTGTGACGGAGACGGATATGAATGCCGAGTGGCTGGCATCACCGGATGCGCGCGCCGGTGCCGAAGCCCTCTCGGTCTTCTCCCGTGTCGGAAAGGCGGAAGACGTCGCCGACGTTATCGCATTCCTCGCATCAAACGATGCGCGTTGGACGACGGGCCAGATGATTGATGCGACAGGTGGTGCCCGGATCTGATTGATCCCGGCACTTTGCTATGTTTGCTGCCATTCAAACAGTGGCAGAGGATGAATGGTTGACGAGGAGCCGGTTGAGGTCTGGTTCCACGTCAATCCACCATAAAGGATTTCGCTCCCCGAGCGCGATTCTGTCTTCACCAACTTGGCTGGGCGCATTCACCAGCCTGGCCTCATCCTCTAGCGTCGGATCGCGCTTGCCGAAACGTGCCGCCAAGACATGCGTTTGGTTCCGATCCCTTCAAGAGCTAGAAAGTCGACCCATCATGCCAATGATGACTGACATGATGGGGGCGGATGGTACCAACCTTCCAACTCAGCGGGACCGACCTCAGATCACGGTTGTCCAAATGCCCGCTTCCAGTCCCAGTTTCGACGCAGTCTGAGAATTGCGCAGCAGCACCGTCTGCGTATCATCGGACTTCAGTCTGGCAGAAACAATCTGTCCGTTCGACCACTCCATGTCGAGCTCTATCCCCCCACGCAACCGCAGACCGGCCACTCTGCCCGTCGACAAGGCCGCAGGCAATGCAGGGAGGAGGCGAACCTCGCCGGCGCGACTGTGGACTAGCATTTCGCAGATACCCGCTGCCCCGCCAAAATTGCCGTCAATCTGAAAGGGGGGATGAGCGTCGAACAGATTGGCATAGGTGCGAGCCGGCGAAAGCTGAGTTTTGAGGATCGACCATGCTCGTTCTCCGTCCCCCAACCGCGCCCATAGGCAGATCCGCCAGCCAATTCCCCATCCCGTTGCGTTATCGCCGCGGATATCCAGCGAGCGCTTGGCGGCAGCAGCAAGTTCAGGCGTGTGGATGGTGTCGATGGCAAGCCCAGGATAGACGGCATAGAGGTGCGAGACATGTCGATGGTCCATTTCCGACACATCCATGTCCCAGTCCTCCAGCCATTCCTGTAATTGGCCGGCGTGCCCGATACGGTCGGGCAAGAGACGCGCTCGCGCTGCTCGGATCCTGTCCAAGAAATCCGCGTCCGTCTCCATATCTGCCGCGAGGATCGCGTCGAAGAGGTCGCGTCCGAGCTGGTTGTCCATCGCGGAACCCACAGAAAGGCTGACCCCGAACGGGTGGATGTTTTCCGGCGAATTGGTGGGCACTGTCACAAGCGCATCCGTACCGGGAAGGGGCGCGAGGAAGTCGAGTAGGAACTCGGCTGCTCCACGTATGATCGGGTACACTCGCTCCACAAGCGCTGCGGGTCGGCCGGCATAGACACAGTGGTCCCATAGCTGACACGAAAGCCAAACGCCTCCCATCGGCCACAGCCCCGGGTCGGCGGCATCCATCGGGCCGGCCGCCCGCCACAGGTCGGTATTATGATGCAGCACCCATCCCCGCGCGCCATAGTGCTCCCGAGCGATCTCGGCGCCCGTTTCCGTCAGATCTTCCAGCATCGCGATCAGCGGCTCGAAACATTCGGGAAGGTTCGTCGGATCTGGTAGCCAGTAGTTCATCTCCGTGTTGATGTTGACCGTGTATTTCGAGTTCCACGGCGGCCGGAATTCCGCATTCCAGATCCCTTGCAGATTGGCGGGCTGTGTGCCGGGGCGAGAGGCGCTGATCATCAGGTAGCGGCCGAACTGGACGTAAAGTGCCGCGAGTGCGGGATCGGCTTCCTTGTCAGGTGCGGCGACCCGCTTGTCCGTCGGCAAGTCGGTTCGGCCGGCGCCAAATTCGATCGAGAACCGATCGTAGAGACGCTTGTAGTCCGCCACATGATCTGCCCGGACGGCGTCCCAGCCCTTAGCGGTCGCTGCGGCTATGCGATCGGCGGTGGCACTGGCAGGGTCGCCCGAAACGTCATCGAAGCGCTTGAAGCTGGTGCCCACGTCGATCCAGAGGGTAACGCCACGCACGCCGGTAAGTCTCAGTCCGCCATCGTAAGGTTCCATCTGGCCGCCATCCGGTAGGACCTTGACCCGCACCACCCAGTCCAGCCCTGCCGGTACGCCGAATTCGCCGCGGTTTCGTCCGCTGCAAATGATTTCGCCTCTCTCGGCATTGATGACAGGGGACACCGTCTGCTCGATGTCGAAGCTGATATCGGTGTTGAACGTTTCGCCGCCTTGCGTCCACATGCGAGTGCCGATGACGTTGTCCGGGGCGGACGCAAAAGTCTCGCGCTTGTAGTGGATCCCCTGGTGTCGGTAGTCGACGGAAGCGATGGCCGTTTCCAAGTCAAGCCATCGCTTAAACGTATCGCGGTCGGGCCTGTGGCGGGTCTCAATGAACACCCAGCCGGCCGGCTGGTAGGTCATCTGCGTCCGCGGCCGCGACATCATCCGCTGATCGGCCAGCCTTTCGGCATCGGCGTAACGGCCGGCGAACATCAGCTCCCGCAAGGCCGGCAGGTGTTCGTGGGCACCCTTGTTGGCGGCGCTGTATGGCGATCCGGTCCACAACGTGTCTTCGTTCAGCTGGATCTTTTCTTTGCGGCTGCTTCCGAAAATCATCGCACCGAGACGCCCGTTTCCGACGGGCAAGGCGCGCGTCCAATCCACCCAGGCTTCGCGCTGGTACCAAAGTATGTTCGACATGTTCTGCCTTTACGTCATGAAGGGATAGGAGCCGCGGACCGGATCCGCTTGCCGGATGCGTCGAAGAGCATCACGCTGTGATTGTCGAAGGTGACGTCGATCTGCTCGCCGGCGCGGATGCCAGTGTTGTCGCGCGCCTCGATGGCGACCGGCGTCTCGTTTGCCAAGCGGCCGTAGAGGTAACGTGTGCCACCGAGATACTCGATCATGTCGATGGTAACCGGCAGGCTATGTGCCCGTCCGCCCCGCGGCGTCATGTGTTCCGGACGGATGCCGACGCTCACGGGACCAGACAAGGTTGAAGGGCAGGGCAATGTCACGCCTTGCGCCAGGTGAACCAGTCCCTGGCTTGCCTCCCCTGACAGGAAGTTCATCCGTGGGCTTCCGATGAAGCCGGCTACGAAGACGTTGTCGGGGTCGCTGTAGAGCTGTTCGGGTGTGCCCGTCTGCTCGATCCTCCCGTCGCGCATCACGACGATCTTGTCGGCGAGCGTCATCGCCTCCGTCTGGTCGTGGGTGACATAGAGCATGGTCGCCTTGAGCTTCTGGTGCAGGCGGGCAAGCTCGACGCGCATTGACACACGCAATTCGGCGTCGAGGTTCGACAAAGGCTCATCGAACAAAAACACCTGCGGATCGCGAACGATGGCGCGGCCAATGGCAACGCGCTGGCGTTGTCCGCCGGAAAGGTTGGCCGGCTTGCGGTCGAGGAGGTGCTCGATCTGCAGGACATCGGCGGCCTCGCGCACGCGGCTTTCCACCTCGGCCTTGTCAAGCCCTGCGATTTTCAGGGCAAAGCCGATGTTTCGGGCAACGGTCATGTGCGGGTAGAGCGCATAGTTTTGAAAGACCATCGCGACACCGCGGGCAACGGGATCGAGATCGTTGGCGCGCGTGCCGGCGATCTCCAGGATTCCGCCGGAAATCGTCTCAAGCCCGGCGACCATCCGCAGCAGGGTGGACTTGCCGCAGCCGGATGGACCCACAAGAACCGTGAAGCTGCCGGCCTCGACCATCAGGTTGAGATCGCGGATCACTTCGACGCTGCCATAGCGCTTGCTGACGTCTTTGAGCTCAACTTGAGCCATGTGTGTTCTCCATGATGAAGCAGAAGAGCATCATTCTTTGCCGCCGCTGGACACGCGGTTGCCGGCAGCGAACTGCTTCTGGAACAGAAGAAAGATGCAGAGAGGAATCACCGCGGTCACGATGGCCGCTACCGCCTGCTGGTCGAGGTTGGGATCGTAGGTCCCGGCAATCCGCGCGAGCAGCACGGTAAGCGAGATGTCGCTGCGCAAAAACAGCATCGGCAAGAGCAGCGTGTTCCAGCACCAGAGAAATTGCAGGATGCCGCAGGCGGCGATCGGCGAGATCAGGTTTGGCAGCACGACTTGGGTGAAGGTGCGGATCGGGCCGCATCCGTCGATCCTTGCCGCCTCGATCAGTTCCTTGGGAAAATCCTCAAGGAAGGATTTCACCAGGAAGACGGCCCAGGCGTAGCTCAATCCGACGAAGGGAATGATGACCGCCCCCATGTTGTCGAGCAGGCCAACGTCGCGCCAGAGCTGGAACAAGGGGATGATCACCACCTGCTGCGGCAGGACGAATGCGTTGATGATGATGATCAGCCACAGGCGTCGCAAGGGAAAGCGCAGATAGTGAAAAGTGTAGGCGGCCGCCGGGGCTGTCACCATGGTGAGGATCGTGGCGGCCAGCGTTATCTTTGCCGAGACCCACAGGCTTCCCGCCAAGGGGTAGGTCTGCCAGACGGTGCGCCAGGCCTGCAATGAAAACGTGTTCTCGCCGAAGTGCCACCAGCCGCGGGCAATCGAATCTGTCGTCTGCAGCGACGTAGCCACGATGCCGATGATGGGGACGATCCACAAGCAGCCCACGAAGCCGACGACGATGATGATCCATTTCGGTGCTCGTCCGGTCATCACTTGGCTCCTTTCGTCCGCTGCGCGATTGCGGGTGTCGACACGAGTAGAACACCGATCAGAAGAATGATGGTCGCCGCGGCCCCATAGCCGAGATTGAACTGCGTCATCGATTCCCGGTACATGAAGAAACCCACGGTTTCGGTTGCCCGTGCGGGGCCGCCGGCCGTCAGAACGAACACGATGTCGAAGGCGCGCAGCGAACTGAGAAGCGTCAGGAAGATCGCGACGCGGGCGCCCGGCAGAGACAGCGGCACCATGATATGCCACATCATCGCGAGCGGCTTGGCGCCGTCCATATAGGCCGCCTCCAGGATTGACCGCGGGATGGCCTGCACGGACGCGAAGCTGAGCAGCAGCGGCAGGCCGACCGCACTCCAGGCCGCGGTGATGATCAGGGCGATCAGCGCGGAGTTTGCGCCGCCCAGCCACGGCTGGGCGAGGTCCGCCAGGCCGATCGCCGAAAGCATGCCGTTGAGGAGACCGGCGTCTCCGGGACGGAAGATGCCGATCCAGATATAGCCGGCGACGGCCTCCGAAATCCCGAAGGTCGCAAAGATCATCAGCCGGAAGATGGAGGTCTGGCGCGGCGCAAAGGCACACAGAAGAGCGATGGTCCAGCCGATGGTAACGGCAACGATGGTGACGCCGACCGTGAAGATCAGCGTCGTCCACAGCGTTCCGAGAAACACCGGATCGCTGAAGAGTCGAAGATAATTGTCAAAGCCGACGAAGCGCGGTCTGCCAAGTCCGCGAATTTCCCAGAAGCTGATGCGCAGCGTTTCGATGACGGGGTAGATGACCGACAGACCGAAGAGGAGAATGACGGGCGTGAGCAACAGCAGGGCGGTGGCGGATTCCGGCATCCAGGCCCGTCGACCAGGCGCGGGCCCCGGAGAACCCCGGTGCGCAGCGCGCGCACCGGGGGGTGGGAGGCGTGTGTCGACGGCGCTCATTAATAGGCCCTGGCCGCCGCAGCCTCGATCCGTTCAAGGGTCGGTGCGATATTGGCTTCGGTAGGGTTGCCGATGAACTGCTGCAGGGCGAGGCGGTACTCGTCGACCAGGCTACCAGGCAGCAGGTCGCCGAGCACGAAGCGGACGTCGCCTTCATTGACGAAGCGCACGGACGCCGCGGCAACCGGATCATAGATCGAGGCGTCAACGCTGGAGCTCGGCGTGGTGAACCCCGCCTTGGCGATGATGTTGGCGCCGTCCGCGCTGAGGACATAGTCGAGGAACGCGTCGGCTCCGTCCGGATTGCTGCCGATTCCGGTGGCCAGAATCTCCTTCGCATCGATGATTGATGCATTGTCGAAGCCGCGGCCGAGCGCCGGGAACTTTCCGAGCGAATAATCGGTGCCGGGCTTCAAATGGTATTGCGAGATGGCACGCGCATTGATCCACATGCCGATCTGCAGGAAGTTTGCCTTGCGCTCGACGAAGATGCGATCCGCCGCATCGTCCCAGTGGGTGGCGTACATCAGTTTGCTGTCACCGCAGCATTTGGCGCCGAACAGTCGCGCGTACTGGCGCAGTGCCTCGGCCACTTTCGGATCCGTCCAGGCGATCTTGTGCGCTCCAAGATCGGTGACGAGTCCCGGTCCGCCTGTGCGCATCAGCAAAGTCTCGAACCACTCGGAATGCGCATAAACCTTGGCCGGCATCGCGATGGGTTCGGCAAATCCTGCCTTGCGCAGTGGATCAAAGGTCGCCAAGAAGTCATCGTAGGATGTGGGGAATGCCTGAAGCCCGATCTTCTGCAAATCGGCTGGGACGTACCAGATGCCGCTGCGGTACCCGAAAATGTAGGGAATGCCATATACGGATCCGCCGGTTGTGCTGATATCGCGCCACGTCTTGGCGAGAGACTTGTCCCAGCCCTTACTGGTCCATACGGGGGTCACGTCGCGCAGAATGCCGGCGTCCGCGAGCTCCTTACGGAATGCTGGCCAGGTGTTTGTGACGAGATCGGGCTTTTCTCCGCCCATCAGCGCCGTTCGCATGCCGCCACGGGCATCACCCTGCGACGTCACGACATTGATCTTGACCTTGTAGTCCGGGTGCTTGGCCTGAAAGCCGGTCACGAGCGTGTCCAGAACCTTCCGGTCCGGACCGCCGAGCCAGGTCAGCAACGTGATGTCCTTGGCCGCCTCAGCGAAAGCGCTGGTGCCGAGCAGCGCCAACCCGAGTCCAAGCGCCACGACGGTAGAAGTTCTATAGCTGCGCATTTTTGGTCCTCCTCCAAAAGTGCCTCGATCGCCTCTCCCAAGTGCTTGATCGAAACGTTACGATTGAAAGAAATCATTGGAGACGCGCAAATGTCAAGCACGTTGGGCGAGAAATGCGGCGTCAAATGGCGGAATATTCGGCATATCGAGCGGATCGCGAAGTTAGGTGGTTGATTTTTCGACCATCTTCGAACATTGCTGGGTTGAGAGATAATCGAAAGCATTCGAGAGGATACATGGCGACGATCAAGGATGTTGCGCAAACTGCAGGTGTCGCGATTTCTACCGTCTCGTTAACCTTTGCCAACCCCGACCGTGTCAGCCCGGACACCGCTCGGCGCGTCTGGAAGGCGGCGGACTTGCTCGGCTACCGGCCCAACCCTCTGGCACAGAGCCTGAAGCGCGGACGCTCGCGGATGATTGGCGTATTGGTCGGCGATATCTCCAGCCCGTTTTTCGGCCGGTTGCTGAAGGCCGTCGAACGGCGGGCGCTGGAGCGCGGCTATCTGATGATCGTCGCGGACACCGATGGCGATCCGGAGCGCGAGCTCGAACTGCTCGATCAGTTCACCGCGCAACGGATAGCCGGCCTGCTGATCTCGCCGCACGGAAGCAGCACGGCCTATGGCCGCCGATTGTCCGCCTGTAAGACGCCTCTGGTGATGGTGGACCATCGTTTTCGCGGTGCGCCCCTCGATTACGTCGCCTCAGATACCCGCATGGCGGCGCGCATGCTCACAGACCACCTGATCAACCTCGGGCACCGACGCATTGCGCAGATCACCGGTCCGGTGCAACTCTACACCGCGGCGGAGCGTGTCGAGGGATATAAGGAGGCGCTTCAGGCGGCAGGCCTGCCCGTCAATGACGACCTTCTGGTGGATGGACGCTACCGCGATGCGGAAAGCTATGCGCAGACCATGCGACTGATGACCCGTGCCGATCGGCCAACGGCCATTCTGGCGGCCAGCAACATGATGGCGCTCGGCGCACTCCAGGCGCTCCAGGAACTGGGCTATGCGTGCCCGGAAGATGTGTCGCTGGCGACCATCGACGACATCCCGTGGAGTGCCGTGATAAAGCCGAAACTGACCATGGTCCTGCAGGATATAGAACAAATTGCCCAGGTATCCGCCGACTATCTGCTGGACCGGGTCGAATCGACCTCGCCCGACAAGTTGACCCCACGTGAGACGGTCCTCATCCCGCGGCTGTTCATTGGCAGCTCCACCGCGCCGCCATCTTCCATCAACGGTGCATGACCGCAAGAGCCTCCGGATGCATTGGCTGGGCGTTACGCGCCGGAAGAACCGGCGCGCTAACGCCGGTCCGTTGATCGAGAGCGCCGGTTCCTGGTATGTTGCGGCCTTCTTGGGAGGATCAGAGCGGCCCACCCGGTCGGGACCGTCCCGTGGGTACGGTCCCGACGCGCATCAGAAGCGGACGTCTAATCCGACCTTGAATGCGTGATCGCGGCTGTTGTCGGCAAACTGGCCGGAATAGCTGGCTCTCAACGCCGACTGGTCCGAGAGGGCAACCTCCATACCGAGATCGACAGCAAGTGCATCCTTGGCAATCGGAACGCCTGGACTGCTGAACGATGCGCCGCTGGTCATGGTGAATGTTGTCTCGGGTGTGACATTGCGCATGGCATGCTGCCAGCCAATCATGGCGTGGACGAAGGTCGGGCTGCTTGCCGCCTCGATCTTCGAGTTGATGCGCAGGCCAACAGTTGAGAACAGGTTGCTGTCTGTGCTGCCGTCGCTGCTGAGGGCGGCGGTGGTGCCGCCCTTTTCGGAAAAGCCGTCTGTCTTCACACGGACATAGTGCATGCCTGCAAAGGGCCGGAACTCGACCTGCCGCTCCAGAAACCGGTAGTCGATTTCGCCATAGGCCTGGCTGGTAGCGGCATCATAATCGGCCGTCAGCGTCTCGGAGAATGCCGGAAATACCACATCTCTCCGGGTGGAAATGTCGTGGCGCCCATAGGAGGCACCAAAGCGAAGGCCGACGCTATCGACCTGCGTTCCGGCAAAGGCGCCAAACTGGTAATTGTCCGTTTCCGCTGTCGAGAAACGATTGGCGACGGAAAAATCGCTCTGGCTGTAGCTGCCCATCACGCCCAGTCGCCAGCCGCTCACAGGGATGTCGACACCTGCAATGAGCCCCGTCGAGTTGTGATCGGCGTCTGCGACATAGCCGCTTCCGTCGACACTGCTCCTGGCGTGGATGCCGTCCGTCCAGAAGCTTGCAGCGTCCGGATCTAGGGAGGCGTGCTGCTCGGCGGGGCCGGACGCTGCAAGCGCCATGCCCTGTTCATGCGCAAGGGCGGCTATCAGGCGATTGTTGGTCGCATCGCGCAGGAGACGGGTGTCATCGATCAATCCGGCGGTGATGTCGGAATGGATTTCGCCGGAGAGCGCATTTCCCCAGGGCCGCAGATATGTGTAGAAACCGACGCCTTCGGCGCCGCTTCCCGGGAAGCTTTCCTCTCGGTTGAGGACGTTCATCGACCAGCCGTGGTCCGTCCAGCGCATGGACAGACCTTCGACTTCCTGTTCGCCATCGATCTTGAGATTGCCGATGATCTCGACCTTTCCGGTTTCCAGATTGGCGCGGTAGAGGGTTTTGCCATCGCCATCGGTGGCAAAATACATCCATCCGTCGAGAAGCTTGCCGCCCTGGGCCTGGTCAATGGTCTGGGACAGCGTGATGTATTTGACGAAGCTGAAATCGGCGAGATTGTAGACTGCCATTTCGGTGGCATTATCATAGGCCATGCCATAGGCAAAACCGGCCTTGGCATCGACCGCGACCCAGCTGGCGATGTCGTGGATGCCGTGCGACGGATCGAGAACATAGGCATTGCCGGTGAAGCTGAGATCCGCGGCGTTGTAAACGGCAACAACCGGGTTCGAATACTTGTTGCCGGTGACCGGATCGCGATTGCTGGAATCCAGCGATATATAAAGAAGCCCATTGGCGTAATCGATATCGCCGATGTGGTTGAGGCCGATATCGGAATACTGCGAGGGAATCTTCAGGTTTGCGGCGATGGCGTCGGTGTCGATGCGCACCCTGCTGAAATCCTGATTGGCGATTTCCAGCGAATGGGTGCCGGAAAAATACCAGTTTGTCCCATCGGTCGTGACGCCCTGTCCGCGTGCGGCATCGGCATCGCTGCCGCTGAAAAACGTCCGTTCAACCAGCGTCCATGGCTCCTGCGCCCGGGCAGGCCTTGCCCCTGAACCGATGATCAGAGAGGCAGTCAAAACGGGAATGATGGCGCAGCTGCGCAAAAGAAAAACACGGCAATAGGGGATGCAGCCGCCGGGCGCTGCGCGCCGGCTGAACCCTGAAACTTGGGACAACATGAATGAAGACCTTCTGCTGGCAAGATCAAAGAGGATGACACTTCATCAGCGTCCGGTCCGGGCCTGACGCTGACGACGAATGAGAGACGGGGAGTTGGGATGCAGCAGGCAATCGCGAGCATCTGGCGCGACCGCCACCGATGACTTGCTGGAAAGTGCCGCTGGTCTGCCCCGTTCCTCCCGATCCGAACTAAAGCTCTCCGGTGACAGGCAGATGAAAGTTATGAATATTCATAAAAATAAAATCTGACTAATGCTCGGTCTCGCCTACGGCAGGAACCATGACGCGCAGGTGCTGCCTTAACCGAAACATCGTCTCGGCAAGAAGAAGGGCAGTGTGCCTTGAAGCGGCGCGGCAACCCAAGGCAGGGGCGTGGTAGCTGCGCGGACGGGGCCGGCGATCAGATCCAACCGGCGTCCACAATGAACTGCTGGCTCGTGCACATGCGACTGTCATCGGCGGCAAGGAAAAGCGCCATGCGGGCGATATCCTGCGGCTGCACCTTTTCCCGCAGGCATTGGCGCTCGCGGATCTGGCGCTCTCCGGCGTCGTCAAGCCAGAGCTGCTTTTGCCGCTGCGTCATCACCCAACCGGGCACAAGTGCGTTGACGCGGATCCGTTCCGGCCCGAACTCTCGCGCCAGGGCGCGAGTCATGCCCCATATGCCGGCTTTTGCCGTCACGTAAGCGGGACAATCGGCATCGCCAACCATAACGGTGATCGAACTGAAATTGATGATGGAACCACCGCCTGAATCGCGCATCATCGGGCGCACAGTCTGCGCCGCAAAGAACTGGTGCTTGAGATTGACTGCCATCCGGTCGTCCCAATAGACGGGGGTCACGTCCTCGGTTTGATGCCGATCATCATTGCCGGCATTGTTGAGCAGCACCGTGACAGGGCCGTGTTCGTCCGCCGCCTGATGGATGGCCCGCCGCAGCGCTTCGGTATCCCGCAGATCACAGGGCAGGAACAGCGGTATATTTCGACCTGAACCAGCTATCTCCTCGACCAGAGCCTTTGAGGCTTCTTGCGCAATGTCGACGAAAGCGACACGGCACTCCTGATCGCAAAAATGCTGCACGAGACTGGCCCCGATACCACTGCCGCCCCCTGTGATAAAAACACTGCGGTTCTTCAGGCTCGGATAGGTGGCGAAACTGGACTGCGGCAACATGATGGATCTGGCTCCAGGGACAGGATCGGGCGGTGTTAGCACAGAGTTGTATATTTTGATTATTCATAATTTTCGCGTATCGCGTTACAGACCAGATTGCGATACATGCGCAAGACAAGCTCCCGCGAGCCGCGGTTTGGCACGATACCAAACACGATCCGCGCCCAGGTTGACCGGCCGTTTCCAGAAGGATGCACATGGGTAAGACCAACTTAGACCCCGCCCAATTCTCCCTGGCTTGGAGCGGCGACGGGGGGCGGGCAGGAAATCTTCATGAGATACTGGTTCGCCGGTTGGGCCACATGATTGTGTCAGGCGCTTTTGGTGCTGGTGAGGCGCTGCCGCCCGCCGAAGAGCTTTGCGAGCGCTTTCAGGTGACCAGAAGCGTTTTGCGCGAGGGACTGAAGATCCTTTCCGGCAAGGGAATGATAGAGGCGCGGCAGAAGACAGGCACTCGGGTCAGGCCCCGGGCAGACTGGAACCACCTGGACCCGGATATCCTGCTGTGGCGTTTCACCTCGCCCAAGCTCGATGATGTGGTTGCGCTTTTCGAGCTGCGACGGGCGATTGAGCCGGAGGCGGCTGCGCTCTGCGCACGTCGGGCGACACCCGAGCAGATCGCCATGCTCGGGCAAATCATGACAAGAATGGAAGAGGTGGCGGGTGACAACATGGCCTTTGCCTTGCCGGATCTGCAATTCCATCTGGCGATCATGCGCTTTACGGGCAATGACCTGATTGTCAGTTTGTCGGGCATGATCGAAGTGGCGCTGCTGATCAGCTTCAGGCTTTCGGACGAAATCACCGGTGACCAGCGCCATGCGCTTCCGCTGCATCGGACCCTTCTGGACGCGATTTCCATCCGTGACGAGGCTGGTGCGCGTACCGCAACCCTGGTCCTGCTGGACGGCGCTGAAAATGATGTGCGGCGCGTTGTCGCTCGCAGCGGCTTTGCAGCAGGTTTTCCTCGTTGACGGTCTGAACAGTGAAGTCGCGCCCGAGGCGTGGATGCATCGCAGGACGACGGGAGCAAAGACTGTCGCCCCATGGCTCAACGTTTGCGCGTTAGAGTATACTTGGCTACTGCATGGCTCGTTCGGAAGTGAACCGCTCCGGCTTTGCGGGAAACCCCAACTCCGCGACGGTGCAGCGCGCGGTTCCTTTGTCGAGGCCCCGGATGCCGATGAGGTACGGGAAATATTTGCTGCGCGCGTCGCCATCGAGGCCCGGACCACGGAGGCCGTCGCCCGAGCGTCGAACGCTCCGCGATAGCACGGCTGCAGGAAAACATCTATAAGGAGAACAGGCTGCGGCAGCAAGGCCACATGCGAGAAGCCATTCACCTGTCGGGTGGGTTCTACGTCCTGATGGCCGAAGTTTCGGGGAATCGGATCCTTGCCGAGCAGGTTCGTCTTCTCGTGGCGCGTACCAGCCTCATCGTCAACCTGTTCGACAATCAGATTGGCCTGGCGGGGTGGCACGATCATCACGATGATCTGATCCGGGTTGATGCCCACATCAAGCTGATGTCGCCGATCCTCGGCACCTGCGCGGATTAGCAATCGGCGTTTTGGCGTAACGCGTTAGCAGTTTCGTGGCCCACCAATGCCGATCGGGTCATTGCTTCGAAATTCCGGCAAGAGCTGGACCACCTATCTGCCGGGGTCGCCTTCGGCCAGCAGAACACTGCCGCACCTGAAAATGAGGCTAGTTTTAGGGGCGGCGCGCGGGATGCAGATCTCCAGAACATCCCGCGCCAAGATTGCCTATCCTCATCCGACATCCGGTTGAATATGGTCGGGGATCGGGCAGACATAGGGTTCCCGGCTGATCTTTTCGGACCATTCCGCCTGGACCTTTGCCAGCAGAGCCGGCGAGGTCAGGAGATCGAGGCCGGTGGTTGCCAGTGCCTTGGCGGCGTGGATCATGGCCTTGTGAGCGCCGGGGCTGCGGCCCTGCGCCACGACCTGCCAGGTATGCGGATTGGTGCCGATGGCCCAGGTCGGGGCCCAGCACTGCGCGGTGGGGGTCACCCGGCTGACGTCGCCGACATCGGTGGAGCCGGCGCGGAAATGCGAGCGACCCTCGAAGTCGCGCAGGCCGAGATGCAGCGGGGTTGATCCGTCGATCTTCTCGTTGGAGAAGACGTCGCGGTCGATCTGGTAGAGCCGGAGACTGCTCCTGATGGCTTCATGGGTGAAGGTCGCCTGGATCCTGCGGGCAAAGTCAAGATCGGCCTCATCGAAGGGAACGGGACCAAGCGATACCAGATTGGCGTGGATTGCCGTTTCCAGCGCCAGATTCGGCAGCAGGTTGGTGGCGGCCGTGTCGAACACGATCTCGACTTCTGTTCCGGTCATCATGGCGGCACCCTGCGCCACTTGGTTGACCCGCTCAGCAAGCGCCAGAGCCTGCGACATTTCGGGAGCACGCACCAGATAGAGGACCTCGGCCCTAGCCTGCACGACATTGGCCGCCCGTCCGCCGGCATCGGTGATGGCATAGTGCACCCGGCAATCCTGAGGCATATGCTCGCGCAGGAAGTTGACGCCGACATTCATCAGTTCGACGGCATCAAGCGCGGAACGACCGAGATGGGCTGCATTGGCGGCATGGGCGGCCGTGCCCTTGAACCGGTAGTAATATTCGAGAACGGCGAGATTGTTGGTCGAGCGCACCCCGTTGAAGGGTGCCGGATGCCAGGTGAGCGCGGCATCGACATCGGCAAAGGCGCCCGCGCGCACCATGAAGGTCTTGCCCGAGCCCCCTTCCTCACCGGGGCAGCCGTAGTAGCGCACGGTTCCCGGCAGCTTGTGTTCGGCGAGATGCCGCGCCAGCGCGATGGCGGCGAGAAGCGATCCGCAGCCGAGAAGATTGTGGCCGCAGCCATGGCCGCTGGCGCCGGGTGTCTGCTCCGCCGGATAGTCTACATCCGGCTCCTGGCTCATGCCCGCCAGTGCATCATATTCACCGAGAAAGGCGATGACCGGCTTGCCCTCGCCGAATTCGCCGATGAAGGCGGTTTTCATGCCGGCAATGTCCTGGCGCACCGAAAAGCCGTTCTGTATGAGCGCCGCCATCAGCAGGTCGGCGGAGCGGAATTCCTGGAACTTCAGTTCGGCAAAATCCCAGATCCGGTTGCTGAGCGTCACAATGTCTGGCGCCAGACTGTCAATGGATCGGGTCAGCGCGTGGAGGGCGGGCATGTCGGGCATGATGCATCCTTGGGGAGACGGGATGGCGGGAGCGGGGAAAGCAGGCTGTTGGCCATCCGGACAGGCGGATGGGTGCCGCCTGACGGTTGCGGCACCCTCATTTTCGAAAGGCTTACTTGTCGAAGGAGACTTCCCAGAGCCGCGCATTGGACTGCCAGACGGGCTGTCCCTTCAGCGACTTGGCCGCACCCCAGACATCGATCATGTCGTAGAGGAAGATACCCGGCATATCCTCAAGCATGAGTTCATGGAACTCGTCGAAGATCGCCTGCCGCTTCTTGCCGTCGATTTCCGTGTAGGCGGCCTTCATCAGCGCGATCGCCTTCGGATTGTCCCACATCAGGGAGGCGTTCTTGTCCTTGTCGCCGGTGTAGAAGCTGTACATCAGCGCCGGATCGAGACGCGGGGCCACCGATTGCGAGATGATCTGGTAGTTGCCCGAGCGGCGGCGGTCCACCTGCGTGGCATAGTCCAGCACCTCGATCTGCACGTTGAGGCCAATCTGCTGCAGCATCGCCTGGGCGATGACGGCAGCGGGGAAGCTCGGGACATTGCCGCGCTTGTTGGCGATGATGCTGATCGGTTCGCCCTTGTAGCCGGAGGCCGCCAGTTCCTTCTTCGCGGCGGCCAGATCATGCGGCAGGCGCTTCTTCTGGATGTCGCTGAAATAGACCGAGTCCGACGAGACCATCGAGCCGTTCGGCTTGCCGGTTCCGTTCGACGCGGCGGCCACCAGTTCGTCGAGATCGAGCGCCATGGCCATGGCGCGGCGAACGCCCGGCTTGCTCAGCACCGGATCGCGGGTCTGGATGTAGAACAGGTTCTTGCCGTTGTTCTGGGAGATGATGACCTTGGTCTTTTCGCTCTTTTCGAATTCCGGGATGAGATCGGGAGAAATTTCCGCCGTGTCGAGCACGCCCGATTGCAGGCCGGCCTTCACCGTGGAGGCATCCGGAATGACCATGAACTTGATGCCATCCACCAGCGGCCGCTTGGAGCCCACCATGCCATCCGGCTTGCCGTCATTGGCCGGCGAGACATAGCCGGCAAACTTGCTGAGGTGGATGTATTCGCCCTTCTTCCACGCGTCCCACTGGAAGGGACCGGTGCCGATCGGCTTGTCGAACGAACCGTCGGCCGCCAGCGATTCCCGCGCAATGATGCCGGTATAGCCGCATTCCGGCCGGGACATCAGGCCGAGGAAGACGGCAGAAGGCTTTTCCAGCGTCATCACCACCGTCGCGGCATCGGTTGCCTGGATGCCGGTCACCTTCACCGTGCCGCTGCCATCGAAGTCCTTGATGCAGGTCCATTTGGTGGCCGGATCCATGTAGCGGTTCCAGTTCCAGACAACCTCGTCGGCGGTGAGGGCCTTGCCATTGTGGAATTTCACGTCCGGGCGCAGCTTGAAGGTGTAGGTCAGGCCATCGGCGGACATGGCAATGCTTTGCGCCAGCAGCGGCTTCACTTCGCCATTGTTGGCATAGCCCACCAGCCCCTCGACGATGTGAAGGATCACGCCGTCGGTATTGCCGTCACGGTTGACGCCGGGATTGTTGCTGCGCAGATCCGAACTCTGGGCAATGACGATGTCGCGGGCGACGGAGGCCGAGGTCAGCGCCATCAGGATGGTGCCGGCCAGAAGTAAGCTTTTCATGTGTTCTACCCTCTCTGTTGTTCGTTGTTCCGGAAATGTCAGGCGTGAAAGCCGTCCCAGCAGATGCGGGACAGGCGGCCGATGGTTTCGAGCGACAGCGTGTAGCCCGGTGTTCCATCCGCCATTTCCTGGGGCACTGCGTCGGTGAAGGCGGCGATGATGTAGAAGGGCTTTCCGTCGCGGTAGACGATGCCGGCATTCATTCGTCCGCGCTTGCCGGTGCCGCCCTTGTGCGCGACCACGGTGCCGAAGGGCAGGCGCGACGGAATGGCGTAGCGCAGGATCTGGTTCTTCAGCGTCTGCAGGGCATAGGCCGCAAGCTCTGGCGTCACGCCAAGCCGTTCGGCTGCGGCCGCCGAGGTCTGCGCGTCGAGGATCCACTCAAGCAGCAGCATCTGGTCGCGCGCGGTGGTGGTGGTTACCGATTTCAGGGCGTGATCGGGCGACAGGGCAAGCGGCGGGATGAGAAAACGGTGATGCGTGCCGCTCATTCCGATCGCCTGGCAGTAGGCGTTCACTTCCTCCAGCGTCAGGCGTTCGAACACCATCTTGGTGCAGACATTGTCGGAGAGCACCATCATGCCGGTGATGGCATCGCGCAGCGAAATCACGATGCCGGGTGTCAGGTAGCGGAACATGCCGCTTGCCACCTCTTCGGCGAAGCGCGCCTCATAGGTAATGCGCTCATCCAGATCGAGCCTGCCCTCGCGGACGGCTTTCAGCGCCGCCATCATGATCGATGTCTTGCGGGTGCTGGCGGACGGGGTTTCCTCATCCGCGCCACGCTCGAAGGTTTCCCCGGTGACAAGATTGCGGATGGCAAAGCGCGTGACGAAGGGTTGCGCGTCGCAGACCGCATTCAGCCGTTCGGCCACGGCGGTGTTATCGATGGTTGTCGTATCGGTCATGGTCAGGTCTCCAGGCGCCACTTCAGGCGGACGCCGCCGGTCTCGTTGAGATCGAGTGCGGGAATGGCCGAGAGCAGGCGGCGAGTGTAAGCCTGCTTCGGCGTGTCGAAGATCGTGTCGCGGTCGCCTTCCTCGATGATGCGCCCGTCCTGCATCACCACCACCCGGTCGGCCACCTGTTCGACCACGCCGAGGTCATGACTGATGAACAGGCAGGAAAAGCCGTAGCGTTTCTGCAGATCGGAAAAGAGCGTCAGCACCTGGGCGCGAACGGTGACGTCGAGCGCCGAGACCGGCTCGTCGGCGATGAGGAAGCGGGGACGACGGGCAATCGCGCGGGCAATCGCCACGCGCTGCCGCTGGCCACCGGACAGTTCATGCGGATAGCGAAGCGCATAGTCGGCGCCGAGCCCGACCTCCTCCAGCGTCTCATAGGCCCGCTTCCTCTTGGCGGTCCGCTCGAGGCCGGGCACCAGACGCAGGGCCTCCTCCACCAGCGAAAGGATCGTCATGCGCGGGTCGAGCGATGAATAGGGATCCTGAAACACCATCTGGCAGTTGAGGCGATAATCCTGCCAGTCGGCATCCCGCCGCCGGCCTTCGAACAGGATTTCGCCGCCGCTTTCCCGCACGAGGCCGGCGATTGTGCGTCCGAGCGTGGTCTTGCCGGAGCCCGAGCCGCCGACCAGCGCCACCACTTCGCCGGCATGAATGTCGATGGAGACCCCATGCAGGGCCCGCTTGGGCGCCCCCTTCTTGAGAAGTGACTTGCGACCGGGATAGTCCACCACGATGTTGCGCGCCGAGACAACCGGCGCCGAGGCGGTCTCGATCGTCCGCGCCGCACCGCGGATCGGCAGAGAGGAGAGCAGCTTGCGGGTATAAGGGTGCTGCGGCCGTTCCAGGATGTCCTCGGTGCTGCCGGCTTCGACGATCCGGCCCTTTTCCATGACGACGATGCGGCTGGTGTAGCGGGCCACCATCGGCAGGTCATGGCTGATCAGAACCACCGCGGTTCCTTCCGCCTGCGTCAGTTCCACCATCAGTTCCATGACATCGCGCTGCACGACGGCATCGAGCGCCGTGGTCGGTTCGTCGGCGATCAGCAGGGCCGGCTTCAGGAGCATGACGGAAGCGAGCATGATGCGCTGGCGCATGCCGCCGGAAAACTCGTGTGGATAGGCGGTCAGCGCCCCTTCCGGATCGCGGATACCGACACGGTGCAGCATGGCGAGGATCTTGTTGCGTCGCTCTTCCGACGTCGCCCGGCTATGCAGGGCAAGCCCTTCCTCCAACTGCCGCCCGATGGTCATGGACGGATTGAGCGAGGTCATTGGTTCCTGGAAGACGAGACCGATTTCGGCGCCGCGCATGCTGCGCAGATCCTTGTCGCTCATAGCGGTCACGTCACGGCCCCTGAAGATGATCTCCCCCGCCGTCTGGCGGATCACCGGCGGCAGCAGCGAGACGAGTGCCCGTGTCGCCAGCGATTTGCCCGAGCCGCTTTCGCCGACAATGCCGAAGATCTCGCCGGGCGCCACGTCGAAGCTGACATCGTTGACGACGGTGGCGTTGCGGCGGGCGATCTCGAGCGAGAGGTTTTTGACGCTGAGAAGCTTTTCCTGTGTCATTTCAAACCTCTCATGCGGGGGTCGAGCCTGTCGCGCAGCGCATCGCCGAGCAGATTGATGCCGAGCAGGGTGAGCGCGATGCACAGGCCGGGAAACAGCCCGAGCCAGACCGCCTGTTCGAGGAAGGGCCGGCCGGCCGCCAGCATGTTGCCCCAGGTCGGTGCCGGCGGCGGCACGCCGAGGCCGAGGAAGCTGAGTGCGCTTTCCGACAGGATGGCCCAGCCGAACATGGAGGTGGCGAGAACGGTGATCGGCGCCAGGCAGTTGGGCAGGATATGCCGCAGCATGGTGTAGATCTCGCCGTTGCCCATCACCCGTGAGGCCTCGATGAACTCCCGTTCGCGCAGCGAAAGCACGGCGCCGCGCACCACACGCGCCATGGAGGGCGTGTAGGCAATGCCGAGCGCGAAGATGATGCCGTACTGGTTGGCGCCGAACACGGCGAGCAGACCAAGCGCCAGCAGGATGCCGGGAAAGGCGAGAAGCGCATTGTTGATGGCCATGATGACGCCATCGATGACGCCACGGGCATAGCCGCTGATCAGGCCGATCAGGGTGCCGGCGATGACCGCGAAGCCGACCGTCAATCCGCCGATCCACACGCTGGCCTGGGCACCGATCATCAGGCGGCTCAGCACATCACGCCCGAACTCGTCGGTGCCGAGAAGATGCTGGGCGCCGGGAGCCGCCAGACGCGCGGTGAAGCTGAGCTTCATCGGATCGAACGGTGTCCAGAACAGGCTGGTGGCTGCGACGACCAGGAGAGCGGCAATCAGGATGCCGCCGATCAGGCCGTTGAGAGACAAGAACTTCATTCGGCCACCACACGCGGATCGAAGAGGGGATAAAGCAGGTCGACGATCAGGTTGACGACCACATAGGACAGGGCGATCAGCAGCAGGCAGCCCTGGATGACCGGGTAGTCCCGCTGAAAGATGCTGTCGACCATCAGCCGGCCAAGGCCGGGTATCGTGAAGACCGTCTCGATGACGGCGATACCGCCGAGCAGGTTGCCGAGGATCAGGCCGATCATCGTCAAGGTCGGGCCGAAGGCATTCTTGAAGGCGTGCTTCCACAGCACCGCCTGTTCCGAGAGGCCCTTGGCGCGGGCATGGGTAATGTAGTCCAGGCGCAGCACCTCCAGCGTGGAGGCGCGCGCCATGCGGATCAGCACGCCGGACTCGTGGATGACCAGCGTCATGATCGGCAGAACCAGATAGAGCAGTCCGCCCACGATGTTGTCGCCGATCGACACATAGCCGAGCACCGGCAGCCAGCCCAGTTTCAGGCCGAAGAACAAGAGCAGCAGCAGGCCGAGCCAGAAGGTAGGGATGGACAACAGCACCGTTGCCGTGCCGACAAGGGCAAGGTCGGTGAGGCTGTTCTGCCGCCATGCGGCAATCACGCCAGCGGGAACCGCGATCAGGCTTGCCAGGATGACGGCGACCACCACGATTTCGGCCGACACCATGAAACGCGACAGGACGAGCGGCAGGACCGCTTCCTTGCTGACGATCGAATGGCCGAAATCGCCGCTCAGCACGTTGCCACTCCAGACGAGGAACTGCTGCGGCATGGACTTGTCGAGCCCGAGATCGCTGCGCATCGCGGCGATCTGGTCCGGTGTTGCCATGTCGCCCAGCATCAGGGCGGCTGGATCACCCGGAATAAAGCGGATCAGAGCGAAGACCGTGATAGCGACGATCACAAGGGTAGGGACCGCCATCAGCAGGCGGTGAAGTATGAAACGTATCATCGGTTCCCCTGAACGCGATTTGCGGGGCCGGATCTGACAAAGTCACCGGCTGTTTATGCTGAGACTATGAAGGTTGATGAAAAATGGCGCAATATTATGCGCTTTTGTCATATGTTGATGCGGATTCCGGGCAGTCTGACCGCCCCTTGCAGCACTCCGCGGAGGCGGTGCTTCAGTTTGCGGGACTCTGTTGCTGCGAAATGGCGATCTGGCGCTTCAGCGTTTCCATCAGCGCCTTGGCAGCCAGAGAGGAGGAGGTGCCGGAAGGCGTCGCCAGTGCGAAATCCTGGGTCGTCACCGGCACGAAGGGCCGTTGCACGATGGGAAGATGGCGATAGAGGTTGGCGAAGAAACTGCTGAGGATCGCCACCCCAAGCCCGTGCGCCACATAGGCGCAGGCCGAACTGTTGGTATGCGTCTCGATCTTGACGTTCTGCTTCACGCCGGCGCGCTGGAAGGTCTGATCGAGCAGCATGCGGGTCGGCCGCTGGCGTCCGATCAGGATCAGCGGCACGCCGCGCAGATCCTTTGGCGTGATCTCCCGGAGGCTGGCGAGCGGATGATCCTGCGGTATCACGCAGACGCCGGTGCCCGTTGCCACGATCTCCATATCGATGCCGGGCGGCACCTGGTCCTCATGGCGGAGGAAGCCGAAATCGATGACCTTCTGCTCCACCAGACGGGCGATGTTCGAGGTCGTCTCGAAGAAGGTTTCGATGCGAACCGTGGGATAGTCGCGGGCATAATCGACCAGCATGGCGGGTGCGAAATTTTCCCACATGCTGCTCGGCAGGCCAAGCCGCACGACTTCCGGCCCCTTGGCGCCGCTGCGCAGATCCTCCGCCAATCCGGAAAACCGGTTCAGCCCGAGAAGAATGGTCTCGGCATCGCGGGCCAGAATATGCGCTTCGGGCGTGGGGATCAGCCGGCCCTTGTCGCGTTCGAACAGCCGGAGCGACAGATCCGTTTCCAGCTGCTGGAGAAGACGGCTGACGCCGGACTGGCTCAGTCCCATGCTTCTGGCGGTGGCAATCGTCGAGCCGGTGGCCAGCAAGGTTTTCAGCACTTCGAGCTGTCGGAAATTGATCATGGAGCGTGCGGACCTTCATGCCATGCCGTCAATCGGCCTGTGCCTCTCATGCCCATTCGCGCAGATACTGCAACAGGGGTGTCGCCGATTTCGGCAGCGGCTGCCGGTCCGAACTGACGATGGCATAGTCGATGCCAAGCGCCGGCTCCAGCGGCACGAAGGCAAGCGGCAGCGCGGCATACTCCCGCGCCAGCAGCGCGCTGACGATGGCGATGCCCAGTCCCTCCGCCGCAAGCGCGCAGGCGCAGCCGACCGAATGGGCCTCGATGGCTGGCCGCTGGCGCAGCCCCTGCCGGTAGAACAGCGCTTCCAGTTCGTGGCGCACGGGCCGCTCGCGGTTCAGCAGGATGAGATCATGCGATTTCAACTCCGGCACCGTCAGGGCCTGCTGTCCGGCAAGCGGATGGTCCCGGTGCATCACGCAGATGTTGCGCGACGGCATGACGTGCTCCTCGCGCAGGCCGGCCGTGGGGGAGGGCAGCCGGGTGAAGCCCAGATCCGCCTGGCCATCGGCCACCATACGCTCGATCGCCAGATAATTTCCGGAGGCGATCTCGATTCGCACCGGACCGTTGTCCGTGAGGAACCGTTTGATCAGGCGCGGCACCAGCGTCACCGAAAGGCTGGCGGGAAAGGCGAGCCGGAGGGGAATCTCCAGTGAACGCCCCTGTTCCAGTTCGCGGGCCGTCACCTTCAGCGCCGTCAGCCGGTCGGAGATCGCGCGGATTTCCGGACCGAGTTGCAGGCCCTCGCGGGTCATCGACAGCCTGTTCTTGTCGCGCTCGAAGAGGCGCACGCCGAGATAGACTTCCAGTTGGTGCAGAAGACGGCTGGCATTGGATTGCGAAATGCCGAGGTCTGCCGCTGCCGCGATGGTCGAGCCGGTTGCGGCAATCGCATCATAGGTCTGGATGTGCTTGACGCTGATCGTGATGTCGTTGTGCTGCCGCATGCCTGCTTCCTCAAACTGAATAGCACCACCCGCAATCTGCATAAGATTGCGCTGTCGGGCATCGCTGCCCATCAATGCGGCCCAAAACAGAGACTTGCAGGGGTTGGATGGAATGGCAACGGTTCTCGAGTTGATCGCAGCGCAGGTGGCGTCGCGCAACACGTTTTCCCCCGTCGCGCTGGCGCGGGCACGCGATGCGATCACGGATACGTTGGGCTGCATGCTGGCCGGCGCCGTGGACGCCGCGCCGCAGGCGGTGGCACGAGCCTTTGCCGGGGACATCGGCGCAGAGGGAGCATCGCCACTCGTGACCGGCGGCCGCGGATCGCCCCCGCTTGCCGCGCTGGTCAATGCCACGGCGGCGCATTGCCTCGATTTCGATGACAACTTCCATCCGGCCCGCGCCCATGCCTCCGCCGTGCTCGTGCCGGCGCTCCTGGCGGTCGCAACGGCCGATGCGTCGATCTCAGGCTATCAGCTCGTTGCGGCCTATCTTGCCGGCCTCGAGGCGCAGGCCTCGGTTGGCTTCGGGGTCAATCCCTCCCACTACAACAGGGGTTGGCACGGCACCTCGACAGTGGGCTGCATCGGGGCCGCGGCCGGGGTTGCCTTCCTGATGGGGCTCGGTGCGGATCGCGTTGCGCAGGCCATGAGCCTGGCAGCCAGCATGGCCGCCGGCCCCAAAGGGCAGTTCGGAACGGCCGCAAAACCCTTTCATGCCGGCATGGCCGCCCGCAATGCGATCGAGGCGGCACTCCTCAGCCGCGCCGGGCTGACCGGCCGGCTGGATATTCTGGAGCGACCCCAGGGCTTTCTCGACCTGTTCGGTGGCGATCAGGCGGCCGGCTGGGCGGGTCTGCCCCTGGATGGAGCGCATGTCATCGAAACCCGGGGGCTGGTGACCAAGCTGCATCCCTGCTGCGCCTCCACGCATCGGGCGATCGATGCCGCCCTCGACCTGCAGACAGAGCACGGGTTCTCGCTTGAGGAGGTCATCCGCATCGAGACGAAAGTGGGCCGGTCCGCCCGCGATAATCTCGCCTATCCTGACCCGGCCGACGAGATGCAGGCGCGCTTTTCGATGCAGTACTGTCTTGCGGTTGCCCTGTTGCAGGGCCGATTGTCGTTGTCCGACTTCACCCCGGATGCGGTCTCGAGATCTGCAGTGCGCACGCACATGGCAAAGATTGCCATGGACGCCTACAGTGCCGAGGAAGAGCGCGGTGTCGAGCGTCTGCCACACAAGGTTTCCATCACGCTGCAGGACGGCCGCATGCTGCACGCCGAGCGGCTTCACGCGAGGGGATCGATCGCCTGCCCGCTGACGGAAGAGGAAAAGCGTTCCAAGTTTACCGATTGCCTGCGCTGGGGCGGGATCAAAAGCGACGAAATGCACGGCATCGTGGCTGCACTCGGTGATGCTTCGTCCGTCAGCGAAGCGCTGGCGGGGATGGTGTGGTAGCTATCTGTCGGAAAGGGAGGCCCAGACCGATTGTGACAAACGGCCCAGCTTATATTGGTGGCAAGCGGCCACTATGAGTGGAGGGGCAGGATCAGAGCACTAACGTCCGCGGGCACGCCTTCGCTCCAGCAAGGCTGCACCCTGCAGAGAGGCGATGATCATGATGACGCCGATCACCACACGCCACTGTGGCACCTCATCGAAAAAGACGTAGCCAACAGCGGTGACGAAAACAATCGACAGATAACCGACCGGCGCCAGAATACTGGCATCGGCCATGCGGTAGGCGCGCAGAAAGCAATATTGGCCAAGCTGGGCCAGCAGGCCGATCCCGAGGAGCGGCAGCCAGTCCAGCGGCAAGACAGGTTGCCATGTGACGATAGCCGGCACGGCGGTGATAACGGCAAGACCGACCGTGTAGAAGACCATCATCACTGTGGTGTTTTCGTCGCGCAGGGCTCGCGTCTGAATGATCGCCAGCGATCCGAACACAACCGTCACCAGAACGACCAGAATGTTCACGTCGAAGCCCGATGTTCCGGGTGCGACGATAAGCAACACTCCGGTAAAAGCCAGCCCCGCGCCGACCCAGCGGATACGACTCACCCTCTCATTCAGCATGATGACGGCCATCGCCATCGTCACCAGCGGGCGTGAAAAGCCGACGGCATTGACCGTTGTGAGCGGCAACAGGGTAATCGCCAGAAAATTGCTGGTCAGCGCTACGGCGTTGCAGGAAATCCGCACGATGTTGCGCCACGGGTGGCGGATACGCGTCATCTCGGCGCGGTGGTGCCAGATGAGCGGCAGGATGAACATGAGGCCGATCATCGCGCGGATGAAGACAAGTTGAAAAGCCGGGTATGTCGCGCCCTGGGCCTTGACCAAGGCGGTCATGCCGCCGGACACCAGCGTCATGTCGATCAGCAGCCAGCCGGCGGCGATACGGGCATTGGCAGCCTGTTCGCGCGTATCGTCGAGCGACCGCTCGGCGGTCATGCCGGCTGCACGAGGTTTGCCATGAGGCGGAAGGCGCCCGGCACGAGTTTGTCCATCTGGTGATGGAGCACAAGGCTGGTATGGGTATGGCGTCCGCGACCGATGGCCGCCGAGAGCAATCCACCTTTCAAAGGCTGCTCGTTAGCGTCATGCATGGCCAGCAGCGGCTCGTAGGCATCGTCCCAGCGGGCCGCAAAATAAAGCCCGCGCTCCTTGTTCCAGCCCTGCCAATCCTGGGACCCGATCCTGTTCGGGCCGGCGAGCAATGGATGCTCGGGTGCAAGCACCGTAACTTCCGCCATAGGGTCAGTGACACGGAAACGCAGCGACGGCGATCCGATCTCGATATGCCGTGGAGGAGTCTCCTGCGGATGCCAGCCGTCGCTTGGACGGTGATAGAGGGTGACCAGATGTCCGCCTTCCTCAACGAAACGATGCAGACGGGCGGTTGCCGCCGCAAGATCTTTGCGAATGCCGAAAGCAAAAATGCCGACGACGATTGTCGTGAAGCGTGACAGGTCGCCGGACAACGCCGCAGCGTCCATCTCGGTCACCTCAAGACCCATACGCGCTAGCCACAGACCGACGCGGTCCGCACCGCCGCCCACATATCCGACGCGTGCTCCCTGCGGTAATTTCAGATCAAGCGACAGGATGCTCAGTGCCGCCGATTGTCGAAAGCTTGTTCGACCAATATGGCGGAACGCGATGGGCGTGACCCTGAAGGCCTCTAAGCCGCCGAGATGTGGCAGGATCTCGGTGAGGCCCGGTTCCAGCGGTTTCGTGGCCGAAACCGTCCAACCGTCGTCGCCGGCCTTGAGGCTAAGGCCCGGCGGCGCTCGAAAGGAGAGTGGGGCCTGGACCCCGTCAATGCTTGCCTTGATTGACCATTCGGTCTGGTCACTCTGAAATGGAACCAGCAGGGTTTCCGGCGACAATGTCAGCGACTGCGCCGGTGAGATGGAAAAGGGTTCCTCAAGATCGAAGCTGCCGGAAACCGTGCGTCCTCCGATTGACGCAGAAATCCCAATATGGGCATGGCCGTTGCCGCCCATAGAAGACCAGGACGGCAAATAGAGGTTCGACAGCGGCATGTCCGAGGCAGCCTCAAGGACAATGGACTGACCGTTATCCCCGTACTGGGCGGTAAAGGTCACCCCTTCAGGCAGGATCGGGACCACGTCGATCGCAGCCTCTGCAGCGCCCCGCCCGAGCGTGACGCTCAGAACGGCTGAACCGCCGGGAGCAATGCTGGAAGGACTGGCATAGGCTCGCTCGAAAATCTCGGCCACCTCCAGAAGCGCAGCGTCGATCTGCCGCTGCTTGCGCGTGATCCTGTGTCGGTGCAGTGCCTGGAAAGCCTGCGGTGCCGAGGTGGAGACGAGGTCCAGTTGCTCTGCCGCCTCGACCAGGTGACGCGCGATCGTCTTGCGATCCGGGAAAGCTGCGATTGCTGCTCTGATGGCAGCATCTGCTGTCAGCAGCGCATTGGCGATTGTCGAGGACAGCCCGTCCCATTCGGCCAGTGTGGAAAGGGATGCCGGAATGTTGTCCAAGATGGACGTTTCCGTTTCGATCCGCTCAGCGGACAGTTTCAGATGCAGCGGCCAGTTCGTCTTGGGGTTTTGCGGCCAATGTCCCATGCCCTGCGAGGCGTGATAATATCTCGACCATTCTCCAATCCGGTCGAATTCCACGCCGGTTGCCGGGTCGCGGTCAACGGCGCGCAGTGTGACCGTGGCATCCGGTGGCGGCACCTCGTCGTCGTAAGTGTCGCCACCGCCCGACCATGCCGGCAGATAGTATTTTGCGACCGTCCAGGGTGTCATTCCCTGGCTGAAGTGCTCGGGGAAAGCCGATGGGTCGGCGGCGAGGGAGATCGCCGTTTCGGCTGCGCGCGTCATCGCACGATGATGACCGTGCTGACCCGGCACATCAAGGAAGGTCGGTACGACGATATCAGGGCGTTCCATGCGATAGGCGCGCACGAGCCGCTCCACGATACGCTGCTCGCCCCATCGGCCGAAGGTGGCGTTGCCATCCTTGGAAAAGCCGAAATCGTGGACGGGATCGTCCGGGCCATGCCCAAGCCAGAGGACGTCCGCATCAAGGACGCGCGCGGCCTCCTCGAGTTCGCGTGTGCGCAGCACGCCGAGCGCCCCCAACCGCTCGGGCCCCAAGGCATTCTGACCGCCTTCGCCCCGTGTCGAGCAGGCGATGATCACCCGTATGCCCAGGCCGAGACGCAGAAAGGCAAGCATCCCGCTCTGCTCGTCATCCGGATGGGCACCGGTGTTCATCATCGTGACAGTCGATGAGAGCCGGCTGAGCTTTCGATGAAGGCGCACCAGTGCCGGATCGTTCATCTGACGTTCTATGCGTTCGCGGGCGGTCAGCATGTAGATCTCCTCAGAATATCATGGGTGAACGTCACTCGATGTCCGAAGCGACAGTTCGAGCTTCGGCGTTACCATGTCGAATAGCGGCAGCGCGGCAGCGCCGAGAGCCGCGGTCAGTTGTCCGGTTTTGCCACGCATCACGCGCGGCAGGTCACGGGCTCTCCGGCTGGCGACAGATGTGGGGAGGGGGGCGAGACGGGCGATCACGTCATCGATGAGTGCATCGGGCAATGCGCCGCCCAGAATGACCGTTTGCGGATCAAGGATATTTTCCAGCATCGCCACCATCGGCGCAAGATAGGCGGCAGCTTCCTCGACCCATTCAACGATGGTGGGATGGGCTTGCGCATGCAGCCGTTCGAGGTCTTCGAAACCGGTGTCAGTAATCCCGGCTGCGATGAGTTTTTCTTTCAGTGCATAGGTCGAGACGTAGCCTTCCAGGCAGCCGCGTTGGCCGCAGGAGGGGCAAGGCTTGCCCTTAGGCACGACGGTCACATGACCGATCTCGCCTGCATTGCCGAAGGCACCGCGATAAGGGGCGCCGTCCTGCATGATGCCAAGGCCAAGGCCAACGCCGAAGTAGAGCATGCAGAAGTTGGAAATCGACAATCCACTCCCGAACAGCCGCTCACCGACTGCGGCCGCCGTGGCGTCGTTTTCAACGATGACCGTATGGCCGCACGCATCGCTGAGGGCCTGGGCGGTATAGTGGCCTGCCCAATCGGGCAGCGTCGTCGGGCCGACGGATGTCATGCCGTCGATCTCGAAAGGACCGGGCAGAACAACACCGGTCCCAAGAAGCTTTAATCCGACAGAGGTTCTGATCGCTTCAAACTCGTGCGCAAAGGTTTTCAGAATGTTGTCAGGCGTTCTGGCGGTCAGAGGGACAAATCGTTGCGCACGCAGCCGGCCGGACAGATCCAGGGCAAGGGTCACGATGTGATCGGCGGCAATCTCGACGCCAATGGTGACGCCGCCATCCGGATTGACAGCGAACTGGACCGGAGGCTGCCCGCGTCCGCTGCGCAAACGGCCCATTTCGATCAGCAGTCCTTCGCCGACCAGTTCATCGACGATGTTCGCCACGGCCTGCTGTGTCAGCTGGGTTTGCTTTGCAATATGCGCACGGCCGAGGCTTTCGTGCTGACGAACGATGTCCAGAATCACACGCCGATTATGCTCGCGGCTACGCTCGGGGTTCTTTCCAATGGCCACGGGGTGGCTGCCGGTTGGATGCATCGTCATCGTTATATCCTCGCTCTGAATTCATAGCCGCCGAAACCCGAGGGCGGCAATACAATAATTCAAGTAAATTATCTTATTGACATCACGCCTGTGTCAGGAGACCGTAGCGCATGAACGACGGCTTGGATCAAGCACGCCGCCGTGGCCAGGGTGAGGAAACCTGGTGTGGATAAGTTCGCGCCACGCCCCCGCGTGGAGGACATAGGGAACAATCTCCCCAGACCGCAAAGCCGGCGGGGAAACTGGAGGTTCACATGCGCAAGGCAACTTTGTTCGCCGGTCTCGTCGCCGGATTCAGCACATTCGCATTCAATGCCGCCCAGGCGGTCGAAATCGAATACTGGCAGTACGTCTACGAGACGCGTGTCAAGGCGATGGACCAGCTGATCGCCGAATTCCAGAAAGCCAACCCCGACATCACGGTCAAACAGGTTACTTTCCCCTATGCCGACTATCAGACGCGGGTGATCGCCGCGAACATGTCGGGGAAGGGGCCTGACGTGATGCAGTTGTTCTACGGCTGGCTCGACAAGTTTACGACGGGCGGCATTCTGCAGCCGCTTCCCAAGGACACTTTCCCGCATGACAAGATCGAGAGCGAGTTCTTCCCCATTGTATCGGCGATGAAGCGTGGGGATGATTATTACGGCCTGCCAACCGCCGTGCGTTCGCTGGCGCTTTTCTATAACAAGAAGCTGTTCACGGAAGCCGGTCTTGACCCGAACAATCCACCGAAGACGCTCGACGAATTCGTGGCTGCTGCGCAAAAGATCGCCAAGCACGATGCGTCAGGCAACATTACGGTCGAAGGATCGACGCTGGACATGGGGGGGCAGGATCACCAGTGGTGGCGTGAAGTCTTGATCCGGCAGTTCGGCGGAGCGCCCTATACGGACGGCGATTCGAAGGTTGCCTATGACAGTGCCGCGGGCCTGAAGGCACTGAATTTCTACACGAGCTTGCAGCTGGAGAAAAAGATCGGTCAGGCCGGTTTCATGGACGAAGGCCAGGCAGCCTTTCGCGGCGGCAAGGCGGGAATGACCATTGACGGGACATTCCGGCTGGGCTCGTTCAAGACCATCAAGGATTTTGAGTGGGGCGTCACGGAACTTCCGGCGAATGCCGAAGGCGTCCGGTCAAACTATGCCAGCTATTTTGCCAACGGCATCAGTGCGAAGACCACCGGGCCGAAACTCGAAGCCGCGAAGAAATTCCTGACCTATATTTCTTCGCCGGAGGCCATGGATATCTGGCTGAAGACTGTGGGTGAGCTGCCGGCCAGGCGTTCCGCAGCGCTGACGGAGGCCAATCTCAAGGATCCGATCTATGGGCCCTTCCTCAAGGGCCTCGACTACGCCCATACCACGATGTTCAAGGACGAGGCTGCCCAGCGCCAGAATGCGATCGACATGGTCAATCGCATTCTTCTGGAGAAACAGCCTGTTGAAGCATCCCTGAAGCAGGCCGCAGAGGCGGAGCAGGAGATCATCGACGCGGCCAAGCCGTAAATCGGGAGCGGGTCATGGCGATGAACGAACAGCAGGGGGCGGCGCAGGGCCGTCCCGGCGGGGCCTTCGGCGACCGCTTTTCCATGCAGACAAAGCGTCTTTTGTGGGTGTGGGGTTTTCTGGCTCTCCCGATCCTCTTCTATGCCGTGATCCGTTTTTATCCGACGGCACAGGCCTTCTATCTGTCCTTCACGAACTGGGATCTGCTGCGTCCGGCAAAACTGGTGGGTTTTGCCAATTACATCAAGCTATTCAAGGACCCGCAGTTCTGGAAGGTGTTCAAGAATACCTTTACCTATCTGATCGTGGGCACGCCGATCAGTCTGACGCTCGCCTTTGCGATCGCCTATTTTCTCGACCGTGTCCGCTTCATGCACAATTTCATCCGGGCGCTGTATTTCCTGCCATTTCTAACCACGGCTGCGGCGATGGCTTGGGTATGGCGCTGGTTCTATCAGCCGCCGCCGATCGGCGTGATCAATGATATCCTCGGCATGGTCGGCATTCCGCAGCAGCCCTTCATCCGCTCGACTGACCAGGCGCTTTTTTCCGTGATGGTGACGTCGATCTGGGCAGGTCTCGGTTTCCAGATCATCATTTTCATGGCGGGCCTGCGCGCCATTCCCTCCACCTTCTACGAAGCCGCGCGCATCGACGGTCTTGGGGAGTTTGCGATCCTGCACAAGATCACGCTGCCGCTCCTCAAACCCACGACCGTTTTTCTCGTGGTGTTTTCCTCCATCGGCTTCCTGCGCATTTTCGACCAAGTCTACAATATGACCACCAACGATCCCGGCGGCCCGCTCGGATCGACCAAGCCTCTGGTGCTGATGATCTACCAGACGGCATTCAACACCTATGCCATGGGGTATGCGGCGGCACAGACGGTGGTGCTGTTCACAATCCTCTTGATTGTCTCCCTCCTGCAGCTGTTCATCCTGAGGGAAAAGAAATGAGCGAAACGCCAGTTCTTCACCGCGCCAATATCCGCCCCGGTCGCATCATTGCCTGGACCCTCCTTTTTATCGGCGGCCTGATCATGATCTCGCCGATCGCCTTCATGTTCTCGACATCGCTGAAGACCGCCGATCAGGTCTATGACCTGCGGCTCATTCCGGCGGCTCCGACGCTTGCCAATTACATAAGCGTGCTGGCGGACGGTCGGTTCATCCGCTGGTTCTTCAATTCGACGGTGGTCGCGGTTGTCGTCACCCTGTCGAACTGCTTCTTCGACAGTCTCGTGGGCTACACGCTTGCAAAATTCCAGTTTCGCGGCCGTCAGTTCGTTTTCATCGCAATCCTGTCGACGCTGATGATCCCGACCGAAATGCTGGTCATCCCCTGGTACCTGATGTCGAGCCAGCTCGGCTGGCTGGACAGCTACTGGGGCATCATGTTCCCCGGCATGATGACGGCTTTTGGCACGTTCCTGATGAAGCAGTTTTTTGAAACGGTGCCGAACGATTTCATCGAGGCTGCACGGGTCGATGGACTGAACGAGTTCCAGATCTGGTGGAAGGTTGCGATGCCGCTTGTGACGCCGGCACTCTCGGCGCTTGCCATCTTCACGTTCCTCGGAAACTGGACGGCGTTCTTCTGGCCGCTGATCGTCACCACCAGCAAGGAACTGTATACGCTGCCGGTCGGACTTTCGAGTTTTGCCGTGGAGCAATCCATCCAGTGGGAAATGATCATGACTGGGGCTGCGATCGCCACTCTTCCCACCCTTCTCGTCTTCCTGGTTCTGCAGCGCTACATCGTCCGCGGTGTGATGCTGGCAGGCCTGAAAGGATAATGGCATGACTGACATCAACCCCCGCCTGTCCGACACCAGCCGATTTCCAGATCCGGTCTATAAGGAAACGGTGCTTCGTCCGCTTTTTGATGGCGCCAAGAGCCACCATGTCGATGCCTTTCGCAGAATCGACCGGGCACATCTCGTGATGCTCGTTGAGACCGGCATTCTCGGTACCGACATCGCCGGCAAAATCGCCGGTGCCCTCGACGCGATCGACAGAGACATCGACCCCGCTGCCCTCACTTACACTGGCGAGGTCGAAGACTTCTTCTTCCTGATCGAAAAGGAACTGAAGGCCCGCGTCGGAGTGGATGTCGCCGGACGGCTGCATACCGCGCGGTCGCGCAACGATATCGATCATACGCTGTTCAAGCTTGGCTTGAAGGAGCGGATCGATGCGCTGATGGTCAAGGCGCGCGCACTTCTTTCCGTCATGATCGATGTGGCCGACGCCCAAAAAGAGACGTTGATTGTCGCCTACACCCATGGCCAGCCGGCACAGCCGACGACTTTCGGTCATTATCTGTCCGCTGCAATTGAAATTCTGATCCGCGACATCGAGCGGTTTGGCGAGGCCCGCAAGATCGTCGATCTGTCGTCGATGGGGGCTGCCGCGATTACGACATCCGGCTTTCCCATCGACCGTGCCCGAGTGGCGCAATTGCTCGGCTTTTCCGCCGCACAGCGCAATTCCTATTCCTGCATCGCCGCAGCCGATTATATCACATCGACGTATTCCGCCATCGAGCTGATGTTCCTGCATCTGGGTCGGCTCATCCAGGATTTCCAGGTCTGGGCGAGTTTTGAGGTCGGCCAGATCTATGTGCCGAACGCGCTGGTACAGATCTCCTCGATCATGCCGCAAAAGCGCAATCCGGTGCCGATCGAACATCTGCGCCATCTGGCCAGTCAGACCTTCGGGCGTGCCCGGGCCATGCTGGATGTCGTTCACAACACGCCGTTCACCGACATGAACGACAGCGAGGGTGAAACGCAGGGCATGGGCTACGAGGCCTTCGCATCGGCGTCACGGGTGCTTGACTTGATGGCGTCACTGATCGGCCAGATTAGCATCGACCCGCAACGGGTGGACCAGAACATTCGTCGCTCCTGCATCACCATCACCGAACTTGCCGATTCGCTGGTGCGCATCGAAGGCCTGTCCTTCCGCGAAGCCCATGAGATCGCAGCGGCAACGGCAAGGAGTGTCGTTGCAGCCGGAGGCGACCTTCCCAACCATGGCTTCGAACCATTCCTTGAGGCTTTCGCCCAGGCCGTCGGGCGGACACCGTCGATCGATCTCCAGGCGTTCCAGGAAATCGTATCGCCTGAGCATTTTGTTGCTGTGCGCAGCCGCTTTGGCGGGCCGGCACCGGAACCGATGCAGTCTGCAATTTCGAGCTACCGCGAGCAGCTTGCGGTTTTAGAGGCGCAGGCTGACGCGTTCACGGCACGGCAATCCGCCGCCGCCGCTGAACTGCAACAGAAATTCACGGCACTGACAGGAGCCCGCTGATGGCAAAGATCGAGCTTGAAAAGCTGGTAAAGCGCTACGGCAAAGTGGAGGCGGTCAAAGGGATCGATCTATCGATCGCCGATGGGGAATTCGTGGTCTTCGTCGGCCCCTCTGGCTGCGGAAAATCGACAACCTTGCGCATGATCGCCGGCCTTGAAGAGATTTCCGCCGGCACGCTGAAGATCGGCAACGAGGTCGTCAACGAACGCGAGCCGAAGCAGCGCAATATCGCCATGGTGTTTCAGAACTATGCGATCTATCCGCACCTGAGCGTCCGCAAGAATATCGGCTTTGGCCTTTACACATCGAAGATGAGCAAAGCCGAAAAAGATGCGCGGATTGAGGAGGCTGGCCGTATCCTGGGTCTTGAGGCCTTTCTCGATCGCAGGCCGGCAGCCCTTTCGGGTGGCCAGCGTCAGCGTGTGGCCATCGGGCGGGCTATGGTTCGGGATCCGTCCGCCTTCCTGTTTGACGAGCCGCTTTCGAACCTCGATGCTCAGCTTCGCGCCCAGATGCGTATCGAGATCAAGCGGCTGCACCAGCGGCTGAAGACAACGACCGTCTACGTGACCCACGACCAGATCGAGGCCATGACGATGGCCGATCGGATTGTCGTGATGAAGGACGGTCGGATCCTGCAGGTCGGCACGCCTTCCGAACTCTACGAGAAACCGGTCGATGTGTTCACTGCGAAATTCATTGGTAGCCCATCCATGAACCTCATCGGTGGACGACGCAGCGGCGATACCATCGAAGCGGGAAGCGGTGGCGACATCCTGATCGGAATTAGACCGCACGACCTGACGGCCGATCAAGGCAATCCGGGTGCCCGGATCAGCCTGAGCGGCACGGTCACGGCCGTCGAGCCGCTCGGACCGGAAACGCTGGTCCATCTTGACGTTGCCGAGACACCTGTCATCGCCACCGTGCTTGATAAACGGATACCGGAAGTCGGAACCTTGCTCACCTGCACGGCGCCGCCCGGTAGCCTTTACCTCTTCGATGCCCGGACAGAGACGTTCCTGGGTCGGTCATGACGGCATCGACGTGCACAGCTTCCGCGGTGCTCAGCATCGGACGGGTTTACTGCGACCTCATCTTCACCGGACTTGACGAGATGCCGGTGCTGGGGCGCGAGCTTTTTGCAGGCGGAATGGACATTGCGGCAGGAGGCGGCGCCTTCATCGCGGCTGCGCATGTTGCCCATCTTGGCCGCAAAGCAGCGCTCGTCGCTCGCCTGGGAACGGACGCGCTGTCTGTCGGTGTTCGTGACGAGATAGAACGCACCGGCGTCGACCTGCGTTTTGCCGACTATGCTGCCGATGCCGGTCCGCAGGTGACGGTCGCGGCGGTCGTTGGCCAGGAGCGAGCGTTTCTGACGCGTCGTGCCGGGGAGGTGTGCCCGACAACCCTTGAAGTCGCACTGAGTTGGGACGAAGCTCGCCACCTCCATATCGCGGAATATGCGACCCTGCACGAGATCCCCGATCTGGTTGTGCGTGCCAAGGCCAAGGGGCTGACTGTCTCGCTTGACCCAAGCTGGGATGCGAGCCTCATTTATGATCCAGCGCTGCTGAGCCGATGTGAGGGGGTAGACGTGTTCCTGCCCAACCTTGAAGAGGCCGAAGCAATCACCGGCAGTCCCGATCCGGAAATGGCTTTGAGGATGCTGAAGAGCACATTCCCCATTGTTGTTCTCAAGGGTGGCGCTTCTGGTGCCTGGGCGGCGTCCGGTGACGTTCTTCTTCACGTTCCGGCAAAATCGGTGCCTGTTGTCGATACAACGGGTGCAGGAGATGCGTTCAATGCGGGCTTCTTGAACGAGTGGCTTGGAAAAAGTCTCCTCTCGGATTGCCTTTCTGCAGGTATCGATGCCGGCAGTCTCGCCGTTCAGACGGCGGGGGGAGCGACGGCACTGCCAAAACGCCAACCAGGAAGGTGACGCGCCGGACGGCAGCGGATTGGAGTGTCTTCGGTGTAAGCGGTCGTGTTCGCGGGCGCGATATTGGCATGCGGCCTGATTTGCCCTCCTGCCGCCAGGCGACACCGCCGGTTCAAGGCACTTCTACGCGCGCGTAGCTTTAAATGCAGGTGTAGGACCGACCCGTGGCCCGTTATTTTCAACCGCGGATGAGCGCGTTCCTGCTGCCGGTCGAAGCGGCATGGGCTTTTCGGCTTCACCTGGTTGAATGCACCGATCAGAGCTGTAGGAAATGCTTAGTGCTTTGATTTCTCAACAGTATGTTTCAACAGCGATACTGAACCGCACGGGGTTTGCCGGAGGCTGCAACTTCTTAGAAAGTGGAGCCATTATGAGCAAGACAATCAACAAGTTTTCACCTGAAGCCCCCGAAAGCGCCACCTGTATGGTGCTGGAACACAAGACAGACCACCCGTCTCGGTGGGCGCCGTTTCATCTATCGCGGCCAAGATTGGCTGCTGGCCAGCCACGCTGTATGAATGGGTCGCCCGCTCAATTCCTTCATAACGGCCGTTCAGGTCAGCGATTAGACCGGTGCTGCCGCCTTGCTTAATGAGTTTCCGAAGGTCAAATGGCTACTGGCCGACTGTGGCTATGATGCAAACTGGTCTCGCGACGCTTTGCAGGCCGGCGGGGGCACTGCCTGCATTCCCGGTCGCAAATGCCGCAACAAGACCATCAAATGCGACAAACGGCGCTGCAAACGGCGTAACCGGATCAAGATCATCTCGGGCATCTCAAAGACGTGCGGCGTGTCGATATACGAAACGACAGGTGCCAAAGGCCTTTCTGGCGGCAATCGCTCTGGCTGCAACCGTTATCTTTGGCTTTGAGCAATGAGGCCTGATCCCCGACAAGTGTGCTACTTTGCACGCGGAACGTGTGCCCGCCCGCGGGTGGCGCAATAGGCGGCTTCAGGAGCGGGTTTTTATCAGTTCACTGCCGGTTTTGCGGATAAGCGAACTTCGACATCCAGACCGGAAGCAGCGGCTATCTTGACCAACGTATCGAGAGTGAACATGTGGACCTTGCCGCGCATGAGGTCTGAAATCCTGGGCTGACTTATCCCAAGTTGGCGGGCGGTTTCGCTCTGGGTGCAGTTCCTGGTTTTAATGTGCGTTGCGATCTCGGAAAGCAAAGCTGAACGCAGTTTGATATTCTCGGGACCGCTTTGGGCAACGCCGCCAGATCTTGACTGCTCGTTACAGCAGCGCGTTGCAGGTGCAGTTTGTTCTTGGCGCATGTCACTCATTTCCTATCTTGTCATATCTCGATAGCGCAGCAACTGTTCGACGTTGGGCAGCATTGATTTCGGCACATCACCGGCGGACATGTGCGGGAGCTTCAACCGAGGCCGAGTGCTGTCCAGGCTCGTAAAGACCGAGTGCAGCCATGGCGCGACGGTTCTGGTCCTCCGTGCCACCGAGTTTGTAACCTTTGCTGATCAGCCTGGTTGTAAAGAGCCGATTATAAAGACTGCCCCATACAGTCCCCACAGCGAACCAGCCCGCTGCAAGCCCCCAGATCCCCATTCCACTGGCAAAGGCAAGCACTGCAAGAACCAACGCTGCGGTTGTGACCGCCAAGCCTTGCCAAACATCGTGACGAACAACGGACGGGAGTCCGGCAAGCATGAGGCACATCCAGTTGAATCCGTAATAGCCGGTTCTGGACAGACCACTTCGTGAATGTATGAGCGAGATAGGTGTAGACATTTCGGCGCCACGATTGGGGTCGGAAGCTGCAACGGTTGGTAAAAGAGATGTCGGCTCCTTGCATCTTCAAGGATCGGCGACCTGCTGTTCTTGCTCGTTACAATAATAAGGATGGTCTTCAGACGCCACGAAATGTCGGTTACGCGATGTAATGCCACGTAACATGACGCAACAAAAAGCGTCACTTTTGGGTTACAGATAGTGCAAAAGTGCAAGGTGGCCCGTGTTAAGGCTCGATCTGCGATATCTGGAGCAGGGTCACGGGCGAATTGTCGGGAGGATCAGCCTTACGGTAGTGCCCTTGGTACTTTCGATCTCGATCTGTCCGCCATGCACCGTCATGACTTTGGCGACAAGAAAGAGACCCAGGCCCGAACCTTCGACGGAGCTTACGTTGGATCCGCGCACCGCGTTTTCGAACACATGCGGCAACTCGCTGGCGGGAATGCCGACGCCCTGATCTTCCACCGCGAGGACTACCGCATCTCCTCGTTTCTCTACGGAAAGCGTGATCCATCCCGCATCTCTTATCCCACCATATTTCACTGCATTTTCCAAAAGATTGATCAGGGCGAGTTCCAGCATATCCTGGTCCGCATGGACCTTCGTCGCCACAGTATCGTCGGCGATCTCAAGGCGGATATCCGGTGCATTCAACAAGTCATAGGAGCGATGCACGGCGGAGGACACGATCGAGGAAATGGAGAGGATGTCCATAGACGGCTTGAAGGATGGTCCTTGGAGACGGCTGCGCGCTACGTTGACCTCGAGAATTTCGACCAGACGTGCGACGGCCCGCCGAATGCGCTGGATCCGCGTCCTGTCCGCCTGTTCAATATCGCCCATCGAAAACTCTATGCTGTCGATGTTTGAGCGGATCGAAGCGAGCGGGGTACGGTACTGATGCGAAACCACCTCGAGGAAGCGCACCTGTCGAAGCTGTGAATCCATTTCCGCCTTCAAGGCATTTTCAGCCGCTTTGCGGGCCTCGATGAGTTCACGAGTTCGTTCGACCACAAGCTTCGCAGCAACCTGCTCGGCAGAGCGGGCACTTGCCAGCGCCTCCTGATGCATATGCCGGTTTTGGCTTTCAGCCTCCCGCAGCCTGACAGCCATTGCTCCTGTGAGAAGCAATGTTTGTAGCAGGACGGAAATCCCGTAGGCACTGAACGTCCAGTCGGGCAACCAGGAAACCCCCAGTCTCTGGAGCATGGCGACAGTGGCACCAATGCCTACCATCGCAAATGCGACGGCAGCGAGCCGACTGACGGTCCCTTCCTCATTCATCTGAAGAAAGCCCACCACCATGGTCAGGAGCGCGCCGAGCAGACCAAGCACGGAACCGAACGGCCCGAACAACAAATTCTGGTTGGCGAGAGCAAAGCCGGATCCAGCGAGCCCGCAGAGTGCGATCGTTAGATATAGCCGATACAGCCAGGCCGATCGTCGGCGCAGGCCTAGGATTGCTTCATAGGCCATGGCACTGGCGCTCAACCCGGCCCATGCGTTTACTCCGATAAAGCTGTCATTATAGCGACCGTTCCCCATGAATAAAAAGGCGTGACTCAAGCCAAGATTCCCAAAATATATGAGAATAACTCCAAGGGTACTCAGGGCCAGAAGAATGTACTGCGCTTTCCGATCAAAGTAGACAAAGACGAGCTGTGTGAGGAGGAGTGCTGTCATTGCCCCGAACCAAAGCCCCAGAGCCAAGCCCGAAATGACGTGACGAAGCGGCAACGTACTTAAAGGGTCAAGCTGAAGATTGAGTTGGGTGGATGTGCCCTGGTTTGCAACCCGAATATACACGACAGTGGTTAGCCCCTGCGCTACATCCACAAACACCGCCGGCGAGATCGTGGAGGGGCCTGTTCGTGACGGAGGCCGATAATCGCCGAAGGCGAAATGATCAAATGCTGCATTGGTCTGTTGCGCACCAGGTGCGGAGACATACACGTCGATATAATCCAGATAATTGGGCCCCAGTGAAAGTGCGGCCTTCAGATCGGCATCGCCCGGCAGCGTCAGTTTTACCCAGAATGCCTCGCGGGTGTATCCGAGGTTGATCCCATTGCCTGCAATGGGCTTGAAAGACCTTTGCTCGTCTTGCGATAGAACTTCTGGCAGCGTCATTTGGGCGGTAGGATCGAGCAGGATTGAAAGCTTCCCTTTAATGTCCGGGAGAGGTGCCGAATCCGCAGTATCTATTCCTCCAGCCATGGCGGAGACGACAAGCAACGCGCAAAAAATAATCCGATAAACGCCCGACCGGGTATGTAGAGATAAAATACGACTTATAGTCATTTTTATGTTTAAGTCCCGGCTGTCGCCAACAGGAGTTTGAGCCGTGCAAGCCGTATGCACATTGCTCGATTAATGGAGTAGCGTTCCATGGACGAAATCAACAAGCTTCGCAAATTTCGGCTCATCCTTGTCGAAGATGATGATGATTTACGTCAGGGGCTGGTTGAATATCTTCAGCTGCGGGGGTTCGAGGTCGCCGAGGCATCCTCTGGTCTGGAATTTCAGCGCATGGTTGCCCATGAAAGTTATGACGTTGCAATCCTTGATGTCAACTTGCCGGATATCAGTGGATTCGATCTGGCCCGTCAGCTCGTTGTCGCAAGCTCGGGCATCGGCATCATCCTGCTCACGGCGCGGCGTGCGCGTGAGGATCGAATCCATGGCTATGATCGGGGTGCCGATCTCTACTTCACAAAACCCGTTGACAGCGAAGAGCTAACCCTTGCTGCAACCAATCTTGCCCGACGCATTCGTCATGAAAGATCTGTTCTAACGCCGGCGCCCCCCGCTCCTCAGGTGAAGGTGTCTAGTCACTGGACGCTCGACCGGACGCTCCGCACCTTGACGGCGCCAGAGGGAGCAACCCTGCACCTTTCCGGCCGCGAGAGCATGCTGCTGGAATTTCTGGCGCACAGAAAGGACACCCTGGTTGCGCGCGCGGATGTGCTCGAAGTTTATGCGGACGCTGGCACAGATCCGACGAGCCGGCGATTTGATGTTGCGTTTGCGCGCTTGCGTTTGAAGGCCACGCAGGCGGGAACGACATTGCCTTTTATGGTGGTGCGCGGCTCAGGACTTCGACTGATCGAGACGATCATCATTGTTTAGGGACCAGACTCGATCAGGTGATTAGCGTAGTTTGGGCATGCGCGTACGCCATCGGCGACCGGCTGGAAAGTCGACGATCCGGAATGCTCTCTCTGGCACTGCGTCGGAGATTGACGAGGTGACCGCGTGTGGTTGGCGTGCTGCCTGCCGTGGCCCCAAGTCCTTGAGCCTCGTCACCCTCTTGCCAGCGCATCAAGGGCCTGTGGGAGGCCGTTCCAGGAGAGGGGGAGGCCGATCGTTCGGCCGGCGGCGTCGATGAAGCGCAGTTGCGCCTGTGGTTCGTTGCGCCAGATTTTCAAGATGTCGTCGGCGGGTTGGCCGTCGGCATAGCATGCACCGCCGGCGCAGCGGCGCCATTGCAGATCAAGGCCGCCCTTTTCCTCCGTGCCGTCCTTGCCATTTCCGCTGACATGGACATTGCCCGGCAGGCTGACATTGACCGGCAGGACGGCGGTAATGTGCAGGGCGGCCTCCCCCGGAAGGCGGCCTAGGGCAATCTGGGCCACCGGCTGCGATTGCCCCTCCACCTGGATGGTCTGGACGATCTCGCACTGCTTTGTCTGCTTGGCGTCGGCTTCGATGCGCAGGCAGCGCAGCACCCAGTTGCCATAGGTGGCCGTCGTGACGGCAGGTTCGCTGCTGACGTGTGGTGCGGCCGGTGCTGCAGGCTTGTCCGTCTTTGCGGCCGGGGCCTGGGCCATCGACGTGGCTGGCAGAGAGAGACCAGAGGCGGCGATCATCGCGCAGGCGATGGCATGGCGGGTGAGGTTGGAAGCGTATCGCACGTGTCTTGTCCTTGTCATTCCATAAGGCGCGCACCGGGAAACGGTCCCGGCGGCGGTCTTCATCATGGGGTGGTGTGGATCCCGCCATGCCGAAGCGGCGGGTGGCTTGCCGGATCAGAAACCGATCTGGAAGCGCAGGTTGAAACGATCCTCCGCATCGCGGTCGGATGCCGTGCCATGGGCATATTCCAGCGAAAGGCTACTGTTGCGGGGCGATGCCTTGTCGGACAGCGCAAGCCGCAGGCCGGCCCCGAAGGCACCCGCCCGGGTGACGGCATTTTCCACGGCGCTTGGATTTTCCAGCCTGGCAAGGCCGCCGGCGGCAAACAGATAGGGCGAGGCGATGCTGCCGAGGCCCGGATAGATGTCCAGGGCCGGCAGCACCACCGGGAAGGAGAGTTCGGTTCGAAGGACCGCGCCCGTATCCGCCTGGATTGCGCCGCTGTCGAAACCGGAGACCCAGTCCATGCCGGTGATCGACATCTGCTCGGAGGCGACGAGCGGATCGCCAAACGAGGTCTGGGCGCGCCCGGCCACAGACAGTTGAACGCGATCGCCGGCAAAACCCTGGGCGTAGGAGAGCGAGAGTTCTGCCTTGCGGAAGTCCGGTTCGGCGCCATCGCGCGACAGCGGCAGCGCTGCCGTGCCTTGCCGGGCGCCCAGCGCATCAAGGCCGAAGGACAAGACGGCATTGCCGGACAGCCGGCCGCCATTGTCCAGAATGGCATCAGCGGTTTGCGTCAGGCGCAGCACACGCAGCCGATCTTCGCTAAAATCCGTGCGCGTGCCCGACAGATCGATCTTCTGGCTTTCGTCTGCCATATCAAGCCCGATCAGCGTGCTGGCATTCAGCGTGCGCGAGCGCAGCCAGCCATAGCCGAGACGGGTAGAGAGGCGCTGATACTGGTCGGCCATCGTATAGCCGAGGTCGGAGGTTGGATGCGTCTTGCTGTCGACGCCCTCCACATTGAGCCAGACGCCATCCGTGCCGAGGGGAAGCGTGATACCTGCCACGACCTGGCGGTTGCGGGGATCATCGCTGAAGATGTTCTGGTCGCCGCCACCCGGATAGCCGCTGAGGCGGACATAGGTGGTTTCGCCAAGACCGAGGACGCTGTTGATGTCCATGCCGAGGCTCAGCGAATACCGGCCCATCTCCCGCGACAGGCCATTGTCCAGCGCAACGTTGCCCGATACCGGCGCATAGCTTCCTTCGATGACGATGATGGTGGCACCCGGCGCAGCACCTGCCTTCAGCGTGGAGCGCAGCGACAGGCCGGGTGTATCGCCGGCCAGAAGCAGGCGCCGTTCCAGGTCGCCCTTCTGCAGGCCGCGGCGCCCTTCCAGCGGCTTGAGGATGGCAGCCACCCGCTCGCGGACAGCCTCCGGCAGCGCGGAGACATCGATGGCGGCCACATAACCATCGGTCACGATGAGCTTCAGCGGCTTGCCGTTCTTCAGCGTCTGCGGCGGCAGGGAGACGCGGGCGAGCAGAAAACCGGCGCGGACATAGGCGGATTCGAGATCCTGGGCGATCACGAACAGATCTGCGCCGCTGACGCGCTTGCCCTTCAGGCGCGCTTCCACGGCAGCGGTTGCCTCGGCCAGGTCCGGCAAGCCATTCTCCACGACAATGCCGGAGGGAGTGACGTGGACGCGATCGGCGCCTGCCGGCGCAACGAGCCCGACGACGGCCGGCAGTTCGATGCCGCTGCCTAGGGAGCGGATCACGGGGGGAGCGTAGCTACTTTCAGTCAGCTGGCTTGCGGTTTGGGAGTGTGCCGAGCCGGCCAAGACTGGATAGAAGGCCGAAGCCAAAGCCAGGGCAAGCAACGCCTGGCGCCCGCATCGCGCCGAATATCGAGACGAGCCGGTCAGGGAAAAATGCAGTCGGGTCATACCTTGGTCTCTTGCGCGGATCAGTTGGCGGTGCAGGCGGCTGCGTCGGCGTTTTCGGCTCCGTCGCTGCAGGAAATGCTGTTGGTGGCGATGTCGGAAGAGGTTGCGCTGCTGCCGAGAACGACGATCTGCGCGGGCGGGCTGGAGACGGTGGTATTGGCATCCCCGAAGGAGACAAGGCTTTCCGGCAGCTGGCTGCTGATCGGCGTTGCCGGAACCGGGGTGACGGAGAGCGTGGCCTGCGTGACGGTGAGATCGTAGTTGTCACCCGCCGTCAGGCTGCCGCGGGAGATGACATACTCCCCGACCGGCGATGCCGCCGTTGCCTCGGTGGCAAGCTGACCCTTGACCTGATCGCCGTTGACGAGGTTGCCGGCGGTGATGGCCCAGGTCAGATCCGGGTTGTCCAGGCTGAACAGGCGCGACTGGTTGTTGGCCGCCACCGTGATGGCGCGCTGCTTTACCGTGAGGCTGCCCGCGGTAAACGTCAGTGCGTAGTTGTTGGAGGCCGACAGGTTCCCCTGCGCGATCTCGTAGAGGCCGATATTGCTCGTGGCATCTGCCTTGGTGAACAGGCCGCCGGTGAGGCTGTCGCCATTGACGAGATTGCCCTTGGTCACTGCCCAGGTGAGGTCCGGATTGGCATCGCCATAGATCCTCGACAGGCTGTCGGCGGTGACTGTGATCTCCCGCTGATTGACCTTCAACTGGCCCGCTTCATAGGTGATGGCATAGTTGGCGTTGTCGAGCGTGCCCTGGGTGATGTCATACTTGCCGACGGCGCTTTTTGCATCGGCCGTGGTGGAAAGCGCGCCGGAAAGCGTATCGCCATTGACGAGGCCACCCTTAGACACGGTCCAGGTGAGGTCCGGATTGGTATCGCCATAGGTTTTGGACCTGTCGTTTGCGGCGACCGTGATTGCCCGCTGCTTCACCGTCAGCGCGCCGGCGGCAAAGGTCAGCGCATAGTTGGAGGATGCGGCAAGCGTGTCCTGACCGATGGCATAGCTACCGACGCTGCTTGCGCCGTTCGCCGTCGTTGCAAGCGAACCGGAGATGCTATCGCCGTTGACGAGGTTGCCCTCGGAAATGCTCCAGGTGAGGTCGGGATTGGCGTCGCCATAGGTTTTGTACTGGTCGGCGGCGGTGACTTTAATGGCGCGGGCCTTTACCGCAAGCGTGCCGGAGGCAAAGCTGATGGCGTAGTTGGCATTGTCGAGCGTGCCTTGGATGATGTCATAAGCGCCGACATTGCTGGTCTTGTCCGCCGTGGTCGAAAGCGTGCCGGAGAGCGTGTCGCCGTTCACGAGGCTGCCGTCCGTCACCGTCCAGGTGAAATTTGGAATAGCATCGCCATAGGTCTTCGACAGGTTGTCGGCGGTGACCGTGATGGCGCGCTGGGTGATCGTCAGCGTGCCGCCGGTGAATGACAGTGCATAATTGTCGGAGGCCGACAGGGTCCCCTGTGCGATCTTGTAGCTCCCGACGCTGCTCGTGGCGTCTGCCTTCGTAAGCAGGCCGCCGGTCAGGCTGTCGCCGTTAACGAGGCTGCCCTCGGAAATGCTCCAGGTGAGATCCGGATTGGCATCACCATAGGTCTTGGACCGGTTGTCGGCGGTGACGGTAATGGCGCGCTTGTTGATGGTCAGCGTGCCAGAGGTAAAGCTGATTGCGTAATTGGCATTGTCGAGCGTGCCGCGGGTGATGTCATAGCTGCCGACATTGCTGGTCTTGTCCGCCGCGGTCGAAAGCGCGCCGGAGAGTGTGTCTCCGTTGACAAGGTTACCCTGCGAGACCGTCCAGGTGAGACCCGGATTGGCCTCGCCATAGGTTTTTGACATGTTGTCGGCGGTGACCGTGATGGCCCTTTGCTTCACCGTCAGCGCGCCTGAAGCAAAGGTCATGTCGTAATTGGCAGAGGCCGCGAGCGTGCCTTGGGTGATGTTATAAGCGCCGACGCTGCTTGCGCTATTCGCTGTCGTTTGAAGCGCACCCGACAGGTTGTCGCCGTTGACGAGGTTGCCGTTCGTCACACTCCACGTCAGGTCCGGATTGGCGTCGCCATAGGCTTTTGACTTGCTATCGGCGGTGACCGTAATGGCGCGTTTGTTGATGGTCAGCGTACCCGAGGCAAAGCTGATGGCATAGTTGGCATTGTCGAGCGTGCCTTGGGTGATGTCATAGCTGCCAACATTGCTGGTCTTGTCTGCCGTGGTCGAAAGCGTGCCGGCGAGCGTGTCGCCATTGACGAGGCTGCCGTCCGTCACCGTCCAGGTGAGATTTGGATTGGCATTGCCATAGGTCTTCGACAGGTTGTCGGCGGTCACCGTGATGGCGCGCTGGGTGATCGTCAGCGTGCCGCCGACGAAGGTGATGTCATAGGCATCGGAGATGGCAAGCGTGCCCTGGGTGATGGCATAGGTGCCGACGCCGGAAGTGGTGGTGGCGGTGGTGGCCAGCTGCCCGGTCACGCTGTCGCCCTCTTCCAGCGCGCCAGTGGTGATGCTCCAGGTGAGCCCGGGATTGCCATCGCCATAGCCGCGGCTGAAACTGTTGGCGGTAATGGTGATCGAGATGCCGGTGGGAAGGTCTGGGGTCAGGGCCCGCAGGACGGGGTAGGAGCCGTTTTTGATGTACCAGACATCCCTAAAGTCCCAGCCGGAATAGCTGCCTTTCGTCTGCATCTGCGCTGTGGTGAGCCCGGTAATGCCGGTGGCATCGCCATACCCTACGCCATTGGTGAGGCCGGCCGTTTCGGTGTTGAAGTAGGACGAGGTCACGGTGCCGGCCAAACTCGAGCCGATCAGGCCGCCGGCGACCATTCCGCCGCTTGCCGTGATCTTGCCTTCGGCGAAGGTGCGCTCAACTGTCATATTGATGGCATCGCCGATAAGACCGCCGACATAGTTATAACCAGTGACTGAACCGGTGGTGTAGGCGTCGCGGATTGTCGTATTGACAGCAGATCCAACAAGTCCTCCTACGTTGACGCCACTCGACTTGACCTCACCTGAAGCGAAAGACTGGCTGATCAGTCCGCCCCTGGTCGTGCCAACCAGACCGCCAATGGCGGCTCCAGTTCCTGTGATGGCACCGGACGCTGAGGACTGGCTGATTTTCCCGGAATTTTCCCCGACCAAGCCGCCAATGTACTGGTTGCCCTTGACGGAGGCGCTGGAATTCACTTGCGTCATCGATCCGTAGTTGTAGCCGGCGATGGACCCCGCGTTGCTGCCCGACGTGACGATGGAGCCCGTCAGAGAGAAATTTTCCAGAATGCCATTCGTGTCAACATAACCAAATAGGCCAACGGCAGACGACGCACTATTGATTTTAAGGTTTGAAATCGTACGGCCACGGCCGTCCAGCGTGCCTGTAAATCTTGATCCGCCCGTCGGACCCACCGGCACCCAGCCTGTCGATGCCCAGATGCCGGAGGCGGAGTAGGCTGCTTTGGAAGCGTCGGTCTCAGATGCATCGATATCTGCGACAAGCCTGTAGGAACCGGACAGATTGGCTCCCATCAGCGCCAGTTGGTGCAGGTTGGAAATGGCGATGACGCCATCGCTGCCCGCCGTTGCCGCTTCCGAGCGCAGGATCGGCCGCATGTCGCCGGTCTGATACCAATCGGTGGAAAAATTCCAACCGGAATAGGCTGCGCTGGTGCGGGCCTGGGCCGTGGTCAGGCCGGTGACGCCTGCCTGGCCATAGGCACTTCCGGTGGTCTTGCCGCTTGTCCCCATATCCCAGTAAGAGGTTTTGATGCTGGAATAGTTCTGGCCAACAAATCCACCGGCGAAGCTGGACCCTGTCACAAGTCCGCTCGACCAGGAGTTTGAGATTTGACCGCTGGTATATCCGACGAACCCTCCCACCGTAGTGTCTGATACGGTGACAGCGCCCGTTGCATAGGAATTAGAAATGATGGCGCTGGACTGTCCGATGAAGCCGCCAACATTGGATTTTCCAGACACGTTACCTGTTGCATAGCTATTGGTGATGACGCCTGACCCGATGCCGGCAAGTCCGCCGGCAGACTGGCCATTGCTGGTGACATTGCCCGTCGCATAAGACTGAAGGACCAGGCCACCCACGAAGCCGACCAGACCTCCCGTGCCGAAGCTACCGCTGACATCGCCGGTCGCATGGGAATTACTGATCACCGGCGACCCGCTGCTTCCACCGACCAATCCACCGTGGTAGCTTGAAGTGCCCGTCACTTTAGCGGAGGAATGAGAACCGGTTATCGTTGCAGAGTTGAGGCCTGCCAGTCCACCCACATTCGAAGCTCCCGATACCGAGCCTGCGGATGATGAGTTTGCGATGGTGCCCGAATTGGAGCCGACGAGCCCGCCAAGCTCCGATGCGTAGGTCACGCCCGGCCCGGCGATGACGGATCCGGAAAATGACGAACCCTGTATGATGTTCTGGTTGTTGCCCACCAGTCCGCCAACACTCGCCTTGCCGGCGACGGTCTGAGTGGAACTGATAGAGCTGATTGAACCATAGTTGTAGCCAGCCAGGCTGCCGACATTATCACCTGTCGATGTTACGCTTCCACCGGACAGATCGAGATCGCGAACGGCTCCGCCAGCACCGATCGTGCTGAACAGGCCGACATAACTCTTGGTGCTGTTGATCGTGAGGCTGGAGATCGTATTGCCCAGGCCGGCAAAGACCCCCGTAAACCCATTCGTGCCGGTTGAGATAAGAGAATCGTTGAAGGTCCGGTCGGAAAGATCGAGGTCGTTAGCGAGTGCATATCGACCGGAAAGGCCGAGATAGTTTACTGAGTCGAGGTCGAGGAACGTATGAATCAGCGTATAGGCATTGCCGCCGATGGAGAGCGTGGCATTGGCGCCCGACAGGGTGACGCTGCCGCCATCGGCGATCGTGTAGCTCGCATTGGTCAGAACGAGCCCGGCGCTCGTGCCGGTTGCTTTCAGCGCAGCGGCGATCGAGACGGAGCCGGCGGCAGAGAGCGTCAGCAGCGTGTTGGCCGACCAGGAGAGGTCACTTGCGAGCGTGATATTGCCCGTCTGGCTGCCGTCATTACCGGTCGTGACTGTCACGTTGGCGCCCGCGAGCGCCGTCTCCAGCGTCTTGACGTTGATGATGCTGTCATTGCCGGTGGCGGTGAGCCCGCTGGAATTGGAGGCTGATGCCGAGGAAATGGTGATGTTGTAGGGATCGAGCAGCAACGTGCCGAACGTGCCGCTTGCTGCGGAAAGATCGGCATAGCCGGTATAGGCGAGCACCGCCTTGCTGGAAACTTCCGCTTCGCCGCCATTGCCGGCGCCGGCGCCGCGCGCGGTGATCAGGCCGGCAAAATCGGTCTTCTGATCGGACCAGACGACGATATCGCCGCCCTTGCCGGCTTCGGTTGCATCGGCGCGGATGACGGTTGCGGCATCCACACTTGTCGTTTCGGCGCGCTGTGTGTCGCCCGATCCCTGCCGGTCGCCGCCGATCTTCACCGAGCCGCCGCCGGCCCCGCCGGAGGCATCGATTTCGGCACCCGCCAGCGCAATTGCCTTGCCGGTGACCTTGACCTTGCCGCCCTTGCCCGCGGCAGCCGTCGCCTTCACCTTGCCGGACACGGCAACCCTGCCGCCCTCGCCGCCGCCCAGCACGATCTCGCCCTCGCGCCCCGCCACGGTACGCGCTTCCACGACGCCGGACATGTTGATGGCGTTGCGTGCCGCTTCACGGGCTGTGGCTGCCGCAATCACCACCGTGCCGCCATCGGCGGAAACCGTGCCCTGGTTTTCCACCAGCGCGCCCTTGCCCTCTGCACCGGCCTTCGTCGGCAGCGCCACCTGCAGGAAGCCATCGCTGGAGAGGTCAAGCGTGGCCTGTTCGCCGGAGCCTAAGCCCACCTTGCCGAGCGGGACGGCAATCACGCCGTCATTGCTAACCGTGCCGCCGATCAGTGCCGCATAGCCGCCGCGCCCGACCGTGATCACCCCCTGGTTGGAGACGGCGGCCGAGGCGCCGTTGCCCTCAAGCGACAGCTTTCCGGAGAGGAAATCCTCATCCTTCATGTCAAGCGTGGAGGCCACGAAGCCGCCACCGACCTTGACGCTGCCGCCGGATGTGATCGCGATGCCGTTCGGATTGATCAGGTAGACCTGTCCATTGCCGGTCACGCTACCGGCAATCGTCGAGGTCGTCGTGCCCGTGACGCGGTTGAGGATCGCCGAGGTCTGGTCCGGCTGGACGAAATTGACCGAATAGCCATTGCCGACCGAGAAGCTGTTCCAGTTGACGATCGCCTTGTCGGACGACTGTGTCACCGTCATCGCAGCACCGGAGGAGCCGACCGCAACCTGTCCGGCCGCGACGCTGGCACCTGTCGGCAAGGAGCCTGCGTGCGCCTGCGAAATCGGGGCAAATCCCAGCTGCAATACAAGCGACAGAGCTGTGGAGGACGAGAGAACGCGGGTAATGCTACGGTGCTGGGTCATCATGATCTATCGCAATGGGCAGTGCCGTTGTAGCGATAATCAATATCCAGGCGCTCACCAGCGGCATTGGAATATTGGTCAAAGCAAACAGCAGATAAAATGAATACCTTGAGCCAGCACCATTAATATCTAAAATTTAGAATAATAAGATGCGGGTGTTGTTTTATAATATGCATGAAGAAGATCTACGCAATCAACAAATGTATTATGCGAAATTTATATATATTAATTTATACACGATTTTGTATAATGCATATGCAGTTTTGCAAATAAGCGAAACGCGAAGAACCGAAGCGATTTAAATGTTTCAGGCGATGACGGAGCCGCGCGACGGAAGGTCACCGTCTCAAAGACGCAGCTGCGGTCGAACGACGCGCAACGGTCCGAGGCTGGCGTTCTGCTTGATGACGGCTTCGTTCGGGTGATGGTCGCCGCCGGATCAACACCTGACGAGTCAACGCCCGCGATTTCCGCTAGAGTTGATAACTTTGAGCCAACTCAGTAGCCAGCGCCATCGGCGTATCGACGCCTGCACATGGACGGGCATGGGCCAGCAAAGCGCAAGAAGGACACACCTTCGTTCTCGTTCGAAACCGAAGCCGTCCAAGGGATGAAGCGATCGTCGGGCCGGCCGCGTTCGTCACGCAAGACAAGCCCATATATCCTGGAAGTTTTACACTCTCGAGGGGCGTATCCCGCAATCGCGGATCTGCCGACCCCGCTTTTTTCTAGACGCTCCCCCAGCCTCCGCCTCCGGCCGTTTCCATTTTGACTGTGGTACCAGCCTTGATGCGGGTTGTGCTCTTTCCAGGGAGGTGCCGCTCGCCTGCCTCGGCCGCGATCGTGATGCGGGAACCTGCAGCCGGCGATCCGCCCATGACGCCCCAGGGTCGGTGCCGTGTGCGGTCGAGATGAACCGTGAGAACCGAATCCGCATTGACCAGAATGGTTCTTCGAAGACCGAGGCCGCCGCAGAATTCGCCGGCGCCACCGCTACCGTCGATCAAGCCGTAGTCGAGGACCGTCAGCGGATATGCCCGCTCGATCAGTTCCACGGGTGAATTGGCGGTATTGGTCATGTGGCAGTGGACGCCGCTGGCGCCCGCCTTGCCAGGAAGGCCGCCCTGGCCGCCGGCATAGGTTTCCACGTAGGAGTAGGAGCGGCCGGTGGCCGGATCTGTTCCACCGAGGATGAGCGCATTCATGCTGCCGGTCGATGCGGCCATGGGCGTGTCCGGCCGGATCTGGTTGAACGCGCCGATCAGGGCATCGGTGATGCGCTGGCTGGTGATCGAGGTGCAGAGCGCGACGGGCGAGGGCGCGGCGGCATCGACGATCGATCGTTCCGGGGTCTTCAGCACGATCCGGCGAAACAGTCCGGCATTCGAGGGGATGTCGGGATCGAGCATGGCCTTGACCACGTAAAGCACACAGCTTGCCGTCAGGAAGACCGGCGCGTTGACCGGTCCCGCCACCTGTCCGGACGTGCCGGTAAAGTCGGCATGCAGGGTGCCATCGGCGATCGTGAGATTGACCGCGACCGTGAGATCCACATCTGTCCCGGCCTCATGCCATTCGAGCGTATCGGAAAACTGACCTTTGCGCCCTTCCAGGGCACGAAACGCGTTTTCCAGTCGCTTTTCGGTGGTCGCGAGCAAGGTCGTCACGGCCGTGTGAAACCGCTCCTCTCCTGTGCGTTCGATGAGGGCGGCGAGACGACGCGCACCGGTCGTGTTGGCGGCGGCCTGGGCCAGAAGATCACCCGCCACCATGTCGGGCGTGCGGCTCGCCAGCTTGAACAGCGCAAGCGTCGAATGCTCCACCGTTCCATTGCGCATCAGCACCATCGGCGGTACGCGCAGGCCTTCCTGCGTGATGTCAACGGTGCCGAGCGCCAGGCTTCCCGGCGCGAAGCCGCCGAGGTCGACCTGATGCGCCATGTTGGCGACGTAGCCAAGGCGGCGGCCGTCTTCGGCATCGACAGGCGCTATGACGACGACGTCGGGCAGGTGCGAACCGGTGAGCCAAGGATCATTGGTGACGACCATCGTTGCGGCGGCGATGTCTTCGCCGAGGTTTTCGATCGTGCGACTGACGACGCCGGCAATCAGGCCGAGATGGACGGGAATGTGCTCGGCCTGCGCGATGAGCTGGCCCTTTGCATCGAACACGCCGCAGGAAAAGTCGCGACGGTCGCGGATGTTGATCGAATGGGCAGTGCGGATCAGGGCCGCCCCCATTTCCTCCGCAACCGCCTGCAGACCGTGGCGGACGACTTCGGCCAGAATGGTGTCGTTCTTCATTTCTGCATCCTGATGATGAGATTGCCATGGCTATCGACGACGAGCGTCTGGGCGCTGACGATCAACGTCGTGTCATGCTGCTCGACGATCAGCGGTCCTTGAAGTTCTGTTCCGATCGCGAGCTTGGCGCGGTCGTAGACCGGAACCTCGACCATGGCGCCCTCGACCCACAGCGGTGAGCGAGCGATCACCGGGTCGTCGCTGGCGGTGATGGTGGGAACCGGCAGTCGGTCGGATGGTGGTGGGGCGCTGGCGCTGAGACGCAGCATGGAGATCTCGATGCTCTCCCCGCGCCGGGCATAACCGAAGCTACGCTGGTGGGCCTGGTGAAAGGCCTCCACCGCAGCGTCAAGCCCATCCGGGGTCCAGTGGATCGGCAACTGGTGACCCTGGCCTCGATAGCGCATTTCCAGGACGGGAGCCAGCGTCACCGACTTGAAGTCGATCCTGTCGTTGTTCGCCTGGTCGATGATCTTGCTGACCAGTATCTCGATCGCCGTGCGGATATCGGAGTTGGACATGCCATCGGTCAGGCCGGAGATCATCGATGTCTCGTCGTGCTTCCACGGCGCAAGCAGGAGACCGATCCCGCAGAGCAGGCCCGGCGAGGGCGGCACGATGACGGTCTCGACATCCAATTCGGCGCAGAGATCGACCGCATGCAACGGACCGGCGCCGCCGAAGGCCATGACGGCAAAATCCCGCGGCTCAAGCCCGCGTTCCACGGTAATGCGCCGCATGCCGCGCACCATGGCGGCGTTGACCACCTGCAGGATGCCGACCGCCGCCTCTTCAACGGAGATGCCGAGCGGACCGGCAACGTGGGTTTCCACGGCCCTTGCGGCCCTCTGCCTGTCGATGACGATCCCGCCGCCGATCTCGCGGCCCGGTCGCAGGCGACCGAGAATGACATTGGCGTCGGTCACGGTCGGGCGCTCACCGCCCTTGCCGTAGGCGGCGGGGCCTGGTCTTGCGCCTGCGCTTTCCGGACCGACCTTCAGGAGGCCGCCGGCGTCGACATGGGCGATCGATCCGCCACCGGCGCCGAGCGTGATGATGTCGAACATCGGCACGCGCAGCGGAAAGCCCTCGATCTCGCTCTCGTAGCGGGTGAGGATCTGGCCATTCTCGATCAGGCCGACATCGAAGCTGGTGCCGCCCATGTCGATCGTCACGACATTCTTGTAGCCGGCGGCTTCGGCGAAGCGGCGGGCACCGATCATCCCGGCCGCCGGACCGGACAGGCAGGTATGAACAGCCTTGACGCCGCTTGCGGTTTCGATCGGCATGACGCCGCCGCCCGATTGCATGATCGCGGGTTCCACCGTCACGCCGTCGGAAACCAGCGTATTGGCGATGCGCTCGAGATAGTCCTTCAGGGGCGGCATCAGATAGGCGTTCATGACCGTCGTCGAGGTGCGCTCGAACTCGCCAGGCTCCGCCAGAACGTCGGAGGAGATCGAGATCTTCAGGTCTGGCGCCATGGCGCGGACGATTTCGGCCGCACGCTGTTCGTGCGCCGGATTCGCGTAGGAATGCAGGAAAGAGATCGCGACGGTCTCGATGCCGGCGGTGAGCATCGCGCTGATGGCGCCACGGACCGTCTCCTCGTCGAGAGCTTGCGCGACTGTGCCGTCAGGCGCGAGCCGCTCGCCAATCTCGTAGACGAATTCGCGGGGCACGAGCGGCTCCGGTTTGCGTGCATACTGATCGTAGAGATGGGCACGCGTCTGGCGGCCGATGGCCAGGACATCGCGAAAGCCGCGGGTGATGAGAAGCGCGGTCCGGGCGCCGCGCCGCTCCAGGATCGCATTGGTGGCAACGGTCGTGCCATGGGCAAAACCGGACAGTTCATCCGCGGCGATGCCAGCCATGCCAAGCGCCGTGCGGGCGGCATGGACCACGGCCGTTGCCTGATGGCCGGTCGTCGTCGGCGTCTTCACGAAGAAGGTCTTGCCGGTTTCCTCTTCGAAGAGGCAAAGGTCGGTGAAAGTGCCGCCTACGTCACATCCAATGCGGTAGACCATGGTTCAGCCTGCCGTTGCGGTGGTGAGATCGCTGGTCAACTGACCGGCGAAGGGATAGAGCGCGGGCGAGCCGCCGCAATGGATGAAGAGAACCGAACTCCCCCTGGCGATGCTCCCTGCCTCGACGCAGCCCATGATGCCGGCGAAGGCCTTGCCGGTATAGACGGGGTCAAGCAGCACGCCTTCCTTGTTGCCGGCGAGCTTGATCGCTGCATTGCCGGCCTCGGAGGGAATGGAATAGCCGGGGCCGATATAGTCATTCTCGATGCGGATCTCGTCCGCCGTCCAGCGCCGGTCATAGTCGAGAAGCTCGGCTGCCGCATTGGCCATCACGGCGATACGCTCGCTGAAGGGAACGGCACTCCCGGTCACGGCGATACCGATCACTTCCGTCTTCGGCATGAACATGGCGCAACCGACATGGAGGCCAGCCAGCGTGCCGCCCGAACCGACCGGCGCCACGATATAATCGGGCGTCGCGGTGCCAGCGGCGGCATATTGCTCGGCAAGTTCCTTCACGGCGTTCACATAGCCCATGGCGCCCAGTGCGGACGCGCCGCCGAGCGGGATGATATAGGCCTTCTCGCCCCGCGCCTCGGCTTCCGCTGCGTGATGATCCATGCGCGGATTGATCTCAGTAAAATAGGCGTCCGGATCGAGGAAATCGATCTCGGCCCCGAACAGGTGATCGAGAAGCAGATTGCCCTGGTACAGATCCGGGCGGTTGCCACGCAGGACGAGGATCGGCTTCATGCCGAATTTGCGGGCGGCGGCCGCGGTCATGCGGGCATGGTTGGACTGATGTCCCCCGGTGGTGATCAACACGTTCACGCCCTGCGCAACCGCATCCGCCATCAGATATTCGAGCTTGCGCACCTTGTTGCCGCCGCCACCGAAGCCCGTGAAATCGTCGCGCTTTACAGAGAGAGAGATGCCGAACTCGCTGCTCAGGCGCTCCATCTTTTCGATCGGTGTCGGCAAAAAGCCGAGGGAGAGGCGGGGGATGTCTTCAAGTTTCATGGAATGCTCCTCGTGTCTCGACCACTGCCTGTCGGCGTGTCAGCGCATGCAATCAAAATATATCATATATCCTGTATCCTGACTGGCAAGGTGCTTTTATTTGTGGCATGCAACAGATTGAGGCAGATGAACCGACCGACCGTCTGACGACCTCGAAAGGAGTTGATATGGCAGAGCCCGTCATCCGCGTGTCCAGCCTGAAAACCTCGTTCCGGCGCAAGGGCGTCTGGCTGCCGGTTGTTCGCGACGTGTCCTTCGATGTCGCTGCCGGAGAGACGGTGGCGCTGGTTGGCGAAAGCGGGTCGGGCAAAAGCGTGACGGCAATGTCGCTCATGCGTCTCTATCAGCCCGCGACCTGCCGCATCGACGGGGAGGTCAGGCTGGAGGGGCAGGACCTGCTGAAGCTTCCCGAAGGCAGGATGCGCGACATTCGGGGCAATCGCATCGCGATGATCTTTCAGGAGCCGATGACCAGCCTCAATCCGTCGCTGACAATCAGCGACCAGATCTCCGAAGTGCTTGTCGCCCATCGCGGCCTGTCCCTGAAGGCGGCCGTGAAGGAAACGCTCGCGCTGATGGAGAAGGTTCGCATCCCGTCTGCGGCAAAGCGCATGGAGGAATATCCGCACCAGCTGTCCGGCGGCATGCGTCAGCGCATCATGATTGCGATGGCACTGGCCTGCCGTCCGCGCCTCCTGATCGCCGACGAGCCGACGACGGCGCTCGACGTGACGATCCAGGCGCAGATCCTCGAACTCATCAAGCTCTTGCAGGAAGAGGAGGGCATGGGCGTTCTCTTCATTACCCATGACATGGGCGTTGTCGCCGAAATCGCCGACCGCACGATCGTCATGTACAAGGGCGAAGCGATCGAGCGCGGGGCGACGGAAGACATTTTTGCCGATCCGCAGCGCGCCTATACCAGGGCACTCCTGTCCGCGGTGCCGAAGCTCGGTTCAATGACCGGCGAGCCCGGCCCGGCCCGGTTCCCGCTGATCGATGTGGAAAGCGGTGATCCTGTCGAGATGCCTGCTGTTGCAGATACGGTATCGGCAGAACCGGTTCCGCTGCTTGAGGTCCGCGATCTTACCGCCCGGTTTGATATCGGTGGTGGCTTTCTGGGCGCCGTTTCGGGCCGGGTGCATGCGGTCGAGAACGTCTCCTTCGATCTGAGGGCGGGCGAAACACTGGCGCTGGTCGGCGAGAGCGGCTGCGGCAAATCGACGACGGGCCGCGCGATCATGCGCCTGCTCGATGCCAATTCCGGATCGGTCAAGCTTGAGGGCAGGGAGATCCTTGATCTCTCCGGCAAGCAACTGCGCGACATGCGCCGCCATATCCAGATGATTTTTCAGGATCCCTTCGCGTCGCTCAATCCGCGCATCGAGGTGGGGGATGCGATTGCAGAGCCGCTGCTTGCCCATCATATTGCCTCGGACAAGAAGGACGCCGGCGAACAGGTGGCCGACCTGATGGTCAAGGTCGGGCTGCAGCCGGACATGGCCGGTCGCTTCCCGCACGAGTTTTCCGGCGGCCAGCGGCAGCGCCTGTGTATCGCCCGGGCGCTTGCCATGGCGCCGCAGGTCATCGTTGCGGACGAGGCCGTGTCGGCGCTCGATGTTTCGATCAAGGCGCAGGTCATCAACCTGATGCTCGACCTCCAGGAAAGCATGGGCCTTGCCTATCTGTTCATCTCGCATGACATGGCGGTGGTCGAGCGGATGAGCCACCGCGTCGCGGTCATGTATCTGGGTGAGATCGTCGAGATCGGACCGCGCCGCTCGATCTTCGAAAATCCTCAGCACCCCTATACGCGGCGCCTTCTGGAAGCGGTGCCGATCCCCGACCCAAGCCGACGTGGCATCCGTCGCGGCCTCAGCAATGACGAGATCAAGAGCCCCGTCAGACCCTTGTCCTATGTCGTGCCGAAGCGGGTTTATCGCGAGGTGTCGCCCGGGCATCTGGTGCAGGTCTTTGGCGATGATTGGGGCAGTGCGGCAGCCGCGGCCTGATGCTTGGGAAAAGGGAATAGAGATATGTCGACGCCAAACCGGGTTGCGATGATCAGCGGCGCTTCGCGCGGGATCGGCGCTGCCATCGCCGAAAAGCTTCTTGCCGAAGGCTGGGCCGTGAGCCTTGGCGTGCGTGCGCCCGAATCCTCCGTCTTTGCCGGCAATCCGAATGCCTTGGTCTGCCGTTTCGATGCGCTCGATCCGCAAAGCGAGCGGACCTGGGTGGATCAGACGATCAGCCATTTCGGCAGGCTGGATGGACTGGTGCACAATGCGGGCATGATGATCCCGAAATCCGTGCTGGAAGCGGAAGACGCCGACTTCGACCTGATCTTCAACGTCAATGTCAAATCGCCGATGCGGCTTTCTCAACGCGCCTGGCCGCATCTGGAAAAGGCAGCCGCCGGCCGCGTGGTGACGGTCGCGTCTCTCTCCGGCAAGCGGGTCAAATCCGCGGGCTCCGGCCTGTATGCCATGTCGAAATTTGCAGCGGTCGCCTTGGGGCATGGCCTTCGCCAGTGCGGCAAGGATAGCGGTGTTCGTTCGACGATCATCTGTCCGAGCTTTGTCGCGACCGACATGGGAAATGCCCTCGCCAATCGCGATAGCACGGAATTGACCCAACCGGAGGATATTGCCCGGATCGTCCATATGGTTCTCGAACTTCCCAGGACAGCGAGCATTGCCGAGATTCCGGTGCATTTCAGCGTGGAAGACTGCTACTGACATGAACGCTCCCCTCCTTCATCGCGGCCCGGCCATGACCCCGGTCGCTGATTCCGAAACGCACCCCAATGCGGTCGATGTGGCGATCGTCGGTGGCGGCATCATCGGCGTTTCCGCCGCCTTCTTTCTCGCCCGGCAAGGAATTCGCGTTGCCCTTCTCGAAAAGGGCGAGATCGGCGGCGAACAGTCCGGCCGCAATTGGGGCTGGGTGAGGCTTGCCGGCCGCGATCTGCGCGAGCTGCCGCTGATGCTGCAGTCCCACGCCATCTGGGACACGTTGCGCCAGGAAACCGGCGTGGATGTGGGCTATCGCAGGCGCGGAATTGTCTACGCCGCAAAGACGCCCGAGGCGCGCGACCGCCATCAGCGCTGGGCGCTGGCTGCGCGCGAATTCGGCATTGATGCCCGAATCCTCGATCCTGCGCAGATCGTGAGTTTCGTGCCGGATCTCAACCGCACGGTGTTGGGCGGCCTCCACGTGCCGGAAGATGCAGGGGCCGAGCCACAGCTTGCCGCACCCGCCATCGCCTCCGCAGCACAGGCGGCGGGCGCCATCCTTCTTCAGCAATGCGCCGTGCGTGGCCTCGATATCGAAGCGGGCAGGGTTTCCGGCGTTGTGACCGAGAAGGGCCGCATACGGGCCCCGACGGTGATCGTTGCCGGCGGTGCCTGGTCTTCGCATTTCCTCTCGCGGCATGGGGTGCGCCTGCCGCAGTTGAAAGTTCTTTCTTCCGTCTTGCGGACGGCACCTGTCGATGCCGCGATCGAGACGACAATGGGCTTTTCGGATTTTGCCCTCCGCAAGCGGCTCGATGGCGGTTTCACCGTCGCGTCCTCGGCCATCAGCCTCGCCGATATCGTGCCGGACAGTTTTCGCTTCTTGAGGGAGTTCATGCCGGCCTTCCGGCTGGAGCGGAAATCGCTGAAACTGCGCTTCGGCAGGCCGTTTTTCGACGAACTGGTCGCATACCGCCATCGCGGGTTGGACGAAAAGAGCATTTACGAGACGATCCGGGTGCTCGATCCGATGCCGGATCTGGACCTGCTGGCACGGGTCGAAGCCCATCTGAAGGTCGGCATCCCGGCCTTTCGCGACGTGCCAATCCTGCAGAAATGGGGCGGCATGATCGATACCATGCCGGATGTGATCCCTGTGATCTCGAAGGTTGAGGCGCTGCCGGGCCTTGTGATCGGCACCGGCTTCTCCGGTCATGGTTTCGGTATTGGTCCGGGGGCGGGGCGCCTATTGTCCGAGATCGCGACGGACCGGACGCCCTGCGTCGACCCGACGCCGTTCCGCTTCTCACGTTTCAGCGATGGCAGCCCGATCGAGATCCAAAGCTGGCTTTAGCTAGACTTCCTCGGCCGGGCCGATTTCCAGTGGCAGGGCCGCATTGCCGGCCCATTCGTGCCAGGAGCCGACATAGATCTTCACCTTGTCGAAGCCTGCCAGCTTCAGGCCGTAGAGTGCCGTCGCCGCGCGGGCACCGCGGTGGCAATAGGTGATGATCTCGCGATCCGGTGAGAGGCCGGCCTTTTCGGCGATCTCGCGGATCTCGTCGGCGGGACGGTATTTCCCGTCCCGCAGCATGTCCTCGTAGAAGGCGAAATGCGAATGCGGGATACGGCCGGCACGGGCGCAGCAGGGATGCAGGAAGGTGCCTTCGAATTCCGTGCGGCGGCGCACGTCGAAGATGTCGGCTTCATGCCGCAGAACCTCATCGGTTGAGGCGGCCAGTTCACGATGAAACGCAACATTGCCGTCCGATTGCCGGATGGCATCCGGTGTGCCCGCACCCGGAGCGATATCGCCACCCGCCGCTTTCCAGGCCTCGATGCCGCCATCCAGGATGAGACCGCCTTCGAGCCCGACCAGTTCGTAGAACCACAGGCCGCGCGGCGAGATCATTCCCGTCTGTTCCTCGAAAAAGACCGGCACGCGATCCTTGCCCAGACCGAGACGATCAAAAGCCTTGCGCGCGCCAGCGGCCATGCCGGCAATGCCCGCCTCGTCGCTTTCGGGAATGAAATAGTCATAGACATTGATGCTTACCGCGCCGGGAATGCTGGCGTCGCGCCAGGCGGTTTCCGGGCGGACATCGACAGGAACGAGCCGGCCTTCCGGCAGCTTGCTGATGAGTTCGGCGGCAGTGATGAGCATGGCCGTTTCCTTGTATGGGCATTGATCAAATGGAGGGCAGCAGCGTTCCGATGCGCAGGGCCTGCGCATTTTTGAGGATGCGGGCGGCAAAGGCGATGTCGAAGACGTTGAGCCCGAAGCTCGAAAAATAGAGCGATGCGTCAGCCGGTGGCTTCCAGCCATCCAGGAGGATGGCTGGAAGGTCCGCCGCCACGCGTTCGGCCGGAAATTGGCCGGCGCGATACATCTGGAAAAGGCTCTTGGCGCTCTTTTCGGCATAATCACCCCAGAGATCGACGGTGACGATATCGGTCGCCGCGATCGTTTCGAACATCACCTCGTGGAAGCCAATCTGCATGATCAGCCTGCCGGGCTGCACCATGGACGGGCCGATGAACGGCTGAGGCGCCGATGTGCAGCAGATGATGACATCGGCGTCTGCGACGGCCTCGGCGAGATCGGCGTGGGGCAAGAGCCGGGTTGCTGAGGAGGAACTGGCCTCGCCGAACAACCTGTCGAGATGCGCCGGCGTGCGGTTCCAGAGGTGGATCGTCTCGATCGTCGGAAACAGCGACAGCAGCATGTCGAGATGCGTCTGCGCGTGAGCGCCAGCCCCGAGAAGCGCAGCGGAGCGTAGGCCGCCGGGTTTCAGCGCCCGTATTGCCGCGGCCGACACGGCGGCTGTGCGCATGCGGGTGAGCAAGGCGCTCTCGACGCTCCCGATTGGTGACCCATCGGCAAGACGGTTGATGATGGTCGTGCTGCTGATACTCGGCAGATCGCCGATCGGTTCGGCCCGGTGCACGGTCCATTTGAGGCCCGCGGCGTCATACTCGCCGCCGACGAAGGCGGGCAGGCCATAGGCCTTGTTGCGCGGGTCGGCCCCGAGCGGCATGACGCTTTCGGCAACCATGCCCGCCTTGCCGTCGCGCAGGAGCCGGGTCGTCGCGCGCACGTCATCGAGTGCCGCCGCCCAATCGAGAGCGCCGGCCTTGATGGCATCGTCGCGAGACAGATGACGGATCGTGCTCATGCGGCCTCAGCCTTTCGGCCCATCAGGTCGAGCCAAGTCGCGATCGATTGGATGAAGCGGCGAAACCCTTCGAGCGTCATGAATTCATCGATCCCATGCGCATTGCCGCCGCGGCCGGCACCTGCGAGCAGGAAGGATTGGGCGTGCGGCGCAAAGGCATAGGCAGGCGCAGCACCGATCGCCCAGGGCCAGATCTGCGGCACGGAATTCGCGGTCGTCTCGTAGCTTTTCAGAAGCGCCGCAACCCCCGGTGCATCGGCGGCAAAGCGAAAGCCCGCATAGCTGTCGGCGACATTGAGAACCGCGCCAGGGACGGCACCCAGCATCCGGCGGTAGTCGGCGAGAAAATCGGCGGGGTCCAGCGATGGTGGCGTGCGCAGTTCGAAGCTTGCGCGGGCGCCATGGGGGATGACGCCGTCTGTCCACAGCGGCAGGCTTTCCAGGCTCGACAGGTTGAAGGATGCCGTAGACAGCACATGCTCGAGCAGCACTTGCGCATTGCCATCCAGCGAAAAGGCTTCCGTGTTGCGGAAGCGCAGTTCTGCCGCCGGATCAAAGTTCCTCGCCAGTGTGCTGACGATGCCGATCGCTTCGTCATTGAGGACAATTTTCGCCAGTTCCCCGGTCGGCGGCTTGCCGATCAGGGACAAGGCCTCGAGCAGGCGGCTCACGGGGTTGGCGATCCAGGGTGCATTGCTGGAATGGATGGCTGCCTTCGGCCCGCCCCACGGACCGCCATCGACACGCACTTCACCCTTGGCAATGCCCGAAAAGCCGAGATAAACGCGCGGCGCCCCGCCGCCATATTCGCAGAAGGACGGGAAGATGGCGGAGGCGCTTGTGCGCACGGCGCAGTCGGGATCGGCGAGATAGTCACGCATCGCGCCGCTGCCGCTTTCTTCCTCGCCATCGACAAGGATCTCGACATTGACGCGCAGCTTGCCTCTATCCAGCAGTGCCTTGATGGCATGCAGCATGCCGGCAAGCGGTCCTTTATTGTTTTCCGCGCCACGCGCGACGAAACTTTCGCCGATGCCGTCGAGAGCGACGATGCCGCCTTGGAATGGATCGACGGACCAGCCCTCCGCCGTGGCCGGCATTACATCATACATGTTGTACAGGATGACAGTCAGCGGTGACCCGACATCCAGGCGGGCGTGAAGCACCGGCGGGCGACCGCGCGAGGATGCTGCGGAGACAATCGATGCGCCGAGCTCCGTCTTCAACCAGTCGGTGACGGCGTCGGCCTGACGGCGCAGCTGCTTTTCATCCCCCCTGACCGACGGAATGGCACACCATTGGCTTGTCAGGTCGAGGGCGGCCTCGAATGTCGCGTCTGAAATCACAGCCTGATCCTCGGGTTCAGCCAGACATAGGCGAGATCAACGAGAAAGTTGACGATGACGAAGACGGCGGCAGCAAACAAGACGACGGCCTGCACGACGGGGAAGTCACGGTTCTGGATCGCTTCGACGGCAAGACGCCCGATGCCCGGCCATGCAAAAATGATCTCGGTGACCAGCGCGCCTCCCAGCAGCGAGGCAAAATACATGCCCTGGACGGTAATGACCGGGATCAGCGCGTTGCGCAGCGCATGGTGCACGATGATCCGCCACGAGGAAATGCCCTTGGCGCGCGCGGTGCGGATGTAATTTTCTCCCAGAACCTCGATCAGGCTTGCCCTGACCAGGCGGGTGATGGCGCTGAGATAATAGGCGCCGAGCGCGATCGACGGCATGATCAGGTGGGCGGCCGAGCCGATGCCGCTTGAGGGCAACCAGCGCAGTTTCAGCGAGAAGAAGATGATCAACAGCAATGCCAGCCAGAAGACGGGAATGGCCTGGCCGAGCAGCGAGATGATGCGGATGGCAAAATCAATGGCGCTGTTCTTGCGAATGGCCGCGATGGTGCCGAGCACGAACCCCAGCAGCGAGCTCCACAGCAGCGCCGTCATGGCCAGAAGGGCTGTCGCCGGCAGGCGTTCGATCAAAAGGCCGAGCGCCGGACGCTGGAAGCGCAAGGAGGTTCCCAGTTCGCCGGTTAAAGCGCTTGCGAGAAAGCGGCCATACTGGACCCAGATCGGATCGTTGAATCCCATCGCCTGACGGAAGGCTTCGAGTTCTGCGCGCGAAGCGTCCGGCGACATCATCATCGCCGCCGGATCGCCGGTCAGAAACAGGGCGAAGAAGACGATGGCCGAGACGCCAAACATGACGACGAGGCCTTGCAGTGCGCGTCCGGTGATGAAGCTCAGTGTCTTCATGGGTTACGTATTCCTGCTGTCGGCACGCCGCACGAGCCAGTCGCCGATGAGGTTGCAGCCAATCACCAGCGCGCCGATGACGAGGCCCGGGTAGAGAACCAGCCAGTTGGCGAGCAGGATAAAGGCGCGGCCTTCACCGATAAGGTTGCCAAGCGTCGGGGTCGGCGGCCGCACGCCCAGCCCGAGAAAGCCGACGGAGGCTTCCAGAATGATCAGCCGCGGCAGGTCGAGTGTCATGAGTACTGTGATCGGCCCGACGATGTTCGGCAGGACATGGCGAAAGATGATGACCATGTCCGACAGGCCGATGGAGCGTGAGGCGTCGATATATTCCAGCTCGCGGATTTCCAGCGTCTTTGCCCGCGCGACACGGGCAAATACCGCCCAGCCGGTGACGCCGAGCACGACAACCAGATTTCCCATGCTGGGGCCGATGACAGCAACGATCAGCAGGATGAGGAGAATGAACGGAATGGCAAGCTGGACGTCGACGGCGCGCATGATGATGATGTCGAACCAGCCGCGGTAATAACCGGCGATCATGCCGAGTGTCGTGCCGAGCACCACCGAGATGGCAGAGGCGGCGAGAACGATGGACAGCGATATCGCCGTGCCAAGTCCCAGCCGGGCGAAAAGATCTCGCCCGAGCTGGTCAGTCCCCAGCGGATGCCACTCTCCGCCGATGATGGAGAGTGGTGGCTTGAATGTCGCGGTAAGGGTGCCGCGCACCGGATCGATCGGCCACAGCAGTGGCACGAGGACGCAGAGCGCCAGAACCGTTACCAGCAGGAACCCGGCGAACAGGGCGTCCGCGTTTTCCCTGACATTCCAGAACCGTGTCATGCTGACCTTACTGCTTCTTGATGTCGAAGATCGGGATACGCGCGTCCGGACGGCCCTCGAAAGTCACCGATTTCGCCTTGGCGTAAAGCGCATCTTCCTGGTAGAGCGGGATGACGGGCACCTGTTCGACGGCCAGATCCTGGATCTGGTTGAAAACTGCCGCCCGCTTGGTCGGGTCCACGATCGAGCGGCTTTCATCGAGCAGCTTGTCCAATGCCGGAATGGAGGCCGTGGAGTAGGGTTCGCCGGTCTTGAAGATGGCATAGACCGCAGCGTCGGCATCCAGCGTCTGGGTGGAGCCCCAGCCGAGCATGAAGATCGGTCCCTTGCGCGGAACCTGCTGGGTATAGACGGACCAGTCGAGGACTTCCTGATCGACCTTGACGCCGATATCGCCGAATTGCTGGGCAATCGCCTGGGCCACCTCACTATCCTTCATGTAGCGGTGGGTCGACTGCACCTTGATCGAGAAGCCGTTCGGGAAGCCTGCTTCTGCAAGCAGCGCCTTTGCCTTCTTCGGATCATACGGGGTGACCGGCACATCCTTGTATCCGAAGTCGGCGGCACCGACCTGCGTGCCGCGCGGCGAGGCCATGCCCTGCAGGATGTTGGTCACGATCGACTGGCGGTCGATCGCCATGTTGAGCGCCTGGCGGACCTTGACGTTATCTAGCGGCTTCTCGCTCATCACCAGGCCGAGATAGATAGTGAGGCCACCGTTCTTGACCTGCACGAGATCGGCATCCGGGCTCGCCTTGACCATCGGTGCGATATCGACCGGCACGTTCTCGATCAGATCGACTTCGCCGGTCAGAAGCGCCGTGATACGAGCGGTGCCGTCTGGAATTGCACGCCAGGTGACCTTGTCGATCGAAGGGGCGCCGCGCCAGTAGTCCTTGTTGGCTTCCAGGATGACATGCTGATCCGGGATGAATTCGACGAACTTGTAGGGGCCCGTGCCGACCGGCTTGCGGGCGAAGACGTCATTGCCGACGTCCTTTACGTATTTTGGCGGAACGATATAGGCGGGATAGCGGCTCATGCGGGTTGGCAGGAGCGGATCGGGACCCTTCGTCTTGATGCGGACCGTCAGCGGATCGACGATGGAGACGCTGTCGATCGTGCGGATATAGGAGACGGTCGGTGACTTTGCGGCCGGATCGAGAACGCGATCGATGGTGAACTTGACGGCCTCTGCATCCATCGCCTCGCCATTGTGGAACTTCACGTTGGGACGCAGCTTGAATTCCCAGGTCGTGTCGTCGATGGCGGTCCAGGACGTGGCGAGGCCCGGAACAAGTTTCATATCCTTGTCGCGCATGACGAGTGTATCGAAGATGTTGTCGACGATCGTCGCGCTTTCCTTGAGGAAGCCGGGATCCATGGCGGTGGTGGAGGCGCCGCGCCCGACAGTCAGGTTGGCAGCCTCTGCAATTGCAGCGGTGATGGGCAGTAGCATTGACGCTGCAAGAGCGAGAGCGGCAAATTTTCTCATCGGGCCTTCACTTCCTCTGGGTTTTGTATCTCATATCCACGTGGCGCCCTCCGGCCTCGTGCTGGCGGGCTGTTGATGACATGACGATATATGATATATTCTCTCTGAGCAAGATATGGGCAATTTTGAATCCGTGTTAAAAAACGGGCAAATTTTCCAAAAGTGAGGAAGATGTGAGTACAGCTTTGTTCAACGCAGCCCCCAGAAAGAGCCTCGTCACCCATGTTGAAGAGGAAATTCGCGCGGCTCTGATCGAAGGGCGACTGGAGCCCGGAACGCGGCTGGTCACGAAGGATCTGGCTGAATCGCTTGGCATGAGCATTACGCCCGTGCGGGAGGCGCTTGTTCGCTTTGCAGCCTCCGGTGTCCTGACGGCGGAGCCCGCACAGTCCTTCCGTGTGCCGACAATGACTGTCGCCCAGTATTCAGAGATTTCCGAGATCCGCAAATCGGTCGAGGGTCTTGCCGCATTCAAGGCGGCCACCCAGATCGGTGCGCAGGACATCGGGCAGATGCAGGCGCTGTTGAAGAAATATCTCTCGGCCAAGGCCGACAAGGATCAGCATCTGGCGCTCACGCTGAACAAGGAGTTTCGCTTCGTACTCTATGCGGCCGCCCGCATGCCGACGCTGCTCGGGGTCATTGAGATGCTGTGGCTGAAGGCTGGCCCCGGCTTCAATTACCTTTATCCGGAAGCCCAGTCGGCATCGAATGAGCACCACAACTACGACGATCTGATGCAGGCCCTTCAGAAGGGGCAGGCCGAGGAGGCGCGCGCGGCGATCGAGCACGCGATAGAAGACGGCGCACGTATCGTCCTTGAAGCCCTTGGCCGGCGCGAAGCGCAGTTGGTGGCCGTGAAGTGAAGCTCCCCCACGGGTTACCCAACAGCAAGATCCACACTGCCAGCCATTGGGGCGTTTACGACATTGCCCGAATCGGCAATGGTGACCTGTCCATAACGGCGACCGCGGAAGATCCGGATCCGTCACCGATCGGCCTCTACATGGCGTCCAACGACCTCAGGCAGGTCCGGATCGCAAAGCCTTCCATCCGCAAGAGCTGGCTGGAGAACGGTCCGGGTTCCAACCCTCATCTTCGCGGGCGCGAGCCTTTCGTCGAGGTTGAATGGGATGTCGCGCTTGATCTTCTGGCCGGTGAGTTCCAGCGGATCCGCGAAGACTTCGGCAACAATGCGATCTTCGGCGGATCTTACGGCTGGGCAAGCGCCGGTCGCTTTCATCACGCACAAAGCCAGGTCCACCGCTTCCTGAACCTGATCGGCGGCTATGTCAGCCATGTCGACAGTTACAGTCTGGGGGCGGGCAAGGTCATCCTGCCGCATGTGATCGACGGTTTCAGCAGCCTTTTCAATCAGCATACGTCCTGGGACGTGATGGCAAAGGAGACGGAGTTGTTCGTTACCTTTGGTGGCGTGCCCGTCAAAAACGCCCAGATATCGCAAGGCGGCCCCGGCCGTCATCGCGTTGTCGCAGGAATGCGGCGCATGGCGCAGGCCGGCACGCGCTTCGTCAACATCAGCCCCGTCTCCGACAATATGCCGGTGGAAAGCGAATGGCTGGCAATCCGCCCCAATACCGATGTGGCGCTGATGCTGGCCCTGGCTTACGTGCTGGACACCGAGGGTCTTGCCGATGTTGAATTCCTGAAGAGCCACTGTGTCGGCTACGACCGGTTCAGGCCCTATCTCCTGGGGCAGGAGGACGGCGTCCCCAAGACACCCGCATGGGCATCGTCAATCTGTGGCGTGCCGGCAGACCGCATCGTGATGCTCGCCAGGGAAATGGCCGCAAGACGGACGATGCTCAACGTCTCCTGGTCTCTGCAACGGGCGGTGCATGGCGAGCAGCCCTTCTGGATGCTGATTACCCTTGCGGCCATGCTCGGCCAGATCGGTCTGCCCGGTGGTGGTTTCGGCCTCGGCTATGGCGCGATGAACTCCGTCGGCCATGGCAATGTTTGCTTCAAGTTCGGAGATTTTCCGCAAGGCCGAAACCCCGTCAAGACCTTCATTCCGGTGGCGCGCATTGCCGATATGCTGCTCAATCCGGGCAAAAATTTCACCTATAACGGCAAGGTATACGGCTATCCCGATATCAGGCTGGTCTACTGGGCGGGCGGCAATCCCTTCCATCATCACCAGGATCTCAACCGGCTGCTGAAGGCTTGGGAAAAGCCGGAGACGATCGTCGTCAACGAGCCGTACTGGACGTCGACCGCAAAGCTTGCCGATATTGTCCTTCCTGTGACGACGCCGCTGGAACGCAACGACATCGCCGCCTCAAGCGGTGAGGACTTCATCGTGGCGATGAAAAAGGTGGAGGATCCGTTCGGCCAGTCGCGCAGTGATTTCGACATCTTCGATGCCTTGGCGAAGCGGCTTGGCGTCGACTTTTCCGAAGGTCTCGACGAGGCGGCGTGGCTGCGGCGCATTTACGCCGTCAGCCGCGAAAACGCTGCGGCCCTGAATGTCGACCTGCCCGATTTCGATGAGTTCTGGCATGCAGGCCTGCTGGATCTAAGCTCGCACACGGCACCCGTCGTGATGCTGGAGGACTTTCGTGCGGCTCCCGACCAATATCCCCTGTCTACGCCATCGGGGCGCATCGAGATCTTTTCCGAGACGATCGACGGGTTTTCGTTGGCAGATTGTCCAGGCCATCCCACGTGGTTTGAACCGCCGGAGTGGCTTGGTCTCTCTGGCAGACGGGCATCCACCCTGCATCTCATCTCTGATCAACCCATGCGACGGCTGCACAGCCAGCTGGATGCCAGCCCGCACAGCAAGGCTGGCAAGGTTTCCGGCCGCGAACCGATCCACATTCACCCCACGGACGCCGCCGCACTCGGTATCGAGGCCGGCGATCTGGTCGAGGTCTTCAATGCCCGCGGCCGCCTGATTTCGGCGGTAATCGTCTCAGATGCGATCATGCCGGGCGTCGCACGCCTGTCCACCGGGGCCTGGTTCGATCTGGACCATGACAGGAAGATCGAGCGTCATGGCAATCCCAACGCTGTGACCATGGATGTGCCTGCCTCGTCGCTTTCTCAGGGCTGTGGCGCCCAGACCTGCCTCGTCGAGATCCGCAAGTTGGACAAAGAGCAACCGATCCCTGTTTGCGCGTTTGAGCGGCCCGAATTTGACAAGACAGGCGGAGCGTGATTCCAGACTGCCTTTTAGGAAGGCGGTTTTGACGCGCGGCCACTATTGCGGCCCTATTGCCTGATCGTGTCCCGGATCTTGTCCACCGAGGCCTTGATGGCTTTGACTGTGTCTGCGTCCATTCCGACAGCCTCCTCGATACAGCGCATCACATCCCTTGCCGAGGCTTTCAGCGCTTGTCCCTTTGTCGTTAGATGAATGAGGACCTCGCGCTCGTCTTTGGGATTGCGGGTCCTGGTGATCAGGCCCGCCGCATCCAGTCGCTTCAACAGGGGCGTCAGCGTGCTGGAATCCAGAAACAGGGCCTGGCCGAGTTCCTTGACGTTCTGGCCGTCACGGTTCCACAGCGTCACCATCACCAGGTATTGCGGATAGGTAAGGCCGAGCTCGTCCAGCAAGGGTCTGTAGAGCTGGGTGAAGGCGTGGCCTGCGGAGTAGAGCGAAAAGCAGAGCATTCCGGTCACGTCTGGCAGGCTTGCGTCGTCGTCGGATAGAGTGTCGGTCATGGTTGTCTCCTTTCCTGTAAAATAATTTGTAGGCGATCTAATTGCAAGCGATTGACAGGCGGAAAAGCATCAGGCATATAGATCGCACACAAATCAATCGCCAACAAAACATCGCACAGGAGAACGACATGTCCACTTTCACCACCACCGATGGAACCCGCCTTTTCTACAAGGACTGGGGCGCAGGTCAGCCCATCCTGTTTGCCCACGGCTGGCCGCTCTCGTCGGACGCCTGGGACCAGCAGATGCTGTTCTTCAGCCAGAACGGCTTCAGGGTCATCGCCCATGACCGCCGCAGCCACGGTCGCTCGGATCAGACCTTCAACGGCAATCACATGGACCAGTATGCCGATGATCTTGCCGAATTGATCGAGGCGCTCGACCTGTCCGACCTGATCCTGGTTGGCCATTCCACCGGCGGTGGCGAGGTCTCGCATTATATCGGCCGCCACGGCACGGCGCGTGTCGCCAAGGTGGTTCTGGTGGGCGCAGTCCCGCCGCTGATGCTGAAGACCGCCGACAACCCGAAGGGGACGCCGATGGAGGTCTTTGACAGCATCCGTGAGAACACGGCGAAGAACCGCTCGCAGTTCTTCTTCGATCTGACGATCCCCTTCTACGGCTTTAACCGGGATGGCGTCGCCACGAATGAGGGCTTGCGTGAGAACTTCCGGCGTATCGGCCTGCAGGGCGGCATCAAGGGCCAGTATGATTGCATCCGCGAATTCTCCGAGGTGGATTATACGCAGGACCTGAAGAGCATCGACCGTCCGACGCTGATCATCCATGGCGATGACGACCAGATCGTGCCGATCGAGGCCTCGGCTCACCGGGCTGCGGAACTCGTCGCCGGAGCAACGCTCAAGGTCTACCCGGGCGGCTCCCATGGGCTGGCAGAGACCGAGGCCGACCAATTCAACGCCGACGTTCTCGCCTTCATCCGCGGCTGAACAGCCGCAGCTTCACCAGCCAGATATTTCTTCGTCCAACATCACCCTGCTTTCCTAAGAAAGGAACCATCATGTCCAAGTTTGTTGCAAGCCTTGCGGTTGTCGGCGCTCTGCTGTCGGGGAACGCGGTGGCTGAGCCTGCCAAGCCTACCGTCGTGCTCGTTCATGGCGCCTTTGCCGATTCCTCAAGCTGGAACGGCGTCACCCGGATCCTGCAGAAGGATGGCTACCCTGTCGTTGCCGCGGCCAATCCGTTGCGCAGCGTCTCGTCCGATGCGGCCTATGTCTCGGACATTGTCGCAAGCATCGAAGGGCCCGTCGTTCTCGTCGGCCATTCTTATGGCGGCCAGGTGATCACGACCGCTGCCAATGGCAAGGATAACGTCAAGGCGCTGGTTTATGTGGCGGCCTTTGCGCCAGAAGAAGGCGAAGCGGCCGCCGATCTTGCCGGCAAGTTTCCGGGCGGCACGCTTGCGCAGGCGCTTGCCGCACCTGTCAAGCTCGCCGATGGCGGCATCGATCTCTCCATCGATCAGGAGAAGTTCCACGATCAGTTTGCCCATGACGTGAGCGTCGGGGAGGCTGCGCTCATGGCGGCCGGTCAGCGGCCGATCACGCAGGCGGCGCTCACGGAAAAGTCAGGCAAGCCGGCCTGGAAGGCGCTGCCGTCCTATTTTGTCTACGGCGATGGCGACAAGAACATCCCCGCACGGGCTCTGGGCTTCATGGCCGAGCGCGCAGCATCGAAGCGAACGGTTGTCGTTGAAGGAGCGTCCCATGTGGTGATGGTCTCGCAGCCAAAGGCAGTGGCAGATCTCATCGAGGAAGCGGCGCAACACGCGCGATGATCTCGCGGAAGACCGGTCGTCGTGTGGCCGGTCTTCCATCGCCCGTCCCGCCAGGACCGCGGGACGTTGCGGTCGATAGACAGCGGACGGCCGCGGCTCGGCGGGTCTTCTCCTGCCATTTGCAACACGAATGGTCAGCCACGGGTTTCGCTTGTCGGCTGAAGCCGACGGGCGTCTCAAACGGGACTATCGGCCCTCAAGGTCTTTGCCGCGTGGCTGCGGGCCAGGTTGAGAAACTCCCTGACGCCGACGGGGAGGTTTCGGCGGCCGGGATAATAGAGGCACAGGCCCGGAAAGGCGGGTGTCCAATCATCCAGGATCCGGACCAGGCGACCCGCCCTGATATCCTCGATGACATTCTGCTCCATGAAGTAGCCGATGCCGACATTCTCCATCACGGCTGTCCGCGCAAGGTTCGCCTCATCGAGAATGATGGGGCCCTGAACATCGAGTTGGATCGTCTGCCCGTCCTTTTCAAAGCGCCATCTGAAGAGGGCGCCATCTGGAAGGCGCACCCGGATGCAGTGATGCTTGAGGAGATCCGGAGGCGCCATCGGCATCGGATGCGATGCAACGTAGGAGGGGGAGGCGACAACGGCATATCGCTGCGGCTGGCCGAGCGATACCGAGATCATGTCGCTTGGAACCAGTCCCGCCACGCGGACACCGAGGTCGAAACCGTCGGCCACGATATCCATCAGGCGCCCTTCGGTGACCAGATCGACCGTCATATCGGGAAAGCGCCGAAGATATTCAATCACGAGCGGTGCCATGATGGCCTGTGCCGCAAAAGGGGCGGCGTTGATGCGCAATGTGCCGGACGGCGTGTCACGTTCGGACCGGACCGCATCGAGCGCACCGCGGATGTCTTGCAGCGCAGGCCCGACCTCGTCAACAAAAATCCTGCCGGCACCGGTCAGGGAAAGGCTCCGCGTCGTTCGGTTGAACAGGCGCACTCCAAGGTTTGCCTCAAGCCGTGCGATCGCATGGCTGAGCGCCGTCGTCGACATGTTGAGCTCCACGGCTGCCGCGCGAAAGGTGCCCTTTCGGGCGATCGCCAGAACCGCGTGCAGGTCCTCGAGTGCGCCTCGTTCCATTGTCCCGACTTTCTCAATTCCTCATCCCGATTTGTCCCGATTATGTTCATAATCGTCAAGTGCTAACCTTCAGCCATCATCGGAACAAGGATAGCCCCAATGATTTTGCCAGATGTCTTGAAGACCTACTTCGATGCCGACCGGACCGGCGACGAGAATGCGCTGTTTAGCGCATTCTGCGATACAGCCATCGTGAAGGATGAGGGAGCCACCCACCGCGGTCTTCCCGCCATCCGCAGCTGGTGGCGGAATGCCAAGGCAAAGTACCAGCACGCGGCACAGCCACTCAGCGCGGACCAGAATGGCGAGACCATCGAGGTGCTTGCGAGCGTGAGCGGAAACTTCGCGGGCAGCCCCGCGCAACTGCATTTCCGCTTCGTTCTCGAGACAGGCAAAATCCGGGAACTGGAGATCGGCCAATGACCAGCTTTCTTGCTCTCGAAGGAAAACGCGCGCTTATCACCGCCGGCACCAAGGGCGCGGGCGGGGCAACGACAGGCCTCTTTCGAAGCCTCGGTGCGCGCGTTCTTGCAACGGCTCGCTCCCGGCCCGATAGCTTGCCGGAGGATCTGTTCGTTGCCGCCGACCTCAAAACGGCGGAAGGCTGTGCCATCGTGGCGCAAGCAGTGCGCGAACGGTTGGGCGGGGTCGATATCATCGTCCATATGCTGGGCGGCTCATCGGCACCGGGTGGCGGTTTTGCAGCGCTTGGCGAGGGGGATTGGCAAGAGGAGCTGAACTCGAACCTGTTTCCAGCCGTTCGCCTGGACAAGCTGCTTGTGCCGCAGATGGTGGCGCAGCGGCGAGGCGTCGTGATCCACGTCACCTCCATCCAGCGCACCCTGCCTTTGCCGGAATCCACGACGGCCTATGCCGCTGCAAAGGCTGCATTGTCGACCTACAGCAAGGCCCTGTCCAAAGAGGTGGCGCCGCAGGGCGTCCGTGTCGTGCGCGTTTCGCCGGGCTGGATCGAAACCGAAGCCTCGGTACGCCTTGCCGAACGGCTGGCTGCACAGGCCAATACCGATTACGAAGGCGGCAAGAAGATCATCATGGACAGTCTCGGCGGCATCCCGCTCGGCCGGCCGAGCAAGCCTGAAGAGGTCGCCAATCTCATCGCGTTCCTCGCATCGGATCGCGCCGCCTCGATCACCGGAACCGAACATGTCATCGACGGCGGAACCATCCCGACGGTTTGAAGATTTTGGACGGCACGCGATAGTACCGAACTCGACCTATGCCGCCGCGACGAAAGGGCGGCGTAGGTTCAAGGTGCTTTGGTCTCTGCCATTGCCCTTATTCAGGCTCCAGATGGCTGATTGCCTGATGGATCGCATCGATCAAGACCTGCCCCTGGAAAGGTTTTTGCAGCAGGATCAATCCGCCGCATTCCTTCACCTTGCGTGGCAAGGTCGGATCGATCCGGGCCGAGACAAAGATCACGGCGACGGTGGACCCTTCCGCATTCAGCCGTTCCTTGAGTTCAATTCCGGTCATGCCGGGCATCTGGATGTCTGAGATGATGCAGTCGGCATCCCAAACCGCTCTCATATCCAGGAAGGCTTCTGCAGAGGCGTGGCCCGACACGTCATATCCGAGCGATCTGATCAGGCCCTCCGTCGCGGTGCGGAAGGAGTCATCATCATCGATCACTGCGATATGCACATTCCTGGACGCGGGCATCAAGTTGGGCCTTTTCGGCAAAGGGATGTCAAGCGCCCTCAATCGCACACTTCGCCCGCCACGGATATCATACGCTAGTGTTACCTGCTTCTTTTATGTCCCTGAGCTTGAGGGCATCCGCCATGCGCACGAGGTCCGGGAGGGTTCGGGCACCCATCTTTTTCATCGCCGAGCCCCGGTGGATCTTTACGGTAACTTCGCTGATGCCGAGATCACCGGCCACCTGCTTGTTGAGAAGGCCCCTGGTCACCATCAGCATGACCTGCTGCTCGCGCAAGGTAAGCGATTGATATCTTTGCTCGATACTGGCAAATTCCTCGCGACTGACGCGCCGTGCGCGGTCGAGCTTCAGTGCCGCGCCCACCGCGTCGAGCATATCCTGATCGCGGAAGGGTTTTGTCAGGAAATCTACGGCGCCTGCCTTCATACCCCGCACGGACATCGGGATATCCCCATGTCCCGTCATCAGAACAACCGGGATTTCGATGCCGGACTGCGCCAGTTGCTGTTGGAAATCCAGCCCGCTCGTTCCCTGAAGGCGGATATCGAGAACCAGGCAAGCGTCTGCATCGGGGCGCTCGGCTGCCAGAAATTCCTGGGTCGAAACAAAGGTGTGCGTCGCAAAGCCAACCGAGCGGAAAAGGTGGTCGAGAGAGCGCCGAATAGATTCATCATCATCGATAATGTAGATGAACGGTGCGTTTTTCTTCACCGGTGGCCCCTTGCGTGGACGAAGGAATCTGTAACTTCAAGTCCAAGGTCATGCCAAGAAAACAATTCGATGGGAAGCGTTTTGATTGCACCGCGGTCGGGGAGCCCGAAGCGTCGGCGCGACCTTGGTTTTCGACCTTGCGTACCGTCAGGAAGAGGCATCCGTTCGGCTTCCATTGCCAACAACGTCGTGATTGAACAAGATCTTCAATCTGGATTGCGCTAGGCTAGTCATGCTTGCCCAAGCTTTTGCGGCGCATTGGCGCATTTGCCTCGACAGCTTTACCCCGAATTTTTGGTCTTCCAAGACGCTGCGATGATTTCAGGAGACAGATGCCGTCATGAGTTCCGGTCGAGATTGCAGCGAGATCATCGATCTTATGGATGATTGCATCATCATTCGGGAGCTTGCCGGTCGCGTCACAGGCTGGAACCGCGCAGCAGAGAAGATCTATGGCATCTCGCGCGAGCAAGCACTCGGCGCGCCCCTGGACGCCCTGTTCGAACCCGTGTCAGATGATGTGCGACAGCAGGCGTGCGACAACCCCGTGATTGCCTCTGACTGGTCCGGCACGGTCAATCGCGTGACGAGAGGAACGCCCACGTCGGTGACTGTCTCCGTAACGGTGAAGGTGCAGCGAGATGCGGATGGGCAACCCGTCGCTCTCTTCGAGACGTCGCGTCCTCTTGTCAGTGCCGAAGGGCCGGTTCGCAACGACAGTCTGGTCCGTCTGCTGGATGCCGCCGGCGTCGTTGTCGTGCCGATTGACGTCACAGCGGTGGCCAAGAGCCTTGCCGCTCTTGGCGCCGACCAGAGAATGAGCTTGCGCGACAGTCTGAAATCCGAGCCACACCTCGTTCGCCAGATGATGCGATCCGCAAGGGTTGCGGAGGTGGACCCGTCAGGGCACGCGCTTTCGCGTGCAGCCAAGGCAGTATTCGGCCCTGTCGGTCGGGACCTGGCCTCCTTCTGGCCCGAAGAGAGTGCCGATATCTTTGTCGATACGATCCTGTCGGTCCTTCTGGGTGCAAGCCATGCACGCGGCTCCTGCCAACTGACGCGGAGGGATGGCGGAACCTTCGACGCGGAATTGGCCGTCGTTCCGGCGTCTGCGGACGCAGACCATATTTATGTGCTGTTGTCCGTCCGGGACGTTTCGCCTGAGCGGCAGGCGTTTGATGAACTGAAGTCCAGCGAGCTGCGTTACAAGCACGTCTTCGATCACTTGCCGATCGCCCTCGCCGAGATTGATGCCAGCGGGCTTGCCGAGATGTTTCGCGAGCTTCGCCAGCAGGGCGTGACCGATCTGTCACCATACCTTGACGAGCATCCCGAGTTCATGGAGGCCGCATTGCGCGCCATGAAGGTCGTGCAGTCCAATCCGACGCATGTCCATATGATGGCTGGTGAACGGGAGGAGGACATTCTTGGGGATCTCACGCCCTATTGGGACCTTGGGATGCCGGTGCTCAGAAAATCCTTCGAGGCCCGTTATCGGGGTGAGGAATTTTTCCAGTCCGAGGTGACATTGAGGTGTCTCGATGGCAGTACCATCCAGGTCCTGTTTGCGACGGCACGGCACGGTTATCTTCAGGATCGGGCTGTCTGCAGTTTCATCGATTTCACCGAGCGCAATTTGGCAGAGCAGGCGCTGCGCCGCAGCGAGCGGCGGTATCAAGACCTTTTCCAGGCGATGACCGTGTCGTTCTGGGAGCTCGACCTCACGATCATCAACGATCTCCTTGAAGAAAATGGCCTCTCAGCGGACGGCGATATCGTTGATTACCTGCGCAATTATCCCGATTGCGTTGCACGTATCCTCAGCGCGACGACGATCGTCGATGTCAATGATCAGACGCTGATCTTGTTCGGAGGAAATCAGAAGTCAGACCTTCTCGGCACGCTCGATCATTTCTGGTCGCCGGACCGCTGGTTGGATGGTGCCGCGGCTGTTCTGAACGTCCTGGTGAATGACGCCAGCGTGACGATCGAGACCCGCCTGAGGCGTCTTGATGGAACCGAATTCGATGCGCAGTTCACGCTCTGGTTTTCAGCAGATGATCGTCGCCGGGGGCTTGCCGCCGTCACCGACATCAGCGAACGCGTAAACGCCTTTAACGAGCTTGAACACAGCGAGCAGCGGTTCCGCGACCTCTTCCAGCATCTGCCTCTTCCTGTTTTTCAGATCAGGTCCGCTGCACTTCTGGGGGTTCTCCAGGATCTCAAGGAGCAGGGTGTCCCGGATTTGGGCGCGCATCTCGCCAAGCATCCGGATTTCCTGCGGCACGCGATGGAAAATACTGTCGTCGAGCAGGCGAATGACGCAGCGCTCAAACTCCTGGGTGCCGCACATCACGATGAGCTGAAGGGGGGATCGGTGGTCCCGTTCTTCGGTAACCACCCGGAAAATTATGCTCGCCTTTTGCAAAACCGGTACAAAAGCCTTGAGAATTATGCGGAAGAAATCTCTCTGACCACGCTCGACGGCAGGGTGCGGGAGGGGACGCTGACGGTAACCTTCCCTCCCGCCATGGCAAAGCTTGGCGTAACCATCAGCGCGTTCATCGACACGACGGAAAAAAAGCAGGCGGAGCGCAGGCTGCGGCATATCGAGGCGGAGTATGCTCATGCGGCGCGGATCTCGATGCTGGGAGAGTTGACGGCATCCATCGCCCACGAGGTCAATCAGCCGCTTGCCGCCATCACCACCTATGGGGAGGCTGGCCTGCGGTGGTTGAACCGCCCCAATCCCGAACTTTCCGAGGTCCGGGATATCGTGATGCGTATCGTTGCCGACGCGCAGCGCGCCGCCAGCGTCATCGCGCGCGTTCGCAGCATGGCAAGCCATCGAATGCAGGACGAGGAAATCGTCTCGCTGGACGAACTGGTGGCCGAAGCCGTGCTTTTCCTGCGCCACGAGTTCCAGGCGCACAAGGTGAATGTCGTTCATTTGCCTTCGCCTGGCTCGGCACGTGTCACAGTCGACCGCATTCAACTTCAGCAAGTCATCGTAAACATGGCGGTCAACGCGATCCAGGCCATTTCCGCGGCCCCTTGCGAGCGCCGCGAGGTCGTTCTGTGCACGACGGATGAAGGGGCGCAGGTTTGCTGTTCGGTGGAGGATTCAGGTCCGGGAATTCCCGTGGAGGGAACGGGCCGGATCTTCGAGAGCTTCTTTACCACAAAGGATGGCGGCATGGGGATGGGGCTGCCAATCTCGCGCTCCATCATCGAGGCGCATGGCGGGAAAATGAGCGCCGACAATGGCAGTCGTCTGGGTGGTGCGCGGTTCTCCTTTGTCCTGCCTGCCTTGCAATGAGAGTGTGCGCGGAAAGCCTTAGGTCCTCCTCACCGGAGCACGGAACTTTCGCTGTCCGTTTCATCCGTAAGCAATTTTTGTGTCCCTGAAATTCTGGTGCGTCACGCATCCTGGAAAACCGTGTCCAGTTCAATGGCACCAGCCGAACCTCATCGGCCGAAGGTGCGCTTACAAGGACGGTGACACGGATGATCAACAATCTGCGACAGTTGCTTATCGCGCGAGCGGTGCGCCCGCACGACACCAACGCTATGGAAGGCATCTATCGGCGCTTTCGCCGCTGGCAAGGACGGCGCAAGGATATCGAGACGCTACGAAACATGCCGGACTCCCTGCTCAAGGATATCGGTCTGACCAGGTCCCATCTCGATTATCCCGCCAGAGCTTTGAAGTCTCGGCAGTCTGAACGTTAAGGCACCTCCAGCCTGCCGGCTCGCATGTCGCGTAATGTAAGAAAACTCTAACGTATTGCGCGCCGGTTCAGCGATCCCGTGCCTGCGTGTGCGGCCCCGATCAATGTAACGTCTAGTCAGATCATACCATGGGATACCTTGGCGAGACGGATAGCTGATAGGCCCGGTGGGCATCCCCTGCAATTCTACAGGTGCTGATCGACGGACCCATGTCCCCTCCAGATGGGTCGGTTCAGCAACCTCCAGCTGGGCAACGTTTCCCAGTCCGTTGCCCGGCGCGGAGGTGGTTTCAACGCTTCACAAGCAAACTCCAAAGAAGGAACACGACAATGGAAATGACCCAGCTCACCGTCAGCCTGGCGACCGCGGCGACCCTTGCGCTCGCGATGTTTACCCCGGTTTTGGCCAACGCCGCTCCCGTGAAGAACGTCGTTCTCGTTCACGGTGCCTTTGCCGATGGAGCCGGATGGCGAGGCGTCTACGATGAACTGACGAAGCGCGGCTATCACGTCCAGATCGTCCAGAATCCGCTCACATCACTCGAAGATGATGTCGCCTCCACCACCCGCTTGCTCGACCAGCAGGACGGCCCGACCATCCTCGTCGGTCACTCCTGGGGCGGCACGGTGATCACGGAAGCTGGCGTCCATCCCAAAGTTGCGGGGCTGGTCTTTGTATCGGCCCTGTCGCCGGATGCCGGTGAAACGACGGCGCAGCAGTATGAAGGTTTTGCTCCGACGCCGGATTTCGTCATCGAGATCGGTGCCGACGGGTTCGGTTTCGTCAAGCCGGCAATGTTCAAGCAGGGTTTTGCCCATGACGTCAGCGACGAGCAGGCGGCCTTCATGCGCGACTCCCAGGTGCCGATCAACATGTCGTCCTTCGGTACAAAGTTGAAGAATGCCGCCTGGCGCAGCAAGCCGAGTTGGGCTGTGATCGCAACGGAAGACAAGGCCTTCGATCAGGCCATGCTGGTTCATATGGCAGAGCGCATGAAGGCCAAGATCACCAAGGTCTCCGGCAGCCACGCCCTGTTCATCACCCGCGCCAAGGAGATCGCAGACACGATCGACGAGGCTGCAAAAACAACTGCGGCCATGTAAACTGTCTTGGAATGGGATCGCCGAAGGCGATCCCACTTTTTTTAAGCTTGAATTTTCAGTCCTCCGGCAAGGCGGCTCCCTAGCCAGTTTTGGCGGTGAACGCAGGCGTATCTTTTCCGCTTCTTGCAAATTTTCTAAATTTTACTAGATTTCATCTCACAGACGTGAGTTGAATGATGAAAGATATTCTGACGACGGCAAAAGCCGCAGAGCTGCTTGGCGTTTCGGTGCGCACGGCGCAGCTATGGGTCGAGAGCGGGCAGCTCCCTTCCTGGAAAACGCCCGGCGGGCATCGTCGCATCCCGCGCCAGGCCGTGATGGATCTGATCGAGGATTCGACGCTGGAGCCCGTTGATCTTGCAGCCCATGCCGTCATCTTTGCCGGCAAGGGCAGGGGGGCGGAGTGGAGCCGGGCCGGGCTTCCCGGATCCGGCCTGTTGATCGACGTTGCGGAAGATTTCGACACACTGCAAAAGCTGCTTGAACCGGCGCCGCCCACTGTGCTGATCGTTGAACAGGCCGAAGACGGTGAGCGTAAGAAGCTTGCCGCGACGCTGGGCAACGATGCCCGTTACAGGCAAACCATCATTATCACGATGACTGAAAAGGGCGCGGCTTCGCCTTTCGCCCGCAGTGCAAAACGCATCCACTTGCAGATGTTGCCGGATGTATCGGCGGCAAGCGCCGCCGTGATGGACTATCTGCGCTCCAGCCTGCAGGACAAGACCGATCCTGCCGCCTTCGATCTGCCGTGGAACGAGAAGGCCCGGCTCGACGCCGTCAAGAGATCCGCCCTCATCGGCTCTGGTGCGGACGGTCGGTTTGACCGACTCGTGCGGCTGGCTGCCTATGCCTTGCGGGCGCCGATTGCGATGTTCACGCTGATCACGCAGGATCAGCAATGGTTCAAGTCGAGGGTCGGCTTCGATGGCGAGAGCACCTCACGGGACTGGGCCTTCTGCAACGAGACGCTTGTCGCAAACGACTTTACCGTCATCGAGGATCTTACCCGAAGTGAAGCCTTCAAGGAAAACCCGACTTTGAACGAACCTTTCGGGTTCCGGTTTTACGCCGGCGCCCCGGTGCGGGATCCGCTGGGTTTTGCGCTTGGCTCCATCTGCGTCATCGATGTGGTGCCGCGATCGCTCGAGCGTGAGGAGCGCGATGCGCTTGCCACGATTGCCGAAGCCATCTCGAACCTGATCCGTCTGACGATGTTTGAGGGTGGGCAGGACCGCGTGCTGCCTTCCACCATGGAGCTTGCACCGCTTTAAGGCCGCACCAATCTTGTCCCAATGCGAGCACCGGCGCTGCGCCGTGGCCGTTGCGCGGCCCTGATGCCTTGCCTCCGTTTATTCTGTAACGGAGAGCCTCCGCTTTGAAATCCTACAGCGATCCGAACACGATAGCAGGGAGATGTCACCCGTAAGCCAGAGGGTTCCATCATGACATCTATCCCCCCGCGGTTGCTGAGCGATATTCCTGTCCCCGGTTCATTCCACCAGCGCCTCTTCGGCCACCTCCTCCACATCTCGGCTATCGCTGCGGCAGTGATGTATCTCGCCTTTGGAGCCATTGCCGCCCACGCAGCCGAGATCGGCACGATGGTCGAAAAGCCCTGCCCCCTCTGCGTTTGCAAGGCTGGCATTGCCCTTGCCTGCCTCGGTGAGCGGCGACCGGCCGACTTGCCGCACTGAGTGGCGATCACGCGGCACACCTGTCGCCGATGTGAGTGCAGATGGCCTGCGCGGTTTCTCGGTGCTCACGCACATGCCCTTCGATCGGGACGGGCTGGGTAAACGGTTTCGACTTTTATCTGGAACGGCAGCAACCCAAACTGTTGCTGCCGCTCCCGCAGGGGATTTCAGGGCATTGGCCGCGCTGACAAGACGGAATAGATGTCATCGAAAGGCGGCGGCCCGACAATCGTTGAGCCATCACTTTCGGCTGATTGAGAAATCGCGGTGAGATCTTTGCCTTTCATCGAGCCGATGCGCCTGAACGTTCTCTCCATATGTCCGGGCGCGAAGACAATCAGAATCCGCACGCTCTTCTCCGAGATATTGCACCATGCGTGCGGCGTCCCCCTCTTGACGGTCGCCACATCACCGGCCGACAGGTTCAGCCTCTGATCGCCGTTGACGAGATGAAGGCTGCCTTCAAGCACGATGAAGCATTCCTCCTCATTGGCGTGGACATGCATGGGCACGCCATTCCGAGGATCGGCAATGATCTCCAGGGTCATGTAGAGGCCATCCGTTTCCACGACGGATGTCCGGATCCTGAAACGTTCGCCGGGTGTGATTTCGTGCCACTCGCTCTCGCCGCCATGGTCGCCGGGGATCTTCAATTCTACCCTATTCATTCAAGATTTCCTTTCCGCACGCCTGACACTGCGTCAGGCCAAATCTCGTTTGGAGGGTTGCTGCTGCAACGCCATTTCAAGCGCCTGCAGATGCGGTTGCAGTTGTAATGTTTCTTGCAAGAGCAGAGGTGCGAGGGGAGGGCGGCGTCGCTGCGCTGAAGCGGCCGTGTTTCAAACGCAATCGTTACGAGGTCCTTCGCAATCCGGGGGAAACGCCTCTTCGACATTCATGACCCGAACCCACTGGTGCGATGACGACGGGGAGTGATGCAATGGATTGCGAAGACGGGTTCTCCACCAAAATTTTGCGGCACGCGCATAAAAAGCCGCAGCCTGAAGGCGTTGTCGTCTGTCTCTCGGCGTTCCGGCTCCGGCAGTCCACCGGTCTTCCACTTTGCAGCGATGATGCGGTCTATGAGGACGGCTCCTTCGTCAGCGGGCAGGAGATGCCGGCGCCTGCGCGAGCCGCGCCGATAAAGGAGCCGGGTCTATGGCTGCCGGCCCTCATCGCCTTCCTATCGTGCGGCTCGATCATCGGCATCTATTGGGCGCTGCTGGCCATGATCAAGACAGTCGTCCTTTTTCCCGGATGATCTTGCCTCGCGGTTGCCAAGGATCGCGGGTCGAAATGGGCAGCATGCCGGCCATTGTGCCCCGTATCCCGACGCCTGCGAATGAAGTACATCATGAATTGATAAATATGATATTTATGATATAACGTGTAGAAATGCGATTAATCCAAGATCTGTGATCGCGTCCATTCATACCGGCAACACTCTTTCGGAGAGCGGCATTTCATGAGCAAGAGGCGATGCGCCTTCACCGCGATTTGCTATTGTCTCGGTCTTGCCGCGTCGGCTCTTGCTGTTTCGGGAAGTGTCTCTCTTGGTGGCCCCGCACCGGTTACAGGTGAGCACTTGCCTGAACACGCAGTTCAGCCGAGTGCCCTGTCGCCGCTGCCGCTGCCGGCGAGCCTCGATCCCGGCAAGGTCCTGCTTGGCGAGCGGCTTTTCCATGATCCGGTTTTATCGGGCGAAGGCAGGCTGTCCTGCAGCACCTGCCACAACCTGAAGACGGGTGGAACGGTTCGGGTGCCGAGAACCATCGGCTATAAAGGCAAGGTCCACGCCTTCAATGCCCCCACCATTTTCAATGTCGGCACCAATTATCGACTGGGATGGCGGGGACGTTTTACCTCGCTTAGGGTCCAGAACGAAGCGGTGCTGGCTGATCCGAACCTGATGGCTGCGGATTGGAGCACAGTGCTGTCCCGCCTGACGCAGGACGAGACTTATCTGTCCGCATTCCGCCAGCGATATGGAGCATTGCCCAGTCGGGACAATGTTCTGGATGCGCTGGTGACATTCCAGATGTCGCTTGCAACACCGAATGCCCCCTTCGACCGCTTCCTGACCGGTGATCAGGGCGCGCTTGCTCCTGACGCCCGGCGTGGTTTCAAACTGTTCGAGGATTACGGGTGTGTCTCCTGCCACCAGGGGGCGAATGTCGGCGGCAACATGTTCCAGATCTTCGGGGTGTTCGGCCCTCCCGACGCCAAGCTTGTGCAGCCGCCATCCGATCTCGACCGGCGGCTGTCGATGCCGGATGAGGGCGCAGATATCTTTCGCGTCCCCAGCCTGCGCAATGTCGAAGTGACCGCGCCCTATTTTCATGACGGAAGCGTTGCGACGCTTGTCGAAGCGATTGCGGTGATGGGCAGAAGCCAGCTCGGCCGTCAGCTCTCTCAGAACGATATTGCCGATCTCGAAGCCTTCCTGAAAAGTCTGACCGGGGAATATGATGGGAAACGTCTTTCGACGGTTGTCACCGAACCGGCTCGGTGAAACTCTTCCGCTTTCGATCCTGATCGTCACGGTCATCGTGGTGGCATTGGTCGCCGCGGGCAAGCATCCCGACAGATCCGTCCACGAAGCCATCATGATGAACCTGCGGGCGGTCGATGTGAACCACGCCGCCCTGCAGCGGGACGTGCTGAGGGCAAGGGCAGGGCTGTTGCCGTCCTATGACGGCCTCGTTACGTCGGTCGTCAATCTGCGCCGCGCCGTCAATGGCTTGCGGGACCTGTTCGGTGGTACTCAGTTCGGCGCCGAAGAAAAGCTGAGCAGCCTCGTCTCAGGTCTCACGCAGGATATCGATCGCGACGAGATGCTGGTGGAAGGTTTCAAGACACGCAATGCCCTGCTGCAGAACTCGCTTGGGGTCTTTGGCCAGACACTGACATCGCTCAACGAGGCCGAGGATGAAGGTGTGGCCGGGGTGCTGGCGCACATGGGTGACCTCAGCAACATGATGATGCGGTTTTCGACCAGCCACAACGGGGATCTCAAGCGCCGGATCACCGACAAGCTCGCACAGCTTGAACGGTACGGCGCGCAAGCGCCGCGGTTTGAGAATTTCGCCACGGTCATCGTGCATGCGAAGATGATCCTGGCCGTCATGCCGCGGGTCGACGCGCAAATTGCCGCCATTCAGGCGTCAGCGACGCCGATCCGGGCCGGTGAGCTGCAGACGGAATATCTGAGAATTGCAGCGGATGCTGCCTCTCTTGCCCATGTGAGCCGCATCGTCCTCGGTATCACCGCGGCCCTGCTTTTGCTCTACATCTGCATCCTGATCTATCGCCTTCGCGAACAGACGCGGCAATTGAAGCGGAGGCTGCATTACGAGCAGGTCGTGGCAGACATCAAGGCGGATCTCACCCAATCCGGGCACGAGAATTTCCCGATTTTCATGGGCAAGGCCCTGCACACCATGGCCTGCTTCTTCGGCGCCCTGGGCAGCAGCTACGTCGTTTATGATCCTGATGGCGCGGAGGTGAAAGATGCGTATGAGTTTGACGATGGGCCACGAACACGCCAGCACCTGATGGCATTTGCCCAGGATCTGGATCATGGCGGGGAGATGCCATCGATCCGCCTGCACAACAGGTCGGGCTGCTGTCCGCTGATCCGGCTCTGTCACGTGATGCAACCCGATGGCATTTCTCAAAGCCTGCTGGTCGGCGCCAGACTGCCCGACAAGGACGTCGCCGCCCTCATCTTTCTGTTCAAGCCGGGGCAGCCCCGGTTAACCCTCGACGAGAGGCAGTTGTTTCACTCCACGCTGAAGACATTCATGGAGTTTATCGATGCTGATAAAAGCCGGCAGGAAAAGCAGGGGCTTGAACATCGGCTGGAGCATGCCCAACGCCTTGAGGCTATTGGAACCCTTGCCGGTGGTATCGCGCACGAATTCAACAACGTCCTCGGGGCGATCCTCGGTTATGGCGAAATGGCGGTCCAATTGCTTCGAAAGTCATCGCCGACGCGCCATTATGTCGAGGAAATCCTGAAGAGCGGTGCACGGGCCAAGCAGATCGTCGACCAGATCCTGACCTTCAGCCGCAAGCGCGAACGGATCGTCAAGCCGTTCGATGTCGCAGATGCCGTTGCCGACATCCTCCCGCTGCTGCAGGTCACACTCGGAAACCATGTGGTCATTCATTCCACGCTGTGCAAAGAGCCGGTCGTCATCGAGGGCAATCCGGTCGAGGTGCACCAGCTGGCGATGAACCTGTGCAAAAATGCCAGCCAGGCTTCGGCACGGGGAAAAACGGTCACCATCGATGTCCATCCCGTCCAGCTGCAGCGCAGGCGGCTTCTTACGCATGGCGATATTGCACCTGGATCCTACGTGCGCCTCTCGGTCGCCGACGAAGGGCCGGGCATTGCGCCGCATGTCATGCCCCACATCTTCGAGCCGTTCTTCACCACGAATTCCCAGTCCGGCGGATCGGGCCTGGGCCTTTCGGCGGTTCACGGTATCGTCTCGTCCTTGTGCGGCGGCATCCATGTCTCAGCCACGCCGGGAGGGGGAACCACGTTCGAACTTTTCCTTCCGGCGACCGATCTCGCACCCTTGCCGATCGACAGTTTCTTCAACGAACGCGCGGTGCCGATGGGCAACGGCGAATGCATCATGATCGTCGAGAACGACAAGACCCTGCGCGATCTCTACGAGGAAAAGACAGCGGCACTTGGCTACGAGCCGATCGGTTGCCGGAGCATTGGATGCCTTGCGGAATTGCTGGGCTCGGGGATTGAAGCCGACATGGTGATCCTCAACCAGACGTGCCTTACATCCGCAGCCGAACTGACTGTCGTGGAGACGGCATACGGCTGCGGGAAAATCCTCCTTCTGACGGACCAGACGTCTGAACTGCGCGCGGGGTTCCAGCCTTTGCAGGCGCGTGTGTTGCGAACGCCATTCAGTTCAGCGGCGCTGGCGAATGCAATTTTCGACACGCTGGCACGTGTCGTGGAGAATGCCTGAGTTTTATTCCAGGTTGTCCAGTCGCTGGGCGGACAGCCGCAAGCCGACCGCGTCTGACTGAGCGCAACCCTTTCGTCCCTTAAAAACTCCTGCCCGGTGCTGCCGGATGAAGCGTCCGCCCGGGCGCTGCCGGTGCGCGCATCACAGACGCCTCACGCTCAAGTTACAAATGAAAAATGATAAATTTGATAAAAACATTGAAAAATGAAAGTTTAAACGGTAGGCAGGATTACCCGACATATTGGTCAACGAGGTGACTCCAATGCTCCCCACTGCGCAAGAACCAGAGAACTGCGAAGACGAAATGCCCTCGGTCCATGAGCCCGAGGCCTTTGATTTTATCGTGTGCGGCGCCGGATCCAGTGGCTCGGTTGTTGCTGCACGCCTTGCCGAATGCGGCGGCCCGAAGGTCCTGCTTCTGGAAGCGGGCGGCGATGATCGTGCCGACAGCGTGCGCGATCCTGCGCAGTGGCCGGTTAATCTCGGCTCGTCCCGCGATTGGGGCTTTGTCGGCCAGCCGACGCCCGGCCTTGAGGGGCGCCAGCTTCCCTTGAGCATGGGCAAGGGGCTCGGCGGCGGGTCGAGCATCAATGTCATGGTCTGGTCGAGAGGCCATAAGGCCGACTGGGATTACTTCGCCGCCGAAGCCGGTGACGACGCATGGGGTTATGAAGCCGCCCTTGGCTATTACCGCCGCATCGAAGACTGGCGCGGGGCGCCCGATCCGGTTCGTCGTGGCACTGGAGGCCCTGCCTTCGTCGCGCAACCCGAAGCCCCGCAGCCGGTTGCCCATGCCCTGCTGCGGTCTGCCGAGGCACTCGGAATTCCCGTCTACGATACCCCGAACGGCGCGATGATGGAGAGCGAGGGCGGCGCGTCGATTGCGGAGCTGCGTATCCGGGACGGCAAGCGTCAATCCGTCTACCAGTCCTATGTCGCGCCGCACTTGGCCAAGAAAAACCTGACCATCATGACCGGGGCACTGGTGTCGCACCTGCTGTTCGACGGCAAGAGAGTGGTTGGTGTCGAGGCTATCGTGAGCGGCCAGCGCCGGCGCTTCAAGGCGCATTACGAAACGATATTGTCGCTGGGCGCTGTCAACACGCCCAAGGTCCTGATGCAATCCGGTATCGGACCACGGGATCAGCTGACCGCCCATGGGATCCCGGTCGTTCAGGCGCTTCCGGGCGTCGGGCAAAATCACCAGGACCATATCGCGTTCGGATGCACCTGGGCCTATCGCAAGCCCGAGGGTGTCGGCGGTGGCGGATGCGAGGCGACGCTCTACTGGAAGAGCGATTCCCGCCTGACGCAGCCGGATCTGCTGCAGTGCCAGCTGGAATTCCCCGTTCCGTCTCCGGCGGAAACGGGATTGGAAACCCCTGACCATGGCTGGACCATGTTTGCGGGGCTGGCACAGCCGAAAAGTCGCGGCTGGCTGCGGCTCTCAGGTGCCGGCGTCAATGATCCGATGCTGATCGAACCCAATTGCTTGAGCGAGCCAGAGGACATGGCCGCGGCGATAGCTGCAGTCGAACTCTGCCTGGAACTCGGAAATGGCGCCGCCTTTCAGCCGCTGGTGACGGGCGAGACAGCGCCAGGCGCGCGTGACCGGAAAGGCCTTGTCGACTTTATCCGCCGGTCGGCGGTCACCTATTGGCACCAGTCCTGCACGGCCAAAATGGGCCGCGACAGCATGTCGGTGGTTGACCACCAGTTGAAGGTCTACGGCATCAAGGGCCTGCGCATCGCGGATGCCTCCGTCATGCCGCGGATCATGACCGGCAACATCATGGCGCCGTGCGTGGTCATCGGCGAAAGGGCGGCTGATCTCATCCGCACCCAGCACGAGCTGTAAGGCCGGCAGCTTTGAGACCATTGCGTGTCGGCGCGTGTGCGCGCCGACACGTCATTCGCTTCATTTGAGGTTTCGCTGCCTAGGGCCTTCCCGCAAGTCCCGCCCGTCGGGTGCCCGCCGTCCTGACATCCAGGCCTTGATCGATATCGCGTCTCTGAAAAGGCAGACACACATCATGCTGGACACTCTCCACACCGCTCCTGTCGTTGCGTCATCCGATCTGGAAACGGACGTTCATGGCACCTTTGCCAGATACCGCCCGGCCTATCCCTTTATTGCGCTCGATACCGGCGGCTACGTCATCCTGCGGCATGAGGATGTCAGCCGTCTTCTGCTGGACCCGAGATTGCAGTCCACGGGAACGGCCATACCCGCCCAGGCCGGAATGAGCGAGGGCGCGCTGTTCGACATCTTCGAACAGGGCATGCTCACGGCCAATGGCGATGCGCATGCCCGCCGGCGTTCGGGGCTGTCGAGAGCGCTTGCACAGCAGGTGTCGGAAGAGTTTCGACAGCATGTCCGACGCTCGGCGGCCGCCTTGATCGATGCTTATCGGGACGGCGCGAGCCTCGATCTTGCCGCCGACTATGCGGCAAAGCTGCCGATCCTTGCCCTTGCCGGCCTTCTTGGCGTTCCCGAGCCGGACGTGCCGACGTTCATGCAGAATATCCACGCCATGGACGAGTTCTTTCGGCCGCATCCGACCGAGCAGGCCGTCGCCGATGCCGAGCAGGCGGCACGTCGGCTGCGGAACTATCTCGAGGACCTCATCCAGGACGCCGAGAATAATCCGTCAGAGGGTTTCCTGTCCCGGTATATCCGGCTTTCGCGGGAGGATGACGTGACGAGACTGGAACTGCTTGTCCAGATTGTCCAGCTGATCATTGGAGGCACGGAGTCCGTGCGAACCGGGCTCGTCGCGCAAGCCGTTCACCTGCTGTCGGAGCCGGAGCAATGGCAAGCTGTCTGCGAAGACCTCACGCTGGTGCCGAATGCTGTGGCAGAGGGCCTGCGTTTCGAGCCGGGCATAGCGGGTGTCGTGCGGGTGTCCGTCGAAGACATCGAGATCGACGGTTGGGTCTTGCCGGCCGGGCAACTGGTGCTGCTGTCGTTCCTGTCCGCCCTGCGGGACGAGCGCGTTTTCGAGCGGCCTCATGCATTCGACATTTCGCGGTCCAACCTGAAACTGGCACGGCTGGCCTTCGGGGGCGGGGCACACAGATGTGTTGCCGATGCTCTGGGGCGGGCTGAACTGGAGGAGGGGCTTTCTGCGCTTGTCGAACGACTGCCAAACCTTCGGCTTGAGGGGAGGTCAGACTTTCAGGGGCACATGTTCGTGCGCAAGACGACGGAGTGCCGGGTCAGTTGGCAACCGTAAAACGAGCGATCCGCTGCACCGCTCCTGCAAACCGGTGAAAAAATCCTGCCGAAACCGCGTCTCGTCCTACAGCTGAAACCACAATGCCCGGTCCTGAAAACATTAGGCATTGCGGATGGCCGAGAACGGGACAGTCAACAAAAGAGGCCTGCGTTCCCGATGTCGCTATCGTCCCCGACCACCGCCGCCCCGCCCGTTCTAAGCTTTGCCGCTCTCAATTCGGCGCCGCACGAATTCTATAGGGAGTTGCGGCCGGCTTTTCCCTTTGTGCAACGGGAGGACGGTGCCTACCTCGTGCTGCGCGCGCACGACGTCGAAAAACTCGTGAGCGATCCCCGCACGCGGCAGATCGAAACGGAGCTTTTGAGGGCAAGGGGTATCGCGAGCGGCCCGGTCATGGAGTTGGTGTCCAATAGCCTGCTGTTTTCGAACGGTGACGCCCACCACCGTCGCCGGCGCCCGCTTTCCCGCAGCTTTGCCTTTCGGATGATGGAAGGATTGCGCCCGAATGTCCGACGTCTGGCCGAGGAACTTTTCGCGTCAAAGCGCGACGCCGGAGAGATGCGCCTGCGCGATGAGTATGCGGCCGTGATCCCTGCCGTGACCATTGCTGCGATCCTCGGCATTCCGCGCGATGATGTTCCCCTCTTTACCGCCATGGCCTACAGGGTATCGAAGATCCTCACCACCTCGTGGACGCAGGAGGACCTGCCCGATATCGAAGCGGCCACACGCGATCTCTCCTCCTATGTGGCAGGGCTGATCGATGATCGCCGCAAGCGGCCAAGGGGCGACTTTCTGTCGGACTATGTTGCAAGCGTCGATCAGGCGGCCGAGATGTCACCCGTCGAGGCTGTCATGCAGATCGTCTCGGTCGTGCTGGGTGGCTCCGATACAACGCGGGCGGCCATCGTCATCATGGTTGGACTGCTTCTGGAGCGGCAAGACGGTTTATGGCGGGCGTTGCGCTATCGACCGGCCATGGTGGCGGCTGCCGTGGCGGAAGCCTTGCGGTTCGAGCCGCCCGTCGCATCGATCCCGCGCCTGGCGATCGAAGACATCAACCTTGACGGCCATGTCATCCCAAGGGGTAGCCCGGTCCTGTTGTCGACGATGTCCGGTCTTCGAGATCCTGCCGTCTTCATCGATCCCGATCAGTTCAACCTCACGCGACCGCTGGGCAAATGGCACCCCGTTTTCGGCGGCGGAGAACACAGGTGCTTGGGTGAAGCGCTGGCACGGATCGAGATGGAGGAGGCGCTTACGGCACTCCTCCATGCGGATCTTGACCTCGATACGGGGGAAGAGCGCCTGCGTATCCACGGCCATGCAGGCATCCGCCAGGTGGACGACCTTGTTGTCCGATGGCGCTAGAGGGGCTGCACCGACGCTGTCGGCGCCAACGCCAAGCTCGCCTTAGCCTGATCAGGGGCGTCAGGCGTTTGGCGATTAGACGGGCGCTGACTCAGCTATCCCCTGGATGACGGAGTCCATGCATGCGTCGTGCACTGATTGCGGTCGGCCGCATTCCAAGCATCCTTTATCAAAAAGCAAAAGGGATCGATCATCGGCGGATCGTTCCCGCCCTTGTCGAGGCATTCGGTTCTGCGGCGGCAGCGTCCCTCTATTGCGCAACCTCTTATACTGGCCCGGAAGAACTTGCCGCGATGGACAGCGACAAAACGGAGAAGGGACTTGAATGTGGTGCCTGCGCCGAAGACCTTTCCCTGACGGAAGAGGTGCTACAATCAACACAAAAACGCAAAAATGAATAATTTGATATAAATGAATATTGTGATATACCGTAATCGCGATTATTGTGAGCCTTCTCAGAAAAGGCAAGGGCGCGATGAGCAATGCACTCAACGGGGCGGCTCGCAGATCCGGCTTCTGCATAAAAATGCGGGATAGTGAGCGGCACGATGACCGAATGATCAGGAGGCGAAGGTCCGGGAGGGAACGTCGTGCAGTCTCCTTAGGCGACGGCTCTCTGCTGCGCCTGAGGCCCCGGCTTTTATTCGACTGCCGCACAGGGGTGCAGTCGTGAAGCACGTTCTGGTAATTGACGACGATATCGCCATTCGAAGTCTGCTCATGGATTACCTTTCCCAGCATGCCTTGAGGGTCACCGGCCTCAGTGGCAGCCAGGATCTGCAGCGGGTCCTCAGCACGGACGAAGTCGATCTGCTGATCGTGGATCTCAACCTCGGGGCCGAGGACGGTCTGGATATCGTTCGAAAGCTTTCCAGCACCTCGGATTGCCCGATCATCATCATCAGCGGTGATCGGCTGGAAGAGGCCGACAAGGTCGTCGGCCTGGAACTCGGTGCTGTCGACTACATCACCAAGCCCTTTGGCACGCGTGAATTGCTGGCGCGCGTGCGCTCGTCCTTGCGCGAGCGTCCTGTCGTCCGGTCGAAAAAAGACAGGACAATCTACGAATTCAACGGCTGGCAGCTGAACATCAAGCTGCGCAGGCTGGTTCACGAGGGCGAGGAGGTAAAGCTCACCGCCGGTGAATTCAACCTGTTGACCGCATTCCTGCGGTCTCCGCGCCAGATCCTGTCACGAGAGCAACTGTTGTCTGCAAGTCGTGTCCACAATGAGGAGGTTTTTGATCGCAGCATCGACGTGCTGATCCTGCGACTGCGCCGAAAGCTTGAGGTCGACCCTTCCAAACCTGGTCTGATCAAGACGGAAAGGGGTGCGGGTTACCTCTTCGATGCCGAAGTGAAGACAATCCATCGAGCCAAGGGGTGAGACGGGTAGCAGCCGGCGACGATGGCGTGGCGCCAGCACGTTCTGCGTTTCACCGGCGCGCTGGCTGTCGGTTTAAGCCTCGAAGATCATTTCAAACGCAATCCAATCGGCCCTCTTCGACATACGCGCATAAGACGCCGGCTCTACCTCAAGGCAACAGCTATTGATCCTGCTGCGCTCTTGGAGATCCGCTTTGGCAAAACTTGTCGCGACGCTCGCGTCCACCCACCATCCATTCTACCTCAAGGCAACCACCGCCGCTTCCGAAGACCAGATACCGCAAGCTGCGGAATGGAAGCGCAAAATCGAAGCCTATCGGGAAACCCTGACGCGCGCCGAGCCGGATATCCTGGTGATGATCGGCTCAGATCATTTCCACCAGATCTTTCTGGACAACTATCCGCAGTTCCTGATCGGGAAGGCGCCGGCCTATGATGCGACCTTCTATAACGAGGAACGCGAGTTCGGTCTCCCGCGCTACAGGCTTTCAGGCGATGAGGACCTGCCGCGTTTCCTCCACCAGTCGCTGCTCGACCAGAATTTCGATTTTGCGTTTTCCAACGAGTTGAAAATCGATCATTCGATCGTCTGCCCGATCATCACTCTGCGTCCGCAAAACGATCTGCCGATCGTCCCCATCTACACCAATATTTTCGCCCCTCCGCTGCCTGCGCCGCGCCGCTTCTTCGACCTCGGCCGCGCCATCCGTCGAGCCATCGAAGCCTATCCCTCCGACAAGAAGATTGCCGCCATCGGCACCGGCCATCTCTCGCTCGAACTGGGAGGCCCGCGGCAGTTCATGGAGACGGGGCCGGATCCGGCCTTTGATAGGCAGGCCATCGAATGGCTGCGGACCGGGGATGCAGATGCCATTCTGGGCAGCGTCACCCATGCCAGCCTGGACCGCAGCGGCAACGCCACCCACGGCTTCCTGAACTTCATCCTGATGCTCGGCGTGGCCGGGCCCGAAGAGGCAGATTACGCCGATCATCTCGACCTCTTCCACACGATGGAAGCCTATTTCACCTGGTATCCCGAGGGCTTTGCGCAATGAGCAAGTACTATGTGAACAAGTTTCTGTTCTCTGTCGAGCGCGACCCTCAGCTACTTCGGCGCTACACCGAAAACCCTGACGCCTGCGTGTCCACCTGGGAACAATCGATCGGCCCCCGGCTCTTGAACAACGAGGTGGAATTTTCGACGGTGCATGGCCTGACCGATGAGGAGCGCAGAGCTCTTGTCGATCATGATTTTGTTGCGCTTTTCGAAATGGGCGCACATTTCTTCCTCAACCTGACGATCTTTATCGGCATCTACGACGAGCCCTACGCGGCCAAACAAGGTCCGCTGGCATTTCAGCGGCTGTTTGCAGAGAAACTGCAGCATTGGCGGGGCAGCGATTACCCGTCCGTCGAGACATAGGTTTTTGAAGGAGTGACCTGCCAGCCTGGGTGTCTCCAGTGGCCTTGGACAGAAAGCGCAGACCTCGCCGGCAGGTACTGTGAGGTTCCCGTGCCGGTTTATCGCGGCAACGGGCTCATTCGATCGGATTGTCTTCATACGGGCTCGCCGCATCGATGTGACAGGACAAATGTTCCAGAAATCGGCCCAGCCGACAAGATCGAGTGGCGCTCAGGTTCTACGGTTTGTCCATCCAAACAGTGAGAACCAAGCCAATGGATAAAAGCTACGACATCCTGTTGTCCCGCAGGCAGGCCATGCTCGCGGGAGCCACTCTTTCGCTGGCAATGACGGTCCCGGTCTTTGCCTCGGAAACCTCAACCGAACTCCAAACGGAAGGAATGATACCCATGACCGAGAACTTCATTACAACCAAGGACGGCGTCGAAATCTTCTACAGGGACTGGGCCCGCTCTGCTGGTCCCACGCCGGGGCACGTGACTGAACTATTCTGGAGTTATGTCTCTGCCGCAGGCATTAAGAATTCAATGGCCTGCGTGTCAGTAGAGCGTAGGGTCGTGGGTCCGTATCCGCCTAAGGGCCGCGTAGCCCGGAGGCAGGCCATTGGCATGCCCAGATTGTAAGGATCGGAAAAGTATCGTACTGCGATGAACGCCGTACACCCTCTTTTCCCATTGGATTACCATGGTCAAGGCCTTTGTCACGTCCGTCGACGTCGCTCAAAGAGCAGGCGTTTCGCGTTCTGCCGTCTCCCGGACATTCACGGAAGGCGCCAGCGTCTCGCCTGAAGTGCGCCGCAAGGTGCTTCAGGCCGCTCAGGAACTGGGCTATCGCGTCAACAGACTCGCTCAAGGCCTCAATAATTCCTCGTCCAATCTCGTTGGCGTGGTTGGGGCGAACCTTTCCTTGCCCTTCATGGCAAAGCAGTTGGATATGCTCAGCATCGGATTGCTTCGGCGCGGACTGCAATGCCTGCTTCTGAATGCTGCGGATGCACGCAGTGACATTGCACCTCTCATCGAACTGATTTTCGAGTTTCGGGCCCGGGCGATTGTCGTCCTCTCGGGCGAGCCACCGATGTCGATCGTGGATGAATGTCTTGCCAATGGCGTCAAGCTCATCGTCATCAACAGACAGCTCGCCCGGTCCGACACCGATATCATCCTCAGCGACGACATTGCCGGCGCAACGCTTGCGGCAGAACGCCTGAAGGCGGCGGGATGTCAAAAGGTCGCCGTCGTGACAAGTGGATCCGGAACGCCGACCCAGTTGCGCCGGTGCGAGGCATTTTCCGACGTCATGACCGCCGCCGGCACGGATATCGTCGTCTGGCATGATGGCCCGACAACCTATGAGACGGGACTGAAGGCGGCCCGTGAGCTCCTGTCTGACCGACAGATAGACGGTGCGTTTTGCGTGACCGATATCATGGCCATCGGCTTTCTCGATGGCGCTCGAAACGACATGGGGCGCCGCGTGCCCGAAGACCTGTCCGTCATCGGCTTTGACGACATTCCGCAGGCCTCCTGGCGAAGCTACGAACTGACGACCATCGCGCAGTCGTTCGAAGTCCTCACAGAGGCCGTTCTGGCCGCGCTCGATCATGAGCTTGGTCAGTCGGTCATCACCAATGTCCCTGTGGCCCTTATCGAACGCGGCACCGTCCGACGCTGACGACATCCACGTCCTGACCAGAGTTTTTTCAAACCAGTGCCAGATACGCGCTTGCACCGAGTGAACACGTGTGCAATGTTGCACACGTGTTCAAGGGAGAGGAATGCGCATGCCTTCAGCAATGTCCTATACAAACGATCTGGATGGTCGCGCGCAGTTGTGCCGTGATGTCATTCTCTCTGCCGGAGCCCTGGTCCTTGAGGGCTTTGAAAATGGCAGGGCGGCTGACTTTTCGATGAAGGGACCGCAGGATTACCTCACGGAAACCGACGCGGCCTCCGAAGCGCATATTCGCCAGCGCATTGCAGCAGCCTTTCCGGAAGATAGCTTCTTTGGCGAGGAGGGTGGCGGAGACATCCGCGAGCGGGTCTGGGTGGTCGATCCGATTGACGGGACTGCCAATTTTGCCCGGGGCATTCCGCATTTCTGCATTTCCATCGGCTATGTGGAGGGAAATGTCGCAAAGCTTGCGGCGATCTACAATCCGGCGCTGGACGAGCTGTATTTTTGCCGGGCCGGCGAGGGGGCAACCCGCAACGGCCAGCCGATTTCGGCCGCGCGGACGACCCGCTTCGACATGGCATCCGTTGAGCTGGGCTGGTCGACTCGCATCCCCAACACCCGATATCTTGAAGCAATGACACGGCTTCTGGATAAGGGCGCCAACGTGCGGCGGGCAGGCTCCGGTGCCATGGCGCTCGCCTATGTCGCGGATGGCCGGTCGGATGCCTATGTCGAGCTGCATATGAATTCCTGGGATTGCGTGCCGGGCCTGCTGCTGGTGGCCGAAGCGGGCGGACGCGTCTGCCCCTTCTTCGAAATCGGGTCTTTGCAGGCGGGTGCCGCAGTCCTTGCAAGCGCGCCCGCGATTGCCGATGGCGTCAGCGACGCAGTCGGCATCGTGCTGGCTGAGCCGCTAAACAGGCGTGAGAGGAACGCCGCCTAAAGGGGAAGGGTCGCGCCAAAATCGCGATCTGCGGAGTAAACGGCTTGGAGCGCCGTCGGGGAGGAGAGACAGAGTGACCTTATTTTCAGAAACAGCCAGTCGCGATAACTGGCGCTGGATGCGCCGTGCAGCGCATTTCGTCTCGGCGCCGGAGCGGCTGATTGCCTTGGGACTTGCCATCCTGCTGGGGCTCCTCGTCATCGTGCCGCTGTTCCAGCTGGTGCGGGAGACAATTACCGTCCAGCCTTATGATTCCGCCTATCTGCCAGGGCGCCAGCCGGGAGAACTGACGCTTTTCCACTATGAGCGCGTCTTTGGCAGCCGGCTTTCCTGGGCGCTGTTCTACAAGCCGTTCATGAACTCGCTGGTCACGGCGTTCGGGGCAACGATCATCTGCCTGGCGCTGGGCGCCCTTCTTGCGTGGATCGTCGTGCGCACCAATGTGCCCTATCGCGAGTTCGTCAACACGGCGGTCGTCCTGCCCTATATGCTGCCATCCTGGGTAATGGCGCTCGCCTGGGTCACCTTTTTCAAGAATGATCGGGTGGGTGGAGCGTCCGGCGTCTTTGCCTATCTCTTCGGCGTGCAGCCCCCCGACTGGATCGCCTTTGGCGGCATTCCCATCATCATCTGCCTGTCCCTGCATTATTATGTCTACGGCTTCCTGATCATTTCCGGCTCGCTTGCCACGGTGGACAGTCAGCTGGAAGAGGCAGGCGCCATTGCCGGCATGTCCCGGCTGCGGCAGTTCGTGTCGATCACCGCACCGCTCGTTCTTCCAGCCGTCGGCTCGGCCGTCGTCATGACCTTCATCCGGGTTATCGGATCCTTCGGGACGCCCGCGGTTCTCGGCATGCCCATCCGGTATTTCGTACTGCCCACGCAGATCTACGCCGCAATCGGATCGCGCAATGTCGGAGATGGCTATCTTCTGGCGCTCGTGCTGGTGCTGATGGCCATTCTCTTCATCTGGATCAACCAGCGCATGATCGGTGTGCGCAAGAGTTTCGTGACCATGTCCGGCAAGGGATTTCGCCGGCGCGAAATCGATCTCGGCCGTGCACGGTGGCTGGTCTTCGCCTTTGTCGTGGCGCTCATGTGCCTGACGGTCGTCCTGCCGCTCGGTCTGCTGGTCCTGCAGTCCCTGTCGCGCACCGCCGGGAATTACGATCTGTCCAATCTGACACTGCATTACTGGATCGGTGCGCGCGGCGGCGTCAACGCACTGTATGCGGGCGTCTTCCAGAACCCGCAGATCCTGCATGCCGCCTGGAACAGCCTTCGCCTGGCATTCTTCACAGCTCTCGCCACCGGCGTTCTCGGTTTTCTGATCGGTTACGTGGTGGTGAAGACACGCGGAAGCCTGTCGTCGCGGGCGCTGGAGCTGGCAGCCTTCCTACCTTACATCTTTCCGGCCGTGGCGTTTGGCGCCATCTATATCGGCATGTTCTCGCGACCGGTCGGGCCGATCCCGGCACTTTATGGGACATTTGCCCTGCTGGTGTTGATCGCGGCGGTCAAGAACCTGCCCTATACATCGCGCACCGGCATTGCCGCGATGCTGCAGATCGACAAGTCCCTCGAAGAATCAGCCCGCGTACAAGGTATCGGCTGGGTAGGCCGTGTGCGCCACATCGTGGCACCCCTTGCCGCCTCGGGGCTGGTATCGGGCATGCTGCTGAGCTTCATCGGCACGATGCGCGAGCTTTCGCTGATCATCCTGCTGGTCACGCCGTCGACGGCTGTGCTGGCAAGTGTGATCTACACCTATCAGACGGATGATGTTCCCCAGCTGATCGGAGCGGCAACCCTGCTGCTCGTAGCATTGGTCGTGGGCTGCAACATCCTGTTCCGGCTGGTTTTCCGCAATACGAAGATGGGGTTTGCTTGAGGAGGCGACCTTGCAACAGGGAGGAAGAGATCACATGGGAATGCTCACGAAACGGGTGGTGATTGCCGCAGTTGCATGCCTTATCGGCACCGCAGCCTATTCTGACGATGCTGCATTCGATGCCTGGCTGAAGACTGCAGAGCTTGGTGCGCACCAGCCGAAGGAAGAAAACTGGGAGGAGATCGTCAAGAAGGCCAAGGCCGAAGGCGAGGTGACCGTCTATTCCTCCTCCTCGACCGTCAATGCGCTGGCCGAGGATTTCATGAAGCTTTATCCGGAGATCAAGGTCAACGCCTATGATCTCGGCTCGGAAAAGACGATCGAGAAGGTGGTGCGCGAACAGCAGGCGGGTATCTTTGCCGTGGATGTGGTCAACACCGCCGGCACCGCCCAGATGTTCTACGACCTCCTGCCCAATCACCGCATCGTCAATTATGTGCCGCGTTACCTGGAGGCGAAGATCCCGACCGAGTTGCGCGAGCCGCTGCTGACGCAGGTGATCGAAGCCACCGTGCTCATGTACAACGCCGACACCTACAAGGACGCACCGCCGGTTACCAATGTGTGGCAGTTGACCGAACCGGCCTGGAACAAGCGTTTTGCGATGAAAAGCCCTCTCGGCTCGCTGACATCGCTTGCGCTTTTGACCTCCATCGTCGAACACGCCGATGATTTTGCCAAATCCTACGAAAAATATGCCGGAAAGCCGCTCGTCCTGTCCGATGGGATTGAAAATGCCGGCTATGAATTCTTGCATCGGCTCTTGAAGAATGACCTTGTCATCTACGATTCCGGCTCAAAGCTTGCGACGGCCTCCGGTCTCAAGGGACAGGCAAAGCCGCCGGTCACCTTTTCCAGCATGCATTACATCAACAAGAACGGCAGCGACGATTATGCCAATGCCATTCTTTACGACATCGATCCGGCCGGGGTCTTTGCCTATTCGACCTATGTGGCGATTGCCGGTCAGTCGACCCATCCCAATGCGGCGAAACTGTTCATCGCCTTCCAGATGGGGTCAAAGGATCTGACCCCCGATACCAAGCTTGAAAAGCCGTATCGAGACGGGGAAAGCCTGAAGAAGCTGCAAGGCATGGCCGCCTATTTCAAGGTCGGTACGTTCTCGCCGCGCACGGATGTACCGCTGCCGAAGGGCGGAGAGAACTGGCCGAAAGTTCGCAAGATTTTCGGATCGGCTGAATATCAGCGCGACCATGTCGCTGAAGTCAACGATTTCTGGGTGGTCGAAACCAGCAACTGAGGAAAACCGGAGCGCCGGGTTGCCGTGATGCAACCCGGAAAGCCTGGGGAGGAAACCTGATGAACGAAGTGTCCCTGAAAGGCATTACCAAATATTACGGCTCGCACCTGGCCATACCGCCACTCGATCTCGAAATTCCGAAGGGCAAGTTCGTGACGCTCCTTGGGCCATCGGGCTGCGGCAAGACCACGACGCTGCGCATCATCGCGGGACTGGAACAGCCGTCCGGCGGCGAGCTGACTCTTGCTGGCAAAACGGTTTATTCCGGACGCGACAGCAGTTTCGTGCCGCCGGAAAAGCGTGGTCTCGGCTTCATCTTCCAGAGTTATGCGCTCTGGCCGAACATGAAGGTAGGCAAGAACATCACGCTGGCGCTGCATCAGGCAAAGCGGCCGAAAGACGAGATTGCCGCGCGACTGGCCGAGGCACTGAAGAAAGTGCAACTGGAACAATATGAAGAACGCTTCCCGTCGGAGCTTTCCGGCGGCCAGCAGCAGCGTGTTGCCGTTGCCAGATTGATTGCCGCCCGCAACTCCATCCTGCTGATGGACGAGCCGCTGTCCAATCTCGATGCGGTATTGAGAACGGAAATGCGAACGGAACTGAAGCGCCTGTCTCGGGATCTTGGCGCGACCACGGTCTACGTGACGCATGACCAGGTCGAGGCGCTGACCATGTCCGATATCATCGTGGTGATGAAGGACGGCGTCATCCAGCAGATCGGCAGCCCTTACGAAATCTACCATGAACCGGCCAACCTGTTGGTGGCCGAATTCATCGGCGACCCCCGGATCAACGTCTTTGATGGCATTCTCGAGCAAAGAGGCGGCAGAAGCGTACTGAAGCTTCACGGGATTGAGGTCGTGCTCGAACAGGTCATCGCTCGTGAAGCCGGGCCTGTAACCTGCGCGATCCGGCCGGAGCATTTCAATCTGCATGAGGCTGCCCTGGACCAGGGGCTTGCCGCAGACGTCGACGTCGTCCAGCCGACCGGTTCGCAGACCATCCTCTCGCTCTCGGCCAATGGCACACCGATGACCGCGCTCATTCCGCGCTTTGTCGAAAGCTGGCCGAACCGCAAGGTTTGGCTGGAATTTGCCGCGCGCAACATGATGGTCTTCGATCCGAAGACGGGAAAATTGATAACCGCGACGACGGCAGCCAGGGCACGCTCTAACGCCGCCTGAGATCAAGACAGACAGCCGAACCGGCTGCCGGCATGATGAAGCCCACCCTTCTGAAAGGGTGGTGTTTCCGAAGGATTGGTATTTTGACAGGGAATGAACACGCATGAAAGCCCCGGTATATTCGCGACCGGCAATCAGCCTGATCACGCAAGGGCTCCAGCCGCACAATTCCGCGCTCTATATCGGCGGGCTTGAAGGCGCACGCGATCTGGATCTCTTGAAGAAGCACGGCGTTACGATCGTCGTGAACTGTGCCATCAATCTCGACATCAACTTCGTGCGCAGTCCAAGCCTTGCCGAAGACGGCGCACTGTGCGCGAGCGGTTATTCCGATATACGCTATTACAAGCTCGGCATGATCGATGGCGGCGGCAGCCCCGATACCATGATGCTCGGTGGCTACTACATCCTGCAGGGCGCCTTGAACCAGACGCTTCCCCGGCGTGAAACCTATCCGTTCAAGGACGGCGGCAATGTTCTGGTCAATTGTCGCAGCGGACGCAGCCGTTCCGTTTCGCTGGTTGGACTGTTTCTGCACAAGCAGCAGCCGCACCTGTTTCCAACGCTGGACGCGGCAATCGCGCATATCCGCGACAAGCGGGAATTGCGTGAGGACGAGTGGTTCGAAACGCCCAAGCCCATGCTCTACGAGGCGGCAAGGCGGGCGTCCGACTGGATCGATCTCGTCGAGGCCAGGAAGGCGGCCGATGCGACATCGTGATCTGCCCGCGGTCGCCGTCATTGCCGATGCTCATTACCATGATCTCGAAGGCGATTATGGTTTTGACGGTGTAGAGGTGAATGGACAGCGGCTTGCCGTGCGCAGCTGGGCTGAAACGCGTGCGTCGACGCGCGTTTTCAATGAAAGCTTTCAGGCTCTTCCAGCCGCATTGGACGAGATCGCGGGCCGCGGCATTCGCCATGTCGTGCTTCTCGGCGATTATACCGACGATGGCCAAAGACAGACGACGGATGCCGTTGGGCGTCTGCTGCAGGAGTATCGCGGGAAACACCGGCTGTCATTTTATGCGATCCCCGGAAATCACGATGTCTTCGCGGCCAATGGCAGGCATCATTCAAAGGGGTTTCTCAGTGGATCCGGCAGTTCCGTTACCGTCACCAGCGATGCGCAGGTGGCGGGCGCGAACCCGCAGGCCTGCCTCAGCGCGCGGATGTACTGCGAAGGGTACCCGCTTGGCCTGTTGCCGATGGCCGCGTTCGGTCTTTTTGCGCAAGCCGAATACCTTCATTGGGAAAGCCCATTCGGCCGCTCCGACAGCATTGAGGATCGGCAATATCTGGTTTCCTCGGCGGATGGCCGTTCGACCTTCAGTCTGATGGATGCGTCATACCTCGTCGAGCCCGCAGAGGGGCTCTGGCTTTTGATGATCGATGCCAATGTGTTCGAGCCGCGCGACGGCTATCATGATCCCTGTGACGATGAGACGTTCATCGACAGCACGGCCGCCGGATGGAACGCGGTTCTGCGTCTCAAACCCTTCCTGATAGACTGGATCAGGGATGTTCATGAACGGGCGAGAGCGCTCGGCAAGACCGTCCTGTCGTTTTCCCATTATCCGGTGATCGACCCCTTCGACGACACGACCGGATCGGAGGCGGCGCTCTTCGGCAACACCAATGTCGTGCGGCGCACGCCGGTCGGAGCGGTTGCCGATACTTTGCTGGGGACCGGTATGAGGGTTCACTTCAGCGGGCATCTCCATGTGGAAGGGACCACGCGCCGTCACCTTGACGGCTGCGAACTGGTCAACATCGCCGTTCCTTCTCTCGTTGCGTTTCCCCCGGCCTTCGAGGTCGTGCAACCCGGCAAAAGCCTGCCGGACGTGGAGACCGTGGGGCTTTCGCACCTCCCGCTCGATCCGCGCCTGATGGCGTTCTATCGTCTGGAAAGCGCGTTCAAGGGGGAGGTGCCCGATCCTGCCTTTGACACGCCCTCCTATGGCGACTTCCTCTTTGCCCATACGAGGGCACTGGTCACGCACCGGTATTTTCGAAGGGAATGGCCACCGGAAATCGTCGAATATGTTGCCATGTCCAATCTTGCCGAGATCGGCCTGCTGATGCTGGCCGGGGAGAGGCGGGAGGGCGAGGAACCCCTTTCGGCCATCTCCTGTCGCAACATGGGCCTTCTCGAAGACGAATGCGCCCGCTTCGGCCTGACCATGGAGGCATTGAGAGCAACATCGATGATGGATCTGGTGACGGACTGGTATTGTCTGCGCCAGGCGGGTCCACTGGCGCTGCCGTTCATCTCCGCCGAGCGGTTGACGATCTACCGCATGCTGACCGGTCGTCTCCTGGACCATAGCCCACCCGCTCCGCCGCAATCTCCGGGTGGGTTCCTGCATGCCTTTCTGCATTGTCTTCGGCGCTGGCTGGAAAGGGCAGGGGCTGGGCCGGATGATACGCCGCTGTCGCCAAGGGCGTCGCTGTAACCTGGACGGAAGAAAGACCGATGGCCTCGACAATCGTCATGATAAACCTGTTCGGCGCGGTTGCCTTGCTGCTGTTCGGCCTGGCGCAGGTCAAGGATGGTGTGACGCGGGCCTTCGGAGCGCGGTTGCGGGCGGGCCTTGCGAGCGGCACGCGCGGCAGCCTGCGCTCGTTTGCGTCGGGCTTCGTGGCCACGGTGGCGCTGCAGAGTTCCACAGCAACCGCGCTTATGGTGGCCTCGTTTGTCGAACGGGAACTGGTCCAGCCGCGTATGGCCCAGCTCGTTCTGCTCGGGGCCAATGTGGGAACCGCCGTCACGGCCTGGATCGTTGCAGCCGGCGTTGAATGGCTTTCGCCGCTGATCATTGTAACCGGCCTGATGCTTTATCGCGGTGCCTCGACGGGGCGAAAGGGCGCAGGATTGGCGCTGGTCGGCATCGGGCTGATGCTTCTGTCGCTACACCTGCTCAGCAGCGCGACGGAACCGATGCGGGCATCAGCGGCGCTGGCCGCCTTTATCGGCTTGCTGGACAATGCCTGGCCGGTGGCCATGATTTTTTCGGCGGTCATTGCCTTTATTTCGTCCTCCAGCCTTGCGGCCATCGTCCTGATCCTCTCCCTGGCATCGGCAGGCATCCTGTCACCCGGATTGATCATCGCCCTTGTTCTCGGGGCAAACTTTGGCGGCGCCATCCCGCCTGTCATGGCCTCTTTACGGGGAGCGGCGGCGGCCAGGCGGGTGACGCTTGGAAATCTGATCGTGCGGGCCATCGGTTGCCTGGTGGCCTTGCCGCTGGCGGGCTTTGGTGCTGATCTCCTCATGACGCTGCCGTTTGGACCGGCCAATTTGCCGGTCGATGCGCATCTGGCGTTCAACATCGGACTTGCCGTCGTCGCCTGGCCATTCTCGCGCCTGCTTGCCCGCCTGATGCAGCAACTGGTTCCCGACGATGCGCAGGAAGACACCGGGCCGAAATATCTCGACATCCACGAACTGTCGACGCCGACCGTGGCTCTCGCCAGTGCCACGCGCGAGGTTTTAGGCATAGGGGACCTCATCGAGCGCATGCTGATGCGCGCGTCCGATTCCTTCGAGCGGGACAATCTGGCCAAGCTGATGGACATCCCGCCATTGGAAGCGCGTGTGGACAGGCTTCAGCAAGAGGTGAAGGTCTATCTCTCCAAACTCGGCCGTATGGGTCTCTCCCCGGAAGACAGCCGTCGTTCCATCGATATCATCGACTACGCGATCAATCTCGAACATATCGGCGATATTATCGAAAAGGGTCTGCTGGCGCAGGTCACAAAGAAGGCGACGCTCGGCCTCAGATTCTCCGAAGACGGTCACCGCGAGCTCCGCACGCTGTTTGAGTTGACGCTTGATAATGTGCGCATCGCGCAGACCATTTTCGTCACGCGCGACTTCCGCCTAGCCCGCCGGATGATGGAAATAAAGGTCGACGTGCGCCGCATGGAAAAGGAATCCGCCGAGCGCCATATCGAACGACTGCGTGACGGACGGCTCGAAAGCCTTCAGACGAGTTCGCTGCATCTGGACATCCTGCGCGATCTCAAGCGGATCAATGCCCACATCGTCTCGGTCGCCCATCCGATCCTGGATGACAGCGGTCTTCTTATCGAAAGCCGCCTTCGCTCCGTTGCCGAGTTGGAGTTAAATCCGTCGGATCATTGTGAGCGTCAGTCGTAACACGTGCTTGAGGCTCCAGAATCAATTGATCCACCATGTGACGATAGCTTCGAAGTTTATCATAAGCTTGTCCGTATTGCGTCGCGACATCTCCCCAGTCCTTGAGACCGCAGACTATTCGCTCACTGAACCGCGCCGGGTTTGCCGGAGGCTCCAACTTCTGAGAAAGTGGAGCCGATATGAGCAAGACAACGAACAAGTTTTCACCTGAAGTCCGCGA
>NZ_JAGIPH010000010.1 GCF_017877135.1 Neorhizobium galegae | reverse complement strand
CCATTCTGGCTATCACATACAGAATTCAAAACCCGAATCCCTTAATGAACTTGAACCCGCTTCAGAAAAGAAGCAGGGCGAAATCTCGGCGCCAACACCGATGCGAGGTGCCGGAGCGACGGGAGAAACGGACGAGAGGAATGCATCGCTTCTGCCTGAAGCGGCCGGTATGCCGGAGGATCCTGCCGGAAACCCGCGGCGCAAGATGGGCGAAACCACGCTCGATCCGGCGCTGGCCGAGCGTCTGAAGCCGCTCCCCTTGCCGATGGTGCTCAAAGCCTGCCCGCAGATCGTCGATTACGGGCCGGACGGCGATATCCGCAGCTGGCGCGATCTCCTGGCGGCCGCTGTCGTCACCCGCTCCATGCTGGGCGTCAGCCCCTCGGCCTATCAGAGCGCCTGCGAGGTTCTGGGAGCCGAAAACGCCGCCATCGTGATGGCCTGCATCCTGGAACGGGCAGGGCAGATCAATTCTGCGGGCGGATATCTCAGGGATCTGACACGAAAGGCCGAACGCGGCGAGTTCTCGCTTGCCCCCATGGTCATGGCCCTCATGCGGCAGAACGGCGGATTTGAGCGAAAAACCGGGTGAGGGCATTTTGCTGGCGGACATCGATCGGAGATGTCCGCCAGCCTCTGGCTGACGAAGAGACGACGGGATTACACGCTCAAAGGTAGGATCATGCCGGAAGCCAACCCTTTCGCAGCGGATGATCGGACGGCAGCGGAAGGCTGACGATGCGACGGTTGCGGGCTGCATCGTAGAGGGCCGTGATGAGTTCGATCGACTGATAGGCTTCGTCAAGCGAGGGCAGGTAGAACTCCGCGCCCCCGGTGAGGCGGGCATGGATATCGGCAAACTGTCCGGCAAACCGGAATATGCCCTGGTCATGCTCGGCAACGATGGCATCGACCTCGGCCTGCCGGGCAGGGTCTCGGGCCTCGAAGGTCCAGGGGCCCGATCCGATATGGTAGGGCTCCGTCCCCGACGTGATGGTCATGTGCTCGAACAGCGCGCGAAAACGCGATGTGCTGCCGCAGGCACCGAGCGAGATGGAAGAGGAGACCAGCGCGCCCTCGCGGGTTCGCATGGAAAGAGCCGCGCAATCCTCGGTCTCGATCGGGTTGACGCGGGTGTCGATGAAGGCTGCGACCTCTGTGATCTCTCCGGCGAGATGCGCCACCAGATTATGAGCATGGATGGCGTGGCTTACAAGCGCGCCTCCCAGTTCGCCCTCCCAGGTTCCGCGCCAGCGCTCCGCATAATAATCGGCGCGCCGGTCCCAATGGGTTTCGAGCGAGAGAACGAAAGGCCGGCCGAGCAGGCCTTTCCTCTTCAGGGCATGGGCCGCGTGGTAGCCCGCGCCATAGCGGTACTGGAAGATCGGAAACACCTGCCGGTCGAACTGCGCCGCCGCGTCCCTGATCTCGGACACATCGGCCAGAGAACCGGCAAGCGGTTTTTCGCAGACGACATGCTTGCCCGCTGCAAGAGCCTTGAGTGTCATAGGGGCGTGCAGGCGCGGTGGCAGGCAGAGATCGACAAGTTCCACCTCCGGATCCGCAAGCACCGCATCAAGATCGGAAATCGGCCGGCTGCCGGGCGCTTCGGCAGCCCCGGCTGCGGCGCGTTCCGGGTTGAGGTCGCACACATAGCGTACGTCAAACAGATGCGGCAGCTGCGCATAGCCCAAGATATGGGCCTTGCCGATTCCCGCGCCCGCAATGGCCACGCAAATCCTTCGGGTCATGAGCAGGCTCCCTGTTCTGCCATCTGCTGCGCTTCGAGCGCCAATTGTGTTGCAAGAAACGCGTGGGCTTGCGGCATGGCCGTCTCGGTCCGGTCTAGAACGTCGCGGATCAAGCGGCCAAAGAAGGGTTTGCCGGCGCCTGCAGCCTCAAAATGTTCGACGCCCTTGGCGTCGGCGAGGAAAACGTGATCCTGACCGGGACGCCCGGCGATATCGATATATTTGCGCAGTTCCAGATAGCCATGGGTGCCGAGAATGGTCATGCGCCCATCGCCCCAGGTCGGAAGTCCGTCGGGCGTCAGCCAGTCCACCCGCGCATAGCCACGCCCCTCATTGCCCGCGAGAAGCACCTCGCCAAAATCCTGAAATCCGGGGCGATCGGAATTGGCGACGTTTGCGATATGGGCCGATACGACATGCGCTTCGGTCGAGCCGGTAAAATGCAGGAACTGGTCGAACTGATGGGCGCAGATATCGGTGAGAATGCCGCCATAGCGGGCGCGATCCCAGAACCAGGCCGGACGCAGGTGCGAATTGCGCCGATGCGGTCCAAGGCCGACGGTCTGCACCACCTTGCCGATGCGGCCTTGCGCAATCAGCTGGTCGGCAAGTGTGACGCTTTCGACCGTCAGCCGCTCGGAGAAGCACACGGTCCAGCGCCGGCTCGTTTCGGCCGTTGTCTGGCGGATCGCCGCGAGCTGTTCGAGCGTGGTGCAGCCCGGCTTGTCGACCAGAACATCCTTGCCATGGCGCATGGCGGAGATGGCGATTGCGGCGCGCTCGCTGTTGATGGCAGCGCTCAGCACCAGCCCTATGCGGTCATCCTCGAAGATCTGCGCCGGTGTCCGCTGCGGCACATCCGGATAGGTTGCCGTGAAACTGTCGATCGTCGATTGCGGCGTGTCCGGTGTCACCGCGAAAGCTGAAAACGTCGCACCGGCGGCCGTCAGGCCATCGATCATGCCGTAGATATGGTTGTGATCAATGCCGATGACGCCAATAAAGAGGGGAGGGGTCATGAAAATGTCCTGGTGAAATCGGCCGGCCGCCGTCCTGATGCGCGTGGGGTCGATGGCGGGACTGGCCTTGAATGTCGTTTCCGGCCGCAAGGGGCAGTTTGAGCCGGGCGGTGGCCCGCCATATCGCGACGGAACCCTTTGGGCGATGTCTCCCGGCGGCCCTCAAAAGGCGCCGGGAGACGAAACGTGGCGTGGCTGCCTGTTTACTGCGCCCGTTCGACGATGGACTGGGCATCGTCGATGAAGGTCGAGGCGGCGGCCTTCGCATCCAGACGGGCCAGAACCACGTCGGTTCCGATCCGCATGAAGGCATCGCGCACTTCGCCGGCACCCTTGGGGGCTGGCAAGGGAAGAGGCCCGACCTTGGACTGAATGGCATCGAAGTAGGAGACGGAGAGCTTTTCCACCTCCGTGAGCTTCGGCGCCAGTGCCTCGCGCACTTTCGGGGAGGCGGGAATGCCGCGTTCGAGCCCCAGTACGCCGGTGATCGCCGGATCGTTCACCCAGGCGTTCATGTAGCGGATGGCCGCTTCCGGATCCTTGGCATCGCGCGACAGCGACAGGAACATCGAGGGCTTGATGAACTGGCCGGGCTTGCCGTCCTTCTTGTGCGGCACCATGGCCGCGCCGATCTTGTCCTTGGCGGCCGCCTGGATGCCGACGAGCTGGTTCGACCAGAAATGCGCCATGGCGGTATCGCCGACCGCAACACCGGATTCGGCAATCGGCGCATCCAGAATGACGGTCTTTTCCTTGGCCCGCACGACGTCCTTCTTGCGCAGGTCTGCCCAGAACTGCCAGTAGCTTGCAACATCATCGACGGTTGCCGCCACCTTGCCGTCCTTGTCGTAGAATTCGCGGCCGTTCTGGCGCACCCAGGATTCAAACGTCTCGATCATCAGCGCGAGGTCGTCCGAACCCTTCACCTTGCCGCCGGACTTGGCAGTGATCGTTTCGCAGCTCTTGGCAAAATCGTCCCAGGTCCAGTTGATGAGGTCGGCATTGATGCCGGCTTCCTCGAAGACGCGCTTGTTGTACACGATGACCTGGCTGTTGGAGCCGATATTCAAGGCATAGAGCTTGCCGTCCACCTCGCCGCCGGCAAGCGGGCCCTTGTCGAAGTCAGCAATCATCAGGCTCTTGCCGACAAATTCGTTGAGTGGCTTCAACGCCCCACGGCGCACATATTCGAACAGGAAGCGGTAATCCATCTGGACCAGGTCCGCCATGTTGCGGCCAGCCGTCTGGGTTGCCATCTTGGTCCAGTAATCGCCCCAGCCAATGGTCTCGCCCGACACTTCGATGCCGGGATTGGCCTTCTGGAACAGGTCAATCACCGCAAAAGTGCGCTTGTCCCGCTCGGGATTGCCCCACCAGTAGTGCCGGATGCGGGTGGCGGCCCGTGCCGGCGTGATCGAAAGCTGGGATGCTGCAAGGCCGGTGCCTACGGCGCCTAAGAGCCTGCGTCTTGTCAGGTTCATCATGATCTCCTCCTCCATGATTGAAATTTCAGGGTTGGACCGGTGACGATATCGCCTCGGCCGACCTGTCTTGAAAGATCGGTTCTTCCCTCGTCCTCTTGCTACTGCCGGTCGCTCCTCCGATCCGGCAATTCGTCTGGTTTTGTCCCGCTACGCTCTTCTGATGCAAAGGTCAGATGTGGCTGCGCAGCAGTTCGGTCAGGCACAGCATGGCCATTGCCTGTCCATAGGGCATGGATGTGCGGCGGATCTGCCGGTAGAAATCGAGATCGCTGCCCATCGCCGTGCCGAACGACACCTGCATCAGTTCGCCGTCCGGACTGATATTGTCGATGACCCCCTTCATTGCCCGTTCGGCCGTTTCCAGATAGTCCGGTCCGAGATAGCGCTTGCGCACGCTCTTCATCAGCCCGTAGGCAAAGCCTGCGGTGGCGGAGGCTTCCAGATAGCTGTCCGGATCATCGATCAGGGTGTGCCAGAGGCCTGAGCGATCCTGATGGGTTTTGAGGGCAGAGGCCTGGCGCGACAGAACCGAGAGCAGGTGCCGGCGCAGCGGATCGCGCTCCTGAAGGTCAAGCAGTTCGATGAATTCCGGAATGGCAATGGTAATCCAGCTATTGCCGCGCGCCCAGCGGGCCCGGGCAAAGTTGTGGTGGCCATCAAAGGTAAAGCCGTGGAACCACAGGCCTGTCTCTGTGTCCATCAGATACTGCGCATGCAGCAGAAACTGGTATTTTGCCTCTTCCACGAAGTCCGGCCGGTTCAGCACGAGGCCAATCTTGGCCAAAGGCAGCACGCTCATCATCAGCGTGTCGTCCCAGATCTGCTGGTCGTTCACGCTGTTGTAGACGATATGCTGCAAGCCACCCTCGCGGGTGCGCGGCATTTCATGCATCACCCATTCGGCCCAGGTTTCGAGGTAGGGCAGAAAACGCGGATCGCGGTTCATCTCGTAAAGATGGGCAAGCGTCAGGAAGGGGGCGACCGTGTTGATGTTCTTGGTTGGTGTGCCTTCGGCAAGGCGCGCCTCGAACCAGTCGGTAATGATGGCCATTACCTCTTTCTGGCCAGTCTGCTGCCAGTATTTGAGAAGGCCGTAAAGGGCAATGCCATGCGTCCATTCCCAGCCGGCCCAGCCTTTCGTATCGATGACGCGCCCATCCTCGAGCTTCAGGAGAAATTCGCCCGTCTTGTCCTCGATATGAATGAGATTGTGCGTCAACCGGTCGATCAGCGCGCAGATGTCTGCCCGCCCAAGCAGGGTCGGCTTCTGCCGTAGCAGAGAATGCATGCTTCAACTCCTCCCCAGTTGAAATATTTTCGGAACTTCGTTCCGGAATTTGAGCAGACCATAGTCTGACACGCATTTCAACGGCGTTTTTCGGTGTGTTGATGGCTCGGTGCTGTGACGGGCGAGCAGGGTTGAGCAAGACGGGCAAGCCGGGCGGTGCGTGGAGAGGTCGCTTGACAGTGCGCCTTGACCAAATTCAGAATGAAATTTCGGAAAATGTGGAATGCACGCCATGGCCGATAATCCTGCCAAGACCGAAAATGCCGCCGCCGTCCTCAAGGTCTTGGCGGTGCTGGAGGCATTGGTCGAGTCACGCCAGATCGGCCTTGCCGATCTCTCGCAAAAGGCCATGACGTCGAAAACCACGGCGCATCGCCTGCTGCAGACCATGGTCGACCTCGGCTATGTGGAGCAGGATGCCGAAACGGAAAAATATCGCCTGACGCTCAAACTGTTCAGCCTGGGCGCGCGCTCGCTGAGCGATCAGGCGGATCTGTTGCGGGTGGCGGATCCGGCCATGGGCAGGCTGTCGCGGGCAACCGGTGAATCCATCAATCTGGGCGTTCTCGACAGCCGGGAAGACAAGGTGGTTTACATCCACAAATACGATGCCGCCTTCAATCTGGCGATGAAATCACCGCTCGGCCTGCGCAACCCGTTGCACAGCACGGCGCTCGGCAAGGCGCTTCTGGCCTTTTGCTCCAAGGGTGAACAAGAGGAGCGACTGGCCCGGATGGTGCTTGATCGACGCGCGCCACGCACCATGACCGAGCGTGCAGCCCTTCTGTCCGATCTGGAAAAGACCCGTGCGCGTGGGTATGCGGAGGAGGTTGAAGAAAGCGAGGCCGGCGTGCGCTGCATGGCTGTTCCGATCTTCAACCATCTGGGTCATCCGATCGCCGCCATGTCGATTTCCTTCCCGCTCTTTCGCTTCGACGAGGCAAGGCGCGCAGACTATGTCGAACTTCTCGTCAGTGCCGGCAAAGCCGCCTCCGAAGCTTTGGGAGGTCGGTTCCGGTTGGGGGAGGAATGACATTCTAAGGCAAGAGGCCGCTGTCCAGCTGAACGCGCGTGGTTTTGGGCTGGAATGCGCCAGAAGCAGACATGCAATGCCAATGTCACGACAGCTCTGATAGGGTGTTGAGGAAGGCGCGGACGGCGGGGTTCGACCGTCGGCTCTCGGGCCACAGCGCTGTTATATTGTGCCGGTCCACCGCATAGTCGGCCAGAACCGGCACGAGCGCTCCACGCCTCACCCAGGCGCTGGCCATGAAACTCGTTGCCATTCCAATGCCGGCGCCCGCCGAGATCGTCGCAAGAACGGCTTCGCTTGCGTCGACGATGATGCCGGAGGACGGCACGATCTCGACCTCCCTGTTCCCGACGCGGAAAGGCCAGCGGAATAGCTGGCCGCTACTCTGGTAGCGCAGGCTGACAGTGTCGTGCTCTGCCAATTGGTCCGGATGGGTCGGCGGGCCGCGCCCGGCCAGATATTCGGGCGAGGCATAGCAGCATAGCCGATGCGGCAGAAGGCGGCGGGAAAGCAGGCGCGAGTCTGACAGATCGCCGATGCGGACTGCGACATCGAAGCCGCCTTCGATGAGATCAACCATGTGGTCGCTCAGACGCAGATCTATGTTAACCTTCGGATGGAGCCTGCGAAACTTAGGGAGCACCGGCGCTATTACGTGCAGACCGATCGGCAAAGATGCCGCGATTCGTAATGTGCCGGCGGGCTCGGTGCGCGCTGCTTTTGCCGCCTGCTCGATCTCTTCGGCGTCGTTCAGCAGCCTGAGCGCACGCTCATGCAGATCGCGCCCTTCGGCCGTCAGGGTCAGGGAACGTGTCGTGCGCGCAAAAAGCGAAACGCCGAGCTGCTTTTCCAGCCGCTGAATGCTTTTGCTGACCGCCGAGGGTGAGATGGACAAGGAGCGGGCGGCGGCGGTGTAGCTTCCGAGCGAGCCGGCGCGAGCGAATGCAATCAGCCCCGTCAGCCTATCAATTCCGATTTGTTCCTTCATGGCACTATTAAAGCGAATTGTCCGGTGATTATCAATCGAACAAGTTGATCGTATCTTCAGTCATCCAAACCAACATCCAAGCGAGGCCATGATGACTGACATGATGAAAGCCGTGCGATTGCACGAATTCGGTGGACCGGATGTCCTCCTCTATGAGGATGCACCCCGACCGGAAATCTCGGCTGACGACGTGCTTGTTCGCGTCCATGCCACGAGCCTCAACCCGCCGGATCTCTATCTGCGCGATGGTTACCGGGCTCTCCCGCCGGAATGGCAGCCCAATCCAAGCTTTCCGCTGATCCTTGGCACGGACATTTCCGGCACGGTTGCGGCCGTCGGCGAAGACGTGTCGCAGTTCAAGATCGGCGACGAGGTCCATGCGATGGTCCGGTTCCCGCATGACCTCATGACGGGAAGCAGCGCCTATGCCGAATATGTTCGTGTTCCCGCATCGGACTTGGCGCTGAAGCCCGCCGGGATCGACCACGTCCAGGCCGCCGGCGCGCCAATGTCGCTTCTGACTGCCTGGCAATTTTTGGTCGATCTGGGACACGATGCGCCGAACCCTTTCCAGACTTTCCCGCATGCCCCGGCTCCGCTCGACGGCAAGACCGTTCTGGTGAACGGCGCCGGCGGCGGCGTCGGCCATCTCGCAGTCCAAATCGCGAAATGGCAAGGCGCGAGGGTGGTTGCCGTTGCTTCGGGCAGACACGAGGCGCTTCTCAAAGATCTTGGTGCCGATATTTTCATCGACCACACGAAGACGGCTGCCGAACTAGTGGCGAAGGATGTTGATCTGGTGCTCGATGCCGTCGGCGGCGCGACTATGGAACGCTTTCTTCCCAGCATTAAGCCGTATGGCGCCCTGTTTCTCGTCAACCCGATGGGCTTTTCAGGTTATGACGAAGCCGCCCGACGAAAGATCACCGTCTCGACGACGCAGGTGCGCTCGAACGGCGCGCAATTGGTAGAGGCCGGCCGTCTGCTTGAGGACGGCTCCATACGGGTGGTGATCGACAGCACTTATCCGCTGGCCGAGGCATCGGCAGCGCATCGTCGTGCTTCCGAAGGAAGCATCCAGGGCAAGATCGTGCTGGTCGCCGTCTGATCACCACTTGACCAGTCAAGGCCCAGTCCGCCGCGGACTGGTGGTCGAGGCGCTGATGGAGGAGCTATCCCATGCTGATTATCACCGGCTACATGCACGTCGATCCAGCCGATCTGGCGCAATGCATGACGGAACTGAATGCGCTGGCATATACGACACGAAAGCGTCCGGGCAGCATCACGTATGATGCTGCCGTGGACGATCCACAATCAGGTCGATTGCTGATATCGGAACGTTGGGTCGATCAGGCTGCGCTTAGCGCTCATTTGCAGGCTGCCGACACGATCGCGTTCGTCAGCCGCTGGATCGGTAAGATGCGAGGCGAACTCAAGAAATACGACGCATTGAACGAACGCGACATCATGGATTGCTGACGCTGCGACCGGTTGGAGGTGTACGTCAGCTTTGGGCCGAAAGTCGCGCAGTCCATCGCCCCAGGCTGCCGAACGCATTGAGGCGACAGCTGAATGCTGCCGCCTCGATACGCACGTCATTTCAGATAGGCGAACAGCCTTCTCAGGCAGCCTTGTCCTGAGAGACAGGGGCAACCGTTTTCGACCAGTCGGCGTACCAGGCCTGGAAGAGCTTGAACTGCTTTTCGACAAAGCCGCGCTGGCTGTCGGACAGACTGTCCGTCTCGTTGAAGTGCAGCGTATATTCCGGGTTTCCGGTCATCACCAGCATGTGCTTGTAAAAGAGGACGAGATCCGGGCCTTCATCGAAGGAGGAGAGCACGGCAAGGGCGGTTTCCAGCTCAAGCGCCTGGGCGCGCGCCTTTGCATCGCCCCTGGCGGCTGCCTCGCAGAGCGATACCAGATGCAGCACTTCGCGCGGCAGCACATTGCCGATGCCGGTAATGGCGCCCGAGGCGCCGCAATTGACGAAGCCGTGGAAGACGGCGGTATCGACGCCGACCATGAGCGTGACCTCATCATCGCGGCTGGTGATGTTTTCAGCCGCATAGCGCAGGTCTGCCGGACCACCGAATTCCTTGAAGCCGATCAGATTCTTGTGGTCCCGACGCAGCTCGAAGAAGAGGTCGGCGCGTGTGGCAAAACCGTAATAGGGGCTGTTATAGATCACGGCCGGCAGCTCCGGCGCCGCCGACAGAATGGCCTTGAAATGCGCCCGCTGGGCCGAGACGGACGTGCCGCGCGACAGGACCCGCGGGATGACCATGAGACCGTGGGCGCCGACCTTCTGGGCATGGGCGGCATGTTCCGCGGCAATTTTCGTGTTGACCGCCCCCGTGCCGACGATGACGCGCAGACCAGCCTTGACCAGGCGCTCGACGCCTTCCATGCGCTGCGCGTCGCTTAGCAGCGGCCAGTCACCCATCGAACCGCAATAGACAACGGCCGACATGCCGGCATCCACCAGCTCGCGGCCCTTGCGCACCAGTCCGTCGAAATCGGGGCTGCGGTCGGCATGGCACGGCGTCATAAGGGCCGGGATGCAACCGGTGAAAATGTTCGAAGTCATTGCAATCTCCATCTGGCGGGCGGTGCGGCCACGGAAGCCACTTCCAATCGACAGCTGGTATACACTTTGTATTTTTGGATGTCGACGGAAAACCGCATCTGCGGACTCGTCAGGAATCCGAGAGGTAGCGGGCCTCATGTCGGGGTCTCAGGGATCGTTGATCTGGCGCGCATTGCCTGTGTCGCGGGCCACGTAGTCCTGGATCTGGGCAACGATCTGGGCCGCATGGGCAAGGGCCAGGCGATCGGCCCGCTCGACATCGCCGGCCTCGATGGCGAGGATCATATCTTCATGCTCCTCGACATATTGCCGGGGCAGTCGGTCGTCGAATGTCGAGTAATAGAGCCGCAGGATCCGCCGCCCTTCGTCCAGCAGGCGGGCAAAGAACGTCGTGTAATAGGCATTGCCGGCGCGCTCGGCGATGGCCACGTGAAAATCGCGGTTCGCCTCGATCATGGCATAGGCGTCCTGCGCCGAAACCGCCTTTGCAAACGCTTCCTGGCGCGCGCGAATGGCAAGGGCCGGGCCCGCACTCTGCCGTTTGGCGGCTCCACGTGTCGTGACGCGGTACATCAGCGTCAGCGCTTCGAAATAGGCGGGAAGGGCGGCAAAATCGATCGCGGCGACGATCGTGTTGCGGTTGGGCAGGGTCGTCGTCAGCCCATCGGCGGCCAGTCGCAGCAGCGCCTCGCGCACCGGGGTGCGCGACATGCCGAACCGCTCCGACAGTTTGACCTCGTCCAGCGGCGAGCCGGGCTCAAGCGTCATCGCCAGGATCTCCCGGCGGATCGTCGTATAGACCATCTGGGTGCCGAACCCGCGGGTGCGGGCCGGGTCTTGAGCATCCTGTGTCTTCGTGGTCGCCATTGCAGATCCGTCTCTCGTTTTTGCTCATCCATCATACTGCAGGGCGTCTGTCGATGAAATTCATCGGGCAGTTTTCGGCGGCGACGAAGAGAGGTTTTCCCGGATCGTCACGCCCCGGTAAGGTCCGGTGAAGCGTGCTGGCTGGCGCAGAGGCACCGAGCCGGCGCGATCTGCGACGAACAGGGCGAACCGTTAAACAAATGGACGCCGGAAAGTGTTCAAATTTTGGTGGAATGTCTATATATTACAATGTTATAGCTGTCTCGTGCTGCGGAGCGGACAGCCTGTCACAGGTTATGAAATCGCACAGCCGGAGACGGTTCTAAAGGAGCCATTAACCTTTATTTTCTACTTAATAGCACTGCCATTTGTACGCGGTTGGTGTGATGCATTTTCATAGAACGAACTTCCCCAAGTCCCTTGAAACGATGCAGTCCGACGAGGACTTTCTCGACGGCGGCGCACATGCGCCGGAGCGGCGGACACCAACGGTCGATCCGAACGAGGCCACGATCGAGCAGGCGCCGTGGCAGGCCGCTTTCAAGCTGGCGCCGAATGTGCGCTTCACCCGCACGCCGGAAAGCATTCTTGCCCGTCCACGCAGCCGTGACCAGATGGCGCCCGTTGCCCCGGAAGAGCGGATGCCGGCGGCCGCCGGCCGTCTGGTCGAGCCGCTTGATGTGAACGCCCAGCCGCCGGTCAACGAAAATGCCACACTTGCGCCGGAACTTCTCGTCAATGCCTTGCAGGGTGCCGCGTCTGCCATGCAGCAGATGCCGGTCCCGCCCAAGGTCAAGCCTGAACCTTCGCCGCGTGCCCTGATTTTCAGGCGCCAGCCGAAGGAACAACCGAAAGTCGAAATGCCTCCAGAACAGAGTATCGAGACCGCTTCTCCCACTTTTGCCGCGGAGATTTCTGTCACGCCCGAACCGCAATCGACCGCCAGCGCAACTGCGCCTTGCGCACCGGCACCCGAAATCCCGGCAGCTCCGCCGGCAGTTGTCCAGGTATCGCCTGCTGTCGAGGCGCCGATCACCGTCGACACGTCTGTTGCAACCGCTCCTTCCGAGGTGGCAGAGCCGTCTCTTCCGCTTGATGCGCCAGCGAAGCTCTGGCTTTCCGATTTTGCGTTCTTTGAAGCCGGAATCGCCTCCGATCATGCGCCGCCGGCATCCCAGCCAGTGTCGCTACCCCAGCCATCCGTTCCGACCTTGAAGCGTCGCCCGGCCGAAGTCGTGCGTTTGTCGCATCCGCTTGTGCCCGCGTCCGTCACGGCGCTCTATCGCGAAGTGCGTCCCGGCACCCGGTTTGAGCGGCGTCCTCTCTCGGCGCCCGCCGCCGAGCTGCCGCCGGCTCCGCTCGCAGTTGAGGCGCCAGCGCCCGCTCCGGTCCACCCAACGATGGCAAGCGAACCGATGTTCGCGACCGCCGCGCCCGCTCCGGTGATCGAGGATACCGGTGCTGCCGTTATCGAAACGCTTGCCGCGCCGCAGGAGAACCCGGGGGCGGCCGCTTCCGAAACTACTCTGGACACAATCGCGGTTCCGCCGCCACAGCCCGTGGCGCGCGCGGTCGTTCCGATATCGCGGCGCGTACCGCAGGGATTGCCGGGTCTTACCGGCGCCATGGCCGTGCGAGAAAGCGACGATGCCTACGAGTTTCCGCCGATCGCACTTCTGCAGGAGCCTTTCGGCCAGCAGGCAGAAGCAGTACAGCCGGATGCGCTCCAGCAAAGCGCCGGTCTTCTCGAAAGCATTCTGGAAGATTTCGGTGTCCGCGGCGAAATCATCGACGTGCGCCCCGGCCCGGTTGTGACGCTCTACGAATTCGAGCCGGCGCCGGGTGTGAAATCCTCGCGCGTCATCGGCCTTGCCGACGATATTGCCCGTTCCATGTCGGCACTGTCGGCGCGTGTCGCGGTTGTTCCCGGCCGCAATGTCATCGGCATCGAACTGCCGAATGCCGTGCGCGAAACGGTTTTCCTGCGCGAACTCATCGAGTGTGAGGATTATTGGGAGACCAAGCACCGGCTGGCGCTTTGCCTTGGCAAGACCATCGGTGGCGAGCCCGTCATTGCCGAGCTTGCCAAGATGCCGCATCTGCTGGTCGCCGGCACCACCGGGTCTGGCAAGTCGGTTGCGATCAATACCATGATCCTGTCGCTTCTCTACCGGCTGCGCCCGGAAGAATGCCGCCTGATCATGATCGACCCGAAAATGCTGGAACTGTCGGTCTATGACGGCATTCCGCATCTCCTCACCCCCGTCGTCACCGATCCGAAGAAGGCCGTTCTGGCGCTGAAATGGGCTGTGCGCGAGATGGAGGATCGCTATCGCAAGATGTCGCGGCTCAGCGTGCGCAACATCGACGGTTACAACGCCCGTGCCGCCCAGGCGCGCGAAAAGGGCGAGACGATCACCGTCAACGTGCAGACCGGCTTTGACCGTCACAATGGCGAGATCGTCTACGAGGAACAGGAACTCGACCTGTCGCCGATGCCCTATATCGTTGTCGTCGTCGACGAAATGGCCGACTTGATGATGGTGGCCGGCAAGGAGATCGAAGGCGCTATCCAGCGTCTGGCGCAGATGGCGCGCGCCGCCGGCATCCATCTGATCATGGCAACGCAACGACCCTCCGTCGATGTCATCACTGGCACGATCAAGGCCAACTTCCCGACGCGCATCTCCTTCCAGGTGACGTCGAAGATCGATAGCCGCACGATCCTTGGTGAACAGGGCGCCGAACATCTGCTCGGCCAGGGCGACATGCTGCATATGGCGGGCGGCGGCCGGATTTCCCGCGTCCACGGACCTTTCGTCTCGGATGCCGAGGTGGAACACGTCGTTTCGCACCTGAAGGCGCAGGGGCGTCCGGATTATCTCGGAACCGTCACCGAAGACGAAAACGAAGCGGAAGTCGAGCCGGAAGCCGATGCCGCCGTCTTTGACCGCAGCTCCATGGGCAGCGAAGATGCCGACGACCTTTATGAAAAGGCCGTCAAGGTGGTGATGAAGGACCGCAAGTGCTCGACCTCCTATATCCAGCGGCGGCTCTCGGTCGGCTATAACCGCGCCGCCTCGCTGGTGGAGCGCATGGAGCAGGAAGGCCTGGTCGGCCCGGCAAACCATGTCGGCAAGCGCGAGATCATCTCCGGCAAGCCGGCCGTCGCGCTGCCGGACGATTGAGGCTCAAAGCTTTTGCCGGGCAGCCGCATAGCGGTTGGCCGGCTTCGACAGGCCAAGGTTTTCGCGCAGCGTCGACCCCTCGTAGTCCTCGCGGAACAGGCCGCGGCGCCGCAGTTCCGGCAAAACCAGCTCGACAAAATCGGTAAGACTTGCCGGCAGTGTCGGGAACATCAGGATGAAGCCGTCGGCAGCACCCGCCTCGAACCATTCCTCCATGAAATCGGCGATTTCGGTCGGTGTGCCGGTAATGCCGTTGCCCGTGCTCTTTTCGGCGTAGTGGCGAATGAGGTGGCCGAGCGTGTGGCCCTGGCGGATGTAATCGGTCAGTTCCTCGAACAGGGCCTTGGAGCCTTTCGGCTCGGCCGGCAGGCGCTCCATGGGGAAGGGCTCGTCAAGCGCTGCACCGGACAGATCGGTTTCCAGAAACTCACCGAGCATCCAGCGCCCGACATCGGGATGCAGGTTGTCGATGAGGAAATCGACCTTCGCCTGCGCTTGCGCTTTCGTTTCGCCGACATTGATCACGACGCCCGGCATCATCTTCAGGTCGCTGGTGGAGCGGCCGTATTTTGCCATGCGTCCCTTGACGTTTTCGGCGAACGCCTTGTTGCGCTGAAGGTTTGAGGCGAGGCTGAAGACGATTTCGGCGGTGCGGGCAGCAAGCTCCATGCCCGGCTCCGAGCCGCCGGCCTGGGCAATGACCGGGCGCCCCTGCGGCGAGGCGGCGACGTTCAGCGGCCCGCGCACCTGGAAATGTTTGCCCTTGTGGTTGAGAAGATGCAGCTTATCCTTGTCGTGATAGAGGCCGGAGGCCTTGTCGAGCACCAGCGCATCCGGCTCGAAACTGTCCCATAGGCCGAAAACGACGTCGACGAATTCCGCGCCGCGCTCGTAGCGCCAGCTATGGGGCGGCAACCCGTCGAAATTATAGTTGTAGCCGGCTTCGTCGTGGTCGGATGTCACCACGTTCCAGCAGGCGCGTCCGCCGCTCAGATGGTCGATCGAGGCAAAGATGCGGGCAAGATTGAATGGCTCGTAGAAACTGGTCGAGGCGGTTGCGACGAAGCCGAGCTTTTCTGTCAGCACCGAGAGCGCCGAGATGAGCGAAAGCGGCTCGAAGCGGTTCATCTTGGTGGGCGAGCGGGCCAGCGCTTCCGGATCACCAACGGCGGCTGCCGGGGAGTCTGCCAGGAACATGAAATCGAATTTTGCCGCTTCCGAGATTTTTGCGACACTGAGCAGGTGATCGATGGTGTTGGCGCCATGCACGTCGGCTGCCGGATGGCGCCAGGCGGCCGGATTGAACCCGAAGGTGTAAACGAAGGTGCCAAGCTTCAGCTTGTCGGTGCGGGCCATCGAAATCGTCCTTATGTCTGGTCTGCGGGTGGGGTTTCCAGCCGCCGCAGGGGTGTAAAACGGGCTGTCAGCGCATGCTGGCTACCGGGATAGGTCAGGCGCACGCGCGTCACGGTCTCTTGCGGCCGCCAGGTCTGGCGCTCCACCGTCAGCACGGGAGCACCGGGAGAAAGACCGAGCGCCTCGGCAACGGATGGCAGGGCCGCTTCGGCAGAGATCCGGTGTTCTGCCGCATTCCAAGGCACATGGTGGAGCAGCCACGGCCCGGGTGACAGCGTCTCGAACGCTTCCGTTGCCGCTTCCGGCACCAGGCCGAGGTTGATGATGCGCTCCTCAAGACAGAAGGGTTTTTCATCGGCCCTGTGCATCACGGTGATCGCCAGAAGCTTGCGCCGCGCCGGGAGGACACAGGTGGCCCTTTCGGTACGTGTTGGCAGGCGCAGCGTGCGCGACAGAACCTCGAAACGGTAGGAAAGGTTCAGCGCCCGAACCTCGTCGCCGATATCGTAGATTTCCAGGATGGCGCTTTGCGGCCCCTGCGGCAGGACGATGCTGCCGGTCTTGCGGCGCCGGAGCAGAAGGCCCGCCCGGGCAAGTTCCGTCAGCACCTTGTTGACGGTCATGCGCGAGCACCCATAGGTCAGCGTCAGCGCCTGTTCGGACGGCAGCTTGTGGCCCGGCGGCCAGCGACCGCTGACGATATGGCCCTCGATCTCCTGCAGGATGCGGGCATGGAGAGAGGCGGGCGGGGAGCGTCTCTGCGGCTGTCCTGTGCCCGAGGTCTGATCCATGCTCTGGCCCTCCTCAGCCGCTGTCCGGTCAGGCCAGCATCGAGGCACCGCGATCCAGATAGGTATCGAGGAACTGCTCGAGGCGTGGATGGCGCGGCTTGGCAAACACGGTTGCGGGCGCCCCGGTCAGGATGAGGCGACCCTGGTCGAGAAAGCTGATCTGGTGGCCGATGGTGGCGGCAAAGCCGATCTCGTGGCTGACGACGACCATGGTCATGCCCTCTGCCGCCAGATCGCGCATGACGGTCAGCACCTCGCCGGTGAGCTCCGGGTCCAGTGCGGAGGTCGGCTCGTCAAACAGCATGATCTTCGGCGAGAGCGCCAGCGCCCGGGCGATCGCCACGCGCTGCTGCTGGCCGCCGGACAGCTGCGACGGGTAATGGCCGGCCCGGTTTTCGAGCCCCACCTTGACGAGTTGTGCCATGGCGCGCGCCTCGGCCTCTTTCTTCGGCACCTTGTGAACGGTCTTCAGCGCTTCCGAGACATTGCCGAGGGCTGTCATGTGCGGCCACAGATTGAACTGCTGAAACACCATGCCGATCTGCGAACGCACGGTGCGGATCTGGCCTGCAGGCAGCCGTTCCCGCTCGTTCCGTGCATTCTCAAAGAAGCCGAGCGCCTCGCCATTCACCGTGATCATGCCTTCGCTTGCCTCCTCCAGGAAGGCAAGGCAGCGCAGCAACGTGCTTTTTCCCGACCCCGACGGACCGATGAGGCAGGAGACCTTGCCTTCTGGAATATCGAGATCGATGTCCTGCAGCACCGGCGTCTGGCCGAAGCGCTTGACAAGTTTTCGAACGGAAATGGCGGGAAGCGTCATGGCGTGGAAAACCTGTAGGTGGAAAAGCGGGATTCGGCAAAGCGGCCAAGCCGGGCCGCGGCCTCGACGATGACCCAGTAGATGACTGCCAGCAGGAAGATGGCTTCGAGGAAGGCATATTCCTGCGAACCGATGGCACTGACGGTGGTCGTCAGTTCCGGTACGGTGATGATGGACAGAACCGCCGATTCCTTCAGCAGGATGACGGCAAGATTGACCGATGGCGGCATGACGATCAGCGCCATTTCCGGCAGGAGAATACGCCGGATGATCTGAAACCTGGAAAAGCCGAGGCATTCGCCGGCTTCCACATGGCCATGCGGCACGGCGGCGTAGCCGGCGCGAAAGATCTCCGAATAATAGGCGCTCGCATAGATCGACAGTCCGAGAAGCCCGCAAGGGATCGGATTGAGCGACAGCCCGATGAAGGGGCCGCCGTAATAGACGAGAAAGATCTGGATGAGGAAGGGCGTGCCGCGCAGCACTTCGACCACAAGCCCGAGCGGCAGGTCGATGAACCGCCCGCCATAGCGCCGCGCCGTTGCGACCAGAAACCCGATGAGGACGCCAAGCAGCATGCCTGCAATCCAGAGCGCCAGCGTCACGCCGGTGCCGGCCGCGATTTCCGGGAGGTGCTTCAGGATGACATTCGGGTCGAAGATCATTTGGCGCCTCCCGGCAGGGCCCGTTCACCAAAGCGGCCGGCAAGCGCCACGCTCCAGCAGATGACGAGATAGATGAGGGCGGCCGAGGAAAAGATCTCGATCGGCAGATAGGTGGAGGAGGCAAGATCCTGCGCCATGCGGGTGATTTCCACGATGCCGACGACGGAGACCAGCGAGGAGGATTTGAGGATCATGATCGCTTCGTTGACGAGGGCCGGGAAGGTCAGCCGCAGGGCAATTGGCACCTTGATGCGCAAAAACACCTGGCGGGGCGTAAAGCCGACCATGTCGGCCGCCTCGACGAGGCCGCGCGGCACGCTTTCAAATCCGCCGCGCAGGTTTTCCGCCTGATAGGCCGCCGTGCAGAGCGACATGCCGATGATGGCGGCGACAATGCTCGGCACGTTCAAGCCGATGAACGGCAGAAGATTGTAGATGAGCAGCAGCTGCACCAGCAACGGTACGCCTCGGAAGAAGCTGATGAAGAATTCGGCCGGCCGGCGATAGAGCGCCTTGCCCGACAGAAGCGCTGCCGACAGCACAAGCGCCAGCAGGAAACCGATGGCAATCGAGATGGCGCTGATGCCGATGGTCCAGGCCGACGCCTGTACCAGAAGATTGAACAGCTTGAACGACATGGGGCAGGCATCCGTCGCGGGGGCGGTTGACCGGATTTCGGTCAACCTTTTTAACCTGCGGGCAGGACGATCAAGCCTGCCCGCTTCCGTCAGCCGATCAGATGGCCGGGTCCTTCACGGCATCCGGCGTATCGAACTTGGTGCCAAACCACTTTTCCTGCAGCTTTGCCATGCGGCCATCGCCCTTCATCTTGAGGATGGCGGCATCGACGGCGTCCAGCAGCGACTTATGATCGGCATCCTTGGTTCCGACGAAGCCGAAATAGGTGGGCTTGCCGAAGGGCGGCAGAACGACTTCAAACATGCCCGCGCGCTGCTTGGCGACGAAGGCGATGTTGGGCAGCGAATTGGCAACGGCCACCACGCGGCCGGCAGCCATGTCGGCATAGGCATCGTTGAAGGCCGGATATTCGCGGATATCGACCTTGGAGGGCAGCGTTGCGGAGAATTCCGTGAGCTGGGCAAGCTGGGCGGTTGCCTTGCCGACGCCGACGGCCTTGCCGGCGATATCCTGCGGCTTGGTGATCGAGGCGTCGCCCGCCTTCTTCAGGATGGCAACGGTGGCTTCGGCGATCGGTGCCGAGAACCGGTAGCGCTCCATGCGGGCCTTGGTGATGGTGGCGGGACCCGCGACCACATCGAACTTGCCGGCTTCAAGGCCCGGCAGGACGCCTTCCCAGGGCAGTGTCACCCACTCGATCTTGACGCCGAGTTCCTTGCCGATTTCGGCGAACATATCGACGTTGAGGCCGACGTGATCGCCGGCATCGATGAAATCGAAGGGTGCAAAAGCAGTTTCGGTGCCGACCTTCAGAACGCCTGCGGCCTTGACCTTGGCCAGCACGTCGTCCGCATGGGCGGCAACACTTGCGCTAAACAGCATGGCCGCCCCGAGGGCCGCCTTGAGGAAACTTCTCTTCTGCATCATGATGCTCCCATCTCTTGTGCGCGACAGCGCGATGATCCCCGAAATTGTCCGGTGGCTCCGGCCCTTTTGACTATACAAATAGACCGGGCTGCCGGGCCGATGTCAACAAATTTGTGCAGATCTTCATTCTGCTTAAAAAATGCGCTTTCTGGCTGCTGCGATTGAAGTGTCATACACTCATGATTTGCAAAAGGTCGGATGCGGGGGTATGCCCGAGCCTTGTCTTTCAGCCGCCAAGGCACCGAGAGTTTGACCCATGTCCGATACGCTCAAGCAGTTTGCCGCCTATTATCGCCCTCACACGCGGCTTTTCCTCCTGGATTTCTCCTGCGCGGTCGTGTCCGGTCTTCTCGAGCTTGCCTTCCCGCTGGCCGTGACACTATTCATCGACAGGCTTTTGCCGACGGGTCAGTTCGGCTGGATCGCGGTGGCCGCCGTGGGCCTGCTGCTGGTCTATCTCGCCAATGCCGGCCTGCAGATCATCGTTACCTACTGGGGCCACATGCTCGGCATCAACATCGAGACGGAGATGCGGCGCAAGGCCTTCGACCATTTGCAGACGCTGTCCTTCGGCTATTTCGACAATGAGCGGACGGGCCGGCTGGTGGCGCGCCTGACCAAGGATCTCGAAGAAATCGGCGAGGTGGCCCATCACGGCCCGGAAGACCTGTTCATCGCGGTGATGACGCTGATCGGCGCCTTCTGCATCATGCTGTGGGTGCATGCGCCGCTGGCCGTGATGGCTGCGATCATCGTGCCGCTCACCGGTTTCCTCACCACCCATTACGGGCAGAGGATGACCGTGACCTGGCGGGCGCTCTATGGTCGCGTGGCCGATTTCAACACCCGCATCGAGGCCAATGTCGGGGGTATCCGCGTCGTGCAGGCCTTTGCCAACGAAGAGCACGAGCGTCGGCTGTTTGCCAAAGACAACAGCAATTACCGCGACACCAAGCTGCAGGCCTACCGCTACATGGCGGCGTCCACCTCGCTCACCTATCTGTCGATGCGCTTCGTGCAGGTGGTGATCATGCTGGCTGGTGCCTGGTTCGTTACACAGGGAAGTCTCAGCGCTGGCGGCTTTGTCGGCTTCCTGCTTCTCGTCAACGTCTTCCTGCGTCCGATCGAGAAGATCAATTCCGTCATCGAGACCTATCCGAAGGGCATTGCAGGTTTCCAGCGCTATCTCGCCTTTCTGGCGCAGAAGCCCGATATCGTCGACCGTCCCGGCGCAAAGCCGTTGTCGCGCCTGGATGGGGATATCGTCTTCAAGGATGTGGCGTTCCAGTATGCCAGCGGCCAGCCGGTGTTTCAGGGCCTCAATCTGTCCGTCAAGCAGGGAACGATGGTTGCCTTTGTCGGGCCGTCCGGTGCCGGCAAGACGACGCTCTGCTCGCTGCTGCCGCGCTTTTACGACGTGACGGGCGGCGCCATCACCATCGGCGGCGTCGATATCCGTGACATGACGCTCAAATCCCTGCGCGGCAATATCGGCATCGTACAGCAGGACGTGTTCCTCTTTGCCGGCTCGATCCGCGAAAACATTGCCTATGGTCGCCTGGGGGCGTCAGACTCGGACATTATCGAGGCTGCCCGGCGTGCACGGCTGTCGGATGTGATCGAGGCTTTGCCCGACGGCCTCGATACGGTGATCGGGGAGCGCGGCGTAAAACTGTCGGGCGGGCAGAAGCAGCGGCTGGCGATTGCCCGCATCTTCCTCAAAAACCCGCCGATCCTCATCCTCGACGAGGCAACGTCGGCGCTCGATACGGAGACGGAACGCGCCATCCAGGCGTCGCTTGCAGAGCTTGCCGTCGGGCGCACGACGCTCGTCATTGCCCACCGGCTGGCCACGATCACCAAGGCGGACCGGATCCTGGTCGTGGACAAGGGTCGCATCATTGAGCAGGGCAGCCATAGCGAGCTCGTGGGCATGGCGGACGGGCTTTACCGGCGCCTGCACCATGCGCAGGTGGACGGTCTTGCCACGCTTCTCGATGAAGGGCGTCCGCCGCTCTCCGGTGAAGTCAAGACGGCCTGAAATCCCCGCTGGGGCCGCATCTTCCGGGCGTGGCTGCGTACCCGATTCGCCCTCGGCGGTAAAATCGGTCGGTATGGCGGGCCCGCGACGCTGCATATGCGGTCGTTCGCGGCCCCATCCTTGCCCGAATTTCCTGCTCCTGTGTCCTGAAACCGCCAGGGGTGAAACTTTTGGCACCCCGGTGGCGTCTTTGTGTGCACTGCATTTGCGCCGGCGGGCAGACGCGAATATATACTCAATTCCTTGAACATTCGCGTCCTCTCCCAGGGACGCACGGAACGCCAAAGCACCCGCCGGATGGAACAGAACCTACTTCGTTATATCTGGAATCACACGCGTTCCCATCAGATCTGGATCCTGTTCATCGTCCTGTTCTCGATGCTGCCCTATTTTGCGGCCTTCGACCTGCCCAAGCAGATCATCAACGGCCCGATCCAGGGACAGGGATTCGAATCGGCGGACGCGTCTGCAGCCTTCCTCGATTTCAGCTTTACCGTTCCGGTCATCGACTGGACCATTTCCTATGACGGAATCCAGCTGAACCGGCTGTCCATGCTGATGGCGCTGAGCGGCGTCTTCCTGCTGCTGGTCATCGTCAACGGCCTGTTCAAGTTCTATATCAATACCTACAAGGGGCGGCTTGGAGAGCGGCTGTTGCGCCGCATCCGCTACGAGCTCGTCGACCGCGTGCTGCGCTTTCCGCCCAACACCATGAAACAGGTGAACGGCGCGGAAATCTCCACCATGGTGAAGGACGAGGTGGAGCCGTTCGGCGGCTTTACCGGCGATGCCTTCGTGCAGCCCGCGCTTCTGGGTGGACAGGCGGCCGCCGCCCTCTTCTTCATCTTCCTACAGAACACCTGGCTCGGCATGATCGCTGCCGTCATGGTGGCCATCCAGGTCGGCATCATTCCCAAGATGCGCCGCCGCCTGATCGATCTTGGCCGCCAGCGTCAGATTACGGCGCGTCACCTGGCCGGTAAGGTGGGCGAAATCGTCGAGGGCATCGACACGATCCATGCCTATGACACCTCCAATTACGAGCGCGCCGATATTGCTGCCCGGCTTGGTCAGATCTACCGGATCCGTTTCGAGCTTTACCAGTGGAAGTTCCTCGTCAAGTTCGTCAACAACTTCCTGTCGCAGCTGACGCCCTTCCTGTTCTACTCGATCGGCGGCTATTTTGCCCTGCGCGGCAGTCTGGACGTCGGCCAGCTGGTGTCCGTCATCAACGCCTACAAGGACCTGCCGGGGCCGCTGAAGGAACTGATCGACTGGGATCAGGCGCGCCAGGACGTGCAGGTGAAGTACGAGCAGGTGCTGGAACAGTTCGAACCGCCGCAGCTGATCGAGCCTGCGGTGCAGGTGATTGCGCCGATTGCGCCGGCCTTTCCCGGCGGTGCGCTGGCGGCGACCAATATCATCATTGCCGATGGCAGCGGCGCCAAGGTGGTCGACGGGGTGTCGGTGAAGATCGAGCGCGGCGAGACGGTCGCCGTCGTCGATAATTCCGGCAGTGGCGGCGAGGCGCTTGCCGAAGCCTTCGGCCGACTGGTCTGGCCGCTGTCCGGCAAGGTCACGCTGGGCGATGCCGATATTCTGGAACTGCCGGAATCCATTACCGGCCGGCGGATTTCCTATGTCTCGGCCAACAGCTATTTCTTCCACGGCAGCCTGAAGGACAACCTGCTCTATGGGCTGAAGCATGCGCCCACCAGCACCGTCAGCTATAGCGGCCGCGACGCGGCAACCCGCAAATGGGAGGTGCATGAGGCGCAGATGGCGGCCAATTGCAGCTATGACCTCAATGCCGACTGGCTCGACCGGCGCTCCACCTCGGTTCTGCGCGGCTTCAACGATGACCTGAAGCAATCGCTGACGCGGGCGCTCGATGCCGTGCAGCTGACGCCGGACGTCATGGAACTGGCGCTGCACTCGATCATCGATCCGCAGGAGAATCCGGGCCTTGCCGAGCGTGTGGTGGAAATGCGCCATGCGCTGCGCGACGCGCTGAAGCAGGAGGGGCTTGCGCATATCGTGGCGCCGTTCGACCCCGCCTCCTACAATACCGAGGCGACCGTTGCGGAGAACCTTCTGTTTGCCGCAACCCGCACAAGCGCGCCGTCGGAGACGGACGTGGCGGAAAGCCAGTACGTGTTCGAGGTGCTGAAGCGTGCCGGCCTCTCCGAGCTTCTCTATGCCATGGGCATGACGATCGCTGAAAACCTTGTGGAAATCTTTGCCGACCTGCCGCCGGAACATCCGTTCTTCCAGCAGCTGCAAAATATCACCGCCGACGACATTTCAGCCTACCAGCAGTTCCTGCAGAAGCGAAAGGCACGCAAGGAACAGGCCGTGACGGAGGATGAGCACCGCAGCATCGTGCGGCTTAGCCTCTATTACATCGAACCGCGCTATCGCTTCGGCGTGCTGACGCAGGAGATCATGAGCCAGGTGGTGGCGGCCCGCGACCTGTTTTACAACAATCTCCCCGCCGATCTGCGCGACCGGGTGGAGCGCTATGACCCGCATCGCTATATGGCGGCCGCCACGCTTCGGGAAAATGTGCTGTTCGGCAAGCTCTCGCATCGCGCCCCCGATGCCGCTGTCCATGTCCGCGAGATCGCCAAGCGGATCATGGATGAAAAGGGGCTGCTCGACAGCTTCCTCGGCATCGGCCTCAGTTTCGACGTGGGGAGCGGCGGGCGACGCCTGACGTTGACGCAGCGCCACAAGATCAGCCTGGCGCGCGCGCTTATCCGCCGGTCGGACTTTTACATCTTCAACCGGCCCCTGCCGGGGCTCGATCGCCGCGTGCAGGAAGAGATCGTCAAAAACGTTCTTGATTTCCTCAAGGAGCAGGACAATGATCCTGCCATTGTGTGGGTTCTTTCCAACACAACACTGTCACGCCTGTTTCACAGAGTCATCGTATTCGATCGCGGCGTTGTGGTCGCCGATGGACCATACGATACTCTGGACAAAGAAAGTGGTATCTTCAAGTCGCTGGTGGCGTAAGCTGACGTTGCTGTGCGGAGGGGAGATAAGTGGACCTCCATGTTGCTCAACGACGAAGTGAAGCTTCTGCAGAAACTGCCCTATTTCAGCAAGGTCGATGCCTGCAAGCTGAAACTGCTGGCGTTTGCATCGGATCGCGTCTGCTATGATGCTGGCCAGGTGATGTTCCGCCAGGGCGACAGCAGCGATGCGGCCTATGTGCTCCTGCGCGGAAAAGCGGATCTTGTGGTCGATACGGTCGCAGGGGAGAAGAAGGTGGGCGAAGCCCATGCCCATTCCATGGTTGGTGAAATGTGCCTGCTTTCAGAGGCGCCGCGGGGTGCGACCGCCCGCGTGACGGAACCGCTGGAAGCGCTGCGCATTTCGCGCGATTGCTTCCTGAAGGTCGTCTCCCACAATCCGCAGGTCAGCTTCCAGATCAGCCGGTCGATGGCCGAAACCATTCGCGATGCAGCCCGCGCACCCGGACAGGCGTTGGCCAAGATCCCGGGCCTTGCGCTCGCCAAGCTGCCCGAACGCGTCGATTGAGCCTGTCCTGAGGGTCTCTCCGAGCCACCTTTGCCGCTTCCGCCGCGATCAGCGTCGGCGATAGTGAAAATATCGACCTTCCTGAATGCTTTCCAGCCGCGGCAAGGGCTGAAGGTCCGCATGGTCCAGCGGCAGCCCGCTCACGGCAACGCCGCCCGGTGCCAGCATGCCCGCCACCATTTGCGGCAGCCATGTCAGCGTCACGGCATCGACGTCCGGATAGCCGGTGCCGATATCGGCATGGACGAGGGCGGCATTCTTTCCGACAAAGGCCTGCCCGGTTTCGCGGATTTCCCCCTCGACGAAATTCTCAGGTTCGGGCGTGGCAGAGGCATGCGAGGCCAGCTTGCGATCAAAGGCGATGATCCGCCGGCCGCCGAAACATTCGCGCAGATGGCTGAAGGTGCGGCCATTGCCAAGCCCGATCTCGAAGACCGGGCCTTCTTCCGGCAGATCGCCATGGTCGCGCACGTGGTTTAATAGGTCCCGCTGCGCGCTCATGCGGTTGATGAAACTGTCGAGCCTGCTCACGCTCGTCTCCCTGCCTTTTGCTGCTTCAAGCCTTGACGACCTTGTCCGATGAGATGCCGCGCCGGGCATACACATTGCGTGTGTCGATGATCAGTGCTGACGATTGTTCGAGCGCTGCATAATCGACGGGATCGTGATCGGTCGCGATGACGACCGCGTCAAAGCCCACTATCGCCTCCGGGGTTAGCGCCACCGACCGGCGGCCCATCAGGTGGCCATATTCGCGGGTGCGCGGCACCTCGTCGAGAAAGGGATCGTGGTAGGCCACGTCTGCGCCGCGCTCCAGCAGGATTTCCATCAGCCGCAGCGAGGGGCTTTCGCGAATGTCCGGCACGTTCTTCTTGTAGGCGAGGCCAAGGATCAGCACGCGCGAGCGGCTGAGCGCCTTGCCAAGCCGGCGATCCAGCGCTTCGGCCAGCTTTTCCACCACATGGCGGGGCATTGCCGTATTGATCTCGCCGGCCAGCTCGATGAAGCGGGTCGGCTGTTCGAATTCACGCGATTTCCACGTGAGATAGAAGGGATCGATCGGAATGCAGTGGCCGCCAAGGCCCGGGCCCGGGTAAAACGGCATATAGCCGAAGGGCTTGGTCTTTGCCGCATCGATCACGTCCCAGACGTCGATGCCCATGGCGTCGTAGACAAGCTTCAACTCGTTGACGAGCGCGATATTGACGGCGCGAAAGATGTTTTCGGTGAGCTTCACGGCTTCTGCCGTGCGAAGGCTGGAGACGGGTACGATGGTCTTGACCACGGCCCCGTAAAACGCCTTCATCATCGCAAGCGCCTGCTCACCGTCACCGGCCACGACCTTCGGGATGGTGGACGTCTCGAAATCGCGGTTGCCCGGATCCTCGCGCTCGGGCGAATAGCCGAGGAAGAAGTCGACGCCGCAGGAAAGACCGGTCTTCTCCAGGATCGGCTTCATCACCTCGTCGGTCGTGCCGGGATAGGTGGTGGATTCCAGCACGATCAACTGGCCGGGTCTCAGCCGCGCGGCGATGTCGCGGCAGGTGTTTTCGACAAAGGAGAGGTCCGGATCGCGGTGGCGGGTGAGCGGTGTGGGCACGCAGATGGCAATCACGTCGCATTCGGCGAGGCGATCGAAATCGCACGTCGCCGCGAACCGCCCGGCACCATGTTCTGCGGCAAGCACCGCATCCGGCACGGCATCGATATAGCTCTTATGGGCTTCGATATGGGTGATCTTCTGGGGATCGATATCGAAGCCGAGCACGGAGAAGCCGGCGCGGGACATGCTAATCGCCAGGGGCAGGCCGACATAGCCGAGCCCGATGACACCCGCTTTTGCGGTTTTCGCAACGATGGCTGAAAGAAGATCCGGTTTTTGCATTGCTGTGTGATCCACCTGATGCCTCTCCGCTGGGCGCGACTGTTCGGCTGCTTCAAGTGAGGCGCAACGGCGGACCTGTCAAGGTGAGGGCGCGCGCGGCGTGATCAACACGGCTCGCGCTTTGCGTGATCAGCCGAGGGCGAAGCGCCTGTCATGACAAAAAATCTTGGACCGGTGCCTTGCAAACGGCGGGCAGCTTGCGCCATCTCGCAGAGATGAAGATTGCCTTTTACGCGCCGCTCAAATCTCCCAACCATCCGGTCCCCTCCGGCGACCGTCTGATGGCGCGGCAAATCCTGAGCGCTCTGACGCTCGCGGGGCATGATGTGAAGAGGGTGTCGGAGTTCCGGTCCTTTTCCGCAACGCCCGACGTGCCGGATGACCAGAAGATGATCGCGGAGGCGGAGCGCGAGCGGATCGCGGTTGCGTGGCGGTCGAAGGGACTGCCGGATCTCTGGTTCTGTTACCACCCCTATTACAAGGCACCGGATCTTTTGGGTCTGGAACTCTGCCGGCAATTTTCGCTGCCCTATGTGACCGCCGAATCCTCCTATTCCAGGCGGCGCAATATCGGCGGCTGGGCGCTGTCGCAGGAGATGGTGCTCTCCGGCATTCGTCAGGCGCGCGTGAATATCTGCCTCACACAGCGGGATCATCAGGGCCTGCTGGACGTGGCGCCGGCTGCCCGCTTCGCGCGGCTGTCACCGTTTGTCGATCCCGCACCGTTTCTGGCCGAAAAGCCGCGGCCGGAGCCTCGCCATCTGATGACGGTTGCGATGATGCGTCCGGGCGACAAGCTGAGCAGCTATACCGCCCTTGCAGAGGCGCTTCATCGACTTTGCGATCTTGACTGGACGCTCACCATCATCGGCGACGGGCCGGCGCGGGCGGAAGTGGAGCAGGCCTTCGGCGCTGCGCTGCCGCCCGGACGTGTCCGGTTTGTCGGCCAGAAGGAACCGGGCGAGGTGGCCGAATACCTGTCGCGGGGCGCCATCTATCTCTGGCCGGGCCATGGCGAGGCCTATGGTCTTGCCTATCTCGAAGCGCAGGCCGCGGGGCTTCCGGTCATTGCCGAAAACGTCGCGGGCGTGCCGGAAGTGGTGGACAATGGCCGAACCGGCCTGCTGACTCCGCCCGGAGATGCAGAGGCCTATGCCGATGCCATCCGCGCCCTGCTGACCGATGAGCCGGAACGCCAGAGACTGGCCACGAATGCCCGTCGCTTCGTGGCGGAGGAGCGGTCCCTGTCTGCGGCATCGCTTCGCCTGCACCAGATCCTTGAAACCAGCATGAAAGAAAGCCCATGAGCCGGAACGCTGTGAAGGATCATCTGGACCGGTTGGCAGACGAGGGCAGGACGGTGACGTTCTGGCTGCGCGACGACGATGCGGTGACGCCCACACCAGCCCTTGACCGGCTGCTGATGCTGACGAGTGCGCATGAGGTGCCGCTGACGCTTGCTGTCATCCCTGAGGAGACCGGGGAGGCGCTTGCTAGGCGACTGGCATCGGTGCCGCTTGCACGTGTTGCCGTGCATGGCTGGTCGCATCGCAGCTATGCGGTACCTCCCGCCAAGAAACAGGAGCTTGGCCTTGATCGTCCGCTTGAAAGCGTGACCGACGAATTGCAGGCAGGATTTGAAAAGTTGCGGGAGCTTTACCCGGCGCAGTTTCTGCCCATGCTTGTTCCGCCGTGGAACCGCATTGCACCGGCCATTGTTGACCGGCTGCCGGCGATTGGCTTTACGTCGCTTTCGGTGTTCGGCCGCGAAAAATCGGCGCCGCTTGCCCTTCTCAACACGCATGTGGACATCATGGACTGGCATGGCAGCCATGGCGGAAAGCCGGCCGAGGCCCTGTTTGCCGAGCTGCTGTCATATCTCGCCGGTGAAGAGCCGATGCGCCCCATCGGCATCCTCACGCACCATCTCGTGCATGATGCGGCGGCCTGGGATTTTCTGGAACAGCTTTTTGCGCTGACGGCCAGCCATCCGGCCTGCCGCTGGCGGCATTCTGCCGAGATCCTCAGCGCTTGACGATCACCAGGATTTCCAGCCGATCAGCAGGCCGCCATCCTGCGCCAGTGCTTGCCGCCTTGCGTCCTCCACCTCCGAGAGGGGGGCACGACGGGCAAGATTGGCGGCGACAAAGCCTGAATCCGGCACGGAAAATGTCGTTCCGCGAAAGAGAAGCGTCATCACCAGCGGTCCGGTCGACCACCAGGCCGGTCCTTCGGGCAAGAGCTGCGTGACCTCTGGCAGAATGTCGAGGAGACGCTTGAAGACCTGGTGGCCGGCCGGTGTTGCAATGAAGGAATTGGTGAGCAGCAGGCTGCCCATGCCCGTCTCGCGCGGCGTGTCTTCGGCAAGCGCCGAAAGCCCCGTCAGCGGCAGGATATCAGCAAAGCTCAGATCGTCGCGGGCCGGATACCAGTCGCAATCCAGATAGATGCCGCCTTCGGCCAGCAGCACGAAATAGCGGGCGATATCGACGGCGCCCGGAAAGTCGCCTTCCGCCATCATGCGCTCAAAGGCCGGGTGGCTTTCGACGCCGAGCACCTGAAGATCGCTCTCCCGCCAGAGGCGGTATTCAAGGCCGTTTTTCTCCGCATGGGTGCGCCAGGCCTCGACAGCGGGAGGAAGACCAAGCTTGCCCAGCCAGATCTGGTGCAGCACGCGCGGCACGGGCTCACGGTTGAGAGCGTTCATCCGGCGCCTCTCTTCGCCCTCGAACCGGGTGAGGGGGGAGAGCAGCGCGGGCGGCGGCACCAGCGTATGCTGCAGACCCAGCCGTTCCACCACTCTGCCTTCTGCCTTGGCAAGCTTCAGCCAGGCTGCATGCAGCTTTCGCGGATAGCCGAGCACTGTTTTGGAGCCGAGAGCGGGGTCGCTCATGACCGCTTCGTCGTGTGAAAGCGCCTCGAGCCGCAGCCGTGCCTCCTCATGCGCACCGCTCTCGATCAGGGCGCGCACCGCCTTCACGTCCGCGCGCGGGCTCATGGTCATATCGCTCTTGGACATTTTCACCTGTTTCATGATCAATCGGAGACCGGCCGGCAACGGTTGGCCTTATACCAAGTGTCGGTGATAGGAACCTATAGGATGGGTCACGACCGGTTTCTGGCTAGGCGCGGTGCGCAGCGCGATGCTGTCGCATCGGGCAAGCGCCGCAACGACGGCAGGGACCGGTCGTGACCCACCGTCGGCAGGCTTATCGAGCTTTCTGGCGTTGTCGAGGTTCTTGACGGATGCGAAAGCATCGCTCTGCAAACCTCTCCGAGCCAGAAAACTCGATAAGCCTGTCCTATAGGACTCTATCATCGACACTTGGTATAATTCGGCAGAAACGTTCAAGCCTTTCCCCGATTTATTCGGGAACTGTCATCTTCCCGAAACGGTTTTTGCGGCAGATCCACAGGCCAGACAAGGTTACGATGTTGTCGGTGTTGAACATGGACACAGGCAATATGCTGAGATACGGTTGATGAAAACAACAATGGGAACGCGCCTTTGGCAATTGCGCCACAAGGCTTCCGGGAATCATAGTGCATGACTGACCGTGCAGATCTGCTCCACATCGATGGTCTGTCTGTCTCCTTCCCCATGTGGGGTGGTAGCATCGATGCCGTCAAGACCATCTCCATGCGGATTCGTCCGGGCAAGGTCACCGCACTGGTGGGGGAGTCAGGGTCAGGAAAATCGGTCCTTGGCCGTTCGGTGATGGGCATCGAGGCGGCGACGGCGCGCATTTCGGGCCGTGTGCTGTTTCACGACCCTGATACGGGCGAGACTCACGATCTCCTGTCGCTGCCGCATGACGGGCGCCAGATCCGGGCGATCCGCGGCAATCGCATCGGGATGATCTTCCAGGAGCCGATGACCTCGTTCTCGCCCATGCACACCGTCGGCAACCAGATCGAGGAAGTGCTGCGCGTCCACACCGTCCTGTCGCCATCGGAACGGCTGGAACGCTGTCGTGAAATGCTGGGGCTGGTCGGCTTTGCCGATCCGGCCCGGGCCTTCGAAATGTATCCGTTCGAGCTGTCGGGCGGCATGCGCCAGCGTGCGATGATTGCCATGGCGCTGATCTGCAAGCCGTCGCTCCTGATCGCTGACGAGCCGACAACGGCGCTTGACGTCACCATCCAGGCGCAGATCCTGAAGCTTTTGCGTGATCTGCAGTCGAAGCTCGGCATGGCCATGCTCCTGATTACCCATGATCTCGGGGTCGTCGCCAGCATGGCCGACGAGGTGGTGGTGGTCTATCGCGGCGAGGTGATGGAATCCGGTCCCGTCGAGGCGATCTTCCGCCATGCGCAACATCCCTACACCAAGGGCCTGATGGCGGCCGTGCCCGATTTCGATCTGCCGCGCGACAAGCGGCTAAAGCCGCTGCGCGAGATCAAGGTGCATGCCGAGGGGCTGATCGACAAGAAGGCCCGCGGCACGGCTGCCCTGCCGGACGTGCTGCTCAGCGTGCGCGGGGTCTCGAAATCCTTTTCCTCCAAGCGCGGCGGCGGCTTTGGCATGCGACCGCCACCGCCGACCCTTGCCGTCAACGATGTCTCCTTCGAGATCCGCCGCGGCGAGACCCTCGGCCTCGTCGGCGAAAGCGGCTGCGGTAAGACCACGCTCAGCAAGATCCTGATGCGCGGCGTGGCGCCGGACGCCGGCCAGATCGTCTTCAGCGGCGAAGGCAAGCCGATCGATGTGCTGAAGGCGCAAGGGGATGAACTCGATATCCTGCGCACCCGCATCCAGATGGTGTTCCAGGATCCGGTCTCGTCTCTTTCGCCCCGCATGACGGTGCGTAACATCATCAGCGAGCCGCTTGAAATCCACAGGCGCGGCAATGCGCAGGCGCGGCTCGATGCAACGCTTCGCCTCGTCAACGCCATCGGCCTGCCGGAGAATTCGATCAGCCGTTATCCGCACAGTTTTTCCGGCGGTCAGCGCCAGCGCATCGGCATCGCCCGCGCGCTTGCGCTGGGGCCTGATCTTCTCATCTGCGACGAGCCGGTCTCGGCGCTCGATGTGTCCATCCAGGCCCAGATCCTCAACCTGATGAAGGACCTGAAGCGCGACCTTGGCCTCACCTACCTGTTCATCTCGCACAATCTGGCCGTGGTGAACTACATGGCAGACCGCGTGGCCGTGATGTATGCCGGACGGATCGTCGAAATCGCCCCCTGCGACGTCATCATGCGCCACCCCGTGCACCCCTATACCAAGAAGCTTTTGGCGGCGGTTCCGATGCCAAACCTCGACCATCCGCTGGATTTCGAGGCCATTGGCCAGCCAAGCGCTGCCGCCCGCAAGCTGTGGGCCCGCCAGTTCGTCAGCGAGGACGAGGGCGACGACCTCACCCATGCCGATCTGGGTGACGGCCATTTCGTGCTGGCCCGCCGGGATGTCGATGCGCGGGAGTTGCGGGCATGATCACACGCAGACAGGCAATGGCGCTTCTGGGCGGCACGCTTCTGCCGCATTCCATGCTCGGCGCAGCGTTCGCCGCCTCCACGCCCGCAGAAGACGCCGCGACCGCAGCACTGCCGTCTCTTGCCGAACGCCTGCCGAAGAACCCCCGCGTGATCACAGTCGCCGGTGAAGGCAAGGCCATCGGCAGGCCGGGCGGCACCTTGCGCATCCTGATCGGCGGTCAGCGCGACATCCGCTACATGCCCATCATCTCCTATGCGCGGCTGATCGGCTATAACGAGAAGTTCGCGATGGAGCCGGATCTTCTGGAAAGCTTCCATGTGGAGCGCGAACGCATCTTCACCTTCAAGCTGCGCGAAGGCCACCGCTGGTCGGACGGCAGCCTGTTTACGTCCGAGGATTTTCGCTATGTCTGGGAGGACATGTTCCTCAACAAGGAGCTTTATCGCGGCGGCATTCCGTCCAGCCTGAAGATCAACGGCAAGGCGCCGCGCTTCGAGGTCCTGGATGCGCTGACCGTACGCTACAGCTGGGATGAGCCTAATCCCGATTTCCTCACCGACATCGCCTCGCCGTCGCCGCTGCGCCTGATGATGCCGGCCGCTTATCTGAAGGAATTCCATCCGACCTATCAGACGGCGGAAAAGCTCAAGGGCCACATCGCCAAGAACCGGGTGGAGGACTGGGTGGCCCTGCACCAGAAGCTGTCGCGCACGGTGCGTCCGGAAAATCCGGACCTTCCCTCGCTCGATGCCTGGCGCAATATCACCCCGCCGCCGGCCGGACGTTTCGTTTTCGAGCGCAATCCCTACTATCACCGGGTGGACGAAAAGGGGCAGCAACTGCCCTATATCGACCGCGTCTTCTTCGACATCAGCTCGCCGGACCTGATTGCCGCAAAGACCGGGACCGGTGAAAGCGACCTGCAGTTCACCAACCTCGATTTCGCCGACTATACCTTCCTCAAGAATGCCGAGCAGCGCTATCCGATCACGGTGGATCTCTGGAAGCGCATCCAGGGGTCGCGCGCCGCGCTGATGCCGAACCTCAATTGCAAGGATCCGGTGTGGAACGCGCTGTTGCGCGACGTTCGGGTGCGCCGGGCGCTGTCGCTTGCCGTCAACCGGCACGAGATCAACATGGCGGTGTTCTTCGGTCTTGCCAAGGAAAGCGCCAATACGGTTTTGCCGGAGAGCCCGCTGTTCAAGCCGCAGTATCGCGATGCCTGGGCAAAATACGATCCGGATCAGGCCAATCGCCTGCTGGACGAGGTGGGCCTTACGGGCCGTCGCCACGACGGGCTTCGCCTGCTGCCGGATGGCCGCTACGCCAAGCTGATCGTTGAAACGACCGGCGAGCACAGCGTCGATACGGATATTCTCGAGCTTATCCACGACCATTGGCTGGAGATCGGCATCAAGATCTTCGTGCGCACCTCGCAGCGCGAGCTCTTGCGCCGCCGCGTCAAGGGCGGTGATACGGTGATGACCATTTCCGCCGGCCTCGACAACGGCGTGCCAACTGCCGACATGTCGCCGAAGGATCTGGCGCCGACCAGCGACGACCAGATGCAATGGCCGCTCTGGGGTCTCTTCTCCTATTCGGGCGGCAGCGACGGGCAGGCGCCCGACATGCCGGAAGCAATCCGCCTCAACGAGCTTCTGGACAAATGGCGTCATTCGGAGACCGAGGAAGAGCGGGCCGCCGTCTGGCACGAGATGCTGGCGCTCTGCGCCGACCAGGTGTTCACCATCGGGACCGTCAACGCCACGCTGCAGCCGGTGGTGCATTCCACGCGGCTGCGCAATATGCCGCGCGACGGGCTCTACGGCTTCGATCCCATGTCCTATCTCGGCGTCTACAGACCCGACACATTCTGGTACGATCAAGATGCGTGAGATGATCCGCTACATCCTCTGGCGCTTTATGGTGATGATCCCGACGCTGGTGCTGATCTCCATGCTGATCTTCACCATCATCGAGCTGCCGCCGGGCGACTATTTCGAAAGCTATGTCGAGGAGCTGAAGGCGATCGGCGAAAAGGCCGACATGCAGGAAATCGAGGCGCTGCGCGCTCGCTATGGCTTCGATCAGCCGCTGCCGATCCGCTATGTGCACTGGGTGGGCGGCATGCTGACCGGTGATTTCGGCTATTCCTTCGAATACCGCATGCCGGTGACCGACGTGGTGGGCGACCGGTTGTGGCTGACGGTTCTGGTCTCCACCGTCACCATCATCCTCACCTGGCTCCTGGCCTTCCCCATCGGCATCTACTCGGCCACCCACCAGTATAGCTGGGGCGATTACGGCCTGACTCTGCTTGGCCTGATCGGTCTTGCGGTGCCCAATTTCGTGCTGGCGCTGGTGTTGATGTATCTTGCCAATATCTGGTTCGGCACATCCATCGGGCACCTGATGGACCAGAAATATCTCTCCGAACCGATGAGCTGGGACAAGTTCACATCGATCCTCGAGCACATCTGGATCCCGGTTATCATCATCGGCACGGCTGGAACCGCCGGCATGGTGCGCCGCGTGCGCGCCAACCTGCTCGACGAGTTGCACAAGCAATATGTGATGACGGCGCGGGCCAAAGGCCTGCATCCGTTCAAGGTGCTGATCAAGTATCCGCTGCGCATGTCACTCAACTTCTTCATCTCGGATATCGGTTCGGTGCTGCCGGCGGTTATTTCCGGCGCTGAAATCACCGCGGTCGTTCTGTCGCTCGAAACCACCGGGCCGATGCTCATCCGCGCGCTGCAGAGCCAGGACATGTATCTGGCGGGGTCGTTCCTGATGTTCCTCGCCTTCCTCACCGTGATCGGCGTGCTGATCTCCGACATCGCGCTTGCCATTCTCGATCCACGGATCCGCCTGCGCGGAGGAGCCACGAAATGACATCGCGCACCGATACCCCTTCCGACATCCTGCCGCATTACGTGCGCGATACGCCGTTCGACCCTTATGCCGACGATGCCGCCGCCGGGACCATGCCCGCCGACCAGGCCTCGCAGTTGAAGCTGATGTGGTGGCGCTTTCGTCGCCACCGGCTGGCCCTCATTTCGGGCATCGCGCTTCTTCTCGCCTATCTGATGATCGTGATCGTGGAATTCCTGGCGCCCTACAAGGTGCACACCCGCAATGTCGAATTCATCTATGCGCCGCCGCAATCGGTGCACCTCTTCCATGAGGGCAGCTTTGTCGGCCCCTTCGTCTATGGCCAGACCATGCGGCTCGACATGCAGACGCTGCAGCGGGTCTATACGCCCGACAAGACGGATATCCAGCCGCTGCGCTTCTTCTGCCATGGCGAACCCTACAAGTTCTGGGGGCTGGTGGATGCCGACCTGCATCTGGTCTGCCCGCCGGAAAACAGCCAGTTCTTCTGGCTGGGCACCGACAGGCTCGGTCGCGATATCCTGTCGCGTATCCTTTACGGCGCGCGCATTTCGCTCACCATCGGTCTTCTCGGCGTCATGACCAGTTTCGTTCTCGGCATTGTGATCGGCGGGCTCGCCGGCTACTGGGGCGGCTGGTTCGATCTCGTCGTGCAGCGGGTGATCGAGGTGCTGCAATCCATCCCGAGCATTCCGCTCTGGCTGGCACTTGCCGCCATCCTGCCGGTCGACTGGAGCCCGCTTCTTGTCTATCTCGGCATCACCTTCATCCTCGGCCTGCTCGACTGGACGGGACTTGCCCGCGCGGTGCGCTCCAAGCTTCTGGCGCTCCGGGAAGAGGATTATGTGCTGGCGGCGCAGATGATGGGGGCGGGGAGCACCCGCATCATCGGGCGTCACCTCATCCCCGGCTTTCTGTCGCATCTGATCGCCAGCGCCACGCTCACCATCCCCAGCATGATCCTTGGGGAAACGACCCTGAGCTTCTTGGGCCTCGGGCTGCGTCCCCCCATTACCAGCTGGGGCGTTCTGCTCACGGAAGCGCGAACGGTGAGTGTTCTGGCACTGTATCCCTGGCTGCTTTTTCCGGTCCTGCCGGTCATTTTCGTGATCCTTGCCTTCAATTTCCTGGGCGATGGCCTTAGGGATGCTGCAGACCCATATAAATGAGAACCAAACGGATTGCGCGGGGAGGCGTTGTCCGGCACCTGAACTCGATGGAGTAGACTGAGCATGCCAAGACGCCTTGGGAACGCTCGTATCCTGATGTACAGCCACGATACATTCGGGCTTGGCCATTTGAGACGCTGCCGCACGATTGCCCATTCGCTGGTCGAGGATTACCGCGGCCTCAACGTGCTCATTATCTCCGGCGCCACCATCGCCGGGGCCTTCGACTATCGCGCCCGCGTGGATTTCGTCAAAATCCCCAGCGTCATCAAGCTGCGCAACGGCGAATATACGTCCATGGACCGGCATATCGATTTGCACGAGACCATGAAAATGCGCCAGTCGATCATCCGCCATACGGCAGAGACCTTCGAGCCTGACATCTTCATTATCGACAAGGAGCCGCTTGGCCTGCGCAACGAGGTGGAGGATACGCTTGCCTACCTCAAGACCCGCGGCACGACGCTGGTGCTGGGTCTGCGTGACGTCATGGATGCGCCGCACCTCCTGGAGGCGGAATGGAAGCGCAACGATGTCCTGCGCAAGATCGGCAATCTCTATGACGATGTCTGGGTCTATGGGCCTCCGGATTTCTATGATCCGCTGACCGGCATCGATATTCCGCACTCGGTGCGCTCCAAGATGAATTTCGTCGGCTTCCTGCAGCGCAAGGCTTCGCTGGAGCCCAGTACCTCGCAGGCCGGCCGCGAGGATTACCTGCTGGTGACGACAGGCGGCGGTGGCGATGGCGCCGATCTGGTGCGTGACGTGATTGCCGCCTACGAGGCAGATCCGACGCTGACCCACAAGGCGGTGATCGTGCTCGGCCCCTACATGTCCGGCGAACAGCGCAGCCACTTCAAGGATGCCTGCGAGAACAACCCGCTTCTGGAGATCATCGAGTTCGACAACCGCATGGAAGATCGCATTGCCGGCGCAAAGGCGGTCGTGGCCATGGGCGGCTACAACACCTATTGCGAAATCCTCTCCTTCGACAAGCCGGCTCTCATCGTTCCGCGCACGCAGCCGCGCGAGGAGCAACTGATCCGTGCGACGCGGGCAAGCGAGCTTGGCCTTGTCAGCATGGTATCGGGTGAGGAGTCCGTCGATCCCGTGAGGTTTGCCGCAGCCATCAAGGATGTGTTGCAGCGCGATCCGCCGTCGGTGAGTGCGCCCGGCATGCATATGGAAGGTCTCCCCACCATTTCGCGCATCGTCGCCAACTGGTTCAAGCGCAAGGGTTCGTACCATCTGTCGCTCGCGCAGGGCTGAATTCGCATGAAGAAGATTCTGGTCCTGCTGAAGGGCTATCCTCGCCTGTCCGAAACCTTCATCGCGCAGGAATTGCTGGGGCTGGAACGGGCAGGTTTCGAGCTCGAACTGGTGGCCATGCGCCGCCCGACCGACAAGAAGCGGCATCCGGTGCATGACGAGATCCGCGCCAGGGTCTGGTATCTGCCGGAATACCTGCACGAGGAACCGCTTCGGGTGCTGAAGGCGCTGGCGGCGGTCGCGCGCCTCCCGGGCTTTTCCACGGCGTTGCGATCCTTCCTCAAGGATCTTCGCCGCGATGTGTCACGCAACCGATTTCGCCGCTTCGGTCAGGCCGCCGTGCTGGTGGCGGAATGGCCGGCGGATGCCGGATGGCTGCATGTGCATTTCATCCACACGCCTGCCTCCGTGGCGCGCTATGCCAGCATGATCTCAGGCATTCCCTGGACGGTTTCGGCGCATGCCAAGGATATCTGGACCTCGCCTGACTGGGACCTTGAGGAAAAACTCGCCGATGCCGATTGGGCCGTCACCTGCACCCGCGTCGGCTTTGATCAGCTGACCAGGCTATCGCGGGGGCGAAACAATGTTCATCTGAGCTATCACGGTCTTGATCTCGACCGCTTTCCGCATTTTGGCGGTGAGCGGCCAGCACGAGATGGGTCTGATCCGCAAGACCCGGTCCGGCTGCTGAGCGTCGGCCGCGCCGTGCCGAAAAAAGGCTATGACGTGCTGTTGCAGGCGCTCGCAAAACTGCCATCGGATCTTGCTTGGCATCTTACCCATATCGGCGGTGGTGACGAGCTTTCGCGGCTGAAACCGCTCGCCGAGGAGCTTGGCATTGCCGGCCGCATCACCTGGAAGGGCGCGCTCGACCAGCGCGAGGTGCTTCAGCATTACCGCGACAGCGATCTCTTTACGCTCGCCTGCCGGATTACCGCCGATGGTGATCGCGACGGTCTGCCCAATGTGATGGTGGAGGCCGCAAGCCAAGGGTTGGCGGTTGTATCGACGACCGTTTCGGGTATTACCGAACTCTTCGAGGATGCGCAAAACAGCCTGCTGGTTGCACCCGATGCCCCCGACGCGCTTGCTGGAGCGCTTGCGCGGATGATCGGCGATCCGCTGCTGCGCGCGAGCTTGGCGCAAAAGGCCGAGCAGAAGGTGCGCACGCAGTTTGACCACCACAACAGCATCCGCGATCTGGAGCGGCTGTTTGCAGCAAGCTGGACAAGGAGTGTGTGACGTGACGGAAACGGATAGCGAGACGGTGAAGGCACCGAAGCGGATTTTCTTCTACGTCCAGCATCTGCTCGGCATTGGCCATCTCGTGCGGGCAAGCCGCATCGCCGCAGCGCTCCATGCCGCCGGCATGGAGGTGACGCTGGTGACCGGCGGCAATTCCATCGAAGGGTTTCCTGGTCCGAACGTGCGGCATGTGCAACTGCCGGCCGTGCTTTCCTCCAGCACCGGTTTTTCGGGCCTGATCGACGCCGATGGCCGCCGTGTCGATGAGCGGTTCGAGGCGCGCCGGGCAGCACTCCTCAGCGAAGCCTTCCAGGCGGCAGCCCCCGATGCGGTGCTGATCGAAGCCTTTCCCTTCGGCCGCCGCCAGATGCGGTTCGAGCTTCTGCCCCTTCTGGAGGCCATCCGGCAGGCATCCCCGCGCCCGCTTCTCTACAGTTCGGTGCGCGATATCCTGCAGGAAAACCGCAAGCCGGGCCGCGACCGGGAAACCGCCGATCTTGTCACGAATTATTTCGACGGTGTGCTGATCCATGGCGATCCGCAATTCGTGCGGCTGGAAGACACGTTTCCGCTCGCCGGAGACATTGCCGGCAAGGTGCATTACACCGGGCTTGTGGCACCTCAGACGCCGGTGCCGTCACCGGATCGGTTCGACGTCGTCGTGTCTGCAGGCGGTGGCGCGGTGGGAGCCGCCCTTGTCGAGGCAGCGCTCGATGCCCGCGATATCCTCAGCGACGACCGCAGCTGGTGCCTGATTGCCGGGCCCAACATGCCGGCCGAAGCGTTTGACCGCCTCTCGGCGCGGGCGGACAAGAATGTTGCGCTGGTGCGCTTTCGCACCGACTTTCCGAGCCTCCTCATGAATGCCGAACTGTCGATCTCGCAGGCCGGCTACAATACTGTCTGCGATCTTCTCTTGGCCACATGCGGATGCGTGCTGGTGCCCTTCGCATCGGGCGGCGAGACCGAACAGACGATGCGCGCCGAAAAGCTGGCAAGCCTCGGCTTTGCCGAAGTGGTTGGTGAGCAGCAGCTGAGCGGCGAGACACTGGCTGCAGCCATCGGCAGGGTGCGGCAGCGTCCGGCGCGGCCGCAGATTTCGATCCTGATGGACGGGGCAGAGACCACCGCTGCCCTGATCGGGCAACAGCTCGACGCGCGCGCCGCTGCGTCCGGATCCTGATCACAGGACATCAGACGCCGGCGCATCCTTGGCCGAAGTCAAGGACCTGCTAAAAAAGTTCGACAGGTGTCTCATTCTATTCCAGATTTGAATGACCGCGGGGTGGATTCGTTCTATGGACTGGCCGCAAGAGGCTATGCGAGGGCGCATGATGGACAACAATAGCGGTGCCGATGTTTTCGATCTCGCGCCTATTGCCATGTGGATCGAGGATTTCAGCGGCGTTGCCGCTCAATTCGACGTCTGGCGTCGCGAGGGGGTGACCGACATCCGCCGTTTCCTGCGGGCGGATCTGTCGCGCGTGGCGCTCTGCGCCTCCAAGATCCGCGTGCTGGAGGTCAATCGAAAGACGCTCGAGCTCTTCGGGGCCGAAAGCCAGGCGCATCTGGTTGCTAATATCGACCGCGTCTTCCGGGACGACATGCTGGAAAGCCACATCAACGAGCTTTCCGCTCTGTTCGATGGGCATAAGGAGTTTTTCGGCAGTGCGGTCAATTACACGCTGTCGGGCCGGCGTCTGGATATACAGCTGCGCGGTGCCGTCTTGCCGGGCCATGAGCAAACGCTCGACCGGCTTCTGCTGACGACGGAAGACGTGACGGAGCGCGAGGATGCCCGCCGCCGTGAACTGTCGAACCGTCAATATGCCGAAGGGATCTTCGAACACTCGCCGGTGTCGCTGTGGGTCGAGGATTTCAGCCGTATCCGCACCATGCTTGAGGATGTGCGCGCGCAGGGCATTGCCGATTTTCGCGTGTTCACCGACGTGCATCCGGAGTTCGTGCGCCAGTGCATGAGCGAGATCCGCGTCATCACGGTCAATCAGTCGACGCTCGATCTGTTCTGTGCGCCCGACCGCCAGACGCTGTTGCAGCGGCTCGGCGATATTTTCCGCGATGAGATGGAAAAGCATTTTCGCGAACAGCTGGTGGAGCTGTGGAACAACAATCTCTTCCACCAGCGCGAGGTGGTCAATTATGCGCTCGACGGGTCCGAGCGCTATGTCCTGATGCAGTTTTCCGTGCTTCCGGGCCACGAAGACGACTGGTCGCTGGTGCAGGTGGCGCTCACCGACATCACGGCGCGCAAGAAGGCGGAAGCCTATCTCGAATATCTCGGCAAGCACGATGTGCTGACCAAACTGCATAATCGCGCCTTCTATGTCGATGAAATGAACCGCATGGAGCGCAAGCCGCTGAGGCCGGTCTCTATCCTCGTGATTGACCTCAACGGGTTGAAGGACACCAATGACACGCTGGGCCACGATGCGGGCGATGCCCTGCTGCGACGGATCGGCGAAGTGCTGAACGGTGCCGTGACGCGGCCGAACCACGTCGCCCGCATTGGTGGCGACGAATTTGCCATCCTGATGCCGGGTGCCGACCGGGCCGCAGCGGCGGCCATGGCTGACACGATTCAGGAGCTGTTGAAGATCAACAACCAGTTCTACTCGAACGCACCGCTCAGCATCGCGCTCGGTATCGCCACCAGCGAGCAGGGTGAAAAGATCGAAGCCGTGGTGCGGCGGGCCGATGCGGCCATGTATCAGCAGAAGCGCCAGTTTCACTCTGCCCGGCAGAGGCGCCTCGCAGAGGAGATGGGAAGAGACGATCATCATCCGGGCGAGCAGATTGCCGCCCTTGGCCAGCCCGCGGCCGAATAGCCGGCCTCCGACACGGCTTGCGCGAAGGTTTGGCTGTCTGCCCGGTGACGCTTGACGCCCATCGGCGGCGCGCCTCGTCTTTCTGCACAACGCGCCTGCAGCCGCCGGTCATCCTATAGCCGCATTCCTGTCAATCGAAAATTGCCTGCGGATGATGCAGCCAAAGGCATTTGGCGGGGAGGGGTCGAGGACGCCTTGCATTCGCTGCATAGGTGGCCTGACGCATTGCGACTGTTCGCTGGCCGCCCCCGAGTCTATATTAGCGACATCAAACGACGCCGGAGCCAAGCACGGTTGCTGACGTCAAACGAACCTCAGGAAAGGGGAGCATCATGAACGTAGCACGCTCTCTCAACAATTGGCGCAAGTATCGTCAGACGGTCACGGAACTTGGCCGCATGTCCAACCGCGAACTGAACGACCTGGGCATTGCCCGCGGTGAAATCCGCGATGTGGCGCGGGCCTCTGTCGGCTTCTAAGCCTTTCGCGCCAGTTCTGTCTTGCAGACGCCCGCTCTCGACGCGGGCGTTTTTGCGTTTGGGCCGCAGTCACGATGCTGGATATGGGTTCTGGAGCATCCCGATTTTTGCATAGCTGCACTGCAACATAATGCCTATCAAATCCGCCGATCTGGCGTATGATCATCCTCATCGAAGCAATGCTCCTCCTCCCGCAGAGCTTCGTGTGTCAGACGGCCCACTCCTCCTCCCAAGGGGCGTCTGCAGAGTGGCGGCACTCCTCCTCCCAGCGCCGTTCAGTTCTTTTCGAAAAGCCTGCCGCACCTCCTCCCGCGGCAGGCTTTTTGTTTTTGGACCTGGCTTTTGATGCGCGGTGCCCGGTCACATCTGCATGATCCTTCAGCCCTTCATGCCTGAAAAGCATCCGCAGTCGAGGCAGTTGAGCGGCTCAATGCTGTGCGCGATCGCGGCGATCGCGCAATAGGCCGATGCAACGGCGCCTTCCTGCCATCCGGGCCAGTAGCTCCAAGTGTCGCCGGCGCAGAAGAAGCGGCCCGACGGGTCGAATGTCGTGATCTCCCGATAGACGTTCGGCGACGTGCTTGCCGTATCGGACGCCCAGCCGCCGACCTGGTTCGGCATATATTGCCAAGCGATCGACAGGCCCCGGTAAACCTCCTCCTTTGCCTCCGGATGGAGAAGCCCGAGGCCGTGCCGCGCCGTGGCGATACGCTCCACATTGCCCTGGCGCGCATAGGTGACAGCCGGCGTACCGCGATTGTAGGCGCCGGTCAGGATGCCGGTATGGGCGGTGAAATCCTCCGACGGGTACCAGATCTGGCCGATGATGTCGGTGGTCCAGGAAATGCCGCCATAGATCTCATCTTCGGTTTCCCAGAAGCGGCTCTTGCCCTGCCATCCAACCTTGATCGCCGGTGTCCACAGATTGGGTGTGGGATCGTCATCGCCCCATTCCCCCTGGACCGAAAATGCGTCCAGCCCGTTGATGAAGGCCCGCGGCAGGCCTTCCTTCACCAGGATGCGGTTGAGAAGGGAGGGGGCGGTCGTGGAGATGCAGAAGTCGAATTCGTGTTGCTGGACGCCCGTCTCTCCCGTGGCATTGGAAGGGTTGACGCGCAGGCTGACGCCGCTGCTGCTGGGCGCAATGCCGGTGACGGCCGTATTCAGGAGAACGAGGTTGCCAACCTTGGCGCCGGCGCCGGCGACCGGCTGCAGGCTTTCGTTCCAGATCGCCGTTTTCGGCACATCCTGCAGCAGCAATTGCTGCCAGATTCGGTCCATGCCCCCGATCGGCTGCATCAGCGACGGCTGCCAGTCGATGTTGAAGCCGTTGAACAGAAACGATCCCGGCGACAGTTCCGGATTGGCGTCGGCATCGCCGATGAAGCCGGAGGACAGGATCTTGTCGAGGGGGACGCTGTCACGCAGCGTGCCGCTATCGCGCCAACCGCCTGGCAGATGCGTGTATCCGAGCCGCGAATTCGGCTGGATGTCGCCGCTGCTGCTAAGGTTGCCGAACAACTGGTAGAGGTTCTCCAGCGCTTTCGTTTCTTCGGCGCCTGGGTTGCCCTTCAGTTTGATCCCCTCGCGGGCCACCTGGTACATCATCTGCGCCATTTCGGCATAGAGACTGTAGGTCACCTGGGCAAAGCTGATGGGCTTGCCGTTGTCAAAAGTCTGGCTTTGAATGAGGTTGGACATGGACTGGAAGAAATAGGGCTCGAGCGCCACGCCGATCTCCTGGCAGAGCGCGATGAGATTGACGTGGTTGGACGGGATGCGCCCTGGCCCGGCATTCAGAAACAGTTCCACCGGATCGCGCCCTGACTCGGGCTTCCAGTCATCATCCATGAATTCGCAGATCTGAAGATCTGGGGCAGGGCTTGTCGCCACCTCCTGGTAACGATCCGCATACATGGCCGGAAACTGATCGGTTCCGGGATATTTCTTGAACCACCATTTGCGGTAGGCTTCGTTGGACGGACGGGCGGTCAGGCTGCGCCCGCCATAGCGGCTGTCTGCCTCAAACACCACGACCTTGAAGCCGGCATTGGCCAGCCTGAGGGCCGATGTGAGCCCGGCTACCCCAGCGCCGACAATGGCGACGCTCCTTCCGCGACCGAAGTCTGCGGGAAGATCCGGACGGGTTGTCCTATAGGCGGCCTGCGCCTGGCCAAGGCCGGAGAGAAGCGGCGGCGCAAACAGACTGCCCGCAAGGGCCGTCATGCTGCGCAAAAGTGTACGGCGTGTCCATGAAGATCTCATCCCAGTTTTCCTCCGAGGCATGGTGAAAAATCGTAAAGCGGAACAAGGTGTTCTGCATTTCGCGCGCAAAAAAATCGCTGGAAACGCAGTCTGCTGGCTATTGGTAAAAGCGAACGCCAGGCCGCATCGAGTTGTCTGCTCGAATGGCGTTGGCGATAGACACGGGCTCCCAATGCCGCTGGCGGATAAGGCCGGCAGAGGGGGCAAGGCATGACATGATTGACGGCCCGTTCGATGCGGGCCGTGGATGATTACCGGTGCATTTCGTCTCTAGGGAGAAGTCGCTACCGATGCGATTACTTAAAGTTGATTTATGTTATTTGTCAACCGGAGGATGTAATTCTTGTTCTCATCGGTCCTGATCATGCGTCGGCATCGAATCCACGTGTCCTGCGCGGCATGACCAGCGATGCCTTGTCGACGGGCGGGCGGCCGATGCACTGGTATCCGCGCCGCCGGCGGCTATAGGCGAAATGGGTCCTGCCGGCGGCATGGGTTGTGGCAAGCACCCGGTAGCCGTTGATGAATTCGTCCGTCACCTCCAGGTTTTCACCCCAGAGCCAGCCCCCATAGGCGGTGCCCTTGTCCGACCGCAGCACCAGTTCGAAGAAATAACCACCGCCGGTTTGGCTCATGCGGAAGACGAGATCGACATTATCCTGGTCCGTCTCCTCGAATGCCCCTTGCGCAAGTCTCGCATAAGCAACCTTTGCTTCAGTCAGCGCACCGATTGCGTAGAATGGATAGCCTTTGAACCACATGAACTCGGTAATGGCGAAGCCGACATCATCGGCGCGCTGGTAGGGTTCAGTGTAAGAAGAAAATTGTACATAAGAAGAATTGAATGTCATGCGGTGCATCGTTTCTATTTGACCGGAAGAATGATGTCCGGGCGGGCTCCCCTGCTATTTAACTTCGGGAGAATCATGCGACAAACGGCGTCACACCGGCGTCAAATACGGGGCATTATCTCGTTCGATGTCGCGGGAGTGGCGAAATGTCGGCAACCACGAGGGGTGGGTTCTTGAACGGCGACGAAGGCAAACCATTCATCCGGCTGTTCGGGACGCCGCGCTGCGAGACCGAGGGGCAGGCATTTTTTCCCGCAAAGGGGTTTGTCCTGGTTGCAGCGCTTCTGCTTTCTCCCGGCTTCTTTCTGACCCGGCAGGCAGCGGCGGCCCTCTTGTGGGAAGAGGCGGATCAGAAGCGGGCGCTTGGAAATCTGCGGCAACTGCTGTCGCGGCTGCAGCCGCTGGCAACGGCGGACGGGGCGTTCGTCACCGGCACGCCGACGGGGCTCAGCGCCGGCGTGCTGGCGCAAAAATCCGATCTGGCCTTCTTCCTCTCGGCGCTGAGATCGGAGGATGTCGGCTTGCGCCTGCAGGCGCTCTGCAGCGTGGATGGCGAACTGCTGGCCGGGCTTGAGGAGAACCAGGAGCAATTTTACCTCTGGCTGGTCTCGGAGCGACAGCGGCTGAAGGACCTGTTCTTTTCCGCCCTGGGCTCGGCGCTCGAAGATCTCACCCGCTTCGGGGGGGCGAAGACCACGGCTATTGCGGCCCTTGCCGATGTCGCGCTGAGACTGGAGCCGGAGCGGGAGGAGACGTTTCGCGCCCTGATGGCGGCCTATGCGCGCGCCGGCGACATTGCCGCGAGCGACCGGATCTTTCAGATGCTCACCCGGCAATTGCAGCTGGAAGGGCGAAACCCGGAACCGGCAACGCTTGCGCTGCAGCGGCGAAACCGAAGCTATGCCGCACCGGCCGCCGAGGAAAAACCGGCAGCCGCGCCGGAAAAGGCGGTGCGCAAGCCCCGCGTGGCTTTCCTGCCGCCGGTCACACTGCAGGCCGGCACCGCCTCCTTTCCCATCGCCCATGCCTTTGTCGAGGATGTCGCAAACAGTCTGGTGCGCTATCGTACATTTACCGTGCTTGCGCCGCACAGCAGCTTTGCTTCTGCCGAGGATGCCTCGGGTAGGCTCTACCAATCCCTGCGCGCCGATTACCGCGTCCGTTCCACCCTTATCGAGCCGACGCGCCTGTCGATATCGCTGATCGAAGAGGAGACGGCGGAGGTGGTCTGGGCACTGGAAGTGGCGCTGGATGCCGAGCAGGTGCATGCCGCCTTTCGCCTTCTGTCGAAACAGATTGCCGCAGCGCTTGCCGAACAGATCGAGCGTTTGCAGGTGGATCCGTTTCGCGCCCATGATGCCAATGCCTATCAGCGGCTGCTGGCCGGCCAGCATCTGTTGCGCGGCAAGTGCGACCTGCCGTCGCTGCGGCGCGCCCGGGCGGAATTTCGCAGGGCCGTGGAGCTCGATGGACGCATGGCAACGGCGCGCGCCCGCATCGCTCAGACCCTGCAACTGGAATGGCTGATGCTGGGCGGCGGCGATCCGCATCTTCTTCACCGGGCAAAGGCCGAGGCGGAAGCCTCGCTCGACATCGATCCGGCTTCCGGCATGGGTCACTGGATGTGCGCCGTCGTTGCCCTTTACCGGCGCGATTTCGACACATCCGCCCAGCGTTTTTTCGAGGCCGAAGCGCTTGCCCCCAACTCCGCCGACCTGCTCCTGCAGCACGCCGATGCGCTCGCGCATTTCGGCCAGCCGGACGCCGCCTGGCCCCGCTTCCAGCAGGCCATCGACCTCAACCCGATCGCCCCCGACATCTATTGGTGGGCGGGCGCCAGCATTGCGTTCAAGCGGGAAGCCTATGGCGAGGCGGTTCAGCTGTGCCGGCGCATGGAAAATGACGAGCCAGCCCTGCGGGTGCTGACGGCAAGCCTGGCTCTCAATGGAGATCTTGAGGCGGCACGCCAGTGCGGCTTGCGGCTTCAGGACATGTACCCGGGCATGAGTGCAAGGGACATCAGCGGGTTATCGCCGAACCGCGATCCCGCAATCAATGAACGATTTTATCACGCCTTCCGAACGGCAGGCCTTCCTTAAGGAGAACACATGACCAGCTCCAAACTCTATATCATCGGTAAAAAGGGCGACGGCGTCATTTTCTTACGCACCGAGCCGCTGCGCGTGGCGCAGGTTTCGCATCAGACCATCGTGGATTATGAAACAAGCCATCCGGGCGTCGATGGCTATGCCCGCATTGCCGCTGCCGCCAAAGGCATGCTGGCAAGCCAGGATGGCCAGGCCGAAACGTCGCTGGATCAGGTGCAGATCCAGGGTGTTGAAGCCTTGATTGCGGGCGGCGCCGTCATCTCCGAAGCTGATTTTGCTTTGGTCGGCACTGTCGTCGATACCGGGTGGGACACCAACCGCGACATTCGCCTGCCGATCGAAAACCCGCTGATGGCCGTTGGCCCGAGCGGTGCGACCACTGGCGACCTCTTCGACGCCATCCTGTCCGACACGCCAAACACCACGCCGTGATCCGTGCCGACTGAGCGGACACCCGTTGCCGAACTGAATGCCAACGGCGCGCCCGATCTGTCCGCCACGCTTCTGGATGATCCCGAACTGCTCAGGCGGTTCGGGATTACCCGGGTCGGGGATGTGACGGATCTGGACGTGATCGGCGTGCCGGTATGGTTTGCGGTGCGGCCCAATTCCCGGGGTCTTTCGGTGGCGCAGGGCAAGGGCTTGAGCGTGCGGCAGGCAAAGCTGTCGGCCGTGATGGAGGCGATCGAGGGGGCGGTGGCTGAAGAGACCGGGCGTCATATTGCCGAGCAGGGCACGCCCGAGGCACTTGTCGCGCGCGGCCTCTGCCCGATGCCGTTGGAGCGCATGGCCCGCATCACCCATGATCATTTCGATGCAGGCCGTGCTCGCGCCTGGGTCAAGGGATTTTCCGCGCGTGACAATCGGCCGGTCTATGCGCCCTATGAACTGGTCGGCATGGATTTTCGCGCCGATTTTCCCTGGGATCGCCAGGCCTTCCAGATGACATCGCACGGGCTGGCGGCCGGTTTTGACGAAGACCGCGTCGTCCTGCATGCGCTGCTGGAACTGGTGGAGCATGATGCCTGCGTGCTGATCGACACGTTCGAAAGCCGTGCGCTCGGCATGCGGCCCTTGTCCGTTTCACCGGGTCAGTTCCAGCCTCTCGACGACCTGCTGGCGCGGCTTGAGAGCCAGAAACTTCAGGTGGGCTTCTTCGACCTCACCGGCGCAACCGGCGTGCCGGTCATTCTGGCCGGCATCGAGCGGCCGCTGATGTCGGACGATGGCCCCGGTCAGCGCCATTCCGCCGGCATTGCTTGCCGGCTTGACCCGCTGGAGGCCGCCCTTGCCGCCCTTCTGGAAGCGATCCAGTCACGCCTCACCGATATCAGCGGTGCGCGCGACGATCTGTCGCCGGAACGCTACCGGCCGGATTTTTCGGCCCGTTTCAGCAATGTCGCGCCAGCCGGAAAAGGGGTCGGGTTCCCGCCAAAGCTTGATCTTTCAGCCGGTGGCGGGCAGGGCCCGGTGTGGCGACGGCTCGCCAGACACCTGTTTGATGTCGGCATTCGCGATCTCTACGTCTTTCCGCTGGATACCGGCACACCCGGCATCCATGTCGCAAGAGTGCTTGCGGATGGACTTTCGGCCGGCAATGCGGGCCTCAACCGGCTTTCCCTGAATACGCTCAGCGGGTTTTTGAAATCGTGACGTGCCATACGGTGGTGTTTGCCGGGCCTTCGATACATGGCCTTGATCTTTCCTCCTTTGCGGGGCTTGTCTTTCGCGGGTCTTCGGCCTGCGGCGATCTTTTGTCGGCCGTGCACGATGGCGCGCAGGTGATCGGTCTGATCGACGGGCTCTATGGCGATTGCGCCGCCGTCTGGCACAAGGAAATCCTGTTTGCCCTGTCGAAGGGCGTTGCAGTCATCGGCGCGGCCAGCATGGGGGCGCTGCGCGCTGCCGAATGCGAAGCCTTCGGCATGACCGGCATCGGCAGGGTTTTTGAAGACTACCGCGATGGCCGCCGCGTCAGCGATGCGGATGTGGCGCTGTCACATGCCCCTGCCGATCTCGCCTACCGGCCGCTGACCCTTGCCCTCGTGGACGCCCAAGCCACCATCGACAGGCTTGCGGACACCCTTGGCGAAGACGATCACGCACGGCTGATGGCCGCCGCATGCCGGCTGCATTTTTCAAGGCGCACCTGGCGCGCCATTGCCCGGGAAGGCGGTTTTGCGATGGAGATGGCCGACCGGCTTGCGGGGAACGCCTTTTCGGTCAAACAGGCGGATGCGGTCGCCTTGCTGAACCTCCTTCAGGACGGGACCCTTTGTGCCCCGCCCGCCGGCACCTGGCGGTTTCAGCACACGTTGTTCTTCCGCAGCCTTCTCTCGCGCCAACAAAGTGGGAGCCGTACCTGATGTCACAGGTGCCGCCAGCCCGCCTGCTTGCCGATTGTGGCGGTTTGATCGAAAAGCTGGGCATTTCCCTCCCTTCCGCCTTCTTCGGTGGGGAGAGCTTTGATCGCTGGAGCCGGCCTTTGGCTCCGATCGGCAATCTCATCGCGGCGTTTCCGGCTGGGATCGCGCTTTTTCTGGTCGTGGATCGCCAGCGGCTTGCAGAGGCGGAGCGGTGGTTGGCGACACTGCCTCTTGCGGTGTCGGTGACGCTGGTGCCGCTCGATATGCCGGAAAGCGCGCGCCAGAGCCCCTGGATGCAGGATCTCTTTCATGTGCGCGACCATGCGGGTAACCACCTGTCGGGAGGCGAAATCTTAAGCCGTGCCGGCACGGCCATTGGCCCGACCCTTGCCCGCTCTCTCGGCTGGAAGAGCGTTTCGGTGACGCTGGACCTTGATGGCGGAAACCAGCTGGTGGGCGAGAATTTTCGGATCGTCGGCGCGGCAAGCCTCGAGCGCAACGGGCTTTCAAGCCCCCCGCCGGAGAGTGCTGCACCGGCCGACCTTGGTCTCCTCGAAACGCTGGACGATCGGCCCGTCCACCTGTTCGGCTACCGGGCGGCGGGCGGCGGGCGGCTGCACCAGCCGGGTTTTCATGTGGACCAGTTCGTCTCGGTAACCGGCCTTTCGCAGAACGCCCGTCCGCTGCTTCTGGTGGCCGAGCCATGCCTTGAAGGTGGCGGTGAAAGCCGGCTGGTCGAACAGGCGCGGAGTCAGCTCGATGCCTCTGCCGTCTCTCTGGAGCGCCAGGGCTTTGCCGTCATCCGCAACCCGGTGCCCTTTGCCGTGACGCCGGATAGCGGCAAGAGACTGGCGCGGCTTTACAACAATGTCCTCCTTGAAAACGTGGTGCGCAAGGGGCGGGAAAAGCCGCTCGTCTGGCTGCCGCACTTTGGTGATATCGAGGCGCTGTCCGCTTACGACGAGGCCAACCGGCATCTCTGGCAGGATCTTGGCTTCGAGGTGATCGGTGTTTCCGGCTGGAGCCATCTCGCCAGCCGCAACGGCGCCCTGCGCTGCAGCGCAAAAGTGCTGCAAAGGCTGAAGACAGGGTCATCGTCATCCCTTCCAGACGGCGCGACTGCGGTGTGACGCCCGCGTGACGCCTGCCATGTTCTTCTCTTCTCGAAGCAGCAGATCACGCCTCCAGGATCTGCTCCTTCAAACGGGGTGGCACCGTTCCAACCTTGCTCACGCGCCAAGAGCCGCAGGCTCCCTGGTGCGGTGGTAAAGGAACGGCAGGTCGGAGAAGAGCATGATGCACGTGATGGAGACCACAGATCTGCAGGTGGAGCCCAACCGTCGGGAACTTCGCACGGTTCTCGATGCGGCGCCGATTGCGCTCTTCTGGGCCTCGCTGAAGGATTTCAATGTCCGTTCCGCCAATCATGCCTTCACCGATAAGTTCGGCACTCTGGATGGCTGCTTCACGTCGGTGGAGCAATGGCTGGATGCAGCCTGCTGCCATCCGGAGCAGCGCCATCGCGCGCGGATCCTCTGGCAAAACCTGCGCAACGGTAACAGCCTAGGCAATGCGGCAAGCTCCGGCATCGAGCTTGATCTGCGCTGCGCCGATGGCACGATCGTCACCACGCTCCACCGTGGCACGGTCGACCGTTACGAGGGCATCGCGATTGCGACGTTCGAAGACATCTCCCAGTGCAAGGCTGTGGAACATGCCCTTCGGCGTATCGCGCTGGAGGATCCGCTGACCGAGCTTGCCAACCGGCGGGCACTGAGCGATCGCTGGCATTTCGAGCTGCGCTGGCATGAAAGCCATCCGTCCCTGTCCATCGCCGTCCTGCTGATCGACCTCGACCGGTTCAAATCGATCAACGACAAGTTTGGTCACGATGCCGGCGACGAGGTACTGAAGACGGTTGCAACGCGCCTGCGGGCGGTCGTGCCGCCAACGGGCATCATCTCTCGGCTGGGGGGCGACGAATTCGCGGTTTTGCTGCCGGGGCTCACCTCAGGCGCCGAGGCCGAGCTGGTGTCTCGGCGCATCTGCAGTGCACTTTCGCAGCCCTTCACTTGGGAGGCGAAGCAGCTATCCGTCGGGGCAAGCCTTGGTATCAGCTGTTACCCTCAGGATGCCGGCGATCTGCAGACCCTGATGCGCTATGCCGATCAGGCGCTTTACCGGCGCAAGAAGACAGGCGAGGGCGGATGGGCCTGGTTCCGCGGGGCCTTCTCCGGAAGCCGGAACCCGGCCTGACGCCGGCTCAACGCCTGTCAGGCAGCAGTTTCGGCGTGTCGCTATACGCCATCAGGCGCTTTTCGACTGCGGGGGACGTGCGAGGGCCGGGCTTGGTCTTCCGAAGAAATAGCCCTGCAGATAGTCGATGCCGAGCGCTTCGAGCTCAGCCACCTGCTGTGCTGTCTCGACACCTTCCGCCACGATGGCAATCCCGAGCTTTCGGGCAATGAGAGCGGTTCCCTCGATGATGGCGTGGCCATGGCTGTCGAGCGCCTGGACGAAAGACCTGTCGATCTTCAGCGCCTGCACCGGCATTTCATGCAGGCGTGACAGCGACGAATAGCCGGTGCCGAAATCGTCGATATGGATTTCGACGCCATAAAGATGCAGTTCAAGCAGGACTGCCTTGATGATCGACTGCCGGCGCGTATCGAAAATGGATTCCGTCACCTCCAGAACGAGATCCTCCGGCCGCGCCTGATGGCGCTCCAGCGTGGAGCGGACTACCTCGAAAAAGCCCGGGGCGATCAACTGGCGAAGCGACACGTTGACAGCAAGGCGGCGCGGACCATCAGGATCGGCCGTTCGGGCGATCTCGCGCAGCGCTGTGTCCAGCACAAAGGCGCCAATCGTTACGATCTCGCCCGTATCTTCGGCAATCGGAATGAATTCGTCGGGACTGACCAGACCGTAATCCGGATTGTTCCAGCGCAGCAGCACCTCATGGCTATGCACCGCATGGGAACCCGCCTGAACCACCGGCTGGAACACCACCGAAAACTCACGATTGGCAATGGCCTGCTTGAGGGCCTGGACAAGGGCCAGATTGCGCTCCTGCTCGGCCAGCAGCGTCTTGCGGTAGATCTGGGTAACGCCGCGCCCCTTGCGCTTGGCATCGCCGGCGGCGAGATCGGCACAGTGAATGGCGTCCGTTACTCGGAGGCGGTCGCTGCCGGTCGCGGCGACGCCGGCGCTGAAGCCTACCTGCAGCTGGCGCCCGGCAACAGCAATCGGCTCCTCCACCGCCGCGCGCATGCGGTCCACCAGCGTGCAGCTCCAGTCTTCCGGACGCTCCTGCGGTGTGCGGACAATGGCCACGAACTCGTCGCCACCCCAACGGCCCAGGGCGCCATGGGCCCCAAGTGCCCGATCCAGCCGCCTTGCCACTTCCACCAGCACGATATCACCAACCGTATGGCCCAGGCCGTCATTGATCTGCTTGAAACGGTCGAGATCGATGAAGATCGCCGCAAAGCCGGCCGACGCACTGACGCTTTCCTCCTGCTCGGCGCACCATTGCATCAGGCCGCTGCGGTTGAGAACGCGGGTCAGAGGATCCTGCGCCGCCAGTTCCTTCAATTCCGCCGTGCGCTGGCGCACCCGTGCTTCCAGAGTGGCGTTGAGGTTTTCCAAAAGGCTGCGTTCAGCCTCAAGCTTCTCGACGAGATCATTGTTGCGAAACTGCAGCTCGAAACTCTGTCTGAGAACCTGATGATTGTTGCGGTGTGCAATCAGCATCACGATGGTGAAGATGACGCCCAAGACCGCCATCAGGTGTTCCGGCTCCCTGGCAAGGGCAAGGGCGAGTGAGCCCTGAAGCAGCATCACCGAAATATAGATGCGGCCGATCACCCGTTGCGACGCCAGAATGCCGGTTGCGCCGGCCGCAAGTGCCGGAATGATGACAAGCGCCGCATGCCGGCTTTCCTCATGTCCCGCAAGCACGGTCGAGGCCGTGATGATCCCCCACAGACCGGCTGCCGTCAGAAGGCCTGCGGCGTAGAGAAAGAGGTGCGGCCGCAACTGGGCCTGGGTGATGTCGGGCTCGTCCCGAAGGCGCTTGATGACAAAGAAGGAATGCGTCAGCCGCGCCAGCGACAGCACCGATAGCGCCACCAGCCATTGCGCCAGAAAGCTCTCGCTCATCTCCTCGGACGGCCAGATGATCAGGACGAAACCGAAGCCCGCGGCCAGATTGACGGTAATATTGGCGAAGTTGTTGCGAAACGCCAGACGCACAAGGCTGACATAGAGCCACCTCTTGAAAGATCTGGCGTCTTCGGCCTTGTCCAAAAGCTGGTTTTTCGCAAACAGGATGCTCATCGCGCGCGCTTTTCTGCCATCCCTCAGGTCTCCGAAGGTTCTAGCACCGAAGCGCCTGTGCAACCAGACCTTGCTGAGACGACCATCACGATGCAATTGCCTACACATATATATAAGCAAAATACGAAATAAACGGTAAGCGGATAAGCTCTGAATTGCATCATGTTCTATAGTCTATGATGCCGCGCTGGAAGAAGACCGGCGGGAACTTGGCAAGGGCCTCAGGCAAGGCGCGCCGCCGAATGCGGGCAATGAGAGAGCCGTGGTCGGGCCGCGGCCTCTCCGTCATTGCCGTGGAAAGGGCCTTTCCGGCAGATCGCCTCGCGCGTTTGCCGGATGTTCGCGGTTGCCTATTGGATGCGCTTGCCGCTTGCGTCGAACAGCAGCAGATCCCGGCTGTCAAAGGCAAGCGCAACCCGTTCGCCACCCGGCACGGTGACGGACTGGGAGAGCTTTGCGGTGACGAGTTCGCCACTGCCGCGGCCATGGACCAGCGTCTCGCCCCCCAGGTACTCGATCATTTCGACATTGAGCGTCAAGGAGCAGTCACCGTCCGGACGGAAGGCTTCCGGCCGCAACCCTACCGTAACGGGCGTTCCGGGTTGCAGGCGGGTCGCGATCGCTTTCATCGGCAGGATCGTGTCGAATTCATCCAGCCGCACTGCCGGCTGGCCATCCGTGGAGACCGCGACGGCCGGCAGAAAGTTCATTTTCGGCGAGCCGATGAAACCCGCCACGAACCGGTTGTTGGGATCGTTGTAAAGCGTGCGCGGCGATCCCACCTGCTCGACCATGCCGGCGCGCAGGACGACGATCTTGTCGGCCAGCGTCATCGCCTCCACCTGGTCATGGGTCACATAGATCATGGTGGTGCCGAGCTTCTTGTGGAGCTTTGCAATCTCCATGCGCATGTGGACGCGCAGTTCCGCATCGAGATTGGAGAGCGGCTCGTCGAACAGAAATACTTTTGGATGGCGCACGATCGCCCGGCCGATTGCCACCCGCTGGCGCTGACCGCCGGAAAGCTGCCCGGGCTTGCGCTCCAGGAGCGGTTCCAGTTCCAGAATGCGGGCCGCTTGCATCACCTGGGTGTCGATATCGGCCTTGGGAACTCCGGCAAAGCGCAGCGCAAAGCCCATGTTCTGACGCACGGTGAGGTGCGGGTAGAGCGCGTAGGACTGAAAGACCATGGCGATGCCGCGCCGCGACGGATCGGTGTCGTTCATCCGCTCGTCGCCGATGATGAGATCGCCGCCGCTGATATCCTCAAGTCCCGCAATCATGCGCAGCAGCGTGGATTTGCCACAGCCGGAGGGGCCGACGAAGACCGTGAACTCGCCCGGCTGGATGTCGAGATCGACACCCTTGATCACCTCCAGCGATCCGTAGGATTTCCGGATGCCTTGCAACGAGAGCGCGCTCATGCGGTCTTCCTCTTTTTCACACGGCGGACAGCGAAAGGGTGCGCGGCTTAAACCGCGCCGATGACACGGTGACGTCGATTGAACCAACCTCTCCGGTCGATTCCAGCCAGAAACCGGTCGCGCCACCGGTGAGAACCGGATTGGATGGACCAAGCAGCTTTGCCGGGCCCTTTACCGTCACCTGGACCGGCTCGTCGAGGAAGGGAAGCAGATTGCCGGTCTGGTCGAGCGCCCGCACGATCACCCGCACCTGGTCCTTGGTGGCGGCCGGCAGCGTCTGATCGTCCGCCACCACCTCAAGACGCGTCGGCACCGCACCGCCCGACATTTTCACCGTCGCTACGGGCTCGCCATTGCGGTAGCCGATCACTTCGCCATCCTGCCAGGCCATGCCCCAGCTTCCCAGTTCCTCGGCGGAAAAATGCCGGCGGTCGATGATAACCGGCGGATGGGGAAGGTGCGGATAGCTGTCGCGATCCGGTCCGACGCGCTTTCGCAGGTGGCTGCCATAGACGAATTCCACCTCGTCGCAATTCGTCAGCACGATGAGCGGCATGATGCCGCCGATATTGCGTTCGCCGCGCGCCCAGAAGGTCACCGGCTTCAGGATGATCTCCTCTTCCGGGGCGCACTGGCTGGCATAGACAGAGGCGGCAAACTTCGGCTCGCGGAACATGTCCATCACGCCGTGGTGGCAGATGCGATCGCCCGAGCCGAAATCGCGGTGGGTGTTGTAATCGAAGGCGCACCAGCCAATGGCACCCGAGATCGAGGGATCGCCGTACATGGCGTTCAGCACCTGCAGGTGGCGCGTCACATGTTCGGCCTGGCGGGCTTCCTGGTCATGGCGTTTGGTCGGATACATGTGGCCGTTGAACTCGGTCACCATATAGGGAACCCTGGTGGGCAGGCCCGTGCAGGCCTGCTGGTCGCGCAGCGGCGTGCGGGCATGATTGGCGCCCGGCATTTCCTCGCTGCCGAGATAGAAGTCGTTCATCGTATAGACGTCTTCGAGGAATTCGCTGTCGGTGATGAAGCGCACGCCGCCGGTCTGGCGGGTCGGGTCAGTCTCGCGCGCCACCCGGTTGGTCTCGGCGTAGAAATCATGGCTGTCCTGCGACTCGTTGATGCGCACGCCCCAGAGGATGATCGAGGGGTGGTTCCAGTCGCGGGTGATCATGCGCTCGACATTGCGCACCGATTCCGCCTGCCATTCCTTGTCGCCGATATGCTGCCAGCCAGGAATTTCCTCAAACACCAGAAGCCCAATGCGGTCGCAGTGGTCGAGGAACCAGGGCGATTGCGGATAATGCGAGGTGCGCACCAGATTGCACTTCAACTCGTTCTTGACGATTTCCGCATCGTGCTCCTGGGCCCGCCTGCCCATGGCATAGCCCGTATAGGGGAAGGCCTGGTGGCGGTTGAGGCCGCGGATCTTCAGAAGCTTGCCGTTGAGCTTGAAGCCGCTTGCGGTGAATTCTGCCGTGCGGAAGCCGAAGCGGGAGGTGTAACTGTCTTCGCCGGCGTCGCTCTCAAGGCGGGCCTCCGCCGTATAGAGGACCGGATGATCGGGCTCCCACAGCGACAGGCCTTCAAGACCGGTGAAGGTAAAGGTGTGGCGAGCGGCCGCCACATCCAGTGTCTCAGAAGCGATCACGCGCTCGCCGTCCTTCAATGCCACGGTCAGCCGGCCGGCAAGGGCCGCGTCCGACGGATTGGCAAGATCGACACGGACGGTCACGCCCTTCGCGTCGGAGAGCGTCTCCTGCGTCTCGATCTTCAGCTGGCCGATGGAGACAGGCGTCGTCACCTTCAGCCAGGCATCGCGATAGATGCCGGCATAGGTGAGGTAATCGATGCGGCCGCCAAACGGCGGGATGTCCGGGTTCTCGCTGCCGTCGATGCTCACCGTCAAAAGGTTGTCGCCGGGCTTCAGCCGGCCGGTGAGCCGCGCTTCGAAGGGCGTATAGCCATCCTTGTGGGCGATCACGGCCTCGCCGTTCAGGTAGACATGCGCATTGGCCATGGCGCCGTCAAACACCACGGAGACTTCACGCCCGTCGAACTCCGGCTGCCAGGCCAGGATCTTCTGGTAGGTGAAGGGTCGCTGGTAGCTTGCTTCATCGAAATAGTTGAACGGCAGGTCGAGCGCATTGTGCGGCAGGCGAACGGTCTCGCCCTTGGCAAGAGCCGTTTTCGAAGCCTCGTCGAAGCCTTCCGAAAAAATCCAGTTGTCGTTGAAAAGACGGGTCATGCGCATCGCAAACATTCCTATTTCACGGAGCCAAGCATGCCCTGGACGAACTGGCGCTGCATGGCGAAGAAGACGAAAAGGGTGGGAAGGGTGGCAAGGATGGTGCCGACCATCACGGCGCCGTAATCGGGATAATAGGCGGAGGCCAGCGAGGAGACGACGAGCGTGATCGTCTTCGTCTCATTGGATTGAAGCACGATCAGCGGCCACAGGTAGTTGTTCCAGCTGGTCATGAAGACGATGACGAAGGCCGCCGCATAGGTGGAGCGCATCACCGGCACATAGATGAAGAGAAAGATCTGCCATTCCTTCAGACCGTCGATCTTGGCGGCATCGCGCAGCTCGGCGGGAAAGGCTTTGGAGGCCTGGCGGAAGTAGAAGATGATGAAGACCGAGGCGAGCGTCGGCAGCACGATGGCGATATGCGTATCGATGAGCCCGGCGCTTGCCATCATCATGAAGAGCGGGATCATGATCGAGGCGAACGGCACCATCAGCGTCAGCAGGATGACGGAATAGATCCGGTCCCGGAGCCTGGAGCGGAACATCTCGAACCCGTAACCGGCAATTGATGACACGATGATGGTGACGGCGGTGCCGAGGATCGCAATCTTTGCCGAGTTCCACAAAACGACCGGCACGTCCACCTGCGCCACGAAGGAGCGGATATTGTCGAGGAGCGCTGCGCCGGGGGTGACCTTGCCGGTGTTGATATCGGCGGTGATGTTGGTCGCACCGATCAGCATCCAGAAGAAGGGGAAGACGGATAAGAAGGCGGCCAGCGACAGGAGGCCATAGCGCAGGCCGCTGCCGAGGCGGGCCGTGAGGCGGTCGCTCATCAGGCGCTTTGTCATCGCCGCTCCCTCACCGCATAAAATTGCAGGAAGGACAACAGCGCCACCAGCACCACGATCACATAGGAAATCGTCGCCGCATAGCCGAAGTTCGGCATGAAGCGGAAGGTGAGGTTGTAGATATAGAGCGACAGCGTCAGCGTCGCGTTCGAGGGACCACCTTTGCCTTCCGTCAGGCTGTAGACCTCGTCGAACAATTGCAGCGTGCCGATGGTGGAGGTGATCGTGGTAAACAGGATCACCGGCTTCAGCATGGGCACCGTCAGATAGAAGAAGCGCCCCCAGGAGGGGACACCATCGATACGGGCGGCCTCATCGATGGAGCGGTCGATGTTCTGGAGGGCTGCGAGGTAGAAGATCATGTTATAGCCGGTCCAGCGCCATGTGATGGCGGTGATGACGAGAACCTTGGCCCAGAACGGGTCGGTCAGCCAGTTGATCGGCTGGTCCATGACGCCAAGGCCGATCAGGGTGCGGTTGACGATGCCGTCGACGGAAAACATGCTCTTGAACAGAATGGAATAGGCCACCAGCGACGAGACGCAGGGCAGGAAGATCGCCGTGCGGAACAGGCCGGAAAACCGGAGTTTTGGATTGTTGAGCGCATTGGCGATGATCAGCGCCAGGACGATCATGATCGGCACCTGGATGATGAAGAAGGTGATCGTGTTGGTCAGCGCCTTCCAGAAGATCGGATCATTGTAGATCCGCACCAGATTGCCGAAGCCGGTAAACTTCATCATCATGCCGCGGCCGGAATAGACCGACAGCGTCAGCGACTGCACGATCGGATAGAGCAGAAAAATCGCGATCAGCACCAGCGCCGGGCCGATGAACAGCCAGCCGTTGACATCGTAATACCGCTTCAGACCGCCGTGCCTGTTTCGTGCCGTGAAGATCGCCACCTGGGCCTCACCCTGAACGCTTTGCCGTGAAACCGGCCACCCGCTTTGCCCGCAAGTCCTGCGGCAATCCTGCCGCAGGAGAGGGCTGCCGGCTGAATGGCGCCGGCAGGAGAGGCCTGTGAAGGACGTTACTGGATCTGCGTCTTGGCCTGCTCTTCGATGTCCTTCAGCACCGCATCCACCGGCTTTCCGGCAATCAGCGCCTGCAGATTGGCGGTAACGGCATTGTCGAGTTCATTGGTGAAGATGCCGTAGTTGACCGGCGGAACCTTTGCCAGCCAGTCGGCGAAGCGCTGCCAGACCTGCTCGCCGCCGAAGAAGGCATCCGACTGCTGGTAGACTGCGCCGGACCGGGCCGCGGTCAGGGAGCCGACCGCACCGCGATCGGCCAGGATCTTCTGGTAGAAATCGATATCCTTGCCGTAGATTGCGCCGAGGAAATTGATAGCCTCATCCTTTTCCTTGGATTTTGCCAGCACATACCAGCTCGAACCGCCAAGGTTCGATGCATTGGTGGCGCCGGCCATGTCGAGACGCGGAGTGGGGGCGACGCCCCATTTCCCGGCCTGCGCGGCCTGTGCCTTGATCGTGCCGGTAATCCAGACGCCGGTGACGACCGAGGCGACGTCGCCGGATGTGAAGCCCTTGACGAAATCGTTCCAGCCGGTTGCAGGCTTGACGATGCCGGCCTTGACCATCTTGGCCTGGGTATCCAGTGCCCCCTTCAGCGCCGCATTGCCGGTCACGTCCAGTTCGCCGTCGTCGTTGAAGTACCACTTGCCGCCCGACTGCATGATGATGCGCGTCATGCCGCCATCGTTGAGGTCCTCTGTCGTCATCTTCTTGCCGGTCTTGGCCTCGACGGCCTTGCCGATCTCGATGTAGCGGTCCCAGGTGATGTTCTCGAGGTCGGCGGGCTTGAAGCCCGCCTGTTCCAGATAATCCCGGCGATAGAAAAGCCCGGTGACGCCGCTGTCGAAGGGCACGCCGTAGGTCTCGCCTTCCAGCGTCATCAGCTGCACCTTGTAGGGCGCAAAGCCGGAGTAATCGATCTTCTTGGTCATCGGCGCAAAGGCGCCGGGGAAAGACTGCAGATATTTTTGCGCGCCGTAATCCTCGATCAGCACGATGTCCGGCAGCGCATTGCCGGTGCCCGAGGCAAGCCCCGTCTGCAGCTTCTGCTCCACGTCTGCCTTGGCAAAATCGACGATGTTGAACGTCGTGCCCGGATGCGCCTTCGTATAGCGTTCGCCGGCTTCGCGCATGATCGCGACGTTGAAATTCGGGTCCCAGCACCAGATGGTGATTTCACCGGCAAATGCGGGCGCCGCCGCCATGAGGCTTGCGCCAACCCATGCTGCACGCAGGGTCCATGTCTTCAATGGCAATCTGTCCATGTTTTCCTCCCCGAAAACATCAAGCTGATGGCGATCCTCCGCCCGGGCCAGACCTAAGCGGAAAAGAAATCCGATGGCAAGAAAAGTTTTACTAAATATTTTTTGCAAGTGCGAAGGCACAGGTGAGCAGGCACCGCGGCCCGCTGGCGCGGCCTGTCGGTAAGAGGTCGTTATGCTCGGGAAACCAATGCGTTAGATGATGGGCTTGCGGCAGCTTTCGCGCCAGATCATTTCCGTCGGCAGTATCACGTGCTTGGCGTATTCGCGGCCCTGGATGCGCTCCACCAGAAGGTCCACGGCCGTTTCGCCGATGGCTTCGCTGAGGATGCGCATGGTCGACAGCGGCGGGTTGAGGAATTGCGCGACGGGGATGTCATTGTAGGAGACCACGGCAATATCGTTGGGAATGGACAGTCCCGCCTCCTGGATGGCCCTGTAGGCGCCGATCGCCAGATTGTCATTGGCCATGACGAGGGCATCCGGCCGGGTCGTCCGCGCCAGGATGACCTTTGCCTGTTCGTAGCCCACTTCCAGGCGCAGGTTCTGGCCATGGCGGTGGTCGTCCGGGGAACTCAGCGCCATCAGGTCTGCATCAAAGCCGCCGCGCTCGCGCTGCCACTCGATATAGGCCCGGCAACGCCGTTCGCCGAACATGCCACCATCGGCGCTGACCGGATCATGGGCGCCGATAAACGCGATGCGCTGGTAACCGGCACTTGCCAGCCCGTCGAGGATCTTGCGGGTTGCAAGGCCGAGATCGCTGCACACATAGTCGAGATCTTCCCGGCGCGGCACGAAATCGGCAAAGACGAGATGGCGGGCATGCTCGAAAAGCCAGGCGATTTCCTGGCGGGAATGCTTGCCGACAACGATGGCACCGGAAACGCTCTGCAGCAGCGCCCCTGCCGTGACGGCCTCGGAGTGAAAGACCTTGACCGCCTCGATGCGGTATTCCCGGCAGCGGTTTTCGATGCCCAGGCGCACACCGATATAATAGGGGTCGATCAGTTCCTCTGAGGGCTCGAGGAAATGCACGATGGCCAGGCGCGGAATGGCCAGAACCCGGTTCGGCAGTTGCAGCGGTCCCGCCTGGGCGCGGTTGCGGTTGCGCGGTGTCGCATAATTGAGCGCCTCCGCCGTTTCGATCACCGCCTGGCGCTTGGCCGGCGAGATCGACAGCGTCGGATCATAGTTCAGGACACGCGACACGGTGGCGGGAGACACGGCGGCGGCCTTGGCGATTTCCTTGATGGTGACCATGCATTTTCCGGACCGGCAGTCGCCGATCCGCTTCCAGGCAGCGTTTAGTAAATTTTTCCGGTTCGGTCATAGCCCATAAAGGCCCGGGATCGGAAGGGCTGCCGAGGACAATTTCAGCATCTGCAGAAGCATCACCTTCGAGGCACGCCATTACCGGAGGGCCTGTGGGTTTCTCAAATGGTCGTGGAGCGCGAACAGGCATTGCCTGTTCAACCCGAACCGCCAAAAATTACGCTGCACTGCGGCAATCGGCGCAACTTTATTTCATGATACCCCGACATCTTTTTCCAGTTTGGAAAGTCGGGAAAAAATATTACTGTTTCCCCAGTCCTCGCGGGGGCGGCAGGCTTTACAAGGGTGTCCTAACGGATATGAGGAATGCCGTGTTTCCGGATAAGCTGCGGGCAAATGCCCACATCTTGGCCGCAGACACGGCTGAACAGGTCCTATGGTGAGCCACCGCGTGGAAAGAACAACAAGATAAACGGGCTGCGCGATTTCAAATCCAGACAACCGGCACAGGCGGCAATCCCGCTTGTCATGCCGATGGGAGACTTCAATGAACTTTAAATTTGGTTTTGCTGCGGCACTGATCGCAGCCTCGTTCCTCTCGACCACCGCCGCCAGCGCAAAGACCTTCGTCTATTGCTCGGAAGGTTCGCCGGAAGGTTTCGATCCGGGCCTCTACACGGCCGGCACGACCTTCGATGCCTCGGCGCATCCGGTCTACAACCGCCTGCTCGAGTTCAAGCCGGGCACGACGCAGCCGGAAGCAGCGCTTGCCGAAAGCTGGGACATTTCCAAGGACGGCACGGTCTACACCTTCAAGCTGCGTCCGAACGTCAAGTTCCAGACCACCGATTTCTTCACGCCGACCCGCACGCTGACCGCCGATGACGTGATCTTCTCCATCGGTCGCCAGATCGACGAGAAGAGCGCCTGGAACAAGTACATTTCCGGCGGCACCTGGGAATACGCCGATGGCATGGGCTTCCCCAAGCTCATCAAGTCCATCGAGAAGGTCGATGACCTGACGGTCAAGATCACGCTTAACCGTCCGGAAGCGCCGTTCCTCGCCAACCTTGCCATGCCGTTCGCATCGATCCTGTCCAAGGAATATGCCGACAGCCTGGAAAAGGCCGGCAAGAAGGAACAGCTGAACCAGAACCCGGTCGGCACTGGCCCGTTCTCCTTCGTCGCCTATCAGCAGGATGCCGTCATCCGCTTCAAGAAGAACGCCGATTACTGGGGCACCGCCCCGAAGATCGATGATCTGGTGTTTGCCATCACCACCGACGCTGCCGTGCGTTACCAGAAGCTGAAGGCCGGCGAATGCCACCTGATGCCGTATCCGAACGCAGCCGACGTCAAGTCGATGAAGGCCGATCCGAACCTGAAGGTTCTGGAGCAGGAAGGCCTGAACATCGCCTACCTCGCCTACAACACCACCCAGGCACCGTTCGACAAGCCGGAAGTGCGCATCGCGCTCAACAAGGCCATCAACAAGAAGGCCATCGTTGACTCGGTCTTCCAGGGCATGGCTGCACCGGCAACCAACCCGATCCCGCCGACCATGTGGTCCTACAGCAAGGAAACCAAGGACGACACCTACGATCTCGACGCGGCCAAGAAGATGCTGGCCGATGCCGGCGTCAAGGATCTGTCGATGAAGATCTGGGCCATGCCGGTTTCGCGTCCCTACATGCTGAACGCCCGCCGTGCGGCCGAAATCATGCAGGACGACTTTGCCAAGATCGGCGTCAAGGTCGAGATCGTCTCCTACGAATGGGCAGAATACCTGCAGCGTTCCAAGGACAAGAACCGTGACGGTGCCGCCATCCTCGGCTGGACCGGCGACAACGGTGACCCGGACAACTTCCTCGACACCCTGCTGGGTTGCGATGCCGTGGGCGGCAACAACCGCGCACAGTGGTGCAACAAGGAGTTCGACGAACTGGTGAAGAAGGCCAAGGTCACCTCTGACCAGGCTGAGCGCACCAAGCTTTACGAACAGGCGCAGCTCGTCTTCAAGAAGCAGGCTCCCTGGGCAACCATCGACCACTCGCTCGCCGTCGTTCCGATGGCAAAGGGTGTAACCGGCTTTACCCAGAGCCCGCTCGGCGACTTCACCTTCGAAGCGGTCGACATCGCTGAATAATTCGCTGGTCTAGCGAAGATCCGGCCGCGGAATGGCGACATTCCGCGGCCTTTGCTCAAAGATCGGCGCTTCGGGAAAGGTGTCCGATCGGGGAATGGCATATGCGGCAGGCCATGGCCGTCGCGCGCTCATACCTTGCTTTTCAAGAATAAAAAAACAGGTCTCCACCATGTTTGGCTTTCTTCTGCGGCGTATCGCCGTCCTGATCCCGACCTTCATCGGGGTTTCCATCATCGCCTTTGCCTTCATCCGCCTGCTTCCGGGCGATCCGGTGGCACTTTTGTCGGGCGAACGGGTGATGTCTCCGGAGCGGCACGCGCAGATCAGCGCCCAGCTCGGGCTCGATCGTCCCATGGTGATCCAGTATCTCGATTACCTGCGCGGCGTGGTGACCGGTGATTTCGGCACCTCGATCGTCTCAAAGTCTCCCATTCTCAAGCAGTTCCTGGCGCTGTTTCCGGCGACGGTCGAGCTGTCCTTCTGCGCCATCCTGATTGCTGTCGCCCTTGGCATTCCTGCCGGCATCATCGCCGCCATCAAGCGGGGTTCGGCGCTCGACCAGTCGATGATGGGCGTCGCGCTCGTCGGCTATTCCATGCCGATCTTCTGGTGGGGCCTTTTGCTGATCATCCTGTTTTCCGGCATCCTGCAATGGACGCCGGTCTCGGGCCGCATTTCGCTGATGTATTTCTTCAAGCCGGTCACCGGCTTCATGCTGATCGATTCGCTGCTGTCGGGCCAGAAGGGGGCGTTTTCGTCCGCCGTCAGCCATCTCATCCTGCCTTCCGTCGTGCTCGCCACGATCCCGCTTGCCGTCATTGCGCGCCAGACGCGCTCGGCCATGCTGGAAGTGCTGTCGGAAGATTATATCCGCACGGCGCGCGCCAAGGGCCTGTCGCCGTTCCGGGTGGTCAGCCTGCATGCGCTGCGCAACGCCATGATCCCCGTCATCACCACGATCGGCCTGCAGATCGGCGTGATGCTGGCGGGCGCCATTCTCACCGAAACCATCTTCTCCTGGCCGGGGATCGGCAAGTGGATGGTCGATAGCGTGTTCCGCCGCGATTACCCGGTGATCCAGGGCGGTCTTCTTCTGATCGCCGGCATCATCATGGTCGTCAACCTGATCGTCGATCTGCTCTACGGTCTCGTCAACCCGCGCATCCGCCACTAAGAAGGAGAAAATCCCATGGCAGACACAGCAAAGACCCAGCCGGTCACCAGCGCGGCTCTGCGCCGCCAGATGCTGGCCGAATTCTGGTTCTATTTTTCCGAAAACCGGGGCGCCGTGATCGGCCTCTTCGTCTTCATCGCCCTTGTCATCATCGCCGTCCTTGCGCCGGTCATTGCGCCGCATTCGCCGTTCCAGCAGTACCGCGAATTCGTGCTTCTGCCGCCGGCCTGGCTTGCCGGCGGCAATACGAGCTATCTGTTGGGCACCGATCCGGTCGGTCGCGACATTCTCTCGCGCCTTATCTACGGCGCCCAGTATTCGCTGTTCATCGGCCTTTTCGTCACCACGCTGTCGCTGACCGGCGGCATCCTGGTCGGCCTGATCGCCGGCTATTATCGTGGCTGGATCGATACCGTCATCATGCGCCTGATGGATATCATCCTTGCCTTCCCGTCGCTGCTTCTGGCGCTGGTTCTGGTCGCCATCCTTGGGCCGAGCCTCACCAATGGCATGATTGCAATTGCGCTGACGCTGCAGCCGCATTTCGTGCGCCTGACGCGTGCTGCGGTGATGGCCGAAAAGTCGCGCGACTACGTGACGGCCGCACGCCTTGCCGGCGCAAACCCGTTGCGTCTGATGTTCCGCACCATCCTGCCGAACTGCACCGCCCCGCTCATCGTGCAGGCGACGCTCTCCTTCTCGAACGCCATCCTGGATGCCGCAGCACTCGGCTTTCTCGGCATGGGCGCGCAGCCGCCGGCTCCCGAATGGGGCACGATGCTGGCCGAAGCCCGCGAATTCATCCTGCGCGCCTGGTGGGTGGTGACCTTCCCCGGTCTTGCCATTCTCATCACCGTGCTTGCGATCAACCTGATGGGTGACGGGCTGCGCGATGCGCTCGATCCCAAGATGAAGAGGTCCTGATCATGGCGCTTCTTGAAATCGAAAACCTGACCGTCGAGTTTGAAACGGCAACCGGCTGGTTCAAGGCGGTCGATGGCGTGTCGCTGTCGGTCGAGGCTGGCGAAGTGCTGGCCATCGTTGGGGAAAGCGGCTCGGGTAAATCTGTCTCGATGCTGGCCGTGATGGGGCTTCTGCCGTGGACGGCAAAGATCACCTCCGACAAGATGCTGTTTCAGGGACGCGACATCCGCAACATCCCTGACACCGAGCGGCGCAAGCTGATCGGCAAGGACATGGCGATGATCTTTCAGGAGCCGGTCGCAAGCCTCAATCCGTGCTTCACCGTCGGCTTCCAGATCGAGGAAGTGCTGCGCATCCACATGGGGCTCGGCGCCAAGGAACGCCGCGCCCGCGCGGTGGAACTGTTCACGCTGGTCGGCCTGCCCAACCCGGCCGAGCGCCTCAACCATTTCCCGCACCAGATGTCCGGTGGCCAGTGCCAGCGCGTGATGATCGCCATGGCGATTGCCTGCAATCCGAAGCTGCTGATTGCCGACGAGCCGACGACGGCGCTCGATGTCACGATCCAGAAGCAGATCCTCGATCTCCTGATGACGCTGCAGGCCGAGCATGGCATGGGCCTCATCATGATCACCCATGACATGGGTGTAGTCGCCGAAACCGCCGACCGGGTGATCGTGCAGTACAAGGGCCGCAAGATGGAGGAGGCAGATGTGCTCTCGCTCTTCGAAGCGCCGAAAAATGCCTATACCCGCGCGCTTCTCTCGGCCCTGCCGGAAAATGCCACCGGCAAGCGCCTGAGCACGGTGTCGGATTTCATGGCGACCGCCGATCTTGCCGGCACAGCAGCAGGAGATGCACGATGACCGCCACCACCAATTCCGTGCCGATGCTGGAAATCCGCAATATCCGTCAGGATTACCATGTGCCGCAGGGCCTGTTCAAACCGGAGAAGATCGTCCATGCGGTGAAGGGCGTTTCCTTCAAGCTGGACACCGGCAAGACGCTCGCCATCGTCGGCGAAAGCGGCTGCGGCAAGTCGACGCTTGCCCGCATCCTCACCTTTATCGACGAACCGACGGCTGGGGAATTGCTCATCGAGGGCAAGACCGTCGATACCCGCCCCGGCCACCTGACGGCCGAGATGCGCCGCAAGGTGCAGATCGTCTTCCAGAACCCCTATGGCTCACTCAACCCGCGCCAGAAGATCGGTGACGTCTTGGGCGAACCGCTCGCCATCAACACAAAGATGTCGGCGGCGGAACGGCGCGAGCGCGCGACCGAGATGCTGGTGAAGGTGGGCCTCGCACCAGAGCACTACAACCGCTACCCGCACATGTTCTCCGGTGGCCAGCGCCAGCGCATCGCCATTGCCCGCGCGCTGATGATGAACCCGAAGCTTCTCGTGCTGGACGAGCCCGTCTCGGCGCTCGATCTTTCCGTGCAGGCGCAGGTGCTGAACCTGCTTGCCGACCTGCAGGAAGAATTCGGCCTGACCTATGTCTTCATCAGCCACGACCTTTCCGTTGTGCGCTATATCGCCGACGAGGTGATGGTGATGTATTACGGCGAAGCGGTGGAATACGGCACGCGCGACGAGGTGTTCAGCAATCCGAGCCACCCCTATACGCGCACGCTGTTTGCCGCGACCCCGCGCGCCGACGTAGAATCCATCCGCGCTCGCGTCGAAAAGAAGCGCGCCGCCCGCTGATCCTATCGCAACGTCACCCGGCAATCAGTAGAGGATGCCGGGTGAACTCTTCTGGCATCACGACAGGTCGTGCAGATCCTTTCCGAGCGGATCGGTGACGAAAAAATCGGAAAAATGGACGGCAAGCCCGGCCCGTTCCGGCGTGCAGCACATCGGGCCGACGCTGTAAAACTCGGCCTCCGGAAACGGGCAGAGGCGCACCAGCGGCCAGTGCGTGCCATCAGCCGATGCTTGAAGCCGCAGCGAACCCTTCTCCACCGTGATCCGCAGGTAAAAATCGCGGGCATCGTCCGCGTAAGGCGCGGTTGCCCAGTCGGATTGGCCAAGGGTCAGCACGCTGCCGAGGCAGGCGACATCGTCGGAAAACTCGATGCCCGCCTTCAGCCAGTGCGCGTCATCGATGCGCACCATCAGGCCCGCCTGATCGTAGAGATGGTCATAGTTGGCGCGCACGCGGATCTGCGCCGTGAAGGCGCCGGCGCGGCGATGGCCGAAAAAATGGCCGCTGTCGCGGGTAAAGCCGTAATAGGTCTTGCGCCAGAAATCGCTGCCCTTGTCGGTCACGACATGCAGGTCATTGCCCTTGAGCGACCAATTTTTCGGCGCGTTCAGCCACTCGCATGGTTCGAACATTGTCATCCTGCTTCCTCCATAGGGCCAAGGATTTAGGCCCCTCCGGGCGGTTTTCCAAGCCGCGGGCCATCCCTATCTGACGGAAAGTACTCGCGGTTGCCGCCCCGTCGGTGCATAATGGCCGCCATTCCATGAAAGCTGTCCCATGCCGCAGACGAATTCCCGCATCGATCCCTTGTTTGACACTCACGGCACCAAGAATCCGCTTTCCGTTCTGAAAGAGATCTATGGCTACCCGGCCTTTCGCGGACGCCAGGCGGAAGTTGTCAACCGCGTGGTGTCCGGCGGCGATGCGGTTGTGCTGTTTCCGACCGGGGCCGGCAAATCGCTGTGCTTCCAGATCCCGGCGCTCTGCCGCAATGGCGTGGGTATCGTCGTCTCGCCGCTGATTGCGCTGATGCGCGATCAGGTGGAGGCGCTGAAGCATCTGGGCGTAAAGGCCGCCGCCCTCAACTCCTCGCTCACCCGCGAGGAATTTCTCGAGGTGCGCCGCGCCGTTGCCGATGGCACGCTCGATCTTCTTTATGTGACGCCGGAGCGCATCGTCACGCCCGCCTTCAAGGAGATGATGGCGGGCGCAAGAATTGCACTTTTCGCCATTGATGAGGCCCATTGCGTCTCGCAGTGGGGGCACGATTTCCGGCCCGAATATCGCGAGCTTGGCCAACTCGGCACGCTTTATCCCGGCGTTCCCCGCATCGCGCTGACGGCGACGGCTGATCCGCATACGCGCGAAGACATTATCGACCGGCTGGGGCTGCGCAAGGCCGAGGTGTTCACCACCTCGTTTGACCGGCCGAACATCGCCTATGAAATCGTCGAGCGCGACCAGCCGCGCCAACAGTTGTTGCGGTTTCTGTCGCGCCATACGGGATCGAGCGGCATCGTTTATTGCCTGTCGCGCGCCAAGGTGGAGGATACGGCCGCCTGGCTGAACGAACAGGGCGTGCGCGCGCTTGCCTATCACGCGGGCATGGATCGCAGCATTCGCGACGCCAATCAGGATGCTTTCCTGAAGGAAGAAGATCTCTGCCTCGTCGCAACCGTCGCCTTCGGCATGGGCATAGACAAGCCGAACGTGCGCTATGTCGCCCATCTCGATCTGCCGGGATCGGTGGAGGCCTATTACCAGGAGACCGGACGCGCCGGGCGTGACGGCCTGCCATCGGACGTCTGGATGGCCTATGGCATGGCCGATGTCATCCAGCGGGGACGGATGATCGATGAGGGCGGATCGAGCGACGAGATCAAGCGGGTGGAACGCGCCAAGCTGAACGCGCTTCTCGGCATCTGCGAGACACCGGGCTGCCGCCGCCAGGCGATCCTGGCGCATTTCGGCGAGGCGCATGCCGGCCAGTGCGGCAATTGCGACACCTGCCTGAAGCCTGTCGAAACCTGGGATGGCACGGAAGCCGCGATCAAGGCGCTGGCGGCGATCTATCGCACCGGCGAGCGGTTTGGCACCGGTCACCTGATCGACGTGCTCCTCGGCAACGTCAACGAAAAGACCACCCGCTTCGGGCACGCGGATATGCCGGTCTTCGGCGCCGGCAAGGATATCGCGTCAAAAACCTGGCAGTCCGTCTATCGCCAGTTGCTGGCGGCTGGCCTGATCAGCGTCGATCACGCAGCCTTTGGCGCGCTGAAGCTGGAGCCCGAGGCACGCGCCGTGTTCAAGCGCGAACGGGACGTGCGGTTTCGCAAGGACCGGCCGACCAAGGGCAAGGCGTCGCGCACTGCCTCTCCAAGCTCGAACAATGCAAGGTCTGCGCTGGAGGGCTCGGAGATGGAACTTTTCGAGGCGTTGCGCGTGGCGCGACGGACGATTGCCAAGGATCTGGCCTTGCCGCCCTATCTCATCTTCCCGGATACGACGCTGGTTGCCTTTGCCAAGGAACGCCCGACAACCGAGGACGAGCTTCTCGCCATTTCCGGTGTCGGCCAATCCAAACTGAAACGGTATGGCGAGGCATTTCTCGACGTCATCCGCACCTTCGAGGGCTGAAGGCGGCGCCGCGGTCCTTGCTGCCGGTCACGTGCGTCAATCGGCGGCCGAGCCGTCTTGCGCCGATCTCGCCTCCACCTCTGCCGAGGAGGCAAGACCGGTGCGCAGCGAGTGGCCGGAAAAGCGCGTCACCCGGTCGGTTGTGGACAGGTCCCCGCGGATGCCGGCCGACAGCGCGGTGCGCTTGACAAGGCGGGCGATCTCCCGGTCGTTCAAACGCTCCGGCCCGACCTTTGTCCCTTGACCGGTGACCCGGCGAAACAGCGGCCCGCGGCTGATGCGCGACAGTGACAGCCAGGTTTCGAGCGCAAACACCGGGCAGCTGGCATCCGATGCGCCCCGGCCGATGTCGAGCGTGCGCCAGCCCGTCCTGTCGCGCAAGTTCACCTGAACGCCCTTGTCGAGGATTTCGATCCAGCCGCAGCCATCGGCGCTCTGGCCACGGCCCGCATCGAGACCGACGATTTCGGAGCGGCGCAAGCCGGCGGCAAAGCCGATCAACAGCATGGCCCGATCGCGCAGGCCCCGCAGCGTGCCCCGGTCGAGCGTTTCGATCATCGCCAGCAAGTCGTCGCGCATCACCGCTTCCTTCTGGCGGGGCGGGCAAGCGCGCTGGCCCCGAATGCCGCCAAGAACCGTGGCAATATGCGGATCCTTGCGCTCGAACGGAACGCCCCGCTGTGCGTAGTTCCAGGACAGCGATGACAGCCGACGCTCGATGGTCGATACCGAATTGGTCCTGGATGTCGGGTCCGCTTCACCACGGGCGCAGGCCGTGAGATAGCGACCGACGACCTGCGGATCGGGCAGCATTGCATCAAGGCCGCTGCGACGGCACCAGGCGGAAAAATGCTTCCAGTCGGCGCTATAGGCGCGCCGCGTGTGGGCCGAACCGGATGCTTCGACGGAGCCGCGCTCTGGCTGGGGTGGATGCGACTGCGACGTCTCGGCCGCAGAGAGCACGTCCGCATCCTGCCTCTCGTCTTCAAGGGCCTCGGCGGCGTCAGGGGTGGTGATTCGGTTCATGCCGTATCATGCCCGCATTGCCTGCCTTTCGCACCATGGCAGTTGGTGCAGCGCTTCAGTCCACCACCAGCCGGTAGCCGACACCGGGTTCGGTGCGCACGATGGCCGGCCGCGCCGGATCGCGCTCGATCTTCTGGCGCAGCTGGCCGATGAAGACGCGCAGGTAATGCAGGTCTTCGCCATGGGCCGGGCCCCAGACGGCGGTGAGTAGCGTCTTGTGGGTCACGACCCGCCCGGCATGGCGGCCGAGCAGGGTCAGGAGATCGTATTCCTTCGGTGTGAGCCGGATCGGTTCGCCGCCGCGCGACACCAGCCGGTGCACCGTATCGATGGTGAGCCCATCCGCCACCATCACCGTTGGCGCGGCATCCGCCTTGCCGCGATGGCGCAGCGCATTGCGGATCCGGGCCGTCAGCTCGCCGATCCCGAAGGGTTTTTCAATGTAATCGTCGGCGCCGAGATCGAGCGCTGCAATCTTTTCGCTCTCGCGGTCGCGGGCCGAGAGAATGACGATCGGAAGATCCGACCAGCCGCGCAGGCTCGAAATCACATCCTTGCCATCCATGTCCGGCAGACCGAGATCGAGGATGACAAGGTCGGGTGCCGCGGTTGCAACCGCCTTCAATGCATCTGCGCCGCAGAGCGCCTCGATCACCTCATAGCCGGCCGCCGAAAGCGCCGGTTTGAGGAAGCGCTGGATCTGCGGCTCGTCGTCCACCACAAGGATACGGGCTTGCGTCATGTCGGCCGGCCTGCAGGAGGCTCCGCCAAGGGCAGCGCTGCTGTCTTGTTCGTGGAAAACCGCATGACGATGCGCGTTCCTCTCTTCTTCACCGCCGGGCTTTCGGCATGGATGCGCCCGCCCATGGCCTCGACGAAGCCGCGGGCGATGGAAAGCCCAAGCCCGGTTCCGGGCGCGCGGCCATCCGGCTTGCCGCGCCGATAGAATTTTTCAAACACCCGGTCTATATCGTCTGCCGGAATGCCTTTGCCAAGATCGGTGACGGAGATCAGCACATCCTGATCGTCGCGCCGCGCATAGACATTGATCGGCTCGTCGCCCCCATACTTGACCGCATTGTCGAGAAGGTTGAACAGCACCTGACCAAGCAGGACAGCATCGCCCTCGATGAGCGGCAGGTCGCTGGCAATGCCTGTTTCAATGATCCGACCCGGGAAATACCTGCGCGTGCGCTCCACCGCCGATTGCACCACGTCGCCCACGTCCACCCAGTCGCGCCTTGCTTTCAGCGTGCCGGCCTCGATGCGCGTCATGTCGAGGAGATTTGCCACGAACCGGCTCATCCGGCTGCCTTCCTCCTCGATGGACTGGAGAAGATCGTCGCGGCTTTCCGGGCTCATGCGGTCGCCGAGCTGGCGAAGACTGGTGACGGAGCCGGTGATGGTGGCAAGCGGCGTGCGCAGATCATGCGAAATGGACGACAGAAGCGCGTCGCGGTAGCGCTCGCCCTCCAGCCGCGCCGCCTGGGCAACGCTTGCCTCCGACAGGCGCGCGCGGTCGATGGCAAGCGCCGTCTGGTCGAGGATGGCCGCGAGCGCCCGCTCCGCATTGACATCCATCCGCTCGGCCGTCTGCTCCACGCCGCAGACGCCGACCACCCCGTGGGGGCTTAAGAGCGGGCGAAACTCAAAACGGCTGCTGGGCAGCGTGCCGGTGCCGTGGCCTGCCTTTTCCTGCTTGTCCTCTGCCCACCGTGCCGCCGTCATGTCGGTGACGTCAAGCTCGGTATCCGGCGGCCAGGCGGCGGCAATCTTCAGGTCGGGGCCGTCGGGGATCAGCAGCACGACATTGCGGCGCAGGCTTGCCTGCAACTGCGACACGGCTGCCCAGATCGCATCCTCGGCTTTTTCCGTGCCGGCAAGCTTGCGGGAGAAATCATAGAGCGATTGCAGGGCGGTCGCGCGCACGCGCGCCGTCGCGGCCTGTTCCTGGATGCGCGAGGCAAAACCGCCGGCAATCACCGCCACGGCAAAGAAGACGATGAGCGCAAACACCTCGTGCGGGGCAGCGATGGTGAAGGTGTAGAAAGGCGCGATAAAGAAAAAATTGTAGCAGAGGGCAGACAGGATCACGGCGATCAGCGCTGCTGCATAACCGGCCGTGACCGCCGCACCAAGAACGGCCAACAGAAACAGCAGCGAGATGTTGGGCAGGTGCATGATCCGGTCGATGGCAACGCCGGTTCCGGTTGCAAGCGCCACCAGCGGCACGGCAACGAGGGCGGCGCGGATGAGGCCGGCGCGCGAAAGCAGGGGCAGGCGCCGCAAGCCTCTTTGCGTGCGAACCTCCTCCCGATCGCCGGTGACGAGATGGATGCCGAGACCTGAGGCGCGGCTTGCCAAGGCGTCCGGCAGCGATGGTGACCCGAAGGGTCTTGCGCCCTTGCTCCAGCTGCTGCCCCAGCCTCTGGCGCGCGGCGCACCGATGACAATCTGGGTTGCATGTTCGCGCCGTGCAAGCTTCAGGATTTCTTCCACGAAATCCGTGCCGATGACCCGGCGGGTCTCGGCCCCCAGCTGTTCGGCAAGGCGAAAGATCCGCTCGATCTGCTCAATGCCGGCGCGGCCTTCGGCTTCCTGGTCGGCGCGTTCGATGGAAACGACGATCCACGGCGCGTTGAGCCCTGACGCGAGCCGGCTTGCGACGCGCACGACTTTTTCCGACAGCGTATCGGCGCCGACGCAGACGATCATGCGCTCGCCCGATGCCCAGGGGCCTTCGATGGCGTTCTGCTTCAAATAATCGACCATCTGGTCATCGACGCGGTCGGCGGTGCGGCGAAGCGCCAGTTCGCGCAGGGCCGTCAGGTTGCCGAGCCGGAAGAAGCGATCCGCCGCCCGCCCGGCATTTTCCGGCAGGTAGACCTTGCCCTCCTTCAGCCGCTCGATCAGTTCGCTCGGCGGAAGGTCAACCAGCAGAACCTCATCGGCCCGCTTCAGCACCACGTCCGGCACCCGCTCGCGCACGACGACGCCGGTGATGTCGGCCACGAGATCGCCAAGGCTTTCCAGATGCTGGATGTTGAGCGCCGTCCACACATGGATGCCGGCGCCGAGCAGTTCCTCGATGTCCTGATAGCGCTTCGGGTGGCGGCAGGCTTCCGGATTGCTGTGGGCGAGTTCGTCAACGATGACGATATGCGGGCGGCGGGCAAGCGCCGCATCGAGATCGAATTCTTCCAGCATGCGGCCGCGATGGGGCACCCGCATGCGCGGCAGGACGTCTAGCCCTTCGAGGAGGGCGGCCGTTTCGCTGCGGCCGTGGGTTTCCACAAGGCCGATCACCAGATCGACGCCATCCGCCTTCAGCCGGCGCGCCCGCGCCAGCATGGCATAGGTCTTTCCGACGCCGGGGGCGGCGCCGAGAAAGACCGTCAGCTTGCCGCGGCCATCCTTGCCGGCAAGCGCCAGCAGGGCATCCGGATCAGGCCGGCGATGCGTCGTGCGGTCGTCTTGCGCCATGCTTGGCTTGCCTCCGGCGTGCTTTAACTCTTCAGGGCATCCAGCGCCATGTTGAGCGCAAGCACGTTAATGCGCGGTTCCCCGACAAGCGCAAGAGCGCGCCCCTCGGTCTGTTGCTCCACAAGGCTTGCCACATCGCTTTCGGCAAGCCCCCGGGCCTTTGCGATACGCGCCACCTGCGCGCGGGCAAACTCGGGAGAGATATGCGGATCAAGCCCGGAGCCGGAGGTGGTGACCGCATCACCGGGCACAGGTCCCGCAATGCCGGTGGCGTGGAGCTTCTCCAAGTCGGCTTTCACCCGGTCATGCAGCTTGACCGAGGTGGTGCCGAGATTGGAGCCGGACGATGACGTGGCATTATAGGCATCCGGCGAGGTGGCCGAAGGGCGCGACCAGAAATAGCGGTCGGAGGTAAACGACTGGCCGATCAGAGCGGAGCCGAGCACCGTGCCGTTCTTTTCGATCAGGCTGCCGTTTGCCTCTGCCGGCATCACCGCCTGGGCGATGCCGGTGACGGCGAGCGGATAGGCGATGCCGGTGATTGCAGTCATGACCACGATGAGTGTGATGGCGGGGCGAAGATGAGTAAGCATGGTTACACCAGGTGAAGGGCGGTGATGGCAAGGTCGATGATCTTGATGCCTGCAAAGGGCAGGAGAAGACCGCCGAGGCCATAGACCAGCAGGTTGCGGCGAAGGAGGGAGGCAGCACCCGACGGACGGTAGGAGACGCCGCGCAGCGCCAGCGGGATCAGCGCCACGATGATCAGCGCGTTGAAGATGACCGCCGACAGGATGGCCGATTGCGGCGAGGCAAGGCCCATGACGTTCAGCGCATCAAGCGCCGGATAGGTGGCGACGAACATTGCCGGGATGATGGCGAAATATTTCGCCACGTCATTGGCAATCGAAAACGTCGTCAGTGAACCGCGCGTCATCAGCAGCTGCTTGCCGATTTCGACGATCTCGATGAGCTTTGTCGGGCTGGAATCGAGATCCACCATGTTGGCGGCTTCGCGGGCGGCCTGCGTGCCCGTCTGCATGGCAACGCCGACATCGGCCTGGGCAAGCGCCGGGGCATCATTGGTGCCGTCGCCGCACATGGCGATCAGGCGACCACCCTGCTGTTCGCGGCGGATGAAGGCAAGCTTGTCCTCCGGCGTGGCCTGGGCAAGGTAATCGTCGACGCCGGCTTCCGAGGCAATCGCGGCAGCGGTCACCGGGTTGTCGCCGGTCACCATGACGGTGCGGATGCCCATGGCGCGAAGGGCAGCAAAACGTTCCTTGATGCCGGGCTTGACCACGTCCTTCAGGTGAATGGCGCCGAGCAGGCGGGTGCCATCGGCAACGGCAAGCGGCGTGCCGCCGGACCGTGCGATGGTATCAACGGCGCGGCGAAAATCTGCAGGCGCGTCGTCTTCGGTAAGGCCTGCAAATTTCAGCACCGCATCGACGGCCCCCTTGCGCAGGCGGCGGCCGGCAAGATCGACGCCTGACAGGCGGGTTTCGGCGGTAAAGCCGATGACGGCATCAAACTTCGCCTGCGGCATAGCCACGCCGAACTCGCCGGTGGCAAGCGCCACGACTGAGCGGCCTTCGGGTGTCTCGTCCGACAGGCTGGCGAGAAGGGCAGCTTCTGCCAGTTCCACCTGGGTCACGCCGGGGGCTGCGACGAAATCGCTCGCCATGCGGTTGCCGAAGGTGATCGTGCCGGTCTTGTCGAGCAGAAGCGTGTCGACGTCGCCGGCGGCTTCTACGGCACGGCCGGAGGTGGCGATCACATTGAAGCGCACCAGACGATCCATGCCGGCAATGCCGATGGAGGAGAGGAGGCCGCCGATGGTGGTCGGGATCAGGGTGACGAGGAGGGCTGCCAGCACGGTGACCGACAGAACCGTGCCCGAATAGCCGGCAAGACCCCAGATGGCGACGCAGACGAAGAGGAAGATCAGCGTCAGGCCGGACAGAAGGATCGAGAGCGCGATCTCGTTCGGCGTCTTCTGGCGCTTGGCCCCCTCGATGAGGGCGATCATGCGATCGACAAAGCTGGAGCCGGGGGCGACCGTGATCTTCACCTTGATCTCATCCGACAGCACCTGCGTGCCGCCGGTGACGGCCGAGCGGTCGCCGCCGGATTCGCGGATCACAGGGGCGGATTCGCCGGTGATGGCGCTTTCGTTGACCGAGGCAACGCCTTCGATGACTTCCCCGTCGCCGGGGATCAGCTCGCCGACCTTCACAATAACTATATCGCCGATCTTCAGGCTGGTGGAGGGCACGCTTTCGGTCTTGCCGCCGGCAATGAGACGACGGGCGACAAGTTCGGACTTGGTGCGCTTCAGGCTGTCGGCCTGGGCGCGGCCGCGCCCTTCGGCAACGGCTTCGGCAAAGGTGGCAAACAGCACAGTGAACCAGAGCCAGGCAGCGATCTGGCCGGAGAAACCGGCTTCTGCCGGATTGGAGACAAGATCGCGCAGGAAGAGCAGCGTCACCACGCCGGCGACAACCTCGGTGACAAAGATCACCGGATTGCGCAGCAACTGGCGCGGGTTGAGCTTCTTCACCGCATCGCGCATGGCCGGCATGAGAATGGCGGGGTCCAGAAGACCGGGCGCCTTATGGTCTTTTGACATGGGATGATCCTTTAGAAGGTCTGGCCGGCAAGCATGGCGAAGTGCTCGACGATGGGGCCAAGGGCAAGGGCGGGGAAAAACTGCAGGCCGCCCAGGATGAGGATGATGCCGATCAGCAGGCCGACAAAGAGCGGGCCATCGGTCGGAAACGTGCCGGAGGAGGCGGGAACCTTGACCTTTGCGGCAAGCGATCCGGCAATGGCCATGACCGGCACGACATAGGCGAAGCGGCCAAGCAGCATGGCGATGCCGAGCGTCGTGTTGTACCAGAGCGTATTGCCGGAAAGCCCGCCGAAGGCCGAGCCGTTATTGCCGGCAGCGGAGGTGTAGGCGTAGAGGATTTCCGACAGGCCGTGCGGGCCGGCTGTCCCGATGCTGGCCACCGCAATCGGCAGCATGGCGGAGATGGCGGTAAAGCCGAGGATGGCAAGCGGCAGGATGAGGATGGCGAGCATCGCAAACTTCATCTCGCGGCCCTCGATCTTCTTGCCGAGGAATTCCGGCGTGCGCCCGACCATGAGGCCGGCGACGAAGACGGAAAGAAGCGCAAAGACGATCAGCCCGTAGAGCCCGGAACCGACGCCGCCCGGCAGCACTTCGCCAAGCTGGATGAGGAACATCGGGATGAGCCCGCCAAGCCCCGTAAACGAGCCGTGCATGCCGTTGACGCCGCCATCCGAGAGGCCGGTGGTGACGGCTGCATAAAGCGCGGTCATGGCCTGTCCGAAGCGGACTTCCTTGCCTTCCATGTTGCCGAGTGCGGGATCGACGCCAAGTGCCGTCAGGATGGTATTGCCCTGCGCTTCCGCCCAGTAGGTGACAGCCACGCCTGCAATCAGCAGCACGGCGATGGCGGAAATCAGCGCCCAGCCCTGGCGGCGGTTGCCGACCATCTGGCCGAACGTATAGACCAGCGCCGCCGAGATCGACAGCATCGCGAAGATGTTGAGATAATTGGAGAATGCCGTCGGATTCTCGAAGGGATGCGCGGCATTGGCATTGAAGAAGCCGCCCCCATTGGTGCCAAGCTGCTTGATCGCCTCCTGGCTTGCGACAGGTCCGAGGGAGATGATCTGATTGGCGCCTTCAAGCGTGGTGGCGCTGATCGAGGCCTGCAGCGTCTGGGGCAGGCCCATGGCCACGAAGACGATGGCTGTTACGATGGACAGCGGCAGAAGCACGAAGAGCGTGGCGCGCGTCATGTCCACCCAGAAATTGCCGAGCGTTGCAATGCGCGAGCGGGTGAAGGCACGGGTAAAGGCAATGGCGAGCGCCATGCCGGTTGCCGCCGACAGGAAGTTGTGAACGGTCAGGCCCGCCATCTGGCTGAAATGGCTCATCGTCGCTTCACCGGCATAGTTCTGCCAGTTGGTGTTGGTGACGAAGGAAACGGCCGTGTTGAAGGCAAGGTCGGCCGGCACCGCTGCAAACCCCTGCGGGTTGAGCGGCAGATAGGCCTGGAGCCTCAGGATCGCATAAAGCGACACGAAACCGATCAGCGAAAAGGCAAGCATCGACAGCGTATAGGCAAGCCAACCCTGCTCCTTGCGCGGATCAATGCCGCTTAACCGGTAGATGCCGCGTTCGAGCGGCCCCATAACCGGCGAGAGGAAGGTGCGTTCGCCCTCAAAAACCCGCGCCATGAAAAGCCCGAGCGGCTTGATGACGAGGGCAACGGCTGCGAAAAGGAGGCTGATCTGCAGCCACCCGATGATGGTCATGGGAGATCTCCTCAGAAATCAGAAGCGTTCGGGGCGCAAAAGCGTCACCACGAGATAGACGCCAAGGGCGATGGCGACGAGAAGGCCGAAAAGGGGCTCAAACATTGTCGAGCTCCCTCAAAGCCGGTCGAGGGCGCGGGCATAAAGGGCAAGCGCCAGAAGCGTGCCGCAGCCAAGCGCCAGAAAAATGAAATCGGACATGTCCGTTCTCCTGTTGGAACAGAAGATAGGTTACGCCCGCTGAGGATCAGGGTTCGATTGGGAAGATGGAAGCGCGAGATAAAGAAAACATAAGGAACGGCGGGCGCCGCTTCGGGGCCGCTCACGGACGGGCGAGGGCCGGCGCGCCGGTCTCAGGCTTCGTCTGCCACCTCATCCGCCCAGACCAGTTGCAGCAGGCGGCGCAACTCGCGCCGCTCATCCTGCGACATGCGGGCAAGGATGCGGTCTTCGTGCGCCTGCACGAGCTGCAGCCAGTGGTGCGCCGTCGCAATGCCGGCCTGCGTCGGGTAAAGCCTCTGGATCCGCTGGTCCGCCGGGTCGTCGGCGCGGCTGAACAGGCCTTTTGCCTCCAGGACCTGCAAAAGTGCCACGATGTTGGCGCGCTTGATGGCAAGGGTTCGGCAGATATCGGCAGAGGTGCGGCCGGGATGTTCCACGATGCTGATGAGAACACTCATGGTGATCGGCCGGGCGCCTTCCGGCTCGAGCGCGGCAACCGCCCCGTTCATGTCATAGACCGATGCCCGGCGAAGGTGATAGCCGACGAGTTCGCCGAGCGCCTCGCGGATCTCGGAAAGCTCGGGCACGGTGTCGCTCTGGTCGGATTTCATCGGGCGTGAGGTTTCCTCGTGCATCGCATCTCCTCTTGACGCCGTTCCAATGTAGCGACATTAATGCTATGAAACATAGCAGTCAATCAACGCGTCGATGTCCGGCCTCGGGAGGATCGGTATAGCACAGGGACAGCGGGCCTTTACAGGCTCCGATGTGCCTATCCGCCGGGATGGATGGTCGCATATTACGCGCATTCGGGGGCCGGATGCCCGTATCACGGATGTCAATCGCCGGATTTTTCCGCGCCCCGCCGACAGGTGCGGCGCAGAGACACAGACCAAGGGAGCAAGGAGAACAAGATGGCCAATGATGTAGATACAGTGTCCTACGACGTGCGCGACGGCATTGCCTGGCTGCGCTTTAATCGTCCGGACAAGCGCAACGCGATGAGCCCGACGCTGAACCGCGCCATGATGGTGGCACTCGACGAGCTGGAATTTCGCGAGGATGTCGGTGTTCTGGTGCTGACAGGCGAGGGCAGTGCCTGGACCGCCGGCATGGACCTCAAGGAATATTTTCGCGAGTCCGAAGCCGACGGCCTGAAGGGCGTGCGCCGGGCGCAGCGCGAAAGCTATGGCTGGTGGCGCCGCCTGCGCTGGTATCAGAAGCCGACCATCGCCATGGTCAATGGCTGGTGCTTCGGCGGTGGCTATGGCCCGCTGTTTGCCTGCGATCTTGCCTTTGCGGCAGATGAATCGAAGTTCGGCCTCTCGGAAATCAACTGGGGCATCCTGCCGGGGGGCGGAGCCACCAAGGTTGCGGTGGAACTGCTGCCGTTCCGCAAGGCCATGTATCATGCCATGCTGGGCGAGCCGATTGACGGCAAGACGGCGGCTGAATGGGGGCTCGTCAATGAAAGCCTGCCGCTCGACCAGCTGGAGGGGCGCGTCATCGAGGTGGCACGCAAGCTTCTCGAAAAGAATCCCGTGGCTCTCAAGGCCACCAAGGATGCCGTGCGCCGCGTCGGCGTGATGACCTATGACGAGGCCGAGGATTACCTCGTTCGGGCCCAGGAAGCGGCCAATTCCTACGATGCGACCGGCCGCAAGGAAGGCATTCGGCAGTTCATCGACGAGAAGAGCTACAAGCCGGGGCTTGGCGCCTACGACAAGTCGCGCCGCTGAGCCATCCGCTCGGGCCAGTGTGAAACCAAGCACCGGTGACGCCAAGAGGCGCCACCGGTGCTGTCGCATTGTCGTTCTTGTGCTTCAGCAGGACCGGATCGGTCACGCCATTGCGACATCGGCACCGCGCAAAGTCGCCGCGCAAAATAAATTTTTCGGCGCGTGAAACTTTTTGTAATCCCCCGCGTTTACAAAAATTGGATCGAAAACCGTGTGACGGTCTGCGACCCCGGATACGGGTGGCAGCGGTTGCTCGATCATATTTTGCACACGATCAAGACTTTGAAATATGATGGACGCTGCCTCGAAATCCCCGATTCCCCAGCTTCGATCGGCCGTGCCGGTAAGGCGCCCGTTGAGGGGCAGCGGAGAGGACGGACAGGAGCAGATCCCGATGGCCGAGGCGCTTCGGCATGTCGGCATCAGCAAGCTTGTGCTGCATGCGTGGGAGCGCCGCTATCAGCAGCCATTGGCAGAAAGAACCGAAACCGGCAGGCGGTATTTTACTGCCGATCAGGTCTATCGGCTGATCCTGCTCAAGCAGTGCAGCGACGCAGGCTATCGGATTGGCACCATCATCTCCCTTCCGATCGAAAGCTTGGCCGAGATCGCGCGCGCCCATCACAAGCTCATAAACCTCACCCCGCTTCTTGACGCCATCCGGCGAATGGACGCGATTGCCATGAAAACCCTGCTTGAGGAACATCTGGCTGTCGAAACGCCAGCCGAATTCGGCAAGGCGACGGTTGCACCACTGATGAAGGAGGTTGGCCGGCAATGGAGTGAGGGCACGCTGTCTATTGCTGCAGAACACATGGTTTCGGCCGAAATCCGCGGCATGCTGTCGATCTGCCTCAACAGCCTGCCGCTCGACCCGGCTGCGCCCAAGGCGATCGTGGCCACGTTGGAAGGCGAACATCATGAGATCGGCGCCTTGCTGGCGACCCTTCTTGCCCGCAACGCTGGACTTGCGGCGGTTTATCTTGGGCCTAATCTTCCCATCGATGATATCGTTTCTGCCGCAGAGGCAAGTTCCGCACGTGTGGTCTGTCTCAGCTGCCTGATCGGCAAGGCGCGCAATTTGAAGCCGAGGCTGGAACGCCTGCGCCAGACCCTTCCCGTGCCCATCGAGATCTGGACGGGCGGACCGGGTTTTTCTGAAGCGCCTGCCATCAGCGGCATTCGCCATTTCAGCGAGATCGGTGATTTCGAAAAAGCGGCTGAGACTTTGGCACTGGGTGAAAAGGCGCCATCGCGGCGTCACGCCGCAAGGGCTGATTGAACAGGAGTTCCCTGCCTGATGGCGCCCGCCGCGATGAACAGCGCCTGGCGGATCCGGCTCGAACGTCCCATCTCTGGTTTCTTGAGATGACGCGCGCGGGTATACGGCGAGACAAAAACAGCTCTTCAAGACCACTTTTGACGTTCGCCAATCCCTCCGAACGCAGCATTGCTGCGCGCAGCCGCATGCTGCCTGGGCGTGACGTGAGCATATACAAAAGCGCATTAAATTAGTTTTTTCTTAGATTGTTGTCGATATTCTGCGATCCTCCACTCCGGCGCTGCTGCGCTTGCGCCAGACCCTGCTACGAGGACACACGGAATGTTCGAAGCCACGCTGAACAAGAAGATTGCCGCCAAGCTTTCGGCCCTTGACGCTTTGCAAGCCAATGTGATGGTTGCGGATTCAAACTTGAACATCACCTATATGAACCCGGCGGTGATGCAGCTCCTGAAGGATGCGGAAAAGGACCTGATCAAGGAACTGCCGCGTTTTTCGGTCGCCACCTTGATCGGCAGTAATATCGACGTGTTTCACAAGAACCCAACCCATCAGCGCACCATGCTGGCGGCGCTGCGGGAGCGTCATCAGGCGACGATCCAGGTTGGCGCGCTGAGCTTTGACCTTTTGGTAACGCCGCTGAAGCGCAACGGTAAAACGCTCGGTTTCGTCGTTGAATGGGCAAACGCCAAGGAGCGAATGCTGAACCTTGATTACGCGGCCCAGATTGCGGCCATCAGCCGGTCGCAGGCCATCATCGAATTTACGGTCAGTGGAGAAATCCTTGGGGCCAACCGGAATTTCCTCGATGCCCTTGGTTATGCCTCCATTGAGGAACTGAAGGGTCGCCACCACAGCATGTTCGTGTCGAAGGAATATGCGGCAAGCCCTGAGTACAAGGCATTCTGGCAGGAACTCGCGGCAGGGCGATATCAGGCGGCGGAATTCACCCGCGTCACCAAGGACGGCCGCCAGATTGTGATTTCGGCCTCCTATAATCCCATCCTGGAAATCAACGGCAAGGTCACGAAGGTCGTCAAGTTCGCAACCGACGTGACGAAACGCATCAGGACCGTCTCCGCGCTGGGCGACAGTTTGAAACGCCTGTGTTCGGGTGATTTCGCCTTCCAGCTGGAGGAGGCGTTTGCCCCGGAATTCGAATTCCTGCGCCACGATCTCAATCGCTCCGTCGGGCAGCTTTGCGATACGTTCCGCCAGATCTCCACCAGCGTCGATCTGCTGAGCACGGGCACCAGCGAGATTACCGGTGGCGTCAAGGATTTGTCGCGCCGCACGGAATCGCAGGCTGCGAGCCTTGAAGAGACGGCCGCCGCCCTTGATGAAATCACCTCGAACGTCACGTCGTCGGCGCAGCGTGCGCTCGATGCACGCGATGTTGCGGCCAGGGCCAAGCTCAACGCGGAACAGTCGGCAAGTGTCGTTGCCCATGCGGTGGATGCGATGAGCCGCATTGAGGACTCGTCGAGCAAGATTTCCAACATCATCGGCGTAATCGACGAAATTGCCTTCCAGACCAACCTGCTGGCTCTCAACGCCGGCGTTGAAGCGGCGCGTGCCGGGGAAGCCGGTCGCGGCTTTGCCGTCGTTGCCCAGGAAGTGCGCGAACTGGCGCAGAGATCGGCGAAGGCTGCCAAGGAAATCAAGGATCTCATCCAGAACTCGACCACGGAAGTCGAAAACGGTGTGCGGCTGGTGAGCGAGACGGGCGGGGCCCTGAAGAGCATCAGTGCTCTGATCGTTGAGATCAACGACCACGTCGATGCCATTTCGACTGCCGCGCGCGAACAGTCGACGGGGCTTGCGGAGGTCAATGGCGCCGTCAACAGCATGGACCAGACGACACAGCAGAACGCTGCCATGGTGGAGGAAAGCAGTGCAGCGGCAGCGACCCTGTCTGCCGAAACGCTGAAGCTGAAGGAAATGGTGGGCGCCTTCACACTCGACAATCGGGATGGCCGCCGTCATGCCGTTGGCCAGGCGGGATATCGCAGCCCCCCCACCGCGCCGCGTAACTTACGGACGCGACGCGCAAGCGCACGAGAAGCCGGCAGGCAAATCGATGCGGGCCGACGATAAGGACGTTCGATCCCGTGCTAGTTTTTGAGAATACCTGTCGGCAGGCAGCTTAGAGCAGCGGCAAGGATTGGGTTTTAAGGCAGGTGGGCAGAGAGGTTTTCGGAGACGAGCATTTTACACTGGCATCAACAGAAGCGTGACGCTATCGGTCGCCGTCGACCCGTCTTACGAGTGCTTTGCAGGCCATGCAGTCATCCGCCCTTCTTACCGGTTTCACCACCGGGCTCAGTCTCATCCTTGCCATCGGTGCGCAAAACGCCTTCGTGCTGCGCCAGGGGCTGCTTGGCGCGCATGTCCTGGCCGTCTGCCTTGCCTGTGCCGTATCGGACGCGCTGCTGATCCTCATCGGCGTCACCAGTTTTCGCCAGATCGCCGCGGTGCTGCCCTGGCTTGATCCGGTCATGCGGCTGGGGGGAGCCGCGTTTCTTCTCGCCTATGGCGCGCGCAGCCTGTATTCGGCCTTTCGTTCCAGCGGCAGTCTGTCGACCGAGGGCGAAGCGGTGGCAGGCTTGTGGCCGACACTTGCCACATGCCTTGCGCTGACCTGGCTCAACCCGCATGTCTATCTCGATACGGTAGTACTGCTCGGGACGATTTCCACGCGCTTTCCCGGGGCGGAGCTGGTCTTTGCCGCAGGCGCCGCCATCGCCTCCTTCAGCTTTTTCTTTCTCCTTGGCTACGGCGCGGGCTTCCTGCGGCCGGTCTTTCAAAAGCCGGGCAGCTGGCGCGTTCTGGAAGCCTTGATCGGCCTTGTGATGTGGGCCATTGCGCTGAAACTGCTGTTTGCCGACTGATCCTGACGCTATAGCCGCGCCCGCGTGCTGCGCGGTGTGGCAAGAAGCAGGCTGGTTTCGCTGCCGGTAATGCCCGGTACCAGACGGATGCGCCGCAGCACCGCGTCAAACTCCGCAAGGCTTGCCGCGCCCACCTCGACGATCAGGTCGAAGCGGCCATTGGTGGTATGGATCTCGGAAATTTCCGGAAAACCGCCGAGCGTGCGGATCACCCGGTCGGCCATGCGCCCCTCGATCTCGATCATCATGATACCGCGCACCGGCAGTTCCACCGCATCGGCGCGCAGGATGACCGTATAGCCGATGATATTGCCGCTGGTTTCCAGCCGTTCCATGCGCGCCCGAACCGTCGCACGCGAGACACCGAGGTCAAGCGCCAGATCCGAGACGCTACGGCGTGCATCATGGCGCAGAAGCGTGACCAGGCGCGTATCCAGATCGTCCATCGTCTCATGCCAATTCGGTTGATCATCCTGCCATATTGCTAAGCTACACTGATAAAGATGGCAATTATCGATGTTCAAATTGCCAGTCCCGCATGGTTCATTGAAATGAAGGAGACATGGGCATGATTTGCAAACTGATCGGTGTGCCGCTGCAGGATGGCGCTTCACAACTGGGCTGCGAGATGGGACCCAGCGCCCTGCGCACCGCCGGCATCGTCGCCGCACTGTCGGAGCTTGGTCATCAGGTGCGCGACCTCGGGAACCTCGCACCGACCGGGAGGGCGAGCGCAACCCATCCGAATGCGGCGGTGCGCAATCTTGCCGAAATCAGCGGCTGGATCAAAGCGATCGAGCAAGCGGCCTACCTTGAGAGCGAAGACGGCATGCCGATCTTCCTCGGCGGCGACCATGCCTTGTCTGCCGGTTCTGTCGCAGGTGTTGCCCGGCGCGCCGCTGAGAAGGGCCGGCCGCTCTTTGTGCTCTGGCTCGATGCCCATACCGATTTCCATACGCTCGATACGACCGGCAGCGGAAACCTGCATGGCGTACCGGTCGCCTATTTTACCGGCCGCCCCGGCTTCCAGCCTTTCTTTCCAGCACTCGCCGCGCCCGTCGATCCGGCCAATGTCTGCATGATCGGCATCCGCAGCGTCGATCCGGCCGAGCGCGCGGCACTCAGCAAGACCGATGTGGTCGTGCATGACATGCGCGCCATCGATGAGCATGGCGTGGCGGCACTGTTGCGCGGCTTTCTGGAACGGGTCGCCGCCGTCAACGGGCTCCTGCATGTGAGCCTCGATGTCGATTTCCTCGATCCGTCGGTCGGCCCGGCTGTCGGCACCACGGTGCCGGGTGGGGCAACCTTTCGCGAGGCCCATCTCGTCATGGAAATGCTGCATGACAGCGGCCTCGTTTCCAGCCTCGATCTTGTGGAACTGAACCCTTTCCTCGACGAGCGCGGCCGCACCGCAACGCTTCTGGTGGATCTCACCGCGAGCCTGATGGGCCGCACGGTCATGGATCGTCCGACCCGCAGCTACTGACAGATTTTTTCCGCAGGAGGATCATCATGCCGGCGCAGACAGACCTCAACCTCGTGCCCTTCGTTAGCGTCGAGACCATGATGAACCTCGTGGCGTCGACCGGCACGGAAACCTTCCTCACCGAGCTTGCCGCCTATATCGAGGAGGATTTCCGCCGCTGGGAGTGTTTTGACAAGACACCGCGCATCGCCTCGCACTCGCTCGATGGCGTGATCGAACTGATGCCGACCAGCGACGGCCGGCTCTACGGCTTCAAATATGTCAACGGTCATCCGAAGAACACCCGGACCGGTCGCCAGACGGTGACCGCCTTTGGTGTTCTGTCGGATGTCGATAGCGGCTATCCGCTGCTCTTGAGCGAAATGACCATTCTGACGGCGCTGCGCACAGCCGCGACTTCCGCCCTTGGCGCGCGCTATCTGGCGCCGAAGGGCGCGCGCACCATGGCACTCATCGGCAATGGGGCCCAGAGCGAGTTCCAGGCGCTCGCCTTCAAGGCGCTGCTCGGCATCGACCGTCTGCGGCTGTTCGACATCGAGCCTGCGGCGAGCGACCGCTGCCGGCGCAATCTGGAAGCCTTCGGTTTTCAGATCGAGATCTGTCGGTCAGCCGAGCAGGCGGTGGAGGGGGCGCACATCATCACCACGGCCACCGCCGACAAGCAGAGTGCCACGATCCTCACCGACAACATGATCGGCAGCGGTGTGCATATCAATGCGGTGGGCGGTGATTGCCCGGGCAAGACCGAACTGCACCGCGACATCCTGCTGCGCGCCGACATTTTCGTGGAATTCCCGCCCCAGACCCGCATCGAAGGCGAGATCCAGCAATTGCCGGCCGATCATCCGGTGACGGAACTCTGGCAGGTGATGAGCGGAGCCGCACCCGGCCGGCAGACGGCCGAACAGATCACGCTGTTCGACAGCGTCGGCTTTGCCACCGAGGATTTTTCCGCCCTGCGCTACGTGCGCGACATCCTGATCGCCGGAGGAAAAATCGACTATCTCGACCTCTTGGCCGATCCCGACGAGCCGCGCGATCTGTTTGGCATGCTGCTGCGCCATAAGGCGCGGCAGCAGACATAGGCTGAAGTGGGCTCAGTAGGATGCGGCGGCAATCGGCGGCGGCGCTTCGCCCCTGGCGCGGGCCTCTTGGATCGCCCGGTATTCGCCCATGGCGGCAAGGCCGCTGTCGCGCAGTAGCGCCACGTCATAGGGACCGGGAATGAAGCGGTAGCCGCGTTCCAGCAGGTCATGCACATTGGCCCCTGCATTCGGCACCGTGCCCATGATCTTGCCGGCCGCCAGGATATCGCGTTCGGCCTTGCGGGCCAGCGCCTGCACTTCCGGATGGCCGGTCTGCCCGAGCCGACCGATGGAGCCGGCGAGATCATTGATGCCGATGAAGATCACGTCGGCGCCCTCGATTGCCGAAATTTCGTCCGCATGCTCGACTGCCGTATAGGATTCCAGCTGTAGCACGATCAGCATGTTGGCATTGGCCTTCTCGAGGTAATCTGGCTCGGTGCCATAGCTTGAGGCGCGCACCACGCTTGCCGCATAGCCGCGAATGCCCTGGGGCGGGTAAAGGCAGGCCTTTACCGCATCGGCCGCCGCATCCGGCGTGTCGACCTGCGGGATCATCACCGACTGTACGCCGCCATCGATGACGCGCTTCAGGAAGACATGATCGTTCCACGGCACACGCACGACGGGCGGCGTTGGTGTCGCCTCGATGGCGCGCAGCGCGTCCACGATGTCGCGCGTTTCACCCAGGCCATGCTCATGGTCGGCCAGCAGGAAATCAAAGCCGAGATGGCCAAGGATTTCGCAGTTAGTCGGTGAGCCGCCGCCGACCCAGCAGCCATAGGCGGCGTCTCCGGCAAGGAGGCGGGCTTTGAGATGGTTGGGCTTGAACATGAGCAGATACCTTGCGTGGGAACCGGAATGATGTCGATGAAGGCTTCAAAGCCTCTGGTGCAACCTTAACCGCGCCGTGCGCGGTCGCCTACCGCAAATTACCGGCCGAAGGCGAGCGTGCAGCGCACTGCCGAATCCCAGCCATCAAGCAGGCGCCGGCGTTCGTCCGTCTGCATCGATGGAACGAACTGCCGCTCGCGGTGCCAATCGGCCGCAAAACCCTGCCGGTCGGGCCAGATTCCGGCGCCGTGGCCCGCAAGCCAGGCCGCCCCGAGCGCCGTCACTTCCGGCGATGCCGAGCGATCGACGGCAACGCCCAGAATGTCGGCCAGCCGCTGCATGGTCCACTCGTTTGCGGCCATGCCGCCATCGACACGCAGCAGCGTATCGGCATTGCCCGGCCAATCCTTGCGCATGGCGCCAAGCAGATCGCGGGTCTGGAAGCAGACCGATTCCAGCGCTGCCCGGGCAAATTCCGCAGGGCCCGTGTTGCGCGTCATGCCGAACATGGCGCCTCGCGCCTCCGCATCCCACCAGGGCGCACCAAGGCCGGTAAAGGCCGGCACCAGATAGACGGCCTGGCCTGGATCGGCACTGGCCGCAAGCTCTGCGGTTTCCGATGCCTTGCCGATCATCTTCAGCCCGTCGCGCAGCCATTGCACGGCCGCGCCCGCGATGAAGATCGAGCCTTCGAGCGCATAGTGTATTTCGCCGTCGAGCCTGTAGGCAATGGTGGTCAGCAGCCGGTTCTTCGAGGTGACCCGATCCTTGCCGGTATTCAAAAGGGCAAAGCAGCCGGTGCCGTAGGTAGATTTCATCATGCCGGGCGTGAAGCAGGCCTGCCCGATGACGGCGGCCTGCTGGTCGCCCGCTACGCCGCGAATGGCGATGGCACCACCGAAGAGATCCGGGACCGTCTCGCCGAATTCATCGATATTGGAAAGGATCTCCGGCAGCATCGAGGCCGGGATGTCAAACAGTCGAAGCAGATCCTCGTCCCAGGTGGCGGTGCCGATATTGCACAGCATGGTGCGCGAGGCGTTGGTCACGTCGATGACGTGGCGCCTGCCGCCGGTCAGCTTGTAGATCAGCCAGCTGTCGACGGTGCCAAAGGCGAGATGCCCCGCTTCGGCGGCGGCCCGAGCGCCCTCGACATTGTTCAGCAGCCAGGCGATCTTGGTGGCGGAAAAATAGGGGTCGATCAACAGGCCCGTCCGCTCCGCCACCAGATCGGCATGGCCGTCCGACCGCAGGTGGGCACAATGGTCTGCCGTGCGCCGGTCTTGCCAGACGATGGCACGGTGAATAGCCTTGCCGGTGCGCCGGTCCCAGACCAGCGCCGTCTCGCGCTGATTGGTGATGCCGATGGCGGCAATCGCTGCGGCGGTGACGCCTGCCGTTTCCATGGCCCTGCGGGCAGTCTCAAGCGTTGTCGTCCACAGATCCTCGGCCTCATGCTCCACCCAGCCTGACTGCGGAAAATGCTGGGGGAATTCCAGCTGCCCGGTGCCGCGGCTCTTGTAGGCGCGGTCGAAGATGATCGAGCGGGTGGACGTGGTGCCCTGGTCGATGGCGAGAATATAGTCCTTCATGCGGCAGATCCCTTGTCCGTCATGGCGTGCAGATCATGGAGGACCGGCCAATCGAACCGATCCTTGAAAACGCCGTTTGGATGTGCCGGTCGCGGCTGTGCTTTGCAGGCCGAGCCTGCATGCCATCGCATTGCCTGCTCGCCGACGTCATCTCCTCCGCGCCCGTCGCTCCCAACGACAGCCTTGACTTGGTAGCATAAATGGCGGGCGGCAAAAGCCCTCCGTGGCGGCTTTTGAAAGTGTTCGCGTTCACGAGGCATGACGCGGGGACGGAAGGACAGGCCGGCACCGGGACGCCGGCATCCCGCATTTTCCATAAAGAAGCTGAGCGCGCGGTTCAGTCCCGCGCGTCGATCTCGATCAGGATGACGCTGGGGCAGCCCTCGAGGGAAACCGCGGGATCGCCCGCGTCAATCAGGACGCAGTCCCAGGTCTGCAGCGTCTCGGCGCCGTCCGCCCATGCCAGCTTCAGATTGCCTTCCGGGCAAAAGACGGCTCGGGTCGAGCGGGAGGGTGGCAGATCGAGCGGCAAGGACAGACGATGCACCGTGTGGCTGAGGCGCTTGCGCTGCGTCATCACGTTGAGATCGATCACCGGGCCATCGACAAGAACCGCGCCGGCCGCCACGTCGGCGTGGAACGGCAAGGGGGCGGATCCTCGCGTCAGCGTGACCTCCGGCTGATCCCCGATGGTGAGGATCATGCCGGCACCTGACAGGATCGTCAGGGTACGGTCCACATCCTCGAAAGTCGAAAATGGGCCGTCCGCGTCCACGGTTGCCATGCTGATGCGCCAGTCGAAGGCATTGAGGGCGGCGTCCGGCGGAAAGATGGCGATTTCCGCCGTCTCACCGCCGCCGTTCTTCCACGGCATGCGCCTGTAGTTTTCTGACTTGAGGATCTGCATCGTCAGTTGCCGAGGATGCCGGGCAGGCGCAGGCCCTTGTCCTTCGCGCAGTCGAGCGCGATGTCGTAGCCCGCATCGGCATGGCGCATGACGCCGGTGGCCGGATCGTTCCACAGCACGCGTTCCAGCCGGCGGGCGGCATCGTCGGTGCCGTCGGCGCAGATCACCATGCCGGAGTGCTGGGAAAAGCCCATGCCGACGCCACCGCCGTGATGCAGCGACACCCAGGTGGCACCCGAGGCGCAGTTCAGAAGCGCGTTGAGAAGCGGCCAGTCGGACACAGCGTCCGAGCCGTCCTTCATCGCTTCCGTTTCGCGGTTGGGCGAGGCGACGGAGCCTGAATCGAGGTGGTCGCGACCAATCACCACCGGCGCCTTCAGTTCGCCGTTCCTGACCATCTCGTTGAAGGCGAGGCCGAGCTTGTGGCGATCGCCGAGGCCCACCCAGCAGATGCGGGCGGGAAGCCCCTGGAAGGCAATGCGCTCGCGCGCCATGTCCAGCCAGTTGTGCAGGTGCTTGTTGTCCGGCAACAGTTCCTTCACCTTGGCATCGGTCTTGTAGATGTCTTCCGGATCGCCGGAGAGGGCGGCCCAGCGGAAGGGTCCGATGCCGCGGCAGAAGAGCGGGCGGATATAGGCCGGCACGAAGCCCGGGAAGGCAAAGGCGTTCTCGAATCCTTCTTCCTTGGCGACCTGGCGGATGTTGTTGCCGTAATCCAGCGTCGGAATGCCCATGTTCCAGAAATCGACCATGGCCTGCACATGCACCTTCATCGAAGCGCGGGCGGCGGCTTCCACCGCCTTCGGGTCGCTTTCCTGCTTGGCGCGCCATTCGGCGACCGTCCAGCCGGACGGCAGATAGCCATGGATCGGATCATGCGCCGAGGTCTGGTCGGTGACGATATCGGGCTTCACGCCGCGACGGACGAGCTCCGGGAAGACGTCCGCCGCGTTGCCGACCAGGCCGACGGATTTTGCTTCGCCCGCCTTGGTCCACTGGTCGATGAGGGCGAGCGCCTCGTCCAGCGTATGGGCCTTGGCATCGACATAACGGGTGCGCAGGCGGAAATCGATGCGGGTCTCGTCGCATTCGACGGCAAGGCAGCAGGCGCCGGCCATGACGGCGGCAAGCGGCTGCGCGCCGCCCATGCCGCCGAGGCCGCCGGTCAGGATCCACTTACCCTTCAGATTGCCGTTATAGTGCTGGCGCCCGGCTTCCACGAAGGTTTCGTAGGTGCCCTGCACGATGCCTTGGGTGCCGATATAGATCCACGAACCGGCGGTCATCTGGCCGTACATGGCCAGCCCCTTCTTATCCAGCTCGTTGAAATGGTCCCAGGTGGCCCAGTGCGGCACGAGGTTGGAATTGGCGATCAGAACGCGCGGCGCATCCTTGTGGGTGCGGAACACGCCGACCGGCTTGCCGGACTGGACGATGAGGGTTTCTTCCTCCGTCAGCGTCTTCAGCGTCTCGACGATCTTGTCGAAATCGTTCCAGGTGCGGGCAGCGCGGCCAATGCCGCCATAGACCACCAGCTCGTGCGGGCGCTCCGCGACATCCGGATCGAGATTGTTCATCAGCATACGCAGAGGCGCTTCCGTCATCCAGCTCTTGGCCGTCAGTTCGGTGCCCTGCGGCGCGCGGACCTCGCGAATATTGTGGCGTGGATTGGTCATGGGTCGTCTCCCCTCAGCGTGTCAGATTAAGCGCAATCGCTTCGATGCGCTCCAGAATGGTCTTGAGATGGGCCCGAAGCTCACCCGCCTTTGCGTCGTCATAGGCAAAGGGCGGCGCTTCGGTGGCGAGGTGGCTGATCTGCGCGAGTTCCATCTGGATCGCGTGAACGCCCGCCTGCGGCTTGCCGTAATGGCGCGTCGTCCAGCCGCCCTTGAAGCGGCCGTTGAGAATGCTGCTATAGCCTTCGGCCCGGGCGGCAATGTCCGCCGTCGCCTGCTCGATCGCCGCATCGCAAGTTTCGCCGGAATTGGTGCCGATGTTGAAATCCGGCAGCCGCCCCTCGAACAGGAAGGGAATTTCGGAACGGATCGAGTGGCAGTCATAGAGTACCGCGACGCCGTGCAGCGCCTTCACCCGCTCGATTTCGGCGGCAAGCGCGGCATGATAGGGGGCGTGGAAACCCGCCAGCCGTTCGGCGATATCCGCCTCCGTCGGCTGCTGTCCATCCTTCCAGATCGGCTGACCATCAAAATCCGTCTCCGGAATGAGGCTGGTGGTGTTCTGCCCCGGATAGAGGCTCGTTCCCGACGGATCGCGATTGGCATCGATCACGTAACGATGGAAGGTGGCGCGCACCGTCGTGGCATTTTCCAGCAGCCCCGCATAGAGGTGATGAATGTGCCAGTCGGTATCGGCAAGCAGCTTGCCGTTGTCGTTCAGGCGGTCCCAGATGGCCGGCGGAACCTCGGTTCCCGTATGCGGGAAGGCGAGGATGACGGGCGAGGTGCCACGGGTGATTTCGAAGGTTGTGGTCATCAACGCTCTCAAGTCTTGTTACAGGGGTAGGCCACGGACGGTGCACATCATGACATCACCCCTCCAGGCCCGGCAGGATGCCGGCGGAGACGCTGGCAACGAGCGTACCCTCGGCCACCAGCCGGCCGGCGGCCTCCAGATCCGGGGCCATGTAGCGATCCTCTTCCAGCGTCGAGACGCTGGCGCGCAGAGCGGCCATGGCCTTCTGCAGTTCCGGGCTGGTCGTCAGCGGGCTACGAAATTCCACACCCTGCGCCGCCGTCAGAGCCTCGATGCCGATGATGGAAAACAGGTTATCGGTCATCTGCAGCAGACGCCGCGCACCGTGGCAGGCCATGGATACATGGTCTTCCTGATTGGCGGAGGTCGGCGTCGAATCGACCGAGGCCGGATGCGCCATCTGCTTGTTTTCGCTCATCAGGGCTGCCGAGGTGACTTCGGCGATCATCAGGCCGGAATTCAGACCCGGCTTCTTTGCCAGGAAGGCCGGCAGGCCATAGGAGAGGGCGGGATCGACGAGTAGCGCGATGCGCCGCTGGGCAATCGCGCCGATTTCGCAGACGGCAATGGCGATCTGGTCAGCCGCGAAGGCGACGGGTTCTGCGTGGAAATTACCGCCGGAAACGACGCTCATATCGGAGAGCACCAGCGGATTGTCGGTCACCGCATTGGCCTCGATTTCGAGCGTGCGGCCGGCCATGCGCAACAGATCAAGGCAGGCGCCATCCACCTGCGGCTGGCAGCGGATGCAATAGGGATCCTGCACGCGCTCGTCCCCTTCGAGATGGCTCTGGCGAATGACAGAACCCTCCAGCAGGCCGCGGAGCGCCGCCGCCGTATCGATCTGGCCCTTGTGGCCACGCAGCGTATGAATGTCTTCGGTGAACGGCGCAGACGAGCCCATCGCCGCATCGGTGGAGAGCGCGCCGGTGATCAGCGCTGCCTGCGCGGCCCGATGGGCGCGGAACAGGCCGGCGAGCGCGAGTGCGGTCGAGGCCTGCGTGCCATTGATCAGTGCCAGCCCTTCCTTCGCCGCCAGCACGACGGGCGTAAGGCCGGCCCGGCGCAAGGCCTCGGCACCAGACAGGCGTTCACTCTGATAAAAGGCTTCGGCCTCCCCCATCATAACGGCGGCCATATGGGCAAGCGGCGCCAGATCGCCGGACGCGCCGACCGAGCCCTTTTCCGGGATGAGCGGCGTCACACCCTTGTCCAGCATGCCTTCGATGAGCCGCACCAGATCCAGCCGCACGCCGGAGGCGCCGCGGCCGAGCGAGACAAGCTTCAACGCCATGATGAGGCGCACGATGGCCTCCGGCAGCGGCTGCCCGACGCCGCAGCAATGCGACAGGATGAGATTGCGCTGGAGGGTCGCGGTATCTGCGGCATCGATCTTGATCGAGGCGAGCTTTCCGAAGCCGGTGTTGATGCCATAGACGGGCGCATTGCCGGCCGCGATCTGGGCAATGCGGGCGGCAGCCTTTTCGATGCCGGCATCGAAGCTGCGGTCCAATGCGGCGCTTTCGCCGGTCCAGTAGATCTGCGCAAGTTCCGCCAGCGTGACACGGCCGGGATGAAGGGTGATGGTCATGCAAGAACTCCGGCAGAGGAAAAGGTCGTACGGCCGTTCCACACCCGCTGGACGAGCGGGTTGAAGCCGATGCGGTAGACGAGTTCGGCGGGGCGTTCGATATCCCAGAGCGTGAAGTCGGCGGCCTTGCCGGCCTCCAGCGTGCCGGTTTTGTCCTGCAGCCCCAAGGCCTTCGCCGCCTCGCGGGTGACCCCCGCCAGGCATTCCTCGACGGTGAGGCCAAACAGGGTGGCGCCCATGTTCATGGTCATCAGAAGCGAGGTCAGCGGCGAGGTGCCGGGATTGCTGTCGGTCGCAAGCGCAATCGACGCACCGGCCGCCCGCAGCGCCTTCACGGGCGGGTGCTGCTTTTCCCGCAACGTGTAGAAAGCGCCGGGCAGCAGAACCGCCACGGTTCCGGCCTCAGCCAGTGCTGCTGCATCCTCGTCCCCCAGATATTCCAGATGATCGGCCGAGAGCGCCCCATAGGCGGCGGCAAGTCTGGCCCCCTTCAGGTCCGACAGCTGTTCGGCATGCAGCTTGACCGGCAGGCCAAGCGCCTTTGCCTCTTCGAACACACGGGCGATTTCGGCCGGCGAAAAGGCAATGCCCTCGCAGAAACCATCGACCGCATCGACAAGGCCTTCGGCATGGGCGGCACGCAGGCCGGGGATTACGATCTCGCTGATGTAATCGCCATTGCGGCCCTTGTATTCGGGCGGCGTCGCATGAGCGGCAAGCCAGGTGGTGAGAATGCGCACGGGGCGGATCTCGCCCAGCCTGCGGGCCGCACGCAGCATGTTCAGCTCACCCTCGATGCTGAGCGCATAGCCGGACTTGATCTCGACGGTGGAAACACCCTCCGCGATCAGCGTATCGAGACGGGGCAGGGCAGCGGCCACGAGCTGATCGGCCGTCAGCGCATTGGTGGCCTTGACGGAGGAGACGATGCCGCCGCCGGCGCGGGCGATCTCTTCATAGGTGGCGCCCGCAAGCCGCATCTCGAACTCCATGGCGCGGTTGCCGCCATAGACCAGGTGCGTGTGGCAATCGATGAAGGAGGGCAGCATCAGGCGGCCGCCGCAATCGATCACCTCGGCATCGTCGGCAATGTCTGCCGGCGTGGCATGAGCCGGGCCGACGAACAGGATGCGCCCGCCCTCTGCCGCCAGCACGCCGTTTTCGATGATGTCAGTCCCTGCCTCATTCGAAAGCGTGGCAATCCGCGCGTTCCGCCACAGCCTGCGACCGGCACTTGAAGACTCTCCTGAAAAATCGCGTCCTGCCATCGTTCTTTCGCCTTCCCTTTGCGGTAACATGTATATACATTATGAGGTTCACGCAAGCGGAAATTCCGGAGCCGCGACGGCTCCAACCAGTCAAGGAACGGCGACATGCAGGTGATCCACGCAAATAGCGCTTTATTGCCAGAGGGTTGGCAAAACGATGTGCGGCTGACGATCGTGGATGGTCAGTTATCGAGTGTGGAAACGGGCGTGGCGGCAGAGGCGGGTGACCTGCGCTATCCGGTCATCGTGCCGGCCATGCCGAACCTGCACTCCCATGCCTTCCAGCGCGCCATGGCAGGCCTTGCCGAGCGGCGCGGCCCGGGCGCCGACAGCTTCTGGAGCTGGCGCACGCTGATGTACCGCTTTGCGCTGTCGATGACGCCTGATCAGGTGGAAGCGGTGGCAGCCCAGCTATACATGGAGATGCTTGAGGCGGGCTTTGGTCGCGTCGGGGAATTCCATTATCTGCACCATGATCGGGATGGCGGCTTTTACGCCAATATCGCCGAAATGGCAGAGCGCATCGCGGCGGCCTCTGTCGAAACTGGCATCGGCCTCACACTGCTTCCCGTGTTCTATGCGCATTCCGGCTTTGGCGGTGCGGCGCCAAACGAAGGCCAGCGCCGGTTCCTGCATTCGCCCGATGCCTTTGCGCGCCAAATGGAGGCCTGCCGCAGCCTTGTCGGCACCTTGCCCGGCGCAAGGCTCGGCATTGCGCCGCACAGTCTACGGGCCGTCACGCCTGGCGAGTTGCAGGCGATCCTGCCGCTGGCAGAGGGCGGACCGGTGCATATCCACGTGGCCGAACAGCTGAAGGAAGTGGAGGATAGCCTTGCCCATACCGGCCAGCGCCCGGTGGAATGGCTTCTGTCCCATGCCGCGGTCGATCATCGCTGGTGCCTGATTCACGCCACGCACATGACACCTGAGGAAGTGCGCGGAGTTGCAGCCTCCGGCGCGGTGGCAGGGCTTTGCCCGATCACCGAGGCCAATCTCGGCGACGGTATTTTTGACGGCGCAGCGTTTCTCGAACAAGGCGGCCGCTTCGGTATCGGATCGGATTCCAACATCCTGATCTCGGTTGCGCAGGAATTGCGGCAGCTGGAATATTCGCAGCGTCTGGCGCTCACGGCCCGCAATGTCGTGGCCGAGGTCGAAGGGTCGACGGGCCGGCGTCTGTTCGATTCAGCCCTTGCCGGCGGCGCGGCCGCCATGGGCGCTCCGGCAGGCCTTGTCGCTGGCCAGAGTGCCGATCTGGTTGCGCTCGACGCATCGGCCGTCCCCTATCTTGCGGCCGACCAGATTCTCGATCACTGGATCTTTGCCGGCGGTGTCGGCGTCGACAGTGTCTGGGTGCGCGGCCAGATGCAGGTTGAAAAAGGTCGCCACCGGCTGCGCGACAGGATAAGCCGACGCTTTGGCGATACGATGCGGGACTTGCTGTCATCATGACGGGCGAAAAAGACGGCACGCTGCACAGCCGTATTCTGGCTGATCTGGAGGGGAAGATCCTCTCCGGAACCTGGCCGCCCGGCCACCGGCTTCCCTTCGAGGTGGATCTTGCCGTGCACTATGGCTGTTCGCGCATGACGGCGAACAAGGTTCTGACGCAGCTGGCGCGGGCGGGCCTCATCGAACGGCGCAAGAAATCCGGCAGTTTCGTCGCCCAGCCGGTCGCCCAGGCCGCCGTCCTCGAAATTCACGATATCGAGGCTGAGGTTCGCTCCCTCAACCTCTCTTACGCGTTTGATCTCAAACAGCAAAAGGCGCGCAAGGCAAGTGCCGCAGATCGGCAGCATCTGGACGTGAGCGCCGGTGCGACCGTGCTTGATCTCACCTGCCTTCACCGCGCCGGTACGCGCCCCTTCTGCCTGGAGCAGCGCCTGATCAACCTGGACACTGTAGCCGAAGCCGCAAGCGCCGACTTCTCAAAGACCGCTCCCGGCGCCTGGCTGATCAGCCGGGTGCCGTGGAACGCTGCCGAGCACCGCATCCAGGCCTTTTCAGCATCCGCCGAGATCTCCGCGGCGCTCGAGATCCCGCGCAATGCCGCCTGCCTCGTCATCGAGCGCCGCACCTGGGGTGCAAGCGGGCCCGTCACCTTCGTGCGCTTCACCTATCCCGGCGACAGGCACGCGCTGGTGGCCCGTTTCCAGCCGGGCGAAAGCCCGGCCGGTTAACGTCCGATCGGTCTGGTCAGCCTGCCCAGAAGATCAGGCCTGACAGGGCAAAGCCGATCAGCCCGACCAATGTCTGCATGACAGACCAGGTCTTGAAGGTGGTCTTGACGTCCATGTTGAAGAAGCGTCCGACCAGCCAGAAGCCGGAATCGTTGACATGCGAGAGCATGACCGAGCCGGAGGCAAGCGCGATGACGATTGCCGAAAGCTGCAGCCCCTGATAGCCGGCCGCCTGCACGGCAGGCTGGATAAGGCCGGCTGCGGTAATCAGCGCGACGGTTGCGGACCCCTGCGCGACCCGCAAGGCAGTGGCGACCAGGAAGCCGGCAACCAGAACCGGCAGGCCGATATCCGAGAGACCATCCGACAGGGCCTTGCCGATGCCGGAGGCGCGCAGAACGCCGCCGAACATGCCGCCGGCGCCGGTGATCAGGATAATCGAGCAGACCGGCCCCAAAGCCGAATCGAGAATGCGCTCGACCTTGACGGCGCTGCGACCCCGCATCGGCCCCAGCACGTAGCCGGCGACAAGCACGGAGATGAGAAGCGCGATCGGCGTTGCGCCAAGGGTGCGGGCCAGCTGGAACCAGCCGGCCTCCTTGCTCACCCATCCCTGCACGCGGGCAAAATCAAGCCCCGTATTGATGAAGATGAGGATGAGCGGCAGCAGAAGAAGCGAAACGACGAGACCCGGGCTTGGCGGGTTCAAATCCTTGTCGGCTGCAGCGTCGGCCGAAAAACCGTCCGGAATGGGAAGGACGATCAGCTTGCCGATCCAGGCCCCGAACAGCTGGCCTGCGACGATCCAGGTGGGGATGGCAACCACAAGACCGACAAGGATCAGAAGCCCGGCATCGGCGCCGAGAAGCTCAGCGGCGGCCACGGGTCCGGGATGCGGCGGCACGAAGACGTGCATGACCGAGAACGCGGTCGCGACCGGGATGCCGTAAAGGAGCAGGCCGCCACCCAGCCGCCGGCCGACCGTGAAGACGACCGGCAGCATGACGACGAGGCCGGCGTCAAAGAAGATCGGAAAGCCGAAGAACAGCGAGGCAATGCCGAGCGCCATGGGAGCCCGTTTCTCGCCGAACCGCGCCACCAGCGCGTCTGCCAGTGCCTGCGCGCCGCCGGAAATTTCCAGCATGCGGCCGAGCATTGCGCCAAGGCCGACGAGAAGTGCCACGCCGCCCAGCGTGGAGCCGAAGGCGGAAGTGAGCGTCGTCAGGATATTGGCCGCCGGAATGCCGGCGATGATCGCCGTCAGCAGGCTCACGAGAATAAGGGCCACGAAGGCATGGACGCGAAACTGGATGATCAGCAACAGCAGCAGGGCAACGGCCCCGACCGCGATGGAAATGAGCGCGCCTGCGCCCAAGGTCTGTTCGAATTCTGGCACGTGGCCACTCCCTCTTCGGGTATCGGATCCCCAGGATCCCGATACGCGCTGTATTTATTGATGTATGTGAGACGTCAGGGCGAGCCCGGACAATGCGCGCTCGACAACGATCTTCGGCGGTGCATCGACGGTGACTTTCACCCCGTTTTCATCGGGCTGGAGAACCTGAAGCGTGGCAAACTGCGATTCGAGCAGCGAAGGCGGCATGAAGTGACCTTTTCGCATCGCCATCCGCTCGGCCACCAGCTTCTTGTCCGCCACGAGTTCGATGAAGCGCACATCCGCGCGAGCGCTTGCCAGAATGTCACGGTAGCTGCGCTTCAGGGCAGAGCAGGTGATGACCACGTTTTCGCCCGCGTCCGCCTTTTCGCTGATCCAGTCACGGATCTTTTCAAGCCAGGGCTGGCGAGCGGCATCGTCAAGAGGGATGCCCGCAGACATCTTTTCAATGTTCGAGGCGGGATGGAAGGTATCGCCCTCGGCAAACTCCCACTTCAGCTCCTGGGACAGGAGCTCGGCAGTGGTTGTCTTGCCCGTGCTGGAGGGGCCCATCACGATGAGGGCTATCGGCATGCTCTTGGAGGTCTGGCTCATCTGGAGATCCCATGTGCTACCCCCCGCGCCCCCCGGCGAAAAGAAATATGACGAGCGCTCATATCAGGCGCTCGCGCCCCGATAAAGTAGTTTTTGCTCACTCAAGGTTGTTGGTCGGGGATAAAGGCACGGCAAAGCAGCCACATCGGCCCGATCAAGAGGCCGTTTTGGGCAAATGCCCGGGAGGGCTGGCCGCAAACGGCGGCGATTGGCAGGCCGCGGTGCCAAACGCCGGCCTGCTGCGACGCCGACCGGGCAGGCTCGTGGCCCGCCCGGGGGCATATGTCAGGCGGCAGCGGTCTCCCGGACATCGTCCAGCAGGAAATAGACGGTCATGTACGGGATCGTATACTCTTTGCCGCTGTCGGACGTCATGGCGACGCTTCCGGCACTCGCCGGGTGCCAGCGATGGTAATGGGGATTGTTGACGATGAGGGTGATGGCCTTGCCGTGGAATTTTCCCGCCAGCCGGTAGCGTGCCTCCGCCAGCGGCCAGATGCTTTCATACTCCTCCTGCGTGAGACGCACCTTCAGGGCCTGGCGATGGGCCACGTCACTATGCGCGCCTTCTTCGGCCGCCGGCCGAATATCCAGGGTCACTTCCTCGGCATTGTCCAGAATGAATTCGAATTTCTCCGGCCACATCCGCTTCATGAAATTGCTCCTCCCAGCGTTTTCATTGGTTGACGCGTGAAAGTGTAGCGCGTCTTCGTCGCAAGACATAGGGGCTTTGCGCCAGCAATGACGAGCGAGAGGATTGCCTATTCGGCAATGGGATGAACTCAAAATTGTTCTTTATGAGAACGCCCACTTCGGCAATGATCCCGTCATAAATCTCGAAAAAGAGAGGGGATCCACATGTCGCAATTCACAGTCAGCAGAAGAGGCTTCATCACAACGGCAGCGGCCATGGGGGCTGTTGCTGCGGGCCAGTCACTGCTCTCGATCCAGCCGGCCAGCGCCGCCTCGCCGGCAAAGATCCGCCTGCAACTGGGCTGGCTTGCCTCCAACGGCCTGCTGGGCGAGGTTGTCGCCATGAAGAAGGGCTATTATGCCGAACAGGGCATCGAGCTTGAAATCGTGCCCGGCGGCCCGAACGTCGATGGTGTCGCGGGCGTGGCCTCCGGCCAGAGCACGCTTGGCCAGATTTCCTCCAGTCCCTCCGTCATGCTGGCGCGCGGCGCAGGCGTGCCCCTGAAGGCGATTGCCGCCGGCTATCAGAAACACCCTTACGCCTACTTCTCCCGCAAGGGAAAGCCGATCCGCTCGGCGCAGGACATGATCGGCAAGACGGTCGCCATCCAGCCGACCGGTACCATCCTGCTGCGCGCGCTGCTTGCCAAGAACAACGTGCCCGAAGACAAGGTCAAGATCGTCAATATGGGTGCCGACATGAACCAGCTCGTCACCGGCCAAGCCGATGCCGTCGTCGGCTGGTTGACCAACACCAATGCGCTGAAGGTGCTGGGCGACGACCGTGTCGACCTGATGCTGTGGGATACCGGCATCCAGCTCTATGCCAATGTCTATTACACGACCGACAAGGAGCTCGCCGACCACCCCAAGGAACTTGCGGGCTGGATGGCAGCCACCGCCCGCGGCTGGGGCTATGCCCGCGATCACCAGGAAGAGGCGGTCAATCTTCTCGTCGAAGCCTTCCCCAATCTCGACAAGGCGAGCGAATTGGAGGCCATCGGGCCGCTGATGAAATTCGCCTTCAACGATACCACGAAGACGGTGGGCTGGGGTGCGATGACGAAAGAGAACTGGGCAGCCCAGATCAAGTCCTATGCGGATCTCGGACAGTTCAAGGAAAAGGTGCCGACGGTGGACGAGATCATGACCCTGTCCGTTCTGGAAGCGACCGCCGACATCCGTAAACAGGTAGGATAATGGTCATGGCCATGGCTCAGCCTAAAATGGACCTTCCAGCGCAGGACCTGGCACCTGCTGCCGTGTCCGTCGAGCATCTGGACGTACGCTTCGGCACCGGGCTATCGCAGTTCACAGCGCTGAAGGATGTGTCGGTCACCATTCCGAAGGGGGCGCTCGTCACGATGATCGGCCCCTCCGGCTGCGGGAAATCGACGCTTCTGCGCTGCATTGCGGATCTGGTGCACATCAGCGATGGATCCATTTCCGTGCTGGGCCAGACGCCGCAGAAGGCGCGTGAAGGGCGCGACTTTGCCTTCGTTTTTCAGGAGGCGACGCTTTTGCCCTGGCGCAGCGTTCTCGACAACGTCCGCCTGCCGCTGGAAGTCGGCCGGCGGGCGCAGACGGAGAACTATGCCGATCCGGAGAGGCTTCTGGCGCTTGTCGGCCTCAAAGGCCGTGAGAACGCCCTGCCGCATGAGCTTTCGGGCGGCCAGCGCCAGCGGGTGGCGATCGCTCGCGCGCTCGTCAGCCGTCCGCGCATTCTCTTGATGGACGAGCCCTTCGGAGCGCTGGACGAGATCACCCGCGACAAGCTGAACGAGGAACTGCTGCGGCTGTGGAAGGAGACGGGAACCACCATCGTCTTCGTCACGCACTCGATCCCCGAAGCGGTGTTTCTCGGTGAATATGTGCTGATGCTTGCCGCCCATCCGGGGCGCGTCAAGGAGTTCCTCAAGGTGGACCTTCCGTCCGAGCGGACACTGGCGATCCGCGATACGGTCGAGTTCATCCGCATCACCGCGCATCTGCGTCGTCTTCTGGAGGAATGCTGATGGCCGACACTCTCTCCTCCATCGCGCCCGTCCACGACAAGACTGCCGCTGACGAGCCCCGCCGGGTCTCGAGAGCAAGCCGTGTCCTCTCGTCGGTCGCGGACAACATGCCGGCCATGCTGGCCATCGCCGGCTGCATTGCGCTGTGGCAACTGATCGTCTGGGGCTTCTCGGTGCCGACCTTCATGGCGCCCAGTCCCGTCGCGGTGCTCTATGCCTTCCACGACAATGGCGCGACCCTGTGGAACAATCTTTTGCCGACGCTTCTGGAGGCGGCGCTCGGCTTCCTGTTCGGCAATCTGGTGGCGGTACTGCTGGCGATCTGGTTCGTCTATAGCCCGCTTGCGGAAAAGGCTTTCTATCCGGTCGCCGTGATCATCAAGTCGATCCCGATCATCGCGCTTGCGCCCATTCTCGTGTTGCTGGTCGGCAATGGCATCGCGCCGAAGATCATCATCGCAGGCTTGATCTGCTTCTTCCCGACGCTGGTCAACATGGTGCAGGGTCTGAAATCCACGAGCCCGGCCATGCTCGACCTGATGCGGGTGCTGTCGGCAAGCCCGACGGAAATCTTCTGGAAGGTCCGCATTCCCGCCTCGCTGCCGTTCCTGTTTGCGGCGCTGAAGATCGCCGCCACCAGCAGCGTGATGGGCGCCATCGTGGCGGAGTGGATCGGCTCCAGCTACGGGCTCGGCGCGCTGATCATCGAAGCGACCTATAATTTCCGCTCACCGCTCCTCTACGCGACGGTGGTGATTGCCGCGACGCTGGCGGTGCTTCTGTTCTTCGCCGTGTCCCTTGCCGAAAGGAAGGTCGTCCGCTGGAAGCCCTCCAGCCACGAATAGACCTTCCCGCCAAACCCAATAATCGCGCGACCCGTGAGGTCGCGCGCCCTTCACCATGCCGGCACGACCGGGAGGAATGACCATGCACGCCACCATCCTAATCCCTCAACGCCCCGCGACCATTGTCGACCGGTCCGATGTTGTCGTCGTCGGCGGCGGCCCTGCCGGGATTTCGGCGGCCATTTCCGCTGCCCGCAACGGTGCTTCCGTGACGCTGATCGAGCGCTACCCCTATCTTGGAGGGCTCGCTTCAGGCGGCATGGTGCTCGTGCTCGATGACATGGTGAACGGGCTGGAGATCACCGTGCAGGGCATCTGCACCGAGATGATCGAGCGGATGCGCTCGAAAAACCTGTGCGTCGTGCCGGATGAAAACGACCGGCAGATCGACAGCCGCGACCTGCCGGAAAGCTGGCGCCGCTGGGCGCGCTGGGGCCTCTTCGACTTCCATACGCCGACCGCGCCGCATCCGATCTGCTATGCCGCCGCCTTCGACCCGGATGGTTTCAAGCAGGTGGCCTACGACATTTTTTCCGAAAGCCGCATCAAGCTTCGCACCCATAGCTGGTTCTCCTCCGCGATTGTCGAGGACGGGGTGATCAAGGGCGTCGTCTGCCAGACGAAATCCGGTCTGGAAGCCATCATGGCCGGTGTCGTCATCGATGCGACGGGCGATCTCGATGTGGCGGCCAATGCCGGTGCCTCCTACATCGAGGACACGTTCATCCTGACCACCGTCTCCCGCTGGGGCGGCGTCGATACGGAAGCGGCCGAACGCTTCGAATTCGAGGAGCCGGACGCCTTCAAGGCGCTCGATCATGAAGCCAAGCGCCTCATTGGCGGCTGCTGGTCCTACTGGTGGCTGAAGACCCCGCTGCCGGGCGTTGTCTGGCTCAACTGCCCGCACATGCCAAAGCTCTCGGGCCTCAAGGTCGAGGACCTGGCGGCGGCGGAAATGGAGGGCAGGGCACGCATGGGCCGGCTGCTGGAGTTCGCCCGCGCCAAAATGCCCGGCTTCGAACAGGCCTATGTGGTGGATTTTGCGCCGCAGACGGGCGTGCGCCAGACCCGCATGCTGCAGGGCGACTATGTGGTGACCAAGGATGACGTGATGAGCCGCAGGCATTTTGCCGACACCGTCTGCCGCGGCCGCGACTATTACACCCCCTACCGTGCCATGCTGCCGAAGGAAGTGGACCAACTGCTGGTGGCCGGCCGTCATTATTCCGCAACGCCACAGGCCCAGAAATCCAGCCGCGAGATCCCACCCTGCATGGCCATGGGCGAGGCGGCGGGTGTGGCGGCAACCGTTGCCCTCAACGCCGGAACGACGGTGCGCAAGGCCGATATCACATCCATTCAGAAACAGATGCGCGCGCAAGGGGCCGATCCGGGCGACACCCCTTCCGCCAATGCCAGCTACCTGGAGGCAGCCGAATGACCACTCTTCCCCTGTCCGGCATTCGTGTCGTGGATTTCACGCAAGTCATGCTTGGCCCCTGCTGCACGCAGATGCTGGGCGATTACGGCGCAGACGTCATCAAGATCGAGAAGGAGAAGATCGGCGATCTCTCGCGCTGGTCGCTGGGGTCTGATCCGGATGGCCTCAACAACCCCGTCTTCTGCTCGCTGAACCGCAACAAGCGCAGCCTGGCGCTCGACCTCAAACGCGAGGATGCGCGCGCAAGCGTGCTGGCGCTGATCGACCAGGCGGATGTCGTCGTCAACAATTTTCGCCCCGGCGTGATGGAGCGGATGGGGTTCGGCTATGAGGCACTGAAAACGCGCAACCCGAAACTCATCTACGCCGTCGGAACCGGCTATGGCCTCACCGGTCCGTATGAGCATAAAGGCGGGCAGGATGTTCTGGCGCAGGCCGTGTCCGGCGTCATGCGGCGCAAGTCCGACCAGAGCCATCCGCTGTCCATCTACGCCACGCCGCTTGCCGATTTTTCCGCCGGCATGCATCTCGTCCAGGGGATTCTGCTGGCGCTTCTGCATCGCGAAAAGACCGGTGAGGGCCAGCAGGTGGCCGTCAGCCTTTATTCCTCGATGCTCGCCATGCAGATGCAGGAGGGCACGGTGCATATGATGCGCAACAGGGAGCTGAACTGGGGGGCGTTCCCGCTGACCGGCGTCTTCGAGACCACCGACAGCGCGATTGTCATGGTCGGCGCCTTCAAGCAGAACCCGCTGCAGGATATCTGCACGGCGCTTCAGATCGAGGACCTTTCGGCCAATCCGCGCTACGCCAATTTCGACGTCCAGATGCAGCACCGCCCGGAACTGCAGACAGTCTTCCGCGAGGAGTTCAAGAAGAATTCGACCGCCCATTGGGTGAAGCGCCTGGAGGCGGTGGATATTCTTTGCGCGCCGGTGCGCACCATTGCCGAAGCCCTGGAAGACGAGCAGACGCTGATCAACCGCATGATCTTGGAGGCTGGCGAAACGGCCGCAGGGCCGATCCGGTTGATCGGCTCGCCCATCGACATGTCGGCGGCGGAAGTCCGCGTTCGTATTCCGCCGCCCCGCCTTGGCGAGCACAATGCCGAAATTCTGGCAACGATCGGCTCCCAAGGCCGCGAGGATGCGGCATGAGCGTGCAGTTTGCGGTGAGCGACCGGGTCGCGCGGGTGACGCTCGACCGACCGGACCGGATGAATGCCGTTGATGCGGCGACGGAAGCCGCCCTCGAAGCCATCTGGCGGGAGATCGAGGCGCGCGACGACATCAGCTGCGTGGTGCTGACGGGCTCAGGCGCAAAAGCCTTCTGTGCCGGTGCCGATATGAAGGGCGTCAACAAATCCGGCGTGGACTATTGGGTGGAGGACCGGCCGAACGGCTTTGGCGGGCTGTCTTTCCGCCGCAGCCTCGATGTTCCGGTCATTGCCCGCGTCAACGGCTTTGCGCTCGGCGGCGGGTTCGAAATGGTTCTCGGCTGCGATATCGTGATTGCCGCCTCGAATGCCCGTTTCGGCCTGCCGGAGGCGCGCGTCGGGCGCATGCCGCTCGATGGCGGCATGGTGCTCCTGCAGCGGAAAATCCCACATAATCGTGCCATGGCCGTGCTGATGACCGGCCGGCAGTTCAGCGCCGCCGAGATGTATGAGTTCGGCATCGTCAACGAAGTCGTGGAACCCGAGCAGCTGGACGAAGCGGTCGAGCGCTGGGTCAGTGACATCGTCGCCTGCGCGCCGCTCTCGCTGAAAGCCATCAAGCATACCGTCAACCGCACCGGCCATCTGTCTCCTGCCGAAGCGCAGGCCTTGAGAACCAAGCCGCTGGTGCGGGCGCTGCAGAGCGAGGATGCGCAAGAGGGCGTGGCCGCCTTTATCGAGAAGCGCAAGCCGGTCTGGAAGGGACGCTGAGCTTGCGGTAAGACAGTCAGGCGTAAACTGCCGGAGACGCCATGCACGCCAGCATCCTGAAGTATTTTGCGGCGGTTGCCCGCTCCGGCTCCATTCGCAAGGCCTCCGAAGAGCTGCATGTCGCGACATCCGCGCTCAGCCGCCAGATCAAGAAGCTGGAGGATGAGCTGGGCATCCCGCTGTTCGAGCGGCTGCCGGATGGTCTGCGGTTGACGGGGGCAGGGCGGATCGTGCTGCGCCATGCCAAGGCGACGCTTCAGGATTACGAGGTGATGCGCGGCGAGCTTGGCGATCTCGCCGGCAAGATTACCGGGCGCGTTCCGATCGCCTGCCTCGACAGTCTGGCGATCACCTTCATGCCGCAGTGCCTGGTGGATTTCACCCGGAACCATCCGGCGGTCGATTTTCGCATTCGCACGGAAAACTATGCCCGCATCTTCGGCCTTCTGGCGGATGATGACGTGGATGTCGGCATCACCTTTGATATTGCCCGGCCGGGCGATGTGCGGCTTCTATATTCTGTACCCATGCCGATCATGGCGATCGTTGCCAAGGGGCATCCGCTTGCGAAGATGAAGACGGTTTCGGTGGAGCAATGCGCCCAGTTCAAGCTCCTGCTGCAGCTCGACAATGACGTGACGAGCTGGATGTTTTCGCTCGAACTTGGGGCGCTGGAGCGACACGCCCGCGCGCTCGTCTCCAGCAACAACCAGATGATGCTGAAGCCGCTGATTCTCTCCGGGCATGGCGTCGCCTTCTATACGCCCATGGGCTTTTATGAGGAGTTGAAGCGGGGCGAGGTGCTGGCGCTGCCGATTTCCGGCATCCGCAGCGAGGCCGCACGCCTGGGCGTGATGACACCCCGGACCCGCAAGCTCCCCTATGCCTCCGAAGTCATGGCCGGATACCTTTCCGACCGGCTTGCAGCCTTTGCGGCGACGATGGAAGAGATCGTCGCCCGCTGACGGATGTTTGACGGCCACACCAGGCTTTTTTCAGGCGGATTCCTTCTTGAAGGCTGCAACGTCCGGATGGTCGAGGGGGAGCATCACCTTCTCCCAGCCGCCGGGGGAGCCGAGGCCGCTCACCGCGCTGGAAAAGAACTGCCGGTTGATCTCGATGAAACGATGAGCCTCCGGCGCCACCTCCTCATCCCATGCAATCGCATCGACGGGACAGATCGACAGGCAAAGGCCGCAATTGATGCATTCGTCCGGCTGGATGTAGAACATGCGCCCGCCCTCATAGATGCAATCGACGGGACAGGCGGCCGTGCAGGCGCCGTCTTTGACGTCGATACAAGGCTGGGTGATGATATAGGCCATGCCGGAATGCTCCTCGGTCTCGTCCAGTTGGGGGACTGCCAGGCGCTATGTTTTCAGACTGGCGCATTGCTGGGAAGTTGAGACTTAAGCAGTCTTCGTTGCCGATTGGGCAACGCTCGGTCCTGAATTGGCGGACGCTGGACGGCATGCGAAACGATCACGGCCGGTGGATGATGCCGGAGACCGCGTCATTTCATACGCTGTCCCCGGCATCATCCGCCGGCCATTCACTCGGGAGGTTGGGCTTTGAGGCCGTTACATCGACAGGCTGATGAGGCGCCTTGCCGAGGAAGAAGCCCGGATCGTCGCCGCCAACCTATGCGGCGTTTGCGAGTTCAATTCTGGGGCTGGTGGAGGAGACGTTGGCGAGGGTCGCCGTTGCCGCATCCGAAGACGTCAGAGATGCGATCGAGCTGGTGAGCTTCGAGGCAACCGATGCAACGGAGGATACGGCGGCCGAGACGTTGTCGACGCTGATGACATCCTTGGCAGCCAGCAGGGTCGAAAGACCGACCTCGAACGTCGTGCGCCAGGATTGCGACGCACCGGCGGTGCCCCAGGGGTTGTAGACCTTGAACATGTTGGTGTCGCTGTTGAAGCCATAGATGGACATGGCATGACTGGAGACCAGCGTGGTCTTGTTCTGTGCGTCTTTCGCATTGGTGTAGGACGACAGGACGACGTTATAGCCGGCATTGAGCGCCGAGATCAGCGATGACTGGATGCTTGCCGTGGTCAGCCCTGATTGGGCACCCGTATAAACGAGTGACGCATTGCGGGTGTAGGCCGACCAGCTGGAGCCGTTTCCGTAATATTCGGTAAAGGCGGTGGCGCCGGTCAGGGCAGCCAGTGCATTGGTCGCATATCCGCCATTGCCGATCGTCGAATAGGAATTGCCGTAGTTGACCTTTGTGTTGCCAGTCGCAATCCCGCCGGCCTGGAACTGCGCCCAGGCCTTTTCCGCCAGTTGCCCCCACAGGCTGGTGCTTGAATGGTCGAACGTAGAGCCGCCATTGGCCAGCTGCGCGTTGACCGTGACATATTGTGGCTTGCCGCCGGAATAGAAGCGCACGCCATAGGTGCCGTTTCCATTGTCGGTGAACATGGACTTGAGGAGATCGGCGTTATGGCTGGCGATTTCGGCGCAGCTCGCCAGGAAGTAACAATCCCCCAGGCCACCCTGGTTGATGTCGGTCATGGCCGGGCCGGAGGTGGCAAAGAGCGGCTTCGACGCAATGGAATAGCTGATCTTGTAGTTCGAGCTGCCGACCTTGACGGCCGAACTCGGTGTGTCGGTGCCGAGGAGCCATTTTCCGGTGAGATTGGAAAGCTGGGTGGCTGTCGAGCCGGTGGCGAGGTTGCCCAGTTTCACAGATGACGCGGCGCCGCCGGTCCAGGTGGCGTTGGCGCTGTGGCCGTTGACGAGCGCGTTGAAGACATAGTTGATATAGGACGATGTCGTGCCCATCGTGCTCAGATTGGTTGCAATCGTCTTCAGATCGTTGAAGTGCTGCGCCGTCAGTGTCGATTTGCTGGTCGTCAGCGCGGAAACGAGATTGGTCATCATCGTCGCCAGGCCGGATTCGCTGACCGTGCCGGTCGAAATGGCAGAGGTCAGGTCCCTGGCGATCGAGGCGGTGACGATTTTCGATACCCATGTCGGCAGAGCACCCGCAGTCGTCTTGGCCGCACCGGTTGTTGCAGCAACGACGATGTTCGAAGGTGTTTTGACAGTGGTTGCGACGGCAGCCGCGACCGGCAGCGACGAGACGAGCGCGGAGGTCGGGCGGGCCGGGAGGCCAGGCAGGGAGCGTTGCGAGGCGCTTGCAGACGAGAGTGCCGTCGACAGGGAGTGTTGGCCGCCATGGCCGGCGTCGCTTGCAAAGACCGGTTGCTGCACGGATACGATGGCCTGTGCAAAGGCACTGGCCTGGTCGGCAAAGTGAGGGGTGGAGCGCAGCGGGAGCGCCTCGGCCGCATCATCGCTCAAGCCGCTCATGCCGCCGGCCTTCTTCAATGGTCGGTATAAGGAGAACGCGTCATTGTTCATCAGGTCAAGCATGCCATCCTCTTTCGTCGCCGGGATTACTCGTTGGCTCCGACCCTGACACGCACGCCTTGATGCGCTTTTACGAAGAATTCTAAAATTCTAATGTATGTCCAAAAAATCGGCTCGGCAGTCCGGTGCCGCTCCGGTGGGAATGCCGAATGAAGCCTGCGGGCATCCGTCGGGCCGCGCCGAGCCCGATCCATACATTTTTAACCGAATTGTCCGAAATCTGGGGCGCTTAACGCCTTCGCAAAGGCCATCGCCTAAGCTCAGGTCTTCACACAGGGGCTTAACAGACGATGCATTCCGGATTGCCTGATAGTGGCGCATGGGCCTTGGCGCTTGTCCTTCATCTGAACGGCATCGTCACCGATCCCTTGCGGCTGTGGCGGGACGCTGGCAAGGCGGAGCCATTCGATATCACTGACGTCCTGCGCAGCGCCCGGGGCTTTCCGGTCAAGGCCCGGCGCGTTGTCATGGCCGCAGGCCGCGTGGGCCGTGTGCCTTTCCCGGCGATCATCTGCCTGAAGGATGGCGGATTTGCCGTCGCCGGCAAATATGTCGACGGGCAGGTTCTCGTCCAGTTCGTCGATCAGGCGTCTCCACGCCTCGTTCCGGTCGCGGAACTGATGGCGTTGACCGCCGGTCAGTTCATCCTGCTGGCCAAGCGTGCGCCGGTGTCGGATCTGGCACGCCAGTTCAACCTCGGCTGGTTTTTCTCGGCGGCAGCGAAATACCGCTTCATTCTCGCAGAAGTCTTCTTTGCCTCGCTCGTGCTGCAACTGTTTGCGCTGGCGACGCCGCTGGTCTTCCAGACGGTCATCGACAAGGTTCTTGTCCACCATGGATTCGAGACCTTGACCGTCATGGTGAGCGGTCTTGCCCTGATTGCTCTGTTCGACGCGGTTCTGTCCGGCCTCAGGACATGGCTGTTTGCCCATACCAGCAACCGGATGGACGTCGAGCTCGGGTCGCGTCTCTTCAAGCATCTGGTCCGCCTGCCGCTCTCCTATTTCGAGGCTCGTCGCGTCGGCGACAGCGTCGCCCGGGTTCGTGAACTCGAAACGATCCGGCAGTTCATGACGTCGACGTCGATGACGCTTGTGCTGGATCTGCTGTTCGGGACGATCTTCATCGGGGTGATGTTTCTCTATTCATCGACCCTTGCCTGGATCGTTACGGCCAGTCTGCCACTTTATGCACTTCTGTCGCTCTCGGCGACGCCGGCATTCCGCAGGCGCCTGGACGAGAAATTCAAGCGCGGCGCGGAAAACCAGGCATTTCTGGTCGAGAGCATCACCGGCATCGAGACAATCAAGGCGATGGCGGTCGAGCCGCAGATCCAGAACCGGTGGGAAGATCAGCTCTCCTCCTATGTCTCCGCGAGCTTTTCGGCCGCACAACTGGGCAACTGGGCCTCGCAGGTGGCCAACCTGATCAACAAGGGGCTGACGGCCATCACCCTCTACATCGGTGCCGGCCTCGTCGTCGCAAACAAGATGACCGTCGGTGAACTCGTGGCATTCAATATGCTGGCCGGGCAGGTCAGCGGTCCGATCCTGCGCCTCGTTCAGGTCTGGCAGGAGTTTCATCAGGTTCGCCTGTCGGTCGAGCGTCTCGGCGATATTCTCAACACGCCGGTCGAGCCGCAGGGGGCGACGGCCATCTCGGTGCAGGCGATCGAAGGCAACATCCGGTTTGAAGACGTGACGTTCCGCTACACGCCGGGAGGGCGCGCCGTGGTGCGCGGGCTTGACCTCAAGGTCCCGGCCGGCCAGGTCGTCGGCATCGTCGGCCCCTCCGGATCGGGCAAGAGCACGCTTGCCAAGCTCGTCCAGCGTCTCTACCAGCCGGACAGCGGCCGCATCCTCATCGACGGCATCGATGTGAGCCTGCTTGATCCTGCTGTTCTCAGGCGCCAGATCGGCATCGTGCTGCAGGACAATATCCTCTTCAATCATACGATCCGCGAGAATATCGCGCTGGCGGAACCGACGATGCCGCTGGAGCGTGTCATTGAGGCGGCACGCATGGCGGGTGCCCATGACTTCATCACCCAGATGCCGTTTGGCTATGACACCAAGGTCGGCGAGCGGGGCGTGTCGATGTCGGGCGGGCAACGCCAGCGGATTGCCATTGCGCGTGCGCTGGCCGGTAATCCGCGCATCCTCATCTTCGACGAGGCCACATCGGCGCTCGATTCGGAATCCGAGGCCGCCATCCAGGCCAACATGCGCGAGATCTGCAAGGGACGCACGGTCCTGATCATTGCCCATCGCCTCTCCACGGTTCGTCGCGCCGATCGCATTTTGACCATCGAAGAAGGCTGTGTCGTCGAGGACGGCACGCACGAGACGCTGGTGGCCGGAGACGGGCGCTATTCGAACCTGTTCCGCCTTCAGGCCGGCCTTCGGTAATCGGAGTATCAATCATGGCACTCTTTCTTCATGCGCCCGAGCGAAGTTTTCTTCCGGCAGCCCTCGAGGTGATGGAAACGCCGCCCAACCCCCTGGGCCGTTTGATCATTGGTGTGATCGGGGTTGCGACCCTCTGTGCCATCGGCTGGGCCTATTTTGGCCAGGTCGACATCGTTGCGGTGGCGCCGGGGAAATTCGTGACGCCGTCGCGGACGCAGGTCGTGCAGGCTTTCGAAACCTCGACTGTTGCCGCCATTCTCGTCAAGCCCGGGGATATCGTCAGCGCCGGTGCACCGCTCATCGAGCTCGACAAGACGACGGCGGCCGCTGAACTCGACAGGGCAAGGCATGATCGTGCACAGGCGAGGCTCGACATCATGCGCCTCGACGCCTTTCTCGCGGGCCGACCGACGGCGGCTTTCCCATCTGTCCCTGACACGACGGCGGACGAGGTGAGGCGGGCCGAGGAGCAGCTTCGCATGCAGGTGGTTGCCTCCAATGCCAGGATGGCCGGCATCGAGCAGGCCATTGCCGAAAGGACCGCCGAACGCGAGTCGCTTCGCCAGACGATCCTCAAGCTGGACGCCATCCTGCCGCTCATCGAGAAGCGCAACGAGATTGTTTCGAAGACCGCGCAGGGCGGCTTCCTGCCCCAGTATCAGGCCCTTTCCAGCCTCCAATCCGTGGTGGAAGCGCAGGGGGAGCGCGAGACCAGCCAGGCCAAGCTCCTGTCGGTGGATGCGGCCATCAAGGGTTTGCGCCAGCAGATGATCGCAGCCGGTGCCGAAATTTCAAACATGGCGAGCGCCGATCTGGCGAATGCAAGGCAGCGGATGGTCGCGGCCGACGAGGCGCTGGCGAAGGCCGCGCGCCGGATGGCGTTGCTCACGCTGCGCGCGCCGATTGCCGGGCAGGTGCAGCAGATGCATGTCTTTGCCGTCGGAGGCGTTCTGACGCCTGCCGAACAACTGCTCTCGATCGCCCCGATCGACACCCCTGTCGAAATCGAGGCTGACGTCAGCAACCGGGATGTCGGCTTTGTCTCCCCCGGCCAGCAAGTCGAGATCAAGGTCGATGCCTATCCCTTCACGCGCTTTGGTCTGTTGAAAGGCACCGTCGTGTCGATCGACCGCGATGCCAATCCCGGCTCTGCGTCCTCCGGCATGGTGGCACAGGGTGCCGAGCGGGGAGATGCCGCGGACGCGCTCGGCGCTGGCGAGCACCTGCGCTATGCGGTGCGGGTGGCCCTTGACCCAGGCGCCGCTCTCAAGAACGGCGATCACACAGTAACCCTGCAGCCCGGCATGTCCATCAAGGCCGAGATCCTCACCGGCAAGCGGCGTATCATGGATTTCCTCCTCGCTCCGCTGCTTGAACATCTGCACGACAGCTTGCGCGAACGGTAATCCGGACCACGGCTTGGCATCGGACCCGTCAAGGGAGCGGCTTTGTGCGTTGAGAAACGAGGGACGGCTCTTCTGGAGACGGACGTAGCAGAGGCGGAGGAATCCGTCGATCTCATGACGATGATGCTGTCTCGATCGCTTGTGGCGAAGGGGGATATCGCAGCTCCCGTGGCATGATCGTGACCCGGCGGTGCAGCCTGATAAAGCTTTTGGATGCGAACCTCGCGGACAATGGTCCAGCAATCCTCGCCTGCGGCGAGCCAATTTCAAGCGGCGAGTTGGCGCGCGTCGTTCAGATGGCGGACGATGGCTCTGCGCAGATCGCCGAGACTTTCGAACTTCTGGTTATCCAAGTCGATGACATGAAACTTCACCGCAATGAAGCGGAAGACACTGCCTTCGTTGACGGCTATCCCGACGGGTAAACCTGCAAATTCCACAACACTCTTTTCCATGACGCAGCCTCGGCTTTAAAAATTGTTTCGAGCATTCTCAACCCCTTGCGATTGCAAGGCGGCAACAGCGCATGAGCGCGTCACCCGTGTTGAGGGGTCGAATGGCTGCATGCGGGCCAATCCGGGACATGAGGTAACCTTTCGATCATGGTCTCTTACAAACCATGTGTTTCAGAAGAGGGGAAAGAAACTCCAGAGGTAAATCCGGGAGCTTTCCGTGCGATCATCAGAGGCGGGGATGCCGACAGGGTCGGACATGGTGCTCGTTTCCGCCTCCTCCCGACGCTTCAGCGAAGCAAAGCCTTGGCCGCCGGGTCTAAAGGCAGACAAATCGAAAATGCCGAGATGCGGCAGAGAAAATGGTGTCATGTCCGGCCCTCAGCGTCTGTCACCATATTCTAACAAACGTTGTCCTGGGTCAATTTAGTCCATTAAATTGATGTACTAAATTGAGGAAAGCAGAGGGCACGTTTTTCCAGCTTCGCCTGATCAGGCGCAATTTCGAGCCGCCGTGCAGTTCGGGGCGGTCGCGCCGATCGCGAGCCTCAGACCCGACGAACCCTGGAGTTGTGTGCCGGCATCAGGAGCGCACCCATACCATGGCTGCGGATCAACGGCTTTGCGGTGCTCGTCCGACATGCGTGATTGAGCCTAAGGCAGATTTTACGAATATGTCCTTCTGAATGCGCATGCATACTCGCCTACCGTGATCGGCGGCAGGAAACGCGGCAACCGGTGACGGATGCATGTTCATATCGCTGGATTTTCAAAGAATGGCAGGCGTTGCGCCCGGTCGCGCCGTTGGAGACAGGTCGCTAATGTGTGAATGCGTATGCATTTTTGGTTGACAAGACCTGTCGCCCGCTGAAAGATCGGTCTCATAAAGAGGAGCAAAGCTCCGATAAAGGGAACAGCGACGATGAATATTGCACGGCTGACGAGCGTCCTGCTCGCCTCGACACTGATGTATTGTCTGCACGCCGCCAATGCGGCAAGCGCCCCGCAGGAATGGGACATGGCTCTGCCTTGGGGCCCGAAGGAATTCCATACGATCGATGCGCAGACCTTTGCGGAGCGGGCCAAAGCCGTCACCGGCGGCGAACTGACGATCAACGTACAGGCCGGCGGCGTGCTCGGCATCAAGGGGCCTGAGACCATCCGGTCCGTGCGGGACGGCGTGGTGCCCATGGCGGATGCACCGCTTTCGCAGGCCGTGGGCGAGGTCGCGATCAGCGGTGTCGAATCGCTGCCCTATCTGATTTCCAGTCAGGACGACCTCAAGGTCCTGCATGGCAAGGTGCTGGACAAGGTCAAGGAAGGGCTGTCACGCCATAACGTCAAAGTGCTCTATGTCGTGCCCTGGCCCGCCAACCAGATCTTCAGCCGGCGCGAGATCAAATCCGTCGCAGATCTCAAGGGTCTGAAGATCCGCACGCCTGACAGCAATGCCGCGCAATTCTTCGAAGCGCTGGGTGCGACACCGGTGCAGATGCCGATTGCGGACGTTCTGCCGGCCCTCGCCTCGGGCGCGCTCGATGCAACCACGACGTCGATGACGACTGCCGCCGACCAGAAATACTGGGAATTCCTCAAATACACATACCTGACGAACCATCTGTGGACCTCGAACGCCATGCTGGTGAACATGGACGCCTGGAACGCGCTGAGCGCCGAGCACCGGGCCGCCGTGGAAAAGCTTGCTGCGGAATTGCAGCCGGAATTCTGGAGAGTTTCGGCCGGCGAGGATGCCAAGGCCGTCGAAAAGCTGCGTGCCGGCGGCATGCAGGTGAGCGCACCGCCGGCCGACGTGGCGGCCGCGATGCAGGCCGCAGCCCGGCCCGTCTGGGAAAAGACATTCACGCGGATCGGCCCGCCTTCAAAGGATCTGGTCGCTGAATATCTGAAGGCTGTTGGCCGCAACTAAGAGTTCGTCAGCCCGGCTTGGACCGGGTCGTGGCTCGCAAATCCGGTAGGCAGATGCATATTTTCCTCAAGATTTCAGACGGACTGTCGCGCTTCGGTGCCATCTTCGCAGGCATCAGCCTTGCTGCGCTCGTGCTCATGGATGGTGCGGAAGTGCTGCTGCGCACGTTCTTCTCGTCATCCCTGTCCTTCGTCGTCGAATATAACGGCTATCTGCTTGCGGCCGTGCTGCTCGGCGGCTGCGGGCAGGCTATCCGCGAAGGTGGCCACATTCGTGTGGCCATGCTCCCGCAGGCCCTCGGCAAGGGGGCGGCGAGGGGCCTCGACATAGGCTGCACCATCGTCGGCATCGCGCTTGCCGGCTATCTCTGCAGCGCGCTGGCGATGCTGGCTGTCGGCAGCTTCCGCTACGGCACGGTGTCGTTCTACGCAAGCGGCACGCCGCTCGGTTATCCGCAGGCGGCAACGGCGGCGATGCTGGGCATCTTCGTCATCTCTCTTCTCGCACGCCTCATCCGGCTTCTGGCCGGCCTGGAACCCGAGCTGCGGCCGGACAGCGCCGAAACAGGCGCAGGAGCTCACTGATGGCGATGGTCACGATTTTGCTCCTGGCTCTGGTGCTTCTCGGCTCCTCGGTCTGGGTTGGGTTGTCGCTGGTCGGTATCGGCGTCATGGGGCTTGAGATCTTCAAGACCATGCCGGTGATCCGCCTGCTCGGCCAGGATGTCTGGACGAGCCTCACTTCACCGGAGTTGGTGGCGCTGCCGCTGTTCATCCTGATGGGCGACATCCTGTTCCACACACGGCTTGCCGAACAGCTTTTCCGTGGCCTTGCGCCCTGGGTTTCGCCGATCCCCGGCAGGCTTCTGCACATCAACGTGCTCGGCAGCACGATCTTCGCAGCCGCATCCGGTTCCTCGGCGGCGACTGCTGCCACCATCGGCAAGATCACCCTGCCGGAACTGCTGCGCCGCGGCTACCAGCCTTCCATCGCCATGGGATCGCTCGCCAGTGCCGGCGCGCTCGGCCTGCTGATACCGCCAAGCCTTGTCCTGATCGTCTACGGCGTGCTGACCGGCGTTTCGGTACTCGAACTCTTCACGGCCGGCATCCTACCGGGCCTGTTGCTGGCGTCCTGCTTCAGCCTCTACGTCATGATCCACGCCATCCTCTTTCCGAATGTGGTGCCGGACGAAAAAATCACGATGACGCTGGCTGAAAAGCTCAAGGCCACCATTGGGCTGCTGCCGATGGTGGCCCTGATCCTCCTCGTCATCGGCTCGATGTATGGCGGGATCGCGACGCCGAGCGAAGCGGCGGTCATGGGCGTGTTCGGCTCATTGGCCATCGCGACCTACGAGCGCGTGCTGACCGTAAAATTGCTGATGGCCGCCACGGCATCCTCAGTGCGGACCTGCGCCATGCTGGGCCTTATCCTCGGCGGGGCTCTGTTTCTCGCCAAGGCCATGGCCTTCCTGGGGATACCCGCTCAGGTCGGTGCATTCGTCGCCTCGCTCCATTTGTCACCGATCGCGTTGATCGCCGTGCTGATCGTCTTCTATGTCATCCTGGGCTGCTTCCTGGACGGAACATCGATGATCGTGATGACGCTTCCGGTCACGTTTCCGCTCATCAATGCGGCAGGCTATGATCCGATCTGGTTCGGCATATTCCTGGTCCTTGTCGCCGAAATGGGCGCCATCACGCCGCCGGTCGGCTTCAACCTCTTCGTCGTCCAGAACCTGACGGGTGCGAGCCTTGGCGCCGTGTCGAAGTCGATCATTCCCTTCTTCCTGGTCATGGTCGCCTTCACGCTGCTGATTACGCTCTTTCCGCAAATCGTTCTGTGGCTGCCGAGCTTGATCTAGGAGGCCGCGGAAAGAGGACATGGGCAGCAAAGCTTTGCGACACACGACGAGCCTTCACGCGCCGCGCGCTCCGGCTCTGTCGAATGATCGCCAGAACTCAACCACATCACCAAGCAAATGGGGAATATGATGAATATCGGTGTCTTCATCCCGATCGGAAACAATGGCTGGCTGATCTCGACGGAATCGCCGCAATACAAGCCCAGCTTCGATCTGAACAAGCAGGTGGTCCAGAAGGCCGAACAATACGGCTTCGACTTCGCGCTCTCGATGATCAAGCTGCGCGGCTTCGGCGGCAAGTCCGAATTCTGGGACTACAATCTGGAGTCGTTTACGCTGATGGCGAGCCTTGCGGCCGTTACCAACCGTATCAAGCTCTTCGCCTCGACGGCCGTCATCACGCTCCCGCCGGCAATCGTCGCGCGCATGGCGACCACCATCGATAGCGTGGCGCCGGGCCGCTTCGGCATCAACATCGTCTCGGGCTGGCAGATGGCGGAATACGACCAGATGGGCATGTGGCCCGGTGACGACTATTTCGGATATCGCTACGATTATTCAAGCGAATATGTCCACGTCATGAAAGAGCTCTGGCAGAACGGCCAATGCACCTTCGACGGCAAGCACTTCACCATGAAGGATTGCATGATGAAGCCGATGCCGGAGAACAAGATCGAGATCGTCGCGGCCGGCCAAAGCCCGCGGGGCATGGAATTTGCCGCGCAATATGCCGACTACAATTTCGTGCTCGGTGTCGGCATCAACACGCCAACCGCCTATGCTGCCGGCAATGAACGCCTGATGGAAGCTGCCGCGAAGACCGGCCGCGATGTCGGCGCCTATGTGCTGTTCATGATCATCATGGACGAGACCGACGAGCTGGCGATGGCCAAGTGGCAGAAATACAAGGACGGCGCCGATATCAGCGCGCTCGCCTGGATGGCCGACCAGGGCAGCAAGGACGCCAATGCCGACGCGTCTTCCACCGCCAAGTCGATCAATCTGCCGGAAGGCGCGGTCAACATGAATATCGGCACCATCGTAGGATCCTACGAAACTGTCGCCCGGATGCTCGATGAGGCCGGCGCGGTGGCGGGCACCAAAGGCCTGATGCTGACCTTCGACGATTTCCTGATCGGCCTCGACCAGTTCGGCCAGCATGTGCAACCATTGATGAAAACCCGGTCCAACATCCAGATCGGTGCCGAATAGGCGAGGAAGGCCACAGGGACGACCGTTCCAGGCCGCCTGCCACGAGGGCACGGTCTGGAGCGTGCTGCGACAGGGGGGCCGGCATGCGCATTCGTGCCGGTCCCGACTGTCGACCAATCCGGGTGTGCAGGCACCCTCTGCAAAGGATCGAGCATGTCTGAGAATTTGATGGAGAATTACCGGAAGGCCTATGACAACCGGGTCGGCTTCGGCAAGTCGCCGGCGCTGGTTTTGGTCGATTTCGCTGAGGCCTATTACGAGCCCACCGATCCGCTCTATGCCGGCGTCGATGATGCCCTGGCAAGCGCCCTCAGGATCCGCGAGGTCGCGCGGGCCAAGAAGATCCCCATCATCCTGACGGGCGTACTGCTGCATCCAAGCGGCGCGGACGGCGGACGCTTTTTCCAGAAGGCAAAGCCGCTCAAGGCCTTCACGGCAGGCAATCCGATGGGGGCCTTCGCCAAGGGGCTCACGCCCTATCCGGACGAATTCGTGGTGATGAAGCAGTATCCAAGCGCTTTTTTCGGCACGTCGCTGGCATCATTGCTGACGTCGCTGGGCGTCGACAATGTCATCCTGACCGGGCTTACGACCAGTGGCTGCGTTCGCGCCTCCTGCGTCGATTCCATGTCGCATGGTTTCATCACAACGGTCGTGCGCGATGCCTGTGGTGATCGCCATCCTGGCCCGCACGAGGCCAATCTGTTCGACATGAACGCCAAATATGCGGATGTGGTGACGGAAGACGAAATCGTCGCTCACCTGCAGTCGCTCTAGCCGACTGCTCTCACTGCTTTGCTCGAAGAAAGGCCGGCTGCGTGATCATCATGCCGCCGGCCTTTTTCGTGTCGTCAGTCTCTTCAGGCGCTCGCCGCCAGTTCGGCAGCGGATGCGCCTGCGAGCATGCCGAGCGTCACGGCCATGCAGAGGCCGGCGGCCGGCAGGTAGCCGTTGCAGCCGGTGCCGGAAATGCTTTCCGCCGTGCCGCCCCCGGCAAAGAGGTTCGGCAGCGGCGTGCCGTCGGCGCGGATCACCTGCGCCTTGCTGTTCACCTTCAGCCCGCCCTGCGTGTGAAACAATGCGCCGGTGGTCTTCAGTGCATGCAGGGTGCCGGACAGCGGTGCGGACTTGCTGAAGTCGCGACCGAAGGTGCACGCCATCTCGCCCCGGGTCATCTTCTCGACCTCGGCGAGGGTCTCCTTCAGGGCGTCAGGGGGAACGCGAATGAGCGCTGCCAGTTGATCGGCGTCGGATGCAGTGCGGACGCCGCCGAGGGTAACGAGATCCCTGAACTCCGGCAGGTTCTCGACGATGGCGCGCCGGGCATCGTCGAAGATGATCCAGCCCGTGCCTTCCGGCTGCGCCAGGATGTTCAGCGCCTGGGCCGAGATATCGGCATTTTCATTGGAGAAGCGCTTGCCCTCGATGTTGACGGTGACCGCGCCGTTCATCACCATGTCGTAATTGGCGATGATGCCATAGGGCTCCGTCAGCGCGCCATAACCCTGGAACGCATCCATACTGCCGAGTGCCGCGCCGAGGTCTCTGCCCCATTCGATGCCTTCGCCCTCATTGCCCTCGTGGCCGAAATAGCGATAGTTCGCCGCCTGGCCGAAGCTCGGAATATAGGTCTTTACCATTTCGAGATTGGCGCCGAAGCCGCAGGTGGTGAGCACCAGCGTCTGGCAGCCCACCAGTTCCTCGCTGCCGTCGGCGCGCCTCACCCGCACGCCCACCACCGTGTTGGTCTCGTCGGCAAAGACCTTGTCGACATGGGCGCCGGTGACGAGATTGACGCCTGCCTCTTCCGCAGCCCGGATCAGGGCGCCATGGAGTTCTTCGCCGCGCTTGGAGGGCACGCCATGCATGCGGTTGACGGAATGGCCGAAGAAGCCGCCCCAGGTCAGGTTCATCTCGAAGGGGATCTTGTGGTTCTCCACCAGCCAGTCGATGGCGCGGCCGGCATTGTCGGAGACGGTGCGCGCCAGATCGGGATTGGCGGTGCCGCGCGTGCGCGCCATGATGTCCGCGTAGAAACGCTCCGCATCGTCCTCGATGCCAGCGGCCCGCTGGATCTTGCTGCCGGCGGCGCAGACATAGCCCTGCGACATGCTGGTGCTGCCGCGCGGCGTCTCGTCGCGCTCCAGCAGCAAGACTTCGGCACCTGCGTCGCGGGCGGCGAGCGCAGCGGTCAGTCCCGCAGCGCCGGCGCCGACCACGACCACCGGGAATTCGACATCAAACGCGACGGCCGATCTGTCCAGACCAGACATGATTCACTTCCTTCCAATGCTGATTGAGACTATGTGAGCGCGGCCGACACCGCCGGCCCTCCTTGCGCGGGGCATCAATGATACTCCTCGCCGCCGGAGACGTTCATGGCTTCGGCCGTGATGTAGTCTGCCGCCGGTGAGCATAAAAAGACGGCCGCTTTTGCGATATCGTCCGGCGTGCCCGTCCGTCCGAGCGGAATGCGGGCGCGCATCTCGGCAAGATACTGGTCCTTGGTCTGGCCGCGAGCGGATGACATGAAGTCGTTCTGCCAGCTGCCGAGCCCCGTGGTGACGTGGTTGGGGCAGATCGCGTTAACCGTGATCCCGTGCGGCCCGAATTCGATGGCCGTCGAGCGGGTGAGGCCGATCATGCCATGCTTGGAGGCCGTGTAGGCCGTTGCCAGCGCAAATCCCGACTTGCCGGCCTGGGAGGCGATGTTGATGATCCGCCCGCCCTGGCCCTGGACGATCATCTGCCGGGCCGCATGTTTGGTGGCAAGGATCGCGGCCCGCAGATTGACGCCGAGCACCGCATCGAGATGGCTTGCGTCGATCTCGGTCGTGGGGCCGAAGAGGTAGCCGATGCCGGCGTTGTTGACGAGGATATCCAGCCGGCCAAAGCGTTCAACGGTCGCAGCGACCATGTTTTCGATCGCCGCTTCGTCCATCAGATCGCCGGTGACGGTGGCAATCTCCGTGCCGGTCTGGGAGCGGATCTCTTCCGCCATCGCTTGGAGGTCCGACGAGGTGCCGATGCCGTGCGACGGCGCGATGTCGCCGGACAGGCTGCCGCGATCGTGCAGCATGACGCAGGCGCCGGCATCGGCGAGATGCCGGGCGATCCCCTGGCCGAGGCCGCCGGGTCTACCCGAACCAGTTACGAGCGCCACCTTGCCCTTCAGAATTTTCTCCATCGGTTCACGCCTTCAACTCGGTGGTGGTGACGAAGATCGGGTTGTCGGCGAGCGCCTGGAATTCCGCGGCGATCCGCTTCATCGTGTCGGTGGCAACATCGGCGCCGAACTGGGCTTCATCGGCAATATCGACCACCTCGATATACTGGTAGGGCGGGGCCTCACCCGATCCCATGACGCCGGTCGCCTGGAAAACGCGGAAGCTTTCGATCGACGGCAGCGCGTTGACGACGGGAAGGTCGGTCGTCTTCGCCCATGTTTCATAGTCTGCGACGGTCACGCCGGGGCGCAGGTTGAACAATACGATCACTCTCATGGTGGGTCCTCGTGTGATGGCGCTGACCATGCGGCCGAAGCCGGGTCAGCGGTTGTAGCGTTGCTCCAGCGCGTCGCCGATGACGGCGAAGGCGAAGACGGTCAGCGAGATGGCGATGCCGGGAAAGACCGAGGTCCACCATTGGCCAAGCACGATGTCATTGGCCCCTGTCGAGATCATCAAGCCCCATTCCGGATTGGGCGGACGCACGCCGGCGCCGACGAAGGACAGGCCTGCGGTGAGCAGGATGGCAAAGCCGATCGTGACGGAACTCTGCACCAGCGAGGGTCCCATCGAATTGGGCAGCACGTGTTTCATCGCGATCATCAACTCGCTCTGCCCGAGCGCCCGCGACGCCTCCACCATGCCCTTGCTCTTCTGCGCCATCACCTCGGAACGGGTCAGGCGCACATAGATCGGTGCATAGAGCAGCGACAGGGCGACGATCACGTTGGCGATCGACTGGCCGCCCAGCGCCACGAGGATCATCGCCGAAATGAAGACCGGGAAGGATTGCAGGACGTCGGAGACGCGCATCATCAGCTCGGTCAGCGGATTGCGGAAATAGCCGGCCACGAGCCCGAACGGAATGCCGATCAGCATGGCGAGGAAATTGGATGCAAGCGCGATGGACAGATCGATCCGCGGGGCACACAGCACCCGCGAGAAGACGTCGAAGCCGGAGGAATCCGTGCCGAACCAGTGGATGGGTTCTGCAGCCGTACCCGTGAGCGTCCCCCAGAGGAGCGAGGGAATGTCGCCCAGCGCCGGCGGCGGCATGTTCGGGATGAAGGAACTGTCGACCGGATCGTATGGCACGATATATTCGCTGAAGGCTGCAAGGATCAGCGCGCCGAGCGCGAAAACCACCGCGAAGGTCAAAAGCGGCGAGATGGCCAGCCGCGCCTTTGGCTGCAGGTTGCCGATGGCGGACGAAGCGGATGTGATGTCGCTCATGAATACACCACCCTTGGATCGATGACGGCATAGAGGATGTCGAGCGCCAGGTAGATCAGCAGCGAGATCGCCGTGATCACCAGAACGATGCCCTGGATCGAGGGATAGTCGAAGGCGAGAACCGAGCGGACGGCATACTGGCCGATGCCGCCGAGGGAATAGACGCTCTCCACCAGCACGGCCCCGCCGAGCATGACCCCGTAGAGGATGCCGACGAGGGTAATCGTCGGGGCAATCGCCGCGCGCATCGAATAGCGGGTCACCTGTGACTGCCGCAGCCCTGCGGCATTGGCGTACAGGATGAAGTCCGACGCCTGGGCACGGATCATGCTCTGTCGCGCCATCTTGATCACTGGCCCTGAGAGCACGAAGACCATCGTCAGGATCGGCAACATCAGATGATGGAAGATGTCGATGAGCGCCCGGAAATCGCCGGCGATCACCGCATCGAGCGTATAGAAGCCTGTGACACGTGGCGGAGGGATCAGGAGCGGATCGATCATGCCGAGCGGCGCCGGCGCCACGTTTAACTGGGCGAAAAAGATGAGAACGAACAGCAGGCCCCACCAGAACTCCGGCTGCGAGCCGCCGAAGAGGCCGTAGACGAAGACCGCCTTGTCAACGAACTTGCCCGGGTTCGACGCGCTGGCGACGCCGACCGGAATGGCGATCAGCAAGGTCACCACGAAGCTGTAGGTCAGGAGTTCGAGCGTGGTGGGCAGCGAAGCGCCGATTTCGGACACGACGCTGGCATTCGTCAGCCAGGAGGTGCCGAGATTGCCCTGGAGCAGGCCGGGGCCCGAGCCCAGCCCGAGATATTCGAGCAACTGGGTGACCACCGGCTTGTCGAGGCCGAGACTGCGTTGGGCCTGGGCGTAGGCTTCCGGCGAGGCGTTGAGGCCGACCAGGCGGGAGACTGGATCGGCCGGAAGCATCCGCACCAGAAAAAACACCGCAAGCGTCAGGCCCAGCATCTGCAGCGCGCCGATTGCGAGCCGCTTGAGGATGAACTTTCGGATCATGTCGCACTCCGGTTGAAACCGGGGCCGCGGGTGGCGGCCCCGCAAGACACATCAGTAGTGCAGGTCGTAGAGCAGCAGCGAGTTGCTCGGGTTCCAGGAGAGCCCGCTCAGCTTGTCCGAATGGGCCCACTGGGTCTTGAACTCGACCAGCGGCAGCCAGGCGAGATCATGCATCAGCGTCTTCTGCATGTCGGCGAGGATCGCATCGCGCTTGGCCGTATCCGGTTCGACGCGGGCCTTCGCCCACTGCGCATCCAGATCCGCATTGGCATAGTTCATCATGTTGTTGAGGCCGCCGGCCGCCTTGGACACGAAGAACAGCTGCATGGCGTAGCCGGTATCGACGCCGATCGGCTTTTCCTGGTCGTTGACGGCGAATGCGAGGTCCTTCTTGACGATCTGACGGTCGCCATACTGCGTCTGCGGAATAGGATCGAGCGTCACCGGGATGCCGATCGCCGTCAGCGCGGTGCGGATCTGGTTGACGATCGGGCCGAGCGTCGTTTCCTTTTCCGCGACATAGGTGAGCTTGAACTTGTCGGCATACTTCTCGAGACCCTTGCCGTCGGGGAAGCCGGCCTCGGCCAGCAGCGCCTTGGCCTTCTGCGGATCGTAGCCATAGGGCGGCGCGTATTTGACGAAGCTCGGATAGGTCGAGGCGACGACGCTTTCCCACTGCTTGGCCTGGCCGCTGTAGCCCACGTCAATGATGCGCTGATAGGGCATGGCATAGCCGATCGCCTGGCGCAGCTTGATGTTGTCGAAGGGGGCGGTGTTGAAGTTCATCACCACGAACAGGCCTTCGTTGCCGGTCACACCACTCACCTTGACGCCGGGCATCTTGCGCAGGCTGTCATACTGGTTTGGCGTCATGCCCTGGATGAGCTGAGCCTGGCCGGAGCGCAGGATGCTGATGCGGTTGCCGCCCTGCGGCACCTTGCGAATGATGGCGGTCTCGATCGGCGCCTTGCCGCGATAATAGTTCGGGTTGGCCTTGAAGCGGATTTCAGAGTTCTTCACCCAGTTGTCCAGGCAGTAGGGCCCGAAGGACGGCAGGTTCGTATTGTTGGCGTAATCGTAGCTCCACGGATCGGCTGCCGTTGCGTGGGCCTTCATCTCCTTGGAATCGAACACGCCCTGCGAGATCGTCACGGCCATGTTGACCAGCAAGAGCGGGTTGGGCGTTTCCTGCGATACTTCGACCGTGTAGTCGTCGATCTTGCGAATGCCCTGGCCAAGGCCCTTCTTCGCCTTCTCGGCAACCGCCTTGTCGGTGCTGAAGACATCCTGGGTGAAGCCCTTGACGCCCGACATGTTCATCAGGAACCAGGCGTTCGGCACCGCGCCGCCGACATTCAGCGCGCGCTCGTAGGTGTACATCAGGTCGTCGGCGGTGAGGGTGTTGCCCGCGCAGCTCTTGACGTTCTTACGCACATGCAGCGTCCACTTGTAGGTCGCGGGATCATAATCCCAGCTCTCAAGCAGCCGCCCGGTCGGCTTGGTAAAGTCCGGCATGATGATGCCGTCTTCATTCGGCGCGGATTTGTACTCATAGGCGACGAGCGGCTCGAGGAGCTGCATCATGCCGAGCTGGGTGGTCGGAATCGCAATCGACGGACCATCGATGTCGAGCCCGGAGGGGACGTCTTCGGCAAGGAAGACGAGGGTGCCGGGCGCCTGCGCGTTTGCAGACGAGACCGGGGCAAGCAGGGTGCTTGCGGCCAGCGCAGCAAGGACGCTTCGCTTGGCGGATTGACGCAGGAATACGGGAAGGTTCGAGCATGCATGCATTGAGAGTAGTTCCCCTTATTGGATTTTGCATACGAATTCATAATTCATTCGAACGCGTTTGGCTGTCAAGGCACCCGGAGAAGAAAGATCGCGTAGCTTACGCCATTCCGCCCGGTATCGTTGCGGTTTGTTGTAGGGCCTGCTTGAGAATTACGGTTGACAAGGGCGGCGCGCGCTATTTGAATACGAATTCATAATGAAGTTCGGTTCGCAGAAAAACAACGCTCAGGGGAACACGAATGACAGCTCAACCGGCCGCACCCGACCTGGGTCGCGACCTTCTCAACGTGCGTGACCTGACGGTCGCTTTCGGTGGAAAAAAGGCGCTCGACGCCGTCAGCTTCGAGGTCCGCAGAGGCGAGATCGTCGGCCTCCTGGGAGAGAGTGGCAGCGGCAAATCCACCGCCGCCTATGCCATGCTCGGCCTCGTCAAACCGCCCGGCAAGATTACCTCCGGCACCGTGATGCTGAACGGGCAAGACCTGCTGTCGCTTCCGGCAGCCGAGCTTCGCACTGTGCGGGGAAAGGACATCGGCCTGATCGTCCAGAACCCCCGCGCCTCGCTTCATCCGATGATCAATGTCGGTGCGCAGATCGGCAATGCCTGGCTGGCGCACCAGCCGAAAGCGGCCCACGAGGCCCGGGCGCGGGCTGTCGAAATGCTGCGACTGGTCGGCATCAACGACCCCGAGCGGCGCCTCGATGCCTTCGCCCACGAACTCTCCGGCGGCATGGCGCAGCGCGTGCTGATCGCGATGGCGCTGAGCTCCATGCCGGGACTGCTGATTGCCGACGAACCGACAAGCGGGCTCGACGTGACGATCCAGGCGCAGTTCCTGGATCAGCTCTGGAAGACGGTACGCACCACCCATTCCTCCGTCCTGCTTGTGACGCAGGAAGACGGGATCGTCGCCAATTATTGCGACCGGGTGGTCGTGCTCGAACAGGGCCGCATCGTCGATCAGGACGATACCAGGGCCTATTTCAAGCGACGCCGGACGACGCATCATCGGGTCGAGGCATCCGCGGCCATGCCTGCGGCCTCCAGTGACGACGATGCCCTACCAATCGTGGATGTCGCGTCGCTGTCGAAGTCCTTTCCCATCAGCAACAGCACCAAGCGTGTGCATGCGGTCAACGATGTCGACCTGACGATCCAGCCCGGAGAGGCGGTCGGGCTTGTCGGCGAAAGCGGATCCGGCAAATCGACGGTCGGGCGCCTCATCATCAAGCTTGCGGAGGCCGATGACGGTCGCCTGTCGTTCAAGGGGCAGGATCTGCGCGTCATCCGGGGCGCGGCGCTGAAGAAGGCCCGCGCAGAGATGCAGATCGTGCTGCAGGATCCCTATGACAGCGTCGATGCCCGCTGGACGATCGAACGCATCCTGTCGGAGCCCCTGGAGATCCATGCCGGGCTCACCCGCACGCGGCGCGCCGCGCGGATCCGCGAATTGATGGCGCTGGTCGAGCTCGACGAAAGCATGTTGTCGCGCCGACCGCGGGATCTTGGCGCCGGTGCCCTGCAGCGCGTCAACATCGCGCGGTCGCTGGCGACCAAGCCGGAATTCATCATTCTCGATGAACCGACGTCTGTCCTGGCGCCGTCCTCGCGCGCCAGCCTCATCGCCCTCTTGCGGCGCCTGCAGTCCGAACTCGGCCTCTCCTTCCTGTTCATCTCGCACGATCTTTCCACGATCAGCCAGGTCTGCGACCGGGTGGCGGTGATGTATCTCGGGCAGATCGTCGAAATCGGGCAGACGCGTGACCTGTTCGAAAACCCGCGCCATCCCTATACGCGGGCGCTGATTGCGTCCCACCTTGCGCCGGACCCGGAAAACCGTCGTGTCGACCGCGAGAACGAGGATTCTCTTGCCGGTGAAATCCCGAGCCCGGTCGATCTTCCCGAAGGCTGCTTCCTCTACAGCCGCTGTTCCTATCGTGTCGATCGATGCCAGCGTGAGCGGCAGGTGCTCAAGAGCGATGTCACGGGCCGCCGGGTGCGCTGTTGGCGCGCGCAGGAACAGTCGGATCTGACGCAGGACATGCCGGGAGCGCGCAATGACGTCTTCGTCTGACGAGATCCTGATCATTGGCGCCGGAGCCTCCGGCGCAGCCTGCGCCTGGCGCCTGGCCTCTGCCGGCTTTCGCGTCACCTGCCTCGAACAGGGTCACTGGCGCGATCACACGGACACGCCGACGACGCGTGACGACTGGGAACTGACCCGCAATTTCAACGACCACTGGTCGCCGAATGTCCGAGGTCTGCCTGAAGACTATCCGGTCAACGAGGATGATACCCCGATCCAGCCGGTCATGTTCAACGGCGTCGGCGGCAGCACCATCAAGTGGGGCGCGCAGTTTCCGCGTTTTAGGCCATCGGATTTCCGCACCCGCAGCCTTGATGGGGTGGGGGACGACTGGCCGATCGATTACTTTGATCTCGAGCCCTATTACAACATCAACGATCGGATCATGGGCGTCTCGGGGCTTGCAGGCGATCCGGCCAATCCGCCACGCAGTCCGCGGCCGCTTCCGCCGCTTCCGCTTGGTCCCGGCGGCGAGCGCATGGCCAGGGCCTTCGACCGGCTGGGCTGGAACTGGTGGGTCTCGGATGTCGCGATTACCAGCCGCACCTATCGCGGCCGCGGCGCCTGCAATCATTGCGGCCCCTGCGACATGGGCTGTCCGCGGCTGGCGCGGGCGAGCGCCGACATCACCTATTGGCCCGTAGCGCTGGCGGCGGGCGCCAGGCTCGTCACCGGCGCACGGGTCTTCGAGATCACCACCGATGCAAAGGGACGGGCGACCGGGGCCGCCTATTATGACGAAAACGGCGCGGCCCGGCATATCGCGGCCGGCACCGTCATCCTTGCAGCCAATGGCGCCGGCACCGCACGCCTCCTGCTCCTGTCGAAATCAAAACGGCATCCCGACGGGCTCGCCAACCGGTCGGGCCTTGTCGGCAAGCGGCTGATGCACCATCCCACCGGCATGGTGTCGGCGGTCTTTTCCGACATGGAGCGCAATTTCGAGGGCGCCTTCGCCTGCACGCTGCTCTGCCAGAACTTTTACGAGACCCGGTCCGAGCATGATTTCAAGCGCGGATATCAGATGCAGCTGGTGCGCTCCGAGGCGCCGCTCACCTTTGCGCTCGGCGGTCATCAGCCGCGGCTGCCCTGGGGGGAGGGGCATCACGGCGCCTTCCTGGAGCGCTTCGGTCGCACCGCAAGCCTGACGGTGACCACCGAGGACCTGCCCGAAGAAAGCAATTTCATCGATCTCGACCCCGACCTGAAGGACAGTCACGGTATTCCCGCCCCACGCTTCCATTACCGGATCTCGGACAATACCCGCCGCATGATCGAACACGGCATCGCCAGCGCGACCCGCGCCTTCGAAGAGGCCGGCGCGACCGATATCAAGGCGCAGCGCCTGCTGCGCTATACCGGCTTCCATCTGCTCGGTACGGCCAGAATGGGCGAGGATCCGGACCGTTCGGTGGTCGATGGTGACTGCCGCGCCCATGACTGCGACAACCTTTTCATCATCGATGGCAGCGTCTTCGTCACGGCCGCGGCTCTCAATCCCACCCCGACGATCCAGGCGATTGCGCTGAGGACCGCAGACCGCATCATCGCGCAGCGGCGCTCGCAGGAGACGCCGGCAGGACTGACCACCAAGGGTTGGCAAAAAACCATGGCGGAGGTCACGCAATGACCGCGGACAGGGACCGGCTGCGGGCCTGCCTTCTCGACACGCTCATTCCCGGCGGCAAGGGTTTTCCGCCCGCATCAGGGGTCGCTCGCCCGGAACGACTTGCGTTTCGCCCGAACTGGACGATGGCCCTTAAGGCAGTGATGAGCGCACTCCCGGACGGGTTTGAAACGCTTGAGGCCGCCGGCCGGCGCGCAATTCTGGAAGGGCTGGAGCAAACCATGGCGCCCGCCTTCCAGACGCTGATCGAGGCGCTCTACAGCGTCTATTATACCGATCCGCGTGTTCTCGCGGCCGTTTCGGAACAAACGGGCTACCGCAATCCTCCCCAGCCGGCCGGCTATGTCATGGCGCCTTTCGACGACTCCGTCCTGGCGACCGTTCGCAACCATCCACAGAGCTGGCGTCCGACGACGCCTGAGCGCAGCAAGGACAGGCATGATGAGTGAACAGGAAAATCCGCTTCCGTGGCTGATCGATCGCGTCGTCGCGACGCATTTCGACCTTCTGCCGGCCAGAACGGTGGAGCGGGCAAAGACCTTTCTGCTCGACACATTCGGCGTCGGTGTCGCGGGCAGCCACGGGTTCAAGATCGATGGCATCATCCGTGTCGCGTCGAGTTGGGGGAAGGGCGACGAGGCAACGGCCTGGGTGACCGGCGAGCGCCTTCCGGCACCGGCGGCCGCTTTCGTCAACGCCTACCAGATCCACAGCCTCGAATATGACTGCGTCAACGAGGATGCGGTTCTGCATCCGATGGCGACGATCCTTTCTGCGGTCATGGCCTATTGCGAGCGGCGTTCGGCACAAGGCAAGCCGGTGAGCGGCCGTGACTTCATCACCGCCATGGTCATGGGCGTCGATGTCTCGATCTTCATGGGCAAGGCAGCCCGCGGGCCGATCCGCTTCTTTCGCCCCGCCGCTTCCGGCGGGTTCGGCGCTGCAGCAGCGCTCGGCAAGCTGCAGGGCTTTGACGTGGAGACGATCATTCGCACGCTCGGCAATCAGTATGGCCAGTCGAGCGGCACACTGCAGCCGCATGTGGAGGGCTCGCCCCTGCTCGGCATGCAGGTCGGTTTCAACGCGCGCGCGGCCATCGCTGCCTGCGATTTCGCGGCAAACGGCATTCTGGGCCCGAGCGACGTGCTGACGGGGCGCTACGGCTATTTCCGCCTGTTTGAAAACGGCGAGTTCGACGTCGCCCATGGCAAGCGCGAACTGCTGGCTGGTTTCCAGATGGAGCGCATGTCGCACAAGCCGTTCCCGTCCGGCCGCCTGACCCATGGCGTCATCGACGGCCTGAACCGGCTGTTGAAGGCCCATGGCTTTGCGCCGGACGATATCCAGTCCATTACTTGCATCGTTCCGCCGCTGGTCAACCGTCTGGTCGGGCGGCCGGATATTCCGGCGCCCGCTCCGAACTACGCCAAGCTCTGCCTTGCCTTCGTTGCCGGCACCTTCCTCAATCACGGCGTGGTGGATGTCGACCAGTTCATCGGCGAGGCGATGCTGAACGATCCGCGCACCCATGATTTTGCATCGCGCGTGACGGTGATCGAAGTACCCAACCCCGACAACGCGGCCATGACACCGCAGACGGTGAGCGTCGTCCTGAAATCGGGCGCCGAACACAGCGTCGATCTCACATCGGTCTATGGCCACCCGGATTTCCCGCTGACGCGCGAGGAGAACATCGACAAGTTCTGGCGCTGCTGGAGCCGCGTGCCGGCCCTTTCCACGCAGAAAGGCGAGGAACTGATCGCCCTCGTCGATCGCCTGGAAGAGGTGGAAGACGTGGCAGAGGTTGTCCGGCTTCTTGTTGCCTGATCAGAGGAAGGAAAGTCCGCGTGCATCATCTCAATCGCATTATTGAATCCGGCGCAGTCTGGCTTGCGCGTCTCGGCGGTCTCATGGTGGCTCTGATCGGTGTCCTCGTCACGATCGACGTCATATCCCGCAATGTGTTCGGACACACGGCCGTTCATTCGCTCGAGTTCAGCACTTATCTATTCGCTGCCGCCATCGCCTTCGGCATGGCCTATGCAGCCACCACCGGGGCGCATATCCGGATCGACGTCGTGTCGGCCAGGATGCCCGCCCCGATCCGGCGTGGTCTTGACCTGCTGGCGCTGGTTACCCTGGCAGCTCTGGCGCTGTTCTTTCTGTGGAAGGCGACGGAGATTACGGGAGAAAGCTTCCAGCGCGGCGTCACCTCGAACTCCGCGCTCGCTTTGCCGCAGGGCTATCCACAGACCCTTTGGCTGATCGGCCTTGTGGGCTTTGCAGTGACGACAGTTCTGATGGCCGTTCGACTGGCCATGCTTCTGGCGACGGGTCGCTACAGCGAGGCCGATAGGGTTGCCAGCCTCGGCAGCCCCGAACAGGAAGTCCATGAAGCGCTTGAAGAAGTGGGAGGGCGCCGGGTATGATCCTGATCACCACCGTTCTTCTGTTCGGACTTTTGGCACTCGGCCTACCTGTGGCCGCCGTTCTTGTCATCGTCGCGCTCATCCTCGATCATTTCTTTTCCTTCTTTCCGGTGCTTCCCGCTGTCTCGGAGGTGATCTGGGGCGGGTCGACCAATTTCTCGCTGATCGCGGTTCCTCTGTTCATCCTGACGGGCGAGATCCTGCTGGTTTCCGGGATAGCGGCGGCTATGTTCAACGCGATCGACAAATGGGTCCGCTTCATTCCGGGCGGTCTGTTGCACACGATCATCGGATCGAGTGCACTATTTGCAGCGACTTCGGGTTCCTCAGTGGCCTCGGCAGCCACAATCGGTACGGTGGCGATCCCGCAGATGCGCGAAGGCGGCTATAATCCGCCACTCTTCCTGGGGTCGATCGCCGCCGGCGGTACTCTTGGCATCCTCATTCCGCCGTCAATCAACATGATCATCTACGGCGTGCTTGCCGATGTCTCGATTGGACGGCTTTATCTGGCCGGCATCATCCCCGGCATTTTGTTGGCCAGCCTGTTCTCGCTGATGATCTTCCTTTTGTGCAGTCTGAGGCCCGGCATGGGCGGCATCGGCATAGCGCCCAGCACCTGGCAGGAGAAATTCAGGTCACTGCCGGCACTCGTGCCTCCGCTGATCCTGTTTACGCTCATGGTGGGATCGATTTATCTGGGCATTGCCACGCCGACGGAAGCTGCGGCACTCGGCTTTGTCGGGGCCCTCGTACTGGCCGCAGCCAATCGCAGTCTGAGCTGGCAGACCCTGATGCGCGCCTTCGAGCGCACCATGAAGACGACGAGCATGGTGGCGCTGATCGTGGTCAGCGCGCTGCTGATCAATTTCGTCATGGTGAGCATCGGACTGTCGGCTCAGTTTCAGAGTGCGATTACGGCGATCAATGCCTCGCCGCTCGTCATCCTGCTTGCGATCGTCGGCATTTATCTCGTGCTCGGCTGCTTCATGGAAACGCTGTCGCTGATGATTGCGACTACGCCCATCGTCGTGCCGATCATCATCTCGCTTGGCTACGATCCGGTCTGGTTCGGTGTGCTGTTTATGCTGCTGATCGAAACAGCCCTGATCACTCCACCGATCGGAATGAATCTCTTCATCGTGCAGTCCGTACGCGGTGACGGGGAGTTCCGTGATGTTGCGCTCGGCGCTGCGCCCTTCGTCATAGCGATTCTCGCCATGATCGGCCTGATCATCGCCTTTCCATCCCTCGCAACCTGGCTGCCAACCATCATGCGCGGGGCCTAGCCACGATCAAAACTCCAAAAAGAAGGGGACACCATGAACAAGAAGATCAGTCTGAGCCTTGCCGCCATGCTGGCGATGGCCACCGCCGCTGTCGGGCAGACGCTGCCGGCGACAACGGTCAACGTCGTCGGCAATCTCAGCACCAGCACCCAGAGCCGGCAGGTTGAAACGCCGTTCTGGACGAAAAAAATGGCCGAGATCTCCAACGGATCGATCAAGGCGCAGTTCCGTGCCTGGAACGAACTGGGGCTGAAAGGACCTGAGGTCTTCAAGCTGCTTGCGGCAGGCTCTGCCAATATTGCAACGGCACAACTTGGCCATCACTCCGGCTCCGACCCCATCAATGACGGTAACGATCTTGCCGGCATGTCGGACAGTTTCGACAGCTTCAAGCGCGTATCCGATGCGTTTTTCCCAATCCTCTCCGGCTACTACAAGAGCAAGCTCGGGCTGCACCTCATCTCGCTGCAGTCCTACCAGAGCCAGGTCACCTTCTGCCGCGTCCCTGTCAGTGGCCTCGCCGACTTTGCCGGCAAGCGCATTCGCACCTCCGGCGCCTCACAGGCCGACTTCGTCAAATACCTCAAGGGTGAGCCTGTGGACATGGCCTTCGGTGACGTGCAGCAGTCCCTTGAACAGGGCGTGATCGATTGTGCGATTACCAGTGCGATGGGGGGGTATACAGCCCGCTGGTACGAAGGCGCCAAATACCTCTACTCGCTGCCGATCAACTTCGGCGCTGGCGCAACGGCTGCCAATGCTACATGGTGGGACCGCCAGCCGGCAGAAATCCAGACCTTCCTCACAGCGGAACTCGGCAAACTTTCCGACGAAATGTGGGCGCAGAACCGTACGGAAGATGCCGCAGGTATCGCCTGCAACACGGAGGGTCCCTGCGCGCTTGGCGAGCCGGCCAGATTGACGCTTGCCAAGCCCTCGGAAGCGGACGTTGCCTTGCGCAAGGAGGCCTTCACAAATGCCGTGCTGCCGGGCTGGACCAAGCGTTGCGGTGAGGTCTGCCAGACGGCATTCGATACGAGCCTTGCGGCCGCGGCCGGCATGAGGTGAGCTCTCGAAAGGGAAGGCGGCGATGATGCGTCGCCTTTAATTTTGCCGCCGACGCGGGAGCATGCAGGGCAGAAGAAGATGCCCTGCCAGAATCCACCTTAGCCGCGCAGCGGCGCCTTGCCCAAGATCATGTCGGAAGCCTTCTCCGCGATCATCATCGTCGGCGCCGACGTATTGCCGCTGACGATCATCGGCATGATGGAGGCATCAACGACGCGCAGCCCATCGATGCCGCGCACGCGCAGCTCGGCGTCGACGACGGAGGCGTCATCAGCCCCCATGCGGCAGGTGCCGGTCGGGTGGAAGGTCGTGCCCGCACTCTGGCGAACCCAGGCATCGATCGACGAGTCGCTCTCCATGTCCGCCGCCAAGGGCGAGATTGCCGATGCCCGGTAAGGCGCCATCTTGGCGTTCTGGCCGATGCGATAGGCAAGCCGCACACCGTCGCGCATGACCTGGCGGTCGAATTCCGACGACAGATAGGCCGCATCCATGCGCGGCTTGACGCGCGGGTCCTTGTCGACGATATGCACCTCGCCGCGGCTTTCCGGCCGAAGCTGGTAGAAACTGATCAGATAGCCGTGACCACCTTGCCCGGCCCGCGTGGTTTCGAGATTGAGCCCCGGCACGAAGGTCATGTGGATGTCGGGTTCATCGAGGTCCGGTCGCGTCTTCAGAAAGCCGCCCGCTTCCAGCGGCACTGCGGAGGCGGGGCCGGTGCCGAAGAGATAGGCTTGCGTCAGCGCACGGATCGCCCTGTCCGGCCTGAACAGCGAAAACAGGGTGACCTTCTGGCTGGCCGCATATTTGAGATACACCCCCATGTGATCCTGAAGGTTGCGGCCGACTTCGGGACGGTGCAGCACCGGGTCGATGCCGAGTGCCTTCAGCCTGTCAGCGTCGCCAATGCCTGACAGTTGCAGGATCTGCGGCGAGTTGATGGCGCCGGCGCTGAGGATCACTTCGGCGCGCGCCGCGATCGTTTCGACGGCGGAACCACGGGATAGCTTGACGCCGGTGACGCGTCGCCCGTCCATGACCAGCTCAAGCACATGGGTCTTGGTCCAGACGGCTAGATTGGAGCGCGACAGGACAGGGCGCAGATAGGCGGTGGAACTGCTGACCCGGCGGCCGTTCAGCACATTGAAGTCATAGCCGCCGAGCCCTTCCTGCACCGCGCCGTTGAAATCGTCATTGGCGGGCATGCCCTCGTCATAGCCGGCCTCAAGAAAGGCCCTGTATAACGGGTTGTCGGCCTTGGCGCGCTCGACATGCAGCGGGCCTCCCTGACCATGAAACCTGTTCTCCGGTCTTTCCGGATTATGCTCGGCCCGCTTGAAATAGGGCAGGACCTCCTCATAGCTCCAGCCTGGCAGGCCCATCTGGCGCCACATGTCGTAATCGCGACGAGTGCCGCGCATGTACATCATGCCGTTGATGGTCGAGCAGCCGCCCAGCACCTTGCCGCGCGGCCACTTGATGACGCGGCCGTCCAGACCCTGTTGCGGAGTGGTCTCATAATGCCAGTTGCTCGGCTTCCAGAAATAGGCAGCCCCGGCAAGGAGGGGAATGGAAAAGACCGGATTGCGATCCGAACCGCCGGCCTCGATCAAGAGAACCCGGTTGTTGTTATCCTCGGACAGCCGGTTGGCCAGAACGCAGCCGGCAGAACCCGCACCGATGATGATATAGTCGAACGCCTGCATGCTGCTTTCCCCTCAATACGGCATCTCCGCGCCGTTCATGGCGATGGCCTGGCCGCTGACATAGGCCGCATCCGGCGTCGCAAGCCACGAGACGGCGGCGGCGACATCCGAGGGCTTGCCGAAGCGGCCCGCCGGCACCGTGCGGCGAAAGCCTTCGATCACGTCATCCGAGGTTTGCCCGGTCAGCCGGGAAAAGCCCTCGGCGATGTCCTTCCAGAACGGCGTCTCGATGTGGCCGGGCGTGTAGCAGTTCACCCGGATGTCATGGCGGGCGAGTTCGATTGCCAAACTCTGCGTCAGCGAAACGATGGCGGCCTTCGAGGCACAGTAGTGGGAGAGATTGGCCGCTCCCTTTCGGCCGGCACCGGACGAGGCGTTGACGATCACGCCGCCGCCGCCCTGGGCGATCATCTGGCGGGCTGCTGCCCGCGCGCCAAGAAACACGCTGTTCAGGTTGATTTCGGTGACCCGCCGCCACTCGGCAAAATCCATGTCGACAACCGACCCGATGCCGATGACGCCCGCATTGCAGACCATGACGTCGAGCCTGCCGAACCGGTCGGCGACATCGGCGACGGCTTTGTTCACCGCGGCCTCGTCCGTCGCGTCGGCGGTGATCGACAGCAGCCTGTCCGAAGGGTCGTCCACCCGTGTCGGCTTCAGATCAAGGCCCGCGACATTGGCCCCCTCCGACAGGAAGCGTTCGACGATCGCCAGACCGATACCGCTTGCGCTTCCGGTTACCAGAACGGTCTTGCCCGCATGATCGGCCATCTGCTTTTTCTCCCAGTCTTGAAGTGAATTCAGCGAAGACGGCCCGGTATGTTCACCAGGCCGCGCGATAGATGGCCAGTGCATCAGCCTCGGATACCGGCCGCGGGTTGTTGACCAGCAGGCGCTGCTGCTTCATCGCGTCGGCAGCCATGCGGGGCAGGGCCTCCTCGGGAATCCCGACATCTCTCAGCCGCGGCGGCAGCTTGAGACGCGCTGCGAGCGACACCAGCGCGTCGATGAAGGCACTGGTCCGCCCCTGTCCCATCTCGGCCAGAGAGGGGAAGGCATCGGCAGCAATCTCGTCGTAAAGATCAGCCTGCACCTCGGCATTGAAGCGCAGCACAGGCGCAAGCACCAGTGCGTTGGAAAGCCCATGCGGCACATGGAAGATGCCGCCGATCGGATAGGCCAGCGCATGGACCGCGGCAACGGGCGAATTGGCAAACGCCTGGCCCGCCAGCATCGACCCCAGCAGCATGGCCTCTCGCGCTGGCCGGTTCGACCCTTCGGCGCAGACCGTTTCGATATTTGCGCCCAGGAGGCGCAGCGCCTCCCGTGCCAGCATGCGCGACAGCGGATTGTTGTTGGGGCTTTTCGATGTGAAGGCTTCGATTGCATGGACCATGGCATCGACCCCGGTGGCAGCCGTAATGGCGGGCGGCAGTCCGAGCGTCAGGTCCGCGTCGAGCACTGCCAGATCCGGCAGGATGACGGCGCTCGATACGCCGCGCTTCTCGTCGTTTTCGACCGTGATGATGGAAACAGGCGTCACCTCGGATCCGGTTCCGGCCGTCGTCGGAACCAGGACCAGCGGCAGGCGGGGACCCTTCGCATTGCCGACGCCCCAGGCCTCGTCCAGCGGCTGGTCGGACCCCAGGAGAAGAGCTGCGAGCTTGGCGACATCGAGCGAAGAACCGCCGCCGAAACCGACGACGCCGGTTGCGCCGAAGGTTTGGCCAGCCGCGACCGCCGCCATCAATGTCGCGCGTGACGGGTCCGCCTCGACCGCGTCGAAGACAAAAACCGCGCGACCAGCCGCGGCAAGCGATGCGAGCGCCGCATCGATCAGCCCGAGCTTGCGGATGCCGGGATCGGTGACGACCAGGATGTGTTGCCCAAGGAGAGCGCCCACACTCGCCGCCAGATCGGCCGCCGCGCCGGGCCGGCAGATCAGGGATTTCGTGGTGCTGAACTGAAAGCCGCTCATGCCGGCAACGAGATCTTGGAGGAGGCCCCGCAGTGGAAATTGCGGTCGAGATAGATCAGCGGAAGATCGTCCCCTTCGCTGAGGCGCACCTCCCGGATGAGCCCGATGAAGATCGTATGGGAATGGTAGGACACCGTCTGCACCACCTCGCAATCGAACGCGGCAAGCGCCGAGGCGAGCGCCGGGGAGCCCGAGGCCATCTCGGTCCAGTCGCCGGTGACGAAGCGCTCGGCCTTGCGGGCCGAGCTGCTGAACTGTCCGGCGATGTCGGCGCAGCTGGCCGGCAGGAAATTGACGCAGAAGGTTCCCGACGTGACGATCAGATCATGCGCCGAAGCGCCCTGGTTCACGCAGATCAGCAAGGTCGGCGGTTCTGCACTCACGGAATTGACGGCTGTGGCGATCAGCCCCCCGCGCACATCTCCACGGCCGGTGGTGATGAGCGAGACACCGGAGGCCAGGCGACGCATGCCGATCTTGAATTGCGCGGCGATGCCGCCTTCCCGTTCGGTCGTGTCCATGTTCTTGTCCCTCTTTTGTTTTCCTTTCATCGCACCCTGGAGAGTGCAGATTCAGGCCGGGCGATTTTTCGCCTCGTTTTCGGTCGTCCGGGCGGTCGTTTCCACTCCCACCGCCCGAACCACGTCGCTATGATTGCCGTTACGCCGCGCTGTCCGTCTTGGCCGGATCGCGGGCCCATTTGCGTTCGAATTCCCAGACATCTTCAAAGCCGATCAGCGAATTGAATTCGCGGAAGGAAAAGAGCGAGACATCCGGCGACTGCGAGGTGCCGAGCGTCTTGAGCGCCGTAAAGACATTCTCCGCCGCCTGCGCCGATGCAAGGCCCGTTGCGGCGGGGTAGATCGCCATGCTGTAGCCGAGATCCTTCAGCTCACCGGCGCTGCGGATCGGGGTGAGGCCGCCATCGGCCATATTCGCCATGGTCGGCTTGTTGAGCCTGCGGCAGGCCTCGCGCATTTCGTCATCGCTCTCCAGAGCCTCGACAAAAAGGATATCCGCGCCAGCGGCGCCATAGGCCTCGATCCGCTTCATCGCGCCTTCGAAACCCTCGGACTGGCGGGCGTCGGTGCGCGCGATGATCAGCGTGTCGGTGCTCTTGCGGGCATCGCAGGCGACCTGGATCTTTTCCACCATGTCGATGGTCGGAACAATGCGCTTGAACGGCGTGTGGCCGCATTTCTTCGGAAATTCCTGATCCTCGATCTGGATCGCCGTCACGCCGGCTTCTTCATAGCCGATGACGGTATGGTGCACATTGAGCAGGCCGCCATAGCCCGTGTCGGCATCGGCAATCACGCCGGCATTGACGGTATTGCAGAGCGTCCTCACCCGATCGACCATCTGGGTATAGGTTGCGATGCCGGCATCCGGCAGGCCGTAGGCGGATGCGCCCATCCAATAGCCGGAGGCATAGGCGAACTCGAGGCCGCTCTTGTTGAAGACAGCGGCGGCAATCATGTCATGAATGCCGGGCGCTACGACGAACTGACCGGACGCCAATGCCTGTTTCAGGATGGGTTTTGCCATTAACAATGCCTTTTCGATGGACGTTGGGGCTTGATCTGAGGATGTGCGCGGTTGCGCGCCGAACCGTCAGTCCAGGATCTTCTCCTTGCCGAGATCGGCGAAGGTCGAAAGCTTCTGCGGGTCGAGATGCAGCCATGACGATCGGCCGCGCTGGCGCTCTTCGAAGCGGACAATATCGTCACCGTCGTCGCGCAGGATCGAGCCTATCTCGTCCAGCCCGTTCAGCAGGGCATCGCGACGGTAGTCATCGACCTCGAAGGCCATCACGCGTCCGTCCTGGAAGCGGATCGTGCGATCCACCAGATCGATTTCGATCTTCTGCTCCTCGCCGGCGGCCTTCCGGATCGCCTTCAATTCCTCACCGGATTTGACGATCGGCAGCACACCGTTCTTGAAGCAGTTGGCGAAGAAGATCTCGCCAAAGCTTTCGGCGATGATGCAGCGGATGCCGAAGTCCGCCAAGCACCAGACGGCCTGCTCCCGGCTGGAGCCGGTGCCGAAATTCTTGCGGGCGACGAGGATCTCCGCCGCGGTGAACGGCGCGCGATCCAGAATGAAGGGCTGCTTGAGAGCGGGCGCATGGCGGCGTTCGTGGAACGCATGCTTTGCAAGCCCGGCCTTGTCCAGCAACAGCAGGAAGCGCGCAGGGAAAATGATATCGGTGTCGATCGCATCCTCATCGATGAAGGCGGCGACACTTTCGATCGTCGTGAAAGGCTTCATGCTAGGCCTCAAATACCAAGTTTGCGGACGTCGGCGAGCCTGCCGCTGATCGCGGCGGCCGCGGCCATCGGCGGGCTCATCAGGTGGGTGCGCCCACCCTTGCCCTGCCGACCCTCGAAATTGCGATTGGATGTGGACGCGCAACGCTCGCCCTCCGACAGGCGATCGTCATTCATGGCCACGCACATGGAGCAGCCGGACGAACGCCATTCGAAACCCGCTTCCAAGAATATGCGGTCCAGACCCTCCTGTTCGGCCTGCGCGCGCACGGCGGCCGAACCCGGGACGACGATGGCCGCGACATGATCGGCGACACGATGGCCGTCGACCACAGCCGCTGCCCGGCGCAGATCCTCGATGCGTCCGTTGGTGCAGGAGCCGATGAACACGCGATCGATCCGGATGTCGGTGAGCGGCATGCCCGGCGTCAATGCCATGTAATCGAGGCTCCGCTGCAGCCGGCGTCGCCGCCCGTCATCCGGCTCCTCGGCCGGATCCGGCACCCGGCCGGTGATCGGCGAGCATTCCTCAGGCGTGGTTCCCCACGAAACGAAAGGAGCGAGCGTGCTCACGTCGATGACGACTTCGCGGTCGAACACCGCATCGGGTTCGCTCGCAAGGCCGCGCCACGCCTCGACAGCTGCATCCCACTCCTGACCGGCAGGAGCGAGCGGCCGTCCGCGAAGATAGTCGAAGGTCTTGTCATCAGGCCCGACCATGCCGATGCGGCTGCCCGCCTCGATGCTCATGTTGCAGAGGGTCATGCGCTGTTCCATGGACAGATCGCGCACGGCCGAACCCGCATATTCGATCGCATAGCCCACGCCACCGCCGACACCGATGCTGCTGATCACGGCCAGGATGAAATCCTTGACCTCCACGCCGTCCGGGCGGCGTCCCTCCAGGAGAACGCGCATCGTCTTCTGCTTTCGCTGGCGAAGCGTCTGCGTGGCAAGCACGCATTCGCATTCGCTCGCACCGATGCCGAAGGCGATCGCGCCGAAAGCGCCATGGGTGCAGGTGTGGCTGTCGCCGCAGACCAGCACCGCCCCCGGCAGGGTGAAGCCCAGCTCCGGACCGATGACATGCACGATGCCGTGGCGCCGGTCCCGCATCGGAATATAGGGAATGCCGAATTTCTCGGTATTCTGGACCAGTCGCTCCACCTGCCGCGCCGCTAGCCCATCCCGCAGGGCCGCTGCGCGATCCCGGGTCGGAACGGCATGATCGGCGACGGAGATATGCGCATCCGGCCGGCGGATCTTGCGCCCGGCGGCTTCGAGACCGGCAAAGGCCTGGGGACTGGAGACTTCCTGGACCAGATGCCGATCGACATAGAGGAGATCGGTTCCGTCCTCGTAGGATTTCACGACGTGGTCTGCCCAGACTTTCTCGTAAAGGGTTTTGGGCGTCGAATTCATTCCGGTCACAATACATTCCCCAGGACGCCGCGCGTCCTCTCTCACGAAGCCGTCAAGGCGCACGCCACACAGTGCGTAAGCTCTTTTGTCGTGACTATAGCCAATTTGCATGCGCATGCAAGAATTTTGTGACGGAGATCTACGGGTGTTTTGCCCGTCTTGACCGTGCTTTGTCTGACCCGATCAATTCGCGGCCCGATTAAGAAATGACAAAAAAAGAAGGCGAGCATAACTCACCGCGAATTCTTCAAGTTTTCAGCAAGATGCCCCCGCGATGCCGCCATGGCCTTGTCCGGTTAGATCACTTTTGTCCAGTGGTTTCGTCGGACGCGCTATTTTGAGCATCGTCATATCAACAATTATTTGATGTTAGAATGAATTCCTATGCATTACCGTTTGGTTGCAATCGGGCAAGCGTAGGAATGGCCGTGATCGGAGGATCCTTGCGTGGGCCTTTTCAGGCCCACGCAAGGATTGGAGGAGCGCAGAAGCGTGCGGCGAGGGCGCTGTCAGCGCAGGTCGGCCGGAACCATCAGACGCGTGATGTCCGTGATATCCTTGACCGTTTCAAGCTGGGCGATGGTCTCAGCCAGCCGTTCTCCGTCCGCAGTGGCCAGAGCCGGATTGGTTGCCCAGTTGCGCATGAACTTATCGACATTCTGCGCGGCCGTGAGAGGCGCTTTGGGATGGCCGAGAACGTGGTTGAGGATCAGCTCGTGCCGATCGCCGTTCTTGAGGGTCAGCACAAAGCGTTGTGGATTCATGGCATTGAGGTCCGGATTATCGTCCTCTGTCACCATCACCCTGCCTGCCAGCGCGTGCGTTATGGGATCGTTCAACATCTCGGCGCCGAGAAACTCGCCAACATCCACGCGACCATGCCGCAGGAAGGTCGCCGCCACGAAGGGAATGCAGAGTTTTGCGTAGTTGGGATCCGGCGTTGCAATGTCCGGTCGTCCGACCTGCCGAGCAACCACCGGCGGCACGAAACATTCGAGGCTCGCCATATCTTCCGCCTTGAAGCCATGGCGGCTCTGGAACTGCATCAGGGCGTCGATGGTGCCGTGGGTGAGCCTGCCGCTGGGGAAGGGCTTGTGGGCCAGTTCCTCGACCTGATAGTCGCGGCCGATGCGCTCGATTTCGCCGTCGATGGCAAAGCGGTCGTTTTCGAACAGCCTGAAATAGCCGTGCCGGCCCGTCAGGATGTCCTTCGGGCCCTCGAAGCCGGCGCCTGCCAGGTCGGCGCTGACCAGCCCGGCCCGGCCGGCGAAGCCGACCTGCAGGGCAAGGCAGGGCGAGCCCTCGACATGCGCCTGCATGGTGCCGGAGGCCTGCGAATACTGGATCCCGAGCGCATTTGCGACCTGATGCTCATCAAAGCCGGACAGTTTGGCAATTGCCGCCGCAGCGCCGAATCCACCGGCCGTCGAAGGCCGGAAGAAGCGCAGCGATCCGCGGGCGGCAAAGCCGAGAAATGTCGCCAGATCCACCGCAGCGACGATTGCTGCGATGAACGATCGACCATCAACGGGCGCACCGTCATGGGCCACGCGCCTCTCCGAAAAGGCGATGGCGGCGGAGAGGATGGCCGCCATCGGGTGGAGGACCGCCCGCTCATGAACGCAATCATATTCCAGCGAGTGGATCTGGTAGCCATTGACGAGGGCCGCAGACGCTGCCGGCAGCCGTTCTCCCGACCCCCAGACCGTGGCTTCGGGCTCTCGGCCCCAGGTCTGCGCGAGCTTGCGCAGGTTGGCGACACCTGTGCCGTTGGCGCCGGCGATGCCGACGCCGAGGGTATCGAGAATGAAGGTCTTGGCACAGGCGATCGCGGACGGCGGCAGATCATCGAAGGCAAGGTTTGCCACATGCCGCACGAGATGCGGCATCGGGTCCGTGGCGGCGTTGAGGGCGGTGCTCATGCTGTGACCTCAGTAGCCGGCAAGGCGCGGCAGCGCCAGGAAGACATCCGGGAAGAACAGTACGGCGGCGACGACGCCGAACTGGATGAGGATATAGGGCCAGACCTCCTCAGCAATCTCGCCGAGCTTCAGTCCGGAAAGTCCGCACATCACGAAGAGCAGCACGCCAACCGGCGGCGTCAGCATCCCGACAATCAGGGTGAGAATGAAGACGAGTGCGAAATGCACACCGTCGATACCGTAGGCTTCGGCAATGGGTACGAAGATCGGAACCAGCATGACATAGGCGGCCGTCGATTCCATGAACATGCCGACGATGACCAGCAGCAGAAAGACGAGGATCAGGAACATCTGCGGGCTGGACGTTATCGCTTTCAAGCCGGCGGCCAGTTGGTCAGGCAGCCCGTCGATCGAAAAGATAAAGGTCATGGTGGAGGCAAAGGCGATGATGACCGTCACCGAGGCGGTCGTGAGGCCGGCACCCAGCAGGCATGGCCAGAGGTCCGAAACCTTCAGCTCGCGCGTATAGAAGAAGCCCAGCAGCATGGCCAGGATGACGGCGATGGCGCCACCTTCGGTCGCGGTAAAAACGCCTCCGACGATGCCGCCGATCACGATGATGGGCAGGAAGAACACCGGCAGCGTCTTGATGCCCTGCCTGACCACGCGGCTCATCGAGAAGGCCTCGCCGCGAAGCGGAAAGCCGCGCATGCGCGCAGCAAAGTAGACATAGAGCGACATGCCCCCGGCGATCAGGACGGCCGGCAGCACCCCGCCGAGAAACAGCGCCGGCACCGAGATGCCGGGACCTGCAATCGAGGCATAGACGATCATCGCGGTGCTCGGCGGCAGGATCGGACCGAGATTGCTGGCGCCGGCAATCAGGGCGGCGCCGAAGCGCGTGCCGTAGCTCTGGCCGAGCGGTTTGAGGAGCGCCGAGCCCAAGGCTGCCGCATCGGCCACCGCGGTCCCGGATACTGACGCAAGGCCGAGCGCAGAGAGGATGGTGACCTGGCCAAGCCCGCCTCGCACGCGGCCGATGATCGTGTCGGCAAATTCGATCCCGAGCGTCACGATGCCGCCGCGTACCATCAGTTCGCCGGCGAACATGAAAAACGGGATGGCCAGCAGGGGAAAGGAATTGATCGAATACATCATGCGCGTGGCGATGACCTCGATCGGCAGATCGGACATGGTGACGCCGACAAGACCCGCCAGGCCGAACGAGAAGGCAAGCGGAATGCTCAGAATGCAGAAGGCGAAAAACAGCAGGCAGATGAGAATGCTCATGATGAGGCTCCAGGGCAACCGACAGCCCGGCCCCGCCCGGTTGACGCTTGGGCGAGGCAGGCGCGCTTATGTTTGCCGACCGTTGGCGTCAGACTGTCTCGATGGCCTCGCGGACGATGCGGCGACCTTCGATGAACTGCGCGATGATGTGGAGAATGGAGAGACCGGCTCCGATCGCGACCGGAACGTAGAACCAGGCCGCGGTGACCGGAATGGTATTCAACTGTTCTGCCGAGCGTGCGCCGATGCTGACGATCGCCCCCCAGATGACGACGACCATGAGAACCAGCATGAACACCAGGCCGAGGCGGAACATTGCGCTCTGCCAGGTCGGCGTAAGCCGCGCCTCGAGGGTGGTGATCGCTACGTGCAAACCTTTGGAAATGCCGATCGGCATGCCCAGGAAGCACACCCAGATGAAGCACATCCTGCTGAGTTCGTTTGCGAAAATCAACGATCCGCCGAGCAGGTAGCGAGAGACCACGTCACTCGCCACGGTCAAAACGACCACGGCCATGAGGCAGACGATCGCCGCCTCCACCGCTCGGTCCAGGAGGGACAGGACGCGGCCCATCACGGTTTGGCCGCGCTGACGGCTGCGGTGAATTCATCGAAGATGCCGGCGCCAATCGTGTCGCGCACCTTGCTGTAGACCGGTGCCGTTGCCTCGCGGAACTTGGCTCTCTGGTCGTCGGTGAGTTCGGTGAATTCGACCTGATGGGTAAGAATCTGCTTCAGATTGTCGGCATCCATCTGGGCGGCAAGGCGACGCTGCTCGGCGGTTGCCAGTCTTGCGGCTTCGCGAACGGCTGCCTGGTCGGCCGGCGACATGCGCTCCAGCGCCGACTTGCTGACGGCAAAGACGATGACGTCGAAGAAATGACCGGTGTTGGTCATGAATTTCTGCTTGGCATCATAGAGCTGAAAGCTGTTGATGACGGCATAGGGATTTTCCTGGCCGTCGGCGACGCCCTGGCTCAGAGCCGAATACATCTCGCTGGCATCGATGGATGTCGGGCTTGCACCGAGCAACTGGAACGTCGCGATATGGACGGGATTGTTCTGCAGGCGAATCTTGAGGCCGGCGAGATCCTTCGGTTCCTTGATGGCGTGTTTGCTGTTGGTGATGTTGCGGAAACCGAGCTCCATGACGCCGAGGACGGAGAGGCCCTTGGCATCGAACAGGGCGGTGATCTTCTGCCCGACAGGGCCATCGATGACCTTGAAGGCGGTCTCCCGATCGGGAAACAGGAACGGCAGATTGGTGACGCCGATCTGCGGCACTTGTGCGTTGAAGAAGGCGGAAGAGACGTAGACGCCGAAATTGATGCCGCTCTGGGCCTGGTTGATCATTTCGGACGCCTGCCCGAGTTCGCTGTTGGCGAAGATCTTGACAGCGTAACGTCCCTCGGTCCGCTTCTCGACCTCCGGTCCGAAGACGTCACGAAGGGCAATGGTCGAGGAGTGCTTGTCGCCGAACCCGGAGCCAAGGCGCAACGTGGCCGCCTGCAGAGCGGATGCCGAGAGCGCCGTCGCCAGCGCCGCCGCAAGCACTGCCCTCGCTACCTTAAGACTAATTTTCATGCTGCTTTCCCTTTTTGTTGAATGCGACTTCATCTTTTGATTGAAGACGCAGGTTCCCCATATTCTTTTGATAGTTTCCGCTATTTGACAGGCTGGCGCAGGCGCTTTGCATGCCTATGCAAAAAATAATCTGCCATAGTGCTGCTGTCTTTTTCCGGTCCACCGCTTCCCCATGGGCGATCGGTTAAAGACCTATGCCGCGCGCTGGCGGGACTTCATCAATGGCATGACATTGGCGATGAAATCCGGCACGTCCGACGCGAAGTCTGGGAAGGCGAGGCAGACGCCGGTTATGCCATTGACCGCCAGCGCATCCAGATGGGCTGCCACCTTCTCATAGGAGCCAACGATATAGGGCACCGACATGAAGGTCGCGGGTTCCGGATCGAGGTGCAGATAGTCGATGCGGTTCTTGTCCATTCCCGACACGCGCATCCATTCCTTGATCGCCACCTCGTCGCGGTTCTCCAGGTAGAAGGCTTTCTCGGCCTGCGCCTCGGCATCCGTTGGAGCGGCGATGACGTTGAGGAGCGTGAGCGAGTGCACGCTGCGGCCATGAGGCTCAGCCAGCTTCGAAATCTTGGCAGCGACCTGACCCAGCTGTTCCGCGCTGTCGTTCATCCGCCCGATAAAGGAATAGTCGGCCTCCTTGGCCACGAAGGCGAGCGCCCCTTCCGACTGCCCGGCACAGACGATTTCCGGCATCTGCCGTGGCTTCGGAAAGGACCTGCAGTCTTCCAGCTGGAAGTGTTTCCCCTTGAACGTGACGCTTTCTTCCGACCACAGCCGCTTCAGGATGTGCAGGAACTCGTCGGCATATTCATAGCGGTTCAGATAGTAATCGTCGTCGCTCCACAGACCCATCTGGGCATATTCGAACTTGTTCCAGCCGGCGACGATGTTCACGACGAAGCGCCCGGCGCTGACGTCACTCACGGTCGCCGCCATCTTGGCGACCACCGCCGGGTTCATTGTTCGCACTGCGACGGAACCGATGAGCTTGATCCGGCTGGTGACCGCAGCAATGGCGGCCATCAGGGTGAAGGATTCCAGCGCGCCATCCCAGTGACCGGATTCGCCGCCGTAACCGCGCCACTTCACCTGGGACAGCAGGAATTCCATACCGGCCGCCTCGGCGGCGAGGCTGACATCACGATTTAACTCCCAGGTGGCTTCGCTCTGCGGCGGCGTGCCCTTGGCAATGATGAGGCTGCCGGTCGTACTGGGCATGAAAAGGCCGAGCTGCAGGTAATTGCCCATAACGATCCTCCAGGAAAAGAATACGTATTCATGGTTTCTCGATTGGCCCTGTCTGTCAACCCGTACCAGCTCCCCATGCGATAAATTTCGAGGGCAGTACATCGCAATCGAGGGTGGTTTTGTTGCCAGCCTATTGTTTTCGTTGGGATTAGCGGCGCAATTCGGGAACTTGACGAATCGTAAACAGCCCATTGACAAATTCACGAAGCGGCAGAAAGATGAAATGAATACGCATGCGAAAACGCAGCTACTCACATCCATAAGCATTGAAGGGGAACGTCGATGCGCGCATTTTTCAAGTCCAGCACCATCCTAGCTGCTGCCTCCTGGGCAGCGTTTATCGGCGGGCAGGCGCATGCCGACCAGGCTTCTGAGGGCCTCGCCCGCGCCACCGAAATCGTTGAGCAGCATCGCAAGGCACCGCAATACAAGCCCGCCGGCGAGGCTTTCGACATTCAGGCCGTCGCCAAGGGCAAGAAGATGCTCTCCATCCCGAACACCAGTTCCAATCAGTTCTTGAAGGGTATCATCGCCCGCGAGATTGCGGTCGGTAAGGAAATCGGCCTTGAGGTTCGCGAATGGGAAAACCAGGGGCAGCCGTCCCAGTGGGTGCAGGGCATCGAATATGCCATCCAGAACAAGTTCGATATCGTTGACCTGATTTCCGGCGTGAACCCCGCCGTGGTCGAGCCGCAGCTGCAGGCCGCCAAGGATGCCGGCGTCAAGGTGTTTACCTCGCACTTCTACGATCCGTCGCAGCCGGCCAACAAGCTGCTGGAAGGCGACCTGCCGGTCAGCTTCTATGGACAGGGCTGGCTGCTCGGCAACTGGATGATCTACAAGACCGGTGGCAACGCCCATGCGATCGTGGTGAAATCCGACGAAGTGCCGCCGACCGCCCCGCTGGTGCAGGGCATTCGGGACGCGCTGCAGAAGAACTGCCCGAAATGCACGATCCAGCAGGAAATCAATGTCGGCATCACCGAATGGGGCACCAAGATCCAGCCCTCCGTGCAGTCGGCGCTGATCTCCAAGCCCACCGCAAACTACGTTATTCCGATCTATGACAGCATGAGTCAGTTCGTGGTTCCGGCCGTGGAACTGACCGGCAAGAGCGACACGGTGAAGATCGCCACGTCGAACGGCACGCCGTTCGTGCTCGATTTCATCCGCGACGGCAAGGTCGAGATGGACATCGGCGAAAGCCTCGACTGGATTGCCCGCTCGACCATCGACGGATACATGCGCAAGCTCGCCGGTCTGCCGATGCCCAAGGATATCGGCGTTCCCTACTACATCTTCGACCAGTCCAACGTGAAGACCGCCGGCGTCCCGGCCGAGCCCAACAAAGGCTACGGCGAGGACTATGTGAAGGGCTTCCGCGAAACCTGGATGGTGAAGTAAGCGGCATGATCGGCTACGTCCCTCCCGGGCGTGGCGACCCTGCAGCGTCGGCGGTTCCGGCGCTGCAGGTCTCGCAGATCGCCAAGACGTTCGGCGGAGCCCGGGCGCTGAAAGGAATAGACTTCACGGTATCGGCCGGGGAGGTTCATGGTCTGCTCGGTCAGAACGGGTCGGGCAAATCCACCTTCGTAAAGATCATGTCCGGTTTTCATGCGCCGGACCCGGGCGGCTCCATTTCGGTCTACGGCCGGCAGCTGGACCTTCCGATGAAGGCGGGCGCCTTCCGCGATTACCGGATGGCCTTCGTGCACCAGCATCTCGGGCTTGTCCCGTCCCTGTCGGTACTCGAAAACCTGAGAGTCGCGTCGATCACGGCGCGCAAAAGCAGGATCGACTGGCGCGCCGAGCGGGTTGCCGCCCAGCAGGCCCTGGATCGCTTCGGCATCCAGCTCGACCTTGACGCACGCACCGGAGCCATATCCCAGATCGAGCGCGCGCTGCTGGCGATCGTCCGGGCGTCGGATGACCTGCGCGCAACCGGCAGCGACCATGGCGGCGGCATTCTCATTCTGGATGAGCCGACGCCCTTCCTGCCGCGCGAGGGGGTCGACCGCCTGTTCGAACTCGTGCGCCGCGTGGCGGCCCAGGGAGACAGCGTCATCTTCATCTCCCACGATATCGATGAAGTCCGTGAAATCACCGATCGGGCGACGATACTGCGCGACGGGCTCGTCTCGGGTTCGCTCGTGACCCGCGAGGCCTCCCATGACGATTTCGTCGAAGGCATCATCGGACGGCGCATCACCCGCACGACTTCCACCCGTCCGGACGTAACCTCCCTTGAGCCGCGTGCGATTGTCACGAACATCTCCGAACCGGGCATTTCCGTCGAGGAGATCACGGTGGCGAAAGGCGAAATTCTCGGCCTTTCGGGCCTGATCGGCTCCGGCTACGAGAAGGTGCCCTATATCGTGTTTGGCGCCACCGCGACCAGTTCGGGCACGCTGGTCCTCGACGATGAAAAGATCGACCTTGCGACCAGCACACCGAAGCGATCGGTGAAGCGCAATATTGCTCTCCTGCCTGCCGACCGGCCGAAGGCAAGCGGTATTGCCAGCCTCAGTGTCGCGGAGAACATGCTGATCCTCGACCTTAAGAAATTCATGGGGCGCTTCGGCCTGAAGCGGGCAGAGATTGCCCGGCGGGCCACCGAACTTGCCCATGAATACGAGGTGCGGCCGAACGATGTCAGCCTGAAGCTGGGCTCGCTTAGCGGCGGCAATGCCCAGAAGGTGCTGCTCGCGAAGTGGCTGATCCGCGAACCGAAGCTGCTGATGCTCGACGAGCCGACGCAAGGCGTCGATGTCGGAACGCGCCAACAGGTGTTCCAGGTCATCCGCAAGGCGGCGTCCGAGGGGGCCGCGGTAATCTGCGCCAGCTCGGATTTCGAACAGCTTGCCGACCTGTGCACGCGCGTCCTTGTCTTCGCCCGCGGGCGTGTGGTGCGCGAACTCGTCGGTGACGACATCACCAAAGATCATATTGCGGAGGCTTGCTATGGCCACTCACAGCACAACTGAGGCTGACATGCCACTCTGGAACAAGCAGAAGCTGGGACGTCGCATCGAGCGCTTCGCACTGGTCGGCGTATGGCTTCTCACCATTGCCTTCTTCAGCTTCGCGCTCCCCGGCATCTTTCTCAGCTGGACGAATTTCTCGATCCTCTTCGCCACCCAGGCGCCCGGCGCCGTGCTGGCGCTTGCGCTGATCATTCCGCTGACGGCCGGGGATTACGACCTGTCGGTCGGCGCCAATCTCACGCTTTCGGCCGTCACGATCGGCGTCCTGAATGCCGTCTACCAGATTCCGATCGGCTTCGTGATCCCGATCGCCTTGCTTGCCGGTGTCCTGGTCGGATTGGTGAATTCGTTCTTCATCGTCTACGTCCGCATCCCCTCGCTGGTGGTCACGCTCGGTACGACCTCGATCATCACCGGCCTCGTGCAGTGGATGACGAACTCCTCGACGATCGGCGGCATCTCGCCGATCCTGATCAATCTCGTCTCGCGCGGGCGCCTGTTCGGCATTTCCTATGCCTTCTATTACGTGATCCTGCTGGCGATCATCATCTGGCTCATTTTCGAGTTCACGCCGCTCGGTCGCCGCATCCTTTTCGTCGGACGCAGCCGTGAGGTTGCCCGCCTCTCCGGCATCGACGTCGGGCGTGTCCGCGTCGGCTGCCTGATTTCGTCGGGCTTCCTCGCCGCGCTTGGCGGCGTGGTCTATGCCGGCCTTTTGGGCGCGGCCGATCCGTTCTCTGGCCTGAACTACCTGTTGCCGGCCTTCGCTGCCGCCTATCTGGGCGCGACGTCGATCATTCCGGGACGGTTCAATCCCTGGGGCGCGGTTATTGCGGTCTACTTCCTCGCCACCGGCATCACGGGCCTTACCATGCTTGGCATTCCGCTCTGGGTGACATCCGTCTTCAATGGCGCCGCCCTGGTTCTGGCCGTCACCGTGTCGCAGTTTGCCCGCGGACGCGAAGAAACCGATATCGGCTGAGGAAACCCATGGCTCCAAAGAGTAAAGCCGTCTTCGTGACGGGAGCGACAGGTTTCATCGGCCGTCGCGTAGTTGCCGCGCTGCTGAAGGCCGGCCGGAAGGTCATTGCAACGGATGTCGTCTCGCCGCGGGGCAGCGACTTGGGTTGCCCGTTTTACGTGGCGGATGTCCGCGATATCACGCGCCACGCTCCTGTGGTGGCGGAAGGCTGCGAGAGCATTGTGCATTGCGGCGGTATCTCCGGACCGATGCTGCTGCAGGACAATGCCGCTGAAGTCATCGACATCAATGTGCGGGGAACCGCGCAGCTGCTCTCGCTGGCCTCCGATCTCAAGCTGCGCCGGTTCGTCAGTCTGTCCTCGGTATCCGCCTATGGCGATACCCCGGAATTCGAACTGGTGGACGAAAACGTGCGCCTTTCGGCCTCAACCTTCTACGGCACCAGCAAGGCGGCCTCTGATCTGGTGCTGCAAAGCTTCGTACGCGAACGTGGGCTCAGCGCCATCGCTTTGAGGATCGGCTGGGTCTACGGTCCCGGCCGCGTCACCGATGCAATCATCCAGCCGCTGGTGCGGTCTGCCAAAGGCGAGCCGTTGCAATTGGAAGCGGGCGCGCAGCAGCGCCTGCAGTTCGTGCATGTCGATGACGTCGTCTCGGCGATTCATGCGGCGCTCGATGCGGTGGCCCCAACCGTCGCCGCCTACAATATCAACGGCAGCGAAACCGTCACGGTCGGCGATATTTTTGATCTCGTCGCACGCCAGTTGCCGACGATCCGGGCGCAGATCGGCCCGGGCCTCCTGCCTGGTGCCGACCAGCAGGGAAAGATGCTGTTGAACGCCGCCGCCCGCGATCTCGGCTGGAAACCTGAAATATCCTTCCCAGAAGGGCTTCGCGCTTATGTTTCCTGGCTTCAGGAAAACCCTTACTGAGGTGTCGCCGATGAACATTTTTGCAGGTCGTACAATCATGGTCACCGGCGCCGGAAGCGGATTGGGCCTTGCGACCGCAAACGCATTGGCAGCACGCGGGGCCACGGTGATCGGCGTTGATCTATCCTTTTCCGATGCGCTCGATCCCCGTGTTGCCCGTCACTCCGGCGACGTCCGGGATGGCAGCCGCCTTGTGGCCATCAGGGATGAGGTCAGCCGCGCCGGGCTGCGGTTCGACGGACTGGCCACCTTCGCCGGCATCGAGTTGATTGGCCGCATCGATGCAGTCGAGAGCCATGACTGGGAAAGGGTGCTGGCGATCAACGTCATCGGCACCGCCAATGCCGTGAAAGCCCTGCTGCCCGATCTGCAGCAGGCCGAAGGTGCCTCCGTCGTGCTCTGCTCCTCGCAGCTTTCGCTCTCCGGCGGTCGTGGCTGCATTGCCTATGCGACCTCCAAGGGCGCGATCAATTCCATGTGCCGCAGCCTTGCCATCGATCATGCGGGCGATGGGATCCGGGTCAATGCCGTGGCGCCCGGTGCGATAGAGACGCCGATGATGGAGCGCGCCTTTGCCTCCGCAAGCAGTGCGGAGCGGGAAAAATCACGGCTGCGGCATGCGATGGAACGGTTCGGACGTCCGGATGAGGTTGCCGATGTCGTCTGCTTCCTCCTGAGCGACGCGGCTCGCTTCGTGACCGGCACGGTCTTGCCGGTCGACGGCGGCTGGACAGCCGCCTGAGGCCGTTCGGCCCCGCCGTCACCGGCCGAACGTGACCGAATCTGCCGGTTGCTCGGGTTTCACCAATCCGGTCGCGCTGCGTGCTTCCATCGGCGAGAACGGCATCGCCTGCATAAACATTCAGCCATCGGCAGGGTCTACCGGGATTATGCCTGTAACAAGAGTGTCAGCACGCCGCGATATGCTGCTGTGGAGGACGGTTGCCGGGAAAATTGCAGTTCCTTTAATATTAGGATAGCAACAGGGTCTGAATACGAATGCGGGGACAACGCAATGGCGGAAGAGACGATCCGGGCGACATCTTTTGATGTCGCAGCACTGGCTGGTGTTTCCCAGTCGGCGGTGTCTCGCGCCTTTACACCGGGATCCAGCATCCGCGAGAGCACCCGACTGAAGATCATCGAGGCCGCGCGCAAGCTGAATTACGTTCCCAATTCGATTGCCAGCAGCCTGACGAAGAACCGTTCGAAGATCGTCGCGGTCATCCTGGGGACGCTGGCGAACCCCTTTTACGTGCGCACGCTGCATACCTTCAGCCAGGAACTCCAGAAGCGCGGGCGCCAGACGCTGACCTTCACGCTTTCGGAGGACATGCACACCGATGAAGCGATCATGCGGGTTCTGCAGTATCAGGTCGAGGCGGTGATCCTGACATCCGCGCAGCTGTCCACGCGCATGATCAACCTGTGCCACGATCGTGGCATTCCCGTCGTGCTGTTCAACCGCTACGTTCCCCATAGCGGCGTCTATGGCGTGCGTTGTGACAATGTCGCCGGCGGGCGGATGATCGCCGAGGTCTTGCTCCAGGCGGGCGCCAAGTCCTTCATGATGGTGACCGGCGATCCGAACGGCTCCACCAGTCAGGACCGCGTGCGCGGCTTCCTCGAACGGTTGCTGGAAGCGGGCATCCGGCGGGACGCCATCGTTGAATGCCCCGGCGGCTCGAGCTACGAAGGCGGCATGGCCGCCATCGACGCACATATGGCAACCGGAAAGCCGATGCCCGACGCCGTGTTCGGCATCGCCGATATCATGGCGATGGGGGCGATCGATGCGCTGCGCGGCCATCACGGCCTGCGCGTGCCCGAAGATGTCATGGTCGCAGGCTTTGACGGCATTCCGGAAGCGGGTCGCGAACCCTACAAGCTCACCACGGTGCAGCAGCCGCTTGCCGAAATGGTGCAGGAAACCTTGAGCCTCCTGCATCTCGATGAACCGCGCCGGCCCCACGAACTCGGCCGCGACTTGCCGCTGGCCGGTCAACTGGTCTGGCGATCCACGGTTCCGGAAGCTGCGTCCTGATTGAGGCCGGGCTGCAGCGTGGCGGCGGAACCCGGCTCAACATAAGAACTTGACGCCGAGCCGAGCGGCCGAGGGATTCAGGATTCCAGCTTTTTCTGGCTTGCCACCAGTGCCATCAGCCTTTCGTCACGCCAGGCGCGGCGTGCATCGATCTGATCCTGCGGCAGCCTTGCGCGGCGCTCCTCCGTTGCTCGACGCACGGCATCGTCGCTCCAGGGACCGGCCGGACGGCGGCCGCCTGCCAGTTCCACATACATGGGACCAAGCCGGCGCGCGTAATCGTCGATGCCCGCGGGCGCGTTCAGATCGATGGTTTCGAACGGTCCCATGAAGGACCAGCGCAGCCCCAGCCCATGCTTGATCGTCTTGTCGATGTCCTCTGCCGTCGCATAGCCCTGATCGAACAGCGACCACGCCTCGTCCAGCAGGGCACCCTGCAGGCGGTTCAGGATGAAGCCGGGAATTTCGCGGGTGACGACGACCGGCGCCTGCCCGACCGACTGCATCAGGTCGCGCGTCTTTTCCACGGTCGCAGGCGCGGTCCAGGGCGCCGGGCAGATCTCCACCACCGGGACGAGATGCGGCGGATTGACCGGATGGGCGACCACAAAGCGCTCGCGGTTGCGGCAGTCCTCGGTGAAGGACGAGGCCGGCAGTCCGGAGGTGGAACTGCCCACCACGGCGGTCTGCGCGAGGTGGCGGTCGATTTCAGCGGACACCTCCCGCTTCAGGTCCACGCGCTCGATCACCGATTCCTGAACATAGTCCGCGCCGGTGACGGCATCGGCCAGACTGGCGCAGACCGTGATGCGATGCATGATGTCATCGACGCCGGATACGAGACCATACGCCGCCATCGCCTCCAGCGCCGCCTTCAGATGATCCGGCAGGCGCGAGCGAATGGCCTCGCTGGTGTCGAACACTTTGACCTGATGACCGCTTCGCGCAAAGACGATGGCCCAGCCCGCGCCGACAAGCCCGGCTCCGACGATTGCTATATGTCCGCTCATTGTCATTTCACCTCCCATATCAGTCCGCAGTCCAGCCACCGTCCACCATCAACGCCGAGCCGGTGATCATTGCGGCCGCATCCGATGCGAGAAAGACGACGGGACCCATGATGTCCTCGACCTCACCGATACGGCCGAGCTTGATCTTTTCCTCGATCCACGCCACCCTGTCCGGATTGGAGAAGGTCTGCTCCGTCAGTGGTGTGCGGATGAATGTCGGGCAGATTGTATTGACCCGGATGCCATGCTTGCCCCACTCGATCGCCATGGATTTGGTAAAACCCTCCACGGCATGCTTCGTCGCGCTGTAGACGGCCCGGTCAATGCCACCGACATGGGCCATCTGCGAGGAGATATTGATCAGCGATCCCGGCCTTTCCGCCGCAACCAGGCTGCGCGCCACCGCGCGGGTGAGGAAGTAGGCGCCGCGCAGATTGAGGCCGACAACGGCATCGAAGTCCTCAGGCGTGGTATCGAGGGCAGGGCCGTGCCGTGCAAGCCCTGCGCTGTTGACCAGGATGTCGAACGGCACATGGCTGGCGATCGTGGTCTCGATGGCCTCGACGTCCTTTACATCAAAGACCAGCGCCTCGCCCGAAAGGCCGGCACGGGTCAGAGTGTCGACCGTCGCTGAAAGCCTGTCGGCGGAGCGGGCTGCGAGCGCCACATGCGCGCCCGCTTGCGCAAGCGCGACCGCCGCAGCCAGGCCTATGCCGGAAGAGGCGCCGGCCACCAGCGCGCGCTTGCCATCCAGCCGGAAGGAGGGCGGGCGGGGAAGCTCCATCGCCTTACTCTGCCGCCTCACCATAGGGAATGTTGCGGCCGCCATAGCGGCGGACACGGACATTGGCCTGTTCGGCATGACCGACAAAGCCTTCGAGGATGCAAAGTCGCGAGCAATATTCGCCGATGCTGGCGGCGGCCTCGTCGGTGAGCACCTTCTGGTAGGAATGCGTCTTGAGATACTTTCCGACCCACAGCCCGCCGGTATAGCGTCCGGCCTTCTTGGTGGGCAGGGTATGGTTGGTGCCGATCACCTTGTCGCCATTGGCCACATTCGTCCGCGGCCCGAGGAAGAGCGCCCCGTAGGAATGCATCTTCTCCAGGAACCAGTCGTCCCGGTCGGTCATGACCTGGACATGTTCGGACGCGATGTCATTGGCGACATCCAGCATTTCCTCATAGGTATAGCAGACGATGACCTCGCCGTAATCCGCCCAGCTTTTCGATGCCGTGTCGGCCGTGGGCAGGATGGTCAGCAGCCGGTCTATTTCGGCAAGCGTCTCGGTAGCGAGCTTGCGCGAATTGGTGATAAGGACGGCCGGAGAATTATATCCGTGTTCGGCCTGCCCCAGCAGGTCCGTCGCGCACATTTCCGCATCGACGGTTTCGTCGGCAATCACCATCGTCTCCGTCGGGCCGGCGAAAAGGTCGATGCCGACGCGACCGTAGAGCTGCCGCTTGGCTTCGGCGACGAAGGCATTGCCCGGGCCGACCAGCATGTGAACGGGCTTGATGGTCTCGGTCCCGATTGCCATGGCACCGATTGCCTGGATGCCGCCCAGCACATAGATCTCGTGCGCGCCGCCGAGATGCATGGCGGCAATCACGGCCGGGTTTGGCTCTCCCTTGAAGGCCGGGGTTGCCGCCGCAATACGCGGCACGCCCGCGACGGACGCCGTCGCGACCGACATATGGGCCGATGCCACCATCGGGAACTTTCCGCCGGGAATGTAGCAACCGACCGACTGCACCGGGATGTTCTTATGTCCCAGAATAACGCCCGGCAGCGTCTCGACCTCTATATCGAGCATTGAATCGCGCTGAGCCTGCGCAAAGTTGCGCACCTGCGCCTGGGCGAACTTGATGTCCTCCATGTCGCGGGGCGAGACCTTGTTCATCAGGGCCTCGATCTCGCTCTTGGACAGCCTGAAGGACGGCGGAGCGTATTTGTCGAATTTTTCCGAGAGTTCGCGGACCGCGGCGTCGCCCCGCGCCTCGATATCCTTCAGGATTTCCTCCACGACGCTGCGCACCTTGTGGTCGTCCTCGGACCGCTGGGCTTCGGGCTTTCCGCGCTTCAAATAGTCAACGGCCATGACTGGGCTCTCTCCGGGCTGCGATGATTTTATGCTGTGGGGGGCGGGCAGGCAGAAGGCGGGCCTCAGCCCGGCTTCCACGCCCGTTCCTGGGAAGGTCCCCATCGAAGTCCGTCGAAGGGGACCCTGTTTGCGCTTTCCTGTTATTCCGCGGCTTCGGGCAAGTATCCGAAGTTGAAGGGCTTCGGTTCACCCCTGTCGCGCTTCATGTCGGCGCGCAGCGCTGCGGTTGCGGTTTCATCCACGGTGCCGGCGGCACTCAAGACGACGCCATAGTCATTGCGCGCCTTTTCTGCCGAGACGAGGTCGTAGCGGACATCGCGCGCCACACTTTCCGGCGGACGATCCAGCGGATCGCCCCACCCGCCGGACCCAGCGGTATTGAACACGATCACATCGCCTTCATTGACCGCAAGATTGTCGATCTTGGAGGGAATGCGCTCGGGCGTCTCGCTGCCCTTGCGCAGCAGCCATTTGCTGGAGGTGCCGCCGAACAGGCCGCCATTGATGCCCCAAGGCGGCACCACCTCGCGGTCGTCGTGGATGGAAACCTTGCCGGATTCCAGGAGGCGATAGGTCTTGGCAATGCCGGCGCCGCCACGGTTGAGGCCTGCACCGCCGGAATCCCGGATCGGCCGATAGCTCTCGACGAGAACCGGATAATAGTTCTCGATGTATTCGATCGGCGTTGCCGAAAAGAGCGGCCACCAGGCATGCCCGTCAAGACCATCGCCGCGAGGACGTCCCGGCACGCCGCCGAACAGAAGCTCCATCAACTGGAAGTACTTGTTGTCCTTGTCATGGCCCGTGAAGATGAAGTGCGGGCTGGTGCCGTAACCGGCGGCCATGGAGAGATGCGGCGCACGCTGCCCGAGAGCGCCGGCCTGGCAATCGAAGAACCGCGTATGGGTGTTGAGGCGGTTCGAAAGGGCTGCCGGGAAGCGCGGATTGAGCAGGCTTCCCTCCGGAAGCACCACCTCGAACAGATCGTAGAACCCCTCGTTGAACAGGATCGACGGGTCGAAGGCCATGATCATGTACACGCCGAAGAACAGCTTGCAGAGACCTTCGTGGATATGGAAATTGATCGGACCTTCCGCCTGGTCGTCCGTTCCCGTCCAGTCGAAGACGGCCTTGTCGCTCTTCCGGTAGATCGAAAGCGTCATTTTAAACGGCCCGTTGCCGACGCCATCGTCATCGACATAGTCGGTGAAGGACACCGGCTCTTCCGAAATATACTTGTCGATCAACACCTTCATGGCTTCGCGGGTCCGATCGAGCAGCATGTCGCATGCCGACATGTAGGTCTCGCGGCCGAAGCGGTCGCACAGCTCGCGCACGCGGGTGGCGGCCGTGCGGCAGCCGGCGATCAGCGCCATGAGGTCGGCCCGGTTCATGTCGGGCGTGCGGGTGTTGTTGAGCATGATGCTCAGCACGCCCTCGTTCAGCTTGCCCTTGTCGTAGATGCGCACCGGCGGAATGCGCAGGCCTTCCTCCCAGATGGTGCGCGCGTCGAACGGCATGGAGCCCGGCACCTTGCCGCCGACATCGACCATATGGCCGAAGATCGACGAAAAGCCCACGAGGACGCCCTCGTGGAAGATCGGCATCATCACGCACCAGTCATTGTTGTGCGAAATCGAGCCCTTGCAGGCATAGGGGTCGTTCCAGACGAAGACGTCGCCTTCGTTCAGGTCGCCTTCGAACTGCTCCACGATCGCCGGGATATAGGAGCCGAACTGGCCGACGACCATGCGGCCCCGGGCGTCGCAGATCATCGGGAATTCGTCGTGCTGCTCGCGAATGACGGGCGACAGCGCAATGCGCACGACGACTCCGTCCATCTCGAAGCGGGCGTTCTTCAGAGCGTTCTCGATGATATCGAGGGTGATGGGATCAACTTTGCTCATCTCAGTTTCCCTTCGCGTTCGGCCAGATCAGGAGGTTGCCGTGCGGGTCGACCTCGGCATAGTGGTCGGGCAGCAGCACGGTCGTCGTATCGTATTGACGGATGATCGCCGGCCCCGGGATTTTTTCGCCCATGGTCAGCTTGGAGCGATCATAGTTCGGCGTGTCGATCCACTGGCCCTTGAAATAGCTGGGCCGTGTCTCGATCAGCGCCCCGCCATCCGCACTGGCAGCGGCCGGCGCGGTTTCCTCGACCGGAAGTGTCGCCCCGGTCGCCACGACGCGAAGCGCGACCAGTTCAACCGGGACATGGAAGCGAACGCCATAGAGCCGTTCATGCGTTTCATGGAATTTATCGAAGACCGGCTTGAGGGCGCCCTTGCTGGCAAGAGTGTCGCCGTCGATATCGATGGTGACTTCGAAACCCTGCTGTTCGTAACGCAGGTCAACCGAGAAGGTCAGCTTGCGATCGGACGCCGGCACATGCTCTTCGTCAAGCCAGGCCTTGGCCTTGCCCTCCAGCTGTTCGAAGCGCGACCAGACGTCATTGGCATCGAGTTCGCGGGTCGAGCGGATGAAGGTCTGCACGAATTCATTCTTGAACTCGGATTCGAGGAAGCCGAGGGCCGAAAGAACCCCAGGGTTGCCGGGAATGACCACCGGATAGCATCCGAGCAGTTCAGCCATGGCATTGGCATGCAGGGGGCCTGCGCCGCCGAAGCCGAGGATGCCGAAATCGCGGGGATCGAGCCCGCGCTGAACGGTGATGACGCGCAGCGCCCCCAGCATCACCTCGTTGGCGATATCGATGATGCCCTGGGCGGCATCTTCGGGGGAAAGGCCGATCCTGTCGCCGATCTTCGCGACCGATGCACGCGCGCCTTCGACGTCGAGCTTCATGTCCCCGCCGAGCAGCACCGGCGGCAGATAGCCGAGAACGACATTGGCGTCGCTGACCGTCGGTTCCGTGCCGCCACGGCTGTAAGCGACCGGACCCGGGCGGGCGCCGGCGCTGCGCGGTCCGACCCGCAGCGATTTGGTCAGTTCGGAGACTTCGGCGATCGATCCGCCGCCTGCACCGACCGAGCGGACGTCGAGCGTCGGGACCTTGGCCGGGAACGAGCCGACCTCTGTCGAGCGGGAAATCGTCGGCTGGCCATCGAGGATCACGGCAACGTCGGTCGACGTGCCACCCATGTCGAAGGCCAGCAGCTTGCGGATGCCGGAGCGGCGCGACACCATCACGGTCGAGGTGACGCCGCCTGCCGGACCGGAGAGTACGGTATGGACTGGCCGATCGGAGGCCGCCTGGGCACTCATCAGGCCGCCATCGGATCGAACGATGTGAAGGCGTGCAGTGACGCCGATATCCTTCAGGCGCGCCTCGATCTGCGACAGATAGCGCTTCATGATCGGGCGCACGTAGTCGTTCATCACCGTGGTGATGGCACGGTCATATTCGCGGAACTCGGGCAGGATATCGGACGATACCGAAACGGGAATATCGGGATAGCGCTCGCGCACGATGGCGGCAAGGATTCGCTCATGTTCCGCGTTTGCATACGAATGCATAAGAGAGATCGTGAGTGCCTCGATGCCCGACGAGCAGAGGTCATCGATGAGAGCTGTGGCCTTCTCGCGATCGAGCGGCCGAACCACTTCGCCCTGGGCATTCATCCGCTCTGGAATGCCGCGCGTGTCGGCAAGCGAGGCCAGCGGATCGGGCTTGTCCATGACGATCCAGCCGAACAGCGGACCCGGCGTCCAGGACTTTGCCAGATGCAGCGTGTATTCGAAGCCCTCGGTGACCAGCAGGCCAACACGGGCGCCTTTTCCTTCGAGAACAGCGTTGGTTGCGACGGTGGTGCCGTGGAGGATGAGCGAAAGGTCGGCGGGAGAAATGCCCGCCTTCTCGCAGATCAGCTTCACGCCGGCGGCAACACCGATCGACTGGTCCTCGGGCGTGGAGGGCGTCTTGGCCTGATAGGTGCGGCGGGTGGCATCATCGTGAAGAAGAAGATCCGTAAAGGTTCCTCCGACATCGACTCCCAGTCTCATGATTTACCCCTTCTTGTTGATGGCATGCGAAGCGAGACAAAATGAATGCGCATGCAAGGAGACTATAAGAGGGCATCGGACGAAGGCGCAAGAATTTTTATCGGCGATGGCGCCGATTTTCTTTTGAGCATTTCCCGGGGGGCAGGTGGCCTCGTGCACCAAACAGTCAGGATTTTTGCCGGACGACGTTCTGTCTAAGATCGGGACGCAAAAGCAGAAGGCGCTGATGAGCGCGTGAAGATCCACGGCGTCCGCATCGTGCCGAACAGGCTTGTCCGCCTGCTGCGCCCCAAAGCAGATTTCGGCTGAAACTCCTGCAGGTTCCCTATCGCCTGTTGTTTCCGGTCATCCTCGAACAGGCTCGACCTGTTCGTTCCTTAGAAAAGCAGGGGCCCTACGCCATCACTCCGTTGCCCTGTCACTCTCCGCCTCGAGGGCCCGGGAGCGCGTCCTGACATTCTACCATGGCAGCGACCACAAGCGCCGTCTGCCGGTCACGCCGTTCGACCAGGCATGAGGGTGCTGTGCGCAGGCGGTTCTGCCATCTCCCTGCGGGAACCTCGACGGGGTCGTACGATGGGGTGGTCATGGAATTCAGGATGGCCGACGACAATTGGATCCACCTTTGCATCGACATGCAGCGCATGTTTGCCGAGCAAATGCCCTGGCATGTGCCGTGGATGCAGCAGGTGGCGCCTCAAATCCAGGAGGTCGTGGGGCGCCATGCACGGCGGACGATCTTTACGCGCTTTGTGCCGCCGAGGCAGGCTGCGGACATTTCCGGCACGTGGCGTCACTACTATGAAAAATGGGACGGGATGACGCTCGACCGGCTCGGGCCGGAGATGGTTGATCTCGTCCCGTCCCTGAAGGCGAATGTGCCGCCCGCAAGGATCCTGGACAAGATGACCTATTTTCCTTGGACCACAGGCGACCTTCATCTCCTTCTGGCAGGGGAGTGAGTGGATACACTCGTCCTGTTCGGAGGAGAAGCCGATGTCTGCGTTCTCGCCGCTGCACTTGGTGCCATCGACCTGGGTTACCGGGTCGTCCTCCTCAAGGACGCCGTTTGCAGCGGCGCCGACCAGACCCATGACGCTTCTCTGGAGGTGCTGGCTGATCGATTTTCGGTGCAGGTCAAGTTCCTGCAGACGGAGCAGTTGCTGCGGGCAGTGTAAGCGTTGTGTTTCAGTTCTGGACTTGGCGCCACCTTCACGCTGCGTCAGTCCTGCCTTTCGTTTCCGGCCCCTTTTCTGACACCGCGTTTCGACATTTTCTGTGCGCTTACGACCATCTTCTCGAAGAATTCGAGCGGCTCGTCACCCGCTGCTCGGCTGGCTTCGAACAGCAGGCGGTTCTTTTCCAAAACCGCACCTTCTGCTTTTGCAAAGGCCGCCCAGGAGCGGAGAGGCGCTTTTTCCCGAAACGTGACAGCTATCGCTTTTGGCCCGGCCTCCAGTTTGGCGATGCCGAGCCGTGCGGCAGCAAGCTGCAGGCGGGTTCTTCTGAGGAGCAGTTTTACGTCCTGCGGCGGCTCGCCGAAGCGGTCTTCGAATTCCTCTTCCAGATCCTCCAGCGATTTCGGTGCAGAAGCTCGGCCCAGTCTGGCGTATAGATGAAGCCGAACCGCCGGATCGGACACATAGTGTGCCGGTATCCCGCCTGAAATTCCAAAGTTCAGGACTGTCCGCTCCTTCATATCCTGCATCGGCTTGCCCTGAACCGGCTTGCGGAGCTTTGCGACCGCCTCCGCCAGCAGCGTCTGATAAAGACCAATGCCGATGGCCTTGATGTGTCCGGCCTGATCCTCGCCGGCAAGGTCGCCTCCGCCGCGTAGGTCAAAATCACGCATGCTGATTGACAGGCCTGAGCCGAGCCGATCGTTTTCGACGAGCATCGATAGCCGCAGCCGCGCTTCCTCGGACAGTTCCGTGTTCTCGTCCGTCATGAAGGTTGCCGCGCCTTGCGTGCCTGAGCGCCCGACCCGCCCGCGCAATTGATGAAGCTGCGCCAGTCCAAACAGGTCCGCGTGCCAGACGAAAATGGTGTTCGCCCGGGGAACGTCGAGGCCGTTTTCGATGATGTTGGTGGCCAGCAGGATATCGCCGTCGCCCGCCGCGAAAGACACCACCGCTTCATCCATGGCTGCTGCCGGCATCTTTCCATGCGCAACCCGGATCGTCAGCTCCGGAACGATCTTGCGCAGTCGCGCCTCGACCGCCGCGATGTCCTCGATGCGCGGCACGACGACAAAGCTCTGTCCGCCACGCCTGAACTCGCGCATCAGCGCGATGCGGACGGAAGCGCTGTCGAAAGTCGAAAGCGTGGTGCGGACCGGCAGGCGCCGACGCGGCGGTGTCGTCAGCAGACTGACCTCCTGGATCCCGACCATCGCTGATTGCAGTGTCCGGGGGATGGGCGTCGCCGACATGGCAAGCACATGCAGAGAGGGGGCAAGCTTGGTCATCGCCTGCTTTTGTCGCAGTCCGAAGCGGTGTTCTTCATCGACGATGAGAAGGGCAAGGCGGGCAAAACGCACATCTTTGGCCAGAATCGCCTGGGTGGCGACGACGATGCCAAGGCTGCCTTCGGCCAGTTCTGCCTTGACCTGCTTTGCCTCGGAAGCCGTGACGAGCCGCGACAGCATGCCGACCGAAACACCGGAGCCCGCAAAACGTTGCTCGAAGGTCGCAAAGTGCTGACGGGCGAGAACGGTGGTCGGCGCGATCATGACGACCTGCCCTCCGGCAAGGGCAACGGCCGCTGCCGCCCGCAAGGCGATCTCGGTTTTGCCGAAGCCGACATCTCCGCAGATGAGACGGTTCATCGGGCGGCCGGACGAAAGATCCGAGAGCACGGCATCGATGGCTTCGGTCTGGTCTGCCGTTTCCGCATAGGGGAAACGTCGCGTAAATGCGGTATATGCCGCTCGCGGCGGCGCGAAGGTGTCCGCGCGCGATGCCTCTCTCTGCCTGGCAATCTTTCCCAGATGCCGGGCTGTCGATCGAATATCCTGGGCAATTTTCTCGCGCTTTTTCTCCCAGGCCTCGGTGTGCAGCCGATCCAGCGTGACGGTCTGTGCCTCGGATCCATAGCGCCACAATTTGCCGAAATCTTCCATCGGCACGAGAAGCGACCCGCCGTCGCGATAGTCGAGGCGCGCCGCGTCGTGAGGCACGCCGTTTATGTCGAGGCTCTGCAGGTCTTTCAGAACGCCGACACCGTGCTCTTCGTGAACCACGACATCGCCGATCTGCAGCTCCGGCTCCGCCAAGAGCAGACGCGCACTATTCGTCCGGCTGGTTTGCTGGGCCGCAACGACGACAATGTTGTTCCTCTTGTCGACAAAGCCCTGCTCCAGCGCGCATGGCAGTTTGAGGAGGCTCCCGACCTCGGCCGAGATCGCTGCCTCCCAGGTGTCGATGGGCTGGGCGGTCGTGCCGGCTGCCTTTGCAAGCCGTCGAGACAGGGCTTCCAAGCTTTTGCCCGTCCCGGTGAGAACGATTTTTTGCCCTTGCTTCACGCGCTCCTGAACCAGTCTCGCCAGGGGCTTGCCAAGAGCGGAGGCCAAGCCTTCCATGGGCTGACTGTCCTCCTGTTCGAGGTCGAGGCCGTTTGCCTTCATGCCCTCAGCATATCGATCCCATTCCACACGGCTCAAGTAGAGCGACCGCGCGGAGCCGGTGTCGGTCTCACCGAGACGCGTACGGGCTTGCCGCGCATCGTCGATGATGTCGAGATAACGCTCAACGCGTGTTTCAGCGCCCGGGGCCAGATGTATGATCGCATCGCCCAAGACCTCCATGACGCTCGGCATGTGCTCATAGAGGCGGCACAGGATATGTTCCATCGTCCCGGACGTCGGGGCAGCTACGTCCAGTTCGGCATTCGTTGAGATGGCTTCCGTGGCCGGACCCAGACTGACCCGCTCCAGAAAGCTCTCCGTGCGCTGGGAGACGCGGTCGAAGCCCCGCAGCTCCTCGACCTCATCCTTCTCCGAGACGACAATCCGCATCGGGCCCGGCGCCCCCGCAGGGTAGATGTCTATCACGCCATCCCGCACCACCACCTCGCCGGGATCGTCTGCCACACCTTCCTCGATGTAACCGGTCTGCCGGACGAATTGCGAGAAAGCCGTGCGGTCAAACCGCTGGCCCGCCGCCAGATCGAACGTGCTGTCCTCGATGACCGCTGCCGGCGGAACACGTTGCAGCATCGCTTCGAGGGAGGTGACCAGGAGTTTAGGCGGGCCGCCGGGTTCCCTCCAGATGCGCAACGCATCCATGCGTCGGCCCATGCAATGCGGAGACGGTGGCACCCGGTCATAAGGGAGACAGTCCCAGGGCGGCAGGGCAAGGAACGGGATATCCGGAAACAGGGCACGGACCGCCGCTGCGATTTCGTCAGCGGCACTTTCGCTCAGCGCCACATAACATGTCGGCTGTCGCGCTTCTTTCAATGCTGCAGCCAACCGGGACGCAAGCAAACCGGCGGAGTATCTCGCCTTCTTTACCTTGAGGCCTTCAGAACGAGGCGCCGAAGCCCCTCCACCTTCGTCATTTATTTTACGCACATCAAGCCGCCGATTACCGCCGGGAAATGCCGGCATGCAAAAACGACCTCGCCAGCGTTGTGTTCCCTTGCCCCGGTGGCAACTGGTTGGAGCAGACCACGGCTTGGAGCCTTGAACTGCCGGCACTGCATAAAATCAAACTGCTGTTTTTCCTTACCTTAAGGAAACAGCGCTCGTCCCACTGTGTCACCTCCGTTCGGCAGCCGGATAACAGCACGCGGTGTCAGTGAGTCTCGCAAACCAGTCCTTCGGGAATCAAGCAGCACCTATCCATTTGCCTGTTCTTGACTACGGTGTTTTCCAGGTCTTCAGCAGCATCTCCACGAACTTTTCCGCCGCAGGAGACAAGACGCTGCTTCGCCTCTGCACGATGCCGATGGTTCGCGATACCACCGGGTTTACGATCGGCCGGGTGACGAGGAAAGGATGATCGTCTTGAGGTGTCGCCAGACGCGGCAAGACGGAAATCCCCAGTCCCGCCTCCACGAGGCCAAGCGACGTGTTGAGATGGGTCACCTCATAGAACCAGTTCAATTTTAAATTGTGTCGCGCAAGCGCTCCATCGAGCAGCGTTCTGTTGCCGCTGGAGCGGTCGACAACAACCAGCGGGTAGGGCTCCAACTGATCCCATTGGATGGTTTCGAATGCCGCCAGCGAATGGTCCTTGCGCATCGCCAGCACGAACGGATCATCTATCAGCGGCTCGAACGCCAGATCCGGATCTGAATTTCCCATCAGGTTGATGCCGAATTCGACTTCGCCTCGTGCCACCGCCTGCAGGCCTTCGTTCGCAGTCAAGTCTCTGATCCGCAACCGAATATGCGGATACTGCTTGCTAAAGGTTTTGATCACCGTCGGCAGGAAGTAAAACGCTGCGGTCGGAACGCAGGCCATGGTGATGAGCCCCCGTCGCTGTGCTCCGTCCTTCATCGCAAAAAGCGATCCGTCGAACTCCTCCAGCATCCGCCGGACAAGCGGCATGACCTCCTGCCCCATGGCCGTTGGAGCAACATGGCGGGTGGTGCGCTCCAGAAGAGGCGCCCCGATGGCCTGTTCCAGTTTCTGGATACGGCGCGTGAGCGCCGGTTGTGAGATGTGCAGCGCATCAGCGGCCCTGTGGAAGCTTTCCAGCTCAACCACAGCCTGAAATGCGCGCAAATCCAGAATTTCGCAATTGATGCTCATTTCGCAATAAACCCTCCGAACATTGCATTTAACAGAGTATCCGTCTTTCCCCATATTGCAACAACAAGCGACATTAATCCGCAGCATGCAAGACTGAGGCGAGGCCATGAACGATTTGCTCAAGATACCCTGTGTACTGATGCGAGGCGGAACGTCGCGCGGGCCGTTCTTTCTCGCCTCCGATCTTCCCCATGAGCGAGCCGCGCGGGATGCTGCCCTTCTCTCCATCATGGGTTCCGGACACCCGCTGCAGATCGACGGGATTGGGGGTGGCAATCCCGTCACGTCAAAGGTCGCGATTATCGGTCCTTCCACGATCAAGGGCGCCGATGTCGACTATCTCTTTGCCCAGGTCCGTACGGACCGGCAGTATGTGGACTATTCGCCCAATTGCGGAAATATGCTGGCAGCCGTCGGTCCGTTCGCCATCGAGGCCGGACTTCTTTCGGCGACGGGCGAGGATACGCTTGTGCGCATCCATAACGTCAACACCGGCAAGCTGATCGAGGCGAAGGTGCCGACGCGGGGTCGTGAGGTCATCTATCTCGGCGATGCTTCGATTGACGGCGTGCCGGGACTTGCAGCGCCCATCGCCTTGACGTTCATGGATGCCGCCGGTGCGAAAACCGGCAAGTTGCTGCCCACCGGCAAGGCTGTCGACACGATCGACGGGGTGGCGGTGACGGCCATTGATTGCGCCATTCCGATGGTGCTGATGCGCGCAGCCGATCTCGGCGTGACGGGTTACGAGGAACCGCAGGTGCTGACAGCCAATCGCGAACTCATCGAGCGCATGAGCCGCATACGCATCGAAGCCGGCAGGATGATGCGCATGGGTGACGTGGCTGACATGGTTATTCCCAAGCCGGTACTGATTGCGCCGGCGCGCAAGGGCGGCACTCTTTCGGTTCGCTACTTCATGCCGAATGATTGTCATCCGGCTCTCGCAACGACCGGTGCGGTTGGCATTGCAACCGCAGCCGTCACCGAAGGATCCATTGCCCATGATCTGGCAGGTGGTCTTTCCGTGCCGGCGATGGTGCGTATCGAACATCCGGCCGGCCGGCTCGACGTGCAACTGGAAATGCGAAACGGAGCGGTGACAGCCGGGCTGGTGAGAACGGCGCGAAGACTTTTTGAAGGCTTTGCCTTCGCCAAGCCAATGGCTGCGATTGAACACGCGGCCTGAAGACGTCCATATCGACGCATAACATCAACAGGGAGGAGACCCTCATGCGTAAATACTTGCTCGCAACAGCGGCATTCTGTGCCTTGGCAGCATCTGCCAATGCTGAATCCATCCGAATGAGCGTAGGCTCCTACAATCTCAATAATCTTCCGTTTCCGGTTGCCGACAGCCTTGGTTTCTACAAGGATGAGGGGCTTGACGTGACGACCGAGAACTTCGCCCAGGGCGGTTCCAAGGTGCTTCAGGCCCTTGTTGCCGGTTCGACAGACGTCGCCGTCGGCTTCTACGATCATACGATCCAGATGCAGTCGCAGAACAAGCACGTTGTCGGCTTCGTCCAGCTCGCCCGCAATTCCGGCCTTGTTCTCGCCGGCAAGAACGACACCGATTTCGACCCGGCCAAACCTGAAACGATCAAGGGCAAAAAGGTCGGCATCACGTCGCCCGGGTCCTCGTCCGATTTCTTCATTCGCTACTACCTGAAGCAGCACAAGCTCAGCGACGACGACATCTCCATCATCGGTGTCGGTTCGGGCGCTGCGGCGGTGGCCGCCCTGCAGCAGGGCAAGATCGACTTGCTCGTCAACTACGATCCCGCTGCGACGATCGTCGTGGAGCGTGGCCTGGGCAAGATCCTCATCGATGCCCGCAGCGATCAGGGTGCCAAGGACGTCTATGGCGGCATCTACCCGACCTCCGTGCTCTACGCGACGCAGGATTACATCAATGCCAATCCCGAACTGATCCAGAAGGTCACCAATGCGACGGTTCGGGCGCTGCACTGGATGAAACAGCATTCGGCCGAGGAAATCGTCGACAAGCTCCCCGAGGATTTCGTGTCCGGCGACAAGCAGACCTACATCAAGGCCGTTGAGGCGGCCAAGGCCATCTTCTCCGAAGATGGCAAGTTCGAGCAGGCTGACCTCGAAACGCCGCTCGCCGTTCTGAAGAGCTTCAACGAAGCCGTCGCCAAGGCCACGATCGATCTCAACACAACCTACACCAACAAGTTCGTCGAGGCGGCTGCTTCGAAGAGCGGAAACTGAGGGCCCGCCATGTCTTCGCCAGTCAGAAAGCTAGAGGCCGTGACAGAACTGAAACCCAAGCCGATGGTGGCGATCGACGACGTCACCATGGCGTTTGGTTCGTTCGTGGCCGTCCAGAACGTCAACCTGAAAGTCGGTGACGGAGAGTTCCTCTCGATCGTCGGCCCGACGGGGTGCGGGAAATCCACCATCCTCAACGCCATTGCCGGGTTGCTGAAGCCTGCTGAGGGCAAGGTGTCGATCGATGGCATCGCGGTCCAGGGGGTGCAGAACAATATCGGCTATCTCTTCCAGCAGGATGCGCTTCTGCCGTGGAAAACCGCGTTCCAGAACGTCGAGCTCGGCCTTATGTTTCGCGGTGTCCCGGAAGAGGAACGCCGCGCCAAGGTCTTCGCCTGGCTTGAGAAGGTCGGCCTGAAGGGCTTCGGCGACCGTTTCCCGCACCAACTGTCGGGTGGGCAGCGCAAGCGCGTCCAGATGGCGCAGGCGCTGATCACGGGCCCGAAGGTCATCCTGATGGATGAACCCTTCTCGGCGCTTGATATTCATACCCGCCACCTGATGCAGAACGAGTTGCTGCGTCTGTGGCAGGAAGATCGCCGCGCGGTGGTCATGATTACCCACGATCTGGAAGAGGCGATTGCGCTTGGAGACCGTGTCGTCGTTCTCGCTGCCGGCCCGAAGAGCCGTGTCATCGAAAGCTTCCCCGTCGATCTCGAACGGCCTCGCAACGTCGCCGAAATCAAACTCGATCCGAAATTCATGACGCTCTACCGCGATATCTGGGCGTCTCTGCGTGGCGAAGTGGAGAAAAGCTATGCAAGCCGTTAATATTCGCATCATCCAGATCGTGCTCCTGGTCGTGCTTCTGGGCGGATGGCAGCTTGGTGTCACCTCCGGTGCCATCGACCGGTTCTTCTTCCCGGCTCCCTATGACATCGTCAAACAGGTGATCGCCTGGGTCTCCGACACCGGCTTTTACAAGCATGTCGGCATCACGCTCAGCGAAACGGTGCTTGGCTATATCATCGGCACGGGTCTCGGCGTCGGCGCCGGCGTCTGGCTGGGTCTCAGCCCCTTTGTCGCCCGCGTGCTTGACCCGTTCATCAAGGCCGTAAACGCCATTCCGCGTGTCGTTCTGGCCCCCATCTTCGTTCTCTGGCTCGGTCTGGGTCTGTGGTCCAAGGTGGCACTCGCCGTCACGCTCGTCTTCTTCGTCACCTTCTTCAACGCCATGCAGGGCGTGCGCGAAGTGAACCCGGTCGTGCTGTCGAATACCCGCATCCTGGGCGCCAGGCGCTCGGATCTGCTGCGTCACGTCTACTTTCCGGCGGCGGCAACCTGGATCCTGTCGTCGCTGCGCACATCCGTCGGTTTTGCTGTCGTCGGCGCAATCATCGGGGAATATCTCGGTGCATCCGCCGGCCTCGGCTACCTGATTGCCCGCTCGGAAGGCAATTTCGATGCGGTCGGCGTCTTCGCCGGCATCATTATCCTGGCCGTGTTCGTTCTCATCATCGACCTCATCCTCGACTTTGCAGAAAAGAGGCTGATCACGTGGCGGCCGAATGCGGGCGAAGAGCGGCCTGCGTAAGCCTTCTTGCCCAGAAAAACCAAAACAAAGGATCGGCCCCGTCGGGCCGGTCCTTTTCGTTGATCGATGGTCACCCTGGCGCGTCACATGGGATGATCTAATGCGCGGCTTTGAGAGCCCGGCGACTGTCTGAAGCGACGGGATGTCCTCTATTCTCGGTTGGCGCAGTCCATGCCATTGTATTTATGCACGCTCTGAAGACTGAGGCTGGTTTCGCATGCAGCGATTTTCGTTGGGATCCATCGATCTTAATCTCCTGAAGGTCATCTATGCCCTCGTGATCAAGGGCAACATGACGGCGGCCGGCGAGTATATCGGCCTCTCCCAGCCCGCAATGAGCCATGCACTCAAGCGCGTGCGGGCGATCATGGGAGATGAGCTGTTCAAGAAGACGTCCGGCGGTTTTGTGATGACGCGCTTTTGCACGGAGATATTTCCCGCCGTGCGGCGCATCATCGAGGACACGGAGTCCGTGATGCTGTCGCGCTTCGATTTTGAACCCGCGACCTCCAATCGCGCATTCAGAATCGGTATGAATGATTATTTTTCAGTCGTCCTGATGCCCCGCCTTCTCGAGCGTGTGCGTTCAAGGGCGCCGCACTGTGTGCTCGAGGTCATTCACATGCCGCGCACGGGCGGCACTCAAAACAGAAATTTCCTTCCGGTCGTTCAGGAACATCTCGACGAGGGCGCCATCGATGTGGCCGTCATGACGGCCGACACGTTTCCGGCCCGCTATCGATGCACGTCCCTCTTCACGGAGAGGCGGGTCTGCATCATGTCGGCCACCAATCCAGCCGCAAAGAAGCCGCTGACACTCGATGCGCTGTTATCGCTCGGACATGTCAAGGTCACCTCCGCCCCCAGTCGCCGGGGCTGGATCGATGAGCGGCTGGATGCCATGGGCCTTCAGCGCCGGGTTGTCGCGGTTGTCCCGCATTTTTCCGCCGCGGTCGCGATCATCGCCCGCAGCGATCTCGTAGCCATCATGCCGGAAAGCGTCGCCAGGCTGTTTGAACACTCGCATGAACTCTTGCTGCTGGACTCTCCGTTTGCGGAGGAAAAACAATCAACCAGCATGATCTGGCTTGCCGAAAAGGAACGCGATCCGGCAAGTCAATGGCTGAGAGAACAGATCTCGGCCTGCTTTACCGCGGACGCGACCTGATCGGGCGCCGTCCCGCGGTCTCGATCATCGGGCGGCCATCTTCGCGCGGATGAAACGATCGGTCACGGCGAGGAAATCTTCCATGGTGACTGCAGGCAGTTCTTCCTTGAAGCTGCCGTCGTTGCGCGCGATTGCGAGGTCGTCCGGGATCGCCCTTCTGTTCACGAACACCATGTCGAGCGCCGGCAGGCATAGGATGAACTGCCCGAAATGACCGGCGGCAATGCAGGCGCCACGCCATTCCGGTGTTTCATCACGAACGACAGGGATCCACCAGAGATAGCTGTAACCGGCGATCCGGGACTTCTTGCTCTCGTTCATCTTCTCCGCAGAAACGCGGATCTTCGTGCTTTCAGCCACCCATTCGGCCGGGACGACCTGGCTTTGATCCCAACGACCATTGCGGACCATTGCAAGCCCCAGTCGCGCCATATCGCGGCCGGACAGGAAGAAGTGGTAGGCGAGGTACCGTGACGCTCCGTCGTAACCCATCATCCGCTGACGGGCCGGATCAAAGTCCTGCATCTGCATCGGGACCGCGAAATCCTCCTCGAAGGCCTTGAAGACACTGCGGCCGGTCAACTGCTCGAACGCAGCCCCAAGCACGTTGAAGTCCCAGTTGTTGTAATGGAAATAGGCGCCGGGTTTCTTCGAGCCACGCTCGGGAATGTTCTTGGTGTTGCTACCGGGGCTTCCCGGCTGGTGGTACACGCCCGAGCTGCTGATCAGAAGATCGCGCAGCGTTGCCGTCTTTTCGATCGGCAGCAGGCCGTGATCCTCATCGATGCCGAGGTCCGCCATGGTCAGGTCGAGGTCGATCTTTCCTCCGGCAACGGCTTTGCCCATCAGCATCGACAGGATGCTCTTGCGGGTCGAGGCGAGATAGCTCACCTCGCTGATATCGCCATAGCTGTAGAGGATCTCGCCTCCGGCAACGGCCGTGAAGGACGTGGTCGGCAGTGCCTCCAGCGCCGCATCGACCTTTGCACGTATGTCGGCTGAAAGGCCGTGTTCCTGCGGATTGGCCACCTGCTTCCATGCTTCTGCCGGAAATGTTTGGCCAGGATCGGTCCCAAGATGTTCCAGAGGGGCTGAAACAGACATAGTTCTTCCTTTACGGTTATAGATTGTGATTTCCGGATGTCAGTCGTTCAGGTGGCAGGCGCTCTTGTGGCGCGAACCGACCGTACGAAGCTCGGGCCGCTCGATCCGGCAACGGTCCATCGCCAACGGACAGCGGGGGTGGAAGTGACAACCGGACGGTGGTGAAAGCGGGCTCGGTATTTCGCCCTCGATGGCCGAAAAGCTCCGCTGCACCGGGTCAAGGCTCGGTCTCTCCTGGAGGAGCGCGCGGGTATAGGGGTGATTGGGATGCGAAAACAGCTCTTCGACCGTCGCCTCTTCCACGACACGACCGAGATACATCACCACGACGCGGTCGGAGATATGTTCGACCACGGACAGGTCGTGGCTGATGAAGATGTATGTGAGGTCGAGCTGTTTTCTCAGGTCGAGAAACAGATTGAGGATCTGGGCCTGGATCGACACATCAAGGGCCGCGACCGACTCGTCGCAGATCAGCATGTCCGGCTGAACCGCAAGCGCACGCGCGATGCCGATACGCTGGCGCTGCCCGCCGCTGAACTGGTGCGGAAAGCGGGACGCCATGGAAGGATCAAGGCCGGCACGCGCCATCTGCTGACTGACATAATCATCCAGTTCCCGCGCCGTCGTCAGTCCATGATGAAGGGGAGCAGCACCTATGATCTCGCGCACACGCTGCCGGGGGTTCAGAGAGGAGGAAGGGTCCTGGAAGATCATCTGGACCTTTAGCCGCGCCGCCTCGGCGTCTTCCCCGGGCAGGTCCTGAAGACGCTTGTCGCGGAAGAGCACCGTTCCCTCGGACGCCTGCAGCAGGCCTGCCACCACCCGCCCGAGCGTCGATTTTCCGCAGCCGGACTCACCGACGATCCCGACGACTTCGCCTTCCGCGACAGTCAGGCTGACGTCATCCAAGGCACGGACGACGGGATTGGGCGCCTTTAGGCCCATGAATTCGGCGCCGCGTTCCACCAGTCCGCATTTGCGGCTGAAGCGTTTGCTGACGCTGCGAACTTCCAGTCGGTTGCTCATGATGACGCTCCCTCCATGACAGGGTGAAAACAGCGAAGAAGCCGACCTTCGACAGGCTCAAGTTGCGGGGGGCTCAGACAGAGCTGCGTTGCCGACGCGCAGCGGGGATGGAAGGCGCATCCTTTCGGCATGTTGGCGACGGAGGGTGTCGTTCCCGAGATCTGTTTCAACCTGGAGCCGCGCTGGTTGTGGGCAGGAAGGCTCGCGATCAGCCCGTTGGTATAGGGGTGCATGGGACGGCGCAGCAGGTCGGCCGTCTTGCCCTGCTCGGCGATGCGGCCGGCATACATGACCGACACCTTTTCGGCGAGGCCGGCCACGACCGAAAGATCATGGGTAATCCAGATCAGCGCGGTTCCCTTGTCGCGGGCAAGCTTTTGCACGATCGAGAGGATCTGCGCCTGGATGGTGACATCGAGAGCCGTGGTCGGTTCATCGGCAATGATCAGGTCCGGCGACATCAGCAGGGCAATGGCGATGGCCACTCTCTGCCGCATTCCCCCGGAGAACTGATGCGGATAGGCGCTCAGCCTTTCCTCGGGGCTGGGGATGCCGACCATGCCCAATGCGTCGCGCGCCCTCTCGCGGGCTGCCTGCTTGCTGATCTTTTCATGGGCATGCACGACCTCCATCATCTGCGTATCGATACGCAGGACGGGATTGAGCGTCGACATGGGATCCTGGAAAATCATGGCGATGCGGTTGCCGCGGACCGACCGGATTTCCCTCTCGGAAAGGTTCCGCAAATCCTTGCCCTTGAAGAGAACCTGTCCGCCGGTGACCTGGGCGGGCTTGTCGATCAAGCCCATGATCGACAGACCGGTAACGGATTTTCCGGATCCCGATTCGCCGACGAGCCCCATCACCTCTCCAGCTGCGAGCTCGAGATTGATGTCGTCGATCAGCGTGACGCGACCTTCCGACGTAACGACTTCGGTCTTCAGACTTCTGATTTCGAGCATAGCGGTCATTTCGGTGCAGCCTTCGGATCGAGCAACTGACGCAGGCGGTCGCCGACGAGGTTGATCGCAAAGATGGTGACGAGAAGCGCGATCCCGGGGAACAATGCGATCCAGTAGGTCCCCGACAACATGAATTCATAGCCGCTGGAAATGAGGAGGCCGAGCGACGGTTCGGTCACGGGGACGCCGAGGCCGAGGAAGCTGAGCGTCGCCTCAAGCGTGATCGCGCGCGCCACCTGCATGGTCAGCAGAACCACCAGCGGAGAAAGACAGTTTGGAAGAAGTTGGCGAAACAGAATATTCCGATGCGGCAAGCGCAGTGACCGTGCCGCTTCCACATATTCACGGCGAAGTTCCGTCAATGCGGCGCCGCGGGCGGTTCGGGCATAGGTGGCCCATTCCACGAGCACGATCGCGAACACCACGTTGCCGACGCTTTTTCCCAGCAGAGCGAGAATGAGAAGCGCCGAAAGGATGGTGGGAAAGGACAGCTGGAGATCGACGATGCGCATCATCGCCGTTTCGACCTTGCCGCCGACATAGGCGGCAGTCAGGCCGAAGGCGGTGCCGATGACAAAGGCGATAGCCGCCGATCCGAGGCCAACGATCAGGCTGATCCTGAGGCCATGAAGGATTGCGGAGAGCATGTCGCGACCCTGATTGTCCGAGCCGAACAGGAAGGTGAAGCCGGCCGAGGCTTCCGATCCCGGCGGCATGCGGCCATCCATGATGTCCAGCTGCATCAGGTCATAAGGGTTTTGAGGCGATAGCACGAGTGCGAAGAACGCCAACAGGACGATCAGGGTAATCAGGACGAGCCCAATGAGCGCAAGCGGCGAGCGTGAAAACTGTCGCAGGAATTGCAGCCCAGGGCGGAATTTGGCGGAACGCGGAATTGCCGGCACGTCACTCTCCCTGAAGTCGGATACGTGGATCGAGCAGCCGGTAGATGACGTCGACGACGAGGTTGATGATGACGAACATGATGACCACGAGCATGAGGTAGGCCACGATCACGGGGCGATCGAGCGCGCCGATGCTGTCGATGATGATCTTTCCGACGCCCGGCCAGGCAAAGATGGTTTCGGTGACGACGGAAAATGCGATTGTCTGGCCGATATCGAGGCCGACGACGGTGACGACGGGGATCATGACGTTTTTCAGAACATGGACGCTGAGAATGCGCCGTGGCGACAGGCCCTTGGCCTTGGCAAACCGGACATATTCGCTGGACATGGCTTCGCGGACACCAGCTTCGGTGAGACGCGTCACCATGGAAATGTTGAACAGCGAAAGGCCGATGGCCGGCAGCACCATGTGCCTCAGCCCGTCAAGCGTCACGAACGACCAGGGAATGCCGAACAGCGTTTGGGTTGCTCCACGACCGGAACTGGGCAGCCAGCCGAGTTGAACGCTGAAGATCATGATGAGCAGAATGGCGATCCAGAAGATTGGCAGGCTGAAGCCGAAGATCGACCCGATCATGATCACGCGGGAAAAGGCGCTTTCCGGCTTCCATCCGGCCATGAGGCCGAGGGGAACGCCGAAGACGAGCGAAAGGAGAACTGCGGCAAGGGCAAGCTCCAGGGTCGCCGGCAAGCGCGAGAGGATCAGCTCGACGGCCGGCTCCTTGTAAACGTAGCTGATGCCGAGATTGCCCTGGAGGACACCTTTGAGGAACAGAAAGAACTGTTCGTAAAGCGGGCGATCAAGGCCGAGATCGGCGATCAGCCGCAGGCGGTCTTCGTGCGTCGCTTCCGCCGGAAGCAGGGTTTCAATCGGGCTGCCGATCAGGTGAAGACCGACAAACACGATCACGGCCATGGCCAAAGCAACCAGGATTGCTTGCAGCAGGCGCTGGATGATCCATAGGGTCATGATACCCTCAAACAATGATGATGTGGGGCGACCCGCACATTCCACGGTGCGGGATGTCAGATAGACCGCATTTCGGCTTTTCGCATCCTTTTCGAAAGCCGCCGCTCATCTGCGCGCGAGATGTCAGTGACGGATCGGCAAACTTGCGATCCGTCACGTCAGGCTTATTCAGCGATGTCCTTGACGAGCGTACGCTCATCGATCCGCGGGGCGTAAGACAGGCCCTTGCGCGCGACCCATGCATTGCTCTGCTGATAAAGCGGTATGATGGCGCCGTCATTCACCGCAACCTTGACCGCTTCGACAAGTGCTGCTTCGCGCGCCTTGTCGTCGTAAATCGTCATTGCCTTTGCAACGAGATCATCCAGGGCCGGATTGGAATATCCGCTATCGTTTGCGGCACCCAGCCCTCGCTGCGGATCGACGGTGCCAAGCACGTTGACCAGCATGGAGCTTGCGTCATAGGTGGCGTTGCCGAGGCCCAAGAGCTTCATGGCGAAGTCCGATTTGCGCGACGAAAACGTGGTCCATGGAAGAGATTCCACATTCGTCTTCACACCGATGCGCGTCCACATCTGCGCAACTGCCTGCACGACGGCCGGCGCGTTGGGATAGCGGTCATTGGGCACGTGAACCGTCAGCTGGAATCCGTTCGGGAAGCCGGCGTCGGCGAGCAATTTCTTGGCGGCTGCCGCGTCCGGCTTGGGGGGCTGGATGTCATCGGTGTAGGAGAAGGCGCCTTTCGGCAGCCACTGGCCGGATGCCGTCGCCGTGCCTTCCATGATCTTGTCGACGATCCCTTCGCGGTTTATCGCCACGGACAAGGCCGTGCGGACCCGCGGATCGGCAAGCGGGTTTGTCTCCAGCGCGTCTCCATTCGGCCCCCTCACATTGGCCTTCCAGGTTTCGCCGGACGTCGTCGGCGCCAGATAGATCACGCGCAAGCCGGGCGTGGAGACGAAGGAGAGAGTGGCCGTCGACTTGAAGCGCGCGATATCGGTCGCCGCAGGCGCGTCGATAATGTCGACATCGCCCGCCAGAATGGCCGTTGTGCGCGCGCTGGCGCTGGAAATCATGCGGTAGGTCGCATGCTCCCAGACGACTTTCTTGCCCCACCAGTCGGGATTGCGCTCCAGTCCGACTTCGATGCCCTGCTTGAATGTCGAGAACCGGAAGGCGCCGGTGCCGATCGCCGCCTTGCCAGAATTATAGTCGGCGGTGTCTGCACCTTCACCGGCGTGCCGTGATACAATCGCTATATTGGCAAGATCACCCGGAAGGGTCGGCGCCGGTGACTTGGTGTCGATGATAACCGAAAGATCTCCGTCGGCTTTGACGCTCGCGACATTTCTGATGAAGCCGCCGAATCCGCCCGGGCTGTTGGGGACCTTCCCGGCTCGACCAAGCGTGAAAACCACGTCATCGGCGGTGAAGGGCTTTCCGTCGTGCCACTTCACACCGTCGCGAAGGGTAAAGCGCCACTTCGTATCGGAAACCGCTTCCCACTTCGTCGCCAGACCCTCAACCAGTTGCCCTTCGGCGGTTCGCTCGGTCAAACGGTCGAAAATCTGCATCGCGATGCTGTTGTTGGGGGATGCGTTGTAAAAATGCGGATCGACCGATGTGACGGTGCCGCTCAGCCCGATCGTGATGTCCTTGGCCGCTGCCGGGCCACTCAAAACGCTCGCACAACTTGCAAAGCCCAACCAGAAAGCTAGATTTTTCATATTGTTCCCTTTTATTGGCGCCCGCTGGAGCGCTTTTCTCGCGGTAGATTGGGATACATCTATTTCCAGGTGTTTTGATTTATCAAATGAATGTTTTTCTGGCGATCATTCGCCTGACGAATATCGCTGGGGACGATCTCAACGATGGGCGACCAATTCCTGCCGGATGCGAACTTGGACGTTGATCCTTCTGCTGCACGACAAGTTACTGATCGCACCCACACGCTGGTCGTGATCCGCGACATCCGGCGACGGCATATCCCCGGACTTTCATGGCGTATTCGCCGGGGAGCGCGCGCGCTGGATGGCGGACAAGCCGCCATCGCGCTGCTCTCAAAGAGGGCGGAGCGCCTGCGAATACGACCGAGGCCTTCGCGCGCGCTCCAGGGGTTCTGTCGCTCAGCTCAGCGCGGCAGCCGCCATGTCCGCGATCTGCAGAAACTCCGCGACATTGACCTTTGTCGGTTCGTAGGTGGTTTTGCCGAGATTGCGCGCGACCGCGAATTCGTCGGTCACGGCGCGGCGGTGGACGATCACGGTGTCGATCGCCGGCATGCACAGAACGAACTGGCCGAAATTGCCGTTCATGAAGTAGGAGCCTTCGAACGCGGGGGCCGTCGACGTCGGGATCCACCACAAATAGCCATAACCGAGACCTTCCTTGCTCTTGGTCCGTTCCGGGGTGACATGCATTTTCGTGCTCTCACTTACCCAGGATTCGGGCAGGATCGTCTTGCCGCCCCATTTCCCCTTCTGGAGCATCAACTGGCCGAGCTTGGCCATGTCGCGCGCCGAAAGGAAGAGGTGATAGGCCAGATAACGCGACTGGTTTTCGTAACCCATCATCCGTTGCCGGCCGAGATCGTAATCCTCAAAGCCCAGTGGCTCCGCCAGATCGGTCTGCAATGCTTCGAATATCTTGCGGCCGGTGCGCTTCTCGAAGATCGCGCCCAACACATTGAAGTCCCAGTTGTTGTAGAGAAATGTCGAGCCCGGAGGGGTTTTGCCTCGCCCCGGCGTGTTCTCATTTCCTCCGGGGCTTCCGGCCGGATGATAGACGCCGGAACTGGAAACCAGCAGATCCTTGACCTTTGCGGTCTTTTCGAGTGGAAGGAGGCCACCGTCTTCCTCGATGCCGATCTCGCCGATCGTCATGTCGAGATCGATCTTGCCTTCGCCGACATATTTGCCGAACAGCATCGAAAGCACGCTCTTGCGCGCGGAGGCGAGATAACTGACATCCGAGATGTTGCCATAGCGATAGACGATCTCGTCCTTATGGACGATTGCCATCGAAGTCGTTGCCATCGGGTAGAGCTTCTCTTCCATCTTCGCGAGTTTGTCTGCCGACCAGCCGGACGCCGAGATATCCTTGGCGAATGCCCAAGGCTGGCCCAGGGATGGGGCAGGGCAAGTGGCATCGGCTGCGGCAGAGGCGCGAGGTGCAAGAAGGCTCGCCATTGCCGCTGGAGCCGCTGCGGAAACGCCAAGCATGGAGCGGCGCGATAGGGTGAAGTTTTGGGTCATAATGTTCTTTCCTGAAATGAGAGTCTCTGTCGCCGTAAGGGCGTCAATCGCTGGCGCAGATAAAGCTGGAGGCTTGGGACATGTCGCCTGTGCCTTTGTACTTCGGCCAGGAGGGGTATTCGCAAAGAGGCCGTGTGCGCCCACGCGTGTCGGATTTGGTGGCATCCATGACGACCGGATTGACGGGGGGAACGCCATTTTCCACCCAGTTGTCGAGAGCGGTCAGATTGTCCCAGGTGGGCGAGAAACGTCCGCCGCCGTGGGCGAGGCCCGGCACAAGGTAGAAGCGGACGAAGGCGGCCGCTTTCTCACGACCCATCTTCGCCACGATGGCTTCGTAAAGTTTGGCGTTACCGTAGGGGCTCACGCTCGGGTCGTCGGTGCCCTGCAGCCAGATGATCTTGCCACCCTTGTCGGCAAAGGTTGACCAGTCTGTCTGGGTCGCGCCAATGATGCCGGACAGTTCGACGATGCGGTCCTTGAACTTGCCGGGATCGCGAATGTCGAAGGACAGGAGGTCCAGCGGCTGGTCACGCGCGACGAAGTTCTGAAGGAATTCGAACGCGCGGCTGGAATGATGAGCGTTCGGCCCCGAGACCGGTGGATTGCGCATCTGCGGCTCCGATCCGAGCTGCATCAGGATGCCTTCGAGGCTGTTATAGCCGGGGTAGCTATCAATTCCGTTCGCCAGCTGGTACGGCAAGGTATACCCGTCGTGGTAGATCTTGAGGGTCCGGTCGATCTGGGCTTTCGTGAGGCAGTTTTCCAGATTGCCGCTCTCGCCAGCCGTGCAGGCGAGCTTTTCAACCAGTGCGGCCGATTGCTTGCGGCAGCCGGATGCGTTGCTGATCAGACCGTCCGTGGCGCCGTCCAGCGCATCGCAGCTTGCAATCGCCTCTTTCGCAATCGTCTCGACCAGCTTCGGAGGGATCCACCCCGCCGACGTGTCGTCGTAGACAGCACGGGCAAGTCCTGCGCCCCAGAGCCTCAGACCCACGAAGTTGGCGGTGGGATAGTTCGTCAAGATGCCATCATAGGCATCCGGCCATCGGGATGCCGCCGTCAGACCTTCCCGGCCGCCTGTGGAGCCGCCCTGATAGTAAACTCTCTTGATGGGTCTGGCGTAATGCCGTTCGACCAGCGCCTTTGCGACATCAAGGGTCTTCCTGATGTGCATGTATCCATAGTTCAGCAGGGCTTCGTCGTTTTTTCCGAATGAGGCATCATCCGCATTCGGCGCCTTGTGGCCAGAATCGCTTCCGAAGGTGACATAGCCTTGCCCGAGCGGCGTCGGAACCACATCGAGACCGAGCGTCGTCTTCTCGGTCGTCGGCGGAATGCTGCCATTATATCCGCCACCGCCATATTGCAGCAGCTTCCCGTTCCAGCTGCTCGGCAAGTTGACCTGCCACAATATCTTGGGCGCTTGAGGATCGACGGGCAACGTTTCGCCCATGACTTTGCAAAAACCGCTTTGCGGACTCGCCGGGTCGCCAGATGCAACGAACGCAGCGGATGTCACCTTGGCGCCTGATGTGGGCAAGGTGATCGCACTTGCAGATAATGTGAATGAATTCAACGCTATGCACTGCGTGCCGGCGTCGCCCGCCTGCGCGGATGCAGGTGATGTTGAAGCGTACAAAACACTCAACGCCACCGCCAGCGGCGATAGCGCTCTTGCATAAATTCTCACGATTTTCCTCCTCGCCTAACCGGCGTCGTCACCAGTTGCGATGTCCTCTCCCGAACATCCCGACTGACGCTAAGCGCGCCAGGCACCGAGGTGAAATGCAAATATCAGATCTATTATTGCAATATTCACATGAGTCCGACTCGCTTCAACTTCTTGGCGAGCGATGGCCGCCTTCCAAGCAGGAGGGACATTTGACGCAAGCGATGAGCAGCCGGGGGAAGAGCTGCTCGACACGCGCGATGCATGGAGCTCGATACCAACCCTTTATGCATGTCGTATCGTCCGCGCTGGCAGGCTGGCCGCGCATCCCTTGCCAAAAATGTCGCCTCTTATTCATTGCCCGGCCGTGGGCGCGCTGGAAAAAGGCGCAGACTGGGCGGCGACAGCCTAAGCGGTTGGTGCCCGGATTGCGGCGGTGAAGATGCGTAGCGACTGCGAGAATCCGCGCCGTTAAGAAATGCTCGATGCCGCTGCCGCGATTTATCCCACCAATCCATCTGCCACCATTTTTGCGATGCTCGGGCTCTCTCCGCTTCGAGGATCTTCAGCCTACCAGCGGTTCTCCTGCACGTAAGTGACAAATGCCTTGAGGGGGGCAGGAACGTACTCCCGCCCGTGATAATACAGAAAGGGACCTGAGAAGCTCTGCCAAAACGGTTCCAATATCGGCACCAGCAAGCCGCTGTCAAAAGCCGGTTTCAGCCAATCCTCGAACAGATGGATGATGCCGCACCCTTCAATAGCGGTGGAAACCGCAAGGTCGATCGCGTTTATGTCCACAGATATCGGACCTGTCGGCTCAATCCTCACCACAGAGCCCGCCCGTTCGAATTCCCACGCGGCAGACGCGCCGCTGCTCAGCCGGCCATGCAGGCACGCATGATCGAGTAGATCTTCAGGTTGTTCCGGACGCCCATGCCGCGCCAAATAAGCAGGTGATGCGGCAGTGGCAAACCGCTGCCTTGCAGGCCCGATCGGTATAGCGATCATGTTCTTCGTCAGCCGCTCGTCGTAGCGGATGCCGGCATCACATCCCTCGGCAACTATGTCGACAAACTCATGTTGCGCCACGACTTCCACCCGGATGTTGGGATAGGCAGCCACGAAGCCGGGCAAAATTCTCGGCAGCACCAGACGGGCTACATTGACCGGTACGTTGAGGCGTAGTTTGCCGGCAGGCTCGCGACGGTACTTGTTCGCACGCTCTAAAGCCGCCTCGATGTCTGCCATGGCCGATTGTAGATGCTCCAGCAAATGCGCGCCCGCTTCGGTCGTGACAACGCTGCGGGTGGTACGATGGAACAGCCGGACCCCGAGCTGGCTTTCTAGCCGCTTCACGGCACCGCTGAGGCTGGATGCGCTGATGCCGGTTGCGGTCGAAGCCTCGCGGAATCCTCCTGCTGTCGCCACGGCGACGAAGGCGCGGGCAGCCGCAAAGTCAGTAGGCATTGTTCAAAATTCCGTACATCATGTGAGCGGATTACTCTATTTTTGAATCGATATGAAGCACGTATGTTTTCCGGGGAAAGGAGATCGATCATGAATGATACTCAGCGGATTGCCATTATCACCGGGGGCAGCAGAGGAATGGGTCGCGACACAGCGATGCGTCTGGCCCAAAAAGGGGTTGCTTCGATCATCACCTACAACAGCCGGAAAGACGAAGCTGAAAAGGTCGTCGCAGCCGTTCGTGAGGCCGGCGGGACGGCGGAGGCATTGCAATTGGACGTCGGCCGGGCCGGCACATTTGATGGGTTCGTCATCCAGGTTCGCAATACACTGGCTTCGCTTGGCGCCAGTAGCTTTGATTATCTCGTCAATAACGCAGGAACCTCATCAACAGCGACGCTGCAGAGTGGGACAGAAGAGGAGTTGGACGCACAGTTCGCAGTCCACTTCAAAGGTCCTTTCCTGCTGACGCAGAAGCTGCTGCCGCTGATGAACGACGGCGGTCGCATCGTCAATATTTCTTCCGGGCTTGCGAGATTCTCGTTCCCAGGGCGTACGATCTATGGACCCATGAAGGCGGCCGTTGAGGCACTGACCCGATATATGGCTCTGGAACTCGGGGAACGTCGTATCGCGGCGAACGTTGTCGCGCCCGGTGCTATAGCCACCGACTTCAGTGGTGGTGTCTTGCGCGACAACCCGGAGGTGGCGAAAGCATTAGCGTCCCATACTGCCCTGGGTCGTGTCGGCGGACCCGAAGATGTCGGTCCCGTGATCGCCGGCCTTCTCTCTGACGATTTCGGCTGGGTCAACGGCCAACGGATCGAGGTCGCCGGTGGAATTTATATCTGAATAACTCCTTCCCCTGAGCCATGCAGAGCATGGCTCAGGGGACAAAAGCTCCCCGTGGCATTGGCCACGGCACCTTACCAGGCGCGGCATGTTACGGCAGCTTCGAGACGAATGCCCCAGGCTTCTATAGCCCGCATGGGCTCGGAAGCGGTGATGAAGATTGCGCGCTCAACGGAAGCTATGTCTTCCGAGCTTCCAAGACTGGAGGGTGCGATCGCCCTCCCATATCGGCTAGTCTCGGGGAAGTAGCTGGCTGTACAGCGATGTTCGGCAAGAGCAAAACGACGGGGGGCGCCGGTTCACTGCCACTCAAGAGTTCGATCTGCCCGGCACTTGCCCAGGCATTTTCTCTGCTCAGCGCATCGGAGATGACCCCGATGACAGGACGCGCGACAGGGCTCCTTGATCAACGAGGTCTTTTACCATTGCGCTCGCGACGCTGACGATCCCAATAACATGAACTGCGAGGTTTATTTGCGAGGCGAGTTCGTGAACGACAGTCACATCAGAGGACGTGATCTGACCCTGTCGTCGGCGCATACCGGCGTCCAGCAATGATTGATCCGGTGATCTGGCTACCGCAGACGATCGTTCAGTGGTTCAGCAAGTCACTCGGGCTCTCGGGCGGCGGCCGGCCAGCCCGATAGGCAGGCGCTGCAAATAGAACTGCTGTCGAGTGAGGTGCGATCTGCACACCATGTCCTTCTCAAGGTGGTCGCCGAAGCGCAGGCCAGCGTCATAGGCCTACTTGAGGATATCTACCAGGCGCACGGATCGTCTTGAAATCCCGCTGCTCATCAGCTCCTTAAATTTACATATCCGTGGCGGCTAAGCGGACGCTTCCAAACCTGGTTCAGGATCTTGGCTGCGAGCGCGGCTTTGTCTTGCGGCAAGAAGCGACCGTAGTGCTGCTGTACCACATCCGGCGTATCCTGAATGGGGTGGCCCGCCTGCTCATTTGATACTTTCCGCTTGAGGATATGAGGGGCGAGGATATCTCACGGGCTATGTGGTCTATGCGGTAGCAAACCTTTGATGGCCCCAACTCCCGTCCAGGGATTGTAAATTCCGTATCGCTGAATAACCGTTCGCCGATCCTGTCAATCGGCACGCAAACTTGGGTCTGACTCATTCTCGATGATGTTTTGGATCCTACTGGCCTTGTTCTTGAAGGAGTATCAGCGCCATGCGAGCCTATTGTCAGCCTTCCGATTTAATGCCCGTCGAGTTGAACGTGGAGGCAGTGCATCACAGACCCGCTGTGATCGTCGTCACCGCACATGGTCAGGCCCGAGGTTGCAGGTGTCCCGAATACGGCGTTACCTCCCGTCGTGTTCAGTCGAACCTCCTCCGATAAGGATAAAACGGTCGTCTCTTTCAAGGCCAATGCATTCATCCGCGTCGACGGGCGTGGCAAAGTCATTATCACGATGCCGTCTGTCGAAATGGGCCAGGGAATCTAGACCGCCTTCGCGATGATCCTCGCTGACGAGCTCGATGTTCCAATCGGCGATGTGAGGGTCGAGCATTCGGGAGTGTCGGCAGAATATGCGAACCCCGTCTTTACTTTCCAGGCGACCAGGGGGTCCACTTCCGTGCGCGCCTGGTATATGCCGCTACGGCAAGCGGGAGCCGCGGCACGGCAAATGATGATTTCGTCGGCAGCCCGGCTGTGGAAGAGCGATCCATCGGACTGCTTCACAGAGAGCGGTGCGGTAGTACATCGGCCGTCCAATCGCAAACTGGCTTACGGCCAGCTCGTAGAGACGGCTTCGACAGAAGACCTGGCGACCGCCGCTGAGAGGGCGGGCTGGGGAGAGCGGCTTGGCTCGGGCAAGGGCGTCTCCGTAATCGAGGGCTTCGGGTCGTACCTCGCACAAGTCGTCGACGTATCGATCGGTGGCGACGGCAAGCTGAAGGCAGAGCGCGTGTTCTGCGCCGTCGACTGCGGCATAGCGATCAATCCTGATACCATCGCCGCCCAGATCGAAGGGGGCGTGATTTTCGGGCTGTCGGCCGCCCTTTGGACAAATCACCTTCAAAGCTGGCCGAGTGGCGCAGGGTAACTTCGATACTTATCGCGTGCTGCGCCATCGGGCAACTCCCGATATTGAGGTTCATCTAGTCCCGAGTTCGGAACCACCCGGTGGTATGGGCGAACCCAGTACGGCGGCGATCGCTCCGGCCCCGACCAATGCCATCTTCGCAGCTACGGGCCAGTGATTGCGCAGACTGCCGATCGCATCTTAGTTCAACATCTTAATAGGTCCTAAACTTGGTTGTCGCTGTCCCCGCAACGGGTGAGCTCGGTTCAACGAACGTGCTCGCATCCGGTCTTCTTTGCCTTTTCTCGCTTATTCTGGTAACTATCGGTATCGCTCTTGCCGTAGGAGGGGCGTACCTGCTATTCCTTGGGGCAGTGGTACTATCTTGCCGCTGGCGCGATGCTGTCCGCTTCCTCTTTTCTTTTTTGGTTCGGAAACGTTGTATCAATCGGCATCTTCGGTGCTGGAACCCCTAAGCGAGGAATTCGGCACTGAAATCTCCCTCGCGATTTCACTCCGGATTAGGGGAGGGGCCAACTAAATCCTGATGCCTTGGTCAGATTCACGCGGAAGCGATTCCGGCGGCGCTGATATTTGCGTGTCATCTCCGCTGCAGCATGACCGAGCTGCTTTTTGGAGGTAACGCTCGTCTACCTCAGCGGAGGAGGCTAAGCCCGCGCGAAGGGAATGCCCTGAGAATTTGAGAACGCGCTCGATCTCGCTGAAATCGCCACGAACGCCTGCGGCCATTGCATTTGTCACCAAGCCGACCGGACGAGCGTAGACGGGATCTCGTTGGCGATGGTTCGCCCGAATTTCGCCACCCAAAGCCGGACCGTCCGAAGCGAGACGATGATCCCACGGGCAGCCAGCAGGTCCTCCACCATTCCCAGACGGAGAGGGAAACGGAAATAGAGCTGCACGTGAGCAATGACCTCAGCGGGAAAGCGATGCGACGGTGGAGGGGATCTCGATCTGCCATGCCCACTGATCGCACAGCGGGCCTCACATTCCGTTAGGTTTATGTTGCCGATGTGATCCCCCTCTTGTCGAGGCAGCCTCCGAGCCGCCCGGCAAGGGGCGGCTCGGGCCTTTTTGGGGGGCAGAGCGTTATTTCTTCTGCCAGCTCTTGACCAGTTCGTCGTAATTAACAGTGACCGGCTTTTCCTTCTCGTTGGCGATCTTCAGCTGCGGAGCAAGGTGACCCTTGGCCACGGCATCCTTGTTCCAGTAAGCAAGATCGTGCTCTTCGGCGAGTTTCGGGCCGATATCGCCCTGCACGCCCGCACGTTCCAGACGCTGCAGCACCTTTTCCTGTTCGGCGCACAGCGAATCCATAGCTGCCTGCGCGGTCTTCGCACCGGAGGATGCATCACCGATCGCCTGCCACCACAGCTGGGCGAGCTTCGGATAATCGGGGACATTGGTGCCGGTCGGCGACCACTGCAGACGCGCCGGCGAGCGGTAGAACTCGACCAGACCGCCGAGTTTCGGCGCACGTTCGGTGAACGACTTGTGATCAAGGGTGGACTGGCGAATGAAGGTCAGGCCGACATGGCTCTTCTTGACATCCACGGTCTTCGACGTGACGAACTGGGCATAAAGCCAAGCCGCCTTGGCGCGGTCCTCCGGCGTGGACTTCATCAGCGTCCAGGAACCGGCGTCCTGATAACCGAGCTTCATTCCGTCCTTCCAGTAAACGCCATGCGGGCTTGGAGCAAAACGCCACTTGGGAGTGCCGTCCTCGTTAACGACGGGCAGGCCCGGCTTCACGAAATCCGCGGTAAAGGCGGTGTATGTGAACATCTGCTGGGCGATTTCGCCCTGGGACGGCACTGGCCCGGATTCCGAGAAGGTCATGCCCTGGGCAGCCGGAGGCGCGTATTTCTTCATCCAGTCGAGATACTTTTCTATGGAGTAGACCGCAGCCGGGCCATTGGTGTCGCCACCGCGCGCGACGCAAGAGCCAACAGGGCGTGACTTTTCATCAACCTTGATACCCCATTCATCGACCGGCAGGCCGTTCGGAATGCCCTTGTCGCCGTTGCCGGCCATGGAAAGCCAGGCATCGGTGAAGCGCCAGCCAAGCGAGGGGTCCTTCTTGCCGTAGTCCATGTGTCCATAGACCTTTTTGCCACCGATCTCGCGGCCGGTGAAGAACTCGGCGATATCCTCATAGGCCGACCAGTTGACCGGCACGCCGAGATCATAGCCGTATTTTGCCTTGAAATCGGCCTTGTTCTTCGCGTCGTTGAACCAGTCGTAGCGGAAGAAATAAAGGTTGGCGAATTGCTGAGTTGGCAGCTGGTAGAGCTTTCCGTCCGGCGCGGTGGTGAAGGACTTGCCGATGAAGTCGTTGATATCGAGGTTCGGATTGGTGACCGCCTTGCCTTCGTTCGCCATCCATTCCGTCAGGTTGCGGACCTGCTTGTAACGCCAATGGGTTCCGATAAGGTCGGAGTCATTGACGTAAGCGTCATAGATATTCTCCTTGGACTGCATCTGCGTCTGCAGCTTTTCGACGACGTCGCCTTCGCCGATCAGATCATGCGTGATCTTGATGCCGGTGATCGCGGTGAAGGCGGGTGCCAGCACCTTGGATTCGTATTCATGGGTGGTAATCGTTTCCGAGACCACCTTGATGTCCATGCCGGCAAAGGGTTTTGCCGCATCGATGAACCACTGCATTTCCTTCTCCTGGGCGGCACGATCGAGGACGGACATGTCCTTGATCTCCTTGTCCAGGAAGGACTTGGCGGCGTTCATGTCGGCAAATGCCGCGCCGCTGGTTGCCAGCAGCAAGGCTGCGGTCGTGGTCAAAAGTTGCTTTCGCATAGTCATCCTCCCGAAGTTTGCGAATGCAGTTTCCGTCCAATCCGGAACAGGCAGCCTCCCGCCGCCTGCACCGGCAATCCGGCCCTAGACGAAGCGGAATACGCCGATGGCGTAGACCACGGACAGGGCAAGAGCCCACCATAGGTTCGGCCCCCCAAGGCCGAGCCAGGCAAGATGAATGAAGGCAGATCCCAGCAGCGAGATGAACAGGCGGTCGCCACGCGTCGTCTCAAAGCGCAGGATACCCACGCGCGGGCTGCCGCCCGGCCTAACAAATTCCCAAACGCCCATGGCGGCGATCAGGCAGAAGATTACGATGAAGAAGAGCGCCGTCGGCAGCGTCCAGGCCATCCAGGAAAAGTCCATCGGAACCTCCTCTCACACGCGACCGAGGGCAAAGCCCTTGGCGATGTAGTTGCGGACGAAATAGATGACGAGGGCGCCGGGGATGATGGTCAGCACGCCGGCTGCCGCCAGCACGCCCCAGTCCATACCGGAGGCGGAGACCGTGCGCGTCATTGTCGCTGCGATCGGCTTGGCATCTGTCGTCGTCAGCGTCCGCGCGATCAGCAGTTCCACCCACGAGAACATGAAGCAGAAGAAGGCCGCCACCCCGATGCCGGAGGCGATCAGCGGCATGAAGATCTTCACGAAGAACTTCGGAAATGAATAGCCGTCGATATAGGCGGTCTCGTCGATTTCCTTCGGCACCCCGGACATGAAGCCTTCCAGGATCCACACCGCCAGCGGCACGTTGAACAGGCAATGGGCAATGGCCACCGCAATATGCGTGTCGATCAGGCCGAAGGCGGAGTAGAGCTGGAAGAAGGGCAGGGCGAACACGGCCGGCGGTGCCATGCGGTTGGTCAGCAGCCAGAAGAACAGATGGCTGTCGCCCAGAAACCGATAGCGCGAAAAGGCGTAGGCTGCGGGGAGGGCCGCCAGCACGGATATCACCGTGTTCATCGCCACATAGGTGATGGAGTTGATATAGCCACCATACCAGGACGGATCGGAAAAAATGACGCTGTAATTGCGCAGCGTCGGTTGTGTCGGCCAGAGCGAAAACGCCCCGACGATCTCGCTGTTTTCCTTGAAGCTCATGTTGACGAGCCAGTAGATCGGCAACAGCAGGAAGACGATATAAAGTGTCAGGATCAGGCCGGAGCGAAGCGAGCGGGTCTCATGCATGGCTCATTCTCCCTTCGGCACGCCGGTATCGGCAGCGTCGCTCTGGGTCATCACGGTGTAAAAGACCCAGGAAAGCAAAAGGATGATCAGGAAGTAGATGATCGACATGGCCGCAGCAGGCCCGAGGTCGAACTGGCCGACCGCCATCTTCACCAGATCGATGGAGAGGAAGGTCGTGGCATTGCCCGGCCCGCCGCCCGTCACCACGAAGGGCTCGGTATAGATCATGAAACTGTCCATGAAGCGCAGCAGGACGGCAATCAACAGAACCCGCTTCATCTTCGGCAGTTGGATGTATCGAAAGACCGAGAAGCGTGACGCGCCATCGATGCGGGCAGCCTGGTAATAGGCATCGGGAATGGAGACGAGACCGGCATAGCACAGCAACACGACGAGGCTCGTCCAGTGCCAGACGTCCATCACGATGATGGTAATCCAGGCATGGGTAGCATTCTGAACGTAGTTGTAATCAATGCCCATGGCTGCCAGCGTGTGGCCGAGCAGGCCGATATCGACGCGCCCGAATACCTGCCAGATTGTGCCGACCACATTCCACGGAATGAGCAGCGGCAGTGCCATCAGCACCAGGCACACCGGCACGCCAAGGCCCTTTTTCGGCATGTTGAGCGCGATGAAGATACCGAGCGGAATCTCGATTGCCAGGATAATCATCGAGAAGACGAGGTTGCGCCAGAGGGCGGCCCAGAAGCGATCCGAATGGAGCGTCTGCGTAAACCAATCGGTGCCTGCCCAGAAGAATTCGTTATTTCCGAAGGTATCCTGAACCGAATAGTTCACCACGGTCATCAGCGGTATAACTGCGGAAAACGCCACGAGCAGCAGCACCGGCAGCACGAGAAACCAGGCCTTGTTGTTCCAGGTCTTGTCCATGGGTCACGCCCTCCCGCTCATGGCGTAATCCACCCGCCAGCTATCGGCATAGATATGGATCGCGGCGGGGTCGAAACGCAGCATTGCGTCGGCCGGTATTTCCTGATCTTCCCGCAGCACCAGCGAAATCGGCTGACCCGAGAACGAAGCTCGGACAATCTTCTGCCGGCCAATATCCTCCACCTTGCGAATGGTAACGGGCAGCCCCTCGCGAGCGAGCGACAGGAATTCAGGGCGGATGCCGAGTTCTGTTTTCATGGCGCCCGCAAGCACCGGCATACCCGACAGGGCGATGCGCATGTCGCCAATGACGGCTTCCGAACCGTCCAGGCCTGCGGCCAAAACATTCATCCCCGGAGAGCCGATGAAATAGCCCACAAAGGTGTGCTTGGGCCTGTCGAACAATTCCGCCGGCGTGCCGATCTGAACGATCTGGCCATCATACATCACCACCACCTTGTCGGCAAAAGTCAGCGCCTCCGTCTGATCATGCGTGACATAGACCATGGTGAAACCGAATTGACGGTGAAGCTGCTTCAGCTGCGTGCGCAGCACCCACTTCATATGCGGATCGATGACGGTGAGTGGTTCGTCGAACAGGATCGCATTGACATCGGACCGCACGAGGCCGCGGCCGAGCGAGATCTTCTGCTTCTGGTCGGCTGTGAGGCCGCGGGCCTTGCGGTTCGCCCAGCTCTCCAGATCGATCATTTTGAGGATCGCACGCACGCGGGCATCGATTTCCGCATCTGGCACATGGCGATTTCTGAGCGGAAAGGCGAGGTTGTCATGGACGGTCATCGTGTCGTAGACGACCGGGAACTGGAAGACCTGCGCGATGTTGCGCGCTTCCGTCGGAAGGTTGGTGACATCCGTTTCGCCGAACAGGATGCGGCCCTCCGAGGGCTGCAGAAGGCCGGAGATGATGTTGAGAAGCGTGGTCTTGCCGCAACCGGAAGGGCCGAGCAGGGCGTAAGCGCCGCCGTCCTCGAAATCGTGATGAACCTCCTTCAGGGCATAGACCGGGTTTGCGAGCCCCTTCGGGCCATAGGCGTGGCGAAGATGATCGAGTGAAATGCGTGCCATTCACGCCTCCCTGCCGACGGTGCGGCCTGCAGCGTCGAAGGCCATCAAATGCCGTCTGTCGAGATAGACGGTAACCTGCTGATCTGCCTCCACCTCATGAATGCCATGAGCGAGCATGACCCAGCGGGCCTCGCCGATGTCGAGATGAACAAAACTTTCCGATCCCGAAATTTCCGAAATCATCGAGCGGACTTTAAGAGCGCTTGCGTCTGCGCGGTCGCCATCAGGAGACAGGTGGTGCGGCTGGAAGGCGAGCGTCACAGGCCCCTGCGGCACATTGGCAAGATGAGAGGGAACGGTAATGCTCTGACCGCTCATGATGAGGAAATCCTCACCCCGGCGCTCCGCCTCCACCGTGTTGAGCGGGGGATCGGCGAAGGTTCTTGCCGTCTTCAGATCTTGCGGGCGACGATAGACCTCAATCGTCGGGCCGAACTGGGTAATGCGGCCTTCCGACAGGGTCGCCGTATTCCCGCCGAGCAGCAGGGCTTCGGACGGTTCGGTTGTTGCATAAACGAAGATGGCGCCGGACTCGGCAAAGATCTTCGGGAGCTCCTCGCGCAGTTCCTCACGCAGCTTGTAATCGAGATTGGCCAAGGGTTCATCCAGCAGCACGAGGCTTGCCTGCTTGACGATCGCGCGGGCAAGCGCGGTGCGCTGCTGCTGCCCGCCTGAAAGGTTGAGCGGCGTCCGCTCCAGATAAGGTGTGAGCTTCAAAAGGTCGGCCGCCCGACGCACCTGCCGGTCGACCTCCTGATTGTTCAACTTCCGAATGCGCAACGGAGAGGCGATATTCTCGTATACGGTGAGCGCCGGATAATTGATGAATTGCTGATAGACCATGGCGACGGAGCGGTCCTGCACCCGAACGCCGGTCACATCCTTGCCGTCGAAATACAATTGGCCGGACGTGGGCTTGTCCAGACCTGCCATCAACCGCATCAGAGACGTCTTGCCTGACAGCGTCGGCCCCAGCAGCACATTCAGCGAACCGCGCTGCAGCGTCAATGTCGTCGGGTGGATATGCGTATCCCCCGCGACAACCTTCGAAAGACTGCGTAATTCCAACATATGCGTCAGGCCTCCCAACCCGGCGACATACCGCTTTCAATTTAGATAACCGCCTGGCACTTACCGAATGGGGGTGCCGGGCAAAATTCGCTTCTCCAGATCCCTTGCCCATCCAGAGCTTGAGGCACCCTAACCGCCTGCGAGTAACCGTTCAGCGTCCCGGCACAGATGCACGCTCATTACCCCTCCGTGCGATAGTTCTGTGTAGACGCGAAACTAATAGCATGAGAAGCGAAATTTAAACGAATGTCAAACGAATGTTGACTTCCCCGACAGTCGCCGGGCCGGCGCACTGGTTGATCGGCGGCGACATTGCCGGGTGGTGGTCGATCATTCGTCATCTACAGACATCCCAATCGCATCGAGCGGTGCTTCAACCGAATGAAGTACGTCCGCCGCTTGGGCATCCGCTACGACCGCAGGACCATTCACTGCGAGGGATTCGTCAACCTCGCAGCCCCGACAACCTGGTGACGCTGAATGTCGATTGGTCCTCAAGCGACACGAGCCCAGTTGCGCTCTGTTTATCCCTGCTCGCCACTTCGAAAAGACAGCCGGATGCGCTGGCTGTTCATGACGGCCTTCTGGCATTCGAGCAGAACGCCGTTGTCGATCCCCCCCGCCGAGTGCACCAGCAGCACCGGTGCATTGGCGGGGCTCTGCAACAGGCTTGCCTCGCGCTCCGTCGGCAGCCGCGCTTCGACGGTGGTCGAGACACGTCGCAATTGCCCGAGACCCTCGCGGCGCGCGACCAGCGTCAGCGAGTTGGCCTCTTTCAGCTTTCGCTCGAGATCCTCGATCAGATCCGCACGAATGTGGCGAACCGTCAGGATGAACGGCACGTCGTCGCCCAGGATCAGATCGGTGGCCCGCAGGAGCGGGTGGCCGGGTTCAACCTTCAGGATGCGGGCAATCTCTTCGTCGGCTTTCGTGTACTCGCTGTCCAGAAGCTTCACGGCGGAGCGCACGCCCTGCCGGTCCAGCACGTCGCGAAAGCGCGAGGTGGCCTCCACCTCATAGGTCATTCCTCTTTGCATCACGAAGGAGCCGCGCCCGTTCACGCTGCGGATCAGGCCCTCCTGCGACAGCGCCAGATAGGCGCGCCGAACCGTGTTGCGGCTGACGCCATATTCCTCCGACAGATCGAATTCAGGCGGCACCTTGCCGCCGGCCTGCAATTCTCCCACCAGAATGGCCTTCTTCACGGCCTCATAGACTCTGAACCACTGCGGCTCCATCAATTGCCCCAACCCCTGAATTTCACTAGCTGTACCTACAGCTGTCATGCGCACTTCACAATGACCGCTTAAGAAATTCGCATGCGGCGGGGCACATGAAGCGTGTGCGTTTCCCGCCGGACAACGAACATCATCGTCTCTTTGTCGCCGACGCTTGAACACGCCGGACGCGGGTTGCCGCGTTCTTGCGGCTCGTCCCTTTTGCTTGCCATTTTCAGAAGGCCAAGAAAATGACTGGAATCACCCGTCGCCATCTTCTTTCCCTGTCGGCCGCATCCACGGCCGCCCTTGCCATGCCGCGATTTGCCGCCGCACAGTCCGGCGATCGCCCGGCTGTCACTGTTGCCGTGCAGCGCATCTCCAACTCCAACACGCTGGAGATGCTGACGGAACAGTCGAATGTCGGCACCCGCATCTATACAAGCTATGCCGAAACGCTGATCGGCAACAACTGGATCGGCGACATGGCGCTGCAGCCGCAGCTTGCCACGTCCTGGAAGCGCGTCGACGACATGACCGTGGACGTGGACCTGCGCGAAGGCGTCAAGTTCCACAATGGCGATGTGATGACCGCCGAAGACGTGGCCTTCTCCTATGGTCCGGAGCGGATGTGGGGTGGCAGCACGGTCGAGGTTCCGGATAACGTCAAGGTCGTGGCGCGGCAGGCCCTTCCGGCCTTCGAGCGCATCGAAGTGCTCGGGCCGCACAAGATCCGCATGCACAATTCCTCGATCGACCCGGTTCTGGAAGGCCGCCTCTCGGCAGCCATCGGCATGATCGTCAGCAAGCGGGCCTTCATGGAATCCAAGAGCTGGATGGACTGGGCACGCAAGCCGATCACGACGGGTCCCTATGTGATCACGGACTACAAGCCGGATTCCGTGCTGACACTTTCCGCTTTCGACGATCATTGGGAAGGCCGCCCGCCGCTGCGCCAGGTCCGCTTCGTTGAAACGCCGGAGACGGCATCGCGTATCAACCTGCTGCGCTCGGGCGGTGCGGATTTTGCCTGCGATATCCCCCCGGACCAGATTGCGACCGTTGAAGCCGACAAGCGCTTCAAGGTGGTCGGCGGACCGATCAACAACACGCGTTACACGGTCTTCAACAAGTCGCATCCGGTGCTCGCCAACCCGCTGATCCGCCAGGCGCTGACCCATTCCGTCGACCGCAACCTGATCGTCGAAGCGCTGTGGAGCGGGCGCACCGAGGTGCCGCGCGGCCTGCAGTGGTCCTTCTACGGCGATTTCTACATCACCGACCACGAGAACCCCGCCTATGATCCGGACAAGGCGCGCATGCTTCTGCGCAAGGCCGGCTATAACGGCGAGCCGATCCCTTACCGTGTGCTGAACGACTATTATACCGCCCAGACCGCGACTGCGCAGATCAACACGGAAAACTGGCGCGCCGTCGGCCTCAACATCAAGCTGCAGATGGTCGAAAACTGGGGCCAGATTCAGGAAGGCGGCCCGGAAACCCGTGGCATTCACGACTGGTCGGCCGCCGCCAGCCTGCCCGATCCTTACGTCCAGATGTCCGGCTCCTGGGGCCCGCTCGGCTCGCCCTGGAAGAGCAATCAGTGGCGCAACGAGGAATTCGGAAAGCTGTCGCAGGAACTCGGCAGCAGCACGGACAAGGCGCGCCGCATCGCCGTCTGGCGCCGCATGCTGCAGATCATCGAGATCGAAGATCCGGCCTATGTGGTCCTGCACCGCAACGCCTCCTTCACCGCCAAGCGTGCCGACATCAAGTGGACGCCCGCCCAGTCCTTCGTGATGGATTTCCGCCGTCATAACTGGAGCGCGTGAACTGATGGCCTTCATCGAGATCGAAAACCTATCGGTTGCGTTTGGACGATCGATGGCGCTTCGCGGCATCAACCTGTCCGTCGAGCGCGGCGAGGCGGTCGGGCTGGTTGGAGAATCCGGTTGCGGGAAATCGGTGACCTGGCTTGCAGCCCTTGGGCTCTTGCCGGCGTCTGCCACCGTGCGCGGCTCCGTCTGGCTGGATGGCAAGGACATCCTCGGCGCTCCGAAGGCACGGCTCGAGCCGGTGCGTGGCGGCCGGATTGCCATGATCTTCCAGGATCCGGCAGCAAGCCTCAATCCCGTCCACCGGATCGGGCGGCAGATCGGGGAGGCCCTGACGTTACATCGTCGCATGAAGGGCGAGCAGGCGAGGGCCGAGGTCATCCGCCTGATGGATCAGGTCGGCATTCCCGATGCGAAGAACCGGTTCAATGCCTACCCGCATGAACTTTCCGGAGGTCAGAACCAGCGTGTGATGATTGCCATGGCACTGGCCGGCGAACCGGAATTGCTGGTAGCCGACGAGCCGACCACGGCGCTCGATGTCACCATTCAGGCGCAGATCCTCGATCTGCTGACCACGCTTCGCCGCGACACCGGCATGGCGATGGTGCTGATCTCGCATGATCTCGGGGTCGTCTCGGAAACCTGCTCGCGCATTGCCGTCATGTATGCCGGCCGCATCGTGGAAGAGGCGCCGAGCGAGCGGATGTTCAGCCATCCGAGCCATCCCTACACCCGGGGCCTTCTTGGCTCGCTACCGCCGCTGACCGGCCCGCGGCAGAGGCTGGTCGCCATTCCCGGCAGCGTGCCGGAGGCGGCACGCATGCCGAAGGGATGCGCCTTTGCCCCGCGCTGCGGACTGTCCACCGAATTGTGCACCGACGTTGATCCGACGGCGCTGCCCATGGCCGACGAACACAACGCAGCCTGCATATTTGCCAAGCCCTACCAGGCTGATATTCACCTGGTGCGCGATCGGTCTGCCTTTATCCGCGAGAGGGCGATGCAATGACGGGCGGTACTGCCGACCTGTTGGACGCGTGCGATCTCGCCCGCAGCTACATGATACGCCGCGGGCTCTTGGGGCGCTCAACGGCTGTGCGCGCCGTGGACGGCGTGTCTCTCAAGCTCGCACGCGGCGAGACGCTGGGTCTCGTCGGCGAATCCGGCTGCGGCAAATCCACGACTGCGCGGCTGGTGCTCGGCATCGAACCGCCGGATGAAGGTGTCGTGCGCTTCGACGGTGCTGCCATGCCCAGAAGCGGCACTTCCGCCTGGGCCACTTTACGCCGCCGCATGCAGATGGTCTATCAGGATCCGCTCCAAGCGCTGGATAAGCGCTTGACCATAGGCACGCAGATCGCCGAGCCGCTTGATATTCACCGCATCGGAACGCCAGCCGAACGCGAGCAGCGGGTCGCCGCCGTGATGGCCGAGGTCGGTCTGCAGCCGCATCATGCCGGACGCCATCCGCAATCCCTGTCCGGCGGCCAGCGCCAGCGCGCCGTGATTGCCCGGGCGCTGGTGACCAATCCGGATCTTCTCGTCTGCGACGAGCCGATCAGTGCGCTCGACGTGTCGATCCAGGCGCTGGTGCTCAACCTTTTGATGGACCTGCAGGAACGCTCCGGCATGGGCATGCTGTTCGTCAGCCACGATCTGCGCGCCGTGCGCCAGATCAGCCACCGGGTCGCGGTGATGTATCTCGGCCGGATCGTGGAGGAGGGGGAGCCGGATGCGGTGCTGCACGAGCCGGCCCACCCCTATACGCAGGCACTTGTCTCGGCCATTCCGCACCCCGGCAAGACCGCAAGCCGCGTGATCCTGCAGGGCGATCCGCCCAATCCGGCCAATCGTCCGACGGGTTGCGCTTTCCATCCCCGCTGTCCGGTTGCGACCGCCACCTGCCGCACTGAGACGCCGGACCTGAAGCCGCGCGCCAGCGATGGACGCCGCGTCGCCTGCCATGTGGCGCATGGGGAAGCGTCCTCTGCCCGCGCGCCCGCTTCGCTGGAGACCTGCTGAGATGCTGCATTACGTTCTTTCCCGGCTGCTGCGTGCTGCCGTCAGCATCGTGATGGTCGTCACCTTCGTCTTCGTCGTGCTGCGCATGTCCGGCGACCCGGCAACGGTGATCATGGGAGCAGACGCACCGCCGGAAGCCATCGATGCCTTCCGCAAGGCCTGGGGGCTCGATCAGCCGGTGTGGATCCAGTATTTCGCCTTCTTCGAGGCCGTGTTCAGCGGCGAGCTCGGACGCTCGATGCGCGACGGGCGCGACGTCGTCGCCGTGGTGCTGGAGCGGGTGCCCTCGACGCTGTCGCTGACAGTTCCGGCCTTTCTCATCAATATCGCGGTCGGCATTCCGGCCGGCGTCCATGCGGCGCTGCATCGCAATTCGCTGATCGACCGCTGCGTGATGGTGATGGCGGTGACGGGCTTTGCGGTGCCGTCCTTCATCCTTGCCATGCTGCTGGTCCTGATCTTTTCCGTCAATCTCGGCTGGCTGCCGTCTGCCGGTCAGGACAGCTGGCTGAATGCCATCCTGCCGATTGCCACCATGGGCTTCGGCGGAGCGGCACTTCTGGCCCGCTTTACCCGCAGCGCCATGCTGGAAGTGCTCGGCCAGTCCTATATCCGCACGGCGAGCGCCAAGGGGCTGCCCTGGCCGGCAGTGGTCTGGCGTCATGCGCTACAGAATGCGGCGATCCCCACCATCACCATCATCGGCTTCATGCTGGGCGGCCTTGTGGCGGGCGCCGTCGTGGTGGAAAGCGTCTTCTCCTGGCCGGGTGTCGGGCGCCTGCTGGTGGTCTCCGTCGCCAATCGCGATCTCGCCGTGGTGCAGGCCATCGTGCTGATGATCGCGATGACCATGGTGGCCGCGAACATGGTGGTCGATGTGCTCTACGGTCTCGTCGATCCGCGCATGCAGGGCCAGGCGAGGGGCGCGCGCCGATGATGATGTCGTTCGCTCGTCTGCCGCATCATTCCTGAAGGAGCCCTCTGATGGTCGATACCACCTCTTCTTCCGCCACAACCGGCGGCTCGCTGATGGCTCGGTTTCTGTCGCGCTTTGGAAGCACGAACCGCATGCCGATCCTGATCGTGATCGCGATCCTGTGGCTCGTTCTGATGCTCGCGATTGCCCTATCCGCCGACCTGATCTCGCCCTACCGTTTCACGCAGATGGACCTGCGCAATCGGCTGAGCCTGCCGGTCTTCATGGGGGGCAGCTGGGCTCATGTGCTGGGCACTGATGAACTCGGCCGCGATGTGCTGTCGCGCCTCATCACCTCGATCCGCATGAGCCTGCTGATTGCTTTCGGCGCCACCATCATCGGCGCGGTGATCGGGGTGACGCTCGGCTTCGTCGCGGCGCATTTCCGCGGGCTCATCGAACAGGCCGTTCTGGCGCTGGTGGATTTTTCCGCCGCCATTCCCTTCCTGGTGCTGGCGCTCGCCGTGCTCGCCTTCTTCGGCAATTCACTGGTGCTGTTCGTCTGCCTGCTGGGCTTTCACGCTTGGGAACGCTATGCGCGCATCGCCCGTGGGCTTGCGATCAGCGGCAAGATGCATGGTTACGCGGCGGCCGTGCATCAGCTGGGGGCTTCGCCCTGGCGCCTCTATGGCCGGCATATCCTGCCCAATATCGCCTCCACCCTGATCGTCTCGATGACGCTCGCCTTCCCGGAGATCATCCTGCTGGAAAGCGGGCTTTCCTTCCTCGGGCTCGGCATCCAGCCGCCGGACACCTCGCTCGGCAACATGGTCGGCTTCGGACGCGAATATCTCTCGTCCGCGCCGTGGATCATGCTGGCGCCGGCCTTCGTCATCACCGTCACGGCGCTTTGCGTCTCACTCCTCGGCGACTGGCTGCGCGACCGGCTGGACCCGACCCTTTCCTGATTTCCCTCCCCAAGCAGCATGTTTGCTCGATAACATAAGGACTGACCCATGTCTGAACTGCCCATCCTCGGTGCCGCCATGACGTTGAAGGACGTTGAACTGAACCGCGACTGGCTTCTGGAAAAGCCGCGCGATCTCGAACTGCAGGATTTCGTTCCGGCCGAGGTTCTCTCCGGCGACTGGCAGCCGCTGGTGGACGGTGCGAAGCAGCTTCTCGACGGTCATCAGGGCCGGCTTGGCATGCACGGCCCCTTCATGGGCCTGAACGTCGCCTCTGCCGACCCGGATATCCGCGCCGTCGTGGCACGCCGCATGGAGCAGGCGCTCGACGTAGCCGCCGCGCTCGACATCACCCAGATCGTCATCCACAGCCCTTACACGACCTGGATGCACAACAATCTCGACAACTGGCCGGAGCAGCGCGAACGCGTGATGGAAGCGACGCACCAGACGCTCGATGCCGCCGTCAAGCGCGCCGAGAACCAGGGCTGCGTCTTCGTGCTGGAAAACATCGAGGACAAGGACCCCGCCGATCGTCGCCGTCTCGTTGAAGACTTCAACTCGCCGGCCTTCGCGCTGTCTATCGATACCGGCCACGCACATTACGCGCATGGTTCCACCGGTGCGGCCCCGGTCGATTACTTCGCCCATGATGCCGGCAACCTGCTGCAGCATGTCCATCTGCAGGATGCCGACGGTTTTGCTGACCGTCACTGGCCGCTCGGTCATGGCACCGTCAACTGGCGTGCGCTCTTTGCCCGCCTCTCGGTCATCACGTCGAACCCGCGCCTGATCATCGAGATCCGCGACAAGAGCCAGATCCAGGCCTCTGCCGCTCATCTCGAGATGCTGGGCCTTGCGCAGTAACCTACGCGCCAAGATGGGCGAGGGCCGGCCGGCGGTCGGATCTTCGCCTGTCTTTTGCGGCGGGTGAAGATCCGTGCAAACGGGTACCTCAGGTATGTGTCAAAGCTGCTTTTATGCAGCCGTATCAGATGTTTTCGGTCATCATTTCCTAAAGGAGCCTTGCGGCCCTGCCGCTGCGCCTGGTGGCGGTGTTATAATATTCCGAGGCCTGCTGGACCGAACGATGCCGTGACTGCTCCATCGCTTCAGGCAGAGGGATGCCGCGATTGGCGGCTTCAGTGAGGTAGCCTGAGCGCAGCCCATGTGCCGAGAACCCTCTGGGATCGAGGCCGGCCCTCTCGGCGCGCTGCTTGACGATGTCGTTGGTGGCTTTTGGATCCAGCGCCCGCTTGGCAACATTGGCCCAGCGATCGATTGCCCGGAACACGCTGCCGCCTTCAATCCGAGCCGCAATGAGTTGTCAGTTCATGCTGAAGTGCGACTTGCGGGCAAGGTGAAGCTAATCGGCATGCCTCAATTGAGCGAGTAGTTTCTTGCGCAAGACTTCTGCTGGGGTTCGACAGCCAAGGCAATTGCGCGGCGTGCTGTTGAGCCGGTTGCAGACTTCGACCAGATCGGTATCGCTGATGGATAGCGGATCGACTTCCCTCGAAAGTCATTTCCTGGCTCGATCGTTGGTGTTCTCGACCGCGCCTTTGAATAGCCCCTAGATTTATAGACGCCTTCTTTCCTAATTTTGAGGCAAGAAGAGCATCATGAGCAAATCGAATTTCAGCGAAGAATTTAAGCGCGACTCTGTGCGTCAGATCACGGAGCGAGGCTATCCGGTTGCGGAGGTTTCGCAACGCCTCGGCGTGAGCCAGCATTCCCTGTATGAATGGAAGAAGTTTGCGGCCTCGAATGCCAAGGGCAACGACGAGACCGAGGAGATCAGGCGGCTGAAAAAGGAATTGGCTCGCGTCACGGAGGAGCGCGACATCCTAAAAAAAGCAGCCGCGCATTTCGCCAGGGATGCAAAGTGATAGTTGAGCGTTCATTGCCCTGCATCGCCTGCAGTTTTCGGTGCGGACGATGTGCCGCCTTCTGCGGGTTCATCCCAGTGGATTTTACGCCTGGTTGAAGAGCCCGCTGAGCAGGCGAGCCAACGAGGACAAGCGACAGACCGATCTGCTCCTAAAGGCATGGGAAGAGAGCGGCAAGGTCTACGGTTATCGCAAGCTGCACGACGACCTTATCGACCAGGGAGAGATGTGCTGCCCGAACCGGATCGCGCGTCTGACCCGTCTCGCGGGGATCAAGGCGCAGATTGGCTACAAGCGCCGTCCCGGCATCTATGGCGGCAGGCCTGCCGTCGCTATCGACAATACGCTCGATCGGCAATTCGACGTGGCGGCTCCGGACAAGGCCTGGGTCACGGACATCACCTACATCCGAAGCTGCGAGGGCTTCGCTTACCTTGCGGTGATCTGACCCCTTCAAACTGGACCATTTTTGGCTAGAGTTTTCCGGTGCATTTTCCTGGCTGGGAAAGGAACGGAAGAGGATGAAGGCATCGCA
>NZ_JAGIPH010000009.1 GCF_017877135.1 Neorhizobium galegae | reverse complement strand
CCAATTCAATGATTTCTCGAGACATTTCTCAAGAACGAAGTCAGTCGTCGCTAGCAGCGCCGCCGCCCTCGTCAGTGAGTGGGCTTATAGATCCAGCCTCCGGAGAGGTCAACAGGGAATTTCAAAAAACTGTCATTTTTCTTCCAGGCCTTCCGGCGCCAGCGCCCCACGGCTAAGGTCGGCCCTTGTTTTGCAGGAGTTTCCACCATGCTGGTGCTGAATGACAAAGAGACGCGCGCTGCCCTTTCCTATCCGGCGCTGATCGATGCGGTTGAGCGGATGTTTCAAACGGGCTGCGTGATGCCGCTGCGGCACCATCACGAGATGGAGGTGCCCGGCGAGGCGGCAGCGACCATGCTGTTGATGCCCGCCTGGACGCCGGGCCGCTACAGTGGCGTGAAGATCCTCAACCTTTTCCCGGACAATCACCTGCGCGCGCTCCCGACCATCTTCGGCAATTATCTGCTGTCGTCCGGATCGACGGGCGAGATGCTGGCGATTGTCGAGGGGGGTGAACTGACGGCGCGGCGCACGGCGGCAACCTCCGCATTGGCGGCCCGCCATCTGGCGCGCGCCGATGCGCAGGAACTGCTGGTGGTGGGGACCGGGCGCCTTTCCCTGAACCTCATTGAGGCTCATTGCGTGCACCGGCCACTGACGCGTCTTCGTCTCTGGGGCCGGGATCCTGACAAGGCAAAGGAGATGGCGCGCCAAGCCAAAGCGCTTGGCCTTGACGTGGAGCCGGTAAACGACCTGGCGGCGGCGGCGGCCAGCGCCGACATCATCTCCTGCGCGACGCTCTCTATCGATCCGCTGATCCGTGGCGAATGGCTGAAACCCGGCGCCCATCTCGATCTCGTCGGGGCCTTCAAGCCGACCATGCGCGAAAGCGACGATACGGCGGCTCGTCGCGCGAAGATCTTTGTCGATACGCGCGACGGCGCCATGCACGAGGCCGGCGATATTGTCATTCCCCTTCAGAACGGGACGCTGTCGCCGGCAGATATCCAGGCGGATCTCGCGGAACTCGTGCGCAAGGAGCACGGCGGGCGCCAGTCGCCGGACGATATCACGCTGTTCAAGTCGGTCGGTGCAGCGCTCGAGGATCTGGCGGGCGCCATCCTTGCCTATGAAACGATGCGCGACAGGAACGACCGCGCATGACGAAGGCGCATGCCCCCCTGCCCCCTCTGCCCGTCAGCGCCGTCCTTGCCGATCTTGCCGTAGCCCTTGCGCGCACCGGCCGGGCGGTTCTCTCGGCGCCGCCGGGGGCCGGCAAGACCACCCTGGTGCCGCTTTATCTGCTGAACGAGGACTGGTGCCGCGGCAGGATCATCCTTCTTGAACCGCGCCGCCTGGCGGCGCGGGCGGCGGCAGCGCGCATGGCCTCGCTCCTGTCGGAAAAGGTCGGCGAGACGGTGGGCTACCGGATGCGCCTCGACAACCGCATCTCCTCGGCCACCCGCATCGAGGTGGTGACGGAAGGCGTCTTTGCCCGGATGATTCTCGAGGATCCCGAACTGGCCGGTATTTCCGCCGTGATCTTCGACGAATTCCACGAACGCTCGCTGGACGCCGATTTCGGCCTGGCGCTGGCGCTCGATGCGCAAGGTGCCCTGCGCGAGGATCTGAAGCTGCTCGTGATGTCGGCAACGCTTGACGTGGAGCGGGTGGCCGATCTGCTTGGCGACCCGCCGGTGATCGTGAGCGAAGGGCGCAGCTTTCCCATCGACATCCGCCATGGCGAGCGGGGACCCGCCGAACGGATCGAGGATGCGATGGCACGCGCGATCCTGCGGGCTCTTTCGGAGGAAGACGGCTCCATTCTGGCCTTCCTGCCGGGACAGGGCGAGATCCTGCGCACCGCTGAAAGGCTCAAGGACAGGCTGCCGGCCGCCACCATCGTCGCACCGCTTTACGGCAACCTGTCGCAACAGGCGCAGGATCTGGCGATCCGGCCAACGGCGGACGGCGAGCGCAAGGTGGTGCTGGCGACCTCGATCGCCGAAACCTCGATTACCATCGACGGCGTGCGCATCGTGATCGACAGCGGGTTGCAGCGCCTGCCGGTCTTCGAGCCTGCCACCGGCATCACCCGGCTCGAAACGGTCAAGGTTTCGCGCGCCTCGGCCGATCAGCGGGCGGGCCGCGCCGGGCGAACGCAGCCGGGCATCGTGATCCGCCTCTGGCATCCGGGCCAGACGGCCGCCCTGCCCGCCTTCACGCCGCCGCAGATCCTAGCGAGCGATCTGTCGGGGCTGGCGCTCGACCTGGCGCACTGGGGTGTGCGCGATCCGGCCGATCTGTCCTTTCTCGACCCGCCCCCCGCAGCCGCCCTTCACGAAGCCCGGGCGCTGTTAAGGATGATGGGGGCACTGGATGCGTCCGACATGCTGACGCCGAAGGGCCGGCTGATGCGCGACCTGTCTCTGCCGCCGCGGCTTGCGGCGATGGCGCTTGCCGGCGCCCAAGAGGGACAGGCACTGGCCGCCTGCCAGCTGGCCGTGCTGATGACGGAACAGGGCCTTGGCGGTGCGGATGTCGACCTCGACCAGCGGCTGAAATCCTTTCGAACCGAACGCGGCGAACGGGCAGAGGCCGCGCGCCAGCTTGCCAGGAGGCTTGCCGATGCCCTGCCACGCACGGAGCAATCCGCAGCACCCGTCCTTGCCGGATCCTTGCTCATGCATGCCTATCCCGACCGGGTGGCGCTGCAGCGGGGGGCGCGCGGCCGGTTCGTGATGGTGAATGGGCGCGGCGCGGAACTTCCGGAAACCGAGCGGCTGGCGGGTGCGCGCATGCTGGTAATTGCCGACCTGACGGGACGGGCAGCGCAGGCCCGCATCCTGGCGGCGGCCGAGATCGATCGCGACAGCGTGGAAGCGGAGCTTGCCCATGCCATCGAGCGGCGGCAGGAGGGCTATTTCGACCGGCAGAGCCGGCAGGTGCGGGCGCGGCGGGTGGTGCGGCTCGGTGCCATCCTTCTGGAAGAAACGCCGCTTCCCCGCCCGACCGGCGCCGAGGCAGCCGAGGCGCTGGCGGATGGCGTTCGCCAGCTCGGCCTCAGGGTGTTGTCCTTGTCGAAGGAAACCGAGCAACTGCGGGCCCGCATCGGTTTCCTGCACCGCACGATCGGCGAGCCCTGGCCGGATGTCTCGGAAGAAGCCTTGCTTGCCCGCCTGGACGAGTGGTTCACGCCGTTCCAGTCTGGCCGCACCAGTCCGGATGCCATCGACCAGGGCAGTCTTGCCGAGGGACTGCGCAGCCTCGTTCCCCATGCGGTGCGGGCTGACATCAACCGGCTGGCCCCCACCCATTTCGACGCACCGACAGGCCAGCGGCATCCGATCCGCTATGATGGCGACGAACCGGTCATTTCACTGCGCGTGCAGGAATTGTTCGGGCTGAAGGTTCATCCGGCCGTCGCGGGCGGCCGGTTGCCGCTGCTTCTCGAACTCACCTCGCCCGCCCATCGGCCGATCCAGACCACGCGCGATCTGCCGGGTTTCTGGGCCGGCTCCTGGCGGGATGTGCGTGCCGACATGCGCGGGCAATATCCACGCCATGCCTGGCCGGAAGATCCGGCCAATGCCGCCCCCACGGCGCGCGCCAAGCCGCGCGGCACCTGACAAGGACCAGACAGAATGGAACCCATTTCGATCCGTCACGCGCAGTTTGGCCGCGCCAGCCGCAGCATGCGGCTGCAGACCCTGGTGCGGCTGCGCTGGCTGGCCGTGGCCGGGCAGACGATCACGGTCCTGATTGTCGCCGTCCTCCTGCGCTATGCGATGCCGCTTGTGGAGACGGCGCTGCTGGTGGCAGCGCTGGCGCTCGCCAATCTCCTGCTGTCGCTGCGCTTTCCGCCGACGCATCGCCTGCAGCCGGCCGCAGCGCTTGGTCTGCTCGGCTTTGATCTTCTGCAGATGGCAGGTCTGCTGTTCATCACGGGCGGCATTGCGAACCCGTTTGCGCCGCTCATCTGCGTGCCGGTGATCATTTCCTTCGGCTCGCTGCCGCTGCGCCATTCCCTTGGGCTTCTCGGTTTTGCGGTGGTCTGCACCACAGCCCTCGTGCTGTCGCCCTATCCGGTTCCGTGGGTGAAGGACGAGGTGCTTCTCATCCACCCGATCCTGCAGCTCGGAAGCTGGTGCGCCATCGTCTCGATGATGATCTTTGCCGCCTTCTATGCCTATCGGGTTTCGCTGGAGGCGACGCTGCTTGCCGATGCGCTGGCGGCCACCGAGCTGGTGCTGGAGCGTGAAAAGCACCTGTCGCAGCTGGATGGACTTGCCGCCGCCGCCGCCCATGAACTCGGCACCCCGCTTGCAACGATCAGCGTGGTGGCCAAGGAGATGGAGCGGGAACTGAGTTCCGACCCGCGCTATGGCGAGGATGTGGCCCTTCTGCGCAGCCAGAGCGAACGCTGCCGCGACATTCTTCGCCGGCTGACCTCGCTGTCTGCCGACAACGAGGAGCACATGCGCCGGCTGCCGCTCTCCTCGCTGATCGAGGAAGTGATGGCGCCGCACCGGCAGTTTGGCATCACGCTTGAGCTGGTCGAGAAAGGCGAGCGCAGCAAAGAACCGGTGGGACATCGCAATGCCGGCATTCTCTACGGGCTCGGCAATCTCATCGAAAACGCCGTGGACTTTGCGCGGCAAAAGGTAACCGTGACCGTGGAACATGATGCGGATATGGTGGCCATCACCATCGAGGATGACGGGCAAGGTTTTGCGCCGGATGTTTTAACTCATATCGGGGAACCCTATATGTCGACACGAAGCCGCGAAACCGCGCGGGCCGGCGGTCTTGGCCTCGGGCTTTTTATCGCCAAGACCTTGCTGGAGCGGTCAGGCGCAACGCTTGCCTTTGCCAATCGGGCGCCGGATGGAGAGGGCGCACGGGTGCGCGTCACCTGGCCACGTTCCGTCATGCAGATGAAGGCGTGAAGACCGACCGATACTGTGACCCGAACACCCGGCACATGCGTAATGACAAAGGCGCAGGATACCGGTTAAAGAGCTGAAAAACCGGACAGACACCGGTGGAGACAAGATGATGATGGCAGACAAGATTGAGGCTGGCGCGGCAGGCAATGGCACCGATGATCTGGGACCCGATGCGACGCTTCTGATTGTCGATGATGACGCGCCGTTTCTGCGCCGCCTGGCACGCGCCATGGAAAGCCGTGGCTTCCAGGTGGAAACGGCCGAATCGGTGGCCGATGGCATTGCGCGATCGCGTGCCCGCCCGCCAAAATATGCGGTGGTCGACCTGCGGCTGGGCGATGGCAACGGGCTCGACGTGATCGAGGCCATCCGCCAGCAGCGCGAGGACACACGCGTCATCGTGCTGACCGGCTACGGCAATATCGCAACCGCGGTGACGGCGGTGAAGCTGGGCGCTGTCGATTACCTGTCAAAGCCCGCCGATGCCGATGACGTCTATGCGGCGCTGACCCAGCGGCCTGGCGAAAAGGCGGATGTGCCGGAAAACCCGATGTCGGCGGATCGGGTGCGCTGGGAGCATATCCAGCGTGTCTATGAGATGTGCGAGCGCAATGTCTCGGAAACGGCCCGCCGGCTCAACATGCACCGGCGCACCCTGCAGAGGATTCTTGCCAAACGCGCCCCCAAATAGCGTCGGAAAGCGCTTATCAGCCGTCACCGAAGGTCTGGCCGGTCGCCCATTCGGCCGCCAGCAGGCGTTGCGCGGCGATACGGGCAAAGGACAATGTCATCGATTTGCGCTGTGCTGCGCTTAAGCGATGCTCCGGCGCCTCGCGCAAAAGATGCGCACCGTAGCCGTCCGAAAGCAGAAGGCCGCAGTCTTGCGGAAAAATGTCGAGCGGAACCTGATTATGGGTGGCAAACAGCAGCCGGTCGCAAAAGTGCCGGTAGTCCGGCCATTTCCGGTCGACGCGAAAATCCTCGATCGAGGTCTTGATCTCGATGATCCAGATCTCTCCCTTGTCGGTGAGTGACACCAGATCGGCGCGCCGGCCATTGGCGAGCGTGAGTTCCGGCAAAAGCGTGTGGCGCATCTCGTTCAACAGGATCTGCACGCCGCGGCGCACCATCATCGCCCGGCCGGATTGCCGGCCGTCGATGAGCGGATTGCTGGGGCCGATTTGAACGATGGTCATCTTTAACACATGGGGTGAGCAGCGGATTGTTGCAAAAAGACAATGTCTTTTTCATTTGTAGCGGCGCAGACGCCGGGTGCGCGACGATGCCTTGCCAACCCCCCTTTAATGGAAAATAACCCGTCGATCAAAGATGGCGTATCTCATCTGCCCTGACCCCACCATTTAAGAGAAATCGATGCAAACCCGCACACGCATGATCGCATCCGGCCTGTTGGCGATGCTGGCCCTTTCCGGCTGCTCCACCACATCCGACACCCGGCAGGTTGCCGTAGCGCCCGTCCGCGTTGAAACCAACGCGATCTTCAGCGATTCCTATGGCGCGGTCACCGATGCCGGCTATGCGCTGCCGGCCATTCCGATCAGCCGCCTGGACAAGAAGTTCCACCGCCAGATCATCGATTTCGACAGCAAGGAACGTCCGGGCACCATCATCGTCAACACGCGCGAACGCTTCCTCTATTACATCCTGCCGGGCTCCAAGGCCGTGCGCTACGGTATCGGCGTCGGCAAGGAAGGCTTTGCCTGGGCCGGCGAAGCCTATATCGCCTGGAAGCAGGAATGGCCGACCTGGCATCCGCCGAAGGAAATGGCCGTGCGCAAGCCCGATATTGCCCGCTACGTGGAAAACGGCATGGGCCCGGGCCTCAGCAACCCGCTCGGCGCGCGCGCCATGTACCTCTTCAACGAAAAGGGTCAGGATACGCTGTTTCGCGTTCACGGCACGCCGGAATGGGCTTCCATCGGCACGGCCGCCTCGTCGGGCTGCATCCGCATGATCAACCAGGACGTCATCGACCTTTACAGCCGCGTCCTTCCGGGCCGCCAGACCAAGGTCATCGTCATCCAGTAAGCCGGTCTGTTCCGGAGCATCAGTGCAAACGGCGCGCCAGACGCGCCGTTTTCGTATGCGACATTTGAAAAGCCCCTGGCTGTGTGACCTCAGCCAGGGGCTTGTTTTCCGATCAGGCCTTTGCCTTTGCTTCCAGCCGGCGCCGATGCAGAACCGGTTCGGTATAACCGTTCGGCTGTTCGCGGCCTTTCAGCACCAGATCCAGCGCCGCCTGGAAGGCGACCGACTGGTCGAAGTTGCCGGCCATCGGCTGGTAGAGCGGGTCGCCGGCATTCTGTCCGTCCACGACCCCCGCCATGCGTTTCATCGTCTCGACCACCTGATCCGTCGTCACCAGGCCGTGATGCAGCCAGTTGGCCATATGCTGGGCCGAGATGCGCAGCGTCGCCCGGTCTTCCATCAAACCGACATTGTTGATGTCGGGCACCTTGGAGCAGCCGACGCCCTGGTCGATCCAGCGCACGACATAGCCGAGGATCCCTTGCGCATTGTTATCCAGTTCGCGCTGCACCTCCTCCGGCGTCCAGTTGGGGCGCGAGGTGACGGGAACGGACAGGATATCCGACAGTTTTGCCCGGGTCCGCGCGGCAAGCCCCGCCTGAACCTCGGCGACATTCACCGTGTGATAATGCGTGGCATGCAGCGTGGCTGCCGTCGGCGAGGGAACCCAGGCCGTGTTGGCGCCGGCCTTCGGATGGGCGATCTTCTGCTCGAGCATCGCCGCCATCAGGTCGGGCATTGCCCACATGCCCTTGCCGATCTGCGCGTGCCCGGAGAGGCCGCAGGCAAGGCCGATATCGACATTCCAGTTCTCATAGGCGGCAATCCAGGGCGCCTGCTTCATGTCGCCCTTGCGGATCATCGGGCCGGCTTCCATCGAGCTGTGGATCTCGTCGCCGGTGCGGTCGAGGAAGCCGGTATTGATGAACACGACCCGTTCGCGGGCGGCGCGAATGCATTCCTTGAGGTTGACCGTCGTGCGGCGCTCCTCGTCCATGATCCCCATCTTGATGGTGTTGCGCGCCATGCCGAGCAAGTCCTCGACGCGCGCGAAAATCTCGCAGGCAAAGGCCACTTCGTCGGGCCCGTGCATCTTCGGCTTCACCACATACATGGAGCCAAGGCGCGAATTCTGCAGACGGCCGCTAGGGCCGATGTCGTAAAGGGCAATCAGGCCCGTCACCACCGCATCCATGATGCCTTCCGGCACCTCGTGGCCCTCCGTATCGAGAATGGCCGGATTGGTCATCAGGTGGCCGACATTGCGCACCAGCATCAGCGAGCGGGCATGTACATCAAAGGACGTGCCATCCGGCGCCGTATAGGTCACGTCCGGATTGAGGCGGCGGGTAAAGGTGCGCGCGCCCTTCGACACCTCTTCGGAAAGGTCACCCTTCATCAGGCCAAGCCAGTTGCGATAGACCACAACCTTGTCGGCGGCATCGACGGCGGCGACCGAATCCTCGCAGTCCATGATGGTGGTGATGGCCGATTCGAGCCAGACATCGGAAATATGCGCCGGATCGTCCTTGCCGATGGCCGTCGTGGCGTCGATGCGGATTTCGATATGCAGCCGGTTGCGCACGAAGAGAAGATGGGTGGGCTTCAAAGCCTCGCCACGGTATCCGGCAAATTGTGCGGGATCGGACAGCGATACGGCCTTCTCCCCGACGGAAACGGACAGCGTGCCATCCGCGACCGAAAGTCCCGTCACATTCGCCCACGAGGCATCGGCGAGCGGAACTGATTCATCGAGAAAACGGCGCGCCCAGGCAATCACCCTGGCGCCCCGCACCGGATTGTAGGACGAGCCCTTTTCGGCACCGTCCGTCTCGGCAATCGCGTCCGTGCCGTAAAGCGCATCATAGAGCGAGCCCCAGCGGGCATTGGCGGCATTCAGCGCATAACGGGCGTTCATGACGGGCACCACCAGCTGCGGGCCAGCGATTTCGGCGATTTCCGGGTCCACATTGGCCGTCTCGACCTTGAAGTCCGGCCCTTCCGGCAGCAGGTAGCCGATCTCGCGCAGGAAGGCTTCGTAAACCGCAGAATCACCAGGCGCGCCGTTCTTGCGATACCACTCGTCGAGCTTTTCCTGCAGCGTATAGCGCGTCTTCAACAGGGCGCGGTTTTTCGGAGCAAGCTCATGCACGATGCGCGAAAAGCCGGCGAAGAAGTGCTCGACATCGATGCCGCTGCCGGGAAGCGCCTCATTGACCAAAAAGGCATGCAGTGCCTCGTCAATGGCCAGGCCATGTCGCTCGATTCGGTTCATCCAGATGCTCCCTCTTTGCTGTCCGCTGTGGTTTTTGCGCGGGCAGACCGCTTAGTCAATCGGGCATTGGTTGCATTGAGGCAGCCGACGGACCACGTCAGCCCTTGCTGCGCACGCACGGCGCGCGGCTGCGATAGGCGGACGATGGCCGCGGCCTCGGTATCCCGCACCCGGCTCAGCGCGGGCTGACACGCATCGGCAGACCGTTTTGCGGCTGGGTGGTGAGCTTCTGCACCGGCCAGGGTATTGCCCCAGGCACGGCGTCGAACCGGTATCGGGCCATCAGCACGGCCAGTGCGATTACCGCCTCCTGCATGGCAAATGTCGCTCCGATGCAGACCCGCGGCCCGGCCCCGAACGGCAGGTACTGGAAGCGTTGGATCTTGCCGCGGTTTTCCGGCAGAAAGCGCTCCGGCATGAAGGCGCGGGGCTTGTCCCAGTAGAGCGCATGGCGGTGCAACGTCCAGGGCATGATGAGAACCGTGGTGCCGGCGGCAATCTCGACGGTGTTTCCCTCGGCGCTGGTCCAGCGATCATCGGCAATGGCAGCGCGATTGATGGAAGGCGCCGGCGGATAAAGCCGCATGCCTTCCTCGAAGGCTGCGCGCACATGCGGCATCAGGTCAGGCCACTCGACCGGTTCGGCCCCCGATGCCATCACTCGGTCGATCTCTTCCTCCATCTGGCCGCGCACCTGCGGCGAATGGGAGACGCAGTAGAGCGTCCAGGCAAGGGCACGAGCCGTCGTCTCGTGACCGGCACCGATGAAGGTGAGGATATTGTCCTCGATCTCATCCAGCGTCAGCCCGTCGGGGCCGGCAAGATCGAGAAGCAGCGTCAGAAAGTCGTCGGGCGTTGAGGCACGGTCGGCCCGCATCATCGCCTTGCGCTTTTCCATGGTGAGCCGCACGATTTCGCGGAATTTTCCCAACACCTTGGCGCCGCCGATGCGCGTCAGACGCGGCACCCAGGGCGGCGCGCGCAAAAGATCCATCGGATCGACGCGCCCCATGCGGTGCAGCAGGCTGTCGACATCGTCGGAAAACTTTTCGCTCTGCGTGACGATATCTCCGGAGAACAGCGTTTCGGAGAGAATCGCAAAGGCGATCTCCGTCATGTCGACGGAAATGTCCTCGATGCGGCCGCCGGGGCCGATGTCGGCATATTTTTCGATATAGGCTTGCGATTGCGCCAGCATCTTGCCGGCAAAACCTTTCGCGTGACGCGGGGTAAAGACCGGCGCCATGGCTTTGCGCGAGCGCTTCCAGACAGGGCCTTCCGCTGTCAAAAGCCCGTCGCGCAGGATGGGGCGCAAGATGAGCTGGCGGATTTCCGACATCTCGTAATTGGCGACATTATCCACCAGCACATGCCGGATAAGGCCCGGATCATTGACGATCAGCGTGCGCTCGGCAAAGAATTTCGTCTCGATCCACGGCAGCGTATAGGACGGCTCCCCCCAAAGCTCGAGCGGATTGCGCAAGACCGTGCGGATGATCTCAAGCCGGCCGGGCGGAACCGTCCGGGGAACCGGTGCCGGTGGCTCGAAAGGCTCGGGACGCATGTCCATGACCGGTTCTCCTGAAGCGTGTGCTCGAAGAACCTATATCAGAACTCACAGCAGCGATTTCAATTCGTCGAGCTTGTCGTTCACCAGCCAGCCGTAATAATTCTCCTCCGGCCAGGAGAAGCCGCCATTGCGGTTGCGCGCGGCAAGCGCTGCGGCGCGATCGGCCGAATTGCCGACATTATAAAGCGTGGCGGTAATGCCGGGATTGCGGGAAATATCCATGCCGGCAATCTGTGCGTAGTCATCGATGGCGCGGCGGATGGTGGCGGCCATATAGGCAAGCGACTGGTCCGGATCCATGATGGCCTTGTAGACATCGGCTGCATTTGCAGCATCGAGCTTGGGATAGCCGGAGCGACGGGCCACCATGTCGGACTGCATCAGCGCCGTCAGCGGGTTGATCTGGCCAAGCCCAAAGGTCTGGCCGGCAAAGAAGGGCTGGAAGAACACCGCGCTGAATCGGTTGTCGGGGTAGGATACGCCCTCGACCGTCTTGCCCCGGAAGACACGCTCCCACACACCCTCGCGGCAGGACCAGAGGCGATAGGAATCGTTGAAATCATCGCATTTCGAAAACTGCGACCGCTGCACGAAGGCGCCGATCGTCTCGTCCTTATAGCCGAAGCGGAACCGATCACCGGCATAGGCGGCGGCCTTCACGTAATAGGACTGCAGCCGGTCATAGGCATCGACATTATAGGTATGTTCGCCGACGATCGCGCCGATGATATGGATCGGGTCGATGTCGTACTGGCGCGAGGTCTGCTTGATCTTGGCGATCAGCGACTTGTCGTTTGCGAGAAGATCGCGGATCTTGTCGTACTTCTCGTCGAAGGTGCTGCGGCCGGCGGTGGTGCGGCGAACGGAAGCTCCGGGCACCTTTGGCTGCTGCACGTTGCGATTTCCCGGCGGCACCAGGTTAAGGCTGCCGGCGAGCGCATGGGAGGCGCTCCAGGAAAAGATCATCAGCAAGGCCAGCAAGATACGTCGCAAGATTTCGGCATCCCAGGAAGTCGTGACGAGCTGGGCCGGATGGCCCTGCAATTTCCGGCGAATCACATTGAAGACGAATCAGACATGCAAATTGCAGCGTGCTCACGTGCGTGATGCATTACTGAAAAAGGAGGCGCGGAGTCGAGCCCGCGCCCCGTCAATTTCCCGTCATGAGGCGCGCACGGCGACCAGCCGTTGCGCCCTTGCCACGCTTTACAGGATGTAGCGCGACAGATCCGTATCGGCAGCGATATCGCCGACATGCTGCTTCACATAGCCCGAATCAATGGTCACGGCGGAGCCTGGACGATCCGGCGCGTTGAACGAGATCTCGTCCAGCACCCGTTCCATCACCGTCTGCAGACGGCGCGCGCCGATATTCTCGACCGACGCGTTGAGATGGACGGCGACATCGGCCAGCGCATCGATGGCATCCTCGGTGAAATCCAGCGACAGCTGCTCGGTCTCCATCAGCGCCCGGTACTGGCGGATGAGGCTTGCCTCGGTTTCCGTCAGGATCCGGCGGAAATCCTCCTTGGTGAGAGCCTTCAGCTCCACCCGGATCGGCAGGCGACCCTGAAGTTCGGGCAGGAGATCGGACGGCTTGGAGACATGGAAGGCGCCCGAGGCAATGAAAAGGATATGGTCGGTCTTGACCGGTCCATATTTCGTCGACACGGTCGTGCCTTCGACCAGCGGCAGCAGGTCGCGCTGAACGCCTTCGCGCGAGACGCCCGCTCCCATGCCGCCATCGCGGGCGGCGATCTTGTCGATCTCGTCCAGGAAGACGATGCCGTCGTTTTCAACCGAGCGGACCGCTTCGCGCTGGATGACCTCGTTGTCGATCAGCTTGTCGCTCTCGTCACGGATAAGGTCTCCATAGGACTTCTGCACGGTGGTGCGCACCTTCTTGGTGCGGCCGCCCATGGCCTTTCCGAACATTTCCGACAGGTTGAGCACGCCGATATTGGCGCCGGGCATGCCGGGCACCTCGAAACCGGGCATGCCGGTCCCCGTATCGGCCACTTCGATGTCGATTTCCTTGTCGTCCAGTTCGCCGGCGCGCAGCTTTTTCCGGAAGGTTTCGCGTGTGGCAGGCGAGGCCGTCGTGCCGACCAGCGCATCGAGCACGCGCTCTTCGGCGCTCTGATGCGCCTTGGCCTGAACTTCCGCGCGCTTCTTGTCGCGCACCAGTCCGATGCCGATCTCGACCAGATCGCGGATGATCTGCTCGACATCGCGGCCGACATAACCGACCTCGGTGAACTTGGTGGCTTCCACCTTGATGAAGGGGGCACCAGCAAGCTTGGCGAGGCGGCGGGAGATTTCGGTCTTGCCGACGCCGGTCGGCCCGATCATCAGGATGTTCTTCGGCATCACCTCGTCGCGCAGGCTCTCGTCGAGTTGCTGGCGGCGCCAGCGGTTTCGAAGCGCAATTGCGACGGCACGTTTCGCCTCATGCTGGCCAATGATGTAGCGGTCCAGTTCGGAGACGATTTCGCGGGGAGAAAATGTGGTCATATCTTCCTCTTGCGGCATCCCTGCCCGGCCGGCTTCGTCGTTCAGCCCGGCCGCAGGGACCCATGATCAGCAGTCGTTAGCGGGAGTGCCGGACGCTCACGCAGCGTCCAGCGATTCGACCACCAGATTGTGGTTGGTATAGACGCAGATATCGGCGGCGATATCGAGCGCGGTGCGGGCAATCTGTTCGGCATCCTTGTCCGAATCCATCATGGCGCGCGCCGCCGCATAGGCAAAATTGCCGCCCGAACCGATGGCGATCGTGCCGTGTTCGGGTTCCAGCACATCGCCATTGCCGGTCACGGCCAGCGTCACCGTCTTGTCGGCCACCAGCATCATGGCTTCGAGATTGCGCAGGTACTTGTCGGTCCGCCAGTCCTTGGCAAGTTCGACGGCGGCCCGCATCAGCTGGCCGGGATACTGTTCCAGCTTCTTTTCCAGCCGGTCGAGCAGCGTAAACGCATCGGCGGTGGCGCCGGCAAAGCCTGCGATCACTTCGCCCTTGCCGATGCGGCGCACCTTGCGCGCATTGCCCTTCATCACGGTCTGGCCGAGGCTGACCTGGCCATCGCCGGCCATGATGACCTTTCCGCCTTTCCGCACGGTAATGATTGTCGTCATATGTTTCACCTGTGCCCGTCACCCGGGCTTCCTGTCGCCGGTCCATTCCGGCTGTTGGCTCACATGTAAGTGGTGGAACGGCGATTGCAAATCGGACCGACGACCAGGCAACACACCTGCCCTCTATTCGTTTGCACCGCAGCTTTGCGGCTGATAATGAGGCCAAACGATGAAAAGCCTGACAGATCCGGTGACTATGATGACCGAACGCCGCGCCACCATCTCGCGCAAGACCAACGAGACCGCCATCTCCGTGACCGTCGATCTCGACGGCACCGGCAAGTCGTCCATCAAGACCGGCATCGGCTTCTTCGACCACATGCTCGACCAGCTGTCGCGCCATTCGCTGATCGACATGGACATCGATTGCAGCGGCGACCTGCACATCGATGATCACCATTCGGTGGAAGATACCGGCATTGCCATCGGCCAAGCGATTTCCAAGGCGCTCGGCGACCGGCGCGGCATCACCCGCTATGCCTCGATCGACCTTGCCATGGACGAAACCATGACCAAGGCGGCCGTCGATCTTTCCGGCCGGCCCTTCCTTGTCTGGAACGTCACCTTCAGCGCGCCGAAGATCGGCACATTCGATACCGAACTGGTGCGTGAATTCTTCCAGGCCCTTGCCCAGAATGCCGGCATTACGCTGCATGTGATGAACCATTACGGCGCCAACAACCACCACATCGCCGAAACCTGCTTCAAGGCCGTGGCGCGGGTGTTGCGCCAGGCAACCGAAATCGATCCGCGCCAGGCGGGACGGGTGCCATCCACCAAGGGCACGCTGGTCTGACGCCCGTCAGGAGGACCTTTGAAACGCTATATCATCCTGACGCCACCGGGCGGTCCTCTGCGCGATCATCGCACCACGCGCTTCATCGCGGACAGGATGTCGCTGCTGGCACTCCTGTTTCCAAGCCCCTGGCTTTTGCTGCACCGCTGCTGGTGGAGCGGCTTTGCCGCCCTCGGGATACAGCTGCTAGCCGGATGGCTTGCTGACCAGCCGGGGTTTTTCTGGGCGGGAACGCTGTCCAGCCTGGCGCTCGGTCTTCTGATCGGGCTTGAGGCACGCCATTTGCAGGTGAAAAGCCTGATGCGGCGCGGCTGGCGCGAAGAAGCGGTGCTGCTAGCGCCGGACCTTGCCACCGCCGAGGCGATGTTTTTTGCCAGCCTGCCAGAGCCGGAAAAATTTGCGGTTCCGGCAGCCCACTGGACCAAAATCTCCCCGCGCCACGATGGCCCCGCTTACGGCGGCCCGGCGCTTGGGCTTTTCGATATGGGGAAGGGACGCTGATGCGCGTTGCAATCATCGACTACGGATCGGGCAATCTTCGCTCCGCCACCAAGGCCTTTGAGCGGGCCGCGCGGGAAGCTGGCCTTGATGCGACAATCGAGCTGACCGATAGCCCTGACATCGTGGCAGCAGCCGATCGCGTCGTTCTGCCCGGCGTCGGCGCTTATGCCGATTGCCGTCGTGGCCTTTCCGCGGTCGAGGGAATGGAAGAGGCCCTGTTCGATACGGTCAAGACAAAAGGCCGTCCCTTTCTCGGCATCTGCGTCGGCATGCAGCTGATGTCCTCGCGGGGTCTGGAAAAGGACGTGACGAAAGGTTTTGGCTGGATCCGCGGCGACGTCAAGGAAATGACGCCGTCCGACCCGACGCTCAAGATCCCGCAAATCGGCTGGAACACGCTGACGCTTCACCGCCCGCACGCCCTCTTCGAGGGCATCCCGACCGGCCCGGACGGCTTGCATGCCTATTTCGTGCATTCCTATCACTTGGCGGCAGAAAACCCTGACGATATCGTGGCGACCACCGATTACGGCGGGCCGATGACGGCGTTTGTCGCCCATGAAAATACCGCGGGCGCGCAATTCCATCCGGAAAAGAGCCAGACGCTCGGCCTTGCCCTCATCTCCAATTTCCTGCGCTGGAAGCCCTGACATGATCCTCTTTCCCGCCATCGACCTGAAAGACGGCCAGTGCGTTCGCCTGAAGCTTGGCGACATGGACCAGGCGACCGTCTACAATCCTGATCCCGCCGCCCAGGCGAAAGCCTTCGAAGACCAGGGGTTCGAGTGGCTTCATGTGGTGGATCTCGACGGCGCCTTTGCCGGCGAAAGCCGCAATGGCTTTGCCATCGATGCCATTTTGAAGGCGACGAAAAACCCGGTTCAGCTCGGCGGCGGTATCCGCACACTCGATCATATCGAGGCCTGGCTTTCGCGCGGTCTGGCCCGCGTCATTCTCGGCACCGTTGCCGTGCGCGATCCGGCGCTGGTCATCGAGGCCTGCAAAAAATTCCCCGGCCAGATTGCTGTCGGCATCGATGCCAAGGGCGGCAAGGTGGCGGTGGAAGGCTGGGCGGAAGCCTCCGAACTCGGCATCGTGGAGCTGGCGCAAAAGTTCGAGGGCGCCGGCGTTGCAGCCATCATATACACCGATATCGACCGCGACGGCATTCTGGCCGGAATCAACTGGGCATCCACGCTGGAACTTGCCAACAGCACCTCGATCCCGGTGATTGCCTCCGGTGGCCTTGCCTCCATCGACGACATCCGCCGCATGCTGGAACCCGATGCGAAAAATCTCGAAGGCGCCATTTCCGGCCGCGCGCTCTACGATGGCCGCATCGATCCAGCAGAAGCACTGGCGCTTATTCGTGCTGCCAAGGGAGGCCGTGCATGACCCTTAAAGCCCGCGTTATCCCCTGCCTCGACGTGAAGGACGGCCGCGTGGTGAAGGGCGTCAATTTCGTTGACCTCATCGATGCCGGCGATCCGGTGGAGGCGGCCAAGGCCTATGATGCGGCCGGCGCCGACGAGCTTTGCTTCCTCGACATCACCGCATCCTCTGACAATCGCGATACCATCTTCGAGGTGGTGGCTGAGACGGCGGAGCACTGCTTCATGCCGCTGACGGTCGGCGGTGGCGTGCGCGCCGTCTCTGACATCCGAAAGCTGCTGCTTGCCGGGGCCGACAAGGTGTCGATCAATTCGGCGGCCGTCAACAATCCGGATTTTGTGGCGGAAGCCGCCGATAAATTCGGCAACCAGTGCATCGTCGTCTCGATCGATGCCAAGCGGCGCAGAAGCCAGGGCGTCGGCTCGGACAATCAGAGCGCCTGGGAAATCTACACCCATGGCGGACGCAACGCGACGGGTATCGATGCGGTGGAATTTGCCGTCCGCATGGTGGAGCGCGGCGCCGGCGAATTGCTCGTTACCTCCATGGACCGTGACGGCACCAAGGTCGGCTACGATCTGGAGCTGACGCGGGCGATTGCCGATGCGGTGCGCGTGCCGGTGATTGCCTCCGGCGGCGTCGGCAATCTGGACGATCTGGTGGCCGGCGTGAAGGAAGGTCACGCGACGGCGGTGCTTGCCGCTTCCATCTTCCACTTCGGCACCTATTCCATCGGTGAGGCCAAGCGCTACATGGCTGACCATGGCATTGCGATGCGGCTCGACTGAGGAGACACGATGACACAGTTTTCCCTCACCGATCTGGAGGCGATTGTCTCCGAGCGCGCCAAGGCCGACCCGCAAAGCTCCTGGACGGCAAAGCTTGTGTCCGCGGGCCAGGAAAAGGCCGCCAAGAAGCTGGGCGAAGAGGCGGTGGAAACCGTGATCGCCGCCATCCTCAACGATAGGCAGAACCTGACCGCCGAATCGGCGGACCTGCTTTATCATCTGATGGTCGTATTGAAGATTGCCGGTATTCCGTTGCAGGATGTGCTGGACGAACTTCAACGCCGCACGGCCCAGTCGGGCCTTCAGGAAAAGGCGAGCCGACAATCCCCATGACGATCGCCAGCCAAAGCGTTGAACCCGATATTCCGCCAAAGCCGTCTGCTGCCAGCAATTATTCACCGTTCTTCCTGTTTACCTCGGAGGAATGGTCGCATTTTCGGGCCGATACGCCGCTCACCCTGACAGCCGACGAAGTGAAGCGCCTGCGCTCGCTGGATGATCCGATCGATCTGGATGAGGTGCGGCGCATCTATCTGTCGCTGTCGCGCCTTCTGTCGGCCCATGTGGAAGCCTCGCAACTGCTGTTCCAGCAGCGCAACCGGTTCTTAAGCCTTTCGGACCAGGTCAAGACGCCCTTCGTCATCGGCATTGCCGGTTCGGTTGCGGTCGGCAAATCCACCACGGCCCGTATCCTGAAGGAGCTTCTGGCGCGCTGGCCCTCAAGTCCCAAGGTCGACCTCGTCACCACCGACGGGTTTCTCTACCCCAATGCGGTCCTTCGCCGGGAAAACCTGATGGAGCGCAAGGGGTTTCCGGAAAGCTACGACATCGGCGCGCTCTTGCGTTTTCTGTCGGCCATCAAGGCCGGGAAGCCGAATGTCATGGCGCCGCGCTATTCGCACCTTACCTATGACGTTCTGCCGGATGAGCATACGATCGTCGACCGGCCGGATATCCTCATTTTCGAGGGTATCAACGTGCTGCAATCGCGCACGCTGCCCGTCGATGGCACCATCGTGCCGATCGTTTCGGATTTCTTCGATTTCTCGATCTACATCGACGCGGACGAGGGCCAGATCCACAACTGGTATGTGGAGCGCTTCATGCGCCTGCGGGAAACGGCATTCCGCGATCCCAATTCCTTCTTCAACCGCTATGCGACCATCGATGAGGCGGCGGCACTCGCGATCGCTGAAGGGCTTTGGAGCAATATCAACCTGAAGAATCTGCGCCAGAACATCCTGCCGACGCGCCCGCGGGCCGATCTCATCCTGCGCAAAGGCAGCAACCACTTCATCGAGACGGTGGCGCTGCGTAAACTGTAGGCTATCTATCGCTGGCGATGAAAATCCATCGTCATCGATTGACCCTTCGCAGCGTCAGATTGATGCGGCCGCCATTCTTCAGAAGTGTCGAGGTGCCGGGAAAAATGCGGTCGACGCCGTGAAAAGCCAGCCGCCCCTCCCCGCCCAGCACGACAGCGTCGCCGCTTTGCAGCCGGAAAGAGCCGGTCTTGTCCGTGCGCTCCAGCCCACCGACCCGAAACAGGCAAGTATTGCCGAGCGACAGGGACAGGACGGGCGCATCCAACGCCTCTTCGTCACGGTCCTGGTGCAGGCTCATGCGGGCATCATCCGCGTAAAAATTGATGAGGCAGGCTTCCGGCGGCTTCGGATAGCCGGCAAGCCTCTCCCAGATCGCGAGAAGTTCATCCGGAATGGCGGGCCAAGCTTCTCCCGTTGCAGGATGATGCGGCTGGTAGCGATAGCCGCGTTCCTTGTCTGTGACCCAGCCGAGGGATCCGCAATTGGTCATGCGTACCGACATGGGTTTTCCCGTCCGCGGCAGGACGGGCACATAAAGAGGGGCCTGCACCACGATGGCCCGAACGGTCTCGACAAGCCGGACCTGGGCCTCGCGATCAAGAAATTCCGGCAGGTGCCGGATACCATTGAGAAGCGTTGCCATGCCGTGCCCCCTCAATCGCCGCCGGGGCGACCCCGCATCTTCTTGACTTCCGAGCGTCCGGATTTTTCCTTCAGCCGCCGTTCAATCGAGCCCTTGGTGGGCTTGGTCTTGCGACGTGGCGGCGGTGGCGGCTTGGCCGCGTCGAGCAGCAGTTCCTTCAGCCGTTCGCGCGCGTCTTCCCGGTTGCGGTCCTGGCTGCGAAAACGGTTGGCCTCGATGATCAGCACGCCATCCTTGGTCAGGCGCCGGCCGGCAAGCTGCGCCGCATTGGCCTTCACCCGGTCGCTGAGCGCCGGCGATCCCATCAGGTTGAAGAACAGCTGGACGGCGGTCGATACCTTGTTGACGTTCTGCCCGCCGGGGCCGCCCGCCAGAACGAACTGTTCCGTCAGCTCCCATCCGGCGATGGTGATGCGGCTGTTGATGACAAGGGGATCGCTGGCCATGGTTCTTCTCCGGCGCCCTCTATTTCACAAAACCCGCAAAAAGAAAACCGCCGGCCCCTGAAGGACCGGCGGTGCTCATTGTTCCACGTGAATCCTCACTCGGCGGCGGCAAGCACGCCCGGCGCTGCATCGCGCACCTTGCTGTCCACGTGGTTCTCGAACTTGGTGAAGTTCGTAATGAACATGTTGACGAGCTTGGTCGCCTGGGCGTCGTAGGCGGCGCCATCGGCCCAGGTGGAGCGCGGGTCGAGGATGGTGGTATCGACGTCCGGAACGGCAACCGGAACGGCAAAGCCAAAGTTCTCGTCGGTGCGGAACTCGACCTTCTTCAACTCGCCGGTGAGCGCCGCCGTCAGAAGCGCGCGCGTCGCCTTGATCGGCATGCGCCGGCCAATGCCGTAAGCGCCACCGGTCCAGCCGGTGTTGACCAGCCAGCAATCAACCTCATGCTTGGCAATCAGATCGCGCAGCAGATTGCCGTATTCCGTCGGGTGGCGCGGCATGAAGGGAGCGCCAAAGCAGGTCGAGAAGGTCGCTTCCGGTTCGGTCACGCCCTTTTCCGTGCCGGCAACCTTGGCGGTGTAGCCGGAAAGGAAGTGGTACATGGCCTGTTCCGGTGTCAGCCGGGCAATCGGCGGCATCACGCCGAACGCATCGGCCGTCAGCATGATGATCGTCTTCGGATGCGGCGCAAGACCGGTGGCCGAGGCGTTCGGGATAAAGTGCAGCGGATAGGCGCTGCGGGTATTTTCCGTGAGCGAGGTATCGTCGAAATCCGGCACGCGGTTTTCGTCCATCACGACATTTTCGAGCACGGTGCCGAAACGGCGCGTGGCCGCATAGATTTCCGGTTCGGCCTCGGCCGACAGGCGGATCGCCTTGGCATAGCAGCCACCTTCGAAGTTGAAGATGCCGTTTTCGCCCCAGCCATGCTCGTCATCGCCGATCAGCGTGCGGTTCGGATCGGCAGACAGCGTCGTCTTGCCGGTGCCCGACAGGCCGAAGAACACCGCCGAATCACCGTCCGGGCCGACATTGGCCGAGCAGTGCATGGGCATGACGCCCTTTTCCGGCAGCAGATAGTTGAGAACCGTGAAGACCGATTTCTTGTTCTCGCCGGCATAGGACGTGCCGCCGATCAGCACCAGACCGTTCGTCAGGTCGCAGGCAATCACCGTTTCCGTGCGGCAGCCGTGGCGGGCCGGATCGGCACGGAAGCTCGGCAGGTTGATGATCGTCAGCTTCTGCTGGAAGGAGGTCAGCGTCGCGCGATCCGGGCGAATCAGCAGGTTGCGGATGAACAGCGCATGCCAGGCAAGTTCGGTTACCATGCGGGTCGGCAGTGCATTGTCGGCATCGGCGCCGCCGATCAGGTCCTGCACATAGAGTGTGCGGCCGGCGGCATGCGCCAGCATGTCCTGGCGCAGGATCTCGAAATGCTCCGGCGACATCGGCTTGTTGTTGTCCCACCAGATTTTCGGATCGGTGTGTTCATCGCGAACGACAAATTTGTCCTTCGGCGAACGGCCCGTGTGCTGGCCGGTAACGGCCCGCAGGGCGCCGTCGATCGTCAGCTCCGCCTCACCTGCACGCAGGGCCGCCTCATACAGCTCGCTCTCGTTCAGATTGTAGTTGACGCGCGCCGCACCGCCAAGACCGATGGCTGCAATGCCATTCGACGGATTGTGAACACCGAGTGCCTCCATGTCGCGCTTCCCTTCAGCTGACGTTGGTAATGAGGGAACGCTAACCAGCGATTTTTAAAAGAGCAAGAGAGAAAATGGAATTAGGCCAATAAAATCAATTATTTAATCGATTTAAAAACTTTTCGTTCTGTTTAAATCGGTTTGAGAAGAACAATTCTCCCGATTCCGACACCGCCTTCCGGGCCCGCAAGTGCCGCGCCAAAATAGACGGCCCTTTATCTTTGCCACAATTTGTTCCACCTTTATCCCCAAGACACGCAAACCCGGGCAGTCGTCCGGCTGGGCCACAATCCAGGAGATGCGTTGAGAATGGCGGAGATAGACAGAATGCAGACAGTCGCGTTGGTGGACGACGATCGCAATATTCTAACGTCAGTGTCCATTGCACTGGAAGCGGAAGGATATCGCGTCGAGACCTATACGGACGGAGCGTCTGCACTCGACGGACTGCTTGCGCGCCCGCCGCAACTGGCGATCTTCGACATCAAGATGCCGCGCATGGATGGCATGGAGCTGCTGCGCCGGCTTCGCCAGAAATCGGACATGCCGGTAATTTTCCTCACCTCCAAGGATGAGGAAATCGATGAGCTGTTCGGCCTGAAAATGGGTGCCGACGATTTCATCACCAAGCCGTTTTCGCAGCGTCTTCTCGTCGAGCGCGTCAAGGCGATCCTGCGCCGCGCCACCAGCCGTGAAGGTCAGGCAGCGCCCGGCACGCCAAAAGCCATTGCCGATCAGGCGGCCCGCACGCTCGAGCGCGGACAGCTTGCCATGGACCAGGAGCGCCATACCTGCACCTGGAAGGGCGAGCCGGTGACGCTGACGGTGACGGAATTCCTCATCCTGCATTCGCTGGCGCAGCGCCCGGGCGTGGTAAAAAGCCGCGACGCCCTGATGGATGCCGCCTATGACGAGCAGGTCTATGTGGACGATCGCACCATCGACAGCCACATCAAGCGCCTTCGCAAGAAGTTCAAAATGGTTGACGGCGATTTCGATATGATCGAAACGCTCTACGGCGTTGGCTACAGGTTCCGCGAAGCGGCCTGACGCCGCAAACATTGCGCACGCACTTCGACCGCCCGGACGGCCGGCGGTCGCGTGAAAGGGAATGGCGTGGCCGACCAGACAATTCATTCCACCGAGACTGACGGGACGGAGGTGAAAGCCTCCCGCCCCGCCCGGCGGCTATGGTCGCATCCCTTCACGCTCATTCGCCGGATATTCGGCAATGCGGTGTTTTCCAGCCTGACGCGCCGCATCCTGTTCTTCAACATTGCAGCCACCGTGGTTCTGGTCGCGGGCATCCTCTATCTCAACCAGTTCCGCGAAGGCCTCATCGATGCCCGCGTCGAAAGTCTTCTGACGCAGGGCGAAATCATTGCTGGCGCGATTTCGGCCTCCGCCTCGGTCGATACCAATTCGATCACCATCGATCCCGGCAAGCTTCTGGAACTGCAAGCCGGCCAGAGCATCACGCCGGTGCCGAATGACGAGGATCTCGGCTTTCCAATCAATCCCGAGCGGGTGGCGCCGGTGCTGCGCCGGCTGATTTCGCCGACCCGCACGCGCGCCCGGCTTTTCGATGCAGACGCCAATCTTCTGCTGGATTCGCGCCATCTCTATTCCCGCGGCCAAGTGCTGCGCTACGACCTGCCGCCGGTCGAAAACGAGACGACCACCTGGAATGAATGGTTTGCCAGCATCATCAACCGCATCCTGCAGCCGGGCAATCTACCGGCCTACAAGGAAGCACCGGGCGGCGACGGCTCGATCTATCCGGAGGTGATGAATGCGCTGACCGGCGTACGCGGTGCCGTGGTGCGTGTGACCGACAAGGGCGAGCTCATCGTTTCGGTCGCGGTTCCCGTACAGCGGTTCCGTGCAGTGCTCGGCGTGCTCCTGCTGTCGACCCAGGCGGGCGACATCGACAATATCGTCCATGCGGAACGTCTGGCGATCATGCGCGTCTTCGGCGTGGCGACCCTCGTCAACATTCTTCTGTCGCTCTTGCTCTCCTCCACCATCGCCAATCCGCTGCGCCGGCTTTCGGCCGCCGCCATCCGGGTGCGCCGAGGGGTCAAGCAGCGCGAGGAAATTCCAGACTTTTCGGCAAGGCAGGACGAAATCGGCAATCTTTCGATTGCCCTGCGTGACATGACGAACGCGCTCTACGACCGCATCGACGCCATCGAAAGCTTTGCAGCCGATGTGAGCCACGAGCTGAAGAACCCCCTCACCTCGCTGCGCAGCGCGGTAGAAACTCTGCCGCTTGCGAAGAACGAGGATTCCAAGCAGCGCCTCACCGCCATCATTTTGCATGACGTGCGCCGTCTCGACCGGTTGATCACCGATATTTCCGACGCGTCGCGGCTGGATGCCGAACTCGCCCGCTCCGATGCGGCACCGGTCGACATGGAAATGCTGGCAAGCAATCTCGTCGAGATCTCGCGCCAGATCCGTACCGGCCGCAAGCCGGTCGAGATCGAGCTTTCGGTGGATCACAAGCCCGGCGTCAAGACCAGCTACCGCGTGCACGGCCATGATCTGCGGCTTGGCCAGATCATCACCAACCTGATCGAAAACGCCCGTTCCTTCGTGCCCGACCAAGGGGGGCGCATTACGGTGAAGCTGTTCAAGAACCGCGACAATTGCGTGGTGCAGGTGGACGATAACGGCCCCGGCATCCGCGCCGAGGATATCGACCGGATCTTTGAGCGCTTCTATACCGACCGTCCGGAGGGCGAGAGTTTTGGCCAGAATTCGGGCCTTGGCCTGTCGATCAGCCGCCAGATTGCCGAAGCGCATGGCGGCACGCTGAAAGCCGAAAATCTCTCCGATGGGAAATCCGTGACCGGAGCCCGCTTCACCCTGTCGCTTCCAGCCGGGGAGGCTGCGTGAGCCAAGGCAGGATCAACCTTCATGGCACGGCCGTCGTGCTCGGAACGCGGGGGATCGTGTTTTGCGGTCCCTCCGGCATCGGCAAGTCGACCTTAGCCTTTGCCTGTCTCAAAGAGGCGCGCCGCGCCGGGTGCTTCGCAGCCCTTATTGCCGACGATCAGGTTTTCATCGAGGCTCGCGACACTGCAGTGATTGCACAACGCCCGCCCTCCATTGCCGGCCTGATCGAGATCCGCGGCAGCGGCATTGCAAGCATCGCCAGTATCGGCAAAGCTGTCCTTCATCTTGCCGTCCGTGTCGAGGAAGAGGACAAAGCACAACGCCTGCCGCCCGACGATGAAAGGCTTGATCTTGGAACCGCGGGAAGCCTACCGTTGATCCGATTGCTGCAGGGCACACGCGATCCACTGGCCGTCATCGCCGCCCTTCGACCGGAATTTCGAGGAGAGCATCCATTTTGATGCATGCCATTCGACGATTTTTAGCTTGCACTTCGACTTTACATGGACAAGATGGCTTCCCACCGCCACTGGTCCTGTTGCAGTGCAAAAAGCGACCGCGCGTATCCATCTACTGGGGGGTGATTTCAATATGATAGGACTGGTGCTTGTCACCCATGGCAAGCTGGCTGAGGAATTTCGTCATGCCCTCGAGCATGTCGTGGGCCCTCAGAAAAACATCGAGACTGTCTGTATCGGTCCAGAGGACGATATGGACCAGCGGCGACAGGATATCGTGGATGCGGTTGGCGGGGTCGATAGCGGCAACGGCGTCATCATCCTTACCGACATGTTCGGCGGCACGCCCTCCAACCTGTCGATCTCCGTCATGAACAGCGGCAAGACCGAAGTGATTGCGGGCGTGAACCTGCCGATGCTGATCAAGCTCGCCGGCGTGCGCGCCGATAACGACATGGCAAAGGCTCTCGCTGACGCAGCCGATGCTGGCCGCAAATACATCAACGTTGCCAGCCGCGTGTTGAGCGGCAAATGAACACCCAGATGCAAGCCCTGACCCGAGAACTGCTGATCATCAACAAACGCGGCCTGCACGCACGCGCTTCGGCGAAATTCGTGCAGATGGTGACGGGTTTTGACGCGGATGTCAGTGTCTCCAAGGACGGCATGACCGTCGGCGGCACCTCCATCATGGGCCTGATGATGCTGGCCGCAAGCCCCGGCTGTTCCATCGAAGTGAGCGCCACCGGCACCGATGCCGAGGCAGCCCTTGAGGCGCTCACGCAACTCATCGCCGATCGATTTGGCGAAGAGATGTAACGATCATATAAAGACTTCTTTATATCATTATTGCTAGTTTTCGGGAAGCCTGCTAAACGGCAGGCAAGGTCGTTGCCCTGTGCGACGGCACCTGTGTTGCTGCTTGCCGATGAGCGGTAGCCCCTGCAAAGCTGGAGAGCCACCATGAGCATTGAGAAAGATTACATCGTCGCCGACATCGCGCTTGCCGATTACGGGCGCAAGGAACTCGACATTGCCGAAACCGAAATGCCGGGCCTGATGTCCTGCCGCGAGGAGTTTGGTACATCCAAGCCTCTGTCCGGCGCACGCATTTCCGGCTCGCTGCACATGACGATCCAGACCGCCGTTCTGATCGAGACGCTGAAGGTTCTGGGCGCCGACGTGCGCTGGGCCTCCTGCAACATTTTTTCCACCCAGGATCACGCCGCCGCTGCCATTGCGGCTGCCGGCATCCCGGTTTTCGCCGTCAAGGGCGAGAGCCTGACCGAATACTGGGATTACACCGACCGCATCTTCCAGTGGACCGATGGCGGCACCTCCAACATGATCCTCGATGATGGCGGCGATGCCACCATGTACATCCTGCTTGGCGCACGCGCCGAAGCGGGCGAGGATGTTCTGTCTGTTCCGGGCTCGGAAGAGGAAGAAATCCTGTTCGCGCAGATCAAGAAGCGCCTGAAGGCTTCGCCGGGCTGGTTCACCAAGCAGCGCGACGCGATCAAGGGCGTTACCGAAGAAACCACCACAGGCGTTCATCGCCTGTATGAGCTTGCCAAGAAGGGCTTGCTGCCCTTCCCGGCCATCAACGTCAACGACAGCGTCACCAAGTCGAAGTTCGACAACAAGTACGGCTGCAAGGAATCGCTGGTCGATGGCATCCGTCGCGCCACCGACGTGATGATGGCCGGCAAGGTTGCCGTCGTCTGCGGTTACGGCGACGTGGGCAAGGGTTCGGCCGCTTCGCTGGCCGGAGCTGGCGCCCGCGTCAAGGTGACGGAAGTCGATCCGATCTGCGCCCTGCAGGCCGCCATGGACGGTTTTGAAGTGGTGCAGCTCGAAGACGTCGTCTCGTCTGCCGATATCTTCATCACCACCACCGGCAACAAGGACGTCATCCGCATCGAGCATATGCGCGAGATGAAGGACATGGCGATCGTCGGCAATATCGGCCACTTCGACAACGAGATCCAGGTTGCCGCGCTGAAGAACCTCAAGTGGACGAACATCAAGCCGCAGGTGGACATGATCGAGTTCCCGAAGGGCAACCGCATGATCATCCTGTCGGAAGGCCGCCTGCTGAACCTCGGCAACGCCACCGGCCATCCGTCGTTCGTCATGTCGGCCTCGTTTACCAACCAGGTGCTCGGCCAGATCGAGCTGTTCACCAAGCCTGGCGAGTACAAGCCGGGCGTCTACATCCTGCCCAAGCATCTCGATGAGAAGGTCGCGCGCCTGCATCTGGCAAAGCTCGGCGTGAAGCTGACCGAGCTCTCCAGCGAGCAGGCGGCCTATATCGGCGTCTCCCAGCAGGGCCCGTTCAAGGCAGACCACTACAGGTACTAATTCTCACTAAAATATCCACAAGATATGGTAGCCGCGCACTTGACAAATGCGCGGCTTCTTTTTTTGCCGCCACCCTTTGCCCGGATTCCTGAAGCAGATATTGTTGTGAGACTTGATTCGCGCGCCTGTTTCGTGTCGCGCGGACTGGGATGTCTTGTCGGCGATGCGGCACATGGGACGGAGACAGACCCGAATGGCGGTACATTTCAAAGCTCCTCTTGCGGGGGCTCCAAAGGATGTTGGTTGCGACGAGGCACCGGCATCCACACAGATTCTGAAGGCTGAGGGCCTGGCGAAAGCCGGGCGCTTTCGCTTGAACCGGCTGTACCCTCTGGTGCGGACGGCCCTTGCGGGCACGGCGCTGTCCGGCTTTGCCGGGGCGGCTCTCGCACAGGACGCAGCCTATGGCGCCACGCGGCTGTTCACCTCCTCCGAGGTGATCTTTTCGTCGCTGGCCATCGGTGCGATTGCGGCTGCCCTTCTTTCCACCATCTGGCTGGTGCGCCAGCGCGGCAATCTCGAGGCCGAGAGCGAGGACATGCGCAGCGCGCTCTCGGAGGCCAACCAGCGTATCTCGAAATACGAGGCGCTGATTGCCGACAAGAACCGCCGGATCGTCATCTGGGAAGCAGGTCCTTCGCGCCCGGAATTCCTAGGCCAGCTGCCGGCGGAAACCGGCGCACCGCAGGAAGACCGCGAATTCTTAGCCTTCGGCAAGTGGATGCGGCCTCATTCGGCCGCAGAGCTTGAGCGCGCCATCGAATTGCTGCGCGGCCATGCCCGCAGTTTCGAAATGGTGGTAGAGACGCAGCGCGATGAAATTCTGGAAGTGCAGGGTCGCGTCTCCGGCGGCAAGGCCTTCATCCGCTTCATTGCGCTGAACAATCTTCGCGCCGAACTTGCCGAGTTGAAGATCGAGCGGGAGCGCCTTGTCACCTCCATGGGCCTGTTCCAGTCGCTTCTCGATGCGCTGGAGCAGCCGGTGTGGCACCGCGATCACGACGGCAATCTCACCTGGGTCAATCATGCCTATGGCGAGGCTGTGGAAGCCTCGAACCCGGAGCAGGCTCTTGAGGAGGGCCGCGAATTTCTCGGCACCATCGCGCGCGAAAAGATCCGCGCCACGGCAACCGCCACCTCGCCCTTCCATGAGCGGGTGTCCACCGTGGTGCGCGGCAATCGCAGCGTCTTTGACGTGGTGAACGTGGTCGGCAAGGGTGGATCCGCCGGCATGGCGATTGACGTCTCGGAAGCGGATGCGATCCGCGCCGAGCTCAGCCGCACGCTGAAAAGCCATGCCGAGACGCTCAATCACCTTGCAACGCCGGTTGCCATATTCGACCGCGACCAGCGACTGCAGTTCTATAACCAGGCCTTTGCCCGCCTTTGGGATCTCGATCTCGGCTTCCTCGAAAGCCGCCCGGACCACAATGAACTGCTCGACCGATTGCGCAGCCAGAACAAGCTGCCTGAACAGCTCAACTGGCGCAACTGGAAGGAAAGCGTGCTCTCCGTCTACCGGTCGCTCGAAACCCAGACAAACCGCTGGCACCTGCCCAACGCGCAGACGCTGCAGGTGATCGCCACCGCCCATCCGCAGGGCGGCGTGACCTGGGTGTTCGAGAACCTCACCGAGCAGGTGGATCTGGAGACCCGCTACAACACGCTGGTCAAGGTGCAGGGTGAAACCATCGACCATCTGGCCGAAGGCGTTGCCGTTTTCGGGCCGGACGGACGCATCCGCCTGTCCAACCCGGCCTTCCGCGCCATCTGGGGCATTACCGACGAGCAAACCAAGCCAAACACCCATATCAAGGCGATCGAAGCGGCCTGTGCCATGGAATATGACAAGCCGGACGGCTGGCGGCTGTTTGGCCAGATGCTGACCAATTTCGATGACGAGCGCCCCTCGCTGCAGGGAACGTTCGAGCTGTTCTCCGGCATCGTGCTCGATTACGCCCTCATTCCGCTGCCCAATGCCCAGACCATGCTGACCTTCGTCAACATGACCGACAGTGCGCGCGCCGAGCGGGCGCTGAAGGAAAAGAACGAAGCGCTGCGCAAGGCAGACGAGTTGAAGAATGATTTCGTCCAGCACGTGTCCTATGAACTGCGCTCGCCGCTCACCAACATCATCGGTTTCACAGACCTGTTGAAGACGCCGGGCATCGGGCCGCTCAACGAGCGCCAGGCGGAGTATGTCGACCACATCTCCACCTCCTCGGCGGTTCTTCTGACCATCGTCAACGACATCCTCGATCTGGCAACAGTCGATGCCGGTATCATGGAGCTGAACTATACCGAGATGGACATCGACGATCTGTTGGACGACGTGGCCATGCAGATCTCCGACCGGCTTTACGAAAATGCCGTGACGCTGGAAATCATCGCGGCCAAGAACCTCGGCACGATCGTGGCAGACCAGCAGCGGCTGAAGCAGATCCTGATCAAGCTGATCACCAATGCTGCCAATTTTGCCCCGGAAGGCTCGACGGTCACCCTGAGCAGCTGGCGCAAGGGGTCCGACTTCTTCTTCTCCGTCGCCGACCATGGTCCCGGCATGAGCGAAGACATGCTGAAGACGGTGTTTGACCGCTTCTCCAGCGGCAAGGGTGGCAAGAAGAGCGGCGCGGGCCTTGGCCTTTCGATTGTCGAAAGCTTCGTGACGCTGCATCATGGCGACGTGAAGATCGACAGCCGCACGGGCGAAGGTACAACCGTCACCTGCCGTATTCCGAGCGCCATCAACGCCCGGTCCATTGCCGCCGAATGAACGACGAAACCCCTCTCCAGCTTGCGCTTTCAGGCGAGGCGGATACGATCCGTCTCGGGGAAGACCTGGCTCTTGCGCTGAAGGCCGGCGATTGCCTGGCGCTCTCCGGCGATCTCGGCGCCGGCAAGTCGACGCTGGCGCGCGCCTTTCTGCGCGCCATGGCAGACGATGACGATCTGGAAGTGCCAAGCCCGACCTTCACCCTGGTGCAGGCCTATGACCTGCGCATTCCTGTCGCGCATTTCGATCTCTACCGGCTGGCCGACGGGTCGGAACTCGACGAACTCGGCTTCGATGAAGCGCTGAACGACGGTATCTGCCTCGTCGAATGGCCGGAAATGGCCGATGCGGAGCTGCCGGGAAGCCGTATCCGCCTCACCCTCGTCCATGATGGCGACAGCCGCCGGGCAGAAATCCACGGGCCTAAGCCCGCGCTCGATCGCATCCGCCGCGTGCTCGCCATCCGCGCCTTCCTGCGGGACAACGGCCATGGCGAGGCCCGCCGCCGTTTCCTCACCGGCGATGCGTCGCTGCGCGCCTATGAAATGATTACCGACAGCGACGGCAAGCTCATTATCCTGATGGACTGGCCGCTTCGTCCGGAAGGCCCGCCGGTGCTGGATGGAAAGGCCTATCCGAAGGTGGCGCATCTGGCCGAGGACGCCTATCCCTTCGTCGCAATTGCCGAATATCTGCGCCATCTCGGCCTTGCCGCGCCGCAAATCCTGGCGGTCGATTATGCAGCCGGTCTCCTGCTGATCGAGCATCTGGGATTTGATGGCGTGCTGGATGCGGACGGTGCGCCCATTGCGCAGCGCTACCGCGAGAGCGTGGCCTGCCTTGCGCATCTCCATCAAAGCCCGCTGCAGCGGGACCTTGCGGTCACGCCCGACCATACGCACCGGGTGCCGGATTTCGATCCCGTCGCGATGAAGATCGAGACACGGCTGATCCTCGACTGGTATCTGCCGTGGCAGCGCAAAGGCGGCACCGTCAGCGAGGCGGAACGGTTGAGCTATGGTGCGGTGTGGGATGGCCTGATCGAAAAACTCAAGACCAGCGAACACCACTTGCTGCTGCGCGACATGCATTCGCCCAACCTGATCTGGCGCGAGGCCGAGCAGGGCCTGCAGCGCGTCGGCCTCATCGATTTCCAGGATGCCATGATCGGCCCGACGGCCTATGACGTGGCCTCACTGGTGCAGGATGCGCGCGTCACCATTCCGCCAGCCCTTGGCGACGAACTTCTGCAGCATTACCTTGCGCTTCGCCGCCAGCACGGCAAATTTGACGAAGAATCTTTTCGAGAAGCCTTCGCCATCATGGCGGCGCAACGCAATTGCAAGCTTGCCGGCCTCTGGGTGCGGCTGAAAGATCGCGATGGCAAGCCCGGATACATGAAGCACATGCCGCGCACGCTTGCCTATCTCGCATCCGCCCTGCAACATCCGGTGCTTGCGCCCTTGCGCGATTGGATGGCAGAAGCTCGGATAGATTTCAGACACTCATAGGTTCCGGATGATCATCGAGAACGCCATGGTGTTGGCCGCAGGGCTCGGCACCCGCCTTCGTCCCTTGACCGACCTCACGCCAAAACCGCTTGTGCCGGTGGGCGGGCGCCCGATGCTGGACTACGTGCTTGATCTTCTGGTGGAGTGCGGCGTGAAAAGGCTCGCCATCAACGTCCATCACCATGCCGACCAGATGGAAGCCTATCTGGCTGCCCGCAAGGATCTCGATATCCTCGTTTCCGACGAACGGCAGCGGCTGATGAACAATGGCGGCGGACTGGTGAAGGGCTTGGCCCTTCTGCCGCCGGGGCCGGTCCTGGTGATGAATGCCGATCTCTTCTGGGTCAACGAACCGGCCGATGAAGCGTCCAACCTCGTCCGTCTGGTCAATGCCTTTGATCCGGCTACGATGGACATGCTGATGCTCTGTGCGCCGATGGATCGGACAATCGGCCACAACGGCACGCGCGATTTTCATAAGGATGTGCAAGGCAGCCTGACGCGCTACCGGGAGGGCGATACCCATCCGGTGGTCTATGCCGGCGCCTTCGCCGTCGACACCGCCTTCTTCGCCGATGCGCCCGAGGATGCCTTCAACCTCAACCTCTGTTTCGACAAGGCAATTGCCCGCAATCGCCTTTACGGCAAAGATCTTCACGGCGACTGGATCACGGTCGGATCGCCGGAGGGGCTGGAGGAAGCCGAGGCCTTCCTGAAAAATGCAGCGCCAACGGGCGGAGAATGAGCGCGCGCGGGCAAAAACGCATCCTGACGGTGCCGGCGGCGGTCCCCTTCCTGCGCACGGTGGCGGAAAGCCTTTGCGATGGTCGGCTCCTTCCCTCCTTCCGCTATGCGCCGGACGACCCGCTGTCTCTCTCCAAGGTCACCATCTACGTGCCGACGCGCCGCGCCGCGCGCGTGCTGCGCTCCGAATTCGTCGATCTCCTGGGCGGCCGATCGGCCATCCTGCCGCTCATCCGGCCCTTGGGCGAAACCGATGACGATGCCGGCTTCTTCGATCTGGTGGCGCCCGAGGAGATGGATCTGGCCATGCCGATCTCCAGCACGGCCCGGCTGCTGGAGCTGGGCCGCCTGATCCTTGCCTGGCGCAACGCCCTCCCCCGCGCCATTCTCGACGTTCACCAGGAATCCCCGCTTGTCGCGCCCGCAAGTCCGGCAGATGCCATCTGGCTTGCCCGGGCGCTTGCCGAATTGATCGACGCCATCGAAACCGAAGAACGCGACTGGTCGGATCTCGAGCGGCTGGATACCGGTGATCATTCGCTCTGGTGGCAGCTGACGGCGGAATTTTTGAAAATCGCCAGCAGTTTCTGGCCCGCGCGGCTGGAAGAGCTGCGCCGCTCCTCCCCCGCCCGCCACAAGGCAGCCATTCTGAATGGCGAGGCGCGCCGCATCGGCGAACGCCAGCATGACGGACCGGTGATCGTCGCCGGCTCCACCGGCTCGGTTCCGGCCGCTGCCAATCTGATTGCCGCCATCGCTAACCTGCCGAACGGCGCCATTGTTCTGCCGGGGCTCGATCTGTTCATGCCGGACGACCAGTGGCAGATGCTGGGCGAGCAGATGCCCGGCACCCGCCCGGACCCTTCAGGCCGCAGTCATCCGCAATACGGCCTCCATCGGCTTCTGCAAAAGCTCAATGTCCGTCGCGACGACGTGGAGCCGCTTGGGCACGCTCCGGATGACCTGACGCTTCGGGCAAGGCTTCTTTCACAGGCGCTTGCACCCGCCGAGGCTACCGATCGCTGGAACCATTGGCGTCAGGAAACCCCGCTTTCAGCAATCAGCGAAGCCTTTGCCGATATCAGCCTCATCGAAACCGCCAATGAGCGCGAGGAGGCCGCAGCCATTGCGATTGCGCTGCGGCTGGCGCTGGAAAAGCCCGGTGCCGATGGCGGTGAATCACAGGCGGCTCTTATCACGCCGGACCGCGCGCTTGCCCGTCGCGTTGCGGCCGAACTTGCCCGCTTTGGCATCACCGCCGACGATACCGCCGGCACGCCGCTGTCGGCCACGCCGCAGGGCACGCTTCTGGCGCTGACGCTCGAAGCCATTCTGCGGCCGGGCGATCCCGTGGCCATCACCGCGCTCATGAAGCATCCGCTTGCGGCCTTCGGTCTTGGCCCCGATCAGCGCAAACGCGCTGGCGAAGCGCTGGAACTTCTGGCCCTGCGCGGCGGCCTCGGCGAACCCGATATCGCAAATCTTGCGCCGCTTCTCGAACGGCGGTTGCGCGAACAGGCGGACGACCGACATGCACCGCAATGGCGGCTGTCGCTGCCGCCGGAGGCTGCCGGGGAAGCCCAGGCTTTTGCCGAAACCATCGCTGTCGCGGTCGAACCGCTCGCCTCTGCCCTCGTTGCCAGACGCGCCGATGGCCGCAGCCTCACCGCCCGCCTGCCGCTTTCCGATTGGGCGGAACGGACCGGACGGGCTCTGGAGGCCATTGCCGCCGGCCCGGAAGGTGACCTTCGGGCACTCTGGACCGGCGAAGCCGGCGAGAGACTTGCAGCACTTCTTGCCGAGATCATCGAAACGGACGGCCAGATAGAGGCTGACGGGCCGCAGTGGATCGATATCATTGCAGCGCTTCTGACCAGCGAGGCGGTCAAGCCCCGGGCGCTCAGCCATCCGCGCATCTTCATCTTCGGCACGCTCGAGGCGCGCCTGCAACGAGTGGATACGCTCATTCTCGGCGGCTTGAACGAAGGCTCCTGGCCCGGCCAGTCGGTCAACAACCCCTTCCTGTCGCGCACCATGAAGACCGATATCGGGCTTGAGCCGCCGGAACGGCGGATCGGCCAGCTGGCGCATGACTTTGCGATGGCGAACGGCACACGCCACATGATCTACACGCGCGCGCTGCGCCAGGGCGGCGCTCCGACCGTTGCCTCGCGCTGGCTGCAGCGGCTTCTGGCGCTTTGCGGCGAGACGCTGGCGAAAGATCTGCGCGCCCGTGGCGATGTCTATCGAAACTGGGCGCAGCTTCTCGACCGCGCCGGTCCCGACGAACGCCAGCCGCTGGCGCGGCGGCCCGCACCCAAGGCGCCGCCGGAACTGCAGCCGACGAAATATTCCTTCAGCGAAGTCGGACGGCTGCGCCGCGACCCCTATTCGATCTATGCACGCCGCATCCTGAAGCTTGATCCCCTTTCGCCGTTCAACGAGGATCCGGGGGTTGCCGAGCGCGGCACGCTCTATCACCGCATCATCGAGCGCTACACGCGGGTTGCCCCTGTTCCGGGCTCGCCGGAAGCACTTCAGATGATGAACCGGCTGATCGACGAGGAGTTTCTCATCGAAGCGCTGCCGATCCACATCGATCAGGTGTGGCGCCCGCGTTTTCGCGAAGTCGCCCGCGCCTTCCTGCGCTGGGAGGCTGAGCGCGCACCCGACATCCGCCGCACCTATACGGAACTGCCCGCCGGCTATGAAATCCCGGAGGCGGGGATCAGGCTCACCGGCATTGCCGACCGCATCGACATCAAGGGGTCGGGCACCGCCGATATCATCGACTACAAGACCGGGCTTAGCCCCTCGGTCGCGCAGGCCCGGGCGCTGCTTGATCCGCAATTGCCGCTTGAAGCCGCAGCACTTCAGGCCGGTGGCTTCAAGGGTATCGGTGCGGTTAGACCGGACAATCTCCTTTATGTGCGCCTTCGCCCCGGCGAACGTTTCACGTGCGACACCGTCAACAACGAGGGCGGGCGCGAAACCGCCCGTAGCAAGCCGAAATCGGCGCTGGACCTGGCTGAGGATTCGATTGCGCAACTGACCACTTTTGTCATCCGTCTGCGCGAGGGCGATGTCGGCTTTGCGTCGCGGCTGATCCCCGTCATGCAAAGCAATTTCGGCGGCGAATACGACCATCTGGCACGCGTGGCGGAATGGTCCACCGCCGACGCCGAAGAAAGCGATGCCGATGAGTGAACGCCGAGATGAGCAGACGGACGTCACGCTGTTGGGCGATGATCCGGCTCTGTGGCTGACCTGGACGGCGCGCCAGCAGGCGCTTGCCTCCGATCCGGCCAGTTCCGCCTGGGTCTCGGCCAATGCCGGCTCGGGGAAAACCCATGTGTTGACCCAGCGGGTGATCCGGCTTCTGCTTGCCGGCTGCCGCCCCTCGGCCATTCTCTGCCTCACCTATACCAAGGCAGCCGCATCGGAGATGTCGAACCGGGTGTTTCAGCGACTGGCGGAATGGGCTGTGCTGCCGGATGAGAAACTGGCCGAACGGATCGCCGGCATCGAGGGTCATGAGCCGGATTCCTTCAAGCTCGCCAATGCTCGCCGCCTGTTTGCCAAGGCGCTTGAGACGCCGGGCGGCCTGAAGATCCAGACCATCCATGCCTTCTGCGAGGCGCTGCTGCACCAGTTTCCGCTGGAAGCCAATGTCGCCGGGCATTTTTCCGTGCTGGACGATGCCTCGGCCTCGGCGCTTCTCGCCGAAGCGCGCCGTTCCCTGTTGACGGCAACGTCGGCGGAAGACGATTCAGGTCTCGCCGCAGCCTTTGCCCATGTCCTCGATCTCGGGGATGAAACGGGGCTCGAAGGTCTCATCTCCGATATCATCGCGAACCGCACTGCGATCCGCCGCTTTCTCGCAGAAGCGGATGCGCATGGCGGCCCGGACGCATTGTTGCGCCACGCGTTTGACCTCGGCAAGAATGACAGTGAAGCCACGCTGGTCGAGGCCTATTGGCCGCTTCCCGGTCTTTCCGGTCCGCTGCTAGGGCTTTATCTCGAGCTTGCCGAGACAAAGGGCGGCGCAAAGGCGGGTGATGCGGGCCTGATGCTGAAACGGGCCGTGGCCGAAGCGGATCCTCTTGCGCGGGCAAAACTTCTCGACCAGGTGTTCCTGACGCAGGCCGGCAAACCCAAGGCAGACAGCTCGCTGATCGCAAAGGCCATGCTGACGGCAGCACCGCAGCTGGGTGATGCCGTGGCATCGGCACGCCAGCATGTGGTCGATACCCGCGAACGACTGCGCACCCTGCGCATGTTCGAGGCGACGCGTGCGGCGCTCACGCTCGCCGACCGGCTGAACGAAGATTACGAGGAACTGAAGCGGCGCCGCAGTCTTCTGGATTTCGAGGACCTGATTGCCCGCACCGCCGATCTTCTGACACGCGATGGGGTCGGCGCCTGGGTGCATTACAAGCTTGATCAGGGCATCGACCACATTCTGGTGGACGAGGCGCAGGATACGAGCCCGGTGCAATGGGCGGTGATCAAATCGCTGGCCGAAGACTTCTTTTCCGGGCAGAGCGCGCGCGAAACCCGGCGAACCATCTTTGCCGTCGGCGACGAGAAGCAGTCGATCTATTCTTTCCAGGGGGCGCGGCCCGAACGGTTTGCGCAGGAGCGTTTCGAGACCCAAAAACGGGTGGACCTGAGCGGCCAGGCCTTCCATCCGGTGCGGCTGCCCCTCTCCTTCCGCTCCACCGCCGATGTCCTGAGCGCCGTCGACCAGGTATTTGCGCTCGAAGACAATGCAAGGGGCTTGAGCGCCATCGGAGATCCGGTCATTCACCGGTCAAATCGCATCGGCCATGCGGGTGCCGTGGATCTCTGGGAAACCGTCGTGCCGGATGTCTCGGACATGGAGGACGACTGGACAGCCCCCTTTGACGCAACGCCCGATCGGGCACCTTCCGCTATTCTGGCGGCGCGCATGGCCCACGTGATCGGCGAGATGGTTGGCCGTCAGACCATCATCGAGAAGGACCATGAGCGCACGATCCGCCCGGGCGATATCCTGGTGCTGGTGCGCAAGCGCGACGCCTTCGTCAATGCGCTGACACGCGCCCTGAAACGGCGTGGCGAAATCCCCGTCGCCGGGGCCGACCGCCTGAAGCTTACCAATCATATCGCCGTCCAGGATCTGATGGCGCTTGCCCGCTTCGTGCTGCAGCCGCACGATGACCTGTCGCTGGCCGCGGTGCTGAAAAGCCCGCTCTTCGATCTCGTGGAAGACGATATTTTCCACCTCGCGGCGCTGAGGCCCGAGAACACCAGCGTCTGGCAACACATGCAGGCGCTGGCGGCGGAAGACGACAGCCGGTTTGCGCCCACCGTGACGCGCCTCAACGGCATGGTCGAGATGGCCGGGCGCTTCAGCGTGCATGACTTCTTTGCCCGGATTCTCGGGGCAGATAGCGGCCGCAAGCGTTTCCTTGCCCGGCTTGGCAGTGAGGCGGCGGATATTCTCGATGAGTTCCTGAGCCTTGCGCTTGACCACGAGGACAAGACGCTGCCCGGCCTGCAGAGCTTCATTTCGACCCTGGAGCTGGAATCGCCCACCATCAAGCGCGAGCAGGACAGCGGCCGTGACGAGGTGCGCATCATGACCGTGCATGCCTCCAAGGGGCTGGAGGCGCCGGTGGTGTTTCTGGTCGATAGTGGCTCGAAGGCCTTCATCCACTCGCATGTGCCGAAATTCCGCTTCCTGAAGATCGATGGTCGCGATGTGCCCGCGTGGGTGCCGGGCAAGACCCTCTCGAACGCGCTGACATCCGCCGATGACGAGCGGGTCAAACTCGCCGCCGAGGAAGAGTATCGCCGCCTGCTCTATGTCGGCATGACACGGGCTGCCGACCGCCTGATCATCTGCGGCTATCGCGGCAAGCTGGAGAACGACGAAAGCTGGCAGGCCATGGTGGCGCGCGCGCTCTCAAGCAACGGCGATCGGTGCAAGCCCGCACGCTTTTCCGGCCCCGACGGCGACTGGGAAGGCCATCAGTGGCGGGCACCGGTGGGCCCGCTTCGCCCGCTGGCCAGACACGAAGAGACGATGGCCGACAGACGGGAGGAGAGCCTGCCCGAGGCCTTGTCGCGCCAGCTGCCGCCGTCCAAGCCCCTCCCCCGGCCGCTCAGCCCGTCCGGCGCCGGTGTGATGATCGATGAGGAGGATGGCGAGGCCGCGTTTGTCTCGCCGCTGTTTGGCGAAAAGGCAGCGGCAGGCCGCGCGCTGCAGAAAGGTCGCCTGACCCATCGCATGCTGCAGATGTTGCCGACCTTCCCTCTCAATGCGCAGGAAGACGCGGCACGCCGCTATCTTTCGCGCACGGCAAGCTTCTGGCCGGAGCACGAAAGGCAGGCGCTCCTAGCCGCCATCATGGGGGTGCTGCGCCACCCCGACCTGCAATCCGTCTTTACGGCCCATGCCCAGCCGGAAGTCTCGATCATGGGTACGCTGCAGTTGAATGGCCGCAATCACGCCGTATCCGGCCGCGTCGACCGCCTAAGCGTCGGGTCCGACGGCACAGTGACCATTCTCGACTATAAGACGAACCGCTTTGCCCCAAGATCACCCGAGCAGGTGCCGCTCGCCCACCGGGCGCAGCTTGCCATCTACCGGGAGATCCTGAAGCCGCTCTATCCGGATCGGGAGATTGCCTGCGTGCTGGTCTACACGGAAACGGGCGCTGTCATTCAACTTCCACCGGCGCTTCTGGTCCGCTCCCTTGCCGAGCTCACCACAAAATGAGATAGGCAGCATTGAATTTGGCGCGCGGGCGCATCACATTCTTGCCAACACGAAAATCGTTGAAGGAGAGCCTCATGGCTACCGTGAAAGTCGACAACGCGAACTTCCAGTCGGAAGTTCTGGATTCCGCAGAGCCTGTCGTCGTGGATTTCTGGGCTGAGTGGTGCGGCCCCTGCAAGATGATCGGTCCGAGCCTCGAAGAAATTTCCACCGAGATGGCCGGCAAGGTCAAGATCGCCAAGCTGAACATCGATGAAAACCCGGAACTGGCTGCCAAGTTCGGCGTTCGTTCGATCCCGACCCTTGCCATGTTCAAGGGCGGCGAAGTGGCAGACATCAAGGTCGGCGCCGCGCCCAAGACTGCGCTGACCTCATGGATTTCCGGCGCTGTATAAGCACCGCCTCCCAATCGACAGAAAAGCCCGGCACTGACCGGGCTTTTTTTATGGGCGTCATTTAATCGGCGGACTTACTTCGGAGGTGTTCCGTTGTCGGCGAGAACATTTCCGGCAAGATAGAGCGACCCGCCGATCAGGATGCGTGGCGGCAGCTGTCCTTCGAGCTGGCGCGCCGAGATTTCTTTCAGCGCATCGGCAACCGCAAGCGACGGTTCCGCCACAAGGCCCGCATCATAAGCCGAATCGGCCAGCGCCACCGGGTCCAGGCCGGCATCGCTGCCGCGGATCGGCACCGTGAAGGCATATTCGGCGATATCGGCAAAGGCACGGAAATAGCCGATCGGGTCCTTGGTGTTGAGCATGCCGACAATGAGGTAAAGCGGCCGCGCCTGCTTTTCCTCAAAAGAGGCCATGGCCTCGGCAATCACTTCGCCGGCGCCGGGATTATGCCCTCCATCCACCCAGATTTCGGAACCCGCCGGCGCATAGGCCAGAAGCTCGCCTTCTGTCAGTTTCTGCAAACGTCCTGGCCATTCGACCGACGTCATGGCCGTTTCCATCATCGCCTCGGTCACCGCAAATCCCGCCGCCTTGACGGCGCGGATGGCTGCTGCCGCATTGGCCAGCTGATGGCGACCCGGCAGGCGGGGAAGAGGCAGGTCGGCAAGACCGAACTCGTCCTGGTAGACCATGCGGCCAAATTCTTCGTGGGCCGAAAAGTCCTGACCGTAAATGGCAGCCGGACTGCCGAGACGATCGGCGGTCGCCGCCAGCGTTTCGCGCGCGGCCTCGAATTCCTGGTGCCCGATGACCACCGGGCGGCCCTTCTTGATGATACCGGCCTTTTCGGCTGCGATCAGTTCCACCCGGTCCCCCAGATAGGCCTGATGGTCGAAAGATATCGGCATGATCACCGAAACGGCCGGATCATCGACAACATTGGTGCAATCGAGGCGGCCACCCATGCCGACCTCGATGATCACCGCATCGGCAGGCCGCTCGGAAAACAGCAGGAACCCGGCCGCCGTCAGGATCTCGAACACCGTGATCGCCTGGCCGGCATTGGCTTCGGCAACGCGGCGCAGCGCATCGGCCAGATCTGCATCCGCAACCAGCGTCCCGGCGGCACCCTTGGCACCGATCCGGTAACGTTCATGCCAACGCACCAGATGTGGCGAGGTGTGGACATGCACCGCATAGCCGCCCGCTTCGAGAAGCGCGCGACAGAAGGCGGAGACCGAGCCCTTGCCGTTGGTGCCGGCGACATGGATCATAGGCGGAAGTTTCAGTTGCGGATTGCCCAGAACATCGAGCAGGCGGCGCATGCGCCCAAGGGTCATGTCGAAACCCTTGGGGTGCAGTTTCATCAGGTCGTTGATAACCTGTTCCGCCTCGCTATGGGCCACGTCGTTCATGTCAGTCCCCGAGGCGTTCATGGAAAATCAGGCGCTGAGTGCGAGCTTTTGCCCTGCGTCATGGCCCGCAATGCCCGCCGGCTGCTTCAGCATGATCTTGAGGATCGTGGCCAGCGTGTGGGCGATATCATGGCGCTTCACCACCATGTCGACCATGCCGTGCTCCAGCAGATATTCCGCCGTCTGGAACCCTTCCGGCAGCTTTTCGCGCAGGGTCTGCTCGATGACGCGCTTGCCGGCAAAGCCGATTTCGGCGCCCGGCTCGGCAATGTGAACATCACCCAGCATCGCATAGGACGCGGTCACGCCACCGGTCGTCGGATTGGTGAGGACCACGATGTAAGGAAGGCCTTCTTCCTTCAGCATGTCGATCGCAACCGTCGTGCGCGGCAACTGCATTAGGGAAAGGATGCCTTCCTGCATGCGCGCACCCCCCGAAGCCGGGAAGATGACCAGCGGGCAGCGTTCGGCAAGCGCCCGTTCGGCAGCCTTGACGATCGCCTCGCCGGCCGCCATGCCGAGCGAGCCGCCGATGAAGTTGAACTCATGCACGACGGCAACCAGCGTCAGGCCCTCGACCTTGCCGAGGCCGGCAAGGATCGTATCCTCCTGCTCGGTCTTGACGCGGCTGTCCTTCAGGCGGTCGGCGTATTTCTTCGAATCGCGGAACTTCAGCGGGTCCTGCGCCACCTTCGGCTGCGGCAGGTTTTCATAAACGCCGCCGTCGAACAGGTCGGCAAGCCGTGCCTTTGCCGGCATCTTCATGTGGAAGCCGGAGGCGGGAATGACCCACTTGTTCTCCTCAAGATCCTTGTGAAAAACCATTTCGCCGGTTTCCGGGCACTTGATCCAGAGGTTCTCCGGCACTTCCCGGCGACCCAGCATGGAATTGATGCGCGGGCGCACATAGTTGGTGATCCAGTTCACGGGCAAAACTCCTGATTGACCATCGTCAATGTGGTAACGTTATTCCGCAGCCGCAAGGCGGGCCGAACGGACGCCGGTGGCAAGACCGCGCACCAGCGTCGAGACTGCAGAAATGGTGTGGCTCGTTGCACGGCCTTCGGCATCGAGACTGCCGGCCACCTGCGCCACGATAGCAGACCCCACCACGACGCCATCGGCCGCGGCGCCGATCGCCTGGGCATGATCGGCGGTCTTGACGCCAAAGCCGACGCAGACGGGCAGGTCCGTATGGGCCTTGATGCGGTTGACGGCAGCGGCGATCTTGGACAGATCCGGAAGCGCCGAGCCGGTAATGCCGTTCATCGAGACGTAGTAAACGAAGCCGGAGGTGTTCTTCAGAACCTTCGGCAGGCGCTTTTCATCGGTCGTCGGCGTTGCCAGGCGGATGAAGTTGATCCCCTTGGCAAGCGCCGGGATGCACAGTTCATCGTCCATTTCCGGCGGCAGGTCGACCACGATCAGACCATCAATGCCAGCTTCGAGCGCTGCATCCAGAAAACGCTCGACGCCGAACGAGTAGATCGGGTTGTAATAGCCCATCAGCACGATCGGGGTCTTCTGGTCGCCTTCACGAAAAGCGCGCGCAAGATCAAGCGTCTTGGACAGTGTCTGTCCGCCGGACAGTGCGCGATGACCGGCCATCTGAATGGCCGGGCCATCGGCCATCGGATCGGAAAACGGCATGCCGAGTTCGATCACATCGGCGCCGGCTTCCGGCAGCGCCTTCATGATGCCGAGCGACGTTTCGAAATCCGGATCGCCGCCCATGAAATAGGTAATGAGTGCCGGGCGGCCTTCAGCCTTCAGGTCGGCAAAACGTGCATCCATGCGTTCAGTCATGATCAGAGACCCATCCCCAAAAGCTTGCCGACGGTAAAGATGTCCTTGTCGCCGCGACCACAGAGGTTCATCAGGATGATCTGGTCCTTGTCCATCTTCGGCGCGCGCTTGATGACTTCGGCCAGCGCATGGCTGGGCTCAAGCGCCGGGATGATGCCCTCGGTGCGCGTCAGCATCTGGAAGGCGGCGAGCGCCTCGTCATCCTTGATCGGCACATACTCGACGCGGCCGGTATCGCGCAGCCAGGAATGTTCCGGCCCGATGCCGGGATAATCGAGACCGGCGGAGATGGAATGGCCTTCCTTGATCTGCCCGTCATCGTCCTGCAGCAGATAGGTGCGATTGCCATGCAGCACGCCGGGACGGCCAGCGGTCAGCGAGGCGCAATGCTCTTCGCCGTCCAGGCCCTTGCCGCCGGCTTCGACGCCCACAATGGACACGCTTTCGTCATCGAGGAAGGGATGGAAGAGGCCGATGGCGTTCGAGCCCCCACCCACGGCGGCCACCAGCATATCCGGCAGGCGCCCTTCGGCAGCCATCATCTGTTCGCGGGCTTCCTTGCCGATAACCGACTGGAACTCGCGCACCATTTCCGGATAGGGATGCGGGCCGGCGGCCGTGCCGATGATGTAATAGGTATCGTCGACATTGGTCACCCAGTCGCGCAGGGCCTCGTTCATCGCATCCTTCAGCGTGCCGTGGCCGGAGGTGACAGGCTTCACCTCGGCGCCCAGCAGCTTCATGCGGAAGACGTTCGGCGCCTGGCGCTCCACATCGGTCGCGCCCATGTAGACCACGCAAGGCAGGCCGAAGCGGGCGGCAACGGTGGCCGAAGCCACCCCATGCTGGCCGGCACCGGTTTCCGCGATGATGCGGGTCTTGCCCATGCGCTTGGCCAGCAGGATCTGGCCGATACAGTTGTTGATCTTGTGGCTGCCCGTGTGGTTCAGTTCATCGCGCTTGAAATAGATCTTTGCGCCGCCGAGTTCCGCCGTCAGGCGCTCGGCAAAATACATCGGGCTCGGGCGGCCGATATAATGGGTGCCGAGATGCGCAAGCTCCGCCTGGAAGGCCGGATCGGTCTTGGCCTTGTTCCACTCCTCCTGCAGGTCGAGGATCAGCGGCATCAGGGTTTCGGCCACGAAGCGGCCGCCATAGATGCCGAAACGGCCGTCTTCATCGGGGCCAGCCCGGAAGGAATTCGGTTTCAGAGCCTGGTTCACGTCTCTACTCCCTTTGATCCACTGACGCGCCACGCATCGATCCTGTCGAAGAAGGCGTTCATCTTGTCGAGGTCCTTGATACCCGGCGCGCTTTCCACGCCCGAGGACAAATCAATGCCGCTTGCCCGTGTCGCCGTCAGCGCCTGAACCACGTTATCCTTATTCAGGCCACCGGAAAGCATGTAATCGACTTGGTCGTCAAGCGCGTCCATGATCGTCCAGTCGAAGGAAACGCCGTTGCCGCCGGGAAGTTCGGAGCCTTCCGGCGCCTTGGCATCGAAGAGGAAGCGATCGGCGAGGCCCTCATAGGCGTCGATCCGGCGCAGGTCATCGGCCGTGCGCACCGAAAAGGCCTTCATGACAGGCAGTCCGAACAGGGCCTTCACCGTCAGTACGCGCTCTGCCGATTCAGCGCCGTGCAGCTGGAGGATATCCGGCTTCAGCACGGCGACGATCTCATCCAGTTCCTCATTATCGGCATTGACGGTGACGGCGACAATTTTTGCGCGTCCCCTCACCCGGTCGGCCAGAAGCCCGGCGCTCACCGGATCGATATGCCTTGGGCTCTTCTCGAAGAAGATAAAGCCGACATGGGTCGCGCCACGCGCCACCGCAAGCTCGACAGCGTCCGGCGTCTTCAATCCGCAGATTTTGATATCTGGTGTCATGGTCAGGCGGAGTCGCATGTTTTGCCCGCCAAGTCGAGCCAAATTGCTGTCTTGCGGTTCATGGTCGTCTCAGCTGAAATCGATGGCATGGAGCTGCGAACCGTTCTGCTTCAGCCAGCGCCGGGCTTCCTCCATGTTAGGGCAGAGGGTGCCGCACAAGGCCCAGAATTTTGGCCCGTGGTTCATTTCCTTCAGATGCGCCACTTCATGGGCCGCCAGATAATCAATGACCAGGGGCGGTGCCATGACGATACGCCAGGAAAAGCTCAAGTTTCCATCCCAGGAACAGGAGCCCCAGCGGCTGCGGGTATCCTTCATCGACAGCGATTTCACCGGCTTGCCAACCAGCGCTGCATGGCGCGCCACCAGGATTTCGAGATCCGCCCGCGCCTCCTTCTTCAAGAAAGTTGATAGCCGGCGGCCCAAGTGGTCCTCCAGTCCGCTGACGCGGATGACGGCCTCCCCGTCTTCCTCCGTCCGTTCGGTGAGACCTCGCAACGACCCCGTATGGACAATACGATGCGGAACACCGCGGAGAAAAAGCGTCCCGCCGGGACGCAGGCCGGAGTCATGCGAAAACTTGGCAAGTTTCACCTTCAGCCAGCCATCATAGCGCAGGAGAAAGGCGTCTATCTCACGTTTGGCAAGCCCGGTCGGCACGGTCAGGCGCAGCGCCCGTCCACCCGGCTCGATCCGCAGGGTGATGCGGCTTGCCTGATGATGTTCACGAATGGTGATCGGCATCTCGCGCTCGCCCACCTGCAGGAGGCGCTCGGTCTTCTTGGGCGGCGGCCGTGTCTTTCTGGGCTTCTTCAACAGGGCGAACATGCGGTCTTTCTAGCGAGCGCGGGTCCATCGGCGCAATAGAAAACCGGCACCTTTCGATGCCGGTCCTTTTGTTTCATCCGCCAAGCGCCGGTCAGACGGTCGGATACTGCGTATCCTGCCCGCGACCGCGACGCTCGCGCATAAAACGGTCGAATTCTTCCTGATCCTTGGCGCGGCGCAGTTCACGCAGGTAGGAATCGAATTCCTCACGCATTTCGTCCATGCGGCGGCGCTCCTCTTCCATGCGGTCGAGTTCTGCCTTGCGCCATTCGTCGAAGGCGACATTGCCGGTCGAATAGGGGTTGGTCGCAAAGGGCGACCGGCGACCCGACCGGCGCAGGCCGGAGAAGAAGCCATCGGCCCTCGCATTTGCCTCGCGCTTGAAATCGCGAAGGCGTTCGCCGAACAGGATATAGGCGAGCATGGCAAGGCCAAGCGGCCAGAAGACCACAAAGCCGAGCACCATCAGGGCGATGGTCGCCGGCGTCCATTCGGGACGTATCAATGCTTGCTGGTTCATGGATGCATGTCCTCGTTATCATACGAACCGGCCTCATGCCTGCCCGTCTGACTTCGATTTGGTAAGTGCTGCAACCACCTTCAAGAAGGGCCCTCGCCAAATCGGCAAAGGCCCTCAAATTATTTCAGGAAATCGACATGTAACCGATAGATCAGGCGCTCTTGCCGCCCTTGATGACACGCGGGGTCGCTGCCTTGCGGGCCGTCTTGGAATGGGTGCGCGCAAAGGCGAGGATGCGGGGTGCGATTTCGCGGCGGAAGCGCGAGCCGTTGAACACGCCGTAATGGCCGACATCCGGCTGCATGTAATGCTCGCGCAGGCTGTCTGGAATGTTCGGGCAGATGGTCTGCGCCGCCTTCGTCTGGCCGACGCCGGAAATATCGTCATTCTCCCCTTCGATGGTGAGAAGAGCGACGTTGCGGATGGCCGCGGTATCAACCTTGACGGACCGGTGCATCATCTCGCCCTTTGGCAGCGAGTGCTTGATGAAGACGGTATCGACCGTCTGCAGATAGAATTCCGCCGTCAGATCCATGACCGCCAGATATTCGTCGTAGAAGTCACGGTGCTTTTCGGCCGACTCCCCGTCGTTCTTCACGAGGTGCTGGAAGAATTCCTTGTGCGCCACCACATGGCGATCAAGGTTCATCGACATAAAGCCCGAGAGCTGCAGGAAGCCCGGATAGACCGGCCGCATGAAACCGGCCTGCGGCCAGGGCACTGTCATGATGACATTGTCCTTGAACCATTTCAGCGGACGGTCCTGGGCGAGCTGGTTGACAGCTGTCGGGTTGATGCGGGTGTCGATCGGCCCCCCCATCAGCGTCATCGAGGCCGGGGCGAGCGGATCGCCGGCAGCTTCCATCACCGCAGCCGCAGCAAGCACCGGCACTGACGGCTGGCACACGCCCACGACATGGGTGTCCGGTCCCAGATGATGCAACATCTCGATGATGTAGTCGATATAGTCGTCCAGATCGAAGAGGCCTTCGGTCACGGGCACATTGCGTGCATCCTGCCAATCCGTGATGTAGACGTCGGCCCCCTGCATCAGCGCTTCCACCGTGCCGCGCAGCAGAGTGGCATAATGGCCCGACATCGGCGCAACCACGAGGATCTTTGGATCAGCCTGCCGCTCTTTCGGGAGTGCGCGTTCGAAATGCAGGAGATCGCAGAACGGCTTTGCCCATACGACCTTTTCCGTGACGGCAACGGTCTCACCATCGACCGTAGTGAAGGGCAGGCCGAATTCCGGCTTCCCGTAGCGGCGCGTCATGCGCTCGAAGACTTCGAGACCCGCAGCATAAGTGCGCCCCATCGTGGTCTTGGCAAAAGGATTGAGCGGGTTGTCGTAGAGGAACCGCAGGGCTTCGGTCGAGGCGCGGAAGGGCGCCATCGCGGCGTGGTTCAACTCATAAAGCTGGTAGAACATGCGAGGCGCCACCTTTCTTGTCCGATGTACGTGCCTGCGCCGAAACAGGCGCAAACAAGATCTAGCATGGGGGAGGTAAACTAACAGGATACATGTGCGGTGCAATATCGCCAAAAGCAGCAGAGCTTTGCGCGGCGGTAACGAGCCTTCCCGTCAATGCGGGAAGAGATGAAGGGTTCCCGCAACCGCCCGTGCGGGTCCGCGCCATTGTTCGGGCAGTCTTTTTCAGTTTGCAAGGAAGCCGGCTTTACCGCCGGTTTATCAAAAGTTCACAAAGGATGTTTCACGTGAATCAATCCACAGGAAAGATTCACGTGAAACAATTTTTGATCAGATATCGAGATTGGCGACGCTCAGAGCATTCTCCTGGATGAAGTCACGGCGTGGTTCCACCTCGTCGCCCATCAGGCGGGCGAACATTCCGTCGGCATCGGTCGCATCGAGAACCTTGACCTGCAAGAGAGAGCGCACGTTCGGATCAAGCGTGGTTTCCCAGAGCTGCTCGGCATTCATCTCGCCGAGCCCCTTGTAGCGCTGCATGGAAAGCCCCTTGCGGCCGGCGGCAAAGATGGCATCGAGCAAAGCGCGCGGACCGGCGATTTCGAACTTGCCTTCCTTGCGCGACAGAACCGGCGGCGTGCCGTAGATATCGTGCAGGCGCGCCGTCATCTGGTCGATATGGCGGGCATCGGCAGAACCGATCAGCGCCACGTCGAGGAAAGCTGCTTCCTTGACGCCGCGCACCATGCGCTCGAAGCGAATACCGCCCTCGGCTGTCACATGGCCGGACCAGCCTCGTTCGGTTTCTTCGGCGATGATGTCGAGGCGACGGGCCACTTCATTCGCGGTTTCCTGGGCGCGGGCGGGATTGCCGGTCAGTTCCGGATTGAGCGCACCGGCAATGGCAGCCTGCTCGACAATGGCGCGGCTATAGCGCGAATGCAGGCCATCGAGCAGCGAGCGCAGGCGCAGCGCATCGGCAATCACATCGCGCAGATCGGCTGCGGCGCGCACTTCGCCGGAACCCAGCGTCAGCGTCGCATCCTCAAGCCCCTGGCCGATGAGGTAATCTTCCAGCGCTTTCTCGTCCTTCAGATACTGCACGGATTTACCGCGCGTGACCTTATAGAGCGGCGGCTGGGCGATATAGAGGTGGCCGCGCTCGATCAGTTCCGGCATCTGGCGGAAGAAGAAGGTGAGCAGCAGGGTTCGGATATGGGCGCCGTCGACGTCAGCATCCGTCATGATGATGATCTTGTGGTAGCGCAGCTTGTCGGCGTTGAACTCGTCCTTGCCGATGGATGTGCCGAGCGCCGTGATGAGCGTGCCGATTTCCTGGCTCGAGAGCATCTTGTCGAAGCGGGCGCGCTCCACGTTGAGGATCTTGCCGCGCAGCGGCAGGATCGCCTGGTTCTCGCGCGACCGTCCCTGCTTGGCAGAGCCGCCAGCGGAATCCCCTTCCACGAGGAAGAGTTCGGATTTGGACGGATCGCGCTCCGAGCAGTCGGCGAGCTTGCCGGGCAGCGAGGCAATATCGAGAGCCCCCTTGCGGCGGGTCAGTTCGCGGGCCTTGCGGGCCGCTTCGCGGGCAACAGCGGCCTCGACTACCTTGCCGACGAGGATCTTGGCTTCCGCCGGATGTTCCTCGAACCAAGTGCTGAGCGCCTCATTGACGAGGTTTTCAACGACCGGGCGCACTTCGGAGGAAACCAGCTTGTCCTTGGTCTGCGAGGAGAATTTCGGATCGGGCACCTTGACGGAGAGCACGGCCGTCAGGCCTTCGCGGCAGTCTTCGCCCTGCAGCGTCACCTTCTCCTTCTTGGTGATGCCGGACGTGTCGGCATAGGAGGTGACCTGGCGCGTCAGCGCGCCGCGGAAACCGGCCATATGCGTACCGCCATCGCGTTGGGGAATGTTGTTGGTAAAGCACAGCACGTTTTCATGGTAGCTGTCGTTCCACCACATGGCGACTTCGACGGTGATGCCGTCCTTCTCGCCCTTAATCGCCACAGGCGTGTTGACCAACGGCTTCTTGGAGCGATCGAGATAGCGCACGAAGGCTTCGAGGCCGCCATCGTAGAGCATTTCTTCCTGGCGGATGTCGGACTTGCGCTTGTCGGTCAAAAGAATGCGCACGCCGGAATTCAGGAAGGCCAGCTCGCGCAGGCGATGCTCCAGCGTGCCATAGTCGAATTCGATCTTGGTGAACGTCTCCGGGCTCGGCAGGAAGGTCACTTCCGTGCCGGAACGCCCCTCGTATTCGCCGATGATCTCAAGCGGTCCATCGGGCACGCCGTGGGTGAAGCTCATTTCATGAACCCGGCCGCTGCGGCGGATTTTCAGGCTGAGCTTGACGGAGAGCGCGTTGACCACGGAAACGCCCACCCCGTGCAGACCACCGGAGACCTTGTACGAGTTCTGGTCGAATTTCCCGCCCGCATGCAACTGCGTCATGATGACTTCGGCGGCAGAGACACCTTCGCCGGTATGGATATCGGTCGGGATACCGCGTCCGTTATCCGTGACAGTAACCGAGCCATCGGCGTTCAGCGTGACGGTGACGATATCGGCATGTCCGGCCAGCGCTTCGTCGATTGCGTTGTCGACGACTTCGTAGACCATATGATGAAGACCGGAGCCATCGTCCGTATCCCCGATATACATGCCGGGACGTTTACGAACCGCATCAAGCCCCTTGAGGACCTTGATCGAATCGGCTCCGTATTCTGCACTCGCGCTATCGCTGACGGGTGTATCGCTCATCAATCAACTTTCTAGTTTCTTGGCTGCGGACGGTGAGGCGTCGAATCACCGTTGTCCTTGACACGGACTATAGGAAGTTCCGGCCCCGTTTCCAAAGCTTTGGCCTGCAAAAACAGGGGATGACATGCGCCGTTAGCCCCGATTTGAGGCTTTTTCCAGCAGCTCCGTCAAGTCGTCTATCACGTCCGGTTCCAAAGTGCTAATGCGGCGCGCCAGAAGATTGGCAAGTGCCGTATATTTCGGCGGAAGGCCCGCCGTATCGACCACAACACGCGGGTCGGACGTCTCCGCCAGCATGAACAGTTCTTCCGCCTCATCCCAGATGATGTTGAAATAGCCGGCAACGCGCTGCAGGAAATCGAAGCTCGGGCGGCCACGCCGTCCATGCTCCAGCGCCGACAGATAGGCCGGAGACACACGCAGTGCCGCCGCCATCTGCTGCTGGCTCACCCCCTTGCGCAGGCGCAGCGCCCGCAGCGCTTCACCAAACGGCGTCACTACTCGCCCCCGCGGCGGCTCAGCCGGACATAGAGCGCCCCCTCGCCGCCATGCTGACGGGCTGCCGGTTCATAGGATGAGATGAGGAAGCGGAACTCGGGCTTTGAAAACCACATTGGCACAGCCCGCTTCAAGGCGCCTTCGCTGCCATAGGAACTCCCCTTGCCGGTAATCACCAGCACATGACGCAAACCCCGTTCATGGGCGCGCATCAGAAAGTCGAGAAGCATGCCATGAGCCTCGCTCTGGAACATGTCGTGAAGGTCGATCCGTGCCTCGAGCTGAAGCCGCCCCCGCGCGATCTTGCGCTTCACCGGTTTTTCGAGCGGATGATGCGACCCCTTCGGCTGCTGCTTCTTCGGCGCGGCGTCCCCCGGCTCACCGGGCGTACCCGCCACTTGGGATTGCAGCCTGCCCTTCTTCGGTTCCGGTTCCGGCGGTGTGATTTCGGCCTCGAAGGACAAAAGCTCTTCCATCCGCCCTGACAGCGGCTTCGTCGTCTTGGCGACGGTGCCCCAGAGAATGCGCTCCTCGGCGCTCAGCTTGCGTCCGCCCCTCATCCGCCGAACCGATCCGCCGCTTGCTTCGGAATGAGGATGTGGAAATCGGCGCTGTTGCGAACAGTGCCTGCCATCTCGCCGGCCGCGTCGCCCGACCCGGTAAAGATGTCACCGCGGGCCGGTCCGACAATGGCCGAGCCCGTGTCGAGCGCCAGCATCAACCGCGCAAAGGGTCGTCCGCTGTCCAGATGGGTCAGCGTGTCCGAGGTGATGAAAAAGGGAAAGCCGAACGTGTGGATCAGGCGGTCGACCGCAAGCGATCGTCCCGGCACGAGCGGCACTTTTGCAGCGGCAATCGGCCCAAGTGCCGGAACGTCCACCTCCGCCTCCCGAAAGAAGATATAGGATCGGTTATGCCAAAGAACCTCATCCACCTTAGCCGGATTTTGCGCCAACCATTTGCGGATCGACTGCATGGAAATATCGGCCGGACGGATCTCGCCGCGATCGATCAGCAGCTTGCCGATGGGTGAAAACGGATGCCCGGCCTTGCCGTCATAGGTGATCCGCCGGAGGCTGCCGTCCGGATAACGCAGCCGGGCTGCCCCCTGCACATGCGTGAAGAACACATCGACCTTGGATCGGGCCCAGGCAATCTCCAGCCCCCTGCCCTTCAGATATCCCTGATCGATGTCACTTCGGTCCGGATAGGGATCGATCACACCGGACCTCTCGCGGCCAAAGGCGTAGGAGGACGGCATATCCGCCGGACGGTTGCTGTCATCGAGATCGACGAGATCGGCCGGCCGCCGATAAAACGGAAATGGATAGCCGGATTCCTCGCTCTCCGAAACTTCGACCTCCGGTTCGTAGAAGGCAGTGACGAAACCCGGTTTTGCCTCGGGCTGCTCGATGCGGAAGGGAATACAATGGGTCTCGAAAAAAGCACGGGCAGAGGCTGCATCCGTGATCTCAGCCTGACCGGCCGCTAGAAGAAGCGGACGCAGATCACTGGCGCTCAACCCGAGCGATCCCGTTCGATATGGCTTGCCGCGTTCCAGATGCGCAAGACACTGGCGCATGACTGAAAAGAGGGGGCGGGGATCGTCGATCTCCCACCCCCTCAAATCGGAGAATGCCAGGCGCGTCAGCGAAAAGGGTTGGGAAGAGGTCATTGCTCGGATTCGGTCGCTACCAGCTTCCAGTTCGGGTCACGCGAGCGAAGGTCGCGGGCGAAGGTCCAGATATCGGTCACTTCCGCCACGGTTTCCGCATCTCCGTCGATCAGCGATCCGGCCTTGTCATAGGTTGCCGAAATCAGCTGGCTGACGATCCGCAGCGTGATCTGCTCGTCGTGATCTTTGACCGAGGCGTGGGTGATGTCGGCCTTGTCGATGCCGACGAAGGTCGATTTCACCACCTCGCCGCGCGCCTCGCGCTCGCGGATGGCCGCATCAAACCCTTCGAAAACCTCCTTTGAGAGGAGGCCGTTCAAAGTTTTGCGATCGCCATCGGCAAACGCCATCACGATCATTTCATAGGCCATGCGGGCGCCGGCCAGAAATTCCTTCGGACGAAAGCTCGGATCGGCCTTCACCAGATCCCGCAGGCCATCGTTCAAGGGCGTGCCCGGTTTTGCCACAGCATCGATTTCGCTCCAGCGCTGCTCATCATCCACGGCCTCCCGACGGGGCAGTGTTACCACCTTGCCATCATCGGCAGCCGGCGCACGGGCCGTATCGCGGGGGCTGAACGGATCTGCAGGCGGCTTCTCGTGACCGGTGCGGCGGCCGAGCACACTGCGCAATTGCAGGAAGATCAGCACCGCTGCCACGAGAAAAAACAGAGTTATGAAATCGTTCGCGCCCATTTTCACCCGCAGTATCGTTGGAATTGAAGAGGTTCCACCTCATATAGTCTGATATGACGCTCATTCAAAGAGCGGGACCCTGTCTTCCCGTTCGCGCCCTGTCACCGTGCTCCAAGGATCTCATGCGCCTCTTCCTGTTTCCGCTTCTTCTCCTCGGCCTTCCGCTCGCAGAAATCGCCGGCTTCGTCATGGTCGGACGCTGGCTTGGCGTCTGGCCGACGCTTGGCCTGGTCATCCTGTCCGGCCTGGTCGGCGCTACGTTGTTGCGCGTGCAGGGGTTGGGTGTGCTGCGCCAGATCCAGACGGAAGGACGCGAGGGCCGCGTGCCGGCAGAAGCGATCATCCATGGCGCGCTGATTGTCTTTGCGGCCATTCTTTTGATCCTCCCCGGCTTCCTCACCGACATTTTCGGCCTCTTGCTGTTCATCCCGCCAGTGCGCACGCTTCTTTGGGGCCTGATCGGCCAGAAGGTGGTGGTCAGGACGGGCTATTCAGCCTCGGCGGGACCTGCTGATCCGTTCGGCGATCGTCCGCGCAATCGCCCATCAAGCGACCGCACGCTGGATCTTGGATCCGAGGATTACCATCGCAAGTCGAACCCCTCCTCCCACTGGTCCAACGGGCTGGATCGCAAGCCCGACGACAGAGGCTAAACGTGGCCCCGGAAGGGGCATGACAGGCATGCCGGCCCCTGCCAAAGGGTTGTAAGGGCGAAGTCTAAGTGATAGACGGCGCAAAAGATCGAAGCCGAGGAACAGCCAATGGCAAACGAAAACGAAACGCAGTCCCCTTCCCTGACTATTCTTGCGCAGTACACCAAGGATCTTTCCTTCGAGAACCCGGGCGCACCGCATTCGCTGCAGGCCCGTGACAAGGCTCCGGCGATCAACATCAATGTCAACGTCAATGCCAATCCGCTGTCGGAAACCGATTTCGATGTCGTGCTGACGTTGAATGCCGAAGCCAAGGATGGCGACAAGGTGGTCTTTGCTGCCGAACTCGTTTACGGCGGCGTTTTCCGCATCACCGGCTTCCCGCAGGAGCACATGCTGCCGGTTCTCTTCATCGAGTGCCCGCGCCTGCTCTTCCCCTTTGCCCGTCAGATCATTTCCGACGTGACCCGCAATGGCGGTTTCCCGCCGCTGATGATCGACCCGATTGATTTTGGCCAGATGTTTGCGCAGCGCGTTGCGGAAGAACAGGTCCGCTCGAAGGTTCAGCCGCTGAACAGCTGATCGGCCTTGCCCAATTGCCTATCGAAAAAGCCCGGTTCGCCCGGGCTTTTTTTGTGGCACTTATTGGGGGCGTTCCTGGTAACGGGCCCAGATGGCCTTTTCGCCAAACGATTTCACAAGCGCCTCATGCGCCTTGATTTCATCCTCGCCAAGCCGGGATGCGAGCGGCCGGGGCCGCTGGAGCGTAGTGAGTTCCACCACATCCTCTTCAATGACGGTGCGCGTCTGCGTGTTGCTCGCCAACCCCAGTGCAGCCTGGCGACCACCGATCATCTCGATATAGACTTCCGCCAGAAGCTCGGAGTCGAGAAGCGCGCCGTGTTTCGTGCGGTGCGAATTGTCGATCCCGTAGCGCCGGCACAGCGCATCAAGCGAATTCGGCCCCATCGGGTTCTTGCGCCGCGCCATGGACAGCGTGTCGATCACCTGGTCGGACGGAACGGGCGGCAGGCCCAGCCGGTCGAATTCGGCGTTGATGAAGCCCATGTCGAAATTCGCATTGTGCGCCACCCACTTGGCGCCGTCGAAAAACTCGCGGATCTGATCGACGACCGCGGCAAAATTCGGCTTGTCCTTCAGGAAGTCGTCGGTGATGCCATGGACGGCAAGCGCGTCCGGATGCACCTTGCGGTCGCCCGGATTGATATAGATGTGAAAGGTCCGGCCCGTCGGAAAATGGTTCAGAAGTTCGATGCCGCCAATTTCGATGATGCGGTCGATCTTGTTATCAAGGCCGGTCGTTTCCGTATCGAAGATGATTTCACGCATCTTTTCCGCTCCATTATCCCGTTTCAATGCCAGCCCGCACCGCGGCGATGATCTCGCGCACCCGGCCTGTCGCCATTTCGATGCCGTGGCCGGTATCGATGATGAAGTCTGCTCTTGCCCGCTTGTCCGCATCGGGCAATTGCCGCGACAGGATGAGGTTGAACTTTTCCTCACTCATCCCCGGTCGTGCAAGCACCCTTTGCCTCTGGATCTGTGGATCGCACGAGACGACCACGATCACATCCACTCGGTCGGCCGCGCCGCTTTCAAACAGAAGCGGAATATCGAGAACCACCAGGTCACGGCCGCTGGCGCGATGCTTCTCCAGGAAGGCGGCCTCCCGTGCCCGAACCAGCGGATGCACGATGGCTTCCAGTTCCTTGAACCGATGCGGCTCTGCGGCAAGCACCCGCGACAGGGCAGCGCGGTCGATGGCACCGTCTCTCGTTACACCTGGAAAGGCTGCCTCGATGGGTGTGACGGCCTCGCCCCGATACAGATCATGCACCACCTGATCGGCATCGTTGACCGGAATGCCTTCGGCGGCAAACAGAGCTGCCGTGGTCGACTTTCCCATGCCGATCGATCCGGTGAGGCCGATCCTGATCATCCATGGGCCTCCATGTCTCTGACCACAAGGGCGCGCAAGGCGTCATCCACCACCGGGCGCCGGCCGAACCATTTTTCAAAACCGGGAACCGCCTGGTGGAGAAGCATGCCGAGACCATCCACTGTTGCAAAACCTTGTGCCTTTGCCATGGCGAGTATTGGCGTTTCGAGCGGCACGTAAACGATGTCGGTCACGACCGCATCGAAGCGCATCGGCGAAAAATCGATTTCTGGCGCTGCCTCGCCATCCATGCCAAGCGACGTGGTATTGATAAAAAGCCGGGCGTCCGCCATGACCTCGGCAAGCGCTTCCATGGGATGGGCATGGACGCGCTCGCCAAACCGGTCAGCCAGCGCCTTGGCCCGCGACTGGGTGCGGTTGACCACGTGAATCTCGCCGATACCACGATCACGCACTGCCTGGATGACCGCCCGGCTTGCGCCCCCTGCCCCCAGAATGACAGCGCAATGCGCCTTGTCCCAACCGGGATGGTACTGGTCGAGATTGGCCGTAAAACCATAGCCATCGGTATTGGTTGCCTTCAGCAGGCCATCTTCGAGCCAGAGCGTGTTGGCTGCGCCCAGTTCCTCGGCAAGCGCATCCGGCTGGTCCGCCAGTTCGAAGGCACGCTCCTTATGGGGAATGGTGACATTGCCGCCGCGGTAGCGGCGATCGGCTTTGAGGGATGCGATGAAAGGCTCAAAATCCGTCGGCAGAACCTCGAGCGCCCTGTAGCTTCCCTCCAGCTCGAATTGGCGCAACCAGTGGCCATGGATGAGCGGCGAGCGTGAATGGCGGATGGGGCTGCCGACGACGAAGGCGGCTAACGTTTCACGTGAATCAGCCATTAATCACTCCAAGGTCACGCAATGCTTGCAGGAGGGGCAGCATGGGAAGCCCCAGAATGGTAAAGTAATCGCCATCGATATGCGAAAATAGCTGAATGCCCTCCCCTTCCAGCTGATAGGCGCCGACGCTGGTCAAAGCCTTGTCGCCGATGCGGGAAAGGTAGCCGTCTATAAAGCTGTCGCCGAACGGCCGGGCTGTCAGTCTTGCCATGACCACATCTTCAAACAGCGACACGCCATCTCGAACGATCGCGAACCCGCTGTTCAACTGATGGGTCTTTCCCGAGAGCGACAGAAGCGATTCACGAGCTTCGGCAAGATGTACCGGCTTGTGATAGAGCCGGTCGCCGAGCGACATCGTCTGGTCCGACCCGATAACAAAGGCACCGGGCCAATGGCGACTCACGGCAAGCGCCTTTTCCCGGGCGAGGACCTGGGCCACCTGCTCGGGGCCCGCTCCCGCCTCGTGAAGACCTGCTTCAATTGCACGTTCATCGATATCTGCCGCCTGAGCGCCAAAGACCAGACCGGCGTTTTTCATCAGCATGCGGCGAAACGGGCTGGAGGACGCAAGAACAAGCGGTGGGGTCACGGGTTCATTCCGGGCTTTGAACATCAGAGTGCGGATTACCGCAGCTTCGGACGCAGGGCAACGATGGCAGCGGCCGTTTCTTCGATGGAACGCCGTGTCACGTCGATGACCGGCCATTGATGGCGGGCACAGAGGCTGCGCGCATACTTCAGCTCCTCATGGATGTTTGCCCGGTCCGTATAATGGCCGCGGTCAAAACCGGTGACGGCACCAAGCTCGCGATTCTCTCGGACCTGAGAAATACGGTCCGTCGTCGCCACCAGTCCGACGATCAGCGGGCGGCTGGACTTCAGCAGGCTTTCCGGAAGCGGCACGCCTGGCACGATCGGGATATTGGCGCATTTGATGCCGCGATTGGCGAGATAGATCGATGTCGGCGTCTTGGATGTCCGGCTGATGCCGATGATCACCACATCCGCCTCGTCGTAATTCTCCGCCATCTGTCCATCATCATGGTCCATGGCAAAGTTCAGCGCATCGATCCGTTTGAAATAGTCGGCGTTGAGCGCATGCTGCGCACCGACCCGACGGCGCGACATGGCACCCAGATAGGTCTGGAACGTCGCAAGCACCGGTTCCAGCACATTTACCGATGGAACGCCGAGGTCACGGCAGCGTTGAGCAACATGGTCAGCCAGATCCTGGTCGACGATCGTATAGAGAACAATGCCGGGTTTTCCGTCAATCGCTTCCAGCACCGGCGACAATTGGCGGCGGTTTCGGATCAGCGGATAGACATGCTCGATGGCGAGCGACCCCTGGAATTGGGCGGACGCTGCACGCCCTGCCGAAATGAGGGTCTCTCCCGTTGAGTCAGAAATGAGGTGCAGATGAAAGAAGCTTTTGCGGTTCTCCACGGTAAACTTCACCCTCTGTTCATAACCTGGGATAAACCACGATGCCTGGAGCAGCCGCCTGGAGCGGGCGGAACAAGTGTCACTTTATCCACAACGAAGGGTTCTGTGCGGCGGACTGTCCAAGCTATGTGGGAACTGGGGATAACTGCCAAGACGCATCTCCTTTCTCACAGACTGTCCACAGGCATGCTTCAATTCGGCGGCGTCGCAACGAATTGATTCCAGAGCGTGAATCGCCACTGTCCACATCCGGCGATCTATGCCTATATCTCTTTCCAGCCTGGGTGTCATTGTCGCACCGATCGCGTGCCGACTGTGCAAAATAAATGATCCTTGATAGTCACCGACTCTAAGAATCAGAAGAATCCAGGATTCTCATTTTCTTTGTTTTAGGGAGAACACGGTTTGCCTTCACCACGCCGAAAGGTTCTGGAGGTCCTGCAAGGATCGACCGTCACGCCCCCACCGATCTGGCTGATGAGACAGGCAGGTCGATACCTGCCGGAATATCGCGAAACCCGGAAACAGGCCGGGAGCTTCCTGCAGCTCTGTTATTCTCCGGATCTGGCAACCGAAGTCACGCTCCAGCCGATCCGGCGCTACGGATTTGATGCGGCCATCCTGTTCTCCGATATTCTCGTGATCCCTGATGGACTGGACCGGAACGTTCACTTCATTGAAGGCTCGGGCCCCAGGATGGAGCCGATCGACGAGGAAGGAATTTTTTCGCTTTCTCCGGAAAAGGTTCTTCCGCACCTCAAGCCCGTGATGCAGGCTGTCGAGCAGATCCGCGCGCGCCTGCCGGATGAAACCACGCTGCTTGGCTTTTGCGGTGCGCCCTGGACGGTTGCCACCTATATGATTGCCGGCCACGGCACGTCCGATCAGGCTCCGGCCCGCCTCTTCGGCTATCGCCATCCAAAGGCCTTTGCGCATCTGCTGGCGGTGCTTGCCGATCTGTCTGCCGATTATCTCGTCGCCCAGATCGATGCGGGTGCCGATGCCGTTCAGATCTTCGATTCCTGGGCGGGCGTGCTCGGGGAAACGGAGTTCGAGGAATATGCCATCAAGCCGGTGTCGCGGATCATTCGCAGCGTCAAGGAACGCCGGCCGCAGGCAAAGATCATTGCTTTTGCCAAGGGCGCCGGCATGAACCTGCGCCACTACCGCCAGAAGACGGGGGCAGACATGATCGGGCTCGACTGGTCGGTGCCGCTGAGCTTTGCCGCCGACCTGCAGAAGGATGGGCCTGTCCAGGGCAATCTCGATCCCATGAGGGTTGTTGCAGGCGGCCTCGCACTTGATGACGGGATAGACGCAATCCTTCAGGTTCTCGGTCAGGGACCACTGGTGTTCAATCTCGGGCACGGCATTACGCCGGAGGCGAACCCCGATCACGTGACGCAGCTCGTCAACCGTGTGCGGGGGGGTGCGCATGGCGCCTGAGAAACAGGTGGACGCGCGGCCTGGACACCGGGCAGCGTTGCGGGCCGCCATCGCGCTCATCGTCTTTGCCGGAATTGTGGGAGGGCTCGTCACCCTGCAGCCGGAGAACCTTTACCTCTGGGTGAAGGCATTTCACGTGATTGCGGTCATCGCCTGGATGGCCGGTCTGTTTTATATGCCGCGGCTTTTCATCTATCACACCGATGCTGAACCGGGTTCGCAGCAGTCGGAAACCTTCAAGGTGATGGAGAAGCGTCTGCTGAAGGTTATCATGAACCCGGCGATGATGATCAGCTGGACGCTCGGTCTCTACCTCGCCTGGGACGTGTTTCAATTTCAGGGCGGATGGCTTCACGCCAAGATTGCGCTTGTCATCGCCTTGACGCTCACCCATATCCATCAGAGCCGCGCCGTTCGACAGTTTGCTGTCGACGGGCCGCGCAAGACAGCGCGTTACTGGCGTCTGATGAATGAAATCCCGACCGTGCTGATGATGCTGATTGTCATTCTCGTGATCGTCAAACCGTTCTGAGCGCGAAGAATTCCGCAAGCCCCCCTTGCGGCTCACTGTTGAAGCCGCTATTTTCCCGCCACTCATCTTTCGTGGCTCGTGTGCATTCTCCTGTCGTCCGCGGTTTTCCTGCGGTAGCGAATTTCACAGACACGCCAATTCCCTCAAAATTAGTCAAAGCGGTCCCTCTTCATGGCTGAAATGAAGCTTCAAGAACTCAAGAGCAAGTCCCCGACCGACTTGTTGACCTTCGCTGAATCGCTGGAGGTCGAAAACGCGAGCACGATGCGCAAGCAGGAGTTGATGTTCGCGATTCTCAAGGTCTTGGCCAGCCAGGATGTAGAAATCATCGGCGAAGGCGTCGTCGAGCTGCTGCAGGACGGGTTCGGCTTCCTGCGTTCGGCCAATGCCAACTATCTGCCGGGCCCCGACGACATCTACATCTCGCCTTCCCAGATCCGCCGCTTCTCTCTGAAGACCGGCGATACGGTTGAAGGCCCGATCCGGGGGCCGAAGGAAGGCGAACGCTATTTCGCCCTTCTGAAGGTCAACACGATTAATTTCGATGATCCGGAAAAGATCCGTCACAAGGTTCACTTCGATAACCTGACGCCGCTTTATCCGAACGAGCGCTTTAAGATGGAACTGGAGGTTCCGACCTCCAAGGATCTCTCGGCCCGCGTCATCGATCTGGTGGCGCCGCTCGGCAAGGGTCAGCGCGGTTTGATCGTCGCACCGCCGCGCACCGGTAAAACCGTTCTTCTGCAAAACATCGCCCACTCCATCACGGCCAATCATCCGGAATGTTATCTGATCGTTCTGCTGATTGACGAGCGGCCGGAAGAAGTGACGGACATGCAGCGCTCGGTGCGAGGTGAGGTTGTTTCGTCCACCTTCGACGAACCGGCCGTGCGTCACGTTCAAGTCGCTGAAATGGTCATCGAGAAGGCCAAGCGTCTGGTCGAGCACGGTCGTGACGTCGTCATCCTGCTCGATTCCATCACCCGTCTTGGCCGCGCCTACAACACCGTGGTTCCGTCTTCCGGCAAGGTGCTGACCGGTGGTGTGGATGCCAACGCCCTGCAGCGCCCCAAGCGCTTCTTCGGTGCAGCGCGCAATATCGAGGAAGGCGGCTCGCTGACGATCATCGCGACCGCCCTCATCGACACCGGCAGCCGCATGGACGAAGTCATCTTCGAAGAGTTCAAGGGCACCGGCAATTCTGAAATCGTGCTCGACCGTAAGGTCGCCGACAAGCGTATCTTCCCGTCGATGGACATCCTGAAGTCCGGCACCCGCAAGGAAGACCTGCTTGTGCCGCGCCAGGACCTGCAGAAGATTTTCGTTCTGCGTCGCATCCTAGCCCCGATGGGCACAACGGATGCAATCGAATTCCTCATCGACAAGCTGAAGCAGACCAAGAGCAACGGCGACTTCTTCGATTCCATGAACACCTGATCGATAGCCGGATTCGATATCCGGCTTGTGAAAGCAATCGGCGGTAGAAGAGGGCTTATGTCCCTGAACCAGTCAGACACAATCTTTGCACTTTCGAGCGGGGCGACACCATCCGGTGTCGCCGTTGTTCGTTTAAGTGGTCCTGATGCCTTCACCGCGGGGCGCGATTTGACATCCTTCCCTGCAGGCCGTGCCATGGTTCTGCGATCGATTCGCCGCCGGAACGGTGAGCTGATCGACAAGGGATTGGTGCTGAGCTTTCCTGGACCTGCGTCCTTTACCGGGGAAGATTGCCTGGAATTCCAGCTGCATGGCGGCCCTGCCGTGGTGGCGGCTCTGCAGAGCGAGCTTCTGGCGCTTGGACTTCGCCCGGCGGAGGCGGGAGAGTTCACGCAGCGCGCCTTCAACAATGGCAAGATGGATCTTGTCGAAGTGGAGGGGTTGGGAGACCTCATCTCGGCAGAAACTGAAATGCAGCGTCGACTGGCCATCGAGCAGAGCGCAGGCGGCCTATCGCGTCAGTATGGGGAATGGGCGGAAGGGCTAACCCGCTGCCGTGCCCTCATCGAGGCAGAACTTGATTTCGCTGATGAGGACGATGTTCCGGGCTCAGTGTCTGATCAGGTCTGGCGGCAGGTCGAGGCAATCCAACGCCAGGTCACAAGCCAGATCTTGGCGACCGAAAAGGCGGGTGCTGTGCGCGACGGGTTCAAAGTCGTGATCGCCGGACCGCCCAATGCCGGGAAATCGAGCTTCCTCAACGCGATCTCGAAGCGCGACGTGGCGATCGTCACCGATATTGCCGGAACCACGCGCGATATTCTGCATGTCGATCTCGATCTGGATGGCTTTCTGGTGCGCTTCTATGACACCGCGGGTTTGCGGGAGACCACTGACGTGATCGAACGTGAGGGCGTACGAAGAGCACGACAAGCGATAGCCGAAGCTGATCTTGTTCTCCACCTCACGGAAATCGATTCTCAGGCGCAACAATCCCTCGATCTTGCAAGCGACATCCCCATTCTTCATATTGGGACAAAAAAAGACAATGGCGCCAGTGCCGACAGATCTTTCGATCTCCTGATTTCGACGAAAACAGGGGAAGGTCTCGACGACCTGCGTCAGGCTATTCTGGCGCGTGTGCGCGATAACTGGGCTGCCGTCTCCGCCAGCGGGGCCGGAAGGCTCCGCCATCTTGCCCACCTTCAACGCGCTTCCCATTTCATGGCAGAAGCGTTATCAGGGGCGGAACTCGACCTTCGGGCGGAAAGCCTGAGACTGGCAGCAGAAGAGCTAGGTCGCATCACCGGTCGGGTCGATGTGGAAGATCTCTTGGATGTGATTTTTTCCGAATTCTGCATTGGCAAATGACTCACGTGAAACACTGCGGGACAGCGGGCGTGGACATGAACGGCTTTGACGTAATTGTAATTGGCGGCGGACATGCCGGATGCGAAGCGGCGTCGGCGGCAGCTCGCCTCGGTGCGAAAACCGCACTGGTGACCCATCGCCGCGACACGATCGGTGTCATGTCCTGCAATCCGGCGATCGGTGGCCTGGGGAAAGGACATCTCGTTCGCGAGATAGATGCGCTGGATGGATTGATGGGCCGCGTTGCGGATGCCGCCGGTATCCAGTTTCGCTTGCTCAATCGCAAGAAGGGTCCGGCTGTCCGTGGGCCCCGGACCCAGGCGGATCGCAGGCTTTATCGTGAAGCCATGCAGCGAGAAATTTTCGGGCACACCAATCTCACTGTCATCGAAGGTGATGCTTTCGATCTGGAGCATGCGGATGGGCGTGTCACAGGCGTCGTGATGAAGGACGGGACCCGCCTGCCCTGCCACGCCGTCGTCTTGACGACCGGCACGTTTTTGCGTGGCATGATCCACATCGGCGACCAAACCATTCCTGCCGGTCGCGTGGGAGAAGCGCCGTCCACCGGGCTGTCTGCCACGCTTGGCGCGCTCGGTCTGTCGCTCGGCCGTCTGAAGACCGGAACGCCGGCGCGTCTCAATGGCGCGACCATCGACTGGAGTGCCATCGGCAGCCAGGAAGCGGATGAGGAGCCGGTTCCCTTTTCCTTCATGACGCAGACGATCACCAACCGGCAGATTGCCTGTGGTGTGACGCGAACAATCGATGCAACGCACAAGATCATCGCCGACAACATCAAAAAGTCGGCCATGTATTCCGGGCAGATTACCGGCGTTGGTCCCCGCTACTGTCCCTCGATCGAGGACAAGATCGTTCGGTTCGGGGAACGGGACGGGCATCAGATTTTCCTGGAGCCGGAAGGCTTGGATGACGACACAGTCTATCCGAATGGCATTTCGACCTCCCTGCCCGCCGATATTCAGGAAGCGTTCATCCGCACAATCCCCGGGCTTGAGCAGGTCGAAATCCGCCAGCCGGGCTATGCCATCGAATATGATCACGTCGATCCGCGCGAATTGGGAGTGGATCTGCAGCTGAAACGGATGGGTGGTCTGTTTCTAGCGGGCCAGATCAACGGCACGACGGGCTACGAGGAAGCAGGCGCGCAAGGTCTGGTCGCCGGCTTGAATGCTGCCCGGTTGGCGGGCGGCGAACAAGCTGTCACGTTTAGCCGAACGGACTCCTATATCGGCGTGTTGATTGATGACCTGACGAGCCGCGGGGTCACTGAACCTTATCGCATGTTCACCTCCCGTGCCGAGTATCGCATTTCGCTTCGTGCCGACAATGCGGATCTTCGCCTGACACCCATTGCGATCAAGCTCGGCCTTGCAGGAAAAGCGCGCGCGGAAAAATTCGAAGAATTTGAATCGCACATAGCGAACGGCCGGAACATGCTGCAGAGCTTGACCGTGACTCCCAAGGAAGCGGAGACGCACGGCCTGCATCTCAATCAGGACGGTCAGCGGCGGAGCGCCTATGATCTTCTGTCCTATCCCGATATTGACATATCATCGGTCCGGCAAGTCTGGCCGGAACTTAAGCAACTGCCTAAGCCGGTTGCCGAGGCTCTGGAAATCGAAGCCGGCTATGCTGTCTATATGGCGCGCCAGCAGGCGGATATCCAATCGGTCCGGCGAGACGAAGATCGGCAGATTCCGGATACGTTCGACTTCGACCAGATCTCGGGCCTGTCAAATGAATTGAAGTTAAAACTGAAGCGTGCCGCGCCGCGCAACATCGCCCAGGCATCCAAGGTTGACGGTATGACGCCGGCAGCGCTGGCACTGATCCTGGTGCTGGTGAAGAAGGCAGAGCCGCTTCGCGAGGTGCGAGTCTCTTGATGCAACTGAACGGCAAACGTGTTTCACGTGAAACAGTCGACCGCCTGGAGCGCTTCGAAGCGCTCTTCCAGAAGTGGGCACGGACTATCAATCTCGTCGCTCCCTCGACGAAGGTTGATTTCTGGAAACGCCACATTGCCGACAGCGCCCAGATCTTCCAGCTCTCCCCTGAGCCGGCTGTGTGGGTGGATCTCGGTTCCGGCGGTGGGTTCCCAGGCATCATTACGGCGATTTTCCTGGCGGAGCTCGGAGAAGGCTGGGTCCATCTCATCGAGAGCAACCAGAAAAAGGCTTCTTTCCTGAGAACTGCCATTGCGGAAACGGGCGGTCGTGCCTCCGTTCACCCGGTGCGAATTGAAGCTGCCGTGCAAACCGTACCCCGATGCGACCGGATTTCGGCCCGTGCGCTTGCCGAACTGCCGCTTCTGCTCGATTACGCATCCGGTTGGATGCTGTCCAATCCTGCCGTCAAGGCCTATCTGCACAAAGGCCGGGATTACGCGGCTGAAGTCGACAAAGCGCATGGCCGCTGGAACTTCGATCTGGTACAACATGCAAGCGTTGTCGAGGATGATTCCGTGATCTTGGAAGTCTCTCAGCTGCAGCGCAGGCTTTGACCTCACCAGCAGGTGTTCCATGTACGAGAGCAATCGGATCATCACAATCGCCAACCAGAAGGGTGGTGTCGGCAAAACGACGACCGCCATCAATCTCGCGACGGCTCTGGCCGCTATTGGCGAACGGGTTCTGATTGTTGACCTCGATCCGCAGGGTAATGCCAGCACAGGGCTCGGCATTGACCGGAAGGATCGCAAGATGTCGTCCTTCGACGTGATGATGGGTAGCCAGACCATCCGGGATGCCGCTATCGCCACTGCCGTTCCGAACCTTTTCATCGTTCCCTCCACGATGGATCTTCTCGGTCTTGAGATGGAAATCGGCCGCGATGCCGATCGCGCTTTCCGGCTGCGCCGCGCGCTGCAAACGGTCGAGGCGCTCGATTTTTCCTATATCCTGCTCGATTGCCCTCCCTCCTTTAATCTGCTGACCATCAACGCTATGGCGGCCGCTCATTCGGTCTTGGTTCCGCTGCAGTGCGAATTCTTCGCACTGGAGGGTTTGAGCCAGCTTCTGGAGACGGTCAATCAGGTGCGTCAGACGATCAATCCGGGTCTCGATATTCAGGGGATCGTGCTCACAATGTTTGACGCACGCAACAACCTCGCGCAGCAGGTGGTGAATGATGTGCGTACCTATCTCGGCGAGAAAGTCTACCACACGCTCATTCCACGCAATGTTCGCGTCTCCGAGGCGCCCTCCTATGGCAAGCCCGCCATCCTCTATGATCTGAAATGCGCGGGAAGCCAGGCCTATTTGCAGCTGGCCTCCGAGGTCATTCAGCGCGAACGGCGGCGTAAGGCTGCCTGATCTGCCAAGGGTAAAATGAAATGAGTGAAGATCTTTCCAAGCGGCGCCTCGGTCGCGGCCTTGCCGCATTGATCGGCGAAATGGACCAGGCTTTGCCGGTGGGCGAGCCTGCGGCGCGCGCTGTCAATCCCGATCGACTGGTGCCCATTGAACATGTGTTGCGCAATCCGCGCAACCCGCGCCGCACATTCGATGAAGCCGAGTTGCAGGACCTGGCGAGCTCCATCCGTCAGCACGGGATTGTCCAGCCAGTCGTCGTCCGCCCGGTTGGAAATGATTTTGAAATTATTGCCGGTGAGCGCCGCTGGCGTGCAGCCCAGCTGTCGGGTTTGATCGAAATCCCGGTGATCGTCCGCGATGTGGATGATCGCACGGCGCTGGAAATCGCGATCGTCGAAAACGTCCAGCGTTCGGACCTCAATCCGCTGGAAGAAGCGCTGGGTTATGAGCAGCTGATCGCCGAACATGGCTACACGCAGAACGATCTTGGCGAGATCATCGGCAAGAGCCGAAGCCATGTGGCCAACAGCCTGCGCCTGCTGAAACTGCCGGAACCGGTGCGGGATATGCTCTCGTCGGGCGATCTCTCGGCCGGCCACGCACGTGCGCTTGTGTCGACATCCGATCCGGCAGCGCTTGCCCGCACCATCGTCGCCAAGGGTATGTCGGTGCGGGATGCCGAACGACTGGCCCAGAATGACATCAAGGCACAAAGTGAGCCGCAGACGCTGTCGCGGGCTCCGGAGAAGGATTCCGACACTCTGGCGCTGGAGCGGACGTTAACGGATGCGCTTGGACTGGACGTGAAGATCAGCCACAAGAGCGGTAGCGGCCAGATCCGCATTTCCTATCGTACGCTGGAACAGCTGGAAGAAGTCTGCCGGCTTTTGGAGCGCCGATAGGCGTTCCAGACCGATAAGCCCCGATTTTGGACCGAAAACCGCGGTTTAGCCGCGCGCTGCACCTCGTGCAGATTGAAGCGCCGTCGCGAGCAAGGTCTGAAACGCGATGGTATCTTCCAGAACTGCCTTCTGGCGAGAGTGGAGAACGGCGGTTTGGAGGCGATTGGTCTCGCGGGCCAGGGCCTCACCCGTCCAGCTGCGGAGCGCCTTCTCAAATAGGGGCTTGCGCTTGAAATGGATATGGCGGCCCATTGTCTGCATGATCTGCGCCGGCTGGCTGCGCTTCTCATCCATTTCGGCACGCATAAGGTCGAGCAGTTGAAATTGGCGCAGACAAGACTGCAGCACGAGAAAGATCGGCGTCTTTGAACTGACGATCTTCTGGATGGCTCGATGAAGTCCGGGCAAGTCTCCCTTCAGCACGCAATCAAGAGCATCATCGGTGGAGATGGCACTAGCATCACCGATGATCTCCGTCACGTGATGTTCCTCGATGACGGCATTGCCGCGGCAATAGAGGGCGAGCTTGCGGATCTCGTTGCGAGATGCCACGCGGTCGCCGCCCAGCCCTTCCAGAAGCCGTTCACGTGCATCGGCGGTGATGCGCAGGTTTTCTGCTGAAAGCTCGTGATCTATCAACAGATTCAAAGACTTGACGTCATCCGCATAGCAGGGGATGGCAACCGCAAGCTTGGCCGGTTCGCAAAGCTTGCGCAGCACATTGGTTTTCTTGAGATCACCACCTTCGATGATCAGAAGGTTTTCCGGTTCAGGTCCTGCAAGTAGGACCTGCAGCGCATCTGCCAGCGGCTTCTCGCTGCCGTTTCCACGCAGCCAGACCAGCTTATTGCCGCCGAAAAGGCCTACCGAATTGACTTCGTCCACGAGACGACCGGGATCGCCCTGAAGGTCGGAGAGATCCAGCCGTGTAAAGGAGAACGGGTCGTCCTGCGAGACGCCGGCCTTTGCCGCCAGCTCGCCGGCACGTTCCGAAACAAGTCCGCGATCGGGTCCGTAGATCAGGAAAATCCGGTAGAGTTGCGCGGCTTTCGGCAACAGCCGCTCGAACTCATGGGCCTTGATTTCCGCCATGGCGCTCAGCGGCCAAGGGTAGCAGCAAGATCCGCGCGGATGAATTCGGCAAGTTCACGTCCAGCGCGGTCTTCCGCATCGCGGTAGGCGCGAAGTTTGGCAAACTGCTGGTTGCCGATATCGACGAGCGACGTCACAGAGCGCGTCGCGGTCCGCAGGACCTTGCCGTCACTAATCTTGGTGAGCGTATAGGTTGCCGATACGGTGACGCGGCCGGGGGTCACGCTCTGGGAGATCTGGTCATCCAGAATGTCGGCGCGAACCGACGTCACGCTCATTGCAAGCTGATAGTCGGCCGTTACCGCCTCCCCTGCACCACCGCTCGTCAGGAAGATCAGCTGGTTTCGCACCACCTGACCCACCCGGTCGCCGGCTGCAGAGAACTTGATCGCCGCCAGCTTCTGCGGTGTACCGCTTGTGGATGAATAGAGCGGTCGCACCTGGCAGGCCGACAGGGACACCGCGGCTGCAAGAATGAGCACAAGCTGGCTTGCGCGGCGAAGGGCCGGTGAGAGTTCAAACAACAATGTTGATGATCCTCTGTGGGACGATGATGATCTTTTTCGGCGCACCGCCGGCAAGGGCCGTACGCACCGCTTCAATCTGCAGGACTGCCTGCTCGATAGTATTGTGATCCGCGTCACGGGCGATTGTCAATTCCGCCCGCTTCTTGCCATTGATCTGCACCGGCAGCAGCACGTCATTGTCGGCCACGAGTGCTGCATCAAAGACAGGCCAGCCGGCCTGCGCAATCAGACCCTCGTTTCCAAGGACGGACCAGCACTCTTCCGCCAGATGCGGTGTCATGGGTGCGATCAGCTGCACCAGGATCTGCGTGGCATCGCGAACGGCGGAAACGGTTGCCGCATCGGCGCTGCCGCCCGCAACCTGCGTCAGCGGTTGCGCCAGCGAATTCACCAGCTCATAGATCCTGGCGACAGCCTTGTTGAAGGCAAGCTTTTCGTAATCACCCTCGACCGCTTTCAGCGTCTTGTGGGCGATCTGCGAAATGGCGAGCGCCGAGCCTTCGTGAGCCGGCTTTGCTTCGGCGGCACTCAAGGTAGGAGCGGCTTCCGACACGAGGCGCCAGACGCGCTGAACGAAGCGGTGCGCGCCTTCGACACCGGATTCCGACCAGATCACATCGCGCTCCGGCGGCGAATCCGACAGAACGAAGAAGCGGGCGGTATCTGCACCGTAGGAGGCGATGATATCATCCGGATCGACAACGTTCTTTTTCGACTTCGACATTTTTTCGATCGAGCCGATCGACACTTCCTCGCCGGACGTCAGCATATAGGCCTTGCGGGCCCCATCGATATCCTCGATGCGGATTTCCGCCGGCGCCACCCACTGACCGTTCTGCCCTTCGCCGAGGCGATAGGTTTCATGCACCACCATGCCCTGCGTAAAGAGGCCCTTGAAGGGTTCGCTGAGGTTCACATGGCCGGTTTCGCGCATGGCGCGTGTGAAGAAGCGCGAATAAAGCAGATGCAGGATCGCGTGCTCGATGCCACCGATATACTGGTCGACTGGCAGCCAGCGGTCGGCAACTGCCGGGTCCGTGGGGCGGTCTTCCCATGGGGCGGTGAAACGGGCGAAATACCAGCTCGAATCGACGAACGTGTCCATCGTGTCGGTTTCACGCCGCGCATCATGGCCGCATTGCGGGCAGGCCACATGTCGCCAGGTCGCGTGACGGTCGAGCGGATTGCCGGGAACGTCGAAGGTGACGTCATCCGGCAGCTGGACGGGAAGATCCTTCTTCGGCACCGGCACCACGCCGCAGACTTCGCAATGGATGACCGGGATCGGGCAGCCCCAGTAGCGCTGGCGCGAAACACCCCAGTCGCGCAGGCGGAAGTTCACCTTGCGCGCGGCCTGCGGCGCATTGCCGACCTGCTGTTGAGACAGGAGGTCCGCCACCTTCTGGAAGGCGTCGTCTGTCGAAAGGCCATCGAGAAAGCGCGAATTGATCATCACGCCATCGCCGACATAGGCCTCGTCGCCCACGGTGAAGCTTGCCGCATCGCCGTCCTTCGGCATCACCACCGGCACGACCGGCAGATCATACTTGCGGGCGAAATCGAGGTCGCGCTGGTCACCGGAGGGGCAGCCGAAGATCGCGCCCGTGCCATAGTCCATCAGTATGAAATTGGCGATGTAGACAGGCAGCTCCCAGCTCGGATCGAGCGGATGCTTGACGGTGAGGCCGGTGTTGAACCCCTTCTTTTCCGCCGTTTCGAGTGCGGCAAGCGATGTGCCCTGCCGGCGGCATTCCTCGGCAAACGCGGCGGCCTCGGCGTTACTTGCCGCAATCGCCTTTGCCACCGGATGATCGGCGGAAATGGCGAGGAATGACGCGCCGAACAGCGTATCCGGACGGGTCGTATAGACCTCGATCTCGCGGCAGCCGGCCTTGGAGGTGCTTTCTTGCGACAGTTCCCAGCGGATCGTCAGCCCTTCCGAGCGACCGATCCAGTTCTTCTGCATCAGGCGCACTTTTTCCGGCCATTGGTCGAGACCGTCGAGAGCTACCAGCAGATCCTCGGCAAATTCCGTGATCTTGAAGAACCACTGCGTCAACTCGCGCTGCTCGACCAATGCGCCGGAGCGCCAGCCGCGGCCGTCGATGACCTGCTCGTTCGCCAGAACCGTCTGGTCGACCGGGTCCCAGTTGACCTTTGACTGCTTGCGGTAGACCAGCCCCTTTTCCATCATGTCGAGGAACAGGTACTGCTGGCGGTGATAATAATCGACGTCGCAGGTCGCAAACTCGCGCGACCAGTCGAGCGACAGGCCCATCGACTTCAGCTGCGCCCGCATGGTGGCGATGTTCTGGTAGGTCCAGTCCTTCGGATGAACCTTGTTCTGCATGGCGGCGTTTTCTGCCGGCATGCCAAAGGCATCCCAGCCCATCGGATGCAGCACGTTGAAGCCGCGGGCCCGCTTGTAGCGCGCAACCACATCACCCATCGCATAGTTGCGCACGTGGCCCATGTGGATGCGGCCCGACGGATAGGGGAACATCTCGAGCACGTAGTACTTTTCGCGGGTGTCGTTGTTGTCGGTCTCGAAGGTCTTCTCTTCGGCCCACTTTGTCTGCCAACGGGGTTCGGCATCCCGCGGATTGTAACGTTCGGTCGCCATTTCAGTGAAATTCCGGGTATGAATAAGATGCGAGACCTTCACCACGAAAGCCGGTGAGCGTCAAGTTTTGAGGGTGCCCGATGCGCCGCGGGCGATCAAACACTTGGCATTCGGCCCTTCTGGCGGTATCGCCGGACGAGAGAGAATGCCATCGACCCCAAGGAGAGGCCATGACGATCGAGGAAAGACTGGCAGAGGTCCGCACAAAGATAAGTGCGGCGGAGCACGATGCAAGCCGGGCTGAACGCTCTGTGACGCTCGTAGCTGTGTCGAAGACATTCGAGGCCGATGCCATCCGCCCCGTCATTGCCGCGGGCCAGCGTGTGTTCGGCGAAAACCGCGTCCAGGAAAGCCAGGGCAAGTGGCCGCAGCTGAAATCGGAGACACCGGGCATCGAGCTTCACCTCATCGGCCCGCTGCAATCCAACAAGGCTGCCGATGCGGTTGCCCTGTTTGACGTGATCGAAACGGTCGACCGCGAGAAGATCGCCCGCGCCGTTGCCACCGAGATGCAGACGCAGGGAAAACCATGCAGGCTTTATGTCCAGGTCAATATCGGCATGGAGCCGCAAAAAGCCGGCATCGCGCCGAAGGAGACGGTGGCTTTCGTTGATTTCTGCCGCAAGGAGCTCGGTTTGTCGGTGGAGGGGCTGATGTGCATCCCGCCGGCTGACGACAATCCGGGCCCCTATTTCGCACTTCTTGCAAAGCTCGGCCGCGAGGCCGGCGTCGAGAAACTGTCCATTGGCATGTCGGGCGATTTTGAAACGGCAATTGCCTTTGGGGCGACGAGCGTGCGGGTCGGCTCCGCAATCTTCGGCCATCGTTGACAAAGCGCAAGCCTCGGAGTCCCAGGCTTGCGATGCCTTCCCCTTTCGTCGGGCTTTTCGCTCTCATCAGCTGCTTCTAAACTGCATCAGAGGGCAGTGGCGGACGATGGGAGGATCAGATGCAAAGCCGGTATCACGAGGTCTATCAGGAATGGCAGCAGGACCCGGAATCCTTCTGGGGCGAGGCGGCAAAGGCGCTGCACTGGTTCAAGCCGCCGACGCGCGTCTTTGATCCGGATCAGGGCGTTTACGGTCGCTGGTTTGCCGATGGCGAGACCAATACCTGCTATAATTGCCTTGACCGCCATATCGCCGACGGGCGCGGCGGTGATCGGGCCCTGATCTTCGATAGCGCTATGACCGGCGACCAGCGCATCTATTCCTATGATGACATGCTGACGGAAGTGCAGGCCGTGGCCGCTGTCCTCAAGAATCTCGGTGTGGAGAAGGGCGATCGCGTCATCATCTACATGCCGATGGTGCCGGAGGCGATCTTTTCCATGCTGGCCTGCGCCCGTTTGGGTGCCATCCATTCGGTGGTGTTCGGCGGATTTGCTGCCCATGAACTGGCGACGCGGCTGGATGATTCGCAGGCAAAGGTGGTGATCAGCGCCAGCTGCGGTCTGGAACCGGGCCGGGTTGTTCCCTACAAGCCTCTGCTCGACCAGGCGGTGGACATGGCGCGGGTGAAGCCGGATTGCTGTCTGATCCTGCAGCGCGACCAGCTGCATGCCGCGCTGCGCTACGAACATGGCGATGCGGATTTTGCCCATCTGGTGGAGGTGGAAAAGGCAAAGGGAACCGTGGTGCCCTGCGCCGTCATGGCAGCCACAGACCCGCTCTATATTCTCTATACGTCGGGCACCACGGGTCAGCCTAAGGGCGTCGTGCGCGACAATGGCGGGCACATGGTGGCGCTCAACTGGACCATGGCCAATATCTACGGCGTCTCGCCCGGCGAAGCCTTCTGGGCGGCCTCCGATATCGGCTGGGTGGTCGGACATTCCTACATCGTCTACGGCCCGCTGCTGGCGGGCAATGCCACCGTCGTCTTCGAGGGAAAGCCCGTGGGAACGCCGGATTCGGCGGCCTTCTGGCGGGTGATCGAGGATTATGACGTGAAGGTGCTGTTTACGGCGCCCACTGCCTTTCGTGCCATCCGCCGCGATGACCCCGACGGTGATCTCGTCTACCGTCATGACCTGTCGGGTCTGCGCGCCCTGTTTCTTGCCGGCGAACGCGCCGACCCGGAAACGCTGAAATGGGCCGAGCGCCTGTTGAAAGTGCCGGTGATCGACCATTGGTGGCAGACGGAAACCGGGTGGGCGATTGCGGCCAATCCGGCGGGCCTCGGGCTCCTGCCGTTCAAATACGGCTCGCCGACCCTTCCAATGCCGGGGCATGCGATCGAGGTTGTCGACGATGCCGGACATCCGGTGGAGGCCGGCACGCTCGGCAATATCGTGATCCGGCTCCCCCTGCCCCCCGGTTGCCTCGTCAGCTTCTGGAATGCCGACCAGCGCTTTCGCGCGACCTGCCTCGACGAGTTTCCCGGCTACTATAAGACGGCCGACGCCGGCATGCGCGACGAGGATGGGTATGTCTTCGTCATGGCACGCACCGACGATATCATCAATTGCGCTGGCCATCGTCTTTCCACCGGAGCTATGGAAGAGGTCTGTGCCATGCATCCGGATGTCGCCGAATGTGCGGTCATCGGGGTCATGGACGCCTTGAAGGGGCAGATCCCCTGCGGCTTCCTCGTCTTGAAGAACCGCGTGACGCGCGATAGCGCCCTGATCATTCGTGAGGTGGTGGATCTGGTGCGCCAGGAAATCGGCCCGGTGGCAGCCTTCCGGACCGTGATGATCGTCGAGCGCCTGCCAAAGACCCGTTCCGGCAAGATCCTGCGCGGCACGATGCAGAAAATCGCCGATGGCTTGCCGTGGAAGATGCCGGCAACGATTGATGATCCGGCCATTCTCGACGAGATCGGCGCGATCCTGCGCAACCATGGTTATGCTGGCCCTTCGCCTACGCCGTCAGCGGCGTAGCAGGCAGATTGCGCGCATAAAAAAGCCGGCGCTGAGGCCGGCTTTTCAAACAGGAACGGTCAGACCTCAGTAACGGTCGTCATCCTCGTCGTCGGTGCGGGTGGATTTCAGCGACGACAGCTTGGCAAAGACGGCGTCGGCGTCGATTTCCTTCTCTTCCTCGCGCTCGTAGCGATAGCCGAGGTTCTCGGTTTCGCTGGCGGCCTGCAGCGTGGCGCCCATTTCGGCGGCCGTCGGCAGCGGGCGGTTTTTGGCGGCGCGTTCGACTTCGAGATCGAGATCGATCTGGCTGCAAAGGCCCAGCGTGACCGGATCCATCGGCGTCAGGTTGGCCGCGTTCCAGTGAGTGCGATCACGGATCTGCTCGATGGTGGATTTCGTCGTGCCGACGAGGCGCGAAATCTGCGCATCCTTCAGTTCGGCATGGTTGCGCACCAGCCAGAGAATGGCGTTCGGGCGATCCTGGCGCTTGGAAACCGGCGTGTAGCGCGGGCCACGACGCTTGGATTCCGGCACGCGTACCTTCGGCTCGGAGAGCTTCAGGCGGTAGTTCACGTCCTTCTCCGCGCGGGCGATTTCATCGCGCGACAGCTGGCCGGTGGCGATCGGATCGAGACCCTTGATGCCTTGCGCGGCTTCACCATCGGCAATCGCCTTCACCTCGAGAGGGTGGAGCTTGCAGAACTGGGCGATCTGATCGAAGGAGAGCGCCGTGTTGTCGACGAGCCAGACTGCCGTCGCCTTCGGCATGAGCAATTGTTGAGCCATGGATATGATCCTTCTATCGTCCGCGCCGGTGTCGCGGGCCGTGGGCTGTCACCACAATTTCCGGGAATTCCCGGGCTCTATAACCGGATTGCGAATAAATTGCAATTCTTCAAGCAGCATGACCGTTTGTCTAATTGTCGTCACCGCTCCACCTGATAAGAATCACATTCGGGAACCGCTTTCGTCGTTCGCAGGCGGTGGAGCATGAGGAGGAATGTCATGTCGGAGAAAGTGTATCCGGTCCAGAAGCACGTGAAGAGCCAGGCTCTGGTCGACCGTGACAAGTACATGAAATGGTACGAGGAAAGCGTCGAAAACCCGGACAAGTTCTGGGGCAAGCACGGCAAGCGGATCGACTGGTTCAAGCCTTACACCAAGGTCAAGAATACCTCCTTCAAGGGCAAGGTGGCGATCAAGTGGTTCGAGGATGGGCTGACCAACGTCTCCTACAACTGCATCGACCGCCACCTGAAAACCCATGGCGAACGCACGGCGCTGATCTGGGAAGGCGACAATCCCTATATCGACAAGAAGATCACCTACAATCAGCTTTATGATCAGGTGTGTCGCCTCGCCAATGTGATGAAGAAGCATGGCGTGAAGAAGGGCGATCGCGTCACCATCTATATGCCGATGATCCCGGAAGCGGCCTATGCGATGCTGGCCTGCGCCCGCATCGGCGCGGTGCATTCGGTCGTTTTCGGCGGCTTCTCGCCCGAGGCCCTTGCCGGCCGCATCGTCGACTGCCAGTCCACCTTCGTCATCACCTGCGATGAAGGCGTGCGCGGCGGAAAGCCGGTGCCGCTGAAGGAAAACACCGACAAGGCGATCCATATCGCGGCGCGCCAGTATGTCACCGTCAACAAGGTGGTCGTGGTGCGCCGGACCGGCGGCAAGACCAACTGGGCGCCCGGCCGCGACCTCTGGTATCACCAGGAAATCGCAACCGTGAAGGGCCATTGCGAACCGGTGAAGATGAAGGCGGAAGATCCGCTGTTCATTCTCTACACCTCCGGTTCCACGGGCAAGCCGAAGGGCGTGCTGCACACCACCGGCGGCTATCTCGTCTATGCGGCGATGACACACGAATATGTCTTCGATTACCACGACGGCGACGTCTACTGGTGTACCGCAGACGTCGGCTGGGTGACCGGCCATTCCTACATCGTCTACGGGCCGCTCGCCAATTGCGCGACCTCGCTGATGTTCGAGGGCGTGCCGAACTTCCCCGACCAGGGCCGTTTCTGGGAGGTGATCGACAAGCACAAGGTCAACATTTTCTACACCGCGCCGACGGCCATCCGCTCGCTGATGGGGGCCGGCGACGAATATGTCACCCGTTCGCAGCGCTCCAGCCTGCGCCTGCTCGGCACGGTGGGCGAGCCGATCAATCCGGAAGCCTGGGAATGGTATTACAATGTCGTCGGCGAAAAGCGTTGCCCGGTGATCGATACCTGGTGGCAGACGGAAACCGGCGGCCACATGATCACGCCGCTGCCGGGCGCCACCGCGCTGAAGCCGGGATCGGCCACCCTGCCCTTCTTCGGCATCAAGCCGCAGCTGGTCGATAATGAAGGCAATGTGCTGGAAGGCGAAGCGGACGGCAATCTCTGCATCACCGACAGCTGGCCGGGGCAAATGCGCACGGTCTACGGTGACCACGAGCGCTTCATCCAGACTTATTTTTCCACCTACAAGGGGAAATATTTCACCGGCGACGGCTGCCGCCGCGATGCCGATGGCTATTACTGGATCACCGGCCGCGTCGATGACGTGCTGAATGTTTCCGGCCATCGTCTGGGGACCGCGGAAGTGGAGTCGGCGCTCGTCTCCCACCATCTCGTGTCGGAGGCCGCCGTGGTCGGCTACCCGCATTCCGTCAAGGGACAGGGCATCTATTGCTATGTCACGCTGATGGCGGGCAATGAGGGAACCGAGGCGTTGCGCCAGGAACTGGTCAAGCACGTGCGCCAGGAAATCGGGCCGATTGCGGCTCCCGACAAGATCCAGTTCGCCCCCGGTCTGCCGAAAACCCGTTCGGGAAAAATCATGCGCCGCATCCTGCGCAAGATCGCCGAGGACGATTTCGGTGCGCTCGGCGACATCTCGACGCTGGCCGAGCCCGCCGTTGTCGATGACCTGATCGAGAACCGGCAGAACAAGGCGCCCGTGGCGGCCTGATTGAGCCCCGTCTCTCACGCATCACGGCCGGTGGAGCAATCCGCCGGCCGTTTCTATTAGGCGCAGTTGAGTGGCCGGCTCAACAATCAGCTGCGAACACAGAGGTCGTTCTTGCGACCCTTGCCGCTATAGGGCGTTGCAAGCCCTGCCTGCAGGATTTCGCGGGCGGGATCACGTCCGTCGGCCAGCGAAACGTCGGCCACGATCCGGCCGAAATATTTGTCCGCGGCAATGCGCGAGAGCTTCACCTGCGGTGAGAGGGCGGCCATGTCTTCCAGCAGGCGCTTGGCTTCTTCTGCAGCCTGGCGGCCGGTATCGCATTTGGATTTCAGCTCTGCCGTATCGATGCCGCGCAGCCGCACGAACACTTCCACGCTCTGTTGCGGCCAGGGCCGTGCGGTCACCAGAAGCGTGTCGCCATCCACGACACGAATGACATCCGCCACAACCGGCCCCTCCACCAGCGTTTCGGCCTTGGCGAAAGGTGTCGCAGCAAGGCCGATCATCAGGGTCAACAACGGGAGGGAGCGGGAATAGGTCATACAAGGAAAATATTCCTTGTATCGGTCAACGTCAATGGGAATTTTAACCTACAAGATCTGTGGCACCTTCATGCACGACCTGTTCACCCCTTGCGGCTGACCGCCGAATTCAGACATGCAGTCCTGGCGCTTCCTGCCCCGTGCGTTCGACATATTCGAGATAGCCGCCGCCATACTGGTGGATGCCATCCGGTGTCAGTTCCAGCACGCGGTTGGAGAGGGCGCCGAGAAAATGGCGGTCATGGCTCACAAACAGCATCGTGCCTTCATAGGCAGCCAGCGCCTTGATCAGCATTTCCTTGGTGTCGAGGTCGAGATGGTTCGTCGGCTCGTCCAGCACCAGAAAATTGGGCGGATCAAACAGCATGGCCGCCATGACGAGCCGTGCCTTTTCGCCGCCCGACAGCACCCGGCAGCGCTTTTCCACGTCATCGCCGGAAAAGCCGAAGCAGCCGGACAGCGCCCGAAGCGGTGCCTGACCGGCCTTGGGGAATTGTTCTTCCAGCCACTGCAGCACGGTGCTTTCGCCATCCAGCAGGTCCATGGAGTGCTGGGCGAAATAGCCGAGCTTGACGCTGGCACCAATGGTGACGCTGCCTTCATCCGGCGCGGTGCTGCCGGTCACCAGCTTCAGCAGTGTCGATTTGCCGGCGCCGTTGATGCCCATGATGCACCAGCGCTCGCGCCGGCGCACCATAAAGTCGAGCCCCGCATAGATGGTGCGGCTGCCATAGGCCTTGTGAACGTTTTTCAGGTTCACCACGTCTTCGCCCGAGCGTGGCGCCGGCAGAAAATCGAAAGCGACGGTTTGACGGCGCCGTGGTGGCTCCACGCGGTCGATCTTGTCGAGTTTCTTCACCCGGCTCTGCACCTGCGCTGCATGCGAGGCGCGCGCCTTGAAGCGCTCGATGAACTTGATCTCCTTGGCAAGCATGGCCTGCTGGCGCTCGAACTGCGCCTGCTGCTGCTTTTCGTTCTGTTCGCGCTGCTGCTCGTAGAACACGTAGCCGCCGGAATAGCTGGTGAGCGATCCGCCATCGATCTCGATGATCTTGGTGACGATGCGGTTCATGAACTCGCGGTCGTGCGAGGTCATCAAAAGCGCGCCGTCATAATTCTTCAGGAAAGATTCAAGCCAGATCAGGCTTTCGATATCGAGGTGGTTGCTCGGCTCATCGAGCAGCATCACGTCGGGCCGCATGAGGAGAATGCGGGCAAGCGCCACACGCATCTTCCAGCCGCCGGAGAGCCTTCCGACATCGCCGTCCATCATCTCCTGGCTGAAGGAGAGCCCGTCCAGAACCTCGCGGGCGCGGCCCTCCAGCGCATAGCCGTCCAGCTCCTCGTAGCGCGCCTGCACCTCGCCATAGCGCTCGATGATCGCGTCCATCTCGTCCATGCGGTCGGGATCGGACATCGCCGCTTCCAGAAGACGCAGCTCGGCTGCCACCGTGCTGACGGGGCCCGCCCCTTCCATCACCTCGGCGACGGCCGTGCGTCCGGACATTTCCCCCACATCCTGGTTGAAATAGCCGACGGTCACGCCTTTTTCGATGGCGACCTGACCTTCGTCAGGAAGCTCCTCGCCGGTAATCATCCGGAAGAGCGTGGTCTTGCCGGCACCGTTTGGCCCGACAAGCCCGATCTTTTCCCCCTTGTTCAGCGCGGCGGAGGCCTCGATGAACAAAAGACGATGGCTGTTCTGCTTGGAAATGTTTTCGATGCGGATCATGTCGACAAAGGGCCCGAATGGTTTTCGCGCGCCTTATGCCATGGCCCGACGCCCCTGTCCCCGGTTTTGTGCAGACTTCGAGGCAGAAGGTGAATGGCAAAACCACGCATCATACCGGGTAACTGCCAGCGTCAAAATTCCTCGATGTTGAAGATGTGCCGTATCCGTGTCGCCAGAGAGAGGGGCGGTTTGGCAGCATCGTGCGGAGCAAGGCGCCTCTTCTCCTCCGACAGCCGGCGCGACAGGATGGCGCTCACCTCGTCGGCGATCGTCGGACGGTCCTTGAGGAGGGCAGCGATCGTATCGCGATCGATCTCGTAGGCCACCAAGGGGGTGAGGGCCGTGATGTTTCCGACCTCTTCGGTTTCGGTGAGCAAGCCGCCCTCGCCGAACCAGTCCCCGGGAGAAAGCCGCATCAATTCGGTGCCGTCCCGGTCGATCGAGACCACCCCGGAGCGCAGGATCAGGATGGTGTTCATGATTTCACCCTGACGAGCGATCAGGTCACCCTTGCGGAACGTGCGCCGTGTCATCACGGCACTCAGCGCTTCCTTTTCGTCCTCGGTCAATGAGCCAAGAAGAGGCAAGGCATTCACCAAGCGCCGTGCGGTGCCGGGATTGGCGCCTTGCGATGAGGGTTCGGGCGCTCGAACGGAACCTGCCGCACCCGCCAGCCGGATGCCGTGCGCCTTGGCATGACGAAAAGCGAGATCGAAGATTTCATTGTTGGCCCTTACGCCATCGGCCAGGCTGGCGATCCGGAAGCTCAATTCAAGTTCGATGCTTTCGGTGTCCAGGCTGCAGATCTTCACAGTGGGAGGCGGCACCTGGAGAATAGCGTTGGCGCCTTTCAACGCCGTTTCCATCACCTCGACCACTGCAACCGGTGTCGTCATGATGGCGAACCGCAGCTTCACGCTGGCGCCATGGCTGATGTCGGGACCGCTGCGATTAACGAGCCTCGCCTTCGCCAGACTGCTGTTTGGAATCGTGACGAGGTCGTTCGCGCCATTGATCAGGTAGGTGGCGCGCCAGTTCGTTTCCACGACACGCCCCTCCGCACCATCATCGACCACAATCCAGTCGCCCACGGTATAGGGACGCCCGAGATTGAGCGCGATTCCGGAAAAAACATCGTTCAATGTGCTCTGGAGTGCCAGGCCGAGAATGATGGCAAAGACGCCGGATGTGGCAACGAGAGTGCCCACCGGCACGCTCAGCACATAGGAGATGACCGCCAGGAAGGCACCGCCATAGAGAACGGCAACGACCAGATCCTGCAGAAGGCGCGCTTCCCGCGGCTTTCGCTCGAAGATCAGGAAAATGCGCACCAGACCGACAAGGCAGGCCGAACCGACAAACCACCACGCAGCCTTCGCACCCAAGAGCGCGATCATGGTGACGCTCATCGATCCGGCAGCGTTCGGAGAAAATGGCGTGCTGTCATGGGCATACAAGAAGGTGCTGAGAAGCACGAACAGCAGGGCTCGGCTGAGCAACAGCAGCACCTTCCTGTTATGAAAGACGATCCAGTTCATGACGATGAACGTGAGGATCATGCCCACGAACTGAGCCGCCGCATTGTGTGTCAGATCGATCAGGAGCACACCTTACCTTTCGTGGAACCATAAAGCTTAAGGCAATCGGATATGTGCGGTTAGGAACCTATCCCGAGGCTGGCATGTCCGGCCGCCGAGCGGTGGATGAGCCAATGAAAGGGGTGTCACGCGCCCGGGTCAGCGTGGACAGGTGTGCCGTGCTCCCTGCCGCTTCTGGCTTCGAGGATGACCGCCAGCCCGCAATAGAAAACGGCGAGACTCACCAGCGTCAGCACATAGGTTCCGACATCCTGCAGGCTTGCCCCCAATTGCCCGAGATTGACGAGAGCATTGATCGCGCTCGTGCTGGGGATGACAAGGGCCGCCTTCTTCAAGATCTCCGGCATGGCCTCGGCCGGCCAGGTAAAGCCCGCCATGAAGATGAAGGGCAGGCCGAGGGCTGCGGTCACCAGCTGCACGAGCACCGGATTGCGCAGCAGCCGGGCGATCAGCATGCCAAGACCGCAGACACCCAGAATGAAGGGGACGGCCACGGCCGCCATCGGCCCAATGGCGCCGAGTCGCGGAATGCCGTAAAGATAGGGCAGGACAATCAGGTAGAAGGCGAAGGCGAACGCCTCGACCACCAGATAGGCGAGCAGGCAACCGATGATGCGATCGACGGCACCGATCCTCCGGTCCCGTGCCGCCTGTTCCCATGCGTTCGGATAGGTTCCGAGCAAGCCGACACCGATCAGAAGGGTCTGCTGCAGCACCAGCAGGAAGGCGGCGGGCAGAATATAGGTCGCATAGCCGCTCTGCGGATTGAAGAGCGGGATCGCCGTCAGCGGCATCGGGTCCGTTGCCGCGACCGCCAGATCCGGATCGACATGGGCGGCGACGAGACGCTTCGCCTCGATCTCCGCGCCCATGGTCTTCGCAAGTGCCGTCATCGCCCCTGAAATCCGGCTGTAGAGCAGGAAGTAGCTGGCATCGGCATAAAGCGCCAGCGGTGAGGGCCGACCATGCAGAAGATCGCGCTCGAAGAATTTCGGAATGACCAGAATGCCATGGAGATGGCGCGCAAAAACCTCACGCTGCGCGGACACGACATCGGGCAATGCGGTGACGATCGCCACATCGGCGGAGGCGTCAAGCCTGCGAGCGAAGGTACGACTCATGTCGCTGTCGTCCAGATCGACAAGTGCGATTGGCACGTCGCGAAGGGATTCGCTGCGATAGGGCTGCGGATAGAAGGCGGAGTAGATTACGACGGCGATGATCATGACCGAAAAGACCGGTCGCAGCGTCAGGATCCGCCGCAATTCCATCTGGCAGATGAACAGAACGGGGCTCACGATGCAGCCTCCAGCGCACGGCCTGCCCGTTGACGCCGGGCACCTTGGTTCTCCAGGCAGACAGCCGTCAAGGTGGCAAGAAGGATAACCATGAACAGAAGCACCGCCAGCGGTTGCAGCGAAAGATCCGCTGGCGCGCCGCGCAGTGTCTGGTCGATGCGGGCCGTCAGATACCAGGTTCCCGGCAGCACCTCACCCCAGTAGAAGGCAAAGGGTGTCATGCCGAACCGGGGAAAGCCGATGCCCATGAAGCCGAAGGCCGGCGCGGTGACCAGCGAGGCCACGCTGATGGCCGTCGCCGTGGAGCGGATAAGGACGGCCAGAAGCGCGCCAAACAGCTGGTTTGCCAGGATGAACAGGGCGCCTGCCGACAGCAGCAGCAACCGGTCACCTCTGAGCGGCATCCTGAACCACAGGAAGAGAACAAGATCCGCAATGCCGAGAACGAACAGGAACACCAGCGTATAGGGCAAAAGCTTGCCGAACATCGCCGGCCACAGCCCGCCGCCCAGCCGGCGCAGCACGCGCAGGCGGTGGCGGGTTTGCACGTCGCGTCCCACGGCATAGGCCGTCGATGTGGCAATTATGATCTGCAGCACCGCCGGCATCAGCGCCGCCAGCAGGAAATGGCTGTAATTGAGCGTCGGGTTGAAAAGCGGGTTGATCTGGACGGGAATGGGCGAGAGCGAGGCCTGTGCGACATCGACGGGCTGGCCACGTTCCGTGCGCAGAGACAGGCGAATGCCACCTTCCACACCGGCAAGGGCGGCATTGACGCCGCGCAGTGTAAGCAGGCCTGGCGTCATGGTCTGGGTATTGTAGAAAAACACCACTTCGGGACGCCGACCGGCAAACACGTCCCGCTCGAGATTGTCCGGGATCATCAGCAGACCATGCACCCGGCCGGACAGGATGAGCCGGCGCCCCTCGGCAAGATCGCTCACCGTGATCGTGGCCGCCGTGTCCGGCGTCGCATCGACGGTGCGGATGATCGTGCGGGAAAGATCGCCGCCATCCAGATTGAGAACGGCGATCGGAAGCCGTGTCGCCAGCCCCTGGCTGAACACGGCAGACAGGATGCCCATCAGGAAAAGCGGCAGCACCACCGTCAGGGCGAGCAGCAGGGGATGTTTACGGAACTGTCCGAATTCCCGCATGAGGGCGATGAGGAAACCGGGGCGCAGACTGGTTTTTCCGCGCATCTCATCGCTCCGGACGGGACCAGGAGAGGATGGCGCTCATGCCGGGCCGCAACCCGTCCGCCGGGTCCACCGGCTCGGCGCGCACCTCGAAGGTTCTGAGGTCGAAATCGCCGGTGGCCCGCGTGGCGCGCCAGGTCGCATATTGCCCCTGCGCGTTGATCACCGTCACCCGCGCATTCACCGTCGCATTCTTGAGCGCCGGCACCAGGACGGACAGGCTGTCGCCGACCTTCAGGCCCTTCAGCAGATCCTCGCGCAGGTTGAAGGTAAACCAGGGATGGGCGATATCGACGATCGAATAGAGCGGTGCACCGGCGCTGAAATTTTCGCCCAGTTCGGCAATCCGTGTTGTCACCTGGCCGTCGATGGGGGCAAGAAGCGTCAGTTCCTTCACATCGGTCTGCTGCTGGTTGAGCGTTGCTTCGGCCTGTCCAACCTTCGTAACGGCGAGCGCCCGCTCTTCCTTGCTGGCACCGGCGACCGCCAGATCGAGATTGGCTTGTGCAGCTTCGCGGGCACGCAGGGCCGATTCGAGGTTGCGACTGGACTGTTCCAGCCGCGCCTGCGGTACCGCATTGGTTTCCGCGAGCTTGCTCTGGCGATCCTTGTCCGAGAGGTAGAGCACCACGTCGGCATCGGCGGCGCGCACTTCGGCCTTGTGTGCTTCGATTACCTCGGGACGCGTGCTGTTCACACGATCCAGATCCGCCCTTGCCACGGCCAGCGCCGCTTGCGTCGCCAGCGTGGCGGCGACCAGTTGCGGACTTTCGAGCTGCGCAATCACAGTGCCCTGCTTCACCGTATCGCCGACATCGGCATTCAGCTGTGCGACACGACCGGAAACGCGTGGGCTGACATCAACGCGATCCGCCGACACCTCGCCCTGCACGACAAGCGGAGGCGGACGGGTGGCGAACCACAACAGCCCGGCAAGGCCTGCGATGCTTGCGACGCCGAGTGCCGCGCCGAGTTTACTCACCATTATCAGTAACCTTTCAGAGAAAGCGCGAATACGTGTTTGTCACCTGGACAAGCTTACGGCGGTGGCCAGGAACGAGAGATCGATGTTCTGCAGGGTCAGTGTGGGGCTGGTCCGTGTCGGCTGACGCCCTATTCGGAAACGACGCTTGACCGAGGTCCCTCAAAAGTGCGCTACACCACCTGATGTTGAAGTTGGCCCAGAAGTAATATTTAATTGCATTAACGGAAGTTAGCTGGTCGTGAGTTCACCGGAACTCACGTCGCTTGAGGGCAGCGGGCTTGGGGGACGACCGGTGGAAGCAGGACCCAGCCGGCAGCGAACGATCCGGAGGCGTGCACCTAAACCTCTGATCCGACGGGTATTTCATGAAAACCGACCTGCCAGCTTCGGCCATACGGGAGCAGATGGACCTGTTGCGAAAAAGCCCGGCATTTGCGGGTTCCGAACGCCTGCTCGAACTGCTCAGTTACGTGGTGGAAGAAACGCTGAATGGCCGTGCCGGCGACCTGAAGGAAGCCGTCATCGGCAATGCAGTCTACCAGCGCGATCCGCCCTACGATCCCCGCATTGATTCAACCGTTCGCGTGGAGGCAAGGCGGCTGCGCAAGAAGCTGGAGGAGCACAGCCGTATCTACGGGCAATCGGATCCTGTCAGCATCATGATCCCGACGGGGACCTATGTGCCGGCCTTTGTCATCAAATCCGGCGAGCGCGATGCTGTGCCCCTGCACCAGGGGTCCGAACGTGAGATATTTCGAAACGGTCCGGGTGCTGTAATCGCCATCCTGCCCTTCCGTGCGGTGTCTGGCGAAGCGACCACCCAGGAATTTGCCGATGTCATGACGGACGAGTTGAGTTTTGCGTTCGGTTCCGAGCCCGGAATCAGCATTCTGTCGCGCGCCACGACATTTGCCTACAAGGAGAGGCAGCCGTCCATACGCGATCTGGCAGCGGAGCTTGGGTTCGACGCAGTCATCCAGGGGACCGTACGTCAGCATGACGGGATCATCCGCGTCACGCTCGAGGTGTCCGACACCCGAGGCGTAGTCGTCACCTCGGACCGGTTCGAAGGTTCTGTCGTTCAACACGCGGACCTGGCGGAACGGATTGCCACAACCTTTGTCAGCCGCCACCGGTTCGATACATCCAAACTGCGCGCTCGCCTTGTCAAGCCCGGGCCGGCGGCCGCTCAGGCCCACGGCCAGCTCTACAGGGCACGCCAGTTGCTCGATCGTCAGGTGCCGGAAAGCCTGCGCGAATCGCTGTCCATCTTCTCGAAGATCGCCGAGGATACTGTCGATTATGCGCGCGGCTATTCCGGCATTTCCGATTGCTATTGCGACATGTTCCGGATCGGTATGGTCGATGCGGTCACGGCACGGTCCTTCGCGCGCCCTGCCGTCGAAAAGGCGCTCGAAATCGATCCGCAATCGGCAGAAGCGCTGACCGCTCTGGGCGTGGTCCAGGCATGGCTGGAGCGGGACTGGGCGGGAGCGGAAACCAGTTTCAATGCTGCGATGAACTTCGGATACCACGCCAGAACCGCCCGGGTTTTCGGGACCTATCTGGCAGCGCGCGGGCGGGAGGACGAATCCGAGCGGCTTTTTGCCGAGGCTCGGCGGATCGAGCCCTTTTCCCAGCAACAGGATATTGCGGAAACCTTGAGCCGCTTCCAGTCTCGGAACTTCGCCCGGCTTTCGGAGATGGCATCCGCCGTGACCTTGCGCAACGCGCCGATGGAGGCCCTGTTCTATCTCGCGCTCGGCGCCCACTTCGCCGGCAATTCCGAATTTGCCCGCCACTGTCTGCAGCCGCTCGGCAACATGATGATGACGCATCCACTGCTGGTCTTTGCCAGTGCCGAGCTGGAGGCCTGGCTGGGATCGCCTGACCGCGCCGCCACGCTTCTGAAGGTCGGTAGTGCGAAGGCGAGCTACTTCTCCCATTCCACCCTCGCCTGCGCCATTGGCGATGGCGAGGCGGCCCTGCGCTATCTGCATCTCGCCCTGCGCAAGCGTGAATTGTCCACCGTCTGGATGCGCATGGACCGACGGTTCGATGCCATCCGCGATTCCGACCGGTTCAGGGCACTGACCGGCGAGGCAATCATCTCAAGCGTGCTCTCCGCCTGAGCCGTCCTTCCCGCAACTTACAGTAAGCCTAAGGTGATCTCACTTCCGGCACCCGTGGCGCATCGTTTACGAAGATGGTCGTCCACCCTCGCATGTCTTCAACACTCATGCAGAACCGACGCGGAACAGCCAAAAGACCCTGCTTCGTTGGCTGTGGCGCGTTCCCATGACGGACACGGTTGCCTGCGATTTTGAGATTCGCAGGCAACCATCGGGCTTTGCTGTTTTCGGACGTGCCGGATGCGCTGACGCAATGGTGGTACGCCGATAATGCCGGGGCATTCTCCCTCAGCTCGGCTTCCTGGGCATGACGCGTGTCGATCATCAGTATCCGGGTCATCACTTTCATAGATATCTGGGAGGGCGCGCATCGCGTGCATCAAATTGCACTGCCGCAATGGGTGCAGACGCTTGGCATGAGCTTTCCGCTTGTTCTTCTGGAGCCTTCCCGGCGTTGATCACCAGGGTGCTGCTGACGCTGAACGATGCCTGATACGAGGTGCGCGACGATGCGACCCTCCACCTTATGATGATGGCCGCCATCTTCGCCGCCATACCCGCGCCGCATGCCTTGGTCCCACGTCATGCGGCCACGGCACCCTTACGCATCGCGCAGCCGTTCTGTTGACGCGCCAGACCTCTTCGCACCACCGCTCACAGTGAGCCAAACACTGTCTCACTTCCGGTGGCATAGCTGAGACCGTTACACATTCATCCGTCAACCCGGACGTTTCGCATGTCAGAGATCGGTATCCCCTCCCGCATCTTCAGGCCGAAAGATGTCGATCCGAAAGCCTTGATCTCGCCGGCGACGGCGGGGTCGGCAGTCTCACCCCTGTCGGGCGGGCAAAGCCTGAAGGCCGCTGCTCGTTCGAGCCTTTGAATTGCGGTCCCCTGGAGCCGAAGACCATTATGAATGAAGCAGAGATCCTGAAGCAGGCCTTCGCCATGCCGCTCACCAGCCCGGCATTTCCGAAGGGACCCTACCGGTTCTTCAACCGCGAATACCTGATCATCACCTACCGCACCGACCCTGATATTCTGCGCCGGCTGGTGCCGGAACCGCTGGAGATCGACCGCGACAATCCGGTGGTCAAATATGAATTCATCCGCATGCCGGATTCGACCGGCTTCGGCGATTATACCGAAAGCGGCCAAGTCATTCCCGTTTCCTTTCAGGGCAGAAAGGGCGGTTACACGCACTGCATGTTCCTGAACGACGATCCGCCGATTGCCGGTGGGCGCGAACTCTGGGGCTTTCCCAAGAAGCTTGCGAGCCCCCGCCTGACGACCGAAACCGACTGCATCGTTGCGACGCTCGATTACGGTTCGGTGCGGATCGCGACCGCAACGATGGGCTACAAGCATGTGCGGCTCGAAGATGGCCCCGTTCTGGCGTCCCTTGCAGCGCCCAACTTCCTGCTCAAGATCATCCCGCATGTCGACGGCACGCCGCGCATCTGCGAGCTGGTGGAATATCATCTGCAGGATATCGACCTCAAATGGGCCTATACCGGCCCCTGCAGCCTGAAACTCGACAGCCACGCGCTGGCACCGGTCAATGACCTGCCGGTGCTGGAGATCCTGTCCGCCTCGCATTTTCGCGCCGATCTCACACTCGGCCTCGGCGAGGTCATCCATGATTATCTCGCAAACCAGGAGCATCCATGAAACTCGCCCGTAAAGTCGCCATGGTGACCGGTGCCGCCAGCGGCATCGGCAAGGAAATCGCCTTCACCTTTGCCGAGGCCGGCGCAAAGGTCGCCATTGCCGACCTCAATGTAGACGCCGCCCATGGCGCCGCCGAAGAGATCGACGCGCGCTACGGAAAAGGCACCGCGATCGGCATCGGCATGGACGTGACCAGCGAGACCCAGGTGGACGCGGGCGTGGATGAAGCCGTCGCCCGGTTCGGCCAGCTGGATATTCTGGTCAGCAATGCCGGCATCCAGATCGTGGCGCCGGTCGATGAATATGATTTCGCCAAGTGGAAGCAGATGCTGGCGATCCATCTCGATGGCGCCTTCCTGACGACCCGTGCCGCGCTCCGCCACATGTATCGCCAGGGCCAGGGCGGCAGCATCATCTACATGGGATCGGTGCATTCCAAGGAAGCGTCCCTCCTCAAGGCACCCTATGTCACCGCCAAGCACGGCCTCTCCGGCCTTGCCAAGGTAGTGGCCAAGGAAGGTGCAAAGCACAAGGTGCGCGCCAACGTCATCTGCCCGGGCTTCGTGCGCACGCCGCTCGTCGACAAGCAGATCCCCGAACAGGCAAAGACCCTCGGGATCACCGAGGAGGAGGTCGTCCGCACCATCATGCTGAAGGACACGGTGGATGGTGAGTTCACCACCGCCAAGGATGTCGCCGAAGCGGCACTGTTCTTTGCCGGCTTCGAAAGCAATGCCCTGACCGGCCAGTCCATCGTCGTCAGCCACGGCTGGTTCATGCAGTAATGTCAGGAGGCTCCATGAAAGCCCGCAGCCCATCCTCTCAAGGCCGCCCGCCCTTCGAATGCATCGCGCTGGTGCTGCAGGGCGGCGGCGCGCTCGGCTCCTATCAGGCCGGGATCTATGAAGCGATGGCGGAAACCCGTCTGCCGTTCGACTGGGTGGCCGGCATATCGATCGGGGCGGTGAACGCGGCTCTGATTGCCGGCAACGCGCCGGAACAGCGGGTGGAGAAGCTGCGGGCCTTCTGGGACACGATCACGGCCAATCCGCTGCTGGATTGGGTCACGGCGAATGAGGTGCTGACCCCCAGGGGCGATCTGGCGCGCTGGATTCACAACGCCATCAGCGCCAACTGCAACCTCGCCTTCGGCGCGGCGGCCTTCTTTACGCCCCGTTTCCCAGTGCCGTTCCTCCACGCGCAGGGTGACCGGGAGGCGACCAGCTTCTACGATACGAGCCAGCTCAAATCGACGCTCGAACGGCTGGTCGATTTCGATCGCATCAATCACGGCGACATGCGTTTCTCGGTTGGCGCGGTGAATGTCAGGACCGGGAATTTTACCTATTTCGACAACACGCGCCATCGCATCGGGCCGGAACATGTCATGGCCAGCGGCGCATTGCCGCCCGGCTTCGGCGCGGTCGAAATCGACGGCGAGTATTACTGGGATGGCGGCCTGATTTCCAACACGCCGCTGCAATGGGTGGTCGATACGGCCGGCATTCGCCAGGATACGCTGGCCTTCCAGGTCGACCTCTGGAGCGCACACGGTGAACTGCCGGGCAATATCTTCGAAGTCTCCACCCGTCAGAAGGAAATCCAGTATTCGAGCCGCACCCGCTCGGAAACCGACCATTTCAAGCGTCTCCAACGGATCCGCGGCGCGCTTTCCCATCTGCTTGCCGCCCTGCCCCCGGACCTCCAGGACAGCGAGGATGCAAAGCTGCTCGCTGAAGTGGCGGACCAGAAGGTCTACAGCGTCGTTCATCTGATCTACCGGACGCAGAGGCACGAGGGGTCTTCCAAGGACTACGAGTTCTCGCGGCTGACCATGCTCGACCACTGGAAGGCCGGCTATCTGGACGCCAGACGCACTCTGGAAAACCCGTCCATCTATGAACGGCCAACAAATCGCGAAGGCGTGCTGGCCTTCGACCTTCTCAAAGAGGATATCTAGGCGCCCTGCGAGAGACGAATATTCTTCGTCGCACGGTGCTCACTGGACATCGGCTTGCGAAGGCCCTGAAGACCGGCGGTATGTCACGTGAAATCAATGGCGCAAATTATGGCGGAGAGGGTGGGACTCTTCCCCAATTAGAGCAAAACCATAGGGTTTCCGCCAAGTTACTGACGGATAAGCCCGATTTCGATACTTCGAGCGATACATTGAACGATACATTTTGACAAGTCGACCTGTTCGGAGGCGCTGCCTTTCCCAATTCTGATCGCGCGATCTGGATCAATCCAGGAGCCAATCCGGCTCAGATCGGTGGCGTTCTTCGTTTACCCAGAGCGGCCACGACCTGGGGCGGATGCCACCTCCCCTTTGCCAATCTGGAGCGCACGACGGACATATGTCGGGTCGCCTCTAGGGGATGCTTCGCCTTGTGCCGCGTTGCGTTGCAGAAGAGGCAAGCAGCCACGATATTGGGTGCGACGTCCTTGCCACTATCGCATCTGGCTTCAACGTGCTCGGCCGTGCATCGAAACCGCTTCGCCAGCCCCGACGAAATTTCATAGCGCTCGATGAACTCCTCCGGTGCGGTGTCCCACATCGGTAGCTGACAGTAGAAGCAACGCCAGCCCTGCTCTCGAGCGGCTTGCCTTCTCAGATTCTTGATTGCCTTTTTTGATGGCATGGGTCCACGTCCTTTGCTTCATTGCTGAAGCGGACGTGCAGTGACCGTTTGCGGCCACCCCTCAGTTGGGAGGAAAACCCTCGCACAAGACGACGTATGCGTAATACGTCACTCCGCAGTCTTTGAACGGTACGAGCGCCGATTGAACGCCTCGCTGACGAGTTCGTAGAAAACTCCAGGTGAGCGACATGTCTCACCTCCATCCATGACCAACTTACCAAAAGTTCGCCGTTGATCAACGGCAACAGAAAAGCTTCCCGATCGGGACGATTTTGGTCGCAACATTACCGCTCTTCCCCTTCGGTAAGTTTTCATGGAAACTTATCAATTCTTCCTGTACGGTAAGTCAGCATATAGGGAGAGCCTATCATGATCCGTTCAGCGGCAGAATTCGGCGCGCTTGTCCGAGAACACAGGAAGAAGCTGGGATGGACGCAAACCCAGCTCGCCGAGCGCTGCGGCACCGGGGAACGTTTCATCGTCGATCTGGAGAATGGCAAGCCCAGCTGTCAGCTCGAGAAATCTCTGATCGCGGCCAGAACGGTGGGTATCGACCTCGGCGATCTGAATACGGCCTCCCCCTCGCCCGCTCCGGCGGCCGATGATGATCTCAGCTACCTGCCACGCTTTTCCTGATCGGATACGACCTTGACGACGATCTACTACGAGAACTGGCCTGTGGCCCATCTGTCGGACCAAGATGGCCTGTCTCTCTCCTATCACCCGGAGTGGGAGAAGCGGACATCCGCCTTTCCCCTGTCGCTCACGATGCCAATGCGTGCCGGTAGCCATGGCCCCGAACGGGTCATGCCCTGGCTCGCGAACCTACTGCCCGAAACCCACCTCTCTGAAATCGGCCAACAGCTGAAGGTCTCGCCCCAAGACGTGCTCGGTCTCCTGATGCGCGTCGGCCGCGATACGGCAGGCGCGTTCTCGATCGGTGAGCCGCGGCGGGAGGGAAATAATTTCCGCATCGTCGATGACGAGACAGCACTTGAGCGCGTCATCGACGAACTGCCGGAGCGACCTTTCCTGATCGGCGAGCGTGGCGTCTCGATGTCGCTTGCGGGCGTCCAGGATAAGCTGCCGGTCTATCTCGACCAGGACGGCCGGATCGGCATTCCGCTCGACGGCACACCATCGACCCACATCCTGAAGCCCGACATCAAGCGTCTCGCGGGCAGCGTCACCAACGAAGCGTTCTGCATGATCCTCGCAAGGCTCTGCGGTCTGGACGCCGCCGAAGTGACAATGGGCCGCGCAGGGAAACGGGACTATCTTCTTGTCCGCCGCTATGACCGGGTTTCCGACGGCCAGGGGATCATCCGCCGCATACACCAGGAGGACTTCTGCCAGCTGTTGGGACTGTTCCCGGCAGAGAAGTATGAGCAAACCGGTCTCGGTCGGCGTGGCGGCGCATCTCTGCCGCAGATGTTCGAAGCCTTGGCTCGCCTTGTCTCGCCAGCCGAGCGCATTCGGCTACTCGACGCGGTGGTCTTCAATGTCCTGATCTGCAATTCAGACTCGCATGCCAAGAACTATTCCGTCCTAGTCGGTGCGTCTGGCACGGCCAGGCTCGCCCCGCTCTACGACCTGATGTGCGCGGCACCCTACAAGCAGGTCGATCAATCCCTACCCCAGCATCTGGGCGGCAAACGAAACGCCGATGAGCTGCACGGAAAGGACTGGCGTGAGTTCGCCGCCGACGTCGGGCTCAGCCCCGCCACCGTGACCAGGCGCGTCGGGGAGCTTGCCGCTCTTGTCACGACCAAGGCCGACGAAGCGCTCGAGCAGGTGCAATCCTACCCGGTTTCGAACCGGGAAATCGCCTCGAACCTCGTCTTCCTCATCAAGAAGCGGTGCCGACGGATCGAGCGGCAGATTTCGGGCTGAAACTCGGTATGACCGACATTTGAATGCAACTTATTGATGCAATCAAAATTGGCCTCCAAAAAAATTTTCGAGAAAATTCGGCTCTTGGAATCATTGAGAAAATCAGACGCGAAAGTCGATAAAATCGTCATTTATCGTTTATTTTCATAATGTTGACAATCGCGGTTGTAACACCTTCCTGAAATCCATGTCATCATTATCTCACGGTCACCGATGAAGACCGGATCAGACAAGGAGTTAATGAATACATGGCAAAGTACACGCATAAGAAGATTTCGGCCAAGCTCGCCGCCAAGGCAGCGAAGGCGGCCGACGACGACGTCTCGCAAGAGGACGTCAGCGAGCTACAGGCCATCGGCGAGGACATTCGCTCTCTCGGTCGTAGGACAAACCTGCAAGCATACGAGCTGGGCGGCTACCTCGCTCGCGCGAAAGCCATACTCCCGGAGCGAGAGCTTGGCGCTTGGGTGAAGGCGATCTGCAAGTTCACCCCGAAGACCGCCCGCAACTATATCGCCGTCTATGAGAACCTGAGTGTCTATAAGGAGCGGCTTGTCGCAACGGCGACGTCCCCGACCATGCTCTTCGTCCTCGCCTACGCCGAGGAACAAAAGGTCGAGGACGTACTGGCTGCTCTTGAAGCCGGCGAGGAGCTCACCGTAGCCCAGGTGAAGCAGATGGTCGGCGTGTCGACACCCAAGAAGGCAGCGCCAGTTGCTGACAGTCTGAACATGGGCGGATTGGCCGGCCTGCGCAAAGTCGCCGATCTGAAGATCGAGCAGGACGCCGCACGGTTCCTTGGTCTGACGACGTCGATCCTAGCCAAGGTCGAAAAGGCGCTTGAGCCTCTGTCGCGCAACCGCGCGGTGCTCAAGGGGGCACTGAGCGATGCCGTCATGTACGACTGCCGTCATGCCCACGACCTCATCAACAGCCTCGCCGCCCCGCTCAGGCCTGACGTGACTGCGCATATGAACTGGAAGCCGGAGAAGTTGCCACACGGCACCAACTGGCGGAAGGTGCAGGCCCTCCTGCATCGGATGGGTGGCAGTGAAGATTGGCCGGACAGGTCGAGCTTTGTACCCTGGCTTCAGAACGAAGTGGTGCCGCTCCTTCGCTTCGTCGTTCATGGCGAACCTCTGCCGGGCGACGCCGAGGAGGAGGAGGCCCGATCCGACGTCGCCGTGGAGATCGAACAGGAAGCAGATGACGGGCTCCTCGGCTACCATTACATGCCGCTACCGGCGCGGGACCAGATCGACAGTGCTGTGGAAACCGTCGCTCCGGATGGTCGAGACGAATTCAAGACGAAGCTTGTGTTCGATGCCAGACCGTTCAAGCGGCAGCTAAAGAGGTTGGCTGCCTGACACCAGACCGCCACCAAGAGCCCCGCCACCGCGCGGGGCTTTTTGCATGCAGGGGAAGCCGCGTGTCTCGTTAACCATGCCGGAGCTCTTCGTTCCGGGTGTGTTCTTGTCGACTTGCCGGACATGGTTCTCCGGGCTATGTCGACGGCGTCAGCAGAAACGCCTGGTTCTGCAGACACTTAGCGGCTCCCGCCGGTGCTACCAACACCGACGAAAGCCTGACCAGCAACCTTCTCTCGAAAGGCCACCGGCTATGTCGACCCTTAACCGCTTCGCTTGCCCACCGGAAGCATCCCCCTCGCATTCCCCTGTTGAAACTCGCTGGCGCTTGTCGCGCAGCTGCCGTTTGGCTGCGCGCTAACCGCCTCCCTTCAGGATCACTCTCACCAGCGTCAATGCGGAAATCATTTCCGCATCTGTCGACCCGCGTCCGCGCGGTCGAGGTGACTGCCGATCCTGCCTCGATCACAGGAGAATTCTTCATGACCGCCAAGAACACTCCCGCCGCGGCAGCGGCATCCTATGACCTGACCATCGACCTCGAGGACATGCGTCCGTCGCTCGACAAGCTGGTAAGCGAGATCGTCGATACGGCTCTCTCCGGTGCCATGTTCCGCCGTGCGCTAACCGCCGGTATGGATGACATCGCATCCGTAATGCGCGCTGTGCCGGCCGCCGAGGGCCGATTGCTCGAGCGAGGCATTGGCTTCCTCGCGAAACGCAATCCCGATCTTGTCGTCCTGACCGATAACCTACGCCTGCCGGTTACCAAGGCTGCCGCTGAACTGGTCGCGATGAATGACGCCGCTCTGGTCAAAGCGCTGAGCCTCGATGCGGATAGTGGTGGTCGTAAAAGCTATACGCCCGATCTCCTGATCATCAACCGGTCCACGAGAATCGGACATCTGGTTGATGTGAAGCGCAGCCTCAATTCTTATGAAGTCTCGCGGATCACGGAGTTGAAGAACCGCATGCTTGCGGCCGCGCTGGTCGTTCCGGACCTGCTGTACAAGGAGCATCGGCGACTGCATGTCGAGGAGGTCCGCGTTGTCATCTTGAATGCCGAGAACCAGCGAACCGATATCGATGGCGGCGTGTGGCCCCTCACGCATCTTGACCACCTTTTGGAAATTGCGGGCGCCGGCGAAGTGATGGCGCATCTCCGCGAGCTATTCCAACGGCGTGTCGAGGCAAACTGGATGTCGGCGTTGAACGATCACCGCCTCGACACGGCTAACAGCCCAATGATTTCGCGCAGCGACCCGACCGAGCGTAACGGCGTCCGACCACGTCCAAGCGAAGACGAGCCCAGCGCGTCGCGTACGCCGGTATCGATTGGATTCGCCAGGCCACCACGCATAGCGATGGCCTGATCGGTCCAAGCCTTCCTCTCTTCTCTGATCTTTTACCCCTGCAGTGCTGCAGGGGAAACAGGAGACGTCTGCCATGACTTCACGAGCCTCCAATATCCTTGCTTTCCCCACGCGCACCGCGCCGTCGGTTCTTCTGCCACCGGTACTGGATAAGCATCCTGTGCTCGCAGGCGACAAACTCGATGCCGACGAACGCGCGGACTACATCGCATCCATTGTTCGCTCGACGATCGGCTTTGCCCGACGCAAGGGTCGGCGGATCGAAAGCCTGCCGCCGCAACTGCGGGTGTGGTTGCTCGAGCAGTGCGAGCTGGGTGACCCGACATGCGTTGTTGTGCGTGCCTGGCTCGATGGCAACCCGGGCTTAACGGACTTGTCCTCTCGGGAGGGCGCGTAATGGAAACGCTCGAGCAACGCGTTCGCCGCTACCTCCTCGCACGGCTGCGCCGTCGTGCTGTCCTCGACCTTTACGAAACGGCTGCGACTGCCGGACTGTTGGAACGCGGCGTCGGCGATACCGGCCCGCTTGCCAGGCCCTGGATTGTCTCGATCAAGGCACGGCAATATCTGACCGGCGCCCATGACTACGATCGGAAAATCATCGCTCGGATGATCGGCAGCAGTCGTGGCAATCGTGGTGGTGACAGCCCAGATCACATTGGGTCGACGAGGACCTCAGAGGGCGAAGCATCACTCTACGACTGGTCTACTCCGGCACCTCCAAGTCAGCAGCCGAAACCAAAGTCCGGACGCCGCACACGTCGACTGCCCGTCGGCTCAGCGATCAGCTTCAACTATGTTGCCGAGCTGCTGAAAGAGCATCTGCCGCCATCTTCTCCCATGCACGTCGCAGTCGCGCTTCTGATCGCACGTGCGGTCGGCACAAGTCTGAGACGTCTGTCTGCGTTCACGGGTGTCGTTCGTTCCCGTACACCGTTCGTGCTAATCAAAGCACCGGTTGCAAGGTTCGAGGCGAGTGTCGGCATGATGCTCGAGGACGGATTGCTTCTGCCGTTCTCGGTGACCTTGGAAGATGTGGCGCGAGACGGATCGCTGTCCGGCAGGTTTAGGGATAACCGGTCGTCGAGACAGCAGATGAGGCTGCAAACGCTGGCTGGTTCCTCACTGATTAAACGCGACGACAGAACGATCCGTCGTCTACTCCGCACGGCGATGACCGATGCAGCTCAGCCAATTCTGGTGGCCGATGAAACACCGACGGCGTTGACACCGGTGATCGTCGAGACGGCCGACCTCGTTGTCGAATGCGACGGATTTGATAGGTCGATGATCGCCGATCTCTTAAGTCTCTGTATCGGTATACCAAGTGACGTCGCACTCAACTTCATGAATATGAAAGCCTTCGATCCGCAATCGCTATCGATCGACGATCTGCTCCTCGCCGTGCGACCAGGTCGCTCCGTCGAAGAAGTGCTTACGGTTCTAGCGATGCTGGTTGATCTATGCTCAGGCTCGGATAGAGACGGCAAGGATACCGAGGACGCTGGCGAGGGCCGTGGACGTTCCGGGGGTGGGAAATCACGTGTCAAGTCTGCCGAGAAGGAGAAAGCCGGTGGATCGACGGGTGTTGAAGTCATCCTTCCAGAGCCACCCATTCCCGAAGCCGTCTTGGTCGACACCGATAGCCCACCGCTGACAACTGCGAAGGGCGCTCCCATCACAGTCGAAACGCTGTGCGGCTATGGGGCCGCCCAAGCGTGGACACGCGACCTGAAAGCTGACCTGGAACTTTGGCGTGAAGGCGCTCTGACCTGGCCGGAGATGAGCACGAAACTTCTGCTGTCAGGGCCGCCCGGTACTGGCAAGACGACGTTTGCGCGGGCGCTCTGCAATACGCTTCAGGTACCGCTTCTGGTGACGTCGGTCGCCAATTGGCTGGAACCTGGATTTCTCGGTGATGTTCTCCAGAGGATGTCAGCGGCATTTACCCAGGCATCTAAGCACGCGCCTGCAATCCTCTTCATTGACGAGATCGACAACATTGGCTCCCGCTCGAGTGCGGGCACGCGGCAACACGATGACTATTGGGTGTCGTTGATCAATCGTCTCCTTGAGCTGCTCGATGGTGCCACGAAAACCGAGGGCGTCGTGATCGTCGGTGCGACGAACCTGCCCGAGAAGATCGATCCTGCCCTGCTTCGGTCTGGAAGGCTGGAGACACATGTCCGTATTCCGCTACCCGACGTCGAAACGCTGACCGGCATCCTTACGCATCATCTGGGCAACGATCTTCCAGGCGTCTTGGCGTCGGCTCCTGCGAACCGCGTGAGGCTGCGGCCAGCTGCCGCGAGAAACGCCGATCGTCAAAAGCTTCGGGAGAATTCCGAGACCCGCAAAGCCTCAAAGGGAAAGGGAGCAGCACCATGACAGACCACGTCACTAATCCCGGAAATCTGCTTCGTCCACTCGCCCTCTTGGCCCTGGGTAAGACGGGTGCGGATATCGAGCACTTGATCCGCGACATTCGCCGAGCCGCCCGCCGCTCCGGGCGCAGCATCACCTGGCGCGACCTCGAGGCAGGTCTGCGGGCCGGACAGGCACCCATGTCCGCTGACCTTCGCAAACGTGCAGCCATCCATGAGGCGGGGCATGCGCTGGTCTATACCCTGACCGGCATTGCGGAGGTACAATCCGCCAGTATCGCGTTGCACGGCGTCGGACTGGTCAAGACGGTCCCGAACGCGCATCTGCCGGAGACTGAAGCGTGGCTCATGAGCAACATTGCCTCTCTCCTCTCAGGCCGTGCCGCCGAAATCCTCGTCTTCCACGAACCGATTGCCGGAGCCGGTGGCGCAGATGAAAGCGATCTCGCCCGCGCCACCGCAATGGCCCTGGCGGCTGAGACCAGTCTCGGTTTCTCGAAAGAGCAGCCGCTTCGTTATCGATCGATCGCGATGGGCATGCACGAACTGACCATGGACCGTGACCTCGCCGATCGCGTTAATCGGAGATTAGTGTGCGCAGAGGCGATGGCGCATGACCTGATCCAGGCCAACAGGTCGGCACTCAATGAGATTGCCTCAGGCCTGGAAAGCGTCGGCATCCTGTCGGGCGACGAGGTGAGGCGCATTGTTCGCGGTTCCGTCGGTGATAGCGAAAAGGGTGAGCCATGACCTCGGCTGAGAAAAGGCGATTCCTAGTGGCGCCGGCGCGATTCCTATCTCAAGATTTTCGATTCAGAAATCTGAACGCTCGATTCTGAGTTCAGGGATTTGGATTCGGGCTTCCCGGTCCGCGTTGCGAAATCGCGCAGCAGCGTTACTCGGCTAAGTATCCGCCTTCGCCACGCCCGGAGTTACTGCACCGCTTAAATACTTGGCGATTTGAAACGTCTTGTGCGCAAGGCATGTCGATTGAGATTACATCGCCATGCTTTGCGTCTAGTTCCGGACACGTCATCTCAATTTACCCTCACCCGATTCTGAATTCCGGGAAAGCGTTGCTGGATTCCGGTTCTGCGATTCATCTGCAAACGGTGTTTGGGCGGAAGGGCATGGACCGCTGGGCGTCATGCTGAGATTGCATGAAGGAGGTGCCGCGCCGGCGGTTGGCTCGGTTGTTTTGTTGCTTGCTTGGCTATCGGTCACGCTGAGGCTCCGACAACCAAGGAGCACACGATGTCGAAGAAGCCTAGAAAGAGTAAGAAAGAACGCAACGCCGCGCAGGCGGAACGCCAACAGCAGGTGCGTGAGGATGCCAAGGCGCGCTGTCGTCCATCCCGCGACGACCTGGCTCGAGTTCTGCTGTGGCAGATCATTACTGCCGCGCAGGCGCATAAGGACACAGACCGCGCGCTGGGCAAAGTTCGGGACTCTCTGACCAATGATCTTGAGCGCCAGGGATTTGCCGTCCGAGAATGCGAAGAAGTGTTCCACGAGATCGCTGACCGGTACAGCGACGGCCTGTATCCATTCCGGCCCAAACGGCACCTTATGCCTTCCTGATCAGACGCTCTGCTCTCTATCAAATGCAAACGCCGTTATGTTTTTATCCTCGTCTTCCCCCCGTTACTCCTCATAACGGCGTTTGCAGAAGAATCGAAAATCCATGGCCTCAAAACAAATTATCACGCGATCACGTTTTGAGGTTGACGGAAAGGCTATGCGTGATACTTATCCTTCACGAACTGAGGGAGAATCATGGCAGACGGTCGATCATTTGCGGAGCGTCGCACGGACTGGAATAAACTCATGGCAAGCGAAGATCGCTGGGAGTGGGATTCGACACCGTGGCTGGACGCATGCCTGAGAGCTCAAGCCGAATTTCTGGCGCTGGCAACAGGGCTGCCAGTTGCGGAACCAATCGCTGTCAACGACCTCTCCGCCGCCGCGTTGTTTAAAGGCCTCGCATACTACGGCCTTTACGGCGATGTGGTGGACCGGGCTGAAATCCAGGATATCGAAGGTCATCTCGATGGTCACTTACGCTTGGCCAAGACCCTGAAGGAAAAGGCCCCCTCCCGATGCGACGACCGGGTGGTTTCCAAGATAATCACCGTTGCCGACGGGCGGCGCAGCATCGAGCGAAAGAGCGGCCTGATCGAGCCCCTTGCCCTCGCCATTCTCGGTGGGATTTCGGAGGGACGCATTCGCAATCTTATGTCCGGGACCAGCGCCGAGATCAGGTCCGTAGACGGGAAAATCCCTGCACCAGAAGCTGAACGCTGGTTGCAAGGCCGGGCGGCATTTTGGCCGTCCATATGGAGTGAAGACCCACTTTTAGAAGAGGATAATGAAATGACTGCAGTACGAGTACCCCAAGCGTCGGACGGGACCGTCTTCCATCCGGGCCTGAGACGCAGAAGCGGCTACATGATCGGCGAGAAGGGACAGGAGTTTACCATCGAGAATTATGACGCCGCACTTCGGGCGCTGAGCGAAATGGAGGTACCTCGCTGGCGTCGACCGAACTCCCAAGGCAACTGGGGTATTGTTAAGGCGTCAGGGTGGACTGTACTCAGCCGACGAGACCTGAACAACATCAAAGACTAACCAGACCACATCGCATCTCCTGCGATTTGCGGCTTTGCTGCCGACTGCGTAGCGACATCACCCAATCAACCAGCTTCGATCAACTATTCGAGCCCCTCCAATTCCTGGAGCGGGAATGCTGGCTGCTGTTCAATTTAAAGGAAAATGATATGAAAAGCACAGACGTACTCGCCGCCCTCCTCGCCCAGACTCCGGTGAAGACAGTCTCTCTGCCACGTGACCAGCGCGGTATCTATGGCCTGATCGATCACAATCAGCATCTTCGTTACATCGGCTGCACGACGGGGGAGGCTGAAAATTTTCGCAAGCGTATCCACCAGCGCCATCGAACCGGGTCGGAAACGCACAGCCACTACTTCTCCAAAATTTACAACACCGGCAGGATGTATCGCGATCGCTTGACACAGCAGCGCGATCCCGATGCGAAGATCGCGAAGGACCTTCGCTCTGCGTTCATTGCGGAGCACTGCCGCGCGGTCTACGTGCCCCTTGCGGCAAGCGAGTTGGAGATCATGGCGCTCGAGGCTGCAACGATTGCCATCGCGGCATCAGAGAACATTCTCTGGAACCGGGCCACAGCGATGGTCTACCCGGAGCCGACGGAACTCGTGGATCGGCTCGTCACGAAGCTTGGATACTCTGGCGATCATATTGCCGCACTCGAACGGCAGCAGGCTCGTTTCAATCGAATTGCGGGCAGAACGATGCTCGCCACCGTGTAATCCAGAGCAATAACCGTGGCGATGCGGAAATCATTTCCGCTTCGCTACACCTTAGCCTGCCCCTCATTAGTCTCGGGACTTCTACGGTGTCCCTGACGATGGATACGCCCTCCGTTTCCTACGCTTCACTACCACCAATGCTGTGGGCGTGCGCGAAAAATGCGGGGGCAATGCTGGTAAACTCTGGAGTTGTATAAGCCAGCGCTCTAAAAGCCTTGATCGACGATTTGATGTTTGTATCCAAAGTGACTCGCGCACGATGCACGGGTATTAAATGTGACTTAATCAAGCGGCAGGGTTTGGGCGGGCACGTGTGTCATGCTCTTGATCGTCCGTAGATTTTTAGAGTTTGCAGTTTCGTGATAGCCACGGATCGCGCTGAAAGATGAGTAACCTTCAAGGGGCTTTTCATGCCTAAACGGTCCAGCCACAAAGTTGGAAGTGAACTCTTCATAGTGGACAACAGCGAGGACGACTGGAAGGTCGTCCGTTACCTCAAGGATTGGTGTTCACTGTCCAAAAGGTTCGATATCGCCACGGGATACTTCGAGATCGGCTCTCTTCTCGCGCTGGAAGAGGAGTGGATGAAGGTTGATAAGATACGCATTCTTATGGGCGATGAAGTGTCTCGCCGTACAAAGAAGGCGTTTGAGAAAGGCCTCGCTGAGATCGGCAGAAGGCTTGATGAAAGCCTTGACCGAGAGAAGTCGAAGAATCACTTCCTGAAGGGTGTGGATGCCATTTCAGATGCCATACGGTCTAAGCAGATCGAGTGTCGAGTTTACCGCAAAGATAAGTTCCACGCGAAAGCTTACATCACACATGCCCGCTTGGAGGTGATCGGCTCGTCGGCTCTGGTGGGTTCTTCGAACTTTACGCATCCAGGCTTAACTCAAAACATTGAGCTCAATGTTCAGGTGACGGGTTCTCCAGTCGCGGTACTCCAGGAATGGTTCGAAGAACACTGGGAGGAAGCGGAGGATGTGACGCCAGAGCTACTTCAAGTGGTTGAGAAGCACACGCGCGAATATAAGCCCTTTGAAGTTTACGCTCGGTCTCTTCAGCAATACTTTCTCGGTCACGAGGAGACGGCGGGCGAGTGGGAGAAGCGGAATTCGCGAATTTTTCCGATCTTGGCCAAGTACCAACGGGACGGTTACGGCGGCCTGCTGAAGAGAGCGGAGAAGTTTGGGGGTGCATTTCTTTGCGATGGCGTAGGCTTGGGCAAGACGTTCGTCGGCTTGATGCTGATCGAGCGCTTCGTGGTCCACGAGGGGAAGAATGTCGCTCTTTTCGTTCCAAAAGCCGCCAAGGAAGCTGTTTGGGAGCGAGAACTGAAGAAGCGGCTGCCTCACCTGTTCAAGGGTTTCGCCAATCTTCGAATCTATAGCCACACCGACCTGATGCGAAATGCCATGCGCGAGGAGCTCGATCAGATCGCAAAGCAAGCGGACGTCATCATCGTTGATGAAGCGCACCACTTCCGGAACACGGGGATTCGAGGAGTGGATGCCGAGGAGCGGAAATCCCGCTATTGGCGTCTTTACGACATAGCCGAAGGTAAGCAGGTATTCCTGTTGACTGCGACGCCGATCAACAACCGTTTGACCGACTTCCAGCACATGGTTGAACTATTCTCTCGCCACCGGGCCGATTATTTCGCCGGTGGAACGCTCGGCATCCACTCGTTGCCCGGCTACATCCGGCAACTTGAGAAACAGATCGAGGGCGAAATCTATGGCGGCAGCGGTGATGAGCCGCTGGAGCTGAACAGTGCGGATGTTGCCAAACGCCTCTACTCCGACCCTCTTATGGATGCATTGGTCGTCCAGCGTAGCCGGAGCTACGTGAAGGAAAGCATGAAGCGTGAGGGTGACGGTGACGTCATGTTCCCGGAACCACGCAAGCCCACAGTGGCCGAATACTCCGTGCGGCAAACCTATGGAAAGCTGCTGGAAATGGTTGCTGCCGCTTTCAACAAACGCGAACCACTTTTCGTCCTCGGAATCTATAACCCGTATGCCTATTACAAAGGTGACACTGAAGACGTTGCAACGGCGTTAGAACGTGGACGCCTGAAGCAGGTAGTTGCCCTCATCCGGACCAGCTTCCTGAAGCGATTTGAAAGTTCCGCTGAGGCATTCAAACAGTCCTGCTGGCGGCTCCTCCAGAAGCTTCTTGCTTGGCTTGAGGTTCACTGCGAGACAGACCACGAGAAGGCGCAACTGGAGCGTTGGAAGCGTAAGCATTCGAAGCTGCTCGGTTACAAGCCTGATCGAGACCTGTTTGATACCGAAGTCGATGAAGACCTGGTGCCGGCTGAACTCATCGAGGATATCGAGAAGGACAAACTCGATCGGCGGGAATTCAAGGTCGAGGAGATCATCGCCGACAGCATCGCTGACCTGGAGCAGATTGCCGACTTCCTGAACGAGCTGGAGAAATTTAAACCAAGCCAGGATTTGAAGCTGAAAAAGCTGGTTCAATTGCTGACCAAGGACCCCGTGCTGTCAAAGCACAAGGTGCTAATTTTCAGCGAGTTCGGCGACACCGCGCGTTACCTAGCAACCCAACTCAGGGAGAGCGGAATTGATGGTGTTGAGCAGATTGACAGCGGCACCAAGGGCGACAGAACAAAGATCATCCAACGTTTTGCCCCCTACTACAATGACAGCAGTAGCAAGGAGCAGGGCGACCGCGAGATCAGGGTGCTGATCTCCACGGATGTGCTCTCAGAAGGTCTGAACCTTCAGGACGCGACCCGGCTAATCAACTATGACCTGCATTGGAATCCTGTCAGGTTGATGCAGCGCATCGGCCGTGTCGATCGCCGAATGAATCCCGAAATCGAGGCGCGGATATTGAAGGACCATCCGGAGCAGAAGGAGATTCGTGGCACTGTCGCCTATTGGAATTTCTTGCCGCCCGAAGACCTAGACGAGCTGCTGCGCCTTTATGGCAAGGTCGCGCACAAGACCCTGCGCATTTCGAAAACGCTTGGCATCGAAGGCAGGAAACTGCTCCGCGAAGACGATGATTACGAGGACCTGCGAAACTTCAATGAACAGTACGAGGGTCAGCAAAGCCCGGACGAAAACCTTCATCTTGAGTGGCAAGATTTGCTCAAGGAGCACCCGGGTCTAGACGAGATGCTGAACGCCTTTCCAAATGCGGTATTCAGTGGAAAGCAGAACCTCAAGCCCGGCACTCGCGCCGTCTTTTTCTGCTACGCACGCCCGGCGCATGACAAAGCCGCAAGTGAGCAAACGGGTGAAGATATCTGGAGCGCTGAGGCGGGCGACGTACAGTGGTATCTTTATGATGTCGCCAGCGGGAAGGTCCTAGAAGAGGCACCATTGATGGCGGACGCCATCCGTTCCGATCCGTCGACACCACGCCACCTCGAGATCGAACGTCTGCAACTTTCGGATATTCGAACAGCAGTCGAAAAGCACATCACGAAAACTTTCTTGCGGAAGGTTCAAGCGCCTGTCGGCGTAGGACCTGTTCTGAAGGCTTGGATGGAATTGAGTTGATTTTGAGGGGGAAACGATGGCTGGGATATCTGCGGCTGAACTTGCGAAAATAAACAGCTTTCCGAAGCTGGTTGATCTGCTCCGGAACCACCTCGAATGGCCGATCGAGGAGGATTATGGCTTCGAAGACGTCGTCTACGAATATGAGGCCAGTGAGCTTGGGCTGAAGCCCAATGAAATCGCAAAGATACGGGAAATTCATCAGTTGCGGCCACTGGCAACCAGCCAGCCTTGGGGTATCTTCTTCATATCGTTTGAGGACAAAGCCCTTTCAGTTACGGTTTTGCGCCGCATTCTGAAAAACCTGATTTTGAAGAAGCGCGCGGGAGCACAAGCGTCAGATCGACAGGCCTGGGAGAAGAACGATCTCATCTTCGCGGCGAACTTCGGGAACTCCGGTTCCCGCGAACTCGCCTTCGTTCATTTCTCCGATGGCGCGCAGTCACGTGACCTTCCGGTCATGAAGGTGCTTGGGTGGAACGCAAGGGACACCCAGCTTCACAATGATTATGTCGGCCGGACCCTTGCCGAAAAGCTGCGGTGGCCAGATGATCCAAAAGACATCAGTAAGTGGCGTGAGGAATGGTCTTCTGCGTTCGAGCTTCGCCTCAACGAGGCGATCCGAACGTCCAGGGACCTCGCCCTAAGATTGGCGGGCTTGGCAACCGAGATTAGAGCACGCGCAAACGAGCTTCTCGGTGCGGAAACAGACCGCGGCCCAATGCGCACCATGCTCGTAGCCTTCCGAAAAAATCTCATCCATGATCTGGATGAGGACGGCTTTGCCGACATGTTCGCCCAGACCATCGCCTACGGCATGCTCGCGGCACGCATTTCACGTCCAGCGGGGATCGTCGCCGATAATCTCGCCGACATGGTGCCGAAGACGAACCCTTTCCTGAAAGAACTCTTCGCAAACTTTCTGGCGATTGGCGGCCACGACAAGCGACAAAGCCTGGACTTTGACGAACTTGGTGTCCGGGATGTGGTGGACATGTTGAATGCAGCCAACATGGAGGCGGTGCTCCGGGATTTCGGCGACCGTAACCCCAAGGAAGACCCCGTCATTCATTTCTACGAGCTGTTCCTGAAGGAATATGACCCGCAGAAACGGATGCAGCGTGGTGTCTTTTACACCCCGCGCCCTGTGGTGAATTTCATTGTTCGGGGCGTCGACGAAATCCTTCGGACAGAATTTGGTCTGCCGCTGGGACTAGCCGACACGAGCACCTGGGCAGAGGTCGCTGCACGAAATGACCGCATCACTATCCCCGGCCATGTGAAGCCCGACGCACCTTTTGTCCAAATCCTTGACCCCGCTACTGGCACGGGCACGTTTCTGGTTGAAGTTATCGACTTGATTTACAGGCGAATGGAGGAACATTGGAAAGAACAGGGCAAGTCGGCAGCTGAGATCAAGGCCGCCTGGAACGCCTATGTTCCCGCACATCTTCTACCACGGCTGACAGCCTTTGAACTGATGATGGCACCCTACACCATCGCGCATATGAAGGTTGGGTTGAAACTGTCGGAGACAGGTTACACATTTCGCTCACAAGAGCGTGCCCGCATCTTCCTGACTAACGCACTTGAACCGGCGCGTGACCTGGATATGGAGTTTATCTTTATGTCCGAGGCGCTAGCCCATGAGGCACAGGCGTCGAACAATGCGAAAACCGATACATCAACAACCGTAGTAGTCGGTAATCCGCCTTATTCAGTAAAATCATTTAATACGGGAAAATGGATAACCTCACTGTGCGATATTTATAAAGAAAATGTTCGCAATGAAGAAAGCCAAATTCAGTCTCTATCAAACGACTATATAAAGTTCATTAGAATGGGTCATTACTCAATCCAGAAATCCGGATGTGGTGTCTTCGGTATGATTACTGGTCATGGCTACATGCTTGGCTCACAACCGCGAGACATGAGGAAGTCTTTAATCGACACATTTGAGAAACTGATTGCAATCAATTTGAATGGTAGTGCTCGGCGAGACGATGTTGCCGGTCCGGACGACCCGGTTTTTGAAATAATGACAGGCGTCGGCATTGGAATATTTTCAACCATATCTGCAAAAGGAAAAAGAAGCGCTCAATACCTAAGCAAAGAGGGTTCACTTGAGCAAAAAATGCAATGGCTTCTCACACAAGGCGTGGGCTCCATTCCAGCCAAAAGTATAACTCCGACCCCTCCCAACTATTTTTTTTGGGAGCTGGGCGAGCTCGAAGAAGAATACATGAGCTACCTTGATCTTCCCAGTTTTTTTGGGACCGGGAATCGAAGTTCAGACAAGGAGGTTTATTGGTCTACAGGGTTTGCATCCCAGCAGGACGATTTCGCTATAGCGTTTGGCGAACAAGAGCTGAATGATCGGATGCAACAGCTAGCAACGTCGACCTCGAGAGCCGATATCTCGTCAAGATATAAGATGTGCTCAACCAATCAGTGGGACTATGCAAGGGCCTTGAGGCATGCGTCCGGAACCGGATGGAGGAAGCAAATAACTTCGGTCTCATATAGACCATTCGACACGCGAATTACAGTAATTGATCCCAGCGTCGTAACTATTTTGAAGGATACAGTGCAACGTAACTTTGACGTCGATAACTGTGCCCTGCTCGTTTCGCGCATCTCAAATGATCTACATTTTGCGCATGCATTTGTTAGCTCAAAAAGAACCGATAAGATATTCCTTTCTTCAAAAACATCAACAAATACATATGTTATTCCACTTTGGTTGTCACCAAATGCTAACGAAAATTTTCGTAGACCAAACGTTGCCCGGGCGACATCAGAACAAATCAGCAAGACAATTGATTTGATATATACAGATGGCATCTCATCGACTGTTTCACAAGTAAACTATGCTAAGTCCGGCAACGGCAATGCAGAGCAACCTAAAGCATTAGGGGCGTCATGGGATGGTCGCGGTGATCTCGAAAGGACCTTCGGGCCCCGTGATCTGTTCGACTACATCTATGCTGTGCTGCATAGCCTTGGCTACCGCAGCCGCTACACAGAGTTCCTGAAGTCAGATTTCCCGCGCATACCTATTCCCGCGAGCCGTACTACCTTTGCGGCGCTGGCGGCACTAGGCCGCCAACTTGTCAGCTTTCACCTTCTGCGCCAAGAGGATGTGTCTGTGTTGAAATCCCCCGAGATCGAATTACGGGGCACCGGCGAGGCGCTAGTTGCAAAGGGTTATCCTGAATACAAAAACGGCAAGGTGATGATCAACGCCAGTCGTTGGTTCGAAGATGTGCCCAAAGCCACGTGGGAGTTCAAGATCGGCGGCTACCAGGTTTGCGAGAAATGGCTGAAGGATCGCGCCGGCAAGGGCGGCAAAAACCCCAGCCCTGGTCGTGTGCTGACTGATGAAGACATCCTTCATTATCGCCGCATCGTCGTAGCCCTTACAGAAACACGCCGACTGATGGCCGAAATCGACGTCGAGATCGATAAACACGGCGGTTGGCCAGATGCCTTCGTGACGGGAGCAGGAGCAAATTGAACATGGATGCGTTCCAGTTCGAGATTGCCAGGGTGATCGCGGCGAAGGCGAAACGGCAGCAGCGGGTCACTTATCAGCAGGTCGGCGAGGCGGTCGGATGGGCACATCCGACCGGACGTGGTCTCGGGCCGCATCTCGAAGTCATCCTCCACCATCTCAAGGATCGGGGACTTCCGCCGCTGACGACCATTGTCGTTAAGAAGGGACACCGCCACCCGGCGGAAGACGCAATGGCTTATATCCGCAGCGCTCTTGGCGGCATCAACATCGAGGCAGCCCAGCAGGAAGTTTTCGCCTTTGATTGGATGACTGTTCCCGAGCTTGGCCCCACTCGGGATCATCTCCCCGAGGATCGTGGCGCTTGGCTGACCTCGTTCTGGGGTTTCGATCCTGCGGGATGGGGGTGTATTGGCTTCGCGGACGAGTGGCGGCGCAATGCATATCTGCGAAGCTCGCAGCCTGGTGGACTGGTCGCGATCTATGTCACCAAGAACAAAGGCCCGTCGAATATGCGGGGCAAGGTGGTCGGCGTACTCGAAGTCTCGCACGAGATTGGACACGCAAAGAACTTCATCTCTGGCGAGCACTGGGCGGCGAAAGAAAGCAGCCCGGAGCGCAAGGGAAAGTGGCTATACGCAATAAGGGCGACCCGCGCCTGGCGTATTGTGCCGGAGGATTGGAAGCCCGTAGAGGAGCTTTTCCCTGATGCGTATGGGAACAATAATGCCGAGTTGATCGGCGCAAACGGCGTCCCCCTTAGCCAGGAGGAAACGGCCGCTCTTCGCAGTCTCGACGTCTACGAAGTTCCCGTCTACGGCCAAGCGGGACAGGTCGATCCTACGATCCAAACATTGGAATCGGCCCTGAACCCGAGCCGCGCGGTGAAGCCCGCACCTAGTCCTTATTGGGTTGGCGAAACGGATGGTCCCAAGCATCTGTACATACTCAAGCTCTCTGGAGATATTTCCGTTTACCTCGGCCGGCCGGCGAAGGAGCTGGAAGAGAAGGCCGTTATAAAAGTCGGCTTCTCGAAGAGCCCGCTTGCAAGGCGCGACCAAATCCAGAGCGCCTATCCCAAAGGCACCTTCGCCTGGGAAGTATTCAAACCCAGTCCTCAACCTGACACGCCACCCTACGCAAATGCTGAGATTGCGATCGTGGGCGAAGATGCCATGAAGAAGAGGCTTGTCGACGAGAAAGCCGAATCGCTCGGGGGCGAGTTTTTCCTCGCGGACGACTGGCTCGTTCTGAACGTTTGGACTGCCGGTAGGGTCGCTGCGGAAAAGGCTCAGGCCGCGACGGAGAGTTCAATCACGCAAGAGCAACCTGGTCAGGTTGTTAGCACAGCCTAGTAGCAGCCGGGGGGCTCAACATGCCGAAGCGCAGCATTACCGATCCAGAAATTGGATTGATCAAGGCCATGCTAGCGCGAAACATGAAAAATAAGGACATCCAGTTCTACTTCAATCGGCAAGAGCGTGCCGTGAACTCCGGCCGAATCACGCAAATTCGGGACAAGAGCTACGGTCCCGAAGTTCCGGAGGCCTCTGAAGAGGAACTTGATCTTTTTCTGTCGACCTTCAAGCCGGCAGCCATCGGGGCGGTTGTAAAGTCTTTCGGGCCGCCCGCTCAGGAGACTGCGGAGGAGCGTGCGCGCGCACTATTTGAACTGCGCGGCCGATCAGGCTGGTTCCTGAAAACGCATGAATCGGAAGCAACCGAGTGCAAAGAGCGATTTTGTCTCAAGCCCGAAAATCGGTTCGCTGACCCACTTCGATCAATAGCGGGGCTCGCAAACAACAAGGGAGGCTTCGTCTTCTTTGGTGTTAAAGAGCTACCAGATGGCAGTTTGAACGTTGTGGGACTGCGCGACGAAGCGTTTTCACTCACCGACCCTGCTGAACTCAACCGGTGCCTAGCGGGTTCGATGAGCCCAGTCCCAGTCTTTTCTATGTTCAGTCTCGGCTTTGACGGCCTAAAGGTGGGGGTGATCCACATTGAGAAGCACGATCTTCCACCGATCGTTGCGATCAAGAACGTCAACAACGAATTCAGAGAAGGCGCGATCTACTTTCGCTACGTTGGCGAAACCAGGACGATCAAGCCTGGAGAACTGCACCAGATCATCGCCAACCGCGAACAACGTGCCATCGCCGAATTCTCCAACCGCATGTCACGGGTTGCCATGGGAGCCGCGGCGACACTTGATTTGGATACGGGCAAAGTGGAGGGCCGGGTCGGCAGCTTTACGATCGGCGAGGAGTTGTTGCCGAAAATTCAATTCATCCGAGAGGGGCAGTTTGCGGAGAAAGCGGGATCACCGACGCTGAGGCTAATAGGGGACGTCGAGGCTGGCTCAGGAAAGGCCACGGTGGTGCGAGATAATGTGACCTCTGACGCAGTAATCAGAAACTTCCTGAACAATGTCGAAGTCAAAGAGCCACGTCAGTATTTCCTTCACTCGGCGCACTCAAGCCGAGAATGGCAGCCAATCTGGTACTACCTACGTCAGGCACGCCTCTCGGCTGAAGAGGGAATTGAGCTGATGAGGAAAGAGGACGCAAGCTATCGCAGTCATAGAGACGCAGTGATCTCTCGCCTCGCTGGCAAGAAAAGTGCGTACAATATAAATCAAGGGAAGCCGAAACAGCTAGTTGCGGCATTCGCCCGGGGAGAAATAAATGATCCTGCAGATATCTCGAGTGCGCATAAGATTGCGCTCGCTGTACAAGGAATTCCAGATGGACAGAAGGATGTCAGCCGCTTCGAAAGCCTTCTTCTGAAGTGCTACGATTTTTCCGTTGGGGAGACCTCCCAACATCGTAACCTGCGAAGTGCGGTATTCAGGGCCGCATGTCGAATCGACGAAATCCTGTACCGAAACGAATAACGAATTCGCTTCGGTGCAAGGCAACATCCTAACACAGCAGAGCAGCATGCTGTCGGGGAAATGATTTCCGTGATTCACCTCCCTCCCGCTTTCGGGAGAGCCGTGGCTTTCGGCTTCCGCCCCAGCGTTCGTTTCGCATTTGCGAACTCGTCGAAATCCAGCCCCCTGAACATGGAAAGATCGACCTCGATCGGCAGGCTCGCGAGTAGGCGAGCTTTCCGCTCCGTCAGGGTCCGAAACCCGTACTTGTCGTGCTCGTCATCGCCAACCTCGTGTCCAACCTGCATCTTCCTGTCGCGCCTCTCGATGTTGTTGTCACCAGCGTCGGCAATGTAGCCACTCCTGAACGAGTGAAACACCTCGCCGCGAGATTTCTCGATCCCTGCCTTCTCGAACAACCGTCCCATGTAGCTGGATGCGCTTTTGCTGGGTCTCATCAGCCTCATCAACTCGGGGAACAAAAACTGGTCCCCTCGCTCCTGCGCCCACTGAACGAGGCCGATCTCGGCGAGGAAGTTATTGAGCACAAAAAACGAGGCGCTAGCGGTGTTCTTGATCGGGACCCGCTTCCATTTGCCATCGCTCAAGACGATACCAGATGTCTGTGCAACCCATACGCCATCGAACTTTTCCCTGAAGTCCGAGCCTTGGAGGTGCAACAGAAGTCCCAGGCGACGCCCGGTCAGAAAGCCGATGAGCGGGAGAAACGCGTAGTCGAACATCCCACTTGCGACCCCTGTTTGAAACACCTTCTCGATTTTGGCCTTTGCCAACGGCTGTGTGTGAACCGGTGGCCGAGCCAGGTCGGGGTAGAAGAGCTTGGCATTGGCAATCGGGCGGTAGTCATGGTCGACCTGGCCTGAATTCAGGGCGGCTTTAACGACAGCGAGATAGCCCTCCTCGAGCGTCTTCCGCGCCATTGTCTCGAACCGATAATCCTGGTTCGAGGCGATAATCTCACGTGCAGTGAGATGAGCCGGGCGACATTTCACGTCCTTGGGCCAATACTTGATGAGATCAATGAAGGCCTGAAGATCGGTTGCCGTGTAGGTGTCGATCGGGTGATCGCCGATCAGCTCGGCGAATAGGTTCAGGCGCATCTCGGCAATGCTGATATCTTTGTTTTCCTCTGACTTGGAGGATTTCCTTTTTGCCAGATAATTGCTCGCAACATGACTGAAGAGCGGCTTGCTTGAGGCAGGTCGCTCGACGGTACGCCGATCGAGCTGAAAGGCGGCGGGCACGTCGGCACTGATCAAGCGCTTGTCCTTGCTGCCGGACTCGGTGTCAGGCTGAGTAAGGGGCGTGGGTTCTGGTAGAGGCGAACTTAATGGTTGATAAGGCACCGGCGCGAGCGGGGCCGATACCGAGGTGTACAGCTCCTCAGAGATAGAAACCGGCGAGGCTGCCGCCTGATATTTGGCTACATGTCGGGAGGCGAGAACTTCGGCATGGTCGGCAATCATCTCGTCATGAGGCTGGCCCGCCTGCTTGGCTGACAACTCACGTCCAATCCGCACGAGGCCGCGCATCATCTCATGCCCCTCCGCTTCGGCAGGCGTCGGCGCACGAGGAGGCTGCACGATGTCGTAGAGTGCGGCCTTTAGGAACACGCTGGCAAAATCGAAGGGCCAGTCCTCGTCAGCGACCCCCTCGTCACTGAGGTCTTTTGCAGTTTTCGAATTGGGTCCCCGTTTGCCTGCCATTCTCTTCTCGATCTCCCTGAAGAGCGTTGGTGCCAACGCCCCAAGGGCATTGGCAAGCTCTCTCGCCTGTTGGTGCGGAAGCGCGCCCAGGCTCACCCGGATGGGTCGGGAGCCTGCACCGCCACCGATGCGTTTCGGCAGTCTGATCTGGAAAAGATAGGTCCCGCCGCTCCTCACCAGATAGAGCCCGGACGATCTCGTTTTAAGCTTGCGATTCCGTTTCTTTGCGGAAATGATTTCCGCGTCCGGCGATACATCGGACTGTACATCGAGCGATACAATGCGCGATACATTCATGACTTGAGTGCCTCTGGTTGGGGCGATCAGTCAGGAATTCGCGAGGAAACCCAAGGGCTTGCGTCTAATTGGGGAAGAGTGACCCAGAAATGGCGGAGAGGGTGGGATTCGAACCCACGATACGGTTGCCCGTATGCCGCATTTCGAGTGCGGTGCTTTCGACCACTCAGCCACCTCTCCGCTTTGCTGGTCGGCGCTTCATAGCGCGGGCTGTCTCATAGCGATGAAAGGAAGGGCTGGCAAGGGTGAAATCGCGTCTTGTCACGTCTTTCTCCTTGACAGCTTCAAGGCCCTCACGTATCCCCCACGCGTTCCGAAGTGGGGTATTGCGTTCAACGTGATGCCCACGGGATGAAAAGACGGGTTTCGAATGAAACCTGTTTCACCGGCAGACCGGTTCGAAAGAGTTGATCTTTTGTAATCCTGCTCAAATTTGGACTGATAAAAAGACGGCCGCTTGCCTTTGAAGGCAGGAAGAGCCGGATCGAACATGAAAGGATAAAAAATGTTCGCAGTCATCAAGACCGGCGGTAAGCAGTACCGCGTAGCGGCCAACGACGTTCTCACCATCGAGAAGCTCGACGTGGCAGCCGGCGACGTGATCGAGTTCAATGAAATTCTGGTCGTTGGCGTTGGCGCCGATGCCAAGTTTGGCGCGCCCTTCGTGGCTGGCGCCACCGTCAAGGCGGAAGTGGTCGAACATAACCGTGGCAAGAAGGTTCTCTCCTTCAAGAAGCGCCGTCGTCAGAATTCCAAGCGGATTCGCGGCCATCGCCAGCACCACACGGTCGTCCGCATCACCGACATCGTCGCCTGATCGGTTTCACTAGGTTTTCGAAGGTTTAAAGGAGAACTCCCATGGCACATAAAAAAGCTGGCGGTTCCTCGCGCAACGGTCGCGATTCCCAATCCAAGCGCCTCGGCGTGAAGAAGTTCGGTGGCGAAACCGTCATTGCCGGCAACATCATCCTGCGCCAGCGTGGCACGCAGTGGCATCCGGGCGCCAATGTCGGCCTCGGCAAGGACCACACCATTTTTGCACTCACCGCCGGCAATGTGAACTACCGTACGAAGGCTAACGGCCGCGTATACGTGTCCGTTATGCCGAAAGCGGAAGCCGCGGAATAACAAGCCGGAGCGCGTTAAAACAGCCGGCGTCACATCGACCCGGCTGATGCCCGCAAAAGGTTCAGTCTGAAAAAAGGGGAGATGGGGCGCCACCCACCTCCCCTTTTTTCTTAACCCCCGTCAGGAGGACTGAAACCATGCAGGACGAATTATTAAGGAGCAGCCGGCAGCGGCTGCCGCAAGAGCGGCTGAGGCCGCAGCGGTTACGGAGCGATTGCCCTGTCTTGTTGTCGCAGAGACTTGTTCTGCGCGCCCCGCACGAAGAAGACATCAACGCCCTTACCCATCTCGCCAACAATGTGAACATCGCCTCCATGGTGTCGCGTATGCCGCATCCTTACACGGCAACGGACGCAGCCGATTTCGTGCGACGCACGAAAGCGGGCGAGATTGGCAAGTGCGTTTATGCCATTACGCGAGGAGACAACGGCGCCTTTCTCGGTTGCTGCGCGCTGGAGCCGCATCTGGATGATCCGCTGACGCTCGAAATCGGCTACTGGCTGGGCGAACCCTTCTGGAACCAGGGCTTTGCGACGGAAGCCGCCCATGCGCTGATCGACATGGCCTTTCGCACCCGCGACATCGACCAGATCGATGCCCGCTGCCGGGTAACCAATATCGCCTCGCGGCGGGTCATTCAGAAGTGCGGCTTCCAGTTCCAGGGCTCCGGCATGGTCGGTTCGCTGGCGCTCGGCGGCATGGTGCCGGTCGAGTGGTTCCGGCTTGATCGCAAAACCTGGATGTCGTTGAAGAGCTGGGGGGAAATGCGATGAGTGCTGCCGTTCTCTCCCGGCCGGTCCTGGCAAGGCCCGGCCCCTGCCCGATCATCGAGACGGAGCATCTCGTGCTGCGGCCCCACCGCATGGATGACGCCGATTCCATCGCCCAGTCGCTGAACGACTGGCAGGTGACGCGCATGCTGTCGCGCGTCGCCCTGCCCTACAGCCGCGATGACGCGCGCGACTGGTTGAACCGGCAACGGTCCGGCGCGCTTCCGGATTGGCAACTGGCCATTACCGAAGGCGATGGCGTGCATATCGGCTGCGTCGGCATCGAGCTGCGCCACGGGCTGTGGCACCTCGGCTACTGGCTGAACCGGTTCTACTGGGGCCAGGGCGTCATGAGCGAGGCGGTGTTTGCCGCGCTCGAACGTTTCACACGCCGCATGCCGGATGTGACGATCTATTCCGGTGCCTTTGCCGATAACGCGGCCTCGCTGCGGATCCAGCAGAAGTTGGGGTTCGAAGTGGTCGGCACTGACGAGGTCTTTTCGTTGGCGCGCAACCGCATGGCCTCGCATATCGCAACCCGGCTTCCGCCTGGCGCCTTGAAGAGCCCGTGGGCTTGAGAAAAACACCTCTGGAGCAGGCCGATTGCGTTCGGCCTGCTCTCCTCTCCCGTCAAACGGCAGATCTGCGGATCTCTTGCGGCGTGCGAGGCACGAAAATGTCGATAATCTTTGACCTTCACGACAAGCGGCGATAACGAAAAGCCCGGAAAACGGTGCGGGCTCGCCCCGATCAACCCCAGAACTGATGGCAGAACCCATGAAATTTCTCGACGAGGCAAAAGTCTACATCCGATCCGGCGACGGTGGCGCGGGCGCGGTGTCGTTTCGCCGCGAAAAATTCATCGAGTTCGGCGGCCCGGACGGCGGGGATGGCGGACGCGGCGGCGACGTCTGGGTGGAGGCGGTCAACGGCCTCAACACCCTCATCGATTTCCGCTTCCAGCAGCATTTCAAGGGCGCGACCGGCGTGCACGGCATGGGCCGCAACCGCACCGGCGCCAATGGCGCAAGCGTCACCTTGAAAGTGCCGGTCGGCACCCAGATCTTCGAGGAAGACAACGAGACCCTGATCTGCGACCTGACGAAGGAAGGCCAGCGCTTTCGCCTGGCCGCCGGCGGCAATGGCGGCTTTGGCAATGCGCATTTCAAGTCGTCCACCAACCAGGCGCCGGATTGGGCAAATCCCGGCCTCGAGGGCGAAGAGAAGAACATCTGGCTGCGGCTGAAGCTGATTGCCGATGCGGGTCTGGTTGGCTTGCCGAATGCGGGAAAATCCACGTTTCTGGCCACCGTCACGCGGGCACGGCCGAAAATCGCCAATTATCCCTTTACCACGCTGCATCCGAATCTCGGTGTCGCAACGATTGATGGACGCGAGTTCGTGCTCGCCGATATTCCGGGCCTGATCGAGGGCGCCCACGAGGGCGTCGGCATTGGTGACCGCTTCCTCGGCCATGTCGAGCGCACCCGCGTGCTGCTGCATCTGGTGTCTGCCCAGGAAGAGAATGTCGGCAAGGCCTACAAGACCGTGAAGTACGAGCTGGAAGCCTATGGCGGCGGTCTTGAAGACAAGCCGGAAATCGTCGCCCTGTCGCAGATCGACGTGCTGGACGAGAAGGAACTGAAGAAGAAGGCCAAGGAGCTGGAAAAGGCCTGCGGGCGTCCGCCTATGCTGATTTCTGCTGCCATCAACAAGGGCATGCTGGAGGTGCAGCGGGCGTTGCGCGATGTCATCGTGTCCTCCCATGGCGAGACGGCGCTTCCCGACCGCAGCCTTGGCGAAGATGCAGAAAACGAGGATTGAGATGAGCCTGTCGCGCAAGCCCCTGTCCGGTCATCGTCGGATCGTCATCAAGATCGGCTCCGCCCTGCTTGTCGATCGCAAGACGGGTTTGAAAAGCGCCTGGCTGAATTCCGTCTGCGCCGATATCGCGGCGCTGCGCGCGCAGAACATCGACGTTCTCGTCGTCTCGTCCGGTGCCATTGCGCTTGGCCGCACGGTGCTCGGCCTGCCGTCCGGTGCCTTGAAGCTTGAGGAAAGCCAGGCGGCGGCAGCCGTTGGCCAGATCGCGCTCGCGCGTGCCTGGTCGCAAAGCCTGTCGCGGGACGAGATCGTCGCCGGCCAGATCCTGCTGACACTTGGCGATACGGAAGAACGACGCCGCTATCTTAACGCCCGTGCCACGATCAACCAGTTGCTGAAGCTTGGCGCGGTGCCGATCATCAACGAGAACGACACGGTGGCGACCTCCGAAATCCGCTATGGCGACAACGACCGGCTGGCAGCTCGCGTGGCGACCATGACGGGCGCGGATCTTCTGGTGCTGCTGTCGGATATTGACGGGCTTTACACCGCCCCGCCGCATCTGGATCCGGATGCGCGGTTTCTGGAAACGATCTCCGCCATCACCCAGGAGATCGAAGCCATGGCCGGTGGCGCGGCTTCGGAACTGTCGCGCGGCGGCATGCGCACCAAGATCGATGCGGGCAAGATTGCAACCGGTGCCGGCTGCGGCATGATCATCGCGTCGGGCAAACCCGACCATCCGCTGAAGGTGATCGATGGCGGCGCTCGCTCCTCGTGGTTTGCCCCGTCCGGCACGCCGGTGACGGCCCGCAAGACCTGGATTGCCGGGCAATTGCAGCCGGCCGGAGAGCTTGTGGTGGATGCGGGTGCTGAACGAGCGCTTTCAAGCGGCAAGAGCCTGCTGCCGGCGGGTGTTCGTGCCGTGTCCGGCCAGTTCAGCCGGGGCGATACGGTCGCCATCATCGGCACGGAAGGGCGCGAGATTGCCCGCGGCCTTGCCGGCTATGATGCCGACGAAGCGCGCCAGATCACCGGGCGCAAATCCGGAGAGATCGAAGCGATCCTCGGCTATGCCGGCCGCGCTGCCATGGTCCATCGCGATGATCTGGTGATGACTGGCCCCGTGTCGGCCAAGGTGACGACGGACGCAATTTCACAGGAGGCCGCCCATGCTTGATAAGGTGACCACAAACGATATCGGCCAGTTGATGCAGGAGATGGGTGACAAGGCGAAGGCTGCCGCCCGCCGGCTTGCCAATGCCTCGAGCGAAGCCAAGAACCGGGCGCTGACACTGGCGGCCGATGCCATTCTGTCCGCACGCGAGGAAATCCTCGCCGCCAATGCCAAAGATCTGGCAGCGGTCGCCGACAAGGGCCTGCAGCCGTCCTTTATCGATCGCCTGACACTGAACGACAAGCGGGTGGTGGAGATGGCCGAGGGACTGCGCGCCATCGCCGCCCTTGCCGATCCGGTCGGCGACGTCATTGCCGCCTGGGAGCGTCCGAACGGGCTGAAGATCGAGCGCGTGCGCACGCCGCTCGGGGTCATCGGCGTGATCTACGAAAGCCGCCCGAATGTGACGGCGGATGCCGGCGCCCTCTGCCTGAAGGCCGGCAATGCCGTGATCCTGCGCGGCGGTTCGGACTCGCATCATTCATCGCAGGCGATCCATCGCTGCCTGGTCCAGGGGCTCACCGAAGCCGGCCTGCCGGAAGACGCAATCCAGATCGTGCCAGTGGCGGATCGTGCGGCCGTCGGTGCCATGCTGTCCGGTCTTCATGGCGCCATCGACGTCATCGTGCCGCGTGGGGGAAAAAGCCTTGTGGCGCGGGTGCAGGCGGAAGCGCGCGTGCCGGTCTTTGCCCATCTGGAAGGGCTTTGCCATATCTACGTGGATGCCTCTGCCGATCTCGACATGGCGGTCAACATCGTCGTCAACGCGAAAATGCGCCGGACCGGCATTTGCGGTGCGGCCGAAACGCTCCTGGTGGACCGGGCAGCGGCGGATACGCATCTGAAGCCCATCCTTGCTGCGCTGTCGGCTGCCGGATGCGAGATCCGTGCTTCGGAGGATGTTCTGGCGCTGGAGCCCGACCTTGTCGCCGCAACGGAAGAGGACTGGCGGACGGAATATCTGGAAGCGATCATTTCGGTTGCGCTGGTCGATGGCGTCGATGGGGCGATCGCTCATATCGCCACCTATTCTTCCAATCACACGGAAGCGGTGATTGCCGAGGATCCGACGGTTGTCTCGCGTTTTTTCAACGAGATCGATTCGGCCATCCTTCTCCACAATGCCTCGACGCAGTTTGCCGATGGCGGCGAGTTCGGCATGGGCGGCGAGATCGGGATTTCGACCGGCAAGATGCATGCGCGTGGCCCTGTCGGCGTCGAGCAGCTGACCTCGTTCAAATACCGCGTGCATGGCACCGGCCAGACGCGGCCCTGACGGCGTGACGGCCAGGCGGGCACACGATCGCTATCTCGTCATGCCGCGTGCCGAAGCCGGCATGACGGTTGGCCTGTTCGGTGGTTCGTTCAACCCGCCGCATCCCGGCCATCTTCTGGTGGCGGAAATCGCGCTCAAACGGCTCGGGCTCGATCAGCTCTGGTGGATGGTGACGCCCGGCAATCCGCTGAAAAGCCGTGCGGAACTGCTGCCGCTTGCCGAGCGCATTGCGCTCAGCGAGGACCTGGCGCGCGATCCGCGCATCAAGGTGACCGCCTTCGAAGAACGTCTGAACACCAGCTATACCGCCCGCACACTTGCCCATGTCGCGGCAAGGAACAGCAAGGTGCGGTTTGTCTGGATCATGGGCGCCGACAGCCTGAAGACCTTTCACCGCTGGCAGAAATGGCGCGAGATTGCCGCAACCGTTCCGATCGCTGTGGTGGACCGGCCGGGTGCCACGCTCTCCTTCCTGTCATCGCCGGCGGCGCGTGCTTTGTCTTTTGCGCGCATCGATGAGGAGGCAGCACGCTCCCTGCCCTACCGGACACCGCCCGCCTGGACCTTCATCCACGGACCGCGCTCCTCCTTCAGTTCGACGGCGCTGCGCCATGGGCAAAAGGCGGCGCAGGAGACTGCCGCCTCGTCCCGTGTTCCAGAGCCCCATCCCTTGAAAGATTGATCATTCGATGCCACCTTCACTTGACCGGATTCCGAAGCAAGGGATTCGGGGCAAGTGCCTGTTCTGTTCTTGGAAGAAAGGAACAACCCTGACAACAGTACACGCCAAGGGGAAGGCGCACAGCGTCCTCCCGAAGAGAGCGGAACGTGGCGTCGATGCCGCTTCCCGTGCTCTTGAACTGGTCCTCGCAAGTCTTGAGGACTCCAAAGCGGAAGACATTGTCACCATCAACATTGCCGGAAAGTCCGCGCTGGGCGACTACATGGTTGTGGTCTCCGGGCGATCGAGCCGGCATGTCTCGGCCATTTCCGAGCATCTTCTCTCCGACCTGAAGGACGAGGGCTTTGGCGGCGCTCGCATCGAGGGACTGGAGACGGGAGACTGGGTGCTGATCGATACCGGTGACATCATCATCCACGTGTTCCGTCCGGAAATCCGGGAATTCTACAACCTGGAACGGATGTGGGCCGCGCCCGACGAGGACGAAACGCTCCATTGAGGGTGCTTGCACGCCCTTTGCGCGTGCAAGGTGCTCCTCGATCGGATAAAGGCATCAGGCGCCATCGGGTCGGCTTCGGCTTCCGGATGCGGGACGGCATGTGACTTGCCAATGCCCTTGCCGGGCCGTCGCAGGATGGCTTGCCGAGGTGGCCGGGCTCCTTTGAGCCGGATGTCTGCCGATGCGGTGTTTGGAATTCAGGCGGTGATGCAATGCGCATAGGTCTTTTTGCGGTGGGGCGGCTCAAAACCGGCCCGGAGAAGGAATTGGCCTCGCGCTATCTCGATCGCTTCGCCAAGGCTGGCCCGGCGGTCAGCCTGGAGCTCTCCCGGGTGGTCGAGGTCAATGAGAGCCGGGCGTCCTCTGCCGAGACCCGCAAGCGCGAAGAGGCGCAGCTTCTCGAAAAAAGCCTGGGCGACGGCGCCATCCTGGTCCTGCTCGACGAACGCGGCAAGGCGCTGGACAGTCCGGCCTTTGCCAACCTCCTGGGGCGCTACCGGGACCAGGGCAAGCGCGAGTTGCTGCTGGCGATCGGCGGTGCCGATGGCCTCGATCCGGCGCTTTACGAGCGCGCCGATGCGATCGTCAACCTGGGTTCGATGACATGGCCGCACCAGCTGGTGCGCATCCTGATTGCCGAACAGCTCTACCGCGCCGTCACCATCCTGTCCGGCCATCCCTATCACCGGGTCTGATGGCCTGACCGATACACGATGTTGTTTCTGGTGCTTGCCGGCAAATCAGCTTAATCTTGACGGATTGAGGTGGCGTGTTCCGGTCGTTTGCGGATATCCGGCCATGGGTTGGCCAAGGTCCAAAGGCTGGTGTGACGGGTGAGAATGCGAAAGCGCGACGAGAGCATGCAGCCTGCAAGGTCTCTGGCGGCAATCCTGCTGCTGGCCTGCGTTTCCGTGTCCATGGCGGCGCAGGGTCAGGCGTTGCCGCAGACGGATGCGACGGTGCCGCGCAACGATGCCGCATCCCCGGGCGGGACCGGCAACGCCGTCGATCTCCTGGAAACGAAGCGCGATGAAACGCGCCGCGAATTCGAGACGTTGTCGAAGACGCTTTCTCTCTCCACGGACAAGACCAAGGAAATTACCGCAGCCATTGCCGCGCTCGACAAGAGCAGCGCCAATATCCGCCAGGCGCTGATCGACTCGGCCACAAGGCGCAAAGGCTTCGAGGCCGATCTGAAAGCTGGCGAAAACAAGCTTGCCGAGCTGAAGGTGAAGGAAGACGGCATTCGGAAATCCCTGCATGAGCGGCGCGGTGTTCTGGCCGAAGTTCTGGCCGCCCTTCAGCGCATGGGGCGCAATCCGCCGCCGGCGCTTCTGGTGACCCCGGAAGATGCGCTGGGTTCCGTGCGCAGTGCCATTCTGCTGGGGGCCGTCGTTCCCGGCATGCGCGCCGAGGCCGATCGCCTGATGGCGGATCTGAAGGCACTGTCTGATCTTCAGGCTGAGGTGCTGGCCGAACGGACAAAGGCCTCGCAGGCGATGACGGCAAGCCTTGAGGAAGATCGCCGCATGGAACTGCTTCTGGCGGAAAACGACAAGCAGAGCCGTCAAAGTTCCGCCGAGTTGGAGGCAGAGCGTCGGCGGTCGCAGGAACTGGCCAGCCGCGCCAGCAGTCTCGAAGGGCTGATCGGTTCGCTGGAAGGCGAAATTTCCTCCGTGCGCGAGGCCATGCAGCGGGCCCGCGAGGAGGAGGAGCGGCGCAACCAGCTGACGGATGCCGAACGCCGGAAGGCCCAGGAACTGGCCGAAAGCGGCGTGCCCGACAAAAACCGTATTGCGCCGGCATATGCATTTTCAAGCCTCAAGCAAAAACTGACACTGCCTGTGGAGGGAGACCTTCTGCGCAGTTACGGCGATCCGGACGGTACAGGTCACCCGGCCAAGGGCATCACCCTGGCCGCGAGCGCCGGTGCGGTTGTCACGGCTCCGGCAGATGGGCTGGTCGTCTTTGCCGGTGCGTTTCGAAGCTACGGGCAGATGATCATCCTCAACGTGGGCGATGGCTACCACCTCGTCCTGACGGGGATGGACCGGGTGAATGTGCGACAGGGGAAATTCGTCTTTGCCGGCGAGCCGCTCGCCGCCATGGGCGAGAAAAGAGTGGCGAGCGCAACCGCGTTGGCGCTGGAAACAGACCGTCCGACGCTTTACATTGAATTTCGAAAGGACGGCACTCCGGTCGATTCGAAGCCGTGGTGGTCCGCAAAGGAAACTGGAAGGGCACGCAATGATTCGTAGGGCTTCTCTTGTCATCGTTGGAGCGCTGCTCGGCGCGACGGCCATGAGTGTCGTCTATTCCGCCGGCGTGCCTGCCCAGGCGGCCGGTTCATCGACCTATCGTGAGCTGTCCATCTTCGGTGACGTGTTCGAGCGCGTGCGCGCGCAGTACGTGACGCCGCCCGACGATGAAAAGCTCGTGGAAAATGCCATCAACGGCATGCTCTCCTCGCTAGACCCGCATTCCAGCTACATGAACGCCAAGGATGCGGCCGACATGCGCACCCAGACCAAGGGTGAGTTCGGCGGTCTCGGCATCGAAGTGACGATGGAAGACGAGCTGGTAAAGGTCATCACGCCGATTGATGATACGCCGGCAGCCCGCGCGGGCGTTCTGGCCGGTGACTTCATCTCCGAAATCGACGGAACGCCGGTGCGCGGCCTGAAGCTTGAAGATGCGGTCGAGAAGATGCGCGGCGCGGTGAAGACGCCGATCAAGCTGACCATTCTGCGCAAGGGCGCTGACAAGCCCCTCGAAATCACCGTGATGCGCGACATCATTGCCGTTCGCGCCGTCAAGTCGCGCGTCGAAGGCGATGTCGGCTACCTGCGGGTGATTTCGTTCACCGAAAAGACTTATGACGACCTCGAAAAGGCGATCAAGAAGATCAAGGCGGACGTGCCGGCCGACAAGCTGAAGGGCTATGTGCTGGACCTGCGCCTCAATCCGGGCGGTCTGCTGGATCAGGCGATCAATGTGTCGGATGCCTTCCTGGAGCGCGGCGAGGTGGTGTCCACCCGCGGTCGTAATCCGGAGGAAACCCGCCGCTTCAACGCCGGCCCGGGCGATCTGACCGACGGCAAGCCGGTGATCGTGCTTGTGAACGGCGGTTCGGCCTCGGCTTCGGAAATCGTTGCCGGTGCGCTGCAGGATCTGAAGCGCGCGACCGTGGTTGGCACCCGCTCCTTCGGCAAGGGGTCTGTCCAGACGATCATCCCGCTCGGCGAAGCCGGTGCGCTGCGTCTGACGACCGCGCTCTATTACACGCCGTCCGGCAAGTCGATCCAGGGCACCGGCATCCAGCCGGATATCAAGGTCGAGCAGCCGCTTCCGCCGGAATTGCAGGGCAAGGTGCGCGCTGAAGGCGAATCAAGCCTCAAGGGACATATCCAGGGCCAGAGCGAGACCGAAGAAGGCTCCGGCTCCACGGCCTATGTGCCGCCGGAAGCCAAGGACGACGTCCAGCTCAACTATGCGCTCGACCTGCTGCGTGGTGTGAAGACGGATCCGTCCTTCCCGCCGCAGCCGGACAAGGCGGCTGCCGCTGCCGTCAAGCCCTGATCCACTCGTTAAGCCCGCTTTGCGCCCTGCGCAGAGCGGGTTTTTCTTGCCCGACCTCCAGCACAGCGGACGGACGCATTGGGGACAGATCTTCGCGCTCCGCTTGGACCCGGCAGACCCAAAAAGGCCCGGCCGAGGCGGGGCCTTTCGGTGGGTGGGTGCCTTCTCGGCCTGTCGGCTGCTACCCTTCTCGGCGTGTCCTTTTATCTCATGCGGGCTTCGGGCGTTCCCGATAAGGCCCGCGTCGCAGTTACAGTCCCCCTTACCCCCTCCGTCGATGGGCTGGCAAAGCCTGTACCCGAGCCGTCCCGGTCGGCGTTGCAGGACGAGCCGCCGCTATCGTCGCTGCTGCGCTCCGGTGGGGGAGGCGGGGCCAATGCCAAGCCTGCCCAGCTTGAGGACGGGACGGTCGTCACCACCTTTTCACCGCGCCCGCGGGATGGTTCCGGACCGCTTCTCGTCGAGGGGGCTCGGATCGGGCAGGATCCGCGCCTGGCCGCCCTGCCCAATGACGATCTTCTGGAAGAGACGCGTTTCGGGCGCCTGCCGGTCAAGGGTCCGGATGGGCTTCGGCCGATGGATCAGTATGCCAGGCCCTGGTCCGGTGCGCGTGGCCCGCGCATTGCGATCGTCATCGGGGGGCTCGGCCTCAGTCAGACCGGAACGCAAAAGGCAATCCGCGCGCTGCCCGGCTCCGTGACCTTTGCCTTTGCCGCCAGCGGCAACAGCCTGCAGCGCTGGATGCAGGAGGCGCGCCGTTCGGATCACGAAATCCTCCTGCAGATACCGATGGAACCGTTTGATTACCCGGCAAACGATCCAGGTCCCCTGACCTTGGTCAGCGGGTCTTCGTCCGCGCAAAATCTGAGCCGCCTGCACGAGGCCATGGGCCGCATCACCAATTATACCGGTGTCGTCAACTTTCTCGGCGGCCGCTATCTCGCCGATCCGCAGGCGCTTCAGCCCATTCTGGCGGATCTGGCGCGCCGCGGACTGCTGTTTCTCGATGATGGGTCATCGGCGCAATCGAAGAGCGGCGATCTCGCCCGCACACTGTCCTTGCCGCATGGCTTTGCCGACCTGACACTGGATACAAGCCTCTCGCGTCAGGCCATCCTGAAAAAGCTGGATGATCTCGAGCGGATTGCGCAGCGGCAGGGATCGGCAATCGGCATCGGCTCGGCCTTTGACGAAACGGTGGATGCCGTGGCTGAGTGGTTGAAGCAGGCGCAAGGTCGTGGCGTGGAAATTGTAGGCGTGTCGGCCCTTCTGGCCGAGCCCGAACATCAGTGAGGTGAGCATGAGCAAGAACAAGAAACCCGCAAGCGAGTTGCCGTATCGCCCCTGCGTCGGCGTCATGGTGCTGAACCGGGAGGGGCTGGTCTGGGTTGGCCGGCGCCTGTCGCAAAACAACAGTGAATCGGACGGATCGCCGCAGCTCTGGCAGATGCCGCAGGGCGGGATCGACAAGGGTGAAGATCCGCGTGATGCGGCCTATCGCGAGCTGTTCGAGGAAACCGGCATCAAGACCGTCTCGCTTCTGGCAGAAGCGCCGGACTGGATTCATTACGATCTTCCTGCCCACCTGATCGGCATCGGCCTCAAGGGCAAGTATCGTGGCCAGCGCCAGCGCTGGTTTGCCTTCCGCTTCGAGGGCGACGAGAGCGAAATCAACATCGAGAACCCGCCCAGCGGTCAGCATCAGGAATTCGATGCCTGGGACTGGAAGCCGATGGCGGAACTGCCGGAACTGATCGTCTCCTTCAAGCGGCCTGCTTATGAGCAGGTGGTTGCGGCCTTCTCGCATTTGTCCGGCACGAAAGGCTGATCTGCCGCGTGTCATTGGCCCACAAAAAAGCCGGCTTGCGGATAAGCGCGAGCCGGCTTTTTGATGATTTGAAATGGCTTATTCGGCGCTGTCAGCCGACTCGGCGTTCAGCAGGCCGTAGCGCTCTTCGCCCAGCTTGCCGAGCAATTCGAGCTGGGTTTCGAGGAAATCGATATGGCCTTCTTCGTCGATCAGCAGTTCTTCGAACAGCTTCATCGTGACGTAATCGCCGGCTTCATGACAGACGTCGCGGGATGCCTTGTAGGCGGTGCGGGCATCATATTCGCCGGCGAGATCCGCTTCCAGCACTTCGCGAACGGTCTGGCCGATCCGCAGCGGAGCAAGGGTCTGCAGGTTGGGATGGCCTTCCAGGAAGATGATGCGCGCGACGAGCTTGTCGGCATGCTGCATTTCCTCGATCGATTCGGCCCGTTCCTTCTTGGCAAGCTTCGTATAGCCCCAGTCTTCCAGAAGCCGATAGTGAAGCCAATACTGGTTGACTGCGCCGAGTTCGAGAAAAAGGGCTTCGTTAAGCCGCTCGATGACTCTTGTGTCGCCTTTCAATGTCCGCTCTCCTGTTGTCCTCATGGAACTTTTTCAAGCGTGACATATAGTCGACAACCTCTGCCTCCGTCGAGTGGCGGCAGGCATGATATTCTTCCGTGGTCCGGATAATCAGGTCGACGACATTCGGGAAGCATCCACAGCAACGGCCGCGCTTGCTCATCGCATGATACACCTTGGACGGCACGATCAGCTGCCAACAGTCCTCGTCGAGGAGCCCGTTGATCACGTCCCTGATTTCATGATCGGTGATGTAATTGCAACTACAGACCAGCATGCTCATTAGCCATCAAACATGACACACGATATCCTCTTTATTGATAAAGCGGATGATGGATGTCAAGAAAGAATCGCCGGCAAAAGGCGGCTGACGGGCCTTTTCGCTGATCGGGCGGCCCTTGGCCTTGTCACATCTTCGTGTCGCTTGCTGCTGAGCCGTGGAGGTTGCCGTGTCAGTGGAAATTGCGACCGCGCGGCAGCACGCGGGCATTTTCGTCCAAAGCACCTGCCGGCGGGGCGCCTGGAGTTGAAGGCGGAAACGGCCTCCCCCGCGCTTCCCGTGGATCGCGGGTCGCCCGCAAGACCTCATCGGACCGTTCGCAGGCACCAAAACGGCGGGTTTCGGCCTGCAGCAGGCCGAGCATCGGGGTCAGGTCCTCGATATGGTCGGCGATCACGTGGATCACGTCGCTTTCCCGCTGCAGCAGGCCACGGATGCGCACCATCCTTGCGGCCATGACCACGGCCCGGTAGGCGGCAAAGATCTTTGGCCGCACGATGATGTTGGCGGTGCCCGTCTCGTCCTCCAGCGTCATGAAGATCACCTTGGCCGTGCCGGGCCGCTGGCGGATCAGCACCAGCCCCGCCACCTCCACCCGACGGTTCTTCTCGGCGGTTCTGAGCGTGGCCGTGGTCACCATCGCCCGCCCCGCAAGCTCGCCGCGCAGGAAGGAGACGGGATGCGCCTTCAGCGACAGAGTGAGGCTGCGGTAATCTTCGATCACCTCTTCGCCGGGCGGCATCTCCGGCAGGTCCATCGCCGGCTCGTGCTGCAGATCCTCGTGGCCTGCCCGTTCAAACAGCGGCAGGCTGTCGCGGGCGCTTGCGGCATCGAGCGCCCGTACCACCCAGAGCGCCTGGCGCCGGTCGAGCCCCATCGAGCGGAAGGCATCCGCCTCCGCCAGCTTTTCGATGGTGGCGCGGTTGAGGCCGGAGCGCAGCCACAGTTCGCGGATCGAGCGATAGCCTTCGCCGCGCGCCGCCACCAGCTTTCCCCGGATTTCTGCCTCCGACAGACCTTTGATGAGTCGGAAGCCCAGCCGCACCGATTTTCGCGCCTGAATGACAGTGCCCATGTCCCGGTGCTGCGGCGCCATTCGACGGGCGTCGAAACCCTTGCCTTCTTCCAGCATGGCGTCCCAGTCGGAAAAGTTCACATCGACCGGCAGCACCTCGATCCCGTGCTCGCGCGCATCGCGCACCAGTTGCGCGGGGGCATAAAAACCCATCGGCTGCGCATTGAGGATCGCGGCGAGGAACACATCGGGATAGAGCGCCTTGAACCAGCAGGAGACATAGACCAGCAGCGCGAAAGAGGCGGCATGGCTTTCGGGAAAGCCGTATTCGCCAAACCCTTCGATCTGGCTGAAGCAGCGATCGGCGAAATCCTTGTCATAACCGCGGCGCACCATGTTGCCGACCATCTTGTCGCGAAAGCTGTGAATGGTGCCGGTGCGCTTGAAGGTGGCCATGGCCCGGCGCAGCCTGTCGGCTTCGCTGGGGGAAAATTCCGCCGCCGTAATGGCAATCTGCATGGCCTGTTCCTGGAAGAGCGGCACACCCAAGGTGCGCTCCAGCACCTGGCGCAGTTCGTCGCTCGGATATTCGATCTTCCGCCCTGCCCGCTCGTCCTCGCGGCGCTTCAGATAGGGGTGAACCATGTCGCCTTGGATCGGGCCCGGGCGCACGATGGCCACCTCGATCACCAGATCATAGAATTTCCGCGGCCGCAGGCGCGGCAGCATGCTCATCTGGGCCCGGCTTTCGATCTGGAAGACACCCACCGTGTCGGCCCGGCAGATCATGTCGTAAACCTGCGGCTTCTCGTCTTTCAAGATGCCGGCCAGGGTTTTCCGCTGCCCATAATGGTTCTCCAGCAGGCGGAAAGCCTTGGCGAGGCAAGTCAGCATGCCAAGCGCCAGCACATCCACCTTCAGGATGCCGAGTGTGTCGAGATCGTCCTTGTTCCACTCGATCATGTAGCGGCCGGGCATGGCGGTCGGCATGATCGGCACCACCTCGTCCAGCCGGTCGCGGGTGATGACGAAACCGCCGACATGCTGGGTGAGGTGGCGGGGGAAATTCATCAGCTGGCGGGCATAGGTCAGCACGCGCTGCGTCGTCGCATCCTCCGTGTCGAGCCCGGCATTCTTCGCCTCGCGCTCCGTCAGACCCTCCGTCGACCAGCCCCAGATCGTGCTCGACAGCGCCGATTGAACGTCCTGCGACAATCCGAAAGCCTTGGCCACCTCGCGGCCGGAGGAGCGGGTGCGATAGCTGGTGACGGCGGCGGTGAGGCCCGCATGCTCGCGTCCATAGGTGCGATAGATGTGCTGGATCACCTCCTCGCGCCGCTCATGCTCGAAATCCACGTCGATATCGGGTGGCTCGTCGCGCTCGGTGGAGAGGAACCTTGCAAACAGCAGTGAGGATGTCATCGGATCGACATCGGTTATGCCGAGGCAGTAACAGAGGGTGGAATTGGCCGCCGATCCGCGCCCCTGGCAGAGAATGTTCTCACCGCGGGCAAATTCCATGATGTTGCGCACGGTCAGGAAATACGGCGCGTATTTTTTCTCTGAAATCAGATCGAGTTCGGCGCGGATCTGCGCGCTGACCTTTTCCGGAACGTCACCTCCATATCGCCGGTGGGCCCCTTCATGGGCCAGCCGTTCAAGGGTCTGGTCGGGCGTTTCCCCCGCCACCTGCTCTTGCGGATAATTGTGCTGCAGTTCGTTGAGCGAGAAGGTGAGCGCCTTGAAAAAGGCAAGACTGTTGCCGAGCGCTTGCGGATAACGGCGAAAGAGCGAGGCCATCTGAGGGGCCGTCTTGAGGTAGCGTTCGGCATTGGCGGCAAAGCGAAAGCCCGCCTCCGCCACCGTCACATGCTCGCGAATGGCGGTTACAATGTCTGCGAGCGGCCGGCGCTCAGTGCTATGGTAAAGCGGCTGGTTGGTGGCAATAAGCGGCACCCGCGCCTCTCGGGCCCAGCCGGAAAAGGCGGCAAAGGCAAAGGCATCCTGCCCGTCATAATGGGCAGACAGCGCCAGATGGAGCGCCGTGCCGAAGCGCGCGCGCAGGCGGCAAAGCAGAGTGAGAAAATTTTCCCCTGCACGCCTATCAAACAGCAACGGCCGGCCGGGCAGGATCGCCAGCATCATCTCGTCGCCCCAGGTGAGGAGGTCGTCAAGGAAAAGCCGGCACTCGCCTTTTTCGGCGCGCAGATTGCCGGCACTCAGCAGCCGGCAGAGATGGCCCCAGCCCTTTCTGTTGCGGGGATAGGCCAGCAGGTCCGGCGTCTCATCGCAAAACACCAGCCGCGCGCCGGGCTTGACCTCCAGATCCGTCTCGTTCTTCAGCACCCGCAGTTGCGAATGCGCCTTCACCACGCCCGCCACCGTGTTGCGGTCGGCAATGCCAAGGCCTGAGAGGAGGCCCTGCCGCTTCAGGAAAACGGCCTGCTGCACCATTTCCTCCGGATGCGAGGCGCCCTCCAGGAAGGAGAAATTGGTGCGTGCTCCCAGTTCGCAAAAGGCAGGAGCGTCTTTCATGCGAAAATGCCGTGCATGAACCAGCGCGGATTGGCCACCTGGTCGTAAAGCCCCTGCCGGTAGACCCAGAAACGCTGGCCATTGTCGGCTTCAAGCCGGAAATAATCGCGCGTCGGGGCGCCTTCACCGTCCAGCCACCATTCCGCCGCCAGCCGTTCCGGCCCTTCCGCCCGGCGCACCTGATGGGTGAGCCTTCGCCAGCGAAAGCGGATCGGTGGCCCGTCCGGCACTTCCACAGCAAAGGCTTCGAGCGGCTCGGGATGGGCAAACAGTCGCAGCGGCCGCTCCTTTTCCGCACTGCTTGCAGTGCCAAGCGGTGCCGCTTCCGGCAGGCGCTGTGGTTTGGAGACCGAGTGGTGAAGGGCCTCGATCGCGACCACGGCCCGCTCGGGAATATGGCTTTCGCGCAGCTGGTAGGTCTTGAGACATTCTGGCCCAAGCCGTGCCGACACCTGATCGATGAAATCGGCCAGGGACTGCTGCCTGGAGCCATCGCCATCGAAATCGCCCTGGGCGTGGTCAAAAGCGTCGTGGCTGAGGACATTGAGCCTGAGGATCTCAAAGCCGAAGCCGACATCGAGCTCGTCATGCACGCCCGTCAGCCGCTCTGCAAACAGGCGGGCAATGCGGGGACCGTCGCGCAAGGGGCGCGAGGCGCCGGCGGTCAAGCGAAACACCTTGCCATCGACCCGAAACAGCACCAGTTCGAACATCCGGCCGCCTGCAGCGCGGGCTTCGAGGCTCGGCTTCAGGGCTTCCGCCACCTGGCCGGCAAGGCTCAGGATATCCTCCTCGGACTGGATCGGTTCGGCCAGCCGTCGTTCGGCCGACAGGCTTGCCACCGGCAGGCGCGGCGAAATCGCCTCCTCGTCCAAGCCGGTTGCCTGATCGAGCCGCAGCAGGAGATGGGGGCCGAAGCGTCGGGCAAGCGGCGCGCGGGGCGCCTCCAGAAGGTCGCCCACCTGTTTCAGTCCCACCTTTGCCAGCGCCTGAACCACGTCGGCGCCAACGCGCAGGGCAGCGATCGGAAGGGGGGCAAGAACGGCCTCGATTTCGCTGTCGGCGATCACCCGGCTTTCGCCAAAGCGGGCAACGGCGGAAGAAAGGCCGGGTGTCGACGAGACGGCTCCGCGCACGGCAAGGCCAAGGCCTGTCATACGGTGGAGAACATCAGAGAGAAGGGCCGCCTCGCCGCCGAAAAGATGGGCGGAGCCTGTAATGTCGAGAAACAGGCCGTCCTGGCCCTCCAGCGCCACCAGCGGCGTATAGCGGTCGCACCAGTCGGCGAGCGCTTCGAGAAAGCGCCGGTCGGCGGCGCTATCCTCGTCGATGGCGACAAGGCCCGGACAGATGGCGCGCGCCTCGGCAAGCCCCTGCCCCCGCTTCAGCCCGGCTGCCTGCGCATTCTCATCCAGCGCCGTGAGGCGCATGGCATTGTCACGCCTGCCGGCGCAGACGAGAGGCGCATCCTCAGGATGCCCGCTCGAAAGGCCCGGCCCGCCCGCCCGCTTGCCGGTCAAACGCCAGGAGAGACCCCAGTGCCGGCGCAGGATCCTGTCGGTTGAAAGCTGCGGGAAGTGAAGCGCGAGAATGCGCTGCGGCCCTCCCCTCAGGCACAGCATGTCGGATCGGGTCGTCGACGCAGGTGAATTGGCGGTCATGGGCGTTCCAGGCAAGAAAGAGGGAGAGCGGAGCCGGGTTTCGGCTCTTCTCCAGGGTGAGACGAAAGACGGGATGGCCGATGCTGCCGCCCAGCATCGATCCGTCGGGAAGGCGCCGTTCGGTGGCAAGCGCCGGTTCGGCCAGAAACCGGAAGGTGGCACTCGAGGCCTCCTCCTGCGCGGCATGGCGCAGAACGAAAAGCGGCCGCCCCGCCGCCTTTGCCCTCAACGCCAAGCGCCGGCTTTCGGTCAGCCCGAAGGCTTTCGGATTGCCGCGCACCTCCAGAATGGTCACGCCAAAGGCGCCGCTGCCAAGGGCTGCTTCCGCAAGCCACAGCGCCTCATCGATACGGTTCGGGAAGGCGTGAAAAAACTGTGTCGTGGACAAGCCGAACCCTCTTATCCCCAAGGGGTAAGGCGCTCCGGCCTCCTGGCTTGCCATCCGCTCGGCAATCCACAGCACCGGCAGCGTGCCCACACCGCCCTGCGCGCCTGCCTGCAGGCGCGCCGAAAGGGCAAATGCAAAGCCGCTTGCGACACCCGCATCGAGAAAAGCGCGGCTGCGGATTTCGGTGATGGCATCGAGCGGCACCCCGCCCTCGAGGGCCTCGTCCATGACTGCAACACCGGTCGCCAGCCGGGCCGGCCGGTCTTCCCGGCCTGACCGTTCCCTTTCCTGCCCGTCTGCCGTGGCTTGCGCCTGTGCAGCGGCCAGTGCCGGAATAGGCTTTCCCTCCAGCCGGGCTATCGTTTCGCGCAGGGCAAAAACAGTCTCCTGCGCCAGGGCGGATCGCGCCATGACGTCAGCTCCACTTCTTGTCGAGGCAGAATCTCCATGATCCTCTTCGCCTCATATGTTCATGTTATGTTCTTATGGATTCCAGAGCTGCCCGGAAGAGTCAACAGCACCCTTGGCGAGATTCGTTCACCCTCCCCACCTCTTGCTTGAATCCGCACTCGAAATATTTTTCTGGAAACCTTATATGCTCGTTGAAAAAGGAGCAGTTATGGCCCGTGTCGACCAGACCGATGATTGGCGTGATCGCCACGCCCCGACCATCAGCACGTTCGAATCGCTGGCAATCGAGGCCTATGGCAACCTGCCGGAAGAGTTCCGTGCGCTGACCGGAAACCTCACCATCGAGATCGAGGATTTTCCCGACGACGAGATTTTCGAGGACATGGCGCTTGAGACGCCCTTCGATCTTCTGGGGCTTTTCGAAGGACGCGGCATTTCCGAGCGGTTCACCATGGAAACCGGCGAATTGCCCAACCGCATCCGGCTCTATCGCCGGCCGATCATCGATTACTGGGCGGAAAACGAGGAAACACTGGGTGATATCATCACCCATGTGCTGATCCACGAGATCGGCCACCATTTCGGCTTGAGCGACGATGACATGGAGCGCATCGAGGCAAGCGTCGACGAAGCGGCAGATCGCACCGGCTAAGCCGCTTTCATCAGGCGCGGGCCGGAATGCGCCGGATGCGGGCGCCCAGCGCATTCAGCCGCTCATCGATGCGTTCATAGCCGCGCTCGATCTGCTGGGCGTTGTTGATGATCGACGTGCCCTCGGCGCCCATGGCGGCAATCAGCATGGCCATGCCGGCACGAATGTCGGGGCTTTCCAGCCGTGCGGCTTTAAGCGGGCTTGGTCCTGAAACGACGGCCCGGTGCGGATCGCATAGCACGATGCGTGCCCCCATCGAGATCAGCTTGTCGACGAAGAACATCCGGGATTCGAACATCTTTTCAAACATCAGCACCATGCCCTCGCACTGGGTTGCGGTGACGATGGCAATCGACATCGTATCGGCCGGGAAGGCGGGCCAGGGCTGATCCTCTATCTTGGGCACATGGCCGCCGAAATCCGGTTCGATCCGTTTGGACTGGCCGGAGGGCACGATCAGATCGTCGCCCTCGATCCGGCAATGGATCCCCAGCCGTTCAAAGCCCATGAGGGTCGAGCGCAGATGCTGGACGCCGGCATTGGTGATGCGAAGATCGGAATTGGTCACCGCTGCAAGCCCGATCAAGGAGCCCACCTCGATATGGTCCGGCCCGATCCGGTGGCTTGCCCCCGAAAGGGCTGCCCCGCCATGGATCGTCATGCAATTGGTGCCGATACCCTCGATGCGGGCGCCCATGGCAACCAGGAAATGGGCGAGATCCTGCACATGCGGTTCGGAGGCGCAGTTGCGCAGGATCGTCGTGCCGGAGGCGGCAACGGCGGCACAGAGCGCATTTTCCGTTGCCGTGACCGAGGGTTCGTCGAGAAACACATCCGCCCCGACAAGCTTTTTGGCGTGAAAGACATAATCTCCGTCGAGGGCAATATCCGCCCCGAGCTGGCGCAGGGCCAGAAAGTGGCTGTCGAGCCGGCGCCGGCCAATCACGTCGCCTCCGGGCGGCGGCAGGGTAATTTCCCCGCAGCGGGCAAGAACCGGCCCGGCCAGCAGAATCGAGGCGCGAATGCGCGAACACAGATCCGGATCCAGCGTTGCCGGGCGAACCTCGCGCGCATGGATCCGCAAGGTATTGTGATCCGTCCATGCGGTTTCGGCGCCGAGCGAGGACAGAAGCTGCACCAGCGCCTCGACATCGCGAATGCGCGGAACGTTGGAGAGAATGACGGGTTCGTCGGTCAGCAAGGCGGCCGCAATGATCGGCAGGGCTGCATTCTTGTTGCCCGAGGGCTCGATGGTGCCGGACAGGCGATGTCCGCCCTCGACAATATATTCTACCCGTTCAGCCGCTCTCGGTTCTGCCATGGTCTCATCCGTCTTAGTTGGGGTGCGAAGCAATGCCCCAACCACACGGATTTCCCGGCCGTTGTAAGGCATCGCCATCGTTCGGGATCGGTTGTGCAAGCCCTGCCACGCGCTTAGGCGCTGTCCGGCAGGCTTTTGAGCTTACTGCTCGCCGAGCTTCATGTCGGGATGATAGTCCTTGCCTTCGACGGTTTTCACCACCGCCTGCCCGCAATAGAGCTTGTTTTCCGCCACGTTGAAGGTGTGGCTGGGGGAGCCGTACAATTCCCATCCCTTGTTGAGGGCATCCGTCACCCGATGGCAGAAGGAGGAATCGTCGGGTCCGGTGAGGAAGCGGTAAACTTTCATGTTTCGGTCTTTCCTTGGTCAAAGGGGCTTTGGTCGATGCGGCTGCTTTGTCCGATCAGCCGGGCCAGTTGCACGAGCCGTTCGGCCTCGACAAGATGCAACCGCTCGATCATGCGGCCGTTGAGGTTGATCACGTTGAGGGTCTGCGCTTCCTGTGTGGAAAAGGCGGCGATGATCGCCTCGGCCTCTGCGACAGCCTCCGGATCGGGGCCGAAGTGATGGTTGGCCGGGTCGATCTGTGCCGGGTGGATCAGCATCTTGCCGTCAAAGCCCATGTCGCGGCCCTGGATGCACTCGTCTTCAAAACCTTCGGCGTCGCGAAAATCGTTAAATACGCTGTCGATGACGCAAAGCCCATGGGCGCGCGCCGCCAGCACCACCTGCATCAGGAAGGGAATAAGAAAGCTGCGGCCTTTCCGCGCCGGAATGCGTGTTTCCTTGCGAAGATCGTTGAGGCCGACAACGAACCCCTGCAGGCGGGGTACGGATGTTTCGCGGGAACTGGCAATCGCGCCCGCATTGAGCACGCCCTTGGCCGTCTCGATCATCGCCCAGATTTTGGTGGTGTCGGGAACGCCGGCCTCGTCAAGGACGCGTTCCACGGTTTGCAGGTCGTCGGCGCTTTCCACCTTCGGCAGGAGGATCGCATCGGGGTGGATAGAGACGACGAGCGCCAGATCGTCGGCGCCGAATTTAGAGAGGAGCGGGTTGATGCGGATGATCGAGAGGCGATCCCCGGCCGGCGGCTCTGCGAAATGAGCCGACAGATTGGTGCGTGCCTCGTGCTTCTTCTCGAAAGAAACGGAATCCTCGAGGTCGAAGATCACGCCATCACAGGCAAGCGAGGAAATCTTGGTCAGCGCGCGCTGGTTGATGGCAGGCACGCTCAAAAACGAGCGGTGCGGGCGAAGAGCCGGAGCAAGCGAATGGGACATCGCAATGTTGTGACAAGCTTTGTGATGAGGCGCAAGAGCGCAGTAGGGCAAAAGCCCTTGCATGTGTCGAGAGAAAAGCCCACATTTCCACAAGAAGAAAGGTTTAAAACCATGCAGAATATCCGCGCACTCTTCCTTGGCCTTGCCGGCATTGCCGCCATCACCGCAATCGTCGTGCTGACGGCCTCCATCACGCTGGCCTTTGCCGCCATGCTTGCCGTGTTTACGGTCGTGAAGGCACTGACCCCGGGCCCCAAGCCCGCCCCTGTGCGTGCGAGGCGTTCGGCAAAGGCAAGAGATGAGCACATGCGCGTCTGGAACGATGGCCGCGGCACGATTATTGATCTTTAAGCCATCGATCTTTAGGCCCTGCCGGCAGTGACTTGCCTGCGCGCTCTTTACAGGGCGCGTATCACATTGTGATGACAGCCGCCCGCTCAAGGCAGGGCGGCGTACCGTTTGATGGCAAACCGGCCTTCAAATCCTATTGAAATTGGTCTATGGCAGCTTCCGCAGAAGTAAGTCTCGCGGAGGCAGATCATGGATAAATTCACCAAGCTCACCGGCGTTGCTGCGCCGCTTCCTGTCGTGAACATCGACACGGACATGATCATTCCGAAGGATTACCTGAAGACGATCAAGCGCACCGGCCTCGGTGCCGGCCTGTTTGCCGAAGCCCGTTATCTGGAAGACGGCTCGCTCAATACCGAATTCGTCCTCAACAAGCCCGCCTATCAGAACGCCAAGATCCTGGTGGCCGGCGACAATTTCGGCTGTGGTTCCTCGCGCGAACATGCGCCTTGGGCACTCCTCGATTTCGGCATCCGCTGCGTCATCTCCACGTCCTTCGCCGACATTTTCTACAACAACTGTTTTAAGAACGGCATCCTGCCGATCGTCGTCTCCAAGGACGACCTCGACAAGCTGATGGACGATGCTTCGCGCGGCTCCAATGCCGTGCTGACGGTGGATCTGGAAGCGCAGCAGATTTCCGGTCCCGATGGCGGCACGATCACCTTCGACATCGATCCGGCCCGCAAGCACATCATGCTGGAAGGCCTCGACGACATTGCCACGACGATGAAGAGCGACGGCGCCATTGCCTCGTTCGAGACGAAGCTGAAGTCCGAGCGTCCCTGGCTTTAATGCCGAAGAAGGAGTTTCCGATGCTGACGCACATCTCGTCGGGCTCTCCCTTTGAAGCGACGATCGGCTATTCACGCGCTGTCGTGGATGGCGACATGATCTATGTCTCCGGCACCACCGGCTATGATTACAGCCGCATGGTCATGCCCGACGATGTCGGCGAACAGGCCCGAAACGCGCTGCAGACCATTGCCAAGGCGCTCGAAGAGGCCGGCAGTTCCCTCACGGACGTGCTGCGCGTGCGCTACTACCTGAGCGACGTGGTCCATTACAATGCGGTGGTTCCCGTCCTCGGAGACGTCTTTGGCGCCATTCGCCCGGCCGCCACAATGGTGGTCTGCGGTCTGGTCAGCCCGGAGATGAAGATCGAGATCGAGGTTACTGCGCGCCGCGGCGCCGGTTCCGCATGACAACCAATCTGCGACTTCGTCCAGCGGCAGGCGCGGGCGAAGCTCAGGGAGGCGCCACCTTTGGCGCATCAGGCCTGCCGATTTCTCAAGGACACGCATCATATGTCTCATTCGCTTTTCCTGCTTCCCGGTGACGGTATCGGCCCCGAGGCCATGGCCGAGGTGGTGAAGATCATCGACCACATGAACGAGGCGCTCGGTGCGGGTTTCGTTACGGATCAGGGCCTGGTCGGCGGCTCGGCCTACGATGCCCATGGCGCTGCGATCTCCGAAGACGACATGCAAAAGGCCATGAGTGCCGATGCGGTGCTGTTCGGTGCCGTCGGCGGCCCGAAATGGGATGCTGTTCCCTATGAGGTGCGCCCGGAAGCCGGCCTGCTTCGCCTGCGCAAGGATCTCGAGCTGTTTGCCAACCTGCGCCCGGCCATCTGCTATCCGGCGCTTGCCAATGCGTCCTCGCTGAAGCCGGAACTGGTTGAAGGGCTCGATATCCTCATTGTGCGCGAACTGACCGGTGGCGTCTATTTCGGCGAGCCGAAGACGATTACCGATCTCGGCAATGGCCAGAAGCGCGCCATCGATACGCAGGTCTACGACACCTACGAAATCGAGCGCATTTCGGGTGTTGCCTTCGAACTGGCCCGCACCCGCAAGAACCGCGTCTGCTCCATGGAAAAGCGCAACGTGATGAAGTCGGGCGTCCTGTGGAACCAGGTGGTGACCGAGACGCACAAGGCAAAGTTCTCCGATGTGGAACTGGAGCATATGCTGGCCGATGCCGGCGGCATGCAGCTGGTGCGTGCGCCAAAACAGTTCGACGTGATCGTCACCGACAATCTTTTCGGCGACATGCTGTCGGACGTCGCCGCTATGCTGACCGGCTCGCTCGGCATGCTGCCCTCGGCGTCGCTTGGCGCACCGGATGCAAAGACCGGCAAGCGCAAGGCGCTTTACGAGCCCGTCCATGGTTCGGCACCCGATATCGCCGGCAAGGGCATTGCCAACCCGATTGCCATGATCGCTTCCTTCGCCATGTGCCTGCGCTACTCCTTCAACAAGGTTGAAGAAGCCGACCGTCTGGAAAAGGCGATTGCCAACGTGCTCGACAAGGGCATCCGCACCGGTGACATCATGGCGGAAGGCTGCACCAAGGTCGGCACGTCCGAAATGGGCGATGCGATCCTTTCTGAATTCAAGGCTCTGTCGGCCTGACTCTTGTGCCTTGGGCTTTGCCGGAAACGGTGGAGCCTGCGGATGCGACCCGTGCCCCGCCCTGTGCGGGGTATTTTTTTTGCCTTGCCCGCAAATGCCTCAAGATTATCGCGATGCCTGCCGCCAAACGTCAGGAATGCCAAAATTCTTGTCATACAGACTTGTTATCCCTGTATAGGCTGTGGGGAAATCTGGCGATGATGGGCAAGTTGAGGCGGCGGCACCTTCGTTACTGCGGCAGCGTGCGGACACACTGTCATGTTTCCTGTGTTTTGGTTGCGTTGAACCTCATTCTACTGGCCGTCTTCCTTCTGGATGAGCCGGTATCCACCTATCTTCTGCGTACGCCATCGGTCTTGAAGCCGATCGGTAGTTTTGTGACGGATTTTGGCAAATCCGGCTGGATTTTGATGGTGAGCGCCCTTCTGTTTGGCGAAGCCCTGACGAAGGCAAGGCTTGTGCGCAGCGCCGCGCTGCGCTTGCAGGCTTTTCTCATCTCTCATGTTGCCGCCTATGTTTTTCTGACGGTCGCCCTTTCCGGTCTTGCCGCCAATCTCGCCAAGCGGATGATCGGGCGCGTACGGCCGCTGTTTGCGCCGGATGGCAGCGCTTTCGGATTTTCGCCCCTGCATGGCAGCTACCAGTTCGAGAGTTTTCCCTCCGGCCATGCCACGACGGTGGGGGCGCTGATGATGGCGCTTGCGCTGATGGCGCCCGCCTGGCGCGTCCATTGCCTGGTGCTTGGCCTCTGGCTCGGCTTCTCCCGCGTCATCGTGGGCGCGCATTATCCGAGTGATGTGATTGCCGGCCTCGTCTTCGGCGCCTGGTTCTCGATCGTGACGGCGACGGTGTTTGCCCGGTACGGGCTTCTGTTTACGGCGCAGGATGGCAGCCTGCCCAGGCTTTGCCGGCCACTGCCGCTGTCCTTGCCGAGCCGGCGTGCCGGCCGGTGGCGCACTCTCCTGCCGGTGCTGGGCGGCAGCGCTTCGGGAGGCCAGCCGACAGCGGCGGCCTGAGCCTTTCCGTCAGGTCGTTGATGACGGCGGAAACTCAAGACCGATGAAGCGAAAGAGGGTTGCACGCGCGGCCTGCTCGTCCTTGGTATCGACGGCTGATTTCAGTGCCTGCAGTGCCTGCAGCACGTCGTCATGGTCGGTCAGTTTGGTGTCGGCCCGCAGGATCTTCGGATGCTGCGTCGCCATGGCGTTTGCCATATCGTAAAACAGTTCTTCGAACAGTTTTTCGCCCGGCCGGTTGCCCGTCACGCGGATTTCAATGCCACCGTGGGCGTTTTCGTCATTGCGCACGGTAAAGCCCGCAAGGCGGATCATGTTTTCCGCCAGATCGCCGATGCGCACCGGCTCTCCCATTTCCAGAAGAAAGATGTCGCCGCCGACCGACAGGGCGCTTGCCTGAACGATCAGTTCGGCCGCTTCCTGGATCGACATGAAGTAGCGCGTCATGTCCGGATTGGTGACGGTGACCGGCCCGCCCTCGGCGATCTGCTGCTTGAACAGCGGCACTACCGAACCGTTGGAGCCCAGCACATTGCCGAAGCGCACCGCGCAAAAGTGCTGGCCGGTGCTGCGCCGTTCCGCTTCCAGCGCCATCTGGCGGATGATAAGTTCCGCCCAGCGCTTGGTGGCGCCCATCACATTGGTCGGGCGCACCGCCTTGTCCGACGAGATCAGCACAAAATGGCCGACACCGGCCTCGAATGCAGCCTTGGCGACCGTCAGCGTGCCGAAAACATTGTTCTCGATGCCTTCCAGGGCATTGGCTTCAAGCATGGGCACATGCTTGTGAGCCGCGGCATGGTAAAGCACGTCGACCTTGTGGGTCTCAATCGCGTGATTGACCCGGCCCTGGTGGGTGATCGAACCGAGAAAGGGGACGATCCGGCAGCGTGTAAGACCGGCCAGTTCCCGTTCGATCTTGTAGAGCGCAAATTCATTGGCCTCAAACAGCACAAGGCATTCCGGCCTCCACTGCACGATCATCCGGCACAGTTCCGAGCCAATCGAGCCGCCGGCGCCGGTGACCATGATCACCCGGCCTTTGACGATGCTGTCGATCAGCTGCGGGTCTGGCGGCACGAAGGATCGGCCGAGCAATTCGTCGATCTCGATCTCGCGGATCTGGTTTGCCAGGTAGCGGCCGTCGACCAGGTCTGAAATATCCGGAACGGTGCGGATCTTCACGCCAAGCCCGCTGATACTGCTGATGACGCTGCGGCGCCGATCGGCCGAAATCGTTGACAGGGACAGGATGATTTCCTGCACGCCATATTGCTCGATCAGGCGCGGCAGGTTGGCAGGATTGTAGACGCGGTAGCCGCCGACATCGCGACCATGATGGCCCGGATCCTCGTCCAGGAGCCCCACGATGAAGCGGTTTCCGCTGCCGCGCAGCGCCTGCGCCAGCTGCACCGAGGAGGCGCTGGAGCCATAGATGAATACGGGCCGCTCGTCGCGGCGCAGACCGGTGCCATGGCTGAGGATGATCTTGGTGGTGAAGCGCGATCCCCCGATGAGGGCCGCGCCGAGGGCGAAATAGAAAAAGGGAATGGACCGGGGAACGATGCCGCGGCCGGACATTTCCATCAGGAACACGAGGATGACCCAGATCATCGTCGCAATCGCCATGGCCTTCAGGATCGTCCAGATGGCCGTATCCGGAAGGTAACGGATCACGGCCCTGTAGAGGCCCATGCGAATAAAGATCGGAATGGCAATCGCCGGTGCCAGCAGCGCCAGAAAGACCCGCTCGGGCGAGATATCCGGCCACCACACGGCATAGCGCAGCGCGTAACTTGCCCAGAGCGCGACAATCAGTGTCACCACGTCGAAGCCGATCAGCAGGACGCGCTTCCAGAACCGGGGCATTTCCTCGATTTTGCGCCGCAGCACCTCGGTCAACACCATGCAGTCGCTCGCGTCTTGAAGCCTCTCGCGCCGATCATGGGATCGCCTTGCCGTGATGGGGCGGCGCTTCGGGTGATTTGTCCCGCGCCACCGTTTGCTGCAGACCGTAGGCCACCGGATAGGGAGGAACCCAATCCAGCAAATCACCCGTCTTTCGTATATCCACCTGAAGATTCTTAAGCAAGCGGTTGCTTATTTGGGTCTTTCCGACCAACTTTGCCAATGTTTTCAGGAGGCTGGGTGGGATCGGCAGGCCAAGTCCAGCCCGTCCCTGCAGTTGTGCCAGCCGCTTGAACAACTGATGCGTGGAAAGATCCTCACCGTCGCTTGCCAGAAAAACCTCTCCGGCAGCCTGCGGATGCTGGGCCGCGGCAAGAAGCAGGTCGCAGAGATTATCGACATAGACCAGCGAACGCCGGTTGTCGCAGGCGGCGAAAGGCGAGGGAAGGCCGACAGCGGCAAGGCGCATCAAGAGGCGGAAATTGGCGCCGACACCCGGGCCGTAGACCAGAGGCGGGCGCACGATGACCACTTCCATGCCGCTCTCTTTGCCCAAGGCCAGAAGCGCCCGTTCCGCTTCGGCCTTGGAAAGGCCGTAGGCATCCTCGGGATGAGGTGCATCGTCGGCGTGGAAGGGAAAGCCCTCTCTTGTGCTTTCACCGTTTACCTTGATGGAACTTGCAAAGACGAAGCGGCGCACCTTCGTTTCTGCGGCCGCGCGGGCCAGATGAAGCGTCGCCTCGACATTCATCGCGCGGAATTTCGTCAGCGGATCGCCGTCCGTCTCGCGCATCACATGAACGCGTGCGGCAAGGTGGATGACCGTGTCGATGCCGGCAAGAGCATGCCGCCAGTCGGTCCGGTCGGTGATGGTGCCGATCGTTGCATAGCCGGGGCGGGGGAGGCGGCTCACCGGCCGAAACGGCAAGCCGCGTTCCGCCAGCATCCGGCAGAGGGCTTGTCCGACAAAACCTGTGGCACCAGTGATCAGGTACACGTTTCTGTCGCCCTCATGCTCATCGTTTCAGCAGACGCCGATAGGTGGCGATCCCTGCCGTCTCGTGGTCGGGAAGGCCGGCACCGGCCAGAAGCGCAAGTGCGGCCGTGGCCAGATAGACCAGAAGCACGGCAAGCAAGCCAAAGCCCGTGTCACGGGCCAGAAGTGCCAGCGGCAGAATGACCAGAAGGTTGAGACCGAAGGCCGACAGGGTAACCGGTCGCGCCCCTCCGAACCGCCGCGCCAGGCGCTGATAGGCATGGGAACGGTGGGCTTCCGCGATGTTTTCGCCCCTCAGATAGCGGATGATCAGAGTCACGGTGGCGTCGCTTGCAAAGAGTGCCGACAGGATCAGCCATTGCGGCAGGCTGAGCCAGCCAGCGACGAGGCTCTTCATGGCGATCGCGACGATGACAAAACCGAGGAACGTGCTGCCGGCATCGCCCATGAAGATGCGGGCAGGGGGAAGGTTGAAGAGCAGGAAGGCCGCCGTCGCGCTGGCGGTGGCCGCCATCAGCCACCAGGTCCAGCTCTCCAGCGCTGCAGGAGTGCCGAGGGCGGCAATTGCCATGGCGGAGATCATCATCATGACCGTCTGCTGGCCCGCAATTCCGTCAATGCCGTCCATGAAGTTGAAGAGATTGACCCACCAGAGCCCGCCGAGCAGCAGAAGAAGCCCGGCGCCGAGCTGAACGACGGCTCCACTGTCGCCGGCGATGGCCGCCGTGCCGCCTGTGATCCAGATCGCCAGAAGAACGATCAGGGCCTGCACCGGCAGACGGACGCGGGCCGGGAGCGGTCGCCAGTCGTCGAAAAGGCCCAGCGCTGCCAGGAGCGCGCCAAGCAGCAGCAGTGACAGGGTCTGGCCACTGCCGCCAGGCAACAGCAGGCCGGCCAGCAGCGTGCCGGCGACAATGCCGATGCCGCCGCCGGTTGGCGTCGGCCGCACATGCGAGGAGCGCGCCACCGGGGCCTGCATGAGGCCGAGATCGCGTGCCTTTGCAATGATGACGAAGACGCAGATCGCGCTTGTCAGGGCACCGGCGGCAAGGATTGCAGGGCGCGGGAGACTGGTAAGCTCACTGATCACCAGTGGAGGCTCCGGGTCGCAGGCTCCGGCGGTCGATCATTGACAAATGATGTGTCCTTCTCATGCGGCATGCTCGCAATGGCCATGGCTTTGGCCGCTAACGGGGGGCGGCTGCAAAGGTTGCTCTTCGCAACGCTTGACTCGCCTGCGAAATCTTCTAAGGAGTTCATCAGAAGGGAAGCAACAATGTATCGCAGCGACAATCACATCGCCGCTTCATTTGGTCCGGCACGTGTGGCCGGAGCGCCGCTTTTCGCATGCGTATCCTCCAAAACCAAGGCCAAAACGACGACGAAAACCGTCTGACGTCTCTGGCCTACCGCTCTCTCCCCGGTTCGGCCGGGGACAAGGAAGCACGGTTTTATCGTGTTTCCCCCTCAAAGCCCGAGGAGAGAAGAGAAAGAGAGCAGGAAAATGGGTTTCAAGATTGCAGTGGTCGGCGCAACCGGCAATGTCGGCCGGGAGATGCTGAACATTCTCTCCGAGCGCGGCTTTCCCGTCGATGAAGTGGTGGCGCTCGCCTCCGCGCGGTCGCAGGGGACGGAAGTTTCCTTCGGCGACAAGGTGCTGAAGGTTGCCAACCTCGAGAACTATGATTTCTCCGACACGGATATCTGCCTGATGTCGGCCGGTGGCACGATTTCCCAGAAGTGGTCGCCGAAGATCGGCGCGCAGGGCTGCGTCGTCATCGACAACTCCTCGGCCTGGCGTTACGATCAGGATGTTCCGCTCATCGTTCCGGAAGTCAATCCGGATGCCATCGACGGCTTTTCCAAGCGCAACATCATCGCCAACCCCAATTGCTCGACGGCCCAGCTGGTCGTGGCACTGAAGCCGCTGCATGATTTTGCCAAGATCAAGCGCGTCGTTGTGTCCACCTACCAGTCTGTCTCCGGTGCCGGCAAGGAAGGCATGGACGAGTTGTTCACCCAGACGCGCGCCGTCTTCGTCGCCGATCCGATCGAATCGAAGAAGTTCACCAAGCGCATCGCCTTCAACGTCATTCCCCATATCGATAGCTTCATGGAAGACGGCTACACGAAGGAAGAGTGGAAGGTGCTCGCCGAAACCAAGAAGATGCTTGATCCGAAGATCAAGGTGACCTGCACGGCCGTGCGCGTTCCCGTCTTCATCGGCCATTCGGAATCGGTCAACATCGAGTTCGAAAACGAGATCACGGCCGACCAGGCGCGCGATATCCTGCGCGAGGCGCCCGGCTGCCTCGTCATCGACAAGCACGAGAACGGTGGCTACATCACGCCGCTCGAATCCGCCGGCGAGGATGCGACCTTCATTTCCCGTATCCGCGAGGATGCCACGGTTGAAAACGGCCTCAACATCTGGGTCGTCTCCGACAACCTGCGCAAGGGGGCTGCCCTCAATGCCATCCAGATTGCGGAACTTCTCGTCAATCGCGGCCTGATCAAGCCGCGCAAGCAGGCCGCCTGAGCCTGAATTACCTTTTGGTAAGCATGACGTGATAAGGCCTCGCCTTCAGGGCGGGGCTTTTGCGTTCGGGCGGATCACGATCTTTTCATGCCTGGAAAGGTTGTCGATGGCGCTCAGCGCACCATAACCACACGAGCAACAAAGGGCGCGTCAGAACGGCTGCGCCTTCGAGACAACCATGGGATCCGACGAATGTTGAAAACTGTTCTGGGTGGCGCTGTCGGCGCGGTGATGATGACGGTCACTGCCGCGCAGGCTGCCAGCTGCGGCAATGATGCATCAGGCTTCGAGGCCTGGGTGCAGGACTTCAAGCAACAGGCGCCCGCCCAAGGCATTCCGGCCTCCGTCGTCCAGCAGGCCTTTTCCGGCGTCAGCTACAATCGCCCGACGATCCGTGCCGACCGCGGTCAGAAAAGCTTCAAGCTGTCCTTCGATGAATTCCTGCAGAAGCGCGGCGCCTCTGCCATCATCTCGCGCGGCAAGACCATGAAGGCCTCGAACGCGGCGCTGTTTGCCAATATCGAACGCCGCTACGGCGTGCCGGCCGGCCCGATCCTGGCGATCTGGGGAATGGAAACCGGCTTTGGCAGTTTCATGGGCGACCAGCACACGCTGTCGGCAGTGGCGACGCTCGCCTATGACTGCCGCCGCTCCGCTTATTTTACCGAGCAGCTTTACGCCGCCCTGCAGCTGGTGGCGCGCGGTGACCTCAGCCCCTCTGCCAAGGGGGCAGCCCATGGCGAAATCGGCCAGACGCAGTTCCTGCCGCTTAACGTCATCCGCTACGGTGCCGATGGCGATGGCGATGGTCATATCGACATGGTGCGTTCGCGCGCCGATGCGCTGGCCTCGACCGCAAACTTCCTCGTCGGCCATGGCTGGCAGCGTGGTGCGGGATATCAGCAGGGCCAGCCGAATTTTGCAGCCATCCAGGGCTGGAATGCCGCGACCGTCTATCAGCAGGCGATCGCCTATATGGGCGCAAAGATCGACGGGCAATAATCCCGTCCGGTGCAGGCCTCTTCAACCTGCACCAAGCATCCGGCTCAGAGACTGGGCCGGATGAAATCGCCGGTCTTGGCGTCCATCACCCACAACTCGCCTGTCGAGATATCGAACCAGGCGCCATGGACGCGCAGACGGCCCTTTTCCTCAAGGATTTTCACGCAAGGAAAGGTCCGCAGGTTGGCGATGGAGTTGCGGATCGACACCCGCTCCAGCGCCGTCTGACGCTCGGCCTGGGTCAAGACGTCGATGCCGGGGATCTGTTCGGCGGTCGGGCGCAGCAGGCCCATCCACTTTCCGATGAAGTCGCCGGGCGACAGAGGCTCGTCCAAGGGATCGAGCGCTGCCTGGATACCGCCGCAGCGGCCATGGCCCATGACGACGATATCGCGGATCTTCAACACCTGCACGGCATATTCGAGTGCTGCCGACGTGGCGTGGAACTGGCCGTCCGGCTCATAGGGCGGCACGAGGTTTGCGACATTGCGCACGACGAAGAGCTCGCCGGGGCCGGAATCGAAAATGGTCTCGGGCGCCGACCGGCTATCGCAACAGGCAACGACCAGTGTGTGCGGCTTCTGGCCTGTCTCGGCTAGCGTGCGGTAGCGCTCGCGCTCCCCGCTATAGCGGCCGCTCATGAAGTTGTCGTAACCGGAAAGGAGCGAGGGCGGAAAATCTGTCATGCGCCTTGATTAGCCTTGCTGGCGCAGAAGATCAACACGTGCGGCATCCGCCCGATCCGAATCGGGGCCAGCCGAGCCGGTCGTCAAACGGCAGCCGGCAGGCACCCTCTTTCGTGTGCATCCAGGCGGCGCAGCTTATGACACCCTGAGGAGGGCCACAGCGCCCACCCGTTCAGCGCCGTCCGGTGCGCGAGGGATGCATCAGGTGGCGCAATTGCACCATGGCCATCGGTGTCGAGAGGCTGGCCGCATCGGTTTCGAGTGTCAGTTCGTCACCGCCGCGTTTGGCGGTGCGCGCCAGAACCTCGAACACGCTGGCGGTTGCCAGCTGCAGCGCCCTTTCCTCGTCCATGCCCGACAGAAGCCGGGCGAGAAACACGGCCGACAGGAGGTCGCCCAGCCCGTTCGGGGCATTGTCGATCAGCCGGTGCTCGGCAAGCAGGGCGTGGTTTCCACTCAAGTACAGATTGCCGGTGCCTCCCGCCATCATCGGCACGGCGGAGGTGACCAGCATTTTTGCCGGCCCCAGCGACAGGGCGGCATCCATGATCGCCGTATTGCTGTCGAGATCTGCGCCGGCCATCCAGGCAAGCTCGTAGCGGTTCGGCGTCGCAAGCGAGGCCAGCGGAATGAGGTTTTCGCGGATGGCCTCGGCCGTTGCTTCCGGCACGTAGAGGCCGCCTTTGTCGCCCATCACCGGATCGCAGACATAAAGGAGATCGGGATTCTTGGCTTTCAGCGCCGAAATCAGACGCGCCACCAGCCGCGGCTGCGCAGCATGGCCGAAATAGCCGGTGAGCACCGCCTTCACTTCCGGCAGCCAGGGCGCGCGGATCAGATCCTCGATGATCTTTTCGAACTGATCTTCCGGGATCACCACCCGCGTCGAGGGACCGTGGCCCGGGTGCCACGGCATGATGACCGTCGGCAGCGCCCAGACGGGCAGGCCCATCGTCTCGAGCGCAAACACGGCCGCGCGGTTTCCGACGGAGCCGCGAATCACATGGCTCGAGATGACGATGACGGCATGGGTGTCGGACATGAGAAAAAGCCTGTTTTTGAGCGATTACGTCGATTTTTCACGGTCTGGTGTCAATTAAACTCATAAAACTATGCAAGAACCTGTTCCAGAGCTGCCTTAATGCCTCAAACATCGGTTGAATAGCTCCTAACCAAGCAAAGGGAGGAAAGCATGGCTGCCAAGCGTAATCCGAAGCAGGAAAAACAGATCCAACTGGCCCACGCGGCCTGGGCTGAGAGCGGTGGTGTCGTGTTGGATCCGGATATTCTGTTTGGTCGGGCCAGCAATGACGACATCGCCGCCTATACGCCCGACATGCTGGCCGCTTCCGCCCATTATGCGGCCCGCGAACTGGAGGCCTTCACGGGCGAGACCGCGCGGATCTCCATTTCCACTGTCGAGGGCGTCGCGCCCCATGGCGTGCCGGTCTCGGTGTTGACGGTGATCGACCGTGACATGCCTTTCCTCTTCGATTCGGTCATGGGCGAGGTGACCAGCAGCTTCCGTGACATCACGCTTGCCGTCCATCCTATCCTCGACGTGCAGCCGGGCAAGGCGCCGGGGCTCTATTCCTATGAGCGAAGCCAGGCGGCGAGCGAGCATGTCAGCCTCATCCAGATTCATCTGGCACCACTCACCGAGGAGCAGGCGGCAGATCTTTCGGCGCGACTGCGCCTTCTGCTCGACAAGGTCCACTCCGTCATTACCGACTGGAAGCCGATGCTGTCCCTGCTGAAGGGCGCCAGCCGCGACATGAAGGAGGCGCCGATCACCGGCCGCCGGGCAGAACGGGACGAGGCGCTCGACTTCTTCAAATGGCTGCGCGACGGCAATTTCATCTTCCTTGGCATGCGCGAATACGTCTATTCCGGCGAGGGCGCCGATGCGACACTGTCGCGCGGCGAGGGGCGGGGCCTCGGCATCCTGTCGGATCCGGATGTGCTTGTACTGCGCCAGGGTAAGGATCAGGTGACAACCACGCCGGAAATCCTGCAATTCCTCCAGGGGGAGGATTTCCTGATCGTCACCAAGGCCAATGTGAAATCCACCGTCCACCGGCGCGCCTATATGGACTATGTCGGGGTCAAGCGTTTCGACCCCGAAGGCAAGGTCATCGGCGAGCTGCGCATCGTCGGCCTGTTTACCGGCACGGCCTACACCCATTCCGTCAGCGAAATTCCGCTCTTGCGGGCCAAGGCCGCGCGGGTGGAAGAGCATTTCGGCTTTGATCCGCTCAGCCATTCCGGTCGCATGCTGCGCAACACGCTCGAATCCTATCCGCGCGACGACCTGTTCCAGATCGATCCGGATCTTCTGGCGCGCTATTGCGAGCAGATCATGGAACTGGCCGAGCGGCCGCGCGTGCGGGCACTGGCGCGCATCGACCATTTCGACCGCTTCGTGTCCATTCTCGTTTACGTGCCGCGTGAAAATTACAATTCGGCGGTGCGCGAGAAGATTGGCACCTATCTCGCCGCAACCTTCGAAGGCCATGTCTCCGCCTATTATCCGGCCTTTCCGGAGGGCGGCAATGCGCGCGTGCATTTCATCATCGGCCGGAGGCTCGGCAAGACCCCGCATGTGCCGCAAAAGCAGCTGGAAGACGCGATCCGCGAGATTTCAACGCCCTGGGCCGAGCGCTTTGCCGGTCTGGCAGGACCGGACAGCCCGCACATCGACACCAGTTTCGCCTTCCAGGAAGCCTTTTCGCCGGAGGAAACCTTTGCCGATCTGCCCGATATCCTGGCCTGCGTGCAGGGAGAACCGATCCGCATTTCGCTTTACGAGCGCCAGGATGGAGAGCGGCGCATTCTGTCTCTGAAAATCTTCCACGCCGGCGGCCATCTGGCCTTGTCGCGCCGTGTGCCGCTTCTGGAGAATCTCGGCTTTCAGGTGGTGAGCGAGCGCACCTTCGACCTTGTGCTCACGCAAAGCGGCACGCGCGTCGTGCTGCATGACATGGAACTGCAATTGACCGACGAGCGCGCAATCGACATGGAGCGGGAGGCGCCGCTGGTGGAGGAAGCCTTCCTCGCCGCCTTCGACGGGTCGGCGGATAATGACAGCTTCAACCGGCTGGTTCTGCTGACGGGTCTTTCCGTGCGCGAAGTCACCGTGCTTCGGGCCTATGCCCGCTACCTGCGCCAGACCGGCATCGTTTATTCGCAGGCCCATATTGCCGATACCATGGCCCGCTATCCGTCCATCAGCCGGGATCTCTTCTCGCTCTTCAGGGATGGATTTGATCCCAAACTGGGCGATGCCGAGCGCGAGGAGCGTCTCATCCGCCATCATGCCGCCATCGAGGAGGCGCTGACGGCCGTTCCCAATCTCGACGACGACCGCACGCTGCGCCGCTACGTCAACGTCATCGATTCAACCCTGCGCACCAACTATTTCCAGACGGACGAGAACGGCCAGCCCAAGCCGATGATCGCCTTCAAGCTGGATCCCAAACTGCTGGACGGCCTGCCGCAGCCGCGCCCGTTCCGCGAAATCTTCGTCTATGGCACGGAAGTGGAGGGCGTCCACCTGCGCTTCGGCAAGGTGGCCCGCGGCGGATTGCGCTGGTCGGATCGCGGCGAGGATTACCGAACGGAAGTGCTGGGGCTCGTAAAAGCGCAGCAGGTGAAGAATGCCGTGATCGTGCCGGTTGGCGCCAAGGGCGGCTTCTTCCCGAAGAAGCTGCCGTCACCGGCGCAGCGCGATGCCTTCTTCAATGCGGGCCGCGATGCCTACAAGACCTTCATCCGCACGCTCCTGTCGATCACCGACAATATCGTCGGTGGCGACGTGGTCGGCCCGGCCGATACGCTGCGACTGGATGGGGACGATCCCTATTTCGTCGTCGCCGCCGACAAGGGCACGGCGACCTTCTCCGACACCGCAAATGGTCTTGCGCAGGAGGCGGGCTTCTGGCTGGACGACGCCTTTGCCTCCGGCGGTTCGGCCGGCTACGACCACAAGAAAATGGGCATTACCGCACGCGGCGCCTGGGAGGCGGTCAAACGCCATTTCCGCGAGATGAATGTCGATATTCAGACCACGCCATTTACGGTGGCTGGCGTCGGCGACATGTCGGGCGATGTGTTCGGCAATGGCATGCTGCTGTCCAAGCACATCCGGCTGGTTGCCGCCTTCGATCACCGTGACATCGTCATCGATCCGGACCCCGATACGCAAAAGACCTTTGCCGAGCGCGAGCGGATGTTTGCCCTGCCGCGCTCCAGCTGGCAGGATTTCGACCGTTCGGTTCTCTCCAAGGGCGGCATGGTCATTCCGCGCACGGAAAAATCGGTGAAACTGACGCCGGAGGCAAAGGCCGCCATCGGCCTCGACAAGGATATCGCCACTCCCTTCGAGATCATCACGGCGATCCTCAAAAGCCCGGTCGATCTTTTGTGGTTCGGCGGCATCGGCACCTATATCAAGGCGCAGTCGGAAACGGATGCGGAGGTTGGTGACCGCGCCAACGATCCGATCCGCGTCACGGCCGGCGAGGTGCGCGCCAAGGTGATCGGCGAGGGCGCCAATCTCGGTGTCACGCAGAAGGGCCGCATCGCCTATGCACTTGCCGGCGGGCGCTGCAATTCCGACGCGATCGACAACTCGGCCGGCGTCAATTCCTCCGACGTCGAGGTCAACATCAAGATTGCGCTGAGCCCTGCCATGCAGGATGGCCGGCTGCCGCGTGACAAGCGCGACCGACTGCTCGCCTCGATGACGGCGGATGTCGGGGCGCTTGTCCTGCGCAACAACTACCTGCAGTCGCTTGCCATTTCGCTGACGACACGGCGTGGCGTGCGCAACCGCGAAGAACTGTCGCGGCTGATGTCGGCGCTGGAAGGGCAAGGGGAGCTGAACCGCAAGGTGGAGACGCTGCCGGATGATGCCGAACTTGCCGAACGCTATGCGGCGGGCAAGCCGCTGACACGTCCGGAAGTGGGCGTGCTTCTCTCCTATGCCAAGATCGTGCTGTTTGATGCGATCGTGGCAAGTGACCTGCCGGATGATCCCTATTTTGGCGCTGTGCTGACGGCTTACTTCCCGGGCCCCATGCAGGCGGCTTATGCAAATGACATTGCTCACCACCGCCTGCACCGCGAAATCATCGCGACGGTGCTGGCCAACGAGGTGATCAACCGCGGCGGTCCGGGCTTTGCCCAGATGATGAGCGATATCAGCGGGCGCGCGCAGGTGGATGTGGTGAAAGCCGCCTTCATCGCCCGCGATGCCTATGACCTGCCAAAACTCTGGGCGGCGGTCGATGCGCTGGATGGCACGCTGGATGGCGAGGTGCAGAACGATCTTTATGAGCGTATCGGCGAGATCTTCTTCGGTGCCACCATCTTCATCCTGCAGACCGGCATTGTTGCTGCTCCGGTGGAAGATGCCATCAAGCGCATCCGCGCCGGCATCGATGGCTTGCGCAGCACCATCCGCAGCACGGCGGCAGGCGAGGGTGCCGCCCCCATCGAGGGCGTGCCGGCCGCGCTTGCAGGCGAACTCGACCTTCTGCCGAACCTGGTTCTCGTGCCGGAAATCATGCTGATTTCCGAGCGCAGCGGTGCGCCTCTTTCGCGGGCAACGGAGGTTTATTTCCACGCCACCGACACGTTCCGGGTCAACCGCTTCCTCGAGGCGGGCGAACGGTTCGGCACGGCCGATCATTACGAAAACCTCGCCATCATCCGCGCCCTGCAGCAGATCGCAGCGGCAAGGCGGGATATCGTGACGATTGCGCTGCAGACGCATGGTGCCGACGACAAGCCGCTGGAAGCCTGGCTTGCCAGCGACCGGCTGCGTCTCAACCGCATCAGCAGCGAGTTGATGGCCTTGAGCGAAGGCGGCGACACGACGTTGGCCCGGATGATGGTGGCGGCCAGCCTGTTCACGGACCTTGCCCAGACCGGGGTTCGGTGATCCAATGGCGCTCTGAAACGGGAGGAGCGCCGTGACGTTTGAAAACTCCGGGACGGTGCCCAAGGTGCCGTCTCGCGGAATCTGGGGCTGGATGCTGTTCGACTGGGCAGCCCAGCCCTTCTTCACGGTGGTGACCACCTTCGTCTTTGGGCCGTATTTCGTCGCCCGCCTGACGCAGGATCCGGTGGCAGCCCAGGCCATGTGGAGCAACATGGCAACCGTTTCCTCCATCGTGATCGCGCTTCTGTCGCCGGTCCTCGGTGCGATTGCCGATCAATCCGGCCCGCGAAAACCGTGGATTGCCTGTTTTGCCGTGGTGAAGATTGCATCGCTGGCCATGCTCTGGTTTGCAGCCCCGGGCTCAGCCCTCGTCTGGCCGGTTACCTTCATGATCCTTGCCTCGATCGCGGCGGAATTTTCCATCGTCTTCAATGATTCGATGATGCCGCGGCTGGTGCCGGCAAGCGAGGTGGGCCGTGTCTCCAACACCGCCTGGGGGCTGGGTTATCTCGGCGGTATGGTGGTGCTGATCTTCGTCGTCGGTTTTCTGGCCGCCGATCCGAAGACGGGGGTCACGATCCTCGGCATGGCGCCGCTCTTCGGGCTCGATCCGGCGCTCGGCGAGGATGCGCGCATCACGGGACCTCTGGCTGCCGGCTGGTATCTTGTCTTCATCTTGCCGATGTTTTTTTTCACGCCGGATGCCACGCGCGGCGAACCGATGAAAAAGGCGGTTCTATCCGGCGTGCGCGAACTGTCTGCCACGCTTTCCGAACTCGTCACGCGGCGCAAAACCATCCTGCGATTTCTCATCGCCCGCATGCTCTATCAGGACGGCGTAAACGGTCTTTTGATCCTCGGCGGCGCCTTTGCGGCGGGCATGTTCGGTTGGGCGACGCTCGAAATCGGCCTGTTCGGCATCCTCATCAATGTCGTCGCGATCTTCAGCTGCCTTGCTGCCGGCCGGCTCGACAGGCTGTCCGGCTCAAAAACCGTCGTCATCCTCAGCCTTGTGCTGTTGCTGATAGCAACGCTTGGCATCATCTCGACGGCTCCCGGTTACATCCTGTTCGGGCTTGTACCGCTGTCGGCTGTCGATACCGGCGGCGTGTTCGCCACGTCCGCCGAAAAGGTTTATTTGATCTTCGGGGCGCTCATCGGCATGGCCTTCGGCCCCGTGCAGGCCTCGTCGCGCTCCTACCTTTCCAGAAGCGTGCATCCGGATGAAGCCGGGCGCTATTTCGGCATCTATGCGCTGTCCGGCCGCGCCACGAGCTTCATGGCGACGCTCTCCTTCTCGCTCGTCACCTATGCCTCAGGCTCGGCGCGGCTCGGGATGGCCATGCTCATCCTGTTTCTTCTGGCTGGCCTCGTTCTTCTTATCGGGACCCGTTATCCGGCCGTGGAGCGCCCGGAAGAGCGCTGATCCTTAACGAAAAATGCCCGGGCGTAACCCGGGCATCGTGCAGGATGGTTTGAGGCGCGACTGTGATCAGTGGCGGAAGTGGCGCATGCCGGTAAACACCATGGCAACGCCGTGTTCGTCGGCGGCTGCAATCACTTCCTCGTCGCGCATGGAGCCGCCCGGCTGGATAAGTGCGGTCGCGCCAGCGGCAATCATCGACAGGAGACCATCGGCAAACGGCAGGAAGGCCTCGGAGGCAACTGCGGAGCCTTGCGTCATCGGCGCAGCCCAGCCCATCACCTTGGCCGATTCCTCGGCCTTCAGCGCCGCGATACGGGCGGAATCGACGCGGCTCATCTGGCCGGCGCCAATGCCGGCCGTCTGGCCATCCTTGGCATAGACAACGGCATTCGACTTCACATGCTTTGCCACCTTGAAGGCAAACTTCATGTCGATCAGTTCCTGCTTGCTCGGCGCCCGCTTGGTGACGACGCGCAGATCGAGGTCTTCCACCATGCCGTTGTCACGGGTCTGGACGAGAAGCCCGCCGGAAACGGTCTTGGCGGTGAGCCCGCGCGAACGCGGATCGGGAAGGCCGCCGGCGAGCAGAAGACGCAGGTTCGGCTTTTTCGCAATGATCGCTTTGGCTTCTTCGGAGGCATCCGGCGCGATGATGACTTCGGTGAACAGCTTGATGATCTGTTCTGCCGTTGCGGCATCCAGCATCTGGTTGAGCGCAATCACGCCGCCGAAGGCAGAGGTGCTGTCGCAGGCAAGCGCCCGGCCATAGGCATCGACGAGCGAAGAACCGATGGCGACGCCGCAGGGGTTGGCGTGCTTGATGATGGCGCAGGCAGCACCCATCTCGGCCGGAAATTCGCTGACCAGCTCATAAGCGGCATCGGTGTCGTTGATATTGTTGTAGGAAAGCTGCTTGCCTTGGATGAGCGTTGCCGTCGATACGCCGGGGCGCTTGTCGCCGGTCAGGTAAAAGCCGGCGGACTGGTGCGGGTTTTCGCCGTAACGCATTTCCTGGGCAAGAATGCCGCCGACGGTGCGGTAACGCGGCATCTCGATATCGAGCGCTTCGGCAAACCAGTTGGAAATCATCGTGTCATAGGCGGCGGTGCGGGAATAGGCGCGGGCCGCAAGTTTCTGGCGGAAGGCGTAAGCCGTCTTGCCCTCGTCGGCGCGCATCGCCTCGATCAGCTGCGGATAATCCTGCGGATCGGTAACGATCGTCACATAGGCATGGTTCTTGGCCGCAGCACGGATCATCGCCGGACCGCCGATATCGATGTTTTCGACCGTCGTCGGATAATCGCCGCCGGCTGCCCGCACTTCTTCGAACGGATAAAGATTGATGACGGCAAGATCGATCGCGCCGATCTTGTGCTCTTCCATCGCCTTCGCATGCTCGGCATCGTCGCGGATCGCCAGAAGCCCGCCATGAACGCCCGGATGGAGCGTCTTGACGCGGCCATCCATGATTTCGGGAAAGCCGGTAACGTCAGAGACATCGGTCACGTCAAGGCCCGCCTCGCGGATGGCCTTGAACGTGCCGCCGGTCGACAGAAGCCGCACGCCGTGGTCGGCAAGGGCGCGTGCCAGTTCCACAATGCCGGTCTTGTCGGAGACCGACAGAAGCGCCGTGCGGATTTTCACTTTGTCGGGGGCGGGGATCATCTTGGAAACGACGGCCATCGGGGGAACTCCGTGCTGGGTAACGCGCCCCGTGCTGCCGGGCGCCTCGATCCGGGCCGCGTTATCACAGCTTGGCACAGGAGGAAACGACGATCAGGCGCGGGCAGGGCGGTGGGCGGAGGTTTTTGTGGCTAAACCTGCTGTTTAAGCATCCAGCGCAGGTCGGGTGTGTCGGGCAGTACAAATTCGATGACCATCTGCTGGCTGGCCCGCATGCCCGATACATCGGCGAAGAAGACATCCTCATCGATCTGAACGGTCTGGCCGGGCACGGAAAACAACCAGGTTTCGCCATCGGGCGCGGCCAGGCGGATCGTGTCCTCCTGCAGGCGCTGCAGAAGGATGGCGGGGTGGACATGAAAGCGCAGCACCGCCGAAACCGTCCCTCCGGCCTTTCGTCCCGCACCCTCGGGCATGAAGAAATGGTCGTGGCCCTTGATCTTGTTGCCCTTGGCAGCCAGGCCGATTTCCCGCTGATGGATATAGCCGAAACTTTTCAGGTAGCCGTCATGGGAGGCTTTCACCCAGTCATTGCCATAGGCATCGTCCCAGCGGCGCGCTTCGACCTCCTCGAGCCCATCCATCATGATCGGCCCGAGAAAGCGGGAGGGCAGGATGCGCGCCGAGGACGTTTCACCAAGGGTTGCCGTGGAATGGGCGGCCGTCGAGCGCGACAGCAGGCGGAAATCGCGGCCGGAAAATTTCGGCGCTCCGGCATTGACGATGAAGCGGTTGCGCCCGGCCGACATTTCAAACGACAGGCAGCCGGCATGGGCCGACCGCGACAGTTCCGGCGATGCGGGCTTTCCCGTATCGATGAGGATCGTCGTCTCGCCGGCGGTGAGCCGGTGGTACTGGCTGTGCGGCAGAGCCTTGAACGGCTTGCCGCCTGTCTCGTCGTAGCGCAGGGCGGACATCAACTCGGTGGCGGGCGTGGCGCTTGCACCATTGAAAAGGGCAAGATCGCCATCCTGGTGGCGAAAGAAGCGCAGCGCCGGAAAGATCCGGTCGATGGTCGGGATCAGCTTTCCCGGCACGTCATGGCCGAGATTGATATAGGTCTGGCGCAGCGGCAGGAGATCCAGAAGCAGGTCGAGCGCCGTGCGGGGGTTGCGCGAGGCATGGCCGCCATCGGCCAAGATCTGCCGCTCAAGTTCCCGGTCGAGTTTCTGGCCCTCGCGGCGAATAAGCTTTTCCGTCGAGGGAATGGAAAGCGAGGCCATGGCTAGCGCGATCTGGATGCGCAGCCGCGTTTCGCCCTCCGGCAGGCACGTGGCCACCTTGCGCAGATAGCGCCGGTGGATGGCAAGGCTTTTCATGAAGCGCCGGTAAAACCCACTTTCGGCTCCCTGCAGCACGACAGGCGAATGGCAGAGGAAGGCAATCATCCTCTCTGCCGCCACATGCGGCTCCCAGGCGAGGCCGGAGATGCGGGCGTTGTGCAAATGCATCCATGACGACACGAGGCTGCGTGCCCGCGCGCGCGCCTGCGGGGAGCGGATCGCCCGCATGTGGCGCAGGAAGGCAAACGAGTGAAGACGCTCGGCAAAGGCGAGCGAGGGGAGTTGCATCAGGAACGGTGAGGTCTCACCGGCTTCGAGCAGCTTTCCGGCCAGCGGAAAGCGTCCCTCCATGATTTCCTCGGCAATATAAGGATCGATGGAGCGCAGGTCGGTGGGCGCCACCACCAGCCGGTCCGGCACGTCGAGAAGAACTCGGCAGCGCGTCATGCCAAGCGCCGTCATGCGCTGACAGAGGCGCCTGCGAGCCTCGGTCGTCCAGAGAGCAGCATAGTGTCGGCGCTCTGCCATGAGCATGGTCAAATCCGGAAATCCCTGATGGACCCCTCCCGCCTGCCGCTTCCTGTGAAACGGCTGCAGTCCATTACAAGTCCCGAATGTGCGCGCTTATGGTGAACAAATCCTTACCCACGCTGCAGAACGCAGGCGAAAAACCCGTCCATGCCGCCGGCATGGCTTTCGCTGGGGGCGATCATGGCGGGCGTCGTGCGGAATTCGCCGAGCGGATTGATCGCCTCTTCCAAGCCCGGCCAGTCCTCGCGGCGGATGGCCAAGCGCTTGACGGAGGCATCGTCGCGCAGCAATTGCGCCACCAGTTGCTCGCCTTCCAGCGGATCGAGCGAGCAGTTGGAAAACACCACGAGCCCGCCTGGCTTTACCAGCGTCAGGGCATGGCGCAGCATGCGCCCCTGCAGGTCTGCCAGTTTCTCGATATCTTTGGCGTCCTTCGTCCACAGCACATCCGGATGCCGGCGCGTGGTGCCGGTGGAGGAGCAGGGCGCATCGAGAAGCACGCCATCCAGCAGTTCTTCGGGCTTGTAGTCAAAGAGGTTGGACTGGACGATGGTCGCTTGCAGATTGAGCCGCGACAGGTTTTCGGCAAGCCGCAAGGCCCGGTTGCCGGACATTTCGATGGCAGTCACTTCGGCGCCGAGCGCGCAAAGCTGGGCGGTCTTGCCGCCGGGAGCGGCACACAAATCCGCAATGCGTTTGCCGGCAAGGCCCCCGAACAACTGGGCCGGGAGGCTGGCTGCCGCATCCTGCACCCACCAGGCGCCTTCCTCGAAACCTTCGACCGCGGGAATGCCACCATCGAACGCGGCAAGCCGCAGGCTGCCGGTCGGCAGAATACGGGCATTGAGGCGCTCGGCCCAGGCCTGTCCGTCGTCCTTTACGGTGAGGTCGATGGGTGCCGGGGTCAGCTGGGCTTCGGCAATCCGGCGGGCCTCGGCTTCGCCATAGGCCTTGACCAGCCGGGTGTAAAACCAGCCGGGCACCGGGGAGATGGCCTGGCTTGCCCCAAGGATCTCGTCGCGCTCGCGCACCATCCGGCGCAGGAGCGCGTTGACGAGCTTGGCAAAGCGCCGGTTGCGCGGATCGCGATGCGCCTGCTCGACGGCAAGGTCGACGGCGGCATGCGAGGGAATGTCGAGATAAAGAATCTGCGCGGCCGCCGTCGTCAGAACGTGCTGGAGCGCGCGTGCGCCCTCCGGCAGCGGCTTGTCGAGCATCATCGACAGGCTTTTTTCGATGCGCGGCAGGTGGCGAAGCGTGGTGTTGAGGATCGCGCGCAGCAGCGAACGATCTGCCTCGCTCAAGGCCCGGTAGGCCGGATTGCCATGGCCGGCATCCAGCATGCCATCGAGCGATGTCTTCTTGTCGATGACGGCGGCGAGGATCTTCGAGGCGGCGATGCGCACATCAAGGCCCGGCTTGTCGGCAAAGACGGGATGTCTTGGCGCCCCGTCTCCACCCGGGCGTGGTGGTGAGGGCTTTTGTCGTTTCTTGTTGTTGTCGTCTGCCGTCAAGACCAAGGACCTTTGCGCGGTTCGTCATCGTTGCGGCGCGCCGGGCCGGTTGTCGGCACGGAACGCGATGTGCGCGTGGGTCTAGCAGTCGTTGCAGGGCGCGTCGAGGTCATGGGCATGCTCGATGCCATGGAATGCAGGGCGGCAATGCGGTTTTCGGTGTTCGGGTGGGTCGAAAAAAGGTTGTCCATCCGCTCGCCCGACAGCGGGTTGATGATGAACATGTGGGCGGTTGCCGGATTGCGCTCGGCATCCTGATTGTGGATCGACTGCGCGGCACCGGCAATCTTTCCAAGCGCCGAGGCAAGCCAGAGCGGGTTGCCGCAGATTTCGGCGCCGCGCCTGTCGGCCGAATATTCACGCGTACGGCTGATGGCCATCTGCACCAGCATGGCGGCAAGCGGTGCAACGATCATGGCAACCAGCACGCCGATGAAGCCGAGCGGATTGTTGTTCTCGCGGTTACCGCCAAAGAAGAAGGCGAAATTGCCCAGCATGGAAATGGCACCGGCCAGCGTGGCGGTAATCGTCATGGTGAGTGTGTCGCGGTTCTGGATATGCGCCAGTTCATGCGCCATCACACCGGCCACTTCCTCGGGCGATAGCCGTTCCAAAAGGCCGGTGGATGCGGCGACGGCTGCGTTTTCAGGATTGCGGCCGGTGGCAAAGGCATTCGGCTGCGGGCTGTCATAGACATAGACGCGCGGCATCGACAGTCCGGCATTGGCGGAAAGGTCGCGGATCATGTGATAGAATTCCGGCGCATTGTGCCCGTCCACCTCTTGCGCGCGGTAGGCCGACAACACCATCTTGTCGGAATTCCAGTAGGAGAACAGGTTCATGCCGGCCGCGATCAGAAGCGCGATCATCATGCCGCCGCGTCCCCCGATCAGGAAGCCGACGCCCATGAAGAGTGCCGTCATGAAGGCCAGAAGCATGGCGGTGCGGATCATGTTCATCGTGGGTTCTCCCGGGAAAGGTAACGCGGTACTTCATGCGCGCCGCGTTCTATCGTAAGGAAATGTGGTTATCCGGGGCGTGTTTTCAATATTCCCCGCAACGCAAGGAGGTTGACCCCATGCAGACGCCGGACAACGATAATATCGAAACGGACGCAAGCGCAGAGCCGGTGGCCAAGGTGCTTTCGCCGGCCGCCCAGCGTGCGCTGCAGGAAGCCGAGGAGCGTCGCGCCCGCGAAAAACCCATGGAAATGCCGGCCGAACGCGGTGGCCGCGGCGGGGCTGATCCGGCCCGTTTCGGCGACTGGGAAATCAATGGGCGCGCCATCGACTTCTAGGACGCTGCGATCAATGCGTTGCGGATGAGCGGTTCATTCCGGCTGACGGTGCGTGGCGTCACCCGGCTGACCCTGTGATGCCTCGCTTGATATCGCCCCCGGCTTCGCCGCGGAGGCGGCCTCCTGGGCGCGCAGCCAGTCTTGCAGGGCCGCGATGACCCGAAGCCGGATGCTCGCCTTGCGGATGAGCGCGCGCGCCAGCGCCGTACCCTGTCCGGCAAAGCCCATTTCTGCCATCGCTTCGGACGGGCCGATGCGGCGGGCGATCATGATCTTCTCGATGCGGGCGACCGTCAGCGGCAGCAGGTAGCGGCCATTGGCAATCAGCTCGTCGCGCCCGCTTAGGAAAGTCTCGGTCCCGCAGGCTCCTTCCGGATCGGAATCCCTGGCATGGAGGCTTGCCAGAAATGACCGGCGTTCATCAGCGCTTGCCCGCAGCCAGTGTTTCTGCAGCTTTTCCAGCGCACTGCGCTTGTGTTTCTTCGGCATGAGCGATCCGTCAGGGGGAGGGCTCAACGGCGAGCCGGCGGGGAAGTTTCTCCGCCTTTATCTGGCGGCAGTGTCTTATGATCCCAGACGACGATGCTTGCAATCAGCCGGCGGTCTCGGACAAGGGATCGAGCATCGCCTTCAACTGATCCGGCTCGCGGATGCCGAAGAGATACCAGTCGATCAGCGCGCGACCGATGGTCTGGGCTTCCTCACTGTCAACAGCGATCGATCGTTGCAGGCACACCTCTTCCAGCATCGCGCGCAGAATGCGCAGATCCTCCGTCTCCAGTGTGTCATAAGAGGAAAAAGGCATTGCGCCCCCCTTAGATTCAACAGGTGTTCAAGATAAGCGCAGCCGCAGCCGCGGTCAAAGCAAACCGATCCTGCGCCAGTCTGGGACGGGACAGGTGTGTTCCCGTAGCCACGATGAAGGGAGACCCCCTTTCGGGCGGTGCAAGATCCCAAGTCGATACAGCGATAACGACGGCCTGCCATTACCGATACCAGCAAAGCTGATCCAGTATCAAAACGTTAACGGTTTCCTGCCTAACGTGGCGGGAATGTGACTTTTGAAGGCACGAATTCTGTTGCAGCATGACCAATATCTGCCGCCGATCGGAAGGCCGCCGATATGATACCGGAATCCAGAATGCCCCTAATTGCGATTCTCGATGACCAGGAAACCAACCGGCGCATCTTCGAGCGATTAGCGTCCTCGATTGAAGATGCGGTGGTCATCCGTGTCTTTGCAGATCCGGTCAGCGCGCTTGCTGCCTTCGAGGCTGGCCTGGTCCCGGATCTGATCGTGACCGATTTCAAGATGCCGGTTATGGATGGCGCCGGTTTCATCCGCGCGGTGCGCGCGTTGCATGGATTTTCCGAGATCCCGGTCATCGTCATCACGGTCTATGAAGAGCGCAGCTTTCGCATGCGGGCGCTGGAAGCCGGCGCCACCGATTTCTTGCAAAGCCCCATCGATCATCAGGAATTCATCACGCGGGCCCGCAACCTCCTGAAGCTGCGCAAGCAGCAGATGCTGCTGGAAAGCCGTGCCCGCTTTCTCGCTGTCGAGCTTGCGACCAGCGAACAGTCACGCCAGGCGGTTCTGCGCGATTCGAGCGAAAGGCTGGCGCAGGTCATCGATACGGTGCCGGCGATGGTCAGCGCCTGTGACCGCGAGGGCCGCATTCTGTTCGTCAATGCCTTTGTCGGCGCCTTCATGGCGCGCGATCCGGCAAGCTTGGTCGGCAAGAGCAGTGATCTGCTGGTCGATCCGGAAATCGCCGGACCGAACCGCATGCTGGACCGCAAGGTCATTCTCAGCGGCCAGCCCCTGCAGAGTTTCGAGCGGGAGATGACGAGCGCCGCCGGTGACAAGCGGGTTTTCCTCACCACCAAATCACCGCTTCGCGATGGCAGCAACACCATTGTCGGCGTGGTCACCAGCGCGCTCGATATTACGGAGCGCAAACGGGCCGAAGAGCATCTGTTGCATGTGGCGCGCCATGATGCGCTGACAAACCTGCCGAACCGCAATTTCCTGCTCGACCGGTTGCGCCGCGAGGTTGCCCGGGCACGGCGGGGCGACCGGTCCTTTGCGCTGCATTTCATCGATATCGACGAGTTCAAGAGCATCAATGAATTGCTCGGTCATGATGCGGGCGACGACTTTCTGAAGGAAGTCGCCCGCCGTCTCCAGCAACTGGCCGGGCCTGAAGATATGGTGGCACGGCTCGGCAGCGACGAATTCGCCATGCTGCAATCGATCAGCAGTGGCGATCCGGATGCCGCAACCCGCGCACGCGCGGTCATCGAGGTGATGGGCAAGCCCTTTGCCGGGGAAGGCAAGCGCTTTGCCTGCGGCGCAAGCATCGGCATCACCGCCCATCCGGTGGACGGCACCGACGTTAGCAAGCTGGTCAAGAATGCCGAGCTTGCCATGTATCAGGCCAAGGAAAACGGTGGAAACCAGTTCCGTTTCTTCGAAACGAACATGGCCGAGCGCATGCGCAACAACGCCATTCTCGATGGCAAGCTGCGCACGGCGATCGATGAAAGCCAATTCGTCGTCTATTACCAGCCGCTGATTTCGGCCGTGACCGGTCTCGTCATCGGCGCCGAAGCGCTGCTGCGCTGGCAGCACCCGGAAAAGGGACTGGTGACGCCGGGGAGTTTTCTGCCGCGGGCGGAGGAAAACGGCCTTATCGTGCCCATCAATGAATGGGTGCTGGCGCAGGCCTGCCGCGAGGCGCGCAATTGGCAGCGCCTCGGACTTGCCGGCCTGCGCATCAGCGTCAACCTGTCGCCGGTACAGTTCCGGCGCGTCGACGTCGCTGACCTTATCACGCGATCGCTTGCCGCCGCCGATCTTGATCCCGCCGTCCTCGAAATCGAGATCACGGAAAACATCGTGATCGAGAATACCGAGAGCGTGATTTCCGCACTGAAGCAGATCGGTGCGCTGGGGGTCGGCATTTCCATCGACGATTTCGGCACCGGCTATTCGTCACTGAACTACATCAAGCAATTCCCGATCGACCGCATCAAGATCGACCAATGCTTCGTGCGCAACATGGTGGAGGATCCGAGCGACCACGCCATCGTGCGCACGGTGGCCAATCTCGGCCACAGCCTTGGCCTTGCCGTGGTTGCCGAAGGCGTCGAGACGCAGGCGCAGGCGACGCTTTTGAAGGTCGATGGCTGCGATGTCATGCAGGGCTATCTCTTCGGCCGCCCCATGCCTGCCGCGCAGTTCATCGATCTGGTGCGCTCGCAGCAGAACCCCGATCCGCAAGGGCTGGGACTGAGTGCATGAGGCGGACACTGTCCCTTGATCTGAGGTTGTTGTTTTGCCAGCCGCTCTCGGTCTCGTTGCATCAATTGCGGCTGATGTTGCGGTCGCGCCCGGATACCGAGCACGAACTGACGGCAAATCGCCTCATCCTCTCCTCCGGCATCATCCTCTATCTGGTGCTGGCGCAGCTATTCGGCTCCGAGGCGGCAGCCTCTGCCCTCGATGTGGCTGCCGTACCGGTCGCGCTGTTTGAGATTTTTGCCTTCGGTCTTTTTCTGCATATCCTGTTTTACCCTGGCGTCAGTCATTGGCGCCGGGTGGCCGGCATCGTGGCCGATGTCGGGGCCTTTTCCTATGGGCTGCATGTCAGTGGCGAAGCGGGTGCCGCCCTGTTTCTGGTCTACTTCTGGGCCGTGCTTGGCAATGGGTTCCGGTTCGGCATCGTCTATCTGGCGCTTGCAGCCGTCGCAGCCGTCCTCTGCTTTCTGGCGGTCGTCCTCACCACGCCCTATTGGCAGACGGAGATCAACCTCTCCATCGGCCTCATCGGCGCCCTTATCGTGATCCCGGCCTATACCGCAAAGCTCGTGCGCAAGCTGTCGCAGGCCAAGCGCGAGGCGGAAGAGGCAAGCCGCGCCAAGAGCCTTTTTCTCGCCAGCATGAGCCATGAGCTGCGCACGCCCCTGAATGCCATTATCGGCCTTAGCGACCTGTTGATGGGCATGGCGCTGAAAGGCGAGCACAAGGATATGGTGCGCACCATCAGCCGCTCCGGCCGTTCGCTGCTGTCGCTGATCGAGGCGCTGCTTGATCTCTCCCGCATCGAGGCCGGCCAGGTGAAGATCCTGCCCGAAAAGGTCGACCTGCCGCGTCTGTTGCAGGACGTGCGGGCCATGGCCGGCGTGGCGGCGCATGCAAAGGGTCTCAGGCTGTCTCTGCATGTGGGCGTCAACACGCCGCAATTCGTGCTGGCGGATCGCCGGCATCTGGAAGAGATCCTGCTCAACCTTGCCAGCAACGCCGTCAAATTTACCGAAAATGGCCACATCCGCATCGAGGTCGACTACAAGACCACCGCGGATGGCGCGGGCCTGCATGTGGAAGTCGCCGATACAGGCATCGGCATTGACCCTTCTGCACATGGGCGCATCTTCGAACGCTTCACCCAGGCTGACGGCACCATCATGGACCGGTTCGGCGGCACGGGGCTCGGCTTGGCAATCGTGCGCCAGCTGGTGCGGGCGATGGGCGGCGATATCGGTGTGGTCAGTGCGCCAGGCGAGGGCAGTTCCTTCTTCTTCCGCCTGCCGGTCGAGGCGGTCTTCGAGGAAGATGCCGATGTGACGCTGCCGCCCTTCGTGTTCCTCGGGCAGGGCAGGCTGGAGGCGGATGCCTATCGCCATGCCCGTCCGGTTTCAACGCTCGAAGCGGCTGTGAAGGCTGTCCGCGCCTTGCGTCTTGAAGGCGTCAAACAGCCGCTGGTTCTCATCGATTCGCAGATGCGCGATCCATCGCCCGCCCGCTTGGCACGGCTGCTGCTCGATGCTTTCCCGCTCGATGACGCGCCGCTCCTGGTTCTCGTCAAGCGCCATCCGGGGGAGGGGCGCCTTACTCCCGTCATGCGTCATCTGTTTTTCACCGTTGTTGCGCCCGATGAACCGGTGAACATCCCGGTTCTCCTTGCAATGACGCGGGAAAGTGCCGAAAACCTCGCGCAGGCGCATGTTCCGGCCCGCGCCGGGCGGCGGTTCCGCCTGTTGATCGCCGACGACAACAAGACCAACCAGATGGTGCTGGGCAAGATTCTGGAAACCAGCGGACATCATTACGAAGTGGTCGAGAACGGCGAGGCGGCGGTCGAGCGCATGCTGCAAGGCGATCTCGACCTGGTGCTGATGGATCTCAACATGCCGGTGATGAACGGCATCGAGGCCGTCAAATTCTATCGCTTTGCAGCCCTCGGCACCAAGGAAATACCGGTTGTTGCGGTCACCGCCGATGCCACGGCCGAGGCGCGGGAGCGCTGCCTGGCAGCCGGCATGGCCGGATGCCTGACAAAGCCCGTCGAACCCCGGCATCTTCTGGAAACGATTGCCGCCATCATCGGCGATACCATGCCGGAACCGGCCGCTGAGGTGGTGGAGGCGCCAGCCGTTGCCGCTGTTGCTGCCGACCGTCCGATCATTGATGCCATGACCTGCGAGGCGCTGGAGCAACTGGGTGGCCCGGCATTCGTCGACGAGCTGCTCGAACAGTTCGTCAACGATTCGGCCGAGGCGTTGAGCGAGCTTGCCCAGGCCGTTGCCGAGGAGAACGTGCAGAGCTTTCGCAACTGCGCCCATGCGCTGCGCAGTGCCGCCGCCAATGTCGGGGCCGCGCGTATCTACCAGCTGTGCCTGGAATGGCGGGAAATCAACGACCCGGAACTGTCCAGACGGGGTGAAGACCATCTTCACACGCTGACAGGAGAAGTTGAGCGCCTGCAGCAGGAGGTCCGATCACGGCTTGCATCCTGAGGCGCGCAAGCGCGTCTCGGTCCCGTCCTAGAGCAGGCCCGCCTCGATGCGCTTCGTTTGCGCCCCGCGCAGCCGATCGATCTTGCGCAGATCCGCATCCTCGAGTGCCATGGCCGCATCCACCCACAGATCGACCACATCGATCAGTTCCTGGTGGGTGAGTGGGTTTACCCGCCGGCGCACGTCGCGCATCGTGCGCTGGATGGCATGCTTGCGGCTGTTGCGGGCGATATATTCCCGAACGCCTTCCTCGCCCTTGCCGTCGTCCACCACCATGTCAACGAGACCCATCTCGAAAAGATCGTCGGCGCTGTAGATCTGCCCGCTCATGATCATCTTGGTGGCGCGGGTCGGGTCGAGGCGGCGCGACAGGAAGCTGTAGGCGCCCATGCCGGGGAAGAGATTGAACAGGATTTCCGGCAGGCCGAACTTTGCCTTGCGCTCGGCAATGATGATGTCGGAGGCAAGCGCTGCCTCGAAGCCGCCGCCCAGCGCATCGCCCTGTACCAGCGAGATGAGGAAGATCGGAAGGTTGAGGCTTTGCGATGATGAATAGACGAGATCGACGCAATCCAGCGCATAGCGCCGAAGCCCGTCGCGGTCGCGCGAGCGGATGTGCTCGGCAAAATAGCCGAGATCGCCGCCGAGGTTGAAGATGTTCGGCTGCTTGGAGCCGTTGACCAGATAGAGCAGCGGCAACTCGTCACTCGGGCGCTCGAACAGTTTCTGGATGCGCGCGCGAAGACTGCTCAGGTCCTTCAAAAGTGCCGGGGTATAGCTTGGCGCCTGGGTGGGGCGCATAAAGTACCAGAGGGTCTTCTGAGCCGGATCAAGCCGCACCTCCAGCTGATCATAGGAGGCGGTTGCAAAGCTCAGTTCGATCGGCAGGAGATCACTGCCGCGCAGCAGCGCCGGCTTCTCCGGGATCGTTGCTGCCGGACGGCGCAGGCCGGCGTCGCCGGTTGCCTCGCGTTCTGCCTGTCTCGCCCGCTCCGATACGTCCGCCATAGTCTCGACCCCATTTCCAATAGCCGACAGTGTATCAAACTATGCTGCGCTGCGAAGGGGCCGATCCGGAAGTTTTTAAAATCTGATTAAGAGTTACGGTTAACAAACTTTATTTTATGTCGCTAATACAGTGGGTTGTGCGCCCGGTTCGGTATTGACGTTCCAGGCGCACCCCACTGTGACATTCAGACGATGCCGCCGGAACCACCTTTGACAGCGGGACGCTGGGCCGCAACTGCTACACGATACCCGCTCGAACGATAGGCTGCGATGGGATCTATCGCGCCGCCCGACCGCAGCCTTGCCTGTGCCAGGATCGGCTCGACATCGGTGCGGTAGGCGCGCTTCAGCGTCTCGGTCGCCATCAGGGCATCATTTGCCTCCTGGAAGCCGTCGAGGCTTGCGCGGTCCACCAGCAGGGCCTGTGCATAGGCGCGCCGGATTTCGTTGGCAGAGGAGATCAGGCTTTCGATCGGATCGGTGACATTATGGCTCTGGTCGATCATGTGGGCCGGATGAAAACCTTGGACGCCACGGTGGTCCGCATCCACCAGCTCGTTGAAGACGAGGAAGAGGCGGTAAGGGTCCACTGACCCCGCATCCAGGTCATCGTCGCCATATTTCGAATCGTTGAAGTGAAAGCCGCCGAGTTTTTCGAACTGGATGAGGCGGGCGACGATCATCTCGATATTGGTGTTGGGCGCATGATGGCCAAGATCGACGAGGCAGAAGGCTTTCTCGCCGAGCGTCTGGGCAATCAGGTAATTGGTGCCCCAGTCCTGGACGACGGTGGAATAAAAGGCCGGCTCGTACATCTTGTGCTCGGAAAACAGCCGCCAGTCGTCGGGCAGCGCCTTGTAGATCTCCCGCATGGAGTCGAGATACCGCTCGAACTGACGCGTGAAATTCGTCTGGCCCGGGAAATTGGAGCCGTCGCCGATCCAGACGGTCAGGGCCTTGGAGCCGAGCGCATTGCCGATTTCGATACATTCGATGTTGTGCTCGACGGCCTGCGCGCGGGTTGCCGCATCGCCGTGGCTGAGCGATCCATATTTATAGGAATGCGCCTGGTCGGCGGCATCGGAAAACGTGTTGGAGTTCATCGCGTCAAAGCCAAGGCCAAGCGATGCGGCCTTGGCCTTCAGCTCCTTCGGGTCGGCCTTGTCCCAGGGAATGTGCAGCGAAACGGTGGGGGTGGCCCGCGTCAGCTGCTGGATCACGCCGCAATCATCGAGCTTGTCGAAAATGTGCCGCGGCTCGCCGAGGCCGGGAAAGCGGGCGAAACGCGTGCCGCCGGTGCCGACACCCCAGGAAGGGACGGCGACGAAAAACTCGGACACCTTTTGCGTGATGGCATCGATATCGATGCCACTGCGCGCGAGCTTTTCACCCAGTGCTGAATAATCGGACGCGAGTGCGGCTTCGTGTTGGTCATTGTGTTCGGCGATCTGATCGCTCGAAATTGTCGGTTCTGTCATTGTGTTTCCTCCCAAATGATTGCGTCCCCTCGTCCGGTAGCCTCCCTCTCCCGTCTTGACGGGGAGAGGGGCTTAAGGATCAGGGACGCAAGGCCCTTATCGCGTAAAGCTCTGCGCGTTGCCCGCATCCACGTTGATGATATTGCCCGTCGATTTCGCCGAAAGATCCGACGCGAGGAAATAGATCGCCTCGGCAATGTCTTCCGGAAACACGTTGAGCTTCAGCATCGAGCGTTTGCGGTAATGTTCCTCCAGATCGTCCACCTCGATCTTCGAAGAAGCCGCGCGCTGTTCGCGCCATTCGCCGTTCCAGATCTTTGAGCCGCGCAGAACCGCATCGGGATTGACCGTGTTGACGCGGATGCCGGCGTCGGCCCCTTCGAGTGCCAGGCAGCGCGCCAGATGGATTTCGGCAGCCTTTGCGGTGCAGTAGGCCGACGCATTGGGGGAGGAGGCAAGGCCGTTCTTGGAGGCGACGAAGACGACGTTTCCACCGAGCTTCTGGCGGCGGAAAAGACGAAATGCTTCACGTGAAACAAGGAAATAGCCGGTGGCGAGAATGCTGATATTCTTGTCCCACATGGCAAGCGTGGTGTCTTCTACCGGTGCCGAAGACGCGATGCCGGCATTGGAGACGAGAATGTCGACGCCGCCGAATTCGACGGATGCGGCGGCAAAGCTGTCGATCACAGCCGTTTCCTGCGTCACGTCGAGCTTCGCGGAACGGACCGAATCGACGCCGTGGCGTTTGGAGAAATCGGCAAGCGTTGACGAAAGCGCGTCCGCATCGATATCGGCCAGCACCACGCAGGCGCCTTCTGACACGAGGCGTTCGGCCGTTGCCCGACCGATGCCGCCGGCACCGCCGGTCACAAAGGCGACGCGACCGGCCAAGCTCTTGGGCTTGGGCATACGCTGCAGCTTTGCCTCTTCCAAAAGCCAGTATTCGATATCGAAGGCTTCCTGCTCCGGCAGGCCCTGATAGTCGGACACGGTGGAGGCGCCGCGCATTACGTTGATGGCGTTGACATAGAACTCGCCGGCAATGCGGGCCGTGGCCTTATCCTTGGCAAAGGAGAACATGCCGACGCCGGGAACGAGGAAGATGACCGGATTCGGATCGCGGATTTTTGGCGAATTGTCGTGCTTGCAGGCTTCATAGTAGCGCGTGTAATCGGCGCGGTAGTCTTCCAGCGCCTGGTCGAGGCTGGAGAGGACTTGATCGACATCCGGGGTTGCCGGATTGAAGTCGAGGATCAGCGGGCGGATCTTGGTGCGCAGGAAATGGTCGGGGCAGGATGTGCCGAGCGCGCCGAGCGGCTTCAGGTTGGCGGAATTGACGAATTCCAGAACCGCATCCTGATCGTCGAAATGGCCAAGCTTGCGCTCGAGCTTTCCGATGCGGCCACGGATTTCCGGCATCAGGCGGGCAGCAATTGCGCGGCGTTCTTCAGCCGGCAGGCTCTGGGTGACGGCGCCACCGAAGATCAGCTTGCCCTCAGTTTCCTTGGCAAACCACTCGATCGCCTTGTTGATGATCTCCAGCGTCAGCAGGTAGCAATCCTTGGCGTCGTTTGCCCAGGTAAACAGGCCATGGCTTTCCAGCACCACGCCCTTTGCCGTCGGATTGGCCTTCACGAAGGCTTCGAGATCGAGGCCCAGCTGGAAGCCGGGGCGGCGCCAGGGCAGCCAGCCGATATCGGCGCCAAAAATCTGTTGCGTCAGTTCCTTGGAATTCTTCGAGGCGGCAATGGCAATGATCGCATCGGGATGCATGTGGTCGACATGCGTGAACGGCACAAAACCGTGCAGCGGCGTGTCGATAGAGGCCGCGCGCGGATTGAGGTTGAAGGTGCAATGCGGCAGGAAGCCGACCATGCGGTCCTCATCCTCGACGCCCTTGTAGATGCCCTTCAGCGCCTCAAGCTTCTCCTGGTAAAGCGTTGCAAAACCGTCGAGCTTGATCGTGCCGACATCGCCGCCGGAGCCCTTGACCCAGAGGACCTGAACTTTTTCGCCGGTCAGCGGATCGGTTTCCATGACCTTGGCCGAGGTGTTGCCGCCGCCGTAATTGGTGATGCGCTTGTCGGCGCCGAGAAGGTTGGAGCGGTAAAGAAGCTTGCCCGGCTCATCGAGGTTTGCCGCGTGGGCATCGTCCCAGCGGCTTTCGAGAAGGTGTGTTTGGCCCGTCATGGAAATCCTCCCAGATCTGTTGTTCAAGGCCGCTCATCCCAAGCCACCTCGGTTGGCTTCAGGATATCGCGCAGGCACATCGCGATTGTCAATCAAAAACGATCATAACTTTTCATTGTGCGGCGCAACATAGATATTTTTGATCGATTATGATTGACAGCGATCTTTTGCTAAGCCTATATCGACAGCAAGGAGGAACCCATGCACGAACGTGAACGCCATCGCATCATCTTGAGCGCGATCCAGGAAAAGCCTGTGATCACGGTGCAGGATATTGCCGAGTTGACGGAGGCTTCCGAGGCGACGATCCGGCGTGATATTGCGGCTCTTCATGTGCAGGGAAAGCTGCGCCGGGTGCGGGGCGGGGCGGAAGCCATGCATCCCCCGCAACTGGGCAATCTGGCGGCACGTCCGTTCCGGGTATCGGAATCGGTCAATATCGATAAGAAGCGCGCAATTGCGCGCGCAGCGGTCGAGCTTTGCGAGGAAGGCGATTCGATCATCATCAACGGCGGCACCACCACGTTCCAGATGGTGCATTTCATGTCGGCCCGCCGTCTGCAGGTGATGACCAATTCCTTCGCCATTGCCGAACATCTGGTCAAGCAGTCGAAATGCACTGTGACGGTGCCGGGCGGCGCGATCTATCGCGACCAGAGCCTGATCCTGTCGCCGTTCGAAAACGACGCGATCCGCAATTTTTATGCGCGCCGCATGTTCGTCGGTGCGCAAGGCATTTCGGCGCTGGGCGTGATGGAGCCGGATGCGCTCGTCATCCAGAGCGAGCAGCGGCTGATGCGCCAGGCGGATGAACTGATCCTGCTGGTCGATTCGGGCAAGTTTGCCCGGCGCTCCAGCATGATTCTCTGCCCGCTCGAAAATGTTTCAACCATCATTACCGATGACGGCGTGACCGATGAGGCGGTTGCGATGGTGGAAAGTGCCGGCGTGAAGCTGATCACGGTAAAGCCCGTGGCATCCGCGGGCAGAGAGGATACGTCTTCGGTCGCGTGAGGAGACGACCGGCCGAAGACGGGGAGAGAACGGTCTTTTTTGGGAGGAATGGACATGAAATTATCGAGAAGACATCTGGGTGCGGCAGCCCTTGCGCTGGCAGCCTCCGTTTCCATGGCGGGCTTTGCCTCTGCTGCCGACATCAAGATCGCGCTGGTGGTCAAGTCGCTCGGCAACGGCTTCTTTGAAGCCGCCAACAAGGGCGCCGAAGAAGCTGCCAAGGAACTGGGTGGCGTCAAGATCATCTATACCGGCCCGACGACGACGACGGCCGAAGGCCAGATCGAAGTCATCAACTCGCTGATCGCGCAGGGCGTCGATGCCATCGCCATCTCCGCCAACGATCCGGATGCGGTCGTCCCGGCGCTCAAGAAGGCGGCCCAGCGCGGCATCAAGGTCATTTCCTGGGATTCGGGCGTGGCGCCTGCCGGCCGCATCATGCATCTCAACCCGTCGTCAAACGAGCTGATCGGCAAGATGTGCCTGACGCTCGCCAAGAACCATCTGCCCGGCGGCAAGGGCGATTTCGCCATCCTGTCCGCCACCACCACCTCGACCAACCAGAATATCTGGATCGGCGAGATGAAGAAGCAGCTGAAGGATTTCCCAGGCCTCAACCTCGCAACCACCGTCTACGGTGACGACCTTGCCGACAAGAGCTACCGTGAAGCACAGGGACTGCTCACCTCGCAGCCCAACGTCAAGGTGATCGTCGCTCCGACCACGGTCGGCGTGCTCGCCGCCTCGCAGGCGGTGAAGGATGCCGGCAAGATCGGCCAGGTCTATGTCACCGGCCTCGGTCTCCCCTCCGAAATGGCCGGCGCCATCAAGTCCGGTGCCACCAAGGAATTTGCCATCTGGAACCCGATCGACCTTGGCTATTCGGCAACCCAGATCGCCTATCACCTGGTGAAGGGTGACGCGACCGGCAAGCCCGGCACCGAGGTGAAGGCTGGCCGCATGGGCTCGATCAAGATCGGCGACAATGGCGAAGCGGCCATGGCCGATCCCTTTGTCTACGACGCCAAGAACATCGACCAGTTCTCGAAGATCTTCTGATCATCCCTCACGCTTGACGCTTTGCCCCTCACTCTGACCCTCTCCCCGTTTGCACGGGGAGAGGGAACCTGCCGCACGAAACATCGCGTTGGGTTTTGAGGGCGCGGCATATCTCCTTCTCCCCGTATGCGGGGAGAAGGTGCCGGCAGGCGGATGAGGGGCTCCAATGGTGAAAACAACAATGAATGCTGTCGCACCGATGACTGTTATCGAAAGCCGTGGGGCGCAGAAGCCGCTCTTGGAAATGCGCGGCATCAGCCAGATCTTTCCCGGCGTGAAAGCGCTCGATCAGGTGTCCATCGCGCTTTATCCGGGCGAGGTGACGGCGCTGATCGGCGAAAACGGCGCGGGAAAGTCGACACTCGTCAAGATCCTCACGGGTATCTACCGGCCGAATGAAGGCGAGATCTTGCTCGACGGTCAGCCGGTGCAGTTTGCAAGCGCCCAGGCTGCCATCGATGCCGGCGTCACCGCCATCCACCAGGAAACTGTACTGTTTGACGAGTTGACGGTGGGTGAAAACATCTTTCTCGGCCATGCCCCGCGCGGCCGTTTCGGCACCATCGACTGGCGCACCATCCATGCCCGTTCGCGCGAACTGCTGCGGCAGCTGGAGAGCGAGATCGATCCGACGATCCGGCTGAAGGATCTCTCGATTGCCCAGCGCCATCTGGTGGCCATTGCCCGCGCACTTTCCGTCGAGGCCCGCATCGTCATCATGGACGAGCCGACGGCCGCCCTTTCGCGCAAGGAAATCGACGATCTCTTCCGCATCGTGGAAGGCCTGAAGCGCCAGGGCAAGGCGATCCTGTTCATCAGCCACAAGTTCGATGAAGTCTATGAAATTGCCGAGAACTTTGCCGTGTTCCGCGATGGCAAGGCTGTCGGCCAGGGGCGGCTGAAGGGGACGCCGCAGGCCGATATCGTCCGGCTGATGGTTGGCCGCGACGTCTATGACGTGTTTCCCAAAATCAAGGTCGAGATCGGCCAGACGGTGCTGTCGGTCGAGAATTACTGCCACCCGACGGAATTCAACGACATTTCCTTCGATCTGAAGCGCGGCGAGATTCTGGGGGTCTACGGCCTGATCGGTGCCGGGCGTTCGGAACTCTGCCAGTCGCTGTTCGGCATCACCAGGCCGTCATCCGGCCGCCTGACGCTTGAGGGAAACCGTATTGAGATCCGCTCTTCTGCAGAGGCAATTGCAGCTGGCATCGTCTATGTGCCGGAAGAGCGGGGTCGCCATGGATTGGCGCTGCCCATGCCGATTTTCCAGAACATGTCGCTGCCCTCGCTTGCCAGAACCTCGCGCTCAGGCCTTCTCAATGCCGCGAACGAGTTGAAGCTGGCACGCCAGTATGCGGAGCGGCTGGATCTGCGCGCCGCGGCCCTCTCGGTTCCGGTCGGCACGCTGTCGGGCGGCAACCAGCAGAAGGTCGTCATCGGAAAGTGGCTCGCCACGCAGCCGAAGGTCATCATTCTCGACGAACCGACCAAGGGCATCGACATCGGCTCGAAGGCTGCCGTGCATGGCTTCATTTCCGAACTCGCCTCCCAGGGCCTTTCCATCATCATGGTCTCGTCCGAACTGCCTGAAATTCTCGGCATGTCGGATCGGGTCATGGTGATGCGCGAGGGCCTGCAGGCTGGAATTTTTGAGCGCGCCGAGGCCTCAGCCGAAGTGCTGGTGCGTGCCGCAACCGGCAATGCGTGAAGGATCCGCGATGACACGACTTCTGAAAAACCGCGAAATCCTGCTGACCGGCATTATTGTGCTGATGGTTGCAGGCTTTGCCACCCGCGCACCGGGCTTTGCCGAGCCGACCAACCTGGCCAATATCTTTAACGACACGTCGATCCTGATCATCCTGGCGCTCGCACAGATGACGGTGATCCTCACCAAATCCATCGATCTCTCGGTGGCTGCCAATCTCGCCTTTACCGGCATGGCGGTTGCCATGACCAATGCCGCCTTTCCCGATCTGCCGCTTGTGGCGCTGATCGTCATGGCGCTCGGGATCGGCGCATGTCTGGGCGCCATCAATGGCTTTCTCGTCTGGATCCTGCAGATCCCGCCGATCGTCGTGACACTCGGCACGCTCACCATCTATCGCGGCATGGCCTTCGTGCTCTCGGGCGGCAGCTGGGTCAACGCCCACCAGATGACGCCGACCTTCCTCAATGTGCCGCGCACCGTGCTTCTGGGCTTGCCGGTCCTGTCCTGGGTGGCGGTTCTGGTAGTGCTTGTCTTCTGGTTCGTGCTCACCCGCACGCCGTTTGGCCGTGCCGCCTTTGCGTCTGGTGGAAATCCCGTTGCGGCGGTCTATGCCGGCATCGATATCGGCGCGACGCGTTTCTTCGCATTCGTTCTGTCTGGCGCCATGGCCGGTCTTTGCAGCTATCTCTGGGTCTCGCGCTACGCTGTCGCCTATGTCGATATCGCCAACGGTTTCGAGCTGGATAGCGTAGCCGCCTGCGTCATCGGCGGGATTTCCATTGCTGGCGGCATTGGCTCGGTGGCCGGTGCGGTCCTCGGCGCGCTGTTTCTCGGCGTCATCAAGAATGCGCTTCCCGTCATCGGCATTTCGCCCTTTGCCCAGATGGCGATTTCCGGTGTGGTGATTGTGCTCGCCGTCGTGTTCAACGCCCGCGCCGAAGCTCGAAAAGGCCGTATCATCCTTCGCAACCGTAACACGACAGAGGTGACGGCATGAACAAGCGCGATACGCCGGTCCCCGCCCGCCGCACCATTCCGGATCGGCTCGGCACCCCCTTGTCCCGCACTCTTGCCAGCTGGGAAGTGTTGTTGTTCGGCGTGGCGGTGCTGATCTTCATCGCCAATTCGCTGGCCTCTCCCTATTTCCTGGATGCCTGGAACCTCTCGGACGCGACGTTCAACTTCACCGAAAAGGCGCTCGTCGCCTTTGCCATGGCGCTGCTCATCATCGCCGGCGAAATCGATCTGTCGGTTGCCGCCATCATCGCGCTTGCCTCCACGGCCATGGGGGCGGCTGCACAGGCGGGTGTCGGAACGCCGGGCCTTGTGGCAATCGGTATCGGCACCGGCCTTGCCTGCGGTACCGTCAACGGTTTTCTCGTCTCGGCGCTGAAGCTGCCCTCCATCGTCGTCACCATCGGCACGATGAGCCTGTTCCGCGGCATTTCCTACATCGCGCTGGGGGACAAGGCCTATGGCGGCTATCCGGACAGCTTTGCCTATTTCGGCCAGGGTTACCTCGTCTGGGTGTTTTCCTTCGAGTTCGGTCTGTTTCTCCTCTGCGCCGCGCTGTTTGCCGTGTTGCTGCACTGGACCAATTTCGGCCGGCAGGTCATGGTGATCGGCAATAATGAATTTGCTGCGCGCTTTTCCGGTGTGCCGGTGGAGCGGGTAAAATTCATCCTCTTCCTGCTGACGGGTCTGATGAGCGGTATCGCAGCCGTCTGCCTCACCTCGCGGCTCGGCTCGACGCGACCTTCGATCGCGCAGGGCTGGGAACTGGAAGTGGTCACCATGGTCGTGCTCGGCGGCGTGTCCATTCTGGGCGGTTCGGGCAGCATTCTCGGCGTCGTTATCGCGGCCTTCGTCATGGGGCTCGTCACCTTCGGCCTCGGGCTCCTCAACGTCCCCGGCATCGTGATGTCGATCTTCGTCGGCCTTCTCCTCATCGTCACCATTGCGCTGCCGATCCTGGCGCGCCGCATCAGACAGGCAAGACGCGCATGAGCCTTGAAAAACACGCCTTCAAGATGAAGCTGTCGCCGGGCATGGAAGCCGAATACCGCAGGCGCCATGACGAGATCTGGCCGGAACTGGTGGATCTCCTGCATGCCTCCGGTGTCAGCGACTATTCGATCCATCTCGACCGTGAGACCAACATCCTCTTCGGCATTCTCACCCGTCCCGCCGACCACACGATGGCAAGCCTGCCGGACCATCCCGTCATGAAGCGCTGGTGGGCGCACATGGCCGATATCATGGACACCCATCCGGACAATTCCCCTGTTGCCACCGATCTCGTCACGGTGTTTCACCTGCCATGACCGATTACACGCGCGTTGCGGTTCTCGATGTCGGCAAGACCAATGCCAAGGTCGCCATTCTCGATTGTGCGAGCGGGCAGGAGCTCGATGTGCGCCGTGTCCGCAACCACGTCATCGACGCGCCGCCTTATCCACATTACGATATCGAGGCGCTCTGGCGCTTCTTTCGCAAGGCTTTGCAGGAGCTGGCCGGCAGCGTGGGCTTCGATGCCATTTCGATCACCACCCACGGCGCGTCTGCAGCACTTGTCGATGTATCAGGCGAACTTGCGCTGCCGGTACTGGATTACGAGCATCGCTACCCGCCGGCGATTGAGGAAACCTATGCGGCGCTACGTCCGCCTTTTATAGAGACATTTTCACCGGCGCTTCCCGGCGGGCTGAACCTTGGAGCGCAACTGCACTACCAGAAGACCGTCTTTGCGGATGAATTTGCCCGTGTCGCGCAGATCATGACCTATCCGCAATACTGGGCGTTCCGGCTGACGGGCATTGCGGCCAATGAAGTCACCTCGCTTGGCTGCCATACCGACCTATGGTGCCCCCGGGACGGCGGATGGTCCGGCCTGGTCGATGCGCTCGGCATCCGTCAGCAGATGGCGCGAGTGCGTTCCGCCTTCGATCGTCTGGGGGATCTTCTGCCGCAGCTTGCAGCCGAACTTGGCCTGCCGTCTCCGGTGCCGGTCTTTTGCGGCCTGCACGATTCCAACGCTTCGCTTCTCGCCCATCTCGTCGGCCGCGAGCCGCCGTTTTCGGTCGTCTCCACCGGCACCTGGGTGGTCAGTTTCGCCGTCGGCGGCGATCTCAATCATCTTGATCCGGCCCGCGATACGCTGGCCAATGTCGATGCCTATGGCCGCGCGGTTCCTTCCGCACGCTTCATGGGGGGGCGGGAATACGAGATGCTCGCCAGCGCCCTTGGCCCTCTCGATTCGCAGGAGGGTGTCCTTCAAGCCCTTCCTGCCGTCATCGCCTCGGGGCTGATGCTGCTTCCCAATGTGGCAGAAGGATCCGGGCCGTTTCCCGGCCGGCGCATGCGCTGGATCGAGGAGAAGGGTGGTGGGGGCCCTTGCCGTCATGACCGCTGGGCAGCTGCTTCGCTGTATCTAGCACTGATGACCGAAGCCTGCCTGGACCTGCTGGGGGCGGACGGTCCCGTGTTGGTGGAGGGGCCGTTTGCCGCAAATGAGGCCTATCTGGCAGCGCTTGCAGGTCTTCTTGGCCGCAGCGTGCTGGCCCTTGCCGGGTCCACCGGCACCACCCATGGTGCAGCCCTGCTCTGCGGCTCGGCACTGCCGTCTGAAACCGGACGGGCGGTCGTTCCTCTGTCTGCCGAGGGGCTTGCCGCGTATCGCGCGCAATGGCGCTCCTTCCTCGCCTGACGGCGGGCTGGAACAATCCCTGGCTTTGCCGGTTAGGCCGGCATCAACCAGGAGATCATAATGGCCGTAGCCGACGAAACACGCACGATTTTCGTGACGGGCCTTAAAAACGCCCACGCCATGGAAAACCAGGCTCTTTCGATCATGAAGCCGCAGGTTTCCCGCATCGAGAACTATCCGGAAGTCGCCACCCGGCTGGAAGCCCATATCCGCGAAACCGAGGGGCAGATCCAGCGGCTCGAGGCGATCCTGTCCGGCCTTTCCGAAAGCAATTCGGCGCTGAAGGACATGGCGCTGTCCATGGGAGGCTCCATGGCGGCCATCAGCCACAGCATGGCCGGTGACGAGATCGTCAAGAATTCGCTCGCCAACTTCGCCTTCGAAAATTACGAGATCGCTGCCTACAAATCGCTGCTGACCATTGCCGAACTCGGCAATTTTCCGGCGGCAACGGCCGGTCTCAAGGCCAATCTGGACGAGGAAGTGGCCATGGCCGATTGGCTGGACCACAACCTGCGCAGCCTGACGATGAAGTTTGCCTCCCTGAAGGAAGCCGGCGCACCCGCCAAGATCTGATGCCGCTTCGCTGATCAATGACCGAAGCCCGCGATGTCCTGTCGCGGGCTTTTTGCTGCCTCTTGCCTCAGGTCGCGCAGACGTGTACAAGATAATTCAATACTTATAGGATTATTGAATTATGAATGGAAAGCAGGCAGTCGTTCTGTTTGGTGCGCTCTCGCAGGAAACGCGGTTGAAGATCATCCGCATGCTGGTGGTCGCCGGGCCCGCGGGCATGGCCGCCGGTGCAATTGCCGAGGCCGTTGGCGTTTCGGCCTCCAATGTCTCGTTTCACTTGAAGGAACTGGAGCGGGCAGGGCTTGTCGCGGCAGAGCGCGATTCGCGTTCCATCGTCTACTCTGCCGCCTACGAACAACTGACCGGCCTCATCCGCTTTCTGATGGAGGATTGCTGTGGTGGACGTCCGGAGATCTGCGCGCCTGTCACACATACCATCGACATCTGTTGCGCCACGGCCGCCGAGGAAAACAAGCCATGACCATCCTGCAGCACGATCCACTGGCAGGTCGCCGCCGCACCTGCGCAGCTCGCCGCACCAAGGGCAGGACCTTCTGATCATGTCGACATTCGAACGCTATCTCACCCTCTGGGTCTTTCTCTGCATCCTTGCCGGTGTGGCGCTCGGCGCTCTCATGCCCAGCGTCTTTCATGCGATTGCCGTCTTGGAAGTCGCCAAGGTCAACCTGCCGGTGGCGGTACTGATCTGGCTGATGATCATCCCGATGCTGATCCGGATTGACTTTGCCACTTTGGGGCATGTCGGCCGTTACTGGCGCGGAATTGGCGTGACGCTTTTCATCAACTGGGCGGTCAAGCCATTTTCCATGGCGCTGCTTGGCTGGCTGTTCATCGGCTGGCTGTTTCGCCCGTTGCTGCCGTCCGCCCAGATCGACAGCTATATTGCTGGCCTCATCATTCTGGCAGCGGCGCCCTGCACGGCGATGGTCTTTGTCTGGTCTAACCTGACCAAAGGCGAGCCGCATTTCACCCTGTCGCAGGTGGCGCTCAACGACGCAATCATGGTCATCGCCTTTGCTCCGATTGTTGGTCTTTTGCTCGGCCTGTCAGCCATCACCGTGCCATGGGATACGCTGATCCTCTCGGTCATGCTTTATATTGTCCTGCCGGTGATCGCCGCCCAGCTTATCCGGGGCCGGCTTCTGGCCTCCGGCTCAACGGTTGCGCTCGACGCTCTGCTGAAGGTCATGCAGCCGCTGTCGCTTGTCGCACTTCTGACGACGCTTGTGCTGCTATTTGGCTTCCAGGGCGAACAGATCATCGCGCAGCCCATGGTGATCGCGCTTTTGGCCGTCCCCATCCTTATCCAGGTCTATGCCAATTCCGGCCTTGCCTACCTGCTCAATCGGATCAGCGGTGAAGCCCATTGCGTGGCCGGCCCCTCGGCCCTCATCGGTGCCTCCAACTTCTTCGAGCTGGCGGTGGCTGCTGCCATCAGCCTCTTCGGCTTCCAGTCCGGTGCCGCCCTGGCAACCGTGGTCGGCGTGTTGATCGAGGTGCCGGTCATGCTGTCGGTCGTCTGGATCGTCAATGCCAGCAAGCCCTGGTACGAGCGCGGCGCGTCCGTGCGGTCAACCTCTGTCGAAAGGACGTGAAACGCCATGGATGTCATCATCTACCACAATCCCGCCTGCGGAACCTCACGCAACACGCTCGCCATGATCCGCAATGCCGGCATCGAACCCATCATCATCGACTACCTGAAGACACCGCCTTCGCGTGCCGACCTTCAGAAAATGATCGCCGCTGCCGGGCTTTCGGTGCGCGAGGCGATCCGAGAAAAGGACACGCCCTATAGGGAGCTGGGCCTTGATGACCCGGCGCTCAGCGACGATCAGTTGCTGGATGCGATGCTCACGCATCCGATCCTCATCAACCGGCCATTCGTGATCACACCGCTTGGCACGCGGCTGTCGCGCCCGTCCGAACGGGTGCTCGATATACTGCCCGATACCCACAAGGGTCCGTTTGCCAAGGAGGACGGAGAGCAGGTTCTGGACGCGGAGGGCAAACGTCTTGGCTGAGTTCTCTTCCTCCCTGCCGGCGGTGGTGGAAAATCATTTGCGCATGCCGGACCCCGCTGCACTGCGGCCGACCTTCTCCACCCACAAGCCACGCATCCTCATTCTATACGGATCGCTCAGAACCATTTCCTATAGCCGGCTATTGTCCGAGGAAGCGGGCCGGTTGCTGACGCATTTCGGCTGCGAGGTGCGCCTGTTCGATCCGGCCGGGCTTCCGCTTCCCGATGCCGAGCCGGTCAGTCATCCGAAGGTGGCCGAACTGCGCGGTCTGGTCGAATGGTCGGAAGGCCAGCTGTGGGTGAGCCCCGAGCGCCACGGCGCCATGACCGGCATCATGAAGGCGCAGATCGACTGGATCCCCTTGTCCATCGGCTCGATCCGCCCGACGCAGGGAAAGACGCTGGCGCTGGCGCAGGTGTCCGGCGGCTCGCAATCCTTCAATGCGCTGAACCAGATGCGCATTCTCGGGCGCTGGATGCGGATGCTCACCATCCCGAACCAGTCGTCGGTTGCCAAGGCCTTTCAGGAATTCGATGAACACGGCCGCATGAAACCATCCGCCTATTATGACCGGGTGGTGGATGTCTGCGAGGAACTGGTGAAATTCACCCTTCTCACCCGCGATGTCTCGGGCCACTTGACCGATCGCTACAGCGAGCGGAAAGAGGATGCGCAAAAGCTGGAACAACGGGTGAAACTGAGTTCGATATGAGTGAGCGCCTGCCGATTGCCGCCATTGTCGCCCTAGGGGTGACGCAGATCATCGGCTATGGCACACTTTATTACAGTTTCAGCATTCTGGCGCCGGCCATGGCGCGGGATTTCGGCTGGACGGTCGACTGGCTCTTTGGCCTTCTGTCGGCCTCGCTCTTTCTCTCGGGCCTTGTTGCGCCCTATGCCGGGCGCCTGATGGACCGCTTCGGCACGGGCCGGGTGATGGCAACCGGCTCGCTGATGGCAGTCATGTCACTGCTTCTGTGTGCTCTGTCGTCAAGCCTGCCGATGTTCGTCGCCGGCATTGTGCTGATGGAAGTGTCTTCCAATCTCGTCCAATACGGGGCAGCCTTTGCCCTTCTGGTGGAAATCCGGCCGCGGGAGGCATCGCGGAGCATTACCTATCTGACGCTGATTGCAGGTTTTGCCTCCACTTTGTTCTGGCCCTTCACATCGGCGCTCCACGCGCATCTCGACTGGCGCGAGGTCTATCTTGCCTTTGCGGGGCTCAATCTCCTCATCTGCCTGCCACTGCATGCCTGGCTCGGGCTGCAGGGCAAGGGTGCCCGCGGTGCCGTTGACGCGTCGACCCGCAATCGCGGTGAACCCGTCCCGGGTCTTCTTCCCGAAGCCGTTCGGGAACGCGGCTTCCGCCTGATGCTGGCCGGCATGGGCGTGGTGTCCTTCGGCAATGCGGCGCTCCTCTTCCACATGGTGCCGGTGTTGACAGCGCTGGGGCTCGGAGGCACAGCCGTCCTGGTTGCCACAGTCTTCGGGCCGGCGCAGGTTTTGAGCCGCTTCACCAACATGATCTTCGGCAAGAATCTCGATGCGCTGCATCTGGCGGTATTGATGGCGGTCTTTCCGCCGCTTGCCATTCTGATCCTGACGCTCACCCATCCGTTCGTGCCGGGTGCGATGGTGTTTGCCGTCCTATTCGGCTTCGGTTCGGGTCTGGCCAGTATCGTCTTCGGAACCTTGCCGCTGACGCTCTTCGGCAGCGAAGGCTACGGTGCCCGACAGGGGCAGATGACGCTGGTACGGCTTGCCGTATCGTCGGTTGCCCCGTTCGGCCTTGCCTTCGTTCTGGAAAGAGCCGGCGCGGCAAGCGTTCTCTGGTCGCTGACCGGGCTTTCGCTTGTCGGGCTGGTTATCTTTCTGGCGCTGGCGCGGCTGGGCCGCCGGGCAGAGGCGACGGAATAAGACAATCCGGGAGACGGATCTCCCGGATCGTGTTGCGTGAAATGAGCGGTTATTCGGCCGCTTCGCTCTGCATCATGCCGGCCTTGGGAAGCTTGCCCATCAGAACCTCTTCGGCTGTTGCCTTGTGGTTCTTTACCGAACTCGTCCACTGGCCCCAGACGGCCGGATCGATCACGTCGCCGTTGCGGCCAAGATTTTGCAGGCGCCGTGTCTCCTCGTCCGTCAGCACCTGTTTCGGCAGGGGGCCGAGATGGGCGATGTCGCTCACCGAAATGCCGAGCTTTTCGCCAACGCGCCGGCCATAATCGTCATGCACCATGAAAAAGTGCCAGACCATGCGCTCCTGCACGTCGCGCTGACATTGCGACAGAAGGTCCCCCATGTTGAAGATCAGGTCGTCGCGTTCCCAGTCCATCATGGTGCAGAAACGGCCACGCGCCTGTTCATAGTCATTGCGGCGTTCCAGCACTTCGCGGGTCAGGCGGCCGCGGATTTCCGGCGGATTGTTCGGCTCCGCGCGGGCGCTTTCCGTCAGCCCGTCATGGATGGACGGCTCATAGTTCACATGCGGGTTCTGCCCCGGCGCCAGATCGCGCTGAAAGCTCATCTGGCCGCCGGAGAGGTTGGTCGAGACCTTGGCGTTCTTCGGCTGGTTGACCGGCAATTGCAGGTAATTGCTGCCGACGCGGTAACGCTGGGTGTCGGAATAGGAGAAGGTACGCCCGACCAGCATCTTGTCGTCGGAAAAATCCAGCCCATCCACCAGCACGCCGGTACCCATGGCGATCTGCTCATTCTCGTTGAAGAAATCCTCGACATTGCGGTTCAGAGTCATCGTGCCGACATGGCGCAGGGGGAACTGGTGTTCCGGCCAGATCTTGGTGTCGTCGAGCGGGTCCCAGCTGAGTTCGGGATGATCGTGATCCTCCATGATCTGCACGAACATGTCCCATTGCGGATATTCGCCCCGCTCGATCGCGGTGAAGAGATCCTTCGAGGCCGAGCCGAAATCCTGGCCCTGCACCTTGGCAGCTTCTTCCGCCGTGAGGCAGGCCAGACCGGCGCGCGGGTGAAAATGGTATTTCACCAGCACCGTCTCACCTTGGTCATTCACCATCTTGTAGGTGTTGACGCCAAAGCCTTCCATGTGCCGATAGCTTGCCGGAATGCCGCGCGGCGAAAACAGATGCGTCAGCATATGCATGCTTTCCGGCGTCTGGCTCATGAAGTCGAAGATGCGGTTCGGTTCCTGGCGAAACGTCACCGGATCCGGCTTCAGCGAATGGATGACATCGGGAAACTTGATCGCATCCCGGATGAAGAAGACCGCCAGATTGTTGCCGACCAGATCCCAGTTGCCGTCTTCGGTATAGAACTTGACGGCAAAGCCACGCGGGTCGCGCGCCGTCTCGGAGGAATCGCGCCCACCGATGACGGTGGAGAAGCGAATGGCGAGCGGCGTCTTCTTGCCTGCCGTCTGGAACAGTTTTGCGCGCGTATATCTGGACGCGGGCTCGTCGCCGATCTTGCCGGTCACTTCCAGTTCGCCGTAACAGACGAAGCCGCGCGCATGCACGACGCGCTCGGGAATGCGCTCCCGGTCGAAATGGCTGATCTTTTCGAGAAACTGGTAGTTTTCAAGCGTTGCCGGGCCGCGCGCGCCAACGGTGCGCTGCGACTGGTTGTTGGTGATCGGATGGCCTTGCCGGTTGGTCAGAACCTTGTCATCGGTGCCCTTCGGCATCGTGCCGCTCGGTCTGTCATCCATGGTCGTCCCTCCTGTTTGATAAGACATGGTTCGGTAAGACATGCGCGCTCCGCCGCCCCGAAGGGCAGCACGCCATTGATGTCGAACCTTCAAGGCCTCGACTTGTTCCTCACTGTTCGTGATCCATATCCGTCAGCACGGCGTGTCACGACACGTACGTTGCCAATGCGGTGCATCAGGAGGGGATCATGCAGGACAATCGGGGGACTGAGCAGCTCGGCAGCCAGCCGGAGCTGAAACGGGTGATGGGGCCGGGGCTGCTGCTGCTGTTCATTGTCGGCGACATTCTGGGCACCGGCATCTATGCGCTGACGGGGCAGGTGGCTGCGGAAGTGGGGGGCGTCGTCTGGCTGCCTTTCCTCGTCGCTTTCCTGGTCGCGCTCATGACGGCCTTCAGCTATCTGGAACTGGTGACGAAATATCCCCGTGCGGCGGGTGCTGCGCTTTATACGCACAAGGCCTTCGGCATCCATTTCATCACGTTTCTGGTGGCCTTTGCCGTCATGTCCTCCGGCGTCACCTCGGCGGCCACGGCGTCACGCGCCTTTGCCGCCAATTTTACCGCCTCCACGGGCTTCGATGCCGGCGCCTTTGGCGTCACCGGCGTGGCGCTTGCCTTCATGGCGCTGGTCGGCATCGTCAATTTTCGAGGCGTCGGCGAAAGCGTCAAGGTCAACGTGGTGCTGACCGTCATCGAACTGTCCGGCCTGCTCCTCATCATCGGGATCGGCTTCTGGGCGATTGCGGGCGGGCAGGGCGATGTCTCGCGCGCCTGGACCTTTCAGCCGGCCGGAGATCATGGCGCGATCTGGTCGGTTGTTGCGGCAACGACGCTTGCCTTCTTTGCCATGGTCGGCTTCGAGGACAGCGTCAACATGGCGGAAGAATGCAAGGAGCCGAGCCGGATCTTTCCGAAAGTCCTGCTGGGTGGGCTTGTGCTGACGGGCATCATCTATGTCCTCGTCTCCATTTCGGCCATCACGCTGGTGCCTGCCGCAGAACTTGGCGAGGGTGAAACGCCGCTTCTGAAAGTGGTCGCCGCCGGTGCTCCGGACTTTCCGGTCGGCATCTTCGGTCTCATCACCATGTTTGCCGTGGCAAATTCCGCCCTCATCAACATGATGATGGCAAGCCGCCTCATCTACGGCATGTCGCGCGAAAACGTGCTGCCGCCGGTCTTGGGCAAGGTGCACGAGACGCGACAGACGCCGTTCGTCGCCATCCTCTTCACCACGCTGATTGCAGCCCTCCTCATCACCTTTGCCGGCGGCGTGCCGGCGCTCGGCGGCACCACGGCGCTGTTGCTGCTCTGCGTCTTCACCATCGTCAACATTGCGGTCCTCGTGCTGCGCAAGGACAAGGTGGAACACAAACATTTTCGCACGCCAACCATCGTGCCGGTGCTGGGGGCTGCCAGTTGCGCCTTTCTGGCCGGGCCCTGGACGGGGCGCGATCCGGTGCAATACACCATTGCCGGCCTGCTGATCGCGCTGGGCGTCGTGCTGTGGTTCGTGACGGTTGCCGTGATGAAACGTCAGGCTCAACCAGCTGTCTGATCTGAGGCCCGGCCGTCGCGCCAGGCTTTCTGCGACTTTTCAACCGGCAGCGCCGTTGCCTCGAATACGCCGCGTGCGATGGCGCGGGCAAAGGTGAGTGTTGCCAGGTGGCAAAGCTCCATGAAGTCGAGCGGGTCTTCGAGGGCGCGTTTGCCGGTCGCGGCTGCAAAGACCGTATCGCCGTCGGCCGGCAGGTGTGCGGGAAGGATCGCCCGGGCAAGCCCGTCATGCGCCATGATCGACAGGCGATGCGCCTGCGCCTTGGTGAGGATGGCATCGGTCACCACAAGGCCGATGGTCGTTGCCTTAAGGTTCACGCCTTTCAAACGCATCGATCGATCGCTCGGCGTGAATGTGGCGGGAAGGCCGAGACCACCGAATTCCTGTCCCTCTTCAAAAGGGGCTGCCCAGAAGTGCCGGCCCTCTCCCACGGTCGCCGAGCCAAGGGCGTTTACGGCCACCAGCGCTGCAATCCGGTGTCCGCTCAGCGTCACCGCGCTTGCCGATCCGAGCCCGCCCTTGAAGGTTGCCGTGGTGGCGCCAGTGCCGGCGCCGACGGTTCCGAGCGCGAAGGGACCCTTTGCGGTCGCCGCAAATGCCTCGTAACCCATATCGCGATAGGGAGAATGAAGACCCCAGTCCTTGTTGCCGCCGTTCAGGAGATCCATGAGGATGGCCTGCGGCACGATCGGGACCCGGGTGGTGCCGACCTGAAGCCCACGTCCGATCTCACGCAGCCCCGCCTGTACGCCGCCGGCCGCATCGAGCCCGAAGGCCGATCCGCCCGACAGCACCAGCGCATCGACCTTTTCCACCGTAAGATAGGGGTCAAGCAGTGCGGTATCGCGTCCGCCCGGCGCTCCGCCGAGCACGATGCCGGAAGCGGTGGCCGGTTCATCGAAAACCACCACCGTGACCCCGGATCCGAGGGCGAGATCCGTGGCATGGCCAACGCTCAAGCCATCGATATCGGTGAGGAGATTAAGGGGAGCGGGCATGGGCGGGGACCTTTTGACGTCAGCGGCGATTCGGTCCGCAGACTAGCGCGTTGCGCTGCCCCTGTCGTGCAAGGGGCAGCGGCTTCATCGCTGCCCCCTGTTGATCCCGTGTCAGGCGATGTCGAACTTCACACCCTGCGCGAGCGGCAGCGTGCGGCCATAGTTCAGCGTGTTGGTGGCCCGGCGCATATAGGCCTTCCACGAATCGGAACCCGATTCGCGGCCGCCGCCGGTCTCCTTTTCGCCGCCGAAGGCCCCGCCGATTTCAGCGCCCGATGGGCCGATGTTGACATTGGCAATGCCGCAATCGGAGCCACGGGCGGAAATGAAGGTTTCGGCCTCGCGCATGTCATTAGTGAAGATCGAGGAAGAGAGGCCCTGCGGCACGTCGTTGTGGAGCGCAAGCACTGCGTCGAAATCGGAATATTTGACGACGTAGAGGATCGGCGCGAAGGTTTCCTCGATCACCGGGCCGCATTGCGACGGCATTTCGACGATGGCGGGGCGTACGTAATAGGCGTCGGCGGCGTCTTCGGCAGAGACGCGCTCACCGCCGGTCACGCTGCCGCCCTCGGCCTTTGCGGCTTCCAGAGCCGCCTGCATCTTGTCAAACGCTGCCTTGTCGATCAGCGGGCCGACGAGATTGCCATCCACCATCGGGTTGCCGATGGTGACGGACTGATAGGCTTTTTGCAGGCGCGGCACGAGGTTGTCGTAGACGCTTTCATGGACGAAGAGGCGGCGAAGCGAGGTGCAGCGCTGGCCGGCCGTGCCCATGGCGGAAAAGGCAACGCCGCGCAACGTGAGATCGAGATCGGCCGTCGGCGTGACGATGGCAGCATTGTTGCCGCCGAGTTCCAGGATGGCGCGGGCAAAGCGCTTGGCAAGGCGCGGGCCGACGGCGCGGCCCATCGCCGTGGAGCCGGTGGCTGAAACGAGCGGCACTTTCGGATGGTCGACCAGCACTTCGCCGATCTCGCGCCCGCCGATCAACAGCGTTGAAAGATTGGCCGGTGCCTTGCCACCTTCGGCGATGAAGCGGGCAAGCGCCTTTTCAAAGATCGCCTGTGTGGCAAGCGCCGTCAGCGGCGTCTTTTCGGACGGCTTCCAGACCGTGGAATTGCCGCAGACCAGCGCCAGCGCCGCATTCCACGACCAGACGGCAACGGGGAAGTTGAAAGCCGAAATGATGCCGGTGACGCCCAGCGGATGCCAGGTTTCCATCATCCGATGCTCGGAGCGCTCCGTTGCGATGGTCAACCCATAGAGCTGGCGCGACAGGCCGACGGCGAAATCGCAGATGTCGATCATCTCCTGCACTTCGCCGAGGCCTTCCGAGGTGATCTTGCCGACCTCGATGGAAACGAGGCGACCAAGATCCACCTTGGCCGCGCGCAGTTCTTCGCCGAGCAGCCGGATCAGTTCGCCGCGCTTGGGCGCCGGCACCTGACGCCATTCAAGAAAGGCCTGATGCGCGGCATCGATGGCGGTCGTCGTATCGGCTGCGGAGATTTCCGGCAGGCGCCCGATTTCCGTGCCTGTGATCGGCGAGCGCACGACAAGCGTGCCGCCCGTATAGGCGGAAGCAGCAACACCAAGCTTTGCAAGAATGGCAGCGGTTTCGGCGTTGAGGTTGAGCGTGGCGAGGGTCATCTTTGTCCTTCTCGTCTGTCTGTCGGTGTCATCTGCGATGTTCGTCGGGGCGGGTCAAGCCGTCGGGCTTTAGAACCGGTCACCGGTAAAATGGGCAAGCTGCGCGCCCGCTTCGTAATAGGCTTCCTTCAGCGTGCGAAAGGCCGGGTCCTTCGCCACGGTGACAGGCAGGGGAAGATCCTCTTCACCCATCTCGCCCAGCACATGGCGCGACAGCACCTGACCGAAGACGGTGCCGGGTGAAATTCCGCGCCCATTATAACCGGAAAATCCGATGACGCGTTTGGCAAATGTGTGGAAGCGGGGAAGCGCATTGTCGGTCATGCCGATCTGGCCATACCATTCGGCCTCGAAAGCGACGTCACCCAGTTGTGGAAACAGCCGGCGCAGCGCCCGCTTTGCCCAGTTGCGGTGAACGGCGACACCTGTCCCGCGAAGCGCGCCGACCGAGCCGAAGACCAGCCGTCCGCGGGCGTCCATGCGGAAGGAGGAGAGGATTTCCTTGGTATCCCAGCATCCCTCCCGCTCCGGCAGGATCGAGCGGCGCAGATTGTCCGACAGCGGCACGGTGGCGAAATTGAAATAGGGAAGACGGACCTGTTCGGTGCGCACGGCCGCAAACGGGCCGGTGGAATAGGCATCGGTTGCGACGATCAGCCAATCGGCCGTCACGGAGCCTTCCGGCGTCTCGATGGTGTGGCGCCCCTGCGCCTGACGCCAGCCGATGGCTGGACTTGCTGTGTGGAGTACCGCGCCAGCCTTGACGGCGGCATGGGCAAGTCCGCGCGCATAGGCAAGCGGCTGCAGCGTGCCGGCGCGCATGTCGAGAAGCGCGCCGCGATAGGCGCGGGTGCCAATCCGCCGCTCGGTTTCGGCCGCATCGAGCACGCTGACCGGTGCGCCGCGCTTCTGCCACTGGCGGCCTCGATCCTCGATTTCCTTCAAACCGTCGTCGCCTACGGCGCAATGCAGGGTCCCGGTGCGGGTCAGCTCGCACTCAATGCCATGACGGTCGATCAGTGCCATCACGGCCTGCGGGCCGTTGCCGAGCAGATCAAGCAGGCGCTCGCCATGCGTTTCGCCAAGCACGCCCGGAAGATCATCGGGCATCACCCACATGCCGGCATTGATGAGCCCGACATTGCGCCCGGCGCCGCCGAAACCGATGTCTGTTGCCTCCAGAAGAACCACCTGGCGCCCCGCTTCGGAAAGATGAAGGGCTGCCGACAGGCCGGTATAGCCGCCGCCGATAATCACCACGTCGGCGCTCACCGGTCCCTTCAGGCTGCGGGTTTGCGGTGCGGCGGGTGCGGTCTTTTCCCAAAGGCCATGGGAGCGGGGATCATTGAGCATGGGACATGTCCGGATAAGGCGGCCGGAGGGGCCCGGAACGCCGCCGATGGCATCTTTACAGGCCGGCCATCCCGGTGAATATCGAATTCTTCTCAACAGTTCATTCTCCGGAGGAATGACCATGCTGCCGCCCCGGCGCTTTCTGCCATCCTTCTCGCTGCTCTCCGCCTTCGAGGCTGCTGCCCGCACCGGCAGCGTCACAGCGGCGGCCGAGGAACTCGGGCTTACCCAGAGTGCCGTCAGCCGGCAGATTTCCGCGCTCGAAAGGCAGCTTGGCGTGGCGCTGTTCCTGCGGGAGCGCCAGACGATCCGCCTGACGATTGCCGGCGACACCTATGTGCGCGAAGTGCGCGAGGCCCTGCGGCGCATTTCGAACGCGTCACTCAACCTGCGCGCCAATCCATCCGGCGGCACGCTGAACCTGGCCATCCTGCCCTTCTTCGGAACGCGCTGGCTGACGCCGCGCATGCCGCGCTTTCTCAAGGAGTATCCAGGCATGGTGGTCAACCTGATTACTCGGCTGGAGCCCTTCGACTTTCGCTTCGATACGCTGGATGCAGCCATTCATTTCGGCGCGCCGCGCTGGCCCGGAGCCGTTCTCACTGCCCTGATGGATGAGACGGTGATTGCCGCCTGCAGCCCGGATCTTTTTGCCCGTCATTGCCTGAAAGCTCCGGAGGACCTGCTCAAGGCGCCTCTTCTCCACCTCAATACACGCCCCGACGCCTGGGAGATGTGGTTCGGCCAGCAGGGCGTCAGCTTCGATGCGTTGCACGGCATGCTGTTTGACCAGTTCATCACCATGGCGGAGGCGGCGACGGCCGGGCTTGGCGTCGCACTTCTGCCCCGGGTGCTGATTGCGCGCGAACTGGAGCTCGGCCGCCTGGTCGAAGCCGTTCCCGATACGGATATGCGCACGGGAGACTATCATCTGGCCTATCCCCCGGATCGCGCAAGCTACCCGCCCCTGATGGCGTTTCGCACGTGGCTGCTGACCGAGATCGGCAAGGACCGCCTTGCGCGCTCCGGCAGCATCGGACAATAGTGGCGCACCCATACCGATCGCCAGAGCGATCCGACGAGCGAGACATGTCATGAAGCCGATTTTTGTCCAGTTGCGCTGCGCGCCGGGGACCACCTACGAGGTGGCCGATGCCATCTACAAGACCGAACTTGTCTCCGAGCTCTATTCCACGAGCGGTGACTGGGATCTGCTTTTGAAGATCTATCTGCCGGAAGGCGAGGAGATCGGCCGCTTCATCAATGAGAGGATCGTCAAGATCCCCGGCATCGAGCGCTCGCTGACGACGCTGACCTTCACCGCCTTCTGATCAGCCCCGTCGTCTCATCCCTGAATAGAAAAAGCCGCCCGCGCCGGATGAGGCAGGGCGGCTGGCATGTCGGTTGAACCTGGATGTCCGTTCGGCCGGAATCCTTCACGCGGGCGGCGCCTTGCTGCGCCTCACGCCACGGCCGCACGGACAACCGGTGCGGCACTTTTCTGGGCAAGCACGTGGTTGCGAATGGCAAGACGCACCTCGTCAGCCGAGGAAAAGCGTTGCTCATCCAGATCGATCACGTGAAACTTCACGGCGATGAACTTCAGGCGGTCCTGGTCCGGCACGACGATGCCGACGGGCTCGCCGCCGTATTCGATAACCTGCTTTTGCATGGTCATACTCCTGGTGTGGCTGTTCAAGACAGCGCGACGAATTGACTGTTCAGATCCTTGGAAGGTGAAGCGTCACATTCGACAGCACGGGGCGGAGAAAATTCCCGTGCGTTTCACATCATGCGAACGCCAAAGAGGGGCGGCATTACGGACGGTTTTCGACATGTCACTCTCCCTGTTGGTGTTGCGCTCTTCCGGACGCGCGAATTAAGGCTCGTCCTTGGATGGGGACCATATGTGAGTCGATCGGCAACTTCAATCGAATTCCTGTCTACCTAGAATTTTTTTCCGTTTCATGACAGGAGTGAGGCGGATTTGCGAAATCCTGTTCGCCGATTGCGCGCGTTTCAATAGCTGCTCATACAGGCTCATCCTCAAGGTCGGTCAAGGACGGTGCCGGTTGATCAAGGGTGCCCGCCTCGGGACGCAGCTTTTCAAGAACGCTCGCCAGCGCCTGTGTCAGCCGGTCGACGCTTTGATGCGTCAGGCAGAGCGGCGCGGAAAATGGCAACCGGTCGGGCGTTTGCGGGCGCGGCATGAGAATGCCGTGCGCGGCCAGTTGTCGTGCCAGATCGAAGGAGGAAAGCGTCTCGTCCGGCAGAAGAAGATCGTATGCGAAGCCCTCGCCCTCCACAGCCAGAAGTTCGGGCATCCAGCCACCGATCCTGTGAAGCTGCTCGCCAAGATAGCGCGCGGTGGTGTCAGCCCGCTCGATAGAGGCGTCATCGGTGAGAGCGTTCAGAACGCAGCAGCCGATCCGGCAGGCAACCGCACCGGGGGGTACAGCGGGCGCCGGCACTGCGATATCTTCATGAACGGCTTTTGCGATGACGGCCGCCAGCGGCTCTCCGGGCACCGGTGAACCGGTCACGACAAGATCAGGCGCCTCACCGTCCCGGACGAACCGCCAGATCGCCGATCCCAGACGGCCGAAGCCATGGCGGCGTTCATCGGCAATGACCAGCGTTTCGCCATCTTGTGGCAATTGCGCGGCAAGCGCCTCGGCCAGTTGCATCGCCGATTCTTCATCGGTCACCGTCAGCACGACGTTATAATCATCGGGCAGAAGACGCAGAAGGGCGTCGCGGAAATCCGCCTCGGCCTGCGTGCCCTGAACGCCGGCCAGCGTCATCCATTGGCGATAGGCCGCCTCTGCCATGTCGGCATTGCCATGGCCGAGAAGCCCCGCGGCCCCGGAAAGATCCACGAAGGAGCGGCCGTTTCCATCAAAGACGCAGTCCTGCCAGCCGCGGGACAGCGGCTGTCGGCCGGTCGGCGGCGCATCAAGGTCACGGCCGAGCAACAGGGATGGCGAGAGCACAAGCCGGCTCCACAGGCGCGCAAAGCGGGCAGACGCAAACAGCGGCGGCAGGAGGTCGGGGGCCCGACAGATGCGGATGCGCAGGCCACCGACGGATCCTTCACCGCCGGCAACGACACCCAGCCGGTCTCCGGCAAAAAGCGCGGTTCCATCGACAAGCACGCTGTCGAGCCCTTCCAGATAGAGGCTTGCCTCCTTTCCGACGAGCACCAGCCGATTGTCGACGAGATGGACGATACCGCCCATCGGCGCGACCGCGACAGCGCCTGCCGGCAGGCAAAGATCGACATGCAGCGCATAATTGTCCGCCTCTTCGCCACCGGCCAGCTGGGCGCGCGAAAACCTGTATTCCCCAAAACGGGTGGCACCCATGCGGCTGTCCCAGGCGATGCGGGCAAGAAGCCGCCAGTCGATGTCCGGATCCTGCCAGTTTCCTTCTGCAAACAGCGGACTTGTCACCGAAAGGTCGACCACACGGATGGCGTCCGCCTCGATCTCCGGCAGCAGCAGGCCGAATTCCGGGGCGCCCTCGCGTGGCCAGTCGACCGCATCAAGGATCGCCGCCTCGACGAAGGCGGCATGGACGGCCGTTGCACGGGAAAACAGCTCCCGGGCCGCCTGGCGGGCGCCCAGCGTCTCGTCACTTGCGGCAACCACTGCCTGATGTTCGGCCATTGCCCGCAAAAGACCGATGCGGATCAATGTCAGCGGCCAGAGGGCCTTCAACTCTTCCTCGAGAAGCGGCAGTTCGTCGTGAAAGCCGCTGACGGCGGGCAGGAAATCCAGAATATCGGCATCGCCCGACACAAGGAGGTCGGCGCAGAGCGCGGCAAGCGATGCGGCAATCCAGCCTTCGCCGAGGGCGTCTGCGCTGATGAAGGAAACCGGATGCCACGCACCGTCCAGCCTTTCGCCAAGCACATCGGCACGCACCGGCTGGTGATGAACGATCTTGACCCGAAGCGCGGGGCCGAGCGGCTGGATCTGGCGCAGTGCCGCCACCATCGTCTTTGCCACGGGGTCCCGCACGGACGAATCCCCAACGGCGCGCAACAGCTTCACCACGCTCGGACCGGCCTGGCGAAGATCGTGGATCGAGGTGAGTACCGGCGTCGTCCGGCCCTCGCCCTTGCGGCTTTCACCATCCAGCGCACGGATGAGCCGGGCGGAAAACTGGCCAAGGGCTCGTGCTTCATGGGCCGAGGGTGCCTTGTCGCCTGCAAGGGCTACCCCGTCGGGCAGACGCAGAAGCCGCGCCCAGGAATACGGTTCGTCTTCGTCCGCCGCAAGCTTCACGACAAACTCGTCATAGATGTCACGGATCGGCAGCGGGCCTTGAATGGTCTCCTCGCCTTCCATGAGGCCCGAAATCAGGTCCGCCTGTCCTTGAAAGCGCGCCTGTTGCTCGGCGTCATCGGTGAAATCCAGCCGGTAGGAAAGGTCATCAGAGGAAAAGGTATAGGCATGAGGATTGGACGGGATCTGTCGGAGGTCGCCGGAAAGGCCAAAGGAGCGCGCCAGAACGTCGTCCGGGTCGGGAAAGATGGTCTGCTCTCTGACGTCTTGTGCCTGGTCTGGCTGAACAGTACCCATCCGCGTCTCCCCACGACGATTGAGGGGAGAAGAGTAGCGCGCTGACCGGTTCCGTCCATAGGTTTCGCAACAATATTGGGCATTTAGCGGCTGCATCGGCGTGCGGCTGTGCCAATCTGGTCATCATTGCCGCTGGCATGGCCCATGCAGGCGACCGGTGAGGGCGCCGGGCTCTCCCGAATTTGATCGATCCGGTGCGATGAGTGGAAGACGCCAGCCGCCTGCCGCCCTATGTGTAGCGGCGCCGGCTTGCCGCACATGACAGGCGTTGCCGCACGAGGACGGGCAGAAGGAAGATATCATGCAGCACAGGATTGGCTTGCTGAAACGTGCGGCATGGCTTGTCGTTTTTCTCCTGTCGGCCGGCGCTCAGGCATGGGCCGGGCAGGCGCGCATTCTGATCGACGCCTCCACAGGCGCCGTGATTGCTTCGGACAATGCTGAGGCTCTGAACCGGCCCGCCTCGCTCACCAAGATGATGACGCTCTATCTCACCTTCGAGGCGATTGCCCGGGGCAGCCTTCGCTGGGACGAGCAGATCCCGATGTCGCGCCACGCCGCCTCCACCGTTCCCTACAAGCTCGATGTTGCCCCGGGCGGCACGGTGAGCGTGCGCGATGCCGTAACCGGCATGATCGTTCTCTCTGCCAATGACGCCGCCATTGCCATGGCCGAGCGACTGGGCGGCAGCGAGGATGCTTTTGCGCAGTTGATGACAAAGAAGGCGCGGGCGCTGCGCATGACCAATACCACGTTTCGCAATGCCACCGGCCTGACGGCCGATGGCCAACTGACCACGGCGCGTGACATGGCCATTCTTGGCATGGCGCTGATGCATCATTTTCCGCGGGAATTCGCGCTGTTCAGCACACGCGAGGCGACGTTTCGCGGGAAACCGCTCAAGGGGCACAACTTCATGCTCGACCTTTATCCGGGCGTTGATGGCATCAAGACCGGTTATACCAGCGCCTCCGGTTACAATGTCGTCACGTCGGTGCAGAAAGGGCGCCAGCGGTTCATCGGCGTGGTGATGGGAGGAGCGACCGCGGAGGCGCGCGACCAGCAGATGGTGCAGCTTTTCCGGCAATATCTCGCCAATCCCGCCCCCTCGACGCCAGGTGCCGGCGCAACGGTCGGTGCCGCCATCGGCCTTTACTGACGCAAAGGCCGGCGCAAGGAGCCTCAGGCCTTCGGCGGATAGACGTACTCGCCGCCGCGATAATCGCTGACCGAGTAGCAGCCGTCGCCGAGCGGCCGAACGGCCGTCCGGCCGATATCCGCCTTGCCGAAGCCACCGGGGATATCGAGCACATAGGTTGGCTGGCAAAGGCCGGAGACATGGCCACGCAGGGCGGCGACGATGCGTTGGCCTTCGGCAATATCCAGGCGAAAATGGCTGGTGCCCGGTGCAAGATCCGGATGGTGCAGGTAATAGGGCTTGACCCGCGTCTCCACAAAGGCCCGCATCAAGTCGGCCAGAACCGCCGGGTCGTCGTTGACGCCCTTCAAGAGCACCGTCTGGCTGACCATGGCAATGCCGGCATCGATCAGGCGGGCGCAGGCGGCGCGGGCGCTGTGCGTCATCTCGCGGGGATGATTGGCGTGAAGCGCCACATAGGTCACCTTGCCGCTGTCCTTGAGTGCGCCGATGAGTGCGGAATCGATCGCCTCCGGATCGACCACCGGCACGCGGCTATGAAAACGCACGATCTTGACGTGCTCGATATCCCTCAGGCCCCCGAGAATCTCCGACAGCCGGCGCGGCGACAGAACCAGCGGATCGCCGCCGGTGAGGATCACCTCCCAGATCTCGGGGTGCGCGCGAATATAGTCGAGCGCGCCGGTGAGTTCCGGGGCCGACAGCGTGCCATCGCCGCCGGGGCCAACCATTTCGCGGCGGAAGCAGAAGCGGCAATAGACCGGACAGACATGCACCGCCTTCAGGAGCACCCGGTCGGGATAGCGATGGACGATGCCTTTGACCGGCGAATGGGCGCTGTCGCCGATGGGATCCGCGCGCTCCTCTAGGGTCACGTCGAGCTCGCGACTGTCGGGCAGGAACTGGCGGGCAATGGGATCGGCGGGATCGGCGGGATCGATGAGGCGCGCCATGGCGGGCGTGACGGCCACGGCATAGCGGCTGGCCACCTTCGATGCGGCCTCAACGCCGGCTGCGTCAAGCAGCCCGGCTCCGGCCAGATCCGCCGGTGTCTTGAGCGTGCGCCGTGTGGTCATCCGGCGGTCTCTGCGACCGGCGCCCACATCACCTGCTCGATATGCGTGGCCCCTGTTGCCAGCATCACCAGCCGGTCGAAGCCGAGCGCGATGCCGCTCGCTTCCGGCATGATGGCAAGAGCGGAGAGAAACTCCTCGTCGAGTGGATAGGTCTCGCCATAGACGCGCTGTTTTTCGACCATTTCCGCTTCGAACCGCAGTCTCTGCTCGACCGCGTCCGTCAGCTCGCCAAAGGCATTGGCAAGCTCCACACCGCAGGCATAGAGTTCGAAGCGTTCGGCGACGCGAGGATCGTCCGGAGCCGGCCGGGCAAGAGCTGCCTCCGAAATCGGATAGCGGTCGAGGATCGTGGCGCGACCGTCGCCCAGGTTTGGCTCGATCTTTTCCACGAGAACGCGGCTGAAGAGGTCCGTCCAGGTGTCGTCGTTGGCGGTGCGAATGCCGGCGCTGAGAAGTCCGGCCCGCAGTTGCTCCCGGTCCGTCTCCCCGTTGCGCGACACGGAGGCGAGAAGATCGATCCCGGCAAAGCGCTCGAAGGCCTCCGCCACGCTGAGGCGTTCGGGTTCGGCAAATGGATCCATCTGGCGGCCGCGGAACTGGAAGGAGCGTGTGCCGGCAGTTTCGGCGGCAAGCGCAATGAGCTTCGCGCTGTCTTCCATCAGTCGCTCATAGCCTTCGCCGGCGCGATACCATTCCAGCATGGTGAATTCCGGGTGGTGCAGCGGCCCGCGCTCCCGGTTGCGATAGACATGGGCAAAGCAGGCGATCCGGCTTTCGCCGGCAGCCAGAAGCTTCTTCAAGGCAAATTCCGGCGATGTGTGCAGATGAAGGAGGCTTGCGCGGCCGTCCGTGGTCAGCGCCTCGGTCGAAAAGGCATGCAGATGCGCTTCATTCCCCGGAGAAACCTGCAGGGCTGCCGTATCGACCTCAATGAAATCGGCCTCTTCGAAGAACCGGCGAAACCGCGCCTGGATACGGTTGCGGCCGATCAGCAGCGGGCGGCGATCGGCATGGATGTCCGGTCGCCACCAGGCGGCGCGCAGAGGAGGAGAGGCGTGGGGCAAGTCAGGCTCCATAACTGGGCTTTATTCCGGGCCATTCCATGCGAAGGCTTTCTATTTCCGCCAATTTAAGGTAGTTGCGCCCGGGAAAACAGATCAAGCGTGCCAAAGGCCGGCGGAAGGCTGGACCTCTACGACGCATTCTGCGAACTGACAAGCCAAGGCAGTCACAAGGAAATCCAATGGTCAAGGTAATCGCCTCCTCCGTCCGCAAGGGCAATGTCCTCGATGTCGACGGCAAGCTCTATGTCGTGCTCACCGCCGAAAACTTCCATCCTGGCAAAGGCACGCCCGTCACCCAGGTCAACATGCGCCGCATCGTCGACGGCGTGAAGGTGTCGGAACGCTGGCGCACGACGGAACAGGTGGAGCGGGCCTTCGTCGAAGACGTCAACCACCAGTTCCTCTACGAGGATGGCGAAGGCTTCCACTTCATGAACCCCGACAACTATGACCAGGTGGTCGTGGATGCCGAAACCATGGGCGACCAGAAGGCCTACCTCCAGGAAGGCATGACCTGCATCCTGTCCATGCACGAAGGCATTGCGCTGGCCCTGCAGCTGCCGCGCCACGTGACGCTGGAAATCGTCGAGACCGAGCCGGTCGTCAAGGGCCAGACGGCATCGTCCTCCTACAAGCCGGCCATGCTGTCGAACGGCGTGCGCACCATGGTGCCGCCGCATATCGATGCCGGCACCCGCGTCGTGATCGCGACGGAAGACAATTCCTACGTCGAGCGCGCCAAGAGCGGCGCCTGAACGGACGGCGATCGCGTCCCCCGCGGTCGCCTATCCTCTCCCGGCTTCGCCCAAGAGATCCTTACATGAAAAACCCCGCAGCCTTCGAAGCTGCGGGGTTTTTGCTGTGCCAGTTGTCTGGATGATTAACGCTTCGGCGTGTTGGCTGCCGCCAGAACCGTCGGGCCGCGACCCCAGGCATAGCCGCCGCCGATGGCAACGCTCAGCGTCACGTAATCCTGGGCCTGCTGCTGGATGGCTGCGGCGAGGTTTGCCTGCGCGCTCGATACCTGGCGCTGCGCATCCAGAACGTCCAGAAGCGAAGAGGCGCCGTCGCGGTAGCTTGCGGTCGACAGCGACAGGGCTTCTTCGTAGGAGCGCACGGTATCGCGAAGGGCCGCGACGGTACGGCCGTCGCGCGTGATGGCGGCGAGCGCGTTTTCCACTTCCTCGACGGCGCTCAGAACCGTGCTCTTCCAGGAGAGATAGGCTCCGCGAGCCTGCGATTCGGCAGAGCTCAGATTGGCGCGCAGCTGGCCACCGTCGAAGATCGGCAGGTTCAGCGCGGGGCCGAAGGACCAGCTCAGGCGACCGGATTCCGAGCCACCCACGCGCGTATAGCCGGGCGAGATCGAGCCGCCGAGGCTGATGCTCGGATAAAGCTCGGCTTCGGCAACCCCGATGGAGGCAACCGATGCAGCCAGCGTCCGTTCTGCCGCCCGGATATCCGGGCGGTTGCGGATGAGGTCGGCCGGAATGCCGGACTTCGGGTTGACGCGTGCGACCGGCTGGCCGCCGCCCTTCTGCAGGTCTGACACCAGCGACGAAGCCGGAAGCGCCAGAAGCGTGGCAACCCGGTGCGACGCCTGGCGGAAGCTGGTTTCGAAGCCCGGAATGTCGGCTAGGGTCGAATTGACAAGACCCTCGGCCTGCACGACGTCGAGGCGCGAAGCCGCACCGGCTTCCAGCTGCAGCTTGGTCAGGTCAAGCGTCTCGCGGCGCGACTTGAGGTTCTGCTGCGCCAGCGCGATACGCTCCTGATAGTAGCGCACATCGATATAGGCCGAGGCAACGGACGACAGAAGCGACAGGCGCGCCGTGTCGACATTGGCATAGGCGACGTCGAGCGAGGCCAGTGCGCTTTCCTTGTTGCGCTTGTAGCGACCGAACAGGTCCAGCAGCCAGGAGACGTCGAGCGTGCCCGAGGCGGCGGTGGTCGGGGACGTATTGGGCGTATTGCGGAAACCTTCGGCCCCGCTGCGCGAAGCCTGCGAGGACAAGGTCAGGCTCGGCAGGGCGCCGGCGCCGGCAACCACCACATTGGCCTCGGCCTGGTTGATTCGCTCCAGAGCTTCCTGGATCGACAGGTTCTGTTCGAGCCCCTGCTTCATGAAGCCATCGAGGCGACGGTCGCGGAAGGCAGTCCACCAGGCCTGCTGGGAAAGATCGCCGTTGCTTGCCACGCCACCTTCGGCAAATTTCGCCGGAAGGGTAATTTCCGGTGCCTTGTGGTCCGGCCCGAGCACGCAGCTTGAAAGCAGAAGCATGACGAGGGGGGCTGCTGCGCGAATGGAAGTCATGAGTACACCCTGGTTGGCGATGATTTCACTCATCGAACTCTTATTGTAATGCCCCCGGCCGCGACGGTCGGAGGCGGTACCCGCGATTCGGAATGGTTAATGCCTCGCGGCACAAAAGGTTAATTCGGCGTTTTTTTACCGCGTGAAAGCTTTCTGACCACCACGAAAAATGAAGGAACGAAGAAAATTCCCAGGAGTGTTGCAGAAAGCATACCCCCCAGTACGCCAATGCCGATGGAGTTCTGCGCGGCAGACCCTGCTCCGGTTGCAATGGCAAGCGGCACGACCCCCAGGATAAAGGCAAGCGAGGTCATGATGATGGGACGCAGACGCAGTTTCGCCGCCTCCAACGTCGCCTCCATCAGCCCGATTCCCGCCATCTGGCGATCCTTGGCAAACTCGACGATCAGGATGGCATTCTTGGCGGCAAGACCGATGGTCGTCAGCAGGCCCACTTTGAAATAGACGTCGTTCGATTGGCCGAGCAGCGTTGCAGCCGCCACAGCCCCCAGAACGCCGATCGGTACGGCCATGATGACCGAGAAGGGGATCGACCAGCTCTCATACAGCGCTGCAAGGCAGAGGAAGACGACGAGAAGCGACAAGGCATAGAGCATCGGCGCCTGTGAGCCCGACAGGCGTTCCTGATAGGAAATGCCCTGCCAGGCCACGGTATAGCCGCCGCCAAGACCGGCGGTGAGGTTCTCCATTGCGTCCATGGCCGTACCGGAACTGACGCCCGGGCCAGCGGCACCTTCCATGGAAATGGCGCTGATCCCGTTGAAGCGGCTGAGCGTCGGCGCCCCACTCACCCATTGCGGCTTGATGAAGGACGAGAAGGGCACCATCTCGCCGTTGCCGTTGCGGGCATACCAGCTGTTGATGGCGTCAGACTGCATGCGATAGGGCGCATCGCCCTGCACATAGACCTTCTTCAATTCGTTGTTCAGCGTGAAGTCGTTGACGTCGCTGCCGGCAAAGATGGTCGACAGCATGGAATTGACGGTGGCGATGTCGAGACCCATCGCTCCCATCTTCTCCTGGTCGAGCAGGAACTTCAGCTGGTTTTCCGCCGGCGGGCTGTTGGATCTGAGCGCCGTGACGGACGGATTGCTGTTGCCTGCCTGAAGAAGTGTCTGAGAGGCCGAGGTCAATGCATCGATCCCGGTTTTACCGCTGTCGACGAGATACATCGAAAAGCCGCTGGAATTGCCAAGACCGGGAATGGCCGGCGGTTGCAGCGGGAAGACCCTGGCATCGCGAAGGGTGAAGAAATAGCCCATGGCACGCCCGACAACCGCCGAGGCGGCAAGCTTCGGATCGGTGCGCTTGTCGAAATCCTTCAGCTTGGCAAACACCATCGCATAATTCTGCCCGGAACCGGTGAACGAGAAGCCGTTGACGGAAAACACGTCCTGGATAGCGTCCGGTTCCTTGTCGAGATAATAGTCCTCGATCTTCTTGACCACTTCTTCCGTGCGTGCGGTCGTGGCGCCGTTCGGCAGCTGCACGATGGTGAACAGTACGCCCTGGTCTTCCTGGGGCAGGAAGGAGGTCGGCAGACGCAGGAAGAACCAGGCGCAGCCGCCGATGATGATGGCAAACATCAGCATCACCCGCAGCGGGCGCTTCAGGAAATAGCCGATGGTCTTCACATAGCCACCGGTGGTGCGGTCGAAATTGCGGTTGAACCAGCCGGCAAGGCCCCGTCTTTCGCCGTGATGGGCAGGCTTCAGCATGGTGGCGCAGAGCGCCGGTGTGAGCACGATGGCCACTACTGCCGACAACAGCATGGCGGAAACGATGGTGACAGAGAACTGGCGGTAGATGATGCCGGTCGACCCGCCGAAAAACGCCATGGGAATGAAGACGGCCGTCAGCACAAGCGCGATGCCGACGATGGCGCCGGTGATCTCGCCCATGGATTTTTCCGTCGCCTCGAGCGGCGACAGGCCTTCCTCCGTCATGATGCGCTCGACGTTTTCCACGACGACAATGGCATCGTCGACGAGAAGCCCGATCGCCAGAACCATGGCGAACATGGTGAGCGTATTGATCGAATAGCCGGTCACCGCCAGGATGCCGAAGGTCCCCAGAAGCACGACCGGCACCGCGATCATCGGAATGAAGGTTGCCCTCAGATTCTGCAGGAAGACCAGGAGCACGACGAAGACGAGGATGATCGCCTCGATCAGCGTATGCACCACCTTCTCGATCGACAGCTGCACGAAGGGCGAGGTGTCATAGGGATAGGTGATGATGACGTTTTCCGGCAGGGAGGGACCGACCGTTGCAAGCGCGCTCTTCACGCGGGCGGCTGTGTCGAGCGCATTGGCGCCGGTGGCAAGGTTGACTGCAAAGCCGGTTGCCGGGTTGCGGTTCGAGCGGGTGCTGGTCGAATAGCTTTCCTGGCCGATCTCGATGCGGGCCACGTCCGACAGGCGCACGGTGGCGCCGCCCGTTTCCGTCTTCAAGATGACGGCGCGGAAGTCGGCCACGGTCTGCAGCTGGCTCTGCGCGGTGACCGTCACATTCAACTGCTGGCCTTCCCCCACCGGCTGGGCGCCGATCGAACCGACGGAAACCTGAGTGTTCTGGGCGCGAATGGCGGACGTCACATCGGTCGGCGTCAGCTGGAACTTGTTGAGCTTGAAGGGATCGAGCCAGATGCGCATGGCATAGCCGGTGCCGAACACCTGCACGCTGCCGACGCCTTCCAGGCGCTTGATCTGGTCCTCGATCTGGGTGGAGAAGATGTCGCCGAGTTCGACGGGCTGGCGTTTGCCATCGGTCGAGACAAGCGCGCCGACCAGAAGGATGCTGGATGTGGTGCGCTCCACCGACAATCCATTGGTTTGAACCACGTCCGGCAGCTGCGACTGCACGAGCTGCAGCTTGTTCTGCACCTGCACCTGCGCGATATCGGGATCGATCGTGTTGCCGAAGGTGAGCGTCACCGTGGCCGAGCCGGTGCTCGAGGACGACGTCATGTAGGTGAGGTCATCGAGCCCGGTCATGCCGTCCTCGATGATGGTGGTCACCGATTTTTCGACGGTTTCGGCGCTGGCCCCTGTATAGGTGGCGGAAATGCGAACGGTCGTCGGGGCAATTTCCGGATATTGCGCAATCGACAGTGTCGAGATTGCAAGCCCGCCGCCAAGCATGATGACGATTGCGATGACCCATGCAAAGACCGGGCGTCGGATGAAAAACTTGGCCATTGGTTACCCCTTAACGCCTGATTGTCCGTGCCAGAAACCGGTCATGGTTTTGCAGCAGGGGTTGCGGCCGGGGCCGCAGCGGATTCGACGACGAAGCCCTTGTCATCGACCTTGGCATCGACGGGCACGACCGTTGCACCGTCTGCAATGGACTGGAAGCCATCGACGATCAGCTTGTCGCCGTCCTTGATATTGGTGGTCACCAGCCAGTTGTTGCCCGATACCTGGCTCTGCTCGAAGGTGCGGGTTTCCACCTTGTTGTCGGCGGTCGCGAATTTCGCCGACAGGAGGCCGGTGGCATTGCGTGTCGCTGCGCGCTGCGGGATGAGATAGCCGTCTTCATAGCCGACGGTGACGGTGGCGCGCATATAGGTGCCCGGCAGGATGAGATTGTCCGGATTGTCGAAGACGGCGCGGATCTGGTAGGTGCCTGTCGTTTCGCTGACGGCAAGTTCCGCCATGTCGAGCTTGCCGGTCTTGTCGTAATTGGTGCCGTCTTCCAGCGTCAGCTTGATATCGGCCTGGGTCGGGTTGCCCTTCAGGCGGCCGGCGGCGATCGCCGAGCGCAGCTCCAGGAGGTTGGCGCTGGAATCGTTAAGGTCGACATAGATCGGGTCCAGCCGGCGAAGCGTCGTCAGCGACGTCGTCTGATTGGCCGTCACGATATTGCCGACGCTGACGGTGGAGATCGTCGTAACCCCATCGAAGGGCGCCCTGATTTCCGTATAGCCGACATTGATCTGGGCCGATTGCAGGGAGGCCTTGGCCTGAGCCACGTCCGCCTGCGCCTGCAGCAGGGTAACGCGGGCGTTTTCATATTCGATCTGGGTGGCGCCGCTGTTCACCAGGCGCTCGTAGCGCGTGAGGTTGGCCTGGGCGCTCGGAACGCTTGCCTCGGCCTTGGCGAGGCTTGCCTTCGCCTCTTCCAGGAGGGCGACATAGGTATCGTCGTCGATCTTGTAGAGAAGGTCGCCGGCCTTGACCTCGCTGCCTTCCTTGAAGGTGATTTGCTCGATCATGCCATTGGCGCGCGGACGGATATCGGCGGTCTGATAGGCCACGGCGCGACCCGGCAGAACCCGTGTCACCGGACGCTCGCCTTTGGTCATGGTGACGACGCTGACCTTTGACGGCGGGCGCTGCTGACCGGCTGCGCCAGCCCCGCCTGCTGCCTGCCCGGACTTGCCCTGATCGCTGCATCCGGCAAGGGCGACAGTCAGGAGAAGGGGAACGATGAGGCGACGTGTGGTCATGGTCACATCCAGAATGAGGGTGCACGGAGCGGTGCACGGCAGGGAATAGTGAAGTGCACCTTTATATCCGGCAAGCGAAACAATGCATTCCGGGCAGGGCACTCGCGACATTTGCTAAGTGACGTAATTCAGATACCGTCACTTAGCAAGGGGATTTTGCAGTGCGGCATTGACGAGATCGACAATCTGGCTGCACCGCTCGGCCGTCTGCGCGCGTGAGTGACGCGTCAGGAAAACCGGGTGTAAAACGCTTGCAAAGGCCGCCGCCGCCGCCCGCCCGCTCACCTGCGGATCACGGCTATGGTAGATGCCGGCCTCGACGCCGTGCCGGATCAGGTCGGCAAACAGGGTTTCGACCATCTTCTCGTAGTGCTTGCTGCTCTCGATTTCCGTCTCCGACAGATAGAAGATCATCTCGAGCATGAACTGGTTATCGGCCACGGCTTGGGTGTGCAGGTCCATCAGGCCAAAGGCGAGCGTTTTCAGCCGCTCGGGCGCCGGCCCTTCGAGATGCAGCGCTTCCACCTTCTGCGACATGGCAGAGATCTGGCGTTCGCAGATCGCATCGGCGAGCGCCACCTTGGAATGAAAGTGCTTGAACACATTGGCGGGGGACATGGAAAGCGCCTGAGCAATATGGGCGATCGAGCAGCCGGAAACGCCCTGCTTGCGAAACAGGGTTTCGGCGGTGTCGAGAATTTCCGCCCGTGTCTCTTCTGCCCGTCGCCTGGGTCTGCGCACCTTGTCCTCCCGCTCCTGCATCGGGTCCCGGCCTACACGAAGTAGGGGGCAAGGTTTGCCCGGACACGCGCAAGCACGTCTGTCTCCATGCTGACCGGCGTGATCGTCTCCCCGGTAATGCTGTGATAGGCCTTGCGATAGACATCGGCAGTCGCCTCAACGAGCTCCTGCGGAATCTCCGGAATGTCATCGTGATAGGGGTCACAGCGTTCAGCAACCCAGGCCCGCACGAAATCCTTGTCGAAACTCTCCGGTCGCTCGCCTTTTTCGAAACGGTCCTGATAAGTCGCGGCAATCCAGTAGCGGCTGCTGTCGGGCGTGTGGATCTCGTCGGCAAGGATGATCGTGCCGGTCTTATCGACGCCGAACTCGTATTTCGTATCGACGAGGATCAGGCCGCGCTCGGCGGCAAGCGCTTGACCGCGGGCAAAAAGCGCGAGCGCATAGGTGCTCACCGTCTGCCACTGCTCGGCCGTCAGAAGCCCTGCCTCGACGATTTCCTTCTCCGAGAGTGGTTCGTCATGGCCGCCGTCGAAGGCCTTGCTGGTCGGCGTGATCACCGCCTGCGGCAGAACCTGATTGTCGCGCAGGCCATCGGGCAGGGAAAGGCCATAGATATGGCGCTCACCCTTCTTATAGAGCGTGAGCAGCGAGGTCCCGGTCGTGCCGGCGAGATAACCGCGCACGACAATCTCGACAGGCAGGATGTCGAGCCGCTTGCCGATCACTACATTGGGGTCGGGATAGGCCAGCACATGGTTGGGGCAGATGTCGGCGGTCTTCTCGAACCAGTAGCGCGCCGTCTGCGTCAGCACCTGTCCCTTGTCGGGGATGACGGCGAGATTGCGGTCAAAGGCGCTCAGCCGATCGCTCGAGATGATGATCCGGCGCCCGTCCGGCAGATCGTAATTGTCGCGAACCTTGCCGCGGTAATAATTGGGAAGTTCGGCAATGAAGGCTTCGGCAAGAACATGCACGGACGGATCTTTCTTAAAAGAGGCCGCAACGCGGCGGGCATAGTGGCAGACGTCAACACTGCATAGGGCGTCTGTCGGGAAGGCCTTTCTATCGCATGTCAGGCCGTGCCGCGACAAGTCGCGGGTCGGAGGTGCTGCGATTCATCTCTCTTCCGGCTTCTGTGCAGTGCAGGCACTTCATATAGACGTAGAACAAGCGAGGCGCAGTCCCGTGGGGCAGCAGACACCTGTCCGCGAACCAGGCTGTCCGGATTTAAACCGACTTGCCAGGGTTTCCCTTTCATTGTCGCTTTCGTGCCCTTGTGGCCTGTTGCTCCGGCGGTCGTGGAGGCCACATGTTTACCTCCCCCGGGGTTATGTCGCTTTTGCGCCGAAATTTCCCCTATAAAATCAATGTCTTGCGAGATTTTGTGAGATTTATGATTTTTGAGTGTTGACGTTTTGGGGGTGGTGGATCTATAAGCCCACTCACTGACGAGGGCGGCGGCGCTGCTAGCGACGACTGACTTCGTTCTTGAGAAATGTCTCGAGAAATCATTGAATTGG
>NZ_JAGIPH010000008.1 GCF_017877135.1 Neorhizobium galegae | reverse complement strand
CGCACTGATGAATCCGGGAAGCGTAACCAGTCCGCCTCCCTGACTGAAGCCGGAAAACTCCAGCCTCCGCTGGCCCAATGTCTGGGAGCAGTTCAAAACCGCCGAGGCTCTAATCGCTGCTGGATGAAAGTTCAGTGGCAGGTCAATAGCACCACGATTTGCGGCCACTCTCAGGCTGCGGGCGCTAAAAACTCTGGTTGGAATTGTACCGGGATCAAATTTCAAGGTCGAGTGAAGTTGGTACGGGGAGGAAAAACGTGTAGGATAAATCGCTATCATAGGCTGCAGCGTCTGTGAACGGATCGGTTTCATGTCGATCTGATCCAGTAGCGGTTACAGTTTCCAGTCATCGCCCGTTTCCTGATCTGTCCGACCATTCACCTCGATCAACATCTTATTCCATGGGCGCGGTCTTGACTGCAAAAGCGGCTTGTCCCCAGCTTTGCGCTAGCGCAAGGCAGTCCTGCCAGCCGACGACAGATCCCGTCGTCGATATGCTCCGCAGCGATGCAGCGGCCGTGGCGTGGGCAAGGCGAAGGCAATCGGCAATGTCCCAGCCTTCGTGTATCCCGTACAAAAGGCCGGCCGCAAAGGCATCGCCCGCGCCATTTGCTCCCTTGATTTCATCGGCCGGAATGGCAACAGGCGGCACGATAACGGTGTCCTCACCGCGCAGCACGGCCAGGGCGAAGGCCGGGCAGTGGACGGCGACCATTCTCATGGCGCCGCGCTCCAGCACCGCCCGCGCCGCCCGTTCGCACGCCGCCCTGTCCGTTGTTGCCGCCGACACGGTCTCGACGCCTGCAATTGCGCCGATCTCGGCATCGTTGACGACAAGGTAATCGAGATGCGGCAGGCAGGGCGCCACAAGCGCTGCCATGCGCCGGCTGTCGATGCTGGCAAGTTCCAGATTGGTCTGAAGTCCGGCCGCGCGCGCCTTTTTCAGCACCGCCACCCAGCCGTTCGGCTCGTCTCGCCACGGACTGTCCAGCGTCTTGTGGACGCCGGGCAGCCCCAGATGCAGGAAGCGCATGCGAGTGGTCGAAAAATCGAAATGGTCTGGCGTCAGGGAGGCACCCGTGCCGGCATGAAAGATATGAGTGCGTCGGTGCGAGCTGCGCGACACATAGGCATCACAGTATTGTGTGGCACCGGTCGGCAAGACAGCCATCTGGCGGGTGTCGATGCCGGCCTCCTGCGCGACGCCCAAAAGGTAGCGCCCGTTGTCATCGTCCCCGACGAGGCCTACGGTCTCGACCGGGATCGACGGATCGAGGCGCTTCAGGTCAAGCGCCAGGTTGCAACTCGGGCCCCCGCCATGGCGCTCTTCCTCGAACAGTTCGGCAATGCCGTCCTCCTCGGGCCAATGGCTGATGCTGCGGTTGTAATCGACGCACCAGGTTCCGCCGGTCAAGAATCCGCGCCGTGCCTGTGTCATCTGGTCTGCTCCGGCTTCAGGACAGCTTCGGTCACCTCATTGTCGGCATCCAGCCTGCGATTGGGTGTGATACCCGCCTTGGCAAGCGCATCGTGATAGGCCTTGACGGCTTCTGAGGGCGAGATCGTGCCGGAAACCACTTCGCGCATGAAGCGCACCATGGCGAGCGGGTCTTCGGCAAGGTTGATCTTGCGTCCAAACAAGGCCACCCGCGCTCCGAAACGCTCCGCCTGCGACAGAAGTTCGAAGCAATCGCGCGTGGTGCCGGCGCCGCCGCCCAGCACGCCGACGATCACCGATGGATCGTAGGATGCCAGTTCCTCCATGGCCTTGGCGCCGTTGAAGGGAATTTTCAGGAACTGCGGTCGATCGGCCTTCATCACGCCGGCCAGGCAGCGCATCATGACGTCGTTGACGTAATGCGGCAGCATGTCTGCCGGCACGCCGCTGTCGACGTTCGGATTGAACACTTCGAGGAAATACTTGAAGCCGTTGCGGGCGGCATCCTCGCGGAAGGCATGGAAGGCTTCGAGGGCTGCGTAATCCTGCGTCAGGTCATTGTTGAAAGTGATCGAGTAGAGGCCAAGGTCGGTGCCGGTCATCGGAGCGCCGGGCGCGGGATCGATTGTTCCGGTCTTGACGCGCGACAGCGAGGCGGTGCGAAACGGCCGCGACGCCTGTTTGGCGTAGGTGGCACCACGGCATACCCAGACATCGGTCGTATCATTGGCGCGGATGGCGGGCTTGACCGCACTGTCGCGATAGGCGCCGCTGTCGATCAAGGCTTCCATGTTGGAGGCCGAGGTCAGCATGATATCGACGATATCCTGGCGAATGACGGCGCGGATGTTGTCGAGAAATTCCGGCCGCGTGTAATGGCGCGCAAAACTGCCGTCCTTTTCGCGCTTCGGGCCGCAGGAGGTCATGCTCGGCCCCATGTCGCCATCCTTGGCATCGGCAATGATGAAATCCGAGCGGGTATACTGGCCAGCGCGGATGCGGGAAAGTTTCTGGTCGAGACGATACATGGATGAGGCTCCGTTCGTGGGGGTGCGCGGTCCGCAGCGGCAGACGGCGCTTCAGGCCGTGGCTGCGCCGGTCATGATGGCGACGACATCGTTCATGGAATGGGTCTTCGGGGTGACGACGGCAGCCCGCCGGCCAAGACGCATGATGTGGATGCGATCGGCGATGTCGAAAACGTTGGGCATGTTGTGGCTGATGAGGACGACGGCGAGGCCGCGCTCGCGGATGGAGCGGATCAGTTCCAGCACCTGCCCGGTTTCGCGCACGCCAAGGGCTGCCGTCGGCTCGTCCATGATGACCAGCTTGCGGGCAAAGAGGGCAGCGCGTGCAACGGCCACCCCCTGCCTCTGGCCGCCGGACAGAGCTTCCACCGGGTTGTCGATGGAGGGAAGGCGGAACTTCAGCTCGCTCATGGCGCGCCTGGCTTCCTCGCGCATGCGCTTCTTGTCGAGCCGGCGAAAAACCTGGCCCAAAATACCGGGTGCCCGCAGTTCGCGGCCGAGAAACAGGTTGGAGGCAATATCGAGCGCCGGCGCCATGGCGAGGTCTTGGTAGACCGTTTCGATGCCGGCATGGCGGGCATCGAGCGGCCCCTTGAAGTTCACCGGCCTGCCGTCGAGCAGGATCTCGCCACTGGTCGGGTGCAGCGCGCCGGTCAGCGCCTTGATCAGCGTGCTCTTTCCCGCGCCATTGTCACCGACCACGGCCAGGATCTCGCCGGCGCGCAGCTCGAAATCGACGCCGGCAAGTGCTGTGACATGGCCATAGGTCTTGGTGACGTTGCGGGCTTCCAGCACGATGGGCGCTGATGTGGTAGCCATTGACTGGGAATTGTTTACGTCCGACATCAGTTCCTCCTCCGGGACATCTGGTCGAGCGCCACGGCAATGATGACGAGAATGCCGGTGACGAGGTCCTGCCAGAGCGGGTCGATGCCGGCGAGTGTCAGTCCGTTTCGCAACACGCCGACGATGAGGGCGCCGATCAGCGTGCCGATGAGGCCGCCGCGGCCGCCGAACAGGCTGGTGCCGCCGATGACCACGGCCGTGATGGAATCCAGGTTGGCGGTCTGCATGGCGTTGGGATCGGCATTGGGGATGCGGCCGAGCGCCAGCCAGGCGCCGATCCCGTAGATGAGACCGGCGGCGAGATAGACCGACAGGAGATGCCGGCGCACCGGAATGCCGACGAGACGGGCCGCCTCCGGGCTGTTGCCGATGGCATAGACGTGGCGGCCCCACTTGGTCTCGTTGAGCAGGTACCAGACGATAGCGTAGAGGGCGACCATGATCAGGACGCCATAGGTTAAAACGAAGCCGCCAAGCTTCAGCGTGTTGCCGGTCCAGGCGAGGAAGGGATCGCGCACTGCAAAGGCGCCGCCGGCGGAAATCAGCCGCAGGGCGGCCGTCAGAATGCCGAGGATGCCGAGCGTGACGATGAAGGGCGGAAGCCTCAGCGCACTGATCAGGCCTCCGGCGGAAAGCCCGGCCGCGGTGCAGACCAGAATGGCAAAGCCCATGGAAAGCACCGGATCATAGCCGAGATTTACCATCTTGCCGGCAATGATGGTGCCGAGCACGCAGATGGCACCGACCGCAAGATCAATGCCCGCCGTCAGGATGACAAGCGTCTGGCCGATAGCGAGCACGCCGATGATGACGGTCTGCTGCAGGATGATCGACAGATTGTGGGTGGCAAGGAAGCGCGGATTGGTGAGCGCGAAGATCAGGCCGAACGCCAGGAGGACAAGGAAGGGCCCTGCCGACGGCGTGCCGAGGATGCGCGCCTTCAAGCTCGCTTTCGGCTCGGGGGAAGAGGGAATGACGGTGCTCATGGATACCTCGTGCTGGGAGATGCCGCACGCCGCTTTGCCACGATCGGCGGCACGGCGGGCAACCGGGGGCGGGCGGCGCCCCTCCGGCAGGGATCACGATCCGTGCCGGTCTTTCCCGCCGGATCGGAGCAGCGGGAAAGGGCGGCAGCAGCGAAACGTGATCCCGCCGGGAGGAAGCGGATCAGTCGCCCCAGCAGTTCTTGAGGCCCCAGGCGGTGTCCTTGGATTCCAGCCCCTGGACCGGCTTGTCGGTGATGAGGAAGGAGCCGGTGTTGACGAAGCCACTCGGCTTTTTGCCGGTCGCTGCATATTCCACCACGGCATCGACACCCATCGAGGCCATCTTGTAAGGGAACTGCATGACGGTGGCGGCGATCTTGCCATCCTTGACATCCCGCACGCCGGCGCAGCCGCCGTCGATCGAGGTCAGCATGACGTCCTTTTCCTTGCCGAAGGATTTAAGCGCGGCAAAGGCGCCGGCCGCGGCCGGCTCGTTGATCGTGTAGACGGCGTTGATGTCGCCATTCTTGGAAAGAAGGTTTTCCATGCCCACCTGGCCCTTGTCCTGCGCCCCGTTGGTGATGGCGGCACCGGCAATCGAGGGGTCGCCGGCCTTGATGCCGAAGCCCTTCAGATAGCCGTCGTGGCGGAACGTATCGACTGTGCCGCCCGGCGTTCCGTCCAGCATGGCCACCACGGCCTTCTTGTCACCCATGGCCTTGCGGGCATAGGTGCCCTGCTGGACGCCAGCCTCGAAATTGTCCGTCGCAAAGGTCGCATCCACGGCATCGGCGGGATCGGTTGCCGTATCAAGCGCGATCACCAGAACGCCGGCAGCGCGGGCCTTCTTGATGACGCCAAGCATGCCGGACGAATTGTTCGGCGTGACGAGAATTCCCTTGGCGCCGGCGCTGATCAGATCCTCGATCGCAGCCACCTGGCCCTCATTGTCGCCGTCGAACTTGCCGGCGCGGGCGATGAGCTTGACCTTCTTTTCCTTGGCGCGAGCCTCGGCCGCCTGGCGCATCTTGGCAAAGAAGGGATTGACCTCGGTCTTGGTGACGAGGCCGACAATGACATCCTCGGCGGCGGCCTGTCCGGCGCCGAACGAGGCGCCGATGACGAGCCCAAGGGCGGCAACGCCAAGCTTGAGCCCGTGGGCGCGCACGGGGGTGCGACTGCAATTCTGCGACATGAATTCCTCCCAAAGTTCCAAAATGCCGCCGAGCCTCCCAGCTTCGATACGGCCTGCCTCTCCTCAAAGGCTGAGGGGATTAGGACACCGGATAGGTCTATTGTCAAACACGAAAAGCAGACTTTTGTATATTTTCTTGCAAAAAAGGAGTCGGAAGCGCAGGCAGTGCGCGCAGAGCATGCAGGGCGTCGTGCACTGTGTCCTGACGCGCGAGCGCCTGATAGATGCCATAGCCTGCCTCATAGAGTTCGACAGCCGGCAGCCGCGGCAAAATCCGTGCGATCTGGCGCGCGCCAAATCGGTTGGCCCCTTCGGCATAGGTGGAAACGGTTCCGGCAGCAACCGCGCCGTGGATCGCTGCTCCGACGGCCGTGGCATGTTCCATCTGCGGAACGTCGATGGGCCGATTGAGCACGTCGGCGAGGATCTGGATGAGGTGCGGATTGGCGCGGGCGAGGCCGCTTGCCATCAGCACGCGCTCGGGCACAAGGCCGTTTTGGCGGATAAGATCAAACACCGCACGCGCCCCAAAGCAGAGCGCCTCCATCAGGCTGAGATAGATTTCGGCCGATGTCGTCTGACGCGTCAGGCCGGCGAGGAGGCCGCTGAGATTGCCATCGGCAAACGGCACGCGGTTGCCGCCCCACCAGTCGAGCGCTACGAGCCGCCCGGCCATGGGCGCAAGCTTTGCGGCTTCGGCATTGTAGACCCGGAAGCTCTCCTCCAAGCTCTCCCCGCGCGAAAAGGTTCTGGCGAACCAGGCCAGCGTGTCACCGAAACTCGGCTGACCCGCCTCATAGCACCAGAGATCGCGCACCGAACCATCGAAGGCCATCCCCTCGATGCCAGGCGGAAGCGGCCGCTCGACATCCGACAGATAGAGATAGGCGGCCGATGTGCCCAAGGCTCCGACGAAACAGCCGGACGACACCGCACCAATGGCCGGCAGGACGACATGCCCATCAATCACGGCAACGGCCACGCTGGCGGAGCCCAGAATGCCCGTCTGCTCCCGCCATGCGGCCGACAGGCCACCCGCAGGGGAGCCAACGGGCAAAGGCTGCGAGAGGCGGCTTGCCAGACCCGGCACCGAACCCTCAGGATAGCCGAGGCCCGGTGCATACTGCGCCTTGTAGGCGGCAAAGCCAAGGCTGCGCCGCTCGCTGCCCGTCAATTGCCAGACCAGCCAGTCACCACTTTCGATAAAGCGGTCGGTCCGCGCCCAGAGATCCGGCGCTTCGGCGGCCATTTGGGCCGCCTTGGCCAGAAGCCATTCGCCGGATACCTTGCCGCCGAAATTTGCCAGTGACGGTCCATGGGAGGCGGTAATAGCGTCGGCATAGGCTTGGGCATTGTGCTTCCACAGTTTCACATAGCTGTGGGCTGCCTCGGGGTGAAGGCACGACAGCGGCGTGCCGTCGGCGCGGGCGGGAAGCGGTGAACTGGCCGTAAATCCGACCCCGATCCCCTCCACCACGCGGCCGCGCCCTATGGCCGACAGGATAGCGCGTGCCGCCTCCAGGTAATCATCCGCCACTTGAAGCGCAAAGCCGGCCGGCAGCGGACGACCATCGGGCAGCGCATACGTCAGGATGCCATGACGATAGGCATGGACGTGATCGGCGACCTGGACGCCTGTCGCCACATCCACCAGCACGCCACGCGCCTGTTCGGAACCGAAATCCAGTCCTATGAGATAGGTTGCCATGATGCCTCCCGCAAACAGCGCAAAGGGTACAGGCAAGCACGTCAAGTGCAATAGGTTATGTATTTTTCTTTACATAAGATGTGAATTTGTCGCGCAGTGCTTTATCTTCGCCGGGGTTCGCGCTACAGCCTGTCCGTGAGGGGAGATCGGGATGAAAATGCACGAAGGTCGGCGTGGTCTGCCGTCGCTCGACGGGGCAGGGGCCATTCTGTCACTGATCGCGTCACAGAGCGCCGCCTCGCGCGCGGAGCTGCTCAAGGCCTCGGGCCTTTCGCGGGTGACGGTGACGCAGAGGCTGGCGGCCTTGCTGGCGCACGGCCTCGTGCGCGAAACGGAGGAGACGCTGCGCAGCGGCGGGCGCCCGACACGCATTCTCGAGATCAATCCCGCAAGCGGCTTCGTGCTGGTGGCCAATATCGGCGAAACCCATATCCACCTCGCAGCCATGGACCTGTCACCGGCCATCTTTGCCCAGGCAACCGTGCCTTTTGCGCTTCCGGCCGGCCCGGAGGCAACGCTGGAGGCGATCGCCAGCGCCTTTCAGGCCCTGGCGGCAGAAGCGGGCAGCGCACGCGGGCTCCTGTTCGGCATCAGCCTCAGCCTACCGACCCCGGTGGATTTCAAGCGTGGTCGTGTCGCTGGCCCCTCCGTTCTGCAGGGCTGGGACGATTTCGATATCATCGGCTGGCTCGGTGCGCGCTTCGGGGTTCCGGTCTTCGTCGAAAATGACGTGAACCTCATGACGGTGTTCGAGCAGAAGCACCGGCTGCCAGCCGAGGACGACATGCTGTTCGTCAAGGTGGGCACGGGGATCGGCAGCGGCATGATTGCCGGCGGACGCCTCTTTCGCGGCGCCCAGGGGGCGGCCGGCGATATCGGTCATATCCAGTTTGTGTCCAACGACGCTCCGCTGTGCCGTTGCGGCAAGTTCGGCTGCGTGGAGGCCCGCGCCGCGGGCTGGGCAATTGCCCGCGACCTGACGCAGCGCGGCATCCCCACCGAAACAGCCCGCGATGTCATCGATCTCGTCGAGCAGCGCAAGCCTGAGGCGCTGATGCTGGTGCGAGAGGCTGGCCGAATCATCGGCGAAGTCATTGCCGATGCCGTCAGCATTCTCAATCCGGGCGTGATCGTTATCGGCGGAACCCTGGCGCGGGCGGGAGAAACCCTGCTGTCAGGCATCCGAGAACTGGTTTACCAACGCTGTCTTCCCCTTGCCACGCGCGAACTCACAATTACACTTTCCTCAGTCCATGAGGACACGGCGCTTTTTGGCGCAGCCTATCTGCTGCTGGATGATCTCTATGCGCCGGCCAAGGTCCATCAACTGCTTGCACGGGCATCAAGCTTAGAGCAGAAGCAGCGAAGGCCAAAATCCAGAGGCTGACCTCCCGTCAAGCGCCTCAATGCCTCCGAGCCTGATTGCCACCTTCAGCTAATCCTTTGAGTGGACCCATGCTGTGGACGCATGGCCGACCTGAGACCTTGTGCCTTATCGCCCGTTGGCCGAAAGCCTATATTCCAATCATCGAAACGACGTTGGAACCAAGGCAAGGTTGCTGGCGTCAAGAGACCTCACGAAAGGGGATCATCATGAACGTAGCACGCTCTTTCAACAACTGGCGCAAGTACCGTCAGACCATTACCGAACTCGGCCGCATGAGCTCGCGCGAACTGCAGGACCTGGGTATCGATCGCGCTGACATCTACAACGTTGCGCGCCAGTCGGTCGCTCGCTAAGCGGCCTTTTCCTGCCCATACTGATGACACTACGCCCGCCGAAGACGCGGGCGTTTCTGTATCTGGCCTGCCCCGAAGCGCTGAATGAAAGATTTCTCTCCTCTGGAAAACGGCCTTGCGTTTTGTGCATGGCTGCAGTGCGGCAAAGTCCATTTAATGTGCGCTGAGATTTGGTATCTTGTTTTCACCGAAGCGATGCACCTCCTCCCGCATAGCTTCGACCTCGGACGGCCCACTCCTCCTCCCATGGGGCGTCTGTCAGAACATCGGCACTCCTCCTCCCGGCCGCTGTTCAATGATTTCGGAAAGCCTGCCGCACCTCCTCCCGCGGCGGGCTTTTTCGTTTTCAGGGCCGTCGCATCAAAGGCCAAGAACCAGCTGCGGTGTCTGCTCACTCTCGTCGGTGTTCAGCGATGACAAAGTGATCCCCAGCAGCCGCACGGGCCGTTTGAACGGGAATACCGAGGCGATCAGGATCTCAGCAATCTCCAGCACCATGTCGATATCCGCGACGGGGCCAGAGAGTGTTTTGCTGCGCGTCGCCTGGCTGAAATCCGAATATTTGATTTTGACCGTCACGGTCTTCCCCGTGATGTCGTGCGCCGCGCAATACCTCCAGACTTTCTCGGCCAATGGCCGCAGTTCGGCTTTGGCGAGATCGAGATCATCGATATCGTCGACAAACGTGTCTTCGGCGCCAACGGACTTGCGGATCCGGTCGGGCCTGACCTGCCGCTCGTCTATGCCGCGCGCGATGCCGTAGAAATACGGACCAGACTTTCCAAAATGCTGCTGAAGGAAGGCAAGCGACTTCGATTTCAGATCAAGCCCGGTCTCGATGCCATGCCGTTTCATCCGCTCAGCTGTAGCCGGTCCCAACCCATGGAATTTCTTGACGGGGAGGGCCTCAACAAAGCCCGGGCCGTTCTTCGGCGTGATGACCGCCTGGCCGTTCGGCTTGTTCAGGTCGCTCGCCATCTTGGCCAGGGATTTGTTGTAGGAAATACCGGCCGATGCGTTGAGGCCAGTGACGGCCTTGATCTTCGCTCTGATCTCCAATGCAATCTCGGTTGCGATCTCCATGGCCTTCAGGTTCTCGGTCACATCGAGATAAGCCTCGTCGAGTGAAAGCGGCTCGATCAGCGGTGTATAGTCCGCAAAGATCTCCCGGATCTGCTGCGATACCTGCCGATAAACCTCGAAGCGCGGGGGCACGAAAATCAGATCAGGGCATTTGCGCTTCGCCGTCACCGACGGCATAGCCGAATGCACGCCGAAGGCTCGCGCCTCATAGCTTGCCGCCGCCACGACACCGCGTGCGGCGGATCCGCCGACGGCCAGTGGTCGTCCGCGCAAGTCGGGATTGTCGCGCTGCTCGACCGAGGCATAAAAGGCATCCATATCGACATGGATGATTTTGCGCATAGGTGCGCTATCCATCGGTTCGGCTCACGAAGTGGCGCGGCCAAGTCGGCGCGTCGCGTTGGGGCGCTTGGTCGTGTTGGTAGCGGCGGTGGCCGATGATCACAGCAACAGACCTTCATCATCTGCAGTGCCCTTTGGCTGGGGCGGCACGATCACCAGCATATTGGCAGCAAGGGGGCGTTGCAGATGCCGGGCCTCGTCCCAAGGGGCGGTCAGCCAGATATCGACTTCCTCCGGCGTCGTGAGAATGGCCGGCATAACCTTTTCATGGATGGGGCGAGACGATCTCGTTCGGCGACGTGGTCAGAAACCCGAACAGTTCGTATTCCTGCTCGCCGTCCCTGACTTTGCGTACCCCCTTCCATGGCGTCCAGAAGCCCGCAAAGAACATCAGCGGCCGGTCTTCATTGCCGGCAAACCAGGCATTCGGCACACGTCCGCCTTCCACCTTGCTCGCCGGATCAGGCTCTGTAAAGGAGGCGAACGGCACGACGCATCGGCTTGTGGTTCCAAGCCAGCGACGCCAATGCGGGGAACCTACATTGCGGATATTGGTGACGCCGGGATCGTAGTTCTTCAGATAGGGTGGTGGCGACGGCATGCCCCAGGTGGCGCGAGCAATCTCTCGGTTTCCGTCGTCACCCACCCGGACAACGGGTGCCTGATAGCCTGGATAGACATCGAAGCTCGCTTCGTTCCAGCCAGCGCGATCTCTAAAAGCTTTCGTGAACTGCAGAACCGCGTCACGGGTGGTGGTCACATTGTAGAGATTGCACATTCGATCCCCTCCCTATTTCCACATGGCCCGCATCCGTGCGCCGACATCCATGCGGATCTGCTGGGCGCTGCGCTCAGATGCAACTGCCGAGACCTTCGGCCAGGTCGTCGTCTCGAAGAATTGCAGCAGCGTTGCCGGAATGAACCGCGTCCTTGCTGCATAAATGTGCCGATCCCCTTGAGCGTTCTGCCCGTGGGTAAAAAAACGCTGCGGGGTTATCAACGAAAGACTGTCTCGGGCGCGGGTCATGGCGACATAGAGCAGCCGGCGCTCTTCCTCGAGTTCCTGTGTCGTGCCGGTTCCAAGATCTGAGGGCATGCAGCCGTCGACGACGTTGAGTATGAAGACCGCGCGCCATTCCTGCCCCTTGGCCGAATGAATGGTCGACAGGATCAGATAGTCCTCATCGAGTAGCGGCACGCCGGCTGCGCCCTTGCCCTGTCGCGCCGGTTTTCCGTTCCGGCAACGACGTTCCGCCAGACCCTCTTCCAGGGAAATAGGCGAGGGGACTGAAACGCCACGCCACGATGAGGAGAAACGAGAACGTCTCCCTCCAGGTCGTGATCGAGATCTGCGAGGATGCGAAGAAGCGTGCTTTTGCCGCATCCGCTCGCGCCGAGAAGTGCAACGAACTCGCCGCGGCGTATTTCCAAGTCAAGGTTGGCGATGACCGTCCGGTCCCCGAAGCGACGAGTAAGACCTTTGACCTTCACTGCCACAGCTGTTCGGGCGTCCGCCATCCTATTCCCCTTCAAAGCCCTGACGCCAAGCCAGCAGGACTCTTTCCAGAAGTCTCACAATCAGATCGGCGCTCAGCCCCAGAAGCGCGTAGATCAAGAGGCACAGAATGATGATATCGACGCGATAGACCTCGCGGGCGTGCGTAATTAAATAGCCGACGCCGCCCTGAGCATTGACGGTTTCGGCGAACACCAGCGCAAGCCAGGCAGAGCCGAGGGCGTAGCGTAGGCCGACGAGTAGACCAGGGAGAGCACCCGGCAATACAACCTCAAAAATCATGGCCGTGCGGCTGAATTGGAGTGTCTTTGCAGCCTCGATAAGGTTGCGATCGACATTCCGGATCCCCGCAAAGGTGTTGACGTAAAGTGGAAAGCAGACCGCGAAGGCTACGAGGGTGATCTTCGGCGTCTCGTCGATGCCAAGCCAGATGATGAGAAGCGGAACCAGGCCCGCCCATGGCAAGGTCCTCATCATTTGCATCGGAGCATCGACCAGATCTTCACCGATGCGAAGCAGGCCGGATATCAATGCAAGACCCACGCCCGTCACAAATCCAAATCCAAACCCGATCGATGCACGCTTAAGCGATAGCCGCAATGCCTCACCAAGATCGCCTGACGTATAGAGCTCCTGCAAAGCGCTCCATAGAGCGGCTGGCCCGGGAAGAAAGTCTTCCGATATCGCGCCTGTGGTTGTGGTGTACCACCATAAGAGGGCAAGGAAGACGGGTCCCAGGCCCTTTCGGGCTCCCCACGGGATGACCAAGGATTTGCCACGCCCCGGCACGATACGCTGGAGGCTGTAGGCTTCCACTAGCTCCGGTCGCGCGGACATGGACGTCGTGCGCACCGGCAATTGTGTCGCGGTCGATGCCATTAGTTTGTCTTCGCCAGCTTTTTGTTTTCGCTGTAGACGATGACATCGAAGTCCTTGGCGACGATATCCTTCACGTCAAATTCCTTGCGGAACTGGCCGCCCTTGTAGAAAAACGAGACCTCTTTCTGCCAGCCAGCAACCGCTTCACCCGTCGTCGCAGGGATGAATGCTACCGAGGAGCGACTCGCTTGCAGCTCGGCTGCATCCAGGGAAATCTGCGAGAGTTTCGCCACCTGTTCAGACCACTCCTTGGGATGATTGTTGACCCAGGCCTGTGCCCGGATGATGCGCCGCGTCAGGTCTTCGAGTGCTGCACGCTTGAGAGGGTCCGTATAACCTGATGTTGGAGCGTAGAGGACGCTCGGCGTATCGACCACTTTCGCCAAGTTCTGAAGGATCACAGCGCCGTGCTGCTTCTGAGCGATGGCGGTATTGGGGTCCCAGACCACAAACGCATCGACCTGACCATTGACCAAGGCAGAGAGGCCGTCGGTTGTGTTGAGGTTCAGAATGAGATTTTTGTCCCAGGCAAGGCCAGCGTCATCGAGAGCTTTGGCAAACTGGTAGTGCTGCTTGGTGAAATGCGGCAAAGCGACTTTCTTGCCCTTCAAGTCCGCGACAGTCTTCAGCGGCGAGTCAGCCCGCACCAAAATCGCACTTCCGCCCTCCTTGCGCTCCACCAAACCCGCAAGGATCGTGATCTTGGCACCATTGGCGATTGCGGTGAGAACACCAGTATCGCCGCCGGCGGCAATATCGACGTGGCCGGCGCGCAGCGCTTCGACCAGAGGCGGAGTGGAGTCGAAGTCGGCCCATTCGATTTTATAGGGTGTGCCGTTCGCTTCCCCGGATGCCAAGAGTTGGCGATGGAGCCCGGTTTTGTTCGGCGTCCCAACCGTTACGGTGACGCCGGAGAGATCGGGAGCGCCCTGCGCCCAAGAAGCGCCCGCAAGGCCTAGCGTCAAAAAAAGTCCACTCGCGAGTTTGAAAATGGTTTTGGAAAAAGCGTTCGATGCCATTGCGGATAAGCCCCTGAATAGTCGGATCGTCGAGGACAAACCGTACGCCCATCGCTGCGGTTAAATAAGGAATTATAATCTATAGACTAAGTAGACTTCTGAAGAGTTTTCCGCCCAGAGATGCGAGCATGGATTCCCATTCATTCATTCCGCGCACTGGCGGGCGACGGTTGGATTAACGTTCGAATTTGATCCACCTTTGCGTTTCGTCATAATTCACGCTCAGGCAGAAGTATGGGAAGCTTCGTCACGACCTCGCACACGTCGGTTTCTTCGGATTCGCCAAGCCAATCAATCCCCGGCAGTTGTCGGGCGGAATGGCGCAGGATGCCGCCATCGCGATCGTCACCCACTATGTCGAAGAGGCGTTCACCTGGGCGACCGGCATCGGTTTGCCCTGCCGATCTGATGAAGCGCTGCTTGGCCATTTTGATATAAGCGGCCAACAGAGTTTTGGGCCAAGACCTTCAATCTTTTTTTGCCGCTTTACTCTGACTTCGCTGACGCTTCATGTCTTCGACAAGGCCGGGGGCCGAGGCACGCATCGACGGTTCTGCGCGGCGACCAGTGTCGCAGAAGGTGCGAGAAGCCTGCGGAGCACCAAGGCTCCACAGGCTTGTAACGCTTAACCGTGCGCCTGTCGGCGTTCCAGCTGTGCAACGAGGCGATCACCGATCCACTGGATGCCGCAGACCAGGATGATCAGCACGATCACAACTGCGATCATGACACCGGTTTCAAAACGCTGATAGCCGTAGCGGATCGCAAGATCACCCAGCCCGCCTGCGCCAATCGCACCGGCCATGGCAGACGCCCCGATCAGAGTTACGAGCGTGACGGTGAAGCCGGCGACGATGCCCGGCAGAGCCTCCGGGATGAGGACCTCGCTGATGATTGTCCAGCGATTGCCGCCCATGGCGCGAACAGCCTCGATCAGCCCTTTGTCCACTTCCCGGAGCGACACCTCGGCAATGCGGGCATAATAGGGTGTTGCGGCAATTGCGAGCGGCACGATCGCGGCCCAGGTGCCAAGTGCAGTGCCGACGATGAAGCGCGTCACCGGAATAAGCGCGACCAGCAGGATGATGAAGGGGACGGAGCGGAAGGCGTTGATGACGGCCCCGAGCAATCTGTTGACCCACAGATTTTCCGCAAGGCCGCCCTTCGCGGTGGCAACTAGCGCCAGACCGAGAGGAAGGCCGGCCAAAAGTGATATGAGACCGGAAGCCACTGTCATCAGCAGAGTTTCCCAGATGGCGCCGATCAACAGCTCGATCATGATGTCAGACATGGCCCAGAACCTCCAGGTGAGCGCCGGCAGCGTCAAGTTTTGCGCGCAGACGTTCAACGACCGCCTGCTGCTCTGCCGGAATGGTGATGAAGAAGCGCGCAACCGGTTCGCCTTGGATATGGTCAAGGGCGCCCTGCACAAGCGAGCCGCCATGGGCCAATGTTTCGGACAGGTCTGCAAAGAACTGCTGCTGTCCGTAGGGGCCGAGCAGATCGATGCTCGCCACAATGCTGTTGCCAGAAGAGCCGAGCCGCGACTGCAGGTGTTCCGGCAGATGGGGCCTGTTGCCGGACAGGAGGCTTTTGGTGATCTCCTGCCGGGGGGCTGCGAAGACAGACCGCACATCGCCTTCCTCGACGATTTGCCCGGCATTGATCACCGCCACACGGTCGGCAATCGTTCGCACCACGTCCATTTCATGGGTGATCAGAACGATGGTGAGGCCAAGCTTGCGGTTGATCTCCTTCAAGAGAGCAAGGATGGACCGGGTCGTCTCCGGATCAAGCGCCGAGGTTGCCTCGTCGGAAAGCAGCAGCGCAGGGCGCGCCGCAAGCGCACGGGCAATGCCGACGCGTTGCTTCTGCCCGCCAGACAATTGCGCCGGATAGGCTTTAGCCTTGTCGGACAAGCCCACCAGATCCAGAAGTTCACGCGCACGCGCAAGACGTTCCGCCTTGGGCGAGCCTTCGATCTTCAGGGGAAGCGCAACATTTGCCTCCACCGTCTTGCTCGAAAGCAGGTTGAAGTGCTGGAAGATCATGCCGATGCGACGGCGAAGCGGCTGCAGTTGTCGCTCGGCCAGGTGGTCAATCCGTGTTCCCTCAATAATGATTTCGCCGCTATCGGGGCGTTCCAGTCCGTTCAGGCAACGGATGAGTGTGGATTTGCCCGCGCCGCTGCGTCCGATGATGCCAAGGATCTCCCCCTTGCGAACGGTGAGCGAAATTCCATCCAGCGCGACGGTCTGGTTGAAGCGGCGCCGCACATCGGCCAGCCGCACCACCTCATCGAGGCCAAGTGCTTGGGACTGAGTGATGTCCACGGCAGAATGGCTGTTCATGACCATTTTCTCCAAATAGCGAAAGGCGGCGGGTATTGCCCGCCGCCGCAAAAGAATCAATCTCTGTCAGGCCTCAGTAGGCGATCAGGCCGGTGCCCTTGTAGACCTTCTCGAAGACGGCCTTCACGGCGTCATTCTGGTAGGACGATACGAGCGTCTTCACCCATTCCTCGTTTTCACTACCCTGCTTGACGGCAATGAAGTTGCGGTAGGGGTTGTCCTTGATCGGCTCCTGCGCGATACGCTGTGCCGGGCTGAGACCTGCCTTCAGTGCCCAGTCCGTGTTGACGACGGCGGCATCCAGATCATCGATGGCGCGGCCAACGACGCCGGCGTCCAGTTCCTTGATCTTGAGGCCCTTGGGGTTCTCGGTGATGTCGGCAATCGTCGCCAGGATGCCCGTGCCGTCCTTCAGCTTGATCAGGCCTTCGTTCTGCAGCACGCGCAGTGCGCGGCCTTCGTTGGACGGGTCGTTCGGTACGCCAACCTGAGCGCCCTTCGGAAGGTCGGCTAGGCCTTTGTGCTTCTTCGAGTACAGGCCGATCGGCCAGACGCCGGTGTAGCCGACAGAAACAATGTGATAACCATGCTGCTTTATCTGGTTGTCGAGGTAAGGCTTGTGCTGGAAGGCATTGGCGTCGATATCGCCGCGTTCCAGGGCCTCGTTGGGCTGGGTGTAGTCGTTGAAGACAACGGTCTTGATGGTGAGGCCCTTCTTCGCGGCCTCGGCCGTTACGGCCCGCCAGACGTCTTCGTCTTCACCGCTGATGATGCCGACCTTGATGGTCTTGTCGGCGGCATGGGCAGCTGGAACGCTGAGGCCTGCAATCGCACCTGCAATCATGGCGGCGAGGCTTGCACGACGGGTCCAGGAGAAGGTGTTTCCGATTTTCTTGCTCATTGTGTGTCCCTAGCGAGTTAGCTTGCGGAAGCGTTCATTGCGACTTCCGTCACGTTCAGAGCATCGCAGGATCACGGTCCGGTTTCGAAGAAGGCATGTTTCTTTTCAACTGCTAAAGGGAAAAATAGTGCCGACATTTTGGGCAAGTTCAGGCAAAACAATCCAGCATTTCGATGTAATTTTATGCAGTGAGATGATAAAGGACATAGGTGGATCGCCACCCTGCGTTCATCGTCATGAATGAGTGATGATGGACACCCGCAAAAGCAAAAGGTCAGGCTAAACGGCCTGACCAAGAAGTTTTTCGAATATAAAGAGGTGAGATATTCTAGCCAGCCGGGCGTAAAGCCGCCAGCTGGCTGTTGTCACCGACGTGACGCAATATGGCTCTGCGCAGATCGCCGAGACTTGAAAACCTCTGATTATCCAGGTCGATGACATGAAATTTCACGGCGATAAAGCGAAATACACTGCCTTCGTTGATGGCTATCCCGACGGGCAAGCCTCCAAACTCCACAATACTCTTTTCCATGACGAAACCTCTGTCTTTGGATTTTTTTCGATTATTTTCAACCTCTTGCATTGATGAGGCAGCAACAGCGCATATGTGCTATGTGCGTTCGCGGAAATGATCGAGTGGCGGAATGCTGGCCAATTCGCGACATCGGATATCCTTTCAAACATCGCTCGCCGAAACTAATGGGGTTCAAAAGAGTGGAAAGAAAATCCGAATATAAATCTGAGGACGTTCTTCACCGTTGTTTGAATTGTTCTGGAAAATATGTGCTACATCTTTGCGGCCGTTGTTATCAGCGACGCGGTGCGTCAGCGTCCTGAAAGCCAGAAAATCGAAAATTCCCAGATGCGGCAGAGAAAATGGCGTCATGTCTGTCCCTGACTTTTCCGTCACCATAATCTAACAAAGGCCCCCCGGGCGTCAATTTAATCCATTAAATTGATGTACTAAATTGGTGGTTGCAGAGGGCAGGTTTTTCCGGGTTTGCGCATATGACCGCAATATCCAGCCGGCTTTGAAATTTGGCTGCTTTTGCGTGGATGCGTTTGTTCCGCGGAAATGAGCAACGCGAATTTGCGCGCGAAGCTTGGAGGGGGCGGACATGCGACCCAACTCGTTTTCTGTCTCGGGGCAAACCGTTAGCCTGAGACATTCCGCAACTGAGCGCATCCCAGGCGTGACGGCAATGATGGCGAGGAGTGTGCGGTACGGATAAGGTTCGCGGAACTAGGTTCCGCAGGCAAGGCAGCTCACCGCTCCATCAATGGCAAAGGAAACAGTCTGCTGCCGCGTCAGCAACCGCCATCACGCTCGTGCGTCAACCTATAGATCTCGCCAAGGGCATTGAACAAAAGCCGCCCTTGGAGACGTTCATAGCGAACGAGGTCATGATCACGTTGCCGAGGATCGCCACGGATATTCACCCTCCAGAGCCTCACTTGACCCAGAAATCATCACCATCAATCGCCAGATTTGGCGATCGCTGACGACGGATTAGGGTGTGATGGTTCCATAAGCGGAGTTATGTGGCTTTAACGTGTAGCTGGGTGCGTTCAAAGATAAAGTGCGACTTGCAGTGGCCAGTGTCCCAGCTTTGAGGTGGTGAACAGTTTCCGGTAATCCGGTCTGCTGCCAGCCTTCTCATCAGTCAATGAGGGTCGACCCCGGTCAAACCACTTGCATCTCGCCAGTTGGGGGTATGTACCCGCAACCATGTCACGGGAAGCTTGTCATTGCATTGCCTTGCGGAAAGCTGGAAGACGGGTGTCTTCCCATTACAATGGGGTGCTCGCGCCCCTGGGCATCAATGTTGCGCAATTCAGCCTTTTGCGACACATTCGCCGAATGGCCCCTGTCGTGGTTGTTGTCGGTCGCTCAATTGAGTCTCAACATTGGTCGCCTCCAGGAGTCATGGATTTGCATCTGGTGAGAGCGATGACCAAAACAGGGCCATTTTGGCCCCTGAGGCTACCGTTTCGTCATGAGGAACTCACAAGGCGAAATTCACCCAAAACGAAAAAAGCCCGCAAATGCGGGCTTTTCGACTGGTCGGAGTGGAGTGATTCGAACACTCGACCCCCACGTCCCGAACGTGGTGCGCTACCAGACTGCGCTACACTCCGTGACCAGTGGCGCCCGTATAGACGAGGCGATTTTATTACACAAGCACCTTTGGCAAATTTTTTATCGGATTTATCCGGGCGCTGCGCCCATGGCAGTTGATTGGCTTTAACCAGCGTCGCAGCAGTTGCGTTGCGATGCAACATCAAGTCTTCCCATGGTCATAAGAAAGAAATATGCTTCATGCCTATGAGTTCGTGACCCCTACCGGGTTGATTTGCCAATGGATCGAACAGTGTTTTGCTCTGCGGAACATCCTGTCGCCCCTGCATTTGTGGATATGACAAGCGCCATGCTCGAAGAACTTACCCAGGCCCAGGATAAACTCGAACACTGGCTGCATGCGGAGGCCCTGCCGCTCTGGCGTGCGAAAGGTTTTCAGGGAGAGGCAGGAGGGTTTGTCGAAACCATCGATCTTTCCGGTCTGGCGACAAGCGTTCCACGCCGCTCCCGCGTCCAGCCACGCCAGGTTTATTGTTTTGCCGAGGCCGGTTGCCGGGGCTGGGATGGGGACTGGCAGACGCCGACTGAGCAGGGCCTTAAGTTCTTTGATCGTGTCTACCTGCTGGAGAATGGCTTCTACGGCGCCCTTGCCACCGCCGAGGGGGAGATGACCGACGACAGCTTTGATCTCTATAACCAGGCGTTTGCGATCCTCTCCTTCGTCTACACGGCCAAGGCATTTCCGGACACGACAACTGCGATGGCGCAGCGCGCCTCTCAGATGCTTGCCCGGCTGAAGGCCGGCTATGCACATGCGGAAGCGGGCTTTGAAGAGGCCGTTCCGCGCCGCCTGCCCTTATGCTCCAATCCGCATATGCACCTCTTTGAGGCAAGCCTTGCCTGCGAGGCACAGGCGGGCTTTGACGAAGCCGCCTGGCGCGCGCTCTCGGATGAAATTGCCGGGCTTTGCATGCGCCGCTTCATCGATGCGACAAGCGGCGGGTTGCGGGAATTCTTCAATGGCGAATGGGCCCCGTTCGAGGGCGCGAAAGGCCGCATCATGGAGCCCGGCCACCAGTTCGAATGGGCCTGGCTTCTGGCGCGCTGGGCAGAACGGCGCGGCGACACGGGCGCCCTTGCCAAGGCGCGTCGGCTGTTCGAGATCGGCGAGCAGTACGGCATCTGTGCCACCCGCAAGGTGGCAATCATGGCCTTGAACGATGATTTTTCCGTCGCCGATCCGTTGGCGCGGCTGTGGCCGCAGACGGAATGGATCAAGAGCGCGGCAAAGCTTGCGGTTCTTTCGAGCGGCGCCGAGCGGGAGCGGTATCTCGCCTCGGTGCTTGCGGCTTGCGCAGCGCTCGATGTTTTCCTGAAGGTGCCCCTCCCCGGCCTCTGGCGCGACAAACTGAGCGCCGATGGTCAGTTTGTCGAGGAGCCTGCTCCGGCCAGTTCCTTTTACCATATCCTTTGCGCTATCTATGAACTGAGGGACTGCTTTCAGACACTTTCGGAGCAAACATCCAAAGCAGCCTGACGGCCTCGCCGGACGCTCTGCCCGCCAGAGGATGCGTTTAGCCCCTTTCCCGCCAATATGCCCCAAGACCTTGGGCGCGCTCCTTTCCCGACAAGGATCGCGGCCCTTCATGGAAGGAACGATGATGAAGTTTGGAACCAGCGGCCTGCGCGGCCTTGTGACGGAACTGGAAGGGCGCGCATCGGCGCTCTATGCAACGGCCTATGCGCAGTATCTGCTGGAAAGCGGCAAGGCAAAGCCCGGCGCGCGGATTTTCGTGGCCGGCGATTTTCGCCCCTCCTCGCCCGATATCATGGCAACCTGCATCGGCGCGCTTAAGCGCGCGGGGCTTGCACCGATCGATTGCGGCGCCATCCCGACGCCGGCGCTTGCGCTTTATGCGATGACGCATGGCGCCGCCTCCTTGATGATCACCGGATCGCATATTCCCGCCGATCGCAACGGCATCAAGTTCTACCGGCCCGATGGCGAGATCGACAAACGGGACGAACTGGCCATCACGGCGCTCGCCGAGCAGATGGCGGACAAAAACCTGGAGCTGACGCCGGGGACGGCGCCGAGCGAAGCGGCCGAGGCCGAGGCGATGTTTCGCGCCCGCAATGAACATATCCTGCCGGCCGGTGCCTTGGCTGGTCTTACCATCGGTGTCTATCAGCACAGCACGGTGGCGCGCGATTGGCTTGTCTCGATCCTTGAATTTTATGGCGCCAAAGTCCTGGCCCTCGGCCGGTCGGATCACTTCATTCCGGTCGATACGGAGGCGGTCTCCGAAGATTCGATCGCTCTCTTCAAGGCCTGGACTGCCGAACATGCGCTCGATGCCGTGGTTTCCGCCGATGGTGACGGTGACCGGCCGCTGGTGACCGATGAGACGGGCCTGCCGCTGCGCGGCGATCTGCTTGGCCTGATTGCAGCCGGATTTCTCGGCGCAAAGGTCGTGGTAACGCCGGTTACCTCCAATTCGGGCATCGAGGCGACCGGAGATTTCCGCGTCATCCGCACCCGCGTCGGCTCGCCCTTCGTGATCGAGGGCATGCAGCAGGCGTTGGATGCCGGTGAGACGGCGGTCATGGGTTTTGAAGCCAATGGCGGGCTGCTGACGGCCTCTAGCTTCGACAAGAACGGGAAGGCGCTGACGGCGCTTCCGACACGCGACAGTTTCCTGCCGGTGCTGGCAACGCTTTATCTTGCCAAGAGCCTAGGCAAATCTCTTTCGGCTCTGGCGGGGGACTTCCGGCTCCCGGTTGCCGCCGCCGACCGGCTGGAAAACTTTCCTGTCGAGACGAGCGCTGCCCTGATGGCACGTCTGCGCGCCTCGCCGGATAATCTGGCGCTGTTCCTGAAGCCGTTGGGCGGCGTGCGTTCGGTGAGCGATGTGGATGGTTTGCGCGTCACGCTCGAGGATGGCCGCATCATCCACTTGCGCCCCTCCGGCAATGCGCCGGAAATGCGGTGCTACGTGGAAGCTGAGAGTGAGGAAGCCGCACTTGCCCTGCTGCAGGAGGGGCTTGCGCTCATTCGCGCCGCCGCCTGAGGCTGCTCTTCCGGGTCGGTTTTTCAACCCATCAAAGGAACCAAGCGGGGGCAACCCCGTTTGGCTCCTTCGCTTGGAATGGAGTGAAATCGTCGCCCATGACTGTCAGTGACCGTTCCATCAAAGACGCAGAGGAAGCAGGTGAGCGCCTGCTTGCGGAACATCGTTCCGACGATCCCTTTGCCGCCGCCTTCAAGGCGACCCGCATGCCGATGATCATTACCGATCCGCGGCAGGCGGACAATCCGATCATCTTTTCCAATGCCGCTTTTTCGACGCTGACCGGCTATGCGCGCGAAGAACTGATCGGTCGCAATTGCCGACTGCTGCAGGGGCCGCAAACAGACAAGGCCGTGGTTGCGCAGATCAGGGCGGCCGTCGAGGACGAACGGAGCCTTGCCGTCGACGTTCTGAACTATCGCAAGGATGGCACGCCCTTCTGGAATGCGCTGTTCCTCAGCCCGGTGCGCAGCCAGGCGGGCGACGTGATCTATTTCTTTGCCTCGCAGCTGGATTTCACCCGGATGAAGGAAAGGCAGTCGGAGCTTGCCGCGGCCCGCAGTCTTGCCGAAGAGGAAGTGGCCCGGCGCACGAAGGATCTGAGGGATGCGCTTGAGGCAAAGACGCTTCTGGTTCACGAAGTGGACCACCGCGTCAAAAACAACCTGCTGACCATTGCCTCGATCCTGAAGCTGCAGGCGCGCCTCACCCGGGATGATACGGTTCGCAGAACCCTGCACTCGGTGCTTGGCCGGGTCGAGGCACTGAGCACCGTGCAGAGGAAACTGTTTACCACCGCCGATGTGGAGCATTTCGACGGGGCAGACTTCGCCCGCGATCTGGCAACCGACATGATTGGCGCCGTGCGGCGCGATGATATCGAGCTGACGTTCAACCTGTCACCGGTCCTCATTCCGGCCGCCAAGGCCTCCCCGCTGGCGTTTATTCTCCACGAACTGGTGGCGGACGCGGTGCGCCGGGGCCTCGGCGACGGTGGCGGCAAGCTTCACCTTTGCGTGGAACGGCTGAATGGCCAATTTCATATCGAGATGCGCGATACGGCCGTTGCGCGGGATGCAGGCGGCGAAGAGCAGGATTTTAGCCGGATGATCCTTGAGACCTGTGCGAGGCAGGTCGGCGCGACGATCACGCGCGAAATCAATGGAAGTGAGACGGTGGTGGATGTGCTTCTGCCGGTAGACAGCCATGGGGAGGGCAAGACATCGTGAATATACTGATCGTGGAAGACGAGGCACTGCTGGCGCTGGAGCTGGAAAGCGAGCTGCAGGCGGCGGGCCATGCGGTCATCGGTCAGGCCATGTCGAGCGAAGAGGCAAAGGTGCTTGCCGATCATCAGGCGCTGGACTTCGCCTTTGTCGATATCCAGCTTCTCGATGGGCCGAGTGGCATCGAGGTCGGCTATCACCTGCGCGAAAAGGGTGTGCCTTACGTCTTCATGACCGGCAACCTGAAGCGCATTCCGGAGGATTTTGCCGGTGCGCTGGGCGCGATTGAAAAACCCTATACGATGAACGGGCTGGAACACGCGCTGGCCTTTATCGAACGGTTTGTGGAGGGCGAAAGACGCGGTGCCTTTCCGCCCAGCCTCGTGCCGGCGCCATGGCTCAAGATGGCGCACTAAAGTAGGAAGACGTTGTGTAGAAGTGATTGATAGAGTGCCTCTGTTGACGCTAAATGGTTCGCGCAATCGCCAATGGATGACCGGCCATGACAGTCGTCGCCGTGGCGTCAGTGGCAAAAGCATGGATGGCGCATGGCAGCGGACGGAACGGTAACGGCCAATATCCCCTTCCCCGTTGGCGGTGGCCAGCTGGGTGCGCTTATTCGCGCCTTCGACTGGTCAAAGACCCGTCTCGGCCCCCTGGAGGAATGGCCCCAGAGCCTGAAATCCGTCACCAGCATGCTTCTTGGCTCGTCCGTCCCCATCGTGCTGTTATGGGGCGAAGACGGCATTATGATCTATAACGACGCCTATTCGGTCTTTGCAGGCAATCGCCACCCGCAGCTTCTCGGCTCCAAGGTGCGCGAAGGCTGGGCAGAAATTGCAGATTTCAACGATAATGTGATGCGAGTTGGTCTTTCCGGCTCGACGCTGCACTACCGCGACCAGGAACTGACGCTCGTGCGCAATGGCGTGCCCGAGCCGGTGTGGATGAACCTCGATTATTCGCCTGTCATGGACGAAAGCGGCAAACCCGCCGGCGTCATCGCTATCGTGGTGGAAACGACGCAGATGGTTCTTAGCCAGAGACGGCTGCGCGAAAGCGAGGAGCAGTTCCGGGCGCTGACGCTTGCAACATCCGATGCGATTTTCCGCGTCAGCCCGGACTGGATCGAGATGCGCCAGCTCGATGGACGGGGATTTCTGGAAAATCTCGACCGCCCCAGTTCTCGCTGGATCGAGGATTATTTGCCCGCCGAAGACCAACCGCCGATCGGGGCTGCCATCGGACGGGCGATCCGCACCAAGCGGCCTTTCCAGATGGAGCATCGTATCCGCAAGGCCGACCGGTCGATCGGCTGGGTCTTTTCCCGTGCCGTGCCGGTTCTCGATGCAAAGGGCGAGATCACCGAATGGTTCGGCGCGGCAAGCGATGTGACCGAACGTCGCCGATCCGATTCGCGGCGCGATGCTCTGGTGCGTCTCACGCGGGAGATCCAGTCGTTGTGGAATGTCGACGCGATTGCTCTTTCAGCGTCCCGCATCCTCGGTGAAACGCTGGAGGCCGACCGTGTGGGTTACGGCATGGTCGCACCGGACCTTACCGCCTTTACCATCCTGCAGGCCTGGAATGCCCGGGGTGTTGTCGATATCCGCGCCGATATGGATCTTCGCCCGCTTCCCGATCTTGTCGCAGACGTGCTGCGTGACAAGGTGGTTGCGGTCTCGGATGTCACGCTCGATCCGCGCGTGAGCGCAGCTGCAGACGCGCTGATTGCCCGCAGTGCCCGCTCCTTTGTCAATGTCGGCGTCGTGGAAAAGAACGAGATCGTTGCGGCCTTCTTCGTCAACTGTGCCAAGGTTCGCACCTGGGCCGAGGATGACATCGATTTCATCCGGGAGGTCGCCTCACGCGCCCACACCGCCATCGAACGCATCAAGGCCGAACAGGCGCTGCAGCAGCTCGCAAGTTCGCTTGAAGCCGAAGTTGAGCAGCGCACACGCGAACGCGACCAGATCTGGCGCAACACGCAGGATATCAACGTCGTCATCGACCAGATGGGCAGGTTTCGCGCCGTCAATCCCGCCGTCACCAAGATCCTCGGCTGGCGGGAGGACGAGATGCTCAATCGCTCCGTTCTGGACTTCATCGTCGCCGAGGACGTCGCCGCCACAAAGGCCACGTTCGCGCGGAACCTGTCCGGCACATTCCCCCCGTTTGAAAACCGCTACCGCTGCTCGAATGGCGGTTATCGCTGGATTTCCTGGGTTGCGGCGGCTGACGGCGCGCTGATTTATGGCAGCGGTCGCGACATTACGGCGGAAAAGAAAGCTGCAGCCGCGCTTGCGGCCTCCGAGGAGGCCTTGCGCCAGGCGCAGAAGATGGAAGCCGTCGGCCAGCTAACTGGCGGGCTCGCGCATGATTTCAACAATATTCTCGCCGGCATCAGCGGCAGCCTCGAGCTGATCAACCTCAGGCTCGGACAGGGGCGTATTGCGGACGCCGAAAAATATGTCGGTGCCGCGCAAGGGGCAACGAAGCGGGCAGCCGCCCTCACCCACCGTCTGCTGGCCTTTTCCCGTCGCCAGACGCTCGATCCGCGCACCACTGACGCTAACGCCCTGGTGCTTGGCATGGAGGAACTGATCCGTCGCTCGGTCGGTCCGGAAATTTCCATCGAGACCTCGCTCGATCCTGAACTATGGTCGGTTCTTGTCGATCCGGGCCAGCTGGAAAACGCGTTGTTGAACCTTGCCATCAACGCGCGCGACGCGATGGTGAATGGCGGGCGCCTGACCATCCGCACCTTCAAGCAACCGTATTCCGACGATCTTGCGGCCGAAAGGAACCTGAGCCCCGGCGATTACGTGGTGCTTTCGGTGCGCGATACGGGAACAGGCATGACGCCTGATGTGGCAAGCCGCGCTTTCGATCCGTTCTTCACCACCAAACCGATTGGCCAGGGCACCGGTCTTGGCCTTTCGATGATCTACGGTTTTGCCCGCCAATCGGGGGGACGGGCCGTGATCGTGACAGCCCCCGGCGCGGGCACTGAAGTCCTTCTCTACCTGCCGCGCCACGCCGGACAGGAAGCGCCTGCAGAACCCCTGCCCGCTGCCGCAAACGGCATGGTGCAGGGTGCTGGCGAGACTGTTCTTGTGGTGGATGACGAGCCGCTGGTGCGCGTTCTCATCGTCGAGGTGCTGGAGGAACTGGGCTACCGCGCGCTGGAAGCCGAGGATGCCGCAAGCGCCCTGCCCTTCCTCGAAGCCAGCGATCGCATCGACCTGATGGTGACCGATGTCGGGCTGCCGAACGGCATCAACGGGCGTCAGCTTGCCGATGCGGCGCGGGCGCGGCGTCCGGGGCTGAAAATCCTGTTCATCACCGGCTATGCGGAAAATGCCGTGCTCAACCAGAACAATCTGGAGCCTGGCATGCATGTGATGACCAAGCCTTTTGCCATGGAGGCCATGGCCACCCGCATCCGCCAGCTGATTGCCGAGCCCTGACAGCCCAAGATTTTTCAGACACGGCCGGAAAATTCGCCCCGCACGATGCCGTGGCGCTGCAGCTTGTCGTAGAATGTCTTGCGCGGAATGCCGAGGGCTTCCAGCGTCAGGCGCACATCCCCGCCGTTCTTGGCGAGCGTTTCGCGGATGATCTCCGCTTCCAGACGGGCCAGCCGGTCGGGCAGGGATTGCCCGCTGTCGATGATGCGCGGCGCGTCACCGGGCGTTGCCGCTTCCAGCGATGGTTCGAGCCCCAGCACGAAACGCTCGGCATAATGGGTCAGTTCACGCACATTGCCCGGCCAGTCATGGCTCGCCAGATGGTGTGAAACGGCAGGCGTCAACGCAGGCAGCGCCCGCGAGAAGCGATTGGCAGCACGCTGCGTAAAATAGCGGAACAGAAGCGGCACGTCGGCCCGGCGCTCGCGAAGCGGCGGAATGGACAGCGTCACGACGTTCAGCCGATAATACAGGTCTTCGCGAAAATCCCGCCGCTCGGCTGGATCGCCGAGATCCACCTTGGCCGCGGCAACGACGCGCAAATCCACCGGGCGGACTTCGTTGGTGCCAAGCGGAGTGACTTCGCGCATTTCCAGCACGCGCAGCATCTGCACCTGCGTGCCCGTCGGCATGCTTTCGATTTCATCGAGAAACAGCGTGCCACCGCTCGAGTGCTCGATGCGCCCGACGCGGCGCTTCTGCGCGCCAGTGAAGGCCCCCTGCTCATGGCCGAACAACTCGCTTTCCATGATCTGTTCCGGCAGGGCGCCGCAGTTCAGCGCGACGAAATTTCCCGCTGCCCGCCGGCTCCAGCGGTGCAGCAGGCTTGCCACCACCTCCTTGCCGGTGCCGGTTTCGCCAGTCAGCAGCACATCCACATCCGTATCGGCGATCTGGCGCAGCGTGTGGCGCAGGCGCTGCATGACCGGCGTCTGGCCGATCAGCGGCAGGCCGTCGTCATCGCCCGATCGCACCTCGCGCAAGCTCCGGTTTTCTAGGATCAAGGCCCGCTTTTCGCCGGCCCGCTCAACACATTGAACCAACCTGTCGGCTGCATAGGGCTTTGCGATGAAGTCATAGGCGCCGTCCTTGATGGCGCCGACTGCCATCGGGATATCGCCATGGCCGGTTACCAGCACGACGGGAATATCGGAATCGATGGCCTGCACCCGCGCAAACAGTTCCAGCCCGTCGATGCGCGGCATGCGGATATCCGAGATGACGACGCCGGCAAAATCCGCCGAAATCATCGGCAAGGCCTCACCGGCAGACGAGAAAGCCGAGACGGAAAAGCCGGCGAGATCGAGTGTCTGGGCCGTGGCGCGCAACAGGTCGCGGTCGTCGTCTATAAGAATGACGGGAAGCGGACGGCTCATGGCTCTGCTCTTTTCAGTTCGATCGTGAAACGGGTGCCTTCAGAGCTGCTGTCGACGCGGATGTGACCGCCATAGTCGCTGACGATATCCTTGGCAATCACGAGGCCGAGGCCGAGACCGCCTTCCTTCGACGTGTTGAAGGGCGAGAAAAGCTGATCGAGAATGGCCGGCGCAATGCCTGGCCCCGTATCCACGACATGGATCAGCACCGTGGTCGGCCCCTCGTCCACGTCGACATGCACCAGCCCTTCCGGATGCTGCTCGATGGCTTCAAGTGCGTTCTGCAAAAGGTTGATCATCACCTGCTCCAGCCGCAGCTGGTTACCGAGCACACGCAGATCCTCCCGCGGCATCGTGATCTTCAGGAGATCGAGGCGACCGGAAAAGCGGGTTTTGAGGAGCATCACGGCGCCGTTCAACACGTCCTTCAGGCTGACCGGTTCGGCCGCGGAACGGCCTTTGCGCGCCAGCGCCTTCAGATCCTCGGTAATGGTGCCGATCCTTTCGGTCAGGCTTGCGATCTCGTTCAGGTTTTCTTCGGCCGGTGCGAGCTGGCTGCGGGACAAAAAGGTGCGCGCATTGTCGGCATAGGCACGGATGGTCGCGACAGGCTGGTTGATTTCATGCGCCACGCCTGCAGCGACCTGGCCAAGAATGGCCAGCCGGTTTGCCTGCACCAGTTCCTGCTGCACGCCCTGGAGCCGTGCCTCCGTGACACGGTGATCGGTGATTTCGGCTTCCAGCCGGTCGCGGGCGCGGGTGAGGTCGGCCGTGCGCTCGCGGACCCTGCGCTCCAGTTCCGTGCGCGCCGCCTGCTCCATGGCAATGCGCGCAAGCGTGGCCTGTCGCCGCCATATCCAGAGCGCCGCCAGCGCCAGCAAGGGAACGAGGATGAGGAGCACGGACAGTTGCGCCTGCCGGACGGCGGCAGACAGCGCTGGCTCCACCGGCGACAGGTAATGCAGCCGCCAGGCGGTGGAACCGACCGGCACAGCCACTTCAAGATAAAGGGCCTGCCGTTCTCCCGGCAGCACCGTCTCGATAAGCCTCGTATCCTCGTCCGGCGCGTCCAGCACGTTGACCGGCAAGGGCAGAAGCGGCGTATCGCCGAACTGCAGGCTTTCATGCAGCGCTTTCAGTTTCGGCGCCGGCAAGGGGGCAAGTGTCATGAAGCGCCAGGAGGCAATGCTGGTGATCAGCACAACACCATTGGGGTCGGTGACGAAAGAGGGGCGCACCGCATTTCGCCAGTCTTCCTCCAACTGATCGAACTCCGCCTTCACCACCACCACGCCAAGCGGATTATCCGCCGGGCCGACCCTTTGGGAGATATAAAGGCCCGGCCTGTTGCTGACGCTGCCGAGTGCGAAATGCTCTGCTGCGCCATCGGTGATCGCGCGGGAGAAATAGGCGCGAAAAGCATAATCGCTGCCGACGAAACTTGAAGGTTCGCGCCAGTTGCTGGAGGCAATGGCGCGGCCGTTGTGATTGATGACATAAAGAACCGAGGCGTTCGTGTCGGTGATCAGGGCTTCCAGCTTGCGGTTCAGCGCATCGAGCCGCGCCGGTGCGGGGGCAGACAGCGCCTCCTCAACATCCCGGTCCTGCGCCAGGATCAGGGGCAGCGAGCGTGGACGCTCCAGCACCGCGCGCAGCAATGCCACCTTCAAGCCCGCATCCACCCTGCCCTGCCGCTGCAGATCCGCAATCACGGAGCCGCTGACATGGTGGTGGACCAAAGACAGCGCGACAGCAAGACAGGCCGTCGCGAGCGCCGTGAAGATCAGCCACGGCCGGCGTGCCACCCGAGGCCGTGGCGCGCGATCCTGAGTTTCGGAGAGTGCAGGTTCCATCAGCCGATTTGTGCATAAATCCGCCCGGACAACAAGGCGGTGCGTGCGAAATACCGCACATTCTCCAGTGCGGGTTTAGGGGGCAGAGAAAATTGCTCTTTAACTTCAGCTGGTTGCATGCTGACAGGAGAGTGGCACGGCCCTTGCTATCGTTGAATATCGTCAAAAATATCGCCCCGGGAGAGCCATAGTGGTTGGGGCGCGATGGAGGATCTATCGCATGGACATGACTCATGATGCTGCGACTTCGCGCGGCAAAATTCCCCTGTACCGGCAGCTGTATGTGCAGGTTCTGGTGGCCATTGCCGCCGGCATCACGCTCGGGCACTTTTACCCGGAATTCGGCGCTGCGCTGAAGCCGCTGGGAGACGCCTTCATTCGCCTCGTCAAGATGATCATTGCCCCGGTGATCTTCCTGACGGTCGCAACCGGCATTGCCGGCATGTCGGACCTCAAGAAGGTCGGGCGCGTGGCCGGCAAGGCCATGCTCTACTTCCTCATCTTCTCGACACTGGCGCTTGCCGTCGGCATGCTGGTCGCCAATGTGGTGCAGCCCGGCTCCGGCATGCACATCGATCCGGCCTCGCTCGATGCCAAGGCCGTTTCGACCTATGCGACCAAGGCGCATGAGACCTCGGTCGTCGGCTTCCTGATGAACATCATCCCGGAAACCATCGTCGGCGCCTTCGCGCAGGGCGATATCCTGCAGGTGCTTTTCTTCTCGGTTCTGTTCGGCATTTCGCTCGCCATGGTCGGCGATCGCGCCAAGCCGGTCACCGATTTCCTGCACGCCGTAACCGCTCCGATCTTCAAGCTGGTGGCGATCCTGATGAAGGCGGCACCCCTCGGTGCCTTCGGCGCCATGGCCTTTACCATCGGCAAATACGGTATCGGCTCGATTGCCAATCTCGCCTTCCTGATCGGCACCTTCTACCTGACCTCGTTCCTCTTCGTCTTCATCGTTCTGGGTGCGGTTGCCCGCTATAACGGCTTCTCGATCCTCGCCCTGATCCGCTACATCAAGGAAGAGCTGCTGCTGGTTCTCGGCACGTCCTCGTCGGAAGCCGCACTTCCCGGCCTGATGCAGAAAATGGAACGCGCCGGCTGCAAGCGCTCGGTCGTCGGCCTCGTCATTCCGACCGGCTACTCGTTCAACCTCGACGGCACCAACATCTACATGACGCTGGCGGCCCTGTTCATCGCCCAGGCGACGGACATTCATCTGTCCTTCGGCGACCAGATCCTGCTGCTGCTCGTCGCCATGCTCAGTTCGAAGGGTGCGGCCGGCATCACCGGTGCAGGCTTCATCACGCTTGCCGCCACGCTTTCGGTCGTCCCTGCCGTTCCGGTTGCCGGCATGGCGCTGATCCTCGGCATCGACCGCTTCATGTCGGAATGCCGGGCGCTCACCAATTTCGTCGGCAATGCGGTGGCAACCATCGTCGTTGCCCGTTGGGAGAACGAACTGGATACGGCAAAGCTTGCCGAAGCCATGGCCGGGCGCCTGCCGGCGGAGCCGTCGGTTCCGGCAAGCCTTCAGCCCGCCGAATAGGTTTCCTCCCAAGGAAAGAGACCGCATGCGTCTCATCGGAAGGCCCGCCGGATTGTTCGGCGGGCCTTTTCGGTTTGAGGCGGCAGCGCAGGATATTAGGGTCCGTTGACCAGCGACAGGATCAGCTGGTGGACATTGCCGCCGGGGTTCAGCTCCACCCGGTCGAACTCGACATTCTTTGCCCGCTCCGCCTTCGAAAGCTCGCCGAGACGGGCCGTCAGCACCTGGCGGATTTTCTGGCAGTCCGGGTCGTTCTCGACACGAAGGCCGAGGCTGAAATCCTGGATCTGCTGGACGAGGTCCTTGATAAAGGTTCCATGAACCCGTTCATGCTTTTCGACACCGGAGATGAAGCGAGTCCAACTGGCCGCCACATCCGGCGCAAGCCGGCCTGAGGGTTTGGGCAGCGTGTAGGTGATGATGAGCCTGGGCTTTGCGACCGTGATCGCACAGGCTGATCCCTGCGGCTCGTAGGTGCGCGTCCAGGTCAACTTGAAGCCGGTATGGGCAATGGCAAGTCCGCCGCCTGCCTGCGGCGCCCGCTTGCCGATGGCTTCATAGAGCGCGGCCCCCGTCGTGCCCGAGATGGCATAGGTCTTGACCTGCTCGACCGGCTGCCAATCGGCAGCCCCAGCGGCCGCCGGGGCCATCATGAGAACGGCCGCCAGCCCGCGGGCGACATGGAACCTGTAATTCAAACCCTGCACTTTCGAACACCCTGTGACACCGCCGGTGAAACCGACCGGCGGCGCATCATACGGTCCGGTGATCCGGGAGCAAGCCTCAGCCGATCGACATCAGGCTGGCATTGCCACCGGCGGCTGCCGTGTTGATCGAGGTGGAGACCTCTTCCAGCAGCCAGTTGAGGCAATAGGCATCGGCACGCCCGGCATCCTGTGGCGAGGCGGCCTGCGCGAGAACCAGCGGGCCGGCAAGATCGGCGATGCGCGTGAGTGCGGCGGTGACGGTGTCGCCCTCCCCTTCGATCAACGCGCCAGCGAAGGGGCCCGCCGTTTCCCAGTCGCCGGTAAAGCGGACGCGCGGCGAAAGGCTTGCCGGCAAAGCCTGCAACTGCGGGCCAAGGCCGGCAGCCGTATCGATGACGGCACTGTTGCCGGTCGCGAGCACGCAGGCAAGTTGCGTCAGAAGCCCCTGGAAGCTCTCTGCCACGAGAAGGATCTGGCCGCGGGGATGAAGGGCATAGAGATTTCGTTCGCCAACCGGCCCCGCCAATTGCAGCTCAAGCCCCAGTGCCGACTGGCGGCCGATGGTGCGCGCCCGTTCCGCCGCCTCCGGCATCTGCCGATCATCCAGGTAGCGGGCAAAATCGGTGAGTGCCGGATCAAGATGAACCGAACTGAGCTGCGGCGGCTCTGGCGGCACGTCCACGAGGCGGCCAAGATAGAGCGGGCCGCCCGCCTTCGGGCCGGTGCCGGACAGGCCGCGCCCGCCAAACGGCTGAACGCCGACAACGGCGCCGATCACATTGCGGTTGATATAGCGGTTGCCGGTGCGGATGCGGCTCATCACATGGGCGATGGTTTCGTCGAGGCGAGTATGGAGGCCAAAGGTCAGGCCATAGCCGGTGGCATTGATATCATCGATCAGCCGGTCGAGATCGGCGCGCCGATAGCGGATGACATGCAGGACAGGGCCGAACACCTCGCGCTGAAGCTCGCCAAGCGATGAAAGCTCGATGATCGTCGGCGCGACGAAGGTCCCGGCGGCGGCCGATTGCGGCAGGTCCGCGCGGTGAATGGAACGCCCAAGCGAGGCCATGTGGTGCACATGCGCCTCGATGGTTTCCTGTGCTTCCGGTGTAATGACCGGCCCGATATCGATGCTCAACCGATCGGTGCGGCCGATGGACAATTCGGCAAGCGCGCCCTTCAGCATCACCAGAACGCGGTCCGCGACCTCCTCCTGCAGGCAGAGAACCCGCAGCGCCGAACATCTCTGGCCGGCGCTATCGAAGGCAGAGGCGATGACATCGCCGACCACCTGTTCGGCCAGCGCCGAGGAATCAACGATCATGGCGTTCTGCCCGCCGGTCTCGGCAATCAGCGGGATCGGCTTGCCTGAGGAAGACAGCCGTCCGGCCAGTTGCTTCTGGATAAGCCGGGCGACTTCCGTCGAACCGGTAAACATGACGGCTGCCGTCTGCGGGGCTGCGACAAGTGCCGCGCCGATCTGTCCGCCGCCCGGCAGCAATTGCAGGGCGGTGACCGGAATGCCCGCCTCATGCAGGATGCGCACGGCTTCGGCGGCAATGAGGGGCGTTTCCTCGGCCGGCTTTGCCAGCACCGGATTGCCGGCCACAAGCGCTGCGGCCACCTGCCCGGTGAAGATGGCAAGCGGGAAATTCCACGGGCTGATGCAGACGACGGGCCCAAGCGGCCTATGGGCAGGCCCCAGTGTGCGCTTGGCCTGCTCGGCGTAATAGCGCAGAAAATCCACCGCTTCGCGCACTTCGGCGATGGCGTTGAAGACGGATTTTCCAGCCTCCCGCATGATGAGCCCGAGAAGCTCTAGCATGCGCTCCTCCAGCCGGTTTGCGGCGCGCTCGAGGCAGGCGGCCCGCTCGCCGGGCGCCGTGGCGGCCCAGGAGATGCCCTGCGTTGCGGCAAGCGCCACCGCCTGTTGCGCCATGTCTTCGGTCGCGTCCCGGACGTGGCCAACAGTATCGCCATGGTCGGCGGGGTTCAGCACCGGCTGTGCGTCGGCCGCTGTCGCCTCGAAGGCAATCAGCGGCACGGCGGTCCAAGGGATGACGGCGCTTGCCGTCAGAGTATGGGACAGATCGGCCAGCACCGTCTCGTTCGACAGATCGAGGCCCTTTGAGTTGCGACGACCCTTGCCAAAGATGCCGGAGGGAAGCTCGATGCGGTCGTGACGCGCGCCGGGCTCTGCCATCGCGCGCACCGCATCGACCGGATCGGCTATCATTTCCTCGACCGTGACCGTCTCATCGGCAATGCGGTTGACGAAGGAGGAGTTGGCGCCGTTTTCCAGAAGGCGGCGCACGAGATAGGCCAGCAGCGTTTCATGCGTACCGACCGGCGCATAGATGCGGCACGGTCGCGCCAGCTTGTCCTGCCCAACGACCTCCTCATACAGCGGCTCACCCATGCCGTGCAGACACTGGAACTCGTAGGACCCAACGGAAAATTCCGGCCCGGCCATGTGATAGACGCTCGCCAGCGTCTGGGCATTGTGGGTGGCAAACTGCGGGAAGACCGCATCGCGCGCGTCAAGAAGCTTTTTCGCGCAGGCGAGATAAGAGACGTCGGTGTGAACCTTGCGCGTATAGACGGGGAAATCGCTGAGGCCGTCCAGCTGGGCGCGCTTTATTTCGGCGTCCCAATAGGCGCCCTTGACGAGACGCAGCATGATGCGATGGCCGGAGCGACGGGCCAGATCGATGATGAAATCGAGCACGAAGGGGCAGCGCTTACCGTAGGCCTGGACGACAAAGCCAATACCGTTCCAGCCGGACAGGTCGGCATCCAGGCAGAGGCTTTCCAGAAGATCGAGCGACAGCTCCAGCCGGTCGGCCTCCTCCGCGTCGATATTGAGACCGATATCATAGGTCTTGGCGAGAAGCGCCAGCGCCTTCACACGCGGCAGAAGCTCATCCATGACGCGTGCGGCTTGCGTGCGGGCGTAGCGCGGGTGGAGCGCCGACAGCTTGATGGAAATGCCAGGCCCCGCATAGACGCCGCGACCGGCAGCCGCCCTTCCAATCGCATGGATGGCGGTTTCGTAGTCCCGATAATAGCGCTCAGCATCGGCCATGGTGGTGGCCGCCTCTCCGAGCATGTCGTAGGAATAGCCAAAGCCCCTGTCTTCCATCGTGCGAGCGCGGCGCAGTGCCTCATCAATGGTTTCGCCGGTGACGAACTGCTCCCCCATCATGCGCATGGCCATGTCGACGCCGCGCCGGATGACCGGTTCGCCGCAACGGGCAATCAGCCGCGTGAGCGCCGCAGACAGGCTGCGATCGTTGACGGTCGCCGTCAGCTTGCCGGTGACCACGAGCCCCCAGGTGGCGGCATTAACGAAGAGCGAACGCCCGCCGCCCATATGGGATTTCCAGTCGCCGGCGGAAATCTTGTCGCGGATCAGTGCGTCGCGGGTGGCCGTATCGGGAATGCGCAGCAGCGCTTCGGCAAGGCACATCAGCGCCACGCCCTCCTGGCTGGAGAGCGAATATTCATGCACCAGCCCCTCGACGCCGCTGCCGCGATGTTTTGCCCGAAGGGCTGTGACCAGCGCACGCGCCGTTTCCCGGATCTTCAGCTTGTCCGTGTCGGGCAGGCTTGCAGCCGAGAGCAGCGGCTGAAGGCATTCGGCCTCCGGACGGCGATAGGCGGCGGTAATGGCTTGCCGCAGCTGCGACTGCGCACCGATGGGCGGCGCAAAATCGGCGAACGGTTCGGAGGACGGGACTGCGGTGGATACGGAGGAGGCGCCTTGAAAGGTCATCGGAACGATCTCGATCACGAGGGCTGACATTTACCCGAGTGTACATGAATCCCGATCGGGAGGTGATCTTTAATGATGGCCAATGGAAGTGAATTTGGCTAGAAATAGCGTAATTTTCTGGAGAAAAATACCATGAACTCGCCATTGGAAGACGAACTGGATATGTTTGACATGAAGATAATCGAGGCTGTACGCGAAAACGGCCGCATCTCGGTCACGGATCTCGCGGCCAGCATTGGTCTTTCCAAGACGCCGTGCAATGCACGACTGAAACGCCTCATGGAAACTGGCTACATTCTCGGCTTCCGCGCTGTCATCAACCCGCAGAAACTCGGTCTCGATCACGTGGCCTTTGCCGAGGTCAAGCTGTCCGATACGCGGGAAAAGGCGCTGAGCGAATTCAATCAGGCGGTGCGGCGCATCAAGGAGGTAGAGGAGTGCCACATGATTGCCGGCCGCTTTGATTATCTTTTGAAAGTACGCACCCAAAACATCCGCCGTTACAGGGAGGTGCTCGGCGAAAAGATATCAAGCCTGCCGCACGTGGCAAGCACCTCCACATCGGTCGCCATGCAGTCCGTCAAGGAAAGCTGACTTGGCAAAAAACAGGCAAGGGTGCTGTCGTTTTTTCTGCAGATCGTACCGTTTTTGGGCAAGTCGCCCTCGCGAGAACCGCAAAACTCTGTCTGTATGAGGTGCTCGCAACCCAAAGGGCGTGCGAGTTTTTCCCCCAGATTTGCCCTGCCGTTTGGCAGGGCTTTTTTCGTTTGTCGGGCCGTCAAGCGCCTGAGACGCCTGCGTCTGGATTATAAGACAACGCTGCCTGCCATGAAGGCGAGGACGACAAAAACCAGAAATACGATGATCGCGATGAAGAACAGCACGCGCGCGATCGTGGCGGTTGCGGCCGATACACCGGAAAAACCGAGGAAGCCGGAAATCAGGGAGATGACGAGAAAAATAAGAGCCCACTTCAGCATGATCGTTCCTTAAATATCGTGTGTTCCCCTCAACGCAAAAGCCTCAACCGGGTTCCATGGTGGGTGCGGAGGGAGCCTCCGTCCGCGGCTGCGGCGGGAACTTGGAAAAGATCATGATGACGGGCGCTGCCGGCGCGGCTTTCCCCGAGGGGCCGCTCGTCTAGGAGCTGACGCGTAAAACTATTCCGAAAAGAAAAATTTAAATCCGCTCAATGCTTATATACATTTAAATATATAATGTCTGACGATCACAATTTTCGCGCTTCGAAAAACAACTAAACTTCTAATTGACAGTCAGATTACTTTGAACTTTCATAAGGGCATCACCTTCGGGGTGATTATTCCATACATGCGGCGAATGCCTGCCACGGCGTACTCGTCCGCACTCATAAAGTGTCGATTTGAATTCTCCTAACTGCTGGATGCTGGCAACATGGTGCATCTTGTGAAAATAGATTTTTTCTAACTTATCATGAACGTATGTTTGGATAAGACGCAGTAGAATATTAAATTTCGAATGAGTTGTGGCCTGGTATGAAATCAACGCCGAACTATCACATGATTGGTCTTGCCGTCCTGGCGGCAGTGGGTGTCGCTTACCTGTTTGTAACGGGTAGCCTGCTGTAGCCTCTGCAAGGCCTCAAGCGGTTGCCGCGCAGGCGCGCGCTGCCGGCTTCGCGTCTGAACCAGGCGCCATTCTCTCTTGATCAACGATTACGGACGGGCAACTGCCGTCTGGGGTGACTATCAGCCACCCCGGTCGTTCATCATGGACCGAATTTCCTCGACGCCGCGCAGCGCATCCTTGTTGCCGGTTTCCGCCAGCACCTCGAAGATCTGCCGCGCTCCTGCCGAAATGCCCAGTTCCTGATAGGCATAGGCACGCAGCACCATGAGATCGGTTGTCTCCGTTTTCAGTGCAGCACGCTGGTCAAGATAGACCAAGGCTTCCCTATAGCGTCCGGCCTGGAAAGCCGACAGCGCGCGGTTGCCGAGAATGGAAACCTGAAGCTCGGCGGCGCGGGCGGGCCGCTGGGGTGCCTTAGTGGCGGCAACGGCAGCGTTATCGGTCAGGCCGAGGCGCAGATAGGCCAGCGACTGTCCGTAGGCTGCATCCTCCCTAATGGCCGCTGACGGGCTTTTCAGTGCGGCCTCAAAGGCCTGCACCGCTTCCAGCGGACGGTTGAGATCCATCAGGCACCAGCCATTCGTCAGCGTGGTGTCCTCGACGCGCTGGGACGCGGTGCCGGTGCGCGAAGCGCAGGCGCTGCGACGGGCCGTGGCGGTTCTTGCTGTCGTCGTGGCGGTCATCCGCTGGGGCGCGGCGACGGGCGCGCCGCGGTCCGGCGCGGTGAAGGACAAGGGAGCGGGCTTGGTGGCCTCCTGGCGCGGCGTTTGGACAGCAAGTGGCGGGGTCTGCGGCGGGCTTTTTTCCCCCGCATCGGCGATGCGCTGTGAGCGCCCTGCCCATTCCTTCTGGATGGCCAGCACACCGGCGCGGTCGTTCAGGCTTTGCCGCACGATCAGGAGGCCATAGGCGGAGGGCTCGTCATCCGGTTTCCATTGCAGGGCGGTCTCGAACCACTGCATCGCCGTCTGTGGCTGACGCAGCGTCTGCGCATACCACCCCAGTTGCTGGGCGGCTGGCACATATTTGGCGGCAATGACTTCCACTGCGATGCGGCGCAGCACCGGTTCGGCCAGCACCGGCGCCGGGTTGAGCGCCAAGAGGTTCGCCGCAGCGGCAAGATAGGTCGCCTTGCTGTCGTCGGACGTGTCGCGCCACTGGTACATGATGTCTTCGGCCTCCATCGGCAGGCCACGGGCAATCAGGACCAGCGCAAGTCCCTGCGAGGCCGAGGCCGACGGTTCCTTGTCGCGCGAGGCACGGAACCATTTTTCGGCATTGACGAGATCGCCGCGCCGCTGGAACAGCCAGCCGAGCTGAAGGCTGTCCGAGGCGAGCTTGTCGCGCTCGGCCACGGCCTCAAGCCGCTGGACGTCTTCCGGCGCAACATCCATCCGGTTATTCTTGTTGGCATCGGCGATGAAGCGGCGGGCCAGATCGTCGCGCAGGGCGGCAAATTCCGGCTGGCCGTCCGCGAGCGGTTTCTCCAGGGAAAGAAGCGCGCGAAGATCTGTTGCCGGCAACAGTTCCGCTGCTTTCTGAATGGTCGCGACGCGTTCCTGCGGGTTTTCGCACTGCCTGAGAATATAGCTATAGGCGTCGACGCCACGCTGCGGGCGATCTGTGCGCACAAAGGCCTCTGCGATACGCCACAGCACATCCACGTCACTGCAGTTCAACAGGTTCGGGTTGCTCGCGCCAAGGGAGATGACGGTGGCATATTGCTTGAGGTTGGAGGCGTTGACGAGACGACTGCGCGCCTCGGCCATGGCGAGCCGGTTCAGCAGATCCGCCGGCGGCGTCCAGTTGGGGTCTGCCGCCTGCCGTTCCGCGATGGCCTGGCGGATCTCCGGATATCGGCCTTCCGCGTAAAGCTTCCACATGGCTTCCAGCTGCGGATCGCCGTTGCGCGGGATGGCCAGTGGATCGTCCGGCGGGGACCAATCGGGATAAAGGCTGCGCAGCCGGGCGATCTCAACCTTCAGCCGTGCGGTATCGCCCCGGCTGGCGAAATAGCGCAAAGCACTCAGATCCGGCTCCGGTGCCGCAGCATTCGTCGTGGGTTGAGACGGTGGCACAGACGCTTGCGCCGGGGCCGGTGTTGCGGTCGGCGGCGGATCTCTTTGCACGCGTCCGGCAGGCGCGGGGGCGGACTGGGGGGCAGCGGCGGGCGCTTCGGGAACCTGTGCGAGACGCGGTCCCGTGGTGACACCCATGGCCTCCTTGGCCAGGCGCAGGCGTCCCTGACGCTCCACCGGCACCAGCGACGGCTCCGTGTCGCCACCCTGGCTGGACGAGGCAGCGTATGAGGTGCCAGCGCCAAGCACGCACAGGCTTACGAAGACGACGGGCCAATAGCGATGCGCCGGTTTCAAAGACATGCCGGGTGTTCCTCCCGAAGAAATGAAAGCGCAAGAAGCTGAAGCGTCGAGGGGTAATACAGTTCAGGTCGGAAGCTTTGCAACTCGGCCGGCACCTGGGTGCCATTCACCACACAATCGAGCAGGCTGGTGACAATCCGGTATCCATTGTCGACCAACGGATCGAGCGGTTGACCGGTGATGAGGTTGACCGTTGCCATGGGACGGTCGACAGGTGCCATCGCGCCCATCAGATGGCGCAGGAACGCGGCATCGCCCAGGCCGGCGCGTGCCAAGTAAAGCGGGATACGGATGGCGTTATAGGAAAATTCAGGCGCAAAGCCTGCCGCCGGCTGTGGGCTTCGCTTGAGGCTGACCCATTCGGCGGGCAGCCGCGCCGGCCCGAATTGCAGCGACTGCAGGAGATCGAGCCCGCTATCCGTCAGATTCTGCCATTTCTCTGATGGCGCAAGCACGTTCATCACCGGAAAGGCTTCGAAGATCCAGTAGGACGGATTGATGACAGGACCATCGGCGCGATCCTTGGCCGAAAATCCGGTGGAAGCGGGCATCAGAAGCGTTCGCCCCCCGTAGACGACCACGGCGTCCTTCAACACTGCCGTTGCCATGCGCGTTGCAGCGGCAATGTAGTCCGGCCTGTTCCAGGTGGTACCTGCAAGGGCCAGTGCATAGGCAATCAGCAGGTCACCGTCCGTCGCGTTGTTGACGTCCGTCACATGCGGTTTGGAGGCCGGGTCCCATTTCCAGACGGCCAGACCATCGTTGCGCAGCAGCATCTCGGCACTTGTAAAGCTCCAGATGAGTTCGAAATCAGCGCGATTTCCGGCAAGGTAGGAGAGCAGCAAGCCATAGCCCTGCCCTTCGGTATGGCTGATGCCGCCATTGCCATTGTCGATGATGCGACCACCGCGATCGAGAAAGTGAGCCTTGTAAAGGCTCCATTCGGCTGGGCTGACCGATGTTGCAAGCGCACGCGCCGGTGGCACATAGGCAATAAAGAGCGCTGCAAAGAGAAGAGAAAACCACGTTTTCATGGCCGCCGGCCCATTCTGGAAAGCATGACCATCGTCGCAGTACCCAGGAATGCACAGACGACGACGACAAGACCTGCATAAATTAGAATATTAGTAGAGAACCAGTTGGCCGCAATCAATCGGTAGTTGGCAATCGACGGGGTGGTGCTCTGGACAAAGACGACACTGTGCGCCGGTCGATTGGTGATTTCGTCTATCTTGGCGCGGTAGGATGTCATGCGGCCACTCAGGGCCTGCCATTTGTCCTGTTGTGCCAGCCCCGCCAGCCCTTCTCGGAGCTCTGCAGGCGTTGGTGCAATGAGAGCGGTCCAGCGCGCGGAGCGATCGGGGCTCTGCCCCTGCCCGACCAGCAGCGTATCGTTCTGTGAAGGCTGGAAAATCTCGTCGCGCTCCGGCAGCAGGCTCAGCGATTCCAGCGAAATATCGAACCGGCGACCGATCCAGTGTCGTAATCTGGCAAGCCCTTCGGAAATCTCGCCGCCGCTCACCTGCTGGCGCCACTTGATCATTGCGTCGGGGGTGCCGACCGTCTGTGTGGCGGGCGCTCCGATCTGCGGCCGCCAGGTGTTGACAGCGGTGGACGATACCCCAAGCTGCGACAGGACTTTCGGAGGTATCTGGCCGATTGTTCCGACAAAGAGTGCCGGGCGTTCGCCAAGCGCCTGCGCCGCCATCACCATATCAACCTGCTGCAGGCGTCCGAGCGACAAGGCGACCTTGCCGATGAAAGTCGCGGCTGCCGCCAGCGTGTCCGGTTCCAGATGATCGATCGACAGGAGAACAGGTATCGTCGCATCAGCGGAGAATCGGCCAAAGCTTGTCAACGTGGCAAGGTTTGGCACTTGGCCCAGCCGCGCAAAGTTCGGCATCACCCATTCGGAACTATCGAACAGTGCAAAACGCGGAGTCTGGCCCGCGGGTGTCCCGGGCATGCAGGCCAGATCGGCCTCCGTCTCGAGCAGGACCTCGATGACGATCTCGTTGACCCCGGCCTTGATGTGCCGCAGGGGGACCTTGATGGGCAACTTGTTGAAGATCGCCCCGCTCGTCGTCTTGATCGGCAAGGTCGACGCGATATTCCCATTGATGTAGACATCGATATGGCTGCCAGGCCTCACCTCCGCGGTGAAGGCTGCATCAATGAGCAGCGTCGCCTCGCCATAGGCATTGGCATAAAAGTCCGGCGGTACGGCAATGTTGAAGCCCGTCCGCAGCCGGCGTCCGCTGAACTCGACAGTGTCGACTCCCATCTGCGACAGCGGAATCTGTTCACCGCCGACGAGAATTGGAGCGTTCGGGGCGCTCCAGCGCTGGGTCTCGATGACATCGCGCGGCACGTTGAGAGGTCGGTCCACGGAGGCCACGAGGCTTTCGATGGCAGGCCCGATACTTTCCCAGGTGGGGCCCGCGATCAGCAGTCTGCGGTTGTTTCCATCCTTGGCGGGCAGGACTGTGGCAACCGCTGCTGCGCGGGCCGTTTCCGGAAGGTCGGCAACGAGCGGGTGCAACTCGCTCCACGTGCCCATGACGATCAACAACTGGCCCGGTCCCGGCGTCAGATCATCGACGGTGGAAAACTGGAAGGATTGGTTGGGCATCGAGCCAAGCAGGGCGATGCCCTGCACGAGGCGAATGGCATTGGTGGCTGCATTGGTCTGGCCAACGCCTGGCATCCAGATCTTGAACTGCGTGCGTCCCGTCTCGTCGACGCCCACGGCACGGATCGCCTCGGCAACCGACAGAGGCGCGATCGAGGCGCTGGCAAACGAAAGATAGGTCTCCTTCGGGTCGATTTCCGTCCACAATTCATAGGTGGAGCGGATGTCGCAGTCGGTCCGGTGACGTTGCGAGGCGATGATCTCGATGCGGTTGGCACCTGCCTGCAGGACGCCCGTCGGAATGTCGAGGAGGAGCGTGCCGGGTGCATCGGCAGCCGCAATCCGCTCCTGCGCAATGGGATGACCGTTGATCAGGACCTGCAGTTCCGACACTTCCGGGGCAATGACAACAGCATTGCGAAAGCTCATCCGCAATTTGGCCGGCGCATTGGCTTCCGCGTCCATCAGGTAGAAGCTCCACCCTTTGCGAGCGTATTCGCCCTCGAGAACCAGACTTGCGCCCGGCACGAGGTAGTGGCGCATGGTCTGGACAGGAGAAGGAGCCGGAGCCTGAGCAGGGGCCGGCGCGGGTGACACGGGCGCTGTCGGGACTGGCGAGGGCGGCGATTGGACAGCCTGGACCGCCGGCTGTGAGGCGGGTGGCACAGGCGCTCTAGCAGGAGCCGGCGTCGGGAGCGGGGGCTTGCGGGTCTCCGCCCCCCCCGGCACCGGCAGGGATGGCGGGATCACGGGACTGGCGGGAGCCGGCGGCCGCTCCGGTGACATGTCGAAGGGCGTCTGCGCCCCTGCCGGTACAGCCAGCGCCAGAAGGCAGTTCATTGCGGCAAAAAGCAGCTTTGGGTGCCCGGTCATTCCGCAGCCCCCTTCAAACCCTTGAAGAGGTAGAGCAAGCCTCGGCTCATCTGATACATGGCCAGACCCAGGAACCAGACGGTGCCGCGGATGAGACCCGGATTGTGGCGCCTTCCGCGCTGGAATTCTTCCCATTGCGCGGAGTTTGCAAAGAGGAGATCGGCAATCGAGCTGCGATCCTTGGCGTTCTGGGGTTGATACTGGCAACCAAGCATGGCGATGTCGCTGGTCGTCTCGATATTGCGCACCTTGACGGGCAGCACCACCGGCTCCATGGCGCCGCCATGCGGCTGGAAGCGGATCTGCGCGGGCGCATTTTGTTGCAATGCCTTCAGGTCGCGGCCGAAGGCCTGCAGGCGAAGGCCGCCGACGGACACATCCTCGATGGAGGCGGGATACCAGGCGTCGTCGAAGCCCAGTTCACAGCGGCGGCGTACCCTGAACCGTCTCGATGATGCCCGATCCTTGCGCTCGGACACGACGCCAAGCGCGCAGCCGGCGATGATCAGGTTGAGCAGGTTCCAGCCGCCGACCACCAGCAGCACGTCGGCATTATAGGGTTCCGTATAAATCCGGTATCCGGCGATGACCAGCGTGACCAGGAGAGCGGCGAAGATGACGAAAAACGGCCGGCTGAGTTCCGAAAGACGGTCGGAGGAGACATTTTCGTCCTTGGCCGTCACCTTGAACGTCGGCTTGGTCGGGTTGAGCATGACCGAAATGACCGCCGGCAGCAGGTGGACCGTCTGGATATATTCGTAAAGCTCGGAGATCCAGGGCCAGCGAAACGCACCATAGAGGTAGTTCTGCAGCATCAGGTTCACCACCATATAGGCGCTGGTATAGGCCAGAAACTCGCCGCCGGAGGCCGTGAATATTTCCAGGTCGAAGAGGATGTAGAACAGGGGCGCAAAGAGAAAGATCACGCGGGTAAAGGGAAACAGCCAGAACAGCGTCGACGACATGTAGCAGAGGCGCTGGGCCGGCGATAAGCCGCGCTTCAGAAGCGGAAAGCGGAATCGCAGGATCTGCATCATCCCCTGTGCCCAGCGGCTGCGTTGTCCGATGAAGCTTGCAAAGGTGGCCGGTTGCAGGCCGGCGATCAGCGGCTTGTCGACATAGACGCTGTTCCAGCCTGTGGAGTGCAGCGCAAGGGCGGTCTCGCAGTCTTCGGTGATGCTGAGACCGCTGAAGCCGTTCGACTGCTTCAGCGCCTCGCGCCGCAGCACGGCCGCCGAGCCGCAGAAAAAGGCGGCATTCCATTTGTCCAGCCCGCGCTGGATGATGCCGTAGAACATCTCGTTTTCGCTCGGCATCGTCTCGAAGGTCTGCAGATTGCGCTCGAGCGGATCCGGATTGATGAAGAAATGCGGCGTCTGCACGAGGAAAAGCTTCGGATCCTTGTTGAAGTAGCCGACGGTTTGCCGCAGGAAGTCGCGCGCCGGTGCGTGGTCGGCGTCAAATACGGCAACCAGCTGCCCTTGCGAATGCAAGAGGCCGTTGTTGAGGTTGCCGGCCTTGGCGTGCACGTTGCGTTCGCGGCTAAGGTAGTTGATGCCAAGTTCGGCGCACAGCGCGGTAAGGGTATGGTGCCGGGCAATGGCGACTTCGGCCTCGCGGACATCGGTCGAATTCTGCTTCTGCTGCGTGCTGCCATCGTCAAGCAGCCAGATCTGCAGCTTGTCCGCCGGATAATCCATCGCTTTTGCAGCCGCAAGCGTGTTGGACAGCAGATCCTCCCCCTCGTTGTAGCTCGGCACGAAGACATCGACCGTCGGCAGGTAGTCCGGGTCGAGATCGGGTGCCGGCCGCGGCGGCAGCGGCATGGCGACGATGAACAGGCTGAGGCCGAGCATGACCACGCTGTACATTTCGGCCAGATAGACCAGGATGCCGGGAATGAAGTTTTCGAGCTGGCTGACAGGCGGAATGGTTTCGGTGGTGCGCCAGTAGACGTAGCGCAGCACGATGGAGGTTCCGAGCGCCAGCGTGATCAGCCGCCAGCGCCCGCCGGCTGCCGTGACCTTCAGGATGCCGAGCATGACGACGACGGTGAGGCTCAGCACCAGCTGCGTCTGCATGCTGACCGGCAGGGTGATGACGACGAGGGTAAGGACCGAGATCAAGGCCCAGAAGACGATGCTGGAGACCACGCCCCTGGTGTCCCTTGCTGATGAGGTGTTCATGGACTGCAACCTCACTTATCGTTGGCGGCGCATGCGCTGCCGTTGGGGGCCGGGGTGGAACCAAGGCATTGCGGCGAAGGGACCAGGAGTGGGGATGATGGCGCCGTTGTCGCCAGGGAAGGCGGCGCCGATGAGGCCGGTGTGGCGGTGACGGGAGCGAGTGTTGCGCCGGGGCCTGGAACGACAACCACGGCCGGACCCGGATCGGGTGCCTTGGCAACGGGTGCAAGCGCCTGTCTGACCGGCGCCCGCAGGGCGGCTGGCGCCTGCGGGCGATAGCCGAAGGAATAGTATGCCGGGGTCGTATCGGCAGGCGGCAGAACCTGCGGTCCAGCATAGGCGAGGCTGTCGGATACTGGCGGAGGCGCGCCATAGGGGTTCCAGATCTGCCCCTGGAACGTGCCGGTGATGGTATAGCCATACATGTAATTGAGCAGTTCCCGCTCGCTTGCAGCGTGATCGCAAAGCCGCACCCTCACCTGGATCATGCCGAAATCGCGTCCCATTCCGCTGCCGGTCGAGCGCGAACGGATCTGCTGCCAGCCAAAGAGACAGGTATCGCCGCCGGCGCTTTTGCCGGACGCATAGCCGATCGGCCCGTAGGCATTGCGCAGGAAATTCATGGATGGGGTCAGGCGAATGCCGGGAAGGGCCGCCGCCCTCTCGCTGCGAAGGCTGCTCTCGGTGATCGGACGGTAGGCAACGCTGCCGGTTTCGCCCGAATTGCCGCCGTTGTAGCGGATCTTGAGGTAATTCTGCCCGATGACGGAGGACGATGTGGCAAGCAACACGGTCTGCTCGATGCCGTTGCCATAGGCATGCTCCACCACGCCCACCATGGCAAGCCCGCCCGGGGGAGGCATGATCAGCGCCTTTTCCGGTGCCACGAGTTCTGGTGCGGCCGGTGTCTTGACGGCAGCCGCCGTCTGGCAACCCGCAAGGATTGTAGACGCCAGCACGCCTGCTACGACGTTATATAAGGAGGCCGCCCTCATTATATCGTTTCCCGAAACATTTTCCACGGCCGCTTCGAATCATGAAGCAGTCTTCCATACCCCCACGTAGCGGGATGTTTGGTTAACAATGTCTAAAATTCCCCAGTTTTACTGGATCGCAGTGAGCATCTATCGCGACCGGCGGCGAGTTTGAGATTATGTCAAAAGTCGAAAATCGCGAGCGGTTTGCGCTTATAGGATATAACGGCGCACAGGCATCCTTCACGTGTAAGGCCTCGAACGCGTCCGGTTCCGCGGTGCGGGCCTGGACGAGGTTGCCGCCGCTGCCGGCTGCCACACCATGGCGCTGAACCTCACCAGCTATCGCCACCCAGAATTTCGTCGGCCTCATCGACATCCATCGCAAACACCCGCGCGCCGATGTCGTAGGAAAAACCCTGGCGGGCGAAGGCGGAAAGTTCTCGGGCCTTCTGCTTGTCATCGAGGTCTATCCGGCGAAACGGCCCGAAGGCGCGGCGTCTGGCGTAGATGACGGCGGCGCGCAGGTCGTCGGCGTCTGAGAGGGCCTCTGTGACGATCTGACGGTCGACGCCCTTCTGGGCAAGCGTCTGGGCAATGGCCTTTTTTGATTTGCCGGCGCGGGCCGAGGATCGGGTCCTAATTTCCGCATAGGCGGTGTCATCCAGTGCTTTCACATCCAGCCCGAAGGCAACCGCGGAGGCTGCAAGCGCCTTGACCTGCGCTTCGCTGATGCCTTCGAATTTCTGCCGCGCCTTGCGGCTGATGGCGTCCGAGAGTTGCCGTTGCGTCATCATGCGCTTGGAAAGCCGGTAGGCGGCGGAATTGCGCGCCCAGGAAAGCATGCGCGGGGTCGGCCGGTCGCTCTCGTCACCGGCATTTTCATGCGGTCCGGTCTTGGTGGGGTTGTCCGTCGGTGTCTTGCTGTCGGTCATCGGCAGTCTTCTGGTCCTCGGCTCCCTCATAGAGGCAAACGCAGCGAAGGGCCAGACGCGGCGCGATGTCAGGCCTGCTGGACTGCTTCGATGCGATCCATGCCGCCGACCACCGTCGCAAAATCCTGCCAGACATTTTTTGCGCCGGCCTGCCAGGTTTCGAACGCTTCCGGCTGCAGAAGCTTGCCGCCATGGGCCTTTGCCGTTTCCATCGAGCGCGCCTCGTCTTCGACGATCAACTGGTTGAAATAAAGTGCACCCTCACCGGCTGCCGTCTGCAGCACAGCCTGTTCTTCCGGCGAAAGCGTCTTCCAGAAGCTTGCCGCAAAGAACACGATGCCGGAGGCACGGATATGGCCGGTCTCCGTCATCGAGGGGACGACTTCATAAAGCTTGAAGCCGGCATAGGCGGATTTGGTGAGATCCATGGCATCCACCACGCCGGTCGAGAGTGCATTATAGGTCTCGGTGATGGGAATGCCGACTGGGGCGGCGCCATAGGCGCTCCAGAGCTTTGTGTGGAGCGGGCTCTGGATGACGCGGATGCGCTGGCCTTTGAGCTGCTCCGGCCGCGTGACGGGGGTCTTCGTCAGGAGATGGCGTGCGCCGTAATCGATAAAGCCGCAGGAGATGAAGTTCTGCGCCGCAAGCCTTGCCGAAAGCGCCTCGCCGGTGCTGCCCGTCACCACGCGGCGCAGATGGGCGGCATCCCGATAGAGGAAGGGCAGATCGAGAATCTGCAGCTCCGGCACCCAGCCGGACAGGGCCGAGACGGTGGAAAGGCTTGCCTGGACAGAGCCGAGCCGGGTCGCCTCCGCCACTTCCTTTTCGCCGCCGAGCGCCCCGTTCGCTACCACGTTGAAACGGAACCGGCCGGGCAGTTTCTGCTCCACCTGTTCGGCCACATGCCGCCAGATTTTTGTCTCCGGTTTGTCTTCGCCGAGAAGCGAGGCGACGGTGATCGTCGTTGTGCGCGCCGCGGCCGGTCGCAGAAGGGCCGGTGCAGCAAAGGCCGCACCCGCGGTCACGGCCATAAAGGAGCGGCGTTTCAACTGGGACATGGGGTTTAGACCTTTCAGACCATCAGTGTTGCAACAGAGAGGATGAAGAGTGCGGTGAGCAGCGCCGCAAGATAGGGTAGCACTGCGCGAAAAAGCTCCGCGGCCGGCACGCGGGTAACGCCCGATACGACAAAGATCAGAATGCCGAGCGGCGGCGTCAGGCCGTGGATCATCAGGTTCACCACCAGGATGACGCCGAAATGGATGGGATCGAGCCCGGCAGACACGGCAACCGGAAGCAGGATTGGCCCGAGCAGCAGGATCGCCGCGCCGATATCCAGCACCAGCCCCGCGACCAGCAGCACGAGGTTTGCCATCAGGAGGACGAGTGCGGGATGATGTCCGAACGCGTTGACGGCGTCCGCGATCAGACCTGCCACGTCATCCACCGCAAGCAGGAAGGCAAAGGGTCCGGCCGAACCGATCAGCAGCCCGATGGCGCCTGCTTCCGCTGCCGCCTGTCGGAAGGCGGCGGTGAGCGAGGTGATGGAAAGGCGCGCTGCCAGTGCAAGGACCAGCGTGTAAGCTGCGGCAAGGGCTGCGGCCTCGGTCGTGGTGACCACGCCGAAGCGAATGCCGGCGACCACGATGACGCCAAGGCCGAAGGCCGGCAATGCAGACAGAGTGGCGGCGATGCGTTCGCTGCCCGAGGCGGGCCGTCCTTCCGGCCGGGCCTTGACCGAGACGTGGATGGCGATGGCCAGGCACACGGCCATCAATCCGCCGGCGACAAAGCCACCGGCCAGAAGCGAGCCGACCGACAGGTTGGTGGCGGCGGCGAGAAGCAGGAAGGCGATCGAGGGCGGAATGACGTTATCAAGCACTGAAGAGGCGGCAATGATCGCGCCCGCCTGCGCCGGTGGATAACCGTTCTTGACCAGTTGCGGCTGGAAGGTGGAGGCGCCGAAGGCGGCGTTGGCAACAGAGGAGCCCGACGCGCCGGAAAAGATAACGCTGGTCAGCAGCACCGTTTGCGCAAGCCCCGCCCGGCGATGGCCGACCAGCGTTGCGGCAAAGCGCACGAGGCGCTCGGCAGCCCCGGAGGCGGTCAGAAGACCGCCGGCCAGCAGGAAGAAGGGAATGGCCAGCAGCAGGAATTTCGACATGCCATTGACGGCGGTGGCGACGATGGCCGGTTCCGGCAGGCTGCTTCCGAAGGCAAGGCTGAGCGAGGCTGCGGCCAGAAATGCATGGGACAATGGTGCCGAGACAAGGAGGCCGATGCCGGCGATGAGGGCGAGAAAGGCGCTTGGCGGCCAATTTCCGCTGAGATCCATATGGGTGGCCAGACCATAAAGCCCGCCGCCCAGCACGAGAGACGCCAGGAGCGGCAATCCTCTGGTGTCTGCAAGGCGTCGCAAGCCGAGAACCGCAAGCAGCATAAAGCCGCCGCTGCCGATCAGGGCAAAACGCAGCCATTCCGGAAGCCCAAGCGTTGGCGAGATACCGCCGAGCATGGCGATTGTTTCATCAGCACCGAAGATGAGCGTGAGGGCCGCGACGACGCTGACCGCATCCGCCAGCATTTCGGCGACCGCCCGCCCTTTGGACGGCAAAAGCCGCAGGCCGACATCGAACCGCATGGCAAGCGGGCCCGAAAGAGACAGCGGGGCGGCGACCGAAATCAGCGCCAGATGCAGCCAGATGCCGAGATCTTCCGCGCCGATAAAGCCGCTTTGAAAGACATAGCGGAGCGTGACATTGATAAGCACGAGGGCAAGCAGCGCAAAAAGCAGCACGGCAGCCAGACCCGAAAGAACGGACTCGAAGCCTGCCAGCATGCTTTGAACGCGACGCTTCCCTGCCCTCTGCGTCATGCCTGCCACCACCCATGGAAATGGTGAACCGGCCCCCGGCCCCCGCCAATGGCAAGCTCGCGGCCGCCTTCCAGTGCGGCCTGCAGATAGGCCTTTGCCTTACGTGCGGCTTCAGCCAGGGGCAGTCCCTTTGCAAGGTTTGCAGTCACCGCTGCGGCAAGGGTGCAGCCGGTGCCGTGATCGTTCCGGGTATCGATCCGCGGGGCAGACAAGGGGAGCACTTCGTCGGTCGTGACCAGGTAATCGACGCTTTCCGCTCCCTCCCCGTGCCCGCCTTTCATGAGAACCGCCCGCGCGCCGAACCCAAGAACGATGCGGGCCTGCGCGATCATCTCATTCCGGTTCTCTGCGATCGGCTGACTGGTCAGAAGTGCTGCTTCCGGCAGGTTCGGCGTCACCACATGGGCAAGCGGCAACAGTAGGTGGGTGAGCGCCGCTATGGCATCTTCCTGCAGCAAGCGATCGCCGGAGGTGGCAACCATCACCGGGTCGACCACGATCGGAGCACGGATGGCCTGAAGCCGGTCGGCGATGACCGCGATGGTTTCGCTGCGCGAGACCATGCCGATCTTGACGGCGTTGACGGAAAGATCGCTGAAGACGGCATCCATCTGTGCGCCGATAACGCCGGGTGAAATATCCTCGACGGCCGTGACGCCCCGAGTGTTCTGCGCGGTGACGGCGGTGATGACGCTTGCGGCATAGGTGCCGAGCGCCGAAAAGGTCTTGATATCGGCCTGGATCCCGGCGCCGCCGCCGCTGTCGGAACCGGCAATGGTCAGCGCTATGGCGGTCATGCCCCCTCTCCTTTCAGGCTGTTATCGATGACGGTACGGAAATCGCGCACGGCAGCGGCGATGTCCGGCGCGCGAAACAGGGCCGAAATGGCAGCAATGCCATCGGCGCCGGCAGCGATGACGGAGGGAGCCGTTTCCAGTGTGATGCCGGCGATGGCACCGACGGGAAGCGCCGGATTGAGCGCCCGGATCGTTGCGCGAAGCGTCCTCAGGCCCTCAAGGCCTACCGGCGGATCCGGGTTGACCTTGGAGAGCGTTTCGAACACGCCGCCGATGCAGGCATAATCGACAGGCCCCGTTCCGGCCCGCTTGGCATCGGCGGGTGTCTTCACGGTCACACCGATAATGGCATCCGGCCCCAGCAGGTGGCGCGCTGTGACGGGATCCATGTCGTCTGCGCCGAGATGCACGCCGTCTGCGCCGGCGGCAAGCGCCACGTCGACCCGGTCGTTGACGACGAAGGGCACGCTGCTTGCGCCAAGCGCCGCCTTGATGGTCTCGGCGCGCTCGATCATCACCCGCGTCGAGGCGGTCTTGTCGCGATACTGGATCAGCGTTGCGCCGTGGTCGGCGGCAAGCTTTGCCAGCACGGCGAGATCCGCCACATCGAGAAGCGAGGCATCCACCAGCGCATTCAGCCGGTAATCAAGTCGCCTCATGGTGTATCCTTGCATGGGAAATGAGGTCGCCGGGGCCAAGGTTTGCCAGTGCATCGAGGAATGCCGGCTCGAAACTGCCGGGACCTCGCGCAGATGGGGCGGCAAGTTCCGCTGAAACGCCGGTTGTGCAGAGGGCGGCGGTCGCGGCCGTCAGCGCATTCTTTTCGACCGCCATGAAGGCGGCGATCACGCCGCCGGAAAGGCAGCCGGTGCCCGTCACCACCGCCATGAAGGCATGGCCGTTTTCCACGCGGACGCTTTTCTCCGCATCGCTCAGATGATCGACGGGACCAGTCATGATGAGAAGACTGGCGCCGGTCTCCCCGATCAGTTCCATCTCCGCCCGGTTGCCGCGCACAATCGTCGGGCCGAGCGTGATGAGTTCGCGGGCAAAGGCAAGCCGCGTCGGGGAGTAATCGCAATGGACGGGATCGAGGATCCAGGGTTTACCGCCGGTCGTTGCGACATCGACGGCAAGCCGGATTACCTTCTTGCGTTCCGCATCCAGCGTGCCGAGATTGATCGTCAGCGCATCGGCCTTGGCGACAAAATCGGCGATTTCTTCCATCGACGACGTCATCGAGGGAATGGCGCCGATCGCGCTGATGCCATCGGCGGTGAATTTCTGCACGACGGTGTTCATCAGGCAATGCACGCGGGGGCGCCGAGCGCGCACGCGCGCGATCAGGTCTGCGGCGTCTTCTTTTGTGGGAAGCCTGCTCATGTCCGTCACTTCAGCTCCACGGCCAGATCTGCGACCGGCGGCGCCTTTGCAATAAGACCGCTTTTGGCCATGAAGGCACCGAAGCGTTGGTAGCGGGCATGATCGAGGGCTGCCGGGCGCTTGGCAAATCGCGGCAGACTATCGGTAAAGGCCTGCCGGTTCAGCGCGTCGTCAAGGTTCGGATAGTCCTTGATGAACAGTTGCCAGGCATCGTCCGGATGGTTCGTCAGGTAAACTGCGGCCTTTTCCACCGCATGCAGGAAGCGCGGCAGGCGGCTGTCCGAGAGAAGCTCCGGCCGCGTCACGAAGATCAGTTCGTCATAGAGCGGCACCCCATGCTCCTCGGGGAAAAAGGCGCGGCCCTTATGGCCCTCGATCTGCATCTGGGTGAGCTCGAAATTTCGGAAGCCGCCAAGCGTCGCATCCACTTGTCCGCCGATCAGTGAGGGCGAGAGGGAGAAGTTGACGTTGACCAGCTCGACCTCCTGCAGGTCCACTCCTTCGGAGGCCAGCATGCGCTTCAGCATGGCATCCTCGAAGCCGGAAACGGAGAAGCCGACCTTCTTGCCCTTCAGGTCCTTCAGCGTCTTGATCGGGCCGTCGGCCAGCACGGTAACGGTGTTCAGCGGCGTTTCGACCAGCGTGCCGAAGCGCACGAGTGGCAGGCCGTTGGCATGGTCGAGATAGAGGTTCGGCTGATAGTGGATGCCGATATCGGCCTGCGCGGTGGAGACGAGGCGCGGCACGGCCGACGGGTCCGATGGCGGGATCAGCTCCACCTCAAGCCCCTCCTCGGCAAAATAGCCCTTCTCTACGGCAATCACCATGGGAGCGTGATCGGGATTGACGAACCATTCGAGGAGCACGCTCAGCTTGTCGGCCGCCTGCGAGGCGGCGGGAGCAAGGGTCAGGGCAAGAGCGGTGGCGAGCGCTGCTGTTAAGCGTTTCATGCGGAGAGTTTCCTTGGTGGAAAGGATGGGTGGCGGGATGTGTCCGTTGCTTCCCGGGCCCAGGGCGCAAGGCCCCTCGTCAGGCGATCGACGGCAAGCCGCAGGAGAACGGTAAACAGGGCAAGGATGACCATGGCGGCAAACAGCATGTCGGTCTGCATGCGGGCATTGGCCTGCACCATGACGAAGCCGAGGCCGCCGGCAGCACCCACCCATTCGCCGACAATGGCGCCAAGCGGCGCAAGCGGTGCGGCAACCCGAAGTCCCGAGACAAGGGCTGGAAGTGCCAGCGGCAGGCGGATGTGGCGCAGGATCTGGAAATGGCTGGCTGGCGTCAGCGAGGCGGCATCGATCAGCACCGGTTCGGTGCGGCGAAGGCCATCGGCAAAGGCGGAGGCGACTGGAAAGAAGATGATGATCACCGTCATCGCTACTTTCGAGGCCATGCCAAAACCCAGCCAGATGACGAGAATGGGCGCCAGCACGAAGACCGGAAAAGCCTGCAGCACCACGACGAGCGGCCAGACGAGCCGGCCTGTCTTCGGGAAAGCCGCAACGCAGAGCGCCGTCAGCGCGCCAAGCCCGCAGCCGACGACAAGACCGATGAGGATTTCACCGGCGGTGATCAGGGCATGGTGCATGAGGAATTGCGGCTGGCGGCCATAGCTCATGGCCACCGCGAGAGGCGACGGCAGGATGTAGCGCGGCGGCGAAAAGGCGAGGATCACAGCCTGCCACGCGCCAAGAAGGAGAAGGAGGGCATAGCCCGTCTGCCGGAAATGCATCGCCGTCAGGTGTCAGCGGCAGGTCGATGGGCAATAAACCGTCTTGGGCAGCGCAAAGCTGCGGTTTTCATCAATGGCATCGCGATCTCCAAACCTTGCAGCAGGGAGATCCAGGTGAAGCGGAGAAGAGAATAGGCGCTGGACAGGCGCGTTTTCCGTTCCTACGCCGGCATGACCCGGATCAGGTTCAAGGGTCCGGCTCAGCGCCATCTCAGCATCGTTCGATGCTCCCCTCGGAATGTCGCGACCTTTGTGGAATTTGCTCCGGATGTCAATTGCCTGTCATGAATGTTGGGGTATCTGCGCGGGGGATAGAGTGGCTGGAATGGACCGGCGCCATTGCACGCGGCCCTCAAGGGCGGTAAATCTCGGCCATGGCCTTCAGGTTCGTTCACACCGCCGATCTGCATCTCGACAGCCCGCTGCGGTCGCTCTCGCTCAGAAACGCCGATCTTGCCACCCTTGTCGGCGATGCGACACGACAGGCGCTGGTGCGCATTGTCGATCTCTGCCTTGACGAACAGGTGGACGCGCTGATCATCGCCGGCGATCTTTATGATGGCGATCAGACGTCGATGAAGACGGCCCGCTTTCTGGCGAGCCAGATGCAGCGGCTGCATGAGGCCGGCCTTTCCGTCTTCAAGATACGCGGCAACCATGACGCCCTGTCGAAAATCACCCAGGAACTGGTGCTGCCGCCGTCGGTGAAAGTGTTTTCCGGTCGCGCAGAGGCTATCGAGCTTGCGCGCGGCGGGCTGAATGTTGCCATCCACGGCCTCAGCTTTGCAAAGCCGCAGGCGCCGGAAAGCCTGTTGCCCAAATACAAGGCGCCGATATCCGGGGCCGTCAATCTCGGCATCATGCACACCAGCCTTGCCGGTGCCCCCGGCCATGACCTTTATGCCCCCTGCTCGGTTGCCGATCTGCACGGCTCGGGCTTCGACTACTGGGCGCTTGGCCACATCCATCAGCGCACGCATCATGCGGGCTCGAGGACCGTCATCATGCCCGGCATGCCGCAGGGCCGCGACATCAACGAAGCGGGGGAGAAGACCGTGTCGCTGGTGACTGTCGGCGATGACGGAACGGTCAGCGTCGAGGAGCGGTTGACGAGCCTTGCGCAGTTTGCCCGCGTCACGGTGGATGTTTCGCCGGCCGAAGACTGGCGCGGCCTTGTCGACCTCATCGGCCACGCCGTCGAAGAGGAACGCCTACGCACCCGCTCCGACCATCTGGTGGCGCGATTGCGGCTGGTCGGAATGACGCCGCTTTCCTTTGCCATGCGGCGCGATGCCGATCTTCTCCTTAGCGAAGCCGAGCAGCGGGCGGAACGCACCGGCCGTGCCTGGATCGAAAAACTGGAGCTGGACGTTCAGGCACTATCGGTGCGCCCGCAACAGACGACGAGCGATCCGGTTCATGAGCTTGGCGCACTGATGCGCGATGACGTGATGCCGGCGCACGGTTACCGCGCGCAGGTGCGTGACATGGTGCAGGGGCTTCTGGACGATCTGCCGCCGGAGAGCCGGCGATTTGCCGGCAGTGACCCGGCAGCCTTCGAGCGCTTTCTGGAAGATCTTATCCGCGAGGGAGGCGAGGACCTTCTGGCGCGGCTTGCCGCCGTCCCGGCTGAGGAAGGCTGATGCGGCTTCGTCGGCTCGATCTCACCCGCTACGGCAAGTTTACCGACCATACGATCGATTTCGGTGCGGCGAGCGCCGGCAGTCCGGATCTGCATATCGTCTATGGTCTGAACGAGGCCGGCAAGTCGACGGCCTTTTCGGGCTATCTCGATCTGCTGTTCGGCATCCCTGAGCGCAGCAGCTACAATTTCCTGCATGCCTATAATGCCATGCAGGTGGGCGGCGTGCTGGAATTTGACGGAGGCGACCATGAACTCGTGCGGCTCAAACAGCGGACCAATGCGCTGATTGATGGGCGGGGCCAGCCGGTCAATGAAATCCTGTTGTCATCGGCGCTCGGCGGGCTGACGCGCGAGGCCTATCGCACCATGTTCTCGCTCGACGAGCGCTCGCTGCGCGACGGCGGTGCCGCGATTGTCGAAAGCCGCGGCGATCTGGGCGAGATGCTGTTTTCGGCGAGTTCCGGCCTTGCCGATGTCAGCCGGGTGCTGACGACGGCAACCGACGAAGCGCATCAGTTTCACCGCAAGCGCGCCCGCAACACGCAGCTTTCCGAAATGAAGCAGCAGTTGGCGGGGCTGAAGGGCGAGCGCGACCGGGTCGATACCTATGCCTCCACCTATGCCGGCCTCGTGGCGGCGAAGGCACAGGCCGAAAAGGCCTATGAGGAGACGCTGGCCGAGCTGTCTTCGGCGCGGGCCGAGCAGGCCCGTCTCTCGTCGCTGATGCGGGCAAGACCGCTGGCGCGCGATCTGGCGCGGCTGGAGGCTCAGCTTGCGGCATATGGTGATCTGCCACGTCCGCCGCGCGAATGGGCTTCGCTGCTGGCGGACCTGATGCGCGACGAAACGCGCTTGCAGACGCAAAAGGCCGGGCTTGAGGCGCTGGTCGACCGGCTTCAGGCGGACATCGCGGTGATTGCCGTGGATGAGGATGTGCTGGCGGCGGCAAGCGCGATCGCGGCTCTGGGGGCCGGCCGCGCCCGGTATTTGACGGCCGAAGACGATCTGCCCAAGCGCCGCCTGGCCTTTGTCGAACAGGAAGCCGCTCTCGGCGCGATCCTGAAATCACTTGGCCAGCAGGATCACAAGGACGCCTCGGCGCTTGTTCTGCCGGCAGCACTTGGCGCAAAATTGCGGGACCTGATCGAGGCCCGATCCGGCATTGCGGCAAGGATCGAGACCGCGGAGCGCGAACTGGAGCGGGCGCGCCGGGGTGTTGAGGAGATCACCGCGCAGCAACAGCAAGGCGATCTGCCCGCTGTGGAAGCCGGGCCGCTCAGCCGGCTGGAAGCTGTCGTCTCCCGACTGCAGAAGGGCGAGAAACAGACGCTTCTGGCCATCGAGACCCGCACCACCGAGCAGATGGAGGCCGACCTTCTTCGCATGATGGGACGTCTGCAGCCGCCCATTCACAATATTGGGGCTCTGCGGGAGACCATTCTGCCGGGTCATCGCCAGCTGGATCGTTGGCGCGTCGAGGCCGACGAGATCAACCGCCGCCTTCAACGCCACACGGAACGGCGTGCCGAACTGGGCGCCCGGCTTGGCGAACTTCAAGCCCGGTCGAAAGCTCTGTCTGGCGGGGACGTTTTTGACGACGAGACGGCGGCAGAAAGCCGCAAGAGCCGTGATGCCGCTTGGCAGGCGCATCTTCAGGCGCTGGATCTGCCATCGGCGCAGGCATTCCATGAGCGCCTCGTCCTGGATGATCGGCTTGCCGAGACCCGGCTTGGTCATGCGAGCGAACTTGCCGAACTGCGCCAGCTTCGCCAGGAAGAGCAGGTCGCACAGGCAAGTCTCGCGCGCGAAGCGGCAGGCGCCGGCACGGCCGAGCGGGATCTGCAGGCCCTGATCCGAACCGTGGAGGAGGCCGCTCCCCGGCTGATCGCCGGTGTTAAACAGCCGGATATCTATAGCCTGCTGTCTTTGCTCGAAGCCTTTGCCGACAAGCTCACGGAGTGCCTCCTGGCTGCCGATGCACTGGACAAGGCAAAGCTGCGTCGGCAGGCGGTGGAGGCCGAGCTTCAGGATGAGGTGGCCGAACTGATGCTGGCTCTTGCCGATCTCGGCTGGGCGGCGGACAAGGAGGCTCCTCTGCGTCAGATGGTCAATCAGGCGGCGGACCGTCTGGCCAAGGCGCGGGACAGGGTGCAGCAGCAGGCAAATCTTGTCGCACGGCTTGTCGAGCTGCAGCAGGATGTGAACGAGCGGCAAAGGGTGCTTGAGGCTGCCAGCCGCAGCGACGGCGCATGGCAGAAGGCTTGGGGCGAGGCACTGTCTGCCACATGGTTTGCCGGGGAGACGGAGCCGGCGGCCGTGCGCGCCATTCTGGATGTGCTTGCCGATCTTCCGGCTGTCCTTAAGGAGCGCGACCAGCTTGCCCATCGCATCGATCTGATGGAGCGCGATAGCCGCGTCTTTGCAACCGATGTCGCAAAGCTTGCACTTCAGACGAATCTGGACGCATCCGACCTTCCGGTTCTGGCTCAGGCGGATCAGCTGGTGCGCCGAGTGACCGAGGCCGAGCGGCATGCCGCGCAGAAAGCCGCCAAGCAGGCTGATCTCCATGCCGCTCGCGACGAGCTGCAGGACCTGGAGCGGCAGATCGAAGACTACGAGGCGCGGAAGGCGACGCTTACGTCCTTCTTTTCTGTCGATACCCTTGCCGAAGTCAGCCAGCGGCTGGAGCAGGCGGCGGAACGCGACCGGATGGAGCGGCGGATGGCGGAGCTTCGCGAGCAGTTGTTGGCCGAAATGAAGGTTGCCACCGTGACGGAGGCTGAGCAGCTGTTGCAGCAAACCGATGCCGAAGAGACGGCACGGGCGGCAGAAGAGGTCTCCGGGCGGATCGACAATCTTGCCGAGCGCAGCCGCATCGTCTTTGCCGACCTCACCCGCGCCAAAGACCGGGTCGATGCCGTGGGCGGCGATGATGCCGTGGCCAAGATCGAGGCAGAGCGCACAACGCTTCTCCTGCAGATCGAGGAACTGGCCGTCGGGTATCTGAGGCTTCGCGCCGGAACGCTTGCCGCCGAAAGCGCGCTGTCGCTTTACCGGGAAAAGCATCGAAGCTCGATGATGAAGCGGGCCTCGCAGGCCTTTGCCCAGATCACGCGCGGCGATTATTCCGGCCTTGCCGCGCAACCGGACAAGGATCGCGAAATCCTCATCGGTGTTGCGCGAGACGGTGCGTCCAAGCTGTCGGACGCCATGTCGACCGGGACCCGTTACCAGCTTTATCTGGCGCTGCGTCTGGCGGGCTACGAAGAATTTGCCGCCGTTCGGCCCTCGGTGCCGTTCGTGGCCGACGATATCATGGAAACCTTCGACGAATTCCGCGCCGAGGAAGTGTTTCGGCTGTTCGGCCAGATGGCGGGCCTCGGGCAGGTGATTTACCTCACCCACCACCGTCACCTATGCGAGATTGCACAGTCCGTGGTGCCGGGCGTGAAGATCCACGCGCTTTAGGATCATCTGAAGCCGGTTCAGAAGTCCCAGGGGTTGGTGAGGGCAAGTCCGGTGGTCAGGAAGTCACCGGTGTTGCGGGTGGCAAACCGGCCGCCGTGGATTTTTGCGACAGCGGCAATCATGCCGTCGGGTGCCGACATCGTGCGGCCCTTTCGGGCTGCTTGTCCCATGATATCGCCATAGGCAAGGGCTGCCTCTTCGGTGAAGGCGAAGATGCGGTCGGCAAATCGGCGGCGCCAATCGGAAAGACCCTGCTCCAGACGGTCGGCACGCTCGTCCGGCCGGATTTTCTGGATGCCATAAGCAATTTCTGCAATCGCAATCGACGACAGGGCGATCTCGGCATCATGGCGCACCAGCCAGGCGATGACGGCTGGCGCCGGCGCTTTTTTCAGCGTTTCCGATATCACATTGGTATCGATGAAGATCAAAGATCGAGCCCCGCATGCGGCGTGCGTCCGGTGCGGATGATGTCGTCAAGATCGATGTCGCTGCTGCCTGTCTCGGCCAGTCGCGCATAAAATTGCAGGGCCGGTTCACGGCCCGCCTCGCGCACTTCATAGGATTCGAGCGCGCGCTCGACGATATCGGCAATCGACCGGTTTTCCCTCCGGGCCAGCCGATGGGCAAGATCACGCGCCTTGGCACTTCGCACGGATAGCTGGGGTTCGACCATGGTTTCATCTCCTTGTGCCAAGGAGTATAGGGACAACAGCACATGCCATCAAGATGGCAGATGCTGGCTTGATAGCATGTCAGGCAACGGCAGTCTCTTTGGTAAGAGCCGTCTTTGCGCCGACAACCTGTTCCGCATAGGCCATCATCAACGGCCCGACGCCCTTGATATCGTCATCGCGCTGGACTTCCGACACGTAATAGGCAGGCGTGCCATCCCGGTAATGGCCGTCGAACCCGCCAAGACCGGCAACGCAACAGATGTCCTGCAGCACCGTTCGCCCTTGCTGATTTGGCCGCAGGGACAATTGTTGAAGGGCATCGAGTGCCTGCAGGCCAACGCTTGCGTCAGCCTGCGTAAGCTGAAGACGTGCAGCCTTCAGAAAAACATAGGCGAACATGGCCGTGGCCGAGCTTTCCGCATAATTGCCTGCAAGGCCCGGCTGGTCGATCACTTGCAGCCAGCGGCCATCTTCGGTGCGCAGCGTCTCAAGCTTTGAAAGAAGGGCAGAAAGCCGGGCGGCCAAGTCATCTCTTGCTGGTGCAGGTTCAAGCATGTCCAGCATGTCGATCATGGCCATCGCCATCCATCCGATGGAGCGCGCCCAATGGGCCGGGGAAAGGCCGGTTTCCTTGTCGGCCCAGGATTGCAGGCGGCTTTCATCATAGCCGTGCCGGTAAAGCCCGCTTGCCGTATCGAAGGTGAGGTCGAGCGCCGTCAGAAGCTCCTGCACGGATTCGTCGGCCAATGCCGGCCGTCGGACGAGAGCTGCATAGTCCAGCTTGAACGGCAGCGCCATGTAAAGCCCATCCAGCCAGACCTGGTGGGGATAGCGGAGCTTGTGCCAATGCGGGCCGGCTGCGATGCGCGGATGGGTGTCGAACTGGCGCGCCAGGAGATGTGCGGCCTTGCGATACCGTTCGTCGCCGGTCTGGCGTGCCAGAGTGACCAGCGCGCGACCGGGCAGGATGTTGTCGATATTGTATTCTTCGACCGTATAGCCGGCAAGTTCACCCGAGGCGCTGACCTGCTTGTCGATCAGCCGCTTCAGGTGATCGAACCAGCGCTGTTCGCCGGTCGCCTCGAACAGCGCAATCAGCCCGCGATAGAGGCAGCCATCCTCGTAACACCAGGCGCCACCCTTGTAAGGCGCGTAGTCTGCCGCATAGGCGTCGAAATAGTCGGTGAGGCGTGCAGTCATACGGCAATACTCTGATCGGGGGAAGGAAGGCGGATACCGCTGCGGCGGGTAAATTCGGCATGTTCGGCAATGATCGCGCCATGACGCATCGGCTGGAAATTAAGCGCCATGTCCGGCACGTCCGACCGCGCGTCCGGATCGTAGGTGACCTGGTAATTGTCGATGACAATGCCGGTGATCGGCGCCTCCGGCAGTCCGTAGAAGGCTGCGGCCGCCACGCCGACATTTCGGGCCACGACATTGCGGATGGTGATGCCGGAAATGCGCGGGGTTGCATTGTCGACGGGAATCGGCTGGCGTGACTGGACATAATCCGAACGCCCGTCGGCATCGCAGAAATAGAAGCTGTTGATGACGAGCGGCATGGCGACCCGGTCCATCACGCAATCCTCCAGCGTGATGTTGGACACCGCTCCGCCGCGCCCGCGCCGGGTTTTCACCCGCAATCCACGGTCGGTTTCGGACAGGATGCAGCGGCGAACGGTGACGTCGCGTACGCCGCCGCTCATTTCACTGCCGATGACAACGCCGCCATGGCCGCGCTCCATGCGGCAATTTTCGATGGTGATGCGCTCGCAGCTTTGGTCGAGCCCACCTTTCGGATCCCGCTTGCCGGCCTTGATGGCGATGCAGTCGTCACCGACAGAAAAAGACAGACCCGTCAGCGTGACATCGCGGCAGCATTCCGGGTTGAAGCCGTCGGTATTGGGCGACAGCGGGTCGTTCTCGATTTTCAAATCCGCAGCCAGCAGGTTTTCGCAAAAGACCGGGTGGATAGTCCAGGAGGGCGAGTTGCGCACGGTGATGCCGGAAAGGGTGATCTCGCGCCCGTTCGAGATAAACAGCGTGCGCGGACGGCGTGCGCCTTCACGGGTCTCCTTCGGCCATGTCCACCAGTCACCGGCATCGCCGCCGCCATCGATGGTGCCGGCGCCGGTAATCCTAAGATTTCTGCAGTCTATGGCGGTGATAAGGCTGGCAAAGCAGGCTTCGGCGACGCCTTCCCAGGTGCCAAGCACACGCCCGTCGCCGTGGTGAGCGGGAAGCACCGGATAGAGGCTCCTGTCCGGATGACCGAGCAGACAGGCGCCCTCTTCCAGAAGAAGCGTCATATCGCTCTTGAGGAAAAGCGGGCCTGTGCGGAACGTGCCAGACGGGATTTTCAGGGTTCCCCCCGGCGGCAGCTGGTCGATGGCAGACTGGATGGCCGGCGCATTGTTATCCGCCTCCGGTGAGGCGCCCCGCGTCGTAATGTCGATCAAGGTGCTTTCCGGCGCGGTTTCAAAGTCAAGCCGTGCGCCGTCGATGATCAGGCGATAGGCTGTTGCAGGCATAAGTCCGGTAATGGTGAACACCACCGTCGCGGTCGAGCCTTCAGCCTGAACGGTTCCGTCGCTGTCGGCCAGTTGCCAGCGCTGCGGACGCTCCAATACAAAGAACTGGCGCCCGGCGTCGAGGCTGAAACTGGCGGTCCGCGCGCTGGCGCAGAGCGGCAAAAGGCTGGTCATGGGTCGTGTCCTCATCACATCCAGTGCTGCCGGAAGAAAGGGCCGGCCGCGCGGCAAAGGCAGTGCGGCCGGCAAATGCGTCAGAACTTCTTCAGGACGTCGTTGACGCCGTCGATGATTTCTTCGGCCGCTTCCGCTGACGTCATCTGCCCGTAGGCATATTGCTCCAGCGTATCGATGAAGACGGCCCGCACTTCCGGATGCTCATTCAGCGGAGACACGGTCGGACCGGTGCCGGCGAGAATGATGGCATTGGCGGCTGCCAGTTCCGGTTCGATGACGCCCGCATCCAGCAGTGTCTTTGCCGCCACCTTGCTCGCCGGGAGGCCGCGCGAGGTGCCGAGCGCCTTGATACCTTCCGGCTCGTTCAGCAGGCAGTTGACGATTTCCGCGGCCGCCTTCGGGTTCTTTGAGCGCTTGGAGATCGAAAACACCATGGAGGGCTTGCGGTAGACGCCTTCGGTCTTGGCATCGGCATTCTTCAGAAGCGCCACCGGTTCCAGCACCTGGCCCTTCAGCGGGTCGGCATATTTGGAATAGGTCGAATCCCACTCATAGGAGCCGGAGATGCGGCCATCGACCCATTTGGGGCTTTCAAACAGGTTGAGATTGCCCTCGGCGGCGTTGTCCTTCTGCGAGATCACGACGCCTTCGCTCACCATCTTGCCGTAGAAGTCGATGGCCGATGTCAGCTCTTCCTCGGTCCAGGCCACCTTGCCGGTCTTTTGATCGACAAGATCCTTGCCCGTCGCCTGCGTGGCGTTAAGCGAGATCAAGAGCACGGCGGTTTCCTTCACCGCATTCATCGGATAAGCGCCCGGCCCGACCTTTTCCTTCAGCGTTTTTGCCGCCGCAAACAGTTCATCCCAGGTTTTGGGAATGGCAACGCCTGCCTTGTCGAGAGCTGTCTTGTTGAACATGAAGACGCGGCCGGTGGTGGAAACGGGAAGACCGTTCAGCTTGCCGTTCATCGAACCGGCGGCCAATTCTTCCTTCGTCCACTGACTGAGGTCGATCACGTCCTTGAACTGGGACAGATCGGCAAAACCATCGCCCTTGATGGAAAACAGCGGCAGCCACGGCCAGTTGATCTGCATGATGTCGGCTTCGGTGCCACCGGCAATCTGGGTGGTGACCTTTTCCAGATGCCCGTCCCAGCCGGTATATTCCGGCGCAATGGTGTGGCCATGTTTTTCGCCGCAGGCTTTCAGCGCTGCCTGCGTTGCCTTGTGGCGGCTGTCGCCACCCCACCAGGACATGCGCAGATCGGCAGAGTGGGCAAGTGGCGCAAGACTGGTTGCGGCAAATGCCGTGGCCAGAAGAAGTTTGGTCAGTTTCATGTCGTTCCTCCCCGAACGGTGGTTACTGGATGGCGGCCAGGGAAATGGTTTCCCCGGACTGGCGATCGAACAGATGAGCGGCCTCGGGCTGCGGCGAAAGGCGCACGAGATCGCCGTTGATCTTGCTGCGGTCGTAATTGCTGGCGGAGACGACCGCGATGATCTGCTGGCCCTCGACATGGATGTAGAGGTAGACCTCGTGGCCCATGAACTCGACATGCGAGACGCGGCCCGTGAGCGCGTTCCCTGCCTCTGGCCCCACCACGGCAAAATGCTGCGGGCGCACGCCAAGCGTGACACCCTTCGGCGTCTTCGGGCTGAGACGCGCCATGATCTCAGGCGACAGGTCATAGGTCTGGGTGCCGATCGCCAGACGGCTGCCGGACAATTCCGCATCGATGAGGTTCATTTCCGGGCTGCCGATGAAGCCGGCCACGAAGGCATTGGCCGGGCGGTTATAAAGCGTCACCGGATCGGCCACCTGCATGATGCGGCCTTCCTTCATCACGCAGATGCGGTCGCCCATGGTCATGGCTTCCGTCTGGTCATGCGTGACATAAACGACAGTGGACTGTAACCCGTCGGCCTTCAGTTGCTTGTGCAGATCGGTGATGCGCACGCGCATGGAGGCACGCAGCTTGGCGTCAAGGTTCGACAACGGCTCGTCGAACAGAAAGACCTGCGGTTTCTTGATGAGGGCGCGCCCGACGGCGACACGCTGCGCCTGGCCACCGGATAGTTGCTTCGGCAGCCGTTCCAGATAGTCGCCGATTTCAAGGATGTTGGAGACGTCCTGCGTTGCCTGTTCGATCTCTTCGGCCGGCCGGCGCTTCAGGCGAAGCCCGAAGGAGAGGTTCTTGCGCACCTTCATGTGGGGATAGAGCGCATAGTTCTGGAACACCATGGCGATGCCGCGTTCGCCCGGCGCCTTGTCGTTGACGAGGTTGTCGCCGATGCGGATCTCGCCGCCGGTGATGCGCTCCAAGCCGGCGATCATGCGCAGCGTCGTCGATTTGGCGCAGCCGGAGGGGCCGACCAGAACCATGAACTCGCCGTCTGCGACGTCCAGGTTGATGCCGTGGACGGCTTTGAAGCCGCCATAGTCTTTTTCGAGGTTTCTAAGCTGCAGGCGAGCCATTGTCTTATCCTTTCACGCCACCGGCGGAGATGCCTTCGATGAAATATTTCTGCGCCACGAAGAACACGATGAGCGCCGGCATGATGGTCAGTACCGACATGGCGAGGATGCGGTTCCACTCGAAGGCTTCGGTGGTATCGATGGAGAGCTTGAGGGCGAGCGACACCGGGAACTTGTCGACCGAGGAGAGGTAGATCAGGGGACCCAGAAAATCATTCATCGTCCACATGAACTGGAAGAGGCAGACCGAAATCAGCGCCGGCGTCAGAAGCGGCACGACGATGAACAGCAGCACCTGCCAGGTGTTGGCGCCATCGACGCGGGCGGCCTCTTCCATGTCGCGCGGAATGGCGCGCAGGAACTGCACCAGCATGAAGACGAAGAAGGCATCACCAGCAAAGGCCGAGGGCACCCAGAGCGGCAGAAAACTATCGAGCCAGCCGAGATCACGAAACAGCAGATATTGCGGAATGCGGGTGACGACGTTCGGCAGCAAAAGCGTGGCAATCAGCGAGGCAAACAGGACCTTCTTGCCCGGGAAATCAAAGCGGGCAAACCCGTAGGCGACCGCCGTGCAGGACACCACCGTGCCGATCATCTTTGGCACGACGATCAGAAACGTGTTCCAGAAGAACCGCCCGAACGTATAGGGCGTCGAGGTCTGCCAGCCCTGCACATAGCCGGAAATGGTGGCTTCGTTCGGGATGAAGCCGGCGCCGGCGAAGATTTCCGAATTGGTCTTGAACGAGGCGCCGATCAGCCAGATCAGCGGATAGAGCATGACGAGGCCGACGAGCGTCAGCACGCCGTATCGCAGGGTGGCGCTGATGAACTGGCGGCGGCGCTGCGCCTTCAGGATGCGGTCTGCTTCCTCATCGAGCGCGAGGTTTTCTGAAAGGATATGGTTTGCCATCGGATCAGCTCCTCTTGTCGCCGGCGTAATAGACCCAATGGCGCGAGGACCAGAAGGCGATGAGGGTGAGCACCATGATGATGACGAAGAGCACCCAGGCAATGGCGGAGGCATAACCCATGTCGAAACGGCGGAAGGCTTCCTCATAGATGTAGAGCGGCAGGAGATAGGTGGATTTGAGCGGCCCGCCCTGCGTGATGATGTAGGGGCCGTTGAACTCCTGGAAGGCCTGGACCATCTGCATGATCAGGTTGAAGAAGATGACCGGCGTGATCAACGGCATGGTGATGTGCCAGAAGGTTGAGAACTTGCCCGCGCCATCGATCGAGGCTGCCTCGTAGAGCGACTTGTCGATGCTCTGAAGCGCCGCAAGGAAAATCACCATGGCCGAGCCGAACTGCCAGAGGCGCAAAAGCGTGATGGTGAAGAGCGCGTTTGTGGGATCGCCGAACCAGTTGACCGGCTCGAACCCAAGCGTTGCCAGCCCCATGTTGACGATGCCGACATCGGCAAAAAGATACCGCCACATCACGGCAATCGCGATGGAGCCGCCGAGGATTGAGGGCACGTAGAAGGCGGTGCGGAAGAAATTGATGAATTTCAGCTTGTAGTTCAGGATGACCGCGATGAAGAGCGCAAAGGCGAGCTTCAGCGGTACGGTGGTGAACACGTAGACGAGCGTGACCCATAGCGACTTGCGAAAGGTGCGGTCGCCGGTAAACAGCTTCCAGTAGTTGTCGAGCCCGGTAAACACCGGCGAGGACATCAGATTGTAATCGGTAAAGCTCAGATAGAACGAGGCGGCAAAAGGCAGCGCCGTGAACACCAGGAGCCCGATGATATAGGGCGACAGGTAGAAGAGCCCGAGAAAGCGGTTGTCGCCACTCATGCACGACCTCCAACGGGCCATGTGTTTGTGGCATCCACCATCATGTCATACATGTTGTGGCGGCCGTCGCGCTGGCGGGCAGGGCGTCCCTGCCGCGGCTTAAATGCGGCGGCGCTCGGGGTCCCGGCGACAGGTCGAGGGAATTCCGGGTAGTCCGAATTCTGCATCTTGATCTCGAGGCAAAGGGATATTCGGCGCCATCACGCGTCCTCTCCTCCCCGCTTGCCCCGCTCCTCCCATTGAACAGGCGATGAAAACTGGCGTTTTCCATCGATGGGCGCTACTATCTTCCGCATGGACACCGAAGAGAATAGAGGCTTCCGGACAAAAAGATGGAGAAAAACGAACAAGGTCCGCTTGCTGCCATTCCCGTGCAGGCGCTGACGCTCAACCTCACGCGCTCGACTATCAAGATGCAGCATTCGCCGAGCTGGCGGATCGACAAGACGAATTCCGTTCACGATCTTGTCATATGTCTTACGGGAGGCGGAGAGTATGAGATCGCCGGTGAACGGGTGGTGATGGAGCCCGGCTGCGCCATGCTGATCGAGGCCAACCGTCAGTTTGTCGGGCGCGCGGTGTCGAGCGATCTCTATACGGGCGTTGCCCAGCATTTTACGCTCGATGTGTTCGGGCGCATGGATCTGATCTCGCAGATGGAGCTCAAGCGGTCGGTTGCGCTGCCGCGGTGGCCGATGCTGCAACCCCTGGTGCGGCATTACCGCGAGAGCGTTCCGCTGTCTTCGACGACGCTTGCCCAGCATCACATGTTCATGGTGTTTCTCACCGAATATATCGAGGCAGCCTTTATCGGCTGGCGCCAGCAGCAGGAGGCGTCGGTGGACAATCCCGACGCCCTATCGCTCGCCGTCATGGTGGCGGCAAGCCGCATTGCGGCAGACCCGCTGGACGACGGGATCGTCGGCACGGTGCTCGCCTCCATTCCCTATAACCAGGATTACTTTCGCCGCATCTTTCGCCGGCAGGTGGGGCTGACGCCGACCAAGTATCAGGAGTTCAAGCGCATGGAGCGTGCCATGGGATTGCTGGCCGGCGGGCGCTCGGTCAAGCAGACGGCAGAACAGGTGGGGTATGGCGATAGCTACTATTTCTCGCGCATGTTCAAGCATTACATCGGTGTCAGTCCCGCCGGCTACAAGGCGGCCGAGCGGCGACACCGTGACGGGCAGTTTCCGCGCGGCGAGGAGGACGGACTGGTGGTCTATCCCCTGCTTTCGCGCCGACTTCGGGATGACAGCGGCGAGGGCGATGCCAGCTAGAAGAACTGTGCGGTTCGCGGGCCCTGCTCTTTCCTAAGCGCGCAAAGCCGTTATGATCCTCCCATGATTCCTGCGCGACCATCCCGTCAGCCTGATCTACCTGTTTTCCAGGTCCCTGCCTGGGCAATCCGGCGTGCCGCTGTCGAAAGCGATGCGGAGGCAGCCTTTCTGGCCGGTGGCGCCCTTCTGGCGCTCGACCGCGTGATGCGTGCCGATTATGCCTGGGCCGGTGCGTGGCGTCAGCGCCAGGGCTTGAAATGTGCGGTCGCTGCCGTTCGCCTGTCGGGGCGGCGCGAAGAGGAGGCGCAACTGCGCGATGCCTGGGTGCTGCGCCGTCCGGGCGATGATGCCGGCCCCTCCGGCAACATGTACGGCGCCTGGAAGCGGCTTGCCGCCCGGCCGCTGTTTCTGGAGGCCGAGACGCTGAAAGGCGTGGTGGGACTGCTCGATCTGCGCTGGCTCGATGAGCTTGAGGCGGTGCCGCACTGGGGCGAGGCCGCAGCGCGCGAAACAGCCTCGCCGCCCCATGCGATGGCGCAGATCGTTTCGCGCATCATGGCGCTCGGTGCCGCTTATGAGCTTCTGGCCTGGTGGGTGGCCGATCAGCTGTTGAAGGAAATGATGGGCTGGCCGGTGGCACTGCCGCTGATGATGGCGCAGCGCCAGTCCGCCTATTTTCGCGCCGAGCGCAGCCAGAAGCGCCTGTCTCCGGACGCGGACGGTTTTACCCGCGCCCTCACCCTGTCGCTTGCCGATGCTGCCATCGACGCGGTGCGCTTTGCCGGCGACATCGACCGGCGGGCGCAACGCCTCATGGACGTCGTGCCGAAACTTCGTGCCAAAGGCGCCGGTGACGCGATCGATCTCCTGTTGAGCGAGGATGCCGTCTCCGGCTCGCTGGCGACCGCAAAACTGTCGCGCTTTGCTTCGCGCCGGTTGTTCGAGCGGCTTTTAGAGTTCGGCGCGATCCGGGAGCTGTCCGGTCGGCCCAATTCTCGCGTCTTCGGGCTCTGATCATGGCGCGCACCCCGAAACCGCCGGCACCTCTCGATACCGAACTTTTAGGGCTTGCACCGCCGGCGCGCTGGCGCGAATGGATGAACCGGGTCGAGGCCGTCGTGTTTGCCTCCTCCGAGCCGGTTGGGCGTGACGTGCTGATGCGGGTGGTCGGGCGCAACTGTGATCTCGATCTCATCATCGATGATATCCGCGCCGAGCTTGCCACCCGCCCCTTCGATCTGGTCTCAGTGGCAGGAGGTTTCCAGTATCGCACGCGCCCGGCCTATGCCCAGGTGGTTCGAAGCTCCGGCGCACCGGTCAAGCTTCCGGCCGAGCTTTCGCAGCAGGAGGCCATGGTGCTGATGGTGATCGGTTACTTCCAGCCGGTCACGCGCAGCGAGTTGTCGCGCATTTTCGGCCGCGAGGTAAACAGGGACACGATTGCCAATATCAAGCGCCTTGGTTTCATCACGTCTGGCCCGCGCAGCACCGGCCCCGGTTCTCCTTATACCTATGTGACGACGCCGGCTTTTCTTGCCGCCTTCGGCTTTGCGACGCTGCGCGAATTGCCCGATCTCGACATGCTGGAGGATGCGGGCCTGCTCAGCCGCCACCAGATGCAGAAGGACGAGTTGAGCCCGCTTCTGGAAGGCGCTGGAGAAGACGAGGACTAACGAAAACGCCGGTTGCGATCAGGCGGGAGCGGGTTTAAGCCCAGTGGCACCATTGCGGCACCATGTCCGTATGGCCGACCGGCCGGCCCGGTCAAAGCCCGATCATTCGCAGTTCCAAGGAGTGGCCCGTGACGCGCCCCGCCCTCATCGACATCAATCCCGATTCCGCCACCGAAGTTGCAATCCGCCAGCAGTTGACGCTGGTGGCGCTGGGCAAGGAGCCTGCGGATGTGGCGCTGCGCGTCGGGCGCCTGCTCGATGTGGCGACCCGCACCTGGGCAGAAGATCAGGAAATCATCATCAAGGGCCGGCGCATCGCCTATGTCGGTCCGGCCGGCAGTTATCCGGGAACAGTGACGATAAGGGTTCATGAGCCGGATCTCTCCGCCGTCCCCGGACTGGGCGAAGTGCACAAGCATATCGAAAGCTCGCATCTGACGCCGGAATGGGAGGCAGCGCTGGTCCTGCCGCGCGGGAATACCTGGACCTGCGAGGCCAGCCACGAGTTCTCCAACGTCAATGGGGCAAAGACGCTGGAGTTCTGGCTGAAGGCGCGCGAGGCGGGATCGCCGCTCAAAATCTTCCCCCTCCCCGGCTCGGCTGTTCCGCCGACCGGTTATGAACATGGCGGCGGCTATTTAGGGTATGACGAACAGAAGGCTTTCCTGAAGGAGAGTCTGATGGTGGCAGGCCTCGACGAGGTCATGGACTGGCCGGCCGTCTGGAATGCGGAAAATCCCTCGCACGCCCGCCTCTGGGGCATGATCCGCGCCACCTTCGAGCAGCGCGGCGTGGTCGAGGGGCATGCGGCCGGCATCCGGGATCTTCCGACCATCAATGCCTTTGCCGCTGCCGGCCTTGCCTCCGATCACGAGGCTTGGACCTTCGAGGAATTCTGGGACAAGCTGACCCATGGGCTGTTCATGGAGCTTCGCCCGCACAGCCTGCCGGAGGTGATCAAGGGGCTTCTGGAAAGGGGCCTTGGCGACTGGTCGCAGATTGCCTTTACCACCGACGACCGAAGCGCCTCCGATACGCTGAAGATGGGGGCGACGGATTACAATGTGCGCCTTGCGATCCAGTCGGGTCTTGCGCCGGAAATCGCCATCCAGTGTGTGACAATCAATCCGGCCCGCCACATGCGTCTTACCCCCTGGGTGGGGTCGATTGCGCCGGGGCGCTATGCCGATATCGTGTTGCTGTCGGATGTTGAGACATTTAAGATCGCAAAGGTCTGGGCCGATGGACGGCAGGTTTCAGAGGGCAAGACCTATCTGCCCGACGTGCCGAAGATCGACTGGCCGCAGTGGGCGACGAAGACGGTGAACATCGGCCGGCCATTGACCGAGGCGGATTTTGCCATTTTTGCCGCGCCGGACCGCCAGACGATGCAGGCGGCTGTGCTTCGCCCCTTCCACTGGTCCGACGAGTTTTTGACCTATGAACTGCCGGTCGAAGGCGGGCTGGTGCAGCGCGACGAAAGCCGCAACATCACGAAATTCTCGGTGATCGACCGGTTCTCCGGCAAGGCTGCCGTGTCAAAGATGTTCTGGATCGGCTGCGGACCGAAGACGCCCGACACCGCGCTTGCCTGCTCCATGGCGCATGACAAGCATAATATCTGGTGCGTCGGCTCCTCCGATGCGGCCATGGCCATGGCCGTTAACGCCATTGCCGACAATGACGGCGGATGGGCGCTGGTGCGCGAGGGACAAGTGGTCGCAACTGTGCGCTACGAGGTGGCTGGCCTGATGACCTGCCGCGCACCGGAGGTTCTGCACGAGGAGATGCAGGCGCTGTACGCCGAGGGTGAAAAGATCGACTGGATGTATGAGCCGACCTTCAGCCCGCGCTGGTTCCCGGGCTTTCCCGAGCGCCTCGCCTTTGCGACCCTCACCTGCGCGCCGTGGCGCTGGGTGCTGGTGGCGCCTTCCGATTATGCGCCGCAGGGGCTTGTCAATGTCCAGACGGGCGCGGTGCAGAAGGTCGTGTTTTAAAACCGGGCGCTCTGGACAATGTCCGGCAGGTCATCGCCTGCCGGATTGTCCTTTTTTTCGCTCAGGCCGAAAGGGCCGCCAGAATGCGGATCCAGGACCGGATGCCGTGGCGGAAGCTCGACAGGTCGTATTTCTCGTTCGGGCTGTGCACTCGATTGTCGAAGCGGGCAAAGCCGACCAGCAGCGTATCGGCGCCGAGCTTTTCCTTGAAGGCACCAACGATCGGGATGGAACCGCCTGTTCCGGCGAGTGCGGTTTCACGTCCCCATTCCGCAGAAAGCGCACTGCTTGTCGCGCGTAAAAACGTACTGTCCAGCGGCATGGTGATGGCCGGTGCCAATCCATAGGTTTTGAAGGTGACCTGGCAGTCGGCCGGGACCTTTGCCCGCACATGCGCCTGAAACGCGTCGCGGATCTTGTCCGGGTCCTGGCCGGCAACGAGGCGGAAGGAAATCTTCGCCGTGGCCTTGGCGGGAATGACGGTCTTGAACCCCTCGCCGGTATAGCCGCCCGTCATGCCGTTGATCTCGCAGCTGGGTCGTGCCCAGACCTGTTCGAGGATCGAGCGCCCTTCCTCCCCTGCCGGGATTTTCAGGCCGACATCGCCGAGGAACGCCTTCTCGTCGAACGGCAGCCGCTGCCAGAGTGCCCTCACCTCATCGGAAAGTTCGCTGACGCTGTCGTAAAATCCTTCGACCGCCACGCTGCCGTCCGGCCGGCGCAGACTTGCCACCACATCACCCATCACCTGCAGCGCATTGCGCGCGGCATTGCCGAACATGCCGGAATGCAGGTCGCGGTCGGCGCAGGTGATCTCGATTTCCTGGCTGACGAGGCCGCGCAGCATGGTGGTGATGGCCGGTGTCTCGCGGTCCCACATGTCGGTATCGCAGACGTAGACGACGTCGCTCTTGAGCTCTGCTGCGGCCTCTTCCATGAAGGGTGCAAGGCTTGGGCTGCCCGCCTCCTCTTCGCCCTCGAAGAGAATGCTGATGCCAACCGGCAGCCCGCCGGTCACCACCTTGAAGGCGCGGCAGGCCTCGACAAAGGTCATCATCTGCCCCTTGTCGTCGGAGGCGCCGCGCGCGACGATCGCCGTATCGCCATTGGCGAGCGGCTTCATCACAGGCTCGAACGGATCGGTTTCCCAGAGCGCCAGCGGATCGACCGGCTGCACATCATAGTGGCCGTAAAAGAGGATATTCGCCCCCTCTTCCTTTCGCGCATGGCCAACCACCATCGGATGGCCGATCGTGTCGCGGACGGACGCGTCAAAGCCGATATTGGTAAGATCCTGCGCCAGCCATTCCGCGGCGCGCCGGCAATCTTGCGCATAAGCCGGATCAGTCGAAACACTCGGGATGCGGATGAGCGCAAACAGGCGGTCAAGCGCCTGGGGCAGTGTGGCATCGGCCTGCGCAAGGACGGCGTCGAGTTCAGCGGGAGAGAGCGACATGGGATTTCCTCAGGCGTCGGAGGGCAGGATGCAGCACTGTTCGGGAACGGGAATGAGGACCGCGGCAGCGCCCGGCTCCATCAGGTCCGTCAGCGGACCATTGCCCAGGTAGTTCCCTTCAGCCGTTGCGCATTGATATTGGTAGGCGCGTCCGAGATAGGTGCGGATGCCGAGGGTGACGGGAATCCCCTCCCCTTCTCGGGCGACGGCAAGCCCTTCCGGCCGGGCTGCCAGAACGAAGCGATCGGGGATGGCGCCAAACACAGTCTGCGACAGCTGAAGTGTAGCGCCAGACTGGGTCACAGCTGTTACCATTTCGCCTTCGCGGGCAGTGACGCTCATCGCGATCAGGTTTTCGAAGCCGACGAAGCGGGCGACAAAGGCGTTGGCCGGGCGTTGGTAGAGCACTTCCGGCCGGTCAAGCTGCATGATCTTGCCGGCATTCATGATCGCGACGCGATCGGAAATCGAAAACGCCTCTTCCTGGTCGTGCGTCACATAAAGCGAGGTCGTGCCATTGGCGCGTTGTAGGCGCCGAATTTCGACGCGCATATCGACGCGCAGCTTGGCATCGAGGTTGGACAGCGGCTCGTCGAACATCAGGAGCGGCGGTTCGATGACAAGCGCGCGAGCAAGCGCCACACGCTGCTTCTGCCCGCCCGACAATGCTGCTGGCATGCGATCGGCAAAGGACGACAGGCCGACGCGCTCCAGCATGGCATTGGCCCTCGCCGTGCGCTCGGCCGCCCCCAGTCCTCGCTGCTTCAGGCCGAAGGCGACATTGTCGCGCACGGAGAGGTGTGGAAACAGGGCATAGTTCTGAAACACCAGGCCGATATCGCGTGTGTGGGCTGCAAGGCGGGTAAGATCACGCTCGCCAAGCCGGATGGTGCCGCTCGTCGGCTCCAGAAAGCCCGCGACAAGCCGCAGCGTCGTCGTCTTGCCGCAGCCGGACGAGCCGAGCAGCGAGACCAGTTCGCCGGCCTTGATGGCAAGCGACAGGTCTTCCAGCACCTGTGTGGAGCCGTAATGGGCGGTGATGTGGTCGAGTGTCAGCGAAACGGTCACGGCAAATTCACTTTGTCAGGAAGGTAAGGCCAAGGGTGGCTTCGACGATGGCCATGACGCCAACCGTCAGGAGCATCAGCAGCACGGAAACGGAGGCAATCGTCGGATCGAAAAACTGTTCCATATGCGCCAGGATCTGGATCGGCAGCGTGGAAATGCCGGGGCCGGTCAGAAACAGTGAAATGGACACGTCGTTGATCGAGGTGATGAAGGCCAGAATGAAGGCGGCGATGACGCCGGCGCTGATATTGGGAAGCACCACCGTCAGAAAGGTTTTTAAGGGCGGGCAGCCGAGGCTGATCGCCGCTTCTTCGATGGAAAAGTCGAAGGAAGCAAGGCTTGCTCCCACCACCCTGACCGCATAGGGCAGAACGAGCAGCGCATGGCCCAGCATCAGCGTGGCAAAGACCGGAAGCCCGAGATTGATCGTGACCGACTTCATCAGCGAGAAGCCCAGAACGATCTCCGGCACGAGGATGGGCAGTACGAAGACGTTCGACAGCCAGGACGGCAGCCGGATGCGAAAGCGGTTCAGCGCATAGGCGGCCGGAATGCCGATGAGAAGAGCCAGGAACGTGCCGAAAAAGGCGATCTGCAGGCTGGTGATGGCAGTGGTGCGAAAGGCGCTGATCTCAAAGATGTTGGTGAACCAGCGCATGGTGAAACCCTGCGGCGGAAATGTCAGATAGTTGGTGTCGCTGACGGCTGCCCCCAGAATGATGAAGAGCGGCGCGATCAGAATGATGAAGATGATCGAGGCGATGACAATCAGGGCGGGATGAAGAGTGGTGCGCATAGTTTAGCCCGCCATCGGGTTCAGGCGGCGTGCAAGCCGCGTCATCAGCATGACGATTGCAATGGTGACCACCACCATGATGGCGGCAACGGTCGAAGCGCCTGTCCAGTCGAAGGTGACCATGGCGCGCTGGTAAAGCAGCGTTCCCATCATCATCTGCCGCTCGCCGCCGAGCAGCTGCGGGGTGGCGTAGGAGGTGAAGCTGCCGGTAAACACGAGCACCGCACCGACGATGAGCCCCGGCATGGCAAGCGGCAGGATGACCTGGCGAAACACTGCAAAGGGCGCCGCACCAAGCGAGGTTGCCGCTTCCACCACGTCTTTCGGGATGCCCTCCAGAACGCCGGCTAGCGTCAGGATCATCAGCGGCACGAAGAGATAGACCATGGCAGCGATCACCGCACCTTCGGTGTAAAGCATGGAGATCGGCTCTGAAATTATCCCCATGGATAGCAGTGCCGAGTTGAGAATGCCGTTCTTGCCGAGCAGGATCAGCCAGGCAAAGGAGCGCACCACGACGCCCGTCAGCAGCGGAAAGACGGCAGCGATGATCATGATGCTTTTCAGCCGCCCCGGCATCTGCGCCACGACATAGGCGGCGATGAAGCCGAGGATGACGGAGATCACCGTCGTGATCAGCGAAATCTCGATGGTGCGGTAAAGCACGGTGCGCCGAAAGCCGCTGTTGAAGAAGGTCGCATAGGGGGCCGCCCAGCCCTTTGCATCGGTGAAGGTCGCAATCAGCGTCGAGCCGACGGGAAGGATCAGGAAAACCAGCACGAGCAGGCTTGCCGGTCCGGCCAAAATCCAGGGGCTTAAACGTTTTATCATATCTTGCTCAAACGGCTTGTCCGGGGTCTTTGACGGCGGACGGAGCCCTGATCTCACTATCGCTGGGGTAATGGTCGCGGGCGTTGAACGCCCATCTGGCGGCAGCATGGCGCAACCGGCCTTTTCAATCAAGTCTGCCGGCCCGGATTGCTGCCGGGCCGGCCTGTTCATGCACGGATAATCGCGTTTACTTGCTGAAGATTTCGTTCCAGCGATCGATCCAGTCGGTCTTGGCGTCGTTCAGCTTGACGTAGTCGAGGCGGTTGAGCTTTGCGATCATGTCCGGGCCATAGGTCCAGATCTTGGCCTGCTCGGGCGTCAGGGTTACCTTCGTGGACACCGGCGCATCGACGCCCTGTTCCGCGTCAAGCTGCTGCACTTCCTTCGACAGGATGAAGTTGATGAACTGGTGGGCCAGTTCGACATTTTCCGACCCCGCCGGAATGTTCACCGTGTTGAGCGTTGCGATGTCGCCATCGGAGAGGCTGGCCCAGGTCATGGTCGGGACGGCGGCCTTCATCGAGACCAGCGTGAAATCCTGCGCGATGGCAACCTTGGCTTCACCGGTGGAGATGAGGTTTACCAGTTCGGAGCCCGTGTTGTAGTTCTTGGCGACATTCGTCTTCAGCGCTTCGATCGAGGCAAACGCCTTGTCAGTATCGGCAAAGGCGTCTGCGCCGGCATGCTTTGCCGCCTGCAGGACGACCATCGGGCCGGCGGTGGTGGTGATGCCGGGAAGGGTGACGGCACTCTTCAGGTCGGCGCGCCACAGATCGTTCCACGAGGAAATTGCCGGATTGACCTTGGCAGCATCATAGACGATGCCGACGCGCCCGATCGTATAGGCCGGGCCATAGCCGCCCTGCGGATCCTTTGCCAGATCGTAGAGGTCGGCCAGATTCGAAAGCTTGGTGGCGTCCACCTTCTGGAAAAGGCCCTCGGCGATGCCGATCTGCGAATAGCTGTCGGTCAGATAGATGACGTCGACGCCCTTGCCGCCGCGCAGCTTCAGCTTGTTGAGGCGGTCCGCATTGTTGCCGGTTTCAAAAACGATGTTGCAACCGCAGATCTTCTTGAACGGCTCGACGATATTGGCGTTCAGCTTCTCGCCATTATAGCCCCACCAGGAAATGGTGAGCGTCTTGGCTTCGGCCATTGCAGACATGGAAGCGGCAAGGGCAACGCCGATCGCCAGGGCTGAGGCGCGCAGGCGGATTGCTGTGGTCATGGGTACGGTCCTTCTTCGGGGAAATGTGCCGGGGGTCTCGCGCGGGATCGCTCCCTTCGACGCCGGCGATACTAACGGTGGTATCGCCAATTTCAAGCACAACAATGATGCATGCACATTATTGATGCAGCCATTCCTCACGCATGTCCGTCGAAGGACGGTGATCACGCCGGGACGAGCGTCGCGTTAAGGTCCGGTTAACCAAGTATCATTTGACGGGGTGCGGGAATTAGGCGACTGTCCCGCGACGGAAATATGCCGATGATTGTGAAAAAACCGTCGCGAGGAACACATGAAAACCAGCCTTAACCCCGCCGAACCGCCCGAATCGTCTGCCCTCAAGATCAGCCGCCAGTCGAAACTGTTGTCCGCGCAGCTTCAATCGATCCGGGAGCGGCTTTACGAGCCGGAATCGGCCAAGACGCTGAAGACCTTCACCTCCCGCGAGGTGGCGCAGCTTCTCGGCATCGCAGAATCGACGCTCAGACAGATGTCGCTCGATGGCGAAGGCGTGATTCCCGATCGACAGGATAACGGGCGGCGGATCTACACCCTATCCCAGGTGAACCAGATCCGTGCGCATCTGGCAAACAAGCGGCCGGCGGAGGCGCTGGATTTTCTGCCCCGTCGCCGCGGAGACGAAAAGCTGCAGGTCCTGGCCGTTGCAAATTTCAAGGGTGGCTCGGCCAAGACGACCACGACGCTGCATCTGGCGCATTATCTTGCTGTTCAGGGGCTACGCGTGCTCGCCATCGATCTCGACCCGCAGGCCTCGCTGTCTGCCATGTTCGGCTATCAGCCGGAATTTGATATTGCCGAGAACGAAACGGTCTACGCGGCCATTCGCTACGACGATCAACGGCGCCCTGTGCGGGAGGTGATCCGAAAGACATATTTCGATGGCGTCGATCTCATCCCTGCCAATCTCGAACTGATGGAATATGAGCACGAGACGCCGCAGGCGATTGCCGAAGGTTATGGCCGTGGCGACGAGATCTTTTTCCGCAGGCTCTCGGCCGTCATTGCCGAGGTCGAGGCGGATTATGACGTCGTTCTGATCGATGCCCCGCCGCAGCTTGGCTATCTGACGCTTGCCGCCCTCTGCGCGGCGTCCGGCCTTCTGATCACCATTCACCCGGCCATGATCGATGTGGCGAGCATGAACCAGTTTCTGGCGATGATGAGCGATCTGATGAGTGTGATCGAGGAGCGAGGCGGCACGCTGAGCCATGATTTCATCCGCTACCTGATCACCCGCCACAATCCGAATGACGGCCCTCAGGTGAACGTGGTGACCCTGTTGCGATCCCTGTTCAAGGAGGATGTGCTGGCTCCGGCCGTGGTTGAAACGACGGCCATCGCCAGTGCGGGTCTCGAGAAGAAAAGTCTCTATGAGTTGACGCGCGGCAGCGTTGGGCGTGATACATTAAGCCGCGCGCTTGAATCGATGGACGCAGTCAACCGCGAAATCTTTCTTCACATCAAGACCGTGTGGGGCCGATGATGGTCAATCCAAAAGAACGAAACCAGCGCATGCGAAGCCTGTTCGGCAATGTCGATGCCGAGGCGCTGGAAAAACAGACACCTCCCTCTCCCCAGGAACTGGAACGGCGTCGGGTCGGCTCCGTGGCGGTGAAGTCGATGGACCGCGCCTTCGTCTCGATCGAGGACGAAAACCGCAGGCTTCACGACCAGTTGTTGTCGGCCGAGACGATCATCGAGCTTGATCCCGACCGCATAGTGCCTTCCTTCGTCAGCGACCGCCTCGACATCGACGGCGATGAAAGCTTTGAGGCCTTTGTCGAGGGTATCCGCGAGGCCGGTCAGAAACTGCCGATCCTCGTACGGCCACTTTCCGGGAAGCCGGGCCATTATCAGGTGGCCTATGGCCATCGCCGCCTGCGCGCCTGTCAGATCCTCAAAAGGCCGGTGAAAGCGATCGTGCGCGAGATGAGCGACGAGGAGCTGGCCGTCTCGCAGGGCATCGAAAATGCCGCGCGCCTCAATCTGTCCTTCATCGAGCAGGCTCTCTTTGCCCTGAAGCTGAAGGAACTCAAATATTCGCGCGAGACGATTTCCGAAGCGCTTGGACGCAAGGACGGTCAACGCCTCGCCTATATCTCGATCCTTACCAACACCGTGATGCTCATTCCTGAAGACCTCATCCGGTTGATCGGCCCGGCGCCTTCGGTCGGCAGGCCGAAATGGGAAAAGCTCGGCGCCTTCATCAAGGATCGTCAGCTGGATGAGCGGCAGGCACGGATCCTGTCTAAGGTTACGAGCGCTCCCGATTGGGCGCAGGCCGGCAGCGACCGTCGCTTTGCGCTGGTGCTGACTGCTTTCGACGGGTCGACCCGCTCGAAGGCCGAGATTGCCGATGTCGTGCTGGGCGAGGGGATCACCATTGGGGTGAAGCGCACTGACGGAGCGACCCGTCTGTCGATCCCCGACAAGCGCCTGCCCGGTCTTTCCGACTGGCTGCTGGAACGCCTGCCGCAGTTGATCGCGGATTTTCAGGATCAGACCGGCAAGGCGGGCGGCAATAAGTAGATCAGCCCTGCCGGCTTTGGAGAAGTGTGAAAGGCCTGTCGAGCGATCGGCAGGCCTTTTTGCTGTGCCCATGGTCGACGGGTCCCGATCAGTCTATGCCCGGGTTGCAGGCTGCGGGCTGCTGGGGTGGTGGCGACGAGAAGTGTAACAACTGTTACTTCCTGATGCTGCTCGGCGAGAGCATTGATCGCGCCGACATAGACGATACCCAGTAGCGGAAGCCCTTGGCATCGGTCTCGGCCAATGCAGTCATCGCGCTTGCATGAGGAGTGCATTAATCCTGGCCATCCGCAGCGCAGCGTTAGGGGTGGCGCTGTCAAAAGCATGGTAAGGCGAGGAGGGGAAAGTAACAGCTGTTACCTGCATTGGGAGCGCCAATAGGGGGCGTTACGAGAAGGTGAAGCGCCCTGTTTTGGATCGGGCGCACCGAAACAAGCCGTCTCGCATGCCGCTCAGCTATGTCGAATTTCGCTCGTCTAAGCTTGAGGATGTGCCGTAGCCACTTTATCGGACGTTGCTTTACTGCGGCGGGCTGTGCGCTTGAAGCTACTATGTGGTGCCAAACTGCACGGTGCTGTTGGAGGTCGTATGCCTTTGAACGGCTTGTCCTAGCATATGCGCGAGATTTTACAGACCGTCCGGCCAGTTATCAAGAACGCAAAGTCCGCACCCCAACACTTTTGACTGCGCTTAACTTCCGGATCCCTGCTGTCGTCGCCCGCCCGCCTGCCCTATCGGCTGCTCTGGCGAAGAATAAGCTCGGGGTGAATGACGATGCGGGCAGGTGCGTCCACGTTTGGCTTGCCGTCCCGGATGGCGAGAATAAGCTCGGCCGCTTTCCGCCCGATGTCGTACGCAAAGGCGTTGATCGTGGTGAGGCTTGGAACGCAGACGGCGCCGATCTCGTAATCGCCGAACCCGCCGATGGCCATCTGGTCGGGCACGCGGATGCTGCGGCGCTGGCATTCCGAAAGCGCCCCGAAGGCAGGCAGGTCCGATACGCAGATGACGGCTTCGGTATCCGGCGCGCTGTCCAGAAGCCGGCCCATGGCATCGGCGCCCTCGCGCATGGAAATGGGCGGAGCGCCTGCCGCAATCAGACGCGAGGCATCCAGTCCATGCGCCTTCATGGCCGCAATGAAGCCGGCGCGCCGCTCGACGCCCCGCGTATCGCGGTCGTCATCGCCGCCGATAAAGGCGATGCGCCGATAGCCGGCCGTAACAAAGTGATCGACCATTTCCCGCACCGACTGGGCATTGGAAAAGCCGACGACATGGCCCAGCGGTTCATCCGGCCAGTCCCAGGTCTCGATCACCGGAATACCGGCATTGCGCAGCAATTGGCGCGCCCGGTCCGTATGTTTGCCGCCGGTGACGACAATCGCCTCGGGGCGCCGGCGCAGCAATTGCTCGATCAGTCGCTCTTCCTCGTGAATGTCGTAATTGGTGTATCCGAGCAGGATCTGTAAGCCGCGAGCGGACAGCCCCTCGGAAAGGGCACGCACCGTATCGGCGAAGTTGGCATTGTTGAGCGAGGGAATGGTGACGGCGACGAAATCCGTTCGCTGGGATCTCAGGCTCGCCGCCGTGCTGTCGAAAACATAGCCGAGGTCTTCCGAAGCGCGCAGTACGGCATCACGCGTTTCCCGGCTGACGGAACTGTCCCGCTTGAAGGCACGCGACACCGTCATTGGTGACACGCCTGCTTTCCTCGCCACATCGGCCATGGTGGGTGGTTTGCGCGTCATGGGCATGGCGTCATAGTGTGATCGCCGATCAAGGTGATTTCGTTGCGCATGGCCGATCCCGTCCGTTTGCCGAAGGTCCATTGAAGTGTGGTTTCACCTCGACAACAAATCTCACGCTGTTTATGTTATCGATAACATTTCGTGTCAAGGTTCAGTGCCTTGGACGCCGCCAATCTGAGGAGACAAATATGAAAGCCATTGTAGCCCATGCGGCCAAGGACGTGCGCATCGAGGAGATCGACGATGCGGAGCCGGGGCAGGGCGAGGTGCGGCTGCGTCTTGCCACGGGTGGCATCTGCGGCAGCGATCTGCATTACTACAACCATGGCGGCTTCGGGGCGGTGCGGCTGAAGGAGCCTATGGTGCTCGGTCACGAAGTCTCGGCGATCGTGGAAGAACTCGGGCCGGGCGTCAGCGGGCTCGAGATCAGTCAGCTTGTCGCGGTGTCGCCATCGCGCCCCTGCCGGACCTGCCGTTACTGTCAGGAGGGGCTGCACAACCAGTGCCTCAATATGCGCTTTTACGGCAGTGCCATGCCGTTTCCCCATATTCAGGGCGCCTTCCGGGAAAGTCTCGTCGCCGATGCAATCCAGTGCGTGGCAGCCGACGGGCTGACGGCCGGGGAGGCTGCCATGGCAGAACCGCTAGCGGTGACACTGCATGCCACCCGCCGCGCCGGCGAAATGCTCGGCAAGAAGGTGCTGGTGACCGGTTGCGGTCCTATCGGCGTGCTGTCCATTCTTGCGGCCCGCCGGGCCGGCGCCGGCGAGATCGTTGCGACGGACCTGTCGGACTTCACCCTATCCCTGGCAAAATCTGCCGGCGCGGACCGCGTGATCAACACGAAGACCGAGCCGGATGCGTTGAGCGCCTATTCCGCCGACAAGGGAACCTTCGATGTTCTTTACGAATGCTCCGGGGCGGCCGCTGCTCTTTCCGGCGGTATCGCGGCCTTGCGTCCGCGCGGCGTCATCGTCCAGCTCGGCCTTGGCGGTGACATGAGCCTGCCGATGATGGCGATCACGGCCAAGGAACTTGAGCTGCGCGGCTCCTTCCGCTTCCACGAGGAGTTTGCGACCGGCGTCGATTTGATGCGCAAGGGGCTCATCGACGTGAAACCGTTGATTACCCACACGGTGCCGCTTGCGGATGCGCTCTCGGCGTTCGAGATTGCCTCCGATCGAAGCCGGGCGATGAAGGCGCAGATCGCCTTTTCTTGACCGGGGTATCCGACTTCCGCTTTGGCGGACGCAGCGGAGATGGTCTCTCGCTCTCCATGCCGCCTCAGCAAAGATCCGTCAGGCCGCCTGCAGGGAGGTGCCGTAGGTCACTCCCTTCTCCTTCAGCCAGCGGCGATAGGCAATCGAGCTGGCGTCCGCGCGTGTTGGAATTTCGGAGCGCGGTTCCATGGGCAGGAGAACCGGGCGCTGATTTTCCAGGATGATGCGGTCCTGCAGAAAGATCAACTGCTGGAACTGGATCAACGAGGCGGTCGTCGACTGATCATCGAGAAGATACATCACTGGATGGGCACGGCAGCGATCCGGGTCGAGCGGCTGCACGAACAGGCAGATCACATCCCAGCGTGTTTCGGAATTCGGGCAGGTTTTGTAGAGCAGCGTGGTGAACGGTGTCATCACCCGATAGATATAGCGGGTCATCAGCCCGTCTGTCGCCGAAAGGGCGGCCTGCGGCTGGAAGAACCGGCAGTTCGTCGCCCAGACCTCGTCCACATCGCGGCGGATCTCGACATTGTACTCCTCGACCTGCGTATGGGGTTCGGAGCCGAGAATGTCGGTATGCACGAAGGGAAAATGCGCCATGTCGAGAAAGTTCTCGATGATACGCAGACCGGACGCCCGGACGGTGACGGCGCCGCAGGGCACATAGCGCCGATCCGGCTCGTCGGCTTCCGCAATGGCGAAGATGTCCTTCTCCGGCGCGCCGAGCGTCGTCCAGAGATAGCCGTAACGGCGTTTGAGCGGAAGCGGCAAGCCCTGTCCTTCGGCAAGGACGGTCACCGTGCCGTCATCCGCACGGATCACCAGAAGGTCGGTACCAAGCAGTCGGTTGGTCGTTCGGCCATACGGGATGTCGGCCTCCGTCTCGATCGGATACCACTGGTCAAGACTGGCCCTGTCGATGGCTTTCATGAGCGATTTCCCGTCTTTGTCCGTTCCCGTTCAGGCGGAGTTCTGTCTGCTGGCGACTGCCCCTTCACCGCTTCGGTACGCAGCTTTTTCAATCGCAACAGTCAAGAGAGAGGAAAAGACCACGGGAGGAGCGCAAAAAGCAACCGATCGACGCTCAGAAATTGCTTGATACCGGGCATTCCGCATGGGTAAACTGAATAAATTCACAGCATGACCAAAATATAGACAGATCATAAAGATGCAGATCACCGGAGGCGAAAATGCGTGTCGGCCCCGTGAACCGGCAGGGGAGGGCGGGCGCATCAACCCTGTAAGCCTTGCGCCGCAATTCCGTCCGATGAGCGGCCCTGTCCACTTCCTCTTCGAGGGTGCCTTCGATTGCGATAGCTTTGTCGGCTTTGCCCGTCACCGGGCCGGCAGGCTTGATGTCGATCTCGACGTCACCGCCTGCAGCCGCACGCGCATTTCGCTTTCTGTTGCGGGACAGGACGCCCTCATCGACATGTTCGAAATGGCCTGCAGCCTTGGCCCCGCCGACTGTATCGTCAGGGATGTGACACGCAGCGATGGCTGATGCGGGCGGGTGCGCGACGGAGGGATTTCAGGACATGAGCAATGTCGGGTGAAGCAGATTGGGTACCGGTGGCGCTCTCGGCCTCTATCGAGCCGGGCACCTCGGCGGGCGCTGTGGTCGAGGGGCTCGAACTCGTGGTCTGGCGCGATGACGCGGGCAAGGCGCATGTCTGGGAAGACCGCTGTCCCCATCGCGGCATGCGCATGAGTTTTGGTTTCGTGCGTGGCGACCATATCGCCTGCCTCTATCATGGCTGGTCCTATGATGCGGCCGGACAATGCCGCCATATTCCGGCCCATCCCGATCTGGACGTGCCAAAGACGATCAGGATCACCACCTACGATGCCGGTGAAGCGGGCGGCATGATCTGGGCACGGCTCGCCGGCGCTGCAGAGACGGGCCATCCGCCGCCGGACTTTGGGAATACTCTTCCCGTGCGCAGTCTTTATGCGGACTGTTCTCTGGCCCATGCCCTCGCCGTCCTGAAGCAGACGTATCTGCCGGGCGGCAAAGGCAAGACGGTTGTCGGGCAGCTGCAGGCCGTTGCCCCGCATGTCTGGACGCTTGAAGGCGATGCGCTGCGCCTGTCGATTGCCATCCAGGTCATCGGCCCGCAGAATGTCGGGCTGCATATCCTGGTCAACGAGGGATCGAAAGAGACGATTGCGGATGTTGCGCAATGGGCGGTGGCCTTGCGCCTTACCCTTGAAGCGCCTGTCGTCCTCGCCGAGGTTATGTGATGGCCGCACTCACCCTCTACGCGCACGCCCTTGACGAGAACTGCTACCGGGTACGGCTGATGCTGTCGTTTCTCGGCCTTGCGTATGACACCGTCGCCATCGACATGGTGCCCGGCGAGGAGGAGAAAGGGCTGGCGATGCGGGCGCTCAATCCGCTCGGCAGCCTGCCCGTCCTCAAGGATGGCGACCAAGTGTTTTCCGGCGCCCAGGCCATCCTTGTCCATCTTGCCCGACGCAATGATCCGGCGGGCACTTGGCTGCCGCTCGAACCGGCCGCCTTTGCCGCTGTCATGCAGTGGACGTTCTTTTCCGCAACGGCACTCTCCAGCGCCATCGAGGCACGCCGCCTGGCGCTGTTCAGCCAGGAGCGCGATTTTTACGCATTGAGGCGCGAGGCGCGCCATGCCCTGCGCATCATGGATGACCACATGGTGCTGCGCCACATGAAAGGCTTTGAATGGTTTGAGACGGATGGCCCGACGATTGCCGATCTGTCGCTGCTGCCAAGCTTTGCATTGAGCCGCGATTACGGCATCGACCATGATGAATTTCCCGCCCTTCGCCGCTGGCTGCGGCGCTTTCGCCTGCTGCCCGGATTTCACACCATGCCGGGCATCCCTGACTATCACTGAAGACCTCGCAGCATGAAGGTGTCGCCGGTATGGCGCGCCGTCCTGCGGCACGCAAAGGAGACGACCCATGGCGCTAACCCGATTTTCCGTAGCCCCGCTTGCCGGCATGACACGCCGGCTGGCCGATGTGGCGTCCGGCCGTGCCAGCCCGGATCTGGTGATCACCGGAGCCCGGGTTCTCTCGACTTATTCCGAGCGCATCCTGCCGGATCGCGAAATCTGGATTGCCGGCGGCCGCATCGCAGCCGTCAAGCCGTCCGGCACGTCGAAAAGCCAAAGCGCTCTGCGCTATGATGCCAAAGGCGGCATTCTCGCACCGGGGCTCGTTGATCCGCACATCCATATCGAATCGAGCATGGTCACGGCTTGCGCCTATGCCGAGGCGGCGCTTCTCAACGGCACGACGACGATCTTTTGCGACAGCCACGAGATCGGCAATGTCATGGATGTCGCCGGCGTCGAGGCCATGCTGGAGGATGCCCGCCATGCACCGCTCTCCATCTTCCTCACGGTCCCCTCTACGGTTCCGGCAACATCGCCCGACCTCGAAACGGCAGGCGGCGATCTGACGGCGCAGAAGATCGCAGCGCTGTTCGACGCCTGGCCGGAAGCCGTGGCGCTCGGCGAAAAAATGGATTTTGTGCCCGTGACCATGGGAGACGAGCGCTCGCATGCCATCCTGGCTGCCGCCCTTTCGCGCGGACGGCCGGTCTCCGGCCATGTCTATGGTCGCGAATTCGTTTCGGCTTATGCAGCATCGGGTGTGACCGATACCCATGAAGCCATCGACCGCGATATTGCCGACGATCTCTTGGAAGCCGGTATATGGCTCTTCCTGCGTGGCGGGCCGCCGACGACCCCGTGGCACTCGCTGCCGGATGCGATCCGCACGGTGACCGAGCTTGGTGCCTCCCACAAGCGTATCGCTGTGTGCACTGATGACCGCGACGCGGAAGATCTTCTGGCCTTTGGCCTCGACTGGGTGGTGCGCGAAGCCCGCCGCGCCGGCATGACGCCGGAACAGGCCTGGGCGATGGGCTCGCTGCACGGCGCGACCCGGTTTGGCATGGAAAACGATATCGGCGGTCTCGGGGGCGGGCGCCGCGCCGATCTGGTGATGCTGGACGACGATTTGAACCCGATCAGCACCTGGTATGGTGGCGAACTGGTGGTGGACCAGAAGGCGATCACGCCGGTTCTCGACGCCGCGCTCTCCAATCGTTGGCGCTATCCGGACACGGCCTATCACACGGTCAAGCTGCCGAAGGCCGTGAAACTGACCCCGGATCTGCCGGAGGGGACGGTGGTGGCCAATACCATCCGCACCGAACTGCCGGGCATCGTCCTCGTCCACGAGAAGATCACGCTGGAGCCCGCAAAAGACTGGGAAACCCAATTTTCCCGCCACGGACTGTGCTTCGTGACAGTCATCGAGCGGCACGGAAAATCGGACGGCAATGTTGCGCATGCGCTGCTGTCTAATTTTGCGCTGAAGAGCGGCGCGGTTGCCTCGTCGGTCGGCCATGACAGCCACAACATCATCATTGCCGGCACCAACGAGGCCGATATGCAGGTGGCGCTGCGCGCCATCGAGGACCATCAGGGGGGTGTCTGCGTGGTGCAGGATGGCGTGGTGACGGCCATGGTGCCGCTGCCGGTTGCGGGGCTCATGTCCGACAAGCGCGTCCATGAGGTCTCGGCCGAAGTGCAGGCGCTCAAGGTGGAGTGGGAAAAGGCCGGCTGCACCATTCCCTATATGGGCTTCAACCTCATTCCGCTCTCAGTCATTCCGGAAATCCGCATCACCGACAAGGGCCTCGTCACGGTGCCGCAAATGGTCATTGTCCCGCCCTTCGAGGCAGCCTCCGCGCCGACTGGTGGTGTGGTAAGCGCAAGCTGACACTTTGGGCGTTCCGGGGACGAGGACATTGGATGTGGTATCACCGGCCGGCTCCTTCAAAAGCCGGTCGAGCCACGATGCAGGCATCGCCTCAGGTAACGGGCAGGGGCTGAAAGGCCGCCGCTTCTTTTTCCCTCAAGCAGGTGTCGGGCTTCCACCAACGCGCCGTCGGTCGTCACGCCATGACACATTTAAGCTTCAAGGCGTTCGTCGCAAAAGTCTATCGCATCGAAAATCTTTTGCGCAGGCGTAGGACTCTCAGAGTGCGAGATCGGGCTGCTTGTGACGAGCGGGAAAGACGCTCAGATCGACCCCTCGATTGCATTTCGCCGCATCGTGTTTGAAATCTTCGTCACCCTCTGATCAGGGTGATTGCGGACGAACGTCAGTCGTCGCGCCTTGGATCGAGCGCGTCGTTAAGGCCGTCGCCGAGCAGATTGAAGCCCATCACCAGCAAGATGATCGCGACACCCGGCCAGATGGCCATCCAGGGCGATTCCGTCAGGAATTGTCTTGCGACATCCAGCATGGTGCCCCAGGAGGGGGCCGGAGGGCGCTGGCCGAGACCGAGAAAGGCAAGGCTTGCCTCCGCCAGAACCGCAGTCGCCATGGTGATCGTCGCCTGGACAATGATCGGCGCCATGGCATTGGGCAGGATGTAGGTGAGCATGATCTTGCGATGCGGCACACCGAGCAGGCGTGCGGCGTCGATATAATCCTCCGCCTTGACCGTCATCACCTGTCCGCGCGTCAGGCGCACGAAGATCGGCATCGCGGATATGCCGATCGCAATCATCGCGTTTTCAAGGCTTGCGCCAAGAAACGCGGCGAAGGCGATGGCCAGCACCAGGAAGGGGCAGGCGAGCAGGGCATCGGTCACGCGCGAGATCACCATGTCGACGACACCGCCGAAATAGCCGGCGATCATTCCGAGTGGAACGCCGATGGCAATGGCGATGGTGACGGACAGGATGCCGACCAGCAGCGACGCCTGCGTGCCATAGATGATGCGCGTCAGGATATCGCGACCGAGATCGTCCGTGCCGAACCAGTGAGCCGCTGTCGGACCTTGCCTTATCGCCATCCAGTCCGACGCATTGGGCTGGTAAGGCGCGATCAGTGGGGCCGTGACTGCAACCAGCACGAAGAACAGGATGATCGTTCCGCCGATCATCACGCCGGGCTGACGCAGGCATCGCGAGAGGACGGACTGCTTCCTTGCGGATGTGCTCGGCAATTGAAGCATGGCATTGGAGGTATTCATCCGCGCAACCTCGGGCTCAGAATGACATAGGCGATATCGGCGAGAAGGTTCATCAGCAGGAACAGTGCCGCCGAGCAGAGAACCACCGCCTGGACCACGGCATAATCGCGGCTAAAGACGCCATCGACGATCATCTTGCCGAAGCCCGGAATTCCGAACACCTGTTCGGTCAGAACCGCTCCGGACAGAAGCTCGCCGAGATGCAGCGTGCTCATGGTGACGACGGGTACGAGGCTGTTGCGCAACACGTGACGGACGACGACGATGCGCTCCTTCAGGCCCTTGGCGCGGGCGGTGCGAACATAATCCTGCTTCATCACCTGCAGCATGGCGCTGCGGGTATGGCGCATGACGATGGCTGCAGCAGCTGTGCCCAGCACGAGGCTTGGCAGAAGCGTGTGCCGCAGATTATCGAGCGGGGAATCGAAGAAGGCGACATAACCACCGGACGGGAACCATCCAAGCGTCACGGCAAACAGCAGGATCAGCATGATGCCGAGCCAGAAGCTTGGCACCGAAAGGCCGGTAAGGCCGATCATGCTGACGCCGTAATCTGCCACTGTGCCTCGCTTCAGGGCCGCGATGATGCCGGCCGGAATGCCGATGAGGGTCGCAAGAAACATGGCCATTACCGACAGCTGGATCGTGACCGGCAGCTTCTGCGCGATCATCTCGCCGATGGGGAGCCGCGTTCGGATCGACAGCCCGAAATCGCCCTGCACGATGCCTGCAAGCCATTTCCCGTACTGTATGTAGAGAGGCTGATCGAGGCTGTACTTCTGCCGCAGGAACTCGATCACAGCCGGATCCCGTTCCTCACCGGCGAGCGCCATTGCCGGATCGCCCGGCAGGAATTTCAGAAGGCTGAAAACCAGGATCGAGACGAGCAGAAGTGTGGGTATGGCGATCGCCAGGCGACGCAGGACGTAGGAGAGCATGAGCTTTCTCGTGTAGTCCCGCCAGCTGAATCGGCAGCTGGCGGGATGATTGACGCAATGGCTGAAGAGGCGTGGATCGGCTTACTTCGCAGGCTTGACGTCGGTCAGGCGCAGCAGGCCATCGGGAAAGATGGTGATGCCGTCGACATTGGCGCGCGACGCGTAGAACCAGTTCGGGTGGTAGAGCGGGATCGTGGGAAGGTCGCGGAGATAGATGTCCGTTGCCTTTGCGTAAAGAGCCTTGCGCTGCTCCTCGTCGGCACTGGCACGCGCCTCGCCCAGCGTCTTGTCCATGTCGGGATTGCTGTACTTGTTGACGTTCTGGCTGCCCTCCTTGCCGAAGAAGGAGAAGAGCGTCGGATCCGGATCGGCACGGCCGCTCCAGTTGCCGATATAGGCCTGGAAGTTGCCGGCGAGATAGCGCTCTACGGCAGAGGCCGTTTCCAGCGGGACCAGCTCGATTTTAAAGCCGGCTTCGCTAGCCATTGACTGGATGATCTGCGCCACGCGGCCATCGGCGAGCGAGTTTTCATAGGTGATCTCAACGACAGGTGCAGCACCGCCCGCTTCGGCGATCAGGGCCTTTGCCTTTTCGATGTTGCGGGCCGGTGCCGGCTTGGATTTGTCATAGAAGATGCTGGACGGCGGGATCATCTGGTTATCGGCAACAAATTCGCCGGCGAAGGCGACCTTGTTGATGACGTTGCGGTCGATCGAAAGCTCGAGGGCCTGGCGCAGCTTTGCATCCTTGCCGATCGCTCCAGCCTTTTCGCCATTGCCGACATTGATCATCAGGTGCGAGACCGCAAGGCCGGGCGAGGTGTGCAGCGCCAGCGCCTTGCTGCTGCGCACTGCAGCAAGATCTGTCGGCGCGATGCGCTCGGCGATTTCGAGGTCACCTGCCTGGAGGCGGGAAAGGCGGACGGTCGAGTCCGGGATGTAGAGATATTGTACGGCGTCGTAGCCGATCGCTGCGGCATTCCAGTATCCGTCGAATTTCTCGAGCGAGATCACGTCACGGGCGCGGCGCTCCTTGTACTTGAAGGGGCCGGCGCAGACCGGATTGGCGGAAAATTCCTTGCCTTCGGCAGCCGCCGTCGGAGATACCATCATGCCGGCTCGGTCCGAGAGAACCGCGAGCAGCGGGGCAAAGGCGGATTTCAGCTTGAAGGACACGTGGTTCGCATCGACGATGATAACGCTGTCAATCGGCGCGAGTTCACCCTTGCGCTTGGAATCCTTCAGCGATTTCATCCGCTCGATGTTGAACTTCACGGCCTCCGCGTTGAACGGCGTGCCGTCCTGGAATTTGACGCCATCGCGCAGGGTGAGGGTGACTTCGGTGCCCTCGGCGTTCCAGGTCCATGCGGTTGCCAACTGCGGAACGATCCCGAGCTTGGCATCAATATCGACGAGTTTGTCGCACATTGCGGCAAAGACGATGCGTCCGGCATAGGTGCCGGACGTTGCCGGATCCAGTGCGTCAGGATCGTCCTGCATGCCGACGCGCAGTGTTGCTGCCTGAGCAGACGTGAAAGTCATTGCGATGGCGGTCGCCATCATCGCCAGTTTGATCTGCGTTCCCATTATTCATCCTCAAATCCGCGCCATCAACGCGTTTTGCCCAGGTTTTGTACCTTGGTCAGTGATGCACAAGAACGCATCGATTGTAAAGCAGAGTGACTAAATAATTTTCTACGCTGTCTATGGGCCCTAAATTCAATCGATTTTAGATCTTGAGCGATTGACAGCGTGCAGAAGCGAGTTAAATTGGTCTGCGAAAATGACTAATTGAATGGACCCATGACCGATATTTCTGGACTGGCACCGCTGACGCGACAGATCACATCGCGCACCGTGCTCCGCACGATCATCGATAACTCGCCGATTTCGCGTGCCGAGCTGGCACGCGTGACCGGACTGTCGAAGCAGGCAATGTCGGAGATCGTCCGAGACCTGGAAGTAGAGGGTTGGGTACGCGAGACGGGCCGCACGCAAGGTGGCGTTGGGCGCAGCGCGGTCAACTATGAACTCAATCCGCGTAAAGCCTTCCTCTTGGGCGTCGACGTTGGCGGAACCAAGGTCCACGCGTCCATCGCCGATCTCTCGGGTGCGGTCATCGAGGACCGGATCGAGCCGACGGATACCCGCGGGGGCATGGATCTGGTCGCGCAATTGTCGTCGCTGTTCGTCAATATGACCGAAAAGAGCGGCATCGATCCGAAGCAGGTGCGCATGGGCGCAATCGGCGTTCCGGGGGCTGTCGATCCCAAGACACGGCGCATCACCATGATGCCCAATATTGCCGGCATGGCCGATTTCGATTTCGAGGGTGCGCTTGCTGACCGCCTCGGCTTTCCGGTGGTTCTCGAAAACGACGTCAATGTCGCGGCCAAGGGCGAGCAGGCGCTCGGAGACGGGCAGGACATCGACAACTTTGTTTTTGTGGCGCTCGGCACCGGGGTCGGCATGGGCATCATCAGCGAGCGGCGGCTCATTCGCGGCTCCCGGGGCGCGGCCGGAGAGATCTCGACCTTGCCGATCGGCGGCGATCCCTTCAACTCCGCCGCATTCGGCCAGGGCGTGCTGGAGGCATCTGTCGGCAGTGCGGCCATCCGCTCGCGCCATGCCGGCAACGGCGGCGGGGACGGGCTGACGGTTCGTGAGATCTTTGAGCGAAACGATGCGGCAACAGACGCCGTAATCGACGAAGTAGGGCGCGTCGTGGCCGTCGCGATTGCCGCAATCGCCGCCGTTCTTGATCCGGAACGGGTCATCTTTGGCGGCAGCGTCGGATCGCGTGCCGAGCTGATCGGTCGTGTGGAATTTCATCTTGCGCGGTGCATGCCGGTGCCGCCCGCATGCGTCATCAGCTCGCTTGGAAACCGCGCGGGGATCCTGGGGGCCATCGCCGTCGCGCAGGAAGCATTTTACCAGTCGTTATTCGGTCTGACCTTGCGGTGGCCCGATGCGGCCGCCTCCAGATCTCTGGAGGGCGCGGCGTGAGCGCGAACGACATGCGGCGTCCTTCCGTGAAGATCCACCGGACTGCCGACCTTGCCTGCGAGGCTGTGGCCGAGCTGATCGCAGGGCGTATCCGTAGAGAGCCAAACGTCACGCTGGGGCTTGCAACCGGCGCGACCCCCCGTATGGTCTACAAATCGCTGATCGGCAGAGCCGACGTGTCGTGGCGCGCCGTGCGCTGCTTCAACCTTGATGAGTATGTCGGCCTTGCCCCGGATCATCCTGCAAGCTTCGCCTATTACATGCGCGACCTCCTGTTCGACCACATCGACATCGACCCCGGCCAGGGGCATATCCCCGACGGTTCCGCATCCGATGTCGAGGCGGCCGCAGGCGCCTATGAGAAGAAGATCGCGGACAATGGCGGGATTGCCCTGCAATTGCTCGGCATCGGCCGCAACGGCCATATTGGTTTCAACGAGCCAGGCTCTGCGCATGACAGCCGCACGCGCGAGGTTCTGCTGACGCAATCGACCATCGACGCCAATCGCGGTGATTTTCCGGAGGGCGAGACACCTCCGGCGACCGCGCTGACGATGGGGATCGGCACGATCCTTGAAGCGCGCGAAATTGTGCTGCTGGCGACGGGATCCGCGAAAGCCGAAGCTCTGGCTGCGGCATTGCAAGGTCCGGTCAGTCTTGATTGTCCAGCCTCGGCTCTGTGGCGGCATGGTGCGGTCTCGGTCTTCTGCGACGAAGCTGCGGCTGAAAAGTTGGACATCGAGACATTGAAGGGAAGGGGGAGTGCCAGTGCAGCAGCGTGATTTCTTCAAGCCAGGCCGGTCGGTTGCGATTTCCGATCGTGGCATGGCGGCAACGTCTCATCCGCAGGCAACCCTTGCCGCCGTCGATATCCTGCGCGCCGGTGGCAATGCCGTGGACGCGGCTGTGGCGGCCGTCGCCCTGCAATCGGTCATCGACCCGCATATGACCGGCATTGGCGGCGATTGTTTCGCCCTCTATACGCCGGCGGGCGGAAAGCCTATTGCGCTGAACGGTTCCGGCCGTGCGCCGAGGGCAGCCGCGCTTGATTACTTCCTCGAAAGGGGCATCACCACGATCGCTGACGACAGCCCCCACGCCGTCACCGTGCCGGGCGCGGTCGATGCCTGGTGCCACCTCATTGCAACCTATGGCGGGCGGGACCTCGGCCGTGTGCTTGCGCCGGCGATCGAGGCTGCCGAGCACGGCTACTGCATCACGCCCCGTGTCGAACTCGATTGGGTGCGCTATGCCAGCCGGGTGCAGAAATATCCGGATGCCGCCGCCTATTTTCTGCCGAACGGCCGAGCGCCGAAGACCGGTGAGCGCATGGCCAACCCGGCGCTGGCCGCCACCCTTCGCCGGATTGCCGACCAGGGCCGTGACGCCTTCTATGCCGGACCGGTTGCCGAGGAAATGACAGCATTGCTGAAGTCGCTCGGCGGCCTGCACGAGGAAGGTGATTTTTCATCCTACTATGCATTCGAAACCGCCCCGATCCGCGCCGGCTATCGTGGCATGGATCTCATCGAGTGCCCTCCGAACGGGCAGGGTCTGGCAGCGCTTTTGATCGCCCGTATCCTTGACGGTTTCGATCTCCGCGATCCGAAACTCTCCGAAGCGGATCGTATTCATCTCCTCGCCGAAGCCAGCAAGGCCGCCTATGCCAGGCGCGACCAGCTGATTGCCGATCCAGAGCATACCACGTTCGATGTTGCCGAGCTTCTGTCCGATCGGTCGATCGAGGCGATGCGGGCGAAGATCAGCCTTGATAAGGCAAGCGCTCCCACCGTGTGGGATGGACCTGAACACAAGGACACCGTCTATGTGTCGGTCGTCGATCGCGACGGAAATGCCATGTCGCTGATCAATTCGGTGTTCTTTGCCTTCGGCAGCGGCATCTACGCGCCGAAATCCGGTGTGCTGCTGCAAAACCGCGGCGCCGGTTTCGTTGTGCAGCAAGGTCATCCGAATGCGATCGGGCCGGGCAAGCTGCCGTTCCACACGATCATTCCGGCGCAACTTGCCGAAAACGGACGCACCCGAATGGCCTTCGGCGTCATGGGCGGCCAATATCAGGCCACCGGCCACGCGCACATCGTCAGCCAGATTCTCGACCGGGATCTCGATCCTCAGCAGGCAAGCGACCAGCCGCGCAGCTTCTGCCACAATGGCAAGCTGAGCCTGGAGTCGACCATTTCGCCGGATGTGAAGGCAGATCTGGAACGGCGCGGCCACGACACCCAATGGGCGGACGAGCCGATCGGCGGGTGCCAGGCCATCATGATCGACTACGAGCGCGGCGTTCTTCTGGGGGCATCCGACCACCGCAAGGACGGGATGGCGCTCGGATATTGAGGTAAATCAGCATGTCCACGTCTATCCTGTCGGTCAAAAATCTTCGGCTTGCTCTTCCGGACGGGGGAGATCGCAGATATGCACTCGATGACCTGACCTTCCATCTTCAGGAACGCAAGATCCTTTGCATCGTCGGAGAATCCGGGTCGGGGAAATCGCTGTGTGCCCAGACTGTGATGGGCCTCCTCCCGAAGGCGATCCGGGTTGACGGCGGGGAAATCCTGTTCGGTGGCCGTGATCTCCTGAAGGCCGACAAGGAGGGCCTGCGTGGCCTGCGCGGTCGACAGATCGGGATGATCTTTCAGGAGCCTATGACGGCCCTCAACCCGTCGATGAGGATAATCGACCAGATCGTGGAAGTGTTCGAAGCCCATGGGCTGCTGACACAGGAGGAACGGCAGGCGCAGGCGGTCAAGCTGGCGACCGAAGTCGGTCTGCCCGATCCCGCGCGCATCATCCAGAGCTTTCCGCACCAGTTGTCCGGCGGTCAGCGCCAGCGCGCGATGATCGCGATGGCACTGGCGTTAGAACCTGTCGTCTTGATCGCCGACGAACCGACGACCGCTCTTGACGTCACCACACAGGCGCAGATCCTCAAGCTGATCCGCGAAATCCAGCAGCGGCGCGGGATGTCGGTGATCTTCATCACCCATGATTTCGGCGTGGTCGCAGACATTGCCGACGAGGTGCTGGTGCTGCAGAAAGGCGTGGTCGTCGAGCAGGGCACGTCGGGCGACGTGCTGCGCCGGCCGCGCCACGACTACACGAAAGCGCTCCTTGCCGCTGTGCCGAGCGGCATCCCGCCGTTTCGCCCGGGCTTGGGCGACAAGCCGGTGGCAATCTCCGTCGCCAATATGCGAAAAACCTATGTCACTGGCGGCAGCCTGTTCAAGCCGAAGCGCACCGTTCATGCGGTGAAGGATGTCAGTTTCGAGATCCGTCGCGGCGAGACGCTCGGCATCATCGGTGAATCCGGTTCCGGCAAGTCGACAGTGGCACGGCTCGTGACAAGGCTGGTTGAGCCGGATGGTGGCAAGATCATGCTGGGAGGCGAGGATTTCGGCGCACTTCCGGCAGGTAGCCTGCGAGAGGCACGCAAGCGCATCCAGATGGTCTTTCAGGATCCTTTTGCCTCGCTCAACCCGCGTCGGAAGGTTGGCCTCAGCATTGCCGACGGTCCGATCGCCCATGGCGTGTCGAAGCGCGAGGCGCTGCAGCAGGCTGCCGATCTCCTGAAACTGGTGGGCCTCGATCCCCGTTCGATCGATCGTCTGCCGCATGAGTTTTCCGGTGGTCAGCGCCAGCGTATCGGATTGGCAAGGGCGCTTGCACTGAAGCCGGATGTCCTGATTGCCGACGAATCCGTTTCGGCGCTGGATGTCACGATCCAGAAGCAGGTGCTGGAACTTCTGGAGGAACTCAAGGGCAAGCTGGATCTGGCGATGCTGTTCATTACCCATGACCTGCATGTCGCAGCGCAGGTCTGCGACCGGATCGCGGTGATGCGGCAGGGAGAAATCGTCGAGCTGCGCCCGACGAAAGAGCTGCTGAACGATCCGCAAAATGCGTATACGCAGCTCTTGCTGGCCGCGATACCGGGCAAGTCCGGGGACATCCAGCACCCCGTTCTTTGAGTACGGGCGGGTGGTTCAGATCGCTTCAAGACTGCGACGATATCGCCCTGCATGCGTTCGTTGAAAGAGCGCCCGCCTTGAAGTGAAGGCGGGCGCTCCAGAGATCAGGCAGCCTTGATTTTGGTGTCCGTCAGTCCCGCCGCGTCCGACAGTTTAGCCGCAAGAAGCTGAGCGGCGAGGATGTCGAGGATGGCACGCGCGATGGAGGCCGGCGGCCTTTGCGAGCGGGCTGTCAGGATCCTTGGTGATGGCAAGCTTTGCCGCCTTCGAGTTGGCATTCAGCGCATCGGCTGTCTCGACGCTGCGGCCACGATGGGAGACCGCGATGATCGCATAACCGCTTCAACCAACTTTCGTCTCCCCCAGGCGCTTCGGTTGTTTCGGGGCCGGCCCGGATGATCGCCGCTCGACAAAGGTCGAAGCAATGAGAATACGTCTTGCCAGCACCGACTGGCCCTTCGTTTCGATGCGTTCCAGCAAAAGCCGCATCGCGGTCGCCCCCATCTCCACACCCTGGACTTTGATCGTCGTCAGCTGTGGAGAGATCTGGGTTGCGGCTGAAAAGTCCCCGAAGCCAACAACCGACATATCCTCCGGGATACGGTAGCCCCGCGCCAGAAGTTCGGAAACGGCAGTAAGCGCAAGCCCATCATGGGCGCAGAACAAGGCCGTCGGGCCAATCCCGGCATCGTGAAGACTTTGCAGCGCGGGAATGAAGCCGCCATCCTCTTCGAACCGCAAATCATGCAGTCGCGCATCGGGATATTGCTCGAGGCTCTCGCGCAGGCCGCGATAGCGCTCCATGCGGCCCCGATAGCCTTCCTCGCCCTGTACGAAGGCGATGTCCCGATGGCCGAGCCCGATCAGATAGTCGCCGACCGCGATCCCCGCCTCATGGTCCGTGCCGCCAACATGGTCGGCCTGCTCCAGCGGCGTAACCCAGCCCAACCGGACGACGGGAACGCCGGATAGAGCGAGGATATCCAGTGTTCTCTGCTCATGGGGGCCGACGAGGATGATCCCTGCGCTGTCCTTGACCATGCTCTCCACCCTGTTTGCGTCGTGGGTCCACTGAAGACGAACAGGCTGGCCGAGGCGATGCGCTTCCCGCTGCATGCCGTCCTGAAGCATGGTGCGCAGTTCGTAGCTGACGGCGTCGACCCGATCATGAAAAATCAGCGTGATCTCGCGCGGTTCTTCTGCGGGTTTCTGCCGAAGATAGCCGAGCTTCGCGGCGGCGTCTTCGACGCGTTTGCGGGTCGCTTCGCTAACCCCCGGCTTTCCGGAGAGGGAGCACGAGACCGCGAATTTGGAAAGGCCGGTGTGGTTGGCGATATCCTGCAATGTGATGCGGCCCATGGCCATGGCTCTCCGTCAGACCGGGGCCTGCCCGGTGATGCAAACAAAATTCAACATAACGCTTTACCTAACAAATTACATAATACAAGCTATCAATAACGCGATCATGGAGGCTAATCAGATTTAGAAGACCGTTCGGAAGACACGTCGCGGGACCGATCCTGAGGAGGGGAGGCCATCCGGCGATGCAATGAGTGGAGGAGGAAACACATGCAAGGATTTAGTCGCCGCGCATTTCTGGCGGCCAGCACGGCTGCCGTTATCATGCCCGCAATGCCAGGACTTGCGCGGGCAGCCCCGGCCAAAGAGCCGGCCATGCTGGATGCATTGGTGAAGGCCGGCAGCCTGCCAGCCGTCGCGGATCGTTTGCCGATAAACCCGCTGATCGTCACGCCGCTTGATCGTGTCGGCACCCATGGCGGAGACTGGAACAGTGCGATCGTCGGCGGCGGCTCGCTGTCGATGCTGTTCCGCTACCAGGCTTACGAGCCTCTTGTGCGTTATGCACCGGACTGGTCGGGCGTGGTGCCCAACGTCGCAGAACATTACGAGAGTAATGCCGACGCGACTGAATTCACCTTCAGGCTGCGCAAGGGCATGAAATGGTCGGATGGGGAGCCCTTCACCACCGAGGATGTCATGTTCTGGTATGAGGATATCTTCAACTACGAGGGGTTGAACGATGTCGGTCAGAACCATCTGCGTGCCGGCGGCAAGAAGGCCCGCTTTGAAGCCATCGATGACGTCACATTCAAGGTGATCTTCGCAGCGCCCAACGGACTTTTCCCGCTGCGCCTGGCATGGGCGAATGACGACCAGACGACACGGGCGCCGAAACATTACCTCAAGCAGTTCCACATCAAATATAACCCCAACGCCGAACAGGAAGCCAAGACAAAGGGGGCGTCCGGATGGATCCAGCTGTTCCAGCGGGAAGCGGGTCTTGTGGTGGACAACGAATTCTTCCAGAATTCGCAGCGTCCTGTGATCCACGCCTGGAAGATGGCGATCGCGCCGGGGCAAAGCACCGACCGCGCCGTTGCCGAGCGCAACCCCTACTACTGGAAGGTCGATACCGAGGGTAATCAGCTGCCTTATCTGGATCGCATCGTCTACCAGATGGTCGCCGACCCGCAGGTCCTGCTGCTGAAGGCCATGCAGGGCGAGATCGATTTGATGGACCAGTATATTGCCACACCGGCCAATCGTGCAGTCCTTTACGATTCCCAGGAGCAGGGCAAGTTCGGGCTCTACACGCTGACCTCGACCGAAACCAACGAGATGGTCTTCCAGCTCAATCTCAACCATCCGAACGAAGCCAAGCGCAAGCTCTACAACAACAAGGAGTTCAGGGCGGCGCTATCGATGGCGCTGGACCGGCAGGCGATCATCGATACGGTGTTCATCGGTCAGGGAACGATTTCGCAACCCGCTGTTCGGGCGGGCGATCCGCTTTACAACGAGCGTCTTGCCACGCAGTTCACCCAGTACGATCCCGATGCTGCCAATGCGCTGCTGGACAAGATCCTGCCGAACAAGGACAGCGAGGGTTTCCGGCTGGATGAGAGCGGCAAACGGGCCACGATCATATTCGAGATCGATCAGGCGCGCGCGACATTCCTCGATATCTTCCAGCTGGCGCTGCCGATGTTCCGGGCGGTCGGCGTCGACGTTCAGATGCGCAGCATGGACCGGTCGCTGTGGGAGGTTCGGGTGCGCCAGGGCATCGAGTACGATGGCACGGCGCATCGCTTCGGTGGCAATGGCGGCATTGCGGCCATCCTCGACCCGCGCTACTTCATCCCCAACACGACTGAAGCTCTTTACGCCAAGGGGTGGCAGTTGTGGTACCGCGATCCCGCCTCCAAGGGAGCGGTCGAACCACCCCAACCGGTGAAGGACGCCTTGCAACGATACGACCGTGTGCTCGGCTCGCCGGATCCGGAGGTGCAGCGCCAGTTGATGGCGGAAATCCTCGAAATCGCTGCCGACCAGTTCTACGTCTTCGGCGTTTGCCTGCCGAGCGACAGCTATGGCGTGGTGAGAAACGACATGCAGAACGTCCCCAAGACCATGCCCAACTCCTGGGGATATCCGACGCCGGGGCCCGCCAACCCCGAGACCTTCTTCAAGGCCTGATCACACCGTCCCGTCCCCAACCCGACAGGGATTGCGGCGGGTACTTCAACCTGTCGCACGCACCTCACGGCGCGAAGGCACTCTATTGCCATGGAAAGCCCATATGCTGCATCGACCAGACGCATCCGTCGTTTCCACCGCCCGCTCTCCCGAATGGTACAAGTCAGCCACCCGATGGACGCAATTGACGTTCGCGGAAGACGATCCGGACAAATACGATCCGGAATTCTGGATCGACGTGTTTCGGCGCACCAAGTCGAATGCGGTGTGCCTCTCGGCTGGCGGCTATATCGCCTACTACCCCAGCGAGATCCCGCTGCATTACGTGTCCAAATTCATCGGCGGCACCGATCCGTTCGGGACCATCGTCGAGGGGGCGCGCAAACTGGGAATGCACGTGATGGCGCGTGTCGATCCGCATGCGATCCATGCGGATGCGGCTGAGGCACATCCCGAATGGGTGGCGATCAACCGCGACGGACGTCCCCGTGAGCATTGGGCCTTTCCGGGCATTTTCGTCACCGATGCGCTGGGCAGCTACAATCGCGACTTCACCACCGAGGTGATCCGCGAGATTATCACGAAATACGACGTGGATGCGGTCTTTGCCAACCGATGGCAGGGGCACGGGATTTCCTACAGCGAGGACAATCAGAGGCGGTTCAGGAACGAAACAGGCTTCGACCTGCCGGCCAAGGCGGACGCCAGCGACCCGGCCTGGCAGGCATGGGCCGCATGGCGTCGCCGAATACTGACCGAACTCGTGGTGTATTGGGACGAAACGGTCAAGGCCGTCCGCCCCCATGCCAGTTTCATCCCGAACATGAGCGGTTCGTCTCTGATGGAATTCGACCTTTCGCTCATCCAGAAGCATTGCCCAATCCTGTTCGTCGATCATCAGGCGCGTCAGGGCGTGGAGGTCGGCTGGTCGGCCGGCCGCAACGGCAAGCGCATTCGCGGGACGTTCCGTGACCGCCCGGTCGGACTGATCACCTCGATCGGGCCGGAGGAAGAATATCGCTGGAAGGATTCCGTTCAGAGCGGCGAGGAGATCAAACTGTGGATCCACGATGGCATCGCCCAGGGTCTGTTTCCCTGGTTCACCAAGTTCAATGCCTGCGTTCCTGACGATCGCTGGGTTCAGCCTGTCGTCGACGCATTCAACTTGCATGCCTCGCTTGAGCCGCAGGTTGAGGGAATGCAGCCGACAGCCGAGATCGCCATCATCGATCCGTCCACGACCCTGCGCCACTGGGCACCCGAGGAAAGGCATATCGCCGAGCATAACGATCTTGGTTTCTACCATGCCTTGGTGGAAGCGCGCATTCCGTTTGAATTCCTGTCCGACCAGGTGATGACGCCGGAAGCGCTCGATCGCTTCAAGCTGATCGTGCTGGCCAATGCGACATATCTGTCGGACGAGCAATGCACGGCGATCGAGCAGTATGTGCAGCGCGGCGGATCAGTCGTGGCGGCGCACGAAACCTCGCTTTACGACGAAGTCGGGACGCGACGGGAGGATTTCGGTCTGTCGCGTGTTTTCGGCGCATCCTTGACGGCGGCGCCCCGCGGTCCGGTCAAGAACACCTATGTGGCGCTGTATGCGCCGCATCCGGTGAACCAAGGTTACGAAGGCGCCACCCGCATCATTGGCGGAACCCATCTGATCGCCGTCGATGCGGATGCCGCGGCCGAGACCCCGTTCCTCTACGTTCCCGACTTTCCCGATCTGCCGATGGAAGAGGTCTATCCGAGACAGGCGCCGACGGGCGCCGCCGTCATTGCCCGAGAGACCGGACAGGGCGGCCGTGTCGTGTACATCCCATGGAACATCGGCGAGGTCTTCTGGAAAGTGCTTGCCCCTGATCATGGCCGGCTGATCGCCAATGCGGTGAACTGGGCGATCGGCAAGGATCATCGCGTCCGCGTCGAAGGCAAGGGGATCATCGATATCGCCGTTTACGAAAGCGACGACGCCATGGCGATCTTCCTGGTCAACCTCACCAACCCGATGATGATGAAAGGTCCCCTGAGGGAGGTCTATCCAATCGGTAAGCAGACCTTTTCGATCGCATTGCCGAAGGGACGCACATCGGCGGCGGCAAGGCTGCTGGTGAAAGATGAAGTCGTTTCATGTCGTGTCGTGGGGGGCCGGGTGGAGGTCCTGGTGCCCTCGGTCGATGCGCTGGAAACGGTTCATCTCACCTGGCAGTCGTAAGCCAGGTCGTACGCAGCGGGAGGAAACCATGCTGGCTTATGTGGCGAAGCGCGTTCTGTACATGATACCGACATTGTTCGGCATGTCGCTGATCGCCTTCATGATCATCCAGTTGCCGCCGGGCGACTATCTGACATCGCTTCTGTCCACCATGGCTGACGGCGGACAGAACCTCGACGAGGCGACGATCGCGCGGCTGCGCGCCCAATATGGCCTCGACCAGCCGGTCTATGTTCAGTATTTCGTCTGGATCAGCGGGATCCTGACCCGCGGCGATTTCGGCTACTCGTTCGAATGGAACCAACCGGTCTCCACTCTTATCTGGGACCGGATGGGATCGACGCTGCTGATCTCGCTGGCAAGCCTTCTGCTCGTATGGGCGATTTCGCTGCCGATCGGCATCTATTCGGCGGTCAAGCGGCATTCGTTCGGCGATCACGCCTTCACGCTGCTGGGGTTTATCGGGCTCGCGGTGCCGAACTTCATCATGGCACTCACCCTGATGTATGCGAGCTACCGGTTCCTCGGACAAAGTGTCGGCGGCATCTTCTCGCCCGACTTTGTTGATGCTCCCTGGAGCCTCGCCAAGCTCACGGATCTCCTCAGCCACATGTGGATCCCAGTGATTGTCATCGCCATGTCGGGTACCGCCGCCATGATACGGATCCTGCGGGCAAACCTCTCCGATGAACTGAGCAAGCCTTATGTAATCACGGCGCGCGCCAAGGGACTGCCTGAGCGCAAGGTCATTCTGAAATATCCAGTCCGCATCGCCCTCAATCCGTTCGTAAGCTCGATCGGGTGGGTGCTGCCGGACCTTGTTTCCGGGGTGACCATCACGGCAATCGTCCTCAATCTGCCGACAGCCGGCCCCTTGTTGCTCCGTGCGCTGGTCGGACAGGACATGTACCTGGCGGGCAGTTTCATTCTGCTGATGGGTGTGCTGACGCTGGTCGGGATGCTGATCTCCGACATTCTCCTGGCGGTGCTTGATCCGCGGATCCGGTTCAACTGAGGAGTAGCTATGTTGACCGATAGGAATTCAACTGCCGTCCTCGAGACTGGCCCCGCCATCAGCCCGCTCAAGCCAAACGGCAAGGTGAAGACCTTGGAGGCCGCCGGGCAATGGACGCTGATCCGCCAGCGCTTTTTCCGCCACAAGGTCGCAGCCTTCGCCGGTGGCATCATTCTGGTTCTCTACCTGATCGGCGCCTTCGCCGAATTCCTGGCGCCGGGCCTGCCCAACATGTCCCGACCCCAGTTCACCTTCGCGCCGCCGCAGAGGATCGCGCTGTTTGCCCAGAAGGCTGATGGCGGGACCGGTTTTCTGCCACACGTGAAGGGCTACAAGATCGAAATCGAGCCCAAGGCGCTGCGCCGCAGCTTCGTCGTTGACGAGACAAAGATCATTCCGATCGGCTTTTTCGTCAAAGGCGCTCCCTACAAGCTCTGGGGCATCCTTCCGATGGAAACCCATCTGGTTGGTCCTCTGGATGCCCGCGAGCCGATGTACCTGCTTGGCTCCGACCGCCTCGGTCGCGACCTGATGAGCCGCCTGATCTATGGAACACGGGTCTCGATGTCGATCGGACTTGTGGGTGTGGCGATTTCCCTGTCGCTCGGCGTGATCATGGGAGCGGTATCTGGCTACTACGGTGGCTGGGTCGATACCCTCATTCAGAGGATCATCGAGATCGTCAGCGCCATGCCGACCATTCCGCTCTGGCTTGGGCTGGCAGCCGCGATCCCGCTCAACTGGTCTCCGCTCTCGGTCTACTTCATGGTCACGCTGATCGTTTCGCTTTTGAGCTGGACGGGCTTGGCGCGCGAGGTCAGGGGACGATTTTTCGCGCTGCGCGGCGATGACTTCGTGACGGCTGCAAGGCTCGACGGTGCCGGAGAACGCCGGATTATCTTCCGCCACATCCTGCCGTCGCTGACCAGCCACATCCTTGCCGTCGTGACACTCGCCATCCCGACGATGATCGTCGCGGAAACCTCGCTGTCGTTCCTTGGCGTTGGCCTCAAGCCGCCGGTCGTCAGCTGGGGCGTGTTGCTCCAGGATGCCCAGAACGTCCGGACGGTCGCCACCGCGCCGTGGCTGCTGATCTGGCCGAGCCTCGCTGTGGTTCTGGCCGTGCTGTCGTTCAATTTCTTCGGCGACGGACTGCGTGATGCAGCCGATCCCTACGACAATTGAGAGGGACTATGATGAAGCCCGAAACATTGCTGTCCGTGCGAAACCTGTCCATTGACTTCCGTCTGCGAACGCATGTGCTGCATGCCGTCCGCGACGTCAGCTTCGACCTTAACCGTGGTAAGACGCTGGCGCTCGTCGGGGAGAGCGGCTCTGGCAAATCGGTGACGGCAAGGGCGTTGATGCGAATCATCGACAAGCCGGGACGCATGACCGACGGCCAGATCCTGCTCGACGGACCGAATGGACAGGTGGATGTCGCGACATTTGCGGAAGGTAGCCGCGAGGTTCTCGCAATGCGTGGAGGCCGGATCGGTCTCATCTTTCAGGAGCCGATGAGCTCTCTGTCGCCTGTCCATACGATCGAATCGCAGATCGTCGAAGCGGTTCGCCTGCACCGCCGGGTTTCGAAGAAGGAGGCGCGCGCGCGTTGCATCGAACTGCTGCGCCAGGTCGAGATCCCAGAACCGGAGCTGATGGCCCGCCGTTACCCCTTCGAATTTTCAGGCGGCATGCGGCAAAGAGCAATGATTGCCATGGCCCTGGCCTGTGATCCCGAAGTGCTGATCGCTGACGAGCCCACGACCGCGCTCGATGTCACCACCCAGGCCGAAATCCTGGACCTCATCAAGCGGCTTCAGGACGAGCGCGGCATGGCGATGCTGCTCATCACCCACGACATGGGCATTGTCGCCGAAGTGGCGGATGAAGTGGCTGTCATGCGCTTCGGAAAGATCGTAGAGCGGGGGCCGGTCGACGACATCTTCCACGCCAGCCAGCACCCTTATACGCGCCAGCTTCTCGATGCCACCGTCAAGCTCGAGGGCGCAGCAGCCGTGCGCGCGCTGCCGACCTCGCTTTCCCCATCCGTCGAGCCGCTTCTTTCCCTGCGCAATCTTACCAAGATCTACGGCGCACCCTCCAGATTGTTCTCCCGCACCAGTGGTCGTGGGCTGGTGGCTGTCGATGATGCAAGCCTGGATCTCTATCCCGGCGAAAACCTCGGCATTGTCGGTGAGAGCGGCTCCGGCAAGACCACACTCGGACGGATGATCCTGCGCATTGTCGAGCCGACGTCCGGCACGATCGCGTATCACCCTCAAACCGACGCCGACCCGATCGACGTCACCGCGCTCGGCAAGACCGATCTGCGACGGTATCATCAGGACGTCCGCCTGATCTTTCAGGATCCGTTCGCTTCCCTCAATCCGCGCATGACCGTCAAGCAGATCATTGGCGATCCGCTTGTCATATCCGGGAACATGTCCGGCAAGGCAGTGGAGGCGCGCGTTGCCGAACTTCTGAGCAAGGTGGGCCTGGATCCGCTCGTGATGGAACGCTATCCCCACGCGTTTTCGGGCGGCCAGCGCCAGCGGATCGGCATTGCTCGGGCCCTTGCCCTCAACCCGAAAGTCATCGTTGCAGACGAGGCGACTTCCGCTCTCGACGTATCGATCCGCAGTCAGATCCTCGATCTCCTCATCGACATCCAGAAGCAGTTGCAACTGAGCTTCATCTTCATCTCGCACGATATCTCGGTCGTCCGTTATTTCTGCGATCGGGTGGCCGTCATGCACAGGGGCAAGATCGTCGAAGTCGGCGATGCCGCGATCATCTGCACGAGGCCGTCGCAGCCGTACACGAAGCGGCTGATCTCCTCCGTTCCGAATCCGGATCCCCGCAACAAGCGCATGCTTCACCGCCTGCGCGCAGATCAAGCCTGAGGCCGTCCAGCATGCCGAAATTTGCAGCCAATCTGTCCATGCTCTACACGGAGCATTCGTTCATCGATCGCTTTGCCGCTGCCGCCGCCGATGGCTTCAAGGCAGTGGAATATGTCAGTCCCTATGAGCACGCCCCTGAGGCGATCGCTGCCGAACTGGCGCGCCATGAACTGAAACAGGCCCTCTTCAATCTCCCTGCGGGCGATTGGGCGGCCGGCGAACGTGGGATCGCCTGCCTTCCGGACCGGACCGCCGAATTCGAGGCATCGGTCGACCGGGCGATCGCCTACGCCAACGCGCTTGGATGCCGCAAGGTCAATTGCCTTGCCGGGATTGCGCCTGCCGGTTTCGACCTCTCCAGCCTCGAAGACACGCTTGTCGGCAATCTGCGCTATGCCGCGGAACGGCTGGCCGAGGCCGGCATTGCGCTGGTCTTCGAGCCGATCAATACCCGCGACATTCCGGGATACCTTCTGACGACAACCGATCAGGCCGAGCGCATCATGGACCGGGTCGGACACGCCAACCTGCGCATCCAGTACGACTTCTATCACATGCAGATCATGCAGGGAGATCTCGTCGCGGGTTTCGAGCGGCTGCAGGACAAAATCGGCCATGTCCAGATCGCCGACAATCCCGGTCGCCATGAGCCGGGCACCGGAGAGATCAACCACGACTTCATCTTCAAGCGTCTGGACGCGCTCGGTTACGAGGGTTGGGTCGGATGCGAGTATCGGCCGGCGGCCGGCACCCGCGAGGGACTGGGTTGGATGAAGGCATATCAGCGAGGAGTGTAAGCGTTGAAAATCGGATTTATCGGACTGGGCGTCATGGGGCGCCCGATGGCGCAGCATTTGATCGAAGCAGGCCACGAGCTTTACCTGCATCGGGTGAAGCCTGTTTCGGCGCATCTCGTCGAGCATGGCGCTCAAGCCTGCGATTCTGCCATGGAGGTGGCGCAGGCCGCCGAAGTTGTCATTCTCATGCTGCCCGACACGCCCGATGTCGAAAACGTGCTTTTCGGGAAGAACGGGGTTGCGCAGGCGCTCGACCCCGGAAAACTGGTGATCGACATGAGTTCGATCTCGCCGCTGGCGACCAAGGAATTCGCCGCCCGCATCGAGGCTCTCGGCTGTGACTACCTCGATGCGCCGGTGTCGGGTGGAGAAGTAGGCGCAAAATCTGCGTCGCTGACGATCATGGCCGGTGGAAAGCCCGAGGTGTTCGATCGGGCAAGGCCGCTGTTTGAAAAGATGGGCAAGAACATCACGCTGATCGGCGGCGTCGGTGATGGCCAGATCGCCAAAGTCGCCAACCAGATCGTTGTTGCCCTCAACATCCAGGCCGTTTCGGAAGCACTGAGGTTTTCCACCAAAGCGGGCGCCGATCCCGCCACTGTCCGCAAGGCTCTGATGGGCGGTTTTGCAGCGTCGCGGGTTCTCGACGTCCATGGAGAGCGAATGATCAACGAAACCTTCGAGCCCGGCTTCCGGATACGCTTGCATCACAAGGATTTGTCCCTGGCGCTCGAATCGGCACGGCTGCTGGAGCTTATGCTGCCCAACACAGCCATCGTACACCAGTTGATGAACGCTGCCCTGGAAAAGGGGCTGGGTGACAAGGACCACTCGGCGCTGATCAAGGCAATATGAGGCCGGTCTGCGGCGCGCTATCGCTGATCCCAATCTTTTGTGTCGTGCCGTTCTTCCGAATTTTCCCTTGCCTCGTTCGATGGGAATGCCAAGCTATTTTCACAATGGCCTGATGCGTGGACGATCGACGTCTCCATTGCAAAGAGGCCCGCCGCGACCCGATGGGCCTCCCGCTTCACGGCTGGTTCCATTTCCACCTTGCCGCTCTCTGCGAAGACCAGCCTCGAACTCAGCGAAAGCGCTCCAGGCATCCGCACGTGGATCCTCGACAACAGGCTAGCAATAGGCAATCAATTAAAATATCACTTAATTGATGTTTGGGAGAGGTGTCGATCACGATGCAGCAGAAAAGAAGCAGAGGGCGGATTCTAAAAGAGGATGGCGACGATCTGCGCGGTGTTATCCTGGCGGCTGCGACGCACGAGTTTTCGACAAAGGGTTTCGATGGCGCACGGGTGGAAACCATTTCGCGGGCCGCGGGCGTCAACATCAATCTCGTATACCACTATTTCGGGAAGAAGGAGGCGCTGTTCATCGCAGTGATGGAGCAGGCCTATGTCCGTATCCGGACCCATCATAACGACACCAATGTCCGGAACTTGGGCCCAGAGGAGGCAATGGCGGAACTGGTGCGCGCGACGTTCCGCTTCTTTGCCGGCAATCTTTATATCATCGGGCTTCTGAATTCCGAAAACATGCATGAGGCCTGCCATATCAAGCAGTCGGAGAAGATCCGCACCCTCTACGATCCGCTTCTCGATCTGATCGCCGAGACGCTGGAGCGCGGGGTCGCAGCCGGGATCTTCCGATCGAATGTCGATGCAGTCCAACTGTTCCTGACGATCAATGCCGAGAGCTATTTTCATCTCTCCAACAGGCACACGATGGGTTTTGTCCTCAAGCAGGACCTCATGACGGACGAAGCCCTGGCGCGGCGGGAAGCGCATGTTCTCGACGTGGTCCTTTCCTATCTCCGGCTTCCTTCAAAAAATTAATAGGACACTTAAAAAGATTGACTGCCTGCGGAGCCTGCGTTAAGTGTTTACTTAATTTCTGGAGGAGGCCCATGACACATCTTGTTGCTGCCGGCGGCATGCCCGCATCCATCGAATCCGAAGAAACCTTGGAGGATCTGCTGTCCACGCCGCCCTCGTGGCTCTCCGACAAGCTGCGCTCCCTTGAGGGCGACATTCTTGTTCTCGGCGTGGCCGGTAAAGTTGGGCCAACCCTTGCTCGCATGGCAAAGCGCGCCGCGCCGGAAAAGAAAGTAACCGGCGTCGCACGCTTTTCCGACGCCGATGTGCGGCGCCGGCTGGACAGCTGGGGGGTGGAGACAGTGTCCTGCGATCTTCTCGACCGCGATGCGGTGCAGGCTCTGCCTGACGCCGCGAACGTGGTCTATATGGCTGGCAAGAAATTCGGCACCGACGGTGACCGCAGCTTCGCCTGGGCGATGAACACCCATGTGCCTGCGCTGGTGGCCGAAAAGTATCGTGCGTCGCGGATCGTCGCTTTTTCCACTCTGTGCGTCTATCCCTTTGCGCCGATCGCCGAGGGAGGTTTCGGTGAAGAGGTCGAACCGGGTCCGACCGGCGACTATGCGACCAGCTGCGTCGGACGCGAGCGGATGTTCGGCTATTTCTCGCGCAAGTACCAGACACCAGGCCGGCTGGCGCGGCTGAACTATGCCATCGATCTCAGGTATGGCGTGCTGCACGATATCGCCAACTGGGTGCGCACGGGCACGCCCATTCCACTTGGAACCGGCTTTGCCTCGGTCATCTGGCAGGGGGATGCCAATGCGCAGATCTTAGGCGCGCTTGCCCATGCAACCGTTCCCACCAGTCCGCTCAATATTGGCGGTCCCGAACATATGAGCGTCGTTCTGGCCGCCCGGGAATTCGGGCGGCGTTTCGGCAAGGAGCCCGTCTTTGCTGGTGAGGTGCAGTCCGACGGCTGGTACAACAATACGCTGAACGCGCAGCGGCTGTTCGGCTACCCCTCCATCCCGCTGGCGGTCATGATCGATTGGGTCGCGGACTGGATCGAGCGCGACATGCCAAGCCATGGAAAACCTACGCATTATGAGGAGCGGCAGGGCGCATTCTGATTGAAATGCCCGATGGGGGAGGTGCGCCCGCCCCCTTTGGTTGCGGAGGAGGGTGCTTACGGGAGGAATGAGCATGAGGGTAGCTCTTGGAGTGACGGCCATCGCGCTTGCCGCGATGTTTGCAGCACCCGCTGCGGCCGAGGAGCGCATTACATTCACCCTGAACTGGGTGACGGCCGGGGAGCATGCGGCCATCTATTGGGCGAAACACGCCGGCTGGTTCAAGGAAGCGGGCATCGATTTCGTCATCGAGCAGGGGCAGGGCTCGGGTGTGGCGGCGCAACGCGTCGGTGCCGGCGCATCGAACATGGGTATTGCCGATCTTGGCACGGCCATGGTGGCAAAGGGGGCTGGCGCGGATCTGACGGCGGTCATGAGCGTCTATGCCAAAACACCCTACCGGTTCTACTGGCTGGCGAGTTCAGGCATCAAGGATCTGGCGGATTTCCCCGGCCACAAATTCGGCAACCCGCCGGGCGATGCCGCCCGGGCCATGTGGCCGGCGCTCGCGGGCGTCAACAAAATGGACGCCAATTCGATCGAATGGGTGAACATCGCCGCCAATGCCAAGGCGAGTTCGATGGCTTCCGGCGCGATCCAGGGCACCACCTATTTCGCCAACTACCACCATGTGATGGCCAATGCTTTTGGCGACGATCTGCGCTGGTTCGACTGGTCGGACAAGGGACTGAACCCCTATGGCAATTCCATCCTGGCGAATGGCACTTTCCTCAAAGCTCACAAGGAACTGGTCGGCAAGGCCGTCAAGATCCTGCAGCGCGCCTATCTTCATTGTGCCGAGAAGCGGGAGGAATGCGTCGCCATCCTGCCTGAATATGCGTCTGGGCTGGTGGTCAAGAACGAGCAGGCCAACTGGAACGTCACCGTCGATCTGATGGCAGATAAATTCTCCACGACGAAGGGGCTCGGCTATTTCGATCCGGATCGGGTGGCTGCCGACTACAAGCTGGTGAGCACCTATTTCAAGGTTGCGCAGCCTTTTGACCCGGCAACCTTCTATTCGAACGAGTTCATCGACCCCGCGGTCCGGATGATCGCCCCGAAACAGTGAAGGAGCACCGCTGAGCTTGACGATGCCAAGGGATGCCCTTGCTCATCGTCAGGGTCGGCGGCGACCGCCATGAGCCAATTTCTCAAAAACACAGCGGCCGGGTTTCTCCAGGATTATGGCGGAGCCGTCCTGATCCATCTGTTGCTGATCCTCATCTGGCAGCTGGTTGCCGATTATGGCGGGCTGCCCCCCTATATGCTGCCGTCGCCCACGGAGATGCTCGCGACCCTTTCCGAGACCGGCAACCGGTGGGCGCAGAACGCCGTCGTCACCATGATCGAGATCGTCGGCGGCTTTGCGCTGGCCGTCGTCATTGGTGTCGCGCTGGCGCTGGTGTTCAGCTGGAGCCGGACGGCGCTCCTGCTTTTCATGCCCCTGCTGGTCTCGCTGAACATGGTTCCAAAGGTGGCGCTTGGTCCGCTCATCATCGTCTGGTTCGGTTATGGCCTGATCACCAACATGATGATCGCCTTCGCCATCTGCTTTTTCCCCGTCGTGATTACGACCGCCAAGGGGCTATCCGAGATCGAGCCGGAACTTCTCTATCTGGCCCGGACAGTGCGGGCCTCGCGCTGGCAGATTTTCCGCAAGATCCAGTTTCCCGGAGCGCTTCCCTATATCTTCTCAGGCATGAAGGTTTCGGCCGTGCTGGCGGTGGCGGGTGCGGTGGTGGGTGAATTCATCGGCTCGGACAAGGGGCTGGGCTATCTGATGCTTCAGGTGCAGGTCAATCTTGATACGGCATCCATGTTCATGGCCGTCCTGCTGATAACGCTGATCGGTGTTGCGCTCTATGGTGCCGTGGCGCTGCTCGAATGGCTGCTGGTCAATCGCGGGGGGCAGGCATGACAGATCAACCGTTCATCCGGATATCGGGCCTTCGCAAGGTCTATGGCGAAGGCGGTGCCAAGCCCTATGTGGCCTTGTCCGATGTCACCTTGACCGTCAACGAAGGAGAGCTTCTCTCGATCGTCGGACCATCCGGCTGTGGCAAATCCACGTTGATGATGATCATTGCCGGCTTGCAGAAGGCATCAGCCGGAGAGTTGCAGATCGGCACTGCGCAGGGTGATTTCGATCCACACCGGCATATCGGCATGGTGTTTCAGCAGGCATTGCTGCTGAAATGGCGCACAGTCACCGAGAACATCTTGCTGCCAGCGGAGTTTCTCGGTCTGCCGATGAAGGAAGCGCGTGAACGCGCACGCTACCTGCTCCAGCTGGTCGGGCTTTCTGAGCATGGGGAGAAATATCCCAAGCAGCTTTCGGGCGGACAACAGCAGCGCGTGTCGATCGCGCGATCGCTCATCCACGACCCGAAGCTGGTGCTGATGGACGAGCCGTTCGGCGCGCTGGATGCGCTGACGCGCGAGAAGATGAACCTCGAACTGCTGCGGATCTGGGAAGAGAGTGGCAAGACGATCCTGTTCGTGACCCACGGCATCAGTGAGGCCGTGCTGCTCGGTTCGAAGATTGCGGTCATGACGGCAGGCCCGGCTCGGCTGGCAGAGATGATCGATGTGAAGCTTCCGTACCCCCGGCGGCTTGAGATGAAGACCCACGAGGACTTTGGCGTCTATACGCGCCGGGTCTATTCGCTTCTCGGTATGGAGTGATCCTGATGACAAGACCCGATTATGGGACCGGGCTCATGGCCTTCTGGTCCGACATCGATGACGACTATCTGATGCGTTACCAGCAATGGCACAACTGCGAGCATGTGCCGGAGCGCGTTTCAACGCCCGGCTTTCGCCGCGGCCGGCGCTATCGTTGCGTGACCGGTGCCCCGCATTTCCTGATGATGTACGAGACGGAGAACCCGGGCACCCTGGCATCGGATGCCTATATGGCCAAGCTCAACGCACCGACCCCGTGGACCAAGGAGGCGTTGACCCATTTCCGCAATCCCAATCGCGGGATCTACTCGATCGCCCATCAGGAGGGAGAGGAGGGGCCATTCTGCGCCACCTGGATCACCGCGCTACGCTTCACACTCACTGGCGAGGCTGGAGCCGATGCGGTGCGGGACTGGCTGGGCGCGATGGCGGCGGAGGCAGGCATCGGGCGCGTCCAGCTCTGGCGGGCGGATGTCGCAACCTCCGGCCTCGCGACAGCTGAACGCAAGATTTATGGTGGGTCCGCCGCCGGTGACCACCTGCTACTGCTGATCGAATCCATGCTGCCGCACGCAGAACAGGGTGATGCGCTGCACGCTGGAGACAGGGCAGCGCCCCCGCTTGCGGCCCGCAAGGGCGAGGTCAAAGGCCAGTATTGGCTGGAACTCTATCATCATTCCCAGGCGATTTATGGAGGCATGCAATGAAACTGGTCCGCTATGGTGAAATCGGGGCGGAACAGCCCGGCATCCTCGATAAGGACGGCCGCATTCGCAGCCTCTCGGGCCATTTGTCCGAGATAGATGGCAATGCCCTGCAGCCGGACGCGCTGGCAAGGCTCGCAGCGATCGACCTTGCGGAACTGCCGCTTGCGCCCGAAAATCCACGCCTTGGCCCACCGCTGGCACGTCCGGGAAAACTGATCGGGATCGGGTTGAACTATTCGGATCATGCGGCGGAATCCAACCTGCCGATACCCAAGGAGCCCATCGTCTTCATGAAGGCGACATCGGCGATTGCCGGCCCTTATGACGCCGTCGTGCTGCCGGCCGATGCGATCAAGCCGGACTGGGAAGTGGAACTGGCTTTTGTCATCGGTCGAAAGGCCAAGCGCGTCACAGAAGCCGAGGCACTTTCTCATGTCGCCGGCTACCTGATCTGCAACGACATCTCCGACCGCCACTGGCAGGCGGAACGCGAAGGACAGTGGACAAAGGGCAAGAGCCATGATGGCTTCGCACCGCTCGGGCCATGGCTTGTGACGGCGGACGAGATTGCCGATCCGGGCCAGCTGGCAATGACACTCGATGTGAGCGGGGTCAGAAGGCAGAATGGCAGCACCAGGACGATGATCTTCGGCGTTGCCTATCTCGTCAGCTATCTGTCCCAGTTCATGACCCTTGAGCCGGGCGACGTCGTGACGACGGGCACGCCCCCGGGCGTTGGGCTTGGCATGCGCCCGCAGGTCTGGCTGAAGCATGGGGATGTGATGCGCCTGGAAATCGAAGGGCTTGGCCATCAGGAGCAGCATGTCCGCGTGGAAGGGCGTTAAGACCATGACGAGCGCCCCGCGCGATGCTGGCAGCTACGATTTTATCATCATCGGCGCGGGGTCTGCCGGCTGCGTGCTGGCCAACCGCCTGTCAGCGGATCCACGCCGGCGCGTGCTGCTGCTCGAGGCCGGCGGCAGCGACAATCACATCTGGGTTCATGTGCCTGTCGGCTATATCTATGCCATGGGCAATCCGCGGCTCGACTGGTGCCTGAAGACGGAGGCGGAGCCCGGCTTGAACGGAAGGGCGTTGAATTATCCCCGCGGCAAGGTGCTCGGCGGCTGCTCTTCCATCAACGGCATGATCTATATGCGCGGCCAGGCGCGCGACTACGATATCTGGCGCCAGATGGGCAATGAAGGCTGGGGATGGAGCGACGTGCTGGCCTATTTCCGGCGATCGGAACGATATCAGGGCGGCGCCGACGACATGCACGGCGACAGCGGCGAGCTCCATGTCCAGCGCCAGCGCCTGAACTGGCCGATCCTCGATGCCGTTCGGCAAGCGGCCATCGAACTGGGCATACCGGCCAACGACGATTTCAACCGCGGCGACAATGAAGGCGTGGGCTATTTTCCGGTGAACCAGCGGGACGGGATCCGCTGGAATGCGCGCAAGGCGTTCCTAGATCCGGTTCGGCGACGGCGCAATCTGACGGTGCTCCCCAATTCGGAAGTGACCGGTGTGACACTGGAGGGAACGCGCGCCACGGGCGTCACCTTCCGCAGAAACGGCGAATTGCATCACGCCAAGGCCGGAGCGGAAGTGGTGCTCAGCGCCGGCGCCGTGGGCACGCCCAAGCTGCTGGAACTGTCCGGGATCGGTGACGGCGCGTTTCTCTCCAGCCACGGCATTGATGTCCGCCATCATCTGCCGGGCGTCGGGGAAGGCTTGCAGGATCATCTTCAAATCCGCACCGTCTTTCGCATCACCGGGGCAAAGACGCTCAACGACATCAACGCGAGCCTCGCCGGGCGGCTCGGCATCGCCGCACGGTATCTCTTTGCGCGCAACGGTCCGATGGCGATGGCGCCAAGCCAGCTCGGCATCTTTACAAGATCGTCGGATCGACACGACACCGCCAATATCGAATATCACGTGCAGCCGCTGTCGCTGGACGCCTTCGGCCAGCCACTGCATCGGTTTCCCGCCCTGACGGTTTCGGTCTGTAACCTGCGGCCGCGCAGTCGGGGCTCTATCCATATCCGGGACGCCGATCCGCGGTCGCCACCGGCGATCCGGCCGAACTATCTCGCCGATGCGGTCGACAGAGAGGTCGCCGTAGAGAGCATCCGTCATGCGCGGCGGTTGATGGCAACCGAGACCTTGCGAAAATACGCGCCGACCGAAATCCTGCCAGGGCCGGCCCTAGGCTCCGACGACGAACTGGCCCACGCTGCCGGCAATATCTCGACGACGATCTTTCATCCGGTCTCCACCGCACGAATGGGGCAGGATGCAATGGCGGTGGTCGACGATCGGCTGCGGGTCAGAGGGCTGCAGGGCATCAGCATTGCCGATGCCTCGATCATGCCCACTATACCGAGCGGCAATACCCATGCGCCGGTGACGATGATTGCGGAAAAGGCAGCAGACATGATCCTGCAACGGGCAGCGGAATGACAGCGTCCGGAGTGAGATGGCCGGTCGTCCTGTCGGCTTTGTGCGGCGGGGCCGCAGCATCCATGCAGATCGGCAAGGCAAGCGCGGCCATACCTCTGCTGCGCAGCGAATTCGCTTTGACGCTGACCGAGGCCTCCCTCTATCTCGCCCTGTTCAGTTTGGGAGCGGCGCTGCTGGGCGTGCCTCTGGGGATCGCGGCCCGGCGGTTCGGGGTGTTGCGGGCCGGCATTCTTGGCCTTTTGCTCATTGCCGGCGCGAGCCTGACCGCGGCAATGATCGACAGCTGGCCGGTCATTCTTGCCTGCCGGGCGGTTGAATCGCTTGGTCTGCCTTTGGTGGTGACGACCATGCCGGCTCTCGTTCAAGCGGCGGCTGGTCCCGAGCGGCGCCAGTTGGTCGGCGGCATTTGGGCGGCCTGGTTACCCCTCGGTGTGGCGCTTGCTTTGTTCTTGTCCATGTCGCTGGTGGGCCATGCCAGCGGGCGGCGTGACCTGTTCCTGTGGTGCGGGATCGTGCCGCTCCTTGCAATCGGCGCACTTCTGGTAGCGAAGCCATCCGCACCCGCCGCGACGGAATCTGCGCGCAGCGGCCGGCTGAAGGCGGATGTCTGGATGATGGCGGCGGCCTTTCTGCTGTTTTCAGGTATCAACCTGATTGTGACCGGGTTCCTGCCAAGCATTGCCGAGGCGGATCTCGGCCTTGGCCAGCGATATGCTGCTCTCTATGGCGGGTTCGCGGCGTTGTTGATCATTGCCGGCAACATGCTGGCTGTCGTCTGTCTCACCCGCGGAATGTCCACCCGCCGGCTGCTGGCCCTGGGTTTCCTCGGCATGGGGCTCTGTTCCGCATTGTTCCTCCTTTCGAGCCTGCCGGTTTGGAGCCGGATTGTCGGGGGAACAGGCTTCCAGATCTGCGTCGGCATCGTACCCGGTGTGCTCTGGGCAAAGGTCCCGCTCCTCGTGCAGCGCTCGGGCCGCAGCGCGCCCTTTATCGCCAGCCTTTACTATCAGGCCGGCGGAATCGGGCAGGTGGCGGGGCCGCTTCTCGCCGCCGCCGCCGTGGATGTCACCGGCACCTGGACAGGAAGCCTTGGCCTTATAGGGCCATGCAGTTTTCTGGGCGTTTGTTTGGCCCTGTTGCTGAAGGATCGAGAGGGCGCAGCAGCTGTGCCAGAGTTGCAAGGACGATTAAATCATCGAGGCGATTCAAACATTCTGCCCGATAGATAGGCCTGAGCGTTCAGAATATCGGGGAGGGCGCATGGGCACCCACATAGAAGCCCGACGCAAAAAGGTTCGCGGCAAACATTTTGGTGCTCCGTTCAGCGGGCAAGCTTGACGGCGTAGTCGATGGCTTCGACCAGGCTGGACGCGTGAGCGATCCCCTTGCCGGCAATATCGAAAGCCGTTCCGTGGTCCACGGAGGTGCGGATGATCGGGAGGCCGAGCGTGATATTGACCCCGGACAATCCGACCCATTGCCCGGTCTTCGGATCGACTTGGAAGCCGAGCAGTTTGACGGGGATGTGTCCCTGGTCGTGATACATGGCGACCACCGCATCGTATTGGCCGGCGCGCAGTTTGACAAAAACCGTGTCGCCCGCAACAGGACCTTCGACATCGTGCCCGCGGGCGCGCCAGCTTTCAACCACCGGGGTCGTGATGTCGATGTCATGCCGGCCGAAAGCACCGCCTTCGCCGGCATGGGGGTTAAGGGCCGCGACGGCGATCCGCGGCCTTTTGATCCCCAGACTGACCAGCGCTTCATGCGTCAATTCGATCACCCGGCCGACGCGGTCGGCAGTGGCGCGGCGAGGGACGTCTTCGAGGGCGCAATGGGTGGTGACGTGGGTCACCCTGAAAGCATCATGGGCCAGCATCATCACGCCACCGCTCGACCCGGTCAGTTCGGTGAGCAGTTCCGTATGGCCGGCATAGTGATACCCGGCGAGATGCATGGCTTCCTTGTTCAGCGGTGCGGTGACGATTGCCGAAATGCGCCCAGCCAGTGCGAGCTCGACGGCGATGCGGACCGCCTCGTAGGCCTGTCGGCCACCCTCTGCATCGATGCAACCGGTTTGAACGGCGGCCGCGGCGGGCACCGGCAAGATGGCGGTGACGCTCGCGTCTTCCAGCGCATCGAGGCTTGTCACCGTCGGCACCGGCAGGTCGAGCGCCGTTCCGGTCCTGCTCAGGATCTCCGGATTTCCGACGATCAGCAGGCGCAGGCTCTCGCGTTGCAGTCTTTCAGAGAGCAATTGTGCCGCCTTGAGGCAGATTTCCGGGCCGATACCGGCGGGATCACCCATCGTGATTGCAATCGTCTTGACGGTCATCGTGGCTCCAGAATTCAGCTTTTCCAAAATTCTACCAGAAAACACCAGGGCGGCAACATATTTACACCTATTATTGGTGTTTTGTGAAGGTAGTTGACGTTTTGTGGCGCGCACCCTAGCATCGCCGAATTGCCCGACAGGAGATACCGGCATGTTTCCAGCCCAGAGACGCGCGCGCATCATCGAGCACCTGCGCCTGCAGGACGCCGCCACTGTCCGGGATCTCAGTGAGCGAATCGGTATTTCTCTTTCCACCGTCCGCCGCGACATCGACTATCTCTGCGAAACCGGACATCTGGAGCGCACCCACGGTGGCGCGATGCTGAAACCGACGATGCGCGCCGGCTTCGAGCCCGCGCAGGATATTGCCGAGGCGATGGCCAGCGAGCAGAAACGGGCGATCGGCCGCCATGCGGCGACCTTGATAACGCCCGGGCAATCGGTGATCTTCGACAGCGGCTCGACCACGGCGGCGGCCGCCGCCGCTGCCGGCGAGCGCGACACGCCCTTCTATGCCGCAACGAACGACCTGAGGATCGGGCTTATTCTTGGCCAAAGACCGCATATCGGCGTATCGGTCGCGAGTGGGCAGGTGCGGCCGGGCTCGGCGACGCTTTACGGTGCAGGCGCGGCGGATTTCTTCTCCCGCCTGCATGCCGATATTGCCTTCATTGGCGTGCATGGCATTTTCGACACGGTGCTGACCGACACGACGCCCGAGATTGCCGATCTCAAACGCCTTGTCCTGCCCGCGGCCGATCGCATCGTGCTTCTGGCGGACAGTTCGAAATTTGAGTTGCGCGCCTTCTGCGCCTTCGGGCGTATGGCCGATATCGATCTCGTCATCACCGATAGCGGCCTTTCCGACGTCCATCGTGCAAGTATCGAGTCGGCTGGCGCGACGGTGGAAATCGCCAATGCATAGCGGTTTGCGGATTATCGCGGACGATCTGACGGGCGCGCTCGACAGTGCCTGCGCCTTCGCCTCGCCTGAGTGGCCCGTGCCGGTTGGATGGACCACACCTCAGCCCTCAGGCAATCGCATGGCCATCAGCACCGAAAGCCGCCACCTCTTAGAAGCCGAGAGCATGCTTGCGGTCGAAAACGTCTTCCATTTGCTGAACGAAGAGACATGCAACGCGACCCTGTGGTTCAAGAAGGTCGACAGCGTCCTGCGCGGCCATCCGGTCGGCGAAACCATTGCTCTCTATCGGGCAGGGGGATTTGATCATCTGGTTTTCGCGCCCGCTTTCCCCGATCTCGGTCGCCTCACCATCGATGGATGGCAGATGCTGCAGGAAGGCGTCGGCAACTTTCGCCGCGCCGAAGGTCCGTCCCTCGTCACAGCCTTTGCCGGTCACGGCCTTAAGGCGCATCTTCTTCGCCCTCCCTATGAAATGTTTGCAAACGAAGCGCGGACCGGTGGATGCGTCTGGATTGTCGACGCGAAGACCCAGCAGGACTTGCAACAGGCTGCAGCGCGGATTGCCGGATCTCTTCCCGGTCGCGTTCTCTGGTCCGGCAGCGGCGGCCTGGCGCTCGCTCTTGCCAATGCCGGTGCACGACCGTCGATCCCGATCCCACCGATAACGACCGTCATTACGGGAACGCGGCATCCGGTCACGCTTCGCCAGCTTGAGCGTTTATCCGCCGGGCGCGATCCCTATTCGAGATTGACCATCCATTCTCCATCGGTGACAAGCACGTCGCCTGCGCAGACTGCACGACGTCTTGGTGAACTCGCGAGGTCGCTTGCCATCCCCGGGAGGGATGAAGCGGTGGTCGTGATTGGTGGCGATTCGCTGGTGACAGTGCTGGTGGCAGCTGAGGCCTGCGATCTGCTCTGCATCGGCGAGGCCGCGCGCGGCGTTCCGATCAGCCAAGTGCGTGGCGGTCGCCTCGACGGGGTAACACTCCTCACCAAATCCGGCGGTTTTGGCGGGGATGACCTTCTTGCCCATCTTTTGTCGGTATCCCGATCCGCGCCATAAGCCCCGCGCTTGGACGGGGTTCTGCTGGAACGGGCGCACGTACCCGCCTGCGATTGAGGCCCATCATCACTTTCCTCCGGCAAAAAAATAGAGACGGAGGCTTGACAGTGAAAACGCTTGTGCAAGTATGGGAACGTTCTCAGGGAACGTTTTCATTGACGACTTGAGAGCTTGGGAGGAGACATTGCTAAACATTGCTGAAGAAGCTGCCAGCCATGGCGGCTCGAGTATGCTGGTGTCCAGCGGCCTGGGCAAAGCCTATGGCGCAACGGTCGCGCTCGAGAATGCCGACATCACCCTGAAGAAGGGGAGGGTGCATGCATTGGTGGGCGAAAACGGTGCTGGGAAATCCACGTTGGTGCGCATCCTGACGGGCGCCGTTCGCCCCGACAAAGGCGCGATTTATCTCGACGGCCAGCCTTATGTTCCGCATTCGGTTCTTGACGCGCGCAGACTGCAGGTGGCGACCGCGTTTCAGGAGCTCAGCCTCGTTTCCAATCTGACGGTCGCCCAGAACCTCCTGATGCCGCGTTTGCCGCGGGGCCGGCTCGGACTGGCTTCCACGCGCCTCAGCAACCAAGCCGGTGCGGCAATTCTAGAAAAACATGGTTTGTCGCGCGTCCGTCCGGATGTGCAGATTTCATCGCTGCCGCTTGCCGACCGCCAGCGGATCGAAATCGTCCGCGCGATTGAATATGCCGGAAAGGTGCTGGTCCTTGATGAGCCCACCGCATCACTTGCCGAAACCGACTGGCTTTTCGAGCGTATCCGCAAGGCGACGGCCAAGGGTGTTGCCGTCCTCTACATTTCGCATCGGCTGGCCGAAGTGCGGGAAGTCTGCAGTGAGGCAACCGTGCTGCGCAATGGCCGCAGCATCGCTTCGGTCGACCTCGCCAACGCAAGCGACAATGATATTTTCGAAATGATGGTCGGCCGGCGGGCCCATGCGGAACGCGATGCCGCCCGCGTGGCGCCGAAGCTTGCCGAGGCCGCGCCGCGCCTCGTCGTTGATGGTTTGGCCGGCGGCGCATTGCGCAACGTCTCCTTCGAACTGCGCCCGGGAGAAATTCTCGGCGTCGCGGCGCTGGAGGGGCAGGGGCAACGCGATCTCTTTCGCATGCTGGCCGGGCTCGATAAGCCGGCAGCGGGCTCGATTGCGCTCGATGGCCGGACGGTTTCGCTCAGCAATCCGCGCAAGGCGCTGAAATCCGGAAGCGGCATTGCCTACCTGCCGGAAGAGCGCAAAGTCGAAGGCATTCTCGCCGGTCTGACGGCGGCCACCAATGTGGCATTGCCCGTCATGCCGCGCGTGTCCCGTCTGACGCTCATCAGTTCGTCGGCTGAACAGAAGCTGGCGCGCGAAACCGGCGAAAAGGTCGAGTTCAACAAGCGCTATCTCAATTTTGCGATCTCGGATCTCTCGGGCGGAAATCAGCAGAAGGTGCTCATTGCACGATGCTTGGCCACCGGCGCCAAGACCTTGCTGCTGTTCGACCCGACCCGTGGCGTCGATGTCGGCACCAAGCAATCGATCTATGCGGCCATCCGTGCCTTTGCCGAGGAGGGCGGCTCGGTGCTGTTCTATTCGTCGGAGCTTCCCGAAATCGTCCAGCTCGCCAGCCGTTGCATGGCCTTCTACGGCGGCCAGATTTTTGACAGCTTCGAAGGCGCGGCGATCAACGAGCAGGATATCGTCGCAGCCATGGTCGGCCATCGTGGTAAAACAGAAGAGGTGGCATGATGACGACCGTTCCCCAGACACATGCTGCCCCGCAAAGAGAACGTTCTCAGGCTATGTCCATGGTCGAGCGTCTGACGCGTGGGCCGAGCCTGATCATCTGCATCTATCTCCTGCTCTATGGGCTTTACGCCTTGCAGCAGCCCAAAGCTCTTTCCGCCTCGGCGATTGCCTCGCTGCTCAACAATTCCGTGCCGCTGGCGATTGCCGCAGCCGGCCAGACGCTGGTCGTCCTGAGCCGCGGGTTTGACCTGTCGCTCGCCGGGGTGATCTCGATCTGCAATGTCGTCCTGGCAGTCTATCCGATCGAAGGGCCGGGCGGTGCTCTATTGTCGTTTTTGATCTGCCTGGCGATCGGCGGTCTCGTGGGCGCCGTCAACGGCTGGCTGGTCGCCTATCTGAAACTGCAGTCGATCGCTGCGACCCTTGCGGTCATGATCATTTGTCAGGGGATTGCGCTTGTCATCCTCGATGCGCCCGGTGGTCAGGTGTCCGAATGGATCTCCTACGAAATGACGGATCGGCTGTGGCATATAATCCCGGTGTCGGGTCTGGTGATCGCGGCCCTGGCGGTGGTCTGGGCGATTACGCTGAGAACCAATTTCGGCGCCTCGCTCTATGCCATCGGCGCGGATGAGCATGCTGCCGCGCTGTCCGGCATCAACACCCGCCGTGTTCGGCTGATCACCTTCGTCGGGGCTGGAATGATCTATGGTGTCGCGGGCTTCATGCTGAGCGCGCAGACGGCAACCGGCAATCCGACGGCCGGCACGCCGCTTCTCCTCCTGTCCTTCGCTGCCGTGGCCCTGGGGGGCACCTCACTTTCTGGCGGACGCGGCGGCGTCTTTGCCTCCATCGTGGGCGCCGCTGTCCTGATGCTCCTCCAGAAAGTTCTGTTTTCCAGTGGCGTCTCGTCTTTCTACACCGGCCTTTTCCAGGGGGTCATCCTCATTCTTGCCGTTGTCGTCAGCGGCCTGCTGACCCGCATCGGAGAAGGAAAATGACCATGACCCAGGAACAGACCCCTGAAACGCGCTTTGCACAGCAAGGCGATAGCCGCGGCAGCGCCCGTGTCAGCCGGGAAACGATCAGCGCCATTGCGGTCGCTATTCTGTGCATGATCCTGCTCATCAGCGCCCGGTTCGTCAGCGCCTCGCTGGGCTCCTGGGCACAGGTTGAAACGGTGCTGGTCCTCAGTTCATTCCTGGTCGTTCTGTCCTTTGGCCAGGGACTGGTGATCCTGTCGGGCGGTCTTGATCTGTCGCTTCCGGCAACCATCACGCTTGGCGGCATTCTGGCGACGAGCATCGTCGGATCGGGAAATCCGGAGGCCTGGTGGTTGCTGCCGGCGATCCTCATGGTCTGTGCGGCGACCGGCATCGTCTCGGCCGTCGGCATCGTCTGGTTGAACGTGCCCCCCTTCATCATGACCATGGCGATGTCGATCATCATCACCTCCGGCCTGCTCGGTTACACCATGGGCACGCCCCGGGGTGCTGCACCGGAAGCCGCAGTGGCGCTGATGAAGGAACGCCTGTTGGGCATGCCGGCGCCGGTGATCTTCCTCATTGTTTTCGTCATCCTGGGCTGGCTGTTTCAGAGCCGTTCGATCTTCGGTCGCTATCTGTATGCCGTCGGCACCAATGTCGAAGCGTCCCGCATCGCCGGAGTTCCGGTAAACCTCGCGCGCATCCTGCCTTACGCGGTCAGTGCAGCCTGTGGCGGGTTCGTCGGCATCATGCTGGTCGGCTATTCCAATGGCGCGACACTGCGCATGGGCGACAGCTACCTGCTGCCCTCGATCGCGGCCGTCGTCATCGGCGGGTCATCGATCCTCGGAGGGCGCGGCACCTTTCTCGGGACTGTCGGCGGGGCAATCCTGCTGACAACACTCGGCACCATCATCTCGGCCCTCGGGCTGGAATTTGGCCTTCGCACCATCATCGAAGGCTCCATCGTTCTCGTGGCCCTGCTTCTGCTGCGCGAAGAACTGTTTCAGCGGCTGCGCTCCATGCTGCGCTGAACGAACTGTCATTCACGATTATCCATTGGGAGGAGGATACCGATGAAAATGAAGAATCTCTTTGCAGCGCTTGCCGGCGTTGCCATGGCGACCGGGCTGATTGCCGGCACGGCGCAGGCTGCTGACAGCAAGAAATTCAAGATCTACTTGAGCCTCAGCTATTCCGGCAACGCCTGGCAGTCCGAAGCGGCCAACATCGTAAAGGCGCTGGCCAAGACCCCGCCTTACGACCAGACGGTCGAATTGAAGGAAGTCATCACCGGCACCGATCCGCAGGCGCAGATATCGGCGTATGAAAGCATGATCGATGACGGGGCCGCCGGCATCATCAGCTTCCCGATCTCCTCCAACGCGCTCAACCGCACGATCAAGCGCGGTTGCGACGAAGGCGTGCTGTTCTTCATGTACGATGCGACCGTGACGGAAAAATGCGCCTACAATGTCAGCTATCTTTCGTCCGGCTTCGGCGAAAATTCGGCCCAGGCGCTGGTCAACGCGCTTGGCGGCAAGGGCAAGATCTTCCTGTCGCGCGGCGTGCCCGGCAATTCGGTCGATCAGCGCCACACCGATGGCGCCATGAGCGTCTTCAAGAAGTATCCCGGCATCCAGGTCGTCTCCGAATATTACTCCTATTGGGACGACCGCACGACCCAGCAGGAAACCGCCAAGGCTCTCACCGCCCATCCTGACGTCAACGGCATCTGGGCGCAGGCCGGCGAATACGGCGCGATCCAGGCGCTGCTCGACCGTGGGGGCGATCTCGTTGCGATGACCGGCGAAAACTCCAATGGTTTTCGTCTGGCACTTGCCGATCCGGCCATGCAGAAAAAGGGCCTGAAGGGTGTCTCTGCAGGCTCCCCGCCAGCGCAGTCCGGCTATGCGTTCAAGCTGATGATGGAAATTCTCACCAAAAAGCGCACCATGAAGCCGATGAACATCGAATATCCGTTGCCGTGGGTGCCGGCCGACAAGGTGAAGGTGTGCCAGGGCGATAAGTTCGAGAATGGCTGCAATGTCTTCTCGGAAAAGCGTGTTCCGTCGTCCTTCGTGACGGAAGTGCTCAACCCCGACCTGCTGCCGGAACTCAATATCGACTCTGCACTGAACGGGACGCCGGTTGCCGGTGCAACCATCCAGCCGCTTCCGGCCGACGTGAAACAGGCCGCAAACGAGCCGGGGATCAATTGCAATAATTGCCAACCGGCGGCGGATCAATACAAGTTGACGAAGGTCGAAGCGACGGTAAAGCCCTGAAATGACCATGACAGTGTGGGAGCCCGCCCCGATCCGGGCTCCCACACCGGCAGGACCGGTTTTGCTGTGGCCTCAAACGGAGAACCCGGCGGAGATGAATGTGGTGAGCGAACAGAAACGAGCAACGAAGAGGAAGGTGACGGTCAAGGACTTGGCCCGCGACCTCGGCATGTCGGTTTCGACGGTGTCGCGCGCCTTTTATCCGGATGCCGTGATCGCCTCCGAGACGCGACGCCTGGTTCTCGAAAGGGCGACCACGATCGGCTATCGGCCAAACCCTTTTGCCCAGAGCCTCATCACCAAGAAGACCCAGATCGCCGGCATGGTCGTATCCGACCTGACCAACCCCTTCTATCCCGAAGTGATGACCCGGCTGACGGCGATGCTGCAGGGCGTCGGCATGAATGTCATGCTTGCCTGTGCCGAACAGCCGGACCGGATCGACGAGGCAGTGGAACTGCTTTTGACCTACCAGCCTGATCTCATGATCGTGCTTGCCACCAATCTCGATTCCCACGCCCAGGAGAAATGCGAAAGCGCCGGGGCGCCCTGCATCTTCTTCAATCGCCTGGCGGCCAATGGTGGTGGCTTCGGCGTGACCTGCGACAATAGCGAGGGCGGCCGTAACGCGGCCGATCACCTGATTGATCTCGGACACCGGGACCTTCTGTATGTTTCGGCCTTTCCGGGTGCCTCCACCAATGTCGAGCGCCAGAAGGGGTTCTGCGAACGGGCTGTGGAGCGCGGATTGCCGCGGCCGCAGATTATCGAGGCAGGCCGCTTCTCCTATGAGGCCGGCTATGCGGCAGGACTGGGCGTCGCCCAGTTGCAGCGCAAGCCTGACGGTGTTTTCTGCGCCAACGACATCGTGGCGATCGGCTTTATCGAAGGCGTCGAGGAACGGCTCGGGCTTCGGGTACCCGACGACATATCGGTCGTCGGTTTCGACAATATTTCGATGGCCGCGTGGCCCTCGCATCGACTGACCACGGTGGCGCAGCCGCTGGAGGAGATGATGGAGGCGACCGTGGCGCTGGCGCGCCAGCTTGCGGGCAATGGCGATGCGGACAAACGCGTGCTGCGCATTGCGCCCGGCAGGCTCGTGGTGCGCAATACCACCCGCAACCGTCTGAGACATGAGGAAGGAGGAGCCTGATGACGAACGACCTTTTCATGCGCCTGGCGACAGTCCATAAACCGGACTGCGTGGCGATTGCCGAAGGGCCTGCGCCCGAGCCGGTCGCCGATCCGGCAACGCTTGCCGTCACGCTCGGGTCGGACGCCTTGGCGCGCTATGCGGGGGACTGCCAGCCGATCTACGAAAACCTGCGCCGCGTCATAGGTCAGATTTCCGGTCTGATGATTCTCGCCCGCCTGACCGGGCGCATCGAGGTTGCCGATCTGCCGGAACTTGCCACCTGCCAGGCACGCTGGAACGATGCCGACGAGCGAACGGCTGCCCTTGCGGCGCCTCAGGCTGCCCAGCCCCATCGCGAGCAACTTGCCGCCGCATGCCTTTTTTCAGGTCTGGCACTGAAAACGTTCTCAGCCCTGGGGCAGAGGGCTGACAACAACGCGGCCTTTGACCGGATGGTGGGCCTGACAAAGCGGGCCTACGCCCATCTTTCGGCGGCAAGCACAGAGAAGGCCGGCCTGAATATGGTCGATTTCACCCATGCCTGCTGCAGTTGCAGGCACTGAAACCGCCGGACGAGGACCGGCGACATGAGGAATTAAAACGGGAGGACAACATGGCTGATTATTCTATCTGGGTTTGCGAATATTCCTTCGTGCCGAACTACCACAAGAGCGGTGTGCTTTACGGTGCGCACAATCAAGGATATGTGAAGCTTCCCTATTGCTACGTCGTCATCAAAGGCGGCGATCATATCGCGATGGTCGATGTCGGATATAATGACAAGGCTTACGGCAAGACGCTTGCTGACCGCTTCGCAGTCGAGAATTGGCGCAGCCCGGCGACGGTGCTGGCTGAGATCGGCGTGAAGCCGGAGGACGTTGATACCTGCTTCATCACCCATGCGCATTTCGACCATTTCGGCAATGTCGAGGATTTCCCGAAAGCCAAGTTCTACATCCAGGAGCGCGAGATTTCGAAATGGGTCTGGGCCATGTCGCTGCCCGACCGGCTGCGCTGGATGATGGTCGCCGTTGATCCGGGCGATATCGTACGCGGTGTCGAGCTTGCCCAGCAAAAGCGGCTGACGACGGTGAACGGTTCGGTCACCGACGTGCTGCCCGGCATTGATCTGCATGCCGCCGACGACAGCCATACCTGGGGCTCGATGTGGGTGACCGTTCGCAATGACGGCAAGACCCAGTCAGAGGATCCGTGGGTGCTGGCGGGTGACCTCGTCTATGTCTTCGAAAACATCAAGGGGCCGGGCGCTGCCGTCGGCGAAAAGGAAATTTACGTGCCGGTGGGCCTTGCTGTCGGCAGCCAGACGAACCTCGTTCTGGCGACCGAAGAGATGATGAAACAGGCGGGATATGACGCCCATCGCGTCATTCCTGTCCACGAGGAGCGGCTGCGCGACACTTTCCCGTCACGCATCACCAAGGAAGGCCTGCGGATCACCGAGATCTGCCTGGCTGATGGCGAAACCTCACGAGTCGCGGGGTGACGTATATGAAGAAGACCGTTGCGGTTGTTGGGGCCGGCCTCGTCGGCTCCGGTTGGGGAATAGTGTTTGCAAGAGCCAACTATCATACCCGGTTGTTTGATCCTTCGGCCTCTGTGCGCGACGGCATCCTTCCCTGGGCTGAACGCAGTCTCGGCGATCTGGCAGAGGCCGGGCTCATCGAAAATCCGGCCGATGTGCTCTCCCGCCTGACCGTGACGGATACGCTTGAGGAGGCTCTGGATGGAGCCTCTTATATTCAGGAATCTGTCTTCGAAACGGTGGAAGCCAAAAAGAAGGTGAGCCTTGCGATCGATGCGGTGATGCAGCCGAGCGCGGTCGTCGGCTCTTCCTCTTCAGGCATTCCGGCCTCACGGTTTACCGAAGGCTGCCGCAACCGTGGCCGGTTTCTCATCGCCCATCCGGTCAATCCGCCGCATCTGGTACCGGTGGTCGAACTGGTGCCGGCTCCCTGGACCGATGCCGATGCAACGATTGCAGCGCGCGATCTGATGCAGGCGGTCGGGCAGGCGCCGGTGACGCTGACGCGCGAGATCGACGGTTTCATCCTCAACCGCCTGCAGGGCGCCTTGCTGATGGAAGCCTGGGCGCTTTATCACGACGGCTATGCGAGCCTTGCCGATATCGACGCGACCATTTCTCACGGTCTTGGCCTTCGGTGGAGCTTCATGGGGCCGTTCGAAACGATCGATCTCAATGCGCCGGGTGGCATCTCCGATTACGCGTCGCGTCTCGGCCCCATGTATGCCGGGCAGGTCCGTCATCCGCCGCCGGGACCCTGGGCCGCAGAGACAGTTGCCCGCGCTGAGACAGAGCGGCGCGCGGCGATCGCCGCCGGTGACCTTGCCAAGCGCCGCGACTGGCGGGACCGCATGCTGACCAGACTTGCTGCCTTCAAGAAGGATGCCGGCCTCGGCACCTGAATTCCCTTGCCCACCGGGCAGGGCCAACATTCTTGTTATAAAGGATCATGACCCATGACTGTCACCTATCTCAAGCGCGGGAAGCCGGCGGATGCCCGTTCTGAAGACGATGCGAAGGTTCGCACGACCGTCGAAGGTATTCTCACCGATATCGAGACGCGCGGCGACACGGCTGTCCGCGAACTTTCGGAGAAGTTCGACAAGTATTCGCCGGCGTCCTTCCGCCTCAGTGAAGGGGAGATCGAGGCGCTGATGAACAAGGTCGCGCCGCGTGACATGGAAGACATCAAGTTTGCCCAGGAGCAGGTCCGCAAGTTCGCCCGCGCGCAGCGGGATTCCATGCTGGATATTGAAGTGGAGACCTTGCCCGGCGTCATTCTGGGCCATCGCAACATTCCAGTGCAGTCGGTCGGTTGCTACGTGCCGGGCGGCAAGTTTCCGATGGTCGCCTCTGCGCATATGTCGGTCGCCACGGCATCGGTCGCCGGCGTACCGCGCATCATTGCTGCAACACCACCCTTCAAAGGCGAGCCGAACCCGGCCGTCATCGCCGCGATGAAGCTTGGCGGTGCGCACGAGATTTTCGTCATGGGCGGTATTCAGGCAATCGGTGCCATGGCGCTCGGAACCGAAACGATCAAGCCGGTCGATATGCTCGTCGGCCCCGGTAATGCCTTCGTCGCCGAAGCCAAGCGCCAGCTTTACGGCCGTGTCGGCATCGACCTTTTCGCGGGTCCGACAGAAACGATGGTGATTGCCGACGACACGGTCGATGCGGAAATCTGCGCCACCGACCTGCTCGGCCAGGCGGAACACGGGTATAACTCGCCAGCGGTCCTGCTCACCACCAGCCGCAAGCTTGCCGAAGCCACGCTGCAAGAGATCGAACGCCTTCTCGCCATACTGCCGACTGCCGAGACGGCGCGGCGGAGCTGGGAAGACTACGGCGAGGTCATCGTCTGCGACACCCATGACGAAATGCTCCACGTCGCCAACGACATCGCCAGCGAACACGTGCAGGTGATGACCGATCGCGACGACTGGTATCTCGAAAACATGCACAGCTACGGTGCGCTCTTCCTCGGTCCTCGCACCAACGTGGCCAATGGCGACAAGGTGATCGGCACCAACCACACGCTGCCGACCAAGAAGGCCGGGCGTTACACTGGCGGCCTCTGGGTTGGCAAGTTCCTGAAGACGCATAGCTACCAGAAGGTGCTGACCGACGAGGCAGCGGCAATGATCGGCGCTTTTGGGTCGCGGCTCTGCATTCTTGAAGGCTTCGTCGGCCACGCGGAACAGTGCAATGTACGCGTCCGCCGCTATGGTCGCCGCAATGTCGGTTACGGGCAGGCCGCAGAATGACGGCCGCCACCCTGCCGCGGACACCCTCCTTTCGCCTGGAGGGCAAGACGGCTCTCGTTGTCGGTGCGTCTTCGGGCATAGGGCAGGCGGCAGCAGTCGCGCTTGCCGAAGCGGGGGCGCAAGTCACGCTTGCCGCCCGTTCAGCGGACAAGCTCGACCAAACGGTGAGGCAACTGGCGGACCTCGGCTTCTCGGCCCGGTCACTGATGCTCGACGTGCAGGACGTCGAGGCGACCGAACGGATCGTGGCCTCGCTCGACCCCTTCGATATTCTCGTGAACAGCGCGGGCCTTGCCCGCCACGGTCCCGCTGTCGATACGGTGCCGTCCGACTTCGATGCCGTCGTCGGGATCAACCTGAGGGGGGCCTATTTCCTCACGCGGGCAGTGGCAAAGAGGCTGATTGCGTCGCGGCGCCCAGGCTCCCTGATCAACATTTCATCGCAGATGGCGCATGTCGGCGGCATCGACCGGGCGGTCTACAGCGCCACCAAACACGCGGTGGAAGGCTTTACAAAGTCAATGGCGATTGAATGGGGAAGCCACGGCATTCGGGTCAACACGATCTGCCCCACCTTCATCCGCACGCCGCTTGCCGAACAGACTTTCGCCAATCCGGATCGGGTTCGCTGGATCAAGGAAAAGATCAAGCTCGGCCGCGTCGGCGAGGTGGAGGACATCATGGGCCCGGTGACCTTCCTCGCTTCGGATACCGCCGCCATGATCACCGGCACGGCCCTGATGGTCGACGGCGGCTGGACCGCAGACTGACGGCAAGCGAAAAATACGAACGCCTGACGCGGCTGCGCCCGTATCTCGTCTCGGGCCGTAACGGGATGCCGCGGGCCGACCTGATCTCCCAAAGGTCGACTCTTCAGGATCGAACATTCTAAGGTCACTCTATTTAAGTCGCTTGGTCTCGATACTCGACTTATGCAGAGGGCGCCCTAGATGCTGTTGCGCCAACGAGGAGATAAACATGAAGAAATTGTCGTTTTGGGTAATGTCGCTTACCGCTCTGTGCGCCGTTGCAGCACCCTCTCACGCGGCAGACATGATTGCAGGCTATCGGGCGGCCCCACAGCACAAGCACCGTTACTACGTGGTGGCGCCTGCTCGTGATTGCGCAGTTCTGCAGGTGGAGTACAGAAAACCCTATGAGCCGCGTACCGATTACGTGGAGCTTTGCACCCATCCGAAGCGGACGACCATATTGGCTCGGAGCGTGGATTATTAATTGGCACGGTCGACGGAAGTTCTTATACCGACGATTGTGCATGAGATGGACATGCGGTGTCTGGACTGCCTCGAACCAGTAAGGGCGGAATTTCTCCAGCTCCCGGGCGGCTAGGACCGTCGTGGCGTTGAAGCCGCCGTGGCCGTCTCCTTATTCCACCCGCATGGGAAATGAGAAATCCCTTCCATTTGCCGCTCTATTACCACGTCTGCCAAAGCGCGCCGAAAGCCGGGCGAAGATCAGGTAGATGATCGGCGTCGTGTAGAGGGTCAGAGCCTGCGACACGATCAGTCCGCCGATGATGGTGATGCCGAGCGGGCGGTGAAGATCGGCACCGGGGCCTGTGGCCAGCACTAGCGGCAGCGCGCCCATGAAGGCGGCAAGACTGGTCATCATGATCGGGCGGAAACGCTTGAGGCAGGCTTCGTGGATGGCATCTTCCGGTGACATGCCGCGATGGCGCTCGGCCTCCAGCGCGAAGTCCACGAGCATGATGCCGTTTTTCTTGACGATACCGATCAACAGAATGATGCCGATAAAGGCGACGATCGTCAGTTCAGTGCCGCTGACCCAAAGCGCCAGGAGCGCGCCGAGCCCGGCGGAGGGCAGGGTGGAGATGATGGTCAACGGGTGCAGCAGGCTTTCATAGAGAATGCCGAGCACGATATAGACTGCGAGCAGTGCCGCGAGAATGAGCATCGGCTGGTTACCGGAGGATTTGGCGGCACTGGCGGCGTCTCCGGCAAATTCCGCATGCAGCGTATCGGGCAGATGCATCCCGGCCACGGCGGCCTTCACGGCGTCATTGGCCTGCGACAGGGTCGTTTCCGGCCCGACATTGTAGGAAATGGTGACGGCCGGAAACTGGCCCTGATGGTTGACGCCGATTGGCGCCAGCGTCCGCTCAACCTTGGCAAAGGCACCGAGCGGGACCTGCGTATTGCCACTGCCGGGTACGTAGATCTTCAGGATATGTTCCGGGTCCTTGGCGAAATCAGGATAGGCTTCCAGAATGACGCGGTACTGGTTGCGCTCCCCGTAGACGATGGTCACCTGCCGTTGTGCAAAGGCATTGTTGAGTGCCGTATCGACGGCGGTGATCTTGACGCCGAGGCGGGATGCTGCGGTGCGGTCCACCACGACATTCGCCTGCAGCCCGTTCGGTTGCCGGTCGCTGTTGACGTCGGTCAGCAGCGGTTCCTGGCGCAGGCGGGCCAGAATGCGGGGCGCCCAAGTGATCAGCTCGTTGTAATCGGCATCCCACAGCGTGAACTGGAACTGCGAATCCGACGAGCGCGCGCCGATCCGGATATCGCTCGGGGAAAAGAACGAGGTGTCGAGGCCGGGAATGACGGCGGTCGCCCGCCGCAGCCGTTCGATCACGACGTCCGTCTGATCCCGCTCTCCCGGCGGCTTCAGTGAGATCTGCATCTGCCCCCGATTGGCGGTGCCGAGGAAACCGCCGCCGACGCTGGCACCGATGTTCTGCACCGCCGGGTCTTGCTCGACGATGGCCAGCGCTCGCCTTTGCAGGGCGACCATTGCCGGATAGGAGATGTCGCTGGCCGCCTGGCTGTTGCCCATCACGAAGCCGGTGTCGTCGCGCGGCACAAAACCCTTCGGCAGCTTGGTGTAGAGGTAGCCGGTCAGGATCACGCAGGCGGCAGTAGTGATGACCGCAAGGATGCGGTGGTGCAGCACGCCTTTCAGCGTGCGGTCGTAAAAGGCGACCATGCCATCCAGGCTGTTTTCGACGAGGCGATCGAAACGGCTGCGCCGCGCCTCGAGATCATGACCCTTGATGCGATGTCCGCAGATCATGGGCGTCAGCGTCAGCGACACCACGGTGGAAACGGCAATCGTATAGGCGAGCGTCAGCGAGAAAGTGAGGAAGAAGCGGCCGATAACGCCACCCATGAAGAACAGCGGAATGAACGCCGCCATCAGAGAGACGCTGATGGCAATCACGGTAAACCCGATCTGCCGTGCCCCTTCGCGTGCTGCCTCGATGGGTTTCATGCCCTTTTCGAGGTTGGAATAGATGTTCTCGATCATGACGATCGCATCATCGACGACGAAGCCGCTGGCCACCGCAAGCGCCATCAGCGACAGGTTGTCGATGGAAATATTGGTGGCCCACATCGCGGCAAACGCGCCGGCAAAGGACAAGGGCACGGTGAGGCCCGCTGCAAGTGTCGGCACCAGCCGGCGCAGGAAGACGAAGACCACGGCCATCACCAGCGTCACGGTGGCAAGCAGCGTGAACTGCATGTCTTCCACGCTGGCGTGAATGGTTGTCGTGCGGTCGTTCAACACATCCACTTCGACGCCGGCCGGGATCAACTGCTTCACCTCGGGAATGAGAGCCTTCACTGCATCGACGGTCGCCACCACATTGGCATCCGCTGCCTTGGTGATGTTGAGCAGAACGGCGGGCTTGCCGTTGAACCAGGCATCCGAGCGACGGTTGCGAACACCGGGCTCGACGGAGGCGATATCGGCCAGCCGCACGGCGGTTCCGTTTGAGGCATGGATGACAAGTCGACCGTAGTCCTGCGGGGTCACAAGCTGCGCATTGACCGAGATCGCATAGAAGGAATTTGGTCCATCGATGGCGCCAACCGGAGCCAATACGTTTCCGTTCACGATGGCATTGCGCACGTCATTGGCGGTGAGGCCGATTGCCGCCAACCGGTCCGGATCAAGCCGGACGCGAACGGCGGGCTGGTCGGCGCCGCTGGCCGAGACATCGCCGACGCCTTCCACCTGCGAGATGCGCTGCACCACCACCGTATCGGCGGCATCATAGATAGCGCTCGCCGGCACCGTGTCCGAGGTGAGCGCCAGCGTCAGGATGGGGGCAGCGGCCGGATTTGCCTTGCGCAGACTGGGCAGGTTCGGCATGTCGCTCGGCAGATCCGCCACCGCCGCATTGATGGCCGCCTGCACATCCTGCGCGGCGCTATCGACATCGCGGGCGAGATCGAACTGCAGGAAGATATTTGTGGTGCCAAGGCCGCTTGTGGAGGTCATTTCCGTTACCCCGGCAATCGCCCCCAGATGCCGCTCAAGCGGTGCCGCAACGCTGGAGGCCATGCTTTCCGGGTCCGCACCGGGACGGCTGGCATTGACGCGGATGGTGGGTAAATCGACGGCAGGCAGGCTTGCCACGGGCAGGAAACGGTAGGCGACCAGCCCGAGCATCATCAGGCCGATCGCCAGAAGTGTCGTGCCGACCGGACGGCTGATGAAAGGGCCGGAAATATTCATGCCGCGCCTCCGGCATCGCGTTCCTCAAGGTCGGCGGCGCCGGCCGGCTTCTTCTCGTGCATCCGTGCGCGAAGGCCATCGAGCGCCAGATAAATTACCGGCGTCGTGTAGAGCGTCAGCAACTGGCTGAGCAGCAGACCGCCGATGATAGAAATGCCGAGCGGGATGCGCAGTTCGGCACCGGTGCCCTCAGCGAAGGCAAGCGGCAGCGCGCCGAAAAGGGCGGCGAGCGTCGTCATCATAATCGGGCGAAAACGCATGACCGCCGCTTGGACGATAGCCTCGCGCGCCGGCAATCCGTCACGGCGTTCGGCATCCAGCGCAAAGTCGATCATCATGATGGCGTTCTTTTTGACGATGCCCATCAGGAGCACGATGCCGATCAGCGCGATGATCGACAGGTCCTGCCCGAACAGCATCAGCGCGAGAAGCGCGCCGACCCCTGCAGACGGCAGGGTGGAGAGGATGGTGATCGGGTGGATAGCGCTTTCATAAAGCAGGCCGAGAACGATGTAGATGGTGATGATCGCAGCAAGGATCAGCCAGGGTTCGCCGGCCAGCGACCGGTCGAATTCTTCCGTGTCGCCGCTATAGTGCCGCTGGATATTGGCCGGCATGCCGATGTCCTGCTCGGCGGTCTTGATCGCTTCGATCGCTTCGCTGAGCGACGCGTTGCGGGCAAGATCGAAGCTGAGCGTCACGGCGGGGAACTGCTCGCTGCGGCTGATTACCAGCGGTGCCGTGCCGAATTTGACGGAGGCCACGGCATTCAACGGCACCATGGCGCTGTTTGCGCCGCTGACATAGAGCTGTTCCAGTGATTTCGGATCCCCCTGGAACCGCTCGCCAGCTTCCAGGATGACGCGGTACTGGTTCGCCTGGCCGTAGATCGTGCTGATCTGCCGCTGGCCGAATGCGTCATAGAGGGTGTCGCTGATCGCCTGCATGGAGACGCCGAGGCGGGCTGCCGTCTCGCGGTTGACGGTGATCAGGAGGCGCCCCCCGCCCATTTCCACTTCCGAGGAGACGTCGACTAGCAGCGGGTTCTGCTGTAGGCGGCTCGCCAGCCGGTCGGCCCAGCCGGCGACCGTTGCCGTGTTGGTGCCCGTCAGCGTGTATTGGTAGGGCGCGCGGCTCGCACGCGTGCTGATCGAGATGTCGCGGATGCTCTGGAATGTCGGGCGGATGCCGGGAATGTCGGCAACGGAGGCACGCAGCCGGTCGATGAGATCTGTCGCGGAAACCTCGCGCTCATCGCGGGGTTTCAGCACGATGCTGTAGCTTGCCGTGTTCAGCGTCAGGTTGGACGCGCTGGTGCCGATGACGGCGATCACGCTCTCGACGGCAGGATCGGCCCGGAACCGGTCTCCGACGCGCTTCTGCGTGTCTTTCATCACGTCGAAGGAGCTTGTCGGCTCCGTTTCCACCACGGCAGAGATCAGGCCCGTATCCTGTACCGGCAGAAAGCCCTTGGGGATCGTCACATAGAGAACAATGGTGACCGCAAGCGTCACCCCCGTCAGTGCCAGCATCAGCCAGCCGCGATTGACGGCCCAGATGACGCTGCGGCGATAGCCTTCGTTCATCCAGTCCATGCCGCGATCGACCAGGCCGAGGACGCCGGAATTGCGCTCCTTCGGTGCGCGCAGAATGCGGGCGCACATCATCGGCGTCAGCGTCAGCGAAATGACGGCAGACACCACCACGGCAATCGTGAGCGTCAGCGCAAACTCCCGGAACATGCGCCCGACAATGCCGGTCATGAACAAGAGCGGAATGAAGACTGCGATCAGCGAGGCGGTGAGCGAGATGATCGTGAAGCCGATTTCACCGGCTCCTTTGAGCGCCGCCTGCATCGGGCTTTCGCCCTCCTCGATATGGCGGGCGATGTTCTCGATCATCACGATGGCATCGTCGACCACGAAACCGGTGCCGATGGTCAGCGCCATCAGCGACAGGTTGTCGAGGCTGAATCCGCAGAACCACATGATGCCGAAGGTGGCGATGAGTGAGAGCGGCAGCGCCACCCCGGCGATGATGGTCGCCGTCAGCGTTCGCAAGAACAGGAAGACGACGAGAATGACCAGCGCCACGCTGAGTGCCAGCGTCCACTGGACGTCGTGGATCGAGGCCCGGATGGTTTCCGTCCGGTCGTTGACGATATCGAGCGATACGCCGGCCGGCAGTGCAAGCTTCAACCTCGGCAGCTGCTTGCGCACATCCTCGACTGTCTGGATGACGTTAGCGCCCGGCTGTCGCATGATATCGATGATGACCGCAGGCCGGCCCTGATACCAGGCGCCGACACGGCTGTTTTCCAGCCCCTCGACGACACTGGCGACATCTTTAAGGCGCACGGGTGCCCCGTTGCGATAGGCGATGATCGTGTCGCGGTAGACGTCCGGATCATGGATCTGGTCGTTCGCCGACAGGGTGAACGACTGAAAGGTTCCGTCTACCGCACCCTTGGCGCCGGACACGTTGGCATTGGTGATGGTGCTGCGCAGGTCTTCGAGCGACAGCCCGTAGGATGCGAGCCGGGTCAAATCCGCCTGGACGCGGATCGCCGGCCTGACGCCGCCCTGGACGCGCACGTCGCCGACGCCGGACACTTCGCTCAGGCGCTGCGACATGATCGTGTCGGCAAAATCGCTGAGATTGCGGATCGGGTAGGTGTCCGAATGCAGCGCCAGCGTAATGGTCGGCGTATCGGCCGGGTTCACCTTCGCGTAGGTCGGCGGATAGGGCAGGGTCTTCGGCAGGCTGCCGCTGGCGGAATTGATGGCCGATTGCACATCCTGCGCGGCGCCATCGATGTCACGGTCGAGATTGAACTGCAGCGTCACCTGGCTGATGCCGAAGGCGCTGGACGAGGTCATGGATGCGAGCGCCGGAATTTGGCCGAGCGGCCGCTCAAGCGGCGCCGTCACCAGCGCCGTCATGGTGTCCGGATCGGCCCCCGGCAGCTGCGTAGTGACGCGGATCGTCGGAAAATCCACCTGCGGCAGCGGCGCAACCGGCAGCGAGACGAAACCCAGAAGCCCTCCGAGCAGCGTCGCGATGCCCAGAAGCGAGGTGGCGACCGGTCGCGCGATGAAGGGGGTGGAGATGCTCATCTGGACACGCCAGCCGAGGGCTTTGCGTCCGCTGAGGGTTTTTCGGCTTCGGCAGGCGCTGGAGAACCGGGCGCGCCGGGTTGTGCTGCCGCGGGATGCTCAGCGCCCGCATCGCGCGGCGGCTGTTTGTTCTGGCCATTGCCGCGGTTGCCGCCGCGTCTTTGGCCGCGCGGCTTCTGGTCATCGGTAAGCGGCACTGCGATATTGGCGGGGTCTGCCTCTTCCGGCGTCGAAACGCGCACCTGCGCGCCGTCCTCCAGCCGGGCGAAGCCGGTTGTGACGACCTTTTCGCCCGCCGACAGCCCTTTGTCGATCACGGCGGTCTGGTCATCCTGCAGGCCGACAGTAATCGCCTGCAATCTGACCTTCTGGTCGTCCCCGACGATATAGGCATAGGTGCCGCCCGGGCCGCGCTGCACGGCGGCGGAGGGAACCGTCACCACATTCTTCTTCGTCTCGACCAGAAGCCGCGCATTGACGAAGGCGCCCGGCCATAGCTGCAGGGTGTCATTGGGAAATTCGGCCCGCAACCGAACCGTTCCGGTGGTGGTGTCGACCTGATTGTCCACGACGATCAGTCTGCCCTTCGCCACCACCGTCTTGCCGTCGTCGCCGAGGGCATCGACGGCAAGTGGTCCTCTCGCATTGGCGGCGTTGACACGGACAAGATCCTGTTGGGGAACGGAGAACAGAATGGTGATAGGCCGGATCTGCGAGAGGGTGACGATGCCGTTCGCGTCGCCCGTCGAAACGATATTGCCGACATCGACGGCACGGATGCCCGTGCGGCCACTGATCGGCGCCCTGATCACCGTGTAGTTCAGCTGCGCCTGAGCGGCCTCGATGGAGGCCTGGTCCGACTGGACTTGCGCCTTGTATTGCGCGGCAAGCGCCACCTGGTTGTCGAGCTGCTGCTGCGTGGTCGCGGAATTGCCCATCAGGCGCTGCAGGCGTTGCATTTCCAGGACAGCATAGTTGAGCTGTGCCTCGTCTTGCGCCTTCTTGCCGATCGCCTGGTCAAGCTGGGCCTTGTAAAGCGCATCGTCGAGCGTGGCGATCAGGTCGCCCTCTTTGAGATCCTGCCCCTCCTGGAAGGCGATGCGGGTAATGCGCCCACTCACCTGCGGCTGCACGACCACCGTATTCAATGGCTTCACGCTGCCAACGCCGGTGACGTAGACGGGCACATCAGCGATTGCAGCCGTTGCGGCGACAACGGGGATGGCGCGGTCGCGCCCGCTCTGGCGGTCGTTCTGCTTCGTCCCGAACCAGGTGCCGGTGATGGCCTGGACCTGCGTTTGCACCTGCGGCAGTCGAGCGGCATAGACAATTCCGCAGCCGGCAAGCACGAGGCCGAACAGGGTGATCTTCGTACTTCTTTTCATCGGCGACCGCTCAAGCGAGGTATGGAGAAGATGCGTGCATGTTAAGATGCATGCGCACTGGCATCAGGAAACCTTGCTCCCTGATGGGCAGACGACCAACCAAACACAAGTTTTAAAAAAAACCACTTACAAGAAAGTAATGTAGGCCGACATTGATTGGCCTGTTTAGTCTCGTCGATAGTGCCCTGACATCCAATTCGTTCTGGGCCGTCCGGTGGATGGGCCGTCTTGATTTGGACTGGGCTTGCACATCAAGATTGCATGCCTCGACACTTGCGCCTTCGAAGAGCGCCCGAAGGATAGCTCGACATTGAGGAACTGCAGCAGGCATGCCGAGACGCGGATGGTGCGGAGCGACCTTGTCGCGCGCATGGTGTCGATCCCGATCGTCATATCAACCAGATCAGGTGCGAGAATTACCGCGGGAACACTGGATACGCTTCCGTAAAACTTGGAAGGCGCTAGTGTGCGTTTCGCCGCCAGTTGCCGGGCGATGCGCCGACCAGCGTCGAAAACACCCGGGTAAAATGGCTCTGGTCGGCGAAGCCGCAGGCCATGGCCACTTCGACAAGCGGCGTGTCCGATGCCTGCAGCAATTTCTGGGCACGCCTTACCCGTTCGCCGAGAAGCCATTGATACGGTGTCATCCCGGTTGTTTCCCGAAAGGCGCGGATGAAATAGCCTCGCGACAGATTGCAGGCCTGTGCCACGTCCGCAATGGAGATTTCGCCGCCCAGGTTCTCAATCAGCATGTTTTTGGCAAGCGCTTCATGGCTGCGCGACAGCATTCCTGCCCGGACCGCGTCCACCGCGGCCCGTCCGCCATACCGTTGCACAAGATAGGTTCCGATGGCCGTGGTCATCTGCCCGACAAACAGCGCACTTGCCTCCTTCGGTCTCTCCAGTGCCGGCATCAGCGCCCGCGCCAGATTGGAAAGGACGAGATCCTTGGATGCGGTTTCGGCAGACAGCGAGTTTACACCCGGAAGTTCGGCCTCTTCGGCAAACTTCATCAGCGAGGCGGGCGATATTTCGAACAGCAGGAAATCGAAGGAACTGTGCAGATCGGCCTTGTAGGCTTCGGAGAGGTCGCGAAGATAGATCGAGCTTTCGGTGAAGATGTGGCTCGTCATGTGGTGTTTGTGGAAAATCTGCCGCTTGTGGCCGCCGAGCGTGGAGACCCCGAGAACAAAGCCTCGATCGCTTGCGGGCGTCTTGACCTGATCCAGCTTGTCGCCTGACGTTCCTTTTCGAAAGATCGCCATGTCTGTGGTCGACATGGATTGATCCATCGACAATTGCTTCAGCGTACAGCCGAACGCATCCGTGGCAGTCTTCACGGGATTTTGGTCCACGACGGTTTCTTTCATGTGGCCTCCACACGGCGCGACGCCATCCGTTTGATCTTGTCGGCTGCCTCCAGCCTGTGCGTGCTGGCAAATTCAGGCGATCACGATGCTTTTCGACAAGATCGAAACTGGAATGAACGATAGGACAATCTTGGATGCGGAACCATTTTGGCTGAACAATCAGTCCGGGTCAAACGATTGAGGATGGCGGCTTGACAGCATGCGACAGAATTGCGGCAGGTTTCGGTATACAATCGGCAAGAACACTGGTCGTCAGGCCGCTACAGGATGCGCAACTCTCGGTCGTCCATCTGGAACGCGTGTACGAGGACGATGACGCTCCGGTTGTCCTTCCGCCAGAGGATGCCTTTCTGGTGATGCTGTATCTCGTCGATGTTCAGCATTCCGATCTCTGGCCGGACCGCCCACCGTCGCCGTTGAAGACCTATGAGAAAGGAACGATCTGCCTGGTCAGCCTGAAAGGCGGCGCGAGCATCTCCGTTCGGGGATATCTTGACGCACTGGCCTTCCATATTCCGAGCGCGCATTTCGTTGAACTCAGCCGAGAGGCGGGAGAACCACTTGTCGATTACCTCCAAACCTGTCGCGGGTCGGAGGACCCGGTGATCTGGAACCTGGGTTCGGCGCTCCTGCCGATGTTCGACTTGCCCGATGAAGTCAAAGACGTTCTTCTTCCCCATGTCGGACTCGCCATGGTCGCGCATCTGGCACACCGCTACGGGCAGCCTCCAATCCGGCCCCTGTCGGAACCCGATCAACCGATCACGGTGCGGGCGCGTCGTGCGAAAGGTCCCGGCGCAGACTGAATTTTTAAGGCCGGGAGGCCACCTGCGGAAGGTGCGACCGTCTGCAGGTGGTGCTTCGAAAGGGGCATTCAGCCGATCATCAGCCTTTGATGAACGACAAGAGGTCGACGTTCAGCGTGTCGGCGTTGACGGTCAGCATGCCATGCGAAAAGCCCGGATAGGTCTTCAGCGTCCCGTTCTTCAAGAGCTTGATGGCCTTGTGGGCGGAATCCGCGATCGGCACGATCTGGTCGTCCTCGCCATGCAGGATGAGGGTCGGCACGCCGATCGCCTTCAGATCCTCGGTCTGGTCCGTTTCCGAAAAGGCCTTGATGCCGTCGTAATGGGCCTTTGCACCGCCCATCATGCCCTGGCGCCACCAGTTCTGGATTACACCTTCATGGACCGTGGCACCTTCGCGGTTGAAGCCGTAGAAGGGGCCGGCGGGGACGTCGCGGAAGAACTGGGCCCGGTTGGCCGCAAGAGCGGAACGGAAGCCGTCGAACACCTCAATCGGCAGGCCCTCCGGGTTGGCTGCGGTCTTCAGCATCAGCGGTGGGACTGCAGAAACGAGAACGGCCTTCGCCACGCGTCCGGCCGGTTCGCCATGCTTTGCCACATAGCGGGCAACCTCGCCACCGCCGGTCGAATGGCCGATGTGAACCGCGTTCTTGAGGTCGAGCGCTTGAACAACAGCGAAGGCATCGGCGGCATAGTGGTCCATGTCGTGACCGTCCGCGACCTGGGTGGAGCGGCCATGGCCACGGCGGTCATGGGCGACAACGCGAAAACCCTTGGAGAGGAAGAACAGCATCTGCGCATCCCAATCGTCGGATGAGAGCGGCCAGCCGTGGTGAAATACGATCGGCTGAGCATCTTTGGGACCCCAGTCCTTGTAGAAGATTTCAGTGCCGTCTGCAGTGGTAACGAAGCCCATGGTCTTTTCTCCTGTCGTTCTAAGGGTTGAGGATGCTGCGGTGATGGTCCGGATCGGAAGTGCCACGCTTGCAGTGACGATAGCGCCTACAGGCAGGGCACTGCGTCAACGCGTGGGCGGCATATCGGCTCCGGCGCCTGGAAGCGATCTTCGTCTTGTGTTTGTGTGTCTGCAGGCATAGTGCGGCCGGCAGAGGTTTTCACAAGTGAAATATTTATTCCAAGTCTATTGCGATTTTTGCAATAGTGGATGGTTTATCAGGTGGCACCTCCATCCCAGGATTCGCGTCCCGCAATCGAGATGAGGTGCCGCACGAGCGGCTTTTCATCGCCCGAGTGGAACTGCAGAACCGTTGACTGCAAATCAGCATCGGCTTTCGACACGCGCCGGTGCTGACGCAGATGTTCCGCCCAGGATTCCACCATGAACCATTCGGTGATCTTTTCCGGGTCCGCCGCATCTTCCGTCACGCCCCAGCCATAGGCGCCATCGCGGCGCCGTTCAAAGGACAGGCCATGGAGCGCATGCAGGAATTTCGACCGGTTGTGCTTTCCCACATGGTAATCGATCAGGATAAGCACCGGGCCGCGATCGTGTGCGACGGGCTCGGCGACAAGCGGTTCGGGCCAGTGGTTGGATGACACCAGATCAGGCTCGCCGGCCGGAAGCTTGACCCGGTTCATGAGAATGCCGGCCGCAAGCAGTCCAGCAGCCGCGATCAGCAAGGTTGCCGGCACGCCTGCCGCTTCGCCGACGGCACCCCATCCAAGGCTTCCTGCCGTCATCGCACCATTGAACACCATCAGATAGACGGCAAGGCCGCGCCCGCGCACCCAGTTTGGCAGCAGGGCCTGCGCTGCGCCATTCAAGGTGGTGAGCGCGGTGATCCAGGCCGCGCCGAGGAAGAGCAGGACGAGAATGGCCAGCCACTGTGGCGGTGACAGGGAGAGGATCGCCATGACAAGCGCCGTGACGATCGCCGAACCCAGCAGCAGCCCATCGGCATCAAGACGCTCGCGCAGGCGTGGCATCACAAGCGCACCACCGATCGCTCCGGCGCCGACCGCACCGAGAAGAAGGCCGTAAAAGCCGGCGTCACCGTTGAGGAGCTGCCTTGCGGCAAGCGGCAGAAGCGCCCAGACGGCGCTCGCAAAGCAAAAGAAGATGGCGGCGCGCAGCAGCACCACATGCAGCGGACGACTTGCCCGTGTATAGCGAAGCCCCGCGCGAAAGGCGCCGAAGAACCCCTCCGACAGGGTATCGTCGGCATCTTTGGCGCGCGGCCACCAGACGAGGGCTGCGATCACAACGATATAGCTTGCGACATCGGCCCCATAGGTCACGGCCGCCCCGAAGGCCGCAAGCAGCAGACCGCCGACGGCCGGCCCGATCGAGCGGGCGATGTTGATACCGAGCGAATTCAGGGCAACCGCACTCTTCACCTCCTGCCGCGACACGAGTTCCGGCACGATGGCCTGCCATGTCGGCCCCATCAGCGCGGCGCCGATGCCGCCGAGGAAGGTCAGCCCGACAAGGGAACTGACGGAGAGCAGACCCGTATGGGAGAGGATCATCAGCGTGACGCTGACACTCGCCAGCAGCAGCTGGATGGTGATCAGGAACTTGCGCCGGTCGAGAACATCCGTCAGCACGCCGGCTGGAATGGCCAGCAGAAAGATCGGCAACGTGCCGGCTGCCTGGACCATGGCGACGGCGGCCGGTGCGGCCGAAAGATCGGTCATCAGCCAGGAACTGGCGACATCGCGCATGAAGCTGCCGGTATTGCCAAGGACGGTCGCCGCCCAGAGGACGGCAAATACCGGTTGGCGAAGCGGCGCAAAGCTGCCGCCGGTGGATTTGGAAACGGTCATCGTCTTCCTCCCATTATCGTGTCGAGGCCCGCAACCAGAACGCAGGCAAGGAGCGCCAGGAACCGGAGGAGGGGTGAGGTGAGGACGCCTTGTCCTGCTGGTGTCACTGTCATGTTGTTTTCCTCAGACGGCCCAGCGGGAGCGCAGCGCGCACCGAAAAGCCCCTGACATCGGCAATCGAAAATTTCGCGGTTCAGGTTGCCGCATGGTCATGTCCATGGACGCTGCGGTCACTGGCGCCGTTGCATCCCGATATTGCCGTGCATGCGGAGAGGGCAGGGCGCTTCTGCCCCTCAAGTGAGGTGTCGTCATCCGCTCTGACCGGGCGACTGATCCTTCGGACGTGCCGTCGCGTCGCTGACCACGGGTGTTCCTTTCGGCAGATGGCCGAACATGTGGGGCTTTACCTGATGAAGCCAGGACACCGCGGTAGGCTCCCGGCTCCAGAGATTTTTGGCGAGCGGCACGATCTGCTCGCCGACAAGAATGCCGAACAGGCCGACGAGGGCCACGATCGGTGGAGCCGGTGAGCGGACGTTGAGCAGCCCGTAGATGACGCCGACCAGAAGTCCGACCGCAAGCGAGAGCAGATAGATTTTCATCCGAGCATTCCTTTCCCAGAAAAATCCCCTGCCGAAGGCGTATCGGCAGGGGCGTCGTGATCAGATTGCCGCGGGGCTCGGGCCGATCCGCTTGCCGTGGCTGACGCGCTCGGCGCCACCATGCACATGCGTGACGGCGTAATCGATCCCCATGCCGTAGGCGCCGGAATGCTCCTTCGCCAGCGCCGTGACGGCGTCATAGGTTTCCTTGCGGGCCCAGTCCCGCTGCCATTCGAGGAGAACCTGCTGCCAGGTGACCGGAACGACACCCGCCTGCACCATACGGTCCATGGCATATTTGTGCGCGTCGGCGGACGTTCCGCCGGACGCATCGGCGACCATGTAGATTTCGTAATCGGTGTCCTTCATGCAGGAGAGGGCAAAGGTCGTATTGCAGACCTCCGTCCAGAGGCCCGACACTACGACCTTCTTGTGCCCATTGGCCGCATGTCGGGCCAGTGCGTCGCGCACATTCTGGTCGTCCCAGGAGTTCATCGAGGTGCGTTCGAGGATGTCATTGTCCGGGACGACAGCGAGCAGTTCCGGATAGGTGTTGCCGGAAAAACCGTCGGTTTCGACGGTGGTGATGGTGGTCGGGATGCCGAAGATGCGCGCTGCCTTGGCAAGGCCGACAACATTGTTCTTCAAAACCTGGCGGTCGATCGACTGAACGCCGAACGCCATTTGCGGCTGCTGATCGATGAAGATGATCTGGCTGTTCTGAGGGGTGAGAACCTGAAGCTTGCTGGACATCGTGCCTGTTCCTTCTGATTGAACTGAGGAAAGGAAATGCCGCAGGGCGCCCGCACCGTCTTGAACGTTCTTCCGGCCAATTGTCTGAAAGTGACATTCGCCGGGAATGGTATGCGGGTTTTTCGGCACTTCATCCACAAAGCGCCTGGATTTTGAAAATCTGTAATACAGATTTGACATTTTTAGTGATTGTGGCTTAAACCTATCAGACATGCTTGTGATGGGCTGTCGTAGCAGGTGAACAGGAAGTCTCATGATCATTACCGATGTCTTCGTGCGAAGGTTCCGCACGACCACGCGCCGCCACTCCGATAGCGCCGGCCATGCGCATCCTGGTCCGCCGCATCAGGTGGAGCAGGCCATGCTGACGATCCGCACGGAAGATGGACACGAAGGGCATTCCTTCACGGCATCGGAGATTGTGCGCCCGCATGTGATCGACAAATTCGTCAAGAAGGTTCTGGTCGGACAGGATCATCGGGATCGCGAGCGGTTGTGGCAGGATCTTGCCCACTGGCAACGCGGCTCGGCCGCCCAGTTGACGGATCGGACGCTCGCCGTGGTCGATTGCGCACTCTGGGATCTGGCAGGCCGCACGCTCTCCACACCCGTGTACAAGTTGATTGGGGCCTATCGCGACAAGGTGCTGGCCTATGGGTCCGTCATGTGCGGCGACGAACTGGAAGGCGGCCTTGCCACCCCGGAGGATTATGGCCGTTTTGCAGAAACGCTGGTCAAGCGTGGCTACAAGGGCATCAAGCTGCACACCTGGATGCCACCCGTCAGCTGGGCGCCGGATGTGAAGATGGACCTCAAGGCCTGTGCCGCCGTGCGCGAGGCGGTCGGTCCCGATATCCGGCTGATGATCGACGCCTTCCACTGGTATTCGCGCACCGATGCACTGGAGCTCGGCCGCGGGCTGGAAAAGCTTGGCTTCGACTGGATCGAGGAGCCCATGGATGAGCAGTCCATGTCCTCCTACAAATGGCTGGCGGACAATCTCGATATCCCGGTCGTCGGTCCTGAAAGTGCAGCCGGCAAGCACTGGCACCGCGCCGAATGGGTGAAATCAGGCGCCTGCGATATTCTGCGCACCGGTGTCAACGATGTCGGCGGGATCACGCCTGCGCTGAAAACCATGCGCATGGCCGAATGCTTCGGCATGGATTGCGAGGTTCATGGCAATACGGCGATGAACCTGCATGTGGTGGCGGCCTCGAAGAATTGCCGCTGGTACGAGCGCGGCCTGCTGCATCCCTTCCTCGAATATGATGACGGCCACGACTATCTGAAATCGCTTTCCGACCCGATGGATGCCGACGGCTACGTGCATGTGCCCGATCGTCCCGGTCTCGGCGAGGATATCGATTTCGACTTCATCGAGAACAACCGGATCGGATGAGCGTGATGAGGACCATCCTTGCCTTCGGAGACAGCCTGACCTGGGGCGCCGATCCTGCAACGGGTCTTCGCCATCCGGCGGATGCGCGCTGGCCGGATGTGCTGGAGGGGGCGCTCGAGGGGCAGGCGAAGGTGATCAGCGAAGGGCTTGGCGGGCGCACCACCTGCTATGACGATCATACCGGCCCCTCATGCCGCAACGGCGCCAAGGCGCTTCAGGTCGCGCTTGCAAGCCACATGCCGCTCGATCTCGTCATCATCATGCTCGGCACCAATGACCTGAAGCCGGTCTATGGAGGACAGGCGGAGCCGGCGGTTTCGGGCATTCGGCGGCTGGTACAGATCGTCGAGACCTTTCCGTACAAGCCGAAATCGGCCATTCCGAAGCTTTTGATCGTGGCGCCGCCGCCTTGCGTCGCCGGCCCCGCCGGGACCCCGGCTGCCGGCCGCAGGATCGACGAATCCGAACGGCTTGCCCCGCTCTACCAGGCGCTTGCCGAGGAGCTCGGCCATGTCTTTTTCGATGCCGGCCGCCATGCAAGCGCCTCGCCCATCGATGGCGTGCACTTGAGCGCCGACAGCACGCGTGCTCTCGGGCAGGCACTTGCCGCGCCCGTCAGAGCCATATTCGCCTGATCCGGCCACATCCGAGGAGGAGTAGCCGCCGGATCACTATGTCAAAGGCCGCCATCAGGGAGTGGGGCCGAAAGGGAGGAAGCATGAAGACTTTTGTCATATCCGCAGCGCTTGCCATACTTCTGTCGGGCGTGTCGCCGCTGACCGGCCTTGCCGAAACGCCGAAGGATCAGCTGGTGGTCGCCACCACCATGAGCAACATCCTCACACTTGATCCTGCCGCCATCACCGGCCGGGAAACGGTGCAGGTGCTCAACAATGTCTACGATACGCTGGTCAGCCTCTCGCCGCAGGACCGCAACATCCAGCCGCGACTGGCGGAAAAATGGGAGATTGCCGAGGATCGCAAGTCGATCCGCTTCCATTTGCGCGCCGATGCCAAGTTCGCCTCCGGCAACCCCGTTACGGCGCAGGATGTCGCCTGGAGCCTGAAGCGCCTGCTGACGCGCAATCTCGCCCAGTCTTCCTTCCTCAAGACGCGCGGCTTCAAGCTGGAAGCCGCCGACAAGCTTTTCGTGGCCGAGGACGCCCATACCTTCGTCCTTAACCTGCCGGGCGCGGACGATCCGAACCTGCTCCTCATGATCCTTGCGCAGAACGGTCCCGGCTCGATCATCGACAGCAAGACGGCGCTGAAGAACGAGAAGGATGGCGATCTCGGCGGCGCCTGGCTCACCACCAATTCGGCAGGCTCCGGTCCGTTTACGCTGACGCAGTGGAAGTCCAACGAATTCATCATCCTCACCCGAAACGACGGCTACTGGGGCCAGAAGCCCGCCATGCGGCGCGTGCTGATGCGGCATCTGCCGGAATCGCAATCGCAGCGCCTGATGATCGAGAAGGGCGACATCGATGTTGCCTATTCTCTGCAGGCGCCGGACCTGAAGGCGCTTGAGGCCGACAAGGCCGTCTCGATTGCGTCCGTTCCCGGGTCGGGCTTCTACTATCTGGCGGTCTCGATGAAGGATGAGCGGTTCGCCAACAGGAAGGTGCGCGAGGCGCTGCGCAATCTCATTGATTACAAGGGGCTCGATGAAGCCGTCATGCCGTTTTACGGCAAGCTGCACCAGCGGTCGCTGAGCACCGGCGTGATGGGGGCGCTGCCAGACCAGGGCTATACGCTGGACATTGCAAAGGCCAAGGCACTGCTGGCGGAAGCTGGATACCCGAACGGCTTCGAAACCACCCTGCGTGTCCTTTCCGAAGACCCTTTCCTGAAGGCGGCAACCGCCATCCAGAACACGCTTGCCCAGGCCGGCATCAAGGCCAACCTGATTAGCGGTTCGGGCGACCAGATCTACGGCGCGATGCGCGAGCGCAAGTTCGAACTTCTGGTCGGGCGCGGCGGCGGGGGCCAGCAGCCGCATCCGGACAACAACCTGCGCTCCATGGCCTACAATCCGAACAATGCGGACGAGGCAAAGCTCACCAACTACCAGAGCTGGCGCACGAGTTTTCAGGATGAAAAGCTCAACAAGATGATCGAGGCAGCGCTGGTGGAGCGCGACAGCGCCAAGCAGACGAAACTCTATGAAGATCTGCAGGCTTACATGGAAGAGATCGTCATGCCGATCCAGCCCTTCTCGGAAGTGGTGGATACGGCCGCATACCGAAGCGATGTCGGCGGCATGATCGTCAGCCCCTGGCTGTCGCGCTTTGAGGGTGTCACGAAGAACAGATAGACCACCGTTTCCTTCTGCTCGGTGGTTGTCGAAAGGGACGCGTGGCGACAGGCGTCCCTTTTTCCGTGAGGATCCGCAGCCCCGGCATGGATCGGCCTTGCATGCGCTCAAAGACGCTTTAAGTCTTGCCGCAGCACACGCAAACGGGCCGGACGTCTCAATGCCGCACATTCCCATGATCGACTACGAAACTGCATCTCAAGAGATCCGTGAGGCGCATGACGAGGAGTTGCGTCTGCGCGGGCGCATGACGAATATGAAGCGCACGCTTCTCCATTCGCCGCAGGCCCATCGCATCTATGCCGAATGGTTCACGCTCCGCGCAGAGCTGATCCCGCACGTCGACGACCGGGCAATCCAGGTGTTTTGCCGGGCGATTTCCGAAGAGACGGGATCAAAAATCGCCGTCACCTTCTTTCGTCGGGCCATCGCGCTGTCAGGCGCGGACCCTGATGCGCTGGACCTGCGGGACGAGGACCGGCTTCTGGATCGGTTTGGCCGTGCCGTGGTGCAAAATTCGCGCGCCATTCCACCCGACATCTGGACGGAGCTCAAGGCGCGCTACAGCCACAAGGTCCTGGTCGACCTCGTGGCGCTTGCCGGCATCATGCTGGCGACGGCCGTCTTCAACAATGTGGTTGAAGTTCCTTTCGATGCGGAACTGGAGCCATTTGCCGCTCCCGATTCCTGATCCGGTGTTCTGGCGGGAGAGGGCAGCCTAGCGGATGCCTTCATAGTCCAGCGATGCGCCGATCAGTTCGCGCGCGTAAGGATGGCTTGCGCCATTCCTGGCAATTGCCTCGTGTGGCAGGATCTCGGTCACCTCGCCGCGCAGCATCACGGCAAAGCGGTCGCACATGTGATCGACCACCGCCAGATCATGGGTGACCATGATATAGGTAAAACCCCGTTCGTACCGCAGGCGCTGCAGCAGGTTGAGGATTTCGGCCTGCACCGATACGTCGAGCGCCGAGGTCGGCTCATCGAGAAGAAGCAGCGACGGCTCGAGGATCAGCGCGCGGGCGATGGCAACGCGCTGGCGCTGGCCGCCGGACAGCTGGTGCGGAAACCGGTCGAGAAAGGAAATCGGCAGGCCGACATCGGTAATGGCCCGGCGCATCCGCTCCTCGCGATCACCCAGCTTGTGGATGACGAGCGGTTCGTTGAGCACGGTCCGGACAGACTGGCGCGGATGCAGCGATCCATAGGGGTCCTGAAACACCATCTGCAGCGTGCGGCAGCGCTCGATCAGGGGCATGTCGCGCACGGAGCGGCCATCGATCAGGACCTCTCCGCTCCAGAAGTCGGTGAGAAGCGACAGGCAGCGCAGGACCGTGGACTTGCCCGAGCCGGATTCGCCGACGAGCCCGAAACATTCGCCACGCTCCACGCTGAACGTCACGCCGGGCAGAACCTTGACGGCGTGAGCGCCCGCCCCGAAGCTGATGGAGAGATTGCGCACCTCGACGGAAACGGACATCAGGCGTTCTCCTCCAGCCATTCGGGTCTGCGGTCGAGCACCGCCAGCGGTTGACGCGTGCCACCGATGCGCGGTTGGGCGGCCAGAAGTCCTTGCGTATAGGGATGCCGGGCCTGATCGAGCTCGACTGCCTTCAAGGTTTCGACCACTTTGCCGGCATACATGATCAGCACGCGGTCACAGAAGTTGCGCACCAGATTGAGGTCATGGCTGATCATGATCAGGCCGATGCCGCGGTCGCGCACCAGGCTGTCCAGAATGGTCAGAACCTGGAGACGCACGGTGACGTCGAGCGCCGAGGTCGGCTCGTCGGCAATCACCAGATCGGGATCGGCCAGAAGCATCATGGCAATCATCACCCGCTGGCCCATGCCGCCGGAAATTTCATGCGGATACTGTTTGAACACCCGTTCGGCATCGCGGATCTTCACGGCTTCCAGCATCGCAACGGCCTTCTCATGCGCCTCGCGCCGGCTGCATTTGAAGTGGCGCAGATAGGTTTCCGCCACCTGATCACCCACGCGGCGAATGGGGTTCAACGAAAATTTCGGGTCCTGCAGGATCATTGACATGCGCCGGCCGCGAACTTTCAGCATCTCCTTCTCGCTCAAGGAGAGAAGGTCGACTTCGTCGAAGCGCAGCATGTCTGCCGTGATCGTGGCGCCCGGCAGCAGCCGCAGCAAGGCACGCCCGACGGTGGATTTGCCGGAGCCGGATTCGCCCACAATGCCCAGCCGTTCGCGCCCGAGCGTGAAGGACACGCCCCGCACCGCCTCAGTGGTTGAGCCGCCATAGCGGATGCGCAGGTTCTGGACGTCCAGTATGGTCTTTTCCATCGCCTTACCTCCGGTTCATCTGCTTGGGATCGAGTGCATCACGCAGGCCATCGCCCAAGAGATTGAAGGCAAGGCTGACTGACAGGATCGAAACGCCAGGGAAGGTGACGAGCCACCAGCTGTCCAGCATGTAGCGGCGGCCAGTCGCGATCATGGCGCCCCATTCTGGCATGGGCGGCTGGGCGCCAAGACCCAGGAAACCGAGGCCCGCTGCCGTCAGGATGACGGTTGCCATGTTGAGCGTCAGGCGTATGAGCACCGAAGGCAGGCACATGGGCATGATCGATTTCACGATGATGCGGCTGGTCGAGGCGCCCTGCAGGCGGGCCGCTGCAATATAGTCGGCCTTGCGGAAGGTCATCGCCTCGGCGCGGGCAAGCCGCGCAATCGGCGGCCAGGAGGTGAGCGCGATTGCGATGATCGCATTGTTGAGGCTGGGGCCGAGGGCCGCCACGAAGGCCAGCGACAGGATGAGGCTCGGGAAGGACAGAAAGATGTCGGTGATGCGCATCATCACCGTATCGAACTTGCCGCCCAGATAGCCGGCCGAGGTGCCAATCACGAGGCCGATCGGTCCGACGACGATCGACACCAGGAATATGATGGTGAGCGTGATGCGGGCGCCATAGACAAGGCGGCTGAAGATGTCGCGGCCCAGTTCGTCCGTGCCGAACAGATGGCCGTTGCCCGGCGGCTGCAGCACATTGCCGAGTGCCTGCACGTAAGGGTCATGGGTGGCGATCAGCGGTGCAAAGACCGCTGTGAGGACGAGGATGGCCAGAACGGCAAGGCCGAACAGGGAGGTCGGGCTGCGCATCAGAAAGACGACGATATTCTTCAGCGCGATCAGCCAGCCGGGCAGGCTGCGGGTGTGCGTGTCGGCAGTCATCAGCGGGTCCTGGGGTCAAAGATGCGATAAAGAATGTCGGACAGCAGATTGAGCCCGATGAAGATGACGCCGACGATCAGCACGCAGGTCATCACCGCGTTCATGTCGCCGATGATCAGGTTGCTGGTCAGATACTGGCCGAAGCCCGGCCAGGCGAACACCGTCTCGATCAGCACGGCACCTTCCAGCAGCGACCCATAGGCAAGCGCGATAATGGTGACCAGCTGGACGCGGATATTGCCGAAGGCATGCAGCCAGATGGTCTGTCGCTGCGACAGGCCCTTCACGCGGGCCGTCGTCACATATTCCTGCCCCAGCTGGTCGAGCATGAAGCTGCGGGTCATGCGGGTTATATAGGCGGAGGACGAATAGCCGAGCAGGGCGGCCGGCAGGATCAGGTGATTGAGGGCCGACCAGAAGACATCCATTTCGCCGGCCATCAGGCTGTCGATCAGAAGGAAGCCGGTGCGGTCCTCGACGAGCCCGATGTAGAACTGGTCCATGCGCCCGCTGCCGCCGACAAGGCCGAGATGCGCATAAAAGACGATGAGCGCGATCATGCCGGTCCAGAAGATCGGCATCGAATGGCCGAACAGGCTGAAGACGCGCACGAGGTGATCGGGCCAGCGATCCTTGTTGACGGCCGCCAGGACGCCCATCGACACGCCCAGCAGCGCGCCGATGATGATGGCAAATGTGGCAAGCTCGATGGTGGCCGGCATGACATGCAGGATATCCTGGATGACCGGCTGGCCGGTGCGGATCGAGGTTCCGAAATCCCCCGTCAGCACATCGCCGAGGTAATAGACGAATTGCTCGTAGAGCGGTCGATCAAGGCCGAGCGACGCATAGACCTGTTCATAGGTCTCGCGCGTCGCATCTTCGCCCACCATGGCGCGCACCGGATCGACTGGCATCAGGCGCCCGATGAAGAATGTCAGCATCAACAGACCAAGAAGGGTGATCGCGATACTGCCGAGCTGGCCGGCAAAGCCGGCCACACGCAGGCGGCGGAATAGCATGGTTCCTCCAGACATCGACTGCACACAGGCTCCCATCCTGTCAGACAACTAAGCGGAACCTGTCACAAGCTTCCGGGTGTGTCAAGTCTGTCCGAGGATATGTCGGGGGGGGCGTGACGTCTCCAGACATTCTGGCCCACCGACTTCGGCCAGGCCTGTTTCAGGCTGTCGCCGGCGTTGTCGGCTGCGCAACCAGAAAATCATCGCGGCGGGGCGTGAAATTGTCGATCAGTTCGCCAGCCTCAAGACACCGGCAGCCGTGCTCGACCCCGCCCGGGATGACGAGACTATCCCCAGTTTTCAGTTGATAGGTGATGCCGTCCCGAAAGAACGCGAAGCGCCCGGCCGCCACATAGGTCGATTGAACATGCGGATGACTGTGAAGCTTTCCTTCGGCGCCGGTTTCAAAGCGAAACGACACGACCATCAGTTCCGGACTGTCGGACAGCACGCGGCGCGTAACGCCCGGATCGGGGTGGATGGCGGGAAAGATCGGTAGCGACATGACTGTCTCCTTATGATGTTCGACAATCATATCATACATGAAAGTAAATCTGCCTGACAAGATCGGCCGTCATGCCGGTTGCTGCGCGCGTTCCGCCCGTTGCGACCGCAGAAGTGCCTTGTAGCGCTCAAGGCTGCCGCGCAAATGGGCCTTCATATGGAGACGCGCCGCCTCCGCATCGCCCTCGATGATGGCGTCAACGATCAGGCCGTGTTCTTCCTGGAGATGAAGATTGTAATCCTTCGGGCGCGAGCCCGGCGCCTCTCCCTGCAGGTCGCCGCGCGGGATGATGCCGGTACGGATCAATTGCAGGAATTCTGGAAACCGCCGGTTCTGGGTCGCTTCCGCAATGGCCAAATGCAGATTGAAGTCGGCGTCGCGTGTGGGGGCGCCATCCGCGAGACACTGGCCGACACGGCGATGTGCCTCGAGAATCTCTTCGATCTGGGTGGCCGACCGCCGAAGTGCTGCAAGTGCTGCCGATTCGACCTCGAAAACCGTGCGAAGCTCCAGTAGTTCGATGACAGACGAGATGCGCTGCGTGGCGAGATCGTTGAATGGCCGCTCCGCCTCGGGGCGGATTTCCAGGGCAAAAACGCCGGCACCCTTGCGGGCCTCGACCAGCCCGTCGGCGCGCAGAATGGCAATCGCTTCGCGCACCACGGTTCGGCTGACGGAATATTCCCGCGTCAAGGCGCTTTCGCTTGGCAGGCGGTCTCCGGGACGAAAGGCGCCCGACACGAGGTCCTGCCGCAGCGCAGCGCTGATCCTGGATGCCAGGGATTGCCCCTGCTGGACCTCTGCCTGGGCCTCGTTCACCATTCATACCCCGCAACGTCGATACTTGTCAGGCAAGGTTAGCGAGTTCGCGAAAGTCTGCCAAGAGGGTGGCGGGCATGAACTTGCGGGAAAACTGCCAACGATCTACCCGCCGGAGCGATGGGCCTGCCAGGCGACGATCACGCCGCCAAAGCCGAACAGGGAGAAGATGAGGAAGCTTGCGCCATAATGACCGGTAATCGCGTAGAGAGCGGCGAAGGAGGAGGGGCCGACGATGACGCCGATGAAGGTGTAGACCAGCACCCCGCCGGTGATGGCGCCGACCCGGCCCTCGGGCGCATTGTGGGCGACTTCGGCCAGAAGCACGCCATTCCATCCGATCGTGACGGCACCCATGGCGACAAACACGATGACCTGCACGGCGGTTGGCAGATCGCTGAGCCAGAAGAGGAGCGCATAGCCGAGCCCGCCCAGCAGGCCGAGCAGGGAGAGAGTGACGAAGCCGCCCCCGATGCGGTCTGCGACGACGCCCCAGAAAATGCGTCCCATCGCACCGGCAAGCTGCATGGCGGCTGCAACCGTGCCTGCCGAAAGCAGCGACCATCCGGCATCATGGACCAGTGCGACCACGGCAAAGGCCGAGACCGACAGCTGCATGGCCGAATAGGCAAAGCCGAGCGCCGAGAGCGCGCGAAGCCGCGTGTGGCGCCAGATTGCCGATTGCTCCTCGATCAGCCCGCGCAGCAGGGAGCGCGAGGCGGAAGCCGTCACCGGCTCGGCGGCATGGGTCAGGGAGAGGAGGCCCATGGTCAGAAGTGGCGCAAAGGCCCCTATCATAAGCGCAAGATGCCAGTCGATGAAACGCGACAGGAAGGGAAAGGCAAAGCTTGCCAATATGCCGCCGAGCGGAACGCCCGATTGCTTCAGGGAGAAAACCAGATTGCGTTTGGTGTGCGGTGTCACGCGCGACAGCATTTCCGAGGCGGCAGGGTTGTTCAGCCCGTAGCCGATACCGATGAACAGCGAGGCAAGAACGATGAGCGGGATGCTGGCGGTCGCGATGCCGGCAAAGCCGATCACGAAGCAGACAAGTGCCGCCTGCTCGATGCGGATCGGCCCGAAGCGCTGCACCAGGGTTCCGGCAATCGCCGAGGAAAACATTCCCGCCGTGTAGATCAGGCTGATCTGGTACCCGATCCAGTAGGCGCCGATGCCGAGATCGGTGGCGACCGTGGGGGCAATGGCCGTCAGCGCCAGCACGCTCGCCGTGGCCACGATCTGGATGAGGGTTGCTGCGGCAAGCGTCTGGGCAAGCGAGGAGGCGTGGCGCGCTGGCGGTTGCGACGCCGCGGTCAGATCAGACATGCTTCATTCGATCCTGGGAGACTCATAAGAAGGATATGTACGTACTAATTGATTTGTCCGCAGACCGCAAGCATCCGGTCGGCTTGCGCTGATTTGGCGGTTTTTGTTTGCCTTTCCCGATAAAGAAGGGGAAACACATGCGATGGGATGAACGCGGCCGCTGTGCCGCCAGAGGCGTTGATGGACTTGGAGAGCAAGCGCACGAATTGGAAGCCGGAAGTGGATACGGCGCCGCTTTATCTCCAGGTTGCCCATCACCTGGAGGCGCGGATCGGCAGTGGCGATTATCCGGTTGGTTCACTGCTGCCGACGGAAAACGAGATCGCGGCGGCTCTTGGCGTCAGCCGGCAGACGGTGCGCCAGGCGATCGGCACCTTGCGAAACAAAGGCCGGCTCTCTGCCCGCAAGGGCGTGGGCACGCGGGTGGAGGCGGGCTTTGACCCGGAGCGCAAACGTTTCATCGCGCATTCCCGCTCCGAACTGTTCGAGATTGCCGCCGAAACCGAGCTGGTGATCGACACGAAAGAGGAGATATCGGCGCAGGGCAAGCTGGCGGTGGATCTCGGCTGCCGGCCGGGGCGAAAGTTCCTGCATATGGCCGGCATTCGCTACCCCGGAAACCGCAGCCGTCCGTTTTCCTGGAACGAGGTCTATGTCGATGCCAAGCTGTCGGCGGCCGTCAAGGATCTCACGGTCGCAAGAAGCGCTATCTTCCACTATATCGAACAGTATACCGGCGAAAAGATCCAGGAAATACAGCAGGAAATTCGCCCCATGATCCTCGAGGCCGATGTGGCGGCAAAGCTTGAGGTGAAGGCCGGCGATCTGGCCCTGATGGTCAGCCGGCGTTACTACGGATCCGGCAGGCGGCTGCTCGAATATGCGTTTCAGGTCCTGCCGGCCGAGCGCTTTACCTTTACCACGACATTGCGCGCCGAGGACTAAGGTTCGCTCCTGATCGAGCATCCTCAGGGTGTCTCTCGCCGGAGCTTGCTGGGTGGTCGCGCCTGGTTTCAGCTTGGCCAGACCTTTGGTGCTGCTGCGTAGCCTGTTCTGCCATCCTGTCGCCGCCATTGTCGCGGCTGGTTTGCTGTGCCTCTGCTGCGGCGGCCTTTGCCTGCGTTTTCAGCGTTTGAACCGCGCTTCTGCACATTTCCCCTGCATGTGTTTCCGTCAATTGCATCGAATTTGTGCATGCCCAAACCTGCGCCATTTTCGGCTGGACAGGTCCGGAAAATTTTGCATTAGTTCGTACATATTACGCGGATTACGGGTCTAAAAAGGGGAACTCACAATGGATATCGGCGTCTTCATTCCCATCGGAAACAATGGCTGGCTGATCTCGACCACATCGCCGCAATACATGCCGAGTTTTGAACTGAACAAGCAGATCGTCCAGAAGGCGGAAAAATACGGGCTGGAATTCGCGCTTTCGATGATCAAGTTGCGCGGCTTCGGCGGCAAGGCGGAATTCTGGGATTACAATCTCGAGAGTTTTACCCTGATGGCGAGCCTTGCCAGCGTGACCGAGCGGATCAAGCTATTTGCCTCCACCGCGGTTCTGACCTTGCCCCCGGCCATTGTAGCGCGCATGGCCACGACGATCGACAGCGTGGCGCCGGGTCGTTTTGGCGTCAACATCGTCTCCGGCTGGCAGATGGCGGAATATGACCAGATGGGCATGTGGCCGGGCAATGACTATTTCGGCTATCGCTATGATTATTCGACCGAATACGTCCACATCATGAAGGAACTCTGGGCCAACGGCGCCTGCAGTTTCGACGGCAAATACTTCACCATGAAGGATTGCATGATGAAGCCGACGCCAGCCAACAAGATCGAGATCGTGGCGGCGGGCCAGAGCCCGCGCGGCATGGAATTTGCCGCCGAATATGCCGATTATAATTTCGTCATGGGCTCGGGCATCAACACGCCGACAGCTTATGCCCCCAACAATGCCAAGCTGCTGGATGCCGCTGCCAAGACCGGCCGCGATGTCGGTGCCTACGTGCTCTTCATGGTGATCGCCGACGAGACGGACGAACTGGCCAAGGCCAAGTGGGAAAGCTACCGTGCCGGCGCTGATGTCGATGCTCTAGCCTGGATGGCCGATCAGGGCAGCAAGGACGCTGCAGCCGACAGCACGTCCACCGCCAAGCACATCAACCTGCCCGAGGGTGCGGTCAACTTCAACATGGGCACCCTTGTCGGCTCCTATGCCTCCGTTGCCCGCATGCTCGATGAAGCCGGCAGCGTTCCCGGCACGAAGGGCATCATGCTGACCTTCGACGATTTCCTGGTCGGCCTCGATCAGTTCGGTGAGCGCATCCAGCCTCTGATGGCATCGCGCACCATGGGCCAGATCGCAGCCGAGTAAGGATATGAGCATGCCCGCTGCCGAGGCGTCCGTTCAATCGCATCTCGCAGCGGGCGAGGCACTGGATCCACTGACCCTGATCGATCCGGGAGCGGCGGATCGTCGCTTTGATTATGCCGCCGTCGTATCCTGCACGCTGGAGGCGGCGCCGATTGAAGCCGCCGCGTCTGTCATGCCGCCACGGCAGGCGGGTGTCGATGAACTCCTATCGGCCTATGCGGGCGGACATCTGACGCCGTCCGACGTTCTCGGCGAATTGTCGAGCGCCATCTCGGCGACGAGGGCTGGGCATGAGGCGGTACTGCGTCTCGTGCCCGGCGCGTTGGAGGCTGCGCGCGACAGTGATCTCCGCTTCCGCCGCGGCACGGCGCGCCCCCTGGAGGGCATTCCCTTCGGCGTGAAGGACATCATCGACGTCGCGGATGCCACGGTGACCTCCGGTTCGCATTTTACCGGCAACCGCATTGCGCCTGCCGATGCCGCAGCGGTTGCGGAGCTGCGCGCGGTCGGCGCCATTCCCTTCTGCATGACGGCAACCACGGAATTTGCCACGGGCTCGCCGCACAATCCGCGTTTCGGCACCGTGACCAATCCCTGGGACGAAACGCGCTGGACAGGTGGTTCGTCCACCGGATCGGGTGCCGGGTTGGCGGCCCGGTTGATGCCGCTTGCGCTTGGTTCCGATACCGGTGGCTCGATCCGCGTTCCTTCCTGCTGGTGCGGAACGACGGGGTTGAAGCCCAGCCGTGAACGGGTCTCGCGCCGGGGCGTCGCGCCGCTCTCCTGGACGCTGGATCATATCGGCCCGATGGCCCGTTCTGCGCGCGATATCGCCCGCGTCCTGCCTTTTATGACGGCTGAGCCGGATCAGGTACTTGCGGACCAGTGTCGGGATGTTCTCGGCAATGCGTCCGTGGATGGGCTTCGTCTCGGTGTGCCGGTCAACTGGTTCATCGAAGAGGTCGATGATGCCGTTCTTGCCAACTGGCAAAGCGCGCTCAAGACCCTGGAAGGGCTGGGATGCACTCTGGTGCCGCTCCCGGCCCTTGATATCGGTGCGGGCCACGAGGCGGGCTGGGTGATCCTGCAATGCGAACTGGCCGCCCTGCATTCGCCTCGGCTCGATCGATCCGACCTGTTCGACAAGGGCCTGCTGCACCGGCTGAACAATGGCCTTCAGGTCTTGGCGCTTGACTATATCAGGGCGCTGCAGGTGCGCGCTGAGGCGCAGGCCGGTTTCCTGAAAGCCATGGCCGATGTGGATCTGGTGGTGACGCCCGGCATCGGCGGCGAGGCCGGCCGGTTCGACAGCCTGACGGTTGATGTGAATGGCATGGCGAAATCGTTCCAGGAGGTGATTTCCCGCAATACCATGATTTTTGATGTGACCGGGCTGCCGGCGCTCATGCTGCCCTCGGGCTTTGGCCGGTGCGGCCTGCCCACCGGCATCCAGATCGTCGGCCGGCCTCGGGCCGATGCTCTGTGCCTGCGGCTGGGGGCTGCCTTCCAGGAGGCCACGGATTTCCACAGACAGACGCCACCGGGGCTCCTGTCATGAACCGACCCTCCCTTCCAACAGTTGGTTTCAATGAACTCAGTGCGTCCGATGCGCTCGCCCTTATGCGCGAGGATCGCCTGACGGCCCGTGAGCTTGTGGAAGCGTGTCTGCGCCGCATCCGCGAACGCGATGGCGATGTGAAGGCGTGGCTCGCCATCAACCCCCAGGCCCTTTCGGAGGCTGGCCGTCTCGATCGTCTGCCTGCGGAAATGCGCGGGCGCCTGCATGGGCTGCCGATTGCGGTGAAGGATGTGTTTGATACCCGCGATCTGGCGACGACCTATAATTCGCCGCTCTATGACGGCTTCCAGCCGGCTGCCGATGCAGCCGTTGTCGATCTTCTGCGTTCCGAGGGCGCCATTCTTCTGGGCAAGACCGACACGACGGAATTTGCAGCCGCCGGGCGCAACGCGCTGACCGGCAATCCGCATGACCTGACGCGGACCTCCAGCGGGTCTTCGGCCGGATCGGCGGCCGCCGTTGCCGATTGCCACGTGCCCCTGGCGCTTGCCACGCAGACGGGCGGTTCGACCATCCGTCCCGGTTCCTTCTGCGGCGTGTTTGCCTTCAAGCCGAGTTTCGGCCGTGTCAGTCGCGAAGGCGTCAAGCTCTACGCAATCAGCTTCGATACGGTGGGCTGGTACGCGCGCAGCGTGGCGGATCTGGCGGTCCTTGCTTCTGTTTTAGGGCTCGACGAGCCGCTTGACGTGGTGCAGGACAAAACATTTCTGCGCATCGCCCTTACCACTGGCCCCTATCGCGATCGCCTGCAGCCGGAAAGCCTGGAGGCTTTGGATCTTGCGGCGAGACGCCTGCGGGCTGCCGGCCATCAGGTCAATCTTTTGGATCTGCCTGCAGATTTCGCCATGCTTGACCACCATCACCGGGTGATCCTGCACCGGGAAGGGCAGGCTGCGTTTCGCAATCTTGCCCTTCGCCATGGCGCCGCGCTTCACGATGATTTCCATCACCGGGTAGACAATCGCGATGGATCGACGCTGTCCGATCTGAGGCAAGCCTATGACGCCATGGCGCTCGCGCGGATCGATTTTGACCGGCTGGTGGCCTCTTACGATCTACTCATTGCGCCAAGCGCACCGGGCTTTGCGCCGGTCGGACGGATCCCCGGAGATCCGGTCTTCAACGCCTCTTGGACACTGCTTGGCGTGCCGTGCCTGAATGTGCCGCTGCCTCTCTGCGAGCCCTCGCTGCCGGTGGGTGTGACATTGATCGGTCCCCGTTTTTCAGACAGCCACCTGCTGGCAAACGCCGCCCGCCTTGCCCCCGTTCTTCAGGCACAACCTGCGGACGACGTGCATGGCCCGGCGACGTAGCCAGCTGCACTTGGGTCGCCGGAGTTACAGGCCGGTCGTCATCAGCGCTGGGATCTGCTGCTCGAAATATGTCGAAAACGACGCGATGCGGGGCGGCAATGTCTGGTAGGGCGGATAATAGAGGGTCAGCCAAAGATCCGGGGGCGACCAGTTCTGAAGGACATGCACCAGCCGCCCCGTCTTCAGATGTTCGGCAATATGGAAGCCCGGCAACAGGGCGACGCCCGCGCCATCCGCCGCCATGTCGGCCAGCACTTCGCCGCTATTGGCGCTGAAGGCACGGCCTGCCGATATGGTGTGGGTCGAGGCGCCGTCCGACAGGATCCAGTTTTCGCGGCGGCTTTCGCCGCTATAGGCCAGGCAGTCGTCCGGTGCCAGTTCGCCGGGGTGCTGCATGTCGACGAAGCGACTTCTCGGGGCTGCCACCAGGATCCGCGGCACGATGCGGATCTTTCGCCAGATCGTGAACTTGTCCGAGGGCTGGGAGGAGATGCGGATCGCCAGATCGAAATCGTCGTCGACGATATCGACCAGCGCATCCGAGAGGGAAATCTCGAAACTGATCAACGGATGGAGTTGGCGAAAGCCGGACAGGATCGGTGGCAGAACCGCTTTGCCGAACCAGGTCGGCGCGCTGATCCTCAGGCGGCCCTGATCGGCCTTGTGGGCATTGCGCACATCCTTGCGCGCGCTGTCGAGGGCTGCGATGGCGGGCTGGATCTGGGCGGCGAACACCGCGCCATCGGTGGTCAGCGATACCTGACGCGTGGTGCGCACGAAAAGCTGAACTCCCAGATCCGCTTCGAGGGCGGCAATCGCGCGGGTCACCGCAGCCGGCGTCATATCCAATTCACGCGCCACCTGGGCGAAGCTGCGCTTTTCAGCCGCCAGAAGGAACGTCTTTAGCGCCTTGTAATCGTTCATGGCATTGTTTCATCTGCGATAATTTATCGTGAAATTTTATTGCAGTTTCGCTATCGCCGCAAGCGCGGCCGGAAGATGCGTCCGTATGGGCAGGCAGTCGTTGGACAGAGGCAGGCGAGGCGGATGGTCCGGCGTGGCAAAGAGGGCTGGGTGGCCCCGGCGACGGGCCGCTTGACGATAAGACCGGTGAGATCTGTCCACGCTGCGCGCGCACGCCACCGCGAATCTGCGCAAGTCGGCGTCATGTTCCGGCGCATTTTTTCGGCAAATGCCCTGTCTGGCGCAGTGGTGAAAAAAGGTGCGGACAGGCCCCGTCAATGGCCTTTACAAATGATATAAAGTGATAACAATAGGCAATGAAGAAACCCGTTGCCGCTGGGGATAAGTCCGAATGGACAATGTAGCGGACGGCGGATGAGATACTGGAGGCCCAAATGGAAATGTCGTCGCTTACCGCTCGTCAGCTGTATGAGCAGGCCAAGGCCAACCCCACGCGCAAGCGCTTCGGCTTCGGCCGCAAGCCGATGTTGATCAATATCGATCTGCAGTGTGCCTATACATCGCTCGGCGAATTCGTCACGGCCTACGAGACGGATCCGAAGCAGCTCGATTACGTCAATACGCTTGCCCAGCTGGCGCGGGACAAGGGCCTGCCGGTCACCTGGACCTATGTGGCCTATATGGAATCGGGCGAGGACTGCGGCGTCTGGGGCACGCGAACCAATACGCCGGACTCGCTGCAGAACATCAAGGTTGGCTCGCGCCGCGCCGAGTTCGATCCGCGCCTCAAGATCGATCACGTCAAGGATGTGGTCATCAACAAGCGGATGGCCTCGCCCTTCCATGAAACCAATCTGCAGTCGCTGATGGTCTGGCACCAGTGCGACACGGTGGTGATCACCGGCGGCTCGACATCCGGCTGCGTCAGGGCCTGTGTCGTGGATTCCATATCGCGTGGCTACCGCGTCATCGTCCCCGAAGAATGCGTGGCCGACAAGCATGAGAGCCCGCATTTCGCCAACCTCTATGATATCGCGATCAAGTATGGCGACGTCATTCCGGTCGCCGACGCGATTGCCTGGTACGAGGCCTATCAGCCGGAGGCTCGCTGAGATGGCCGGCGAACCCATGAAGTCGGATCTTGGGCTTTACGATTATCTGCCCTGGCCGAACCGTCCGAAAATCGTCTGGCCGGGCAACAAGAAGATCGCCGTCTGGATCGCGCCCAATATCGAGTTTTACGAGTATAATCCGCCCAACAACCCGACACGCACGCCCTGGGCGCGGCCGAACCCGGATGTGCTGCAATATTCGCACCGCGATTACGGCAACCGGGCCGGCTGGCAGCGGATGATGGCGGCGATGGATCGCGCCGGCTTTCGCGGTTCGGTTTCGCTGAATGTCGCCCTTTGCGATCACCATCCGGAGATCATCAAGGCCTGCGCCGATCGCGGCTGGGAGTTCTTCTCCCACGGCATCTACAACACACGCTATGTCTATAATCTCGACATCGAACAGGAGCGCGAAATCATTCGCGATGCCTTCGATACCGTGCACAAGCATACGGGGCAGGAGCTTGCCGGCTGGCTTTCTCCGGCGCTGTCCAACAATTTCTGGACCATGGACATCCTGTCGGAAGCCGGCATCCAGTATACCTGCGACATGTTCCATGACGACCAGCCGATGCCCGTCAAGGTGAAGTCCGGCAAGCTGATCTCGATGCCCTATTCGCTCGAGATGAACGACGTCATCGTCTACAACACGCAGAAGGTCACGCCGCGCCACTATGGCGAAATGATCAAGCGGCAGTTCGATCAGCTTTACAAGGAAGGCGATGAGAGCGGCACGGTGATGTGCATTCCGCTGCATCCCTATCTGGTGGGCCAGCCACACCGGATCGATGCCTTTGCCGAAGCCATCGAATATATCGCAGGCCATGACGGTGTGTGGCAGACCACCGGTCGCGAAATCGCTGCGGCCTATCATGCAAGCGGCGCCTATGACGCCATGAGTGCGGCGATGGCTGCCCACAATGCCGGCAAGGAGGCACGCTGATGTCCATGCCCGATGATTACCTGAAATATCCCGAACGCCATCACGGCATGGACCAGGACCGTTACCCCTGGAGCGATCTGTTCCAGCGTGCGCCGATTGCCTGGCCGAACGGTGCGCGGATTGCCCTGTCTATCGTCACGCATGTGCAGCACTTCCCGCTCGACATGCCGTCCAAGCCCTTCAAGGCGCCGGGCGCGCTGTCGATGCCCTATCCTGATTTTCGCTATTACACCAACCGCGATTACGGCAATCGCGTCGGCATCTTCCGGATCCTCAGGCTGCTTGGCGAAAAGGGTCTGAAAGCGAGCTTTGCCATCAACGGCATTATTGCCAGCCGCTATCCGGCGCTGGTGGATGCGGTGACAGAGGGCGGGCATGAGGTGGTCGCCCACGGGCTCGATATGGGCAAGGTTCACCATTCCGGCCTGTCGCGGGACGAGGAAAACGCCATTATCGCCGAGGCTCTGTCCCTGCTTCGGGAAAAGACCGGGCAGGCCGTCACGGGGTGGCTGTCGCCCGGCCGCGCGCAGGGCTTCAACACGCCGGACCTGCTTGCGCAAAACGGTGTGAGCTACGGCCTCGACTGGGCAAACGACGATCTTCCTTATGAAATGCGCACGGACAACGGCCCGCTGATGGCCATGCCCATGGCCTATGAGACGGATGACCGGGTGGTTGCGGACGAATATTTCCAGTCGGAGGCGGACTGGGCGCAGCAGGTGAAGGACCGCTTCGACGTGCTCTACCGCGAAAGCGCCGATTATGGCGGCCGAATCATGAGCCTGCCCATCCATACCTGGGTCTCCGGCATGCCTTACCGCATCGAATATCTGCGTGACGTGCTTGATTACATCCTGTCGCATGAGGGCGTGTGGACCGCATCGACGGGCGACATCTGCGCCGCATTTCGCAAGGCCGGCCAGCCGGCCTGACCGCGCGGGCAAGGGCCCTGAACCCTTCGCCCTCGGCAGCGACATCGAACGGAAAGACTGAAACACCATGGCGCATGTTGATGCACCACGAACAATGCTGGGCAAGATCTGGGATGAGCATGAGATATTGCGCCATCCCTCCGGCCCATCCTTGCTCTACATCGACCGGGACATGATCCACGAAGGCAGTTTCCATGCCTTTGCGGATCTGAAGCGTCGCGGCATGAAGCCGCGCCGCCCGAAGCAGATCTTTGGCGTGGCCGATCATTATGTGCCGACGCTTGGGCGTACATCGAGCGCGGCGGCAAGCCCGGCCATTGCCCATATGATCGACACGTTCGACGAAAACATGGAATGGGGTGGCGTGCGCCATTTCGGCCTCACCAGCCGCGCGCAGGGCATCGTGCATGTCGTGGCCCCCGAGCAGGGGATCACGCTGCCGGGCCTCACCATCGTTTGTTCCGACAGCCATACCTCGACGCAAGGGGCGCTCGGGGCCATCGCCTTCGGCATCGGCCAGTCCGAAAATGCCCATGTGCTTGCCACGCAGACCATCTGGCAGCTGCGCCCGAAGACCATGCGGGTGACGATCAATGGCAGACTGGGCCACGGGGTTACCGCCAAGGACGTCATGCTGGCGCTGATTGCGCGCATCGGCGCTGCCGGTGCCGGCGGTCATGCCATCGAATTTGCCGGGCAGGTCGTGCGGGACATGTCGATCGAGGGGCGGCTGACGCTCTGCAACATGTCGATCGAGGCGGCGGCACGGTTCGGCATGGTCGCACCAGACGAGACGACCTTTGCCTATGTCCGTGGCCGCAATTATGCACCGAACGATGGCGAATGGGAGGGTGCGGTCAGCCATTGGCGCAGTCTGGTGAGCGACGCGGATGCCGAGTTCGACCGCGAGATCGTCATGGATGGTTCCGATATCGCGCCGATGGTCACCTGGGGCACAAGCCCGGAAGATGCCCTTTCGATCGAGGACCGCGTGCCGGATCCGGCAAGCTTCGAGAGTGCCGACAAGCGCAAGGCGGTCGAAAAATCGCTGGACTATATGGAGCTTGCTCCCGGCACGGCGCTGTCCGGGCTGAAGCTCGACAAGGTGTTCATCGGCTCCTGCACCAATAGCCGTATCGAGGATCTGCGCGCGGCCGCCGCCATCCTGAAGGGCCGCAAGGCGACCATTCCAGCCATTGTCGTGCCGGGCTCCACCCAGGTGAAGGAACAGGCGGAACGCGAAGGTCTGGCGGCCATCTTCCGCGATGCGGGTTTCGAATGGCGCGATTCGGGCTGTTCCATGTGCGCGGCGATGAATGGCGACGTCGTCGGCCCGGGCGAACGCTGTGCCTCGACCTCCAACCGGAATTTCGTCGGCCGCCAGGGGCCGGGCGCGCGCACCCATCTGGTGAGCCCCGCCATGGCGGCGGCAGCGGCCATCCATGGCTGTCTCACCGACGTGCGCAGGATTTGAAGGACGCGATAATGAAAGCCTTTACCCGCGAAACATCCACCGTCGCCGTCATTCCCGGTGTCAATTGCGATACCGACCAGATCATTCCCGGCCGCTTTCTGAAGGCCGACAGGGCGCAGGGCTACGGACAATTCCTGTTTCACGATATCCGCCGCACGGATGCCCACGAACTGGACCCGGCATTCCCGCTCAACCGGCCGGGCGCCGAGCGCTCGACCGTTCTTCTGGTCGAAGACAATTTCGGCTGCGGATCATCGCGAGAAGGCGCCGTTTATGCGCTTGTCGATCATGGCATCCGCGCGCTGATCGGGCCGAGTTTTGGCGACATCTTCTTCAACAATGCGCTGAAGAACGGTCTCGTGCCGGTTCGGCTGGCAGCGGACCAGTGCCAAAGTCTCGCAGAGCATCTCAACCGCTTTCCGGATGCCGAAGTCACGGTCGATCTGGCCGCTTCCGAGCTGATCCTGCCCGGCAATCTCGGCCGGCATCCCATCATCATCGATGCTTTCGCTCGCGAGTGCATTCTGCAGGGTCTCGACGAGATCGAGATGACATTCACCTACATGGACAAAATCAAGGCTTTCGAGAGCGATCGAATGGCTTCGCATGCCTGGCTGGCCCGTTGACGGGCGGATCAGCAGGAAACCATCGCCGTCACAAAAAAACTGGGAGCATAAAAAGATGACCTACAAGATTGATCGCCGCGACCTGTTGAAGGTGTCCGGCGCTATGGTGGCCGGTCTTGCCGCGCCGACCATCCTTCGGGCGCAGACATCCACCATCAAGGTTGGTGTCATCGAGCCTTTGACCGGCAACCTCGCCTATAACGGCACGCAGAGTGCAGCCGGTGCGAAATTTGCCGCCGAAGCCATCAACGCGGCAGGTGGCATCAAGAGCATGGGCGGTCGCAAGATCGAACTGGTAATCGTCGATGCGCAGAGCCGTCCGGAATCCGCGGCAGCCGGTGTTGATACGCTCGTACAGGCTGGTGCCTGCGCGTTTACGGGTGCAACCGCCTCGGCGCTTGGTCTGGCCTCTTCGCAAGCCGCGGCCAAGTACAATCTGGCCCAGGTCTTCTCCATCGGCACGGCCGAAACGGTCGTATCGCGCGGCTTGCCGAACGTCTTCCGCTTCACGCCGGGCGTCAACAAGTGCACGAGCGTCGCGCTCGAAAACCTGAAGCTCCTGAACCAGGGCGCCGGGAATGTCGTCAAGACGGCTGCCATCGTCCATGAAGACGGCCCCTTCGGCTCCAATATGGCCAAGATCCTGGCCGAACAGCTGCCGAAGCAGGGTATTGAGGTGGTCGAGACCATTTCCCACCCCACCCCGCAGCGTGACTTCTCCAACATCGCGCTGCGCGTGAAGGCGTCAAAGGCCGATATCCTGATCCCGTCCAACTACCTCAACGAATACACGCTGATGGCGCGGGCTCTCAACCAGCAGCGCGTGGAACTGAAGGCGATCTATTCCATCCTGGGCGGCGCTGCTTCCAACATCAAGTTCGTGCGCGAAAACAACGAAGTCGCCCAGTACGTGATGGACTGCAATCACTGGTACGACCCCACCAAGGATGAATCGAAGGCGCTTGCCGCCAAGGTTGCCGAAGCCAAGCTCGACATGACCTATGACATCATGGTCTCCTATGCGACCATTCAGGTCATCGCCGATGCTCTGGAACGCGGCGCTTCCGACGATCGCCAGAAGATGATCGAAGCGCTGGCCGCCTCGACCTTTGACAAGTCGATCATGCCCTATGGTGCCACCAAGTTCGTCAACGGCGATAACGTCAACTCGCAGCCGGTCAACACGCAGATCCGCGGCGACAAGATCGAACTGGTGTTCCCGAAGCAGTATGCGAGCGCCGAAGCCGTCTTCCCGATCCCGGCGAAGAAGTGATGTGATCCCGCCTCCGGGACGATAATCCCGGAGGCGTTCTTCCTGAGACGGAGAGGCAAGCCCTGATGTCGAGTCTGATCATTCCCGCTGTGTTGAGCGGCCTGATGATGGGAGCAGTCTATGCGCTGGTCGCGCTTGGCCTGACCCTGATTTACGGCGTGCTCCACATCATCAATTTTGCCCATGGAAGCCTGCTGATGCTGGCGCTCTATGCCGCATACTTCCTTTGGTATCATCTCGGTATCGATCCATATCTCGCCATTCCGATCGTGCTGCCGGTCTTCTTTGCGCTGGGTTATGCCCTGCAGCGCGGGCTGATTGCTCCGATGAGCAGCGGCTCGGAGCAGAATGTCCTCCTCATCACGCTTGCGGTCTCGATGATCGTCGACAACCTCGCGCTCTATTTCTGGACGTCCAATACCCGCACGGCCGATATCGCCTATGCCTATGATACGGTGGAAGTGCTGGGCGCCTTCCTGCCGCTTGGCCGGGTCATCGCCTTTTGCGCGGCACTTGCCGTTGCACCGCTGCTCTGGTGCTTCATGGCCTATACGCGCACCGGCTCCGCCATCCGCGCCGTCGCCATCGAAAAGCGCGGTGCCGAACTGGTGGGGATCGACGTCAACCATACCTATGCCGTGTGTTTTGGTATCGGCACGGCCTGCGTGGCGCTTGCCGCCTGTCTGCTTCTGCCGACCTTCTACATCACGCCGCAGGTTGGCTACACCTTCGTGCTCGTTGCCTTCACCACCGTGGTTCTCGGCGGCATGGGCAGCCTGCCGGGCGCGCTGATTGCCGGCCTGCTTCTGGGGGTGATCGAGTCGCTGTGCGGCCTCTTCCTGGGCGAAAGCCTCGGGCAGATCGGCATCTTCCTCGCCTTCATCCTCATCCTTCTGTTTAAACCGTCAGGACTTCTGGGGAGAGCGCGCTGATGAAATCCCAATCCATCGGCCAGATTGCACTTGCCGCAGCGGCTGTCGCCTATCTCATCGGCGTCTACTTCGCCTCATCGCCCGTCTGGATGGGCTTTACCATCAATGCCCTGGTCATCGCCGTCATTGCCATGTCCTGGAACATAACCGGCGGCTTTGGCGGACTGTCGTCCTTCGGTCACGCCGCGCTTTTTGGCACGGGCGCCTATGCCTCTGCCGTCCTGCAGGTCAATTACGGGGTAAGTGCCTGGATCGGCTTTGCGGCCGGAATTCTCGCCGGTGCCGCCATGGGCGCCTTCATCGGCGCGCTTGCCTTTCGCTACGGTCTGCGCGGCTCCTACTTTGCCCTCGTGACGCTCGCCTTCGCCGAAGTGCTGCGCATCTGCGCCTCCTCCTTTGCCTTTACCGGTGGCGGCAGCGGCCTGCAATTGAAGCTCGCACCCGGCCTTGCCAACCTGCAGTTTGCCGACCGGACGGTCGTCTATACGGCCCTTCTGGTGGTCGTGGCCGCCGTGATGGCGCTGACGGCTCTCATCAAATATTCCCGCTTCGGCGCCTATCTGATTGCCGTGCGCGAAAACGAGGATGCGGCGCGTGCGCTCGGCATCGATACCTATCGCATCAAGGTGCAGGCCATGGCGATTTCCGGGGCGTTCGGCGGTCTGGCCGGCGTGCTCTACCTGCAGCTCTGGCTCTTTATCGACAGCACCGTCGTCTACGGCAGCGGGATTTCCATCGAGGCCCTGATCGGTCCGATCATCGGCGGCGCCGGCACGGTTTGGGGGCCGCTGCTCGGCACGCTCGGCCTGCACCTCTTGGGCGAGGGCGCCAAGCATCTGCTTCCCAACGCGCCGGGTCTCAACTTCGTGCTGTATGCGGTCGTGCTCATCTGCGCGCTGCGCTTCCTGCCGCAGGGGCTGGTGGGACTTGCCGGCAAAATCGGTGCCTCCAAGAAGAAGAAGGAGAGCGGGGATGCTTGAGGTTCGCAATCTCTCGAAAAGCTTCGGTGGCCTGAAGGCGGTGACGGATGCCACGCTCGATGTGGCGGAAGGCTCGATCGTCGGGCTTCTCGGACCAAACGGTGCCGGCAAGACGACCTGCTTCACGATGATTGCCGGCTTTACCAAGCCGGACGAAGGCTCCGTGCGCTTCAAAGGGCAGGATATCACCGGCCTTGCACCGCATCGCATCTGCGCGCTCGGCATGATCCGCACCTTCCAGATCGTGCAGCCCTTTGCCGGGTTGACGGTGCAGGAAAACATTGCGGTCGGCGCCTATCTGCATCATCACAACCGTCATGAGGCCATGTCGGTGGCGCGCGATGTCGGTAAGCGGCTGGGCATGGGCGGCATGCTCGACCGGCCCGCCTCGTCGCTGACGATTGCCGGGCGAAAGCGGCTGGAGCTTGCCCGCGCGCTTGCAACCGGCGCAAAGCTCCTGCTGCTCGACGAGGTCATGGCGGGGCTGATCCCCTCGGAGATTTCCGAGATCGTCGGCATCATTCGCCAGATCCGCGACGAGGGACACACCTTCCTGATGATCGAGCACGTGATGCAGGCCGTGATGAGCCTTGCAGAGACGGCCTATGTTTTGAACCAGGGCAAGATGATTGCCCACGGACCGCCGCGAGAGCTGGTACGGGATCCCTCCGTCGTGGAGGCCTATCTCGGTCACGGTGCGGCCACCCGCCTGCAGGAGGCACACCATGCTTGAGATTTCCGGCATCAAGGCAGGCTATGGCTCGATGGCCGTGCTGCAAGGCCTCGACATGCGCGTCGAGGCCGGTGAGATCGTGGCGCTCCTCGGCTCCAATGGTGTCGGCAAGACGACGCTCAACAATGTCATCTCCGGCTTCATCCGGCCAAGTGCCGGCAGCATATCCTTCAAGGGCGTGCCGCTTTCCGGCAAGAAGCCGCGCGATATTGTGGCGCTCGGTCTCGCGCATGTCCCGGAAGGCCGCAAGATTTTCCCGAACCTCTCGGTGGCCGAAAACCTGAAGCTTGGCGCCTTTCGCCGGGCCTCGGCCAACAGGGCGCGCAATTTCGACCATATCTGCACGATCTTTCCACGGCTGAAGGAGAGGCTGGGCCAGCTGGCCGGAACGCTCTCCGGCGGCGAGCAGCAGATGCTGGCGATTGGTCGCGGCATGATGTCGGAGCCGGACCTGATCATCCTCGACGAGCCGTCGCTCGGGCTTTCGCCGCTGATGGTCGAGGAAATGTTCAGCCTGATTACCAGGATCAATGGCGAAGGTGTGGCGGTGCTTTTGGTCGAGCAGAACGTCATGCAGTCGCTCACGGTTGCCAAGCGCGCCTATGTCATCGAGCAAGGACGGTTCGTGATGCAGGGGGAGGCGGCAGAATTGCTCGCCGATCCGCAGTTGCGTCAGGCCTATCTCGGAATGTGAACAGCGCTCCGGCCGTCCTCCGGCCGGAAGTGCCCGAATTTACGCAGAAACGGAGAATACGATGTCTCTTACCCGGACCCAACGCCTGCGACAGGCTCTCGCAGGTGAACGAGCCCTCATGGCTCCAGGCGTGGTTGACGCCATGTATGCGCGCCTCGTCGCGGAAGCCGGTTTCCAGGCCATGTACATGACCGGCGCCGGCACGTCTGCGACCCGTCTCGGCTATCCCGATGTCGGCCTGTTGACGATGACCGAAATGGTCGACAATGCCACGCGCATTGCCGATGCCTCCGACGTGCCGCTGATCGCCGATGCCGACAACGGCTTTGGCGGCCCCTTGAACGTGCGTCGCGCGATCCAGCTTTACGAACGCGGCGGCGTGGCAGCCGTGCATCTGGAAGATCAGGTTCTGCCGAAGCGTTGCGGCCATCTGGCCGGCAAGCAGCTGATTTCGGCGCAGGACATGGTGGCCAAGGTGAAGGCTGCGGTCGATGCCCGCATCGACGAGAATTTCGTCGTCATCGCCCGCACGGATGCGCTGGCCCTGCAGGGACGCAACGCCGCCTTCGACCGCGCCGAAATGTACCGTGAAGCCGGCGCGGACGTGATTTTCATCGAAAGCCCCGGTCCCGACGATCTGCCGCATATTGCACCGCGCTTTCCGGGGATCCCGTTGCTCTACAACATGGCGACATCCGGAAAGACGCCCTTCCTCACCCGCACGGAAATCGAGGCGCTGGGCTTCAAGCTCATCATCTATCCCAACTGGTTGCTGCTGTCGGCCTGCGAGGCGGCGCGCAAGACGCTGGACGTGCTGAAGACTGAGGAGACGATCGCTTCGATCGCGCCCAATGTCATGAATTTCAAGCAGTTCTTCGACATGGCCCGCATGCCGGAAATCCAGGAACTGGAAGCACGCTACGGCACACCGGAAGAAAATCGCACGACGTACTGAGTGCGCCTTAAAACGGCGCGCCGCTTTCTGTCTGGAGGAGAATGAACATGGCAGTACTTTCCGCTGACGGCGTCGAGTTCGATTTCGTGGTGCCGGTGGTCGTGGTGGGGGCAGGGGCCTGCGGTCTGGTGGCCGCCCTTGCCGCCCATGATGAGGGCCAGGAGGTGATTGTGCTGGAGCGGGACGAAAACCCGAGCGGCTCCACCTCGCTTTCGGCGGGGCTTATTCCCGCTCCCTGCACGCGGCTGCAGAAGGAGGCGGGCATCGACGACAGCCCGGAACTGTTTGCCCGGGATCTGGTGGCCAAGACCCATGATCACACGCCCTATGATCAGGCGCTTGCGGCCGCGAGGGCGGCGGGCCCGATGATCGACTGGCTGATGGAAAAGCATCAGATCGAGTTTGAACTGGTCACGGGTTTTCTCTACCCGGGCCATTCTCGCCTTCGCATGCACGGGCCGAAAAGCCGCACGGGCGCCGATCTGGAGCAAAACCTGCTGTCTGCCGTCTCCAATGCCGGGATCGATCTCATCACCGGTGCCTCCGTCGAGGATCTCTATGTGGATGGATCCGGCCAGGTGACCGGCGTGCGGTTCAAGCGGCCGGATGGCGCCCGGGAAATGCTCGGCTGCAAGGCGCTGGTTCTTGCCTGCTGCGGCTTTGCCGGCGATGCGGACATGGTGCGCCGGCATATTCCCGAGATTGCCGATGCGGAATGCTGCGGCCATCTCTCCAACACCGGAGACGCGATGAAATGGGGGGCTGCTCTGGGTGCGGGGCTGGCCGACATGGGCGCCTATCAGGGCCACGGGTCCGTTGCCCATCCGCACGGTCTTCCGCTGACCTGGGCCGTCATCACCAAGGGTGGCGTGCTGTTCAACATGGAAGGTAAGCGCTTCTCCAACGAGATGCGTGGCTATTCGGAGCATGCGGCGGAAGTGGCGGCGCAGCCCGCCCATGTCGCCTGGGATGTTTTCGGTCTGGCCGGCGAATACGCAGCCATGGGCTTCCACGACTACCGCGAACTTAGAAAGCTCGGCGTGGTGAAGTCTGCAGACAGCATCGAAGAACTAGCGGCCGTCACCGGGCTTCCCCTCGAGGTCATCGGGCAGGAACTGTCGGCCATCGAGCAGGCTGCAAAGACCGGTGAACCCGACCGCTTCGGCCGGTATTTCACCACCGAGGACATGCTGACGCCGCCTTACCGGGCGGTGAAGGTGAACGGCGCCCTGTTTCACACCCAGGGCGGACTGGTGATTGACGCCGAGGCGCGGGTCTTGCGCGAAGACGGAACGCCCTTGCCGAACCTGATGGCCGGGGGCGGTGCCGCGCGCGGTCTCTCCGGCCACTCCAACTATGGCTACCTGTCCGGCAATGGCCTTTTGAGCGCCACGGCCTTCGGCAGGCTTGCCGGCATCAGCGCGGCTCGTATTGCCGAGACGGCCGACTGACAGATCCACCACAGCACAAGCCCCCGGCGAAACAGGAGGAGCAGCAGATGAAGAAGGTTTTGGTCATCGTGCCATTTCCGATGGGAGAGGATGATCTCGCCCGCAGGCAGGCCCAGATGCAGGCCGTCGATCTCGGTCCCGGCATTGAATTTCACTACCGCCCGGTGCGGGTCGGCCCGAAAAACTACTCCAGCCAGCACGATATGGCGCTGGCGGATTTCTCCATTCTCGACGCCGGTCTCGATGCGGAAATACAGGGGTTCGATGCGGTCTGCATCGACACCATGTCGGATAGCGGCATGGCCATGCTGCGTTCCGTGCTGAAGATCCCCGTCATCGCGCCCGGTCGGCATTCCATGCTGGTGGCGCAGATGCTGGGCGAGAAGTTCTCCATCCTGATGATGTGGGACCGATGGAAGATGCTTTATACCAAGACGCTCGGCGAACTGGGCATGGAGCACAAATGCGCCTCTATGCGCTCGATCGGCGTGACGCCGGATAACAAGAGCCTGCTTTCCGGCAAGGAGGACGAGGTTTTCCCGCTGCTTCTTGAAGCCGCGCGCCGGTGTGTGGAGGAGGACGGAGCGCAGGTTCTGATCCTCGGCTCCACCACCATGCATGAGGCCCATGCCTGGCTGTCCGAGCGTATTGGCGTTCCGGTCATCAACCCCGGCCCGCTGACATACAAGTTGGCCTCCATCGCGCTCGACCTTGGCCTCACGCACAGCAAGACGACGTGGCCCGCGCCGCTGTCTCCCAAACACGAGATGATCCGCGCCATTGGCGCTGCGGGACAAGACTATCTGGAGGCAAGCCGATGACGCGCATTCTGGTGATCGTTCCCTTCGCGCTGGACGAGGAAGGCGTGCGCAATCGCGAGGCGCAGTCGCGCCATGTGCCGCTGCCGGCGGGCTGGCAACTGACCTATCGCCCGGTCACCTGCGGGCCGACCTCCTTCATGTCGCCGCATGACTGGGGGCTGATGGATCTCGCCATCTTCGAAGCCGGCTGCAAGGCAGAGGCCGAAGGCTTCGATGCGGTCTGCATCGACACCATGTCCGATAGCGGCATGGTCATGCTGCGGTCCGTGCTCTCCATTCCCGTCATTGGCGCCGGCAAGGCATCGATGCTCTATGCCCTGACGCTCGGTGCCCGTTTTTCCGTTCTGGCGCAATGGCAGCCGGCGCTTGCCCGCTACCGCAAGGCCATCCGCGAATACGGCTTTGACCGGCAATGCGCCTCGGTGCGCAGCTTCGACCAGCCGCCGGATTTTTCCAATCTTCTCGACGGCAAGGAAGACAGCGTCTTCCCGCGCATGCGCGACGTTGCCATGCGCTGCATCGAGGAAGACGGCGCAGACGTCATTTGCCTCGGCTCCACCACCATGCATCAGGCGGGCGAATATCTGGCGGCGAACCTGCCGGTTCCGGTCGTCAACCCCGGTCCGCTCACCTACAAGCTGGTGGAAACCTTCCTGGCGCTCGGCCTCACCCACGGCCGCGATGTCTATCCCGCCCCTGTGGAGCCGCGCCTCGACATGCTGAACGCCATGATGATGGCGGGAGCTGCAGCAGAACGCGCCGGAAAAGGTTGAGCGGCACGTTTACGCATCTGCGCCGGCTTACCGGTCGGCGCAGCTTTATCTCGCCATCCGGTGGTCTCGGCGGCGGGTTGGCGTGGGGTTCCTGGTCGGCCACTAGCTTCCGAGCGAAAAATCCTTGCCGTCTTCCCGCTTCAGCGAGACGCGGTATTCGTAGCGGTCTGCGCAGTAGAAGATTTCCGCCACGTAAAACGGCTTAAGATCCGCATTGAAGAAGACCCGGTTGACCAGCATCAGCGGCGCTCCCACCGGGATTTCCAGGTGCTTGGCTGCATAGTCGTCGGCAAGGGTTGCCGTCAGCGTCTGCTCCACCTGCTCGACGCTTGCGCCCGCCTGCTGCACGAGATCGATCATGTTGGTCGTCGCTAGATCCTGGCGCTTCAGCGTCTCACCGATCTCCGGGAGAAGGTAGGCGATGGAGAGCGAATAGGGGCGCTTGTCCAGAGAGCGGACCCGGACCGCCCGCACAAGCGGCGTTGTCGGGGCCACGCCCATTTGCGCGCAGATCCGCGGCGGGGCTTCCCCGAGATCGAGGCTCACGACCTTCAGCCGCGTGCTTTGGCCCACGGCATTCAGATAGCTGAACAGGCCATTGATATTGGAGACCACTGCGCGGTTGAACTGGTTTTCCCTGCTGCGATCATTGACGAAGGTGCCGCGTCCGCGCGTGCGCGTCACAAGGCCTTCCGCCGTCAGCATTTCCATGGCGCGCCGCACGGTAATACGGCTGACCGAAAAGCTTTCGGATAGCTCAGCCTCGCTCGGCACGGGCACATCGCTCGGATAGTAGCCTTTGGTAATGCGTTCCCGCATCACCGCATAGACGCGATGATAGAGCGGCGTTGGTGAAAAGCTTCCTGCCATTTAGAATGTGACCCTGGGCGAGAAGTAATTGGATGGTCCAATAGCGGAACTGCCGCCTGCGCAGAAAATGATCACGGTTGCCGTCCCTCAATCGGTCGCCTCAGCACCATCAAGGAGTCGTTACGGATAGTTTCGGCTTGCGTCATGCTGAACCCGCGCGGATGGTCAGCGCGCCACACAGGCACAATTTCCATGTTGAACGGGACCGGAAGGGGGCTGTCGATGCGGTCGCTGCCCGCCGCTGCGATCGTCCTCCCATTCGCTCCAGATACCGCCCACATGGCCCGCCGCCGTCTGCCTCAGTTGCAGCGACTACAATCTCACAGCCCGATACAGGCGGTCAATCCAAAGATCATAAGGTTATGTCTTTTATACCATTGGTATCCACGACGTTGCGTCGACATCAACGGTGCGCCTGCAGCCTGTGTAGACGACAAGGCAAGCATGGCGCCGGGGACAGCGGTCAACGCGTGCGCCAGGGTGAAGCAGTTCATGGAGTCTTTGAAGGACTGAACAGGTCGGACCATCCGGACACCCGATGCAGCAGGGCACGCTGCGCCGCACCTCTTCAGCCGACGAACTGGCGGGGCGTCTTCGTAACCGATCGTCTCCGTGGACATGCGTCCGGGGGAGCGATGTTCAAGGATGCCGGGGTTCTCTTTCGGTCGCCCCGGAAAGGCAGCGCGTGAGAGGCTGGTCCCAACCCCGCCGCGTCTCGACAATGCCATTGCCTCTCGATCCTGCCCTCTTGCGAAGCTGGAAGGGGAGGACCAGTCTCATGACGCAAATTTGCGATCGTGCAAGGTCCGCGGGAGTGCTCTAAAGATCCCCGCGGGTTCTACGCGACAAGTTGTGGACGGCTGCGGCGTGCGGGCTATGCCGTCACGTCGATTACCACGCGGCCGCGCACCTTGCCGTCGATGATATCCTGCGCCAGCTGCGGCAGCGCCGACATGGGTTCGACCCGGGTCATCTGCGCAAGCTTGCCGTGATCGAGAGTGTCTGCGAGCGTTTGCCAGGCGCGCTTGCGCTTGGCGATCGGAGCCATGACGGAATCGACGCCCAGAAGTGCGACGCTTCTGAGGATATGCGGCAGTACCGTGGCTGGCAGATCCGCCCCGCCGGCGAGGCCGCAGGCAGCAACGCCGCCGCCATAAACGGTCTGTGCCAGCACATTGGCAAGCGTGGTGGACCCGACGGAATCGACAGCTCCGGACCAGACTTCCTTCTGCAGCGGGCCTGCCTTTTCGGCAAGGCTCGATCGGTCGATGAAATTCGTGGCGCCAAGCGAGGCGAGATAGTCATGGGTTTCGGCTCGACCCGTCGAGGCCGTCACTGAATAGCCTTTCGCAGCCAGAAGGCTGATGGCGACGGAGCCCACGCCGCCCGCTGCACCGGTCACCAGAACCGGCAGGTCGGAACTTGCGATCATGCCCCAGTCCTCAAGCGCGTTGACGCAGAGTGCGGCGGTATAACCGGCCGTGCCGATCGCCATGGCCTGTTCCAGGGAGAAAGCTTCCGGCAGCGCGATCAGCCATTCGGACTTCAGGCGCTGGAAACGGCTATAGCCACCCCATTCGGTTTCCGACAGGCCATAGCCGTTGACGATGACCTTGTCGCCGGCCTTCCAGGCGGGCGAGCGCGATTCAACCACCGTACCGGCGAGATCGATGCCGGCGACCAGAGGCGTGCGGCGGGCGATGCGGCCCTTGCCGGAAATCGCCAGCCCATCCTTGTAGTTGAGCGTCGAGAAGGCGACTTCGACCAGGACATCGTGATCCGGCAGATCCGACACTGACAATTGCCTGAAAGCGCTCTTCGGCTTGCCGTCCACGGTGTCGATAACCATCGCTGTGAATGAACCGGTCATGCTGTCCCCTTGTATGATTTTATTGTGTGATTCGTTGGATGAAGCCCTGATTGTCTCAGGTCTTTTCGCGCTTGCCGCGGGCGTCCAGCGCTGCCGAGTAGCTGGTGCGCACGTAAGACAACAACTCTGAAAGTGCGGCGGTTGCAGCGCCTGCATCCCGGGCTCTTACGGCATCGATGATCTGCGTGTGGTATGCCACGACCTGACGGCGCTCGCGCACCCGGAAAACGATCATGTTGGTGATCGGAATAAAGGCTTCGATGACGGTGTACATCATCAGCTTCAGCGGGCCGTTGCCGCTGGAATCGATCAGCGCCCGGTGAAAACGCACGTCCGAGGCGCAGAATTCCTCGTCGCTGATCGACGCATCCTGCTGCACGAGGATCTCTGCGGCCATCGCCTGCAAGCCCTCTTCCTGGCGATTCTCGCAGGCCAGCCGGCAGCAGATGGTTTCCGTTTCCAGCCGCGCCGTCACGATCTCGTCGATATCGAAGGCGCCGACGCCCACCAGCAGCGTTGCAGCCCCGGTTATGGCCTTGGACAGGCCCTCGGGATCCGGCCGCTTGACGAAATTGCCGCCCTGCGGGCCGCGCCTCGAATGGATGAGGTTTTGCGCCGCCAGTCTCTTTAGGGCTTCGCGCACGGTCGGGCGCGAGATGCCGAAACTTCTTGCCAGATCATCCTCGGTCGGCAGGCGCTCGTCAATCTTCAGGCGCCCGTCCATGATGGCCGAGCGGATGTTCTCCGCCACCTGCTTGGCAATCCCCGATCGCACGACCTCATCATATCTCAGATTCATGGCGCCTCTTCCTTCGCTTGAACGCATTGATTGCATGGCTCGAGCAAGAAAGCCATTACCATTTAAATATAGGTTTGACAAATATTGGATTGGCGATAACCTGCCCGCAGATCCAGATAACCAGGGGAACAAAAATGGTGGGATCGCTGCACCGGGGCATCTTGTGCCCGAGAACCATCCATTGCACCGGCAGCCGTTCATGACGGCTTCAGTCGGCAGACTTGACGCGCTTGCTGCAGATCTTGCGCGCGTCCTCGATAGAAACGCCATCCTTGCCGGTGCGGCGGTGGGCGCGGCCTATTGCGGGGATGCCACCGACGAGCGGGGTGCGACGCCGGCCATGGTGTTTCGTCCGCGTAACACGGCAGAGGTTGCCGCTATTCTCTCGGCCTGCAATGCGGCCGGCCAGCCCGTGGTGGTTCAGGGTGGGCGCACCGGCCTGTCCGGCGGCGCGCGGCCCCAGGCGGGCGAAGTATCGCTGTCTCTGGAGCGCATGACATCCCTTTCTGCCGTCGATACGGCGGCCGGAACCCTCCTTGCCGAAGCGGGCGCCACGCTTCAGTCCGTGCAGGAGAAGGCTTGCCACCATGATCTGATGTTCGGCGTCGATATCGGCGCACGCGGAACGGCCACCATCGGTGGCAATATCGCCACCAATGCCGGCGGCATTCGTGTCTTGCGCTATGGCATGTCCCGCGCCCAGGTGCTGGGGCTTGAAGCGGTGCTGGCCGATGGAACGATCCTTTCCAATCTGAAGGGCCTGCCGAAAGACAATTCCGGCTACGATCTCGGCCACTGTTTCATCGGCACGGAAGGGACGCTGGGCGTGGTGACGCGGGCCTGCCTCAAGCTCCACCCGAAGCCGCGCGCGCAAGCCAATGCCTTTTGTGCTCTGCCGTCGCTTCAGGCGGCCATCCTCCTGTTGGAGCGTCTTCGCAGCCAGCTTGGTCCGCTTCTCTCGGCGTTCGAAGTGATCTTCCCGGACGTCTATGCCGGCGTGATCGCCCACTTGAGCGCTACGCCGCCGGTGCCCCTCGATGCCGGCATGTATGTGCTGGTCGAGATCCAGGGCCAGTCGGAAGCCGATGACGAGGCCCGGTTTGCCGAAGCCCTGATGGCAGCCTATGACGATGGCCTTTTAAGCGATGTGGCCGTCTCCACCTCCGCGCGCGACTATGCGGCGATCTGGGCTTTGCGCGAGGGGGCAAGCCAGTTCATCTTCAGCATGGATCACATGATCGGCTTCGATATCGGGCTGCCGATCCCGGTCATGCAGGCTTTCCTCGATGCGGCTTCGCAAGACGTGCTGAGCGCCGATCCGGGTGCTCAGTTCTATATCTTCGGCCATCTCGGGGATGGAAACCTGCATTACCTCATCCGCACCCGCGAGCACGCGCGCGTGGCGGATGCCGCCTTTGCCGCCGTTGCCCGTTATGGCGGAGCCGTTTCCGCCGAACACGGCATCGGCCTCGACAAGAAGCGTTGGCTCCCCTGGGTCAGAAAGCCTGGGGAAATGGCGGCCATGCGCCGTCTCAAATCAGCCTTCGACCCGCACAACATTCTCAATCCCGGCCGCATCTTCGATATGAAGCCTGCGGTAGCAGAGTACGTATAATGTCTGTCACGCGCGCCGCCCCCGCATCCGATCCCACGCCGTCCGAACGGGTTCCCGGGCTTGATGACCGCTACACGCTCGAGCGTGGCGCCATTCTCGTTTCCGGCACGCAGGCGCTTGTGCGCCTGCCGATGGTGCAGCGCCAGCGCGATCTGGCGCGCGGATTGAACACGGCCGGTTACGTATCGGGCTATCGCGGTTCGCCGCTGGCAAGCTTCGACCGGGAAATGGCCCGCGCCAAGCGCTATCTTGCCGAACACCACATTCGCTTCCAGCCGGGCCTCAACGAGGACATGGCCGCCACCGCCGTCTGGGGAACGCAACAGACCTCGCTGTTTCCCGGCGCCCGTTACGATGGCGTGTTTTCCATGTGGTATGGCAAGGGGCCGGGCGTCGATCGCACCATGGATGTCATCCGCCACGCCAATGCGGTCGGCACCAATGCCAAGGGCGGCGTGCTGCTCCTGGTGGGCGATGACCACGGCGCGGTGTCCTCCACCCTGCCGCACCAGAGCGAGCACAACCTGATCTCGGCCATGGTGCCGCTTCTGTCGCCCGCCGGCGTCGGCGAATATATCGATTACGGCCTGCTGGGCTGGGCCATGAGCCGCTATTCCGGCGCCTGGATCGGTTTCAAGTGCCAGACGGAAGTGGTGGAATGCACCGCCACCGTCACCCTTGACCCGGACGCTTCGACCATTGTTTACCCGACGGAAGCGGGCGGCTTTTCGCTGCGCTGGCCGGATGGTCCGCATGCCATGGAGCGGCGGCTGGAAAACAAGATAGAGGGCGTGCATGCCTTTGCACGCGCCAATGCCATCGATCGCTCGCCCTGGACCATCCCGGCGGGCAAGGCACGGCTCGGCATCGTCTCCACGGGCAAGTCCTGGCTTGATCTGAAGGGCGCGCTCTTGAGCCTTGGCATCGATGAGCAGCGGGCGCTCTCGCTCGGCATCCGGCTTTACAAGGTGGGCCTTGTCTGGCCCCTCGAACCGGAAGGGCTGTCGCGGTTTGCGTCGGGCGTGGAGCAATTGCTGGTGGTCGAGGAAAAGCGGCCGATCATCGAGGACCAGATCAAATCCCTGCTGTTCAACATGGCAGCCGACCAGCGACCGCGCGTCTTCGGCAAGACCGGCATCAACGGCCGGCCCCTGCTGCCGGCAGCCGGCGAGATCGACGCGGTATCGGTGGCCGGTGCGATCCTGTCGCTTCTTGAGGACCGCGATCCTGGCTTGGCCGCCCGGGCCAGCGACATCGAAGCCGCCCTTGCGTCAAGCGCGATCGAGACCCCGGCGCTGAAGCGCGATCCCTATTTCTGTTCCGGCTGTCCGCACAGTGTCTCGACCCGCCTGCCGGAAGGAAGCCGCGCTTCCACCGGCATCGGCTGTCACATGATGGTGGTCGGGCTCGAGGAGCGTAATACCTCGACATTCACCCAGATGGGCGGTGAGGGCGGCGCCTGGATCGGCCTGTCGCAGTTCACCGACGAAAAGCATATTTTCGTCAACATGGGTGACGGCACCTATTTCCATTCCGGCGTTCTTGCCATCCGCGCGGCGATCGCCGCCAAGGTCAACGCCACCTACAAGATCCTCTACAACGACGCCGTGGCGATGACCGGTGGCCAGAAGCACGATGGCGAGGTCACGGTTCCGGGCATTGTCGGCCAGATGCTGGCGGAAGGTGCCGCCCGTGTCGCCGTTGTCGCCGAACGCCCGGAAGTCTGGCAGGGCAACCTGCCCAAGGGGGTGAGCGTCAATCACCGCGACGAACTGGACGACGTGCAGCGGCAGCTGCGCGAGATCGAGGGCGTCACCGTCCTCATCTACGACCAGGTCTGTGCCGCGGAAAAGCGCCGCCGTCGCAAGCGCGGCGCCCTTGCCGTCTCCGACAAGCGGGCCTTCATCAACGAGCTGGTCTGCGAGGGTTGCGGCGATTGTTCCGCCGTGTCGAACTGCATATCTGTCGAGCCGCAGGAAACCGAGTTCGGCCGCAAGCGCCGCATCAACCAGTCGAGCTGCAACACGGATCTTTCCTGCATCAAGGGGTTCTGCCCGAGCTTCGTGACCATCGAAGGCGGGGCGATCCGCAAGCCGGCGCCCAAGGCGGCCAAGGTCTCGTTCGATGACCTGCCTTTGCCGATGATGCGGACCCTCTCGGAGCGCCCTTACAACATGCTCCTGGCTGGCATCGGCGGCACCGGCGTCATCACCGTCAGCGCCATCCTGTCGATGGCAGCGCATCTCGACGGCCTTGCGGTCCAGACGCTGGACCAGACGGGGCTGGCGCAGAAGAACGGCGCGGTGGTGTCCCATCTTCGTGTCGCCAAAAATCCGCAGCACATTTCCTCGATCCGCATCGGGTCGGGCGAAAGCGATCTGGTGCTGGGCTTCGACATCGTGGTTTCTGCGGCAAAAAGCGCGCTTCAGACCTTCAAGGCGGGCCGCACGCAGGCTGTCCTCGACAACCACTTTGCCCCGACAGCCTCGTTTGTGCAGAACACCGCGCTCGATTTTCGCCAGGAAGCGACGCTCAACGCCTTGCGCAAGGCTGCCGGTCCCGATGCGGTCAATCTGGTCGCCGCCACCAAGCTCGGACTGGCCCTGATGGGCGATGCGATTGCCGCCAACATGTTCCTGCTTGGCCACGCCTTTCAGCGCGGCCTGGTGCCGATCTCGCTTGAGGCAATCCTCACCGCCATTGATCTCAACGGCACCGGGGTTGCCATGAACCGGGCGGCTTTCGGCTGGGGCCGCCGCTCCGCGATTGATCCGGATGCCGTCAACGCGGCGGCCGGTGTCGGAACGGTGGAGGAAAAGCCGGCGGAAACCCTTGAGGATATCGTCGCACGGCGGGTCGACTTCCTCACGTCTTACCAGAGCGCCGCCTATGCGCGCCGTTACCGCCGTCTGGTGGAGACCGCTCGCTCCGCAGCCTCCGAGCTGGACGGGGGAGAGGCCTTTGCAGAGGCGGTGGCGCGCAATGCCTTCAAGCTCATGGCCTATAAGGACGAGTATGAGGTTGCCCGCCTGCACCGTGACCGGAGCTTTCAGGACAAGATCGCCGCGCAGTTCGAGGGCGATTTTTCGGTGAAGCACCATCTCGCGCCACCGCTGTTTTCCCGCAGGATCGACAAGCGCACCGGCAATCCGGCAAAGATCGCCATTCCAGGCAAGCTGATCTTGCCGGCCTTTGCCGCGCTCGAAAAGATGAAGGTGCTTCGCGGGACGCCCCTCGATGTCTTTGGCTATACGCAAGAGCGCCGCACCGAGCGCCGGCTGGTGGCCGACTATTTTAGCCTGATCGACGGGCTTGCGGCATCGCTGTCGCAGGCCACGATCGAGCATGCCACCGCACTTGCCGGCCTGCCCGACCAGATCCGTGGCTTCGGCCCGGTCAAGATGGCAGCGATCGCAAGGTTCGAGAAGAGCAAGGCCGACCTTCTGGCAAAGCCAGCCATTTCCGCAGACACGCCCACAGACATGACCGCAAGAAGGAAGACCGTATGAGCACGACCGCCCCGTTCGAAACCATCCTCTACGAGAAGGACGGCACGGACAAGTTCGCGACGATCACCCTCAATCGCCCCGATAAACTCAACGCCATGAACAAGACGACGGTGCGCGAGATCGACCGGGCCGTTGCCATGGCGGTCGCCGATCCGGACGTCAATGCCCTCGTCATCACCGGTGCCGGGCGGGCCTTCTCTTCCGGCTACGATCTCCAGGGCGCCGATTACGATGTCGATATCGAATCCTGGCAGGCGGATATGACCGAGAACGCCCAGGCGCTTCTCAATATCTGGAAGGCGCCGATCCCGGTCATCGCCTCCATCAACGGCTATGCGCTGGCCGGTGCGCTGGAACTGATGATGTCCTGCGATCTGGCGATCGCGGCCGATAATGCGAAGTTCGGCGAACCGGAAGTACGGCATAACTCCGGTCCGCCGGCGCTGTTCATGCCGTGGCTGCTTTCGACGCGCGACACGCGCTGGCTGATGTACACGGGCGATCTGGTGGACGCCGAAGAAGCGCTGCGCATGCATCTGATCAACAAGATCGTGCCGGCAGACCAGCTGAAGGAAAAGACCGAGAACCTCGCGCGCAAGCTGGCCCGCATGCCGGTTCCGGCTATCAAGTTCGCCAAGGCCTCCATCAACAACCAGCAGGTTGCCGCGGGCCTTTACACGTCCTTCGACTACAACGTCCACGCCATTGCCGCTCTGCACGTCAGCACCAAGGGCCAGGAATGGATGCGCAATCTGCAGAAGATGTCGCTCAAGGAATATCTCGAATTCCGCGACGCGCCCTTCAAGGGGCTTGATTGATCCCACCCTTCGAAGCGACGGGCAGAACAGAACGAAAAGGGCAGACCCATGCAGACAGCGTCAACGACCACCGCAGAGGCGATCCCCGTGATCGATATTGCGCCTTTCATCGCAGGCGCCGAGGGCAGCGATTCCGTCGTGAAGGCGATCGAGGCGGCATGCCGCGAAACCGGCTTTTTTCTCGTCACCGGTCATGGCGTGTCCAAAGAGGTGACGGCTAAGCTTTATGACCTCGCCCGTGCCTTCTTCGATGAGCCGGAGGAATGGAAAAAGCAGCAGGGTCGCGGCACGGCGCTTGAAGGGGGCGTGTCGTTTTCGCCGATCGCCGACGAGGCGCTGAGCGCCACACTCGGCATCAAGACGCCGGGCGACTACAAGGAAAGCCTGAATTTCGGTCACCGGCTCGGCGGCGACACATGGCCTTCCACACCGCCCGGACTGCAGGCCGCCTTTCATGCCTATTTCGCCGAGATGGAAGCGCTGTCACGGCACCTGCGCCGGGCGTTCTGCCAGGCAATCGGGCTTGCGCCGGATTATTTCGAGCCGGCGTTTGAAAACCATCTGTCTGCCTTGCGGGTGATCAACTATCCCGAACAGAGCGAGAGCCCGCTTCCCGGCCAGCTGCGCGCCGGCGTGCACACGGATTATGGTTTCATGACCATTCTGCGCTCGGAAGCCTCTCCCGGCGGGCTTCAGGTGCGCAACCGCGCCGGCGAATGGTTGGACGCGCCCAACATCGAAGGCGCCTATGTCGTCAATATTGCCGATGCCTTCATGCGCTGGTCGAATGACGAGTGGGTGTCGACACCGCACCGGGTCGCCAATCCGCCCGGCGCCTTCAAGGGCACGACGCGCCGCCAGTCGATCCCGTTCTTTCTCAATCCCTCGCGCGACACCGTGATCGAATGCCTGCCGCCGTTCGCGGCCAAGGCCGCACCGCGCTATGAGCCCATCACTTATGGAGATTACATCGCGCTGAAGACCAGCCAGGCCTTCAGCAAGCCATCCTGACGACGGAAGCGAAAGATCGCCCGTCGCCCATTGCACCGACCCATGACACCGCAACGATAAGGGGAACTGAAATGATGACCATGAACAGACGGCATGTTCTTGCCGGAATGGGCGGCTTTGCCGCTGCCGGCCTGATGGGCATGCCCACCCGTGCCGAAGGCAAGACGCTTGTTGTGCCGACACTTGGCGGCGCGTGGGAGCAATTCTGGCGCACGACGCTTGCGCCGGCCTTCACCGCCAAGAGCGGTGCGGCCGTTACGCTGGACGCCGGCAATGGCCGCGTGTGGAGCGCCAATCTGCGCGCGGCAGGCGTCAAGAACCCGCCCTATTCCATCCTGATGACCAACGAGGCTTTTGCGTCAAGCCTTCGCAAGGAAGGGTTTTTCGAGAAGCTCGACCTGACCAAACTGTCGAACTACAATGATCTCTATCCGCTGGCCAAGAAGACCGATGGTTGGGGCGCGGTCGCCATGGTGTCGCCCATCGGGCTCGCCTACCGCACCGACATGGTGAAGACGCCACCGAAAAGCTGGAAGGATCTTTGGGACAATCCGGAATTCAAGGGACGCATCGGTCTTTACAACTTTGCCAACACGGCCGGCAAAATGGAACTGATGCTTGCGTCCAAGATCTTCGGCAAGGACCAGTACGATATCGATGCCGGCTTCAAGGCGCTTGAGAAGCTCGGTCCCGTCATCCAGGCCGATTTCAACCTGTCGACCGGCATTGCGTCTGGCGAATTTGTCGTGGCTCCCTTCGATTTCGGCGAAGTCGCACGCCTTCGCGCGCAAGGCCTGCCGATCGATGTCGTGGTGCCGGAAGAAGGTCTGATCATGTTCGACCAGACGCTGAACATCCTGGCCAACGGGCCGGAAAAGGAACTGGCTTATGAATATGCCAACTTCCTCTTGTCTCCCGAAGGCCAGCTGCCGCTGATGAAGCAGTTCTTCGTGTCGCCCACCAATTCCAAGGTGATCGTGCCCGAGGAGCTGAAGAAGGACGTGCCGATTTCCGGCGCTATGATGGACAAGGTTCTAACCTGGGACTGGAACTTCATGAACGAGAAGCAGGCGGCCTTTGCCGAGACCTGGGCAAAGGTCATGCGCTGATCGCCGGCGTTAACCGGAACCACCCTGGTCGGGCCGCGCAGCAGCGGCCCGACATCCCGGCATAGGCACGCGCAACACCATCGCGGGCAGAATTTGGAAGATCGATCATGACAGAGGTGAGCATTGAAGGGCTGACCAAGGACTATGGAAGCTCTCTGGCGGTCAACGGAATTTCCGTCAAAATTGCCGATGGCGAGTTCATCTCCCTGCTCGGCCCCTCCGGTTGCGGCAAGACGACGACGCTGAAGATGATTGCCGGCTTTGAGGAGGCAACGGCCGGAGCCATCCGCTTCGACGGTCAGGATGTGGTCAACGTGCCCGCCGAAAAGCGCGACATCGGCATGGTGTTCCAGAACTATGCGCTGTTTCCCCATATGACCGTGGCGCAAAACCTGGCCTTCGGCCTGGAAATGCGACGCGTCTCCCGATCCGACATTGCCACGCGCACGGCCCGCGTCCTCGAGATGGTGCAGCTGTCGGGTTACGCGGACCGCTACCCGCGCCAGCTTTCCGGTGGTCAACAACAGCGCGTGGCGCTTGCCCGCGCGCTGGTGATCGAGCCGCGTATCCTGCTTCTCGACGAGCCGCTTGCCAATCTCGATGCCAAGCTGCGCGAGGAAATGCGCGTGTTCATCCGCGACCTGCAAAAGCGCGTCGGCATTACCACCGTCTACGTGACGCATGATCAGGCCGAGGCCATGACCATGTCCGACCGGGTTGTCGTGATGTTCGGCGGGCGCATTGCCCAGCACGGCGCGCCGGCGGATATCTATGAACGTCCCGTCACCCGCGAGGTGGCGCAGTTCGTTGGCCAGGTCAACATTCTGGAGGGCCGGGTCGTCTCCGCCGCTGCCGACGATCGCATGGCAGTCGAAACGGTTCTCGGTCAGTTTGCGGTTCGCGGCATCCCGGCGGCTGCGAGCGGAACCGTCACGCTTGCCCTGCGTCCCGAAGCCGTCGAGCTTGCCGGCCCGGGCACTGACGGCACGCAGGCCACCGTCTCTGCCAGCTATTATTCGGGAAGCCTGGTTGATTATCGCCTGACGCTGGACAATGGCCAGACGATCAATGTGCAGACCTTTCCCCGCAATCGCTGGAGCGCCGGAGACCGCGTCACGATCAAGGTCGATGGTGACCGCTTCTGGCCACTTGGGGCGTCCGCATGACGATCAGCGCCCGCTCCGCAAAACCGTTCCTGCTGATTGCACCGGCCGCCGTGCTGCTCGGCGTCTTTCTGGTGCTGCCCTATATCAATATCGGCATCATGAGTTTCCGCAATCCGGGCAACGGCTCCCCTTATGCTCCGGGCTTTACCACCGGCAATTATCTGCGGCTGTTTTCCGACAGTTTCTATCTGGTGCAGGTCGGCAATACGCTGATGATCGGCGCCATCACGACGCTTGCCTGCCTCGTTCTCGGTTTTCCCGTGGCCTGGCAGCTTGCCAGAAGCCAGATGCGGTTTCGCGGCCTCGCCTACGGGCTCGTGTTGTCGCCGCTTCTCGTCGGCATCGTGATCCGCAGCTATGGCTGGACGATCCTTCTCGGCAACAATGGCATGATCAACCGCACGCTGATCAACATGGGGCTGATCGATCGGCCGCTTGCCCTCATGTATAATTCGTTGGGCATCGTGATTGCGCTCGTCCATGTCTTCCTGCCGTTCATGATCCTGCCGCTGATGAGCGCCATTCAGGGCATCGATCCCTCCATCGAGGCGGCGGCCCGTTCGCTCGGCGCCGGCCGGGTCACGGCGTTCCGGCGCATCGTGCTGCCGCTTGCCATGCCTGGCATCCAGGCCGGCTGCATCCTGGTTTTCGTCCTGTCGCTCAGCGCTTATGTGACACCCTCGCTGATTGGCGGCCTCAGGGTGAAGACGATGGCCGTCAGCGTCGTCGATGCCCTCATCGACACGTTCCAGTGGCCGTTCGGTTCGGCCATGGCCTTGCTGCTGTCGCTGACGGGCGCGCTCGTCGTGCTGATCTTTGCCCGCCTCACGCGCATGAAATGGAAGGCGAACTGATGTCGAAACCCCTGCTGACGGGCTACTGCCTGATCATTTACGCCTTTCTCCTCCTGCCGATCCTCGTCGTCGTCGGCGCGTCGTTCAATGCCGGCGCATTCCTGACATTCCCGCCGCAGGGCCTGTCCTTCCGGTGGTATGTCGTGTTCTTCAACAATGACGTCTTCATGCGGGCCATCCGGACATCGCTGTGGGTGGCTGCCGTGTCGACGATCATTTCGGGCGTCATCGGCACCATGGCGGCGATGTTTTATATCCAGCATTCCGGTCGCTGGAAGGAAAGCGTCCGGCTTGCCATGCTGCTGCCGCTGCTCCTGCCGGAAGTTTTGACCGCCATATCGCTGCTGTTCTTCGTCTATTCGATCGGCATCGGCACGAAAACGATTGCCGCGATGATCATTGGCCATGTGCTGATCACGCTGCCTTTCGTGTTCATCAATGTCTCGGCGGCGATGGAATCCTATGACCCCTCCTGGAGCCTTGCGGCAAGAAGCCTCGGGGCCGGTCCGTTCACGCGCTTTCGCCGGATCATGCTGCCGCTGATCAAGCCCGGCGTCATCGGCGGCTGCCTGTTCGCCTTCATCATCTCCTTCGATATCTTCACGATCTCCTTCATGCTGAAGAATATCGGCACGGCCACCCTGCCTATCCAGCTTTACGATTATCTGCGCACCAACTTCACGCCGGAGGCGGCAGCCGTCTCGACGGTGTCGATCGTTCTGACGCTTGCCGTCGTGATCATCTCGGAAAAGGTCTTGGGCCTAAGAATCCACAGGTTCTGATCGGCTGAAATCGTGCCCGCTGTCCGGCCGCCATGTGCGGGTGGACAGCCTCCATCATCTCCTGACGGGCCGGCCGCTTGCTGCGACCGGCCCGTCTTCGTAAAAAATTAAAACCAGCTATTTACAGCTAACATGTCAGTGCGCTATCAACAATCAACCATGTTGGAGGAGCCGCACACGTGACACAGAAATTTGGCCTTTCGGCCGCCCTGACCACCCCATTCACGCCAGACGGTGCGGTTGATGTCGATGCCCTGATCCCGCACGCCCGCCGCTGCCTTTCGAACGGCTGCAACAGCGTGACCCTGTTCGGCACCACGGGCGAAGGCTGCTCGGTCGGCAGCCGTGAACGCCAGGACATCCTTTCTGCGTTTATCGAGGCCGGAATTGCACCCTCCGATATCGTTGTCGGCGTGCTGGTGGATTCCGTCGAGGATGCCGCAGACCAGGCGGCGCAGGCGCTGTCCGCCGGCGTGCGCAACATTCTGCTCGCCCCGCCGTCCTACTTCAAGAATGTCAGCGATGACGGGCTGTTTGCCTGGTTCTCGGCGGTCTTTGCCAAGATCGGTGCCGGCGCGCGCGATATCCTCGTCTATAACATCCCGTCCGTTACCATGGTGGCGCTGTCGGTGGAACTCGTCGGGCGCCTGCGAAAGGCCTTCCCGGGCATCGTGACCGGCGTCAAGGATTCCGGTGGGACCTGGACCTATACCGAGCGTCTGCTGAAGGAGCATGGCGACCTCGTCATCCTCATTGGTGACGAGCGCGATCTCGCCCGCGGCGTGCGGCTTGGCGGGCAGGGGGCGATCTCCGGCGTGGCCAATTTCCTCACGCAGGATGTGCGCGCCATGGCCGTCGAAGGACGCGACGACAAGCGGGTCGAGGATCTTGTTGTGGAGCTTTTGAAATTTCCGGTAACGCCTGCCGTCAAGGTGCTGCTATCCCATACGACGGGAGAAGCCGTATGGCGTGACGTGCGCGCGCCGCTGGTTTCGCTTTCCGCGGAAGATCAAAGCCGGATCGAAGGGGCCTTCGACAGGCTGTTTCACCAGAAGGCGGCCTGAGGTCGCCTGGGAGAGAGGGAGCATGGACGAGACGGGCGAGCAGACAAGCCTTCGGGAGCGTGCGTATGAAAGCTTTACGCAGCATCTTCTGTTGCGCGATGTTCGCCCCGGCCAGTTCATCTCCCAACGCCGCCTCGTCGAGTTGACGGGCCTGCCACTCGGCGCAATCCGCGAGGCAATCCCGCGGCTCGAGGCGGACGGGCTGATCAAGACCGTGCCGCAGAGAGGCCTTCAGGTTGCCCATATCGACCTCAATCTCATCCGCGAGGCCTTTCAGTTCCGCATGTTCCTGGAAAAGGAAGCGCTGGCGCTGTTTACCCTCTCGGTGTCGGATGAGGAAATTGCCAAACTGCTGAAGGATCACCGCGATATCGCCGAAGCGGCTGCCAGCGGCAAGGTGTCACCGGAACTCGACGAACATGCCCAGGCGGTCGACTGGGGTATGCATGACGCCTTCATCGACCGGCTCGGCAATTCGATCATCTCGAACGCCTACCGGGTCAATTCGATCAAGATGCGCCTCATCAACCAGGAGCGTTTCCGCATTGCCGGCCACGTGGCCTCGGTAATGAAGGAACACCTGGCCATTCTCGAAGCCGTCGAGCGACGCTCGGTGGAAGAGGCCGTGGAACGGCTGTCGGCCCATATCCGCAATGCGAGGGACAGGGCGCTGGCCGTATAGGAAACAAAGCCGGGGGAGGAGATCCCGGTTCAAAGGAGGAGAAACGAATGACGCATTCATGGCTCAACCCCACGCGCCGTGGGTTCCTGGCCGGCACCACGGCCATCGGCGGCAGCGCCCTTCTGGGCATCCGCCCGGCATCGGCGGCCGTCAACTGGAAGAAGCACGCCGGCACCACGCTGGAAGTCAATCTGGTCAAGAGCCCGCGCAGCGAGACGCTGATCAAGTATCTGCCCGAATTCGAGGCGCTGACCGGCATCAAGGTCAACGCGGAGGCAACTCCCGAGCAGCAGCAGCGCCAGAAGGTGGTGATCGAGCTGTCGTCCGGCAAGCCGAGCTTCGATGTCGTGCATCTGAGCTACCACGTGCAGAAGCGCCAGTTCGAAAAGGGTAAGTGGCTGGCCGATATCAGTGGCTTCCTCAAGGATCCCTCGCTGACCGATCCGTCGCTCGTCGAAAGTGATTTTGCCGAAGCCGGGATGCAGTTTGCCAAGGATCAAGCCGGTGTGCTGCGCTCGCTTCCCTTCTCGGTGGATTACTGGATCGTCTACTGGAACAAGGAACTGTTTGACGCCAAGGGCCTCAAATACCCGCAGACCTTCGAGGAGATGGTCACGGCGGCGGAAAAGATCACCGACCCATCGACCAATACCTATGGTTTCGTCGCCCGCGGCCTGAAAAATGCCAATACGCCGGTCTGGACTTCGTTGATGCTCGGATACGGCGCAAAGCCGATCGGCGCCGACGGGAAACTGTCAACGGACAGCAAGGAGGCCGTGGAGGCCGCCAAGCTCTACCAGCGCCTGATGACGAAGGCTGCCCCTCCCGGCGTCTCCGGCTTCAACTGGGCAGAAGCGCAATCGGCCTTCCTGCAGGGTAAGATCGGCATGTGGTTTGATGGCGTCGGTTTCGCGCCACCGATCGAGAATCCGGAAAAATCACGCGTCGTCGGCAAGGTCGGCTATGGCGTGATGCCGAAGGGGCCTGCCGTCCAGGCGGCCGGCACGTTCGGCGATGGCCTCGGCGTTGTGGAAGCCAGCGCCAAGAAGGAAGCCGCCTATCTGTTCTGCCAGTGGGCGATCTCGCATGACATGGGCGCCCGCCTGCTGCAGGCCGGTGCCGGCGTTCCCTTCCGCCAGTCGATCCTGGAAGACCAGAAGGTGCGCGAGGGCGTGAAAATGCCGGCGGCCTGGCTCGATGCCGTCGTGGGCTCCGGCAAGGTGTCGCAGCTGGCGCTGCCGGTGATCATTCCGGTGACGGAATTCCGCGACACCTACGGCGTTGGTCTCACCAACATGATCGGCGGTGCCGATCCGGCGGCAGAACTGAAGAAGGCGACGGAACAGTTCGCACCTGTTCTGGCGCGAAGCGAGGGATAATGGTCTCCGTGAGCATGGAAAACACATCGGCCGGCACGCGCGGCGCCAAGAGGAGCAAGCCCGCGCGGCTTGCTCCCAACTACTGGCCGTTCGTCATTCCGGCCCTGGTCGTCATTTCGGCCGTGATCGTCTTCCCCTGGGTCTTTACCCTGTGGATGAGCGCGCATCGCTGGACGCTCGGCCAGGAGCAGAGCTTCATCGGGCTGGAAAACTATATCCGGCTGGCAGGCGATGGGCGCTTCTGGGAATCTCTCTGGCACACGCTGATCTACACCGTGTTGTCCGTGGTGGCGCCGCTGTTTCTGGGAACGCTTGCAGCCCTGGTGTTCGATGCCGAGTTTCCCATGCGCGGCTTCCTGCGCGGCGTGTTCGTCATGCCGATGATGGCAACGCCGGTTGCCATCGCCCTTGTCTGGACGATGATGTTTCATCCCCAGCTCGGCGTCCTCAACTACCTGCTTTCCTTCATCGGCATCGGCCCGCTCGAATGGATCTACAACCAGTCGACCGTGATCCCCTCGCTGGTGCTGGTGGAAACCTGGCAGTGGACGCCGCTCGTCATGCTGATCGTTCTCGGGGGGCTCGCCGCCGTGCCGCGTGAGCCTTACGAGAGCGCCGAGATCGACGGCGCCAATGCCTGGCAGAAATTCCGCTATCTCACCATGCCGATGATCGCGCCCTTCCTGATGATCGCGGTGATCATCCGCTCCATCGATGCGGTGAAAAGCTTCGACATCATCTATGCGATGACACAAGGCGGGCCCGGGACGGCTTCCGAGACGATCAATATCTACCTCTACAACACGTCCTTTGCCTATTACGACATCGGTTACGGCTCAGCCATGGCCGTCGTCTTCTTCATCGCCATCATCGCGCTTTCCTTCGTGCTGTTGATGGTGCGCCAGAGGGCCAACTGGTCCGAGATGGAGGAACGCTGATGAAACGCAAGACCCTTAACCGGATCGGCTTGTTCTTCGTGTCGCTCGTGATGATTTCGCCGGTCATCCTGTTCTTTCTCTGGATGATCTCGCTGTCGCTCAAATACGAGATCGACAACGGTGCCTATCCGCCGATCTTTATTCCGGAACGGTTTGCCTGGTCGAACTATGTGAAGGTTTTCGAGGAGAACAATTTCTTCCTCTATTTCTGGAATTCGATCCTGGTGACCGGTGCTGCCACGCTTCTGGCGCTGGTGATCGGCGTTCCGGCCGGCTACGGCATCGCCCGGCTGAAGGCCGAAAAATCGGCGGTGATCATCATGATCGCCCGCATGACGCCCGGCCTTTCCTTCCTCATTCCGCTGTTCCTGCTGTTCCAATGGCTGAACATGCTCGGCACGCTCTGGCCGCAGATCATCATCCATCTCGTCGTCACGGTTCCGATCGTGGTGTGGATCATGATCGGCTATTTCGAGACGACGCCGAAGGAACTGGAGGAAGCCGCCAGCATCGATGGCGCCTCGTCCTGGCAGGTGTTTCGCCTCGTGGCGCTGCCGATTGCCAAGCCCGGCATCGTCGTATCCTTCATCCTGGCGGTGATCTTCTCCTGGAACAACTTTGTCTTCGGCATCGTGCTGGCCAGCCGCGAAACGCGCACGCTTCCGGTTGCCGTCTACAACATGCTGTCCTTCGAACAGGTCAGCTGGGGACCGCTTGCGGCGGCGGCTTTGATCGTCACGCTGCCGGTGCTCTTGCTCACCATGTTTGCGCAGAAACAGATTGTCGCGGGGCTCACCGCCGGCGCCGTCAAGGGCGGCTGACACATAGCCCGACAGGGCTCATTACGGGATCATCACAATGGCACCAGTCAATATTTCGAACGTCCAGAAGCGCTTTGGCGCAGTCAACGTCATTCATGGCATCGACATCGACATCAAGGATGGCGAGTTCGTCGCCCTGGTCGGTCCGTCGGGCTGCGGTAAATCCACGCTGCTGCGGATGATTGCAGGGCTTGAGGAACTGACCGACGGCGAAATCCGCATCGGTGCGCGGGAGGTCAGCAACCTGCCGGCGCGTGACCGCGATATCGCCATGGTTTTTCAGAACTACGCGCTTTATCCGCACATGACCGTCAAGGACAATATGGGCTTTGCGCTGAAGCTGAAGAAGGTCAGCGCCGAGGAAACCAAGGTCAAGGTCGATCGCGCCGCCTCCATTCTCGGCCTTGAAAGCCTGATGGACCGCTATCCGCGCCAGCTTTCGGGCGGTCAGCGCCAGCGTGTCGCCATGGGCCGCGCATTGGTGCGCGATCCCCAGGTTTTCCTGTTCGATGAGCCGCTGTCCAACCTTGACGCCAAGCTTCGCGTGCAGATGCGCGGCGAGATCAAGGCGCTGCACCAGCGGATCGGCACCACCACCATCTATGTCACCCATGACCAGGTGGAAGCCATGACCATGGCCGACAAGATCGTGGTGCTGCATGACGGGGTTATCGAACAGGTGGGGGCGCCGCTTGACCTTTACGATCGCCCAGCAAATCTCTTCGTCGCCGGCTTCATCGGCTCGCCTGCGATGAATTTCATCCATGGCCGGGTGGAGGAGGGCGTGTTCCGCACGCTGAACGGTCTGACATTGCCGCTGCCGGCTGCGGCAAACCCTGCAACGCTCGGCGGTCGCGAGCTCGTCTGCGGGATCCGGCCGGAACATATCCGGGCGGTGACGTCCGGCGGCATCGAGGGCCGGGTGGAACTGGTCGAAGGCACCGGCTCGGAAATCTATGCCAAGCTTGCCTGCCGCGGCGATGAGATCGCCTGCCTGTTTCGCGAAAGGCTCGACGTGCGGTTTGGCGATACCATCCAGATAGCCATCGATCCGGACAGCATGCATTTGTTCGATGCAGAAACCGGCAGGCGTCTCTGATCATGACGAAGGGTGTGGAGCCGGTCGGCATCCGGGCGGTCCAGCCGCCCGGTCGCGTGCTGTGCGTCGGCGCGGCCGTGCTCGATACGCTGTTTCGAGTGCACGAGATGCCGCGTGGCGAGGGCAAGGTTCTGCCCTATGCCATGGAGCAGATTGCCGAAGGCATGGCGGCGAGTGCCGCTTATGCCGTGGTCTGCATGGGCGGTCGCGCGAGCCTCTGGGGTGCGGTCGGCAATGACGAGACAGGTCACCGCATTGTGCGGGAGCTTGCCGAGAGCGGCATCGACACCGATGGCATGACGGTTGTCGATGGCGCCCGCTCGGCCTTGTCGACGATCCTCGTTGATGCGGCGGGTGAACGGCTGATCGTGCCCTTTTACGATCAGAAGCTGCACGCAACGAAACGTTCCTGCACCGAAAAGGACCTTGCCGCCTTCGACGCGGTGCTCGTGGACGTGCGCTGGCCGGCCATGGCGCTCGATGTGCTGACCATGGCGCGCCACCTGGGCAAGCCCGCCATTCTGGACGGCGACGTTGCACCAGTGGAAACGCTGGAGAAGCTGGCGCCGGCTGCAACGCATATCGTCTTTTCGGAGCCGGCCGCAAAAAGCCTGACCGGAGCTGCAGATGTTGCCACCATGGTCTCTCTGCTGCAGGCGCGGTACCCACAAACCTTCATCGCCGTGACGGCGGGTCCGGCCGGCTGTTACTGGGCAGAACCCGGTGTGTCCGGTATCGCCTTTGAACCGGCATTTCCGATCACGGCTGTCGATACGCTGGCGGCGGGCGACATTTTCCACGGTACGTTTGCGCTTGCTATTGCCGAGGGCATGGCCTCCCGCAAAGCCATTCGCCTCTCTTCCGCCGCTGCTGCCCTCAAATGCACCGTTTTCGGCGGACGCCTGGGCGCGCCGAGTCGTCTGGAGGCAAATGCGCTTCTGCAGGCGCAGGAGCGGGCCTAGGCGGGTGCTCAGGCCTGACGGCCTGCGGCGGCTCAACCGCGTGCCGCTTCTGCGCCAGGGGGCAGGTGATAGCCCCGTGCACGTTTTCGGCGGGCCAGATCGAGAAACAGGTCCACGGCGTCCTCTTCCCTTACGAAATGGTGGTGCCTGGACTGCCCCCTCTTTCCGATGCGCCCCCAGGTCCGGATCAGACAGATGTCGCCAAACAGGGTCGTGGTGATATCCAGCGCGTAGTAACGTGCCATGTTTCGGGCACCGTCCCGTCGTTCGACGTAAAGACTGTAGGTTTGTGTGCTCATGCCGAAAGAGTCGGACATCCTGCCGGTAACGTCCAACGAGACTTATGAATCGATTGCGCCTCACCGATTCATAAAGGTGACGTATTCTGCAGACGGACGACGCTTTGCGGGCTGAGCCCGCCGACGCCACGATCCCGTGCCCGGTTTTACAACCGTGCCGGCTCTTCCTTGTGATGCCGAAGGCCGGTGCCATAGGCGGCCAGAAAGACGGCAACACCGGCTTCGATCAGGGCATCATACTCGGCCTGCGATGGCGGCTTTATCGACAATGCCCAGTTCAACGGCAGGTCGGCCTTCACGAGGCTCGAAAACTGCTTCACCGCAAGATCGATATTGTCGATGCGGAAATATCCATCCGAAATGGCCTTTTCGAAGAAGGCGCGCAATTCCGCCTGTTCCCGCCTTGGGCCGCCATTCATGAAGATCTCGGTAATGGCTGGAAAGCGCGAGGCATTGGTCATGATGAGGCGATGGAAGGCGAGTTTCTTGTCGCTGAGAAAGATCGCGGTGAACCGTCGCGCGATGGCGCGCAAAGCGGCTTCGATATCCGTCACCGGCTGGTCCCTGTCCCAAAGGGGCGGTGGCCTGTGGGTCTCGAACTCCTCCGCCATGAGGCCGTAAAGCAGGACTTCCTTGCTCTCGAAATGCGCATAGACGGTCGCCTTCGAGACGCCGGCCGTCTGGGCAATCATGTCCATGCTGGTCAGATCATAGCCTTGATCGAGAAAACTTGATCGCGCAGCCTGTAGAATAAGGCGCACTTTCGCATTCTTTTTTTTCCCGATTTTCGGTGAGATTTCGGCCTCTTCGGCCTGCTTGTCCGCGACGGCTTTCATGCTTGCTTTCTTTCCGTTCGAACTGAACGGTTCGGTTCACTCTTGACTTTGATATATGGGCCTGCAATCTGACGCAAATGAACTGAACGGTTCGGTTCAATTTGGTTGCAGCACATGGTCAAGCCCCCGGTCCTTTCCCTGCCAAGCCCACACTTTGCGTGGGTTCCGCATCGCATCATTGCCGTTTCAACCCTTCTGGCCCTTTCCGGTTGCACAGTCGGACCCGATTTTTACGTACCCTATGCGCCTGACGTTACCGGCTATACCCGTGACAATCTCGGCAAAACCAGCCAGACGTCCGCCGCCGGCGGGCAGTCGCAGCGTTTCGCGGTGGGAACCGATGTGAACCCGGCCTGGTGGACACTGTTCAAGTCAAAGCAGCTGAACGCTTTTGTGGAAGAGGCCGTTCGCAACCATCCCGATGTCGCGGCAGCACAATACGCGCTAAGGGCGGCGCGTGAAACAGCACTTGCTGAACAAGGCGGGCTGTTTCCCCAGGTGAGTGCCAGCGCGTCTTCGACGCGAGAACGCACGGCCGCCAGCGGCAACGCCTCTGCCTCCCTCTATACCCTGCACAATGCTTCGGTCGATGTGTCCTATGCGCTGGATGTCTTTGGCGGCACGCGCCGGCAGGTCGAGGCCAAATGGGCGGCTGCGGAATACCAGCGCTTTGAACTGGAGGCGACCTATCTGGCGCTTACCGCCAATGTCGTGACGTCCGCGCTCACCGATGCCTCGCTCAGTTCACAGATTGAAGCCACCCAGGATATCGTCCGGCTCCAGCGGGAACAGCTGGAGCGTATCCAGCAACAGTTCAACCTCGGCGCCGTGCCCGCCTCCGACGTTCTGTCGCAGCAATCGACGCTTGCCCAGACGGAGGCGACGCTGCCCTCGCTGCAGAAGCAGCGTGCCCAGACCCGCAACGAACTGATGGCCTATCTCGGCCGCCTGCCAAGCCAGGATCGCGGCGAAAGCATCAAGCTTGCCGATCTGCATCTGCCGCAGGCGCTTCCGGTCAGCCTGCCCTCGGCGCTCGTGCGCCAGCGGCCGGATATCCGGGCGGCGGAAGCCACATTGCATGAAGCCACCGCAAGCGTTGGCGTTTCGATTGCCAATATGCTGCCGCAGATCAGCCTCAGCGGCAGCTATGGGTCGAGCGCTGCGACACCGTCCGATCTCTTCTCGGCCAATTCGATTGCCTGGAGTGTCGCGGGCTCCGTCACCCAGAAGCTGCTTGATGGTGGATCGCTGTTCCACACAAAGGAAGCGAGTGTTGCGACCTTCGAGCAGGATCTTGCCAAGTACAAGAGCACGGTCATCACCGCCTTCCAGGATGTCGCCAACAGCTTGCGGGCGATCCAGTACGACGCCAACGCTCTGCAGGCCCAGACGGAGGCGGAAAAGGCAGCCAAGGCAAGCCTCACCATGGCCGAAGAACAGTACAAGACCGGTGCCGTCGATTATCCGACCGTCTCCAGCGCGCAGCAGACCTACCAGAACGCGGTGATCTCTCGCGTGAAGGCCCAGGCCACCCGCTACACCGATACCGTGGCGCTCTACCAGTCGCTGGGTGGAGGCTGGTGGAACCGGCAGGACGAGACCGAGCAGTCGCAACCCCGCGTCAAGCCGGGCCGGTTTGCCGGGCCGGACCAGATCTCCTCCCGATAATCGTTCAACAGTATTTTAGAACAAGAAGGTCCAAACGCGATGATCAAGCGAATGGTGATCATGCTGCTTGCCACCGGCGCTGTCTTTGGCGGGCTCTACTGGTTCCAGAACTTCAAGTCCGGCATCATCAAGCAGGTCATGGCGAGCATGAGCAATCCGCCGCAGACCGTCTCGACCGCGATTGCCGCCCGCACCGACTGGCAGGACGAACTCGATGCCGTCGGCACGCTGAAGGCTGCCAATGGTGCCGATCTGGCACTGGAAGTGTCCGGTATCGTCAAGAATATCAGCTTCAAGTCCGGCGATACCGTGACCGCGGGGCAGACGCTTCTGCAGTTGGCGGCAGAGGAAGACGTTGCAAAGCTTGCCTCGCTTCAGGCAACGCTGGATAACTATGTCATCACCCTGCAGCGCGACAAGGCGCAGCAGCTGATCAAGGCCGTCAGCCAGGCCACCGTCGACAGCGATACGGCCAATGTGCGCAACGCCCAGGCGCTGGTCGACCAGCAGAAGGCCGTGGTGGCGCAGAAGACGCTGACGGCGCCCTTCGGCGGACGTCTCGGCATCCGCTCGGTCGATCTTGGCCAGTATCTGACGGCCGGCACCACGGTCGTTACCCTCCAGTCGCTCGACCCGCTCTACGTCGACGTCTACCTGCCGCAGCAGGCGCTTAGCCAGCTGAAGGTGGGCCAGGAGGTCAACACCTCGGTCGACGTCTATCCGGGCCGCGTCTTCAAGGGCGAGATCTCGGCGATCAATCCGAAGGTGGACACCACGACGCGCAACGTGCTTGTTCGCGCCACCATCCAGAATTCCGATGGCGCGCTTCTGCCCGGCATGTTCAGCCGTGTTGCCATTGCCGTGGGCTCGCTGCAGCAGCTTGTCACGCTGCCGCAAACCTCCATCGTCTACAACCCTTATGGCGACAGCGTCTTCATCGTCGGCGACAAGAGCAAGAGCGATCAGCCGCAGGATGTCGTCCGCCAGGTTTTTGTGAAAACCGGCAGTGTGCGCGGTGACAATGTCGCGGTCGTCGATGGCGTGCAGCCGGGCGATAGCGTGGTCATCGCGGGGCAGATCAAGCTTCGAAACGGAACGCCCGTCAAGGTCGACAACAGCCACGTACCGCCAGCCCAAGACGCGCCTGCGATCACGGATCAATAGGACAGCTCCCATGAAAAGCTTCACGGATATCTTCGTGCGCCGGCCCGTTCTGGCGCTGGTGGTGAGCGCGCTTATTCTCGTCCTCGGCCTGAAGTCGATGACGTCGCTTTCCATCCTGCAATATCCCCGCACCCAGAACGCCACCGTGACGGTGACGACCACCTATTCGGGCGCCGACGCCGACATCATTGCTGGCTTCATCACGACACCGCTGGAAAATGCCATCGCGCAGGCCAACGGCATCGACTACATGACGTCGACCAGCAAGACCGGCACGAGCACGATTACCGTCAACCTTCGCCTCAACTATGATTCCGGCAAGGCGCTGACGGAAATCAACACCAAGGTCAATTCGGTGATCAACCAGCTGCCGGCCAATGCGCAGCAGCCGGTGCTGACGCTGTCTGTCGGGCAGACCATCGATTCCATGTATATCGGCTTCAAGAGCGATGTGCTGGCGCCCAACCAGGTGACCGACTATCTGACCCGTGTGGTGCAGCCGAAGCTGCAATCGGTGAAGGGTGTCCAGACGGCCGAACTGCTCGGTGCCAAGAAGTTTGCGCTGCGCGCCTGGATCGATCCGGTGAAACTCGCCGCCTATGGGCTCAGTGCTTCCGAAGTGTCCACGGCACTGACCAGCAACGACTACATCTCCGGTCTTGGCACGACCAAGGGGCAGCTCGTTCAGGTCAATCTTTCCTCCTCGACCAACCTGCATTCGCTCGACGAGTACAAGAACCTCGTCGTCAAGCAGACCAACAGTGCCATCATCCGCCTGAAGGATGTCGCCAATGTTACCCTCGGAAGCGACGATTACGACAGCGTCACGAGTTTCAACGGCCAGTCGGCCATCTATGTCGGCATCCAGGTTGCACCGACCGCCAACCTTCTCGATGTGATCAATGGCGTGAAAGCGGTGCTGCCCGATATTCAGGCGCAGCTGCCGGCCGGTCTGACGGGCACGGTGATTTACGACTCCACCGCCTTCGTCAACAGCTCGATCGATGAGGTGATCCACACGCTTCTCGAAGCGGGCGTGATCGTCACCATCGTGGTCTTTGCCTTCCTCGGATCCTGGCGGTCGGTTCTCATTCCCATCGTTGCCATTCCGCTGTCGCTCATCGGGACATTCGGCCTGATGCTGCTGATGGGCTTTTCGATCAACCTTCTGACGCTGCTGGCACTGGTTCTGGCCATCGGCCTGGTGGTCGATGATGCGATCATCGTCGTCGAAGGGGTCAACCGGCATATGGAAGAAGGGATGTCGCCCTTCAATGCGGCGCTCCAGGCGGCCCGGGATCTGGCAAGCCCGATCATCGCCATGACGGTGGTGCTGATTGCCGTTTACGTCCCGGTCGGCTTCCAGGGTGGGCTCACCGGCGCCCTCTTTACCGAATTTGCCTTTACGCTTGCCGGTGCCGTCACCGTCTCTGCCGTTATTGCGTTGACGCTGTCACCGATGACCTGCGCCAACCTGCTGAAGCCTATTCCCAAGCACGGCACGACGATGGAAGCGCGCATCGTTCATGCCATCGACCATTTCATGGAGAGGTTGAGCCGCGGCTATCGCCGGGCGCTGGAGGGCACGTTGAACACGCTGTCGGTGGTGGTCGTCTTTGCGCTCATCGTGCTCGGCAGCATCTACTGGCTCTATGCCTCCTCCACCAGCGAGCTTGCGCCGGAAGAAGACCAGGGCGTTATTCTGGGCCTGACCACGGCATCCCCGACCTCGACGCTGAAGCAGAGGCAGTTCTACTCGCAGCAGGTTTATGACGTGCTGAAGCCGAAACCGGAAACCAATCTGGTCTTCCAGATCGATGCGCCGGGCCAGTCCATTCTCGGCTGGGTGCTGAAGCCGTGGGATCAGCGGGAAAAGACCACCAAGGTGCTGCAGCCACAGGTGCAGCAGGAGTTCAACCAGATCAGCGGCGTGCGCACCGTCGCCTTCCAGACCTCGCCGCTTCCCGGCAGCAACGGCCTGCCGATCCAGTTCGTGCTGACCACCACCAACGATTTCCCGCAGTTGAATGATGTCTCCGGCGCCTTCATCGCGGCCGCTTTGAAGACCGGCAAGTTCATCTTTCTCGACAATGACCTGAAGTTCGACCAGCCGGAATCGCGTGTCGTGTTCGACCGCGAGAAGGCATCCGAGCTTGGTCTGAGCATGTCGGATGTCGGCAGCTCGCTCGCCACCATGCTGGGCGGCGGCTACACGGGTTATTTCAGCCTCGACGGCCGGTCCTACAAGGTGATCCCGCAGGTTCAGCAGATGTCCCGCCTCAACGCCAAGGATGTGTTGAACTATTATATCAAGGCAAGCGACGGCAGCAGCATCCCGCTCTCGACCATCGCCCATATCGAGACCAAGGTCTCGCCGCAGTCCTACAATCACTTCCAGCAGGTCAACTCCGCCACCATTTCCGGCGTGGCCATGCCGGGCGTGGCCATGGGCGATGCGCTGCAGACGTTGAAGCAACTGGCGGCCGACACCCTGCCGCCCGGCTATTCGGTGGATTACGGCGGCCAGTCGCGACAGCTGGAGCAGGAAGGCGGCGGCTTCGTCACGACCTTCGCCTTCGCGCTGGTCATTATCTTCCTGTCGCTGGCTGCCCTGTTCAACAGCTTCCGCGATCCGATCGTGATCCTCGTCTCAGTGCCGATGTCGCTTGCCGGTGCGCTGATCTTCATCAGCCTTGGCCTCGGTGGCGCCAGCGTCAACATCTACACGCAAGTGGGGCTGGTCACCTTGATGGGTCTCGTCAGCAAGCACGGCATCCTGATGGTGGAAGTGGCCAACGAGCATCGCAATGCCGGCAAGTCGAAGCGGCAGGCCATTGTCGAAGCGGCTGAAATCCGCCTGCGTCCGATCCTGATGACCACCGCTGCCATGGTGCTCGGCGTCATTCCACTGATCACGGCGTCCGGCGCCGGTGCTGCGTCGCGCTTCAACATGGGCCTCGTCATTGCTTCGGGCCTGTCCATCGGCACGCTGTTTACGCTCTTCGTCGTGCCGGCAGCCTATGTGCTGATTGCCAAGGGCGGTGTCGCCAGCACCGAACTGGAGACAATGCCCGCCGCCGTGCCCGAGCCTTCCTGAGGATGCCAATGGCCTCCGGACAGAAATGTTCGGGGGCCATCTGCGCGCCGCGCCGATCCGTTATCCGCAGAATCGGCAACGGGTGAGTCGGGGCAAATGAGAGCATTTGGGAGCCCCATTTCCCTCGACGCAGGCGATTTTGCCGTCCTTGCTTCAATCAGACAGTGGATAGAGCGCGCCAAGGCGCGATTTTCTAAATCCCGTCAACACATTGGTAAGGTTCGTTTAAACGCCGATTCACCGGGGGGCGGCGCAAAACTTGTGGCGCTATCAACACCCCATCGCCGGTAAGCGCCTTGTTCCAATTGCCGAATCGCAGATAATAACGCTTAAGAGGCAACAAAGGCCTCAAAACCGTTATATCCAGGGCATCGGGTCCATGAACGCTAATATAGGCTTCCTGCCAAAGGAGAGCGCCATGCACTTCGAGGATCAGATCCTCGAACAGGGCGATCTCATTTCGAAGAAGCTGCATCTGCTCAGCGTTCAGCGGTTTCCCCCGAACGCCAAGAAGACACTGCGGCCCTTCACGCTTGCCGAGGTGGCAAGCTATGTCGGCGTCTCGCAGAGCACATTGAAGAAGCTGCATCTGGAAGGCAAGGGGCCCTTGCCCCAGACTTCGTCGTCAGGGCGCCGTTCCTATACGGCCGAGCAGATGCTGGAATTGCGGCGCTATCTCGATCAGCACGGACGCTCGGAAAGCCGCATGTACGTGCCGCACCGGCGCGAAGGCGAGAAACTGCAGGTCGTGGCCGTGGTCAATTTCAAGGGCGGGTCCGGCAAGACCACGACGGCGGCCCATCTTGCCCAGCATCTTGCCCTGACCGGCCATCGCGTGCTGGCCGTCGATCTCGATCCGCAGGCCTCGTTGTCGTCGCTGCATGGCTTCCAGCCGGAGCTTGACCAGGTCGCTTCGATCTATGATGCGATCCGCTATGATGGCGACAAGAAGCCTCTGGCGGACATCATCAAGCCGACCAATTTTCCCGGCCTCGACATCGTGCCGGCCAATCTGGATCTGCAGGAATACGAATACGATACGCCGCTTGCGATGGCCGACAAGACGTCCAATGACGGCAAGACCTTCTTTACGCGCATTTCGCGCGCGCTTGCGCAGGTCGAGGACGCCTATGACGTCGTCGTCGTCGATTGCCCCCCGCAGCTCGGCTACCTGACGCTCACGGCACTGACCGCAGCAACCAGCGTCCTGATCACCATTCATCCGCAGATGCTCGACGTGATGTCGATGGGGCAGTTCCTGTTGATGCTCGGCGGCATCCTGAAGCCGATCCGGGCTGCCGGCGCCGAGGTGAACCTGTCCTGGTATCGGTATCTGATTACCCGCTATGAGCCGACGGATGTGCCCCAGGCGCAGATGGTGGGTTTCATGTCGACCATGTTCCACGAATTCATGCTGAAGAACCAGATGGTGAAATCGACCGCGGTTTCGGATGCCGGCATTACCAAGCAGACCCTTTATGAAGTGGAGCGTGCCTCCATGAACCGGGCGACCTATGACCGGGTGATCGAGTCTCTGGATGCGGTGAACCGCGAGATCGCCGATCTCATCCACCGCTCCTGGGGACGATGACTTGTCGGGCGACAAAATGGATAATTTCTGAAGAATATTCAGCGGGATAGAGATGAAAGGGGACAACAGGATGGCAAGAAAGAACCTGCTCGAAGGCTTGACGGCTCTTCACGAGGAGCAGGCTGCCGTCGTGTCCTATCCGATGCGCGGGGCGGGGAAATCGCTGGTGCGTTCGCTGGATGAACTGGCAAAGCAGGCCGACAAATATCTCGAAGGCGAAGTGGTCGTGGAGATTGAGCCGGACCTGGTCGAGGCGTCCTTCGTGCAGGATCGCCTTGCCAGCGACAATCAGGATGTGCGCGATCTGGTGGACGCCATCAGGCTTCGCGGACAGGACACGCCGATCTTGGTGCGGCCGCATCCGCTGCGCGAAGGACTGTACCAGGTCGTCTTCGGCCACCGGCGCCTGAGGGCCGCCCGTGAGCTGGGCCGCAAGGTCAGAGCGGTGGTCAAGTCCATCGATGACCGGGCCCATGTGATTGCGCAGGGCCAGGAAAACTCCGCCCGTGCCAATTTGACGTTCATCGAGCGCGCGCTGTTTGCAAGTCGCCTGGAGACGCTCGGCTATGATCGCGAGGTCATCATGGCAGCGCTTGCTGCCGACGCCTCTGCCGTTTCCAAGATGATGTCGGTGACGCAGCGTATCCCGGCCGACATCATCCAGGCGATCGGCGATGCGCCGTCGATTGGGCGGGAGCGCTGGGTTGAGCTGTCGCTGCTGGTCGGCAAGGCGTCGAACGCTGTGCGGCTGCACCAGATCATGGCCGCGGATGACTTTGCGGAACTTGCCTCTGACGAGCGCTTCCTGGCGATCCATAGCGGCTTGAACCGGTCGTCGCGGGCGGTGAAGAAGGCGTCGCCTGCCACCAAGGCCAAGTGGGCGCCGGAGGACGGAAGCGTCGTCATCGAGATGCAAAACGACAACAAGGGATTTTCGCTGTCGATGAAGGCGCGAAACGCAACGCGTTTTGGCGACTTTCTGTCGCGAAACCTCGACGCTCTGTATGAGCGGTTTCTGGATGAAACGAACAAGGGAGACTGAACGACAAAAGAAAAAGGCCCCCGAACGGTTGCCCGTGGAAGCCTCTCTCTGAACTAAGCACTCTGAGAATCGCATTTCCACGAATCATAGTCAAGAGTCTTGGCGTCGTTTCGGCGAGCGGATTTCTTTTGCCAATCGAAGGTGAAAGAAGATGCAAAGAGAGAGTGTGACGACGCCCTTCGGGCGGCGGCCGGTGCGTCTTGCTCTGGTGAAAGAGCAGATGCAGGCCGCAGAGACACGGCCGGTGCGGCCGGTTGAGAAGTGGAAAGTGTTTCGGGATGCCTGCGAAGCGCGGGAACGGCTGGGTCTTCCCGACCGAGCGCTGACGGTTCTGGACGCCCTGCTGAGCTTTTATCCGCAGAACGAACTGGATGGCGAACAGGATCTCGTCGTCTTCCCGTCCAACATGCAGCTTTCCGTGCGCGCCCATGGCATTGCCGGCACGACGCTTCGACGTCATCTGGCAACACTGGTCGATGCGGGCCTCATTCAGCGGCGCGATAGCCCGAACGGCAAGCGTTACGTTCACCGCGCAAAGGATGGCGCGATCGAACTGGCCTACGGTTTTGATCTTTCACCGCTTATGGTGCGCGCAGCGGAACTCGCCCTCCTGGCCCAGAATATCGCCGCCGAACGCCAGCGCTTGCGCCGCGCCAAAGAGGAACTCACCATCTGCCGTCGTGATGTGCGCAAGCTCATCACCGCAGCGATGGAGGAGGGCGCTGCCGGCAATTGGGAGCGGATCGAGAGCCATTATATAGCGCTTGTATCTAGGCTGCCGCGCCGCGCCGACCTCAAAACCATCACCACAATCTTGGACGAGATGGCTTTGTTGCGTGAGGAGGTACTCAACCATCTGGAACTTCAGCTAAAAACACAAAAAACAGACGCCAGTGACATCCATTCTGGCTATCACATACAGAATTCAAAACCCGAATCCCTTAATGAACTTGAACCCGCTTCAGAAAAGAAGCAGGGCGAAATCTCGGCGCCAA
>NZ_JAGIPH010000007.1 GCF_017877135.1 Neorhizobium galegae | reverse complement strand
ATCTCGGCGCCAACACCGATGCGAGGTGCCGGAGCGACGGGAGAAACGGACGAGAGGAATGCATCGCTTCTGCCTGAAGCGGCCGGTATGCCGGATGATCCTGCCGGAAACCCGCGGCGCAAGATGGGCGAAACCACGCTCGATCCGGCGCTGGCCGAGCGTCTGAAGCCGCTTCCCTTGCCGATGGTGCTCAAAGCCTGCCCGCAGATCGTCGATTACGGGCCGGACGGCGATATCCGCAGTTGGCGCGATCTCCTGGCGGCCGCTGTCGTCACCCGCTCCATGCTGGGCGTCAGCCCCTCGGCCTATCAGAGCGCCTGCGAGGTGCTGGGAGCCGAAAACGCCGCCATCGTCATGGCCTGCATCCTGGAACGGGCAGGGCAGATCAATTCGGCGGGCGGATATCTCAGGGATCTGACGCGAAAGGCCGAACGCGGCGAGTTCTCGCTTGCCCCCATGGTCATGGCCCTCATGCGGCAGAACGGCGGATTTGAGCGAAAAACCGGGTGAGGGGAGGGCACGCGATTTCCCTCATGAAGACCGGTGGCGTCCCACGGTTCCTAAGCTGCATGGATCTGAATGAAGAGCTTTTGCGATCTCTCGCTGGCACCGAGATCTTTGCAGGGGGCAGGGAAGCGTGGTATGGTGAAAGGGCTAATCAGGGATGTTTTTGGCGCTCCGCGCGCCATGAGATTTATCCGGCTTTCAGAAGACGGCAGTCTGTGGCCCGAACCCGTCAAATTTTATCGGTCATTAGACTGTGCGCATCCGCTGTGCGGTTAAGGGCACTTAATCGCACCATACCGCGCAGTGACGCGGCATGATCCCTCTATCTGAGGCAGGGTCTCGACACGAAATCGAGTGTCTGGCGGTCCCTGAACGGGGCTGGTGTCAGGCCATCACCAGATGCCCCGGTGAGACCGTCCGGTAGCTGCGCATGGCGACGATCTCGTCAACCGAGCGAATGGGGCTCTTCAGCTCATCAACGACCATGTTGCGCTTCTGCCGGCGACGAGAAGGGTCCGGGACGGGAACGGCCGCCAGCAGCTTCTTCGTATAATCGTGCTGAGGATTGTTGAAGACCGCGGCGCGCGGTCCGATCTCGACGATTTCACCGAGATACATGACGGCGACGCGGTGGCTTGCCCGCTCGACCACCGACATGTCGTGGCTGACGAAGAGGAAGGCGAGATTGAGGCTTTCCTGCAGGTCGAGCATCAGGTTGATAACCTGCGCCTTGATCGACACGTCGAGCGCAGACACGCTTTCATCGGCGACGATGACGCGCGGGCGAAGTGCAAGCGCGCGCGCAATGCAGATGCGCTGCCGCTGGCCGCCCGAAAACTCGTGTGGAAAGCGCTTGGCCATGTCGGCATGGAGCCCCACCTTGTGAAGAAGGTCGGCCACCACATCGCGCGCCTCACGGGCACTGCCCATGCGGTGTTCCAGATAGGGTTCGGCAATGGCCTGGCCGATCGTCATGCGCGGGTTGAGGCTTGCAAACGGATCCTGGAAAATCATCTGCACCGATTTGCGCATCTCGCGGATCTCGCGCCCGCCAAGCGTCAGCATGTCGCGGTCACCCACCAGAACTGAACCGGCGTCCGGTTCGATCAGCCGCATGATGGCGCGTCCGGTGGTGGATTTGCCGCAGCCGGATTCGCCGACCAGCGACAGCGTTTCCCCGGCCATCAGGTCGAAGGAGACATTTTCCACCGCATGCACGCGCCCGACCAGCCGGCCGAGCGGTCCGGCGTGAATGTCGAAGCGCTTGGCCAACCCCTTCACGCTCAAGACCGGACGCGTCGGATCAACCGTATCTGCCACTTCGCGGGCTTCATCTGCCACGCCGGTTGCCGGATCGACGACGGGAAAGCGCAAGGGTCGGGCGTGACCCTGCATGGACCCCAGCACCGGAACGGCTGCGAGAAGGGCGCGTGTGTAAGGATGCCGGCCCCGGTAGAAGATATCGGCCGTCTCGCCCGTCTCCACCTGTTCGCCACGATACATCACCACCGTGCGGTCGGCAATTTCCGCCACGACGCCCATGTCGTGCGTGATGAAGAGGACGGACATGCCGTCTTCCTCCTGCAATTCCTTCAGGAGATCGAGGATCTGCCCCTGGATGGTAACGTCGAGCGCCGTTGTCGGTTCGTCGGCAATCAGAAGCTTGGGGCGCGAGGCAAGCGCCATCGCGATCATCACCCGCTGGCGCATGCCGCCCGAAAACCGGTGCGGATATTCGTCAAAGCGGGAAGCGGCAGAGGGGATGCGGACCTTTTCGAGAAGCCGGATGGTTTCGGCCCGCGCCTCCTTCGCCGACAGGTTGCCATGGCACAGAAGCGCTTCAGAAATCTGGTCGCCGATGGTAAAGAGCGGGTTGAGCGAGGTCATCGGCTCCTGAAAGATCATCGCGATCTCGTTGCCGCGCACCTTGCGCATCTCATGCTCGGGAAGGGACAGAAGGTCGCGCCCGGCAAGCCGGACGCGACCTTCGATACGGCTGCTTGAGGGGTCAAGGAGCCGCATGACGGAGAGAGAGGTGACGCTCTTGCCGGAGCCGCTCTCGCCGACGATCGCCAGCGTTTCGCCGGCCGCCACTTCGAACGAGACGTCGCGGACGACGGGACGCCAGGCCCCGTCGACCACGAAGGAGGTGGTGAGGTTTTCCACCGACAGGACAGGTCCCTGTCCTTTGGCTGCATGGGTCGTGTCTCTCATCATCTATCGTCCTTCTGCCTTCCATGGTGGCCTGATTGCGAAACGGCGTCAGTCGGGCCAGCGCAGCATGCCGTCGAAGCGATGGCGGCTGAGGTTTTCGATGGGCGTTGCGATGATTTCGTTGGAGGCCCGCGCCTTGTCGAGTTCGGCGCCGAGGCGTTCGGCAACGACGACTTCCTCGCCCGGATGCAGGTTGCAGGGATCGAGATAGAAGTAGTGATGCTCGACCTCATGATCGCGCACGATGACCGGCGGGCTGCCGGCGCGAAGGGCGGCGGCAAGATCCCAGGCGGTGATATGGGCCTCGCGCGGATCGATGATCACCCGCATGCGCTCCAGCGGATTGTCGGTCGGATCCGGTTCGATGAGCGAGGTGACGCCGGCGCGCCCCTTCAGCGCTTCATTCCACAGTGCAAGATAACCGGCTTCGCGCGCCCGCACCGCCTCGTGGTCGCGCGTCTCCCAGGCTTCCAGCGCCGCCATCACGCCAAAAATGCTTTCCTTGCCCACCTTCATGCCACGGCCGATGCCCATGTTCTGCAGGAAGGCACTGCGCACCAGATCCTTGCGACCGGCCACGATCCCGCTGGTCGGGCCACCGAGGAACTTGTGGCCGGAGTAAAGCGCAATATCCGCGCCCGCTTCGAGGAACTTCCGCAGATCATATTCGGATGCGGCGTCGACGATGACAGGCACGCCCCTGGCATGGGCGATCTCGACGAATTCGCTCAGATGCAGCATCCCATACTGAACGACATGGTGGGAGACCACATAGACGGCGGCAGCCGTGCGCTCGTTGATGGCATTCTCCATATGATAGCGGTGCGTCGACGTCGCCTGGCCGATCATCACCGTCTTGCCGCCGGCGATCCGGATCGACTGGTCGACCGGCGCGCCGTAGCTCACCACATGGCCCATCTGCACCAGGACCTCGTTCTTTGAAGGCGCGCCATCGGGTAGCTGCTCGATGGCGAGCAGGTCCGGCCCGGTGATGGCACCGGCGACCGCAAGGCTGATGCCGGCCGCGCAGGAGGCGGTGACGAAGCCCGCCTCGCCGCCGGTCAACCGGGCAATCACGGCACTTGCCTTGCGCTGGAGATCATTCACCTCGACAAAGTGCGGCAGGATCTCCGTCATGGCAGCGACTGCCTCGGGCACCACGATGGAGGCACCAAGGCTCGTCATCGTGCCGGACACGTTGATCACAGGCCGAAGGCCAAGCCGGGGGCGAAGGTCGTTTGTCATGGTCTCTGTTCTCCTCGTCGTTCGGCAGGCTGGTCGCTATCGACAGCTATGCCATAATAATATAATAGCCTCCCGAAGTTCTCCGAGGAGCATCGTCGTGTCATCTCAAGCGTCCCGCCCCGTGTCCGTTACAGACAGCGCCTTGTCGGAAGAGGGGGAAAAGACCGCCCGTCGCAGCCGCGTCAGCGGCATCGACCGGGCGCTGCAGGTCATCGACCATCTGTACGAGACCGGGGCGCCGGCCGGTGCCTATGCCATTGCCAAGGCGATCGGCGCGCCCTTGTCCACGGTCTACGTGATCATCGAGGATCTGGTCGAAAAGCAGATGCTGACCCGCAACGCAGACAACACGATCTGGCTCGGGCCAAGGCTCTATCATTATGGCCTTGCCTATGCGCGGTCGCTGGACTTCATGAGCGTCGCCACGCAGGAAATGCACGACCTCTGCCGGCAGGTGGGCGAGACCGTGCAACTGTGCGGGCGCGATGGCGACCACATGCTGGTGCTGGCGATGGCGGATGGTCCTAGCCACTTTCAGTTTGCCTCGCGCGTGGGAACGCGGGTTCCGCTGAACTGGACGGCTTCGGGGCGCCTGCTCGTCGGCCATCTCGCGCCAGAGGAGCGGCGAGACCTGTTCCGCCGCTGCGCCCGCATCTCTCCGACCGGCCGGGCGGAGGTCGATGCGGCCACGCTGTGCGATGCGGCGGGCCAGGCCTTCGCGCAGCGGTTGTCCGTGCAGGTGGCCGAATCCGACTATGCCGTCGCCTGTATCGCGGCTCCCATCGTCAACGATGCCGGCAGCTGCGTTGCGACGATTTCCATCGTGCTTCCCGAGCAGAAGGTCATCGGCAAGGACAATCCGTATGCCGGAAGCGTCATGGCGTCTGCGGCAAAAATCGAAAAGATGATGGGCTGGCGCAATCACTGACACGGGCGCTAATCCTTGAGCGCCACGATGGCTTCGATTTCCACCGTGATGTTACCGGGCAGCGATCCGAAGCCGACGGCCGAGCGGGCATGACGGCCCGCCGTGCCAAAGACATCGAGGAACAGGTCCGAGCAGCCATTGATGACCTTCGGGTGATCGAGGAAATCCGGCATGGCGTTGACCATGCCCAGAAGCTTGACCACCTGCTTGACGCGGGAGAGATCTCCCAGCGCATCCTGCATCACGGCGATGAGGTTGATGCCGACGAGGCGGGCGTGACGATAGGCCTCCTCGACGCTGACATCGGCGCCGACCTTGCCGGCGTGCAGGTGGCCATTTTCCTCGAGCGGCCCTTGGCCGGACAGGTAGAGCATACGGCCTTCCACCACATGCGTGACGAAATTGGCGATCGGCGGCGGCGGTGGCGGCAGCGTGATCCCGAGACGGGACAGCCGGTCATAGGCTGTCTCGTTCGGTTCGGCCGTGGAAATGCGGGGATGGGTCAAAGCAACTCCTTGAGGCGGGTGCACGCACTTAGCGCCACGAATAACCATGGCTGTGGCGAACCAGCTTGCGGGCGCGCGGAATATAGCGCGAGGCGGTGACGGCTTCGGCGCCGATGACGGCGTAACGCGGCTCGAACAGGCGCGTGAGGCGCGAGACGTCGCCATTGCTGTCGGTGGCTTCGAGATCGGCATCGATGAGATCGAAGATGGTGAAGTCGGCGCGCGCGCCAACGCTCAACCGGTCTTCCATCGACAGCTTGATGACCGAGGCCGGCGCATGGGTGACCGCCTCCACGACCTTCTCGAACGGCATGCCGACGCTCAAAAGCTTCGACATGGTTGTGGCGAGATCCCAGACCGGGAAGTTCATCGAGTGGCCATGCAGGTCCGTGGAGATCGAGAAGGGCAGGAGGCCGCGCGCAATTGCCGCCTCGGCCACCTTGAAGGAGAAGGAGGCGCCGCCATGGCCGATATCGAGGCGGATGCCTTCGGAGGCGCAGCGATCGGCGAGATTGAACAGGTCCTCATCTTCCATGATCGATGAGCCGGCCTTGCCGTTGAAGCAATGCGTGACGACATCGCCGGGACCCAGGATTTCCAGCACTTCGTCATAGAGCGCCGGCGGTTCGCCGACATGCACCATCATCGGGATCTTCAGGATTTTCGCGATCTTCTTGCCGAGCTTCACCGGGGTCACGCCCCAGGAGCCGGTGATCACATGGCTGGCCCTGACCTTCAGGCCGACGATATGCTCGCTGTTTTGCGCATAGCATTCCAGGATGCGGTCGAGATCGATGTCCTTGATGTCGCGCAGTTCCGGAACGCGGTTGCACGCAACAAGCCCGATGGAACCGAGGTTCAGGAAGGCCTTGATGCGCTCGCGCGAGGGCTCGATGATATATTCGCGAAATCCGTGGAAATTGGCTTCCCCGGCCGACCCGGCATCGACCAGCGTGGTCACACCGCGTTCCGCCCCGCATTCGCTGGGGCGAATAGAGATGTCGGTTCCACCGTGCCAGATATGGACGTGCAGATCGATCCAGCCGGGCGAGACATAGGCGCCGGCACCATCGATGACCGTTGCGTCGGATGGGCCGGGCAGGCTGTCGCCGATGGCCGCGATGTGGCCGTTAGCTCCGACCAGGATGTCGGTTGCCTTGGCCGCATGGGGGGAGGCGAAGGCCATCGGCCTGACGTTCTTGAGGAGAAGCGGCTTGTTTGCCGTGGTTGCGACCATGTCAGAGGTCCTTTCGAAGACGGGGATCGAGCATGTCCCTCAACCCATCGCCCACCATCTGGAGGGAGAGGACCGAGAGAACGATGGCAAATCCGGGGAAATAGGTCATCCAGTCCGCCTGGCCGACATATTGGCGGCCGGCGGCAATCATCGTGCCCCAGGTGGGAATTTCAGGGCTCACGCCGAGCCCGAGGAAGGAGAGGCCGGCTTCCGCCAGCATGGCGCTGGCAAACAGGAAAGTACCCTGGACGAGAATGGGCGAGGCAAGGTTGCGCAGCACATGGCGTGTCATGATGTGCCAGGTGGAAATGCCGAGCGCCTGTGCCGCCTCGACATAAGGCAGTTCCCGGATCACCAGCGTCGAGGCGCGCACGATGCGGGCAAGCCGCGGTGCGTAGACGACGGAGAGGGCCACAATCACGGTGGCAAGCGAGGGGCCGAGCGCTGCGACCAGCGCAATCGCCAGCAGGATATCGGGAAAGGCCATCATGGCGTCGATCAAACGCGCGATCGGCGTATCCAGGCGCTTGAAGAAGCCGGCGAGTAGCCCGAGCGCCACGCCAATCACCGCCGACAGGCCCACGACCGAGGCCCCGACGAACAGCGACAGGCGCCCCGCATAGATGGTGCGGGAAAAGATATCGCGTCCGAACTCGTCGGTACCAAACCAGAAGAGGCCGCTCGGCGGCTTCAATCGATTGGCGATCGAAAGCTTCGAGGGTGAGTAGGGGGCAATCCATGGCGCAAGGACGGCAAGGATGACAAAGATCGAAAGAACGATCAGGCCGGCCGCGACCGTCTTGCGCTTGAGGAAGCGGCGCAGGAAGAGGCTTCGGGGGCCGGCTGTGCGGGTGAGTTCGGCCATTAGTATCGCACCCTCGGGTCAATCAGCAGGTAGAGCATGTCGATCAGGAAATTGATGAGGACGTAGAGGCCGGCAATCACCAGCAGGGCGCCTTGGATGACCGGGTAATCACGTCTCAGAACCGCCGACACGACGAGGCTTCCGACGCCGGGCAGGCCGAAGACCGTTTCCGTGACCACGGCGCCGGAAATCAGCACGGCCGCCGTCAGGCCAAGCACGGTCAGGATCGGAATGAGGGCATTCTTCAGCGCATGCTTGAGCACGACCCGTCGTTCCACCAGCCCCTTGGCACGAGCGGTGCGGATATAATCGTCGCTGAACACATCGAGCATCGAGGCGCGGGTAAAGCGCATGATCAGCGCGGAAGAGACGAGCCCCAGCGCCACCGCCGGCAATGTCAGGTGATACATCCGGTCGAGAAAGCTGGCGTTCGGGCCGCCATAGCCGGAGACCGGAAACAGGCCCAGCCGGACAGAAAAGATCTGCATGAGGATGAGGCCCAGCCAGAAGCTTGGGATGCTGGCGGCCAGCATGGCAATCGTCGTCGAGGCCTGATCGATGATAGAGCCCCGGCGATAGGCGGCATAGATGCCGATGGGCAGCGCAATCCCCGAGGCGATGACAAGAGAGAAGACGGTGAGGAAAAAGGTCGGTTCGGCCCGCTCCGTCAGCGCCCGGCCGACGGGAACGTTGAGAAAGATCGACTGGCCGAGGTCGCCCTTCAGCAACTGCCCGATATAGAAGACATATTGAATGAGGATCGACTGATCGATGCCAAGGCGCGTGCGAAGGGAGGCAATGTCTGCGGGCGTTGCATCCGGGCCGAGCATCACGGCGGCCGGGTCACCCGGCGTGACACGCACGATGATGAACACGATGGTCACTACCAGAAACATGACGACGACCATGCCGGCCAGACGTTTCAGGATATAGCTTATCATGCGGCTTGGCTCCGATGCCACGCGCGGAAAGACAAACGGGATGCAGGTGTAAGCGCCCGCATCCCGCGGATAAAGGTTACTTCTTGACGGATGCGTTCCAGAAGTACGGCCACGGAGCCGGCTCCACGCCTTCGAGCGTGTTCGACACGGCGGCCACGGCATTGAAATTGCCGATCTTCAGAAGTGGCAGCTCGTCATACATGGTCTTCTGCACCGTCTGCCACAGACCCACGCGCTTGTCCGGATCGGCCTCGGATGTGAAGGCATCGACGGCTGCCTTGCGCGCCGGCGTATCCCACCAGCCCGGCGAACTTGTCGACAGCGCGCCCATCAGCGCGGGTTCGGGCAGGAAGGGGCTATGGGAGATGTAGATGTCCCACAGTTTTGGATCGGCGCGGCGCTGCGTCAGCGTTGCCCAGTCGACCACCTGGAGTTCGACGGTGAAGCCGGCAAGCTTCAGATATTCCGCGGCAACCTGCGCCATCTTGTAGTGGAACTCGTACTGGCGGCTGGTCAGGATGCGCAGCGGCTTGCCGTCATAGCCGGCAGCCTTCAGATCCGCCGCAGCGCCTTCGGGATCGCCGAGATTGTAATTGCCTTCGGTACCGATCTCGGTGTGCCAGGCGTAAGGCTTGGGATAAAATGCGCCGTCGGCCTCATAGAAATCCTTGGAGCCAAAGGCCGCCGCCAGCATGTCCTCGGTGTTCAAGGCCTTCTCCACCGCCTTGCGCACGGCAAGATTGGAGGACAGACCCTCCTTCGTGTTGAAGACGAAGACCGGAAAGCCGAAGGGTTTCAGCATCAGGGGCTTGGAGGCGCTGGAGGATTTGACCCGGTCATAGGCCTCGACCGGAATCGAATCCACATAGGCATACTGACCGGAAATGGCGGCCTCGACGCGGGTGTTCGGATCAGGAACGGGAACGAAGCGGATCTCGTCGAGATACTGATGGCGCGCGCCGCCATAACCATCCGCCTCGCCGGAGCGGGACTTGTAGCCATCAAAGCGCACCAGCTGGATATACTGGTCCGGCTTGCGCTCCTTGAGCATATAGGGGCCGGTTCCGATGACAGCGTTCAACGTGTCCGCCTGATTTTCCGCAGGCAGAATGACGGCGGCCGAGTTGTTGAAGGCCAGAAGCGACAGAAGCGGCGCATAGGGCTGCTTGAGGGTGATGGTGACCGTGAGCGGATCGGTCGCGGTCACCTTGTCGATGAAGGGCGCTGCCTGCTTGCCGCGCGAGGCGAGTTTCATCCAGCGACCGAGGGAAGCCACGACATCATCCGCAGTCATGTCGGATCCGTCATGAAATTTGATGCTGCTGCGCAGCTTGATCACATAGCTCTTTCCGTCGGCGCTCATCTCGGGAAGGCTTTCGGCCAAAAGCGGCGTCACCTTCCAGCTCTTGTCGAAGGTGTAGAGCGTCTCGAAAATATGCTGGGTGACGATGCCGACGAGGTCGGCCGTGGAGGCCATGGGGTCGAGCGTCGGCGGCTCGCCGATGGTCGCGACATTGACCACGCCACCGCGCTCTGCGGCAAAGGCAAGCCCTGATGCGGAGATGAGGACGGTGGCGGCGAGGAAGGCAAGTTTCAGGCGCATGGCGGACGTCTCCCGGTTTCAGATGTTCCACAATTATGAATTATAGTTTCTAACTATAGAGTACCTGGCGAGTTGGTCCTGTCAATCCTCCTCTTTCGTGACACGGGTGAATTCGGCCGGACGCCGACCGGAACCTGGGCCTGCAGGTTTCACAAATGGTAAGACGCGCCGAACAGAGCGGCAGCGCTCGACCGCTTGTCTGCCGACGGTTGGGCGCCGGGGCATGCCTTATCAGGCCCGCAAAGCCTGACGAAGACACAAAGGAAAAGCTGGCGATTTCAGGGAAGGGGCGCGTTTGCCGGGATTACAGCGTCTGCAGCAGGCGGGTCAGCCAGTCGACGAAAACCCTCAGCTTGTTACTCATGTGGCGCGTCTGCGGATAGACGATGTATAGCGGCAGTATTTCGCAATCCCAGTCGGTCAGAACCGGCACGAGTTGGCCCTTTTCCAGCGCCTCCTTGACGAGGAAGGGCGTTGACTGGGCAATGCCGAGGCCTGCGATGGCCGCACCGACATAGCTGCGGCTATCACTGACGGAGAGGATATAGCGCGGCGTGGTTTCAATCAGTTCGTCGCCTTTGCTGAAATCGATCCCCATAACGCGGCTGGTCTGGGCATTGAGGTAGCCGACGCAGAAATGGCTGGTTTCGAGATCCCTTGGATGCGTTGGCGTCCCGTGACGCTCGAGATAGATCGGCGAGGCATAGCTGAATAGCTTGATCTGCCCGACTTTCCGGGCGATCAAAGACTGGTCGGTCGGCGTGCCGGCCCGCAGGGCGCAATCGACGTTTTCCGCAATGTAATCGACCAGCCGGTCTCCCACACCGATATCCAGCTGAATCTGCGGATACTGTTTGACGAAGTCGCAGAGCGCCGGGATGACTAGGCAATCGGCAAAGGCGCCGGCCATTTCCACGCGCAGGCGCCCGGACGGCTGGGTGTTCGAATTGGAGAGACTTGAGTCCAGCTCTTCGAGTTCCGAGACGATTTGCAGGGCACGCTCATAGTAGAGGGCGCCATCGGTCGTCAGAGCCACCCGGCGGGTGGTGCGGTTGAGGAGCTTGGTGCGCAAATGCGTCTCGAGCGCCTGCACCTGGTTGGTAACGCTGGTCTTCGGCATGTCGAGAGCGGCGGCCGCCCGGGTAAAATTTCCGGTTTCGACCACGCGCAGGAAAACACGCATCGCAGAAAGCTGGTCCATCGGCGCCTCCTTGGAAGCAGTGCGGTATTATCCGCTAAATTGGAATAGTGTTGCCCATGGAAGCATGCTTGTGCGGCAAACAGAAGACAATAATATCAGAACCAACATAAACAGGAAAGCGGGCTTGCGTAGCGATGCCGTGGACGGATCTGGAGATAGGCCACGGACAAGGGCAGCTGCCGGTACGCATCTATTCGTCCGGTCTCGTCCAGAAGGTAAAGCCTCTGGTTCTTTACCTCGCGGGACGGGCGTTTGGCCAGGCGGCGCCTGCCGAAGCTGAACAACCGGCCGCACGGGCGCTGGCCGACAGCGGTGCGGTGGTTGTCGAAGTTGCCTATGCATACGATCGGCCGGCGATATTTCCGCAGGCGATCGAGCGGGGGCTGCAGGTGTTGCAGCGCCTCTCGCTTCGAAAGAAGGAGTTTGCAGGCGCCCGCTCGAAGCTCTTCGTCGCCGGCGACGAGGCGGGTGGAAATATCGCGGCGGGTATTGCGTTGAAGGCGCGCGACTACATGCCCGGCAGTCTGTCCGGCCAGGTGCTGTTGTCGCCGCTGATCGATCCGGAAATGGCTTCGGCCTCCATCCGGCGCGCCGATGAGATCGGCATGCGACAGCGTTGGACGCAGGGCTGGAGCCAGTATCTGCAGCAGGCCTGCGGCTATGGGCATCCCTATGCCGCACCCTGTCTGTGCTCGCGCCTGTCCGGTGTTGCGCCGGCGCTGGTGATGAGTGCCGAAGACGATCCCTTGCGGGATGAAATTTTGGCCTATGCCCGCAGGCTTGGCGATGGAGGCGTGTTTGTGCGCCAGCACATCCTGGCCGCGGGACAGGGATGGACCGGCATTTACACCGGGCAGGATGGCCGCTGGCGCCAGGAGATAACCGAGGCATTCGCAGCATTTGCTGCGGAACTCACATGATTACAATGCAGGAATTATTCGGTCTGGCGCGCCGCTAGCGCCTATCCAGGAGACACATCATGACATCGATACTGAAGAACCGGGCCCTGTGGGTCGCCGGCATGAGCCTCGTCGTGCCCGCTGTCGTGGCCGTTACGCAGGGTAACCTTCTGCAGTTGACCCGCGCCGAGGCGACCGAACAGGCAAGCGCGCCGCCGGCCGTTCCGGTCACCGTCGAAACCGTGCAGCCGCGCACCGTCGCCATCTGGCAGGAATTTTCCGGCCGGCTGGAATCGGTGGAGCGGGTGCAGCTGCGCTCGCGTGTCGCTGGCGCGATCCAGTCGGTGCATTTTCGCGAAGGCGGGCTCGTCAAGGCCGGCGATCTCCTGGTGACCATCGATCCGGCGCCGTTTGAAGCCGTGCGTGCCCAGGCGGAAGGACAGGTGGCTTCTGCCCGGGCAAGGCTCGATCTCGCCGTGGCGGAACTCGACCGGGGCAAGGCGCTGTCGGCCTCCAACACGATTTCCAAGAGCGACTATGCGCAGCGCCTGAGCACCCATGCGCAGGCAATCGCCGATCTGCAATCGGCACAGGCGCAGCTGGCTTCGGCCCAGATCGATCTCGACCACACGAAGATCCGCGCTCCGATTTCCGGACGCGCCGGCCGGCTTGAACTGACGGTCGGCAACCTGGTCGCCGCGGGCTCAGGCTCGCCGGTGCTCACCACCATCGTCTCGGTCGATCCGATCTATGCGAGCTTCAATGTCGGCGAGGAGATGATTGGCCGCACCCTGGCGGCTCTGCCGGTGGTGAACGGCGTGCCCTCGCTCGACGAGGTCCCGGTGGAGATCCGCACCGCGCAGGCGCCGGACGCACCCCTTCGCGGCAAGCTGCAGTTGATCGACAACGAGGTGGATCAGGCAAGCGGCACGGTGCGGGTGCGGGCTGTCTTCGATAACCGCGATGGGCGCCTGTTGCCGGGCCAGTTCGTGCGCATTCGCCTCGGCGAACCGAAGAGCGAGCCAAGACTTGCCGTCAGCGAGCTTGCCATCGGCACGGATCAGGACAAGAAATTCGTCTTCCTGGTCGATCAGGCCAATGTCGCGACGTACCGCGAGGTGAAGCTCGGTGTCGGCGTGGATGGCGGGCGTCTTGTCGAAGCGGGGCTTTCGCCGGGCGATCGCATCGTGGTGAGCGGCCTGCAGCGCCTGCGTCCGGGCGCCCATGTCGCCCCGCAGGAAAAGGCCCAGCTCGCCAAGCAATAAGAGCGTTCCATCATTCTCAAGATCATCCGCGCGGCCGGCCCATAAGTCGGCCGCAGGGGCGGTCTTTGCCAAATGTTCCGAGGGGCAAACCCATGAATATCTCCCGCTTCTTTATCGACAGGCCGGTCTTTGCGGCCGTCCTGTCGGTGCTGACCGTCGTTGCAGGCCTGCTCGGCATGCGCGCGCTGCCGATTTCCGAATATCCAGAAGTCGTTCCGCCATCGATCGTCGTGCGCGCCAGCTATCCCGGCGCCAATCCCGTCGTGATTGCCCAGACGGTTGCAACGCCGCTGGAAGAGCAGATCAACGGCGTCGAAGACATGCTCTACATGAACAGCCAGGCGACTTCTGATGGCGTGCTGACGCTGACGGTGACGTTCAAGCTGGGCACCGATCCCGACAAGGCCCAGCAGTTGGTGCAGAACCGCGTGTCTCAGGCAGAGCCGCGGCTTCCGGCGGAAGTGCGGGCCCTCGGCGTCACCACGGTCAAAAGCTCGCCCGACCTGATGATGGTCGTGCATCTCGTTTCGACCGATGGCCGCTATGACCTGACCTATCTGCGCAATTATGCGACGCTCAACATCAAGGACCGGCTTGCCCGCATCGAGGGGGTAGGGCAGGTGCAGATCTTTGGCGCCGGCGATTATTCCATGCGCGTCTGGGTCGATCCGCAGAAGGCTGCCGAATACGGGCTGGCTGCTACCGACGTTCCAAACGCCATCCGCCAGCAGAACGTGCAGGCCGCGGCCGGCATCATCGGTGGATCGCCGAGCCCCGTCGGCACGCAGCTTCAGCTGAACGTCAATGCGCAAGGCCGTCTCGGCACGCCGGAAGAGTTCGGCGAGATCGTCGTGAAGACCGGTGCGGATGGCGCCATCACGCGCCTGAAGGATGTCGCGCGCGTGGAACTGGGTGCCGCCGATTACACGCTGCGCTCGCTTCTCGACGGCAAGCCCGCGGTCGCCATTCCGGTCTTCCAGTCGCCCGGCTCCAACGCCATTGCCATTTCGGATGCGGTGCAGGCCGCCATGCGGGACATGCAGCAGGCGATGCCGGAGGGGATTTCCTACGAGATCGTCTATGATACGACCGAATTCGTGCGCTCCTCCATCGACAAGGTGGTGGATACGCTGCTGGAAGCCGTGGCGCTGGTCGTGCTCGTCGTCATTCTCTTCCTGCAGACCTGGCGTGCCTCGATCATTCCGCTGATTGCCGTTCCGGTGTCGATCATCGGCACGTTCGCCGTCATGTATCTCTTCGGCTTTTCCATCAATGCGCTGTCTCTCTTCGGCCTTGTGCTGGCGATCGGCATTGTCGTGGACGATGCCATCGTGGTCGTGGAAAATGTCGAGCGAAACATCGAGGCCGGCCTGTCGCCGCGGGACGCAACCTACAAGGCGATGCGCGAGGTCTCCGGGCCGATCGTTGCGATTGCGCTGGTGCTGGTGGCCGTCTTCGTGCCGCTTGCGTTCATCTCAGGCCTTTCCGGGCAGTTCTACCGGCAGTTTGCGCTGACCATCGCCATTTCGACGGTGATCTCCGCCATCAATTCGCTGACGCTCTCGCCTGCACTGGCGGCCCTTCTGCTGAAGGACCACCATGCGCCGAAGGACTGGCTGACGCGGGGCATGGACCGGGTGCTCGGATGGTTCTTCCGCGGCTTTAACCGTGCCTTCGGGGCAGCCTCCAACGGCTATGGCCGCAGCATCGGCGGTCTTCTGTCGCGCAAAAGCTTCGTCATGATCGTTTACCTGGCGCTCGTCGGTGCCACCTACAGCATTTTCACCACCGTTCCGGGCGGCTTCGTGCCTGCGCAGGACAAGCAGTATCTCATCGGCTTTGCGCAGCTTCCCGATGGCGCCTCGCTCGATCGGACCGAAGACGTCATCAAGCGCATGAGCGAGATTGCCCTGCAGCAGCCGGGCGTCAAGAATGCGCTGGCATTCCCGGGCCTGTCGATCAACGGCTTCACCATCGGCTCAAACTCTGGGATCGTCTTTGCGGTTCTGGACGATTTTGCCGAGCGCAAGACGCCGGAGCTTTCCGGCAATGCCATCGCCATGCAGCTGAACCAGAAGTTTGCGGGCATCCAGGATGCCTTCATCGCCATGTTCCCGCCGCCGCCCGTCAACGGGCTCGGCTCCACCGGCGGCTTCAAGCTGCAGATCGAGGACCGCGCCGGCTTCGGCTATCCGGCACTCAATGAAGCGACACAGGCATTTCTGGGAAAAGCCTATCAGGCACCGGAACTCACCGGCCAGTTCTCCAGCTTCCAGATCAACGTGCCGCAGCTTTATGCCGATCTCGATCGCGTCAAGGCGCAGCAGCTCGGCGTCTCCGTCACGGATGTCTTCGACACGCTGCAGATCTATCTCGGTTCGCTCTACGTCAACGACTTCAACGCGTTCGGGCGAACCTTCAGTGTGCGCGTGCAGGCGGATGCAAAGTTCCGTTCGCGGCCGGAGGATATCGGCCAGCTGAAGGTTCGCTCGCAGAGCGGCCAGATGATCCCGCTTTCGGCGCTCCTGAAGGTGGAAACGACGGCGGGACCCGAACGCACGACGCGCTATAACGGCTTCCTTGCAGCCGACATCAATGGGGCGCCGGCGCCGGGTTATTCGTCCGGTCAGGCGCAGGCCGCCATCGAACGGATTGCCGCTGAAACCCTGCCACCCGGCATTACCTTCGAGTGGACGGATCTCACCTACCAGCAGATCCTGGCTGGCAATTCCGGTGTCATCATCTTTCCGCTGGCGCTTCTCCTCGTCTTCCTGGTGCTTGCAGCGCAATATGAAAGCCTGACGCTGCCGATTGCGATCATCCTCATCGTGCCCATGGGCATCCTGGCGGCCTTGACGGGCGTCTGGCTGACCGGGGGGGACAACAACATCTTCACGCAGATCGGCCTTGTGGTGCTTGTGGGGCTATCGGCCAAGAACGCCATCCTGATCGTCGAATTTGCGCGGGAGCTGGAGTTCGAGGGACATTCGCCGGTCAAGGCCGCCATCGAGGCAAGCCGGCTGCGCCTGCGCCCGATCCTGATGACGTCGATGGCCTTCATCATGGGCGTGGTGCCGCTCGTCGTGTCCACCGGCGCCGGCTCGGAAATGCGCGCAGCCATGGGCATCGCCGTCTTTGCCGGGATGATCGGCGTCACCGTGTTCGGCATCTTCATGACGCCGGTGTTCTATGTGCTGGTGCGCCTGCTTGCCGGCAATCGCCCGCTCGCACGCCATGACCTGCCGGCAGAACCGACGCGGGAACGGGAGATTGTCATCGGACACTGAGGCACAGCTGGCGCGCGTGATTTTTCGCGCGCCAGCTGCCTGATTGTTCCTGAAGGCGTATTGTCAAAGGGCCGATAGCTTGCCGGAGACGAGCAGGGCGATGATGGCAAGGCCGATGACGATGCGATAATAGACGAAGGGCAGGTAGCTGCGGGTGGAGACAAGCTTCAGGAAGAAGACGATCACGCCGTAGCCGACGACGAAGGAAATCAGCGTGGCAAGCGCCGTCGGGCCGGCGCCGACCGGATTGTCCTGCCCCATGCTCTTGATGAGCTGGTAGAAGCCCGAGCCGAAGACGGCCGGCACGGCAAGCAGAAATGAATAGCGTGCCGCGGCCTGCCGCGTATAGCCCATCAGCAGTCCCGCGCTGATCGTTCCGCCGGAGCGGGAGACGCCAGGAATGAGCGCCATGGCCTGGGCAAAGCCGAAGAGGATCCCGTCGCGCCAGGTCAGGCGGTCGAGCGTGCGCGTCTTTGCGCCAATCCGGTCGGCAAGGCCCAGCAGCAGTCCGAAGACGATGAGGGCAAGCGCCGTGATATAGAGATTGCGCAGGCCATGCTCGATCTCATCCTTGAACAGGAGGCCAAGCACGACGATGGGCAGCGATCCCACAATGATGAGCCAGCCCATGCGCGCATCCTGGGCATCATGGGCGACGCGCAGGATGTTCTGGCGCAGCCAGGCCACCGCAATGCGCAGGATGTCCGACCAGAAATAGACGAGGACCGCAGCTTCTGTGCCGATCTGGGTGATGGCTGTAAAGGCGGCGCCCGGATCGGCGCCCGAGGGGAGAAATTCACCGGCAATGCGCAGATGCGCGCTTGAAGATACGGGCAGGAATTCGGTCAATCCCTGTATCAGTCCAAGGATTGCGGCATCCGTCCAGCTTACCGTCATCTGTCAGTCTCCTGTTGGCCGGCCATCCGCAGCACCCTGCGCAGCCGGTCATTTCATGGCGTTCCTCCCGCTCTCCCACCGGCCTTTTGGCAAAGGCGACCCACAATGGCAAGGCGACGAGCGGATTTGCGACGACGGCGCCCGGTCTGCCACGCCTGCAATCGGCAGCCGCATGGCTTCGTTTTGTCGGCGAGAGCGCACAAATAAGGTCCGGAAACTAGGCAGCGGCCTTGCTTTGGCCACGCGATTGATGCAGTGCGCCTTACGGCCTTGCGTTCAACAACACGATCGGTGACTTGCCCGTACTGCTGGCGAAACGGGTCCGTTCCTTTGTATATTTGAGTATAGACATGAACATGCGGGCAAACAGGACTGCCGCCATAGGAAAACGGGTGGTGATCCATTTTCCCGGCTTTGAAAAAATGGACACGAGCGGCCATTATCGGCGCTTTCAGCGGACCGCCGAGCAGACCGCAAATCTGTGGGATTTCTCCGTTGAGGTCGGCCCTCTGGAGGCCAACCGATCCGGCGCCGGCTTTGCCGTGACGGCTGGTGCAGACACCTGGCAGACGCAAAGCCTCATCCATATCTGCGATCACGATGCGGTGGTCGATGCGCTTGCCGCCCGCCCGCTCGCCAGCCGGCTGCTCTCCGGTTTCAGGAGCGCCGCACAGGTCGTGGCTCACGGGGGGCTTATCGGCTATGTCCGGCATGGCTGGCGCTTCGCCTTGTTTTTCATCTTCCCCTTTCTCCTGATGCTGTGCGGGTTGGCCTTCACGCTGGGGCTCGCCGTTGCTCCGCTCCGGCTTTCGCTTTCGGCCTGGCATTGCCTCTGGAGCGTGCCGCTCGCCGCCTGCTTCTTTCGCTATGCGCTGATGCCGTTTGCGGAGCGCTATTACACGCTGCACCTGTTTTCCGACTGGGAGTTTGCAGTCGCGGTCGCCAAGGGGGACACGCCGCACCTGAGGCGTTTTCTGGACGAGGCCGTCGCAACGCTCTTGCGCGCCCTTGATGAGGTGGCGGACGAATATGTCATCAGTTCGCACAGCATGGGATCGAGCCTTGCGACCCATGCTCTGGGCATTGTGCTGGAAAGACATCCTGAAGCGCTGGCCGGCAAGCGCGTGGTCTTCGTGACGCTCGGCGGGGCCATTCTCCAGTGTGCGCTCCTGCGCTCGGCGGTGGATTTGCGCCGGCGCGTGGGCCTCATCGCGCAGGCCCCGAACGTCTCCTGGCTGGAGGTGCAGTGCCTGACCGATCCGATCAATTTCTACAAGTCGAAGGTGGTTGCCGTGACCGGCCACCCGTTGGCGCCGCAGGCAGCGCTGATCGCAATCCGCGTCAAGAATCTCCTGTCTCCGGAGCGCTACGCCCGGATCAAGCGGGATTTTCTGCGTGTCCATCGCCAATACGTGCTGAACGCCGACCGGCGCGGCTCGTTCGACTTCACGGTGCTGACCACCGGGCCATTCCCGGCAGACCTGACCAGCGATCTGACCACTCGGTCCTTTGGCGCACAGGTGAGCGAGGCCGACGCGGTCCGCTGACGGTCAGTCGAGGCGGATCTTCGGCAATGATTGCGCCCGGCAAGGGCAGGGCGGCGCCTTGTGAGGCACCGCCCGCGTTTGTCAGATGAGCTTTTCCAGCGTGATCGGCAGATCGCGCACCCGTTTGCCCGTGGCGTGGAAGACGGCATTGGCAATGGCCGGCGCCACGCCGACAATGCCGACTTCCCCAACGCCCTTGCCGCCGAGAACCGAGGCCTCGAAATCCGGCTCGCCAACCGACAGGATCTCGATCGGCGGCACGTCGGCATTGGTCGGCACCAGGTAATCGCCGAGGTTGTTGTTGACGACCCGGCCGTTGCGGGCGTCCACCAGTCCTTCCTCGAGCAGGGCCTGGCCGATGCCCATGATGATGCCGCCGCGCAGCTGGCTTTCGGCAAGCTTTGGATTGTACAGCCGGCCGCAATCGAAGGCCGAGACGATGCGCGACACCCGCACGGTGCCAAAGTCCTCGTCGACACGCACTTCGATGAAATGGGCGCCCCAGCTGTGGATCGAAAACTCCCCGGCCGTCGGTCCCCGCACCTTGGACATGTGCGTAAAGGCCTTCTGCTGTTCCTCCCGCGTCGTGCCCTCGGGAAGCGTGTCGCGCTTCACCTCCAGCTTTTCGCGGCCGAGCATCGCCATCAGCTCGCCGATGCTCATCGACGGGCTGTCCTCGCGCGAGGTTTTGATCCGGCCGTTCTCGATGACCAGCGTATTGGCGCCGGAGGTGGAAAAGGGCGAATTCGGCGCGTTGAGTGCAAGGCCGATCAGTTCCTCGCGGGCCGCCTGGGCGGCCTTGTGGACGGCCCCGGTGATCGAACCCGCCAGCATGGAGCCGCCGGCAACCGGCGCGCCGGCCGAAACCGAATCCCCGAGCTTCACGTCAACACGATCGACGCTGACGCCAAGCGCGTCTGCCGCTGTCTGGGCAACGATCGTATAGGTGCCCTGACCCATGTCGATGCCGGCGCTTTCTACCTCGACGCTGCCGTCCGAAAGAATGCGGATCATCGCGTCGCTGCTGTTGGTGAGGTTCGGGAAGGTGCCGCACCCGATGCCCCAGCCGATCAGGGTGCGGCCGTCCCGCATCGAGCGGGGGGCCGCACTGCGGTTCGACCAGCCGAAGCGTTCGGCGCCGGCGAGCAAGGCTTCCCGGAGCTTGCGCGTCGACCAGGGCTTGCCGGACTGGTAGTCGTGGTCGGCGTAATTGCGCAAGCGGATCTCCAGCGGGTCGATGCCCACCGCATAGGACAGCTCGTCGATGGCACATTCGATGCCATAGGCGCTGGGGTTCTTGCCCGGCGCGCGCAGCGCCCCGGGGGTAACGGTGTTGACCTTGATCAGCCCCTGCTGCGAGCTGAAATTGTTCACCGCATACATGATGGGCGTCGCAGCGCCCGTGCCTTCGTGGAAATCCGCATAGGTCGAGGTTTCGTTGGCGCCGCGATGGATGACCGCCTGCAGAACGCCGTCCGCCGAGGCCCCGAGCTTCAGGGTCTGGCGGGTGGAGGCACGTCCGCCATAGGCGGTAAAGCCTTGCGAGCGGGTGACGGCAAGTTTTACCGGGCGGGCGAGTTCGCGTGCGGCAAGCGCTGCCACCGCACCATAGAAATAGGCGCCCCCCTTGGAGCCAAAGCCGCCACCGATAAAGGGCGAGATGATGCGGACATTCTCGAAGGGAATTTCGAACCATTCGGCATAGGTGCGCGCCATGCCATGCGTCCACTGGCTGGGTTCCCAGATCGTCAGCTGGTCGTCCTGCCAGCTGGCGATCAGGCCATGCGGTTCGATCGGCACGTGATATTCGCGCGGCGTGCGGTATTCGGCTTCGATGGTGATGTCGGCTGTGTCAAAGGCGGCCTGCGCATCGCCCCACTCGACGGTCATCGGCGCAGTCACCGTGCCGCTGCCGCCCTGGTCGATCACGGTCACCGCCGGCGTTTCTTCATAGTGAACCTTCACCAGCCGGGCCGCATCCCGTGCCTGCTCAAAAGTTTCCGCAATGACGGCGGCAACCGCCTGGCCATAGTAGTTCACCTCGGCTGGAAGCGGAAGATAGGGCACGTTCTCGACACGATTGCCGAACCAGTCGGAGGCGACCATCATGTTGAACACCTTGTCCGGCGTCAGCACCATGAGCACGCCGGGCAGGGCCTCGGCGGCTGCCTTGTCGACCGAAACGACCCGGCCGGAGGCAATGGTGGACTGCACGAGGACGGCATGCACGAGGTTTTCGACCGGCTGCTCCAGCGCATAGGTGGCCGAACCGGTGATCTTGCGGCGGCCGTCGAGACGGGAGAGGCGGCTGCCGAGGCTGCCATCGGAGGCATCGCCGTGCTTTCTGGGTTCGATGAGGGTCATGCAAGGCCTCCAAGCGTCAGGATGGCGCGCGTGACGACACGCGGCACAAGGTCAATCTTGTAGTGGTTGTCGCCATGGGCGACAGCCCCCTCGACGGCAAGCAGGCTTGCCTGGCGAACGGTCCCCTCATCGAGCACCTGGCCGATCAGCGCCTGTTCGACGCGGCTTGCCCGCCATGGAACGGTGGCAACACCGCCGAGCGCCACGCGCAGGTCGCGGATCGTCCTGCCATCGTCTTCCAGCTGGAGACCGACGGCTGCACTTGCGGCGGCAAACTCGTAACTCTGACGGTCGCGCACCTTGAGATAGGTGGAACGGTGCGCAGCGGCGGAGGCCGGCACCACGATCGCGGTGATGATTTCGCCGGGTCGCAGCAGCGTTTCCAGATGCGGTGTCTCGCCGGGTTCGAGGAAGAACTCGCCTATCGGGATCCGCCGGTCGGTCGTTTCGATCGTGGCGTCGAATGCCAGAAGCGCCACGGCCAGATCCCCCGGATAGCTGGCAATGCACTCACGGCTTGTGCCGAGCACGGCGTGATTGCGGGTGACGCCGCCAAGCGCTGAACAGCCGCTGCCGGGCTGGCGCTTGTTGCAGGCGGGAAACGCGCCCGGGTCGCGGAAATAGGCGCAGCGTGTCCGTTGCATGAGGTTGCCGGCAATCGTCGCCATGTTGCGCAGCTGCTGGGAGGCGGCAAGCGACAGCGACTGTGCAATGGCCGGGAATTCCGCCTTAATGCCCGCATGGTCCGCGACAGCCGCCATGCGGGACAGCGCGCCGAGCGTGGCGCCCCGCTCCGACACCTCGATCTGGTCGAGGCCTCCAAGCCGGGTGATGTCGACCACCATGTCCGGCTCCGTCACGCCGCATTTGGCAAGATCGACAAGGCTCGTGCCGCCGGCCATCAGCAGGACGCCGGCCTCCTGTGTCCGAAGGCTTGCATCGCTCAGCGACGTCGCGCGGGAAAATTCGAAATTCTTCATCGGGAAGCCTCCGCTGCCTGACGCACCGCCCCGACAATGGTGTTATAGGCCCCGCACCGACAGAGGTTGCCGGACATGTATTCGCGGATTTCCGCGTCCGATCCGGCATGGCCTTCGCGGATGCAGGCGACCGCCGAGAGGATCTGGCCGGGCGTGCAATAGCCGCACTGGAAGGCATCGTGTTCCAGGAAGGCCGCCTGGACGGGATGCAGGTCGCCGTTTTCGCCGGCAATGCCCTCGATGGTCGTGATTTCGCAGCCTTCCGCCTGGACGGCGAGCGTCAGGCACGACAGGACGCGGCGGCCGTCCACCAGCACGGTGCAGGCGCCGCACTGGCCCTGATCGCAGCCTTTCTTGGTGCCGGTCAGCTGAAGCTGTTCGCGCAGCGCATCGAGAAGCGTCACGCGAGGCTCGACCGATAGGGTGTGCGGTGATCCGTTGATGTCCAGCGTCAGGGGAATGGAGTGGGTCATGACGGCTCCTGAGGGAGGAATGGAGGGGAATGCAGGCTAGACGGGACGCCGCCCGCTGGGCGCGGGCTGGCTTGCACGTAGAAACATTATCCATGACATCCGGTTCCCGGATGCGGTACAGAGTGAAGGCGCCCAATTCTTAAGCGGAGGCGCCTCCGATTAACTTAGGGGTGATATGACCGTCGTCAAGTCCCCGCTTGCCAGGACCCGTGTTTTTGTCTGCAGCCGAACCGTCAAAACCTGCTCCGCGACCACGCGCCGATGCGCTGCGAAACCGCGAGAAGCTTCTTGAAGTGGCCGCAGCCGCGTTTTCCGCCCATGGCGTCGAGACATCGCTGGATGATATCGCACGGCAGGCGGGTGTCGGGATCGGGACGCTCTATCGGCATTTCCCAAGCCGCGAGCATCTGGTGGAGGCTGTTTATCGGCGCGAGTTGGAAAGTCTGGCGGCGGCGGCGGATCTGCTGGCCGCACGCCATCCGGCCGATGTTGCGCTGGAGGAATGGATGCGGCGGTTCGTCAGCTATATTGCCGCCAAGCGTGGCATGGCCGCAAGTCTGAAAGTGTTGATGAGTGCCAATTCGGGCCTGTTTTCCGATGCCACGAACCGTATTCGGGCGGCACTCGAGCATCTGCGCGCCAAGGCGGCCGCGGAAGGTCTGATCAGGGCCGATGTGGAAACGACCGATCTCCTGCATGCGCTGTCCGGCATTTACTCCATGCCGGACCTTCCCGATTGGCGCGACCGCTGCCACCGCCTGATCGGGCTCTTGATGGACGGGCTTCGCACTGGAGCGCAACGGCGCTGAGCCATCCGGCGCGAGGCGGTCGCGCCGGATGGAGCAATCTCGGTCGATATGGGGTCCCGACTGTCGGCACCCCATGGTCCTTACGGCTCAGCGGGCGTTCACCAACTCGGCCAGCGCGCGGGCGCGGGCGAGGCAGGCAGGCTGCTGGTCGATGAAGCGTTCGGCGCCGATTTCCATGATCAGCATCGTATCCGGCAGGAAGCTGAGCTCCGAAAAGATCTCTTCCCAGGCAATGTCGCCCCAGCCGATCGGCAGGTGCAGGTCGCCGATGCCGAGCGCGGTCGCCTCCGCCGGGTGGAAGAACTTTGTCATCGTATAGGGACGCCCAAAGCTGTCATGGACGTGCAGGTGGCCGGTCACCGGCGCCATGGCGCGCAGCTGGTCGCGGAAATCGAGCCCCTTGAAGGTGGATTCGATATAGGCGTGGCTGAAGTCGATGAGGGCAACGACATTGTCGTGACCGATGGCGCGGACGGTTTCCGCCACCTGGCTCGGCGTCTGGCGATACTGTCCGCTTTCGGTGGTGAAGATGTTTTCAAGCACGATCCGCACGCCATAACCCTTGGCGACATCGGCCATTTCCGACAGCGCATCGCGCTCCATCTTGTCGAGATCGGCGCCATTTTCGCCGGCAGCCAGCTGCGCGGAACCGGAATGATGCACGAGAATGCCGGCACCCAGGCGGTTTGCCATTTCCAGCATGGCGCGCACGACCTGCTTCTGCAGCACGAGGTGCTGGCGGTCCATGAAGTTGGAGCTGATCTGGCCATGCAGCGACAGCTTCTTGAACGGATATTTGCCGACGATCTCGGTGACGCGGCTCATGCGGTCTTCGATGATGCGGCCGCCCGAGACGATTTCCTCGCCATAGATGCCGATCTCGCAGGCATCGGCGCCGGTATCGGCGATTTCGCGCAGCGAGGCGTCCAGTGTGGTGAGGTCGCCGCGGCCGGTGCGATTGCAGAAGCCGATGGCGGAAATGATCTGGGTCATGAAAGAACTCCGGTAGGATGTGTGATCGATGCGCTGCTGCGGGCAGCAGGGATGTCCGTCCCCGGCAGGGGGAATTCGATGCGACGGCCGCTCTCAGCGTCGAAATAGTGCAGTTGTTCGGGGGGAAGCGACAGCCAGACGGTGTCGCCGGCGGCAACCTCGGCGTCCTCCGCCACGGCGGCGGCAAAGGCCTCGCCGGCGATCTCGCAGTGGATGACGCGGCCCACGCCCAGTTCCTCGACGAAATCGATGCGGGCGGGGATGCCGTGACCTTCCCTGGTCAGACGGCACTGTTCGGGGCGAATGCCGACGATGACATCACGGCCCTGCAGCGCATGCGCCACCAGCGGATCGATGGGGATGGCGGCGCCATCGAGGCGCACGGTTGCGGTTTCCACCTCGGTGCGCGTCTTGAACAGGTTCATCGCCGGCGCCCCGATGAAGGATGCGACAAAGGTGCTCGCCGGACGGTGATAGATATCGAGCGGCCGGCCGACCTGCTCGACATGGCCGCGGTTCATCACCACCAGCCGGTCGGCAAGCGTCATAGCTTCGACCTGGTCATGCGTGACGAAAACCGATGTGGCCGACAGCCGCTGGTGCAGCTTGCGGATTTCGGCGCGCATGGTGACGCGCAGTTTTGCGTCCAGGTTCGACAGCGGCTCGTCAAACAGGAACACTTTCGGTTCGCGGATGATGGCACGCGCCATGGCGACGCGCTGGCGCTGGCCGCCGGAGAGGGCTGCTGGGCGCCGTTCGAGATAATCCTGCAGGCCGACGATTTTCGCCGTCTCGGCAATGCGCCGCTCGCGCTCGGCCTTCGGAACGCCCGACACCTTCAGCGCATAGCCGATGTTTCCGGCCACCGTCATATGCGGATAAAGCGCATAGTTCTGGAACACCATGGCGCAGCCGCGTTCACGCGGCTCCATCTTGTTGACGACACGCCCGTCGATGGCGATGTCGCCTGCGGTGATGTCCTCAAGGCCGGCAATCATGCGCAACAGCGTGGACTTGCCGCAGCCGGAAGGGCCGAGGATGACGACGAACTCGCCGGAGGCAAAGGACAGGTCGATGCCGTGCAGCGTCGGGGTCTTGCCGTAGCTCTTGCGCACGGCGCGGATCTGGATATCAGCCATTTTAGTCAAACCTTGTTTTCGGGAGACGCGCGCGGGCGATCACTTTTCGGAAGAGACCAGGCCGCGCACGAACCAGCGCTGCAGGACTGCGACGACGATGACCGGCGGGGCCATGATGATCAGGGAACCAGCCAGCGTCACGTTCCAGTCGGGAATGCCGTTATCGGAGGGAAGAAGCGCGCGCAGCGACATCATGACCGTCTTGTAGGACGGGTCGGTCACCATCAGCAGCGGCCAGAGATACTGGTTCCAGCCATAGACGAACATGATGGTGGTGAGCGCCAGCATGTTGGTGCGCGACAGCGGAAGCAGCATGTCGAAGAAGAAGCGCACCGAGCCCGAGCCATCCATGCGGGCGGCTTCCGCCAGTTCGTCGGGCAGCGTCATGAAGAACTGGCGGTACAGAAAGGTGCCCGTGGCCGTGGCAATCAGCGGCAGCGTTAGGCCGGCATAGGAGTTCAAGAGATTCCACTCGATCTTGATATCGAGGCCGAACAGCGACAGCACCGACTTCACCGGCTGGAAGAGGTCGGCAGCCACCGCATAGGTCGGCACCACACGCACTTCGAGCGGCAGCATCAGCGTAATGAACACGCTCCAGAAGAACACGTGCTTCAGGGGCGTGCGAAAGAAGACGATGGCAAAGGCGGTGCAGGCGGACAGGGCCACCTTTCCGGCCGTCACCAGCGCCGCCATGATCAGGCTGTTGGTCATGGCGGTGCGAAGATCCGCCCGCGCCCAGGCGGCGCTGGCATTCTTCATGAACTCGCCCTGCGGCAGGAAGCTGAAGGGAACGGTGTTCACCTGTTGCATCGTCTGGCTGGCGCCGGCGATGACGACGAGGAAAGGACCAAGCAGAAGGAAGAAGCCCAGCATCATGATCGCATAGGTGAAAGCATCGGCATAAGGGGTGCGCTGGATCATTCCGGCCTCACTTGTAATGCACCCGCTTCTCGATGAAGCGGAACTGGATGAAGGTGAAGAGCATGATCAGCCCGATCAGGATGATGCTCTGCGCCGAGGCGCCGGAATAGTTGAGACCCTGGAAGGCCTCATCGACGATGCGGTAGACCATCACCTCGGTGCCGTGGTTCGGACCGCCGCCGGTGACTGAATGGACTATGCCGAACGTGTCGGCCCCGACAAAGCCTTCGGTCATCATGGTGACCAGCAAGAAGAACAGGGTCGGCGCGAGAAGCGGCACCTGCACGTCGATGGCGCGGCGGATGGGGCCGGCGCCGTCCATGGCAGCGGCTTCGCCCAGCGCACGAGGGACGGACTGCAGACCTGCAAGCAGGAAGATGAACGTGTAGCCCGACCATTTCCAGATGAAGATGATGATGACGAGCGCCAGCGCATGGCTGCCGTATTTGGCCGGGTTCCACAGATCCGGCGACAGCGCATTGATGGAGGCGGCAAGCCCGCGCTCGGGCGACAGGATGAAGCGGAAGGCCATGCCGGCGGCAGGACCCGCAATGGCAAAGGGCAGGATGTAGAAGAAGCGGAAGAAACCGGAGCCCGGCAGCTGGCGATCAACCGCAAGCGCCAGTGTCAGTCCGATGAAGATGCAGAAGAACGGGCCGACCGTTGCAAAGATCAGGCTGACCACCACCGAGTTCCAGTAGAAGGGGTCAGACAGCGCCTCCCGGAAATTGGCAAACCCGACGAATTCCGCAGCACCGCCAAATGGCGGCTCCAGCGTGAAGGCCCAGTTCACCACGGCCGCGACCGGCCAGTAGAAGAACAGGAGGATCAGGACGAGCTGCGGCAGGGCAAACAGAACAGGCAGCCACCAGCTCTTGAAAACGGCGCGTTTTTCCATGAGTGGACCAATGCAAGACGATCAGCAGGAGAGGGGGAGCCGGCCGGCGCGCGGCAGGCTCCCCCCGATGACATGCGGCAGAAGGATTAGTTCAGCTTCTGGCCTGCATACGTCTTTTCGAAGCGGCGCAGCACGGCGTTGGAGCGCTCGGCGGCCTGGTCCAGTTCCTTCTGGACATCGGCGTTCTGCATGAAGATGGCTTCGAGGGCCGTCCCGACTTCCTTGCGGATCTGCGTGAAGCCGCCGAGGCGGATACCGCGGGTGTTTTCAGAGGTCGGCGTGTAGGTGAGGCTGGCGATGGCCAGTTCACGACCCTTGTAGGGGGCCTTGTCGTAGAAGCCGTTGGCCTTCATGGCGTCAAAGCCGGTCTTGGTGACCGGGATGTAGCCGGTGACCGTCGACCACCACTGAACCATGTCCGGCTGGCCGATGAAGTTGAGGAAAGCGGCAGCGCCCTTGTATTCGGCGTCCGGACGGCCGGCCATCACCCACAGCGATGCACCGCCGACGAGCGAGTTCTTGCGCTCGGTGCCCTTCCAGACCGGCAGCATCGTGGCCTGCCACTTCACACCTTCCGGCAGCGTCTTGCCAACGGTGCCGTGGTCGGCAACCGAGGTCTGCATCATCTGGCAGGTCTGCGACGTGAAGGCAGGCACGATATCCATGCCGAGCTGCTTGGTCTTGACGACGAACAGCTTCTCGTCCTGCATCTTCTTGAAGAATTTGACGTGATCGACGAACTTCGTCTTGTTGAAGACGACTTCGGCATCCAGACCCTGGTAGCCGTTGGCCTTGGTGGCGAGCGGCTGGTTATGGATGGCGGAGAACTGCTCCATGATCGCCCAGGTGTCGAAGTTGAAGCCGAGCGGGCACTCGTAGCCTGCAGCCTTCAGCTTGCGGGCGGCTTCTTCAACCTGTTCCCAGGTCTCCGGCTTGAAGGTGATGCCGGCCTTTTCGAAAGCGGTCTCGTTGTAATAGAACATCGCCGTTGAGGAATTGAACGGGAAGGACTGCAGCTCGCCGCCGGCCGTTGCGTAATAGTTGGCAATGCCGCCGAAATAGTTGTTCCAGTCGATCTTGTAGCCGTTGTCGGCCATCAGCTTCTTGGCGGGGATGAAGGCGCCCGACAGCATCAGGTCCAGCGTGCCGGCATCGTAGATCTGGGTGATGGCCGGCTGCTTCTTGGCGCGATAGGCGGCAATGGTGTTCTGCAGCGTGGCGTCATAGGCGTTCTGCGAGGTGCAGACGATTTCGTAATCGGCCTGCGAGTCGTTGAACTTCTTGCAGGCATCCTGAACGCGCTCGCCCAGATCGCCCGACAGGCCGTACCAGAATTCGAACTTGGTCTTTTCGGCAAAGGCCGGGGCAGCACCCAGCGTGGTGGCGGCCATCAGGCCGGCCAGAACGGTCTTCAAGGCAAAAATCTTCATCGCGAGTCCCTCGTTTCAGAAAAGTTTCCGGCGTCAGTCCCCCCGGAAATCGAGGGGCGGTTTAACGGGCATTTGTGATGGATCGAGCAACGTTCCGTGACGGTTACGTGAAGTTTTGACCGCTGTTTCATGACGTTGACTGACGGTGGCTTGCCGGGAATGGCGGCCAAAGCTGCATCTTTCACGCCATCGAGACTTGGTATGAGTGGCGGATTTGCTGCGCCATGGGGTAGAGTTGCCGGCGCGCCTATGCGAAAGATGACATAGACGAACATTCAAGGGGCAGGTCATCCGCACACCGCTTTCGACATTGCAGGCACGGCTAAACGGGCAGGGAATCGCGATTGCGGTTGCCGCCGTCCAGAGTTTTCTGCTGGCGGTGCTTCTCGTTCTGTCGACACCCGCAGCCGGAGACGACAGCGCCTCTCTCCTTGGCGCATCTTCGGCGCCGGTGCCGTCGCAGACGGCGTTTTTCGGAAAACGCGATCCCGTCCGCGTCGTCCTTTCGGCGGATCTGCGCCTTTACGGCAAGGCCCGGGCCTGTGATCTGCCCGATGCAATCCTGCCCGGCGGTGCGTTTAGCCTTCGTCGCTGTGCAGACCCGGCGATCGGACCCGACGGGCAAAAGCGCCCGGTCCTTGCAGCCGCCCTTTCTCCCTACCAGCCGCGCGCGCCGCCGAGCGTTGCCACCTGATCCCATCGCTCGAAGGTTTTCCTTCGTCATCACGATCACCACGGCGCGCACGCACGACGGCCAGGCCTTATGCGTGCCGCGTCCTATGCTGGAAAAGACCCTGTGAGAAACTCAACATGGAAGGTGGTGACCTATCTGGTCATCATCCTGGTCGGGCTGCTCGTTGCCCTGCCGAATGTCCTGTCGGACAAAACCCTTGACGGCTGGCCGTCCTTTCTGCCGAACCAGAAGGTGTCGCTCGGGCTTGACCTGCGCGGCGGCTCGCATCTGGTTCTGGAAGTGGACCGGCCCGCACTCGAAGACGAATGGCTGCAGACCCTGACGCAGGAGACGCGCGTGGCGCTGCGCGAAGCGGGCGTCGAAATACGGTCCGTGCAACGGGAAAAAGCAGCCGTCGCCGTCACGCTTGCCGATGCACAGAAGCGCGAAGCGGCCCGCGCAGCACTTGCGGGCCTTTCCAACCCCGTGACCACGGGGCTGACGACCAGCCCGGATCTCACCATTGCCGACCGGGGTACGGACGCGCTGACGATCCGGCCGTCTGATGCCGGCATCACCCACCGCATGAGCAGCGCCGTCGAGCAAAGCCTTGAGATCATTCGCCAGCGTGTCGACCAGGTGGGGGTCGCCGAGCCGGCCATCCAGCGTGTCGGCGCCGACCGCGTGCTGGTGCAGCTGCCCGGCGAACAGGATCCCTCCAACCTGCGCGCGCTTCTCGGCTCTACCGCCAAGATGAGCTTTCACCTTCTCGGCCGTGAAGGCGAGCGTGGGGTGACGGTACGTTCCGACGAGGAAGGCCAGAACTATCCGGTCGAGGACCGGGTGCTGCTTTCGGGCGACAGGCTGACGGATGCGCGCGTCGCCTTCGATCCCAACAACAATCAGCCGGTGGTGAGCTTCCGCTTCGACCAGACGGGTGCTGCCCGTTTCGCCGATATCACCCGCCAGAATGTCGGACGGCCCTTCGCCATCGTGCTCGACGGCAAGGTCTTGAGCGCTCCGGTCATCCGCGAGCCGATCACCGGGGGCGCAGGCCAGATTTCCGGCGCGTTTTCCGTCTCGGATGCCAATACGCTGGCTGCCCTTCTGCGCGCTGGCGCGCTGCCGGCCAAGCTGACGGTGATCGAGGAGCGCACGGTCGGCGCCGATCTCGGCGGCGATGCGATCGAGCGCGGCATTACCTCCGGCCTCATCGGCTTTGCGCTGGTCGTCGGCTTTATCCTCGCCCTCTATGGCGGCTGGGGCATCCTTGCAGTCGTTGCCCTGACGCTGAACGTCATCCTTACCTTCGCCGGCCTCAGCCTCATCGGCGCAACGCTGACGCTGCCGGGCATTGCCGGCATCGTGCTCGGCATCGGCCTTGCGGTCGACGCCAACGTGCTGATCAATGAGCGCATCCGCGAGGAAAGCCGGAAGGGAAGGGGGGCGTTTGCCGCCATCGATCTCGGCTTCAACAAGGCCTATTCCACGATCATCGACAGCAATGTCACGGCACTCATTGCCACCGTCCTGCTGTTCTGGTTCGGCTCGGGCCCGGTGCGCGGCTTTGCCGTCACCATGGGGCTTGGCATTGCCATTTCGATGTTCACGGCCGTCTCAGTCGTGCGTGTCGCCATGATTGCGATTGCCGCCCGCGCCAGGCTGAAGACGGTCAACATCCGCCCGCTCGTGCCGCTCGGGCTTATCCGCGACGGCACCAGGATCGACTTCATGAAGGCGCGCATGGTGGGCATCGGCATCTCCGCCTTCCTCTCCATCTCGTCCATCGTCCTCTTCATCACGCCGGGCCTCAATTACGGCGTCGATTTCAAGGGCGGCATCCAGGTGGAAGTCTCGACCGGTGCGCCGGCGGATCTTTCGGCCTTCCGTTCCGGGATCGAGGGTCTGGGGCTTGGCGAGGTGGCGCTGCAGGAGTTCGGAGACCGCAACCACATTCTGGTGAGGCTCGAGCGCCAGCCGGGACCGGAGACGGCCCAGACCGAGGCCATCGAGAAGCTGCGCAGCGCAGTCGTCACGATCGACCCAACCGCCAAGATCGAACGGACGGAAGTCGTCGGGCCGAAGGTGAGCGGAGAGCTTGCAACCGCCGGCATCACGTCCGTGGTGCTCGCAAGCCTTGCCATGCTCATCTATATCTGGGTGCGCTTCGAATGGCCGTTTGCCGTCGGTGCGATTGTCACGCTCGTTCTCGATGTGACGAAGACCATCGGTTTCTTTGCGCTGACCGGGCTCGACTTCAACCTGACGGCCATTGCGGCGCTGCTCACACTTGTCGGCTATTCCGTCAATGACAAGGTGGTGGTCTATGACCGCATGCGCGAAAACATGCGGCTCTACAAGACGATGCCGTTTCGCGACCTGATCAACCTGTCGATCAACGAAACGCTGGCGCGCAGCCTCTATACGTCCGCCACGGCCTTCCTGGCCATGGTACCCATGGCAATCTGGGGCGGCAGTGCGGTGGAAAGCTTTGCCGTTCCGATGGTGTTCGGCATCTTCATTGCCGCATCTTCGTCGGTCTTCATTGCCGCACCCATTCTGCTGTTCCTCGGCGATTGGCGCACCCGCCGCCGGGCTGCGGCAGGCGAGGCGGTTACGGCAAAAGCCTGACTGCGTCGCCGCTGGGCCGGTTACGTCAAAGAACACACACCATCGGCGCGCTACGTGCGCCGGTGGTCACTCCTCCGCCTTGCCGGAACAGATGCCGATCTTTTCGCCATCGACTTTGATGAAGGTGATGCCGCCCTCTTCGAAGGCAAGGCGCAACTGGGCTTCGGTGGCGCGGTGGGCCTCGTGGCGGTTGCCTTCGTAATCGCGGATGGTGCTGCGCGACACGCCGGAGCGCTCGGCAAGATCGGCTTGCGTCCAGTCGAGCAGCCCGCGGGCCGCCCGACAGAGAGACGGGCTCAATAATATCATGGCCTTGGGTTGACCCATCGCAGCACGTTGCCCATATTGGTCGATATCAACCATATATGGCGTTTCCGCGCCGATTGCTAGATGGGGCGCTTTGCCCCTTGCAGTCCGACTTTAACGGCACAGAGAGGGATCTGGGGCATTGGGATAACGTTTGAGCCATTTCTCCTGGTCGTCCTTCTGGCTCTGCCGTTTCTCGGCAGCTTGGCAACAGGCTTGATCCTCAACACCACGTCGCGCGATCTTCCCGTCTTCGTGGCCGGTGCCGTGACGCTCCTGGCCGCACTTCTGACCGCAAGCTTTTATCCGGCGCTCGCCAACGGCAATGTCCTGCGGTTCGATGCGCAATGGCTGCCGCAGTTCGGCCTCAACTTCACGCTTCGGCTCGATGGATTTGCATGGATTTTTGCCATGCTGATCACCGCTATCGGCTTTCTCGTCGTCCTCTACGCCCGCTATTACATGTCGGAAGACGACCCGATCCCGCGCTTCTTTGCCTTCCTGCTTGCCTTCATGGGCGCCATGCTGGGCATCGTCATTTCCGGCAACATCATCCTCATCTCGGTGTTCTGGGAACTGACCAGCATCTTCTCCTTCCTGCTGATCAGCTACTGGCACAACAATTCCACCGCCCGTGACGGCGCCCGCATGGCGCTGACGATTACCGGCATCGGCGGCTTCTGCCTGTTGATCGGCATGCTGCTTCTCGGCAACATCGTCGGCAGCTATGATCTCGACAAAGTGCTGGCCTCCGGCGATGTCATCCGCAACCATGCGCTCTACCTGCCGGCGCTGATCTTTATCCTGCTCGGGGCGCTGACCAAGAGCGCGCAGTTTCCCTTCCACTTCTGGCTTCCGAACGCCATGGCGGCACCCACGCCCGTGTCGGCCTTCCTGCATTCGGCAACGCTGGTGAAGGCCGGCGTATTTCTGCTCGTCAGGCTCTGGCCGGTGCTGTCGGGCACCTATGAATGGTTCTGGCTGGTGGGCCTTGCCGGCACGCTGACGCTTTTGCTCGGCGCCTATTTCGCCATGTTCCAGCGGGATCTGAAGGGGCTGCTCGCCTATTCGACGATCAGCCATCTCGGTCTCATCACCACGCTGCTCAGCCTCGGCAGTCCGCTTGCAACCGTCGCTGCCATCTTCCACATGCTGAACCATGCAACGTTCAAGGCCTCGCTGTTCATGGCCGCCGGCATCATCGACCACGAGACCGGCACGCGCGACATGCGGCGCCTGAGCGGGCTCTTCCGCTTCCTGCCGATTACCGCCACGCTTGCCATGGTGGCCAGTGCCTCGATGGCCGGCGTGCCGCTCCTCAACGGCTTCCTGTCGAAGGAAATGTTCTTTGCCGAAGCGGTGGAAACCCATGCGGATTCCATCCTCGACCGGGCGCTTCCCTATATCGCCACCCTTGCAGGCGCCTTCAGCGTCACCTATTCGCTGCGCTTCATCCACACCGTGTTTTTCGGGCCGAAGCCTACCGATCTTCCCATTGCTACGCCGCATGAACCGCCGCACTGGATGCGCTTCCCCATCGAATTCCTGGTGATCGTCTGCCTCGTCGTCGGCATCGTGCCGGCCTATTCCATCGGGCCTTTCCTGCAGATGGCGGTGGAAAGCGTGCTGGGCAACCGGACGCCGGAATACAGCCTTTCGATCTGGCATGGCTTCAACCTGCCGCTGCTGATGAGCATCCTGGCTTTGGCGGGGGGCGCGCTGCTCTACATCCTGCTGCGTGGCTATTTTGCCCGCTGCGAAGATGGTCCGCCGTTCCTGCGCAATCTACGCGGCCAGCGCATTTTCGAGCGCGTACTGGTGACCGTCTCCTGGCGCTGGGCGCGGCTTGCCGAAAGCCGGATGGGCACGCGCAATCTGCAGCCACAGCTGCGCTGGGTTGTCGCCTGCGGTTTCCTGGCGGGTCTTCTGCCGCTTTACGTGTCCGGTTTCGAAGCCCGCATGTTCACCTTTTCCGGCATCGATCCGGCCTTTGCGGCAATGTGGGCCATCGGCATGGCGCTGTCGCTTGCGGCCGCCTATATGGCCAAGTATCATCGCCTCGCCGCCCTTGTCATGCTGGGGGGCGTCGGTCTCATCGTCTGCATCACCTTCGTGTGGCTGTCGGCGCCGGATCTGGCGATTACCCAGCTTCTGGTGGAAATCGTCACCACCGTTCTCATTCTTCTTGGCCTGCGCTGGCTGCCCAAGCGCAATCCGGACATGGGCGCCTTCATCTCGCTGCGCGGCCGGTTCCGGCGCTTCCGCGATCTGGTGCTGGCGATTGCCTGCGGCGTCGGCATGTCCTTCGTCGCCTTTGCCGTCATGACCATGCCGGTGCCGGATACGATCGCCACCTATTTCCTCGACAATGCCTATGAGCAGGGTGGGGGACGCAATGTCGTCAACGTCATTCTGGTGGACTTCCGCGGCTTCGATACGCTGGGCGAAATCGCCGTTCTCGGTGTGGTGGCGCTGACCGTCTTTGCCCTGCTGCGCCGTTTCCGCCCTGCCTCCGACAGTCTTGACATGCCCGAGCAGCAGCGCATCCAGAACCGGTTCGACGAGGAACGGCCGGACCGTGCCCCCGGCGATACCGTGCGTGATTATCTGGCCGTGCCGTCGCTCATCATGCAATGGCTGTTTCCGGTCATCATCACCTTTGCCGTCTATATCTTCATGCGCGGGCACGACATGCCGGGCGGCGGATTTTCGGCGGGCCTTACGATGTCGATTGCCTTCCTTTTGCAATATCTGGCCGGCGGCACGCGCTGGGCGGAGGACCGGCTGCGGATCCTGCCGCTGCGCTGGATGGGCGGTGGCCTTTTGACCGCGCTTGCGACAGGCGTTGGCGCCTGGTTCCTCGGCTATCCGTTCCTCACTTCGCACTTCCGCTATGTCGAGCTGCCGCTCATCGGCAAGATGCCGGCGGCGACCGCGCTTCTGTTTGATCTCGGCGTGTTTTCGCTGGTTGTCGGCTCGACGGTGCTGATCCTGGTGGCGCTTGCCCACCAGTCGGTGCGCATCCGGCGCGTGCGCAGCCATGATGCCGCCAAAACGGAGGAAAGCTGATGGAACTCGTGCTGTCCATTGCCATCGGCGTCATGACCGGCTGCGGCGTCTGGCTGATCCTTCGCCCGCGCACCTATCAGGTCATCGTCGGCCTGTCGCTTCTGTCGTATGCCGTCAACCTGTTCATTTTCGGGGTCGGCGGGGTGAAGAGCAATCTTCCACCCATCCTGGGCGATGGGGTGGTGTCGTCGACGCTCTCCGATCCGGTGCCGCAGGCGCTGGTGCTGACGGCCATCGTCATCGGCTTTGCCACGACGGCGCTGTTTCTCGTCGTGCTGCTTGCCTCGCGGGGGCTGACGGGCAACGACCATGTCGACGGGAGGAATGAGCGTAAATGAACGGCTGGGAACACCATCTCATCATTGCGCCGATCCTGGTGCCCATGATGGCCGCCGCTCTGCTGCTGTTCTTCGACGAGCGCCGGCGCGTGACGAAGGCGATGATCAGCCTGGCCTCGACGATCATCCTCGGCATGATCGCCGTCATCCTGTTTCGCATCGAAAGCGGCCCCAACGATTTCGAAGGCGTCTATCTGCTGGGCAACTGGGCGGCTCCCTTCGGGATCGTGCTGGTGCTTGACGGCCTTTCGGCGCTGATGCTGCTCCTCGCGGCACTTCTGGCCCTTGCGACGCTGGTCTTTTCGCTTGCCCGCTGGCACTCGGTCGGCGCCCATTTCCACAGCATGTTCCAGCTCTTGCTGATGGGGCTGAACGGTGCCTTCCTCACCGGTGACCTGTTCAATCTCTTCGTCTTCTTCGAGGTGATGCTGGCCGCCTCCTATGGTCTGCTGCTGCATGGCTCAGGACCGCTGCGCGTCAAGGCGGGGATGCATTACATCGCCGTCAACCTGGTCGCGGCCTTGTTCTTCCTCATCGGTGTCAGTCTCATCTACGGCACGACAGGCACGCTCAACATGGCCGATCTTGCTGCGCGCATTCCGCAGATCGAGCCGGACCGGCTGATGCTGATGGAGGCGGGCGCCGGCGTACTCGGCGTGGCTTTCCTCATCAAGGCCGGCATGTGGCCGCTCTGCTTCTGGCTGCCGACGGCCTATAGTGCCGCCTCAGCACCGGTCGCCGGCATGTTCGCCATTCTGAGCAAGCTCGGCATCTATGTCATTCTGCGGCTCACCATGCTGCTCTTCGGCGAAGGCCCGTCGGCCGGCTTCGGCGCGACCGTTCTGCTCTGGGGCGGCACGGCGACCCTCATCTTCGGCACGATCGGCGTGCTGTCCTCGCAGGCGCTCGGCCGCATGGCCGGATATTCCGTGCTGGTCTCGTCAGGCACGATGCTGATGGTGCTTGGCATCAATGATGGCGCCATCTCGTCGGGCGCGCTGCTCTATCTCGTCAGTTCCACCTTCACCATCAGCGCCTTCTTCATGCTGATCGAATTGGTGGAGCGCGGACAGGATGCCGGCGCAAACGTCCTGGCCGTCACCATGGAGGCCTATGGTGATGGTGACGAAGACCGGCTGGACGAGGGCGAAGGCGTGACGATGCCCGGCACGATGGCCATTCTGGGCACCTGCTTTGCCGCCTGCGGCATTCTTCTTGCCGGCCTGCCGCCACTCTCCGGCTTCATCGCCAAATTCGCCATGCTGTCTGCCATGATGGGAACCGGCGCCATTGGCGTGCCGCCCACGCCGGCGGTGTGGATGCTCTGCGTGCTGGTCATCCTGTCGGGCGTTGCGGCCCTGATCGCCATGAGCCGTGTCGGCATCCGCACCTTCTGGAGCTCGCTGGAAGGCGTGGTGCCGCGGGTGCTGGTGATCGAGTTGGTGCCGGTGATGTTTCTGCTGTCGCTGACGCTTGCCTTGTCGGTGCAGGCGGGGCCTGCCATGCAATACATGGATACGACCATCCGGACGCTTTCAAATCCGGCCGTCTATATCGATGCGGTGCACAACGCCGCAACGGTGGAGGGCTGGAAGGAACGCGCGGCCAGAAGCGCGGAGGGCCAATGATGCTGCCTTATCCGATCCTGGCCGTCTGCCTCCTCCTGATGTGGCTTATGCTCAACGGCTTCAGCTGGGGACAGCTGGTGCTCGGGGCGCTCGTCGCGCTCTTTGCCTCCTGGGCGCTTGCCTCGCTTCGTCCGGATAAGCCGAAGCTGCGCAAATGGTGGCTTATCCCGAAACTTGTCACCGTCGTCTTCGTCGATATCCTGCGCTCGAACCTTGCCGTTGCAACGCTGATCCTGAAGGGCAAGCGCCGGCCGCACACCTCGGGCTTCCTGCTTTTGCCGCTGGAGATCGAAAACAAGACGGCGTTGGCGCTTCTCGCCATTATCCTCACCAGTACGCCCGGCTCAGCCTGGCTGGAATATGACAGCCGCGACCGCACCGTGCTTCTGCATGTGCTCGACCTCATTGACGAAGAGCAGTGGATCGCAACGATCAAGCACCGCTACGAGGCCCTGTTGCTGGAGATTTTCGCATGAGCGCCGTGATCCTTCTCACCGCCATTTCCATCGCCCAGCTGCTCATTGCACTTGCCATGGCGATCGCCTCGGTGCGCATGTTCCGGGGACCCCGCGCGCAGGACCGCATCATCGGGCTCGATACGCTCTATATCAATGCCATGCTGATGCTCGTCACCTTCGGGATCGGAACCGGCAGCACCATCTATTTCGAGGCAGCGCTGGTCATCGGGATGCTGGGCTTCGTCGCAACCGTTGCCCTTGCCAAATTCCTCATGCGCGGGGAGGTGATCGAATGATCCAGCCCGTCTCGGACCTGCCGCTCTGGGCTGCCATGGTGGTGGCGGCCTTCCTGATCTTCGGATCGGCCTTGGCTCTCATCGGCGCCATCGGCTTCCTGCGGCTGCCGACCTTCTATGAACGCCTGCACGCGCCGACGCTTGGCACGAGCTGGGGTGTCGGCGGCATCATGCTGGCCTCGATGGTGTATTTCTCCGTTTCGTCGTCACGGCCTGTTCTGCACGAAATCCTCATCGGCCTGTTCGTGACCGTGACGACGCCGATTACCTTCATGCTTCTGGCGCGTGCCGCCCTTCACCGCGACCGGGCGGAAAGCAACGGCAACGTGCCGGAAAAGCACCAGCATGATCTGGAAGATGTCGAGGCAATCCAGGGCAACGCCGAGGAGAACTGATGCCGAGGTCCATTCCGGACGTACGGCACCATCGTCCTGCCCCCGCGCTCGTCTGGGGCGCCTCAGCGCAACAGCGTCGTGCGGATCTTGTTGAGCGCCGTCTCGTCATCGGATCCATAGGGGATCATGCCCTTCAGGCGGCCATCCGCCCCCACCATCAAGAGCGATGTCGTATGGCTCATGTGATAGTCGCTGTCATCGCCATAGGATCGTTCCGCGTGGATCATCCAGCCGGCGGTCACCTTTTTCATTTCCGCATCGGGACCGGTAATCCCCGTGATGCGGTCGGTGATGGAGGTGACATAGTCATGCATGACCTGCGGGCTGTCGCGCGCCGGATCGATGGTGAAGAAATAGGCGCCAAGTTTCTCGCCCTCCGGCCCCAACTGCTTCAGCCAGCCGGCCACTTCGAAGAGCGTGGTAGGGCACACTTCCGGGCAATGGGTATAGCCGAAATAGACGAGCGCCGGCCCCCGCTTGAAGAGGGTTTCATCGACCGGGTTGCCCCGGTCGTCGATCAGCGAAAACGCCGCATGAAAGGGGCCGGGACGGGCACGGGCACTATCGGCCGATACCCAGACCATGACGGCAACCAGCGCGGCAACAAAGATGCTGGCAAGACCAATCGCTGCCAGCGAAAGCGGTGCGCGGCTCATTTTCCATGGTCCTTATGCGCATCGTGGCCGCCCGCTTCGCCGCCTGCCTTGTCACCACCGGCCGGTCCGACAACGAATTCCACCTCGACCGGGCCTGCCTTTTCAAAATTGAGCGTGGCCTTGATCATTTCGCCTTCCTTGAACGGCTGGGTAACGTTGGTGAACATCACGTGATAGCTGGCGGGCTTCAGCTCCACCGTTTCATGGGCCGGCACGGCAAGACCGTTGGGCAGCGGGCGCATTTCCATGATGGAGCCCTCCATCTTCATCTCGTGGATCTGCACGTCGGGCGAACGATCGGAGGTGACGCTCACCAGCCGGTCTGCCGTGTCGCCGGTGTTGACGATCTTGAAGTAACCGCCACCCACCTTGGCGCCCGGCAGCATGGCGCGGGAATAGGGGTGGCCGATCTCCAGCGGGCCGACCTTGAAGCCATGGGCAGACGCGCCCTGCGCGACGAGGAGAAACAAGGCGGTGCAGGCGGCTGCGATCTGTCTTTTCATGATACTGTTCCTGTCTTCTCTTGAAGGGTCAAATAGCGGGTGTGACGGTTTTCGGGTAGGGCCGCCGGGTGCTTTGCCGCCGGCGACCCAAAGGATTTCTCATCCGATGGCCCGCTTCAGCGGTTTCAGATGTCTGAGGATCAGCAGATCGGCGGCGATGACGGTGACAAGAACCGCGCCGGAAAGCGGAAAGAGAACCGATAGCGCCAGCATCACCAGTGCGCCGCCCTTCCAGAACGGGCCCGGCTCGGTGACCGTCGGCGCCATCAGGCGAAAGCCGGCGCGCTTCGGCCGCCTTTTCCACCACATCACCACGCCGCTTACCGACAGAAACAGGATGGAAAGGCAAAACAGCGTGTTGAGCGCGATATTCCAGACGCCCATGTCGCCCTCATGAAGTGCGACGCCGACGGCCATGGCCTTGCCGGCTACGCCGTAATCGGCAAAGCCGATGTCGGCAAGGATCCGGCCGGTGTAGCGATCGACATGCACGGTGCGATCCGACAGCGGATCGCTGCTGTCATTGCTCATCGTATCACGGGCGATCGTCCACACGCCTGTTTCGCCGCCGGGGAAGGACAGCTGGAACCGTTGGTCAAAGCCCAGCCTGCGGGCAAGCGCCACCACGCCGTCGAGGTCGACCGGGTGACCTTGCGCAATCCCGGTCACGCCGGCGCTGGAACCGGAGGCCGGCATCGGCGTCTGCTCCAGCGCCCAGGGCACGTTTTTCACGCCGTCATGGTTCATGCTGGCGTGCGTCGCATCGGACAACGGCACGTTGTCCCACTTTTCAGCCGGGAAGGTGCTCCAGGCCTGGGTGAATTTTTCGCCCCAGATGCCGGCCCAGGTAAGGCCGGACAGAAGGAAGGCGAGAAGGATGATGCTGGCGTAGAACCCGACTGTCATATGCAGCGATTTCCATAGGGCTCGGCCCCGCGTCGCAAGCTGCGGCACAAGAACGGAGCGCCAGCCGGTGTCGCGGGGCCACCAGAGGTAAAGGCCGGTCACCACCAGCATCACGGCAAAGCCCGCGGCGATTTCGATCAGCCGGTCGCCAAGCGTTCCGATCAGCAGCGTGCCGTGAATGGTATCGGCCAGATCGTAAAGGGCGGTGCGGCGCTGCCACTGGCCAAGCGCCACGCCGCGATAGGGATCGACCGCCACCATGATCGATTGCGACCCGCTGTTGACGCGGAAGAGGGCGGCCTGATCGTCGGTGCGCGGTGCGATATACTGTTTCAGGACACCGTCCGGCACGACGGCGAGCGCGGCCTGGGCCTGTTGCGAGACGGCGAGCGTTTGCGAAAGCGGTGCAACGGAATAGAGATTTTCGCCGTCGCGGCCAGCAAGCACCGAAGACCACAGCATGATGAGGCCGGTCACGGCCAGCATCGCAAGGAAAGGGGCGACGTAAAGCCCCGCGTAGAAATGCCAGCGCCAGGCGGTGATGTAGAAGCGGCGCTGGAAGCCGGCGGCCGGTTTTGCGTCGATCGTGTGGGTCACGGTGCTCATCGCGAAGCCGCCTTGCAGCTGGGGATCGCGACAAAGGCCACGCGTGAACGCAGCGTCGCAGCGAGGGGCTGCTCCGGAGCACAGGGCAGGAAGAAGTGGAACATGGGAGATATCCGAACTGCGCGCCGGGATGCCGCAGGGGGCAGTGTTGAGCCGGCGCTGGCTGAAGGATCCCGCAGCCCGACAAGGGCGCGAGGGTTTCAGGCAATCAGGCCGGAAGGCGGGGCGCGGGGGCCGGTGTTGGGCGGAAACAACTGCCGGTAATGTGCTTCGGAGCGCTTTGGCAGAACGGTATTGCGCACACGCTCAACCGTTGCGAACGCAACGAGGGCAGGGGCCGGCAGGATGACGGAGGCATTGAGGCGGCAGGCCTCGCAGCCGGTGCTGCGACCCTCATCATGAGGATGCGCCTTGCCGTCGTCGTGACTGGTGACGCAAAGGACGGGCAGCGTGCCATCCGGCAGCACATAGGCGGCGATCTCTGTCAGCGGGATCCCCGCCGTCGCAATGACGGGAGGCTTGTGGACAAGGCCGAGGCACAGCAAGGCAAGCGCACACATGATGCGCACCATCCCAGCCATGGAAATAGACCTCGTCATGCCTGTCGTCGCTTGCCTCTTCGCGCCTTCCCTGGAACACAGGCTTACACGCCGTCCCGCCAACCGGCAATGCGTCAATTTTGCTCATCCCGTCTGAGCCTCAAGGCGCGCAGACCGGCACGCTTTGATGTCGCTCGGCGCGACAGGACTTGCGCTGGCGCGTTTCGGCGTGTTTAAAGGTGAAAATAAATTCATAATATGAATTTTGGCGATCGGAAACCGCAAGACGGGGTGTCGGGGGGCGGTATGGACAAGATGCCATTGGCGAAAGAGGAACCGCGCAAGGCACGGCTTGCCGAAGCCGTGATCGCGCAGCTGCGCCTCGATATTGCCGACGGGCGTCTGGCCGCCGGCGCGCAACTGCCGACCGAGCCTGGGCTGATTGAACGGTTTGGCGTGAGCCGCACCGTGATCCGCGAGGCGCTGGCCGAGTTGCGGGCGGCGGGTCTCATCAAGGCGGAGCAGGGGCGCGGCGTTTTCGTCTGCGACGCGGCGCCCGGCAACGAGCCGTTTCTGAGCCCGGAAGACCAGGGGTCCATTCCAAAGACACTGGAAATGCTGGAACTTCGCGTCGGGATCGAGACGGAAAGCGCAGCACTTGCGGCCGTGCGCCGCTCGTCGGCGCAGGAGTTCGAGATCCGGGCCAGCAATGACGAGATGGCGGATCTGGTGGCGGCCAAGGCATCCGCCTCGCAGGCGGATTACGATTTCCACCTCGCCATCGCCCGCGCCACCAACAACAGTTTCTATGTCAATGCCATGGTGCGCTTCGGCCTTGCCGCCATTCCGCGTGCCAATCTGCCCAACCTCGCCTCCTCGCATAGCGAGGCCTATCTGGGGCAGGTGGTGGAGGAGCACGCGCGAATTGCCGATGCAATCTCGGCGCAAGAGCCCGAGGCGGCCCGCGCGGCGATGCGCCGGCACCTGGAAGGCTCGCAGGAACGCTACCGCGCCATTGCCCGCGCGCTGCGCCCAAAGGGTGGCGGAACGGCGTAACGCGTCTCGCTTCGTTCGGAGACTTGCGCAAGTCATATGATGATTATATGACTTGTCATAGGCCGCAGCTGGCCCTGCCGCTTGAGTGATCGGACGGTCAGGGTGCGCCTCAAGTTGTCTGTCCCGGAGATCCTGTCAGGAGATCCGGCACCCGATTGAGGCCGGGCGACAGCCGCAAGCCTGCCGTTCGGCCCCCGGGGCCGGGCGAAGACCGAAGGAGTGGAGGCCTTCGGGAACAAGATTGCCGGCATGAAGAGGCCGGACGAAGGAGGAGGGTGTCATGGCATGGGTCACACAAGGACATTTTTCGCACGTTCCAGCGGCAGAGGGTGCCCTGTCGGGCCCGGCCGACCGACGTGGCGCGCTGCAACGGTCAGAAACCCGTCGGGCAAGGGCTGCCGGGGGCAACAGCACCGCGTGCTTTCGGATGGATGAGCGCTGCCTTTCTGGAAAGCTGAGCCTGGCGCCCGCGTCCATCGTCGCGCGCGCCCGCTGAAACCGATCGGCATCTGCCGGCAAGGCCATTTTTCAGTGCCTGCAGATATCGGCAACGCTTGCAAAGGCACCGCCATGAAACGTTTCATTGCCCGCAATGCCCCCGGATACCTGTTCCTCATGCCCTGGTTCATCGGGTTTTTCCTGCTGGCGCTCGGGCCGATCCTGGCCTCGCTCTACCTGTCGTTTACCCGATACGACATGGTGAATGCGCCGCGCTGGATAGGCTTTGACAACTACACCTACATGTTCACCCGCGACCGCCGCTTCTGGAAGGCGCTGGAGGTGACGTTCCATTACGTGGTGCTGGCCGTTCCGGCGCGGCTGATCATGGCGCTTGGCGTGGCGATGCTGCTCGACAAGGGCCTGCGCAGCATCGGGTTTTACCGGGCGATCTTCTATCTGCCCTCGCTGCTCGGTGCCTCGATCGCCATTGCCATCCTCTGGCGCCAGCTTTTCGATGCAAACGGCGTCGTCAACCAGACACTCGGCTATTTAGGTGTATCCGGGCCGAACTGGCTGACCAATCCGGACACCTCGCTCTATACGCTGGTGATCCTTGCCATGTGGCAATTCGGCTCGCCGATGCTGATCTTTCTCGCCGGTCTTCGCGGCATTCCCCGCGATCTTTACGAGGCCGCCGAAATCGACGGAACGCCGCCCTGGCGCCAGTTCACCCGCATCACGCTGCCGCTTCTCGCCCCCGTCATCTTCTTCAACCTGGTGCTGCAGACCATCGAGGCCTTCAAGACGTTTTCAAGCGCCTTCATCATTTCGAACGGCAGCGGCGCGCCGGCCGACAGCCTGCTGTTCTACACGGTTTATCTGTTCAACGAAGCCTTCAAGTTCTTCCGCATGGGCTATGCCTCGGCACTTGCCTGGGTGCTCCTGATCATCATCGCGATCTTCACGGCGATCGCTTTCTTCACCTCGAAATACTGGGTGCATTATGAAAACGAGCGTGACTGACCTTGAAGCCGCGATGGAACTGGACGAGGCCACCCGCCTTGCGCATGCCTTCATGCTCCAGCGCAAGAAGCGCGATCGGAATGCCCGCCTCCTGAAGCACGCCTTTCTGATCGGCGTGTCCTTCATCATGCTCTATCCGCTGGTCTGGCTTTTGTCGGCCTCGCTGAAGCCGGAGAACGAGATTTTCGGCAATCTCGACCTTTGGCCCTCGACGTTCAAATTCGACAATTACAGCGCCGGCTGGCATGCGCTGCCGCAATCCTTTTCGGTGTTTTATGTCAATTCGGCCATCGTCACGGTCCTCTCGGTCATCGGCAACCTGATTTCCTGCTCCTTTGCAGCCTATGCGTTCGCGCGCCTGCGGTTCACCGGCCGCAACTTCTTCTTCGCGCTGATGATGATGACGCTGATGATCCCGTATCACGTGGTGCTCATCCCGCAATATGTGCAGTTTCTGCAGCTGGGCTGGGTGGATACCTACCTTCCGCTGGTGGTGCCGCGTTTCCTGGCCTCCGATACCTTCTTCATCTTCCTGATGGTGCAGTTCTTCCGCCAGCTTCCGCGCGAACTGGACGAGGCGGCGATGATCGACGGCTGCTCGCCCTTCAAGATCTACTGGGCCGTGATCCTGCCCCTGTCGCTGCCGGCCATGGGAACGGCCGCCATCTTCTCGATGATCTGGGTCTGGGAGGATTTTCTGGCGCCGCTCATCTATCTGAACGACATCAAGAGCTACACGGTGCCGCTCGCCCTTCGCCTCTTTCTCGATCAGGAGGGGCAGTCCGCCTATGGCCAGATGTTTGCCATGTCGGTGCTCTCGCTGGTGCCGGTCGTTCTCTTCTTCGTCCTTTTCCAGAAATTCATCGTCCGCGGCATTGCCACGTCCGGAATGAAATAAGCGCCGTACAGGAAACAAGGAAAGCAAAATGGCGGGTTTGACACTGCGCAATGTCGGCAAGAGCTACGGCGCCCTGCAGATCATCAAGGGCCTCAATCTCGATATCCACGACGGCGAATTTCTGGTGCTCGTCGGCCCCTCCGGCTGCGGCAAGTCGACACTTTTGCGCATGATCGCCGGGCTTGAGGATATCACCGACGGAACGGTTGCCATCGGCGCCCAGGTAGTGAACGACCTGCCAGCGTCCAAGCGCGAGCTTTCGATGGTGTTCCAGAGCTACGCGCTCTATCCGCACATGACCGTGCGCAAAAACCTCGCCTTCGGCCTGCAGAACTTCCGCATGCCGCGCGCCGAAGTGGAGCGCCGGGTGGCGGATGCCGCCCGTATCCTGCAGATCGAGCCGCTGATGGACCGCAAGCCGCGCCAGCTGTCGGGTGGCCAGAAGCAGCGCGTTGCCATCGGCCGGGCGATCGTGCGCGAGCCAAAGCTCTTCCTGTTCGACGAGCCGCTGTCCAATCTCGATGCGGAACTGCGTGTGCAGATGCGCGCCGAACTTGCCTCGCTCTATGCCCGCCTCGGCACCACGATGATCTATGTGACGCATGACCAGGTGGAAGCCATGACCATGGCAAGCCGCATCGTCGTCCTGCGATCCGGCAAGATCGAGCAGGTCGGCACCCCGCAGGAGCTTTATACGCGCCCGCAGAACCTCTTTGTCGCCGGTTTCATTGGATCGCCGAAAATCAACAAGCTGGAGGCAAAGGTGACGGCAGGCGGGCGCACGGCAAATGTCGAGGGCTTGGGCGATTTTTCACTGCCGCAGCTGCCGACCACGGATAGCGCCCTGACGCTCTGCGTGCGGCCGGGGTCGCTGCGCATCGGCGCCGGCGACGTGGTAGGCGAGGGCGTGATCCGACTTGTCGAATATCTCGGCAACGAGACGCTGTTGCACATTGCGCTGTCGAGCGGGCAGATCCTGCTGGCAACGGCGGGCGGCCAGGCCGCCTATCGTGCCGGGCAGACCGTCCCGATTGGTTTTGACATGGCCGACCTCCATTATTTCGATGCGAGCGGAGAGCGGGTCGAGCCGCAAGCTTCAGCCTTTGCACAGCAGGGCGTGTCCGGCACGCACTGAACCGACGGCAGGAAGAGCGGGCGTCCCTCCCGGACGCAACCGCTGATGAGACGAGGTAGAGACGGTTTTGAAGATAGCAATTGTTGGATGTGGCTCCCGCCATCAGATGTTTCGCGATGCGGTAACCGAGGATTACGCCGACCGGCATGAGATCGTGGCGCTCTGCGACAGCAACCCGCATCGCCTCAGCGAAGCGGCAAAGGCCGTGTCGAAACCGGGCACCAACGGTGTCGCAACCTATCTGGCGGGCGATTTCGACCGGCTGATCGCAGAGCAGCGGCCGGATACCGTGGTCGTGGCAACGCCCGATTTCCTGCATGCCGATTACATCGTGCGCGCCTTCGAAGCCGGATGCGACGTGATCTGCGAAAAGCCGCTGACGATTGATCTGTCGCGGCTGAAGATGATCGTCGATGCGCAGGCGCGCACCGGCCGCCAGGTGAAGGTCACCTTCAATTACCGCTATTCGCCGGCCCGCACGCAGATCAAGGAACTGATCTCGTCGGGCGTCATCGGCACGGTGACGGCCGTGGATTTCCGCTGGCATCTCGACCGCGTGCATGGCGCTGATTATTTTCGCCGCTGGCATCGCCAGAAGGAAAATTCGGGCGGCCTTCTCGTGCATAAATCCACCCACCATTTCGATCTTCTGAACTGGTGGCTGGGCACGGTGCCGACGGAGGTTCTGGCCTCGGGGCGGCGCGTCTTCTACAGGCCGGAAACGGCCGTCGAAATGGGGTTGCAGGACCGGGGACCGCGCTGCGCCCTCTGTCCGGTCGCGGATGCCTGTCCGGTTCGTCTGGATCTTGCCGCCGACGAGAATCTGCGCGCACTCTATCTGGAGGCCGAGCACGAGGACGGTTATTTCCGCGACCTTTGTGTGTTCGATGAGGAGATCGGCATCGAGGATACGATGCAGGCCCATATCCGCTATGCCTCGGGCGTCACCGCCAATTACACGCTGACGGCCTATTCACCCTGGGAGGGTCTGGAGATCAAGTTTCAGGGCACCAAGGGCGAAATCACCCACCGGCATGTGGAGGTGCATGGCGTGTTTGGCGGCGTGCGCGATCATGCCGATGAGGAGGCCATTACCACGGAACTGCATCTTGCCGGCGAGCGGCCGAGGCTCCTCGACGTGCCGAAGGCGCAAGGGTCGCATGGCGGGGCCGATCCGGTCATGCTCGGCTATATCTTCAATCCGGAGGGGATGGAGCCCGACCGCTATGGCCGTGCCTCCGATCATGTGGCCGGCGCCTGGTCCATTCTGACCGGCATTGCCGCCAATGCCTCGATCGACACCGGCTCGGTCGTCCATATCCAGCCGATGCTGCGGGCGCGCAACATTCGCATCTGATCTCGGCCCCAAGGCTGCCTGTTCTTCCGGCAGTGCATCCGGCTCACGGCCGGGATGTGCTGCGCTTTGCGCCTGTCCTGCCACTTCTCTGACCCAAGCACCGCGCCTCGCGGTTGCGCTTCCGTGCCTGTCATCCTTGGGCATCTGCGGCATCGACAAGCGATCCCGTGAGACAAGAACGGCTTCTCCCCTGACTTTTACTGGCTTTTGACAGTCCTGCGCGACACGCAGTCTTCCAGACGCGCTCTTTCTGCGCGTGTTATTCAAAAAATACTACCTTTAAATGAAAAACCGATTGCCAATCCACTTGAACGAGCATTAACTCTACCTATTGGGGCTTTTGCGGTCGATACACCTTTAAGGTGTTCAAGGGGGCGGAAATGGCGAAGCGCAAATGGGTGTGGTGGACCGCCGGTGTGGTCGTTGTGGTGGCAGGGCTTGCCGTCGCGGTATCTCTTCTGACCGGTGGCGGTGGACCGAAGCCCGGCCAGGTGAAGGACGAGGCGATGCTCGCCGGCCGGGACCTCAAGTCCTTCCCGGCGGCAGATGAGGATTTCTTCGCCGACATGGACGGCGGCTATAAGGGCGTAAAACTCTCTGCCGCCGAGGTGAAGGGCCGCAACAACTGGATCGTCTGGACCGGCGGCAATGACCGGTTGTGGGACGGGCTCACCAATTCCTCCTTCGGCAGCTTCGACCTCCTGAAGACGATTTCCAGCTATCCCGGCCTCAAGGCATCGCACGACAACCGCTGGAGCTATCTCGGGCTCGTCAACGAACCCTGCTTTGCCAAGCCGACAAAGCCCGATCCCGACCATTTCGGCCTGTGGCTTGATGTGCGGGACGACAAATGCGCCGCCGATCCCTTTGCCAATGCCGATAAATACAAGGGCGTGGCCATTGGCGGGCGCGGCAAGACGAAAGATCCGAAGACCGGCAAGGTTCTGCCGGTCGGGTCCTATTACGGCGAGCCGACGGGCATCGTCGGTCTGCGGCTGTTTCCCAACCCCGCCTTTGACGAGAAGGCCGCCAAGGACTGGGACGCCGAGCGCTATTACAAGGATCCGAGCTACTACAACCGCAAGGACCTCGTGCGTCCTTACCGCGTCGGCATGGGCTGCGGCTTCTGCCACGTCGGCCCGGATCCCACCAATTCGCCGGCCGATCCCAACAATCCGAAATGGGAAAACCTTTCCTCGGTCGTCGGCGCGCAGTTCTTCTGGATCGACCGTATCTTCTCCTGGGATGCCAACCAGAAGAACTTCATCTTCCAGCTCGTGCACACCGCAAAACCCGGAACGCTCGATACCTCGCTGGTCTCCACCGACTATATCAACAATCCGCGCACGATGAATGCGGTCTACCAGACCAAGGAACGCGTGGAGCTTGGGCTTCGGCTCGGCAAGGAAAAGCTTGGTGGTGGCGGGCTCGACAACAAGCAGTTCAAGGATTTCCCGGGCTATGAGGCCTTTGCTGCCACCTACAAGGCGCCGGACACCGTCTGGACGCCGCATGTGCTGAAGGACGGTGCCGATTCCGTCGGCGTGCTCGGTGCGCTCAACCGCGTCTATATCAATATCGGCCTGTTCAGCGAGGAATGGCTGTTGCACTTCAATCCGCTTGTCGGTGGCAAATCGGTAAGCCCCATCCGCATCGAGGATGGTCGCAAGAATTCCGTCTACTGGCAGGCCACCGAAGAGCAGACGCCGTTCGTTGCGCAGTTCTTCCTGAACACATCCATCGGTGCGCCGCACCACCTGAAGGATGCCCCGTCCGGCCAGCAGTTCCTGACGGCAAATGAGGCAACGCTGACCCGCGGCAAGACGGTCTTTGCCGAAAACTGCGCGGCCTGCCATTCGGCCAAGCAGCCGGACTTCCCGGCAGGCGTCGATCCGCGCGACAGTGTCGGGCCGGACTATATTAAGCGCTGGAACGCCTACTGGGGCTATGTCCAGACGCCGGCCTACAAGAAGGCCATGGTGGAGATCGCACTTCGCCCCGATTTCCTCGACGGCAATTATCTGTCGACGGAAATGCGCGTGCCGGTGACGCTTCTGGAAACCAATGCCTGCTCGCCGCTGGCGACCAACGGCATTGGCGGCAATATCTGGGATAATTTCACCTCCCAGTCCTACAAGGACCTGCCCTCCGTCGGCACGATCAAGATCAAGGATCCGTTCACCGGCGAGGCGAAGGATTATGCCATGCCGGCTGGCGGTCGCGGCTATTCGCGACCGGCAAACCTGGCGAGCCTCTGGTCGACGGCGCCCTATCTGCTCAACAACAGCGTCGGCGACGACATGGGCTATGACAGTCCCAATCCGAGCGTGGAGTATCGCGTCAAGGCCTTCGAGGCCGGCATTCGCCAGATGCTGTGGCCCGAAACGCGCAAGAAGGATCCGGTCCTTGGCGCCAAGGGCGTGGGCGAGATCTACCGCACCGATACGACCTCCTACCTGGAAGTGCCGGCCGGCTATCTGCCGGAAGGTCTTGCCAAGCTCGTCGGGCCTCTGGAGCGCTACCTGCCATGGCTGTTCGGCGATGGCGGCGTCAAGATCGGACCAGTTCCGAAGGGCACGCCGGTCAATATCCTGTCCAACCTCGAACTGCGCCTGGATCAGGCGAGCAAGATCCAGAACCTTGACCAGGACGTGAAGCTCGTCTCGCTTCTCCTGAAGATCAAGAAGGACTTGAAGGAACTGGGTGCCAATGCGAGCGACGCGGACGCGATCAAGGTGTTTGCAAATCTCAAGGACCCGCTTCTGGCGCTGAGCAAATGCGCCGACTTCGAAGTCAATCGCGGCCACTATTTCGGCAGCGACAAGGTGCCGAGCCTTGCAGGCGTACCGGCTCCGCAAGGTCTGAGCGATGCCGACAAGGAAGCGCTGATCGCCTTCCTGAAGACCTTCTGAGCGGGGGCGGGGTGTCACAGCCCCGCCCTTTTTCCTTTTCCAGGCAAATTTGGGGGACGGGTCGATGGCTATGGAAAATGTCACCAGCCATAAGGGTAAGGATTTCGAATATATCGTCGTGGGATCCGGTGCCGGCGGCGGAACGCTGGCGGCAAGGCTTGCGGAAGCCGGCGCGACGGTTCTGCTGATCGAGGCGGGCGGCGATCCGCGGACGCTGAAAGGCGGCGATCCGGCCTATCCGGGGGAAAACCGCCTGCCGGATGATTATGATGTCCCTGTCATGCATCCCTTCGCGTCCGAAAACACCGCCATGCGGTGGGATTTCTTCGTGCGGCATTATTCCAGCCGAAAGCTGCAGGAGCGCGATCCGAAATTCGTCGCCGAAGAGGATGGCGTGCTTTATCCGCGGGCCGGAACGCTCGGCGGCTGTACCGCGCACAATGCGCAGATCTTCGTCTATCCGCACAATGACGATTGGGACGCCATAGCCGAACTCACCGGCGACGACAGCTGGAACCATGAGAACATGCGCAAAATCTTCGAGCGCATGGAAAACTGCCACCATCGCTTCTTCCTCTATCGCTGGCTGGCAAAGCTCGGCATCAATCCGACGCGTCACGGCTGGAAGGGCTGGCTTCGCACCGAAAAGGCCATTCCGCTGCAGGCGCTTGGCGACAGGGAACTGGTTACCACCATCCTCGACAGCGCCGTCAAGGCGGGCAAAGCCCAGCCCAACCGGGAGGAGGGGTTCGACTGGACTGTCCAGGGCCAAGGCGATCCCAATGATTGGCGCCTTGTGCGCCAGAACGCCACCGGTATCCGTTATCCGCCGCTCTCCAACCACAACCACCAGCGGCTGGGTACGCGCGAGCGCGTTCTGGAGGTTCAGGCGCGCTATCCCGACCGGCTGACGGTGCTTCTCGATACGCTGGTGACCCGCGTGCTGTTTGACGCCCGCAACCAGGCGATCGGTGTCGAGGTGATGCAGGGCGAACGGCTTTACCGCGCCGCCTATAATCCAGCCGTGGTCGAGCCTGAGCGGCGCGAGATCCTGTGCTCGCGCGAGGTCATCCTGTCGGGCGGGGCCTTCAACACGCCGCAACTGCTGATGCTCTCGGGCATCGGTCCGAAGGCTCATCTGGAAGAACACGGCATCAAGGTGCGCGTCGACCTGCCGGGTGTCGGCCGTAACATGCAGGATCGTTACGAGGTCGGCGTCGTCAACGAGATGAATACCGACTGGGAGGTTCTGAAGGGGGCGAAATTCGCCGCCGGCGATCCGCAGTATCAGGCGTGGGCAAACCGACGCGACGGTGTCTATACGACGAACGGTGCCGTCATTGCCGTCATCAAGCGCTCACTACCGGAACGACCGCTGCCGGATCTCTTCTGCTTCGGGCTGCTTGGCCTGTTTCGCGGTTATTTCCCCGGCTATTCGGCGCTGTTTCCCGCTCACCTCAATTATCTCACCTGGGCAATCCTCAAGGCGCATACGGTCAATACCGCCGGCACCGTGACGTTGCGCTCAAGCGATCCGCGCGACCGGCCGCAGATCGACTTTCATTATTTCGAGGAAGGCAATGATCAGAACGGTGCCGATCTCGATTCCGTCGTTGCCGGTATCAAGTTCGTGCGCACCATGACGGCGCCGCTGAAGAAGCTCGGCCTCATCGTCAAGGAGCATCTGCCGGGGGAGCAGGTGCAGAGCGACGAGGCACTGGCACAGTTCGTGCGCGACAATGCCTGGGGGCATCATGCCTCCTGCACCTGCCCGATCGGCCCGCGCGACCGGTTCGGCGTGCTGGCGAGCGATTTTACCGTGCATGGCGTGCGCGGCCTGCGGGTGGTGGATGCGAGCGTGTTTCCCCGCATTCCCGGCTTCTTCATCGTGAGTGCCGTCTACATGATCGGCGAAAAGGCAGCAGAGGTGATCCTGCAACAATCCGGCCGCGCCTGAGGGATCGCAAAACCGAAAGGGGGATGTGATGGACGAAGACTTCCTGGGAATGCCGACCGACACGGAAGCTCTGCTGCGGCAGGAGGCGTTCGAGATCGAAGGCGAGGTCATACCTCATGACGTGCACGGCGTGGCGCTGAACCGCCGGCTGAACCGGCTGAACCGGTCGGCGCTCTGCATCTCCGGCGGCGGTATCCGCAGCGCAACCTTTGCGCTCGGCGTCATCCAGGCGCTGGCCATCCATCCGCGACGATCGGCAAACGAACCGGCAGAGCCGCAGGATGCCCTGCTCGGGCGGTTTCGCTATCTCTCCACCGTGTCGGGCGGAGGCTATATCGGCAGCTGGCTGTCGGCCTGGCTCAGCCGCGAAAGCTTTGTCGATGTCCAGCGGCAATTGACGGCGCGGCCGGAAAGGCCGGATGTCGAGCCGGCACCCATCCGTGATCTGCGCCGCGACAGCAATTATCTGACGCCGCAGGTGGGGCTGACATCTGTCGACACCTGGACAGCCGCCTCCATCGTCGTGCGCAATCTTGTGTTGATCTGGCTTCTGGTCATTTCGGCCCTGGCGACAGCGCTTCTGGCGCTGAAAATTGTGCTGGTAAGCATCGCCTCGATCGGCGCAACAGGCCCTTTGGCGGATCTACAGGCCGCGCGATGGGCACTGTTCGGTGGCGGGGTGCTGCTGCTGCTGGTCGGTCAGCGCTACACGCTCACCAACTATTCCCGCAGCGATGGCCGCGGTGGCGATCAGGTTCGTTTCGTCAGGTATGATCTGCTGGCTGCCGCATTCGGTGGCGCCTTACTGACCACCTGGGCCATTCTGCCCATCGGCTGGGATGCCGCGGCGCCGTCAGTCCCGCTTGTCCTCGTTTTCGGGGCGGCCATGTTTGCCGCAAGCTTCCTCCTGTCCTTTCGTTCACATATCGGGCCGCTGCACGATCCCTGGCTGAGGCTTGCCCGCTGGGTGGTGGCGGGCCTCGTCTGGAGTGGCTCCGTGCTCGTCGGCCTGATGCTGGTGGTGAATATCGCCTATGCGCCGGCCAGACTTCTGGCGCTTGTCGTGTTCGGTCCGCCCTGGCTGCTGATGGCGCAGATCACTGCCGAGACCATTTATGTGGCCGCTACCAGTAGCGAAACCCGGTCGGATGCACAGCGGGAATGGCTCGCGCGTGCCGCCGGCCTTTTTGTAGCGGCCGGTGTCTGCTGGACGGCAGCAGTCGTGCTGGGGGTGCTCGGCTCGCGCCTGATGGACGCCTTGTTGAACGATACGGGCTATGTCTACCGCTCGCTGACCGGTGGCGGTCTTGCTGCAACGGCAGGCTTTGCCCTTGTCAGCAGCGGCGAAGGCGATGGGGGCGGCGGCGAACGCGGGGTCGTGGCCGGATCGCTGGCACGGGTCAGGAAATTTCTCCAGCTCGCCGGCGGCCAGGTGTTTCTTGCTCTGCTGCTGATCGTTCTCTCGGGCGTGCTTGACTACGCTCTTTTGGGGGCATCGCTGCTGGATCTGCTTCTCGCCAATGCCACCCAGGCGCCTGTCACGGTCAGTGCCGATGGGACGGAACTCGATACGCTGCTGTTCGGTATCAAGCTGGAGCCGCCGGTCGCAGAGGTCGAAGTGCTGAAGAGGCTCCTTCTGGGGGGAGCCGTGCTCGGGGTGCTTGCCGCTGTCGTCTCGCGCAGCGTCAACATCAACCGTTTTTCGTTGCATGATCTCTATCGCAACCGGCTGGTTCGGGCCTACCTCGGTGCCACTCACAAAACCCGCAAGCCGAACCCGTTTACCGGCTTTGATATGGACGACAATCCGCCCATGCATCAAATCTGGCCGCAGGCGAAAGCGGCGAATGAGCCCGGTGTTTCGCGCCTCTTCCACGTGGTCAACTGCACGCTGAACGTCGTGTCCACCAGCAACAAGGCCTGGCAGCAGCGCAAGGCAATCTCGTTCGTCGTGACACCGCGCCATGCCGGTGCCGCCGATCTCGACCCGTGCCCGCGTTGGGCAGGTCATACCGGCCGTTATGCCGGCGCCTATCGGCCGGCGAACAGCTATGGCGGCAAGCAGGGGATTTCGCTCGGAACGGCGATGGCCGTCTCAGGCGCCGCCGCCAATCCCAACATGGGCTATAATTCCGCCCCGTCCGTCACGCTTCTCTTTGCACTGTTCAACATCCGTCTCGGCTGGTGGCTCGGAAACCCGGGCAAGCCGGGCAGAAACACCTGGCAGCTTAGCGGTCCCCGTCAGGCCATCGTGCCCTGGTTCGATGAAGCGTTCGGGCGCACGACGTCCGACCGCGCCTATATCAATCTCTCCGATGGTGGGCATTTCGAGAACCTTGGCCTTTACGAGATGGTTCGCCGACGCTGCCGGTTGATCGTGCTGTCGGATGCCGGCTGCGATCCCGATTTCACCTTTGCCGATCTCGGCAATGCGGTGCGCAAGATCCAGATCGACCTCGGCGTGTCCGTTTCCTTCCCCTATCTCGACCAGTTGCGGCCGCGCATCCGCGCCGGCGAAAAGGCAAGCTCTGCGCCCTACTGCACCATCGGGCACATTCATTATGCCGATGCCGACGGGGCAGGCGAGGATGGCTACATCCTCTATATCAAGCCGAGCTATCATGGCACGGAAGAGGCCGGTATCCGGGCCTATGCCAACGAGGACGAGACCTTTCCGCACGATCCGACCGCGGATCAGTGGTTCGATGAGTCGCAGTTCGAAAGCTATCGTTCGCTGGGCTTCGAGATTGTCGACCAACTGCTCTGCGATCTCGCCAAGACCGTGCCGGGCAGTGACCTGGAAGCACTTTTGAGCGCCTTTTCGCGCCAATGCCAGGCGGCCGCCGGCACTGTGGTGCCGTGGCGACCGGCGGCGGGCGAGGCAGCGGCTGCCGAATGACAGGGCTGGTCTTGCGCGTTCTCCTTCAGAAGCCAAGGATGCGGGTTGCCGTCCAGGTGAAACCGACAAGCGCGATTGCGGCCGAGAGCGGCTGGACGATGCGGTTACGGTACCACGGCTTGTCCTTCCACCAGAAGAGGACAAGGCCGAAGAGGAGGCCGACGACGGCTAGCTGGCCCGCCTCGACGCCGAGATTGAAGGCGATCACGGCGGCGAGACGGTAATTGGCCGGAAGCCCCAGCTCCGTCAGCACGCCGGCAAAACCCAGCCCGTGCATCAGCCCGAAGCCGAAGACCAGCAGCGGCCGCCATGGCGTCATCTGCCGCACCAGAATGTTCTCGGCGGCGACATAGCTGATCGACAGCGCAATCAGCGGCTCCACCACAGAACCCGGCAGGGCAATCACCCCTTGCAGCGCAAGCAGCAGCGTCAGGCAATGGGCCACGGTGAAGGCGGTGATCTGCGTGATGAGGGGGCGCAGGCGCGTCGATAGAAGAACGAGCCCGGTCACGAACAGCACATGATCCGGCCCGCCGGGCAGGATATGGGTAAAGCCAAGCTGGAGATAGTCTACGACAAGCCTTGGCAGCGTTTCTGACGGACCGGGGTGAAACGGCAGAGGCGGGCTTGCCTCGTCGCCCTCCAGCCAGTAGCTGCGGCCGGCGAGCTGCAGCGCATAGCGGCTCTTCAACAGATCGAATTGCCAGGTCATGGACGTGGCATTCTCCGGCATCGCCCCTGCCACCTTGAGGACAAGCACCGCCGGCCGCAAAACGTCCGTCGGGAACTCGAGACGCTCGATCCCGACCGTGATAGGCACCGGCGCTCCATCGATGGCGATGTGGAAATGGGCGGGCAGTTCGGCTTGAAACGCTGTGAGAAGGGAACGTGCCTTCGGCTCGTCGAGATCCCGGCTGGGCGGTCGGTCGGCCAGAAGTTCCAGCCGGTTGATGAGGGCTGTCGGCGCGGTCGTGAACAGCGCCGTCCAGGAGACGGCGTCATGCGCGATGATGACGCGGCTGTCGCCGATATCATGCGCCGCGGCTGTCGTCACAGCTATGAACGGCAAAGGCAGCAGCAGGAGGAGCAGTACGATGAGCGCGCGGACCCGGCACGTCGTCATGGCTGTGGTCTCTGGAGTGTGAGGGATGACCAATGGCTTTGCCAGTCCTCATGGGCGAACCAGCCGGCGCGTTCCATCCAGACGATCTGCAGCAGCCAGATGCCGCCGTTTTGGATCTGCAGCGAAAACCGTCCGTCGCTCCCGGTTCTTACCGTGAGCGGGTGACGCGGATCGTCCTTTCTGCGCGCAATCAAAAGCCCGCCCGCCAGAGGTTCAGCGCGCCAGAGCACCCGACCCGTGAGGATCGGTGCCGCGTCCTGCGTCGGATCGCCATCGACCAGGATTTCGAGCCTCTGGCCAAGGGCCTTGCTGGCGAGCATCGGATCGGCCACCATTCCGCCGAGCAGCGCCTTTGCATGGCGATAAAAATTCTCCCGCCCCGGCTCCAGGCTTTCATGGCGTAACGCCCGCTCGCGGATCACCCATTCCAGGCCATGGCTTTCAAGATAGCGTTCGAAGCGATCGGCAGGCAGGCTCACAGTGCCGCCTTCGCCGCTATAGGCAATAAGCGCGGTGCCTTCGCCCCCGACCGCGGTCATGCCTGCCGGCGTCAGGCCGTCGGCGCCCGAGACCGGGCGCGGGGCGTCCGTTCCGGACTGCAGGGTAAACACATCGATCGCCTGCGCCCGGCGCGGCACGGAATCGCCGACGAATTCCTCGCCGACCTTCAGATCGAGGGCCACGGCTGCCCCGGCGCCGGGGGTGAAGCTCGAGGGCTCGATCCAGAAATCATGGGCAGCGGCAGGTCGTGAAAGAAGGAGGATCGTTGCAAGGGAGAGTGCTGGCCACCGCAGCGGCCAGCTCGCTTTTGCCGTCCTACGTCGTGGCCAGCGCATAGACGTTCCGGATGACCCGCCAGAGGTGGCGCAGGAGGATGCGCAGTCCCTGCACCAGACCCCAGGACACCAGCAGCAGCACGATAACGGCTGCAACGATATAGGGCGTGAGCGAACGGGTGGGCGGCGGGGCCGGTGGCTTATCCGGCCACGGCTCGGCGAGATAGGGAAACTGCGGCAGGAATTCCTTGTCATTTTTAGTGGACCGGGGAAAGCCGCCCTCGATGAAGGAAATGTCCATCAGCAGGCAATCACCCGCAGCGCAGGTCTGCGCCACCACGTCATCGCTGATGCGCCGGCCGTTCGGATAGCCGACGGGGAAGCGGTCGCTGTAGATCATCACGTCGGGCTGGTTGTCGTACTTGCGCAGGAGAAACGACGTCTCCATCAGTTCGGCGAGCGCTCTCGACCACCACTCGGTATTTCCCTTGAGGAAATTGTAGATGTCGTTCGTGCGGGTCGATTGCTTGAGAAGCGCCGGCACCTGCTCATTGGCGGCAACCGTATTGAGAAAGCCAAAGCGCGGCAGTTGCGTGCGGATGGAGCGGCCGACATGGTCTATCTGCTGGCCGTCCTTCGCCGTCGTGCCCCACAGGATAAAATCCTTCTGGCCGGCCGGGAAAGCATTGCGCGGAATGCTCAATGCCATGGTGATGGCGTTGACGCCGTAGAAGCGGGGAAAGTTGAACGGATCGTCACGGACGCCGAAACTGGTTACGATATCTGCCGTGTTCTGCAGTCCCTCGTATTCGATCCGATCAAGGCCTGCGTCATTATTGAGCCGGATGCGCACCTTGGCATCGGCATGAAGCTTTGACGGCTCCTTCACCGTGCCGCCGTATCGGGCGACATCAGCGGCATTGTCGAAGGAAATCGGGGTGGTGAGATCGAGGTTCACCTCATAGACATAGGGTGAGAGATCATAGGGCGGCTTCGTGCTCAAGGAGCGGCGCACGTTGAAGATCAGGATCAGCCGGTCGTTCTCGGGAAAGAAGATGAGATCGGTGATATTGCTTTCCGGCCCCATCAGATTGGTTGGATCGGCATGGTCCGAGGCCTGCGCGACGCCCACCCAGCCAAGGCATGCGATCATCAGGACTGCCGCAAGTCGTTGAAGTCCCCTCCCTGCCGGTCTCATGCTGCGCTTGTAAAGAGCGTCAGCCATCCGCTGCGCCATCTGCCGAAGATGCCTGCCCATTGTCGCCTCCACACCCTTGAGAGAAACACCGCACGCGAGAGCTGATATTGAGTGTACCCGTATTGGTAGAATTGCACCAAAGTGAATGCTCTTCAAGGTAGATTTTACTGTCTGCGCTTCCCGCTGTGGCTGAGTGGAAGAGGTTCCTGGGTGACGGAGGCAGGGCAGGGGGTACCTGCCTTCGTTTCAATTTCATTTGAATTTCGTTTCTGATCGATTATATTTCGTTTCACAAAATGCGCTGAAGCATGACGCAGGGAGATGAAACATGGCGCGCGCGCCCCTCTTCGACATTTTCGTGATCGGTGGCGGGATCAACGGCTGCGGGATCGCGCGTGACGCGGCCGGCCGTGGCTATTCGGTGGTCCTGGCAGAAATGAATGATTTTGCCTCCGGCACCTCGTCCGGTGCGACGAAACTGATCCATGGCGGATTGCGCTACCTCGAACATTACGAATTTCGCCTGGTGCGCGAGGCCCTGATGGAGCGCGAAGTGCTGTGGGCCATGGCGCCGCATGTCATCTGGCCGCTGCGCTTTGTGCTGCCCATCCAGAAGGGAGGGGTGCGGCCCGCCTGGCTGGTGCGGCTCGGTCTGTTCCTCTACGATCATCTGGGCGGCAGAAAACTGCTGCCGGCAACACGGACGCTCAATCTCGCGCGCGACGAGGCCGGCCGATCGTTGAAGCCGGAGTTCCGTCGGGCGTTTGAATATTCCGACGGCTGGGTCGATGATGCGCGCATGGTGGTGCTCAATGCCCGCGATGCGCAGATCCGCGGCGCGACCATTCTCAGCCGTGCCAAGGTCGTGTCTGCCCAGCGCGAGGCGGATCACTGGGTGATCACGACGAAATCGACACGCGACGGATCAACCGAAACGCATCGTGCCCGCATGGTTGTCAATGCCGCCGGCCCCTGGGTGGACCAGGTTCTGGCTGGCGCCATGGGCCGCAACAATGCCCATAATGTGCGCCTCGTTCAGGGCAGCCACATCATCGTGCGCAAGAAGTTCAACCATGACCGCGCCTATTTCTTCCAGAACCCGGACAACCGCATCATCTTCGCCATTCCTTATGAGGGTGATTTCACGCTGATCGGCACCACCGACCGCGATTTCAAGGACGACCCGAAGGACGTGCGCATCAGCGAGGAGGAGGTCCATTACCTCTGCGATGCCGCAAGCGATTACTTCAAGGAGCCGATCCTTCCGGCGGATATCGTCTGGAGCTATTCGGCGGTGCGTCCGCTGTTTGATGACGGGGCCTCGAAGGCCCAGGAAGCCACACGCGATTACGTTTTGAAGGTGGAAGCACCAGAGGACGGTGCGCCGCTGTTGAACGTCTTCGGCGGCAAGCTCACCACCTATCGGCGCCTTGCCGAGCACGCACTGGAAAAGATTGCCGAAGTGATCGGTGCCAAGGGCCAGCCGTGGACGGCCGGCAGCCATCTGCCGGGTGGCGATTTCCCGGTAACGGGTGCCGGAAAGGCGGTGTCCGAACTGATGTCACACGCGCCGTTTCTCGCGCGCGGCCATGCCGAGCGGCTGATCCGCTGCTATGGAACCGATGCCCGCAGCCTGCTGTCCTCGGCGAAGACGGCCGAAGATCTGGGTCGCCATTTCGGCGGCACGCTCTATGAGGTCGAAGTGCGCTGGCTGATCGATAGGGAATGGGCGGTTTCGGCCGAGGATATCCTGTGGCGGCGGACCAAGCAGGGTCTGTTCCTCACCCGTGACGAAGTCAGTGGGCTTGAGGATTATCTGCAGGCGGCGATGGCCGCCTGAGCCCATCGTGCCGCATCGGAATGCGTTGAACCTGTCGCCCGGAAAACAAGCCGGGCGGCAGGTTCAACACTGTGTCAGCGCGCCATGTCAAACAGCAGGGCGCGCCCGTCGGTGATCCAGGTGAGGTCTTCGAACTGGCCGGCGCCGATCTCGACAGCATCACCCGAGGCGAGCCTTTCCCCCTCCAGCATCGCCACGCCTTCGATGATGTGCAGGAAGGCAAGCCGCCCTGCGGTCGTCGGAAGCGGCGTGCGGTCGCCATCACGGGCATTGGCGATGAAGAGCTGCGTGTCGGACTGAAGCGTCAGCGGCGCGTCACCGGCCCTGCCGCTTGCCAGAAGCGACCAGCCGCCGTCCCCCCGCTCGGCGGGAAGGGCGGCCTGCTGGTAGAGCGGCGTGCCACCCAACAGGTTGGGAATGAGCCAGATCTGCAGGAAATGCGCCGAATCCCGGCCGGAGGCATTCATCTCCGAATGGCGCACACCGCTTCCGGCATACATCAGCTGTGCTTCTCCAGGCGCAATGGTGACGAGATTGCCCAGCGTGTCCTTGTGCTTGAGCTTTCCGGACAAAACCAGCGTCAGGATGTCCATGTCCGCATGGCCGTGCTCGGAAAAGCCGGAACCGGGTGCAATCCAGTCCTCGTTGATGACCCGCAGAGCGCCGTATCCCATGCGGGTCGGGTCCTGAAAGCCACCGAAGGAGAAGGTGTGATAGCTGTTCAGCCAGCCGGTATCGGTATGGCCGCGATTCATGCTTTCGTGGATGAGGGTCATTGCCAGCCTCCGTCTGCTCGCGCGAAACGCCAAGCATTTGCTACTATAGGGACTGTTCCAGGATCACCGTGCTTGCGCCGTTCTTTCCTGGCAGTCACGCGCCGTGTCTGGCGCCGTGACCTCAAGATGGGGCAGGGCGCGGCGTTTCGGAAGAGCAATAATTCTCAATAGATTGTTTCGAAAGCGACAACTATGGGGCCTGTCTTGGGCGGTCGGCCCATGCAGCCTGACCCGGCCTCAGATGTCAGGCGAGGCCGGACGCACGGGAAGTGTGGTCCGCCAGCCAGTCCTTGAGGGCGTCGGCGCGCATCGGGCGCGACAGCCAGAAGCCCTGGATCTCGTCGCAGCCCATCGTTTGCAGCAGATCGGAGGCCTCTGCCGATTCAACGCCTTCCGCCACCACCCGGTAGCCGAGGCTGTGCGACAGGTTGATCATCGAGCGCACCAGAACCCGTTCGCGATGGCCCTTCGCCATGTCGGTAATGAAGGAGCGGTCGATCTTGACGATCGTGGCCGGCAATTTCTGCATATAGGCAAGGCTTGAATAGCCCGTGCCGAAATCATCGATCGCAAGCCGGATGCCCGTGTCCGTCAGTCTCTGCAGAAGGTCGAGCGCGCGATCGGTCTCCTTCATCATGGCTGTTTCCGTGAGTTCCAGCTCGATGCAGGCGGGATCGACGGCATAGTCCTTAAGCTTGTCCATCATCCGCTCGAAGAAATCCGGTTCTTCCAGATTGAGTGCCGACAGGTTGATGGAAAGCTTGAAATCGAGCCCCTGGGCCTTCCATTCGGCAAGCTGGCGCAAGGACTGATCGATCACCCAGGCACTCAGCCCACGGGCGAAGGTGGAAGCCTCGACGATGGGGATGAATTCCGCCGGGGAGATCGGGCCCAGAACCGGATGGTTCCAGCGCAGCAGCGCTTCGGCAATCTCGACGCTGCCGCTGTCGAGATCCATCCGCGGCTGGAAGACGAGGAAAAGCTCGTCCTCGGTTTCGAGTGCCACGGGAAAATCCTGGAGGAGACGGAAATTGCGGCGGTGGCGCATATCGGTGGCGGAGGAAAACCAGCCGATCCCGGTATCGCTGTCGCGCGCATCCTGCACGGCGCTCTGCAGCGACCGCAACACGTCCTCGGGCTGCATCTCAGTCGGATCAAACGTCATGACGCCGATCGAAGGGGTCATCGTCATGTGGAAATCGCTCTGTCGCTCGATTTCCGTCAGGATATCCAGCAAGGTCTGCGAATAGAGATCGGCGTCGGTGGCGGCTGGTGCAAAAAACGCAAATTGCGTGGGGCCGACGTGATAGGGCGTCGAGTCCTGGCCGACATGGGTGTTCAGGATGCGCGCGACACTGCGGATCAGGCTGTCGAGATAGGACGGACCCATGACGCGCGACAGGCTGTCGAACTGCGCCGTCTGGGCAAGATCGAGCAGGCTGATGATGTGCTGCCCACCGGGCCTGCGCTGGGCAAGGTCGGAGAGGTCGTTCAGCAACTGGAACCGGTTCGGCAGGCCGCTCGAGGGTTCTATGCGACCCACTGCATGCTGCAGTTCGATCTGGTCCATCACCATGGCGGCCAGATCCGTCAATGTGGCCATTTCGTCATCGGTGATATTGCGCGGCTCGGCGCCCAGCACACAGAGCGCGCCCAGCCCATAGCCATCCGGCGTCAGGAGCGGCGCGCCTGCGTAGAAGCGGATGCCGGCATTGCCGAGGGTGCTGTCGGCGTAATAGTTGTCCGCGTGAAAATCGCGGATCACCAGCATGCGGCCGGTTTCGGCCACTTCCGCACACGGCGCCTTGTGGCGCGGAATGCGGTCATGCTCCACCCCAACTTTCGACTTGAACCACTGGCGGTCGACGTCGGTCAAGGAGACGGCGGCGATGGGCAGGTTGAAATAGGAGGCGACAAGCCGCGTGATGCGGTCAAAACTTTCGCTGGGCAGGGTATCAAGAAGCCGCAGGTTGCGAAGGCTATTCAGCCGCGCCAGTTCGTCGGAGGCATTCATCTTCGGCTCTTAATCCTTGCACTTGAAGGCCCGTGCAATGCGGGTGCATGCGGCGCAGAGTGGTGGTGTTCAATGAAATCAGGCAAGCCGCTCGCACGTTCAGGACGCCTGCAAGGACGACTGAATTCGCGCATCTGCTCGGCAAGGCATCATGCCATGCGCTATATCCATAGCTGCCATTCCTGACTATGAGCCGTATTTCCCAAAGACCAACAGGTTTTGGCTAAATTAGCTTATGTGTATGTCGACATGCTTAATGGCTGGTATCCACTTTCCACCCCGAGCACAAGTATCAAAACTGTTACCCGCACGACGGGTTACGTTTTTCCAGGGATCATCTTGAGGATCGCGAAATGGCGGCAACTGTCTGACCCTTGAACGATGCACCGGGCCAGTGTCTGCCGATGTTCTTGCACTTTATCCTCGACAGGCTTAGCCGCGCCGGTATTTGTCGAGATGCGATAGGAACAAGTTCGGGACGTTTTGATCCTGGATGTGAACCGGCGGATCAACCTTGCCGCGCCAGGCCACGCCGAGCACCTGCATCGTATTGATGAGGCATGTGTCAAATCCGGCGTCCCGAAAGACCGCAAGACCTGCCTCGACATGCGGTGAAATCAGATCATGGAACACGACCATCGCATCTGGTGCAAGATGCGGCAGTACAGCGCGCGCATCCTCGCGCGGTGCATCGCCGTCGTGATTTCCGTCGATGAAGACAAATGACCACGGCTCGGGCGCACCTGCGCGAACGGCGTCGACGCATTGCGGCGAGAAGCCATCCCAGAGCCGGTACCCGACGGAGCCTGGAACCTTGTCGAGAACCTCGATAATGTCCTGTCGCCGTTGTGGATCTTCTATGGCCGGGTCTATGCAATCAAGGCGTAGCCCGGCCGCCAGCAAATGCGCGGCTGTCCATCCATAGTGCGTGCCGATCTCAAGTCCCCGTCTGCCCGAGAATTGGCAGGCGAATGAATAGAGGCATGCCGCCTCTTCGACTGACGCGTTGCCTGTGACATAGCCCGTGTGCCGCGCATCCGAACGCCATATATGCGGCACTTCCTTGCGCAGATAGGGCCAGTCCACCGCCCAGGGATTGCCAGCTTTTGCATGCGGGAATAGATGCAACAGGGATGGAGGCGTCATGCCCGGCGTGCCACCGACGCGATCCCGCCCGGCCCTTACGATTCGGTCGTGCTGATGCCGGCAGGCCGGATGGGCGGCGCAGACCTCGTGGCCGCTGTCCTTTCAAAGGCTCTTGCGAGGCAGGAGCGTGTTCTCATTCTGCGGACCGATGACGCCCATTGGGACAGACCCCATTGGTATCCCGACACGATCGCGACCGTTGATATTTCAGAGACGCTTGGTGCCGTCGCAAACCCGCGGCGGGCGCTCTACGTTATCCTGTGCGAGATCGGCGCACCGCGAATTTTCAACGTCAACAGCCGCCGTGCGTTCGAAACCTTCGCCAGCTACGGAAAACGCCTGTCGATCCAGTTTCGGCTTTATGCTTACTACTTCTGCGCCGATCGAACGGAGCAGGGGAACGAGGTCGGTTATCCTGTCTGGTTTTTTGCCAACATATTCCCCTGTCTGACCGCAGCCCTGATCGACACCAAATACCTCGCACGGACCCTCATCGACCGCCTGGCAATTCCCGCAAGCGAAACGGCGAAGGTAAAGACGCTCTATACGCCCACCCAGCTTGACGTTGCGACGACGCCGGTTGCTCAACGGCAAGTCGATAGGCCGCCCACGCACCGTCCCTGCATCTTTTGGGGCGGACGGCTGGACCGGCAGAAGCGGTTCGATCTCGCCATCGCCGTGGCACGTGCCATGCCCGACATCGATTTTCGCTGCTGGGGCAAGGCGGTTCTTGATGCGCCGCCGGATCTGAGCAGCCTTCCCGCCAATCTGACCTTGAACCCGCCTTTCGCACGCTATGACGAGCTTCCGCTGACCGACTGTGACGGCTGGCTCTACACGTCGGCATGGGATGGGTTGCCGACGATCCTGATCGAACTCGGCGCACTGGGTATGCCGATTGCGGCGAGCGCAGTTGGCGGCGTGACGGAACTGATCGATGAAACGACAGGGTGGAGCTTCCAGGAGACCGATGGCGTCGAGGGCGCCGTGCGCGCCGTCCGGTCCATGCTTGCGGATCCAGGCGAACGCGTAACGCGTGCAAGAGCGCTGCAGGAACGTGTTCGCAACCGCCACACCATGCAAACATATATCGAAGAACTCGGATCCATCTAAAGGAATTGCCCTTGAAACGCTCGTCCGATCAGATTGATATCTCTGTCGTCATGACTGCGCACCAGGAGGGGTTGCTGGCGGGTCCTTCTGGGAAAAGTGCACAACAGGCGATCGCGGTCGCTGAAGCGGCTGGGCTTCGGTGTCAGACAATTGTCGTGCTGGACCGTGCCGACAGTCTGACGGGAGCAGTCGTTGCCGAGGTTTTCGGCGGGAATGCCCACTATCTGACGACCAGTGAGGGAGATCCGGGGCAGGCACGCAACAGAGGCATCGAGATGGCGACCGGCGACTTTGTCGCCCTGCTCGATGGTGACGACCTCTGGTCGGAAAACTGGCTTGCTGCCGCTTACGATCAGGCCAAGGCGCGGCCGGATGCCGTGCATCACCCTGCCTGCCTCCTGCGTTTCGGCAACGACCGGCACCTGTTCTGGCACGTCGATTCCGAAAGTCCCCTTTGCGATAAGGCCTATCTGGACTGGATGAACTATTGGGATGCGCTCAGCTTCGCGCGAACGGACCTCTATCGCCGCTTTCCGTTCCGGCGCAACGATCTGGAACTGGCGTTTGGCCACGAGGATTGGCATTGGAATGCCTGGACCATCTCGGAAGGTGTGGCCCATAAGCCGGTTGCGGAAACCTTTCGGCTGGAATGCCACGTCCTGGTCGATCAGCGCGGAGTTATCCTACTACGTCGCATTCCCGCTGCTGACCGTGGGTCTTTTCTTGCGGCCGCTGGCGACACTGGCGGCCGTGTATGCCGCCATTGCCGCCTATCTCGTCGTCGCAATCTATTGGCTCTTCGATCCAACCATTCCCGGCAACGCCGTGGGCCTCGGATATATCAATCCGATCGCGCGCTTCGGCGAATTTGCGCTCGGCGCCTTCGCCTGCGAAGTGATGCTCCGGTTCGCAAAATGGCGGCCTGTCCAGACGACGACGGGCCTTGAGGTCTTTGCGACCCTGGCCATTGTCGGGGGAGTGTGGATGACACCGGCATGGATGGAGCACACTTATGCGCTCCGCTGTATCCTGTCGTCTCAGAGTGGTTGAGAGCCAACTACTTCGCACCGGCGTTCTGCGTAGCAATTGCAATCTTCAGCCAGCAAAATGGCGCCCTCTCGTATCTGCTCTCGCGCCCGATCATGGTGTGGCTGGGCAATATCTCCTTTGCCATCTACCTCGCTCACCAGCCACTGATCTCCGCAACTGCCCGCTACGGGCACGCCAACGCCTGGATTGAACTGCCGGCGCTGGCAGTCGGCACACTTGCCCTGGCGGCAGGCATCTATCATTGGGTGGAAAAGCCCACCATGGCCTGGTCAAAGAGAGTTGTCGAAAACCATTACGGAAACGCTACAGCGCTGGGGCCGCGTTAGGCTGCGGGAAATCGGGTCATGCATATGGCCAGCACTGTCCTCGCTGCATTTGAAAATGGAATCTGCCCCAGCCCGGACGATGTCAGGCATAATCCGCATTATGGAATTCTCTCTTCTGCGCCGCCGGAGCTTTCGCCGGGCGCAGGACATCGGGTCCGTTTCGTTCCCGAGCGGCGAGGCTATGCTCTGTGATGGGATATCGTCGGTTGGAAACGTACCTCTTTGTGATCGCGCATCAGCATTTCGTGACGGATCACCTCTGCCAGTTCAAGATCCAGCCTTTCGTCAAAAACAGCCTTGCGCTGCAATTGATAGATAGACTGCTTGTCTTTCTTCATGACAGGGCACCGCAGTGACTTGATCAAAACCAGCGGATGGGCAATCAGGAAATATTTCCCGAGCAGTCGCCCCTCCAGCAAGGGCCTGAAATCATTCAAGTCCTCGAACATTTCAAAGCGGCTTATCACCCCTGCCCGCTTAGGATCGACGGTTTTTTGATAGCGGAGGATCGTCTTGATGTCGTCTACCGGAAGGCGCAGCATTGCGTGATACACGTCCTCCGTCCTGAATTTTGACCCCACCGAAAACCCGCGTGATCTGAAATGATAGGTCATTTTGATCTCGCATTGCTGGATGACCGCATGCTTGTTGTTCGACAGGAACAGATTGGTCCAGAATTCATGAAAACAGGCGGATTTGATCAATCGCTTCTTGAAACTGAACATATAGGACTGAACGTGATGTCGTTTCTCGTCGGTGGCACGGTTGTTCGTCACCAGGCCGTAGAGGTCGTAATCCTGCTCTTCCACTTCTTTCAGAAACTGGCACTCTTGCGAGAGAGGAAACCAGATGCTGTCGTTCAGGATCAGCAGATTTTCAGGTTCAATGCCCTTTTCGGCGAGGAACAGGACCCCCTGTCTGTAGCCGCCAAAATCATACCCGTAATTGGGGCGCTGTATTACGCAATAGGCGTTTTGTCTGAGCGCCGCGTGATCCTCGCGGCTTAACGGGGTATTGGAAACGACGATCGGCGTGAAGCCGTTTCGGATCAGGTGACGCAACGTATGAAACGTGGAGGCCTGGACGCCCTGCGGCTGGTAAATGAGAAGAATTGCAACATTCTGATAAAGCGCGCAGGTGCCTTGGTCGATCTTGATGTAACTGCTCGAGGCTCTGTCGAACAAGGATCTCACCAGTCGCGATCCCAGTAGCCAGGGGATCTGGCTAATCTGCATCCAGATCCTATATATTTCTCTTTTAATCTTCCAAAGCGGCATGCGCATATCGAAAAAGTTCGATAAATTTCTATGAATACAGAATTATTTTATAATATAAGGCATCAACGATGTCGAGTTTATTATAAGCATTAAAAAGTTGCAGTATAGATAAATTGCATGGCGCTGATACGTATTGTTAGCGCATCTTTTGCCGTGGCAGACATTACGCTACCGCTTCTGCCGGCGGCAGGATCTGTAATTCGTAGAGGCGGCGAAATGCGCCGTCGTGGGAAAGCAATTCGTTTGGCGTTCCTTGCTCCAGAACACGGCCCGCATCCATCACAACGATGTTGTCTGCTACGGCGATGCTGGAAAGCCTGTGCGCGATCATGATCGTCGTCTTGCCGCGTGTCAGGCGAAACAGGGCCTCTTGGATCAGAACCTCGGATTCGGAGTCAAGCGCACTGGTTGCTTCGTCCAGGATCAGGATATCTGCCTTGCGCAACATGGCCCGGGCGATGGTAATGCGTTGCTTTTGGCCGCCCGAAAGATTGCCGCCGTTCTCGCCGACCTGGCTGTCATAGCCGTTTGGAAGCCGCATGATGAAGTCATGGGCATTGGCGGCCTTGGCTGCATCGATGATCTCGTCTTCGGTGGCACCCTCGCGGCCGAGGGCGATGTTATGTCTGATCGTTCCGCTGAACAGGAATGTATCCTGGCCTACGTAAGCCATCCGTGCTCGCAAGGATCTAAAGGTAACCTGCCGGAGGTCCACCCCGTCTATCGAGACGGAACCTTGCTCCGGATCATAGAGGCGCATGATGAGATTGATGATCGATGATTTGCCGCCGCCGGACGCCCCGACCAGTGCCGTGGTCCTGCCGGCTGGAAACGCCAGATCCAGTTGATCAAACAACGGATATCCAGGGCTGTAGGAAAAACCGACCTTCTGCAGCCTTACCTCGCCCTGGCCGGGCGGCAGGTCGATCGCGTCATCGCGTTCTTTCAGATCAATCGGGTGATCAGCCAGTTCATACATCATGCGCACCCCGATTATGCCGGACTCCAGGCTGATGCGCATCCGCGCAAGCCGTTTGGCGGGCTCGTAGGCAAGCAGCAGAGCCGTGATGAAGGACATCAGTTCCCCGGGCGTATTTCCTTCCTGCAGCACCCAGATGCCGCTGATCGCAACCACGCCTGCAATCGCAAAACCCGAGAGGGTTTCCATGACAGGGCTTGAGGCGGCTTCCAGTTTGGCAATGCTATTGGCGCGCGTTTCCACATCCCGGACGTATTTTTCCATCCGCTCGCGCATATAGGCTTCAAGGCCGAAGGATTTGACCACCTTTATGCCGGTCGCGGTCTCCTGGACGTTTTGGATGATCATGCCGAGCGAGGCCAGTTCTTGCTCCATGATCTTGCGGACCTTCTTGGTGAGGACCCGCACACCCAGGATCGAACATGGCCCGATGACAGCGGCAATGAGAGACAGTAGCGGTTGCTGCACGACCATGACGGCCACGAGACCAATCAGCGAAAGCGCGTCTCGGACAAACGAGGTCACGACAAGATCGATTACCGCTCTTGCCGCCTGCGCATTGCTCGTGATGCGCATCAGGAGGTCCGAGGACGTGTATTTCGCGTAAAAATCGATGCCTTGCTTGAGAACGTGGTTGAACAGCCGCGTTTGCGTTCTGGCAATGATATTATTGCCGGCTTTGCTGAGAAAAATGGACTGGATGTAGGTTGCAACGCCCTTCACGGTAAAGATGAGCGCGACAAGGCCGGAGACGAAGAAAACCCGGTCAATGTCTTTCGAGACGACAGAGGCATTGACGATGTCGCGCATGACCCAGGCGCTGGCCGAGGTCATGCAGGCTACGACGATCATTGCCACAATCGCTATGCCGTACCACGGGCCCTGGCTCGCAAAATTTTCCGCAAGAAGCCGCGTCAATATTTTCCGCTGGGCTCTGTTGACGAACTTTTCTAGCATCAATGGTCTTCCCGAACTCAAAGGGTGGCTTGATAGCAGGACACCTTTTCGATGGGGTAGTGGACTTCGCCGCGTTCAAATGCAAGCGATATGCCACAGAAGAGATCAAATGGATCCTTAGAACGGAGGCTTGCGATGGTGTCCTCAAGTCCCGCAATACATTAGAAGAAGATTGTTTCCACTTCTGCAGAAAGTGCGCAGTCTGTCGTGCCCCTAATCGTTGCATGCAGGATGCATGGGTGAAGTAGTCTGTAACACGCAGGGGGCGTGAGAAGTCGGGATACGGGATCTGACGGCAACGTCGCCACCGGCCCAGAGTGTGGCCGATGACCATGTCGGGGAGCGTCTGGAATGGCTGTGCGCCATCACCGCTCGCGTCCCATGCGAAACCTGACGTTAGCCGGCCAGCCGGCCGCCGGTCATGGGGTGCGGTGCGCCGGTCGTGCTTGGGAAGCTGATCGGCAGGCCGCGCAGCACGCGAACGGCGAGGAAGGCGAAACATTCTGCCTCCACCGCATCGCCGCGCCAGCCGAGTGTTTCAGCCGGCAGGACGTCCACCTGGGCGCGCGCACCCAGCATTTCCATCAGCACCGGATTGTGCCGGCCGCCACCGCTGACGAACACTTTGGCGGGACGCTGCGGCAAGAGATCGAGCCCCCGGCCGACAGCGCTTGCCGTAAAGGCGGTGAGGGTTGCTGCGCCATCCGCGGCATTGAGGCCGTCGGCCATGGCCGCGCCGAAATCGAAGCGGTCGAGGGATTTCGGATAGGCTGCGCGCAGATAGGGGTGTTCCAGGAGACGCTGAAGGCGCGCCTCGTCCACCTGGCCCTGCCGCGCCAGTTTGCCGTCGCGGTCCATCTCGCCGAGGCCATGGGATTTGACGAAATCGTTGATCGGCGCATTGGCCGGTCCGGTATCGAAGGCAACCAGCCGGCCCTTGCCATCGCTCCAGGTGATATTGGCGACGCCGCCGAGATTGAGGATGGCGGCCTCCCCCTCCTCCCCCGCCCGCTTCAGCAGGGCGGCATGATAGACGGCGGCAAGCGGTGCGCCCTGCCCGCCGGTTGCCACGTCGGCGCTTCTGAAATCATAGGCCACCTTGACGCCGAGCAGGCTTGCCATCAGTGCGCCGTCACCCAGCTGGCGCGTGGCGCCGATGCGGCCGGGCTGTGGCGCCCGGTGCAGAACCGTCTGGCCGTGAAAACCGACGACACCGATCTCGTCCCTCGAAAGGCCGGCCTCTTCCACCAGCGCCCGCACGGCATCCGACTGCGCCCGGGTCAGCGCCTCTTCGGCGGTCGCAAAAATTTCGGGCTCCGGCCCCTCGAAATTCCAGCGGCGGGCTTCCTTCAGCGTTTCCTCCAGGAGATCGCGCACCGCACGGTCGTAGGGGGCGAGCGTATAGAGCCCGAATTGCTCGATCGTCTCGCCGTCTGTCTTGAGGAGGGCGACGTCGATATTGCCGTCCAGCACGGTTCCCGTCATCAAGCCCACGGCCCAGATCGGCTGCATGTTTCGTCTCCCTCAGACTGCTGTGTTGACTGCATCGCCCACGTCGGCGCGCAAGGCAAAAATGCCGCTGTCGGCATGACGGCTCGGATGAACACGGTTCGTCAACAGCGTCCAGGCGCGACCGCGGTCGAAATCGATCCAGAGGCCGGTGCCGGTAAAGCCGGTATGCCCGATGACGGAGCCATTGCAAAGGCTCCCGCCCGACCAGCCCTCATAGGGCCGTTCCCAGCCATGGGTGCGTTTATCCGACAGCGGCGTGCGCATGAGGCGCACATCCGGGTCGCCCGCCGCATCCTTTTCCAGAAGGCGCATGCCAAAATCCAGGACCGCATCCACCGTCCCGAACAGGCCGGCATGGCCGGAGCCCTGCAGGGCCGCACAGTTTTCGTCATGCACCTCGCCGCAGAGAACCCGTCCGCGCCACATGCAATGCTCGGTGGCGGCAGCCTTTTCGGGAGGGGCAGAAAAGGCAAAACCGGGGCCGGCCTCCATGGCACGGATGGTTTTTCCCTCGATCCGCTCCAGCGCGATGCCCAGCAGGATATAGTTGATGTCGGAATAGACCGGTGGACCCTTGCGCCATTCCCGCTGCAGCACGAAGGCGCGCAGGCGCTCTGGGTCGTCGCCGTAGGTATAGATGGGCTCAACAGCGGGAAACGGCGTCTGGTGCCCGAGGCACTGGCGAAAGGTGACGGCACGCTCCCAGCAGTCCGGCGCATATTGGCGAAAATCCGGAATAACCGAAGTGACCGGCGCATCGAGATCGAGACGCCCCTCAGATGCAAGGGCCAGAATGCGGGGCACGGTGAAGGCGACTTTCGAGATGGACGCCAGATCGAACCACGTGTCCACGGTCATGATCCGCTCGCCGCCGACCTTCTGGGCAAGACCTGTGGTACGCGTCATGCGGCCATGCTGCAGGTCATGGATACCAAGCACGCCGCCTGGAATGCGTCCGCTCCCGATCGACTGGTCGAGAAGAGCAAACGCTGCCTCGAACGGCTGCTCGAGCGCTTCGGTCCTACCGGCGGGCATCTGCGACATGGTTCTGGTCCTTATACGGGTCGCCTTCGATTCGCACCTGATGATCCTCACCGCAGACCCGCCAATGGTCTTGCGGCGGCTCGTAGCCCGGTGGCCGAAGAAGCGTCGGAATGGTGGCGGTGTCCAGCTCAAAAATCTCGCGCCGGCGCTCCATGGTGGGGACGGCCGCGATCAGGCGGCGGGTATAGGCATGCTGCGGCGAGGACAGAACGGCCTGAGCGGCGCCGATTTCCACAATCCGGCCGGCGTAAAGCACGGCCACCCGGTGCGCGATGCGCTCCACCACCGCCATGTCGTGCGACACGAAAAGATAGGCGAGCTTCATCTCGTTCTGCAGGTCGATGAGGAGATCGAGCACTTTTGCCTGTACGGAGACATCCAGCGCCGAAACCGCCTCGTCGAGCACCAGAACGGCGGGATTGACCATCAGCGCGCGGGCAATGCACAGGCGCTGCCGCTGGCCGCCGGAAAATTCGTGCGCATAGCGCCGGATGCTGTTGGCAGGCAATCCGACCCGTTCGAGAAGGGCTGCCATGCGGGCGCGCACCGCCGCATCCACCCGTTCGCCAGAGGCAAGCACCGGCTCCGCCAGCAGGCTTTCCACGTCAAGCCGCGGGTTGAGCGAGGCATAGGGGTTCTGGAACACCATTTGCACGGGCTTGCGCCGGTTGGCGGGGCGCTCGTCCAGCACCGAAAAGGTGCCGCGGCTTGGCTTGACGAGGCCGAGAAGCGCCCGTGCCGTGGTGGATTTGCCCGATCCGCTTTCGCCGACGATGGCAAGCGTCTCGCCCGGCATCACGTCGAAATCGACGCTTTCCACCGCATGGATGGCACCGATGGAGCGGCGCAGCAGGCCGGCGGTGGCGGGAAAGCGCACCGTCATGCCTTCCACCTTGAGCGTCGGTGTCGTTTCCCCTGCAGACGCACGGCGGTGGTCGCGGCGCACATGGCGGCCGCCGGAAAAATGCGGCACGGCCTTCAAGAGATGCTGCGTATACGGATGGTCCGGATGGTCGAGAATGCGGTCGAGCGGGCCCTGCTCCACCACCTGTCCCTCCTTCATCACCATCACACGGTCGGCGATGCCCGCGACCAGACCCATGTCGTGGGTGATGAAGATCAGGCCCGTGCCGGTTTCGCGGCGCAATTCGGCCAGAAGCGCCATGATCTGCGCCTGGACACTCACATCGAGCGCCGTGGTCGGCTCGTCGGCGATCAGCAGGCGTGGATTGGTGGCCAGCGCCATTGCAATCATCACCCGCTGCAACATGCCGCCGGAAAGCTGGTGCGGATAGTAGCCGAGGCGGCGCGCGGCATCGGCAATGCGCACGCGCTCGAGCGCTTCAAGGGTTGCGGCCCGCGCTGCCTGCCCGGTCAGCCCCCGCTGCAGCCGGAAGGCTTCGCTGATCTGTTCGCCGATGGTCAGCACCGGGTTGAGCGAGGTCATCGGCTCCTGAAAGATCATGCCGATCTCGCCGCCGCGGATCTTTTCCATACGCCGGTCGCTGGCCGTGGCGAGATTGATCACCGCGCCGCCGGCGGTCAGAAAGTCCATTCGCCCGTCGAGAATCCGCCCGCCGCCATAATCGACCAGTCGGTTGATCGACAGCGCCGTCACCGATTTGCCCGAGCCGCTTTCCCCGACGATGGCGAGCGTTTCGCCGGCCGCCAGGTCGAAATCCACCCCATGCACGACCGGGCGCAGCGCATCACCGCGGCCGAAGCCGACCTTGAGGCCCGAGACGGAGAGAAGCTTGCTCATGCCACAACCCTTCGCATGCGCGGATCGAGAATATCGCGCAGCGCATCGCCCAGAAGATTGAAACCGAGAATGCCGAGCATCACGGCAAGCGCCGGGAAGATCAGCAGCCAGGGCGCCATTTCCATGAGATTGACGCTGTCGGCCAGCATCAGGCCGAGCGAGGAGTTGGGCGGCTGGGTGCCAAGCCCGAGGAAGCTCAAGCCCGATTCCGTCAGCAGCGACCAGGCAAGCGCCAGCGTCACCTGGACGGTGAGCGGTGCGACGAGGTTCAGCATCAGGTGGCGGGTGAGGATGTAAGAGGTGGAACTGCCGAAACTGCGTGCCGCATCGACGAAATCGCGTGTCTTGATGGAAAGCGCGGGACCCCGCACGACGCGGGTGAAGATCGGCGTGTAGACGAAGGCGATGGCGAGAATGCTCGTAAACGTGCCGGGGCCGACGACGGCAATGAACAGCAGCGCCAGAAGTATGGCGGGGAAGGCCAGAAGCACATCCATGAGACGCATCACCAGTCCATCCCAGAGATGGCCGAACCAGGCGGCGGTGAGGCCAAGCAGCGTGCCGATCACGGCTGCCAGCCCGACGGAGGAAAAGGCAACGAGAAAGGATTGGCCGATGCCGATCATCAGACGGCTCAGCACGTCGCGGCCGAACATGTCGGTGCCCATCCAGTGGGCAAGCGTTGCGCCCTGCAGGCGTTCGATGCGGAATTGTTTCAGCGGATCGTAAGGGGTCAATCCCGCCTGCGAGAGAAGCGCCACGATGATATAGAGGAGCACGATGGCTGCGCCGATACGTCCGCTCGGATGGCGCAGCAGGCTTTGAAAGAAGGCCTTCATGCGCGTCCTCCGAGCCGGATGCGCGGATCGAGCATCACATAGGTCAGATCGACCAGCAGGTTGACGATCATGAAATTCAGCGCCACGAACAGCACGCTTCCCTGCACCAGTGCATAATCGCGCTGGAGGATGGCATCGAGCACCAGCCGGCCAAGACCGGGCAGCGCAAAGATCTGCTCGACCAGCACGGCGCCACCCAGAAGATAGCCGAATTCGACGCCGCTCAGCGTCACGACCGGGATCAGCGCATTGGGAAGCGCATGGCGCCAGATCACCCGGGCCTTCGGCGCGCCCTTGGCACGGGCGGTGCGCACATAATCATCCCCCAGCACATCAAGAACGGCAGAGCGGGAAATGCGGGTGACGGAGGCGGTAAACGACAGGCCGAGCGTCATGGCCGGAAGAATGAGCTGTGAGAGGTTGCCGAGCGGATCTTCGAGGAACGGCACGAACTGCCCCATTGCCGGCAGGATGCCGAAACCGGCCGACAGCGCGAAGATGATCAGGAGACCGATGACGAAGCTCGGCGTGGATTGCCCGATCATGGCAAAGATGCGCACGGCAAGATCGGAGCGTTTTTCGTTGCGGGTGGCGGCAAAGACGCCAAGCGGCAGCCCGATGCCGAGGGCAATCACCATGGCAAGAACGGCAAGCTCGAGCGTCAGCGGAAATCGCTCCAGAATGACGTCAAGGACCGGCTTGCCATAGGTGACGGAGATACCGAGATTGCCGGAGAACACGCCGCTCAGCCAGCGCCAGTACTGGGAAAACCAGCCCTGATCGAGGCCGAAATAGACCGCGAGCGACTGGCGCTGCTCAGGCGTCAGAAGCCCGGCCTCCGTGCCGAGCATCGCCGTGATGGAATCGCCCGGTACGAGGCGGATCGCCACGAAGACCAGAACGGAGACGCCGAACATCACCAGTGGAAAGGTGACGAGGCGCCGGATCAGGTAATTCATGCTCTTCCGCCCCGCGCGCGCATTATTTCAGCGTGATCTTCGAAATGCCGAAGAGCGAGCCGTCCGGGGTCGGCACGTAGCCTTGAACATTCTGCTGCTGGGCGGTGTAGCTGTAGCCGGTGTAGAGCCAGATCCACGGCGACACTTCCGCCAGATGCTTGTCGAAGGCGCTGAAGATTTCGCGGCGCTTGGCCGGATCCGTCTCGACGCGGCCCTTCTGCATCAGGCTGTCGAGGTCGTCGTCGATGTAGTTGGCCACCTTCTGCAGGTTGCCGGCCTTGGTCCAGTAGCGGTTATACATGGAATAGGGGTCGGCGCGGCCGCCGTTCAGCGCCACCGCCATGTCGAAATCGCCCTTCAGCCAAGTATCGACATAGACGTTCAGTTCCATCAGCTTGATGTCGAGCTTGATGCCGATTTCCTGCAGCTGCGACTGGATGACCTGCGCTTCGGAGGCGGCCGTCGGCGGCTCGCCGGTCGCTGCAATCACGGTTGCCGAAAATCCGCCTGCATAGCCGGCGTCCGCCATCAGTTTCTTGGCCTTTTCCACATCGCGGCTGTAGCAGAACAGCGTGGACGGGTCGGACCGGTAACCCGGCATGGTGAGCGGGCCGGTCACTTCGCCTTCGCCGAGAAGTGCGGTGTCGAGAATGTCCTTGCGGTCGATGGCGCAGGAAATCGCCTGGCGCACCTTGAGCTCCGTCATCGGCTTGCGAGACGGGTTCAGCTGCAGAACATGGTAGGCCAGCACCGGCTTGCGGTTGAGCGTCAGGCCTGCAACCTTCGGCACGAGCGTTGCGACCAGCGGGTCGTTCAACAGCGCAAAGTCCACCTGCTTGGCCCTCAGCGCTGCCAGAATGGCATTCTCATCGGGCAGGACGCGGATTTCGATGCCATCGACGCCGGGCTTGCCGCCCGCCCAATCGCTGTTGACCACCAGCGTTTCGCGCGCATTCGGCTCCCATTTTTCCAGCTTGAACGGGCCGGAACCGACTGCCTGCGTGCCGATCTTGCCGGCGGCAATTTCAGATGCCGGCACGATGGCGGCGTTGATGCTGCCCATGGCGGTCAGGAGCGGCACGTCGGGCTGCGACAGCTTGAAGACGATGGTGTGCTCGTCCGGGGTTTCCATGGCTTCGATGGACAGGTAGTTGGCGCGCGCGGCCGCCCCCGTTGCCTGGTCGAGGATGCGGGTGAAGGAGGCCTTGACGTCGGCTGCCGTCACCGGGGCGCCGTTGTGGAATTTGGCCTTGGGATCGAGCTTGAAGGTCAGCGTCTTGGCGTCTTCGGAAAACGACCAGCTGGTGGCAATGGCCGGCACCGTCTTCAGATCCGCATCGAGGCGCACGAGCGGCTCATAGATCAATTCCAGAAGGCGGATGGATGAAAATGCCGTCTGCTTGTGCGGATCAAGGCCGGTCGCGTCCTGCGCCCATGCCATCTTGAGCGTGGCGGCGAAAGATGGTGCGGCCGTGGCGACGAGAATGGACGCGACGATTGCCGCCGAACCCAGCAGTTTGCGTGTAAAACCGTATGTCATGACCTTGATCCCTCTGTTTTCCGGTTCCCGGGCTTCTTGAGGCGGGTGACCGTGTGGTTGCATCGTCTACAGTGTCAAACCTTCATCTGTCGCGCAGCTTCAAGAGCGTTGCGCAAAAAGCCATCGCTTGCCGCAAGAATTGCCTGCCCGGCCTCGGCGTCAAGGCCGGTCAGAAGCATCAGGATGGCGAGTTTCACATTATTGCCGCTGAGCTTCAGGTAGGTCTCGGCCACGTCCGGGGTGCAGCCGGTTGCATCCGCAATGATGCCGATGGCCCGCACGTGAAGCTTCGTATTGCTGATCGTCAGATCCACCATCAGGTTTTCATAGGTCTTGCCCATGCGGATCATGGCGGCGGTCGTCAGCATGTTGAGCACCAGCTTCTGGGCCGTGCCGGATTTAAGCCGCGTCGAGCCGGTGACGACCTCGGGTCCGACGATCGGCGAGATCGGGATATCGACCATGCCGGCGATCGTCGATTTCGGGTTGCACGTGAGAGAGACCGTGACGCAGCCGACGGTTCCTGCATAATCGAGGGCGCCGATGACATAGGGCGTGCGGCCGCTGACGGCGATGCCTACCACCACGTCTCGCTCGTTGAGATCGATCGCCTCGAGATTGCGCCGGCCTTCGTCAGGATCGTCTTCGGCGCCTTCCACAGCCTGCATGATGGCCTTCGGGCCGCCGGCGATGAGGCCTACCACCATGCCTTCCGGCACCGAAAACGTCGGCGGGCATTCGGAGGCGTCAAGAATGCCGAGCCGCGCGCTGGTGCCGGCGCCGACATAGATCAGCCTGCCGCCTTGGCGAAAGGCCCGGACGGTCTCATCTACGGCGCAGGCGATTTCGGGAATGACCTTGGCGACGGCATCCGCAACCTTGGCATCCTCCGCGTTCATCACCTCGAGAATCTCGCGGGTCGGCAGAAGATCGATCGCCATGGAATTGGGATTGCGGGCTTCCGAAACCAACGTCTTGAGTTCTGCGAGAAGATGCTCGTGCGACATGGGATACCACTCGTTGTTTCCCTATTGTTATGATCGTATATTCCGAATGTCAATTTATTTAGGAATATTTTATTCCTCTTGTCGTGGCAGTTTCCGGACGAGCGGGAGCGGATTCCGCCTGCTTCAGGGGCGTTGTGCGAGGATGATGGCGCCCGAGACGGCATCGCCATCCGGTGGCTTCAGGCGGCGGCGCACATCCGGCGAAAGCCAGGGCTCGAGCGGGCCGGCAAGGCCGCCGAGAAGCGTCACCAGCGGCGCGCCATAGTCCACCATGCGCCGCACCAGCGCATCGATATGGGCCGCACCCGCCTGCACGATCTGGCGGGCTGCCGGATCGCCCTGATCGGCATGGCGCAGAACGAGCGGCGCGAAGGTCGCGTAGTCGGTGGCGGTCGCCTTGTCCATCCAGCCGATGAGCCGCGCCGGCTCCCCATCGAAGCGGGCCATCACCTCCGACAGGAGCGGCGTGCGCTCGCGCCGGCCGTCGAAGGCGCGCAAGGCGAGCCGGATCGATGTGAGGCCGAGATCCGCACCGCTGCCCTCGTCCGAAATGGGAAAGCCGTACCCGCCGGCGCGCTTTTCTTCGCCGCCAATGAAGGCAAGGCCAATCGAGCCGGTGCCGGCGATGACGATGGCACCATCCCGACCCGAATGGGCGCCGAGGCAGGCGGCTGCGCCATCGGAGATGAAGCGGACGGAGGCGAACGGATGGGCAAGGATCTGCAATTGCTCAAGCGAGCCGGCGCGGCTGAGGCCCGCAATCCCGACGCCGGCATGCACCTGGGGCGCATCGGAGGGGTCTAGACCCGCCTCTTCGGCCGCACCCTGCCAGGCGCGCAGGACGGATGCCCAGGCATTGTCCACGCCCATGCGCGTCGTGGCAGGACCCGACAGGCCCTGCCCCAAAATATTGCCGCTCGCATCCACGATCCGGGCCCGGCATCCCGTTCCCCCGCCATCGACGCCGACGAAAAGCGGCCTGCTGCCCTTTTCCACCGTCATTGCGAGATCCGTTCGATCTGCGCTCCGCATTGCGCAAGCTTTCGGTCCAGTTGCTCGTAGCCACGGTCGAGATGATAGACGCGGTTGATCACCGTTTCTCCCTCGGCCACCAAGGCTGCCAGCACGAGGCAGACGGAGGCACGAAGATCGGTCGCCATCACAGGCGCCCCCTTCAAAGGTTTGCCGCCGCGCACCACGGCAACCGGACCGTTCAGCGCGATGTCGGCGCCAAGCCGGATCAGTTCCGGCACATGCATGAAACGGTTTTCGAAAATCGTCTCGCGAAACAGGCTGGCCCCCTCCGCCCGGCTTGCCATGGCCATGAACTGCGCCTGCAGGTCCGTCGGAAAGCCGGGATAGGGTTCGGTGGTGATATCGACCGGTCGCAGCCGGTCGGTTCCGTTGACCACAACGCCGCGATCCCCGGGCCAGACCGTGACACCCATGGCCTCCAGCGCCTGAAACACGGCGGCCAGATGTTCCATGCGGGCGTTCACCAGTTCGAGACGTCCGCCGGTGATGGCAGCAGCCACCGCATAGGTGCCGGCCTCCACCCGGTCGGGAATGCCGTGGTGGCTTGCGGCGCGCCAGGTCGCCTGTCCCTGCACCAGCAGGCGGTGCGTGCCCGCCCCCTCGATCGTGGCCCCCATCGCCGTCAGGCAGGCGGCAAGATCCACCACTTCCGGTTCGCGGGCCGCATTGAGGATTTCGGTTTCGCCGCGGGCAGCCGTCGCAGCCATCAGGGCCGTTTCCGTTGCCCCGACCGAGGGGCCGGACAGCACGATGCGGGCACCCGACAGACCGGCCTTCGCCTCGGCAACGATATAACCTCCTTCGATCGATACTGATGCCCCGAGAGCCGCCAGCACCTTCAAGTGCATGTCGACCGGGCGGGCGCCGATGGCGCAGCCGCCGGGAAGCGAGACGCGGGCCGACCCGAACCGCGCGAGAAGCGGCGCAAGCACAAGGATCGAGGCCCGCATCTTGCGCACCGTATCGTAATCCACCGTGCGCGGCGTAATATCTGCGGCATTGATCTGCGTGCCGCGCATGTCCCGGCTCACCTGCGCACCGTAGAGCGCGACAATGTTCAGCATGTTCTCGACGTCCGACACCTTCGGGAGGTTGGTCAGCTCCAGCGGCTCAGGACTTAAGAGGGCAGCGGCGATCTGCGGCAGGGCCGCATTCTTGGCGCCGGCAATGGGCACGGCGCCATCCAGCCTGTTGCCACCGGTGATGCGAAGTTGATCCATGATATGCGTCCGTTCAGCGCCGCACAGCGGCCGGATAAGGATGGTGACCTCAGACGGCACACCGGTTATAATATTCCAGATAATTTTCTGATTGAGAATAGCATATTCCGCCAAGCGCCAAAGAGTTAGAGGAAAGCCAGCATGTCCGTCTTGAAAGTGATCCGCGCCAAACTGGACTCGATGACGGACGGCGAGCGCGAAATCGGCCAGTTCATCATCGATGATCCCGAGCGCATGGTCCGGCTTTCCTCGGCAGAGCTTGCCGCCGCAACCGGGCGCAGCCAGTCGAGCGTCGTCAAGTTTTCCCAGAAGATCGGCTATGACGGCTATCAGCAGCTGAAGCTGGCCGTCACCCGCGCCAAGGCGCAGGAATGGCGGGTGCCGACCGGCATGATCCATGGCACGATCGATCAGGGCGACAGCTTTGTTACGATGCAGCAGAAGCTGGTGGCGAGCAAGGTTTCTGCCATGCAGCAGACCATGCAGGTCAATAGCGAGGAGACGGTGCAGAAGGCCGTCGATGCGCTGGTGGCGGCGCGGCGCATTCATCTGGCCGGCGTCGGCGCCTCCTCGCTTGTGGCGCGCGACTTTTCCTACAAGCTGCTGAAGCTCGGCCTGATGGCGCTGATCGACAGCGACACGCATATCCAGATCGCCAATGCCGCCTCGATGACCGGCGAGGACGTACTGTTTGCCATTTCCCAATCGGGCGCGACGCTCGAAACGGTGCGGCTGGCGGAGGTGGCGAAGAAATGCGGTGCAACCATCATCACGCTCACCGGCCTTCACCAGAACCGCCTCAGCGAACTTGCCGATGTGGCACTCAGCACCGTTGCCGACGAAGAGCGGGTGCGGTCTTCGGCCATCACCTCGCGCGACGCGCAGTTTGCGGTGATGGACCTGATCTTCCTGCTTCTCATCCGCACGCTTCCCGGCGCAAACGACGCCATCCATGCCAGCGAAGCCGCCGTCGTCATGCTGAAATCCTCCTGAGGCCGGCGCTATTTGATGGCGCCCGCCGTCATGCCGTTCACAAACTGCCGCGACAGCGCGATGTAGAGGATGATGACCGGCAGCGCCGACAGCGTCAGACCGGAAAACAGCACGCCCCAATCGGTGCCGAACTCGCCCATGAAGGTGGTGAGCCCCTGCGGCAGGGTTTTCAGGTCGTTTGACTGGATGAAGATCAGCGGGAAGAAGAAATCGTTCCAGATCGGCACGATATTCTGGATGGCGGCAATCACCATGGCCGGGCGCACCAGCGGCAGCATGATCGCCCACATGATGCGCGCTTCGCTGGCGCCGTCCATACGCGCTGCATCCTCCAGCTCGTTCGGCAGGCTGCGGATGAAGCCGGTGAGGATGAACACGGTCGTCGGAAGCCCGGTCGCCACATAGATGAAGATCAGCGCAAAGCGCGTATCGAGCAGTCCGAGATCCCGCATCTGGATGAAGAGCGGGATGACGGCCAGCTTGAGCGGCAGCGTGAGGCCGGCCAGGAAGAACAGCAGGATCAGGTTTGCGCCGCGGAATTCGTAGCGCGCCAGTGCATAGGCCGCCATGGTGCCGAGCACCAGGATGAGCGCAATCGACGAGCCGGTGACGATGAAGGAGTTCATCAGGTAGCGGATGAAATCCGTTTCCGTCCACACCCGCACCAGATTGCCGACCTTGGTAAAATCGGGCAGCGAAAACGGCGACTGGAAAATCTGCGCATTCGTCTTGAAGGCAGACATAACCATGATGATGATGGGCGCCAGCATGACGATGCTGTTGCCGATGAGGATGATCTGGATCAGCCCGTCACGGCCAAGCGCCATGAATGATCCATCGCGCGTTTGCCTGCTCACAGCTGGATCTCCCTCTTGCGCAGCCTGATCGTGATGACGGAGGAGACGATGGCGATGATCAGGAAGATCAGCACGGCAAGCGCGCTGCCCGGACCAAAATTCTCAGCCGAAGCCGACATGCTGCCGAAGGCCGTGCGATAGAAATAAAGGCCGAGCACATCGGTCGCGCCATGCGGGGAGCCGTCGATGCCTCCCATCACATAGGGCAGTTCGAACCAGTTGAAGGCCCCGACGAACAGCAGCGTAAAGACGACGGTGGCGGACGGTGCGACCAGCGGCCAGACGATCTTTGACATCTTGACCCATTCGCTTTCGGTTTCCATGCGCACCGCATCAAGGATTTCGGAGGGAATGCGCTGCATGCCGGCCAGAAACACCAGCGTCGGGAAGCCGACCATGTGCCAGGCGTTGGCCACGATGATGGCCATCAGCGCGGTCGAATCCTGCCCGAGCCAGGGCTGGGCGAGAAAACCGAGCCCCATGGCGCGCAGCGATACGTTGACTGCACCGAACAGCGGATGCAGGAAGAGTTTCCACAACAGGCCGACGATGACGGTGGAGAGAACCACCGGCAGGAAGACGGCGACACGGTGGAAGCGCGCGCCCCACAGCTCGCGCCAGAGGCAATAGGCGAGCAGAAAACCGACGCCGTTCTGCAGCACCATCAGGGCAAAGAACACAAAAATGTTGTGGCTGAACGCATTGATGGTGCGCTCGGAAAACGGAAACTCGAAGAGAACGCGGTAGAAATTGTCGAACCAGATGAAGTCACCGCGCACCAGTCCCCTCCACTCGTAGAAGGCATAGGCGAAAGCCGACAGGATGGGATAAACGAGGAACAGCGACATGAAGGCAATCGGCGGCACGACCAGTGCGGCGATCCACAGGTTGCGTCCTGTCAGTTTGCTGGACAGCATCGGTTTTCCTTCAAGAACTTGACCATCGGCAGCCAGGCGGGGCCGGACGTAATATCGCCCGGCCCCTCCCCGTCACTTCTTCTTGAACGGCGCGTACCAGGCGGAAAGACCATCCGTCATCGACTTGCCGACCTCGGCGGGCGTTGCCTGACCGTTGAGGAGTTTTTGCACGCCGGCCTGGATCAGGTTGGAGCCCGTCGGCTCGCCATAGCGGAAGTTGACGAGCGTCATATAGGCGATCGAGTGCTGGTTCAGCTCGGCGACCTTTGCCAGAAGCGGGCTTTCGAAGGTCACGCCCGGCACTGCCGAGACGTTGTTGAGATTATTGGCAAACGGTTGGCCGAAGGCCTTGCTTGCGGCATAGTTGAGGAACTTCAGCGCAGCCTCGGGATCCTTCGTCTTGGCATTGGCGCCAAAGCCGGAATCGTAGAACAGGCCGACAAGCTTTTCATCTTCCGCCTTCAGACCGGGCGCGGCAAACACGCCAAGCTTCAGATCCTTGTTCTGCTTGGCAAAATTGGCAATCTCGAACGAGCCGCCGGCAAACATGCCGGCCATTCCGGACGTGAACAGCTGCTGGGCAGAGGCGTAATCGAGCCCGACAAAGCCCTCGGGGAAATAGGCAGAGATTTCCTTCAGCTTGCCAAGGGCCGTCACGAAGCGCGGATCGTTGAAGTCGGTTTTGCCAGCCATCAGATCGGCGTAGAAGGCCTTGCCCATGATGGAGGAGGTGAGCGCCGAGACGATGGTCTCGTTCTGCCAGGCCGTTGCCGTACCATTGGCAAAGGGCATGAGACCTGCCGCCTTCAACTTTTCGCAGGCTGCAATCAGCTCATCCCAGCTTTTCGGCTCGCTGATGCCGTTCTTCTCGAAGATCTCCTTGTTGTAGACCACGAGCATGGTCTGGCTTGCCGCCGGGATGGCATAGAGCACCTTGTCGGAGCGCATGGTCTCCGAGGCAAGAGCCGCCTCCGAAAAACCGCTGATGGCCGGCACTTTCGTCTTGTCGAGCGGCATCAGGTAGCCGGCGCCTGCCAGGCTCTCCATGCCGCCATAGGTGCGCGTCATCATCAGGTCCGGTCCTTTGCCGCCAGCAAGTGCCGTCGACAGGACCGTGTTGTAGCTTGTGGCCTCAAACGCCTCGAACTTGATCGAGACGCCCGGATTGACCTTGGAAAAATCCGCAAACAGCTTTTCGTATTCCGCCTTGTCCTCCTGGCGCCAGGTCCAGAATGTCAGATCGGTTGCAAAGGATAGGGACGGTCCAAGCAGGGTGGAAAGGGCAAGGGTTGCTCCCAGCAGTATGTTTTTCATCGGTTCCTCTTTTCTTGTGTTTTGTCGACAAGGTTTCAGTGACATCAGATGGCCAGCCGCTGCCCGGTGCTGCGGCTGAAGTAATGGGCCTTTCCGGGCAGAACGTGAATGCGAACGGGCATATCGGGCGACAGATGCGTTTCCGGGCCGCAGCGGACGGAGATGGGAGGCCCGCCCGCCATGCTGACATAGACGAAGGCGCTGTCGCCCAAATATTCGGTGTAGACGACGCTGGCAGCAAAGCCCGTCCCGTCAGCACCGGGCGTCAGCGTCATGCCGTCCGGGCGAACACCGAGCAGGATGTCTTTCTCCGTGCCCTGCGGCAGCCGGTCCGGCGCGACCTCGCCGATGCCGGGGGCGACAAGACGCTCACCCTGACGTTCGACCTCCAGCATGGCCATGCGGGGGGAGCCGATGAAGTTGGCGACAAAGGTGTTGGCCGGCGTTTCGTAAAGCTCGCGCGGCGTGCCGAATTGTTCGATGCGGCCGGCATTGATGACGACAATGCGGTCGGCAAGCGTCATCGCCTCCACCTGGTCATGGGTGACATAAATGGTGGTGCCGCCGATCTCGCGGTGCAGGCGGGCGATTTCCAGCCGCACCTCGGAGCGCAGCGCCGCATCGAGATTGGAGAGCGGCTCATCGAGCAGCAGAAGCTGCGGCTTGCGCACCAGCGCCCGGCCGATGGCGACGCGCTGGCGCTGGCCGCCGGAAAGTTCGCGCGGCTTGCGCTCAAGAAGCGGCTCCAGACGCAGCATGCGCGCCGCTTCCGCGATCCGCGCCTCGACCTCGGCCTTGTCGAGCCCCATCAGCCGGGCGCCAAAGGCCATGTTCTCGTAGACATTCATGTGCGGATAAAGCGCATAGGACTGGAACACCATGGCAATGCCGCGCCTTGACGGGGCAATCTGGTTCATCAGGCGATCGTTCAACCAGAACTCGCCCTCTGTGATCGGGTCGAGGCCGGCAATCAGCCGCAGAAGGGTGGATTTTCCGCAACCCGACGGACCGACGAAGACGATTAGTTCCCGGTCGTTCACCTCAAGATCGATGCCGTGCAGGACGTCGACGGCCTTGAAGCTTTTCTTGATACCGCGCAGGGACAATCGGGCCAATGTCGTTCAACTCCGCTATACGTCTGGTTGCCGGTCGATGCGCTGCATCAACAGTCGAGCAGCCGCTTGATGGTTGCGATGGTCTGGTCGGGTGTGACGTGATGAATGCTGTGCGGCCAGCCGAGAGCGAGCGCCGCCTCGATGTTTTCCGCCGTGTCGTCGACGAAAACGATGTCGTTCCCGCCCACGTTCTCGTCCTCAGCCAGCTTTCGGTAGATGGCGGGGTCGGGCTTTTCCAGGCCCATCTCGTGCGAGAGATAGCAGGCATCGAAGAAATCGGCGCCGAGCATGTGATCAAGGATGTGGCGCCAGTGAATGGCCTGGGTATTGGAGAGGCAGACGACCCGATGCTGCGCCCGAAGGGTCGGCACCAGCGCTGCCATCGGCTGCAGCACGCCTTTCAGCAAAGAGGTTTCGGCGCGGTACACATCATGATGCGACAGGCCGTAAAACTGTGCGGCGCGATCCACATAGACTGCGTCATCGATCCGGCCGAGACGAAAGTCCGTGTTCAACTCTCGGATTGCTGCCGGCACCGGCAGGCCGGGATCCCATCGCTTGCTCGATGTCAGGATGGCGTTGCGAGCATCCGGGTCGAGATCGACAAACACGCCTCCCACATCGAAAACCAATAGTTTCCGTCGCGGTGACGTTGCGGTCGCACTCTGCTCATCCTGCACAATGACCAGCCCTTCTCCCAGAGCGCGGCAACAGTATCCCGACGCTTGCTGAGAGAGTGTCAAATTGCAGAGGAATTTACAATTCCTAATTTTCCAACAATGCAGAATAAATTATTTTGTCTGGCACGCCGCCAAGCGCCACACGCCGGCTGCTCATTTGAGTCGACATCGCGCCGTCTTCCGCTTCTTTTTCACCGTGGCGACGCGTCTCCCGTTTCCTTACGGCAGAAGTCCGGCGCAGCGGGCGGTGTTGCGGATATGGTTTTCCATTTCCTGGCGGGCGGCACCGGCGTCGTTTGCGCTCAAGGCCGCAATGATCCGGCGATGCTCGGCAATCGATTCGCTCATGCGCTTCGGATCGGTGATGGGGATGGGCTGGCGTTGCGTTTCCGTCACCTGATCCCGCACCGTCTGGTAGAGCGCCTTCAGCATGGCGTTGGAGCAGGCTGAGACGATGATGGCGTGAAACTCCAGGTCCGCCTCGACATTGGCCAGAAGATCCTGGCTGCTCCAGCATTCTTCCATCGTGCGGGTGGCGGTTTCCATCTTTTCCAGCTGCAGCTGCGTCAACCGTCCGGCCGAGAGACGGGCAATCTCGCCCTCCAGCAGGATGCGGGTCTGGAAGACGTCAAACACCGAATAGCTGTCGGAGTAGCGCCACGGCGCCATGTGTCCCGAATTGCCGTTCATGCCGGAGGACGGGCTGGAAATGAAACTGCCCCGCCCCGCCTCGGTCTTGATGAGGCCAAGCGTTTCGAGTGTCAACAAGGCCTCCCGGAGCGAGGCGCGGCTGATGCCGAATTTCTGCGCAAACTCCCGCTGAGAAGGCACTTTGTCGCCCGGCTTCAGCACGCCCTTCTGGATCATCGTCTGGATCTCGCGGGCCACCGATTGGGGAACGAGCGTCTTGTTGAGCATTGGGTCTCTTCTCCGGTCCCGCGTCTTGGCACGGCCAATCTATTTTTTTGCACACCACCTTGCCAAGCGCAAAGCGGCATGCTTTTTTGGCCTTACTGGTCTGACCAGTTGGACCAATACTGATGAAGTCGTGCTCAAAAAACAAGGGGAACCTCATGACGCGTGCATCTGCATTCAAGACCACATTGTTCACCGCCCTGCTTGCAGCGCTTGGTGCCGCCGGCGCCCACGCGGCGGATCTTTCCGTCGGCGCCAATATCGGCAACGTTCCCTGGGAGTTCGAGGACGCCAGCGGCAAGGTGACGGGCTTCGAGGTCGATCTCGTCAAGGAAATCGCAAAGCGTCTCGGCAAGACGGTGGAATTCGTCAACACGCCGTTCAGCGGCCTGTTTCCCGCCGTCCAGTCCGGCCGCATCAACATGGCCGTGTCGTCCATCACCATCACGCCAAAGCGCCTGGAATCGGTTTCCTTTGCCCAGCCCTATTATGACAGCGACCAGTCTTTGACCGTGACGGCGAAATCCGGCATTTCGGGCCTCAAGGACATGGCCGGCAAGACAGTGGGCGTTGATACCGCCTCCACCGGCGATATCTGGGCGGAAGCCCACAAGGGCGAGTACAAGCTCGGCGACATCCGCCGCTTCGAGGGCCTGTCGCCCGCCATGCTCGATCTCGTTGCCGGCCGCATCGACGGCTACATCTCCGATATTCCGGCACTTCTCTATTACGTCAAGGACAAGCCGGAGCTGAAGGTTGTCGAGCGCATCCCGACGGGTGAGAAATACTCGATCATGTTCAACAAGGGCGATCCGCTCGCGACCGAAGTCAATGCTGTCATCACGACGCTGAAGAAGGAAGGCTACATCGCCAAGCTGCATGAAACCTGGTTCGGTGCCAAGGCCGAGGATACGACCTCGACCGTGACCGTGCTCGACATGCCGAAGGGCAAGTAAGGCTGAATGCAGTCTCCGGCGGGCAAAACCCCGCCGGATCCGCCTCACGGAGCCTTTGCGGCATGAACCTCCTCAATACCTTCTTCAACATGCGGGTGCTGATCGACAGCCTGCCGCAGCTTCTGCGCGGCCTGCTGGTGACGATCGAGATCGGCATTGTCAGCATCGTCGTCGGGCTGGCAGGCGGGCTCTTTCTCGCCATCGCGCGGCTCTACGCACCCGCCGTCGTCCGGTGCCTGATCCGGGTCTACGTGGATATCTTCCGGTCCATCCCGCTGCTGGTTCTGCTGATCGTCGTCTATTACGCACTGCCCTTCGTCGGCATCCGACTGTCGCCTTTCGTTTCGGCGGTCACGGCGCTGTCGCTCGTTTCGGCGGCCTATACGGCGGAAATTTTCCGGGCCGGCATCGAGGCGATCCCGTCAGGGCAGTTCGAGGCCTCCGCGGCGCTCGGTCTTTCCAACCGCCACACAATGGTCGATGTCGTCCTGCCGCAGGCGATCCGCATCGTCATTCCGCCGCTCACCAACAATTGCATCAATGTCTTGAAGGACACAGCCCTTGCCTCGGTCGTTGCCATGCCGGACCTTCTGAAGCAGGCAACGCAGGCGCAGGCGCTTGCCGCCAATCCGACGCCGCTGATCGGCGCTGCCATCATTTATGTGCTGCTGCTGTGGCCGATGGTTGCCATCGTCGCGCGGCTGGAACGCCATTTTGCCAGGGGGAAACGCTGATGGGCACGCTCGGCTCCACGCTCATTTCCATCCGCCGCCTCACCAAGGCCTATGGCGATTTCACCGTGCTGCATGGCATCGACCTCGATATTGCCGAGGGCGAAGTGGTCTGCGTCATCGGTCCTTCCGGCTCCGGCAAATCGACGCTCATCCGCTGCATCAATCATCTGGAGGCCTTTTCCGCAGGCAGCACCATCACGGTCGACGGCATTCCCGTCGGTCCGGGGCCGCAGCTTGCGAAGGTTCGTGCCGAAGTCGGCATGGTCTTCCAGTCTTTCAACCTGTTTCCGCACATGACCGTGCTGCGCAACATCATGCTGGCGCCGCTCAGGGTCCGCAGGACGCCGGAGCCGGAGGCCGAGCGCAAGGCTCGCGAACTCCTGGCGCGCGTTGGCATTGCCGAGCAGGCGGACAAATATCCCGGCCAGCTGTCCGGCGGCCAGCAGCAGCGCGTCGCCATCGCCCGCGCGCTCGCCATGGAGCCGAAGGTTCTTCTGTTTGATGAACCGACCTCTGCGCTCGACCCGGAAATGGTCGGAGAAGTGCTGGATGTCATGCGAAAGCTTGCCGGCACTGGCGTCACCATGGTGGTGGTCACCCATGAAATGGGCTTTGCCCGCCAGGTGGCGGACCGCGTGATCTTCATGGATGGCGGCCGCCTCGTCGAGGCGGGAACGCCAGGCGATATTTTCGACAGCCCCAAGGAGGAGCGGACGCGAGGTTTCCTGCGCGCCGTCCTCAATCATTGAACAAGAAAAACACCGGGAGGACCATTAGGATGGCCGACACTTCGCCGCTGGATCTCGATTTCGTGCGCAGCCAGTTCCCAGGGCTTGGCCGCGGCTGGACCTTTTTCGACAATGCCGGCGGATCGCAGATCCTGAGCGGCGCGATCGAACGCATCAATCGCTTCCTGATTGAAAAGAACGTCCAGATCGGCGGCAGTTACGCGGTGTCGCAGGATGCCGCTCGCGCGCTGATGGAAGCCCGCACCGCGGCCATGCACCTCGTCAATGCCGCCCGCCCGGAGGAAATCGTCTTCGGCAATTCCACCACGGCGCTCTTGCAGAACCTCGCGCGCGCCATGCAGAGCCAGCTTTCGCCAGGCGACGAGATCATCATCACCGTCAGCGACCACGAATCCAATATCGGCCCCTGGGACCGGCTGCAGGCAGCCGGCATCACGCTGAAGACCTGGCCGCTCAACAAGGAGACACTGACGCTCGATCTTGACGATCTGGCTGCCCTGATGAGCGAGCGCACCAAACTGGTCTGCGTCACGCATGTGTCGAACATCCTGGGTTCGATCAACCCGATCCGCCAGATCGCCGATTTCGTCCATGCGCGCGGTGCACGTCTTTGCGTCGATGCGGTCGCCTATGCGCCGCACCGCGCCGTCGACGTGCAGGCCTTCGATGCCGATTACTACGTGTTCAGCCTCTACAAGACCTATGGTCCGCATTACGCGCTGATGTACGGCAAATACGACCTGCTGCTGGAGCTCGATACGCTCTACCATTACTTCTACGGCAAGGACAAAGTGCCGGGCAAGCTGGAGCCGGGCAATCCCAATTATGAACTGGCCTATTCGACCTGCGGCATTGTCGATTATCTGGTGGCGCTCGGCGAAAAGGCGGGCGAGACCGGCACGGTGCGCCAGAAGATCGAGGCCGCGTTCGAGGCCATCACCGCCCAGGAAAACCTGCTGGCGGATCGGCTGCTCACCTACCTGCGCTCCCGCAACGACTGCCGCATCGTCGGCCAGCCGGTCAATCGCGACGGCATGCGCGTTCCCACCATCGCCTTCCGCTTCGACGGCCGCGATGCCGGCGACGTGTGCAAGGCGATGGATGGAGAACAGATCGCCATGCGCTTTGGGGATTTCCACTCGCGCCGGCTTGCCGAATATCTCGGCTTGACCGACCATGGCGGCATGCTGCGGGTTTCCATGGTGCATTACAACACGCTGGAGGAAGTCGACCGGTTTACAGCGGCGCTGGACAGGATCCTGTCGACCGATGCCGGCCTTTCCAAAGCAAGCTGAGACAGAGGAGAACGAGGACCATGCGCTTCGATACGGTGATCCGCAACGGAACGGTCGTGACGGCAAGCGATACGTTCGTCAGTGACGTCGGCATTCGCGATGGCCGTATTGTGGCGCTGGCTGCCGATCTGACGGATGCCGAAGAGATCATCGACGCGACCGGCCTTTTCGTCCTGCCGGGTGGTATCGACAGCCATGTGCATCTCGACCAGCCCTCTGGCGACGGTATCGTCATGGCCGACGATTTCGACAGTGGCACGCGCTCGGCCGCCATCGGCGGCAACAGCACGGTTCTGGCCTTCTGCATGCAGGAGAAGGGGCAGTCGCTGCGCGAGGCGCTGAAGGTCTATCATGCCAAGGCGGACGGCCAATGCCATGTCGACGTCTCGTTCCACCTCGTCATCACCGATCCGACGCCAGAGGTGCTCGGCCAGGAATTGCCGGCGCTGGTGGAGGATGGCTATACCTCCCTCAAGGTCTTCATGACCTATGAGGGCCTTCGCCTGCGCGATGACGAGATCCTGGCCACGCTTGATACGGCGCGGCGCACCGGTGCTCTCGTCATGGTCCATTGCGAAAACGAGGATGCCATCCGCTACCTCATCGGGCGCCATGAGGAGGACGGCAAGCTTGCGCCGAAATTCCACGCCGCCACCCGTCCGATCGCGGCCGAGCGGGAGGCCACCCATCGGGCACTGTCGCTTGCCGAAATCGTCGATGTACCGATCGTCATCGTCCATGTCTCCAATCGCGAGGCCATGGAGGAAATCCGCCGTGCCCGCCAGCGCGGCCAGAAGATTGCCGGCGAGACCTGTCCGCAATATCTGATGCTGACGGCCGACGATCTGGATCTGGATGGCATGGACGGCGCGAAATTCGTCTGCTCGCCGCCGCCGCGCGACAGGGAAAGCCAGGATGCCTGCTGGGAAGGCCTTGAGCAGGGTGTCTTCGACCTCTTCTCCTCCGACCACTGCCCGTTCCGCTTCGATGATGCGCAAGGCAAGCTGAACGACAAGGGCAAGCGGCATTTCCGCTGGATCCCGAACGGCATTCCGGGCGTGGCGACCCGCCTGCCGATCCTTTTTTCCGAAGGCGTCATGAAGGGGCGGATCGACATCAACCAGTTCGTCGCCGTCACCTCCACCAACCACGCCAAGCTTTATGGCCTTTACCCGCGCAAGGGAACGATCGCGATCGGCTCGGATGCCGATATCGCCCTCTGGGACCCGAACCGCCAGGTTACGCTTACCAATGACATGCTGCAGCACGGGGCCGATTATACGCCCTATGAGGGGCTGGCCCTGACCGGCTGGCCGGTGCGTCTTCTCCTGCGCGGAAAGACCATTGTCGAGAACGGCGCACTTGCGCCGGAGAAGGCAAGCCAGGGCGGTTATCTGTCGCGCGGCAAGTCATCGCTGGTGCGCTGACGCGGCAGCCTTTACCGCCGCCGCTTGCTTCTCTCCGGCCTGAACCGCCTTTCGCCTCAACGGGCGCTGGCGGCGAAGGAGGACAAAGCCCGCTCCATGCGGTCAAGCCCTTCTTCCAGAAGCGCGCGCGGGCAGCCGAAGTTGACGCGCAGGTACTTGCCGTAAGCCGATCCGAAGTCTGCGCCGGCGCTGAAGGCCACCCGGCCATGGGTGAGGAAGAAGCTCTGCGGGGCTTCGGGAAGGTCAAGGGCAGCGCAATCCAGCCAGGCAAGATAGGTGCTCTCTGCCGGTACAATCCGGATTGCGGGAAAACGCCGCGCAATTTCGGCCTGCAGGTAATCGCGGTTGCCCTGAAGATAGGTGAGAAGCGCATCGCGCCAGGGCCCTGCCGTGGCATAGGCCACGCGGCTTGCCTCCAGTCCGAGCACATTGACGCTGTCGACGAGCCCGAGCCGTGAGGCATTGAAGCGGGTGCGCAGAGCCGCATTGGTGACGATGGCAAACGCCGTCTTCAGTCCGGCGATATTGTAGGTCTTGCTGGCCGACATCAGCGTGATGGTGCGCTCGGCAATTTCCGGCGACAGCGAGGCGATCGGAATGTGACGGCGGCCGTCGAACAGCAGTTCGCAGTGGATTTCGTCGGCAATCACCAGAACGTCGTGGCGAATGGCGGAGGCGGCGATCGCAGACAGGTCTTCCCGGGTCAGCACCTTGCCGGTCGGGTTGTGCGGGTTGCAAAGGAGAAAGGCCCGGCTTCTGGCCATGGCGGCGTCCAGCTGCTCCGCATCCATCTCATAACCGTTATCGGTTGCGACAAGCGGCGCCTCGATGCTTTTGAGCCCCCAGTTGCGATGGGCGGTGAGGATCGGATGATAGACCGGCGTCTGGATCAGCAGGCCATCGCCAGGCTTCGTTTCCGATTTCAGCGCCATGTTGAAACCGGGCTCGACCCCCGGCAGGAAAACGATATCGTCGGGCGATATCGTCCAGCCGTATTTCGCCTGCATGTCATCGACGATCTGCTGGCGAAACGCATCCTGCGGCAGGCCGTAACCGAACACGCCATGCTCGACACGGGCGCGCAGCGCCTCGATGACCGAAGGCGGGGCCGCAAAATCCATGTCGGCGACCCACATGGGCAGGACATCGGCCGGATAGGCCGCCCATTTCTTGGCATCGGTGCCCTTGCGGGGAATTACCGTATCGAAGTCGAAGGAAGTCATGGGGGTCATCCCGTCCGGTCAAGGTCTGGCTGTGGGGGTAAAATGGCCCGGCATCAAGCCAGTTCGGCAAGCCGCCTGTCCAGCCGTGCCATCAGGTTATCCACTTCGGCTACCGCCTTCGCACCAAGGCTTGCGCCCGGGCGGCGCTGCGCCTGGCTTGCGATTGCGCCGCGCTTGGCCAGCACATATTTGCGCACGGCAAGGCCCAGGCCCGGCTGCTGCTCGAAACGGGCAAGCGGCAGATAGGCGTCGAACAGATCCTGCGCGCGCGCCATGTCGCCGGCATTGGTGAGCCGCACCACATCCACCATCATTTCCGGATAGGCAAAGCCGGTCATGGCGCCGTCGGCGCCGCGCGCCATTTCTTCCGGCAAGAAGACGCCGCCATTGCCGCAGAGTATGGAAATGCGCCGGCGCCCGGCCGCTTCGGCATCCCTGAGATCGCTGATCTTGTCGAGACCCGGCCAGTCCTCATGCTTCAGCATCACCATGCTCGGCAGTGCCTCGATGATGGCGCCGATGGTGCGGGTGGAAATCTGCACGCCGGTTGCGAGCGGAAAATCCTGCAGCACCAGCGGCACGTCCGGCCCGATCGTTGCCACGACGTTGCGATAGTAGCCAAGGATCTGGTCGTCGGTGCGAAGAGCTGCGGTCGGTGCCACCATGACGCCGGCAGCGCCGAGATCCATCACGGCCTTCGTCAGTTCGCCGATGGCGGCAAGCCCCGGCGCCGAGACGCCCACCACGACCGGTTTTCCCGCCGCCCTGGCAATCACCTGGCGGGTGACGTCGATGGATTCCTGCTGCGTCAGCTTGGGCGCTTCGCCCATCATGCCGAGAATGGTCAGTCCGTCGGCGCCCTTGTCCAGGTAGAAATCGACCATGCGGTCGACGCTTGCGGTATCGATGGCGCCGTTATCGTGAAACGGCGTGACGGCGATGATGTAGACGCCTTTGCTTTCGGCAGAAATGCGGGTCATGGCTTTTTCTCGACAATCAGGTGTTGCTACGAATTTCAGGAAAACCAGCGGCTGGCACCGCGGGCGGCATAGGTGCCGTCGCCGGCCTTATTGACCACCGAGTCGCCATCGAAGGCAAGCTTTCCGGAGAGGTAGGTGCGGGCGACCCTTACGGTGAAGGTGCGTCCGTCGAACGGGCTCCAGTTGAGGTCGTCATGCGCCCTGGCACTATCCCAGGGATAGGTTTCGCGCGTCAGGACAACGATATCGGCATCGGCTCCGACGGCAAGCACGCCCTTCTGCGGATAAAGGCCGAAGAAGCGCGCCGGACGCTCGCAAAGCTGCGAAACGGTGAGTTGCGGCGCATCGAGCCCCCGGTTTTCTGCGCCGGTATAAAAGGCCGGCAGCAGCGTTTCGAGGCCAGGCACGCCGGCGCCCGCCTCGAAGATGGACGGCGTGAACTTGTTGTCGATCGGCCAGCTGGAATGATCGGAGCTGACGAAGGCAACCCGGCCCGACAGCACTTCCTGCCAGAGCGGTTCGATCTCGCCGGGGCGGATCGGCGGGTTCACCTTCATACGGGCGCCGAGCGCATTGTCGGTTGCCGGATCAAACCACAGGTAATGCACGCAAAGCTCGCCCGTCGCGCGAAAGCCATCGGCATGGTAATGCTTAACCAGCTGGAAACCGCGCGACGACGTCAGGTGCACGATATGGGCATGTGCGCCGGCTGCGGCGCCGAGTTCCAGAAACTGCGCGGTGGCGGCCAGTTCTGCCGCCGGTGGCCGGCTTTCGGAATGGGCCTCGATGCCATCGCGGCCAGCAGCCTTTGCCCGTGCGATGCGCGCGCGCACGATTTCCTGGTCCTCGTTGTGGACACCGAGAGGGATATCGGTCGGCGCTAAGGCCTCGAACAGGTCGAGCATCTGGTCGGCGCTGATGCGGGGAAAGCGCGTCGGGCTGCTTTCGAAGGTGGAGATCTTGAAGGCGACGACGCCGCCCTCGATCAGGTCCTGCACCTCGCTCATGTCCTGGCCGGGGATCACGGTCGCATAGAGCGCCACATGGGCGTGGGCATGTTCGTTGATGGCGGCGATCTTGTCCGTCAGCCGTTCGCGTGAGTTGAGCGGCGCCGGGTTGTCATAGGGCATGTCGACAATGGTGGTGACGCCGCCGGCAATCGCCGAGCGGGTGGTCGAGCCGATGCCTTTGAGGCCGCCATAGCTGCCGGCATGGGTCTGCCCGTCGACGACGCCGGGCATGACCAGGTCTTCGCCGGCATCGAATGTCTGAGCTGCGTCCGGCGCCTCGCCGGTGCCGATCGCCTCGATCCGGCCAGCCCGGATGGCAAGCCAGCCGTTTTCACAAAGGCCCTCGGGCAGAACCAGCGTGCCGCGGATGAGAAGATCGTAGCTCATGCAAGCGTCCTCGTATAATTCAGATCAACCGTGGTGCAGGCAAGCGCTGCACCCGCCTGGACCGGATCGACGACCGGAAGCCCGAGCAGGGCCTCGATCTCGGGCCGATAGCCGCCGAGACCGGCACAGCCCAGAATGATCACATCTGCGCCATCCTCGTCGCGAAGCGCGCGACCGACCCGCGCAATCTTCTCCGCAGCATCCGTCGCCATCAGTTGCACGACCGTCATGTCGATGGAACGGTCACCCGCCAGCCGCCGATCAAGGTCCAGATGTTTGAGATAGCGCAGGTGGCGCTCGATGGACGATGGCCCGAGAGACACGATGCCGAAGCGGCGGCCGAGACCGAGCGCTGACAGATAGGCAGCCTCTGCAATGCCGATCACCGGCCGCGTCGTTGCCTTGCGCACCGTATCGATACCGGGATCGGAAAAGCAGGCCACAACAAAGGCATCCGCATCTGAACCACGGATCTTCTCGATGAGATGCGGGATGACCTCCTGCACGTGATCGTCCGTCTCGATGCCCGGCGGCGACTTTGAAAGTTCGGTGCACATCACGTCATGGCGGGAGGCGGCGCGCACCGGCGCCAGGCAATCCTCCATGGAGCGTGTCACGGAAACCGAACTGTTGGGATTGATGACGAGAATCTGAGACAATGAAATACCCGTGGAATGACAGGGATTGCGGTCAGCAGCGACCGCCATTAATATACTACGTAATATCTCACCGATTCCGGCCTGTCAAAGCACGAAGCGCATCACCGGTATAGCGGCAAACGCCGCGACCGCCTATATCGGCAACAGCCTCGCGAACGGAAATGAAGAATGACGGAGACTGCAGTGGACATGGATCAGGCCGGGGCACCCCAGACGGCGCGGCGCGGCAAATCGCTGACCGAAATGGCCTATGCGAGCCTGCGCGAGCGGATCATCACCGGCGACATGCCGCCGGGGATGGAAGTGTCGGAGCCGGAACTGGCCGAGCAGCTATCCGTCAGCAAGACGCCGGTCCGCGAAGCCCTGGCGCGGCTTTGCGTCGAAGGCTTCATGGAAGCCTATCCGCGCCGCGGTTACCGCGTCACGCCGGTGACGGTGAAGGACATGAACGACCTGTTTGCCATCCGTGAAATGCTGGAGGGATCTGCTGCAGCGCTTGCGGCGGAACACCTGACGGCGGAAGAACTGGACGAACTGGACCGGCTGGCCGATGCCCATTACGAACTGGGAGAAAATGCCAGCGTGCGCAGTTTCGTGGAGGCCAATCAGGCGTTTCACGCCGCCATTGCGCGCGGCTCGCGCAATCCGCGCCTGCATGCTCTGGTCATCAGCCATCTGGAGGAATGCGCCCGGCTTTTCTACATGGGCGCGCGCATGCGCGACGTGAACCCGGAAACCAACCGCGATCACCACGAGATTATCGAGATGCTGCGCAAACGCGACGCAGAGGCCGCCCGCGCCGCCATCGTGCGCCACAACGAAAACACCCGCGTCGGCATCCTGACCGTGCTGATCTCCAACGGTCGCGCCGGCCTGACGCTTTAGTGACCTTTGTCAAACGAAACGGAAAATCCTGACAATGACCGACCCGATCCGCGAGCGCGTGCTTTTGACCCCGCAGCAGCTGCAGGCGATGCGGCTTGCGGGCCGGGACATCACCATTCTCGCCGTCCACTCGGTCAACCCTTACACGGGCCAGGATTATTTTACCGGCAAGCGCATCGAAGGTGCGATCGACACGCAGGCCTACCGTGATTTCCAGTCCCCCGCCTCGCCGACCGAGGGCCAGCGGCCGCTGCCGCGCATCGAGGATGTCGAGGCGAAGGCACGGGCGTGGGGGCTGCGCCACGACAGCACGATCGTGGTTTATGACGCCGACCGCAGCATGACGGCGGCGCGCGCCTGGTGGGTGCTGCGTTGGGCAGGGCTTGCCGATGTGCGCGTTCTGGATGGCGGTTTTCCCGCCTGGCTTGCCGCCGGCCTGCCGGTGAGTGACGCGGCCACCCAGCCGACCCCCTCCACCATCACGCTGAAAGGGGGGCACATGCCCCAGTTCGGGCCGGACGAGGCGCTGGAGCTTGCCCGCCACGGCGTGCTGCTCGATGCCCGTATCCGGCCAAACTATATCGGTGGTCTTGCCGCCCCCGGCCAGCCGCCGCGCGGGCATATTCCGGGCGCCCGGTCTGCCCCTGCCCCCGACAACGTGACCGATTACGGCAATTTCACCGAGAGCGACACGTTGCGCGCCATGTACGGTGTCTTGGGAGCCGACGGCACAAAGCCGGTCGGCGTCTATTGCGGCGCCGGCATGTCGGCGGCCCATTCGGTTCTGGCGCTCGCCGCCATTGGCATTGAGGCGGCGATGTATCCCGGCTCGTGGTCGCATTGGGTGACCGACCCCAAGCGCCCGTTCGTGACGGGCGCAATGCCTGAATAAGTGGCGGATTGGTGCTGAAACTGCTTAATTAAAGTAATTTCTTTCCGCGGCAGAGTATAAAATAGGCAAAATGTGCTTCCTGTACAGGAAACGGGCATCTCGGCTTTACAGGTGATGAAGCCATGATATATTTCGTGGAATATCACAGAGGAATGACAGAAACTTCCTCAGCCACCGGCCTTGCGGCAGATCCTCAAGGTTCACACAACAGGAAAGGATGCACCACGAATGACCGTCTGGAAGCAGTTTGCCACTCTCGGATTGATGGTGCCGCTCCTTGCGGGCGCGATCGACGCGAAGGCGCAGGATCAGTCGAAGACGCTGGTCGTGGCCGTGCCGTCCGATCCGGTGGCGCTTGAGCCCGGCACCAACAAGGCCGAGCCGATCGGCAGCGAAATCATCCTCAACGTGTTCGACACGCTGGTCGCCTGGACTGCGCCTGATTTCACCAAGGTGGAAGGCCGGCTTGCCGAAACCTGGACCGTGTCGGCCGATGGCAAGGAATTCGATTTCAAGCTGCGCAGCGGCGTCAAGTTCCATGACGGCACCGATTTCGATGCGGCCGCCGTCAAGTTCTCGCTGGAGCGCACTAAGAAGACCAATTCCTATGTGCAGGCCACCTTCGGCCTGATCTCCGACATTGCCGTTGTCTCGCCGACGGAAGTCAAGATCAGCCTCGCGCAGCCCTACCCGGCCTTCCTTTCCATTCTCGCCCAGCCGCAGGCCGCCATCGTCAGCCCGGCCGCCGTCCAGAAATTCGGCGACGGCTTTGCCAAGAACCCGGTCGGCACCGGTCCCTTCGTGTTCAAGAGCGCGCAGGCCGATACCAACGTCATCCTTGACGCGAACCCCACCTATTTCCGCGGTGCGCCAAAGCTGTCGCGCATCGTCTACCGCGTCATCCCGGATGCCTCGACGCGCCGGCTGGAGCTTGAAAACGGCGGCGTCGACATCGTGCAGCAGCAGGGCCAGCTGTCGGCCATTGCCGCCGAAGACATCGCTTCGCTGAAGAAGAACAAGGACGTGCAGGTTCTGGAAGCCTCCAGCCAGATCATCCGCCAGCTGGAATTCAACAATTCCAAGAAGGACGGACCGTTTGCCGATGTGCGCGTGCGCAAGGCCATCGCCAGCGCCATCGATTACGACGGTCTGCTGGCCGGTGTCTTCGGCGGCACCGCCGAGCGCGTCTATGGTCCGCTGACCACCAACAGCTGGGCCTTCGATCCGAAGGTGAAGGAGCTTGCGCCGAAATATGATCCGGAGCTCGCCAAGAAGCTGCTGAAGGAAGCCGGTGTCGATCCGACCACCCTTTCGATCAAGCTCTACAGCTTCCAGGGTCCGCTCTGGGGTGCGGTTGCCACCTTCGTGCAGGCAAATCTTGCCGATATCGGCATCAATGCGACGATCGAGCAGACCGAGTTCCCGGCCCTGCGCGCGCTGCAGACCGCCGGTCAGTTCGACGTGGCGCTCGATGGCCGCCAGCCCTGGTACAACGATCCGGATGCGCATATCACCATCGGCTACCTGTCGTCGCTCGCCAATACGGCCATGACCTTCCGCATGCCGGAAGACAAGGATCTCGATGCGCTGATCCTGAAGGCCCAGCAGACGGCTGACTTGGATGCCCGCAAGCAGCTCTATTTCACCGTGCAGGAAGAGATCATGAAGCGGGTGCCGGGCGCCTATCTGTTCAGCCCCAAGCTCATCGTCTACGCCCGCGCCAACGTGAAGGGCCTCGTCATCAACAGCGCCCCGCCGCTCAACGAATACTGGAGCGTGTCCAAGGGGTAAGACCACCAGACGCCAATGGAATGCGCCGCCACCCGGCGGCGCATTCGCAACAGGAGTGGCTGCGAGCCCATGCTGAACTTTCTTCTGCGCCGGTTGATCGGCCTGATCCCGGTGCTGTCCATCGTGCTGGTCATCGCCTTTTCGCTGGTGCGCCTGATCCCCGGCGATCCGGCCGTGACGCTGCTCGGCCCCGGTGCAACCTCGGAGCAGATCGCAGCACTTCGCGCGCAACTGCATCTCGACCGGCCGGTCGTTCTGCAATTTACCGATTATCTGGCAGGCCTCGCCCATGGCGATCTCGGCCTGTCGCTGAAAAGCGGCGAGCCGGTGCTTCGCGAAATTTTGGCGCGCCTGCCCGCCACGATCGAACTGTCCGTGCTTGCGGTTCTCGTGGCCATCGTCATCGGCATACCGCTTGGCGTTCTCTCAGCCGTCAAGGCCAATACGCTCTTCGATCACATCCTGCGCGTCGTTTCGCTGATGGGCGTTTCCATGCCGGCCTTCCTGCTGGCGCTGGTGCTGCAGCTGGTCTTTGCCACCCATCTCGGCTGGTTGCCGGTCTCGGGCAGGCTGGACGCCTATGTCAGCGTCGAACCGGTCACCGGCTTCATCATTCTCGATAGCCTGATTGCCGGAAACCCGGCCGCGGCGCTCAGCGGGATTGCCCATCTCGTGCTGCCGGTGACGGTTCTGGCGCTGTTTCTTGCCGCAACGCTTGCCCGTTTCGTGCGCAACACCATGCTCGAGGTGATGGGCGAGGATTTCATCCGCACCGCTACCGCCAAAGGGCTATATCGCCATCAGGTGGTGCTGAAGCATGGGCTCCTGAACTCGCTGATGCCGGCGCTCACCGTGATCGGGCTGAAATTCGCCGAAATGCTGGGTGGCGCGATCCTCACCGAAACCGTCTTCTCCTGGCCGGGCATCGGGCGCTACATGTTCGAGGCGATCAAGAACCGCGATTATCCGGTAATCCAGGGCACGACGCTCGTCTTTGCGCTGCTCTTCGTCACCACCTCGATCGTGGTCGATCTGCTCTATGGCGTGCTCGACCCCCGCATTCGCCGCAGGATGGACTGACCATGACAGAGACCCTGCTCTTCTTCCGGCACAACCGGCTGGCACTCGTCGGCGCGCTTATCCTTGCAGCACTGCTGCTGCTCGCTTTCGTCGGACCGTTCGTCAGCCCCTATACGCCGACCAAGCTTGACATCCTGCACAAGCTGGAAGGGCCAAGTGCCGCCCACTGGCTCGGCACCGATGCCTTCGGCCGCGATATCCTCACCCGCATCATGTATGGCGGGCGCGCAACGCTTGCCATCGGGCTTGGCGTCGTCGGACTTGCCTTTCTCATCGGTGTGTTTTTCGGCACGCTTGCCGGTTACATCGGCGGGTGGACGGATACGGTGATCATGCGCGTGGTCGATGCGATCCTCTCCTTTCCGGCGCTGGTTCTTGCCATTGCGCTCGCCGCTGCCTTCGGCCCTAGTCTGCAGAATGCGATGCTCGCCGTTGCCATCACGCTTGCCCCGCAATTTGCCCGCGTCGCGCGCGGCCAGGCACTTGCCATCTCGGTGAAACCCTATGTCGAGGCTGCCGTTTCGCTGGGGCTTTCGTCACGGCGCATTCTTTTTGGCTATATCTTCGCCAATGGCATCGGGCCGCTTCTCGTCCAGTCGACGCTGGCGCTCGGCAGCGCCATCCTGCAGACGGCAAGCCTTGGTTTTCTCGGCCTTGGCGCGCAGCCGCCTCTGTCTGAATGGGGGGCCGATGTGGCTCTCAACCTGCAATATGCCAGAAGCGCCATCTTCGTGGTGCTGGCACCGGGCGGCGCCATCCTGCTTGCCGTCCTCTCCTTCAACCTGATCGGCGACAGCCTTGCCGACTGGTTCAATCCCCGCCGCCGCACGCAGATCAACTGAGGCCTCCATGGCAGCCGAAACCCTGACCATCGCGCTTGAAAAGGTGGATTTCCTGCCGCCGACGCGCGTGACGGATGATACAAGCGTGCTGACGCTGAAAAACCTCGTGTTCGAACCGCTGCTGAAATGGTGCGACGGTGACGTGCTGCCGGCGCTGTTTTCCGGCTGGACCCATGACGAGACCGGCTGCCACTGGCAGTTTTCGATCCGCGATGGCGCCCGCTTCCACGACGGCAAGGCCTGTACCGCGGCGGATATCCTTGCCTTCATCGACGGCATCCTAGAGGCGGTCGACACGTTCGGGATGAAATGGTCCTATGCGCGCTATCTTGCCGATGCGACCCTGTCAGCCCCGGACGACGCCACGGTCAGCGTCCGCAATCCGCAACCGATTGCCGATATCCTCGACATCTTTTCCGAATTCTACATCTGCCGCATTGCGCCGGACGGAACGCCGACGCTTGGCACGGGCCCCTTCCGGGTAACGGATTTCGAGCCTTTACGCCGGGTGGCGCTGGAAAGGCTTGATGCCGCCTCCACGCCGCAGAAGATCGTGGCACTGGCCGAGCCCTCCGCGGACAAGCGGTTTTCCCTTCTCCAACAGGGACTGGCGGACGCCGTCCTCAATCTGGAGCGCATGGAGGAAAAGCCGGATTTCGATCCCGCCTTCGACTGGGGCCAGGCGCCGAACACGCTGTCGGTGATGTATTACCTCAACTGCTCGACGGGGCTCTTCCGTCACCCGCAGGCCCGGCTCGCCGTCAACCATGCCGTCGATCAGGATGCGATCGTGCGCGACATCTTTCACGGACTTGCGATCCCCTCGTCCTCCATCGTCAGCCCCTTTCATCTCGGCATGGCGTCTGCCGCGCTCGAACCGATCCCCTATGATCCGCCAAAGGCCCGCGCGCTTCTGGAAGAGATCGGCGCCATCGGCGCGCGCATCCGCTTGAGAAGCCCCACCTTCATGCCGGAGAAGGCCCCCGAGATCAGCGCTTACGTCGCCCGCTGTCTCGAAGCGGTCGGCCTTGTGGTGGATGTCGAGATCGAGAGGGACCGGCCGGAATACGCCCGCCAGATCGGGCGCAAGGAGATGGGCGACATGGCGATCTTCGATTCCTCGCCGCAGAGCACCTACCGCATCCTGAACGACAAGATTTCAAGCGTGACGAAGGCTGTCTGGTGGCAGGGATTTGACGATCCCCGCACCGAAGAGCTGATCGCTGAAGCCAACGCGGCCGTCCTGCCCGAAGTGCGCGAGAAGGCCTATGGCCAGTGCCTCTCGCATTTGAGGGACAATCCGCCCTGGCTCTACATCACCCACCCCATCGACGTGTTTGCCGCCCGCAAGGGCCTCGGCGGCCTGTCGATCGATCATAAGGGCACGCTTGTCGTCGCCTGACCGAAAGGAAAATCCATGACCAGCGAATTGACCAGAGATTATTCGATCACCTTTTTCTATTACGACGACATCCACGCGGTCGTCCCCTTTTATGAAGAGGTGCTGGGCTTTGAACTGGTGCTCGACCAGACCATGGCGCGCATCTACCGCATCGCGCCCAACAGCTATTTCGGCATTGTCGATGGCAATCGCGGCCATCTTAAGCACCAGCCGAAAAGTGCGGTGCTGCTCACCATCGTCAGCGAAGACGTTCAGGCCTGGCATGACAAGCTGTCTGCTGCACAAGTGCCCGGCCTTTCGGACATGCTGCGCGGCACGTTCTGCGAGCACTTCTTCTTCGAGGATCCCGCCGGTTATGCTATCGAGATCCAGCGGTTTCACAATCCCGATGTCGCAAAGCTGTTCCGCTGAGGTCTGCCATGGATGATGCCCTTGACCGGCTGCGCTCCGACGCCATCGCCACGGCAGCCGGCACCGTCGTTTACGTGCTGCCGGAGGAAGGGCCTCACGGCCGGCCCGTCTCGCTGATCGAGGGCTTCATCCCGCTTCTCGTCAATTTCACCGATGAGGACAAGGCCGCCAAGGGCTTGCGTGTCTTTGCCGACGGGGCGCCGCCCCCTGCCCCGCAGCATTTCTCGGCTGTTGAAATGGTGCGCGACCATGCCCTCTTGCTGCTGACCGGCGAAAGCGGCGCCGGCAAGACGAGCTTTGCCCGCCACCTAGCCTGGCAGATCGCGGCCGGAGAGAACACTGCGCACATCATCGTGCGCAACGATGCGGGCGACATGGCCGCGGAGGTTTTCGACAGCCGGAACCTCGTGCCGCTGGTGATCGAGGCCAAAGCCGGCTTTCCCCTGACGGCGCTGATCGATGACCGCCTGCCGGGTCTCTGCGACCTGTTGACCAGTGACGCTTGGCGCAACGGCCATGCCTCGCTGCTGCTGATCGTCGACCGTATCGACGCTCTTCATGCGGCGGGACCGCAGATGATCGAGGAGGTGCGACGCTTTCAGGCGGCAACCCCGCATCTGCGCGTTCTTCTCCTCGGGGATAGCCGGATCGTTCGCGACTGGGCCCTGCCCGCCGATTTGCCGCGCCATGAACTTTTGCCGCTGCTCCAGAGCCAGCGGCGGGCGGCGGCGCCGGAAATGCCTTTATCTGCGCTCTCGCCCATCACAGCCAATCCGGCCCTGTTCGGCGCCCGGCTTGAAATCCAGCCGCAGACGGAGCCCGAAACGGAAGAGGCTTTGGCCGATGCCTGGGCCTATGCTCTTTCCCGCCAACTCGGCGTCGCACCGCTGGCGGTGATGCGCGAGGCTTTGGCCGGCGTGACAGACCGTGCCTTCGAAAAGCATGACGGCATCGTCAAAAGACTGGCAACGGGCGGCCGACGGGTCTTAACGCTTCTTGCCGCTCACGAACTTTATCTCTACCCACCGGCAGAGGCCGTTGCGCTCTACCGGAGCAATCCGCTGGATGTCGAGCCACTGATGCAAGCCCTGGCGCGCCGGCTGCTTGCAAACGGACGCGAAGTTGCGCCGCTGCTTGAGCCGCTGATGGGCGGATCGGGCGACATGCCCTTCCAGGGTGCACTGCTCGCCACCGAGTTTCTGCCACAGGCGCCGGAGCTTCACCGGCATGCCTTGCCGCTTCTTCTCTCCATTGTCGAAGACGGCCGCCTCTCGGCCTATCGCCGAGAACGGGCAGCACGCGCCCTCTCCCGTCTCTCAGACCCGCGCGACCTGCAGGCGCTTGCCGATATCCCCGGCGGCGCCTTCACCTTCGGATCGGCAACCCATCCCAATTCCACCCCTGCCCATCCGGTCACGGTCGACGCCTTTCGTATCGGACGCTATCCCGTCGTCAATGCCGATTACGCCCGTTTTGTCGCAGAGACAGGGCGGCTGTGGCGAAGCCCCGAGGCACATGACCCCGAGCGTCGCAATGCGCCGGCAACCGACCTTACCTGGCATGATGCGAACGCCTACTGCGCCTGGCTGACACTGAAATGGCGCGCCGAAGGGCGAATTTCCGCAGAAGATGTCGTGCGCCTTCCGACAGAACCCGAATGGGAACGGGCAGCCCGCGGCGACCAGCCGGATGCGGGCGACGAGACCATCGTCTATCCCTGGGGCATAGAGTTTGAGCCCGATGCCTGCAATTCGGAAGAGGCCGGGTTCAACCGCACCGTGGCGGTCGGGCTGTTTCCGAAGGGCCGCTCTCCCTTCGGCGTCTACGACATGGCGGGCGAAGTCTGGGAATGGACGACGACGCTCTGGGGCGACGACATGACGACGCCTTCCTTCCAGTATCCGTACCGTGAGGACGGACGGGAAGACTTGAAGGCCGGCCCGAAAATCCGGCGGGTGTTGCGCGGCGGATGTTTTTCGAGCGGAAAGCTCAAAGCCTGCACCACCTATCGCGGCAGTCTGGAGCCGGACGGTTTCTGGCGCGGCAACGGCTTTCGCGTGGCAGTGTCGGCGCGGCGGGCCTGACGGATCGTCAAAGCATGATCGGCGGTGGCAGGCGCGGTTTGAAGGACCGCGTCTATTGCCGCTGTTTCGTTTTTCCGTAAGATCAGGCAAAAGCCACAGGGTGGAATATGTTGCTGTCTGCACGCCAGGTCGAGATCATGGCCCTTGCCAAGGAGCATGGGAGGGTGCTGGTCGACGAGCTTGCGGCGCGTTTTGCCGTAACACCGCAGACCATCCGCAAGGACCTCAACGATCTTTGCGAGACCCGGGCGCTGAACCGCATCCATGGCGGTGCTGTTTTTCCCGGCGGCAACGAGAACGTGAAATACGAAGCGCGCCGCTCCATGGCCGCTGCCGAAAAGCAGGCGATCGGACGGGCGGCGGCTGCCATGATCCCGAACAATTCGTCGTTGTTCATCAATATCGGCACGACCACCGAGGCTGTCGGCGATGCGCTGGTCGACCATGGCAGCCTGATGGTCATCACCAACAATATCAACGTTGCCAATAATTTACGGGTCTTTCCGGCAATCGAGGTGGTGATTGCCGGCGGTGTCGTGCGGGGCTCGGACGGTGGCATCGTCGGAGAAGCTGCCGTCGATTTCATCCGCCAGTTCAAGGTCGATTACGCGGTGATCGGCGTCTCGGCCATAGACGAGGATGGTGCCCTGCTGGACTTCGATTTCCGCGAGGTGAAGGTGGCGCAGGCGATCATCGCCAATGCCCGCCATGTCATCCTTGTTTCGGATGCCTCGAAATTCGAGCGCACCGCGCCCGTGCGCATCGGCCATATCTCGCAGGTTCACACCTTTATCTGCGATTATTGCCCGTCAGAAAGTGTCCGGGCGCTGTGTGCCGCGCAGGATGTCGTCCTCATCGAGACGACGCAGCCAACCGAGTCTGCGAGCAGCGCTTAACTTTCGCTTCGCATTCATCCGGTTTCGCTTGATGGATGACTTTGCGATGCGTCCCAAAGCAAAAGCGGAGCGCCCTGACAGGCAGGTCGCTCCGGTTTTCAGATGAGGCCCGGCGTTTGGTTGCCGGGCCGGTTTTCAGTCCCTGTCAGGGCGCAAGCGACGCCTTGATCTTGGAGACCTCCTCGGCCTCCATCTGGCCGAGCGTGGTGACTTCGCCGTCCTTGATCTTCCACAGGCGGAAGGGGCCGGTGATGTCGCCATACTTGTCGAAGGAGACCGGGCCAATGACGCCTTCATACTTGACCGGCTTGCCGTCCTTGATGAGCTTCAGCGCCTTTTCGAATTCCGCCTTGCCGGCATGGATCGGCGTGCCGCCTTCGGCCACCACCTCGGAAATCGCGGTCTTGATGGCGGCCTTGTCCGCCTTGCCGGCCTTGGCGATGGCGAGCGCCACGATGGCACCGGCATCGTAGGAGCGGTCGGCGGCCGGCGCGCCCGGCGAAATGCCGCCGGAGAACTTTTCGTAATTGGCGTTGAAATATTCGGTCGAGGCCGTCGGGCTGGTGCCGGACGAGGTGCCATAAGCGTCATTCAGATACTGTGCGCCAACGCTTTCGATGAAGTCCTTGGAGTTCATGCCGTCATTCAGCAGGAATTTTGCAGCGCCACCGCCGGAAAGCCAGGCGCGGGCGATCGTTGCCCCATCGACCGGCGTGCTGACGAGGTAGAGCGCGTCTGGATCGCCCTTCATCGCGGCACTTGCTTCCGACGAATAGCTGGCCTGCTTTTCGTTGTAGGGCGTGGTGGAGGTGATCGTGCCGCCGAGCTTGGCATAGGCAGCCGTGAACTCCTTCACCATGTTGACGCCGAAGTCGTTGTTCACATGAATGATGGCGATCTTCTTCAGGCCCTGGTCGAGCGCGTATTTCGCAGCCGCCGTGCCCTGCAGTGCGTCCGACGTGATGGTGCGGAAGAACACGCCATTCGTCTTGCCGTCACGACCCAGCGCCGTCAGCGTCGGCGAGGACGAGGCGGGCGACACCTGCACGACGCCGGCCGGTGCCGTCACCGAGGTGAGGATCGGGATAGACACCGACGAGATGATGCCGCCGATGATGACCGGCACCTTCTTGATGTTGACGAGCTGGGTGGCCTGATCGACGGCCACCGTGCCCTGGCTCTGGCTGTCGCGGGTGTCCATCACCAGCTTGCAGCCGCCGACGCCGCCCGCATCGTTGAAATCCTTGAAGGCCATTTCGACGGACTTGGCGCCCGCCTTGCCGTATTCACCGGCAGGGCCGGTCAGTTCCATGACGACGCCGACGGTGATGTCGCAATCGGCGGAGAAGGCCGGGAGGGCCGAGACGGCAAGCCCCGCCAGCATGGTGGATGAAAGAACCAGTTTTTTCATGTCATTCCCCTTTGTTCAGATTGTATTTCATGATGCTGCCGTGACGTCCGTTGCGGTCGCGTTCGAGCGTGTAGACGTCACCCTCCAACTCCTTCGCCTCGGCCATCACGGCCTCGATATCGGAGAGATCCTTGTCCGACAGGGTGATGTCGGAAATGGCGAGATTTTCTGCCAGATGATCGCGGTTGCGCGCGCCGACGATGACGGCGGCCACACCCGGACGCCGCAGCATGGCGGCGCTGGCGATGGTGGCGATATCGGTCCGGTGGCGGTCGGCAATGCGCCGCAGGGTGGCAAGCAGCGCCTGGAACAGATCCCAGCCGCCGATATCGTCAATGATCAGCTTGTATTTGGTGAGCGACCGATTTTCGAGCGGATGGGCTGGTTCGGCGACGCCCAGCCACTTGTCGCTCAGAAAACCGCCGGCCACCGTGCCGTAGCAGAACAGGGCAAAGCCATGCTGGGCGGCGAGCGACACCATGCGCTTTTCCGGCCGCCGGTCGAGCAGCGAATATTGCAGCTGCAGCGAGGCAAGCGGAATGCCGGCGGCAAGGAGCGCTTCGATATGGTCGCTGTCGAAATTGGTGCCGCTGACCTTGTCGATCTTGCCTGCCTGCTGGAGCTCCTTCAGCCAGCCTGCCGTCTCCAGCCAGCCGTCGATGTCATAGGCCCACCAGTGGAACTGCACGAGGTCCAGCCGTTCGAGGTTCAGCCGCTTCAGCGAGGTGTCGATGACGCCCTCGACGTAAGCCTTGCTGATGGTGGGCAGTACCGTAAGGTCCGGCACGAACTTGGTATGGACGCGAATGCGGCGCAGCGCCTCTTCACCGCGAAGGTCGCGATAGGCAAGGCGGAAGCGGCCGATCAACTCCTCGACGCCGGTATAGATATCGGCACAGTCGAAGGTGGTGATGCCGGCATCGGCGAAGGCTACCATATCCTCCACTGCGACGGCCGGATCGACGGCGCCGTGCCCGCCGGCAAGCTGCCAGCCGCCGCGGATGACGCGGGAGATTTCATAGCCGGGGGCGAGCGTGATGCGTTGCATGGGATCAGTCTTCTCTCAAGGGAACGGCAGTGGTTTCGGCATGGCTGAAGCGGCGAAGCCCGGTTCGGCGAATGCGCAGGCGCGTCGCGCAGTTCGGATCGGGACAGGCGATATCCGCATCCGTCGTCATCCAGTCATGCGGATGGGTGGGGCGCTGCTTGGCGGCCAGGAGCGGCATTACGGAAGCGAGCGAATAGATGGAGATGCCCTGCCCCGGCGGCAGATACAGCATCTCGCCCTTCAGCTCGAAATGATCGCCGGGCTTGGCGCCGCAATAAATGGGTCCGTCTTCCGGGACCACGACCTCGACATGCAGGTCGAAAAGTTCGAAGCTGTCATCCTTGCTCATGCCGCCTCCTCGCCGCTCGCCAGTCGCGCCCGAACGAGATCGAAGGAGCGGCCGATATCGTTTGCCAGCGCCTGCATGGCCGTCTCCGCATCGCCCTTCTCGATCGCCTCGATCATCGCCCAGTGATGGTCGGTCGCGGCAAGGCCACCCTGTTCGTCATGGATCTGCGCGGCGGCCCGAACCACGGGACCCGATTGCAGCCACAGGCTTTCGACAATCGGAATCAGCACATGCGAACCGGCGGCGCGATAGATGTGGAAATGGAAGCGCTGGTTGAACTGCGAGGTGACGGGGCCGATGTCCTGACCATGCTCTTCGAAGGCATGATCGCAATCGTGATTGACCTGTTTGAGGATTGCGATGTCCTCGGCGCTGAGATTGGGCAGGGCAAGCTGGACGAGGCGGCCTTCGATCAGCACGCGCGCACGCTCCAGATCGTCCAGCCGCTGGCGGGTGATCAGCGGCACGCGCACGGTGCGGTTCGGCATGGCCTCCAGCGCCTGTTCGGAGACGAGGCGGCCGAGCGCTTCGCGCACCGGCATGGTGCTGGTCTGCAGCCGTTCGGCCAGATCAACGATCCGCAGCGGATCGCCGGCGGCAAAGCCGCCATTGATCAAGGTCTGGCGCAACTGGCCATAGACGCGATCCTGGACGGTTTCCCGTCCGACCGGCGTCAGCGCCTCGACGCTGTTCATCTGTGTTTCCGTCATCCCTGCCTCATGCATCAGCCGTACAATTTTCCGGTTGATTTTCTTTTAGGCTTAAAGTTTGATCAAACATCATACATCAAATCAAGACCCAATTTTCATGATGACCGCAAGCGCAATTCCACAAAGCTCTGCCCACCCTCCCCCGATGATCGAGGCGAGACGCCTGACCAAGCGGTTTTTCGGCATGACGGCGGTGGACGGCATGTCGCTGACGGTCGGGCGTCAGGAAATGGTGGGGCTGATCGGCCCGAACGGGGCCGGCAAGACGACGATGTTCAGCCTGATTGCCGGCAGCATGCAGCCGACCTCCGGCGAATTGTGGATCGCCGGCCGCGAAGTCTCCCGTGAGGCCCCGGAAAAGCGCATCGGCCATGGCTTGGCCCGCACCTTCCAGATCCCGAAACCCTTTGCCGAAATGAGCGTGCTGGAGAACCTGCTGGTCGGCGGGCAGCGCCAGCAGGGCGAAGGCCTGATCGCCAACTTCCTGAAGCCGGCGGCGGTGCGTGCCGAGGAAAAGGCGCTGATCGAAAAGGCGCGCGGGCTTCTCGACTTCGTCACCCTCTCCCATCTCGAACACCAGCCGGCGCGGGTCCTGTCCGGCGGCCAGCGCAAGCTTCTGGAACTCGCCCGCGTGCTGATGGCCGATCCGGACGTGATCCTGCTCGATGAGCCGGCCGCCGGCGTCAATCCGGCGTTGCTGGAGGTCATTATCGAGCGCGTCATCGCGCTCAACAAACAGGGCAAGTCGATCCTTTTGATTGAGCACAACATGGACATGGTGTCGCGGCTCTGCACCCGCGTCGTTGCCATGGCGCTCGGCAGGCTTCTGGCGGAAGGCACGCCTGCGCACGTTGCCTCCAACCCGGCGGTCATCGAAGCCTATCTCGGAGGCGGTGCATGACAGCCCCCATTCTTTCGACCCACGGACTTGTGGCCGGCTACGAGCCGGACCTGCCGATCGTGCGGGGCATCGATTTTTCCGTGTCGAGCGGCGAACTGGTGGTGCTACTCGGTCCGAATGGTGCTGGCAAATCCACCTTCGTCAAGGCGATTGCCGGTCTGGTTCCAATCCATGCCGGCACGATGATGCTGAACGGGCGCGACATCACCCATGTCAGCCCGCACCGCAAGGTGGCGGAGGGGCTGGCCTTCGTCCCGCAGACGGAAAACGTCTTCGCGACCATGACCATTCTGGAGAACCTGCAGATCGCGGTCGCGCATCTGCCGAAGGCAAAACGTGGCGCCGCCATCGAGGCGCTGTTTTCCCGCTTCCCGGATCTTGCTGCCCGGCCCTCGCGTCTGGCCGGTGCGCTCTCCGGCGGCCAGCGGCAGATGCTGGCGGTGGCGCGCGCGCTGGCGCTTGATCCGCCGGTCATCATCCTCGATGAACCCTCGGCCGGCCTTTCGCCCAAAATCGTCAGCGAGGTCTTCGACATGCTGAAGGCGATCAATGCCGGCGGCGTGACCGTGCTGCTGGTGGAGCAGAACGTGAAGGCAGCACTTGCGATTGCCAGCCGTGCCGTGATCCTTGCCGAAGGCCGCATTGCCCATGAAGGCCTGCCGGAGGAACTTGCCAGCGATCCGCTGGTCGGAAAGATCTATCTCGGCACCGCGCATGGCCATCAGGGGGCGCCCGCATGAACCCGCAATTCATCATGGACGGCCTGATTGCCGGTGCGATCATCGGCCTCGGTGCAGTCGGCGTGACGCTGACCTATTCCATCCTGCGCTTCTCGAATTTCGCCCATGGCGAACTCTTGTCCTGGGGCGCCTATCTGGCGCTCGCGGTTGCCGGTGCGCTCGGCTTCCTGTCGGCAGGCTTGACCAAACCCATCGCGCCCTTCTCCTTCGGCTGGGCGCTGCCCATCTCGGCCGTGATCGCGATTGGGCTGACGGGCCTTCTGGCGCTGGCGGTGGATGCCCTTCTCTTCTCCAGCTTCCGGCGGCGCGGCAGCGCGATCATCATCATGGTGATGGCAAGTTTCGGCGCGTCGCTAGCGCTACGCAGCCTTCTGGAATTCCTGTTTACCTCGAAGCCCGCCTATTTCACCAAGGCGCTGCAGATTGCCATGAAGCTCGGCGGCGGTCTTCGCGCCACGCCGGACCAGTTGCTGATGCTGGGGGTGGCGCTGGTCGCCGTCGTCACCGTGCATCTCCTGATGACGCGCACGGATATCGGCCGCGCCATGCGGGCGGTCAGTGAAAATCCGGCACTCGCCAGCATTGCCGGCATCGATGTGCGCCGGGTGATCCGCACCGTCTGGTTCCTCGGTGCTGCCCTCGCCTGCGTCGCAGGCATCATGAGCGGGCTCCTGATCCAGATCCGCCCCTATCTCGGTCATGACCTGCTGCTGCCGCTGTTTGCCGCAGCCATCCTCGGCGGCATCGGTTCGGTGCCGGGCGCGATGCTGGCCGGCCTCATCATCGGGCTCTGTGAGGCGCTTGCCGTGCAGGCGGTGGGGGCGGAATGGCGCGCCGCCGTCTCCTTCGTCATCCTCATCGCCGTCCTCCTCGTGCGTCCGCGCGGCCTGTTCGGGAAAGCGTCATGACCCTCGATATTCTCGCCTATGCCGCCTTCTTCCTGTCGATGGCGCTGACCTATGCGATCATCTGCCTCGGGCTGAACGTACAATGGGGCATGACCGGCCTGTTCAATGTCGGCATTGCCGCCTTTGTCGCGGTGGGCGCCTATACTTCGGCGCTTCTGACCACCCCACCGAGCCCGGACCGTTTCGGCGGTTTCGAGCTGCCGATCTTCGTCGGCTGGCTGGGGGCGGCGGTGACCTCCGGCCTGCTCTCCTGGGCGGTCGGGGCGCTCACGATCCGGCTGCGGTCCGATTACCTGGCGATCGCCACCTTCGGCATCGCGGTTACCGTACAGCTCTGCATGCTGAACCTGCAGCCATTGACCGGTGGCCCCTTCGGCATCGGCTTCATTCCGCGCCCTTTCGCCGATCTGCAGGACAATGCGCTTGCGTTCAGCCTCGCCAATTTCGCCGTCATGGCGATCGTGGTGCTTGCTCTCTATCTGGCGCTTGAACATCTGGCGAAAAGCCCGTGGGGCCGCGTGCTGCGGGCCATCCGCGAGGATGAGATGGCGGCGCAGGCGCTCGGCAAGCGGCCGATCCGCTTTCGCCTGCAGGCCTTTACGCTCGGCGGCGCCATCATGGGGCTTGCCGGTGCGGCGCAGGCGCATTTCATCGGCTTCATCGCGCCCGACAACTACATGCCGATCCTCACCTTCCAGGTCTGGGCCATGCTGATTGTCGGCGGCTCCGGCAACAATCGCGGTGCGATTGCCGGCGCCATTCTCGTCTGGGGGCTCTGGGCGCTGTCAGCGGCTGCCGTCTCCACCTTCGTTCCGGCAGAACAGCAGGCGCGTGCCGCCTCGCTGCAGATCGTCGCCATCGGCGTCGGCCTCTGCCTCATGCTTCTCTGGCGCCCGCGCGGCCTGTTCGGCGAGGTCAGTCCACTGACTCGCCTGAAATCGTTGCGCGCCGCCCCATCCAAGGAATGATTGCCATGCAAGCCCATCCCGAACGCACCCTTCTTGCCCCCGGTCTGGAGATCAGCCGTCTCGTCTGCGGCCTCTGGCAGGTGGCCGATATCGAGAAGGATGGCACGATCATCGATCCCGAACAGGGCGCCGATGCGCTGGAGGCCTATGCCCGCGCCGGTTTCGACACCTTCGACATGGCCGATCATTACGGCTCGGCCGAAATCATCACCGGACATCTGCTGAAGCGGTTTGCGGCAGTCGGCCCCAGACCGCGGGCCTTCACCAAATGGTGCCCGGAACCGGGTCCAATGACGCGCGACATTGTTCGTCGTGGTGTGGAGGAACGGCTCCAGCGCCTCGGCGTCGACAGGATCGATCTCTTGCAGTTCCACTGGTGGACCTTCGAGCATCCGGCCTGGCTGGATGCGCTGCACGAGATGCAGGCGATGAAGCAGGAAGGCCTGATCGGCGCGCTTGGCCTCACCAATGTCGATGCAGCGCACCTGGCGCTCGCACTGGCGGACGGTATCGAGATCGCCAGCAACCAGGTCTCCTTCTCGCTGGTCGACCGCCGCGCCGCCGGCGCCCTGTCTGATCTCTGCGCCACAAGCGGCGTGAAGCTGCTCGCCTATGGCACGCTCTGCGGCGGCTTTCTTTCGGAAAAGTGGCTCGGCCAGCCGGAGCCCGCCTCCATTGCCGACTGGAGCCGCTCGAAATACAAGCGCTTCATCGATACCGCCGGCGGCTGGGAGCCCTATCAGGCCATTTTGCGCGCGGCCTCCGAGATTGCGAGAAAGCACGGCGTGTCGCTGTCGAATGTCGCGAGCCGCTGGGTGCTGGAGCATGAGGCGGTGGCGGCCACCATCATCGGCGCTCGGCTGGGCGAAAGCGAGCACCGCGATGACAACCTCAACGTCTTCCGTTTCGCGCTGGATGCAGAGGATCACGCCCTGCTGGATGCAGCTTTCGCTGAGACGAAGCCCATTCCCGGCGATTGCGGCGACGAGTACCGCAAGCCTCCCTTCCTGACGGCGTCCGGCGATCTCAGCCATCATCTCGATGCCATTCCGTCCGTCTATCAGGCCGAGCCGGTGCCGGGTCGCCCGGGTCGCCTGCGGGTTTCCTCCGGCAGCATATGGGAGCCGATCGCCGGCTACAGCCGTGCGGTCCGGATCGGCAACCGCGTGCTTGTCTCCGGAACAACGGCAACCCACGGAACCGACCGTTGCGTGGCGCCCGGCGATGCAGGCGCGCAGGCGACCTATATCCTCGACAAGATCGCCGCTTCGCTCAATCCGCTGGGCGCCAAGATGGAGGATGTTGTCCGTACCCGCATCTACCTGAAGGATGCCGAAAAATGGGAGCCGGTGTCGCGCGCGCATGGCCGCGTGTTCGGCACGGTGCTGCCGGCCAATACGCTGATCGAGGCCGGCAACCTGATCGGCGATTATGAGGTGGAGATCGAGGTGGAGGCCATCGTGGAGGGGTGATTGCCACCTCATTCCCTCTTCTTTCGCATGACGGCGCGACCAAACTGCTATAACGGCGAAGAAGACCTGTTCGTCACACCGCAAGGACCCCATGCTATGGCACCTCCGCCCCGCCGCCCCGTCAATCCGAAGGATGCCGCCGAAGCCCTGTTCAAGCCGGTGAAGAAACCGGTCGCGCCGGCGGTCGAGCGCCCGCGCGTGCCAAATGCCAAGGAACTGGTGTCGTTGAAGATCGACAGCGACATTATCGCCTTTTATCAGGACGGTGGTCCCGGCTGGCAGGATCGCATCAACGACGCGTTGCGGGCGGCTATGATCGCCGAGATCTGACGGCAAATTTCCCCAGCGGCCTTGTCCGACGGCGGCGCCTCCTCCCGTCGGCGTGCCGGACAGAGGGGCCAGTCATTTCTTGAGGATAGGTCATGCACATTCTCGTCACGGATACCGCATCGGCCGAAGATGTCGCCGCCATCGGCAGCCAGCTCTCGGCCTTTAACGAACAGGATGTCGGTCCGGCCGATCGGCGCGCCTTGAGCGTGCTGGTGAAGGCGCCGGATGGCACGCTGGCGGCTGGCCTCAACGGCTATACGGCCTGGGGCTGGCTTTATGTGCAATGGCTCTGGGTCGGGGAAAGCCTGCGTGGGCAGGGACTGGCGGGCCAGATGCTGCAGGCCGCGGAAGACGAGGCGCGCGCACGCGGCTGCGGCGCCGCCTTTATTGACACCTTCAACCCCGCCGCCAAAAAAGCCTATCGGCGGCAGGGCTATGAGGTGTTCGGAGAGCTTGCAAATTTCCCCGCCGGCCGCCGCCGCACCTTCTTGCAAAAGCGCCTGTAGAGCAGCTGTCCTCCTATCCGTGCCTGCCGTTTGCCGTCAGGTTTGCGTCCACTCAGGCAGCCAGTCGCGGTGGGCGAGGAGCAGATCGTCCACCAGCGACCAGATCTGGTCGAGATCAAGCTCGGCGGCCGTGTGCGGGTCCATCATCGCGGCATGGTAGATATGCTCGCGGTTTTCGGTGGTGAGCGCCCGCACCGTCAGTTCCTGCACGTTGATGTTCGTGCGCATCAGCGCCGTCAGCTGTGGCGGCAGCGCGCCGATGAAGGTGGGCTGGATGCCGTTATGGTCGACAAGGCACGGCACCTCGGCGGCACAATCGGCCGGCAGCGAGGTGATGCAGCCATTGTTGCGCAGATTGCCGTAGATGACCGAAGGCTCGCCCGTCCACACCGAATTGATGATGGAGGAGGCATATTCCTTCGACTGGCTGACTTCGATCTTATCGGCCGAACGGTAGGCTTCCGCTTGGCCCTTCCAGCGGGCGATCTGCTCGATGCAGCGTTTGGGATATTCATCGAGCGGAATGCCGAACTTCTCGATCAGGTCCTCACGCCCCTCCTTGATGAAATAGGGCGTGTATTCGGCAAAATGCTCGGAGCTTTCCGTGACGAAATAGCCAAGCCGCGTCAGCATCTCGTAGCGCACCTTGTTCGGGCAGCGCGGGTTCCAGCCGGGCTTTGGCGCCCTGCCCTCGCGATAGCCGCGCACGAGGTCCGGATAGAGATTGCGATAGCTGCCGTCCGTCTGGCGATGCTCGAATTCGAGGAAGAAGGCCATGTGGTTGATGCCGGCGGAGCGGTAGCGGATTTCTTCGTAGGGGATGTCGAGATCGTGGGCGAGCTCCATCGCCGTGCCCTGCACCGAATGGCAAAGGCCGACCTGGCGGATCGACGGGTATCTTTCCGCAATCGCCCAGGTATTGATCGCCATCGGGTTCACATATTGCAGCATGATGGCATTCGGGCAGACCGCCATCATGTCCTCGCAGATCTTCCAGAGATGCGGCACGGTGCGAAGACCGCGCATGATGCCGCCGACGCCGAGCGTATCGGCAATCGTCTGACGCAGGCCGTATTTCTTCGGCACTTCGAAATCGGTCACCGTGCAGGGTTCGAAACCGCCGATCTGGAAGGCGACGACGACGAAATCCGCCCCTTCGAGCGCCTTGCGCTGGTTGTCGAACGTTTCCGCCGTCGCCTTCACCCCAAGCGTCGCAATCAGCTTGTTGACGACGATGGCGCTTTCCTCCAGCCGCTGCGGGTTGATGTCCATGAGCGCAATGCGGGCGTCAGACAGCGCCGGGCGCTGCAGCACGTCGCCGACGATGTTTTTCATGAACACCGTCGATCCCGCGCCGATGAAGGTGATTTTCGGTTGTCCTACCATGTCTTCCTCCGGCATGTCCGCCCTCAGGCGATCTCAAAGTTTGTGGAGGTTCTCACGATATCGGGTCGCCCGTCACCGAGGATAGCGTTTCTGACGCCGTCCGAAGCGGTCACGTGGCCGGCAGATCGGCAGACCGGACATCATCAAAAGACGCGACGATGTCCGTTACGGAACGGCCTAAAACCTCTGGAAAAACTGGACCATGCGGCCACCCCTTTCCGGATGGCTGCATAGAACCTCCCCCTCCGGCGGCGATTATGCCTTTATTTGAGAGCCGGGCCAGATGAGGATTATGCTTTCACGGGTAATTTTGTGCTGCAGGATTTGATCGTTCGTGGTTCTGCCGTCCGCACGGTTTCGCTGCCGTGCGGACGCCACACGGTGCACAACCTGCGCAAGGTTTGAGGGCGCCGGCCGTCAGGCCGGTTGCGGCCGGACGGGTGAATTCAAGCCGCATGCAGATGTCAGGCGGCAGAAGGCGTCGTGCCGTTCTGCGCAAGCGCTTCTGCAACGGCCAGATCGGCCATGGCAAGGGCTGCTTGCCGGGTTTTTGCCGCGGCAATGAAACGGCCATTGTGACAGAAGCTTGCCCCGACGACGCCGCAGACCTCCTCCAGCGCACTTCCGGTCAGGCCCGCCCAGGAAGCCGGCAGATCGGCGCGCAGCTCGAACCCCTCGTCCGTGCGGCGAATGCCCGTCAGGCACCAGTCCTTGTCGCGCGGATGAACGACGAAGAGCAGGTGATCGGCACCGGCCTTCACCACGGCCGGGCGGAACGGCATGCCGGACGGCAGTTCCAGAATGCGCCCCTCTCCCGCCTGTTCAATGGCCAATTGCACGATGGCTTCGGCACGAAGCTTTGCGGCCTGTCGGGCCATCGCCGCTTCCACGAAGCTGCGCGCAATGGCAAGGGCTGCCTGAAAGGCCCGCTCGTCGGCGTCGGGCGCCTTGTCGTCGAACACCGGCTTCAGGGTTTCGAGCAGTGCCGGCAGCGTGAGTGCGGAAAGCGGCCCGGCGGTCGAAGGATCAATCGCGCCATTGTCGAGGAGATCGACCGGCAGCACGAAATTTTTGTCGAAAGAGGCATGCACCGTGTCGAGATGCGGGTCGGCAATGCCGCAGGCGCTCAGATAATCCCGGCCGAAATGCTTCCAGATCAGCCCGAATGAGCTGTAGGGCTTGCCATCCTCGCGAAGCGGCGCGCCGCGCTGGTGATGGTCGAAAATGCCGGCGCCGGCATCATAGGCGCCGCCGACATCGTAGATGATGCGGTCGCTTTCGGGTGTGATCCATTCGGGCGCACGGCTGCGCACGAGGCGCGCCTCAGGAAAAAGCCGGGTGAGGATGACGCTCGACAGCAATTCGTCGGCATGGAAGCCACCCGAATGGGTGACAAGAAATTGAGGGTTCATGCCGCTTTGGCCTTCGGTTCGAAACGCAACGGGGGTGGAGGCGACCGGATAGCCATTGTTGGCGGGGATCTCAACCCTTCTGCCGCAACTTGAAGGAATGGGAGTCGCGGCTCAGGCGATCCGGGTAATCTCAAGTTCCTGCTCGCCGAGAAGCGCCACATCGCCCAGCCGCTTGCCAAGAAGCAGTTTTGCGACCGGTGAGACATAGGAGATGGATCCGGTGGTTGGATCGGCCTCGTCCTCACCGACGATGCGATACGTCTGGGCGCGGCCATCGTCGCGGCGGAAGCTGACGGTGCTGCCGAAGGCAACCGTTTCCGACGACGTGGGATCCGGCATCACCTGGGCGGTGTGGACGCGTTCGGCAAAATAGCGCAGGTCGCGTGCCGGGCCTGCCATCTGGCGTCGCCGCTCGTTGACGTCATTGATCAGGCTTGCCGCGTCATGAGCGGTGCGCGCCTCCTGAAGCTTTTGCTCCAGTGCCTGCAATCCGCTTTGCGTCACAAGGTTGGGGTGGGGCGAGATCACGCGGTCCGGCAGCTGGGTTTCGGCCGCTGTTTCCGCACTCTCTTCCTTGACGAAGGCAACACTCACGCTTCAACTCCCGTTACGGACAGCCGCGGACGCAGCGTCAGAGGCCGCGACCACGCGGCCGGATCCCTCCCATATAGGGTGTCAGCGCCAAAGATGAACCCATGACCCGGTGAATCGGGACAGGGGCTTCTACCAGACGAGACCGCGGGCAGCCACTTCTTCCACGCGCGTCACCACGCCATTGCGGTGAAAGGTCATGGTGTCGAAGAGGTTGGAGATGACGCAGGTGTGGTTCGGCACGATGCGCACCTTTTCGCCGATCTCCGGCCGGATGCCATCGACGCGCGACAGATCGACCACGCCGTGTTCCTCCGAAAGCCCGGTGATCACCGCGTCCGGATATTCGACGATCAGGCCGTAATCGGAAAAGCCGAGCAGATCAGACGTCAGCGCCTTGGAGCCGGCGTCGAGAACGGCGCGATCCGGTGTCGGCCGTGAAACGACTGTTGCCAGCACATGCATGGCGCAGTCATCCAGCGTGCAATGGCCGGCTCGCACCATCGAGCGGTCGTTGTAGATATAGGTGCCGGCGCGGTGCTCCGTGGCAGACGGCACCAGATGGGCGGAAAACAGGCTCGGCGTGCCGCCGTTCGAACGGATGGCGCAGTCGATGCCGTCAATGGCAAGATAGCCCATTGTGGCGATGAAGAAATATTCGACGGCCCCTTCGCCGTTCGCCTTCGGATAGGTCATCAGGCCGCCGAAGCGCAGGCTCTTGCTTGCCCAGATGCCGCGGGCAAGGGCCGCCGCTTCATCGGGCGTCTGCACGCCGCAGCGGCCGGCGCCGGTGTCGCATTCGACAAGAACGGTGAGCGGCTTGCGGCCGGTGAAATAGGCCGAAAGGCCGGTTACCGTCACGATGCTGTCGGCAACGACCTTCAGGCCTGAAATCCGCTCATTGAGGGCCGCAAGCCGCGCCAGCTTTTCCGGCCCCAGAATGTTGAAGGTGATGAGAATGTCTTGAAAGCCGGCATCCGCAAAGATCTCCGCCTCGGTGATCTTCTGGCAGTTGATGCCCGTCGCCCCCGCCTCAACCTGCTGGCGGGCAAGGGCCGGGATCTTGTGCGTCTTGATATGCGGACGAAATTTCAGCGAATGGCTGTCCATGTAGGACTGCACGCGCAGGATGTTGGCGGCAAGCCTGTCCTCGTCGATCACCGGCAGCGGCGTGGAGAGAGACGACAGCGCATCGCCGGGCTTTGCCGTGGGAAGTTCAGGCGGAAATGTGCTGTCCAGGTCCATGTCAGGCGGCCTCCGTGTCATGCGGGTCGGCCATGATCGGCCAGATGTCGCGGCGCGCCCGCCGGTAAGGGTTGGTCGCCGGGTTGTTGGGATAAGGGGATCCGGCCGAGCAGTAAAGGATCTCGCTGGCAATGCGCGAGAAGGCCGCATAGAAATGGTTGGTGGATTTGATCACCAGCAGCTGCTTCTGTGTCGGATCGATACCGAGCGCCGTATAGAGCGAGGGATCATAGCTCTGGACCCTGACCGAGCTCAGGATCACGTCGATGCCCTCGAGATGGATATGGGCGGCATCGCCAAAGGGGGCGATACTGTCGCCAAACCGCATTTCAGCGTTGCGCACCAGTTTCACCACCTTCACGATGCCGTCGATCGGGTGGCCGGTGCCTGGCGCGGATTTTGCCCCGAAACGCAGCGGAATCTCGGCGCCTTCGCCCGCTGCCATGCAGATTTGCACGGCAATCGGATCCCAGATCATGCCGACAGCGGCATTGGTGACGCTGCGCACCAGAAGCTCGCCGAGAACCACCGTTGCATCGCCTGCGGTGCCGCCGCCCGGATTATCCCACATGTCGGCGATCACCACCGGGCCCTTCTCGATTTGAAGCGCCCGTGTCACGGCCTCCTTCTCGTCCATCGAGGGCATCATGAAGGTGCCGCGCTTGGAAAACAGCTCAAGCCCCAGCGCGCGCGCCAGATGCTGGCTCTTTTCCGCCTTGCCATCGGTCACGGCAATGGTTTTCGTCCCCATTTCGGGCACGTCACCGGCCATGAAGCCATGGATGACGGACAGCGACAGCACGTCCGGGTCGTCTGCCTCGATCTGCTTGATCTTGTCGACGAAGGAGCGCATCGGCTCGCGCGAGGTCGGAAACACGTCGATCATCCGGCAATCGAATACCGACATGACCGGTTTTACGCGGCCCTCCAGCGTATCGACGGCGATACGCCACAGATCCTCGGCACGATCGACGAAATCCGTATGGGGAAACTCCTTGAAGACGACGAAGAAATCAGCCGCCGCTACGCGTTTTTGCGTGAGGTGGCTGTGCGGATCAAGCTCGGCGCAAAGAAGTATATCCGGCCCGATGATGTCACGGATGCGCGTCAGAAAGTCGCCTTCCGGATCGAGATAGCCATCGGCAACCATGGCGCCATGAAGCCCGAGCACGACGGCATCGACGGGCATGGCCGCCTGCAACTGCGCCAGGATCTCGTCGCGCAGGCTCTCATAGGCCTCCCGGTTCAAGAGACCCGCCGGATCCGCCCAGGCCGCCGTGCCCTCGATCAGCGTCCAGCCTTTTTGCGCGCAGACCTTCCGCCCGACGGTGATCGGTGCGGTGCAGAGCGTCGGCGTTTCGGGGTGTTCTCCAGGAGGCGCATAAAGCGATTCCTCGAACGCCCGGCGATCGACGCAGATCGGCGAAAAGGTGTTGGTTTCCGTGGCAAGGGCGGCCGTAAAGATGCGCACAGGGTTTGCTTTCTGGTGTCAACACGAGGGAACGTGGTCAGCGGGACCGGGCTGAATGAGAAGATCAGCCCATCGGGTTGGGCAGATAACCGGTAAAGCCGGATATTTTCCAGGCTCCTTCGTGACGGCGGCAGTAATAGAGCGTCTGCCAGCGCATCACGTCGAGGGTGCCGTCGGCCTTTCGGATGCCGCCATCGAATTTCTTGCGCACCAGGGCCGTGTCGCCAGAGACTTCGATCTCTTCCAGCGTGGTGGTGGTGAAGATGGCAATACGCGGATCTTCGCCATAGGACTGTTGCGCAAAATCTGCCGCCTGGCGCAGCCATTCCTCGCGGTAGGCGGCAAGGGTCGGAAAGGCCAGACGCCAGTTGTCGGGATTGCCATCGCGATTGCCGGAAATGCCGATAAAACCCTCTTCGACAAAATCATCCGCGACCATCGACCAGTCAGCGGCAAGAAAAGCATCGATGTCGCGCGGCACCAGCATCTGCCAGATAGCGTGGCGGGCTTCGTCTTCAGGCGGAAAGGGATTCTGGAAGGGATCGCGCATCGGGGCCTCTTGTCTAAATTCTTTTCATGACATGCGAAAAACTCTGGTCAAAATCCGAGGATTATGGTCCAGTGTCAACAATCGAAGAAAATAATTTGCATGAGGGCCGTATGACCATCACCCGTTACGGTGCAGAAAAAGCCGGCGCCGGCGGTCAGAGACTGCCATTTGCGCGCGCCGTGGAAGCCGATGGCTGGCTGCATGTCTCCGGCCAGGTGGCCATGGAGGATGGCGAGATCATCTCCGGCGGCATTGTCGAGCAGAGCCACAAGGCGATCCAGAACCTCATCGCCATTCTGCACGAAGCCGGTTACGGCGTCGAGCATGTCGTGCGCTGCGGCGTGTGGATCGATGATCCGCGCGATTTCTGGAGTTTCAACAAGATCTACCAGGGCTATTTCGGCGAGCACCCGCCGGCACGCGCCTGTGTCCAGGCCTCCATGATGGTCGATTGCAAGGTCGAGATCGACTGTATCGCCTACAAGCCGAAATCCTGATTTCGGGTCCGCGGAGGTCGCATGGATATTTTCGAGACGATACAGGAAGACCGCGACCAGTTCTCGCCGTCCGAACAGCGTATCGCCGATATCCTGCTCGATCACTTCGACTTTGCCGTCAACGCCTCGATCATTGAGCTGGCCGAGCGGGCGGAAGTGTCGCCGCCCACGGTCACCCGCTTCTGTCGCCGGCTCGGCTGCCAGAGCTTTTCCGAATTCAAGGTGCGCCTGGCGAAAACCGCCTTCATTGGCGTGCGCTACCTCAATCCGGGCGCCAAGAGCACGGAACCGGCGGATGTCGCCGAGGATGTGTTCACCAAGGCGCAGAACGCGCTCTTCATGATGCATCGGGCGCTGGACGCTGCCCTCCTGGATCGCGTGGCCGAGAAGTTGTCGCGGGCGCAGATGATCTACGCCTTCGGCTCCGGCGGCAATTCCTCCATGGTGGCGAGCGAGCTGCAGAACCGCCTGTTTCGCCTCGGTTCGCGGGTGACGGCCAGCAATGACCACAATATGCAGCTGATGCTGACGGCCGCCGCCCAGCCTGAGGACGTCATCATCGGCTCCTCCTTTTCCGGCCGCAATGCCGAACTGGTGCGCTGCTTTACCCTTGCGCGCGAAAACGGCATCGGCACGATTGCGCTCACCCAGAGCAACAGCCCCGTTGCCGCCGCAGCCGAGCTGGTGATCGGGATCGACCTGCCGGAGGGCGAGAATATCTTTCGCCCCACCTCCACCCGCTTTGCCTTCCTTGCCGTCATCGACGTGATCGCCAGCCTCGTTGCCTATCGCAACCGAAAGCGCTCCACCGTCACCCTTCGCCACATCAAGCAGCAGCTGGTCGAGCACCGCGACGGTGACGACCGGCAGATCCTCGGAGACTAGTCATGCCTGCATCCGTCGCCATCGTCACCGGGGCCGCGGGCGATATCGGCCGGGCCATTGCACGGCGCCTGTCGGGAAGCCATGACGTGGTGGCGTTGGTGGATATCGATGAAGGCGCGCTGGCGGCGGCGGCCGCGGAACTCGGCGGCGCACCAAGCTTTGTCGCGATTGCCTGCGATGTCACGGATGAAGACAGCGTGCGCCGCATGGCAGCAAAGGTCGGGGAGCTCGGCCGTGCGACGACGCTCGTCAACAATGCCGGCGCAGCGCGTGCCGTTTCGCTTGGCGATACGACGGCTGATATCTGGCGGCAGGATAGCGCGCTCAACCTCGAAGCGGCGTTCCTCACCTTTCGCGCGCTGGAAGAGCCGTTGAAGGCCGCGCAAGGCGCGCTCATCAACATCGCGTCGGTGAACGGCATGGCCGTCTTCGGCCACCCGGCCTATAGCGCCGCCAAGGCCGGCCTCATCCATTTCACCAAGCTTGTCGCCGTCGAATACGGCAAATTCGGCATCCGCGCCAATGCGGTCGCACCCGGAACCGTACGCACCCAGGCCTGGGAGGCACGCGCCGCCGCCAATCCGCAGGTCTTCGAGGAAGCCAAGCGCTGGTATGCGCTGCGTCGCATTGCGACCGCCGAGGACGTGGCCAATGCCGTCCATTTTCTGTCAAGCGATCAGGCATCCGCCATTACCGGTGTGTGCCTTCCCGTCGATTGCGGGCTAACCGCCGGCCAGGCGGAACTGGCTCGCACCTTTTCGCAATCTGACAATTACTGACCCGTTCGACCACCATAAGCATAAGGGGAACCACCATGGCCGACGCACACTTTCGTCTCGAGAACAGCTGGGCTCCGATCGAAGGGGATGACGGCGGCGGCTTCGTCTTCACCCTCGTCAATCTCTCGGATGCGCCGATTTCCGGCTTCACGCTCGCCTATACCTCGCTCACCCGCGTCAAGGATCAGCCGGCCTGCGGCAATGCCCGTTTCCTGCGGCGCAACGCCAATTTCCACCAGTTCGCCCCGCTGGACGGCTTCGTGCTTGAGCCGGGTGCCGCCTGGCAGTTTTCGGTGCAAGGCCTCTGGCGCCCTGCCCGCCACCGCACCGATGGCGCAAAATCCGCCTATCTGACGCTTGCCGACGGCACTCATGTGGATGTCGCCGTGGACGATCTGATGCTGGCCGGCCGCCACAGCGAACCGGCACCGAGCCTTCTGCCCGAAGGCAAGGTGACGGAACCTTTTGCGCTGCTGCCCTACCCGGCCGAGGCGCAGCTTCAGGCGGGCGAAACCTTTCCCGTAGCGCTTTATCCCGCAGACGGCACGAGCCTGGACGACCAGAAGGCCATGCAGGCCGTCGGCGCGCTGTATCGCCGCCTGTTTTCGGTCGGTCATGCGCCGTTTGCGCTGGGCAGCGTGCATGAGGGCCGGGCGCTGAAGTTTGTCGCCGACACCACACTCCCCAAGGAATCCTACCGCCTCGACTTCGGCTCCGACATTACGCTCACCTATGGCGATGCGGCCGGCCGCGCCTATGGCCTCACCGCACTGGCGCAACTGCTGCATGGTGCACGGCTGGAGCCCCAGACGTTTTCGTTTCCGGCCTCGGGCCATATCAAGGACGCCCCGCGTTATGGCTGGCGCGGCTGCCATCTCGATGTCTCCCGGCAATTCTATCCGGTAGCCGATGTCACTCGCCTCATCGACATCATGGCCTGGCTGCGGCTCAACATTTTCCACTGGCACCTCACCGACGATGAAGCCTGGCGGTTGGAGATCAAGGCCTATCCGACGCTCACCACGCTCGGCGTTCTGCGTGGCCCCGACGAGCCGATGCTGCCGCAGCTCGGCAATGGCGCGCAGCCGGTCGGCGGCTTTTACACGCAGGAGGATGTGAAGGCGATCGTTGCCCATGCGGCATCGCTGCATGTCGAGGTCGTGCCGGAGATCGACATTCCCGGCCACAGCACGGCAACGCTCACGGCTCTTCCCGACCTCGTCGACGGACAGGAAGCCCCCGACAGCTATCGCTCGGTGCAAGGCTATCCGAACAATGCGCTGAACCCGGCAATCGAGGAAACCTATGTCTTCCTCGGCAAGGTGTTTGACGAGATGGTCGAGCTTTTCCCGTCAAAGCTCATCCATATCGGTGGCGACGAGGTGGCGGCCAATACCTGGATGGCCTCGCCGCTGGCCCGCAAGCTGATGGAGAAGGAAGGCATTGAGGGCACGTTCGGCCTGCAGAGCCATTTCATGAAGCGCATCCAGGGCATGCTTGCCGAGCGCGGCCGCAAGCTTGCCGGCTGGGACGAGGTATCCCACGGTGGCGGCGTCGATCCGGCCGGTACGCTGTTGATGGCCTGGCAGAAGCCGGAGGTCGGCATCGAGCTTGCCCGTGAGGGCTATGACGTGGTGATGACGCCCGGACAGGCCTATTATCTCGACATGGTGCAGGCCACCGAATGGCAGGAGCCGGGCGCCAGCTGGGCCGGCACGGTGCCGCCGCAGCACACCTATACCTATGAGGCCGTGGGCGAATTTCCCGAGGAGCTGAAGCCGCGCATGCGCGGCGTACAGGCCTGCATCTGGTCGGAGCATTTCCTCAATCGCGATTACTTCAACCATCTGGTCTTCCCGCGCCTCGGTGCGATTGCCGAAGCCGCCTGGACGCCGAAGGACCGGAAGGACTGGCTGCGCTTTGCCGCCATCGCTCCGCTGGTGCCAAAACTCTGATTTTTTTCAAAGGACTGTTTCGATGACCTATCGTATTGCCGTGGGCGGCATTCATACCGAATGCTCGACCTCCTCGCCCGTGCTGATGCAGCCGGAAGATTTTCGCGTGCTGCGCGGGGATGAGCTTCTCGGCGCGAACTATTTCAGCTTCCTGAAGGCCGACGATATCGAGCATCTGCCGCTGCTCCATGCCCGTGCCGTGCCGGGCGGTCCCGTTGCCCGCCACACCTATGAGGCATTCAAGGCGGAGTTTCTTGACCTCCTCAAGAAAAGCCTGCCGCTCGACGGGCTTTATCTCGCCATGCATGGCGCGATGAATGTCGAGGGTATGGACGATGCGGAAGGTGACTGGATTTCGGCCGCCCGCGCCGTCGTCGGTCCGGACATCCCGGTTGCAGCCAGCTATGACCTGCACGGCAATGTCACCCAGAAAATCATCGACCAGCTCGACATCTTTGCCGCCTATCGCACCGCCCCGCATATCGATGTGCGCGACACGATGGTGCGCGCCTGGTCGATGCTTGCGAAGACCTTGAGGACCGGTGAAAAGCCGGGCGTCGTCTGGGCGAAGGTCCCGGTGCTCCTGCCCGGCGAGCGGACCTCCACGGAAGACGAGCCGGCCAAGAGCCTTTACCTCAAGCTGCCCGGACACGATGTCCGCTCCGGCATCTGGGACGCAAACCTCATGGTCGGCTATGTCTGGGCCGACGAGCCGCGCGGCACGGCCTGCGCCGTGGTGACCGCAACGGACTCGGCGGAAGCCGCCAATGTCGCCTCGGAGATTGCCAAGAGCTACTGGGATGCAAGGGCGGACTTCCAGTTTGGCCCTGTCACCGGCCCGCTCGCCGACATGCTGGAAATCGTCGACAAGACGCAGACGCGTCCGGTGATCCTCGCCGATTCCGGCGACAATCCGACCGGCGGCGGCGTTGGCGACCGCGCCGATGTGCTGAAGGCGCTGATCGAGAGGGATTTCGACGGAGCCGTGATCGGCGGCATCACCGACCGCCCGGCGGTCGACGCCTGCTTTGCGGCGGGTGTCGGCGCGGTGCTCAGCCTGAAGATCGGCGGCTCGCTCGATCCGGCAAGTCCGTCCGTCACGGCGCAGGCAACGGTCGTCCGCCTTGATGACACCGGCGTCGACAGTGAACGGCAGGCCGTTGTCACCATCGGCGGCATCACGCTGATCCTGGCGGCCAAGCGCCGGCCCTACCACAATCTCGCTGATTTCACCCGCCACGGCATCGATCCGCAGGCGGTGCGGCTTCTGGTGGTCAAATCCGGCTATCTGTCGCCGGAGCTTGCGCCGATTGCCAATCCCAACCTGATGGCGCTCACCGATGGCGTCATCAACCAGGATATCGAACGCATCCGCAATACGCGCCGCACGATGCCGAGCTATCCCTTCGTCAAGGATTTCGAGTATATCCCCGATCCCCGGCCTTCGGCGCGCTTTGCCGAAGCGCCTGTTCCGAAACCGTAAGGCCCCGCCAGATATGCCTCGATACTCCTTTGCCCGCCGGGGTGCCGCGTGAGCGCGGCCCTTCGGGCAAGCTTCAAAAACCCGTCGCTGCGGGTCAGTGCCCTTGCCATCTTCTTCTTCGGGACGACGGGGGCTGCCGTTTCCCCCTACCAGTCGATCATCGGCATCCAGGAACTGGGGTTGAGCGATGGAGGCTACGCGCTTCTGATGCTGGCGGCGGCCGTGATCAATGTCACGGCCAGCGTCCTGATGGGTATCTTTTCCGACCGGCTCGGTGATTATCGAACCTCCATCGTCTATGTGTCGCTGTTCGGCATCGCCGGCTTTGGCATCGTCTACCTCATGGCGAGCGCCCCCGCCTTCGTCGTGTCGAAGCTCATCCTGCTGCCGGTCTTTGGCGCGCTGAATTCGTTGATCTTTGCCAATGTGCGGGCAAGCTCGACGGGGCTCAGCCCCTCGGCGCTGATTGCCGTCAATTCCACCATGCGCGCCACCATTTCTCTCTCCTGGGTGCTGATGCCGGGACTGGTCGGCCTGATGCTGATGAAGGCGCCGAGCATGTTGCCGGCCTATCTGGTGGCAACGGCCTCCGCGCTTGTCTGCTTCGTGCTTGCTCTCTGGTTCCTGCCGCGTGGCGAAACGCCGGTCGAGCGCCATCATGAAGACCGTTACAAGGTGTTTGCCTCGCTGGGTGAGGTCATGGCGCCGCGCGTGCTCTTAAGGGTGCTCTCCATCTCGCTCATCTGCTCGATGCTCTATGTCAGCGATACCGTGCGCCCGCTCATCGTCACCGGCAAGGCCGGCGGTACGGTGGCCGATCTCGGCATCATCGTCGGCATCGTCGCCTTCCTCGAGATCATCTTCATCGTCGTCTGGGGAAAAGCGGAACGCTACATGCGCGCCGTCACGGCGCTGGCGCTCGGGGCCAGCCTCTATGTGGTCTACATGGTGCTGCAGGGGCTTTCCAGCGCCACCTGGCATGTCTATGCCCAGACGGTGCTGAGCGGTATTGCGGCCGCCGCCATCATCAGCCTGCCGATCACATATCTGCAGGACCTGATTGCCGACCGGCCGGGCCTTGGCAGTTCGCTGATTGCGGTCAACATGTTCTTAAGCGCAGGGCTCAGCGCCGTGGTATTCGCCATCGGCACCCGAATCGGTGAATATGGCGCGACATCCATCCTGAGTGCCGCGCTCGGACTTGCCGGCGTCGTGTTGCTGATTGTGCTCGACGGCGGGTCCAGGAAGCGGATGGTTTGAGCAATAGAACGGGAGTGCCAGGCACCGTGCAGCCGATCCTTGAAATCTGCGTCGACAATGCCGCCGGACTTTTTGCAGCCCTCGACGGCGGCGCCGGCCGTATCGAGCTGTGTTCGGCGCTGTCGGTCGGCGGGCTGACGCCCTCGCGTGGCTTCATGGATCTCGCCGGCTGCCAGGATGTGGCGGTCACGGCGATGATCCGGCCTCGCGCCGGCAACTTCATCTTTTCGGCGGCGGAAATCGCCATCATGAAGGCCGATATCGATGCGGCGCGTGCCGCAGGCCTGACCGGCGTCGTGCTGGGAGCAAGCCGCACCAACGGTCGGCTGGATACGAGGACGTTGCGCGAACTCTGCCGCCATGCCGAAGGGCTGGATCTGACACTTCACCGCGCCTTCGATCTGACGCCGGACAAGCCGCAGGCGCTGGAAGAGGCGATCGGTCTTGGCTTTTCCCGCATCCTCACCTCCGGCGGCAGGCAGACGGCGCTGGAGGGCATTGACATGCTGGCCGCCCTGATGGCGCAGGCGGGTGATCGCATCACCATTATGCCTGGATCCGGCGTTCGCCCGCAGACGGCCGGACTCCTTCTCGAGCGGATGGACATAACCGAACTCCACGCCTCCTGTTCGGCCCGCTTCATCGAGGGCGACAGCCCACTGGTGGACTTAAGCTTTGCAGCGCGCGAGATGCTGCAGACGGACACCGCGACCGTTCGCGCCTTGAGAGCCATGCTGTTTGACGCTGCTGCCGCGCGTCGCCTCGGCGCCCGGGCCACCGCCTGAAGGCTGGTTATCCGCGCTTGCCGCGCGCGAGCGCGTTGCGGATCGAAAAGCTCGAATGGATGCGCGTGACGCCGGGAAGTTTTGATAGGATATCGGTGTGGATCGCCTCGAATTCCTTCGGGCTCTCCACCTCGACGCGCAGGAAATAATCCCAGTCGCCGGTCATCAGGTAGCATTCGCGGATTTCCGGGCGCTTGCGCACCGCATCCTCGAACCGGTTGAGATAATCCTCCGTCTGGCGGTCGAGCGTGATATTGATCATCACCGCCAGTGTGCTGCCTTCCTCGCCGGAACCGATCAGCGCCGTGTAGCCGCGGATGATGCCCGCCTCCTCCATCAGCTTGATGCGCCGCAGGCAGGCCGACGGTGAAAGGCCCACCACGTCGGCCATTTTCGAACTGCTCATGCGCGCGTCGAGCCGCAGCAGGCGGATGATGTTGCGGTCGATGGCGTCCAGTGTCGCGGCCATGCGCGTTTCCTTCGGAATTACGGTGATCTTGCGCTCGAATTGAGCATTATTGCGTCTTTCACGCAAGATATGCTCAAAACGCGCAAGTTCTCTGCGCTACATTTTTTCCATCAGTTGCGCGGGGTTGCCATGGACATGTCGCATTCCATCACGTGGGAAAAGGCCGGCGCGCCGGGCATCCTCACCATCGATCTGTCGGCTCTCAAGCGCAATTACCGCCGCATCGCGACCACCGTTTCGCCGGCCAAAGCCGCCGCCGTGGTAAAGGCCGACGCCTATGGGCTGGGCGCCCAGGTGGTGGCGCCGGCGCTGTACGCCGAAGGGTGCCGGGATTTCTTCGTCGCGCAATATGCAGAGGCTGTCATCCTTCGCCCGCTTCTGCCACGCGATGCCGCCCTTTACGTGCTGAACGGCCTGCAGCCCGGCACCGAAGAGGATTGCGCCGCACGCGGTATCGTCCCCGTGCTGAACTCTCTGGAGCAGGTCATGCGCTGGCGCGCAGCAGCCGGGCTCGTCGGAGAGAGGCTGAAGGCCCTCTTGCAGTTTGACACGGGCATGTCCCGGCTCGGCATGGCAAGCGTCGAGGCGGAGGCTCTCGCTATTGATCCGGCGCTGCTTTCCGGCATCGACATCCTCTATATCATGAGCCATCTCGCCTGCGCGGATGAGGCGGAGGATCCGCACAATGCGTCCCAGGCCGAGATGATGCGTCGCTTTTCCAGTATCTTCCCCGGCGTTCCCGTCTGTTTCGGCAATTCTGCCGGTGCCTTTCTCGGTGAAAGCTATCGCGGCGCGCTGGTGCGGCCCGGTATTGCCCTTTACGGCGCACGCCCGACCGATATCCTCGAGCGGCCCATGGAGCCGGTGGTGACGATCGAGGCACGGGTGATCCAGGCCCGCACCGTGCCGGCCGGCACCGCCGTCGGCTATTCGGCCACCTATGTGACCGACAGCGAACGGACGCTTGCCACCGTCGCGCTCGGTTATGCGGACGGTTTGCCGCGCACGCTCAGCAATCGCGGGGCGCTGTTTTTCAAGGGTCACCGCCTTCCCATCGTCGGGCGCGTCTCGATGGACAGCACCATCATCGACATCAGCGATCTTGAACCGGGCATGCTGGCGCTTGGCAGTCTCGTCGAATTCATCGGGCAGCACCAGACGCTGGAAGAGGTGGCGGAAACCGCCGGCACGATTTCCTGGGAGATCCTGACCGGCCTCGGCCACCGCTATTTCCGCCAGTACCGCTGACCGAACGACACAATAAAAAGGGGAAGACCATGAAGATCACCATTCTCGGAGCCGGCGTCGTCGGGGTTACCTCCGCCTATTACCTGGCAAAGGCCGGCCATGAGGTGACGGTTGTCGACCGTCAGCCCGGTCCAGCACTGGAAACGAGCTTTGCCAATGCCGGTGAAGTGTCCTTCGGCTACTGCTCGCCCTGGGCCGCCCCCGGCATTCCGCAAAAGGCGCTGAAGTGGATCTTCATGGAACATGCGCCGCTCATCCTGCGCCCGAAGCTGGATCGGGCCATGCTGTCCTGGATGTTCCGCATGCTCTCCAACTGCACCTCGGAGCGTTATGCGCTGAACAAGAGCCGAATGCTTCGCCTTGCCGATTACAGCCGCCTGGCGCTTGCCGAAGTGCGGGCAGACACGGCCATTGCCTATGACGAGCGCATGCAGGGCACGCTCCAGCTGTTTCGCACCGAAGCGCAGCTGGAAGCTTCTGCCAAGGACGTGAAGGCGCTCGCAGCCGATGGCATTCCTTACGAAGTGCTCGACCCGGCCGGCTGTATCCGCACTGAGCCGGCGCTCGCCCATGTGCGCGAAAAGATCGTGGGTGGGCTTCTGACCCCGAAGGACGAGACCGGCGACTGCTTCAAGTTCACCAATGCGCTGGCGAAAAAGGCTGAAGCGCTGGGTGTCACCTTCCAGTGGGGCGTTGACATCAAGGCGCTCGAGGTGGAGGGCGGTACGGTGAAGGGAGTGATCACCGGTCGCGGCCGCATGACAAGCGATGCCGTCGTCGTGGCGCTCGGCAGCTATTCGCCGATGCTCGTCAAGCCGCACGGCATTCGCCTGCCGGTCTATCCGGTCAAGGGCTATTCGCTGACCATTCCGATCACCGATGCGACGCGCGCGCCGGAATCCACCGTGATGGACGAGACCTACAAGATCGCCATCACCCGGCTTGGCGATCGCATCCGTGTCGGCGGCATGGCGGAAATTTCAGGCTATACCAATGATCTGGGCCTGGCGCGCCGGCGCACGCTCGAACATTCCGTCACCGATCTTTTCCCCGGCGGCGATGTGACGAAGGCGGACTTCTGGTCTGGCCTTCGCCCGATGACGCCCGATGGCACGCCGGTCATCGGCGCCACCGGCGTGCGCAATCTCTTCCTCAACACCGGCCATGGCACGCTGGGCTGGACGATGAGCTGCGGCTCGGCCAAGGTGCTTGCCGACATCGTCAGCGGCCACAAGGCGGATATCGAGACGAAGGATCTGGCGGTATCCCGCTACGCCGCCTGACCCGATCTTCAGACCCCTGACCGGGCTGCCCCGCGCCCGCACGGCGCGCGGCATGTTTTTCGTGTTACCGCATCAGGCCGGCTGAGCGCAGCGCGCCTTCGATAAGGCCCTGAATGCTGCCTGCTGCATGCGCGGTGCGGGCGTCCGGCGGCATCTGCTTGGACGCTGCCCGGCGGCTACCCACCTCAGCCTTGATGCCATCGGGCATCAGGCCCCAGCTCTGCGCCATCATGCGGGTAGAGGAAAGGCCGATGTCGAGCATGTAGGGACCGGGTTTTTCCATTCCGGTCGTGGCATCCACCGGCGTTCCATGTCCCATGCCCCCGATCCGGTAATATTGGAGAAGGCTGCGCCCGCGCGCATCCGTCCAGACAATGCGGTCGTGGCCGGCAACCTTGTCCTGATGGGCCGCATCCGTGGCCACGCCATGCACGCCCCGCCACTGCGCCAGAATGGCCTGCGCATTGGCTTCGGCAACGGTGCTGTCAGCCGTGCCATGCCAGACCGCAACGGTCGGCCATGGCCCCTGGTGGTCGGAGGCATCGTTCAGCCGGCGCTGCAATTCCTGTTCGCTTGGAAGCCCGTGGCCGCGCATCCGGTCGAAGGCCTCCGGCACGGTGGCAGCCGTTGCAAAGGGCAGGCCTGCGATAATGGCGCCGCCGGCAAACATCTCCGGATAGGCCGCCAGCATCGCATTGGCCATGGCGCCGCCGGCGGAAAGTCCGGTTATGTAGACCCGCTTCGGGTCCGCATCATGGCGCGTGATCACCGTCTCGATCATCTGATGGATGGAGGCGAGCTCGCCCGAACCGCGACGGCTGTCTTCCGGCACGAACCAGTTGAAGCACAGATTGCCATTGTTGGCGCGAGCCTGCTCGGGATAGAGAACGATGAAGCCCTGCTCGTCGGCGAGTTTCGACCAGCCCGATCCCTGGTCATAGGCGTCTGCCGTCTGGGTGCAGCCATGCAGCACCACGACGACCGGCGGCTTTCCTACCATCAGGTCCGGCACATGGAGCTTTGCCCCGAGTGCACCGGGATTTGAGCCGAAACCGGTGAAGGAGGTCAGTGCACCGCCAGCCGGGTCCGCCCCCTGTTGCCGGGCGAACTGGCCCGTGCGGGCGCGAAGGCGTTCCAGCCGTTGCAACGTGTCGGAAAGAGAGCGCATTTTAAATCCTAGCCGCCGCACCGGGATGGCGCAGCCTTGTGTCCAACGCCTTTCTACAGGATTTGTTGCTGCATTGCACAAATTAGATGATCGAACTGTATGAAAGTGATCTCAGGCCGGGGGAGCACAGTGGTGCAGTGTGCTCGGTGACGTCCGGCATCTGCCGAAATCAGGTGCTTTCCGTCGACCGATGCAGGCGCCGGTAGCGCCGGAAATGGTACCGCGTAAACCAGTCTCGGTGCAGTGTCAGCACGATGCCCTTCAGCGAGCGCATGAGGTTGCGTCCCCGCGCCCGCTTTCTATCCTCCTGCAGCAGGCTTCCGCCGAGCACCATGGCTGTTTCGCAGATCGGGTTGCCCGGAATGGACCAGATATCGAGCCCGAGTTCCCAGAAGAACTTGATATCCTCATCGACCACGCGGAAGACCCGCTTGCGGGAAAGGAAGCGCTTTGCCCCTTCCCGAGAGATCAGGTAGCCGACGAGACCGGCGCGGGTGCGCTGCCATTTGACCAGCGACATGCCGCCTGCGCGCGTCCAGACGCCGAGATTGCGCGACCGGTCGCGCGGAAAATCGAAGAGCTTGACGATATGACGCCCTTGGGCGAGCAATTCGCCGGCACGATCGACGGCCTGGCGCACGATCTCGGGGTCGCGAATGTAGAAATCGTCCTCAAGCAGAAGGGCATGGTCGAAATCGCTGTCGAGCAGCGTCTGCCAGCCGAGCCGATGGGTGGCATAGGCTGCAATTTCGCTGCGGGTCGGGATGCGTTTGCACCAGCGGCGGGCCTTTTCCGTATCATAGATCCGGTCGATTTCCGGATCGCGGCCGATGAACCCGTCCACCACGCGCACCGGTGCCTGGCCGAAGACATCATGGGCCTGCGCACGGGCATTTTCCAGCCGTTTGGCCGAAGAGATGCTGCAGGTGAGGATGAGGATGGCGGTGCGCACGACCGGCGCAGAGCCCGCGGGGCGATCACTGTCGATCATGCAGCACCTGAACGCTTGGCAGGCCAACCGGGACGATGCCCAGATCCCGCGCCAACTGACCCAATCCTTCCGTTTCGAGAAGATCGCGATAGGGTGTTTCCGGAAAGAGCAGCCCCGCCCGGTGCAGGTCCGCCCGCACCAGCAGGACCGTGCCGCCCACGCCGTTCAGCGGCACGCGATCGAGATAGCGCAAGTCGTCCAGGTGACGCCGCGCCCAGTAGTTGACCGGCGGCTGGAATATCCCGCCGCGAACATGGCGCATATACTCCACCTCCCCCGGCTCTCCGATGTCGAGAAACGCGTTGAGATCGTAGCTTGGGCCATCGGACTCAAGGACGCAGTCGGGCGTCACGATCTTTTCACGCACGGCAAGCAGCGCCGTCAGCAGATCGCTCGGCAGGCCGATGACATCGGCATCCATCCACAGGATCCAGTCTGAATCATCAGTGAGTACCTGTCGCACCAGTTCGTTGCGTGCCCGTGCAAGACCGGCACGCCGCTTTGCCTGGAAGGCGGGCCGCCACCGCCGGGCATGGGGAAAATGCGGAGCGTTGCGGCGGGTTTCCAATCGCCGCATTCCGGCAAATGTCGCGGCATGGCGGGCAATCAGGCCCTTCAAAATCTCCGGCGTTTCATCGCTGCTATCGCCTTCGCCATAGACGATCTGGATGCGGTTCTTCGGATAATCGATCCCGAGGATAGCATCGAGATTGCGTGCGAGCGTGGAGGCGCCGTTGCGCACCGGGATCAGGATCGTCACTTTCGGAAATCGCTCGTCTGCCGGGATCTCCCGGTGCAGCAGGGTTTCGTCCATACGGGCGCGGAGGGCCGCAAGCCCTGGCCTTCTGCCTCGAAGACGATGACGGAGCTTGCGCAGCTTGGTCACCGCGCGTTTGAGAGCATGCGGCGGGCGCTCGCGGAACCAGCTCCCTTGCCAGAAGTGCTGCGACACACACAGATCCCGGAACGGGCCGAACCGCTCGGCCGGCGGGCAGCGGTCGCTGTCGCTTTCTGCAAAGAGATGCGAGGAATGCAGCGCGATCTCATCCGGCTGCGCCCATTGCGCGACAGCCGCGCTAAGGATCAGAGGGCCGGTCGTTTCGAGCACATTGCCGGTTGTCCGCGATGACATGCGCAGGCAGTGGTCGATCACGGCGTCCCAGAGCGGATGGCCGGCGGGACTTGCCATGGTTCCGTTGAAGAGGAGGGCCGGCAGACCGCGGCGATGGGCGTGGTGCTGCCTGTCGCGCGGCTCTTCGCACAGGATCACGCGCGGATCGCCTGCCAGAGGCTCTAGCGACTGCAGGCAACGCGTATCGACATCGGCATACACGCCGCCAAAATGTTTCAGCAGACAGTAGCGAGCAAGGTCAGCCCGCTGCACGGGATAGGTATAGCCATCATAGACCTGCAGAAGCTGGGGAAACTGGCCAGCCATGAAATCGCGCAGTGCGGTATCGTCCCAGAACTGATATTGCCAGCGGGGATTAAGACGTTGCCAGCTTGCAGTATCCCCTGTTTCGATAGGAACGGGAAATGTATGCCACGTCTGATGCAAGACGCGTGGAATGCCAGGGGTTGGGATTGATGTCATATCTGCAAGTAGAGCTATCGGAGGGGGACCGAAAAACATCCGGAGGAGAAATTCGTAACAATGCTAATTATAGGGACGTCTCTGCGTTTGCTAGCGCTAACCGAATTTTTATTGCGCGGACAACGCGACGCGACAAAAGCCTCCCGGCGACCGTCAGTCCGCTTGCAGAGGATGAGATCAGCGCCCTGATCGAGCGCATCGAACGCGACCGGCCGCAGGCAATCATCTTTGAAGGCGTCGGCTTACTGAGCGCCATCGAACGGGTGCGTGCACGCTTTGCGGATCTTGCCATCATCGTTGATTTCCACAATGTCGAAAGCCGGCTTTACCGGGATATCCGCCTGTCGCGCTGGCCCCGGTGGTTGCGCCCTCTCGGCGCGCTTCTCGCAGTAAGGCGGTTCCGGAAGGCCGAGGCCGCCGACAGGAAGGCCGTGCGGCTTGCGACTGCGGTCTGGACATGCTCGCAGCAGGATCTGGATCTCGTTGCGGGCATGGGCGAGAAGCGGCAACTCGCGCTTGTGCCCAATCCCATTCCGGCCTGGTGCCTGGAAGCGCCAGCCTCCGCCCCGGCTTTCTCGCCCGGCAATGAAGTGCTCTTCGTCGGCCATCTGGGCTATGCCCCGAATAAACTTGCCGTGCGCGAACTTTCCGCCCGGATCATGCCGAAGCTCGTCGGCCTGGTGCCCGATGCACGCTTGCATGTCTGTGGCCGAAGCCCGGGGGGCAAGCTTGCCCGCCTGCTGGAAGAGGGCGGCGCGCGGTTGACGGCGGATCCGGCGGATCTGCGCCCGATCTATGCTGCAGCCGCCGTGGCGGCCATTCCCTTGCGCCAGGGCAGCGGCACACGCCTGAAGGTTCTGGAAGCGCTGGCAACCGGCTGCCCCGTGGTCGCCACGCAAAAGGCCGTGGAAGGCCTCGGTCTGAAGGCCGGGCAGCATTACCTTGCGGCAGAGACTGTTGACGACTTTGCCCGTCAGCTGGCGCAGGTGCTCAAAAATCCGGCGCTGAAAAAGAGGTTGGTCGAGGAGGGCCGCAGCTTCGTGCTTGCGCAGTATGGTTCGTCTGCGCGCCAAAAGGCGGTTCGATCCGCTTTGCAGGAGCTCATCCCCGCATCGGGCCTTTGATGGCCGGCGGTTGACGGGCAAAAGACGGGCCTATCGCAATCTCAGGCTCAGTCCTCGCCGTCTCCCTCGTCGCCGATGGCTGCCTCATCCACTTCCCCCACGGCCGGCGGCCATTGCTGGGCGGCATGCAGCACGCGCAGGATGGTGACGGCGCGTGTGTCCTCGATGTAGATCAGGATATAATTGCCACGCACCACCAGTTCGCGTGTGCCCGTCACCCGGCCCATGCGGCAGGATTTTGGATAGGCCAGCAGGTGAAGCGCTTTCGTTTCGATCTCGTTTTTCAGCGATTGCGCCGCATCGGGATTGTGATCGGATATGTAATCGATGAGGGCAAAGAGATCGGCACGCGCAGTCTGGCGCCATTCAAGAACGGGCACGGCGCTTCCTGTCGATAAGGGCCTGCATGTCGTCCATCACATCCTGATGGGCAAGCGGCGGACGGCTGTCGTCCAGCGCCTCCTGCACCTTGGCGCGGAACCAGCGGTCATAGGCGTCCGGATCGCTGGTGAGCCCGGCCGGAAGGCCGCCTTCGCGGGCAACCCGTGTCAGAAGGATCCGCACGGCATCGGACACGGTAAGGCCGACGCTTGCGAGCTTTTCGGAGGCCTCGGCCTTCAGCGTTTCATCGACGCGGATATGCAGCATTGCCGTCTTGCTCATCGGGCTCTCCATGTGACGATGGATATTATGTCTCTCAATTGAGAGACATTCAAGCCCATGCATCTGCAAGACAGGCCAAGCTCACGGATTGTCGCGCTTGAAAATCCAGTCATGATCCGGATGGTTGGCAAAGCGCCACTTGCGCAACGGCCCCGCCATGACGTTGAGGTAATACATCTCGTAGCCGTAGGGGGCGCCGCAGGGGTGATGCCCCTTCGGCACCAGAACCACATCGCCGGAAGAGACGGCCATGGTCTCGTCGAGCGAGCCGTCCTCGGTGAAGACGCGCTGGAAACCAAACCCCTGGTCGGGGTTGAGGCGATGGTAATAGGTCTCTTCCAGATATGTCATGGCGGGGAAATTGTCCTCGTCATGGCGGTGCGGCGGATAGGAGGACCAGTTGCCGGACGGCGTGAAGACTTCCGTCACCAGAAGACTGTCGGCCACGTCGCGCTCTTCCATGGCGATCGGAAAGATGTGGCGGGTATTGGCGCCCTTGCCGCGTTCGGTGAGCGCAATGCCGGCAGGCCCGATAACCTCAGCCTCGCGCCCCGGTTTGGCCGGCGCGGTGCAGATGGCCAGCGTGCAGTCGGTCGTGGCGGTCGCAGACCAATCGGCGCCGGCCGGGATGTAGACGCAGTGCGGCGGCTTCTTCTCGAAGACGTTCATGCGGTCGCCGAGTTCGCCAAAGACCTTGCCGCCACCGGAAATCTCTGCCTTGCCTTCGACGAGCACGAGAATGACTTCCGTTTCGCCGGTCTGCTCGGCAGCGCTTTCGCCGGGCTTCAGGTGATAAAGACCAAAGCCGACATAACCCCAGTTGGCGCTTTCTGGCGTAATGTCATGGACCTTGCCGGTCTTGGCCGTCGGCTTGCGCAGCAGATCGCTCATTCCTCATCTCCCTTTGCGGCATTTTTTCGCGCCTCCTCGGCGGCCGCTTGTGCCATGGTGCGATCATAGATGATCAGCAGTTCGTAGGCGGCATAGGCGCCGGCCACGAGAAACATCAATCCCCAGCCAGTGGAGCCGTTGTACAGTTCCACCGCACCCCATGCTAACGGCAAGAGGGCGGTCAGGATGCGCCGCCACAAAGGCTTGAAGAACGGATGGTGGGGATCGAGAAATTTCAAAAGGTCGTTCCTTCGGTAAAGAGGCAGGCTCAGGCCGGGATCAGGCCCGCATCCTTGGCGAAGCCCTTCAGCGATTTCAAGCCGAGGCTCTGATATTCAAAGGGATTGCGCACATCCGGGTCCTGTTCCGCCTCGATGACGATCCAGCCCTGATAACCGTGTTCTGCGGCAATCTTGAGAACGGGCGGGAAGTCGACGCCGCCTTCGGTATCGCCCGGAACGGTAAACACGCCGCGACGCACGCCTTCAAGGAAGGAGAGCTTTTCATTGCGAACCTGCTCGGCAATCACCGGGCGCACGTTCTTGGCGTGGATATGGCCGACGCGATGCATGTATTTTTTCGCAACAGCTTCCGGGTTTCCGCCACCGAAATAGCAATGGCCGGTGTCGAGCAGCAGCTTGGCATGCGGGCCGGTATGCTGCATCAGCAGATCGATTTCCGCTTCGCTCTCGACCACCGTGCCCATGTGGTGATGGTAGACCAGCGAGATGCCCTGGGAGGCGGAGAACTCGGCCAGCGCCTCAACACCTGCGCCAAACTTTTCCCAATCGGCTTCGGCAAGTTTTGGCCGGTCGGCAAGAGCCGTATCGTCGGCGCCGTGGATGGCATTGGAGGTTTCGCAGACGATGATGACCTTGCAGCCCATGCCCTTCAGCACGTCGAGGAAGGGCTGCATGGCGACCTTTTCCTCTTCGATGCTGTTGGTCAAGAGGTTCAGCGAGTGCCAGCCGGAGACGAATTTGAGGCCGCGCGGCTCCAGCACGGATTTCAGCCCCGCCGGATCGGTCGGCAGCTTGTGGCCCTTCTCGATGCCGTCGAAGCCGATCTTTGCGGTTTCATCCAGGCACTGTTCGAGGCTGATATGCGCGCCAAGCGAGCGGTCGTCGTCATTGGACCATGCAATCGGGTTGGTACCGAAGAGGATCATGTTACTGTCTTTCCTTCAGGGCAGCTTCATAGGCGGCGCGCGCCGTGTTGACTTGCTTGCGGGCCGAGACTTCCGGCACGGCCACATCCCACCAATGGCCACCGGCATCCGGTGTCGGATAGGGGTCCGTATCGATGACGATGACGGTCGGAACGGTCGCGGCGCGGGCGGCATCGAGGGCCGTTTCCAGCTCGGCGATGGACGCGACTTTCGACGACTGCGCGCCCATCGCCGCTGCATGGGCGGCGAAATCGATGGCAATCGGGTTTGCCTGATTGGTGTGGGCGTAGAGGTTGTTGAACTCCGCGCCGCCGGTGCCCATCTGCAGCCGGTTGATGCAGCCATAGCCCCGGTTATCGGTGATGACGACCGTGATCTTCACGCCCATGGCAACGGCAGTGGCCAGTTCGGAATTCATCATCATGTAGGAGCCATCGCCCACCATGACGATCACGTCGCGCTCGGGTTCGGCCATCTTGATGCCAAGGCCGCCGGCAATCTCGTAGCCCATGCAGGAGAAGCCGTATTCCATGTGATAGGAAAGCGGCAGTTTGGCCTTCCACAACTGGTGAAGTTCTCCCGGCATGGTGCCTGCCGCGCACATGACCACCGTGTTGTCGCGCGAGGCGCGCTGTACGGCGCCGATCACCTGCATGTCGGTCGGCAGCGTGTTGGCCTCCTTCGGCGCGGCGGTGACCGCATCGGCCTTCTCGAACCAGCTGGCTTTCAGGCTCGCATCCGGTGCCGCAAAGCGATGATCGCCAAGAGCTGCCGAAATCTTCTCCAACCCGACCTTCGCATCCGCAACCAGCGGGATCGCATCATGCTTCGCGCTGTCATAGGCCTGCACGTTGAGGGCGAGAATTTTGCGGTTCGGGTTCTTGAACAAAGCCCAGGAACCGGTGGTGAAATCCTGGAAGCGGGTGCCGACGCCGATCACCAGACCGGCCTGTTCGGAAACCACATTGGCGCTTTCGCAGCCCGTGACGCCGACAGGTCCGAAGTTCAGGTCATGATCCCAGGCGAGCGCCGACTTGCCGGCCTGCGTTTCGACAACCGGGATCTGATGCCTTTCGACAAAAGCCTTCAGCGTTTCCGTCGCACCCGAAAAATGCACGCCGCCGCCGGCGACAATCACCGGGTTCTTCGCGGCCTTGATTGCGGCAATCGCCGCTTCCAGTTCCACGACATCCGGTTCGGGACGACGGAAGCGCCAGGTCTTCTTCGCAAAGAAGCTTTCGGGATAATCATAGGCCTCGGCCTGCACATCCTGGCAGAAGGCGAGCGTCACCGGGCCGCAATCGGCCGGGTCCGTCAGGGTGCGAAACGCACGCGGCAGCGCCGTCAGAAGCTGTTCGGGACGTTCGATACGATCAAAATAGCGGCTGACCGGCTTGAAGCAGTCATTGGCGGAAATCGTGCCATCCTCGAAATCCTCGATCTGCTGCAGAACCGGATCGGGGCCGCGATTGGCAAACACATCGCCCGGAATGAACAATACCGGCAGGCGGTTGACATGCGCCAATGCCGCAGCCGTCACCATGTTCAGCGCACCGGGACCAATGGAAGAGGTCACCGCCATGGCGCGGCGACGGCCAAGCTGCTTGGCGTAGGCGATTGCCGCATGCGCCATGCTCTGCTCGTTCTGGCCGCGATAGGTCGGCAGTTCCTCGCGGATTCCATAGAGCGCTTCACCTATACCGGCAACATTGCCATGGCCGAAGATGGCCCAGACACCCGCGATATAGGGAACGCCATCTTCGTTCAGCTGGTTGGCGAGATAGCGCACGCAAGCCTGCGCTGCCGTCAAACGGATCGTTGTCATGCCTTTCCTCCCTTGGCCTTGGCGCGCGCTCCATCCCAGATTGCGCACAGGCTCTTGTATCTCGCCACCATATCCTCCACGGCGGCCTCATCGGTGATCTGACCCGCGAGCCACTTGCGGGCGGCATCGCCGAAGATCGTGCGGCCCACGGCAAAGCCCTTGACCAGATCGAAGCCCGCGGCCAGCGCAAAGCTTTCCTCAAGCTCTGCTTGCGGTGCATCCAGACCCAATACCACGATACCGCGTGTATAGGCATCGTGACGTTCGACCGCAGCACAGGCGTTGGCCCAGGCGGTTTGAGACTTCATCGGCTCCAGCTTCCACCAGTCGGGATAGACGCCGATTTCGTAGAAGCGGTCGATGATCTTTGCCGTTGTCTCGTCATCGACAGAACCGACCTTTGACGGAATCACTTCCAGCAGGAATTCCAGACGGTTACGCCGCGCCGCTTCAAAAAGGCGCTTCACGGTTTCTTCCTGGCGTTCCTTCATCTCGGTCGTGTCGTCGGGATGATAGAAGCAGAGGACCTTCACCACATGTTCGGCGGCCCATTCGCCAAGCCCGCCGCAATCAAGCCCCAGCTCCGGCTCCAGCGTCAGCGGCCGAGAACCCGGCCATTCGGCGGGGCGGCCGATCCACAATCCCGTTCCAGCCGCGGCATAGAGTGCTTCCCTGCCCAGGCGGCTATCGCAGAGAATGCCATAACCGCCCTGCCCGCCCGCGACCGTCGTCGCAGCCTGGAGGCAGAGCTTCTTGAAGGCGCCGATTCGATCCGTCGGAACGCCGGCTTCTTCGGCCATGGCTTCCAGTTGAATACGGTGATCGAAGGCGAAGACGCGCATGGTCGACCAGTCGCCCTTGCGGTTGGTGGACCAGTGAACCTGCTCGAGTGCTGCATCCTTGCGCAGCGCCTTGTTCTTGATGCCGGTCTTGAAGAAATACTGCAGCTCTTCCCAGCTAGGATAGGCGGGCGTGCAGCCATGGCGCGACACGGCGAAGGCGCCGCAGGCATTGGCATATTTCAGCGCCGTCGGCCAATCCTCACCCGTCAGCCAGCCTTTCAGCAGGCCAGCCATGAAGCCATCGCCCGCGCCCAGCACGTTAAAAACTTCGATCGGGAAACCGGGGCCGGTCTGGCCCTTGTCGAGACTGTCGGGAACCTCGCCTTCGAAGACTGCCGCTCCCATCGGTCCGCGCTTGCAGACGAGTGCCGCCTTGGACACCTTGCGCACGGCCCGCAGCGCCTCCAGCGTATCGGTCGAGCCACCGGCGATATGGAATTCTTCTTCGGTGCCGACAATCAGGTCGAACAGGTGCAGCGTGCTCTGCAGCTTGGCGGTGACCTTGGCCGATTCCACAAAGCGGCTTTCGCCATCGCCATGACCGGCCACGCCCCACAGGTTCGGGCGATAATCGATGTCGAGCGCGGTTTTCGCACCGTTTTCACGCGCAAGCTTCAGCGCCTTCATCACCGCCGCTTCCGTTCGCGTATGCGAGAGGTGCGTGCCCGTCACGGTGACGCAGCGGGATTCGGCGATGAAATCCGGATCGATATCGTCTTCGCACAGCGCCATGTCGGCGCAGTTTTCGCGGTAGAAGATCAGCGGGAACTGGTTTTCGTCACGGATGCCGAGCAGAACCAGCGCGGTCAGCCGCTCCGGGTCGGTCACCACACCGCGCACGTCAACACCTTCGCGCACCAGCTGTTCGCGGATGAAGCGGCCCATATGCTCGTCGCCGACACGCGTGATGACCGCGCTTTTGAGGCCGAGGCGGGCAGCGCCTGCGGCAATGTTGGTCGGCGAGCCGCCGATATATTTGTTGAAGGAGCTCATGTCCTCCAGCCGGCCACCCACCTGGGCGCCATAGAGGTCAACGGACGAGCGTCCGATCGTGATCACGTCGAGTGGCTTCAAGAGGCCCTCCCTTGGCCGAAGATGGCAACCGGCGCATGGCGCGCCCCATCCGGCGTCTCCCGCGCCGGTCTGTCTGGTTTTGGACTATAAATTCCATTTTGAAGAGTTTCAATACGAATATTCAGGTGCTGCGCCGCGTTCCCACCGCCGTAGAGAGGGCAATGGCGAGACACAGCGTCGCAGAGAGCGAGCGGAAGGCGCCGAAATCCACTTCGGAGACGGCAAGGATCGTCGCGCCCATCTTGCGCAACGGGTTCACCGCCGCATCGGTGAGCGCCACCACCGGCACCTCGCGGCCGCGCACGGTTTCCACCAGCTCCAGCGTTTCCTGCGAATAGGGCGAGAAAGTGATGGCGAGCAAAGCATCGCCTGGGCGGATGGCGCTCACACTTTCGAGCCGGCCGGCTGCCCCATGCAGCATGGCCGGCACGCGCATCTTTTCCAGCGCATAGGCAATGTAGCTTGCCACTGCAAACGAGCGGCGCAGGCCGATGACATGCACCAGATTGGCAGAGGCCAGAATATCGACAGCCTCTTCAAGCGCCTGAGGATCCACGGATTTCAGGAGATTTTCGAGCGAAGCGCGGCTTGCCTCTACGAATTCTGCGAGCAGACGCGGGCCGCTGTGTTCGCCCATGTCGCGCAGGTGGTCGATGCGGGTCGCATAATCCGGCCAGCCGCCGACATAGCTCTCGCGAAACAGGCGCTGCATCTCCGAATAGCCGGAAAATCCCATGATCTGGCAGAAGCGCATGAAGGCAGACGGCTGCACGCCCGCCCCTTCCGCCATTTCGGCCACCGTCGATACGGCAATCCGGTCAGTATTCGAGGCGACGAAATCGGCGCATTGCTTCAGCCGCTTGGGCAGTGCGGCGGACACCTCCAGCAGCCGCTCCTCGAACTCCTTCACGCTTGCGGGCACTGCTGCCATCCATCCGTCCTTTTTCTCTGCTTGACACGAATATGGTCACACTCTAGCAAAATGGAACATATATTCCAAATCCGGTTTCGGAAAATGGCTTCCGATCCGGACCCAAGACCCGATGTGGAGGAGAACCCATGGTAACGAGATTGGCCCTTTTGGGCGCCGGACGTATCGGCAAGGTGCATGCGAAGGCGATCGCATCCGACCCGCGTGCAAAGCTGGTGGCCGTGGTGGATGCCATGGAAGCCGCGGCCAAGGCGATCGCCGACGATGCGGGCTGCGAGGTCAGCACCATCGATGCCGTTCTGGCCAACAAGGATGTGGACGCCGTCATCATCTGCACGCCGACCAATACGCATGCGGACCTCATCGAAAAATTTGCCCGCGCCGGCAAGGCGATCTTCTGCGAAAAGCCGATCGATCTCGATGTGGCCCGCGCACAGGCCTGCATCGACGTGGTGAAGGAAACCGGCGCCAAGGTGATGCTTGGCTTTAACCGCCGCTTCGATCCGCACTTCCAGGCCGTTCGCAAGGAAATCGACAAGGGCACCATCGGCAAGGTGGAAATGGTGACGATCACCAGCCGTGACCCGGGCGCCCCGCCGGTCGAGTACATCAAGGTGTCCGGCGGCATCTTCCGCGACATGACCATCCACGATCTCGACATGGCGCGCTTCCTGCTCGGCGAAGAGATCGTCTCGGTCTTCGCAACCGGTGCGGTTCTGGTCGATCCGAAGATTGGCGAAGCCGGCGATTACGACTCCGCGAGCCTGATCCTCACCACAGCCAGCGGCCGTCAGGCGGTGATTTCCAATTCGCGCCGCGCCACCTACGGCTATGACCAGCGCATCGAAGTGCATGGTTCGCTGGGGTCCGTTGCGGCGGAAAACCAGCGCCCGGTGTCGATCGAAGTCGCCAACAAGGACGGCTACACCCGCCCGCCGCTGCATGATTTCTTCATGACGCGCTATACGGAAGCCTATGCCGCCGAAATCAAGGCCTTTATCGATACGGTCGAGAAGGGCGCGGCCGCCTCGCCGTCTGCCGAAGACGGCCTGATTGCGCTGAAGCTTGCCGATGCGGCGCTGAAATCTGCCAAGACCGGCGCCGCCGTCGCGCTCGCCTGACCGTTTGCCGCAAGAAAAAAGGGCGGCGCCAGACTTGCCGGCGCCGCCCTTTCCAGGAGGACCGAAACCTCCACCCGCCCGTCCCTTGACGGGGAGGCGTCAGCCCTCTTTTTCCGCCATCACGCGCACCAGAAGAAGCATCACCAACGCCTGACCGTAGGGTGCCGGCACATTGGGGATCTGGCGATAGAAGTCGAGCGTATGGCCCATCGGCGTGCCATCAGACACTTCCAGAACGATCCCCGTCTCATCGATGCGTTGCATCACCGCGTCAAGCGCCTTGCGGGCGACAGGCTTCAAATCCTTGTCCAGGAGGCCGAGATCGATGCCGCGCAGGATGCCGTAGGCGATGCCTGCGGTCGCAGAGGTTTCCTCCGGCGAGACGGGATCGCAGACCAGCGTGTTGAACATGCCATTGGGGCGCTGGTGTTCGGCAAGCGTGCGCACCTGCGCCTGCAGCACATGGGTCAGGTGACGCTTCAAATGCTCCGGCACATGGGCCACGAGGCTGAACAGTTCGGGTATCGCGACCGTGATCCAGGAATTGCCGCGCGCCCAGAAGGCCTTGGCGAAGTTGTGGCGGCCGTGGAACGTCCAGCCGTGATACCAGAGGCCGGTGACCGGATCGGCGAGAAAGCGCTCGTGCACGAGGAACTGATAGAAGGCTTCCTCGATCCAGTCCTGTCGCCCGAACCGCTGGCCGGCGCGGGCAAGGAACAGGCAGGTCATGAACAGCGTGTCGTCCCAGAGCTCGCCGTTATTCATGCGCTCCTTCACCACATGCTGGAAGCCGGCGTCCTCGGTGCGGGCAAGCTTGGTCATCAGCCAGTCGGCCCAGTCCTTGACCAGCGCTTCCCAGTCCGGGCGCTTGATGTGGTCGATCAGCACGGCCAGTGCCAGCATCGGCGAGGAGGAATTCACCTGGCGCGGCGGCAGGCCGCGGCCGATCTGCCAGTCATACCAGCGGCCGATCGCTTCCATCAGCGAACGATCGCCAATGGCTTCCGCGTGGCGGATGAGGCCGTAGATGCCGACCCCGACTTCCCAGTCCCACTCGTCGAACTGCAGTTCATAGCTCCCGTCCGGAACGGCCACGGTTTCATTGATGCCCTTCAGGCGGGCAAGGCCGACGGCGACGCGAGAAAGCGTTTCGGAAAGAATTTCGGGCTGCATCAGCATCGGATTGTCCTGTCTTGGCGAAGGCGTGAAGAGGTCAGACTGACACGGCATCGAAATGCCGGATCTGGGGTTTCGACAAGGGAAGGCCGCCGCTCTCCCGCTCGATCAGCTGGCAACCCAGTTCGATACGGCAGGCAGGATAGGTCACGCCCAGTACCGACAGTCGATTTTCCAGGATCTGGATTGTCGAAGAGGCCAGTGCGTCGAGCGGCACCCTCACCGTCGTCAGCGCCGGCATGGTCAGCTCGCCAGGCGCCACGCCGTCGAAGCCGACCACCGCAATATCCTTTGGAATGGCAAAGCCTTGTGCCTGGAGTTCGGTCAACGCGCCGATGGCCAGATTGTCGGCAGCACAGAAGACGGCGGTGAATCCATCGAGCCCGCCGCGCTCGGCAACGAACTTGCGCAAGACCTCGCGGGCATGATCGGGCTCGTAGCCGCGGGCATACAGTACCTCGCCCAGCTCGCGCGGCAGGTCGCGCTCGACATAGGCATCATGAAAACCGTCGAGCCGGCGCATGATGGTTGAGCGTCCGCGCCAGGTCAGGTGCAGGATGCGGCGATGGCCACGCGACAACAGCCATTCCGTGGCAAGGCGTGCACCATAGCGGTTGGCGGGGGCCACCGTATCGACACTCATCGTCGGGTCCTCGCCGTTCAGCAGCACCACCGCGAGATCGGCGGCCGCAAGAGCGCGCAACAGTTTCGGATTGTCGTCATAGACCAGCACGACGCCTTCCGCCGACGCCGCGCGCGCGCCGGCAATGATGTCCGCGGCATTGAGTTCCGGTGCGCCAATATGGGCGACGACGCGGATGCCGCGCCGCTCGCATTCGCGCGACAGCGCCGTCAGAAGCGTCCAGGAGACGAGATTGATGTCGTTGTGCGGCAGGTTGCCGGGAGGAACAGCGAGGTAAAGCGTGGTGAGAGACGCAATCGCCCCTTTCTGCTGGCGCTTGGCGAGATAGCCGAGCCGACGCGCCACCTCCAGCACCCTCAGCCGCACTTCCTGCGAAATGGGCGCCGTGCCGTTCAGCACATGCGAGACGGTGCTGATCGCTACCCCTGCTTCGCGGGAGATGTCCTTGATGCCGACTTTACGCTCTGTCCGCCTGTCCATGGTCACGCTCTGCTACTCCGCTTAAAGGGGATTGGTGAAAGCCCTGGCGTCTGGCCAAGCCGGCCTCCATCACCGATCGAAACTCTGGTCAGGCCGGGACGGCGGTTGCGACCAGATGCGCGGCTCGCCGTCGCGCACATCGATGACCTCACCGTTCCACCCATCCGGCAGCGGCGAGGGACGCGAAAAGTGCACATCCTCGAGAGATAGGTCCTCGACATTCACCGAAAACAGCGCCGGCATGCCACCGGGATAGGGCACCAGCCCGATCACCTGGCCATGCTCGTCCTTGACCCAGGCATTGGCCCGGCCCGCCGCATCCGGCGACGGGGCAAGATCAAAATGCGTGGGCCGCACATCGTATTTCCGCCCCTGATAGGGACCGGGGACCTGCGCGATGGAGATGCGGCTGAAACGGACATCACCGATGCCGGCCTTCCCATCGGCCAGCAGATTGATTGCACCTTCCATCGTGCCGTCAATATCCTCGAAGACGATGTTTTCGACGCGCCCGGCGGGCTTTGTCGCGCGTCGGTCCATGACGTTGACCGTGATGGCCTCGCCCGATCCCCAGAAGCCATCTGGCGTCTCATGGGCATCCAGGCGGATACGCTGGCTGACGACCCTGCGGATACGCCCGCCATCGCGGGAAAAAATCCCGATCGCCCTGTTGGAGCGCAGGATCTCGCAATCGCGGAAGGTGATGTCCTCCACATCGCCATGGGTCTCTGTCCCGATCTTCAGCGCGCAACTGCGGCTTTCGATCCGGCAGTGCTCCGCCAGGATGTCGCGGCACTGGCCGACGGGCCGGCCATCGGGGCCTTCGCTGGTCTTCAGCACCACGCCATCATCGGCGGTGGCAATGTCGCAGTGGCGGATGCTGACGCCCTGGCAGGAGTCGATGACAATGCCGTCGGTGTTCGGCATCTCGCGGTCGTTGTCAATTGACAACCCGGCAATGGTTACGTCTGTGCAGGCGATCAGGTGAATGGTCCACATGGGCGAGGAGCGGATCGAAAATCCTTGGAGGGTGATGTCGCGGCAGTTTTCCAGCACCAGAACCCGCGGGCGGACTGCTGCCGGCACATGCGTCCCCATGTCCTCCAGGCGGCCGACAATGAAATCCGGCCCCGGCGCCTCGATCGTGCCTTTGCCAGACAGGCGGATGCCGGAAGCATTCCTGGCCACCATCATCGCCGTCCGGGAGGATTCCGCAATCACATCGACGCGGTTTTCCGCGTAGGCTTCAAGGTCGCCTGAAAATTGAAGCGTGGCGCCGGCATCGAGATGAAGATCGAGCCCGTCCGGCAGGCGCAACGCGCCGCAGAGATGCAGGCCCGGGGCCAGTACAAGTCGCTGACGGGCGGCCGCTGCCTGATCGAGCGCCCGCTGAAGAGGCTCTGTACAATCGCCGACGACTTTCGTGAAAATAATTTCATCAACGTGCAAGGTAAGCGCCTCCCGTCCCAAACCTCAGTTGTTGATTGAGAGTTTGGACCGTTAATTTCGCGCTGACAAGGATGAATTACGCGCATGAGATCGGATTTGAGGCGTTGGAGGGTCACGCACCCCGAAAAAATATTTTCGTTATCTCGCGTGGAAGGTGGCGGGGCCGGCCTTGCCGTCAGACGAATTCGCCATGGGCCAGCAGAAATTGCGCGCCTTCGGCAATGTCGGCGCGAAGGGCTTTGCCAGCGGCTTGCGCATCGCCGCGTTCCAGGGCTGCCAGCACATCCTCGTGGTAGTCGATCTCCAGGATGCCGGACAGCGCGCCATTGAACCTGCCGCTGAACTGGCGCAGGAAAGGCCCGACCTGCAGCCACAGCGTCTCGATGAGAAAGAGCAGCGAGGGCGAGCCGCTCGCCCGGTAGATGCTGAATTTGAATTCGTAATTGCGCATGAGATAGTCGTCGATATCCTGGTTGCGGGCGGCCTGCGTGAGGCCGTCGCATTCGCGCCGCAGGATCTTCAGATCTGCCTTGCCGATTCGCCCTGCCGCGGCTTCGGTGGCGGCCGGTTCGCAGATGAGGCGGCTTGCGGTCAGGTCCGAAAAGCGTTCGCGCGTCATCGGCGGCAGGACAAGAGAGCCGTTCGGCAAGGGGTCGAGCGCTTTGAGGGCCTGCAGGCGCGACAGCGCCGCGCGCACGGGCATGTCGCTGGTGCCGAGTTCCTGCGCCACCTTGCGCGAGGTCAGTTTCTGCCCCGGCCGGATCTGGCCTGCCATCAGAGCTTTGTTCAGCCGCTGATAGACGATCTCGTGCAGCGGAACCGTGTCGATCATGCCAAGGCCAAGGGGGGTGGTGGTATGCTTCACGTCCGTCTCCGCGCGGGCGCGAAGGTTGCACCGCTGCCGCCTTCGCTCCCGCCTACCCCTAGATCAATCGGCCGGCGCAAACAACCGGTCCGCCCTGGCCTGCGTTCTCCTCACGGCCTGACAAGTTGGGCCGCCGGGCGGATAAAGCTGCGGCGGCCAGCCTTGAAGCCTGTGAGCGGTGCGGCAAGACCGCCAAAGGCCTCCGTCTCCTCGTCCGCGTCAAGGACCATGAGATCGGCGCGGCAGCCCGCGCGCAGGCCATAATCGGTGACGCGCATCACGCGTGCGGCAGAGGTGGTGACGAGATCGAGACAGGGGCCAAACCCTTCCGGCCCGATCTGCAGCGTGTTGGCATAGAGATTGGCCATGCGCAGAAGCGAGGCATCGCCATAGGGCGTGAACGGATTGAGGACATTGTTGGTGGCAACAGAGCAGGTGATGCCCTCTTCCGCCAGTACATGCACCGGGGCCACCCCGCGCACGGCCCGGTATCCGGCATCGCGCCCGTTGAGATAAAGATCGGTGGAGGGCAGTGCCGTCACCGCCACGCCGCAGGACGACAGCAAAGCGACGTGGCGCCTGAACGCCGCCTCGTCCATCGCTGCAAGTTTCGTCGCATGGCCGACCGCCACCCGCCCCTGCCAGCCGGCCTTTTCCGTGCGCCGGCAGATCTCCTCCAGATGCGACCATGAGGGATCAAGGTCGAAATCCAGGTGGAAATCGAGATCGACATCATGGGTAACCGCCATGGCAAACAAGGCGTCCATCTGCGCCGAGGGGTCGGTGTCCGTATAGGGGCAGCCGCCGAGCAGATCGGCGCCACTCGACAGCGCTTCTTCCAGCAGGTCTTGGGTTCCGGGATCATTGGTCAGCCCCTCCTGCGGGAAAACGCAGATGGAAAGGTCGAGCGCAAAGGCATAATCGCGCTTCAGTTGCTGGATGGCCTCAAAACTGCGCAGTCCGGCGCGCGGATCCACCTCCACATGGGTGCGCATGTACATCGTGCCCTGCGTGATGGCCTTTTCGATGACGCGGGCGCCGCGCTCGTAGACATCCTCGACGGTAAAATCCCGCTTGAGGCGCGAGACGGCGGCAATCGCCCCCCTCAAACCGCCGCCGGCGTCGAGACAGCGGCAGATGAGGCAGGCCTTGTCGAGATGGATATGCGTATCGACGAAGCCCGGCAGGACAAGTCGCCCGCCCACGTCTTCTTCCATAGCCCCCGTCGCACCGGGTGAAATCCCGACACAGGCGATGCGGCCCTCGGCAATCCCGATATCCACCGGGGCGCTTTGGCCGCGCAGCCGGGCATGGCGCAGCACGAGGTCGTAAGCCGGCCTTCCTGCACCGTTGCGAGACGTGTCATCGAAATCTGGGGTCATCACGCTTGCAACTCCGGGCGCGTTTCGCTTAAGCTGAAACTGTATGCACTTTTAGCCAAGGCTGACAACAGGGAGCCCCGCCATGCATGAGAAGACCGAACGCGATCTGCAGGCGGTGAAGGATTATCTTGAGGCTTCGATGGCGCCGGATCCTGTGCGGGCGGCCAGCTTTGTCGCGCCGGAATTTCTCTGCCGCTTCACCGGCAATCGGGTGTTTCACACGCCCTCCGGCCCAACCGGCTTCAATGCGGCCCGCTATGCCTGGGTGAAGAAGCGCATCGAGCGCTATGACGTGGTGCCGGGCGAAACGGAAACCATCGTCTACAGCCTCGGCTTTCTCTATGGGGCCTGGCCGGATGGCACCGGTTTTGACCATAACCGCTATGTCGACCGGTTTGTGGTGCGTGACGGGCTGATCATCGAAACCGATGTGTGGAACGACAGCGCCGAGTGGATCCTGGATCCGAGTGTGGCCCGTCAGCCGGGCTCTGCCGCATAGGGCGCCAGGATATTCATGAGGTCGCGGCCGCGCGCATCGGATGGCTGAAGAAGCGCGCGGGAGGCCACGGCCTCCAGATGCGCTTCCATCATGTCTGCCGCCCTCTCCGCCGGCCCGCTGCGGATCGCTTCGATGAGGTCGAGATGTTCGCTCACCGCACAGTCGGAGGAATGGGGCCGGCCGAAGGCCGAGAGCGCCAGGCCGGCGCGGTAACAGATTTCCGTCACATAGCGGATGAGGATCGGCTTTCCCGTCATCTCGGCAAGCGCGACGTGGAATTCGGTGGCAAGCCGGATGGCGGTGCCATCGGCGCCATGGCGCGCGTCATGCTCTGCCGCGATGATGGCCTGTAACTGCCTGACGTCGCGGTCGCTCAGCTTTCCCGCCAGATGCCGCACCACCTGCCGTTCCAGAACGATGCGCAGATCGAAGATGTCACGCGCATCGGAAAAGGATGGGGCGGCAACGATGGCCATGCGGTTGCGCCGCAGGTCCACCAGTCCCTCGGCTGCAAGCTGGCCAAGCGCATGGCGAGCGATCGTGCGGCTGGCGCCGAACCGTTCGCCAAGCGCATCTTCCGGCAGCCGGTCTCCCGGCAACAGCGCACGCTCCAGGATCGCACGGCGGATCGCCTTGCAGATGAGGGAGAGCCGATCTGCCTCGCCGCGGGCCGTCGTTTTCTTCGCTGCCATGCCGTGTCCTGCCTTCCCTGCCCTGCATACGGGCAATGGGCTTGAAATTCAACGCGGTCCGCCGCTTGCCAAGTGCCATATGGACTGGCAGGTTAGTTGCAAAGTGCATGCACTTTAGCGCGATCCTGCCTGCCTGTCGAACGCCGATCCTCGCGGGATGGCACGGCGATTGCGCTGTCCCGCCCTATGTTATCAATGAGAAACAGACGAGCTGACCCCAGAGCACCACAAAACCGCCGGCGGCATGGTCACCAGCCCGCATCCGCTGGCAAGTGCGGCGGGGGCGGCCGTGCTGGATGCCGGGGGCAATGCCATTGAAGCTGCCGTCGCCACAGCCGCCGTTCTGGCTGTGACCATGCCGCATTTCTGCGGGTTGGGTGGCGATGCCGTCTGGCTGGTGGCAGACCGCCAGGGGCGCAAAGCCTCGTTTCTCGGCATCGGGGCTGCGGCGCAGACCCTGCCCGCCTATGATCAGCCGGTCCCGCTGAGGGGGCCGGGGTCTGCCATCACGTCGGCGGCTGCGGTCGATAGCTGGCAACATGCGCTGGACTACGGCGCGCGGCACTGGGGCGGACAGGCCGGCTTTTCGGCCTTGATTGCGCCGGCCATCCAGCTTGCTGAAGAGGGATATGCGCCGACGGCGTCACAAGGTTTCTGGCTTGATTTCCGCGATGAGGAGATTGCGCAGTGGCCGGGATTTTGCGCGATTTTCGACCACCGCGGCAGGAGCGGCCCGTTTCGACAGCCGCAATTGGCCGAAAGCCTGCGGCTTCTTGCCAGAGACGGTGCCCGCTCGTTCTATGAGGGCGAATTGGCCAGACGCATCGCGGATGGACTTCTCGCTGCCGGATCGCCGCTCACGCTGCAGGATCTGGCGCAAACCCGCACCCGCACGGCAGAACCGGCAACGCTCGACTATCGCGGCCTGACGCTTCTGGCGCCACCGCCGCCGACGCAGGGCATCTCGACCCTTGCCATTCTCGGCATCCTGTCCCGCTTTGATCTGAAAAATCTTCCGGCGGAAGGCAGCGCGCGCTACCATCTGATCGTGGAGGCCGTGAAACAGGCGTTTCTCGACCGTGGCCAGATTGCCGATGGCGACGTCGAGGCGATTACCGCCTCCTGCCTTGACCGCGCCCGTCTGGATGCCAAGGCGGCAGCCATTCAATCCGAAACGGCGCTTTCCTGGCCGCATCCCTATCAGCACGGGGATACGGTGTTTTTTGGCGTGGTGGATGGCAAGGGTAACAGTGCAAGCGTCTTGCAAAGCACCTATTTCGACTGGGGAAGCGGCGTCGTGGTCGGCGATACCGGCATTCTCTGGCAAAACAGGGGCGCTGCCTTTTCCATCGATCCGGCGCATCCCAATGCCGTCGCGCCGGGAAAACGGCCGTTTTATACCTTAAACCCCGGCATGGCGCTGAAGGATGGGCGTCCGCACCTGATCTATGGCACGCAGGGCGCCGATGGTCAGCCGCAAACGCTGGCCGTGCTGCTGACGGGACTGATCGACCACGGCATGAGCCCGCACCAGGCCCTGGCGCAGCCGCGCTTCCTGCTCGGCAAGACATTTTCCGACAGTCGCGACAGCCTGAAGCTCGAAGCCTCGCTTCCGCATGCCGTCATCAACGACATGTCAGCCTGCGGCCATGTCGTTGCGCCTCTTGCTGCCCTTTCGCCCCTGTTTGGCCAGGCGGGCGCAATCCGTATAGAGGATAGCGGCGATGTCATCGGCGCCCACGATCCGCGCGGCGAAGGTTTGGCTGTTGCCGCCCAGAACAGGCCCGGCTGACGCCTGTTCGCATCGGCAATCGCCCGCTGGATCGTACCGTATCCGTGCCCGCCAAAGGCCGCTTACGGCTGCCAATCCGCCAGTCTTGCGGCAATCTGCGCCACCACGCCGTCAAGGCTCTGGTCAATATCGACGGTGATGGCGTGTTCGTCGGCCGCCGGCGGTTCAAGGGCGGCAAACTGGCTGTCGAGCAGCGTCGTCGGCATGAAATGGCCGGTGCGCGCACCCATGCGGGCCGAAATCACCGCGCGCGATCCGGAAAGATGCACGAAGATCACCGGACCTTCGGCCTTGGCGCGGATATGGTCACGGTAGATGCGCTTCAGCGCCGAGCAACCGATGATCAGTCTGCCGTCTGTTTTGGCCAACGCCTCGCCCACCAGCGTCAGCCAGGGCCAGCGGTCGTCATCGTTCAGCGCCTCGCCCCTGCTCATCTTTTCGATATTGGCTTTCGGGTGCAGGTCGTCGCCATCGAAATAGCGGGCGCCGATCTTTCTTGCCAGCGCCTCGCCGACGGAGGACTTGCCGGACCCGGCGACCCCCATCAGCACGAGGCGCTGCGTCGCGTCAGAGAGACGCTGTGATTCCACCGTCGACATAAAGCACGTGTCCATTCACAAAAGAGGAAGCCTCGGAGCTCAGAAAGATGCAGGCGCCGACGAGTTCCTCGACCTTTCCCCAGCGGGCCGCCGGCGTGCGCTTTTCAAGCCAGGCCGAAAACGCAGGATCGGCGACAAGCGCGGCATTGAGCGGCGTATCGAAGTAACCGGGCGCAATCGCATTGCATTGAAGGCCATGTTTTGCCCAGTCGGTGGCCATGCCCTTGGTGAGGTTGGCAACCGCACCCTTGGTTGCCGTATAAGGCGCGATCCCCGGGCGGGCAAGGGCGGTCTGGACGCTGGCAATGTTGATGATCTTGCCGCGACCGCGCGCGATCATGTGGCGGGCGACCGCCTGGCCGACATTGAACACACTCGATACGTTGGTCCGCATCAGGCGCTCGAACGCATCGGCCGGAAAATCTTCGAGGGGCGCGCGGTGCTGCATGCCGGCATTGTTGACCAGGATGTCGATGGCACCCTGCCCCGATTCGAAACCATCTACCGCCGCCTTTACGGCTGCATGATCGGTGGCGTCAAAGGCAAGCGTCTGGACGCCACCCAGTTCAAGCGAGGCTGCCGCAAGCTTCCCGCCATCGCGTCCGTTCAGCACGACGGTTGCGCCGGCTGTCTGCAATCCCCTGGCGAGAGCAAAGCCGATGCCTTGCGACGAACCGGTCACCAGCGCGCGTTTTCCGGCCAGATTGAACAATTCAAGGCTCATGCTTTCCTCCCTCACCTCATGCTGTGGAGGCATTTATGGTATCGATAACAGGCAAGTCAAGCGAAGGGACTTGCCGGCAATTCCTCGTCAAAATGGGGCAGGCTAGGCGATAATCCACCCGGCACCGAAGCAAGGGTGCGGCGTCAGGTGCGCACCGTGAACTGCACGCGATCGGCGGGAAAGCGCGTGATGGCGAACTGGATGGGAACGGCTTCGAGATCGGTATTGAGCGCCTTGGTGACGAGCACGATGGCGCCCGGCGTCAGGCCAAGATCGGCCACGTCGTCCGGTTCGGCATGCCCGGCGGAAATCTCGGTCACATCGCGCAGGTAATCGGCAACATCGAAGGCGGCGAGCGCCCGGGTGATCGAGCCGGACTTCTGAAACACCGTATCGATGCCGGAAAACCTGTCGGCTGGAAACCAGCTTGTCGCGCGTGACAGCGCCCGCCCATCCGCCTTGCGCACGGTTTCGAGCCGGATCAGCCGGGTGCCGGGGGCAACCTTCAGCCATCGGGAAAGACTTGTATTGGCCGCTTCCTCCCGCGCCGACAGAAGGACACCCTGCAGGTCGCGCGCCTGCTCGCCGATGCCCTGCGTGAAGCGGGTGCGCCGGCTGATGGGAAAATCGAACTTGTCGCGCTGGGCAATCAGTGTGCCGCGCCCCTGTTCTGCCCGGACGATGCCTTCCTGGGAAAGCGCCGCAAGGGCTGCCCGCACCGTGTGGCGGTTGACGGCAAATTCTTCCGCCAATGCGGTTTCGGCCGGGACGCGGCCGGTGACGTCGTAATCGCCCGCGGCGATATTTGCGCGAATGCGGTCGGCAATCTGGCGCCAGAGCGCCACGCCTTTCTGTCGCTGGATCATTTTGCTCCTTGTCATAAGCCCGTCATGCCTGCAGGGTATCTCTACACTAAATTGTATGGTTGTCTATATTATTAGACAATATGAGGCTGACGATGAACAAAGCTCTGAACAGTCCGCACGAGACCGGTCGCAAGCGCGGTCTCGACCTCCTTGCCCGCGCCACCCGTCCGGAACTCGAGGCCGCCTGGCAGGCGCTCGCCGATAGACCTGGCCATGAATTGCTGCGGGGGCCCGAAACCGGGCTCGTCATGGTGCGTGGTCGCATCGGGGGTGGCGGTGCGCCCTTCAACCTCGGCGAAACCACCGTCAGCCGCGCCACGGTGAGGGTGGCCGACGGCACCGTGGGCCATGGCTACCGTCTTGGCACGGACCGGCGCGCCGCAGAACTTGCCGCGCTTTTCGATGCGCTCGGCCAGAACGAACGGCACCGGGATTTTGTCGAAACCAGCCTGCTTGCCCCGATCGAACAGCGGCAGGCGGCGGATGCCGCCCGGCGCGAAAACGAGACAGCGGCGACGAAGGTGGATTTCTTCACCATGGTGCGAGGAGAAGACTGATGGACAACAGGAATGAAGGCTTCACCGGCGGCTTCCCGGATGCCGTCTACAACAGCCAGACGGTGTTTCGCACGCTGATGGATTGCATGGCGCGGCCCGGTAGTCTTGGCCTTGTCACGCCCGAGCTTATGCCGCCCGCCCCGCTTGGTGTCGCAGCCGGCGCCCTGATGCTGACCCTTTGCGACCACGACACGCCGGTCTGGCTGTCGCCGAAGATCGCGCAATCGAACGTTCCCGGCTGGCTTGCCTTCCATTGCGGCGCGCCGCTGACGCGGGAAAAGAGCGAGGCGCGCTTTGCCTTTCTGGAGGCCGGTGCGCACCTTCCCGCCATCGCTCATTTCGCGCTCGGCGCCCAGGACTATCCGGATCGCTCCACCACGCTGGTGATCGAGATCGAGGCGCTGGACGGCGGGCGTCCGCTGAACCTGACCGGCCCCGGCATCCGTGACGTCACGCATCTGGCGCCACGGGGGCTCCCGGCGGAACTCCTTGCCCAGTGGACCGACAACCGGGCGCTGTTTCCCCGCGGTCTCGACGTGGTGCTGACCGCCGGCCGTCAGATGATCGGCCTGCCGCGCACCTGCAAGATTACCGCACTGGAGGTGTAAGCCATGTATGTTGCCGTCAAAGGTGGCGAAACCGCCATCGCCAATGCCCACCGCCTGCTGGCCGACCGCCGTCGCGGAGACCGCTCGCTCCCCAGCCTCACCATCGGCCAGATCATCGAACAGTTGGGCCTTGCCGTGGATCGCGTGATGGCGGAAGCCTCGCTTTATGACCGGTCGCTGGCCGCCCTTGCGCTCAAACAGGCGCGCGGCGACATGATCGAGGCGATCTTTCTGCTGCGCGCCTACCGCACGACGCTGCCGCGTTTTGGCACCTCGCAGCCGATCGAGACGGGCCGGATGCAGGTGGAGCGGCGCGTGTCTGCCACCTACAAGGACCTGCCGGGCGGCCAGCTTCTCGGCCCCACCTTCGACTACACGCACCGCCTGCTCGACCCCTCGCTTCTGGATGACGAAGCCGTGGAAGAGCCAGCCCTTCGCGAAAGCGACGGCACGCCGATCATGCGCGTCTCCGACATTCTCGATGGCGAAGGCCTGATCGAGCCGGATGGAAACATGCCGGAGGATCATCTGGCCGGCGATATCACCCGCGAGCCGATGGAATTTCCGATGCCGCGCGACCTGCGTCTGCAGACGCTTGCCCGTGGCGACGAGGGATTTCTGCTGGCGCTCGCCTATTCCACCCAGCGCGGTTACGGGCGCACCCACCCCTTCGTCGGCGAAATCCGCATGGGGCTGGTCGACGTGGAGTTCGAGGTGCCGGAGCTCGGCTTTGCCGTATCGCTTGGAGAAATCCGCGTCACCGAATGCCAGATGGTCAACCAGTTCAAGGGCTCGGCCAAGGCGCCGCCGCAGTTCACCCGCGGTTACGGCTTGGCCTTCGGCCAGAGCGAACGCAAGGCCATGTCGATGTCGCTGGTCGACCGGGCCCTGCGCACGGACGAATTCGGCGAAGACGTGGTGGCGCCGGCGCAGGACGAGGAATTCGTCATGTCCCATTGCGACAACGTGCAGGCGACCGGCTTCGTGGAGCACCTGAAGCTGCCGCATTACGTGGATTTCCAGGCCGAACTCGACCTTGTCAGGCGCATGCGCGCAAAGCACGCGGCCGATCAGACCCCGGATACAGACCAGCAGGAGGCTGCCGAATGAGCATGCCAGCAACCGAACTTGCCGCCTATAATTTCGCCTATCTGGATGAACAGACCAAGCGGATGATCCGTCGCGCCATCCTGAAAGCCATTGCCATTCCCGGCTACCAGGTGCCGTTCGCCTCGCGCGAAATGCCGATGCCCTATGGCTGGGGCACCGGCGGCGTGCAGGTGACGGCCGCCATCCTCGGACCGCAGGATGTGCTGAAGGTCATCGACCAGGGTGCCGACGACACCACCAACGCGGTCTCTATCCGCGCCTTCTTCCAGAAAGTCGCCAATGTCGCCGTCACCACCCATACGGGCGAGGCGACCGTCATCCAGACCCGTCACCGTATCCCTGAAGACACGCTGCGGGAAGGTCAGGTGCTCGTCTATCAGGTGCCGATCCCGGAACCGCTGCGCTTCCTCGAACCGCGCGAAACCGAAACGCGAAAGATGCATGCGCTCGAAGAATACGGCCTGATGCATGTCAAACTCTACGAGGATATCGCCCGCCACGGCCGCATCGCCACCACCTATGCCTATCCGGTGAAGGTTGCCGGCCGTTATGTGATGGACCCCTCGCCGACGCCGAAATTCGACAATCCGAAAATGCACCGCTCGGAAGCCCTGCAGCTCTTCGGCGCCGGCCGCGAAAAACGCATCTATGCGGTGCCGCCGTTTACCGATGTCGTCAGCCTCGATTTCGAAGACCATCCGTTCGAGGTGCAGAGCTTTGACAAGCCCTGCGCGCTCTGCGGCGCCCGCCATGTCTATCTGGACGAGGTGGTGCTGGATGACCGGGGCGGGCGCATGTTCGTCTGCTCCGACACCGATTATTGCGAAACACGGCGCGCCGATGGCCATGTCGGCGAGATGCTGGGCCAGAGCCAGGAGGCTGCGGAATGAGCGCGAACCCGCTTCTGAAGGTCAGCGACCTCTCCAAATTCTACGGCAGCCGCATCGGCTGCAGTGCGGTGTCGTTTGATCTGTGGCCGGGCGAAGTGCTGGCGGTGGTCGGCGAATCCGGCTCCGGCAAGACGACGCTGCTCAACTGCCTGTCAACGCGGCTGATGCCCTCCACCGGCTGCGTGCAATACCATATGCGCGACGGCGAATACCGTGATCTCTACCGCATGAGCGAGGCGGAACGACGCTTCCTCATGCGCACCGACTGGGGTTTCGTCCACCAGAACCCGGCGGATGGCCTGCGCATGACCGTGTCGGCCGGCGCCAATGTCGGTGAACGGTTGATGGCCGTCGGCGACCGCCATTATGGCCGCATTCGCCAGACGGCAACGGAATGGCTGGAGCGGGTGGAAATCTCGCAGGATCGTATCGACGACCAGCCGCGCGCCTTTTCCGGCGGTATGCGCCAGCGCCTGCAGATTGCCCGCAATCTCGTCACCTCGCCGCGCCTCGTCTTCATGGACGAACCCACGGGCGGGCTGGATGTCTCGGTGCAGGCGCGCCTTCTCGATCTCGTGCGCGGTCTCGTCAACGATCTCGGCCTCTCCGCCATCGTCGTCACGCATGATCTGGCGGTCGCGCGTCTCCTCTCACACCGGATGATGGTGATGAAGGACGGCCATGTCATCGAACAGGGCCTCACCGACCGTGTCCTCGACGATCCGCGCGAGCCCTATACGCAGCTGCTCGTCTCCTCGATCCTGCAAGTGTGACGGAGAAACTCCATGCCCACGCCCCTTATCGTTTCCGAAGTCGCCAAGAGCTTTACCATGCACCTGCGCGGCGGGCTGAAGCTGCCCGTGGTCGCCAATGTCTCCTTCTCGGTTGCAAGCGGCGAATGCGTCGTGCTCGGCGGCCCCTCCGGCATCGGCAAAAGCTCGATCCTCAAAATGCTCTACGGCAATTATGCCGTGGATTCAGGCCAGATCCTGATCACCCATGCGGACAAAACCATCGACATCGCCAGCGCCGATCCGCGCGTGGTGCTGGATGTCCGCCGCTCGGCGCTCGGTTACGTGAGCCAGTTCCTGCGCACCGTGCCGCGTGTTTCGGCGCTCGATGTGGTGGCAGAGCCGCTTGTTGCCCGCGGCGTCGCAGCAGAGGAAGCGCGTGAACGCGCCGCAGACCTGCTCGCCCGGCTGAACCTTCCCCGCGATCTCTGGCAACTGCCGCCGGCCACCTTTTCTGGCGGCGAACAGCAGCGCGTCAACATTGCCCGCGGCTTCATCACCGACCACGCAATCCTGCTGCTGGACGAGCCGACGGCCTCGCTCGATGCGGCCAACCGCAAGGTTGTTGTTTCTATGATCGAGGCCAAGAAGGCGGCCGGCGTCGCACTTCTCGGCATTTTCCATGATGAGGAAGTGCGCGAAGCCGTTGCCGACCGCATCCTCGACGTCACCGCATTTTCTCCGCGGAAGGCTGCCGCATGAGCAAGAAGCTTGGCCTTCAACCCCTGATCCATGATGGTGCCACCATCAGCGACACCACGCTTGGCCGCTATACGGAAGTCGGCGAACGCTGCCGTCTCTCCGAAGTGGAGATGGGCGACTATTCCTATATCGAGCGCGACGGCGCCGTGTGGTGCGCCACCATCGGCAAGTTCGCCAATATTGCCGCTGCCGTGCGCATCAACGCCACCAATCATCCGATGTGGCGGGCAACACTGCATCACTTCACCTATCGGGCCGCGAGCTATTTCGAGGGTGCCGAGGACGAACATGACTTCTTCAACTGGCGGCGCGAAAATCGCATCACCATCGGCCACGATGTCTGGATCGGCCATGGCGCGACCGTCCTGCCGGGCGTTACCATCGGCAATGGCGCGGTGATTGGCGCCGGCGCCGTCGTTTCCAAGGACGTCGCACCCTATACGATTGTCGGCGGCGTGCCGGCAAAGCTCATCCGCGAACGCTTTCCCGCAGACATTGCCGCCCGCATGGCAGCCCTTGCCTGGTGGGACTGGGACCATGACCGGCTTTTTGCAGCGCTTGCCGATTTTCGGGCGCTGACGGCTGAAGAATTTCTCCAGAAATACACATGATTCCCTTTTCTGATCAACAACTTGAAAGGCTTCACAGAACCTACACAAATCCGACATTCGCGCTTTACACTGCTGCGCTAGCGATGGTCCGAGAGCATGATGCGCAAGGGAAAGACGATGGACTTCAGACTGATCAACGTTACGCGGACGTTCGGCAAGAATACCGCCGTCGACGCTGTTTCCCTCGATATTCCCTCCGGCCAGATGGTCGGCGTCATCGGACGCTCCGGCGCCGGCAAATCGACGCTGCTGCGCATGATCAACCGGCTGGCCGATCCGACCTCGGGCAACATCCTGTTTGGTGGCACGGATGTCTCGAAACTCAAGGGCAAGCCGCTGCGCGACTGGCAGCGCGATTGCGCCATGATCTTCCAGCAGTTCAATCTCGTGCCGCGCCTGGACGTTCTCACAAACGTTCTGCTTGGACGCCTCAACCATCGCTCCACGACGCTCAGCATCCTCAACATCTTTACCCGCGAGGAGAGGCTGATGGCGATTGCAGCGCTGGAGCGCCTCGGCATCGAGCAGACCGCGCTGCAGCCGGCCGGCACGCTCTCCGGTGGCCAGCAGCAGCGTGTCGCCATTGCCCGTGCGCTGATGCAATCGCCGAAAATGGTTCTGGCGGACGAGCCGATTGCCTCGCTCGATCCGCTGAACGCCAAGATTGTCATGGATGCCCTGCGCGCCATCAACGAGAGCGAAGGCATTACCGTGATCACCAACCTGCACACGCTGGATACGGCGCGCAGCTATTGCGAACGCATCATCGGCATGGCGCGCGGTCGCGTGGTGTTTGACGGCAAGCCGTCAGAACTGACGGCCGCGGCCGTGCAGGAGATCTACGGCGCCGACAAGGACGGCACCGGCATCGATGAAAGCATGACCTCGACCAGCATCAACATTCCAGCGGCCGCACACGGCGCCGCAGACACGCCATCCCCGGAGCACAGGTCGCTCGCACAAGCCGGCGCCTAGTTCCGACCCGATCGCCAGCCCGCGTCAAGGGCAAGACGTTCTTGAAAGCTATTCACGCATTCCGCTCTCACAGGAGATGAACTCATGTTGAAGAAGACCCTTCTTGCCGCCGTCGCACTTCTGTCGCTCGCCGGCGCTTCCCATGCCCAGGACGTCAAGGAATTCCGCATCGGCCTGATCGGCGGCGAAAACGAAGCCGACCGTCTGCGCAACAACCAGTGCCTGGTCGATCACCTGAAGCAGGAATTCGGCTTCGAGAAGGTTTCGCTCTTCCCGGCCGCCGATTATGACGGCGTCATCCAGGGCCTCCTGGGCGGCACGCTCGATTACGCAGAACTCGGCGCTTCCGGCTATGCCAAGGCCTATCTCTCCAATCCGAAGGCTATCGAGCCGATCCTGACGACCGTCCAGACCGACGGCTCGATGGGTTACTACTCGATCATGGTGGCCCGCAAGGATTCCGGCATGACCAAGGTCACCGACATCAAGGGCAAGAAGCTCGGCTTTGCCGATCCGGACTCCACCTCCGGCTACCTGATCCCGACGGTGACGCTGCCGGCCGCTCTTGGTGGCAAGCCGGTCAAGGAATATGTCGGCTCCACCGGCTTTGGCGGCGGCCATGAAAACCTCGTTCTCGAAGTGCTGAAGGGCACGTTCGATGCCGGCACGACCTTCGGTTCGGGCGTTGGCAATTTCAAGGACGGCTATACCTCGGGCAACCTGAAGAAGATGGCCGACAAGGGCATCGTCAACATGGACGACCTCGTCGAGCTGTGGAAGTCGCCGCTCATCCCGAACGGCCCGATCGTCGTTCGTTCGTCGCTCTCGGCCGACATGAAGAAGAAGCTGACCGCCTACATGATGGCGCTGCCGAAGACGGATCCCAAGTGCTTCTCGGCCATCGAAGGCGGCGATTTCAAGGGCTTCGCCGAAGTCAACGAGAGCTTCTACAAGCCGATCATCGACGCCCGCAAGGCAACCATCGGCGGCTGATCGGCGCGCGCCTCGACTTCTTCCAGTCGCCGGAGCCTTATCCTCCGGCGGCTGATCCGCTGTGACAGTCCAGCACACCCCCCAGCCAATGGTAGTTCCCAGAATGCAGACCAGCCCGACCCATGCCCCTCTGGGAGAACGTGGCGCCCAGATCGAGGCCCATTGGCAGGTTCTGGCGCGCGGGCGTCGCCGTTACACCATCCTCAGCCTTGCTGTGCTGTTTGTCGCGCTGACCGGATCGCTGTGGTTTGCCAATGACAGCAATTCCGGCAAGTTCATCGACCGGTTGCCGCACCTGTTTGATTTTGTCGAAATGCTCGTTCCGCGTGACGGCATGGAAATCTGGCGGGCGCTGTTTGATCTGCCCTCGCCCTATTTCGACGGCAGCCTGCAATATGATTACCCGGACGGGCGCTACTATATCACTCAGAGCCTCTACATTCCGGAATATTTCTACAAGATGGCTGAGACGCTGAACATTGCGCTCGCCTCCACCATCATCGGGTTCTTCTTCGGCTCCATCCTGTCCTTCCTTGCCGCGCGCAACATGATGAAGAACGTCTGGATCCGCGGCCCCGTGCGCCGGTTCATGGAAATCCTGCGCGCCTTTCCCGAGATCGTGCTCGCCGGCTTCTTTCTCGCCATCCTGTCGCTCGGGCCGATCCCGGCGATGATTGCCGTCTCCATCCACACCATCGGAGCGCTCGGCAAACTGTTCTTCGAGGTCATCGAAAACGCCGACATGCGTCCCGACGAGGGGTTGAAGGCGGCCGGCGCCAGCTGGATCGAGCGCGTGTGGTTTGCCATGGTGCCGCAGGTCATGCCGAATTTCGTCAGCTATTTCCTGTTGCGGCTGGAGATCAACGTGCGCGCCTCCACCATTATCGGTGCGGTCGGCGGCGGCGGCATCGGCGAGCAGCTTCGCCTGTCGATCACCCGCGGCCATGAGGCAAAGACGCTTGCGATCGTGCTTCTGCTTTTGCTGACCATCATCGCCGTGGACCAGCTGTCCGCCTGGCTGCGCCGCAAGCTGGTGGGCGATCAGGCCTTCCGTCCGGTCGTGTGAGGATTTGACCATGCAGAGCCTGTCCGCCACCGATCTCGACGCCGTTGCCGCCCGCCATCCGCATCTGGTCACCGCCTCCGTCTGGAGCCGGTTCCGGATCCCGCTGATCCTCACCAGCGGCATTCTTTACCTCGCCTTCTGCTCCTGGCTGTTTTCCGTCCCGCAGGTGATGTCCTCGGCCAACTGGACCATTGCCGGCAACTATCTTGCCGACTGGGTCTCCTATGAGGAGCGCCCGACGATTGCGATCCGGGATGATGCCACGATGAAGGTGGAATTTTCGCGCTTCGATCCGATCGGCCCCAATCCGAACCCGGACTGGCTGCAGGCGAAGCGGGAAACGATCACCCGCACGATCACCGCCCCTGCTGCCGCAGCCCAGCCTTCCGCACCCGCCTCCACTTTCTCCTTCATGGCGCCTGCCCCGGCTCCGATCGGAACCGGTGACGCAGCGCCCGCCAGCCAGACGGTGAGCGAGGAGGTGGTGACCCATGCGGTGGTGAAAATGACCCCGGACGCCACGATCGAGGTGGCACCGCCCGGCGTCACCATCACCCGCTCCGGTGAAACGCTTGCCATTTCGCTTGGCCGAGACAGCGTGCGGGCATCCGGCCCGCTTCCCGCGTGGGCAACGCAGCGCGCGCCGGGCGAAAAGATCGTGGTCGCTTTCGGCTTTTCCGGCTGGGCGGAGGTGCGCAGCGATGCGGTCATCGTCCACAAACGTTATCTCGGCTGGCCGGGTTTTCTGTTCGACATCGACTCGCCTTATTTCGGCAAGCCGTTGAGCGAGGTTCTCACGCTGATCCGCTCCGACGAGCGGCTGGATCCGGCCCAGAGCAACCTGTCGCTTGCCATCGACAATATTCTCTACAATCCATCCTGGCAGCATCTCGATGTCTGGACAAAGCTGTTCCAGACCATCGTCATGGCCTTTGTCGGCACGCTGCTTGCCTCTGTCGTCGCCTTTCCGCTTTGCTTCATCGCTGCGCGCAACATCACGCTCAACCGTCCCGTCAATCAGCTGGTCAAGCGCTTCTTCGATTTCCAGCGCTCGGTCGACATGCTGATCTGGGCACTGTTCTTCACCCGCGCCTTCGGCCCCGGGCCGCTCGCCGGCATTTCGGCGATCTTCTTCACCGACACCGGCACGCTTGGAAAACTCTATTCGGAAGCGCTCGAAAACATCGACGACAAGCAGCGTGAAGGCATCAAGTCCGTTGGCGCGCCGCCGCTTGCCGTGCAGCGTTTCGGTGTCCTGCCGCAGGTCCTGCCGGTCTTTGCCAGCCAGGCGCTCTACTTCTGGGAAAGCAACACCCGCTCGGCCACCATTATCGGGGCGGTCGGTGCCGGCGGCATCGGTCTCAAGCTCTGGGAAGCGATGCGCACCAACACCAACTGGAAGAACGTCGCCTACATGGTGATCCTCATCCTGATCGTCGTCTTCATCTTCGACGCCATCTCCAACGCGCTGCGCTCACGCCTCATCGGCAAGCGCAACCACTGACTTTTTGACCGGCGCGGCCTGCGCCACCTGCATCTGGAAAAACCGTCATGCCCGAAATCATTCTGTCCAACGCCCGAATCGTTCTCGAAGACCGCCTCATCGAAGGCAGTGTCCGGATCGCCGACGGCAAGATTGCCGATATCGCGGAAGGATCGAGCGCGCTTGGCGAGGATTTCGGGGGCGATTATCTGATTGCCGGATTGGTGGAACTGCATACGGACCATCTGGAAGCCCATTATTCGCCGCGTCCGGGCGTGCGCTGGAACAAGATTTCCGCCATCCAGTCGCATGATGCGCAGGTCGTCACCTCGGGCATCACCACGGTCTTCGACTGCCTGCGCATGGGCTCGGACGAGGACGGCGGCTTTCGCCCCGGCGAGATGCGCGACATGGCCGATGCGATCCATCTGGCGCAACAGGAAGACCGGCTGCGTGCCGACCATCTGCTGCACCTGCGCTGCGAGGTATCCTCCGCCGACGTGCTGGAGCATATCGCCGATTTCGAGGAAGACCCGGCTGTCCGGCTTGTGTCGCTGATGGACCATGCGCCGGGCCAGCGTCAGTTCCAGACGATGGAGCACTACACGCTCTATTACAAAAGCAAGCGCGGCCTGTCGGACGAGGAATTCCAGCGCTTCGTGGCGCGCCGGCAGGAATCCTCGGCGCGCTATTCCGGCCCGCACCGCGATCATCTGGCAGCGCTCTGCCATCGCCGCGGCATTACCATCGCAAGCCACGACGATGCGACCCTTGACCATGTCGAAGAGGCTGTCGGCTACGGTGTCCGGCTGGCCGAGTTCCCGACCAGCCTCGATGCCGCCGATGCCTCCCACAAGGCCGGCATGAGCGTCTTGATGGGCGCTCCGAACGTGGTGCGTGGCAAATCGCATTCCGGCAATATTGCGGCGCGCGATCTCGCCGAACGGGGTGTGCTCGACGTGCTCTCTTCGGATTACGTGCCGTTCAGCCTGCTCCACGCCCCTTTCGTTCTGTCAGACGACATCGAAGGCCTGACGCTGCCGCAAGCGCTTGCCATGGTGACGGCAACGCCGGCGCGCACCGTCGGCCTTGACGATCGTGGCCGCATTGCGCCCGGCCTTCGCGCCGATCTCGTGCGGGTTCGCCGCACGGACGGTGTGCCGGTCGTGCGCTCCGTCTGGCGCGAAGGGCAGCGCGTGGCCTGAGCCGCACAGGTTTACTGCGAGGCGCGAAGGCGGCTTTCCACGAGAAGGCCGCTTTCGTCCAGGATCGGATGGGCGACAGAGACGATATGCGCATTGATGCGCTTCAGGTCGCGCAGAAGATCGAGATGCAGCGAGCTGGTCTGCAGGCTTTCCAGCCGGCCGTCCTGAAGGCGTTTGAGGTGGCGCTCGGCGGATTCCTTCTCCATCCGCCGCACCTCCACCTTCACCTCCATCATGTGACGGGCAAGGTCAAAATCGCGCGTGACGAAAATCGTCTGCGCCACGCGCAGGTTGTCGATGGTAAGCGTCATCAGCCGCATCAATTCGTCATAGCCGTCGTCGGAGAACTTGAGGCCGAGCGAGATTTTCTTGACGACCTGCGGCAACAGGCCCTTTTCGATGATGTCGCCGATGTGTTCCAGGTTGATGGCATAGTCGATGATGTGGATCGAGCGGCGGCTGTTGTCTTCGCTGAGGCCTACGCGCGAGAGCATGGAGAGATAGACCTTCACCTCCTGCTGCAGCGTATCGACGCGGTGTTCCAGCTGCGCCACCTCGGTGAGCTGGGAGAGATCGTTCTGGGAGAAGGCATCCGATGTCTTCATCAGCATACGCTCGATGAGATCGCCGACGCCCAGCACCTCGCGCGTGGCACTGGTCAGTGCAACGACGGGGCTCGACAGTTCCTCGCGGTCGAGGAATTTTGGCGCAAGATCGGGCCGCACCTCTTCCGGGATCAGGCGCGCCATCCAGCCGGACAGCAAGGTTGAGAAGGGCCAGGCCACCAGGGCAAGCGCCAGGTTGAAGGCCAGATGCGCATCGACCGGCAGCATGGCACCGGGCGTCGGCAGCATTTCCAGAAGCATGGCACCGTAGCCGGCAAGCGGCAGTACCAGCAGGCAGCCGATGCCGCGCACGATGAGATTGCCAAGCGTGACGCGGCGCGCAGAGGACGCGGCCGAAAGCGACGCCATGTAGGGCGGAATGGCACCGCCAAAATTTGCCCCAAGCACGAGGACGAGGATCAGCGCCGTCGGAACCGCACCGGTTGCGGCAACCGAGAGGATGAGAACCACTGCGGCAAGGCTGGACGAGGATAGGAAGGCGATGGAAGCCGCAAGCGCAAAGGCGACCGGCCAGGCATTGTCCAGAAGGCCGATAAAGGCAAAGAGCGCCTGCGATTCCCGCAAGGGCTCGGTCGCCGCACTCATCAGGTGCAGCGACAGAAGCATGATGCCGATGCCGATCAACGCAGCCCCGAGCCCCTGACGGTTGCTGGCCCTGCTGCGGTGAAAGCCGATGCCGACGAGGATGAGGAGCGGCGACAGCCAGCCGATGCCAAAGCCGACGATCCAGGCGGTGATGGCGGTGCCGACATTGGCGCCGAGAAGGACGATCTGGGCCATGCGCGGCCGGATGAGGTCCCGTTCCACGAAGGAGGCAGTCATCAGCGCGGTGGCCGTCGAGCTTTGCAGCGCAATCGTGGCGAAGAGGCCGGAGACGAAGGATCGCAACCCGTTGCGCGTCCCCGTGGAAAGGCCCGTGCGAAGCTGGGCGCCAAAAGCCCGCGACACGCCGTCCTTGACCTGCGACAGACCGAACAGCAGCAGGGCCACGGCTCCGAACAGGTTGATCATGACGGCGGTTGAGCTCATCCCTCCGGCCTTTCTCGTTTCTCCGCTGCTCTCCTCCCGGCACAGGAGTATGCAGGCTAAGGTCTCTGCAAACGGTTTACAGGCAGATTGCCACGAACTGCCACATTCCGATTTCGCCAACCCGTCATAGGCGGGTGACTGGGCGACATGATGGTCGCCCGGTCAGCGATCAATGGCCGGCAAGACGCGCGCCGCCTGCATCGAACAGATGGATGTCGTGGCTATGTGCCGCAACCGTCATCTGCGCGCCGGTCTCGATCTGCGAACGGCCGGAGACGCGAAATGCGATGTCCTGTCCGGACGACAGCTTGCCATAGACATAGCTTTCGGCGCCCACGAGTTCCACGGCGCCGACGGTCACGTCCGCGCGCAAGGCATAGCCCGCGACTTGTCCATCGCTGACCACCTTCAGGTCTTCCGGGCGGATGCCGATGGTTGCCGCCTCCGGAACACCGGAGAGGTCGAAACCGCCGCGGGCACGGTCCAGAAGGTTCATCGAGGGCGAACCGATAAAGGTGGCGACGAAGGTTGTCGCCGGCTTCTCGTACAGCTCGATCGGCGTGCCCACCTGCTCGATGTGGCCGCCGTTCAGCACCACCAGCCGGTCGGCGAGCGTCATCGCTTCCATCTGGTCGTGGGTGACATAGACGCTGGTGGTGGCAAGCGCCCGCTGCAGCCGCTTGATTTCCACCCGCATCTGAACGCGCAGTTTTGCGTCGAGGTTGGACAGAGGCTCGTCGAACAGGAACGCCGAGGGCTCGCGCACGATGGCGCGGCCCATGGCGACGCGCTGGCGCTGGCCGCCGGAGAGCTGGCGCGGCTTGCGCTCCAGATACTGTTCGATTTCGAGCGTCGTCGCCGCCTTCTTGATGCGTGCCTCGATCACATCAGCCGGCGTGTTGCGGTTTTTCAGGCCATAGGCCAGGTTCTGGTAGACCGTCATATGCGGATAAAGCGCATAGTTCTGGAACACCATCGCGATATCGCGCTCGGACGGTTCCAGCGTGTTGACGACGCGGTCTCCGATAGAAATTTCGCCGGATGTGATGCTTTCCAGCCCGGCAATCATGCGCAGAAGTGTGGACTTGCCGCAGCCGGAGGGACCGACAAGCACCAGCAGTTCGCCGTCGGCGATATCGAGCGAGACGCCCTTGATGGTTTCCACCGTGCCGGCATAGGTCTTGCGGACATTGTTGAGGGTGATCTTGGCCATTACTTTTCAGTCTCCACAAGGCCTTTCACGAACCAGCGCTGCATCAGAACCACCACCAGAATCGGCGGGATGATGGCGAGGATCGCCGTGACCATGACATAATTCCAGGGGGTAGAAGCGTCGGCGAAATCCACCATCTTGCGAAGGCCGATGATGATCGTCGCCATCTGCGCGTCGTTGGTGACCAGCAGCGGCCACAGATACTGCGTCCAGCCGTAGATGAAGAGGATGACGAAGAGCGCTGCGATATTTGTGCGCGACAAAGGCAGCAGGATATCCTTCATGAAGCGGAAGGGGCCGGCATTGTCGATGCGGGCAGCCTCGACGAGTTCGCCGGGGATCGTCAGGAAGAACTGGCGAAACAGGAACGTGGCGGTGGCGGAGGCCATCAGCGGCAGAGTAAGGCCCGTGTAGGTATCGATGAGGCCAAGATCGACGATCACCTTGTAGGTGGGCAGGATGCGCACCTCCACCGGCAGCATCAGCGTCACGAAAATCATCCAGAAGAAGCCCATGCGGAACGGGAACTGGAAGAAGACGATGGCATAGGCCGAGATGAAGGAGATGAGGATCTTGCCGATGGCAATCGCCATGGCCACCACGAAGGTGTTCCACAGCATGCGTTCGAGGCTGACGCCGGAGACGCGCTCGACGCCGCCATTGATCGCCGTCGAATAGTTTTCAACGAGATGGCTGCCGGGCAGAAGCGAGATCGGCGGGCGCAGGATTTCCCCCGACGACAGCGTGGAGGCCACGAAGGTGTAATAGATCGGGAAGGCCACGATGATGATGCCGATGATCAGCATGAAATGACCGAGGAGGCCGGCGATTGGACGTCTTTCAATCATGATCTGTCCTCACGCATAATGCACGCGCTTCTCGACGAAGCGGAACTGGAAGGCCGTCAGGGCAATGACGATGATCATCAGGATGACCGATTGTGCCGCCGACGAGCCGAGGTCGAGGTTGACGAAACCATCGTTATAAACCTTGTAGACGAGCGTTTCGGTGGCCTTGGCAGGCCCGCCGCCGGTCACCGCATGGATGATGCCAAACGTGTCGAAGAAGGCATAGACGGTGTTGACAACGAGCAGGAAGAAGGTCGTCGGGGCCAGAAGCGGAAACACGATGGTCCAGAACCGGCGGGCACCGCGGGCGCCATCGATGGCGGCGGCCTCGATCAGCGATTTTGGAATGGCCTGGAGGCCGGCGACGAAGAACAGGAAATTGTAGCTGATCTGCTTCCAGGCGGCCGCGACGACGACGAGCACCATGGCCTGATCGCCGTTCAGAAGCGGATCCCAGGCAATGCCGTTGCGGCGCAGGATATAGGCGAACGTGCCCATGGACGGATTGAACATGAAAAGCCACAGCATGCCGGCCACGGCCGGCGCCACCGCATAAGGCCAGATCAGCATGGTGCGATAGAAGCCCTTTCCCCTCACCACCCGGTCGGCAGCGGTTGCCAGCATCAGGGCGACAACCATTGCGAGGATGGCGGTTGCGGCGCTGAAGATGACCGTCACCTGCAGCGAATGCAGGTAATTCTCATCCGACAGCACGAAGCGGAAATTGTCGAGGCCGACAAAGCCGCTTGAAAGGCCGAAGGGGTCCTCGCGCTGCATCGATTGATACAGCGCCTGGCTTGCCGGCCAGAAGAAGAAAATCACCGTCAGGATGATTTGCGGCGCCACCAGGAAATAGGGGAGCACCTTGTTTGGAAACACAACGCGTTGCACGGCGATTGTCCTGTTCTGACGTCAGCCCGCGACCGAAGGCCGCCGGGCTGACGAGGAGGGTGGATTAACGCTGGGCCTGCTTGATGGCGGCATTGCCGCGCTCGACGATCTTGTCCATCGTCGTCTTGGCATCCTGCTTGCCGGCGAGAAGCGCCTCGTATTCCTCGTTCATGATGTCGCGAACCTGCGGCAGGTTGACGAGACGCACGCCCTTGGAATTTTCCGTCGGCGCCTTGCCCATCATCTGCAGGATCGGCGTCTCACGGGCCGGGTTCTTTTCGTAGAAGCCGGACTTCTTGGTGTCTTCATAAGCCGCCATGGTCACCGGCAGGTAGCCGGACACCTGGTGCAGGCGCGCCTGGATCGGCGTCTGCGAGAGGAAATTGAAGAACTGCGCGATGCCCTTGTATTCCGCATCCGACTTGCCGCCGAAGACCCAGAGGCTGGCGCCGCCGGGAATGGTGTTCTGCGGACGGCCTTCGCCCGGATAATAGGGCAGCTGGCCGATGCCGTAGTTCATGCCGGATTTGATGATGTCGCCAAGACCACCGGAGGATTCCGTCAGGATGCCGCATTCGCCGGAGGTGAACAGCTGCTTGGCTTCCGAGGTGCGGCCGCCGTAGCGGAACGTGCCGTCCTTGGCGAGATCGGCCAGGGCCTGGAAATGCTGGACGAACAGCGGCGCATTGACCTTCAGTTCCACCTTGGTGCCACCGAGGCCGTTTTCATTGGTGCCATAGGACACGTTGTTCCAGGCGGCAAAGTTCTCGGTCTGGATCCAGGTGAGCCAGGTGGAGGTCATGCCGCAGGCGCTGGCGCCGCTCGCCTTGATCTTCTTGGCCGCTTCGAACACTTCAGGCCAGGTCTTGGGCGCTTCGTCGGGGTTGAGGCCAGCCTTCTTGAATGTGTCCTTGTTGTAGTACATCACCGGCGAAGACGAATTGTAGGGGAAGGACAGCATGGAGCCGTCGGGCTTGGAATAATAGGCGGCGATGCCGGCGAGGTAATTGGCCTTGTCGAAGGTAAAGCCACCCTTTTTCAAAACGTCGGCGACGGGCATGACGGCGCCTTCGGCACCCATCATCACGCCGCTGCCGGCGTCAAACACCTGAAGGATGGCGGGTGCCTGCTTGGCGCGGAAGGCGGCGATGCCGGCATTCAGCGTTTCAGGATAGCTTCCCTTGAAGACCGGAACGATCTTGTATTCGCTCTGGCTGGCGTTGAATTCCTTGGCAAGGGTATCGACAACCTCGTTATTGGCACCCGACATGGCGTGCCACCATTGCAGTTCCGTAGCGGCCAGTACCTGGGACGCAGACATCATCGCCACGACGGATACGGTCGTGCTCGCAAGAATTTTGCCGAAAGACATGGTTTCCTCCCGTTTATTGTCGGTTCTAGTCAGTGGCGACATCGCGTCGCGCGCCATGATCCTCCCTGACCACGCCCCTCTTTTAGAAGGCAATTGAAGACAAGAGAAGAGCAAGAATGCACAGCTGTGCATTTTATTGCATGCAACACCTTGTCATCACACGCTTTTCCACATGATGATGGTTTTGTGCGTCAAGCGGCCGCGGAACGTGTGGCAGCCCGCGCCAGAACCCGTTCGCGGTGCCAGATGTAGAGCCCGGACCCGATGAGGATGGCGGCGCCGAGGAAGGTGGACAGCGTCGGAACATCGCCGAAGACGATAAAGCCCAGCACCAGAACCGCCAGGAACTGGAAATACTGCAAGGGCGCCAGGAACGAGGCGGGCGCCAGCCGGTGGGCCCCGATGTAGAAATAATGCGCCAGCGCACCAAACGCGCCGGTGGCGAAGAGCGCAAACCACGTGGAAGGATGCGCCGGCCACACCCACACGAACGGCATCAGCGGCGTCAGCAGAAGCGCCGGCAGGCCGGCCATGATCAAAAGCATGCTGCCGGGGGATTCACTGCCGGCCAGGCGTCGCGTCAGGATGGAGTAGCTGGCACCGATCATGACGGACAAAAGCATGACGCCAAAAGCCGGCTCGATGCCGTCAAGCTTCGGCTGGGTGATGACGAGCACGCCGATAAAGCTGATGGCGATTGCCGTCCAGCGGTAGCGCCCCACCTTTTCGCCGAGCCACACGATCGACAACAGCGTGATGAAGGCCGGGCCGGTGAACTGGATCGACAGGGTCTGGGCGATCTGCAACTGGCTGAGCGCCAGAAAATTGAGGCCCGTGCAGACGATCTGGATCAGTGCGCGAAGGGTCTGCAGTTTCGGATGTCCGGTTCTCCAGGTCTCAGGCGCGCACCAGGGATTGAGGATGACCGCGACCAGCAGGAAATGCACGACGAAGCGGAACCAGACCAGTTCGAGGGAGGGAACTGCAGCACCGGCAATCTTGGCTGAACTGTCAAGGAAGGCAAACAGCGTCACGGCGATCATCATCATCACCGCCGCCCGCCCCTTGTTGATCATCGGCTCCCGAACATATGGCAGGGGCGTTGCGGGCTCGTCACCGGCATCATTCGTCTGCTTGCCGTCGGCATCGCGGATCTCGTTGAAGGCAGACATAAAGTACCTCGTCACGGCCACCGCCAAGGGCGCCAAATGCAGGACAAGGCCCCAACGCCCCCGCCTTAACTGTAATCCGGTACCGGTTTAATCCGTTCCCGCAAATGTTCCGTCAATCGTCCGTTGTTTTTTTGAGGAACCGGCTCCCGACCTTCGCATTCCTTTCCGAAATCGAATTGCGGAGCATAGCCATGAAGAGCGTCTTTACGCTTTTTGCAAGCCTCGGACTGTCCCTGATGACCTTTATCGGGGGTCTTTTCGTTGCAACCTTCCTGCTGCATACCGACGAAACGCCGAGGCGACTTGGCGGCTCGGACGTGGCAAGCCTGTGGACCAGTGAACCGGTGCGCGTCGATCCGGCACGCAACACGCTGGAACGCGTTCCGGGCGTGCAGGTGGCCTCCGAGGTCCCGGCTTCCGGCGCAGATGGAGAGGTGGTAGCCACCCTTGTCTCCTCCCGCGAAGGCACGAATACAGATCAGGCCGCATCCGGAACTGTCGCCACGACAGACGTGTCGGAAACCGCCATGGAGACGCAGACGGAACCTGCGTTCAACGAGGCGCATCTGGAATGGTGCGCGAACCGTTACCGTTCCTACCGCCCGCGCGACAACAGCTATACGGCCTATAGCGGCGGGCGGCGGGAGTGCGTCTCGCCCTTCCTTGCCAAGGCCGCAGAAACGGTTGCTGCCAACGAGCCGACCTCTCCCCCGCCCGAAGGTCATGACAGCTTTGCCGATGACAATTTCCCGCGCTCGGAGGTGGCCGGCGAACTGGAGCCGCAGGTGGAACAGGCAAGTCTTGAAGGTTCAACCGGCTTTGTGACGGCGGATCATGCGCAGTCCTGTTCGACCCGCTACCGCTCCTACTCGGCAGAAGACAACACCTACCAGCCCTATGGCGGTGGCCCGCGAGTCCAGTGTCAGTAAGGCCATGCTCTCTGCACTGTGCCCGCCAAACAAGCGCCCCAACCTCCTGCTATTGAGGCGACAGGTGCTGGAACCCCACGCGCACCTCGGTCGTTGACCGGATGAAGCGTCGCGCCCACCCGTTCATTAAGAGTGGCTTGCACCCGGGCGCGGCGCTTCCCTTCCCCACACCCGAGCCAAGCCATTCCTTAGTTTAGTATTTCGGGACGTAATCGCGCCCGCTGTCGATGGATTTGGGGCGGCCGTCGAGGAACAATTCGCCAATGCGCGGTGCCGTGCGGGAAATCACCTTGCCGCCCTTGACCACATAGAGCCTCGACGGCTTCAGCCGCAGCGCCTCGATGACGTCGGCCGCCTGCAGCACGATGAGGTCGGCCTTGCAGCCGATCTCCAGGCCATAGCCTTCCAGCCCCATGGTCTTTGCGGAATTGACGGTGAGGGCATCGAAAATCTGCTTCTTGTCGTCAAGCCCACCCATCTGGGCCACGTGAATGGCCATATGGCCGACCTCGAGCATATCGGCCGAGCCCATCGAATACCACGGGTCCATCGTGCAATCCTGGCCGAAGGAGACATTGAGGCCTGCAGCCATCAGTTCGCGGACGCGCGTCATGCCGCGCCGCTTCGGATAAGTGTCGTGGCGGCCCTGCAGCATGATGTTGATGAGCGGGTTGGGAATGACGTTGATCTTTGCCTCGGCCATCAGCGGGATGAGCTTGGAGACATAGTAATTGTCCATGGAATGCATGGAGGTGAGATGCGATCCGGCAACGCGTCCCTGCAAGCCGTGGCGGATGGTTTCGGCTGCCAGCGTCTCGATGTGGCGCGACAGCGGATCGTCGGTCTCGTCGCAGTGGATATCGACCGGCAGGCCGCGTTCGGCCGCGATCCGGCAGAGCGCCTCGAGCGACATGCGCCCCTCCTCCATGGTGCGCTCGAAATGTGGAATGCCGCCGACGATGTCGATGCCCATGTCGAGCGCCCGCTCAAGCGAGGCCACGCCGCCTTCGGCCCGGTAATAGCCATCCTGCGGGAACGCCACCAGCTGAAGCTGAATATAGGGCGCCACCCGTTCGCGCACCTCGATCAGCGCTTCGGCCGTCACAAGGCGCGGGTCGGATGTATCGACATGGCTGCGGATGAACAGGAGGCCCTGCGAGACGGCGAGATCGCAGTAGCGCAGCGCCCGTTCCACCAGCGCTTCCTTCGTCAGAAGCGGGCGCAGTTCGCCCCAGAGCGCAATGCCTTCCAGCAATGTGCCCGAGACGTTCATGCGCGGCATGCCGAGCGACAGCGTTGCATCCATGTGGAAATGCGGATCGCAGAAGGGCGGGCTGACAAGGCGGCCAGTGGCGTCGATCTCTTCGCCACAGACAGCGTCGAGGGTCTTTTCGATGGCGGTAATCTTGCCGCCGGAGAGGCCGATGTCGAAGCCCTGGCGTCCATCGGGCAGGTTGGCATTGCGGATGATGAGGTCGAACATCAAGACGTCCTTCGTTCAGCGCTCGCCGCGCCTGTAGGGTTGCATCAGGGCCTGGGGCACGCGCGCGCGCCGCGCCATCACCGCAAGTGCCGCGATGGACAGGATATAGGGGATCATCAGGAAAAGCTGGTAGGGAACGGCGCCGCCGAGCGTGGTCTGCAGGCGCAGCTGGAAGCCGTCGAAAAAGGCAAAGAGCAGCGCTCCGACCAGCGCCCGGCCCGGACGCCAGGAGGAAAACACCACGAGCGCGATGCAGATCCAGCCGCGTCCCTGCACCATGGTCGGGAAGAAACTGTTGAAGGCCGACAGCGTCAGGAAGGCGCCGGCCATGCCCATCAGGGCAGAGCCCGCAATGACCGCGCCATAACGCACAGCCATTGGGTTGATGCCCTGCGCTTCCGCTGCATGGGGATTTTCCCCTGTCATGCGGATGGCAAGGCCAAGCGGGGTGCGAAACACCACATAGGCGAGGAGAAGCGCAAGCAATATGGCGAGATAGGTCGGCGGCGTCTGGACGAAGAAGGCCGGACCGATGAAGGGGAGATCGCTAAGGCCGGGGATGGCGATCGGCTTGAACGGTACGATGGTCGGCGGCGAACCGGCGACGGGGACGGCCAGTCGAAAGACATAATAGCTGAAACTGGAGGCAAACAGCGTGACGCCGAGGCCCGACACATGCTGGGAGAGCCCGAGCGTTACGGTCAAAAGCGCGTGCAGCGCTCCAAACAGGCCGCCGGCCAGGGCTGCAATCAGAAAACCGGTCCAGAGATCCGCGCCATTATAGACCGAAAGCCAGCCGATCATCGCGCCGAATGTCATGATGCCTTCGATGCCGAGATTGAGAACGCCGGATCGTTCGCACAGAAGCGCCCCGAGCGTTCCCAGAATAAGCGGCGTTGCGATGCGCAGCACCGCGGCCCAAAGCCCGGCAGAGGCCAGTATGTCGAGGACGGCACTCATCGGCGGATCCTGTACTGGGTAAAGAAGATCGCGGTCAGCATGGTGAGCAGCGACAGCGCCACCGTCACATCGGCAATATAGCTCGGAATATGCATGGCCCGGCTCATGCCGTCTGCCCCGACAAACATGGTGGCCGTGAACAGCGCCGCCAGCACGACACCGAGCGGATTGAGATTGGCGAGCATCGCAACGACGATGCCGGAATAGCCGTAACCGGGAGAAAGGTCGGTCGTCACGTAACCCTTGACGCCCATGACTTCCACGGCACCGGCCAGGCCCGCAAGGCCGCCCGAAATGCAGGCCACCACGACCAGCGTGCGCCCGAGCGGCACCCCGGCAAAGACCGCACCTGCCGGATTGAGGCCGGCCGCCCGCGACCGAAGTCCAAAGACCGTGCGCTGCTGCACGAATTGCAGGATGAAGGCCAGGACGACGGCAAGGCCAAGACCGATATGCAGGCGCGAGCGCGCCAGGAGCTTTGGCAGCATGGCGGCGTCTGCCACCGATTGCGACTGCGGCCAGCCGAATGCCGTCGGGTCCTTCAGGACCGTATCGATCAGCATCGAGACGAAGAGCACGGCGACGAAATTCAAAAGCAGCGTCGTCACCACCTCATCGACTGAGAAGCGCAGGCGAAGCCAGAGCGGCACGAGGAGCAGCAGCATGCCGGCAAGCGCCCCGATCGCCAGAAGCGCCGGGATCTGGATGGCCGCGGGAAGTCCGCCGAGAAGATGCGAGCTTGCCGCCGCCACTGCAATTGCACCGAGATAAAGCTGGCCTTCGGCGCCGATGTTCCACAGCCGTGCCCGAAAGGCGACGGCTGCGGCAAGGCCCGTCAGCATCAGCGGCGTGGCGCGGGTCAGCGTTTCTGTGGTCGACAGTCGCGAACCGAACGCGCCGGTCAGAATGCGCCAATAGGCTTCGAGAACCGGAGCACCGGCAATCGCGATCAGAATGCCCGACAGGGCAAGTGCTGCCACGATGGCCATCACCGGCGTCAGGAGGACCAGTGCGAGGGGTCGATGTTCGCGCCGCTCAAACCGCATGTGTCTGCTCCGCCTGCCATTCACCGGCCATCATCAGGCCGAGTTTTTGCGCGCTGGCCTCCTCCGCCGTGATCGGCGGCGACAGCCTGCCGCCGACAATCGCCTGGATGCGGTCGGCCAGCGCCATGACCTCGTCGAGGTCTTCCGAGATCAGCAGGACCGCCGTTCCGGCGCGGCGCGCTTCCAGAATGCGTTCATGGACGGCGGCGACCGCCCCTTCGTCAAGCCCGCGCGCCGGCTGCGCCGCAAGCAATATGCGCGGACGGTTGATAAGATTGCGCCCGAGGATGAGCTTCTGCATGTTGCCGCCCGACAGGAGCCGGGTGCGACTGGTGGGTGTTCCACCGCGCACGTCGAACTGATCGATGATGCGGCTGGCAAACGCCTTGCCGGCCTTGCGATCGACCAGACCGCGGCGCGAATAGTCGGCCACGCGCTCCAGGATGGCGTTTTCCCAGATCGCCATCTCGCCGATGGCCCCTTCCCGGTTGCGGTCTTCGGGAATGCGCCCGATGCCGCTTGCAACGACGTCTGCCACCGAAAGGCGATCCTCGACGGGCGTGCCGAACAGTATCAAATCGCCGCTCGTTCGCGCCAGCGTGCCGGAGAGAAGTTGCGCCAGAGCGCCCTGCCCATTGCCGGAGACCCCGATAATACCGAGCACCTCTCCGGCGCGAAGACGAAAATCAACCGCTTTGAGAACATCCACACCCTGGGCGCGCACCGAAACGGCAGCCGCTTCCAGAACGATTTCGCCCGGAGTGGAGGCTTCGCGCACCGGCCGCGTGACGGTGCGTCCCACCATCAGTTCGGCAAGCTCGGCCTTGCTGGTGTCCTTTGCCCGGCGCTCTGCCACATGGCGGCCGCCGCGCAGCACCACGATCCGGTCGGCCGCCGCCATCACCTCGTCCAGCTTGTGCGAAATGAAGATGAGCGAAAGCCCCTGCGCTGCCATGTCCTTCAGCGTTGCAAACAGCGTTTCGGCTTCCACCTGCGTGAGAACGGCCGTCGGTTCATCCAGCACAAGGATGCGCGCGTCGTTGTAGAGTGCTTTCAGGATCTCCACTCGCTGCTGCTCGCCGACCGACAGGTCACCCAGCCGCGCATCGGGGTCGACCGTCAGGCCGAACCGCCTGGAGATCGCCAGCAGCTTTTCGCGCGCCTCACTGCGGCGCGAGGCGACCGACCACAGGCTTTCCGTGCCGGTGGTGACATTTTCGAGCACGGTCAGGTTGGCCGCCAGCGAAAAATGCTGATGGACCATGCCGATGCCGGCGCGAATGGCGGCGCGCGGCTTGCCCGGCGGCAGCGCCACGCCATCGATCAACACCTGTCCCTTGTCCTGCACGTAATGGCCGAAGAGGATACTCATCAGCGTCGTCTTGCCGGCACCGTTTTCCCCGAGCAGCGCAAGGATCTCGCCCTTGGCGAGCGAGAGCGAAATATCGTCATTGGCAAGATTGCTGCCGAACCGCTTGCTGACGCCAACGATGTCGAGCACTGGGATGGGGGACGTCATGCTGTCAATCCGGCAATGGGGAAACGCTGCGCAAAGCGTTCGTCGCGCTCGAGAAGGGTCGCAAGCTCGATGAGCAGCGGTTCTGCGCCCATCGACGCCATGATCTGCACCGGCAGCGGCAGTCCGTCACCGTCTGACCCGTAAGGCAGGGTGATCGCCGGGAAACCGGAGGCATTGGCAAGCGTTGCAAGCGGCGCAAAGCGCGCCATGCGTGAAAAATGAAGATCCGTGTCACCATGATCGCTCGGGAAGGAGCCGATCGGCAGCGGCGCCGACGACAGGATCGGGCACAGCAGGCAGTCGATGTCTTCAAACAGTCTCCACAGATCGCGGCTTGAGAGAACCATGGCGTTCTGGCTGCCCGACAGGTCGGTCGCAGACAGGCGCAGGCCCCGTTCAATCACCGCCTGCGTCAGCGTTTCGGTCTTTGACGCATCGAGATTGAATGTCGCAATCGTATTGGCAAGATTGGCGCTTGCGATATCGACGAAGGCCTTGTCGCTGCTCAGAACCGCCTGCTCGATCGCGGAGAAATCGATGGGCACCAGCTGGTGGCCAAGCGCCTCGAGGGCCCGGCCGGCCTCTTCTATAACGGAGCTGCGCTCCGGGTCGGTCGGATAGCGGTGGCCGGTATCGGTCAGAAGCCCGATGCGCAGCGTGCCCTCTTTTGCAGGCGTCGGGACAAAGGGTGCAAACGGCCCATGGGCGTTGCCGCTTGTGGCAAAAAACAGCCGGGCGATGTCGCGTACGGAGCGGGCAACGGCAAGCTCGCTTGCAAGGCCGCCAAGGTGATTGCCGAAACTGGGGCCGGCGGGCATTGCCCCGCGGCTGGGTTTGAGGCCGACAAGACCGCAGCAGGCGGCCGGCACGCGGATCGAACCGCCCGCGTCCGTCGCATGGGCAATGGCGACGATGCCGGCGGCAACGGCTGCGGCGGCGCCGCCGCTGGACCCGCCCGCCGTGCGGGCCGGATCGAGCGGATTGCGGCAGACCGGCCCGATATCCGGTTCACTCGACAGCGCAAGGCCGAATTCGGGGCTGGTGGTGAGGCCGAAAACGCACAGGCCCTCCTTGCGGAAGCGGCTTGCGAGGTCGGAATCGACATGTCCGCCCCGGCGCGCCATCAGGCGCGATCCCGCCACCACCGGAAAGCCCGCAAACGGCCCGCCGAGATCCTTGGCAAGCGTGGGCACGCCGCCAAACGCCATCGCTGCGCGTTCCGGCGAACCGTGCGGCAGCGCGTCGATGGCGGCCGCCGCCTCCAGCCCCTTTGCCCCATCCAGATAGGTGACCGCGCCCAGCCCCTCAAAGGCGGACGCGGCAGAGATGGAAGCCTGCATGGCCTCGCGGCTGGAGAGGCGGCCTGTTGCGATCGCCTCGGCCAGCGCGGTTGCATCGGCGTGCATTGTCAGGCTTACTTCGGCTCGTCCATGATGCGCGGCACTTCGAAGGTGCCGGCCTTGATCGCGGCGCGCTTGGCTTCCATCGCTGCTTCCGCCTCTGCAGGCGCCACACCCTTGACGAAGACGATGTCGCTGCCGCCTTCCTTCATCAGGCCGTAGGCGGTGTAATCGCGACCGGTCGGCTTGCCGGCCGCCACATCGGCAATGGCCGCATTGAGGATCGGGCGGAAATTCCACAGCGCATTGGCAAAGACTGTTTCGGGATAGCGCGGCGTGTAATCGATGAGCGAGCCGACGGACTTGATGCCGCGTTCCTTGGCGGCGTCGGCCGTGCCGATGCGCTCGCCAAACAGGATGTCGGCGCCGGCATCGATCTGGGCAAGGCCTGCTTCGCGCGCCTTCGGCGGATCGAAGAAGGTGCCGATGAAGGTCACGAGGTGCTTGGCATTCGGGTTGACGGCCTTCACGCCTGCGGCAAAGGCATTGATCAGCATGTTCACTTCCGGGATAGGCATGGCGCCGACGGAACCGACCACGTTGGACTTGGTCATCTTGCCGGCGAGCATGCCGGCAAGATAGGCGCCGTCGAAATTCCAGGTGCCGAAGACGCCAAAATTGTCGCCGGCCTGCTTGCCGCTGGAGCCCATGACGAAAGCGGTCTGGGGATAATCGCCGGCCACTTCACGCGCCTGCTTTTCCACCGGAAATGTCTCGCCGATGATCAGCTTGGCGCCCTGTTCGGCATATTCGCGCATGGCGCGCGGGTAATCCGTGCCGGACACGCCTTCGGAAAACACGTATTCGATCACGCCTTCCTTGGCGGCATCCTGCAGCGCCTTGTGGAGGACCGAATTCCAGGCATTTTCCACCGGCGAGCCGTGAATGCCGGCCACTTTCAGCGGTGCTGCGGCCCGCAAGGACGGCGCAAAGGCCGTGGCGCCGAGCGCCATGCCCGAGGCCAGCACGGTGCGGCGCGACATCAAAAACTGCTTCGTCATCTCCAGTCCCCTTTTTTTACCAGTTGGTCTAAAGGGGTAAAGGTGGCTCAAAAAAGTGTCAAGGAAATTGGGCGTCCATAAATTAAGCACACAGGAATTTTAGGGTCAGCCCGAGACTTCCGTGGGATGCGCCAGCGGCAGCATACCGCGATAGATGCCGGGCACGGAGCCTTCGATCGGTACCGCGCCCACACTTCTGCGGTAGAACTCCATGGGGCCTGCCCCTCCGATCACGCCATAGGCATAACCCTGGGCGTGCATGTCGAGCAGTGTTTCGAGCAGCAGCGCGTGGCCGACGCCCTGTCCGCGAGCGGCCGGATCGACCCCTGTCGGGCCGAAGAAGCCTTTGGCCGTCGCCTCATGGCAGGCAAAGCCGATGAGCTCGTCGTCCTTGATGGCGATGAAGCAGGTGGTCGGCTGGCGCATGGTAGCAACGGTTGCTTCGGCGGCCCAGCCCGCTCCGAAACGCGGTTCGATCCAGGCCGTCAGCGCCGGCAATTCCGGTGCCAGCACCCGACGGATCACGATGCCTTGCGCCGCCATGCGGCTGTCGAGGGAGGGATCGCGTTTCAGGTCGTACAGTTTGACAAGCATGTCCATGGGTCAGTTCCTTCTCTATCAGCCCTTCACGGCCCCGGCCGTCAGCCCGGCAACGATGCGTCGCTGGAAGACGAGGACCACGGCAATCAGCGGCAGCGTCACGGTGACGGACGCCGCCATGATCTGCCCGAAGGGATATTCATAACGGCTGGTGCCGGCAATCAGGCCGATGGCCACAGGCACGGTGCGGTTTTCGTCCGTCAGTGTGAACGTCAGGGCGAAGAGAAATTCGTTCCAGGCCAGAATGAAGGCCAGGATGCCGGTGCTGGCGAGCGACGGCCCCATCAGCGGCAGCAAAATCTTCGTCAGGATGCGAAAATGCGAGCAGCCGTCGATGATGGCCGCTTCCTCCAGCTCGCGGGGAAACTCGCGGATGAAGGTGGTCAGGATCCAGGTGGTGAAGGGCACGGTCGATAGAAGATAGGTGAGGATCAGCGCGCTCGGGCGGTTGAACAGCCCAAACCAGTTGATCAGTTCGAACATCCCCGACAGGACCACGACCTGCGGAAAGATCGAGATCATCAGGACGATCATCAGCACTGCCCGGCGCTGCGGAAATTCGATCCGGCCCAGGGCATAGGCAGCCGAGACACCGATGACGAGAGACAGAAAAGTCGTGCAGACCGCGACATAGGCGGAGTTCAGCAATGATCCCATGAAGATCGGATTGTCGATCAGCTGCCTGTAATAGGTAAAATCAAGCGCCGGCACGAGGGCTGAATGATAGAGTGCGGCCCCCTGCTTGGTGGAGGATACGAAGGCCCAGTAATAGGGAAAGAGCGTGTAGACGAGCACCAGCAGCAGGGCAAAGATCTGCAGGCCGCGGACGATCCGTCGTTTTGCCCGGTGGAAGGAGGAGGGCTTGCGCAAGGGCCGGGAGAGAGTTGCAGTGTCCATGTTCACGTCCCCGCCGCCCTGTCGAGGCGCAGCACCCCGATGATGATGATTGCCACCAGGGCGACCAGCAGAAAGACCCAGGTCGATGCGGCCGAGCCGACGCCCAGTTCCTGAAAGCTGATCAGCCGGTCGCGCGCATAGATCGAGACCGTCATGACATTCTCGTTGCTGGCCGCAAGCACATAGGCAAGATCGAACATGCGCAGCGCATCGAGGACGCGGAACAGAACGGCCACGCCGATGGCCGGCCGCAGCATGGGAAGGGTGATCGACCAGAAGCGTTTCCAGGCGGGAATGCCGTCCACATCGGCGGCCTCGAAAATTTCCGGCGAAATCAGCTGCAGGCCCGCAAGGATCAGCAGCACCATGAAGGGCGTCGTCATCCAGACATCGACGAAGATCACCACGCCCATGATCAGCGAACTGCTGGCCGTCCAGGCAATTCCGTGATCGACAAGACCCAGACCCGACAGGATCTTGTTGATGACGCCGAACTGGTCGTTGAGCATCCATTCCCACATTTTCGTCGCAACGACGACGGGAATGGCCCAGGGCACCAGAATGGCGGCGCGTGCCAGCCCGCGGCCGGGAATGGCCGCGTTGAGCAGCAGTGCGATCGCAAGGCCGAGCCCTGTTTCGATGGCAACCGAGATCACCGTGAAGACGAGCGTGTTCCTGACGGCGACCCACCAGCTGCGATCGTTCAGCACCTCGATGAAGTTATCGAACCAGACGATGGAATAGACCGATGGATCGTCCAGATAGGCATCCGTAAAGGCGAAGTAGAATGTACGGGCAAGCGGCCAGACGGCCACCAGCAGGATGACGACAAGGACCGGCAGCAGAAACAGCCAGGCAGCGCGGTGATCGCGGCGGGCAAGTTTCGCGCTCATGGCTGCGGACCCTCGGCGACGTGTCCCGCCCCGACCGCCACGCGCCGGCCGTCGGCTGCAAAGGCGTATACCGCTGAACCGGCAAAATCGAGTCCGGCCGGTTTGCCGATCCGGTCCGGCAAGGGCGCCTGCGGCAGGCGGATGACCCAGACGGTGCCATCGCTGATCCGGCAATAGCCGAAATGCTCATGGCCCAGATCTTCGACACGCTCGAGGATGCAGGCGATCCTGCCCTCCCCTTCCGCGACGAGCCGCAAGGCTTCCGGGCGAATGCCGATTTCGGCGATGCCGCTTTGAGCGTCGCCGGTTGTCAAGGCGAGGGAGAGGTTTCCCGCTCCGGTAAGCACGGCGACCTCGCCTTCTTGCCGCGACGACACATTGAGGAAGTTCATGCGGGGACTGCCGATGAAGCCTGCCACGAAGCGATTGTCCGGCGCATGGTAGAGCTGTTGCGGCGTGCCGACCTGCTCGACGCGGCCCTGATTGAGGACGACGATGCGATCGGCAAGCGTCATCGCCTCCGACTGGTCATGCGTCACATAGATCATGGTCGTCTTCAGCTCGGTGTGAAGCCGTGCGATCTCGAGCCGCATTTCCATGCGCAGATCCGAATCGAGGTTCGACAGCGGCTCGTCGAAGAGGAAGATTTCCGGCTGGCGCACCAGCGCCCGGCCGATGGCGACGCGCTGCCGCTGGCCGCCTGAGAGTTCGCGCGGCCGCCGATCCATGAGGTGATCCACCTTCAGCATGCGCGCGACGCCCAAAACCTTCTGGCTGACGGCGTCCCGCGCCATGCCGAGCGTTTCCAGCGCAAAGCCGATATTGCGGGCAACGCTCATATGCGGATAGAGCGCGTAGGATTGAAAGACGAAGGCGACGCCCCGACGCGACGCCGGAACGTCGGTGACATCATCTCCGCCGATGGCGACGATCCCGCTGGACGGCGCGACAAGGCCTGCAACAATGCGCAGGAGGGTGGACTTGCCGCATCCGGAGGGGCCGACGAACACCACGAATTCACCGTCGTCGATCTGCAGTTCGACCCCTTGGATCACGGCGTGCGTGCCAAAACTCTTCGAGACGGCGTGAAGGGAAACCGATGCCATTTTTTTACCTGAGGCTTGCACGGATAGAAGGCTCGCCGCCTCACGGGGCGGCGAGAAAAGACAATGCAGCGCAGAAGTGCCGGTCCCTTGAAACCGGCCACCTCTGTTCAGGCATGGCTCAGCGGCTTTCCTTCAGCTTTTCCAGACGCGCGGCCAGCGACTTCAGGCCCGACTTGACGTCACCGCTTCCCGACAGCATGTCGTGAACCGTGCGATAGAAGGCCTGCGACACACGGTTATAGCTCGTGCCGGTATAGCCCGAGGGGCGAACGGCGCTATCGGCAAAGGCCTGCTGGTTGTCCTTGAGGAAGGGGATTGTCGCCAGCACGTCCGCATCGTTGTAGAGCGCGGGGATGGACGGGTTGACCGCATCCTGCAGCGCCCGCTTCTTCTGCATGTCGGGGCCGGTGATGAAGTTGACGAAATCGGTCGCGGCTGCCGGCTTGGCGCTGTATTTGGACACACCATAATACATCGGTCCAAGGCAGCCGCTGGATTTCTGGCCGGCGCTTCCGACCGGAAGCGGCATCACGCCGACCTTGTCGATGACGGCGCTGCCCGGCTTGTGCGAGGTGCCCCAGACATAGGGCCAGTTGCGGTGGAAGACGGCGTTGCCGGATTCAAATACGGCGCGCGAGGCTTCCTCGTCGTAATTGAGGGTGCCTTCCGGGCTGATCGACCCGATCCAGCCCTTCGCTTTCTCGATGGCTTCGACAGCCTTCGGGTTGTCGATGGTGACCTTGCCGTCGTCGGAGATGATCGTGCCGCCGCCATTGGAGGCGATAAGCTCGATCGCGTCGCAGGTCAGGCCCTCGTAGCTTTTGGCCTGCCAGGCATAGCCCCACATCTCGCCATTGCCGGCGGCGCGCTCCTTGTCCTGGATTTCCTTGGCGGTGGCGGCCAGTTCATCCCAGGTCTTTGGCTGCGGCTTGCCGTATTTCTCCAGGAGATCCTTACGATAGAACATCAGGCCGACGTCCATATAGGCCGGCATCGCCACCAGATGACCGTCGAGCTTTGCCGCATTGAGCGTGGAGGCAAAATGCTTGTCCTGGTCGGCCTGCGGGATTGTGGTCTTCAGGTCGAGCAGGCCGTTCTTGAACATGCCAAGCCAGATGACATCGAGAAACAGCACGTCGATATCGGTGGATTTTGCCGCCAGTAATTGCTGGTAGATCGGGATGGCGTCATCCAGCAGCGCCGGCATCTTGTTGATCTTGGCCTCGTTGCCTGTCTTTTCCTTCCAGGCATTGGCAACGTTCGTGCAGATTTCGAACTCGGTCGGCGCGCAGAAGACGGAAATCGTTTCGGCGTGGGATGTCCCGCTCCACAGCGCAGCAGACAGCGCAAGGGCTGCAAGGCTCTTCTTAAGCATGAAATAGTTCCCTCGATTATGTTAGGTCTCAAATCCTTCGGAACTCTCCGGTTCCCTGTTGATAATAGGACTGGTTATGACCAGTCATGTCAACATAGAATGACGCAGAAATTGACAGAATATCGGGAAGAGGACATGGGCGGGGGCCGATCGATTTGAAGACGCACGCAGATGAAGGCACGCTGGCTGCGACACAGGGAGCAGTGGATCGCAACGATCCACGTCCGCTGCACAAGCAGATCTACGAGGCATTGCTGGCCGCCATCAATGATGGCCGGCTTCCCTTGCGCGGCAAGCTTCCCTCCGAACGGGAACTGGTCGATCTCTATGCGGTAAGCCGCATCACCATCCGCCATGCGATCCGCGAACTGATCCAGCAGGGTGTGGTGCACAGCCAGCCGGGCAAGGGGCTTTATGTCACGCAGCGTGGCGGCAGCTTCGAGCTTCAGGTGCTGAAGAGCTTTACCAGCATTGCGCTCGCCAATGGACGCAAGCCCGGCCATCAGCTGATCGACGCCCGTCTCATCCCCGCGCCGCTCGAAATCAGCCGGCCCCTGTTTCTGGGAGCAGGTGCCGAGGTGGTGGTTCTCTCCCGACTGCGCCTCATCGACGACATACCGGCGGTCATCCAGACGGACTGGATCCCGGCCGCGCGCGTGCCCGGCCTGCTGGAGCTGGATTGGGAGGTCAGCAACCGATCCTTGTACGAGGAATTGCGACAACGCTATCGGATCTTCCCCAAGCGCGGACAAACGACGCTCAGTGCGCGCCTTGCAGCGGAGAACGAGGCGCGCCTTCTTCAGCTATCCTCTCCCTCGGCCGTCCTGACCGTCGACCAGATTGCTTTTGACGAGCGCAACCGCCCCGTCAACATGACGGCCCTGATCCACCACCCAACGCGCTATCCGCTGACGCTTCTGCAATCGGAAACGGGAGATTTCACCCAGTACTGAGGTTTTGGCTGATTTTCCAGAGGAGAGGGAATAGGCGTGCAAGGCATAGCCCAAGTAAAGTGCCGAAATGTGGATTTACATGGGTTGATTTCTATTTAGAATATGTTGTCATATTAAAATGTTCGGGGTTGAGAGCAGGCTACAATAAGCATCAACGGGGGCTGATGTGTCTGACGTTTTTTTGATGCAGCTGATCATCGGGTATACATGCGTCGGCGTCTTTGTCTGCACCTCGATTATCGCCGTGCTTTACCTTGCCGGTTTCATGAGAATAGATCCGGCTCACGGCACCAAATTGTTCAACGTTCTTGTTGTCGAGATTGCCGTCATTGGCGTGGGCGCCTTCGGGGGACTGATCAAGCTCAACCCGCAGCCCGTCGCCACCGAACTGGCCGCAGGAAAGCAGGCGGAGAAGGAGCTCAACACGGCCAATGAAACGTTGACCGCGTTGGACACCAAAGACACGGCTGCAAACACTACGGCAACCATCAAGCCGAGGGTCTACATCCACATTGCAAGCGAAAACCAAAGAGACGCTGCCACGCAGGCCAAAAACGCCTTGCAGGAAGCCGGAGATCTTGTGCCCGGAATTCAGAATGTCGGCACAAAGGCGCCTGGAAAACTGGAGCTGCGCTATTTCAGTGCGAGGGATGCAGAGGGCGCAAAGCAGGTGGCATCGACCCTGAAGGGAGCAGGCATATCGGTTGATCCCAAATTCGTCTCGGGATTTAGCGACAGCAGCATACGCCCCCTGCACTTTGAGCTGTGGTTTGCAAAGACGTAGAGCATTTCCGACGAAAACCGCGGTCTCGGCTTCGCCGGCCCCATCTTGCCCGTTCCTGACAAAGAGGACCGGCGGGCAATGACCGTTTTACGGTAAATTTTGCCCGCGGGGATGATCAGGCGCGCGCGCCTGCCCTGTCCTTCTGGGTTGCGAACGACACAAGCAGGAGGAGGCCGATGGCGCTCATGCCATATTCCAGGATGTCGCCTCCGATCTCGTTCAGCGGTGCAATGACGAGCAGGCCGGCGCCGAGCCAGACTAGGCGCAGCAAGGGGCTGAGCGGCTTCAGGCCGTGGCCGACCAGACCGCCCGTCACCAGAACGACGGCAACGATGGAACTTGCAAAGACGTAACCGATATGGGCCCACGAGCCGATCAGGAGAAGGCCGGGCTTGTAGATGAACAGGAAGGGCAGAATATAGGCGATCCAGCCAAAGCGGAATGCCTCGATATCCGTCTGTCCCTTCGGCGCTCCGGCAAGGCTTGAGGCGGCGAAACTGGCGAGCGCAATCGGCGGCGTGATCATCGACAGGATGCCATAATAGAAGACGAACATGTGGGCGGCCATCGGCGGAACGCCCAACTGCACCAGCGTTGGGGCCGCAAGTGCTGCCATCAGCAGATAGACCCCCGTGGTTGGCAGGCCAAGGCCAAGGATGATGCCGATCACGGCCGTCACGAGCAGCAGGCCGAACAGGCTCGTGCCGCCGAATTCCAGGAGGTACATGGAAAGCGAAAAGCCGAGACCGGTGGTCGACAGAAGCCCGATGATCATGCCGGAAACGGCCGTGATGAGCAGCACGTCACAGGTCGAGCGGCCGGTATCAATCACCACGTCCAGCATCTGGCGCGGCGTCATGCCCGCCTTGCCGCGTCGAGCGCCGGCGACAAGGCCCGCCACCGCAATGGCCGCAACCGCCCAGACAGCGGCAAGTTCTGCCCGCATGTTCCACTCGAAGATGCAGAACAGGAGAACACCGAATGCAAGGATGGCCAGCCACCCCTCGCGCATGACTGCCAGAATGCCCTGCCGCTGCAAGTCGCCCAGTGAGGGAATGTTGTCGCGCCGCGCGATGAAGTCGATCTGCACATAGACGGACAGGTAATAAAGAACGGCTGGCAGCATCGCCGCCAGCGCGACCGTCTTGTAGGGAACCATCAGGATTTCGGCCATCAGGAAGGCCGCGGCCCCCATCACCGGGGGCATCAGCTGCCCGCCGGTGGAGGCGACCGCTTCGATGCCGCCGGCCTGCGCGGGGGTAAAGCCTGCCCGCTTCATCAGCGGAATGGTCATGATGCCCGTCGACATGACGTTGGAGACCGCACTGCCGGAGACCGTGCCGAACAGCGCGGATGCCGTAACGGCCACCTTGGCCGAGTTGCCAGGTCCGTGCCCGGCAACGCGCATGGCAAGCTGGGTGAAGAAATCACCGCCGCCGCAGGCGATCAACAAGCCGCCGAACAGCACGAAAACGACGACGACGAAGGCTGCGATCTGCAAGGTCTGGCCCCAGACGGCCGAAGAATCCGTCCCGATGAACCGCAGGACGTCGGCGGCCGCCATCGGTTTTCCCTGCAGCGCACCGGGCACCCAATCGCCGAAGACGGCATAGGCAAACAACAGCGCGAAGATGATGATCAGCGTCCATCCGACCACGCGGCGCAGCGCTTCCATGCTCAAGGCCGTTACCAGCGCACCGAGCAGCAGGGCTTCCGTCGGATGCAGATGGGTTGCCTCCGACAGGACCGGAAAGCGCACGAAAACATAGATGCCAAGCGCAATGGAAAGATAGCCGGCCGCCGCATTGGCGGCCCGAAGAACCGGCCGGCCGGTACCCTTGCGGCGAAAATAGACGACAGCAAGCGAGGCGCCGAACATCAGCGCCACGATCTGCTCGGGGTAGATCAGCAGGCCGAGCCTTTGCGGCAAGGCAACCACCCAAAGAAGAGCGAGGAAGGGCACGACCAGCGACAGGATGCGTGACAGCATTCCCATCTCGGTCATCCGCACGATGTCGGTCTCGTCCTTGACGACTGGGTTTTCCATTGCGTCTGCCCCCTTACTGGCCGGACCAGATGCCGACGCTCTTGTAGAACGCGATGGCGCCGGGGTGATAGGCAAGCTTGGTCACATGGGCGAGCCGGGCAGGGTCGAACTCGCTCCAGATCGGGCCGGACGCCTGCAGGCTCTGCCGGCCTTCGTAAAGCGCCTTGGCCACCTTGGCGACCGTTTCATCGGAGGCGCTGGCGCTGGCAAAAAGCGTGTAGTCGTAACAGAAGATTGCAGTTTGCGGGGTCAATCCCGGCGAGTTGGTCAACTGGCTGCCGGTTTTCAACGCCGTCCCCGGCAGGTTTTCGTCGAGAACCTTTTCGTCGCCGGGCTTGTAGCTGAGGAAGGTCACGCCGCCGACGGAGGCATCGATATCCAGCACCGATTGTGATCCGGCCGTGGCGATGGTGACATCGGTCAAGCCGTCTTTCAGCGCCTCGAACATGGCCGGGAAATTGGCGATCGGCACGCTGGACACATCGTCATAGGTGAGACCTGCCGTCTGCAGGGAGGCGCGGATGATGAAATCGCCGAGAGAATTGGCGGGGAAGCGTGGAACCCGCTTTCCCTTCAGATCGGCCATGGTCTTCAGCCCGGATTTTGCCGTCACCAGCAGCCCGGCATTGAAGGGGATAAGCGAGGCCACCATGCGCAGGTTCGGGTTGGGCTGGCCCTGCGACATGCCGGTGCCGGAGATGGCATAGGCGGTCTGGGGGAAGTTGGCGATACCGAACTCTACACGGCCGCTATCGACCAGCGGGAGATATTGCGAGGTATTGGCCATGACCTGCGGCCTCACCATCACGCCGGATTTTTCGCTGATGGTCTTGGCGAGCGCCGTGGCAATCTGTTCGGTCGCGCCCCCCTTGGTCGTTGCCAGGCCCACCGCCTGGGCAGCCGCCATCGCGGTCCACCATCCCGACAGTGCTGCGGTCATCGCAACCGTCATCATCACGCGCTTCAGCATTTTGCAGTCCCCTCTTTTTTTGATTTTCAGGCGTCCAGGCATCCCACATGCCGGTGCATGGCCGCGCGACGATTGCCGGCGGCCATGGGGCATGACATCACTTGCAGGGATCGGCGGGGGCCTCGTCGAACTTGGTCCACTTGCCGTCCTTGATCTCGATGATGTAGCCGGGAAGTTCGGCATCGTGGCCGGCAAAGCAGATATTGTCGCCGAGAATGCCGGAGAAGCTGACATTCTGCATGGCGGCGTTGATCTTTTCGCGTTCCTCGGCAAGCTTTGACGGATCGCCGGTCACGCCCGCCTTTTCCATCACCTGCTTCATCAGGTAGAGCGTGTCATAGGTCTGGGCATCGGAATGATGCGCGCCGAGCTTGTGAATGCCGCGCTTTTCGGCTTCCGCCACGAATGTGTCGTTGAAGGCCTGCGAACGGGCATTGAAGCCCTTCCAGAAGCCCGCGACCAGCATCGTGCCCTCGCCTTCTGGTCCGAACAGTTCCACGACGTTCGGATCCGCAAAGATCTGCGAGCCGATGATGCGGCCCTTGTAGCCCTGGCGGCGCAGTTCCTTGATGACCTTGGAGGCCGAATCCGGCGTGGCGGCGAGCGCAACGATATCCGGATTGGACTGGAGGATGCGCGCGGCCTGCGCGGACATGTCGAAACTCTTGTACTGCACGGCAATCGGATCGCCGTGCTTGATGCCCATTTCGGCCAACAGTTTCGGGTAAAGCTTGGTGCCGGCGGAATTGGAGACGACCTCTTCCGAAATATAGACGATCTCGGCCGTATCGGCCTTGATGCCGCGGGCCTTGATGGACTTCAGCAGCCGGCGAAACTGCTTCTCCTCGTCTTCGGAGAGGCGCCAGCCATAGGTCTTGCCGTCGGTCAGGCCCGGTGTCGATGCCGAGTTCGGCATCATCAGAACCTTGAGGCGTTCGGCATCGTTGAAGGCAACGGCGGATTCACCGGAGGAGAAGGGGCCGAGGATGGCGAGCACACCGTCATCCTGCGCCAGTTTGCGCGCGCCGACCGAAGCTTGCTTCGGATCGGAACTCGTGTCGAAGCGGACGAATTCCACCTTCTTGCCGTTGATGCCGCCTGCTGCATTGATTTCAGCGAGCGCCACATCGGCGGCCACCACGGCAGGCTCCGCCACGCCCTTCAGAAAGCCGGCCGTGGCGACAAGATTGCCGATCTTGATCGTATCTTCGGCAAGTGCCGGGCCTGTGAGCAGGGCAGCCAGGGCGACCGAGGTTGCAAAACGAAACCCAAATTTCATATCACTCTCCTGATGTTTATCGGTTGTGTTGATGTGTCGCGCCGGCTGGCCAGGTGCTCAGGCAATCTGGTCGATCGGGTGTTGGGATGATGCGTGGCCTCCGAGATAGGCCTCGGCGAGCGCCGGATCGCGCGACAGCGCGTCTGCCCTGTCGGACAGAACCACGCGGCCCAGTTCCAGCACATAGCCGCGCTCCGCCACGTCGAGCGCCATGGCGGTGTTCTGCTCCACGAGAAGGATGCTGATGCCGCTGCGGTTCAACTCCTTGATCAGTTCGAAGAGGTTGTTGACGAAGAGCGGCGACAGACCGAGCGACGGCTCGTCCAGCATGATCAGGCGCGGACGGCTGACGAGCGCGCGGCCGATGGCCAGCATCTGCTGTTCGCCGCCGGAGAGAATGCTGGCCTTCATGTGGCGGCGCTCGGCAAGGTTCGGAAAGCGGTCATAGATCTGGCTGAGATCCTGATGCCAGTCCGCACCGCGGCGCAGATAGGCCCCCATCAGAAGGTTCTCCTCCACCGTCATCGACACGAAGATCTGGCGGCCTTCCGGCACCAGCATCATGCCGCGGCGCACGCGCTCGGCCGGTGAGGCATGGGTCAAGACCTCGCCGGCAAACCGCACCGATCCGCTGCCGGATTTGATCGCACCCTGCAAAGCTCGCAGGAGCGAGGTCTTGCCGGCGCCATTCGCCCCCAGCACGGTCACGATCTCTCCTTCGGCAAGGTCGAGATCGATGGATTTGACGGCATGGGTGCGTCCATAGCGGACATCAAGGCCGCGAACTTCAAGCAACATCGGCTGCCCCTTCCTTCACCGTGCCGGCATGGCGGGGGCCGAGATAGGCCTCCAGCACCAGCGGATTGTCCTGGACCGTCGCCGTCTTGCCGTCATAGATCTTGCGGCCGAAATTCAAGACCACCGCATCATCGCAAAGCCGGCGCACCAGCCCCATGTCGTGCTCGACGACGAGAAGCGTGATCCCGGTTGCGCTGAGGCGTTTGAGGAAGGACGTGAGGTTGTCGGTTTCTGCACCGTTGAGGCCTGCGGCCGGCTCATCGAGCAGGAGGATCCGGGGCTTTGCCGCAAGGGCGCGCACCACCTCGATCTTCTTGCGAACCCCATACGGCAGGGTTGCCACGACCTCGCCGGGATAGCTTGACAGTTCCATCTCGTCGAGGAGGGCTTCGGCCTCATGGCGCCAGGCGGAATGGCCGAAGAAGGACAGCGGCTTCAGCATGTCGACGAGACCGCCGGCGTTGGCCTGCTGGCCGAGCATCACATTCTCGATCACCGACAGGTGTGGCATGAGGCGGATGTTCTGGAAGCTGCGGGCGATCCCGAGGCCGATGCGCTTTCTCGACGGGATCTGCTGGATGGGTTTGCCCTCCAGCAGGATATCACCCTCGCTTGGCTGATAAAAACCGGAGATCAGATTGAAGACGGTCGTCTTTCCGGCTCCGTTCGGACCGATCAGCGCCATGCGGGCGCCTCTCGGCACGTCGAAACTGACATCGGAAATGACGGTGAGGCCGCCAAAGCTCTTCGTGACATTGCGAAGGCTCAGAATATTTGCCGTTTCGTGCCCGCTCATGCCGAGACCTCCTGCGCCACGTCCAGCCGTTTCGTCCGCCGGCCGGGTTTCAGCCGTTCGATCAGGCTGCGGGTAATCAGCCCTTCGGGCCGGAATGCCATCATCAGCACGGTGAGGACGCCGAGGATGACGAAGCGCCAGCTCTCATCGGGCGGGGACAGGGGGCCGCTCTGATGGAAAGCGGCGGCGATAAAGGTTTTCAATTCTGGCATCACGACGCGCAGCCCCTCCGGCAGCAGCGTGAAGAAGGCAGCACCGAAAAGAGGTCCGAAGGCCGTCTGCGTTCCGCCGAGAAGCACGTAGAGAAGCACATAGATCGACAGCGAGGCGTTGAAGCTCTGGATATCGACGAAGCTGAAAGTGTGGGCGTAAAGCGCACCGGCAAGACCGGCGAGCGCCCCGCCGAGCGAGAAGGCCGCCACCCGAACGCCGCGAACGGAGACGCCAAGCAGATCGGTCACCACATCGTCGTCATGGGCTGCGCGCATGGTCAGTCCGAAACGCGTTGCCATCAGATAGAAGACGAAGAGGGTGACGAGGACGGCCGCGATGAGCGGCACGTGGTAATCGAGGAAGTCCGGTACGGACAGTCCCATGGCGCCGCCGAGCGCGTCGGTATTGAGAATGACGCCTGCGATCACCTCGGCAAGTGCGAAGGTGGCCAGCACCAGATAGACACCCTTGGTGCGCAACAGGGGAAAGGCGATGGCCATGCTGACAAGGCCGCCGACGGCCATGGCCGCCGGGATGGTGACCCAGGCGTTGAGGCCGAAGGCTGCCGACAGGAAGGCTGCCGTGTAGGCGCCGAGAGCCTGAAAGCCCGCGCCGCCGAGGTTAAGCTGGCCCGTCGCGACCGGCAGGAAGACCGCATAGGCCATGATGATGTTGATCGAGAGAATGGTGAGGATGCCTGTCCAGTAGCCACTCATGGTCAAAGCTTCCCCTTGCCGATGGAATGGTGGCCGAGAAGGCCCTGTGGCCGCACAAAGAGCGCGACGAGGAGTAGGCCCCACACGGCGACCTGCACGGTATCGGCACCGAAGAAATGGATGGTCATCATTTCAGTGATGCCGATGATCAGGCCGCCAAGAACCGCGCCCCAGATCGAGCCCAGCCCGCCGATGACCATGCCGGCGATGGCCTTGGAGCCGATGTCCTCGCCCATCTGCGGCGACACTTCGCCGTAATTGATCGCAAAGAGGATGCCCGCCAGCCCGCACAGCAGGCCCGTCAGCATGAAGATGACCGGGACGAGGCGCCTGGAATCGACGCCGAGGATGTTGGCAGCATCGGGGTTTTCGGCAATCGCGCGCAGGCCGCGCCCGATGCGGCTGTGCTTCAGCACCCAGTTGAGCCCCGAAACGATGACGAGCGCCACACACAGGCTGATAAGTTGCGGCGCGCGCAGCAATAGGCCACCGAGATTGACCGTGGTGTCCCAGCTGACGGCTGCCATGCGCTGCGCATCCGTGCCGTAGCCGATGCGGATCAGGTTTTCGATGATGAGGAGAAAGCCGAGGGAGCTGACCAACGGGATCGCATGTTCGGTGGCATCGCCGTATTTCGTCTTCATGTAGCGGAAGGTGAAACGCTCGACGATCAGCGAGGCTACAATTGTCATGACAACTGCAGCGGCAAGCGCAAGCGGCCATGGCAGAGCCTGCGAGAGCCCGAAGGGAATGCCCCACTTGGTCAGCGCCCAGGCGGCCATGCCCGACAGCATGAACAGGGTCGGGATGGTGAAGTTGAGGAAGTTCAACACGCCGATGGTCAGGGTAAAGGCGACGGCGACCGTCACGTAGACGCTCCCGAGCATGACCCCATTCAGCACTTGTTGTATTAACAGCATCAGCTTTTCTCACAAGTTTTGTATACAAACAAAGCAGGGCAAGGTGCAAAAGCACAGAAAAGCGGCACATGGTCATGCCGCAAGCCGCCCGGCCAGCGCTCAGATCACTCTAGGAGAAAAGCGGGATTCTCCCCGTCAAAGTCCCGTTCAAAAGCTTGGTTCCCACCGTTGGACGCCTTATGGCGCCTCGTTTTTCTCGACGCGCAGCGAGCGCCTGTCTGTTGCGGCCGGTTTTCCTTGTTCCGGTCGCGGACGTTTCGCTGAACTCAAAAATCGCGACATTTTCAAAATTGTCTCTTTAAATGTCGTGACATGTTGTACACAATGAGTTAGCACTTGACCCTTGTCAAGGGAAACATTGGCGGAGAATTACTGATAATGACGCTGAAAAAAGATCGTGTTCTGATCGTGGGTGCCGGCCCGGTCGGCCTTGTGTCCGCCTGCTGCCTGTCCAGGGCCGGCATCCCCGTGACCATTGTGGAGACCAGCCCTGATCTGCCGACGGATCTGCGGGCCTCCACCTTCCATCCGCCGACCCTCGACATGCTGGACCGCTTCGATATCAGCAAAAAGCTCGTCGAACGGGGCCTTGTCTGCCCGACCTGGCAGTTTCGCGACCGCAAGGAAGGCGTCATTGCCACCTTCGATCTCGGTATTCTGGAGGGGGAGACAAACCATCCCTATCGCCTTCAGTGCGAGCAGTGGAAGCTGTCGGAAGAGTTGCGGGCCCTGATCGAGGCCGATGACCGGATCGAGCTGATCTACGGGGCAAAGGCGCTGAGCGTCGCGCAGGATGACGCCGGCGTAACGCTCACCATCGAGCGACAGGCCGATGGCTCGCAGGACCAATTGTCCGGACAATATCTGATTGCCTGCGACGGGGCGCGAAGCGCGGTGCGCAAGTCACTCGACATTGCCTTTGACGGGCTGACGATCCCGGAAATCTTCCTGTCGATGTCGACCTCGTTCCGTTTCGACGAGGCGATCGGGGATCTGGCGCCTATCGCCTATCTGACCGATCCCAGCGAATGGGCCGTCCTGTTGCGCACGCCGTCGCTCTGGCGCGTGCTTTTGCCGACCGACCCGAACCAGACGGACGAGCAGATCAAGGATCCGGCCGTGATGGAGCGCCGTCTGCAGGCGCTCTGCCCGAAGCCGGGCGCCTATGATGTTGTCCACGCCACGGCCTACCGGGTGCATCAGCGCGTCGCCGCCACCTATGTCGCAGGTCGTATTTTCCTGGCCGGCGATGCGGCCCATCTCAACAATCCGCTCGGCGGCATGGGCATGAATGGCGGCATCCACGACGCCGTGAACCTCTGCGACAAGCTGGCCGAAGTCTGGCATGGCCGCGCACCGCTCGACATTACCGAGCGCTACAATCGCCAGCGCCGGAAGGTGGCGATCGAGACCGTCCAGGAACAGTCTCTGCGCAATCGCAAGATGATGGCGGAAAATGATCCGGCTGCCCGCGCAGCCTACCACGATGAACTGCGCCGCATCGTCGACGATCCGAAAAAGCACAAGGCCTACCTGATGCGCTCGTCGATGATCCAGTCGCTGCGCGAGCTGGAAAACGTTGCCTGAATTCACACAGCAATTTTGAACAAAGGACATAAAGACATGGTGGACAGCCTCGGTTATCGCAAGAAATTCGGCGTCATTGCGCCTTCGACCAATACATCCGTGCAGCCCGAATTCGACCGCATGAGCCCGGTTGGTGTGACCAACCATTTCTCGCGCATCACCATCCCGGACGATCCGGTCCATAGCGACGAGGATTTTCTCAAGCTCATCGACAATATCCGCGGCGCGATCATGGAGTCGATCGATTCGGTCATGACCTGCCGCCCGGACCATCTGGTGATGGGCATGTCGGCGGAAACCTTTTGGGACGGTCTCGACGGTTCCGCACAGCTGCAAAAGCGCGTGGAGGAGCGCGCCGGCGTGAAGGTGACCATGGGCTCGGACGCGTGCCAGGCGGCGCTGGCCAAATACGGCGATATCAAGCGCATCGGCGTCGTTACCCCCTATATGCCGGTCGGCGACGCCCAGGTGGTCAAGTTCTTTGCCGATTGCGGCTACGAGGTGGTGCATCTCAAGGGCCTGCGCTGCGAAAGCCCGATGCTGATCGCCCATGTCAGCGAAGCCGAACTGCGCGACAGCATCAACGAGGTCAATGATTCCAGTGTGGAAGCGATCGTGCAGGTCGGTACCAATCTGGCTATGGCGCGTGTTGCGGGCCTTGCTGAATTCTGGCTCGACAAGCCGGTGATCGCCATCAACACCGCAACCTACTGGTATGCGCTGCGTCAGAACGGCATTGACGACAAGGTGCAGGGCTTTGGCTCGCTCCTGTCCCATCATTGAACCAGTCGAGAAAAGCCATGCATTACGACTTCATTCCGATCAGCGAGCGCAAGCCCTTGAAATGGCCGAACGGCAAGCGCCTTGCGGTCATCCTCACCACCAATTTCGAATACTGGGATCCGGTCCGCGATACGCCGAAGCCTTACTATCCCGGCGGCCCGAGCATTGTCGGCGGCGATCTTCCCGGCAATGTCTATGACAATGCCAATTATACCTGGCGGGAATACGGTCAGCGCGTCGGCGTCTGGCGCATGTTCGACATTTTCGACGCAGAAGGCGTGCCGTCCAGCTGCACCATCAATGCCAAGATGGCGCTGGAACGGCCGCAGGTCGTTCAGGCTGCGCTGGACCGCGGCTGGGAGATCGTAGCCCATAACTATGTGCAGAGCGAGCTCCTGACCGACAACATGTTCGATGAGGACAAGGAGCGCGAGGTCATTCGCGCCACCCTCAAGGTCTATGAGGAGTTCTGCGGCTTCAAGGCCAAGGGCTGGCTCTCCAGTTCCCTGCGCTCGACGCTCAATACCATCGACATCCTTGCCGAAGAGGGCCTGATCTATATCTGCGACCTCCTCAACGATGACCAGCCCTACATGGTGCAGACCCGCAGCGGCAAGCCGATGGTGTCTGTCTCCTATACGTCCGAAGTCAACGACTTCAGCTTCCTGCGCCAGGGGCTCGGGGCCGAAGGTGGTCTTCAGATGTTCAAGGAACAGTTCGACTGGCTGTATGCCGAGAGCGCGATGACCGGCAAGTTCATGAATATCGGACTGCATCCGCATGTGATCGGGCAACCGTACCGCATTCGGGCGCTGCGGGACTTCATTCGCTACGCCAAGCAGTTCGATGATGTATGGTTTACCACCCGCGAGGAGATCGCGGCCTGGTACATGGACAACCATGCCGACCATATCGAGGTGAAAACGCGATGAATGAGACTTCGGAAGATGATCTGGCCGGCCAGCCGGAGAGCAGCGATCAGGATGATGCCGATCTGCAGCGACCGGTCGAAAAGGCCTATCAGGGCATTCGTCGGGCGATCCTGCGCGGCGAACTGAAGCCGGGCGATCATCTTCCGGAGGAAATGCTGGCGGCCATGACCGGCACCAGCCGCACGCCGGTGCGCGAGGCCTTGCGCCGGCTTGCCACCGAGGGGCTGGCGACCGTCAGCAACCGCCACCGTTTCGTGACGAATTTCTCGCCCGAGGAAGTGTCGATCATCTTCGACATTCGTGCGCAGCACGAGGCGTATGCCGCGTCCATTGCCGCGCAGAAGATCACGCCGGCCGAGCTTGCCCGCCTGCAGCATCTGATCGACGCCATGGCCGAGATCGAGACGGACACGAGCAGCGTGGTCGCCGAGCGGTTCCTGGCGCTCAACACCGAGTTTCACGGCGCCATCATCGATGCGACCCGTTCGGCACAGTTGAAGCGATTGACGGCGCCTGCCGCAGCGCTTCCGCTCATTCTCGTCAAGCAGTTCGTCATGGACCAGCGCGTCGATGTCGTGCGCTCCAATCGCCAGCACCGCGACATCCACGCCGCGCTCAGCGCCCGCAACAGCGAATGGGCGGCCGCTGCCATGTCCGGCCACATTCTTTCGACCAAGCCGAAGCCGCGGGACACGAACCGCGGCCCCAACCGCTAAGAAATAATTGCGCAAAAGCGCTTGAGGGACAGCCAGTGCAGCACCGACGCGACGAATTGAACCGAAGCCCCCTCGTGATCCGCGGCTATGTGGCCGGTCAGTTCAGCGATCCGTCGGGCGCAGCCGAGATTGCGGTCATCGATCCGACGACCGAGCAGAGGGTCGCGACACTCTGCGAATCGAGCGCCTATGAGGTGGACCGGGCCGTGGTCGCGGCCCGACAGGCGTTCGATGCAGGGCCCTGGGGACGCGCAACCGTTGCCGAACGGCAGAAAGCCCTGCTTGCCATCCATGATGTCATCCTTGCCCATGCCGACGAACTGGCCGTGCTGGAGACGATCAACACCGGCATTCCGCTCAGCCAGACGCGCCACGTCCATATTCCGCGCGCGGCCTATAATTTCCGGTTCTTCGCCGAATACATCAACCAGTCGGGTGGCGAGGTGTTTACCCAGGAGCCCGGGCTGATGAGCATGGTGACCTATGAGCCGATCGGCGTCTGCGCGCTCATCGGTCCGTGGAACATGCCGCTTGGGCTCACCGCGATGAAGATGGCCGGTGCGCTCGCCTTCGGCAATAGCTGCGTGGTCAAGCCCTCGGAACTGACACCGCTTACCGTGACCCGCGTGGTGGAACTGATCGAGGGCATCCTGCCGAAGGGCGTGGTCAACCTCGTCAACGGCCGTGGTCAGGTGACCGGCACTGCGCTCGTATCCCATCCGGGCATCGACATGGCGTCCTTTACCGGCGGCACGGTCACCGGGGCTGCGATCCTCGGCTCGCTCGCCAAGGGCATTAAAGGTTCGGCCATGGAGCTTGGCGGGAAATCGGCCAATATCGTTTTTGCCGATGCCGATTTCGACCAGGCGCTTGATGCGGCGATGATGAGTTCCTTCATGAACAATGGCCAGATGTGCCTGGCCGGCAGCCGCATTTTTGTCGAGCGCAAGATCGCCGACCGCTTTATCGACAGCTTTACCCGTCGCACCAAGGCCTTGAAGATCGGCGACCCGCTGGTGGACGGCACCGAGATCGGCCCGATGATCAACCAGGCGCAGCGCGAGCGGATGGCACGCTATGCCGAGAGCGGCATCGCGGAAGGAGCAAGCCTGCTCTGTGGTGGCCATCGCTATAGCAACGTGAACGCCGGCTATTTCTTCGAGCCGACCGCGATGCTGGCCCCGTCAAACGACATCGCCATCTGCCGCGAAGAAATTTTTGGGCCTTTCGCCGCCCTTCAGGTCTTTGACGAGGAAGAGGAGGTGATCACCAAGGCCAATGAGAGCGAGTTCGGTCTCGTCGGTTATGTGTGGACCGGCAATCTGGAGCGCGCCATGCGGACGGCGTCGGCGCTTCGCACCGGAACCGTTCTCGTCAACACCCCGATCGTTCGGGATCTGCGCACGGGCTTTGGTGGTTACAAGCAGTCAGGGCTCGGTCGCGAGGGCGCCAAGGGCTCGCAGGCGATGTTTACCGAAATGAAGACGACGATCATCGCGCGCGCGCCGCGCATGATGCCCCGCATGGGGATGGCGGGCGAATGACCGGCCGCGGCATGCCGTCTCACCGGCGGGCTTGCCGCCCGCGTGTTGTACGCTGCGGCGGTCGCCGGTCGAACCCGGTGACAAACCCCCTTTCGTGGAAGTGAGGTCCCATGTTTGCCTTCGGCCCGGCCCGCATCCGCACGCTTGCCGATCTCGATCCCTTCGCTTTGCCGATAGATCTGCTGTTCCCGGGCCGTGACGTGGAGATGCTGCGGCCGCTGCAAACGGTTCTGGCGCCCCATCACGTGGATTTCGATACGGGATCGATCCTGCTTGGCGTGCACAGTCATCTTTTGCAAACGGCCGGGCTCAACATTCTGATCGACACCTGCATCGGCGAGCACAAGCCGCGCCCGCGCCGAGCCGACTGGCACCAGCGGGCGGCGTCGGGCTATCTTGAGCGTCTGGCATCGGCCGGTCTTCGGGCCGAGGATATCGACATCGTGCTCTGCACGCATCTGCATGCCGACCATGTGGGCTGGAATACAAAGCTTGTCGACGGGCGCTGGGTGCCGACCTTCCCGAGAGCGCGCTATCTGATCGGCCGCGCCGAATTCGACCTGTGGCGGGATCAGGAAGAGAGCGCGCCGGGCACCCATAACCACGGCTCGTTCATCGACAGCGTGCAGCCGGTGGTGGACGCCGGACAGGCGGAATTCGTTGATGACGGGTTTACCGTTTCAGGCGGGCTCGATCTGATGGCGCTGCCCGGTCACACCCGCGGGCAGCTCGGCCTTTGCCTCTGCCACCAGGATCGGCGGGCGATCTTCTGCGCCGATGCCATTCATACCCCCGTCCAGGTGTTTCATCCGGATTGGACAAGCCGCTTCTGCAGCGACCCGCAGGCGGCCATCGCCACGCGGCATGTGCTGCTCGATCAGGCAGCGTCGCGCGACGACCTTCTGGTGCCGGCGCATCTCAGGCATTATTCCGGCATGCGGATCCGCGGTGATGCCAGCGGTGGCTACCGGCCGGAGTTTGTCGCCTGATGCACGACGCCTCTCGAAATGTCGTCACGATACGCCCGGGCACAAGCCAGCAGTCCGGCCGATCCGGCTCACTCCTGCAGGCTTCTAACGCTCGCCGGGCGGTGCGACAGAGGGAGCAAAATTCACTCCCCCGTCATTTCCTTGCTGCGATGGATGCGCATCCGGTAGGCCATCTGGTCGGCCGGGTGCCAGTTGAAAGAGGCGATCAGCACGCCGCTCTGGGTCATGTAGCGGCGCAGCAGCTGGAGCGACCACGAGCCCGGCTTCAACCCCAGTTGCCGGGTGAACTCGACCGGCATGGGAAGGGCGCGGATCTCCTGCACCGCTTCCTCGATCGGTCCCTCGGAATAGCGCTCGAGCAGCGCGAAGAAGGGGCCCTGGTGATCGGCAAACTGCGCCACCACGTGTTCGAAGCGCTTGGGCACATAGCTTTGAATATAGCAGATCGGCTTGCCGCCCGGTTCCGTCCAGCGCACGCCATTGATGAGGATCCATTCCTCGCCGGCAAGGCCGCCGACCAGCTCTGCAAGCTCGCTGTCGAGCGTGACGGTCGTCACGTCCATGACCACGTAATAGGTCTCGACCGCCACCTGGAACAGTTCTTCAAGCGACCCGAAGGACTGGTAGAAGGTCGCCCGCGACGTATCGGAGATCACCCGCGTGCCGATGCCCTGCCGGCGTTCGACGTAACCGCGTTCGCGCAGGTACCGCAAGGCCTCGCGAATGGTGGTGCGGCTGCTGTTGAATTCGACGGCCAGTTCCAGCTCCGGCGGCAGCAGCGACCCTACGGGATAGATGCCCGCTGCCAGACGATCCTCGAGGATCTTCTGGATCTGCGCATAGCGTGGCAAGCCGTCATGGGGGCGGTCCTCGACGAGGTCATCCTCTTTGGTCGTCATGCAGCACTTTCGTTTGGCGCCAAGCCCAGGCGGTGTTCAAGTTCTCTTCACTATAACAAATTCGGCCCCGGAAATACCGCCCATCCTGCAGGGAGATGGGGACGAACCGCGCCTATTTTCACAAAGGTATGGACAAAGTCCATAGTTTGTAATCAGTTTATTATGACATTTAGGAGAGGCCATGCCTGAGCGACACAAATCCGTCTATTCGAGCCGCGCCAAGCTTGGCCTGATCACGCCGCCCACGAACACCGTGAACGAGGCGGAATGGCAGCGCATGATGCCCGAAGGCGTGACCTTCCATACCCATCGCATGCCGCTGCATAAGGATACCACATCGGTTGAGGGCAAGGCCGGACTGATGCGGGATCTGGAAGGCGTTTTCGCCCTCCTGGCGCAGGCCCGCGTCGATGCGATCGCCTATGCCTGCACGGCCGGATCGATGATCAATCCGGTCGAAAGCCTGCCGGAGAGCCTGACCAGTACGACGGGTGTCACCGCCATCACGACCTCGGCCGCGATTATCCATGCGCTGAAGACGCTCGGCGTGAAGCGCCTGTCGGTCGCAACCCCCTATCACGACGCGCTGAACCACCACGAAACGGAGTTTCTGGCGGATAACGGTTTTACAGTGGAGCGGCTGATTGGTCTCGGCATCGGCGAGACCGGTCCTGCCGACTATGTCCGCATTGCAGAAACGCCGCTCGAGGCGATCGCCGCCCACGTCGGCGATTGTTTCGTGCCGGGAAGCGAAGCGATCCTGATTACCTGCACCGATTTTCCCACATTGCCGCTGATCGCCTCGCTGGAGGCGCGCTACGGAGTGCCGGTTGTCACCTCCAATCAGGCGACCTTCTGGGCGATGCTGCGGGCGACCGGCATCGAGGATCGGTTCAGTTCTTATGGCCAGCTGCTCGCCGCGCACTGACACATTCTTAAAAACACAAGGAAGATAGGAAGGAAAACCATGGCGGACCCTCGTCTCAGGCAGGCCCTCGAGGCCAAGGACTTTATTCTCGCGCCCGGCGTATTTGATCTCATCTCGGCGCTGATCGCCGATCGCCAGGATTTCAAGGCGCTGTATGTCACCGGCTATGGCACGGTCGCCTCCTATCTCGGCCTGCCCGATGCCGGTCTTGCGACCTATCGCGACATGATCGAGCGTATCGGCCAGATCGTGAAAATGACGAAGACCCCGGTGATTGCCGATGCCGATACCGGCTATGGCGGCCTCCTCAACGTGCGCCATACGGTGCGTGGCTACGAGGATGCCGGCGTGACCGCCATTCAGATCGAAGACCAGGAGTTTCCCAAGAAATGCGGCCACACGCCAAACCGCCGCGTGATTCCGCTCGAAGACATGGTGCGCAAGGTGAAGGTTGCGAGTGATGCCCGCTCCAGCCGTGATTTCCTGATTGTCGCGCGCACCGATTCGCGAACCAGTCTCGGCCTTGACGAAGCGATCCGCCGTGCCGATGCCTATCGCGAAGCCGGTGCAGACGTGGTTTTCGTGGAATCGCCCGAAAGCGAAGAGGAAATGAAGACGGTCGCCGAGCGCATCCAGGCGCCGCTCTTTGCCAATATGGTGAACGGCGGGCGCACGCCCCTATTGTCCGCCGACCGGCTGAAAGAGCTCGGCTATGCGATTGCCATTCACCCGGCGCTCGGCTTTCTGAGCGTCGGCGCGGCCCTCGACAAGTCCTTCAAGGATTTGAAGGTGAACGGCATCACCTCGCCCGACATCGACCTCTACTCGTTCGCAGAATTCAACAAGCTTTTGGGCTTCGAGGATGTCTGGGAGTTTGAACGTCGCTTTGCGGAAATCTGAAGGAGCAAGGCATGAGCCAGGATCTCGATGACAACTACAGGATCGCCTATGACAACCGGGCGGGGTTCGGAAAGCGCCCGGCGCTGGTGCTGATCGATTTCGCCGAAGCCTATTTCGATCCCGATTGCGTTCTCTATGCCGGGGTGGATGGGGCGCTCGCCTCTGCCCTGCGCATCCGCGCCGTTGCCCATGAACAGGGCATTCCGGTGATCCTGACGGAGGTCACCTACCAGAAAGGCGGGCTGAACGGCGGGCGCTTTTTTGAAAAGGCAAAGCCGCTTGCCTCTTTCGTGCAGGGCCAGAAGACCGCGGTCTTCGCCCAGGGTCTTGTCCCGCGCGACGACGAAATCGTCGTCTCCAAGCAGTATCCGTCGGCTTTTTTCGGCACCTCCCTTGCCTCGACGCTGACGGCGATGGGCATCGACAATGTGGTGCTGACGGGGCTGACCACCAGCGGCTGCGTGCGAGCCTCCTGTGTCGATTCCATGTCACACGGCTTCATCACCACCGTCGTGCGCGAGGCCTGCGGCGATCGCCATCCTGCGCCGCATGAAGCCAACCTGTTCGACATGAATGCCAAATATGCCGACGTCGTCTCCGAAGAGGAGATCCTGGACTTCTTTCGCTCGCTTGGGCCTGAAAGGAACACCGATGACTGAGAAGGCAACGCGCCGCCGCATCGCCGTGCTTGGCGGTGCCGGCGGCATCGGCCGCGCGCTGATCGCTCATCTGGCGCAGAAGGGCGATGACGTGACCGTACTCGACCTCTCCTCCTCGCTTGCACGCCACGCACTCGACACGAAAACGATTGCCATCGACGTGTGCGATGAAAGCTCGATCGCGACGGCCTTTTCTGCACTTGGCAACCACTGGGACCAGGTGGACGGCTTCGTCAATCTGGCGGGCTATAACAGCGCCTTGCAGCCGCTTTCCCAGACCGGTGCGGATTACTTTGACGAGGTCATCGCCGGCAATCTTCGCGGGGTCTTCCTTGCGGCAAAAGCCGTCCTGCCGATGATGGCGCAAGGGAGCACGGTGGTCCATGTCGCCTCCGGCCTTGCCGCGCATGTCCGACCGGGTTACGGCGCCTATTCGGCCTCCAAGGCCGGCGTGATCGCGCTCACCAAAACCTTCGCGGTGGAAAACGCCCCTCAGGTGCGTTTCAACGTCGTGGCGCCGGGTCTCGTCGATACCGCCTTCCTGCGCGGCGGCACTGGACGGTCCGATGAGGACGGCCAGTCGATCGTTCCCCTCGACGCCTACCGTGCCATGACGCCGATGAAACGGCTGGCTTTGCCGGAGGATATCGTCGGCCCGATCGAATTTCTGCTGTCGCCGGCAAGTGGATTCATGACGGGGCAGGTTCTCTGGGTGAATGGCGGGGGATACATGCCGTAACGGCGCGGCTAGACTGCGGCGCGAATGCTCCGGCGTCGCCACCCTCCAAGCATAAGGCGACATTGCCGAAGCAGTGAATGGCCTATAGATGAGTTGCATGAAGTCTAACTTGGAAGCAGACCGTTCTTCCAAGCAGATTTGGTCTATAAATAATTTAAATCCTGCAATCCGATAAGCGTTGACTCCTTAAGTCGCCGACCATTTAATAAATTCGTCAATTTGCATTAGATGTTGGGGGCGACATGCATATGGTTGACGTTCAGCAGGCTACATTTCAGGACAATTCCCAGATCAGCAAGATGGTTGCCGATCTGGAGCGGATGCTGCGCTTCTCTTCCATCACCAAAACGATCGAGGTGCCGGAAAAGCTTATCGAGGACGCATCCTTAGCGCTTGCCAAGGCCCGTGGTATGGTAGCGCCACCCACATCGACGGCCATCAGTGATGTCGAGGTTTCCCTGTTACAGGCGATCGACAAGCTCGCGCCGCGTATCTACCCCGCCACGCCACTCTCGCTGGAAATTGCCGAGCTGATGGAAGGGCAGATGAAAGGACAGAGCGTGCATGATGCTGACTCCAGAGAGGCGGACATCTATAAGCGCGTCAACCGTCTGATCAAGAAGCTGATGTGGTTCACGGTCGGGTCTTTGATCGCAACGATTCTATGCTTTGCATTGACGGATATTTTGAAGAATACTCTCAGCGCGGAACACCAGAATTTGCTAGCTCCGTTCAAGGTCCATGTGCGCAACGCCATCAACGTCGTAGTGGGTCTTTTGGGGGCCTGCGCCTATATCCTGCGCAGCATCCTGACACGGCTGGCGAACCAGACCTTCGTGCTGAGAGAGGAATCGGGATATTATCTGCGCATGAACCTTGGGATGACGCTCGGCTTTATCATGCCGCAACTGATCGACTCGTCCCACGCGCTCTCGACCATCAACAGCTTCACCATCGCGTTTCTCGCCGGTTATGCGGTAGAGGCGATGTTTACGGCACTTGATACGCTGGTCACGACAGTGCGCGATGCCGTCGCGCGACCGACGCAAACCCCAGTAACGCGATAGTGGCAGTTCGGTTTTGCCGGCTCACGCCTGTATCGTGAACCGGCTTTTCCGCTGCGGCGCACCGAGTTTGCGGACGCCTCGCTCTTCCGGTGCCGTGACCTGCCTCAGGCAGCCGCTCCGGCCTCTTCGGTATGCGCAGTCCGCCAGTCGATACGCCGTTCGAAGGCTTCACCCTGCTCGTCAAACAGATGGCAATCGGCGATGCGGATGCCGGTGGTGGCCGGCGTGTTGACCGCGATCGGGGCTGATCCGGACAAGAGCGCGCAATAGGGTTCGCCGGTCGGCAGGCTGGCATAGGCGACCGTATTGATGCCGAGGCGCTCGATGACCGAGGGGGTGACGGTGACATTGAGGTCGCCGCCCGACAGCGTCGTGTGCTCCGGACGAATGCCGAGCGTCAGCATGCGCCCGACGATATCGGCACGAGGTTCGACCGGGATGGTCACGGTCTGCCCGTCATAGGAGACGGTGATGCCTTCAGGACCGGCCGCTTCGCAGCGCACCGGCAGAAAATTCATCTTGGGATTTCCGATGAAGCCGGCAACGAACAGGTTCTGCGGCTTGTGGTACAGCTCGAGCGGCGCTCCGACCTGGGCGATCTGGCCGGCATTCAGCACCACGATGCGGTCGGCCATGGTCATGGCTTCCACCTGGTCGTGGGTGACGTAGATCATCGTCGCCTTCAGGTCGCCGTGCAGCTTGGACAATTCGATGCGCATGTCCGATCGCAGGGCGGCGTCGAGGTTCGACAGCGGCTCGTCGAACAGGAAGATCTTTGGTTCGCGCACGATGGCGCGGCCGATCGCGACACGCTGGCGCTGGCCACCCGACAGCAGGCCAGGCTTCTGTTCAAGACGCTTTTCCAGCTGCAGGATCTTGGCAACCGCGCCGACCTTTTCGCGGATCGTGGCTTCGGGAAGCCCCTCTACGCGCAACGGAAAGGCGATGTTTTCAAACACCGTCATATGCGGATAAAGCGCATAGGACTGGAAGACCATGGCAATGCCGCGTTCGACCGGCGGCTTGTCGTTGACCCGCTCGCCATCGATGACGATATCGCCCGACGAGGTGGAATCGAGGCCGGCGATCATGCGCAGCAGCGTTGATTTCCCGCAGCCGGAGGGACCGACGAAGACGACGAATTCGCCGTCCTTCACCTCCAGCTTGATGCTTTTCAGCACCTCGAAGTCACCATAGAACTTCTGTACGTTGTTGAGATAAAGCTGTCCCAAGGGTCTCAGTCTCCGTTCGCCGGAACGAGCGGCCGCGGCGGTAAGGTAAGCGGATGAGGATCGCGACCGGCATGGCCGCGATCCCTGATGGAGAAGGCTGTTACTTGTACTGCTCGAGGTCGGCAGATGCCTTCTTCAGAGCAGCGGCAGGTTCGGCCTTGCCGGTCACGACCGACTGGACCATCTCGATGATGACGTTCTGGAAGCCCTTGTAATCGGTAAACAGCGGCTCGGGTCCACCGAACTTGATGCCGTCGATGAGCGGCTTCCAGAAGGGGTCCTTGGCGACGAATTCATCGACCTTCGGCGAGGGACGAAGCGGGGTCAGGCCGGCACCCCCCTGCAATTCATATTCGCCCTGCGGACCGGGGGAGGTGATGAATTTTGCAAATTCGATCGCCTTGTCTTCGACGCCCGAGCCCTTGAAGACGGCAAGGCTGTCGGTGATGAGGAGCGTACCCTCGCCTTTGGCCGAGGGGCCGAGCGGCAGCGGTGCAATGCCCCAGTTGATCTTGGTGGCCTGCAGACGCGTTGCCGCACCCGAGCCGGCCTGGATCATGCCGACCTTGCCATCGAGGAAGATGGCGCGGATTTCGTTCTGTTCGTAGGCGGTGGCGCCTTCGACGGAATAGGGCGTGATGTCCTTGTAGGCCTGCAGTGCGGCCAGAACTTCCGGGCTGTCGGCGACGATCTTGTCGCCGTCGATGATCTTGCCGTTGTTCGTGTACACCCAGTGCATGAACTGGTGCATGGTGTTGTCAAAGGTCTTGGCCGGCAGGCCGTAACCGGCAATGCCGGTCTTTTCCTTGATCTGCTTGGCGAAGGCGATTTCTTCAGCCCAGGTCTTCGGGGCCTTTTCCGGGTCGAGACCGGCCTGCTTGAAGAGGTCCTTGTTCCAGTAGAGCGCCTTGGTGGAGAAGGCGACCGGCACGCCCCACTGGGTGCCCTCGAACGTCACGGTATCGACGATGTTCGGATAATAGCTCTTCTTTTCGGCATCCGTCATCGGCACCGGAACGATGAGGTCGTTCTGGGCAAATTCCTTCAGCGTGCGCGAGCCGACATAGGCCATGGCGACCGGCGTGCCGGCGGCGGCAAGCGTCGTTGCCTTGTCCTGGCACTGGGCCCAGCCGACGACTTCCGGCGTGACCTTCCAGCCGGCATTCTTGCCTTCCCATTCCTTGATGTACTTTTCATGGATCGGGTCGATCTTGTCGCCGCAATAGATCCAGGAGATTTCCTTGTCGGCGGCATGTGCCGCCATGGCGCTCAGCATCGTGGTGCCGGCAAGCGCTACGGCATAGATCCCAGTCTTGATAGAAATGTTCACGGTCATGCTCCCATTCTCTGTGGTCGTTGTTTTATTGTTTCACCGCGCCGGCGGTCAGACCGCTGACGAGATAGCGTTGCAGGAAGAAGATGACGATCATGGCAGGCGCAATGCCGACGAAGCTTGCGGCCATCAACTCGTTCCAGATCACTTCCTGGCGGCCGAAATAGGCGTAAAGCCCAACCGGCAAAGGCATGTATTCGGACTTCGCATTGAAGGTCAGCGCGAAGATGAACTGTTGGGCATAGGACCCGATGAAGGTGGTGATGGCGACCACTGTGATGCCGGGCATGGCAATCGGCAGGATCACGCGGCGCAGCGTGTAGAAATGGCTTGCCCCATCCACATAGGCCGCCTCGTCCAGCTCGCGCGGGATGCGCATGATATAGGTGCGCAGCAGCCAGATGGCCGACGGGATGAGAAAGGCGACGCCCGGCACAATCATGGCGAAATAGGTATTGAGCACGCCGAAGCTGCGCATCAGCCGAAAGAGCGGGATGAGGAGGACCGCGCCCGAAAACATGTTGACCGCGAGGAAGGCGCCGAGCAGCGTGCCTCGGCCCTTGAACTCGAAGCGGGCAAAGGCGTAGGCCGCCGGCACCACCATGGCGAGCACCACCGCGGTCACGATCGAGGAAATGAAGAAGGAATTGAAGATATACCGCCCAAAGCCCGGCACGCTCTCCCACATGGTACGGTAAGCGGCAAACGAGCCGTTTTCCGGGATGAACCGGTAGGGCGAGGAAAACAGCTGGCTGAGCGGCTTCAGCGACACCAGGAAGCCCTCGACGAAGGGCGACAGCACAAAGGACAGGAAGACGAAGATGCCGCAATAGATGCCGACGATCTCGTACCACTTGTAGCGATTGATCAGCTGCTGGGGCTCTTTCATCATTTCTCTCCGGCAGACAGGCGGCTGGTGACGCGGAAATAGCAAAGGCAGAAGATCGACAGGAAGATGCAGATCATCACCGCGCGCGCTGCCCCCTCACCGTATTTCTTCGAGCCGATGGCGGTACGGTAGGTGTCGATGATCATCGTCGTCGTTTCACCGTTCGGGCCACCCTGGGTAAGGATCCAGATGATGTCGAAGGAATTGAAGGTCGAGATCAGCGACAGCATCGACATGGTGATCATCGCCGGCACGAGGAGCGGCAGCGTGATGCGGCGGAAGCGGTAGAAGCGCCCTGCCCCATCCGTCCAGGCGGCCTCATAGAGATCCTGCGGGATCGACTGCATGGCGGCCAGCATGTACAGCGTCACCATGGGTACGCCGATCCACACATCGGTGATCACGGTGGCCCAGAAGGCGGTGGAGCCCTGCGCGAGGAAGGCGACCGGACCATCGACGACGCCGGCACGCTGCAGAAGGCCGGAAATCATGCCGAACTGGCCGTTATACATCCAGCCCCACATGAAGATGCCGATGGCCATGGGCACGATCCACGGTGGCATGGTCAGCACGCGAAACAGCGCGCGTCCCGGCACGGCAGCGTTCAGCATGGAGGCGCCGAACGTGCCGATGAGCATCTTGATGGACACCGAGAAGAAGGTCCACACGAAGGTGCGCGTGATGACCTCGGCAAAGGTGGCGTTGAAGATCTTGTCGTAATTCTCCCAGCCGACCCAGTTCGTCACCTTCTTCAGCGAGGCATCGGTGAAGGAGAGGATGAAGGTATCGACCAGCGGGTACGCAACGATCGTCAGCACATACAGGAGAGCCGGCGCCAGCAGCAGCCAGGCAAAGATGACAGCGCTTCGTCTGGCATGCATGGCGTTACTCCCTCACGCGGTCTTCGACTTGAGGGGCTGACCGTGCAGCAGCGTGTCGTAGCGCTCCCAGACAGGAGCCAGATCGACCACCTTGCGGCTCGCCCGCGCCTCGTCCATGGCCAGCGCCAGAATGCCGGCTTCGATGGCGTCGAGCGCCGAAACCGGCAGAGCCGCACCGGTCGTGATATGGGCAAAGACGTCGGCTGCCATCTGTTCGTCGGCGCCGTAATGGTGCGAGGTGGCAGACGGTGCCTGATAGCGGTTGCCGACGCGCTTTTCGCTGGTGTGGGCATCGTGCACGTCGAGGAAGCCGCGAACGAAATCGCCTTCCGCCATGCCCTTGGAACCGATCACGCAGAAACGGCGGAATTCGTCCGGCACGTTGAGATTGGTGTGGAAGGTCATCGAGGCGCCGCCTTCGTATTCGACGATGGCAGTCTGGTAGTCGATGATGTCGCCGTCGCTGTCGAACACCTTGTCGGAGCCCATCCAGCCGCTCGGCTTCTTGTGGTAGATTTCGAGATCGTTGACGCCGGAATTCTGCGGCGCGTTGCCCGGCACAAAGCTCTTGCGGCCGCCAAAGCTTGCGACGAAACGCGGACGCTGGCCGACGACGCCGTTATAGAGATCGAGGTCGTGGCAGCACTTTTCCAGCATGAAGCCGCCGGCATAACGGCCGTAGCGGCGCCAGTCGCGCATGAAGAAGGCGCCGTGGTAAGGCGCGATGTGCTCGGAAGCCTCGATGGAGACGACATCGCCGAGGAGACCCTTGGCCTGGGCTTCCCGAAGGTCGCGGTAAAGCGGCGAGTAGCGCAGCACGAGCCCGACCAGCAGCCGGTCATGGCCATAGGTGTTGAGGAGAGCGGCCAGCGCATAGCTTTCCTCGATCGAGACGACGATCGGCTTTTCGGTGAACACGGTAAGACCCGCTTCAAGCCCGATGCGGATATGTTCAAGATGCAGGTGATTGGGCGAGCCGATCATCAGAAGATCGAATTTTTCGGACGCAATCAACTCCTCGGGGGTGGCATAGGCCTTGCCCGGCGAGATGCCAGCCTCCGTCAGGCGCGGCAGACCGGCAGGCGCCGGATCGACATAACCGACGATCTCGAAATCGGGGTCGATATCCTTGAATGCGCGTCCCAGATAGCCCAGTCGGAATCCGAGCCCGATAATGGCGACCTTCATTGTGGCCTGTTCCCTGTTTTCGTAATTATTTTTCTTAGCCTGTGGCAGATGCCGGATTTCGTCAACCAAAAAACGCCGTTCGGTAAATTTCCTGAAATTCCTTTTCATGGCTCGCCGCGTGTTGCGCAGCCGGCAGCGTAAAAGGGTATCTCGGAAATCTGGTGGTTGCTGCACCCCGTCATTCTGTCCAGTCAATGCGATAACAATACCAAAAAAATGCCAATCGTCTACCGGTTCCGTTACAAAAATTCCAAAACTGTCGTTTTCACTGGAGAACAACGAGAAATCCGGTGTTATTAGACGGAATTCACATATCCAATAAAACCATTTGCGGATTTGGTATGGCGTTGGTATTGTCCCCGCTTACGAAACGGTAAACGGAAGCCGGGCTTTGCGGGGTGGTTCGCCTGCTGCAATCCTCTGCTTCCAGCGCAATGGGGGATCGGTATGGCAATGGAGGAGGTTCTGCCGCTGGCGCAGCTCCAGGCCGTGCGCGGCGGTCCACTTTATCTCAAGCTGAAGAACATGATCGAAGACGCCGTGGTGTCCGGTCGCCTGAAGCATGGCGATGCCCTCCCCGCAGAACGGGACATTGCCGATGAGGCGGCGATCTCGCGCGTGACGGTGCGCAAGGCGATCGATGATCTTGTGGATCAGGGGCTTCTGGTGCGCCGGCGTGGTTCCGGCACCTTTGTCGTCAAGCCGGTGCCGCGCATGCAGCAGCCGCTGACGCGGCTCACCTCGTTTTCGGAAGACATGCGCCGGCGCGGCATGGTGCCCGGCTCCCGCTGGCTCGACCGCGGCATCTTCGATCCAACCTCCGAGGAAACCATGACGCTCGGGCTTTCCGGCACCGCCCGGGTCTGTCGCATCACGCGCCTGCGCACCGCCAACGACATGCCGATCGCGCTGGAGCGCACCAGCCTTGCCGATGACATGCTGCCCGATCCCGATGTCGTGGAAAACTCGCTCTACCAGGCGCTTGCCCAGCGCAACATCCGGCCGGTGCGGGCCAATCAGCGCATCTGCGCGGTGCTCTTGAAGGACGAAGAGACCGAACTTCTCGGAGTTCCGCCCGGTTCGGCAGCGCTGTCTGTCCAGCGCATCGCCTATCTCGACAGCGGGCGCGTGATGGAAGTGTCCACCGCCCTTTACCGCAGCGACGCCTATGATCTCGTCGCCGAACTCACCATCGGCGCCTGACGCCACGCCCAATTCGAAAGGCTTTTTCATGACTTCCATCATGCGCCAGGAGATCAACCAGATCCCGGCCGTTGCTTCCGATCTTCTTGTGAAGAGCCAGGGGGCCATTGAAGCGGCAGGCGCGGCCCTGCGCGAGCGGGATCCGGCCGTCGTTGTCACCATCGCGCGCGGATCCTCCGACCATGCGGCGCATTTCCTCAAATACGCCATCGAACTGGAGCTCGGCATTCCGGTCGCCTCCATCGGGCCGTCGCTGAGCTCGATTTACGATGCGCCGCTGCGGCTTGAGCGGGCAGCCGCCATCGCTGTCTCTCAGTCGGGGGCAAGCCCCGATATCGTCTCGCTTGCCCGCAGCGCCAAAGCCGGCGGCGCCTTGACGATTGCGCTTGCCAATACAGTGCCCTCGCCGCTTGCCGATGCGGCGACCATGGCGATCGACATTCAGGCCGGGCCGGAAATTGCCGTTGCCGCGACAAAATCCTTCGTCAATTCGATCGTCACGGGCCTTGCCATCCTGGCGGCCTGGAAGAAAGACGATGGCCTGCAAAAGGCGGTGTCGGACCTTCCCCAGTATTTCGAAAAGGCGCTGTCGCTCGACTGGAGCCAGCTGGTCGCGCCGCTTGCCACCTGCGATTCGCTCTACATGCTCGGTCGCGGTCCCTCGCTGGCCATTGCCTCGGAAGCGGCGCTGAAATGCAAGGAAACCTGCGAACTGCATGCAGAAGCCTATTCCTCGGCCGAGGTTCTGCACGGGCCGGTATCGCTGGTGGCAGCTGATTTTCCGATCATCGCCTTTGCCGCGCGTGACAAGGCCGAAGCGTCTGTTGCCGAAACCGCCTCAAAGCTTGTCGACAAGAACGCGGCGATCTACCTCACCTCGAGCCTCGGGCATGGGCCGAAATCTCTGCCGGTCGTAGAAACCGGGCATCCGCTGACCGATGCGCTCTGCCTCATCATTCCCTATTACGGCATGGTCGAAACCCTCTCGCTTCGGCGCGGCTTCAATCCCGACAAGCCGGCGGCCCTGAAGAAGGTAACGGAAACCCGATGAGCATGTCGTCTTCACCTGCCGGCACGCCGCCCACCGAAATGCCAAGCGATATCATGGTGACGGGCGGCCGGATCTTTGATGGTCAGCGCTTTCTGGAAAAGCATGTGCTTGTGGTTGAGGGCGGCAAGATCGCGGCCATCCTTCCCGAGGACGCTGCTTTGCCCTCCCTCCCCCGCATCGATGCGCAGGGCGCTCTGGTCGCGGCCGGCTTCATCGACCTGCAGGTGAATGGCGGCGGCGGCGTGCTGCTCAACAACCAGCCGACTGCCGACGGGATTGCGACCATCTGCGCGGCGCACGCGCGTTTCGGCACGACCTCCTTGCTGGCGACGCTGATCACCGACACGGTGGAGCTGCGCACGACGGTCCTCTCCGCCGGCCGCAAAGCGCACGAAGCCCGCATTCCCGGTTTTCTCGGCCTGCATCTCGAAGGACCGCATCTCTCCATCGCGCGCAAGGGCACGCATGATCCTGCCCTGATCCGGCCGATGACCGAGGCCGACCTTGCCGTTCTCGTCGAGGCGGCGGGCTCGTTCGGCAAGGCGCTGATCACCATTGCCCCGGAAAACGTCACGCCGCAGCAGGTGGCCGCACTGAAGGCTGCCGGCTATGTGGTAAGCCTTGGCCATACGGATGTTGGTGCGGCAACTGTTCTTGCCTATGCGGATGCCGGCGCCTCGATGGTCACGCATCTCTTCAATGCCATGAGCCAGCTTGGCAATCGCGAACCGGGCGTGGTGGGGGCGGCACTTTCCGATAGGCGCCTGTCCTGCGGCCTGATTGCCGACGGCTTCCATGTAGACCCTGTCTCGATGAGGGTTGCGGTGCGGGCCAAGCAGGGGCCGGCCAGGATCTTCCTCGTCACGGACGCCATGTCGACGATCGGCACCGATCAGACAGGGTTCAACCTCAATGGCCGCCAGGTCTATCGCCGCGACGGGCGGCTGACGCTGGCCGACGGGACGCTGGCTGGGGCCGATATCGACATGATGTCCTGCGTCCGGTTTGTTCACGAGAGGCTGAACCTGCCGCTTGCCGAAGCGCTCAACATGGCCTCTCTTTATCCGGCGGAGGCGATTGGCGCTGACACGAAAGGACAGCTGATGGCGGGCCGCGATGCCGATTTCATCCTCCTGGATGACAAGCTCAATCTCCTTTCCACCTGGATCGGCGGCATGCCGGTGCATGGCGCCAAGTCGCCGGTATTCGTATCATGATCGTGTGTTTCGACATTGGCGGAACAGCCATCAAGGGGGCAATTGCCACTTCTGCCCAGGATATCCGCCCCCTGCCGCGTCAGCCGACGCCGCTTCATGACTTTTCAGCCTTCGTCGCCACCATGCGCGCCGTCATCGACCAGGCGCCGGAACAGCCGTCCTGTGTTGCCCTGTCCATTGCCGGCATCATTGATCCGGACAGCCGCCGCGCGGTGGTGGCCAATGTTCCGTGTATTCACGGCCGGCTGTTGCAGGACGATCTTGAGACTGCCCTTGGGCTTCCGGTGAAGATCGCCAATGACGCGGACAGCTTTGTGCTGGCAGAGGCCGGCATCGGCGCCGGGCGCGGCCACCGCGTCGTCTTCGGCGTCATTCTTGGCACCGGTGTCGGTGGCGGGCTGGTGATCGACGGCAAGCTGATCAACAGCGAAGGTGGCTTTGCCGGCGAATGGGGCCATGGGCCGGTTGCCGCAACGCAGGCCGGTACTCCACCGGCTGAACTGCCGCGCTTCCGCTGCGGCTGCGGCCTTGATGGATGCATCGACGCGGTGTGCAGCGCGCGCGGCATGGAAAAGCTTCACGCCCATCTCCACGCCAAGATGCTGACCAGCGAAGAGATCATCGCCGACTGGCAACGGCAGGATCCCGATGCCGTGCGCACCATCGATGTGTATGTCGATATCCTCTCTGGGCCACTGGCGCTGGTTGCCAATGTCACCGGCGCCACCATCATGCCGGTCGGCGGCGGCCTGTCCAATTCGCTGGAATTGCTCGAGGCCATCGATCATGCGGTTCGGGCGCGCATCCTGCGCAAGTTCGCGCGGCCGCTGGTGGTGAAGGCCGAATGCCAGATCGAGCCGGGCCTGATAGGGGCGGCAATTCTGGGCCTTGGTGGCTGATCAGGGACTGGATGAGGGCGGCTTTTTCGGCTGCCCTCGTCTTTCTTATTTCACGGCGCAAATGGCATAGCGATGCTGGGTTGCCCGCTCGAGGCCCTTCAGGAAGCTAAAATTCTTCTTCTGCGCTCGATGGATCGCCCGCATGTCGGTATCCACGGTGACCGACGAGAAGCCTGTGGCCTTCAGCAATTCCACGACTGCTTCGGCCCGCGCACCCTTTGAAAAGTAGACCCGCGACAGGATGCTGCGATGGGTCTCGGCAAGGCTTGCGCCCGGTCCATGCAGCGGGCGTTGCGCGCCGATGCCGAAGGTCTTCAGCGCCTCGGCAACGCGGCCGGCAAGGCGCGCGACAAGACCTTGATTGACGAAATCGCCGTCGACGATCAACAGCCGCCCGCCGGGCTTCAGCACACGGTGCCATTCGAGGAAGGCGGCTTTCGGATCGACCAGCGTCCACACCAGATGGCGGTTGGTAATGACGTCATAGGCATTGTCGGGCTCCAGCGTGTTTTCCGCGTCCCCCAGGAAGAAGCGGATTGTGCGCCCGCGTGCCTCGGCCTTCGCCCGCGCCCGCTCGAGCATCGGCTCGGCCCAGTCCATGCCGGTGACGGAAAAGCCGAGATCATCCATGAGATGCGAAACGACGCCGGTGCCGGATGCGAGGTCAAGCGCCTTTCGACCCTTTCCATCACCAAGATGGCGCCGGATCAGCGCATGCCATGCCGCCCGTTCGCTCTCGGAAAAGATCTCGTGCCCGGGCTGCGTATCGAATGTTTCGGCCCGCTGCGACCAGTAGGCCTTGATCTCGTCCTTGAGGTTGTAGTTCGTCTGCGTTGCCAACTGCTGCATGAATTCGGTCCGTCAGGCTGTAAATGCTTGGAATTCTTCTAAAAGATAATTCTTGACGAGAAAAGTCATAAAACCATAAAAGCGCCCGGAAACGACTAAATGGAGACCATCGTGTTCAAGTTTTCGGGGGCGGTTCTGGCCGCGACACTGTCGCTGACGTTTGCAGCAGGCGTGGCTGAGGCGGGGGAAAAGATCAAGGTCAAGGACATTACCGGGCGTGAAGTCGAGGTCAGCGTTCCTGTCGAGCGGGTGATCCTCGGCGAAGGCCGCCAGATCTATTTCACCGGCGCCATGGATACGGACGCGCCGTTCAAGCGCATCGTCGGCTGGCGCGATGATTTCCAGAAGGCCGATCTCGACGGCTACAATATCTACCTCAAGAAATTCCCCGAGATGGCAAAGATCCCGACCTTCGGCGGCATGAAGGACGGCACGTTCGATATCGAGCAGGCCGTGACGCTGAAGCCCGATGTCATCATCATGAACATCGATGCCAAGTCGGCGACAGAAGAGAGCGGTTATATCGAGAAGCTCTCCAAGGTCGGCATCCCGCTGGTCTACGTCGATTTCCGGGAAAAATCGCTGGAAAATACCGATCCGTCCATGCGTCTCATCGGAACCCTGTTCGGCAAGGAACAGAAGGCGGACGAATTCATTCGGTTCCACGACGCGCAGATCGCCCGCGTCACCGACGTGATCGCAAAGGCCAAGGACCTGAAGAAGCCCGTCGTGTTCATGGAGCGCGCCGGTGGCTACAGCGATGATTGCTGCATGTCCTTCGGCCCGGAGAATTTCGGCAAGATGGTCGAGATGGCCGGCGGCATCAATCTCGCCACCGGCATCATTCCCGGCACCTTCGGGACCGTCAACCCGGAGCAGATCATTGCGTCCAACCCGGACCAGGTGATCGTGACCGGCGCCAACTGGGAGCTTTATGTTCCGGGTGGCGCATGGGTGGGCGTTGGCCCGGGCGCTGACAAGGCGCTGGCAAAGAAGAAGCTCTCTGCCTTGATGGCGCGCCCGGCCTTTACCGATATCAAGGCCGTCAAGGAGGGCAATGTCCACGCGGTCTGGCACCAGTTCTACAACAACCCGTACCAGTTCGTCGCCATCCAGCAGATTGCCAAGTGGCTTCATCCCGACCTGTTTGCCGATCTCGATCCGGAAGCGACTTTCCAGGAACTGCACACCCGCTTCCTGCCGGTCGATTACCACACCGGTTACTTCGTGTCGTTGAACGACAAGAACTGATGAGGCCGCATCCGGCAGGTTCAAGCCTGCCGGATGCCTTTGCCAAGGAGAGACTCCCCATGTTTTCAGCAGTTTCGCGAGCGCTTGTCGCTCTTTTGCCGTTTCTGGCGAGCCCCGTCCTTGCGGCGGAAATCACCGACGCCGCCGGTCGTGTGGTAGACGTCGAGCTGCCGGCTCGACGTGTCATCGTCGGCGAAGCACGCCAGGTGCATGTGATTGCGGCGCTGAAAGGGGAGCATACTTTCGATACCATCGTCGGCTGGCGCGATGATCTGGTGAAGAAGGACCCCGATAGCTATGACGCCTATGTGGAGCATTTCCCGGCAATCGCCGACCTGCCCCGCTTCGGCTATGTGCCGCAAGGCGATTTCGATCTCGAAAGCGCCATTGCCCTGCAGCCGGATGTGATCACGCTCAATCTCGAAGCGGCAAAGATTGCCAAAGAAGCGGGGTTCGAGGACAAGGCGGCGGCGGCCGGCATCAAGGTCGTCTATCTCGATTTCCGGCTCGATCCGGACAAGAACACGGAAAAATCCATCGACATCCTGGGCAAGCTGTTTGGCGCGACCGACCGGGCTGAGGCGTTCAAGGCCTATCGCCGCGCCGAGATTGCCCGCGTGACCGATCGCCTGGCCGGCGTGAAGGACCTGAAACGCCCGAAAGTCTTCATCGAGCGCGCACCCGGCATATCGGGTGAGAACAACTGCTGCCGCACATTCGGCCCTTACAATTTCGGCAAGATGGTCGATCAGGCGGGTGGCGACAATATTGCCAACGGCATCATTACCACCACGTTCGGCGACCTTAACCCTGAGCAGCTTGTCGTCTCCGATCCGGACCATGTGATCGTCACCGGTTCCAACTGGGCGGCTGAAAGCGACATCAACCAGTTCGTCTCGGTCGGTCGCGGTGCGGACCTTGCGGCGGCGCGGGTAAAGCTATCAAGCCTGATGACGCGCACGCCCTTTCCGGAGGTGAAGGCTGTCAAGAACGGCGCAGTCCATGCCGTCTGGCACCAGTTCTATGGCGCGCCGTATGAATTCGTTCCGATCCAGCAATTTGCCAAGTGGTTCCACCCGGAGCTTTTTGCCGATCTCGACCCGGAGCAGACGTTCCGGGATTTCCACGAGAAATTCCTGCCGGTCACCTACAAGACCGGCTATTTCGTTTCCCTCGACAAAGGCGTGAACTGATGGTGGCCGTTTTGCAGGACCAGCCGATCGTGGAGGGGCGCGGTCGCTACCGCGCTCTTGCCGCGCGCCGCATTCTTATTCTAAGCGGCCTTGCGCTGGCACTGGCGCTCAGCATTTCGATCGATATCGGGCTTGGGCCGGCGCGCTATACGCTGGGCGAAGTTCTCTCCGCCATCTTCATGCCGGACACGGTGTCGAACCAGTTGCGCGTCGTCGTCTGGGATATCCGCATGCCGATTGCGCTGATGGCGGTGACTGTCGGGGCCTGCCTGTCGCTGGCCGGCGCGCAGATGCAGACGATCCTTGCCAATCCGCTCGCAAGCCCGTTCACGCTTGGCATTTCGGCTGCGGCCGGCTTTGGTGCGGCGCTTGCCCTGGTGGCGGGCGTGGCTGTCTTTCCGGCGGCCATCCAGTTCATGGTGCCGATCAATGCTTTCCTGATGGCCATGCTCGCCTCGCTGTTCATCTATGGCGTCTCGACGCTGCGTGGGGTGTCGGTGGAAACCATCGTTCTGCTCGGTATTGCGCTGGTCTTCACCTTCAATGCGCTTTTATCGCTGCTGCAATATCTGGCCTCCGAACAGGCGCTGGCAGCCGTCGTGTTCTGGACCATGGGCAGCCTCACCAAGGCGACGTGGATGAAGGTTGCCGTCACCTTTGGCGTGCTGGTGATCTGCGTGCCTCTGTTTGCCCGTCGCGCCTGGGCGCTGACGGCGTTGAGGCTCGGCGATGACAAGGCGGCAAGCCTCGGTGTTAACGTGCGCGGCCTGCGGCTCGAAACCATGATGCTGGTGAGCCTGCTTGCCGCCATCCCGGTTTCCTTTGTCGGCACGATCGGCTTTGTCGGCCTCGTCGGGCCGCACATCGCCCGCATGGTGGTGGGCGAAGACCAGCGCTTCTTCCTGCCGGGCTCCGTCATCTGCGGCGCACTTCTGTTGTCCGCCACCTCGGTCGTCTCGAAAATGCTGATCCCTGGCGCCATCCTGCCGATCGGCGTCATCACCGCGCTTGTCGGTGTCCCCTTCTTCTTTTCGCTGATCTTCACCAACAGGAGGCGCGCATGGTAGCCCTGAAGCTCGAGGATGTCGGCGCGCATTACGGACGGGTGCAGGTTTTTGAAGCGATCTCCACCGACTGGCTGAAGGGCGGCACGCTGACGGCCTTGATCGGGCCGAACGCTGCGGGAAAATCGACGCTCTTCAAGCGTATTGCCGGCCTGTTGAAGGGGGCGGGTGTCGTGACCGTCGAGGATGTGCGCGAAGGATTTCGGCCCATCTGCTACATGCCGCAGGATACCGGCGCCAATGCGGTGCTGACGGTTTACGAATCGATCCTGCTGGCGGCCAAGCAAGGGTCCGGCTGGCGGGTTGCGGATGGCGACCTAAGCGAGATCGACCGGCTTCTGTCGGCTCTGCACATTTCCGACCTTGCCTTTCGCGACCTCGGCGCCTTATCCGGCGGCCAGCGCCAGCTGGTGGCGATTGCGCAGGCGCTGGTGCGCAAGCCGGAAGTGCTGCTGATGGATGAGCCGACGTCTGCGCTTGATCTGTTTCGCCAGATTGAGGTGCTGGAATTCATGAAGCGTCTGGCGATGGCCGAAGGCATGGCGGTGCTGATCGCCCTGCACGATCTGAACCATGCGCTTCGTTACTGTTCGCAGACGCTGGTGATTTCCGGCGGCAAGCTTCTGGCGAGCGGCGCGACGTTGGACGTGATTACGCCCGCCATGCTGCGCGACGTCTACCGGGTCGATGCGCGTGTGGAAAACTGCACGCAGGGGCGCCCGCTGGTGATTGTCGACGGCACCGCCTGAGGTTCTCCCCTCCCCTCTCCTTCCCTTCGCAAGAGGGGAGGGGAAGGCGGCCAGTGCGCGTTTAGACCTCCCCGAGGGTGATCTCCGGCGTAAACTCGATCGTCGGGGAAAGCCCGTCCCTGCCCTTTCGAAGGGCCGCAAGTGCCAGTTGCGCGGCGCTTTCTCCCATCTCGCGGCGCGGTGAGCGGGATGTGGCGATGCTGACCGGCAGTGCGCTTGCGAGATCCAGTCCGTTGAACCCGGCAATTAGGATCTTACTCGGCACGCTCACCTGCATTTCCATGCAGGCAAACAGACCGCCGGCAGCCATGTCGTCATTGGAGTAATAGAGACAGTCCAGATCGGCGCACTTCTCGACAAGCCGTTTCGTCAGCGCCTTGCCGAGAACCGCAGAGGATCCGGCCGGCGCTGTTTCTTCGGCCAGAAACTGAAGACCCTCAGCCGCAAGCGCTCGCGCAAAGCCGGTCTTGCGCTTGCCGGCGCGCAAATCCTTGTCGAGCGCGCTGCCGATATAGCCGAACCGCCGGCGACCCGCCTTGATCAGCGCCTTTGCCATCGCCTCGCCGGCCATGTGGTGCGACAGGCCGACATTGAAATCAACCGGCGTGCCGTCGAGATCCATGATCTGGATGACCGGGATGTCGGCCTGCTTCAACAGCCTCACCGTCTCTTCGGGCTGGTCGAGGCCGGTGACGATGATGGCAGCGGGGCGCCAGGACAGCATGTTTCGGATGATATCGCGCTCCTTGTCCGGGTCGTAATCGGAAATGCCGAACACCGCCTGCATGCCGGACCCCTCAAGACCCGCCGTGATACCGGACAGAACCTCCGGGAAGACGATGTTCGACATGCTGGGCACGACGACGCTGACGAGGTTGGTATTCTGCGACGACAGCGACAGCGCCAGCCGGTTGCCGACATAGCCCAGCTGTTCGGCCGCAAGCTTCACCTTGGCTATGCTTTCCTGCGACACGTCGGCGGCACCGCGCAGCGCGCGCGAGGCAGTCATCTTGCTGACGCCCGCGGCAAGCGCAACTTCTTCAAGAGTGGGTCTTCGCATGGAACGTGTCTGTCCTTGGCATGCCGGATCGGGATCGGGCGGCGTTGAGGCTTGTGGTCAGGCTTTAAGTCCGCGTCTGTCAAACGTCCTTGCACGGCGTGTGCTTCTCGGCCCCTCTCCCTGTTTCAGCTCTATGCAGCGGCCATAGGAAAGGCAATTGCTCGATTGACAGGACACGTCCTGGCATTCTACGTTACCGATACCGGTATCGATACCGGCGCGCAAGTCAACTCTTCCATCGCAAGCCAGTCCTGACGGAGAACCCTATGGCCCATTCTCAAACGGCAACCGTGATCGGCCTCGGTTCGATGGGCTGGGGGGCTGCTCTCTCACTGCTGCGGGCCGGATTTGAAGTGAAGGGCGTCGATATTCGCCCGGACGTGCTCACGCGTTTTACCGCAGAAGGCGGCGCGGCGTTTGCAAGCCCGGCAGCGGGAGGCGAAAGCGACGTGGTGTTCGTCTTCGTCGTCAATTCGGACCAGGCAAAGGCGGTGCTGTTTGGAGAGACGGGCGCTGTGGCGACGGCGCGGCCAGGCACGGTGTTTCTGCTCTGCGTCACCATGGCCCCCTCGGCGACCAAAGAGATTGCGCAGAAACTTTTAGACGCCGGCATGCAGGTCATCGATGCGCCGGTATCTGGCGGGCATTTGAAGGCGCTCACTGGTGAGATTACCGTCATGGCATCCGGCCCGGACGCAGCTTTTGATGCGGCCGGTCGCGCGCTCGAGGCCGTGTCTGCAAAGGTTTTCCGTCTGGGTACCGAGATTGGCCTCGGATCGAAGGTCAAGATGATCAACCAGCTTCTGGCCGGCGTCCATATTGCCGCAACGGCCGAAGCCCTCACGCTTGCAGCGGGCGCAGGCCTTGATCTGAAGACTGTCCATGACGTGATCTCCGTCTCTGCGGGGTCGTCGTGGATGTTTGAAAATCGCGGGCCGCATATCGTCGATGGCGATTATACGCCGCGCTCGGCGGTCAATATCTTCGTCAAGGATCTGGGGATCGTGACACAGGAGGCCGGGCAGCAGGGCGGCACAACGCCGCTCAGCGCCGCCGCACTTGCGCTCTTCCAGGAGGCCGCCGGTGCAGGGCTCGGGCTTGAGGATGATGCGGCCGTCGCAAAAGTTCTCGCCGCCAGAAGCGGCGTTCGTCTGCCGGGAATGGAGTGAGCCATGCGTGTTCTATTCGGGGCCATTGCCGATGATTTTACCGGGGCAACCGATCTGGCCGGGCTTCTGGCGCGCAGCGGCCTGCCGGTCTCGTTGCGCATCGGTGTGCCTGAGGAGCCTGCGCGCGCGGAGGAAACGACGGCTTTCGAGGTAATCGCCCTCAAGTGCCGAACCGCGCCGGTGGCGGATGCGGTGGCGCAAGCCCGTGCCGCCCTTTCCTGGTTGAAAGCGGCCGGTGCCGAGCGGTTCTACTGGAAATATTGCTCGACCTTCGACAGCACGCCGACCGGCAATATCGGGCCGGTGGCCGAAGCGCTGATGGCGGATCTTGGCACCGGGCAGACCCTGTACTGCCCGGCCTTTCCCGAAAACGGGCGCAGCGTCTTCATGGGTCATCTGTTTGTGGGCGAACAATTGCTGTCGGAGAGCCCTATGAAGGATCATCCGCTGACGCCGATGCGCGATTCAAGCCTGCTGCGGCTTCTTCAGCCGCAGGTGAAAGGCGCCGTCGGCCTTGCGAGCCGCATGGATGTGGCGCGCGGGCCGGAAGCGCTGAAGGCGCGGCTCAATGATCTCTACGGCCGGCAGATCGCCCATATCATCGTGGATGCCGTCGAAGACGAGGATCTGCTGACCATCGCCACCGCCTCGATCGACATGCCGCTGATTACGGGCGCGAGCGCGCTTGCAGCTCCCCTCCCCCGGCTTTATCGGGAGCGCGGCATGCTGGACGGCGGTGAGGAAGCCGGCGCAAGACCGTCTGTCGGAACGGGCGAGATCGTTCTGTCGGGAAGCTGTTCGGCCATGACCCGCACCCAGGTGGCGCATTATCTTCCGACAGCCGCCTGCCTGCGGCTTGATCCCCTGGATCTCGCCGAAAACGGCGTAGCGGCGGCCGTGGACTGGCTGAAGAGCCGCACACCCGACGAGCCGAAGCTGATCTATGCCAGTGCCGAGCCAGAGGCAGTGCGGCAGGCGCAGCAGAAGCTCGGTGTCGAGCAGGCCGGCCTTCTGGTGGAGGATGCGCTGGCTGAGCTGGCGCGTGTGGCTCTTGATCTCGGCATCCACCGCTTCGTGGTGGCCGGTGGCGAAACAGCAGGCGCGATAACCCGCTCGCTCGGTGTCTCACGGCTGACCATTGGCGCCGAAATCGCGCCGGGCGTGCCCTGGACCTATGCCGACATTTCCGGCAAGACGGTTGCACTCGCGCTGAAATCCGGAAATTTTGGCGGCCCGGCCTTTTTCACCGAGGCTCTGCAGCGTCTGGAGACACAATGAGCGAAGAGGCACGGCTGCGCGAGGATATCTGCCGCATGGCGCGCTCGCTCTTTGAGCGGGGCCTGACTGCTGGTTCCTCCGGCAATATCTCGGCACGCCTCCCCGATGGCCGGCTTCTCGTGACGCCGACGGGCAGTTCCTTCGGATGGCTCGACCCGGCGCGGCTTTCGCTGTTCGATGCGGCCGGCCATCTGGTCGGCGGCGACAAGCCGACGAAGGAAATGCCCCTGCATGCGGCCTTCTATGAAACGCGTCCGGCAAAAACCGGTGCCGTGGTGCATCTGCATTCCTGTCATTCGGTTGCACTCTCCCTGTTGCCGGAGGTGGATCCGGACAACATGCTGCCGCCGCTCACGGCCTATTCGATCATGAAGCTCGGCAAGGTGAAGCTGCTTCCCTATTTCATTCCTGGCGATCCGGCGACGGGAGACGCAATCCGCGGTCTTGCGGGCAAGCGCAGCGCCGTGATGCTGGCCAATCACGGGCCGGTGGTTGCCGCAAAGGATCTGGAAGCCGCCGTCTATGCCATGGAAGAGCTGGAGGAGACGGCAAAGCTTGCGCTTTTGACGCGGGGCCTCAGCCCCCGCCTGCTGAATGAGAGCCAGATCGGCGAGATCGTACGCACCTTTGATGTGGAGTGGGACTGACATGGCCAGGTTTTCCGCAAATCTCGGTTTTCTGTTTGACGATCTGGCGCTGCCGGATGCCATCCGCGCCGCCAAGGCCGCGGGCTTCGAGGCCGTGGAATGCCATTGGCCTTATGCGGTGCCGGTCGAGGATGTGTGCGGGGCGCTTGCGGACACCGGTCTTGTCATGCTCGGTCTCAACACCAGCCGGGGCAATGTCGCGCTTGGCGATAACGGGCTTTCGGCCATTCCCGGACGCGAGGACGAGGCGCGGGCCGCCATCCGCGAGGCGATTGCCTATGCGATCGCGATTGCCGCGCCAAATGTGCATGTCATGGCTGGCAAGGCGAGTGGCGAAGAGGCGCGCGACGTGTTCCTGTCCAACCTTGCCTATGCGAGCGACCTTGCGCGCCCGCACGACATCACGCTGCTCATCGAGCCGCTGAACTCCCGCGATGCGCCGGGCTATTTTCTCACCGGTTCGGCGCAGGCTGTCGACCTGATCGAGACGCTGGCAGCTGACAACGTCAAGCTGATGTTCGACTGCTATCATCTGCAGATCATGGAGGGTGATCTGCCGGCGCGGCTGGAAAGACTGATGCCGCATATCGGCCATATCCAGATCGCATCCGTGCCGGACCGGCGTGAGCCGGATCATGGCGATCTGGATTATCGCGCGCTGCTGAGGCTGCTCGACGACATGGGATATGATCGCCCGATCGGTGCGGAGTACCGGCCGGCGACGTCCACGGTGGCGGGCCTTGGCTGGCTGAAGGCGTTGCGTCAGTGAGCGCGGCTGCTCGCCTCTCCCCTCCCCTCCCCTTTCGGTTTAGGGTTTTTGTGGCTTCCGGTTGCGTTTTTCTGTGCAGTGCAGCGACGATTGTGCGTTGACGGCTTGTCGGCTGTTGCCTATCAATTTGTCCAGTGGTCCATCCAGCATACCAGTTACGATTTCGTTAACCGGCGGCATGGCAGGCGTTTTGGTGGATGGCGGGTTATGAAAACCGGCGGCATTCTGAACCAGGTTCCCAATATAGGGCGGGCCATTACCCGTCAGACGGCCCGTGACGTCGTGGCCGACAAGCTGACGACGCTGATCGCGACCGGCATGCTGCGCCAGGGGGATGAACTGCCAGGTGAACGGGAACTGGCGCATGTGCTGAGTGTCAGCCGCGAGACGGTGCGCGGCGCCATCCAGATCCTCGCCGCCAAAGGTTTTATCGAGGTGTCCCAGGGCACCAGAAGCCGCGTGGCGGATGTGGATCTCAGCCATCTGCCGATGACGATTGCTTCCTCCAGCGCCATTGATCGCTATGACATCGATGCCGTGCATGGCGCGCGCCTGTTGGTGGAACTCGATGTGGTGGCCAATGCCGCGGATGCCATTTCCGATGAGGAGATCGCTCACCTGGAGGCGCTTCTGGAAGCCCAGCGGCGGCTATCGGGCGATCCCATGCGGTTTCTCATCTGCGACCGCGAATTTCATCTGGCCATCTACCGGGCCTGCGGCAATCCGTTGCTGATCGATTTCGTGACCGATCTCTACGGCTATCTGATGGACCATCGTCGCCATGCCATGGCGCAACCGGGCGCGATTGAAAGCAGTTACGCCGACCACGCGGATATTCTGGATGCCTTGAAGAGGCGCGACCGGGCCGGTGTGACCGAGGCCTTTCGCCAGCATCTGACGCGCATCTACGACACGACGAAGGCAATGGCGGCAGAGGAGCGCCGGCCATTGGTGGAAAACGCCTGACGTCGCTTCACGCAGCGACATCAGCCTATTGAAAGACAAGAGGCAGGGAGGAAAGCCGCGCATGCATGTTCTGGTAATCGGGGCCGCCGGTATGGTGGGCCGCAAGCTGATCGAAAAACTCGCCGCCTCCCCTGCGCTCAACGGCCGGGACATAGAGCGGCTGACGCTTGCCGATGCCTTTGCGCCCCAGGTACCTCCTGCATTCCAGTCGATTGCAAAAAGCCTGACGCTGGATCTGGCGGCACCCGGCACCGCCGAGACGCTGATTGCCGGACGCCCGGATGTGATCTTCCATCTGGCGGCAATCGTGTCGGGTGAGGCGGAGGCGGATTTCGACAAGGGTTATGCGGTGAACCTTGATGGCACACGCGCGCTCTTCGAGGCCATCCGCCACGAAGGCCAGCGCACCCCTTATGCCCCTCGCCTCGTCTTTGCATCATCCGTTGCCGTGTTCGGGGCCCCCTTCCCGGATGCGATCGGCGACGAGTTTTTCACCACACCACTCACCAGCTATGGCACGCAGAAGGCAATCACAGAGCTTCTGCTGTCGGACTATACCCGTCGCGGCTTTTTCGATGGGGTTGGCATCCGACTGCCGACCATCTGCGTGCGGCCCGGCACGCCGAACAAGGCGGCGTCTGGCTTCTTCTCCAATATCCTGCGCGAGCCTTTGTCGGGCAAGGAGGCCGTGCTGCCGGTTGGCGAGGATGTGCGCCATTGGTTTGCGAGCCCGCGCTCGGCCGTCGGCTTCTTCCTGCATGCCGCAAGCATGGAGACCGCTCCGATCGGTCCGCGCCGTAACCTCACCATGCCCGGCCTGTCCGCGCTGGTGGGAGAAGAGATCGAGGCACTGCGACGGGTGGCCGGTGAAAAGGCCGTGTCGCTGATCCGCCGCGAGCCGGATCCGGTGATCGCCCGCATCGTGGCGGGCTGGCCCACGCGCTTTGACGCCAGCCGTGCCACCCAGCTCGGCTTTCGCGCAGAAGCGACCTTCGACGAGATCATCCGCATCCATATCGAGGACGAACTCGGAGGATCTCTGTCATGACACAGGCGGATGTGACGGACAGAACTTCGATTGCGCTGGTGACCGGCGGCGGCACGGGCGTGGGGCGCGCGATTGCAAAAGCGCTGGGGGCCACAGGTTATACGGTGGTGATTTCCGGCCGGCGTCTTGCCGTGCTGGAAGAGGCGGTCGACGTGCTGTCGAAGGAGACCGGCGGCTCGTTTCATGCCATTGCCACCGATGTCGGCGATCCGGCATCCGTGCGCGCGCTGTTTGATGCCATTGCGGAAAAGTTCGGCCGCCTGGATCTTCTGGTCAATAATGCCGGGATCACGGTGCCGGGCGTTCCGTTGGAGGAGGTCACCTTCGACCAGTGGAGCGCCATCCTTGCCGCCAATCTGACCGGTGCCTTCCTGTGCACGCAGCAGGCCTTCCGCCTCATGAAGGCGCAGGCGCCGCAGGGCGGGCGCATCATCAACAACGGGTCGATTTCAGCGACAACGCCGCGCCCGAATTCGGCGCCCTATACGGCAACCAAGCACGCCATCACGGGGCTCACGAAATCCACGGCGCTCGACGGGCGAAATTTCGACATCGCCTGCGGCCAGATCGATATCGGCAATGCGGCAAGCGACATGACGCAGAAGATCGCAACTGGCGTGGTTCAGGCAAACGGCACCATTGCCGCCGAACCGACGATCGACCCGACCCACATCGCCAATGCCGTCGTCTACATGGCCAGCCTGCCGCTTAATGCAAATGTGCTGACCATGACCGTCATGGCAACGAAGATGCCCTTTGTCGGGCGAGGCTAAGGGGGACACGCACCTTTAGCGCTGCAGAGGCAGGGCTTTGAGTGAGCAGTGAGGCGCGCTGTGGAGGGCGCTGCCTGCACTGTAACCGATTGAAAAACATAAGCGATCGGCAGAATGGAGTGTCGATCGCGAGGCATACGGCAAGAAGGGGGCACGATTGCCGTCATCACGTGCCGTCACGACAAACCGCACTCTGGATTGCACTCTGGGAGGAGACGCATGGCCACTGTTCAATTTGCCGAGGTGAAAAAGTCCTTCGGCGCCTTTCCCGTCATCAAGGGCGTCAATATCGATATCGAGGATGGCGAGTTCGTCATCCTGGTCGGTCCGTCCGGGTGCGGGAAATCGACGCTGCTGCGCATGCTGGCGGGTCTGGAAAACATTTCGGGCGGCGAAATCCGCATTGGCGGGCGCACCGTTAACAGCCTGCCGCCGAAAGAGCGCGACATCGCCATGGTGTTCCAGAACTATGCGCTCTACCCGCATATGACGGTGGCCAAGAACATGGCTTTCTCGCTGATGCTGGCTTCGGCCCCGCAGGCCGATATCGACAGCCGCGTGAATTATGCGGCCGGCATTCTGGGACTGTCGAAACTCTTGGACCGCTATCCGCGCCAACTGTCGGGTGGCCAGCGCCAGCGCGTTGCGATGGGCCGCGCCATCGTGCGCGATCCGCAGGTGTTCCTGTTCGACGAACCGCTCTCCAACCTCGATGCCAAGCTGCGGGTTGCCATGCGCGCCGAGATCAAGGAATTGCATCACCGGCTGAAGACGACGACCGTCTATGTCACGCACGACCAGATCGAGGCGATGACCATGGCCGACAAGATCGTCGTGATGCATGATGGACGGGTGGAGCAGATCGGCACGCCGCTGCAACTTTACGATCATCCCAACAATCTGTTTGTCGCAGGCTTCATCGGTTCGCCGGCAATGAACATGATCAAGGGCCGGATCGACGCCGAAAACCCCGAGATCCTTGTGGCTGCCGATGGCACGCGCCTGCCCCTGCCCCGCCCGTTTCCCGAGGCGATCGGACGCGATCTCGTCTATGGCCTTCGGCCGGAATATATCAGCCTCAACGGCACCGGCTTCAAAGCCGAAGTCGTCGTGATCGAGCCGACGGGTTACGAGACGCAGATCATTGTCCGGTTCGGCGGCGCGGAAGTCACCTGCGTCTTTCGCGAACGCATCGATGTGCGGCCGGGCGAAAGCATCTCCATTGCGATCGACCAGGCGCATGTGCACCTGTTTGACGAACAGACGGGCATGCGGATTTCCGCATGACAAGAATGCCCCACGCCGACCGGGAGGAGCCGTCGGCACGGGGAGATGAGGATCTGCACTGCGCCGATCCCCGCATTCGCCGGTCGGGACAGCGAATGTCGAGCAGGAATGTCCCGGATTTGGAGGAGGAACAGCATGACCATCAGAAGAAGAAGCTTTCTGGCCGGTACCGCCGGCCTTGCCGGTGCCGCAGGTCTTTCGGGTCTGGGCATTCGTACGGCCGCTGCCGCCGAGCCGAGCTACAAGCCTGAGGCGGGCGCAAGCCTTCGTCTCTTGCGCTGGACGCCCTTTGTGAAGGGCGATGAGGAAGCCTGGCTCGCCAACACAAAGAAGTTCACCGAGGCAACCGGCGTCGAAGTGCGCATCGACAAGGAAAGCTGGGAGGACATCCGCCCCAAGGCGGCTGTTGCCGCCAATGTCGGCTCCGGCCCGGATCTTGTCATGTGCTGGTTCGACGATGCCCACCAGTATCCCGACAAGCTGGTCGACCTGACGGAGCTCGGCACCTATCTCGACGGCAAGTATGGCGGGTTTTACGACGGCGTGAAGGGTTATGCGACGCGTCAGGGCAAGTTCATCGCCATGCCGCTGACCGCCATCGGCAATGCCGTGGTCTATCGCGACAGCCATATGAAGGCGGCCGGCTTCAGCGAGTTCCCGAAGGACACGGCCGGCTTCCTGGAACTGGCAAAGGCGATGAAAGCCAAGGGTACGCCGGCTGGCTTCCCGCACGGCAAGGCCGTGGGTGACGGCAACAATTATGCCCATTGGCTGCTGTGGAGCCACGGCGGCAAGATGGTGGACGAGGGCGGCAAGGTGGTGATCAATTCACCGGAAACGCTGGCCGCGATCAAATATGCCAAGGAGCTTTACGCCAATTTCATCCCCGGCACGGAAAGCTGGCTCGACATCAACAACAACCGGGCGTTCCTCGCCGGCCAGGTGTCGCTGACGGCGAATGGCGTGTCGATCTATTACGCCGCCAAGAACGATCCGAAGCTTGCCGAGATTGCTGCCGACATGCGCAGCACCAACTTCCCCGTCGGCCCGGTCGGCAAGAGCATCGAACTGCACCAGACCAGTTCGCTGCTGTTGTTCAAGCATACGAAATATCCGGAAGCGGCCAAGGCCTATATCAAGTTCATGATGGAAGCCGAGCAGATGAACGCCTGGCTCAAGGGTTCCAGCGCCTATTGCTGCCAGCCGCTGAAGGCCTTCGCCAGCAATCCGATCTGGACGGAAAACCCGATCCACGCGCCCTATGCCAAGGCGTCCGAGACGCTGCGTCCGAACGGCTATGCCGGCCCGCTCGGTTATGCCTCTGCCGCCGTCATGGCCGACTATGTGCTCGTCGACATGTTCGCCTCGGCCGTCACAGGTGCGGCAACGCCGGAAGATGCCGTTGCCCAGGCGGAAAAGCGCGCCAATCGCTACTACCGCGTCTGACGTTCGCCTTGCCGGAGCGCTCAGCCTTGCGCGCTCCGGTTTCCGATCCGCCTCCTGGAGTGACATACGATGACGATGACGACATCGACGGATCCTGGCACGCCGCAGCGTTCTTTATGGTCCCGCATCAGCAACAACCGCGATGTGCTGGGCATCCTGTTCATGCTGCCCTCGGCCGTTTTCCTGGTCTGCTTTCTCACCTACCCGCTTGGCCTCGGTGTCTGGCTGGGCTTTACCGACACGACTATCGGCCGCGACGGTGTGTTCATCGGGCTGGAAAACTACGCCTTCCTTTGGGATGACAAGGTGTTCTGGCTCTCCGTTTTCAATACGGTGGTTTATACCTTTGTCGCCTCGGTGCTGAAATTTGCACTCGGCCTGTGGCTGGCGCTGCTGCTGAACGAGCATCTGCCGTTCAAGTCGTTTTTCCGGGCCATCGTGCTTTTGCCCTGGGTGGTGCCCACAGTATTGTCCGCTCTCGCCTTCTGGTGGATCTACGACGCGCAGTTTTCCATCGTGTCCTGGTCGCTGATCAAGATGGGTCTGATCGAGCGGCCGATCAATTTCCTTGGCGATCCCAACATTGCCCGTGCATCGGTCATTGCCGCCAATGTCTGGCGCGGCATTCCCTTCGTGGCGATCTCGCTGCTGGCCGGCCTCCAGACGATACCGGCATCGCTGCAGGAGGCCGCATCGCTGGATGGCGCGAGCAGCTGGCAGCGCTTCCGCCATGTCACCCTGCCGATGCTGACGCCGATCATTGCCGTGGTGATGACCTTTTCGGTGCTGTTCACCTTCACAGATTTTCAGCTGATCTACGTGCTGACCAAGGGCGGACCGGTGAATGCGACGCATCTGATGGCCACCCTCTCCTTCCAGCGCGCCATTCCCGGCGGGCAGCTGGGCGAAGGGGCTGCCATAGCGGTTGCCATGATCCCCTTCCTCCTTGCCGCGATCCTGTTCTCTTTCTTCGGCCTGCAGAGGCGCAAATGGCAGCAGGGTGGAGGGGATTGAGATGGAGACGACCATGAACGCCAAATCGACGTCAAACGATGCCGACCTGCAGGACGACAGCCAGGGCATGTCCTATCTCAACCGGCTGCCGCGGCGGGTGATGACGGTCTACCTGCCCATGGCGGTCTTCGTCTTCGTGTTGCTGTTTCCCTTCTACTGGATGGCAATCACCGCGGTGAAGCCGAATGCGCAGCTGACCGATTACGAGAATTACAGCCCGTTCTGGGTGGTGGGTGCGACGCTGGAGCACATAAACTACCTGCTGTTCCAGACCTCCTACCCCGGCTGGCTGTGGAACACGATGCTGGTCGCCACGGCCTCCACCGCACTGTCGCTGGTGGCATCGGTGTTCGGTGCCTATGCAATCGAACGCATCCGCTTTACCGGCTCGCGCTCGGTCGGCCTGTTCATTTTTCTGGCATACCTGGTTCCGCCGTCCATCCTCTTCATTCCGCTCGCCTTCATCGTCTTCAAGATCGGCATCTATGATTCCCGTCTGGCTCTGATCTTCACCTATCCGACCTTTCTGATCCCCTTCTGCACCTGGCTGCTGATGGGGTATTTCCGTTCGATCCCGTTCGAACTGGAGGAAAGCGCGCTGGTGGATGGGGCAAGCCGCTGGCAGATCCTGTCGAAAATCATTCTGCCGCTGGCGGTGCCGGGGCTGATCTCCGCGGGCATCTTTGCCTTCACCCTGTCCTGGAACGAGTTCATCTATGCGCTGACCTTCATCCAGTCGTCCGAGAACAAGACGGTGCCGGTCGGCGTTCTGACGGAACTGGTGCGTGGCGATATCTTTGAATGGGGTTCGCTGATGGCCGGCGCCCTGTTCGGATCGCTGCCGGTGGTCATCCTCTATTCGTTCTTTGTCGATTACTACGTGTCTTCGATGACCGGTGCGGTGAAGGAATAGCAGGCGAGCTATGCGGAGCGTCCTGATCCGACTGTTGGGGGCGGGGAGAGCGATCTTCCCGCCCTTCTGATTCTCGGCTAAACCGGTTTTCTGCCCGATTCTGCCGCGCCTTCAGCCGCATTGTCAGCTGACAACGGAATCAAATCCCTGAATTTCCTGCATAAATTGGGTAAATCCGGCGTTGCGGTCAAAAACCGCTTGACGGAAAGACAGACTCGGTTCCTATTTGCGATAATCACGCCAATTTACCGGGTTTTCCGTGAATGCCGAACAACAACGCAATTGCCGACAAAATGAGAAAGCCTGAGACGCTTTCGATCGACGAAACGATCGGCAATGATTCCGCCATTTTGAGCGGACAGTTGCAGATCCTGTTCGAAAAGCTTTTCTCGCCGAACGCCCGCAAGGATCTGCGGCGCTTCAGCAGCACGGAAGTCGCGCGCCTTCTCGGCGTGACCGACAGTTACGTGCGCCATCTGGCAGCCCAGGAGGAGACGGTCTCCTCGGAAAAATCGGCCTCCGGCCGCCGCACCTTTTCCCTGGAAGAGATCAATGCCATCCGCCGGCATCTCGGCAAGACCAAGCCGTCCTATCTGCCGGGGCGGCGTCCCGGCGATCATTTGCAGGTCATTGCGGTCACCAATTTCAAGGGTGGTTCCGGCAAGACGACGACCGCCATCCACGTGGCGCAATATCTGGCGCTGCGCGGTTACCGGGTGCTGGCGGTCGATCTTGATCCCCAGGCCTCGATGTCGGCCATGCTCGGTTTCCAGCCGGAGTTCGACGTCAACGACAATGAGACGCTCTACGGCGCCATTCGGTATGACGAGCATCAGCGTCCGGTGGAGGAGGTGGTGCGGCAAACCTATTTTGCCGGGCTCGATCTGATCCCCGGCAATCTGGAACTTCACGAGTTCGAGCATGACACGCCGCGGGCGCTTGCCGATAACGAGCGCACTGATACGGACATGTTCTTCATGCGCGTCGGCAATGCGCTCTCCTTGCTGGATGATCACTATGACGTCGTGGTGATCGACTGCCCGCCGACACTCGGCTTCCTGACGCTGTCGGCGCTTTGTGCGGCAACTTCCGTCTTGATCACGGTGCATCCGCAGATGCTGGATGTTGCGTCGATGAACCAGTTTCTCGCCATGACCTCGGATCTTCTGGCGGTCGTCAAGGAAGCGGGTGGCAATCTGCAGTATGACTGGATGCGCTATCTGGTGACGCGCTATGAGGCGAATGACGGGCCGCAGGCCCAGATCGTTGCCTTTCTGCGCAGTCTGTTCAACGAGCGCGTCTTGACCTCCATGATGGTCAAATCGACCGCGGTTTCCGATGCCGGCCTGTCGAAGCAGACGATCTACGAGGCAGGTCGAGAGACCATGCACCGCCAGACCTATGATCGTGCTGTGGAGGCAATGGACGGGGTTAATGGAGAGGTGGAACAGCTGATCCGAGCGGCATGGGGACGAGCATGAAGGGACGCGATATTCTCAAGGGCATGGTGGGCGCGACCGACCAGAAAAAGCCCGATGCGAACCCGCAGCAGGTCCATCGTCCGGCTGGTGCCGTGCGGGCGATGAACATGTCTCTCGGCCGCCTGAACGAAGAGGCCGCGGCTGCCAAGGTGTTGCGCGAAACGCTTGCGCAGGGTGACCGCGTGGTGGAACTCGATCCGGCGCAGGTCGAGGCCGCCTTCATCCAGGATCGCATTCCGGTCGCCGTCGACGTGACGCTCGAAGCGTTAAAGGCATCCATCCGTGAAAATGGCCAGCAGGTGCCAATCCTCGTTCGGCCACATCCGGAAAAGGCCAAACTCTATCAGGCGGCCTATGGTCATCGCCGCTTGCGGGCCGCAGGCGAACTGGGGCTGAAGGTCAAGGCGGTTATTCGCCAACTGAGCGATCAGGAACTGATCCTCGCGCAGGGCCAGGAAAACGGCCAGCGCGTCGATCTCAGCTTTATCGAACGGTCACTGTTTGCCCGGCGGATGGACGAGCACGGCTTTGATCGTGAGACGATTGCGCAGGCGCTTTCTGTCGACAAGCCGGAAGTGTCACGGCTGTTGCAGGTGGCGCAGGCCGTGCCGGATGACATCATCCTGGCCATCGGCCCGGCGCCCAAGATCGGCCGGCCCCGCTGGCTGGCGCTCGCCGACCGTCTGAAGGTTCAGGCTTCGGCGCGTAAAGCTGTAGCCATTACCGGAGCGGAGGGATTTGGCACCGCAGACAGCAATGACCGTTTCGCCAGCCTCTGGGCAGCCCTCAATGAGGCGGCGCCCGAGCAGAAGATGAGGGCAAGCGATGAGGCGGTAAAGACCCGCAAGGGGATCGTGCTTGGTACGCTGTCGCGGACGGGGAGGGGGGCAAAACTTGCCATCCGCTCGCAGGCCTTTGCCGACTTCATGGCTGAGCGGATGCCGCAGCTGGTGGCAGAGTTCGAAAAACGGGATGAAGGCGCTTCGGACGCCTGATCTCATTGTCAGCTGACAATGGCAGGCTTTACGAAGGCTTGCCGCAAGAGACATCGCAGGTTCGGCCCGATCGGAGTGAGCGGGCTGATCATGGAAATGAAGACATAGGAGACTTGAACCGCAAAAGAAAAAGGCCCCCAAGCGACTGTGACGTCGTGGAAGCCTCTCTCGATCTGTAGCAAGGTGAGAATCGCATTTCCACGAATCGCTGTCAAGCTTTGAAACCGTTTGTTTGACGGGTTGGATTCTTTTGCCTGTTTGAAGGTGAAAGACAATGCAGACGCATGGAGTGACGACGCCCTTTGGGCGGCGTGGGGTTTCGCTTGCGCTCGTGAAAGAGCAGATGCAGGCCGAAGACATCCGCGCCGGCAAAGTGGCAGACAAGTGGAAACTGTTTCGCGATGTTGCCGAAGCACGCGAAAAGCTCGGGCTTCAGGATCGAAGCCTTGCGGTGCTGAATGCGCTGTTGAGCTTCTACCCGGACATCGAGCTGTCGCAGGAGAGGGGGCTCGTGGTGTTTCCCTCGAATGAACAGCTGAGCCTGCGCGCCCATGGCATTGCCGGCACGACGCTTCGCCGCCATCTCGCGGCGCTGGTCGAGGCGGGCCTTGTCCATCGCCGCGATAGCCCGAACGGCAAGCGCTATGTCAGGCGCAAGGACGGCGGCCATATCGAGCAGGCCTTTGGCTTCAGCCTGGCGCCGCTGCTGCTGCGCGCGGAAGAGTTTGCACTTCTTGCACAATCGGTAGCGGCTGAACGGCGCGCGCTCTCCCTAGCCAAAGAGGAACTCACCATCTGCCGTCGCGATGTGCGCAAGCTCATCACCGCAGCGATCGAGGAGGGGGCTGCCGGCAATTGGGAGCGGATCGAGAGCCATTATATCGCGCTTGTGTCGAGGCTGCCGCGCCGCGCCGACCTCAAAACCATCACTGCAATCCTGAACGAGATGGCTTTGTTGCGCGAAGAGGTGCTCAACCATCTGGAACTTCAGCTAAAAACACAAAAAACAGACGCCAGTGATAACCATTCTGGCTATCACATACAGAATTCAAAACCCGAATCCCTTAATGAACTTGAACCCGCTTCAGAAAAGAAGCAGGGCGAAATCTCGGCGCCAA
>NZ_JAGIPH010000006.1 GCF_017877135.1 Neorhizobium galegae | reverse complement strand
TGCGATGCCTTCATCCTCTTCCGTTCCTTTCCCAGCCAGGAAAATGCACCGGAAAACTCTAGCCAAAAATGGTCCAGTTTGAAGGGGTCAGATCAGGTTCAGATCAAACCGTCGAACGCTTCGCCGCGACCGGCAATGCAGGCTTGATCTGGGAAGGCCACAAGGCCGGCCGCGACGGCATCTTCCTGCACATGGAGAAACTGGCGAGACTCGAAGAACTCCCTGCCCGCGGCTTCACCGTCTCCTGCCTGCCGGTGAAAATCAAGGGCGGCTCGGCCGGCTGGTGCCGGGCGGTGGCAATGTTTCCGGGTGATTAGGGGCCGAACCAATGTGTCATAACCAGAAGGTGACAATCGCCCTCCGGAACATGATGGCAATCACCCACCCCAGCTGCGCTCGAGGACGGAGATCCAGTTCTCGTGGGCGATCTTTTTCAGCTCCTGATCACCAAACCCGTGGCGACGGAGGGCTTCCACCAGACGCGGCAGGCCGGTCACGTCCTTCATGTCCGCCGGGATGGTCGTGCCGTCGAAATCGGAGCCGAGTGCCACGTGGTCGATCCCGATGCGGTCCGCCACATAGGCGGCGTGACGCACAAGCAGGTCGAGACTGGTATTGGCGTCCTTGATGCCGTCATCGCGCAGGAAGAGAACACCGAAATTGATGCCGACCAGGCCGCCCGTGTCCCTGATGGCATCGAGCTGGCGATCCGTCAGGTTGCGGCTGTGCTGGCAGAGCGCATGGACATTTGAATGGGACGCAACGAGCGGCGCGTCGGAGATCTTGGCGATCTCCCAGAAACCCGCTTCGTTCATGTGCGACAGATCGATCATGATCTTCAGTTCATTGCAGGCGCGGATAAGGTCTCGGCCGGCCTCGGTCAGGCCGGGGCCGATATCCGGCGAGGATGGATACCGGAAGGGCACGCCATAGGCGAACACGTTCGGGCGGCTCCAGACCGGGCCGAGCGTGCGAAGGCCTGCCTGGTGGAGAACGTAGAGCGCGTCGAGATCCGCCGCGATCGCTTCGGCCCCCTCGATATGGAAGACGGCGGCAAAACTGCCGATCTCCATCGACCGGCGGATGTCGGCGGCGCTGCGGCATAGGGTAACGGCACCCTGGGAGCGGGCCTCGATATCAAACAGCAGGCGCGCCATGGCGAGTGTTTCATTGAGCGCATCGGGCTGATCCGGCGTCGGGAAGTCACCATTCGCAGCCTTGGCCGTGCCCGGCGAGGGCACGTAGATCGCGCAAAGCCCACCGGCAAGACCACCCGTCCTTGCCCGTGGCAGGTCGATGTGGCCTGCCTCCTCGCCGTCCAGAAAACGTTCCGCCGGATCCTCTCCACCGCTGCGTCTCAAGCGCAGAAGTACATCGTTGTGGCCATCGAAAACGGGAACTGGAGGGGTGAGCATAACGTCAAACAGCCTCTGCGCGCATGGTGTGTGCGGACGTTAGTAGGCAGCCGGTGCACCCGCCGCAAATGCAAACCGCGCATAACCCGTTCGAAAAATGGAATTGGTCGCTCGAAAAGACGCCTGATATGAGGCTTGCATCATTTTTCAGCAAAGTCCGGGAAAGTCCGGGATTGCGAACATCTGGTCGTTCAAGGGGAATTTCATAATGGTATCCAGACGCAATTTTCTGATCGGCAGTGCTGCCCTGCCCTTCCTGTCCTATATCCAACTGGCGGACACGGCATTCGCGGCAACGCCCAAGGATATCCTGGTCGTTGCCCAGCAGCTCGACAACATGACGAGCCTTGATCCGCATGAGGGCTTTGAGGCCGTCGGCGGCGAGATGATCAGCAACATGTACCAGAAGCTGGTGCGCGCCAGTAACGACAATCCCGATCAGGTCGTCCCCGTCGTCGCAGCCTCCTGGGAAGCGGATGCCGACAGCAAGGTTTTCACCTTCAAGCTCTCCGACCAGAAGTTCTCCTCCGGCGCGGATGTCACGGCGGAAGACGTTGCCTTCTCGCTGCAGCGCGCCATCAAGATGAACAAGAGCCCGGCGTTCATCATCAACCAGTTCGGCTTCACGGCAGAGAATGTCGAATCCCTGATCGTTGCCAAGGATGCCAAGACCGTCACGCTGACCACCGAAAATCCGACCTCCATCTCCTTCCTGCTGTTCTGCCTGTCGGCAAACATCGGCGCGATCGTCGAAAAGAAGGTGGTGCTGGCGAACGAGGTCAACGGCGACCTCGGCAATGCCTGGCTGCAGAAGAACAGCGCCGGTTCCGGTCCGTTCATGCTGCAGGCGTGGAAGGCGTCCGAAAGCATTTCTCTGCAGCTCAACCCGCATGGTCCCTACAAGGGCAACCTGAAGCGCGTCATCGTCCGCCACGTGGTTGATCCGTCCTCCCAGCTTCTGATGCTGCAGAAGGGTGACGTCGATATCGCGCGTGACCTGACGACCGAACAGTTGAAGGCGGCCCAGAACGACAAGGACATCACGCTCGTTCAAAAGCAGATTGCGTCGCTTGTCCTGATCTCCCTCAATCAGTCGCATCCGAACCTTGCCAAGCCGCAGGTCTGGAAGGCCGTCAAGTGGGCGCTCGATTACGAAGGCATGCAGAAGAATATCGTGCCGCTGAGCCACGTCGTTCACCAGAGCATGGAGCCTTTGGGCTTCCCGGGCACGGTGAAGGATATCCCCTACAAGCGGGATGTGGACAAGGCCAAGGCGCTGATGGCGGAAGCCGGCCTCGCGGACGGGTTCGACATTGCGCTCGATCATTATGCCGCCCAGCCCTATCCCGACCTTGCGCAGGCCATCCAGGCCAATCTCGGCGAAATCGGCATCCGGGTGAAGCTGCAATCGGCGGAAAACCGCCAGGTTCTCACCAAGATGCGCGGGCGCCAGCATGAGATGGCGCTGTCTGCCTGGGGGACCGATTACTTCGACCCGAATTCGAATGCGGAAGTCTTCTGCATCAACAAGGACAATTCGGAAAACGCCAAGAAGAAGCCCTTCGCATGGCGCTCCTCCTTCAAGGACGACGCTCTGACCGCCAAGGCCGAAGCCGCGCGCGACGAGAAGGATCCGGCCAAGCGCATCGCTCTTTACGAAGAGCTGCAGCGGGAATTCATGGAGAACAGCCCGTTCGCCATCATGTTCCAGACCACCAAGACCGCGGCTTGCCGTACCGGCGTGGAAGGCTTCCGTCTGGGCGTTCTGTCCGAAGGCAATAGCTATCTGGAGACCAAAAAGGCTTGAAGAACCGTCTTAAGTCCTTTTCCGCCATGCTGAGCAGCGTCGTCCTGACGCTGTTCGGCCTCACGGTTCTTACCTTCCTCATCGGCCGGGTCATGCCGGTCGATCCGGTCATTGCCGCCGTCGGCGACAATGCGCCGGAGGATGTCATCCTGCGTGTCCGCGCCGAAATGGGGCTCGACCAGCCCCTTCCGGTGCAGTTCCTGCATTACCTCAGCCAGCTTCTGCACGGCGATTTCGGCATGTCGGTGCTCACCAAGAACCCGGTCGCGACCGATATTGCCCGCTTCTTCCCGGCGACCTTCGAACTGGCCACCGCAGCCCTGCTGCTGGCCACGCTCGTCGGCATTCCGCTCGGGGTGTGGGCGGCCGTACGGCAAGGCTCGTTCACCGATCAGGCAATCCGCGTCCTGTGCCTGGCAGGTCATTCGGTGCCGGTCTTCATGCTGTCGATGATCTCGCTTCTGATCTTCTATTCGGCCCTTGGCATCGCGCCGGGACCTGGACGTCAGGACATCATCTATGACGGCATGATCCCGACGGTCACCGGCCTGATGTCCGTCGATACCCTGTTTGCGGGCGATCTCGACGCCTTTTGGGATGCCTTGGCGCATATGGCCCAGCCGGTCATCATTCTTGCCTATTTCTCCATGGCCTATATTGCCCGGATGACGCGCGCCTTCATGATCGACGCGCTGAAGGGCGAATATGTCATTACCGCCCGCGCCAAGGGGTTGTCCGGCCTCAAGGTCGTCTGGAGCCATGCGTTTCCGACCGTTGCCGTCCAGCTCATCACCGTTCTGGCGCTCACCTATGCCGGCCTGCTCGAAGGCGCCGTCGTCACGGAAACGGTCTTCTCGTGGCCGGGCATCGGGCAGTATCTGACGACATCGCTGATGAACGCCGACATGAACCCCGTCATCGGCTCGACCCTTCTCGTCGGCCTGATCTATGTCGGGCTCAACCTGTTTGCAGACATTCTCTACCGTCTGCTCGATCCGAGGGTGCAATAATGGCGTCCGCTTTCCGTACCTGGGCGCTGAGCGAAATGCCCTCCTCGCGCCGGCAGGCCACCTGGGGCAACCGCTACCGGGCCTGGCTGAACCTCAAGGGCAATCCGCTCGGCATGATCGGGCTCACCATCATTGCGATCTTCGTGCTGATGGCGATCTTTGCGCCGGTGCTTTCGACCCACAATCCCGCCACGCAGGACCTGGCAAACCGGCTTGCGACACCCGGTGCCGCGCATTGGCTGGGCACGGATGAACTCGGCCGCGATGTCTACAGCCGCATTCTCTACGGCGCCCGTGTCACGCTCGGCATGGTCATCGCCGTCGTTGTGCTCGTTGCCCCGCTCGGTCTCGCCATCGGCTGCATTGCCGGCTATTTCGGCGGCATCATCGACACGATCCTGATGCGCCTTACAGATATCTTTCTGGCCTTTCCCCGCCTCGTTCTGGCGCTCGCCTTCGTCGCGGCATTGAAGCCCGGCATCGAAAGCGCAGTCCTTGCCATCGCGCTCACCGCATGGCCGCCTTATGCCCGTATGGCGCGTGCCGAAACACTGACGGTGCGCGGCAGCGACTTTATTGCCGCCTATCGGCTGACCGGTGCATCCTCCTGGCGGATCATCTTCCGCCACATCGCGCCGCTCTGCACGCCGAGCCTGATCGTGCGCGTGACGCTGGACATGAGCTCGATCATCATCACCGCGGCATCCCTCGGCTTTCTCGGCATGGGCGCGCAGCCGCCCTCGCCGGAATGGGGCGCGATGATTGCCACCGCCAAGCGATTTATGTTCGAGCAGTGGTGGGTGCCGATGATCCCGGCCATTGCGATCCTGCTCGTGTCACTGGCCTTCAACTTCCTCGGCGACGCACTGCGCGACGTCCTCGATCCGAAGGGGAACTAAGCCGGTGCTCGTCGACATCCAGAACCTCCATATCGGCTTTGAGAGCCGCACCGGCTTCACGCCTGCCGTCAAGGGCGTCTCCTTGACGCTCGGCACGGAAAAGCTCGGCATCGTCGGCGAAAGTGGCTCGGGCAAAAGCCTGACCGCTCGCGCCCTGATGAAGCTTTTGCCGAAGCAGACGCGCATTTCTGCGGACGCCCTGACCTTCGACGGCATCGACATCATGTCCGCCAGCGAAAGAGAGATGCGCCAGATCCGCGGCAAGCGGGCGGGCTTCATCCTGCAGGATCCGAAATATTCGCTCAACCCGGTCAAGACCATCGGCAGCCAGGTGGCGGAAGCCTGGCGTACCCACAAGGGCGGCAGCAAACGACAGGCGGCGGAAGCAGCGGTCATGCTTCTGGAACAGGTGAAGATCCGCGATCCGAAAAAGGTGGCGGCCTCCTACCCGCACCAGGTATCCGGCGGCATGGGCCAGCGCGTCATGATCGCGATGATGCTTGCACCGGATCCGGAACTGCTGATCGCGGACGAGCCCACCAGCGCCCTCGACGCCACCGTTCAGGCAGAAATCCTGCGGCTGATCGAGGAACTGGTCTCGGAACGCGGGATGGGCCTGCTGCTCATCAGCCACGACCTGCCGCTGGTTTCGCATTTCTGCGACCGGGTTGCCGTGATGTATGCCGGGCGCGTGATGGAGGAGGTGAAAGCCTCCGAACTCCTGTCCGCGCAGCATCCCTATACGCGGGGGCTTTTGAACTGCATGCCGTCGCTCCTTCATCCGAAGGACCGTCTGCCGGTGCTCACCCGTGATCCGGAGTGGCTGAAATGACTATTGAGATCGAGAACCTCAGCATCAGTTTCGGCGACAGGCAAGTCGTCAAGGGCGTGACTTTTCAGGTCGCCCAGGGCACGAGCTTCGGCATCGTCGGCGAAAGCGGCTCCGGCAAGTCGACCGTGCTGCGCGCCATGGCCGGCCTCAACACCGACTGGTCGGGACGCATCGCATTTTCCGGAGAAGCGGCACCGCTTAAACGGCCGCCGGCATTTTTCCGCAAGGTGCAGATGGTGTTCCAGGATCCGTACGGCTCGCTGCATCCGCGGCAGACCATTGACCGCATTCTGTCGGAACTGCCGCTTGTCCATGGCATGAAGGACATCGATAGCCGGATTGCCAAGGTTCTGTCCGCGGTCGCCCTGCCGCAATCGGCGCGTTTCCGCTTTCCGCACCAGCTCTCCGGCGGCCAGCGCCAGCGCGTGGCCATTGCCCGCGCCCTGATTGCCGATCCGCAGGTGCTGCTGCTCGACGAACCGACCAGTGCGCTCGACGTCTCCGTGCAGGCGGAAATCCTCAATCTTCTCGCGGATCTGAGGGTTGAGCGGAACCTGACCTATGTGATGGTGAGCCACAATCTCAGCGTCATCGCGCATCTCTGCTCGCATGTCGGCGTCATGATCGATGGCCATATGGTCGAGCAGGTGACGGCTGAGGATCTGCGTCTCGGACAGGTCGAGCATCCGCACACACGCGAACTCAGAAGCCTGAGCGTCGAACTCGAAGAACCGGCCTGACCTTTCTTAAGGTTCTGGCGGACCCAGGTCCGGATTTCGGGGGATTATTGGAGAAGTGCATGTCGATCACGGCCCATTGGGAAGCGGCGCAAGCCGTCGCGCAAAAATTCGCAGCCGGCTGGGGCGCTGACCAGCCGGGCGGCGCCGTGATCGGCTTTGATGAAAGCGGCCTCCGTTTCACTGAGGCCGGCGGCGTCGAAAGTCTTTCGACCATGGCGCCGTTCAGCGCCGACAGCGTGGTGCGTTACGCCTCCGTCACCAAACATGCCTTCTGCACCATGGTGCTGTCGCATCCGGACGTGATCTCCCTGAATGATACGCTCGGCGCGCATCTTCCGGAGCTTCAGGAACCCCTGGCGAGCGTTACCGTGGGCCGCGCGCTCGACATGAGCGGCGGGCTTCCCGATACGCGCGAATGCCTGTCGCTGCTGGGGCTTTCCGTCTACACAGAGACGAAGGCCGGCCCTTTGCTGGAGTTCCTCGCCCGCCAGACGCGCCTCAATTACGAGGCAGGCACCGAGGTCTCCTACTCGAACACCGGTTACCGCCTCGTCGAAGCGGCGCTTGAACGGAAAGGGCTGTTCTTTCGCGACTTCATCCGCTCTGCAGGCGGACAGGAAATCGTCCTCGATGCGCCGGATGGGTGGAATGATGCCGTCGCAGGTCTTGTACCGGGATACTGGCATGACGGTGAGAAATGGCAGCTTTCCGCAGCCGGCCTGCATATCTCCGCCTCCGGCAGCATGACGGGCAGTGCAAAGAGCCTTGCCGACTGGCTACACCTTCTGCTCTCCGACGAAGCGCCCTTTACCGGAATGCTCGATCGCCTGGCGGCGCCGCGTCCGCTGTCGGACGGCAGAGAGAGCGGTTATGGCCTTGGGCTTCGCCGCACGCTGCTCGGCGGTCGCGAATTCACCGGCCATGGCGGTTCGCATCCCGGCTACAAGAGCTATTTCCTCATCGATCGCGACAGCAAGAGCGGCTTCGTCATCGTGTCGAACCGGGAAGACACCAACGGCAACAAGATCGCCCAGGAGGCGATGGCCGCGCTGCTCAACCTTCCCCTGCCCCTCCCCTCGGCGTCGCTCGCGGATGGTCTCTATGTCCCGGAGACGGGACCCTTCTGGCTGGAGGTCAAGGGTTCCACCCTGACCTGGCTCGATGCTGATGAGACCGTTTACGAGGATGAAGGCGGCTTCGTTTCGACCTTTTCCGCCTCCTCCCCTCTGCGGCTGGCGATGGAGGGCGAGGCCATTGTCGGCGAGATCGGTCACGCCGCCCGCCGCCTCCACCCGGCCGTCGATACGGGCGTACCCGCCTCTCTTGATGGTCAATGGCGTTCAGAGGAAGGCGCATGTTTCGATATTGATGGCGGAGATTTGGTGATGGGTGTCGGCCCCGTCCGTCATCGGATGCCACTTGCAGCACTTGGAGGCGGTCGTTTCCTGTTCACGCTGCGGGACGGTCCCTGGACGAAGCGTGTCTGCCTCCATCTCCTGTCGGATAATCGCCTCGAACTCGTCCTGTCGCGGGCACGCATGATCGAGTATCGCCGCGCTGGCTGATTGCATTTTTCCGCTATTCGGACCAAGGAAAAACGTCCGTCCGTTTTTCCGTGAGGTTTGCTGTGGAAGTCAAATGGCTTGAAGATTTCCTGGCCCTCGCCCAGACGCTGAATTTTTCCAAGGCTGCGGAAGAGCGCCACGTCACACAGTCGGCCTTCAGCCGCCGGATCCGGCAGCTGGAAGCCTGGGTCGGCACAAGCCTCATCGATCGCGCCACCTATCCGTCGCGGCTGACCGATGCCGGCGAACGTTTTGTGCCGATTGCCGAGCAGACCCTTCAGGGTCTCTATCAGGCACGGCGCAATCTCCAGCACGAGGAAGGCGACAACGCCCGCACGATCACCTTCACGGCCCTGCACACGCTGTCGTTCACCTTCTTTCCCGATTGGCTGAACGACCTCAATGCCAAGCTCGGCCCCATCGTTTCGCATATGCGGCCCGATTCCGGCAGCATGGAGGAAAACCTCAATTCTCTGATCGACGGGGATTCCGATTTCCTGCTGACCTATCAGAACCCGCATGTGCCGATGCTGCTCGGCCTGCAGTTCGAGCACCATCGGCTGGGCGCAGAAACCATCATCCCGGTGAGTGCCCCGGACGAGAACGGGCAGCCCCGGCACCGCATCGCGCCGGGTTTTGCCCATGTCAGCTATCAGAAGATCTCGTTCTTCGGCCAGTTGATCGCCGGTGCGATGGCCGATCGGCTGCCGGTGGAAAACCGCGTCCACGTCGGCAGCATGTCGGTCGGCCTGAAGGGCATGGTCATGGCCGGCTGGGGGCTTTCCTGGATCCCGGAAAGCCTGGTTGCCACCGAGCTTTCCGATGGCCGGCTGGTGAGGGCAGCAGAGCCTGACTGGGATATCGATGTCGAAATCCGGCTTTATCGTTCGCGCGAAAACCGGCGACCGATCGTCAAGCGCACCTGGAACGTGCTGACCTCCGCTTAAGGCCTCATCAAACCGCAGTGCGCCGGGCGTTCTCCATATAGAGCGTGCGCAAACGCTTGAACATCGGACCGGCCTTGCCGTCGCCGACGGGCTTGCCGTCGATCGAGGTGATCGGCACGATGAAGTTCGAGGCACTGGTGAGGCAGGCTTCCTGCGCCGACATGGCTTCGTCCACCGAGAACGGACGCTCCTCGATCGTTAGGCCCTGCTCGCGGGCAAGATCGAGGATCGCAAGCCGTGTGCAGCCGGGCAGCGTCGCGTGACCATTGCCGCGCGTGACGATCTTGTCGTCATGGGTGATGATATAGGCCGTCGAGGACGCACCCTCCGTCACATAGCCATCCTCGACCATCCACGCCTCGTCGCAACCCTCGGCCTTGGCGATGCGCTTGGCCAGAACCTGCGGCAGGAGACAGACGCTCTTGATGTCGCGGCGCTCCCAGCGCTGGTCCGCAACGATCTTGACCTTCAGGCCCTTTTCGACAGCCGCCACATGTTCGAGCGTCTTTGCCTGGGTGAAGAGAAGAAGTGTCGGCGCGAGGTCTTCCGAATAGAGGAAATTGCGATCCTCGGCGCCGCGCGTGTACTGGAGATAGACGACACCCTCGGTCAGCGCGTTTTCCGCAACGAGCCGCTTTTCGATCGCGACGATCTCGTCGGTCGAAATGGGCAATGTGCCGCCGATTTCCCGCACGCTGCGCTCCAGGCGCGCCATGTGCAGCGGACTATCGATCAGCTTGCCATCGAGAACCGCCGTGACCTCGTAGATGCCGTCGCCAAAGAGAAAACCTCGATCGAAGATCGAGATATGCGCTTCGTTTTCGGGCAGGAAGGCACCATTGAGATAAACGATGCGGGGTGTTGCGGCAGGCATGGAAACTCCGATTGAAGGCATTAGAGGCGCTTGAGAGCGTCGAGGGAAATCGCTTGAATGGTCGACGGCTTGCCGGTTGCGGCATTGTAGCCATGGGTGGTCGTTGCCATCGTCAAGGAGTTGAGGATGGCCTCCTCGCTTGCCTCTATGACGGCTTCAAAGAGGGGTGAGACGACGTCGTTGGAGAGAACCGGGTAGGCGGCCAGCGCCTTGCGGCGCTCCGGCGTGCGGCGCACCTCCTCGGCCGTGGAGAAGGCAAGCGCATAATCGCCGGAACCGCTGCTGAGGGCAGCACCCGTGCGGGCAAGACCGCCAAAACAGCGTTCGGCAAGACGTTTGAGGTTGCGCGCGCAGAGCGGCGCATCGGTTGCGACGACCATGACGATCGAGCCATCCTTGTCATGGCCTTCCGCCTCGTAGGGTCGCCCGTCCACGCGCAGCCGGCCACCATAATTCGACTGGACGAGCACGCCGACCGTATAACGGACCCCGGCGACCGACAGGATGCGCGAACTGGTGCCGATGCCGCCTTTGAGACCGAAGGCAACCGTTCCGGTTCCTGCACCGACGGCCCCCTCCTCCACCGGACCGGTTTTGGCGCAAGACAGTGCCTGAAGCATTTCCTCCACGTCCGGACGCGCCGCGCGGATGTCATTGAGCCGCGAGTCGTTGGTCTCGCCGACCACCGCATTGACGGAGACGACCCGTTCATTCCCCACCTGCCCCAGCGTGTGGCGATTGATGGCCTCGATCGCGCGCCCGACTGCCAGCGTATTGGTCAGCAGGATCGGCGTTTCGATCTCGCCAAGTTCGGCGATCTGCGTCGATCCGGCGAACTTGCCGAAACCATTGAAAACAGCCAGTGCCGCCGGCACCTTGTCCTGAAACAGATTGCCGGCATGGGGCAGGATGGCGGTGGCACCTGTCCGTGTCCGGTTTCCGTCCACGCAGGTGACATGGCCAACGGCAACGCCCTTCACATCCGTGATGGCGTTCAACGCGCCCGTTTCATGATGCCCGACGGATAATCCAAGGGAACGCACACGCGCTCGAACTTCGTAACTCATTGAACTCGCTCTGGATCAAGGTGTCGGCACGCTACTTCAAACAAGGCGCAATCGACATGCTAAAAACGGAATAGTTTGAGACCGGCTTTGCAACGGGCAGCACCGACGCCTGCTTTGCAGCCTAGCTGATGATCCAGCCCAGTGCGGTTGCAGCGCTCAAGGCTTCCGAACGGCGGTTGCAGCCCAGTTTGCGATAGAGGTTACCGAGATGGTATTTCACGGTGACTTCGGAAATGTTCAGCGTTGCGGCAATCTGCTTGTTGGAGAGGCCCGCCGCCGCCAGTTGCAGCATCTGCGCCTCCCTCTGGGACAGGCCGCCCTTCAGCGCGCGGGCATGCGGCGAATTCAGCGAAGAGCTGAAGATCGACAGCGAACGCCGGACACTGACGGATTTCTCGATAAAACTCCGGAGCAGCCTGTTTTCCAGAAGCGGCGAGAGGAACAGCCGTTCTTCCGACAAAACCCCGTGGCAGCCTAGGCGATTGGCGCTTTCCAGTGCCGATAGAAGGTGGCCGCGGGCAAGAGCCGTCTCCCGGCGCTGATGTGCCGCGTAGCTCAGCCAGATTGCGAGGGCTACGCGCTCGCGATGGGTGACTTTCGGATTGGCCATCAGGGCTTCCAGCTGCCGTGCAAGATAAGGTCGGGGCGTGGAAAGATGGACGGCTTCACGAAGCCAGGCCATCACATAGGCAATCTCGTCGCGGCGCGTAAGGCGCGACAGATCGTCCACGGCACTGTCGATCCAGTGTTTGCCCATGGGCATGCGGATGGCAGTGAGTGCGGCGGCCGCTTCTCGCCAGCGCCCGGCATTCTGATAGGCGATAGCGGTGCGGATTTCCATCATGGCATGAAACTGCAGACCGTCCGACAGATGGATCCAGAGGCCGTCCAGGAAGCCCGGGCGCACGCCCATCGGGAAATGGTCGATCAGCGCCTGGGAGGCATAATGCAGGGCGAACTGCATCAGGCTCGGCCAGATCTCGGCGGCAGCGAAATCCTCGAACTCGGCCTGCACAAACTGCAAAAGGGCTCGATGACGTCCCGCCTCGTAATCGATACATGCCTCGGCAAGGCGCAGCATGCGAAATTCCGCGCCCGCCGGATGCGGCACCTGTTCAAGACGCGCGCGGGCGTCCTGCACGGCCTTGCGGGCCAGAAGCACATCGCCCCCCATCAGCCGCAGCACGGTCTGGTGGAGGTGAATGAAGAATTCCAGAAGCGGCTGGCCGCCCATCTTCTTCAGATAGATCAGCGCCCGCGCCGCGGCGGCTTCGGCCTCGCGGAAATTGCGGCGGCGGATCTCGAACTCCAGAATTGAATTGTAATAGGACGCCCATTTCCCGTGTTCGCCGGGGGGATAATCCGCCATGAACTCGGCCAGCCGCTCGAAGATGGCATCGTTCGGGGTCAGGTCCTCCGAGATCATCAGGTTAAGGCGAAAGGTGCGCGCGCCAAACGAGAAGCGCGATCCCTTCACCAGCACCTTCATGGGGTCGAGGAAGTCGAGGCCCAGATGTTTCGACAGGAGATGGCGCACGCGATGAAGTTCGCCCTGCTTCATCAGCGCCCGGCAGATGGCAAACAGAATGGTCTCGTTCTCGGCCACCATCTCGTGCGAGAACCGCACGATGGTTTCCTGGAACGCCGCAACGCTGCTGCGATAGATCAGATCGCGCCCCTGCGCCCGTTCCAGAATGGCGGCCGCCTGCACCTCCAGACCATGGTCCAGCAGCAGGTTCATGGCGGCAAGCACCTGCCCGGACTGTTCGAGCGTGGAGGCGATATCTTTGAGGGCGGCGGGGCTCACATAGGCCGCAAGGCTCTCCCCGCTTGCCCGCCGCAGGGCCTCGATGAGCACAGGGTAGCGATCCGGTTCAGCAAGGAGACGCGGTGGCAGCAGGGTGGCAGCGATCGCCGGTACCGGCTGGTCGAGTGCCTTCAGCCACAGTGCGAGCGCCGCCATGTCGCCCGGCGTCAGATGGTCGAACAGCGCTTCCCGGCAATAGTCGACAAGGCTTTCTGCTTGATCCGCGGCACAGGCGGCCAGCCGCAGAAAGGCCGGCCAGCCGCCATAGGTTTCAATCGCGGCCCGCGCGGTATCGGGTGGCAGTGAAGCGAGATCGCTCTGATGAAAGGAGAGGTCTTCCGCAGAAAGGACAAGGCTGCCGTCATGCAGACGTGTCCGCGCCAGCCCGGTGACCTTCTGCTGCGGCCGGCAGGCGATGACGATCCGCTCGGCGTTGTCGATGACGGCGTCGGAAAGCCTGAGCGACCGGGCCTTGCGCGGCAGGTCCCAGAACAGCATGCCGCCCTCGAGATCCGCCTGCTGCGGATGGAGCGCGGTGCAGACGCGTGCCCCGGCATGCTCCGCCAGTTGCCGGAGCAGCACGCTCTTTCCCGCGCCCGCCCCCGCCTGGAGAAGGAGGACGCGGTGATTGCCGTCTGCCATCAGACGGCGAAGGCGGGGCCTGTCGAGAAGCATGTCCATGGCAAGGGGATAGGGTATCTGAAAGGCAAAACCTATACCTTTCGAGCAAAAAACTATACCAGGCCGCGCTTGTTCGTGGGAAGGCCACAGGAGAGATTGCCGGCGCATGTTTCCTTGCAAGGGGATCTTTCACGACGATGCGGCATCACCCGTTGACAGCGATTCTGGCCCGGCTCGGCACCTTCCTGCTGGTGATGGTGGTGCTGTCCCTGATGATCTTCACGCTTGCACGCGTCGTGCCCGGCGATCCGGCCCGCATGGCGCTCGGACCGGCGGCGACGCCGGAACAGGTGCAGGCGCTGCGCCTGCAGATGGGGCTCGATCAGCCGATTGTCGTGCAGTATCTCGCTTACATCACCAAGGCGCTGCACGGCGATCTCGGCACCTCGCTCGTCTCGCAGCGCCCCGTGACGACCGATCTTGCCCAGACGGTGCCGGCGACGGTGGAGCTCGTTCTCGTCTCCGTCGTCTTCATGTTTCTCGTCGCCATTCCGCTCGGCGTGATCACCGCCCATTACCGCGACCGCGCGCTGGACCATGGGGGTCGCATCCTGTCGCTGACGGGGGTGACGATCCCGAGCTTCCTCTTCGCCATCACCCTGCAATTGTTGGCGGCGCGGGTGCCGGGCGGCTGGCCAATCATCGGGCGCCTTGATCACGGGCTTGGCTGGCAGGGCGGCCCGACCGGCTTCCTGATCCTCGACGGCCTTCTTGCCGGGCGGCTCGATGTCGTCGGCAGCGCGCTGCAGCACATCGCGCTCCCCGCCTTTGCGCTGTCGATGGCCGGCATCGGCCAGATCACCCGCATCACCCGCTCCTCGATGATCGAGAACCAGCGCAAGGACCATGTGCTCACGCTGCAGAGCTTCGGCGTGCCTGAGCGCGTCATCATCTTCCGCTATCTGCTGAAGCTCTCCTCCATCGCGCCGCTCACCATCATGGGGCTCGAATTCGCCTCGCTGATCGGCAATGCCTTCGTCATCGAGATGATCTTCGCCTGGGGCGGCTTTGCCTCCTACGGCCTCAACGCCATCCTGCAGAAGGATCTCAACGCGGTCACCGCCGTGGTGCTGGTGGCGGGCCTGTTCTTCATCGTCGCGAACCTTGTCGTCGACGTCCTGATTTCCATCATCGATCCGCGCATGCGCCGCAAGGAGGCACTCTGATGGCCGACATCAAGATGTTGGACCCGGCCGACCGTGGCCTGAGCGCCGGTTACATGATGTGGTACCGCTTCAGCCGCAATCCGGCTGCGGTCATCGGCACGCTGATCCTCCTGTCGGTCGTCATTCTCGCGGTCTTTGCGCCGTGGCTCACGCCCTATCCGAAGCATGTCGGCAGCATCGTCGATTTCAAGGCGCGGCATCTGCCGCCGGATGCCGGGCACTGGTTCGGCACCGACAAGGCCGGCCGCGACATCTTCTCGCGCACCGTCTTCGGCCTTCGGGTCTCGCTGCTGCTCGTTCTCGGCGTGCTCGGCATTTCCGTGCCCGTCGGCACCGTGCTCGGCCTGATCGCCGGCTATGTCGGCGGCTGGACCGAGCGGCTGATCAGCGGGCTCACCAATGTGATGCTCGCCATGCCGCCGCTCGTGATGGCGCTTGCCGTCTCGAACCTGCTCGAACCGACGCTGATGAATGCGATGATCGCCATCACGCTGCTCTGGTGGACCTGGCATGCGCGGCTCATCTATTCGGTGTCGAAGTCGATCGCCTCGGAAGACTATATCGAGGCGGCGCGGTTGGCCGGCGCCGGCCCCTTCCACATCCTCTTCCGGGAAATCCTGCCCAATTGCGTCGCCGTCATTTCCGTCAAGACAACGCTCGATGCCGCCTTCGTCATCCTGTTCGGCGCAACGCTGAGCTTCCTCGGATTCGGCGTGAAGCCGCCGACGCCCGATCTCGGCTCGATGGTGGCGGACGGACGCCAGTTCATGCCGGATTTCTGGTGGGAGGTTCTCTGCCCGGGGGCAGCGGTGCTTTACGTCACTCTCGGCTTCAACCTGCTGGGCGACGGCCTGCGCGACATGTTCGACGTGGAGGGCTGATGATGCGCGACACTCTTCTCAGCGTCGAAAACCTCTCCGTCGACTTCACCTCCTATGGCCGCACGCGCCAGGTGCTGCGCGATGTCAGCTTCTCGGTTGCCGCCGGCGAACGCGTCGCCCTGATCGGCGAGACGGGCTCCGGCAAGTCGGTCACCGCCAAGGCGATCATCGGCACGCTGCCGCGCAATGCGACCATCCGCACAGGCCGAATCCTTGTCGAAGGCCGCAATGTGCTGGACCTGCCGCGCGCCGGGCGCGAGGCGCTCAAGGGCACGGCCTTCTCGCTGATCATGCAGGACCCGCTCTCCTCCTTCAATCCGGTGTTCCGCATCGGCACCCATCTCGACGACGTGATGCGCTTTGCCGACCGTCGCAACGGCATCGCGACGTCGCGCGCCGAACGCCGCAGCCGCATTGCCGCCGTGCTGCGCCGGGTGCAGCTTGCCGATGCCGAGCGGGTGATGAATGCCTATCCGTTCGAGCTCTCGGGCGGCATGCGCCAGCGCGTGCTGATCGGCCTTGCCTTGCTGCACCAGCCGAAACTTCTGATCGCCGATGAACCGGGAACCGCGCTCGATGTCACCACGCAGGACGAGATCCTCAACCTGATCAACAGCCTGGTCAGCGAAGAAAACATGGCGCTGCTGATGATCACCCACAATCTCGGCGTGGTCCGCAAGGTCTCCGACCGCGTGGTGGTGATGCATCACGGCGATATTGTCGAGACAGGCCCGTGCCGGACGATCCTGAGCGAACCGGCAAAGGACTATACCCGCGCGCTGCTCGATGCCGTGCCGGCCCTCTACGGACCCCGCGTCATCGACATGGCCCAGAGCGACCGCGCGCCGATCGTCCGCATCAGCAACCTTAACAAGATCTATGGCCGCCGCAACGGCTATCACGCGGTGCGCGACGTGAACCTCACCTTGCGTGAGGGCGAGATTTTCGGGCTCGCCGGCGAATCCGGCTCGGGCAAGACGACGGTCGCGCGGATGATCATGGGGCTTCTGCGGCCGACCTCCGGCGAACTGCTGATCGATGCGCCGGCGCCGGCAAAAGGCCGCCGCCTGACCCAGATCGTCTACCAGAACCCCGGCACCTCGCTCAATCCGAAGCGCACCGTGCGCCAGACGCTGACCCTGCCGCTGAAATCGATCGGCATGCAGGGGGATGCGCGGGAAGCGCGCCTGGTCGAGCTGATGAGCCTGGTACGGCTGCCGCAATCCTATCTCGGCAAGTATCCGCACGAACTCTCCGGTGGCCAGAAGCAGCGCGTGGCGATTGCCCGCGCGCTTGCGGCCGAGCCAAAAATCCTGATCCTCGACGAACCGACCGCAGCCCTTGACGTCTCGGTGCAGAAGACGGTGATCGAGCTTCTGGTGCAGCTGCGCGAGGAACTGGGGCTCACCTATCTGATGATCAGCCACGACCTGTCGCTGATGCGCAATTTCTGCTCGCGCATCGCCGTCATGCTGCGCGGCGAGATCGTCGAGGAGGGCGCGACGCCGGCGGTGTTCGTCGCCCCCTCCCATCCCTACACCCGGGCGCTGATTGCCGCCATTCCCGTCGTTTCCGACGTGGAAGAGCGCGAAAAGCCCGTCGTGACCGAAGAGGAACGCATGCGCTTCCTCGTCAAATCAACAGACTGACGCAAGAGGAGCCTCACGTGTATCGCGTAGGGATCGACGTCGGCGGCACCAATACGGATGCCGTCATATTGCAGGACAAGACGGTTCTGGCCGGGGTGAAGGCCTCGACCACGGAAGACGTGACGACGGGCGTCATCGAGGCACTGGAGAACGTGATCGCGGCTTCCGGCATCGACCGCAAGGCGATTGCCGCCGTGATGATCGGTACCACGCATTTCACCAATGCGGTGATCGAGCGCCGCCACATGGATGAAGTTGCCGCCATCCGGCTCGGCCTGCCATCCGGCGCCGGCCTGCCGCCAATGGTCGACTGGCCAGACGATATCCGCGAGATCGTCGGCAACCATGGCTATCAGGTGAAGGGCGGCTACGAGTTCGACGGCCGCATCCTCTCGCCGCTCGATGAGGATGAGATCGTCCGCATTGCCGGCGAGATCCGGGCCAAGGGCCTGAAGGCGGCGGCCGTCACCTGCGTCTTCAGCGGCATCAACGATGCCATGGAGCTGCGCACGCGCGAGCTTCTTTATCGTCACTGCCCCGGCGTGCCGGTGGTGATGTCGAAGGATATCGGCCGTCACGGGCTTCTGGCGCGCGAAAGTGCGGCCATCATGAATGCCAGCCTGCTCTCGCTTGCCGATCGCACGGTTGCCGCCTTCCAGAAGGCGTTGGTTCAGGCGGGCCTCACCTGCCCCTTCTACATCACGCAGAACGACGGCACGCTGATGGCGGCCGACGTGGTGCGTGCCTTCCCGGTGCTGACCTTCGCCTCCGGCCCGACGAATTCCATGCGGGGAGCTGCCTTCCTCACCGGTCTGAAGGACGCCGTGGTGGTGGATGTCGGCGGCACCACCACCGATGTCGGCTCGCTCTCGCACGGCTTTCCGCGGCAGGCCTCGACCACCGTCGATATCGGCGGCGTGAAGACCAATTTCCGCATGCCGGACGTTTTCTCCATCGGCCTCGGCGGCGGTTCGCTGGTCGTGAACGGCGAGAAGGGAATTTCGATCGGCCCGAAATCCGTCGGCTACCGCGTGCGCCGCGAGGCCTTGTGCTTCGGCGGCTCTACGCTGACGGCAACCGATATCGCCGTTGCGGCCGGCAAGGCGGATGTCGGTGACAAGGCGCTGGTCGACAGCCTCGCCGCTCCCCTGGTCGAGGCAGCCGTTGCCCGTATCAATGCCATGCTCGAAGCCTGCGTGGAGCGCAGCCGCATTTCGTCTACCCCGGTGCCGGTCATTGCCGTCGGCGGCGGCTCGATCCTGATGCCGGACCGGATCGGCGAGCTGGAGGTCCTGCGGCCTGACAATTTCGCGGTCGCAAATGCGGTCGGCGCCGCGATCGCCCAGATCAGCGGCGAGACGGACCGTGTCTTTTCCCTGATCGACGGCAAGACGCGAGAAGCCGCGCTTGCCGAGGCGGAGGCCGAAGCGCGCGACAAGGCGATCGCCGCCGGTGCCATCCCCGAAACGCTCGAAGTCATCGAGCGGGAGGATACGCCACTCGCCTACCTGCCGGGCAACGCCACCCGCATTCACGTCAAGGTCGTCGGAGAAATGGGAGCCTATCATGGCTGAAAGCCGCAAACGCAAATATGACGAGGCCGCCCTGCGCACCCTGACGCGCGATGACCTGGAAGCGCTGGAAATCGGCGCCGGCATTTTGGGCACCGGCGGCGGCGGCAATCCCTACCAGGGCAAGCTTCTGGCGCTCGAAGCGCTGAAGGCCGGCTACGAGATGAAGATCCTCGCGACCGATGCCATCGAGGCGGATGCGCTGTGCATGTCGATCGGCGGCATCGGCGCACCGGTCGTCGGCGTCGAGCGCATCCGCGAGGGCCGCGAGGGTCTGCGCTGCCTCACCGCCATGGAGGAACTGATCCGCACGCCGGTCGATGCCATTGTCTGCGAGGAGATCGGCGGCGCCAATTCCATGAGCCCGCTGGTGACGGCAGCACTCGGCGGCCTGCCGATCCTCGATTGCGACGGCATGGGCCGCGCCTTCCCGGAAATGCAGATGACCACCTTCTCGATCTACGGCCATAGCTCGACGCCGTCCGTGATGTGCGACCTGCACGGCAATGCGGTGATCTTCAGCCATGCGGTCTCCGAAGTCTGGCACGAGCGCATGGCGCGCGCCTGCGTCGTCGCCCAGGGCGGCGGGGCGATGCTGGCGACGGCGCCCATGCAGGCGCATTTCGTCCACCAGTTCGCCATTCCGCGCAGCTACACCAAGGCGATCGCGCTCGGCGAGGCCGTCATCCGCGCCCGTCGCCAGCAGGAAGATCCGATCGCGGCCGTCTGCGATCTCGAAGGCGGGCGCCGCATCTTCAACGGCAAGATCACGGATCTGAAGCGCCATCTGCGCGGCGGCTTTGCGGTCGGCGATCTGGAGCTTGCAGGCTTTGACGGCTGGACCGGCGAAACCGCAAGCGTCGCGATCCAGAACGAATTCCTGATCTTCCGCCGCAATGGCGTGGTCGAGGTGACGGTGCCCGATCTGATCGTGCTGCTCGATGTCGATACCGGCTATCCGATCACCACCGAAATGCTGCGCTACGGCCAGCGCGTCGCGGTGATTGCGATCCCCTGCCACGACCTGCTGCGCTCGGCAGCCGCGCTCGAGGTCGTGGGGCCTTCAGCCTTCGGCTATCCGGACATCGCCTTCTCACCGCTGCCCAAGGCGGCCTGAGCCTTTTAGCGTCCTATCCGCAAACAACAGGCGGGACAGGTCCCGCCGCATAAAAGAGGAGAACTTCCAGCATGAAATCCATGGTTTACAAGCGTCTCGCCGCACTTGCGCTCGGCACGGCGCTTACGCTCTCCGCAGGTCTTCCGGCAGCGTCTGCCGCCGACAAGATCTCGACCGTCGTCAATGTGCAGCAGATCTTCAGCTCGCTCGATCCGGCCAAGGTCACCGACTATACCGGCTATATGGCCGTGGTAAACATGTATGACGGTCTGACCACCGTCAGCCCCTCCGGCGAGATCGTGCCGCATCTGGCAAAGTCCTGGGATGTGTCGGGCGATGGCCTGACCTATACCTTCCACCTGCGCGACGACGCAAAGTTCCTGGATGGAACGCCGGTGAAGGCCGCCGACATGGTCTGGTCCATCCAGCGCCTGCTCGGCATCAACAAGGGCCCCTCCAACCTCATCACCGGCGTGCTGAAGCCGGAAAACGTCACGGCTCCGGATGAGAAGACGCTCGTTCTGAAGATCGACCGGCAGTTCTCGCCGTTCCTTGCGGCAACGCCCTTGATGATGGCGCTCAACAAGACTCTGATCACCGCCAATGCCAAGGCCGACGACAAGTGGGGCGAGGCCTATGTCGGCGAACATTCCGCCGGCTCCGGCCCCTACAAGCTCGTCAGCTATAACCGCTCCGCCGACATGGTGATCGCCCGCAATGCCGATTACTTCCTCGGCTGGACCAAGGGCACGCCGGTCGACGAGGTCCGCTTCGTGCAGACCAGCGACGATGCCACCGTCAAGGCGCTGGCGGAGAAGGGCGAACTGGGTCTTTCCTCGCATGGTCTCGGCAACGATACCTACGAAGCCATCGGCAAGATGGCGAATTACAAGCTGATCCAGACCCGTACCTCCGGCGGCTTCGTCATCAAGCTGAACACCAAGGTCTATCCGACCGACGACGTGCATGTGCGCCGCGCCATCGCCTATGCCACCGACTACAAGACGATCCAGGAGATCATCTATCCCGGCACCGACATGCAGGGCCCGCTCTCGACCGCCTTCAAGGATGCCCATAACGGCGACATCAAGCCCGGCACCTTCGATCTGGAAAAGGCGAAGGAGGAACTGGCGAAGTCGAAATATGCAGGCCAGAAGATCACGCTGGTGAACAGCTATGTCGCCTCGCTCGCCTTCGAGGCGGAAGTGGCGCTTTTGCTGCAGGCCAATCTGGAGCAGATCGGGATCACGCTCGACATCAAGCCGGAGCCGTGGAACCGCATCGTCGAGCTGTCTTCCAAGCCGGACACGACGCCCGCTTCCACGCAGGTCAACATTTCGCCGACCTATCCCTCGCCGGACTCGATGTTCTACAACCAGTACCACTCCAAGGCTTCCGGCACCTGGATGTCGATGGAATGGCTGCAGAACCCGGAGATCGACGCGCTGATCGACAAGACGCGCGGAACGACCGACGTTGCCGAGCAGAACGCCGTCTACAAGGACCTTCAGGCGAAGATCGCCGACCTGCAGCCCGATGTCTGGGCCGTGGCACCGAACCGGCGCTATGCCGCCAACAAGTGCCTGCAGGGCTACCAGTTCATTCCCATGCAGAGCTGGGACCTGAACTTTGCGAACTTTACCTGGGATTGCAAGGCGAAGTGATCCTTCCCGCATCATGATGACAACCGGCCCCGCCCGCGGGGCCGGCATACCCCCTCCTTGCCCTGCCGAAGGTCGGACATGCTTGAAGAATTCGCAGAAGAACACATCGAACCGCTGGCCATCGGCGCCTGGATTCTCGGCACCGGCGGCGGCGGCGACCCCTATATTTCCACGCTGAACCTCAGGCGGCTCTATGCCGAGGGCGCCCGCGTCGATCTGATGGATCCGATGGCGCTCGACGATGACGACATGGTCGCCGTCGTTTCCAAGATGGGGGCACCGCTGGTCGGCCAGGAACGGCTCGGCGATCCCGTGCATCTGGCCCGCGCCGTCGAGGTGATGGAGGATTATATCGGCAAGCGTTTCCGCGCCATCATGAGCGTAGAGATCGGCGGTTCGAATGCGCTCTCCTCCTTCCTTGCCGCTGCCGTTCTTGATCGCCCTGTCGTCAATGCCGATGCCATGGGCCGCGCTTATCCGGAAGCGCAGATGACCTCGTTTGCCATCGGCAACCTGCCGATGTTCCCGCTCTCGCTGGTCGACGTGCGCGACAACGAGGTGATCGTGACCCGCGCGGCCTCGTGGAAATGGATGGAGCGCATCTCGCGCAAGGTCTGCACCGAAGTCGGCTCGACGGCTGCCACCTGCAAGGCGCCCCGCACCGGCCGCGAGGTGAAGGAATGGGGCATTCACGACACGGTCACCAAGGCCGTCGAACTCGGCAAGGCGGTGCTTGATGCCCGCCGCAGGCATGCCGACCCGGTGGATGCCATCCTTGACCACGAGGGCGGCAAGCAGCTGTTCCGCGGCAAGGTGATCGATGTTGCCCGCGAAACGACCGGTGGCTTCCTTCGCGGACGCACGATCATCGAAGGGATCGATGGCGATCGAGGATCACGGCTGGAGCTTGCCTTCCAGAACGAATGGGCCGTTGCCTTTCGCGATGGCGAACCGGTGGCGATGACGCCGGATCTGCTCTGCCTCCTCGACACCATCTCGGGCAGCGCGATCGGCACGGAATCCGTCCGCTATGGCCAGCGCGTCACTGTGGTGGCGCTGCCGGCGCCGGCCCTTCTCACCACGCCTGCCGGCATTGCCGCCGTCGGCCCCCGCACCTTCGGCTATGACATTGACTTCAGATCGGTATTTCCATGAAACGCATCGGTATTGACGTTGGCGGCACGAACACGGACGCTGTTCTTGTCGATGGCGAGCGCATTTTGGCCTCCATCAAGGTTCCGACCACCCAGGACGTGCTGTCGGGCGTGAAGGCTGCCCTCTCGCATGTGATCAACGCGCCCGCCGCGGCCGGTATCGCCGTTGATGCGGTAATGATCGGCACCACGCATTTCACCAATGCCGTGGTGGAGCGCGCCCGTCTGGAGCGGGTGGCGGCAATCCGCGTGGCGCTGCCGACCGGCCGCTCGCTGCCACCCATGTGCGACTGGCCGCGCGACCTCTACGACGCTGTCGATCCGATGATCGTCATGGTGCATGGCGGGCACGAATATGACGGCAGCCCGCTGGTGCCGATGAACCCGGATGAAATCCGCGATGCCGCGATGCGCATCCGCGATGCCGGCATCACCTCGATTGCGATCTCCGCCACCTTCTCGCCGCTGACCACCGAATGCGAGGTGCGGGCTGCAGAAATCGTCCGCTCCGTCATTCCGGATGCGAAGATCACGCTTTCCCACACGCTCGGCCGCATCGGCCTTCTGGAGCGGGAAAACGTCGCAATCCTGAATGCCGCGCTGCAATCGCTGGGCAAGACGACGGTGCAGGCCTTTGCCGATGCACTGTCGGAGATCGGCGTGACCGCCCCCTTCTATCTCACGCAGAACGACGGCACGGTGGCGCTTGCGGATGTCGCGGCGGCCAATCCTGTGCACAGCTTTGCCTCTGGCCCGACCAATTCCATGCGCGGCGCCGCCTTCCTCACCGGGCTCGAAAATGCCATGGTGGTGGATGTCGGCGGCACCACCTCCGATATCGGTTGCCTCATCGGCGGCTTCCCGCGCGAGGCCAACAACATCGTCCATATCGGCGGCGTGCGCACGCTGTTCCGCATGCCGGATCTGCTGCCAATCGCCCTTGGCGGCGGCACCATCATCAACCCGGAAACCGGCGCGATCGGCCCGCGCTCCGTCGGCTACCGCATTCTCACCGAAGCAAAAGTGTTCGGCGGCTCGACGCTCACCACTTCCGATATCGCGGTCGCCGCCGGTATCGTCGAGATGGGCGACCGGGACCGGGTGAAAGGGCTCGACGCGGGTCTCGTGCGGGCGACGCTCGCAAGGATCAGCGAGATGGTGGCCGACAATTTCGATCGGATGAAGACCTCTGCCGAGGATGTGCCGCTGATCGCCGTCGGCGGCGGCGCCTTCCTGATCCCGGACAAGGTGCCGGGCGCCTCGGAAGTGGTGCGGGTGGAGAATGCCGGTGTCGCCAATGCGCTGGGCGCTGCCATGGCGCAGGTCTCGGGCGAGGTCGATCAGGTGTTTTCCGGCATGAGCCGCGACGCGGCACTGGCGGCGGCAGAGGGGGCTGCACAGGACGCAGCCATTGCCTCGGGCGCTCTGCGCGGCAGCCTCAAGACGCTGGAAGTGGAGGATATCCCGATCGCTTACCTCCCCGGCGGCGCGCGGCGCGTGCGCGTGCGCGTCATCGGCGATATCGCGTCCTAGGTCGCGGCCTTTTATCCGCTGACAGTGATCGGGCCTCTCCCCGGAGGTCCGATCGCCGCCTTGTCGTTGAGGAGACAGAGCGGGCCTTGCTGGAGCAGGTGTGATTTCAGCCTGAATTGCGAATGCTGAACGTCGCCAATCACCAACCGTTCTAGTCTATAGATACAATATGGGGCAAATCCCTGATTGGCAGCCATCAGCTGCGCAGAAACCTTGACCGATATCGCTTCCGATGAGAGTATCGTATCAATCAATTGATACGATATCCGGCGATAGCCATGCAGCTCACCATTGATCGTACATTGCCGGTGCCGTTGCGCAGCCAGCTTCACGGCCTGATCGAGTACGGGATCAGTTGCGGCGAGTTGGCGCCCGGAGAGACGCTTCCCTCCGTGCGGGAGTTGGCGGAAACGCTGGGCGTCGCGCCGATGACGGTCGCTCAGGTCTATGCCGACCTCAAAGCCGCCGGCCTCGTCGAGACACGACCGGGGGCAGGCACCTTTGTCAGCGAGCGCCAGCAGCGGCCGGCACCGCCCGTCGGCGAGCTGTCGATGCTCTACGGAAAGATCGACGCCCTGATCGAGCAGAGCCGCAAGCTCGGCATGCGCTCGGCGGACCTGATGGCTCTCATCGGCGGACGCGTTTCGCAAGGCAGCGCCCGTGACGGCAGGCGGCGCATCCTCATGGTCGGCCTGTTCCGCGATGCGACCGAAAGCTACGCCCGCTTCATCGCCGACCACCTTGGGCCGGATGCGATCGTCGAGCCGGCAACCGTGTCCGCCCTCGAAAACGACCCGGCACTGCGCGCGCGTGCCGGCACGGCGGATCTTGTGGTGACCTTCGTCAACAAGCAGCAGCAGGTCGAAGCGCTCCTGCCCGACACCCGCGTGGTGGCGATCCGCTTCACGCCCTCGCAGGACACCCGGCAAGCGCTGGCCGCGCTGGATTCGCTCGCTCGCATCGCAGCCGTCTCCCGCTTTCCCGAATTCCTGCCGATCCTCAAGAGCGGCGTGACCCGCTTTGCCCCGCATGTCGCCGACGTGATAGCCGATACCCTCGACAGTCCCGATCTGGCAGCGATGATCTCCAAGGCCACGGTGCTGGTGTTCGCAACCGGGGCGGAAGACGTCTTGGCTGAGATCGCCCCGGACATGCCGGGCATCGAATACCGTCACTCACCCGACACCGCAGATATCGAGCGGATCATCCTGCCCGCCTTGCGTCTGGCAGGCCAGGCGCCACGGCCGGGCCAGGCCGACCATTTACAGTCAGATCTATTAGAGAAGGAAGCGACTTGATGAGCCAGCCGATCGTGATCTGGGGAGCGGGCGCCATCGGCGGCACGCTGGGGGCGGCGTTCCTGCGCGCCGGTGAGGAGGTGATCTTCGTCGATACCGCAAAGGACCATGTGGATGCCATCAATGCTGGTGGTCTGCGCATCGCCGGGCCGATTTTCGAAGGCACTTTCCCGGCCAAAGCCTGCATGCCAGCCGAACTGGAAGGGCAATACGAACGGATCTACCTCTGCGTAAAGGCGCATCACACGGAAGCTGCGACGCAGGCGCTGGTGCAGCATCTGTCCTCGGATGGCTATGTGGTCTCCGCCCAGAATGGCCTGAACGAACAGGTGATCGCGCGCATCGTCGGTGAACATCGCGTCGTCGGTTGCTTCGTCAATTTCGGCGCCGATTACCTGGAGCCGGGCCTCGTCCACTATAGCGGCCACGGCGCAGTCGTCATCGGCGAACTCGATGGGCGGTTCTCCGATCGCGCCGAGGAAATCTACGACCTGCTGAAGCAGTTCGAACCGAAGGCGCTGATCACCAACAACATCTGGGGCTTCCTCTGGGGCAAGATGGTCTACGGGGCGCTGCTGTTCGGCACGGCCCTCACCAATGACAGCATCGCGGATGTTCTCGACAACCCGGTCGCACGCCCGATCCTCAGAAGGCTCGCGCTGGAGGTGGCAACCGTCGCAGCCATCAACAACATCACGCCCGAAGCCTTCGACGGCTTCAATCCCTCGGCGTTCGGCCCGCTTGCGCAGCAACAGGAGACCGATCGCTCCTTTGACGACATGGTCGCGCATAACCGCCGCTCACTGAAATCCCATTCCGGCATCTGGCGGGATCTGGCGGTGCGCAAGCGCAAGACGGAGGTGGATGCGCAGGTCCTGCCCGTCGTCGCCATCGGCCGGGATTCGCGCGTCGCGACCCCCATGGTGGCAAGACTGGTCGACATGATCCATGAGATCGAAGAGGGCCAGCGTCCGCTCGATCTTGCCAATCTGGAAGAACTCGGGAAGGCCGGCGCATGAACATTTCATTCGAGGGGAAGATCGTCGTCGTCACCGGAGCGGCCCACGGCTTCGGGCGGGCCATTGCCCAGGGATTTGCAAGCCGCGGCGCCCGCGTCCACGCATGCGACGTGAACGAAGCCGGGCTTGAAGAGACGGTCGCGCTTTGCGGCGCGCATACCACTGCCCATAGTCTCGATGTCGGCAATCGGGCCGACGTTCACGCCCTGGTCCCCTCCTTCGGCGCCGTCGATATTCTCGTCAACAATGCCGGCGGCGTGCGCGGCCAGGTCGGGCGCCCGATCGAGGAGATCAGCGAGAGCGACTGGCAGGCCATTCTCGACGTCAACCTGTCGGGCGCCTTCTTCATGGCGCAGGCGGTTGCGCCTGCCATGAAGACGAAACGGTCCGGCCGCATCATCAACATCTCCAGCGGCGCCGGGCTCGGCATTTCACTCACCGGCATCCAGTCCTATGCCAGCGCCAAGGCCGGCCAGATCGGGCTGACCCGTCAGCTCGCCCATGAGCTCGGCCCCTTCAACATCACCGTCAACAATGTCGCGCCGGGCTTCGTGCGGTCCAATCCGGCAACGGAGCGCCAATGGGAGGCCATGGGCGAAGACGGACAACAGCGGCTCGTCAACAACATCGCGCTGAAGCGACTTGGCAGCGCCGAGGATATCGCCGCCATGGTGATGTTCTTCGCCAGCGAGCATGCAAGCTGGATCTCCGGCCAGATCATCAGCGTCGATGGCGGCAAGTGACAGCGGCGGGGACGCCTTGAGAGGCGTCCCCGGTCGCTTCCTCGTCTCGCCGGCCCTTATTCCGGCTGGACGTGAAACACCTGCGCATGGGTCGCGACATAGAAGTCGCCCTCCGGCGTGACCCAGCCGCGAAACATGCCATCCGTGTTGTAGGGGGCGGTGATCGATCCATCGGCGCCGACAGCGACGAGACCGGCGCCGACGTCATGCTGCTTCAGGTCGTGCTGGATGACCTTGGCGGCCGCAGCTTCAAGACTTTCACCCAGATAGGCGATGCGGCTGGCGACTTCGTGTCCAACGGCATAGCGCATGAAATATTCGCCCTTGCCGGTTCCGGAAACGGCGCAGGCGCCGTCGCGCGCATAGGTGCCCGCCCCGATGATCGGCGTATCGCCGATGCGGCCATCCGGCTTGTTGTTATAGCCACCGGTCGAGGTGGCGGCCGCAAGATGCCCCTCACCGTCCAGCGCAACCGCACCGACCGTGCCATGCTTCTCCGCTTCGCTTGCCTTTGCCGCCGTGCCCGCCGCCGCATGCGCCTTCATCGCCGCAAGCGCTTTTGTGCGCCGTTCGGTGGTGAAGTAGTCCGGTTCCACCATCGCAAGCCCCGCCTGTTCGGCAAAGGCATCCGCTGCCGGCCCACCCAGAAGAAGCGCATCGCCATGCTCCATGATCTTGCGGGCAGCCTTTACCGGATTGCGGATGCGCCGCACGAGCGTGACTGCGCCAGCTTCCAGCGTCCTGCCATCCATGATCGACGCATCGAGTTCATGCCGACCTTCGGTATTGAGTGCAGCGCCGTAGCCGGCATTGAAGTGCGGGCTGTCCTCCATGACGACCACGGCTGCCTCGACCGCGTCGAGCGCCGAACCGCCTGAGGTCAGAACATCCCACCCGGCCTTCAGGGCGCGGCCGAGATCGACCCGCGCGGCGGCCCATTCCTCCTCGCTGAGGTCGAGCTTTGCCATCACGCCGCAGCCGCCATGAATGGCCAGAGCAAGAGTTCCCATCTGTGTCTTCCCGATTGATGTGTGTTCAAAATACAGAAAAGGCCGGGCAAGGCGCCCGGCCGGTCGTTGCAATGAAAGTTATGCCTATTTGACTGGGCGGATGTTCATCGCCAGCGTATCCTCGTCCGAGCGGGGAACAATGGTGATGGTCTTCTTCATGCCCCAGGCGGAAATGGTCGAGGCAATGGCCAGATAGGGCCGATCGGTCGCGACAAGCGCATTGGCATCCATCAGGAACTTTTCGCGCTTTGCCGTGTCCATCTCGACGGCGGCGTCCTCGATCAGCTTGTCCATCGTCGGGTTGACATAGCCGCGCAGGTTGAAGGCCCCCAGCTTCTTTGCCGGATCGTTCGAATGCGTCAGCGAGGACAGCGTGTAGTTCGACTCACCCGTCAGCGTGCCCCAGCCGGACATGGTCAGGGAGTAGTCGCCCCGGGTGTTGGCGGGGAAGAAGACGGCACCCGGCTGGGCGTTGGCTTCCACCTGGATCCCGACCGCCGTCAGCATCTGGGCAATCGTCGTGCCGACATCCTTGTCGCCCGGCAGGCGATCATTGGTGAAGGAGAAGGTCACCTTGAAACCGTTGGGATAGCCGGCCTCGGCCAGCAATGCCTTGGCCTTGGCAGGATCGGCCTTCGTCGGCTTCACGGCCGGGTTCCAGCCAAAGATGTTCGGGGTGACAAGCTGCGACTGAACCGCACCCATGCCTTCCATGGCAATCTCGGTCAGGGCTTCCCGATCGATGGCGAGATCGAAGGCTTCGCGGACCTTGGCGTCCTGGAAGGGGTTCTTGGGCAGCGGCGATCCGTCCTTGGCGCTGACCTGCGGGGGCTTGTCGCGGAAGTCGAAAGCCATGTTGAACAGGTAGACGCTGTCCTCGCGAACGATGGAAAGCTTGCTGTCCTTTTCGAGCGTCGGCACGTCTGACGACGGGATACGTGCGATCATATCGACCTGACCGGCCTTCAGCTGGGCAACGCGCGCCGCATCATTGGGGATTTCCTTGCGGATCACCTTGTCCCAGGGCTCCTTTTCGCCCCAGTAGCCGTCGAACTTCTCAAGAACGAGCTGTTCCTTCGGCGTCCAGGATACGAACTTGTAGGGGCCGGTGCCGATGGCAGCCTTGCCGGAATTGAAGCCTTCGGCAGCCTTGTCGGCGCTTGCGGAATAGTCCTTGGCCGCGGTGTGCGACACGACGAACAGACGGATGAAGTCGTTGGGCAGGTTCGGTGCGGGACCATCGGTCTTGATGCGGATCGTATAGGGATCGACGATCTCGATTCCACGCACGCGACGGACATAGATGGTCGTCGGGTTGGGACCCGTCACGGCCGGAATGCGTTCGATGGAGAACTTCACGTCTTCGGCGGTGAAATCGGAGCCATCGTGGAATTTGACGCCCTGGCGCAGCTTGAATTCCCAGGTCGTGGCATCGACGGCCGTCCAGCTGGTGGCAAGACCCGGCTCAAGTTCCAGATTGTTGCCGGATTTCACAAGCGAATCAAAGATATGCTTCATGGCTTCGGCATGGGTGCCGGCCGCCGTGAAATGCGGGTCGACCGACAGCGGACCGGCTCTCACGCCGATCGTCAGGTCTGCGGCAAGCGCTGCCGACGATACGCCGCCCAGCAGGGCAGACACCAGCGCGACGGTGCGCAACACCTTGGAAATGCTCATTCTTCGTTCTCCTCTATGTTTATCATGGGTGGCGAGACAGGTGAGTTCACGACGACCTTTGCCAGAAGCTCGGACAGCATCAGCATTTCCGCCGGCGTCAGGGCGGACACCATGGCTCTTTCGCGCTCGACCATCGGCTGGATGGCGGCGTCCACGATGCGCCTGCCCTCCTCCGTGATGTAGAGAACGAAGCTGCGCAGATCCGCCGGATCGACTTCGCGACGAATGATGCCCTTGTCGATCAGCTTCTGGATGGCCCGGCTGATGGTGTTCTTGGGGAAACCCGAGGAGACGCAGATGGCACTGGCTGTCAGCCCGTCAGCCAGCCCAAGCGAGTAAAGCACGACGAATTCCGGCCGTGGCAGACCGAACTCCTTTTCCGTCCAGCGATAGATCGGCACGTTGAACTGCAGCGCCAGGAAGTTGATGCGGAACGAGAGCCAGCAGGGGTTTTCCCACAGTTTCACCCCCACCAGCGCATCGACCGGCTCTCCCGTCGACAAGGTTTTTCCACCCTGGCGAAGAAGCGTTTCGAGCGACGCCTGCTCCAGCTGCACCGTCATGTCTCCGCCTGCCCCATTTATATTTTGTACCGTATGGAACTTGACGGTCAGTTATTTGCCTGTCAATCTCTTTTTTTAGTTCCTTATGGAACGTTATCTCTGATGAGTGCAGAGCTCGCCGGAGCTTATTTTTTGTGCGCATGCGAAATAAATGACGGTCGCTGCGCCAATGGGGACAGGAGTTGCGCATGAAGATTGCCGATATGAACTGGATGCAGGTCGAAGAGCGCGCCGCCAAGGACGACCGCTGCATTCTTCCGATCGGCAGCGTCGAGCAGCATGCCTATCTCAGCCTTGCAACCGACATGATCCTGGCTGAAAAAGTGTCCGTGGATGCCGCCGAACCTCTTGGCATCCCGGTGTTTCCGGTTCTGCCCTATGGGCTCGCATCCTCCTTTGCGACATTCCCGGGTACGCTGACGCTGTCGCTCGCGAGCTATATCGGCATCATTCGCGACCTGATGGACAGTATCCACCGGTCGGGTTTTCGCCGGATCCTGATCGTCAACGGCCATGGCGGAAATACACCGGCCACGGTGGTGATTTCCGAATGGCTGAACGCGCATCCGGACAGTTCGGTGAAATTCCATGACTGGTGGCGGGCGCCGCGGACGCTCGCAAAAGTTCAGGCCATCGATCCGGCAGCCTCACACGCCTCGTGGATGGAAAACTTCCCCTGGACGCGCACGAACGACCCGCGCCAGCCTGCCAGTGCAAGACCGCAGGTGGACTATGCCCGCCTTGCCCGCGTTGACGCGGCACGCAAACGCGACATGCTGGGAGATGGCAACTATCACGGCCTCTACCAGCGTCCCGACGAAGACATGCTGGCGATCTGGGAGGTTGCGGTCGCAGAGACCCGGGATCTTCTCGAAGGCGACTGGCACTAGCTTCATCCACACGCATCCAAGGCCAAACCAAGCCCGCGCAAGACGGGACGAGTCATGAGGACGGGGATCCATTGTTCGGTTTTATCGTGCAGCGCCTGTGGCAGGCCGCCATCGTTGTCTTTGCCATGTCGGCGCTGGTCTTCACAGGTGTCTATGCGGTGGGCAATCCCATCGACGTTTTGATTTCGCCTGACGCGACACAGGACATCCGGGCTGCCGTCATTGCCCAGTATGGCCTGGATCAGCCGTTGTGGCGGCAGTATTTTGCGTTTGTCGGGCGGGTCTTCGAGGGCGATTTCGGTCGATCGCTGGTCTACAACATGCCGGTCAGCGAGTTGATCCTGTCACGACTGCCCGCGACGCTCGAACTGACGCTGGCGGCCGTCATCTTTGCCAGCCTCGTCGGCATTCCCATCGGAATGTATGCCGGCTACAAGCCGTACAGCCCGGTCTCGCGCGCCATCATGGCGATCTCCATCCTCGGCTTCTCGGTTCCCACCTTCTGGTTCGGCCTGATGCTGATCATGGTCTTTGCCGTCCAGTTCGGCATCATGCCGGCCGGCGGACGGGGTGAAACGGTCAGCCTTTTCGGCATCGAGTTCTCGTTCCTCACCATCGATGGTTTGCAGCATCTGGTTCTTCCGGCGCTCAACCTTGCTCTGTTCAAGTTCTCGCTGATGATCCGGCTCGCGCGGGCAGGAACGCGCGAACTGATGCTGAGCGATACGGTGAAATTCGCCCGCGCCGCCGGTCTGTCGGAATTCACCGTTCTCAGCCGCCATGTGCTGCGGCTGATCTCCATCCCGCTCGTCACCGTCTTCGGACTGGAACTGGGCTCGACGCTTGCCTTTGCCGTCGTCACCGAGACGATCTTTTCCTGGCCGGGGCTCGGCAAGCTGATCATCGACAGCATCACCTCTCTCGATCGACCGGTGATGGTTGCCTACCTGATGCTGGTCGCCCTGTTGTTCATCGTCATCAACCTCGTGGTCGATCTCACCTATGCGCTGCTCGATCCGCGCCTGAGAAAGGGACGTGCCTGACATGCGCGACACTCTGTTTGGCCGTTTTCTCGAAGAATATTCCCGCAACAAGGTGGCAACCGGTGCGGCGATCATCGTCTTTCTCATCGTCCTGATCGCCCTGATCGCACCGTTCGTCACGCCGCAGGATCCCTACGACATCGGAAGCCTTGTGCTGCGCGATGCGCGCCGGGCGCCGGGTTATGTCGGCACCGGCGGCTATACCCATTGGCTCGGTACCGATTCCCAAGGGAGGGACCTGCTCTCTGCAATCATTTACGGTCTGCGGATCTCGCTGCAGATGGGCGTGATCGCCGGTGGCATTGCCTTCGTCATCGGCGCGATGGTCGGTTGTTCGGCCGCCTATATCGGCGGGCGCTACGAGAGCCTCGTCATGCGCATCGTCGACCTGCAGCTGTCCTTCCCGGCGATCCTTCTGGCCTTCGTCATTGCCGCTTTGCTGGGACAGGGCCGCTACCAGCTCATCATGGCACTGATTTTCGCCCAGTATGCCTATTTCGCGCGAACCGCCCATGGCGCAGCCTCCGCGGAGCGGCAGAAGGACTATGTCGAGGCAGCACTCTCCATCCCCCTGTCGCCCTTGCGGGTCGTGGTGAAGCACATCCTTCCCAATTCCCTGCCGCCGCTGATCGTGGTCGCGACCGTCCAGGTCGCAAGCGCGATCTCGCTTGAAGCCACCCTCTCCTTCCTCGGCGTCGGCCTGCCGCCCACCGAACCCTCACTCGGCATGCTGATCTCCAACGGCTTCCAGTATCTCCTCTCCGGCCGCTACTGGATCTCCATCTATCCCGGCCTGGCGCTGATCCTGTTCATCGTGTCCCTGAACCTTGTGGGCGACCAGATCCGCGACCAGCTCAATCCGAGGCTCCGCCGATGACCGACACGCAGCCACACGCCACAACGGCACCCTTGCTCGACGTCACCAATCTCGCCACGTGGTTTCCCACCGGGCGTGGTGAGATCAAGGCCGTCGATGGCGTCTCCTTCTCTCTGGCGCCCGGCGAGGTTCTGGGGCTCGTCGGTGAATCCGGTTCGGGCAAGTCGATCACCGGCTTCTCGATCATCGGCCTGATCGATGAACCCGGGCGCATTGTCGAAGGATCGGTGAAGCTGGAGGGGCGCGAACTGATCGGCCTTCCCGCGCACGAACTGCGTGCCATCCGCGGCAAGACCATTTCCATGGTGTTCCAGGACCCGATGATGACGCTGAACCCGGTGCTCAGCATCGGCACGCAGATCAGGCTTGCGCTTGAAGCGCATGAGAGCATCACGGCGGCGCAGGCGCGCGAACGAGCGATCAAGGCGCTGGCGCAGGTCCGTATATCGGACCCGGAGCGCAAGGTGGATTTCTTTCCGCACCAGTTCTCCGGCGGCATGCGCCAGCGCGTGGCGATTGCCATTGCCCTTCTGCACCGCCCGAAACTGATCATTTGCGATGAGCCGACCACGGCGCTGGACGTCTCGATCCAGGCCGAGATCCTTGCCGAGATGAAGGAACTGGTTGCCGAACTCGGCACGGCGCTCATCTGGATCAGCCATGACCTTGCCATCGTCTCCTCGATTGCGGATCGCGTCGCGGTGATGAAGACGGGCAGGATCGTCGAGATCGGTCCGGCACTCGGCGTCCTGACCCGGCCGCAGCACGATTATACCCGCGCGCTGCTGGACGCCCTGCCCTCGCGGGCGAAGCCCGGGCAGTTGCTCCTGCGCGCAAGTGGCATAGCCGATGCGGCACCGCCGCCGCGAAAGGCTGCGACCGCCAATCTCCCGCCGCTCGGCAGCCCTTATCTGGTGATCGACGAGGCGGTGAAGCGCTTTGAAAAGCCGGCCGGCATCATGCGGCGGCTCGCGATCAAGTCGGGCATCGCGCAGCCGGTGACCTCAGTCCAGGCGGTCGATGGCGTCAGTCTTGTCCTGAAGCGCGGCGAAGTGCTGGGCCTGGTCGGCGAGTCCGGCTCCGGCAAATCGACACTCGGCCGCATGGCGGCAGGCATCACGGTTCCAAGCGCCGGCACGGTTCGCCTGAACGGGCAGCCTGTGATGAGCGCTGGTCGTTCCCCCACAAAGATAACGACACGCGTCCAGACGATCTTCCAGGATCCCTTTGCCTCGCTCAACGGCCGCATGCGCATCGGTGACATCGTCGCAGAGGGGCCGCTTGCCCACAGGCTTGTCACGCGTTCCGAAGCGCGGGGCTATGTGGCGGACTGGCTGGCGGCCGTCGGCCTTGATCCGGCCTTTGCCAATCGTTTCCCGCATCAGTTTTCAGGCGGGCAAAGACAGCGCATCGCCATTGCCCGCGCGCTTGCCATGCAGCCGGATGTCGTCGTCTGCGATGAGCCGGTGGCGTCTCTCGACGTGTCGATCCAGGCACAGATCATCAACCTGCTCATCCGGCTGCGATCAGAACTGGACCTGTCGCTGATCTTCATCAGCCATGATCTGTCGGTCGTGCGCCACCTCTGCGACCGCGTCGCCATCATGTATCGCGGGCGGATCGTCGAGGAAGGCGAGGCCGGCGCCCTCTATGCCGATCCGCAGCACGACTACACCAAGCGCCTGCTGGCAGCGGTCCCCGTCCTGCCGATGGCAGCAGAATAACCGGAAGGAAGAGTAGCAATGGAACCCTGGCAATGGGACGAAGCGACATGGCGCGGCAAGGTCGACAAGGTGCGCGCCGGCCGCTCGCTGAAACCGAAGTCGTGGAAGGGCGGAGCCCGCTGCGCCGTCGCACTGTCCTTCGATAGCGATCACGAGACCAATGAACTGCGCGACGGTGGCGAATCCATCGGACGTTTGTCGCAAGGGCAGTACGGCAACCGGGTGGGCGTGCCGCGCATCCTCAATACCCTTCGGTCGGCCGGGGTTCCGGCCACCTTCTTCGTTCCCGCCGTTGCCGCCTTGCTCTACCCGGATGAACAACGGCAGGTGATTGCCGAGGGCCATGAGATCGGCCTGCATGGCTGGATCCACGAGGTCAATACAAAGGTGCCGCCGGAGAAGGAGCGCGAACTGCATCTGCGCGCCGCCGATACGCTCGAAAAAATCACCGGCGTGCGCGCCGTCGGCATGCGTACCCCCTCCTGGGATTTTTCACCTGTTACATTGGAGATCGAGCGTGAACTCGGCTTGCTCTATGACAGCTCGCTGATGGCCGATGACGATCCGTACGAGCTGGTGGAGGACGGCGAACCGACCGGCCTGGTGGAACTGCCGGTGGAATGGATCCGCGACGACGCGGTCTATTTCAACATGAACAGGTTCACCGCCCACCGCCCCTACACACCGCCGCCTGCCGTGCTCGACATCTTCAAGCGGGAATTCGACCGCGCCTACCAGGAGGGCGGCCTCTTTCTCCTGACCATGCACCCGCATGTGACCGGCTACCGCTCGCGCATCTTCATCCTGGAAGAGCTCATCCGCCATATCCAGGAGCACGACGATGTCTGGTTCGCCACGCATGCCGACATCGCCCGTTTTGTGAAAGACGGTGGTTAAGGCGTGCACTGAAACCTGAAAGGGCTGCGGCCCATTGCCCATGCCCTTTACGCTCAACTCAGAGCCGGACCGTTGAACGGAAAGGACCCGCTTCAGAAGGCGCCGATCGCGTCATTGAGGCGATCGCGCCAGCGGCGGGCTGCCACCAGCTCGGGAGGAAAAAGGCCGGGGATTGCAAAGAAGGCGGCAGACGGATCGGTGGCATTCATCACGGCGGCGGCCTCCAGGATTTCTGCCCGGCGCGGATCCTCGCAGTTGCCGCGTTTCTTCACCGCCGCCATCCAGACGCCGACCGCATAGGCTGTTGCCGCCGCGTCCTTGCCTTTTTCCAGGGCATCCACGGCCGGCGAGAGCAGCCTCTGCGGCAATTTCTGGCTGGTGTCGAGCGCGATCTGCAGGTTGCGGTGATCGATCGTCGGGTTGGAAAACCGCAAAAGCAGCGCCGCGATGTAATCGGACAGATCGATCCCTGGCACCGGATCGAGCGTCGACACCACCTCTTCCATATGCGCGCGCGCCTTGGCCGAAAGGTCCGGCACCGCCATCACCTCGCGGATATAGTCGAGCCCTGAAAGGATGCCGAGATGGGCCAGCAGCGTGTGGGTGCCATTGAGCAGCCTGAGCTTCATCTTTTCGTAAGGCTCGACATTGTCGACAAGGATTGCACCGCCAGCCTCCCAGCGCGGTCGACCCGAGACAAAGCGATCTTCGATCACCCATTGCAGAAAGGGCTCGGTTTCGAGCGCCAATGCGTCCTCTGTGCCGAGCAGCGCCTTGGCCCGCACACGCGTCGCGTCGGTTGCGGCGGGCACGATCCTGTCCACCATGGAGCAGGGAAACGCCCCCTCTTCGGCAATCCAGCTGGCAAGCGCCGGATCGCGGCGCTGCGCCAGTTCCAGGACGAGACGGCGCACGACCCTGCCGTTTGAGGGAAGATTGTCGCAGCAGAGCACGGTAAACGGCGCCACGCCGGCTGCCCGCCGCAGGGCAAGCCCTTCCACGAGGAAACCCAGCACACCGACGGGCGCATGCGGCATCTTCACATCGGCCACTACTGCCGGATGGTTATCATCCAGCCCGCCGGTTGCCGGATCAAGACCATAGGCCTTTTCCGAGACGGTCATCGTCACCACGCAGGTTGCGGGATCGGCAAGGGCTGCCAGCACGCGTGCCCTGTCCCTGGCTGCGCAGATCCAGCCGACGGTCGCACCGATCAACTCGCACTGGTCGCCCTTTTCGCTGCGGGTGATGACGCAATAAAGCCCATCCTGTGCCTCAAGCGCCTCCACCGGATCGGCTGAGCGCAGGTTGACCGCAACAATCCCCCAGGGCCCGAATTCAGCCTCCAGGGCGCGCTCAGTGAACACCGCCTGATGTGCGCGGTGAAAGGCGCCAAGCCCGATATGGACGATACCGGGTTTCAGCTTCCCTCTGTCATAGGCGGGCAGGCGCACGCCGGCGGGCAATCGGCTTGCGCTGGAGAGATGTGTCATGATCAGGCTCCCAGGCCATAGCGGGCATGCGACAGCGTCCGCTCGATGCCGCGCAGTTCCGCCAGCCCCTTCAGCCGGCCGATGGCGGGATATCCGGGCTGGGCACCGCGCGTGAGGTCGTCGAGAATTTCCTGTCCATGATCCGGCCGCATGGGAATGCGGTGATCCTCGCGCCCCTCTTCGCGCCGTCGCGCCTCTTCCGATAGAAGGGCTGCGATGACGGCGACCATGTCGGTGGCGCCCTCAAGGTGCTCGTCTTCGAAAAACGAGCAGGGAACCGTGTCGCTGTCGCGCGTGACATTGCGCAGATGCACGAAATGGATGCGATCGGCAAAACGTGTGGCAATGAAAGGCAGGTCATTGTCCGGCCTTGCGCCAAGCGAACCGGTGCAGAGCGTGACGCCATTGGCGCGGATGTTCACCTGATCCAGCATGTGCGCATAATCGGCTTCGGTCGACAGGATGCGCGGCAGGCCGAGCAGCGACCACGGCGGATCATCGCCATGGGCGCAGATATTGATGCCGACATCTGCTGCCACCGGCGCCACTTCGCTGAGGAAATCGACGAGATTCTGCTGCAGCCGCGCGCGGTCGATGCCCTGGTAGGAGCGCAGCTTTTCGAGCAGCTGGTCGAGCGTATAGCCATCCGCAGACCCCGGCAGGCCCGCGCCGATATTTTTGGCCAGCGCAGCGATCTTCAAATCCTTCATGCCGGAGAAGCGTCTTGCTGCCTCCTCCTGCAACCAGTCCGGATAATCCGCAGCAGCCTCCGGGCGCTTCAGGATGTGGATGTCGAAGGCGGCAAAATCCACCAGATCGAAACGCATGGCCTTGGCGCCATGGCCGGTCTCCCAGCGCAGATCCGTGCGCGTCCAGTCGAGAATCGGCATGAAATTATAACAGACGGTGCGGATGCCGGAGGCCGAGAGGCGCCGCAGCGTTTCCTGCCAATTGGCGATATGACGTTTCCAGTCGCCGGTCTGCGTCTTGATGTCTTCCGACATCGGAATGCTTTCAACAACATCCCAGACAAGGCCGCCGGCCTTGATCTCCTCATGCCGCCGGGCGATCTCGTCAACCGGCCAGACCTCGCCGGTTGCGATGTGGTGGAGCGCAGACACGATGCCTTCGGCGCCCGCCTGTGCCGCATCGCGCACGCTGACTTTGTCGATCGGCCCGAACCATCGCCATGTGTGTCTCATCGTCTGTCCTTCGTATCCGGTTGGTTCGTTTAAAACGTGATCTGCACCTTGCAGGCCGCTGAGCGGTCACCAGCCTGCTCGAAAGCCTCGACCGCCCGTTCAAGCGGGAAGGTGTGGGAGATGATCGGCCTGACGTCGATCTGCCGTGTCGAAATCAGATCGACGGCCTGAGCAAATTCGCCGTGGAAACGCTGCGAGCCGCGCCAGACGATTTCCTTGGCCACCAGCGCATTGAGCGGGATCGTCACGTCCCCGGTCACACCGACCTGGACGATCGTGCCGCGGGGCCTGATCGCGGCAAAGGCGGAGCGCAAGGCCGGTGCTGCTGCCGAGCAATCGAAAATCACGTCAAAACTGCCTTTGTTGTCCTGGAAAGGCAAAAGAGCGTCCGGATTGCTGGCGACATTGATCGTCTGCGTGGCGCCCATCGACGGCGCGCGCGACAGCGCCGCGTCCATCAGATCCGTCACCACGATGCGGGCGGCACCGGCATGGCGGGCGGCTGCCACCGTCAGCAGTCCGATCGGCCCTGCTCCGGTGACGAGAACGGCCTTGCCCGAGAGACTACCCGCCTGGGCAACCGCATGCAGGCAGACGGCGAGCGGTTCTGCGCAGGCCGCCTCTGCCGGCGTCACACCTGCACCGACCGGATGGCACTGGATCGCCGGCACGACGAGCTTTTCGCGGAACATGCCGTTTTCGTGCGGCAGGCGCATGGCAGATCCCATGAACCGCATGTGGAGGCAGTGGATCGGCTGGCCGATGCGGCAATACTGGCACTCACCGCAGGGCTGCGACGGGTTGATCGCAACAAGCTGTCCCAGCGCCAGCCCCGAAACGCCCTCCCCAAGGGCTTCGACATAGCCTGACGCCTCATGGCCCGCGATAATGGGCTCTCGAACCTGAACCGGGCCGAAACCGCCGTCCTGGTAATAATGCAGGTCCGAGCCGCAGATGCCGCCCGATGCCATGCCCAAGAGAGCCTCGCCCGGCCCCGGCCCTGCATAATCCAGCGTCTCCACCCGCAGGTCACGCCGGGCATGGAGGCGTGCAACACGCGTCTGCATTGTCCTGATCCCTTTCATCTCAAGTTTGTGAGCGACCATGCGCCAAACGGTTATCGGATCAGACCCAGCTGGGTCGGCAGCCAGAGCGTGATGGCCGGAATGAAGGTGATCAGCGCAAGTGCGATGAACAGCGGGATCATCCAGGGCAGGATGGCCAGCGTCGTTTTCTCCACCGAGAGCTTCGAGATGCGCGACAGGACGAAGAGCACCATGCCGACCGGCGGCGTCAGAAGACCGATCATCAGGTTCAAGGTGATGATGAGGCCCAGATGCACCGGATCAATGCCATAGCGGGCCGCAACCGGCATCAGGATCGGCACGAGGATGCTGATCGCCGCGATCGTATCGAGAAAGGCACCGACGACGAGCAGGAGGATGTTGACGATGATCAGGAAGGTCCACCAGTTGCTGGTGAGGCTGAACATGAAGTCGGAAAACAGCTGCGCTGCCTGGCTGACGGTCAGCAGCCACGCGAAGATGGAGGCGGCCGTGACGATGAACAGCACGGAGGCTGTGGTCTCGATCGTATCGAAAGAGGCCTTGGCCAGCGTTCTCACCGTCATCGTGCGATAGCGGACAAGACCGAGAAACAGTGACCACAGAACGGCCGCCACGGCAGCTTCGGTCGGGGTGAACCAGCCCATGGTCATGCCGCCGATCAGAAGCACGGGTGTCATCAGCGCCATCACGGCGGAAAAATCGAAATACCAGTCCAGTGCGACCAGAACCGCAAGGCCGATCAGCACGGCCACATTGACCGACAATCCCGCAAGCACCATCAGGTAGATGGCCATGGGGAAAGCAAGAACGATGGCCACTTCCATCGAAGCGCCCAGCAATTGCTTCAGCTCGAAGGGTGTGTCGGAACCCCAGCCCTTGCGCTTGGCGAAGATATAGACCGTCAGCATCATCAGCACGGTCATGACAACGCCCGGAACGATGCCGGCCATGAACAGCGCGCCGATGGAGGCATTGGCCATCATGCCATAGATGACGAAGGGCAGCGATGGCGGAAAAATCGGCCCGAGTGTTGCCGAGGCGGCGGTGACGCCGACAGCGGCTTCGATCGGATAACCGTGATCCTTCATCGCCTTGATTTCGATCGTGCCTATGCCGGCGGCATCGGCAAGGGCCGTGCCCGACATGCCGGAAAACACCACCGAACCGATAATGTTGACCTGCGCGAGACCGCCCTTCATCCAGCCGACGAGGGCAAGCGCGAATTTGTAGATACGGCCCGTCACACCGGCGATGTTCATGAGATTGCCGGCGAGGATGAAGAAGGGCACGGCAATCAACGGAAAGCTCTCGACGCCGGCGATCATGCGCTGGGCCGCGATGATGTCGGGCGCGACACCGTAGAGGATGAGATAAGCAAGCGAGGCCACCGCCATGGAGACGGCAACCGGCGTGCCGATGATCAGGAGGAGGAGAAAGGAACCGATAAGAAGCAGCATGGATCAAATTCCTCCTGCGTGGAGATCGTCCTGCGCCTGCTGGCGCACGGTCTTATTCCCCGTCAGGTCCTTGAAAAGGTTATGGGCGGAGCGGACAAACATCAGCGCAAAAGCGGCAAAGACCGAGTAGAAAACGATGCCGCGGGGAAGATCCACCGTCACCATCCGCTCCTCGCCGACGATCTCGAGGTAACGCCACATCAGCCAGGTGATATAGGCAAAGAAGATGATGCCAATGATATCGACGACGAGTTCGAGCGGCCTGACGGCCCATGTCGGCAGGAAGCGGTAGAGCAGGTCAACCTGGATATGGCGCATGGTGCGCACGCACATGACAGAACCGAGGAAGACCACGACCACCAGGCAGTTGGCGGCGATTTCCTCCGTCCAGGCGAGGCTGTCGTTCAGCACGTAGCGTGTAAAAAACTGCAGGAAAACAGACAGGCCCATACTCCAGAAGACAATGAGCGTCACCCAGTCTTCAATGGCATAAGGGGACAGATCGACCGGCGCTGCATCTTCCTCGAAGGCATGCGCCATCTCTTCCACGCTGATCGGCGCGTGCGGGTGCTCCGTCATGGATCGGCTCCAATCACAACGATTTCAGGAAAGGGCCCCGGCGCACCCCATGCGCCAGGGCGGCATCATTCACTTGATGGCGCGGATGGCTTCCCAATCGGCCTTGTCGTAGCCGAAGTCCTCGAACTTGGCCTTTGCGAGAACAGTCTTCTCGAAATCGGCCTTGTCGACCTCGGTCACCGTGATGCCCTTCTTCTTGAATTCCTCGACCAGCGCCTTTTCGCGCGCTTCAATGGTCTTGGTGGTGCGGGCGGCGGCTTCGAGCATCACATCGGTGAAGATCTTCTTGTCTTCATCCGAAAGGCTTGCCCAACGGGTCTTGGACACGACCGTGTTCAGGTGGTCAACGATATGGCCGGTGAGGACGATGTTCTTCTGAACTTCGTAGAACTTCTTTGCCTCGATCGTCGTCAGCGGATTTTCCTGCGCCTCGACCGTGCCGTTCTGCAGCGCCAGATAGACTTCCGCAAAGGCAATCGGCGTGGTGTTGGCGCCGCAGGCCCGCGGCATGGCAAGATAGGCCGGGACATCCGGCACGCGGATCTTCAACCCCGCCATGTCGGCGCATTTGGCAATCGGGCGGTTGGATGTGGTGTGACGCGTGCCATAATAGCTGACGGCCACGATATGGTTGCCGGTCTTTTCCTCATAGCCCGCGGCAAGCTTCTTGAAGACATCGCTTTTCGTGTAGGCCAGGAGATGGCTCGGATCGCGGAAGATGTACGGATAATAGGTGACGCCAATCGGCTTGTGATCACGGGCGGCAAAGCTGGAGCCGGAGATGATGATATCGACCGTGCCGAGCTTGAGGCCCTGGTTGATGTCGGCTTCCTTGCCAAGCTGCGAAGCCGGGAAGACATCGATCTTGTAGCGGCCGTTGGTGCGCTTGGCGATCTCGCCTGCCGCCCAGACCGAATCGGTGTGGAAGGGCTCTGATGTCTCGTAGACATGGGCCCATTTGAGGACTGTCTCAGCGTGCGCCGAGACGCCGGATGCGACGATGACCGCCGCAGCGGCAAGAAGCGTCTTCAGTGTCAGTTTCATGTGTTCCTCCCAATTGAAACAGAACTGCAGGGCAGACCGCCTGAATGACAGGCGGTTAGTCTTCTCTGGTCGGCTCCTCCCCGAAGCTTTCCGAGAATCTCTTTTGCGCAAGCGTCAGATGACGCCGCATGGCCTCGCGAGCGGCGGCAGGATCACGGGCTGCCAGGGCATCGCGAATGATACGATGTTCCTCAAGCGCCAGCTTCCAGGTGTGCGGCCCTTCGAAATAGCTCGCGAGCTTGGTGAAATAGGGCGACATCCGCGTGTCGTAGATCAGCCCGGTAAAATGCTTGAGCGCGGAATTGCCGATGATATCGGCGATGGCCGTATGAAAATCCCGGTCGCAGGCAAGCGCAACAGGCGCATCGTCCAGCGCTTTTTCCATGCGTGCCAGGATTGCATCGATCTGCGCAAGGTTTGCCGGCGTGACAAGTCTTGCCGCCTCTTCCGCAATGCCGCTTTCGATCAGGCAGCGCGCCTGCAGGATTTCCAGCGGACCCTCGCCCGCCTCACCGCGTAATTCCCCCTCGATCGGCCGGGGCCGGCTGCCGATATAAACGCCTGAGCCCATGCGGATCTGGATATAACCCTCGACCTCGAGCACGATCAATGCCTCGCGCACCGTTGGCCTCGACACCGAAAACCGTTCGGCAAGCTCGCGCTCGGGCGGAAGCCGCGAACCGGGCTTCAACTCTCCCTTCTCGATCAGCATACGGATCTGATCCGCCACCTGGCGATAAAGCCGGCGCGGCTCCAAAGCCACGAACATCGATATCCTCCCGGGCGCATCACTCCCCTGATGCGCATTGGCCAGATTGTCTGACCAATTGCAACTATGAGGTTTTTTGGGATGCTGTCAAGCGGGCTTGCTGATGCCGTCGTCGTGCCGAAGACCCAAAAGAAATTGTCTTGTGCATACACTAGACGTTTTATTTGGAACGTGCAATCCCTTGGCGACAGATACAGCTCGAAGAGCCCAGCCATGCCAGTTGCCACCGGTTCAATTGCCTCCAAACTCTACCGCCGCACAAGCGACGCGCTTCTCTTTGAAATCCGCCGCGGCGTGCTGCAGGACGGCATGCGCCTGACAGAAACCGCCATTGCGCAGCGCTTCGGCATCAGCCGGGCACCGGCGCGCCAGGCACTGGCCGAACTCGAACACGGCGGATTTCTGAAAAAGGCCGCCGGGCGCGGTTACGACGTGGTTGCTCCCCTCCATCCGTCCGGCCCCTGCCCGACCGACGCACTGGACACGGAGCCGGACCTCAAATCCCGGTCAGCCTGGGAAGCGATCTATCCGGATGTCGAGATCGAGGTCGTCTCGCGCACGGCGCTGGCCAGCTGGCGTATCAACGAGGTCATGCTGGCGCGGCATTACGGCGTGAGCCGAACCGTTGCCCGCGATGTGGTGGCCAGGCTTCAGGAGCGCGGCATCATCCGCAAGGATGCCAGCGCCCGATGGTATGCGCCCGCCCTCTCGGAAACGCTGATCAACGAACTCTACGAACTCCGTTGGGTTCTGGAGCCGCTTGCCCTGCAAAAAGCGGCAGCCCATCTGCCCGACGGGTTTCTTGCGACACTGCGCGCCAAGATCGAGACGGCCATGGCAACGGCCCAGGTCAGCAGCGAGCAGTTGGACGCGCTAGAGCAGGATCTTCATGTGGACCTCATCGGACGATGCGGCAATCAACCACTCTTGCGCGCCGTCAGCCTGCCGCAGGCGCTGCTCGTCGCGCACCACTTTCTTTACCGGCGCACTAGCGACCTGTTCGAGAGCGAACCCTTCCTGCCCGAGCACCTGAAGATCATCACGCTTCTGCAGGAACAGGATGTGGCCGGCGCTTGCGAGGCGCTGGTCGATCACCTGAAAGTATCGCGCGAACGCGCCATGCGGCGCATCCGCGCCGTCGCACAAACCATAGCGCCTGCGGACCTGCCGTATCTCGAACGGCTTTAGGCACCCAATTTCGACGCATGGGTTTGCGGTCCGCCCATCAGCCAAACGGATCCGCACCGGGGAGGAGGCCCTGTCATGAAGATTGCAAAGGTTGAACCGTTCATTCTGCACCTGCCGCTGACGGCAGACAGCATTTCGGATTCCACCCACAGCATCACCCATTGGGGTGTCGTGGGTGCAAAGATCACCACGACCGACGGGCTGGAGGGCTATGGCTTTACCGGAACGCATGCCCATCTGGCGTCCGACCGGCTGATCACGGCCTGCATTCGCGATTGCTATGCGCCGCTGCTCATCGGCGAAGATGCGGGCGACCATCAGCGCCTGTGGACGAAGCTCGCGCGCCATCCGGCCCTGCAATGGGTCGGACGAGCCGGCATCACCCAGCTGGCGCTTGCTGCCGTCGATGTCGCGCTATGGGATCTGGCGGCAAAGAAGGCCGGCGTGCCGCTCTGGTCCCTGCTTGGCGGCGCGCGCACCGAAAAGCTCGAAGCCTACAATACTGATATCGGCTGGCTGTCGTTTTCCAAAGAAGCGCTCGTCGCAGGCTCCGCCCGTGCCGTCGAGGAAGAAGGTTTTACGCGCATCAAGATCAAGGTGGGGCATGATGATCCCAACAGCGATATCGCCCGCCTTGAAGCCGTGCGCAACCGTGTCGGCAGCGCCGTGCGCATCGCCATCGATGCCAATGGCAAATGGGACCTGCCCACCTGCCAGCGTTTTTGCGCCCGCGCCCGCGACCTTGACATCTACTGGTTCGAAGAGCCGATGTGGTATGACGATATTGCAAGCCATGCCGCACTGGCCCGAGCGACGTCTATCCCGGTGGCACTCGGCGAACAGCTTTATACGGTCGATGCCTTCCGCAGCTTCATCAATGCCGGGGCCGTACATTACGTCCAGCCGGATGTCACCCGCCTTGCCGGCATCACCGAATATATCCAGGTGGCAGACCTTGCGCTCGCAAACCGCCTGCCCGTCGTGCCGCATGCCGGTGAAATGAGCCAGGTGCATGTTCACCTCAGCTACTGGCACCCGGCGTCAACGATCCTCGAATATATCCCCTGGATCAAGGATCATTTCCACGAACCGGCGAGCGTGGAGGGCGGCGTCTTCAAAAGGCCGCAGCAACCGGGCGCCAGCACCACACCGCTCGCACAGGCCTTCGAGCGTCACGGCCAATCGCTCGGATAGCTCGCCGCATCGTAAGCGGGAGAGTGAAGCGCGCTCAAACAGCGCGCCTCCCGCTCCTGATAGAACAGAGTGAGGAAGCCGCCCTGCATGTGACGCCGCGATCTGGCAGTCATTGCCTCCCCTGGTCGTAGCAGGTGGCCCGGACGGTGGAGTTTGTCCGGGCCCTGAACCGGAGCCTTTCGATTACCAGTTGGTCACCGATCCGTCCCGTCGCTTCAGGTGGGGTGCCTCCCAATATTCGAATTCCTGCCGGGCAAGCAGTTCCTCGTTGACTTCGATGCCGAGGCCGGGGGCGTCGGAGACGGGATAGAAGGCTCCCTCAAGCCGGGGCTGAACCGGGAAGAAGTCGGAGTTGTCGAAACCGAGATGGGTTTCCGCCGGACTGCTGCGCGTTTCGAGCCAGGAGAAATTCGCCACGGCCGCACAGAAATGCACGGTGGCTGCGGTGCAGACGGGCCCGAGCGGATTGTGCGGCATCATGTCGACGTAATGCGTCTCGCTCCAGGCCGCCACCTTCATGGATTCCGTCAGGCCGCCGACATTGCACACGTCCAGCCGGTTGAACTGGTGGATGTCGCGCTCAATATAGGGCTGGAACTGCCATTTCGAGGCGAATTCCTCGCCGATCGCAAAGGGAATGTCCGTCATCCGCCGCAGCGCTTCGTAGGCGCCGGGGCTTTCGTCCCGGATCGGCTCCTCGAGGAAATCGAGCGTGCCCTTCGGCATCTTCTGGCAGAAGCTGGCGGCCTCCGCCACGCTGAGGCGATGGTGGTAATCGATGCCGAGCACGATGTCCTCGCCGAGTATTTCCCGCGCCTTCACCAGCCATTTCGCCGTCGTGGCGATGTGTTCGCGCGGCTCGTAGATCTCCTTTTCCTCGTGACCGGCCGGCGACAGGCGCATCGCCGTCCACCCATGCTCGACAAGCATCTGCGCCTGCTCGATCATGGCCGGGCCGGGTTCCGCAAAGGTTGTCGCAAAGGTCGGGATGCGGTCGCGCTGCTTGCCGCCGAGCAGATCGTAGACGGGAACGCCGAGCGCCTTGCCCTTGATGTCATGCAGCGCGATGTCGATGGCGGAGATGGCCGCCTGCAGCACGCGTCCGCCTTCGAAATACTGGCTGCGGTACATTTCCTGCCAGAGCGCGCCGATCTTGAACGGGTCGCGGCCCTTGAGGAATTCGGCGTAATGGTCGAGTGCCCCGGCCACCGCCTTCTCGCGCCCGGACAGGCCGCTTTCGCCCCATCCGAAAATGCCCTCATCGGTTTCCACCTTGACGAGGAGCTGGTTGCGGATGCCGACCTTGACGGCATAGGTCTTGATCGCAGTGATCTTCATGGCTGTTCCTCCCTTTGCCGCTCGTCTACCAGTGCCACAGGGTGCCGTCTTCCAGGCGATTCACCGGAAGATAGGCGCGCTGATAGGGATATTTGGCCGCCAGCTCCTCATCGATATCGACGCCGTGGCCGATGGCATCGCCCGGATGCAGGTAGCCGTCGGTGAGGCTCCAGGCGCCGGGGAAGACGTCGAGGATTTCCGGCAGGTAGCCGGAATATTCCTGGATGCCGAAATTGGGGGCCCACAGGTCGAGATGCAGGTTGGCGCCGAGGCAGATCGGCGACATGTCCATGGCGCCATGGCAGGCGGTGCGGACATTGTAGACGCTGGCAAAATCCATGATCCGGCGCAGCGCCGTCACGCCGCCCGCATGCACGCAGGTCGTGCGGATATAGTCGATCAGCTGCTCTTCCATCAGAAGGCGCGCGTCCCAGATGGTGTTGAACACTTCGCCGACGGCGAGCGGCGTCGTCGTGTGCTTGCGGATCAGGCGAAAGCCTTCCTGGTGTTCGGCCGCAACCGTATCTTCCAGCCAGAACAGCCGGGCAAATTCCAGATCCTTGCCGACACGAGCGGCTTCTATCGGCGTCAGCCGGTGATGGGCATCGTGCAGCAGTTCGACGTCAAAGCCGTAGGCCTCGCGCACCGCCTGAAACAGTTTCGGGATATGGCGCATGTATTTGGACGTCGACCACACTTCCTCATGCGGCACGGCATCGTCTGCGGCATTGTTGGTGATGGACTTGGCGCCGGTGCCGTAGACATCGGGCAGGCCGGGAATGCCGACCTGCACCCGCACGGCCTTGTAACCCTCTTCGATCCGGCGGCCGACGGCATCCACCGCTTCGGCAATCGTGGTGCCTTGCGCATGGGTGTAGCACAGCACCTTTTCGCGGCTTGCACCGCCCAGCAGCTGGTAGAGCGGCATGTTGGCGGCCTTGGCCTTGATGTCCCAGAGCGCCGTGTCGATGCCGGCGATCGCCGCCATCGTCACCGGGCCGCGGCGCCAGTAGGCGCCCTTGTAGAAATACTGCCAGATATCCTCGATGCGGCTTGGATCGCGGCCGATCAGAAGCGGCGCGATATGCTCCTCCAGATAGGCGACCACGGCCTTTTCCCGCCCGTTCAGCGTCGCATCGCCGACCCCTGTCAGGCCCTCGTCCGTGAAGATCTTGACCGTGACGAAATTTCGGCCGGGAGAGCAGACAATGACTTTTACATCGGTGATTTTCATCGACTTATCCGTTTGCTGGAACTGTGGGCGCGACATACCGGAAACGGTTCTGGATGCGGCGGTCGCGGGGATCGGGATGGGGAATGGCGGACAGAAGCGCCCGCGTGTAGTCATGGGTCGGGCGGTTGACGACCTGGTCGGTGTCGCCGGCTTCCACGATGCGGCCGCGATACATCACCGCCACGCGGTCGCACATGTAGCGGATGACCGACATATCGTGGCTGATGAAGACATAGGAGAGGCCAAGCTCGTCCTGCAGCTTCATCATCAGGTCGAGCACCTGCGAGCGCAGCGATACGTCGAGCGCCGAGGTCGCCTCGTCGGCGACGATCAGCCGCGGCTTGACGGCAATCGCCCGGGCAATGCCGATGCGCTGGCGCTGGCCGCCGGAAAAGGCATGCGGATAGCGTTCGCGCCAGGCGGGTTCCAGCCCCACCTGCTGCATCAGTTCGGCAACCCGGTCGTCAAGCTCGGCGCCGCGCATGCCCGCCAGTTTCAGCGGCTCGGCAATGATCTGGCCGACCGTCTTGCGCGGGCTCAGCGATCCGACCGGATCCTGAAAGATCATCCGCACCTCGCGGCGCAGTTCCTTCAACTGCGGCTTGTCGGCAAGACGCAGGTCGATGCTGCTGCCATCGGCGCGGCGATAGTTGATCTCGCCCGCCTGCGGATCGTAGATGCGAAGAAGGCAGCGCCCCATCGTCGTCTTGCCGGAGCCGCTTTCGCCGACGATGCCGAGCGTTTCGCCCGGCCGGACGATGAGCGACACGTCGTCCACCGCCTTCAGGCCGGATGGAAAGGTCAGCGACATGTTGCGCACATCAAGCAGCGGTGGCGCATCGGCGGCGATGTCTGCCCGTTTCAGCCGGATCTCGGCCTTGTGTTCCAGCCGCACGACCGAGCCGATCAGCCGCTTGGTATAGTCGTCCTTCGGCGCGTGAAAAACCGCGTCGACGCTGCCGTGCTCCATCACCCGGCCGCGATACATCACCAGCACCTCGTCGGCGATTTCTGCAACCACGCCCATGTCGTGGGTAATGAAGAGCACGGCCATGCCGTGGCTCTGCTGCAGCCGCTTGATGAGGTCGAGGATTTCCGCCTGCGTCGTCACGTCGAGCGCCGTCGTCGGCTCGTCGGCGATCAGAACCTGCGGATTGCAGGCGAGCGCCATGGCGATCATCACCCGCTGGCGCATGCCGCCGGAAAACTCGAAGGTATAGCGGTCGATGGCGGTTTCGGGCCGCGGAATTTCCACCTGGCGCAGAAGGTCCAGCACCCGTTCGCGGCGTTCGGCCTTCGGCGTGCCGAAATGGATGCGCAGCGCCTCGCCGATCTGCTCGCCGATGCGATGCACCGGTGACAGCGAACTCATCGGCTCCTGGAAGATCATGGCGATCTCGCGGCCGCGCACCCGGCGGATTTCTTCGCCGCGCGGATCGAGCTTTGCGAGATCGACCGTGGTGCCGTCCGCCCGGTTGAGCCAGATCGCGCCGCCCGCGATCTTTCCGGGCTTGTCGACGATCTGCAGGATCGAGCGGGCGGTCACCGACTTGCCCGAGCCGCTTTCGCCGACGACGCAGAGCGTCTTGCCCCGCTGCAGGTCAAACGACACGCCGTCGACGGCCTTGAAAAGCCCGGTGCGGGTCTTGAAGAAGGTCTGCAGATTTTCGACCTTCAGAATGGAATCGCGGGTCATGCTCATCAGACGGACTCATACGGGTCGGCGGCGTCGCGCAGTCCGTCGCCGAGGAAGTTGAGGGAAAGCACGGCAATCACGATGGCGGCCGCCGGCGTGAACAGCAGCCAGGGCGCCTGCGCCACGGCGCGGATGTTCTGCGCCTCCTGCAACAGCACACCCCAGGAGATGATCGGCGGCTGCAGGCCGATGCCGAGGAAGGACAGCGCCGTCTCAGCCAAAATCATCGTCGGGATGGCGAGCGTGACCGTTGCGATGATGTGGCTCATGAAGGACGGCACGAGGTGGTGGAAGATGATGCCGATCTCGCTCATGCCATCGAGGCGTGCGGCGGTGACGAAATCCTCGCCGCGCAGCGAGAGAAATTTTCCGCGCACTTCGCGTGCGAGGTTCGTCCAGCCAAGCAGCGAAACGATGAGGGTGATGACGAAATAGGTGCGAAGCGGCGGCCAGCCGACCGGGATCGCGGCTGCAAGCCCCATCCACAACGGGATCGTCGGGATCGACCGCAACAGTTCGATCACACGCTGGATCGCCAGATCGACCCAGCCACCGAAGAAGCCGGAAATGCCGCCGATGGTCACGCCGAGCAGAAGGCTCATCAGCACGCCGACAAGGCCGATGGAGAGCGAGATGCGTGCGCCATGGACGACGCGCGAAAAGATGTCGCGGCCGAGCCGGTCGGCGCCGAGCACGTAGAGGCTGTCGCCGGGCTTTGCATTGACGAGCCCGAACAGCTTGGTCTCCATCGGGATGAAGCCGAGCATGTTGTAGGGCGCCGAGGGAACGAGAAAGCCGACGGCGAGCGGCTTTGCCGGATCCGGTTCGAATTCGCGCCGCATGCTTTCTGTATTCAGCGTCATCTTCAGCTGATTGACGTGCGGCATGAAGCTGCCCTCGTGCATCAGCGACAGCCCCTGCGGCGGCGCATAGGTGAAGCGCGCATTGGTAGCATTGGGATCGAGCGGCGCGATGAAATCGGCAAAGGCGGCGATCAGATACATGCAGCAGATCACCACGAGACTGACGAGGGCGATCTTGTGCTTCTTGAACTTCAGCCAGAACAGGCGCCACTGGCCGGCAACGGCGATATTGCTGTCGCGCAGGTCGATGTCGGTTTCGGTCGCGGGAGGGAGCTGGGCAATGTCGGTCATGTCAGTCGAATCCGCGGATCGGTCATGGCAAGCAGGATGTCGGAAATCAGCGTGCCGATGATGGTGAGAACGGAGATGAGGAGGATCAGCGAGCCGGCGAGATACATGTCCTGCGCCAGAAGCGCGCGCAGAAGAAGCGGCCCTGTCGTCGGCAGGCTCATCACCACCGACACGATGATTTCGCCGGAGATGACGGCCGGCAGGATCCAGCCGAGCGTCGAGATGAGCGGATTGAGCGCCAGCCGGACCGGATAGCGGATGAGAAGCTCGAATTCGGACATGCCCTTGGCGCGGGCGGTGGTGACATAGGGTTTCGATAGCTCGTCCAGCAGGTTGGCCCGCATGATGCGCACGAGGGCGGCAAGCGAGCCGAGGCCAATGACGATGACCGGCAGCCAGACGTGGTTGGCAAGATCCAGAAGCTTGGCGAAGCTCCAGGGAGCATCGACATAATCCGGCGAGAACAGTCCCCCGACACTCTGGCCGAACCAGACCGACATCACGTACATGGCGCCAAGCGCCATCAGGAAGTCGGGCACGGCGAGGAAGAAGAAGGCAAGGAAGGTTGCTGCGTAATCCGAGATGGAATACTGGCGCACGGCCGACAGGATGCCGATCGGGATGGCGACCGCCCAGACGAAGCAGAGCGTCAGCAGGGACAGCATCAGCGAGAAGCCGAGGCGGCTCCAGATCAGTTCGGTCACCGGCTTGCCGAGTTCGAACGAAATGCCGAAATCGCCGTGCAGGAGAATGCCGGCCATCCATTTGTAATACTGGAAGTACATCGGCTGATCGAGACCGTAGCGCTCGCGCATGGCGGCGACAGTGCCCGCCTCGACAGCGCCGCCCTGGCTTGCCCAGTCGGCCATCAGCGTCGTCAGGTAGTCGCCCGGCGGCAGCTGGATGATGATGAAGGCGATGATCGAGACGGCAAGCAGTGTCGGGATGGCAAACACCAGCCGCCTTGCGATATAGCGAAGCATGTCAATGACCGTTGATTGGAAGGAGGTCCGGCCGGAGGCATTCGCGCCCCCGGCGTCGGGAGGAGCCTTATTTCGCGGTGTCGAAATACCACTGCGAGAGCGTCGGTGCCGGGTGCCAGAGATTGCCGGTGATCGGAATGCCGTCGACGACATTCTTCAGGCGCTTCGACACCATCATGTATTTCGGCATGGGCCGCGAAATGCCGATATTGAGGAAGTTGTCCGCCGAGGCGGTCAGGAATTCCTTCATCTTGGCCTTGCGATCCTCGTCGGTGACGGCAGCGTTCACCTTGTCATAGGCTGCCATCAGCGCCTTGATGTTTTCCGGCGGTTCTTCGCCCGTCTCATGGTTGGCGTACCATTCTGCCCAGCGCACGGCAAAGAAGATGTCCGCCTTCTGGAACGGCATGTAGCAGCGCGGATCGGTATAGACCTCGGAAAGCCCGCCGACGCAGTTCCAGATATAGGCGTCCTGCTCATTGGCGCTCCACATCGTGTTGAGACGCGCCCGGTCGGTCGTGCGGATCTGGATGTCGATGCCGACGTCCTTGGCATATTGCTGCACCATCTGCATGACGTCCGGATAGGACAGGCCGAAGACATCGGCGACCATGAAGTTGATGGTGAAGCGCTTGCCGGTCTCATCGAGGCGGAAGCCTTCGGCGTCCTTTTTCGGCATCAGCTTGTCGAGTTCGGCATTGGCAGCGGCCGGATCGTATTCGATATACTGCGTTGCCTCCTTCTCGTTGAACAGCTCATGCTCCGGCTGCACCGCCACCTGTGCCGGCGCGCCCTGCCCCACATAGACGAGATCGATGATCTCCTGCCGGTTGATCGCGCGGCTGAGCGCAATGCGGAAATCCTTGTTCTGGAAGACCTTCTTCTTCACCGGGTCGGTGGAGTTGAGGTTGAGCAGGATGACGGCGTCATTGGCCGGCAGGTCCTTGACGTCGATGAAGCGGTACTTGCCGCTTTCCTGACCATCGAAGAGCACGGATTTGAAGGTGGAGTTGTTGATATGGCGGAAGGCGAAGTCGAATTCGCCCGAGGTCATCTTCAGCGCCATCAACTGCGGATCGTCGAGCTTTGCCCAGGTGACGTTGTCGATATAGGGCAGCTGGTTGCCGGCCGTGTCGACCTTCCAGTAGAACGGATTTCGCTTTGCCACGACCCGCTCGCCATCGGCATAGGGCACGGTCAGCACCCAGGGGTTCATGGTCGGCAGGTCGAGATTCTGCCAATAGGCGGGCTGGAAGGTCATCGAGACCTTCGAGTTGAACAGCGCCACCCAGTCGCCGGCGGCCGGATTGGCCTTCAAGAGCGCGGGAATGCCGTCCTTGTTATACTTCTCATGGAACTGGCTGAGGTAATGCTTCGGGTAGATCACCGGCAGGTGGCCCTGGCCATAGGCAAGCTGCTGCAGGAACAGGCCGTAGGGCGCGTCGAACTTGAACTCGACCGTCTGCTCGTCGACCTTGCGCACCTTCACCGGCTTGCCGGCGACGGTGAAGGTCGGGTTCTTCGCCGGCGACAGTGCCGGGTTCATGAACACGTCCTCGTACCAGAACATGATGTCGTCCACGGTGAACGGCTGGCCGTCGCTCCACTTCAGCCCCTTGCGCAGGGTGAACGTGTAGGTGGTGGCATCGTCGGATGCGGTGAACTTTTCAGCCAGCGACGGCTCGACCTTGCTCCACTTCGGGTCCCAGCGCACCAGAAGCTCGTTGGCGATGGTGCGGGTGAGGTTGTACTGGTCGCCATTGGCGAGAATCGTGGTCCGCAGCGTGCCGCCGTATTTGCCAACGCCATCGACCATGGTTTCAACGAAAGGCTGCTGCGGCAGGCGTTCGGTGACCGCCGGCAGCTTGCCTGCCTTGACCTGTTCATCGAGTGCCGGAGCCTGGTGATAGTCCTGCGCGAAGGACGCGCCGGCCAGTCCGAAGACAAACACCCCAATCAGCCCCGTCGACGCGACGAGGTTACGCAGCTTGTGCTGGTAGCACATATGAAATCCTCCACTTGGTAAGCGCCCGCTCCTCAGGCGCGTCCAGTCGTCCCAGCCAACCGGATGCACGGAAACTTTCAGATCGTACATTATTTGTCAACAACGGTGTGCAAAGTGATGTATTTTGCACTTGGCAGATGGCGGGGCCATCCGCTAGAAATAGCGCATGAACACGATCGTCCCCCTCCTGCAGGTTGAAGAGACCGACCACGCCGAAGCCTCGATCTACGAGCGCATTCGCGACGACATCATTCAGGGGCGCCTTGCTGCCAACGAGCGGCTGAAGGTGGCGGAACTTGCCGAGCGCATGGGCACATCCACCAACCCGGTTCGCGAGGCCCTGCAGCAGCTGCGCGGCGAAGGTTTCGTGGTGATGATGCCGAACCGCGGCGCGCGCGTGCGACCGATCGACGAGACCTTCGTGCGCGACATCTTCGAGATCGAGGTGCTGATCGAGCCGGCGCTGACCCGCTGGTTCGTGGGCCTTGCGACCAAGGCGGATCTTGAGCGCCTGGAGGAACTGCAGGGGCAGATGGAGGCGCTGAACTTTGCCGATCCTCATGCCCATTCGAAGCTCGACATGACTTTCCACCAGGTCATGTACGACCGGCACTACAATCGCCATGCCGTCGATCTGTGGTGGCGCCACCGCGAGATCCTGTCGGCGATCAGCCGCAACTTCCAGACATCGCTCAGCCGCCAGACGAGCGTGCTCAACGAACATCGCGAACTGCTGCGCTGCATTGCCGCGCAGGATGCCGACGGTGCCGCCCGGATCATCGCCCAGCATGTCGAAGGCTCCGGACGCCACATCATCGAACACCTCCGGCTGATCAAGAACCGGCGCGACAGCGGGCGCCGGTCCTGAAGGACTGACGTTCGTCAGGTGACGGCCGGCACGGAAACGCGGGATGCCAGCCCCTTGCGGATGACGGCCGATCGGTGTTCGATACGGCAGGCAAACCGCTCCGGCGGCAGTGCATTCTGTGCGTTATAATCAAAACATCTAGAAACTGTCGTCTGATTGTCATGGAGGAGACGCATACGGTGCGCCGCAAAGGAGCGCCGCATGCAGCCGCAATCGCTAGAAATTCTGGGTGTCGAAAAAAGCTTCGGGGCGGATAACGTCCTGAAATCGATCGATCTATCCATTCGCCCCGGCGAATTCCTGTCGCTGGTCGGCATGTCCGGCTGTGGAAAATCCACGCTTTTGCGGATTATCGCCGGTCTTGAGACGCCTGATCGGGGCACGGTCTCGATCAGCAACCGGGACGTGACGGACGTCGATCCGAGCGAGCGCAACCTGGCCATGGTGTTCCAGTCCTACGCGCTCTATCCGCACATGACGGTGCGCGAGAACATTGCAACGCCGCTGCGCATGCGCCGCCTGTCCTTTGCCGCCCGGTTGCCGTTGATCGGCCGGATGATTGCCCCCGCCGAGACGCTTCAGGAGATTGCGGCATCGGTCAAGGAGGCGGCGGATACCCTGCAGATCGGCCATCTCCTGGACCGCAAGCCGGCGCAACTGTCCGGCGGCCAGCGCCAGCGCGTCGCCCTTGCCCGCGCCCTGGTACGCCAGCCGGCCGCCTTCCTCATGGACGAGCCGCTGTCCAACCTCGATGCCAAGCTGCGCGCCCATATGCGCGAGGAACTGACCGGCCTTCACCGCCGGCTCGGCGCCACCTTCATCTATGTCACCCATGACCAGATCGAGGCGATGACCATGTCCGACCGCATCGCGCTGATGTCGGACGGCGGTATCGAACAGCTCGGCACGCCGGACGACCTCTACCAGCGGCCTGCCTCGCTGACGGTTGCCCGCTTCATCGGAACGCCGACGATCAATCTCCTGCCCGTGGAGATCGGTGTGGCCGGCCGTATCACCGCCTTCGGAGAGGAGCTCGGGCTGGAAGCGGCACCCAAGACTGCCGGCCCGGCGACGACTTCCGGCCCGGCGACCCTTGGGCTTCGCGCGGAAGATCTTCGCCCCGCCGCAGACGGCCTTGCCGCCCGCGTCGTGCGCAGCGAGACCTATGGGGCCGATCGCTTCGTCACCTGTGAACTCGTGCAGGATCCGGCGGTCCGGATCGTCATGCGCCAGCATGCCGGCGAAGGCCTGCCGGGCGGTGCCGACGCCACGCTGCGGCTCGGCTTTGATGCACAGCGCGCCCATCTCTTCGGCGCCGATGGCCGGCGTCTCGACGTTTCTGCCCGCGCACGGGTGCCTGCATGACGCTTGTCGATGCAACGCTTGCCAAACCTGAGGTAGCGGCCCGCGCCAAACGTTCGCCGGCAGACCGCCGGAAGGCGCGGCTGGGCCTCCTGTTTGCCGCTCCCTCTGCCATCCTGCTTGCGGCCTTCTACATCATCCCGATCGTCGTTCTCTGCGTCTTCTCGCTCACCGATTACCAGCTCGGCGCGCTGTCGATGCGCTTCGTCGGGCTCGACAATTTCTCAAAAGCCTTCAGCGATCCGGTGTTTCTGCGCTCGCTGTGGAATACCGTCCTCTATGCGGTGATCGTCATCCCGTTCGGCGTTCTTCTGGCGCTTGGCGTGGCGCTTCTGGTCTATAACCGCAAGAAAAGCCGCGCCTTCTGGGAAATCGCCTATTTCCTGCCGGTCACGGCGACGCTCGTGGCCATGGCAACGGTCTGGCAGTTCCTGCTGCATCCGTCGCTCGGGCCGGTCAATGCCGCCATCAAGGCCTTCGGCCTCGAGCCGGTGGCCTTCCTGTCCAACCCCGCCCTGTTGATCCCGACCATGGCGCTGATCGGCATCTGGCAGGTTCTGGGCTTCAACATGGTGCTGTTTCTCGCCGGTCTCACCGCCATTCCGAAGGATCTGCACGAGGCCGCCCGCCTCGACGGCGCAAAACATCCGATCGACCGTTTCCTCACCGTCACCTGGCCGATGCTCGGGCCGACCACGCTGTTCGTCGTCGTCACCACCTCGATCTCCGCCTTCAAGGTGTTCGAGACGGTGGCCGTTCTGACCAAGGGCCGGTTCGGGTCTGAAACCCTGCTGTTCGAGCTTTATCTCGAAGGCTTCGAATATTCCAACACCGGCTATGCGGCAGCGCTCACCCTGCTGTTCCTCGTGATCGTGCTCATCCTGTCGATCGGCCAGATGGTGCATATGGACCGGAAGGTGCATTACTGATGGCCGTCTTGCGCAAATATCTGCCGCATCTGGTGCTGGCACTCGGCGCCGTGCCGATGCTCCTGCCCTTCTACTGGATGTTTCTCACCTCGATCCGCTCGCCGTCGGAAATTTTTGACGTCTCGCTGTGGCCGATCCCGCAGCATCTGGATGCCGCGCAAAATTATGCGCGCGCGGCCTCGCAGGTGCCGATGCTGCGCTTCATGCTGAACGGCGTCATCGTCTGCGGCGGCATCCTCATCGTCCAGGTGCTGACGGCCGTGCCGGCCGCCTATGCGCTGGCAAAGCTCAAATTTCCCGCCCGCCGGCTGATGATGACGCTGATCATCGCGGCGCTTTGCGTGCCGATGCAGGCGCTGGCGCTGCCGCTGTTCGTCGGGCTTGCCAAGACGAACCTTCTCAACACCTATTTTGCCATGATGGCACCGTTCTTTCTCTCGGTGTTTGCGATCTTCCTGTTTCACCAGTCCTTCCGCAGCTATCCGGACGAGGTGATCGAAGCCGCCCGAATGGACGGATTTTCCGAAATGGAAATCTGCTGGCGGCTGGTGCTGCGCGGGTCCTTGCCGTCGCTTGCCGCCTTTGCCGTCTTCTCGCTGGTGGCGCACTGGAACGATCTCTACTGGCCGATGATCGTCGTCACCGACACAAATCTCGCGCCGCCGCCGCTCGGCATGCTGTTCTTCGCCGATGTCGAATCCGGCGCGAACTACGGCGCCCTGATGGCCGGTGCCGCCATCATCACCGCGCCGATGGTCATCTGCTTCCTCTTTGCCCGCAGGCATTTCATCGCCGGCATCACGATGACGGGGGTCAAGTGACCGCGCCCCGGTCAACGCCCCTCCTCCCTTCCCTTCTCCTCCCCCTCCTCCTCCTCCCCGCCACAATCCTCATGGAGACCGATCATGAACATCACCCGACGCACCGCCACCGGCGGGCTTGTGCTCTCCCTTGCGCTTGCCGGCCTTGCCAGGCCCGGCTTTGCCGCCGACGTCACGCTGGAGGTTCTCTACAACCTTCCCGGCTTCACGAAATTCCATCAGCCGCTCGCCGATGAGTTCATGAAGAAGAATCCGGATATCAAGATCAACTTCCTGGCCCCTGCCCCCGGCTATAACGAAGGCCAGCAGCAGGTACTGCGGTCGGCCGTGACGGGGAACCTGCCGGATGTGTATTTCTCCGGCTATAACCTGACGGCCGAACTCGTCCACACGCTCGCTCCCCGCAAGCAGATCACCGACCTTGGCCCGTTCATTCAGGCCGAAGGCGGCCAGGCCTTCCTCGACAAGAACTACAGCCCGAAAATGGCAGCGCTCGGCCAGGTCGACGGCAAGCAGTACGGCCTGCCGGTCAATGCCTCCTCGCCGATCATCTATGTCAATGCCGACCTCGTGAAGAAGGCCGGCGGCGATCCGGAAAACATGCCGAAAAGCTTCAAGGAACTGGTGGCGCTCGCCGCCAAGATCCATGCGCTCGATCCGAAGATCGCCGGCATGGGCTATGACATCAACGGCTGGCCGGACGACTGGCTGTGGCAGTCGCTGATCTTCCAGCAGGGCGGCACGCTGGTCGATACGGCCACCAAGAAGGTGGCCTTCGACAACGAGATAGGCCTTAACGCGCTGAAGCTTGCCCGCCAGTTCGTTACCGAAGGCGGCCAGACTCTGCTCGACTGGGACCAGTCGCGCCAGCAGTTCGGCGCAGGCCTCACCGGCTTCATCTTCTCCACGCCCGCCCATGTGCAGACGATCGAAAGCCTCGTCGGCGATCGCTTCAAGCTTGTCACCGCGACCTTCCCGCTCGACAACAAAGAAAAGGGCGGCGTACCGACCGGCGGCAACTCGGCCGTGATCCTCACGCAGGACAAGGCCAAGCAGGACGCAGCCTGGAAATACCTGAAGTGGATCACCGGGCCGGAAGCGCAGAACGTCATCGTGCGCATCACCGGCTACCTGCCCACCAACAAGCTTGCCACCGGTCCGGATTTCCTGGCGCCCTATTACGCCGAGCATCCGAACGTCAAGACGGCCTCGCTGCAGGCCGACCGCTCGCTGCCGTGGGCCGGCTATCCGGGTGGTGACTCCGTTCGCATCTGGCGCACCCAGCGCGACATCATCGGAACCGTCATGCGCGGCGAAGTCACGCCGGAAGCCGGCCTGAAGCAGATCGTCGAGCAGACGAACGCCCTGATGTCGAAGTAAGCGGGATCATCCCTCTGTCAAAGGCTGCGGGGGAAACATCCCCGCAGCCGCACTCTTGTCCTGCAGAAAGACCGTCATGAAAATCATTCAGCTGACCGACACCCACCTGATGCCCTCGGGTATTGTGGTGAACGGCGTCGACCCGGAAAAGCAGCTGCGCGCTGCCATTGCCGACATCATCGAAAGACATGCCGATGCCGACCTTCTGGTGATGACGGGCGATTTGTGCAACCACGGCGATCCGGCGGCCTATGCGCTGCTGAAGGACATTCTGGCGCCGGTGCCGTTTCCAACGCGCCTCATGCTCGGCAATCACGACGACCGCCCCAATTTCATCGACGCCTTTCCGGGCCAGCCGCGTGACGAAAACGGCTTCATCCAGTCGTTCCTCGACACCGATGCCGGCCGTCTCCTCTTCCTCGACAGCCACGAGGCCGGCGTGATCGGCGGCATCTATGGCGATGATCGCATGGTCTGGCTCGACCAGGCGCTGGAAGGCGCCGGCGATCTTCCCGTCACCGTCTTCATCCATCACCCGCCGATGGACACGAAGATTGCCCATTTCGAGAAAATCGGCATGCACGATGGCGGCGCCGTCATGAAGCGCCTCGCCCGTCATGCGCCGGGCGTGCGCCACATCATCTTCGGCCATATCCATATTCCGCTTTCCGGCACGAGTGCCGAAGGCATCGCCTACAGTTCCGGCCAGGCCTGTGCGCATCGTTTCATCACCGATGTCGATACGCCGAACCCGCTGTGGACCGGCGGCAATCCCTGCTACCGGATCATCGACCTCGATAACCAGGGTCTTCGCGCCTACAGCGCCGAGGTGGGCGAGATCGCCACCGACCGCGCCCCGATCTGCGAAGGCCCGTGAGAACACTGGCTTGAGTTGATCCGCCAAGCGGCATCCCGGCAAACATCGTCACCAATCTGAAACGGCGCCCCTGAAGGCGCCGTTTCTGCATGTCTTACCCGTGCGCCTCGGTGGCCTGCGGGATCTCGTCGTCCTTGTTGCGCGGGATGCGGAACCAGGCGACGTAGAGGGCCGGCAGGAAGAGCAGCGTCAGCACCGTTCCGACCACGATGCCGCCCATCATGGCATAGGCCATCGGCCCCCAGAAGACTTCGCGGGAGATCGGGATGAGCGCGAGCGTCGCGGCGGCTGCGGTGAGAAGAATGGGCCGCATGCGGTGTTCCGTCGCCTCGATCACCGCCCGCCAGGGCGGCACGCCCTCGCTGCGCAGATGCTCGATCTGCACCACGAGGATGACCGAGTTTCGGATGAGGATGCCGATGAGCGCAAGGATGCCGAGGATGGCCACGAAGCCCATCGGCGCGTTGCTGAGCAGAAGCGCTGCCACGACCCCGATGAGGGCAAGCGGGGCCACCGCAAACACCAGGAAGAGCCGGCTGAAGCTTTGCAACTGGATCATCAGGATGGTCGCCATGACGAACAGCATCATCGGGGCGACGGCGGCGATCGGGCCCTGCGAATCCGCGCTCGATTCAACCGAACCACCCACCTTGACGAAATAGCCGGGCGGCAGCGTGGCGGTGAATTTTTGGACCTCCGGCGCAAGCTGCGACACGATCGTCGCCGGCTGCGTCGTGCCGGTCACCGCGGCTTTCACGATGATCGTCGGAATACGGTCGCGGCGGCCGATCTTCGGCTGTTCCAGTTCGTAACGGAACTTGGCGACGGCCGAGAGCGGCACCGACTTGCCGCTGCTGCTCGGAAGCTGCAGGTTCTTCAGCGTTTCGACGGCGCCGCGCTCGCTGTCCTGTGCCCTACCGATCACGTCGATCAGATAGATGGAATCGCGCACCTTGGTGGTGGAAGAACCCTCGACGATGCCGTTGAGGCGGGTTGCGATATCCTGCGAGGAAATACCGAGCTGGCGCGCCTTGTCCTGCAACACATCCACCTTCACGACGCGCGACGGTTCGTTCCAGTCGTAGGTCATGTTGGTCAGAAGCGGATTCTGGTTGACGATGCCGCCCAGTTGCTGCGCCAGCTGACGGACCTTCTGGATATCGGGGCCGCTGATGCGATACTGCACGGGCTTGCCGACTGGCGGGCCGATGTCGAGCAGCTTCACGAAGGCATCCGTGCCCGGGAAGGTCTTGTTGACATAGGCCTGCAGCTGGGCGCGCAGACGGTTTCTGGCCTCCAGATTCTTGGTGACGATGACGATCTGGCCGAACCAGGCCGCCGGCGTCTGGACATCGTAGGACAGGATGAAGCGCGGCGCGCCCTGGCCCACATAGGTCGACCAGTGGTCGATATCCGGGCTGCCGGCGAGTTGTTCCTTCTCGATCTGCGCCATCTGCCGGTTCGTCTCGGCAATGGTGCTGTTGTTGGGCATGTTCCAGTCGATGATGAGTTCGACGCGGTCTGACGAGGGGAAGAACTGCTGCTGCACAAGCCCCATGCCGCCGACGGAGGCAGCGAAGGCAAGCACCGTGATGAGGATCGTCGCCCAGCGCCAGCGCATCGCAAGGCGCAGGATAGAGGCAAAGCCGCGCGTCACACGTCCCTTGTTCTCGTGGTGCGATTTCATCGCCTTCGGCAGGATGGTCACCCCGAGAAGCGGCGTAAACAGCACCGCCACGATCCAGGAGACCAGCAGCGAGACGGCAATGACGACGAAGAGCGTGAAGGTGAATTCGCCAGCGGCGCTGTTGTTGAGGCCGATCGGGATGAAGCCGGCAACCGTCACCAGCGTGCCTGTCAGCATCGGAAACGCGGTCGAAGTGTAGACATGGGTTGCGGCCTTGCGCAGCGTATCGCCCGCCTCCAGCCGCGACACCATCATCTCGACGGCGATCATGGCGTCATCGACCAGAAGGCCGAGCGCGATGATGAGCGCGCCGAGCGAAATGCGCTGCAGCGAGATGCCGCTATATTCCATGACCACGAAAGTGATGGCGAGCACCAGCGGAATGGAAACCGCAACCACCATGCCGGCGCGCACGCCAAGGCTGATGAAGCTGATGGCAAGAACAATGACGATGGCTTCGAAAAGCGCTCGCGTGAAGCCGGAGACCGCTTCGTCGACCACCTTCGGCTGATCGGAGACGCGCTCCACATCCACGCCGATCGGTAGGTCCGAGATGACCCGCTTCATCTGCGCATCCAGCTGTTCGCCGAACTTCAGGAGATTGGAGCCGGTCTTCATGCCAATGGCAAGGCCGATGGCAGGCTCGCCCTTGAAGCGGAACAGCGCCGAGGGCGGGTCGACATAGCCGCGCCGGATGGTGGCGATATCGGTCAGCGGAAAATAGCGGTCGTTGATGCGCAGGTTGATGGCGCGAAGGCTCTCTTCCGAGGTGAACTGGCCGCTGACGCGCAGTGCAATCCGCTCGGAGCCGGCTTCGACCACGCCCGATTGCGTGACCGCATTCTGCGCCTGCAGGGTATCGATGACCGCCTGCTGGTCGATGCCGAGCGCTGCGATCTTGCGGGTGGAGAACTCCAGATAGATCGCCTCGTCCTGGGCGCCGATGATGTCGATCTTGCCGACATTGGGAACCGTCAGCAGCTTGGCACGGGCATCCTCGACGAGATCGCGCATCTGACGCTGCGTGAGGCCATCCGACAGGAAGGCGTAGATATTGCCGTAGACGTCGCCGAAGGAGTCGTTGAAGAAGGGGCCGACGACACCGCTTGGGAAATCACCCTGGATATCGGCAATCATGTTGCGGACGCGGATCCAGTTGCCCGGCACGTCCTTGGCCTTGGTGGTGGGCAGAAGTTCGACGAAGATCGTCGTCTGGCCGGCCGTGGTTTCGCTGCGGGTATAATCGAGCGCGTCGAGTTCCTCGAGCTTCTTCTCGATGCGGTCGGTCACCTGGCGCGTCATGTCCTCGGCAGAAGCGCCGGGCCATTGCGCATTGATGATCATCGTCTTGATGGTGAAGGCCGGGTCTTCCTCACGCCCGAGATTGGCGTAGGAAAAGGCGCCGACAGCCAGGAAGACGATCATGAAATACCAGACGAGCGAGCGGTGCTCGAGGGCCCAGTCGGAGAGGTTGAAGGATTTCACTTGGTCATCTCCTGATCGAGGCGGACAGTCTGGCCTTCCTGAAGTTTGTGAACGCCGGCGGTGACGATGCGCTCACCCGGCTTAATGCCCTCGGCGACCGTGACCACACCCCCGGGCTGTGGCGGACTGGCGAGCGTGACCGCCCGCGATGTCACCTTCTTTTCGGCTTCCGACACGACCCAGACGAGGGCGCGCGTTCCGTCCATTTTGATGGCGGAGGACGGAAGGCGGATCGACGCGCCATCCTTGTCGAGAGCGGTGGCGGTGATGACCGAGCCGAGGCGCAAGGCCGTCGGCGGATCGGTGAGGCTGAGCTTGGTGCGGCGCGTGCGCGTTGCATCGTCCGCCTCCGGCGCGATCTCGCGCACGACGCCCTTGGCGTGCATGCTCGGATCGAGCTGCAGCGCAACGTCGAAGGCCGATCCCGGCCGCACCTTGTCAGCGACGGTTTCCGGCACGTCGATGACGGCATCCTTGATGTCGGGGCGGGCAACGGTTGCCACGGTCTGCCCGGCAGAGACGACCTGGCCCACTTCGGCTGCCGTGCTGGTCACCACGCCGTCGAATTCGGCCAGAAGGCGGGCATAGCTCAGCTGTTCCTTCGCCTTGTCGAGATTGGCCTGGGCCTTGTCGACGGAGGCTTCGGCCGTCTTGCGGTCAAGTTCTGCCGTCTCGAATGCGGACTTGGCGCCGGACTGTTTTTCGTAGAGCGTCTTCTGTCGCTGCTCGGTGGTCAACGCATTGGCAAGCTGGGCCTGGCTGTTGACAAGATCCGACTGCGAACTCTTGACCGCAAGTTCCAGCGCCAGCGGGTCGATGGCGGCAAGGACATCGCCTTTCTTGACGAGATCGCCCACCTGGACATTGCGCGCCACGATGCGGCCAAGGACGCGGAAACTGAAATCGGTGGTGATGCGGGCTTCCACGGTTCCGGGAAGCGCAAGCTCGGCGGCCGGCAGCTCCTCAGCCACGACCGACAGGACCGGACGCGGCGGTTCGGGCTGGCTTGATTCCTCTTTCTGGCAGCCCGTCAGGAAGGTCGCGGCCAGAAGCAGCGCCGAAAGGCTTGAGGGGGCGGTCTTCATTGTGCGGTTCCTTCGATAGCCACGACTTCTCCCTGGTTCAGGAAATTGGCGCCGGTCGCCACCACGATCTCACCCGGCTTGACGCCCGAGCGGATGGAGAAGCGGTCGCTGTGATAGGTGATGACATCGACCGGCCGGATCGACACGGCGTGGCTGGCCGGATCGACCACCCAGACCGCCGGCTTGCCGTTCAGGGATGCCATCGACGACCAGGGCAGTTCGATTGCAGTCTGCGGCTTGAACGAGGCGGTGGCGACAACCGGGCTTCCAAGCTTGGCCTGCGGCACATCCTCAAGACCAAGCTTGACGCGGATAGTGGCAGAGCTCGAATCGATCGTCGGCGACACTTCGCGCACCTCAGCCTTGATCGGGGCGCCGCCCGACAGAAGGCGCACCTCGATGTCATCGGCCAGTTCACGGCCGAGAAGAAGCGATTCATCGACATTGACCACGGCATCGCGGGGACCATCATGGGCAAGCGTGAAGATCACCTGGGCGGCCTGGGCCACCTGCCCCACTTCGGCATTGCGCGCCGTAATGACCCCGTCGGCATCGGCGGTCAGGTCGGTCTGCGCGAGCGTGTCGCGGGCGGTATCAAGCTGGGCCTGCTCGGATTCCACCGTCGCCTGCGCGCGCAGCAGCGTTTCACGCGCCGAATCCAGATCGGCCCGCGTGGTCACGCCCGTGCTGAACAGGCTCTGCTGGCGATCGAAGGCCTGCTGTGCCTGGGTTTGCTGGGCCTCCGCGGAGGCAAGCGTTGCCACGGCCACCTGCAGGTCGGCCTTCTGCTCCTGCGCATCGATGCGGGCGAGCACCTGCCCTGCCTTCACCCGGTCTCCCACCTCGACGAAGCGATCGGTGATGCGGCCGCTGACCCGGAACGACAGATCCGACTGGACGCGGGCGCTGATTTCCCCGGTCGTGGAAATCCTTTCCGCGACCTGCGCTTCAGCCACGGTGACCGTGCCGACATATCGCGGCGCCTTCGGGGGCGTTTCCTCCTGCGGCGCACAGCCTGCAAGCGTTACGAATGAAAACGCCAGAAGTGCGTTTGTAGCTAGTCGTCGCATGGTTGCCCCTTGAACAATTGCCAGACTACGGTAATTTTGAATGACTGGTTAGTCAATGAGTTTGTAGACGAGGAGAATGCGCATGGCGATTGACGGTGAAAGGAAGCTGAACAGGGCTGAACAGAAAGCTCTGCGGCCCATCCAGATTCTCGATGCGGCATTCGAGGAATTCATCGCCCACGGGTATGGCATGACCCGCGTGGAGGATATCGCCGAGCGTATCGGCGTCACCAAAGGCACGATCTATGTCTACTTCCCGACGAAGGAAAACCTCTTCTCGGCCATGATTGCACATATTGCCACCCCTCTTGAAGAGCTGCTGCGGGGCGTCGGAGACCTGTCCGGCAGTTGCGCCGAGCGTCTTGAAGCACTGCTTCTGATGTCTTACGAGAAAGTCCTTAAAAACAGGCATACGCGGGAACTCATCCGTCTCGTCGTCGCCGAGGGCTCGCGCTTTCCCGAGATCATCAAGAGGCATCAGGAGGAGTTGATCGATCCCCTGTTCAACCACGTCCAGGCCTTGCTCGACGAGGGCATTGCGGCGGGCGAATTTCGCGCAGGCCCGGCCGCCCTTGCATCGGTCATCGTCGGGCCGGTGATTGCCCTTGTCGTGGACCACCTGGTGTTCGGCGAGACACCGCAGGAGGAGTGCGACGGCTATATCCGCGCCCATCTCGATCTTATCACGCGCGGGCTCGCGATGGCGGACCAGTAAGTTTCAAAAAGCAGCCGCCGGGCACACCGGACTTCACTGAACGGCAAGCACGGCAAGCGACAACGCGAGCGCCGGGATCATCACCACGACACCGAGCTTCAGGAAGGCGAAGACACCGATCTGCAGCCCTTCGCGACGCAGCGCCGACAGCCAGAGGATCGTCGCAAGCGACCCGGTGACGGAAAGGTTCGGCCCCAGATCGACGCCGATCAGCACGGCGGCTGCGATCTTGTCCGGCACATGTGCCGCCTGGACGGCGCTGCCGGCAACAAGGCCCGCGGGCAGATTGTTGACGAGGTTGGAGACGAAGGCGACCACGGTGCCGGCAAGCGCTGCCGTCTGGGCCGGATGGCTCTCGGCGCCGGAAGACAGCCAGCGCGCCAGCGTATCGGCAAGTCCGGTGCCGTTCAGCGCCTCGACCACGACGAAGAGGCCGGCCACCAGCGGCAGCACGCTCCACGACACGCCCTTCAACGTCGCAACCGGGCTCTGCCGGGTCACCGCCATGATGATGGCGGTGGTAAGACCGCCGGCGAGAAAGGTCGGTAGTCCGAGATCGAGGTCGAGAGCGGAGGCAACAAGCAGCAGAAGGGCCGTCAGCACCAGGCCTGCCCCGGCAAGCCGGGCGCTGTGCGACAGTGGCATCTGCTCGACCTCGCGGCTGATCGTATCGGCTGCCAGCGCCTGACGCTGCGTCAAGTAGAGCGCGGCAAAGGTTGCCGCGATCGCCACGATCGAGGGCAGCGTGAAGGTCGAAAGCCAATGGCCGAGCGGCGGCATCTCGCCACCGCCGAAAATCACCAGATTGGCCGGATTGGAAATCGGCAGGACAAAGCTTGCCGCATTGGCGATGAAGGCGCAGATCAGCAGATAGGGCATGGGATCGCGCACGCGCGCCGCCCGGCACGCCGCATAGACGGCAGGGGTGAGCACCACGGCGGTCGCATCGTTGGACAGGAAGGCCGTGACGACAATGCCGACGCCGAAGATGAGGGCAAAGAGCCGGCGCGGTGACCCCTTGGCATGGGCGGTCGCCACCGAGGCCAGCCAGTCGAACAGACCCTCCCGGCGGGCGAGTTCCGACAGAAGCATCATGCCGATCAGAAACAGATAGACGTCGAGCCCCTTGGAGACGCCGAGCCAGGCATCGGACACGCCGATCAGCCCGAGCGCGACGAGAAGGACTGCACCGAGAACCGCCCAGATCGCCTCCGGCCAGCCGAAGGGTCGCGTGATCACGCCGAGCGCCGTGAGGCCCGCTATCGTCCACGTCATCGTCAATGCCTGCATGGTCATCTGCTTTTCAAGGGTTGGAAGAGGCGTCCGGCAGGCTTGCTACTGTGGAATCGGACGGGGCGCCAGTCTCTTCGTGATGCGGCGGGGCAATGGATGTACGCCCGGCAAGAAACGCTGCAACCGCCAGCAGCGCCACGCCGCCATGGACGAAATAGGCGAGCGAATAGCCGCCGAGATCGGTGAGCCAGCCGGCCACGACGTTGCTCAGCGACGCGCCGATGCCCTGCACCGTCATCACCGCGGCAAAGCCGACATTGAAGCGGCCGGTGCCGGACAAGATCCGTTCGGCTGCGATCGGCGTTGCGATGCCGATCAGGCCGGCCGCCACCCCGTCAAGGATCTGCACCGGATAGATGGCGGCAAAGCTTGTGAACGAACCGGCAATCGCGCCGCGCAGCGGTAGCGACAGAAGCGCGATCAGAAAGACGGTCGAAAGCCCGAAGCGCCGCAGCAGGAAAGGTGTGGCGAGCGCCACGACAATCATCGACAGCTGCGAGACGCCGGTGGTGATCGCTGTCGTGCGGAAGGGTGTGCCGAGCTGGATCGAAAAATTCTGGGCGATCAGCCGGCTGATCGGCGCATTGCCGAAATGGAAGATCATCAGCGTCACGGCAAGCAGAATGAGCCCCCGGTTGCCGACGAGCACCTTGTAGCCGGAAGGGCCCGGCGCGCCATCGTCATGGGAAAGCCCGCGCGCCACCTGATGGTCGATCTCGCGCGGGTTGATGGCAAGCGTTGCCACGATGGTGGCGATGGCTGTTGCGATCATCAGCCCGACAATGCCGCTCACGCCGAAATAGAGGGTCGCGACATAGATCCCGGCAAGGGAGACGACATTGCCGGCATGGTTCCAGAATTCGTTGCGCGACACCTGGCGGGAGAAAGCGCGTTCGCCGACCAGCCCGAGCGTCAGGCCCATCAGCGCCGGACCGACCACCGCGCCGACCACCGCCGTCATCGACAGGCCACCGAAGACGGCGGCATTGCCGGGGCTTGCAAGCGTCCATAGCGCACTTGCCGTCACCAGGATCACGGGCACGATGATCAGCATGCGCTTGCGCGTGGAGGCATCCACATAGGCGCCAAGCAGCGGCGTCGAGACCATCCCCAGCACGCCGCCGAGCGTTGCGACGATGCCGAGCGTCATCGGCGACCAGCCATGGGTTGCCAGAAAGCCGTCGAGAAACGGCCCCAGCCCGTCGCGCGCATCGGCGAGGAAGAAATTGAGAACGGCAAGGGCTGCAAGCGAGCGGCCGCTGAGATGCTTGGGCAAAGGCTGTGACATGCCGGTCATCCTTGTTCCGCGGCGCGTTCGTGGCGGGCGGAAACGACGTCCTGCAGCATTTGTTCCAGGCGCCGAAAAACAAATAATCCGGCCGATCCAGCGGACATTGCGCGGGTAAAAACCTGCAGCTGCGACGCCACGCCAAGGCTCAACTGCCGGCTGGCACCCGCACAATGGAGCCCGCCGGCGCCTCGCTTTGCCGCGCCACATCTCCTGCGCGAGGCATCAAGGGCACGTGCGCCCGGAAAGGTGGCGGGCTTTCTGCATCCTGCGGCACAAGGTTCTGGTCAGCGCCGTCGGAAACGTGCAGAAGGGCGTCATCATGGTGCTGCCCGGTCAGCGGTTCGGATGACGCCGACCCTGCCTTCGGAACGCGCCCCGGGAGAGCTGCGGTCGCTCTGCCCTCGCCCACCTCGATCGCGGCCACCGATCATCGCTCTGGAGCAGACATGTCAGCATCCCCTTCCCGCCGCAGCGCACCGGCCAAAGTCTTTGCCGGGCCTGCCATCATGCTCTTCGGCATGCTGTTGTTTTCGCTGAACGACGCCATGGGCAAGTGGCTGATGGGAAGCTACGGGCTTGGTCAGGTCATCCTCATCCGCTCGATTGCCGCGCTCATCATTCTGGCCCCCTTCCTGTGGATCTCCGGCCGCAAGCCGATCCTGGAGGTGGAGCGGCCGGGCCTCCAGGCGGCGCGCGTCGTCTTTTCGACGCTCGAACTCTTCTGCTTCTATTATGCGGTGATGTCGCTGCCGCTTGCCGACGTGATGACCTACTGGCTGGCAGCGCCGATCTATGTGGCGGCCGCCGCCCCCTTTCTTCTGGGGGAAAAGGTCGGCTGGCGGCGCTGGACGGCGATCGGCATCGGCTTTGTCGGCGTCATCGTGACGCTTGAGCCGTCGAGTGCCATGTTTACCCTGCCGGCGCTGATCTCGATTGTCGGCACGGCCGCTTTTGCCTTCATGCTGCTGTCGGGCCGCAGCCTGCGCGCCACGCCGGACAAGACGCTGGTTCTGTTCCAGATGCTGGGAACGGCGATTGCGGGCCTCGTTTCGGCGCCCTTCGACTGGGTGCCGCTGGCATCGGCCACGGAACTCCTGGCTCTCGGCCTCCTCGGCATCGTTGCCATGAGCGCCCATATGCTGGTCAACCGGGCGCTCAAGATTTCCGACGCGGCATCGGTTGCGCCGCTGCAATATACGCTGCTTGTCTGGGCGATCGTCTTCGGTTGGTGGTTCTTCGGCGAGGTGCCGCGCACCAGCATGGTGATCGGGGCGACCCTCATCGTCGGGTCCGGCCTGTTCATCTTCTTCCGCGAGAAGCAGTTGAAGACGCGCGACACGGTGCTGCCGGCCATTCCGGAATAGCGGCAGGCCGCGAGCGGCGAAGGCCGGCATCCGTGCGGATGCCGGCGCGCTTTTGGAGTGAGACTGCCTTAGAGAAGACCGCGGCGGGCGAGGTTTTCAAACAGCGCCCGTGTGCCAAAGGTCCATTCCGGGCAGGCATCGCAGCGGTCGACGATATTGACCAGTCGACCGAGCTTTGGGGTGGAGATCTCCACCCGGTCACCGATCTCATGGGTAAAGCCGAGGCCGACGCCACGACGATCCTTGACCGGCGCAAACATCGTGCCGAGAAACAGAACGGCGCCATCGGGATACTGGTGATTGCGGTTGCGCAATTGCGATGCGAGATTTTCCGGCGTGCGGCTGATCGCCTCCATCGGGCTTTCGCCGGTCATCTCGAAACCGTCCTCGCCGCGCACCAGAAGCGAGACGCGCACCTTGCGCAGCACGTCGAGCGTGAAATCGCCGTCGAAGAGGCGGATGAACGGGCCGATGGCGCAGGAGGCGTTGTTGTCCTTGGCCTTGCCGAGCAGAAGCGCCGAGCGGCCCTCGACATCGCGCAGGTTGACGTCGTTGCCAAGCGTTGCCCCGACGATTGTGCCATCGGAGCGCACGGCGAGCACCACTTCCGGTTCCGGGTTGTTCCACTGCGAAATCGGGTGAATGCCGACACGGTCGCCGCAGCCGACCGACGACATGGGCTGCGCCTTGGTGAAGATTTCCGCATCCGGCCCAATGCCGACTTCCAGATATTGCGACCAGAGGCCCATGTCCTGCAGCAGCGTCTTGACCTTGGCGGCCTGCTCGGACCCGGCAACCAGACCGCGCAGGCTGTCGCCGAGAACCGGTGCGAGCTTGCCGCGGATCTCCTGCGCGCGCCCCGCATCGCCCTTGGCCTGTTCCTCGATCACCCGCTCCAGCATGCTGTCGGCGAAGGTGACGCCGGCGGCTTTGACCGCCTGCAGGTCGACCGGCGCCAGAAGATGGCCTGCCTCGCCCGACAGATAGGCGTCAAGGCTGCCGAGATCGGCAAGATCGGTTGCTGCGGCGAGTTGCTCTGCAAGCCCCTCGATCTCCAGAAGGCCGGACATGGTGGGCGAAAGGCTGCTGAGGTCGAACACGCGACCGGCCTTCACAAGCACCGGGCACGGGCCTGCGGCGGCATTGGACCAGACACGCCCGACGAGCAGCGCCTTGTCGGCGTCTTCCGGCAGGATTTCCACGGATTTCAGGCTGTTCTGCAAGGCCACGACGGCTATTCCCTTCTCCTCCGGGCCGGGACGCGTTCCAGTCACCAAGCCCTATTGTCATGATGTCTGACAACCTCCGGTCCGTTACATAGGGACAGTTTTTGCAGCTGTCTACCCTGCGGCGGATACCTCAAACCGGCGATTCCAGATGTGTTCAGTCTCTCCCGTCTGGCAGCGAAACCGCCAAGAGCCCCGCGCGCCCGGCGCTCTGCCTTACGGCCACTGGGCACCGGTCGTCGTGACGTAGATGGCGTAAAGCGAGGTCGTCGCCGTGATGTAGAGCCGGTTGCGCCTCTCCCCGCCGAAGGTGAGATTGGCGACCGTCTGCGGCACGAGGATCTTGCCAAGGAGCGTGCCGTCGGGGGCAAAGCAGTGCACGCCGTCGGCCGCACTCGTCCACAGATTGCCGGCAAGATCGAGGCGGAACCCGTCCGGAAGCCCCTTGTCGATCTCGGCGAACACGCGCCCGTTGGCGAGCCTGCCCTCCTCCGTCACGTCGAAGACGCGGATATGGCTCGGCCAGGTCTCGTCATGGCTCGAGGCGGAATCGGCCACATAAAGCCGCTTTTCGTCCGGTGAAAAGGCAAGTCCGTTCGGCTGGCCGAAATCATCGACGACAACCGTCAGCTCTCCTGTTGCCGGATCGAGCCGGAAGACATTGTGCGTGTCGAGCTCAGGCTCTGCCTGGTATCCCTCGTAGTCGGAGAGGATGCCGTAGGTCGGATCGGTAAACCAGATGCTGCCATCGGATCTGACCACGACATCATTGGGGGCATTGAGGCGCTTGCCCTCGAAGCGGTCGGCAAGCACCGTGATCCGGCCGTCGGCCTCGGTGCGGGTCACCCGCCGCCCGCCATGCTCGCAGGTGATCAGCCGGCCGGCGCGGTCGCGGGTATTGCCATTGGCGAAATTGGAGGGGCTGCGGAAGGTCGAGACGCCGGCACCCGGCACATAGCGCAGCATCCGCTGGTTCGGGATATCGCTGAAGATCAGGCAATTGTGGTCGCCGAACCAGACCGGGCCTTCGGCCCAGCGGCAGCCGCTGTAAAGTTCCTCGAGGGCAGCGCTCGAGACGATCAGGTTGCGGAAGCGGGGATCGTGGATCTCGTAGATCCCGGTGCGGGCGTGCGACATGGGCTATCCGGTTGGCTGGTGTGAGTGTCTGAAGGTCAGCGCGCCGACCCGGCAGGTCGGCTTGCCGCCACGATGACGCAGATGATGATGAGGCCGGTCATGATGAGCCGCACGCCAGCCCCGAAGCCATAGGTGTTGAGCATGGAAACGACGAGGAACATGAAGAGCGATGCCCCCCAGATGCCCGGCACGTTGGAATTGCCGCCGGCCACCGCCGAGCCGCCGATGACGACGACGGCAATCGACATCAGCAGATATTCGGCGCCCATGTTGAGCGCGGCGCCGCCGGAAAAGCTTGCCAGAAGATAGCCGCAGACCGAGGCCAGCACCGCGCAGAGCACATAGGTCGCAAGCCGGCAGCCATCGACGGCGATGCCGGCCATGCGGGCGGAAAAGGCATTCTGGCCGATCGCCGAGATCCAGCGCCCGAAGATCGCCCGGTCGAGCAGCCACCAGACGGCAAGCGACAGAAGGAGGGCGACAAGGGCCGTGTTCGGCACGCCGAAGGTGGAAGAGGTGGTAAAGCTTGCCAGCTCCTCCGGCGGCTTCACGCGCAGGCCGCGATTGTACCAGATCGCCGTGGACTGGACGAGAAAGCTCATCGACAGCGTTGCGATGATCGGCGGAATGCGCAGGAACTTGATCATCGCATAGTTGACGATGCCGATGGCAAGGCCGATCGCGATGGAGACGGCAAGGCCCGCCAGGATCATGCCGTCCTGCCCGTCCATCAGCTTCAGCGCCACCGTGCCCGACAGCGTGATGGTGGCCGGCACCGACAGATCGACATTGCCAGGGCCGAGCGTGATGACCAGCATCTGGCCAAGACCGACGATCACCGAAAAGGCGGCAAAGGTCAGCGTCGCCTGCGTGAGGCTTGCGGTGCTGGCGCCGCCGGTAAACAGGATCGTCACGATCCAGGTGGCAAGCGCTGCGACGAAGGACCAGGTCCAGGGTTTGCGGGAAAGAAGGCTCAGGCGGTTCATGATGTCTTCTCCTGCGGGCTGCGACGGTTGATCACGAGCCGCAGGGCCAGCACGATGATGAGAATGCCGCCCTGCGCGCCGATCTGCCAGTCGGGCGAGATGCGCAGGAAGGACAGGAAGGAGCCGGCAAGGGTCAGCGTCAGCGCCCCGATGACCGCGCCGATGGGCGAGACCTTGCCGCCGACGAATTCACCGCCACCCAGAATGACGCCGGCAATCGACAGAAGCGTATAGCGCAGCGCGATATTGGCATCCGCAGAGGTGGTGAGCCCGACCAGCGCCATGCCGGACAGCACCGCAAATATGCCGGCCGTGGCATAGGCTGCCCCCTTCAATGCGAGGACCGACCAGCCGGCGCGCGCCACCGACCGGCTGTTGCCGCCCACACCGCGCAATAGCACACCGAAGGTGGAGCGCATGATGAGAAGATGCGCCAGAACTGCAATCACCACGCTGGCAACGATCGCCATCGGCACGAGCGGCGGCTTCGACACCATCAGCGCGCGCAGCCAGACCGGCGCCTGCCCGCCGGGGGCCGGAAGGATCAGCACCGCAAGCCCGCCCCAGACGAAACTCATGCCGAGCGTGACGACGATGGACGGCAGGTCGCGCAGCGTGATGACAATGCCGAGCAGCGCATAGATGCCGACGGCGCCGGCCAGAATGAGGATCGCAACCAGTGGCTGGTTCGGCATGTAGACGGCCGTCACGCAGGCGGCAAAGCTCACAAAGGTGCCGATCGACAGATCGAGATCGTTGACCGCCATGATGATCATCTGCGCAATGGTCGCAAGCGCGATGGGAACGGCGAGATTGAACAGCAGATTGAGCCCCGTATAGCTCATGGCGCGCGGCTGCATGTAGAAGACGGCGGCAAGAAGCACGGCAAGCGAGACGGCCGGGATGAGGATCGGCAGCAGGCCGGAGACGGTCTTTCTCATGCCGCTTCTCCCGAAAAGGAGGCAGCCAGAATATTTTCCTCGCTCACCGCATCGCCAGAGAGTTCGGCAACGATAGCGCCGTCGCGGAAGACATAGACGCGGTCGCAGAGCCGCACCTCGTCCATTTCGGTCGAATACCAGATGAAGGTGCGCCCGGCAGAGGCCTCGCGCCGCAGCGTCGCATAGACCTCCTGCTTGGTGCCGATATCGACGCCGCGCATCGGATCGTCCATCAGGACGATGGTGGCGTCGCTCGCCAGCGCGCGGGCAAACAGAACCTTCTGCTGGTTGCCGCCGGAAAGCGACAGGATGGGATTGTTCATGTCCGGTGTGCGGATCCCCATGCGGGCTTTCCAGTCTTCGCCATGCGCGGTTTCGCGGGCGGTGTGCACCGCGGCAAGCCGCGCAAGCTGCGGCAGGTTGCCGATCGAAAGGTTGCGCAGGATGCTCCACTGCGAAAACGTGCCGTTCAGCGCGCGATCGCCCGCCACGAAGGCCATCCGCTTGGCGGCAGTCGGAAACCACTTGCTGCTGCTCTCGGCAAAGAGGTCGAGCAGCATGCGCGTCTGGCCATGGCCGCCAAGGCCGGCAAGACCGATGATCTCGCCTCTTGCGGCATGAAACGGCGTCGCCGAGCCACCTTGCGGCACAAGCGCGATGACCTTTTCGGCAGACGCCGTGCCTGACGAGGCCGTGCGCGCGGTTTCCTTCACCACGCTTCCCATCGCCTCCACCAGGGTTTTCACGGAAAATTCGCCCGCCGGGCGCGAGGTGACGACGCGGCCGTCCTTCATCACCACGATGCGGCTGGAGGTGGACAGGATCTCGCCCAGAATGTGCGAGATGAGCAGAACTGAGCCACCCTCTCTCACGAAACGGCGCACATAGGTCATCAGCTGCTCGGCAAGGCTTGCATCGAGCGAAGAGGTCGGCTCGTCGAGGATGACGAGCTTGGGATCTTCGGTGACGGTCAGGAAGTTGATGGCGATCTCCACCATCTGGCGCTCGGCAATCGACAGCGATCCGACGGTTGCGAGCGGATCGATGCCATGGCCGGGAAAGACTTCGTCCATGCGGGCGCGGATGAGCGTTGCCGCCCGCTTCCGCCAGCCGAAACCCTTCAGGCCCGCATGCATGAGGCGGGTGTTTTCCACCACGGTCAGATTGGGGCAGAGCGACAGTTCCTGGAAGACGCAGCGCACGCCATGCGCCCGCGCCCTGGAAATTCCGCCGCCGGGCTCGCCTTCATAGAGGATCTCGCCCTGATGCGGCGACAGCCCGCCATTGATGACATTGACGATCGTCGACTTGCCGGCGCCGTTATGGCCGACCAGGCCGACCGCCTCGCCGGGGCGCACCTCGAAATCCACGCCATCCAGCGCCTTCACCGCACCGAATTCGACGCGCACCTGACGGATGGAGACCACCGCTTCGGTTTCTGACACTTCAGTCATTCCACACTTGCCCACGCTGCCGGCTTACCAGTTCAAACCACGATTCATGGCTGCTCCACCCGGAAAACCGGTTTCCGGATGAAGCTGCGGGAGGAACGCCTTGTCGGCGATCACGTTTGCCTTGCGTTACTTCGCCGAAGCGATGACGGCCTTGGCGTCTTCGAGCGAATACTCGACATTAGCGACGCCGCCCTTCTGCGTCGTCTCGAGGTTCTTTTCGAGATTGGCCTGGTCGATGCGCAGGAAGGGAACGGTCAAATCCTTCTTCACCTGCTTGCCGTCCAGGATCTGCTGGGCCACCCAGAAGGCGAGCGTCGAGACGCCGGGCGCGATCGAGACGGACATGGTCTCGTAGCCGCTGGCATCCTTCTGCTTCTTCCACCACTGCAGCTCATCCTCACGGTTGCCCATGACGATGACCGGGGTCGGACGCTTGGCTGCTTCGAAGGCCTGTGCGGCGCCATAGCCGTCACCGCCCTGGGTCACCACGGCTGCAATCTCGGGAAGGCTTGGCAGGAGGCCTGCCACGGCGCGCTGGGCGACATCCTGCGCCCAGTCGCCATGCACGGAGCCGACGATCTTGAACTGCGGGTATTTCTCGACACCGGCATGGATGCCGGCGGAAATTTCGTCATCGACGAAAACCCCGGCCAAGCCGCGGATTTCGAGAAGATTGCCGCCCTTCGGCAATTTCTTCGCCAGATATTCCACCTGGCTTGCGCCCATTTCCTTGAAGTTGACGGCGATGCGCCAGGCGCAGGGTTCCGTCACGATGCCGTCGAACGACACCACGGTGATGCCGGCATCGCAGGCTTCCTTGATTGCGCCATTCAGCGCCGTCGGCGAGGCCGCGTTGATGACGATCGCATCATAGCCCTGCAGGATCATATTCTGGATCTGGGCTGCCTGCTCGGTCGCCTGGTTTTCCGCCGTGGTGAACGGATCGGCGGCCGCCACGATGCCGGATTTCACCGCTTCCTTGGTCACCTTGTCCCAGCTGGTCAGCATGGCCTGGCGCCAGGAATTGCCGGCGTAGTTGTTGGACAGGGCGATTTTCTTCGAAGACGTTTCGGCATGGGCCGAAAACGCAACGGTGCTCAGCATCGCGGCAGCGGTTGCCGCAAGAACGAATTTCATGGTCATGTCTCTCTCCCTCGATGCCGGTCCTGCCGGCCACTTTCAGCGCCGCTCCTCAACGACGTGCCCCGAAAGCTTTTCCCTGGAGCAGTTCTCCAGTAGCTGTGATGATGCGGCAATTGTGAAATGCTGTACAGGCGGATTGGAGCAAACCACCTGCGGGTTACCGCAGATCAGGTGCGGGTTCCCGCAGGACACACGATCTGCCATGAGGAAAGAATGGAAAGAAGCGATGCGCCGTCCGGGAGGGGATTTCGCGCATCCGGGAGGAAGACATGCTTGAAGATGCATCCGCCTCGTCGTTCAGGCAGTATCTGACGATTGCGCGCCTGCTTGCCGGCCAGCTGGATTTCCGCTCGGCCATCCGGGCGGTGGCCAAGGAGATCGCGCTGATCATTCCGCACGATCACATGGATGTCTGCATCATCACGCCCGGCAGCACCTTCCATACGGCCTATGAGAGCGGGCTGGAAACCGACTGGAGCAAGCGGCCGCCGGCGCTCATCGAGCACAGTCCCATCCGCGCCCTCCTCGTCGGCGAGACAGATAGCTACATCACGCCGGATGCCTCGCGCGATCCGCGCTTTCACTTCGAGGGCTCGTTTTCCGATCCCATCCGCGCGCATGGGCTGAAAAGCCGGCTGCATGTGGCGCTGAAAGTGCATGGCGAAACGATCGGCGCGCTGTCCTTTTCGAGCCTGTCCACGGATTTCTACACCCCCCGGGATCTGTCGCATGCGCAGTCGATCGGCGATCTGCTGGCCCCCTATTTCTTCGCCATCCGGGCGGCCGAACAGGCCAAGCAATCGGCCATCGTGGAAGAGGCGGCGCGCGTGCGCGAGGAGGCGCTGCGCCAGGGGGCGGCCCGGCTGACCGAGCTTCTGGAGGCCGAGCGCCAACGCATCGGCATGGACCTGCACGACCAGACGCTGGGCGATCTCACCCGGTTTGCAAGGCGTCTGGAACGCTTGAGCCTGATGGACAGCGTGCCGGGCGACAAGCTGGAGCCGCTGTTTCGCAGCCTGCAGCAATCCATGCAGGACCTTCGCCAGATCATCGAGCAGGCGCGCCCTTCCGTGCTGCAGCTGTTCGGGCTGGTGGATGCGATCGAAAACCACCTGGAACGCTCGATCCGCGACAGCGGGCTTGTAATTGCCGCAGAGCTTGCCGACGACAGCAGCGGGGCAAGCGGCAGGCTGTCTCCCAATGTCGCCATCACCCTCTTTCGCATTGCCCAGGAGGCGATCAACAATGCCGTGCGGCACGCGCAGGCAAGCCGCATCACCGTTGCCTTTTCCCGCAAGGGCGACAGGCTCATGCTGGAAATTTCTGACGACGGCATCGGCATGGGCAAGGCGGAAAAATCCGGCGGCAGCGGGCTCGACAACATGCGCGTGCGCGCCCGCCTGATCGGCGGACGGTTTTCCTGCGGCAGCGAAGACGGCCGGACCTTCGTGCGGGTAAGCTTGCGCATGGATGAGACGGGAGACGGCCGATGAAGGTTCTGATCGTTGAGGACGACCCCCTGCACCGCTCCTACCTTCACGAGGCGGTGCGGGCAGCCCTTCCCGAATGCGATCTCGTGCTGGAGGCCGGCGACGGCGCCATGGGCGAGAAACTCGCGCGCGACCATCGCTTCGAATCGATCGTGATGGATCTGCAGATGAGCCCGCGCAACGGCATCGAGGCGGCCCGCACCATCTGGCGGGAACGGCCGGATACGCGCATCCTGTTCTGGTCCAACTATGCCGACGAGGCCAATGTGCGCGGCATTTCGCGCATCGTGCCGGATGGCGCCGCCTATGGCTATGTCTTGAAATCGGCCTCCGACGAGCGGCTTCGGCTGGCGCTGCGGGCCATCTTCATCGAGGCGCAATGCGTGATCGACCGCGAGGTGCGCGGCATGCAGCAAAGGAGCCTCGGACACCTGCAGGGGTTCAGCGAGACCGAATACGAAGTGCTTGTCGATATCGCGCTTGGCCTCACCGACCGGCTGATCGCAAAGCGGCGGAACCTTTCCCTGCGCAGCGTGCAGAACCGCCTGCAACAGATCTACGAGAAGCTCGGCGTTTATGATCGCACCCAAAGCGACGGCGAGGCCCGCTACAATTTCCGCTCGCGCGCCGTCACCGAAGCCTTCCTGCGCAAGCTGCTCAACCAGGCAACGCTGGAACGCGCCGAACAGGACCTGCAGGAATGGCTTCGCCGCCATGCGCGACTGACCGGCAGCGCGTGAGCCGTGCCGCGGCCTGTTGCTACACGGGTCTTGCCGTTCGGCGCAGCCCGTTTGCTCGTCCGGCTGCCACGGTCACGGAAAGACGTGCGCCGGTCCGTTGATCTCGATTGAGACGCGGTTGCCTTTTTCGAGGAGGTGCCGGCTTGCCATGGCAAGGCGGACGGTGAAATCCGGCGCGGCATCCGGGACGATGGCAAGCTCCGAGCTTGGCCCGCAGAAGTCGAGGTCGACCACGGTGCCGGTGACGGCGCTTTCCCCGGTGCCTTCCGCGGGCAGGATCGAAAACTGTTCGGGGCGCAGGAGGATCCGCGCCGAACCGGAGCGCTCATTCGCGTTGACGGGGATGTCGCCTAAAATGGTGGTGGCGCGTCCGTCTTTCAGCGTGGCGTCGAGCACGATGGCGTCGCCGAGAAAGGCTGCCGTTTCGGCATCGTTCGGACGCATATAGACCTCGCGCGGCGTGCCGACCTGCGCAAAACGCCCGGCGCGCATGACCACAACCTGATCGGCAAAGGCGAGCGCTTCGGCCTGGTCATGCGTGACAAGAACCGTCGTGATGCCGGCCGCGGACAGAACGGACCCGACCGCCTTTCTCGTCGCGACACGAAGCCCGGTATCGAGTGCCGAAAATGGCTCGTCGAGCAGGATGACGCGCGGACGCCGGGCAAGCGCACGCGCCAGCGCCACGCGCTGCTGCTGGCCGCCGGATAGCTGGTCCGGGCGGCGCGTCAGCATGGCGCGGTCAAGTTCCACCATGTCCATCAGGGTCTCGATGCGCGCCGTGCGGTCTTCCCCGTCGTCCTTCAGGCCAAAGCCGATATTCTGCTCGACGCTCAAATGCGGAAACAGCGCGCCGTCCTGCGAGACGATGCCGACGCCGCGCTTGTGCGCCGGGATCTGCGCGCGCGCATCGGCGATCAACCCGCCATCGAAGCGGATCGTGCCGCCATCGGGCGCCTCGAAACCGGCAATCAGCCGCAACAGCGTGGTCTTGCCGCAGCCGGAGGGACCGACGATGGCGGTGCGGCTGCCGCTTTCAATCGCAAGGCTGACGCCATCGACGGCATTGACCGGCCCGTAATGCTTCTTGAGCGTCGAGATCTCGAGCAGTGTCATCGTCCGGCGATCTTCTTTGACTGTTGATAGAGAAGCCAGGTGAGCGGCAGCGAAAACACCACCATCAGGACGGCATAGGGCGCCGCACCGGCATAGTCGATTTCGCTGGTCAGCGCCCAGAAGGCCATGGCGAGCGTGCGCGTGCCGTTTGGCGCCAGCATCTGGGTTGCCGTCAGCTCGTTCATGATGCCGAGCGAGGAGAGCGCAAGGCCGGCCGCGGCACCCGGTGCCGCAAGCCTGACCGTGGTGGCGAGAAGTGCCTGTGCCGGCGAACGGCCGAGGCTCTCGGCTGCCTGTTCCAGTTCTTTCGGCACCTGCGCGATACTGGCGCGCAGGCTCACCAGCGCGCGCGGCAGAAACATGATCACATAGGCAAAGGTGATCGTGGCAAGCGTCTGGTAGAGGGTGGCAACCTTGACCGTCATGGTGACGAGCGCGAGCGCCACGACGACGCCCGGCATGGCGCTGGCGAGATAATAGCAGCCCTCGACCAGCCGGTTCTGCCGGCTCGGGCGGCGCACCGACAGCCAGGCAATCGGAATGGCGGCCGCCGTGGTGGCCAGTCCGCCAATGAGGCAGATGCGCAGCGTCTGCCAGAGCGCCAGGCCAATGGCATCGAAGCGCCAGATCGCGGCCCCGCCTGCCACCAGCCAGTGACCGAGGGTGAGCGCCGGAATGCCGAGCGAGAAGGCGCAGGTGACAATAGGCAGCAGAAGGGCCGGATAGCGCAGGGCCCCGAGCCGCGTCACGGTTGCGCGCCGCGCGACGCCCGATCCCAGACGTGCATAGCGGCGCCTGCCGCGAATGGCGGCATCGAGCCCGAGGAAGACGAGGCAGCACAAGACCAGCACCACCGCCAGCATATTGGCCGCCACGCCATTATAGGTCGACTGGAACTGGTCGATGATCGCGGTGGTGAAGGTGTCGAAGCGGATCATCGCAAAGAGACCGTATTCCGACAGGAGATGCAGCGAAATCAGAAGCGCGCCGCCCAGGATCGCCAGCCGTAGCTGCGGCAGGACCACGCGGAAGAAGACGGAAAGCGGGGAAAGCCCAAGCGATGCCGCCTGATCCTCGAGCCCCGGATCGAGAAGCCTGAGTGCGGCTGCGACCGGCAGGTAGAGAAACGGGAAATAGGCGACAATCGAGATCGGCACGCCGGCCGACAGACCGTTGACGCCCGGCCAGACGCCGATCCAGGCATAGCTGTGAACGAAGGCCGGCACGGCAAGCGGCGCGACGCACAGCCAGGCAAACAGCCGTGCGCCGGGAAGGTCCGTGCGCTCCGTCAGAAAGGCAAGCGCGACGGCAAGGACGGCACAGGCCGGCACCGTCAGCAGGATGAGAAAGACGGTGTTGAGCAGAAGGCCGGCCACGCGGGGCCGAAAGATCAGCGCGACCGCCGTTTCATAGCCCGTGGCAAGCGTTGCCCAGAGCACGAAACAGAGCGGCACCAGCGCCAGGCAGGCAAAGAACACGGCAATGACGGACACCCAGGACAGGCAAAACGACCGCAGCGGTCGCGGTTGCGTGAGGGAGGCTGTCGCGCTGATCGGGGTCATTCTGTGCTCGAAATCGTCAAACGCCGCAGATACGCGCTGCGGCGCCGTGAAGCAACCGGATTGCCGGCTAAAATCAGAGGATTCCGGCCGCCGTCATCAGATCCGTGACCTTGGCATTGTTGAGATGCGCCGGATCGACCTTGGGGGCATTGAGATCGGCAAGCGGCACCAGCGCCTTGTTGGAGGCTGCGTCACGACCGACGGCATATTCGAAGGAGGTGCCGGTGCGCAGGATGTCTTGCCCGCCCTTCGCCGTCAGCCATTTCAGGAAGGCCTGGGCCTGCTGCTTGTGCTTGCTGGAGGCCAGAATTCCGCCGCCCGATACGCTGACGAAGGCGCCCGGATCCTGATTGCGGAAATAATGCAGGGCGACGTTCTTGCTGTTTTCGCCGGTGCGGGCCTGATCACCGAAATAATAGTAGTGATAGATCAGCGCGCCTTCGACCTGACCGGCATTGACGGCCTTCATGGCGGTGGAATTGCCGCGGTAGGGGGCGAAGTTTTCCTTCATGCCCTTCAGCCATGCGGCCGTTGCCGCTTCGCCCTTCAGCTCCAGGAAGGCGCCGACGATGGCCTGGAAATCGGCGCCCGATGGCGAGGCGGCCCAGCGGCCCTTCCAGGCCGGCTCGGCAAGCTCGGCCATGGTCTTCGGCAGCTTGTCTTCGGAAAGCTTGGTCTTGTCATAGGCAAAGACGGTGGAGCGGGCGGCAATGCCGACCCAATGGCCGTTGGAGGGCTTGAAGCCGTCCGGCACCTGCGCAAGCGTTGCCGCATCCACCGGTTCGAACAGCCCTGCCCCGTCCACCAGCGTCATCGCCGGGGAATTTTCGGTGAGGAAGAGGTCTGCCGGCGAATTGGCGCCTTCCTGCACGATCTGGTTGGCAAACTCCATGTCCGATCCGTTGCGCACGGTCACCGCAATGCCCGTCTCTTCGGTAAACGCCTTCACCCATGCCTGGGTCAGGCCCTCGTGCTGCGCATTGTAGATGGTGAGGCTGTCTGCCACCTGCGCATGCCCGACCGTGGCGATCGAGGACAGGGACAGCGCAAGCGCGATGCGGCTCATGGCGTTTCGATAGGAAATCAAGTGTGCCTCCATGGCGGGTCTCATCAGGATGTCGGATGAGCGTTATATAAAGCGGATAGTGACAGTCAACATTGATCGGCTTTGCCCCCGCACGATTGCGTGATCGAAAGAGCCATCAATACAAGGAGTTGCAGGCGCGTTTGCTGACACGTCGGCGGCCGGTGTCACAAAACTCTCATCACTGCGGGTTTAAGGAGTGCGCCATCCCGTGCCACCCGCATGGACCCCCAGGAGAGCTTAGCCATGAGCGGCGCATCAAATGCAATTGTCGATGAAGAAACCCTTTTTGCAGAACCACTTAAGCCTTTCCTTGCGGCGGATGTGAAAGCCCTGTCCTCACGCCGCAACCCGGCAATCCTGACGATTGCGCATCGCGGCTTCTGGCGGGAGACGGCGGAAAATTCGCTGGCTTCCGTGCGTGCCGCCATCGCAGCCGGCGTCGACATGATCGAGATCGACACGCAGGCGACGCTCGATGGCCGGCTGGTGGTGATCCACGATGCGACGCTTGACCGCACCACGAATGGCACCGGCACCGTCGCTCAATTGCCGTTCGAGACGGTGCGCCGCGCCATGCTGAAGACCGGCGCCGGCGGCGCGGATGCCGCTCTCACTCAGGAAGGCGTGCCGACACTCGAAGAGATTCTGGAAGAGGCGCGCGGAAAAATCACCGTCAACATCGACACGAAATTTGCCCGCGACCTGCCCCAGGTGATGGAGACGGTGCTGCGCCTGGGCATCGCCGATCAGGTGCTGGTGAAGACCGATATCGATCTTGATGCGGAGCATTTCGACATTCTCGACGCCGACTGGTTCGGCAGGATCCCGCATATGCCGATGTTTGCCGTTCGCCCCGGCCGGTTCGCCGAGGATCTTGCCCGCATCGCGCCGCTTTCAGCCCCGATGATCGAGGTGAAGTTCAAGGACATCGCCGATCTTGAGACGGGCCGTGCGGAACTCGAGCGCCAGAATATCCGCCTCTGGATCAACACGCTTGACGTTTCCCATTGTCTCGATTTCAACGATACGCGGGCTCTGGCCGAGCCGGATGCGGTATGGGGTGCGCTGGTCGATGCCGGCGTCGGCGCCATCCAGACGGACGAGGTCGCAGCTTTCAGGACATGGCTCAACGGGCGCTTTGGCGCAGAAGGCAAGTGATGACGATTTCCCATGAACGGCTGGAGCGTGCCTCCAAGGTGATCGCAGAGGCCATGGAACTGGCGCTCAGGTTTCACAGGGACCGCACCAGCATTGCCACCCGCGCCAAGGGGTTCCAGGATTTCGTCTCCGAGGCCGATACGGCGGTCGAGCAGCTGGTGCGTGATCGGCTGGCCGAGGCATTTCCGGGCGAAACGGTGCTCGGCGAGGAAATGGGCGGCGTTGCCGACGACGCCTACTGGATCGTCGATCCGATCGATGGCACGACGAATTTCCTGCGCGGCTCGCCGCTGTGGGGCATTTCGCTCGGCTTCGTGCGCCATGGCCGGCCGGAACTCGGCGTCGTTGCCATGCCGGCGATGGGCGAGATCTATGCGGCGGCCGATGGCACCGGCCTCTTCCTCAACGGAACGCCCTTCGTGCGCGATACCACCTTCGAGGACGTGCGCATGATGTCGCTCGGCGACAGTGCTGCCGCCGAGGCCGAAGACGTGGCGGCGCTGACGGTCGGACTTCGCCATGCCGGCTGGGTGGTACAATCGATCCGCTCCACCTCGATGGGCCTCGTGTTTTCCGCCCGCGGCACCTATGACGGTCATCTGCAGAAGTACACGACCATGTGGGACATTGCCGGCGGCGCGGTTCTGGCGCGCGAGGCAGGCCTTGACGTGCGCATCGGCACCCGCGACGGCATTCCCTATATCGCCGCGGCAACGCCGGCCCTCATGGCAGCCACCGAGCCCTTCTGGCCGGAGATCCGTGAGCCGGAACTGCTTGCCGCCGCCGGTTGAGATCGCCACGCTTCACGCCGCAGACATCAGCGAGCGGCGGAAGCGCAGGAGTGCTATAGCAAAAAAGCCGCAGCCGACCACGGCGAGCGCCAGCATCTGCGGCCAGACGATGAAAAAGTCCGCACCGCGATAAAGAATCGCCTGCGACAGGGCGACGAAATGCGTCGAGGGCGAGACCTGCATGACGGTCTGCAGGAAGACCGGCATGCTTTCCATCGGCGTCGTGCTGCCCGACAAGAGGTTCATCGCGATCAGCACCGGAATCGCGATGAGGCCGAACTGCGCCATGGAGGTGGAGGCGGTGGCAATCAGGATGCCGAGCGAGGTCACCGAGAACTGGTAGAGTACGGCGGATGCGATGAAGAGCCCGAGCGAGCCGGCAATGGGCACATGCAGCACCCGCTCCACCACCACCGTGAGCGACAGCACGGCGGCCACGACGATCACCAGCCCGTTCGCCCAGATCTTCGACAGCATGATCTCGCCGGGCGTTACCGGCATCACCAGAAGATGCTCGATCGTGCCATGTTCGCGCTCGCGGATGAGGGCGGCTCCCGTGAGGATCACCGACAGCATGGTGACATTGTTGATGACCTGCATCACCGCGTTGAACCATGTCGACATCAGGTTGGGGTTGAAGCGGGCGCTGATGACGAGGTTGATCGGGGAGGCTGTGACCTGTTTCGGCAGGGCCGCGGCGACTTCCTGGCGAATGATGCTCTGGATATAGGTGGCGCCCGTGCCGGCAAGCGACATGGCGGTGGCATCGACGGCGATCTGCACGGAAGGCCGTCTGCCGGCGATGACGTCGCGTTCGAAATTCGGCGGAATTTCCAGGACGAAGGTGTAGGTGCCGCCATCCATGGCCGGATCGACATCCGGCGCCTCGATCAGCACCGGCGTCTGGAAGAAGGGTTGCATCAGCCCGTCGCGCAGTCGCGCCGACAGCATGGAGCGGTCTTCGTCGACCACCGCAACGGAGGCGTTTTCCACCTCCGACTTCGCTCCGGTCGCCACCGTATAGATGGCGATGGTGAAGGCATAGAGGATGAGGATTATCATCACCGGATCGGCCTTCAGGCTGTACAGCTCCTTGATGCCGAGACGTATGATGCGGGCAAGCTTCTGTTTCATCTCAGGCACTCCGCTTGCGCAGCGCCACAAGCGCGATCAGGATGTAAAGGACGGCGAAACCCGCCAGCACCAGAAGGTTCGTCCACAGTTGCGCGAGCCCCAGCCCCTTGGTGATGACGCCGACGGTGATCGGCTGGTACCAGGCAGAGGGAAAGCTGAAACCCATCAGCCGCCCGCCCCCCGACAGCGACGACACCGGCACCAGAAGGCCTGAAAAATTCACCGCCGGGATCATGGCAACGATGGCGGTCGCAAAGATCGCCGCCACCTGGCTGCGCACGAAGCTCGACACCACGAGACCAAACCCCGTGGCGGCGCTGACATAGAGCAGCGACCCCACCATCAGCACCGGCAGCGACCCCTTGATCGGCACCGCAAAGACAAAGCGCGTGAGAAGGATGAGGATGAGGAAGCTGACGAAGGCGATGGCGACATAGGGCAATTGCTTGCCGAGCAGAAACTCAAGCCGCGTGGCCGGTGTCGCCTGGAAATTGGCGATCGATCCGGTTTCCTTTTCCTTGACGATGCCCAGCGCCGTCATGATGGCGGGAATGAGAATGAGAACCAGAACGAGCACGCTCGGCACGATGGCATTGGTGCTCTTGAAGGACTGGTTGTAGCGAAAGCGGGTTTCCAGATTGACCGTCTCGGTCGCATTCGTCCGGCCCGTCTGGCGGGCTTTCGCATCGGCAATCGACCCGGCCACCAGGCCGTTGACGTAGCCGCGCGCGGTCTCGGCGCGAAACGGCATGGCGCCATCGAGCCAGACGGAAACTTCCGGCGTCAGCTGTCGCTGCAGGTCGCGGCCGAAATTTGGCGGGATTTCCACGGCAACGGCAAGTTCCCCGGTGCGCAGGCGCCTCTGCAGCGCGTCCTGCGACACGATGGCGGCGCGCTCCTCGAAATAACGCGAGCCCTGAAAGCTTTCGACCAGCTGCCGGCTCTCGGCCGACTGGTCCTGGTCATAGATCGCAAAGGGCAGGTTTTCCACGTCGAACGAGATGCCGTAACCAAAGGTGACGAGCAGCAGCGCCGGTCCGACCAGCGCAAAGATCAGGCGCGCCCGATCCCTCAGCACTTCCAGTGTCTCGCGCCGCGCATAAGCGAAAAGCCGCCCGACATCGAAACGGCGGATGCGCTTCCGGGACGGGCTTTGCGCATCGACGCCTGCTGTTTCGTCCGGCCGGGAGGTTGCATCGGCTGCATCCGGCGCTTCGCTGAGCGTGCCCATGCCGGCCTCGCTCAAGACATCGATGAAGGTTTCCTCAAGCGTCGCCTTCCCGCGTTCGGCACAGAGCGCCTTCGGAGCGCCGACGGCAAGCACCCGTCCCTGGTGCATCAGCGAAATGCGGTCGCAGCGCTCCGCCTCGTTCATGAAATGCGTCGACAGGAAGATCGTCACGCCCCCTTTGCGCGACAGCGAGATCAGCGAGCGCCAGAAGGCATCGCGGGCAACCGGATCGACGCCGGACGTCGGTTCATCAAGAATGAGGATTTCCGGGCGGTGCAGCACGGCGGCGGCCAGCTGCAGGCGCTGGCGGATGCCAAGCGGCAGCGCGTCCGGCGCCTTGTCGGCCACCTCCGTCAGATCGTATTCGGACAGCATGACTTCGACGCGCGGAGCAATCTCGTCGGCCGGAAGACCGAACAGGCGGGCATGCAGCTCAAGGTTCTGGCGCACGCTGAGTTCGCCATAGAGCGAGAAGGCCTGCGACATGTAGCCGACGCGCTTGCGGGTTTCGATGTCGCGCGACAGAAGCGGCTGGCCGAACAGCCTTGCTACCCCTTCGGTTGCCGGCAGGAGACCGGTCAACATCTTCATCGTGGTGCTCTTGCCTGAGCCATTGGAGCCGAGAAAGCCGAAGATCTCGCCTTTCGGAATGCGGAAACTGACGTGATCGACGGCGGTGAAATCGCCGAAACGGCAGGTCAGTCCTTCCGCCTCGATGGCTGGTGGGCCATCCGTCACGATGCGGGGGGAGAGCGTCAGGGGCGCCAGAACCTTGCCGTCCGCCGAGGGCATCAGCGCGGCAAAGGCCTCGTCCAGCGTCGGCTTTGCCGTCTGCGCAAGAATTTCGGCGGGTCTTCCGGTCGCAATCACGCGGCCTGCATGCAGTGCTGCCAGCCATTCAAAACCTTCCGCCTCTTCCATGTAGGCGGTGGCGACGATGACGCTCATGCTCGGGCGCCGGGCGCGGATGCGCTCGATCAGCTGCCAGAACTGCCGGCGTGACAGCGGATCGATGCCGGTCGTCGGCTCGTCAAGGATCAGGAGGTCCGGATCGTGCAGCAGCGAGGCGCAGATGCCGAGCTTCTGCTTCATGCCGCCAGACAGCTTGCCGGCGGGGCGGTCGCGGTAGGGCAGAAGCCCGGTCACGGCAAGCAGCTCGTCCATGTGGCGCCGCCGCTCGTCGGCCTTCAGGCGAAACAGCCGGCCGAAGAAATCGAGGTTTTCCGCAACGCTCAGCGTCGGATAGAGATTGCGGCCGAGCCCCTGCGGCATGAAGGCAAGTCGCGTGCAGACGGCGCGCCGGTGGGCGGCCTCGTCCATATCGCCGGCGAGCACGCGGATGTGGCCGGCCTGCAGCCGGGTAACGCCCGCGACGAGGCCGAGCAGCGTCGACTTGCCAACGCCATCCGGTCCGATCAGCCCCACCATGCAACCGGCAGGAATGTCGAGCGTCACGTCATCGAGTGCGGCCACCTCGCCATAGCGATGCGTGACCGACTGAAGCTGCACGACGGCCTCGCTCATTGCGGCAGCTTCGTCTGGAGCGCGTCCGGCCAGGCAGCGCCGGCATGGCTGCGCACATAGCCAATGCCGCGAATGCCGGTCTTGACGCGGCTTTCATACTCTTTCAGCAGGTCGGGCGCGATCTTCAGCTTGACGCGGAACATCAGCTTTTCGCGCTCTTCGGCGGTCTCCACCGTCTTCGGCGTGAACTGCGCCTCGGAGGCGACGAAGGAAATGCTGGCCGGCATGACATATTGCGGGGCGGCATCGAGAATGATGCGCGCCTCGTCGCCGATGGCAAGCTCGGCTGCCACCCGGGCGGGCACGAAGATCGTCATGGTGACATCGGCCAGATCGAGCATGGTGGCAATCGGCGCGCCGGCGGCCACCACCTCGCCCTTCTGCACGAGCTTGTATTCGATGCGTCCGCGCGTTGGCGCCTTCAGCACCGCATCATCGAGCTGCGACTGGATGCGGGCAATCTCGGCTTCCTCCGCTTCGGAGGACGCGGCGGCTTCCTCGCGGGCGGCATTGGCGGCGCGAAGGGAGGCTTCGGCGACCTGCAGCTGGCTTTCGCGCATGTCGCGCTGCTGCACCGTGCCGCTGCCCTTTTCGCTCATGGTGCGGGCGCGGTCATATTCCTGGCGGGCCAGAACCAGCTCGCTCTGACGCTGGGCAATGGCGGCCTCCGCTTCCACTTCCGCCGTAGCGCTGCGGCGGGCCTTGGCGCGGGCGCCGGCCATTTCCGCCTCGAGATCCGCCGTATCCATGCGCGCCAGCACCGTGCCGGCATCGACGATGGTGCCCTCGGTCGCCAGAACCTCGGCAAGCCGCCCGGCAAGCTTTGTCGAAACGAGGATCTGCTGCGCCTCGATGCGGCCATTGGAGGTGGCAATGCCCGGCATCGTATCCTTGCCCGTCAGGCGGTTCCACAGCGCCTCGAAGCGGGTCTTCAACGCCGCCGGGCTGTTGGTGTCTGCCGCCGCAACGGGTTGCGTCAAAGCCAGCGCTAGCAGAGTGGTCTGGCCCAAAGCCGCCCATCGTCTCATCAGGAAAACCTCCGTCCAAACCGTCGTGCCTGAAGGCATCGGCCAGCGGATGGTTACGCCTCAACGGCAGGCGCTCCTTGATTTATGTCATCGTCCGGCAAAAGGGGCTGCAGCGTTGGCCGCTGAAAGAGCGGATGCCCCGGGGCCGGAAGGCTCGTGCAAAACGGCTGGGGCCGGAGATGCGTCTGCGTCCCCGGCCCCAAGCTTTCGTGTAACACGACGGCGTCAGCCATCCCTACGGATCAGCTGCGCACCACGCCCTTTTTCAGGATGATATTGCCATAGAGGCGGGATTCGCCGGTTTGCACGATGGCAAAGCAGCCCTTGGCGCGCTCATAAAAGGCAAAGCGCTCCAGCGTGCCGCACTGGCCGCGATCGCCGACGACGGCGCGCAGTTCGGCAACGGCCGGCGGCACTTCGTCGGGATTGCCGACCACTTCCATGGTAACGACCGGCACATCGACGAACTCATCGAGCGGCATGACGCTGACGACGGCCTGCGTTGCCCGCGTCACGGATACGCCATCGAGGCGGATGAGGCGCTTTGCGGTGCTGGTGCCTGGAAAATTGGCGTCGACCACGGCGATTTCATCGCCATGACCCATGGCCCGCAGCGTGTGCAGAAGGTCCGGCGACAGAAGCGGGTCGATATTGATGAGCATGTATTGTCCTCCCTGAAGGCGTGTTCGCAGCGCAAGCCGCTCTGCGTTCAAAAACCGCTGCGACGGCTTTAAAACCTTTCTCTAGCTTGTACAATTTGCCGTCGCCGCAGCGCACGCATTTTTGGTGCCCTGTTGCCATTGCATCAGCCGCGGCAAAGCGGTCCCGCTCAGTCCCGCTCAGTCCCGGCCAAGGGCGCGGATGTTCGACAGAAGCTCGTGCGCCCGCCGCAGCGACGCGCCGGTTGCAACCGCCATCAGCGGCAGAAGCATCCATTCAAGCGTCCAGGCAGCCCCCGAACGTTCCTGCTCATGCACCATGGCGTGATGCATGCCCGACAGCTGCACGGCATTGAAGCGGGCAAGCGAGACCAGAACTTCGGCCGCCACCGGGTTCTGCTTGTGGGCCATGGCAGACGAGCCGCCGCCGCCGGCAAGCGTCATCTCGCCACCCATTTCTGCAAGAAGCGCGATATCCTGCCCGAATTTTCCAAGACTTCCGGAGATCAGCGCAAAGAGATCGCAGATCTCCACCAGCCGGTCGCGCTGGCTCTGCCACTGGATCACGTCGGCAAGGCCGAGTTCCTTGGCAAGATGGGCGCGCACGGCGCCGGCCTTGTCGCCCAGCGCATCGAGCGTTCCGGCAGCGCCGCCGAACTGTACCGGCAGGCCGGCTTCAGAAAGCCCCTTCAGGCGCTCCGCATGGCGCGCAAGCGGGTCCGCCCAGCTGCGGATACGGTCCGAGACGGTGATCGGGATCGCTGCCTGCATGCGGGTATGGCCCATCAGGGCGCGTTTTCCGTGGGCCTCGTCCAGGGCGGCAAAGGCCTTGAGAAGCAGGTCGAGCCGCTTGGAAAACAGCGCAAGGACGCCGGAAAGCCTCAGCATCAGGCTGGTGTCGATGACATCTTGGCTGGTCGCCCCCTTGTGGACGAAGGGGGCGTCATCGGGGCTCACGGTCGCGCGCAGCTGGCGCACGAGATCGGCCACCACCACGCCGTCACGGCTGACGCCGGCGCGAAGGGCGGCGATATCCGGCTTGAATGTCGCAAGGGCCGCGGCGATGCGCTGGGCGGCGTCCAGGGGGATGACACCCGCCTGCCCTTCGGACAGCGCAAGCGCCCGCTCGAAGGACAGCATGGCGGCGATATCGGCCGCGGTTTGAAAAAAGGCTCCGGTCTCCTCGTCGCCGAGGAGACCGGACAGGATGGGATGATCGAATGCGGAAATGCTCAACGATCTGCCTCAGATGTCGAAGAAGATGGTTTCGTTTTCGCCCTGCAGGTGGATGTCGAAGGTGACGACATCACCCTCCCGCTTGCCGATGAGGGTGGGCACGCGCACGCGATGCTCGATGCGGGAAAGTACCGGATCCTTTGCATTGGCCTCTTCCTCGTCGGAGAAATACATGCGGGTCTGCAGGCCGATATTGATGCCACGCGCCACGATCCACAAGGTCACGTGCGGTGCCATCGGCCGGCCGTCGTTGAAGGGCACGGATCCTGGCTTGATCGTCTCGAAGGAAAACTCGCCCGTTACCATGTCGGCCGGGCAACGCCCCCAGCCGAAGAAGTTTGGATCAGCCTTGCCGCGCGTTTCCGACGGGCTGTTGTAGAAACCGTCGGCATCGGCCTGCCAGATCTCGATCATCGCATCGCGCAGCGGCGTGCCGGAGCCGTCGATGACGCGGCCCTTGATGGTAATGCGCTCGCCGCGCGTCTTGTCGTTGGCCATGGGGCCGGAGCCGAGATCGGTGTCATAGACGCCGGTAATGCCGGTGAAATTCGGCGTACAGCCGATATGCACGTAAGGCCCGGCGGTCTGCGACGGCGATTCCTTCAGGTAATTCAGCGGCTGGACCATGTCAGTTGCCCTCCTTGCGGTTTTCAAAGAAGGTGGAGCGGCGGCCGCGCAGAACAATGTCGAACTTGTAGGCGCGCATGTCCATGGGCACGGTGTTGTTCATGTCGAGCGGTGCCACAAGGCGCTTGATGGCCTCCTCGTCCGGGATCGTCTTGACGATCGGGCAGATCCAGATCAGCGGATCGCCCTCGAAATACATCTGGGTGATCAGGCGCTGGGCAAAGCCATGGCCGAAGATGGAGAAATGGATATGCGCCGGGCGCCAGTCGTTGACGCCGTTCGGCCAGGGATAGGCGCCGGGCTTGATGGTGCGGAAGGCATAATAACCATTCTCATCCGTGATGCAGCGGCCAAAGCCGCCGAAATTCGGATCGATGGCGGCGAGATAGGTTTCCTTCTTGTGGCGATAGCGCCCGCCGGCATTGGCCTGCCAGAATTCGACCAGCGCGCCGGCCACGCCCACGCCCCGCTCGTCCAGCACCCGGCCATGCACCATGATGCGCTGGCCGATCGCCATCTCGCCGGGCTTTGCGTAATTGACGATGAGATCATTGTCGAATTCGCCGATCATGTTGTGGCCAAAGACCGGGCCGGTGATCTCGCTCTTGGTCCCTTCCAGGGAGATCAGGGCGCGCTGGGGGGCGCGCAGCACCGATGTCTTGTAACCCGGCGTATAGGCTGGCGGATGGATCTCCCGGTCGCGGGCAAAAAATCCGCCTGTTTCAGGCACTGTATTCTTCATCTCGTCTCCTCCTCGGCGTGGTTCACCGCTTGCCCTTCGGCATAGACTGATTTTGCGATTTTGAAGGCATGGTTGGCTGCCGGTACGCCGGCATAGATAGCAACATGGAGGAGCGCCTCGCGGATATCCTCTTCAGTTGCCCCGGTATTCGCCGTGGCACGAATATGCATCGCCACCTCCTCGTCCTGTCCGAGGGCGGCCAGAAGCGCGATGGTGACGATCGACCGCTCGCGCTTGGTAAAATGGGGTCTCGACCAGACGGTGCCCCAGGCACCTTCGGTGATCAGTTCCTGAAACGGCTGGTCGAACGGCGTTTCCTGGGCGCTCGCCCGGTCGACATGGGCGTTGCCGAGCACGGCGCGGCGCGTGGCCATGCCCTGGCGGTAACGGTCGGTGCGGGGCGTCTGGTCGGCCATGAAGTCAGTCTCCGGGAAGATCCGCGACAAAGCCGCGAAGAAGGGCAAGGAAAAGTTCGGGCGTCTCGACGCACGGGATGTGCGCCGCGCCCGGAATGATTTCGAACCGGGCGCCGGGGACAAGATCGGCAAGCGAGCGCACCACGTCCGGTGGCGTCGAGCCATCCTCTTCGCCGACCACGCAAAGGGCCGGCACGGCGATGGTTCGGGCAACGGCGGTAAAATCGGCATCGCGGATGGCCGCACAGGTGCCGGCATAGCCTTCGGGCGGCTGGCGCACCAGCATGGTGCAATAGCCGCGGTAATCGGCATTGTCGGGCACGCGATAAGGCGCGGTGAACCAGCGCGTCATGACCGGCTCCAGAATGCTGGCGATGCCGTTTTGCCGCACCGCATCGATGCGGGCTGCCCAGAATTCGGCTGTGCCGATCTTGTGGGCGGTATCGGCAAAGACGATGGCGCGCACGAGATCCGGGCGCGTGTCGTAGAGCGACAGGGCAATCAGACCGCCGACCGACAGCCCGCAGAGGATGACATCGGAAAGCCCGTAATGATCGATGAGGCCTGCCAGATCGGCTGAAAAATCCTCGATCCGATAAGGCGGTTCCCCAAGGTCGGACAGGCCATGGCCACGCTTGTCGAAGGTGAGGATGGTGAAATCGCCGGCAAGCTCTGCAACGACCCTGTCCCAGATGCGGCGGTCGGTGCCCAGCGAATTGATGAAGACGAGTGCCGGCTTGCCGCTGCCGAGGCCATGCACGTCATGGCTCAGAACCAGATCGCCGATCCGCATAAATTTCATGATCGCATCCTCCGCAGGTTTTATTGCATCCGACAAATGGTTAGGTAAAATGACATTTATACCCCCTAACCCTAACCTGTGAGTTATGAATTGATCGGATCGCGCGTCAAGTATCGCCATCTGCATACGTTCGTGGAAGTCGCCCGGCTGAAAAGCGTGGTTAAGGCGGCAGACAGCCTCAACATCAGCCAGCCGGCGGTGACGAAAACCATCCGGGAACTCGAGGAATTGCTGGGGGTGGCGCTGTTCGAGCGCGACGGGCGCGGCATCCGCATCACGCGGCCGGGAGATGTGTTCCTGCGCCATGCGGCCGCCTCCCTGACCGCTCTTCGCCAGGGGGTGGATTCGGTTTCCCAGGAGCTTCTCGACAATGTGCCGCCGGTGCGCATAGGCGCACTGCCGACGGTTTCGACCCGCATCATGCCGCGCGCCATGACGCTGTTTCTGGAGGAGCGGACGGCAAGCCGCATCAAGATCGTCACCGGCGAAAACGCCGTCCTGCTGGAACAATTGCGCGTCGGCGAACTGGATCTCGTCGTCGGGCGGCTGGCGGCGCCGGAAAAGATGGCCGGCTTTTCCTTCGAGCACCTCTATTCCGAGCAGGTGCTGTTTACGGTGCGTGCCGGCCATCCGCTGCTCAGCGGCGGCTCGGTCTTTGCCGGGCTTGCCGCCTATCCCGTGCTGATGCCGACGCGCGGCTCGATCATCCGGCCGGTCGTCGAACAGTTCCTCATCGCAAACGGCGTGGCGGCGCTGCCGACGCAGGTGGAAACCGTGTCGGATGCCTTTGGCCGCGCCTTCGTGCGGGAAAGCGATGCGATCTGGATCATTTCCAGCGGCGTGGTGGCGGGCGATATCGCAGCCGGCATGCTGGAAGCGCTTCCCATCGATACCAGCGAGACGAAGGGTCCGGTCGGGCTGACGCTGCGCACCGACGCGCCTCCATCGCTGCCGCTGTCCATCCTCATCCAGACCATACGCCAGGCCGCCGGCGAGGTTCTGCCGGTGTGATGCAGCGCCCGATCCCGTTCCCCGCCTTCGCTTTTGCGCCTGCCGGTATCGCAAACCGATGCGCATGGGGCTTCGCCATGGTTTAGGGGTGGGAACCGTCTTCCGCCCTTCAAGGCTTGATATCTGGCCCATCTTGGCTATTGCGGCAGACAGAGATTTTGAAGGGCAGCGGACGCCACGGTTCGCGCCGCCCACACAGGACAGACGGCCCCAACAGGCCCAAACGGAGAACGATGACGATGAAGAGCTATGTGCTGACCGTTTCCTGCCCCACCTCGCGCGGCATCGTCGCGGCGCTGTCCGGTTATCTCGCCGAAAAAGGCTGCAATATCGTCGATTCCTCGCAGTTCGATGATTTCGACACGCAAAAATTCTTCATGCGCATCTCGTTCATTTCCGAAGAAGGCGAAAGCCGTGAGGCGCTTCTATCCGGCCTTGCGCCGATCATCGCGAAATTCTCGATGGAGGCCGACATTTTCGATGCCGCCGAGCGCATGAAAGTGCTGCTGATGGTGTCGCGCTTCGGCCATTGTCTGAACGACCTTCTCTATCGCTGGAAGATCGGCGCGCTGCCCATCGATATCGTCGGCGTCGTCTCCAACCATTTCGATTACCAGAAGGTCATCGTCAACCACGACATTCCCTTCCACCACATCAAGGTGACCAAGGAAAACAAGCCGGAAGCGGAAGCCCGGCTGATGGACGTGGTGGAGCAGACGGGCACGGAACTGATCGTGCTTGCCCGCTATATGCAGGTGCTGTCGGACCCGCTCTGCCAGAAGATGTCGGGACGCATCATCAACATCCACCACTCCTTCCTGCCGAGCTTCAAGGGCGCAAACCCCTACAAGCAGGCTTACGAGCGCGGCGTAAAGCTGATCGGCGCAACGGCCCATTACGTGACGGCAGACCTCGATGAAGGCCCGATCATCGAACAGGACACGGTGCGCGTGACCCATGCGCAAAGCCCGGAGGACTATGTCTCGATGGGTCGCGATGTGGAAGCGCAGGTGCTGGCGCGCGCCGTCCACGCCCATATCCATCACCGCACCTTCATCAACGGCAACCGCACCATCGTGTTTCCGCCAAGCCCGGGAAGCTATGCCTCGGAACGGATGGGGTGAGAGGGCGACGGCGGCCGGCCAGTCACTGATCCTTTGATACGATCTTGAGATTTTCCACGTTCAGCGTGCCGACGGAAAGCCTGTCGATCCGTGCGTGACGGATCCTCAGACGTCCGATGGCAAGCGCCCCGATGGCAAGCGCTCCAATAGCAAGTGCGCCCATGGCAACCGCACCAAGCGCCACGGCCGGCGAGGCCTGGGCTCGGCTGGCCTTTGACGGCTGCCCTGCTTCAATGTGCTGAATGGGCGCATTGGAATGCGTCATAGCTGGCCTCCCCTTCGTCACCGGGTCGTCAACATAGGCGACAAGGCTCGGTTCCATCAACGAAATTTGTGAAGTCGGTTCCCAGAGGTCAAACAAAGAAGCCGCGAACTCCTTGCGGAATTCGCGGCTCGATCAGGTCGCAATGCTTGGGAGGATCAACGACGCTGGTTGTAGACGTCCACGCAGACGGCGCCGAGCAGAACCAGGCCCTTGATGACCTGCTGGTAATCGATGCCGATGCCGAGAATGGACATGCCGTTGTTCATGACACCCATCAGGAAGGCGCCGATGACGGCACCCGTGACCTTGCCGACGCCGCCATAGGCCGAGGCGCCGCCGATGAAGCAGGCTGCAATCACGTCCAGCTCGAAGCCGGCGCCGGCCTTCGGCGTGGCGCTGTTGAGGCGTGCGGCAACCACGAGGCCGCCGAGCGCTGCCAGAACGCCCATGTTGACGAAGGTGAAGAAGGTCAGGCGGGCGGTCTTGATGCCCGACAGTTCGGCCGCGCGGATGTTGCCGCCGACGGCATAGATCTGGCGACCGATGATCGTGCGGTTGGTGAAGAAGCCATAGCCGGCAACCAGAAGCGCCATGATGATAAGTACGTTCGGCATGCCGCGATGCGACGAGATCAGGTAGGCGATGTAGCCGATGGCGGCGAGAACCAGGATGTTCTTGCCGACGAAGAAGCCGAAGGGCTCGCTCTCGACGCCATGCGACTGGCGACGGGCGCGGCTGCGGATGTTCTGCCAGACGAGCAGCAAGGCAAGCGCCAGGCCCAGGATCATCGAGGTGATGTAGAGGCCGCCTTCCGAGGAGAAGAATTCCGGAATGAAGCCGGAGGACAGCTTCTGGAAGGTCGGGTCGAACGGGCCGATCGAGCGGCCGCTCAGCACCGCGATCATGAAGCCGCGGAAGACAAGCATGCCGGCCAGCGTCACGATGAAGGACGGGATCTTGAAATAGGCAACGAAATAACCCTGCACCGCGCCGATCACGCCGCCGATGATGAGGCAGACGATGCTCGCCGTGACGAAGTCGAAATTATACTGCACCATCATCATCGCCGCGACCGCGCCGACGAAGCCGGCGACCGAGCCGACCGACAGGTCGATATGGCCGGCGACGATGATCATCAGCATGCCGAGCGCCATGATGACGATATAGCTGTTCTGCAGGATGATGTTCGTGAGGTTCAGCGGCTTCAGAAGAATGCCGCCGGTGGCGAACTGGAAGAACAGGACGATCACCACGAGCGACAGCAGCATGCCGTAATCGCGCAGGTTATCTTTCAGGAACGCTGCGGCGGACTGCCGAACGGCGGGGGCTGTGGTTTCGGGCGTGCTCATTCTTCTCTCCCCTTGCGGCGCATGATGGCGCGCATGATGTTCTCCTGGGTGGCGCCTTCGCCGGCCACTTCGCCGACGAATTCGCCCTCATGCATGACCATGATGCGATCGCAGATGCCGATCAGCTCGGGCATTTCGGAGGAGATCACCACGACCGCTTTTCCAGCGTCCGCGAGTTCGTTGATGATGGAATAGATTTCGTACTTGGCGCCGACATCGATGCCGCGGGTCGGCTCGTCGAGGATCAGCAGATCCGGATTGGTAAACAGCCATTTCGACAGGACAACCTTCTGCTGGTTGCCGCCCGAAAGCTTTCCCGTTTCCTGATAGACATTGTGGCTGCGGATGCGCATGCGGGCGCGAAATTCCTGCGCCACCTTCATCTCGGAAATATCGTCGATGACATTGCGGCGCGACACGCCCGGAAGGTTGGCAAGCGAGATATTCTTGCGAATGTCTTCGGCAAGGATGAGGCCGAGATGCTTGCGGTCTTCCGTCACATAGGCAAGGCCCGCGTCGATGGCGCGGTTGACGTTCGAGACATCGACGTCCTTGCCGTGCATGCGCACGGTGCCGGTGATGTTGCGGCCCCAGGAGCGGCCGAAGACACTCATGGCGAATTCGGTGCGTCCGGCGCCCATCAGGCCCGAAATGCCCACCACTTCACCGGCGCGCACCGACATGGAGACATTCTTGACGACGCGACGGCCCACATGCTGGGGATGATCGACGCACCAGTTCTCCACCTCGAAGATGACCTCGCCGATCTTCGGCTCGCGCTTGGGGTAGCGGCTTTCCAGATCGCGGTCGACCATCTTGCGGATGATCTCGTCTTCCTCGATGACGCCGGCATGGCAATCCATCGTATCGACGGTGCGGCCGTCGCGCAGCACCGTGATGCGGTCGGCGACTTCCGAAATTTCGTTCAGCTTGTGGCTGATGAGGATCGAGGTGATGCCCTGGCGGCGGAACTCCTTGAGGAGTTCGAGAAGGGCGGCACTGTCGGTTTCGTTGAGCGAGGCGGTCGGCTCGTCGAGGATCAGCAGGCGCACGTCCTTCGACAGCGCCTTGGCGATTTCCACCAGCTGCTGCTTGCCGACGCCTAGATTGGTGATCAGCTGATCGGGTGCCTCGCGCGAAAGCCCGACCTTGGCCAGAAGCGCCTTGGTGCGCTCATGCACGGCCGAACGGTCGATGACGCCGAAACGCGACGGCGCATTGGCAAGAAAGATGTTCTCGGCAATCGACATCAGCGGGATGAGCGCAAGCTCCTGGTGAATGATGATGATGCCAAGCGCTTCGGTATCGTTGATATTGCGGAAATTGCGTTCCACGCCATCATAAAGAATGGAGCCTTCGTAGGAGCCGTGCGGATAAACGCCGGACAGCACCTTCATGAGGGTCGACTTGCCGGCGCCATTTTCGCCGACCAGCGCGTGGATTTCGCCTTCGCGCACGGTAAAACTGACGTCTGACAGCGCCTTGACCGCGCCGAAGGACTTGGAGATGCCGCGCATTTCCAAAATCGGGGTGCGTTCGGCCGCAGGGACGGGATCGAGCATGCCATCTTCTCCGATGGGGAACGGAAGAGTGCGGCGGCTTTCACCGCCGCACCGGTGCAGACTTACTTGATCTGGGCTTCGGTGTAGTAACCCGAACCGATCAGGACTTCCTTCCAGTTGGTCTTGTCGACGGCAACCGGCTTCAGCAGGTAGGACGGAACGACCTTCTTGCCGTTGTCGTAGGTCTTGGTGTCGTTGACGGTCGGCTCCTTGCCGGTCATGACGGCATCAACCATGTCGACGGTGACCTTGGCCAGTTCGCGCGTATCCTTGAAGATCGTCGAATACTGTTCGCCGGCAATGATCGACTTGACGGACGGCACTTCGGCGTCCTGACCCGATACGAACGGCATGGCCTGGCCGCCGGAACCGTAGCCGACGCCCTTCAGCGACGACAGGATGCCGATGGAGATACCGTCATAGGGCGACAGAACAGCGTTCAGCTTCTTGTCGTTGTAGTAAGCCGACAGGATGGCGTCCATACGAGCCTGGGCGGTTGCACCGTCCCAACGCAGCGTGGAAACCTTGTCCATGCCAACCTGGCCGGAACCGACCTTCAGCACGCCCTTGTCGATGAGCGGCTGCAGAACGCTCATGGCGCCATTGTAGAAGAAGAAGGCGTTGTTGTCGTCCGGCGAACCGCCGAACAGTTCGATGTTGAACGGGCCCTTCTCGGTGTCGGCCTTGAGAGCCTTGACGAGCGTGGTGGCCTGCAGAACGCCGACCTGGAAGTTGTCGAACGTGGCGTAGTAGCTGACATTCGGCGTGTCGCGGATCAGGCGGTCATAGGCGATGACCTTGATCTTCTGGTCGGCAGCCTGCTGGAGAACGTCCGACAGGGTGGTGCCGTCGATGGCAGCGATAACCAGGACCTTGGCGCCCTTGGTGATCATGTTCTCGATCTGGGAGAGCTGGTTCGGAATGTCGTCTTCCGCATACTGCAGGTCGACGGTGTAGCCGCGTTCCTTCAGAACCTTGACCATGTTGTCGCCGTCGGCGATCCAGCGGGCCGAAGACTTGGTCGGCATGGCAACGCCGACAGTGCCCTTGTCGGCAGCGCCGGCCGGAGCCGCGATGGCCATGGCTGCAAACATGGCAGCCGTGGTGAGGTACTTCATCAGTTTCATAAGTTACTCCTCCTGAACGGCGGGTCTCCCTTCGAGCCCGCCAAGACCCCCGCGGGCGACGCGTGCCGCCGCCCACTCGTTTTTCGAAAATGCGTTCCACAGGTCTGCCGGACAAATCCGGGACTGCCAGGGGTAGGCCGCGTCAGACGCAATGCCCGCCTTGCTGCAACAGCGTCAGCCCGACGCAGACCGGGCCTTATGCCTTGCGGCTTGCCCGATCTTCGCGAGGAACAGCGTGTCCTCAGTGGTTGTCGCGCGGAATACCTTCCGTCTGCGCGATCCGCTGATACTTGACGGCCGGTTCGAGAACCGCGCCGGTTTCCATCTGACCGACGATACCGCGCTGGATTTCCTGCCACGGCGTCTGGTGCTTGGGATATTTGTAGCCGCCCGAAGCCTGAAGCTCGGCCTGGCGGGCCGCCAGCTCCTCGGGCGAAATGAGGATGTCGGCCTTGCCCTGGCCGACGTCGATGCGCACGCGGTCGCCGGTCTTCAGGATGGCAAGGCCACCGCCGGCTGCCGCTTCCGGCGAAGCGTTGAGGATCGACGGGCTGCCGGACGTGCCGGACTGGCGACCGTCACCGATGCAGGGAAGCGAGGTGACGCCCTTGTTGAGCAGGTAGTTCGGCGCACGCATATTGACGACTTCGGCCGCACCCGGATAGCCGATGGGGCCGGCACCGCGCATGAAGAGAACCGTGTTCTCGTCGATTTCCAGCGACGGATCGTCGATGCGGTGGTGGTAATCCTCCGGACCGTCGAACACCACGGCACGGCCCTCGAAGGCTTCCGGATCGTTCGGGTTCGAGAGGTAACGGTCGCGGAACTCCTTGGAGATCACGCTCGTCTTCATGATGGCCGAGGAGAAGAGGTTGCCGCGCAGAACGCGGAAGCCGGCATGGGCCTTCAGCGGCTGGTCGTAAGGCCGGATGACCTTTTCGTCCTCGATGATTGCGCCACGGCAGTTCTCGCCGATGGTCTTGCCGTTCACCGTCATGGCGTCCTCATGGATGAGGCCCTTGGTCATCAGCTGGTTGACGACGGCGGGAACGCCGCCGGCATGGTAATAGTCTTCGCCGAGATATTCGCCGGCCGGCTGCAGGTTGACGAGAAGCGGGATTTCCTCGCCATAGGTCTGCCAGTCATCGACGGTCAACTCGACGCCCAGATGGCGGGCAAGGCCGTTCAGGTGGATCGGCGCATTGGTGGAGCCGCCGATCGCGGAATTGACGCGGATGGCGTTGATGAAGGCTTCCTTCGTCATGATGTCGGACGGCTTCAGGTCTTCCTTGACCATGTCGACGATGCGAAGGCCGGTGAGGTAGGAAATTTCCTGGCGATCACGATAGGGGGCCGGAATGGCGGCCGAGCCCGGAAGCTGCATGCCGAGCGCTTCGGCAAGCGAATTCATCGTGGTGGCGGTGCCCATCGTGTTGCAGTAGCCGGTGGACGGCGCAGACGAGGCAACCAGCTTGACGAAGCCGGCATAGTCGATCTCGCCCTTCGCCAGCAGTTCGCGGGCCTTCCAGACGATGGTACCGGAGCCGGTGCGCTCGCCGCGGAACCAGCCGTTCAGCATCGGGCCGACCGACAGCGCGATCGCCGGGATGTTGACGGTGGCAGCGGCCATCAGACAGGCCGGCGTCGTCTTGTCACAGCCGATGGTGAGCACGACGCCATCGAGCGGATAGCCGTAGAGCACTTCCACGAGGCCGAGATAGGCGAGGTTACGGTCGAGGCCAGCCGTCGGGCGCTTGCCGGTTTCCTGGATGGGATGCACCGGAAACTCGATGGCGATACCGCCGGCTTCGCGAATGCCTTCACGCAGGCGGTTGGCGAGTTCCAGATGGTGGCGGTTGCACGGCGAAAGGTCCGAACCGGTCTGGGCAATGCCGATGATCGGGCGATCGGACTGCAGCTCGGCCTGGCTGAGGCCGAAGTTCATGTAGCGCTCCAGATACAGCGCCGTCATGTCCGCATTGTCGGGATTGTCGAACCAGGCGCGCGAGCGAAGCTTGCGGTTTTCGCCGGCCTTGGCGACGGCGGTGGCGATCGGGTTGTCCGAATTGCTCATGATCTTCTTCTTCTGCGAAAGGCGTTAAAAGGTGCGGCCGGCCTTGCGGTCAGTCTTCGAAAGCATCCACCACATGGCGGCGGCCCAGCATGAAGGCGTCGGCCACATGGACGAGAGGCGAGAAATCCGTATCCGACTGGCCCGTTTTTACCAGAGCCACGAAATGCCTGTAAAGATTGCGGTACTCGCGATCTTCCTCGACGATCTGGGCCTCTCCGTCGACGAGCAGCCGGCTGCCGCCGTGCGTCAGAACGACCGGACCCTCTTGCGTCTCCACGCGGATGTCCCAGGTCTGCGGGCCGGTCTGGCGCCAGTCGAACTCGGCCGTCAGCGCAAGGCCGCTTGCCGACTTGAAGGCGAGATTGGCCGCAATCGGGGCGGCGCGGTTTGCCGGGAAGGAGAGGTCCGAGGCTTCCAGATGGAAGGGCTCCGGCATGATTCGGGTGACGATCGACAGGGCATTGATGCCCGGATCGAAGACGCCGAGCCCGCCCGGCTCCCAGATCCAGTCCTGGCCCGGATGCCAGTGGCGCACGTCTTCCTTCCACTCCACATGCACAGAGCGCAGCGTGCGCTCGGCCAAAAGCTTGCGCGCCGGCTCGACGGCGGCTGCTTCGCGCGAATGCCAGGTGGCATACAGCGTCACGCCCTGCTTCTTGGCCAGTTCATCCAGCGCAAAGACTTCGGCAATCGTGGCGCCCGGCGGCTTTTCCAGCATCACGTGCTTGCCGGCCAGAAGCGCGGCGCGCGCCTGGGCAAAACGCCCCTGCGGCGGCGTGCAGAGCGAAACCGCATCCACGTCGATGCCGGACGCCAGAAGCGCATCGATATCGGCAAAACAGTGGATGTTCTCAAGCTTGGCATTGCGGCTGGCAACGGCCACCAGATCGATGCCGTCCGTGGCTGCGATGGCACCGAGATGCTGGTCGCGGGCGATCTTTCCAAGGCCGACAATGGCAAGGCGGATAGAGGACATGCGCACGACCCTTACAGCTTGGCGATGCTGACCGGCGCCTCGGCGGCGACAGCAAGGCGGTTGACAAGCGTCAACTTGAAGGGGGCAGCCGAAATCTCGAACTGGTCGCCGGGCTCGGTCTTGATGCCGTCGGAGAAGGACAGCGTCGCCGTGCCGAAGAAGTGCACATGCAGGTCGCCCGGGCGGCGGAACAGGTCATACTTGAAGTTATGATGCTCGAGGTTGGCAATCGTGTGCGACATGTTCGCTTCGCCGGACAGGAACGGCTTTTCGAAGATCACCTCGTCGCCACGGCGCACCAGCGAGGTGCCCTCGACGTGGTCCGGCAGGTCGCCGACCAGGAGTTCCGGACCAAGCGCTGCTTCGCGCAGCTTGGAATGGGCAAGCCAGAGATAATTGCCCTTTTCCGTCACGTGGTCGGAAAATTCGTTGGCAAGGCAGAAACCGAGGCGGAAGGGCGTGCCGTCGGGGCCGATCAGGTAGATGCCGGCAAGTTCCGGCTCCTCACCGCCATCGAGCGCAAAGGCGGGCGAGACGAGATCCTCGCCGGTTGCCTTCAGCTGAGAACCGTCGCCCTTGTAGAACCATTCCGGCTGGACGCCCGTTTCGCCATCCTTCGGCTTGCCGCCTTCGACGCCCATCAGGAACATGCGCATCGAATCGGTCGGCTTTTCTTCCGACTGGGCGGCCTTGTGCATCTTGTCGCGGCCGGAGGCGGAACCGAGATGGGTCAGGCCCGTGCCGGCAACGATCAAATGGGCGGGGTCTGCATGGGTGATCGGCAGGCCAAGGCGCTTTTCGGCAACGGCGGCATCCAGATCCACCACGGCGCCCTTTTCGAGGCCGGCAAGCGCCTGCTCGAAGGTCTGCCCGGCGGCAATGGCCTTTTCGGCCAGTTCATAGGTCGAGGACACGCCTTCGACGATCCGGGCCTCGCCTTCGCCATCCCAGGCAACAACGCGCAACTGCCCACCAACGGTGACCTGCAAAAGTCTCAACATATTCTTACGCACCTATTTCAAGCCTGACATGGCAAGTGGCCATGCCCTCCTCCCGCGCCCATGACGCGGCTGTGTGAATAATATGACTATTTAACCGCAATGCCTGTTGTCAAGCAGCCAACTGCGGTTTCCCCGCGCCGCACAACAACAATGCACTGCAATAATTTGAGGCGGGCTGCACCAATTAAATCGTTGTAATTGGCGGGTGTGTCACATTTTTTTGCGTTACCGTTAAAATTGCGCTTTTCAAAAGTATTATAATATGATCAGTTCGCGTCGTTCATAACTGGCATCATCTCTGGGAGGATATAGATGAGACAGGTACTTGCGACGATCGCCGTCGCCTTCACTCTCTCTTTGGCATCGAGCGTTTCGGCGCAATCTCTGACGGTCGGCTTCTCGCAGATCGGTTCGGAATCCGGCTGGCGTGCCGCTGAGACGACCGTGACCAAGCAGGAGGCTGAAAAGCGTGGCATCACGCTGAAATTCGCCGATGCGCAGCAGAAGCAGGAAAACCAGATCAAGGCCGTTCGCGGCTTTATCGCGCAGGGTGTCAGTGCCATCCTGATCGCTCCGGTCGTCGCCACCGGCTGGGATGCGGTGCTGAAGGAGGCCAAGGAAGAAAAGATCCCGGTCATTCTGCTCGACCGTCAGATCGATGCGCCCGACAGCCTTTATCTCACCGCCGTCACCTCCGACCAGGTGCACGAAGGCAAGGTTGCCGGCGACTGGCTGGTGAAGGATGTCGGCTCCAAGGACTGCAAGGTGGTCGAGCTTCAGGGCACCACCGGCTCCTCGCCGGCCATCAACCGCAAGAAGGGCTTTGAAGAAGCCATCGCTTCGCACGCCAATATCAAGATCGTGCGCTCGCAGACGGGTGATTTCACCCGGACCAAGGGCAAGGAAGTGATGGAAAGCTTCATCAAGGCCGAAGGCGGCGGCAAGGGAATCTGTGCCGTATACGCCCACAACGACGACATGGCCGTCGGCGCCATCCAGGCGATCAAGGAAGCCGGCCTGAAGCCGGGCACCGACATCAAGGTCGTCTCCATCGACGCCGTGCCGGATATCTTCAAGGCCATGGCCGCGGGCGAAGCCAATGCCACCGTGGAACTGACCCCGAACATGGCCGGTCCCGCCTTCGACATCCTTGCAGCCTACCTCAAGGACAAGAAGGAACCCAAGAAGTGGGTCCAGACCGAATCGAAGCTCTACACGGCCAAGGATGACCCGATGAAGGTCTACGAAGCCAAGAAGGGCCTCGGCTACTAAGCCTTGGAAAGCCGGCGCGGTCGAACAGGCCGCGCCGCAGGCTCAATGCCATGGCCGCGCCGAAAACGGTGCGCCTTGGCCCCTCCCGGACGTTGTGAGACGCCGCCCGCGCCACCGTCCGCTCTCTCCCCGTAAAGCTTCCGGAAGCCCGTATCGTCCGGAGCGCAAGCGTCGCGGAACCTTAGCCATGTCCAGCCAGATCCCCCTTCTCGAAGCCCGCAATATCGGCAAGAGCTTCCTTGGCATCGCAGCCCTTGACGGGGTGGATTTCACCCTGGAGCGCGGCGAGATCCACGCGCTTCTCGGCGAAAACGGTGCGGGAAAATCCACTCTGATCAAGATCCTCACCGGCGTTTACCGGCGTGACCGCGGCAGCATCCAGCTGGAAGGCACCGAAATCCTGCCCGAAACGGTGGCCGACGCCCAGGCGCTCGGCATCGGCACCGTCTATCAGGAGGTGAACCTTCTCGAAAACCTCACCGTTGCCGAAAACCTCTATCTCGGCCGCCAGCCGCGCCGCTTCGGTCTTCTCGACCGCAAGGCGATGACCGCCGGCGCCCGCGCGCTTCTGGCGCGCTACGGGCTCGACATCGACGTGAATGCGCTTCTCTCCAGCTATTCGGTGGCCATCCGACAGATCGTGGCGATCGCGCGCGCCGTCGATCTCTCCGGCAAGGTGCTGATTCTCGACGAGCCGACGGCAAGTCTGGACGGCCAGGAGGTCGAGATGCTGTTTCAGGTGCTGCGTCAGCTGAAGGCAGAAGGGCTCGGCATCGTCATCATCACGCATTTTCTGGCGCAGGTTTATGCGGTCGCCGACCGCGCCACCGTGCTGCGTAACGGGCGCCTCGTCGGCACCCGCGCGCTGTCCGGCCTGCCGCGCATGGAGCTGATCTCCATGATGCTCGGCCGCGAACTTCTGGAAATCGAAAGCGAGCATGCGAGTGACCGTGCATCCGCGGGTGCTGCGGGCGAAGCACCGATTCGCTTTGAAAATTACGGTCGCCGCGGCAGCATTGCCCCATTCGATCTCTCGATCCAGCCCGGTGAAGTGGTGGGTATTGCGGGCCTTCTCGGCTCCGGCCGCACCGAAACCGCCTTCCTGATGTTCGGCATCGACCGTCCCGACAGCGGCGAGGCAAAGATCGACGGACGCGCGGTGGCGCTCAATTCGCCGCAGGCGGCGATTGCGAACGGTTTTGGCTTCTGCCCGGAAGAGCGCAAGACCGATGGCATTATCGGCGAGTTTTCGGTTGCCCAAAACATTGCCCTTGCGCTGCAGGCCCGCGACGGCTGGGCGCGCCCGATCTCCGCAAAGGCGCAGAGGGCGCTCGCGCAGGAGTTCATCCGCTCCCTTGATATCCGCCCGCCGGATCCCGACCGGCCGATCAAGTTCCTGTCCGGCGGCAATCAGCAAAAGGCGATCCTTGCCCGCTGGCTGGTCACGGGGCCGCGCCTCCTCATTCTCGACGAGCCGACACGCGGCATCGATATCGGTGCGCATGCGGAAATCCTGAAGATGATCGAGAAGCTCTGCGCCGACGGCATGGCGCTGGTGGTGATCTCGTCTGAACTGGAAGAACTGACCGCCGTTGCCCACCGCGTCATCGTTCTTTCCGACCGCGCCCATGTGGCCGAACTGAAAGGCGCCGAGGTGACGGCCGACAACATCATGCGCGCCATTGCCGCGCCCGCAACGACGGAGGCCGCGTGATGCAGACCACGCCGATTTCAGCCGCCCTCACCCGCAAGCTGCGCCGCCTTGGCCCCCAGCTTGCCGCCCTTTTCGCCATCCTTGCGCTGATCACCCTGATCTCCCCCGGTTTCCTCAGCATCACCGTGCAGAACGGCCGTCTCTATGGCAGCCTCATCGACGTTCTGGTGCGCGCCGCGCCGGTGGCGCTTCTGACCATCGGCATGACGCTGGTGATTGCGACACGCGGCATTGACCTCTCGATCGGCGCCGTTATCGCCATTTGCGGCGCCGTTGCCGCAAGCCTTGTGGCCGATGGTTATCCGCTGGTGGCCGTGCTTGTCGCCGTCACCGCCGTCGGTCTCGTCTGCGGCCTGTGGAACGCCGTGCTCGTCGCCTTTCTCGATATCCAGCCGATCATTGCGACCCTTATCCTGATGGTGGCCGGGCGAGGCATTGCGCAGCTCATCACCGAAGGCGTCATCCTCACCTTCAACAATGATGATTTTGCCGATATCGGCTCGGGCGCGCTGTTTGGCATTCCGGTGCCGGTGCTGCTCTGGCTTGCCACCGGCCTTCTCGTCGGACTTCTGGTGCGCCGCACGGCGCTTGGCTTTCTCATCGAAGCCACGGGCATCAACCGGCGCGCCGCCATGCTCGCCGGCGTCCAGGCGCGCTTCCTGCTGATCTTCGTCTATGCGGTGTCCGGCGTCATGGCCGCGATTGCCGGCCTGATCATCACCGCCGATATCCGCGGGGCAGACGCCAACAATGCCGGCCTCTGGCTGGAGCTCGATGCGATCCTGGCGGTCGTCATCGGTGGCACGTCGCTGAACGGCGGGCGCTTTTCCATCACCGCCTCGCTCATCGGTGCCTTGATCATCCAGTCGATCAATACCGGCATTCTCGTGTCCGGCTTTCCCCCGGAATTCAACCTCATCATCAAGGCGAGCATCATCATCGTCGTTCTGACGCTGCAATCGCCGGCGCTCGGCTTTATCGGCGGCTTCCTGCGCCCGCCGGGCAATGCCGGCCAACCGATCGGCAAGGCATCCGCTGAGCCGCGTGCGGGCGAGAAGGCGGGCACGACCCGCACCGACCGCGCGCCGACGACCTTCTCCACGCAAGAGCGCACCTCATGAAAAACGCCCGTAACCTGCCATTCCTGGCGACGCTGATCGTCTTCCTGATCGCCTACGCGCTTTGCACGCTGCAGTTTCCCAACATGCTCTCGACGCGAGTGGTGGCGAACCTGCTCTCCGACAATGCCTTTCTCGGCATTGCAGCGGTCGGCATGACGTTCGTCATCCTGTCTGGCGGCATCGATCTGTCGGTCGGCTCCGTGATTGCCTTTACCAGCGTGTTCGTGGCGGTTCTGGTCGGCTCCTTCGACCTGCATCCGATGACCGCCTTTACGCTGTCGCTCGTGCTGTCGACACTGTTTGGCGCCGGTATGGGGCTGATGATCCGCTACCTTGCCATTCCGCCCTTCGTCGTTACCCTTGCCGGCATGTTTCTGGCACGCGGCGCGGCCTATCTGGTCTCCACGCAGTCGGTTCCGATTACGCACCCCTTCTTTGAAACCATCCAGACGGTATCGGTGCGTCTTCCCGGCGGCGGACGGCTGACGGCGATGGCCATGCTGATGCTTCTGGTGTTTGCGATAGGCGCCCTGGTCGCTAGCCGCACCCGCTTCGGGGCCAATGTCTATGCCCTTGGCGGCAATGAACAATCGGCCGCGCTGATGGGCGTGCCGGTTGGGCGCACGATTATCGGAATTTATGCCCTTTCCGGCTTTCTGTCGGGCTTGTCAGGCATTGCCTACACGATCTACACGTCATCGGGCTATTCGCTCGCGACCGTCGGCATCGAGCTCGATGCGATTGCGGCCGTTGTGATCGGCGGCACGCTGTTGACCGGTGGCACCGGGCTTGTGGCAGGAACGCTGGTCGGCATTCTCATCCAGGGGCTGATCCAGACCTATATCGTCTTCGACGGCACGCTGTCGTCGTGGTGGACCAAGATCGTGATCGGCATCCTGCTGTTTGCCTTCATCGCTTTGCAGCGTGCCATCATCTGGTATTCAAACAGGCGCCTGGCCGATGGCGCTGCAAGAGGAGAATTGCGTGGGGCTGCTTGAGACGACGATCACCGGCAAGAAGCGCGGCAGCAGCCATGCGCATGTGGTGGCGGAACTGGGCAGCGCAATCGTTTCGGGCGCCATCGCAGAAGGCGAGATCCTGCCCGGCGATGCCGATCTGTCCCTGCGATTCGGCGTCTCGCGCACCGTGTTGCGCGAGGCGATGAAGACGCTGTCGGCCAAGCGGCTGATCGAGCCGAAGGCCAAGGTCGGAACCCGCGTGCTGCCGCGGTCCAACTGGAATTTCTTTGATCCGGACGTGCTCGGCTGGCGCTGCGATGCGGGCATGGATCTCACTTTCATCGAATATCTGGCCGAAATGCGCATGGCGCTGGAGCCGGCGGCAGCGGCGGCCGCCGCCGAACGGGCGACCAGCGACGATATCGTGGCGCTTTATGCCATCGCGGCGAAGTTCGATGATCTCAATCACACGCCCGAGACTATCGCCAAGGTGGACCTTGAATTTCACCTCGCCATCGCGCGCATTTCGGGCAATCCATTCATGCGCTCGGCAAGCGCGCTGATCGAAGCCGCCCTTGCCATTTCCTTCCGCCTCTCCTCGCCGGCCTCGTCGCCGGAAATGATCGACGAGGTAGCGACGAACCACTTGCGCATCGCCCATGCGATTGCCTCGCGCGATCCGGAAAAGGCCATTGCCGCCATGCGCCACGTCATCGATGTCGGCCGCGGCCGCATCCAGAAGTCTTTTGACGGCTAAAGGCCGGAAGCGACCGCCTGACGGCCCCCTTGGCCCTTGCCGCATAGCCCGTCCCGCGCCGCCCCGCGGCGGACGCTCGCGGAACATTCCCCTCTCCTGCCGGTTGCGTGCAAAGGGTCGCCACGACGCGGCGCCCACCACAAGGAGAGTACGGCCATGGACGCAGAAAATCACCGCCTACAGGACCAGCCTTCCGAAGGCGATCGCGACACGGTGGAGCGCGAACTGAAACGCCAGGACGACAAGCTCAAGCAGGAAAAAGCCGCCAAGGCCGCCGAGGATCAGGCAAAGCCCGCCTGACCAGCGGTGCCATTGAAGCCGGCACGATCATGACCGCCGGGCGACACGCGTGAAGCGCGGCGATAAGGCTTCATTTGCCATGGGCAGGGCCTTGTCGCCAGAGAGAGGGGCGGCCGGAAATGGTGCGAGCGTCGCTCCGGGCCAACTGACGTGTGTGGGACCGCGCTTGCCTTGCGCACTCTCTTCCGGCGCGCCCAGAAGCTCCCCGGACACGAGGATTTCCAGCTGCGGCAGACCAAGCGGGACCACGCCGGCATCGCGCGCCAGCAAGCCGAAACCTTCCGTATCGATCAGGTGTCGATAAGGCCGCTCCGGGAAAAGCAGGCCGGCGCGGTGGCAATCGGCATCGACCAGCAGCATCGTCCTGCCCACCCCGTGCAGCGGCACCGTATCAAGGTAGCGAAGGTCGTGGAGATGGCGGCGGAATTCCCAGCTGTGCGGCGGTTGCAGCAATCCTTGGCGCACATGGCCATAGAAATCCGCGCGCGCCGGCTCGGCGATCATCAGGAAGCTGCCGGTATCGGCACTCTGTCCACCGGGATCTTGCACCGCATGAGGAACGGCGATTCGCGCCCCGGATCGCGTCAGCTGTGCCACGATATCGGGCGGATAATCCATCGCCTCCGTGACGATCCAGAGCACACGGTCATGGCGCGCCTTAAGCGTTGCGGCGAGAAGTTCGTTGCGGATCGCGGCAAGCCTTGAAAGTGCGCCGCGCTTTCCCCGGCCAGGGCCCAAACGCTTGCGCGCGATCCTGACGACACCCGCCGAGGCGAATGTGCCGCCATGGCGGGCGATGAAGTCATCGAGCACATCCGGCCTTCCACCGCCGCCATGCCCGAACCACAGATGCAGCTTGTCGCGCGGATGGCCAAGCGACAGAAGGCGCTCGCAAAAGCTTGAAAGCTGAGGCCCGGCCTTCAGCATCGGCACAAGCACGAGCACGTGACCTTCCTCGGAAGGCTGGCGCGACGCGCGCGCAAGAAGCGCCCGGTCAAGCTGGCCAAGCACCCGGCCCGGAGCAAGCCGCGGGCCGCCCGACAGACGGTCGAAGATCTGGCGCACACGCGCCGTCTTGCGCCGCCACCAGGTTCTTCGGGTGCGCGCGTACCAACTGCCCTTCCAGAGATGGGTCGATAGCGTCAGATGCCCGTAAGGCCCATAGCGAACACTGTCTGAGGGCGCGCCGTGCACATCGGTATCGGCAAACACGCCGCAGGAATTCAGCGCCAGCCCCTCGCGATCGGCATAATCGCGCACGGCGGCCGTCAGAACCAGGGGTCCGGTGGTTTCCAGAACATCGCCGTGACGACGCTCGGCCATCAGGCGGCAAAGGTCGATGACCCCGGACCAGAACGGATGCCCCGGCGGGCTTGCCATGGTGCCATTGAACCACAGCCGGTCGAGGCCGCGCACCAGCGCCGGCTGCCAGTGACGCGCCGGCTCCTCGCACAGGATCACGCGCGGATCGCCGGCGAGCGGCTCGAGCGAGGCGAGGCAGCGCGTATCGACATCGGCATAGAGGCCACCGAAGCGCTGAAGAATGCAGTATCGGGCAAGATCTGCCCGCTGAACGGGCCGCCCATAGGACAGGTAGAGATCAAGAAGATCGGGCCTCTCCTTTTTGAAGAAGGCCAGTAGATCTTCGTCGGTCCAGAAGTGGTATTCCCAGCCGGGATTGTGCGTGATCCAGCTTTCCGGATCGCCCATATCCGGTGGCACCTGACGGGTCTTCCACGTCTGGTGAATGATCCGGGGAATACCGCTGGAAAACGTCAAGACTTTCATCCGGATGAGGTGCGCAGGTTGCTGTGGCGCCTTTCGGCGCCAGCCCCCCGCTTAAAGTGAAGTCCGATACACTGTCAATATTCGGATTTACTTCTGTCTAAGGGTGTTTTCGCAGACCCTTTTGCGCACAATGGTATCAATCTTCAAAATTATGTCTTGGAGATTAGGATTTATAATCGACAAAGCCTGTAAATTCTAATTTAGAACGATTTCTTACACTACCGTGGGTATATCGCGACGAGAATCATCTTGATGCAACACTCGTTTCCCGTCACTCTACCAAGATGAAGGCAGGGGGCGTGGCAATGCATCTTTGTGTGTTCAGTGATGGGACGTGGAACACGCCCGACCAGATGGATGCCGGCCTGCCGGCGCCGACCAATGTCGTCAAACTGCGCAATGCGCTGGTCGAAGAAGGCACGGACGGCGCAGAGCAGCGGGTCTATTATCATCCGGGCGTCGGCACCGATGGAAGCTGGTGGAACCGGGTGGTCGGCGGCGGCCTTGGCGAGGGGCTCGATCACAATATCATGAGCGCCTATGCCTGGCTCTGCCGCAATTACCAGAGGGAGGCCCGCATCTGGTTGTTTGGCTTCAGCCGCGGCGCCTATACGGCGCGCAGTCTTGGCGGCATGATTTCACGCTGCGGGCTGATCGATCCCGAAGCATCGGAGCTTGACGATTCCGCTCTGTGGAGCGCCGTCAAGGAGACCTTCGACCATTATCGCACACCTGCCGACCAAGTGCCGGACCTCGTGGCGAGCGATGAGTTGCATTTTCATGGCGTCGCCACCGGCTCTTCCACACGCCACAGCATCAGGATCCACTTCATCGGCGTGTGGGATACGGTGGGTGCGCTGGGCGTGCCCGATGACATGGGCCTTCTTAACCTCATCGACAATCCCGACAACTTCCGGTTCCACGATACCGATCTGAGCCCCGTGGTGCAGAACGCACGCCATGCCCTCGCGATTGACGAGATGCGGCAAAGTTTTACCCCGACGCTGTGGACGAATGTTGAGGATGATCCGCGGGTGAAGCAGGTCTGGTTTCCCGGCGTCCATGCGGATGTGGGCGGCGGTTATGGCCGGTGCGAGCTGAGCGACGGAGCGCTCGTTTGGATGATGGATGAGGCGCATCCGCTTGGTCTTGGCCTCCGCCCGACCGTTCGCGCCAAACTTGCGCCCCCGAAAGGGCAGGGCTTCCTGCATGATTCCGCCACCGGCATCTTCCAGTCGTTAAAGACACGGCCGCGCGATGTGCCCCTATTCGAAACCGGCAATCCGCACCTGCATACGTCCGCCCTTGCGCGTCATGACGATCCGCCGTTGTCGCAGGGGCCCTATTGGAAAACCCGATTGGTGGTGGCCGGCCAGTCCGAAAGCGTCGATATTTTCGCCCGGCCGCACTGGAATTTTACCGGCCTATATCTCGAAGCCGGGGTGCCTTACACCTTTTCCGCGCAGGGACAGTGGCTCGATTCCAGCCTGAAAAGCGGACCGGCCGGCACGCAGGACGGCCAGTTTCACCTCGGCGAAATTGCCCATGTCGCCTCCTCGCTGATCGGCAAGGGCGAGGCACTGTTTGCCCGCCTCTCCGGCAACCCACAGGTGGATTTCTGGTATACGAAACGCCAGGAAGCGATGCCGTGGTTCGCCTTGATCGGCTTGGTGGCAAATGGCGTCCACGTGCCGCCGGCCGGCACGAAGGTTCCTGACTTTCCGACCCACGAGGTCTTCCTCATCGGCAATGCGGCGCAATTTACGCCCTCGCGCAGCGGCTATCTCTATGCCTTCGCCAATGATGCCTGGCAGGCCTATGATAACAATGCCGGCAGTGTGAGGCTCACTGTCAGCCGGTAGCGTCCCCACCTGTCGACCCTGGCGGGCCATTGCCCGACATGCGATCCGTTTTGCGCGGCAAGCGGCAGGCGTTCAACCGGCCGGCTTGGGCTCCTCCTGCGGTTCGGCCATCTTGCGATGGGCCTTGGCCAGCGCGGCGGCCGGGGTGACATTGGCAAGGGCGGATTGCAGCTTGTTTTTCCAGCCGGTCACCACATCGCCGTCGCCCTCCAGCATTGCCTTGTAGCCAGTTCGGCAACCATGGCGGGATCGTCCTTCTTCATCTGGCCAAGCCGCTTGTCCTCAAGTTCGGCGCGGTCGAAGAATTCGGTATCCGTGGGGCCCGGCATCAGGCAGGTCACGGTGACGCCCGTGTCCTTCACCTCCTCGCGCAGCGCAAAGGAGAAGCTGTTGATGAAGGCCTTGCTGGCATTGTAGACCGCCTGGAAACTGCCGGGCATGAAGCCTGCGATCGAGCCCGTGAGCAGGATGCGGCCTTCGTCTTCGATGTCACCGCTGCGGGTGTCTGATCCGCGCTTACGGCTTCAGCACCACCTTGATGCAGCCGTCCTTCTTGTCGCGGAACGTCTTGTAGAGGTCCGGGCCGTCTTCCAGCGTTCCGCGGTGGGTGATGACGAAGGAAGGATCGATCTGGCCTTCCACGATGCGCTGCATAAGCTCCGGCAGGTAGCGCTGCACCGGCGTCTGGGCCATGCGGAAGGTGAGGCCGCGGTTGATGGCCGAGCCCATCGGCATCTTGTCGACAAAGCCGCCATAGACGCCGACGATCGAGACGGTGCCGAAATTGCGGCAGCAATGCACCGCCTGGCGCAGCACATGCGGACGATCCGTGCCCATGAAGGCGGCCACCTTGATGCGGTCCCAGCGGCTATCCCAGCTCGCCGATGCATCCGCTTCCGTGCCGACCGCATCGATACAGGCATCGGCGCCACGCCCGCCGGTGAGCTCCATGATCTCTTCATAGATGTCGTCTTCGAGGAAATCGAGTGTCTGGGCGCCGGAGGCCTGCGCCATGGTGAGCCGTTCCGGCACGGTATCGATGGCAATCACCCGCTCGGCCCCCAGCATGAAGGCGGATTTGATCGCCATCTGTCCGACCGGCCCGCAGCCCCAGATGGCAATCGTGTCGCCCGGCTGGATGTTGCAGAAGTCAGCCGCCATGTAGCCGGTCGGAAAGATGTCGGAGAGAAACAGAACCTGTTCGTCTGAAAGGCCCTCCGGCACCTTGATCGGCCCGACATCGGCATAGGGCACGCGCAGATACTCCGCCTGGCCGCCGGCATAGCCGCCGAGCAGGTGCGAATAGCCGAACAGGCCTGCCGGCGAATTGCCCCAGAGCTTGGAGACCTTGTCACGGTCCGGGTTCGAGCGCTCGCAGCCGGAAAAGAAGCCGCGCTTGCAGAAGAAGCATTCGCCGCAGGAAATGGTAAAGGGCACGACCACCCTGTCGCCAACCTTCAGCGCCTTGTTGTCTGCCCCCACTTCCACCACTTCGCCCATGGTTTCATGGCCCATCACGTCGCATTTATGCATCTCGGGCATGACGCCGTCATACAGATGCAGGTCCGAGCCGCAGATGGCGCAGGCCGTCACCTTGATGATGGCATCGCGACCATCGAGGATCTTGGGATCATCGACGCTTTCGCAGCGGATATCGTGTTTTCCATGCCAGGTGAGTGCTTTCATGGGGGCGGCTCCTTGTTGATCTCGGGAGTGGATCGAACAGGGGGCAGGAGGGATTGTTCCGAGAAAGATGGCGCGGGATTTTTTCGGACGTGCGCGGGAACGGTCATGGCGCGCGCCGCATCTGCGTGCAGACAGCACCGTCTGGCGCCGCAGCTGACAAGAAATCTTAAGGACCGGGCTGGTCGAGAAAATGCAGCCCGAGTTCCGTCAGCTCCCGGCGCGCCACCCGGCACTCGCGCCGCGTGCCATCGCCAAACAGCAAGGTGAGCGTATCGGGCACGTTGAGCGAGTTCTCCACGCTCACCCGCGCCCCTGTCTGCGAAATGTCCCGCAGCAGGCCATTCATCGTGCTGCGCCCTGCATTGAAGGCCAGCCGAACCCCCTTGAGGACGCGCCGGCGCGGCGCGGGCATCTGCTCTTCCTGCATTTCGGGTCCGTTCGGGCTCTGCATCGGGCCTTTCTAGCGCTGGCAGTTGTCATTGGCCAGAACGATAGGAAACCACGCTTTACCGAAGCTTAACTGGCGAGGGCAGTCAGGTGCGGCGGCGGATCGCCCGTTGGGGCAAGGATTTATCCCGGCGCAGGGTCTCGGGTGCCCCCGGGGATCACAGCAGACCCTCGGCGATCTTGACCAACTGGGCAACCGATGTGGCCTTCATCTTTCGCATCATGTGGCCGCGGTGGAGCTTCACCGTCGGCTCGGCAAGATGAAGTTCTGCGGCGATCTGCTTGTTCAGTTTGCCGGCGATCACCAGGGCCATGATCTGCCGTTCGCGCTCCGTCAACGTCAGATAGCGCGATTGGGTGAGGCCCTTGGCGGTTCGTTCCTCCCGGCGCGCCGCATCGCTTGCGATCGCCCGGTTGACGGCTTCCAAAAGGTCCTGTTCCCGCACCGGCTTGCTCAGGACATCAATAGCGCCGGCCTTCATGGCCCGCACGGCCATCGGAACATCGACATGCGCGCTGATCAGCACGACGGACCTTGGGCTGTTGCTTCTGGCCAGCACTTCCTGGAATTCCAGCCCGCTCTGGCCCGGCAGCCGGATGTCGAGAACGATGCATCCGGCCTTTTCCGGATCGTCCGCGGCGATGAACTCTTTGACCGAGCCATGGGTCTCGGCGCTCAACCCCACCGATTCGAACAATCCTTTCAGCGCCTCGCGCACGCTTTGATCGTCATCGATGACGATCACCGTCGGCCGCCTGTTCTTCCTGTCATCAATCAACGGCCATGTCCTTCAAGGTCGAGAGGGTGAAATGGATCGAGGTTCCGCAAGGCTGGTTGGCCGCAACCCAGATACGGCCGCCATGCGCTTCGACGATGGAGCGGCAGATGGAAAGGCCCATGCCCATTCCATCCGATTTCGTCGTGTAGAAGGGCTCAAAGACCCGGTCGGCCTGTTCGGCCGGGATCCCGTGCCCCATATCGGATACGCTGATCTCGATGTCGCCGGTGGGACCATACGCGCAGCGGACGGTGATGATCGCCTGCGCATCATGCCCGCTCGCCTCGGCGCTGTTCATGATGAGATTGAGAAGAACCTGCTGGAGCTGCGTGCGATCCCCCAGAACCTCGACCGGTTCCGGCGTCAGGTCGGTGACGACCTGGACGCCACGCGTCTGCATCTCTGCCTGGAGAAGAAAGAGCACGTCGCGAAGCGCCTTTTTGACATCGGTCCTCTCCATCCGCAGCGGCGATCTCTGGGCCATGGCGCGAATGCTGGAGACGATGTCGCCGGCGCGGTGGCCGTCCTGCACGATGCGTTCGGCCGCCAGACGGGCCTGCTCCAGGTCGAGATTGCCGTCCTTCAGCCAGCGCAGGCATGTTCCGGCATTGGTCACGATGGCCATGAGAGGCTGGTTGATCTCATGCGCGATGGAGACCGCAAGCTCGCCGATGGTCGTCATACGCGTCACCTGCGCCAGCTGGCTGCGGCTCTGGCGCAGGGATTCCTCGGCGCGTTTGCGATCCTCGATATCGACAACAACGCCATACCAGCGAACGACATTGCCGTCTGCGTCCAGAAGCGGGCTTTGCTGGAGATTGAACCATCGGTATTCGCCATCGTGCCGTCTGATCCGGGCATCCACCGGATTCGGCCGTTTGGTGATGACGATCTCCTCCCAGGTCACGCGCATTCGCTCGACGTCGTCGGGATGAAATACCCGGTAAAAGCCAAACCCTTCGATGTCTTCCATCTTGAGGCCGACGAAGTCGATCAGGTTCTTGTTCCAGTATTCCAGCTGCCCGTCGGGGGTGCAGGACCAGGCCATCGCAGGGATCGTGTTGATGATGAGGTTCAGTTTCTGCTCGCTGTCTCTAAGTTCTGCTTCGCTCGCCCGCAGCCGGTTTTCGGCCCGCTGCAGGTTTTCGATATCGATATTGCAGCCGAACCAGCGGACGACGCCATGGGCGTCGGTGAGCTTGCGACCGGAAAAGTAGAACCAGCGATAGTGTCCATCCGCCCCGCGAATGCGGCCCTTCAGCTGGGTATGGTCGGAGTGTTCGAGATCGCGCTTCCAGGTCTCGACCATCTCCGGAATGTCGTCGGGATGATACAGGTCCAGAAAGCCCCATTCGAGGATCCGCTCGGCAGGCAGGCCGACATAATCGAGCCAGCTCTGGTTGACGAAATCCGCGGCTCCATCGGGGCGCGCCGACCAGACGAGCACGGGAAGCGAATTGATGATGAGCCTTATATTTTCCTCGCTTGCCGCAAGAGCCGACTTCGTCTTCCTGAGCGCCTGCTCGGCCTGCTTGCGGTCTTCGATGTCGAGGACGATCCCGTACCATTTGAGCACATTGCCCGCCTCATCCATCTGCGGCTTTTGCCGCAGGGTGCACCAGCGATACTCGCCATCGGCGCGCCTGATCCTGCCGTCGACCTCCCGTCCCGTCTTGGAGGCCATGATGATCCGCCATTCGCACCCCAGATACTCCACGTCGTCCGGATGGAAGAGACGGTAGAAGTTTTCGCCGGCAATGTCGCAGAGGGAAAGGCCGATATAGTCCAGAAAGTGCTGGTTGGCGAAATCGAGCATTCCATCGGACGTTGTGGACCATGCCATGGCCGGGATGAGGTCGATGATGGCGTCGGAATTTCGCTGCTGTTCCAAGTCGATCCGCCTCCGCTCCCTGCCTGCGAAACAGGTCCTAGAATTACGCCTTTTCGTGGCCGGGCGTTAGCCAAGATTGCTAGACGAAGGTCTATTCGAGCAGTTCCTTCGTCTAGATCGGCGGCACCTAGATCGCAATTGAGCGCAAGCGCAAACCGCCTTACCCATGATGATGAAGCCAGGGGTTGAGTGCCGGGGTGGCCCTGAAGACGCTCCGGACCCGGCCGATACGTTCACCAGCACCCTCATCATCGACCCATCGGGAGGAAACGATCATGCCGCAACTTTCACGTCGTGCCTTTACCGGCGCCCTGCCGCTTGGCCTCCTCGGAGGCGGCCTTTTCACAACGGCGCTCACCTCAGCGATCCCTGCAACAGCTGCGGTGCAGCCGGCCGCCGTCGCGCCGGCCGGGATCACGCCGCTTGCGCAGATCCGCATTGGCCGCTTCACCGTGACGGCCTTGACGGACGGCTATGCCGATATGCCCTACGACTACTTTCCGGGGCGCAGCCCGGCCGAGGTGGAAAAGGCCGCCACCGCGCAGTTTACCGCCCGCAAGAGCGGCGTGCGGTTCCTCTTCAACCAGTATCTCGTCGAGGATGGGGAACGCCGGATCCTGATCGATGCCGGTGCTGCGGGCTCGATCGGACAGACCGGAAAGTTGCCACAGGCACTGCAAAGCCTCGGCCTCACGCCGGACAAGATCGATGCCGTCATCGTCACCCACCTGCATCAGGACCACATGGGTGGCCTGATCCTCGGCGGCAAGACCATCTATCCCAAGGCGGAGCTCTACATCGATCGCCGGGACGTGAAGCACTGGACCGATCCGGCCAAGCGCAGTGGCGCCCCCGATTATCTGCAGACCAGTTTCAAGATGGCGGAAGACGTGGTGCGGCTTTATCCGCGGCTGCAGGCAATCGACGGCGAGCGCGAGATCATCCGTGGCGTATCGATCGTCGACCTCACCGGCCATACGCCGGGCCATATCGGCGTGCGTGTCGAGGATGGCGGGCAGAGCCTGATCATGGTGTCGGACATGATCTTCCCGGTCGTCCATCCCGGCGCGACCGACGTGTTCTTCCTCTTCGAACAGGATCCGGCTGCCGCCAAGGCGATGCGTGACCGCTTCTTCCCTCGCGCTGCCTCCGAAGGTGCGCTGATTGCCGCCACGCACATGCCTTTCCCAGGGCTCGGGCGCGTCATCAAGGACCGGGGAGACCTGCGCTGGCAGGTCGCGGACTGGGCGCTTCAGGAATAGGACCTGCCTTCGACCGCCACGGATGTTTTAGCCAGCGCGTGCAAAGCGGACTGGACGGGGCCGGGCTTGCATTGCACTGTGATGCAAGCCGCCGGCAAGGGAGATCGGACATGCCTTATCATTTTCTCGAGGTCGCCGTGACACCGAGCGTCAGGGCCGCGCAGGCGGAGATGGGGGTCGAGCAAATCTGGCTGGGCCCGCATGACCGCCCCTCCGACGCGCTGACGGATGCCGAGGTGGCCTTCATCGCGTCGCGGGACAGTTTCTACATGGCGTCCGTCTCCGAAACCGGCTGGCCCTATGTGCAACACCGCGGAGGAAAGGCCGGCTTCCTCAAGGTGGTCGATAAGCAAACCCTCGCCTTTGCCGATTACCGCGGCAACCGTCAGTATATCAGTGCCGGCAATTTTTCGGCCAATGACCGGGCATGCCTGTTTCTGATGGACTATCCCCGCCGCGCCCGGCTCAAGATCTATGCGCATGTCGAGCGACTGACACTCGATGCCGACGAGGCGCTGACGGATCTCGTATCCGACGAGACCTACAAAGGCCGGGCAGAGCGCATCTTCAAGCTTCGGCTCGAAGCGTTCGACTGGAATTGCCCGCAGCACATCACCCCACGCTACACTGAGGATGAGGTCGAGCGCGCGATCGTTCCGCTTCGCCAGCGTCTGGCGGAACTGGAAGCAGACAATGCGGCCTTGCGTGCACGGCTGGGGGAACAGGTTCATGACGGAAGCTGACGCCGGATCGATGGACGTCAGAGTTCGTCGAGGCTGTCGTTCAGGAATTCGATGCGGCTGAGGCGCCTGCGGCCCTGGGCGCCGGCCTTTTCGATGCAGCGGGTGATGAGGAGATGCGTGAGCGCCATGACGGCGGTGTGGTTGAACAGCGGTCCCGGCGCCTGCGTGTAGCAGGACAGATGCCAGGTGGCGCGCTTGTCGAACGGGGCACCTTCGTCGCTGATATAAAGAAGCGTCGCCTTTGCGCGCACGATCTGCTCGACCAGCGGCTCGAAACTGGTGGTCCGGCGGCGCAGGCCAAACAGGATCACCACGTCCTCGGGCCTCAGGCTTGCCAGATGTTCGCCCATCGTTTCACCGCTTCCCGGAATGGCGCGGATGTCTTCGATCACCTGCGTCAGCTGCCATTGCAGATAGGCGGCAAACGGGTGGCTGCTGCGAAAGCCGATGACCCAGACCTTGCGGGCTTTCAGTAGCGCCTGCGCAATGAGATCGACCTGCGCGTCGCTGATGGCGCGAAAGGTTTCCTCGATATTGCGCTGACCCTGTGCGGCATGGGCACTCACCGATCGGCGCAGGCCGGCATCCTGTGCGGTGTCGAGAAAGAGCCGCGAGCCAGTCTGGCCTTCCATCCGCGCATGGCGGCGCGCGGCCTCGTAATTCTCATAGCCCAGCCGTTGCACGAAGCGCGAGACGGTGGCCTTGGAGACATGCGCAAGGGCTGCCAGCTCCTGCGCCGAATAGCTCGCAAGCTCGCCTGGAAAATCGGCGATCAGTTCACCAAGCCGCCGCTCGGCCGGATGAAGCTCCGGCAGCAGCTGGCGCACCCGCGTCAGAAATGATTTCTCCCTAGGCACATTCCCCTCCCCGTCTGCAGCCGGCCGGCCACGCCTCGGTGCCCGCCGTCCTCAGGCGCCCCTACCAGCAGCAAGCGCTGCCATCCGTTCCGCCGCGGCGCGAAGCGGCGCAATGACCGGACGCGCAAAGCGGGCCGTCAGCGCTTCGGCCGCCTGCCCGAGCGGCCCTCCCCCGATGATGACCGCGTCGGCCCGATCAAGCTCGAAGCACTGGCGCACGGCCTGTTCCAGAGCCTGTTGCAAGACATGCGGGTCGGATGCAAGCCCCCTTGGGTCGCCTGAGGTCAGGCGCGTGCCGAGATAGCGGTCGGACAGGCCAAGTTCCGCGGCCTTTGCGGCAAAATCATCGACAAGATCGGGCGTGACGGTTGCAATGGCAAAGCGCCGGCCGCCGGCCGCCGCCGCCTGCATGCCCGCCTCGCAGAGCCCGAGGACCGGAACATTCACAATGGCGCGAAGCTCTTTTACGCCCGGATCGCCGAAGGCTGCAACGAGGAAGCCTTGGGCCGTGGCGGAACATTCGATTGCCAGCTCCACGACGCCCGCGGCCGAATCCTTCAGTTCCCGGCTGTTGACGATCATCGGCACGCCGTGGCGTGCCGTCTTCGGCAGAAGCGTCAGAGAGGCCGGAAGAGAGGCGCGCACGATGCTCGTCATCATCTGCGTCGTGGCGGCGGACGTGTTGGGATTGATGAGCACGATCTCAGTCATCCGGCAGAAGCCGCCGCGATGCGCACGGCCTGCATCCGTCTTGCCGATCGTCTCTGCGCCACTCTAGGCATAGTGCAGGCAGGCCACCTGGCCTGCCTCTCCCTTGCCGATGAGCGGCGGCACGGTGTTTCCACAGACATCCATCACCCGGACGCAGCGCGGCGCGAAGGCGCAGCCCTTCGGCATGTCGGTAAGATCCGGCGGAGCGCCCGGAATGGTCACCAGCCGGTCGCGCTCGCCGGCAAGCTCGACGCGCGCACCGAGCAGGCCTTGCGTATAGGGGTGTTTCGGATCGCGGATGATGTCGGCCACGGCCCCCTCTTCGACGATCCGTCCCGCATACATCACCGCGATACGGTCGGCGACTTCGGCCGCAACGCCGATATCATGTGTGACGAAGATGACGGAGAGCCCGTATTCGGCCTGGAGTTCGCGGATCAGAAGCAGGATCTGGATCTGCACGGTCGCATCGAGCGCCGTGGTCGGTTCGTCGGCCAGAAGTACTTTCGGATTGCAGGCGAGCGCCATGGCAATCATTGCCCGCTGCAGCATGCCGCCGGACATTTCATGCGGATAGGTTTTGAGGCGCCGTTCCGGCGAGGGAATGCGTACCTTCTCAAACAGCTTCAGCGCCCGTTCGAACGCCGCCTGACGGCCAATCCTCTCATGGCGCATGATCGTTTCGGTGATCTGCTGGCCGAGCGTGTAGACCGGATCGAGCGCCAGGCGCGGTTCCTGGAACACCATGGAGGTGACGGCGCCGCGAAAATCGGCGATCTGGCGCGCCGATAGCTCCGTCACGTCCTGGCCCGCCACCCGCATGCGGCCGGTAATCGTCGTGCCTTTCGGGTGAAGGCGCAGGAGCGAGCGCATGGTGACGCTTTTCCCCGAACCGGATTCGCCGAGAAGCGCCACCACCTCGCCGGCCTTGACCTTGAGGCTGACGCCGTTCACCGCCTTCACCGGCTTGCGGCCCCGGTTGAAGGTGACGCTCAGATTGTCGATATCGATCATCGGGTCTGCCACGATCAGGCCTCCTCAAGGGCTGGGGCGCGGCTGTGCAGCGCGCCCGGGTCTCGCATGAGACAGGCTGCGGCGTGCTGGCTCTGTCCGGTCGCAAGCCCTGTCACGAGCCTTGGCGTTACCCGCGTGCAGATGTCCTCGGAAAAGCTGCAGCGCGGATGGAACCGACAGCCCTGCGGCGGGTCGATGGGATTGGGCGGATCGCCCGACAGCGGCGGCACCAGGGTACGCTCGCCGGGGTCCATCTTGGGCATGGAGGCGAGAAGCGCCGCCGTATAGGGATGGCCGGGCGCGTCGAAGATCGCATCGCGCGGGCCGATCTCGCAGACTTTTCCGAGATACATCACCATGACGCGGTCGCACATGAAGCGCACCACATTCAGATCATGCGAGATGAACATGTAGGTGAGGCCGAAATCGCGTTTGAGGTCGAGCAGCAGGTTGAGCACCTGCGCCTCCACCGATTTGTCGAGCGCCGACACCGCCTCGTCGAGGATGACAAGGCGCGGCTCGAGCGCGAGAGCCCGGGCAATGTTGATGCGCTGGCGCTGGCCGCCGGAGAGCTCATGCGGATAGCGCCCGGCAAAGCGGCCGGGCTCCAGTCCGACGCGGTGCAGAAGATCATGGGCGCGCCCGATCGCCACCTTGGCCGACACACCGTGCACGCGCGGACCGAAGGCAATGGAATCCTCGATGGTGAGACGCGGGTTCAAGGAGGCGTAGCTGTCCTGGAACACCATCTGCACCTGGCGGCGATAGTCGCGCAGCGGCAGCGTCTCGCCGACGCTTTCGCCGTCGAAAAGCAGTTCGCCGCGGTCGGGCCGCATGAGTTGCATCAGAAGCCGGGCCGTGGTCGACTTGCCGCAGCCGCTTTCGCCGACGACGCCGAGCGTTTCGCCCTTCAGGATATCGAAATCCACGCCGTCGACGGCGGAGACCACCTTCTTCGGCTTCAGGAAGCCGCTGCCCTTGACGGGGAAATGCCGCACGAGACCTCTCACGGAGACCAGCGGCTGGGCGGGGCCGCCACGATCGCGCGGGTCGTCCGACGCAAGCGGCAGGGGCGTGGCAGCATCCATCATGATTTCACATCCATGGCTGAGCGGAGACCGTCGGAAAACAGGTTGAAGCAGATCGAGGTGAGGAAGATCATCACGCCGGGAAGGGCTGCGACCAGTGGATTGACGTAGATTGCGGTGCGCAGCGTGTTCAGCATCAGCCCCCATTCCGCATCCGGCGGGCGAACGCCAAGGCCGAGAAAGGACAGGCCGGACGCAAGGATCATCGACACGGAAATCAGGCTGGTGGCAAAGACGAAGATCGGCCCCAGAACATTGCCCAGCACATGGACGAGGATGATCGTGTGGCCTTTCGCACCCGAAGCGCGGGCAGCATCGACGTAATCGAGGCGGCGCACCTGGGTCGTGACACTTTCGGCAACGCGGGCGATCTGCGGGATGAAAACCACCGTCAGCGATACGAGCGCATTGCCAAGCCCCGAGCCGAGCGTGCCCGACAGGGCCACGGCGAGCAGGACGGAAGGAAAGGCATAGAAGACATCCACCGTGCGCATGATCAGCGTGTTGGTGATGCCGCCGAGATAGCCGGCGATGATGCCGATGGCCGAGCCGATGATGAAGGCGACCGGCACCGGGACGACGCCCATGATGAGCGACAGGCGCGCGCCATAGATGAGGCGCGAGAGCATGTCGCGGCCGAGTTCATCGGTGCCGAGGAGGTAACCGGGCGTGCCGACGGGCTTCAGCCTGCGGATCATGCTCGCCTTGGTCGGATCGTAGGGGGCAAGGTATGGCGCAAGGATGGCCATCGCCACCAGAAGCACGATGAGGCCAAGCGCGATGAGGGCGACGGGATCGCGCGACAGGCGGCGCGCGACGCCGCTCCAGTAGCCCGGCGAGCGTGCGATGCTGGCGCGGGGAAGTGTCGTTTCCTGCGTGATGATGGCGGCCATCGGTTCAGCTCCTCTGGATGCGCGGATCGATGGTGCCCTGCACGACATCGACGATGAGGTTGACCAGGACGAAGAACATGGCAAGCACCAGGATCGTGCCCTGCAGCACCGGCAGGTCGCGGGTGAAGATGGCGCCGTTCAGCAGAAAGCCGGTGCCCGGCCAGGAAAATACCGTCTCGATGAGGATCGAGCCGCCGAGCAGGTAGCCGAGTTGCAGGCCCATGACGGAAATTGCGGTCGGCGCGGCATTGCGGATGACGTGGCGCAGGATCTGGCGCGTCATCAGGCCCTTGGCGGCGAGCGCCTGGGTAAAATCCTGCGACAGGATATCGGCGACCAGCGAGCGGATGGTGCGGGCAATGATACCCATCGGAATGACCGACATGGTGATCGCCGGCAGCACGAGGTAGCGGATATAGTCCCAGCCGACGGCACGGCCGTCCGAGCCGCCCGGCCCACCGCCCATGGCCGGCAGCCAGCCGAGATGGACGGAAAAGACGATGACGAGCACCATGCCCAGCCAGTAATGCGGCACGCTGACGCCGAGCATGGAAAGGCCCGAGGCGATGCGATCGATGATGCCGCCGCGAAAGATGCCGGCGAGGAAGCCGAGGAGCGAACCGAGCGTGAAGCCGATAAGGGTGGCTGCGAGCGCAAGGATGATCGAATTGAGCGAGGCTGCGGCAATCTCGCCGCTGACGGACCGGCCGGTTGCGATGGAGACCCCGAGATCGCCGTGCAGCGCCCGCCAGATCCAGAGCCCGTATTGCACCACGAGCGGACGGTCGAGCCCGTAGAAGCTGCGCATCTGCGCCTGCAGTTCGGCAGAGGCATCCGAGGGAAGGATCGCCGCCAGCGGATCGCCGGGCGCGATATGGATCAGCATGAAACAGACGACGCTGACCCCGAAGGCGACGGGAATGACGTGCAGCAGTCGCTTCAGGCCATAGACGAGCATGGGTGTCTATCCGTTCCGGTGATTGAGGGTGGCGGTTGGACGCCTGCGCCGGACAATCCGGCGCAGGCGCTTGTGGGAGGAGGAACGTTGCGGATCAGGGATCCATGGTGATCTGCGAAAAGTCCTGGAACCAGTTCTGCGCCTGGACATAGCCCTTGACCTTCGCCGACATGGCACGCGGGGCAACGTCATGCGTGACCATCAGGAACAGCGCGTCGTTGACGTATTTCTCGTGGATCGCTTGCAGAACCTTGTCCTGTTCGGCGGCATCAAACGTGTTGCGCACCTTGTCGAACAGCGCGTCCATGTCCGGATCGCAGTAATAGCCCCAGTTGGTGCCGGCCGGCGGAGCAAGGTTGCACTGCAGGTGACGGATGAGGCCGGTAAAGGGATCCTGGATGAAATAGGAATAGTTGATGGCCGTCGCACCCTTGGCGCTCGCATCCTTGGCGCCGGCGCGCCAGATGTTGATGACCGTGTTCCAGTCGGCGACCTCATACTCCACGTCGATGCCGATTTCGGCGAGCGTCTGCTGGATATATTCGTTCATGGCAAGCGGCAGCATCTGCCCCGAGCCGGACGAGGAGATGATGACCTTCGTCTTCATGCGCTTGTCCGGCCCGTAGCCGGCTTCCGCCATAAGCTTCTTTGCGGCCTCGACATTGTAGTCGAGCTTGAAGGCCGGCTTGCCGAACCACTGGTGGCCGGGCGGCAAAAAACCTTCGGCGGGAATGGACAGGCCGCCGAGCAGCTCGTTGATGCCCTGGCGATCGACGGCGAGGTTGGCGGCCTTGCGCACGCGGATATCGTTCCACGGCGAGCCTTCGACCCGCGAAAAATGCCAGGTCCAGTTATGCGGATAGGCATTGGTGACGATATTGAAGCCGGCCCCCTTCAGCGAGGCAACCGAATCCGGCGCCGGCGCTTCGATCCAGTCGACCTGGCCGGACCGCAGCGCCGCGACGCGCGTGTTCGGCTCCGGCAGCGGAATGAGCACGAGCTTGTCGAGCTTCGGCACGCGTTTGGTGTCCCAATAGGCCTTGTTCGGCGTCATCTCGACGCGTTCGCGCGGGGTAAAGCCGCTTTCGATCATCCAGGGGCCGGTGCCCGACGGCTTCTGCGCCACCGCATCCCAGTTCTTGCCCTGGGCTTCCCAATTGGCCTGCGAGGACATGAGGATCCAGCTCAGCTGGTAGGGCAGCGTCGCATCCGGAACCTTGGTGACGATTTCGACCGTCAGCGGATCGACCGCCTTGTAGCTGGCAACGGCGGGAATACGGGACTTGCCCTGCGCCGACTGGCGCTTGTCGAACTGCGGCGCGTCCTGCTTCAAAAGCTTGTCGAGGTTCCACACCACCGATTCGGCATTGAAGGCGCTGCCATCGTGGAATTTCACGCCATCGCGCAGCTTGAAGGTCCATTTCGTCTTGTCCGTGGCATCCACCGCCCAGGACGTGGCAAGGCCCGGCACGAGGCCGGAGGGCTTGTCGGCGCTGGTGAGGTCCCATTCCACGAGCGCATCATAGACCGTATAGCCCATGAAGCGCTGCCCCTCGCCGCCCTGGTCGGTCTGGCCGGTGGTCAGAGGAATGTCGGATGCGGTCATGCCGATGCGCAGCGTGCCGGCGGCAAGTGCTGTGCCGACGCTCAAGGCTGCCAGTGTGAATGCCGTTGCCCCGATGCGCAGTGTCCGCTTCAGGCGCGGCACGGCACCCTTCCATGGAAACACCTGTTTTGAAGTCGCAGTCATCTCGTTCCCTCTTCTGGATGCTGCTGGGTTGATCCCAGTCGCAGGAAGAGACGCAGATTTCGTGCCAGTTTTGGTGAAATTGAAATTTCACAAGGAAACCAGCCGACTCAGGCTCCATATGCCCACGCCGCCTGCATTCTTGCGCATCGTCAAGACATTTCAGCCCGCAGGGAGGTCAGTTTTTATGCATTCGGATGGGCAGGTGCGTTCCGCAAACCTCTTCCGGCGATTCGCAAGAGACCACTCGTACCGGTAAAGGCGCAAGGGTCCGCGAGGGCGAGAAGTCGTGGCGGGCGGCGTACATCCAGAACGTGCATATTTTTGGGGTGGCTGCCGCCATTCGGCTGTATGCCGCAGGCAAAACGTCGAACCTCCAAGGCGTGCAAGTGCGGCGAGTATTGTTTCCATGCAACGCCTTAACGAAAAGAAAAACAGATCCTTATTCGGTGTTGATGCGACGTTTTCCATTTGTTAGCCCGGTTGAAATCGAATGTGATACAGTTTCCGATTTGCGAATATAATCAACCTTTAATGGAGAGGGAAATTCTGATGGGGAGCATCAATAAATTGATATCAAGACGCTTTGTTCGTACGGCATCTTATCTTGCAATGGCACTCGTATGGGGTGGTAATGCTTTCGCCGCGCCGTATGCGGATAATGTTCTTGCCGGCTTGAGCGCAGATGGTTCGACCTATCTGGTCTATAGCAGCGGGTGGGATGACGAAGAGAGGAGCGCTGCGCCCGTCCCAGGCAGCATGAAGGTGGTGTCCACCACGACGGGTGAAGTCACCGACATTCCGCTGCCGGCGACGGCCAATAATGTGTCGGGACACATGAGCAACGACGGCAAGACCGTCGTCGGAGAATATCACGACACCGAACAAGATAAATACTATGTTTTCAGTTGGACAGCTGAAGGTGGGGTGGTCACGTCTGAAGCCTCCAACAGCGCCTCTGTTACGGGTGTCAGCGATAATGGCATCATGGTCGGCTCCTATTACAAAATGCAAGACAGCGTTAGTGTGATGGTAGCGTCCACCTTGGTCGGGGGGGTGAGGACGGATGCGCCAACCGCGTCCGGTTATTATGCCACCCAGGGCCTCGCCATCAGTCGGGACGGATCTACCGTCGCCGGGTCATTGCTGAGAACCGACGGGGATTACAGTTTTCATGCAATGATCTGGGATCTGGCGAACAATCAGGTCACGGATATCGATCCGCAGTTCTACGTTCAATCTGAAGCAAGTCTTGTCAGCGGCAACGGCACGGTCGTCGCGGGAAGAGGGGTAGACGACAACTCGTGGTCTCATGTCTTCCGCTGGACATCTGTCGGCGGAATGCAGGATATCGGATCGCTGGCCCAGAATGCGAATATTTACCTGTCGGCCATGTCGGATGATGGCGATGTTCTGGTGGGCGGTGCCACCCTGAGCGACGGCCATATCCACGCCTATCGTTACGTCGCGTCCGCGGCGACAGACAAGTTGACCGACCTCGGTGTTGTGAACGGCGGTATCGAATCCTGGGCAGCGGATGTGAGCGCCGATGGCCGCTATGTCGTGGGCTCGTCGCAAACCGCAGACTACCTTACTCACGGCTTCCGCTGGTCGCAAGAAACCGGCATGGTGTCGATCGAGGCCTGGCTTGCAGAAAGCGGCGTGACGGCTGACTACACGACCGCAACAGCCGACTTTGTTTCCGACGATGGCTCAGTGGTGATCGGCACGACCAGCGACAATGACGTCTACGTCGCACGCTCCGGCGGCATCGTGACGGCAGAAGAGTTTTACCCGACCCTTGTCCAGGTTGGCAGCAACACCGTGCAGAACAGTGTGTCGAGCGCCAACACCATCATGTTCGGCGCGCAGGGCAATCCCATGCGCAACCTGCTCGGTCTTGGCGAACGGTCCGCCTGGGGCACGGTGGACAGCGGCTATGACAATGGCGAGACGGCAAAGGGTGGTCTGGCGCTCGGCGAGTTCGGCCTTGCCTATGGCATTGCCGATGGCGTCACCGCCCGCTTCTCCGTTGGCGGCACCTATTCCAACCAGGATCTCGATGCCGGCGGCTCGGTCCGGCAGACGGGCTATTACCTGTCGCCGGAAGTGTCGGCCAATATGGGCTCCAACCTCTACCTCACCGTCGGCGGCTATTTCAGCCACGCCAGCATCGATACGGCGCGCGGCTATCTCAACGGGTCTGCCCAGGATTACTCCAATGGCAGCACCAATGCCGATACCTGGGGCGCCAAGATCCGTGTCGATTGGCTGAACGCGGCAACGCTCGCCGAGACCGACATCACGCCTTATGCGGGCCTCTCCTACGCGCGCACCAAGGTCGATGCCTATACGGAAGAGAACGGATCCTTCCCGGTGAGCTATGACGCCACGAGCGATCATTCGACGATCCTGCGCCTAGGTGCCGATTTCGTTCGCCCGATGAGCGATACGGTTCGCCTTCTGGCCAAGAGCGAAGTGAGCTACCAGTTCGAGGATCATGCCGCTGCCACCAGCGGCACGCTGATCGGTGTCAGCGACTTCTCCATTGATGGCCAGGACCTGAAGCAGCTTTGGGTTCGCGGCGGTATCGGCGCCGAATTCGACGTGGCCGGCGGCACCGCCTCCTTCATGGTCAACGCCACGACGCAGGGCCAGGACCCGACCGTCTGGCTGCGCTCGAACTTCACCGTGAAGTTCTGATCCACCACGCATTTGCCTGGACCACAAAAGAGCCGCCGGACCCAAAAGTCCGGCGGCTTGTTTTTGACGGGTCGACCTGAACCGTAACCGGCTCTTATTCCACGCTGCGGATCGGATCCTTCGGCGCCGGGTTGAAGCCGACGAGGTCCGTGGTGATCTTGGCGTAGGTGCCGTCTGCGACGATTTCGGCGAGCGTCTTGTTGATGGCCTTGACCAGTTCCGGCTTGCCCTTCTTGATGGCAAAGCCCTTTTGAACGTGGCTCACATATTCCGGCAGCATTTCGAAGGGCAGTTTCGACTGCTTGATGGCATAGCCGGCGGCGATCGCGTCCGTGATGACGAGGTCGAGATTGCCGTTCGCCATGTCCTGCAGCGCGTCGGATTCGGCCTTGTAGCCCTTCACGACGGCGCCTTTGTCTTCACCGATCTTGGCGAAGGTGGAAGAGACCAGCGCACCGGCGCGCTTGCCCTTCACGTCGTCGACGGACTTGATGGTCGAGCCCTTCGGCACCAGGATGACGCCGCCCGATTCCAGCCAGCCATCGGCGAAGGTCACCTTCTTCTGGCGCTCTGCCGTGATGTCCATGGAATCGCTCGTCATGTCGTACTGGTCGGCCTGAAGACCGATCAGAAGCGAATCCCACTTGATGAGCACCGGCTCGTATTTCAGGCCGAGGCGCTTGCAGATCTCGGTCATCAGCCGGATTTCCAGCCCGTCAAGCTCGCCATTGGGGGCGCGCATGTTGAACGGCGGGAACGTGCCCTCCGTTGCCACCATGAGCTTTCCCGGATGAAGCAATTCCAGCTCGGCGGCCGATGCCGGAACATGCGTGACCAGCGTGGCAAATGCCGCGAAAGCCAGACCCAAAAAACTGCTGCGTTTCATTGTCAGTTCCCTTTGTTATGAGAGTGTATTGCCTGCCTGGTTAAGGCCGGAATGGACGGGTGGAGGTGCAGTCCTTGAGTGGTTTCCTGTCAGGATTGCATCTTGTAGTGGCGCTCCAGCCAGGAGGCCAATTGGGTAAGCACGGTCGTCAGCGCGAGATAGATCAGCGCAACCGCGATGTAGAAGTCGAAGGGCCGGAACGTCATGGCAATCAGCGTCTGCGCATAGAGCGTCAGTTCGACCACGGTGATGGCGGAGAGAAGCGAGGTGTTCTTCAGCGTCGAGATCGCCTCGTTGGTGAGCGACGGCAGAATGATCCGTACCACCTGGGGCAGGATGATGCTGCGCATGGTTTCTCCCGGGCTGAAGCCGAGGGCAAGCGCGGATTCTGCCTGGCCCTTCGGAATGGCCGAGAGACCGCTTCGGATGATTTCGGCGATATAGGCGCCGCTATTGATGCCAAGCGCCAGAACGCCGGCGGTGAAGGGCGAGAGCCGGATGCCGATCTGCGGCAGGCCGAAATAGATGATGAACACCTGGATCAGCAGGGGCGTGCCGCGGATGAACCAGATGTAGAAGGCGGACGTGGCCCGCACGGCCCGCCATTTCGACCTTTGCCCGAGCGCAGCCAGCAGGCCGCAGATCCAGCTGACGACGATCGTCAGGATCGTCAGCCCGAAGACGGTCAGGGCCGCGTCCCAGAAGCCGGGTCCGTAGGTTTGCAGATCCTCGAGAAACCCGTTCATTGCGTCAAACCTTTGCTGTCGCTTTCGCCCGAGCGGGGAAGTTCGTCGTGAAGAATGCGGTGGAGAAACTGGCGCAAGCGATCGCTTTCGGGGTGCCGCAGAATATCCGGCGAGCCGGTTTCAGCCATCACACCCTTGTCGAAGAAGACGACGCGGGACGAGACGTCGCGGGCAAAGGCAATCTCGTGCGTGACCAGCAGCATGGTCATGCCATCGGCGGCAAGCGAGGCCATCAGGACCAGCACCTCATGCACCAGCTCCGGGTCGAGCGCGGAGGTGACTTCATCAAACAGCATGAGCCGCGGCTTCATGGCGAGCGCGCGGATGATGGCGACGCGCTGCTGCTGGCCGCCGGAAAGCCTGCCCGGATAGCTGTGGCGCTTTTCGAACAGGCCGATGCGCGCCAGAAGCGCCTCCGCCTCCTCGATCGCCTGGGCGCGCGGGATTTTGAGGAGCTTGACCGGCGCGTGCACGACGTTTTCGAGCACTGTCATGTGCGGCCAGAGATTATAGCTCTGGAACACCATGCCGACGCGCGCCCGCAATGCCTGCAACTGCGTCTGGCTGGGAAAGAAGCGCGATTCCGGGCGGAAGTCGAAGGACATGTCCTCGAAATCCATGAAACCCGACTGCGGCATTTCCAGCGCATTGATCGAGCGCAGGAAGGTGCTCTTGCCCGAACCGCTGGCGCCGATGATCGAGACCACCTCGCCCGCTGTCACGTCGAGCGAAACGCCCTTCAGCACCTCGTTGTCGCCGAAACTCTTGCGGATCTCCCGCAAGCTCAGAAGCGGTGCGCTCATCGGGCATGTTCCTCATCATAGGCGTCTGTGATGACGACCGCGACATCCTTCGGGGTGCGGGCGGCGCCATTGATCGGGGTAAGGTCCTGCGGGCAGGCCGACAGAACCAGCGTAAGGTCCATCTCGGCGCGCAGGACGACCATGTCGCCTGCCGTCGTTGCCGGCGGCAGGCGGTCCACCGTGCCGTCGGCCTCGACCGGTACGTTCATGAAGAGATTGAGGGAGGCCGGCGTGAACGGCACAGCAAGATCGAGCTCCGCCAGCGCCTCGTGGAAATTGTCGGTGCAGCTGCGGTGCGGCTCCGTGCAGCCGAGCTGCTCGTAGAGTTCGCGGCTGCAGGGGCACAGAAGCGTATCGTGCCGCACGCCTCCACTGTCGGCCACCATCGTGAGCATCGGCCGGCGGCGCGAGGACATGATGCGCATGCCTTGCGTCAGGAAGATATTGCTGTTGACCGAGCGCGTATGATCCATCGCCGCGGTCTCGGTGACATCGTTTTCGGCCACCGCCCAGGTGTCGACCACCTGGTTGCCATGCGTGTTGACGATCCGGGCATATTGCCCCGCTTTCATCGGAAAGGCCCGCCCATGGCTTGCAGCGACAGTCTTTGTATCGAGATCCATATCCATCGTCTTCCTGGTGCCGGGCGCCGAATGGTCGGCGCCTGCACGTCAAAAGCTCCGTCATCAATTTCGGTACACCAAGCCTATTCAGTATACCACTGGAGTTCAAGTAGCATTTTCAACAAATTAACGGTCAAATAATGGACGAAGAGCGCAGGGATTAAACACCGGAAGCCTAAATTTTAAGCGAAAAGGCCGTCGCGCGCCTTCCGTGACAGAAACTGCATTGTGACCGTTCCAATCACGATTGACGGAAGGATACAGCCGGTGTACCGAAATACGAAATGCGTCCAGCCCTTCGATAAGTCAAGCTGCAGGGGCGCGGGCGCGATCCACGGGGCACCGCCTTGGCCAGCATCCTGGCCGGGCTGAAGCCCGCCATCAGGCCGCATTCGGAGTGACGCATGCAACCCTATTTTCCCCTTGAAGAGTATGAAACGCGCTGGGCCCGGGTCCAGGAGGAGATCGCACGGCGCGGCTTCGAGACGGCCGTTGTGTTCGGTCGCGGTGGCGGCACCACGGACAATTGCGGCGACGTTCTCTATCTCTCCAACCACTATGCGATCAGCGGCGGAATGGATTCGCTGATCTGGACCGCCCGCTCCTTCGCCGGCGTCATCCTGCAGCCGGGCCGCGCGCCGCAGCTGCATATCGACGAGCCGGAAGTCCGCCATGACCTCGTCGCCATCGAGGATGTGGTGACGAGCAACCATCCCTTCGAAAGCGTGGCAAAAGCGCTTGTCGCGCGTGGCGTCACGGGCCGGGTGGCGCTGGTCGGCACGAATTTCATCCCGGTCAAGTATTACCGGCAGCTGGAAGCCATCGCGCCGGGGATCGAATGGATACCGGCCGACGACCTCGTGCGCAGCGTGCGCCGCATCAAGAGCACGCGGGAGCTGGACTGTTATCGCTATGCCGGCGAGACCGCGACGCTCGGCATCAATGCGCTGATGGAAGGCCTGGTCGGCGGTCTGTCGGAGCGCGAGGCGGCCGGCGAAGCGGCCCGCGTCGTCGTTGCCCGCGGCGGGCGCATCCAGATGATCGGCACCAATCACGGCGACACTCTCGGATTCGACCAGCGGTTTCCGCTGGCCGGCTATAGCGAGGACGTCCCGGCCATGGGCGACATGGTGACCGGCACGCTGCATGGCCCGCTCTACCAGGGCTATTACCTCGATCCCGGCCGCACCGGTGTCAGGGGGCCGGCCAATGGCGAGCAGAAGCGGTTGATCGAGGCGGCAAGCGGCATCGTGCACCGCCTGTCGGACATGCTGCGCCCCGGCGCGAAGCTGCTCGACGTTGCCGCCGAAGGCGACCGCATGACCGCAGCCTTTGGCGGGTCGATTTCACCGATCATGAAGAATTTCCCGTTTTACGGCCACGGGGTCGGTCTCGGGTTCGAGCTGCCGCGCATTTCCACCACCATGTCCCTGGCCGACGACGTGGTTGAGGAAAACATGGTCTTCGGCGTCGAGGCCTTCCTGTCGCTCGATGGCGTCGGAGCAGCCTTCTACGAGGACATCATCATCATCGGTGAAAAGGGCAACGAGCTCATCACCACCTCGCCCTCGATGTTCTGAAAGCCTTTTTACGCCCTATCTCGCCCGCCCGCCCGGACGGGTGAACGTCCTGCGCATGAAAGAGCCGGGCAGATCATGGATCTGCCCGGCTCAGACTGCTGACAAAAAGCCTTGCGCATCTTACGTCATGCTCGGGCTTGGCCAGAGCATCTTCAACCTAGTGATTTTATTGGCCTTTGGCAGATCCTCGGCACAAGGCCGAGGATGACGTCTTGGTGGGCGCTTTGCCGCCTCAGCGGGCAAACACGCCGTCGAAATCCTTAAAACCCTTGACCTCGATCGGGTTGCCGCTCGGATCGAAGAAGAACATGGTGCGCTGTTCGCCCGGCTCGCCTTCAAAGCGTACGACCGGCGGGATGTCGAAGGCGATGCCGCCCTTTTCGAGACGCTCGGCCAGCGAAAACCAGTCGTCCAGCGGCAGGATGACGCCGAGATGCGGCATCATCACCATGTGGTCGCCAACCTTGCCGGTGCGGGTAACCTCGAAGGGCTTGCCCAGATGCAGGGAGATCTGGTGCCCGAAGAAATCGAAATCGACCCAGGTGTCGGTCGAGCGGCCTTCCTCGCAGCCGAGGATGTCGCCGTAGAAGCGGCGTGACGCATCGAGATCCGTCACATGGTAGGCAAGGTGAAAGAGGGAACGCATGGCATGCTCCGTTTGTCGGGGTGGATGGAAAATCAGCGGATAGTGAGGTGGCGCGGCAGGGTGGAGAGCGGTTCGGCGCCGGTCTCGGTCACGATGACCGTTTCGGAGGCGCCGACGGTCCAGTGCCCGTAGCTGCGCAAGGTGGCCGGCAGGTGGAAGACCATGCCCGGTTCGATGATGCGGGTGACGTTCGAAAACAGGCTGAGGATTGCCCCCTCGCCCCAGTCGGGCGCAAAGGCGACGCCCATCGAATAGCCGATGCGCTTGCGAAAGGCGGCCGTATAGCCGGCAGCGTCGATCACCGCCTGCGCCGTATCGTGAATGTGGGCGCAGGTGGCCCCAGGCCTGATCTTAGCAATCGCCGCATCCAGTGCCCTCAGCGAACAATCCATCATCCGCTGCGCCTCGTCGGGGGCTGAGCCCATCCAGACGGTGCGCATCAGTGCCGCATGATAGCGCGCATGACTGCCGGCAAGTTCGAGGAAGATCGGATCGCCCGCCTGCAGGGCCCGGCGGCGCCAGGTCATGTGCGGCAGGCCGCTGCGCGGTCCCGACGATACGAGCGGTTCCATGGCCATCACTTCCGAGCCGGCGCGGGTTGCCGCCTGCAGCATGTCGGCGGCGATGGCATTTTCATCGGCGCCAAGCGCACAGGCTTCGATGCCAGCGATCATGCCCGCCTGCGCATAGCGCGCCGCGTGGCGGATCGCCTCAAGTTCGGCCGGCGACTTGATCATCCGCAGTGGCGGCAGGATCTGCGAGCCATCGGCAAGGGCCGCCACGCCCAGCCGTTCGGCAATCTCGCCGGCAAGTTTGGGCGACAGGAACCAGCCGGAAAGCTCGATGGCCGGATGTGCGATGCCGCGCCGCTCTAGCAGCGAAACCAGCGCTTCGGCCGGATTGTCGGCATCCTGGTAGGTCACGATATCGGAGAGGAACGTATTGGCAAGCGTGCCGAACAGTTCGAGCTGGCGCACCAGCAGCACCGGCTCGCCGACCGCCGGTAGGACGAGCGTCTGAAAGGCGAAATAGCCGGCCGTCTGGCGTCCGGTCAGCCAGTAGATGGTTTCCGGGCCGATGACGATCAGCGCCTCGTGACCGCTTTCCGCGATGGCGGCGCGGGCGCGCGCCTGCCTTTCGGCAAACTCTTCGGCCGGAAAGGCCGCCTCGATGCCGCGCTCTGCGGTTTCGATGTCGAATGTCGGGTGGAGTGTCATGCGATCAAAATCTCAATTGCGCGTCAGCCAGCCGAGAAAGCGGGTCCTGACGCTGTCGAAATGCACCTCGACAGCCGCACGGGCGGCCGCACCGTCCCGCGCCTCGATGGCATCGATGATGGCGATATGTTCCAGCGCCTGCTGGTCAAAGCGATCGTGGGTGCGGGTGATGGTGCAGCGGCGCGCGATACTGCGCATCTCGGTCAGCATGGTGGCGAGAAGCGGCATGTCGGCGGCATGGGCGAGCGCATTGTGAAAGGCGTCGTCGTCGATCCAGAAGAGGTCGAATTCGATATTGTCGCCGCTCACGAATTCGCGCATCCGCGCCCGCGATCGTGCAAGTTCCTCGGTAAACGGCAGGCTTGCCGCCTTTTCGGCAGCAGCACCCTCGAGAAGCCGGCGCACCTGCACGATCTCCAGCAATTGCTCGATGGTGACGGGGCGCACCATCAGCGCGCCGTTGGGCAGGCGCGAAATGACGTTTTCCTTTTCAAGCCGCGAAATGGCAGCGCGCAGCGGCGTGCGCGAAATACCCGATTCCAGGGCAAGTGTACGTTCCGTCAGCACTTCGTCCGAAGACAGCTGTCCTTCGAGGATACGCTGCTTGAGGTCGCGATAGACCTGCTGTGCAAGGGTTTCCCTGTCGCTCAATGACCGCCTCCTTTGCCGCCATCGCGGATCGCTGCGTGAAGCACCTCGACGGCTGCGGCAAGATCGGCCGGATCCATGCCCTCGTCGGGATTGTGACTGCCGTTCCAGTTGCGCAGGAACACCATGACGCTGTCCCAGCCGGCCTGGGCAAAGGCTGCCGCATCATGGCCGCCGCCCGACAGCATCCGGCGCGGGCTGTAGCCGAGCCTTGCCGCGCCGGCCGCGATCTGGTCGCCGAGCGCCACCGACAGCTTCGTCGGCTGGCTGCGCGATTGCGGGCCGAGATCGAAACGCACGCCGCGCGCTGCCTCGATGCCTGCAATCTGCGCCTTGAACAGGCCATCCAGTTCGTCGAGCACGCCGACGGTGTCGCTTCTCAGATCGACGCAGAAATCCACCCGCCCCGGCACCTTGGCGAAGGCATGTTCCGACGAGGCCGCATCGACACGGCCGAAGGTGACGGCAAGATCCTGCCCGCGGTCGAGCGCGTCCTGCCACTCTTTGTCCATGCCGACGATGAGGTCGGCGAGCGCAAAGACCGCATCGGACCGCTCCGAGCGCGCCGGCCCGCCGGAATGGGCCCAGGTGCCATCGATCCGCGCCTCGCGGTACCGCAAGCCGCCGCGCACGCCTGTGACGATGCCGAAGGGTTCCCTGGCATTGTCGAGCACATTGCCCTGTTCGATATGCAGTTCAATGAAACGGGCGGGCGCAAGGCCGGGCCCGGACAGGATATCGTCCGGCCGGCCGCCCTCTTCGAGGATATGGTCATAGAGCGTGCGGCCGGTGTCGGAACGCTTTGCCTGCAGTTCTGCCGCCGTCAGCCGGCCAAGGGCTGCGCGCGCGCCCGCATAGGAGACCGGAAACCAGACGCTCTCTTCGGCGCGCGTCACCGTCACGACCAGATCGACGGGCGGCGGCTCGCCGCTTTCGACGAAGGCTGCTGCGAGCGCCATGGCGCCCGTCACACCGGCCTGGCCGTCATAGGCGCCGCCCATGGCAACCGTATCGAGATGGGAGCCGATATGGATGGCCGGGGCGTCGCGATCGCGGCCCGGCAGGCGGGCAAAGAGGTTGAGGCCGGCATCGCGCGTCACGGCAAGGCCAAGCGCGTGGGCTTCTTCGGCAATCACCGCATGCGCCTGGCTTTCCAGCGGGCTGTAGGACGGGCGGGTGAAGCCCGGGCCGACATCGCTGATGGCGTTGATGCGCTGGAGCAGTCTGTCGATCGTATCCCTGATGACGGTGCTCATGCGCTCACCCCTTCCATCGCTTGCAATTCTATGGTCGTTTCTGGCCGGCGGCCGGACAGCGCCGTCAGCACATGGGAGGCGGCGGCGACCGCCACGCGCTCCAGCGCTTCCCCGGTCGTGCCGCCGAGATGCGGCGTGAAGATCACGCGGCCGCTTTCCCCGAGCGGGCCTTGCGCAGCACCCGGCGAATAGACGTCGAGGCCGGCGCCGAAAATGGTTCCACTGGCGATGGCTGCGGCAAGGGCTGCCTCGTCGATGAGGCCTGCGCGGGCCGTATTGACGAGGATCGCGCCGCGTTTGACCGCGCCAAACGCGGCCGCGTCGAACAGGTTGCGGGTTTCCTCGCGAAGCGGCGTGTGGATGGAAACGAGATCGGCGGCCGCAAGCCCCTCGTGAAGCGTCGTCACACGCTCATAGGGCAGTTCACCGCGGCTGCGGGGCGAATGAACGAGAATGCGCATGCCGAAGGCAATATCCAGCATCCGCGCCAGATCTCTCGCGATCGCGCCCCAGCCGACGACGAGCGCCGTCTTGCCGAACAGCTCGCGGAAAGTGGCCGTCTCGCGAAAGCCCGGCGTGCCGGAGCGCACCGCCCGATCGGCGGCCGGGATCAACCGGGCAACGGAGAGCGCAAGCCCGAGCGCCAGTTCACTCACCGAGCGCGCATTGGCGCCGGGCGTGTTGCAGACGAGAATGCCGCGTCGGCCCGCCGCCACCTTGTCGATGGAATCGTGGCCGGCCCCATGCGAGACGATCACCTTCAACTGATCGGCAGCGGCAATCGCTTCACCGCCAAGGCCCGCATCGCGGGTGATGACTGCCTGACAGTCGCCGATCAACCGCTTTACCGTTTCAAGGCTGCTGTCGGGGCACAGGACGGCGTCGATGCCGGCCTGTTCCAAGAGGGCGATGCCGGCTTTATGAATGGGCTGGACGATCAGGCATTTCATCGGGATGGTCTCTGTAAAGGCGCGGCAAGGCGGGCGAGGATCGCGTCGCGGGCATGCGCGATATGTGCTGCCATCAGCAGGCCTGCCTTTTCGCCTTCGCCGGCGCGAAGGGCGGCAAGGATGTCCAAATGTTCCTGGCAGCTCACGGTAAAGCGGGCCGGAACCTGTGTGTGGTCGAACATGCAGGTGCGCCGGCGCAGGTCTCCGATGGCGCGCACCATCATCTGGTTGCCCGCAGCGCGCGCCAGCGCATGATGCAGGTCGTCATCGAGACTGCGCTGTTCGTCCTCATCGCCCGGCCCCTCCTTCTGCAGGATCAGGACGCGGCGTTCCAGATCATCCAGAATATGGCGGGAGATGCCGGTCGCATGGCGCGCGCAATGGCTTTCCAGCTGCTGGCGCAGGAAGAAGATTTCCTCGACTTCGGGGATGGTCAGCGTCCTCACCTTGAGGAAGCGGCCTTCCTGAACGGCAAGCCCTTCCGCCTCGATGCGCTTGATCGCCTCGCGCACCGGCGTGCGCGACATGGCAAGCTCGTCGCCGAGCTTGGCTTCCTGCAGGAGGTCGCCGGGTCTCAGCGCCCCGGCAAGGATCATCTCGATAATCTTGCCATAGGCCTGCTTGGCGAGCGGCTTGTTCAAGGCATGCCTCCTTCACTCATCGTGGCACCGGCCCCATGATCGAGGCTCGTGAGAACCTCGTCGAGAGCGCGGGTGTGAGCGATCCACAGATCTTCCGCATGGTCCCGGCTGACACGCTTGAAGCGGATCTGGCAACCGGTCAGCGCCTGGGCGAGCCGCGGCAGATCGACGGAAGCGACGGTTGCGATCTTTGCGTAGCCGCCGCTCGTCTGGCGCTCGGCCATCAGGACGATCGGGCGCCCGGAGGCCGGCACCTGGATCGATCCCATCACCGTTCCGTCGGAGACGACGTCGTGGCCGGCGGCAGCCGTGATCTTCGGGCCGTCGAGCATCTGGGCCATGCGGTCGCGGCTGGCGGAGACGGTGAAGGGCCCGCGCAGGAACTGCTGCCAGGCGGCCTCGTCGAAATGCCCGGCCTGCGGCCCCTCGATCACCCGGATCGGCCCCGCCGAGCGCGACAGCGGCTTGCGCAGGATTTTGCGCGGGGCGGCAAGCGCCGTCTCCTGCGTTGCGCCAAGCGGCAGCACGTCGCCGGCCGAAAGGCGCCGGCCTTCGAGCCCGCCGATTGCCGAGCGCAGATGCGTCGAACGCGCGCCAAGCACCGGTTCGGTGCGGATGCCGCCGGACAATGCCAGATAGCCCCAGACGGCATTGGTGAGTGCGCCGATGCGCAGCGTCTGGCCGGGATCCAGCCGGTAGCTCTCCCAGGTGGCCACGGGTGTCCCGTCGATGGTGACGGACACGGCGCCGCCGGTGACGGCAAGGAGCACGGGCTCGCTTACCTCGAACTGGCCGCCGACATGGGCAAACTCGATCAGCGCATCGCCCTCGTCATTGCCGACGAGGCGATTGGCGATCCGCATGGCGGTGACATCCATCGGCCCGCAGCCCGAGACCCCCATCTGCAGGAGGCCGCTTCGACCGCGATCCTGCACCGACATCATCGGGCCGGCCTGTTTGACGATCAGGCGTGTCATGCCTCCTCCCATTCGATCGGCGGCGCACCGTCCGCGACGGCCGCATCGAGTGCTGCGGCTTCGTCCGCCTCGATGGCGCGAAAGCGGACATGGTCGCCTGCTCTCAAGAGAAAGGGGTCCTTGCGGGCGGGATCGAAAACGCGGATCGGCGTGCGGCCGATAAAGCGCCAGCCGCTCGGCCCCGGCACGGAATTGATGCTGGCCTGCTTGCCGCCGATGCCGATGACGCTTGCCTCGATCCTCTGGCGCGGTGCCGGAAGCCGCGGCGTATGTAGTTTTTCCGGCAGGCCGCCGAGATAGGCAAAGCCCGGCGCAAAGCCGATCATGTGGACGCGGTAATCCGCCGACCCGTGCAGCGCGACGAGGTCTCTGACACTCATGTCCTTCATCTCGGCTAGTTCCGACAGATCCATGCCGGCATCGCCGCCATACAGCACCGGCACGACAAGCCGGCGGGAGCCGGCCGCGTCGATACGGATCGTCGACAGCCGCTCGAGGAGACGGATAGAGAGATCGCGCCCTCGCACGATCAGAGGATCGTAGCACACCAGCAGAGACCGGTATGTCGGCACGGTCTCGACAATGCCGTCGATCGGATCGGCGTCCAGGGCCGCTGCAAGCGCCACGACACGCCTGTTCGTTTCGTCGCAGATCTGGTCGGACAGTTCGACGACGACCGCACGGTCGCCGCTTGCGGCGATGCGCGGATAGGTCAGGTGCGCGTGATCGGGCACGGTCATTCTTCGTTCCAATTCCGCCGGCGCCCTTGGCCTGTCTGCAATCAAAGCGAGCGGCGTTACACCTTGTGTCTTGTCTTCTCATCTGTTCAGTCTGCGCAAATTCGCAGAGCAAACAACGTCCTTGTCATTTCAGTACACCGACTGTATGTCAAGACTGCCGCGCGATTAAGGTTGGCGATATCGCCCTTGGCGACGTGATTGCCGACGACAGGATAAGGATGGGCCGAATGCCTCAGATCGATCTCAACTGCGACATGGGTGAAAGCTTCGGCGCCTACACGATCGGCGACGACGCGGCGATGATGGACATCATCACCACGGCAAACATCGCCTGCGGATTTCATGCCGGCGATCCGAGCGTCATGCGCGATACCATTCTTTCGGCGCGGGAAAAGGGCGTGGCGATCGGCGCCCACCCCTCTTTCATGGATCTTTACGGCTTTGGCCGGCGCCGCATCTATGGCGAGCGGCCGGAAGATGTCGAAGCGCAGATCATCTACCAGATCGCCGCGATCCAGGGCATGGCGGCGGCACTCGGCTGGCCGATCACCCATGTGAAGACCCATGGTTCGCTCGGCAATATCGCCGCCGAAGACGAAACGCTGGCGCGTGTCTGCGTGAACGCCATCAAGGCGGTCGATCCGCGCCTCGTCTTCATCACCCTCCCCTATTCTCAGACGATGCGCGCGGCGGAAGCCGCAGGCCTTGCCGTTGCCTGCGAAGTCTATGCGGACCGCCGATACCTCGAAAACGGCATGCTGGCGCCGCGGCAGATGGAGGGCTCGGTGATCCACGATCTTTCGCAAAGCGTCGATCAGGTCCTCTCCATGGTCTGCGACAACCGGATCCCGACGCTGAACGGCGGGCATCTCGCCGTCGAAGCGGCGACCGTCTGCATTCACGGCGACACGCCGGGCGCGCCAGTGACCGCACGGGCGCTGCGCGACAAGCTCACCGACGCCGGCATCACCATTGCCCCCTTTACCAAACCCGCACCCTGAAAGGCTCCTCCCTTGTCTCGTATTGTCTACCTCAACGGCGCGTGGTTGCCGGAAGCGGATGCCAAGGTCTCGATCTTCGATCGCGGCTTTCTCTTTGCCGATGCGATCTATGAAGTCACCGGCGTCGTCGGCGGCAAGCTGCTCGAATATGAAGGCCACGCGGCCCGCCTGCAGCGCTCCATGACGGAACTCGGCATCACCTGCCCGCTGTCGCCGGACGATCTGCTCGAGGTCCATCGCGAAATCGTTCGCCGCAACGCTCTCAACGAAGGCCTGATCTACCTGCAGATCTCGCGCGGCACCGCCGACCGCGATTTCGCCTATCCCAAGGATCCCACGCCGACGCTGACGCTCTTTACCCAGGCAAAGCCGGTGCTCGACAATCCAAAGGTCGCGACCGGCATTTCGGTGGCCCTGCTGCCGGATCAGCGCTGGGCGCGCCGCGACATCAAGACCGTGCAGTTGCTTTATCCGTCGATGGCCAAGATGGAAGCGGCCTCCAGGGGCGCCGACGACGCCTGGCTGGTGGAAGACGGTTTCGTGACCGAGGCAAGCTCGGCAACCGCGCATATCATCAGCAAGGACGGCAGGCTGATCACCCGGCCGCTGTCGCATGCGATCCTGCACGGCATTACCCGTGCAAGCGTCCTCGACATCGCCGAAGAGGCGGGCATCGCTTTTGAAGAGCGCGCCTTTACGCCCGATGAAGCCATGGATGCGGCGGAAGCCTTCATCACCTCGGCCACCAATTTCGTTCTGCCGGTGGTGTCAATCGACGGCCAGCCGGTCGGCGATGGCAAGCCAGGTCCGCTGACGCTGAAGTTGCGCGCGCTTTACATCGCCCGCAAGACGGCAAGCGCCATCTGAACGCAGCGGAGCTTTGCCTGGTCCTCCCCTCTGCCCATCTCGCGTGAGGGAAGCCCGAACTAGGTCCAGGGCGGAAGGCATGCTGCTTTCCCTTCAAAAAATTTGCCGCAGAGCCTGCTCTGCGGCCTTGTTGATGTCTACCGGGCAGTGTTTTAAGGGGGAATGGCTTTCACATTCCGCCAGCTGCAGTTCTTCATCGCCGTCGCCGAACAGGGCTCGATCACCCGTGCGGCGCAGAACCTCTCCATCTCGCAATCCTCCGTTACCGAAGCGATCAAGGAGCTGGAGGCGGATCTTGGGGTGGAGCTGTTCGAGCGCCATCCGCGCGGGCTGACGATGACGCATAACGGCCACCAGTTCCTGCGTCATGCCACGAAAATCCATGCCAGCGTCTCGGATGCCCGCAACGCTTTTTCCGGCCCAACGCAGATCGAGGGCGGAACGCTGAACATCGGCGTCACCTCCCTCGTGGCCGGCTATGTCCTTTCCGACCTGCTGGCCCGATATCGCCGCGCCTGCCCCGGTGTCGAGGTTTCGGCGGTCGAGGACAACGGCTCCTATCTGGAACATCTGCTGGTCGGCGGGGAACTGGATGTGGCGGTGATGGTGATCTCCAACCTGCGTGACCGCATGGCGCTGCAGGCGGAAATCCTGGAGACCTCCCCCTATCGACTGTGGCTTCCCATGGGCCATCCGCTGGTCTCGGCCGATATCATTACGCCGACCGACGTGGCGCGCGAGCCGCTGATCATGCTGACGGTGGATGAAATCGAGGAAAATACCGGAAAACTTCTCTCGGCGCTTGGCGCGCGCCCGCATGTGGCGTTTCGCACCCGCTCGGTGGAAGCGGTGCGCAGCCTGGTGGCGACCGGCGCCGGCATCGCGCTTCTGCCGGATCTGGTCTATCGCCCCTGGTCGCTGGAAGGCGACCGCATCGAAAGCCGCGATGTCTCCGGCTCGCTGCCGGTGGTGCAGGTGGGCATGGTCTGGCGCAAGGGGTCGAGCCTGCCCCAGTCGGCGCGCGATTTCATCGGCATTGCCGAGGCCATGCGCAGCGGACGCGGGCGTTAGGCTTCAGGTATCGGAAAATCCGATATCGACGTTCTGCCAAATGAATTTGCGAAGGCTCGCATTTCGTCGCAGGTTTCGTTCGGGAACAAAAGTCGAAAAATCGACATCGAACGGGAGCCTTCCATGACATCCTTCCTGAAGACGTGCACGACCCTTTCCGTATTCCTGAGCTTTACCACCGCATCGATTGCGCAAGAGCCGCTGAAGGCCGTCGGCGCCGGTGAAGGCGCGCTCTCCATCGTCGCCTGGGCCGGCTATATCGAGCGCGGCGAGACCGACAAGAACTATGACTGGGTGACGAAATTCGAAACGGAGACGGGCTGCAAGGTGTCCGTGAAGACCGCAGCCACCTCGGATGAAATGGTGTCGCTGATGAACGAAGGCGGTTTTGACCTCGTCACCGCCTCGGGCGACGCTTCGCTGCGCCTCATCGCCGGCAAGCGCGTACAGCCGATCAACACCGCCCTCATCCCCAGTTGGAAGACGCTGGACGAGCGTCTGCAGAATGCGCCCTGGCATACGGTGAAGGGCGTTCATTACGGCGTTCCCTATGTCTGGGGTCCCAATGTCCTCATGTACAATACCGATGCCTTCAAGGGCGAAGCGCCCAAGAGCTGGAAAGTCGTCTTCGAGGAAATGACCCTCCCGGACGGCAAGTCCAACAAGGGCCGCGTTCAGGCCTATGACGGCCCGATCTATGTGGCCGATGCAGCACTTTATCTGAAGGCGCACAAGCCGGAACTCGGCATCAAGGATCCTTACGAGCTCAACGAGGACCAGTACAAGGCGGCCCTCGAACTCCTGCGCGGCCAGCGCAAGCTGGTCGGCCGCTACTGGCACGATGCCATGATCCAGACCGACGATTTCAAGAATGAAGGCGTCGTCGCCTCCGGGTCCTGGCCGTTCCAGGTGAACCTCCTGCAGGCGGAAAAGGCAAAGATCGCCTCCACCTTCCCGGAGGAGGGCACCACCGGCTGGGCCGATACGACCATGCTGCATGCTGATGCCGCGCACCCCAACTGCGCCTACAAATGGATGGAGCACTCGCTGTCGGCCAAGGTGCAGGGTGACGTCTCTGCCTGGTTCGGCGCCAATCCCTCCGTTCCCGCCGCCTGCAAGGGCAATGCGCTGCTGACCGACGAAGGCTGCGCGACCAATGGCTACGACAATTTTGCCAAAATCAGCTTCTGGAAGACGCCGATCAGCAAGTGCGAAAGCCAGGGCGAGTGCGTGCCCTATCACCGCTGGGTGTCCGATTATATCGGCGTGATCGGCGGCCGCTGAGGCATTGCCCGCGGGTGCAATGCCCGCCAGCCTCTTCCCGTCAACGGGAAGAGGCGCCCTGCCCTGACGCCTCCGCGCCCGCTGTCGACGCTGAGCGCCGCGGGAGAGACCGGCGCGCGGTGCCGTCTCTTCATCGGGGGCGGACAGTGGCGGCGGCAGGCGAATGAAGGACACGCCAACAAAACTGGAGCTTCCATGACCGCAGCCGTTTCCTTTTCCGGCGTCTCGCGCCATTTCGGCAAGGTCCAGGCCGTCGATCGGGTGGATCTTGTCGTCGAGCCGGGCGAGTTCTTTGCCATGCTCGGCCCGTCCGGTTCCGGCAAGACCACCTGTCTGCGCCTGATTGCCGGTTTCGAGCAGCCCGATAGCGGCCATATCGAGATTTTTGGCGAGACCGCCGAGGGCGTGCCGCCCTATCGCCGCAACGTCAACACCGTCTTCCAGGACTATGCGCTGTTTCCGCACTTCAGCATTCTCGACAATGTCGCCTATGGCCTGATGGTCAAGGGCATCGGCAAGGCCGAGCGTCACCGGCAGGCTGAGGAGGCGCTGGCACTGGTGAAACTGCCGGATTACGGGGCGCGAAAGCCCGGCCAGCTCTCCGGCGGCCAGCGCCAGCGCGTCGCCCTTGCCCGCGCGCTCGTCAACCGTCCGCGCGTTCTCCTGCTCGATGAACCGCTCGGTGCGCTGGACCTCAAGCTGCGCGAAAGCATGCAGGAGGAGCTGAAAAGCCTGCAACGCAGCCTGGGCATTACCTTCATCTTCGTCACGCATGACCAGGGGGAAGCGCTGTCCATGGCCGACCGCGTGGCGGTGTTCAACAAGGGCCGGATCGTCCAGGCCGGCACGCCGCAGGAGATCTACAATCGCCCGAAGACCCGTTTCGTGGCGGATTTCGTCGGCTCCTCCAATGTCATCGATCCGGACGCCATGCGGTACTTCGGCGGTGAGGCGCGTTGTGCAAGCCTGCGCCCGGAAGCCATTTCTCTGGTGCGCGACGGTGGCGTGCGGGCCCATGTGCGCTCGGCCGCCTTTCTCGGCGCGGCGACCCGCCTTGGCGTCACGGCAGGCGATGTCAGCCTCAGCGTGATGCTGCCGGCCGGCCAGCCGGTGCCGGAACAAGGCACGGAGGTCGGGCTCACCTGGGCGCCCGGCGATGTGCATTACATGGACGATGCGGCATGACCGGAGCGTTTTCCCAAGGCGTCATCAGCGCGCGGCGCGCGGGCCTCTCGGGCCGCCTTTCGGATCTCTTCTGGCGGCGACCGCAGCTTCTGCTCATCCTGATGCTGACCCCGCCGCTTCTCTGGCTCGGCATCATCTATGTCGGATCGCTTTTGGCGCTTCTGGCGCAGAGCTTCTTTGCCATCGACGATTTTTCCGGTCTGGTGACCTATGAGCTGACGCTGGACACCTATCGGCAGCTGCTGAACCCGGCCAATCTCGACATCATCCTGCGCACGCTCGTGATGGCGGTCGCGGTCACGGTGGCCTCGGCCTTCATCGCCTTTCCGATCGCCTATTACGCGGCGCGTTATGCGAAGGGCCGCTGGAAAGCCTTCTTCTATCTCGGCGTGATGATGCCGCTCTGGTCGAGCTATCTGGTCAAGGTCTATGCCTGGAAGCTGATTCTCGCCAAGGAAGGCATCCTCACCTGGATCTTTGCACGGCTGCACCTCTCCTCTGTTCTGGACAGCGTGCTGGCACTGCCGGTGATCGGCGGCAATTCGCTCTCGGTCAGCTATATTGGCACCTTCCTCGTCTTCGTCTATATCTGGCTGCCCTACATGATCCTGCCGACGCAGGCGGCACTCGAGCGGGTGCCGAAAACGCTGGTGGAAGCCTCTGGCGACCTCGGTGCCACGCCGCGCCAGACGTTTTTCACCGTCCTTCTGCCGCTTGCACTGCCGGGACTGGTGGCCGGATCGATCTTCACCTTCTCGCTGACGCTTGGCGATTACATCATTCCGCAGATCATCGGATCGTCGCGCCTGTTCATCGGTCAGGCCGTCTATGCGCAGCAGGGAACGGCCGGCAATGTGCCGCTGGCGGCGGCCTTTTCCGTGGTGCCCATCGTCATCATGGGCGTCTATCTGGCGATTGCCAAACGCATGGGGGCTTTCGATGCGCTCTGATACAGAAGCCACGGCAAGCTTGCCGTTGAAGATTGCAGCCGGCGCCGGCATAGCCTTCCTGCATCTGCCGATCCTCCTCATTTTCGTCTATGCCTTCACCACGGAAGAGAAAAGCTTCCAGTGGCCGCCACCGGGCCTGACGCTCAACTGGTTTTCGGTGGCCTGGAACCGGCCCGACGTGTGGCAGGCGCTTTCCCTTTCGGTGAAGGTCGCAAGCGTTGCAACGGCGATTGCACTTCTCCTCGGCACGCTTGCCGCAGCGGCCGTCTCGCAGACCCGTTTCTTTGGCCGCGAGGCGATTTCGCTCCTGGTCATCCTGCCGATTGCGCTTCCCGGCATCATCACCGGCATTGCGCTGCGGTCGGCCTTTTCGCTGGCCGATATTCCCTATTCGCTCTGGACGATCATTCTCGGCCACGGCACCTTTTGCGTCGTGGTCGTCTACAACAATGCAGTCGCCCGGTTCCGGCGCACATCCGGCTCGCTGATCGAGGCGTCGATGGATCTGGGCGCCGACGGGTTCCAGACCTTCCGCCACATCATCCTGCCCAATATCGCAACGGCGCTTCTGGCCGGCGGCATGCTGGCCTTTGCGCTCTCCTTCGATGAGGTGATCGTGACGACGTTTACAGGCGGCCAGCAAGCCACCCTGCCGATCTGGATGCTGCAGGAACTGATCCGCCCGCGCCAGCGCCCGGTGACCAATGTGGTTGCCGTCGTCGTGGTGCTTGTCACCTTCCTGCCCATCCTTGCCGCCTATTACCTGACCCGCGACACCGACGAGATTGCCGGCAGCGGGAAATGACGGGACAGTCTGCGTCACTATCAACATCATACAAAAGGGAGCGCATCATGAACACGGACATGCTGATCGGGGCATCCTTCGTCGCAGGCACGGAGGTGGAGGAAAAGATCCTCAACCCGCGCACCGGCGAAACCATTCTGGAGCTGCCGGAGGCCTCGCTGACGCAGATCGATGCGGCTGTCGATGCGGCCGAAAAGGCTTTCGATCGCTTTGCCACCACGACACCCGCGGAGCGTTCGGCCTATCTTCTGGCGATCGCCGATGCCATCGAGCGGGATGCCGACGCCTTTGCAGCGCTTGAAGCGCTCAATTGCGGCAAGCCTATCCATGCGGTGCGCAATGACGAAATTCCGGCGGTGGTGGACTGCTACCGTTTCTTTGCCGGTGCGATCCGCACGCTGCAGGCCCCGGTCTCGGGCGAATATCTGCCGGGGCACACGTCGATGATCCGCCGCGATCCGGTCGGCATCATCGGCTCGATCGCGCCATGGAACTATCCGCTGATGATGATGGCCTGGAAGCTGGCACCGGCGCTTGCCGGCGGCAATACGGTGGTGTTCAAGCCCTCCGAACAGACGCCGCTGACCGCGCTCAAAATGGCAAAACTTCTGGCCGAGATTCTGCCGGAAGGCGTGGTGAACGTTGTTCTGGGACGGGGAGAAAGTGCCGGCAACGCGCTGATCAACCACCCGAAGATCAACATGGTGTCGATCACCGGCGATATTGCGACGGGCAAGAAAGTGCTGGTCGCAGCCTCGAAGACCGTCAAGCGCACGCATCTGGAACTCGGCGGCAAGGCACCGGTCATCATCTATGACGATGCCGACATCGAGGCCGCCGTCGCAGCCATCCGCACCTTCGGCTACTACAATGCCGGCCAGGACTGCACGGCTGCCTGCCGCATCTACGCCGCCGACAAGATTTACGACAAGTTCGTCGCCGATCTCTCAAGCGCGGTCTCCACCATCCGCTACAATCTGGGCGATGACACCCAGAACGAGATCGGCCCGCTGATTTCCAAGCGCCAGCGCGACCGGGTGGAAAGTTTTGTGGCGCGTGCGGCCGAACACAGCCATATCGAGGTGGTGACCGGCGGGACGGTGGCGAGCGAGAACGGCTTCTACTATGCGCCGACCGTGGTGGCCGGCGCCACGCAGGACGATGAAATCGTGCGCCGCGAGGTCTTTGGCCCGGTCGTGTCCGTCACCCGCTTCAAGGAGCAGGAGGAGGCGGTCAGATGGGCCAATGACAGCGATTACGGCCTTGCCTCATCCGTCTGGACCAAGGACATTTCCCGCGCCATGACCACCGCCACGCGGCTGCGCTACGGCTGCACCTGGATCAACACGCATTTCATGCTGTGCAACGAGATGCCGCATGGCGGCTTGAAGCAGTCCGGCTACGGCAAGGATCTGTCGCTCTACGCGCTTGAAGATTATACGGCCGTCCGCCATCTGATGATTGCGCACTGAGCCACAGCACTGAAGGATGTCGCCCGGTGGGCGGCATCCCCGGATGATCGACCAACCCAGGCCGATGGCAATCGCCAAGGGTCAGCCCCGGCGATTTCCCCGTTGTTCCAGCAGGAACAGAACCACGCCCAGCACACCGAGCAGGCTGCCGAAGGCGGCGGTGCCGGTCCAGCCGGCGGCGTGATAGGTGAGCGTGCCGAGCGTCGAGCCGATGGCGCCGCCGATGAAGGCAGAGGTCATGTAGATGGCGTTGAGGCGGCCACGCTTTTCCGGCGCGATGGCAAAGATGATGCGCTGGCTGACGATCTGGTTGGCCTGTACGCCGGCATCGATGAGGACGGCGCAGACCCCGAGAAGAACCAGGGCACCGGCGGCGACTGCATAGCCGCTGGCGGCAAAGAAGGCGGCAAGTCCGACCATGGCCGTGAGTGACAGAAGCCGTCCGAGGCCGCGATCGGCAAGCCGCCCGACGATGGGGGCGGCAAGCGCGCCGCCGGCGCCGGCAAGCGCAAAGAGGCCGATCTGGTGCTGGCCAAGGCCGAAGCGCTCGGACAGCGCAAACGGGATGGCCGTCCAGAACAGGTTGAAGGCGCAGAACACGATGGCCTGGTAGAGCGAGCGCCAGCGCAGAACCGGCGTCTCCCGGATGAGGCTTCCCATGGAGCCCAGGATCTGCGGATAGGTCATGCCGCTTTGCGGCTGCTGGCGCGGCATCATGCGGGCAAGCGACAGGCCGATCACCGCCATGAGGGCGGCTGATACGAAGAAAATGGCGCGCCAGCCAAAGCTTGCGGCGACAAACAGCGAAACCGGTCGGGCCAGCATGATGCCGGTGAGGACCGCTGCCATGACATTGCCGACGACGCGGCCACGGCGCGCGATCGGCACCCGGTGGGCGATGAAGGGGATCAGCACCTGCGCGCCAGTGGAGCAGACACCGATCAGGAAGGAGGCCAGCACGAAGGGGAGAACGGTGTTTGATAGCCCCATGGCGACAAGGCCGAGCATGGTGATGGTCAGCGTGATCAGCACCAGCCGCTTGTTTTCGACGAGATCGGCAAGCGAGACGAGGAAGAACAGGCCGACACCATAGCCGATCTGGGTGACGGAGGTGAGCGCGCCGGCAAGATCGGCATTGATGCCGAGATCGGCGGCAATCTCGCTCACCAGCGGCTGGGCGTAGTAGATATTGGCGACGAGCGAGCCCGCCGCCAATCCGATGACGGAGATCAACGCCGCCGAAGGGGCCTCGGGCTCCGCCTCCACCGTTTTGGGGCGGGGCGACATCCCGTTCAAACCTTCGGAGCGTTGGTCCATCATCTGTTTCAGGCCTTCGGCAGCGTTGCCATGTCGATCACGAAGCGGTAGCGCACGTCGCTCTTGATGACGCGCTCATAGGCTTCGTTGATGTCCTTGATGTCGATCAGTTCGATTTCCGGCAAGATGTCGTGCTTTCCGCAAAAGTCCAGCATCTCCTGCGTTTCCTTGATCGAGCCGATCATGGAGCCGGCAAGTGTGCGACGCCCACCGATCAGCGCGAAGGCATGAACCGGCACCGGATTTTCCGGAACGCCGAGCAGGACCATCGTGCCATCGACCTTCAGAAGCGACAGATAGGCGTTCCAGTCGATCTCGGCACTGACGGTGCACAGGATGAGATCGAAGGTGCCGGCCAAAGTCTTGAAGGTTTCGGCGTCCGAGGTCGCGTAATAGGCCTTGGCGCCGAAGGCCAAGCCATCGTCCTTCTTCGACAGGCTCTGCGACAGCACGGTGATATCGGCGCCCATGGCGGCACCGATCTTTACGCCCATATGGCCAAGGCCGCCCATGCCGATGACGGCCACCTTCTTGCCGGGACCGGCCTTCCAGTGGGCAAGCGGCGAATAGAGCGTGATGCCGGCACACAGAAGCGGGGCTGCCCGGTCCAGCGGCAGGTTGTCCGGGATGGAGAGGACATAGCCTTCCTTGACGACCATGCTGTCGGAATAGCCGCCATAGGTCGGCGTCGTGCCGTCGGCCTCATAGGCGTTGTAAGTGCCGACAAGGCCCGGCTGATACTGTTCGGTGTCCAGGTCGCGGCTGGCGCAATGGACGCAGGAATCGACAAAGCAGCCGACACCGACGTGATCGCCGACCTTGAAACGGGTGACGCCCGAACCGACCGCGGTCACGATGCCGGCGACCTCATGGCCCGGAACCATCGGATAGATCGAGCCGCCCCATTCGTTGCGGGCCTGGTGGATATCCGAGTGGCAGACACCGCAATATTTGATGGAGATGACGACATCGTCCTCGCGTGGCTCGCGGCGTTCGAAGGTGAACGGTTCGAGCGGCTTGGACGCATCCGTTGCCGCATAGCCTCGTGCAATAGCCATGGTGATGACCTTTCGGTAGAAGTGATCTCAGTCGTCGAAACGACAACGGCTCCACAGGGCGGGAGCCGTTGTCCTTCATAACGCCCGGGCGCGTCATTCGGTTTGTTTGATCCACCGGAATTCTTGCACGATCCTCCGGCAGTCGTGCCACCCTCCCCTCAGTAGGGCAGGCCGACGTAATTTTCCGCCATGGCGGTGGAGGCGGCCGTGGAATGGGTAAGATAATCCAGCTCCGCCTCCTGGATCTTCTGGCCGAACTCGCCGGTGTCGGGAAAGCGGTGCATCAGCGTCGTCATCGACCAGGAGAAGCGCACGGACTTCCACACCCGCTTCAGCGCGCGCTCGGAATAGACATCGATGCCGGCGGATGATCCATCGCCATAGTGTTCGCGCAGGCCTTCAAACAGATAGAAGACGTCGCTTGCGGCAAGGTTCAGCCCCTTGGCGCCGGTCGGCGGCACGATATGGGCGGCGTCGCCGACGAGGAACAGGCGCCCGAAGCGCATCGGTTCGGCGACGAAGGAGCGCAGCGGCGCGATCGATTTTTCGAACGAAGGACCGGTGACCATCGCCTCGGCGTGTTCTGCAGGAAGCCGGCGGCGCAACTCGTCGAAGAAGCGTTCGTCCGACCAGTTCTCCACCCTGTCGGTCAGTTCGCATTGCACATAATACCGGCTGCGGGTGGGCGAGCGCATGGAGCAGAGCGCAAAGCCGCGCGGATGGTTGGCATAGATCAGCTCGTGGCTGACGGGCGGAATTTCGGCGAGTACGCCGAGCCAGCCGAAGGGGTAGATTTTTTCGAAATTCTGGATGGCATTCTCCGGCACTGCCTTGCGGCTTGCGCCATGAAAGCCGTCGCAACCGGCGATGAAGTCACAGTCGATGCGATGGGTTACGCCATCCATCTCATAGGTGACGTAAGGGGCGGCGCCATCAAAGTCATGGGGCTCAACATTGTGCGCATCATAGAGGGTGACGGCGCCTGAGGCCTCGCGTGCCTCCATGAGGTCGCGCGTCACTTCCGTCTGCCCATAGACCATGACCTTCTTGCCGGTGAGGCCGTAAAGGTCGATGCGATGATCGCGCCCGTCGAAGGCGAGCGAGAAACCGTCATGCGGCAGGCCTTCGGCATGCATGCGCCGGCCGGCGCCCGCCTCGTCGATCAGCCCGACTGTTCCCCATTCCAGAACGCCGGCACGCACGCGGCCCAGGATATACTCCTTGCCCACCCGGTCGAGGATGATGTTGTCTATGCCGGCCTTCGTCAGAAGCTGTCCGAGCAGAAGGCCGGAAGGTCCGGAGCCGATGATAAGAACCTGCGTGCGCATGATGACGAAATCCTCCCGAATTTGCATTTGTCAGGAGAATTGCCCGCGCAAGGGCTCTCAAACAATGGACATTCCCGGCGCGTTCTGGAACAAATCGAACATTGCAAGGGGAGGTGCAAGCGCGTGTCCACGATCCCGACCTACCGGCTCTATGGCGAGCAGCCCGCCGATCCGCACGAGTTTTGGGTGCATTGCGAAACGATCGTCTCGCGCAGCAGCGGATATCGCTTCGAAATCGGCCTTCATCGGCATGAGAGTTTTCTGCAGTTCTTGTACATTCGAAACGGGTCCGGCGATGCCCTCCTGCCCTCGGGCACGGTGGTGCTGAAGCCGCCCTGCGTGATTGCCGTGCCGCCCGGCCCGGTTCACGGCTTTCGCTTTTCGCAGGATATCGACGGGCTGGTTCTGACGCTGGTGCCGGAGCCCATGGGCGCGGATCTGGCGGGCCCGCAGAACCCGCTGTCGGATGCCATGGTGATTGCGCTTTCGCCGGAAAGCCCCGATACGGCCTATCTGGAAGCCACCTTCTTTCGCATCGCCGCCGAATACGAGGCGCAGCGGCCGGCCCGCGACGAACTCCTGGAAGCCCATGTCGCAACCGTCATCCTGATGCTGGGGCGGCTGCTTGCGCCATCGCCGCGCGATTCCGTGCCGGATCTTGCCTTGAGACGGGTGCGGGCGCTGAAGGAACTGATCCTGTCGCATCACCGCGAGCAACTGACCGTCGAGACCTATGCGCGCATGCTCGGCATTACCTCCACCCATCTCAACCGCGTGGTGAAGGAGGTGACCGGCAAGACGGCGCATGACCTGATCATGGACCGGTCGATCGAAGAGGCGCGTCGTGCGCTGGTCTTTACCGGCCACAGCATCCAGCACATCGCTGAAAGTCTCGGCTATTCCGATCCCGCCTACTTTTCCCGCTGCTTTCGTCGCTGCACCGGGCAGACGCCGCGCGGCTTTCGCGACGAGGAACGCCAGCGCCTACGGAACAAAGACGAGCACGCTTCGGTTTAAGCTGCAGATCCCTTTGACCGAAACGGAGAATGTCCGATGAGCGAACACCTACAGGAAGCCTCCAGCAACGGAACGCTGGAAGTCGGCGGCGGCCAGTCGAATGTCGGCTACAAGCTTGTCGCCACCCGCGAACATGACGAGGCCGTGCGTGTGAGGATTTCCGTCATGGCGCCGCGCGACTGGCTGCTGAAGCAGGGCTTCAAGCATGACGCGACGCTGGTGCGCAAGGGCGGTGCAAGGCTTCCAATCATCTTCGACGGCACGCTCGACGTGGGCGACAATATTTCCGTCGAGCTCGACGCCAGCGATACCATCTGCCCGTCGATCGATGAGGCGCGCAAGACATTTCCCGAGCTTGGCCTGATGGCCGGCTGAGCCTCAGGGCTCGGCAAAGCCCGTCGGCCGGACCGTCAGCGTTCCGGCGGCGGGATCGCCTTCAAACAGCAGCCCGCCTTTGGTGCTGGAATGGGCCGGGGCATAGTCGAACGTCACGTCCGACCGCTCCGGCTCCGCCCCCTCGCGTCGCAAAACACCTTCCACTCTGACGGCGGCGGCGGTGGCGTCCGAGCGGTTGGCCAGTGCGAAATCGACGCGGAAATAGCGCCCGGCCTTCTCGATGCCCGTGATCTCGATGTCGAGCTGCGGTGGCGGGCTTTCCTGCATGATCGCCTCGCGCGCCATCCAGGCAATCAAAACGACGATCAGGAGGGCCGAGACGAGCCCGACCAGCCATTCGATGGGGCCGGGCGTCTGCTGTTCGCGGTGGCTGTGATCCTTGCGGCTGGTGATGGTCAAGTGGTCGCTTCCTTATAAAACCAGCCGGGCCGACGCGGCGCCAACGGCGCCCGGGAAATTGAGCACGACCATCGACATCATCACCTGCGTCCAGCCCGTGTCGTCGAGACGGCCGAATGTCCACAGCACGTAGAGGCTGATCAGCGACGTTACGACATAGCCCGGCAGCGTGAAGCGCACGAGCGCATGCCAGTTCGGCGTCTTCTCATCCAGCTGGTGCGTTCCGCGAAAGGCGACCGCATAGACGAAGCCGTGCATGAGCGCGATGGAGACGAGAATGGCGGCCAGACTGTGCCAAGGGGTCATCTTGTAGGAAATGAGGATGATTTCTTCCGTCGGCGCCACGTTGAGGCCGAGAAACAGCGCTCCGATGCCCATCATGAAGAGCTCGCCGAAATAGCCTGTGGAAAGCTCGGGTTCCGGCTCCTCGTCTTCTTCCTCGTCTTCATCCGGATCCGATCCACCAAGCTGCGAGCGGCCGAGCATGGCGCCGATGCTCGCCGGCACCGATTGCAGCGCCACCTTGCCCAGCCACTCATTGGCCGGCATGTCGACCGTGAGGATGCCGAGAAGCGACAGCACGGCAGCGCTGGTGACGATGCCGAGCCCATAGGCGATAGTTGCATCGCGCACGGCCTCGCGCAGGGTAAAGGTGCGTTCAAAGCCGATGCGATGCGCAAGCACCACGAGAAGCGGGATGTTGACGAGAAGCAGAAGCAGAAGTCGCTGGCGCGACATGCTGAAGCCCAGGGACCAGAGTTCCATGGTCATCAGCATGGGAATGCCGAAAATCAGTGCGCCCGCAGCACCCCGCAGCAGGCCGATGGTAAATTTCTGCGTGGGCGATCCGGACACGGACAGTTGCATAAGGGCTCACTGGGTCGATGGGCTGAGCGGCGCTGGCTCCACGGCGTAATGTCGGTCACATTTTTGTAAAAGGTAGACCTCCCGTTCGGGATGTTCGACGATTTTGAATCCCGACGAGCGCAGCATCGCCTCCATGGCTGCGGTATTGGGAATGAACCAATTGCTCGGATCGCCGGCGTAGCGCTCTTCCACGAAGAACAGCTTTGGAAAATCCGGCCTGTCGAACACGCCCCATTCGCCAAAGTCGTAATTTTCCGCAAGATCCGGAACGCGCTCGTCGCCGCGCTGCAGGCATTGAAACAGCATCTGGTCGCCGACCGCATGCTCCCATAAGAGATCGAGCGCCAGAAGCGGATGGCGCAAATGGTAGAAGACGCCCATGAAGATCACGAGATCGAACCGCTGGCCGAGGCTTGCCACGTCATAGACCGACATCTGCTGGAATTGAATGTCGAGGCCCGCCTGTTCCGCGGCAAAGCGCGCCTGCGCCAGATAGTGCGGATCGCTGTCGACACCGACGACGCGGCCGGCATTGCGCCGTTTCATTTCCAGCGAATAGAAGCCGGCATTGCAGCCGACGTCCAGCACGCTTCGCCCCTCCAGATCCTCAGGCAACACATGGGAAAAACCCTTCCACTTGAAGGCCGGGTAATCGCCGAGAAAATGGTCCGGCGCCGTCTTGATGCCGCCGATCTCCATGTTGTGGAACCACGGACCCAGTTCTTCGATCCGTCGGCGGATTTCGGCCGACGGCGCGCGTCTTGCATCCATCGGTCAGGCTCCAAGGCTCAAGGGTGCATCTGTGCGCGGCCGTGACGGGACGATCGGGGGCAGTCCGGCGCGGCGACGGATCTCCGGGGGCATGGTGGAGGAAAACCAATCCACCGTCTGGCGCAGGCCCTCGGCCAGTGCCACGCGCGGCTCCCAGCCGAGCAGTTCCTTTGCCCGGTCGATATCGGGACGCCGGCGCTGCGGATCATCCATCGGCAGCGGGTGGTGAACGATGCGCGAGCGCGTCGGCACCATGGCCAGCACCATGTCGGCCAGTTCGTTGATGGTGAACTCGCCGGGATTGCCGATATTGACCGGCTGGCCGGGATTGGGGTCCACCTCCATCAGCTTGACGAGGCCGGCGACCAGATCGCTCACGAAGCAGAAGGAGCGGGTCTGCTCGCCTGTGCCATAGATGGTGAGCGGCTCGCCCGAGAGCGCCTGCACGACGAGGTTGGAGACGATGCGGCCATCGTCCGGGGCCATGCGCGGGCCATAGGTGTTGAAGATGCGCACGACCCGCGCATCGACGCGGCCGGCGCGCAGCATGTCGAAGCACAGGGCTTCGGCGGCGCGCTTGCCCTCGTCATAGCAGGCGCGCGGGCCGGTGCAGCTGACATTGCCGCGATAATCCTCGCGCTGCGGATGCTCTTCCGGATCGCCATAGACCTCGCTGGTCGAGGCTTGCAGGAAGGAGGCGCCGTTCGCCTGCGCAATCGCCAGAAGATTGCCGGTGCCCACCACGCAGGTCATCATGGTGTGGACGGGATCGGCCTGATAGGCCGGCGGAGAGGCGGCGCAGGCGAGATTGTAGATCTCGTCCACCGGCTCATCGATCACCTTCAGGTCGCAGATATCCTTCTCGATCATCCGGAAATTCGGATGGTTCTTCAGCGGCCGGATATTGGCCTCCGATCCGGTCAGATAGCAGTCGACGGCGATCACCCGGCATCCCTTGGCCAGCAGCGCATCGCAAAGATGGGAACCGACAAAGCCGGCACCTCCAGCCACCAGGACCGTCTTCAATTGTCCGCGTTCTGTTCGTTGCAGCATTCTGGTTCCTCTCTCCTCATGCCGAAATTTTTTCTGGCGCATGATCAGCGCTGGATCTCCTGGACGCGGGCAGTGCCCGCAGGGCAGCTGCGAGTTCGCGCGCGCGTGCAACGCCGGTGTGACCTTCCAGAACCCGGGTCCGGGCAGCCTCTGCAATGGCAAGGCGCCGGCCCTCGTCCATGCCGGACAGGGCTGCCACGACATCCTCGCTGTCGCGGGCAATCAGCAGCGCCTCGCCATCCGGCAAAAGATCCGAAAGCCCCGGCCATTCGTCACTGATGATTGGCGAAGCACAGGCTGCCGCCTCAAACAGCCGCACGCTCGGCGACCAGCCGGCCGCGATCATGTCGGCGCGGGTGACGTTCAGCGTAAACCGCTGGCGGCTGTAGAACGATGCATGTTCGGTGGGCGGCAGATGGTCGATGCGCTCGACATTGTCCGGCCACTCTATGGTGTCGGGATATTGCGGGCCGGCGACGACAAAGCGCATCTGCGGCAGGCGTCGGGCCGGCTCGATCAGCAGTTTTTCAAGCGTCGGCTGCCGGTCGGGGCTGTAGGTGCCGAGATAGCCGAGATCCCAGACGGGCGCCTCGCGGGTCGGGCCGTAGCGGTCGGCGTCCACCGAGCAGTAGAGCGGAAGCGCCTTCGTCGCCCCGAAACGCCGTTCCAGCTGGGTGAGGATCGGGCCACCGGTAAAGGAAAAATAGGCGTCGAACAGCGGGATCTGCCGTTTTGCCAGAAATTCCTCCTCGCCGCGCTCCAGCATGGAAAGCGTAACGGGCGTGTCGATGTCGTAGAAGCCGAAGAGTTTCGGCTGCAGCGCCACGACCTTGTCGATCAGTTCCCGGCCGGAGGGCACGTAGGAACCGATGATGACCGCATCGGCTTTTCTGATCCGCGCGCCGTACTGCGCAAGCATGGCGTCGATATCGCTGTAATAGATGAGCTCGCAGAAGTCGGGCTCGGGCAGGTCGCGGTGGTCCGCATACCAGGGCACGTCGCGCTCCAGAAACAGCACCCGGTGGCCTTCTGCCCCAAGCCCGCGCAACAGGGCACGGTAGGTGGTGGCGTGGCCATTGCCCCAGGAGGAAGAGAGCGCAAGGCCGAGAATGACGATATCCAGCGGTTTCGTGCTCATTCGGCAGCCTCCAGTCGTGCGGCATGGCGCTTGAAGATGCGGTCGGCATCCTCGGCGCGGTGGCTATAGGTGTGCTCGGCCAGAACGCGCGCCAGCGCGGCGCGGCCGATGGCGGCGGCCCGTTCCGGCGTGAGAGCGGCCATGATCTCGGCGACATCCTGCCCGTCACGGGCGACCAGCACTTCCGCATCCGGTTTCAGGAAGAGATCGATGCCCTCCCAGTGATCGGTGATCAGGCAGGCGCCGGCGCCGGCCGCCTCGAACACACGGGTCGCCGGCGAAAATCCGTTCTGCGCCATGCTCTCGCGCGAAATGTTGAGCACGGCCTTCGGCGTCACGTTGAAGGCGTTATGGTCGCGTGTCGGCACATGGCCGACGGCGCGGATATTGCCGGCCATCGGCTTTCCCTCCCAGCCGGAGCCGCCGAGCAGAAAGCGCTCGCGCGGCAAACCGGCCGCAGGCTCCAGGAAGAAATGCTCGACGCGGGCCTCCCGGTCCGGCAGGCGGTTGCCGAGAAAGCCGAGATCGGCGGCAAAGCGCGGATCGGGCGCCACGGGATGATGGGTCTCCGGGTCAAGCGCGTTGTAGATCGGCACGCAGTCTTTCGCGCCAAGGGTGCGATAGGCCGACACGACCGGATCGCCGCCGCCATAGGTCAGCACCATGTCGAGGTTCGCAAGCGCGGCATGCAGCGGATGCGACGGGTCGGCCTTCAGCTCGCCAAGCGTTGCCGGGGCATCCACATCCCAGAAGATCTTGAGCGCGTCGGGTCGGGCATGGCGCAGGATTTCAGACAGGAGAAGATTGTCCTCGAAACCGACGCCGCTTGCCTTGACGACGATGTCAGCCTTACCCGCCTCTGCCGTCACCCGCTTCAGCGCCTCCACGGTTCCGTCATAGACGACGACGCGGGCCCAGTCCGGCGGGTCCATGTCGCGGTTCTTCTGGCGGTCATAGACGTCTGGCTCGTAAAAGGTGATGTCGTAGCCCTTGAGCGAGAGCGCCCGCAGCAGGCCGCGATAATAGGTGGCGGCGCCGTTCCAGTAGGCGGAAACGAGGCTTGATCCGTAAAAGGCGATTTTCATGCGGCGGTCTCCTGGGTCTTGAGCGCGGCGCGGACATCGGTGGTGCCGTGGTCGGCAAGGATGATGAGGAGTTCATCGACGCGGTGGCGGCAGGTGTGGCGCGCCGTGATCGTCTCAAGGCCTGCCGCCACCAGTTCTTCGGCGAGATCCGGATCGGTGAGAACCTGGCGCATCGCCGCCTTCATCTCGTTGCCATCGGCCACGGTCAGAAAATCGCGGCCCGGACGAAACAGCTGCTCGGCATCGTCCCAGGCTGCGGAAATCAGCGGGATGCCGCAGGAGAGCGCCTCGAACACCCGGATCGTCGGGATGCCGGGCAGGTTTTCGACGTAAGGGCGGCGCGGAATATGCACCGTCATGCGGTGGCGGGCGAAGGCCTGCGGCGCGTCGGCATTGGCGATCCAGCCGCCATAGGCGATGCCGGCCGCCTTCAATTCGGCAAGCGCGTGATCGGGATACCGCACGCCGCGCACGGTGGCGGAGAGCTTCAGGTCGCGGGCCGGGGCGATCAGGAATTCGGAAATTTCGGCCGAGCGCTCGTCATCGCCCCAATTGCCGACCCAGATGAGGTCGCCGGTCTTCTCCTCCTCCGGCATGGGGCGAAAGATCGTGTCGTCGGCGGCCTCATGCCAGGTAAACACCTGCTCGCCCCAGCCGGCCTTCAGATAGCGTTCCCGCAACGTCTCGCCAAACGCCAGCACCAGATCGTAGTTGCCAAGGCTCAAGCCGGCGATATCGCCGGCTGCCGAAACGGCACGGTGGTGCGTGTCATGGAAGATCAGCGTGAAGCGTCCGCCACGGCGGCGGGCCTTGCCGATCCGTTCGACAAGAGCCGGATCCGTCCATTCGTGAACCACCACCACATCGGCACCGTCGACGGCGGCCTCATGGTCGAAATCCTCGCTGTACACCTCGGACGTCAGATCGGGAAAAGTCTCGTGGAAAGCGGCAATCGGTGCCTCGCCCTGGTCCCTCACGAGGTTTTCACAGCTCCAGGAGCCTTCCGGCTCGAGAGCCCGTGTGTCGTGGCCGCGCCGCTTGAGGTCGCGCATGACGCCGCGCAGAAAATGCGCATTGCCATGGTTCCAGTCGGAGACGAGAGAATGGGTGTAAAACAGAAACTTCATGTCTACTCCGCAGTAGCGGCCAGGGGGACTGAGAGGGGTGCTGCAAGACCTGCATCGCCATAGATGCGGCCCATGGCGTCCACCTGCCGTTCAAGGGTGAAATGACGCGATAGATCGCGGGCATGACGGGAAAGGGATGAGCGCAGATCCGGTTCCGCAATCAGCCGGTTGATCGCACGGGCAAAGCCTTGCGCATCGCCCGGATCGGCAAATAGCGCCGCACCATCCCAGAGCTCGCGATAGGTCGGAATATCGGAGAGGACGAGTGCCGCCCCAAGACGCGCCGCCTCCAGGGCCGCCAGGCCAAATGGCTCGTAGATGGACGGAGAGACGAATATGGCGGCCCGGCTCATCTCATCCATGGTGGCGGCATGGCCCAGTTCATCGAGCGCGTCGGCATGGGTGAGCGTAATGCCATCGCCGCCTGGCGACCGGGTGGCGCCAGCCATCCGCACCGGCCAGTGCACGGTCTTTGCCGCCTCGTTGAGAACGCTGCCGTTCTTGCCCTCGTCCCACCAGCGGCCGGCAGCAAATACGACGTCTTGCCGGGGTTCAGCGCGCGGCTGAAGGTCACTGCCGTTATAGACCACCGACAGCTTCGTCATCACACCATAGGCGCGGTCCAGCATGTGGCCCTGCGCGCGGCTCGGAACCACCACCGCATCGGCTGCTGCAAAGCCTTGCGCATTCAGCCGGCGGTGAAACTGCCAGTCGGCCGGCACGTCCGATCCGCGCACGGCGGCAAACCACGTGACGACGCAGGAATGCGACACGACGACCACCGGCACATCCGTGGCAAGCCCGGCCGCCTGCGAGGGCAGGTTGAGATGAAGGAGATCGACGCCATGGCGATCGGCGAGTTCCCCGATGAGGCGCGGCACGGCATCAAGTTCGGCCCCGCTCGTCGCCATCCAATCGAGCGGTGCATTAAGCCAGACCAGTTGCCCGATGGATGCCGCTTCCTTTCGCTTGTCGTCGCCGGGCGGCGGGCCGAACCCCGCCAGAACGACCTCGATCCCCTTCTCCGAAAGCCCCTTCGCCAGGTCTATGCCATAGCGCCAGACGCCGCCGACGGCATCAATGGTCATCAGGATTTTACGCGGCGCGGCTGTCCTCATGCTCTCACCCGCAAATCGGGCAGCGCGGAGGACTCGTCTGCGAAGCGATGGGTCCGCAGCCAGTCGGCCAGATGCTGAAGCCCGCTTCTCCAGCGCATGCGCGCCTGCCAGCCCAGGCGATCGGCAAGCTTGCGGGTATCGGCCACGAAAAACAGCTGGTCGCCGGCGCGCCATTCGCCAAAGCCCGTCTCCAGGGGGCGACCGGTGAGCTTTTCGATCTCGCGCAGAACGGCCAGAATGCTGACGCAGTTCTGTGGGCCGCCGCCGAGGTTGAACACTTCGCCCTTAACATGTGCGATGGCCGCATGCACGGCCCGGTAGGCGCCAACCGCATCGTCCACATGCAGGATGTCGCGTACCTGGCGTCCGTCGCCATAGATCGAGACGCCCTCGCCTTTCAGCGCCTGGATGAGGAAATGCGCCACCCAGCCCTGGTCCTCCGTGCCGAACTGGCGCGGTCCGTAAATGCAGCTCATGCGCAGCACGGCGGTCGGGATGTCGAAGGATTTGGCGTAATCAAGCACATACTGGTCGGCCACGCCCTTGGAGCAGCCATAGGGCGTGCAGAAGGAAAGCGGCCGATCTTCGCCGATGCCGAATTCGCGCACACTTGCGTCCGCCGGCACATAGCGGTCGTCCATCGGCAGCATTTCGAGATCTTCCAGCGCGCCATAGACCTTGTTGGTGCTGGCGAAGATGACCGGCGCCTTGTGTCCCGCCTTGCGTACGGCCTCCAGAACGTTGATCGTGCCGCGGGCATTGGCTTCGAAATCATCGAGCGGCGACACCAGGCTTGTCGTCACGGCCGTCTGGGCGGCGAGGTGAAAGACAGCCTTGGCATCGGCAAAGGCCGCCTCGATGCCCCGCAGATCGCGCACGTCCGCGAGGACCGGATGCACTTTGGCGCCATGGTGCTGTTTCAGCCATTCGAGGTTCTGGTCGACGCCGGCGCGGGCGAGATTGTCGAGAACGATGACATCCTCGCCGTCAGCCAGAAAACTCTCGGCAAGATTGGAGCCGATAAAGCCGCTGCCGCCGGTAATGACGATCGGTGCGGCACCGGAGGCCAGGTTGGGGCTTGCGAGCCTTGCCACATCCTGCAGCCGCTCGATGCCACCCTCCATCAGCAGGCGAGCGAGAAGCTTTGGCTGATTCTCGTGGGTCACCATGCCCAGATGATAATGGCGCGGATCAAACCACAGGCCTTCCTGTACCGCGACATTCGGGGGCACGTCGGCGAAGGAATACCAGTAGAGCCGGTCGGCCTGCACCTGCAGCGCCTTCATGAAGCGGCGCGCCTGTTCCATCTCGTCATTGCGCCAGGTGGAATAGCCCGTTTCGGTAATCCAGATCTGCGCATCCGGGTTGTGCCGGTCGAGGATGGAGCGCATTTCGCCGAGATGCATGTCCCAGCCGCCCCAGCTGCCTTCCTCGCTGTCCCAGGTGCCGGGAAAGCCATGGAAGCCGACGGCATCGACCACGGAGAGCACGCCGCGCTCGCCCATCAGATCGAGCCACATCGGATCGAATGGGCACGGGCCGCCGAGCACCGGTTTCCAGCCGCGCTGCTTTGCCCAGTAGGCGGCGCCGCCCACCATTTCGCAGAACAGGTTGAAATCGGCGTCCTCTCGCCAGTCCCAGTCGAGCAGGTTATTGGGTTCGTTCCACAGCTCGACATGCCGGAAGTGCCGGCCGTAGCGCGTCAGCACATGATCGACGAAATCGGCATAGTCCTTCAGCACCACCGGCGCGCCGTTCGAACGGCCCGTGCGCGACAGCGACGGCGGCGTGTAGTGAAGGCACGGCAGGAGGTCGATTTCCTCTCCGAGCTTCGGGATCAGCCAGTCGAACCATTCCTCGCCGCCCGGCGCCAGATATTCGGCCCAGGAGAGATGGGTGCGCAGATAGCTTGCGCCGCTCTTCAGGATATCGGGCAGCAGGCGTTCGGTCCGCTCGAACTCACCCGGGCGGAACCATTCGACGAAGCCGAACTCCCCCTTGGCAGACTGAGCCGCTGTTGACGTCATGATACCAGCCCCCGCTGTTCGAGCTGGCGCTTCATTTCCGCGCCGCGGTCGATGGCGCCGGTTACGCGCACCCATTCGGCAAGCTCGCCGAGCGTGCTTTCCAGCCGGTGTTCCGGCTCGAAGCCCAGAAGCTCGCGGGCCTTGGAAATATCGGCAAAGCAATTGCGGATATCGCCGGAGCGGGCCTTGTTCATGATATCCGGCTGAAGCTCGGGCGCGCCCATCGCCTCGGCCAGCAGGGAGGCAACCTCTGCCACCGAATAGGACTGGCCGCTGCCGACATTGATCACATGGCCGGCGGCGGACGGCTTTTCGAGGGCAAGCCGGAAGGCGCGCGCCACATCGCGCACATGGACGAAATCGCGCCTCTGCTGACCGTCCTCGAAAATCATCGGTGACTGGCCATTGGCGATGCGCGAAGCGAAATTGGCAAGCACGCCCGTATAGGGGTTGGACAAGGCTTGGCCGGGGCCGAACACGTTGAACAGGCGGAGCGCCACCGCATCGACCCCGTAGGCCTCGCCCCAGATCAGCACGGCGCGTTCCTGCACATATTTCGTCAGTGCGTAGATGGAGGCCAGATCGACGGGCTTCTCCTCGTCCGTCGGCGCCGGCGTCAGCGCCTCGCCGTTCGGCCCCTGCGCTTCCCACTGGCCGGCCTTGATGCGGGCCGCCTTGCGGCGCACCTGTCCAAGCCGCGTTCCATCCGCCGTGCGGTAGAGGCCTTCGCCGTAAACGCTCATGGAGGAGGCAACGACGATGCGCCGCACGGAGCCACCGATCATGGCCTCCAGAAGAACGGCGGTGCCGAGATCGTTGCCACCCACATAGCGGGCGATTTCGTACATCGACTGGCCGACGCCCACTTCGGCGGCGAGATGCAGCACCGCATCGATACCGGCAAGCGCCGCGTCCACCGTCTGTCGGTCGCAGACATTGCCTTCGATGAATTCAACGCCGTCCGGAACCGCCACGCTTCCATCGCCATGCACCTGGTCGATCAGGGCATCGAGGATGCGCACCTGATAGCCGGATGCCAACAATTCCTGGGTAACATAGCGGCCGATGAAGCCGCAGCCGCCGGTGATGAGGACCTTCTGAGACACGGAGTTTTCACCTGATCGTTAGAGGGTTGATGCTGCTGCTTTCGAGGGCTGAACAAGCGGAACATGCGATAGTTCCAAACCTAAATTTCCCTTTTGTGCGAGGGTGCTAGGCGGCATCATCTTCAGCTGTCACTTCAATGACTTCATCAATGTCATCTTCTTCAGGAACCCTCACGCCCCTTCCTTGTTAGCCGTTGCGAGCAGGTTTCGTGATCGTGCGGGACGACAGGAAGAAGGGATCGGTATGGACATTTCCAACGCTCGAACAGGCACTGAAACAGCCACCATGCAGGCTGCCGTCGTGACAGGCGCCGGTCAGATGAGGGTTGAGCGCGTGCCGCAGCCGCTGCCCGGGCGCGGCGAGGTCCGCATTCGGCTGGAAGGCTGCGGCGTCTGCGCCTCCAACCTTACCCCCTGGGCGGGACCGGACTGGATGGAGTTTCCGACAGAGCCCGGCGGGCTCGGCCACGAGGGCTGGGGGGTGGTCGACGCGCTGGGCGAGGGTGTGACGGATCTTGCCGTCGGCGACCGGGTGGCCGCCCTCTCCTACCACGCCTATGCCACGCATGACGTGGCAAGCGCCGACGCCGTGGTAGAGCTGCCGTCGGCGCTGGCCGGCAAGCCGTTTCCCGCCGAGCCGCTCGGCTGCGCCATGAACATCTTTCACCGCTGCGATATTTCCGAAGGCCAGACCGTTGCGATTATCGGCATCGGCTTCCTCGGCGCACTGCTGACGCAGCTGGCGAAAAACGCCGGCGCGCAGGTGATCGCCATTTCGCGCCGTCCCTTCTCGCTCGATCTCGCCCAAAAGATGGGGGCGGATGCGGTGATCGAAATGCGCGACCACTGGGAGATCATCGAGGAGGTGCGCCGGCTCACCGACGGCGCGTTCTGCGACCGGGTGATCGAAGCCGTCGGCAAGCAGTGGCCGCTCGATCTGGCGGGTGAACTCACCCGCGAGCGTGGCCGCCTGATCATCGCCGGCTACCATCAGGATGGCCCGCGTCAGGTCAACATGCAGCAGTGGAACTGGCGGGGGCTCGATGTGATCAACGCCCATGAGCGCGATCCCAAAATCTATCTCAAGGGAATGCGCGAGGCGGTGGCAGCCGTTGCCGAAGGCAGGCTCGACCCCTCCCCGCTCTACACGCACAACTATCCGCTGGAAGGGCTCGGCGAAGCGCTGAACGCCACGCGCGACCGTCCGGACGGCTTCCTCAAGGCCCTGGTGACCTACCCATGAACCAGTTCACGACGCAAACAGATTTCACCGGCGCCCTTGCCGCCACAGCGGATACGGGCGCCGACCCTCGTGGAGCGAGCGAACATCGCCCCCTGCGCCTAGGCTTTCTCGGCACCGGCTGGATCGGCCGCCATCGCATGCAGAAAATCCTGGAGACCGGTGTCGCCGAGGCAGTCGTCGTCTCCGATCCGTCCGAGGACATGGCGCGCGAGGCGCTGGCGCTCGCACCGGACGCGCGCCGTGTCGAGCGGCTGGACGAGATGCTGTCCATGGATCTCGATGGCGTGGTGATTGCCACACCAAGCGCGCAGCATGCAGAGCAATCGATCCGCGTGCTTCAGGCCGGCAAGGCGGTGTTCTGCCAGAAGCCGCTTGGACGAACCGCCGGCGAAGTTCAGGCCGTGGTGGACGCGGCACGTGCCGCCGACCGGCTGTTGTCGGTGGATTTCTCCTATCGATTCACCAATGGCATGCGCCAGATCCGCGATCTGATCCGCGGCGGGGCGCTCGGCTCGGTGTTTGCTGCAGACCTCGTGTTTCACAATGCCTATGGGCCGGACAAGCCGTGGTTCTACGACAAGGCGCAGTCGGGCGGCGGCTGCGTGATCGATCTCGGCGTGCATCTGGTGGATGCCGCGCTGTGGTCGCTCGGCTTTCCGGCGGTGTCGCGCGTCGCAAGCCGGCTGATGAGCGGCGGCCAGCTGATTTCCGGCGACAGCGACCGCATCGAGGACTACGCCATCGCAACGCTTGATCTGGAAAGCGGCGCAACGGTTCGGCTTGCCTGCTCCTGGCGGCTGCCGGCAGGACAGGACGCGGTGATTTCCGCCAGCTTTTATGGCAGCGGCGGCGGGGCGAGCCTCTCCAATGTCGATGGCTCCTTCTACGACTTCAAGACCGAGCGCTTTTCCGGAACGACCCGCGAAACCCTGTCATCGCCGCCGGAAGACTGGGGCGGCCGGGCGGCGGCCGATTGGGCGCGACGTCTCCAGACGGGCGAAGGCTACGATCCGGAGGCCGATCGGCTGGTGGATGTCGCCGATATTCTCGACCGCATCTATGCCCGTCACCGCGACTGAGACCCGTGGACGGCCGTGCGAAACGCATGAGCCGTCCACCTAGACGGTAGCGGTTGCCATCCGCAGGCCTTCAGCGGCCCCGCGCACCACCTCCGCCACCTGCATCAGCTGGCGGGCGATGGGGCTGGTCTTTCGCCATACCATGCCGATGGTGCGCGACGGTTGCGGATCTTCGAAACGCGCGATGGAGACCGGTGCCGAGCGGGTTTCCACCGCAACAGCGATTTCCGGGATCAGCGTAATGCCGATGCCCGCCCCCACCATCTGGACGAGCGTCGAGAGCGAACTGCCATCCAGAAGCTCGCGGGGCTTGGGCGAACCGGCGCTGATGTTGCAGAAGGAGAGTGCCTGCTCGCGAAAGCAGTGCCCCTCTTCCAATAGCAGAAGCCGCATTTCGCGCAGCCGCTCGCGGTTCGGCACCGGTTTTGCGGCATCTTCGGCCGGACGCACCAGAAGGAAATTCTCCTCAAACAGCGCAATTTCCGTCAGCGACTCCTCCGAGACCGGCAGCGCGACGATGGCCGTGTCGAGCCGACCCTCCGACAATTCCTGCAGAAGCTTCGGCGTTACGGTTTCGCGCAGGTGAATGTCGAGGCCTGCATTGTCGCGGGTCAGCTGCGAGATCATCGCCGGCAGCAGATAGGGTGCGATCGTCGGGATGATGCCGATGCGAAGCCTGCCGGCGAGCTGGCTTTGTGCGGCGCGCGCCAGATCTCCCAGCTCATCGACCGCCCGAAGGATCTCGCGCACCCGCACGACGAATTCCTCGCCGAAGCTGGTCAGCCTGATCTGGCGGACGCTGCGTTCCAGAAGCGTCACGCCCAGCATTTCCTCAAGCTCCTTCACCTGCACCGAAAGCGCCGGCTGCGAGATGGCGCAGGCTTCCGCCGCACGGCCGAAATGGCCGAAGCGGGCCAGCGCCTCGAAATAGCGCAGCTGTCTGAGTGTCGGACTGATCATAACCCTAGCCTATTGAAACTATCATTTATTCCTAATTACATTAATCGATCCGCCTTGGTAGGGTTGTTGATGAAGATGATGAAGCGGTCGGGGCGAACTGCTTTGTCGCACCTTCTTGAAGGTGTCGCAAAGGGCATCGATCATCACGCAGACCAGAACAACCACTCTCGGAGGGATGGAAAATGGACGTTACCAAGACAGGCACGGGCGGCAAATGTCCCGTTGCGCACGGCGCGACCAGCCAGAGCATGCGCAGCAACCGCGACTGGTGGCCGAACCAGCTGAACCTGAAGATGCTGCACCAGAACACGGCGCTGTCGAACCCGATGGGCCCGGCCTTCAACTATGCGGACAAATTCAAGGCGCTGGATCTGGCGGCGCTGAAGCAGGATCTTTACGCCCTGATGACCGACAGCCAAGACTGGTGGCCGGCGGATTATGGCCATTACGGCCCCTTCTTCATCCGCATGGCCTGGCACAGCGCCGGCACCTATCGCACCGGCGATGGCCGCGGGGGCTCCACCTCGGGCACGCAGCGCTTTGCGCCGCTCAACAGTTTCCCGGATAATGCCAATCTCGACAAGGCGCGCCGCCTGCTGTGGCCGATCAAGCAGAAGTATGGCAACGCCATCTCCTGGGCCGATCTGATGATCCTCACCGGCAATTGCGCGCTCGAATCCATGGGTTTCAAGACCTTCGGCTTCGGCGGCGGTCGCGTCGACATCTGGGAACCGGAAGAAGACATCTACTGGGGTCCCGAAGTCGAGTGGATGACCACCAGCGACAAGGACCACAGCCGCTACACCGGTGACCGCGTGCTGGAAAACCCGCTGGCGGCCGTGCAGATGGGCCTCATCTACGTCAACCCGGAAGGCCCGGACGGGCATCCCGATCCGCTGGCATCGGCCCGCGACATCCGCGACACATTCGGCCGCATGGCGATGAACGACGAGGAAACCGTGGCGCTGGTGGCCGGCGGCCACACCTTCGGCAAGACGCATGGTGCGGGCGACGCCGCCCATGTCGGCCCCGAGCCGGAAGGTGCAGCGCTTGCCGAGCAGGGTCTTGGCTGGATGAGCACCTACAAGAGCGGCAAGGGCGCCGACACCATCACCTCCGGCCTCGAAGGTGCCTGGACGGCCAACCCGACGCAGTGGGACATGGGCTATTTCGACGTTCTCTTCGGCTATGAATGGGAACTGGTGAAGAGCCCGGCCGGCGCCTACCAGTGGCACGCCAAGAACCTTGCCGAAAAGGATATGGCGCCGGATGCAGGCGACCCCTCGAAGAAGGTGCCGATCATGATGTCCACCGCCGACATGGCGATGCGCATGGATCCGGCCTATGAAGCCATTTCGCGCCGGTACCACCAGAACCCGGAGGAGTTTGCCGATGCCTTTGCGCGGGCCTGGTTCAAGCTCACCCATCGCGACATGGGGCCGAAGGTTCTCTATCTCGGCCCGGAAGTGCCCTCCGAGGAGCTGATCTGGCAGGATCCGGTTCCCGCCGTTGACCATCAGCTTGTCGATCCGGCCGATGTCGCGGCGCTCAAGGCCGAAATTCTGTCGTCGGGCCTCACCCGCACGGAGCTGATCCAGACCGCCTGGGCCTCCGCCTCCACCTTCCGTGTCTCCGACAAGCGCGGCGGCGCCAATGGCGCCCGCATCCGGCTTGCCCCGCAGAAGGATTGGGCGGTCAACCAGCCGGAACAGCTCGCCCGCGTTCTGTCGACGCTTGAAGGCATCCAGTCGGCCTTCAACGCCGCCCAGGGTGGTGCAAAGAAAGTATCGCTTGCCGATCTCATCGTGCTGGGCGGTTCGGCGGCCGTGGAAGAGGCCGCCCGCGCCGGCGGCCATGCCATCGAGGTGCCCTTCACGCCGGGCCGCACCGATGCGACGGCCGAGCAGACGGACGTCGATTCCTTTGCGGTTCTGGAACCCGTGGCAGACGGTTTCCGCAACTATCAGAAGGCGGAGTTTACGATCTCGCCGGAAGAACTGCTCATCGACAAGGCCCAGCTTCTGACGCTGACCGCGCCGGAAATGACGGTTCTCGTCGGCGGCCTGCGCGTTCTCGGCGCCAATTACGGCGGAACGCCGCACGGCGTCTTCACCACCCGTCGCGGTGAGCTGACGAACGATTTCTTCGTCAACCTCCTCGACATGGGCGCCAGCTGGAAGCCGCTGTCTCCGGCCGAAACCCTCTTTGAGGCCCGCGACCGCAAGACCGGCGAGGTCAAGTGGACCGCAACCCGCGTCGACCTCGTCTTCGGTTCGAATTCGCAGCTCCGCGCGCTGGCGGAAGTCTACGCCCAGAGCGACAACGGCGAAAAATTCGTCCGCGACTTCGTCTCCGCCTGGGTGAAGGTGATGAACGCCGACCGCTTCGATCTGACGGCCTGACGGCCGCTCCTGCTCCGTTCGACGAGCCCCCGGCGCAAACCGGGGGTTTCCATATTGACTGAGCAATAGACTCTGTCGAGCTGTCCGGGCGCCATTGCTGACGCTTCGCTTGGAGGCAGGATTATCTCCTATGAGAGGATGAAATTTTTCTTGCGCCACCATATTATCTGAACAAGTGCAGCATAGAAAGCTTGTTGCCGAGAAAGGGTGACGATGAAACGGAAAGCGTATCTTACAGAGATCGGAAACATTCTCGGAGATGTTATTGAGGCCGCTGCTTATATCTTGGTTCACAAGCCGCTACTCAAGTCAATGGTCCGAATTCTCCTCGTCGGGGGCGTGACATGCCTCACAGTGACGCCTCTTACGTTGTTTCTTTATAAGATCCTTTTTAACGAACCACTCGACGCCTTGAGCTATCCAGTTGGTATCGCCCTCATAGCCTTGGCCGTTTGCCTTTATGCAGTCGATCGCGTCGTCGCGAAAATAGAAAAGCCGCATCTTGCGGCCGAGCCGGTGGGCTACTTTTTTAACGTCAGTCAGAAAAGTGATGATCGCCGCGATGCCAAATATGAAAACGATCGGGCTTTTAGTATCTGCGCAACCGTACGCCTCAAGGCCGGTCGCAAACCAGTCAAGATACTAAAAGTCGATCTCTTCGGCTTTCACCGAGGCATCCATCTGTTCCAGACAACCCAATCCTTCTTTCTCGGTCCAGAAAGGATCATTGGCGTCGATGCAAATCCTAAAAGCCATGACGAGCGGGTCAATACTGAGCATAGGATAGGCAGCAAATATGAAATTTGCCCGCCCCTCGCGATTGCGAACGACGATTTCGTAGCATTCAGCGTAGAACGGAAATTTGGGCCTCCGCTCCCGGGTAAAGGGGCGCCCATCGACTTTGTCAATTCAGAGTTAGAAATGCGAGTGATGTTCATCGTCGACGGTGAAACCAGAACCCAGTCCTTTTTCTATCGCTCCAACTACTACGCCAATGGTCTCGAACCGATTTTCCGCATTAGTGACGTATGCTATTTTAGCGACCGGCAATTCGCATTTTGGCGATCCCGCGGCGCTATTACTGATGAAGAGTATGCCGCTCTCATGGAGGTTGATCCGGAGGTTCGGATACGTCTTATGGAAGGTGACTACGAAGATAGTCGGGATGCACACGAACAATGGGGCGTTATGCCGTCCACCTATGACCTCATGATCCGATTGCGGAATGCAATTGATGCCCTTCCTGTCTTTGACCCAGATGCAATATGGAAAACCCCCGCAGGAAAAGTCTCCCGATGGTTCATAAGTCGCGCGAACAGTTACAATTGTGGTCAAGGTATGGGCGCCAGACCACAACCACGCAGCTTATCAAACTCATGACATGACGGCCGAAGGTTCAAATCCTGCCCGGTCCCGCACAGCTTACGAACTGGCTACTGATCGCCACCATGGCCTGTACAGCGTCAATAAAGGGTGCACTTCGTGCTGGGCGTCGCGTGATAGGTCACCGTCGTTTCGATGCGCCCGGCATAATGCCGGGACGTTTCGGGGCTGGTTTGCGTGTTGCGTGCATTGAGACGGAATGACTTCAAGGTGCATTTCTTGCCCGAGACCACCACCACAATGCTCTGCTCGTTGGACACGGAATAGCTCGTGGCGTAATCGGGCGCGCTGTTCATCGTATAGGTGCCCTCTTGAACCACCTTGCCCGACAATTCGAGCGTGCCCGCCTCGAACCGCCCCGTCCCCGTCACTCTGGTCCTGAAGCTGCCACGCGAAAACTCGTCCCTGATCGTGCAGTTGAAGGATTCGTTCTGATTGCCGCCGATCTTATAGGCGAAGCTCGGGCTTTGGGACGCTCCGTCTTGCTTGCATGACTCCGACAGAAAAGTGCTGGAGGTGAGCAATGTGCCGCGCTCAAACACCTGGAAGCCGACAGTCAGGTTCTTGCTCTTGCTGCTGTTGCGGGTCGCTCCCGCGTTGGGATTTCCCGCCGAATAATAGGTATAGTCCTGCGACAGATTGGTGATCATCAGGCCGTTGAAGCCGACGGGCTCCGCCCGGGCGCTGCCGCAGGCTGCGCCCAGCAGGATCAGGAGAGACAGCCCGGCGGGGCGTGCGTGCAGCATGGTCATGAGAATGGTCCTATTGGCAGCGCATGACGCCGTTGACGGTCGCGCAATACGAATCGGTCGGGATGACGTCCTTGGCTTTGCCCGACTTGACCGCTTGGCGTGCCAGTTTGTCGTGATGGTTTTGCAATTCCTTGACGAGGCGCTGATCTCCGACCGTTCCAGCCGCAACGATCGCCTGATGATAGGCCTTGCTGGCCGTTGAAACGTCGCCGTCGGTTTCGGCTCTGACAGCCGTCTGCAGGTGCTCGTGGGCCACCGCGATCGCCCAGTTCTTGTCGTTCTCGTCGGCCTCCTTCCAGTTCTGCGCCTTGCGCGCGCTCTCGGCCGCCAACTTGAACGACGTTGCAGCCCGCCGGAAATTGCCCTGCTGCATGTTCTGGAAGCCGCTTCTGTTCATCGCGCGGCTCGCATTTCCCGCTTCGTTGAGGTCCACCTCGGCGCGCCCCACATTGTCCGTGGGGGTCAGTTGCCCTGCCAGCGCTGCGATGACGCCGAGAACCCCCGAGGCCACGCCGACCATGGCCGCCGCATTATTGGAGTAGCCTCCGTTCGAACTCACGCGGGGCCGATTTTGCTTGGGGATACACGCCCACGCATTCGGCGCCAGCTCCCTGCCAGGGCCGCAGATGCTCTCGGCATGAAGCGAGACCGGGGCGACCAGGGACGCGACAACGGCAAGGGCTGCCCCTCGATAACGGATTGACCTTAAACGCACCTCATCCCCCTGAAGACAGTTTCAACGGCATGAACCGGACCCGCCGCCACGTGCTCCAGAGGGCAAAGGTCGACGCTCGTGACACGTCGCACGCCATCGGATGCAAGCGCGGCCATATCCGCACCTCTCTACCCCACGCTCTCACGGTATCTCCCGGCGCGTTAATGCACTCACGAACGTGTCCGGATCAGCTGGCAGCAGGCCCCGCCTGGTCAGGCTGGCCTTGGCTTTTCTGACGGCTGCCAAGGCATGACGGAACCCCGCCGGAAAGACCGGGACAATCCTGTTGTCCCGGATGTACTCCGCAACCGCGTCCATATCTTCTCGGTCGTCCATCATCTGATCCGACAGGCACAGCGAATCGGCCAGTTCCGTCTCACCGTGTGGGGCATGCCCGCAGGCGCGACATGGAGTCCAGCAGCCATGCTTCACCTCTCCGCACCGAATACAGATCGCGCGTGTCATCGTATCGGCGCCCCCCTCCTCCTGATGGTCAACTGACACCCCCGTCAGCTGCACGAAATGTCAAGTGAACATTGTGTTTTTAATTCCCAATGCAACGCAGAACTGAACGCGAACTCCAACCTGCCGATGACGACGCACTATAAATGAGATGAAGTGAACGGAACGGGAATTTCTCCGCCGGTCCATATTCGGAGAGAATAGTATTGCTATCAAGCATCCGCCGAATATTCGTCGTGAAACTTCAAATCACGGCAGTCTGTACTGATATCCAATCATCAATGTTGAAAAATTTCAACAGGAAACACGCGGCGGGGCAGCCCTCGTCCCTCACGCCGCCTGCGGAAAAGAGATCGCGCGGGACGGGGCAAAACGTGGCCCTGGCGTTGCGCTGGGGGCACACCGCCACAGGATATTCGTGTTTGTGTTCTAATTTGAGCTAGATGGCCTGGATGCAGGTCAGCGGGTCTTGACTTGAATCGGCACAGCAGAAAGGAACAGCTTTCCTGTCGCGCAATGCCGGTGAAACAATGACATTTGCAATCCGCTACCAGTCCGCCCTGGCTTTGGTCGTATTTGCCGTGACGGTGGTGTTTGCGGTTCGGTATGCTGCACAACCGCCGCTGGACATGTATGCGTTCCGGCAGACCCAGACGGCGATTTCGGCCTATTGGTTTTTGAAGGATGGCTTTCAGCTGGGCTATGAGACACCAGTGCTCGGCGCGCCCTGGGCTATTCCCTTCGAGTTCCCGATCTACCAGATCCTGGTCGCGCTTGTGACCAAATATCTGGGTGTGCCGCTGGATGTCAGCGGCCGTATGATAAGCTACCTGTTTCTTGTCGCCTGCGTCATTCCGGTAAAATATATCATTGACGCTCTGAAGCTGAACCGGGCGACATTTTTCATCTTTTCTGCGCTGTTCCTGTCGTCCCCGATCTACCTGTATTGGGGACGATCGTTCATGATCGAAACGGCGGCACTGTTTTTCACGCTGTGCTATATCGTTTATTTCACAAAAATATCCCAAGGCGATCGGTCGTGGCGCATCGTTGGATATGCCATCCTGTTTGCAACGCTCGGGATGCTGCAGAAATCGACGACCATGCTGCCGGTCTTCGTCGTCACCGCATGCCTGTTTCTGGTGCAGACGGTTGTGCAGGGCAAGATCCGTGAAGACATTTTTTCCAGGCGCAATTTCTGCCTGTTTTTCCTGCTGGCGACGCTTCCGATTGCGATCGGCGTTGCCTGGGTTTCGTACACTGACCACCTGAAGCTCCTCAACCAGTCTGCGGTTCGCCTGACCTCCGCCAACCTGAGTGCCTGGAACTGGGGAACCTTGGCGCAGCGCTTCGACCCTAAATTCTATGGGGAGGTGATCTGGTCACGGGTCATGCTCGGCAATATGGGCGGCATCCTTGGTCCGTTGCTGCTGATGGTCTTTGTGGGCCACACCTTGGAAAACCGGAGAAAAACGGCGCTTGTCGTTGCGATGAGCAGTCTCGCCATGGGTCTGCTGCCGTTTTTCATGTTTACCAACCTGCATATGGTCCACACCTATTATCAGTCCGCCAACGTGCTGTTTCTGATATTCTCCGTGGCAGTGGCCCTTGGGCACTTCTCATCTTCTGCGCGCGGATCCCTGATCATGTGCGCCGTCACCACGGTGCTGGTCATCTCGAACTACGTCATGTTTTCCGCTACCTATTATCCAGCAATGGCGCAGCGCTTCACCAGCAATGATCGCGACTATTCGATCGGCCTGACCTTGCGCGCGACGCTTCCGGATGCCGGTCAGTTTGTCGCCTATGGCAACGACTGGAGCTCGACCATCGGTTACATGGCGCAGAGAAAATCTTTGACTGTGCCAAACTGGCTCGCAGACAAGAATGAGCCTTTGGCGCATCCGGAAAAATATCTCGATGCCGATCGTTTCGGTGCCGTTGTCTCCTGCCCGCCTCAGGGATTGCAAAGGCAGGCGGTCCTGACATTTGCGCAACAGAAAGGGTGGAACGCGGCAGAAGTGTCTGGCTGCATTCTGGCGGTCGCCCCCGTTCAGCTCACGAATTCGTCTGCGGCCCGGCAGATCTGCCAAGGCGCGATCGACGAGAAAACAGAGGTTACCGAAAACGGCATCCGCTACATCAACATCAAGGGCTGGCTCTACAACAGCGCAAACCCGCAGACGAAGCAGTACACCGTATTTGCGAGCGTGGACGGTTCCAGCTTTGTCTCCGCCGTCCGCATGCCGCGCACCGATGTCAACGATGCTCTGAAATTGCCCGAGGACGACATAGTAGGCTATTCGGTTCTCATTCCGACTTCGCGGGGACTGGATGCGCCTGCCTCCATTCTGGTGGCCGACCCACAACAGCACAGTCCGATATCGTGCACATTCAATTGAACGTGGCGTGCGCGATGGCCCGCCGGCGGCGAGAATCCCTGCTGGGTCTTACCGTCGCGTGCCGCCTCGTTGGCTTCTGTGGCCTTCTATGGTTGCCGCATGACGTCAAACCCTACGCAATCGGGTGTGCTGTGGCATTTCCATAACGATCCCCTTATAGAAGATGTCTGAGATGTTTCATCTCTGAAGGCGAATAACAGATCAGGTTTTCCATGCAGACACCACATCCGCACGACATTGAAGACCCGGTCTTGCGACCGAAGTTGCCCATTGTTGTCGATCTGGATGGAACGCTGGTTCTTTCGGATACTCTGCATGAAACCGCAGCAATTGCGCTGTTCCGCAATCCTCTCGGCCTTGTCCGGGCGCTGCCTGAGTTGCGCCGGGGGCGCCATCTGCTCAAGGCTGCCCTTGCGAGAGAAGTGGATCTGACGAACGAGGTTCTTCCGTTGCGGGAAGATTTTGTCCTGTGGCTGCGCAAAAAAGCAGAGGACGGTCATGAGCTTCATCTGTGTTCGGCAGCAGACCAGACGGTGGTTGACAAGGTGGCGCAACGGCTCGGCATCTTTTCTTCAGCGACCGGTTCTGCAACAGCGAACCTGAAGGGAAAGGCCAAGGCCCTCTATCTCCAGGACCGTTTTCCAGACGGGTTCATCTATGCCGGAGACCACGAGGTGGACCTTCCCGTCTGGCAGGCCTCGCAAGGCATTGTCCTGGTCGGTGTGTCCAGTGATGTGCGGCAGCGGGCTGTCGGGCTCGGCAAACCCCTGCTGGGCGAATTCCACACGGCGCCCTTAACCCCAAAAGAGTTCATGAAGGTCATCCGCGTCCATCACTGGACAAAGAACCTGCTGCTTTTCGTTCCCATTACCCTTGCGCATGAATGGTTTAACCTTGAGGCCGTTCTGCAGACGCTGATTGCCTTCGTCTGCCTTCTGGCGGTGACGTCTGCCACCTACCTCTTGAACGATATCGCCGACCTCAATTCCGATCGACAGCATTGGACGAAGCGAAACCGGGCAATCGCAAGCGGTCGCCTTTCCATCCGGGCCGCGTTCCTTCTTGCGGGATGTCTGCTTGTGGGGAGCTTTGTCACCGCGACCATCCTCTCCTTGCAATTTGCCGCGGCCCTTGCCTCGTATTTCGTCATAACCGGCGCTTACTCGCTGGGGCTGAAGCGTATCCCGCTGCTCGACACATTGATCATCGGCGTGCTTTTTACCACCCGCCTGGTTATGGGGACGGTCCTGCTTGCCGATTCGCGTCCGGCCTGGTTGCTGACATTTGCCGTCTTCTTCTTCTTTTCCCTGGCAACCGCGAAGCGCCATACGGAGATCGTGCGGGCGGCGCTCAGCGGCGATTTCAGCATCAGGAGCCGCGGATACGAGGTTGAAGATGCCGCCTTGACGCTGGCACTCGGTATCGCCGCCGCGCTTGCGTCGCTGGTCGTGCTGATGATCTTCATCCTTCAGGAGATGATGCTTGGCAGGACATACGCACATCCGGAATTTCTAAATGGCATTCCGGTCTTTCTGTCCATCTGGCTTGGCCGGATCTGGTTCCTGTCGCACCGGGGAAAGATGAACGATGACCCCGTCAGCTTCGCCATTCGCGATCGCTCCAGCCTCGGGCTGGGGGGTGTCGTCGTAGCGTTATTTCTGGCCGCCCTATGACGGATTTCGCTCGAGAAGAGGATTTCCGATCCTGGGGCAATGTGGTGCAGGCTGCCCATGCGGTGGCGAGGCCGTTCTGGCGCGACCAGCTGACCGCCACCGTCTCAACCGGTCGTCAGCAGGGATTGGCTCTTCTCGCGACGGGCCTGAGGCGATCGTACGGTGACAGTGTTCTCAATCCGGCAGGGGGCATGATCGACATGACCGGACTTGACCGGATCATCGCTTTCGATCCGGATCGTCGTCTTCTGCGCGCCGAGGCGGGCCTGCCGCTCCACACCCTCCTGGATCTGCTCGTGCGCCGGGGTTTCTTTCCGCCGGTGACGCCCGGAACGCGTTATGTGACACTGGGTGGCGCTGTTGCCAACGACGTCCATGGCAAGAACCACCATGTGAACGGGACCTTCGGTCGATGGGTGCGGCTGCTGGGACTGTTGCGTTCCAATGGGGAGGAGCTGCAACTATCACCGACGGAGCATCCGGATCTGTTTGCCGCGACGATCGGGGGCCTGGGCCTCACCGGCCTTATCACCTGGGTGGAACTTGAGCTTACTCCCATCGACAGCGCATCGATGGATGTCGAAAACATTCCCTTCGACGGGGTCGACGGGTTTTTTGCCCTCGCCAGGGAAAGCGAGGGAAACTTCGACTATACCGTGTCATGGATCGACTGCCTGGCCGCAGGGCCATCGCTGGGGCGCGGCATCTTTTCGCGCGCAAACCATTCTGAGAGCGGCTCGCCCTTGCCGGACCGGGGCAATACACGCTTCAGCATGCCTCTCGATGCACCGCAGTTTGCCATGAACCGTCACACCATCAACGCGTTCAATGCCGCTTATTTCCGGAACGGAAAGCGCAAGAGTGGTCCCGCCCGCGTTGGGATACATCCGTTCTTCTACCCGCTCGATTCGATCGGGCGCTGGAACAGGCTTTATGGCAAGAAGGGCATGTATCAGTATCAGTCGGTCGTGCCGCCGTCGGTTCAGTACGACGCCACGAAGGAGATGCTGGCGGCCATTTCGGCCAGTGGCCAGGGATCGTTTCTCGCGGTCCTCAAGACGTTTGGCGACGAACTTTCGCCGGGTCTCCTGTCCTTTCCGATGGAGGGCACGACGCTGGCGCTGGATTTCCCCAACCGGGGCGAGGAAACATTAAGATTGATGGCGCGGCTGGATGAAATCGTGCTGGCTGCTGGCGGGCGGCTTTATCCCGCCAAGGACGGCCGAATGCCGGCGCGCCTGTTTCAGGCCGGTTACCCCGCTTGGCAGGCGTTCTCCAAACACGTAGACAGCGGGTTCAGCTCCCTGTTCTGGCAACGCGTGTCACAGATGTGAAGGAATATAAAGTGCGCGTCATAATCCTGGGTGCGACGTCGGCGATCGCAGTATGCACGGCCCGGCTCTATGCAAAGGAAGGCGCCAGCCTCCTTCTCGTAGGCCGGGACGAGAACCGGTTGTCGCAGATGGCTGCCGACCTGAAGGTGCGCGGCGCTGAACGGGTCGAGATTGCGGTCCATGATTTGGCGGCCGAAACCGATGTTGGGGCTCATCTGTCTGGTTTCATCACGCAGCTCGGCGGCGTTGATCATGTCCTCATCGCCTATGGCATACTCGGCGACCAGCACGCAGCCGAGCGCGATCTGGTGGCGGCCGCCGAGATCCTGAAGGTCAACTTCAATTCAGCCGCCGCCTGGAGCCTTGCAACCGCCTCTGTCCTCGAGCGCCAGGGGCGTGGCAGCCTCGTGGTCATCGGGTCCGTTGCGGGAGACCGCGGCCGGCGCGCCAACTTCATTTACGGCGCGGCCAAGGCCGGCCTTGAGACGCTTGTGGAGGGTATTGCCCACCGCTTTGCCGACAAGGGGCCGCGCGCCGTGCTGATCAAGCCCGGCCCGACCATCACACCGATGACGGAGGGAATGAACCGCAAGGGCCTTCTTTGGGCGACACCGGAGAAGATCGCCGCCATCACCCATGCCCGCGCCTATCGCGGTGGCTCGATTGCCTACGCACCCGGCTTCTGGCGCTACATCATGCTGATTATCCGCACTCTTCCAGGCGTGATATTCAATCGAATGGACATCTGATGCACAGAATCGTCATCACCGGGGCCGCGGGGCTTGTCGGCCAGAACGTCATTGCCCGGCTGAGGGGTATGCCCGGCGTGCAGATCGTCGGTATCGACAAACATCCGACCAACACGGCATTGCTGCGCCGGCTGCATCCAGAAATCGAGGTCATCGAAGCCGATCTTGCGGTGGAGGGGCCGTGGATGGATGCCTTTGCCGGCGCCCAGACTGTCTTGCTCAACCAGGCGCAGATCGGCGGGCTGGTCGAGCAGGAGTTTACTGCCAACAATGTCGTGGCGACCGAAAAGATCGTGGACGCGATGCGTCGCCACGCCACACCCTATTTCGTCCATATTTCATCGTCTGTCGTTCATTCCAAGGCTGATGACTTCTACACGCGCTCCAAGACCGCGCAGGAGCGTTTCATTGACACCGTCACCGACATTCCCCACATCGTTCTGCGCCCGACGCTGATGTTCGGCTGGTTCGATCGCAAGCATCTCGGCTGGCTTCGACGGTTCATGGATCGCGTGCCGGTCTTCCCGATCCCGGGAGACGGCCGCTTCGTTCGCCAGCCGCTTTATGTCGGCGATTTCGCCAATGTCATCATCTCCGCGCTGCACACGAAACCGGTCGGCACCTATGACATTTCCGGTCTCGAGCAGACCTATTACGGCGATCTGATCCGGCTGATCCACGAGACGGTCAAGCCAAGAGCCCGCATCGTTCACATTCCCTACCGGATGTTCTGGTGGCTGCTGTTTTGCTATGCCAAGATCAGCAGCAAGCCGCCGTTTACCACCAGCCAGCTTGAGGCGCTGGTGATACCGGAAACCTTCCCGGTGATCGACTGGCCGGACATCTTCAACGTCAAGGCGACGCCGTTGAAAGATGCCATTGCGGAGAGCTATCTCGACCCGCGCTATAGCCAGATCCTGCTGGATTTTTAGGAGAATACGATGGTTCGTGTGATTGTCATCGGCGCCGGTGCGATGGGACTGGCGGCAGCCCATCGTGCCGCTCAACTGGGCCACGAGGTCGATCTCGTCGAGGTTGATAGTGTTGCAGGCGGCATGGCAGCCCATTTCGATTTCGGCGGACTTTCCATTGAGCGGTTCTACCATTTCGTCTGCCGATCCGACGAGCCCACTTTTGCGCTGATGCACGAACTGGGCATTGGCGACAAGATGCGCTGGCGGCCGACCTCCATGGGCTACTTCATGAAGGGCAAGATCCATCCCTGGGGCGACCCGATTTCGCTGTTGCGCTTTCCGCATCTCAGCCTGATCGCCAAGATCCGAACCGGGTTGCAGATGTTCCTCACGACAAAAGCGTCGAGCTTTGCCTCCATTGAGGATAAGACCGCACGCGAGTGGCTGGAAAAGGGGTCCGGGCACGAGGTCTACCAGACGCTCTGGAAGCGCCTGATGGAGCTGAAGTTTTATGAGCTGGCCGACAGGGTGTCCGCCTCCTGGATTGCGACACGTGTGCGCCGGATCGGCAACTCGCGCCGGTCCATCTTTCAGGAAGAACTCGGCTATATCGACGGCGGCAGCCAGACCCTGGTTGACGCGCTGGTCCGTGCCTATACCGCCAAAGGCGGGCGCATGCATCTGGCGACATCGGTCGACAAGGTCGAGACCGAGGGTGGCAAGGTGACCGGCGTCATCGCCGGCGGGCGCTTTCTCGCCGGTGACGCGGTCATTTCCACCGTGCCCACCCCGCTGATTTCCAGCATGGTACCGGATCTGCCGGCGGCCTCGAAAGCGCAATACGATGCCATCCAGAACATTGGTGTCGTGTGCCTCATCTTCCGTCTCAAAAAGTCGATCAGCAAGCATTTCTGGATCAATATCGTCGATGACGAGATCGACATTCCGGGCCTGATCCAGTTTTCCAACCTGCGGCCGGTGGATGAGACCGTGGTGTACGTGCCTTATTATATGCCGACCACGCAGGCGAAATGGCAGTGGAGCGACGAGCAGTTTGTCAAGGAGGCCTTTTCCTACATCCGAAAGGTCAATCCGCAGATCACCGAAAGCGATTTGATCGATGCAAAGGTCGGGCGCCTGAAATATGCGCAGCCGGTCTGCGAACCGGGGTTTCTCGACAAACTGCCGCCGATCCAGACGCCGATCACCGGTCTTCAGATTGCAGATACCTGCTATTATTACCCGGAGGATCGGGGCATATCGGAAAGCGTCCGTTATGGGCGCATGATGGCGGAAGCCATCGCGCGATGAACACCGCTCTGAAGAGGGTGCTGTCGAGCCCGTTCATCCGGTTTGCCTTTTCCGGTGGTCTTGCCGCCGGGGTGAACATCCTGTCGAGGCTGGCACTCTCGCAGATCTTTCCCTATTCGGTCGCCATCGCGATCGCCTTCCTGTTGGGAATGGTGACGGCTTTTACCCTGATGAAATTGCTGGTGTTTGAAAAGACAGGTCAGCGGGTCCATCATGAATACCTGCGCTTCTGCCTCGTCAATGCCGTCGCATTTGTGCAGGTGTGGGCGGTGAGCCTTGTGCTTGCGCAATTCGTGCTCCCCGCTCTCGGCGTTCAGGCGTACAGTGAAACGATCGCCCATGTCATCGGGGTCCTAAGCCCCATCGTCACCAGCTATTTCCTGCACAAGCATTTTACGTTTTCGAAAACGGGTTCGTGAGGCGGTACCAGGGCTGATGGAGCGCGCGCTCTCGGAACCTCAGCCTGGTTCATCATCCTTGGCCCCGATACTAAATGTGTTCATAAAGAACAGCGCCTCTGATGCCTCTGCGGCATCGCGCGCGTTCATTCCCGACAATGCCCGGTTCTCTTCACGCATGAGAGAAACGGATCGGGCGCCGCCACAACTTCAAGCCCTTTCCCCTCACGCCGCCTCTGGATAAAAGATCGCGCGGGCCGGGTCGAAGGCGTAGCTTCCGCAAAACTCGGTGGCATCGAAGGCAAGCGCGCTGACGCTTTTGAGGATGTAATCCACCTTGTCCTCGCTCAGCAGCACGGAAAAGTTCAGCCGGGTGAAGCCGGGCTTTTCCATTTCGTGGCCGGCAAGGATGGCGGTACGCAAGAGTGCGGACTGGCTTTCGCTGATCTCGAGCAGCCGATGCACATAGGGGCCGGCGCAGGCGCAGCCGCCGCGGGCCTGGATTCCGAAGCGGTCCGATAGCATGCGGGTGACCAGCTGCTGGTGCAGGAAGCCGTCCTTGCCATCGCGGATGCGAAACGACAGGATCGGCAGCCGGTCTGCCGAGAGGTTGCCAAGAAGCTCAATGCGCGGGTGGTCCTTCCAGGCCGCCAGCGCCCGTTGCGTGAGAGTCCGGTTGCGCTCCGTCATGAGGCTTTCGCCGATCGCGTCCTTGACCAGGAAGGCAAGGCCCGCGCGAATATCGCCGATCACATTCGGCGTGCCGGCTTCCTCGCGCGCTTCAAGGCTTTCTGAATAGTCGTGGCCGGTGGACGAGACGAATTTCACCGTGCCGCCGCCGCTCCAACTCGGCTTGTCGATGACGACGGCATCGCGCCGGACGATCAGCACGCCGGAGGCGCCCGGCCCGCCGATGAACTTGTGCGGCGAGACGACAATCGCGTCGATCTCTGCCCCCTTGTCCGGCGTCATGGCAATCGGCAGGTAGGGGCCGGCGCCGGCGTAATCCCAGATGATCTTGGCGCCCGCCTGCTTTGCCCGCCGGGTGACGGCGGCCACATCGGTGACGATGCCGGTGACGTTCGAGGCGGCAGAGAAGGAGCAGATCACCTGCGAAAAATCGTGCGAGGCATCAAGAACCGCATCCAGTTCCTCAAGATCCGGACCACCCTCTTCAGCCTCCGACAGTTCGACGATGTCGGCGCCGCTTTCGCGCCAGGGCAGGATGTTGGAATGATGCTCATAGGGTCCGATGATGACGCGCGTGCGCGGTAACGTCGCGCCAAAAAGGGCGACCAGCCGGTTGAGGCCGGCGGTGGCGCCGGAGCCGGCAAAGATCACCGCATGCTCCTTAGTCGCGCCGCAGAGCCTTGCGATCGTCGCCCTCGCCTCGCGCCGCATCCGGGTCATCATGCCGCCGCAGAAGGAGGCTTCGGTGTGGCTGTTGGCGTAAAACGGCAGGACGTCTTCCAGGATGAAGCGTTCCACCGGCATCAGCGCCCGCCCGGAGGCGACGTAATCGGCATAGACCAGCGGCTTCGGCCCGAATGGGCCGTCGATCATAGCATCGCGGCCGATCAGCCCGTCGCGCAGCATGTCCAGGTTGTCGCCATGGCCGAGCGTGTCCCGAAACCGTTGAAGCCTGTCCGTCGTCTGTCCTGCTGCCTGCGCCATCACCTGATCCCCGTTCTTTCTGATTTGTTGAGGATAGCTATTGCGCGGTGGTGGTTTCATCTCCTATCTTTGCCGAATTAAGGGCAATGGCGGGTCATATGATCGAAGAAAATCAGAAAATCGACGCAATCGATCGGCGCATCCTGACCTTCCTGCAGCGCGACGGTTCGCTGTCGCAGCGTGAACTTGCGGAAAAGGTCGGGCTGTCGCAAAACGCCTGCTGGCGGCGCCTGCAGCGGCTCGAGGAGGCAGGCGTGCTGAAGGGCGCGCAGGCGGCGGTGGATCTGCCGGCGCTGGGGCTCGATCTCACCGTGTTTGTGATGATCCGCACCCGCCACCACTCGAAGGAATGGTCGGAAAGCTTTCGCCGCCACGTGGAAAAACTGCCCGAGGTGGTGGATTTCTACCGCATCGGCGGCGATTGGGATTATCTGCTGAAGGTCGTTGCCCCCGGCATGCGCGGCTATGATGCCTTCTACCAGAAGCTGATCACGGATTTCGATTTCTCCACCGTCACCGGTTTCTTTTCGATGGAGGCCATCCTGCAGAACCGCCCGACGGATCTGACACGGCTATGACATCCTGCAATACCGCCATGCAGGAACATCGCTTGAAGGTCTGACGGTGCGCGTCCATCTGTTGTGCATTGCACAATGGAGAATGACGATACCATGACGACGAAGCCGGACGACCTTTCCGATGGTCCCAAGGGCGACCTGACACTGCGCACCCTTGCCATGCCCGCCGATGCCAATCCGGCCGGCGATATCTTTGGCGGCTGGGTGATGGCGCAGATGGATGCCGCTGCCGGCATTGCCTCCTCCGAGCGCGCACGCGGGCGCACGGTAACGGCCGCCGTGCGCGAAATGATCTTCCGCCAGCCGGTGAAGGTGGGCGATACGCTCTGCATCTATTCGACCGTCACCCATGTCGGGCGCACCTCCATGACGTTGTCGGTGGAATGCTGGGTTCGCCGGCAGTTCTCCGAAACCCGCCAGAAGGTGACGGAGGCGAGTTTCGTCATGGTGGCGCTGGACGAAAGCGGCCGCCCTCGCCCCGTGGATCGCTAGCACCGCTTGCCCCTCGCGGCGAGTTGATCGAATATCAGCCATCCTTTTCGTTCGAAATCGCGTAACCTCCCCCGACAGGACCAGAGGGTGATGGAAGAGGGGGAGGCGCCGATGACACGGACGGGGCGAGAGGTGCGCTATCCGGCGGCGATGCGCGTGGTGCACTGGCTGGTGGCGGCCCTCGTGGCCGTTGTCTGGCCGCTCGGCATGGTGATCAAGTTTACCCGCGAGGATGTGAAGCTCGACTTCTACCTGCTGCATGAAAGCCTCGGCTTCATCGTGCTGTGGCTGATGCTGGTGCGCATCGGCACGCGGCTCACTGCCTCGTCGTCCCTCCCCTCCCCTGCCGCCGGCGTGGAGGGATGGGCGAGCCGGCTCGTGCACGGCCTCCTGTATTGCGCTCTGGTGGTCATGCCACTCAGCGGATTTCTGGCAACCAATGCGCATGGCTTTCCGCTGCGCTGGTTCAACATCGTGCCGATCTGGAGCCCGATCGGTAAAGCGCCTGCCATCGCGCCCTGGTTTTCCGCCATCCACAGCGTCAGCGCATGGATCCTTTTCGGTCTCATCGCGTTGCATCTCGGGGCGGTTTTATTCCATCATATTATCCGCCGCGACGAAACGCTCACCCGTATCCTGTGACCATCAAGCCGGCGGACACTTCAAAGACATGCGCAGCATCAAGATGACCGAACCGCTCTGGACACGCCTGCTCGGCCTCAGTGACGGCCGGCATCGTCCGACCCCATTTGAAGAACCCGGGCTGCAGCTCTATGGGCCGATTGCCGCTGCCCGCGGCCGTTTCGTGCTGGCGCAGGTCGGCCAGTCGCTCGATGGGCGGGTGGCAACGATTTCAGGCGATGCGCGCGATATTTCCGGTCCCGACGGTCTTGCCCATCTCCACCGCTGCCGCGCGCTGGTGGAGGCGGTCATCGTCGGCGTCGGGACGGTCAAGGCGGATAATCCGCGGCTGTCCGTGCGCGAGGTGAAGGGTCCTGATCCGGTGCGCGTCGTCATCGACTGCCGGGCCGAGCTATCGGGGGAGGAAGGCCTGTTTCATGACGGCGGCGCCCCCGTCATCCTCATCCAGTCGAAGGAGGCGCCGGAGCGTCGCTACCGCGCGCAGGTGATCCGGCTTGCGCAATCGCCGGCAGGGCTTTGTCCGCATGCCATCCTGGATGCGCTGTCTGCGCGTGGGTTGGAGCGCATCCTGGTCGAAGGCGGCGCACGCACCATCTCGCGTTTCATCGACCAGGGGCTTGTCGACCGGCTGCATGTGTCGATTGCCCCGCTCATCATCGGCTCCGGCCCCTCGGGTATATCGCTGCCGCCGATCGATGCGCTCTCGCAGGCGCAGCGACCGGCCGCCCGGGTATTCAGCCTCGGCAGCGACATCCTGTTCGATTGCGAGCTGACGCCGCGCTCAAGGGATGCCTCAGTCTCGCGGCAGCGCCAGAAGGTCGTGGTGGCCGACCTCACATCCGCCCCGCTCTCCCCGGACATAGGCTAGCCTGAACGCCATCCATTCGCCGATTTCTTCCGGCTGCAGCGTGCCGATCTCCAGCACCGGATCGACCAGACCGCGCAGGAAGGCGATGTGAAGATCCGCCTCGTCGCGGCCGATCCGCCAGACGCTCGGCGCAATCGAAACGTCATAGGAAAGAGCATCGAGCTTTGTCCGCAGGTGCTCGGTCGCGTTCGGTCCAAGCGCCGGCCCCAGCCCCTTGTCCGTCAGCTGATGGCGGTTGAAATCGGCCACCACGCGCTGATCGAGCGGATGCGGGCGCTGCCATTCCACGCGCCCGTCGTAGTTCAAGGCCGCATAGAGCCCGATGCGCCGCGCTGCAAGCACGCCGAGAAGCCGGTCGCAGAAGGCGGCGGAGCCGAGATCGAAGAAGGCGGAGGCGGTGACGATCGCCACGCCATCGAGCGGCATGCCGTCCGGCTGGTTGAGGTCGTGGCGGACAAATTCGATTCCGTCCGTCCCCAGCTGCTTTTCGGCGGCCGCAAGCAGGGAAGGATCATAATCCAGAAGCCGCCAGTTCGTGCCTGCGGGCAGGTGCTGCGACAGGCTGCGATAGGTGGAGCCGGTGCCGCAGCCGATATCGAGTACGGTTGCCGGCGGCGCACGGTCTGCGACGTAACGGCTGAAGGCATCGACCAGCGCTACGTCGCGCGCCAGACCATCGACAGGCTCGCGCAGGCGAAGCCATTTCGCATCGAAGCCGCTCATGGAGTTCCTTTCAGGAAAGGCGGTGGAGGGCAGAAGAGACAATTGCGGCCGTATCTGGCCAGCCCGGCAAATTTAAGCCCGCAATGAAGGCCGCATCGGCAAATTTTCGCCGTTCGGCAGAAGAAGTCAGAAGCCGGCGCAGCGCGGCGGCAAAAGCCTCCACATCATCCACCGCCACCAGAAGCCCTGCCGATTTCGGCACGACGTCGGGAATGGCACCCGCAAGGCATGCAACCACCGGCAGCCCTTGCGACAGCGCCTCGGCAAACACCATGCCATAGCCCTCGTAGCGGCTGGCAAGCGCGAAGATATCTGCTTCACTCATCGTCAGCCGCACATCCGCCCGCTCGCCGGCAAAGGTCACGCGGTCGGTGAGCTTCAGCTGGTGGCGCAGCATTTCCAATTCGGCGGTGGTGACCGGATCGAGATCGCGGCTGCCGACAATGGTGGCGTGCCAGGCGAGATCGCGCACGCGGTCGAGCGCCTTCAAGAGAACGTCATGCCCCTTGCGGCGGGTGAGCGTGCCAACCGTCAGAATATGCGGCGGCACATTATTGCCCTTGGCAACCGGCGCCCGCTCGGTGCCGGGAAGCGCCACCGTGATCTTCTCCTCGGCCACACCGTAATGCGCGGTGAGGCCGCGCGCGGTTGCGGGGGATGTCACGACGATATGGCGGACATGGGACAGCGCGCGCATTTCCACCTGCTGGAAAGTTGCCTGCTGCACCGGTGTCAGGCCCGTTTCAAGCGCCAGCGGATGATGCACCAGCGCCACCACCCGCAACCGTGCGGCAGAGCGTTCAGCCCACCGATCCATGACGCCGAAGGCGAGCCCATCGATCATCACCAGTGTCTCGTCTGGCAAGGCATCGAGCCGGGCTTCCGCTTCCTGAAGCTGTTCCGCGGACGGGTTCGGAAAGCCATCGCCGAGACCCAGCGTCTCGACGGTCCATCCGGCGCAGCGCAGCCCCTCGATCAGGCGGCGGTCATAGGCATAGCCGCCGGTGCTGGTTTCAAGCCGGCCGGGATAGGCAAGCACGAGGCGCCCGCTCAAAGATCGGCCTCGTACCAGCCGCGCGCCATATGGCTCTCATTGAGCAGCACGCGAAGGCGGCAGATGCGGGCGCTGCCGGGGCCGAGCTTGTTGTCCGCAACCGCCTGCTTCAAGGCATCGAAGATATGCTTGGCAATCACTTCGGTGGTCGAAATGCGGCCCTTGAACACCTCCAGCTCATCGAGGTTCTGGTAGTTGAGCGGCTTTAGCACCTCCGACAGAACCTGTGTGGCAAGACCGATATCGACGGCCAGCCCGTCCTCGTCGACGTCCTTGGTGAAGAAGGCGGCATCCACCACGAAGGTTGCGCCATGCATGCCCTGGGCGGGGCCGAAAACCGGCCGCTTCAGGCTGTGGGCGATCATGATGTGGTCTCTGACTTCGACTGCGAACATGAAACTCTTGGTCCTTCCTTCGGGCTCTATGGGGTAAAGGCGTGCGGGTGAAAGCGTTTAGGTGTAGCGGACGCGGTGGCAGAGCGTATCGGTTGCATCAAGGATACGCGGATAGGCCGCCTGCAGATCATCAAAGGCGGTTTCGCCGGAGATCAGGGCGTCTAGCCGTGCATCCTGCAGAAGGTCCATGGCCTTCTCAAGCCGACGCTTGAAGGTCCAGCGGGCGCGGCGATGCGGCGGAACGCTGCCGACCTGCGAGGAGACGATGGACAGCCGGCGCGAATGAAAGGCGCCGCCGAGCGGCACGGTGACCCGCCGCTCGCCATACCAGCTGGCCTCGACGATGCGGGCCTCGATGCCGGCAAGCGCGATTGCCTGCGCCAGTGCAGCCGGTGCGCCGGACGCATTGATCAGCACATCGAACTCGCCTGCAACGCCATCGCCTGGCGCAAAATCCAGCCCGAGCGCGCTGGCAAGCGCCGCCCGCTCTGGATCGCGGTCGATCAGTAGCGTTTCTGTGCCGGCAATCCGGCTGCTCAAATAGGCGGTAAGCGTTCCGACGACGCCTGCCCCGAACACAGCGACCCGGTCTCCGGGCTGGATCAGCGCATCCCAGACGATGTTGAGCGCGGTTTCCATATTGGCCGTCAGCACCGCCCGCTCCGCCGGCAGGCCCGGCGGAAGCGGCGTCACCATGGCGGCATCGATGTTGAGCCGATCCTGATGCGGATAGAGCGCAAAGACGGTTTTGCCGGCAAGCGTTTCCGGCCCCTCTTCCACAAGGCCCACCAGGGCGTATCCATATTTGACCGGAAACGGAAACTCGCCGCCCATATGGGGACCACGCATGCGCTCGCGCTCGCTGTCCGGCACGAGGCCCTTGAAGACGGTGGATTCGGTGCCGCGGCTGATGCCGCTGAAGAGCGCCTTCACCCGAGCCTCATGGCCTTGCGTTGGCGGAAGCGGCTCCTCGCGCACGGCACAGCGACCGGGCGCCTCGAACCAGAGCGCTCGTGCCGTGTCGTTACACTCCCGGCCGGCGCCTGCTGTCGAAAGGCCCATTCCGATGTTCTCCTGCGCTGTGCCACATTCTGCCTGTATCTAAGGCAGGTTTTCGAAAAGGCGCGCGCGAGATGCATCAATTTTAATTTATAATAGCCGGCGATCCGTTGTCTTTTGAAGGGCGTAGCGCCACCTAAGGACACAAGGAGGCCAGCATGACCGCAGAGAGCCCATTCTCGAAACACTTTTCCAATCCCGCCATCGCCGTTGAGCGCGCCGTCTCGGAATTGCGTTATGGCCGGCCTGTTCTGTTTTCGGATGACCACCGCAAGCTTGCCGTGCTGGCGCTGGATGCGGCCTCGCCTGCCGTCTACGACCAGTTTGCCGCAACCGTGCACAATGCGCACGACCTGCTGCTGACCCGCGAGCGCGCACGCCGGCTGGGCTTGAAAACCAATCATGATGTGGCCGTGCCGCTTGCCGGCCTGAATTTCGAGCAGGCCTCCCGCCTTTCCTATGCGCTCGATGCCGAGGTGCCGCGCACCTGCCGTCCGGCCGATGCGCTGTTGTCGCAGTCGGCTGAGCTTGCAAGCGTGGCCCTTCTCCTTCCGGCGATGATCTGCGCCGACGTGACCGGCCTTGAAGACCGTTTCGATGGCTGCTGCGGTCTTCATGCGTCCGAGCTTTCGAATCTGCGTCCGGCGCGCGAAACCTTCCAGAAGGTGGCGCGCACCCGCGTGCCTCTCAAGGATTTCGGCGATGCCGATTTTGTCGTGTTTCGCGGTGGCGTGGCGCAGAAGGATCAGGTGGCGATCGTCGTCGGCAAGCCGGATGTTTCAAAGCCGGTGCCGATCCGCATCCATTCCTCCTGCATCACCGGGGATCTCTGCGGCTCGCTGAAATGCGATTGCGGCGACCAGCTGCGCAACGGTCTTGAGCTTTTGCAGCAGGCCGGCGGCGGCGTGCTGGTCTATCTCGACCAGGAAGGTCGCGGCACAGGCATCGGCGCCAAGATGCGCGCCTATGGCTACCAGCATCTCGGCCTCGACACGATCGATGCCGATGCGGAACTGGGTTTCGGGCAGGATCACCGCCGCTATGAGGCGGCCGTTGCCATGCTGCGGCTTCTCGGCATCGGCGAGGTGGTGGTCTACACCAACAATCCGACGAAGATCGCAGCCCTTCAGGCCGGCGGCATCACCGTTCATGCCCGCACGCCCGTTCTCGGCCGCGTAACAGTGGAAAACCAAAACTACCTGCGCACAAAGACCCTGCGTGCCGGGCATATGCTGGACCTCGAAACGCTGGTTGCCGCAGAATAAGGCGCAAGGCGGGAGGCTTGTCATGTCCATCCACGATGAAAGGCACGGCGCAGGCTTTGCGTCGCGCCTGCGGCCGGCTTTCTTCAGCCACGATCCGCTGCTTCTCAATACCTTGAAAGTGCTCTGCGTCGTCTATCTGGCCTCGATTGCCAGCTGGGCGATGGCGGCAAGCCACCTGCCGCTGGAGATCCATGTGCCGATCATTGCCGGCATTCTTCTCGCCGGCATCTTCGCCGCTGTCGTGCATGGCCTGCCGTTCCACCGCCATCTTCGGTTCGGCTACGCCAATCTTGTCACGGCCTTGCGCGCCGGTATCGTGAGCTTTGTTGCGGCAACGGTTCTATTTTCTCAAAGTTTTGGGGGGCCTCATCTCGATGCGATGATCTGGTGGATGGTGGCTGCCGTCCTCTCTGCGCTGGCGCTCGATGGTGTCGATGGCTATCTGGCGCGCCGGTTCCGCCAGCAGTCGGCGCTCGGCGCCCGCTTCGACATGGAGGTGGATGCGGCCCTTATCCTCATCCTGTCGGTTGCGGCCCTCGTGCTCGGCAAGGCCGGCGCCTGGGTCGTCCTGATCGGGCTGATGCGCTACCTGTTTGTGCTGGCGCAGTGGTTTTTGCCGGCGCTGCGCGCCGAGCTTTCGCCGTCGCTGCGCCGAAAGACGGTCTGCGTGGTGCAGGGAGCGGCCCTTTGCCTGGTGCTGGTGCCGCAGGTGACAGCGCCGCTGTCGGCCTGGATCTGCGGCGGGGCGCTGGCGGCGCTGACCTATTCCTTCGGTGTCGATGTTCTGGCGCTGATGCGGCGCAAGGTGGATGCGACGTGAGACAGGCGGTCATGCCGCTGTCAGCCGGATTTTTCGACGGTTTTTCCACCGCGTCGCGAAAAGGCCATGACCAGAAAGCCCGGAGAGGCGCCGGCCATGGCAAGCGCGCCGTAAACGAGACTTGCCGAAACGCCGTCTGCACTGGCAAGACCGATCAGCGGCCAGAGGGCTGCCGCTGCCGCCTCGCGCGTGCCCCAGCCACCAAGCCCGGTCGGGATCAGCATGGCCGCCAGACAGAGCGGAACGACGGTGAAGGCACCGGCCAGCGGCAAGGGCGCACCCACCGCATCAGCCGCGAGCAGGAACAGCGCCACATAGCCGAGAACCACCAGCAGGCTGAGGCCGCCCTGCACGACAAAGGCGCCGCGCGCCAGAAACACCTGGCCGAACTCTGCCGCCAGCCCCTTGAACCGGCGCATCAGCAAAACCACACCGACGCAAAGCCCGGCGAACACTGCGCCCGCCACCAGCAGGCCTTTGCCGGTCATCAGGTTGCCGCCGATCAACAGCGGCCAGAACACCAGCCCCGGCAGGCAAATCACGATGAAGGCGAACTGCCCCGACAGCCGCTCGAAGAACACGGCCTTTGCCGAACGCTGCCAGCCGCCGGCCTCGCCATCTGCGCTGCGATAGGCGCGCAGCACATCGCCCGCCATGCCGCCCGGGGCGACCTGATTGACTGCGCTTGCCACGTAATATTCGCCGATCGCATGGGAAAGCGTCATCTCCTGCCCGAGCCTGCCGGCGGTGAACCGCCAGCGCAGGCCAGACAGGATGATCTGCCCCTCCACCAGCAAGAGCCCGACAATCACATGCAGGAGAGAGACATTCGACAGCGCCGCCAGAATGTCCTGCGGCTTCAGCCACCAGACGAGAAGCGCAAGACAAGCGAGCGCAATAGGCGTTGCAAGGGTCCGCAGAAGGTTCAAGCGCCAGCCTTTCCTGGTTTGGAGCAAAATGTCTCCTACCCGCTTTTCAGCCGGCATGCCATTTTCGGCAGAGGTCTGCATCGCACATCTTTGCGGGTCCTCCTCCCGCTGCCCGCTTCAGGCCATCGCACGCCTGTCTTGAGCGAGGGTAGGGCGATGCCGTGTCCGTTGTTGCTACGGAGAGGCTTCGCCTCCGGATTGCCCTCATGACCCAGCCCTCCCCTCCCCCGCCGCTTGTTCCTTCTGCGTCATCTTCCGCGCCCTCCCCTCCCCCGGCCCGTCTCAGACAGGCGGTCGTCGCGGGCTTCATCTTCTGCGCCATCACGCTTGTGGTGCTCAACATGCCCGATCACCCGGATGCCATGACGCCGGCCGCCTTTCTGCGGCTGCCGCTGGAAGTGCCGGCCCTTCTTGCGGTGCTGATCATGGCGCGCGACCGGCTGAACCGGCTGCTGGCCTTTCTCCTGACGCTCGTCTGCGGCGTGATGCTGTTCCTGAAGCTTGCCGATATCGGCACCCAGGCCGCCTTTCAGCGGCCGTTCAACCCCTATCTCGACGTGAAGATGCTGGGCGACGGCTGGAACATCGCCTCCGGCAACCTTGGCTTCCTTGCCGCATGTCTCTCATTGCTCGGGATCGTCCTTCTGCTGGCGGGCGTGCTCGGGCTCACTTTTTCCGCGATCCGCCGATTGGCCCCTGTTGGCCGGATGACCGGCCGGCGGGCCGGGCTCTCGGCGGGCCTCCTTGCCGTCAGCGCGCTTCTCCTTGCCACAACGAGCCTCCGTCCCGGGACCCTGCCGGTGACGGCGGATGCGGGACGTTATCTTGGCGCGCGCGTGACGCTTGGCATTGCGGCGGCCCGTGACCTCCGGCTTTTCGAACAGCAATTGGCGGACGGTGAAAAGGCAGGCCGCGCATCTGCGGGAAATAGCCAGCTGTTTCAGGCGGTCGCCGGGCGCGATGTCATCCTCGTCTTTGTCGAATCCTATGGTCGCAGTGCTGTGGAGGATCCGCGCTATGCACCCGTCACTGCTCCGCGCCTTGCCGCGATGGAGAAAGAACTCGGCCGCGCCGGCTTTCAGTCTGCCAGCCGCTGGATCACCTCGCCCACTGTTGGCGGCCTCAGCTGGCTTGCCCATGGCACGTTTCTGTCCGGCCTTCAGATCGACAGCCAGGCCCGCTATGACCGGCTGATGGCAAGCGAGCGCCCAAGCCTCAACCGGCTGTTTGCCGATGCCGGCTGGGAGGCCGTGGCGGTGATGCCGGCCATTACCATGGACTGGCCGGAGGCCGCCTATTACGGCTATGACCGGATCCTCGCCGCCAAGGATCTCGGCTACCGCGGAAAGCCATTCAACTGGATCACCATGCCCGACCAGTACACGCTGTCGGCGCTGCAGACCATGGTGCGGGCGAAAAAGCCGCGAAAGCCGGCGATGGTGGAAATGGCGCTGATTTCCTCGCACGCACCCTGGACGCCGGTCGCCTCGATGGTCGACTGGGACGCGATTGGCGACGGGAGCGTGTTCGATGCGCAGGCGACGAGCGGCGATCCGCCAGCGGTTGTCTGGGCCAATCCGGAGCGGGTGCGCCGGCAATATATCGAAACCATCGATTACAGCCTGCAGGCGCTGTCGAGCTATATTGCGCGCCACGGCGAGGATGCGGTGTTTCTCGTCATCGGCGATCACCAGCCGGCGGCCATCGTCACCGGGCCGGACGCCTCGCGCGCGGTGCCCTTTTCCGTGATCAGCCGCGATGGCGCGCTGATCGACCGCTTTCAGGCTGCAGGATTTGACGCAGGGCTGACGCCGAAACAGGAGGTCGAGCAACCGATGAGCGGCCTCTATAACCAGCTGATCGACCTTCTGCGCTGAAAGCCCCTCCCCACCGATCAACGACGTGAATCAATCACGCCCAATCGATTCCAAACATGCGTTGGACGGTATCCGAAGCGTTCGCCACAGTGGCGGCCATGACAGAACAACGATTTCACGTGCATCTGGCCCATCGCATTGACCCGACCCGCAACATGGCACGGTTCTATCATGTTGCCATCGAGGTCGATCTGTTCGGCGAAATCTGCCTCACCCGCAGCTGGGGTCGTATCGGTACGCTCGGGCGCGACCGCCAGCAGGTTTTTGATGATTGGACCGCGGCGGCAGAGGCCATGGATCGGCTGGTTTCCGCCAAGCGCCGGCGCGGTTACCGGTCGACAACGTAAGTCATTGCCGACGTTCTCTCTCCCTGGCGATAGTCAAGGAGAGAGCGCGAGAGCATCAGGCCCGTTCCAGCACCACGGCGATGCCCTGCCCGACGCCGATGCACATGGTCGACAGCGCGTAGCGGCCGCCGGTCTCCTGAAGTTCGAGCGCTGCCGTGCCGGTGATGCGGGCGCCCGACATGCCAAGCGGGTGGCCAAGGGCAATGGCGCCGCCATTGCGGTTGACGCGGGCATCATCATCGGCAATGCCCAGCTGACGAAGCGTGGCAAGGCCCTGGCTTGCAAAGGCCTCGTTGAGCTCGATCACATCGAGCTGGTCCTGGGTCAGACCCAACCGGTCGAGCAGTTTCTGGCTGGCGGGTGCCGGGCCAATGCCCATGATGCGTGGCGGAACACCGGCCGTTGCACCGCCGAGGATGCGGGCAATCGGTGTCAGGCCATATTTTTTCGCAGCCGCCGCGGAGGCAATGATGAGCGCTGCCGCGCCGTCGTTGACGCCGGATGCATTGCCGGCCGTCACCGTGCCGCCATCCTTGCGAAACGGCGTGGGGAGCTTGGCGAGCGCTTCGATGGTGGTGGCGCGGGGATGCTCGTCCTTCTCCACGACAATCGGATCGCCCTTGCGCTGTGGAATCGTTACGGAGACGATTTCCTTGGTAAGGCGACCATTGGCCTGCGCCGCCGATGCCTTGTTCTGGCTGCGCACGGCAAAGGCGTCCTGATCCTCGCGGCTCACATGGAAATCGGCCGCGACATTTTCGCCCGTCTCCGGCATCGAATCGACGCCATACTGTTTCTTCATCAGCGGGTTGATGAAGCGCCAGCCGATCGTCGTGTCATAGATTTCGGCCGCGCGCGAAAAGGCGGTCTCGGCCTTCGGCATGACGAAGGGCGCGCGGCTCATGCTTTCCACGCCGCCGGCAATCATCAGCTCTGCTTCGCCGGCCTTGATGGCGCGGGCCGCGGCAATGACGGCGTCCATGCCCGAACCGCACAGCCGGTTGATCGTGGTGCCGGTGACCGAGACCGGCAGGCCGGCGAGCAGGAGAGACATGCGCGCGACATTGCGGTTGTCCTCGCCCGCCTGGTTGGCGCAGCCATAGATTACGTCATCGACGGCTTCCCAGTCGACGGAACTGTTGCGCTCCATGAGCGCCTTCAGCGGCACCGCGCCGAGATCATCGGCGCGCACGGACGACAGGGCACCGCCGAAGCGGCCGATGGGGGTGCGGATGTAATCGCAGATATAGGCGTCAGTCATGTCAATCTCCCTCAGGCATGGCGTGCCGAGCCGCAGCGCGGTTCGCCCCTTGCTGATATGCTTAAAGCATAAAACAATTTCGGCCAGCGGCGATTTCGCCGCAGACGCTCAGAGTGTCGGCACGATCAGGTCGGCCACATCGCCATCGGTATGCAGCGGCGCGCCGGTCATCGCCTGCAACTCATCCAGCGTCATGCCCGGGCGCATCTCGCGCAGGACGAAATGCCCGGCGCGGATATCGATCACCGCATGGCTGGTATAGACGCGGGTGATGCAGCCGACGCCCGTCAGCGGAAAGGTGCAGGTCTCCACCAGCTTGGGCTTGCCGTCCTTCGTCATATGCTCCGTGATGACGAAGACCTGCTTTGCGCCATGCACCAGATCCATGGCGCCACCGACGGCGGGTACGCCCTTGGAACCGACGCGCCAATTGGCGAGATCGCCGTTCTGCGCCACCTGATAGGCGCCGAGAATGGCGACATCCAGATGGCCGCCGCGCACCATGGCGAAACTGTCGGCGTGGTGGAAGAAGGACGCACCCGGCTTCAGCGTTACCGCCTTCTTGCCGGCATTGATGAGGTTCCAGTCCTCCTCCCCTTCCGGCGGCGGCTCGCCAAAATTCAGGATGCCGTTTTCGGTGTGGAAGATCGCCTCGCGACCCGGCGGCTGGTAGCGCGCCACCATTTCGGGAAAGCCGATGCCAAGGTTCACATAGGCGCCATCGGCAATATCCTGGGCTGCGCGCCAGGCGATCTGCGCGTTCGTGAGCTTCAGGTCGTCGCGGGTGTTGAGCGTGCTGCTATCGGTCATGCGTAGGCCACTCCGGCGCGGATGAGGACTTCTTCCTGTTGCGGGTCGGCGACTTCCACGACGCCGTTCACGAAAATGCCGGGCGTGATGACCGCTTCCGGATCAATGCCGCCGGGGGGCAGGATTGTCGTCACCTGGGCAATGGTGGTCTTGGCGGCCATGCACATCAGCGGATTAAAATTGCGGCCGGCCTTGTTGTAGGTGAGGTTGCCGTGGGTATCGCCGAGTTCCGCCTTGACGATGGCGAAATCTGCTTTCAGCCAGCGCTCCTGCACATAGGGCCGGCCGTCGAATTCGGCGATCACCTTGCCGTTGGCAAGTTCGGTTCCGTAAGCGGTCGGCGTATAGAAGGCCGGAATGCCGGCGCCGCCGGCGCGGATGCGTTCGGCAAGCGTCCCCTGCGGCACCAGTTCCAGTTCGATTTCGCCGGCGAGATAACGATCGGTGAAAGCGCGCGGATCGGAAGAGCGCGGGAAGGAGCAGATCATCTTTTTGACCATGCCCGCATCGATCATGGCGGCAATGCCGATGCGGCCATTGCCGGCATTGTTGTTGATGACGGTGAGGTTTTTCACGCCCCGATCGATCAATGCGTGGATGAGCTCGATCGGTGCGCCGGATCCGCCGAAGCCGCCGATCATGATGGTTGCGCCATCGAAAATGCCGGAGACGGCTTCGGCCGTGCTTCCGATTGTCTTGTCCATAGGGGCTCTCTCCCGGAGTTTTTGCTGAGGTGCAGTTAGCGCCCGCCGGTTGCCAGCCGTCAACTTTTTTGTGCGTTATTTGACTTTTGTTCATATAGCGCACAATATCTGATGCCACAGGAGGCGCACATGCGGGAAACGGATTTCATCGGGAGCTTTGCAAAAGGCCTGCGGGTCATAGAAGCCTTTGCGGATTCAAGCCCTCGCCTGTCCATTGCGGATGTCGCGCGCGTGACGGGGCTAGATCGAGCCACCGCCCGGCGCTGCCTGCTGACGCTGTCCGAACTCGGCTATGCGGACTACGACGGAAAGTTCTTTTCGCTGACGCCGCGCATCTTGCGCCTCGGCCATGCCTATCTTTCCGCCACGCCGCTTCCGCAGATCATCCAGCCCTTCCTCGATCGCCTGTCGGAAGAGGTGGGGCAGAGCGCATCCGCAAGCGTGCTGGACGGGGCGGAAGTGGTCTATGTGGCGCGCGCTTCGCAACGGAGGGTGATGTCGATCAACCTCATGCCCGGCAGCCGCCTTCCCGCCTATTGCGCCTCCATGGGCCGCGTTCTGCTGGCCGCCCTTGCTGGCGATGAAGCCCGCCAACTGATCGAGGCAAGCGATCGGCGCGCCTACACCCCCTTCACCCGCACAGAGCCTGACGTGCTTATGGACGAGATTGAGCGGGTGCGACGCCAGGGCTTTGCAGTGATCGACCAGGAGCTGGAGCTCGGGCTACGTTCCATTGCCGTGCCGCTCTCGAATGCGCGTGGCAAGGTGGTTGCGGCGCTGAACATCGGCGCCCCGGCAGCCCAGGTCACGCCGGAGACGATGGCAGAGCGCTATCTGCCGCCGCTGCAAACGGTGGCGCGACAGCTGCGTCCGCTGCTCCCTTGAGGCTGTCGCGACTCGGTTTCCGCGGTGACGACCCAGACCCGTTGACAGCTGTCAACTGATTCCCTTGCTGTCACTGCCGGGCAAAAGTGCAGGGGAGCGGCCGCACGGCAAGCCGCTTTTCGCGCCATCGGGCTTGCATGGCGCGCCAAAAAATCCGAGCATCTGCTGCCCGTATTTTTCCCCATGCCTGGATGTTTTGATGACCAGACCTTTGACGATCCGCACCGCCGCCGCAGCGCTTGACGCCGGCACCACGACGGCCAGCACCCTGGCCGATGACGCCCTGTCCCGCATCAGCGATCCGGCCGGCGAGGGCGCCCGTGTCTTCATTCGCCGCAACGATCAGCGCGCCCGCCACCTCGCGGCCGCCTCGGAGAGGACCCGCGCGGCAGGCTTTTCGCGCTCGCCGCTGGAGGGCGTGCCGATCTCGGTGAAGGACCTTTTCGACATCGCCGGCGAGACGACGCTGGCCGGCTCGGTTGCGCTGAAGGGTAGGCCGGTTGCCACAGGAAATGCCCCGGTTGTCTCCCGCCTGATTGCCGCCGGCGCCGTCATCACCGGCACCACCAATATGAGCGAGTTTGCCTTTTCCGGCATCGGCATCAATCCGCATTACGGCACGCCAAAAAATCCCTACGACCGCGCCACCGGCCGCGTGCCCGGCGGCTCCTCGTCCGGTGCTGCCGTGTCGGTAACGGACGGCATGGCGGTGGCGGCCATCGGCACGGATACCGGCGGCTCCATCCGCATTCCGTCTGCGCTTTGCGGGCTGACCGGCTTCAAGCCGACCGCGCGGCGTGTGTCGGCAAAGGGCGTCGTGCCGCTCTCCACCTCGCTCGATTCCATCGGTCCACTCGCGGCCAGCGTCACCTGCTGCGCCATCATCGACGCCATCATTTCGGCAAGCGGTGAGGGCGTGCCGGAGGCCGCGCCCATCCGCGGTCTACGCCTCGCCGTGCCGCAGACCGTGGTGCTGGACGGCATGGACAAGACGGTTGCTGCCGCCTTCCAGCGAACGCTCTCGGCCCTCTCCGCAGCGGGTGCCGTCATCACCGAGATCGAGATCCCGGAGTTCGAAACGTTGTCCGGTATCTATGCGCGCGGCGGGCTGGTGGCGCCGGAAGCCTGGCACTGGCACCGCGCCCTGCTGGAGGAGGCGGGCGACACCTACGACCCGCGCGTCAAGGCACGCATCCTGCGCGGGCGGGATTTGAGTGCTGCCGATTATCTCGATGCGCTGGCGGCGCGGGCCGCATGGACGGCTGGCGTGACCGAGCGTGTGCGTGGCTATGATGCGGTGATCCTGCCGACCGTTCCGATCATCGCACCGGAGATTGCGCCGCTCGTGGCAGACGATACGGCCTTCTTTGCCGCCAACGGGCTCATCCTGCGCAACCCCACCTTCTTCAACTTCCTGGATGGTTGCGGGCTTTCTGTGCCCTGCCACCGGCCGGACGAAGCGCCCGTCGGCCTGATGATTGCCGGAACCGCAATGCAGGACCGACACATCCTGTCCGTCGGCCTTGCCATCGAAGCGGTGCTGGACGCAGTCCGCGGCGAATGATCGAGGAGGGGAGGGGGGGCTTGCCCCTCCCGTCACTCTCGGGGGAAGCCGCTTGCCGCGACCACCCCCGCTCCCTCTTGGCTCGGCGGTTCGCCCGGTCGACTGTGGTTCAAGAAAATTGGCTTTTTTCTTTCCCGGTCCCTGAAGGCCGTGTTATAAATCAACGCATGCAAAGCATAGGTCCGTTTGGCCGCCCTGCCGCATAACCTTCAGCCCGCGGAAAAATTATCGGACATGAATCATGGTCGCGAGGCCGTGCGGTTAACCTGCCGTTTACCATGATTTCCGCACGGATCATTCGGCGGCCAGAACCTGCAAACTCTCAACGATGCGGCGGATTTCCGGCCGGCAGGAGCCGCAATTGGTGCCGGCCGACACGGCCTTCCCGACCGCCTCCACCGAGCAGCACCCGGCTCTCACTGCGCCCGCGATCTGGTTTGCGCCGATGTTGAAGCAGGCGCAGACGAGCGCGCCGGGATCCGGCCGATCCAGGGCGGGGCGGCCGGCAAGAAGCGCATGGCGCTCGACCGGATCAAGCTGTGGTTGGCCCAGTTGCGAGACGATCCAGGCGCGCGAGACCTCAACCGGAGATGGGCTGACGAAGAGCGCACCCACCAGCCGGTCCCCGGCGAAGAAGGCAAGCCGCGTCCTTTTGCCATGGCGGTCCATAGCGCCGCTGGCGGTCGCCTCTGTGCCGATGCCAAGGCTCTGCCTTGCCCACGCCTCCCAGTCCTCGATCGGTTGGGCGAAGGCAAGTTCGATCCGGTAGCCCGCCTCGGTCTTGGCGAGCGCCCGGTAAGACGCGCCCTGCGGCTGAGGCTTCTGGTGCGAAACGGCAAAGGCATAGGCAGCCGGCGCCGCGCGCTTCACCGAAACGGCGCCATGTTTCAGCGCCGGCTGGCCCGAAACCGGATCGGTGCATGGTGAAACCAGCGCGTTGATGCGGGCAGGGGACGCCGTCTCCTCCGTCCAGTGCATGGCGACGAAGACGGCGCCGCGGCGCTGCCGCTCAGTGAGGAGCGCCCGCACGGTGACGCGCCCTCCGCCGGAGGCGGCAATCTCCACGAGATCTGCATCGTTGATGCCGCGCGCCTTTGCATCCAGCGGATGGATCTCGCAGAAGGGCTCGCCGATATGGGCAGAGAGGCGGGCGCTTTTTCCGGTTCGCGTCATCGTGTGCCAGTGATCGCGGATGCGACCGGTGTTGAGCACCAGCGGAAAATCAGCCTCCGTCCGCTGCGGCACGGCAGACGGCGTGGGCACGAAGCGGGCCCGGCCATCGCCATGGAAAAAGCCGCCATCGGCGAAGAAGCGCCGGTCGAAGGCTAGCTGCCCCTGGCGCTGCGGCCATTGGAATGGCGTAAGCTCACTATAGGCTTCGGCGCCGATGTCGGCGTGGGCGCCGATGTCGAAATCGCGCTCGCCGTCGTTTTCGAAGGCGGACAGTGCGGCATGTTCGGCAAAGATATCGGCCGCGCTATCGTAAGCAAAGGCTTTCGCAAATCCCATCCGCTGCGCCACCGCCTGAAGCTGCCACCAGTCCGGCCGTGCCTCGCCGGGGGAGGGGAGGAATGGCCGCTGGCGCGAAATGCGCCGTTCCGAATTGGTGACCGTGCCGGATTTTTCACCCCAGCCCGTTGCCGGCAACAGCACATGGGCAAAGCGCGTCGTATCGGTGGTCCGCTCGATATCGGAGACGACCACAAAGGGGCAGGCGGTAAGGGCGGCCTTCACCTGGTCGGCATCCGGCATGGAGACGACGGGGTTGGTGGACATGATCCAGAGCGCCTTGATGCGCCCGTCTGCCACCGCCTCGAACATCTCGACGGCCTTCATCCCGGGTTTCTCAGCCATCCTCGGTGCGCTCCAGAAGCGCTGGACCCGCTCTCGGTGCTCAGCGTTCTCGATCGCCATATGGGCGGCCAGCATATTGGCAAGTCCGCCGACCTCGCGTCCGCCCATGGCATTCGGCTGGCCCGTCAGCGAAAACGGCCCCATGCCGGGGCGCCCGATGCGGCCGGTGGCCAGATGGCAGTTGATGATGGCGTTCACCTTGTCGGTGCCGACCGAAGACTGGTTGACGCCCTGGCTATAGCAGGTCACCACCTTTTCGGTTCGGGCGAAAAGCTCGAAAAACTGCCGGATCTGCAGGGCAGGAAGCCCGGTTGCGGTGATAAGATCGGCCATGGAAAGATCGGCGGCGGCAAGCGCCTGGGCGAAACCCTGCGTATGGGCGCCGATGTAATTTTCGTCGACGGCACCGGTGCGGGCAAGATGGGCAAGGAGCCCGTTGAACAGCGCGACGTCGCCGTCGGCGTGGATGGAAAGGTGCAGATCGGCGATATCGGACGTCGCCGTGCGGCGCGGATCGATGACCACCACCGTCATTCCCGGCCTTGCCGCCTTGGCGGCGGCGATGCGCTGGAAAAGCACGGGATGGCACCAGGCCATGTTGGAGCCGACCAGCACGACGAGATCGGCAAGCTCCAGATCTTCGTAAGTACCGGGCACCGTATCGGCCCCGAAGGCACGGCGATGGCCGGCAACGGAGGAGGCCATGCAGAGGCGCGAATTGGTATCGATATTGGCCGAGCCGATAAAACCCTTCATCAGCTTGTTGGCGACATAATAATCTTCCGTCAGCAACTGGCCCGAGACGTAAAAGGCAACGGCGTCCGGACCATGCTCGGCAATCACGGTCGAAAACCGCTCCGCCACTCGGGCAATTGCGGCATCCCAGGAGGTAGGCTTCCCGTCCATTTCGGGTTGAAGCAGCCGCCCCTCCAGCCCGATCGTCTCGGCGAGCGCCGATCCCTTCGAGCACAGCTTGCCGAAATTGGCCGGATGATCCGGATCGCCGCGCACGCTGACGGCACCATCGTCTTCCACTCTTGCAATGACCCCGCAGCCGACGCCGCAATAGGGACAGGTGGTGCGCGTTTCAGTAGACATCCTGGTTGTGCCTTGCGAGTGTTGAAAGCTGAAGGCGATGCTGGTCTTGAGGTAGACCTTGCCGGAAAGCTCGCGGATGTGTATATAATTGCGCACTGGGTTGATCGATGACCGAACGCGACAGCCGAAAGATCATCCAGCGTCTCAAGGACGAAGGGTTTGTCGTCGTGTCGGTGCGCGGCTCACACCACAAGCTGCGCAAGGCTGAGCGGACGGTCATCGTTCCGCACCCGAAGAAGGATCTTCCGCTCGGCACGGCCCGCTCCATCGCGCGCCAGGCCGGCTGGATCGAGGAAGGATAGACCAGATGCGCCATTACATTGCCCTCGTCCACAAAGAAGCCGACAGCGCCTTCGGCGTGAGCTTTCCGGATCTGCCCGGCGTGTTTTCGGCAGCAGATGCGGAAAGCGATCTGGTTTCCAATTCCGTCGAAGCACTGCGACTGTGGGCTGAGGATGAGACGCTTCCCGATCCCACTCCGATAGAGGTGCTGCTGGCGCGAGATGATATCCGCGCGGAGCTTGGTCTCGGGGCTGTGCTCATGCGGATCCCGCTCATTGAAGACGACAGCCGCGTGGTGCGCGCCAACGTGACATTCGAGGCCGGCACGTTGAAGGCAATTGATGACGAAGCCGCCAGACGTGGCCTGACCCGCTCGGCGTTTCTGGCCAGTTGCGCGCGCAAGGAAATCGAAACCCGCGGGTAGGGAAGGGCAGGCGGCCCGACGAGAATTTCGCCACGGCGCATCGGCGCCAGCATCCGCGTCATTCCGCGGCCACCATCAGCGGCTGTTCCAGCCTGATCGACAACTGGCCGTCGATGTTGCGCAACGGAATGGTTTTGACTGCCCCTTCGTCTGCTCCCAGCGCCTGTCCGGTTTCCAGCGAGATCACCCAGTTGTGCAGCGGGCAGGTGACGGCCTTGCCATGGACGATGCCCTGGGAGAGCGGCCCGCTCTTGTGCGGGCAGTGATCCTCGATGGCAAAGACCTCGTTTTCGGCGGTGCGGAACACGGCGATCTTGCCGTTTGGTGTTTTCACGCAGCGCGCGCCGCGAAGGGGGATGTCGTCGATATGGCCGATGTCGATGAAGGTCATGCGATGCTTCTCCTGGTTGAAGTCCCCTCCCCAACCCCTCCCCACAAGGGGGAGGGGCTCACAGTGCCGAACCGTCACGCGGAAAACGAAGCGGTGCTGCAACGAGTCTCCCCCCTCGTGGGGGAGATGGCCGGCAGGCCAGAGAGGGTATTGCTTTGCCTATTCCGCCGCCTCGCCATAGCCCACAGTCGCCATCGGCTTGAACTCGTGCTTGTCCTTGCCCGAGACGCGCTCCGACCATGGATCGACCTGGGCAAACTTCTGGGAAAACACGAAGCGCTCGTAATAGGCGCGGCGGCGGTCGGGATCCTGCATGATCTGGCAGCGGATCTCGTCATGGCCGATGCGCTTTGCCCATTTATAGATGCGCTCGAGATAACGCCCCTGTTCGCGGTACATCTGGGTGAGCGCCACGATATGCTCCAGCGCCTCGTCCTCGGTCTTCACCAGCCCCAGAACGTCGGTGCCCTTGATGTCGAGACCGGCGGCACCGGCGAAATGAATCTCGAAGCCCGAATCCACGCAAATGACACCAATATCCTTGCAGGTGGCTTCGGCGCAGTTGCGCGGACAGCCGGATACCGCAAGCTTCAGCTTGGCCGGCGTCCACGAGCCCCACATGAACTTTTCGATGCGGATGCCAAGGCCGGTCGAATCCTGCGTGCCGAAGCGGCACCAGTCGGAGCCGACGCAGGTTTTGACGGTGCGCAGGCCCTTGGCATAGGCCTGTCCGGAAATGAAGCCGGCCTTGCCGAGATCGGCCCAGACGGCCGGCAGGTCTTCCTTGTCGATGCCGAGAAGATCGATCCGCTGGCCGCCGGTCACCTTCACCATCGGGATTTCGAACTTGTCGACGACATCGGCGATGGCGCGCAGTTCGGCCGCGTTGGTGACGCCGCCCCACATGCGCGGCACGACGGAATAGGTGCCATCCTTCTGGATGTTGGCGTGGACACGCTCGTTGATGTAGCGCGACTGGTAATCATCGGCATATTCGTCCGGCCAGTCGGAGACGAGATAATAGTTGAGCGCCGGCCGGCACTTGGCGCAGCCGCAGGAGGTTTTCCACTCCAGTTCCTGCATCACGGCCGGGATCGTCTTCAGCCCCTTGGCCTTGATCAGGCGGCGCACATCGTCGTGGCCAAGCTCGGTGCAGGTGCAGATCGGCGTGACGGCGGCAGGGTTGTAGGCGTCGCCCAGCGTCAGTGCCATCAATTGCTCGACAAGACCGGTGCAATTGCCGCAGGAGGCAGAAGCTTTCGTGTGGGCACGCACGCCGTCCAGCGTCGTCAAGCCCTTGCCGGTTATCGCCGCCGTGATCTTGCCCTTGCAGACGCCGTTGCAGCCGCAGATTTCCGCATCATCCGGCAAGGCTGCAACGGCCGCCATAGGGTCCAGCGGGGCACCCCCCTGGTAGGACTGGCCAAAAATCAGGGTATCGCGCATTTGCGAGATATCAGTGCCCTTCTTCAGAAGATCAAAGAACCAGGAACCATCCGCCGTCTCGCCATAGAGCACAGCGCCGATAATGCGGTTTTCCTTCAGGACAAGGCGCTTGTAGATGCCGGCGGAGGCATCGCGCAGAACGATTTCCTCGCGGTCGGGCGCTTCGGCAAAATCGCCGGCGGAGAAGAGATTGATGCCGGTAACCTTGAGCTTGGTGTTGACGACGGAGCCCTGATACTCGGCGGTGCCGCCGGTCAGCCGGTGGGCGAGAATGCGCGCGCTCTCGTAAAGCGGTGCAACGAGCCCGTAACAGATGCCGCGATGTTCGGCGCATTCGCCAAGCGCGAAGATCGAGGCATCCGAGGTCATCATGCCATCGTCCACCACGATGCCGCGGTTGACGGCAAGCCCCGCCTCTTTGGCAAGACCTGCAGCCGGGCGAATACCGACGGCCATGACCACCATGTCGCCGAAGATCACCCGGCCGTCTTCCAGCTCGATGCCTTCAACCTTTTCCGTGCCGAGAATCCGCTTGGTATTGGCCTTGGTGATGATCTCGATGCCGCGCTCGTTCAGCGCCTTTTCGAGAAGATAGGCGGCGGGCGGATCGAGCTGGCGGTCCATGATGGTCGGGTTGAGGTGAATGACGGTCACCTCCATGCCCTGTCGCTTCAGTCCGTAAGCCGCTTCAAGCCCGAGAAGGCCCGCACCGATGACGATGGCGCGGCCTTTGCCCTTGGCGATCTCCAGCATGGCGTCCACGTCATCGAGATCGCGGTAGGCGAGAACGCCGGGCAACTGGCGACCGGGCACCGGGATGATGAAGGGGAGGGAACCGGTGGCGATCACAAGCTTGTCGTAAGCGGCCGAGATGCCGTTTGCCGATGTCACGGTTTTCGCCTGCCGGTCGATGCCGGTGACTTTTGCGCCCTTGTGCAGCGTCACGCCATGCGCGGCGTACCAGGCGTCATCATGGATGACGATGTCACTATATGCCTTTTCGCCCGAGAGAACCGGCGAGAGCATGATGCGGTCATAGTTGACGCGCGGTTCGGCGTTGAAGATCGTCACGTCGTAAAGGCCGGGCGCCTTTTCAAACAGCTCTTCCAGCATGCGCCCCGGCGCCATGCCATTGCCGATGATAACGAGTTTTTCCGCCATGTCGGTTACTCCGCGGCTTCGACGAAGCGGTGGCGTTCGTAGAGGAACTTCAGCACGGCTTCGCGGGATTTGAGATAGGTGCGGTCGGAGGCAAGCGCGATGCGGTCGCGCCCGCGCGGGATCGGCACCTCCAGCACTTCGCCGATCCTGGCCGCCGGCCCGTTTGTCATCATCACGATGCGATCGGAGAGCAGCACCGCCTCGTCCACATCATGGGTGATCATGATCATCGTGTTGCCGAGCCGTGCGTGAATTTCCATCACCGCATCCTGAAGGTGGGCGCGCGTCAGCGCATCGAGCGCGCCAAAGGGCTCGTCGAGCAGCAGGATCTTCGGCTCCATGGCCAGCGCCCGGGCAATGCCGACGCGCTGCTTCATGCCGCCGGAAATTTCCGACGGGCGCTTGTCCTTGGCATGGGCCATCTGCACGAGGTCGAGATTGCGCATCACCCAGTCATGCTTTTCGGCGCGCGTCTTCTTGCCGGCAAAGACTTTGGAGACGGCGAGATTGACGTTCTCATAAACGGTCAGCCACGGCAGCAGGGAATGGTTCTGGAACACCACGGCGCGCTCCGGGCCGGGTGCATTCACCTCGGCATTGTCAAGCAGCACCGCGCCGGACGAGACGCGGGTGAGCCCGGCAATGAGGTTCAACAGCGTGGACTTGCCACAGCCGGAATGGCCGATGATGGAGACGAACTCACCCTTGTCGATGGTAAGCGAAATATCTTTCAGCACTTCAGTCTTCGTACCGGCGCGTTCGAAATTCTTGTCGACGTGATCGATTTTCAGGTAGGCGCTCATGGGGTCGTCTCCTTTAATTCTTGGCCGTGCCGCGGGTGACGATCGAGCCGACGAGGCCAACCAGTTTGTCGAGGACAAAGCCGGTCACGCCGATATAGGCGAGCGCCACGATGATGTCGGTGAGGCGCGAGGAATTCCACGCATCCCAGATGAAGAAGCCGATGCCGACGCCGCCCGTCAGCATTTCCGCGGCAACGATGGCAAGCCACGACAGGCCAACGCCGATGCGAAGACCGGTGAAGATGTAAGGCGCGGCCGCCGGCACCATGATGCGGACAAAAAATTCCAGCGGATTGAGGCGCAGCACGCGGGCGATGTTGCGGTAGTCGTCCGGGATATTGCGCACGCCGACAGCGGTGTTGATGATGACCGGCCAGATCGAGGTGATGAAGATCACGAAGATTGCCGAAGGGTTGGAATTCTGGAAGGCGGCAAGGGACAGCGGCAGCCAGGCAAGCGGCGGCACCGTGCGCAGCACCTGGAAGATCGGGTCAAGCCCGCGCATGGCCCAGACGGATTGTCCGACGACGGCGCCGAGGAAAACACCGGCCACGGCGGCAAGGCCAAAGCCCATCGCCACACGCTCCAGCGAGATCAGCACGCGCCAGGCAAGACCGATATCCTGCGGGCCATTGTTGAAAAAGGGATGGGCGATGAGGTCATAGCTCTCGCTCCACACCTGCGACGGGGCAGGCAGGTTGGCGCCCGGATGTGAACAGGCAATCTGCCAGATGCCGAGCAGCGCCAGAAGCACCACGAGCGGCGGCACGACATTGCGCAGCAGCGCCATCGCCACGGGCTTCAGGTTGAGTTTGGGCGCCGGACGGCGCGACAGCGCAACGACGGTGCCGCTTGTGCCGGCCGCTGCCTTTGCCATGGTCTTGGCCGTCATCTCGGTCTCGGCCTTGCGGGCTGTTGCGGTCATGATGTGGTCCTCTCGGGCGCAGTTATCAGGATCAGTCACAGGTCATCGGGTGGTTTCGGGCTGTCTCGATCCCTTGGCCCCTTCTCCCCGCAAAGGGGGAGAAGGGGTTTTGCATGGAAGAAAGTCCCCTCCCAAACCCTCCCCACAAGGGGGAGGGCTTAACCCGGCGCCCGCTCTACGGCAGGAACCGAACACCTGCCGCGTTGGGTCTCCCTCCTTGTGGGGGAGATGGCCGGCAGGCCAGAGGGGGTCTCCTTAGAAGGGCGCCAGCCTGGTGAGGGGCAGCCTCAGGCGCTTGCCTTGATTGTCAGGCTGTCGAGATAGGCTTTCGGATTGTCCGGATCGAAAACCTTGCCGTCGAAGAAGGTCTCTTTTCCGCGCGAGGAACTGGCCGGGATGTCGGCAGCAGCGACACCGAGATCCTTGGCGGCAGCGCGCCAGATGTCCTCGCGGTTCACCTTGTCGACCAGCGCCTTGATATCCGTGTCTGGCGCAAACTTGCCCCAGCGGATGTTTTCGGTGAGGAACCAGGCATCGTGGCTCTTGAAGGGATAGGAGGCGTGGTCCTTCCAGAACTTCATCTCGAGACCGGACTTTTCCACCACACGGTCATTGCCGTAATTGATGGTGCCCTTCAGGCGCCCGGCCACATCCTTCGGCGGCACGTTGAACCACTGGCGCTTGCCCAAAATGGCGGCCATCTCTTCCTTGTTGTCCATGCTGTCGGCCCAGATCTGGGCTTCCATCACGGCCATCATCAGGGCGCGGGCGGCATTCGGGTTCTTCTCGATCCATTCGGAGCGAAGCCCCAGCGCCTTTTCCGGATGGCCCTTCCACAGCTCGCCGGTGGTACAGGCGGTAAAGCCGATGCCCTGGTTGACCAGTTGCTCGTTCCACGGCTCGCCCACACAGAAGGCATCCATGTTGCCGACCTTCATGTTCGCCACCATCTGCGGCGGCGGCACGACGATGGTGGAGACGTCCTTGTCCGGATCGATGCCGCCGGCGGCGAGCCAGTAGCGGATCCACAGATCATGCGTGCCGCCCGGGAAGGTCATCGCGACCTTGATTTCGTTGCCGGCGGCCTTCTTGGCGGCAAAGGCCGCCTTCAGCTTGGAAGCATCCAGCTGCACGCCGGTCGATGCATATTCCTTCGCAACCGAAATGCCCTGGCTGTCGAGGTTGAGGCGGGCGAGGATCGACATCGGCACGGCGACATTGTTTTGCGTCACCTTGCCGGTCGACATCAGATAGGGCAGCGGCGTCAGGATATGGGCGCCATCGATGCCGTTGGCAGCGCCGCCGAGCACGAGATTGTCGCGCGTCGCCCCCCAGGAGGCCTGCTTCAGCACTTCGACGTCCGGCATGCCATGCTTGGCAAACAGGCCCTTCTCCTGCGCGATGATCAAGGGTGCGGCATCGGTGAGCGCGATGAAGCCAAGCTTCACGCCCTTCACTTCCGGGCCGGTTCCTGCGGCAAAGGCGCCTGAGGGAAAGGCCATGCGGACCGCGCCGATCAAGCCTGCGGCTGCGGTCGTCTTCAAAATTCCGCGGCGGCTCAACGCTCTGCCTGTCGTCTTCGTCATATGCTGTTCCCCTTTTTCGGTGACGGAGATGCGGAAAAACAAAAAAACGCCGCCCGGTATGATGCGCGCCACAGGCAAAATCCCATGGGTTGCAAAAACCAAGCGACGTCGGTGTCTCTGGTGAACGCGGTCTGGAGCGTTCTTTGTCTCCGGTCGCCGTTGACCGGATGCGTTAATCAATGCAAAGGCCGTGCCAGTTGCATGGGTAATTATCTATCTGGCTGAAAGAACTGGCTCTTCTGGAAAATATCCGTCGTTAATCCGCGGCAGCATTCGCGTCAAGCCTGCATAAATTGCGGGCATATGCTGCAATTGCCTAAAACATGCCGCACGGGAAATGGGCAGTGGGAGGGGCGGCGCAGATGGATTTGGCCTAGTGGAGCGGGCTGGTGACGTTACATTTGCCGTTTTACCCCCTCTGCCCTGCCGGGCATCTCCCCCACAAGGGGGGAGATACGATGCGGCAAGCGTCCCGTTCCCGCAGCAGAAGCTGCGGCCGGGTTAAGCCCTCCCCCTTGTGGGGAGGGTTTGGGAGGGGACTTTCTCCATATGCGATAGCCCTTGCACGCGGGGGAGATCAGCCCGAGGTTCATGCCGCGGTCACAATTGGTCGGGTGGCGCCGCATCTAGCCTTACCCCCCCCTCTGTCCTGCCGGACATCTCCCCCTCAAGGGGGGAGATCAGCGTGGGTTCATGCCGCAGTCCCACGTACACATCTTGCCGCCGCCGGGCGGGCGCCAAAACGCGGATTGGTGCCTGTTCGGCAGACACTTTGATTTCCGGGGATCGAGACCCCGTTTCCAGCTGATCTCCCCCCTTGAGGGGGAGATGCCCGGCAGGGCAGAGGGGGGTGAACCGCGAGCGCAAGGTCAGCGGTCACGCTCACCAGTCACGCGCTCAAAAATCCTGCTGATCACTCCCCGCAGCCCCACCGCTTCTGACGGCAAAGCCCGCGACGTATTCCTGCATTCGCGCCGGATCGAAAACATGGCCGTCCATGAAACGGTCGTTGTCCGCGACACCCTCAAGACCTTCGCCGCCATCGACTGGCGCAGCGTCAGCCCCGAGCGCCGACCGATAGAGATCCGGGCGAAACGCGCTTTTTGCCTTGGCAAGCGCTTGCTCGCCATAGCCGGTCTGGCCCCAGCGGATCATCTGGCTGAAAATCCACAGGGCCTGATTTTCGCGCGGCAGGTTGGCACTTTGCCGGTGGAACTGGAAGTAATCGGGGATCACCCGGCGGTTGCCCTTGGCATCCAGGCTAAACTCGCCGGCGAGCACATGGCGGATGATGTCCTTGGAGGCTGCAATATATCGCGGCCCCGCCAGCATGTCGGCGAGTGTGTCATGGTTGTCGGCATCGTCGCACCAGCGTGCGGCGGCATCGAGCGCCACGATCAGCCGCGAGACAGTGTCTGCATTCGCCTCGGCCCAGTCGGGCCGCATGCCGATGACCTTTTCCGGTGCCGAGGGCCAGATATCCTGTTTGGCCGCGACGATGCGCCCGACACCACGCTCGCAGGCCACCATGTTCCACGGTGCGCCGACGCAGAAGCCGTCGATGGCGCCGGCCGCCAATGCATCGGAGGTGAGGGGAGGGGGCACCACGACCAGCTTCACGTCGCGATCCGGATCGATGCCGCCGGCCGCCAGCCAGTAGCGGAATTCGTAGTTGTGCGAGGAAAAGGGATAGGTCATGCCAAGTGTCGGCGGCTGTTCGCGCCGCTCACGCATATCCTGAACGACGGCGGAAAGCGCCCGCGCATTTTCGAGCGCCGAGGCCTGCTCGCCAAGCCCCGTCAGCGCCTGCATGCGGGCAAAGAGCCGGGTGGAGAGCGTGATCGCATTGCCGCCGCGCCCCAGCGAAAACGGCGTGATGGTGGGCGAGGGGTTGGAGCCGAGGCCGAGCATGGAGGCAACCGGCATGGGCGAGAGCATATGGGCGATATCGAACTGGCGAAAGGCCAGCCTGTCGCGCACATTGGCCCAGGAGACATCCCGCACCAGATCCAGCGTCAGGCCCTCGCGCGCGGCAAAGCCGGCCTCGAGCGCGGCAATCAGGATCGAGGCATCCATCAGCGGAATGAAGCCGGCGCGCAGCACGCGCTGCTCGCGCCCGGCAAGGATGGCCGGGCCAGCCGGTGCGCCGATGTCTTCCACCTTCGTTGCCATGTCACCCGCTCCCGCATGTCCCGATCGTTCAATCACAGCAGCAACCCCGCTGCCGTCACGACGCTCTGGGCGATGTCGGCCAGTTTCTTCTTCTCGTTCATCGCCGTCTGGCGCAGAAGCGCAAATGCTTCTTCTTCCGACAGGCCACGCATCTTCATCAGGATACCCTTGGCGCGCTCGATCACCTTGCGCTCGCCAAGCTGGCTGCGCGCTTCGGCCAGTTCCCGCTGCAGGCGGCTGAAGGCGTTGAAACGGCTGACGGCCATGTCGAGGATGGGCTTCACCCGCTCCTTGCGCAGCCCGTCGACGATATAGGCAGACACGCCCGCATCCACCGCCGCCTCGATGGAGGCCGTATCGGAGCGATCGACGAACATGGCGATCGGGCGCGAGACGGTACGCGTCAGCTGGAACAGGTGTTCCATCATGTCGCGATTGGGGTTTTCGATATCGATGATGATCACATCGGGCGACAGCGTCTCGATGGTGCGGGCAATGCCGGTCATCTCGTGGGCGACGGTGACGCGCAGATGCCCCGCCTCGCGCAAGCCTTCCTCGATGATGGCCGCGCGCACGGCATTTTCATCGATCACAAGAATGGTGAGGTCGGGGGCTCGCATAGAGAAGTGATGCCGCAGCGCAGCATGCTTGGCAAGCCTGTTTCCTCGCAAAAGGTGCGGTCTCTCACTGTCGTGGAGCGGGCCGGCTCATGGTCCGTTGTGAGTTCGAATGGGGCCGCTGCTCAGCTGCTGCGGGGCGCAAGCCTGCCATAGGCGCCGAGGATGAACCGTTCGGCCTGGTTGAGATAGGTCTCCATGCTGTCTGCGGCCTTTGCCGCCTGTCCCTCCTCGAATTCGGTGAGGATCTTCAGGTTCTGGTCAATGAAGGGGGCGTGCAGGAATTCGGGATCGCGCAAGAGGCCGAAGACGAGGCGCAGTTCCAGCGAGACTTCGAAGAAGAAGGCCGACAGGCGCGGGCTGTCGGCGAGTTCCACCACGGCGGCGTGAAAGGCGATGTCGGCGCTGCCGACACCGAGCCAGTCTTGCGTGCTGCGGCAGGTTCGGGCCGCATCGACAGCGGCGCGCATCTTCTTGGCGCTCGGGTGGCTGGGATGCGCCTGTGAAAGGGCCGGACATTCGATCATCCGGCGCACCCGGTAGATGTCCATGATCGTTGCCATGCTGGGGGTGGCGACGAAGACGCCGCGATTGGCCTCGTGGCGCAGAAGCCCCTCTTTGGTCAGCAGGCGAAACACCTCGCGAAGCGTGTTGCGCGACACCTGCATTTCTTCGCTGAGCGCCAGTTCCGACAGGTGGCTGCCGGGCGTCAGGCGGCCGGACACCACCTGTTCACGGATCCGGTCCGCCACCGTTTCGGCAAGCGTCTGGACAATGGTCGATTGCGCCTCATTTGCCGCGTTGTGTGCCGCGTTGAGTATTTTCATCTCGTCCCGATCCGCCCTGACCCGACTTGCGCTGCCCTGGTCCGTCTTCAACTGCCCCGTCCCCGTCTCTCCCTGCCGGGCTCTTCCGCCCTGCTGGAATCGGCATGTTCCACAGCCATAGGCGCGAACGGGAGGCCACAGCAACAGGAAAGCGCCTGCGCAGTGTGATGCACTGCACAACAGAATGGCATTTGATTACATGTAGGGCAATGTGTAAATATTGTTCAACACTCTGGACATGATTGTTCTCCTTTGCTAGCGTTCTGTGGTCTTGGCCCGGGGGAGCTTCACATGCGTACAATCGATCTCAACAGCGATCTCGGCGAGAGTTTCGGGGCCTGGACGATGGGCGACGATGCGGCCATGCTGGACGTGGTGACGAGCGCTAATATTGCCTGCGGCTTTCACGCCGGCGATCCGGCCGGCATCCTGAAGACCGTGAAGGCAGCGGCCGCCCGCCACGTCGCCATCGGCGCCCATGTCGGCTATCGGGATCTGGCAGGCTTTGGCCGCCGCAACATGGATCCCTCAAGCGAAGAGCTGGTCGGCGACGTGATCTACCAGATCGGAGCGCTGCAGGGACTTGCGCGCGCCGCCGGCACCCGCGTCACCTATGTGAAGCCGCATGGCGCGCTCTACAACACCATTGCCGTGGATGCCCGTCAGGCGGAAGACGTGATCACCGCCATCAAGGCAGTCAACCCGGATCTGGTGCTGATGGCGCTTGCCGGTTCGCCGCTCGTCGAGCAGGCGCGCGCCGCCGGCCTTCGGGTCGTCGCCGAAGCCTTTGCCGACCGCGCCTATACGGCAGACGGGCAGCTGCTGTCGCGTCGCCTGCCCGGTGCCGTGCTGCATGATCCCGAAGAGGTGGCCGAACGGATGATCGCTCTGGTGCGCGACGGCACGATCCTCTCCGTTGATGGAACGCTGACCACTATTGCGGCCGACAGCATCTGCGTCCATGGCGACAGCCCCGGTGCGGTCGAGATCGCGCGCCGTCTTCGGCTTCGTCTGACCGAGGCAGGTCTTGCCATTGCCGCCTTTGCGGATGCCGCATGAGCGTGTGTCCGGCCCTGGAAACGTCGGCGGAGAGCGTGGGTGCGTGGCGCATCTTGCCGATGCGCCATGGCTCGGTGCTGCTGGAGCTTGCCGATCTGAAGCAGACGCTTGCGCTTTACGATGCGCTGTGCCGTGAAAACCTGGCCGGCATCCGCGAGATCATTCCGGCTGCGCGAACGCTGATGATCGAGTTCGATCCGGCTCTGCTGTCGCTTGAGGCCCTTGCAACCACCCTCCGCGGGCTCGACATCGCCGAGACCAATTCTGGAGCAGGCGCCTGCATCGAAATTCCCGTGCGCTATGATGGCGAGGATCTCTCGGACGTCGCAGAAGTTTTGAACATGTCTCCCGAGGAGGTCGTGCGCCGGCATACGGGCCATGACTATCTGGTGGCGTTTACAGGCTTTGCGCCGGGCTTTGCCTATCTCGCCGAGGGCGATCCGCGTCTTGTCGTGCCGCGCCGGAAATCGCCGCGCACGCTGGTGCCGGCAGGCTCGGTGGGGCTCGCCGGTGCCTTCAGCGGCATCTATCCGAAGGCAAGCCCGGGCGGATGGCAGCTGATCGGCACCACGCCGCTTGCCCTCTTCGATATCGACCGCCAGCCGGCGGCACTCCTGCAGCCGGGCCAGCGGGTGCGTTTCGTCGATATGGCAAAGAACGCCGCCTACGCCGTCCAGGGGGGCGGGCGCGAGACCTCGTTTTCGAAGCGCGCGACAGCGCCGGGTGCCCAGCCTGCGAATGCCATCGAGGTTCTGCACGTCGGGCTTCCGGTTCTGTTTCAGGATCTTGGCCGCGCAGGGCTTGTCGCCCAGGGCATCAGCCGCTCCGGCGCTGCCGACCGGGAAAGCCTCAAGGCGGCCAACCGTCTCGTCGGCAATCCGGCAGAGACCGCGGCGCTCGAAATCACGCTTGGCGGCTTTTCCTTCCGCATGCGCGGGCAGGGCGTGATGGCCGTTGCAGGCGCCCTGGTGGAGATCACCATCACCACGGCCGCCGGCGGTGTCATCAAAGCGCCGCATCACGCCGCCGTGGCGCTGGAGGAGGGCGACAGCGTCACCCTCTCGAGCGCCACCGCCGGCCTTCGCGCCTATCTTGCCCTGCGCGGCGGCTTTGATATCGCCCCGGTTCTCACCAGCCGATCGACCGACATGCTGGCGCAGATCGGCCCTGAACCGTTGAAGGCAGGTGAGGTGATCGGCATTGCCGATGCGTCCCACGGCAGCCCCGTTGCCCTTGCCGAAACCCCTGCCTTCGTCATGCCGCGCGCGGGCGAGGTGGTCACGCTCGATATCGTGTTCGGGCCACGGACCGACTGGTTCACCGAAGCCTCTGTTACGCGCTTTCTGTCGCAGGAATGGGCTGTATCGGCGCAATCGAGCCGCGTCGGCATCCGGCTTGAAGGCGAGGCGCTGGAGCGCAAGGTGACCGGCGAACTGCCGAGCGAGGCAACGCTGCGCGGCGCCATCCAGGTGCCGGCGAGCGGCCAACCGGTGCTCTTCCTCGTCGATCATCCGCTGACCGGCGGCTATCCCGTGATCGGCAATGTGGCCAGCCATCATCTGGATCTTGCCGGCCAGATCCCGCCTGGCGCGCGCATCCGCTTTCGCGCTGCCGCCCCCTTTGCTCCCCATTTCCTGCAAGGACAGCCGTGATGAAAAAGGTGCTGATTGCCAATCGCGGTGAAATCGCCGTGCGCATCATCCGGGCCTGCCGCGATTACGGGCTGACAAGCATTGCCGTCTATGCCGATGCCGATGTTGACGCGCCGTACGTTGCCATGGCCGACGAGGCCTATGCCCTCCAAGGCTCAAGCCCGAAGGACAGCTATCTTGCCATCGACAAGCTGATTGCCGTTGCCCAGCGCGCCGGTGCCGATGCGGTGCATCCGGGCTATGGGTTCCTGTCGGAAAATGCCGCATTTGCCAGCGCTGTCATGGCCGCCGGCCTCACCTGGATCGGACCGGACCCGGATGTCATCGAAGCGCTCGGCGACAAGCTGAAAGCGCGCGAGATTGCCCGCCAGGTCGGCGCACCGCTGGTGGCCGGCAGCGATGGCGCGATCTCCAATTCAGCCGACGCTTTGGCCTTTGCCAAAAAATTCGGCCTGCCGATTGCCATCAAGGCGGCCCATGGCGGCGGCGGGCGCGGCATGAAGATCGCCCGCCATCTGGACGAGGTGGAAGACTTGTTCAACTCCGCTACCCGCGAGGCGCTCACCGCATTCGGGCGCGGCGAATGCTATGTCGAACAGTTCCTCGACCGTCCCCGCCATATCGAGGCGCAGGTGCTGGCGGACCGGCACGGTTCGGTTCTGGTCGTCGGCACGCGCGATTGCTCGCTGCAACGGCGCAACCAGAAACTGGTGGAAGAAGCGCCGGCACCCTTCCTGTCGCCGGAGCAGCGCCACCTTATCCACAATGCCGCGCACGATATCTGCAAGGCCGCCGGTTATGTCGGCGCGGGCACCGTGGAATTCCTCTTGAGCGCCGATGGCCTCATCTCCTTCCTCGAAGTCAACACGCGGCTGCAGGTGGAGCATCCGGTGAGCGAGGAAACGACGGGGCTCGATCTCGTGATCGAGCAGTTCCGCATTGCCGAGGGTAAGCCGCTGACGGCGACGCAGATGCCGGAGCCGCGCGGCCACGCCATCGAGTTTCGCATCAATATCGAGGATCCCGCCCGCGGCTTCCTGCCCTTTGCCGGCAAGATCAAGGCGTTTATTCCACCCTCCGGCCCCGGCGTGCGGCTGGATGCGGGCGTGACAAGCGGCTCGGATGTCGCGCCGATGTTCGATTCGCTCGTGGCAAAACTCATCGTCTGGGGGCCGGATCGCGCCACGGCGATTGCGCGTGCGCGTCGGGCGCTGGCCGAGTTTCAGATCGACGGCGTGCCCTCCGTTCTGCCCTTCCACCGCGCAGTGCTTGCCCATCCGGATTTTGCCGGCAGCGCGTTCAACGTTCACACCCGCTGGATCGAGACCGATTTTGCCGGTGAACTTGAGACGCAGCATCGGCCGGAACCTGATGACGGCGAAGACATGCTCTCCGGGCATGTCGAGATCGACGGCAAGCGCGTGGCGCTTCGCCTGCCTCAGAGCTTGCTTGCGCGCTTCGGGGGAGGGGGTGTTGCAACGGCAGCAGAGCCTGCTGCGGCCCGGCCCGACGAGACGGCGCTTCTCGCCCCCGTGCCCGGCAATCTCGTCCACTGGACCCATTCTGATGGTGACGCGGTGGAAAAGGGAACCGTGGTTGCCATGATGGACGCCATGAAGATGGAAACCACGGTCACCGCAACGCAGGCCGGCATTCTCTCCATCACCGCCCAAGCCGGCACCTTCCAGCCGGCCGGTGCCGTTCTCGGCCATATCCGGCCTGTTTCCTCTTCCACCCCCGTTGCTGACGTTTTGCCGGAGGCGCTGACATGACACCGATCACCGAAACGAGTGCATTGCCGCTGATTGCCATCGAAAACCTCAGCGTCGAGTTTTCCGGCAACCGGGTTGTAGAAGATCTCTCCTTTTCCGTGGCCCCCGGCCGCACGGTGGCGGTCGTTGGCGAATCCGGTTCGGGCAAGTCCGTCACATCGCTTTCCATCATGCGGCTTGCCGACATGATGGGGGCGAAATTTGCGCAAGGGCACATCCGGTTTGGCGGACAGGATCTGCTCACACTGTCGCAAAAGGCCATGCGCAGCATTCGCGGCAAGGAGATCGCCATGATCTTCCAGGAGCCGATGACCTCGCTCAACCCGGTCTTCACCATCGGCGACCAGATCTGCGAAGTGCTGCTGCTGCATGAAAACATCGGCAAGGCAGAGGCGGATGCCGAAGCGCGCCGCCTGCTCGACATGGTGCGCCTGCCGGACTCCGCTGCACTCCTGAAGCGTTATCCGCACCAGTTGTCCGGCGGCATGCGGCAGCGGGTGATGATTGCCATGGCGCTCGCCTGCCGGCCAAAGCTGCTGATTGCCGACGAGCCGACGACGGCGCTCGACGTCACCATCCAGGCGCAGATCCTCACCATCCTGCGCGATCTGCAGGCCGAGCTTGGCATGGGCATGATCTTCATCACCCATGACATGGGTGTGGTGGCGGAAATGGCTGATGACGTCGTTGTCATGTGGAAGGGCAAAAAGGTCGAGGAAGGCCCTGTCGCCGAGATCTTCGCCAATCCGCAGCATCCCTATACGCGCACGCTGCTGGCCGCCGTGCCGCGCCTTGGCAGCATGGCGGGCGAGCCGTTTCCCAAGCGCATGCCGCTCACCGTCCTCCAGGATGGCGCACCGGTTCTGGTCGGCGAAGAGCGCGTACAGGACACGGCCCGTTACGACCAAAAGCCGCTGCTCACGGTGAAGGACCTCTCCGTCACCTTCGATATCCGCCGCACGCTGTTCGGCACGGTCACGCACCGGCTGAGCGCGGTGTCCAAGGTGAGCTTCGACATCCATCCGGGCGAAACGCTGGCGCTGGTCGGTGAAAGCGGCTCGGGCAAATCGACGATCGGACGCACCATCCAGCAATTGCAGACGAGCCGTTCGGGCGACATCGCCTTTCAGGGCAAGCTCTTGTCGAAAATGTCGGCGGCGGAACGGTTTCACCTGCGCCGCGATGTGCAATACATCTTTCAGGATCCGTTTGCCTCGCTCGATCCGCGAAAGACCGTGGGCTTTTCGATTGCCGAGCCGATCCACACCCATGACATTCTCTCCGGCCAGGCCGTGCGCCGCCGTGTTGATGAGCTTCTGGAGCGGGTGGGCCTCACCTCGGCCCATGCAGACCGCTACCCGCACGAATTTTCCGGCGGCCAGCGCCAGCGCGTTGCCATTGCCCGCGCACTGGCCGGTGATCCGAAGCTGATCATCGCAGACGAGGCGCTGTCGGCGCTCGATGTCTCGATCCAGGCGCAGATCATCGCGCTGTTCATGGATCTGCAGGCCGAACGCGGCCTCTCCTATCTGTTCATCAGCCATGACATGGCCGTGGTGGAAGAGATCAGTCATCGGGTGGCGGTGCTTTATCTCGGACAGATCATGGAAATGGGCAGCCGCGCCCAGGTGTTTGAAACCCCGCAGCATGACTATACCCGCCGCCTTCTGTCGGCCGTGCCGGTAGCCGATCCGACCCGCGCACGCCGCGGCGCGCTGATCGAAGGAGACATTCCCAACCCGGTCCACAAGGTCGGCGAGGAACCCGCCATTCTCCTTCACGAGGAGATTGAGACAGGCCATTTCGTCGCAAGACGCGCCTGAACACTGCGAGACAATCGCAAAGCCTGAAGAAAAGGAACAGCAGAATGCACAGTGTCACCCGCGGCCTTGCCGCAAGCTTCCTCGCGCTCGCCCTGTCGGGCACGGCCTTTTACGCCGGCCCCGCCGCGGCTGCCGGCAAGATGACGATTTCGACCCCGCAGGACCCGGGCAGCTGGGATCCGATCGATACCTTCCTCGTGCAGTGGGCCGCCGTTGCCACCAACATCTTCGATGGCCTGACCTATCGCGGCCCGGACCTGAAGATCGTGCCCGGCCTTGCCGAAAGCTGGGAAGAACTGGATGGCGGCAAGCGCATCCGCTTCAAGCTGCGCCAGAACGTCAAGTTCCATGATGGCGAGCCCTTCAATGCCGCCGCCGTCAAGTTCACCTTCGAGCGCCTGCTCGGCGAACAGGGTGCCAAGGGCCCGCAGCGTTCCAACTATACCGCCATCGACAGCGTCGAGGTGATCGACGACTACACGGTCGACATGAAGCTGAAGGCGCCCGATCCGGTGCTTTTGACCAAGCTTGCCGGTTATGGCGCCATGATCGTTCCGCCGAAATACATCACGGAAAAGGGCGAGGACAATTTCAATACGAACCCGGTTGGCACCGGCCCGTTTAAGTTCGTGTCCTACCAGCCGAAGGTCAAAATCAAGCTGGAAGCCAACGCCGATTACTGGGGCGGCGCGCCAAAACTGTCGGAACTGGAATACCGCTTCATTTCCGAGCCTGCGACCGCCGTTGCCGAACTGCAGGCTGGCCGCGTCGATCTCGTCATTCCGCCGACCATTCCGATCGGCATGATCCCGGTCATCGCGGGCGACAGCAAGCTGGACGTCGTCAGCGTTCCCGGCCCGACGGTCGATGCGCTGCGCTTCAACACGCGCGATGGCCTGACCGCCGATCCGAAGGTGCGCAAGGCCATCATCATGGCCGTCGATCGCGCCACCATCGTCAAGTCGATCCTCGCCGGCCAGGCCACCGAAATCGTCAGCTTTCAGGGCGCGCTGTCCTTCGGCTACGACAAGGACCTGAAGGGCCTGCCCTATGATCCGGCTGGCGCAAAGAAGCTGCTGGCGGAAGCCGGCGTCAAGCCCGGCGCCACGCTGCAGATCGATATCCGCGGCAATGATGCGACGATGAACGAAGTGGCGCAGGTCATCGCAAGCTACCTGCAGATGGTTGGCCTCACCGCCACCATCAAGCCGTACGAAACCAACGTACTCCTCAACGACATCATCCCGCAGGGCAAGACCGGCGCGATGTTCCAGCAGAAATGGGGCGGCTGGACCTTCGATTTCGATAACACGGCCTATGCCATGTACCACTCCGGCGAGAAGTGGAACCCCTACGACAAGGACGAAACGCTGGACAAGCTTCTGGAATCGCAGCGCCCGCTGACCGACAGGGCAGAGCGCGAAAAGATCCTGAAGGACGTTGCCAAATACGCAGCCGACCGGGCTCTCGAACTGCCGCTCTACAATTCGAAGTCGATCTACGGCATCTCCAAGCGCGTGAAGGGCTTTGTCGCACCGCCCGACAACCGCCTGAAGCTGACCGACGTCACCGTCGAGTGATCTGACCCGTCCGGTGCCGCCGACCTTGTGCGGCGGCACCGCTTTTTCCGATCCCGCCTGATCCTGAAGGACTGCAACACGTGGCCGGTTTTCTCATCAAGCGATTGCTGCAAGCGATCTTCGTCGTCATTGCCATTACCCTTGTCGTCTCGTTTGCCATTCGCCTCACCGGCGATCCGGCCCTGATGATGTTCCAGGGCGGCGGCAGCATGACGGAGGAGGATCTGGCGCGCATCCGCGTGGCGCTTGGCACCGACCAGCCGTTCATCGTGCAGTATCTGAATTTCCTCAAGGGCATGGTGACGCTCGATTTCGGCAAAAGCTTTACCGGTGGAACGCCTGTCTCGCTGCTGATCGGCAATGCGCTGCCGGCAACGCTGCTGCTCGCCTTCATCTCCATGGCCGTGTCGATCGTTCTCTCCATTCCGCTTGGCATCAAGGCGGCCACCGCCAAGGGCAAGGCCGCCGATCAGGCCATCCGCATCTTTTCCCTCGTCGGCCTGTCCTTCCCGAATTTCTGGCTTGCGACCATGCTGGTGCTGCTCTTTGCCATCACGCTCGGCTGGCTGCCGCCAAGCGGCATGTCGGGCGCGGAAAGCTACGTGATGCCGGCGATCACCATGGGCATCATCCTGACCGCTACCAATGTGCGTCTCGTGCGCAGCTCGATGCTGGAAACGCTGCAGTCGCAATATGTGATGGTGGCGCGCGCCAAGGGTTTGAGCGAAACCAAGGTTCTCTACAAGCATGCGCTGCGCAACTGCGCCATTCCGCTCATCACCTATTTCGGCCTGCAATTCGGCGGGCTTCTTGGCGGCATCGTCGTCATCGAGCGGGTGTTCAACTGGCCGGGCATGGGTTCGCTCGCCTTCGATGCGGTGGCAGGCCGCGATTATCCCGTTCTGCAGGCCGTCATCACCGTTTTGTCGCTGATGATCGTCGGCATCAATCTTCTGGTCGATATCGCCTATGGGCTTGTCGATCCGCGTATCCGGACGGAGTGATAGACATGGCCACCACGACCACACGCCGCTCGCGTTTTGCAAGCCTCGAATTCATCCTCGGCGCCACGCTCACCACCGTCATCTGCCTGGCCGTCATCTTTTCCGACGTGCTGTTTCCCGGCGGCGCCGACAAGATTGACCTGATGGCGCGACTGGCAAAACCGTTCGCCAGCGCCGCCCACCCCTTCGGCACCGATCCGCTGGGGCGCGATGTGCTCGCCCGCGTCGTGGCCGGCGGCAAGATCTCGCTGCTCGTCGGCTTCACCTCGGTGATCGGCGCCGTGATCTTCGGCGTCTTGATGGGGCTGATCGCCGGATATTATCGTGGCTTCTGGGATATGGTGGTGATGCGCTTTGCCGATATCCAGCTCGCCATGCCGTTCATCCTGCTTGCCATCACCTTTATCGCCATCGTTGGTGGCAGCCTGACCAACACCATCATCCTGCTGATCGTGTCGCAATGGGTGCAGTATGCCCGCCTCGTGCGCGGCTCGGTGCTGACGCTACGGGAACGCGAGTTCATCCTGTCGGCGCGTGCCATCGGCGTTGCGGACTGGCGTATCATCCTCCAGCACCTGCTGCCGAACCTCATCGGCCCGGTCATCGTGCTGATGACGCTCAACGTCGCCAACAATATCCTTCTCGAAAGCAGCCTGACCTTCCTGGGTCTTGGCGTCGATCCGACCATTCCGAGCTGGGGCGGCATGCTGGCCGATGGCCGCACCTATCTGCAGACCGCCTGGTGGGTGAGCGTCTTTCCCGGCCTTGCCATTCTCCTGACGGTGCTGGGTCTCAACCTTCTCGGCGACTGGTTGCGCGACAGCCTCGACCCGACCGGCAGAACCACGAGGTAATCCCATGACTGAGATTTTCGCAAGAACCTTCGAGCGCACGCTGGATCGGCTGGTGGCCGACGCAAAGCCGGGAGACAGCATCGAGGCCTGGACCTTCGATGACCGGAAAAGCCGCGAAGAGGCCGAACAGGCGCTCAAGCAAACGGGTGTCACCGCCCGCATCCGCAGCGCCTACAAGCCGCTTCTCTCCTTCTTCCTGGAGGAGGCGGATCTGAACGGCGTCGAGAGTATCGACATCCGTTATCCGGTGCATGCCGCAGCGCCCGAAAACCGCTTCCGGCTGGAGGCCTATCCGCTCGCCGGCCTGGTGTCCCCCGCCCGCATCACCTTTCTGGCGCGCAGCGACGACGCCATGTTCTACGAGGTGACGCTTCGTCGCAACGGCAAGCGCGAAACCCATCTGGTTTTTGCGCCCAACCGCGTCCATCAGGATGCCGTCGGCGAAACGAACCTCTCGCCCACCGGCTGGCTCAAGCGGGCAGGGGAAGCGGGCGATCGTCTTGAAACCGATTACGAGATGCTGTTCGACGCGGCCGTTTCAGCCATTGCCGGCCATGCCTGGGGAGCCGAGGAGCCTTACTTCGAGGAACTCAACATCCATGTGAACCATCCCGCCGCAGACGAGCCGCTGCCGCTGGGCGACGAGGTAGTCAGCCTGCGCGAGGCGCTGCACGAGGATTTCTACTTCTCCCTGCTTGAGTATTTCCAGAAGAAATCCGGCCGTCCGCTCGGCGACCGGGGGCTGAAGCCCGGCCAGATCGTGCCGGAGATCGTCAAAAGCACGGGCGAGATTTCCGTGCGCATCGCCACGCGCGGGCTGGAGACCGGTTTTCTCGATGGCGCCGACCAGGATCTCGATACCGCGCGGGAGCCGATCGCGACCCGTGAGATCGCAGCGGTCCTCGACAGCATCGGCGGCGAGGCCTTCGAGGCGCGCGCGCGGTCCGGCCGCGTGCTCTCCGCCCGCTATGTCCGCGGCACGGACTTGCCCGTGATGATCAGCGGCGGCCAGCATCCGAACGAAACCACCGGCATTGTCGGCGCGCTTCGGGCAGCCACGATCCTGAAGGCTCGGGAGGGCGCGCATTTCACCGTGTCGCCGCTCGAAAATCCGGATGGCTATGCGATCCATCAGCGTCTTCGCCGGGACAACCCCCGCCACATGCACCACGCCGCCCGCTACACGGCGCTCGGCGATGATCTGGAATATCGCACGGCGGAAAATGCCGGCAGCCACCTCAACGAGAAAGAGATCCGCCTTGCGGCGCAGACGCTGAGCGGCGCAGAGCTGCACATCAACCTGCACGGTTATCCAAGCCACGAATGGACACGCCCGCTTTCGGGCTATGTGCCGCGCGGCTTTGGCATGTGGACGCTGCCGAAAGGCTTTTTCCTCATCATGCGCCACCATCCGAATTTCGAGGGACATGCGGAGGCGCTGCTTGACCGCGTCACCCGCCATCTCGGCAAGATCCCCGGCCTGCTCGCCTATAACGACCGCCAGATCGCGCTTTACGAGATCCATGCCGGCGAAACCGGCTTTCGCATCATCAACGGCTTTCCCTGTCTTTCGTCCGTGGATGACCGCCATACCGTGCCGATGACGCTGATCACCGAATATCCGGACGAAACCATCTATGGCGAGGCCTTCATCGCCGGCCACACGGCGCAGATGGAAACGGTGCTGTCGGCCTATGAGGCCTGGCAGGATATCGGCGCAGAACAGGTTTCGTAAGCGACGGTTACGCCGCACGCACGTCCCGGTCGCTGGAGCGGCGACCGGAGGATCGGCTCAGCGGACGGGAGGGGTCGCGCCTTGCGTCCGGAACGTCTGCACAATCAGCGCATCCAGCGCGTCCGGGTTCCATGGCTTCGGCATCAACGGGACATCGCCCACGCGGGCCTTGAGTTCCGGAAGTTCGGCATAGCCGCTGCAGACGATGACCGGAATTGCCCGCTCCTTCAGACATTCGATGACCGGAAAGGAAAGCTCGCCATTGAGGTTCAGATCGACAATGGCACCCATCAGGTTAAGCCGGGGAATATCGGCAAGGGCCTGGGCGACGCGGCTATAGGGACCGCTGATCCGGTGGCCACGGTCGAGGAGATGATCCTCCATATCCATGGCCAGAAGCATGTCATCTTCCAGCACCAGGATGGAAGGTCGAGTTTGGCGAGAAGGCGTATCCACGCAAAATTCACTTTTCTGCATCACGTCGTCCGACGCGATACATGCGGCAGCATCTCTCCTTTTCAAGGGTTTAACACACAAGGTTCTGCGGATTTTCGTCCACTTCGCGGCTTGAAGAGACGTCGTTGCACCAGCGAACCGGTGCTGCGGCTTGATTTCGGTCAAGGCATCGCCATCATCTCCCGCTAGGTTTTGCCCCGGGAGGACTTTTGATGAAACGCCAGGACGCAAGGCCATGCTTGAAGACCGTATCAGACGCCCCTCCCTCATGGACAAGATTGTTAGCCCCGCGGCTGCCGCCGGTCTGATCCGTGACGGCATGATCATCGGCATGAGCGGGTTTACACGGGCCGGTGACGCTAAGGCGGTGCCGATTGCGATGGCCGAGCGGGCCAAGTCCGATCCCTTCCAGATCACGCTTCTCACCGGCGCCTCGCTGGGCCACGATATCGACCGCATGCTGACGGAAGCGCATGTGCTCGCCCGCCGCATGCCCTTCCAGACGGATGCGACCCTGCGCGCCGCCATCAATCGCGGCGAGGTGATGTTCATCGACCAGCACCTGTCGGAAACGGTGGAACACCTGCGCTCCAACCAGCTCGGGCCGATCGATTACGCGATCATCGAGGCCGCCGCGATCCGCGAGGATGGCGGCATCATTCCCTCCACCTCGATCGGCAATTCGGCAAGCTTTGCCATTCTGGCCAAGAAGGTGATCGTTGAGATCAACCTGTCGCAGTCGCTCGACCTGGAGGGCCTGCACGACATCTACATTCCGACGAAGCGCCCGACGCGCGAGGCCATTCCGGTCATCGCCTGCGATACGCGCGCAGGTCTGCCCTATATCCCGATCGACCCGGACAAGATCGCCGCCATCGTCATCACCAAGGAGCAGGACAGCTTTTCCACCATCGAGCCCGCCGATGCCGAAACCCAGGCGATTGCCGATCACCTGATCGGCTTCTTCGAGCAGGAGGTTGCGCTTGGCCGGCTGGATCTGACGCTGAACCCCTTGCAGGCCGGCATCGGCACGATTGCCAATTCCGTGCTGGCGGGTCTTTCCGACGGGCCGTTCCACCACCTTCGCCTCTATAGCGAAGTGCTCCAGGACAGCACCTTCGATCTCTTCGATGCCGGTAAGCTCTCCTTTGCCTCGGGCTCGTCGATCACGCTCTCATCAGCCTGCAGCGCCCGCGTCTATGGCGATTTCGAGCGCTACAAGGACCGGCTCGTGCTGCGCCCGCAGGAAATCAGCAATCATCCGGAAGTCATCCGCCGCCTCGGCGTCATCGGCATCAACACGGCGCTGGAAGTGGATATCTACGGCAATGTGAACTCCACCCATGTCAACGGCACGCACATGATGAACGGCATTGGCGGTTCCGGCGATTTTGCCCGCAACGCCTATCTGTCGATCTTCGTGACGAAGTCTCTGGTCAAGGGCGGGCGGATCTCCTCCGTCGTGCCGATGGTGGCACATGTCGATCACACCGAACACGACGTCGATATCATCGTGACCGAAAATGGTCTGGCGGACCTGCGCGAACTTGCGCCGCGCGAGCGGGCGGCCAAGGTGATTGCGCATTGCGCCCACCCAAGCTACCGGGATGCGCTTCAGGATTACTTCGATCGCGCGTCAAGCCGGGGCGGTCACACGCCGCATCTGCTCGAGGAGGCTTTCTCCTGGCACCTGCGAAGCCGCGACAGCGGCGACATGCGAAAGCCCGCGGCACGCGCCGCCGCCGAATAGGCAGATTGCCGTTTTTCGGGGATGACGTTCGGGAACTTGCTTCTAAATAATGGAGGACACAGAAGGAGAAGCCCATGCAGGATGTGACGCATCATTTGCCGCAAGCCGGTGTTTTACCACGCAAATGGTGGCACTCGGCCACCGTCTACCAGATCTATCCGCGCAGTTTTGCCGATAGCAATAGTGACGGGATCGGCGATCTTGGTGGGATCATCGGCAAGCTCGATTATCTGGAAAAGCTCGGCATCGACGTGATCTGGCTGTCGCCGATCTTTCGCTCGCCCATGGACGACAACGGCTACGACATTTCCGATTATCAGGACATCGCTCCGGAATTCGGCACGCTGGAAGAGTTCGACCGGCTGGTGCGGGCCGCCAAGGATCGCGGCATCGGCATCCTTCTGGATCTTGTCGTCAACCACACCTCGGATGAACATCCGTGGTTTGTTGAGGCGCGCGCCTCCCGCGACAATCCCTATCGCGACTTCTACATCTGGCGCGATCCGGCGCCGGATGGCGGGGTGCCAAGCGCGCTGCAATCCAATTTCGGCGGGCCGGCCTGGACGCTCGATCCGGCCACCGGCCAGTATTACCTGCACCTGTTTTCGCGTCGCCAGCCGGATCTGAACTGGGAAAACCCGAAAGTCCGCGCCGAGATTTACCGCATGATGAACTGGTGGCTGGATCGCGGCATTGCCGGTTTTCGCATGGATGTGATCGACCTCATCGGCAAGCAGGTGGATGCCGGCATTCTGAGCGACGGCGCGCATCTGCACGACTATCTCCAGGAAATGCACCGCGAAACTTTTGGTCCGCGCGACGTGCTGACGGTGGGGGAGACCTGGAGCGCGACGCCGGGTTCGGCGCTTCTCTATTGCGGGCGCGACCGCGGCGAGCTGTCGATGATCTTCCAGTTCGAGCATGTGACGCAGCGCTGGGACGAAAGTTTTGGCAAATGGCGCTCGAAACCGTTCGATCTCGTGGCGCTCAAGGCGTCGTTTACCAAATGGCAGCAGGCGCTTGCCGCCGATGGATGGAATTCGCTGTTCTGGGGCAATCACGATCTGCCGCGGGCGGTTTCCCGCTACGGCGACGATCGCCGTTTTCCCGTTCAATCTGCAAAAACGCTGGCAACCGTGCTGCATCTCATGAAGGGCACGCCCTATATTTATCAGGGCGAGGAGATCGGCATGACCAATGTGCCCTTCGAGCGGATCAGCGAATACCGCGATATCGAGACGCTGAACATGCATCGGCTGAGCCTTGAGGCCGGGCTTGCTGAGGACGCATTCATCAAGGGCGCCAATGAAAACAGCCGCGACAATGCGCGCACGCCCATGCAGTGGTCGGCCGCTCCGCAGGCCGGGTTTACAAGCGGCACGCCATGGATTGCGGTGAACCCGAATTATCGCCAGATCAACGCGGATGCGGCAGTTCGGAACGAACACTCGGTCTTCCACCACCATGCCAAGCTCATTGCGCTGCGCAAGAGCCACGATGTCATCGTCTACGGCAGCTACCAGTCCTTCCTCGACCAGCATCCCGACGTCTTCGTCTATACGCGCGTGCTGGAGGGTGAGCGGGTGACGGTGATTGCAAGCTTCAGCGGCACGCCGCTCGAGCTCGAACTGCCGGGGGAACTGCAGACCGCAGGCGAGGCCCTCATCTGGAATTATAGTCCGGTGTCCGAAGTGCGGGGCAGAATGACGCTGCAGCCTTACGAATCTTTTGCGGTGCTGACGCGCGGCTAACAGAATTTTCCGACTTTTGGCAGGGCGCGGCAAGCCGATCTCGGCCTTTGCCGTGCTCCGCACCTGTGTGTCAGTGGCCGCTTTCGTTGTATGCAATGTCGACCATGATGACTATAAAATAATCATGTTAAAATTTATGATGAATATTTAGCCTTATGGCGGAAAGCGCTCTTAATCCGCCGCTTCGAAGGATTTCAAGCACTTGATTGCCCAATTGCGCGTGGCACGCCCTTTGCATCGTTCTTTGCGGAGACCCGGACGGGGTTGAAGCAAAAACAAGGGGAGTGCCAATGTCTCGATACGAACTGTCCCGCCGCGCGCTGATCAAGGCCGGCCTTGCCGGTGCCGCTGCAACTACCCTGCCGATGCGATCTGCCAGCGCCACGGGCGCCGTGACCGTCGGCATCGTCTATGTCGGCCCGCGTGATGATTTCGGCTGGAACCAGGCTCATGCCGTGGCCGCCGCCGCGCTGAAGCAGGTGTCGGGCGTCACCGTCATCGAAGAGGAAAACGTGCCGGAAACGGATGCGGTCGCCAAGTCGATCGAATCCATGATCAATCTCGACGGCGCAAACCTTATCCTCGCCACCTCCTTCGGCTATTATAATCCCTTCGTCGTCGATCTGGCGAAGAAATATCCGGCCGTCGAATTCCGCCATGCCGCGCCGCTCTGGTCGAAGGACAAGGACCCGAAGAATGCCGGCTCCTACTTTCCCTATCTCAACCAGGCGCATTATGTGAACGGCGTGGCGGCCGGCCTGTCGTCGCCGACGGGCAAGATCGGCTTTGTCGCGGCAAAGCCTATTCCGTCGGTGCTGTCCAACATCAACTCCGTGCTGCTCGGCGCCCGTTCGGTCAATCCGGCCGCTACTGTCCGCGTCATCTTCACCGGCGACTGGTCGCTGCCGGTGCGCGAGGCGGAAGCGGCAAACGCGCTGGTCGATGCCGGCTGCGATGTCATCACCTGCCATGTCGACAGCCCGAAAGTGGTGATCGAGACGGCGGAAGCCCGCGGCGTAAAATCGCTCGGCCACAATGCCTCGCAGGCCCCGCTTGCGCCGAAGGGCTTCATCACCGGCGCCGAATACAAGTGGGAGACGATCTACAAGTCGTTCGCTGCCGATATCGGCGCCAAGAAGACCCTGCCGAACTTCCTCGTCGGCGGCTATGACAAGGATATGCTGCGCTCCACGCCTTACGGCGCCGGCGCAACCGATGCGGCCAAGAAGGCAGCCGATGCGGCCGTCGCCGCCCTCAAAGGTGGCGCGCCGATCTACAAGGGCACGCTGAAGGACAACCAGGGCAAGGTCGTGGTCGACAAGACCTATGACAATTACGACCCTTATCTCGACGGCATGAACTGGCTGCTGGAAGGCGTGCAGGGTTCGATCACCTGAGGCCGCCTGGAGACGGGCACGGGCGACTATCGGTGGAGCACCCCTCCCCAACCCCTCCCCACAAGGGGGAGGGGCTAACCCAGCCGACACGGGACTGCCCCATCTGGGCACACGGCGCGGCAGGTCTTCTCCCCCCTTGTGGGGGAGATGGCTGGCAAGCCAGAGGGGGTTTCGACGCACGCACCCTCGTTCAACGGATAGGAGCGTCGCCTCCGGCCGATGGTCGCCTGCATCCGTCCGGTCAAAAGGTTCACCCGGCGGCATCGGCCGCTCCAGCAGAAATGGCCTTCGGGAAGACAGGTTCGCCCAGCATCCGGGCAGATCTCCGGTGAGAGGAGAATGCAAGTGGCAGACATGACGGTTCAACCTCTTTCGGTGGCGGCGGTGAAGCGCCGTCCGAGCGTCGGCACGCTCAAACTTGCCGAATCCATCTTCATACCGCTGGCGGCGCTCATCGTGTCTGCGGCGCTGTTTTCGATTTTCCTGCTATGCCTTGGCAAATCGCCGCTGATGTTTTTTCAGCTGATCTGGGTTGGCGGTTTCGGATCGAGCTTCTCGTTCCAGAACTCGCTGCAGCGCGCCGCACCGCTGATCCTCACGGGCCTTGCCTTTGCCATTCCCGCCCGCATCGGGCTCACCATGATCGGCGGCGAGGGGGCGCTGGTGCTGGGCGGGCTTGCCGCCGCCGCCATCGCCATTCCGCTGGTCTCCGCCGGCGTGGCGCCTTTCCTCACCCTGCCGGTGATGGCGCTTGCCGCCATTCTTGCAGGCGGGGTCTGGATCGGCTTTGCCGGCTGGCTGCGCTATTATCGCGGCGTCAACGAAACCATTTCCTCGCTGCTCCTCTCCTATATCGCCATCGCCACGATGAATTTCTTCGTGGAAGGGGCGCTGCGCGATCCGGCCTCGGCCAACAAGCCCTCTACCATGCCGATCGGCGATGCCTATCGCATCGGTGCCATTCCGGGCACGCAGGTGCATTGGGGGCTGGCCGCCGGCCTTCTGCTGGCTGTCATCCTGCATGTGGCGATGACGCGCACCACCTTCGGTTTTGCCGCCCGCGTCACCGGCGGCAATGCGCGCGCCGCCCTGGCGCAGGGGTTGCCGGTCGGGAAACTTATCGTCATCTGCTGCATGCTGGCGGGCGGCTGTGCCGGTCTTGCCGGCTTCTACGAGGTCGCCGCGGTTCATGGGCAGGCGAATGCCTCGCTGGTCGCGGGCTATGGCTTCACCGGCATTCTGGTTGCCTTTCTCGCCCGCCAGGTGCCGCTCGCGGTGGTGCCGGTTGCGGTTCTCTTCGGGGCGCTTGCGGCGGCGGGCGGCGTCATCCAGCGGCGCATGGGCATGCCGGATGCCACGGTTCTGGTGCTGCAGGGCCTCATTTTCGTGGTGCTTCTGACCAGCGAGACCTTTTACGGCCGCATTCCCTTTTTCCAGCCGAAAAGCGCGGAGGACCGCACATGAATGCCACCATCAGCGACGGCGCAATGGTGACCGCCCTCATTGCCATGCTCGGTGGCGCCATCCGCGTCTCCACGCCCTTCATGTTCGTGGCGCTCGGCGAATGTCTGACGGAAAAGTCGGGCCGCATCAATCTGGGGCTGGAGGGAAGCCTGGTGCTCGGCGCCATGGTGGCCTATGCCGCCTCCTATCTCACCGGAAGCCCGTGGACCGGCGTGCTCTTTGCCGGCTGCGCCGGCCTCGTGCTCGGCGCGCTGCACGGCTTCATCTGCAAGCTGCCGAAGGTCAACGATATCGCCGTCGGCATTGCCTTCATGAGCTTCGGCACCGGCCTCGCCTTCTTTTTCGGGAAACCGTATATCCAGCCGCAGGCGCCGCGGCTCGAGGCCATTCATCTCGGCGACTGGACGGGCGATCCGCGCCTTGCCCAGGCGCTGGAGGTAAACCCGCTGTTCTTCGTCGGCGTCGGCCTTGCGCTTTTCATGGCCTGGGCATTTCGCAACACGCGCTTTGGCCTCATCATCCGCATGACCGGCGACAGCGCCGCCGCCGCCAAGGCCATGGGTGTCTCCGTCGATCTGGTGCGCTTCATCGCAACGGCGGTCGGCGGCTTTCTGGCCGGCATCGGCGGCGCCTTCCTGTCGCTCTATTATCCGGGCTCATGGAACCAGGGCCTGTCGTCCGGCCAGGGGCTGATGGCGGTGGCTCTCGTTATCTTTGCCCGCTGGGGGCCGCTGCGCTGCATTCTGGCAGCCCTTCTCTTCGGGGCCGCCGGCGCGCTAGGGCCCTCGCTGCAATCGGTCGGCATTTCGCAAGGCTATTATTTCTTCAACGCCGCTCCCTACATCCTCACGCTCTTCATCATGGTCGCGTCCGCCCGCTCGAAGGCGGCCGCCCGTGAGGCTCCGGGCGAACTTTCGATTACCAAGTGAGGTCCCCCATGAACACGCTCGACGAACGCATTGCCAAGGCCCTGGTGCCGGGTGGAAAAACGCTGGCGGCCGACCCCTATCCCTGGCCCTTCGACGGCGACTGGGGGCCGCACAACACGGCGCTGATCGTCATCGACATGCAGATCGATTTCTGTGCGCCGGGTGGCTATGTCGACAGCATGGGCTATGACATCTCGCTGACGCGGGCGCCGATCGAGCCGATTTCCCGCGTGCTGACTGCCCTTCGCGCAAAAGGCTATCCGATCATCCACACGCGGGAAGGCCACAAGCCGGATCTGTCGGATCTTCCCGCCAACAAGCGCTGGCGCTCGCAGCGCATCGGCGCCGGCATCGGCGATCAGGGGCCGTGCGGGCGCATTCTGGTGCGCGGCGAACCGGGCTGGGAAATCATTCCCGAACTGCAGCCGGAACCGGGCGAGGCGATCATCGACAAGCCCGGCAAGGGCTCGTTTCTGGCCACCGACCTTGAGCTGGTGCTGCAGACGAAGCGCATCCGCAATATCGTGCTGACCGGTGTAACCACCGATGTCTGCGTCCACACCACCATGCGCGATGCCAATGACCGCGGCTATGAATGCCTGTTGCTGGAGGATTGCTGTGCTGCCACCAAGCGCGAAAACCATCTTGCTGCCATCGACATGATCAAGATGCAGGGCGGCGTGTTCGGCGCCGTCTCCAATTCGGCCGATTTCATCGCGGCGCTGCCGGAGGAACGCGGATGAGCGCACTGCCTCTCGAAACCCCCTCCGCCAAAATGGCGCCGTCGCTCTCGGCCCATGGCATGACGAAGACCTTTGGCGCGTTTACGGCACTCGGCGACGTCTCCATCGATGTGGCGGCCGGTTCCTTCCACGCGCTGCTCGGTGAAAACGGTGCCGGCAAGTCGACGCTCGTCAAATGCATCATGGGCTTTTATTCGCCCGACAAGGGGCAGGTGACACTGGATGGCAAGGCGATTTCCATCCGCTCGCCGCGCGATGCGCGCGCCCATGGCATCGGCATGGTCTATCAGCATTTTACGCTTGTGCCCTGCCTGACGGCTGCGGAAAATCTCGTCATTTCCCGCGCCGATACTCCCTCCGTCATCAACTGGGCGAAGGAGCGCCGGGCGCTCGATGCCTTCATGGAAACCATGCCGTTCCGCGTGCCGCTGGATGCGCAGGTTTCCGCGCTCTCTGCCGGTGAAAAGCAGAAGCTCGAAATTTTAAAACTGCTCTATCTCGACCAGCGCTTCATGATCCTCGACGAGCCGACCTCGGTGCTGACGCCGGGCGAGGCCGACGAGATGCTCGGCCTTCTCCACGGCATGTGCGACCGCGGCGAGATCACCGTGCTGATGATTTCCCACAAATTCCGCGAGGTGAAGAGTTTCTGCGACCGCTTCTCCGTGCTCCGGCGCGGACGCCTGACGGGGGAGGGGGATGCCAAGACGGCAAGCGTCGAAGAGATGAGCCGCATGATGATCGGCGACACGCAGGTGCGCGAGCGCGCCACGCGCGCTGCTCTGCCCGAGCAGCCGATGGTGCTGGAGCTTGCGGGTCTCTGCGCCGAAGACGATGCGGGGCTTCCCGCCATCCAGGGGGTCAACCTCAAGATCCGCGGCGGTGAGATCGTCGGCGTCGCCGGCGTCTCGGGCAACGGGCAGAGCGCGCTGGTGGAGGCGCTGGCCGGCCAGCGGCCGCTCACCGATGGCGAGATGACCATTCGCGGCGAGGTGTTTACGCCCAAGCGCGGCAATTTCGACCGGTTTCGCGTCTTCGGCCTGCCCGAAGAGCCGTTGAAGAACGCCACGGTGCCACGCATGAGCGTGGCGGAAAACATTGCCTTCCGCTCCTTCGACAAGCCGCCAATCGCAAGCCTTGGCTGGTGGATGTCGAAAGCGCCGATGCGCGCCAAGGCCGAGGACCTGATTGCCCGCTACCGGGTGAAAACTACCTCGCCGGATGCGCCGATCGAAACGCTCTCGGGCGGCAATGTGCAGCGCGCGGTTCTGGCGCGCGAACTGTCGGGCGATGTCGATGTGCTGATCGTCGCCAATCCCTGTTTCGGGCTCGATTTCGCCTCCGTCGCCGATATCCGCAGCCAGATCATGGAAGCGCGCAACCGCGGGGCGGCCGTGCTGCTGGTCTCGGAGGATCTCGACGAAATCCTTGAACTGGCAGACCGGGTCGCGGTCATGTCCGGCGGCACGATCACCTATATCGCCGCAACCGAAGCGACGGACCGCAACACGATTGGCCAGCACATGGCCGGACATTGAGGGCAGACCGATCATGACCACGCCGACGACGATCCCCGTTCCCGCACGGCCCTACCCCTATCCGTTCATTCCCGGCCGGACAGCCCTTGTCGTCATCGACATGCAGCGCGATTTCATCGAGAAGGGCGGCTTTGGCGATGCGCTGGGCAATGACGTTCAGCGGCTGGAGGCGATCGTGCCCACCATTGCAAAGCTGCTTGAACTCTTTCGCCGCAAGCGCTGGCCGGTCATCCATACGCGCGAGGCGCATCTGCCGGATCTTTCCGATTGCCCGCCCTCCAAGATCGCGCGGGGGAACGCACCGCTGAAAATCGGCGAGACGGGATCGATGGGCCGGCTTCTGGTGCGCGGAGAACCGGGCAACCAGATCATCGAGGCCTTAAAGCCGGTGGCCGGTGAAGTGGTCATCGACAAGCCCGGCAAGGGCATGTTCTTTGGCACCGACATCCAGTCCATCCTCGACAACAAGGGCATCACGCATCTGCTCTTCACCGGCGTCACCACCGAGGTCTGCGTGCAGACTTCCATGCGCGAGGCCAATGATCGCGGCTATGAATGCCTGCTCATCGAAGATGGCACGGAAAGCTATTTCCCCGCCTTCAAGCAGGCGGCCATCGAGATGATGGTGGCGCAGGGCGGCATCGTCGGCTGGGCTGCCCCCTCCGTGGCACTTGAGGCCGCCCTTGCAGAGGCGCCGATCCATGCCTGATGTCGCAGGCCGCGGCCGATGGGCCGGACGCAATACGGGAAAAGACCGTGTGCGCAACCGCATCTGGGCCGCACTTGAAGAAAGGGGCGTCGCCATCGGCCCCGCCTGGAGCATGATCCCGAATTTCGTCGGCGCCGATCGCGCCGCCTATCTCCTGTCGCAGACACCGGCATGGCGGGCGGCGCGCACGGTGAAAACCAATCCGGATGCGCCGCAGATCCCGATCCGGCTGCGCGCGCTCTATGAAGGCAAGACGGTCTATGCGCCGGTGCCCTATCTCACCCGGGAATTCCCCTATCTGCGGCTCGATCCGCAAAAGCTGACGGAAAAGGGCATTTCCTTCGAATTGGCTGCGGTGTCGCAAGGCTTTGTCGAGCATGGCGAGCGGATCGGCTTTGAGGAGATCGAGCCGCTGGATTTCTGCGTCGTTGGCTCCGTTGCCGTGTCGCGCGAGGGCGGACGCACCGGCAAGGGGGCGGGCTTTGCCGATCTGGAAACGGCCATCTTTCGCGAGATGGGCATTATCGGCGATGAGACGCCGCTCGCAACCACCGTGCATTCGGTGCAGCTGGTGGAGGCCAAAGACGTGGTGATCGAAAGCCATGATTCCCCGCTCGACCTGGTGGCGACGGAAGGCGAACTGATCGTCACCGGCAACCGCCAGCCGCGTCCGCCAGGTGTCGACTGGGACCGGGTGCGCCCGGACCAGTTTGAAAACATTCCGTTTCTCACCGAATTGAAATCACGCATGATGAACAGCAGGAAGGCCTGATGATGGAGATCAACCATCCCGAAACACGGGCGGAGGTAGAGGAGATCTTTGCCCGGTACGAGACGGCGCTTCTCGCCAATGACAACGAGACGCTGCTGTCGCTGTTTCTCGATAGCCCCGTGACGGTGCGCTATGGGGTGTCCGAAGTGCAGCACGGATTTGAGGAGGTGAAGGGGTTTCGCGCCGTGCAGGCGCCGTTCACGCGAAAGCTGGAGCGCACGGTGATCACCACCTACGGGCGGGATTTCGCCACCGCCTCCACGCTGTTTCACCGGCCGGATTTTCCAGGGGCGATCGGGCGGCAGATGCAGACCTGGGTGCGCACGCCGCACGGCTGGAAGGTAGCGGCGGCGCATGTCAGCATGATGCCCGCGTGATGCCGGATTGATATCGGCATGATGTCCCGCTTTTCCGCTGCATTGCGCGCGCGAATCCGGCACAAGCGCAAGGACGAGAGAAGACAGGACATGACGGGGATAGTGAGCAGGCCGTGCTAGAAAAGACACCGCGCACATCGAGCGAGGATATCCGCCGGCAGCTGGCCGAGCGGATCATCACCAGCGAGCTTGCCCCCGGAACCGTGCTCGATGAAACGCAGCTTGCGGCGGAATTTGCCGTGTCACGCACGCCGGTGCGCGAGGCGCTGAAGCTTCTGGCGGCAAGCGGCCTTGTGGAACAGCGGCCGCATACCCGCACCGTGGTGGCAAGGCCCGATGACGAGAAGCTTGCCGGCATGTTCGAGCTGATGGGGCATCTGGAAGCGCTCTGTGCCGGCTTGAGTGCGCAGCGCATGACGGCCGCCGAACGCGACCAACTGGATGTGATGCATGGCGAAATGGCCCTGATTGTCTCGGCCGGCGATCGCGTCGCTTATATCCATGCCAATGAGCGGTTCCACAGTGCCATCTATCGCGGCAGCCACAATCCCTATCTCGATGAGATCACCCATTCGACGCGCCAGCGCCTGCAGCCGTTTCGCCGTGCGCAGTTCTCGACACTCGGGCGCCTTGCCCGCTCGCATGCCGAGCACGGGCTGATCGCCGAGGCCATCCTGCGCGGCAATCAGGCGCAGGCCGAAGAGATGATGCGCCAGCATATCACCAAGGTGGAGGATGCCTATCACAGGCTGATCGGCGGCTGACGGCGCGGTGGGTGGGGACTATCGGCGGGCGGACAGATAGGCGCGCCAGCTGCCATGCTCGCTGATGTCGGTTGCCGCTTCGACGGCGGCGGCATCGACAAGGCAGCCCTTGGCTTCCGTGCCATCGGCCAATGCCACGGTGCCCATGGTGCAGGGTCTTGGCAGATTGGCGCAGAAGGCCCCGAAGGCCGCGGGCTCGAGCGACCAGACTTCGGCCTCGATCCCAAACCCTTGCCCCGGCGCAACCGGCAGCAGGCCGGGCCGCGGCGGCACGGTTCCGGGAATGGCAAACAGCCGGTAGTCGGCTCGGGTGCGCGTCGCGCGCAGAAAATTCGCGCCCATAGCCTTCAGTTCGGCATTGCGCGGCAGGCCGGAGAGGAGGGGGCCGAAGATGGCAATCTCGATGCGGCCACGCACGGCGCGCGGTGGATGGGCGGGACGCTGATGGGCGCCGGCCATGCGGGCCAGGGCGGCCAGCGCCCCGTCGCTTCCGGCCGGTCCGATGAAGGTGAGGCTGGAGGGCAGGTTGTCCTCGCGCATGCCGACCGGCACGGTGATCGCCGCCAGATCCAGAAGGTTGACGAAGTTGGTGTAGACGCCGAGGTTGGAATTGAACACCACCGGCTCGCGGGCAAGATCCGACATGGTATAGAAGCGCGGAATGGTCGGCACAGCCAGGCAATCGAGCCCCTCCAGCACCAGTTCGCTGTGGCGCTTGAGATTTGCCAGCTGGTAGAAGGCCTCAAAGGCTTCGATGGCGCCGAGATTGCGCGCCTGGCTGATGATGCTCAAGGTGACCGGCAGCAGCGCTGAAGGGTTCTGCTCGATCAGGTCCTTGATCGCCACATAGCGTTCGGCAAGCCAGGGGCCTTCGTAGAGCAGGCGGGCTGCGGCATGAAACGGCTCGAAATCGATCTCGACAATCTCCGCGCCCAGACCCTTCAGGCTTTCAAGATCCGCCTCATAAGCCTTCTCCGAGGCCTCATCGCCAAAAAACTGCCGCTGCGCGGTGATCGGCACGCCGATGCGCGGGCGCGGCGGCACCGCGCCGATGGACGGCTCCGGCAGGCGCTTGGAGAAGGGGTCCTGCGGGTCGAAGCCGGCGCAGACGCTCATCACCTGAAAGGCCAGATCCACGTCGCGGGCAAAGACGGAGATGCTTTCGAGCGTCCGACAGGCGGGCACGACGCCTGTCGATGGCAAAAGGCCAAGCGTGGGCTTCAGCCCGACGATGCCATTCATGCCCGCCGGCACGCGCCCAGCGCCCGCCGCGTCCGTTCCCAGCGCAAAATCGACGTAACCGCGTGCCACGGCGACCGCCGAGCCGGAGCTTGAACCGCCCGGAATGAGGTCGGCCCGCAGCGCATTCTGGGGAATGCCGAAGGGCGAGCGCACACCGACGAGCCCGGTGGCGAATTGGTCCATGTTCGTCTTGCCGACGAGAATGGCGCCGGCCGCCTCCAGCCGTTCGACCACGGTTGCCGAGCGCTTGGCCGCATAGGAGAAGGCGGAACAGCCGGCCGTCGTCGGCATGCCGGCGACGTCGATATTGTCCTTGACGGCAAACAGCATGCCATAGAGCGGCTTGCTGCTGCCATCGCCGTCTTCGAGGCTTTGTGCTTCGGCAAGCGCCATTTCGCGCTTCTTCAGCGAGATGAAGACGGAACGGTCCCGCAACGCCTCCAGCGAATCGTAAAACCCGGCAACGACTTGGCTCACGGCAAAATACGACGACCGGACGGCTAAACGCATGGATAATCCCGTTTAAGATCTGGCAAATGCTGATTTGCGGCCGATCCTAGCGGATTCCTAAAACAGTTGCAGTTATTTTAGCGGTTTCCATCGGATTTTTGCCGGCTGATACTTCAACTAGACATGGCTGTAGCGCGACAGGGCGGCGGAAAATACCTCCGGATCGACATTGCCGCCGGTGCAGACGGCAATCACGCTGTCGCCTTCGATCTCTTCCTTTCGAAAGAGAGCAGCCGCCAGCGCCACGACACCACCCGGCTCCACCACGATCTTCAGCCGGTTATGGGCAAGGATCATGGCCTGCAGCGCTTCCTCCTCGCTGACCGCAAGGCCGGGGCCGCAAAGGCGCGCATTGATCGGGAAGGTGATGTTGCCGGGTTGCGGCGTCACGATCGCATCGCAGACCGAACCGCCGAGGCGCGCGTTGCGCTCGATCCGGCCGCTTTGGAGCGACCGGGCCGTATCGTCAAAACCTTCGGGCTCGGCCGGGCGGGCTCGAAGACCCGGGGCGTGCGCCTCAAGCGCCAGCGCCACGCCGGCGATCAGCCCGCCACCGCCGCAGCAGACGATGACATCCGCCTTCTCGATGCCCTCCTGCCTTGCCTGTGCGGCGATTTCCAGCCCGACCGTGCCCTGGCCGGCAATCACCTGCGGGTCGTCGAAGGGCCGGATCAGCGTCAGCCCGCGGGTCGTTGCCAGATGCGCGCCGATCTCGTCGCGATCTTCGTTTTCGCGATCATAAAGCACCACCTCGGCGCCGAAGGCGCGTGTGTTCTCGATCTTCAATTTCGGTGCATCCGCCGGCATGATGATGACGGCGGCAGTGCCGTGCATGCGCGCGGCGAGGGCAACCCCTTGCGCATGGTTGCCGGAGGAAAAGGCGATGACGCCGCGCGCGCGGACCTCAGGCGCAAGTGCAGACACGGCCGACCAGGCGCCGCGGAACTTGAACGACCCGGTGTGCTGCAGGCATTCCGGCTTCACGAAGACCTTTCGTCCGGCGATCTCATCCAGGAACGGCGAGGAGAGAAGCGGCGTTGCGCGCGCGCGGTTGCCGATGCGGGCCCGTGCCGCCTCGATCATCGTGATATCTGTCATGTCCGTTCCTGCGTGATGCGAATTCAGCTCTTGCCCGCTTTGGCGGACGCAGCAGGATTACGGGCCGATGAACCGTTCGGCAAGGCGGATCGTTCTCGAAATGGCGGGCAGGCAGGACGGCAGTCTGCCCGCGCCGGCGCGGGTGGCGCAAAATAATACGGGAGAGACGCCGGAACGTCTCTCCCGTTGCCGCATCTCCCTGGGAGAAGGGGGATGATCTCCAAAAATAACGAGGCATTCAAGGCCATGCGCGCGCGTCTGAAACCAGACCACCGCGATCGTCCAACGCCTCACACAACCTTCAAAATCACTTGAAAGTGAAAGTGTGTCACAAGCCGCAAAAGGCAACAACTGTAAAATATTATTTTTGGCCGAGGGTCGTTCCCGTGCCGCCCCGGGGTCAGGAGGACGGCGCCCCGAACACCGACCAGCCGGTTTTCGTCGCCAGCATTTCGAGCGCCAGCGACCCGATCAGTGAATTTCCATTGCCATTCAGGCCCGGAGACCAGACGGCAACCGAGGCGCGGCCGGGGGCGACCGCCAGAATGCCGCCGCCGACACCGCTCTTTCCCGGCAGGCCGACATGATAGGCGAAATCGCCGGACCCGTCATAATGGCCGCAGGTCAGCATCAGCGCATTGATGCGCCGCGCCCGCTGGCTGGACACGACCGTGTGGCCCGAGAGCGGGTTCTTGCCGTTTGCCGCCAGAAACAGGCCGGCGCGGGCGAGCTGCACGCAGCTCATGGCGAGCGCGCACTGGTGAAAATAGACGCCGAGCACATGATCGACCGGATGGGTGAGCTTGCCGAAGGACTTCATGAAATTGGCAAGCGCGATGTTGCGAAAGCCGGTCGAGGCTTCCGAACGCGCCACGGCCGGATCGATGGCGATCGTTGTGTCATCGGCGAGATACTGCACGAAGCGGACGATCTCGCCGATCGCCTCGCGCGGCGTATGACCGGCCATCACGAGGTCGGAAATGGCAATGGCGCCGGCATTGATGAAGGGATTGCGCGGCTTGCCGTTCTCGTGTTCGAGCTGGACGATGGAGTTGAACGCCGAGCCGGACGGTTCGCGCCCGACGCGGTTCCAGGTGGTCTCGCCGTGCTTGCCAAGCGCCAGCGTCAGCGTAAACACCTTGGATATGCTCTGGATGGAGAAGGCCTCGTCGCAATCGCCCACCTTGAACACGCGGCCCTCAAGGTCGATGATGGCAATGCCGAATTTCTTCGGATCGACATTGGCAAGTTCGGGGATGTAGTCGGCCGCCTTGCCTTCGCCGGTGCGCGGCACAAGCGCTCTATGGATGTCCTCGATGATGGCCTGGAGGTCGGTCGTCACGGTCTGGCGTCTCCCTGGGGCATGGTCTGGAACGGGTCCGCGGCGCATCGCGCAGCGATCACCTGCCGGGCAGGGACAGCGGCAATGGGCTCTTTATCCTGTATTGTCCATCCTCCCTTGCTTCGCAAGTGCAGCATGGACGCGCTTCAAGGGTCGGCAGGGCCCGAGAGGTGGTTTGCGGCAGAGGTCTTGACGCAGCCGATATCCTGCCAGAGGGCTGCGATCATCGCCTCGTCGACATCGCCCATCAGGTCGCGCAGCCAGCCTTCATGCGCCTCGGCCATGGCGGAAAAGGTTGAAATGCCGGCCTCGGTCAGCCGGGCAACGGTGACGCGCCGGTCGTCGGTCGGGGTTTCGCGGATCACCAGGCCATCGGCTTCCAGCCGCTCAACAAGGCCGGTGATATTGCCGTTGGTCACCATCGTGCGGCGCGACAGCTCGCCCAGCCGCAGGCCTTCCTTTTCGCGGTAGAGCTGCGCCATGAGGTCGAACTGCGGCAGCGTCGCGCCAAATTCGGCGCGCAGGCGCTTGCGGATTTCGGTGGAGATCAGCTTGGTCGTGGACAGCATGCGCAGCCACAGCCGCGTCTCCGGCTTGGAGCGGGCATGCGTGGTGATTTCAAGATCCATGCTGGTATCATCCGGTTCCGTCATGCGCAGGCGTCCCCTCGGCGCTTCTGTGACCAAAAGCTGTAAGGAGAGGTATTTTAATTGTCAAAGGTCTGCCGGCGTAAGATCGGCAGCCGCCGAGACAGGGCGCGTGTGGCAGGCTGCAGCGGGTCGGGGGATTTATCGGCAAAAAGAGAATGGATTTGCAAGCTTGGACGTTTTGCCGCAACAGACTCTCTCGTCTGCCGTAAAAATCAGCCTATCTTGAGCGCAACCTGTTTTCACTCTCATGGAGGATTTCCCTTGTCTCTGCGCATCAACGACATCGCCCCGGACTTCACCGCCGAGACCACGGTTGGCCCGCTCAATTTCCACGAATGGATCGGCAATGGCTGGGCGGTTCTCTTCTCGCATCCGAAGAATTTCACGCCCGTCTGCACCACAGAGCTTGGCACCATGGCCGGCCTTGAAGGCGAGTTCCAGAAGCGTGGCGTCAAGATCATCGGCATTTCGGTCGATCCGGTCGAAAGCCACGGCAAGTGGAAGGACGATATTCGCACGGCAACCGGCTATGACGTGGAATATCCGCTGATCGGCGACAAGGACCTGAAGGTCGCCAAGCTTTACGACATGCTGCCGGCGGGTGCGGGCGAAAGCTCGGAAGGCCGCACGCCGGCCGACAATGCCACCGTGCGTTCCGTCTATGTCATCGGCCCGGACAAGAAGATCAAGCTGATCCTCACCTACCCGATGACCACCGGCCGCAACTTCCACGAGATCCTGCGCGCCATCGATTCCATCCAGCTGACGGCCAAGCATCAGGTGGCGACGCCGGCCAACTGGCAGCCGGGCGAAGACGTCATCATCACGGCGGCCGTTTCCAACGAGGATGCGATTGCCCGCTTCGGCGCCTTCGATACGGTTCTGCCCTATCTGCGCAAGACCAAGCAGCCGGCCGCCTGATAACATTGCGAACATGCCGGGGGAGGGGACACCTGCCCCGGCCTTGAGATGAGCGCTTGATGAGGCTGGATCAGCGCCTCATTCGGCCGCCATCCGCCGCGCCGGTGCAAAGCGGATCGAGCAGGTGCCGCCCTCTGCGGCGTCCACCACCGCCTCCACGTCGAACACATCCCGGATGAGCCGTGTCGTCAGCACCTCGGCCGGTCGGCCAAGGGCGACAAGGCGGCCGGCCTTCATCACGGCAATCCGGTCGCAGAACATGGCGGCATGGTTGAGGTCGTGGAGGGCGGCGATCACCGTCAGATCCAGATGACGCACGAGATCGAGCAGGCCGATTTGGTGGCCGATATCGAGATGGTTCGTCGGTTCGTCCAGCACCAGCACTTTCGGCGCCTGGGCAAGCGCCCGGGCGATATGCAGGCGCTGGCGCTCGCCGCCCGACAGCGTATGCCACTGGCGCCCCGAAAGATGCGCCATGCCGACATTTCCCATTGCCGCATCGACGATGGCGTCGTCCAGTCCTGACCAGGGCGAAGACAGCCCGAGATAGGGCGTGCGGCCAAGCTCCACCGCCTGGCGGGCCGTCATGCGCTCGGAGGTGTCGGCCTGCTGCTCCACCAGGGCCAGACGGCGGGCGAGCGCGCGCCGGGCAAGGCCGGCAAGCGGCTCTCCATCCAGCGAAACGGTGCCCGTGCGCGGCTTGCGCAACCCGCAGAGCATGGAGATGAGGCTCGTCTTGCCCGATCCGTTCGGCCCGATAATGCCGAAGAATTCGCCGGATGCGACCGTGAAGGAGACGTCGCGCACCAGCATGTGGCCGCTGCTTGCAAGCGACAGGTTGTCGGCGTCCACCCTCACAGACTTGCCCTCCGCTGGCTCATGATCAGGGCAAAGGCGGGCGCACCGAAGAGCGCCGTTACCACGCCGATGGGCAGGACCTGTCCCGGGACCAGAATACGCGACAGGACATCCGCCGCAATCATGAAGATGGCGCCGACAATGGCGGCGGCCGGCAGGAGAACCCCGTGACGCACGCCGACCAGCATGCGTGTCGCATGGGGAATGACCAGGCCGACAAAGCCGATGGAGCCGACAAGCGACACCATGACGGCGGTCATCATGGCCGTCGTGGCAATGAGGATGACCATAACCCGGCGCACGGGAATGCCGAGCGAGGCGGCCGATTCCTTGCCGAAGGCAAAGGCATCGAGAGCGCGCGCCTGGGCAAGGCAGATGACGAGGCCCACGAGCGCCACCGGCAGCGCCAGCGTCACATCCGGCCAGCGCACGCCTGACAGATTGCCGAGCAGCCAGAACATGATGCCGCGCGCCTGTTCGGCATTGGCGGCTTTCGTGACGACAAAGGAGGTGAGAGCATGAAAGAGCTGGGAGCCCGCAACGCCGGCCAGAATGATCGCGGCCGAGCCGCGCCCGGCGCGCAGGGCAAGCAGGCTCACCAGCACGAAGGCGATGACGGCGCCGGCAAAGGCGCCCAGCGGCAGGCCGATCATGCCGCCGCCAAGGCCCAGGATCGCAACCGAGACCGCGCCGGTGGAGGCGCCGGCGGAAATGCCGAGCACGTAAGGATCGGCCAGCGGATTGCGCAGGAGCGACTGCAGCACGACGCCCGACAGCGACAGCGCCGCCCCGCAGCAGGCCGCAACGACGACGCGCGACAGCCGGTAGCTCCAGACGATGCCTTCGTCGATCGCCGCCAGGGGATAGCTCGCGCCAAACAGGCGGTTGGCGGCGGTCTTTGCCACCACATCGAAGGGAATGGCGGTTTCGCCGATCGCTGCGCCGAACCAGAGCGCCAGCAGAAGGGCGGCAAGGGCGCCAAGGGCTGCCCCCGCCGCCAGACGGATGCGGCTGTGTTTCACCGCGAAAGGCCCGCCTTTTCAATCGCATCCGCCAGCTGTTCGATGCCGTCGATGGTGCGAATGGTCGGGTTCATCGTCTGCGCATCCATCTCCACCACATGGCCGGCCTTCACCGCCGGCATCAGGCTAACGACCGGATCCTTCTGAAGGAAGGCGGCCTTGACGGCACTGTCATCGGCCGGATAGCGGCGGCGCTCCATGCGGGCGGCCACGATGATCGAGGGGTTGGCGCGCGCGATCGTTTCCCAGCCGACGGTTGGCCATTCCTCGTCGCTGTCGATGACATTCGTGATGCCGAGCGCCTTCATGATATAGCCGGGCGCGCCATTCCTGCCCGCCACGTAGGGATCGGCGGCAAGCGTTGCGCTGGAAAACCAGAAGACGGCCGACAGCGTCGATTTTGCACCGGCCACCTTGGCGCGGGCGGCCTTTTCGCGCGCCACGAGATCGGCCACCACCTGCTCGCCGCGATCCTGAACATTGAAGATCCGGGCAAGATCACGGATCTCCTCGTAGATCAGGTCCATGCTGAAGGCCTCTGCCCGCACGCCGTCGCCGCCGGAGGAATTGTCCTTGCCGATGCAATCGGACGGCGAGGTATAGACCGGAACCCCGAGATCCTCGAACTGGGCAATCGTACCGACGGTGCCTTTCGGGCCGACATGCCACTGGAATTGCACGGTCACAATATCCGGCCTTGTGGCGATGACGCTCTCGAAGCTCGGATCGTTATCGGCAAGCCGCGGCACGGAAGCATTGGACTCCTCGTAGCCCTTGAGCACCGGGCCGATCCAGACGGCGGTGCCGACGACCTGCTTGGAAAGCCCGAGCAGATAAAGAATTTCCGTCGTGCTCTGGCCAAGGGACACCGCGCGCTGCGGTGGCTTTGAGAAGGTGATCTGGCGTCCGCAATTCTGCAGTGTCAGCGGATAGGTGGTTTCTGCGGCAAAGGCACCGGAAGCGGGAAGCACTGCTCCGGCAACAATCGCCCCGGCCGCAACGGCCTGGCGCAACGCGTGCGTCATACGAATAAACATGTGGTCGAACCCTGGTGGCTATGGGGGCCATTCGGCCCCTGCGATAAAGGCATCTCAGCTGCAATCAGCCCTGATGGACGGATGTTAGGCGTTTGGGGCGCTTGAGGGTTCGACAACCGGTGCTCGCAAAGCGAGAAATAGTCATGTCAGCTCCTGTTCCGGGCATCCCCGCCCGTGACGTTGGACTTCAGTGCGATGGCAGGTCTCCTGGCTCACGGTTGGCGCCTCTCATCTGCCTTCCCGCACAAAATTTCGTGCAGTGGCATGGTGCCTGGTCGGCACCACGAGGATGATTGGCATCCGCTTACAGTTGCGGGGGCAGCCACGGCATTGGGACCCTGATGGAGGTTCCGCACCGTGTTCCCTATTAATCCCCTTCTCCGGCGAACCGGCTTGGGGAACCATCAACCGCCAGTTAAGCCGGGCAACGGCACCGCGTCAAGGCAGGCGACCGCGGTCGAGAGATCCTGTCGTCGTACGTTATGTAATATCATTACAATTAGAATCGCAAAATCCGTTTGTAAAGTCGTCCCCGGCGGATTTTGCGGTACGCGGGTAGCGAGGGTGGGCGCGTTAAGATCGCTGCTGGTGTTCGTCTTTTTCGCAGCCGTTGACGTCCGGCGCTCGCTGGAGCATCGGCCAGCGCCGGATGTGCGGCTGGTTCCAGTCGTGTGGTGCCGTCGGCGACACACCATTTTCTGCGCCAGCCTGATGCCGGTTTCACCGTCTCAGAATGGGGCGCGAGGGAATTTCACCCAAAGATCCCTGTCTATTTTGGCACATAACGGTCCTCAGGTGGCACTGGTGGTTGATCGTCCGTTTCATTTTGGCGCGTTCCGCGATCTATAATACTGGCGCGTCCCGGAGTTATTCTCTGACGTCGCCCGCTTATTTTCCAATTGGGAGCGAATTTGCCTTTTTCTCGTCTCATTCGGGGCGAATGCTTGACTTCACGCGGTTGAAAAATACACGTTTGGCGTGTTTTTGCGCGGGCAGTAGCGGAATGTCGGTCCGGTGCGCCATCTGCCGCATTGAGGATTGTCTGCCCCGGATGTGTGGCTTGAACAGTCGTTTCAGGCATATTTATTCGCAGCTTCGAATATAAATGAATTTTCTTTTCATTTGCAGATCAGTGCGCTAGACGGCCTTTCGCATTGATTTGCCTGCTCCGGCCGGCGGATCCGGCACAACCTCCTTCAGCCGTCGTGAGACGGCTCGGGACCAATGGCGACGGATCCAGAAGGCGAGGCGCGATCGGGTGGCGACTCTCCGGAAGGATAAATTCGCAGACGGCATAGGGTTTTACGTGGGCAGGACGATTCAAGATTGAAAAGCCTTGTTTTTCGACTTGAAGAGCTTAACCTAATCGCTGACCGCTTCGCAAAGGGCGCGCAAAATGCTTCTGCGAACTAAAAGTGTTACTATTGACAATAAGATGAGAAGCCGAGTAAAAATAAGTTTCTGATTTCACTCGGTTGAATGCCCGTAAGGCACTGAAAATTTTAACGGCTTATTAGTACAAATCACCGTCGGAAAAAGGGTTCCCTTCATGCAGGGTGAAATCAGCTATGATGGCTGTGAACCGGGGTATGGCGAAGCAGATGGTTGCACGTCCGCTCGCTCGTCGGTTCGGGATGGTCTCGATTTCGTTGTTTCTTCCAACGGTGTCTTCAAACCATTTCTCAACGAGACCGGCGGCGCATCCTGTTATGCCGGCGGCGTTGCGGGCCGCGTCTACATGATCAGCTGGGGAGCACTGTCATGAATGCCACGGCTGCCATGTGCATTACGATCGATAATCTCGGAGATATTTCGACCTATTTCGGCGAGGGTGTCGCCGGCCGCGTCCTGGCGGAAGTCGCCCGCCGGCTGGAGCGGTCGCTGCAGGTGCCCTTCACCATTGAAAGCTGGGGTGTGGCGGCGTCGCCCTTCCAGCTCGAGGATGGCCTGCCGGTCTGGTCGCGCGTCGATGAGGCGCTTTGTGCGGCAGCCGCTTTGCCGATCCCGGTTGGCAATAACCGCATCGTCGTGTCGCTGAGCTGCCGCAACACCGTGCCGGACGCGCAAGGGCTCCACACCGCCTCGCAGAACAGCGCACAGGATTATCGCATCGACATGAGCGCCGCGGCGCTGGCTTATGAGGCGCTGTTCAACGCCCGCTTCACGCTGGTCGAGCAGCCGGTCTGCAGTGCGTCCGAGCCTGCGTCGGTTCTTTACAGCGAATGCGTCGTTCGCCTGTCGGATGAGGATGGCCGCGTGGTCATGCCCGGCGTCTACATGCCGGCGCTGGAACGCCTTGGCCTCACCCAGGTGTTTGATCGCCGCATTGCGCAGTCGGTGGTCGAGGAGCTGGTGCGTCGCCCGGATGTCGTTCTGGGCTGCAACATGTCGGCGCTGTCGGCCTCGGTCGATCTCTGGTGGCGGCTGGTGTTTCCCCGTCTCGTGCGCGAGGCCGGTGTCGGCCAGCGCATGGTCATTGAGATTTCGGAATCGGCGCGTCCCTACAGTTTTGAAGCGGTGGCGGAATTCGTCTCGCACATCCAGCAGGCCGGCTGCCGCGTGGCGCTCGACGATTTCGGCACCGGTTTCAGCTCCATCGGCTATGCCCGCCACACGCGCTTCGACGTCATCAAGATCGATGCCGGACGCATCCGCACGCGCGGCTCGGATGCACCGCAGCTGCTCGGCCATCTGATTTCACTGGCCCGCCACGTCGCCAACGAGGTCGTGGTCGGGTCGGTTGAGAGTGAGGCGGACCTTCTGATTGCGCATGCCGCCGGCGCCCGCTGGGTTCAGGGCTTCCTGTTCGGCCATCCGCAAAACTTGGCCCCGCAGCTTGCCCGTCAGGCGCAGGTCGCCTCGCTGGATGCCCGCCGGCCCGCCGCCCGCGCCGGAGGCGCCCGATGAAACCAGGAACGGCCGCACTTCTTCTGATCGCGGCCATCCTGCAGGCCAGCCTCTCCACGGCCCTTGTCACGGAGCATTATGCGCTTGCGCTGGAAATCGGCCTGTTCGGCTGTCTGCTGATCTGGGCCGTTCTGGCGTTTTTTGCCCGGGACCTCCTGTCCTCCGGCCGCGAGCCCCTGCCGCCGCGGCTCCTGAAAGCCGTCGAGGAGCGCTACGCGCGTTACGGCGTCTATGCCATGCCGGTCGCTACGGACCTCTTCTCCGATCGACATGTTCGGGTGGCAGGCCGCAGGATCTCGGTGGATTTCCTGCCTCTGCTGGTTGCCACGCTGTCTGCCGCAACCGTGGTCGGGTCTTCCTTCGGCTTTGCTTTGTCCGGTGACATGGCCATGGCGGCGGCGATCACCGGATCTGCCGGTCTTGGCGCGCTCGTGCTGTATTGCTGCCACACGCCACCGGCAACCGATAAGGTTCAGGCGGCGGACATGAAGCAGCGCGCTGGCCGTCGCTGAGCGGCTACTCCCCTTGATCCCCTGTCTCGGCGCTATTCATCACGCCGGCTCGCGGTGCAATCGACCGGCTGCTGCATCGCGCCATCTCCTCCTGACGGGGCTTGCGCAACGGCCAAAGTTTTTCGGCAAAAATCCCCATCAGATCTTATGGATTTCATGGCGTTACGGGGTTTGGTGGCCAGGGGGAACTTGCCAAGTGCGCCGCAACTCAGCAAGCTGGCGCCATGAACGATCAGAACCGATATGCGCCACCGATCAGTGGTCAGCGCCCGATCAAGCGGCGCGGGCTGCTTCTTGGCCTGCACCGTTCCGGTCTTCGCCGGCTGACGACGATCATCGGTTCGGCCGGCTATGGCAAGACCTCGCTTGCGGCGCAGTGGCATGAAATGCTGGTGGCCGATGAGGTCCGTTGCCTCTGGATATCGCTGGAACAGGAGCATTGCGACCAGCGGCAGTTCCTGCTGACCCTGCTCGATGCCTTGCAGCCGCTTCTGGCCGATGACACCGGCGGTCTCGATGCGGCAAGCATGCCGGTCGCTTCGCTTTTGTCCATTCTGACAACGCGCCTGCGCCGCATCGAGCAGCCGCTGGTCCTGTTCCTCGATGATTACCATCTGGCGCAGACCGATGCGACCGAGGCGCTGATGGCAAAAATTCTGGCCGATCGTGGCCTCGATCACCTGAAGCTGGTGCTGATTTCGCGAAGCCCGCCGCGCTTCCCGCTGTCGGCGCTACGCCTGCACGGCGAGTTGAAGCAGATCGGCGTGGCGGATCTCGGCTTTTCCGATGACGAGGCGCTGGAATTCTTCTCCGACGACAGGCTGGGGCTGAACCCTGAGCAGATCGGCGCGCTCAACCGGCGCACGGAGGGCTGGGCCGTTGCGCTGCAGATGGTGCGGCTGCTGGTTCACGACAATCCGCACGGCGAGGCGGTGCTGGCCTCGTTCGACGGCAGCAATGTCGAAATGGGGAATTACCTGTCGGAACAGGTGTTTGCGCAGCTGCCGGACGATATCCAGCAGTTCCTCCTGAAGACGGCGGCTCTGCCGGCCTTCAGTCGCGATCTGGTGGCCGCGCTCTTCGAGGGCGAGGCGAGCGCCCTTCTGATGGATCGCCTGGCCGACCATGCGCTGCCGATCACGCTGCTGGCGGGGGAGGGCGGCTGGATGCGCTCTCACCCGGTCTTCAATGCGTTTTTGCGCCAGAAAGCGCTGCGCCAGGGGTTCGATACGCAGTCGGCGGTGAGGCGCGCAGCGCGCTGGTTCGAGGTGCAGGGCGATTTCGACCAGGCAGTGCGCCACGCGCTCTCAGGCGGCAGCGCCGATCTGGCCGCCCGCATCGTCGAACGGGCCGGCGGCTGGCGGCGGGTCTATGCCACCACGCGCGGCGGCACCATGCTGTTCCAGATGATTTCCGCGCGCGCCGCCGGCATCGATCTCGATGGTTTTCCACTGACGACGCTTGGACTTTCGGTGGTGAGCGCCAAGGCCGGCCAGCTGGAAGCGGCCAATCACTACCTGTCGATTGCCGAACGGGCGGTCGGCACCTTGAAGGCCTATGCGGCGGATCTGCGCGTGGTGAAGGTGCTGCTGTCGCTCTACCTCGATCACTGGGCAACATCCGCGGATCTGGCAGCGCTGGAAGACGATCTTTTGAAGCCGGAGGGCATGGAGCTGATCCACCGGGCGCTGGCGCTCAACATGCTCTCCTACAATTACCTGATCCGCAGCGATCTGGAGCGCGCCCGCCACTACGGGCATCTGGCCATCCGCACCTTCCGCGATGGCGGGGCGGATTTCGGCGCCATGCACCTTTATACCCATATCGGTCAGGCGGCCTTCTTCAGCGGCGATGCGGCGGGCGCTGAGGAAGCCTATGACCACCTGATCAGCGAGGCGCAGGCCAATATCGGACCGAGAAGCGATCTCGATGCCGTGGGCCAGGTGCTGAAGGCCGAACTCCAGTCGATGCGCGGCGATCTTTCTGCGGCGGCAGCACCGCTCTCCTGGGCGCTGCCGCATCTGGAGCGCCATGATACCTGGTTTGATCTTCTGGCCGCGGGCGTGATGGGCCAGCAGCGCGTGCTGCGGCTGGGCGGCGATGTCGTCGGTGCGCATGCCTCCATCGACCGGGTGCGCTCGACCGCCAAGCGGCGCGGCTTTGATCGCCTGATTCGGCTCATCGATGGCGAATGCTGCGGGCTGCTGATCTCGACGGGCGATATCGAGCATGCCATCCGCCATGCGGAGCTGTCGGGCTTTGGCCGCAGCGTCATCCAGTCCGACCGCCTTAACACGCTGCAGACCCATCTGCGCGGCACAACGCCCGCCTTGTTGTGGACGCGGATCTTTCTGGCTGAGGGCAAGGCGGAGCGCGCGCGCGACACGCTGGACTGGTTGATGACGCGCCAGTCGGAGCGGCCGCATCTCGTGCGCTCTCTCGAGCTGCAACTGCTGGAAATCCGCATTCTGGCGGCCGAGGGGCGCAAGGATGCGGCATCCGCTTGCCTCTGCGATCTGCTGATGACGATGCCGCTTGCCGATTACGCATCGCTGCTGCAGCTGGAAGCGGCCGATGTTCCGGATCTCCTGCGGGAGCTGTCCACCTGCAGCCAGTTTCCCGCCGTGGCGCGCCAGCGGCTGTTGCACTGCCTCGATCGGGTCCGCCCGGCAGATCTGGCACACGTAGCACCCCTTGCCGAGATGGTCGCCCCCGGCGGGGACCTCACGGAGCGCGAGCGCAGCGTACTCTCCCTGCTGAGCGCCGGCCTCAGCAACAAGGAGATCGGCCGCCGGCTTGATCTCAGCGACAATACGATCAAGTTTCACCTGCGCAACATCTTCACCAAGCTGAATGTTTCGACCCGCACGGCCGCCGTGACGACCGCCCGCGACAAGGGCGTGCTGCAGCGGTGAGCACCTACCCGAACGGGTAGGTACGCGCGCCTGCCTGCCTACCCTTTTGGCAGGCTGTCGCCCTTTTGCGACCCGCCATATCTTCAACCGTCAGGGAACGGGCAGAGGGCAGGTCAAGACATGCAGGCAGCCGGTGGTCGGATCGATGCCGTCACGCAGGAGATCATCGAGGGAAAGCTGCTGGCCACCGTTGACGAGATGGGCATCGTCATGGCCCGCACCAGCATGAGCCCTGTCATCTATGAGGTTCTGGATTTTGCCTGCGGCGTGCTGACCGCCGAGGGCGAACTGGTGGCGCAGATGAACGGCATCACACTGTTTACCGGCACGTTCGGCGCGCAGGTGAAGGCGCTGATCGCCCGTTTCGGCGACAGTCTTGCCGATGGCGATATTCTTCTGACCAACGATCCTTATGCCGGCGGCACCCATGCGTGCGATTTTGCCATCGTCAAGCCGATCTTCTTTGAGGGCGTGCTCCTTGCCTATGCGATCAATGTGGCCCATTATCTCGATGTCGGCGGCTCCGTTCCGGGAAGCCTTGCACCGGATGCCACCTCGGTGTTCCAGGAAGGGCTTCGCCTGCCGGGCGTGAAAATCGCCCGCGCTGACGCCTTCTGCGACGATATCCTGCACATCATCCGCGAAAACGTCCGCCTGCCGGATGTGGCGCTGGGCGATCTCACGGCGCAGGTCGCAACAGTCCGGGTGGCGGCTCGCCGCATGGGCGAGATTGCGGAAAAATACGGCGCCTTAACCGTACGCGGCGCCTTTACCCAGCTGCTGTCGACCAGCGAGCGGCTGAGCCGGGCGGCGATTGCCGCACTTCCCGATGGCATCTACCGCGCCGATGACGTGATCGATGGCGATGGCGTCAGTGCCGCGGCCATCCCCGTGACGGTTGCCGTCACCATCGATGGCGATCGCATCACTGCCGATTTCACCGGTTGCCCGCCGGCCGTTGCCGGGCCGATCAACTGCGCCCGCGGCGCATTGGAATCGGCCGTGCGCACCATCGTCAAGGCGCTGGTCGGGCCGCAGGCGCCCTCCAACGAGGGCTGGTTCCGGCCGCTCTCGGTCGTTGCGCCCCCCGGCACGATCTTCACCGCCGAAAAGCCCTCGCCGACCGGCTGGTATTACGAAGGCTCCGTGCATGCCTCGGAACTGGTGTGGAAGGCGCTCGCACCGCTGATGCCGGCACGCTTTTCCGCCGGCTCCTATTCCAGCCTCTGCGTCGTCTATATTTCCGGACGTGACGATCAGGGCGCGCCCTTCATCCATATCGAGCCGCAGCATGGCGGATGGGGTGCGAGCGAAGGGCGCGACGGCGCCAATGCGCTGATCGCGCTCACCGACGGCGATACCTATAACTACTCCGTCGAGGCGATCGAGGCACGGTTTCCGCTGATCGTCAGGCGCTATGCGCTGAACGTCGAGGGCGGCGTCGGCGCCGGGCGCCGGCGCGGCGGCTTTGGCATTATCCGCGAATATGAAATCCGCGCCGAGGGTGCTGAAGCCTATTGCAGCTTCGGCCGCACGGCGACAATGCCCTGGGGCATGGCGGGAGGGCTTTCCGGCACGGCAAACAGCCTGCAGGTTCGCTGCGGCGCCAGCGGTCACACCCGGGAATTCGGTCGCGCGCCGCATATCTCGCTTTCCCCCGGCGACGTGTTGCGCATCGTGACCGGCGGCGGTGGTGGCTGGGGCACGCCCACCGAGCGCGAAAAACATCTCATCGAACAGGATCTGACCGACGGACTGCTCAGCGAAGCGGCCGCGCGGGACACCTATGGATACCAGAAGGAACTCAACCCATGATCAGGCTTGCAACCGATGTCGGTGGCACGTTTACCGATCTTGTCGGCTATGACGAAGTGACCGGCGAAGTCTTCACCGCCAAAAGCCTCACCACTGTCGATGATCAGTCGCGCGGCGTGCTGCAGGCGATTGCCGAAGCCGAGGACCGCGACGGTCTGCGCCGGCGCGACGTGACGTTTTTTGCCCATGGCGGCACCACGGTGATCAACGCCATTACCGAGCGCAAGGGCGTCAAGACGGCACTCGTGACCACCGCCGGCTTTCGCGACGTCTTGGAAATCGGCCGAGGCAACCGGCCGGATCTCTACAATCTGCAATTCCACAGCCCCGAGCCCTTCGTGCCGCGCCATCTGCGCTTTGAAGTGCGCGAGCGCATCGATGCCAGGGGCAAGGTGCTGACCCGGCTGGAGCTGGACGACCTGAAGCCGATCATCAAGACCTGCCTGGCAGAAGGTGTCGAGGCGGTCGCCATCCTCTTCCTGCACAGCTATGCGAATGCCGAGCACGAGGCGCTGTGCGCCGATATCCTGGCCGATGCGCTGCCCTGTGCCACCATTTGCGCAAGCCATGAAGTGTCGCGCCAGTGGCGCGAATACGAGCGCTCCAACACGGTGGTGCTGAACGCCTATGTGCAGCCGATCATCGAGTATTATTTCGAACGGCTGGAAGAGGCGCTCACCGAAACCGATCTCACCTGCCCCTATTATGCCATGCAATCGAACGGCGGCATCGCGACCTTCGATCAGGTGGTGAAAAGTCCGCTGACGCTGGTGGAATCGGGCCCTGCCGGCGGTGTTGCGGGGGCAGCCCGCATCGGAGCGCTGCTGTGCGAAAGCGAGGTCCTGTCGCTTGATGTCGGCGGAACCACCGCCAAATGCTCGCTCATCAAGAACAGCCGCCCGACGCTCGACAGCGAATACCGGTTGGAGCGCAGCCGTATCAACCCCGGTTACGCCGTGCAGGTGCCAGTGGTGGATATCGTTGAAATCGGCGCCGGCGGCGGCTCGATTGCCCGCATCGATCAGCGCGGCACGCTGTCGGTCGGCCCGGAAAGCGCAGGCTCCCTGCCGGGACCGGCGTGCTATGGCCGCGGCGGCAGCCGACCGACGATCTCCGACGCGCTGCTGACAGTCGGCATTTTCGACCCCGACACCTTTGCCAACGGCACGATGCCGCTTCATCTTGATAAGGCGCGGGCCGCCATCGAAACGATTGCCGTGCCGCTCGGCATGTCGATCGAGGATGCGGCCCTTGCCGTCATCGACATTGCCCATGCCAACATGATCAACGCCCTGAAGCTCGTCACGGTGCAGCGCGGCCATGATCCGCGCGATGCAGCCTTCGTGATCAGCGGGGGCGCGGGCCCGGCGCTTGCGGCGCGGCTGGGGCGTGATCTCAACGTCAAATCGACCGTCGTGCCGCTGCATCCGGGCATTTTTTCCGCCTGGGGCATGCTGGCGGCCGAACCCCGCGCCGATTTCCGCTCCACCTGGTTCTCGCCGCTCTCGCCGGAGGCGCTTGCCACGGCAGCAACGCGCTTTACTGCTCTTGAACAGGACGCGGTGGAGTATTTTGCCAAGGGCGCCGAGGTGGAGATCCGCTTCGCCTACAGCATCGAGGCGCGTTACCGTGGTCAGGAACACGGTGTCTTCACCCGTTTCGAACGCGCCGATACCGAGGCGGATTTCGCCGAACGGTTCCATGCCGCCCATGAGAAGGCCTATTCCTTCCGCCTGCCGCATTCGGCCATCGAGATTACTATGCTGCATCTGGAAGCCATTCTGAGCGGCCCGGTGATTGCCATTCCGAAGATGAACGGCGATCTTCAGTCGAAGGAGGCGGCGATCAGCGGCCACCGCGAGGTCTATTTCGGCGGGGACGAAGGCTGGCTGTCCTGCCCGGTCTACCAGCGGGCAAATCTTTGCCCGCAGATGAGGCTTTCCGGCCCATTGATTGTCGAGGAGCCAACGGCCACAACTCTTGTGCTGGCCGGCCAGCAGCTGGCGTTGACTGAGGAGGGCATCATGATCATCACCGAGCAGGCCGCAGAGCGGGCGGGCGAGGCAGGCTAGCATGGCGATTGCGATCGGGATCGAGGCTGTCACGCGTGAATTCGGCCCTGTCCGGGCCGTGGACGATGTGACGCTCTCGATCGGGGCCGGCGAGTTCTTCACCCTCTTGGGCTCGTCCGGTTGCGGGAAAAGCACGCTGTTGAAGCTGATCGGCGGCTTCGACCAGCCGACCGCCGGCCGCATCACATTTGATGGACGCGACATGGCGGGCATCCCGGCCAACCGGCGTCCGGTCAATACCGTGTTCCAGGGGCTCGGCCTTTTTCCGCACATGAGTGTTGCGAAAAATGTCGGCTACGGGCTTTCCCTGCGCGGCCTCTCCGGCAAGGCGCTGGCCGTCAAGGTGGAGGATGCGCTTGATCTGGTGGAGCTTTCGGGCTTCGGACCGCGCGACGTGAACCTCTTGTCCGGTGGCCAGCGGCAGCGTGTGGCGCTCGCGCGTGCGCTGGTGATGGAGCCCGGCATCCTTCTCCTCGACGAGCCGCTGACGGGGCTCGACGAGCGGCTGCGCCAGCAGATGCGCGATGAATTTGCCCGGCTGCACAAGCGCACTGGCGCGACCTTCATCCTCGTCACCCACAATCAGGACGAGGCGCTCAGCCTCTCTGACCGCATGGCCGTGATGCATCAGGGCAGACTGCAGCAGATCGATCGGCCGGCGCTCTTTTTCGATCAACCGGCCAATGCCTTCGTCGCCCGCTTCGTCGGGATCGACATTCAACTGAAACACCAGGGTGTTACCGGGCATGGGGATGCCGCATACGCCCTGATCTGCGGACAGAAAGTGCCGGTCCGGATCGGCGGACCCGCGGCGCCCTCGCAAACGGTGGTGGCGCTGCGCCCGGACCGGCTCTTTTTGCAATCGCAGGACGAAATCCCTTTACAGGAACACGCCGGCCGGATGATGCTGACCATGGTGGAGAGCCGCTTTCGCGGCCTGCATCACGACGTGACGCTGGCCTTTGCCGACGGGCAGACGGTCGTGGTCACGCAGGCGGCTGACCGCCCGGTGCCGGAGCCGGGCCAAACCGTTGCCGTGACAATCGCAGCCGGTGGCGCGATGCTTATTCCAACCGCCGATCCCTGATCGGCGCCGCATGACTGAAGACTGACTGTGTTCACCAAGGTTTTTTAAAAGAAAAGGGGATGACATGACAGGGGACAGACACTCGGCTTCGGCCGCAGCGAGCAATTTCAAGCGCCGCCAGTTGTTGCAGTTGATGGCAGGCGGCGGGGCGGCATTTTCCATGGCGGGCCTTGGCGCCATGCCGCGGGCGATGGCGCAAAGCCCGGCAAGTGTCGCCTTCTGGGCGACCGCCACGCTCGATATCGGGGAAAAATGGGCGCAGTTTGCAAGCCAGGTGGGCGTTGCGCCCGAATTTACCGATAACGGCAACGATGTCGGGCCGGTGCTTGCCCGCCTTGCCGCCGGCAATGCCAACGAGCTTTTCGATGTCGGCGGCTTTCAGGGCGGTGCAGAAAAGGAAATGGCGCGCCAGGGCGTCATCATCCCCTGGGATCTCTCCAAGATCCCCAACTACGAGAGCATCTGGCAGTGGGCCAAGGACATTCCCTATCTGCGCCAGAACGGCAAGCAATACAGCATCCCGACCGTCGTCAACGCCGATTCGATCATCTACCGCCCCGACAAGCTCGGCAAGGTCGACAGCTACGGCGTGATCTTCGACAAGAAGCTCAAGGGCCGGGTCGCCATGGAAGATGCCTGGATCAACAGCGCCATCTTCACCGCCATGTATCTGAAGGAATCGGAAAACAAGCCGATCAAGGATCCCGGCAACCTGTCCGAATCCGAACTTGGCCTCGTCATGGAATTCCTCATCAAGCACAAGAAGGACGGCCAGTTCCGCACCTTCTGGAACGGCTGGGAACAGGGCGTACAGCTGGTGGCGGATCAGGAAGTCGACGCCATGACCGGCTGGGAACCGATCGTCTACGAGGGCCGCAAGCGCGGGCTTCAGGTGGAATATGCCGCGCCCGTCGAAGGCTATGAGGGCTGGGGCAACAACACGGTGCTTCTCAAGGGCGCCGGCGATCGCGGCGTCACCGACGCTGCCCACACCTTCGTCAACGGTCTGCTGGCCGGGCTCTATGGCTGCGAACTCGGCAAGTCGCGCGGCTATCTGGTTCCGACCGACAACAATGTCGCCTATGCCAAGAAAAACCCGTCGGAATACAAGCCGGAAGAGGTCCAGGCGCTCGGCGACCACGTCAAGGCCAAGTTCGCCGGCAAGGTCTACTGGCAGAACTGCCGCCCGGACAATTTCCAGCTTTACGAGGAATGGTGGCAGAAGCTGCGCAACGCGTGAGTGTCGGGTTTTCGGGAGGTTGAGGGAAGCGTGGTGCGTGCCTTCCCCCTCTGGCCTGCCGGCCATCTCCCCCACAAGGGGGGAGACCTGCAGAACGGTTAATCCCTCAAGCCGACTGGAAAGCTTTGTGCATCAGCAAAGACTGGCGCGAGGCCAGACAGGATTGATCTCCCCCCTTGTGGGGGAGATGGCCGGCAGGCCAGAGGGGGATAAAGCCACGGCACAGCCTTAACCACCGCAGAACCGACAGCCTGAAACCCATCCGCCGAACCCAGGGAACCCCATGAACCGCCGCCTCCCCCCAGCCTTTGCCCTCATGGCGCTGCCGCTTCTGGCCATTCTCGTGCTCGGCTTCCTGCCGCTGATGGTGGTGGTGGTGTGGAGTGTCTGGACCTGGGATCCCTTGACCTACTGGATCCGGCCGGATTTCAACCTCGGCTCCTACGCAGCGATCCTGGAAGCCGGGCGCTGGATGGTGATCGTCTCGACGCTGGGAAAAGCGCTTCTGACGGCGCTGATCTGTCTTCTCATCGGCTGGCCCACCGCCTATGCGGTGCATTTTCTCGCCGGACGGCGCCTCTCTCTTATCCTTCTGGCGCTGATGACGGTGCCCTTCTTTACCTCCTACCTCATCCGCTCCTTCTCGTGGCGGCTGGTGCTGGGGCGAACCGGGGTGGTCAATGACCTCTTGATCCATCTGGGCCTTCTATCGGCGCCGCTCGACTGGCTGTTGTTTTCCAATTTTGCCGTCCTCGTCGGGCTTGTCGCCTCCTGCCTGCCCTTTGCCACCTTTCCGCTGCTGCTGTCGATGCGCAGGGTCGATCCGGTGCTCTTGGTTGCCGCAGAGGATCTGGGCGCCGGCTTCTGGACACGGCTTTCGACGATTGTTGTGCCGCTGACCATGCCCGGCATCTTTGCCGGCTTTCTCTTCGTCTTCGTCATGGTGGTGGGCTCCTCCACCGAGGTGCAGATGCTGGGCGGCGCCGGCGCCAGCATCGTCTCCGTCATGATCAACGACGTGATGCGGGTGGCCAATTATCCGCTGGCCTTTGCCATCTCGTCGGTGGTGCTTCTCGTCATCTTTTCCGTGGTGCTTGCCGGCAATGCCCGCTTCGGGCTGGCCCGGCTGTTCGGGGAGGGGCAGTCATGATGAGGGGCGAAGGCACGCTGTCGCGCGCGCTGATCTGGACGATTACCTGTCTCGGTCTTGCCGTCATCTACGCGCCGCCGCTCTACCTCCTCGGGGTCTCGTTCAACCCGGCTCTGCAGCCGGCGCTGCCGCATGTCGCAGACGTGACGCTGAAATGGTATCTGGCGCTTGCGGGCGAAAAGCAGCTGATCGCAGCGCTCGAGCAATCGCTGCTGATTGCCGCCGCCACGGCCTTTGCCGCAACACTCCTTTCCCTCATGGCCGCACTTGCCTATGTGGAACTGCATGCGCGCCGCGCCGCCTGGTTTCTGACGGTGCTGTTGCCGATGTTCGTGCCGGGCGTCATCCAGGGGCTGGCGCTCTCGGCCGTCTTCCAGCGCGCCGGCGTCAAGGCCGGCCTGCTGACGGTGATCGGCGGGCACCTGCTCTGGGCGCTGCCTTTTGCCTTCATCGTCATTCTCACAAGCTTTGGCGTGGTGCGCCGGTCCTATCTGATGGCGGCGGCTGATCTGGGGGCGAACCGCTGGCAGCAGTTCCGGGATGTCACCCTGCCGCTCATCCGCCCGGGCCTTGTCAGCGCCTTCATCTTCTCGTTTCTTCTGTCGCTCAACGAGTTTACCCGCGCCTTCTATCTGGCCGGCCGGCAGAACACGCTGCCGGTGGTTCTGTTTGGAAAGATGAATTCCGGCGCATCGCCCACCATCTATGCCATGTCCGGCGCGATCTTCCTGCTGTCGGTCTTCTGCGTCGGGCTGGTGCTCGCCAATGTGCTGCTGAAACGGCGCCAGCCGGCCTAGGCGTTCTCAGCGGGCCGCAACCGCTTCTGCCGGTTGCGCCTGCGCCAGATCGATGCGGGCAACGACCGACATGCCGGGCACCAGCCGGTCCTTCAACGGCTGGTCCGGATCGATGGCGATGCGCACGGGAATGCGCTGGGCGATCTTGGTAAAATTGCCCGTCGCGTTATCCGACTTGATGACGCTGAATTCCGAGCCCGTGGCCGGCGCAAAGCGCTCGATGCGGCCCTTGAGCGTCTGGTGGCCGAGCGCGTCCACGGTAAAGGTCACCGCCTGGCCGGCCTGCATGCCGGCAAGCTGGGTTTCCTTGAAATTGGCGACGACCCAGATCCGCTCCGGCACGAGAGAGGCGATCTGCGTGCCAATCGAGACATACTGGCCGATGCGAGCCGATATTTCGCCGAGCGTGCCATCCTGCGGCGCGGTGATGCGGGTGTTCTGCAGGTCGATTTCGGCAAGTGCCACGGCGGCGCGGGCGCTGTCGACGGCGGCTTCCAGCGACCGGCGCGAGACGATGGTGGTGTTCAGGTCCTGTTCGGCCACCAGTTCGGCCGCTTCCGCCTGATGGAGCGCTGCCTGCGCCTGATCGAGTGCGGCGCGGTTCTTCTCCGATTCGCTCTGGGTTGAAATATTGCGCTCGAGAAGCGCCTGCGTGCGCTCATAGGTGGTGCGCGCCGCCGTGAGGCTCGCATTGGCGCTTTCGATGGCGGCCTTGGCCGAGACGATCTTGGCCTCGTTGGATTTGCGCGCCTGCTCGGAATTGGCAAGCGCTGCCTCCTCCTTGGCAAGTGCCGCCTTGGCCTGGGCAAGCTTCTGCACGTAGATGCGGTCGTCGATCTGCGCGATCAGGTCACCGGTCTTGACGGTTTGATAGTCCTTGCGCGGCACATCCACCACATAGCCGGCAAGCTGCGGGCTGATCAGCGTCACCTGGCCGCGCACATAGGCATCATTGGTGGTTTCGACACTGCCGTGGAAGGGCGGCAGGTTGAAGACGAAAAGGACGATGATCACGCCGGCGGCGCCAATGGCAAGCGCGACATAGGTGGCGATGGAGCGAAAGAACTGGGTCATGGCAGGTTGTTCCGAAGGGGGCAAAGGGGGCAAACGAGAGATCAGGCCGTGGCGTCGGCTGGGGCCTCAGCCGGCCGGCCGGGCAGCCACCGATCTCTGTGGCGAATGAGGAGATGGAGAACGAGAACGACGAGGGCGGCGCACGAAAGCAGGGCCGTCATCAGGAAGGCGTCGTTATAGGCGAGCACATAGGCCTGCTGCTGCACTTGCTTGGAAAACAGGCTTGCGCCCTGCGCATTGCGCAACACGGGATCGGTCGTGACCCGCGCATAGGCGCCGACATATTGCTGCAGTCGGGCGGCCACCAGCGGATCGGAGCCGGCAAGCCGGGACACAATGCGGAACGAGTGAAACTGTTCGCGCCATTGCACGAAGGTTCCGTAAAGCGCGCTGCCGAGATAACCGCCGACCTTCTGGGTGGTGAGGAAAACGATGATGAAGCTGAGGATATAGTTCGGCCCGCGCTTCAACGCCGCCGAAAAGCCGATTGCCAAGGCCGGCGGCAGGAAAAGCCCGCTCGCAAAGCTGATCAGCATCTGGCTGACATAGACCTGTTCCGGTCGTGTGAGCACGGTCGATCCGCTGTCCATGTAGCTGCCGATGGCCAGCATGATCAGCGCTGCGGCATGGATGGCGGGCTCGCGGCCGGGCTTCATCAAGAGAGCGCAGAGAAGGCCCGAGACGACGCTTGCGGCAAGAATGACGAGGTATAGGCCCTGCATCTGGTCGCTGAGCAGGCCCATGGTGCGGAACATGCCGATCGCCCCGCTCGACTGTTCCGAGAGGATCAGCCGGAAGACGAGCAGCACGCCGGTGAAATGCACGATCTCGCGTGAAGTCAGCCAGCGGATGTCGAGAAGCTGGTTGCGGCGGTTGAGCTCGATCAGGGCCATCACGGTCAGGCTTGCAAAGCCGATAACCAGCAGCCAGCCGATCCACGGCGCTTCCATCCACCAGTAGAGCCGCCCGACGGTGAGCACGACGGCTACAGTGCCAAGCCCGATGGCCAGAAATCCGTAGCTTACGACATCGAGAAGACTGATCACCTTGGCGCGCGGCGGGGAGTTCAGCGGCAGCCGGTAGATGAAGGCAAGGCAGACGAGCGCCAGCCCGAGTTCGAGCAGGTAAAAGGCATGCCAGCCGCCGAGATCGAGCAGCGTCGGCGACAGAAGACCGGCAACCGGCGTCGGCAGGGCAAGCGCCGTCAGCGCCAGACACAGGCCAAGGTTCAACTTGCGCGCCGGCGGCACGGTTTCCAGCATGTAGAGGAAGGCAAGCGACGACATGGGCGCGGCGGCCGCCCCGGCAAAGAAGCGCAGCACCAGCGCGCTTTCAAAACTTCCGGCCCAGAGATGACCAAGACTGATGACGGCATAGGTCACGATGGAAATTTCGGCAAATTTGCGCAGGCCGAACTGGGCCCTCAGCTTGAACAGCATCAGCGTCAGGCTGGCATTGGGGATCATGTAGGCGGCAATCAGCCAGGTGGCTTCCACCTGCGTGACTTCAAGCGGGCCCGCCACCTGCTGGATATTGTTGGACAGAAGGCTAAGCCCAAGCCCCTGCGTCAGCGCAATCAGCGTGGCGGCCAGCATATAGGCTGCCATCAGCGCCGGCGGGCGCGGCTGAAACGGTGCCGGCGCCGGCATCGGTTCCTGGCCGGGGCGCTTTTGCACGTCTTGCCGCAGAGGCTTTTGATCAGGCTCGTCATTAGGGTGCGACATCAAAAATCTCCAGATCGGCCACACGCTCGGAAAGCAGTTCCAGAACGTTGATCGACGTGCTGAGTTGCTCAGGGTCGAGACCTTCGAAAATCCGCTCGCGCAGACGCTCGCCGATGGCTTGCACGAAGGCTGCCTGTTCGCGCCCATGGGCCGTCAGCGCCACCTGCTTGACGCGGCGGTCGGAGAGATCCGGTCGCCGCTCGATGATGCCGTTTTCTTCCATGCGATCGAGAAGGCGAACGAGTGTCGCCTGTTCCAGTTCCAGTTCCAGCGCCAGTTCGCTCTGCGTCATGCATTCGCGCCGCGACAGCCGAAGCAGTGCGCGAGCGCGCGGATAGGTCAGGCCATTGGCCGTCACCTGCTGGTTGAAGGCAGTGCGGATCTTGCGGCTGGCCTTGGTCAGCGATTCAAGAAAGTCGGCGGTCAGCTTGCGGTCATTTTCCATGGGGCACTTAAGGTTAGTATGCTAATGAAAAATAGATAGTGCGCTAACCTTTCTTTTCAAGACCCCTCGCGCTCCTGTCCGAGGAAACCGCATCTCATCCCCGCGCGGTCGGATACGGGTGCAGCGCTGCCTCGATCAGGAACCATTTGCGGCGTCTTCCCGTTCGCCCGCCAGACCGCAGGGACGGATAGAGAAAGGACAGGTTCATGGACCTCACATCGAAAGTTGCTCTCGTCACCGGCGCTGGGTCCGGCATTGGCCATGCGGCTGCGCGTTTGCTGGCAGGGCAGGGTGCCAAGGTGGCGCTTCTCGGCCATACGGAAAGCGAACTCAAAAAAGCCGCAGACGCGCTGCGCGCCGAGGGTGGCGATGCGCTGACCATTACCGCCGACGTCTCAAGCGACATCGAGATGAAGGCGGCCCTGCAGATGCTGATCGACCATTACGGCCGTCTCGACCTGGTGGTGGCGAATGCCGGGATCAACGGCGTCTGGGCACCGATCGATGACCTGAAGCCGGAGGAGTTCGACAAGACGATTGCGGTCAACCTGCGCGGCACCTATCTCACGCTGCATCATGCCGTGCCGCATCTGAAGAAACAGGGCGGCGCCATTGTCGTCGTCTCGTCCATCAACGGCAACCGCACCTTCACCTCGCCCGGTGCCACCGCCTATACGGCGACGAAAGCGGCGCAGGTGGCGATCGTCAAGCAGCTGGCGCTGGAACTCGGCCGCCACCACATCCGTGTCAACGCCGTCTGCCCCGGCCAGATCGAGACGCAGATCGACGACAACACCGACAAGCGCCATGTCGAGGAAACGAAGATCCCGGCTGAATTCCCGGCCGGCGAGATTCCCCTGCGCGACGGCAAACCCGGTGCGAGCGCCGATGTTGCCGAAGTCATCGTCTTCCTCGCCTCGGACGCCTCGCGCCATGTGACCGGCACGGAGATCTATGTGGATGGCGGGCAGGGGCTCCTGCGCTAGGGGCGTCCGCCTTACGGATCGAAAAACTCGCGCCATTGCTGCTCGCCCAACAGACAATCGGTCGTTGCGGGGCGGGCGGCGGTTGCGATGCGGTGAACTTTGGCGGGCGTGAGGCCGCTTACTTCCATCACCAGCTTGCGGCGGATGGCAACGGCAAAATCCTCTGCGTTGTGGACCGGCAGCACGAAGGAGCCGGGCCCGCCGATGACGCAGTCGCCATAATATTTGTCGAGACCGCCCATGGTGGCGGAGGGGCGCAGCATGATGGCGAGCCCGTTGATGATGACGCCGGCCTCCACCGCCTTGTCGCGCATCGGCGCCACCGGCTCCCCGATATTGTTCGGCCCGTCGCCGGACACGTCGATCACCTGGCGCATGCCGCGATAGCGGTTGGAGACGAGGCTTGTCGTGCCATAGGCAATGGCGGCGGAGATCGAGGTGCGCCGCTGCGTGGCAATCGGCCGGGCGGCAAGCTTTGCCGCAAAGGCTGCCGCATCTTCCGGCGTTTCGATCACCTGCCAGTCGATGACCGAAGACGGATCGACCTCTCCGGCCCATTCGAAATAGGAAATGGCAATCCTGCCGAGGAGGCCGCCGCGCACCGCGGTGATGAATTCGCCGTGCTGGAGGGCGCTGATATAGCCCTCGCGCTGGACGCGCATCTCGTCGTAATCCATCGAGCGGGAGGTATCGACGGCCAGCACCAGTTCCACATCGACATCTCCGCCGCCTGCGCCAGGGGCTGTTCCGGCTGCGTGAAGGCCCGGCGCGGTCGCGGCAACAGGCGTGGCCGTTGGATTTTTGTCTGGCAGGTCCGCCGGCGGCGCACCTGCACTTAGGGTCAGAAGCATGGCAAGTGTGGCAAGCATCGCAACCTCGTCACAACCGGGCGTCAGTGTCGAAGTCTAGCACAGCGGTAAAGGACGGCTATGGGATTTGCGGGCACGTTTCAGTGATTGCTTACGGGTAAGAAATCGGAGGCTCTTGCGACTCAGCAAAAAAAGATTAAAAAATAGGCATTGTGAGGGTGATTGTATGCAATAGGCGCTGTCTGTCAGTGTCGATGTCCCGCAATTGCGGCATTTCGGGTTGGCATGTCGATTGCTGCGAAGGTTTTGAATGAAGCTTTCTGTTCTGGAGGAAATGAGATGATCCCCGCCATTCTCGATCTTGCTGCGCTGAAGGCGCTTTATGCCGAAGGATTGTCTCCGCTCGATCTCGTGGAAGAGGTGATTGCCCGCCGCAAGGCCTCGGACGATCCGGCCGTGTTCATCACCGAGACGCCGGATGAGGATCTGCGTGGCGCAGCGTGCGATCTGCTCGTCTCCCACCCGCAACCAAACAGCCTGCCGCTTTGGGGTATTCCGTTTGCGGTAAAGGACAATATCGATGTGGCGGGCCTGCCGACGACGGCGGCCTGCCCGGCTTTTGCCTACGCGGCACAACAGGATGCGACCGTCGTGGCGCGCCTGAGAGCCGCGGGCGCCCTCGTGATCGGCAAGACCAATCTCGACCAGTTCGCAACGGGCCTCAACGGCACCCGCTCGCCCTATGGCGCGCCGCGCTCGGTCTTCGACAAGGCCTATGTGTCGGGCGGCTCTTCCTCCGGCTCGGCCGTTGCGGTGGCGTCGGGTCTTGCAAGCTTTGCGCTCGGCACGGATACGGCAGGCTCCGGCCGCGTGCCGGCCGCCTTCAACAATCTTGTCGGCATCAAGCCGACGCCGGGGCTGGTGCCGAATGTCGGCGTCGTGCCGGCCTGCCGCAGCGTCGATGTGGTGACCGTCTTTGCCGCGACCGTCGGCGATGGCGCAGCCATCCGCAAGGTAATGGAGGGCTATGACGCGGGCGATCCCTATTCCCGCAAACCCACGCCCGTTGCACTTCCGACAAGCGGCCTGCGCATCGGCGTGCTGGACGGGGCGGAGCGCGAGTTCTTCGGCAATGTCGCCGTCGAGGCGCTCTATGATGCGGCAATCGCCCGGGCGAAATCCCTGGGCGCCACCATCGTGCCCTTCGATTATGCGCCGTTTCGTCAGGCGGCCGAACTGCTCTACAATGGCCCCTGGGTTGCTGAGCGTCTGGCGGCGGTCAAGGATTTCTTCGGGACGAACGCCGATGATGTCGACCCGACGGTGCGCAAGATCATCGAGGGCGCGAAGGCCTACGATGCCGTCGATGCCTTCGAGGGACAGTATAGGCTCGGGCACCTGCGCCAGAAAGCGCTTGCCGAATGGGAAAAGCTCGACCTGCTGATGCTGCCGACGTCGCCCACCACCTATACGGTGGAGGCGATGCTGGCCGATCCGATCGTCAGGAACAGCCATTTCGGCCGTTATACCAACTTTGCCAACCTCTTCGGCTATGCGGCCATTGCCGTTCCCGGCGGTTTTGGCGCGGATGGCCTGCCAAGCGGCGTGACCCTTTTCGGTCCCTCCTTTTCCGACGATGCGCTGGCGCCGTTTGCCGATGCCCTCCACCGCGCCGCCTCCTGCGGCATGGGCAAGGACAAGGTGGCAGTCCTGCCGGAGGCCTCGAAAGTGGCCGCAGCCGATGACGGCCTCGTCACCATCATGGTGGTCGGCGCGCATCTGACGGGCATGCCGCTCAACCACGAACTGACCGGGCCCGGCGGCACGCTGTTCAAAACCTGCCGCACCTCCGGGGATTACCGGCTTTACGTGCTGCCCAACACCACGCCGCCGAAGCCCGGCCTCATCCGCGACCCCGGTTTTAAGGGGCAAGGGCTCGAGGTCGAGGTCTGGAAAGTGACGCCCGCCGCCTTCGGGCGCTTCGTGCAGAACATTCCGGCGCCGCTTGGCATCGGCAAGGTGACGCTGGAGGATGGCAGCCAGGTGTCCGGCTTCCTCTGCGAACCCTATGCCATTCAAGGTGCGCAGGAGGTGACGGCGCTTGGCGGCTGGCGCGCCTATATCGCGTCGCGCAAATCCTCCTAGCGGCAAAAGACTGGAGGCTGGCATAATCAGGCCCGCCCCTTGCTCTCATTGTCTCAGGCGGCCGGTTCGCCAAATTGCACGGTCGCGTGAAATACGTGGTCGCGGCCATTGCGGCTCCTGCAGGACAGGACGAGGCTTGCGCCCATCTGCGTCACCAGCCGGTCGGCGATCGCAAGGCCGAGGCCGGAGCCGGGGGCGCGGTCATTGCCGCGGGCAAAGCGCTGGCGAAGCTGCGAAAGCTCGGCATCGGAGAGTGCCGGCGAGGCGTTGCTGACGCGCACCGATTGGCCGTCCTCGACAAAGACGTCGATGGGCGCCTCGCCAAGCCCGTGCAGGCCGGCATTTTCGATGAGATTACGCAGCACGATGGCAAAGGCGTCCGGATCCGCCGGCCAGTGCAGATGGTCGTCCGTGCCGCGGTGGTAGCGGATGCGGCCCTTCAGCGGCCCGGAGCGGTTGAACTCATCGACCATCATGTCGACGATCGGCACGAGATCGTTGGTTTCGCGGCCGGCGCCGATGCCGGCCTCGGCGCGTGACAGCTGCAGCAGCTTTTCATTGAGCGCCGCCAGCCGGCGAAGCGCACCATCGGCGCGCTTGGCATGCTCGCGGGCGCTGCCTTCCGGCAATTCTTCGAGCAGCACTTCCACCTGCGCCCGCGCGCCGGCAATCGGCGTGCGAAGCTCGTGGGCGCTGTTGGCCGTCAGTTCCCGTTCCGCCTCGAGCGCCGACGTCAGACGTTGCAGAAGCACGTTGACAGACTGGCTGATCGGCTGGATTTCCTGCGGCAGGTCGTCGAGTTCGACAGGGGAGAGGTTGCCGCTGTCCTTCATGGCAATTTCCGCCCGCAGCCGGTCGACCGGCAAAAGGGCGCGCCGGACGATCCACCAGATCGCCGCGATGCTGATCGGCAGCAGCACCAGGATCGGCATGAGAAGCGCGGTCATGCCTTCCAGCGCCGCCTCCTGGCGATGATCGAGCGAATCGGCCACCTGCACGAAAAGCGAACTGCTGACGGCGGACACCGTGAAGATGCGCCGGCTCTCGTCTTCCCAGAAACCCGGCGTGAGCGGCGCCGGATAGGGATCGGGCGTGACATTGTGGGAATGCATGAGGACGCGGCCATCGGCATCGCGCACCTGATAGGTGAGATATTCATCCGGCACGCTGCCGCGCAGCGCCGTCAGCTTGCGCGGCGTCGTTGTATCCTCGCGCAGGTAAAGATCGTCGACGACCAGCGGCACCAGCCGCTCGGCCGTCTCTTGCAACGAGCTGTCGAAGATTTCGCCGAACTCTTCGCGCATGACCGACACGCCGAGACCGACCGCCAGGAGCCAGAACAGGAACAGGGCACCCGAAAGCCAGAGGATCAGCTGTTTTGCAATGCTGCGGCTCTTAACGCTCATCGCTCACCATCCGGTATCCGATGCCGCGCACCGTTTCGATCGTGGCGCGTCCGAGCTTGCGGCGCAGCCGGCTCACATAGACTTCCACCGTATTGCTCTCGATTTCGGCGCCGAAGGAATAGAGCGCCTCTTCGATCTGGCTTTTGCCGACAATGGCGTTGCGCCGCACCGACAGCATTTCGAGAACCGCCCATTCGCGCGCCGAAAGCGCCAGCTGTTCGCCATTGCTGCGGGTCACCCGGCGCTCCGAGGGAAAGATCTGCAGATCGCCGATCTCGATCATCGGCACCTGGTGGGCGCCGTAGCGGCGGGCAACGGCGTGGATGCGCGCTTCCAGTTCGCCGAGATCGAAGGGTTTGACCAGATAATCGTCGGCGCCGGCATTCAGACCCTCGATACGGTCCGACACCTGGTCATGGGCGGTGAGGATGATCACCGGCGTCTTGTCGCGCCTCGCCCTCAAGGCTTTCAGGATGTTCAGCCCGTGTCCGTCGGGAAGGCGCAGGTCCAGAAGGATGAGGCCATATTGCACGGCAGCGAGACAGGCTTCTGCATTGTCCTGATCCTTGGCCCAGTCCACCGCATGGCCCTGGCGAACCGCATGCGTCTTGACTGCGTCGCCCAGCGTCTGGTCGTCTTCCACCAGAAGAATTCTCAAAGGCTCGTCTCCCCCCAGTTCGTCACTGCCGCCTTCACGCTCCGCCATCAGCCTTCGTCCTGCCCCGGTTGTTCATGCCGGCGCTGTGGCGCACCAGGCTGACGGGGGCCTGAAGAGGATGGCGTCGTTTGCCTTATTCTGGCCCTTCAGGTCCATGTCAGCAAGCGGTTCCACCTTGCAGCTTGTCATCAACGCATGGAGAAACCAATGAGATTCTTGATCACCGTAACGGCGGGCGCGCTTGGCGCGGTGCTGGCGTTTGCCGGCGTGGCCGCCGCCAAGGACAAATGCAATGTGCCGGTGGCTGAGTGGCAGCCGCGCGCAGCACTCCAGAGCAAGCTGGAGGCCGAAGGCTGGAAGATCCGCTCCATCAAGACCGAAGACGGTTGCTACGAGGCCTATGCCATCGATGCCAAGGGCCAGAAGGTCGAAGCCTATTTCGACCCGAAGACGCTTGCCTCCGTCGACATGAAGACCGGTAACTGAGATGCCGGCGACGGTCAGGGTCTGGGACCCTTATGTGCGGGTGTTCCATTGGGGACTGGTGACGAGCTTTGCCGTTGCCTGGTTTTCGGCGGAAGACCTGCGGCAAGTGCATGAATTTGCCGGATATACCGCCGGCGGCCTGATTGCCGCGCGTCTCGTCATGGGCATTGCGGGCTCGCGTTACGCGCGTTTTTCCCAGTTCATCCGTCGTCCGACCCGCGTGATCGCCTATGCCAGCGACGTGGTGGCCCATCGCGAGCGGCGCTATCTCGGCCATAATCCGCTGGGCGGGCTGATGGTGTTAGCGCTGATCATTCTGGTCGCGTCGGTTGCCTTTACCGGCTGGCTGCAGACCACCGATGCCTATTGGGGCATCGAATGGGTGGAAGACCTGCACCGGCGGCTGGTCAATGTGATGATCGGTTGCGTTATCCTGCATCTTGCCGGCGTTCTCGTGGCAAGCCTCAGGCACAGTGAAAACCTCGTTCGTGCCATGGTCACCGGCGTCAAGCGCCCGCCCGCTCCCGGCGACGTGATCTGAGACAAGAGACATCAAAGCAGATGAGAGGCGAGGCGCCGTGGTTCTTCCCACGGCGCCCGCAGCGGTTTCAGAGCCCGGGCAAAAGCCCGAGCCGCGTCGCAAGCGTTGTGATGAGCAGTAGGGCCCAGGCCACAAGCCCGCAATAGACGGCCAGCGAGCCCAGATCCTTGGCATGCCTGCCGGTCAGCGATTGCTCCGGCGAGATGCGGTCGATGATTTCTTCGATCGCGGTATTGATCGCCTCCACCGCCACCACCAACAGAAACAGCATGACCAGCGCCACGTAGCTCAGCGCCTGGGCGCCGATTGCGGCAAAGAACATCAGCGAAGCGGCAAGGGCTGCCACTTCATGGCGAAAGGCCGTTTCCTGCCACAGCCGCCCAAGCCCGCTCAGCGAGTAGCGCTGGGCGGCGGCCAAGTGCTTCAGGCCGCCGATCTTGTGCGATGGTTCCGCGCTCAACTGTTGGCCGCCTGGCATACGCTCATGAGGTCGAGCTTCGGATTGCGCACCTCGGTGTCCACCTGCATCATGCCGAGGACCGTGTGGAACAGGTTGTCATGCGATTGCGGCAGCGAGACCTGCTTGGCCCAGCAGGCGGGGTTGGTGCGGCGTTTCGCCTCCTCGCCCAGCCACAGCACGAAGGGGATGTGGGTCTGCTGCGCCGGCGCCACCACCCAGGGGGCGCCGTGCAGGAAGAGACCCTTTTCACCCAGCGATTCGCCATGGTCGGACATGTAGATCATCGAGGGCGAAATCCGGCCCTGCTGCGCGTTCAACATGTCGATCACGCTGGCGAGGATATGGTCGGTATAGGCGATCGAATTGTCATAGGCATTGACGATATCGTCGCGGTGGCACTTGGAAAATTCCGACGAGCGGCAATCGGGCGTGAACAGGCGGTATTCGTCGGGATAGCGGGCGTAGTAGGCCGGGCCATGACTGCCGAGCTGGTGCAGGACCAGCACGCTGTCGCCGGTCACCGAGTTGAGCCACGCATTCAGCTGGTCGAGCAGGATGGCATCCTTGCATTCGCCATTTTCGCAGAAGCGCGGGTCATCCGAGCGGTAAAGCTCCTTGTAGGGAATGCGCTCTGCCATGCCCTTGCTGCCGGTATTGTTGTCCCACCATTCGGTGCGGATGCCGGCATGCACCAGCACATCCATGAGGTTTTCGCGCGCCAGACCCTTGCCATGCGAATAGCTGCCGCGGCCGAGGCCGGAGAACATGCAGGGCACCGAGACGGCTGTTGCCGTGCCGCAGGAGGATGTATCGGTGAAATACAGGATATCGCGCTTGGACAGTTCCGGGTTCGTCGCACGGGCATAGCCGCCGAGCTGAAAACTGTCCGCACGCGCCGTTTCGCCAACGACGACAATGGTGACGCGCGGCTTGCGGTTGGCAGCCGTTGCGGCATCGCGGACCTTGGCATCGGTGCCGATCGGTTGCGCGACGATATCGCGCTCCTTGGCGGAGCCCGCCAGATAGCGTCCGGCGCTCACCATCGGGAAGATCGGATTGAGGGTGTCGAACCAGTCGCGGTGCTGGCGCGTGGCAAAGGCAAAAATGCCGGCCTGCGCCAGTCCCGCGCCGAGGAGGAGCGCGAGGCAGGGGACGATGATCGCCATGTTATAGGCGAATTTCCTAGGAAAATTGCGATGACGGATCCGCACCCAGGCAACCAGCGCCGACGGCAGGAGGCCGTAGAGAACCATATGCAGGACAAAGCCTGCCGTAATCAGGTGGTTTGCTTCCGGCATGGAGGTTTCGGCCGCATTGCGAATCATATCGAGATCCACGATCACGCCGAACTGATCCATGAACCAGGCCGTGGCGGCGGCAGTAAGGATGAAGAGGATCAGGACCGGCTTCATCAGGTACTTGACCGACACCGTCACAAACAGCGCGACATAGCCGCCGGAAAGGCCGACCATCAGGCACGCGAGCGCCAGGTTCTGCCCGGACAGATAAGTGAAGGTCTTGCCCCAGAAGGACTGGTTCAACGCGAACAGCACATAGAGTGCCGTTACGATCGCAAGCGTGACACTGCCAATGCGCGGCCGGCGGGCCAACAATGCCTCAAGTTTCAATGCGATGTCCTTCCCGAGGCATTGGCTGGACCGACGTCCAGGGTTGATGTCTGTTCATGAGGCAGTGGGAAAAATTCCTGACAGCAGCCTGAACGCGGCCTTACAGCCGGCTCGGCGCTTGGTCGCAGCAGCGCGTCACGTCGCTCTGCGCCATTGGCCGGCGCGCCGTCCGAACAGCCCGGAACTTCCGCCATTCTCGACCATTGTCAGGTTCTGGTGGGAAATAGCGGTGCTGAGATCGGCATCACTCAAGATTGTGGCTCGTGTATAGGTGGTACGGTTTGTTTTATGCAAGAATTGATACTCTTGTCGCGCGGTCTTCTAAGATAAAACGGCGCGACTTTCCACAAGAATTCGAAGAACGATACTTGGCGTCATGAAGCGGGAGTAAGGCATTGGCGAGGCAAACGTTCTGGAAAGGTCATTTGCGGCTTTCGCTTGTCACGGCGGCTGTTTCGTTGACGCCGGCCGTGTCGCAAAGCGGCAAGATCCGCTTCCACGTTCTCAACCGGCAGACCGGAAACCGCGTCGAAAGCCGCTATGTCGACAGCGTGACCCACAAGCCGGTATCGGACCGCAACCAGGTTCATGGTTTCCCCAAGGAGGACGGCGAGTTCGTTCTTCTGGATGATGAGGAGATCGATGCGGTGGCGCTGGAAAGCACGCGCATCATCGATATCGAGACCTTTGTGCCGGCCGGTTCCATCGACTGGATCTGGTACGACCGGCCGCATTTCCTCAAACCCGAGGACAAGATCGGCGCAGAGGCTTTTGGCGTCATTCGCGAGGCGATGAAGGCAAACGGCGTCGTGGGTATTGCGCGGCTCGTTCTTTACAAGCGCGAACACGCGGTGCTGCTGGAGCCGTCGGGAAAGGGCATCATTCTGTGGACGCTGCATTATGCGGAAGAAATGCGCGAGGCCGTCGATGCTGTTGAGCGTGAGAGCGGGATCGACAAGACGCTGATTGCGGATCTAGGCAAGCGCATCAGGTCAAAGAAAGCCGACTGGACGCCATCGCTGGTTCAGGATCCGATCCAGAAGGCGATCAAGCGCCTGTTGACGAAGAAGACGAAGGATAAGCCCGCTGCGAGCGCGAAGAAGACGCAAGGTGCGGCAAAAACCGGCGGCAATGTCGTCAACATCATGGATGCGTTGAAAAAGAGCCTGCAGGCGGAGCGCAAGTAAAACGCGCCGCCCGGCCGGGGCTTTCTTACTGCTTGCCTTTCGGAAGCGGCCTTGCGGTGGCGAAAAAGCCTTCCCACGGATCGGCAGACAGCCCGTGCAGCCGTTTTGCCATCGTTGCAACGGTAAAATAGTCGGGTCCGATGGCCGGCGTCAGCTCCGACCAGTCGATGGGGGTGGAGATCGCAGCGCCCGGCCGTGCGCGGGTGGAATAGGCCGCAACCGCCGTATTGCCGCGGCCATTGCGCAGATAGTCGACGAAAATGCGTCCGCCGCGCTTGGCCTTGGTGGCGACAGCCAGATATTTGTCCGGTTCGGATTTCGCCATGTCGCCGGCAAGCGTCTTGGTAAAGGCCTTCACCTCGGCCCAGGTCGCCGCAGGCTTGAGCGGTGTCACCACGTGAAGCCCCTTGCCGCCGGAGGTTTTGACGAAGGCTGCGAGCCCCATCTCCTCCAGGCGCCGCTTCAGCTCCAGCGCGCCCTCGATCACCGCCGGCCAGCCGACATCGCCAGCCGGATCGAGATCCATGGTGATCATGTCCGGCTTCTCGAAGGAGCGGGTCGTGGCGCCCCAGGGATGGATTTCGAGCGTTGCCGATTGCACCAGCGCCATCAACCCGTCAAAATCGGTAATGCGGATCAGCGGTTCGCCGCCCTTGTCCTTCGGGTCGGCGATCTGGCCGATGGTCTTGCTCATGCCGCGCCAGGCATGTTTCTGGAAGAAGCGCTGGCCGTCGATGCCCGACGGGCAGCGCAGCAGCGACAGTGGACGGTCGACGATGAAGGGCGCGATATGACGCCAGACGCTGGCATAGTAATCGGCAAGCCCCTCCTTGGTCACGCCGTCCTTCGGCCAATAGAGCCGGTCGGGATGGGTGAAGCGGATCGAGGAGGTTTTCGGCTTTTCCTCGGGCACGGTCTCATCCTCCCGGTGGATCTCGTCTGCCGGCTTGTCTTCGCGAAGGCCGCGGAAGGAGGCATGGCGCAGGTTGCCATCGCCGGACCAGCCGCGAAACTCCACTTCCGCCACCGCGATGGGCGTGACGTAATGAAGGTCACGCCGGGCAAGGGCAGACAGCTTTTCGGAAAACGGGCTGTCCTTGGTGGTCGTCTGCTCGAGGCGTTTGAACAGCATTTCGGCCACGGATGCGGTAAAGCCCGTGCCGACACGGCCAACATGGGACAGCTTGCCCTCCTTGTAGACACCGAGCGCCAGCGAGCCGATCGCCTGGTCGGATGTGGAGGAGAGCGTATAGCCGCCGATGACGAATTCCTGCCTCAGCGAGCATTTGGACTTCACCCACTCTCCGCTGCGGCCTGAGGCATAGCGGCTGGCGCGCTGCTTGGAAATGACGCCCTCGAGGCTGAGCCTGCAGGCATGATCCAGCACAAGATCGCCGTTCTCATTAAAATGCTCGCTGTAGCGCAGGGCGTCGTCGCCGGACGGCAGAAGCTTTTCCAGAAGCGCCTTGCGCTCCACAAGCGCTGAGTTCCTGAGGTCCATGCCATCGAGGTGCAGAAGATCGAAGGCATAATAGACAAAGCGATCGCTGCGGCCTTCGCTCAGATCCTGTTGCAGGGCGGAGAAATCGGAGGCGCCGTTGTCGCGCTGCACGACGATTTCGCCATCGATCAGCGCCTCGCGTGCGGGAAGGGCGGCGATGGCCGCGGGCACGGCCGTGCCGAATTTTTCCGTCCAGTCGAGGCCGCTCCGGGTCAGCAGCTTCACCGCGCCGTCTTCAAGATGCGCCTGCAGCCGGTATCCATCGAACTTGATCTCGTGCAGCCAGCGCTCGCCGCGCGGCGGCTTCGGCTTCAGCGTGGCAAGCGCGGGCGCGACGAAATCGGGCAGTTTTGCCTTCTTCGATCCTTTGGGAAAGGCATGCGCCTGTTCCTCCCCGGCCGAAGCCTTGCGCGCCTTGGCAGACAGCGGCTTTGAATTCCAGGTATCGTCCGGCTTTTTCGCCACCTCCTCGATGCTGCGGCCGGTCTTTACCGATAGCGGCAGTTCGTCCAGAAGATCGGCGCCGCTGCCGGGACGCGCCACCTCATCCTCCACCTTGATCAGCAGCCAGTTCTCACGCTTCTCCTCGGGCTTTCCATGCATGCGCACCAGATGCCAGCGCCCGGAGAGCTTTTCGCCATCCAGAGTAAATTCCAGATGCCCCTTGCGGTAACCGGTCCTGGCATCGCCCACCGGCTGCCAGGTGCCGCGATCCCAGAGGATCACCGTGCCGCCGCCATATTGCCCGCGCGGGATGACGCCTTCGAAATCGCCATAGCTCAGGGGGTGATCTTCCACATGCACGGCAAGCCGCTTCTCGTCCGGATCAAGGCTTGGACCGCGTGTTACCGCCCAGCTTTTGAGGACGCCATCCATTTCCAGCCGGAAATCGTAATGCAGGCGGCGCGCGGCATGTTTCTGGATGACGAAGCTTGCGCCTTCCGAAGCAGCGCTCTTTTTCGCCGCCTCATCGCCGCTCGGCTCGGGCGTGGCATCGAAGCGGCGTTTGGCCTTGTAGCGCTGCAAGCCCATGGATCAGCCCGCCTTCTTGCTCTTGCTCTTGCTATTGCGCGGCGCGTTCGCCTTTTTCGCGCTCGGCTTGGATGTCTTGGGGCTTGCGGCGCCCGCACTTTCGCGCAGCGCCTGCCTGAGGTCGATGACATTATCCCGCTTTTCGGGAGCGCGCTTCTCAATGGGGCGGCCCTCGATCTTCGCTTTCACCAGTTCCCCCAGCGCATCATTGTAGCGGTCCGTATAGGCGCTCGGATCGAAGGTGCCGGAGCGCTTGGCGATGATATGGCCGGCGAGTTCCAGCATCTCGTCGTCGAACGAGACGTCCGGAATGCCCTTGAACACGGTTGCCTTGGCGCGCACCTCGTAATCGTAGTTCAAGGTGGTGGCGACCAGCGCATCGGCCTGCGGGCGTATGAGGAGAATGCGGTTGCGGCGAAACAGCACCGCTTCGCCAAGCGCTGCCACGCCCTCCTTTTTCATCGCGCGGGCAAACACAGAGAGGCCTTCGTCATCTGCCGGCGAGGACGGGCTCAGATAATAGGGGCGGTCGAAATAGAGCTTGTCGATCTCGTCGCAATCGAGAAAGCCGGTGATGCGGATCACCTTGTCATTGTCGGGCATCAGCTGCGAAAGCTCGTCGCCCTCGATGATCAGGTGCTCGCCGTTTTCCAGCTCATAGCCTTTGACCTGGTCGTCCCTGTCCACCGCATCTCCGGTATCGCTATCGACATATTGCCGTTCGACACGGTTGCCGGTGCGGCGGTTGACGATGTTGAAGGATATCTTTTCCGTCGAGGTCAGCGCCGAATAGAGCCCGACATCACAGACAAGGTCACCGAACTTCAGATGACCTCTCCAGCTCGCCCGCCGCGTCATGGGGTGTCTCCTTGAGGGGCATGATCATCGGCTGCAGCGCGCTCGCGGGCGAGAAGCCGCTCGACGGCGGCAACGTCCACATCGGTGATGACGGGCACAGGATCGCCCGCCATCGCCGCCAGAACCTCGCTGGAGAGCCCGCCGTTGCGGGCGGCCCATTCGATGGCTTCGCGCGTTTCCCGCTCGGCTTTCAGCTGCGCGTAGAGCGCAAGGATCAGCCGGTCGCGTCCATCGGGGCCTTGCCCGGATGGCCGGGGCGAGGGTGACCGGGTCGAGGTTGAAAAGGGCGTGCGCTCATGATCTGCCATTCCCCTTCAAGTGGCAAAGGGGGGCGAAAGTTCCCGCCCCTTCGTGTGGAATCTGAAGGCGGCGAAAAATTCAGTTACCGGCTTTTCCACCCTCGTAAAAGGCGCGGGCATCCTCAAACATTGCCCGGCGGTCGTCCTCACGGGTGTAGAACATGTGTCCGCCGCGATAGAGCTTCAGGCTAGCGCGGTCTGTGACGAGATCCGCCGGCAGGTGGTTCAGCACATAGCGGCTCATGCCATAGGGTGTGAGGATATCGCTATAGCCATGCGCCACCATCAGCCTGAAGGAGGGGATGACGGAGAAGAGATCGCGCAGATCAGTGGAGATGCCGGCCGTGACGCGGTTGTTTTCGCTGCCGCGACCGCCGTTCCATTCCCACTTGCGGTTTATCTCTTCGTTCAGCAGCGTGTAGGTCATGTCGGTGCGAAAGCCCAAAATCTCGCGGGCATAGGCGGCGAAGGCCGAGCCGTAGGCGCGCGTATACCCTTCCAGAACCGGATCGTCATTGCGCCCGTAGGGTGCTTCCGGATAGGCGTCGGGCAGTGCAATGCCGGCGTCATAGGGGCTGACAATGTGCCCCGTACCGGCGGCCTGCTTGGCATAGACATTGCCGACGAAGCCGCGCGTGCGTGCCGCGACGTCCGCCGGCACGCCGGTCAGCTGCGCAATCCTGCCGTAGAAGCCTTTTGCCCGCTCGCCCTGCGGCTCGGCGCCGGCAAGGGTGGTGAGGTATTCACCCATGGCAAAGCTTTCGGCATCGGCGAGGTTTTTTGCGTCGAATTGCCCCTTCCGCTCCAGTTCGGCCGCCCCAAGCGAGGGAAGCTGCAGGGCAGCCGCCAGCGGATCGTCATCGGCGCCGAACAGGAAGCGGCCCTCCATCAGCGGCGAGACCATGATGATGCCGGACGGGATCATGTTCTGGCTGTTCTTCAAGGCAATCGCCACTTTGGCGGCGCGAAAGCCGCCATAGCTTTCGCCGAGAAGATATTTGGGCGCTGACAGAAGATCGTTGGCCTGAACGTAGAGCGTGATAGTCTTCGCAAGGCTTTCGGCATCCTGGCGCACGCCAAAGAAACGGGAAGCCGCCTCTTCGTTTGCAGCCCGGCTCCAGCCGGTGCCGACCGGGTCGATCAGCACGAGATCGGTAAAGGCAAGCCAGCTTTCGGGATTGTCCTTGAGAACCGGCTGCGTGCCATCGGCATTGTCGCCGGAAAACGGCAGGATTTTGGGGCCGACGAGGCCGAGATGCAGATAGGCAGAGGCGGCCCCCGGTCCACCGTTGAAGGCAAAGGTGACGGGCCGGCCCGGCGCCCGGTCGCGGGCGCCGTAGGCGGTATAGAAGATCTTTGCGGTCACCTTGCCGTCCTGCCCGCGCAGCGACAGCGTGCCGGCGGTCGCCGTATAGGCAAGCGGGCCGGCTTTCGTTTGCAGCACATGATCGGTGGTGACATCGGCCGGCAGGAGGCTGAAAATGCCGGCGGCATCCTCCTTCGCCGACTCTTGTGTGTTGCGTTCAGCCTGCGCCTGCTCCGGGCGCTGATTGCCGCCGTCCTCGGCCTCGGCAGGCGCCTGCGCGAATGCCGGGGCGGTGAGGAGGCAGAGGGTAAAGAGCGGCAGAACAGGGATCAGGCGCACACGGTCGTCCTTTTTCATCGTCGTCATCCGGCAAACACCCGGCGGCAAGCACTGTAGGGTGAATTGGCGTGAGGCAAACTCAACTCGGCTTGATCGACGACCGGGCCGGGCCCGTTACTTCCGCACGATCACCCAGATGGCATGGATGATGCCGGGGATATAGCCGCAGAGCGTCAAGAGGATGTTCAGCCAGAAATGCAGGCCGAGACCCACCTGCAGGAAGACGCCGACGGGCGGCAGCAGGATGGCGAAGAGAATACGGATGACGTCCACGGGAATTCCCCCTTTTGTTCCAACAGAGGACCCACAACGCGGCTAGGGCGAATTGGTTCACGGCGGATTTCGGGGAGGCAAGATGCCCGAGCGCCATGCCTGATTTCCCGGCGATAAACTTCCGGACACATTCCGGTGAGCGCATGCACGCGAACCGGGCCTTCGATGCCCTGTAAAGATTGCATTCAGCTTTTGCCGGTAAAACTCTGTTAGCGATAAATGCGGGGACCCATGGCGGTGCCTCGTCCGGCCCGTTCGTGTACAGAGTATCCGGTTTCATGCGTATTTCTGCCCTATCGACGATCCTCCTCGCGAGCCTGGCAATTGCCGGCTGCCGATCCAGCACGACGGAAGACGTGCTGTCGATCGCGCCCTCCCAGGAAACCACCGGCGCCATTCTGGCGCCCGTGCCGCCGGCTTCCCTTGGCAGCAATGAAGCGCCTCGCGCCATGGCGAAGACGGCCCGCGCGCAGCGCCCGCCGGCGGCCGTGCCGGCCGACCGGCCCTACGTCGTCGACCAGCCGATGGCCGATATCGGCGCCGCCCGTCCCGCCGTTGCTCCTCCCCGGGCCGCCCAACCGGACGCCCCGCATCCCGACGCCCTGGCCTGGGCCGGCGACAACGGCCGGCCGCAGCAGCTGGAAGAGGTGGCCTTTGCGGCCGGCGCGCCGCTTCCGATGGAGCGGCCGGTGATTGCCCCGGCCCTGCGGGAGCCGTCTGGTGCCCGCTCGCGCATCTATCGCCACCGTTTCGGCGATGCCAAGCCGATCAATTTCGGCCGCGTGTCGCCGCGCAACCACGCCGTCCACGGCGTCGATGTCTCGCGCTGGCAGGGCGATATCGACTGGGCGAAGCTCAGGTCGCAGGGCGCCAACTTCGTCTATATCAAGGCAACCGACGGCGGCGACCATCTCGACCCGATGTTCAGGCAGAACTGGCGCGGCGCCGATGCCGCCGGCATCAAGCGCGGCGCCTATCACTTCTTCTACTGGTGCCGGGTCGCCAGCGAACAGGCCGCCTGGTTCATCCGCAACGTGCCGCGCGATCCGAACGCCCTGCCGCCGGTCATCGACGTGGAATATAATGGCGATTCCAGCTGCAAGCGCCGCCTGTCGCCGGAAAAGGTGCGCGAGAAGATGCAGGTCTTCATGGATCTCCTGGAGCGCCATTATGGCAAGCGCCCGGTCATCTACACCGCCCCCGACTTCTATGCCGACAACCTGCGCGGCGCCTTCCAGGACTATCCCTTCTGGCTGCGGGCAGTCGCGCAGCATCCGTCAAAGGTCTATCCGGGCCGCCGCTGGCTGTTCTGGCAGTATTCCGGCTCCGGCCTGTCGCAGGGCGTCTCGGGCAAGATCGACCTCAATGTCTTCCATGGCAGCGAGGAGGAATGGCATCGCTGGTCGGGCGGGCGTTCCGGCGGAGCGATTGCCGCGCGCTGATCGGGTCGTCACACCCGCTTCGCCTCCGCGCCCGCCTGTTCGCCGATTGCTGTCTTCAAAATCCGGTCTGGGCGGAGGGCTGTGCCTCATTGGGCCGGTTACGGGCGCTGCTTGCATTGCGCCGATGATGCGCCTATCTTGAGCACTGTTAGATCAAATTGTGCCCAGGAGATGTGCCTTGTCTGCGCTGATGTTCGAAAAGGCTGCCATGTCCTTTGGCGATCCGCAATCGCCCTTCCTGTCGCCGCGTCGGGTGTCGGAGCTTCTCGGCCTGACGCAGGTGGAGCTTGCCCGCATGATCGGGGTTGCCCGCAACACGCTGTCGGCCAAGGCCGGCCAGCGCAAGGTGGATCAGGCGTTGAGCCCCGTCGTGCGGATCCTCGCCATGGTGGCCGAGATGGCCGGCGACGAGCAGCGCGCAGCGATCTGGTTCAAGCATCAGCCGATCCCCGGCTGGGCCGGCAAGACGGCATATGATCTCGTCTGCGAAGGTAAGGCGGAAAAAGTTCTCCAGTATCTCGAAGCGGTCCGGTCCGGCGTCTATGCCTGACATGATTTTATGGCGGGCCTATGTGCCGCAATGGGCGCACGCGCCGCTTTCAGGCGAGGGCGCTGCCCGGTTCGGCGGGCGCTGGAACCCCGTCGGTCAGCCGACGATTTACGCCGCGCGCGAGCTTTCTACTGCCTGGGCGGAATATAATCAGGGGTTCGTGCAGCACCCGGCGCTGATTGCGCAGCTGACGCTGTCCGGTGCGCGGCTGGCAGACCTCACGGATGCGGCGCAGTGTGCCGCGCTTGGCATATCCCCAGCCATCCACAGCTGCGAATGGCGGGCCGATCTCGATGCCGGGCTGTTGCCGGAAACCCATGCCACGCAGGCGCGGCTGAGGGCGGTCGGCTTCCATGGCGTGATCTATCCGTCCTTCATGTCGCCGGGCGGCAGTTGCGTGGCGCTCTGGCGCTGGAACTGGCCCGGCGCCCCGACGCTGTCCGTCATCGATCCCGACGGCCGCCTGCCGAAGACCGCCGCTTCCTGGCTCTAGCCATTCAGACCCGCGTGACACGTTCCGGTACGAATGTGACATCTCGTCATGTCGGGTTAATCTCCGGTTAACCACGATTTTGCAAGTTGCGATTGTCAAGACACATCGCCCCCATATGATTCTGCGGGGCCTTCTGCCGAGGTTTCCGTGACATCCATCCTGACCAATACCGGCGCGATTTCCGCGCTGCAGACGCTGCGCGCCGTCAATGCGCAGCTCAGCCAGACGCAAGGGGAGGTCGCCTCCGGATTGCGGATTGCCGACGCCGCCGACAATGCCGCCTACTGGTCGATCGCCACGACCATGCGCTCGGATAGTCAGGCGATCTCGGCCGTCGGCGATGCGCTGAACCTGGGTTCGGCCACCGTTGGGGTAGCCTATGCCGGGCTTGATTCGGCTATTTCCGTGCTCGACGAGTTCAAGGCAAAGCTGGTGGCGGCAAGCGAACCGGGTGTCGATCGCCGAAAGGTGCAAAAGGAGCTCGACCAGCTGAACGGCCAGATCGAAAGCATTGCCGCCTCTGCCAGCTTCAACGGCCAGAACTGGTTGAAGACGACCTACACGGACAATCTCCTCGACACCACGCAGAACCTGAAGACCGAACTCGTGGCCTCGTTTGCCCGCACCGGCGGCAGCGTCGAGATCTCCACCATGGCGGTCGATCTAGGAAAGACCAGCCTGCTCAACACCGGCGGCGGCGGCATTCTGCAGAAGGAACCGTGGGCGCTGGGCGACATCGGCGGTTTCCGCGACGTCTCGATCAACAGCTTTGCCCATAACGGCCACGAGGACCATAACTTCACCGGCCCCGCGACACTCTCGCCAACCGATTCGATCAGTTTCGACATCACGGTGGATTCCGGCACCCATTCGCCGGGCGTAACGGCAACGGTGACCCTGACCAAGGCCGATGTCGATGCAGCTCTTGGCACCACCACGGGCACGATCCAGACGGCGGAGGATTACCGGCGGGTTCTCGAAACCTATTTCCAGGCCAATAGCATTCCGGCGACCGCCTATTCGAACTGGTCGCATGGGGTAAACGGCATCGAAATCGGCAGCAAGGAGACGTCGGGCGAGCCGGGATCGAGCATCTTTCTCTCCAACTTTTCCTCGACGCTTCCGGGCAACACGGCGCTTGGGCTCGAGAACCCGGCCGGCCTCGACCATGATAATATGTATCCGTCGGGTTCCCTGTCGTTTTCCGGCGCCTTCCAGGTCCACCGCACCGCCTCCATCTCCTTCGATGTGGCAATCGGCCCGCATGCAGTCAGCACCGTTACCATCGACCGCGATATGGTGAATACGGCGCTGGGCATCACCAATGGCACGGTCTCAACGGCCGCAGATCTCGCAACCGTCATCAATTATGCCGCATCCGGCACGGACCTCTTTGCGAGCGCCACCGGCAATTTCATACAGTTCGGCGCTGACCAGACCGTGTTTCCCGATGCCGGCAATCGCGCCGCCCATGTCTATCTCGGCAATGTACGCGACAATCTCGGCTACGCGCTCGATTTCGATCTGGCCGAAGTCGACATCACCACGCCGAAGGCCGATATCGCCCATTACCTCGAAGGCGTCGACTTCATGCTGCAACGGATGACGGATGCCGCCAGCAATCTCGGCGCCACAGAGAACCGGCTTTCCCTGCAGACGGAATTTGCTAAGGGGCTGGTCGAAACCCTGGATACCGGCGTTGGCCTGCTCGTGGATGCCGATCTCGACGAAGCATCTGCCCGGCTGAAGGCCGAACAGACCCGCCAGCAGCTTGGCATCCAGGCGCTCTCGATTGCCAATAGCAGCACGCAGAACCTGCTCAAGCTGTTTCAGTAGCCAATAAGCGTAGGGCGAGGGGCCGGAGAATCCGGCCGCCCGGTCAGCCGGCCTCAGGGCCGGGGACGATGCGCACCGGCACGGCTTTGGACGCCGGTGTCTTCGACTGGATATCGTGGTGGGAGAGCGGCACCAGCACGTTCAGCTCCGGATAATAGCCGCCGAGACAGCCGTCCGGCAGGTCGAAGGGGGTCACCTTCAGCCCGCCGACGAAGCGGTTCTTGCCGTCTTCGGCATCCGAGGAAAGGCCGACGACCTGCCCTTCGGAAAGCCCGGCGCGGGCCATGTCGTCCGGGTTGATGAGGAGCACATCGCGCGTGCCCTCGATGCCGCGCAGGCGGTCGCTATAGCCATAGATCGTGGTGTTGAACTGGTCGTTGCTGCGCAGCGTGATCAGCCGGAAGCGCCCCGGCGCATCGTCAAAGCCTGCGGCCGAGAGTGCCGGCGGGACGGAGAACTCGGCCCGTCCGCTCTTGGTTTTCCAGATGCGTTCGCGCGCGCTGTTGCCCCGGTAAAAGCCGCCGGGGGTGAACATGCGGCCGTTGAAATCGTGAAACTGGTCCGGATAGGTCTGTTCGATGAGGTCGCGCACCAGCCCGTAATCGCCGACCCATGCGTCCCATGTGACCTTGGGATTGGGGGAGAGGGTTGCCTTGGCGATGCCGGCAACGATGGCCAGTTCCGACAGAAGATCGGGGCTTGCCGGCTTGCGCCGTCCAATCGAGCCGTGGATGCAGGAAAACGTGTCCTCCATCGTCACCGTCTGCGGACCGGTTGCTTGGGCGTCTTCTTCGGAGCGGCCAAGGCAGGGCAGCAGATAGGCCACCTCGCCATTGACGAGATGGCTGCGGTTAAGCTTCGTGGCAATCTGGACGGTGAGGCGCATATTCGTCCACGCCGCTTCCATCACATTTGTATCTGGCACCGCGCGCAAAAAATTGCCGCCTAGGCCGATGAAGCCTTTCACGGTTCCTTCCAGCATGCCCTCGCAGGCTTCGACAGTGTTCATGCCCTTGTCCATCGGCGGCTCGAAACCGAAAAGCTCGGCCAGCCGGTCCATCGGCACCAGCTCCGGCTTTTCGGAAATGCCGACGGTGCGCTGGCCCTGCACATTGGAATGGCCGCGCACCGGCGAGATGCCGGTGCCATCGCGCCCGATATTGCCCTTCATCAGCAGGAGGTTGACGAACATGGCGATATTGTCGAATCCGTGCACCTGCTGCGTCAGCCCCATGCCGTAAACGCCGATGACGCGCTCGGCTTCGACATAGACTTGGCCCGCCGCCTGAAGCGCCTGCCGGGTGAGACCGGAATTCTCTTCGATTGCCTCCCAGCTGGTGGCGCGCACCGTATCGAGAAAGGCATCGAAGCCGGATGTGTGGCGCTCGATGAAATCGAGGTCGAGAACGCTGCGACCCTCTCGCTGCGCCTCCTCGTGCTTTTGGAGCACATGCTTGCAGAGGCCCATCAGGGCTGCGATATCGCCGCCGGCTCTTACCTGCAGATACTGGCAGGAGATCGGCGTCTCGTGGCCGGTCAGCATTTCGGTCGGGCTTTGCGGGTTGATCATCGCCTCCAGCCCGCGTTCGCGGACGGGATTGAAGGTGACGATGCGACAGCCACGCTTCACCGCCTCCTGCAGCGGGTGGAGGAAGCGCGGGCTGTTGGAGCCGGTGTTCTGGCCGAAGAAGAAGATCGCGTCGCAGGTGGAAAAATCGGCGTAGACGGAGGTGCCGACGGGCTCGCCGATCACCGTCTTCAGCGCCACCGAGGTCGTCTCGTGGCACATGTTGGAGCTGTCGGGCAGGTTGTTGGTGCCGTAGAGCCGCGCCATCAGCTGATAGAGATAGGATGTTTCGAGACTGGCGCGCCCGGAGGCGTAGAAAATGACGGATTTGGGATCGAGCGCCTTCAGTTCCGCGCCGATGGCCGAAAAGGCCTCGTCCCAGGAGCAGGGCACGTAGCGGTCGCTTGCCCGGTCGAACCGCATCGGATGGGTGAGGCGGCCCTGATGTTCGAGGTCATGGTCGCTCCAGCCTTTGAGTTCCGTCACCGTGTGCTTTTCGAAAAAGGCCGGCGTACAGCGGCGGTGGGTCAGTTCCCAGATGGTGGCCTTGGCGCCGTTCTCGCAAAATTCCAGCACATTGGGGTTGGCAGGCTTCGTCCAGGCGCAGGACGTGCACATGAAGCCACCGGGCTTGTTCTGGTGCGCCAGCGTGTCGAGCACGGCTGGCGTCGGCCATTCATCGCCGAAAATGCGGGTGATGCCGCGCAGCGAACCCCAGCCGCCCGCCGGCCCCTTGTATTCCACGGTGCTCTGGTCGGACATGGTTTCTCTCCCTTGGCTGCTGCGGGTCTTCGACCCTGCGGCAACTCGGGGAAGCTCCTATGGTTCCAAGCACCATGTCCTGCCGGTGAAGACAGCGACGCAATGTCGCGCACTCAGCCAGCCTGGCTGACCGGCAGCGGCACGACGGTTGCGGCCGCGCCGCTTTCTGCGACCGTGCTGGTGCCCGAGCGCACCACCACCGCATTGGAGGCAAGCGGCAGGCCCGCCTCGCGGCAGGCGGCGAGCAGCCGTTTCATGCCCTCGCGCTTGATGAGGCTCGGCTTTCCGGGCCGTGCGGTGAACTTGAAGCGGATGACCATGGAGGTTTCGTTGACGGTCTGGATGCCCTGCATCTTCAGCGGCACGAGGAAATCGCCACCGAATTCCGGATGTTCCAGAAGCCCGATGCCGACCTTCTTGGCGGTCTTGCGGATGGTTTCGAGATCCGCATCGCGGTCGAAGCGCAGCTCGAATTTCGTCGTGCCCCAGTCGCGGCTGTAATTGGTGACGGAGGCGATCTGGCCGAAGGGGATGGTATGGATCGGGCCGTTGTGGTGGCGCAGACGCACCGAGCGCAGCGAGATCTGTTCGACCGTTCCCATCAGCTTGCCGCAATCGATATATTCGCCGATGCGAAAGGCATCTTCGGCCAGGAAGAAGATGCCGGAAACGACATCCTTCACCAGCGTCTGAGAGCCGAAGGAAAGGGCAAGGCCGAGCACGCCGAAGCCGGCGAGAAGCGGGGCGACATCGATGCCGGCAGACGAAATCACCACCAGTGCCGCAATCGCCATCACGGCGCCGAGGATGAGGTTGCGCACGATGGGCAGCACCGTCGTCAGCCGGCTTGTCGCCTTCTCATGCGCCTCGTCTTCCGTTCCGGGCAGGATGACGGCGGTGGTCGGGGCAATTGCCTCGAAATACTTGATGAGGAAGCTGCAGAGGCTCCAGCTGACGATCAGCGAGAAGCTGAGCTTTTCGAGCCAGACCAGCCAGGAGGTGATGAGCGTGGTGGCGCCCATCATCAGCGGCTCCCACAGCTCCACGATGAGATGCAGGCCGGTCAGCCAGACGGCGCCGGCAAGCGGCGTGCGCAGGCTCCACAGTAGCACGGAGGGAAGCCCCGTGCCGTATTTCTGCTCGCGTCTGCGTGCCCTTGCCGTCACCAGCGACACGATGGAGAGATCCAGGATGGGGATCATGATGATGAGGAATTGCGTGGTGCCGGCTGCGCGCGCCCAGGCGGCATTGTGCGCCGTGCCTGCGACGAGAAGGCCGGCAACCCAGATCAGCACGGCCGAAACGATATAGAAATCGGCAAGTGCCGTGCCGACCGCGCGCCTGAACGGGCTTGCATCGCGTCCGGCAAACACCTCGGCAATGTCGCGCCTGCCGGCGATGAACCACCAGAGCTTGACCACCGTCAGCACCGAACTGGTGAGGAACAGCCAGCTATCGGCGGCCTCCGGCGCCAGCATCCGCACATCGGCGAGCCGCACCGAATTGCCAATGAAAGCATTCAGCGTGCCATAGAGCGTCATCATGGCGAAATGCCAGTTCGGCCGGTTGATGTTGATGAGCGGTGAGCGCCCGGCAAGCGCCGGTTTGAAGGCAAAGCGCGCCACGGCCATATAGATCAGCATGCCGGTGAAGGTCGCGACGATGGCAAGCGCCACCTGATGGGAAAACAGCCCGCGCGGCATGGCCTTCTGTAGCACGCCATGGGAAATGGACAGGAAAAGCGAGATGCTGATGGCATCGATGGCCAGCCGCACGCTCGCGCGCCAGAAGGGCTGCGCCGGGACATGCGGCAGGATGAGGCGTCCAAGGCCGAGCGTCACGGCTGCGGCAACGGCAAACCCGCAAAGGCCGGCAAACAGCGCGTAAAGCAGTGCGTCGCGCGGGCCATAACGATCTGCCTCGAGCGTTGCCCAGCTGGAGCGGAAGGCTGCCGGCAGGCCGAGAACGCCCTGCGCCGACATCTGCGTGCCCTTGGCAAGCGCCTCCCAGACATCGGAGACCACCCACATTTCCGTCATGGTGACGGTCGGCGCCGGGCGGGCGTCGGCAGGCGCGGGCACGGTGGCTGCGGGGGCGGCTGACGAAGCGGCTGCGGGCGCTGCTTGCGACGGGGCGGGGGAGGGCTGGCCCGCCGGCGCACTGGCAGCGACTGTCGGTGCGGGGGGAGCGGGTGCGGGTGGCTGTGTCGGGATGGTTGCCGCTGCCGGCGTCTCGGCCGGAACGCCCGAAGACGTCGGGGCTGCAAGGCGGATCTCGACGGGCCGGCCGCCGGCGCCCGCCGCTTTGACCGCCGCATCGATATCGGTCGGGTTCTGGCCCGGATTGACGACGATCGTCACCGCCTCGGCCGCCCGGGGCACACCCGGCGCTGACAGGCTGAGGAGCGAAAATGCGGCAGCCGCAAGGGCGCGGCAGGCGAAAGGCAGGCAACGCGGTTGCGTCATGCGTCATATCCACGGGCGCGCGGCCCGGTTCTTGGCTAAAGCTTCGCCCGCTGCCGCCTTGATGGGCGGCAGATAGGTCCCCAACTGCGATGATGCCTCAGAATACGCCCCTTTGGCAACGGTTTTGCGGGCGGCGCAACAGGGCGGCCTCGACGTTCGGGAGGGTGGCCCGGTCAGTAGCCGCGCTGGCGATCCACCGTCTTCGGCAGCGTGCCGCTTGCCCGCCACGCAGCGATGTTGCCAGCCACGATGCGCGCTGCCGTCACCGGCGTCGTCGGGGCCGAAATATGCGGCAGCACGGTGACGTTCGGATGGGCCCAGAACGGTGAGCCTTCCTCGAGCGGTTCCTTTTCGAACACGTCGAGCACGGCATGCTCGAGATGGCCGCGATCAAGGGCGGCGAGGAGATCCTCGGCCACCACCACGGCGCCGCGGGCAAAATTGATCAGGGACGCCCCTTGCGGCATCAGCGCCAGCCGCTCGGCCTTCAGAAGGCCGCGCGTCTCGGCCGTCAGCGGCAGCAGGCAGACGAGGATGTCGCTGGAGGCAAGAAGCGTCTTCAAGCCCTCCTCGCCGTGATGGGTGACGACGTTCTCCAGCATCTTTGGCGAACGGCTCCAGCCCTCGACGCGAAAGCCCGCCTGCGTGAGCCGGGCGGCACTTTCCGTGCCGAGCGCGCCAAGGCCGAGAAGGCCGATCGCCACATCGCCTGGATGGCGATATTCGCGCGGCGCCCAGACCTTCTCGCTCTGGGATTTTCGGTAGGCCGGCATGTCGCGCTGCAGGTAATAGGTCCAGGCGAGCACTGCTTCCGCCATCACCCGCGACAGTTCCGGATCGACGAGGCGCACGATGGGCGGCGCCGTGACGCCGAGTTCCATGACGAGCCGCTCGACGCCTGCCCAGAGGCTGTGGATGAAGGAGAGGCCCGGCAAGGCGGCCACATCTGCGGGATCGGGATTGGCGACGATGGCGATTTCGGCAAGCCGGCGCTCCTGCGGTTCAAGCTCGCCGAACGGCAGGATGCGCTCCTCGGGCATCGCCCGGCGCAGCACCTCCAGCCAGGCCTGTTCCTCTTCGCGGTTAAGACGCGTGACGAGTGCAATGGGCGGCAGCATGGCAGGAGACTCCGAATCCAGACGTGGTGCAGAACAGTTAGGCTGGAGCGCCTTGTGGGCGCAGCCCCCCGATGCGTCAAGCCGCGCAAGCCATTGTCCAGCCGCAAATCACCCGGAAAACCCGGTTTGGGGCGCAGGTGACGGCGCTGGTCGGCGGGAAGCTCAGGCGCTGCGCCGCTCATAGAGCCGGCGCAGCAGCGTGATGAGCTGCGCCCGCTCCTCGCCCGAAAGCACGGCCAGAAAACTGTCCTCGTGGTGGTCGATAATGCCGTGGACGCGCTCGAGCGTGGAAACACCCTCTGGCGACAGCCGGATTTCGTGCCGCCGCCGGTCGATCTTCGATGCACGCCGTTCGATCAGGCCGCGCGACAGCAGGCGCTTGACCATGCTCATCATCGTGGCGCGGTCCATCGACAGCGCTTGGGCAATATCCACCTGCGAGGCGCCCGGATTGGTGGCGATCAGCTCCAGTGCCGCAAGCTGTTTCTGCGTGAGGTCGTAATCGGCAACGGCTGCGGCAAAATCCCGGTAGAGCGCCAGATGCGCCATGCGCAGGTGATAGCCCACAAGCTGCTGCAGCCAGCTGCGTTCCAGTTCGTCCTCTGAACTATCGGCGGCCACGGGGGATGGCGCGGGCTGTTTGTCCCGCCTCCTGCCAAGAGACCGCTTTTCATCCGGCGCCATCGATTCGTCCTTCTTCTGTCGCGCTAAAGTCTAGCGGCATGAGACCCGGGCCGCCATGGCACGCAACCTCTTTAAAAACAGGACGGGCACACGCCTTTCCGGCCGTCCGCGGCCCGCGTCCATCTTGCCAAGGCCATGGTAAAATCGTATGTCTTGCATACTATTTGATCGTGGAGGCGATCTGCCGGAGGAGGCAATTCATGCATGTGACCGAAGTGGATATGGCAGGCTTTGCCGCGGGCAATTCCTTTACGCTGGTAGCAGAAGATCCGGTCGGCTACCGCGCCAGGGTCTCGCCGGAGCGGGTGGCGACGCGCCTTCTGCCCGAGGGCAAGACGCTCACCTATGCGCAGCTGGACGACCGCATCGCCCGCTGTGCCGCCTTTCTGTTTGAGAAGTTTCAGGCGCGCGGCGAGGGGTTCCGCGTGGCGGGCCTTGGGCGCAACAGCGTCGATCTTCTGGTCATGGCCTTTGCCTGCCAGCGCATCCGGGCGATCTTCGTGCCGCTCAACTGGCGCCTCGGCATTGGCGAACTCACCGGCATCGTTGCCGATTGCACGCCCGAACTGGTGGTCTACGAAACGGAATTCGAGGCGGCGGCGCAGGCGCTGAAGAATGCAGCGCCCCATCTTGCGATCCTGCCTTATCTTGGCGGTGACGGCAGTCTCGATGCCCGTCTTGCGCAGACGGCGCCGATGAAGCGGCTGCGCGGCGATGCCGACAAGCCGGCGATCCTGCTTTACACATCCGGCACCACGGGCACGCCGAAAGGCGTCATCCTGACGCGGCGCAACCTCTTCTATTCCGCAGTGAATTTTTCGTTCGTCGGCGAGGTCGTGCCCGGTTCCGTCACCTTCTGCGACCTGCCCTTCTTCCACACGATCGGCCTTGTGGCGATTGCCCGCACCACGCTGATGATGGGCGGCACACTGGTGATTTCAGACCGGTTTCTGCCCGAGCGCACGATTGCCTGCCTGAACGATGACGAGATCGGCGTGACGCATTATTTCGCCGTGCCGCAGATGGCGTCCATCCTGCGCGACCAGAAGGGCTATTCGCCCGAACGCATGGCACGGCTGAAGGCGATCTTCATCGGCGGTGCGCCGCTGCCGCCGCCGCTCGTGGATGCCTACCTGAAGGATGGCGTGGCGCTGGTCAACGGCTATGGCATGAGCGAGGCGGGCACCGTCATGCACATGCCGCTCGACGAGACGGAGATTGCCCGTCGCCACGGCAGCGTCGGCTTCCCGGCCCCGCTCATCGAGGTGAAGATCTGCGACGAGGAGGGCCGCCACTGCGACAGCGGCGAGATCGGCGAATTGTGGATCCGCGGTCCCTCGGTCTCGCCCGGCTACTGGCAGAAGCCGGAGCAGACGGCAGCCGCCTTCGTGGATGGCTGGTTCCGCACCGGCGACATGGTGCGCTGTGACGAGGACGGCTTCCATGTCATCGCCGACCGGCTGAAGGACATGTATATTTCCGGCGGCGAGAACGTCTATCCGGCAGAGGTGGAAGCTGCCATCGGCAGTCATCCGGCAGTCGGCGAAGTGGCCGTGATCGGGGTTGCCGATGACCGCTGGGGTGAGGTGGGGGCAGCCTTCATCGTGCGCCGCCCGGATGTGAACCTCGACGCCGAAACCGTGAAGGCCCATTGCGGCGAGCGCCTTGCCGCCTACAAGCGCCCGACGCATGTGATCTTCGTCGACGCCATTCCGCGCAATGCGGCCGGAAAGCCGATGAAGCATGTGCTGCGCGCCGAGTGGAAGACCCGAAGCGCCGCGTGAGTTTCATTGCGGACGGGGGCAGGCGGTATGGGCGGCCCCGGAGGCCCTTCGCCCGTCTTGACGAGGTGAAGATGGCGGCAGCCGGATGAGGGGCTAACTCATGAACTTTATCAAATGATTAGCCCCTCACCCCGGCCCTTTCCCCGCACGCGGGAGAGGGAGAGAAGGCGTTGAGGATGCGGCTCTCAGCTACGTCCTGGACTTGATGAGCAGTCGGGGAAGGCAAGCGTCTGTCAACGCGTCTTCCGTTTCCCGCATGGCCGCGCAAATATACTTGATAAACTTATTCATATTTAGTAGGCCCGCTGCTGTTCCCATCCCTGCCGACAGGAGACAGCCATGGACGCGCGCTCACCCGATCTATCGCCCGGTTCCCGTCCGGCGGCGGCCTTTCGCACCGAGGCGCTGGGCTTTGCGGTGGAGGGACGCTCGCTTCTGGCGGATATCTCCATTTCCTTTGCACCCGGCACGATCTGCGGCCTCGTCGGCCATAACGGGTCGGGCAAGTCGACGCTCCTGAAACTGCTCGCTCGCCAGCAGGCGCCCACCGCCGGCAGGCTGTTCTTTGGCGAAAAGCCACTGGAAGCGATGGGCGCCCAGGCCTTTGCCCGTCAGGTGGCTTATCTGCCGCAGGATGTGACGGCGGCCAATACGATGACGGTGCGGGAACTGGTTGCCTGCGGGCGCTATCCCTGGCACGGCGCGCTTGGCCGTTTTTCCGATCTTGATGCCCACAAGGTCGAGGAGGCGCTGGCGCTTACCCACATGGAGCAGCTTTCCGATCGCCTGGTCGATACGCTTTCCGGCGGCGAGCGGCAGCGCGCCTGGCTTGCCATGCTGATGGCGCAGGATACCGGCTGCCTTCTTCTGGACGAGCCGACCTCGGCGCTCGACATCGCCCACCAGATGGAGGTGCTGGCCCTGGTGCGGCGCCTGTCGCACGAAAAGGGCCTTGGCGTCGTCATCGTGCTGCACGACATCAACATGGCGGCGCGCTTCTGCGACCGGCTCTATGCGCTGAAGGCCGGCCGCCTGATCGCACAAGGTGAGCCACAGGCGCTGATGACGGCCGACACGCTCCACGACATCTACGGCATCGAGATGAACGTGACGCGCCATCCGGCGCTCGACATTCCGCTTGCCTATGTCTGCTGAGAAGCCGATGTCCCTTGCCTTGACCCGACGCGGCTTCATCGCCGCCGGTGCCGCCTGTGTCCTGAGGCCCGATCTCGCGCTTTCGGCCGGCCCGCAGCGGATCGTCAGCCTCGATTACGGCCTTGCCTCGACGCTTCTGTCGCTCGGCATCGTGCCGAAGGCGGTCGCCTCGCGTGCGGACTGGGATGTCTGGGTGATCGAGCCGGACCTGCCGGCAGAGGTTGTCGATCTCGGCAGTTCCTGGGAAATCAATTTCGAGGTTCTGACCAGCCTGCGGCCGGATCTGATCCTCACCACGCCGTTCAATGCGGCCCTGACGCCACGGCTGGAGGCGGTGGCGCCGACGCTGAGCCTCGGTGTGTTTACCGCAGACGGCGGCGATGTGCTGCCAAAGGCCTTTGCCGCCACGCGGGCGCTGGCCGCCCGGGTGGAGAGGAAGGACGAGGGCGACGCCTTCATCGCCCGCACGGAAGCCTTTTTCGATGAGTGCCGCGCGCGCATTGCCCGCATCGGTGCGCCGCCGCTGGCGCTTCTGAGTTTCCTCGATGCCCGCCATGCCCGCATCTATACGGCGCCCGGCCTCTATCACAACGTCATGCAGCGGATCGGCCTTGCCAATGCCTGGACGGCGCCCGGCAATTTCTGGGGCTTTGAAACCATCGGCATCGAGCGGCTGGCGGAGATGAAAGATCCCGCGACGCGCCTGATCATTTTCGAGCCGGTTCCGGCGGATGTGATGCCGAAACTGGAAGAAAGCCCGCTTTGGCAGGCGCTGCCCTTTGCGCGGCCCGGCCAGCTTGCGGTGCTGCCCGGCGCGCTGATGTTCGGTATGCTGAACGATGCCATGCGTTTTGCCCGTCTGATCACCGACCATCTGGAGCAGGCGGCATGAGCCTCAAATCGCATCTCGGTCCGGCCGCCATCGTCGTGATGCTGCTTGGCCTGTCGCTTGTCCTCGCGGCCCCGCAGGCAGCCGTGCTGATGGGGAATGCGGACGCAGCCACCGGCTCTGCCATGCATCGCCTCGTCTTTTTGAATTCTACACTGCCGCGCATGGCAACCGCGCTTCTGGCCGGCGCCTCGCTTGCGCTGTCGGGCGCGCTCTTCCAGCAGGTGCTGCGCAATCCGCTTGCTTCTCCCACCACGCTTGGCATTTCGGCCGGTGCCAATCTGGCACTGGTTGCCGTGACGCTGTTCGTCCCCGGTCTCCTCGGCTTCGGGCGGGATCTGGTGGCGCTTTGCGGCAGTGCGGCCGCTGCCGGCCTCGTCTTTCTGATGGGAGCGCGGCAGAAGTTTTCCCCCATCTCGCTCGTCATGTCCGGTCTCGTCGTCAGCCTCTGGTGCGGTGCCCTCTCGGCCGTGCTGATGCTCCTCAACGAGCGCTATCTGGTCAGCCTCTTCATCTGGGGGGCCGGGTCGCTGTCGCAACAGAGCTGGGCGATCCCGCTGTCGCTTGCCCCGAAGCTTGCCCTCGTCTGCCTTGTCGTTGCAGCCATCCTGCGCCCGCTTCTGCTCAATGAACTGGGCGATGCAGGTGCGCGCGCGCTCGGCGTCCATATGGTCCGGCTGCGGGTGGTCGCGGTCATGGCGGCCGTGGCGCTTGCCGCCTTCGTCACCAGCGCCGTCGGCGTCATCGGCTTTATCGGGCTGGTCTCGCCCACCATCGCCCGCCTTGCCGGTGCGCCACGCGCCGGTCAGCAACTCGTCTGGTCGACGCTGATCGGGGCGGCCCTCCTGTTCTTGACCGACACCGCCCTTCTTGCCACGGCCGGTGCTTTTGCCGATTTCCTGCCGACCGGCGCCGTCACCGCCATCTTCGGCTCGCCGCTTCTGCTGATCCTGCTGCCGCGCCTCAAGATCCGCCACCGCTTGATGGAGGCTGAGGCACCTGTGTCGCTTAACCCGGCAACGGCCCGTCTTGCCAAGCGCCTGATGTTGCCGGCAGCCGTTCTGGTTCTTGCCGTCGCGCTCGTCTTCGGCCGCAGTCCCGATCTCGGCTTTACGCTAATGCCGCCGGATCTCTCCGGCGATCTTCTGGCGTTGCGGCTGCCGCGCATCGCCGCTGCCTTCTTTTCCGGCGCCATGCTGGCCGTTGCCGGAACGATCCTGCAGCGGCTGACGGGCAATGAAATGGCAAGCCCGGAAGTGCTCGGCATCAGCGCTGGCGCGACGCTTGGCGTGGCGGTTGCGGTGTTTCTGGTTGCAGCGCCCGGTCTTGGCGCGCAGCTCGGCTTTTCGGCACTCGGGGCGTTTGCCGTGCTCTCGGTGATCTTTCTTCTCGCCGCGCGCTCGGGCCTGCAGCCGGAACGGGTGCTTCTGGCCGGCATTGCGCTGAGCGCCATGGTGGATGCAGTGATCGGCGTGATCGGTGCCACCGGCGATCCGCGCGCCGTCTTCCTCCTGCGATGGATGAGCGGCTCCACCTACAGCGTGTCGGCCTTCGGCGCGCTGATGGCGGCGGTTCTCGCCGTGCTGCTGATTTCCGGTAGTGCGTTCATGCGCCGCTGGCTCGAGCTTCTGCCGCTCGGCTCGTCTGCGGCCTCTGCGCTCGGCGTGCCGGTCGGGCGGGCCCGCTTTCTGCTTCTGACCCTTGCGGGCCTGCTCAGTGCCGCTGCCACCATGAGCGTCGGGCCGCTGAGCTTCGTCGGGCTGATGGCGCCGCATCTTTCCCGCCAGCTCGGTTTCGTGCGCGCCACACCGCAACTCTTTGGCGGGGCGCTGATCGGCGGCATGTTGATGGTCGCGGCAGACTGGCTGGGCCGCAGCCTTGCCTACCCTTACGAAATTCCGGCCGGTCTCGTCTCGGCGCTGATCGGCGCGCCTTTCCTCATCCTCCTGATGCGTCGCGCGCGGGCCTGACGGAAAGGCGTCGCAGCGGCGGGGTGAGCTGAATACAGAAACGGGGCCGGGGAAAAATCAGGGGCCGGTCGCGCGCCCTTCCGGCACCGGGCAGATCGCGCCGCAGCCGCCGACGCCCTTCACCGCATAGCGCAGGCAACAGATGCGCCGGTTGCCGCAATATTCGCCCTTCTCGGTCAAGGCGACGGTCACGAGCCGCGCCAGCGGATTTCGCCAGCCGTCCGGCCAGGCCTGGCTTTCCGTGATCAGCCGGCCCTCGTCGCCAAGCGGGGAGCCCGCCTGCTGTCCGATCTCGTGGATGATCCAGGAGAGATAGGCGGACGTGTTGGTCCAGAAGGTTTTGCGGCCAAGGCCGGTATGGGCGGCAAGCTGCGTGAACAGCGGATCGAAATGATGGCGGATGACGGGCGCCATGCCCGCATAGACATCCGCCTGCGCATCGACATGGCCGGCATGCGGCAGGAGAAAGCCGCGCGGCGTGCCGCTCTGGCGGTCGATGATGAGGCTCGCCTCGTCAAGCGACAGCGGCAGCACGCGGCGCAGTTCCAGAAAGGTGATGGCCGCCCCGATCACGAGGTTTGCGCAGTAAAACAGCGACCAGAGCGAAACAAGCGCCCGACGGTCGGTGTCGGGCGCATGGTTTTGGGCATAGCGGTCGATGAGGGTGTCGAAGGTGCCAGGGTCCGTCAGGCTGGCGCAGGGCACGATATCGGCATCCGCAGGCGCCTCGAGCAGAAGGCGGCCGCGGCAATAGGCGGCATAGCGCTTGCCCGTTGCCGCAACCACCAGATCGCCGATATCGGTGACGGGTGCGCAGCCGTCGTCCAGCGTCTGCGCGTCCGTCACCTCTTTCGCCTTTGTCGTGCCCTGCTGCACTCTTAAGCCCCTTACCAGGTGTATTTCACCGTGCCGAGGACGCTGCGCCGGTCGCCGTAGAAGCAGTTGCCGTAGTAGCAGGTGGTCTCGTATTCCTTGTCGAACAGGTTCTTCGCCGTCACCTGCAGGCTCAGATTGTCGGTGACCTTGTAGAGCGCCGATAGATCAAACAGCGTATAGCCGGACACTTTGGTGGTGTTTGCGTTGTCGCCGTAGCTCTGGCCGACATAGCGCACGCCGCCGCCAAGCGTCAGGTCGCCGCGCTTGCCGTCGCCGGGCAGCGTGTAGGAGAGCCAGGCGGAGGCCAGATGATCCGGCACGCGTTCGGGCCGGTTGCCGACATTTGCGCCGCCCTCGCCCCGGGTGATTTCGGCATCCCAGTAGGAATAGGCAAGCGTTGCTGACCAGTGGTCGGTGAGCGCGAACTTGCCTTCCAGCTCGATCCCGCGCACGCGCACCTCGCCGATCTGCACCTGGACGCTGGGGTTGACGGTGCTTGGCACATTGGTCTGCGTCAGGTCGAAATAGGCGAGCGTAAAGAGGCCGTCAAAGCCCTCCGGCTGGTATTTCACGCCCACTTCATACTGTTCGCCTTCCTGCGGCTTCAGGCTGACGCTTGCGCCGTAATTGACTGTCGGCGTCACCAGCGGCTGGAAGGAGGTGGAGTAATTGGCATAGGCGGCAAATTCCGGCGTGACCTTGTAGGTGAGCCCGATGCGCTTGGTAAACTTGCTGTCGGTATTGTCGTCCTGCGTGCCCGTGAGAAGGTAATCCGCCTTGGTGTTGACGTGGTCCCAGCGGCCGCCGAGCGTCAGGATCCACTTGTCGTCGAGTGTCAGCTGTTCCTGCGCGTAAAGGCCGAGCGCCTTCTGCTTCACCTTCCAGTCGACATAAGGTCCAAGATTGATGCAGGAGAGGCCGCAATAGACGGGATTATAGATGTCGAGCGGGCCGGCAGTGCCGATAAGGATGTTCTCGTGCGTGTCGTCATAGGCGTAATCGAGGCCGATCAGCGTCTTGCTCTCGTATCGCTCGCCGCTCATGTCGTATTGCAGCTGGTTGTCGATCGCATAGCGATCGGCCACGCCGTCGACCGAAAAGGCGCTGCGGCTCGCCGCCGGATTGGTGGAGGCGCCGTAGACGTCCGCATAGTCGAGGCTGACATGGGTGTAGCGAGCCGTCTGGCGGAACGTCAGGCCCTCCGCCAGTTCGTGGCTGAAGATATAGCCGACATCCTTCTGGATGGTATTGAAGTGGTTGAAATCCGGCTCGCCGAGGAAGGTGTCGATATCGATGTTGGATCCTTGCGGGATGCCGCGGGCGGTCGACGAATCGCGCTTGCTGTAATCGGTGAGGATGGTCAGCGACGTGCCGGCATCCGGGCTGATGGTCAGCGCCGGCGCAATGTAGAGCCGGTCGTCATTGGTATAGTCCATGCCGAGATCGGCATTCTGCCACTTGGCCGTCAGGCGATAGGAAAAGACACCGTCCTTGTCGATCGGGCCGCCGAAATCCGTCCCGGTTTCCAGGTGGCCATCGCCGAAGGTTGTGTAAAGCTCGGCATGGGCTTCATCCTGCGGCTGTTTGGTGACGGCATTGATCAGGCCGCCGGGGCTGTTCAGGCCAAACAGGCTTGAGGTAGAGCCCTTCAGCACCTCGACGCGCTCCTGCCCATAGGGCTCGATGCGCTGGGCGGTGTACCAGGCCGGCACGCGGGCCGAAAGCCCGTCGCGATAGGTGCCGAGCGTCGTGCCGTCGAAACCGCGAATGCGGAAATAGTCGTAGCGCGAATCGGAGCCGAATTCGTTGACGGAAACGCCGGCGGTATAGGCGATCACATCCTGCACATTCTGGGCGTCGCGGGCGCGGAATTCCTTGGCGGTGACGACCGAGACGGAGGCTGGCACGTCAATCAGCGGCGCATCGGTCTTGGAGCCGACGCGTGCCTGCTTGGCAACGATCGAGCGGTCGGTCTGGCCTTCGCGGGCCGAACCTTGCACCAGCACCGGCGCAAGCACAGTTCCGTTTGCGCTGTCGTTTGCTGCGTCCTGAGCGGTCGCGCCGGTTGCGGCAGCCATCAGGCCAAGCGCTGCCACGCTGGCGCAAAGTGCGGCGCGACGACTATAAGAGCGGTCAAACGGCTGTGCCTTCATTGACGGCGAGACGGCTCGCTGTCCGGATAATCCTGCGATCATCGTCATACATTCCCCTGTCACATCCGCTGGTTTTGTCCCCCGCGGGTACTGCGGCGTGAAAATATAAACATGCAAACATGAGTCAACTTTAAAGTTGATGGATTCAGTCATATTCCAGGGGCTGTGGCCGGGGAGTGGCGTTCGGTCGAAAACGGGTGTCGGCGTCAAGTGGTTAATTCACGTTAACCAAAAAAAACTTGACGCGACTCTCTGACTGCATCAAGCCTGTAACGGCGAGAAGGCGGATATGAGGTCTTTCAGCGTTAGAGGGTTTCCCCTCTGTTAGCGATCGAGACGGGCGTATAAGATCACCAGACAGAATCGTCTCCGCCTGACGCGGGGAAGTGTCATCCGGTCTTTCAGATTGCAGGGCAGTCTCTGGAAGGCAAGAGGGCAGGGGCTGCCGCACAGCGGCGGATTGACGGAGAAAAGCATGGCGTCCACGGCGCGCGACACGGCAAAGACAAAGACGGCAGGCGGGCTCGAGGAGACGCGTCAGCCCGCTGACGTGACGATCGCCGCCGATGCGCAGGCGCTGTCGGAGCAGCTGAAGGCCATGCGCGAGCGGCTGTTTCCGCCGGCCGCCTCCAAGACGCTGCGCGCCTTTTCGTCCGGCGAGGCTGCGAAACTGATCGGCGTCTCGGATGGCTATCTGCGCCAGCTGTCGCTGGCAGGCGAGGGCCCGCAGCCGGAGACGGGCGCCGGCGGGCGCCGCTTCTATTCGCTGTCCGACATCAATGCGCTGCGGCTCTATCTGTCGGAACAGGCGATTTCCAAGGGCAATCTGCAAAAGGCCCGCACCTATCTGCCAAGACGCGACGCAGCCCGCGGCGAGCATCTGCAGGTCATTTCCGTCACCAATTTCAAGGGCGGCTCGGGCAAGACCACGTCGGCCGTGCATCTGGCGCAATATCTGGCGCTGTCGGGCCATCGGGTTCTCGCCGTCGATCTCGATCCGCAGGCGTCGCTTTCGGCGCTCTTCGGCTATCAGCCGGAGCTCGACCTCACCGGCAATGACACGCTCTACGGCGCCATCCGCTATGATGGCGCGGCACGACCCCTGTCGGACGTCATCCGCAAAACCTATTTTCCCGGCCTCGATCTGGTGCCCGGCAATATCGAGCTGCAGGAATTCGAGCACGAGACGCCGCAGGCTCTTTCGCGCCGCCAGGGCGGCGAAGAAAACGGTCCGGTGTTTTTCGCCCGCATCCAGGCCGCCCTCCAGACGGTGGAGGACGACTATGATGTCGTCGTCATCGATTGCCCGCCGCAGCTTGGCTATCTGACGCTGTCGGCGCTCTGCGCCTCCTCCTCGGTTCTGGTGACCGTGCATCCGCAGATGCTCGATGTCGCCTCGATGAACCAGTTTCTGTTCATGACCTCCGATCTTCTGTCGGTGGTGCGCGAAGCCGGCGGCACGCTTAATTTCGACTTCCTGCGCTATCTCGTCACCCGTTACGAGACGAATGACGGTCCGCAGGCGCAGATCGTCGGCTTCATGCGCTCGCTGTTTGGCGATCGGGTGCTGACCTCGCCGATGGTGAAGTCCACCGCCGTTTCGGATGCGGGGCTGACCAAGCAAACGCTTTACGAGGTCGGCCGCGAAAACTTCACCCGCGCCACCTACGACCGGGCGCTGGAAGCGATGAACGCCGTCAATGGCGAGGTCGAGACACTGATTCATTCGTCCTGGGGCTGGTGACCGCGGGATGGCGAGACGGAAAGGCATGATGTGATGGCTGGCAGCCGCAAGAACGAGTTGAAGGCCCTGTTCGGGGGCGGGCTTGCGCCCGCGCCGCAGGGCACGCCTCAACCCGCGGGACCGGCATCCGGTAACGGGGCCGGCACGGGGCAGGGCAAGGGCAAGGGCGATAAGGGGGCACCGGACGCGCCGTCTCCAACGACAACGCCCGAGGCCGCACGGCTGCCGGCTTCGCCGTCGCTGCTGTCAGGGCGCAGCGCATCGGGGGCCGTGAAGGCCATGGGCCTCTCGCTCGGCTCTATGTCGCGCGATGCCGATGAGGTGCGCGCGCTGCGCCAGGCGCTGTCGGAGGGCGAGCGGGTGATTTCGGTCGCGACCGACCGCATCGAGGCCTCCTTCGTGGAGGACCGGCTGCGGCTGGAAGACCGCGACGACGAGGATTTTGCAAGCCTCGTGGAGAGCATGCGCGACAGCGGCCAGCAGGTGCCGGTTCTGCTGCGCCCGCATCCGACCCACGAGGGCCGCTACCAGACCGCCTATGGGCACCGCCGCATCCGCGCCGCCGCCCGCCTCGGCATCGAGGTGAAGGCGGTGGTGCGGGCGCTCACCGATGATGAGCTGGTTCTGGCGCAGGGCAAGGAAAATGCCGAGCGCCGCAACCTCTCCTTCATCGAACGCGCGGTCTTTGCCCGCAATCTGGCCGCCCGCGGCTTTGACCGCAAGGTGATCGGTGAAGCGCTGTCGGTGCAGAAAAGCGAGCTGTCGCGCCTGATGCAGGTGGTGGACAGCGTGCCGGAAAAATACATCCGCCTCATTGGTGCCGCGCCGAAGGCCGGACGCGACCGCTGGATGAAGCTTGGCGAATTGCTGCGCGAACCCGAGCGCCAGACGGTGGCGGACGGGGAAGTTTCACAGCGGAATTTTCTCTTAAGTGATAGCGACCAGCGGTTTCAAACGCTCTTTGCAGCGCTTGCCGCAGGCCCGCGCAAGGCTGCCGCTCCAGCAGCTGAACCCCTCGAGCTGAAGGACGCGCAAGGCGTTGTTTTTGCACGCCTTCGCCGCGACGGAAAGGCACCGAGGATCGAATTTCAGGGGACCGTGGACGATGCCTTCTTGACCGAGGCCGCGGCCCTTTTGAGTGAAAGATACCAGGAGTTTCTGGCAGCCCGAAAGACCGGCTGAGCGGAAACGACAACAGAGTTCGTCCCCAGGTGCTGATCTGGTGGCATACTACCTGCAGAAACCCTGCGGCCATTCCGGTCGGGAGGGGTGCGTCGTGCAGGATGTGAAAGCGTGAAGGCACAGACAAAGCGTCTGAAGAACGATGGTCTGTGCACAATCCGGCCTTGCTGCCGGGCGACCGACGAAGCTTGAAAGGACGAAACGAGAGCAAGAAAAAAAGGCCCCCAAAACGTTACCATTTCGGAAGCCCTCTTCAATGTAGCAATTCAAGAGAATCACTTCCACGCGTCAAAGTCAAGAGTCGGCGGCTGCAATGCTGTTTCCGACCGTGGATTTTGTTGCCTACGGTGTCGTTTTAGGCCGCTTGCCTCCTGACGGAGAGGAACATGGCCGAAAGATTGGCAACGACGCCGTTTGGCGGCGCGCCTTTGCGCGCAAAAAATTTCGCTCGGATGACGCAGGTCGAAGGGCAACAGAAGAAGCTGCGCGATGGTGGCGGCGGCAACGAAACGGGCACGGCCGAAAAGTGGCAGCTGATCCGCGCACTGACCGAGGCTCGCGATGTCTACGGTCTCTCCGACCGGTCGATTGCGGTGCTCGAGGCGCTTTTGAGCTTTCACCCGGAACGTCAGCTGGATGGCCGGTCGCCGATCATCGTCTTTCCCTCCAATGCAGAGCTTTCGCTGCGCTGCCGCGGCATGTCCGCCCCGACGCTGCGCCGGCATCTCGCGGCGCTCGTCGATGCAGGACTGATCTTTCGGCGCGACAGCCCGAACGGCAAGCGCTTTTGCCAGCGCGACGAGCGCGGCGTGGTGGAAAACGCCTTCGGCTTTGATCTCGCACCGCTCGCGCTCGCCGGCGACGAGATCGCAGCCCATGCGGAAGCCGCACGCGATCTGGCGCGGCGGATCGCGCGTGTGCGGGCGGAAATCAGCCTGCATCTGCGGGACATCGCAAAGACCATCGAGGCGGCGCTCTCTGAGGCGCGGCGTGGCGACTGGCAGGATTTTGTGCTGAGGCTCGCGAGCCTGTCGGGCAGGGTTGCCCGCAATGGCGCGCTCAGTGACCACCTGAACCGGGCATCCGAGCTTCTGCGGCTGCGTGCAGAGGTGGAAAGAGCCTACCTGGACAGTCTTTCAGAACAAGAAATGAGCGCCAATGAGTCCGTTTCTGAGCGCCACATTCAGAATTCAAATACAGATCCATCCTTTGAATTAAAAGGCCACAGACAAAATGAAGGGGTGGAACCGCAGCGCGCTCTCGATCCGTCTCTCTCTGGGATGACGAAGGGCAATGAGGAAGCGACAGGAAGAAAGGCGGATACAGCAGCACCGCCGGCTCCGGAGCGCAAGTCGGTGGGCGTCAGCCTGCGGCACTTCCTCGACTGCTGCCCGCAGATTATCGATTATGCCCGCGACGGCATTCGAAGCTGGAAGGATGTGGTGGCAGCGGCCGAGATCGTGCGCTCCATGCTCGGCATCAGTCCGAGCGCCTGGGCCGAGGCGCGCGCCGCCATGGGCAACATCGAGGCGGCCATCACCCTCTCTGCCATATTCGAGCGGGCGGAGGCCATCCGCTCGCCCGGAGGCTATCTGCGGGATCTGACCCGCAAGGCCGAGCGTGGACGGTTTTCGATCCATCCGATGCTGAAGGCGCTGCAATGAAGCTTTGCTTCACGGCAAACAGTCGGATGAGCAGGCCGCTCCCAGGCGTGAGAACGGCCTGTCACCCGTCAGGCCCGCTTGCGCAGGCGCTGCTCCGTGCTCCGGTGCTGGCTTGAGCCGCTGGTGCGAAAGCGCGACAGAAGCTCGAAGAGACCGGAGGAAATGCCGACAAGATTTTGCGTCGAGGCGTTGGTTTCTTCCATCAGCGCGGCGTTGCGCTGGGTGATCTGGTCCATGCTGCGCATGGCCGCGTTGATTTCGTCGATGCCCGAGGCCTGCTCCTTGGCGGAACGGGCAATGAGGGCAATATGCTCGCTGATCGCGTTCACCCGGTCGCCGATGGTCACCAGCGCCTCGCCGGTGCGGTTGACGAGGCTGACGCCGCGGTTGACATCGTTGGAGGACTGGTCGATCAGCGACTTGATTTCGCGCGCCGCATTGGCCGAACGCTGGGCAAGCTCGCGCACTTCCTGCGCGACGACCGCAAAGCCCTTGCCCTGTTCGCCGGCACGGGCGGCTTCCACGCCGGCATTCAGCGCCAGAAGATTGGTCTGGAAGGCGATATCGTCGATGACGCCGATGATCTGCGTCATTTTGCGCGACGAATTCTCGATTTCGCCCATGGCGCTGATCGCCTGCTGAACCACTTCGCCCGAGCGTACGGTCTCTTCGGCCGATTCCTTGACGATTACCTGCACCTCATTGGTGCGCTGCGCCGAATTGGTGGAAATCGTGGTGATTTCTTCGAGCGCTGCGGCCGTCTGTTCGAGGGCGGAGGCCTGCTGCTCGGTGCGTTTGGCCATATCGTCGGTGGAGGACGAAATGCCGCTGACTTCCGCCCGCACCTGCTCGACGGCCGAGCGGATCTCGCTCATGGCGCCGTCCAGTTCGGAGACGGAGAGATTGTAGTTGGCCTTGATCTTTTCGAACTCCGGTGACAGTGCCTGGTGCACCTCGGCCGTGAGGTCGCGTCCGGCAAGGCCACGCAGCGCCGTATCGAGCGCGTCCAGGGCAACCTGCTGCTCCTCTGTCGCCTTTGCCTTTTCCGCTTCCACCCGCGCCCGTTCGTCGGCCAGCACATCCAGATAGACGGAAATGGCGTAATCCATGTCGAGGAGCGCGGCTTTCACCACGGCGCACAGCTTGTCTTCGGCTGCTTTCGCCTTCTTGTCGACGAAGAAGCCTTTGAGTTCGGAGGCGATGACGGCCTTGATGATGCCTTCGATGATGAGCGCATATCCGCCGATATACCAGCGCGGCTCAAGCCCGAGGCGGGCATGGGTGCGCCCGACGGCTCCTACGGCATCGACGTAATGCTCGTTGAACTCGCCGGATGCGATGGAGTCCCAATGCTTGATCTGGCGGCCCTTGGCATGCGCGATATGGGCCGGATCGGCAAAGAAGCTCGCCGTATGCGGGTGTTTCTTGGCCTTGTCGTAGAAGGCGTCGAGAGCCGGACCGATCGAGGCGGCAATCATCGGACGCAGTGTTGTCAGCGTGCGCCGCTGGGCTTCATCGAGGCCGATAAAGTCCAGGCGTTCTTTCAGTTGTTGAGTTTTCGCATGTGCCGACATCAAGTTCTCCAGGGGCAAGATCAGTGCATAAGCATGATCGAATGTACCCGCGGAATACTTAATGTCGTCTTAGCGATAGGTGAGACCTTTTCGGGTGCAATCGGGATGCGCATACAATAGTATGGTTGTCTTCCCCAGACGCTCTCCCCATAAATCTGTCTATGTGTCAGAATGCGAATCACACGATTTGCCCTGTGCCGCTCTCTTTTTATTCATGTCTCGATCCTTAAGGTCGAGAAAGCCCAGATTGTCCTATGCTGACCAGACCCATGTTCCGACGCCTCGACGAACTCGATCAATATGTTGACCTTGCCTCCGTCCCCCGCCATCGCTTCATCCAGGGCCATCCGTTCATCGAACGCCTGCGCCGGGCGGTGCCTTTCGACTTTGTGATGGTGAGCGGGCTTGATATCGACAAGTTCCGTTTTGGAACGGCGCAGTCGATCGACACCGACTTTCCCCCGGCCTTTCTGGAGGCCTATTACGAGGAACGCTATCACCTGGCCGATCCCTTCGTGAAACTCTCCAGCGTGTCGGATGGCGTGGTGATCGAAAGCGAGGTTTTGAAGGATGTCCAACTGCCGGCAAGGCTGACCTACCTTCTCGACACCTTCAACGTCAAAAACCGCACCCTGTTTCCCATTCGCCGGGGCGAGACGACCTATGGCTGCGTCGGCTTTACCCGCACGACGCCGTTCCTGCCGGAGGAAGTGCAGTTCTTTGCCGCCATTGCCGAGGCAACGCATGCCGAGATCACCCGTCCGCTGGTCGAGCGATTTGCCGCCGTCGAGTTGAAGCTGTCGGCCGGCGAACTGATCTGCCTGCGCCTTGCGTCCCGGGGGCTCACCAGCGAGCAGATTGCCCGTGAAAGCGGCTATCAGGTCGATACGGTGAATACCTATATCAAGCACGCCACCCGCAAGATCGGCGCGAGCAACCGCACGCAGGCCATCGCCGAAGGCATCCGTCGCCGCCTGATCGACTAGCGGCGGACAGGCGGCATTCCGGGACGCAAGACAGAGTCCCGGGGTTGCCCTAAGGGCGGTTTGAACCCACCCTGGTCGGGCGCCTCGTTCGTCGGTCCTAATTTACGCATTGGTAATTTCGGAAGCCTACATAATGGAGCGGTAGCGGCTGTGTTCCGGCCGCCCCGGGCATGAAGCCCAGCACCCACACTTTCCCGATGCATTTCCAGTCCTGCCCTCTCTTCGCAGACGCAGTCTTCCGATGCGGACGATGCGGTGCAAGCTGCGGCAGGCCGGATGGAGACCCCTGATGCCGCTGCCCAACCTGTTGTCATCTGATGCCCATCGCGTTCTGGAGGCCATGAGCCGTTCGTTTGCAGTGATCGAATTCGATCCCTCCGGCAAGATCCTCTCCGCCAACGAAAATTTCTGCACCGCGCTCGGCTATCGGGCCGACGAGATCATCGGTCGGCACCATAGCCTCTTCGTCGACCCCGCCGAGGCGAGCAGTGACGCCTACCGGCAGTTCTGGGCGGGGCTTGCCGCCGGGCGCTTCGACCAGCGCCAGTACAAGCGCATTGCCAAGGGCGGCCGCGAGATCTGGATCGAGGCTTCCTACAACCCGATCGTGAAGAACGGCCGGGTCTACAAGGTGGTGAAATTTGCAACCGACATTACCGCCATCAAGCTGGCGGCGGCCGAAAATGCCGGCAAGCTCGCCGCCCTGTCGCGCGCCCAGGCGGTCATCGAGTTCACGCCGGACGGAAAGATCCTTGCTGCAAACGAAAACTTCCTGTCGGCCATGGGCTATGAACTGCCGGATATCGTCGGGCGCCATCATTCCATGTTCTGCGACCAGCGCTTTGTCGAGACACCGGAATATCGCAAACTGTGGCAGGACGTGAAAAGCGGCGCTTTCGTCGGCGGCGAGTTCATGCGACTGGCCCGCGGCGGCACGCCGGTTTACATCCAGGCCTCCTACAATCCCATCATCGACATGGACGGCAAGGTCTTCAAGGTGGTGAAATTCGCAACCGACGTGACGGCCCGCGTCAACAATGTCGAAACGCTCGGCGCCTGCCTCAAGGGCATGGCGGGCGGCGATCTGTCGTCCCGCATCGACCAGCCTTTCATAGCCTCGCTGGAGCCGCTGCGCGTCGACTATAATGAGGCCTGTGCCCGGCTTCGCGATGCCCTGTCGGCGGTGTCGCGCAATGCGGCAGCCATTGCTGCCGGCGCCGATGAGGTGCATGGCGCCGTCGATGCCCTTTCGCGCCGCACAGAACAGCAGGCGACCTCCGTTGAGGAGGCCGTCGCAGCCCTTGGGCAGATTACGACGACGGTCGGCGATTCCAGCAGGCGCGCCCAGGAGGCGGGCGTTCTTGTGGAGAGTACCCGCAGCGAAGCGGAACAATCCGGCCTCGTCGTGCGCCAGGCCATCGATGCCATGGGCCTGATTGCCGCCTCTTCCGGAGAGATTTCCTCGATTATCGGCGTGATCGATGAAATTGCCTTCCAGACCAATCTTCTGGCGCTGAATGCCGGCGTGGAAGCCGCTCGTGCGGGGGAGGCCGGCAAGGGTTTTGCGGTGGTCGCCCAGGAAGTGCGCGAGCTTGCGCAGCGCTCGGCAAAGGCTGCCAAGGAGATCAAGAGCCTCATCAATACCTCGGCCGGCCAGGTGCAGAAGGGCGTCGAACTGGTGGCGCAGACCGGGGACGCGCTCGAAGAGATCGTGGCGCGCGTGCGCGAGATTTCGTCCAATGTCGCAGCGATCGTCGAGACCTCGCGGGCGCAGTCGACGGGGTTGGGCGAGATCAATCAGGCGGTCAATACCATCGATCTCGGCACACAGCAGAATGCCGCCATGGTGGAGGAATCGAACGCGGCAAGCCATGCCTTGGCACAGGAAGCAAGCGAACTTTTCCAGCTGACATCGCGCTTCCGGCTGGGCAGCGAGGCAGAGGGGGCACGAGACAATCGACCGGCGATGCGCACGGCAGCGGTCGGGGCGCGCCGATAAGCACCGGGCGTCTGACGCCGCTGGATCCGCAGTTCAGCGTCTTTTCGGGAGGGGGTGGGCCGAAGAGGACGCTCCTCTCTCGGGCGCTCCACCCGTTATGCGTAAGTCTTCGGTGCGCGGTTCGCGGGCTGGTCGCAGACATGGCCGTGCCGCGACAGAATCTTGCCAAACTAAATCACCTTCCGGCGTTTACATTCGCCGGCGCGCGACTATGTCTCACGATGAAATCGTCGGCCTCGACGCATCACGCCCTTTCTCCCCGGCAGAACCAGAGCCCGCGGGGGCGGGGCGGCGTGGCAGGCCCTGCATGACAGTCGGAGATCTCTTTTGACCCCATCGGACCTGGATCTGGAAGCCTGCGCGCGTGAGCCGATCCGCGTTCCGGGTGCCATTCAGCCGCATGGCGCGCTCTTCGTGCTGCGCCCGCAGGATCAGGTGGTGATGCAGGTCAGTGCCAATCTTTCGGATTATCTGCAGGATGACGTCGTGCTGGGGCAGTGCCCGTCGGCGGCGCTGGATGCGGCGATCACGGCTTTGCTGAACTGGCATGCCGGCCGTCAGGCCTTTTTCCAGACACGGCTTGCCGGGCAGGGACTGACGCTTCTCGCCCACCGCGCCGGACCGCTCATCGTCTGCGAGGTGGAGCCTGGCGGGCCCGAGCAGATGGACGAGGTGTTTGGCCAGTTGCGCAGCTTCGTCCAGAAACTGTCCGACGAAACCGATATTTCCCGCTCGCTTGTGCTGGTGACGCAGTTCATTGCGGAGCTTACCGGTTTCGACCGGGTTCTGCTTTATCGCTTCGATGATGAGTGGAACGGTCAGGTGGTGGCCGAAAGTGGCAATGGACGTCTGCCATCTTATCTTGGCCTGCGGTTTCCGGCGAGCGATATCCCGGCTCAGGCCCGGGCGCTCTACGCCTCCAACCGCTTGCGCATTATTCCGGATGTGAATTACACGGCCGTGCCGCTGGTGCCGCCGCACAATCCCCAGACCGGCGAGCCGCTTGACATGAGCTTTGCCCAGCTGCGCAGCGTATCGCCGGTGCATCTGGAATATATGCGCAACATGGGCACGGGCGCTTCCATGTCCGTGTCGATCATGATCGACGGTCGGCTGTGGGGATTGATCTCCTGCCACAGCGCCGGCGCCCATACCGTGTCGCATGCGCTGCGCGAAACCTGCGATTTCGCAGCCCAGACGCTTGCGATGCGCATCGGATCGCTGGCGCGCGCCGAGGATGCGGCGCGCCGGGTTGAACTGTCGCAGGTGACGACCCGGCTGCTGTCGGCGATGTCGGCCGAGAACGACTGGCTGGACGGCCTGGTCTCCCAAGGTGAGGGGCTGCTCGAGCAGGTGACGGCCACCGGCGCCTGCGTGATCACGCCGACCGAGCTTCGCAGCTTCGGCATCACGCCCGCAGAAGAGGATTTGCGCCGGCTCGTTTCCTTTCTGGAAGCCCGCCCGGAGGGACGCGACCTGTTTGCGACCCAGTCGCTCGCCGCAGACTATCCGGCAGGCGAAGCCTTTGGCGCCATTGCAAGCGGCGTGCTTGCCATCGGCATATCGGAACTGCATGCGAGCTGGCTGATCTGGTTTCGGCCGGAACTGGTGCGCACGGTGCAATGGGGCGGCAACCCGCACAAGCGGGTGGGCGAAAGCGGCCGCATCCATCCGCGCAAATCCTTCGATGCCTGGCGGGAACTGGTGCGCCTGCAGGCCGAGCCCTGGAACGAGGCCGAGCTTGCGGCGGCTCGCAACCTGCGCGCCGCCATTGTCGGCGTGGTGCTGCGCAAGGCGGAGGAGATGGCGCAGCTTTCGAGCGACCTGCAGCGCTCGAACAAGGAACTGGAAGCCTTTTCCTATTCGGTCTCGCATGATCTTCGCGCACCCTTCCGCCACATCGTCGGTTTTGCCGAGCTGCTGCGCGAGCGCGAAACGACGCTGGACGACAAGTCACGGCATTACCTGCAGACCATTTCGGAAGCGGCCATTTCCGCCGGCCGGCTGGTGGATGACCTGTTGAGCTTTTCCCAGCTCGGCCGCGCCTCAATCGTGCCCAAGCCGATGGACATGAACAAGCTGGTGGCGGATGTCGTCAAATCGGTGACCCTGGACAATGGCGGGCGACGGATCGAGTGGTCGGTATCCGACCTGCCGCCGGCGCTCGGCGACGTCACGCTCATTCGCCAGGTGTGGTTCAACCTCATCGACAACGCCGTCAAATACACCCAGCCGCGGTCGGTTGCGACGATTGCCATCCGCGGCTATGTCCGGGACGACATGACGATCTACAGCGTCTCCGATAATGGCGTTGGTTTCGACATGGCTTATGTCGGCAAGCTGTTCGGCGTGTTCCAACGTCTTCAGCGGGCCGAGGATTTTGAAGGAACGGGCATCGGCCTTGCGCTGGTGCGCCGTATCATTGAACGTCACAATGGAAGCATCGAGGCGGAAGGGGAGGTGGACCAAGGCGCCACCTTCACCTTCTATCTGCCGAACGAGATGAGGAAAGGTCGCGCCATTGCCTGAATTGCGTCCCATATTGCTGGTCGAGGACAGTCCCCGCGATCTCGAGCTGACGCTGGCCGCGCTGGAGAAATGCCAGCTCGCCAATGAAATCGTTATCGCGCGCGATGGTGCCGAAGCCATGGATTATCTGCGGCGCACCGGCACGCACGGCAACCGCATGCAGGGCGATCCGGCCGTCGTGCTTCTCGACCTCAAACTTCCCAAGATGGACGGGCTGGAGGTTCTGGAACAGGTGAAGAGAAGCCCGCAGCTTCGCCATATCCCGATCGTGATGCTCACCTCCTCACGCGAGGAGCAGGATCTGGTGAAGAGCTACGAGCTCGGCGTCAACGCCTTCGTGGTCAAGCCCGTCGAGTTCACCGAATTCTTCAAGGCCATTCAGGACCTCGGCGTCTTCTGGGCGCTGCTCAACGAACCGCCACCGGGAAATCTCCGTAATGCCAAGGTCTGATCACGCTGCCCGAATCCTTCTGCTTGAAGACAGCGCGCTGGATGCCGAACTGATTCGCGAACACCTGGAGCGGATGGAGCCGCTGCCTGCCATTCACCGGGCGGCACGCCGCGCCGATTATGTGGAAGCGCTCTCCACCATGGAGTTCGATGTCATCCTGGCGGATTACTCGCTGCCCGATTTCGACGGCATGGCGGCGCTGGAGCTTGCCCATGAGCGTGTGCCGGAAATCCCCTTCATCTTCGTGTCGGGCGTGCTTGGCGAAGAGGCGGCCATCGAGAGCTTTCGCCGGGGCGCGACCGATTACGTGCTGAAGCAGAGGCTGATCCGGCTTGCGGCAGCCGTTGAGCGGGCGCTGTCGGAAGCGCGCGAACGCGCCGAACGCCGGCGCGTGGAAGAACACCGCGAGCTTCTGGTGCGCGAACTCAGCCACCGCGTGAAGAATACCATGGCGATGGTGATGTCGATCGTGCGGCGCACGGCGCGGACGGCCCATACGATCGACGATTATGTCGAAAACCTTATGGGGCGCCTGCGCGCCATGGCCGACGCCCATGCACTTCTGTTCGAAACCAACTGGAACGAGGCCGACCTCAACGACATGATCGTGCGCACGGCCGCCGCCTACCGGCTGGACGGCGGCCGCATCGAGATGGTGCCCGGACCCTTGACCCTGCTTGACCCGCGCGCGGCACTTTCCGTGTCGCTGGTGCTGAACGAGTTGATGACCAATGCCGTGAAATATGGCGCGCTGAGCAATCATGAGGGCCATGTGCGCATCGGCTGGTCGCAGGAAAAGGACGCAAAGGGTAAACCGATGCTCTTGCTTTCCTGGTGCGAAACCGGCGGGCCTGTGGTCACGCCGCCGCACGACAAGGGGTTCGGCATGACGCTGATCCAGCGCACGATCGAATATGAACTCTTGGGCACCGTGTCGATTTCCTATCCGCAGACCGGCCTGGTCTGCGATATCAGTTTTCCCTTGGAAAGAACCGGCGAACCGATTCTCGGACCTGCCATGGCCGCTGAAGCCCCTGACGGCATCCGGGACGGCCGCGTCTGAGGGCGAACGGCCGGGCCAACCCTCTTCATCGGCTTACGTATTTTCAGACGATTTCGACCTCCCGCGTTCGTCTCAAGGACGCGCGGCAGGGCTGAATTTTGCGCGCCCACTCGGGAGGGCAGTAGCCGCCATTTCATCCGCCGATTGCGTGAAATCCTGGACATGACGATGCTGCGGTTGCCGATGCGCCTATATTGAGCTTTTGCAACACTGGCCGGCCAGTTAACTGCGATAGAAATATATTGTTGCCATGCAGCAAAGCGTACTTTACTAAAATTCGCAGACGATTGGACCAGTAAACAGAATTCGTTTGGGCAAAGCGAACGTGACTTTGACCATCGTTATTGGCATGAATTTTATTCGGGGATGCTATGACCTTTAATGCTGCTGGCAACGGTAAAGTTGCGCTTATCACCGGTGTAACCGGCCAGGATGGTTCCTATCTTGCGGAATTGCTTCTCGAAAAGGGGTATGAAGTCCACGGTATCAAGCGGCGGGCATCCCTCTTCAACACGGCGCGGGTCGATCATATCTACGAAGATCCGCATGTCAGCAATTCGCGCTTCAAACTCCATTACGGCGACCTGTCCGATACGTCGAACCTCACGCGCATCATTCGCGACATCGAGCCGGACGAGGTCTACAACCTCGGTGCCCAGTCGCATGTGGCCGTAAGCTTCGAGGCACCGGAATACACCGCCGATGTCGACGCGATCGGCACGCTTCGCCTGCTGGAGGCGATCCGCTTCCTCGGTCTTGAGAAGAAGGCGCGCTTCTACCAGGCGTCCACGTCGGAGCTTTACGGCCTCGTCCAGGAAATTCCTCAGCGCGAGACGACGCCCTTCTATCCGCGTTCGCCTTATGCCGTCGCCAAGCTTTACGCCTACTGGATCACGGTCAACTACCGCGAAGCCTATGGCATGTATGCCTGCAACGGCGTGCTGTTCAACCACGAGTCACCGCGCCGCGGCGAAACCTTCGTGACGCGCAAGATCACGCGCGGCATGGCCAATATCGCGCTCGGGCTGGAATCCTGCCTGTTCATGGGCAATATCGATTCCCTGCGCGACTGGGGTCATGCCAAGGATTACGTGCGCATGCAGTGGATGATGCTGCAGCAGGACGAGCCAGATGATTTCGTCATCTCCACCGGCCTTCAGTATTCGGTACGCGAATTCATCCAATGGAGCGCCAACGAACTCGGCGTGACGCTGGAGTTTACCGGCTCGGGCGTCGACGAGGTCGCAACCGTCGTTGCCATTACCGGCGATCTGGCGCCGGCGATGAAGGTTGGCGATGTCGTGATGCGGATCGACCCGCGCTATTTCCGCCCGGCGGAAGTGGAAACGCTGCTCGGCAGTTCGGAAAAGGCCAAGCAGAAGCTCGGCTGGGTTCCCGAAATCACCGCGCAGGAGATGTGCGCGGAAATGGTGGCGGAAGATCACAAGTCGGCACGTCGTCATGCGCTTCTGAAGCAGCATGGCCTCAGCCTGCCGGTAAGCCTGGAGGGCTGATCATGGCTTACGACCTGAAGGGCAAGAAGGTCTATGTGGCCGGTCACCGCGGGATGGTCGGTTCGGCGATCGTTCGCCGGCTGGCGTCGGAGGGCTGCGAGGTGCTGACCGCATCGCGCACTGAAGCGGACCTGACGCGTCAGGTCGAGGTCGAAGCCTGGATGGAGAAGAACCGTCCGGACGCCGTCTTCCTTGCCGCTGCAAAGGTCGGCGGCATCCTGGCCAACGACACCTATCCGGCCGATTTTCTCTACGAGAACATGATCCTCGAAGCCAATATCATCCATGCCGCCCACAAGGTCGGCGTGGAAAAGCTTCTGTTCCTCGGGTCTTCCTGCATCTATCCGAAATTTGCGGAGCAGCCGATCACCGAGGATGCGCTGCTGACCGGGCCGCTCGAGCCGACGAATGAATGGTATGCGATCGCCAAGATTGCCGGCATCAAGCTTTGCCAGGCCTATCGCAAGCAGCATGGCCATGATTACATCTCGGCCATGCCGACCAATCTCTATGGTCCCGGCGACAATTTCGACCTGAATTCCAGCCACGTCATGCCGGCTCTGATCCGCAAGGCACATGATGCCAAGACCCAAGGCAAGCCGAACGTAGTGGTCTGGGGCACGGGCACCCCACGCCGCGAATTCCTGCATGTCGACGATTGCGCCGATGCCTGCGTGCATCTGATGAAAACCTATTCGGCCGACACACATGTGAATGTCGGTTATGGCGACGACGTGACCATTCTGGAACTGACGCAGATGGTCTGCCGGGTCGTCGGCTTCGAGGGCGACATCATCAACGATCTGTCGAAGCCCGACGGCACGCCGCGCAAGCTGATGAGCGCCGACAAGCTGCGCGGCCTCGGCTGGACGCCGAAGATCGGCCTCGAAGATGGTATCCGTAGCGCCTATGCGGCCTTTTTGAGCGGCCAGTATGCGGAGCGTCGGCAGGGAACGGCTGCATGACAACGGTTATGCTCGATGGGGAGGAGCTAACGGAGGCTGCCGCGACCGTTTCCCTTACGCGCAAGCGTATCGTTATCTATGGCATGAATTATGCGCCGGAACTGGCCGGCGTGGGAAAATATACCGGCGAGATCGGTGAGTATTTGGCGGCTGAAGGCGCCGATGTCACGGTTGTCACGACACCGCCGCATTATCCCGGTTGGACGGTCCAGCCCGGTTTCCGAAACGCTTATTCCAGGACCATGGAGAACGGCGTGAAGGTCTTGCGCACGCCGCTCCTGTTGCGCGCGAAGATGAAAGGCATCTGGCGGTTGCTGGCGCCCTTGAGCTTTGCCGTCACCTCGGCTCCGGTGGTGTTCTGGCAGATTGTGCGTCATCGGCCTGCGACGGTCTTCTGCGTCGAGCCGACGCTCTTTGCAGCACCCGTAGCACAGCTCGCTGCAAAGCTGGTCGGCGGCAGAACCGTTCTACATGTGCAGGATCTGGAAGTGGATGCCGCCTTTGCCGTGGGCCATCTCGGCGCGCTCGGCTTCCTTAAAAAGCTCGGCTTCGCGTTCGAGCGCTTCACGCTCAAACGTTTCGACAAGATCATCACCATTTCCAATCGCATGGCAGAAAAGCTGGTGGAAAAAGGCGTTGCGGGCGAGGATGTCACCATCGTTCGCAACTGGGTCGATCTCTCCCACATCTATCCGATGACGGAGGAAAGCCCCTACCGCGCCGAACAGGGGTTCACCAAAGACGATTTCGTCGTTCTCTATTCCGGCAATGTCGGTGCAAAGCAGGGGCTCACCGTTCTGCTCGATGCGGCCGAGCAATTGCGCGGCGAGAAGAACATTCACTTCGTGATTGCCGGCGAGGGCCCGCTGAAGGCCGAACTGCAGGCGAGATATGGCACGCTGCCCAATCTGCGCTTTCTTCCGTTCCAGCCCTATGCGCGTCTCAACGAATTTCTCAACATGGCCGACCTGCACGCCCTGCCGCAAGACAGAGGGGTTGCGGATCTTGTTCTTCCGTCGAAAGTTGCAGGGATGCTTGCGAGCGGGAAGCCGATACTGGCGATGGTGGAGAACGGAACAGAATTGGGGCAGTTCCTCAAGGGCGTATCCATTATCCTGCCGCCGGGGAATGTTGATGCCCTGTGCCAGGCAGTGAGAGCTCATATTGAGCATCCGGAACAGCGGCGCAATGCAAATGATATACGAGAGCGGTCAACACATCTTAGTAAAGTAAATATCAAGCTTATAGGCCAATGTTGCATGTAGCCGGGGGTCGAGGAGCGACGGTCATCGCGCGGGTGGCATGCGGTAAACATGCTTTGATAAGCATGCCTCTGGCGATGTTGGAGGCATCGGCAGAATGGCGGATGCTTTGTCCAATGTTGCGATAGGGTAGACGAGATCATCCACCAGTCTTATCCGGTTGAACGGTTTCCTTGACTTCCCCTGTTAGAGAAATCGGGGACTTGTCGGCGCGGAAGGCACGGATTTCATAGGCCTGAAGGGTCAGGTTTAGGCTGCCGTCAGTGCCCGATACTGTTTTCACATCTGTCAACTGACGCACCATGCCCGCACTTTCGGTCCGAATGAGAGCTTGGACGGGCTTGGGCGAAACATTGACGACATAGAACATTTCGCCATGTTGGCGCAGTATGAGCTTATCCGAGCTGGACGCGCGACGGTCGAAGGGCACTCGTGGCAATGCCGTGAATTCGCGCATGAAGGCAGCGGTCTGTTGATCTCCAAACACGTAGCCGTTGCCGCCGTCTCCGAGTTGGAACACATCGAACAATCCAACAAGTTCGGCGAAGCGCGCCAGTCGCTCCCGCCCGGACGGCTCTGACGATGCGCTGATCCATGGTTCGCCCCTCGTATTGGGCAGGCCGATCCTGGCACTCGGCCAGACTCTGGAACCTGGGATCTCCATATATTGCATCGTCACCATCGTCTCCGGACGTCGATCGGCTGGGGCGAGTGCCGAAAGAGCATCCGGCGCGAGTGCCGCCGTGCGCAGATAGTTTTGCCATGCCGTCCCGCTCTCCTTGTTTCCGTAGCTGAAACGCCCGTCGATCAGGTGCAGTCCGGGAATGGCGGCCAGAAGTATCGAATCGATGCCAATCTCGCGCAGTTCCTCGTAACCGGGTTGTTGGCCATGGCCCATAGCAGAGACGTTGATGGAAACGGTGAGGTCAGGTCGAATTGCGCGAACGGCTGCGGTGATGTCAGCGAAGATGTCGCGGATCTGGACACATCGCCAAGTCACCCAGCGCGCTCGAAATTTACCGGTGAGGATTGCATAACGAGCATGGGCCCCATCGGGGGTGTCGTTGCTGAGATCAAGGCCTGCGGGTGGAACCAGCCCGGTATCATGGAAGAAACGTGAGACAGTGGCTGCATCATAGCCCCACTCAAGCGACACGAAATTGTTCAGAGACGAATTGACCCATTGCGACACGCGCAGCTGAACTCCGCCAAAATTGGGGAATTTCTGGTAGCGTTTGGTGAATTCGACGATCATATCCCGATACCAAGCGCGAACGTCCGGATCGATCGGATTGTAGTGGGGTGGCCTGCGGATTTGGTTCGTTGCCTGATACAGGTTTGTCTCTCCGCTGCCAGAGAGCAACAGTCGCCGCCCGATCTCGGCCTCCGTGCGTGCGGGCCACAGCAGTTCGTCAGCGCGCGGGTGTAGCTCTGGCATGACCCGCATCCCGTAATGCTGCGCGCCGAGAAGAAAAGCGGCGGTCAAGTCCTGACGTTGCCTGTTGAACGCGATATTGAAGTGGGACGGAGAGAGCTGTGACCCGTAGATCACCACCGTCGGCGAGAAGACTGTGGTCCCCGCTGCGCGGGCAAGCCGTAGATAGCGATCGACCGGTCCAACGATGACATTTGGAGCGGAGCTGAGGCCCACGACGGCGCGAAAACTGTCGCCCTCTTCGTTCCAGATCACCATATCACGGTTGCCCGGATTCGGTGGTGCTGCGGGCGCCTCGTCCGTCGCCATGCTGTAGACGCGGACACGCGACACAGCCGCCCGCATGCCGTCATGCATCGTGAAGACGATGACGCGCGCCTCGGAACTGCTTGGCCAAAATACGGCTTCCCGTGTTTGCATCTGATGGGACAGCGGCCACTGCGCTCCGGTTTCCATGCCAATCGATGTGGGATAATTGCGTGTTGCTGTATCTCTTATCGCGGCGACCATAACCCGCTGGGCATCGTCGGGATAGGTCACCTCGAACAGGGCCGGTTGCCCCGGGGTGAGGCCGCGGACGGTGTAGGCGAACCAGCTCGGTTCACCGAAGAGAGCCTGCTTGCGGGCAAACCTCGTGACCCCGTTCGAACCGCTCTCGCGATACGCTTCCGGGCCATTTCCCGTCACCGTGGTTTCTCCCCCGGACGTATAATCCGGGGCTTGCGCCACCGGATCGATGTCGATCAGGAGGTCACCACGGTGGAAAGACGGCTCGACGATGCGAGAATCGAAAACGCTGTATCGGTAGCTGCTCTCCAGCCGGGCATTCCCTCGCCCGCCGGGCATGGTGACAACAACGGACACGTCACCGGCAGCATCGCAGGGCAGATCCAGAGACAGCGTGACAGGCGCAGGTGTCGCGGGGACATTCAGGTCCTGTTTGCCGATGAAGGCATTGCCTCTTCGAAACAACGCCGAAATGCGCGCCGCCTTGCCTGTCCCTCCGGTCACGATTTGCATTGGTTGGCAGGCACCGACACTGGCCACGGAGGAGTCTGCCGATACCAAAACGCGGAAGGCCCCGGGCTGATCGTCATCCGGCGCGACGAGCCGGATCCTGTCGATCTTCTTCAATCCATGCCAGAAGTAGTTACCGATGCGCAGCCGGTGCGTCCCCGCATTCAGCCAAACCCAATCACCTGGACGCAGAGCCCCTGGGATGGCCTTGGCACCTTGCGGCGGCTCAGGCGCGTCGATGTCAAGTTCATGCCAGTCAAGATCCTGGTCGCGGCTGCCGATATCCAGCCGTCGCCAACCGGCGCTTGTGACTTCAAACGAGAACTCAAGCCAGCCAATCTGTCCACTTGGCAGGTCTTGGAAACCCTTTTCGGGTTTCGCTGGCAGGAGTTGTGCCGTCGCAGCGGCGAACCAAGTATCCGACGGTGTCGTTGGGTCGATGACGATGTCGTCCGACGAAGCAGCGGCTGTACCGGCAAAAAGCAAGAGGCATGCACACAGCGTCGAGCGAAACCGGTTCGGCGCACTTGCCTCGCCAAACCCATGCCACGCCGCCCTCGCGGAAAAGCGAACCCGTTGTGAACGCCCCCGCGAGCTCAAGCCAAACCATACGGCAAACGAGGCGCAACCTGGCGGCATGGCATTCGCCTCCTTCAATCCAGCACTATTTGTTCGGAGCGTAATACCAAGTGTAGATGATTGGAACCTATAGGTTTCTATTTTCGACACTTGGTATAAGCTATCAGCTGACAAACCCGCTCTCACGCCGGAAATAGGCCGCACCTTCTCGCGTTTTCTTTACAAAGACAGCGGGAACTCCACCATAAATGCCATCCGGCTCGAGACCAGGACGCGCAAGCACCGAACCGGCAGCCAGCACGCTGCGATCCGGGAGCCGTGCGCCCTTGAGTATGACGACGCGCGTGCCAACAAAACAATATTGGCCGATTGTCACAGGGGCGCAGCTTTGGCGGCAGGTATCCAGATCTATGGCGTGCGTAAGAATCTGTGATCCCCATCCGGCGAAGGTGGTAAATGCCTCGATGGTGACCAAGTCAGTGCAGTCGATGAGATGGCGGTGAGTAACCGCCGCGTGCGGCCCTATTATGAGGCCTGGAAAGCGGTCCACCTCTTCATGAAAATGCCGCCGGTTTCCGTCGGGCATACCGCCAATCCAGTTGAGATTACCCAACAGCGCCGAGTCGGCCATCTCGACACGGCGCAGCCGCGTGATGACCGTCAAATGGCCAATCCGCGCGCCACTGCCCATCTGCAGATGCCGAGCTAAAACGATCGAGAAACCTATACGGGCGGTCGGCGCAATTTCGAAACGGAATATAGCCATGATTAGCCTGCGCCTGATAGTCCAGGGCAGTATCCACAGCGCAACCTGAATGAGGGCTCCAATCATTGCACGCTCCGGCGATAGATCGGCCCGAACCGAAGGCGTTCCAGCAACGCCTTCGGATGCATCAGATGGTTTACCATGCGCAGGACCCGAGAAATATACCGATCGTTACGGCCATACGGACGTCCCATGATTCGCTCGAACCTGTGCCGGGAGAAGGCAAGTATCTTCTCATTCAGCTTTCCGCTGCTGGTGATGCTCACCGGATGCAGTCTGTAGCAACTGAGGAAAGCATCAATGATCCCAAAGCGGGCGCCCGTCTGCGAGAGGTCTACGAGCAGTTCGCCGTCCCAGTTGCTCCGGTTGGCAACTTTGAAACCTCCCGATCGAATAAAGGCTTCCCGTCGGATGAAGGTCGATGGCTGTATCTGTGTGGATGCGCCATAGGCGACCATCAGCGGCCGGAAGGGCTCGGACCATGTCCGCCGCAACCGGCGATCGTGGTGATCGATGATCAAGGCATGTCCCATCACGACATCCACGTCCGGATGGGTGTTGAAATATGCGGCAACGCGCTTCAGCGCGTCCGGTTCAAACGTGTCATCCGAGTTCAGATAACAGTAAATGTCCCCGGTCGCATGGCTGAAGCCTTTGTTAAGACCGTCGGCCGGCCCATCATCCGGCTCGAAAACTGTGTGTGCCAAACGATCGGCATGACTAAGGATGAAGTTCCGGCTGCCGTCGGTCGAGCCCGGATCGACGACAATATATTCTACATCGACGCCAGTTTGGTCGAATACGGATTTCATCGTCCGCTCCAGAAACTCCGCCTGGTTGAATGAAATCGTAACAACAGAGAACTTCATCTAGTGGCCTTTAACTTTCGACGCGGTGAAAAATTTGTTTGTGATTACCTTTGGGCTCGCCGGTGCCGTCGCCTTACCCCGATCTGCATAGAGGATCATGAGGTACAGCCAAACGGCTGTCACCATCCGCCGCTCCAGGCCAAACGGTGAGAATGGAATATCCCACAAGAGGCTGATGCCAATGAACACGACGAAACCGGCGAGGGGATCAGGACGACGCACGGCCGCAAGTATCCCTTTTATGGTGATATACAGGGCCCAGAACCAGAATGTTGCACCCAGGATGCCGTGCTCGACCCAGGCGCCCAGCAAATGTGAATGGGTCGGGATAAGGTCGCTCTGAACGTTCATCCAATTGACTTGGAGCCCTGCCTCCTCCATTCGGCTCAACATCAGAAAAACGTAATCGATATCGTGAGCCCAGGAACCATGGCCAAAGATTGGGGCATCGATGATGGCTTGCGTAGACGCCAGCGATTCTGTCCGCCCCGCCAATAGGAAGTTCAGTTTCCCCTCATTTTGCGCGATATATTTGTCCTGGGCTTCGCGGCCGAGAAGTCCCTCGCTTGCCGTATACTTGTAAAGGTTGACAACGGTCATCCCCACGACCAGAGCCGCGGCGAGAATCGTCAAAAGATACGGAGTTGACAGCGGTCGGCGACGCCCGCCGATGAATGCTACAACGAGACCCGCGAGTGCCGTTAGGCCTGTGAGGTTGCGCGCATTCAGCATCAGGGCGATGAACGCAGCGGCAAAAGGTGGCAGGCTGCTGAATGGCCGTAGCCAGACCGATCGCAGGGCATAGGCCGATACCAGCAACGACGCCATGCTGAACAACTGTCCATAGCCGAATTTCCACGCGTTTCCGAGCGGGTCTTCCGCCAGCTCGTCGCCGTTTAAGCCCAAAGCAAGGCGCAGGGAACTGGCGACTGCCAAGGCAAATATGAGCAGCACGGCTCGGCTCCGGTCAGTGCCGACTAGGCTTCGAAGTGCCGTGACGTTCAGTACGAAAAAGATGATCTTCGCTTGTCCGCGCACCGCGTCTTCGAAAGTTGACTGGTTTATCAGGTCTGACGAGATGGCACCGATAAACCATAGTCCCGCAAGGATGTAGAAATGGCGGATCGATGGAAGGTCTGATTTCCCTTGGGCCAGTGCTTTGATGGCAAACGGAATCATTAACAATTCTGCACCGGTCAGACGGCCGCCAGAACTGAATTCAACGATCATCGCCAAGGCGATCAGTACGAGGAGCAAACGCACAGAAACTCTGGTCCTTACATCGCCGGTTCAAAAAGTTCCGCAATTACAGCAAATGGTCGCGGGACCATCGTCGAGAATCATGTTCTCTTAGTCTATGTCAAAGTCGATCACCTTCGGCATCTTCAAGCGCTATTGCTTCGGCCTTGGAACGCAACGCGTCGACGTCGTTGACGGTCCATTCTTCCTTCGTTGAGAAATGCTCCGCGATCTTCGATAGGATATGATCCGGGTAGTTCCACCACTCAAGGGCAAGAAGCGACGCTCTCACATCCTCAGCAAAACGGTATCCTATGACTTTGGCCGGAACACCTCCGACGATTGCATAAGCATCTACGTCTTTGGTGACAACAGCGCCAGCGGCTACAATTGCTCCATCTCCAACCCTTACTCCATCCAGAATAACAGCGCGGACGCCGATCCACACATCATTGCCGATATATGTCTCGTGAATTTCGTCAAACATATTGGTCGTCACAAAGGTCCGACCAGACTGCATTCGGGTTGAGTAAAACGCCGGATGCGACGAAAGCCAACGTGATGGATGCTTGCCGAGGCCCCCAATGACCACATCCGGGCCTATGCTACAAAATTTTCCGACATGTGTCTTGGAAAGTATCGACCCTGCGGAAATGTATGAATAGTCACCCAGGGTAGATGCCATAACCTTCGAGCGCCGACCGATACGGCAGTATTTACCAATTTTACTGGTATGACCAACGAAGGCGTTTATTGGAGCATAGTATATGTCGGAGCCTGTTCTGCGGCGCCAATGTCCGGAAAGCAGCCAAGTTACTCGTTGTAGTATACCCATGGGGAGCTTGTTCCAATGCCTGTGACTGAGATCTTCAAAAAGCTAATTCAGAGCACTTGTTCCCGGACATGATGCGGAACGTTTTTCTCAATATAAAATACCGCAAAATACCGGAAGAAATAAACAAAGGCCGTCACCAGCGGCAATGCAAAAATTCCGAAGAGCCATATTGAGGCGATCTTTGAAGGGATAAGCACGGCAATAAATACAATTTGCAGGTAAAAAAGCCTTTTTGGCCCTTCTGTGGCTAGAATGCTGCTTTGCCGAAGACCTATGAACGAAATGGACACAGCCACGAACCCAAATGCAGCCAATGACAGCATAGGAAAGACTATTTCCAAACCCGTCCAGAGATGGAGGACCTGCGTATGAAAAATCGCCAGCAGAATTGTGGGAATAATTGTGACGACCAGCAACGCTACCGATGACAAAAGTCTGATCTTTTCGGCCCACTGGGCATTGCCGCTGGCGATCGCACCAGCTATGGCCGGCCAAAGCGGCATCACCCCGACGCTCGCCAATGCCGGAATATAGTTGAAGGCGCGCGTGATCAGATCGTACGACGTTGCTTGAGAAGGGCCCAGCATGGAGCCGATCAGCACGACATCGAAGCCGGTTTCGATGTAGGGACCGATCTGGAGAATGGTGTAGCGCAGCCCTTCCGGCATCAGGCGGCGCATCGTGGCGGCCGAGACGCAGAAAGTCGGCGAAATGTCCCGGCGATTGTATCGGAACAGGCGGGCCGTATTGAGCCAACCAACCAGTGCCGGCAGGCACAGCATGGCGAAAACGTAGGCCCAAAGGCCCAAATGGAGCTGGTAGGCTGCATAGACGCCTCCCAGCGATGCGACCCGTCCTGCGCTCATCCACAGGTTGGCTTCATAGCTGCGCTGGAGCGCAAACAGAACGCGCTGGGTAATGGCCGCCGGCAAACCGATCACAACGCCGGCCAATAGCACCAGCCAGGCAAGAATATTGTCGGCGATCAAGGTTTCCGTCAGAACGAAAGCACCGATCGTCACCGCGCCGACGACGAAGATCACCGCTGCAATACACAGAAGCAGGCTCCAGGTATCGCTGATCAGTCGCCGCGTTTCCGCGTGATCTCCGCGTGCTTCGGATGTCGCAATCGGGTTGACCATCGCCAGACCCATGCCGAAATCCGCATAGGCGATAAACGTCGCTGCCGACAGGATTACCGCGAAGATTCCGTAGTCGTGCGCGCCAAGTCCTGCCAAGGCCAGGGGTACTGTCAGAAATGCAATGACGAGATTGATGCCGCGTGCTCCAAAGGCTCCGGCGACATTGACCAGCAGACGAACTCCGTGACGCGCCTTGTTGTTAGGTATCGGCTTGACCAAATTTACTACCATGAAATTCCGTATACACGTCTCAAGAGTGGACTTGGCAAACTACATCTTCATGCAATCGGTTTATCCTCGATGGCTCGCTCGACTATAGCTTTAGCGACTAGTTTTTTGGAGCTTGGTTCTAGTGTATGCGCTTGTGTTAAGGTCAGGCAAGTGGCTGAGGCGTGCGATTTGGATCAGAGATGAAAATATGCAGCGATAGCCGCGCTTGCGTCACACAGCATGCGCCGCTTCATCATGCGGGACTTGCAGTCACCATCACGCGGCCAATACGAACGGGCGCAGGATGATCGGCAGCGGAGGGCGGCTGGTGGTTCACGCTGGAGGGGCGCGGCTATTGGCCGTGTAGCATGGTAGGCTTTTGATCCATAGCCTGCTGATGCCCAGCTTCCTTGGCCTTGCAGTATGGCCAGCGCCGCTTTCGTCTGTCTTCAGCGCTCGCCGAGGGTGGAACGGGAGCGCCCAGCCTGCTTTGACTGATCGCGGCAGGCCAGAAAGATCAAGCGCATCAAACGGATAGCGCAATGCTGCGAGAAAAGAAACACAATTTCTCCGCTCTTGTTTTCCTCGCCGCCGTATTCATCTTGATCAACTTCACCCGTATCGCCTAGTATCGTTTAGTAAATAAAATCGATTTTGATGATGTTTTTCGGCCCGCTGGTGTGGATGTATTTAGATTTCGCGGGTAGGAGGCAGGTGACGTTGCGGATATCGGCAATCGCTGTCGTCACTGTTTTCCTGCGGCTGTTTCTTCGTCATCCGAAGAGCAGCTTGGCTGGAGGCGTGAATTGAGTGCCTTGCAAAAGGCGAGGAGCTTATGGTGATGAATTGTTCGTGCAGTTACAATCTGGCTTTGGGGGCGGCGAATGCTACACGGGCTTCGGATTCGATGGCGTCGCGCTCTTCAAATTTTTCGTGAGTTGTGTCTATTTTAGTTTTTTAATAAACGGATCCTGTTCGCTCATGTCACTGGTTAAAGAAATTTGCTGCTATTTCAGCAGTGCATGTCTTCGTTCGCGAACCAATCGACCTAAACCTGGGCGAACTGTTATTCGATTGTATATGCTGGCTTTCTATATTTCTTTTATCTGCCGCTGTTGGCAGCGACGCAGCCTGATTTATTCTGGAATGGTGCAAAAAATATGAGGATCTTGCGGGTCGTATCCAGTTTGAACCCCGCCGCTGGTGGGGTGGTGGAGGCTGTTCGCTCAACCACCATAGGCCTTATGGATTTGGGTCATGAGGTTGAAGTCGTAACTCTCGATAAAGAGGGACAGGCGTTTTTATCAGATTTCCCATGTCTTGTTCATCCGGTTGACCGGTGGTTTCGAAAATATGGATATACGCCGAAGCTGACGCAGTGGATTGCGCAGCATGGCGGTGAATACGATGTCGGGGTGATCGAAGGCCTCTGGAATCACGCCTCCATTGGCGGTTATCAGGGTATGAAGTCTGCAAACTTGCCATATATAGTTTTTCCCCATGGGATGATGGACCCTTGGTTTAGGGTGCAATCCCCCGTTAAGCACGTTGCCAAACAGTTTTTCTGGTGGGTGTTCCAAGGGCGTGTCCTGGGTGGCGCCAAGGCGGTGGCCTTTACTTGCGACGAGGAGAGGCGCTCCGCGCGGAACGTGTTTTGGGGGCCTGCCTACACGGAGGAAACGATCCCGTTGGGAATTCCGGATGTCCCCCCGTTTTCGCAAAACCAGGCAAGGTGTTTTCTCGAACTGGTGCCAGCGGTAAAAGGGCGCCGTTACGCCTTGTTCATGAGCCGAATCCATCCCAAGAAGGGTTGCGATCTTCTCATTGAGGCGTTTTCGAAAGTCGCTGACGAACACCCCGATCTGGATCTGGTTATGGCGGGACCAGACCAGCTCGGGTGGAAAGCTGAACTCGTGGAACTGTCGCATAAATTGGGAATAGCAAGTCGCATCCATTGGCCGGGGATGCTGGAAGGCGACGCAAAATGGGGCGCGGTTTATGAAGCGGACGTCTTTGTCTTGCCGTCGCATCAGGAAAATTTTGGTCTCGTCATACCGGAAGCAATGGCGTGCGGGACACCTGTATTGACCACACGTCGCGTGAATATATGGCGAGAGGTCGAAGAGACGGGAGCGGCTATCATCAAGGAGGATACGAGGGAAGGCGTCCTTGATCTTCTTCAATCCTGGAACAGGCTGCCCATCTTGGAAAAAAATAATTTCAAGATCGCAGCTAGGCAGGGCTTCCTGAATCAGTTTCATATTGATGGTTCTGTTCGGAGATTAGCAGATCTTCTGGAAAAATCGGCTAGGCCACCGTCCGGTGCAGATAGAACGTTATCCGCTCTCAGCCAGTCAATGCATTTGAGCAAGGGATTTTCGGCGTGACTTCGAAACGTATTGGTATTCTGACTTATCATTTCTCCGAGAATTTCGGCGCGTTGATGCAGGCTTATGGTTTGCGTCAATGGCTTCTCGATCAGGGGCACCAGGCTGAGTTCGTCAACTACCATCCAAATTACGTTGAAGAAGGGGGCGATTTTGAGAATCTGCTTAGCCCTGCTGCTTTCCGCCGCAATCTGAAGGTGGCCTATCTTCGTCTCTCGACGCTCCAGCGCAAGCTGTTCGGCAGCAGGCTCCAGGCAGAAAGGTTCGAAACTTTCCGCCGTGATGTGCTTGGTGTAAATAGTGATCGTTTAAAGAACCAGGCCGAGGTCGAGGCATTCTTCGCTAGCGCCTCCGGCAGGTTCGATGCGCTTGTCTGCGGCAGTGACCAGATCTGGAACCCATCGCCACAGAAAGGACTTGACCCTGTTTATTTCCTGGCGTTGAAAAATACGGGGAATGCCCGGCATATCGCCTACGCACCGAGCTTCGGCAAGGGCAGCCTGGAGTCTTCCTTCGAGGGCGACATGCGCCAATTTCTCACCGGTATGCACGGTCTTTCCGTTCGTGAGGAGAGCGGCGTCGAGATTGTTCGGCGCATCACCGGTCGCGCTACCGTCTGTGTTCCCGATCCGACGATCCTTCTCGGTGACTTTTCCAAACTTCTCGCACGCGCCGAGCCTGTGGGGCGGGGACATGTCTTCTGCTATGCACTGCGCACGGGGGACGGAATTCGCGAGGTTACGACGCGGGTATCGCAGACGCTGGGAGCGGAAATTGTGTCGCCCTACAATGTCCACCGTCGCTGGCGCGAGATTGGCAAGACCGTGTACCCTTCGCCGGCCGGCTGGGCGGCAATGATCGATCAGGCGTCATTTGTCGTCACCAACTCGTTCCACGGTACCGTATTGAGCGTCCTCCTTCGTAAGCCGTTCCTTACCGTCGGTCTACCTGGTTCAAAGGGCGGCCTTAACGAGCGAGTGCGCAATCTCCTGGGCCAACTCGACCTGATGGACAGGTTCGTGCAGGCTGGTGACGTGGAAACAACGCGCCGCCGGCTCGGCGAAGAGATCGACTGGGAAGCTGTTCATGGCAAACTGCTCGCCATGCAGGCAACCGGACGGGACTATCTCTCCGCACAACTGCTGGAAACAGCAGGAGCGACCCTGTGACTGACTTCTCAAGTCTGCGTTATGTCGACACCATTCCCAGGTCGCTGAAAATAAAGCGTGGGATCTGGGTTCTGGTTTGGCTCATGTTGTTCCGGCCGACGCCCCGCGGTTTCTGTAACGGCTGGCGGATCTTCTTGCTACGTCTCTTTGGCGCGCGCATTGGCAGAGGCTCCAAGGTGGCCGCCTCCTGCTTCGTCTGGGCCCCGTGGAACCTGGAGATGGGCGAACTGTCGGTGCTTGGAGATGGTGTCGATTGTTATACGATGGAGAAGATCGTGATCGGCTCGAAGGTTGCCGTCAGCCAGAGAAGCTTCCTGTGTACGGGGTCGCATGACATCACCTCGTTGCGTCGCCCACTTATAACCCGGCCGATCATGATTGGTGATCATTGCTGGATTGCCGCTGAATCCATGGTGATGCCCGGGGTCACGATCGCAAGCGGCACGGTTGTAGGCGCTCGCTCGCTCGTCACCAAGGATTTGCCGGCTTGGTCCGTGTGTGCCGGTCACCCCTGTGTTGTCATCAAACCCCGCCGCGTGGCCTCGGAACTCGCCGCATGAAACGGTATGTCTACGGAGATCGTCTATGGTGGAACTCGTGAGCAAGATCCAGAAGGTAAGCATGTTCCTAACGGAATATTTTGCCGATGCCGCTACTTATTTCCGCTACTGTGGGATCTCGCCTTTCCAAGATAAAACGCGCAAGCTGTTTTACAAGATCCTGATCGAGGCACATGCCCTCGAGAAAGGGCTTTCGCTTGCCAATCCGCGTTCGCTATTCGGGGCGGCCAAGATCCGCTTTCTGATGAAGGCGGTCGATAGGTACGATTTGACTTTCTCTCGCTTGCCGGGTGAGAAGGTTTGCGGGATTTTTCATGCCTATATCGACTTGCATAGCAAGCGTGCTGTCAACGATCCGCTGCTGGTGGAGATGGCGGCCTTTCTCGATCGCTACGAGAAGGTCAACTCCATCAGTCCCGATGGTGGACTGAGGCGGTTGGACGACGAGACCTATGACGAGTTTCCGCCAGCAGCACGCCTTCTGGTGTCGCGCCACAGCAACCGTATGTTTGCCGATGAGACGCTGGCGCGTTCCGATGTTGAGAACATTGTGCGCATTGCCCAGTCCGCGCCATCACAATGTAATCGTCAGTCCTGCAAGGCATATTTCTTTCAAAACCGGGATGATATCGATAGACTCCTTAAACTACAGGCGGGCTCGACGGGCTTTTCTGCCGATGTCAACAACCTATTCGTCATCACATCCGATCTCGCCGCCTGGGGCGGCGCGCAGCAGCGCAACCAGGCCTATGTCGATGGCGCATTGTTTGCGATGAATGTAATGCTTGCTTGTCATGCGTTGGAAATTGCATCCTGCCCGCTTAATCTCGCGGTCACTCATAAGGTGGAAAACGCCATCAAGCAGGTCGGCTCCATCAACGAGGGCGAGCGGTTGATCATGATGATCGCCGTTGGTCGACCCGTGTCGCGCGGTGCGTTGAAGGTGGCCCGTTCGCCGCGGCGTCCGCTTGCAGAGATCCTCGTGACAAGGATGGCCAACGAAAGGCACGCGTTGTGATGCTTTCTCTATCCGTAGTCATTCTCACCTACAATGAGGAACGGCACATCGCGCGGGCGATCGGCAGCGTCAAGCCGTTCGCCTCCAATATCGTTGTCATCGATTCGTTTTCGACTGACCAGACGGTTGAAATTGCGCGCGCGCTGGGGGCAACCGTCTTGCAGAACCGCTTCGTCAACCAGGCCAAACAGTTCCAGTGGGGAATGGACAATGCGATCATAGAATCGGATTGGGTGATGCGTCTGGATGCCGACGAGGTCATCGAACCCGAACTAGCAAAGGAAATTTCCGAGCGCATTCCTGCACTTGGTCCGGACGTCGCGGGAATCAATCTTAAGCGCAAGCATGTGTTCTTGGGAAAATGGATCCGACACGGCGGGCGCTATCCGCTGATTCTGACCCGTATTTGGCGTAAAGGGCAGGGCCGCGTTGAAGATCGTTGGATGGACGAGCACATCGTCGTTTGGGGTGGGGAGACAATTACATTTGATGCGCCGTTCGTCGACGATAATCTCAACGATCTTAGTTTCTTTACTGAGAAACATAATAAATATGCAAGTCGTGAAGCTGTTGAAGTTCTCGGTCGTCGTTATGGTTTGCTTGAAGATAAAACACTGAAAGACGACAGGTTATCGCGACAGGCCTTTGTGAAGCGCTTCGTAAAGGAAAAGATATACGATCGTATGCCATTCTCGGTGTCTGCGCTTGGGTATTTTGTAATGCGTTATGTATTCCAATTGGGTTTTCTTGATGGCCGCGAAGGGCTTATCTATCACTTCCTTCAAGGGTATTGGTATAGATTCCTTGTCGGATCTAAAATATTGGAATTTGAGAGATCTATTTCAGGAATGGACACTTCAGAACAGAAAAGAGATGAATTGTCGAGAATTAGTGGATGTCGATTGTAGCGTTGATTTATATTTTCATGGGCTTCATTGAAGATATTTTTTTGTATTTTATAGTTTTTCTATTTTGACCGTTTTATTTGATCGATGATTTCTTCTGTCCTATATTGAATTGAGCTCTGGTCTGTCGAAGAGGTGAACTGCTCCCAGACATTGGGCCAGCGGAGGCTGGAGTTTTCCGGCTTCAGTCAGGGAGGCGGACTGGTTACGCTTCCCGGATTCATCAGTGCG
>NZ_JAGIPH010000005.1 GCF_017877135.1 Neorhizobium galegae | reverse complement strand
AGCCCCCTACGTGGGGCTTTTGGCGTTGAGCCCGCTCGCGAAGCCAGCAATTGCCCTTTAAGCTGTGCTGAAGCAAGGCGCTGTTGGAGAGGTCTCTCTTCTGCTGAACCGGCGGCTGAATATGCCGGGCGACTCGGAGCAAGCGGCGGGCATGCTGATCGGGTAAGGAGTGCCATGGCTGCGCTCCGCCTGGTTTGCCCGTTGTGCGTTGAACACGCGTTACGCACCTGCCACCAAGCACTAACGTTGCCATAAGGTGACACGTCGAAGGCGGCTGGTCGGCGGGGCCTGTCGGAAAACAACAGGTGCTTTTGTTTTTTGGCGAATCGGTCTCCTATCGTGCTTCCCTTCTTTGAGCGCCTGCCTAAATCACCCCTTATCTATCGTTCCGGCTAACCGGAATGCCCCTTGGGCCGTTCGGCGGCCAGCTATTGGAATGAGATCGTGAAGACCGAGACCAGGATTGGCTCCGCCGCGCAGTCCGCTTCGCGGGGGCATGTGAAAGCTGCAGGTTGGGGCAAGGGGCTTTCAATCTTGACGCGGATCACCGTCATGGCCCTTCGCCATCCTTTCCAGTCGGCGCTCGCTATCGGCGCAACCCTGATTGCCTCCGGGTTTCAGTTGATGATCCCGAAGCTTCTCGGGCGCGCCATCGATGAGGCGCAGGGCATTGGCGCCGGCGGTTCTGTCGGCACAGCGGCGCAGGACGCGCTTCTGGTCACCGCACTTCTGCTTCTGGGTGCGAGCATCCTGCGTGGGCTCTTCACCATGGTGCAGAACTATTACAGCGAGGCCGTCGGCCATCATATCGGCTATGAGCTGCGGCTCGCCTGCTATGAAAAGATCCAGCGCCTCTCCTTCAGTTTTCATGACAGCGTCCATTCGGGCGATCTCATCACCATCGGCCTTCTCGATCTGGAAGGCGTGCGGATGTATTTCTCCACAGCCCTGGTGCGGATGATCTTTCTGTCGGTGCTGATCGGGCTCGGTGCCTACCTGCTCCTGTCAACGGATGTGGTGCTGGGGCTTCTGGCCCTGAGCTTCGTGCCTTTTGTCGGCTGGCGCTCTTCGGTCACGCAGCTTCGCCTGCGGGCGACCTGGCTTGATCTGCAGGAACGGCTGCAGGTGCTGACAAGGGTGATGGAGGAAAATCTCGGCGGCATTCGCGTCGTCCGGGCCTTTGCGGCACAACAGCACGAGCTCGAAAAGTTCGATGCGGCGTCAAAAAGCGCACTCGAACTTGCCCATCAGCGGGTGGGCATTCGGGTCGCCAATACCAGTGCCATGACGCTGTCCTTCTTCGCGGCCATGGGTCTCGTGCTGTATATCGGCGGCGGCAAGGTCATGGCGGGCGAGATCACGGTTGGCACACTCGCCTCGTTCCTCACCTTCATGACCATCCTGCAGATGCCGGTGCGTCAGCTCGGCCTGATGGTGAACGCCTTTGCCCGCGCCTCCACCTGCGGCGCCCGCCTGTTTGGCCTGCTTGATCTGGAGGTCGCGGTGAAGGACGCGCCGGGTGCCCGTCCCCTGCAGTTGAGCGAGGGCACGTTGCGCTTTGAGAACGTCTCCTTCGCCTATCCGGCAAGTCCGGACACGTCCGCCCTCGACGGCGTGTCCTTCGAGGCAAGACGGGGCCAGACGATCGGCATCGTCGGGCCACCGGGCAGCGGGAAGTCGACGCTTGCCCATCTGATTGCGCGTTTCTACGATGTCAGTGGCGGACGCATAACGCTCGATAGGCAGGACATTCGCGCTGTGACGCTGAAGTCGCTGCGTCGCTCCGTCGTCGTCGTGCAGCAGGACAGCTTCCTCTTCACCACTACGATCGAGAACAACATTGCCTATGGCGATCCCTGGGCCAAGGAAAACCAGATCTCGCGCGCAGCGGAAAGTGCTCAGCTGCACAATTACGTCCTTGGCCTTCCCGCAAGCTATGGCACGGTCGTCGGCGAGCGGGGCGTGTCGCTATCGGGCGGCCAGCGGCAGCGGTTGTCGATTGCGCGCGCCGTCATGCTGAAACCCGCCGTCATGGTGTTTGACGATTCGACGGCGGCCATCGATGCGGCAACCGAACAGCGCATTCGTCATGCCATGCGCCGCTATGCTTCCGAGCGCGTCACGATCATCGTTGCCCATCGCCTGAGTTCCCTGATGCATGCCGATCACATCCTGTTCGTGGAGGATGGCCGCATCGTCGAAGAGGGAAGCCATGAGGAGCTTCTGGCGCGGAACGGACGCTACCGCGCCTTGTATGATCTCCAGGTCCGCCCTGGCGACGATGCATTGACCGGCTGAGGCGGGAGGAGACCAACATGGCAGAAGAGCTGGAAACCGAACGGGCCGATGTGCGCGAGGATGGCCGCCGGCCGCCCCGCGCCGTGGTGGGTTCCCATCGCATCGAGGAGGAAATTTTCGGCAAGGTGTTCGACAAGAACATCGTTGCCCGCATCTGGGCCTTCGTGGCGCCTTATCGTGGCAAGGTGGCGCTCGCGGTGGTGGCGGTCCTTGTGTTTACCGCCATGCAGCTCGCCATCCCCTTGATCATCCGCTACGCGATCGACCACGGCATGCAGCCGGGTGCCGGCCAAGCAGCACTCGTCTTCGCTATTCTGGCTTTTGCCGGAGCCATCCTCATCAATTTTGTCGCAAGCTATGCGCAGGAAACGCTGGTTGGCAATGTCGCCGAAGACGTGCTCTTCGATATCCGCCGCGCCATGTTTTCCCATCTGCAATATGTCTCGCTGTCTTTCATGGACAAGACGGAAGTCGGCCGCCTGATGTCGCGCCTGCAGGGCGACGTCAATTCGATGCAGGAATTTCTGGAAACCTCCGTTCTGTCGGTCGGCGACATCACGCTCCTCATCGGCATTGTCGTCGTGATGCTTTATCTCGATTTCGGGCTCGGCCTTCTGACCCTGTCGGCGCTTCCGGTTCTGTTCATCGTGCGCATCTTCTGGCTGCCGCGGGCGCGAAAATCCTTCATGGCAGCGCATGAGACGAATTCGGTGGCAAGCGGTGCGCTGGCCGAAGCCATTCACGGCGTGCGCGCCGTGCAGGGCATGGATCGCCAGTCGGTCAACTTCAACCTGTTTGATGACAAGGCAAGCGCCAATCTCAGGACGCATCTGACGGCCGCCCGCTTTGCCCAGGTCATGGTGCCGATCGTCGATACGCTCACCGGTGTCGCCATGGCGCTCGTCATCGTGGTCGGCGGCGCACGGGTGCTGAACCAGGCGCTCGATGTCGGCGTGATGGTGGCGTTCCTCTTCTATATCCAGCGATTCTTCGATCCCATCCGGTCGCTGACACTGCAATATTCGGTCATGCAGCGTGCCATGGCATCCGGACAGCGCCTGACCGATGTTCTCGATGTTCGCATCGACATCAAGGACAAGCCGGATGCGGTGGTGCTGCCGCCGGACATGGATGGATCTGTGGAATTCCGGGATGTCGTCTTTGGCTATAACCCGAAACATTCGGTGCTGAAGCATGTCAGCTTCCGAGTGAACCCCGGCGAGACGGTGGCCCTGGTCGGGCCGACGGGCTCGGGCAAATCGAGCTGCATGTCGCTCATCCACCGCTTCTATGAGGTGCAGCAGGGTGCCGTGCTGGTGGGTGGCCATGATGTGCGCGACCTCACGCAGGATTCGCTCGGTCGCCAGATCGCCATGGTGCTGCAGGAGCCGTTCCTGTTTACCGGCTCGGTTCTCGACAATATCCGCTATCACAAGACCGACGCCACGCGCGAGGAGGTGATCGCCGCAGCGCAGACGGTTGGAGCCCACGAGTTCATCCTGCGTATGCCGGAAGGCTATGACAGCATTCTGGGCCAGCGCGGCGGCAACCTGTCGCTCGGCCAGCGCCAGTTGATCAGCTTTGCCCGGGCGCTGGTGGCGGATGCCAAGATCCTGGTTCTGGACGAGGCCACCGCCAATATCGACAGTTATACGGAAATGTTGATCCAGAAGGCGCTCGTCAAGCTGCTGAAAGGCCGCACGGGGCTTGTCATCGCGCACCGGCTGGCCACCATCCGGGAAGCGGACCGCATCATCGTGCTGCAGAACGGCGAACTGGTGGAAAACGGCAATCATGCAGAGCTGATGCGCAACGGAAAGCTCTATTCCAGGCTCTACAATCTGAACTACGCCTCGTTCGACGATATTCCAGACACCGTCGTGGAAGAAGCGACGGATCGGGGCGAGACCTGACCGACCGGTCCGTCGGACGGAACCATCTTGCGCAGGCCTCGTTCTTCTCCCCGAAAACCAAGGAGATGATGATGGACGAGAATCGCGAAGCCAAGAAGTCGGTTGAAGGCGAAAACAAGTCGGACGGCGCCTATAGCGCAACGCTGCCGGCTGGCCCCAAGGCACGGTCGAAGGTGGAAAATCACGAGAAGACGCCGGGAACCGGTGCGCTTCCGGCGACCGACGCTCAGGATGTCGATCCGGGTTCCGAGTAAGGCCGCACAGCCACAGCCCGTTTCAGCTGCGGCGCCTTGCCTGCTTGCCGCGTGGCAGGGGAAGGGCTAACACCCCTGTGACAGGCGACACGGACCGGGCACATGAGTGGCGAAACAATCACCCTTTACGAGGCGATCGGCGGCGATCAGACGATCCGGGCGCTGGTGCGCCGGTTCTATCAGCTGATGGACGAATTGCCGGAGGCGCGCAATTGCCGCGCCATCCACCCGGCCGACCTTTCGGGCAGCGAGCACAAGCTTTACGAATATCTGACCGGCTATCTTGGCGGCCCTCCGATCTACATTGAAAAATACGGTCATCCGCGGTTGCGATCGCGGCACTTCGGCGCGGCGATCGGTGTCGCCGAACGCGACGAATGGCTTTTGTGCTTTTCGCGCGCGCTTACCGACACGGTCACCAATCCGAAATTGCGCGAGATCATCTGGCCGCCGATCGAGCGGCTTGCGTACCATATGCAAAACCGTGAGGAGCAGGCTTGATGCACGGGCTTGAACAGTTTCGTCCGCTCATCCTGATGCTTTCAGGCTTCATGGGAGCTTGCGGCGTGGTTCTGGCCGCTGCGGCAAGCCACGGCGGCGATGCGCATCTGCTCGGATCGGCCTCCACCATGTGTCTTGCCCACGCGCCGGTTCTGCTCGGTCTTTATCTTGCAAACGGCCAGATCCGCACGGCCACGCTCTCCGGGCTGGTTCTTGCATTCGGCACGCTTCTTTTCGCCACGGATCTCGTGATGCGCCATTTCGGCCATGCCGGCCTGTTTCCCATGGCAGCGCCTGCCGGCGGCATAGGCATGATCGCCGGCTGGCTTCTCCTCGCTGCCGGCGCCTTCTGGCGCACGCCGAGCGCCTGATAGTCTCCGCTCTGCAATCTGGCCTTGCGTCAGCCTCAAGTCACCGAATTTGCATAGAGTTTTTGCGTAAGGCGTGACTATGAATTCGCGTGAGTTCGAATATTCTGATGCAGTTCGGAGTCGAGGATGGGCGAGCATAAAATCCAGGTGAGGGACGCCTGGTGGATGTATCTGGTACCGCGCAGGCGGCCGTCATTTCTTGTCGGTCAACTGGTTGCGCTCGCCTGTGCGGCAGTTTCCGTCGGTCTTTGGCTGGCGCTGAACCAGATCCTTCTGGGTGCGCCTTTCATTACCTTTTTTCCGTTCATCGTGCTGGCAACCGCCTGGGGCGGGCGCGCGGGCGGCACGACATTGATGCTGTGCGGCCTCGTGTTTGCCGTCGTCATCTGGGTCTATGTCCGTCCGGTGAGCTATGCCAGCGCCCTGTTGTCGTCCACCGTGTTCACGAGTTTCGGTGCGCTGACGGTTGCGATCATGCATGCCATGCAGAGCCTGATGACGGCACTCGAACAGGCGGAAAACGAGGCGGAGGTTCTGGCCCGCGAAATGCGCCATCGGGTCGGCAACATCATGCAGCTGGTGCAGGCAATCGCGCAGATGACGGCGCGCGCCAGCGGTGACCTTGGCGAATTCATGCCCCGCTTCGAAGGACGCCTGCGGGCAATGTCTGAAGCACATCGCTTGTCGTCCGGCCACCAGTCCATGCCGAACGACGTGGAAACGCTCTTGCGCATCCTGTTGTCGGCCTATGATCAGGAGCGGTTGCGCCTGAAGGGCGGGTCGCTTGCGCTGGATGTCGAAACGTCACCGCGTCTCGCGCTCGTCATTCATGAACTGGCGACGAACGCGGCCAAATATGGCGCCCTCTCTGTCGGCCAGGGCATCGTGCGGGTGGAGTGGGAACTGCTGCCGGACATGATCGAGATCGTCTGGCGTGAGGAGGGTGGACCTGCCGTTTCGCCGCCGACGCGCAAGGGGTTCGGTTCGCGGCTGATTACGGCAGCGCTTGCGCCGGGCGGCGGCACGGCCGAACTTCACTTTGATCCGGAGGGACTGCGCTGCGTCCTGCACCTGCCGCGTCCGGGGCACGGCAAGGTGAGGGCCTAGAGCATTTCCGGGAAAAGTGTGAAACGGCTTTCCGTCCGGAAATGCGTTAAAACAAAGCCTTAGAGTATTTCGGTGTTTCCATGAAGCACCGAAATACTCCAGGCGCATCAGCGGATCTCGATGCCGGCGATCAGGCGGTCGATATAGCTGGTGAAGATCGCCACCATGTCGATCTCGCCCGGGGCGCGCAGCCACAACATCTGCAGCCCGTCCATCATGGAAATCAGTTCTGCCGCCAGCTGGTCCGGCCGCACTTCAGGACGGATCTCCCCCTTTGCGATGCCTTCTGCAAAGCATTGGGCCGCCATCCGGGAAACCGCGCGGGCGCGCTCGGCAAACCAGGTCGCGGCAGGGTGATCGCGTGTCAGGCTTTCGGCGTTCAGGATGGCGAAGGTGCGCACCACGCCGGCCGACTTCGTATTGGCCTTCACCACATCCACCAGCCCCTGCAGCAGGGCACGCCAGGACGGGTTGGAAGGGCCGATAACCTTGCCGCTTTCCGCGTCGCGCCGCGCCAGGATGGCCAGGAGCAGATCGACCTTGGACGGGAAGTAGTGAATAAGCCCCGGCAGGGACAGCCCGACCTCCTGCGCGATCGCGGCAAACGAGGCGCTCTGGTAGCCGTCATCGGCAAAGTGCTTCATGGCGGCAAGCAGAATCTGCTCGCGGCGCTCGTCCCCCTTCGGCGAGCGGCGGCGTCTTAACGCAGACGCTTCGGCCGGATCCTCGTTGCGCGAATTGCTGCGGCCCTTCATCTGGTTCTCCTTCTCCATAGCCTGCTCTTTTATTCCGAATTGCAGCCACGGCAACCGTAACCGGCCATGGTCCGCGAAAGTTCAAGCCGGCCTTGCGAACCATTGCTTCCGGGAAGTTTTTTTATTACCGATTGAACGGTAGGTTTAATGTCGGGAGGGCGGACCATGACGAGGAGCCGGCAGCAGGTTTCGCCGTTCTCGGCGGGCGCCAAATCCGCCGTGACCTGCACGCCACCCTGCACGGATCGGGCGTCACACCAAGTGGCCACCGCGCCTGAACACGATCACATCATTCCCAGACCCCGGAGGACACCATGATCGATGACATCCTGAACGCCATGACGCTGGAGGAACAGGTTTCGCTTCTGTCCGGTGCCGATTTCTGGACGACGGTGCCGGTGGAGCGTCTCGGCGTGCCGAAGATCAAGGTGACGGACGGCCCCAATGGCGCCCGCGGTGCGGGCTCCCTGGTCGGCGGCGTCAAGGCTGCCTGCTTTCCCGTCGCCATCGCCCTTGGCGCAAGCTGGAACCCCGAACTGGTTGAACGCATGGGGGTCGCGCTTGCCGGCCAGGCCAAGAGCAAGGGGGCATCGGTTCTTCTGGCACCGACCGTCAATATTCATCGCTCCGGTCTCAATGGGCGCAATTTCGAATGCTATTCGGAGGATCCTCTGCTGACGGCCGAATTGGCGGTCGCCTATATCCAGGGTGTGCAGAGCCAGGGCATTGCCGCGACCATCAAGCATTTTGTCGGCAACGAATCGGAAATCGAACGCCAGACCATGTCCTCCGACATCGACGAGCGGTCGCTGCGCGAGATCTACCTTCTGCCGTTCGAAAAGGCGGTGAAGCGGGCCGGCGTCATGGCGGTGATGTCCTCCTATAACCGGCTGAACGGCACCTATACCAGCGAGCATGGCTGGCTGCTCACCGAGGTTCTGCGCCGGGATTGGGGATTTGACGGCATCGTCATGTCCGACTGGTTCGGCTCGCATTCGACGGCGGAGACCGTCAATGCCGGGCTGGACCTCGAAATGCCCGGCCCAAGCCGGGATCGCGGCGAAAAACTGGTTCAGGCAGTCAACGACGGCGCGGTTTCGGCAGAAGCGGTGCGTCAGGCCGCCCGCCGCATTCTTCAACTGCTGCAGCGCGTCGGCGCATTCGAAACGGCGCCCGATCTGTCCGAGCAGGCGCTCGATCTGCCACAAGACCGCGCGCTGATCCGTCGCCTTGGCGCGGAGGGCGCGGTTCTTCTGAAAAATGACGGCATCCTGCCGCTGCAGAAGGCCTCGCTGCAGCACATTGCCGTCATCGGCCCCAATGCAGCGGCGGCGCGCGTGATGGGCGGCGGCAGCGCGCAGATCAATGCGCATTACATCGTGAGCCCGCTTGAGGGAATTCGCAACGCTCTGTCCAACGCCAACTGCATCCGCCACGCGGTGGGCTGCCGCAACAACCGGCTGACCAGCGTCATGACGGGCGAACTCACGGTGGACTATTTTGCCGGCAAGGGCTGCAAGGGCTCTCCGGTGGTGACGGAAACCGCGCAGAAGGGAGAATTCTTCTGGTTCGATCTGCCGGATCCGACGCTGTCGCTCAAGGATTTTTCGGTGCGCATCACAGGCGATTTCAGCGTCGAGGAAAGCGGCGAGCATGTGTTCGGCATGACCAATGCGGGCCTGGCCAAGCTTTACGTCGACGGCGAGCTGGTGGTGAATGGCTATGACGGCTGGAAACGCGGCGAGAACTATTTTGGCACCGCCAACAGTGAGCTGCGCAAGACCTTCGCGCTCGACGCTGGCAAGACCTATCGCCTGACCGTCGAATATCTCTCGCCGCCGCCGGCGGAAGAAGGCATCAACATCACCGCTATCCGCTTTGGCCTGGAAAAGCCACTGGGCGACGCCGCGCTGGAGGAGGCGGTACAACAGGCTCGGGCCTGCGATGTCGCCGTGCTGTTTGTCGGGCGTGACGGGGAATGGGATACCGAAGGCCTCGATCTGCCGGACATGCGCCTTCCTGGACGGCAGGATGAACTGATCGAGCGTGTTTCTGCCGCAAACCCCAACACGGTCGTGGTGCTGCAGACCGGCGGACCGGTGGAAATGCCGTGGCTCTCGCAGGTGCGCGGCGTGCTGCAGGTCTGGTATCCGGGGCAGGAACTGGGCAATGCGGTGGCCGATATGCTGTTCGGCGATGTCGAGCCGGGTGGGCGGCTGCCGCAGACATTTCCGAGGAGCCTTGGAGACAATTGCGCCATGCGCGGTGACAGTGCCATCTATCCCGGCAGGGATGGCCACGTGCGCTATGCGGAAGGCGTGTTCGTCGGCTACCGCCATCACGACAGCCACGACATCGCGCCGCTTTTCCCCTTCGGCTTCGGCCTTGGCTATACCCGCTTTGCCTGGGCAGATGCTGTGGCTTCAGCGCAGGAGATGGGCAGCGACGGTGTCACCGTGACGGTGGAGCTCAGGAATATCGGTTCGACCCGGGGGTCGGACGTGGTGCAGCTTTACGTTTCTCCGGCCGACCCCACCCTTCCAAGACCGCATAAGGAATTGCGCGCCTTTGCCAAGCTGACGCTGGAGCCGGGAGAGACCGGAACCGCGCGGCTCACCATTTTTCCGCGTGACCTCAGCTATTTCGATGTGGAGCGGAAAGCCTTTTACGCAGAACCCGGGCGCTATGATCTTCTTATCGCGGCCCATGCCGGCGATATCCGTTCCCGGATCACGATTGATCTGCCGCAGTCCTGGACCGGGGCTGTCGACGATCGGTCGATTTAGACATCCTCATCACGAGAAGGGCCGCCGGTGTTGCGGGCGGCCCTTCCGCATCCTTGATCAGACCCCGGCGATGGAAAAGTAGATCGGCAGCCCGATGATCAGGTTGAACGGAAAGGTGATGCCGAGCGAGAGGCCGAGATAGATTGCCGGGCGTGCCTCCGGCGCTGCAATGCGCATGGCGGCAGGGGCGGCGATATAGGAAGAGCTGGCTGCAAGGGTGATCAGCAGCGCCGTGTTGCCGGGGGAAGCGCCCCCAATCCAGCCAATGGCTGCTGCAAGCAAGGCGCCTGCAAGCGGCATGGCAAGGGCAAAGAGCAGCAGCGGCGGCTTCATGTCGTGCCAGCTCTTGCGCAGGCCGGCGGCGGCCTTGGTGCCGAGATCGAGCAGGAACAGGCAGAGCGCGCCCCGATACGGATCGACGATGAAGCCGGACATTTCCGTCATGCCCCGCTTGCCGGTCAGAAAGCCGATCAGGAAGGAGCCCAGGAGGATGACGATGGTGACATTGAGAAACACCTCGACGAGCGCCGATTTCCGGTGGGTCACCTCCCCTGCATCTGGCGGGTTGCGCCGGAAGATCAGCAGCAGGGCGCAGAAGATCGCCGGCGTTTCCATGGCCGCGGCAACGGCGACCATGAAACCATCAGAGGTGATGCCAAGCCGTGTCAGCGCGTCAGTGGCGGCTGCAAAGGTGACGACGGAAATCGAACCGTAATGGGCCGCCACGGCTGCCCGTTCTATCGGCGGCAAAGCGCTAATGCGGCCAAGCAGGCCATAGCCGAGAAGCGGCGTCAGTGCCGAAAGCGCAATGCCGGCGACAAGAAGCACGGCAAATTCCCCATGCGCGGTCGTTTCGGTCAGCGCAGCACCGCCCTTGAAGCCGATGGCCAGCATCAGATAGAGCGCCAGCATGCGCGACACCGCATCCGGCAGGCTCAGATGACCGCCGGCAAGGGTTGCGGCAAAACCCAGCACGAAGAAGAGGATCGGCGCAGACAGAATATTCTGCTGCGCAATGGAAAAAAACACGTACATGAAAGTGATTCCTGAGTTGAGGCGTCAAAAAAAGGCGAGACGATGGGATCGTCTCGCCTTTCGAGGACGGGGGAGCGTTACGGCGCTCGCACCGTCGCTATTTCCGGAAAGATGTTCGCAAACCGCAGCGGCCTTAGGGGAAAGAAGGGCCCGGACGTCGTGCAGGCGTCATCGGCTTTCCATTGCTGCCGGTGCGCTGCAGGAATTCGATCTGCTCGCGCATGCGCAGCTTGATCTTCTTCAGCGCCATGATGCGCAGGCTGTCCGGTGCCGGGGATTTCTGCTCCGACTGGATGCGGTCTTCGAGGATCCGGTGGCGCGAATGCAGCGCCTTCAACAAGGGGTTCATGAGGTCGTCTCCTTTCTGAAGACGACTATGAGGAAGAATGGTCGATAGATCCAATTCATTGACAATATGAAAGCGATAGAGCATCTCTATCGTCATGGCTTTCCGACCCACCCATCGCCAGCTCGAATATCTGGTCGCCCTCGACACCTGCCGCCACTTCGGCCGAGCAGCCGAGCTTTGCCATGTCACCCAGCCGACGCTGTCGGTGCAGATCGCGCTTCTGGAAAAGCAGTTGGGTGTCAGTCTCGTCGAGCGCACACCCGGGGCCATCGTGCTCTCTGCCATCGGGCTGGAGGTGGCGGCGGCCGCCAAATCGGTGCTGGCCACGCTGGATGACATCGTCACGCTTGCCTCGGCCGGACGTGACAATCTGGGCTCTCTTATCCGGCTTGGCGTGGTGCCGACCTTCGGGCCTTATTTCCTGCCGTCCTTTCTGCCGAGCCTGCACGGGCGCTATCCCGCACTTCGCCTGCATGTGCGCGAAGACCGGCCGGCTCTTCTGGAAGAGCAGGTGCGCAGCGGTGCCATCGATTGCGCCCTTGGCCAGCGGCCACAGGACGAGGCAGCATTTGCCTTCGAGGGGATCTGTGTCGAACAGATCTTTCTCGGTGTGGCGCGCAATCATCGCCTGGCGGATCGCACTTCGGTGAGACTGAAGGATCTGAAGGGAGAACAATTGTTGACGCTTGGCCGCGGTCACCGGCTTCTGGAGAATGTGCGGGAACTGGCGGCTCTTTCGGGCGCGATCATGCTCGAAGATTATGAAGGCACCAGTCTGGATGCACTGCGCCAGATGGTGTCGATCGAGATGGGGCTGTCGCTGTTTCCCGAGTTGTACGTGCGCTCGGAATTTGCACGGGGCGCCAATATCGCGCTGCTTTCGATCGAAGATTGGCCGGCCCGGCGTGAGATCGGCTTCTTCTGGCGCCGCACCAGCGCGCGCGCCGCGCATTTCCGCCAACTGACGGCGCTTGCATCCGCCGTTGTCGGCGCGCATCTGCCGGTTGGAGTAGAAGCGACCAGAACGCCTGTATGAAAAGAGCCGGATTGCTGGGACAACCCGGCTCCTTCCGTTGATCCCGACCCTTCTGCCCAGCCCACCCTTGCGTGGTGGGGATCGCGCAAGGGTGAAGGTCAAGGCTGATCAGATCGGGTAGTGCAGGTGGCCGTCCTGGATCGTCAGCCAGCGGAGTTCCGTGAACTCGTTGATGCCGGCCTTGCCGCCGAAACGGCCATAACCGGAGGCTTTGGTGCCGCCGAACGGCATCTGTGCCTCATCGTGAACGGTCGGGCCATTGATGTGGCAAATGCCCGATTCGATCCGGCGGGCAACCGCCATGGCGCGGTTGACATCCTTGCCGAAGACGGCGGCCGAGAGGCCGTATTCGGTGTCGTTTGCCACGCGTACGGCCTCATCCACCGAACCGACGCGCACGATGCTTGCCACCGGCCCAAAGCTTTCCTCGCCATAGATGCGCATGGCAGGGGTCACGCGGTCGAGCAGGATGGCATCGACGATTGTGCCATTGAACGTGCCGCCGGCGGCAAGCACGGCACCCTTCGACACGGCATCGCGCACCAGCATGTCGAGGCGCTGGGCGGCATGGGCATCGACCACGGAGCCGAGCGGGGTTTCGCCCTTGCCCGGATCGCCGGCTTTCAGGGTGGCGACCTTGGCCGAAAGCGCGGCGACGAACTGGTCGGCGATCTTGTCGTCGACGATGACGCGTTCGGTGGACATGCAGATCTGGCCCTGGTTCATGTAGGCGCCGAAGGCCGCGGCGGCGACGGCCTCATCCAGATCGGCATCGTCGAGCACGACGAAAGGCGCCTTGCCGCCGAGTTCGAGCAGCGCCGGCTTCAGGTGGCGTCCGGCCACTTCGGCAATGATGCGGCCGACGCGGGTGGAGCCGGTGAAGTTGACGCGGCGCACGGCCGGATGCGCAATCAGCGCCTCGACGATCTCGCCGGCATCTTCGGGCGCGTTCGAAATGGCGTTCAACACGCCCTCCGGCAGGCCGGCCTCATGCAGGGCATCGACGATCAGGCGATGGGTGCGCGGGCAGATCTCAGAAGTCTTCAGCACCACGGTATTGCCGCAGGCAAGCGGCAGCGCGAGCGAGCGGACACCGAGGATGACCGGCGCATTCCACGGCGCCATCGACAGGATGACGCCCGCCGGCTGGCGCACCGCCATGGCAAGCGTGCCCGGACGGTTGGACGGAATGACTTCGCCGCCGATCTGCGTGGTCATGGAGGCGGCTTCGCGCAGCATGTCGGCGGCCAGCATCACGTTGAACATTGACCAGCCGGCCGTTGCGCCGGTTTCGGCTGCCATGGCCACCACGAATTGCGGCGCCTTTTCCTGCAGTCGGTCGGCCGCGGCCATCAGCACCTTGCGACGGGTGGCCGGGTTGGTGGCAGACCAGGCGGGAAAGGCCTTCGCCGCCGCATTGGCGGCTGCGCGCGCATCTTCCACGGAGGCTGCCGAAACTTCTGTCGCCACGTCGCCGGAAATCGGGTTCAGGCGCTTGAAGCTGCGCCCGTCAATCGCCTCGACTTCGGCATTATTGATCTTGAAACCCAGAATGGTCATGGTGTTCTTCCCTTTCTCTTCCCAAAATTGTTTCGCGTTCTCGCCGCCATCCCCGCCATCGGACGATTCTGCCGGACCCTGTCGCCAGAGGCACGATCACCAGACGCACGGCGCCGGCGATGCATTCGCCACGGCGGTCCTGCCATCAGGCATTCTGCCCTGTCCTGGTATGGTAGCGGTGCTGACGAACCTCCCTTGCCAACCCTTGATCGGTCGCCTCTCAAAAGGCGCGGCCTCACATCTCCTCCTGTGCGTCCGCTTCTTGGCAGGCTGACAGTAGCGCGAGGCGATCCGACACCAAATAGACAATTAGAGGAGAAACTTGTACTTTTCACGCGGGAGGTCATCCATTCATGCCGGAGACGATCAAGAATTCGGGAGGGGGTGCCATTTTACACCCACAGCCACCCTCCGCCACCGATGCGCAACTGTTCGGCGGCTCGCTGTCGCGTAACGAATGGACCTTGCGGGGGAGCCGCAGCCGTCTGTTCGTGTTGTCATCCGGGACGGGGGATCTCGTGACCGCGCGCCGACGCCAGCCGCTGGCGGCACCGCTCATCATCTGGCTTCCAGCGGGCGAAAGTGCCACGCTTGCGCTGGAGGCCGGGGCCGATGGGGGAATGCTGGCCATACCCGACCAGACCCTGGGTGCCGCCATGCCGGCCGGTGCCGTGTTTGCGCAGGTGCGCGATACGATTTCTCGGCCGATCCTTGGCCAGCGTCTGAGCCTTGCCGCTTCGCGCCAGATCCTCGCCACGGTGCGGCTCATTGCGGAGGAAATTTCAGGCGCCCTGCCGGGTGGCGAAGAGGTCATCCGCCATCACCTGTCATTGCTGCTGATTGCTCTCTGGCGCCTGGCGGCCCCCGTTGGTGACGCGCCCAAGCCCTCGCCGCGCGTGATCGTCCGGAGCTTTGTCCAGCTTGTCGATCTGCATGTGCGCGATCACTGGACGGTGCCGGATTATGCCGTTGCGCTCGGGGTGACGCCCGACAGGCTGAATACGGCCATCAAACGTGCCACGGGCCGGACGCCGCTGGATTTCATCCACGGACGCCTTGTCGCGGAGGCGGTCATCCTGCTCGAGGGGTCTTCTCTCCAGATCGCAGAAATCGCCGATGCGCTCGGCTTCACGGATGCCGCCTATTTCAGTCGCTTCTTCAAGCGTGTCGCGGGCGTTTCGCCGCGCACCCATCGCGCCGGGCCAAGGCAGAAGCGGCTGGCGACCGATACAAGCTATGCCGCCTGGCCCTGACGAGAAGCCTCTTAGACTTTCGCTCAACTTGGCCTTGCATCTGCGCTTCTCTACCTTGATACCTAAGAGGTGACAGAATGACATCTTCGGCGGGTGGGATTTGCAGACGATCGAAGCGAAGGGCGGTGCCGGGGTAGAGGCTGTTGGTGTGCAGGCAGGCATTCCGGTTCGCTTTGAAGCTGCCGATGGCTACTGCCTTGCCGGCTTTCTCTGGCAGACTGGCGAGACGCGGCCGGACCGGTCCGTCGTCCTCATCGCCTGCGCCACCTCCGTGCGCTGCCGCTATTATTCGCGCTTTGCCAGCTATCTCTTCGACCATGGCTTCGACGTTCTGACGTTCGATTATCGCGGGATCGACCAGTCTCGGCCGCAGCGGATGCGGGGCCTTGACGCAGATTGGGTGGATTGGGGCGAAAAGGACGTGGAGGCGGCGCTTGCCTTTCTGGCCCTGCGATTCCCAGGACGTCCGGTGGATGTCGTTGCCCATTCCATCGGTGGCCTTGCCATCGGCCTTGCGCCCTCAAGCCACCGTCTGCGCCGCATCGTCACCGTCGGGGCTCAATATGCCTACTGGCGCGACTATGCACCGGCAAAGAGGCGCCGCATGCTGTGGAAATGGCACGTGGTCATGCCGCTTCTCACCGCCTTGTTCGGTTATTTTCCGGCCAAGAGGCTGGGGTGGATGGAGGACACGCCGCAAGGCGTCGTGCGCAACTGGAGCCGCATGGGGGCTCACTTCGAAGACACCGTCTGCCGCTCCGGCAAAGGCGGCACGGGGCGCGATCCGCAGGTGCTGCGCCAGAGATTGCGGCAGGTGACGGCATCGATCCTTGCAATCAGCCTCACGGACGATCCCCATGGCACCGTGCCGGCGGTGCGCCGGTTGCTCGCCTACTTTGATGCCGCCAAGCGCCGGCACCTGCATCTTGCGCCGAGCGATATCGGTCATACGGAGATCGGTCATTTCGCCTTCTTCCATGACCGCTTTCGGGCAACGCTCTGGCCGCTGGCGCTTTCCTTTCTGCGCGATGGTGCTGTGCCCGATGCCTTTCTTCACGCCCTGATCGATCACGACTCCCTCTGACCCGCTTCTCCTCATCAAGCTGCGGCCTCGCTTGTGCTCGCCCGTATGCTATTGTATGGAAGTGGATGCAACGCTGGTACGGGTTCAGGCATGACGGTCAAATCGGCTTCGGAAAGCATGGCGCACAAGGTGGAGCGGCAATTGCGCGGCGATATTCTCACGCTCGTGCTGCAGCCCGGCGCGCGGATTTCCGAGCAGGAAATCGGCGAACGCTATGGTTCCTCCCGTCAACCGGGCCGCGAGGCCTTGATTGCATTGGCCAAAAGCCGGCTTGTCGAAATCCTGCCGCAACGCGGCGCCGTGGTCGCCAGGATTTCTGTCGCCAAACTGATGCAGGCGGCGTTCCTGCGGGAAACCATCGAGACCGCGATCGTCAAGGCGGCCTGCAATGCCTTCCATTTTCACGCTCGCCAGCGGCTGGACGATTGCCTGAAGGAGCAGGCGCGCGCCGCAGAGGGTGGCAACCGCGCCGAATTTCGCCGCTATGACGACCTCTTCCACAAGACGCTCGCAGAGGGCGCCGGGCTTCCCATGGCCTGGGCGGTGGTGGAAGACCTGAAGGCCCATATCGACCGGGCCTGTTGCCTGTCGCTGCATGCACCCGACACGCTTTCCAAGCTCATCGACGAGCACCGCGCCATCGTTGCGGCCATCGATCAGCGCGATGAGGCCGCGGCCCGTGCCGCCATGACCACCCACCTGTCCGAACTGCTGCACGACCTGCCACGGCTTGAGGCGGAGCATCCGGACCTTTTCGAATAAGCAATACCAGGGAGTAGGAGACACAGATGACCACGACGATAGAAACCCGCCATGCGGTGCATTACACCCAGTCCGAAGCCATGACGGGTGCGCAGCTGCGCGACAATTTCATGATCGAGACCCTGTTCGCCGCAGGCGCGGTCAATGCTGCCTATACCCATTATGACCGTATGCTGATTGCCGGCGTCATGCCGACGGCAGCACCCCTCTCCTTCGGTGCCGAGATCGCCAAGACCGTGGGAACGGATTACCTTCTGGAGCGTCGAGAACTCGGCCTCATCAATATCGGGGCCAAGGGTCGGGTAATTGCCGATGGCACGGTCTATGAGCTGGATTTCCAGGACGGCCTCTATCTCGGCATGGGCGTGCGCGAGATCTCCTTCGAAAGCGTCGATGCCGCAGCGCCGGCCAAATTCTACGTCAACAGCGTGCCGGCCCATGCGGCCTTTCCCTCGCGCGTCATCGCAAAGACCGATGCGATCGAGAACAATCTCGGCGACCAGGCCACCTGCAACAAGCGCAAGCTCTACCAGTATATCCACCCCAAGGTCCTGCCCACCTGCCAGCTGCTGATGGGCCTCACGCGTCTGGAGCCCGGCAGCGTGTGGAACACCATGCCGGCCCACCTGCATGACCGGCGCATGGAAGCCTATGTCTATTTCGAAATTCCGGAAGAGGCTTTTGTCGTGCACCTGATGGGCCGCCCGCAGGCGACCGGCCATCTGATCATCCGCAACGAGCAGGCGGTTCTGTCGCCGCCATGGTCGATCCATTGCGGGTCCGGCACGGCATCTTACGCCTTCATCTGGAGCATGGCGGGTGACAACCAGTCCTTCACCGACATGGATTTCGTGCCGATGAAGGACCTGAAGTGAGGGCTATGCCATGAACCTGTTTGATCTTTCCGGAAAGCGTGCGCTGGTCACCGGCGCGCGCACCGGCCTTGGCCAGGGACTTGCGCTGGCGCTCGCGCGGGCCGGCGCCGATATCGTGGCGCTCGGCTCGCGCCCGATGCCGGAGACGCAGCAGAAGGTGGAGGCGCTGGGGCGTCGCTTCGAGGAGGTCGTCCACGATCTTGCCGATCCTTCAGGCCTTGACGATGTGGTGACGGCACTGACCGCGCAGCGGAATATCGATATTCTCGTCAACAATGCCGGGCAGATCCGCCGCGCCGATTTCACCGCCTTTTCCGAACAGGACTGGGATGATGTGATGAACATCAACCTGAAAAGCACCTTCCTGCTGTCGCAGGCGGTGGTGCGTCACATGCTGGACAAGGGGATTGCAGGGCGCATCGTCAACATCGCTTCGCTTCTGTCCTTCCAGGGCGGCATCCGGGTGGCCTCCTACACATCGAGCAAGCATGCGGTGGCAGGCCTCACCAAGCTGATGGCGAACGAACTGGCGGCGAAGGGCATTACCGTCAACGCCATAGCGCCAGGCTACATGGAAACCGACAATACCGAGGCCCTGCGCAACGATCCGGACCGCAGTCGCTCGATCCTCGAGCGTATCCCCGTCGGCCGCTGGGGCAACCCGTCGGATCTCGATACGGCCGTGCTGTTCCTGACTTCGCCTGCCAGTGGCTATGTGACCGGCCAGGTCCTGGCCGTCGATGGCGGCTGGATGGCGCGCTGACGCCGCTAGGGCGCAAGCTCGGCAGCGCGCGACAGCGCTGCCGAGAGCCCCTTGAGGGAAATCCGCATCGCAACGGCGTCGCCGGTAGCAAGATTGGTCGCGGCAAGCCGAAGGGCCGTGCCCGATTTTATCGTCTCGACCGCATGCGCATCGAACTTGACCGGAACGAGGCAGCCGCCGGGAAGGCAGGTTGAAAACTCGAACTGCGTTGCCTGGGCTGCCTCATCCACCGTGACCGTCACGCCGCGCGACAGTGCAAGGCCGAAAGGCACCAGCAGGGCGCCATCCAAACGGCCCCGGCCGACATTGCGCAGTTCCGCCGTCAGCATCTGCTGGCTTTTGTCTCCCTTGGTCTGAACCTGGCGAACCACGCAGCCGGTCACGCCGTTCTGCGCGCGGCAGGCGACAACCCAGTCGTCAAAATTTTCAAGGAGAAAGGGAACGCCACCGGGCAATTCGGCAGCTATGGCCCCGCCCGGTGCTGCAAGGCTTACCAGCAGCGCCATAGATATCAGGCACACGAGCAACAGATGCTGGCGCAGGAGGCGGGAGAGCGCCTGGCGCCCGGACAAAAGCGTTCTGAAGAATGTCATCATGACGGCCCGCAGCTTGGAACGCCGAAAAGGCGCACGGATATTGCGGTTGCCGTTCGCATGCCCGAAGGCCTGCTTCAAGTCCCTGAAAGCCGCCGGGGATGCGGAAAACGGAATTTTCCCTGGCCGTCTGAAGTCATGCCCGTTCGGAAGGCCATGCTGTGATCAATAAGGGTCCTGGAGGCCCTCAGTTGTCGTTGACGGCGCGCGGTCGCCGGGCGATCTGGCCAACCACCTGCTCGATCATTTCCTCGGTCAGGTCGAAGCCGCGGCGGGAACCTTCCTGGATGAACATCGACATGAAGGTCGGCAGGTCCGGGGCGCTGGCAAGCTGCGACATCGTCAACGGATCACGCCGAACCGCGCCATAAAGCTCGATGACTGTGTTGGACATGCCTTTTCCCTCCGCAATGCCATTCACGCCGCGGTTGTCATGGCGGCCCCGTGTATAGTTCACGACCAGTATATGGCATGGAGATGGAAACGCTCGCAATCCGATTTAATCAACGATGAGATATTGTATAGAGTAACGATTTAGTCATAATTTCGACGGCAAGCCTCGAAAACATGACAATAACTATCTTTATAATTTTCCTTCTGAAGGTTTAGTCCTTTGGGCGATACAGTCGTTTTGGCCATGTCGTTACTTTGTTACAATCTTATCGATGGTGGTGTGTGCAGGGACAGCTGCGGCGACGACTATGCAAGGGATTGCACCTGCAGGGATAGTGCTCGAGCACCCGTCTGCCGGATGCGAAAAGGCCGCCCCGGTCCGTCAACCGGGGCGGCCCAATTGGCTGGCGGCGCGCTATCAGGCGGCCAGCTGTTCCGGAGACTTTGCTCCGGTCATGAAGGCGACCGCATCCGACATCGTGTAATCCTTCGGATCGATGACGGTGAGGCGACGGCCGAGGCGGTGGATGTGAATCCGGTCCGCCACTTCAAAGACATGCGGCATGTTGTGCGAAATGAGCACGATCGGAATGCCGCGCGAGCGCACGTCGAGGATCAGTTCCAGCACGCGCCGGCTTTCCTTCACGCCGAGTGCGGCCGTCGGTTCATCAAGGATAATGACTTTCGAGCCGAAGGCCGCCGCGCGCGCCACGGCGACGCCCTGACGCTGGCCGCCGGACAGCGTTTCCACCGCCTGGTTGATGTTCTGGATGGTCATCAGGCCGAGTTCGGAGAGCTTTTCGCGGGCGAACTTTTCCATGGCCGGGCGATCGAGCGAGCGGAAGACGCTGCCCATGATGCCAGGCTTGCGGATCTCGCGCCCGAGAAACATGTTGTCGGCGATCGAGAGCGCCGGCGAGAGTGCCAGGTTCTGGTAGACGGTCTCGATGCCGGACTTGCGCGCCTCGATCGGCGAGCGGAAGTTGACCGTCTTGCCCTCAAGCGTGATTTCGCCGTCATCGGGATGGATGGCACCGGAAATCGCCTTGATCAGCGAGGATTTGCCCGCGCCGTTGTCGCCGATGACCGCCAGGATTTCGCCGGGATAGAGGTCGAAATCCGCCCGGTCGAGGGCCGTTACCTTGCCGTAGCGCTTGACGAGGCCACGGGCCGAAAGAATGGGTTCGAGAGCCATTAGCCTGCTACCTTTCTGATCCACTGGTCGATGGCGACAGCTGCAATGATCAGCACGCCGATCATGAGATAGGTCCACTGCGGGTCGGTGCCGATGAGGCGAAGGCCAAGCGCAAAGACGCCGACGATGAGAGCGCCGAACAGCATGCCCATGATCGAGCCGCGTCCGCCGAACAGGGAGAGGCCCCCGATGACCACGGCCGTGATGGATTCTATGTTGGCGAACTGGCCAGCGGTGGGCGAAACGGAGCCGATGCGGCCGATCAGCGCCCAGCCGCCAAGCGCACAGATGAGGCCGGACAGCGTGTAGACGGAGACCAGCATCTTCTTGACGTTGACGCCGGCAAGCTCTGCTGCATCCGGATCGTCACCCACGGCATAAAGATGCCGGCCCCAGGCGGTGCGGTTCAGCACATACCAGAGAATGGCAACCAACACGACGAGCGCGAGCACGCCATAGGTGAACACGGCGCCGCCGAGGCGCAGGTTCTGGCCGAAAAACTGCAGGAGCGGCGCCTTGGCTTCGAGGTCCTGCGAGCGGATCGTCTCGTTGGCGGAATAGAGGAAGTTGGTGGCCAGGACGATCTGCCACATGCCGAGCGTGACGATGAAGGGCGGCAGTTTCACCCGCGCCACCAGAACGCCGTTGATGAAGCCGCAGATCGCGCCCGTGGCAAAGCCGGCCAGGATCGCAAGCGGCGTCGGGATGCCGTAGTTGACGGCAAACTGGCCCATGATCACCGACGACAGCACCATGATGGCGCCGACCGACAGGTCGATGCCGGCGGTCAGGATGATCAGCGTCTGGGCGGCCCCGATAATGCCGGTAATGGCCACCTGCTGCAGGATGAGCGTCAGGGTGAAGGCCGAAAAGAATTTCGAGCCGAGGATCGAACCGAAGACCGCCACCGACAGAAGAAGAACGATCAGCGGCACGGCGGCCGGGCTGGAATGCAGGAAGTGCTGGAACTTCTGCAGCGGCGTCTTGTCGTTGCCGTCGAACTGCGCAACCTGCGTGGCGCTTCCGGACAATACGGTTTCGTATTCGAGATGGGGTTTCTTGCTGGCGGCTTGTGGCTCGCTCATTGATTTTCCTCCCTATTGCCTCTCCCGAGGATGCGAGGGCCGACCGGAGGAATGACATCCTGCGGCATGTCGGCGATGAAATGGATACTTTCAATCGTCAGCGAAGCGACCGGGCCGCGTTTGCGCGGTTGGCGGCTTGTCAGAAGGGCGGCCTGTCGCCGCCCTTCCTCTTTGGCAATCAAGAGTGGTTCAGGATCAACCCCAGCACTTGGCCGTGCCTTCCTTGGTGTCGATCGAAGGAACGCCGGTGGCCGGCTTGTCGGTCACGAGCGAAACGCCGGTGTCGAAGAAGTTCTTGCCGGCGGTCGGCTTCGGCTTTTCACCGCTGTCGGCGAACTTCTTGATGGCTTCGATGCCGAGGGCTGCCATCAGCAGCGGATACTGCTGCGATGTCGCACCGATGATGCCTTCCTTGACGTTCTTGACGCCCGGGCAGCCACCGTCGACGGAGACGATCAGCACGTCCTTCTGCTTGCCGACAGCCTTCAGCGCTTCATAGGCGCCGGCAGCGGCCGGTTCGTTGATGGTGTGCACCACGTTGATGTTGGGGTTCTTCTGGAGAAGGTTTTCCATGGCCGTGCGGCCGCCTTCTTCATTGCCGTTGGTGATGTCATGGCCCACGATGCGCGGGTCGCTTTCATCGCCGATCTTGTTCGGATCCTTGGGGTCGATGCCGAAGCCGATCATGAAGCCCTGGTCGCGCATGACGTCGACGGACGGCTGGGCCGGCGTCAGGTCAAGGAAGGCAACCTTGGCATCCTTTGCCTTGGCGCCGAGCGTTGCGGCGGCCCACTGGCCGATCAGCTTGCCGGCGAGCAGGTTGTCGGTGGCAAAGGTTGCGTCGGCTGCGGTGATCGGGTCGAGGGGCGTGTCGAGGGCGATGACGAGAACGCCGGCGTCACGGGCCTGCTTGACGGCAGGAACGATGCCGGCGGTATCGGAGGCGGTCAGCAGAATGCCCTTTGCGCCGTCTGCAATGCAGGTTTCGATCGCTGCGACCTGGCTTTCGGAATCACCGTCGATCTTGCCGGCATAGGACTTCAGCGTCACGCCGAGTTCCTTGGCCTTGGCTGTGGCACCTTCCTTCATCTTGACGAAGAAGGGGTTGGTATCCGTCTTGGTGATCAGGCAGGCCGAAACGCCGGCAGCCGATGCCGGAGCGGCGAAGACGACGCCCATGGCAAGCGTTGCGAAAGCGGCGGTAATGATGCTCTTTTTCATTGGGGCTCCTCCCAGAGTGTAAGCGCTGATGGCCAGGCAACGGACCAGATCGAGTGACCAGACGCCTCCTCCAAGTCGCCCGTGCCTTCACAGCCGCATTAAGATCAAAACCCGATGTGCCTGTCAATAATTAATTCCGATTGATTTATTAATTCGCGCTGCTACTTTCTTGTGCGAGGAGACTGGGTACCTTAGGGAGGGGTAGCCATGACAAATCATGAATATCAGCCTCCGGGATCGCCACCGTCCGTTCCGTTTGCGGGGGGATCCAATCAGGTACGCGTGCGTGCCCACAATGAGCGGCTCGTGCTGTCGCTCGTGCGTCTGCACGGCTCCATGTCGAAGGCAGACATTACCCGTCGCACGGGCCTTTCGGCGCAGACCGTGTCGGTCATCATGCGGGCGCTCGAAAAGGAAGGCCTGCTTCTGCGTGGGGATCCTGTACGCGGCAGGGTCGGCCAGCCGTCCATCCCGATGCGGCTCAACCCGGATGCGGTCTTTTCCTTCGGCGTCAAGATCGGCCGGCGCAGCGCCGACGTCGTGCTCATGGATTTCGTCGGCAAGATCCGCCGACGCGTGCGCCAGATCTATGCCTATCCGCGCCCCGATGAAATCATGTCCATCATCCTCACCGGCATCGACAGTATCGAGGCGCAGATGAGCGAGGCCGAGCGGGCGCAGATTGCCGGCGTCGGCATCGCAGCCCCCTTCGAATTGTGGAACTGGGCCGAGGAAGTCGGCGCCCCGCCGGGTGCCATGGACGCCTGGCGCCAGTTCGACCTGCATGCGCAGGCTTCCGCAAAGATCCGTCATCCTGTCTATCTGCAGAACGATGCCACCAGCGCCTGCGGTGCAGAACTCGTCTTCGGCGTCGGCCCGTCCTATCCGGATTTCGTCTATTTCTTCATCGGCTCCTTCATCGGAGGCGGTATCGTGCTGAATTCCGAGGTATTCTCCGGCCGCAGCGGCACGGCCGGGGCGCTCGGGCCATTGCCGGTGCGCGGCGGGCAGGGCGAAAACCGCCAGCTTCTCGACATTGCCTCGATCTTCGTCCTCGAAAAACTGCTGCTGGAGCGCGGTATCGATCCGCAGCCGCTGTGGTATTCGGCCGATGAATGGATCGACTTCGGCGAGCCGCTCGACATCTGGATCCGCGATACGGCCGATGCGCTGGCGCAGGCCATCGTCGCGGCCGCCTCCGTCATCGATTTCGGAGCGGCCGTCATCGATGGCGGCTTTCCGCCCTGGGTGCGCGCCCGCATCGTCAAGGCCACGGTGGCAGCCGTCGCAAGGCTCGATCTGCAGGGCGTCATCATTCCCGATATCATCGAAGGCGCAGTCGGCGCGCAGGCGCGCGCCATTGGCGGTGCAAGCCTGCCGATCTTTGCCCGTTACCTCACCGATCAAAGCATATTGTTCAAGGAGCTTTCCTAACATGCTGAAAGGCATCAATCCGATCCTCAGCCCCGATCTTCTGGCGACGCTTCGGGCCATGGGTCACGGCGATGAGATTGCCATCGTTGACGGAAACTATCCGGGACTGGAGCATGCAAAGCGGCTGGTCCGTCTGGATGGCCATGGGCTGATTGCCGTTCTCGATGCCGTTCTCTCCGTTCTGCCGATCGATGATTTCGTGTCCGAAGCAATCTTCCGCTCGACGGTCGGCAAGGATCGCGATGCACTCGACCCGGTCCATCAGGAACTCATTGCCTGCTGCAAGCGGCATGAGCCGAAGCAGCCGGTGGTGCCGCTCCTCGGGCCTGATTTTTATCCGCGGGTGAAGGCGGCGCATACGGTGGTGCAGACCAGCGAGCCGCGCCTTTATGCCAATGTCATCCTGCGCAAGGGCGTCATCTATCCATGAGGGCCGGGGAGGCGCTGCTGCACTGGCGGACCGGCAGCAGCGCCCCCAAGATGCAAGCGGACAAGCCCGGGCTCTGACGATGGCGCCTTGGCTTCCCGTGAAATTGCCAGTGCGGCGGAAGTCTGATAGGGGAGTATAACACTCAACTTTTCAGCCGCCGCCCATGACCTTCCAACCCCGGATGTCCAACACGATCGAGGGCTTTTCGCTCGGCAAGGGCGTTGCCCGTCGCGTCTGGAACGGGCTGGTCGCCGATGTATGGGATGTGGAGTGCGCGCCTTATGCCGGCGGCCATTATGTCGCCTCCGATCCCCGCCTCTTCATCCTGCTCGATCTGCAGGGCACGGGTCGGCCAGTGGTGCGCAGCGGTAAGGGCCGGAAGGGCGAGTTGCAGAACCCGCAAAGCTCGCCGATCTCCTACGTGCCGGCCGGCATGGATCTGTGGGTGGATTTCACCGGCATCCGCACCCTTCGCCACCTCGACATTCACTTCGATGCCGAAACCATCTGCCGCCGGCTGACGGATGATCTCGACCCGCGCCGGCTGGATGATCCGAAGCTGCTGTTCTTCGATGAGCGCGCCATGAGCCTTGCGCGGCTGATCGCCGCCGAATGCCTCAATCCGCAGCCGCTGCATGATCTCTATGGCGATGGGCTGGCGCTCTCGCTGATCATTGCGGTGCTGAACCTCGATAAGGTGGAGCGGCGCAAGCGCAGCGCATTGGCTCCCTGGCAGCTGCGGCGCGCCACCGATTATCTCGACGCCCATTGCCTGCGCACGGTGCGGCTCGATGAACTGGCGGATCTGACAGGCCTTTCCGCCTCGCAGTTTTCCCATTCCTTCAAGGCATCCACCGGGCTCGCACCGCACCAGTGGCAGATGCGCGAGCGGCTGGCGCGCGCCAAGGCGATGCTTGCGGAAAAGGATCTTCCCCTCAATGCGGTTGCGGTGGAAATCGGTTTTGCCGATCAGGCGCATTTCACGCGCGTCTTCCGCCAGTATCTCGGCACCACGCCGGCGAAGTGGCGAAAAGCACACAGTTGACGGGCTGCGGGGGCTCTGCCGGACGTGCCGGCGATGTTTGCCCAAGAATGTTCAATTTTTCGTCCTGCAGGCAAGCATCGGTCTATAATTTGAGTTACGCGCTCATCTTATCAAGTGGGGTTGTCGGACCCCGGAACGAGACGTGGGGGCGCGCGCGACAATGATGACAACGAGGAACAGGCACGGTTACGCCACGCTGCTGGCCGGGATTGCGGCAGGCAGCCTCTTCGCCGCCATGCCGGCGCTGGCCGAGCCGGCAATCGAGCTGGACCCGGTGCTGGTGCAGGGCCAGTCGGCGGAGGGGACTGGGGCCAACGGCCCGGTTCAGGGTTACGTGGCGAAAAAATCCGCGACCGGTGCGAAGACCGCCGGTGATATTTCCGCCATTCCCCAGTCGGTCTCCGTCGTCGGACGCGACGAATTGAACGATCGCGGCATCACCAACAAGGTGGACGAGGCGCTGGCCTATACGGCGGGCGTGCTGTCGGCGCCCTTCGGTGCTGATGCCGATACGGACTGGGTCTATATCCGCGGCTTCGATGCCACGCAGACCGGCGTGTTCTACGACGGTCTCAATCTCTATGCCTATGGTTTCGGCGGCTTTCAGACCGACCCTTACATGCTGGAGCGCATCGAGGTGCTGAAGGGGCCGGCCTCGGTCCTCTATGGAGGCGCCAATGCCGGCGGCATGGTCAACCTCGTGCGCAAGCGGCCGACCGATGAACCGCTCTACGAGACCGAGACCGGCATCAATTCCAATGGCAATGCCTTCTTCGGCTTCGATCTCTCCGACAAACTCGGCTCCAGCGAGACCATGACCTATCGTCTGACCGGCAAGATTGCTGGCGGCGACAATTATTCGGATTTCTCGCACGACCTGCGCGGCTTCGTAATGCCGCAGCTGACGATTTCCCCTGACGAGGCCACCAAGCTGACCGTCTGGGGCTCGTTCGCAGCCCTCGATGAGCTGCATGTGGGCGGCGGATTCTTTCCCTATTACGGTACCGTCGAATCCGTAGCCGGCTTCGGCAAGATCAAGCGCGATGCATTTTACGGCGAACCTGATGTCGACACCGGCGTCTATAACCAGGAAATGGTCGGCTATGAGGTCGAGCACGAATTCGACAGCGGCTGGAAGGTCTCGCAGAACGCCCGTTACGGCCATCTCTACAAGCACGAGAACGCGCCCTATCTCTATGGCTGGTATGATATCAGCAGCCTGCAGCTGAACCGTATCGGCTTTGAGCAGACCTCCAAGGTGAATACCTTCCTAATCGATAACCGCCTGGAGGGCACGGTCGACACCGGGCCGCTGGAGCACGGCCTGCTGTTCGGCCTCGATTACAAATATTACCAGCTGTCCAACGACCAGGCCGCGACCACGATCAATCCGATCAGCGCCACCGATCCGGTCTATGGCCTGCCGCAGCTGGCCAACAATTCCTACAGCAACCAGCTGATCACCCAGAAGCAGGTCGGCATCTATGCGCAGGATCAGATCCGCTTCGGCGGCGGATGGCTGGTGACGCTGAACGGCCGCTACGACCACGTGGAAACCACCACCGACAACGGCCCGACCTACTGGGCGCCGACGCAGGACTTCACCTACAGCTACAGCAAGAGCGCCGCCAGCGGTCGCGCCGGTCTCGCCTACGAGTTCGACAACGGGCTGACGCCCTATGTCAGCGTGGCGAGCTTCTTCAACCCGGTGATCGCCGTCAGCAGCACACCGGACAACAAGCCGGAAGAGGGAGAGCAGTACGAAGTCGGCGTCAAATACGAGCCGCACTTTATCGACGGCCTGTTCACGGCCTCGCTGTTCGATCTCACCAAGCGCAATGTGGTGGTGACGGACCCGGGCACCTTCCTCTCCAGCCAGATTGGCGAGGTGCAGTCGCGCGGTGTGGAGCTGGAAGGCAAGGTGAACCTCAATGACAACTGGAAGCTGCTCGGCTCCTTCACCTATACCGATCTCGAGGTGAAGAAGGATATTGTAGCCGCCTATGTCGGCAAGAGCCCCTATCTGGTGCCTGACGTGCAGGCCTCGCTGTGGCTGGATTACGCAGTGCCGGTGCCGGCGCTTGAGGGCTTGAGCATCGGCGGTGGTGTCCGCTATCGCGGTGAAAGCTGGGCGGACCGGGAAAATACGCTGAAGGTGCCGGATGCCACCGTCTTCGACGCAGCACTGCGCTACAAGAAGAATGGCTGGGAAGGCTCGATCAACGTCGCCAACCTGTTCGACAAGGTCTATGTCAGCGGCTGCGCCGGCGCTGCCACCTGCGGCTATGGCGACGCGCGCACGGTGACCGTCAAGCTCAGCAAGAGCTGGTAGGTCGTAAAAACCTCCCGACATGTCCGAAATAGAACAAGGCCGGCGGAGCGATCCGCCGGCCTTGCTGTTGATGCGGTCTGGTAATGCTTAACGGAACAGGCTTGGCAGCCAGAGCGAGAGCGCCGGGATGTAGGTGACGAGCATCAGCACGGCGATGCTGGCGCCGAAGAAGGGCCAGATCGTGCGCATGGCCTCGCGAATACTGATGCCCCCCACCGCGCAGCCGACGAAGAGGACGGTGCCGACCGGCGGGGTATTGAGGCCGATGCCGGCGTTCAGGATCATCACCACGCCGAAATGCACGGGATCGACGCCGAAGGCCTTGACCACCGGCAGCAGCACTGGTGTCGAGATGATCACCATTGGCGCCATGTCCATGAAGGTGCCGAGAAGAAGCAGGATTACGTTGATGACAAGCAGCACGATGATCGGATTGTCGGAAATCGCCCCGATGGCGCCGATCATCAGCTGCTGCACCTGCAGGAACGCCATCAGCCAGGCAAAGGCGGCCGCGGTGCCGATGACGAGCAGCACCATCGCGGTGGTGCGCACCGCTCCCATCACCGCCTCGACAAAACCGTGCCAGTCGAGTTCGCGATAGACCAGCATGGCGACGAGGAAGGCATAGAGAACGGCGATGCACGAGCTTTCCGTTGCCGTGAACACGCCCGAGCGAACGCCGCCGAAGATGATGGCGATGAGAAGAATGCCCGGAAAGGCCGAGACGAGATAATAGGCGACCTTGGAAAAGCCGGGGAACGGTTCTGAGGGATAACCCCGGCGCACGGCAACGACATAGGCCGTGATCATCAGCGCTGCCGCAAGCAGGATGCCGGGAATGATGCCGGCGGTGAAGAGATCGGCGACCGAGACATTGCCGCCGGCTGCGATCGAATAGAGGATCATGTTGTGCGAGGGCGGGATCATCAGGGCGATGATCGCGGCATTGACCGTGACGTTGACGGCGTAGCCACGGTCATAGCCGCGGGCTGCCATCTGCGGGATCATCAGGCCGCCGACAGCCGAGGCATCGGCGACGGCCGAGCCCGAAATGCCGCCGAAGAGCGTGGAGGCGACGATGTTGACCTGGCCGAGCCCGCCGCGCAGATGCCCGACAATGCCGGCTGCAAAGCGGATGAGACGGGCGGCAATGCCGCCGCGCACCATGAGGTCGCCGGCAAAGATGAAGAACGGGATGGCCATCATGGCAAACACGTTCATGCCGGAATTCAGCTGCTGGAAGACGACGATGGGCGGCAGGCCCATGTAAAGGATCGTGGCGACCGAAGCGATGCCAAGGCAGAACGCGATCGGCATGCCGATCAGCATCAGGATGGTGAAGGAACCGAACAGGATCGTATAGGCCATCAGACAACCTCCGCCACGTCGGCATGGGCCGCGATTTCTTCGCCCAGCGCCACGTCGATGAAACGCTCGGCGGCAAACAGCGCAATCATCGCGCCACCGACGATCAGCGGGAAAAAGTCTACGCCGCCCGGCCAGCCGAGAACCGGAATGGTGGCCGTCCAGGTGCCTTTTGCCAGCAGGACGCCGTAATAGGCCATGGCGATGCCGAACAGGGTCACCAGGCCGAGGCTGACGAGATCCATGGTCTTCTGCACGGAGACGGGCATGGAGTAGCGCAGGATATCGAGCCCCAGATGCACGCTTTCGCGCACGCCGACGGCAGCGCCCAGCATGATGAACCAGGACATCAGGTAGAGTGACAGCGGCTCCGACCAGCTCGGCGAATCATTGAGCACATAGCGGGCAAACACCTGCCAGCCGACGATCACCGTCATGGCAATGATGCCGGCGCCGGCGATATAGAGGGATGAACGGCTCAGCGCCGTCAGGCTTGGCCGAATGGCCTGCATCAGTTTTCTCATGTCCCGCGGATCCTTCTCGGCCTGTCCCGTGGACAGGCGTGCATGAAAAAGGGCCGGCAGGTTTTTCCCTGCCGGCCCCGATTTCTGCTAGTGCACGGCCTGGATGCGCTCGAGCAGGCCCTTCAGCTTTTCGTCGGTGACAAACTTGTCGTAGACCGGCTTCATGGCGGCAGAAAACTCCGACTTGTCCACCTTGATGACGTTGACGCCGGCAGCCCGCACCTTCTCTTCGGACGTCTTTTCACGTGCCGTCCACAGTTCGCGCATCTTGACGGTGGATTCCTTGGCGGCTTGGCGAACGATCTTCTGGTCTTCCGGCTTCAGCTTGTCCCAGCTGATCTTGGACATCACGAGGATTTCCGGATTCAGCGAGTGTTCCGTCAGCGTGTAGTTCTTGGCCACTTCGAAGTGACGCGCCGATTCGTAAGACGGCCAGTTGTTTTCAGCGCCATCGACCACGCCGGTTTCCAGCGAGGAATAAACTTCGCCCATGGGCATCGGCGTCGGGTTGGCACCAAAGGCCTGCATCATGGCGATCCAGAGGTCGGATTGCTGGACGCGGATCTTCATGCCCTTGAGGTCGGCAAGCTTTCCGATCGGCTTTTTGGTGGTGTAGAAGGAGCGCGCGCCGGAATCGTAATAGGTCAGGCCGATCAAGCCGTGCTGTTCGAAGGCGGCAAGGATTTCGTCGCCGATCGGACCGTCGACCGTCTTGTGCATGTGTTCCGTCGAGCGGAACAGGAAGGGCATGCCCAGAACGACGGTTTCCTTGACGAGGTTGTTGAAGGGGGCCGCATTGACGCGGTTGAGATCGATGACGCCGAAGCGGGTCTGTTCGATCGTATCCTTTTCGGAGCCGAGTACGGCGCTTGGCATGACCTGCACCTTGATGCGGCCATTGGTGCGCTCGGAAATCAGCTGCCCCATGAATTTGACCGCCTCGACCGTCGGATAACCGTCGGGGTGGATGTCGGCGGAACGCAGGCTGATTTCCTGCGCCTGGGCAGCAAGGGTAGTGCTGAAGGCAAGGCCGAGGGCAAGCCCCAGGATCTTCGTCAGTTTCATGTTATCCTCCGCTTGGTGAAACGCCCGAGCCTCCTGCTCCGGCGGCAGTCTTTATGCAGTCGCCTCCCGGAATGCGGGAAGGGCGAACAACTCCTCCGGGTTGTCGACAAGGGCGCGCTGAAGCGCCGCCTCGTCGGGTAGCCAGCTCAGAACGGTCTCCAGCAGCTCGGCGTCGTCGGGATAATCCTTCTGCTCGCGCGCCAGGTTGTGCGGCCAGTTGGTGCCCCAGACGATGCGCTCCGGCGCATGGGCGGCAAGCAGCCGGGCAATGGCTGCCACGTCTTCATAGGCAGGGCCGCCGCTCTTTGAACTTTCATAGACGCCGGCAAACTTGAACCAGCAATTTCCGGCATCGATCAGCCGCTGTGTGACGGCCACCTGCGGGCTGTCCGGCGTCACGCCGGCGAAAAACTTGCCGTGATGGTCGAAGACCCAGCGGGACTTGAGCGCCGCCAGGCGCGTTTCGTGCTCCAGGATCTTGCTGCCGTCGAACTGGATGGCGAGCATCAGGCCGCGGGCATATGCTTTGGCATCCAGCGTTTCAAGGGCGGAAAGATCGGTTGCGCCACCCGGCAGGTCCATGATGCGAAGGCCGACGACGCCGGCCTGTTGCAACTGGTCCAGCTCCGCATCGGAAACACCGGCGCCGACGGCTGCAACGCCGCGGGCCACGTCACCCATTTCGGCAAGGCAGGCGATGATATTTGAATTATCACGTTGCTGGGCATTGCCCTGCGTGATGATGACGCGGTCGATGCCGAGCCAGGCCATCAGCTGGCGATACTGCGCAGGCGTCGGCAGATCGCCGGCGGGAAGCCCCGGGCCGCCCGGCAGCGCCGGATAGCCAGGCAGATACATGTGCATTTGCGCGTCGACGCTGCCCCGCGGCAGGGAGATGGCCGGTTCTCGTCCAGACAGCGGGCGCACCAGCATCAGGCGTCTCCCATCTTGAACTCGGCGAGCGCCGCGCGGTTGATCTCGATGCCGAGGCCGGGGCCATCTGGAATGGTCACCACGCCGTTCACATGCTCGATCGGCGTCTTCACGATCGCCTGCCGGAACGGGTTGTCGGTGCGGTCGAATTCCAGGATGGGCTCGATCGGGTTGACGCGCACCGGGCTTGGCACCATGGCCGCCATGAACTGCAGGGCAGCGGCAATGTGTACCGCCGTTCCCCAGACATGCGGCACGACGCGCACGCCATGAAGTGCCGCCAGATCCGCCACGCGCTTGGCTTCGGTAAAGCCCCCGACACCGGCCAGATCCGGCTGCAGGATATCGACGCAGCGTGTCTCCACCGGCTCTTTCATGCCCCAGCGCGTGTGCCAGGTTTCGCCGCCGGCAACCGGGATCGGCTGGCGGGCGCGCACTTCGCGATAGGCGGCCAGCTGTTCCGGCACCACCGGTTCCTCGAACCAGTCGAGGTTGAGTTCGGCAGCCGCCTGGCCGAAGCGAATGGCCTCCACCGCATCATAGCCGTGATTGGCATCGACCATGATGCGCATGTCGGAACCCACCGCTTCGCGGGCGGCGCGCACCACGCGCAGATCCTCTTCGACGCCAAAGCCGATCTTGATCTTGGTGGCGTGAAAGCCTTCCGACCAGTAGCGCGCCACATCGCGCGCATTGTCCTCGACGCGGTCGACGCCATCCCGCTTGAAGCTGCCTGTGGCATAGGCCTTGACGCTTTCGCGAAAGCGACCGCCAAGCAGGATGGAAATCGGCGCGCCAAAATGCTTGCCCTTGATATCCCACAGCGCCATGTCGATGCCGGAAAGGGCGGTCACGGTGAGGCCGCGCTGGCCCTGGTCGCGCAGGGCATTATAAAGCCGCGCGCAGATCTTTTCGGTTTCGAGCGGGTTTTCGCCGATCAGCCAGTTGGCATAGGCCGCCACAACGGCAGCGTTCGGACGCGCCGGCCCGAGGCATTCGCCCCAGCCGGTCGTTCCGTCGGCGCATTCGATTTCCACCAGAACATGCGCACGCCGGTCAAAGCGCATGGACGCGCTTTCAAAGGCGACATCGAGCCTGTGTTCCAGAAGATGTGTGCGAACCGCGACGATTTTCATCCTAGCGCTTCCAGGGGCCGATGAGGTTCAGCAGCATGTCTTCTTCCTCGCGGGTCAGGTCATCGAGCGGCGGGCGAACTTTACCCGCATCAAAGCCCTGCAGGCGCACGCCGGCCTTGATGGCGGCCACCGCATAGCCCTTGCGGCGATTGCGAATGGCCATGAAGGGATAGAAGAAATCGCGCAGGATCTCTTCGCACCGCTCGCGGTTACCGGCGCGCAGTGCCTTGTAGAATTCCACCGCAAGACCGGGCACGAAGTTGAACACGGCAGACGAATAGGTGGTGAAGCCGGCGCCGAGATAGGCTTCGGCAAAGAGTTCTGCCGTCGGCATGCCGCCGAGATAGGTCAGCCGATCGCCCATGGTGGCGGTGACCTGGCGCACGAGGCCGATATCGCCGGTGCCGTCCTTGAAGCCGACGAGGTTCGGGCATTCGTCACACAGGCGCTTCAGGGTGTCGACGGAGAGAACGGAATTGTCGCGGTTGTAGACCATGACGCCGATGCCGACGGACTGGCAGATCTTCTTGACGTGCTGGTAAAGGCCTTCCTGCGGCGCATCGATGAGATAATGCGGCAGAAGCAGGATGCCATCGGCGCCTGCCTTTTCGACGGACTTTGCCAGTTCCACGCCGACATGGCTGCCGAAGCCGCAGCCGGACACGATGGCGGTATCGCCGGCGGCTTCCTTGGCGGCGGCGACGATGCCTGGAATTTCATCGGGAGACAGCGAGAAGAACTCGCCGGTGCCGCCTGCGGCAAACAGAACGGGGGCATCATACCCCGACAGCCACTCGACATGGCGGCGATAGCTTTCCGGCTGGAACTGGCCTTCCGCATCAAAATGGGTCACGGGGAAGGACAGAAGGCCAGCGCCAAGCGCCGCCTTGATCTCTTGTGGCGTCATGATGGTATTTCCTCTGTGGACGTTCCTCCGCTATTTGTCGTACATGTTGGGTATACATGTGTCAATAATTTATCTGACGAATTGCCTTTGCTCGCGCAGAAGCGCCCGATAGCGGGCCTGGCTGCCGCGCAAATGGCGGCGCATCGCCTCGCGGGCGGCTTCTTCGTCGCCTGCCGAGATCGCAATGACGATCGCGCTGTGCTCATCCGTGATGAGCTTGATATAGGCTGCCTGGTCCGCCTCGCTCTCCTCGTTGCGCAGGGCGGCGCGCGGGATGACGCTCTTGCCGATCATCGACAGGAAATCCCGGAAGCGGGCATTGTTGGTGGCCTCGGCAATGGCCAGATGCAGGGCGAAATCCGCGTCGCTGGTCGGCTTTCCGGCTTCAAGGCCCGCCTGCACCGCGTAATGACAGTCAAGGATGATCTCCTCCTGTGCCGGTGAGCGGCGCACGGCGGCAAGGCCCGCCGCCTCCACCTCCACGGCGGTGCGCAGCTCAAGGAACTCGATGACGGAGGAAACCCGGGCATGGTCGATGTTTTCGATCGACATCGGGCTTGGCGTCAGGGGGCCTGGCGGGTCGAGCACGAAGACGCCCGCGCCCTGGCGGGCTTCGACAAGCTTGTCGGCGCGAAGGGCCGCGATGGCCTCGCGCACGACGGTGCGGCTCACCCCATGCGTTTCGCCGAGTTGCGCCTCGCTTGGCAGCTTGCTGCCCGGCGCAAACTGGCCCGCTAGAATGGCCTGGCGCAACGTATCGCCAAGCTTTGCCGCAAGCGTGACGGAGCCGCCGCCGGCTCTTTCCTTGGTGGTCGTGCTCATCCGTGCCCCTTTCGTGAGATTGCCGGTGATCCCGCAGTGCTGCCTGTCTGAGATATCTGTACCGTGTTGACGACCGGCTGCCAACATGTATGATAAATTTCATGGCAGGGTTACAAGTCCGTCCCGAGCGCCATCCAGGGAGGTTTTATTGAAACGACTGTTGATCACCGGCGCGGCCGGGGCGCTTGGCCGGGCCATGCGCACGCGGCTCGCACCGCTTGCCGAAACGCTGCGTCTGTCCGACATCAGCGATCTGGGCACAGCCAGCGAAAACGAAGAGCTTGTGCAGTGTGATCTGGGCGATGCCGATGCGGTCCACCGGCTGGTCGAAGGGTGCGATGGCATCGTGCATCTCGGTGGCATTTCGGTCGAGGACAAGTTTTCGAAGATCCTCAATGCCAACCTGCTCGGGCTCTTCAACCTCTATGAAGCCGCCCGCGCCAACGGCCATCCGCGCATTCTGTTTGCCAGCTCCAACCACACGGTCGGCTTTTACCGGCAGGACCAGCATATCGATGCGACGGCACCGATGCGGCCTGACGGGCTTTATGGCGTGTCGAAATGTTTTGGCGAGGCGCTCGCCCGCATGTATTTCGAAAAATTCGGCCAGGAAACCGCGCTGGTGCGCATCGGCAGCTGCATGGAAAAACCCAGCAACCACCGCATGCTGGCGACCTGGATGTCCTATGACGATTTCCGCTCGATGATCGAATGCATCTTCCGCGCGCCCATGCTGGGCTGCCCGATCATCTGGGGTGTGTCCAACAATGACAGCCGCTGGTGGGACAATTCCCATGCGGCCTATCTCGGCTGGAAGCCGAAGGACAATGCCGAGCATTTCCGCGCCGAACTGGATGCGACGCTTGGCAAGCAGGACCCGGCGGCACCGCTCAATGTCTATCAGGGCGGCAATTTCGTGAAGGACCCGATCTTCCCGGAAACCTGACGCCTTCAGCGCATGTCAGCCTGTGTCCCCATTCCCGCGCAACTGCCCGCGCCGGAATGCCGGCGATCAATCCTCGGAGTAGCGCTGCTCGGCCCAGGGGTCGCCGCGCAGGTGATAGCCGTTCTTTTCCCAGAAACCGGGCCTGTCCTCGCGGATGAACTCGATCCGCGTCAGCCACTTGGCGCTTTTCCAGAAGTAGAGATGCGGCACCACAAGCCGCATCGGGCCGCCATGCTCGCGGCTGATCGGCTCTCCCTCCCAGTGCGTTGCCAGAAGCGCGTCGGCGGCGGCGAAATCGGAGAGAAGAAGGTTCGTCGTATAGCCGTCGAAACTCGTCAGCATCACCGCATTTGCCTCCGGCGTCGGGTGGACGAGATCGAGCAGGTCGCCCACCATCACGCCCTGCCAGCGGTTGTCGTAGCGAGACCAGGTGGTGACGCAGTGAATGTCGGAGAGCGACTGGCTCTGCGGCAAAGACAGAAAGCCTGCCCAGTCCAGCGTCAGGGTGTTTTCCACCGCGCCGCGCACATCCAGCCGCCATTGCAGTTCGGAAATCTGCGGTTGCTGGCCAAGATCCAGCACGGGCCAGTTTTTGACGAGATGCTGGCCGGGCGGCAGGCGGTCGGTCTCCGGCCGGCTGATGCGCCCAGTCAGAAACCGCCCTTCGGCGGCCCATTTGCGCTTGGTATTCGTCAGCTTCGTGGCTTGCGGGTCTGACGTCTCGTCCGCCATGGGGGTGATCCTTGTCTCTGTTGTGTCCAGAAAACGGTGGCCTTTGCCGATCGTTCCGGGTTTGACCTTCGGACACGCGGCTTGAATGTGCCTGCTCCCGGAACGGCTGTCCAGTCGAAGAGAGAGCAACGCGAATGGCTGTATTTCCAGAAATATAACGCTGGCGATTTGCGGCGAATGCGATATGTTTTGACAAATATATCCATAGGAGACGCCATGCCGACCCGCCGCCAGTGCCTTGCCAGCCTCCTTTCAGCCTTTGCCGCTCTCGGCTTCACCTGCCTTTCGGCGACCGCTCCGGCTTTGGCCGCGGAAAAGATCACCGTCTTTGCCGCCGCCAGCATGAAGAACGCGCTGGATGCGGCCAATGCCGCTTACCGCGCGGATACGGGCGTCGAGGTGACCACCTCCTATGCGGCAAGTTCGGCGCTTGCCAAACAGATCGAAGCGGGTGCGCCGGCCGATGTGTTCATTTCGGCCGATCTCGACTGGATGGATTATCTCGCCGGCAAGCAATTGATCGCACCCGACACGCGCAGCAACCTCGTCGGAAACCGCATCGTTCTTGTGGCGCCGAAGGAGAAGGCAAAGCCGGTCGATATCAGGCCCGGCTTCGATCTTGCCGAATTGCTGGGCGACAGTCGCCTGGCCATGGGGTCTGTCGACAGCGTTCCGGCCGGTAAATACGGCAAGGCGGCGCTGGAAAAGCTTGGCGTCTGGAGCACCGTCGCGTCAAAGGTTGCGGGCGCTGAAAATGTCCGCGGCGCGCTGGCGCTGGTGTCGCGCGGGGAAGCGGCCTATGGCATCGTCTACCAGACGGATGCGGCGGCCGATCCGGGCGTTTCAATCGTCGGCACTTTTCCGCAGGATACGCATCCGCCGATCATCTATCCGGTCGCAGCACTCAGCGAGTCGAGTAACCCCTCCGTCGCCGCCTATCTCGATTTCCTCAAATCACCAAAGGCTGCGCCATTTTTCCAGTCGCAGGGCTTTGCCTTTCTGAAGTAGGGTGAAGCTGCAGGCGACGTGCCGTTGTCATTGCCGGATGTGTTGCAGGTGCCGGATTTGGACGCATTTTCATTAAGCCCCGAGGAATGGGCGGCCATTCGTCTCAGTCTTCAGGTGTCGGTCGTCGCCATGGTCGCCAGCCTGCCATTCGGCGTTCTCACAGCCTATGTGCTGGCGCGTGGCCGTTTCTGGGGAAAGTCGCTGCTGAACGGGCTGGTCCACCTTCCGCTCATCCTGCCGCCGGTGGTGACCGGCTATATTCTGCTCATTCTGTTTGGCCGGCGCGGACCGATCGGCGCCTTTCTCGCAGATCACTTCGGCATCGTGCTCTCCTTCCGTTGGACAGGGGCGGCCCTGGCCTGCGCCGTCATGGGCTTTCCGCTGATGGTACGCTCCATCCGCCTGTCGATCGAGGCGGTGGATGCCAAGCTGGAGGAAGCCGCCGGCACGCTTGGCGCCTCGCCGCTCTTCGTGTTCCTAACCGTCACGCTGCCGCTGATGCTGCCGGGCGTCGTGGCCGGCATGATCCTCGCCTTTGCCAAGGCCATGGGGGAGTTCGGTGCAACGATCACCTTCGTCTCCAACATTCCCGGGGAGACGCAGACGCTGTCTGCCGCCATCTATACCTTTACCCAGGTGCCGGGCGGCGATGCGGGCGCCCTGAGGCTGACGCTGGTTGCCATCGTGCTTTCCATGGCTGCCCTTCTGGCATCGGAAGCGCTCTCGCGGATGATCGGCAAAAGGATCCATGCGCAATGACGCTGTCCGTCGACATTCGCCATCGGCAAGGGACGTTTTCACTCGATGTGTCGTTTTCCTCCGCGCGGGGCGTGACGGCCCTGTTCGGCCGGTCCGGCTCGGGCAAGACATCGGTGCTGCGCATCGTGGGCGGGCTGGTCGCGCCTGACAGCGGGCGCGTGGTGCTCGATGGCGAGGTGCTGGTCGATACGGATGCCCGCGTGGCGGTGCCGGCGCATCGGCGTCGCTTCGGTTATGTGTTTCAGGAGCCGCGCCTCTTTCCGCATATGAGCGTGCGCCAGAATCTCGCCTATGGCCGCTGGTTTGCAGGCGCGGGTGCAAGGCGTGACGGCATGGACCGGGTGCTCGACATGCTGGGCATCGGCGCTCTTCTCGATCGCTGGCCGGGCAATCTTTCCGGCGGCGAAAAGCAGCGGGTGGCGATTGGCCGCGCGCTGTTGTCTGCCCCGCGCATGCTGCTGATGGATGAGCCTCTGTCGGCACTCGATGAGGCGCGCAAGGCCGAAATCCTGCCCTATCTCGAGCGCCTGCGCGACGAACTCGACCTTCCCATTCTCTATGTCAGCCACTCGGTGTCTGAAGTGGCGCGCCTGGCGGACCGCGTGGTGGTGCTGGCCGAGGGTCGTGTGGCGGCAAGCGGCAGCGCCTCCGAGATGCTGAAGGGTGCCTTCGAGGCGACCGGGCGCGAGGCGGGCAGCGTGCTGTCGGGCCGGGTCCTCTCCATTGATGCCGTATCGGGCCTTGCGGTCATCGGCTTTGCCGGTGTCGAGCTGGTGGTGCCGCGCGGAGGGCTCGAAACGGGGCGTCCGCTGCGCGTCCATATTCCGGCGCGGGAAGTGCTGCTGGCAACGCAGCGGCCGGAGGGCATCAGTGCGCTCAACGTGCTGGAGGGGCGGATCCTGTCCATCGTGCCGGCCGGCGAGGGTGCTGCCGATATCGAGCTTGCTTGTGGCGAGGAACGTGTCCAGTCGCGCATTACGACGCAGTCCGTCGCCCGGCTCAACCTGATGCCCGGACGCAGCGTGCATGCCATCATCAAGACCGTAGCCCTTGATCCGCATTGATCTCGAAAATGTGAATTTGAGGCTCTGCCGCAGTGCACAAGGCTCGTGATTTTCCATTTGACGAACGCCGCCGGCAGGACTACCTCGATCTGGCGCACGCTTCGTGCGTCTTTCCTTTAGAACCGACCCCCGAGGGGATCATGCCGAGCAACGATCATAGTCGATTGACCGCGCCGTTTGTGGCTGCCGCATTGAGCTGATTGGTGTCAGCCTCCTGCGACCGCCGCAAACGGCCGGTCGTCCAAGGAGGTGAGCATGAACGCAACCATCCGTTTTTTCGCAGCCCATCTGCGTCGTCCGGGCGTCAGCAAGGACCCGAACGAAATCTTTGCCGAACGCTCGACCTTCGGCGACCGTCTGGCTGACCGCGTCGCCGCCATCGGCGGTTCGTGGAGCTTCATCATCGGCTTCAGCATTTTCCTGATTGCCTGGGCAATTCTGAATTCGGTGGTTCTGGCCGCCAATGCCTTCGACCCGTTCCCCTACATCTTCCTGAACCTGATGCTGTCCATGGTGGCCGCTTTGCAGGCCCCGGTCATCATGATGAGCCAGAACCGCCAGGCCGCCAAGGATCGGCTGGCTGCACGGCTGGATTATGAAACCAACCTGCGCTCGGAAGCCGAGATCGCCAATCTGCATGCCAAGGTGGATGCCCTCTCGGGCGATCTTGCCATGCTGATCCGCCTGCAGCTGGGCACAGCAGCATCGGCAAATGACGAGCAGGCAGCCGTCAACTGAAGTGTCCTCGCCTGGACATCTGCGCAAACAGTCTCAGCGTGAGGATGTTTGCGCAGGCGCCCCGCCCGCCGGAGCGATTGTCCGGCTCATGAACCAGTCGAGGTCGTCTGCCATGGCGGCCTCGGCTTTTTGCTGCATGGTGCGGAAGCGGATGATCAGCTCCTCGCCGAAGGCCGTCAATTGGGCTCCACCGCCCTGTTTGCCACCCCGCTGCGGTTCCACGGCGGGCTGATCGAACATATGGTTCAGTGCGTCGACCAGGAGCCAGGCGCGGCGATAGGACATGTCCATTGCCCGCCCCGCGGCGGAAATCGAGCCGGTCTCGCGGATATGCTCCAGAAGCTCAATCTTGCCGCGCCCCAGCCGGTCTGCCGGCGGAAAATCCAGCCGCAGAATGATCTTCGGGGCATTGCTGACGTCGTGCTGCATGATCCGGCGGTCCTTGCGCTCTCTCCTGCGGAGCCGACAATGGTTTATCAAGCCTGCCGGCGCCAGACCAGCGCGCTTGTCTGAAATGCCCGCGCGCATTTGGAATGAAAGTAAGTATCGCATTGACAAGCATCTTCTGACGAAAGAAGACTTCAGCCCGTCGAACGCCACGTGCCGGGGAGGACCTTCATGTCTAAGCGCGTTTCACTGGGCCTATCCGCTCTTGTCGCAGGCCTCTTGCTGGCAGTGCCGGTCTTTTCCCAGCAAAGCGAACGCCGGATCGAGACGGTGGAGGATGCCGATTATGTCGGTTTCGACCTGCGCACCGTCAAGAACGTGCCGCTTGACCAGTGTGAGACCGCCTGTCTCGCCGATAAATCCTGCCGTGCCTTCACCTACAACGTGAAGGCCAAATGGTGTTTCCTCAAATCCGATTACAGCCAGCGCAACGATTTTGCCGGTGCCGTGGCGGGCAAGGTCGTGACGGATGCCGCGGATCCCGATATTGGCGCTGCCGCAAAACTCTCCTTCCTGACGCCGGAGACCCTTCAGGAGGCGGCAGCCCTTCGCGATCAGCTTGAAGTCCCCTCGGAGCTTGAGGGCCAGGGGCTCGAAAGCCTGAAGGCGCTCGCCCAGGTGGAGTTTGTCGGCGGCGATGCGGAGGCTGCGGTGACGGCCTATCTTGCGGCCCTTGCCATTGAGCCGGACGATTCATCGCTGTGGAGCGAGGCGGCGCGGGCGGCCAATTCGGTGAAGGACAAGTCCGACATGACGGCCAAGGCGGTGCTTGCCGCCGTCAACGCCTATTCCGTGTCGCGCACGGCCCAGACGCGTGCGCAGACGCTGGCGCTTCTCGCCGAGGCGCTGGAGCGGCAGGAAAACCATCGTGCCGCCATCACGGCGCTGAAAGAAAGCGTGGCGCTGGTGCCGGCGCGCACTGTCCAGGCGCGGCTCGATGATCTGCGTACCCGCTTCGGCTTTCGCGTGACCGAGCATACGATCGATGCCGATAGCGCAAGTCCGCGCGCCTGCGTCACCTTTTCCGAGCCGCTGGTAAAGGCTGGCACTGACTATGCGCCCTTCGTGACCCTGAACGGCGCTGCGCCCAAGGCGCTGGAGGCCAAGGACAGCCAGATCTGCGTCGAGGGACTTGCGCATGGCGAGCGCTACAAGCTGGTGCTGCGGCGCGGGCTTCCATCGTCCGTCGGCGAAAATCTCGAGGCGGCGGTGGATCTCGATCTCTACGTCAAGGATCGCTCGCCCTCGGTGCGCTTTACCGGCGACAGTTTCGTTCTGCCATCGACGGCCCGGCGCGGCATTCCGCTGGTGTCGGTCAACACGCCGAGCGCCAATCTGAAGCTTTATCGCATCGGCGACCGCAACATCGCGCCGCTTCTGGCCAATTCGCAGTTCCTCACCCAGATGGACGGCTATTCGGCCGAGCAGATCGAGGCGAGCAGTGGTCAGCTCGTCTGGCAGGGCAGCATCGAGATCGCCCAGGATATCAACAAGGATGTGGTGACGAGCTTTCCGGTGGACGAGGCGCTGCCTGAGCGCAAACCGGGCGTCTACGTGCTGACAGCCACTGCCGGCACCGGGACCAGCAGTGAATGGGACAACAGGGCAACCCAGTGGTTCGTCGTCTCTGATCTTGGCCTCTCCACCTATGCCGGCACCGACGGGCTCAACGTGTTCGTGCGGTCGCTTGCTAGCGCCAAGCCGGTCGCCGGCGTGGATCTGCAGCTGCTTGCGAAGAACAACGAGGTTCTGGGCACGGCGAAGACGGATGACAACGGCCGCGCCACCTTCAGCGCCGGCCTCATCCGCGGCACATCCGCCATGGTGCCTGCCGTGCTGACCGCCATGAAGGCGGGCGGGGACTACGTCTTTCTCGACATGACCCGTGCCGGCTTCGATCTCTCAGACCGTGGCGTGACGGGCCGCCCGGCACCCGGCGCCATCGATCTCTATGCCTATACGGAGCGCGGCATCTACCGCCCCGGCGAAACCGTGCATGCCGCTGTTCTGGCGCGCGATGTCGAGGCACGATCGATCGACAACCTGCCGCTGACTTTTGTCTTCCTGCGCCCGGATGGCGTGGAAGACCGGCGGATGACCGACACCGGCAAGCTTGGCGGCTATGCGCTGGATCTGCCGGTTGGGGAAACCGCCATGCGCGGCACCTGGACCATGCAGGTGTTTACCGATCCCAAGGGATCGCCGATTTCGGAAAAACGCTTCCTGGTCGATGATTTCGTGCCCGATCGCATCGAATTCGACCTGACGAGCACGGCCAAGGACATCACGCTGGGCAGCGAAGTGCCCGTCGATGTCGATGGCCGCTACCTCTACGGTGCGCCGGCCGCCGGCCTGTCGCTGGAAGGCGAGATTGTTCTGAAGCACACCCGCGCTCGCGAAGCCTACAAGGGCTATCTCTTCGGTCTTGCAGATGAAGAGGCAAGCGAAGCTGAACGTCTGCCGCTGGACGGTCTTGATGTTCTCGATGACGAGGGGAAGGCGAGCTTTGATGCCGGCCTCACCGAGCTTGCCTATACGACGCAGCTCACCGATGCCGAGATCGTCGTGCGCCTCAAGGAAGGCGGCGGACGGGCGGTGGAGCGCCGTCTGACGCTTCCGGTGCGCCCCGATGGCCCACGCATCGGCATCAAGCCGGAATTTTCGGGCGACCTTACGGAAAATTCCGTCGGCAATTTCAATGTCATCCTGGTCGGTGAGGACGGGCAGAAAAAGGCCGCCAGCGGCCTTGCCTGGAAGCTTGTGCGCATCGAGCGGGATTATCAGTGGTATCGCGAGGGAAGCTCCTGGCGTTACGAGCCGGTCAACCGCACCAAGCTCGTGGCAAACGGCACGGTAAACGTGGCCGCAGCCGATGGCGGCAAGGTTGCGGTGCCGGTGGAATGGGGGCGCTATCGCCTCGAAATCCAGAGCACCGAGGCGGATGGGCCGGCCAGCAGCGTCGAATTCAATGCCGGCTGGTTCGTGACGGCAAGCTCCAGCGAGACGCCGGATGCGCTGGAAATCGCTCTCGACAAGGCGTCCTACAAGGTGGGCGAGACGGCAAAGCTGAAAGTCTCCAGCCGCTATGCCGGCCAGCTGATGATCACCAGCGGCGCGGAAAACCTCGTTTCTGTTCAGAATGTCGAAATCGGCGACACCGGTGGTGAGGTGGATATTCCGGTCACGGCCGCCTGGGGGGCGGGCGCTTATGTGACGGCAACGCTTTACCGGCCCGGCGATGCGCAGGAAAGCCGCATGCCGATGCGCGCCATCGGCATTACCTGGCTGACGGTGGATCCGGAGGATCGCGATCTGTCCGTGACGCTCTCAGGCCCGGACAAGACCCTGCCGCGTCAGCCGCTCGATATCGACATTGCGGTTGCCGGTGCCGGCGCCTCCGAAGAGGCCTATGTGACGGTGGCCGCCGTCGATGTCGGCATTCTCAACCTCACCCGCTATGAGCCGCCGGCGCCGGATATTTGGTATTTTGGCCAGCGGCAGCTGGGGCTGGAAATCCGCGATCTCTATGGTCGCCTGATCGACGGATCTCTGGGCGCCACCGGGCGTCTCAGAACCGGTGGCGATGGTGGTAGCGTTGCGCTGCAGGGCAGTCCGCCGAAGGAAAAGCTTGTCGCCTTCTTCTCGGGCCCGGTGAAGCTGGATGCTGAAGGCAAGGCGAAGGTCAGCTTCGACATTCCGCAGTTCAATGGCACGGCACGCGTCATGGCGGTTGCCTGGACGAAATCTGGCATTGGCCACGGGACGAAGGACGTGGTCATCCGCGATCCTCTGGTGGTGACGGCGAGCCTGCCGCGCTTCCTGGCGCCGGGTGACACGGCAAACCTCAGGCTCGACATTGCCAATACCGATGCGCCGGCCGGCAATTATCGCCTGTCCGTGATGTCCAATGAGGCGGTCAGCATCGATACGCCAGCAACTGCGGTGCGGCTGGACGCCGGCGCCAAGCAGACCGTGACGTTGCAGGTGAAGGGGGAAAAGCCGGGCGACGGCAAGGTGACGCTGACGCTTGACGGGGAGGGATTGCCGAAGCTGACGCAGGGGCTCGATCTTCCGGTGCGCCCGGGCGTTCTGCCGGTGACGGAGCGACGGGTTCTGGCGCTGGCGCCCGGTCAGAGCCTGACGGTGGATGGCAATCTTCTGGCCGATGCCGAACTTGCCGGCGCGTCAGTCGCACTCAATGTCACGCGCTCGGCAGAATTCGATGTGCCGGCCCTGTTGATGGCGCTCGACCGCTATCCCTATGGCTGTGCGGAACAGACGACGAGCCGCGCCATCCCGTTGCTTTACCTGACGGAACTCAACCGCCAGAACGGCATGGGTGACGATGCGGCGGTGAAGAAGCGGGTGCAGGACGCCATCTACCGCGTGCTCTCCTACCAGTCGTCCTCGGGAAGCTTTGGTCTCTGGGGTCCCGGTGGCGGCGATCGCTGGCTGGATGCCTATGTCAGCGATTTCCTTACCCGCGCGCGCGAACAGGGTTTTGACGTGCCGGAAAAGGCGCTCGTGCAGGCGCTGGACAACCTGCAGAACGCGCTCGCCTATGACGTCAATATCCGCGACCAGGGCAGCGAGATCGCTTACGTGCTCTATGTGCTTGCGCGCAACCGCAAGGCGGCGATCAGCGACCTGCGCTATTATGCCGATACGATGCTCGGAGATTTCCCCACGCCCTTGTCGAAGGCGCATCTGGCGTCGGCGCTTGCGCTTTATGGCGATGCGCAGCGGGCAAAAACCGTGTTTGCCTCCGCTTTCCAGATGGCGGAGAAGGCATCGGTGACGAAGGTCAGCCTGTCGCGCTCCGATTATGGATCGCAGCTGCGCGATGGTGCGGCCGTGCTGGCGCTTGCCGCCGAAAGCCGACCGGTGCCGCCGATCGTGCCCCAGCTGTCGCAGATCGTCGCCAAGGAATGGCGGACCAAGAAATATGTCAGCACCCAGGAACAGGCCTGGATGCTGCTTGCGGCACGCGCCCGGCAAAAGGGCGACGACGGGTTGAAACTTGCAGTCAACGGAGAAGCGAAATCCGGCAGCTACAGTACGCGCCTGACCGGCGAGGCGCTTCTGTCTGCCTCCGTCGTCCTCGCCAACCGCTCTGCGGATCCTGTCTCTGCCGTGGTGACGACGATTGCCTCACCGCGCCAGCCGCCCGCCGCCGGCGGCGCGGGCTTTACCATTGCCCGCAGCTATTACACGCTGGACGGCGAAGAGGTCAGCGTCAGCGACGTCCAGCAGAACCAGCGTTACGTGGTGGTGCTGACGGTCAACGAGGAGAACGACTGGCCGTCGCGCATCCTCATCCAGGATCTTCTGCCGGCCGGCTTCGAGATCGACAATCCAAGCCTTGTTGACAGCGCCCAGCTGACGAATTTCGAGTGGATCGGCGAGGTCCAGCCGGCTCATACGGAATTCCGCAACGACCGTTTTGTCGCCGCCTTTGATCGTGCCCAGGGCGATGCCCGCGAGATCACGCTCGCCTATGTGGTGCGCGCCGTCACGCCCGGCACCTATGATCATCCGGCCGCCGTGGTGGAAGACATGTATCGCCCGCAGTTTTCTGCCCGCACGGCGGCCGGGCGAATGACGGTCGAGCCGGCACGGTAAGGGAACATGCAGCGGCGTTGGACATGGGCTTTGGCCGGCGGGGCGGCACTGGTGGTTGTTGCCACCGGTGCCGCTTTCGCTCTGGTGGCCGCTGACCGGGCATTTCCCCCACCGCTTGAGGCCGCAACGCTTGTTTCGACCGAAGTGCTGGATGTTGATGGCCAGTTGCTGCGCGCCTTTGCGACCGGCGACGGGATCTGGCGGCTGAAGACGACAGCGAACGATGTCGACCCGCAATTCCTGCGCATGCTGGTCGCCTATGAGGACCAGCGTTTCTATGCCCATTCCGGCATTGATCCTTACGCGCTCGCCCGCGCGGCCGTGCAGCTTCTCACCCATGGCCGCATCGTCTCGGGCGCCTCCACGCTGTCCATGCAGGTGGCCCGGCTGATCGAGCCGCGCGACAGCCGGTCGATTTCGGCGAAACTGCGCCAGATGGCACGCGCGGTGCAGATCGAACGGCGGCTTTCCAAGGCACAGATCCTCGATCTCTACCTGACGCTTGCGCCCTATGGCGGCAATCTGGAGGGGGTGAGAGCGGCAAGCCTTGCCTATTTCGGCAAGGAACCGCGCCGGTTGTCTGTGGCCGAGGCAGCCCTTCTGGTGGCGCTGCCGCAATCGCCGGAAGCGCGTCGCCCCGATCGCTTCCCTGATGTTGCCAAGACCGCGCGTGCAAAAGTCCTGGATCGCAAAACGGTGGCGGTTGTGGTGGGGGAAGGCGAGGCCGCGCGCGCCGATCTGTCTCCCGTACCAAGTATCCGCCGCCCGCTTCCGGCACTTGCCGCGCATCTGGCTGAAGCGGCGCGCCGCAAGGCACCGGACGCATCCCGCCTGTCCACCACGCTTCGGTTCCCGATCCAGCAGGGGCTAGAGACGGTCGCTGCATCGGCAGCGGCCCACCTGCCGCCCAAAGCCTCGCTTGCCATGCTGATGGCGGATTCGACAACGGGCGAGATCGTCGCCGAAATCGGCTCTGCCGGTGCCTTCGATGCCGCCCGCTCCGGCTGGATCGACATGACGCGGGCAATCCGCTCGCCGGGCTCGACGCTGAAGCCCTTCATCTATGGCCTGGCCTTCGAAGAGGGCGTGGTGGCGCAGGAAACCATCATCGAGGATCGCCCCTCCGATTTTGCCGGCTACCGTCCGCGCAATTTCGACATGAGCTATCAGGGCGATGTCAGCATCCGCCAAGCCTTGCAACTGTCGCTCAACGTGCCGGCGGTCAGGCTTCTGGAGGCTGTCGGACCAGGCCGGCTCATGGTTCGGTTTCGCCGCGCCGATGTGCGCCCCATCCTGCCGGCTGGCGAAGCGCCCGGCCTTGCCATCGGCCTTGGCGGCGTCGGCATGACGCTGAAGGATCTGGTGCAGCTTTATGCTGGCCTCGCCAATGACGGCACTCCGGTGCATCTGGGCGATGGCATACATGATCAGCCGGCGCGCGATATCGCCCAGCCGCTGCTTGATCCGATCGCGGTGTGGAACGTGACCGACATTCTCTCCGGCGTCCTGCCGCCGCAGGGCAACCGGAAGCTTGGGATCGCCTACAAGACCGGCACCAGCTACGGCTACCGCGATGCCTGGTCGGTGGGGTATGACGGGCGGTATGTGCTGGGGGTCTGGGTGGGGCGGCCGGACAATGGTGCCGTGCCCGGCATCACCGGTTATGGCACGGCCGCCCCCATCCTGTTCGAGGCGTTTGCCAAGTCAGGCGTCGCGATCACGCCTCATCCGATCCCGCCGCCGGGTGCCACGCGCATCGCGCTCAGCGAATTGCCGCTTGGCCTTCGCCGGCTTTCGATAACCGCAAGCGGGCTCACGAGAACCACTTCGCGCGAACCGGCACCGCAGATCGTTTATCCCCCGGAAGGGGCGCGGGTCGATCTCGGCGCCCAGGGCGGCCAGACCCTCTCGCCGCTGGTTCTGAAGCTGCAAGGCGGGCGGGCGCCCTTCCGCTGGCTTGCCAATGGTCGCCCGCTGGAGGCACTGTCGCGCAAGCGCACCTCCGAATGGCTGCCCGATGGCGCCGGTTATTCGACGCTGACGGTGATCGACGCCATGGGACGGGCGGCAACCGTCCGGGTCTTCATCGAGTAGGGGTGTTCTTACAGCGTCGTGCGGGCAATGGCGTGGAAGAAGGTGCCTGTCACAAAGCCGCGACGGCCGCCTGAAAGACCGATGGGCGTGCCGGTGCCATCGGCAATCTCGGCAAAGGCCTCATCCGCACCTTTGTCGATGACGCTGGCATAATGAAACTCATGGCCGCGGATCACCTGGCCGGCTGCGCCCAGCGGACCATCGGTGAGAAGCCGTGCCTGCCTGTAACCGAGGTTCATCTTGCGTTTGGCAAAGCTGGTGGAATGCGACAGCAGGCCGGTCATGGCGTGGGTCTTGCCGTCTGCTGTCTCCAGCTCTTCGCCGAGCACCATGTAGCCGCCGCACTCGCCATGCACGGGCCGGCTTTCGGCAAAGCGGCGGAGCGTCTCGCGGAAATGGGGAGCGGCAGACAGTGCTTCGGCATGAAGCTCGGGATAACCGCCCGGCAGCCAGCAGGCATCGGCATCGCCGTGCGGACCCTCGTTTGCGAGCGGCGAGAATGGCAGAAGTTCGGCACCGGCCGCCTGCCAATGGCGGCCAAGATGTGGATAGAGAAAGGTAAAGGCGGCATCGGAGGCGATTGCGATGCGCTGGCCGGGCGGCGGCAGGTGGGCAGATGTCGAACCTGACGGTGGGGCAATCTCCACCGCCAGTGCAAGGATCGCATCGAGATCGAGCGAGGTCTCCATCACATCCGCCAGCCGGTCGATATGATGCTGGATGGCGGGGTGTTCGCTTGCCTGCACGAGACCGAGATGCCGTTCCGGCAGCGACAGCGTGCCATCCCGCATCACCGCACCGACAACGGGCAGTCCCTTGTCTTCGATGGCGGTCTTCGAGAGCCGCACGTGCCTCTCGCTGCCGGCGCGGTTCAGCACCACGCCCGCCATTTTCACCGCCGGATCATAATGCTTGAAGCCGACGGCAACGGCGGCCGCCGTCTGGCTCTGGCCGGACACATCGAGCACCAGAAGCACTGGAATGCCGAGAAGACGCGACAGATCGGCGGCCGCCCCGGTGCGACCCTCGCCGCCGGCAATGCCATCAAACAGGCCCATGGCGCTCTCGATGAGCAGAAGGTCGGTATCCTCGGCTGCTTCTTGGAGAAGATGAGCGACGAGATCCGGTTCCATCGCCCAACTGTCGAGGTTGAGACCGGAAAGCCCGGTTGCGGCCTGATGGAAGCCGGGATCAATATAATCCGGCCCGGATTTGACGCCACGCACGCGAAGACCGCGCCGGGCAAAGGCCCGAAGCAAACCGATGGTGACGCTTGTCTTGCCGGAGCCGGAGCGCGGGGCGCCGATGATGAGCGCGCGGGTCATGGTGTCTTCCCTTTAAGGGTCAGCAGGTCGCGCATGGTGACGATCTGCCCGACGACGATCAATGCAGGGGCTGCAAATCCTTGGGCCACCGCCTCTTCGGCAATCGTCGACAGTGCTGCCGTCAGCAGGCGTTCCTCGCCGGTCGTTGCCGACATGATGACGGCGGCCGGCGTTTCCGGTGCCCGGCCACCCTCGATCAGCAGGCGGCTGATGATGCCAAGATTTTTGAGGCCCATGTAGACGACGAGCGGCTCGCCGGTGCGGGCAAGCGCTGCCCAGTCGAGATCGCCGTCCTCGCCCGCCGCATGGCCGGTGACAAGCGTGATGGCCCGGCTGATGCCGCGCATGGTGGCGGGAATGCGGGAAAGGGCAAGGCCTGCCAGCGCCGACGTCATGCCGGGCAGGATGCGGCAGGCTATGCCGGCCTTCACCAGCGCCTCCGCCTCTTCGCCGCCGCGCCCGAAGATGAATGGATCGCCACCCTTCAGCCGCAGAACCCGCTTTCCTTCGCGGGCGAGCCGGATCAGCGAGAGCGTGATATCCTCCTGTGCGGTCGACGGTTTTCCCCCGCGCTTTCCGGCATAGATCACCTCGGCCCCATCGGCGAAGGACAAAACCGCATCGGACACGAGGGCGTCATGTACGATCACCTCGGCCTTGGAGAGCGCGTCGATCACCTCGAGCGTCAGGAATCGCGGATCGCCGGGGCCGGCGCCGGCAAGCCAGACATGGCCCGGTTCAAACGCCGGAAGCCGGCTTTCCAGCTGCTGCAGGGCTCTTGCAATCGTCATCGGGAAACCTTTTGGCGGTGACGGAACGCGGTGTCACCGCTATAGACGGAAGGATGGAAGCCGATCCCAAACACCTGCGCCGTGGCTGGACCACGGGAACCTGCGCGGCAGCCGCCGCCAAGGCGGCCTGTCTGGCATTGATGGGCAAGGGATTTCCGGATCTGGTGGAGGTGACGCTGCCCGGCGGCCAGAGGCCCGGCTTTACGCTGGCGCTCGAGGAGGCCGGCGATGGATTTGCCCGGGCCGGCATCATCAAGGATGCTGGCGACGATCCGGATGTCACCCATGGCGCCCTCATCGTCTGCACGCTGCGCCATGGCGAAAAGGGCGGCGGACTGCGGTTCTTTGCCGGGGAAGGTGTCGGCATGGTCACCCGTGCGGGCCTTGCCATTCCGCCCGGCGAACCCGCGATCAATCCCGTGCCGCGCCAGATGATTGCGGCGGCCCTTGCTGAAGTGGCCGGCGAAGCCTGCGATTTCGACGTGGAGATTTCCGTGCCGGGCGGGGACGTTCTGGCGGAAAAGACGTTGAACGGTCGGCTCGGCATTGTCGGCGGGCTCTCCATTCTCGGCACCACCGGCATCGTCATTCCGTTTTCCTGCTCGGCCTGGATCCATTCCATCTGGCGCGGCATCGATGTGGCGCGCGCAGCGGGCCTGACCCATGTGGCCGGCGCCACCGGCATGACCTCCGAAAAGGCCGTGCAGGCGCATCACGGCCTGCCGGAAACGGCGCTTCTCGACATGGGCGATTTCGTCGGCGGCATGCTCAAATACCTGAAGAAGCATCCGGTCGAACGGGTCACGGTTGCCGGCGGCGTTGCCAAGATGACAAAGCTCGCGCAGGGCATGCTCGACGTGCATTCCAAGCGCGGTCTTGCCGATCTCGAAGCGCTGGCCAGCCTTGCGCGCGAGGCCGGCGGCACCGAAACGCTGGCGGACAAGATCCGTGCGGCCAATACCGTTGCCGAAGCTTTTCAGCTGGCGGAAGGCGAAAACCTGCCGCTCGGCGACCGCATTGCTGCCCTTGCCTGGAAAACGGCGGCGTCTGCCCTCGTCAACCCGGCCATCGCGCTTGAAATCCTGGTGTTCGACCGGGATGGCAGGCTGATGGGGCAAGCGCCATTCACGCCGTCCGATCATGCCTCGTCCTTGCCGCTGGCAATGGTCTCGGCACAGCGGAACCGGCGCACATAATCGGTGCTGTAAAGCGCGCTCTCGCGAAAATCTTCAGCCCCGAGGCCGGGGCCGACAAGGATCAGTGCCGTGCGCTCAATAGGATCTTTCGCCACCTGTGCCGCAATATCTGACAGCGTACCGCGCAGGATTTTTTCGTCCGGCCAGCTTGCCTTGACCACGATCGCCACCGGACAATCGGCGCCGTAGAACGGCGTCAGTTCCGTCACCACCCGTTCCAGCGCGTGGATTGCCAGGTGAATGGCAAGCGTTGCGCCCGTTGCGGCAAAATTCGCCAGCGTCTCGCCCGCGGGCATCTTTGACGCGCGGCCGGAAATGCGGGTGAGCACGAGGCTCTGGGCGACTTCGGGAATGGTGAGTTCGCGCTTCAGCGCGGCAGCGGCTGCCGCAAAGGAGGGAACGCCCGGCGTCAGCGTATAGTCGATGCCGAGCCGGTCGAGCCTTCGCATCTGTTCAGCCACCGCACTCCAGACGGAGAGATCGCCCGAATGCAGCCGCGCGACATCCTCGCCAGCTTCATGCGCGCGCAGATATTCTGCCTCTATGTCTTCGAGCGACAGCGAGGCCGTATCGACGATGCGGGCATTCGGCGGGCAGTAGGCCAGAAGCTCACGCGGAACGATCGAGCCGGCATAGAGGCAGACTGGAGAGCGGGCGATGATATCGCGCCCGCGCACCGTGATCAGGTCCGCAGCACCGGGTCCGGCGCCGATGAAATGGACCGTCATGCCGCCTCCTCGGCAATCGCGATGGCGCAGGTGACGCCCTGTGCGACATGGCGTGGGCCAACGAGGCGGCCGCTCTTTCCGGCAGCGGCAAGGGCTGCCGCCTCGCAGAAGCTTGGAATGCCAACATGCGCCATGCTGTGCGTGGAGAGCGTCAGCGTGCGTGGTGACACGTCTTCCATCTCCGGATCGGAGATGATGGTGAGCGACACGCCCAGACGCTCGGCGGCTTCGAGAAGTCCAGCCTCGTCCGCTTTCAGCGCGCCGGTGGCAAGCCGCTGCGGGCGTTCGCCAGCCCGGCCGCAGGCCTCAAGCGCTTCCTTCAAAACGGCCAGAACCGTTTCGGCGGTCGTTCCCTTGCGGCATCCGATACCAGCAGTGATCATGTGCTAAGCTCCTTCTTGATGAAAATCCATTGGGTTACCGGCATGGCCGCACGCCAGCCCGTCATGCGGCCGACGGGCTCGGCCCGGTCGATCGAGAGCCGCGTCAACGTGCCGCCATGCGCCGCATGGGCTGCCAGCAGAACCTGCTCCATTTCGAGCGTCACCGCATTGGCAACCAGCCGTCCGCCGATCTTCAGGGCAGAAAGCGCTGCTGCCAGCACGCCATCGCCGCTGCCGCCACCGCCGATGAAAATGGCATCCGGCTGCGGCAGGCCGGCCAGCGCATCCGGCGCCTTGCCTTCCACCAGGTGAAGACCCGGCACGCCAAAGCTTGCGGCATTGCGCCGAACGCGCGCCGCGCGCTCGGGGTGATGTTCGATGGCAATGGCATGAAGGGAGGGATGCGCCAGCATCCACTCGATGCCGATCGAGCCGGAGCCGGCGCCGATATCCCACAACAACTGCCCCCGTTGCGGCGACAGCGCCGACAGCGTCATGGCGCGGATTTCGCGCTTGGTGATCTGGCCGTCATGCTCGAACAGATCGTCGGCAAGCCCGAAGCCGAGCGGCAGAATTCTCGCCGCCGCCTCGGCTTTGACCTCAATGGCCACCAGATTGAGCGGGTCGATGTCGGTCAGGGCAAAATCCTGGGCCTCAGTGGAGCGGATTTTCTCCTCAGGGCCGCCCAACGCCTCCAGTATCTTTAGCCGGCTATGCCCGAAGCCGCTGTCACACAGCAGGCGGGCAATCGCTTCCGGCCCAGTGGCATCGGAGGTGAGCGCAAGAACCTGTCGGCCCGGATGGAGAATCGGGCGGATCAGGTCGATAGGGCGGCCATGCAGCGACACCGTGTCCACATCCTGAAGCGCCCAGCCGAGCCGGGATGCTGCTAGCGAAAAAGCCGATGGGGCGGGATAGGCGCGAAACTCGTCCGGTGACATATGCCGTGCGAGCGTGACACCGACGCCGAAGAAGAACGGGTCGCCGGAGGCCAGCACGCAGGTTCTGGTTCCAGCAAGGGCAAGCACGTCTTTCATCGCCGCATCGAAGGGCTGCGGCCAGGGGCGGGCTTTGCCGGTGATGGCATCGCGCGCCAGGTCCAGATGGCGGCGACCGCCAAACACGGTTTCGGCCTCTGCTATGGCACGGCGTGCCTCTTCGCCGATGCCGCGCAAGCCGTCTTCGCCAATGCCGACGATGGACAACCAGGGTGCGTGCGCTACAAGGGCTTTTTCCTGTTCAGGAGCCAAGGTCTTGCACTCCATTCTCATTCTTGGCGGCACCACGGAAGCGCGCCAGATTGCCGGGCGCCTTGCCGCACTCCACCGCTTCCGGCTGGAGCTGTCGCTTGCCGGGCGCACCAAAACGCCGGTCGAGCAGCCCGTTCCAGTGCGCACCGGTGGCTTTGGCGGCGCAGACGGGCTCGCGCATTATCTTGCGCACCAGCGGATCGACCTGATGATCGATGCCACGCATCCTTATGCGGCGCAGATCTCCGCCAATGCCGCTACGGCCGCCCGCATGGCCGACATTCCGCTGGTGGCGCTGCGCCGGCCCGGCTGGGACAGGGTGCCCGGCGATCGCTGGCAGGAGGTGGAGAGCGTGGAGCAGGCGGTGGCGAACCTTGGAGATGCGCCGCGTCTCGTGTTCCTGGCGCTCGGCCGGCAGGAGCTTTTGCCCTTCGAGGCCGCCCCCCGGCACCACTATCTGGTGCGCAGCGTCGATCCGGTCGAGCCGCCACTTGCGCTTGCCGATGTGCGCTACATCACCGCCCGCGGTCCGTTTGCCCTGGACGAGGAGGTTGCCCTGTTGCGCGACAACGGGATCGAGGTGATCGTGTCGAAGAATTCCGGTGGGACGGCAAGCTATGGCAAGATCGCAGCGGCCCGAGCGCTTGGCCTCGACGTCATCATGATCCGCCGCCCGGCTCTGCCGGATGTCTGTTCCTTCCAGACGGTGGAGGCGCTTGTCGACCATGTCGCTCAGGCCTTTCCTGCCGACCAGCTGCGCGGCGAATAGACAAGCGGCGCCTTGCCTTCGCGAGCAATCAGACGGGTTTCCACCGAGCCGACAATGATGCAGGTGGCCATGTCTGCCATGTCGGATCGCGCATCCGCCAGCGTCTCAATGCGGATTCTTTCGTCGGGTCTTCCCGCCGCACGGCCAAAGATGACAGGCACAGTGCCGGGCAGATGTTGGCGCAATATATCGAATGCGTCACCGAGCTGGTGCGGCCGCGCCTTACTGACGGGATTGTAGAAGGCCATCACGAAGCCGGCTTCTGCAGCGGCAACCAGCCGCTTTTCGATGATGCTCCAGGGCTTCAGATTGTCGGACAGCGAGATGGCGCAAAAATCATGGCCGAGCGGCGCACCGGCTTTTGCCGCAACCGCCAGCATGGCCGTAATGCCGGGCACGACGGAAAAATCCACCCGCCGCCAGGTCTCAGGTCCCGTTTCCATGGCCTCGCAGACGGCGGCTGCCATGGCAAACACACCGGCATCGCCGCCGGAGACGACGCAAACCTGTCCGCCGCGTGCGGCAAGCTCAAGCGCGGCTGCCGCGCGCGAAATCTCCTCGCGATTGTCGGAGGCGTGCCGGCGCTGGTGGGCTTTCAGCGCAAGACGTTCGACATAGGGGCCGTAACCGAAAAAATCGGTTGCCTGTTCAACGGCAGACAGTGCTTCAGGGCTTATCTGCAGCGGGCTTCCCGGCCCAAGGCCGACGACGGTGAGCCGGCCGGTCATGTCCAGAGCAGGCGTCTCGCTCATGGCCGTCCCTTCCAGCCGGGTACCAGCACCAGCGAAAAATACGGGGCCGGGCTTTCGTCGCGCGCGACAAGCGGGATGACGGCGCCGTTTGCCATGGTGCCACGCTCCACATAGACCGCACCATCGAGCTTGCCGACCAAGGAAAGCGCGCGGCGGATCTTGGGCAGGTTGCGGCCGACCTTCATGATGACGGCGCCATCGGTGCCGCCAAGCCTTTGTGCCAGCACCTCTTCCGAAAGGGTGCCGGGCAGCACGCTCAAAATGTCGTCGCCCTGCACCAGCGGCAGGTTGGCCATCGACCAGCAGCCGGACATGGCGGTAACGCCGGGAATGACTTCGGCCGGAAAATGCAGCGCAAGCCGCAGGTGCAGGTGCATGTAGGAGCCGTAAAACAGCGGATCGCCTTCGCTCAGCACAGCAACCGTCCGCCCCGCCTCAAGGTGCACGGCAATCCGGGCTGCCGATTCGTCAAAGAAGCCGTCGATGGCGCTCTTGTAGACATCGCTGTCCTTGTGCTCTTCCACGGTCACCGGATAGACGAGCGGCAGTTCGATGATGCCGGCGCGCATATGCGCATCGACGATGGTGCGGCCATTGCCGCGGGCGCCGCGCTTGGCAAAGAAGGCGACCACGTCGGCCGCCGCGAGCGCCTTTACCGCTTTCAGGGTCAACAGGTCCGGGTCACCGGGTCCGGTGCCGACGCCGATCAGTTTTCCGCGTTGTATCTCGCTCAAAGCCCGGCCCTCGCCAGAGCATTGACGGCAGCAGCCGTCATGGCCGAGCCGCCCATACGGCCCTTCACGATGGCATAAGGGATGCCGAGCTTGTGTTCGGCAAGCGCATCCTTGCTTTCGGCAGCGCCGACGAAGCCGACGGGCATGCCGATGATGGCAGCCGGGCGCGGGCAGCCGCGATCCAGCATTTCCAGCAGATAGAAGAGCGCCGTCGGGGCATTGCCGATGGCAACGATCGCGCCCTCCAGCTGCTCTACCCAGAGTTCGAGTGCCGCCGCCGAGCGCGTATTGCCGATGCGCTTCGCAATCTCGGGCGTTTGCGGATCGCGCAGCGTGCAGATCACCTCGTTCCTATTGGCAAGGCGGGCGCGCGTCACGCCGTGGGCCACCATCTGCGCATCGCAGAAGATCGGACGTCCGGCAGAAAGAGCGCCGCGCGCTGCCTCAACGAAGGTCGGTGAAAAACGGAAGTTCTGTGCCGCCTCCACCAGCCCGCAGGCATGGATCATGCGGATCGCGACGTCTGCCTCGTCTGGCGAGAAGGGCGAAAGATCGGCTTCCTCGCGGATAATGGCGAAGGATTTGGCGTAGATCGCATCGCCATCGCGAATGTAGTCGTAGTCAGTCATCATCTACCTTCAGAAAGCGCCGCCGCAATCGCTCGCGGACCCAGGCGGGCCAGACAGTCGCGGCTCGTCTCGGTGGGCTGGCGCTTGAGACGCACCAGCCGGTCGAGCACGGCAAGGGCTGCGGTTTCCGTGTGCGGGACAAGGGTTTTGAGCGGGGTATCGGAGGTTTTGCCCTCAAAGACAAGATGCGTGCCCGCATCCGAGCCCACGAATGTCAGGGTGGCGACCCCGGGATGGGCGCAGCCTTTGGCGCAGCCGGAAAGATGCAGGCGAATGGAGCCATCCAGCAAGACTGAGGCTTTGCTTGCGGCAAAGCGGCCGGTCTCATGCGTGGCATAGCGGCCGGAGCGGCAGGAGGGCTGGCCGGGGCAGGCGGAAATTTCAGCAAGCGGATCGCCGCCGCAGCTGATGAAGCCCAATTTTTCCGCATGGGCGAGAACGTCGGCGCAAGCCTGTTGCGGTCCGGTAAGGACAAGAGCGTGATCCGGAGCAGGTTTGAGCCACAGGATGCCCGCCTTGGCAGAAACCTCTGACAGGGCCGCAAGCCGCGCCGCCTCCATCTGCCCGAAGGGCAGCGCGATGTGCAGGGCAGAGAGCCCTTCGGAAACAGCGAAAACCCCGAACGGGGCGGTCGGCGCCGGGACCTTAAATGCGGTTGCGGGCACCGGTCGCAAACGGTCCAGTTGGGCCAGATGCGCAGGATCGATATCGCGGCCGCGTGCCTTCGGGCCAAGCCGGGCCAGATGCTGCAGAAGTTCTTCGACAAGGTCTGCGGCCTCATTGTCGGCCACCAGCCCCAGCCTGCGGCCGCTGCCTGCCGTGCCACCGAGCGTCAGGCCCCAGAAGAGGGTGCCGTGCTGGCGATCCGCCGTCAGCCGGATATCGGCCAGCAGATGATCGAGCCGAATCGCCCCACCACCCTCGACCACCACCGACAGTTTCGGTGCAAGCTGTCCGGAGAGCAGCCGGGCACGGGCAATGATGGCCTCTCCGAGCGGACGCGGATCGGCAATCTCGCTGCCATCCTCTCCGGCAAGCGGCGACCATTCCACCGCCAGCCCCTCGCGAAGCGGCAGCGGCAGATCGCGCACCGCCCGTTCCAGATCGACGGCGGATTGATGGTCCAGCCCGCGGATCTGCAGGTTTCCACGCGCGGTCACATCGAGGATACCGTTGCCGTGGCGGCGGGAGAGATCGCAAAGGCTTGAGAGGTTGCCGGGGCCTATCGGGGCTGCCAGCGCCACGCGGGTCAATAGCCCGTCGCCGGTTTGCATCGGGGCCGACAGCGCCGGGCAGGCGCCGCGTGCCAGGAGAGAGAGCGGCGCAAAGGAAGAAGAGGGTGCAGGAGAGGTGGCTGGTACCGTCGTCATCGGCGCTGCCTTTCCCGGGCAAAACCACGCAGGGCTTCCAGTTCGCGATCGACCGAATTGCGGCGCGGCTGCCAGAGGCCGCGGCGGCGCGCCGACATCAGCCGGTCGGCAATCGCGCCGGCTGCTTCCGGGTTCTGATCGAGCACGAAATCGCGCACCTTCTCGTCGGCCACATAGGCCTCGTAGACGGCCTCGATCAGCCCTTGCGGAACCGCTCCAGTGGTTTCGGCAAAGCCGACAAGCCGATCCACGGTCTCGGCGAATTCGGCTGCCCCGCGTGGGCCGTGGCGCATCTGGCCGGCAATGAAGCGCGGATTGACGGCACGCGCGCGCACCACGCGGGTGACCGCTTCCGTCACCGAGCGGGCGCGGGGCCGCTCGGGATCCGTGGTATCGAGCGCAATCACATCCGCCTTGCTACCAAGTGCTGCAACGGCTGCCGCAAAGCCGCCGATAAAGGCAACATCGCCGGAGCCGTCGAGCAGGTCGCGGCCGGGATCGTCGCCGGTGTGGACGAGAAGATCGGCGTGCCGGACGCGCTCTTCAAACAGCGCGCCGGCTTCCCGTTCCTCGCCATCAGGCCCGCCAAAGGTGTGGCTTGCCATGGCAAGATAGGCGCGGCCGAGATCCTCGCGTCTCTCCCAATCGCCTGCGGAAAGCTGTTCTTCGATGCCTGAACCATAGGTGCCGGGGGCGGAGCCGAAAATGCGGGCAGGGGCTGCACCGCCCGCCAGACTTGCTTCCGCCAGCGGATTGTCGCCGTCCGCTTCATCGGAGCGCGCGGAAATGGCCCTGACCGCTGCATCGACAAGCGCGATGAGGGCGGGAAACATGTCGCGGAAAAGACCGGAAATGCGGAAAGTGACGTCGACCCGCGGTCGTCCGAGGCTTGCCGGCGGCAGAACTTCGATGCCGGTGACGCGTCCCGTCGCGGGGTCCTGCACCGGGCGTGCACCCATCAGCGCCAGACCCTGCGCCACCTCTTCACCGCCGCTTCGAAGCGTGGCGCTGCCCCAGAGATCGATGACGATGTTTTTCGGCCAGTCGCCATGGTCCTGCATGTAGCGGCGGATCACCTCGTCGGCGGCAAGCCGGCCAAGCTCGAAGGCCGTCGGCGTCGGCATGGTGCGCGGGTCTGAGGCGTAGAGATTGCGGCCGGTCGGCAGCACGTCGCGGCGTGCCCGCGCCGGCGCGCCGGAAGGCCCAGGGCGAATGTGGCGACCATCCAGTGCGGCGATCAGGCTCTCGCGTTCGCATCGGGCACTTTCGAGCCGCGCAGGGTCAGTCTCGCGGTCATCGCTGTGGCCGAAGACATGCTGGCCATCCTTGATGGCAAAATCCTTCAGATCGCAGAGAAAGGCGTCGATGCGTGACAGCGCCGTATCGGGATCATCAACCTCGGACACGCCTGCTTCGCCGGCCAGGCCGGTTTCCTCCGCCGCTTCGAGAATCAGTTTTGCCAGCCGGTCGCGGCGGCGGCGGTCGAGACCGTCGGCCTGCGCATATTCATCGACCAGAAGCTCCAGCCTCTGCTGCGCCTCCGACAGCCCGGCCTCGGTGAGGATCGGCGGCAGGTGGCCGAGCGTGACGGCGGCAATGCGCCGCTTGGCAATGGCGGCTTCGCCTGGATTGGAGACGATGAAGGGATAGATCACCGGCAATTGGCCCGTGACGAGCTCGGGAAAGCAGCTGTCCGTCAGCGCCACGGTCTTGCCGGGCAGCCATTCCAGCGTGCCATGGGCGCCCATATGCAGGATGGCATGGCATTCCCGCTGCATCCAAGCGCCAAAGGCCATCAGCGCGTGACGGGGCGGACGGGCGGGATCATGGTAATCGGTGCGCCGGTCGGCTTCCCGGCCACGATCCGGCGCAAGCGCCACCGTGACATTGCCGAAACGGGCGGCGCGGAAGGAAAAACCGTCCGGACCAAACGCGTCATCCGCCTGCGGTCCACCCCAGGTGGCGGCAACGGCATCTCTCGCCTGGTCCGGCAGGCGGGCGAAATAGTCTTCATACTCGGCGTCGGAAAAATGATGCGCGCCTGTCAGAACCCGGTCCATCAGCGCCTTCGCCGTGTCCGGAATACCGGTGACGCCATATCCTTGCTCGGCTAACTGAATGAGGATCTGTCGAACGCTTTCGGGCACATCGAGGCCGACGGCATAGCCGGTGCGGCCGGCAGCGCCGGGATAATCCGGCATCAGGATGGTGATCCGGCGCTCGGCACGGGGTGTTTCCTGGAGCGCCAGATGCCGGGCGATCCGGTCTGCCACTGCCTCCACCCGGTCCGGTTCAGGCCGATTGGCAAAGCCTGCAAAACCATAGGCGCTATCGCCGCTGCGTTCCGCCTTGAATGAGAGGGTGCCGGCAAGGATGCGACCATCGAGTTCCGGCAGCACGACATGCATGGCGAGATCCGACGGCCCAAGTCCGCGCCGGCTTGCTTCCCAGGCTTCGCGTCGTGTCGTGGCGATGACGGCCTGAAAGACCGGCACGTCCAGCCGGTCAAACAGCGTTTCGCCCGCCAGTTCCGCCTGGCTTGCAAAGGCTGTCGCGGTGATGAGGGCCGGCGGGTGAAGGGCAGCGAACTGCTTTTCGAGGAAGGAGAGGGTTGCAAAGTCCTTCAAGCCCGGCACGAAGACCGGAAGTGGCGCATAACCGCGTGCGGCAAGCGCCGCAGAGAGCGCATCGATGGGCGCGACATCAGCCGACAGCAGCATCGAGCGATAAAACAGCAGCGGCAGGACCTTTTTGCCCGCAAAACCCTCCAGTGCCTCTGGAAGGGAGACGACACCGTGGCCGGGCCGGTAAAAGCCAAGTCTTGGCACGGCCTCGGCCACTGGCCGTACATCCCGTTGACCATTCGCCAGGGCGAAAAGACTTGTGGCCAGCCGGTCGAGATTGTCCGGCCCGCCTTCGCGGAAAAACGAAAGGAAGCCTGCATTCTCGTCCGGGGCAAGGGTAGAGGCGGCGGTCAAGCGGTCGTCGGTCTCGCTGCATTCGCCGGGCAGGAGAATGAGGGGAATGTTGTTCCGGCGCGCCAGATGCGACAGTTCTTCCACCCCGTAGCGCCAGCGGTCATAGCCGCCCAGAATACGCACCATCAGCACGCGGGCGTGGCGGGCCACCTTGTCGATCCACAGATCGACCGACATCGGGTGGCGCAGGTCCGAAAGCGGAGCAAGGCGCAAGGAAAGGTCGTTGCGCGACAGCCGGTCCCAGGCCGATGCCATGCCGTTCAGGTCGCTGTCGGAAAATGACAGCACCACCACATCGCCCCGCGTCTGGTTGAGATCGACCGGTTCGATCAGATCGTCGAGCGACGAGGATGTGGTGGCAAGGATATGCATCAGGCGGCCAGGATCTTTTCGATGCGGGCAGCATCGATGCCCTTTTCACCGATGACGACGAGGCGCGAACGGCGATCTTCGCCGACCGTCCAGGCGCGGTCGAAATAATGGTTCACGCGCGGGCCGACAGCCTGCACCAGAAGCCGCATCGGCTTGCCCTCAACCTCCACATAGCCCTTGATGCGCAACACCTTTTCGGCTGCCGTCACATCGGCAATGCGCCGGCTGAGGCTTTCGGGATCGGCAATCGCTGCGATATCAAGGACAAAGCTGTCGAAATCGTCGTGCTCGTGGTCCAGTTCGTCATCGTGATGCGTCTTGCGGTTCTCGATGTCGTCTTCGACGGCAAGGCCAAGGCCGATGAACACGGCTGGATCGACCGCGCCCTTCTCTGAATTGACGATATGCACGGCGCGCGGCAGGTGGGCGCTCACATGGGCGCGGGCCTTGTCCAGATCGGCGGCCGACAGAAGATCGGCCTTGGTGAGGATCACGAGATCGGCGCAGGCGATCTGGTCTTCAAACACCTCCTCGACGGGATCGTCATGGTCGAGTGCCTCGTCACTCACCCGCTGGGCGGCCAGCGCCTCCATGTCGTCGGCCACGCGGCCTTCCGCCAGGGCGAGCCCATCCACGACGGCGATCACGCCATCTACCGTCACGCGGCTTTTCACGCTCGGCCACTGGAAGGCCTGGATCAACGGCTTCGGCAGTGCAAGGCCGGAGGTTTCGATGAGGATATGATCCACCTTCGGTTCCATCGCCAGAATGCGGTCGATGGCCGGCACGAAATCATCGGCCACCGTGCAGCAGATGCAGCCGTTCGCCAGCTCGATGATATTGTCTTCGGGGCAGTTTTCGATGCCGCAGCTTTTCAGGATCTCGCCATCGATGCCGACATCACCGAACTCGTTTACGATGATGGCAAGCCGCTTGCCCTTGATGTTCTGCAGCGCCTGGGAAAGCAGCGTGGTTTTGCCGGCGCCGAGAAAGCCGGTGACAACCGTGCAGGGAATGCGGGCGAGGGAAGAGGTCATGGGATCGTCCTTCAAGGCTTCTGGTTCTGGGATTGCGGGTGCGCAAAGGGGGGAATGCGGGCAATCATGCCGCGCTTCAGGCTGTCGGGGCGCCCTTTCCACGGCATCAGCCCATCGATTGAACCGGCAAGCAGGCGCGCGCCGAGGAGAAGATCGGCGCCGCTTTCGGTCGTCAGATCGCCGAACACATAGCTCCAGCCACTGCTGCTCTGGATCGTGGCGCTCAAGCCCCGCTTGCAATTGGCAAGGCAGGCAACGCTCTTCACTTCGATACCGGGCTCGTGATGGTCACTGATGCTTTGCGCCAGAACGGCACCCTCGCGGGGCGCCATCGGGTCCTGCGTGGCTCTGCGGCAGGTTTCGCAGACGAAGACGACAACGGGGCAAGCGTTGGCCACCGGCGCTTCGGTTGTCTTGTCGTCCGTCTGTCTCGATAAATCCACCTGGTAACCCCGCGCGTGCAAACCGTAACGGGGTGCAAGCCTGCGCGGCGTATCCGGCATGCTCGTCAACAGATCATCCGTGCCGGAGCACCCCGCCCGGCTGGATCGTCACATCGTCAACGGCAGGTCTCCTGGCTCGCGGATCGTCGCCCGTGCGCCGCCTTCCCGAAGATGTCTTCAGTGGCCTGATGCGCCGGACTACCCGCTTACAGTTGCGGGGGCAGCCGTGGTTTAGGCAAGAACTGCCGCACCACGTTCCCTCTTAGCTTTCCCCGTTGCCGGGAAAAGACCGTTGTCCCTGTCACTATGCGCTTAGCCGCTTGTGTGTCAATGGCGGCAGGCAAGGCATTGCCGGGGGGCGCGGTTCGACTATAGTCCCGCTCCCCAGGAAAGCGCCAGGAGTGCCCGATGAAGGAAATCGACGAAAACGAGGCCGAGCGCCACCGCCGCAAGATGGAAAATCGCAAGGCCGTGCAGGATGCGGAAGTGGCGGAAAAGACGATCGAGAAGGGGCTGCTGATCGTCAACACCGGTCCGGGCAAGGGCAAGTCGACGGCCGCCTTCGGGCTTGCGCTGCGCATGCTCGGCCATGGCAGAAAGGTTGCCGTGGTGCAGTTCATCAAGGGCGCCTGGGATACGGGAGAGCGCGTGGCGCTGCAGGCATTTGGGGATCAGATGATCTGGCACACGATGGGCGAGGGCTTTACCTGGGACACGCAGAATCTGAAGCAGGACGTGGCTGCTGCCGAACGGGCCTGGGAGAAGGCGCTGGAGATGATGGGCGAGCCGGATGTCGGCTTGCTGATCCTCGACGAGCTGAATATCGCGCTGCGCTACGACTATCTCGATCTTGAACGGGTGATCGCGGATCTTGTCGCGCGCCGGCCGGATCTGCATGTCATCGTCACCGGCCGCAATGCCAAGCCGGCGCTGATCGAGGCGGCCGATATGGTGACGGAGATGACGCTGGTGAAACATCATTTCAAGGCCGGCGTGAAGGCGCAGGCCGGGATCGAGTTCTGATGACGCAGAAGCCGCCTGCCAGGGCATTGATGTTTCAGGGCACCGGGTCTGATGTCGGCAAGTCGCTGGTGGTGGCAGGTCTTGCGCGCGCCTTTACGCTGCGCGGGCTTCGCGTCCTGCCATTCAAGCCGCAGAACATGTCGAACAATGCCGCCGTGACGGCCGATGGCGGTGAAATCGGCCGGGCGCAGGCGCTGCAGGCGCGGGCGGCGCGAGCGCCTTTGTCGGTCCACATGAACCCGGTGCTGCTCAAACCCCAGAGCGAAGTCGGCGCCCAGCTGGTGGTGCAGGGAAGGGTGGTCGGCAATGCCAGGGCTGCCGAATACCAGGAGATCAAGGCGGGCCTGATGCCGCTGGTGCTCGACAGTTTTTCCCGCCTGAAGCAGCAAGCCGATCTGGTTCTGGTGGAAGGGGCCGGCAGCGCCTCGGAGGTCAATCTGCGGCGCAACGATATTGCCAATATGGGCTTTGCGCGGGCAGCAGATGTGCCGGTCGTGCTGATCGGCGATATCGATCGCGGCGGCGTCATCGCAAGCCTTGCCGGCACGAAACTGGTGCTGGAGCCCGATGATGCGGCGATGATCCGCGCCTTCATCGTCAACCGCTTTCGCGGCGATCCGACGCTGTTTGCCGAGGGCATGACGATGATCGAGGGCTTTACCGGCTGGGCGCCCATCGGCCTCCTGCCGCATTTTGCCGAAGCCATAAGGCTTCCGGCCGAGGATGCGCTGGCGCTTCAATCTAAACCTGCCGCAAAGGCCGGCGCCAAACTCCGCATTGCCGTGCCGATCCTGCCGCATGTTTCCAATTTCGACGATCTCGATCCGCTGGACGCCGAGCCGGAAGTAGAGCTTGTGCGGATAAGACCCGGAGAAGTGCTGCCGGCCGATACCGATCTCGTGCTGCTGCTTGGCTCCAAGGCGACGATTGCCGATCTTAAGGTGTTGAAGCAGGCGGGATTGGACACGGACATTGCCGCGCATCGAAGGCGTGGCAAGCCGGTGCTCGGCCTTTGTGGCGGATACCAGATGCTCGGCCGTCTCGTGGCGGATCCCGATGGCATCGAAGGTCCGGCCGGTGCCGTCGAACACGGGCTCGGGCTTCTGGACGTGGAAACCCGGCTCACCGGGCAAAAGCATCTCACCGCCGTCTCGGGAGAGACGGCGGACGGTCACTCCTTTGCCGGCTATGAAATGCATGTGGGCGAGACAAGCGGAGCTGATCGCGCCCGCCCGTTTGCCCTGATCGGTGGCGCGCCGGAGGGGGCTTCCTCGGCCGATGGCCTGGTCAGCGGCACCTATGTCCACGGCCTGTTTGCCGATGATCGCCAACGCTCGTCATGGCTGACGCGGCTTGGCGGCAACGAAACGCGGCTTGATTATGAACAGGGTGTCGAGGATGTGCTCGATCGCCTTGCCGCCCATCTCGAGCGGCATCTCGATCTTGATCTCCTCATCAGCCTTGCACGGTAAGGGCAACGGCGATCAGGCCGAAGAGGATGATCAGCAACAGGTCCGCGATGCGCGCAACCGACAGCGCATGGCGAATATCGATACTGGTTGCATCGCGCCGTCCGCCCTCTCCCATCACGTGATCCTCGACGAGGACGCCGCCATAGACACGGGGGCCGGCAAGGGCAAGGCCCAGCGCGCCGGCCATGGCCGCCTCTGGCCAGCCGGCATTGGGCGATTTGTGGTGGCGCGCATCGCGCCGCACCGCCGCCCAGGCCGCTTTCGCCGAAGCATCCGGCAGAAGGGCCGCGGCTGCGATAAACAGCATCGCCGTCAGGCGCGAGGCGGGCAGGTTGATGAGATCATCGAACCGGGCGGCCGCCCAGCCATAGGCGCTGTAGCGGGCATTGAGATGGCCGATCATGCTGTCGGCCGTATTGGTCGCCTTGTAGGCGCTGCAACCGGCAAGCCCGCCGACGCCAAGCCAGAAGGCAGGGGCCGTGACGCCATCGGAAAAGTTTTCGGCAAGGCTTTCGATGGCCGCGCGGCAGACAGCAGCCTCGTCCAGTTGATCGGGATCGCGCCCGACAATCATAGACACGGCCTTGCGGCCCTGATCGAGCCCGCCCGTCTCCAGCGCATCGGCCACGGCGCGCACATGCTCCTCCAGGCTTTTCTGGGCAAGCAGGCTGGAGGAGAGGAGGGCCGTGACGATGAGGCCGAGCGGCAGCCACGCCAATACGCTTTCGAGGAGAAGCGCTGGCAGAACAGCGGCGATAAGCAGAATCACGAAGGCAAAAATGCCGTTGCGCTTGCGCGTGGCGAAGGGCAATTGCAGATCGTTCAACCGCTTTTCCAGCCGGCTGATCAGGGCGCCGATCCAGATGACCGGATGGCCTAGTCGATCCACCAGCCATTGCGGATAGCCGACAAGCCGTTCAATAAGCAGAGCGAGAAAGGCGAGAGAAAAAGCCATGGACCAGGATCGGCAAGAGGGGCAGACGAAAGTGCAGCCGCAGATGGACGATGTCGAGGCGCGGCAGGCGATCGATCATGGCGGCAATCTGGCGCGCGCCGGCTTGCAGTTTCCGCGGGCGCCAAAGCCGTGGATCGATCTGTCCACCGGCATCAACCCGCACCCATATGCCTATTCGCCCATCCCCGCCACCGCTTTCTCCCGCCTGCCGGAGCCCGACGATCTGGCGCGCCTGAAGCATCTTGCCGCCACCGCCTATGGCGCCCCTTCAGCGGAGCATCTGGCGGCGGCACCCGGCACGCATATCCTGCTGCCGCTGGTCATCGAGGCGGTTTTCGGCACGCTGTCCGGGGCAGGCCGTCGGGCGGCGATCCTTTCGCCCACCTATGGCGAACATGCGCGCATGGCCAAGCTGTCCGGTTTCGAAACCCTTGAGGTGGAGGCGTTCGAGGCGCTGTTCGACGCCGATCTCGCCGTGGTCGTCAATCCCAACAATCCGGATGGACGGCTTGTCGGCGCGGCCGATCTTCTGGCCCTTTCCCGCCACATGGCGGCAAAGGGCGGGCTTCTGGTGGTGGACGAAGCCTTCATGGAGGTGATCGAGCCGGACGAAAGCGTGGCCGGTGCCGTGCATGACGGGCTTGTCGTTTTGCGCTCCTTCGGCAAATTCTATGGTCTGGCGGGCGTGCGGCTAGGCTTTGCCGTCGCCCCGGTTGCCATTGCGCAAAAACTCGCCGCCCGTCTCGGTCCCTGGGCCATTCCGGGGCCAACGCTCTCCATCGGGCTTCAGGCGCTGGCGGACAGGGACTGGCAGACTGCCATGCGGGCCCGACTTGCCGCGGATGCTGCGCGCCTTGATGCGCTGCTTGCGGCGGCTGACCTTCCTGTCTGCGGTGGCACAACGCTGTTTCGCTATCTGAAGCATGCCAAGGCGCCGGCGATCTTTGCGCATCTGGGAGGTGGCGGCATTCTCGTTCGTGCCTTTGCCGCACGGCCGGTTTGCCTGCGCATCGGCCTGCCGGAGGACGGCGCGTGGAAACGACTGGAAAAGGCCCTTGAGACGAAGAGCTGGCGCGATTGAGGCCAGGGCCAAGGGTTTGCATTCTTTCGGCGCTGCGCTAGGCTTTGCGCAATTCGTATCGCAGTCAGGTGAATTCCATGTCCATGAACAGCAATCTCCCGCACATCTTCGAGGCCATCGACAGAAAGAGGGAGGTGTTCACGGAGCTGAGCGACCGGATCTGGGCAACGCCTGAAACCTGCTACATGGAAGTTGAATCCGCCGCCGCGCACCGGGAAATGCTGGAAGCGCAAGGGTTTGCCATCACCGAAAACATCGCCGGCATTCCAACGGCGCTGATCGGCGAGGCGGGAACGGGCGGTCCGGTGATCGCCTTTCTCGGAGAATTCGACGCACTGGCCGGCCTCAGCCAGAAGGCGGGCGTGACGCATCACGATCCGCTGGAGGCCGGCGCCAACGGCCATGGCTGCGGTCATAACCTCTTGGGCTCCGCATCGCTTCTGGCGGCAACGGCGCTGAAGGACTGGCTGGAGGCGACCGGCACGCCTGGGCGGGTGCGCTATTACGGCTGCCCGGCGGAAGAGGGTGGTGCCGCCAAGGCCTTCATGGTGCGCGCCGGGGCATTTTCCGATGTCGATATCGCCATCTGCTGGCATCCGAGCAATTTTGCCGGTGTCCAGCGGGAAACCTCGCTTGCCAATTGCCGGATCGACTTCACCTTCACCGGCCGCGCTTCCCATGCCGCCGCAAGCCCGGAGCTTGGCCGCAGCGCGCTCGATGCGGTGGAACTGATGAGCGTCGGCGTCAACTATCTGCGCGAACACATGCAGCAGGATTGCCGCATCCATTATGCGCTTCTGGATGCCGGCGGCATTTCCCCGAACGTCGTGCAGGCGCATGCCAAGGTACGCTACGTGGTGCGCGCACCGGAACTGGCAGGGCTCTTCTCGCTGATCGAGCGGGTGAAGAAAGTGGCCGAAGGGGCCGCCTTGATGACCGAGACGAAGGTGAAAAGCGCCATCCTGTCCGGTGTCTCCAACCTCATCGTCAACACGCCGCTGATGGAGACCATGCAGGATGTCTGGGAAAGCATCGGCGCTCCGGACTTCGATGACGCGGATCGCGCCTTTGCCGAACAGATCCGCGCGACGCTGACGCCGGAGGACATTTCCGCAAGCTGGGCGCAGGAACGGCTGGACGAGCGCGACGTGCCGCTCGCCGATTTCATCCTGCCGCGGCACAACGAGGTGCGCCAGATGGGCGGTTCCACCGATGTGGCGGATGTGAGCTGGGTCGTGCCGACGGTGCAGGCCTATGGTCCCTCGCTTGCCATCGGCACCCAGCTGCACACCTGGCAGGTCGTGGCGCAGGGCAAGAGCCCGCTTGCCCACAAGGCCATGGTCACCACCGCCAAGGTGATGGCCGCGACCGGACTTGCGGCGCTCGAGAGCGAGCAACTGCGCGAAGCCGCAGCCGCCGACCTCAAGCGACGGCTGAAGGGCCAGTCCTATCGCAGCCCCATTCCGCCGGAAGCCGAGCCGCCGGTTGTCGCCATGGGCGGCAGGCTCTAAGCTTTTTTACCGCTGTTGCTGAGCGCCGTGCTTGCATGCGGGCACGGCGTACACCCCAGGCTCCACCCCGCCACCACGTCGCGTGGGAATTCTTGTACAGCCGGCGCAGCAGGCGTCTTTCCTTGGCGCGCCATCAATGATATTTGCGATCGCAGATCGCAGAATTTCTGTTTCATCATCGCGGGGACCGAGCATGAGCATCCAGCCGAATTCCATCGAAGGCCGTGACAAGGCCTATCAGCTGCATTCCTATACCAATGCCAAGGCGCTGGAGCGCGATGGCGCGCTGGTCATCGAACGCGGCGAGGGCATCCACGTCTTCGATGCCAATGGCAAGCGCTATATCGAGGGCATGGCGGGGCTGTGGAGCGTGGCGGTCGGCTTTGGCGAACGGCGGCTGGTCGATGCGGCCGCCCGGCAGATGGAGAAGCTGCCCTACTACCACACGTTCACCGCCCGCACCCATGGACCCTCCGTCGATCTTGCCGAAAAGCTGATCCAGATGGCGCCGGTGCCGATGTCGAAAGCCTATTTTACCAATTCGGGATCCGAAGCGAACGATACCGCGATCAAGATGATCTGGTATCGCTCGAACGCGCTCGGCAAGCCGGAAAAGAAGAAGATCATTTCGCGGGTCAAGGGCTATCACGGTGTGACGGTCGCCAGCGCCAGCCTGACGGGCCTGCCCAACAATCACCGCTCATTCGATCTGCCGCTCTCCGGCATCCTGCACACCACCTGCCCGCATTTCCGCGTCTTTGCCGCCGAAGGCGAGGATGAGGCGGCCTTCGTTGCACGCTGCGCTGCCGATCTGGAGGCGCTTATCCAGCACGAGGGTCCGGAGACGGTCGCCGCGTTCATTGGCGAGCCCGTGATGGGTGCCGGGGGCGTCATCGTGCCGCCACCGGGCTACTGGGAAGCCATCCAGGCCGTGCTGAAGAAGCATGATATCCTGTTCATCGCCGATGAAGTCATCTGCGGGTTCGGGCGCACCGGCAACATGTTCGGCACCACCACCTTTGACCTCCAGCCGGATTTCATCACGCTTTCCAAGCAGCTCTCCTCGTCCTACCAGCCGATTTCGGCCCTCCTCATCAACGAGCGCGTCTATGCCCCGATCGCCGAGGAATCCGGCCGGATCGGCACCTTCGGCCATGGCTATACCGGCTCCGGCCACCCGGTTGCCGCAGCCGTGGCGCTGGAAAATCTCGCCATCATCGAAGAGCGCGATCTGGTCGGCAATGTCCGGGCACTCAGCCCCCTGTTCCTCAAGCGGCTGAAGGCGCTGGAAGCCCATTCGCTCGCCATCGAGGCGCGGGGCATCGGGCTGCTCGGCGCGCTGGAGCTTGCACCGCGCGAAGGATTTGCCGCCGGCCAGCTCGGGCCGAAGTTTGCGGCCGTCCTGCAGGAAAACGGACTTTTCCTGCGCGCCATCGGCGACAGCATGGCGCTCTGCCCGCCGATGATCATCACGCAGGAGCAGGTGAGCGAGATGTTCGATATCCTCGAGAAGTCACTCGACCAGTTCAAGGCGCAGCTCGACGCACAGTGATGCCCCGACATCTCTCCATCGCGGGTGATTGCACCGGCGATGGAGAGGCCTATATCTGGCGCCATGCTGGATCTTCTTTCGACCTATTGGCCGCATATCGTCTTTACCCTGTCGGTCGTGATGGGGGCGACGGCTGCGATCCACGTGACCATGACCAAGGAAGAGGTGCGCTCGGCCATCGGCTGGGTCGGCGTCATCCTCCTGTCGCCGATCATCGGTGCGTTTCTCTATCTGATTGCCGGCATCAACCGCATTCGCCGCAGCGCCATCGGACACCAGCGCTCCAAGCTGGGAGACGCGTTTCTCGACCATCTGGAATCCTATGATGCGACCGATGCTAAGGTCGCCGAGCAGTTCGGTCGTCGCTTTCTTGCCATGAAGACGCTGGGCGATCGCGTCACGCGCTATTTCCTGACGACCGGCAACAGCATCGAGGTGCTGGATGGGGGGGATGCGGCCTATGGCGCGATGCTGGCAGCCGTTGAAACGGCCCGTCGCAGCGTCATCCTCGAAACCTATATTTTCGATCGCGACCGCATTGGCCGGCGGTTTGCGCAAGCATTGATCGATGCGGTCAAGCGCGGCGTGAGCGTACGGGTTCTGATCGATGCGGTCGGCGCACGCTATTCGGTGCCGAGCGTGCTTGGCATGTTGCGCGATGGCGGCGTGACGGTCGATGTGTTCAACGGCAATGTCATCATGGGCCTGCGGCTGCCCTATGCTAACCTTCGCACCCACCGCAAGATCATGGTGGTCGATGGCGCGGTTGCCTTTACCGGTGGCATGAACATCCGCGAGGCCTTCTCTCAGGAGATTTCCGGCGATGACCATGCCATGGATACGCATTTCCGCCTGACAGGCCCTGTTGTTGCCGATCTTCTGTCGGTAGCCGGGGAAGACTGGCGCTTTGCCAATGGCGAGCGCCTCTCTGGCGAAGCCTGGCGGATCGAGGCGCCGGTCAGCGAACCCGGCAGTGCTGTTCATGTGCGTACCGTCGCCTCCGGTCCGGATCGCAGCGTGGAGACCAATCACAAGATGCTGATGGGTGCCTTTTCCGTCGCCCGGTCCTCGATCCGCATCGTCTCGCCCTATTTTCTGCCCGACCGCGAGCTCATCGCGTCGCTTGCCACCGCTGCCCGCCGGGGCGTGGCCGTCGATATCGTCGTGCCTGCCGCCAACAATCTGACGCTGGTGGATCGGGCGATGACGGCGCAGTTCGACCAGATCCTCAAGGGCGATTGCCGTCTCTGGCGGTCGAGCGGCCCGTTCAACCATTCCAAGCTGATGGTGGTGGATGGGCGCTGGGCCTATGTCGGCTCGTCCAACATCGACCCCCGCTCCCTGCGCCTCAATTTCGAGGTTGATCTTGAAATCTTCGATCTCGCCTTTGCCGGCGCTCTCGAGGAACGGATCGAGCGGTTGCTGGTGGCGGCCGAACCGGTGACGCTGGAACAATGGAAGGCGCGGCCCTTCCTCGGGCGCCTGTTCGATCGCATCCTCTGGCTCGGCTCGCCCTATCTTTGACAAAGCCACTGGAAGCAGTCGGCCCGGGCGCTATACTGGTCTTATGAAACGATTGCAGAAACCATCCGCCCGCGCATGAAACAGTCCGGCAATCCCAACCTGCGGGCAAATCTCGTTGCCTCCTTGCGCAATCGCAAGCAGCGCGATCAGCTGCGTGAGGAGGAACTGTCTGCGCGCGACGAGGGCGGCCTGCTGGTCGCCTCTTACAATGTCCACAAATGCGTTGGCGTCGACGGGAAATTCGATCCGGCCCGCATCGCCCATGTCATCCGCGAGATCGGCCCGGATGTGCTGGCGCTGCAGGAGGCCGATACGCGGTTTGGCGAACGGCGCGGGCTCCTTGATCTCAACTGGATGGAGCGTGAGACAGGACTTGTCCCCGTGCCGCTGTCCGGTGTCTCCAAGGCCCATGGCTGGCACGGCAATGTGCTGTTCTTTCGTGAAGGTGTCGTCCGTGACGTGCATCAGGTGAAGCTGCCGGGACTTGAGCCGCGCGGGGCGCTGATGACCGAACTGGAGATGAAGGACGGCCATGTGCTGCGCGTCATTGCGGCCCATCTGGGCCTGCTCAACCGCTCGCGCCAGCAGCAGGCCCGCATGATCCTCGATCTTCTGTCGGCCCGCGACGAGCAGCCGACGATCCTGATGGGGGATCTCAACGAATGGCGGCTGGGGGATCGATCCTCGCTCAACTCGCTGTCTGCGATCTTTCGCGGCATGCCGGCCGCCGTCCCAAGCTTTCCGTCGCGCCTGCCGGTTCTGGCGCTCGATCGCATCATGAGCAACCGTCCAGACCTCATCGAGCGCGTGCGCGTGCATGACACGGCGCTTGCCCGCACCGCCTCCGATCATCTGCCGATCAAGGCACTGGTGCGTCACGCCGCACCGGCCTGACGGCCCTCAGTTGATGGGTGCATGCTCCGGCATCAGCCGCTTTCCCACCTCGGCTGCAATGGCAAGCGATGCGGTGAGCCCCGGGCTTTCGATGCCGAAGAGGTTGACCAGTCCCGGCACGCCATGCAATTCGGGGCCGTCAATCCGGAAATCCTGCGCCGGATCGTCCGGCCCGCTGATTTTCGGGCGGATGCCGGCATAGCCGGGAGCGAGAACCTCGTCCGGCAGATCCGGCCAATAGCGCCGGATGGCCGCGTCAAAGCCTTCCAGGCGTTGAGGATCGACGGCATAATCCACCGCATCGATCCATTCCACATCCGGGCCAAACCGTGCCTGTCCGGCGAGATCCAGCGTCAGGTGGACGCCGAGCCCATGGGTATGCGGAGCCGGATAGATGAGGTGGCGAAACGGCGCCCGTCCGGCCAGCATGAAGTAATTGCCCTTGGCAAACCGCGTCGGTGGCACGGCCGAGGCGGCAAGCCCCGCGATGTTGCCGGCAACATGCGAGGCGGCAAGACCGGCTGCATTGACCAGCATGGCGCACGAGATCTCCATCGGATCTGCCCCACCGACGCCAACCACAAACCCTTGAGCCGTGATCCGGGCCGAAACAAGCGGTGCATGGAAGGCAAATGCGGCGCCGGCATCTTCCGCATCGCCGCGCAGCGCCAGCATATAGCCATGGCTGTCGATGATGCCGGTCGAGGGGGAGTGGAGGGCGCCCCGGCAGGCAAGCGCCGGTTCCAGCGCCTGCGCCTGGCGTGCCGTCAGGAGGCGAAGGTCGCTGCAGCCATTCGCGATGCCCTTCTGGGCCAACCCTTCGAGAAGCGGAATTTCCGTGTCGTCTGCCGCGACGATCAGCTTGCCGCAGCGGCGATGCTCCACGCCATGCGAGAGGCAAAAGTCGTAAAGCTGCTGTCTCCCCTCAACACAGAGGCGCGCCTTTAGGCTACCTTGCGGATAGTAAAGCCCGGCATGGATCACCTCGCTGTTGCGCGAGGAGGTGCCGGTTCCAATAGTGCCTTCGGCTTCCAGAACCAGGACCGATCGACCGGTTCTCGAAAGCTGACGGGCGACGGCAAGCCCGATCACGCCGGCTCCCACGACAATCGCATCGATATCCGACAAGTGTCTCTCCTCTTTTGCTTGGGTCCGAGCCTGAAGTCCCCGGCGTTCGTCGCTTGCGGGACCGCAGGGGTGGGCGTTGGAAGGATATTTCGCCCCGTTGGCCCGCCGGGGAAGATTATCTCTACCAATTGCGTAGAGTTAAGATACATTAACCGAATATGAACAACGATGTTCAAGGGAGAGACACGCATGAGCCATGTTGATCATCCGGTATCCTTCCGCCCCCGCCTCGAAACCGCAGGCGTTTCCGCAGGCCGCCAGCGTCTTCTGCGGCATTTGAACGGTGCCCTCGTCATCGCCGCCTTCATCTTCGTTTCCGCCGGTATTCTCGGCCTCTTCAACTAAACACGGTTTCCTCCCGCCTTGCCACGGCCTCTTGCGCTCCTGAAATTTCAGGCGCGCAAGAGGCCTTTTGGTATGCGGTGAGGGCTGCACGGATAGGCCCGTCTTTACGGCCTCAATCCGTGCCTTTTCGCCGACAGACTCTCACATATAAAGGTTTTAGACCGCGCGGTCGCCTTGCGACGCAATGATGCTTGAAAGCATCAAGTGTTGATGTCATGGAACCAACTGCATCCTGCGGACTTAACGCCGTCAGCATGTATCGCGTCTTGTGGAGTGGCGCGCATCATACATCGCCTTTAGTCTTCCAACCGGCTGTTTACGTTCAGGTTTCATTCAGACCTGGCGGGGTAGAGCCGGGCGGTGATAGTTTTGGAGAAGCATGTGAACAGGTTCTACCCTTGCGTTCGCGTTTCAGGCCACCCCGCACGCGCGCGGCAGGTGCCTTTCTCTCTCCTGTTTTCCGCACGTCTCAAGCCGGACCGGATCGAAGCTTGACGGTTTCAACCGACCAAGTCTTCCTCCCTCAGTCAGTGCCACTCATTCTTAGAAGCCGCCCCGATGTCATTTCATAATACGCCTGCCGCGACCCCGCGTGAAACCGAAGGCAAGCAGATCGACCATAACGAGGCGATCCGCGCGACCTATTTCAACGCAGAGGATCTGCGCGCCTGTGGCGAAGCTCTGGCACGCGACGGCGTGCAGTCGCTGCCGGGCTTCATGGCGTTCGATTTTCGCGAGCGGCACAAGGAAAACGAGAAGGAGATCCTGAGGGTCTACCGCTCGACGGCCAAGGATGTGGAGGCCGGCGCGACCATCACGCCTGCGGCCGAATGGCTGCTCGACAACCACTACATCGTCGAGGAAGCGATCCAGGAAGTCCGCCGTGACTTCCCGCGCAAGTTCTACAAACAGCTGCCGACGATGCGGATTGGGTCGATCGAGATCCCGCGCGTTCTGGCGCTCGCCTGGCTTTATGTCGCCCACACCCATAGCAGTCTGTCGCGTGACAATCTGACGGCGATGACGGAAGGGTTTCAGGTCCATCAGTCGCTGGAAATCGGCGAGCTGTGGGCGCTGCCGTCCTTCATGCGCTTTGTGCTGATTGAAAATCTGCGCCGCATTTCCATCCGCGTCGAGCGCTCGCGTCATATGCGTCAGAAGGCGAACGAAGCCGCCGACGAAGTGATCCGCCTCAACGACGAGGCCGCCTGCAGTGAGCTTTTTGCGCGCATCGCGCCGCTGACAAGCGACAATACCTTCGCCACGCAGTTCCTCTATCGCCTGCGCAATGCTTCGCAATCCTCAGGTTTTGCCATCTCCTGGCTGGAAGCTCGACTGGAAAAGGCCGGCACCGACACCGAAGAAGTGATGATGGCGGAACACAACCGCCTCTCCTCCGGCAACGTGACGATGGGCAACATCATCAAGAGCCTGCGCGAGATCGACGACACCGAATGGAGCGTCTGGTTCGAGGAAGTCTGCCTTGTCGACCAGGTTCTGCGGGCGCAGAGCGATTATAACGAACTCGACTTCGGCTCGCGCAATTCCTACCGCAACCGCATCGAGAAGCTTGCCCGCTATTGCGGCAAGAGCGAGATCGAGGTGGCGCGCGCCGCCATTGCGCTCGCCGACGAGGCGCGCAGCGCCCCCGTTCCCGATCCGCACAAGGCCAATGTCGGCGCCTTCCTGACCGGCATGTATCGGCCGGAACTGGAAAAGGCGGTCGGTTACACGCCGACCATCGGCCAGCGTATCACCCGCACCATCCAGTCGATGAACTGGCTTTCAGTTGCCGTGCCGGTTCTGTTGCTGACCTTCCTGGCGCTTGCCATTGTCGGCGGGTTCCTCGCCCATGCCGGCATGTCCTGGCCGGTCATCGTGCTCTTCCTCCTGATGTTTTCGCTTCCGGCTTCGGAAGGGGCAACCGGCCTTTTCAATACGCTGGTCACCTATGTGGTGAAGCCTTCGCGCCTCGTCGGCTACGAGTTCAAGAACGGCATCCCGGAGGATGCCCGCACGCTGGTGGCCGTGCCGTGCATCATCAACAACCGCGATACGGTGGATGAACTGGTGCGTAACCTCGAGGTTCACTACCTCGCAAACCCGCATGGCGAGATCTATTTCGCGCTGCTCAGCGACTGGAAGGATTCCGCCGTAGAGCAGACCGATGCCGATCTCGAAGTGCTGGAATATGCCCGCCGCGAGATTACGCTGCTCAGCAATCGCTATGCCTTCGATGGCCGGACGCGGTTCTACCTCCTTCACCGCCGTCGCCTCTACAACCCCTCCGAAGGGGTGTGGATGGGCTGGGAGCGCAAGCGCGGCAAGCTGCACGAGTTGAACCTTTTGCTGCGTGGCGACAAGGACACGACCTATCTGCAGGGCGCCAACACGGTTCCCGAAAACGTCCAGTACGTTATGACGCTCGATGCCGATACGCGCCTGATGCGCGATGCGGCAACCAAGCTTGTCGGCAAGCTGCACCATCCGATCAACCGGCCGGTGCATGATCCGAAAACGGGCCGCGTCATTCACGGTTATGCGCTTCTGCAGCCGCGCGTCACGCCGTCGCTCACCACGGGCAAGGATGCGTCGGTTTTCCAGCGCGTCTATTCCGTCAGCCGCGGCATCGACCCTTATGTCTTCACCGTATCCGACGTTTACCAGGACCTGACCGGCGAAGGCTCGTTCACCGGCAAGGGCCTCTACCACGTGGATGCGTTCGAGACGGCCCTTCGCGGCCGCATCGAGGAAAATGCGGTGCTGAGCCACGACCTTCTGGAAGGCTCGTTTGCCCGCTGCGCCCTCATTACCGATGTGGAACTGGTCGAGGATTTCCCCACCCGCTACGAGGTGGAAGTGTCGCGTCAGCATCGCTGGGCGCGTGGCGACTGGCAGCTCCTGCCCTACATCCTCGATCCGCTGCGGGGCGTCACTGCGCTTGGCCGGTGGAAGATGGTCGATAACCTGCGCCGTTCGCTCACCCCGATCGCCTGGTTCTTCGCCTCGGTACTGGGCTGGTATTTCATGGATCCGCTCGGCGCGCTCGTCTGGCAGATCCTCCTCATCTTCTCGCTGTTTGTCGCGCCCACCCTCTCGCTCATCACCGGCATCGTGCCGCGCTCGACCGATATCGTGCCCAGCGCCCATTTCTATTCGGTCTGGTCGGATATTCGCTCGGCCAATGCCCAGGTCGCGCTCCGCATCGTCTTCATCGCCGATTCCGCCTTCCGGATGATCGATGCCATCGTGCGCTCGATCTACCGCCTGTTCGTCAGCCGCAAGCAGATGCTGGAATGGCGTACCGCCGCCAGCATCCAGTCCTCCGCACAGGGCAGCCCGCAGGATTACTACCGCTCCATGTGGCATGCGCCGGTGGCCGCCGTCCTGGCCCTGATGATTGCCGCCCTGCCGGATGACAATGCCTTCCTCGTCGGCATTCCCTTTGTCATCCTCTGGGTCGTCTCTCCGCTGGTGGCTTGGTATGTGAGCCAGTCGGCGGAAACCGAAGATCGCCTGTTCGTGCCGGAATCCGTCTCGGTCGAGTTGCGCAAGATTTCGCGCCGGACGTGGCGCTATTACGAATCCTTCGTCACCGAAGACCAGCATTTCCTGCCGCCGGACAATTTTCAGGAAAAGCCCGAGCCGATCGTTGCCAAGCGCACATCGCCCACCAATATCGGCGTCTACCTGCTCTCCGTCGTCTCGGCCCGTCATTTCGGCTGGATCAGCTTCCAGGATACGCTGGAGCGCATCGAAGCCACGGTTGCGACCGTGGAGAAGATGGACAAGTTCCGCGGCCACCTGTTCAACTGGTATCACACCGACAGCCTTTTGACGCTCGGCCCCCGTTACGTCTCGACCGTCGACAGCGGCAACCTTGCCGGCCATCTGATCGCCGTCTCGTCCGCCTGCCGCGAATGGGCGGAAGCGCCGTCTGCGCATCTGCAGGCCTCGCTCGATGGCATCGGCGATGTGGCCGGCATCCTGTCGGAAGTGCTGAACGAACTGCCGGACGACCGCAAGACCGTCCGCCCGCTGCGCCGGCGCCTGGAAGAGCGCATCATCGGCTTCGGCAATGCGCTCGCCGCCGTCAAGCGCGAGCACGAGTTTGCCTCGATCCGCATCATCAACCTTGCGGTTCTTGCCCGCGACATCCAGAAGCTCGCCTCCAATCTCGACCATGAGGTCAGTTCCGCGCAGAGCACGGAAGTCACCCGCTGGGCCGAATCGCTCGTCGGTGCCTGCGAAGCGCATATTGCCGATACCACCTTCGACATGACCAATATCGAGCCGCTGCGCCAGCGCCTGACGCAGCTGCGCGACCGTGCCCGCACGCTCGCCTTCTCGATGGATTTCACCTTCCTCTACCGCAAGGATCGCCGTCTTCTATCGATCGGCTACCGCGTCGAGAGCAATGATCTCGATGAGGCCTGCTATGACCTTCTGGCGTCCGAATGCCGCCTGACCAGCCTCTTTGCGATTGCCAAGGGCGATCTGCCGACCGAGCACTGGTATCGCCTCGGCCGCCAGGTCGTGCCGATCGGTGCGCGCGGCGCGCTGATCTCCTGGTCGGGCTCGATGTTCGAATACCTGATGCCGCCGCTCGTCATGCAGGAGCGTCAGGGTGGCATTCTGAACCAGACGAACAACCTGATCGTCGAGGAGCAGATGAACCATGGCCGCCGGCTGAACATCCCCTGGGGGATTTCGGAAGCCGCGTTCAATGCCCGCGACCATAACCTCAACTACCAGTACACGAACTTTGGTGTGCCGACGCTTGGCCTCAAGCGCGGTCTCGGCCAGAACGCCGTCGTCGCCCCCTATGCATCGATCCTCGCCAGCCAATACAATCCGCTGGCAGCGCTCGAAAACCTGCAAAAGCTGCGTGCCGTGGGTGCCCTCGGCAAATACGGCTTCCATGACGCCGTCGATTACACGCCGACCCGCGTGCCGGAAGGCAAGAAATGCGCGGTGGTGTTCAACTACTATGCCCACCACCACGGCATGTCGATTGCAGCCATTGCCAACGTCGTCAACAACGGCAAGCTGCGCGAGCTTTTCCATGCCGATCCGGTGGTGGAAGCGGCTGAACTGCTGCTGCAGGAAAAGGCGCCGCGCGAAGTGCCCGTCATGGGCTCCAAGTATGAGCCGGAAACGCCCGGCAAGGGCCAGGCCGATCTCTTGCGCTCCGAAATCCGCACCATTCAGGATCCGGCCGGCCGCGATCGCGAACTGGTCTTCCTGTCCAACGGTCACTATTCCACGATGCTGACGGCAACCGGCACCGGTTACTCGCGTTGGAACGGCATGGCGGTCACCCGCTGGAAAGCCGATCCGGTCGAGGATCGCTGGGGCAACTTCCTCTTCCTGCGCGATACAGCGAGCGGCCAGTGGTGGTCGACGACGGCCGAGCCGCGCCGTGCGGAAGGCGAAAAGGTCAAAACCGTGTTCGGCGATGAAAAGGCCGAATTCGTCAAGACTGTCGGCACGCTCACAAGCACCGTCGAATGCATCGTGGCAACCGAACACGATGCGGAAGGCCGTCGCCTGACGCTGCTCAACACGGGCACCGAAGATCGCTTCATCGAAGTGACCTCCTATCTGGAGCCGGTGATTGCCAATGAGGATGACGATAACGCCCATCCGGTCTTCTCGCGCATGTTCATTCGCACCGAGATCGGCCGTCGCGGCGATGTGATCCGTGCCTGGCGCAACAAGCGCAACCCGAACGAACCCTCGATGCACATCGCGCATCTGGCCGCCGACAATGCCGGCTCGTCGCGCCCGACCGAGTTCGAGACGGACCGTCGCCGCTTTATCGGCCGTGGCCGCACGCTTGCCGAAGCTGCCGCATTCGATCAGGATGCGACGCTCTCCGGCACGGATGGCTTTACGCTTGATCCGATCCTGTCGCTGCGCCGCGTCGTGCGCGTGCCGGCCGGCAAGAAAGTCAGCGTCATCTTCTGGACGATCGCTGCCCCGAGCCGCGAGGAACTGGACGGCGCCATCGAGCGCTATCGTCACCCGGATGCGTTTGGCTCGGAACTGACGCAGGCCTGGACGCGCGTGCAGGTGCAGATGCGCCATATCGGCATCAGCTCCCAGCAGGCAGCGGCCTTCCAGCATCTTGGCCGTTACCTTGTCTATCCCGACATGTATCTGCGCGCCGATGCGGCAACCGTGGAAGCCGGCCTTGCCTCGCAGCGCCAGCTCTGGGGCTTGTCGATCTCCGGTGACCTGCCGATCTTCACGCTGCGCATCAATGACGAAATCGACATGGATGTGGTGAAGGAGGCGCTGTCGGCGCAGGAATATCTGCGCTCGCGCGGCGTCATGGCGGATCTCGCCGTCGTCAACGAAAAACCTGCTTCCTATGCGCAGGATATGCAGCACGCCATCGATCACATCAGCGAAAGCGTGCGCCGCCTTGGTCAGTCCGAAGGCCGCCAGCAGGTATTTGCGCTTCGCCGCGACCTGATGGACGAGGAAACCTGGGCCGCTCTCATCGCCGCCTCGCGTGTCGTTCTTCACGCCCGCAACGGCAAGATCGAGGATCAGGTCAACCGCGCCGTCTCGCTCTTCTCGTCCCCGCGCGGGGTCGAGGTGGAAACGGATCGTCGCGTCCTTCTGTCTGCCGAAAACTTTGGCGCGCCGGTTGCAGCACCCGTCACCGATCTCGACTTCTGGAACGGTTACGGCGGCTTCTCCGGCGATGGCACGGAATATGTCGTGCGCCTCTCCGGCGGCGGCGCCACGCCGCAGCCGTGGATCAACGTGATCTCCAATGAGAATTTCGGCTTCCACATCTCGGCGGAAGGCGCCGGCTTCACCTGGAGCCAGAACTCGCGCGATTACCAGTTGACGCCGTGGTCGAACGATCCGGTCATCAATCGGCCGGGCGAAGCTTTCTATGTCGCCGATCTCGACAGCCTGCAGGTCTCGACACCGTTTGCCGCTCTGTCACGCCGTCCCTCGGTCGCCTTTGAAACCCGCCATGGCCTTGGCTATTCAACCTTTACCGCCAAGGAAGAGGGCCTTTCGCTCACCTTGACGCAAACGGTTGATCGCACGCGCCCGGTGAAGTTCTCGAAGATCACCATTGCCAACACAAGCGACGAGCCCCGCCGCCTGCGCGTCTACGGTTATGCCGAATGGATCCTCGGCAACAATCCGCAGCGCACGCAGTCGTTCATCTTGAGCGGTCGTGACGAGGCAACGGGCGCGCTCTTTGCGACGAACCCTTACAGCATCGATCACCATCGCACGGCCTTCTTCGGCACGGATGTCACGGCGTCTGGCTTCACCACCAGCCGGCGCGAATTCATCGGCCGCTTCGGCTCGATTGCGGCGCCGACGGCGGTTATCACCGCTTCCGGTCTGAACGGTGCGCTGGAGCCGGATGGCGCGCCTTGTGCGGCTCTGGCCTGCGATATCGAGCTGGCACCTGGCGAGGAGAAGGTCATCACCTTCTTCATGGGCGATTGCGGCACCCGCGCGGAGGCCGCAGGCCTTGCCGCAGAGGTCAAGGCTTCGTCCTTCCAGACCGTGCTCGAAACCACCAACGGTTTCTGGCAGGACTTTACCGGCCGCCTGAAGATCCAGACGCCGGACAAGGCGCTGGACAATATGGTCAACACCTGGCTGCCCTATCAGGCGCTCGGCTGCCGTATCCTGTCGCGCACGGCCTTCTACCAGTCGTCGGGTGCCTTTGGCTTCCGCGACCAGCTGCAGGATACGCTGGCCTTCCTGCTGCACGAGCCGGATCTGGCCCGCCGCCAGATCGTCAATGCCGCAAGCCGCCAGTTCAAGGAAGGCGACGTGCAGCATTGGTGGCTTCCGGGCACCGGTGCCGGCGTGCGCACGACCATCTCCGATGACGTGGTCTGGCTTGCCTATGCCACGCATGAATATATCCACACAACCGGCGATGCCGCCGTGCTGGAGGAGCAACTGCCCTTCCTGCAGGGAACGGCCTTGACGCCCGGCCAGCACGATGCCTTCTACAAGCCGGAGATCTCCTCCGAGACGGCCTCGCTTTACGAGCACGCCGCCCGCGCGCTGGATCTGGCGATTGTCCGCACCGGCTCCAACGGCCTGCCGCTTATCCTCGGCGGCGACTGGAACGACGGCATGAACCGCGTCGGTGTTGGCGGACGCGGCACCAGCGTCTGGCTCGGCTGGTTCCTTGCCGCCGCACTGCGCCGCTTCCTGCCTTATGCAGAGGCGCGCAACGACGAGGCTCGCGTCGGCCGCTGGACGGCGCATCTCGGCTCGCTGAAACAGGCGCTGGAAACGGCCGGCTGGGACGGCACCTATTATCGCCGCGGCTATTTTGACGATGGCGGCCCGCTGGGTGCCAACGGCAATCTCGAATGCGCCATCGATTCGCTTGGCCAGTCGTGGAGCGTCCTGTCGGGCGAGGGCGATCCGGCCCGCCAGGAACAGGCGATGAATGCGGTGATGTACAAGCTGGTCGACGAGAAGGACGGCATCATCCGCCTCTTCACGCCGGCCTTTGCCAACACGCCGAAGGACCCAGGCTACATCAAGGCCTATCCGCCGGGCGTGCGCGAAAACGGCGGCCAGTATACGCATGCCGCTATCTGGGTGGTGCTGGCGCTGGCTGGCCTCAAGCGCGGCGACGACGCCTGGAAGGCCTTCCAGCTGTTGAACCCGATCAACCACGCGCTGGACCAGGCCTCTGCCGAAACCTACCGCGTCGAGCCCTATGTGGTGGCAGCCGACGTCTACGGCGTCGGCGATCTCACCGGCCGTGGCGGCTGGACCTGGTATACGGGCTCTGCCGGCTGGCTGTACCGTGCTGCCGTCGAGGGCATTCTGGGCATTCGCCGCGAAGGAAACCGCCTCTTCGTGCGCCCGGTCCTGCCGAGCGACTGGACCGGCTTCACCGCCGATCTGCAGCTTGCCGGCAAGAGCCGTCGTATCGTGGTCGAGAAAGAAGCCGGTGCTGCATCGGTGACTGTGACCGTGGACGGTATCCTGGTTGCCGCCGACGAAGGCCTGTTGCTCGCCTGACAAGGCGGGCTCTGCAAGCCGTCTGTCGGACAGAATTGAAATGGCCCGGCCTGCCCGTCAGCAGGCCGGGCTTTTTTGTGGGGCAAAGGGAAGGCCATGCGATATGGCCTGTTTCAAGCAAAACCTCATGTCCTCTGCGGCAGTGACGAGAGAGAAAACCCGCTGAGGATCTGCCGGTGATAAGGAAGCATTCCTGTGGACCCAGGATGACCTCCGTCCGCGATCTCGTGGACAGAGAAGGTCCCTTGCCGGTCACCTTGCACTGCGGTGCTCGTTGACAGAGCCTTGCCTCGCACGCTGTCGCTCGCCCGTTTCAGCTTCAAGATCGACAAGGATGTGAAGCAGCTTTCCCACCGGATGCCCGAGAGGGCCGGCCCTGCGGCCTCAGAGGAGTTGCGGTATCCCTCCCGCCCGTCAAAAATGGGGATGCTGTCGCCGATAAAAGGTCGCTCCAAACGCCACAGCATTGACGGCCAGATGTCTCGCTACTGCACACAAAAAAACCGGCTATACGGAAGGTATAGCCGGTCCATTGGTTGATCAGTGTGCCGACGTGTGGCGCTCATGGGCGCGCGTGCCGGGCGGCGTGGCGTCAGGCCGGTTGCGGCAGGGCGAGCGTCTCGGCCGTCTTGGTATCGTCCGCCAGAATGCCGCTGGTCTTCAGGAGCGAGGCAAACCGGCCGCCCATGGCGCTGAGTTCATCGAAGGTGCCTTGTTCGATGATTCGACCATGATCCAGAAACAGCACCACGTCCGCATCGCGAACGGTCGAAAGCCGGTGGGCGATGATGAAAGTCGTGCGGTTCTGGCGCAGGCGGTCGATGGCTTCCTTGACGCGGGCTTCGGTTTCCACGTCGAGCGCGCTGGTCGCTTCGTCGAGAACCAGGATCGGCGCATTCTTCAGGATGGCACGGGCAATCGCGATACGCTGGCGCTCGCCGCCGGACAGGCGGTTGCCGCGCTCGCCGACATGCGTATCGTAGCCGGCAAGGCGGCTCTCGATGAAGTCCGTCGCGGCTGCAGCCTCTGCGGCCGCGGTGACTTCGGCGTCGGACGCGCCCTCGCGGCCGAGCCGGATATTGTCGCTGATCGAGCGGTTCAACAGGCCGGCATCCTGAAAGACGGTGGCGATGCAATGGCGCAGCGACTTGCGGGTCACGTTGGAAATATCCGTGCCGTCGATCAGGATGGCGCCATTCTGCGGCTCGTAGACCCGCTGGAGGAGGTTGACGAGTGTTGTCTTGCCGGCCCCGGTCGGGCCGACAATGGCAACGGTCTGTCCCGCCTTTGCGGTGAAGGAGACGTCGCGGACACCTTGCGTGGTGCTGGCGAAATCAAACGAGACATTGCGGAATTCCACCTCGCCGCGCACGTCGGCAAGCTCGCGTGCACCCGCCGGCTCTTCGCGATCCTTGACCGCATCTTCCAGCGTGAAGAACTCCTCAAGCTTGGAGCGGGCTTCAAAGATCTGCGTGGCGAACTGGCGCATCTGGTCGAGACGGCCGATGAGGAGGTTGGCAAAGCCGATGAAGGCGATCACGTCGCCCACCTTGATTTCCCCGTTCCGCACCAGAATGACGCCGATGACAAGGATGATCAGCATCGAAATGGTGGAGGCCATGCGATTGAGCGCGCTGGCAAGCGCCCACCAGTCGAGAACCGGATACTGGACCGAGAGAAGGTTTTCCGTGTAGCTTTTCAGCGCCCGGGTTTCCGCCTCGATGCGGTTATAGCTGTGCAACACGGTGACGTTGCTGATTGAATCGCTGACATGCGAAAAGACCGTGTGATAGTGCCCCTCGACGGAAGCCTGACCTTCCTTCGTGCGGTTCATCACCGTGCGGCCGATGATCCAGTAGAGAATGCCGAGCACGATCAGGACGCAGCTGAGGCGCCAGTCCATGGAAAGCGCGGTCGGCACTAGAAGCACCAGTGCCACAGCGGTTGCCAGATGCGTGCGCATGAATTCCAGCCACAGACCAAATAGCGTCTCGCTGGCGCGAAGCAGCGTATGGAGTGCGTTGGACGTTCCGCGCTGGTGATGCCAGGAGAGCGGCATGGAAATGATACGGCCGAAAGCCTCGGTCAGGAGCGTGGCGCGGCGTCCATGCGCAAGCCTGTCCGCCTCGCGGGCAACGAGCACATATGCCACGGTGTTGAACACGCCGAAACCGCCCCAGATGATCAGGATGGGCGTGACATCGCCGCCGCCGGAGATCGCATCGATGATCCGGCCGAACAGGATTGGTTCGGCAATCGTGATAATGGCCAGAACAATGTTCGCCACGACGACGAGAGAGACCCGGACCTTGCTGGAACCCAGGTATTTCAGCGCTCTCGCATAGACCTGAAACAAGCTCAAAGATGTTACCTCGGTACTGACTGCATCGGTCCGCTCATAGCGCATCGGACCTGTATGGAGGGTGAACGGCGCTGCCACCCTGCCTTGTGGAGCAATATGGCGATCGCTGCTGGTTCACAAGATCCCCCTTGCAATCGCCGCGAGAATAGAGCCCACTATGGAAATCGCTATCGTTCTTCAGTTCGCGCTGACACGAGTAGAAGGGGCTGGTGCAGAGGATTTGCGGTCAAGTAGTTCTAACAATAAATGTCCATGGCTGTCCATGGCAGGGGGTATGAGTGAAAATTCACTCAATTCTGCAAGTTTTGATATTGATTAACGAGATCAAGGCGCCCGAAGAACTTGCGCGAGAGCTTGAAAATCTTCTGTCCGCCTATGGTTTCGATTTTTACGGCATATGGATCAACCACAAGGCGAATGCCGATCTTTCCGATTTTATGGTGGCCGGCCATTGGCCGGAAGGTTGGCGCAAGGCCTATACGTCCAAGAAATACGCGATGATTGATCCGGTGCGTCGGATGCTGATGGTGGCCCAGCGTCCCTATCGCTGGCGCGATGCGATCAACAATTACAAGAACGATCCCTATCGCAAGCGCATGCTCCGCCTGCTGCAGGATGCCGCGAAATACAGGCTGGTCGATGGTTACACGTTTCCGGTCCATGGCCGCACCGGTCTTCTGGGCTATGTGTCCTTCGGTGGGCAGCCGGTCGACCTGTCGCCGGCAGAACTTTCGCTGTTTGAATCGACCATGCGTCGGTTGTTCTGGCGATTTCTGGAACTGCGGGGCACGGCCGCGGAACTGGAGAAGCTGGCTGTTCTCGACACGGAACTCACCAAGCGGCAGATGGAGGTTCTCTCGCTTCTGGCCGATGGGCTGACGTCGAATGAAATTGCCCGCGAACTGCAGATTTCCAGCCACACGGTCGATTGGTACATCAACGTCATCCAGGAAAAGTTCGGAGCGAAGAACAGGCAGCATGTGATTGCCATGGCGTTTCGCCTCGGACTGGTTAGCTGACGGCAAGCTGACAGATTTTTGACCACGGCAAATTGAACTTCCGTGAAAAGGCGGTAATGATTTCTTTCGCGGGTGCAGCATGCCCCGTGATGGACATGGGGAGACTGTCTTGAAGATTTCGAAGATTCTCGTTGCGAACCGCTCGGAAATTGCCATTCGCGTCTTTCGCGCTGCAAACGAACTCGGGATCAAGACCGTCGCCATATGGGCGGAGGAAGACAAGCTTTCCCTGCATCGCTTCAAGGCCGACGAGAGCTATCAGGTCGGCCGGGGTCCGCATCTTGCCAAGGACATGGGGCCGATCGAAAGCTACCTGTCGATTTCGGAAGTCATCCGGGTGGCAAAGCTCTCCGGCGCCGACGCCATCCATCCCGGTTACGGACTTCTGTCGGAAAGCCCGGAATTCGTCGAAGCCTGCGATGCCGCCGGCCTGATCTTCATCGGTCCGAGGGCCGACACAATGCGCCGGCTGGGTAACAAGGTGGCCGCCCGCAATCTTGCCATTTCCGTCGGCGTGCCGGTCGTTCCGGCGACCGAACCGCTGCCGGATGACATGGCCGAAGTTGCCCGCATGGCGGAGGAGATCGGCTATCCGGTGATGCTTAAGGCGTCCTGGGGCGGTGGCGGTCGCGGCATGCGCGCCATCCGCGACCCGAAGGATCTGGCAAAGGAGGTTACCGAAGCCAAGCGCGAGGCCATGGCAGCCTTCGGCAAGGACGAGGTCTATCTCGAAAAGCTCGTCGAGCGCGCCCGTCACGTCGAAAGCCAGATTTTGGGCGACACGCACGGCAATGTCGTCCACCTTTTCGAGCGCGACTGCTCGATCCAGCGACGCAACCAGAAGGTCGTCGAGCGCGCGCCGGCCCCTTATCTTTCGGAAGCCCAACGCCAGGAACTGGCCTCCTATTCGCTGAAGATCGCCTCTGCCACCAACTACGTGGGAGCCGGCACCGTCGAATATCTGATGGATGCCGATACGGGCAAATTCTACTTCATCGAGGTCAATCCGCGTATCCAGGTGGAGCATACGGTGACCGAGGTCGTCACCGGGATCGATATCGTCAAGGCGCAGATCCATGCGCTGGAAGGCTTTGCCATCGGCACGCCGGAATCGGGTGTGCCGACCCAGGACAATATCCGCCTCAACGGCCATGCCCTGCAGTGCCGCATCACGACCGAAGATCCCGAGCAGAATTTTATCCCTGATTACGGGCGCATCACCGCCTACCGTTCGGCTGCCGGTTTCGGTATCCGGCTTGACGGCGGCACCGCCTATACCGGCGCCATCATCACCCGCTACTACGATCCGCTTCTGGTCAAGGTCACGGCCTCCGGCGGCACGCCGCAGGAAGCGATCAGCCGCATGGACCGGGCGCTCCGGGAGTTCCGGATCCGTGGCGTCGCTACTAATCTCACCTTCCTCGAAGCGATCATCGGCCACCCGAGTTTCCGCGACAACACCTATACGACCCGCTTCATCGATACGACGCCGGAACTGTTCCAGCAGGTGAAGCGCCAGGACCGTGCCACCAAGCTTCTGACCTATCTGGCAGACGTGACCGTCAACGGCCATCCGGAGACCAAGGGTCGCCCAAAGCCGGCCGAGACGGCGCCAAAGCCGGTGGTGCCCTATATCGAGGCGCCGGTTCGCGACGGCACCAAGCAGAAGCTCGACGCGCTCGGCCCGAAAGGCTTTGCCGAATGGATGCGCGCCGAAACGCGTGTGCTGCTCACCGATACGACCATGCGCGACGGCCACCAGTCGCTGCTCGCCACCCGTATGCGCACCCATGACATCGCAAGCATTGCCGGCGTCTATGCCCGGGCGCTGCCGGGCCTCCTGTCGCTCGAATGCTGGGGCGGCGCCACCTTTGACGTTTCCATGCGCTTCCTCACCGAAGATCCGTGGGAGCGGCTGGCGCTGGTGCGCGAGGGCGCGCCGAACCTTCTCCTGCAGATGCTGCTGCGCGGTGCAAACGGCGTCGGCTACACGAACTATCCCGATAACGTCGTCAAATATTTCGTCCGCCAGGCGGCAAAGGGTGGCATCGACCTCTTCCGCGTCTTCGACTGCCTGAACTGGGTCGACAATATGCGCGTCTCCATGGATGCGGTGCAGGAAGAGAACAAGCTTTGCGAGGCGGCGATCTGCTACACGGGTGATCTCCTCAACAGCGCACGGCCCAAATACGATCTGAAATACTATGCCGACCTTGCCGTCGAACTGGAAAAGGCCGGCGCGCATATCATTGCGCTGAAGGACATGGCGGGGCTTTTGAAGCCTGCCGCAGCCCGCGTGCTGTTCAAGGCGCTGCGCGAGGCAACCAGCCTGCCGATCCATTTCCACACGCATGATACATCGGGCATTTCTGCCGCCACCGTGCTTGCCGCCATCGATGCCGGCGTCGATGCGGTGGATGCGGCGATGGATGCGTTTTCCGGCAATACCTCGCAGCCATGCCTCGGCTCCATCGTTGAGGCGCTCTCCGGCACCGAGCGCTCATCCGGCCTCGATCCTGCCTGGATCCGCCGCATCTCGTTCTACTGGGAAGCGGTGCGCAATCAGTATGCGGCCTTCGAAAGCGACCTCAAGGGGCCGGCATCGGAAGTCTATCTGCACGAAATGCCGGGCGGCCAGTTCACCAATCTGAAGGAACAGGCCCGTTCTCTGGGGCTCGATACGCGCTGGCATCAGGTCGCGCAGACCTATGCCGACGTGAACCAGATGTTCGGTGATATCGTCAAGGTGACGCCCTCCTCCAAGGTGGTGGGTGACATGGCGCTGATGATGGTGAGCCAGGATCTGACCGTTGCCGACGTCCAGAATCCCGAACGTGATATCGCGTTTCCCGACTCGGTCGTGTCCATGCTGAAGGGTGATCTCGGCCAGCCGCCGGGCGGATGGCCGCAGGCGCTGCAGAAGAAGGCGCTGAAGGGTGAGGAACCCTATACGGTGCGCCCCGGCTCGCTGCTGGCCGATGCCGATCTCGATGCCGAGCGCAAGAGTATCGAGGACAAGCTCGAACGCCCGGTCAGCGATTTCGAGTTCGCCTCCTACCTGATGTACCCGAAGGTGTTTACCGATTTCGCGCTGGCTTCGGATACCTATGGCCCGGTCTCGGTTCTGCCGACGCCCGCGTATTTCTACGGCATGGCCGATGGTGAGGAACTGTTTGCCGATATCGAGAAAGGCAAGACGCTCGTCATCGTCAACCAGGCAGCCAGTGCGCCGGATGCGCAAGGGCTTGTCACGGTCTTCTTCGAGCTGAACGGCCAGCCGCGCCGCATCAAGGTGCCGGACCGTGCTTTCGGCGCCTCGGGCGCGCTGGTGCGTCGCAAGGCGGAAGCCGGCAATGCGGCCCAGCTCGGCGCGCCGATGCCGGGTGTCATTTCCCGCGTCTTCGTTTCCTCCGGCCAGACGGTGAAAGCCGGCGACGTGCTCCTCTCCATCGAGGCGATGAAGATGGAAACGGCGCTGCATGCGGAAAAGGACGGCACCATTACCGAAGTGCTGGTAAAGGCCGGCGACCAGATCGACGCCAAGGACCTGCTGCTCGTCTACGCCGCCTGACCCTTGAGAAAATGACGGCCGCTCAACCTTCGTGGGTCTGGGCGGCTGTCACCGTGGCGACGAACTGGCGGGTGCGCTCCTCGCGCGGATGGTCGAAGACGTCGCGCGCGGGGCCGGTCTCGATCACCTGGCCCGCTTCGAGGAACACGACATGGTTGGCGATGCGCGAGGCAAGCCTGAGGTCGTGGGTTGCCATCACCATGGTCGTTCCTTCGGCGGCAAGCTTTGCCAGCACGTCCACCACTTCTGCGGCAAGTTCCGGATCGAGCGCCGAGGTTGGCTCGTCGCAGAGAAGAACGCGCGGCGATGGGGCAAGCGCCCGGGCAATGGCCACGCGCTGCTGCTGGCCGCCCGACAGCGTGGCCGGCCAGGCCTCGGCCTTATGCGCCATTCCGACCTTTGTCAGCAGTTCCATGGCGTGTGCGCGGGCCTTTTCCTTCGGCCATTTCAGCACGGTGAGAAGGCTTTCCATGACGTTTTCCAGCGCCGTGCGGTGCGGGAAGAGCTGGAAATTCTGGAACACCATGCCGGTCTGGCGGCGGATGCGCTGGATATCCGGCCAGCCAAGTTTCTTGTCCGGCGCAAACGTGATGCTGTGGTCGCCAAGCGTGAGTGAGCCCTTGCTCGGGATCTCCAGAAGGTTGATGCAGCGCAGAAGTGTGCTCTTGCCGCCGCCGGAGGGGCCGACCAGCGCCGTCACGCTGCCTTCTTCCATGGCAAGGTTGATATCCTTCAGGATGACGGCCTCGCCAAACCGCTTTTCGATGTGGGACAGCCTGATCATGCATTGGTCTCCAGCATGCCGCCATAGCGGGCGAAGCGCTTTTCGAGATGCACCTGTAGCGTGGAGAGAACCGTGCTGAGGGCAAGGTAGAGGATGGCGGCGAGGATGTAGAGGATCAGCGGTTCATAGGTTGTGGCAACGATGCGCTGGGCCGCCTGAAACAGTTCCGGCACGGTGATGGCTGCGGCAAGCGAGGTGTCTTTTACCAGCGAAATGAAGGTGTTGGAAAGCGGCGGCACGGCCACCCGCGAGGCCTGCGGCAGGATCGTGCGGATCATCGCCTGGCGCCAGGACATGCCGATGGAATAGGCTGCTTCCCACTGGCCCTTCGGCACCGAGGAGATGACGGCGCGGATGATTTCCGAACTATAGGCGCCAATATTCAGCGTAAAGCCGATCAAGGCCGCCGGAAAGGCATCGAGCAGGATGCCGACGCTCGGCAGGCCGTAAAAGATGACGAACAACTGCACGAGCAGCGGCGTTCCGCGGATCACCCAGACGTAAAAGCGCGCGACTGCCACCAGAGGCCTTACTGCAAACAGCCGCGTCAGGGCCGTGACGAGACCGAGGGCCAGCCCGAAGGTAAAGGAGAGAAGGGTGAGCGGAATGGTGAAGATCAGCCCCGCCCAGAGAAGGGAGGGCAGGGCATCCGCCATCAGTTGCAGCCAGTGCGGCACGGTGAGTGATCTCCAACAGGGTTTCGGTCAAAGGTATAAAGCGGAAAAGGCGGCCGCTCAAAGCTCCGCCTTTTCACCTCATATGGGGCATCCGTTCCCGACGGGAACGAAGCGAATGATTATTTCGAGACGTCTTGGCCGAAATAGGTGTTGGCGATCTTCTTGTAGGTGCCGTCAGCCTTGATATCGGCAAGCGCCTTGTTGATCGCGGCCACCAGTTCCGGTTCGCCCTTGCGGATGATGATGCCGGAGAAGTCGGCGTCGGCCTGTTCGGCAACCACCTTCACCGGCGCATCGGGCTTCTGCTTCTTGAAATCGAGGAAGGAGAGGCTGTCATTGACGGTGGCATCAGCCCGGCGCGTCAGCACCAGCTGGATCGACTGGTCGAAGCCGTCGGTGCCGACCAGTTCGGCGCCTGCCGTCTGGGCGATCTTGCCAAAATTGCTCGACAGCGACTGGGCGGCCTTCTTGCCCTTGAGGTCCGCGAAGGATTTGATCTCGTCATTGCCGTCGCGCACGATCAGCACGGCCTTGGAGGCAATGTAGGGATCGGAGAAATCATACTTCTGCTTGCGTGCTTCCGTGATACCGACCTGGTTGATCACCACGTCATAGCGCTTGGCGTCCAGACCGGCGATCAGGCCGTCCCACTTGCCTTCGATAAACTGCGGCTTCACCCCGAGCTTCTTGGCAACCGCCTCGCCGATTTCCACGTCGAAGCCGACGAGCTTGCCCGAGGCATCATGGAAGGTAAACGGCGCATAGGTGCCTTCCGTGCCGATCTTGATCGTGCCGGCCGACTGGATGGCGTTGAGGTTGTCGCCTGCTGCGGCGGGAAGGAGCAGGGCTGCCTGGATGAGGGCGGCGGCCGTAAGGGACTTGAACAGTGACATCGAGTGTTTCCTTGGTGTTTTTGTTGTTGAGCATTCAATCGCAGAAATGGGGCGCAAGGGCAGGAGAGAAAACCGCGCACAATGGCCAAAAAGGCGAAAATCTTTTCAAAGAGCCGCCTTTCCCGGCCATATCGCCGACGAAAGCTCTTGCGGCCGGGTCAATTGCCGGGTTATGCACGTTTAAGCGTAATCCTGCACGATTCTAGATCTCATGACCGAACTGATGCTTCCCGAAAGACAGAACCGCATCCGCGCGCGACTTGCGCAGGAGGGGCGCGTTCTGGCAGCAGACCTTGCGAGCGAATTTTCCGTTTCGGAGGATACGATCCGCCGCGACCTGCGCGAGATGGCGGCCGCCGGCCTGTGTGAGCGGGTTTACGGTGGTGCGCTGCCCGTTGGCCTTGGCAATACCAGCCTTAGGCAGCGCATGAGTGTCGCGATGGAGCGCAAGCGCGTTCTGGCGCAGGTGGCCGTCCGGCAGATCGTGCCTCGCTCCGTCGTGTTCTTCGACGCGGGAAGCACGCATCTGGCCATAGCCGAGGCGCTGCCGGACGATCTGGCGCTGACGGCCGTGACCAATGCGCCGGCCATTGCCGTGGCCCTTGCCGAAAAGCCGCGAGTGGACACGGTTCTCGTTGGCGGTCTCATTGATCGTGTCGCGGGCGGTGCTGTCGGGGCAAGGGCCATCGAGGCGCTCTCCGGCATGCGGTTCGACCTCTGCCTTGTCGGGACCTGCGGGATCGACGGGGAGGGTGGTCTTTCCGCCTTCGGCTACGAGGATGCGGCGCTCAAGCAGTTCGCCATCGCTCGCAGCAGCCGGGTTCTGGTGGCCGCCACCACTGAAAAATTCAGCATCGCTGCACCCTATGCGGTGGCAAAAGCTGCGCAATATCACTGTCTGGTCGTGGAGGACGATGCCGATCCCGCCAGGCTTCAGATCATTCGCAATGAGGGCTGCGATATCATCGTTGCCGCAAGAGGAGCGGCATCGGCCGCTTGAGGAGAGCTTTGAGATGAATGACACCCTTGCGGCCACCACCCATCGCCGCAGCCCGGCCATCACACGGGAACGGGCAGCCGTTGCGCTGATGTTCCTGATGAATGGCTTTCTGGTCGGTGCCTGGGCGCCAAAGATTCCGGAATTTGCAGCCCGCCTGTCGTTGAGCGAAAGCACGCTCGGCCTGATGATTCTCGTTTTCGGTATCGGCTCCATCGTGATGATGCCGGTGGCCGGCATGCAGATTGCCCGCTTTGGTTCGGCGCGCGTGACGCGCGTCACGGCCATTCTTGTTCTGCCGACGCTGATTTTCCTCTCTCTTGTCGGCAGCCTCTGGACGGGCGCCATTGCCATCTTTCTCTTCGGGGGGCTCATCGGCGCGATGGATGTGGCCATGAACGCCAATGCCGTTGCGGTGGAAAAACAGATGCGCCGCTCCATCATGTCGTCCTGCCATGCCTTCTGGAGCCTTGGCGGCCTGTTCGGCTCGGCAAGCGGCGGCCTCGTCATGGCCTGGCTCGGCGTTCTTGGTCACGCAGGCCTCGTGACGCTGCTTGCGGCCCTGATGGTTCTTGCCGCCTGGCCGCTGTTGCTTGCGGACAAGCCGCATCCGGAGGAGGCGGGCGCCCGGGTGCGTCTGCCACGCTCGGCACTCCCCTGGCTGATCGGTCTTGTGGCGCTGTTTTCGATGATCCCGGAAGGTGCCATCCTGGACTGGGGTGCGCTTTATCTGCGCAATGAACTCGGCGCTTCCATGCAGCTGTCGGGCCTTGCCTTCGGCGCCTTTTCGCTCACCATGGCCATCATGCGCTTTGGCGGTGATCTGGTGCGCGACCGGTTCGGCGCCGTGCGCACGCTGCGTTTCTGCACGCTTGCCTCGATCGTCGGCTTGCTGACGGCAGGTTTTGCGGTCAATTCGACAATGGCAATCATCGGCTTTGCAATTGCCGGCATCGGCATATCGAACATGGTGCCGATTGCCTTCTCGGCAGCCGGCAACCTACCGGGCATGGCGCAGGGCATCGGCCTGTCGGTTGTCACCACCATGGGCTATTCCGGCATTCTGGTTGCGCCCTCCGCCATCGGCTTCATCGCCGAACATGTCGGGCTTGCCGCTATCTTCGCTGGCCTGCCGCTTCTGCATCTGGTGGTGCTTTGCCTGTCGCATCTCGCCCGCCATGCCGACCGGCCGGCGGGGGTGGCGGTTGAAAAGTGATGGCGGACGGGTGTTGACAAGCCCTGTCGCTTGCGCCACCTGAAAGCCATTCCTTAAGAGATGCGAGACCGCGATGCCTGCCGATTATGATCCGAAACCGCGTCGTGCTTCGGTTGCCGTCGATGTCGGCGGCGTGATTGTCGGCGGCGGCGCCCCCGTCGTCGTCCAGTCGATGACCAATACCGACACGGCCGATATCGATGCCACCGTTGCCCAGGTTGCCGCCCTCTACAAGGCTGGCTCCGAAATCGTGCGCATCACCGTCGACCGCGATGAAAGTGCGGCTGCCGTGCCGAAGATCCGCGACCGCCTGCTGCGGCTTGGACTGGACGTGCCGCTGGTCGGCGATTTTCACTATATCGGCCACCGCCTGCTCGCCGATCATCCCGATTGCGCCGAGGCGTTGGCGAAGTATCGCATCAATCCCGGCAATGTCGGCTTCAAGGACAAGAAGGACAAGCAGTTCGCCGATATCGTTGAGATGGCGATCCGCTACGACAAGCCGGTGCGCATCGGCGTCAACTGGGGCTCGCTCGATCAGGATCTCCTGACCACGCTGATGGATCAGAACGCCGAAAAAGGCTCGCCCTTGTCGGCGCGCCAGGTCATGCATGAGGCAATCGTGCAGTCGGCGCTGATCTCGGCCGAACTTGCCGAGCAGATCGGGCTGCCACGCAACCGGATCATCCTGTCGGCCAAGGTCAGCCAGGTGCAGGATCTGATTGCCGTTTATTCCATGCTGTCTGAACGGTCCGACCATGCTCTGCATCTCGGCCTCACCGAAGCGGGCATGGGCTCGAAGGGCATCGTCGCGTCCTCGGCTGCCATGGGCTATGTTCTCCAACACGGTATCGGCGATACGATCCGCGTGTCGCTCACGCCGGAGCCGAACGGTGACCGCACCCGCGAGGTGCAGGTGGCGCAGGAACTGCTTCAGGTCATGGGCTTTCGCCAGTTCATTCCGGTGGTGGCGGCCTGTCCCGGCTGCGGGCGCACCACCTCCACCGTCTTCCAGGAACTGGCGCAGAACATCCAGAACGACATCCGCAAGAACATGCCGGTCTGGCGTGAGAAATATCCGGGCGTCGAGGCGCTGAATGTGGCCGTCATGGGCTGCATCGTCAACGGTCCGGGTGAAAGCAAGCACGCCGATATCGGCATTTCGCTGCCCGGCACCGGCGAGACGCCGGCCGCCCCGGTGTTCATCGACGGACAGAAGGCGCTGACCTTGCGCGGTCCCAATATCGCGTCCGATTTCGAGGCTCTGGTGGCTGACTACATCGAAAAACGCTTCGGCCAGAAAACCGCCGCGGAATAGCGGCTCTTGCCGACTGTCTATGTCCTCGTTATTGCCGTAATTCAGGGTAAATGACGTGTGAGACGAGACGGGGTTTTGATTCCATGATGAAGAAGCTTGCACTTGTCGCGCTCTGCGCGACATATCTTTCTGCCTGCACCACAACCGATCCCTATACGGGCCAGCAGAAGGTTTCCAATACCACCGGCGGCGCCGCCATCGGTGCGGGCCTTGGCGCCTTGGCCGGCCTTGCCGTGGGCGGTTCGCCCGTTGGCCGCCGCAATGCCGCGCTGATTGGTGCGGGCGTCGGTGCGCTCGCCGGTGGCGCCATTGGCAATTACATGGACCAGCAGGAATCGGAACTGCGTGCGCAGCTGCAGGGCACTGGCATTTCGGTCACCCGCGCCGGCGACCGCATCATCCTCAATATGCCTTCCAACATCACCTTCCCGACCGATCAGGATCAGGTGCTGCCGGGCTTCTATCCGACGCTCGATTCGGTGGCGATCGTTCTCAACAAGTTCAACCGCACCTTTATCGATATCAACGGTCACACCGATTCCACCGGCAGCCTTGCGCATAACCAGCAGCTGTCGGAACGTCGCGCTGCCTCCGTTGCCAACTATATCGGCGGCCGTGGCGTCGATCAGCGCCGCATCTCCACCATGGGCTTTGGCCCGTCTCAGCCGGTCGCTTCCAATGCAACGCCCGATGGTCGCGCCCAGAACCGCCGCGTCGAAATCCAGATCGCGCCGATCACCCAAGGGTAATCTCTTCGATCCTGCCGGATACCAGAAGGCGTCGCGCAAGCGGCGCCTTTTTCATGGAGACTAAAGCCGCCCGCTCAGTGCCGCCCGGGCATCGGTTACGGCAAGCGGGTTACAGGCTGCTGGTCATCATCTTGATGCCGGCAGCGCCGAACAGCAGGGCAAGCAGGGCATCCAGCGGCCGACGGGCGCTCTGGTATAACCGGGCGGCGCGATTGGTGGAAAACATGAGCGCATAGCCCAGGAAGACGACAAAGCCGATGCTGAGGCATCCTGTCACGACAAGGGCGACGGTGCCGGGCGAGGCCTGCGGCGGAAGGCCGACCGAAATCGTCGCGATCCAGCCGAAAATCGCCTTGGGGTTCGTCAGGTGAAGGCCGTAACCGGAGAGAAACGTCCGCCCCTCCGATCGCTGCGCTCTCTGCGCCTTCGGCGGTGCCGTCTGGCCCTTGAGGGCCCCACGGCAGCATTTGAGGGCGAGATAGAGGAGGTAGAGGCCGCCAAGGATCTTGATGACGTAAAGAACCTCTCCGTATCGCGCAAGAATGGCGGACAAGCCAAGCGCTGCGGACATGGCCCAGGTGAAGGAGCCGGCAAAGACCCCAAGCGCGAAGAGAATGGCTCTCTTGCGGCCCTGGTTGATCGCCGTGCTGATGATCGCGATATTGGCCGGCCCTGGGCTTATGACGGCAACCAGATAGATGGTAAAGGCCGTCGCCACGTGCGGCAGGCTGTCAAGGATATCGGACACGCGTAGTCTCTCCAGCGGCGGAAAGCCCGACTATAGGCTGGTTTACACGCGCTGACACACCAAGAGTTTTGATCGGATCCGTCACATTCGATGATGGGCGGTCCTGCGATGTCGTGTCAGTTCTGCCGGTCGGCCACAAAGCGCGCCGTGGCAATCAGCATGTCGGCCTTGTCGCCATAGGGGGCAAGCAGCGCAATAGCCTCCGCCACAAGCGCATCCAGTCGCTGCTCGGCCCAGTCAAGCCCGTGGCGGCCGACCAGCGTTGCCTTGCCGCGACCGGCATCCTTGCCGGTGGCCTTGCCCATGGTCTGCGCGTCGGCGGTCACATCAAGCACGTCGTCGGCGAGCTGGAAGGCAAGGCCGATGATTTCGCCGAACCGCCGCAGCCTAAGCCGGTCTTCGGCGTGCGCCCCGGCAATGATCGGCCCCGCCTCGCAGGCAAAGCGCAGCAGCGCGCCGGTTTTCATTGCCTGCAGCATCACGATGCCGTCTTCGCTCGGCGCCGTGGTTTCCGCCTCCAGGTCCAGCGCCTGGCCGCCGGCCATGCCGCCGAGGCCTGCCGCCCGGGACAGCGCTAGCACCAGTTGCACCTTGCGGTCGTCCGGCAATGCCGTCTCCGGCGCCGCAATCACGTCGAAGGCATAGGTGAGCAGGCTATCGCCGGCGAGGATCGCCGTTGCCTCGTCAAAGGCCTTGTGAACGGTCGGCTGGCCGCGGCGCAGGTCGTCATCGTCCATGGCCGGCAGGTCGTCATGGATGAGAGAATAGCTGTGCAGGCATTCAAGCGCTGCGCCGACGCGGGCCGCCACCGCCCTGTCGCCGGAAAACAGCGCCGTCGATTCCGACACGAGGAACGGACGCAGCCGCTTGCCGCCATTCAGCGTGCCATGGCGCATGGCCGCGACCAGCGTGTCCGGGCGGGCGATCTCGTCTGCCAGCGGCAGGATGGCAAGGAGCCCGGAGAGCAGGCTTTCCGTTTCCGCGGCGCGTTGGCGCAGATAGGTGTCAAAGGCGGCAGGATCGATCATGCCGGTTCATTGGCATGATGGCCGGCGGCTGGCAACGGAGTTTTGGTGAAAATGCCGTCATAGTGGCCTCTGCAACTGGCCTTTGCGGCCATCTGCCGTTATGTAGCCAGAGCGAGACGAAAACGAGTGGCAGAATTTGGACCTCACACCCGAGCGGCAGTCCGAAGAGGAGGCGCCCTTGCCGAAATCGGGGCGCAGGCTTGCGCTGACTGACCGGGCGAGACTGGTGGTGATGGCGCTTGGCGGCCTTCTTCTCCTGCCTTATGCGCTGGTCATCGTTTACGCGCTTCCGTTCATTCATCCCGTCTCGACGCTGATGGTCGCCGATCTGGTGACGTTTCAGGGCTATGACCGCCGCTGGGTGTCGTTCGACAAGATCGCGCCGGTGCTGACACGATCGGTGATGATGTCGGAGGACGGACAATTCTGCGCCCATGACGGCGTCGACTGGGTGCAGATGCGCGGTGTCGTGCAGGATGCGCTGGGCGGCGAGGCAACACGCGGCGCAAGCACCATTCCCATGCAGACCGCCAAGAACCTTTTCCTCTGGAATGGCCGCAATATCATCCGCAAGGTGCTGGAAGTGCCGCTGGCCATGTGGGCCGATCTTGTCTGGTCCAAGCGCCGGATGATGGAAATCTATCTGAACGTCGCCGAATGGGGGCCGGGCATTTACGGCATCGAGGCGGCTGCCCGCTATCATTTCGGTGTGTCTGCGGCCAATCTCAGCCAGAGGCAGGCGGGCCTGCTGGCCGTTGCCCTGCCCAATCCTTTCACGCGGGTGGCAAGCAAGCCGGGGCGCGGCATGCAGCGCCTGTCCTCCGTCGTGGAGCGCCGCGCGCGGGCAGCGGGTGAATACATCAAATGCCTTTATGATTAACAGAAGCAAAAGTCGTTGGCCGCATGCTTCGGCGGCTTTTATGGTGCGGCCACGATAACGGCCGGAGGTTTTGCATGGACGGACTGGTTCTCTATATCGCCAACAAGAATTACTCGTCTTGGTCCTTCCGGCCCTGGATTGCCCTGACGGCAGCGGGCATCGAGTTTGAGGAAGTGCTCACCCCCTTTGATGATCAGGGCGGCAATCCGGAATTTCGGCGGTTCTCGCCAACCGGAAAGGTGCCGGTGCTGCAGCATGGCGATCTGTTCGTCTGGGAATCGCTCGCCATCATCGAATATGCCGCCGACCTTTTTCCGGATGCAGGCCTTTGGCCGCAAGACCGGGGTGACCGGGCGGTGGCGCGCGCGGTCTCAATGGAAATGCTCTCGGGTTTCCGCGCCTTGCGCAATGCCTGCCCCATGAACATGCGCCGCCAGAAGCGCGCCATTCCGCTCCCGGACGGCGTGGCCGGCGATGTGGCGCGCATCACCGAGATCTGGAAGACGCTGCGGGCGAAATCCGGCGGGCCCTTCCTGTTCGGCGCCTTTGGCGCGGCTGACGCGATGTTTGCGCCCGTCGTCAACCGCCTGGACGTCTATGACATTGCGGTGGACGCGGAGACGGCCGCCTATATGGACGCCGTAAAGGCCCATCCGGCCTGGCTTGCGTGGCAGGAGGCAGCGCTTGCCGAACCCTGGATCGTGCCCGCCGACGAGGCCTGACCCGCCCGCGCCGCCTTGCCGGGGAAGCTCTCTCGGTGCGCAAGGCGGCACATCAGGTGTTGCCGATTGAGCGGGACTCTGGCGTGTCGCCTGTGATATCAGGCGGGCTACTCTTCATCATCCGGCGCGGGCACAAGGCTTCTTTTCAAATTTTGCCTGCAGGGACTGGTCAAGAGGGGGATTGCCATGTATAAGCCCGGCAAATTTCCGAGATCGAGACATGTGGAGTTCGGCCTCCTTCGGGCCGCCGAGCATGTTTTGCCTGACAATTTGGAGTAACGAAAATGGCTGTACCGAAGAGAAAAACGAGCCCGTCGAAGCGCGGTATGCGCCGCTCCGCTGACGCGCTGCAGAACCCCACCTACGTCGAAGACAAGAACTCCGGCGAACTGCGTCGTCCGCACCACATCGACCTGAAGACGGGTATGTACCGCGGCCGCCAGGTTCTGACGCCGAAGGAAAACGCATAATCTCTTCTTGAGATCGTGCTGCAGAAGGCCGGTTTTCGCCGGCCTTTTTTGTTGCCTGGAATTTGCCGAATGCATCCGATGTACAAAAAGGGCCGCAGTCACCTGCAGCCCTTTCCGTCCATTTATGATCTTGCGGGCCAAGCCCCGTGACGCTTCAGGAGCCCAGGCTGTCCAGACGCGTCTGCAGGGTCCGCAGCTGATCCTTCAGCTCGTCGAGATCCTTGGCGTCAGGCGCCTTTTTCGGCTCGCGTTCTGCGGGCGCACCCTGCGCGCCGAAGGGCGAGAACATCTGCATGGCCTGGCGGAACAGGTCCGTATTGCGGCGCACCTGCTCTTCCATCATCTGGATCGGCATCTGAAGGTTCTTGGTGAGCGGTGTCTCGCCGAATGCCCGCGTCATCTGCTCGCGCATCTGCGTCTGCTGGTCGGCAAAGGTCTTCATCGAATGCTCGAGGAAGGTCGGCACCACCATCTGCATCTGGTCGCCGTAATAGGAGATCAGCTGGCGCAGGAAGGAGATCGGCAGAAGCGTGTTGCCGGTCTTGGATTCCTGCTCGAAGATGATCTGGGTCAGCACGGAATGGGTGATGTCGTCGCCGCTCTTGGCGTCCTGCACCACGAAATCCTCGCCCTTCTTCACCATGGTCGCCAGGTCTTCCAGCGTCACATAGGTGCTGGTGCCTGTGTTGTAGAGGCGGCGATTGGCATATTTCTTAATGACAATCTCACCATCAGTCTTCGCCATAATTGCCTCCTTGATCCCGTCAATATGGTTTTTTGTCGATATTTCTCTCCCTTCCCAACCTTACGCTCAAATAAACCGGGCTGACAAACGAATTGTGCGATGCGGCAGCCTTTCCGCGTGCATCGCGACAAAACGCAACCTCTTAACAAAGCGCATCAAATTGATGGCTTCGACCCTTTGACTTATACCGGAAGCTTTGCCAGTCTCACATTCAACAACCAAGGAATTGAGGAGACGTCCCATGAGCCAGCCTTCGATTGTAATTGCATCCGCAGCGAGAACGGCCGTTGGATCGTTCAATGGCGCGTTTGCCAATGTTGCCGCCCATGAACTGGGCGCGGCCGCAATCAAGGGTGCGCTGGAACGGGCGGGCGTTGATGCAAAGGAAGTGGACGAGGTGATCCTCGGCCAGGTTCTGCCGGCCGGTGAAGGCCAGAACCCGGCACGCCAGGCCGCCATGAAGGCCGGCGCACCGCAGGAAACCACCGCCTGGGGCATCAACCAGCTGTGCGGTTCGGGCCTGCGTGCGGTGGCTCTCGGCATGCAGCAGATTGCGCTCGGCGATGCCAAGATCATCGTCGCCGGCGGTCAGGAATCCATGTCCATGGCGCCGCACTGCGCGCACCTGCGCGCCGGCACCAAGATGGGCGACATGAAGATGATCGACACCATGATCAAGGACGGCCTGACCGATGCCTTCTATGGCTATCACATGGGCATCACGGCCGAAAACGTTGCCCGCCAGTGGCAGTTGACGCGCGACGAGCAGGACCAGTTCGCGGTCGGCTCGCAGAACAAGGCCGAAGCAGCCCAGAAGGCCGGTCGTTTTGCCGACGAAATCATTCCGTTCGTCATCAAGGGTCGCAAGGGCGACGTTACCGTCGATGCCGACGAATATATCCGCGCCGGTGCCACGCTCGACAGCATGACCAAGCTGCGCCCGGCCTTTGACAAGGAAGGCACTGTGACTGCCGGCAATGCGTCGGGCATCAATGATGGTGCAGCTGCAACCGTGCTGATGACCGAGGCCGAAGCCGCGCGTCGCGGCATCACGCCGCTGGTGCGCATCGTGTCCTGGGCAACGGCGGGTGTCGACCCGCAGATCATGGGCACGGGCCCCATCCCGGCCTCGCGCAAGGCGCTCGAAAAGGCCGGCTGGTCGGTCGGCGATCTCGATCTCGTTGAGGCCAACGAAGCCTTTGCCGCGCAGGCCTGCGCCGTCAACAAGGACATGGGCTGGGATCCGTCGATCGTCAACGTCAATGGCGGCGCCATCGCCATCGGCCACCCGATCGGCGCATCCGGCGCCCGTGTGCTCAACACGCTGGTCTTCGAGATGAAGCGCCGGGGTGCCAAGAAGGGCCTTGCCACGCTGTGCATCGGCGGCGGCATGGGCGTTGCGATGTGCTTCGAAGCGATGTGATGACTTAAGCCATTCCGACCACGAAGAAGGGCCGGACATTTTTCATTGAAGGGGGGAATTGCATGACGAGAGTTGCATTGGTCTCCGGCGGCACGCGCGGCATTGGCGCGGCCATCGCGGTTGCCCTGAAGGCGGCGGGCTATGCCGTTGCCGCCAATTACGCGGGCAATGACGAACGTGCAAAGGCCTTCGAGGCGGAAACAGGCATTCCCGTCTTCAAATGGGATGTCTCCTCCTATGAGGCCTGCGTTGCCGGCATCGCCGCGGTGGAGGCAGCCCTTGGTCCGATAGACGTCTTGGTGAACAATGCCGGCATCACCCGCGATGCCATGTTCCACAAGATGACGCCCGGCCAGTGGAACGAGGTGATCAGCACCAATCTCACCGGGCTCTTCAACATGACGCATCCTGTATGGAGCGGCATGCGGGACCGTGGCTTTGGTCGCGTCATCAACATCTCGTCGATCAATGGCCAGAAGGGTCAGATGGGGCAGGCCAATTATTCGGCGGCCAAGGCCGGCGATATCGGTTTTACCCGGGCGCTGGCACAGGAGGGTGCGGCAAAGAACGTCACCGTCAACGCCATTTGCCCCGGTTATATCGGAACCGAAATGGTGCGTGCCGTACCGGAGCGCGTCATGAATGAGCGTATCCTGCCGCAGATCCCTGTCGGACGGCTGGGGGAGCCGGAAGAAGTCGCGCGCTGCGTGGTCTTCCTCGCCTCAGACGATGCAGGCTTTATTACTGGATCGACGATTTCGGCGAATGGCGGGCAGTATTTCAGCTGATCATCCGGGAGGGGGGGCGCAAGCGTTATCCGATCACGACTAAGCCAGCCTGATAAAACAAAACCGGCGCGGGTGTCCGCGCCGGTTTCGTATTTGGACGGTGTGAATACGTTAGCGGCAGCGTGCCTCGTAGGTACGGCCGTAGCGGTCGCGATAGACGCAGTAGCCCTTGTGCTTCTGCGATTCGCCGATGGCCGCACCGACCAGGCCGCCGGCCACGGCGCCGACCGCTGCACCACCCCAGCTGTTGGTGACGACACCGCCGATGACGGCGCCCGAGCCGGCGCCGATGGCGGTGCCACGCTCTGTAGAGGTGCAGGATGCAAGCAGGCCCATAACGGCTGCGACGGCCAGGATCTTTTTCATGGAGTAGTTCCTTCCCTTATTCGGTTCGTCTGGTTTTGAAATTTAGATCCTGCCCATCAGAAGCAGGATGAGCAGAATCACCACGACAAGGCCAAGACCGCCGGAAGGTCCGTAGCCCCAGCTCCGGCTGTAGCCCCAGTTGGGAAGCGCGCCGAGAAGAAGAAGGACGAGGATAACGAGCAGGACTGTCCCGAGCATGTTGGTGATCTCCGATGCACACATCAATTTGTTGTGCGACGGAAACGCCATGCCCCGATTTTTGTTCCACCGGACTGCAAGGGTGTCGAAACAAAGAAGAATTGCGGCTGGCGAACCTGCATCACAGGCGTCCGCTGATGCGCCCGCCGTTCGGTCGCAGCACGATCGGTTCTATCGGATAAAGCGACGTGCCGCCCAGATTACGGCAAGACCGGCCAGCGCCAGAAGCCCGCCGCGCAGGATCCATGGCGTCTGGTTGATCATGAAGCTCGACGCGGGATAGGGAAAGAGCCCGCTCCCCTGCGCCATCCAGATCAGGCCCATCACAGTTGCCAGAACGCCAAGCACGGTGAGGAGAATCCGAAAGATCGCCATCATGGGAAAACTCCAACGGTGTGGCAGGCAGCTAATGCATGCCTGGTAGAGGCGGGGATACCTTCCTGTCGATGCCTGGCTTTTGTCAAGCGAAAGCTATGGTGCGGCAAACCGCCTGCCGGCATCAGTCAAGTGCAGAACGAAACATGAATCGCGATGGATGCCGATTCGTCGCTGATTCGTTCGCAGCGTGTTCCCGCATGCCAATGGCAGTTTGGCGCGGCAAATGGCGCCTGTTTGCGGAATTTCGATCCAAAACGCGCCGTCCGGCCTCTTGCGGCTTGCCTTATCGGCTACGGATCGCCATGTGTTCGGGGGCTGTGCGCGATCGTGGTGCAGCCGGACACGATGCGCGGATAATGCTTTGAATTCTCAGCCCATGATCTTGAGCGGTCGCGGCGTCACCGCGGTCCTCGGCCCGACAAACACCGGCAAAACGCATTTCGCCATCGAACGGATGGTGGCGCATGGATCCGGCGTGATCGGCCTGCCGCTTCGCCTTTTGGCGCGCGAGGTCTATACGCGCGTGGTGGAAAAGGTCGGCGCAAAGCATGTGGCGCTCGTGACCGGCGAAGAGAAGATTTCTCCCCCAAATGCCCGTTTTTCCGTCTGCACCGTGGAGGCCATGCCGCGCGAGACGAAAGCCGCCTTTGTCGCCATTGACGAGGTGCAGCTGGCGGGCGATCTGGAACGGGGCCACATCTTTACCGATCGTATCCTGCATTTGCGCGGCCGGGAGGAAACGCTTCTTCTGGGTGCCGGGACCATGCGCCCGATTCTGGAAAAGCTGCTGCCCGGCATCACCGTCGTCGAGCGCCCGCGCCTGTCGACCTTGTTCTATGCCGGCCAGAAAAAGATCACGCGCCTGCCGCAGCGCTCCGCCATCGTCGCCTTTTCCGCCGACGAGGTGTATGCGATCGCCGAACTCATCCGGCGCCAGCGCGGCGGGGCCGCCGTTGTTCTGGGCGCCCTCAGCCCCCGCACGCGCAATGCGCAGGTCGGCCTCTATCAGGCCGGCGATGTGGAATATCTGGTGGCGACCGATGCGATCGGCATGGGCCTCAACCTCGACGTCGATCACGTTGCCTTTGCGCAGGATCGCAAGTTCGACGGCTACCAGTTCCGCAACCTCAATCCGGGCGAACTCGGGCAGATCGCCGGTCGTGCCGGCCGCCACCTTAAGGATGGAACATTTGGCGTGACGGGCCAGGTGCAACCCTTCGATGACGAACTGGTGGAGCGGATCGAGGGGCACCATTTCGACCAGGTGAAGGTGCTGCAGTGGCGCTCCAAGCAGCTGGATTTTTCCTCGCTGCGCGACTTGCGCGCGAGCCTCGACATGGCGCCGGCCATTGCCGGGCTTACCCGCGCGCTACCGGCAACCGACATGCAGGCGCTGGATTATCTTGCCCGATACCCGGAAATTCGGGATGTTGCCACAACGCCTGAGCGAGTGGAGATTTTGTGGGAGGCCTGTGCGCTTCCCGATTATCGCCGTATTACACCGGCCCAGCATGCCGATCTGATCTCGACCCTGTTTTCAGATCTGGTGCGCTATGGCACGGTCAACGAGAACTTTATGGCCGAGCAGGTGCAGCGCGCCGATCGGACCGACGGGGAAATCGATACGCTTTCTGCGCGTATCGCCCAAATCAGAACTTGGACCTATGTATCCAACCGTCCGGGTTGGCTGGCGCATCCGACACACTGGCAAGAAAAGACACGAGAAATCGAGGACAGGTTGTCGGACGCGCTACATGAAAGGTTGACGAAACGCTTTGTTGATCGCAGGACATCTGTGCTCATGAAGCGCCTGAGAGAGAATGCGATGCTGGAAGCTGAAATCAGTGTAAATGGGGATGTCTTCGTCGAGGGACACCACGTCGGTCAACTAGCCGGTTTCCGGTTTACGCCCGTATCGGGGACTGAAGGTCCGGATGCGAAGGCGGTGCAGGGGGCAGCGCAGAAGGCGCTGGCGCTGGAATTCGAAGCGCGCGCGGCGCGTCTTTATGCTTGCGGCAACAGCGATCTGGCGGTCGGCTCCGATGGTACCGTGCGCTGGCTCGGCGATCCCGTTGCCCGTCTCGCGGCTGCCGATCACATCATGCATCCGCGCCTCATTCTTCTGGCTGACGAACAGCTGACCGGTAATGCGCGCGATCATGTCGCTGCGCGCCTGGAACGTTACGTCAATCATCATATCGCAACGGTGCTGAAGCCGCTGGATGACCTGTCGCGCGCCGAAGATCTGCAGGGGCTGGCCAAGGGGCTGGCTTTCCAGCTGGTCGAAAACCTCGGCGTGCTGTTCCGTCGCGATGTGGCCGACGAGGTCAAGACGCTCGATCAGGATGCGCGCGCCTCGATGCGCCGCTATGGCATCCGGTTTGGCGCCTATCACATTTTCATGCCGGCTCTTCTGAAGCCGGCACCGGCCGAGCTGATCACGCTGCTCTGGGCGCTGAAGAATGACGGCCTCGACAAGCCCGGCTATGGCGATCTCATCCCCGCTCTGGCTGCCGGCCGCACCTCGGTCGTCACTGATCCGACATTCGAGCGCAATTTCTACAAGCTGGCCGGTTTCCGGTTCCTCGGCAAGCGCGCCGTGCGCGTCGATATCCTGGAGCGCCTGGCGGATCTTATCCGTCCGCTTCTGCAGTGGAAGCCAGGTTCGACCGCGCGTCCGGAAGGCGCCTATGATGGTCGCCGCTTCACCACGACGACCGCCATGCTCTCCATTCTGGGGGCCACGCCCGATGACATGGAAGAGATCCTGAAGGGCCTCGGTTACCGCGCTGATGCGGTGAAGCCGGAAGAGGCGCAGGCCTATCTCGCAAGCCAGCAGCCGGCAACGGCCGCAGCCGCCGAGCAGGCCGGCCCTGATGCTGCCTCCGAAGGCGACGACGCCGATGCGTCCGCGCCAGAGGCGGCAGCCCCTGCCGAGGTATCAGGCGAGACAGCAGCGGCGACCAGCCCGGCTGACGAGCCGGCCGTTGCCGAAACCGCTGCCCCGGAAGCGGCAGCCTCCGCTGATGAAACCGGCGCGTCTGCCGCCGATGCCGGCCTCACGGCCGAGACGGCCGGTGAGCCTGTTGCTGTCGAAGAGGCTAAGCCCGTTCTCCTGTGGCGTCCGGGCGGCGGCCGCAGCGATAACCAGCGCTCCGGTGGCCGCCCGCAAGGCGATCGCCGCCAGCAGGGCAATCGCCACGGCGCCAATGCCGGCAATGCCGGCGAAGCACGCACCGGCGAAGGCCGTCGCGACAGCCGCCGCAGCGATGAGCGTCCCGAACAGGGTGCCCGCCCGAACCGGGAGGGCGGCCAGCCGAACCGTGGCGGCGCAAACCGTGGCGACCGCCGGCCGGAAGGCAAGGGCGATCGTCCGCCGCGCGGCGACCGTCCCGATCGTCAGGACCGGGGTGACCGCAACGACCGCGGCAAATCGGCGCAGCCTGCCCGCTTCGAAGCCAAGCCCCCGCGCAAGGAGAAGCCGATCGATCCGGATTCGCCCTTTGCCAAGCTCGCTGCTCTCAAGGAGCAGATGAAGAAGTAGCCATGCCGGAAAAGCCACTTGAAGAGCAGCGTCAGCGTATCGACAAGTGGCTTTTCTTTGCCCGGCTGGCAAAGTCGCGCAGCCTCGCGCAGGATCTGGTCGAGGCAGGCTTTGTGACGATCAATGGCCATGTGATTGTCCAATCCGGCCGCCAGGTGAAGGCTGGTGATCGCATCGAGATCCGGCTTGAGCGCCGGGACTTTGTGCTGATCGTGCGCGACTGCGCTGACCGGCGCGGGCCTGCCCCAGTCGCTCGCCTGCTCTATGAGGATGTGACGCCGCAGCAGGCGCCTCTGGCGGCGTTCGAGCGGGCGCTTCGGAAGCCGTAAAAGCCTCCGCCGGCCGAGCGCATCGCATGCCGGGGCCGTTTGTCAGATCCTGCTGTAAAATGTGACAGCTCTTCCGCGCGTTGCGGGGTCATTGGATAATCCATCGCCTTTGGCGGCGTTTGAGCGATTGTTTATTCTTGCTAAGCCGCCTCAAAGCCTTTAGTCACAGGGGAAAAGCTGGGGCCGCATGCGAGGAGACGCCACGCGTTTTCGTGTGCCCGGCCATCATCTGGCTCCGCCCGGTCGGCAGGCGTCTCCCACCGCCGATGTTGACCAACCGTGATATCACTGGAGTGCCTCATGACGTATGTCGTGACCGACAATTGCATCCGCTGCAAATACACCGACTGCGTGGAAGTCTGCCCGGTCGATTGCTTCTACGAAGGTGAGAATTTCCTGGTCATCCACCCGGACGAGTGCATCGATTGCGGCGTCTGCGAGCCGGAATGTCCGGCCGAAGCCATCAAGCCGGATACCGAGCCGGGTCTCGATAAGTGGCTGAAGATCAATGCGGAATATGCGCAGGTCTGGCCCAACATCACGGTCAAGCGCGATGCCATGGATGACGCCAAGGAAATGGACGGCGTTGCCAACAAATTCGAGCAGTATTTCTCGCCGGAGCCCGGCAAAGGCGATTGAGCTTTGCGCTGTCCTGTTTGGGATTGCTTAACGATTAGGCACAGACGCGACCGTTGCGTCTTTGCATCTGCGAAAGCAAATCATTGATTTCCTCCCATATTTGTGGTAGACATCCAGAACTGTTCCACAAGGCGGCACTTGCGTGCCCAAAAACATCACGAAAGCAACAGAGCACCCGCCGCGGTTCCCGTGACATAGCCAGCTTTGGATTTGTCGTCGCCGTCCGCGATCAGGTGTTGTTTTCGCGCGCGTTCAACGGACCAGTATGGAGTCACCGACGGTTCCCCCGTCTCATCCGGGCCTGACTGACCCGGCCCCGGTCCCGGAAGGCCGGGTGCGTAACAGGGAGTTTGTTAAACGAATGACGACCCAGCAGAAAAAATCTTCAGCGCGCCATGGTTTCAAGACCGGTGAAGCGATCGTTTATCCGGCGCATGGAGTGGGCACAATCACAGCCATCGAAGAACAGGAAGTGGCTGGCATGAAGCTCGAACTGTTCGTGATCGATTTCGAGAAGGACAAGATGCGCCTCAAGGTGCCGGTTGCCAAGGCCGTCAGCATCGGCATGCGCAAGCTGTCCGAAACCGATTTCGTCGAACGCGCCTTGAAGGTTGTCCAGGGCAAGGCCCGCGTCAAGCGCACCATGTGGTCGCGTCGGGCGCAGGAATATGATGCGAAAATCAATTCTGGCGACCTGATTTCGATCGCTGAAGTGGTGCGCGATCTCTACCGCGCCGAAAATCAGCCGGAGCAATCCTATTCCGAGCGTCAGCTCTATGAGGCTGCCCTTGATCGCATGGCGCGCGAAATCGCAGCCGTCAACAAGATGTCCGATACGGAATCGGTTCGCCTCATCGAGGCAAACCTTGCCAAGGGACCGAAGCGCAGCAAGGTTCTGGACGAGGAAGATTCGCACGAAGAAGCGGCCTAAACCTCTTTTTCCTGCACTCACCTGAAAAAGCCCGGCGAAAGCCGGGTTTTTTATTGGAACTTTTTGACATGACACGCGTTCACCCGCCGGTGCGGCGAGGAATGCAGTCTGTGAAACTGCCTTTGCCGTGTCCGCGCAGGGGAGGGCTTAAGCCCTGACCGCCTGACGTGAACGAGGGGAGCAAAGAGGCATGCCTCAGGCACGATCTGTCCGACCGGCCCTGCCGGCCACGGCAGGTGGGGGGTCTGGAGCGCATGCGCCTTTGTCTGGTCAAACAGTTTCATGGAGAGCGCAATGAATGCCATGTCCGCAGACCGCAATATGATCAAGATCGCGATGGCCGCGCCCTATCTGGCGCGCGAGGAAGAGCGCAATCTTGCCGTGCGGTGGAAGGACGGGCAGGATCGCGATGCCCGCAACCAGATCGCGCTTGCCCATATGCGTCTCGTCATCGCCATGGCCTCCAAGTTCCGTGGCTTCGGCCTGCCCATGAGCGACCTTGTACAAGAAGGTTATGTAGGGCTGCTGGAAGCGGCGGCAAGGTTTGAGCCATCGCGTGACGTGCGTTTTTCGACCTATGCGAGCTGGTGGATCCGCGCCTCCATGCAGGACTATATCCTGCGCAACTGGTCGATCGTGCGCGGCGGCACGAGTTCTGCCCAGAAGGCGCTGTTCTTCAACCTGCGCCGCCTGCGTGCCAAGCTTGCGCGCGGTGGCAATACCAAGACGGCTCAGGCCATCCACGAAGAGATCGCAACGGCCTTGGGTGTCAGCCTGGTGGACGTGCAAACCATGGATGCCCGCCTTTCCGGCAATGATGCCTCGCTGCAGGCGCCCTCGATTGCCGGCGACAGCGATAGCGGTGAGCGGCTCGACATGCTGGAAAGTGCTGAACCGCTGCCGGACGAGCAGGTCTCGTTCATGATCGATGGCGAACGTCGCCTGAAATGGCTGCAGGGAGCTCTGACCAAGCTCAATGATCGCGAAAAGAAGATCATTCGCGCCCGCCGCCTGACCGATGACGGCGCGACCCTGGAAGCGCTGGGTGCCGAACTTGGAATTTCCAAGGAGCGCGTGCGACAGATCGAAAGCCGGGCCATCGAGAAGCTGAAATCGGCGCTGGTGACCACCAACCCGCAGATGGCGGAGGCCTGCTGAACGCAGGCCCGCCTCCTATTCGGAAATGATCTTGACCCGCTGGCCGGGCTGAAGCGACACGCCCGTGGGGAGTGCGTTGATCATCTTGAACATGTCGAGCTTGCGGTCCGTCCCCATCATACGGGCGGCCATGGTCGTGATGTTGTCGCCCGGTTGAACGGTGACGACACGCACGCGAAGCGGCCGCAGCTCCGCTGCCTCCTGCGGCGTCATGCGCCGGAACGTACGCCGCATGGTATCTGCCGTCGCTTCAAGCGATGTGCTCCCCTTCGGCACTGCCGTGAGGAAACGGAACAGCTGCTTGTCGAGGCGAATGACGGTGACGTCGAAATCCCAGCGCTCGGCTGATGCGCGGGCCGTTGCCGCCGGCAGTCCGTTGATCGTAGTTTCCCGCACAGTGTCCGGCTGCAGCCCTGCGACCCAGCCGCTGGTCAGGTAGTTCGACAGGCTCTGGTTGGTATCCGTTGCCTGTACGCCGTCGAAGCGTATGGCGGTCTCGTCCGGTCCCGTCGCAAGGACCGCTTCCACCTTGTTGTCGATGCGAAAACCTTCCGGCACGTCAAACCGGATGCCAAGCCCCGCATGCAGGAAGGTTTCGTTGCGCACATAGCCTTCATCCGGGCTGTCGCCGTAGAGAAGGCCATCGATGCCGGTCAGGTAATAATCGCGTCCGCGGTCCCCGACGGTGCCTTCCTGGCCGAAGGCGCGGGCATGCTGGCGGGCAAGCTCCACCCGCTGCGGTGCGCTGGGATGGCTGGAAAGGAAGTCGAGGCTCTGGTCCGTATCCGGGTCGGCGGACGAATAGCGGGCATAGGCGGACATGGAATCGAGGAACCGGGCTGCCGCATAGGGGTCGTAGCCGGCTTCGCCCAGCATGCGCACGCCGATCACATCGGCCTGCAGTTCCTGCTGGCGGGAAAAGGCCGCAAGCCGCAGCTTTCCTCGCGCCAATGCCTGCTTGCCGGCCAGATCGCTGGACAGGACCTCGGCCACCACCCGGCTGGCAATCACTTCGGCTTCCTCGCGCTTCTGGCGCTCGATGCCGTGATTGGCCGTCACATGGGCCATTTCGTGGCTGAGGACGGCCGCCACTTCCGAGGCGTCATTGGCAAGCGCCAATAGGCCGCGCGTCACGTAGAGATAGCCGCCCGGCAGCGCAAAGGCGTTGATCGCCGGAGAGTTCAAGATGGTGATGCGGTAGGACTGGTTTGGGTTCTCCGAGACCGCAGTCAGCGCACCGGCAATGCGGGCAACCAGCCGTTCGGTCTTTGCGTCATGATACTGGCCGCCATAGCTTGCCACGATGCGCGGATGCTCGCGGGCGCCCATCTGGGCGCGCGGATCGTTCTTCTGCACCTCATCGACAATCTGCGGATTGGCCGAGGGCTTCACATCGGCCTGATAGCTTTGGTCCATGACCGATTGGCAGCCGGCGAGAAGCGTTGCGGCAGCAAACAGTGCAGACAGCGCCCGGACGCCGCGGCCACGTGATCCTCGGTCTGCAGCTATCCTGCAAACCCGGTTCAGCGCTGTCATCGTCGTCCGTTCAGTTGGAACCGTCATTCGTCCAAGCCCGCCATCCGGCGCATCGTGCGGCCTCTGCCCCTGCCGCTCTGGTCTGCGTTCGCTGCGGGTGGCGCAACTGCGCGTAACTGCCGTTTTGTCCTCTCTTCAGACAGAACACAAGCACTCACGCGTAATCTTCCAGCCCTCTTTCGCAATGCGGCATCGCACCTGCGCACGTCTAAAATGTGGCGAATTCGTTGACGCTTTATGACGGATCGTCAAATTTCCTGATACGGGCGTCTTGCGCAGAGGCGAGAAATTCTCTGCCCCGACTATGGGCGGACAGTGCCGTTTTCCACGCCAAGCACCCGGTCCGCCAGCCGCGTAACCTCGTCGCGGTCATGGGTCACGATGACAACCGTATTGCCGCTTTCGCGGTGCAGATTGAGCAGCAGCTCGGCCATGGATACGCGAAGGGCAGGGTCGAGGGCGGCAAACGGCTCGTCGAGGAGAAGGAGCGGGCGCTTGCGCACAAGGGCCCGCGCAAAGGCTGCCCTTTGACGCTCACCGCCGGAGAGCGTGCCGGGCATGCGCTTTTCGTATCCGGCAAGGCCCACGCGGGAAAGCGCATCCGACACCGCGCGCCGATCCGCCGGCGACAGTTTCAGCGCGGGGTGAATGCCAAGGCCGACATTGGTCAAGAGATCGAGATGGGCAAACAGGTTGTTGTCCTGAAAGACCAGCGATAGGGGCCGTTGCCCCGGATGCACCCCGGTCATGTCCCTGCCCGACAGACGCACACGGCCGCTGTCCGGCGTCTCGAAGCCGGCCACAAGGTTGAGAAGGGTCGATTTTCCCGAGCCCGACGGACCGGTGATGGCGGTAATCACCCCCTCCTCCAGCCGGCAGTCGAAGTGAAAACGGGCAGAACCCAGCACCAGTCGGACGTCGAGGAGTTCCACGGCTGCGGCCGGCGCGTCATTCGCCATCACGGTTGCCTCCGGGAGCCGGCGGTGCCAAGGGCGGTAAGCGCAAGGCAGATCGCGCCAAGGATCAGCGCCAGCCCGTCGGCATCGTTCGTCCTGTAGCTGCCAAGCCGGCTATAGACCAGGTAGGGCAGGGTGGTGAGGTCCTGCGAGCCGAAAAGGGCAACGGCGCCGAGATCGCCAAGCGACAGCGCCATGGCAAAGGACAGTGCCATCATCAGCGGGCGCGCCAGAACAGGCCAGTCTACCAGCCGCATCCGTGAAAAACCCGACAAACCAAGGCTTGCCGCAAGCCGGCCCGTGCGCGCCGCATGCGTTTCGAAGGCCGGTGCCAGCACCCGCATCACGAAGGGCAGCGCCATCAGCATGTTGACGGTTGCAACCAGCACCGGTGCGACGCGACTTACATCCGCATACGGCCGGATCAGCAGGAACCAGCCGGTGCCGAGGACGACCGGCGGCACCAGCAGGACCAGCGAGGACATGCCCGAAAGCGCTGCCGAAAAAGCCTTGAGAGGGTGGGGCGGATGCCTCAGATCGGCAATGGCGGCGCGTGCGGCGATAATGCCGAGCGAGACGAGGATGGACAAAAGCCCGGCCGAGAAAGCGATGGCAAGGCTGGTGAGCCCCGCCTGGCGGAAGGCCGGCATGGTGACAAGTTTTAGCAGATCGGCCTTCAGGCCCGCCACGACGATGGAGCCGAGCGGCAACAGAAGAAAAAGCGTTGCCACGCCGATAATGCCGGCATCGTAAAGCCTTGCCGGTAGGCTCCGCCCGTCAAATCGTCGGTTGGCGCGGCCTTCACCTACGCCTGCACTTTCGGCGGGCGGAAGCCGGCTGATGAGGATGAGCACCACGGCGGTCAGGCCGATCTGCAGGAGAGACAGGGCAACGGCGCGTGTCGGATTGAAATCGAAGCGCAGCGACTGATAGATCGCGACCTCCAGCGTCGTTGCCGCCGGCCCGCCGCCCAGCACCAGAACGAGCGTAAAGCTGGTGGCGCAGAGCATGAAGACAAGGCCCGCGGCCCCCGGCGCGACGCGGGCAAGCGCCGGGCCTTCGATGAAGCGGAAGACGGAAAGCGGGCGCATGCCAAGGCTTGCCGAAAGCCGCCAATATTCTGCGGGCAGGCGCTCCAGCCCCGCCAGCATCAGCCGGCAGGCAAGCGGCAGGTTGAAGAAGACATGGGCAATCAGGATGCCCGAGAGACCGTAGATGCTGACCGGCTGTTCGACACCGCCAAACGCCAGCAACCGGTTGAACAGGCCCTGGCGGCCGAAGATGCCGATGAGGCCGAGCGCGCCGATCAGCACCGGCAGCCCCATCGGCACCGCCATCAGCCTGATGATCCAGACCCGCAACGGAAAGGAGGGCCTTCTGGCGAGCGCCAGCGTTACCGGTATGGCGAGAAGGATGGAAAGAACCGTGGAGAGGCCCGCCTGCAGAAGCGTGAAGCGCAGAAGGCTTGCCGTGTAGCCATCAAAGAGCGCAGCTTGCGATGACGAGGCGGGGGCTGTTGCCAAAAGGGCCGTGACCGGTGCCAGAACGAAGAGCGCAACGGCTAAAAGGCTTGCCGCACCGGCAGCCAACCCCCGCTTCCGTTGCGCCTCGCTCAGCATGGATCAGTTCATGCTCATGGCGGCGAGCCATTCGCGTATCCAGGCATCGCGGTTCTTGGCGACCTCCTGCGGGCTCATCAGATAAGTCTTTGCCGGCTGCACCAGCTTGGAAAACACATCCGGCAGCGGCTCTGCGGGCTTTGCGGCGGGCATCATCCAGTTGGTGGTCGGAATGACCGTCTGGAACTCCGGCGAGAGCGTAAAGGCGAGGAATTTCTGCGCAAGCTCCGGGTTTTTGGAAGCCTTCAGGCGGCCCGAAACCTCGATCTGGATGTAATGCCCTTCGGAAAAGGACGCGGCCTGATAGCGATCGGTCTTTTCCTCCATCATGTGGTAGGCGGGCGAGGTGACATAGGAAAAGACCATCGGTGCCTCGTCCTTGGTAAACAGGCCATAGGCCTCAGACCAGCCGGGCGTGACGGTCAGAACGCGGTTCTTCAGCTTTGCCCAGGCTTCCGGCGCTTTGTCCCCGTAGACGGACCGTACCCAGAGGAGCAGGCCAAGCCCCGGCGTGGAGGTGCGCGGATCCTCGATGGCAATCTTCTGCGACGGGTCGCCTTCGACCAGGTCTTTCAGGCTCTTCGGCGGGTTCTTGATGGTCTGCGTGTCGTAGATGACGGCGAAATGACCGTAATCGTATGGCACGAACACATCATCGGAAAAGCCGCCCGGCACGGCTGCGGAAGCTGTGTCTATGCCGTGGGGGGCGAAAAGCCCGGTATCCTTGGCTTCCTGGATGAGGTTGGTGTCGAGGCCAAGCGCCACGTCTGCTTCGGAAGAGGAGCCTTCGAGCTTGAGGCGGGTGAGAAGCGCCACGCCGTCTGCCACGGCGACGAAGTTCACCGTGCACGCGCAGGTCTTTTCGAAGGCTTCCTTGACCTTGGGCCCCGGGCCCCAGTCGGAAATGAAGCTTTCATAGGTATAGACGGTCAGCGTCTTTTTCTCCGCCGCAGAAGCCGGCAGCGAAAGGGTCAGCGCCGCAAGCGCTGCACAGGCAGTGGACAGGAATATGCGCATCGAGGCCTCCTTCGTTGATCAACACAGGGGGAACAGGCGCTGGATGCAAGCCGTCTAATCCCTCCGCCGGTGTTAGCCGGATCAGGTTCCGCGGGTTGACGTGACCGTCTCTCAGCGATGGCCTTGCAGCCATTGCACCCCGTTAGAGCAGGCGAAGATGTATCGGTAGGAGGGTGGCTTGGCAAGCCACCGGAAGATCAGGCGTGAAAGCTCAGGCCGTCGCGCGGGGAAACACCTGCAGCTCGCGCGGCACGGCGGCAATGGCGCCCAGGCGATTGGCAATGGCATAATCCACCGATTGTTCCACCACATGCGGCATGACCGGCTTGGTCAGCACGCCGAGCGAGCGGCCGATGTCGCAGCGCAGCTGTTCCGGATTGGCGGTCATGAAGATCACGGTCACGCCATAGCGCTCGGACAGCTCACGCCCGATGGAGGGACCGGTTGCGCCATCGGACAGGTTGACGTCCACGAGCGCAATATCGACGTAAGGGGCAAGGTCCATGGCGTGGTCGCGGCCGCTTGCAAAGCCGCTGACGGTCAGCCCCATGCTCTCGATCGTATCTGCCATGTCGAGGGCAATCAGAAACTCGTCCTCGACGATCATCACTCTTTGTTTCATGGCTGCACTGGCCAGCCGACGACGCACTACAGATGCCGACATGGTACATTCCTCTTTTGACGGGTACTCGAGGCGCTTGGCTTTGGTTAAGGCCTTGCATCCATCGAACGTGCCGTTTTGGGAAATGTTCCGGGATCTGACGACAAATCTCGACGCTAAGACTTTGTTAAACTTAAGAATAGATTAAGCTCAGCCTTCGAGCTCCTCGCGCAGCATCTCAAGCTCCAGCCATTCCTCTTCCATTTTCGCAAGGTTTTCCCGCAGCTTCTCCAGTTCCGCCGCGATGCGGTTGAAGGCTGCGGCATCCTTCGAGAACAGGTTGGGATCGGCCATGGTCTTTTCGCGGGAAGCGATATCCGCTTCGACCTTTGCCATCTCCTTGGGCAGGTTTTCCAGTGCAAATTTCTGCTTGAAGGAGAGTTTTGCCTTGTTCTTCGGCGCGTCCGTCGCGGTTTGCAAAGGACCGGCTGCGTCCGTGCGGGCCTTTTCAGCCCGGCGCTTCTCATCCAGCACGCCCTTGCGCTGCGCCATCATGTCCGTATAGCCGCCGGCATATTCGATCCAGCGTCCATCCGGCGCCTCGGGCGTTGCCGGCGCGATTGTGGAGGTGACGGTGCGATCGAGAAAGTCACGATCATGGCTGACCAGGATGACGGTGCCGTTATAGCCGGCAACGATTTCCTGCAACAGGTCCAGCGTCTCGATGTCGAGGTCGTTGGTGGGTTCGTCGAGGATCAGAAGGTTGGATGGCTTTGCCATCATGCGCGCCAGCATCAGGCGGGCCCGCTCGCCGCCAGACAGGTTCTTGATCGGCGTGCGCATCTGCTCCGGCTGGAACAGGAAATCCTTCATGTAGCCGGCGACGTGGCGCTGTTCGCCATTCACCAGCAGGCTCTCGCCGCGCCCGTCGGTGAGGTAATGGCTGAGCGTATCTTCAAGGTTCAGGTCCTCGCGCTTCTGGTCGAGCGTTGCGATCTCCAGATTGGTGCCGAGCTTGATCGTGCCGCTATCCTGCTCCAACTGGCCGGTCAGCATCTTCAGAAGCGTCGTCTTGCCAGCACCATTGGGGCCGACAAGGCCGATACGGTCTCCGCGATGGACGCGGATTGAAAACGGCGCCACGACCTGGCGGTCGCCGTAACGCTTGGTAATGCCTTCCGCCTCGATGACGAGCTTGCCGCTCTCCTTGCCCTCCGTCACCGCCGCCTGGATGGTGCCCTGTGGCCCCCTATGGCCGCGGTAATCGGCGCGCAGGCTCTGCAGATTGCCGAGACGGCGCATGTTGCGCTTGCGCCTGGCGGTCACGCCGTAGCGCAGCCAGTGCTCCTCGCGCTCAATCTGCTTGCCGAGCTTGTGCTGTTCAAGCTCTTCCTCCTCCAGCACCTTGTCGCGCCATTCCTCGAAGAAGGCAAAGCCGCGCGCCAGCCGCCGCGACAGGCCGCGATCGAGCCAGACGGTGGCCGTGGAGACCTTTTCGAGAAAGCGTCGGTCATGCGAGATGACCACCAGCGCGCTTCGCGTTTTCTGCAGCTCGCCTTCCAGCCATTCGATGGTGGGAAGATCGAGATGGTTGGTCGGCTCGTCCAGCATCAGGATGTCCGGCTCCGGCGCCATCACGCGGGCAAGCGCTGCACGGCGCGCCTCGCCGCCGGAAAGCCGGGTCGGATCTTCCTGGCCGGTGAGACCAAGATGCTCGAGAAGATAGGTCACGCGGTAGGGATCGTCGCCGGGGCCAAGGCCCGCCTCGGCATAGGCCTGCACCGTGGTGTAGCCGGCAAAATCCGGCGCCTGCTCGAGATAGCGGATGGTGGAGGAGGGGTGGCGGAACACCTCGCCCGATTGCGCCTCGACAAGGCCTGCGGCAATCTTCATCAGCGTCGACTTGCCCGAGCCATTGCGCCCGACAAGGCAGATGCGGTCGCCCGGCTCCACCTGGAAATTGGCGCCGTTGAGCAGCGGTGCGCCGCCAAAGCTCAGGTAAATGTCGTCGAGCTTGAGAATGGGAGGTGCCATCTTGTTCCTTAGGCTCCGGTCAGGTCATAGGGGCGGGCCATCAAAAGCGCGCGCCCGTGTCCGAGCGAGATCGAGATCGGGCCCTGCGCGACATTGGATATGGTGCGCGACGAGCCGAATGTCAGGGAAAAATCGGTGAGCGGGTAGCGCACGTTGGAAAGGGTTAGTCCCTCAAGATCGCTGAAGCCGAGCACGGAAAACAGCGAGCCGTTCGGCAGCTCCAGTTCCATCTCGTCGCCGCTGATCAGCGGATAGGCCTCTTCTTCGCCCGAGGTCAGCATGACTTCCAGCCCCTCTTCGGCGAGCGCCAGTGCATGCAAATGGTGCTGCAGCGCATGGTCGGAGCGCTCGCCGCCCAGCGCACCGACGAGGATCAGCCGCTCGGCCCCGCGCGCCAGGGCTTCGGCAACGGCAATCTCGCCATCGGTTGCAGCCTTCGTTGCAGGATAGGAGTGGCGCTCTACCTGGCGGAACTTGTCGCGCAGTGCGGCATCGGCGGAATCGAAATCGCCCACCCAAAGCTCCGGCATGAGGTTCAGCGATTGGGCATGGCGCATGCCGCTATCGGCGGCAATCACGCGGCTTCCGGCGATCAGCGCGTTCAAACGCTCTGTCACGGTCAGGTTGCCGCCAAGGAGAAGGGTAAATGTGGATGGGCTCATGGGTCATGCCCTTAGCGCATCTTCCGCCAAAAGCAAAAGCCCTATGTGCGCGGCCCGCCTCCAAGTCATCGGTGCTTGCCCATGGAGGGCGAACAAGCGGGTCGTATGGTTGGATCATATGGCTGGAGGGCAACGGGCAGGATAACCACCGGCCGCCGCCCTCCACGGTCGACGTGCCGGGATCACGTGCGGGCGGGCGGGCTGAGCGCGCCGGCCCGCCGCGCATTGTCAACGCTTCTTCGGGCTTGCAGCCGCCGCACCCTTCAATTGCGTGGTGAAGGTGGATGCCGGCGCTGCCGAAGGCTTTTCCTTGTCCTTCTTGGGCTTTCTCACTTCGCGGTTCGAACGGACCTGACCTTTGGCCATGGGATGCTTCCTTGTTGCGCAGGCTCATGCGCTGCGGCGGTGGTGATGCGGATGAAAACAGATCATGCAAGAACGCTCGTCCCGGGGTGAGAGGCCCTTTTGAAATGGCCACGGCATCGGGGCGGTCGGGTGACCGGGCAAGCCCGGTCGGGAAGCAGAAGATATAAAATGCGGTCTTTGCCGGTCGCCTCCCCTGTCTTGTTCAGAAAGGCGAAGCATCAAAAGTTTGCACCTGTTAGCGTGTCAGAACTGTGGCTGAACACAAGCACATTTTTTAAACGGCGATCGCGATCTTTGGCCTTTCTTTCTTGCGAAGGCGGCGCTCGCTCTCTACCTCTTGGCGCCGAAGCCGACCTTGGCCGCTAAAGGCTGGCCGAACTGGGAATGAGGTTCATGCAGTTTACCGGAACCGACGACTATATCGCCGACAAGGACCTGATGGTCGCCGTCAATGCTGCCATCCGGCTGGAGCGCCCGCTTCTGGTGAAAGGCGAACCCGGCACCGGCAAGACGGAGCTGGCCCGCCAGATTGCACGCTCGCTCGGGCTTGCGATCATCGAATGGAACGTCAAGTCCACCACGCGCGCCCAGCAGGGGCTCTACGACTATGATGCGGTCTCTCGCCTGCGCGACAGCCAGCTCGGCGATCCGCGCGTCAACGACATCGCCCATTATATCCGGCGCGGCAAACTGTGGCAGGCCTTTGCCGCCGGTGAGAAGGTCGTGCTGCTGATCGACGAGATCGACAAGGCCGATATCGAGTTTCCGAACGATCTTCTGCAGGAACTCGACCGCATGGAATTCCATGTCTACGAGACCGGCGAGACGGTGAAGGCAACGGTACGCCCCATCGTCATCATTACATCCAACAACGAGAAGGAACTGCCGGACGCTTTTCTGCGCCGCTGCTTCTTCCACTATATCCGCTTTCCCGATCAAGACACGCTGGAGCGGATCGTTGCGGTGCATTACCCCGGCATCAAGTCCTCGCTGCTCAGCGCCGCTCTCACCCGTTTCTATGAAATCCGCGAGATGCCGGGCCTGAAGAAGAAACCCTCGACATCCGAAGCGCTCGACTGGATCCGGCTTCTCGTCTCCGACGATATCGATGCCGAGGATCTCGGTGCCGATGTGAAGACGGCTTTGCCCAGACTGCATGGCGCGCTGTTGAAGAATGAGCAGGACGTGCATCTCTTCGAACGCATGGCCTTCATGGCCCGGCGAGAGCGTTAGGATGTTCGAAAGCAAGAAAAAGCCCGCTGATTGACGAGCAAGGAAGAAAGGCCTATTTAAGCTGCCTCTCGTGGTGATTTGGCCGGCCGGCTTGCAGCCACGTTAAATAAGTCGCTAAAGGGCCGTGAGAAGCGTTCAAAGACTTCCCCCGGACCGGTTGCGATTTTTCGCCGCCGGTTTTTTGTTTTTGACGAGTGAAGACCATGCCGATCAAGATCCCCGATACGCTGCCCGCCTTCGAAGCTCTCACCCATGAAGGCGTGCGGGTGATGACCGAGACGGCCGCGGTGCGTCAGGATATCCGCCCGCTGCAGATCGGTCTGTTGAACCTGATGCCGAACAAGATCCGCACGGAGGTGCAGATTGCGCGCCTCGTCGGCGCCTCACCGCTGCAGGTGGAACTGTCGCTGGTGCGTGTCGGCGGCCACAAGGCGAAGAACACCTCGGAAGAGCATCTCCTCTCCTTCTACCAGACCTGGGACGAGGTGAAGGACCGCAAGTTCGATGGCTTCATCATCACCGGCGCGCCGGTGGAGACGCTGCCCTATGAACAGGTGACCTATTGGGACGAGATGCGCCAGATCTTCGATTGGACAGAGACCAATGTCCATTCGACGCTCAACGTCTGCTGGGGCGCGATGGCGGCGATCTACCATTTTCACGGGGTGCCGAAGCATGAGCTGAAGGAAAAGGCGTTTGGCGTGTATCGCCATCGCAATCTTTCCCCGTCTTCCGTTTATTTGAGCGGCTTTTCCGATGATTTCCAGGTGCCGGTGTCGCGCTGGACGGAAGTGCGCCGCGCCGACATCCAGACGGTACCGGGGTTGGAACTCTTGATGGAATCCGACGAGATGGGCGTCTGCCTCGTGCATGAAAAGAAGGGCAACCGGCTCTACATGTTCAACCATGTCGAATATGATTCCACGTCGCTGGCGGAAGAATATTTCCGCGACGTGAATGCCGGCATCCCCATAAAGATGCCGTATAACTATTTTCCGCATAACGACGTGGCGCTGACGCCGCTCAACCGCTGGCGCAGCCATGCCCATTTGTTGTTCGGCAACTGGATCAATGAGATGTACCAGACCACGCCGTATGAGCTGGAGAAAATCGGCAAGGTGTAAGGGCGGAGGCGCGCCGTGTTCATTCCCTTCTTTCTGTCGCTGAAGCAGGCAGGAATTCCGGTGACGCTTCGGGAATTCCTGGCGCTTCTCGACGGGATGCAGGCGGGGCTTGCCGAGTTCGATGTCGAGGGCTTCTATTATCTCGCCCGCGCCACGCTGGTGAAGGATGAGCGCCATATCGACCGCTTCGACCAGGTGTTTTCGACCTGTTTCAAGGGTGTCGAGGCCGTGTCCGGCGCCGATGCGGTCAATGCAGAACATCTGCCGGAAGACTGGCTGCGCAAGCTTGCCGAAAAGCACCTGACGGCGGAGGAGAAGGCGCTGGTCGAGGCGCTCGGCGGCTTTGATGCTCTGATGGAGACGCTGAAAAAGCGTCTGGCGGAACAGGATGGCCGCCACCAGGGTGGCTCCAAATGGATCGGCACGGCCGGCACCTCGCCCTTCGGCGCGCATGGTTACAATCCGGAGGGTGTGCGCATCGGCCAGGAGACCTCGCGCCATCGCAAGGCGGTCAAGGTGTGGGACAAGCGGGATTTCCGCGATTTCGACGATGCCCGCGAGATCGGCACGCGCAACATCAAGGTGGCGTTGAAGCGCCTGCGCCGCTGGGTGCGCGACGGCGCCGCCGACGAACTGGATCTGCCAGGCACCATCCGCTCCACGGCCGAACACGGCTATCTCGACGTCAAGACGCGGCCAGAGCGGCGCAATGCGGTCAAGCTTTTGATGTTCTTCGATGTCGGCGGGTCGATGGATGATCATGTGCGGGTGGTCGAGGAGCTGTTTTCCGCCGCCCGTGCCGAATTTCGCCATCTCGAGCATTTCTATTTCCACAACTGCCCTTACGAAAGCGTGTGGCGCGACAATCGCCGCCGATCCGAGCGGCTGGCCGTTGAAAATATCCTGCGAAGCTATGGGCCGGACTACAAGGTGATCTTCGTCGGCGATGCCACGATGAGCCCCTACGAGATCAGCCATACGGGCGGCTCGGTCGAGCACTGGAACAAGGAGCCGGGTTCCGTCTGGATGCGTCGGCTGACCGACCACTTCTCCCATGTTGCCTGGATCAATCCCGTGCCGGAGGCCCATTGGCAGCATGTTCATTCGCTTGTGATGATGCGCTCCATTCTGGAAAACCGCATGTTTCCGCTCACCCTGCAGGGGCTTGAGCAGGCAACGCGCGTGCTGTCGCGCTAGGCTATTTCGAGCATTGCGAAGCTGCCGGAAATGGCGCAGTTTGCGCCCGCACTAGAATGAGGAGCAGGACGGATACCATGACGACACAGGGCGAAATCTTCGGCACTACCCCCAAGGGCGAAACCGTCTACCGGGTCAAGATTTCCGGCGGCGGGCTCACCGCTCATGTGATGACCTGGGGCGCTGTCATCCAGGATCTGCGCCTTGAGGGCCATGAGGCGCCGCTGGTGCTGGGCTTTGACAATTTCGACGATTATCCGCTGCATTCCTCCTATTTCGGCGCAACGCCCGGGCGCGTGGCAAACCGCATCGGCAAGGGGCAGTTCACGCTGGATGGCAAGGCCTACCAGCTGGATCTGAACCAGCAGGGTACCACGCACCTGCATGGCGGCCGCGATGGCCTTGGCAAGACCAACTGGACGATCGTGGCGCACGCCGAAAACAAGGTCATCCTGCAGGTGACCGACCCGGACGGCCGCGGCGGCTATCCCGGCAACTGCACCGTCACCGCCACCTATGAGCTGAAGGACGATGGCGTTCTGAGCGTGATCTACGAGACGGTGACGGATGCCCCGACGCTCGCCAATCTCTGCCAGCACACCTACTTCAACCTGGATGGCCGCGACACCATTCTGGGCCACGACATCATGATTGCCGCCGACCAGTATCTGGAACTCGACGAGCAGCAGGTGCCGACCGGCGTTCTGGTGCCGGTCGAGGGAACGGCGATGGACCTGCGCGCGCTTGGACCGGTGGCCCGCACCGATGCGACTGGCGCGCAGGTGGATTTCGACCACAATTACTGCCTGTCGCCTGAGCGGGTGGAGAAGCGCTCCGTGGCACTGGTGCGCAGCGTCAATTCCGGTGTCTCGCTCGAAGTGCGCACCACCGAGCCCGGTGTTCAGCTTTACTGTGCCTTCAAGCTGGTGCCCTCGGTGCCGGGCCTTTCCGGCAAGCCCTACCAGCCCTATGCGGGCCTCTGCCTTGAAACGCAGATCTGGCCGGATGCCATCAACCACAAGGGTTTCCCGAGTGCCGTGCTGCGCCCCGGCGAACTGCTTCGCCAGGAAACCGACTACGTGTTTTCCAAGAGCTGATGGTGTCACCACCGCCCTTTAAAAAGGGGCGGTGGTGGAAAGTCTCGGCTCAGGCCTTTGACAGCGCCGGGCTGAACACCATCAGGCTCAAAAGCTCGAACAGAACCTGCGCGCCGGCATGGGCCGTATTGGCTGTCGAATCATATTGCGGCGCGACCTCCACCACGTCGGCACCGACAAGGTTGATGCCCTTGAGGCCGCGGATCAGTTCCAGCACCTCGCGCGTCGTCAGGCCACCCACTTCCGGCGTGCCGGTTCCCGGCGCAAAGGCCGGATCAAGGCTGTCGATATCGAAGGACAGGTAGGTCGGGCCATCGCCGATGATCGCCTTCGCCTTGTCGATGATGGCGGGAATGCCAAGACCGGTTACTTCCTCGGCATGGATCACCGTCATGCCGCTCTCATAGGAAAATTCCCAGAGATATTCGGCCGAGCCGCGAATGCCGATCTGGATCGTGCGCGTCGGGTGGAGAACGCCATCCAGAACCGCGTTGCGAAACGGGCCGCCATGGTGGAATTTCGTCTGGTCGAAGGCGCCGCTGGTGTCGCAATGCGCGTCGATATGGATGAGGCCGACCGGCCGGCTCTTGCCCACCGCTTTCAGGATCGGATGGGTGATCGAATGATCGCCGCCGACGGCCAGCGGAAGGACACTCGCCTCAACGATCTGGCCAAAGCGCTTTTCGATGTCGTCATGGCTCATTTCCAGCCGGTAGCGGCTGCGAAACGGCACGTCGCCGATATCGGCGACCTTGAGGTCGAAGACCGGCGCGCAGCCGAGGACGTGATTGTAGGGGCCGATGCGGTCGATGGTGCGCAGCGCCCGTGGCCCGAAGCGGGAGCCCGGCCGGTTGGTGACGCCGAGATCCATCGGCACGCCGGTGATTGCCACCTGCAGATCGCCGAAATCCGGATTGTCGGCCGCGACGGGCTGGTAGGGGGCCGAGAGAAACGTCGGGACGCCGGCATAAGGAGCTGCGCGCGTGCCGTTGCGAAAAATCTTCTCGCCCACTTTGGCAAAGGCCGGATCAAAGATCTCGCCGCTTTCGCTTTGCGCATATTTTGCGCGCAGGGCGTCCAGTTTGTCCGGGGTCCAAGTCATGCGGCTTGTCTTTCATCCATTGCCGGAAAGCTGCGCAGGAAATAAGCGCAGCTTCCTTCTGCCTTCGATTTTGGCATTATCTTCGAAATTGAGCCGCAAAATCAATTGACAATCGTTTCCCGACCGCCGTTATTCCGGGACGTTCATCGTAAGGCTGCCGCTCCATGTCCATGCCCGCATTCAATCCGCTCGTGCAATCCATCCAGCCGCCGCCGGTGCCTTCCGTCCAAGCCTGGGCGCGTGCCTATGATGGCTCGCACGGGCCGCTGATCGACCTGTCGCAGGCAGTGCCCGGTTATCCGGCGCATCCGAAGATGCTGGAACTTCTCGGGCAGACGGCCTCCTCGCTTGCCTCCACAGGCTATGGTCCGATCGAGGGAGATGCGAGACTGCGGGATGCCTATGCAGCCCACTCGGCAGAAGTTTATGGCGCCGGCATTACGGCTACCAATATTCACGTGACCTCCGGCTGCAACCAGGCCTTTCTCTGCGCCGTGATGGCCGTTGCCGGCGCGGGCGATACGGTGCTGATGACGGAGCCCTACTACTTCAACCACGAGACGACGCTTGCGATGCTGGGCATACGCAGCCGCTTCGTCGCCTGCGCGGCCGAGGATGGCTTCGTGCCACGCCTTGAGGCCATCGAGGCCGCGCTTGAGGCGGGCGTCAAGGCCCTGGCGCTGGTGTCGCCCAACAACCCGACCGGGGCCGTTTATCCGCCGGACCTCCTGAAGGCGATCTTTGCACTCTGCCGCAGCCGTGGCGTCTGGCTGATCCTTGACGAAACCTATCGCGATTTCCTGCCCACGGCCGGTCTTGCGCCGCATGCGCTGTTTGCCGAAGAGGGCTGGCAGGATGGGTTCGTCTCGCTTTACAGCTTTTCCAAGAGTTTTTGCATTCCCGGCCACCGTCTCGGCGCCATCACGGCAGGTCCCGTCTTTGTCGCGCAGGTGGCCAAGATCATGGACAACCTGCAGATCTGCGCGCCGCGCGCGGCCCAGGCCGCCGTGGCCGAGGCCCTGCCGCTTCTCGCCGACTGGCGTGAGGAAAACCGGCTGGAGATCCTGCGTCGTGCCGATGCCCTGAGGGCGGTGATGGCAAAGCTTCCAGCCTGGCAGCTTGCCGCCGTCGGTGCTTATTTCGCCTTCGTGAAACATCCGTTTGCCGGTGTAAAGTCGGCTGAGGTTGCCGAAGCCCTGGCGCGGCAGGTCGGTATTTCCTGCATTCCCGGCGGGTATTTTGGCGCCGCCCAGGAAAATTACCTGCGCTTTGCCTTTGCCAATGCAGATGCCGCCACCATTGGCCGGCTGGAAGAGCGGCTCGCGGGCTTTAGCCTCTGAGGTCAGGCAAAGACGGCTGCAATCAGGAAAAAGGCGCTCTTGATGATGGCGTAAATGACGCCCGCCACCAGGAACAGCGAGACGACGCCGAGTGTGGCGCCGCCTGCAATCCACACGCCGTCCTTTTCCAGAATGCCGAAGGCCATCATGCAGAGCGCCACGGCCGGCAGCATGTTGCCAAGCGGAATGGGAAGCGCCAGCACCACCGCAAGGATGAGGCTGAAGCAGCCGATGATCCGCTCGGCGCCTGGCGAGGACAGACTTCTCCAGCGCGGCCTCAGCATGCGCTCGGCCTTGGCGATCCACGGGCTTGCCTTGTCGACCATGCCGGCAAAATCGGTCCGCAGCATCGAGCGGCCGGCGATGAATTTCGGCAGCCACGGCGCTTTGCCAAGGGCCATCTGGGCAGCGAGAAAAACCAGCGGAATGCCGAGGATTACCGATGTTCCAGGGGGTGTCGGAATGGTGTTCGGCATGGCAAAGATGAAGATCAGCGCGCCGAAGGCACGGTCCTGCATCAGCGACAGAAGATCGGCCACGGAGACGCGCTCGCGCCTCTTGTCATCGGCCATGGTTCTCAGAATGGCGGAAAAGCTCAAGGGCTCTGCGCCATGTCCGTGATCGGCGCCTGGGCTGTCCTGCGCGTCCTCAGGTGGGTCTTGGGGCAGGGCCATTACATGCTCGACAGGCACTGGAGTACGGGAGGACTATAACGCGAAGATCTCATGGAAATGGCCATGCCGCAAGAACATGGCCATTCGGTGGGCGAAGGCAAAGAGTGCCGGTCAACGACCGCGGGGCAAGCTTAGCCCTCGCGGTCGCCGGTGAGGCTCAGCAGCAGCTGGAAGATGTTGACGAAGTTGAGATAGAGCGACAGCGCGCCGAAGACGGCAAGCTTCTGCTGGCTCTCCTGGTCAAAGTTTTCCGCATACTGCTCCTTGATGTTCTGCGTGTCCCAGGCGGTGAGGCCGATGAACACGAAGATGCCGATGATCGAGATGGCAAACTGCAGGGCGCTGGAGCCGAGGAAGATGTTGACCACCGAGGCGATCACCACGCCGATGAGGCCCATCATCAGGAACGAGCCGAACTTCGACAGGTCACGCTTCGTCACATAGCCGTAAAGGCTGGTGGCGCCGAACATGGTGGCGGTGATGAAGAAGGTGCGGGCGATGCTGGCGCCGGTAAAGACGAGGAAGACGGAAGCCAGCGACAGGCCCATGACGGCGCAGAAGGCCCAGAAGGTCATCTGGGCGGTGGAGGCCGACATGGTCTGGATCTTGAACGAGAAGAAGAACACGAAGGCGAGCGGGGCCAGCATCACCACCCACTTCAGCGGGGTCGAGAAGATCGGCACGTAAAGCGCCGGCGTCGAGGACACGACGAAGGCGACGATGCCGGTGATGACAAGGCCGAGGCCCATGTAATTGTAGACGCGCAGCATGTGCTTGCGCAGCGCCTCATCGAAGACGGCCTGGGATTGGACGGCCGGATTATATCCGAAACGGGGGTTCATCGGGGGTCTCCTGTGGTTGATCAGTAAAGCGATTTTGCAAGGCGTTCGGCCTCGCCACGCAGGTTGGTGGCATTTTCAGCATGGGCGACCAGCGCATAGGCCACCTCGCCGATCTGCCAGTAGGAGGCCTTCACGGCCTCCTGCGTGACATCGGACACCTGCTGCACGGCAAAGCTGCCGGGCCGGACGGCAAACAGCGACAGCCTCGTCTTGTCCCCATCGGTCAGCGCCATCTCGACGCTCGGACCGAAGGCGGAAGGAAAGATCTGCACGTCTTCCACCTGCCAGTCCTTCGGGATGTCGGGCATGACGATGGCGGTTGCCGAGCGGATCTCGGTCGGGTCGAAGCGCGGGGCTTCCGGCTGCGAGTGCATGGTGTGGCGCAGTGCCGACGTGCCATGCGCGCGGATGGCTTCCTCCACGAAGGCGGGCGGCGGCACGGAGGCCACCACTTCCGACACGGTGAAGGGGCCGAAATGGCTGCTGAGGCCCCAGCCGGCAGCAACCAGTGCCACTGTGGCAGCAAGCCGCTGGAGGGAATGAAAAATGCGTCCGCGCGACAGAGCACCCTGCAGACGGCGCGCCGCCTCACGGGTCTCCGGCCGGCCATGGCGATGGCCTTCGGCAAGCGCCAGGCGCAGCTCGCCCTTGATGGCAAGGTCGGCCATCACCCGTGCTGCGATGTCGGGATTTTCCGAAAGATAGGCTTCCACCTCGATACGGCGGCCGGCATCCAGCTGGTCGTCCACATAGGCTTCCACATCGGCGGACTGGACCGGATCAACGGGTTTCATCGCGTCCCCCTTCAATGAGTTTGAGATGGTTGGCGCCCTCGGACGGGCGTCGGCCGGCTTCCTCGAAGGCGCGCAAGGCCGCACGCGCCCGAGAGACGCGCGACATCAGCGTGCCGACGGGAATGGCCAGTGCGTCTGCGGCGTCCTGGTAGGAAAGTCCCTCGATGGCGACGAGGTGCAGCGCATCCCGCTGTTCCGGCGAGAGGGCAAAGAAGGCTTCCCGCAACTGCTTCAGCCGGATCGACTGGTCCGGATCGGCATGATGCACGGTCTCTGCGATGTCGGCGGCGGCCTTGTGGCGATTGTCGGTGGAACGGCGCGCGCGGATGCGGTCGATATGCGTGTTATGGACGATCGACAGCAGCCAGTTGCGCAGGTTGCCACTGTTGCGGAAGCTCGCCTTGCGCTCATAGGCCTTGACCAGGGCATCATGCACCAGATCCTCTGCGTCGTCGGGATTGCGAACGAGCGAGCGGGCATAGCGGCGAAGCGTTGCCAGCTGGTTCAGGACATCGAAGGGGTGTCTCTTGTCGCTCATGCCCCAGTATACGAAGACGACGTGCGATTTATTCCGTGGCGCTGCAATTTTTTCTGAGACTGGCAGCCGGTTCAGCCGATGGCCGGGCCTGTATAGCGCGCGCGGGGGCGGATCAGCTTGTCGTCCAGCGCCTGCTCCAGCGCATGGGCAATCCAGCCGGCCGTGCGGCTGATGGCAAAGAGCGCCAGCGCCGATCCCTGCGGCAGGCCGAGGGCGCGGCGCAGCGCCACCAGCGCAAAATCGCAGTTCGGCAGCTTGCCATCCATGTCGCTCATCACCGCCAGCAGATCGGCCTGTGCTGAATTTTCCGGCAGGTGGGGAAGCAGTCCGCGCGCACGCGGATCGCCGTCCGGATAGAGGTGATGGTCAAAGCCCGGCACGCTGTCGCCGCGCCGCAGGCGGTTTTCGATCACGGTCGCTGCATCGCCGACGCGCTCCACCTCATCGAACAGCAGTTCCACAAGGCTTGTGGTGCCGCCATGCATCGGGCCGCTCAGTGCCGACAGGCCGGCATTGAGGCAGGCGCCAAGCGAGGCGCCGGTGGAGGCGACGACACGCACGGCAAAGGCCGAGGCATTGAGTTCATGATCGGCCAGTAGAACAAGGGCGCGCCGCACGATATCACGGCCCTTGTCATCCAGCCCCCAGGCGTCTGCCAGACACGCGTCGATCGGCCGGCTGTCCGGCTGCCGGCTGACAGCGGCGCCGGCCACGGTGCGCAGCAGCGCGCAGGCGCCCGGCCATAGACGCTGCGGATTGCGCTTCCAGGCCGTTGCCCGCCCGACGGCAATAAAGGGCAGCAGCGACTGGCAACGCTCCGTCAGCGGCAGACTTGCCGTCTTTGCCAGCAATTGCGCGTCGAAGGTCTCGGGCGTCGCCTTTGCCTGAGAGAACGGGTCGTCTTCGCCGCAGTCCCACAGCAGGCGGGCAATGTCTTCCAGGCTTTCGGTGTCGGCCAGATGCAGCGCATTGCGACCGCGATAATAAAGCGCGCCGTTGTCGATCAGCGTGATGGCAGAGGACAGAACCGGCAGACCCCAATCGAGCGTCGTCGCCGCCACGTCTCGCGGCCGCCGGCCGACGGCCTTGCGCTTCTTCAACTCCTCCACGTCGTGGGCGCTGTACAGCCTGCGGCGCGGATCGTCTCCTGCACCGCTCGTCTGGATCAGGCCGCGGCTGACATAGGCGTAAAGCGTCGGCCGGCTGATCTCCAATGTGGCAGCAGCGGCTTCGGCAGTCATGAATTTTTCGCGCAGGCTCATCGGCAAGGTTCACATTGATTGGATGAATCAAGATTGACGATATATATGCACTGCAACATTCTCAAGCGGAATTGACAACAACAATCCCACAAAGAGGAAATGCCATGAGCCATCCCAGCACTCCCGTACTCGCCACCGCATCGCAGGCGCCCGGTCTTGATGATGTGATTGCCGCCGAAACGCGCCTCAGCCATGTGGATGGTGTCGCCGGCGAACTGATCTTGCGCGGCTATCATCTGCAGGAGATGGCCGACTGGACGTTCGAGGAAGCGCTTGCGCTGCTCTGGAGGGATCTGACGCCGCAGGTCTTGAGCGCGGCGGATATCAAACATGCACTCGGCACCGCGCGTGGTCGGGCGTTTGCCCTGATGCAGCCGCTCCTGCCGGCGCTATCGGGCCTTTCGCCGGTGGAGGCGTTGCGGCTTCTGCTCGCAGCCCTGCCGGATGAGGAAACCACAGCCCATCCGGTGCTTGCCGTTGCCGCCGTTCCGGTCTTTGCCGCTGCCATTGCCCGTGGCGGCCAGGGGCTTTCCCCGGTGGAGCCGGATGCATCACTGTCCCAGGCGGAAGATTTCCTGCGCATGCTGAAGGGCGCGCAGGCCGAGCCGGACAAGGTCAAGGCGCTCGATACCTATCTGGTGACGGTTGCCGATCACGGCCTCAACGCCTCCACGTTTACCGCACGCGTCATTGCCTCCACGAAGGCGGGGCTTTTCTCGTCCGTTGTCGGGGCGCTGTGTGCCTTGAAGGGTCCGCTGCATGGCGGCGCGCCGGGGCCGGTCCTCGACATGCTGGATGCCATCGGTGACGCTTCCCGCATCGAGAACTGGCTTTCCGATGCGTTAGCGCGCGGCGAACGGCTGATGGGCTTTGGCCACCGCATCTACCGCGTGCGCGACCCGCGGGCCGATGTGTTGAAGGGGGCCGTCGCTAGGCTGAAGGATGGCAATGGCCGTATCCGGTTTGCCGAACAGGTGGAGACGGCAGCGCTTGCGCTACTCCAGGAGAAGAAGCCGCTGCGGCCGCTGCAAACCAATGTCGAGTTTTACACGGCGCTCGTTCTGGAGGCGGTCGGCTTTCCGCGCGACAGCTTTACCAATGTCTTTGCCGCGGGGCGCATGGCGGGCTGGACGGCGCATGTGCTGGAGCAGGAAGAAACCGGCCGGCTGATTCGCCCGCAGTCGCGCTATGTCGGGCCGATGCCGAAGGCCTGATCATGCGGTCTTCCTGATGTCTCTCCGGAGCGGATGCCAAAACGCATCCGCGACGGGACGAAATATTTGGGAATTTTTGAAGCGACATAAAGCGTAAGCCCGAGAAAATATCCTCGGCCTGACCATCAATTTTCCGTAAGAGAAAATTGGAGCGGGCGAAGGGATTCGAACCCTCGACCCCAACCTTGGCAAGGTTGTGCTCTACCCCTGAGCTACGCCCGCTCATCAATCGCGCGACCCGGGGTAGTTCGCTGGGCCGGCGTGTCGCTCGCTTGCGGCGACGGGGGCTATATGGCCCAAGTGATTTTTGAATGCAACAGGGAAATGACGGGAAACGGAAAAAATTTCGATTTCGCGATTAAGTATCTGACGCGAAACATATTTTTAAGAAGGTGCCGTGGCGACTGTCGCCTGATGCGGACAAAACGCTTCCGTTCCGCTGTCCGATCCGGGCAGGAATTGCAGCCACCCGGCTTGTGAGGATAAGGCTCTGCCGCCATAGTCCAGCCGGCGGCTGGATGCGTCCGTTCGCCATCGCTTGTTCCCCTTCAGAAAGACTGCAGACCTTCACCATGACAGACAGTGCGACAGCCCCGGTGCCGAAGACGGCCGAAGATCTTTTCCGTTTTCTTGATAACCTCGGCATCGCGCACACGACGAAATCGCACGCGCCGGTGTTCACGGTTGCCGAATCGGAAAGCCTGCGCGACGAAATTCCCGGCGGGCATACGAAGAACCTCTTCGTGAAGGACAAGAAGGACCAGTTCTTCGTGCTGACCGTCGAGGAAAATGCCGTGGTGGACCTGAAAACCGTCCACAAGCTCATCGGCGCCTCAAGCCGCGTCTCGTTCGGCAGTCCGGAAAAGATGCTGGAATATCTCGGTGTCATTCCAGGCTCGGTCACCGTCTTCGGGGCCATCAACGATAGCGGGCACAAGGTGACTTTCGTTCTCGATGAGGATCTGATGGCCCATGACATCATCAACGGCCACCCCCTCTCCAATGATGCCACGACCTCGATCGGACGCGACGATCTTGTCCGCTTTCTTGAGGCGACCGGCCATCAGCCGCTTGTCTTGAAAGTCACCGGCTGACATACGATTTGTAGCACAAGGCGGCCATTGAAGCCGCACAGGCAGTTCCGGGAGACTTATCCATGAGCAGTGGCACGAACAACCCCTACGGCGGCTCCTACGGGAACCAGATGAGCGGCACGATGAGCTTTGGCGCCCAGCCCGCTGCCGCATCCCGGCCGGCTGGCGGTTTCGTCAAGGACACGACGACGGCTGCCTTCACCAAGGATGTGCTGGAGGAATCGCGCCATCAGCCGGTTCTGGTGGATTTCTGGGCGCCGTGGTGCGGGCCCTGCAAGCAGCTGGCGCCGGCGCTCGAAAAAGTGGTCAACGAAGGCCAGGGTCGGGTCAAGCTCGTCAAGCTCAATATCGATGATCATCCCTCCATCCCCGGCCAGCTCGGCATCCAGTCGATCCCGGCCGTTATCGCCTTCGTCAATGGTCGTCCGGTCGACGGTTTCATGGGGGCCGTGCCGGAAAGCCAGATCCGCCAGTTCATCGACAAGATCGGGGGACCGGCCGGTGCCGATCAGGCGGCAGAACTGGACGCGGCGCTCGAAGAGGCACAGGGTCTGTTCGACACGGGCGATCTCGATGGCGCAGCCCAGCTGTTTGCGGCCGTTCTGCAAGCCGATCCGGAAAATGCCAAGGCCGCTGCCGGCATGATGGAATGCCTGCTGGCACTGGGCGAGGTGGCGCGGGTCAGCCAGATGCTGGCATCGCTGCCGCCGGAGCTCTCCTCGCAGGCGCCGATCCAGGCCGTTGCCCTGAAGCTCGGCCAGATCGAGGAGGCCCGCAAGCTTGGCGATCCCGTGGCCCTCGAGCATGAGCTGTCGCTTCATCCGGATCACCACGAGGCGCGTGTTAAGCTTGCCAAGATCCGCAATGTGGAAGGCAAGCGCGACGAAGCTGCCGAACACCTGCTGTTGATCATGAAGAAGGACCGCACCTTCGACGATGATGGCGCCCGCCGCCAGCTGCTGCAGTTCTTCGAAGCCTGGGGCCCGAAGGATCCGGCAACCATTGCCGCCCGCCGTCGCATGTCGTCCATCCTGTTTTCCTGAGGTTGATGTCGGATGGTCTTCCGGCCTGGTTTGGCCAGCGGCTTGAACCGGCCCGTCTTGTGAAACCGGGTGCAAGACCACATATCAGACCTGACCTGCCGTTCGGCAGTGTCGAAGGTGGAGGATGGCCATGCATGTCGGCAATGCGAGATATGTAAAGCGTGAGGACCTGCCGCAGACCGTGCCGGTCTTTCCGTTGACGGGCGCGCTGCTTCTGCCGGGCGGCCAGTTGCCGCTCAATATTTTCGAACCGCGTTATCTCGCCATGTTCGATGCGGCGATGGCTGGCGACCGGCTCGTTGCGATGGTGCAGCCTGCCATGGGCGAAGCGCCGGACAGCCTGCGCCCGGCGCTCAGCACCGTCGGATGCCTTGGCCGCATCACCTCCTTTGCCGAAACCGGCGATGGCCGCTACATCGTTTCGCTTGCCGGCGTCTGCCGTGTGCGGCTGGCGGAGGAGGTGGGCGAGGGGCATCCGTTCCGGACCTTCCAGATCATGCCCTTCATGAGCGATCTGTCTGAAGAGGATGGCGAGGCCGCGGTCAATCGCGAGGAGCTTTTGCGGGTTTTTCGGGCCTATCTGGATGCAAACCAGCTGGAGGCGGATTGGGACAGTGTCGAGCGGGCGGGCAACCGCATGCTGGTCAATTCGCTGTCGATGATGTCGCCGTTTGGTGCGCCGGAAAAGCAGGCCCTGCTGGAGGCGCCGGACTTGAAGACGCGGGCCGAGACGCTGGTGGCCATCACCGAAATCCTGCTGGCGCGCGATTTCGGCGACAGCGACACGGTTCTCCAGTAGGGTTTGTGATGGACGAGAAACTCGCCAAGGTCGATCCCAAGCTGCTGGAGCTTCTGGTGTGTCCGCTCGGCAAGACCAGATTGTCGCTCAATCGCGAAACGAACGAGTTGATCTCGGAAAAGGCGCGTCTCGCCTATCCGATCCGCGACGGCATTCCCATCATGCTAATATCGGAAGCCCGCAAGATCGAGGACTGATCGCTCCTGCGGGCCCGGGCAAACCTCAGATGGTTTCGCCCTGAAGAAGGCGCGGGGCATTTTTCGCCTTCGTGCCGGCCGCTTCCCCGATGAAGAAGGATTTCAGTTTCGGCAGGCGTTCCACCACGCCGAGCCCGAAATCGCGCGCGATGCGGATCGGCGCGACATCATTTGAAAACAGCCGGTTCAGCACATCCGTCGTCACCCCCATGCGGAAGGTGTCGAACCGGCGCCAGGCCTGATAGCGCTCCAGAATGTTGAGCGCGCCGATATCGAGGCCGAGCCGGTCGGCCTCGACCACGGTTTCGGCAAGCGCTGCCACATCCTTGAAACCAAGATTGAGACCCTGGCCGGAAATCGGGTGGATGCCGTGGGCGGCGTCACCGGCCAGTGCCAGCCGCGGTGCAACGAAGGCGCGCGACAGGGTGAGCCCCAGCGGAAACGCCTTCTTGCTGCCAACAACCGTCAGTGCGCCGAGCTTGTAGCCGAAGCGGCGCTGCAGTTCCTCTTCGAAGATCAGGTCGTCGGAGGCGACCAGCCGGTCGGCGTCGGCCGTCCGCTCCGTCCACACCAGCGACGAACGATTGCCCTTGAGCGGCAGGATGGCAAACGGGCCCGGCGGCAGGAAATGTTCCTCGGCGCATCCGTCGTGCGGGCGCTCGTGCTCCACCGTCGTCACGATGCCCGACTGGTCATAGTCCCAGCGCACGGTCTTGATGCCGGCCATGTCGCGCAGCTTGGAGCGCACACCGTCGCAGGCGACAACCAGGCGGCTCTCCAGCGTCTCGCCACTGGAGAGGGTCAATGTAGCGGCATGGGGGCCCGCGGAAAATCCGGTCGCCGAGACGCCGTGGCGAATCGGGATGCCAAGCCGTTCGCAGGCGGCGCGCAGCGCGCGCACCATGGCAACGTTCGGCACCATATGGGCAAAAGGCTGGCCTTCCTCCACATCGCCGTCGAAGGTGAGGAAGACGGGACGCACCGGATCTGCCGTGCGCGAATCCGTCACGATCATCCGGGTGATCGGCTGCGCATCGACGGCAATCTCATCCCAGAGACCGAGAACGCCGAGCATGCGGCTTGCCGCCGCAATGATGGCGGAGGCGCGCTCGTCCTTCTCCCAGACATGCTCCGGTGCCGCCTCGATGACCTCGACGGACAGGTGCGGTGCTGCCTGTTTGGTTGCCACTGCAACGGAAAGGCCGACATATCCGCCGCCTACGATCAGCATATCCAGCATCGCTTTGCTCCTGCCGTACTTGAGAATGCACTGCCTGACATATAGATCATCGGGCAATCGCTTCCTACCGCTGGAGACCGTTAAAAATGCCGCAGGCCCCGGAACAGCGCTCCGCCATGGACCAACTCCTCGAAACGCTGGATCTTGAACGGCTGGAGGAGAACCTGTTTCGGGGAGAAAGCCCGCAGATCGGCTGGCAGCGGGTGTTCGGCGGGCAGGTGATCGCCCAGGCGCTGATGGCGGCGCAGCGCACGCTGCCGATGGACAGGTTCGTCCACTCCTTGCACGGCTATTTCCTGTTGCCCGGCGACCCTAAGTTGCCGATCGTCTACCAGGTGGAGCGTCTGCGCGACGGCGCAAGTTTTACCACGCGCCGCGTCACCGGCATCCAGCACGGTCGCGCCATTTTCGCGATGTCCGTCTCGGCGCAGATCGAAGAGCCCGGCTACGATCACCAGGCGGCCATGCCGGCCATCAAGCAGCCTGAAGATCTGATGTCGGAGGAGGAGTTTCAGTCCGTGTTTCTGGCCAAGGCGCCGGAGATGGTGAAGCGCTATTGGGGGCGCAAGCGCCCGGTGGAGATCCGTCCCGTGTCGCTTGTCCATTACGTGTCGAACGAGAAGCTGAAGCCCGAGCAGCATATGTGGGTGCGCGCCACCGGCCCGGTGCCCGACGACCGGCATTATCGCGCCGCCATTCTTGCCTATCTTTCCGACATGACGCTCCTCGATACCTCGCTTTACGCCCATGGCAAGACGATCTTCGATCCGTCCATCCAGGCGGCAAGCCTCGACCATGCCATGTGGTTTCACCGCCCCTTCGCGCTCGACGACTGGCTGCTCTACAGCCAGGATAGTCCCAGCGCTTCAGGTGCCCGCGGAATGACCCGCGGCGGGCTTTACACCCGTTGCGGTACGCTTGTGGCCTCGGTTGCGCAGGAAGGTCTGATTCGCAAACGGGCAAGTGATTAAATTTTATGCAATTTGAATAATTTGCTGTGTAAATGAGCGCCTATTTGGCGTTCAAATGCATCCCTTCTATGAAATTTTTAAATTTACTATAAAATTCAATGGGTTAATTTGTGGCGAGAATCTGGCACGGCGATTGAATGTAGAGGTTCAGTCGCTGCTCACAGATCCGTCAGCGGCCTGGAGAACCGGCTCCGCGCCGAGATAACAAAGGATGGGAAACCACATGAAAATCGTGATGGCCATTATCAAGCCATTCAAGCTGGACGAGGTGCGTGAAGCCCTCACGGCTGTCGGCATTCAGGGCCTGACCGTGACCGAGGTCAAGGGTTACGGGCGCCAGAAGGGGCACACCGAAATCTATCGTGGCACGGAATATGCTGTCAGCTTCCTGCCCAAACTGAAGATCGAAATCGCGGTTGCCTCCGAACTGGTCGAAAAGGCCGTCGAAGCCATCGCGTCGTCCGCAAAGACCGGTCAGATCGGCGACGGCAAGATCTTCGTTTATTCCATCGAGCAGGCCGTGCGCATCCGTACCGGCGAAACCAACACTGAAGCGCTCTAAGACGGCTGATCAGGGGAGTCATCTGCAATGTCATTTTCCAAACTCAATTCCATCCCAGCGCGCCTTGCGGCAGCGTCGTTTGCGCTGTTTGCGCCGGCGATCGCTTTTGCGCAGGATGCTGCTGCGCCTGCCATGACCGTCGATAAGGGCGACACAAGCTGGATGCTGGTTTCGTCCATCCTCGTCCTCCTGATGATCGTGCCGGGTCTGGCCCTGTTCTACGGCGGCCTGGTGCGCACCAAGAACATGCTGTCGGTTCTCATGCAGGTCATGATGATCGCGGCTGTGGCGATGCTGCTCTGGGTGGCGTACGGCTATTCGCTGGCCTTTACGGACGGCGGCGCGATCAACAGCTTCGTCGGTGGCTTCTCCAAGATGTTCCTGGCCGGCGTCAGCACGACGAGCCTGGCGGAAACCTTCACCAAGGGCGTTGCCATTCCTGAACTGGCCTTCGTCTGCTTCCAGATGACCTTCGCCGCCATCACGCCGGCGCTGATCGTCGGTGCATTTGCCGAGCGTATCAAGTTCTCCGCCGTCATCCTCTTCACCATCCTGTGGTTGACCTTCGTTTACTTCCCGATGGCGCACATGGTCTGGTTCTGGGGCGGCCCCAGCTCCTACACCAGCCCGTCCGGCCTGATCTATGGTTTTGGCGCGCTTGATTTTGCAGGCGGCACCGTTGTTCACATCAATGCCGGTATTGCTGGTCTCGTCGGCGCCATCCTCGTCGGTAAGCGCACGGGCTACGGCAAGGACATGATGGCTCCGCATTCCATGACGCTTACCATGGTTGGCGCTTCGCTGCTGTGGGTTGGCTGGTTCGGCTTCAACGCCGGTTCCAACCTGGAATCCAACGCCTATGCAGCGCTTGCCATGATCAACACCTTCGTTGCGACGGCTGCTGCCATCGTGTCCTGGTCGATCATCGAGAGCTTCACCCGCGGCAAGGCCTCGATGCTGGGCGCTGCCTCCGGTGCCGTTGCCGGCCTCGTCGTCATCACGCCTGCTGCCGGTTTCGTCGGCCCGATCGGCGCCATCGTCATGGGTCTCGTCGTTTCGCCGATCTGCTACTTCTTCGTTTCGACGGTGAAGAACAAGTTCGGTTATGACGACACGGCAGACGTGTTCGGCGTCCATGGCGTCGGCGGCATCATCGGTGCCATCCTGACGGGCGTCTTCGTCAACCCGGCTCTGGGCGGTGCAGGCGTTGTGGATTACTCCACGGCCGACTTCGCAGCCTCTTATGCCGGCACGGCCACGCAGGTTCTGGCGCAGCTGAAGGGCGTTGTCGTCACGGTCCTGTGGTCGGGTATCGGCTCGCTCATCCTCTACAAGGTGGTGGATGTTATTGTCGGCCTGCGCGCAACCGTCGAAGCCGAACGCGAAGGTCTCGATCTGGCCTCGCATGGCGAAGCGGCTTACCACTCCTAAGGTAAGCGTTACGCACTTTAGCGAATCAACATATAGAAAGCCCGGAATTTCCCGGGCTTTTTAGTTTGTGATAATAGTGTTAATTCTAATTCTTTTTTTGTAACAGAATAGTAATTTATTTTAACTTGAAGTATAATCCTTGCTAGTGTACTGAGCCGATGGGAGGCTATATTTCTGCGGTGTCAGTTTAAGTTGGAGAGCGCGTTGACTACAACTATTCAGTTGATGCACGCAAGGAGTGGCCTGCCACGCACCGGTTTTTATGGGTTCAGCTGGGCCAGCTTGGTCCTCGGGGGCTTGCCTGCCATTGTCAGAGGCGATGTCGTGAACGGGGTTGGCATTTGCGCTCTGGGCGGTACTGTTGCCTTGCTGGCGGCTCTTGCCCTTGGGCCTTTTGGCCTGCCGCTCGGGTGGCTCGCGGTGGGTGCCGTTTGGGGCAGCCTCTACAACCGGATCTATACCGCAAGGCTGTTGTCCCGCGGATACCGGCTGGCCGATACGGACGAACGCAATGCGCAAGCTCAGCGTGCTCTTGGCCTGGACGTGAGCGCCACCGCTCCCCGCGCAGGCTAAATGCTGGCATATCCCGAGCGTCAGATGCGGTGGATTACTCGCATCGTTCGGAGCGTTAGTCACCTTATAACCAACACATCACGTTGTCCGGCTTCCTGTTCACCGAGGTGATCACCGGGATCGAGACGCTTTTCTCCTCCATCTGCATGCTGGCAGCCGACGGGTCCACGGCACGGATCGGACGGGCCGCTGGTTTCAGCGCAATCCCGTTTGCTTGGTTAAAGCCGCGTTAACCAAGCTTGTCTAATCTATCGGCTCAATGGAACGTGTGCTGCCTGCCATGGCTGTGCGCGCTTGTCCTTGCGTCAACGGGAAGTTCGGGCTGAATGACTATGGGCAGAAGCACTTCGGCAGCGATGGCGCCAAACTCCACTCGCCACGCCCTCGCAGCCTTTGTCCTGCGACAGGTGCTGGCATTGTCCGGCTTCGCGCTGTTTTTTGCGCTGGCACTGGCCGTGGCAGCGCTTGCCACATGGAATGTTGCCGATCCAAGCCTATCCTACGCGACGGACATGCCGCCGAAAAATCTGCTCGGTTTTCCCGGCGCCGTCTTTGCAGATCTGATGCTGCAATTCCTCGGCCTTGCCAGCGTGCTTGCGCTTTTGCCGGTGCTTGCCTGGGCGCTTGCCCTGATCTCCGGACGCTCGATCCGGCGCATTCCGGCGCGCCTCGGTGCCTGGCTGGCCGGCATGGTTCTGGCTTCAGCCTCGCTCGGCTGTTTTCCGGCACCCGAAACCTGGCCGATCCCCAACGGTATTGGCGGCGTCATCGGCGATATGATCCTGCGGTTTCCGGCGCTTTTTGTCGGCGCCTATCCGACCGGCATCGCCGCCACCATCCTCGGATGTGTCTTTGCCATTCCTGCGGTCGGCTTCCTGTTGTTTTCCGCCGGCCTCATCGGGCGTCAGGAGCTTGACGAGGAGGATGAGGAAGAGGTCCCTGCCGCCCCGCGTCGCAAGGCCGCGGATGTCGATGACGAGGATGACGAAGGTGGCTTTGCCGGCTTTCTCGCCTTTGGCGCCCTTGCGCATACCTGGTACATCACCCAGGCGCGCCTGCGCCGCCTGCTGCATATCAAGCCTCCCGCCCGCCAGGGTGCGTCACGCTTTGACGAGCCTTATGATTTCAACGAGGACGAATTCGGCAAGCTGAACGAGCCCGTGCGCGCCAAGCCCACGGCCGGCGGCCGCCTCGAACCTTCGCTCGAAAGCCCGATGTCGGACCTCATGGCGGCGCGCCGCCGCATTTCGCCGCCGCCCCTGTCGGTCGAAGACGATGAAGATGAGGACGAGGATGACGACATGGTCCGTCCCGCCGGCATCCTGCCGGATGATGACGAAGAGCCGATGTTCAATTCCGCCCGTAAACCCTCCCATCCGACAAGCGCGCGGGTCAGCGGTCGCGTCGTGCCGGCCGCGGCACCACCACGCCCCGGCGCCCGCGTGGCGCGCGAGGCGCAATCCTCTTTCATCGACGATGGCGGCTTCCAGCTGCCATCCGTGCATCTTCTGACCGAGGCGCGCCATGCAGTGCGCGACAGCACGTTGTCTGCCGATGCGCTGGAGCAGAATGCCCGCATGTTGGAAGGCGTGTTGGAGGATTTTGGCGTAAAGGGCGAGATCATCCATGTGCGCCCCGGCCCGGTCGTCACGCTCTATGAACTGGAGCCTGCGCCGGGCATCAAGTCGTCGCGCGTCATCGGTCTGGCCGATGATATCGCCCGTTCGATGAGCGCCATTGCCGCGCGCGTTGCCGTCGTTCCCGGCCGCAATGCCATCGGCATCGAACTGCCCAACCAGACGCGCGAAACCGTTTTCCTGCGCGAAATGATCGGCAGCACCGATTTCGAGAGCAGCAAGGCAAAACTTGCCATGGCGCTCGGCAAGACCATCGGCGGCGAGCCTGTCATTGCCGATCTTGCAAAAATGCCGCATCTGCTGGTCGCTGGCACCACCGGCTCGGGCAAGTCGGTTGCCATCAACACGATGATCCTGTCGCTGCTTTACCGGTTGTCGCCGGAAAAATGCCGTCTGATCATGATCGATCCGAAAATGCTGGAACTTTCCGTCTATGACGGCATTCCGCATCTCCTGTCCCCGGTCGTCACGGACCCCAAGAAGGCTGTCGTGGCGCTGAAGTGGACCGTGCGCGAGATGGAGGAACGCTACAAGAAGATGTCGAAGATCGGCGTTCGCAACATTGATGGTTTCAACAGCCGTGTCGAGCAGGCCATCGCCAAGGGCGAGGTGCTGACGCGCACGGTGCAGACGGGCTTTGACCGCCAGACGGGCGAAGCCATGTATGAAACCGAGGAATTCGATCTGAAGCCCATCCCCTATATCGTCGTCATCATCGACGAAATGGCTGACCTGATGATGGTCGCGGGTAAGGATATCGAAGGGGCGGTGCAGCGCCTGGCGCAGATGGCGCGTGCGGCCGGCATCCATGTCATCATGGCGACGCAGCGCCCCTCCGTCGATGTCATTACCGGCACGATCAAGGCGAATTTCCCAACCCGCATATCCTTCCAGGTCACCTCGAAGATCGATAGCCGCACGATTCTGGGCGAGCAGGGGGCTGAACAGCTGCTTGGCATGGGCGATATGCTCTACATGGCCGGTGGCGGCCGCATCCAGCGCGTCCACGGTCCCTTCGTGTCCGACACCGAGGTGGAAGAAATCGTCGCTTACCTGAAGACGCAAGGCGCACCGCAATATCTCGATGCCATCACCGCCGATGATGACGAGGATGGCGATGGTGGCGGTCCGGCCGGCACCGGCAATCTGTCGGATTCGGACGACCCTTACGATCAGGCGGTGGCAATCGTTCTGAGGGACGGCAAAGCCTCGACATCCTATATCCAGCGCCGGCTCGGCATCGGCTATAACCGTGCCGCCTCGCTCATCGAGCGCATGGAGCAGGAGGGGCTGATCGGTCCCGCCAACCATGCCGGCAAACGCGAAATCCTTGTGCCGACAGAGGCCGATATCATCGAGCGGTGAAGCGAAGGCCACGAAGCCGCCGCGTTTTCCCGCCATTACAGGCCCGAAGGAGATTTGAACCCATGACGACCCGTATCACCGCTTCCGCCGCCCTCAGCCGCCGCCACATGATGCTGGGCCTTGGCGCGCTGGCAGCCGGTGGCCTGGCGGGCGTGCCGGCCCTTGCGCAGGGCTCGGCCCCGTCCGATGCCGCCCAGAAGATTGCCGATCACTTTTCCTCCGTAAAGACGATGATGGGCGAGTTTGCGCAGTTCGGCCCGCGTGGCGAACAGACCGGCGGAAAATTCTTCATCGAGCGTCCGGGCAAGCTTCGCTTCAATTTCGAGGATCCCTCGCCGATCCGTGTCATCGCCGATGGCAACAATGTCGTTGTCGGCAATCTGAAACTGAAGACCTGGGATCTTTATCCGCTGTCGAAGACGCCGCTCAGCCTGCTTCTCGCCGACCGCATCGACCTGTCGAACCAGATGGTGCGCAACGTCAAGGAAGAGTCGGACCTCACCACCATTGTTCTGGGCAACAAGACGGTGTTCGGAGACAGCACGATCACCATGATGTTCGACCCGAAAACCTATGATCTGCGCCAGTGGACGATCACCGACCTGCAGAACAAGGACACGTCGGTGATGATCTACAACGTGCAGAACGGCGTGCGCTTCGACGACAAGGTTTTCACCATCCCCTATAACGAAGTGCACAAGCTGTAAGGCCGGCTTTCGGCGCACGGCCCTTGCCCATCCGGTGCAAAAAGTCCAAAACCTCGGCGCAGCCACGTCGAGGTTTTTTCATGCGCTTTTCCATCACCACCTGGAACATCAATTCGGTGCGCCTGCGCCTGCCCATCGTCGAACAGTTCCTCGTGCGCGAAAAGCCCGACATTCTGTGCCTGCAGGAGATCAAGTGCCGCGCGGAAGAATTCCCGCTCGAGCCGCTGCAGGCCATGGGATACGAGCATATCGTTCTGCATGGCCAGAAGGGCTATCATGGCGTGGCCATCATCTCCAAGGTGCCGCTCTCGGAGGATCACCGGCAGGATTACTGCAAGGTGGGCGATGCCCGCCACATATCGGCGATCTTCGAGCGTGGCGGTCGCCGCATCCGCCTGCATAATTTCTATGTGCCGGCCGGCGGCGACGAGCCGGACCGCGCCATCAATCCGAAATTCGGCCACAAGCTGGATTTCGTCGAAGAGATGAAAGCGCTGAAGGCGGACATGCCGGGCGTCTCCTCCATTCTCGTGGGAGACCTCAATATTGCACCGCTCGAGCATGATGTCTGGTCGCACAAGCAGATGCTGAAGATCGTCAGCCACACGCCGGTGGAGACCGAAGGGCTGACTGAAGTGATGGCAAAGGGCGGCTGGCTGGACCTGATGCGCCAGCACGTTCCAGCTTCTGAGAAGCTCTACACCTGGTGGAGTTACCGCGCCAAAGACTGGGAAGCCGCCAACAAGGGCCGCCGCCTCGACCACATCTGGTCATCGCCGGAGCTTGGCCCGCTGCTCGAAAACATCGAGGTGCTGAAGGAAGCCCGCGGCTGGAACCGCCCGTCGGACCATGTCCCGGTGACGGCGACGTTTCGGATGTGAATTGCACCACCCTGCTCATTGCCGGTCGTGATTGCTCTAGAAAGATTAATTATGGCAGATGTTCTTCTTGGCGTGCTAAAAAAATTCGATACATATTCCGGCTCTATAAGCGCAGTAATTGCAATACTGACGCTTGTAGTGTCATTTGCGTTGTGGTGGTTCCGTCGTAACAGGCCACTGGCAGAGACTCCACTTGGGACAGGAGGGCATGGAGGCTCCGCTTCAACTGGGTCAGGGGGATTTGCAGTCGGTGGGAATGGAGGGCAAGGCGGTGTTCTTGGAAGCGGCGGGAATGGTGGAAATGCCTCAGTAGAGGGCGATGGTGTGGCCATCGGTGGTTCCGGCGGTGATGCCGGAGTTCCTTGGCGTCCCGCATTAGGTGCGGCGTCCGTATTAGAACAGAAGCACCATCGTCAACAGGTCTTTTCGTTCCCTGAAGGTCGAGACATTTTTGGGTTTTGGGCAGTGGGAGCAGGTGGCCACGGTGGACATCTAGGCACGGTGGTTCACGTAAATGGATACTATTATCCATTGATACCGCTTATGCAGTTTGTTCGCTTTTGGTCTCCAAACTCTATTACATTGGCTGACGCGACAAGGCCAAAGGATTCTCAATGCTTTTGGGAGGAGGTTAGAAGAGTTGACGAAGCAACTGCAACTGCTGCTGAACAACATGTAAGGTACTGCTTGGATGTTTCTTCCCCAAACCGAATTCCTCCTCCAGATCCATATCAGCGAAGTCAAAAGCAATAAACGAGCTACCTCAGTTCCTCACGCAAACCGCCCCTGCATCGCCGCAGCCGCCTTTGCCATGCCGACCAGGTTGTCCCTGATCCGCTGCTCCAGAATGCGGGCCACGGCCGGATATTCCTCCAGCAGGCGGTGAAAGAGGGTGCGGGGAATGCGCAGCACTTCGCCATCTTCGGCGGCAATAGCGGTAAACTTGCGCTCCACCATCGTCACCAGCGCCAGTTCCGACAGCAGGGTGCCGGGGCCGGCGGATCGGGCAAGATCGGCAATGCCGTCCCGGCCGAGCGTGTAGAGGTCGAGCCGGCCGCGCGCCACCACATAGGCGCATTCGGCCGGCGATTGTTCGCGAAACAGTTCCTGCCCTTTCGCGACGCTGCGGCGTTCCGCCCCGAAGGCAACCAGACGCAGCTGGTCGTCGTCGAGCCCCTGGAACAGGGGAACCTGCGCAAGCAGGCGAATGTCGTCGCTCAGGGCCATGGGGCAGGTCCGAAGGTGTCAGGGAACGATCTTGTAGCCACCGTTTTCGGTGACCAGAATTTCGGCGTTTGAGGGATCGCGCTCAATCTTCTGGCGAAGACGGTAGACATGGGTTTCCAGCGTATGGGTCGTCACGCCGGAATTATAGCCCCAGACCTCTTCCAGCAGCACGTCGCGCGTCACCACTTTCTGGCCGGCGCGGTAGAGGTAGCGGATGATCGCCGCTTCCTTTTCGGTCAGCCGGATTTTCTTGCCGTCATCGGTGGTGAGCAGCTTCTGGCTCGGCTTGAAGATATAGGGGCCGACGGTGAACGTCGCGTCCTCGCTCTGCTCGTACTGGCGAAGCTGCGCGCGGATGCGGGCAAGCAGCACGGCGAAACGGAAGGGCTTGGTAATATAATCATTGGCGCCGGCTTCCAGGCCCAAGATCGTGTCGCTGTCGGTGTCATGCCCGGTCAGCATGATGATCGGCGCCTTGAAGCCACCCTTGCGCAAGAGTTTCACCGCCTCGCGCCCGTCCATGTCCGGCAGGCCGACATCCATGATCAAGAGGTCGATCTGTCGGGATTTTGCCGTCGCCATCGCTTTGGTAGCGTTGCTTTCCTGCAGAAGGGAAAATTCCTCATAGAGGGAAAGCTGCTCGACCAGCGTCTCGCGCAGATCATCATCATCATCCACCAGCAGTACGGTGCGGGCTGCCATGCCGTCTTTGCCTTTCCTTTGCCCGTCGCGCATCGGCGGCGAGGCTCTTCGATCTAAGGTGCATTGTGCTATGAATTCAAATGAAATCATATCCAGAGCAACACTGTGTGAGACAAATGGGTGGGAAAAGCGCCGGCGGCAAGAGAAAGATGATCACGGTTCGCGCCGCACCATCAAATCCCACTCGCGCTTTCGTGAGTTTTGACGGGGTGACGGTGCCGGCCGCCATCGGCCGCTCCGGGCGAACGGCGTTCAAGCGCGAAGGCGATGGCGCAACGCCGATTGCCGCCATGAAGCTGCTTTACGGCTTCGTGCGAGGCGAGCGTGTGGGCGCGCTGCCGACCGGCCTGTCTCTTATCCGCATCAAAGATGACATGCTGTGGTGCGATGCGCCGACCCATGCCGCCTATAACCGGCCGGTGCGCGCACCGTTCAAGGCAAGCCACGAGCGGATGCAGCGCAAGGACGGGCTCTACGACATTTGCCTCGTCCTCGACTGGAACATCACCTCGCGTCGCCGTCATCGCGGCTCGGCGATTTTCTTCCATCTCATCCGGCCCGGTTACCAGCCGACGGAGGGCTGTATCGCCATCAGCCCGACGGCCATGCGCCGGCTTATCCGGTTCATGCGGCCCGGCATGGTGGTGCGCGTCATCTGATCGTGTCGCGGGTTTGTCGTGCCGCCGCAACAGGCGGCGCGGTCTGATGCTGACGATCGAAGCTTCGCGACGCGAAACCCTTTCATCGAGTCTCAGCGGCCGATGGCAATGGCGCCCGCGGCAACGATCAGGCAGGCGACGATGCGCTTGAGGGTGAGCGTCTCGCCGAGAAACAGCCAGCCGATCAGCATGGCAAAGACAACGCTTGTCTCGCGGATCGCGGTAATCGGGCCGGCGGGGCCGAGCGAATAGGCGACGATGATGACGCCATAGGCTAGAAGCACGAAGATGCCGGCTCCCAGCGCCTTCCAGCTTTCCTTCTGCCGGATATCGATCCGCAGCCGTCCGCGCATCGCTGTATAGGCGATGATCAGAAGCACGCCATAGGTAAACAGCACCCAGGCGGCATAGGCGCGCGGATCGGACACATAGCGCACGCCGGTGGAATCCACCGTCGCATAACTTGCAATGATGAGGCCGGTCAGCAGCGCCCAGAGGATGGAGGAGGTGGGCGCCCGCTGCCGCCCGAGCGACAGGCTCATGATGCCGATGGCAACCAGTGCAACGCCGACCAGCTGGCTTGCACCCACCGTCTGCCCCGTGAGCAGGAAGCCGCCGAGTGTGACCAGCAGCGGCACGGAGCCGCGCACCACCGGATAGACCTGCCCAAGATCGCCCAGCCGATAGGCAAAGACAAGGAAGATGCTATAGGCCACCTGCAAGAGCGACGAGCCGAGGATATAGGCAAAGCCGGTCGCCGTCGGCAGCGGCAGCCAGAGCATGACCGGCAGCGCAAAGACGATGCCCGTGACACCCATCACGGTGATCGACCAGAGCCGGTCATTTCCCGAACGCAGGAAGGCATTCCAGCTGGCATGGAGAATGGCGGCCGAAAGGGCAAGCGCGATGACGGCGGGGTTCAAGCTCTCATCACCTCAAGGGGTGCGGCAGGGCGCGGGGGAAGATGGCGGGTCGGAAATCAGGTTCGAGGTTTGAACCTAACCGGCAGGATGCGCCAGTCAATTGCGGATTTCTTGCGCAAGGCATCAGCGGAATTGATCGACGAAGAAAGCCGCCGGAAGGCATCCATCCGGCGGCTTTCTGGTTCATCCGGCGTCTGGCGCCCGACCGATTATTTCCACTCGCGGATATCGACGAAGTGGCCGGCAATGGCGGCAGCGGCGGCCATGGCGGGCGACACGAGATGCGTGCGGCCCTTGAAACCCTGGCGACCTTCGAAGTTGCGGTTCGAGGTGGAGGCGCAACGTTCGCCCGGCTTCAGCCGGTCGTCGTTCATCGCAAGGCACATCGAGCAGCCCGGCTCGCGCCATTCGAAGCCGGCGTCGAGGAAGATCGTGTGCAGGCCTTCGGCTTCGGCCTGTTCCTTGACGATGCCTGAACCCGGCACGATCATGGCCGAAACGGTGGAGGCCACCTTGCGGCCTTCGACGACCTTGGCGGCGGCGCGCAGATCCTCGATACGTCCGTTCGTGCAGGAGCCGATGAAGACGCGGTCGATGGCAATGTCGGTGATCTTGGTGCCGGGCTTCAGGCCCATATAGTCGAGCGCACGCCATTTGGAGACGCGCTTGGTTTCTTCGGCAATCTCATCCGGGTTCGGCACGACGCCCTGCACGGAGATGACGTCCTCGGGCGAGGAGCCCCAGGAGACGATCGGCGGCAGCGCTGCGGCATCGAGAACAACAACGCGGTCGTAATGGGCGCCTTCGTCCGACTGCAGTGTCTTCCAGTATTCGACGGCCATGTCCCAGGCCTTGCCCTTCGGCGCGCGCGGCTTGTCCTTGATGTAATTGAAGGTCGTCTCGTCCGGCGCAATGAGGCCGGCGCGGGCGCCGCCTTCGATCGTCATGTTGCAGACCGTCATGCGGCCTTCCATCGACAGCGCGCGAATGGCTTCACCGGCAAATTCGATGACATGGCCGGTGCCGCCGGCAGTGCCGATTTCGCCGATGATGGCAAGAATGATGTCCTTGGCGGTCACGCCCGGTGGCAGCTGGCCGTCGACACGCACCAGCATGTTCTTTGCCTTCTTCTGCACCAGCGTCTGGGTTGCCAGCACATGCTCGACCTCGGACGTGCCGATGCCGTGCGCAAGCGCGCCGAAAGCGCCGTGCGTGGAGGTGTGGCTGTCACCGCAGACGATCGTCATGCCGGGCAGGGTAAAACCCTGTTCGGGGCCGACGATGTGGACGATGCCCTGGCGAACGTCCTTTTCCGAATAATATTCGATGCCGAAATCAGCAGCATTCTGGGCCAGCGCCTCCACCTGGATGCGGCTTTCCTCGTTCTTGATGCCGATATGGCGATCCGGCGTGGTGGGCACGTTGTGGTCGACCACGGCGAGCGTCTTTTCCGGTGCACGGACCTTGCGGTCGGCCAGGCGCAGGCCTTCGAAGGCCTGCGGGCTCGTCACCTCATGAACGAGGTGGCGATCGATGTAGAGAAGACAGGTGCCGGTCTCGTCGGTCGAAACGACGTGGTCGTCCCAGATCTTGTCATAGAGGGTACGGGGTGCGCTCATGGCTGCCATCCATTTGATGTAGAGAAGAGGGGGATTTGAAATCGGCAGCAGGCTGCCGGTTCGACGCGATCAGAGCGTGCGAAGTCGGCCGAAAAGGGCGCCGGAAATGCGCGCGAAAAAGCGTGCCGGCAGACGCTTGTGGTCCTGCAGCACATAAACATTCGTCGCGAGGCATCCGAATTTCGATCCCATGGAGGAGGATCTATCAGTTTTCCGCGCTTTCGGCAATTGCCAAAGCCTTCTGTGTCGCCGGGTGATTTGATCGGCCCGGCAATTGAAAATCGCGGCCGAAGACGAGATATGTGCCGGAGAGGTTAACAGGGCAGGAGAACCGAACGCATGTTCAGCGAGATTGACAGACTTGATGCCGTCCGGTCCGTCAACCCGGCATCCGTCGGATCGGCGCAGGAACTGCGCGTGCTGGCCGAACTTGCGCAACAGGTCTATGACGTGCCGCGCGCGGCCGTACACCTGCTGGATGACCATTGGCAGCTCAATGCCGTTCAGGTCGGGATCGAGCTGCCGGACTGCTCCCGCGACATCGCCATCTGCACCCGCGTGGTCACAAGTGGGCAGACGCTCGTGATCCCCGACATGCGGCAGGTGCCGGCCCTGTCGGACCTGCCTTTCGTCACTCAGGACCCGTTCCTGCGCTTCTATGCCGGTGCTCCCGTCGCGGTGGAGGATGGCCTGGTTGTCGGCAGCTTCTGCATCGTGGATACCGAGCCGCGATCCGCAGACACCGTGGATCGGCAAAGCCTGATCCGCTTTGCCGAGGTGGCCTCTGCGCTTCTGCGCCTGCAGCGCAACAATTTCAGGCTGTCGCTCTCCGAAAAGGATTGGCGCTATGCGGCCCTGACGGATCCGCTCACCCGTTTTTACAATCGCGCAGCGCTGCCGGCGCTGGTCGATCCCATGCTGGAGGCCCGTGCAACCGCAGCCTCCCTCTCCGGTGTGCTGTATCTGGATATGGACGGGTTCAAGTCCATCAACGATCGCTTTGGTCATCCGGTGGGCGACGAGGTGCTGTCCCAGGCAGCCGCGCGCATCCGAACCGCGCTTTCCCCGTCCGATATCGTGGTGCGCATGGGGGGAGACGAATTTGCCATCTTCATCGAGCAGGTGGCAAGCTGTCATGAGCTTGCGCTGCTGGCCGAGCGTCTTCTTGCCTTGTTCCGGTCGCCCTTCGTCATCGGACGAGAACAGCTGTCGGCCCGCTTGAGCATTGGCGGCGCGCTTTCCGGTGCCGGTCGCGCCGAAAGGGAGGCTCTGCTCCATTCCGTCGATCAGGCGCTTTACCGGGCCAAGGCAGCCGGGCGTGACTGCAGCATCATCCAGGATCTGCTCTAGGCACCACCCTGCGCGATCCTCCCGCGCATCCGACGTTCCATGCGCCGCAAGATCAGCGACAGGCCGATGGTCAGCGCAAGATAGAGATAGGCGAGGATCGAATAGGTTTCGAAGAAGCGGAAGGAACCGGAGGCGTAAACCTTGGCCATCTGGGTGATGTCGGCAACGCCCAGCACCGAGACCAGCGAAGAGTCCTTCACCATCGAGACGAAGTCGTTGGAGAGCGGCGGAAAGATCACCTTCAGCGCCTGTGGCATGACCACGAGGCGAAACCTTTGGAACCGTGAGAGGCCGAGCGCCTTCGCCGCCTCGATCTGCCCGCTATCGACCGACTGGATGCCGGCGCGAAAGATCTCCGCGATGAAGGAGCTGTAGCCGATGGTGAGCGCGATGACAGCGCGCGACAGAAGCGACAGGTCGCGCACGAGAAGACTTGGCAGGAAGCCCCGTTCGATGAGCGGTGCGGCACAAAAATTATAAGCGGCGACCAGTCCCGGTGCGCCGACGAAAGCGACATAGAACAAAAGCACGAGGATGGGAATGCCGCGGATGACTTCCACATAGAAGCGCGCACTCTGGCGCAGCACGCGGTTGCCGGACAGGCCGGCAAGCGCCACGCCAAGTCCAAGGGCTGCAGCAAGCCCGAAACTGACAAGGGCCACCCCGACCGTGATGCCGATGCCCTTGGCCACGATGAAAAACACCTGACCATAGAGGTCATTGGTGGCGATGACCACGGCAAAGCCCGCCATCATCAGCCCGAAGGCCACGATCCACCAGGGGAAATCCTCCGGTTCTCTCCCGCGCCGGGAAACGGCCATCCGGGCTTACTGCCCCATCTTGTAGTCGAGGAACCACTTCTTGTTGAGCGCGTCCAGCGTACCGTCCGCCTTGAGGGCGTCGATTGCCGCATCGACCGGTGCCACGAGGTCGGACCCCTTCTTGAAGATGAAGCCGAAATCCTCCGAGCCAAGCGGCCCGCCGACGAGCTTCAGGGTGCCCTTCGAGGCATCGACATAACCTTTTCCGGCGGTGCCATCCGTCAGCACCATGTCGACATCGCCGGCGCGCAGCGCCTGCACGGTGGCGCCGAAGGTTTCAAAAAGCTTGATGCGGGCGTTCTGCTCGTTGCCGTCCAGCACTTCGTAAACGGCCGTATAGAAGGGCGTCGTGCCAGGCTGCGCCCCGATCAGCGCATCGGGACTGGCGCCGAAGCTCTTGGCATCGGAAAAGCGGGTCTCATCGGCGCGCACCAGCATGAATTGCTGCGAGCGCATATAGGGCTTTGAAAAGTCGACCTTTTCCTTGCGGTCTTCCTTGATGGTGATGCCGGTCATGCCGATATCGTATTGACCGTCCGACACCGCCTGGATCATCGCATCCCAGGACGTGTTCTGGTAGCTGACCTTGGCGTTCAGCCGCTTGGCAATCTCGTTCATCGCATCATATTCCCAGCCGATTGCCGTACCGGTCTTCGGATCGGCGAACTGCAGCGGCGGATAGGCATTTTCCGTCACCACCACGATGGCGCGGCCCTTGAGGTCCGGCAGGTCGGCCGCCGGGGCAGGGGACGAGACAAGCGGCAGGAGAGACAGGGCGCAGAAGGCGGCAAGGGTGGTGCGGCGAGAAATCATCCGAGGCTCCTGATCATGTGGCCTGCCGATTGTCACGGAAATGCCGGGAATGGCAAGGGGGCGGGTATCGGGTGAAACCCGCCGGCGCGATCGCGGCCACACTCAGCCGCGCCGGCCCTGCAATGACATCCGTGCCAGGACGCGGCACGATACCGCCATCCTCCTGTCACGTTCATGGGTTTGATCGCCTTCTTCGCGTGCAGTAAGGGGGATATCATGCGCCTGGTTTTATCCGGTTTTTTCGTTTCGACGCTCTTGGCCGTCGCTGTGCCGGCGGCCGCTTCGGACATCTGCACCATTGTTGCCGACGCAAAATCCGGCGCGGTATTTCTGCGCGAAGGCCGTTGCGCAGAGCGCGTGACGCCTGCCTCTACCTTCAAGCTGCCGCTCAGCCTGATGGCATTTGATGCGGGCATTCTGAAAGACGAGCACACGCCGTCCTTTTCCTATCAGAAGGGGGATCCGGCTTGGGGTGGCGAGGCCTGGAAGCAGCCGACGGATGCGCAGCGCTGGCTCAAATATTCGGTTGTCTGGTTTTCACAGCGCCTTACGCAGCGCCTCGGGGCCGAGACGCTTCACCGCTATGCGCAAGGTTTTGGCTACGGTAATGCCGATTTTTCCGGAGACGCGGCCAAGAACAATGGCCTGGAACGCGCCTGGATCTCCTCATCCCTAAAAATTTCGCCGGACGAGCAGGTGGCGTTCCTCAACAAATTCGTCAACCGCACGCTTCCCGTCAGCCGCGAGGCCATGGAAATGACGGTGAAGGCGATGGAGCGGTTCGACCTCAAGGATGGTTGGGTGGCGCAGGGCAAGACCGGCATGGCCTATCCTCGCCTGGCCGATGGCAGCTTTGACCGAGCGCATCCCTGGGGCTGGTTCGTCGGCTGGGCGCAAAAGGGCGGCCGGACGGTGGTGTTTGCAAAGCTCGTGCAGGACGAGCGAAAGCTTGGCGGCTCTGCGAGCGCGCGTGCCCGCGATGCGCTCTTCGAAGCACTGCCGGCGCTCCTCGCCCGCAACTGAGCGCCGTTCAAATTGCCTCAAACAAAAAAGGCGACCCGCGAGGGCCGCCTTTTCGAAAGTATCAGGCGAGAAGCCTTATTCTGCAGAAGCTTCTGCAGCCTTTGCAGCTTCTGCTGCTTCGGCTTCAGCCTTGGCGGCTGCTTCTGCTGCTGCCTTTTCGGCGGCCAGTGCCTGTGCTGCTGCTACCTTTTCAGCTTCCAAACGTGCCTTTTCCTCGGCAGCGGCGGAGCGCTCGGATTCGTTCAGCTTGCGGGTACGCGTGTTGGTGTTTTCAACGATACGCGCCGACTTGCCGCGACGATCGCGCAGATAGTAGAGCTTGGCGCGACGGACCTTACCGCGGCGAACGACTTCGACGCTGTCGACCATCGGCGAATAGATCGGGAATACGCGCTCGACGCCTTCGCCGTAGGAGATCTTGCGAACGGTGAAGCTCTCGTTGATGCCGCCACCCGAACGGGCGATGCACACGCCTTCATAGGCCTGTACGCGGGTACGGTTGCCTTCGCGAACGGTCACGTTGACGCGCAGCGTGTCGCCCGGGGAGAATTCCGGAAGCTTGCGCTTGGCTTCGATCTTGGCAGCCTGTTCGGCTTCCAGCTGCTGAATGATGTTCATTGGTCAAACCTTCTCTTTTTCTCAAACAGCCAGAGCGCTCGACATCGGTTCCATTGGAGCTTACCTCCGGATCCGGCCCTTGGGCGGAGCGTATTCGCCATTCTTTGCTTGCTGGTCGACGGGATGAAAATCCCATGTCCGCGTGCGCCAATATACCAAACGGCGGCGCTTGTCACCCCGGCAGGTGCTGCAAAAGCCGGAAAAGATCACAGCCAGCGCACTTGCTGGCCGCCTTGGTCGGGGCTACTCACGATAAACGGGTTTGGGAGGACGCCGCGCAATGAGCCTTATCATGATCGGCCTGCTGTTTGTCGCAGGTTTCTTGTCCGGTGCGGTCAACGCCATTGCCGGCGGCGGCACGTTCCTGACCTTCGGGGCGCTGACGCTTGCCGGCCTGCCGCCGATTTCGGCCAATGCCACGTCGTCCATCGTGCAGTTTCCAGGCTATATCACCTCCACGCTTGCCTATCGGCGGGAGATCGCGCGCAATTGGCGCGGCGCGCTTGTGCTTTGCGTGGTTTCCATCGTCGGCGGCGCAGCCGGCGCGATCTTGCTTCTGGCGCTTGATAACCCGTCGTTTCGCGTATTGGTGCCGTGGCTGCTGGCAAGCGCCACCATCATGTTTGCCGCCGGTCCTTGGCTTAAGCCGAAAACATCCTCCGAACATCCAGTCAACACGCCGGCAAGCTTTTTGGGGCAGCTTGTCACCGCGATTTACGGCGGCTTCTTCGGAGCTGGCATGGGCATCATGATGCTCGCCGTGCTGGGCCTGACGGCCGGCGGCAGCTATCATCATCTGAATGCGCTCAAAAACCTGCTGGCCATGGTCATTGCCGCTGTTGCCATCGTCATCTTCGTCGGCGGGGGCGTTGTCGGCTGGCCGCAGGCGCTGGTCATGCTGCCGGCGGGGGCCGCCGGTGGTTATACCGGCGTGTGGCTGGCACGCCGGGTGCCGCAGATGGTGATGCGTCTTATCGTGGTGGCGGTTGGCGCGGCGCTGACAGTCTATTATTTCGTCAGCGGCTGAGCCGGTTTTTCAAGAAGATCCGGCCGGCGTTCGCGGGTCAGGGCAAGCGCCTGCTGATGGCGCCACTTTTCGATGGCGGCGTGATTGCCTGACGTCAGCACATCCGGGATCGGCTGTCCCTCGAACACCTGCGGGCGGGTGTAATGCGGATGTTCCAGCAGGCTCGTCTCAAAGCTCTCATGCGTGCCGGAGGCGGCATTGCCCATGACGCCGGGCAGGATGCGCACCACCGCATCGAGCAGCGTCAGTGCTGCCGGCTCGCCCCCGGAGAGGATATAGTCGCCAATCGAGACTTCCTCGAGTTCGCGGGCGTCGATGACCCGCTGGTCAACGCCTTCGAACCGGCCACAGACGATGACCACGCCATCGCCTTCTGCCAGTTCGCGCACGCGCGCCTGCGTCAGCGGGCGTCCGCGCGGGCTCATCAGCAGGCGCGGACGGCGGTCATCGGCGACGGAATCGATGGCGCGCGCCAGGATATCCGCCTTCAACACCATGCCGGCGCCGCCGCCGGCTGGCGTGTCATCGACGGTTCGATGCTTGTCCTCGGCAAAATCGCGGATCTGCACCGTGTCGAGCGTCCACTGGCCGCGCTCCATGGCCTTGGCAGAGAGCGAATGGCCGAGATGACCGGGAAACATGTCCGGATAGAGCGTGAGGATGGTGGCGCGAAATGACATGGGGTGCGCTTATTCCGGGTCGCGGTTCTTGTCCGCGCCCTTTTTGCCGGAACCCTTCTTGCCGCCGCCGTTCTTGCCACCCGAAGCCTGGGGTGGTTCATTGCCGCCATCCGGATCACTTTCGGCTGCCCGGCGCATCGCCTCGTCTTCGTCCGGGGTCTCGATCAGGCCGGCCGCCATGGGGTCGATGACGATACGGCCTTTGTCGAGATCGATTTCCAGAACGGCGGCTTCGGAAAAGGGAATGAGCGTCGGGCGACGGCCCGGCCCCTTCAGCTCCAGAAGGTCGCCGGCGCCGAAATCGAAGACGCCGCTCACCTTGCCGTAGCTTTTGCCCTCGCCATCGACGGCGTCGAGGCCTTCGAGGTCGGCATAGTAGAACTCGTCGTCGTCCAGTTCCTCGTCCGGCAGGTTGTCGCGGTCGATGAAGAGTTCAAGACCGTTCAGTTTCTCGGCAGTGTCACGGTCGTTGATGCCGCGGAACCGCACGATTACGACGGTCTTTGCTTCGCGCAGATCAAGAATCTCGAACACCCGGCCATCCATGCTGTGCAGATGGCCGTAATCGCCGAGCGCCAGGGGATCGGCCGTGAAGCTGCGCACCCGCACTTCGCCGCGCAGACCTTGCGGTGCGCCGATCGTCGCCATGAGGATAGGGTTTTCCAGCTTGGCCATGGGGCTCTCCCTTTGCGGTTCTGGCGTCCTTTTAAAGGGAGTTTGCCGCGTTGGAAACAGAAGAGGAGGGGAAACAGAAGAAGCGTAGGCGCAAACGGAAGACGGGCGGCATGTTGCCATGCCACCCGTCCGGATGCGCAAAAACGCGTCTCTTATTCTGCGGCGGCTTCGGCAGCGGCCGCTGCTGCGGCATCAGCCTTCTGCTTGCGCTCGGCAGCACGCTCGACAGCGCGCTTGCCCGGCTTTGCCTTTTCCGGGTTGCTGCGGGCAGCGCGTTCGGCAAGGCCGGCCTCTGCCATGAAGCGCAGAACGCGGTCGGTCGGCTGCGCGCCGTTGTCCAGCCAATGCTTCAGGCGCTCGGCGTTGAGCTCGATGCGCTTTTCATTGTCCTTGGCCAGCATCGGGTTCCAGGAGCCGACCTTTTCCAGGAAACGGCCGTCGCGCGGTGCGCGCGCGTCAGCAATGACGATCTGGTAGTAAGGGCGCTTCTTGGAGCCACCACGGGCGAGACGGATCTTCAGGGACATTTCATTACTCCTTGGGTCTTGGGTGAGGCCGTCGTCAGACGGTCTGTTTGGGTTCGCCGTGTTCAGCGGCAATGGCTTCATGGTGCCGGATGACTTCCGTGATGACGAAGTTCAAAAACTTCTCGGCGAAATCCGGGTCCAGATGAGCATCCTTGGCAAGCCTGCGCAGGCGTTCGATCTGGTATTCCTCGCGCGCCGGGTCGGCCGGCGGCAATTCGTATTGGGCTTTGAGGATGCCCACTTCCTTGGTGCAGCGAAAACGTTCCGCCAGCATGTGGATGAGGGCCGCGTCGATGTTGTCGATCGACTGGCGATACTGCCCCAGCTGCTGCTTCACCTTCGGATCAATCATGGCGTTCCGTCTCACTTCTTCTTCGGAAAACCGGGAAGGCCCGGCATGCCGCCGAGGCCCGGAAGTTTCGGTCCGCCAAGACCCGGAAGCCCGCCGCCGGGAAGGCCCGGCATCGAGCCCGGCTTGATGCCGGCGGCCTGCGCCTGCTTGGCAAGCGCCTCGAGCTGCTGTGGGTCGAGCTTGGAAAGATCGGGCATGCCGCCCATGCCGCCCATGCCACCGCCCAGACCACCAAGACCCATCTTGCCGGCAAGGCCACCCATCATCTGCTTCATCATGCCGCCCTTGCCCTTGCCGCCCATGGCTTTCATCATGTCGGCCATCTGGCGGTGCATTTTCAAAAGCTTGTTGATTTCAGCGGCATCCGTGCCGGAGCCTGCGGCGATGCGCTTCTTGCGGGAATGCTTCAGCATATCCGGGTTGGCGCGCTCGGCCTTGGTCATCGAGGAGATGATGGCGATCTGGCGGGCAAACATCTTGTCGTTCATGCCGGCAGCCGCCAGCTTGTCCTTCATGCCGCCCATGCCGGGCATCAGGCCCATGATGCCGCCCATGCCGCCCATGTTCTGCATCTGGCGCAACTGGTCGGCCAGGTCGTTAAGGTCGAACTTGCCCTTGGCCATCTTCTCGGCCATGGCGCGCGCCTTGTCGGCGTCGATGTTTTCCGCGGCCTTCTCGACGAGCGAAACGATGTCGCCCATGCCCAGAATGCGGTCTGCGATGCGGCGGGGATGAAACTCCTCCAGCTCCGACATCTTTTCGCCGACGCCGATCAGCTTGATCGGTTTGCCGGTCACGGCGCGCATGGAGAGCGCCGCGCCGCCACGGCCATCGCCGTCCATGCGGGTCAGAACGAGGCCGGTAATGCCGACGCGCTCGTCGAAGTTGCGCGCCAGATTGACGGCGTCCTGACCCGTCAGGCTGTCGGCGACCAGCAGGATTTCATGCGGATTGGCGCGGCGCTTGATCTCGGCCATTTCGGCCATCAGCGGCTCGTCGATATGCGTGCGGCCGGCGGTATCGAGGATGACGACGTCATGGCCGCCGAGCTTTGCGGCCTGCACGGCGCGAGCGGCAATCTCTGTCGGCAACTGGCCGGCAATGATCGGCAGCGTGTCGATGCCGGTCTGCTGCCCAAGCTGGCGCAGTTGCTCCTGGGCGGCCGGGCGGCGCGTATCGAGCGAGGCCATCAGGACCTTCTTGCGGTCCCGCTCGGTGAGGCGCTTGGCAATCTTGCCCGATGTCGTGGTCTTGCCCGAACCCTGCAAGCCGACCATCATCACGACGACCGGTGCCGGCGCATGAAGATCGATCGACACGCCTTCTGAGCCCAGCATCTCGACCAGCTCGTCATGGACGATCTTGACGACCATCTGGCCGGGCTTGATGGATTTCAGAACTTCCGCGCCAACAGCCTTTTCGCGGACGCGATCGGTAAAGGCGCGCACGACTTCCAGCGCCACGTCTGCTTCCAGCAGCGCACGGCGAACCTCGCGCAGAGCGGCGGACACATCCGCTTCGCTCAATGCGCCACGGCCGGTCAGTCCACTCAAGATGGAGCCAAGACGGTCCTGGAGGCTTTCGAACATCGTTTCATCCTTCTAGACGTTGCTGGATCTTCTGATCCGAAACGTCGGGTCTCGCCCGCCAAAAAACAAGACGCAAAGCCGGATAGCACCCGAGGGCGCAACGCGCTGTCGGATGTTGACCTCCGGGATCTCTTTATACCTGTGACGGGTCCCGGTCGGCGGCGAAAGGTCTTGAAGCTTTCGGCAGATCGGGCGGCATTAGCAGCATGAAGGCCGTAAAGTCAAGGCTTGACGTCGGTTCGATAGGGTTTTGGTGCTTTGTCGGTGTAGGGGGCCATGCTAGACTTGGGCATAGTGACACCTGCAGTGGAGGCCAAGCGCCGTGTCCCTTTATATTCGTGATCCGAAAGTGGATGCCCTTGCCGGCGAACTGATGCAACGTCTTGGCGCCAAGGGCAAGACGGAAGCAGTGCGCCATGCCTTGGAAAACGAGTTGAAGCGTACGCCGGAGGAGCTGCCTTTGCGCGAACGGGTCAAGGCAATACAGGATCGCGTGGTTGCCCGCCTGGGACCTGCATCGAAAGATTTTGACGAAAAGGCCTACATGGATGAAATGTGGGAGATCTGATGTATCTGGATGCCTCGGCTTCCGAACTCGATGTGCCCCTGCTCTTTGTCGGCAATGATTTTGTCCAGACGGATATCAAGCCTGCGTGAGCGTATCCCGGCGCGCAACCTTAATGGCGTGCGCGTTCTTGCCCGGCCTCTAGGGCATGCCTATACATTCCTGATGAAAAGACGCAATTTCCTGAAATGGACCGGTATCGGCGCCCTCTCATTCCTGGGAGGAGGGGTTACCGCGGGGAGAGCCATGGCCGCCAATCGCTATTATTCAGGCCCGCTCTCCGATCATTTCGATGGGACGCGCTTTTTCAATCCCGGCGGTGAACAGCCGAAAGGGTTTGCCAACCTGTTGCGATGGAAATTCAACGGCAAGAACGTCGCCTGGCCGCCTGCCTATCCGAGCGCCTTTGCCCCGGCGGTGCCGGAAAAGCGGCTCTCCGGAAACCGCCTGGCGGTGACCATGGTCGGTCATGCTTCGATGCTGATCCAGGTGGCCGGCCTCAACATCCTGACCGACCCCGTTTGGGCCGACCGCACGAGCCCCGTCAGCTTTGCCGGGCCGAAGCGCGTCAATCCGCCCGGAATCCGGCTGGAAGACCTGCCGCCCATCGATGTCGTGATCGTCACGCACAATCATTACGACCATCTCGACATCGACACGCTGAAGCGGATCCATGAGAAGCATCGGCCGCATTTCGTCACGCCGCTCGGCAATGATGCGATCTTTGCCTCGGCGCTGGATGATCCGCGCATAACGGTCATGGATTGGGGCCATAACGTCTATCTCGGCAAGAACGTTACCCTTCATTGCGAGCCGTGCCACCACTGGTCGGCCCGCGGCATCGGTGACAGGAGCATGGCGCTCTGGGCCGCCTTCGTCATCGAGACCTTGGCGGGAAAAATCTATCATATCGGCGATACCGGCTTTCACGACGGCATCAACTACCGGGCCGCCGGCAAAAAGTATGGCGACTTTCGCCTCGCCATCCTGCCGGTCGGTGCCTATGAGCCGCGCTGGTTCATGAAGGGGCAGCACCAGAACCCGGCAGAAGCCGTGGCCGGCATGCAGCTAGCCGGCGCCACCCATGCGGTGGGACATCACTGGGGCACGTTCAAGCTGACCGACGAAGGCATCGAGGAGCCGCTCGCTGCCCTGCGGGATGCACTCTCGGCCGCAAAGATCGAGCCGGAGCGTTTTCGCGCCTTGCGACCCGGCGAGGTTTTTGAGGTGCCTGAGGCCTGAGATCGGCGTCGGTTCCGTCAGACAGTGGCCACGAGAGAGTGTGAGGCGGTTCAGTTGCTGCGCTTGCGCCCGGCCATCACGATAGCCGCGCCGAGAATTGCAGAAGGTTCGCCCTTGGCCGTGGAGGATTGCACGAGGATCGCGCAGCCATCCTTCTTGGAGCGGCCCATGGTCTTGGCCGGCAGCGTGATCTTCAGCGAGGTGCCATCCCACATGCCGACCGTCTGCACGTCGTAGACGCTGTGCCAATATTCGATCTTGCGACCGCTGTTTTCACCGCGCATCACGTCGATCTGTTCCTGCTTGGTGAAATAGGCGACGACCACATCGGCGCGTCCCTGGCCGGCGCCAATGTCGATCTCGATTTCGTCATTGTTCATGCGGGCCGAAACCGGCACGGAAAGTCCCTGGCCGGCGGATTTAAGGCTGTCGAGCTTGCCGTTGATGGCGCCAAGGTCCGTGCCCTTGACGTGTTCCCGGCCGTTGATGATGGCTTGCGGCGTATAGACGCCGCTGCGCCCCATGGAATGGGCATAGCCATATTGTCGCTCGGTATTTTCCTTGGAACTCAGCGTGTCCGTCCAGCCGAGATAATTCCAGTAATCGACGTGGTAGGAGAGGGCTACCACGTCACCCTGTTCCACCAGCGTCTTCAGCGCGGCATCGGCGGGGGGACAGGAGGCGCAGCCCTGCGAGGTAAACAGTTCCACCACGCCCTTGGGCGCAAGCTGCGCGTCGCCGGCCAATGCTGCACCACCGCACATGCCGCCCGCCAGACCACCTGCCAGAAGCAGGGCGGTACGTTTGTTCAGCAGCATGGTCTTGGCCTTCTCAAGAAGCATTTTTCAAATCTTCATCGCGCAGCAAGGGGTGAGCGTTGCGGCAAACCTACTCGCGACACCCATCAACCGGAAGTCACAAGCGGGTGAGACGCCGGGATGCGTGAAACATGCTCATGAAAATGCCGCCGGACAAGATCCGGCGGCATCCTTGATGTCAAAAAGTCAAATCAGGCAGCGAGGTCGCGCAGAACGGTCTGCAGAATGCCGCCATTGTTCATGTAGATCACCTCGTCCAGCGTATCGATGCGGCAAAGGATCTTGATTTCCTTCACGGAACCGTCCGCATAGGTGATCTTGGCGGTCTTCCACTCGCGCGGCTTGATCTCGCCGTCGAGGCCCTCGATGGTGACGGTCTCGTCGCCCTTGAGGTCCAGGGTCTGCCAGTTGGTGCCCTCTTCGAAGACGAAGGGCACGACGCCCATGCCGACGAGGTTTGAGCGGTGAATACGCTCGAACGACTGGGCGATCACGGCGCGAACGCCGAGCAGGTTGGTGCCCTTGGCAGCCCAGTCACGCGAGGAACCGTTGCCGTATTCGACGCCGGCGAAGATGACCAGCGGCGTGCCCTCAGCCTTGTACTGCATGGCAGCGTCGTAGATCGACATCTCTTCCTTGGACGGATAATGGACGGTGTAGCCACCTTCCTTGCCGTTCGGGCCGAGCATGAAGTTGCGGATGCGGATATTGGCAAACGTGCCACGCATCATCACTTCATGGTTGCCGCGGCGCGTGCCGTACTGGTTGAAGTCGGCAACACCAACGCCATTGCCCATGAGGTAGGCGCCGGCCGGCGAAGCCGCCTTGATCGAGCCTGCCGGAGAGATGTGGTCGGTGGTGATCTTGTCGCCGAACAGGCCGAGGATGCGCGCACCTTCGATGTTCTTGACGCCCGAGCCGGCCTTGCCCATTCCGACGAAGTAAGGCGGGTTCTGCACATAGGTGGACTTGTCGTCCCAGGCATAGGTCTGGCCGTCCGGAACCTGCACGGCCTGCCAGTTGGCATCGCCCTTGAACACGTCTGCGTACTTCGTTTCGTAAAGTTCGCGGGTGACGTATTTCAGGATGAATTCCTGGATTTCGTGCGAGGTCGGCCAGATGTCCTTGAGGAAGACCGGGTTGCCGTCCTGATCGTTGCCGATCGGCTCCTTGGTCAGGTCCTTCTGGACGGTGCCGGCAAGCGCATAGGCGACGACGAGCGGCGGCGAAGCCAGGTAGTTGGCCTGGACGTCCGGCGAGATGCGGCCTTCGAAGTTACGGTTGCCCGAGAGCACGCCGGCGGTGATCAGGCCCTTGTCGTTGATCGTCTTGGAGATCGGCGCCGGCAGCGGACCGGAATTGCCGATGCAGGTGGTGCAACCGAAGCCGACCAGGTTGAAGCCCAACGCATCCAGCGAAGTCTGCAGGCCCGACTTGGCGAGGTATTCGCCAACGACCTGGGATCCCGGCGCCAGCGAGGTCTTGACCCAGGGAGCCGACTTCAGGCCCTTGGCAACCGCATTGCGGGCGAGAAGACCGGCGGCGATCAGAACGCTCGGGTTCGACGTGTTGGTGCACGACGTGATGGCGGCAATGGCCACATCGCCATGGCCGAGGTCGAAATCTTCACCTTCCACCGCATAGCGGTTGGAGAGCTGGCCGGGCTTCTTGTAGTCGTTCTCAAGAGCCGTTGCGAAGTTCGGCGCAATGGTTTCGAGCGGCAGACGGCCTTCCGGACGCTTCGGGCCGGCCATGGACGGCACGACGTCGCCGAGATCCAGTTCCAGCGTGTCGGTGAAAACGAGATTTGCGCCGTCGCCATCGCGCCACATGCCTTGAGCCTTCGAATAGGCTTCGACGAGCGCGATCCGGTCCGTGGTGCGGCCCGACATTGTGAGGTAGTTGATGGTTTCGCCATCGACCGGGAAGAAGCCGCAGGTTGCGCCGTATTCCGGGCCCATGTTGCCGATGGTGGCACGGTCGGCAAGCGACATCGAATCAAGGCCTGGGCCGAAGAATTCGACGAACTTGGAGACGACGCCCTTCTTGCGCAGCATCTGCACGACGGTAAGCACGAGGTCGGTCGCGGTCACGCCTTCCTTCACCTTGCCGGTCAGCTTGAAGCCGATGACTTCGGGCAGGAGCATGGATACCGGCTGGCCGAGCATGGCCGCTTCCGCTTCGATGCCGCCCACGCCCCAGCCCAGAACGCCGAGACCATTGATCATGGTCGTGTGGCTGTCGGTGCCGACGCAGGTATCCGGATAGGCGATGGTTTCCCCGTCTTCTTCCTTGGTCCAGACGGTCTGGCCGAGATATTCCAGATTGACCTGGTGACAGATGCCGGTGCCGGGAGGCACGACGCGGAAGTTCTTGAACGCCTGCTGGCCCCACTTCAGGAAGCGGTAACGCTCGCCATTGCGCTCGTATTCCAGCTCGACGTTCTTGGCAAAGGCCGTCGGCGTGCCGAATTCATCGACGATAACCGAGTGGTCGATGACGAGATCGACGGGAACGAGCGGGTTGATCTTTTCCGGATCGCCACCCAGCGACACCATGGCGTCGCGCATGGCGGCCAGGTCAACGACGGCAGGAACGCCGGTGAAGTCCTGCATCAGCACGCGGGCAGGACGGTAGGCGATTTCGTTTTCGACCTTGCCCTTGTTGTTGAGCCATGCGGCAACGGCCAGGATATGATCCTTGGTGACCGTCTGGCCGTCTTCGAAACGCAGCAGGTTTTCGAGCAGAACCTTCATCGAGAAGGGCAGGTTGGCAACGCCCGGCAAGCCATTGGCTTCCGCCTTCGGCAGGCTGTAATACACATAGTCCTTGCCATCGACGGTAAGAACCGACCGACAATTGAAGCTGTCGAGAGACTTTGACACGGAATAATCCCCGCTGATACTAGAGCCAACACGCGCGTGCGGACGCCTATGCACTTCATGCACATCAGGATGCGGGTGCGACCATTTCCGCTGTCCGCACGAGAAGATTTTGTCTTCAGGTCCGGCGCAAGATGAAAATCACGCCGGTCGCTGGCGTGGTTGCGAAGCTTATAGATAATTTCTAAGAAAGGTTCCAGACTGAGATCGGCCAGATCGGCAGATTTTTTTCATCGCCCGGCCTCAAACGGAAACAAGGCAAATCTCATGCGGCTGATTGCCGAAACTCTTGCGGCGCGTCGCGGCGAGGATCTTATTTTTTCAAACATATCCTTTGCCTTAGGGAGCGGCGAGGCCATGGTGCTGACCGGCCGCAACGGGTCTGGAAAGTCGACACTTCTGCGTGTTGTGGCGGGCCTTATCCGTCCGGCAAAGGGACGCGTGGACTGGGTCCGAAGCGGGGCAGGCGCGCTGCAACTTCCGGGCGAAGTCAGCCACTATCTCGGTCATCGCAACGCCATGAAACCCGAACTGACGGTGGCCGAAAACCTGGGTTTCTGGCGCGATTTCCTGGGCGACATGGCCGGCGGCGCCGGGCTTTCGGCGGAGGAAGCCGCCGAACGGGTCGAGCTTCCAGCACTTCTCGATCTGCCCTTCGGCTATCTGTCGGCCGGCCAGCAGCGGCGCATGGCCTTTGCCAAGCTTCTGGTGGCGCATCGGCCCGTCTGGTTGCTGGACGAGCCGACGGCCGCGCTTGATGCCGCAGCAGAAGCACTGTTTGCAAGGCTCATCCGGGCGCATCTGACGGCCGGCGGCCTCGTGATCGCCGCAACCCACCAGCCGCTGGATTTCGAGGCAACGCAGCGCCTGGAGATGAAGGGGTTTCAGTATGCGGAGATGGAGGAGGGGATATGATCGAGCGGGTCTCAACGTGTCTGTCCTCATTCGCCCCTCATCTGCCTGCCGGCATCTTCTCCCCGTCAAAACGGGGAGAAGAACACTTGCCGCAACGGCGGAATTCCCCCTCTCCCCGCTTGCGGGGAGAGGGTTGGGGTGAGGGGCAAGCCGAAGAATGGGCATCATCATGACCGCCCTTCTCCTGCGCGACCTCAAGCTCTCCATCCGCGCCGGTGGCGGTGCGCTGATCGGCGTCCTGTTCTTCATGACGGTGGTTGCCGTCATTCCCTTCGGCGTCGGTCCCGATCTCAATCTTCTGGCGCGCATCGGCCCCGCCATCGTCTGGATCGGGGCACTGCTGGCGGCCCTTCTCGGGCTTGATCGTCTGTTCCAGACCGAGCGGGAAGACGGGTCGCTCGATCTTCTGCTGATGCAGGAACATCCGCTGGTGCTGACGGTGCTGGTCAAATGCCTGGCGCACTGGCTGGCCAATGTGCTGCCGCTGGTGATTGCCTCACCGCTGCTCGGCCTGTTCATGAACATGAACGAGGTCGGCATCGGCGCGGTGATGCTGACGCTGCTTGTGGGTTCTCCGGCACTTACCTTTATCGGCGCTGTCGGCGCGGCGGTTGCCGTGACACTGCCGCGCGGCGGGCTTCTCGTCTCCATCCTGGTGCTGCCGCTCTGCGTGCCGGTGTTGATCTTTGGGGTCTCGGCATCCTATGCGGCGGTGGAAGATCCGGCACCCTTCCTGCCGCCCTTCCTGATTCTGGTCGCCATCACGATGTTTTTTGCCGTGCTCGGCCCGCTTGGGGCTGCGCTGGCGTTGCGCAATGGCGGGGATTGACTAGAATCAAGTCAGCCTGCCGCCTCCGGCCTTAGAAGAGACCCATGACCGAGAGCCTTGCCATCACCAAATTCAGCGACCTTGCCAACCCGACGCGGTTTCTGGCGCTTGCCGCGCGTATTCTGCCCTGGCTCGCGGCGGTGACGGCAGCGCTGTTTGCCGTCGGGCTCTATCTCGCCTTCACGACGCAGGGCGATTACCAGCAGGGCGATACGGTGCGCATCATGTATGTCCATGTGCCGGCCGCCTGGCTGTCGATGATGTGTTATTCGGTGATGGCGCTGTCGGCGATCGGCACGCTGGTCTGGCGCCATCCGCTGGCCGATGTCAGCCACAAGGCCGCAGCGCCGCTGGGGGCTGCCTTCACGCTCATCGCCCTTGTCACCGGCTCTCTCTGGGGGCGGCCCATGTGGGGCACGTGGTGGGTGTGGGATGCACGCCTTACCTCCGTCTTCGTCCTGTTTCTGATGTATCTCGGGATCATTGCGCTGAACCGGGCCATGGATGATCCGTCGCGCGCGGCACGCCTCAGTGCCGTGCTGATCCTCGTCGGTTTCGTCAACATTCCGATCATCAAGTTTTCCGTGAACTGGTGGAATACGCTGCACCAGCCGGCGAGCGTCATCCGGCTTGGCGGGCCGACGATCGACGGCGAATTCCTGCGCCCGCTGCTGGTGATGGCGCTGGCCTTCACGCTTCTGTTCTTCACGCTCCACATCATGGCGATCCGCAACGAGATCTGGCGCCGCCGCGTGGCCACGCAAAGGCGCATGGCCGCCCGTCTCGCCGGCCGGGAGAGCTGATCCGATGAGCCACGCCTTCTACATCTACACATCCTACGGGATTGCGGGCATCGTCACGCTCTGCCTCATCGCCTGGACGGTGCTTGATGGCCGGGCCCGCCGCCGCGAGCTTGCAGCGCTTGAGGCATCCAGCCTTCGCCGCCGGTCCGCAGCGGCTGCCGAGACACAAAAACCATGAGCACGAGCACCGACGACAAGAGGCCGGAGGGTGGCCGCAGCGCTGCCCGCTATCTGCTGGCGCTGATCCCGCTTGTGGTGTTTGCGGGCTTTGCCCTTGTCGCCGGCAAGATGCTCTACGATCAGGATGTCAACGGGCTGGACGTTTCGGCCATCCCTTCGGCGCTGATCGGCAAGACGGCGCCATCGCTGTCGCTGCCGCCGCTCGAGGGTTCGCAGACACCGGCACTGACGGACGCGGCCATGAAGGGCAAGCTTACCCTCGTCAACGTCTTTGCCTCCTGGTGCGTGCCATGCCGGCAGGAGCATCCGATGCTGAAGGACCTTGCCAAGGACAGTCGCCTCACCCTCGTCGGTATCAACTACAAGGACCGCAACGACAACGCCCTGCGATTCCTCGGCGAACTCGGCAATCCCTATGATGCGATTGGTGTCGATCCGAACGGCAAGGCAGCTATTGACTGGGGCGTCTACGGCATTCCGGAAAGCTATCTCGTCGGTCCCGACGGCACTATCCTCTACAAGAAGGTCGGACCCTTCGATGAGCGCAGCGTCACAGACGGCCTGATGCCGGCCATCGAGAAGGCGTTGGGGACGCCTGCAGGCTGACGCCCTACAACGCCCCCTGCCACGTCCGGATCGCATCGACGGGCCAGACAAGCATCAGCACGTTGAGGGTAAGGTTGTCGCGAATGAGGACGCCGGTCAGGAGTTCGAAGCCGATGGCAATCGCCACCGTCAGCCAGATCGGCGCGCGGGCGGCAAAGAAGAAGCCGAGGGCCATGAACACCGTGTCCATCGCCGAATTCAGGATGCTGTCACCCTCGTAGCCGACCGCCATCGTGGCGGAGCGATAGCGATCGATGATGATCGGCGAATTTTCCTGAAGCTCCCAGGCCGCCTCGATGAAGGTCGCGAGCGCCAGGCGCTTGCCGAGAGAACCCTTGCGCAGAACCAGCCATCCCAGACCATAGAACAGGAAGCCGTGGATGATATGGGAGGGCGTATACCAGTCGGACAGATGCTGCGAATTTCCCGGCGAGTTCACGCCCGGTTCAAACAGCTTGATGGTGCCGCAGGAGCAGATCCAGAGCCGCCCCATCAGATGTTCAGACAGGACCTGGACGAGCAAGATCACGAGGGCGACGACGAACCAGAAGTGCCCTGACCGAAAGACCGTCGATCCGCCCTGTGCGTTCACGTGCCGTCCTCGGTCTTTGCCGGCAGCGAATGCTTCATGATGAGCGGCATCTGAGCAAGCGTGAAGATGATGGTGATCGGCATCGTGCCCCAGACCTTGAAATTGACCCAGACGGCATCGGAAAAATTGCGCCAGACGACTTCGTTCAGCACGGCGAGAACCAGGAAGAAGATGCCCCAGCGCAGCGACAGCTTGCGCCAGCCCTCGTCCGTCAGCTGGAAGGCGGCATTGAAGACATAGCCGAGCAGCGACTTGCCGAACAGCAGGCCGCCAAGCAGCACCACGCCGAACAGCGTGTTGACGATGGTCGGCTTCATCTTGATGAAGGTCTCGTCCTGCAGCCAGATCGACAGGCCGCCAAACACCATCACGACGATGCCGGACACGAAGGGCATGATCGGCAGATGCTTGAAGACGATCTTGGAGACGATCAGCGACAGAACCGTTGCCGCCATGAAGAGGCCGGTTGCCACGAGAAGCGGGCCACCCAGCGCCGAAAGTGCCGGGAATTTTCCGATCAGCCATTCGCCGCGCAGGTTGGCGAAAAAGAACACCAGAAGTGGGCCGATCTCCAGAACCAGCTTGAGCGTCGGATGATCCTTTTCCTGGCGGGTCGGCGTGGTATCGCTTTCAAAGCTCTGCATGAGGCTGGACTTATCTCTTGTGGGACTTGGGCGATGCAAATCTGGTTTCTGTGTCATCAATGCGTCAGGCCGGCAATGGCGCTGGCAAAGTCTTCGGCCTCGAAGGGCTCCAGATCATCGACGCCTTCGCCAACCCCGATGAAATAGACCGGCAGCTTGTGCTTGGCGGCAATGGCGACAAGGATGCCGCCGCGCGCGGTGCCGTCGAGCTTGGTCATGATCAGGCCGCTGACGCCGGCGACATTGCGAAAGATTTCCACCTGGTTCATGGCGTTCTGGCCGGTGGTGGCGTCCAGCGTCTGCAGGACGGTGTGCGGTGCATCGGGATCGAGCTTGCCGAGCACGCGCACAATCTTTTCGAGTTCCGCCATCAGCTCCGCCTTGTTCTGCAGGCGTCCGGCGGTATCGATGATCAGCACGTCGCATTTCTTCTGGCGCGCCTGCTCGAAGGCATCATAGGCAAGGCCTGCCGCATCGGCGCCGAGCTTGGTGCCGATGAATTCGGATTTCGTCCGGTCTGCCCAGATCTTCAGCTGCTCGATGGCCGCAGCGCGGAACGTGTCGCCGGCTGCCAGCATCACCTTCAGGCCGGAGCCGGACAGCTTTGCGGCGAGCTTGCCGATGGTCGTCGTCTTGCCGGTGCCGTTGACGCCGACGACCAGAATGACATGCGGCTTGTGGCTGAGATCGAGCGCCAGCGGCTTTGCCACCGGCTTCAGGACCTTGGTGATTTCCGTGGCCATGATGCGCGAGACATCCTCGCCGCTCACATCCTTGCCATAACGTTCGGATGACAGCGTATCGGCAATGCGCATCGCGGTTTCCACGCCAAGATCGGCCTGGATCAGCAGGTCTTCCAGCTCTTCCAGCGTCGCCTCGTCCAGCTTGCGCTTGGTGAAGAGGGCGGTGATCTGGCCCGTCAGCTGGGAGGAGGTGCGCGAAAGGCCCTCGCGCAGGCGCTGGAACCAGGTGAGTTTCGGGCGCGCGACGATTTCCGCCGGGGCTTCCTCGACGCGTGTGGCAAAGCCCTTGGGCAGGATGATGTCGGCGGGCGGGACATCATTGGCTGACGTATCTGCCGTGACGCCGACCCCCTCTGCCCTGCCGGGCATCTCCCCCACAAGGGGGGAGATCACGGAGGCATCGTCGAGGCCTGCATTCAATTTCGAATCGATGGCAGGGGTTTCAGCGTCTGACAGGGGACGCGGCGCTAGCCCCAAATCGATCTCCCCCCTTGTGGGGGAGATGCCCGGCAGGGCAGAGGGGGTGGTGTCGCCACGCTCCAGGCCCTCCGCCTCGGCTTCCGCCTGCAGCAAAGACAGCGGCACCATGCCCATCTCACCCGGAAGCAGATCGGCAGCCGGCAAAAGCGGCGCTTCTTCCTCTTCGCCAAGGTCATCACCGGCCGGACCGCCTGCGGTGTCCATCTCCACCCCGGCCACCGGATCGACCGGGGAGACGGAAAGGTCTTCGGCGCGGGAATGCGGTTCGGTTGCGGTCTGAAGGGCAGCCTGCTCCTCGAGCGTCAAAGTCTCATTGGCTAAGCCCTCGGCCGCCTTGTCTTGCGCCGGCGCCTTGTCCTTGCCGAAGGTAAAAACCTTTTTGATGAAGCCGAGCGCCATGAAAAATCCGTTTCGTCACGCCGCGCGGGCGGCGGCAAGCTGCATGTTCAAGTGTTTGCCGTTATGGCCTGTCAACTCCACCTCTACCAGATCCCGTGGGTGAAGGTTTGGCGCGGCAACGACGGAGAAGTTCTCGGTATGGGCGAAACCGTTCATCTCCACAAGGATGCTCTGGCGGGTTCCAACCATCCGGTCGAGATGCGCAAGGTGAAGCGCGTCTCCGGTAACGCGAAGCCGGGCGGCCCGTTCCTTCACCAGCGCCCGGTCCAGTTGCGGCATACGGGCAGCCGGCGTGCCGGGGCGCGGGCTATAGGGGAAGACGTGCAGGAAGGACAGGCCGCATTCTCTCGCATGGCGAACGGCATTCTCGAACATGTCTTCGGTTTCCGTCGGAAAACCGGCGATCATGTCGGCACCAAACGCCATCTGCGGCCGCAGGCCCCGGACCTTCTCGATGAAGGCCAGCGCGTCGTCGCTGGAATGCCGACGCTTCATGCGCTTCAGGATCATGTCATCGCCATGCTGCAGCGACAGATGCAGATGCGGCATGAAACGCGGCTCATCGGCAATCAGATCGAGCAGATGATCGTCCGCTTCGATACTGTCGATGGAAGACAGCCGCAGGCGCAAAATCTCCGGCACCTGCTTCAACAGGGTTTTGGCCAGAAGCCCAAGCGTCGGCGTGCCCGGAAGGTCGGCGCCAAAACTTGTGGCATCGACGCCGGTGAGAACGATTTCCCGGTAACCGGATTCCACCAGTTTTCGGGCCTGATCGACCACTGCGCCCATCGGCACCGAGCGGGAATTGCCGCGACCATAGGGAATGATGCAGAAGGTGCAACGGTGATCGCAGCCGTTCTGCACCTGGATGAATGCCCGGACATGGCCATCGATGTGCTTCACCATCTGCGGTGCAGTGGCCTTCACGCTCATGATATCGTTGACGCGCAGCTTTTCTTCCGCTGACACACCGAAATCCGGCAACCCTCGATAGGACGCGCTTTTCAGCTTTTCCTCGTTGCCGAGAACCGCATCCACTTCCGGCATGGCGCTGAATGTCGCGGCCTCCGTCTGGGCGGCACAGCCGGTCACAATGATGCGGGCATGGGGGTTTTCGCGGCGTGCGCGGCGAATGGCCTGGCGCGCCTGGCGCACGGCCTCTCCCGTCACGGCGCAGGTGTTGACCAGCACGGCATTGTTCAGCCCGGCCTTTTCGGCCTCGGCGCGCATGACCTCGGATTCGTATGTGTTCAGCCGGCAGCCGAAGGTGATGACCTCGACGCCGCTCACCGGATGCCCGCCTCAGGCTCCGCATCGCGCGTGAAACGGCCGGTGACAGGATCAAGATGCCCCGACCACTCCCATTCCGCGGGCCCGGTCATCACCACATGATCGTCACCCCGCCATTCAATGGTCAGCGTGCCGCGATTGGGGCTGGAGGCAACTGTGATGGACACTGTACGCTCCGTGCGCCCGGTGCGCGCGGCGGATACGCCGGCAGCGCAAGCGGCCGAACCGCAGGCCAGCGTCAACCCGGCGCCGCGTTCCCAGGTGCGGGTCACCATCTGCGTCGGCGAAATCACCTGCGCCAGCGTGATATTGGCCTTTTCCGGAAACATCGGATGGTTTTCGAGCAGCGGCCCGAACCGGTCGAGATCAAACGTCATCGGGTCCCGATCGACCCAGAACACCGCATGTGGGTTTCCCATCGACATCGCCGCGGGCGAATGCAGCACGGGTGCATCGATCGGCCCGATCTGCAATTCAATCCGGCTGGTGTCGAAAAACTCTTCCGACAGCGGGATCTTGTCCCATTCAAAGACCGGCTTTCCCATGTCGACGGAAATCGTGCCATCGGCATGCTCATGCGCATTGAGGATGCCGGCAACCGTCTGGAAGGTAAAAGCCTTGCGCCCGCTTTCGGCAGACAGCGCCTGCACCACGCAGCGCGTGCCATTGCCGCAGGCCTGGGCCCTCGTGCCATCGCAATTGAGGATATCGATATAGGCATCGGTGCCGGACAGTTTTGGATCATGGATCGCCATGATCTGGTCAAAACCCGTCTCGGCATCGGCGGCAAGCGCAATGGCCGCCTGCGGGGTGACGTGATCTTTGCGGCCGCGCATATCCACAACGAGGATCTTGTTGCCAAGCCCGTTCATCTTTGCAAATTCGACCGTGTTATCCATGACGTCACCCATCCGGCGCATCTTTGCGCCGCTTTCGGCCTATATGGCGGAAAAACGCCCTGATTTAAAGAGGCGGGCGCGATCCGCTAGCCACCGCGCCGCCGCTCGATGCAGGGCGCCATCACGCAGAGCAGTTCAAACAGGATGTTTGCGCCGGCAAGCGCCGTCATGCCGGCCAGATCGAAGGGCGGCGCGACCTCCACCACATCGGCGCCGACGATATCGACACCGGCCAGCAAACGCACCAGCGCCTGCGCCTCGCGGGTGGAAAAGCCGCCGATCTCAGGCGTGCCGGTGCCTGGCGCCATCGAGGGGTCGATGCTGTCGATGTCGAAGGTGACATAGGTCGGACCGGTGCCGGCAATGGCACGCGCTTCTTCCATCACGGAGACCGCGCCACGCTCGACGAATTCCTCCATGTAGATGATGCGGATGCCCTGGCTTTTCGCCCAGTCATGGTCTGTCGTATCGTAGATCGAGCCGCGAATACCGATCTGCACCATGCGTTTCGGGTCGAGCAACCCTTCCTCGATGGCGCGGCGGAAGGGCGTGCCGTGGGTGTAGCGATTGCCACCGAAATAGCTGTCATTGGTATCGGTATGGGCATCGAAATGGATGAGGCCGACCGGACGGTTTTTGGCGACCGCCCGCAGCACCGGCAGCGTTGTCAGGTGATCGCCACCGACGGCAAGCGGTAGCGCGCCGGCGGCAACAATGGCGGCAATACCGGCTTCGATGCGGGTCAGACCATCCATGAGGTCGATGGGGTTCACCGAGACATCACCGACATCGGCGACATTGGCGATGGAAAAGGGTTCGACGCCGGAGACGTGATGGACGCGGCGAATGAGGCTCGACTGGTTGCGCACCTCGCGCGGCCCATGGCGGGCGCCCGCCCGGTTCGTCGTGCCGCCATCCCAGGGAATACCGACCAGCGCAATATCGAGACCATCCGCAGAGGTGACCGCCGGCAGGCGCATGAAGGTGGAGTGGCCGGCAAAACGCGGCACTTCGGCGGCATCGACAGGTTGGTGAAATTGCGCACTCACGGGGGACGGCTCCAATGCGGGAAGGATGAAGGCGGGCGAAAGATTGCCCGCCTTCAATGGAGCAGAGGCGGAGGCGGCTGTAAATGCTGCAACGCGACATATGCTGTCTGCCGTGTCCAAGCACAGGCGCCGCGCCGCCCGGGCAACGGACCGCTAGTCGGCAACAACAGGCATGTAGAGATCGCCGCCTTCGCGATATTTTGCCGCCATCGCCTCCAGCCCCTCCTTCTGCGCCTCGGCGCGGATATCGTGGGAGATCCGCATCGAGCAGAATTTCGGGCCGCACATGGAGCAGAAATGCGCCACTTTGTGCGCCTCTTTCGGCAGGGTCTCGTCGTGCATGGAGCGTGCCGTTGCCGGATCGAGCGAGAGGTTGAACTGGTCCTCCCAGCGAAATTCGAAGCGGGCGCGTGACAGCGCATCGTCGCGCAATTGTGCGGCCGGATGCCCCTTGGCGAGATCGGCGGCATGGGCGGCGATCTTGTAGGTGATAACGCCGACCTTCACGTCATTGCGGTCGGGAAGGCCGAGATGCTCCTTCGGCGTGACGTAACACAGCATGGCGGTGCCGAACCAGCCGATCATCGCGGCCCCGATGGCAGACGTGATGTGATCGTAACCCGGCGCAATATCCGTGGTGAGGGGACCCAGCGTATAGAAGGGGGCCTCGCTGCAGGTTTTCAGCTGCTTGTCCATGTTTTCCTTGATCTTGTGCATCGGCACATGGCCGGGGCCTTCGATCATCACCTGGCAGTCCTTATTCCAGGCGATTTTTGTCAGCTCGCCGAGCGTTTCCAGTTCGGCAAATTGTGCGGCATCATTGGCATCGGCAATCGAGCCCGGGCGCAGCCCATCGCCCAGCGAAAACGACACGTCATAGGCGCGGGCGATGTCGCAGATCTCGTCGAAATGCTCGTAAAGAAAGCTTTCCTTGTGATGGTGCAGGCACCACTTGGCCATGATCGAGCCGCCGCGCGAGACGATGCCGGTGACGCGGTTGACGGTAAGATGGATATAGGAAAGCCGCACGCCGGCATGGATGGTGAAATAATCGACGCCCTGTTCGGCCTGTTCGATCAGCGTATCGCGATAGACTTCCCAGCTGAGATCTTCGGCAATGCCGCCGACCTTTTCCAGCGCCTGATAGAGCGGCACGGTGCCGATCGGCACGGGCGCATTGCGGATGATCCAGTCTCGGATGTTGTGGATGTTGCGCCCGGTCGACAGGTCCATCACCGTATCGGCGCCCCAGCGGATGGCCCAGACCATCTTGTCCACCTCTTCCGCCATGGACGAGGTGACAGCGGAATTGCCGATATTGGCATTGATCTTGACGAGGAAATTGCGCCCGATGACCATCGGCTCCAGTTCCGGGTGGTTGATATTGGCGGGAATGATCGCGCGACCCGCTGCCACTTCGGCACGCACGAATTCCGGCGTGACATGGTCTGGAATATGGGCGCCAAAGCTTCCGCCATCGCGCACCAAAGCCTCGCTTGCAGACTTGCGACCGATGTTCTCACGGATCGCGACATATTCCATTTCCGGCGTGATGATGCCCGCGCGGGCATAGGCCAGTTGCGTCACGGCCTTGCCGTCGCGCGCCCGCAAGGGGGCGTGACGCACCGGAAATTCCGGCGTCAGCCTGTCGCCGCTGACGAAACCATTGTCGGCCGCAGTCACCGCGCGGCCCAGGTACTCCTCGACATCGCCGCGCGCTCTCAGCCATTCCTGCCGGGGCCTCGCAAGACCGGTATCGATGGTGATGGTGACGGAGGGATCGGTATAGGGCCCGGAGGCATCATAGACGTTCACCGGCGGCTCGCCGGCTGTCGGGTGAAGCGTAATCTGGCGCAGCGGCACGCGAAGGCCGGGATAGAGGTCTCCCGGCAGATGGATTTTGGTCGAGGCCGGCAGCGGCCCGGTGGTGACTTCGGGGGTGGGAAAAGGTCGGGCAATGTTCATCGTGAGGCTCCAAGGTTGGAGACCCAGTCATTTCAGCCGGAAAGATGGAGAAACGCCTGCCGCGATCCTGAGAGACAGGATTTCTGGCATCTGCAGCGCGCACCGTCCCTACGCCAGTATGAACTGGATCAGGTTCAACGGGTCACTGCGCTGCTTTTTAAAAAGCCCAGCAGTATCTCAGCCCCTTGGCGGGACCCCCCTGGTGAATGCGAGGGAGTGTCGGCAAAGAGGTGCCGGATGTCAATGGAAAGCCGCAGCTTCCGGACCTGCCCCCGAAGCTTCACACTCGGATCGTCTGTCTGGGAGAGGGGAGGCCCGGCCGAAGATGTTGGGGGGCTGGGGGTAAGGTCAACACATCCAGCCGGGCCAATATGGCGCGAACGCGCCAACTGTCGAGCGTGAACCTGATCGCCAATTCCGGCAGGGTTTTGTTCGAAATCGGGCAGAAGAAGAGAATTGTCAGGGCAGCGGCGTATGAAGGTGCCTCTGCCTTTTGCGGGTGCCGTCGGGTTGATTTTTTCTCCGGCTGAGGCACACTGTCATGTGAGTGTTACATGGCGTTGGGAGCATTGATGACCGATCAGCCAGACGTATTCGGGCGCGACCGTCCCCCAGAAGGGGCCGTGGTCGTCGAACTGAGCCAGTACCGCCAGAACAGTGACCCGATCCCCATCACCTTCCACCGGCGCGAGCTGGATGCGATCCTGCGCATCTATGGCCGCATGGTCGGCGAAGGCGAGTGGAAGGATTATGCGATCGATCACCTGAAGGACAAGGCGGTGTTTTCGATCTTCAAGCGGTCCGGCGAAATGCCGCTCTACCGCATCGAGAAGAACCCCAAGCTGGCCGCAAAGCAGGGCGCGTTCAGCGTTCTCAACACCCATGGCATGATCCTGAAGCGGGGTCATGAATTGCCGCAGGTGCTGAAAGTGTTCGACAAGGTGTTGAAGCTCGTCGATTGACGCGCCCTTTGACCGGCGGGCGGCAGGAAGGCTGAGAGCGATTGTTCTCAGCCAGCAAACAGCGTGCCCGGATAGGTGTCGAGATCCGGGTCGGTAGACGTGCCGGCGCCGAGTTCCCTTTGCATGAAGATCGTGTCCAGCCATGTGCCGTGCTTGTAGCCGGTGCCTTGCATCGTGCCGACCATGCGAAAGGCGAGTGCCGCATGAAGGCCCGCAGATGCGGGACTTGCGCCGCCGATCACGGCCACCATCTGGCGAAAGCCAAGCGCTGTCGTGCGTGTGATGAGCTCGGCCAGCAGCGCCTTGCCGATGCCGCGGCCGCGTGCTTCCGGCGCCAGATAGATCGAATCCTCCACCAGCCAGCGATAGGCGGGCCGTGTGCGAAAGGCGGAGGCATAGGCATAGCCGAGAAGGCTGCCATCCTCGTCTTCTGCGGCAATATAGGGATATCCCTTGGCGGTGATGGCCTCGAAGCGGGCGCGCATCTCCGCCTCATCCGGCGCTACAAGCTCATAGCTTGCCGTCCCGTTCAGCACGCTGTCGCGGTAGATGGCAGTGATGGTCGAAATGTCGGAAAGGGTGGCGTCGCGCAGGCGCAAGGTCATGAAAATACTGCCGTTCCAAGTCTGATACGCCGACAGTAGGACGCGTGGAAAAGCCTTGCAAGATGTCGATCACGGCTCTGTCACCACAAAAAAAGGCGGCCCGCGAAGGCCGCCTTTCGAACATCTGCCTGTCCGACTGCTTAGTTGTTGCGGTTGCCCAGGAACTGCAGCAGGAACATGAAGAGGTTGATGAAGTCGAGGTAGAGCGTCAGGGCGCCCATGATCGCCTTGCGGCCCATCACGGCTGCATCGTCGCCGTCGAAATACATTTCCTTGATCTTCTGCGTGTCATAGGCGGTCAGGCCTGCAAAGATCAGCACGCCGAGAATTGACACCGCAAAGGCAAGGGCCGACGAGGCCAGGAAGATGTTGACGACAGAGGCGATGATCAGGCCGAAGAGACCCATGATCATGAACGAGCCCATGGCCGTCAGGTCACGCTTCGTGGTGTAGCCGTAGAGCGACAGGGCACCAAACGAGGCAGCCGTCACGAAGAAGGTCTGCACGATGCTCTGGCCTGTATAGACCAGGAAGATCGAGGAGAGCGACAGGCCCATCAGGCCGGCATAGACCCAGAAGGCGGTCTGCGCGGCCGAAACGCTCATTCTGTTGATGCGGTAGCTCAGGAAGAAAACCATTCCGATCGGAGCCAGCATCACAACCCAGCGCAGCGGGCTGGCATAGACCGCGGTGCCAAAGGCCGTCAGATGCCCGTTCTCCACGGCAAGCTGCCATGTGCCGAACGAGGCAAGACCGGTAATCACCAGGCCCAGCGCCATCAGGTTGTAGACCTTCAGCATATAGGTGCGAAGGCCTTGGTCGATCAGTTCAGCCGAACCGGCACGTGCCTGGGCAGCGCGGTTCTGGAAGTTGTAGTCAGACATATTCGTCCTCTTAAAGCTTCGGTGTTGCTACGGTGTCCGGATGGTATCCATCTCTGCGCCGCTGCGAAGCTCAGCAAGCCTGTCACGAATATGCGGACAGATGTCTTTTCGTTCAAGTGCCTGCCGCCGGATTCGGCGAGGTGACAAAAATTTAATCCGCAGGTGAGGGCGGCCTTTCCCTCGGCAACCTCAAAGCTCGCGCAGCACGGGAGCCGCCTTCTGGCCGAGGATTCGCCACGTCCCGGCAAGACCGATGCCGACCGTCAGCACCAGGGCTGCAATGAGTGTGATCACCGCCACGTCGGGCAGGAAGGTTGCCGGCAGCTTCATGATGCGGGAGACCACGAACCAGGCAGCACCTGAGCCGGCTGAGAGGGCAAAGACGGCCGTGGCAAAACCCAGGATCATGTACTCGTAAGCAAAGGCGCGCATCAGCATGCGCCGTGTGCCGCCAAGCGTCTTCAGGATCACGGCGTCGTGGGTGCGCGCCCGGTTGCCGGAGGCAAGTGCGCCGGCGAGAACCAGCACCGAGGCCACAAGCGCGACCGCTGCGGCTGCACGAATGGCGGTGGCAAGCTGTCCCATCAGCTGCTCGGCAATGTCGAGCGCATCCTTCACCCGAACGCTGGTGATGGTCGGATAGGCATTGGTGACCGCGCGCAGGATCGCCCCCTCTTTTGCCGGCGTGGCGCTCTGGTCGGTCAGCGTCGCAAGCCAGGCATGCGGCGCGCCTCGGAACGTGTTGGGCGAAAACACCATGACGAAATTGATCGACAGAGAGCGCCATTCGATCTGGCGGAAATTGGCGATGCGTGCGGTGATGTTGCGGCCAAGCACGTTGACGGTGACCGTATCGCCGATCTTCAGGCCAAGTTCGCCGGCCTCTTCGGCTGAAAAGGACACGAGCGGTTCGCCGCTATAGTTTTCCGGCCACCATTCTCCTTGCGTGATCGTCGCGTTGGCCGGCAGCGTCTCGTCATAGGTGATGCCACGGTCGCCGCGCAGCACCCAGCGTCCGCCCGGCGGCACGTTCATCTGGCTGACATCCTGTCCGTTGAAGGAGAGGATGCGTCCGCGCAGCATCGGCACCTGGGTAATCTCGCCTTGCGGTGCCTGCTGCTTCAGAATGTTAACGAAGCCTTCGCGCTCGCTGCCCTGGATATCCACAAAAAAGAAGTTCGGCGCCTGCTGCATCATCGTGCCGGAGAGCTGCCGGCGCAGGTTGCCGTCGATCAGCGCAAGCGTGACCAGAAGGGCAAGGCCAAGGCCCAGCGAGAGAACGACCGAGGGCGTCAGTGCGCCGGGGCGGTGGATATTGCCGATGGCAAGCCTCAGTGCCGGGGAGTTGACGCGCGGGCTGCGTCGGGCGAGGGCGGCGATGGCGCTGGCGACGATCCGCAGAAGAACGAAGGCCACCGCGACGGCGCCCAGAAAGACCACGGCAATGAACCGGTCATCGGCCGAGAAGATGGCAAGCCCGGCAAGGCCCGCAAGCGCAAGACCTGCCGCAGCAAGATAGGGCCAGGACGGAAGCCCGCTCTGGTCAAAGCCCTGTTCGCGAAACAGAGCCGTTGCCGGCACTTCGCGGGCATGGCCAAGCGGCAGCACGGCAAAGGCAAAGGTGGTGAGAAGGCCAAACAGCGCCGCAAGCCCGAGCGCGGCCGGATAAAAGGCGGTTTCTGACGGTACGGGCAGGAGATCGCGCAGGAAGCCCAGGGCGATGAACGGCGCGACCGCACCGATCAGCAGTCCGATGGCGATGCCGACGCCGCCGATCAGCAGGATCTGGAACAGATAGATCAGCGTCACCACGAAGGCCGGTGCGCCGAGGCATTTGAAGGTGGCAATGGTGGTGCGCTTGGAATCGAGGAAGGCGCGCACCGCATTTGCAACGCCGACCCCGCCGACGATGAGCGCGGTCAGGCCCACCAGCGTGAGAAACTGCGAGAAGCGATCGACATTTTCGGTGAGCGAGGGTGCGGCCCGATCGGCGGTGCGGATGGACCAGCCGGCAGAGGGAAATTGCTTGTTGGCAATGGCACCAAGGCTCGCCCTTTGGCCTGGATTATGCAGCTTGATCTTGTAGGCATGTTCGACAAGGCTTCCGGTCTGGATCAGGCCGGAAGCGGCAAGCGCCTCGCGGCTGAGCAGCAGGCGCGGCGCAAAGCCAAACCCTTCCGAGAGGGCATCCGGCTCGCTCGAGAGAGTCGCCGTCAGGCGAATGCGCGCATTGCCGAGCAAAATCTCGTCGCCGATCTTCAGGCCCATGCGCTCCAGAAGCAGGGGCGCCGCAACGCCGCCGTAAGCCTGGGCCTGCTCGCCGAGAAGCTCGCTCAAGGGCCGCGCAGGCTCCGTGACCACCGTGCCGTAGAGCGGATAGGCGCCATCCACCGCCTTTGCCTCGACCAGCGCCTGCTCTGACCCGTCGGGCAACCGTGCCATCGAGCGCAGACCAGTTGAGACGGCGACCTGTCCGAGGCTGTCTAGGAACGCCTTTTCGTCCGGCGTTGCTTCCCGGTTGTTGAGTTCAAAGCGGATATCGCCGGCGAGCAGCGCCTGCCCCTGCGTGGCAATCGCGCCGGTAATGGCGCGGGAGACGGAATTGACGGCGGCAATGGCGCCGGTGCCAAGCGCAATGCAGGCAAGGAAGATGTAGAAGCCGGAGAGGCCGCCGCGCAGTTCGCGCAGCGCAAGCTTCAGGGCAATCGCGATGCGGGGAAACGTCGTCTTCATGCAAAGGCCGCCGCAGCTGCAGCGGATCTTACACTGTCGGCGGCGATCTCGCCGGAGCGGACGCGGATCTGCCGGGTGCAGCGGGCGGCAAGCGCATTGTCATGCGTCACCAGCAGCAGCGTCATGCCGCGCTCGGCCTGCTTGGCAAACAGGAGATCGGCGATCTGCCGCCCGGTTTCCGTGTCGAGATTGCCGGTCGGCTCGTCGGCAATCAGCACGGCGGGAGAAGGGGCGAGCGCCCGGGCAATCGCCACGCGCTGCTGCTCGCCGCCGGACAGTTGGCCCGGATAATGCGACAGGCGTTCGCCAAGGCCGACCGACGTCAGTTCGGCACGGGCAATGTCGAAGGCGTTCTTCACGTTCGCCAGTTCCAGCGGCACGGCGACGTTCTCCAATGCCGTCATATTGGCAATCAGGTGAAAGGACTGGAAGACGATGCCGATATTGCGGCCGCGAAAATCGGCCAGTGCATCTTCGCCAAGGGCATGAAGCGGCGTGTCGCGGATGATGATCTCGCCGCTGTCCAGACGCTCGAGCCCGGCCAGAACCATCAGGAGCGTCGACTTGCCGGAGCCGGACGGACCGACGATGCCGACCGCTTCACCTCGCCGGATCTCAAGATCGATCCCCTTCAGCACATGCACGGAGGCGGCGGCATTTCCAAGCGTCAGATCCGCCTTCTTCAGGGTGATGATGGTTTCAGTCACGGCAAAGCACCCTATATTGGCAGAACATCGACGTTACAGATACGTTTGCCGCACTGCGGCGGACCAGCACAATCTAGGGATGGCCCCATGAAATTCAAAGCGGCACTGCTTCACGTGATTGTCATTGCAGGTCTCACCCTTGCCGGTTCCGCGCAGGCAAAGACGCTTCAGCTTGTCGGCTTCGGGGACAGCCTGATGGCGGGCTATCAGTTGCCGCCGACGCAGTCCTATACGGCGCTCCTGGAAAAGGCCTTGAAGGCGCGCGGCCATGACGTGGCAATCGCCAATGCCGGGGTGTCCGGTGATACCACGGCCGCCGGCCTGTCGCGCGTCGACTGGTCGGTGCCGGACGGCACCGATGGCGTGATCCTTGAACTGGGTGCCAATGATGCCCTGCGCGGCATTGCGCCGGCGGAGACGGAAAAGAATCTCGACGCCATCATCACTCGGCTCAAAGCGCGCAACATTCCCGTGCTGCTCGCGGGCATGATTGCGCCGCCCAACATGGGCGGCAGTTACGGCGAACGCTATAACGGCATCTATACGCGCCTTTCGGAAAAGCACGGCGTCCCGCTTTACCCGTTCTTCCTCGATGGGGTAGTGGCAACGCCGGGGCTGCAACTGGAGGACGGCATGCATCCGAACGCCAAGGGCGTCCAGGTCATGGTGGATCGTTCTCTGAAGGCGGTGGAAGCGTTTCTGTTGGGGATCACGACGGTCCAATGAATGTTGCATAGCAAAAATCAGTGCTTGCGCGGATGACATTTGCGTGGTCCGCTACGGATGTCGCTTAAGAGATTCGAGGAGGTTCGCTATGCCGAGACTTTTCACCGCCCTCGAAATCCCGCGCAATGCTGCCATGAGCCTCTCCCTCTTGCGGGGGGGCTTGCCGGGTGCACGCTGGATCGATGTCGAGAATTATCACATCACGCTGCGATTTATCGGCGATGTCGACGGGCGAACCGCCGACGAGATCGTCAACCGCCTGGACCGGGTCGATCGGGAGGAATTCCAGATCAGCCTCAACGGGATAGGCTCCTTCGGCTCGAAGAAACCGCATTCGGTCTGGGCTGGCGTCTCTGCCTCGCCGGAACTGAACGCGCTGCAAGGCGAGATCGAGCGGATCTGCCAGAGGATCGGTCTGCCGCCGGATCCGCGCAAATTCATGCCCCATGTGACGCTTGCCCGCCTGCGCTCCGCACGGGTGGAGGACGTGGTGCATTACCTTTCCGGCCGCGGCAACTTCTACACCGCGCCCTTCATGGTCGGCCGGTTCGTGCTGATGTCGTCGAAGGAATCGGTCGGCGGCGGGCCTTACCTGACGGAAGAAATATTTCCGCTCCAGGAAAGCCTGTCCTCCTACGCGGCCCATGATTACCAGGCGGAAAAGACGCTGTTCTGAGGCTTTGCGATGCGCGATGAAAAGCTGGATGCGGCGGCTGTTGCCGCCGGTCTCTCGACACTGGAGGGATGGCTGCTGGCGCCCTATGGAGACGCCATCTTGAAGGAGTTCACCTTCCGCAATTTCTGCGAGGCTTTCGGCTTCATGACGCAGTGCGCGCTCTGTGCGGAAAAGCTCGATCATCATCCCGAATGGAAAAATGTCTATGCAGCGGTGTCCGTGCGTCTGACCACCCATGACAGCGGTGGCCTGACCGAGCGCGACTTCAAGCTGGCGCGGATGTTCGACAGGGCGGCCCAGCATCTGACGGCGCCCTGATTGAACTCGACGTGGGCCGGACCCATATCACCGGGGTTCGCAATCGAGAGGAAGGCCGTCATGGACGACGTCAAGATCGGAGAAATTCTTGCGCCGGGCGATGAAGAAACCCAGGCAAAGCAGGAAAAGCGCGTTCGTGCGAAATTCTGGCCGACGCTGAAACGCGCCATCCGTTATGTGCCCTTCAGCCGCGACCTGGTGGCAGCTTATTATTGTGCGATGGACCCCAAGACGCCGCTTCGGGTGCGCGGCGTGCTTCTGGCAGCGCTTGGCTATTTCGTGCTTCCGATCGACATCGTGCCCGACATGTTTCTGATGGTCGGCTTTACCGACGATGTGGCGGTTCTGGCGGCTGCCTTCCGCATGGTTCAGGCCTATATCGATGACAGCCATTACGAGGCGGCCGATCGCGCACTTTCCAATCAGGATCTCGGCAGCGCCGGAGCCGAGCCTGCCGCCGGGTGACGGCGCGGCGGAGTGTTCTTCCAAACCGGCCAAACTCTTGCCCGAATTCTCGGTTCATTGACGGTCCAGACTGTGGAGCCGGGGCCAGGCCCTGCTGCCTGAAACGGCGCAGCCTGCGTTTTTCGGTCGGCAGGCCTCTTCAAAACACCTATGCATTCCCTGTTGACGATTTGGTAACCGAAATTAAGTCAAAGTCGAACGGATCTCGACCAAGCCCGGCCATTTGCCGCCCGGTCGGCCGTTGAATGAGAAAACTGGCAGGACACAATGTTTGTAAGACAGATCGCCATCGCGTCGACCCTTCTGCTCGCCAGCGCAGCGTTTGCGTCCGCGCAGGCACCCGCCCCGACCCGGATCGAGCAGTTCAAGAACTGGGGCGCCTATTCCTACAAGTCCGGCAATAGCACCGTCTGCTATGTGCTGTCCGTGCCCACCACCAAGGAACCGGCCAGCGTCGATCACGGCGATGTCTTCTTCATCATCTCGCAGCGTCCCGGCCAGAACATCTCCTACGAGCCGCAGGCGATGATGGGCTACACGCTGAAGGCCGATTCGAAGGTGAACGTCACCATCGACAAGAAGAATTTCGTCCTGTTCGTCAAGGACAAGGCCGCCTGGGTGGAAAACGCCGCCGAAGAGCCGGCGCTTGTGGCGGCCATGAAGACCGGCTCCAGCATGACGGTCAAGGCCACCTCGCTGCGCGGCACGGCCACCAGCTATTCCTATTCGCTGGCGGGCATCTCGCAGGCTCTGAAGAAGATCGAAACCTGCAAGTAAGTGTCTTGGCACAGGATGCGATAAAGCCGGCCACAGCGCCGGCTTTTTGCATGAGGGGTGACGGCGCTGCCTTTTGATGGTAAAGGCACGCGCAACAGACGGCCCGGTTCATTCCTTATGAGGCCGCCGAACGCATTTCACCGATGAGAAGACGGGGGCTGACCCGGTGCTGATGCGCCGAGAGGCGCAGCCGTTTGAATGGGATCAAGAGCATGTCGGTTTCCGAAGCCATCGTCATGGCGGATAGCGTCAAGAAGCCCCTCGTGGCACGCCCGGACATGGCGTCCGAAAAGCCCTCGCTGATCGGGCTCACCCGCGAGGAAATGGGCAAGGCCCTCGTGGAAAAGGGTGTTCCGGAAAAGCAGGTGCGCATGCGCGTGAGCCAGCTCTGGCACTGGCTCTACATTCGCGGCGTCTCCGATTTCGATGCCATGACCAATGTGGCCAAAGACATGCGCGAAATGCTGAAGCGGCATTTCACCATCGCCCGGCCCGAAATCGTCGAGGAGCAGGTGTCCAATGACGGCACCCGCAAGTGGCTCTTGCGCTTTCCGCCCCGTGGCGCCGGCCGGCCGGTGGAAATCGAAACCGTCTACATTCCCGAAGAAGGCCGCGGCACGCTCTGCATCTCGAGCCAGGTCGGCTGTTCGCTCACCTGTTCCTTCTGCCACACCGGCACGCAGCGCCTGGTGCGCAACCTGACGTCGGAAGAAATTCTGGCGCAGCTGCTTCTGGCGCGCGACCGGCTGGGCGATTTTCCCGGCGCTGATACGCCCCCCGGCGCATTCGTTCCGACCGGCGACCGCAAGGTCACCAATATCGTTATGATGGGGATGGGCGAGCCGCTCTATAATTTCGAAAACGTCAAGACGGCGCTGCTGATTGCAACCGACGGCGACGGCCTGTCGCTGTCCAAGCGCCGCGTGACGCTCTCCACCTCCGGCGTCGTGCCGGAAATTTTCCGCACCGGCGACGAGATCGGTGTGATGCTGGCGATTTCGCTGCATGCGGTGCGCGACGAATTGCGCGACATGCTGGTGCCGATCAACAAGAAATATCCGCTCAAGGATCTGATCGAGGCCTGCCGGAATTATCCGGGCCTGTCCAATGCGCGCCGCATCACCTTCGAATATGTGATGCTGAAGGACGTCAACGACAGCCTGGAAGATGCCAAGGCCCTGATCAAGCTGTTGAAGGGCGTGCCGGCAAAAATCAACCTCATCCCGTTCAACCCGTGGCCGGGCACGAATTACCAGTGTTCCGACTGGGCAACGATCGAGAAATTCGCTGATTTCATCAATCAGGCCGGCTATGCCTCTCCGATCCGCACCCCGCGCGGTCGCGATATTCTGGCTGCCTGCGGCCAGCTGAAGTCGGAATCGGAGCGCATGCGCAAGACCGAGCGTCTGGCCTTCGAGGCGATGATGATCGCCGGCCACGGCGAAGACGACTGATATCAGGCGCCGAGGCAGGTGGCCTCACGCCTGACGGAAGAATGCTTCACTGGAAGACAGGCGGGAGGCCGTTCCCGCAAGCGATCGGCTGCCGCTCAGCCCGTTGACCGAAAGCTGCTTTTCGAAGTGTTCAAGGGCCGTTGCCGTGCGGCCGGGCTGCTCCTGCAACTTTGCCAGGCTCTTCAGGAACGTCCTTCCGGCCTGCTTCAGGGACGCTGGCGTATTATCGTTTGACACCAGACTTTGGGCATTGGCGACGGCTTCGCCGAGCCGAAGGGCTAGAAGTCCGCCTTCTGCCGCATCGACCGTCGTGCCGCCGCTTTTCTCGGACCATCGAATAAGGCGCAGGATGCGGTGATAGAGCCGTGCCCGCCAGATCTCCACGCGGTGGGGGGCAAGCGTCCCGGTGTCGGCCATATTCTGCAAGTCGTGCACGATCATGCGAATGATCAATCGCATGCGGCCCTGCGGATGCACGGGGAAGGCATAGGTGAATGCGAGGAGCGCGACAACCGGCCCCACGACGACCGACATGGCCTGTGCTACGGCCTCGGCCGGCTGAAGATGGGTCGGGAAGGCCGGGCCCAGCAGCAGGAGCGAGACCATGTTGAAATCCATTCCGACAAACATGGACTTGCGATGGCTCATCACCAGGGCTCCGATGAGGATGACCGGCATCACCATCAGAACCATGGCCAGTTCGCTTTCGGCCAGGGGCATGGCATAGAGGCGAACGACTGTCGCGACACTTGCTCCGGCCAGGGTGCCGACAATGCCGAAGCGCATGATGCGCGCGGGATGGTCGAAGGTTGAAAACAAGCTGGTCATGATGGCGGTGCCCATGACCATGAAAGGGCCGATGGCGAGATCGGTCAAAAGCCAGATGGCGCCCACGCCCAGAACCGAAAGCGCTGCACGCAGCCCCGCCTGGCGAGCGCCGATCCAGTCTCTGTGCAAATGGAGGGAGGGAATGCGCTGCGCCTCCAGTTCTCCCGCCTGCTCAAGCCCCTGCCAGGCGGTCTGCAGGCTTGCCATTCTTCGGGCGAGATCTGACTGGGAGGAGCAGGCCAGTGCCTCAGGCCCCTGTGAGGGTTCATCGCTGTCACGGTGTGTGTCTTCAGGCGCATTGAGCAGGAGATCCATGGCTGCGGCAAGCACCGACCGGACAGCGCGCATTTTGGCCGCCATGCCGATCTTTCCTGCCAGTTGAACCTCAAGACTTTCGTCGATTGCTGCGAGCTCCGACAGAATGGCGGCCCTCTCCTCCCGCTTCATGACATTGGATGCATGATCCATGACATGTGCGGTGACCCGTTCGACCATCTGCCGAATACGATGATGTAAATTGCTTTCCGCGCTCTTCGGCGTGAAGAGCAGACCTGTCAGCGTCGAAGTCGCAGCGCCGATGAGGATGGTCAGGATGCGGTCCTGCGCCAATCCAAGGACCAGGTTCGGATTGTCATGATCCAGCATGGCAATCATGGCCGCCGAATAGCCCGCGAGCAATGTCACATAGGAGAGCGGTCCGCGCAGAAGGTTGCCGGTCGTGGCGCAGAAGCCGATCCAGAGGGCAAGACAGACCAGCAGCAGGGGCGGATTGGATGACAGGAAAATCACCATCAAGGTGCCGATACCCGCTCCAATCAGGGTGCCGGCGATGCGGGACAGGCTTTTTTCCAGCCACAGGCCGCGTGTCGGCTGCGCGACGACCCAGATGGTCATGGCCGCCCATTGCGGATGGTGCAGGCCGAGCGCAAACGCGACAAGCATTGCAAGGCAACCCGCAATCGCGGTGCGCCCACAGAACAACAGCCTCTGCCGATCAAACCCGGACAGGAGGGTTTCAACATTCAGCGTCATGCGTCGTCCTCTGAGGGCCTTTTGAGATCGGATAGTCTGGCTTCGATCCTTGCTATCAAGGAAAGGGCAGATCTGATTTCGGCATCCGACACGTCCTGCAGCATGGCTGCTTCGATGTGATGCAATTGCTGCTGGATTTCGCGGGTTTTCTGGCGCCCCAGCTCTGTGAGGTAGAGCCTGCGCGCCCTTCTGTCCGTCTCGTCCGCACGGCGCTCCACGAGACCTCTCGCTGCAAGGATATCGACAAGGCGGACGATGCTGGACACATCGAGACCGGAGAGGGCTGCCAGATCCTTCTGGAGAAGACCATCGCCATTGTGCGCCATGTAAATGAGCGGCGTCCAGCTTGCATCGGTGAGCCCACTGGCCGCCAGATGCTGGTCGATAAACTGTCGCCACCGGCGCGCGATCACCACGAGTTCCGCCCCGAAGCGGAAGCGCAGGTTATCAGAATTAGTTTCCATCAAAATAGTTTGAATAGAAACTATATGAATTTGAAGAGCCGCGGACGCAGCGGAGCTATGCAGAAAGCAGCATTGTCAGCCTTGCGCGAAATCCTTGAATTTAGGGTTCGTCACAGACAGTCGCCCCAGTTGGCATCGAATATCGAGCACGGATGCCTTAACGGGAGGAGCAGTTCAGCGGGACTGCGTCATCAGGATCTTGACCGCGAAGATCGAAAAGATGCCGGCAAAGCTGTAATCAATGCCACGCAGCACCTTCCTGTTGTTCTGCAGCCAGCCCGACAGAATGCCTGCGCCATAGATGATGCCGATGCCGATCGGCAGCGACAGAATGATCGACCAGAGGCCGAGAAACATCAGCTTGCCGGTCACATGCGGATCGTCCGCCGTGACGAACTGCGGCAGGAAGGTCATGAAGAAGATGATGACCTTCGGATTGAGCAGGTTCACCCAGAGCCCGTTGACAAAAGCGCCGGCGCGGGAAGCCTGCGCCTCGCCATCGGCCTTCACCACGAAATTGGAGCCATGGCGGATGGCCTGCACGGCGAGCCAGAGCAGATAAGCGGCACCGCCCGTCTTCAGCATCGTAAAGGCGGTGGGGGAGGCAACGATCAGCGCCGAAATGCCAAAGGCCACCAGCATCGTGTGAATGGCAATGCCGAAACTCGTGCCGGCAAGCACCATGAGCGCGGTTGCGCGCCCATCGCGCAGCGAGCGGCTGATCCACAGCGTCATGTCCGGGCCAGGCGTTAAGGCGAGCGCCAGGATGGCGATGCTGAAGGCAAGAAGGACGGCAAGGCTCGGAATGAAGTCCATGAATGCACCGAAGAGCGAGAAAGCAGGGTAAGGCGGATCTTTCCTCCTTACCCGGCTTCGCGGTGCTTGCCAATCATTGGCCCCGTTCGACATGCGCCTTGAAGGCCTCGGCATAATCCTTGTGCCAGCGCGACAGCGGCGGGCGGTTCTCGATGATGTCGCCGGCGGCCCAGGCGATGCGCTTTTCGTCGAGCGCCCGGTCCACGTCGTTGTCGGGGCACAGAATGTAGAAATCCCCGCGCGAAAGGCTTTCCAGCATGAAGTCGACGGTCTGCTCCGGCGTCCAGGCGGCGGCCGGCTTTTCGGTGCGGCCATTGGCGGTGAGGCCGGTATAGACAAAGCCCGGGATCAGCAGATGGGCGGTCGCATTCGCGCCCTCTGTGTTGCGCAACTCGTGCTGCAGCGCCTCGGTGAAGGCTTTGACGCCGGACTTTGCGACATTGTAGGCCGGATCGCCGGGCGGCGTGGTGATGCCCTGCTTGGAGCCGGTATTGATGATGAGAGCCGGATCGCGGTGCGCCACCATGCCCGGGCCAAAGGTGCGCGTGCCGTTGATGACGCCCATCAGGTTGACGGCAAACACGCTGTCCCAGTTGGCCTGCGGGCCGAAGAGCGCGCTGCCGGGCTGGATGCCGGCATTGTTCATCAGCACATGCACGCGCCCGAAACGCTGGATGACGGCCCGCTCCAGTGCTTCCAGCTCGTCGAGGCGTGCGACATCGGCGCCGATGGCCACGACGTCGGTCTCGCCGTTTTCCGAAACGGCCGCCACGTCAATGGCTGCCTGCGCCAGTCGGTCGCCTTCGAGATCGACGAGGACGACGCAAAGGCCGAGACGGGCGAAAGCCTTTGCCGCGGCAAGTCCGATGCCGGAAGCCGCGCCGGTAACGACGGCCACATGGCCCTTTGCCAGTGCGGGGTGCTGAAGTGTCATGGCCGAACTCCTCGATGCGTTTCTTCTAACGTCGTGCGGGATATGGTATCGTGGCCCTATGTCGTCAACACGACGCCACAGGATGAGGACGATCATGGGCAGGGTTGCAACGATTACCGTCGATGAGGAACTGGCTCAGTTCATCGACCACAAGGTCAGCGCCGGCGACTACGCCTCGGAATCCGATGTGGTTGCCGCAGCCCTTGAGCTGCGCGAGCAGGAGGAGGAAGGCTTTGCCGCCATTCGCGCCGCAATAGACGAAGGGGAGGCGTCGGGCGAGCCGCAGCCTTTTGATCCGGAACGGTTTCTCAAGCGAATGCACGGCAAATATGGCGCCTGACGCGCGCACCTATCGTCTCTCCCCAGGGCCGAGAGAGACTTGGAAGACATCTGGCGTTTCTCATTCAAAAAATGGTCCCGAGCGCAAGCCGATGCCTACTATGGAAATCTGATCGAGGCTTTCGAGAGCCTGGCAAAAGGCGATCGCAAAGGTCGACCCATCAATGGCATAAAGCCCAGGTATCTGAGCCTTGCCTGCGGTTCCCATTTCATCATTCATGTTGAGCGTGGGCGCAGGATCGAAATCATCCGCATCCTCCACCGCCGCATGAACATCGGCCGTAACCTCTGACGTTTTGGCGACCGCCCCGCCCTTGCGCCGCGCGGCAAACTCGCTAAAAGTGCCGCCATTCAAGATCTCAGGCGGGTTTTCGGCCCGCACTCCCAGACGGAACTCATTGCCATGGCTCTCCCCAAAGACGTGAAGAAAGTCGTTCTCGCCTATTCCGGCGGTCTCGACACATCGATCATCCTGAAATGGCTTCAGACCGAACTCGGCGCCGAAGTCGTCACCTTCACCGCCGATCTCGGCCAGGGCGAAGAGCTGGAGCCGGCGCGCAAGAAGGCCGAGATGCTCGGCATCAAGGAAATCTTCATCGAGGACGTGCGCGAGGAATTTGTGCGCGATTTCGTCTTCCCGATGTTCCGCGCCAATGCCGTTTATGAAGGCGTCTACCTGCTCGGCACTTCGATTGCCCGTCCGCTGATTTCCAAGCACCTGATCGATATCGCCAAGAAGACTGGCGCCGATGCGATTGCCCATGGCGCGACCGGCAAGGGCAATGACCAGGTTCGTTTCGAACTGTCGGCCTATGCGCTGAACCCCGACATCAAGATCATCGCGCCGTGGCGCGACTGGGCCTTCAAGAGCCGCACCGATCTTCTGGCCTTTGCCGAGCAGAACCAGATCCCCGTCGCCAAGGACAAGAAGGGCGAGGCACCCTTCTCCGTCGACGCCAACCTTCTGCACTCCTCGTCCGAGGGCAAGGTTCTCGAAGATCCGTCCCAGGAAGCTCCGGAATACGTGCATATGCGCACGATTTCTCCGGAAGCGGCTCCCGACAAGGCCACCGTCATCAAGGTCGGTTTTGAAAAGGGCGATGCCGTCTCGATCAACGGCGTGCGCATGAGCCCGGCCACGCTGCTTGCCGAACTGAATAATTATGGCCGTGACAATGGCATCGGCCGCCTCGATCTCGTGGAAAACCGCTTTGTCGGCATGAAGAGCCGCGGCGTCTACGAAACCCCCGGCGGCACGATCCTGTTGTCGGCGCACCGCGCCATCGAATCCATCACGCTCGACCGCGGTGCTGCCCACCTGAAGGATGAGCTGATGCCGCGCTATGCAGAACTCATCTATTACGGCTTCTGGTTCTCGCCGGAGCGCGAAATGCTGCAGGCGCTCATCGACAAGAGCCAGGAACATGTCGAAGGCGAAGTGACGCTGAAGCTCTACAAGGGCAATGTCATGGTCATCGGCCGGGAATCAGCAAAGTCGCTCTATTCCGACCAGCTCGTCACCTTCGAAGACGATCAGGGCGCCTATGACCAGAAGGATGCGGCCGGCTTCATCAAGCTGAACGCGCTGCGCCTGCGCACGCTCGCCAAGCGCAATCTCGGCAAGTAACAGGCCTTTTTCGTAAAAGCTTCGACAGCCCGTCTGCCCCCGGCAGGCGGGTTTTTTGCGTGCGTCAGGCGCGCCGTTCCAGCATGTGCAGCGCAATGAAACCGGCAACGGCTGTCAGTTCCATGATCGGGATAATCGTTCCGAAGGCGGTCAATGGGTCGCCTATGGCAGCGGCTGCAAGGCCGCCGAGAAAGCCCGCCGTCATCTGGATGAAGCCTGTGAGCGCCGAGGCGGAGCCTGCGACATGCGGGAAGGGCGCCATGCTCGCCGTCACCACATGCGGGGTGAGGAAGGCCAGGCCGAAGGTGCAGATCGCGACCGGTCCCATGATGGACAGGAAGAACGGTGGCACGAAGGCGACCGACAGCGCCATGATGACGCCGCCTGTGCCGCAAAGGCTGATGCCGGTGAGGGCCGCCCGCGGCCCGCCAAGGCGCTTCACGACGAGTTTGAGCGTCAACGAGCCCAGAAGATAAAAGCCGGATTGCATCAGCATGCCCACGCCGAACTGGGTGGGCGAGAGCCCGACCTTGTTGATCAGCACGAAGGGCAGCATGGTGGCCTGCGCATAAAGTGCCCCGATGGTGCCGGCCAAAACCACGCAGGCTGCGAGAAACTGTAGATTGCCGGCAACTTCCGCGTAAGCCCGCAGAAGCCGTGCCGGCTGGAGGCGCTGAAGATCCGGCACGACGGTCTCGCGCAAGAACAGCAGCGTGCACAGCCCCGCCAGCACGCCGAAGCCCACCATCAGCAGAAACACCGCATGCCAGTTGAAGGCGGCTAGCGTCAGGCCGCCAAGCGTCGGCCCCATGGCCGGCCCGACCGCCAGAAAAATGCCGATCGTATTGAGGATGCGCGCCGCATCCGCCCCGACGAAGAGATCGCGGACAATGGCGCGCCCGACAACGACGCCCACGGAGGCACCGATACCCTGCACGAGGCGCGCGGCCAGGATGAACTCCACGGACGGCGCAAGCACGGCCAGCATCGAGCCAATCAGATAGATCGAGAGGAAGATCAGCGTTGCCGCCTTGCGGCCCAGCGCATCCGATAATGGTCCGGCCACAAGCTGCGCCAGCGCAAAGCCGGCAAAGAACATCGACAGGCTGAGCTTGATCGCCGCTTCCGTCGTTCCGAAGGCGCGCACCAGTTCCGGCATCGCGGGTGTATAGATCGCCATCGAGATGGGGCCGAGCGTGGTCAGAAGCGCGCCGAGAAAGGTCGTGCGCCCCTCGCTCATGCGGCGGGCGAGGAAAGGCTTTGGCATTACGGACATTCCGGGGTTTCGGGAAGAGGGGCGGTTTCCCCTTGGAAACTGGCGTTCATGCGTTCCAAGAGGCGGCACAGCAGCAATGCCTCGTCGGAGCCCATGCCGGTTGTGGCCTTCAGGATCACGCTATCCAGCTCCTTGCGGATGGCAAGAATGAGCGGAGCGCAGGACGGCGTCAGCGTCACCCGCTTGGCGCGGCGGTCGGCCGGGTCCGGCTGTCGTTCGATGAGGCCAAGCGCCTGCAGCTTGTCGAGGAAGGCGCAGACCGTCATCGGTTCGATGCCCATGCGGGCGGCGATGTCGAGTTGCCGGCAATCTTTCAGGGCATGGATGTTGAGAAGTGTGCGCGCTTCGGCGGGCGTGATGCCAAGGCCGGCATCGGCAATGCGCCGTTCGAAAGCTGCGCGCAGGAGGCGCGCACCGTCGGTGACGAGAAATCCCAGTCTGTGGATGTCCGCTTCTTTATCCATGATGCCCTGCCGCTTGCTAAGGCACCCTTACTATCTTTCCCGCGCGAGGCAACTGCCAAGAGAGGGATTGGCGGGGCGTGGAAGGGCCGGGCTGAGGATTTGTCGGATCCTCGCCGTCACGCCTCGATGAAGTCGAGCACCGAGGCGAAGGTGAGCGCCTTGTCCTCGTCGCCCAGCGACTGGGCCAGATCGTGCTGCTGGCGGAAATAATCCTGGAAGTCGAATTCGGTATCGTCGGTGACGCCCGAGAGATCCAGCACGCGGCCGCTGGTATCAACCGCCTGAACGGGCAGTTCCTGGGCAAGGGCGATATACACGTCCTGTTGGATCGCGCCGGAAATATATCTCTGGAGGGCAAGTTCACGCAGAAGACGCGGTGAAATGGCGGAAAAGTCGATGGCGCCTGCAGACACGTCGATGCGATCGAAAACGCGCTGCGCTTCCGGGCTCGGTATGAACTGCGGTTTCTCATGTCTGGTATTGAAACCCTGCTCTTGTTGAAGCAAGCTCCCGGACCAGTTGAAGGAAGTGATTTCCACGGCCACTATCCACGCTCATCGGATATGGTTGCAGAAAATAACGAATGGTTGCAGGGCGTCAATTATCAATAATAAGCTAATACTTCTTGTAGTTGAGGGTTAGCCTTCACAGACCCGCCATCTTCCCCTGCTCGGATGGCGCTCTATCAATGACCCAGAGGACAGTGAGATGACAGTGCAGACGACAATCACCCCGGCGCTCGTGGACTGGAACGGACAGAATGGACTGCCGATGTTCGAGCGCGTCGAGGACGGCGATTTCGCAGCCGCATTCGATGCTGCCCTGACGCTGCATAATGCGGAAATCAAAGAGATTTCCGAAAATCCCGAAGCACCGGACTTCAACAACACCATCGTTGCTCTGGAAATTGCCGGTGATGAACTGTCGCGCATTTCAGCACTGTTCTGGAACAAGGCCGGTGCCCATACCAATGACGTGATCCAGTCTCTGGAGCGTGAGATCGCGCCGAAAATGTCGCGCCATTACTCGCGCATCGCCATGAACGTAGACCTCTTTGCCCGCGTCGATACGCTGTGGCAGGCCCGCGAAACGCTCGAACTGACGGTTGAGCAGGTCCGTGTCCTGGAGCGGCACTGGAAAGGTTTCGTGCGGGCAGGCGCCAGGCTTTCAAGGGACCAGCAGGAGCGGCTGGCGAAGATCAACGAGACGCTCGCAGGCCTCGGCGCCCAGTTCGGCCAGAATGTCCTGTCGGATGAAAAGGCCTGGTCGCTGATCATCGCCGACGAAGCCGAGCTTGCAGGCTTGCCGGCCTTCCTGCGGGACGCGATGGCCTCTGCCGCGCGTGATCGGGGCGAGCCGGAGGGACATTTCGCCGTCACCCTGTCGCGCTCGATCATCGAGCCTTTCCTCACCTTCTCCAGCCGTCGGGATCTGCGCGAACAGGCGTTCCGGGCCTGGGTGAAGCGCGGCGAAAATGGTGGCGCGACCGATAATATTGCCATCGTGCGCGAAACGCTGTCGCTGCGCGCCGAAAAGGCAAAGCTGCTCGGCTATGACAGTTTTGCCGCTTACAAGCTGGACGAGACGATGGCCAAGACCCCGGCGACCGTCAACGACCTCTTGATGAAGGTTTGGGAAAAGGCCCGTACCAAAGCGCTGGAAGAAGAAGCAAGCCTTGCAGGCCTGATTGCCGAAGAGGGCGCCAATCATCCCGTCGCCCCGTGGGACTGGCGCTACTATGCCGAAAAGCTGCGCGAACGAATGTTCGATTTTTCCGAATCCGAACTGAAGCCCTACCTGCAGCTCGAAAAGATCATCGAGGCCTGCTTCGACGTCGCGAACCGCCTGTTCGGCGTCACCGTCACCGAGCTGAAGGGCGTGACGGCCTATCACCCCGATGTGCGGGTGTTTGAGGTGCGCGATGGCGAGGGCAGTCTGAAGGCGATGTTCCTCGGCGATTACTTTGCCCGCTCCTCCAAGCGTTCCGGGGCCTGGATGAGTTCGTTCCAGAGCCAGCACAAGCTGACGCTGAAGAACGGCCTGGTGGGCGAACTGCCGATCATCTACAATGTCTGCAACTTTGCAAAGCCTGCTGCCGGAAAGCCGGCTCTTCTGTCGCTCGATGACGCGCGCACGCTGTTCCATGAGTTCGGCCACGGCCTGCATGGCATGCTGTCGGATGTCACCTATCCGTCCGTATCGGGCACCGGTGTTTCGCGCGATTTCGTCGAACTGCCCTCGCAGCTTTACGAACACTGGCTGACGGTGCCGGAAATCCTCACCCGCTACGCCGTGCATTACGAGACGGGCGAAGCCATGCCGAAGGCGCTGCTCGACAAGGTTCTGGCGGCGCGTACCTTCAATGCCGGCTTCAACACGGTGGAATTCACCTCCTCCGCGCTGGTCGACATGGCGTTCCACACGCGAAGCGAACCGGTGGAGGATCCGATGGCGGTGCAGGCAGAGGTGCTGTCGAGCATCGGCCTGCCGTCCTCCATCGTCATGCGCCACGCCACGCCGCATTTCCAGCACGTGTTCTCCGGCGACGGCTATTCGGCCGGCTACTATTCCTACATGTGGTCGGAAGTTCTGGATGCCGATGCCTTTGCAGCCTTCGAGGAAAGCGGCAATGCCTTCGATCCGGTCATGGCGCGCAAGCTGAAGAACAACATCTATTCGGTCGGCGGCTCCATCGATCCGGAAGAGGCCTATGTGGCCTTCCGCGGCAAGCTGCCGGATCCGTCCGCCATGCTGAAGAAGAAGGGGCTTGCCATGGTGGCGGAACTGTCGGGCAGCGACGCCTGAGCGGATAGGGGCGGCCTTCGCCCTCCACCCCTTTCGTGGTGGGGGGCGTCGCAGGAATGGATGGTCGTCTGAGCGGGTGTCGCATAAGCTTCATGCGACTCTCCTAGGGAGGTTCTTCTTGAGGGGCATCCGCCATGACTGCGATCATCCGCGCCGAACATGTTGCCAAAATATTTCGCCAGCAGGTGCGCCGGTCTGGCATGCTCGGGCCGCTCAAGGACTTCGTGATGCCGGTCACGCGTCCGGTCAACGCTGTCGATGGCATTTCCTTTGATATCGAACCGGGAGAGGCCGTCGGTTACCTCGGGCCGAACGGCGCCGGTAAATCCACCATGATCAAGATGCTGACCGGCATCCTGGCGCCGTCTGCCGGCACGGTCAGCGTTCTGGGGCGAAATCCGCAGGCGCAGCGCGTGCTCAATGCCCGCCAGATCGGCGTTGTCTTTGGTCAGCGCACGCAGCTCTGGTGGGAGCTGCCGCTCATCGAAAGCTTCGAGCTGCACCGGCGCATGTACCGCGTGCCAGCGTCTGTCTATCAGCGCAACCGTGCCGATCTGGTCGAGATGATGGAGCTATCGGCCTTCATCGAGAGACCGGTTCGCCACTTGAGCCTTGGTCAGCGCATGCGCGCCGAGATCGCCATGGCGCTGATGCATGACCCGAAGATCCTGTTTCTCGACGAGCCGACGATCGGTCTTGACGTGGTGGCCAAGGATGTGGTGCGCAAGTTCCTCTCCCGCATCAACCGCGAGCGCGGCACCACCATCATCCTGACCACCCACGACCTGCAGGATATCGAGGAGATCTGCCCGCGCCTGATCATGGTGGATGACGGCAAGCTGCTGTTTGACGGAACGATTGCGGCGCTGCGCGTGACCTTTGGCGCAAGGCGCCGGCTGACGCTGGAATTCGCCCAGGACCCCGGCCATGTCGAACTGGACCGGGCCGAACCGGCCGGCGGCGAGGGCGTGCAGCGCCTGTTCCTGCTGCCGGATGATCAGCGACCGCTGTTGCACATCCTCTCGGCGCTGAAGGCGGGGGCCGATCTGCGCGATGTGCGGCTGCATGAACCGGGCATCGAGGAAATTATCCGCACCCATTACCAATCCAAGGTCTCGGCATGAGTGCTTTTCTGGCGCTCGTCACGGCGGCGTTCCGGCGCGAGGCCGAGCATCGCTCCCGCATCCTCATGCGCATCCTGGGCGGCCTGGTCGAAATCCTTGCGCGCATTTCCATCTGGAAGGCGGCTTTTGGCGGGCATGGCACGCTCTCTGGTATCAGCCTTGATGAGATGATCACCTATTCGCTGATCGGCGGCACGATCCTGTCCAGCTGGGATGCCACGATGATCGTGCGCGATGTCGGTGCCACCATCCGCACCGGTGCCATCGGTAGCTCGCTGCTTCGCCCCATGCACTATCCGGTCATGCTCCTGGCCGAGCAGATCGGCGTGCGCCTGTTCGACTGGCTGCTGATTTCGCTGCCCGTCATTGTGATCATGGGTTCGATCTACGGGCTGCAGCCGCCGGAAAGCCTTGCCCATGCGCTGCTGTTTGTGGGTTATGTCGTGGTGTCGCTTGCCATCCTGATGGGGTTTGCCATTCTCGTCGGGCTCCTGTCCTTCTGGGTCTTCGATGCCCATGCACTCGAATGGTTCATGCGCGGTCTTCTGGCGGTGCTATCCGGCGGACTGGTGCCAATCTGGTTCTACCCGCAGGGGCTGGCGGAGGTGGCGCATGCTTTGCCTTTTTCCTGGATCGCCTATCATCCGCTTGCAGCTTATCTCGGCCAGCGCGATCTTACGGAAGAGCTGTTAATTCTGGCAGCCGGCGCCGGATGGGCCGCGGTTCTCGCTTTCGCCGTCGCCTTCGTCTGGTCGCGTGCCTGCGCCCAGGTCGTCGTGCAGGGAGGCTGAGATGCGCGACACCCTCTCGCTGCTCTTTTATCTCATGCGGCTTCGGGTGCGCACGCGGCTGGAGTTCCGCGCGGCGCTTCTGATCACCTGGCTCGCGCAGGCCTTCGGCTATGCCGGCATCTTCGCCTCCATCTGGCTGATCCTCACCCGGTTTGGCACAATCGGCGGCTGGACCTGGCCGCAGATGGCCTTTCTTCTCGGCTTTCACACGCTCGGCTATGCGCTCGGCGCCTGTTTCACGCTGGTCCAGCTGCGCCGCATGGAGGACATCGTTCTCGGCGGCGAGTTCGACACACTGCTGGTGCGGCCGTTGAACCCATGGGCCTACCTGGTCTTTTCCGGCTTCAACATCGAATATGGCGGCCATATCGCGCTCGGGGCAGGTCTTGTCGCCTGGGCCTGGCCTCAACTGTCCATTGCCTGGACCACCGATACCTGTCTGCTGCTGGCCGGCGGGCTGGTCAGCGCGGCCCTCATCACCGCCTCCATGATCACCATCATCGCCGCCTGTGCCCTCGTGCTCGGTCGCGCCCGCTATCTGTTCGGCATCTATTTCGACTTCTGGGAACTGTCGCGCTATCCGGCAAGCATCTTTGCCGCGCCGTTCCAGGTGGCTCTGCTTTCAATCATTCCGCTGGGCTACATGGCCTATGTGCCCGTCGCCGTCCTGCTTGGACGGCCCGTTCCCTATCTTGGCGCGTTTGCAGAAATTGCGGCCCTTTCTGCGGGTCCTCTCTCTGCCGTTGCCGCCTTCTTCTTCTGGCGTTTCTGCCTGAAACGCTACCAGGGCGGCGGCGGATGACGCGTTTTCACGGCCTCTCTCACCCCCGCGCCCTCGCTCCCCCTTTCGCGTTTGCGAAAAACAGGGTATGGGGGCGCCAACGAAAATTGGCGCGGTCTGTGGATCATGTGCGCCACAGCCCAGAGAACCCACTATGAAAATTCGCAATATCGCGATCATTGCGCACGTTGACCATGGGAAAACGACCCTTGTTGACGAGCTCCTGAAGCAGTCCGGCTCGTTCCGCGAAAACCAGCGCGTTGCAGAACGCGTGATGGATTCGAACGATCTCGAAAAGGAACGCGGCATCACCATTCTTGCCAAGGCGACCTCGGTGGAATGGAAGGGCGTGCGCATCAACATCGTCGACACCCCCGGCCACGCCGATTTCGGCGGCGAAGTCGAGCGTATCCTCTCGATGGTGGATGGCGCGATCGTTCTGGTCGACAGCTCCGAAGGCCCGATGCCGCAGACCAAGTTCGTGGTCTCGAAGGCGCTGAAGGTCGGTCTTCGCCCGATCGTCGCGATCAACAAGATCGACCGTCCGGATGGCCGCCACGAGGAAGTCATCAACGAGGTCTTCGACCTCTTCGCCAACCTCGATGCCACCGACGAGCAGCTCGATTTCCCGATCCTTTACGGTTCGGGCCGCGATGGCTGGATGAACTTCAACCCGGAAGGTCCGAAGGATGAAGGCCTTTCACCGCTTCTCGATCTCGTGCTGAAGCACGTGCCGGAGCCGACTGTCGAAGAAGGTCCGTTCCGTCTGATCGGCACCATTCTCGAAGCCAACCCCTTCCTCGGCCGCATCATCACCGGCCGCATCGCCTCCGGTTCGATCAAGCCGAACCAGGCCGTCAAGGTTCTCGGCCAGGATGGCAAGCTGATCGAAAACGGCCGCATCTCCAAGATCCTCGCCTTCCGCGGCATCGAGCGCACGGCAATCGAAGAAGCCCATGCCGGTGACATCGTGGCGATCGCCGGTCTCTCCAAGGGCACCGTTGCCGATACCTTCTGCGACCCCTCCGTCACCGAAGCCATGACCGCGCAGCCGATCGATCCGCCGACGGTCACCATGTCCTTCATCGTCAACGACAGCCCGCTTGCCGGCACCGAAGGCGACAAGGTCACGAGCCGCGTCATCCGCGACCGTCTGTTCAAGGAAGCCGAAGGCAACGTCGCGCTGAAGATCGAGGAAGCCGAAGGCAAGGATTCGTTCTTCGTCTCCGGCCGTGGCGAATTGCAGCTGGCCGTTCTCATCGAAACCATGCGCCGCGAAGGCTTTGAGCTTGCCGTCTCGCGTCCGCGCGTCGTCATGCACAAGGACGAGACGACCGGCGAGACCATGGAGCCGATCGAGGAAGTCGTCATCGACGTGGATGAAGAGCATTCCGGCGTCGTCGTGCAGAAGATGTCCGAGCGCAAGGCCGAAATGACGGAACTGCGCCCCTCCGGTGGCAATCGCGTGCGCCTGAAGTTCCTGGCCCCGACCCGCGGCCTGATCGGTTACCAGTCGGAACTTCTGACCGACACGCGCGGCACCGCCATCATGAACCGCCTGTTCCACAGCTACCAGCCGTTCAAGGGCGCCATTGCCGGCCGCAACAACGGCGTGCTGCTGTCCAACGGTTCGGGCGAAGCCGTGGCCTATGCCATGTTCAACCTGGAAGATCGCGGTCCGATGATCATCGAGCCGGGTGAAAAGGTCTATCAGGGCATGATCATCGGCATCCACTCCCGCGACAACGATCTGGAAGTCAACGTGCTGAAGGGCAAGCAGCTCACCAACATCCGCGCCGCCGGCAAGGATGAAGCCGTGAAGCTCACCCCGCCGATCCGCATGACGCTCGACCGCGCGCTCTCCTGGATCCAGGACGACGAGCTGATGGAAGTCACGCCGAAGTCGATCCGTCTGCGCAAGATGTATCTCGATCCGAACGATCGCAAGCGCTTCGAAAAGTCGCGCGTCGCCTGATCTTCCGATAGTTGATCTGCTCAAGAGCCCCGGCAAAACCGGGGCTTTTTTGTGTGCGCCATGTCTCCTGCGGGCTTGTTCGGGGCGTTAAAAAAGCGTTAACTCGGACATGGCCGGTTGCAGGCAGACGTTGTGCGCCGGGCATCCGCTCCAAATGAGCGGGTTCATCGGCGGCGAGACCAGAGTGTTGTCATGAAGACAGTGTCCATCGACGTGCGTCGTGCCACGACGGGAGATGCCCGTGAGGTCTCCGAGGTTCACCGCCTGGCCTGGCAACAGGCCTATGCAGGGCTTATCCCCCACAAACCGCTGACGGAGATGCTGGAGCGGCGGGGAGAGGCCTGGTGGCGCCGTGCGGCCAAGGGGCCGGCGACGCTGCTGGTGCTGGATGTGGAGGGCACCATCGCCGGTTATGCCACCATGGGGCTCAACCGCGCGCGGGCGCTGCCGCAGGAAGGCGAGATCTACGAAATCTACCTGCGTCCGGAATTTCAGGGCATCGGTCTTGGCCGGCGCCTGTTCGGCGAAACCCGACGCCTTTTGAAGTCGCTCGGCTGCAGCGGTCTTGTCGTGTGGTGCCTCGAAGACAGCGAGCATGCAACCCGCTTCTTCCGCCGCCATGGCGGCCTGGAACTGGCCGAGGGCATCGAGGATTTTGCCGGCGCTGAGCTTCGCAAGATCGGCTTTGTCTGGCCCTGATCACGGCTGAGCGCAGCCTGTGCCGCAGAGTGATCGTTGAGGCGAAGATGCTGATGTTCCTGGCCTTGAGGCATGTTGCAATGCACCGGTTTTCCCAGTATCGAGACGGGTACAAGCAACGCTCTTGGGGAGAAACATGCGTATCGATGCGATCAAGATCGGCAAGAACCCGCCGGACGACGTAAACGTTATCGTTGAAGTTCCGGTCGGCGGTCATCCGATCAAGTACGAGATGGACAAGGACGCCGGCGCGCTGATCGTCGACCGTTTTCTCTATACGCCGATGACCTACCCCGGCAATTACGGCTTCGTGCCGCATACGCTGTCGGAAGATGGTGATCCGGTGGACGTCCTGATCTGCAACACGCGCCCGCTCGTTCCCGGCTGCGTCATCAACGTGCGCCCGATCGGCGTTATGATCATGGAAGACGACGGCGGCAAGGACGAGAAGATCATTGCCGTTCCTGCTCCGAAGCTGACGCAGCGCTACGACAAGATCAACAACTACACCGACCTGCCGGAAATCACGCTGAAGCAGATCGAGCACTTCTTCGAGCACTACAAGGATCTGGAGCCCGGCAAGTGGGTGAAGATCGGCGGCTGGCAGGATGTGACGGTTGCCAAGCGCCTGATCGTCGAGGCCATCGAGCGCTACAACGCCCAGAAGTAAGCTGAGTGGCGAAGCCGCCTATCGGGCAGCAAGCGCGTCCAGCCTTTTCATCAGATCCTCCGGTTCGCCCTCGAGCCGGAGGATTTTTTTGCGCGCTGTTTCGCCGGACTGGAAGGATATGGAGGATTTGGGCAGGCGCAGGCTCTTGGCGAGAAGCTGGATGAGCGCCTTGTTGGCCTTGCCGTCTTCCGGCACTGCCGTGACACGCGCCTTCAGCCAGCACTCGCCCTCTGCCGACATTTCGATACCCTCGATCGCGTCGCGAGAGGCATTCGGCGTCAGGCGCACCGCCAGCCGCACATGATCGCCAAAGGGCGTGCAGGCCCGGTTCACATCAGGGCCGGAACGATCGTCGTCCACATCAGCGAGCGGATGAAGAAGATGATCAGCAGGAGAATGATCGGAGAGATGTCGATGCCGCCGAGATCCGGCATGATGCGGCGGATCGGGCGAAGCGCCGGCTCCGTCAGGTTGTACAGCATCGTGCCGATGGAGTTGACGAAGCTGTTGCTCGAATTGATGACGTTGAAGGCATAGAGCCAGGAGAAGATGGCGCTGGCGATGAGCACCCAGGTATAAAGGTTCAAGGCCAGATCGATGGTCTGAAACAGCGCGATCATCCATAACTCCATATCTTTGGTTGACAGACATGTAGACATTGGCGACTTAGGCGACAAGTGCCGTTTCAAGGCCTATGGCGAATCATGTTTAACGAGCGGCCGCCTGCCTGGCGGCACGTCGAAAGCGTCTCTAATGTCCCTGCCTGCCGCTGATGACCGTTTTGCCGCGTTCCGGCACTCCTCCTATGTGCGTTTCTTCTTCTGCCGGTTTCTCGCCGCCTTTGCCACGCAGATCGTCAGCGTTTCCGTCGGTTGGCAGATGTATGATGTCACCGGTAACGCGCTCTATCTCGGCCTGATCGGTCTCTTTCAGTTCCTGCCCTCGCTGTTGCTGATCCTCGTTACCGGTTCGGTCGCCGATCGCTACAATCGGCGCGCGATCGTGGCCGTCTGCCTGCTGCTTGCCGCTCTTTGCACGGCAGCGCTTCTGTTCCTTACGGTGACGCACAGTTTTTCGCCCTGGCCGGTATTCGGCATCCTCATCGTCTTCGGCATCGAGCGTGCGTTCATGGGGCCGGCCGTGCAGTCGCTTGCGCCGAACCTTGTCCCGGAAAAGGACCTGCCCAACGCCATTGCCTGGAATTCTTCCTCCTGGCAGACGGCCTCCATCCTTGGACCGGTGGCTGGCGGGCTGCTTTATGGCGCCAGTGCGGTGGCTGCCTATTCGGTTGCACTCGCCTTCATGCTGGGTGCCGCCGTGCTGATCGTCAGCATCCCGAAACCGTCCCAGCGGACTGCAACCTCGAAGGCCGTCAGCTGGACGACGATCCTTGCCGGCTTCCGCTTCATCTCCAGCGAAAAAGTGGTGCTGGGGGCGATTTCGCTCGACCTGTTTGCCGTCCTGCTCGGCGGCGCTGTTGCGCTGATGCCGGTGTTTGCTCGCGACGTCCTGGAACTTGGACCCTGGGGGCTCGGGCTCCTGCGCTCGGCACCGGGTATTGGTGCCATCGTGGTGGCCGTGCTTCTGGCGGCCTATCCGATCCGCAAGCATGCCGGCCTTGCCATGTTCGGCGGCGTGGCTCTGTTCGGCGTTGCCACGGTTATATTCGGCCTTTCGCAGACCGTCTGGCTGTCGATCGCCGCCCTGATGCTGATGGGCGCTTCCGACATGATTTCGGTCTATGTCCGTGAAAGCCTGATCATGCTGTGGACGCCGGACGAGGTGCGTGGCCGCGTCAACGCCGTCAACATGGTGTTTGTCGGGGCATCCAACGAGTTGGGTGAATTCCGCGCCGGCACGATGGCGCATGTGGTGGGTGCGGTACCCGCCGTCGTCATCGGCGGGTTCGGCACGCTCGCCGTGTCCATCATCTGGGCGCTCGGCTTTCCGAAGCTGCGCAAGATCGACAACCTCGACGCACCCTCCAATCCGTGACCTGGACTAACCGGCGACCGGCGCATCCAGGGTCTGGTGCTTTCCGGCGTCGCCCGCGGAGGAGCGCTCGAAGACAAGGTCGAGAAAGTCGTAGAGCCAGGCCTTCAGCGGCGCATCGAAGATCATGCGCCCTTCCAGATGTTCACGTCCCTGCTGGGCGTTGGGCATGACAAAGCGCGAGGCGCCGCGCACCACCCAGCTGTGCATCATGGCGCGCGTCAGTTCGGCGTGGAACTGCACGCCCCAGGCATTGTCGCCATAGCGAATGGCCTGATGTGGATAGGCATCGCCTTCCGCCAGAAGCTGGACCCCGCGCGGCACGTCGAAACCTTCGCGATGAAAATGATAGACCATCTTCGGCCAGCGCATCAGCAGCCGGCCATGCTCGGTGGCGCGCAGCGGGTACCAGCCGATTTCGGTGAGGCCATTGCCTTCGGCCGCAACCGTGCCGCCGAGGTTCTTCACCATCATCTGGGCACCAAGACAGATGCCGAGGTAAGGCTTGTTTTCGCGAAGCGGCACCGAAATCCAGTCGATCTCGGCCTTCACGAAAGCATCCGGATCATTGGCGCTCATCGGACCGCCAAAGATCACGGCGCCGGCATGATGGGCGAGCGTATCGGGCAGAGGATCGCCCAGCACGGGGCGGCGAATATCGAGGGGAAAGCCTTTTTCGATAAGAATTTGTCCGACGCGGCCGGGGGAGGAGCGTTCCTGATGCAGCACGACCAGGATCGGCTGTTTATTCATGTCCGTCGGGCGGCGTGAGCCATTTTGGCGGGTCTGTGGTGCAATATGGCTGGCAGGGGTCATCAGCATCCGGTTTTCCTCAGTCTCCTCCCTGATCTCCTCCGCCATCCAAACCAATCGTGCGCGCCGCAACCTTCTGGCGCTCCAGCACCCGGTCCCTTGCCGAGACGCCGAGAAGATCCGCTATCCTCCAGATCACGTGATCTTCCATCTCGCTGCGCTCGCCATCGGCATAGACGAGATCCCAAAGGACCCCCACCAGGCTCACGCAGTCCTCGGGACTGAGATGCCGCTTAAGATCGGAGGTAAAGCGATAATAGTCAACCGCTTCGGAGCCCGCCGTGCGCCCGGCCTCGATCAGGCTCGACAGATGACTGCTGTCCAATTGATAGCGATCGCGCAGCAGCAGCTTCAACTTCGACTTTTCCGCTTCCGAGACACGTCCGTCCGCTTCCATGACCTGAAAGCAGAGGGCGGCAAAGGCAACGCGCGGATCGTCCGGCGCAAACTCGTCGTCCGCCCGGTCGTCGGTCAGCGACTGGAAGAAATCCTGGATACGGTCAAACATCATCATACTCAAAAAATGCGCAGGCGCGTGGCAGGTTCCGGTTGCGCATTCTGATCCTTCACGCCGGGATCATCCGGTGGTCGACCGTTGAAGGGATCGGGTGCCGTCTGACCACCTTTGATCGGGTCTTCAGCCTGCGCCTTCGGCGCAAGGGACGGCGTGTCCACAGGCTTCAGCTTTTCGACTGAAGGCACGGGGGCTAAAGGCGACGGGCTGGGGGTCACGGTCGGTTCTGCCGCAGCCGGGCTTGATGTCACCGCAACGACCGGCTCCCGGGCCGGTGTCGGCGCTGTCTTATGAACCGGCGGCAGGCTGGCAATCGCGCTTTCGGCGGCAAGCGTGCCTTCCTCGATCGGGCCTTCCAACTGGCCGAAGGGCTGCTTCCATTCAAACGCATCCAGGCGCCCGGTCACCGGCGACATCGGCAGCCAGCGTTCGGAGACGACGCCATCGGCCACCCAGGCTGCGTCGCGCGGTGCGCGCAGCGCCTGCGCCATCCAGTGACGAATGCGCCCCTGGTCGCCCGTCTCGCTTTCCTCGATATCGGCCAGAAGCAGATAGGCACTCTCACGCGGCGCCATCCGCAGCGCAGCTTCGGCCTTCTCCCGCGCCCTGGCGAAATTCTTGGTGTCGAGGGCGGCCTGGGCAACGGCCAGCAGCGATTCCGGGTTGTTGGGCTTCAGCGCTTCCAGCTTTTCGGCACGCTTCAGGCGGTCGCTCGCGCTATCGCCGCTGCGCGCACGCACGTAAGTTTCAGCCACCTGCGGGTGCGGGGCGATTTTCCAGAGGCTTTCCAGCACGGAGGCCGCCTTGCGCAGATTGTCTTCACGCATATGGGCGCGCGCTGCAATGATGCCGGCCGGCACCAGATCCTTGGCAAGCTTCAGGGCAGCGGTTGCATCGTCGCGAGCGCCTTTCGGATCGCCCTCCAGACGCTCGGTGGCCCGCGCCGTCAACAGCACGGCCTTCCAGCGGTCTGCCTGCTTCCTGTCGATGACATTGGCGATTTTCTGCTGGTCGAGAAGCCGGATGGCATCTTCCCAGCGACCGGACTGACAGCGATATTCCAGCGTCGCCTCGGCCGCCCACGGCAGGTACGGCGCATGCTCTACGGCCGTCTCGGCATACTGGCGGGCGGCCTCATTGGCGCCGAGCCGGCGGGCTTCCATATAAAGCCCGCGAAGACCGAGTTCCCGGGTTTCGGGATCTTCCGCCATCTTTTCGAATTTTTCGCGTGCTTCTTCGTAGCGGCCTTCGATGAGCGCGGTCTGGGCTTCCAGAAGCTGGATCAGCGGTTCCTGATCGGCGCGCAGAAGGCCGCGAGCGCGGGCGCTCATCTTGCGGGCGAGCAGCGCATTGCCGGAGCCTGCGGCAATCATGCCGGTCGACAGCGCCTGGTAGCCACGATCCCGCTTGCGGGCGCGAAAATAGCGACGCACGGAATGCGGCGAGGTCCAGATCGTCTGGATCAACCACCAGACGAACATCACCGCGAAGATGAGCGCAACCATGGCCGTTGCCGCCACCATGATGCTCGTCTCGATGAGATGGTTCTGCCAGGTGATGGAGATGAGGCCGGGCCGTTCGGCAAGCCACGAAAAGCTCCACCCGAGACCAAGCGTGACGACGGCGAAGATGAACAGACGGATCATGCAGGGTTCTCCTCAACCAGCCGTGCCGGTGCTTGTCATGGCGCGGGTCAGGGTGCCGCTTGCGAGTTCGTCCACCTTGATCCGGGCATCCAGAGCGCGCCGGAAGTCCTGCGACGCCTGCTTTGCCGCTTCAGGAAGCGCATTCCATTCGGAAACGGCCGCCTGCAGATTGCCGGCCTTGACCCGATCCTCGATCCGCGCCACCACGGCTTCCGGCGTCTCACCCGCCACATCACCGACCGGGCGCACCTTGACGACGCGCATGGCGCTCGACAGAAGCCGGCTTGCAATGCCTTCACCCTCTGCCGGCTGGTGCAAGGCGTCCATCATCGCGTCGGTCGCGGCCGGCAGGCGGCGCACGAGATCGGCCCGTGTCGGCACACCGTCAACGGCAAAGGCGCGCAGGCCCTCTACGGCCGGATCATCGGCGGCAACGTCGGCAAAGGTCTGCAGTTCGGCGGCAAAGGATCCGCCGCGCTCGGTGGCGGCTTTAAGGGCGGCGGCTGCCAGCGCACGCGCGATCGCCTGTTCGGGGCCGGGCTTGTTCAGCCGGGTTTCGATGCCGGAGAGGCGCTGGCCAAGATCGGCCGCAGCTGCATCATCGTTCTTGGTCGAAGTGCGCAGGGCCTCGATGTCCCGCTGCAGGGACGAAAGACGTTCCGTCACCTCCGGGGCAGTGCCATTATTGCCGATCGAGGTTTCAAGCGCGCTCACACGGGCGGCAAGATCACTATCGGTGCCCGTAGCCGGCGCATTGCGCAAGCTTGCAAGCTGCTGGCGCAGATCGGCAATCTCGGCCGAAACAGCGCCATTGCCGTTTGAGGCGGCGGGGCCGGGCAGGTAGCCGGCATATTGCATGCTGCCGGCCAGCAGCAGGGCAACAAGGCCGCCGACGATGCCCGCTGCGGCAAGGCTTGCGCCGGAGGCGCCGCGTGCCGCTGGCGGAACTGCCGCCGAAGCCCTCGATGAAGAAGGCGAAGCCGAAGCACCGGATGAGGACGAACTAGCGCCGGGGAAAACAGAGCTTGCGGGTTTGCCGCCGGGCGGCACCGAAGTTGGGCCGGCGCTGCCGGCGATTTTCGGCGCGGGATCCTCAGGTTTTGCGTCCGTTGCACTTGTCTTGGGAGCGCCCGTTACGAAAGCCGCCTCCTTGGCTGTGTCTGTCTTCGTCGTATCCAGCTTGGTGGTGTCCGTTTTTGCCGCCGTGGCTGCCTTTTCCGCATCAACGGGCACGCTTGCAGCGGCAGAGTGCGTGATCTTGTCCGCGAGTGGCGCACCGCTTGCAGGGGATAGAGACGGCGCGGCATTGCCATCGGCCGGCACGCTCTGAGCGGGCGATTCCGCTGTCACCGGCTTCGCATTGCTTTCCCCGAGCGAAGGAGCGGCAGGCTTGGAGCCAGTCGGTGCCAGCGATCCCGCATCCGCCACGGTCTTCGGCAGTGTGTCGTCGGTATCGTCGCTGCGCACCGGCTCCGCAATCGCAGAAGGATCCGCCTGATCGACAGCCTTGTCGGCCGAAAGATCCAGTGTGACCGGTGTCTTTCCCGAACGGGAGCGGCGTGGCGGCTTGTCGGAAACCATGGCAACCTCATTTTGCGACTGTCTCTTTTGAAACTAGTCAGCCGGAAGGAGGATGGAAAGAGGCGCGACCGATTTTGGTTCCCGCCTGCGACCAAAGAAAAATCGCGTCAGCTCAGAAGCGACAGAAGTTCGGCCTCTGACGGGGCGGGCGAAATCACCCGTTCCACGGTAAAATCATCCGGAATGGCATCGGCGATGGCGCGGCTGAGGCAATAGACCCGCAGGCCCGCGAGCCCCTGCCTGCGCGCGCGGACCGCAGGATGGGTAAAGAAAAGCCGCGCTGCCTCGCGCGAATAGAGCAGCAAGCCATCGGGGGCGGGCTCAAGGAGCGCGATTTCCTTCGTCGTCCACGGCCTCGGCACCATGGCATAGCATTCCGCCACATGGCATCTCACCCCTTGCCGCTGCAGCTCGTCTTCAAAACCCGGTGAGCGTGGCGTTCCGGCAAGGTAGAGCAGCGGATCAAGGCCCGTCTCGACGATCCGCTTCGCCAGATCCTCACCGGTTCCGCTGCCTGCCGTGACACGGCGAAAACCCGCCTTGCGAGCTGCTTCTCCACTCGCCTCGCCCACGGTGAAAACCGGCGTTTCGGCATGGCGCGCAAGATCGGTGCCTGCGAGCGCGCGAATAGCTTCGGCGCTGGTAAAGACGATGGCGCGGTGTGGCCGGGCAAGTGCGGCAAGGCCCACATCCGTCCGATGCTCGGCCTGCGTCAGCGGTAGCAGCAGTGCCTCGTGACCGAGGGCTGCCAGTTTGATCGCTGTCCGGCGGGCACTTTTAAGCGGGCGCGTCACGATCACCCGCATGGCGTCAGGTCCAGTCGGCAAAGAAATCGGGGCCGGCGGCGGTGCGCACAAGCGTGCCGGCCTTGGCGCCGAGTTTTCCTGCTTCGCTGCGCAGCCCTTCCATTTCCACCGCATGTTCGCGGCTTCCGTCCGGTGTGAGGATCAGGCCGGAAAATTTCAGATGCTCGCCCTCGCAGATCGCGTAGCCGGCAATCGGCGTGCGGCAGGAGCCGTCAAGGGCTGCCAGGAACGCACGCTCGCAGGAGACCGCATCGAAGGTCGCCTGGTGGTTGACCGGTTCCAGCAGGTCGAGCACGCGGCGGTCGCCAATGCGGCTTTCGATGCAGATCGCGCCTTGCGCCGGTGCCGGCGGGAAATCGGTTGGGTCCATCAGTTCGGTTGCCACATCCGGCATGGAGAGCCGGTTGAGGCCGGCAAGCGCCAGAAGCGTTGCATCCACCTGTCCCTCTTCCAGCTTGCGCAGCCGGGTTTCGACGAGGCCGCGAAAGGTGATGACGGAAATATCCGGCCGGCGGCGGCGGATCAGCGCCTGCCGTCGAAGCGACGAAGAGCCGATGGTGGCGCCGTCCGGCAGCGCCATCAGGCTTGGCGCCGTGCGGCCGATGAAGGCATCGCGAAAATCCTCGCGCGGCAGATAGGCCGACAGTTCAAGCCCGGCCGGAAGCGCCGTCGGCATGTCCTTGGAGGAGTGCACGGCAAAATCCAGCTCGCCGATCAGCAGCTGCGCCTCCAGTTCTTCCGTAAACAGCCCCTTGCCGCCAACCTCCGACAGGGCCCGGTCCGTGATGCGGTCGCCCTTGGTCGACAGGACGACGATCTCGAACATCTCTTCCGGCAGGTCGTGCGCTGCCATCAGCCGGGCGCGCGTTTCGGAAGCCTGGGCAAGCGCCAGCGGGCTGCCGCGCGTGCCGATCCGGAAAGGTTTTGTTTGCATCTCTCGTCATCCATTGTTACGCGATAGCTTCGTAACCGGCTTTCACCGGCATCGCAATTCGCCCCTACCGTTTCAGTCACCATGACCCGCGCCTTACGCATTCTCGGCATCGAAACCAGCTGCGATGAAACCGCCGCATCCATCGTGGTTCGCCATGTCGATGGGACGGGCGAGATCGTCTCCGACGTCGTTTTGTCGCAGCTCGATGAACACAGCGCGTTTGGCGGCGTCGTGCCGGAAATTGCCGCCCGCGCCCATGTGGAAGCCCTTGACGGCCTGATCGAGGAAGCCTTGACCCGCGCCGGCGTCGGCCTGCAGGATATCGATGCGGTGGCCGCAACCGCCGGCCCTGGCCTCATCGGCGGCCTTCTGGTCGGCCTGATGACCGGCAAGGCGATTGCGCGTGCGGCAGGCAAGCCGCTGTACGCCATCAACCATCTGGAAGGCCATGCGCTGACAGCGCGGCTGACGGATAAGCTGTCCTTCCCCTACCTGATGCTGCTCGTCTCCGGCGGCCACACGCAGCTGGTGCTGGTGAAGGGCATTGGTGACTACGAGCGCTTCGGCACGACCATCGACGATGCGCTGGGCGAGGCCTTCGACAAAACGGCAAAGCTGCTCGGACTGCCTTATCCCGGCGGTCCGGCGGTCGAAAAGGCCGCCAAAGCCGGCGATCCGAACCGATTTGCGCTGCCGCGTCCGCTGGTCGGCGAAGCACGTCTCGATTTCTCCTTTTCCGGTCTGAAGACGGCGGTGCGCCAGGCGGCGACCGCCATCCAGCCGCTCACCGATCAGGATATCGCCGATATCTGCGCCTCCTTCCAGCATGCCATTTCGCGCACGCTGAAAGACCGCATCGGCCGTGGCCTTGCCCGCTTCAGGGAGCGCTATCCGGCACTTGCCGAACCGGCGCTGGTGGTAGCCGGCGGGGTTGCGGCAAACCAGGTGATCCGCGCGACGCTCAAGGATCTGTGTGACGCCAACCGGTTCCGCTTCATCGCGCCGCCCCTTCAGCTCTGTACGGATAACGCGGCGATGATTGCCTGGGCGGGTCTGGAGCGCATGGCAGCCGGCCTGCCGGACGATCCCATCTCCACCGCCCCGCGGTCCCGCTGGCCGCTGGATGCAGCAGCAGCAGCTCTCATCGGATCCGGAAAACGAGGAGCCAAGGCATGAGCGAACGGGAAAACATCGTCGTCATCGGTGCCGGAGCCTTCGGCACGGCGCTTGCGACAGTCATGGCGCTGGAGGGCAAGGCGAACGTCACCCTTATTGGCCGCGACACGGCGTTGATGGCGGATTTGCGCAATGACCGGGTGCATGATGCGGCGCTTCCTGGCGTTCCGCTTCCCGACATGCTGCAGTTTTCCGCAGAACCCGATGCGCTGGAAAAGGCAAGCATTGTGCTGTTTGCCATGCCCTCGCAGGCCCATGCCGATGCTGCGCGCCATTACGGCCCCTATCTCAGCGCTGAAGCCGTCATCGTCACCTGCGCCAAGGGCATCGAGCGCGCCTCCGGGCGCCTGCTCACGGACGTTCTGGAACAGGAACTGCCGCATCATCCGGTCGCAGTCCTCTCCGGCCCCGGTTTTGCCGCTGATATTGCCCGCGGGCTTCCCACAGCCATGTCTATTGCGGCGAACGATATGACGCTTGCCGAGCGGCTGGCGCATGCGATCTCGGGGCGCACCTTCCGCCTCTATGCCTCGAGCGACCGCATCGGCGTGCAGCTCGGCGGGGCGCTCAAAAACGTGCTGGCGATTGCCTGCGGCGTCGTCGAAGGGGCGGGGCTCGGGGAATCCGCCCGTGCCGCGCTCATCGCCCGCGGCCTTGCCGAAATGTCGCGGCTGGTGGCTGCCATGGGGGGCGGTGCCGATACGGTGCGCGGACTGTCGGGCCTTGGCGATCTGGTGCTGACGGCCACAAGTCACCAATCGCGCAACCTGCGTTTCGGTATTTCGCTCGGGCAGGGTGCGCCGGCGGATATGTCCGGTGGGTCGCTCGTGGAAGGAGCCTATACTGCCGGCATCGCAGCAAGCCTTTCCGGACGCCATGGCGTTGAACTGCCGATTACGCAAGCGGTTGCAGCCATCATGGAAGGGCGGCTTGACGTCCGCACCGCCATGGAACAGCTGATGACCCGCCCGATCACCACCGAATAACCTGAGACAGGAGACTGATGTCATGGCTCTTTTTGCCTTCGTCTGCGCCGACAAGCCCGGCCACCTCAATGTCCGCATGGACACCCGTCCAACGCATCTGGAGCATCTGAATGCTTTGAACGACAAGGGTATCCTCAAGATGGCAGGACCCTTCCTGGATGGCGATGGCAAGCCGAACGGCAGCCTTGTCATCGTTGAGGCAGAGAGCATCGAGGACGCGCGGGCGATTGCCGATGCCGATCCTTACGCCAAGGCCGGCCTCTTCCAGTCCGTCGAGGTAAAACCCTTCAACTGGGTCTTCAACAAGCCGGAGGCTTGAGGCGCGCATGGCATATTGGCTTTATAAATCCGAGCCGTTCAAATGGTCCTGGGAGATGCAGAAGGCCAAGGGCGCGGTCGGCGAGGAATGGACCGGCGTGCGCAACTATCTGGCGCGCAACAACATGCGGGCCATGAAGATCGGCGACAAGGGCTTTTTCTACCACTCCAACGAGGGGCTGGAAGTGGTCGGCATCGCGGAAGTCTGCGCGCTGTCGCATCCGGATTCGACGGCGGAAGGCGATCTGCGCTGGGACTGCGTCGATATCCGCGCTGTCTGCGACATGCCAAGGCCGGTCTCGCTGAAGGATGTCAAAGCCAATCCGAAGCTTGAAAAGATGGCGCTCGTCACCTCCATGCGGCTGTCCGTGCAGCCGGTGACGGACGAGGAATATTTCGAGGTCTGCCGCATGGGCGGCCTCGACAATCCTCCGCTCTCGCCGTCGGAATAGGGGCCCTCCCTGAAAACCGATCCGCGCGCCTTTATTCTTGCCAATACGCTGGTCACAGCGCCGCCGCATGTGCCGGAAATCCGTCTCCATCTGGCCGACGAGGCGCATGACCTCTGGCTGAAGACCGAGGAGGACCTGGAGGCAATCGGGCTTCCGCCGCCCTTCTGGGCCTTTGCCTGGGCGGGCGGGCAGGGCGTTGCGCGATACGTGCTTGATCATCCGCATCTGGTTGCCCGCAAATCGGTGCTGGATTTTGCAACCGGCTCCGGGCTTGTGGCAATTGCCGCAAGTCTTGCCGGCGCCCAATCCGTCCTCGCCGCCGATATCGATCCTTGGACGGCGTCTGCCGTCGAACTCAACGCTGAAGAAAACGGCGTGACGATCGCCTTCACGCAAGAGAACCTGGTGGGCGGACCTGTCGCGGCCGAGGTGATCCTCGCCGGCGATGTCTTCTACGATCGCGATTTTGCCGCAGCCCTCATCCCCTGGTTCAGCCGTCTGGCAGAGGAGGGCAAGCAGGTCATCGTCGGCGATCCCGGCCGCAGCTATCTTCCCAAGGACCGGCTTTTCCCGCTCGTCACCTACCAGGTGCCGGTGACGCGGGCGCTGGAGGACAGCGACGTGAAGAAGACCACCGTCTGGCGCTTCGTTTGACTGGCGGCCAATGCCATCAGCCTTGTTGAAGGATAGGCAGATCGGCCTTGGCGAATCGCAGGCTGACGCTGCGTTTTCGGCGCAAGCAGCTGCCTTTTTGCGCTGCACTCCTCAATGGCACGACGATACGGGGCGCGGCGGTGCCTCTTTGGCAGCCGTTATCCCGTCATAAGCTTCACCGTACATTAACATATTCTGTATCCAATGGGCGCTAACACGGTGAAAAACTGATATAATTTCACCTGTACAGACGAATGCGGGTCATGATGCACCCGACCGTCGTGTGATCTGGCCGGCCCCAATCGATTAAATTTAAAATCCTTCTTGATTTGGCTTGTGGTCTTGCCGCACGACGATTAAATCACCCCATGATGCAATGCACATTTCTTCGGCATCGTGCATTGCCGGACGCGCGCCCGCGTGAATGCGCCCCGAACGCCGCGAGGATATGATGGCGAATGTGACAAAGAATCGGCCCTTGTCGCCGCATCTGCAAATTTATCGTTTCGTCCCCACCATGGCCATGTCGATCGTGCACCGCATTACCGGTGGTGCGCTGTATTTCGGCACGGTGCTTGTGGCGGCCTGGCTGATTGCAGCAGCGTCTGGCGAAGAATATTTCAACCAGGTGAACTGGTTCTTCGGCTCCATCGTAGGGCAGGTTATCCTGTTCGGCTACACATGGGCCATGCTGCACCACCTGATCGGCGGCTTGCGCCATATCATGTGGGATCTTGGCTACGGCTTCGAGAAGGAATTCTCCACGATGCTGGCCAAGGCCAATCTGGTGGCCTCTGTCGTGCTGACCGTCCTTGTCTGGGCCGTCGTGCTGATCATTCGCTGAGGAGATTGTAGATGGATATGCGCACTCCCCTCGGCAAGGTTCGGGGTCTTGGTTCGGCAAAGAGCGGCACGGAGCACTTCTGGAAGGTCCGCACCACGTCTGTGGCGCTGGTTCCGCTCCTTCTTTTTTATCTCGGCTTCCTCGTCATGTATGCCGGCCGCCCCTATGCGGACGTGATCTCGGCGCTGTCGAACCCCTTCATCGCCACGATCAATGCCCTGACCATTATCGCCAGCATCGTCCACATGCGGCTTGGCATGGAAGAGATCCTTCAGGACTATATTCACTCTGAAAAGATGAAGCTGGCGCTCCTGATCCTCAACTCGTTTTTTTCGCTTCTGGTCGGCGGGCTCTGTCTTTTCGCCGCCTTGAAGATCGCATTCTGAGGTTAAATCCGTCATGGCATCGATCACACCCATCGCGCAGACCGGCAAGGCCTATACCTATGTCGACCATTCCTACGACGTTATCGTGGTGGGTGCCGGCGGCGCGGGCCTTCGCGCAACGCTCGGAATGGCCGAGCAGGGCTTCAAGACGGCCTGCATCACCAAGGTTTTCCCGACGCGCAGCCACACGGTTGCAGCCCAGGGCGGCATTGCCGCCTCGCTGAAGAACATAACGCCGGACAGCTGGCAGTGGCATCTTTACGACACCGTGAAGGGCTCCGACTGGCTGGGCGACGTGGACGCCATGCAGTACATGGTCATGGAAGCCCCCAAGGCGGTCTATGAGCTGGAACATTATGGCGTGCCCTTTTCGCGCAACGAGGAAGGCAAGATCTACCAGCGGCCCTTCGGCGGCCACATGCAGAACTTTGGCGCCGGCCCGCCGGTCCAGCGCACCTGCGCTGCAGCTGACCGTACCGGCCACGCCATCCTGCACACGCTCTATGGCCAGTCGCTGAAGAACAACGCCGAATTCTTCATCGAATATTTTGCGCTCGACCTCATCATGTCGGATGACGGCCGCTGCACGGGCGTCGTGGCATGGAACCTCGATGACGGCACCATCCATCGCTTTGCGGCAAAGATGGTCGTTCTGGCAACCGGCGGTTACGGCCGCGCCTATTTCTCGGCAACCTCTGCCCATACCTGCACCGGCGACGGCGGCGGCATGGTGGCGCGTGCCGGGCTTCCGCTGCAGGACATGGAATTCGTGCAGTTCCACCCGACCGGCATCTACGGCTCCGGCTGTCTGATTACCGAAGGCGCGCGTGGCGAAGGCGGTTATCTGGTCAATTCCGAAGGCGAGCGCTTCATGGAGCGCTATGCGCCGTCGGCCAAAGACCTGGCCTCGCGTGACGTTGTCTCGCGCTGCATGACGATGGAAATCCGGGAAGGCCGCGGCGTCGGCAAGAACAAGGACCACATCTTCCTGCATCTCGACCATCTCGATCCGGGCGTGCTGCATGAGCGTCTTCCGGGCATTTCCGAAAGCGCCAAGATCTTTGCCGGCGTGGACGTCACCCGCGAGCCGATCCCGGTCCTGCCGACCGTTCACTACAACATGGGCGGCATTCCGACGAACTACTGGGGCGAAGTGCTGAATGCCGACGCCAACAACCCGGAACGCCTGCTGCCCGGCCTGATGGCCGTTGGCGAAGCCGGTTGCGCATCCGTGCATGGCGCAAACCGCCTCGGCTCCAACTCGCTGATCGACCTCGTGGTCTTCGGTCGTGCCGCCGCCATCCGCGCCGGCCAGGTCATCGACCGTGCCTCGCCGGTACCGGCGCTCAACATTGCTGCCTGCGACAAGATCATGAATCGCTTCGACGGTCTTCGCCACGCCTCCGGCGGGACGCCGACGGCTGTGCTGCGCGACAAGATGCAGCGCGCCATGCAGGAAGATGCGGCCGTGTTCCGTACGCAGGAATCGCTGGAAAGCGGTTGCCAGCGTCTGTCGGCCATCTGGGGCGAAATGAAGGACATCAAGGTCACCGACCGTTCGATGATCTGGAATTCCGACCTCGTCGAAACGCTTGAGCTGCAGAACCTGATGGCCAATGCCATCACCACTGTCTACAGCGCCGAGGCCCGCAAGGAGAGCCGCGGCAGCCATGCGCGCGAGGATTACACCGAAGGTGCGTTTGCCGGTCGTGATGATGTGAACTGGCGCAAGCATTCGCTGGCCTGGGTCAGCGAAAACGGCGACGTCAAGCTGGACTACCGTCCGGTCCACACCGACCTCATCGCAGACGGCATCGATCCGGTAAAGATCGAGCCGAAGGCACGCGTGTACTGATCCATGGTGGCAACCTCCCTTCAAGGTGCGATGAAAAGCGTCCCCGGGGGGAGGCCTCTTGGCCTGTTTGCGATCAATCTCGACCGGTCGCCGGACCGCTGGCGGCAGATGGAACAAGGCTTTGGCGCGTTGCCCTGGCCGCTTCACCGGGTGGTGGGGGTCGATGCGCGCAAGGAGCCGGAGGCGGTTCTTGCCGTGCGCGGATCGACGCTTGAATTTCCGCCGGATGCGGTGGGATGGAACGCACACCGCAACCGCTTGTTCATGTTGACGGAGGAAGCGTGCCTTGCGGGCCATGTGATGGCCTGGCGGCAGTTTCTTGCAAGCGACTTCGACCTTGCGCTTGTGCTGGAAGACGATGCCGAGCCGCAGCCCGGCTTCGCGCACGTGGTGGAGGACCTTCTGGCGCTCGGTTTTGATGCCGATATCGTCAAGCTCGAAGGCATTTTTCGCCCCGGCGGGCGAAAGGCTCTGCCGGTGGCAGCGCTTGGTGCGCACAGACTGGTGCGGTCGCTGAGACCCTGCTCGGGTGCGGCCGCCTATATCGTGACGCGAAGGGCAGCCGAACGGCTGCTGGCGCGGATCGGGAAGGCCTGTATTCCGGCCGATGATTTTCTCTGGGCGCCGTCGTGGCATGGCCTGAGGATCGTCGACCTGTCGCCCTGGCCGGTCATGCAATCGGGCGCCGAAAGCGTGATTGCGACGGCGAAGGCCCAGAAGCGCGCACGGCGGCGGGCCCCTTTCGGGCGTGGTCTTGCCGTTGCCCTGCGCCGGGCGAGGGAACGTTTTTCTCTTCTGTGGGCGGCGGCCGATGGTCGCCCTCACGCACTCTTGAATGCGACCGTGGCGCAATGGGCGCCGGATGTTTATAACCTAGGTAACAGAACGGCGGCTGACGCCGAGGATCGAAGGTCCAGCAATGGTTGAACTTGCTCTCCCGAAGAACTCCAAGATGACCGAAGGCAAGGTCTGGCCGAAGCCGGCCGGTGCCGCCAATGTCCGTGAATTCCGCATCTATCGCTGGAACCCGGATGATGGTCAGAATCCGCGCATCGATACCTATTACATCGATATCGACAATTGCGGCCCGATGGTTCTCGATGGCCTCCTTTACATCAAGAACAATATCGACCCGACGCTGACGCTGCGCCGCTCCTGTCGCGAAGGCATCTGCGGCTCCTGCGCCATGAACATCGACGGCGCCAATACGCTCGCCTGTACCAAGGGCATGGACGATGTGAAGGGGACCGTGAAGGTCTATCCGCTGCCGCATATGCCGGTGGTGAAGGATCTCGTACCGGATCTGACCAATTTCTACGCACAGCACCGCTCGATCGAGCCCTGGCTGAAGACCGTTTCTCCGCCGCCTGCGACCGAATGGAAGCAGAGCCACGAGGATCGCATGAAGCTCGACGGGCTTTACGAATGCATCCTGTGCGCCTGCTGCTCCACCTCCTGTCCCAGCTACTGGTGGAATGGCGACCGCTATCTCGGTCCGGCCGTTCTGCTGCAGGCCTATCGCTGGCTGATCGACAGCCGTGACGAATCCAAGGGCGAGCGCCTCGACAACCTGGAAGATCCCTTCCGGCTCTACCGCTGCCACACGATCATGAACTGTGCGCAGACCTGCCCCAAGGGTCTCAATCCCGCCAAGGCCATCGCCGAAATCAAGAAGATGATGGTCGAGCGCCGCGTCTGATCGGTCTTGTGAAGGTCTTGACCTCGCGCAGATGTGTTCCATCTGCGTGGGCTCGGGGCTGAATAGGCACGGTTGACGGGCGGACCGGCTTGATTTGGCCTGTCCTTTGGCGATAATTCAGCCCTCCAGTCCAATAGCGGGATGGGCATTGAGCGGTTTTAGGAGCTTTGTGATGCAGTTCAGATATGTGGTGACCGGCGTTGTGGTTGCTCTTGCCTTGGCCGGCTGCCAGCGTACCTCCTACAATCCCTATAACGCGCTGCCCGCTCCCACCAATCCCGCCCCACTGCAGGCACAGCCGGTGCCTTCCGTCCAGTCCGGATCGCTCGATGCACCGGGCGCCGGCGGTTCGCAGTTCCCGGCCGCACCGCAGGGCCAGAACATGGCGTCCCTGCCGCCGGGTGGCGGCGATGGCCAGGCGCCGGCGACGGCTCTCGATGTGACGAAGGAATCCATGGTCGGCAACTGGCGTGTCAACGCATCGGGCGCCACCTGCGACATGTTCCTGACGCTCACCAACCTCGGCAGCGGTGCACGCGGCGGCACCCGCGGTTGCTCGGGTGAGCTGACCACGATGGGCTCCTGGGAAGTCAACGGGAAGACCGTTCTCTTCAAGAACCGCAGCGGCGATGTCATTGCCCGCGCCTATAAGAGCGCCGACAGCCGCTTCGACGGCACGACCAATTCCGGCCAGTCGATCAGCCTCAGCCGGTAAGCTGACCGCCGGGAGATGCTGTCTCCCGGCTCACCGAGGCGCCTCATGGCTTCACTTCCCGACTATAATCACAGCGTGAGCGACACGCTGAACTCCATGGCGGCTGCCGGCACCCTGCTGCTCGACACCGCTCAGATGGCGGTGGCGGCCCGTCTCGATCGCGTCCTGTCTGCCCTGCGCGACAAGGCACCGGCCAAGAAGACCAGTGCGCTCGGCTGGCTGTTTGCCCGCAAGAGCAAGCGCAGCGAAGGCGATATTCGCGGCCTCTATGTCCATGGCTCCGTCGGCCGTGGCAAGACCATGCTGATGGACATGTTTTTCGAAAAAGTGTCCGTGGCTGCCAAGCGCCGCTGCCACTTTCACGAATTCATGGCCGATGTTCATGCGCGCATCCATGTCCATCGCCAGAAGCTGAAGGCGGGCGAGACGAAGCAGGCCGATCCGGTTCCGCCGGTCGCCGCTGCCCTCTATGCCGAGGCGCAGATCCTCTGCTTCGATGAATTCTCCGTGACCGACATCACGGATGCGATGATCCTTGGACGGCTGTTTACTGAATTGTTTTCGCTCGGCTGCGTCCTCATCGCCACGTCCAACGTGGCGCCGGACGATCTCTATCGCGAAGGCCTCAATCGCAGCCTGTTCCTGCCCTTCATCGATCTCTTGAAGCAGAACGTCGATGTGGTGACCCTTGATTCACCGACCGATTACCGGATGGAGAAGCTCGCAAGCCTGCCCGTCTATCTGTCGCCGCTTGATGCGCGCAACAAGGCGGCGATGGAGGCTGCGTGGCGCAAGGTGACCGGGGGGGCGAAGGCCGAGCCGGCGGAGGTTGCAAGGCCCGGCCGCAGCATCCGCATCCCGTGCGCCCACGGACGGGCAGCGCGGTTTTCCTTTGCGGATCTCTGCGACGCGCCGCTCGGTGCTGCCGACTATCTCGCCATCACCGAGCATTACGACGTGATCTTCGTGGAGGACGTGCCGCTGCTGGGTCCGGAAAAGCGCAATCAGACGAAACGCTTCATCAATCTTGTTGATGCACTCTACGACCGCAGCATCCGCCTGTTCGTGAGCGCTGCGGCCATGCCTGACGCACTTCTGACAGAAAAGCGTGGTACCGAGGGCTTCGAGTTCGATCGCACCATTTCCCGCCTGTTTGAGATGCGCAGCCCCGATTATTTGGCTCTGCATGATGAGAAGCATCGCGGAAGCTGACTTTTTTACGACACATTGTATTACGTTTACGTAAGAATTTTGTCTTCTAACCGATTGAAAATCCTTCATCCAAAAGAATCGATTGCCATTTTTCTCCATTGGGTCTAAGCGAATGGCCGATATCGGTCGACAGCTATAATGCCGGCCGCGCATCCGAATGGAGAGGACGCTTCAATGGCTCGCAAGAAGATTGCACTTATTGGTTCCGGCATGATCGGTGGTACGCTGGCGCATCTCGCCAGTTTGAAGGAGTTGGGCGACATCGTCCTCTTCGACATTGCCGACGGCGTTCCGCAGGGCAAGGGTCTGGATATTGCCCAGTCCGGCCCGGTTGAAGGCTTCAATGCCAAGCTGTCGGGTGCAAGCGACTACGCCGCCATTGAAGGCGCCGATGTCTGCATCGTCACCGCCGGTGTTGCCCGCAAGCCCGGCATGAGCCGCGACGATCTGCTCGGCATCAACCTCAAGGTCATGGAGCAGGTTGGCGCCGGCATTGCAAAATATGCCCCGAACGCTTTCGTGATCTGCATCACCAACCCGCTCGACGCCATGGTCTGGGCGCTGCAGAAGTTCTCCGGCCTGCCGAAGAACATGGTTGTCGGCATGGCCGGCGTTCTCGACAGCGGCCGCTTCCGCCTGTTCCTGTCGGAAGAATTCAACGTTTCGGTTCAGGACGTCACGGCCTTCGTTCTCGGCGGCCATGGCGATACCATGGTGCCGCTTGCCCGTTACTCCACCATCGGCGGCATTCCGCTGACCGACCTCGTCAAGATGGGCTGGATCACCGAGGAGCGCCTCGAGCAGATCATCCAGCGCACCCGTGACGGCGGCGCCGAAATCGTCGGCCTGCTGAAGACCGGCTCGGCCTATTATGCGCCGGCCGCTTCCGCCATCGAGATGGCCGAATCTTACCTCAAGGACAAGAAGCGCGTTCTGCCCTGCGCGGCGCACCTGACCGGCCAGTATGGCGTTAACGACATGTATGTCGGCATTCCGACCATCATCGGTGCCGGCGGCGTCGAGCGCATCATCGAAATCGATCTCAACAGCGAAGAGCAGGCGGCTTTCCAGAAGTCCGTCGGCGCCGTTGCCGGCCTCTGCGAAGCCTGCACCGCCATTGCCCCCGCCCTCAAGTAATCGCCCAACGGCCTAGAGACCTAAGGACCAGACGATGAACATTCACGAATATCAGGCCAAGGCTCTTCTGAAGAGCTATGGCGCACCGGTCGCTGAAGGCGTGGCGATCTTCTCCGCCGAAGAAGCCGAGGCCGCCGCAAAGCAGCTTCCCGGCCCGCTTTACGTAGTGAAGAGCCAGATCCATGCTGGCGGCCGCGGCAAGGGCAAGTTCAAGGAACTCGGCCCCGACGCCAAGGGCGGCGTTCGCCTGGCTTTCTCCATCGATGAAGCCAAGTCCCATGCCAAGGAAATGTTCGGCAACACGCTGGTGACGGCGCAGACCGGCGAAGCCGGCAAGCAGGTCAACCGCCTCTACATCGAAGACGGCGCCGACATCGCCCGCGAACTCTATTGCTCGCTGCTGGTCGACCGTTCGGTCGGCAAGGTTGCCTTCGTCGTTTCGACGGAAGGCGGCATGGATATCGAAGCGGTCGCCCACGACACGCCGGAAAAGATCCACACCATCGCCATCGACCCGGAAACCGGTGTGACGGCTGAAAACGTCGCTGCCATCTCCAAGGCTCTCGAGCTTTCGGGTGCGGCGGCAGAAGATGCCAAGTCGCTCTTCCCGATCCTCTACAAGGCCTTTTCCGAGAAGGACATGGCGCTGCTCGAGATCAACCCGCTGATCGTCATGAAGAATGACCATCTGCGCGTGCTCGACGCCAAGGTCTCTTTCGACGGCAATGCCATGTTCCGTCACGACGACGTCAAGGCGCTGCGCGACGAAACGGAAGAAGACGCCAAAGAAATCGAAGCCTCCAAGTGGGACCTCGCTTACGTGGCGCTCGACGGCAATATCGGCTGCATGGTCAACGGTGCAGGCCTTGCCATGGCAACCATGGACATCATCAAGCTCTACGGCAAGGAGCCGGCAAACTTCTGCGACGTCGGCGGTGGCGCCGGCAAGGAGAAGGTCGCGGCTGCCTTCAAGATCATCACGGCTGACCCGAAGGTCGAGGGCATCCTCGTCAACATCTTCGGCGGCATCATGAAGTGCGACGTCATTGCAGAAGGCGTCGTTGCCGCTGTGCAGGAAGTCGGCCTCAAGGTTCCGCTCGTCGTGCGTCTCGAAGGCACCAATGTCGAGCTTGGCAAGAAGATCCTCAACGAATCGGGCCTGGCGATCACGGCTGCCGACGACCTGGACGATGCTGCCAAGAAGATCGTCGCGGCGATCAACGCCTAATCTGAAGGACCGGAAACAATGTCTATTCTCGTCAATAAAGACACCAAGGTCCTCGTTCAGGGCCTGACCGGCAAGACCGGCACCTTCCACACCGAACAGGCTCTGGCCTATTACGGCACGCAGATGGTCGGCGGTATTCACCCGAAGAAGGGTGGCGAAACCTGGACCGGCTCGAAGGGCGAAAGCCTGCCGATCTTTGCCTCGGTTGCCGAAGCCCGCGAAAAGACCGGCGCCGACGCCTCGGTCATCTACGTTCCGCCGGCAGGTGCTGCCGATGCGATCATCGAAGCCATCGAAGCGGAAGTCCCGTTCATCACCTGCATCACCGAGGGCATCCCGGTCATGGACATGGTACGCGTGAAGGCCAAGCTCGACAAGTCGAAGTCGCGCCTGCTCGGCCCTAACTGCCCGGGTATCCTGACGCCGGAAGAGTGCAAGATCGGCATCATGCCGGGCTCCATCTTCCGCAAGGGTTCGGTCGGCATCGTCTCGCGCTCCGGCACGCTCACCTATGAAGCCGTGTTCCAGACGTCCAACGAAGGCCTTGGCCAGACCACGGCTGTCGGCATCGGCGGCGATCCGGTCAAGGGCACGGAATTCATCGACGTCTTGGAAATGTTCCTCGCCGACGAAGCCACGACCTCGATCATCATGATCGGCGAAATCGGCGGTTCGGCGGAAGAAGACGCCGCCCAGTTCCTGATCGACGAAGCCAAGAAGGGCCGCAAGAAGCCGATGGCAGGCTTCATCGCCGGCCGTACCGCTCCGAAGGGCCGCACCATGGGCCATGCCGGCGCTGTCGTTTCCGGTGGCAAGGGTGACGCGGAATCCAAGATCGCGGCCATGGAAGCGGCCGGCATCAAGGTTTCGCCCTCTCCGGCGCGCCTCGGCAAGACGCTGGTTGAAGTCCTCAAGGGCTGAACCACATAAGCGTTGCATGATAAGCTTCGGGCAGGCGAGCCGTGAAAGGGTCGCCTGCTTCGGTCGCAAGGGGCAAGACTCTCTCGCGGCAAAGACACTGAAAGCGACGGTCGGCGCTTCAAGTTCCGGCCCCCCATTACGTCAGGAGGCGGGCGTCAAAGCCCGCATGAACATCATGGCACGGCAAGAAGCCAACGAGCAGTTTCTCATCACTTCGTTCCTCGATGGCGCGAATGCCAGCTATATCGAGCAGCTGTATGCCCGGTATGAAGAGGACCCGAATTCCGTCGGTCCCGAATGGCAGTCCTTCTTCAAGGCGCTGGCCGACAACCCGGAAGACGTGAAGAAGGCCGCCCAGGGCGCCTCCTGGCAGCGCAAGAACTGGCCGATTGCGGCCAATGGCGATCTCGTCTCGGCGCTCGATGGCAACTGGCCCGTCGTGGAAAAGGCGATCGAGAAGAAGGTTCAGGCCAAGGCTGAAGCCACCGCTGTGTCCGCCGGCAAGACGCTCGATCCGGCCGAAGTGCTGCGCGCCACGCGCGACAGCGTGCGCGCCATCATGATGATCCGTGCCTATCGCATGCGCGGTCACCTGCATGCCAAGCTCGATCCGCTGGGCCTTGCAGCCCCGGTCGAGGATTACAACGAACTGTCGCCGACCGCCTATGGCTTCACCGAGGCCGATTACGATCGCAAGATCTTCATCGACAACGTGCTCGGCCTCGAATACGCGACCATTCGCGAAATGCTCGAGATCCTGCAGCGCACCTACTGCTCGACGCTCGGCGTCGAATTCATGCACATCTCCAATCCGGAAGAAAAGGCATGGATCCAGGAGCGGATCGAAGGTCCCGGCAAGGGCGTCGAGTTCACGGCCATCGGGAAGAAGGCGATCCTGTCCAAGCTGATCGAGGCCGAAGGCTTCGAGCAGTTCATCGACGTCAAGTACAAGGGTACCAAGCGTTTCGGTCTCGACGGTGGTGAATCGCTGATCCCGGCTCTGGAACAGATCATCAAGCGTGGCGGCCAGGACGGTCTGGAAGAAGTCGTTCTCGGCATGGCCCATCGCGGTCGCCTGAACGTTCTGACCAACGTCATGCACAAGCCGCACCGCGCCGTCTTCCACGAGTTCAAGGGCGGTTCGTTCAAGCCCGACGAAGTCGAAGGTTCGGGCGACGTGAAGTACCATCTCGGTGCCTCCTCCGACCGCGAATTCGACGGCAACAAGGTTCACCTGTCGCTGACGGCCAACCCGTCGCACCTGGAAATCGTCAACCCGGTCGTCATGGGCAAGGCCCGCGCCAAGCAGGACATGCTGGCAAAGTCCTGGGATGGCGATGTCATTCCGCTGAAGGAACGCGCCAAGGTTCTGCCGCTCCTGCTGCACGGCGATGCCGCCTTTGCCGGCCAGGGCGTGACGGCTGAAATTCTGGGCCTCTCCGGTCTGCGCGGTCACCGCGTTGCCGGCACGCTGCATTTCATCATCAACAACCAGATCGGTTTCACCACCAATCCGGCCTATTCGCGCTCGTCGCCCTATCCGTCGGATGTGGCCAAGATGATCGAAGCGCCGATCTTCCACGTCAACGGTGACGATCCGGAAGCGGTTGTGTATGCGGCGAAGATCGCCACTGAATTCCGCATGAAGTTCCACAAGCCTGTGGTCGTGGACATGTTCTGCTACCGCCGCTTTGGCCATAACGAAGGCGATGAGCCCGCGTTCACGCAGCCGAAGATGTACAAGGTCATCCGCGCCCATCAGACGGTGACCGAAATCTACGCGGCCCGCCTGATTGCCGAAGGCCTGATCACCGACGGCGAATTCCAGAAGATGAAGGCCGATTGGCGCGCTCATCTGGAGCAGGAATTCGAAGCCGGCCAGAGCTACAAGCCGAACAAGGCCGACTGGCTGGATGGCCAGTGGTCCGGCCTGCGCTCGGCAGACAATGCCGACGAGCAGCGTCGCGGCAAGACTGCCGTGCCGATGAAGTCGCTGAAGGAAATCGGCCGCAAGCTGTCGACCATTCCGGAAGGTTTCAACGCGCACCGCACGATCAAGCGCTTCATGGATAACCGCGCGCAGATGGTGGAAACCGGCGAGGGGATCGACTGGGCCATGGCGGAAGCCTTCGCCTTCGGATCGCTCGCACTCGACGGCCACAAGGTTCGCCTGTCCGGTCAGGATTGCGAACGCGGCACGTTTTCGCAGCGTCATTCCGTTCTCTACGATCAGGATACGGAAGAGCGTTACATTCCGCTGGCGAACCTCTCGCCCACCCAGGCCCGCTACGAAGTCATCAACTCGATGCTGTCAGAAGAGGCCGTGCTCGGCTTCGAATACGGCTATTCGCTGGCCCGCCCGAACGCGCTGACCCTCTGGGAAGCCCAGTTCGGCGATTTCGCCAACGGTGCACAGGTCGTCTTCGACCAGTTCATCTCGTCGGGTGAGCGCAAGTGGCTGCGCATGTCCGGCCTCGTCTGCCTCCTGCCGCACGGCTATGAAGGTCAGGGTCCGGAACATTCGTCCGCCCGTCTCGAGCGCTGGCTGCAGATGTGCGCCGAAGACAACATGCAGGTGGCCAACGTCACGACGCCGGCCAACTACTTCCACATCCTGCGCCGCCAGATGAAGCGTGACTTCCGCAAGCCGCTGATCCTGATGACGCCGAAGTCGCTGCTGCGCCACAAGCGCGCCACCTCGACGCTTGCCGAAATGGCCGGCGAAAGCTCGTTCCATCGCCTGCTGTGGGATGATGCCGAAGTGATCAAGGACGGCCCGATCAAGCTCCAGAAGGATGCCAAGATCCGCCGCGTCGTGATGTGCACAGGCAAGGTCTATTATGACCTTCTGGAAGAGCGCGAAAAGCGCGGCATCGACGATGTCTACCTGCTGCGTCTGGAACAGCTCTATCCGTTCCCGGCCAAGGCGCTGATCAACGAGCTCAGCCGCTTCCGTCATGCGGAAATGGTGTGGTGCCAGGAAGAGCCCAAGAACATGGGTGCCTGGGCCTTCATCGATCCGTATCTGGAATGGGTGCTGGCGCATATCGATGCCAAGTACCAGCGCGTGCGCTACACCGGCCGCCCGGCAGCTGCGTCTCCGGCAACGGGCCTGATGTCGAAGCATCTGGCGCAGCTCGAAGCCTTCCTCGAAGACGCGCTCGGCGGCTGATTTCAGCCGCCCCGTCTGAAGTTCAACGATATCTGTTAGAAAACGGAAACACATCATGGCCACCGAAATTCGCGTCCCCACCCTTGGCGAGTCCGTCAGCGAGGCAACCGTCGGCACCTGGTTCAAGAAGGTCGGCGACACGGTCAAGGCCGACGAGCCGATCGTTGAACTGGAGACCGACAAGGTTACCGTCGAAGTCCCGGCTCCGGCTTCGGGCGTCCTGACGGAAATCATCATTGCCGCCGGCGAAACGGTCGGTCTCAACGCGCTGCTCGGCCAGATCGCCGAAGGTGCCGAAGGCTCTGCCGGCGCCTCCGCCCCGGCTCCGGCTGCAGCCTCCGCACCGGCCGCAGCACCTGCTGCCCCGGCTCCTGCTGCTGCTCCGGCTTCGGCTGGCACGTCGATGCCGGCCGCGCCTGCTGCCGCAAAGCTTGCTGCCGATAACAACATCTCGACCGCCGACGTCGATGGTTCGGGCAAGCGCGGCCAGGTGCTGAAGGGTGACGTGATCGCCGCCATCGCCAAGGCTCCGGCTGCTGCCGCCGCAGCGCCTGCCCCGGTTGCAGCTGCCCCGCGCGCACCCTCCGCCACCCAGGACGCCGTTCGCGAAGAGCGCGTGAAGATGACGCGTCTGCGCCAGACGATTGCCAAGCGCCTGAAGGATGCCCAGAACACCGCCGCCATGCTGACCACCTATAACGAGGTGGACATGAAGGCCGTGATGGATCTGCGCAACCGCTACAAGGACGTGTTCGAGAAGAAGCACGGCGTGAAGCTCGGCTTCATGGGCTTCTTCACCAAGGCCGTCACGCATGCCCTGAAGGAACTGCCGGCCGTCAACGCCGAAATCGACGGCACCGACATCATCTACAAGAACTACTGCCATGTCGGCATGGCCGTCGGCACCGACAAGGGCCTGGTCGTTCCGGTCATCCGCGACGCCGACCAGCTGTCGATCGCCGGCGTCGAGAAGGAACTCGGCCGTCTTGCCAAGGCAGCCCGTGACGGCTCGCTCGGCATGGCCGACATGCAGGGCGGCACCTTCACCATCACCAATGGCGGTGTCTATGGTTCGTTGATGTCCTCGCCGATCCTGAACGCCCCGCAGTCGGGTATTCTCGGCATGCACAAGATCCAGGACCGCCCGGTCGTCGTCGGCGGCCAGATCGTCATCCGCCCGATGATGTATCTCGCGCTCTCCTACGATCACCGCATCGTCGACGGCAAGGAAGCGGTTACCTTCCTGGTCCGCGTCAAGGAAAGCCTGGAAGATCCGGAACGTCTGGTTCTCGATCTCTAAGACCTGAAGAAGGAGGACGAGATGGATACGATTGCGCCGCATGCGACGCCCTATATGGCGCTCCTGGTGCTCAGCGTCGTGCTTCTCGTCTTCCAGATCATGCTGCAGGGCTTTCTGGCCACGCGCGAGCTGGGCTCCAAATGGAATGCCGGGCCGCGGGATGAGAGCCTGAAGCCAAAATCGGTTCTGGCGGGGCGCGCCGAGCGCGCCTCGGCCAATCTGCGTGAGACCTATCCGGCTTTTGTCGGCCTGGTGCTGGCGCTTGCCTTTTACAGCGATGTGAGCGGCTGGGGCCTCCTCGGCGGCTGGCTGTGGCTGCTGTGCCGGCTTGCCTATATTCCGCTCTATCTGGCCGGCATCCCCTATATCCGTTCGCTCGTCTGGATGGGCTCCTTGCTCGGCCTCCTCGTGATGATTGTCGGGTTGCTGGTATGATTGAAGCCTATCTCCTTGAGCTTGCCTCGCTGATGGCGATCTTCTCGTTCGCCATCATTTCGCCGGGCGCCGATCTTGCCATGGTCATGCGCCAGTCGCTGGTGCATGGGCGCCGTCAGGCGATCATTACCAGCTTCGGTATTGGCACGGCGCTGATGTTCCACGTCAGCTACACGATCCTCGGCCTGGGACTGATCATTTCGCAGTCCATCACCCTGTTTAACATCATCAAATGGTGTGGTGTCGCCTACCTCCTGTATATCGGGGTGAAGGCTCTGCGGGCGGGCAAGGCCGATCTGTCGGTCGCGGCGGAGGCGGATGGCAAGGATGCGCCCGGCCAGTCGGCGCTTCGGGCCTATGGGCTGGGCTTTGCCGCCAATGCGCTCAACCCGAAGCCGGTGTTTTTCTTCCTGTCGATCTTTTCCACCGCCGTCAGCGCCCACACTCCGATCCTGGTGAAGTTCAGTTATGGTGCGGTCATGGCGAGCTGCCTGATTGCCTGGTTCGTTGGCGTCAGCATCTTCATGACCACACCGCGCATCAAGGCGGGCTTTTCGAAGGCAAGCCAGTGGATCGATCGGGCAAGCGGCCTGGTCTTCATTGCGCTCGGTCTGAAGCTTGCGGTGCAGAAGGCGTCGTAAGAGAGGAAGGCCATGTCGATCGATCCAAAACCAGTCCTGCTTGTGACCGGCGCCAGCCGCGGCATCGGTGCGGCGGTCGCCGTGAAGGCGGCGAAGGCGGGATGGGGGGTTGTTATCAACTACCTGTCGAATGCCGCAGCTGCCGAGGCGGTGGCAAAGACCATCACCGAAGCCGGCGGCTTGGCGCATCTCGTTCAGGGCGACACCGGAACGGAAGAAGGCATTGCCGCGATATTTGCGGTCATCGACCGAGATTTCGGCCGCCTCGACGGTCTCGTCAACAATGCCGGCGTCGTCGACCAGACGGCCCGCGTCGACGAAATGTCGCGTGAGCGGCTGGAGCGGATGTTCGCCATCAACGTGATCGGCAAGATCCGCTGCGCGTCCGAGGCGGTGAAGCGCATGTCCACCCGCCATGGCGGCAAGGGCGGCGCCATCGTCAACATCTCGTCCATGGCTGCCGTCCTCGGCAGCGGTGGGCAATATGTCGATTATGCCGCGGCCAAGGGCGCCGTCGATACGTTCACCATTGGCCTGTCGCGCGAAGTGGCGGCCGAAGGCGTGCGCGTCAACGCGGTGCGCCCCGGCATTATCGATACGGATATCCACGCATCCGGCGGCCTGCCGGATCGTGCAAGAGACCTGGCACCCTCGGTGCCGATGCAACGCGCCGGTACGGCCGAGGAAGTGGCGGAGGCGGTTCTTTACCTCCTCTCGCCGCAGGCTTCCTACGTGACGGGCGCAATCATGAACGTGAGTGGCGGCAGATAGTCGCGCAGGAACGAAGGACTTTTTCCATGGCATATGATCTGATCGTAATCGGCACCGGCCCCGGCGGCTATGTCTGCGCCATCAAGGCGGCACAGCTCGGCATGAAGGTGGCCGTGGTCGAAAAGCGCTCCACCTTCGGCGGCACCTGCCTCAATGTCGGCTGCATCCCTTCGAAGGCGCTTCTGCACGCCTCGGAAGTCTTTGCGCACGCCAAGCACGGCATGGAAGAGCTGGGCGTAGAAGTGTCCGGCACCACGCTCAACCTTGAAAAGATGATGGGCCACAAGGACGCGACGGTGAAGTCCAACGTCGATGGTGTTGCCTTCCTCTTCAAGAAGAACAAGATCGAAAGCTTCATCGGCACCGGCAAGATCGTCGCCGCCGGCAAGGTATCCGTGACCGCTGAAGACGGCACGGTGCAGGAACTGGAGACCAAGAACATCGTGATCGCCACGGGTTCCGACGTGGCCGGTATTCCGGGCGTCGCCGTCGAGATCGACGAGAAAGTCATCGTGTCGTCCACGGGCGGCATCGCGCTTGAAAAGGTGCCGGGCCAGATGGTTGTCGTCGGCGGTGGCGTCATCGGCCTGGAACTCGGTTCGGTCTGGTCGCGCCTCGGCGCCAAGGTGACGGTTGTCGAATATCTCGACAACATCCTCGGCGGCATGGATGGCGAAGTCTCCAAGCAGTTCCAGCGCATCCTCGCCAAGCAGGGGATCGAGTTCAACCTCGGTGCCAAGGTCACCGGCGTTGAGAAGACGGAAGCGGGCGCCAAGGTGACGTTCGAGCCGGTCAAGGGCGGCGAGGCCCAGACGATCGAAGCCGATGTTGTGCTGGTTGCCACCGGCCGCAAGCCCTTCACGGCGGGTCTTGGGCTGGAAGAGGCCGGCGTCGTGCTCGACAATCGCGGCCGCGTCGAAATCGATCATCATTATGCGACCAACGTTGCCGGCATCTATGCCATCGGTGACGTCGTCAAGGGCCCGATGCTCGCCCACAAGGCGGAAGACGAAGGTGTGGCGCTTGCCGAAATCCTCGCCGGCCAGCACGGCCATGTGAACTATGACGTCATCCCGGGTGTCGTCTACACCCAGCCGGAAGTCGCCTCCGTCGGCAAGACGGAAGAAGAGCTGAAGGCAGCCGGCGCTGCCTACAAGGTGGGCAAGTTCCCCTTCATGGCAAACGGCCGCGCCCGCGCCATGCAGGCAACGGAAGGTTTTGTGAAGGTTCTGGCCGACAAGGAGACCGACCGCGTTCTCGGCGTCCACATCATCGGCTTCGGCGCCGGCGAAATGATCCACGAAGCAGCCGTGCTGATGGAATTCGGCGGCTCGTCCGAAGATCTCGGCCGCACCTGCCATGCGCACCCGACCATGTCGGAAGCCGTGAAGGAAGCGGCCCTCGCCACCTTCTTCAAGCCGATCCACATGTGATCTGAAGCGATTCTGGTCGTTATGGGGCCGTCGTCTGTGTTGTCAGGCGGCGGCCTTTTTCGTGACGCCCGTGACGGCGTGCTGCGGGGGCGGTCTGGCGATTGTTGTCGCGGGTCTGCGGCGCCGATTATAGGGTTTGGCTATGACAACAGCCGCGCAAGACGCTCTCCGACCGATCCTCTCTCCACCACAGCTGCCTCATCCGGCGCTCTTGCGGGCCGATTGGGCCGATTGTTATCGGCTGCGCGTTCCGGCCCGTGCGGATCTGACGGCTGAGGATGTCGCGCGGTTGGCGCTGTGCTGGTTTCCGCCCTGGGCCAGGCTGCTGCTGAGGCTGCGCGACACGCTGATGAAACCTTTCGGCCTGCACTCCACCCGGGAGCTCGCCGCAAGCCATGCGGATCGCATCGGCTTCTTCCCCATGATCAGCCGGACGGACCGACAGGTCGTGGTCGGCCTTGACGATCGGCATCTGGACTTTCGGCTGGTGATCGATGTTCTTGACGAAGGGGCGGGGGAGGTTTTGGTATCCTTCACCACCCTCGTTTATCGCAAGGTCCTGCTGGGACGCATCTATATCGCAGCGATCACGCCCTTTCACCGGCTGATCGTCCAGGCGTCGCTGCGCCAGGTGAGGCAATGCCTCTTGGCGCAACGGGCCTGACCCTCATCTCACACGGTTGCTGACGGTGGCTCGCCGAAATTCGGCTGCACATCTGTGATTGATCAAGTCCTTCATTAAATTCTCGACATGAACACGGGGGCCGCTTGCGTGCCGGCTGCGAAGTCTTACTGTGGGTCATTCTTAACCCTTTGAAAAGGTGACGAAATGTCTCCGCTTTCCTATTCGGTGCCGCAACGGATCCTGCATTGGGGCATGGCGTTGCTGATCTTGTTCAACCTCCTGTTCACCGATGGCATGGAGCACTGGTATCGGCTTGTCCGGCGCGGCCAGCCGGTGACGCCGGATGATGTCGCCTCCGCCAACATCCATGCCTATGTCGGTATCGCGATCCTGGTGCTTGCGGCGCTCCGCCTTGGCCTGCGGTTCGTGCAGGGCGTACCGGCCGCTTCGGAGGTGGAGCCCGCGCCGCTGCGGCTGCTTGCCCACATCACCCACGGCCTTCTCTATGTCCTGCTGTTTGCCATGCCGCTTGCCGGCATCGGGGCTTACTATTTCGGCAACACGACGGCCGGCTTCGTGCATGCCGATGTCTTGAAGATCCTGCTCTGGCTCCTGCTCGGCGCCCATGTTGCAGGAGCCCTCGTTCACCAGTTCATCTGGAAGACCGATGTTCTTGCCCGTATGACGCGCGGGGTTTGACCTTCTCCGCGTAAAGGCGGTTAAGGAACGGCCGTCACGGTAAAGCCGTCGGCCCGCAACAGGGAGACGAGGCCTTCCTCTCCCACCAGATGCATGGCCCCGACCGCCATGAAGGCGCCGCCCGCCTCCAGCAGCGGGCGGGCACGTTCGGCCATGATATGGTTGCGGGCCGTGACGATCCGCTGTTCGAATTCGGCATAGCCCTCTTCGTCGCTGCCATCGGGCGAAACGGCCTTCAGCATCGGCATGGTCAGCCCGATATCGCCGGACAGGTAAAGCTCGGTCATGGTGTACATGACATCATCCATCCGGTCGCCAAGCGCCAGCATTTCCATCAGCGATTTCAGGTGGAATTCGGTCGGGATGGAGGCCATTGCAGAGAGTTGTTCTTCCATGGTTTCCAGCCCCTTCACCGGCTGTCCGGCCCGAATGGCATCCTTGGCGAGCTGCATGTCGAGAAAGGCCGCACCCTTGGCCTTGCGCACCAGTTCGCAGGCAGGCAGTGCAACAAAGCTGGACAGCATCCAGGGCTGCATGCGCGACACGGCGCCGAGAGGAATACCGCGCGCTTTGAGCGCCGTCTGAAGCTTTTCGGTGTCGGCGGGGGTGAGATAGCTCTGGATCGTCTTGCCATCCATCATCATGGTCAGCTGTGGCTTCGTCATCAGCCTGGCCATTGCCTTCTGCTCGTCAAGGATCTCGTCCGATTCGATGATGAGGACCCTGGCCTGGGCTTTCGCCTCCGGCGCGCCTTTCGGCAGCGCAAGAACCCGGGGATCGGTCACATGCATGGTGCCAAGCAGATAGGAGGGGGCAAGCCCTGTCTTTTCGATCTTCCAGAACAGGCCCTTGCCGTTCGGCACGGCATCGCCTTCGGCAACAATCCGGCGGTAGGCGTCCGGATCATCCTTTTGCATCTCCGTGAGAAGATTGTGGCCTGCGCAGGCGCCGTCCTCAGCCCGCGCGCCCGATGCAAGGGTGACAACAACGAGGAATGACACAAGCAGCAGCCCATGCAGGCCGGCAAGCAGCCACAGACCTGCATCCACGGCGAAAGCGAGGCGGCGCGACAGGAAGGAGAAGGCGGAAATCGTCATCGGTCGGGATCCTTCAAGTCTTGATGCTTTGCGCACACGGGTCGCGTACGGTCATGCGCGCGCCGTCAGGCCCGTGGATGAGCGCGGTCGTAGACGTCGAGCAGCCGCGCCTGGTCGACGCCGGTGTAGACCTGCGTCGTCGACAGGCTGGCATGGCCGAGCAGTTCCTGAATGGAGCGCAGGTCCCCGCCAGCCGACAGCAGATGCGTGGCAAAGGAATGGCGAAGCGCATGCGGCGTGGCGCTGTCGGGCAAACCGAGGGCGCCTCGCAATTTCTGCATCTCGCGCTGGATGATCGACGGATTGAGCTTTCCGCCGCGTGCGCCGCGAAACAGTGGCTGGTCGGCCGGCAGGTCATAGGGGCAGAGCCTGCGATAGGTCTCGATCACCTGCGGAATGACCGCCAGAAGCGGCACCATCCGTGTCTTGCCGCCCTTGCCCGTGACGCGAAGCGAGGTGGCGCCGGCGGCAATATCGTCCGGCGTCAGATCGAGCGCCTCGGAAATGCGCAGTCCGCAGCCATAGAGCAGCGTCAGCACGGCGGCATCGCGCGCGGCAATCCACGGCTCTTCGTTGAGCTGCGCTTCAGCGCTCACCACGTCGAGCGCCTGCCGGTCCGACAAAGGCTTCGGCAGCGATTTCGGCTGGCGGGGCGCCCGGATGGCGCCGGCGGCGGCAGCATTCACCAGCCCCTTGCGCTCCAGATAACGCAGGAAGGAGCGCAGGCCCGCCAGATGCCGCCCGAGCGAACGGGCGCCCGATCCGTCGCGCCGGCGTTTGGCCAGAAACGAGCGCAGATCGGCCGTACGCAGCGTATGGATGTCGGAAAGCTTTGCCGGGCCGCCGAGGTGACCGGTGAGAAAAGCCAGAAACTGGCGGGTATCCCGCTCGTAGGCCTCCAGCGTATTGGCGGCCAATCGTCTCTCGGTTTCAAGACTTTGCAGCCACTGACGCCGCATTTCCAGAAGCTCCGGGCAAGCCAGGATCAGGATCTCGTTCACAGCGCGTCCGTTGAATGTGACAGGATGAGATCCACCTTGCGCAAGGAGCGTTACCAATTTGCTAAGACGTCTCTTCTCTCGCAGGTTCGATCATCATGCGCTGTGAGAAAATGCCTGTGCTTATCAGGCAGCGCCAAAATACCTTGTCTTTCCACATCCGCTCGGCACGTCTGAACAAGAAGGGCGACCTCTTCGATTTTTACCATCGGCCAGATGATCGAGCCCGACGAACGGGAGGGGATCCTGCCGAGGTGACGAAGGCGCCGGAGCAGCCTTGCATGTTTGAACCGGCCGCCGATCAGGATGTCCTGCTTCATTTCATCGCCACGGGTGGAGGTAGCGGCCTGATTTCGGTTCCCTTTTGTTCCGCGCCGAGGCATGGTCCCGCGCCATGGGAAAAGATTCGTCCGATCTCTTCGGCGCTCTCTTCGATGCGCCCAAGTTGAGCCGCGTTGTGCCGGTTCTGGTGCCGCTGCCGGTGCCGGAAGCCTATAGCTATGCCGTCCCGGATGGCATGGCGGTGGAGCCGGGCTCTGTGGTGCAGGTGCCGCTTGGTCCCCGCCAGGTAATCGGCGTCGTCTGGGATGGCGACGAGGATCTGCGGCTTGACCCGAAGAAGCTGCGCCCTATCACGCTTGCCTTCGATTGCCCGCCGCTGACGCGCGACATGCGTGCCTTCATCGACTGGGTCGCCTCCTATACGCTCTCGCCCCCGGGGCTTGTGGCGCGCATGGCCGTGCGGGCGCCGGCAGCGCTCGATCCCGAACCCATGGTGGAGGCCCTGCGCTACCGGGGCGGTGAGCCGGAACGGTTGACGCCGGCGCGTGCTCGCGTGCTGGACCTCACCCGCGACGAAATGCCCTGGACCCGCAGCGGCCTTGCCCATGCGGCGGGCGTGTCGGCAAGCGTCATCGACGGACTGGTGAAGCAGGGACTGTTCGACACCGTCTTTCTACCGCCACCGCCGGTGGTGGCCAGGCCCGATCCCGATTACACCGCGCCGCGCATCGAAGGCCCGCAAAAGCAGGCGGCCTCGGAAATCGTGGAAAACATGCAGGCCGGCGGCTTCTCCGCCTCTCTCATCGATGGCGTAACCGGCTCGGGCAAGACGGAGGTCTATTTCGAGGCGATCGCCGAAGCGCTGCGCCAGGGGCGGCAGGTGTTGATCCTGCTGCCGGAAATCGCGCTCACTGCAAGTTTCCTCGAGCGCTTCCAGGACCGGTTCGGCGCAAAGCCCGCCGAATGGCATTCGGACCTGTCGCCGCGCCTGCGCGAAAAGGTCTGGCGCGGCGTCGTGACGGGGGAGGTGCGCGTGGTGGCCGGTGCCCGCTCGGCGCTCTTCCTGCCCTTCGAGGAACTCGGCCTGATCATTGTCGATGAGGAGCATGACCCGGCCTACAAGCAGGAAGACCGCGTCTTTTACAATGCCCGCGACATGGCGGTTGTGCGCGGCCGAATTGGTGATTTTCCCGTCGTTCTGGTCTCGGCCACCCCCTCTGTCGAAAGCCAGGTGAACGGCCAGAGCGGCCGCTATCACATGGTGCATCTGCCGACGCGCTTCGGTGAAGCGGCGATGCCGGACCTCCATCTGGTCGATATGCGCCGGCATCCGCCGGACCGCGGCGGCTTCCTGTCGCCTGTCTTGCTGCGGGCGGTAAAGAAGACGGTCGAAAATGGCCATCAGGCGCTGCTGTTCCTCAACCGTCGTGGTTATGCGCCGCTGACCTTGTGTCGCGTCTGCGGCCATCGTTTCCAGTGCCCGCAGTGCTCAAGCTGGCTGGTAGAACATCGCTTCAAGGGGCAGATCCAGTGCCACCAGTGCGGTTATGCGGAAAAGACGCCGGAAGCCTGCCCGGAATGCGGCACGTTCGATCATCTGGTCGCCTGCGGTCCCGGTGTCGAGCGCATTGCCGAAGAGGTGGAAAGGCATTTCCCCGACGCCCGCACCATCGTCATGTCTTCGGATCTTCTCGGCGGCGTCAAGCGCATGCGGCTGGAACTGGAGGCGATTGCCAGGGGCGACGCCGATATCGTCATCGGCACGCAGCTTGTCGCCAAGGGGCACAATTTCCCGCTGATGACGCTGGTCGGCATCGTGGATGCGGATCTGGGCCTTGCCAATGGCGATCCGCGGGCGGCCGAACGCACCTTCCAACTGCTGAGCCAGGTGACCGGCCGTGCCGGGCGTACAGGCTTGAAAAGCCACGGACTTCTGCAGACCTACCAGCCGCAGCACCCGGTGATGCAGGCGATCGTGTCAGGCGATGCCTCGGCGTTCTACGAGCGCGAAATCGGTGAGCGGGAAAAGGCACTGCTGCCCCCCTTCGGCCGGCTTGCCTCGATCATTGTCTCGGCCGACAGCCGCGCCGATGCGGAAGGCCATGCGCGGGGGCTTCGCGCGGCAGCACCCAAGGTCTCGGGCATCGCGGTTCTCGGGCCGGCGGAAGCGCCGCTGGCTTTGGTGCGCGGTCGCCATCGCTTCCGGCTTCTGGTGCATGGCCGGCGCAACAGCGACATGCAGGCCTATCTGCGCCAGATGCTGGCCCATGGCCCGAAAGTCCGCGGCAGCGTGCATGTGCAGCTCGATATCGACCCGCAGAGTTTCCTCTGACAGCCGGCGAGCTTTGAAAAGCCGCCGCCCGCTGCTATGGCCGATCGCGTTTGAGAGACCATCCGAATCAGGAGCCCCCGCATGGAACTCTATTTTCCGACCGAACTGCCGGAGCAGCTCGCATTCCTCGGCGCGGCCCTGTCGGCGCTCGCCGGTCTGTTCATTCTGCTGCTGCCGGCCTCTGCGCTGAGGCTCTCCGGTTTTGCCATCGGCGAGGTGACGCCCGAAGGCTATGGTTCGGTCCGCTCAACCGGCGGGCTCTATCTCGGGCTCGGGGTCATCGCCATCTTCCTGGCGCAGGACTGGACCTATCTGGCGCTTGGAGTTGCGGCCGCCATGGGCGCGTTCGGCCGCCTCGTCTCCATGGTTGCAGACCGCGGTTTGACACTGCGCAATGGGACGCTTCTGCTGCTTCAGGTTGTGGTTGCGGTGCTGCCGCTCGGCTATGTGCTCGGTTACTTCTGACAGGCAAGATTGCGCCGGAAACTGTGTATAGGAGGCAATCGCACGCAAGTTGACATAAAATCGGTTCAAGCCCTTGCACAGAAGGCTCTTTCCGCCGTCACGCGTGTTGCGAGTCCCCACGTCCTATGCTAGACGAACCCCGAATTTCGGAAAAAGGCTGGAGGGGTCCTCCGGTCGAAATGAGAAAAAGAAGCAAATTCAAGTGTTTGTCTGAACTCCGAAAACAGGCGTAAGACTTGGATGATAATCAGGGAAATTGTGCCCGTGGCAGACACATCCCAGCAGACTTCCGGCATGGCTTATCGCTACGCCAGCTCGCTGTTCGAGCTTGCGCTGGAGGCCGGTTCGGTCGAGCAGGTGCGCTCAGATCTTGACCGTTTTCAGGCAATGATTGACGAAAGCGATGACCTGAAGAGGCTGATCGCAAGTCCGGTGTTTTCGGCTGAAGAGCAGAGCCGCGCGGTTTCGGCGCTCGCTGCCAAGGCTGGCATCCAGGGCCTCGTCGCAAACTTCCTGAAGGTCGTTGCGGGCAATCGCCGGCTCTTCGCGCTGCCGGACATCATTCGCTCGTTCCGTGCCACTTATGCTCGCCATCGCGGCGAGGTTACTGCCGAGGTTGTCTCGGCCCATGCGCTGTCGCAGGCGCAGGAACAAGAACTCAAGTCGGCGCTGAAGGGCGTGAGCGGCAAGGACGTCAATCTGGACGTGTCTGTCGATCCGTCGATCCTCGGTGGCCTGATCGTCAAGATCGGCTCGCGTCAGATCGATACGTCTCTTCGCACCAAACTTTCCACCCTTAAGCTTGCACTGAAAGAGGTTGGCTGATGGACATCCGCGCCGCGGAAATTTCCGCAATTCTGAAAGATCAAATCAAGAACTTCGGCCAGGAGGCTGAGGTCTCCGAAGTTGGTCAGGTTCTGTCCGTCGGTGACGGTATTGCTCGCGTTTACGGTCTCGACAACGTCCAGGCGGGCGAAATGGTCGAGTTCCCGGGCGGCATCCGCGGCATGGCGCTGAACCTCGAATCCGACAATGTCGGCGTGGTTATCTTCGGCTCCGACCGTGACATCAAGGAAGGCGACACCGTCAAGCGGACCGGCGCGATCGTGGAAGTGCCGGTTGGTCCGGAACTGCTCGGCCGCGTCGTCGACGCGCTCGGTAACCCGATCGATGGCAAGGGCCCGATCAACACGGCGCGCCGTTCGCGCGTTGACGTCAAGGCTCCCGGCATCATTCCGCGCAAGGGCGTGCATGAGCCGATGTCCACCGGCATCAAGGCCATCGATGCTCTGATCCCGGTTGGCCGCGGCCAGCGCGAGCTGGTCATCGGTGACCGCCAGACCGGCAAGACCGCCATCATCCTGGATACCTTCCTCAACCAGAAGCCGATCCACGACAACGGCCCGGACGGCGACAAGCTGTTCTGCGTCTACGTCGCCATCGGCCAGAAGCGCTCGACGGTTGCGCAGTTCGTCAAGGTGCTCGAAGAGCGCGGCGCCCTGCAGTATTCGATCGTTGTTGCGGCAACCGCATCCGATCCGGCGCCGATGCAGTATCTGGCTCCGTTTGCCGGTTGCGCCATGGGCGAATACTTCCGCGACAACGGCCAGCACGCGCTGATCGCCTATGACGACCTGTCCAAGCAGGCCGTTGCCTACCGCCAGATGTCGCTCCTGCTGCGCCGCCCGCCGGGCCGCGAAGCCTATCCGGGCGACGTTTTCTACCTGCATTCGCGTCTTCTCGAGCGCGCCGCCAAGATGGGCGATGCGGCTGGTGCCGGCTCGCTGACGGCTCTGCCGGTCATCGAAACCCAGGGCAACGACGTGTCGGCCTTCATTCCGACCAACGTGATCTCGATCACCGACGGCCAGATCTTCCTCGAAACCGACCTGTTCTACCAGGGGATCCGCCCGGCCGTGAACGTGGGTCTCTCGGTGTCGCGCGTTGGTTCTGCCGCTCAGATCAAGGCCATGAAGCAGGTTGCCGGTTCCATCAAGGGTGAGCTGGCGCAGTACCGCGAAATGGCGGCCTTTGCGCAGTTCGGCTCCGACCTTGACGCCTCCACGCAGCGCCTCCTGAACCGCGGCGCACGCCTGACCGAACTCCTGAAGCAGCCGCAGTTCTCGCCGCTGAAGACGGAAGAGCAGGTTGCCGTGATCTTCGCCGGCGTGAACGGTTACCTGGACAAGATCCCGGTTGCCCAGGTCGGCAAGTTCGAGCAGGGCCTGCTCACCTATCTGCGCAACGACGGCAAGGCCGTGCTGGATGCGATCCGCACGGAAAAGCAGGTATCCGACGATACCCGCGCCAAGCTGAAGGCTGCGCTGGAGTCTTTCTCCAAGTCTTTCGCCTGAACGGATAAGCTCAAGGACCGATAACGGATGCCTTCACTTAAGGATCTGAAGAACCGGATCGCCTCCGTCAAGGCGACGCAGAAGATCACCAAGGCGATGAAAATGGTCGCCGCGGCGAAGCTGCGCCGTGCGCAGGAGGCAGCGGAAGCCGCTCGCCCCTACGCCGAACGGATGGATCGCGTTCTGGCCAGCCTCAGTGCTGCCTACAAGGACAGCCCGGAGGCTCCCCTCCTGCTGTCCGGCACGGGCCGTGACCAGACGCACCTGCTCATCGTCGCAACGGGGGAACGCGGATTGGCCGGGGGCTTCAACTCCTCCATCGTTCGCCTCGCCCGCGACCATGCGCTGAAGCTTCTGGCCGAAGGTAAGACCGTCAAGATCCTGACCGTCGGACGCAAGGGCAACGACGTTCTGCGCCGTACCTTCCGCGATAACATCATCGACTACGTGACGTTCCGCGAAGTCAAGCAGCTTGGTTTTGCCAATGCCAGCGACGTTGCGCAGCGCGTCCTGTCTCTCTACGAGGCCGGCGAGTTTGATGTCGCGACGCTGTTCTATGCGCGGTTTGCCTCGGTGATCTCGCAGGTCGCGACGGCCCAGCAGATCATCCCGGCGAAGTTTGCCGAGACGGAAGTGCCGGCAGCGGCCGCACTCTACGAATACGAGCCGAGCGAGCAGGAAATCCTGGAAGACCTTCTGCCGCGCAATGTCGCGCTGCAGATCTTCCGCGCACTGCTGGAAAACAACGCTTCCTTCTACGGCGCGCAGATGTCCGCAATGGACAGCGCAACGCGCAATGCCGGCGACATGATCAACAAGCTGACGCTGTCCTACAATCGCCAGCGTCAGGCGCAGATCACGAAGGAACTTATCGAAATCATTTCGGGCGCTGAAGCGCTCTGAATGCCCAAGAAAGAAGGGTAAGACAACATGGCTAGAGCAGCGACCCTGAATACCTCCACGACGTCCACGAGCACGTCCGTTGGCCGCGTTACGCAGGTCATCGGCGCCGTGGTTGACGTCGCCTTCGACGGCGAACTGCCCTCGATCCTGAACGCGCTGGAAACCGACAACAACGGCAACCGCCTGGTTCTCGAAGTAGCCCAGCACCTCGGCGAAAGCGTCGTGCGCACCATCGCCATGGACTCGACCGAAGGTCTGGTTCGCGGTCAGAAGGTGGTCAACACCGGCGCACCGATCTCGGTGCCGGTCGGCGACGAGACTCTCGGCCGCATCATCAACGTCATCGGCGAACCGGTTGACGAACTTGGCCCGATCCCGACGGAAGCCCGTCGCGGCATCCACCAGCCGGCTCCGGAATATGTCGAGCAGGCAACGGATTCGCAGATCCTCGTCACCGGCATCAAGGTCGTCGATCTTCTGGCGCCTTACGCCAAGGGCGGCAAGATCGGCCTGTTCGGCGGCGCCGGCGTCGGCAAGACGGTTCTCATCATGGAACTGATCAACAACGTCGCCAAGGCGCACGGTGGTTACTCGGTATTTGCCGGCGTGGGCGAACGCACCCGCGAAGGCAACGACCTCTACCACGAAATGATCGAGTCCAAGGTGAACGTCGATCCGCATGAAAACAACGGCTCTGCCGCAGGTTCGAAGTGCGCCCTGGTCTACGGCCAGATGAACGAGCCCCCGGGTGCCCGCGCCCGCGTCGCGCTGACCGGCCTCACCATCGCTGAAGACTTCCGCGACAAGGGCCAGGACGTTCTGTTCTTCGTCGACAACATCTTCCGCTTCACGCAGGCCGGTTCCGAAGTGTCGGCTCTGCTCGGCCGCATCCCGTCGGCCGTGGGTTACCAGCCGACGCTTGCCACCGACATGGGCGCCCTGCAGGAGCGCATCACCACCACCACCAAGGGTTCGATCACCTCGGTTCAGGCCATCTACGTGCCCGCCGACGACTTGACCGACCCGGCACCGGCAACTTCGTTCGCCCACCTGGACGCAACGACGGTTCTGTCGCGTTCGATCGCCGAAAAGGGTATCTACCCGGCCGTTGACCCGCTCGACTCCACCTCGCGTATGCTCGACCCGATGGTCATCGGCGAAGAGCACTACGAAGTGGCCCGTAAGGTTCAGTCGACCCTGCAGCGCTACAAGGCCCTGCAGGACATCATCGCCATCCTTGGCATGGACGAACTGTCGGAAGAAGACAAGCAGACGGTTGCCCGCGCCCGCAAGATCGAGCGCTTCCTGTCGCAGCCCTTCCACGTGGCTGAAATCTTCACCGGTTCGCCGGGTAAGCTGGTTTCGCTGGAAGACACGATCAAGGGCTTCAAGGGCCTGGTCAATGGCGACTACGACCATCTGCCGGAAGCAGCTTTCTACATGGTCGGCTCCATCGAGGAAGCCATGGAAAAGGCAAAGAAGCTGGCCGCTGCCGCTTAACACTGATCGATGGAACGGCGCGCCCTCGTGCGCCGTTCCTTACCGCATAACGCCTTGAAGAAGTGGACCGTCATGGCCGACGCTTTCAAATTTGAACTGGTTTCGCCCGAGCGCCTCCTCGTTTCCGAACAGGTGACGGAAGTCATCCTCCCGGCAACGCTGGGTGAAATGACCGTGCTTGCCAAGCATGCCCCGACCATGACGACGATCAAGGCGGGCGTGGTCACGGTCAAGAATGCTGCGGGCCAGGTTCACAAATACGTCGTGTTCGGCGGTTTTGCCGATATCACGCCGACCGCCTGCACGCTGCTGGCGGAATCGGCCGTGCCGCAGGCAGAAGCCGATCGCAGCCTGTTCGAGAGCCGTATCGAAGCCTTGCGCGCCGATATCTCCGGCGCACCGACGGACGAGCATCGCACGCGCTTCGAGCACATGCTCGCCGACATGACGCATCTGCACAACGCGGTTCATCCGGACTGAGACGACCTCGCGCTTGAACGGTTCAAGGCGGCTTCAGCCGCCTTTTTCGTGTCCGTCATCTCCTCTTGTCGCTACGCGATATCAGACGGAGCAAGGCCCGACAGCAGATGCTGGTGCAGTTGCAAGGCAGCCGCAGGCAACGGCCGGGTACGCGGCATGCCGAGATAATAGCCATACCCCGTTTCCAGCCGATGCGAGCCAAGCGTGACCAGCGCACCGGACACCAGTTCCTCCGCAATGAGGCCGAGGCTGCCCAGTGTTACGCCTTCGCCGCGGATCGCCGCATCGACGGCCATCGAATAGGTGGAAAAGGACAGTCGTGGCTGCACCTTCATCTGTGGCGAAAGCTGCATGCGGGAAAACCACTGTCGAAACGAAATCCAGTTGGCATTGAAACGCTCGTAATCGATGAGATCGAGCCCCGCGATTTCGGCTGGAGAAACGGCATGCGGATCAAAGCCCCGCCGTGCCAGATACGTCGGCGATGCGACAGGCACCAGAACCTCCGGGATCAGCAGGCTGAGGTTCCAGCGGGGGTGGTCGCCACTGGCATAGAGGATGACGAGGTCGTTGGCCTCCGATGCAAGTTCCGCCGGCGCATCCGTCGTCAGCAGCCGCACAGACACGGTGGGACTGGCATGGGAAAAATCGCGCAGCCGCTTGGCAAGCCAGAGATGCGAAACCGATCCGCTCGCGGCAATCGAGATGATTTCGCTTTGTCCGCCCCGGAACGGTTCGAGACTTTCATCGAGATAGTCGAGCGTTGCGCGCACCCTTTGCCCCAGCCGTTCCCCCGCAGGGGTCAGTGCAAGATTGCGGCCACGACGGGTAAAGAGTTGCGTGCCGAGCTGGTCTTCCAACCCCTTGATGCGCCGGCTGACGGCGGCCTGGGTGATGTGCAGCTCGCGCCCGGCGCCTGAAAAATTCATATGGCGGCAGGCCGCATCCAGCACGCGAAACGCTTCCAGCGGAATTTTGTCCAGCATCGCATCCTCCATGATCTCAAGTCATGAAACTGCCCGATTATTCACCGGATTTGAAGATCTGGTCTTGTGATGCAGAGTGCTGTTCTTCGTAACGGATGCTCGTGCCCCATGCGCTTTTCCACCGCCTTCATTCCCGATATTCACTTTGGCGCCGGCGCGGTGGGCGAAGTGGCTATGCTTGCCAGAGCGTTGGGGCCTGTCGAGTGCGCCTTGCTGGTCCTCGATGGCTTTCTCGCGCGAGGCGGACTTGCCGAAGCGCTCGTTGCGGATCTTTCCTCCGTCGGTATCCGGTCGCGTATTTTTTCAGAGTTTTCCGGCGAGCCGAAACTTTCGCATCTGCGGGCGGCTGTTGCGGCCGCTGAAGGCTGCCAGCTGGTGATCGGCATAGGGGGAGGCTCGGCGCTGGATATCGCCAAGATTACCGCCTGCTGCGCCGCCTCCGGAAAGGATCCGCTGCATTATGCGCTGGCGGCCAATCCGCTGCCTAAGAACCCGCTGAGGAAGATCCTCGTGCCGACGACGGCCGGCACCGGATCGGAAACCTCCGCTACCACGATTTTCACCGGCGAAACAGGCAAGAAGCTCTGGATCTGGGGGGCGGAGACAAAAGCCGATCAGGTGATCCTCGATCCGCAGCTGACCGTGACACTGCCGCCGTCGCTTACCGCCTGGTGCGGCATGGATGCCTTCATCCATGCCTTTGAAGCGGCCACGAACCGCAACGCCCATGCCGGTGCGGCCCTTTATGCGCATCAGGCCATGCGGTTGATCATTGAAGGCCTGCCCGTCGCCGTCGCAGACCCGAGCAATCTGCCGGCGCGGGAAAAGCTGCTCCTGGGTTCCTGCTACGCCGGAATTGCCATCGACAATTGCGGTACGGCGATTGCGCATAATATGTCCCATGCGCTTGCGGGCCTTGCGCCGGTCCATCACGGGCTTGCGACGGCACTCGCCTTCGAGGCAACGCTGCCTTGGCTCGTTCAAACGGAAACACCCGATCTGCAGGCCGCGGCCCGCGCCTGTGGTCTGGAGCAGATACAAGACTTGCCGGCCTTTATCTCGGACCTGATGGATCGCTGCGGCATCCGGCGGGCGCTTCCGGCCGCCTTTGCCGCCTTCACGGCTGAGGATCTCGCTGCTGAAATGAAAGCGCCGGAAAACCAGCCTATGCGCCGGGCGACCATTTTCGAGGTCACGGATGCCGATCTCGACCGTTTTGCCGAAAGCCTGATGGCCCTGCCGAGGACACTTTGATGACCAGGACCCGTGCCGACTGGGAAGCGCTCGATGCACGCACGGTGCCGGAGGGGCGGCATTTCATCGACGGCGGTTTTCGTGCTGCTCTCTCGGGGAAGACCTTTACCCGCACCCGCCCGATGGACGGTCGCCTAGGGGCAAGTCTTGCCCGCGGTGATGCGGCCGATGTCGATGCTGCCGTGAGCGCTGCACGGTTAGCCTTTTCGAGCGGCGTCTGGCGCAAGAAGGATCCGTCGGACAAAAAGAGGATCATGCTCGCCTGGGCCGATCTCATCCGGCGCAATGGCGAGGAACTGGCGCTGCTTGAAACGCTGGATGTCGGCAAACCGGTGCTTGCCTCGCTCAATGTCGATGTGAGGCTGTGCGCCGACGGCATCCAGTTCTACGCGGAAATGATCGACAAGCTCTATGACGAGATTGCGCCGACCGGGCCGATGTCGCGGGCGCTGGTGCGCAAGGTGCCGCTTGGCGTCATCGGGGCCATCACGCCGTGGAACTACCCGATGATCATCGATGCCTGGAAGATCGGACCGGCCATTGCTGCCGGCAATTCCGTCGTGCTGAAGCCGGCAGAGCAATCCTCGCTGTCGGCCTTGAAGCTTGCGGAACTTGCGGTGGAAGCAGGGCTTCCGGCAGGCGTCTTCAATGTCGTGACCGGTTTTGGCGAGGAGACAGGCAAACCGCTCGCCTGCCATATGGATGTCGACATGATCGCCTTCACCGGCTCGACCGAGGTCGGCAAGCTGATCATGACCTATGCCGCACAATCCAACGTCAAGCGCGTGGCGCTGGAGCTTGGCGGCAAGTCGCCACTGGTGGTGTTTGCCGATGCGGATCTGGATCTCGCGGCATCAGCCGCCGCCTGGGGCTGTTTCTACAATTCCGGCGAAACCTGCCATGCCGCCACCCGGTTGATCGTCGAGCGGTCGGTCGAGGCGGACCTGATCGAGCGCATTCGCAAGGTGACCGAGAACGAGATCATCCTTGCACATCCCTTCGATCCAGAAGCCCAGATCGGCGCGCTGATCGAGGAGGCGCATATGGACAAGGTGCTGTCCATGATTGCCGCCGGTGAGAAGGAGGGGGCCCGTCGCGTGTTCGGGGCCGAGCGCGTGCTGTCGGAAACCGGTGGCTATTATGTGTCTCCCGGCGTCCTCAAGGGCGTAACGAACGACATGAACATTGCCCGCGACGAAATCTTCGGACCGGTGCTTTGCTCGCTGTCCTTCGAGACGGAAGAAGAGGCGCTCGCCATCGCCAATGACACGATCTATGGCCTGGCGGGTGCGGTGTTTACGCGCGACATGAACCGGGCGCATCGGTTTTCGGAAAACCTTCATGCCGGCACGGTATGGATCAATACCTATGACATGGCCAGTTTCTCCACCCCCTTCGGTGGCTTCAAGCAGTCCGGCTTCGGGCGGGACCGCTCGGTGCACGCCATCGACAAATACTGTGATTTCAAGACGATCTGGCAGCAGTTCAGTTAAGGTGGGTGTGCGATGAAGATTGCCTCGATCGAGATCAGCCATCACCGCCTGCCGCTCGATCCGCCGTTCAAGGCGAGCTGGGATGGCCGCCCCCGGCATCATTTCGATGCCACCGTGGTGCGCGTGCGCGACACGGATGGTCGCGAGGGCATTGGTTCCGGTGATCTGATGAAGGGCTTCGAAGGGCACGAAGACCTGTTTGTCGGGCATGATCCCCGCTATCTGGAGCGGCACTACGAAGTGCTCTCCCATATCAACTTTCATTATGGCCGCTGCTGGCCGCTGGATCTGGCGCTCTGGGACCTTTCGGGAAAGATCACCGGAGAACCGGTCTGGCGCATGCTGGGGGGGCGGGCAGACACGGTGCGGCTTTACGCGTCCTCCGGCGTGCTGCGCGATGCCTCTGCCATGGCCGATCAGGCGGAACGTTATCTGGAGGAAGGCTTTTCAGCCATGAAGGTGCGCTTTTCCTCCTCCGCCGGCGGGCGGGCGAGCTGGCGCGAGGATGTGAAGGCCCTGGAAGCAATCCGCGCCCGGCTGGGCTCTCGGCTTGAACTGATGGTCGACTGCAATCAGGGCTGGCGCATGCCCTGGGATACGACGCTTGCCTGGACCTTCAAGGACGCGCTCATGGTGGCGCGAGAACTGGAAAGGCTGGACATCTACTGGATGGAGGAGCCGCTGCACCGCGCCGATTTGAAGGGCATGCGGCTTCTCAAAGAAGCAACGGCGGTGCGCATCGCCGGCGGTGAGATGACGCGGGAACTGAGCGAGTTTCGCCAGATCATCGAGGAGCGGGCGCTCGATGTCATCCAGCCCGACGTGGCGCTGGTGGGGGGCATTACCGGCTGCCGGCGTCTGGTTTATCAGGCGCGCGAGGCGGGCATGACCTTTACCCCGCACAGCTGGACCAATGGCATCGGCGTGCTGGCGAATGCGCATCTGACGGCGGGCGTCGGCGATGCGCCCTTCCTCGAATATCCCTATGACGGGCCGGAGTGGAGCGAGGCCCGCCGTGATTTTCCGATGGCAGAACCCTTGCAGCACCGCAATGGCTGGCTGGACCTTGGCGAAACGCCGGGGCTCGGCGTGCACCTGGATGAGGAGCGGCTTGCAGCCACGCGCCTCTGAGGAGGCGGCCCCGCAAGGGAGCGGCGGCCATGCCTTGCCTTAAATCAATTTCCGCCTTGCCCTGAACGTGTAGAGTGGTCCTGTCATTCAACAGGAGTTGCGCATGAAGGTGGGGATCGTAGGCGCCGGCATGGTCGGCAGTACGGCAGGCTATGCGCTGGCGCTGACGGGCACGGCAAGCGAAGTGGTGCTGGTGGATAAGAACGGCTCGCTTGCGCTGGCGCAGGCGGAGGATATCGCCCACGCCACGCCCTTTCATTCCGCCACCAAGGTGACGGCCGGCGGTTATGAGGCGCTGGAAGGGGCAGGCGTGGTCATTCTCGCCGCCGGTGTCAGCCAGAAACCCGGCGAAGACCGGCTCTCCCTCCTGGAGCGCAATGCCGATGTTTTTCGAAGCATCGTGACGTCTGTGCTGTCCGTGGCGCCTGACGCCATTCTTCTGGTCGCTTCCAACCCCGTCGATATCATGACCGATATTGCCACCCGCCTGTCCGGCCTTGCGCCGCAGCGGGTGATCGGCTCGGGCACGATCCTTGATACGGCGCGGTTTCGCACGCTGCTTGGGCGCCAACTTGGCATTTCCGCTCAGTCCGTCCATGCCTATGTGCTGGGTGAGCATGGCGACAGCGAAGTGCTGACCTGGTCGAATGCCCTGGCCGGGTCCGTCTCCGTCGCCTCCTTTGCCGAACAGGTGGGCAAGCCGTTGACAGCGGAGATCCGCGCCTTGATCGACGACAACGTGCGCAACGCCGCCTATCGCATCATCGAAGGCAAGGGCGCCACCTATTATGGCATCGGCGCCGGCCTGCAACGGATCGTCAAGGCAATCGCGCTCGATCAGCGGGCAGTCCTGTCGGTATCCATGGTGACACAGCTTGTGGAAGGTGTGGCCGACGTTGCGCTGTCTGTGCCGCGCGTCATCGGGGCGGCGGGTGTGCTGGCGGATCTTTTCCCGGATCTTGATGATGGGGAACACAAGGCGCTCGCCCGCAGCGCTCACATCATCAAGGAGCGGACCGGCTCGATCCGCCTCTGATCTCAGCCATGGCGCAGCTGATCGGTCGACAAGGTGTAGCGAAGGCCAGACGGAACATAGGCGAGCAGGGCTGTTCCGCCGAAATCATGCGGAACGACACGCTCCATCAGCGTTGTCCCGAAGCCGCGGCGCGAAGGAGGTGCGACCGTAGGGCCGCCATTTTCCTGCCAGGTGAGGCGGAAGCGACCAAGACCGTCACCCTCCCAGGTAATCGCCACTGTCCCGTTATCGGCATGCAGCGCGCCGTATTTGATGGCATTGGTCGCCAGTTCGTTGATGGCGAGCGACAGCGAAAGCGCCTGCTTTTCATTGAGCATCACCTGAGGGCCGCTCATCAGGATGCGCTCGGCCGTCATCCGGTGCGGGGCAAGGCCGATGTCCAGAACCTGGCGCACAAGCACGTCGCCCTTGCCGGTTTCGGTGAGGAGCGCATGGGCGCTCGCAATCGCGGAAAGCCGCTGCAGGAGCAGCGGTCGGATTTCCGCAAGAGGCCGTTCCGAGCGCAGGGTCTGGCTGACGATCGAATTGACCGTCGCAAACATGTTCTTGATCCGGTGCTGCAGTTCCGACGTCATCAGCCGGGCCTGCCGCTCGCTCGCCACCCGCTCCGTTGTCTCGATTGCGGTCGCCAGAAGTCCGGCAATCTGGCCGGCATCGTCGCGCAAAGGATTGTAGCAGAAGGTGAAACAGGCCTCTTCTGGATAGCCTTTGCGCGACACCGTCAAGGGCACGTCTTCCCTATAGGAGGCTTTGCCCGCCTGCGCTGCGGCGGCGATCGGCCCCATTGTATCCCAGACGTCCGACCAGACGTCCGAAAATGGCCTTCCCATGGATTCCGGTTTCCCACCGAGGATCGGGCGAAACGGGTCGTTATAGAGGGTGATCAGTTGCGGCCCCCAGGCAATGGCGGCTGGAAAGGCCGAGGTGAGAATGGAGGCAGCAATGGTGCGCAGCGAAATCGGCCAGGTCTCGAGCGGCCCAAGCGGTGTGGACGTCCACTTGGTATCGCGGATCAGCGCGGCCGAAGCACCGCCGCCTTCCAGGAATGAGAATGTATCCTTTATCGTCACGGTTCCTCCCGCCACTGCCTCCGAAAAAGTCGAGACGCCGCGCCCCGATGTTCGCATCTAGGGCAGGAAGCGAACGAGACAACTTTGTCGTGCCTCTTTCGTATACCGCGTCGGTTGCCATCCGGGCCAATGGTTGACCTTTGCCCCCGCAATTGGCCACAAGAGAGGGTGCGAGTGCCGACAGGGAATGTCGGCGCCCAAATCTTTCCGCGAGGGCGCCATGATCGACAAGCTGGAATTCTTCATTGCGCTTGCCGGGGCCGGTCATTTCGGCCGTGCGGCGGAAGAATGCGGCATTTCGCAGCCGACGCTCTCGGCCGCGATCCGCCAACTGGAGGATCAGCTCGGCGTGGTGCTGGTGGTGCGCGGCTCGCGTTTCCAGGGGCTGACGCCGGAAGGGCAGCGCGTGCTGGAATGGGCGCGCCGCATCGTCGGCGATACCCGCACCATGCGTGAGGAAATGCGCGCCGCCCGCAAGGGCCTTGCCGGCCATATCCGGCTGGCGGTCATCCCGACCGCGCTTGCCATGGTGCCGCGGCTTACCGAACCCTTTCAGGCCCGGCATCCGAACGTCACCTTTTCCGTCACGTCGCGCACCTCGCTGCAGGTTCTGAGCCAGCTGGAAAATCTCGAGATCGATGCCGGCATCACCTATCTCGACAATGAACCGCTTGGCCGCGTCACGACAGTTCCCCTGTATTCAGAGCGCTATCACCTGATTGCCGCTGCCGGCACGCCGCTTGCGGATTGTCAGAGCGTGACCTGGAAGGAAGTCTCGGATCTTCGGCTTTGTCTATTGACCCCGGACATGCAGAACCGCCGGATCATCAACAAGCACATGGCCGAAGCCGGGGTCCGGGCCAAGCCGACGCTCGAATCCAACTCCATGATCGTGCTGTTTTCCCATATCCGCACCGGCCAGTGGGCCTCGATCATGCCGCGTAACGTTGCGGAATCCTTCGGTTTTCCCGAGGAGATCCGGATGATCCCGATCAGCGAGCCGGAGGCCGAGCATCTGGTGGGCCTCGTTGCCACGCATCGCGAACCACACACGCCGCTCGTCTCCGCCCTGATGCACGAGGCGCGATCCCGCGTTGCAGCATCCGCGTTTGATAGTTTTTTTCTATCGCACAACGAGACGGCGATATTGACCTGATGTATGCATCTTCGTCATCCTTCACGAACAGGCAGCGTTGCCGTTTCGGATGACGGCGCCCGGATCGCTTGCGATCCATGACAGCAACCGGCGATTTGTGCCGGAAGCGTGCCGGGTGTCGGTTTGGGAGGACTGACCATGAATGTTCGGGTGGTTGCCGTGGATGAGGCAACCCGTATTGCGGCCATCATCGAGGACTGTCGGCATCTGGAAGGTCCGATGCTGCCGATCCTGCACAAGGTGCAGGCCGAATTCGGCTATATTCCCGAGGGCGCCAAGCAGATCATTGCTGAGGCGCTGAACCTGTCGCGCGCCGAGGTGCACGGCGTCGTCACCTTCTACCATGATTTCAAGGATCATCCGGCCGGCCGCCACACGCTAAAACTCTGTCGCGCCGAAGCCTGCCAGTCAATGGGCGGCGATGCGCTGGCCGAGCGGGCGAAGGCGAAGCTCGGCCTCGGCTGGCATGAAACGGCGGCAGATGGCTCGGTCACGCTCGAACCGGTCTTCTGTCTCGGGCTCTGTGCCCAGGCGCCGGCAGCCATGTTCGACGGTGAACTCTATGCGCGTCTCGACGAAGACTGTCTGAACGATATTGTCGCGGAGGTGCGTGCATGAGCGTGCCCGAAACCATCACTGTTTTCGTTCCCCGCGATGCGGCAGCGCTTGCTGTCGGTGCCGACAAGGTCGCCGCCGCGATCGAGCGCGAGGCAAAGGCCCGCAATCGCGATGTGCACATCGTCCGCAACGGCTCGCGCGGCATGCTGTGGTTGGAAGTGCTGGTCGAGGTGCGCACTGATCACGGTCGCGTCGCCTATGGCCCCGTCAGGGCTGCCGACGTGCCGTCGCTGTTCGAGGCCGGCTTCCTTGCCGGCGGCGATCACCCGCTCTGTCATGGGCTGACCAGCGAGATTCCCTTCCTCAAGAACCAGACACGGCTTACCTTCTCCCGCTGCGGTATCACCGATCCTCTGTCGCTGGAGGATTACCGGCACTACAAGGGCCTCACGGGTCTTCAAAAGGCCGTGGCCATGCCGCCAGCCGACATCGTCAAGCAGGTCACCGACAGCGGGTTGCGCGGTCGCGGCGGCGCAGGCTTCCCGACCGGCATCAAGTGGAAGACGGTCGCGGACGCGACGGCCGACCAGAAATACATCGTCTGCAATGCCGACGAGGGCGACAGCGGCACCTTCGCCGACCGGATGATCATGGAGGGCGATCCTTTCGTCTTGATTGAGGGCATGGCGATTGCCGGCATCGCGGTCGGCGCCACAAAGGGCTATGTCTACACCCGCTCCGAATATCCGCATGCCATTGCCATCATGGAAGAGGCGATCGCCATCGCCCGCCGGGAAGGCATTCTCGGTCCGTCCGTGTTGGGGTCGGCTTACGCATTCGACATGGAAGTGCGCATGGGTGCCGGCGCCTATGTCTGCGGCGAGGAAACCTCGCTGCTGAACAGCCTGGAAGGCAAGCGCGGCATCGTGCGCGCCAAGCCGCCGCTGCCGGCGCTGCAGGGCCTGTTCGGCAAGCCGACGGTGGTCAACAACGTCATGTCGCTCGCCTCCATCCCCGTCATCATGGACCGCGGCGCTGAGTTTTATCGCGATTATGGCGTCGGCCGTTCGCATGGCACGATCCCGATCCAGCTTGCCGGCAATCTGAAGCATGGCGGGCTCTATGAAACCGCCTTCGGCCTGACGCTCGGAGAACTGGTCAACGAGATCGGCGGCGGCACTGTCAGCGGCCGCCCGGTCAAGGCGGTGCAGGTCGGCGGCCCGCTCGGCGCCTATTTCCCGCCGGCGCTGTTCGACACTGTGTTCGATTATGAGGCCTTCACGGCCGCCGGCGGTCTCATTGGCCATGCGGGCATCGTGGTGTTCGACGACAGCGTCGACATGCTGAAGCAGGCGCGCTTTGCCATGGAATTCTGCGCCGTGGAAAGCTGCGGCAAGTGCACGCCCTGCCGCATCGGCTCGACGCGCGGCGTCGAGACCGTGGACAAGATCGCCCGTGGCATCGAGCCGGAGAAGAACAAGGTGCTGCTGGAAGACCTCTGCAACACCATGAAGTTCGGCTCGCTCTGTGCCCTCGGCGGCTTCACGCCCTATCCGGTGATGAGCGCCATGACGCATTTTCCGCAGGATTTTGCGCCGGCCCCCGTGAGGGAGGCTGCGGAATGAGTGTCAGAGAAAGACCCCTCCCGCTCGCTTTGCTCGCCGCCCTCCCCACAAGGGGGAGGGCTCGGCGCGCGGCACCGTCCCGCCCAACGCAAGCGAATAAGGCAGCTGCACCGTCGCTAACCCACTCGTTTGGCTACCGGGAGCACACGGCCGCCACGAGTTATCTCCCCCCTTGTGGGGGAGATGGCCGGCAGGCCAGAGGGGGTCTCATCTCCCGTTCGTCCCGCGTTCTCGCCCATTGCGCACAGGAGGCCCTTCATGCCCCTCGTTCCTGAAATCGATTACGGCACGCCCGCCTCGCGTGCCGAAAAACTGGTGACGCTCACCATCGACGGCCGGCAGATCACCGTGCCCGAGGGCACCTCGATCATGCGCGCCTCGATGGAGGCCGGCATTCAGGTGCCAAAACTCTGCGCGACCGACATGGTCGATGCCTTCGGCTCCTGCCGTCTCTGTCTGATCGAGGTGGAGGGCCGCAACGGCACCCCGGCCTCCTGCACCACACCCGTTGCGCCCGGCATCGTCGTCCACACCCAGACGGAGCGGCTGAAGGCGATCCGCAAGGGCGTGATGGAGCTTTACATCTCCGACCATCCGCTCGACTGCCTGACCTGCGCCGCCAATGGCGATTGCGAGCTGCAGGATATGGCCGGTGCCGTCGGCCTGCGCGATGTGCGCTACGGCTATGAGGGCGAGAACCATGTGAAGGCGCGGTCTGCCGAGGGCGGGATCAATGCGCAGTGGATGCCGAAGGACGAGAGCAATCCCTATTTCACCTATGACCCGTCGAAATGCATCGTCTGTTCGCGCTGCGTGCGCGCCTGCGAGGAGGTGCAGGGCACGTTTGCGCTGACCATCGAGGGCCGCGGTTTCGACAGCCGCGTCTCGCCCGGCGCGCATGAGGCCTTTCTCTCTTCCGAATGCGTTTCCTGCGGCGCCTGCGTGCAGGCCTGCCCGACGGCGACGCTGACGGAAAAGTCGGTGATCGCCATCGGCCAGCCGGAGCATTCGCTGGTGACCACCTGCGCCTATTGCGGCGTCGGCTGTTCGTTCAAGGCGGAAATGCGCGGCGAGGAGCTGGTGCGCATGGTGCCCTGGAAGGATGGCCAGGCCAATCGCGGCCATTCCTGCGTCAAGGGTCGGTTCGCCTATGGTTACGCAAGCCACAAGGACCGCATCCTCAACCCGATGATCCGCGAGAAGATCACCGATCCCTGGCGCGAAGTGACCTGGGAAGAGGCCTTTGCCCATGTCGCCTCGGAATTCCGCAGCATCCAGTATCAGTACGGCCGGGAATCGATTGGCGGCATCACCTCGTCGCGATGCACGAATGAAGAAACCTATCTCGTGCAGAAGCTGATCCGCGCCGGCTTCGGCAACAACAATGTCGATACCTGCGCCCGTGTCTGCCATTCGCCGACCGGCTATGGTCTCGGCCAGGCCTTCGGCACCTCGGCCGGCACGCAGAATTTCGATAGCGTCGAGCATTCGGATGTGGTGCTGGTCATCGGCGCAAACCCGACGGACGGGCATCCGGTGTTCGGTTCGCGGCTCAAGAAGCGCCTGCGCCAGGGCGCGAAGCTGATCGTCATCGATCCGCGCCGTATCGATCTGGTCAAGACGCCGCATGTGGAGGCTGCCTTCCACCTGCCGCTGAAGCCCGGCACCAATGTCGCGGTGCTGACGGCGATTGCTCATGTCATCGTCACCGAAGGCCTGTTTGACGAGGCCTTCATTCGCACCCGCTGCGACTGGTCCGAATTCGAGGACTGGGCGGCTTTCGTCGCCGAGCCGCAGCACAGCCCGGAAGAAACGGAAAAGTTCACCGGTGTTCCGGCGGAAGACCTGCGCGGCGCGGCGCGTCTCTATGCCAGGGGCGGCAATGGCGCGATCTATTACGGCCTGGGTGTCACCGAACACAGCCAGGGCTCGACCACGGTCATGGCGATTGCCAACCTGGCGATGGCGACCGGCAATATCGGTCGTCCGGGCGTCGGCGTGAACCCGCTGCGCGGCCAGAACAATGTGCAGGGCTCCTGCGACATGGGCTCCTTCCCGCACGAACTGCCGGGCTATCGCCACATCTCGGATGATGCGACGCGCGAAACCTTCGAAAAGCTCTGGGGTGTCACGCTCAACAACGAGCCGGGGCTTCGCATTCCCAACATGCTGGATGCCGCCGTCGAAGGCTCGTTCAAGGGCATCTACATCCAGGGCGAGGACATTCTCCAGTCCGACCCGGACACCAAGCATGTCTCCGCCGGTCTGGAAGCCATGGAATGTGTCGTGGTCCACGATCTCTTCCTGAACGAGACCGCCAATTACGCGCATGTCTTCCTGCCGGGGTCCACCTTCCTGGAAAAGGACGGCACGTTTACCAATGCCGAGCGTCGCATCAACCGCGTGCGCAAGGTCATGACGCCGAAGAATGGCTATGCGGATTGGGAAGTGACCCAGAAGCTGGCGCAGGCCATGGGCTTGGCCTGGACCTATGGCCATCCGTCCGAAATCATGGACGAGATCGCCGCAACGACACCGAGCTTTGCCGGCGTGTCCTACGACTATCTGGAGAAGAAGGGTTCGGTGCAGTGGCCCTGCAACGAAAAGTTCCCGGATGGCTCGCCGATCATGCATATCGACGGCTTTGTGCGCGGCAAGGGTAAATTCATACGAACGGAATATGTCGCGACTGACGAACGCACCGGCCCGCGCTTCCCGCTGCTGCTCACCACCGGCCGCATTCTCAGCCAATACAATGTCGGCGCCCAGACGCGGCGTACGGAGAATGTCGTCTGGCACGAGGAGGACCGGCTGGAAATTCATCCGCACGATGCCGAACAGCGCGGCATCAAGGATCGCGACTGGGTGAAGCTCGCAAGCCGCGCCGGCGAGACGACCCTGCGCGCGCTGATCACCGATCGAGTGGCGCCGGGCGTGGTCTATACCACCTTCCACCATCCGAACACGCAGGCCAACGTCATCACCACCGACTTCTCCGACTGGGCGACGAACTGCCCGGAATACAAGGTGACGGCTGTGCAGATCTCGCCCTCCAACGGTCCGACCGAATGGCAGGAGGATTACGAGGAACTCAGCCGTCGCTCCCGCCGCATTGCCGGCAAGCTGGAAGCGGCGGAGTAGGGCAGGTTAATGGCAGAAAACACCAGCCGCACGGTTCGGGAATGGCGCTTCCGGCAGGGGCAGATGGTGGATGGCCATCGCATCGTGCCGGAAGAGGTGCCGATCGCCTTTTCCTATGGCGGTTCCACCCATGCCGTGATGATGGCGACACCGGCCGATCTCGTTGATTTCGCCTACGGCTTTTCGCTGGCCGAGGAGATCATTGTGTCGGCCGCGGATATTCTGGATGTTGAACCGGTCGAAGCCGGTGCCGGCATCGATGTGCAGGTGACGCTGAAGGATCAAAGCGCGGACGCTCTCACGGCGCGGCGTCGCCGCATGGCGGGGCCGGTCGGATGCGGCCTCTGCGGCATCGAATCGATCGAGCAGGCGGCGCGGGCCGTGGCCCGCGTGCCGGAGGGGCGCCTTCATCTGACGCCGGCCATGGTGGCGGATGCGGTGCGTGAGCTCGGCGACGGCCAGACCCTCAACCGCGAAACGCGCGCCGTGCATGCCGCCGGCTTCTATCGTCCCGGCCGGGGCATCGCCGCGATCCGCGAGGATGTCGGCCGCCACAACGCGCTGGACAAGCTCTGCGGCGCCGTGATCCGCGCCGGTCTCAAGCCCGCGGACGGCGTGGTGGTCGTCACCAGTCGTCTCTCGGTGGAAATGGTGCAGAAGACGGCGCTGCTCGGCTGCTCCTGTCTCGTGGCGGTCTCCGCCCCGACCGCGCTTGCCATCGAGACGGCGGAGGAGGCGGGCATCACGCTGATCGGCATTGCCCGCGGCGATGAATTCGAAGTCTTTACCAGGCCTGATCGTCTGACGACGGGAGAAAGCAGCCATGTCGCTTAGCCACACCGATGAAAAGCTTGTCCGCATGGCAAACCAGATTGCCACCTTTTTCGGCTCGCAGCCGGAGGCGGTACGCGTGGATGGCGTTGCGACCCACATCAACAAGTTCTGGGAGCCGCGCATGCGGCGTCGTTTCTTCGAGATGATCGATGCCGGCATCGGTGGCTTCCTGCCGCTGGTGGTTTCGGCTGCGGCAAAGATCAGGCGCCCGGAAAACCCGACGACGGAGGACGTCGGTCTCGGCGCGGATGCAGCAAAGGGCGCGCCGGGCGGCAAGGGCCCGGTCGCCGGCGAATCCCTGTCGGAACCCAGCGTTCCGGCCGGCGTCACGTAAACGACGCTTGGTTCGGAACAAGCCGGATCGGTCCGTTTCTGCCTTGCATGACCAGAAAGCCGCCGATGGGGAGATCGTCGGTCTTCTGGAGTGTGAAACCGCGCTTCCGTTGCGCGGGCAATGAATTTCATTTTCCTGACAGCCCAAGAGGAGGAGTTCGTCCATGGCAGTTGCAGGTGTAAGTGGAGGGGATCTTGCCGGCATCGGCCTCCTCGACCGGGAGCGCATCATTGCGAGACCCGGCTTCAATCGTTGGCTGGTTCCGCCGGCCGCACTCGCCATCCATCTGTGCATCGGCATGGCCTATGGCTTCAGCGTGTTCTGGCTGCCGCTTTCCAAGGCGCTGCCGGCCACGGATCCGAGCTGCTCGAGCCTGACGCTTGCCGGCGCCTTGTTCACAACCGCCTGCAACTGGCGCGTGGCGGATCTGGGCTGGATTTATACACTCTTCTTCGTGCTGCTCGGCTGCTCGGCCGCCATCTGGGGCGGCTGGCTGGAACGGGTTGGGCCGCGCAAGGCGGGCTTCGTGTCCGCCTGCTGCTGGTGCGGCGGCATTCTCGTCGCCTCGGTCGGCGTCATGACGCATCAGCTGTGGCTGATGTGGCTCGGTGCCGGCGTGATCGGCGGCATCGGCCTTGGTCTCGGCTATATCTCACCGGTGTCCACGCTGGTCAAATGGTTCCCCGATCGGCGCGGCATGGCGACCGGCATGGCGATCATGGGCTTTGGCGGTGGCGCGATGATCGGCGCACCGCTTGCCAATCTGCTGATGACCTACTTCAAGACGGATGTCTCGCCGGGTGTGTGGCAAACCTTCGTGGTGATGGCGCTCGTCTATTTCGTCTTCATGATGGGCGGCGCCTTCGGCTATCGCATCCCGCCGTCCGGCTGGCGTCCGGAAGGCTGGACGCCGCCGGTGGCAAAAAGCAACATGATCACCCACCGCCACGTGCATCTGCGCGATGCGCACAAGACGCCGCAGTTCTGGCTGATCTGGGCCGTGCTCTGCCTTAACGTGTCTGCCGGCATCGGCGTCATCGGCATGGCCTCGCCCATGCTGCAGGAGATTTTTGCGGGCTCGTTGATCGGCCAGCCGGGTGTCGCGTTTGCGCAGCTCGATGCCGGACAGAAGGCGCAGATCGCCGCGATTGCCGCCGGCTTCACCGGCCTGCTCTCGCTGTTCAATATCGGCGGTCGCTTCTTCTGGGCCTCGATGTCCGACAAGCTCGGCCGCAAGAACACCTATTTCTGCTTCTTCATCCTCGGCATCGTGCTCTATGCGCTGGCGCCCACGCTCGCGCTGATGGGCTCCAAGGCGCTCTTCGTGCTCGCCTTCGGCATCATTCTCTCGATGTATGGCGGCGGCTTTGCGACCATCCCGGCCTATCTCGCGGATATTTTTGGCACGCAGTTCGTCGGCGCAATCCACGGCCGGCTGCTGACGGCCTGGGCGACGGCCGGCATCGCCGGGCCCTTCGTGGTGAACTATATCCGCGAGGCACAGATCGCCGCGGGTGTTGCACCGGGACCGGCTCTCTATACCAGCACGATGTACATCCTTGCCGGCATGCTGGCGGTCGGTCTCATCGCCAATGCCTTCGTCAAGCCGCTGTCGGACAAGTGGTTCATGTCGGATGCGGAGGTTGCGGCGCTGCAGGCGAAGACCGCCGCCGCCAATGCCGGCCCGACGGGCTCTTTTGGTATTGGCAAAGGCGGGTTCGATGCGAAGGCTGCCCTTGCCTGGGCCGTCGTCGGCATTCCGCTTATTTGGGGCGTCTGGGTAACCTTGAGAAACAGTCTCGCGATCTTCGGTTGATCACTGCTGAAAGCCATGGCTCCATAATGTGAAAGGCGGTCTTCGGGCCGCCTTTTGTCTTTCCGGCCTCCGGCCGATGCGGTCAGTTCAGCCAGAGATGAATAAGGGCTGCTTCCGGCGTTTGGCGTCCACCGTTTTCAACGCCCGTGCTCCAAAGGCCGGCACCGGCTGCATAGGCGCCGGGCTCCAGGCCGCCGGCCTCGCACTGGCTGACGGCCCGGATGCGCTTGCCGGATGCCACGGCCTTCTGGAGGGCAGACAGGATCGCCGGATTGTTCATGGCGGTGCCCGATCCAAACACCCTGAGCACGGCGCCATCGAGAACGGAGAGTGAGGCGGCAATGAGGTCAGCCGGCATGCCCGGCGAAAGCGTCAGTACGCCGAAGCGGCGGGTGTCGAAGCGGCGCGAAAGGGGAGGGACGGCTGCGTCCTGCGGCAGCGATCGGAAGGCGTCATGGGCATGGCTGTCGTGCTTTACAAGCCCGCCTGCCGGCATCAGGCGTCCGGCAAAGGCAAGCGTGACGCCTGAGCCTCCCGCACAGGCGGCCGTGATTGCAAGCGTCAGGTTCTCCTCTGCATCGCCGCCCTCTCCAAGCGGGACCATCGAGCCGCACAGAATGATGCACCGGTTCTCGCCTGCCAGAGCCTGAGCCAGGGCCGCACCGGTAAACGCCATCGTATCGGTGCCATGCGTGATGATCACGGGAAGGTCCGGATGGGCGGAAATCACGTCCAGCATCTCGTTCCAGTGCTGAGGGCCGACATCGGCGCTGTCGAGGAGGGGGCTGAACACATGCGTCAGGAGCGTCGTTGCCTCTGGCAGGCGATCGGCCACGGCCGCCTCCACGATACCCGGCTGCGGTTGAAGTCCGTCCGGCCCTTCTGCCATGCCGATCGTTCCGCCGGTGTGGATGAGGAGCAGGCGCATGGGATGTCCCTGAACTTTGAAAGATGATCCGTCTGGTAGTTCAGCCGTCCGCCAAGATCAAGAAGTCTGGAGCGCGGCGTGGCGGGCGATCATGCAAAAGGGCAGCCGCGGTCTCCCGCGCTGCCCCTGCAAAGACGTACCTGCTGCCTGAAAAAATCAGGCGGCCATATCTTCCAGATCGCTGCCCTTGAACATCTTGGAGAGGTTCAGGAAGCAGATCATGCCGTTTTCATTGGCAATGATGCCTTCCGAAAAAGACTTGTCGAAGGAGGCCGAAACTTCCGGCACAGGCTGCACCTGATCGGACGGAATCGTCAGAATGTCGGAGACGCGGTCGACCAGCATGCCGATGACCATGTTGTGCACTTCCGCAACGACGATGGCCGAACGCTCGTTGGCAACCGTGCTCTTCATGCCGAGCTTGTAGGCGAGATCGATGATCGGAATGACCGAACCGCGCAGGTTCATCACGCCGATCACGTCGGACGGGGCATGCGGGATCGGCGTGGACGGTGCCCAGCCGCGGATTTCGCGGATCGTCGTCGTCTTCACGCAGAATTCCTGATCGTGGAGGCGAAACGCGATGATCTCGAGCATCTCACCGCTGTAGCTTGTGGAATTGATCATCGTCGCCATCAAAATTCTTCCCAACTTTCCGATGCCTGAGCGGCCGCGGCACCACCGGAATTGGTGCGTGCAACCTTCGCCATGAGTGAGCGTGCCGGGGATGCGACGGGGCGTGCATCGGGTCGCGCAAGACTTACCTTAGCGGAATATTGTTTCCCAAAACTGAATCGCGAAATCAGATTTCTGAGCGATTCTGCCTCGCGTGCCAGATTGTGGCTGGCGGCGGAAGACTCCTCCACCATCGCCGCATTCTGCTGCGTGTTCTGGTCCATCTGGTTCAGTGCCTTGTTGATTTCTTTGAGGCCGCCTGCCTGTTCGCGGCTGGCTTCGACGATGGCGGCCACATTGCCGTTGATGTCGCCTACCTCTGCGATGATCGATTGCAGCGCCTTGCCGGTTTCGTCGACTAGGGAAACACCCTGGAGCACCTGCTGGCTGGACGTATTGATCAGGGCCTTGATTTCCTTGGCGGCTTTTGCCGAACGCTGGGCAAGCTCGCGCACTTCCTGGGCGACGACGGCAAAGCCCTTGCCGGCTTCGCCGGCACGCGCGGCCTCGACGCCGGCATTTAGCGCCAGAAGGTTGGTCTGGAACGCGATATCGTCGATGACGCCGATGATCGAGGAGATTTCGCCGGCGGAGTTTTCGATCTGCCCCATGGCGGATATGGCGTTCGAGACGACTTCCCCGGAACGGGTTGCGCCGGCGGTGGTGCGGCTGACCAGCTGACCGGCCTCTTCCGCCCGCTTGGCGCTGGTTGCCACCGTCTGTGTGATCTGGTCAAGGGCGGCTGCGGTTTCCTCGACGGCAGCGGCTTGCTGTTCCGTGCGCTTGGCAAGGCTGTCTGATGCCTGACGGATCTGTTCGGAACCGGCAGCGATCGCTTCGGCATTCTCTCCCACCACCTGCATCGCCAGGCGCAGTTTCTCCATCGACTCGTTGAAGTCGGTGCGGATCTGTTCAAGGCTCGGGATGAAGGGCTGTGTGATGCGGTGCGTCAGATCGCCCTGCGACAGCGCGGTGAGGCCGCCTGCGATATCGTCCACGGCGCGCACACGCTCGGTAATGTCGGTGGCAAACTTGACGACCTTGAAGACGCGCCCGTTGCTGTCGAATATCGGATTGTAGGAGGCCTGGATCCAGACAGCCTTGCCGCCCTTGCCGATGCGCTTGAATTCCGCCGCAATGGCCTCGCCTGCGGCCAGCTTCTTCCAGAAGGTGGTATAGTCCGTGCTGTCGCGAAAGGCTGGCTCGACGAATAGGCTGTGATGGCGGCCGGTGATCTCGCTGAGGCTGTAGCCAAGACAGGTGAGGAAGTTCTCGTTGGCGGTGAGGATGTCGCCGGTCGGTGTAAATTCGATGACGGCCTGGATCTTCGAGATCGCAGTGATCTTGCCGGCGTCTTCAACCGCCTTCAGCTTGGCGGCCGTGATATCGGTCGCGATCTTGACCACTTTGACGACCTTGCCCCGCACCGTGACAGGATTGTAGGAGGCCTGGATCCAGACCTCCTTGCCGCCTTTGCCGATACGCTTGAATTCGGCAGCCTGGAACTCGCCGCGCGCAAGCTTTGCCCAGAAATTCTTGTAATCCTCGGACCGTGTATAAGCGCCCTCGCAGAACATGGCGTGCTGCTTTCCCTTGATCTCCGCCAGTGTATAGCCGAGCGCACGGCAGAAGTTCTCATTTGCCGAGAGGATCCGGCCCGTAAGGTCGAATTCGATCAAGGCCTGCGAACGGCCGATCGCTGAAAGCAGGTTGCTGGCGTTGCTTGTCGGCAGGAAACTGGGGGGCATTCTATTACCTCTATCGGATCGAAAGACAGCGCTGCGTCTGCAGCGGTCACTGCCCAGCGCACGAGCAATTGCACTGAATGTAGCTGTCGTCCGTTAAAGATACGTCAAATCTAATAGGCCGGTGAACGCACCAGATATCCGTGAAGGCGGATCAGATTTCGGGGCTGCTGGGGCGTGATCTGATGAACGTGCCGAGGGGGCTGTCGCCTAACGTGTCAACGCTCTTAATATTCGCGCTCGTAGAACACGCCGGCAGAGCCGCCCTCGCTTCCGGCCGATCCTTTGAGCTTTACGCCGCGGCCGACATCGAGATTGATCGAGGCCTTTGCGCCGCCACTGCTGCCACCCTGTTCCAGCTGGAAATAGGTTCGGTTGTTGATGTAGCGCCCAACGGAGACCGATGTCTGGCCGCTCTCATCCGTGTTGATGTCAAGATCATCGACGCCGAGGCCGCTGCGCAGCGTCTGCAGGAGGGAGTTGGAGCCACCGCCGGCAAGCTGGGTGACCGCATCGGCAAGCTGAGCGATCTGCAGGGCCGAAAGGCGGGACATCGACTGGCCGAAAATCAGCCGCGCCAGAACCTCGTCCTGCGGCAGGGAGGGAGAGGAGCCGAAGCCGATGTCCGGATTGTTGGCCGGTCCTGTCACCGTGATATTGATCGTCGTCTGGTCGGAGGCGGTGCTCGCCACCAGATCAAGAACCGGCACGAGACTGCCGCCAAAGGTGATCTTGCCGGTCGAAAAATCGAGCCGCTTGGTCAGAATGATGATCCGGCCGCGGCGCATTTCAAAGCCTCCGGTCACCACCGGTTCGGCGGACGAACCGCGAATGGTCAGCGAACCGCCAAGCTCCGCGTCAATGCCGCGTCCGCGCACGAAAATGCTGTTTCGGGCGGTCATCGTCAGATCGAGCGCGATCCCGGCACTGGTCTTCGACCCCTCCTTCGGCTGAAGGCTCGCAAGGAGGGCTCGCACATCGGCAGGCGCGTTGCGATGCTTGACGTTGAGTTCGGCCAGCGACGAGGGAAGGCTGGCGGGAACCGTGATATCGGCTTTCAGCAGCGTCACATTGCCGGACAGTTTCGGGCCTTGCAGCAACGGGCCTGACAGGTTGAGCGCACCGTTGACCGTTGCCGTCACCAGGTTGCCGTCGACATAGGTGGCATTGGCAAGGGCAATATCGAGGTCTGCCGCAAAGCCCTCGTTAAGCCCGACGGAGCCGTTGACGGTGACGGTGCCTCCGGTCGACAACGTGCCTGACAGACGAGAGATGACGGCCCGGTCACGGCTGAACTCCACCGAGCCGGCAATGCCGTTCACCGCAAGATTGCGCGTCACATCGACGAGCCGTGCGGCAGAGGTCGAGGCCCTGCCGGTCACGGAGGGAGCGGCGGCTGTTCCGCCGACGGCCACGTTCACATTTGCATTTCCCTCCAGCACCAGTCCCTGCGCGGAGAGCTGCGCGGCAAGTAGAGCAAAGGGCACGGTGCCATCGACGCGCAGATCGAGCGGCCGGTTGCCCGTAAGCCCTATGCTGCCGCTTCCGCGCAGGGAAAGGCCGCTTGCGCCGCCAAGCTGTGTTTCGAAGGCGACCCGATTGTTTTCAAACGTGCCGTTTGCGGTGATGCGGAAAGGCGGAACCCCGGCGCTCGTCGTCTGGGCAAGGGCCGCGTCGGCCCAGGTGAGATCGAAGCGCGCGCCGTTTGCACCTCCGCCGGGCAGGGCGGACACCTTGCCGGACACTGTGCCTGCGGCACCAAGACCCGGAACAAAGGCATTGGCAAGGCGTGCGGGAACGGCGGCAATATCGGCGTTCAGATTGAGGATCGGCGGCGCATTTTCATTGGTGGTGACGGTGCCGCTCGCGCTGATCGACAGGCCCTGCGGTCCGGTCAGGCGGGTCGTGCCGAGGGTCAGGCGGCCGCCCTCGAAGCTGCCGGCAGCCTTCAGCGTCAGGTTGGAGATCCCGGCATCGCCCTGGCGGCGGATGACGCCGTCTGCCCATTGCAGATCGTATTTGACCGCGGGTGCCGCGACCGTGCCGCTCAAGGCTGCTGTCCCCGACAAAGTGCCGCCTGCATCGACATCCGGAACAAAGCCGCTGATCAGGCTTGCCGGCAGCGAGGCGATGGTTGCCGAGACATCAAGCGCCTTGTCACCGGAGAGGCCGACCGTGCCGCTTGCGGAGACGGCGAGACCGGAGGGGCCGGTCAGGCCCGCCTGCTGAAGGGTGAGGATATTGTTGGCAAATGTGCCGCGTGCCGCAACTTCCAGGCCGGCAAGGGCGGCGTTTCGTGTCTGCCGCGTCTGGGCATCCTGCCATTTGAGATCAAACCGGGTGGCCGGTGCCTGCGGAGAACCGGTGGATGCCACGGTGCCCGAGATCACGCCACCGGCGTCGAGGCCCGGCACGAAGGCATTGGCCAAATTGGCGGGCAGGGCGCGGATATCAGCGTTGAGATCGAGCGCCGGCGCCTGCGGTCCGGTGAGGATCACCCGGCCCGATGCGGTGAGCGAGAGGCCGGAGGGGTCGCTGAGCTGCGTCTGCTCGAGCGTCAATACGCCGTTTTCGTAGCGACCAAGAGCGCGAAGATCCAGCGCCTTGACGCCCGCGCTTCGGCTTTGGGTGGTGGCGATATCGGCGACGGTCACGTCATAGGTCGCAACCGGTGCTGCGAGCGTGCCGCTTGCCGAAATCGTCCCGCTCGCCGTACCGCTTGCAGCAAGTCCCGGCCGGGCAAGATTGGCAAGTGCTGCAGGCAGGGCCGCAAACTGTGCCGACAGGGCAAGCGCGCCGTCGCTGCCCAGCCCAACCGTGCCGTTGGCGGCAGCCGAAAGCCCGTTTTCGCCGGAAAGCCTGGCCTCTGTCAGGGTCAGAAGCTGATCGGCATAGCGACCGCGCGCAGAAACGGTGAGTGGGCCGACACGGGCTTCCCGGGTGGCTTCGGCGGATGCTCCGGAGAGCTGAAGATCGAAATCGGCCTGTGGTGCCGCAAGCGTTCCGCCGGCGGCCAGGGTGCCGGACAGAGTGCCTTCAGCCTGTAAGTCCGGGCGCACGGCATTGACCAGACCGGCCGGAACATTGGTAAGCGTGGAGCGAAGCGTGACCGGCTGGCCGCCATCGAGACCGACTGTGCCGGCGGCCGTCACGGAGAGGCCGTGCGGGCCGGAGATCGACAGGTCGCCGATGCTGAGAAGCCGCTGCTCGAAATGGCCGCTCATCTGACCGGCAAGATCGCTCAGACCGGCGCTTCGGGTTTCAGCCGTCGATGCGCCGCCGAGCGCGAGGTTGAAATCGGCAACCGGCTCGCTGATCGTGCCGGTCACCCGGCCGCTGCCCTTCACGGTGCCTTTGGCGGCAAGCTGCGGGCGAAGGCTGTTGGCAAGCGCTGCCGGCAGCGAGCCGATTTCCGCCTGCATGACGATACGGCGCGGCTCGTTGACGGCGACCGTACCATTTACGGATACATCCAGCCCGTCCTGGCCCTCGAGGCCGGCGTGATCGATGGTGACGGTCCCGTTCTGGAACTGTCCACGCGCGGAGATCGATAGCGGGGCAATGCTGCGGGCACGGGTCTCGGCAAGCTCTGCCTCTTCCCAGTTGACGCTGTAACGAACGATCGGGGAAGCGGCTGTTCCGCTGACCGTTGCGGCGCCGCCCATGCGCCCCGAGGCTCCCAGTCCTTCGACAAAGCCATTGGCCAGTTGTGCCGGCAGGTCACTTGCCCTGACGGCAATGTTCAACTGCTGGCCGGCGCTGCCATCGACGAGGACGGTGCCTGCACCGACGGCAAGCTTGACGGAGCCGATTTCGGTTCGGCCTCCAGCGATGCGCAGCGAGGCCGGCTCCTTCAGGTGAAGATCGACACCGCCCGGTGCCGCCGAAAACCGATCCATGGCAACGAGCATGGCGTTGCTGTCGGACCGATCCACCCGTGCGGCAAGCGCAAGCGGCGCCCCGGCATAGCTGGCGGCAAGATCAAGCCCGGTCAGCGCCCCGTCCTGCTTCAGGGTCACCACCGCATCGGAAATGGCCTGCGCACCAAGGGCAACGCGGGCTGCGCGAAGCGTGCCATCGGCCGCAAGCGTCTTCACATTGCTGCTGGACAGCGCAAGAACCGGCTTCTCCAGCATAACACCCTGTGCAGTGAGAGACTGGCCGGATGCGTCCAGCTTGGCGGCCAAGACGCCGTTTGAATTGGAGAGATCAAGCGTGCCGGACAAATCGCCGCTTGCCGGCTGGCCGGCAAATGCCGTGAGAAGCCCGACATCCGGAAGCGCAAACTCCAGCCGGCCGGCGGGCAGATAGTCGCGGGAAAACGTCAGAGATCCGCTCACACGGTTGCTGCCGGCTTCCAGCAGCATGTCGCCCAGCGAAACGAGCTCGTCCTTCTGGCGGATCTGGGTCTTGAGATTGATCGGCTTGCCATCCACCCGGCCCGTCGCCTGCAGGGCGCCATTGGGCTCCTTGCCCGTCACGACCCCCTGGAATGCAAGGCTGATGCCCTCGAACAGATGGCCGCTGAAACGGGCTTCCGCCGCATTGATGGCGGCCTTGGCGCCAAGTGCCTCGATCGGTCCGGACAGGACCACGTCATAGCCGGCCGCGCCCTTGGCGTCCGGCCGCAGCTTGGAAAGATCCGGCGCGCGCCCGGCCAGGTGCGCTTCCAGCTTGCCGTCCTTCAGCAGAATATTGCCGTGACCTTCCAGCAGGCTCGACTTGACGACGAGGTTCTCCAGGCTCATGCGCCCGCCGATGACGGCGTCAATGTAACCCTCAACCCCGACCATGCCGTCGAGATACTGCCCTGCCACCTCCGGCAGTCCGTCAGGATTGAGTGACATGCGGACATTGCCGGTGACGGATTGCTGCGATAGGTTGTAGGCGCCGCTGATGGTACCGGAAATATTGCCGCTTTCGAACGTCGAGGCATCAAGGCCGATGGCCGGCAGCGCAAGCCGGATCGGCGCATCGAGCCGGATCGGTCCGTCGATCAACCGGTCGAGATCAGGATCGGTGAAATTGGCCTCTGCTGCGGACAGGCGCGTGCGGACGCTGCCGGCCCACTGGCGCAGATTGAGGTCTTCGCTTTCCGCCTGCACCCGCACCTGTCCGAAACGCGCATCCGCGGTGGAAATGGACTTCAAGGCGGCCGTCGCATTGAAACGGGAGGATTCGGCCGGTCCGGTCAGTGTGAAATTCAGGTTGTCGAGCGCAAAGCGCAGCGGCTCGTCTTCCAGTGGCCATTCCATCGCAACCGCGCCGTTGATGGCTGTCGCGCTGCCCATCAGGCTGTTGTCGCCGGACGGATCGAGCGCGCCGGAGGCGGCAACCCGCATGGCACCGGTCGTAAGCTCGCTCTTGCTGATTTCGATACGGCCATTCGGGCTGATCAGCGCACCGACATTGATATCCGTGCGGCCGGCAAACAGCGGGCGAAGCGTTGGCGGCAGCAATTGCGCCAGCTGCCCGCCACCCGAGATCTGCAATTGATGGCGGCCCTCTGCCGTCAGCGTGTGCCGGCCGTCCATGCTGATCACCGGCTGGCCGTTCACCGTGCCGCGCAGCTGTCCGCTCCAGCTCGACAGCGGTCCCTGGCCGTCCAGCGCCAATGCCAGCGATGGGGCGCCGGGAAGGTGCAGCAGCCGCGCCAGAAGCCCGCCCTGCGGCTCGGCCACCAGAGCCTGCAGTTTCAGTTCGTTCTGTCCCGGTGCAAAGACAAGGTCAGCCTTGGCAAGCGCATTGGGAGCATCCTTGCGGTTGGCCGACAGTTTGAGGGCCACGCGCTCGCCGGTCGCATTCGCCGAGCCTTCCGCCGCAATCTGGAAGCTGCGCCCGGTGACGGCCGGCGCAAGGATGATGTCGGGAAGGCTGATGCGGTCGATATCGATGGCGACGGGCAGCGAAAAACCGCTGCCGGAATTCTGGCGGGTCTGCTGGCGCGGCGCCTTGACCGGCACGGGCGGACGCGAGACCTCGACGCCGGCGATTGCAATGGTTCTTGCGTGGAAGGTCCGCTTCAGGAGCGACAACGGCGACCAGTCGACATCGATGTCATGCGCCTGCGCATAGACGCCTTTGACATCGGATACCGTCAGGTTGTCGATCCTCAGGCGGCCGGTCAGCAGGCCGCGCGGCGGGGACATGCTGATGGTCTGGCCCGGCGAGGACAAGAGCGAGGAGGCAAACTGCCCCGCCAGACGGTTGCCGGCAGGCACGAAACCGAGGAACATCACGAAGCCCAGCGCAGCCACGAGCAGAAGCGCTGCCAAAAGCAGCACTGCGCGCGCTATTCCAGCCGTCTTGCGGGACGATGATGTCATGGACCCGGGTTCATCCTTGTTCCTTCGGGACGTGATTATCCTGAACTTTCCGTTTGCGCGACATCAGAATGATTGTCCTATGCCGGCATAGATACCGTATTGGCTGCCGCCATCATAGCGGTTCAGCGGAAGAGCAACGTCAAGTCGCAACGGGCCGAAGGGTGTTGCATAGCGCACACCGATGCCGGCGCCCATGCGGATATCGGAGAAATCGGGCACGATTTCGGTCGAGACGCTGCCGACGTCGAAAAATGGAACGATCCCAACCTTTTCGGTCACCTTCAGCCGGGCCTCGAACGAGGCGAGCGCATAGGACTTGCCGCCAAGCGCCTCGTTGTTGCTATTGTAAGGAGAGATTTCCCGAAAGGCGTAGCCTCGTACCGAGCCGCCGCCGCCGGCAAAGAAGCGGCGCGTCGTCGGGATGTCGACAAGACTGTCTGCGCCGATCACCGAGCCGCCGGCCACACGCGCGGCCAGCACCAGCCGGTCGCTGTCGCCAAGGCCGAGATAGCCCGAGAGCGAGCCTTCGAAAGACGAGAAGAGTGTGCCGCGATAGGCCTCATAGCTCGGCGTCGCATTGGCCGTCAGGCGGTAGCCTTCCGTCGGCTCCAGCTTATTGTTGCGGCCATCGCGCTCGAAGGTAAAGGGCGTTGAAAATGTCAGGTATGTGTTCCGGCCGAACGCGTCCTCAGCCTCGGTCCAGGCCACTTCGCCGCCGCCGCTCACCGTATCGCGGTCGTTCAGCTCATAGGATAGTTTGGCAAGCGCCGTGACCGAGTTGGCGGTATAGGCATCGGGCGTCTCGCGTTTGGCCACAAGGCTTGCATCGAACGTGATCCGGGGCAGGTAGGCGCCCGGCTTGGTGAAATAGATGCCGGCTGTGTAGTCGAAGGTCGTGTAATCGGTCGTGGCGCCGATGCCGGACACATTGCCTTCGATGCGCAACTGCTCGGCCTCGCCGAACAGATTGCGGTGGCCCCAGTAGCCGGACAGTCCCGCGCCGTCGATCGAGGAATATTCGGCGCCTGCACCAAAATAGCGGAACTTGCCTTCCGAAACCTCGATGGTCAGCGGCAGGGAACCGTCCGGGGCAAGCGTGTCGCTCTCGCGCACGGTGACACTTGCCAGCGCGCTCAGTTCGCGAAGACGCTCCGCCGCCTTGCGCAACTGCTCGGGAGAATAATCCTGACGCTCATCGAGGCGCGAGTAGCGCCGGATGAAATCGGAGGAGACGGCCCGCGATCCCTTGACGGTAATTGTGCCCAGTGGCGCAATCGGTCCGCTTTTGGCGCTCATCGTCACGGCCACCGTGTGGGTGGCGTGATCGGCGATGACATCGCGCCGGGTCAGTTGTGCCAATGGCCGCCCCTGCGCCTTCAGGTCCCGCACGATGCGCTCGCCAGCCTTGATGAGGCGCAAAGAGCCTGCGGGTCCTCCGGTCTTGAGATCGTAGACCTCCGGATCAAGGCCTGCGGCATCGCCCTCAAGCAAAATGCTGCCGAGCGTGAAGACGGGACCGGGCTCCACGGTGACAGTGACGGGCACCGGTTGGCTATGGTCGAAACTCGGCGTGGGCGGCAGGCGGTCGAGATCGGTGCCGGCAATGGTAATGCGCACCACGCCGCCATAGCGGGCTTCCTCGTAGAGCACCGCCACCAGGCGCTCCCGGTCTTCGCGCGCCTTGATGACCAGGCCAAGATCGCCCGAGACGGGCTGCTTTTCATCGTTGACCAGGGCGGTTGCGGTGTTGAGCCTGTCTTTGAGGTTGCCGTCGGCGGAGGTCGTGTCGAGGCTTGCCGTATAACGGACGGGGTCGATGACATCGACCTTGTCCTCGTCGCTTTCGAACAGGGTCAGGCCGAAGATCTTCAGGGCGAGCGCCTCAGGGGCGAATCCCGGCCATGCCGCAATCATCGCTGCCAGGAAAGCTGCGACGCCGGCCTTTCGATACGCCACTGCGCGTCGCGGCCCGGGCATGTCGTTACTCGTACTCAGTTTGGCGTCCCACCCTGCGGGGCATCATCGCCCGTTCCATGTTCTGCTAATTTAACTGAAAAATCAATCGGCGGTACTGATTTTATGTCACATTCTGTACCGAAAAGCCCCGGGGCACAGGCCCGGGGCATCGCGTGTTCACCTGGTGAAGGCGTGGCGCTTCAGCGCGGGCAACGGTCTACGTAGCGGTTGCCATAGCGGTCACGGTAGTAGCACTGGCCCGGCTGTTCCGAGACCGAGCCGATCACCGCGCCGGATACGCCACCGATGGCGGCACCGACTGCGGCGCCCCGCACATTGCCCGTCGCCAGGCCGCCAATGATGGCGCCTGTGCCGGCACCGATACCGGCACCCTTTTCCGTCTGCGTGCAGCCAGCCACCGACAGGCCGACCAAAATAAGCACCAAAGCCTTTTTCATTACTCTCTCCACATTGTCACTTGCGCTGGTCGTTCCGAAGCTTGTCTTCGCCCTCCCGGCCAGCCGGGTTAACCCGCTGCAGGTGAGAGTAGGATTCGGGATCTGGAAGTCCAGCCGCACACTTTAGCTTTATTTAACAAAGTGGCAATCTCATGCTCTCGCAAACGCCTTTGCGCAAAAAGTATCGGTTGATCGGCGGTCAAAAAAGGCAAATGATGCGGCAACGTGTTTGAGGAGACACGTCAGTGCTTGAGGAGGCGCAGGGAGGACATCATGACGAAAGTGACGTTGACGGTGAACGGCCGGGCGATGTCGGGGGAGTGCGACGATCGCACGCTGCTCGTGCATTTCATCCGCGAGAAACTGGGGCTGACCGGAACGCATGTCGGCTGCGATACCACGCAGTGCGGTGCCTGCGTGGTGCATCTGGATGGTCGCTCGGTGAAGAGCTGTTCCATCCTGGCGGTTCAGGCCGCGGGCTCCACCGTCACCACGATCGAAGGGATCGCCGGGCAGGGTGAACTGCACCCGGTGCAGGCCGCCTTCAATACGCATCACGGATTGCAGTGCGGCTTCTGCACGCCGGGCATGGTGATGACCGCCGTCGACATGATTGCCCGCCATGGCGGTGATCTGGACGAACACACGGTCCGCCACGAGCTGGACGGCAATATCTGTCGGTGCACCGGCTACCACAACATCGTCAAGGCGGTGCTGGCGGCCAATGAAGAGATGCAGGGCGCAGCGCGCCAGGCGGCTGAATAGACAGAAGCGAATAGGATGTAGCGAATAGTCGGCTGCTGGGCGGCCCGTCGCGTTCCCTCTCCCCTATTCGCTATTCGCTACTCACTATTCGCTCGTTTCGGGAGGAGACGATAATGGGAATGGAAGGCATTGGTGCGCGCGTCGCCCGCAAGGAAGACAAGCGATTTTTGACCGGCAAGGGCCGTTATACCGACGATATGGTCGTGCCCGGCATGAAGTTTGCAGCCTTCGTGCGCAGCCCGCACGCGCATGCGAAAATCAACGGCATCGACATCGAGGCCGCACGCGCCATGCCCGGCGTCATCGACGTGCTGGAAGGTCGCCAGCTGCAGGCGGACGGCATTGGCAATCTCATCTGCGGCTGGATGATCCATTCCAAGGACGGCACGCCGATGAAGATGGGCGCCTGGCGTCCACTCGCCATCGATATCGTGCGTTATGTCGGTGATGCGGTGGCAATCGTCGTGGCAGACAGTGCGGGCGAAGCGCGTGACGCAGCGGAAGCCGTGGTTGTCGATTACGAGGAGCTGCCGGCCGTGACCAGTGCCGTGGCAGCGCTTCAGCCCGGTGCCCCGCAGATCCATCCGGAAGCGCCCGGCAACCTCATCTTCGACTGGCAGATCGGCGATCCGGCCGCAACCGATGCTGCGATTGCGCAGGCAGCCCATGTCACCGAAATCGAGATCCTGAACAACCGCCTGTCTCCGAACCCGATGGAGCCGCGCGCCACGCTTGGCATCTATGACGCCGCGGAAGACCACTTCACCTGCTACACCACCAGCCAGAACCCACATGTGGCGCGCCTGGTGATGAGCGCCTTCTATAATGTCGCCCCGGAAAACAAGCTGCGTGTCATCGCACCCGATGTCGGCGGCGGCTTCGGCTCCAAGATCTATATCTATCCGGAAGAGATCGTCTGTCTCTGGGCGTCCAAGAAAACCGGCGTGCCGGTCAAGTGGACCTCGGACCGCACCGAAGCCTTTCTCACCGATGCCCATGGCCGCGACCATGTATCGAAGGTGAAGATGGCCTTCGACAAGGACCATCGCATCATCGGCCTGAAGGTCGACACGATCGCCAATCTCGGCGCCTATATGTCGCTCTTCTCCTCGGCGGTGCCGACCTATCTTTATGCGACGCTTCTGTCTGGCCAGTATGACATTCCGGCGATCCACGCCAATGTCCGCACCGTATACACGACCACCGTGCCCGTCGATGCCTATCGCGGGGCCGGGCGCCCGGAGGCGACCTATCTCCTGGAACGCACCATGGAAGTGGCCGCCCGCGAGCTTGGCCTGTCGCCGGCAGAGCTTCGGCGCAAGAATTTCATCCGCAGCTTCCCGCACCAGACACCGGTCATCATGAATTACGATGCCGGGGACTATGATGCCTCGCTGAATGCCGCCCTTGCGGCGGCCGATTGGGACGGTTTTGCCGCCCGGCGCGCCGAGGCGGAGAGCCGGGGCATGAAGCGCGGCATCGGCATGAGCTGCTATATCGAGGCCTGCGGGATTGCGCCGTCACAGGCGGTCGGTTCGCTCGGCGCCGGCGTCGGTCTCTGGGAATCGGCGGAAGTGCGGGTCAACGCTGTTGGCACGATCGAGGTGCTGACCGGCTCGCACAGCCACGGCCAGGGTCATGAAACCACCTTTGCCCAGCTGATTGCCGATCGATTGGGTGTGCCGATTGCGAGCGTCAACATCGTCCATGGCGATACCGACAAGGTGCAGATGGGCATGGGCACCTATGGCTCGCGTTCCGGAGCCGTCGGCATGTCGGCCATCGTCAAGGCGCTCGACAAGGTGGAGATGAAGGCGAAGAAGATCGCCGCCCACCTGATGGAGGCGGATGAGAGCGACATCGTCATCGAAAACGGCGATGTCAAAGTGGCCGGCACCGACAAGAGCCTGCCGTGGTTCCAGGTGGCGCTCGCCGCCTATACCGCCCATAACCTGCCCTCGGGCATGGAACCGGGCCTCAAGGAAACCGCCTTCTACGATCCCTCCAACTTCACCTTCCCGGCCGGCTGCTACATCGCAGAAGTCGAAATCGACCCGGAAACCGGCAAGACGGAGATCGTGCAGTTCGTCGCAGCGGATGATTTCGGCAACATCATCAATCCGCTGATCGTCGAGGGGCAGGTGCATGGCGGGCTTGCCCAGGGCATCGGCCAGGCGCTTCTGGAAGAGGTGCGTTATGACGAACAGAACGGCCAGCTTCTGACGGCAAGCTACATGGATTATGCCATGCCGCGCGCCGACGACCTGCCCTCCTTCACGCTCTCGCACCAGAATACGCCGTGCCCGGGCAATCCGCTCGGCATCAAGGGCTGCGGCGAGGCCGGCGCCATCGGCTCGCCGCCGGCACTGATCAATGCCATCACCGACGCCATCGGCATCAACCACCTGCACATGCCCGCCACGCCGCTCAAGGTGTGGAGTGCCTTGCAGGATGGGCAGATGCGCCAGGCGGCCGAATAGGGACGGGGAGATTACGACCATGTATGCCACCAGCTACCACCGCGCCTCCTCGGTCGATGAGGCGGTCAACCTGCGCTCCTCTCATGACGAGGGGCGCTACCTCTCCGGCGGCATGACGCTGATCGCCACGATGAAGCAGCGGCTTGCCGCTCCCTCGGACCTCATCGACCTGCGCCATATCGCTGCCCTGAAGGGTATCACCGTGGACGGCCACACCGTGCGCATCGGCGGTGCCACGCCGCATGCGGATGTGGCCTCGTCTGCGGCCGTTCGTGCGGTCTGTCCGGCCATCTGCGAGCTTGCCGCCATGATCGGTGATCCGCATGTGCGCCACATGGGCACGATCGGCGGATCGATTGCCAACAACGATCCGGCGGCCGATTATCCGGCCGCCATGCTGGCACTTGCGGCAACGATCATCACCGACCGCCGCGAAATTCCGGCCGAAGAGTTCTTCACGGGCCTCTTCGAAACAGCGCTTGAAGAGGGCGAACTGGTGACGGCCGTCTCCTTCGAGGCGCCCGAAAAGGCAGGCTATGCGAAATTCCGCAACCCGGCCTCGCGCTATGCGATCACCGGTGTCTTTGTTGCAAAAGCGGCAGGCGGTGTGCGGGTTGCGGTGACGGGGGCCGGATCGAACGGCGTGTTTCGCGCCGAAACGATCGAGGCGGCCCTTGCGGCCGACTGGTCGCCCGAATCACCCAAGGCGGCTTCGATCGACCCGGCGGACCTCATGTCGGACATGCATGCGAGCGCCGAATACCGCGCCAATCTGGTGCGGGTCATGGCCAAACGCGCCGTCATCGCGGCCGGCTAAGCTTCCAAGGCGAGCAACTGGGGCGGCTTCGGCCGCCCCCTTTTTGCGTTCTCTTGATGCAAATCAACTTTCTCTTATCGATGGTTCTATAAATTCAAATTGGAATAATTCAAAAAAACGGTCCAATTGCCGCAGGTAGTACGGAATCGTACCCGCCGGGGTTGACGCAAAAGCGCCGAGGACCGAAAAACAATGCCAGATTCTGGAGTGTGAGAATGGATTTCGAGGCATTTTTCAAGGGCGAGCTGGACAGCCTTCATCAGGAAGGCCGCTACCGCGTGTTCGCGGACCTCGAAAGACACCGCGGCGCATTTCCCCGCGCCACCCGCCATACGCCGGAAGGCAAGCGGGACGTCACCGTCTGGTGTTCGAATGACTATCTCGGCATGGGCCAGCATCCGGCCGTGATCGAGGCCATGAAAGAGGCCATCGATCACTGTGGCGCGGGTGCGGGAGGCACCCGGAATATTTCTGGCACCACGCACTACCATGTTCTTCTGGAACAGGAACTGGCCGATCTCCATGGCAAGGAAGCCGGCCTGATCTTCAATTCCGGCTATATGTCCAACTGGGCAACGCTTGGCACGCTGGGCCAGAAAATCCCCGGCCTCATCATTTTTTCCGATGCGCTGAACCATGCTTCGATGATCGAGGGCATTCGCCACGGCAAGTGCGAACGCGTCATCTGGAAGCATAACGATCTGAACGATCTGGAAGCAAAGCTGAAGGCTGCCGATCCGAAGGCGCCTAAGATGATTGCCTTCGAAAGCGTCTATTCCATGGATGGCGATATCGCGCCCATTCGCGAGATCTGCGATCTGGCCGACCAGTACGGCGCCATGACCTATCTCGATGAAGTGCATGCCGTTGGCATGTATGGTCCGCGCGGCGGCGGTATTGCCGAACGCGAAGGCCTGATGGACCGCATCACCATCATTGAAGGCACGCTCGGCAAGGCCTTTGGCGTGATGGGCGGCTATATCGCCGCTTCGCATGCCGTGTGCGATTTCATCCGCTCCTTTGCCTCCGGCTTCATCTTCACCACGGCCCTGCCGCCGGCGCTTGCCGCCGGTGCCGTCGCCTCAATCCGCCATTTGAAGAACAGCCCGTTCGAGCGCGCCCGCCATCAGGACCGCGTGCGCAAGCTGCGCTCGTCGCTCGATGCCCGCGGCATTCCGCACATGACCAATCCAAGCCATATCGTGCCGGTCATGGTGGGCGATGCGGCCAAGTGCAAATGGATCTCGGACCTGCTGCTGGATCATTCCGACGTCTATGTGCAGCCGATCAACTACCCGACGGTGCCGCGCAAGACAGAACGCCTGCGCATTACCCCGACGCCTTTGCATTCGGATGCCGATATCGAGCATCTGGTCGGCGCCCTGCACCAGCTCTGGTCGCGTTGCGCACTGGCCCGCGCCGTCGCTTAAGAGCAACATTCTCTGCTTGAACTCAAGGGACGGATCATGGAGACATGATCCGTCCTTAGTTTTTTGCAGGAGTGTCGGCCATGGCCATGGATCGTGTACATCGTCTTCTCGACCAGGTGACAGCCAGCGGCCGCATCACCGGTGCGGTGGTCCTGATCTTTCGCGATGGTGTGCCCGTTCTGGAGCGCGCCGTCGGCTATCAGGACCGCGAGGCCGGTGTGCCGGTCGGCATCGATACGATCTTCCGCTATGCCTCGGTTACCAAGCCTATCGTTGCGGCGACCGCCCTTGCCATGGTCGAGCGGGGTCTGCTGACGCTGAATGATGCGGTGGCGGATCACCTGCCGTGGTTTGTGCCGCTCGATCCGGATGGAACGCCGGCTGATCTTCGTGTCCGGCACCTCATCACCCACACATCCGGCCTTGCCTATGATGCGAGCCTGGAGCGGCTTGCGCCCGATCGCGTCGTCAATCAGGGGCTTAGCGATACCAACGTGTCGCTGGAGGAAAATTTTTCGCGGTTGAGCGGCGCAAAGCTTGCCTTCCGCCCGGGTGAACAATGGGCCTATTCCACCAGCATCGATGTTCTGGGCGCCGTCTTGGAGCGGGTGCATGGCGCAACGCTGGAAGATGCCGTCGTCCGCTACGTGGCTGAGCCCCTGCAGATGCGGGATGCGCGTTTCCGTGTCACGGATCTTTCGCGGCTGGCGGTCGCCTATGCCGATGCACCCGATGGCCCGGTGCGCATGCCCGATCCCTGGCATGCGCAGAACGATACCGGCTTTGAAGCCTACTTTTCACCCTCCCGCATCTTCAACGATCGGGCCTTTCAGTCCGGCGGTGCCGGCATGGCGGGGACGGCGCGCGATGTGATGCGGCTTCTGGAGACGGTCCGCACGGGTGGCGATCCGCTGTTTTCCCGCGAGATGGCCGAGGCTGGCCTTTCCAACCAGATCGGCGATGTGCCCGGCAATCCCGGCCAGCGTTTTGGCTATTTCGGCGCGATCATCACCGATCCGGCGGCGGCCATGACGGCGCTTCCGGCGGGTGCGGTGCAATGGGGCGGCGTTTACGGCAATACCTGGTTCATCCTGCCGGATCAGGGTGTGACGGTCGTCAGCCTCTCCAACAATGCCATGGAAGGCTGCAACGGCGCCTATGCGGAAGATCTGCGTGCCGCCGTCTGCGCCGATCTTGCCGCATAAGGGGCTGCTGTCCGGGGCGTGGACATCGGTGCCGCAGGCACTCCGGGCTTGCGGATTTGACCGACGTCAAGTCTGCGGTAGCCGCGAGAGGGCCCGTTTTGCCGGCCGCTAGCCTATTGACCTACAACTATTTTCCAGCTTCCTTGACCGCGCGGCAAGCGGTAGCGATAAGAGGCTGAAGCCGGGAGGGATCATGCGCGCAGTTTTGAATGAGGTCGAGGTGCGTCGCGCCGAAGCGCGGCTCGGGGGCGGACAGAAACGCATCGATGCCCAGCATGCCAAGGGCAAGCTCACGGCGCGCGAACGGATCGAGGTGCTGCTCGATGAGGGCTCGTTCGAAGAATACGACATGTATGTGACCCACCGCGCCGTGGATTTCGGCATGGCCGAGCAGAAGGTGGCCGGCGATGGCGTCGTCACCGGCTGGGGCACGATCAACGGCCGCCAAGTCTATGTGTTTTCCCAGGATTTTACCGTGCTCGGCGGCTCGCTGTCGGAAACCCATGCACAGAAAATCTGCAAGATCATGGATATGGCGGTGCGCGTCGGCGCGCCGGTGATCGGACTGAATGATTCCGGCGGCGCCCGCATCCAGGAGGGGGTTGCCTCGCTTGCCGGTTATGCGGAAGTCTTCCGCCGCAACGCCGAGGCCTCCGGCGTCATTCCGCAGATTTCCGTGATCATGGGCCCCTGCGCCGGCGGCGCTGTCTATTCGCCCGCCATGACCGATTTCATCTTCATGGTGCGCGACACCTCCTACATGTTCGTGACCGGTCCTGACGTGGTCAAGACCGTGACGAACGAGATCGTGACCGCCGAAGAACTCGGCGGTGCCTCGACCCATACGAAAAAATCGTCGGTGGCCGATGCGGCCTATGAGAACGATGTCGAAACGCTGGAGGCGGTGCGCCAGCTATTTGATTTCCTGCCTCTCAACAACCGCGAAAAGCCGCCGGTGCGTCCCTTCCACGACGATCCGGCCCGCATCGAGACGCGGCTCGACACTCTGATCCCCGACAGCGCGGCCAAGCCTTATGACATGGCGGAGCTGATCCGGGCCGTGGCCGACGAGGGCGATTTCTTCGAGATCCAGGAGGCCTTTGCCCGCAACATCATCACCGGCTTCATTCGCCTGGAGGGCCAGACGATCGGGGTGGTTGCCAACCAGCCCATGGTACTTGCGGGATGTCTCGATATCGATGCCTCGCGCAAGGCGGCCCGCTTCGTGCGCTTCTGCGATGCCTTTTCGATCCCGCTTCTGACGCTCGTCGATGTGCCGGGCTTCCTGCCGGGTGTGGCGCAGGAATATGGCGGCGTCATCAAGCATGGCGCAAAGCTGCTGTTTGCCTATTCGGAGGCGACAGTACCTATGGTGACGCTGATCACGCGCAAGGCCTATGGCGGCGCCTATGACGTGATGGCATCCAAACACATCGGTGCCGATGTGAACTATGCCTGGCCAACGGCCGAAATTGCCGTGATGGGCGCCAAGGGCGCGACCGAAATCCTCTATCGTTCCGAGCTTGGCGATCCGGACAAGATTGCCGCGCGCACGAAAGAATACGAGGAGCGGTTCGCCAATCCCTTCGTCGCGGCCGAGCGCGGCTTCATCGATGAAGTGATCATGCCGCATTCCTCGCGCCGTCGCATCGCACGCGCTTTTGCAAGCCTTCGAAACAAGCAGGTGACGACGCACTGGAAGAAACACGATACCATTCCGCTGTAAGAGCCGGGCGATGCCGAAGGTCTTCGAATGGAAGGGCTGGCGGTTCGAGTTCTATAGTCTTGACCGGGACGAGCCACCGCATATCCATATCCGCAAAGACCGGAAGGAAACCAAGGTCTGGCTGGAACGTCTGGCCATCGCGCGCAACCAGCGCTGTACGGATCAGGAACTCAATGCCCTGTTGAATGTGGTAGAAGACCATCGGGATGAATTTCTGGAGAAGTGGCATGAACACTTTGGAGATTGAACACGACCTCCTCGAGCCCGTGAGTGCTTACTGCACTGACGCCTCGCTTGTGGTTGAACTTGCCGACGGGGCCATGCTGGTGACGCCGCTGTGGTGGTATCCACCGCTTCTTTCGGCGCGGCCGGAGGAGCGTAACCAGATCGAGTTGTCGCCTTACGGGCTGCACTGGCCTGACCTGGATGAAGATCTCAGCGTGGAAGGAATGCTGAAGGGCAAAAAATATCCCGGCGCCAAGCCGCCGGCAGAAGCCGCCGAATGAATTCGCACGGCGCATAAAAAAATGATGCCGGCTCTACAGCGGCGGCCGATCCGGTTCCTATATCCGGATGGGCGCCTGCAGCGCCGGGTTTGAAACAAGGACAGAATTTCATGACCGATACGAAATTTCCCCCCGAAAACAATTTGCCCGCAGGCTACCAGCCGCCGAAGGTCTGGACCTGGGAGCCGGGCAATGGCGGCCAGTTCGCCAGCATCAACCGTCCGACAGCCGGCGCGCAGACCGAGGTGGAACGCAAGGTCGGCAAGCATCCGCTGCAGCTTTATTCGCTGGCGACGCCGAACGGCCAGAAGGTGACGATCCTGCTCGAAGAGCTGCTGGCGGCCGGTCATTCCGGTGCCGAATACGATGCCTGGCTGATCAATATCGGCAAGGGCGAGCAGTTCGGCTCCGGCTTTGTCGAGGTGAACCCCAATTCCAAGATCCCGGCGCTGGCCGACCACGCCCCGAAGGATGGCGGCGCGCCCATCCGTCTGTTCGAGTCCGCCTCGATCATGACCTATCTGGCGGAAAAGTTCGGCGCCTTCCTGCCGACCGACCCGCGTGCCCGCGCCGAGACCTTGAACTGGCTGTTCTGGCAGATGGGTTCCGCCCCGTTTGTCGGCGGCGGTTTCGGTCACTTCTTCTCCTATGCGCCGATGAAGATCCAGTATGCGATCGATCGTTATGCCATGGAAGCAAAGCGCCAGCTCGACGTGCTGAACCGCCAACTGGCCGACAACGAGTTCGTCGCCGGCAGCGAATACACCATCGCCGACATGGCGATCTGGCCCTGGTATGGGCGCTTGGCGCTCGACCAGTCCTATCCGGATGCCGGCACGTTCCTGTCCACCCACGAGTATGCGCATGTGCTGCGCTGGGCAAAGCAGCTTGCCGAGCGTACGGCCCTGAAGCGCGGCATCATGGTCAACAAGACCTCCGGCCCGCTTTCAGAACAGCTGCATGAACGCCACGACGCCTCCGACTTCGACACGAAGACGCAGGACAAGATCGCTGCGGCGTAAGGAGACGAAGCATGGCCCGCCCACCCGAAATGACCAAGCATCGCGGCTTCCCTTCCGGGTTGCCGGGCCATGGCCATCACTTCACCATTCGTCGCGCCAATGAAAAGGGCGCGACACCCTTGAAACCCCTGCAGCGTCTCGCCCGCCCGAACACGATCGAGCAGAAGGTGGATGCGGCCTTTCTGCATGCGCTCTGGCACCATTTCGGGCCTGAACCCTTTGAACGGGGCAATCTGGATGCCGGGCGGCTGAACCTGCTCTTCGGACGCGAGGTCGTGCCGGCGGAACACCCGTTCGACCCGACCTCCTATGATGCGCTGCTGCGGATAGACGAGAAGGTCGCACGCAAGAGCTTTCCGGAATCCTTCGACGACGTATTCGAGGTCTGATGCTATGGCAAAAGAGCCTCTGATGCCAAAACACCAGGGCTTTCCGGCGGGCCTGCCGGGAACGCAGTGGCAATATACGCTGCGCCGGCCAAACCCGAAGGTGACACCGCTCACCAACTGGCCGCGGCACCGCACGATGGACCAGACGGTGGCGCTCGCCGACCTCGGTTTCGTCCAGGCGCTCTGGCAGTTTTTCGGCACCGAGCCCTTCGAGCGCGGCAATCTGGATGGCGAACGCCTGTGCCGCCTCTTCGGACGGGAAGTGATTGCTGCCGAGCGCGGCTTTGATCCGCAATCCTATTTCGCCAAGCTGAAGCTCAATGAACCCTTGGCGCGGAAAAACTTTCCCGATGCGTTCGGCGACGTGAAGAACGAGCAGAGCGTGGCCAAGGGGCTGAAGAAGCAGGCGCGAGACTAGCGAGGGGAGGCACTGCGGATGGTGGGAGGACATTCAATGACGGGTGAAGCAACACGCACCGTCTCTCTGGCCGCCAACAGAGCCGGAGCCCCCGACGACGTGCCACCACGTCATCTTACCATCAACGAAACGCCGGTTGCGGGAGGCAATCACCAGTGATCTCCAAAATACTCATTGCCAACCGTGGCGAAATCGCCTGCCGGGTCATCAAGACGGCGAAGAAGATGGGCATCAAGACGGTTGCCGTCTATTCGGATGCCGATGCCAATGCGCTGCATGTCGCCATGGCGGACGAGGCGGTGCATATCGGGCCTGCACCGTCGAACCAGTCCTATATCGTCATCGACAAGATCCTGGACGCGATCCGCAAGACCGGGGCCGACGCGGTGCATCCGGGCTATGGCTTCCTGTCCGAAAACCCGCTGTTCGCCGAGGCGCTGGAGAAAGCCGGCGTCATCTTCATCGGCCCGCCGGTCGGTGCCATTCAGGCCATGGGCGACAAGATCACCTCGAAGAAACTTGCCGCTGAAGCGGGCGTCTCCACTGTGCCCGGCCATATGGGGCTGATCGAGGATGCCGAGGAGGCGGTGAAGATTTCCTCCGCCATCGGTTATCCCGTCATGATCAAGGCCTCGGCCGGCGGTGGCGGCAAGGGCATGCGCATTGCCTGGAACGATGCGGAGGCCCGCGAAGGATTCCAATCGTCGAAGAACGAGGCGAAGAACTCGTTTGGCGACGACCGCATCTTCATCGAGAAATTCGTCACCCAGCCGCGCCATATCGAGATCCAGGTTCTGGGCGACAAGCACGGCAACTGCCTCTATCTAGGCGAGCGTGAATGCTCCATCCAGCGGCGCAACCAGAAAGTCATCGAGGAGGCGCCATCGCCTTTTCTTGACGAAAAGACCCGCCGCGCCATGGGCGAGCAGGCCGTGGCGCTGGCAAAGGCGGTGGGGTACCACTCGGCCGGCACGGTGGAATTCATCGTCGATGGCGACCGTAATTTCTATTTTCTGGAAATGAACACCCGCCTGCAGGTGGAGCATCCGGTGACGGAGCTGGTGACCGGCATCGATCTGGTCGAACAGATGATCCGGGTGGCCTCCGACGAAAAGCTGTCCTTTGGCCAGGAGGATGTGACGCTGAATGGCTGGGCGGTCGAGAGCCGGCTCTATGCCGAAGATCCGTTCCGCAATTTCTTGCCCTCGATCGGTCGCCTGACCCGCTATCGTCCGCCGGTCGAAGGAACGACGCCGGAGGGCACCGTGGTGCGCAACGATACCGGCGTCTTCGAGGGCGGCGAGATTTCGATGTATTACGATCCGATGATCGCAAAACTCTGCACCTGGGCACCGACGCGGCTTGCCGCCATCGATGCGATGTCGGCAGCGCTTGACGATTTCGAGGTGGAAGGCATCGGCCATAACCTGCCCTTCCTGTCGGCGGTGATGAACCAGGAGCGGTTTCGTTCGGGAAAGATCACCACGGCCTATATTGCCGAGGAATTCGCAGACGGCTTCTTGGGCGTGTCGCCCGATGACGCCGCCGCCCAAACGCTTGCGGCGGTGGCGGCCGTGATCAACCGCATCCTGCAACTGCGGGCCGCCCAGATTTCCGGCACCATCGGCAATCACGCCCGCGTGGTCGGCGCCGACTGGGTCGTGTCGCTGGGGGAGAGCGAGCATGTTGTCAGCCTGTCGGGTGCCAAGGATGCATATCTGGTGGCCTTCGAAGATGGCGATACACTGTCCGTGGTTGCGGCCTGGCAGCCTGGCCAGAGCCATGCGCATTTCACCGTGGCGGGTAAAACGCTCGGCGTAAAGGTCGATCTCGTCGGTTCGGCCATCCGTCTTCGCCTGCGCGGCATGGATGTGATGGCGCGCGTGCGCTCTCCGCGCGTGGCGCAACTGGCGCGGCTGATGCCCGTCAAGCTGCCGCCGGACACGTCGAAAATGCTGCTTTGCCCTATGCCCGGTGTGATCACGTCCGTGACGGTTTCAGCCGGAGAGACGGTGGAGGCCGGCCAGACGCTGGCAACCGTCGAAGCCATGAAAATGGAAAACGTGCTGAAGGCCGAACGGCAGGGCGTCGTGAAGCGCGTCGCGGCCACTGCCGGTCAAAGCCTCGCGGTCGATGAACTCATCATGGAGTTCGAGTAGTGGGGGCTTCTCTGCGAAAGGAGCTGCGCATTCTTGGAGCCCGGTTTTCGGCGGGGGGTGTCCTGACGGTTCTGGACGCCATCTCTGTTGTAACCGGGAAGGCGCTCGATCCAATCGCCGATCATCCGCATCCAGTTGGGGGGGTGACCAAGGCTCGAATGGCAGATGGGTCATACGTCCCTTCCATGCTGGCTCAGCCGCTTCAGCATGTGGCGCCTGTGGTCCTGGCCGCCGAAGAAAATGGCAAGCACGTTGACGGTGCTGTTTTCCTCATCGATCTGAAAATAGAAGATCGCCCGGTCCTTGGTGACATGCCGCAGGTCGGGTTGAAGGTCGTTGTGCAGAGTTCCCTGATAGGGATGGTGTGCAAGATTTTCCAGATCTTCGGAGATAGCGGTCACGCGGGCAGCCGCGCGTTCATAGGCTTCTCCGACGGAATCGCCCATCCCCAGATAGGCACCGAGCAGATGGTCGAAGATGCGATCGAAGTCGCTGCCAACCCCCGCGGCAAGCTTGATTCTATAAACCAAGAGCGGCCTTCTTCCTGGAAAGCATGTCCTGAATCTGTTGTTTGCTTTCTTCCATCGTCAGGAATGGCCCCTGGCGCCGCTCATCCAGAAGAGCCCGCAGCGCCGCCAGGTCAGCCTCTTTCATCTCGGTCTGTTCACGCAGCAGTTCCAGCCCCTGCTGCACCACGGCGCTCACACTGGAATAGCGGCCTTCCTCAACCAGTCGGCGGGCGAATGCATCCTGCTGGTCGGACATGGAAACGGATGCTTTTACAGTCATGGCTCAAGGCTCCCGTGAGGAATAGGCCTAATATGCTACTGAGTAGCAATCTCGTCAAACTCAATGCCGCGCCGATCATGGCCGTAGCACCCGGAGGATCAGCCCGATGACCAGAAAGACCGTTGCAGACTGGCAGGCGCTTGCTGAAAAGGAGCTGAAGGCATCCCCCGACAGCCTCATCTGGAACACGCCGGAAGGCATTGCCGTGAAACCGCTCTATACGGCAGAGGATCTGGCGGGCATCGACCATCTGGAGACGCTGCCAGGCTTTGCTCCCTTCGTCCGCGGCCCCCGCGCCACCATGTATGCCGGCAGGCCCTGGACGATCCGGCAATATGCCGGCTTCTCGACCGCCGAGGAAAGCAACGCCTTCTATCGGAAAAATCTCGCCGCCGGCCAGAAGGGGCTTTCCGTCGCCTTCGACCTGGCAACCCATCGCGGCTACGACAGCGATCATCCACGCGTCGAGGGCGATGTCGGCAAGGCCGGTGTCGCCATCGATTCGGTCGAGGACATGAAGATCCTGTTTGACGGCATTCCGCTGAAAGACATGTCGGTGTCCATGACCATGAACGGCGCGGTCATCCCGATCCTTGCCAATTTCATCGTGGCGGGTGAGGAGCAGGGCTGTTCGCGAGCGGAGCTGTCCGGCACCATTCAGAACGATATTCTGAAGGAGTTCATGGTCCGCAACACCTATATCTATCCGCCGGAACCCTCGATGCGGATCATTGCGGATATCATCGCCTATACGGCAACGGAGATGCCGCGCTTCAACTCCATCTCGATTTCCGGCTACCACATGCAGGAAGCCGGCGCGACACTCACCCAGGAATTGGCTTTTACGCTGGCCGACGGGCGCGAATATGTGCGCGCCGCGCTCGCCAAGGGCCTGAACGTTGATGACTTTGCCGGGCGCCTGTCCTTCTTCTTTGCCATCGGCATGAACTTCTTCATGGAAGCGGCAAAGCTTCGCGCCGCTCGCCTGCTCTGGTCGAAGATCATGGCCGAGTTCGAGCCGAAGAAGCCGGGTTCGCTGATGCTGCGCACCCATTGCCAGACTTCGGGCGTCTCGCTTGCCGAGCAGGACCCTTACAACAACGTCATCCGCACGGCCTATGAGGCGCTGTCGGCGGTGCTCGGCGGCACGCAATCGCTGCACACCAATGCGCTGGATGAGGCGATGGCACTGCCGAGCGAATTTTCCGCCCGCATTGCCCGCAACACGCAGCTGATCCTCCAGCACGAGACGGGGGTGACCAAGGTGGTCGATCCCTTGGCCGGCTCCTATTATGTCGAAAGCCTGACCAAGGAGCTTGCGGACAAGGCCTGGGCGCTGATCGAGGAGGTGGAAAGCCTGGGCGGCATGACGAAGGCTGTGGCCGACGGCCTGCCCAAACGCCTGATCGAGGAGGCCGCCACCCGCCGTCAGGCCGCCGTGGACCGGGCGGAAGAAATCATCGTCGGGGTCAACAAATACCGCCTCGAAAACGAGGAGCCGATCGATATCCTGGCCATCGACAATACGGCGGTGCGGGAAGCCCAGATCCGCCGGCTGGAGACGCTGCGCCGGCAGCGCGATCCGTCGCGTGTCGCCGCAGCCCTTGCGCTTCTGACCGAAGTTGCCAAAACCGGCGAAGGTAATCTTCTGGCCGCTGCCGTGGACGCGGCGCGTGCCCGCGCAACGGTCGGCGAGATCTCGGACGCCATGCGCCAGGTCTTTGGCGATCATTCCGCAACGCCCGACGTCGTCCATGACATCTACGGTGCCGCCTATGACGGCGATCCGGAATACCAGATGTTGGCGCAGCGCTTGTCACAGTTTGCCGAGGCAACCGCCCTCAAGCCGAAAATGCTGGTCGCCAAGCTCGGTCAGGATGGACACGACCGCGGTGCCAAGGTGATTGCATCCGCCTTCGGCGATCTCGGCTTTGAGGTGGTGGCGGGACCACTGTTCCAGACGCCGGAAGAGGCGGCGGATCTTGCCATTGCGGAAAAGGTGCAGGTTGTGGGCATGTCCTCGCTGGCGGCCGGCCACAAGACGCTTGGCCCGCAACTGGTGGAGGCGCTTAGGGCCAAGGGGGCGAAGGATATCATCGTGGTGATCGGCGGCGTCATTCCCCGCCAGGATTACCAGCACCTGCTGGATGCCGGCATTGCCGCCGTCTTCGGTCCCGGCACCAATGTGCTCGACGCCGCCCGCGCCATTCTTGATCTCATGGAAGGGCGGCGACGCAACGCCTGAGGAGAGGGCTGAGGAACGATTGCCGGGATCAGGCCCGCACGAAGGCGCGGACGGTGATCCCCATGCCGCCGGAAAGATCCATGGGCCGCGCCATGTCTGCATCTGCTGCTGCGAATTCAAATGTGTCGGCGCTGAGCGTATAGATGGCGGGCAGGCGTGCACCGGCATCCGCGCCCGTGGTGTCGATCCAGTCTATGCCCTTGGGCGCTGTCGCGGAGTGCAGGATAAAGCATCCAGCGACAAGGGGTTCGCCACCGGGAACGGCGACATGAAAACCGGTGCCCTCAATCGTGAGGATTGCGCCCGGGGCGCCGTGGCTGTCGGGAGGGTCCACGAGACCATTCTCTTCGAAGCGTATCTGTCGCCATGTCCCCTGCAGCAGCTCCAGATCCGATGCCATGCCTTGTCCTGTCGTGGTGTGTATAAAGGCTTCTTGCCCCTTTTGAGCGTCGTCAGTCTAGCAGGCGACGGGCGGCGTGGCGGGCTTCTGCGTCCGCCTCGAACACCTCGTCCATGGTGGTGGCCGGGGGCAGGTGAGCGAGCTCCTCCATCACTGCCTCGGTGACCTCGGCCATGGTGAGGAACCCGGTCGTGCCCGAAATGAAGGCTTCAAGCGACACTTCCTTGGCGCCGTTCAGCACGGCACCCTGCACGCCACCGCGGACCATCGCCAGCCGTGCCAGACGAAGGGCCGGAAAGCGCGTCTCGTCCGGAGCCTCGAAGTCGAGCCGTGCCAGTTTCGCAAAATCCAGTCGCTCGACCGGAAGCTGTGCGCGGCGAGGATATTGCAGGGCATAGCCGATGGCATGGCGCATGTCCGGCGCGCCGAGCTGGGCGAGTACCGATCCGTCCGCATAGCCGACCATGGAGTGGATGATCGATTGCGGATGCACGATTACCTCCACCTGATCGGGCGTCAGGTTGAACAGGTGTTTCGCCTCGATCATCTCCAGCGCCTTGTTGAACATCGATGCGCTGTCGATGGAAATCTTCAGCCCCATCGACCAGTTGGGATGGGCGCGTGCCGTCTCCAGCGTCACATCGGCCATCTGGCTGCGCGAAAAGGTGCGGAACGGGCCGCCGGAGGCGGTCAGGATGACACGCTCCACCGCATGGCGCTGGTTTTCTTCCAGCACCTGGAAGATCGCGTTGTGCTCGCTGTCGACCGGAAGCAGCCGGCCGCCGCCCTGCCGGATGGCCCCCAGAAAGAGATCGCCGGCGGACACCAGGCATTCCTTGTTGGCGAGCGCAATGTCGGCGCCGCGGCGGGCCGCGGCCAGTGTCGGCGCAAGGCCGGCCGTGCCGACGATGGCCGCCATGACCACCTGCGCTTCCGCCTCCGCCGCTTCCAGAAGTCCGCTCTGGCCGGCCGCCACTTCAATGCCGGTGCCGGACAAGGCGTCCTTCAGCGCGATATACTGGCTCTCGTCGGCGGTCACTGCAAGCCTTGCGCCATGGCCGATGGCCTGCTCGGCCAGCAGCGCGATATTGCCGGCACCCGTCAGCGCCACCACGTCAAAGGCCTCGCGTCCGCCCAGATGGCGCACCACGTCCAGCGTATTGGTGCCGATGGAGCCGGTGGAGCCCAGGATGCTGATGCTGCGCTTTTCAATGGAGGTCATGCGTGAACGATCCGATGTCTGGTGTCGGTGATGTACAGGGCAAGCCTCTCGCTCACAAGCCGATTGGCCGCATTGATTTTGCGCCCCGCAGCCGCCACTTCAAGGCTATGATGGCGCGCCATGGTGCGCGCGGGAGATGCGAATGACCGACAGAACAATCAGCACCGCCTGCGCGATTGCCGGAGGCGGCCCGGCCGGCATGATGCTGGGCCTGCTTCTGGCGCGCGCCGGCGTCGATGTGACGGTGGTGGAAAAGCACCCCGATTTCCTGCGTGATTTTCGCGGCGACACCATCCACCCCTCGACGCTCGAAATCATCTACGAACTGGGTCTTGAAGAGGCTTTCCTGAAACTTCCCCATACGCGTGCGCCAAAACTCTCGGCGGAAATCGGCGGTCGGCCCGTGACTATTGCGGATTTTTCGCGGCTTCCCGTGCGCAACAGGTTTATCGCCTTCATGCCGCAATGGGATTTTCTGGATTTCCTGGCGGGCGAAGCACGGCGCTATCCGAATTTCCGGCTGCTTCTTCAGGCAAAGGTGACCAACGTCCAGACGGTGGGCGAGCGGGTGACGGGACTTTTCCTGGAAACGCCGGACGGACCGGTCCGCCTGGATTCGACCTTGGTCGTTGCCGCAGATGGGCGCCACTCGGTGGTGCGTGAAAAGGCGGGGCTTGAGGTGGAAACTTTTGGCACGCCCAGCGAAGTGGTCTGGATGAAGCTTTCCAAGCAGGAGGGCGATCCGGCCGAGACGATGGGCCATGCCGGGCCGCGTCAGGGCTTCGTCCTCATCGACCGCGGTGATTACTGGCAGTGCGGCTACATCATCCGGCGCGGCACCTTTGCCGACTTGCGGGCAGGCGATCTGGAAGCCTTTCGCGACAAGGTGCGTGCGGTCTCGCCGCTGCCGGCCGATCGCATGGCGGAAATTCAGAGCTGGGAGGATGTCAGCCTGCTGCAGGTGCGCATCGACCGGCTGAAGACCTGGTGGCGGCCGGGGCTGATTGCGATTGGCGATGCGGCGCACGCCATGTCGCCCATCGGTGGCGTCGGCGTCAATCTGGCCATTCAGGATGCGGTTGCGGCCGCCAATCGGTTGGCGGTGCCGTTGCGCGAAGGGCGGTTGACGGATGCGGATCTTGCTGCCGTGGAACGACGCCGTCTGTTTCCCACCCGCGCCACGCAAAAGCTGCAGTTGATGATGCGCTCCAGTCGCCGCAAGGATCAGGCCGTGGAGGAGAAAAGCAAGGGACCTCCCGCCTTCATCCGCGGCCTTGCGCGTTTTCCGCTTCTGTCGCATCTCGCCGGCCGGCTGATCGGGCTTGGCTTTCGCCGCGAACATGTCCGAGAGGTCCGCTAGAGCGACTGCCGCGCGCTGATATGGGACGCGCCCGCGCATTGATCGCCCGGCGGGATGGCGAAAGCCTCGCTCCTGTTTTCTGCCGTAGTGTTGCCATCATCCTTCCAGATGCTAATGTCATTCAAATAAATTTGATCAGGAGATGAAGCCGTCCGGCGTTTCCCGGTTCGCATCGAACAGCGACACCCGAACCCATCTCGGACCTTTATTTTGCAAAAGACAGGCTGCTTGAAATCCAACACTTCTTGGCAGGGAATGGCCATGACATTACACCATGTGGACGAGACCCTCGTCCGAAACCTCGCCGCCACCTGTGACTGGCGCGACGCCCTGTCGCTGCCCAAAGCTCTCTTTGACTATGTGGCAGGTGTCATCGATGCACGAGAGCCGAGCGTCTATCTCATCGATCTTCTGCCATCGCTGACAGCGGCGATGCAATCCTTCCTCTCCGGGGTCGGCGCCTTCAACATGTCGCCGCTGCCGGAGACGGAAGTGGCCATCAGACGGAGCCGTCTGGTCGATTGCCTGGACGCGTTCATGGACGAGGCCCGTCTCAGCCGGCAGAGTGTCGTCTTCCTCGATACGCTGCGCAGCGGCGATCGAACTTAGTCCATTATGTTAGCGCTGTCTTTTGCAGCGCGTTCGCCAGATCGGGACCGGCGCGGCAGGCAAGATGCCCGCTGTCGGTACAAGCGCTGACGATTTTGTGGAGGCGCCGGCCTTCGCTTTTCAGGGGAACGTCCCATATCAGGGCTGCATTCGCGCGTTTTGCCGCGCCTTGCCAGATATGGGCGAAGAGCTCCCCGGCCGCGAATCACCATCCTGACGCTGCCCTGGCAGTTCTCGCCATGCCAACCGATGGACGCTTTTGAATGACATCAGCCCCCGGCCGTCCGGCTTCTCCCTTGAACCGCCTGCGATCCGGTTCCGCCGATGAGTGAACCGGGCGAGGAGGGCCGCAAGCCGAGCCTTGCTGAGACAATCGAGGCGCTTCCCCTGAAGCTTGAGGCAGAGCGGACGACGCTTGGCCAGTTGCTGGCAGTGCTCGGGGATCACGCGACGGCGCTGGTCTTGCTGGTCTTTTCCATCCCCGCCATCATCCCGACGCCGGGAATTCCGGCAGGCTTCGTCTTCGGTACGGCGCTTGCACTTCTGGCGGCGCAGCTCGTCATCGGCGCTGATCGGTTTTTTCTTCCTGCAAGACTTGCGCGCGTCAATGTCCCACACCGTCTGTTGCAGGCCATGGCCGTGCGGCTTGGGCCAAAGCTTGGCAAGCTGGAAACCTGGCTCAGACCGCGTGGACAGATGCTGAGCGGCAAGCGGGCGCTCAGACCACTTGGCCTCTTCATCTTCGTGATGGCGGTGCTGATCGCCCTGCCGATCCCGTTCGGCAACGTGTTGCCGGGCCTTGCCATCTTCTTCATCGCGCTCGGCCTTGCCCAGCGGGACGGCCTGGCCATTGGCGGCGGCCTTTTCTTCGGTGTTGCCGCCATGGCCTTCAGCGCCTTCATCCTGCTGGGTGGCTGGTGGCTGATCAGCGACTGGCTCGGATGGGGCAGTGGCCCGGCCGCGGGGGTGTAGGCGGCAAGGGAAGACCCCGCCGACCGCAAAGCAAAGCCCCTTGAGAGAGCCTGCTTGCATATACCTGCAGCAAAGAAAATGGTGTCCACGAGAGGATTCGAACCTCCGACCCCAGGATTCATACCACTTCGACTTTCGCCGCCGCTTGCGCGTTCGTGGTCTGGACTGTCCCTTCACCATGGACCTTTCGGCCTTTAGGTGCTGCCCATCCAGTCTCTACACCTTCACCGGACTTTCGTCCGGAGCTTGGCTCGGGATTGGCAAGCTGGAAGCCCAGCGTAGCGTTCCCCGACTTTGAGCAGATCAATTACGGCGTTTCCGACCGCAACTCCCAATTGCATTCAGGAATCCTGTGCTCTATCCTGCTGAGCTACGTGGACAATTCGGGTGGCGGTTTCATAACCCAGCCTTTGCCGTCGGGCAAGGGCGAAGGCGGTCAATCGTGCCGAACTCTCGCCCTCTTCCGGCCGCACCTCAATCGGTCAGCCGCTGCTCGGCAAGCTTCACCCAATAGGAAATGCCGTAGCCCAGCGCCTCGTCGTTGAAGTCGTAGGCGGGGTTGTGCAGAGGGGCGGTCTGGCCATTGCCGATCATGATATAGGCGCCGGGGCGGGATTGCAGCATGAAGGCAAAGTCCTCGCCCGCCATGCTGGGATCGACCTCGGTGTTGACGTTCGGCGCCCCGACGATGTCGACTGCGGCACGCGCCGCATGCACGGTTTCCTCGGGATGATTGACGGTGACCGGGCAGGCGCGCTCGTAATCCACTTCGGCGACCGCTCCATTCGCCAGCGCAATGCCTTCGGCGATCTGGCGAATGCGCTGTTCGGCCAGGTCGCGCACGGCCTCGTCGAGGCTGCGCACGGTGCCGGTCAGAAGTGCCTCTTCCGGAATGATGTTATGGGTGGTGCCGGCGTGAAACTGCGTGATGGAAACGACCACCGAGCGCAGCGGATTGGCATTGCGTGCGGCAATCATCTGCAGGCCGCCGACGATCTGCGCGCCGATGACGATGGGATCGGCCGTCCGGTGCGGCTCCGCCGCATGGCCGCCGCGACCCTTGATGGTGATCGAGAACTTGTCGGGCGCGGCCATGATGCCGCCCTTGCGGATGGCAAACGTGCCGAGCGGCATGCCCGGCATGTTGTGCATGCCATAGACCTCGGCAATGTTGAAACGCTCCATCATGCCGTCTTCGACCATGGCAAGCGCCCCGCGCCCGCCTTCCTCCGCCGGCTGGAAGATCACGGCGACGGCGCCGTTGAAGTTGCGTGTCTCGGAGAGATATTTGGCCGCCCCGAGCAACATGGCGGTGTGGCCGTCATGGCCGCAGGCATGCATCTTGCCTTCATGTCTGGAGGCCCAGGGCTTGCCGGTAATCTCTGACAGCGGCAGGGCATCCATGTCGGCGCGAAGGCCGATCACGCGGGTGCTTTCGCCGTGTCCGCGGATGATGCCCACCACGCCGGTGCGGCCGATCCCGGTCACGATCTCGTCAACGCCGAATTCCCGAAGCCGGGCTTCCACGAAGGCTGCGGTTTCCTCAACATCGTACAGCAGGCCCGGATTCTCATGGATATGGCGCCGCCACGCACTGACTTCCTCATGCATTTCGGCGGCTCTGTTCAAGATCGGCATTGCAGCTTCCTGTCGCGTCTCTGGGCTTCGGCATCGGTGCGGGCGAATACCCGTCCGGCGATATTGCGCTGCGGAATTGACGGAATCAATGATCTTTGCCATTGCTTTGCCGCAGAGGCGATATAACCGCCGCAGCTTCCCCGCGATCACCACGAGGCCGCGCCTTGCTTTCCAGCCTGAACCGTTCCCCTGCCGTTTCAAGGTCATGCGCCGCGCTTGCGGCTGCCGTGCTTGCGCTCGGCGCCTTTTCCACACCCGCTTCGGCCAACCCGAAAATGGTGGTGGATGTGCGCAGCGGCCAGGTTTTTGCCCATCAGGAAGCCTTCCGCAAATGGTATCCGGCCTCGCTGACCAAACTGATGACGGTCTACGTGACCTTCAAGACGCTGAAGGAAGGGCGGCTGTCGCTCGAAACGCCGGTGGTGATGAGCCGCAAGGCCGTCGATCAGCCGGCCAGCAAGATGTACCTGAAGCCGGGCGCGACGATGTCTCTCGACAGCGCGCTGAAGATCCTGATGGTCAAATCGGCCAATGACGTGGCTGTCGGCGTTGCCGAAACAGTGGGTGGCTCGACGGACCAGTTCGTTGCGATGATGAACGCGGAAGCGGCGCGGCTTGGCATGTCGTCCTCGCATTTCATTAACCCGCATGGACTGCCGGGCAAGGGGCAATTTACCACCGCCCGCGATCTTGCTGTTCTGGCCGTGCAGCTTCGCCGGCAGTTTCCCGAATATGCCAGCTATTTTGCGCTGGAAGGCATCACGACAGGCGCCAAGGACTATCCCAATTACAACATGCTGATCGGTCGCTTCGAAGGGGCGGACGGCATGAAGACCGGCTTCATCTGCGCCTCCGGCTTCAACCAGGTGTCGTCGGCCACGCGCAACGGTCGCACGCTTGTCTCTGTCGTGCTCGGTTCTGACAGCCTTGCCGGACGGTCCGACGAATCCGCCGATCTCCTGCAGGCGGCGTTTACCGGCGCGCAGACGCCCTCGGGCACACTGTCGAGCCTTGCGCCCTACGGGCCGGATCGGGACGCGGTGGTGGATGTGAGCGCCGAAATCTGCAATCCCAAAGCCGCCAAGGTGCGCAGCGAAGGTCGCGATGAGGCCGGCCGCATGGTGCTGCATTCGCCCTATATCAAGGAAATGACGCGGCCGCCGGCGTTCAGCCTTGCCGATATCACCAATCCGGCAGCGCCCGTCGAGGCTGCGGCGAGCAAGGCCGGCACCGGCCAGGCGGCTGCGGGCCAGATCCTCAACGTGCCGCTGCCCATTCCGCGCCCGACCTTCTGATCGGCAGGCCCTTTCGGCCGACATCGACCGGGAGCGTCACCACCACGAATCACGAGGACGAAGAGATGCCCTCTCCAGCCGAACGCATTCCCGTCTCCATCCTCACCGGATTTTTGGGAGCGGGCAAATCGACACTGCTCAACCGGATCCTGAAGGATCCGGAAGCCCGCGATACGGCCGTCATCATCAACGAGTTCGGCGAGGTCGGCATCGACAATTTCCTGGTCGAAACGTCCGGCGATACGCTGCTGGAACTCTCCAACGGTTGCCTCTGCTGCACCGTGCGCGGTGAACTGGTCGAAACGCTTGCCTCGCTGGTCGATCAGATCCAGACCGGCCGCCTGAAGCCGATTCGCCGGGTGGTTATCGAGACGACCGGCCTTGCCGATCCGGCTCCGGTCATGCAGGCGGTCATGGGCAATCCCGTCATTGCCCAGAGTTTTGCGCTGGATGGCGTGGTGACGGTGGTCGATGCGGTCCACGGCCTTGCGACACTGGCGCGCCACCCGGAAGCGCTGAAGCAGGTGGCGGTGGCAGACAGGCTGGTGCTGACGAAGCAGACGCTTGCCGCAAAGGAGGAGGTGCCGCTTCTGCTGCAACGTCTCCACGCGCTCAATCCGCGCGCAAAGCGTGTGGATGGCGACAGCCCTGAAGCCGGCGCAGCCTCGCTTCTCCTCAACGGGCTCTACGACCCGGACACGAAGATTGCCGATGTCGGACGCTGGCTGAGCGAGGAGCAGGCGCTGGAGAACGACGCGCACCATCATCACGACGATCATCACCACCATGATCACGATCACCATCATGGCGACCATGACCATCACGCCCATAATCACCATCATGCTCCTCATGATGTCACCCGCCACGGCGCCGATATCCGCTCCTTCTCGCTCGTCCATGACCGGCCGATCGACCCGATGGCGCTCGACATGTTCATCGACCTGCTGCGGTCGGCGCATGGAGAAAAACTGCTGCGCATGAAGGCCATCGTGAACCTTTCCGACAATCCGGAGCGGCCACTGGTGCTGCATGGCGTGCAGAGCATCTTTCACCCGCCGGAACGGCTGGCGCGCTGGCCGGAAGGCAGCGATCGGCGCAGCCGCATGGTGTTGATCACGCAAGGTCTGGCGGAAGGCTTCGTGAAAGATCTTTTTGCCGCCTTTACCGGCGAGCCGCGCATCGACCGGCCGGATCGCGCAGCACTCGAGGACAATCCGCTCGCGGTTCCGGGATTCCGCTTCTGAGGTCTTCTTTACGCGCGGTCAGGAACTGTCGGCGCACTGTCGGCCGCATCCACATCCTTGCGGATGAAAAAGCGATGTCCGTCTGCGGTCTTTTCCTGGGAGAGGAGCGTATGGCCATCCTCCCGGCAGAAGTGGGGGATGTCGAGCCCTGCGAGCGGATCGGTGGTGTCGACCACGAGCACTGTTCCAACGGGCAGCAGGCCGAGTTTCCGCCGGGTCTTCAAAACAGGCAGGGGGCATTTAAGCCCCCTGAGATTGTAGAGTTGGTGATCGTAGACCTGGTCGGGCATTTGATGCCCTACCACAATTTCCAGAACGGCTTCTTCTTCTCGTCCGTCGAAGGGTCCTGGACCGTTTGGACCGAGGCATAGGCCAAGGGGTTGGGCGCCGGAACGGGAATGGCGCCGGCCGTGGCGGGCGGGATGAACGCCGTATGCTGCGCGCCGGCATTTCCGGCATTCATCGCAGTCGTCACAGACATGCTGCTGCGGCCACCCGGCATCACCGCCGCCGTCTGCGAACCGGTGGCGGCAAGGCGATCCTGCTTTGCCGCAGCGCCGGAAGCCGTCGGGCCGGGACGTGCCGAGGCGAGCATGGTGCCGGCGGCCGGCTTTGCCTGCTTGTTCAGGCGCTGCGCCATCAGAGCTTCGAATTCGTCCTGCTTCACCAGCTTTCCGGCCTGCAGCGAGGAGCCGGTCGGCGCATAGGCAATGTCGCGGCCCTTGCGCTTGTCGGCAACAATCGCCTTGCGCTCGGCCTCGGTCGGCTCATACCAGACCTTGCCGTCCAGCTTGTCGACAGCCTTGGAATAGGCAAGCTTGTAGTCCTTGTCATAGGTGGCAAGAGAGGCTGCAAGCGCCGGCGGCGTCGTCATCGGCGGGCAGGCGGCGGCCGCTGAGGGCGTGCCGGAAATCTGCTGGTTGAAGACATACTTCTTCTCGCAGACATTGACCTCGGGCGGACGCTTGGTCACCTCGAAGTTGTCGTAGCCGACCTTCAGCATGTTCCAGAATTCGATGTTCTCGCTGTTGCGGTGGCGCGCCATGTTTTCCGCCGTCATGCGGAACGGCAGCGCCTGCAACTGCACGGTGGACTGGCCGCCCTTGAAGGCGTCGCGCGCAAAGGCGTAGATCTCCAGAATCTGCTCGTCCGTCATCGAATAGCAGCCGGACGAAGAGCAGGCGCCATGGATCATCAGGTTCGAACCGGTCCGGCCATTGGCGGCATCGTAGCGGTTGGGAAAGCCGGTATTGATGGCGAGGTAATATTTGGAGTTGGGATTGAGATGCGCCGGCGTCAGGCTGTAGAAGCCTTCCGGCGCCTGTCGATCGCCTTCCTTCACCTTCGGGCCCAGCTTGCCGGACCAGGCGCAGATGTCGTATTCCGCGATCTTGTCGAAGCGGTTGTCCGCCTTCGCCTTCCAGATCTCCATCTTGCCTTCTTCCTTGAAGACGCGAATCATGATCGGCGAATTGCGCGGCATGTCCTTCTTCTGCATTTCCGCGACAATGCGGTCGGGAAGCGGCTGCTCGACCTTGTTCTTGACTTTGGAGAGGTCAACGGCGGTATCGAGCGTATCGTTGCAGCCCGCAAGAGCGGTGGCCATCAGAAGGATATAGGCGATGTTTTTCAAGCGCATCGGGACAATCACGTTCAACGATCAACGGACAGGCTGATCCGGTGGGTATCAGTCTAATCGTAAATAAAGCGGTAAGCTTTACATTCTCTTAAGTGCAGGCATGCCTGCACGAAATCGTGAAGACTGGCGCAGTTTGCGCCACTCCAAGCGACAGTTGATCAGAGATTGCGGCCGATTTCCAGAAATTTCTGCCGGCGGGCCTTGCGCACGTCGTCCGGCGACAGCTGTCCCAGTTCCTGCAGCGTGCTTTCAATCAGTGCGCCGGTGGCATCGATGACTGTTTCCGGTTCGCGATGCGCGCCGCCAAGCGGTTCGGGAATGATGCCGTCAATGACGCCAAGACCCTTCAGGTCTTCGGCCGTGATCTTCATGTTGGTGGCGGCTTCGCGGGCGCGGGTTGAATCGCGCCACAGGATGGACGCAGCCCCTTCCGGCGAAATGACCGAATAGATGGCGTGCTCGAGCATGAATACCTTGTTGCCGGTCGCAATGGCAATCGCGCCGCCGGAGCCGCCTTCGCCGATGACGATCGAAATCATCGGCACCCGCAGGCCAAGGCAGGCCTCGGTGGAACGGGCAATGGCTTCCGCCTGGCCGCGCTCTTCGGCCCCCACGCCGGGATAGGCGCCGGCCGTATCAACCAGCGAGATGACAGGCAGGCCGAAACGATCGGCCATTTCCATCACGCGGATGGCCTTGCGATAGCCTTCCGGACGCGGGCTGCCGAAATTGTGCTTGATGCGCGACTTGGTGTCGTTACCCTTTTCCTGGCCGATGATGGCAACAGGCTGGCCGCGGAAACGGGCAAGCCCGGCCTGGATGGCGGCATCCTCACCAAACGAGCGATCGCCGGCAAGCGGCGTGAAATCGGTAAACAGGCGCTTCTGATAGTCGATGAAGTGGGGGCGCTGCGGATGGCGGGCCACCTGCGTCTTCTGCCAGGCGTTGAGCTTGGAATAGATTTCCAGCATCGCCTCGCGCACGCGCACTTCCAGACGCTGGATCTCGTCGGAGGTATCGATGCTCTCATCTTCCGTCGCGAGTTTCTTCAACTCGTGGATCTTGCCCTCCAGGTCGGAGATTGGCTTTTCGAAGTCGAGATAGGTCTGCATGAGCTCCGTTTTCCGATCGTTTTGGCGGTGTCACCGCCCTCCCGCACGCGCTCTATTCGGGGTTTTTGCTGCTTTTTGCAAGGGGGTGATGCATTTCCACCACGTCTCTCAGCCTTTCCTCCAGCACATGTGTATAGATTTGTGTCGTGGAAATGTCCGAGTGACCCAGCAGTTCCTGCACCACGCGCAGATCCGCTCCGTTCTGCAGGAGGTGGCTGGCAAAGGCATGGCGCAGCACATGCGGCGAGATGGCGGAGGTCCGGATGCCGGCGCGGGCAGCCAGGTCCTTGAGGTCGCGGGCAAAGACCTGGCGGGGCAGAAATCCCTGCTTGCCGCTGGAAGGAAAAAGCCAGGCGCTGTCAGCGTGTCTTTCGTCTTCGCCGGCCCGCGCCCGGGTGTCCCGGTAGAGCGCAAGCGCTGAAATGGCCGATCGCGACAAGGGAACAAGCCGCTCCTTGTTGCCCTTGCCCCGGATCATCAGGAAGCGGCCTTCGTGATCCAGCACCTTGGCCGGCAGCGAAACCAGTTCGCTCACCCGCATGCCCGTCGCATAGAGCAGTTCGAGGAGCGCCAGCATCCGCACGCGCCCGACGGCACCCGGCTCAGGGCTTTCCGCCTCTGCGGTCGCCTGTGCCAGCAGCCGGCTGACATCCGCTTCGCTCAGCGTCTTCGGCAGGGCGCGGGATTTTTTTGGCGCGTCCAGAATGGATGTCGGGTCGTCGCCGCGCAGGTCTTCGGCATAGAGGAACTTGTAGAACTGCCGCATGGCCGACAGCCGGCGTGCCTGCGAGGAGGCGGCAAAGCCCTGCTTTGTCAGATGCGCAAGATAATCGGTGAGGTCGGTCGTCGTTGCGGCAAGCAGGCTTGTCTTGCGGGTCGACAGGAAGCCATCGAGATCGTCGAGATCACGCTGGTAGGAGGCAAGCGTATTGTCTGCCGCGCCCCGCTCGGCGCTCATCATTTCCAGAAAGGCTTCCGCATGGGCGCGGGAGAGATCGGCCATCGGGCCCTGTCCTCTTAGGGTTGCGGCGGGTTGAGGCGCTCGGAGGGAACGCGCACCGTGACGTCGCGCTCGCGCGGTTCCACCAGATAGACCAGTGCCACCAGGCTCCCGTAGATCAGGCCGCAGAGGACGGCGATGATGAACAGGAAACGAAAGAGAGTTGGCATTGGCTGCTCCGCATCAATTGGGGCCATCTTATGAGGAAAGCCGAAGGCAAGCGCAAGAACCCAGGGCCGGCCGGCATGTTTCAAGCCGCTGCGGCTTGACGCTGCGGCGCCATTTGTCGATACGGTTTGCATGCAGGGAGCGCCAGAGGACAGTGTTGACACCGCGATGCCCGATCTTGTGACACAGCAGACAGTGGCGAGCACGCTTGCCGAACGGGCGCGCGCTGCCCTGGGTGGCCGCAATCTGATTTTCGTCGGCCTGATGGGAGCCGGCAAATCGGCCGTCGGTCGCGTCGTCGCCCAGCAGCTTGCCTTGCCCTTCATTGATACGGATGCCGAGATCGAGCGTGTGTCGCGCATGACCATTCCTGAACTCTTTGCCAACTACGGCGAGCAGGAATTTCGTGCTCTTGAGACACGCGTGATGGAGCGCCTGGTGCGGGGCGGACCGCGGGTGATTTCCACTGGCGGTGGCGCCTTTATCAACGAGCGCACGCGAGCCGCCATTCGCGCTGGCGGCCTGTCTTTGTGGTTGCGCGCCGAGCTGGAGATCCTCTGGGAGCGCGTCAACAAGCGTGACAACCGACCGCTTCTGAAAACCGAGAACCCGAAGCAGACGCTGGAAAACCTGATGCACCAGCGTTACCCGATCTATGCGGGAGCCGACCTCACCGTCGAATCGCGCGACGTGCGCAAGGAGGCCATGGCACAGGAAGTGCTGGCCGCCATCGCCGCACTTTCCAAGGAAGGCAGAGAGAATGACTGAGCAAGCACCCCGCCACGACGAACGCCTGGTGCATGTGCCGCTGGGTGATCGGGCCTACGACATTCTCATCGGACCCGACCTGATTGCCCATGCCGGTGGCGAAATCACCGCGCGCCTGAAGGGCCGCCGCGCCGCCATCGTCACCGACGAGCATGTCGCCCCGCTCTATCTCGAGCCGTTGATGGACAGCCTGCAGACCGATGGCATCGAGGCCGTGTCGCTCACCCTGCCGGCCGGTGAAAAGACCAAGAGCCTCGAGCCGCTGGCCGCTGTCTGCGACATGGCGCTTGCCGCCCGCATCGAGCGCAACGACTGCATCATTGCGCTCGGCGGTGGCGTGATCGGCGATCTCGCCGGCTTTGCTGCCGGCATCGTGCGCCGCGGCGTGCGCTTCGTGCAGATCCCGACGACACTGTTGTCGCAGGTCGATTCCTCCGTCGGCGGCAAGACCGGTATCAACAGCCGCCACGGCAAGAACCTGCTCGGCGTCTTCCATCAGCCGGATCTGGTCCTTTCCGATACCTCCGCCCTCGATAGTTTGAGCGAGCGTGAATTCCGCGCCGGTTATGCCGAAGTTGCCAAATACGGGCTGATCGACAAGCCGGAGTTTTTCGACTGGCTGGAAAAGAACTGGACGGACGTCTTTGCCGGCGGCCCCGCCCGCGCCGAGGCAATTGCGCTGAGCTGCCAGGCGAAGGCCGATGTGGTGGTGGAAGACGAGCGCGAAACGGGCCGCCGGGCGCTCCTCAATCTCGGCCACACCTTTGGCCACGCGCTGGAAGCGGCCACGCAGTATGACAGCAGCCGGCTTGTTCATGGTGAGGGTGTTGCAATCGGCATGGTGCTGGCGCATCGTTTCTCCGCGCGCATGAACCTTGCAAGCCCGGACGACGCCAGGCGCGTCGAGGCGCATCTGAAGGCGGTAGGGCTTCCGACGGAAATGTCAGATATCCCCGGCGAGCTGCCGCCGAGCGACGTTCTGATGAACGCCATTGCCCAGGACAAGAAGGTGAAAAGCGGCAAGCTCACCTTCATCCTGACGCGCGGCATTGGCCAGTCCTTCGTCGCTGATGATGTGCCGGCCTCCGAGGTTCTGGCTTTCCTCGAAGAAACACGGCAGGGGTGATGCAGGAGATTTTGACCTTTCTCTCCGATTACTGGCTCACACTGTTATCCGTGCTGCTTCTGATCGTGCTGTCGGCTTTCTTTTCCGGCTCGGAAACGGCGCTGACGGCGGCCTCGCGCGCCCGCATGCACACGATGCATGCCAATGGCGATGAGCGGGCGGGCCTTGTCGGGCGGCTGATCGAGCGACGTGACCGGCTGATCGGCGCGCTTCTGATCGGCAACAACCTTGTCAATATTCTGGCCTCGTCCTTGACCACCAGCCTGTTTCTCGGGCTGTTCGGCCAGACGGGCGTCGCCTTCGCCACGATCGTCATGACGGTCCTGCTGGTCGTCTTTTCCGAAGTGCTGCCGAAAAGCTGGGCGATTTCAGCACCTGACCGGTTTGCCATGGTGGTGGCGCCGGTGGTGCGCGTCTATGTCGGCATTGCCGGGCCGCTTTCGAGCGGCGTCAATGCCGTGGTGCGTTTCATCCTGTCGATCTTCGGCATCAACCTGTCGGAAGGCACGTCGATGCTGTCGGCGCATGAGGAGCTGCGCGGCGCGCTTGATCTCCTCCATCGCGAAGGCTCCTTCATCAAGGCCGACCGCGACCGGCTGGGCGGGCTTCTGGATCTCGAGGAACTAGAAGTCTCCGACGTGATGAAGCACCGCACGGTGATGCGGGCAATCAATGCCGACGATGCACCGGACGTGGTGGTGCGCGCCGTGCTGGAAAGTCCCTTCACCCGCATGCCGCTGTGGCGCAACACCACCGAAAACATCATCGGCATCGTGCATGCCAAGGATCTTTTGCGGGCGCTGGCCGAACCGGATATGGAGCCGCGCGATCTGGATATCGTGAAGATTGCGCAGAAACCCTGGTTTGTGCCGGACACGACCAGCCTCAAGGACCAGCTGAATGCCTTCCTGCGGCGCAAGATGCATTTTGCCGTCGTCGTCGATGAGTATGGCGAGGTCCAGGGCATCGTGACGCTGGAGGATATTCTGGAAGAAATCGTCGGGGACATTGCCGACGAGCATGATCTGGAAATCCAGGGTGTGCGCCAGGAAGCCGATGGCTCCATCGTGGTCGACGGCGCGGTGCCCATCCGTGACCTGAACCGTGCCCTCGACTGGACGCTGCCGGATGAGGAGGCAACCACCATTGCCGGCCTCGTCATCCACGAATCAAAGCTGATCCCGCAGGAGCGCCAGGCGTTTACCTTCTATGGCAAGCGCTTCATCGTGATGAAGCGCGAAAAGAACCGCATCACCAAGCTGCGCATTCGCCCGGCAGAAGACATGCCGCTGCCGGGCTGATTGATTACCAGCGGGTCGGCTCGCCGGGGGCTGCGGCCTCGACGGCGAGCGCATGCAGGCCCGCATCCAGTTCCGCCTTCAGAAGATCATTCACCATCCGGTGGCGCTGCAGCCGGGTCAGGCCGGAAAAACGCTCCGACACGACACGAACCCGCATATGGCTCTCGCCGGTGCCGGTCATGTCCGGCTGGTGGCCGGCATGATGATGGCTCTCATCGATCACATCCAGCCGTTCAGGCGTGAGATGGTGCAAGAGTGTGGCTTCGATGCTGGAACGAACGGACATTTTCAGGGTTCCTGGGGCTGTCGCGGAGGGCGTCCCAGAAACCAGTAACAAACCGCTTTGTCAATTCTTGTCCTGCCCCGTCCGGCACCCCATAATGGGCTTACATGAAATTGGATTCCAAATATTTTGACCGTATCCGGACGCGCCGGAAAAGGGAGCAGGACGCCGTTCCTGAGGCCCCGACGTGCCAGTGGGACGGTTGTGACAAGCCGGGTGCCCATCGCGCCCCCGTGGGTCGCAATGCCGAGGGCCAGTTCTTCCTGTTCTGCTTTGAGCATGTGAAGGAATACAACAAGGGCTACAACTACTTCTCCGGCCTCTCCGACAGCGAGATCGCCCGCTACCAGAAGGAGGCGATCACCGGTCATCGTCCCACCTGGACAGTCGGCGTCAACAAGTCGGCCAAGGATGCGCCGCTGCAGCAGACCATGCGGTCCGGCTCGGCGGCCAGCTTCAACCGGGTGAAGGATCCCTTCGGTTTCGTGCGGGAAGGGCGCGCCAGTGCCCAGGCCCAGCCGGCCGTGCGCAAACTAAAGACGCTGGAAGCCAAGGCTTTCGATACAATGGGCTTGACCGCAGGCGCCACGGCGGCTGAAATCAAGAGCCGCTACAAGGAACTGGTGAAGAAACATCACCCGGATGCCAATGGCGGCGATCGTGGCTCGGAGGAACGTTTTCGCGCCGTGATACAGGCCTACCAATTGTTAAAGCAGGCAGGTTTCTGCTAAGTCGTTGCCATTCATGGCAGCAAGAATTGCGGCCGGACCGGCAAGGTGCGGCATGGAGTGGTGATGAGCAAAATCGATCTTGATATTTCCAACCTGCCCGACACGACGGTTTCCGTTCGGGATGTCTTTGGCATTGATTCGGACCTGCGCGTTCCGGCCTACAGCAACAGCGACCCCTACGTTCCCGAACTGGACCCGGATTATCTGTTCGACCGGGATACGACGCTGGCGATCCTGGCAGGCTTTGCCCACAACCGTCGCGTCATGGTCTCCGGCTTTCACGGAACCGGCAAGTCGACCCATATCGAGCAGGTCGCTGCCCGCCTCAACTGGCCCTGCGTGCGCATCAACCTCGACAGCCATGTCAGCCGTATCGACCTCGTCGGCAAGGACGCCATCGTCCTCAAGGAAGGCAAGCAGGTCACCGAATTCAAGGATGGCATCCTGCCCTGGGCCTACCAGCACAATGTCGCGCTCGTCTTCGACGAATACGATGCCGGTCGTCCGGACGTGATGTTCGTCATCCAGCGCGTGCTGGAAAGTTCCGGCCGCCTGACGCTTCTCGACCAGAGCCGCGTCATCCGTCCTCACCCGGCCTTCCGCCTGTTTGCAACGGCAAACACGGTCGGTCTCGGCGATACGACGGGCCTCTATCACGGCACGCAGCAGATCAACCAGGCGCAGATGGACCGCTGGTCGATCGTCACGACGCTGAACTACCTGCCGCACCAGAAGGAAGTCGATATCGTTGCCGCCAAGGTCAAGAGCTTTGGCAAGACGGCCGAAGGTCGCGACACGGTGTCGAAGATGGTGCGCGTGGCCGACATGACCCGCTCGGCCTTCGTCAATGGCGACCTGTCGACCGTGATGAGCCCGCGTACCGTCATCACCTGGGCGGAAAATGCGGAAATCTTCGGCGATGTCGCCTTCGCCTTCCGCATCACCTTCCTCAACAAGTGCGACGAGCTGGAACGCACGCTGGTGGCCGAACACTATCAGCGCGCCTTCGGCGTCGAGCTGAAGGAAAGCGCCGTGAACATGGTTCTTGGCGCCTGAGGCAGGACGGCAGACGGACAGGATAAGCGATATGGCAGGGCGCGGCGACAATTCCACAGCAAAGGCTGGTACACCGGTGGACACCGAGCCGTTGCGCCGGGCCATTACCGGATGCGTGCGCGCGATTGCCGGCAGCGCCGAGGTGGAGGTCTCCTTCGCCAACGAGCGGCCGGGCATGGCGGGCGAACGCATTCGCCTGCCGGAAATCTCCAAGCGTCCGACCGCCTATGAGCTGGCAGTGACCCGCGGGCTCGGCGATTCCATGGCGCTTCGCCTGGCCTGCCATGACAGCAACATCCATGCAACGATGGCGCCGCAGGGCAGCGATGCCCGCGCCGTCTTCGATGCGGTGGAACAGGCGCGCGTGGAATCGCTCGGCTCCATCCGCATGGCCGGCGTTGCCAGCAATATTTCCACCATGAACACGGAAAAATACGCCAAGGCGAATTTTACCGGTGTCGAGCGGCAGGAAGATGCGCCGATCGGCGAAGCCATGGCCATGCTGGTGCGCGAAAAGCTGACCGGCGAAAAACCACCGGCCAGCGCCGGCAAGGTGCTCGATCTTTGGCGCCCCTTCTTCGATGAGAAGGTGGCTGGCGATCTCGACAATCTGAAGACCGTGATCGAAGACCAGCAGGCCTTCGGCAAGCTCGTGCGTCACATGCTCTCCTCCATGCAGATGGCGGAAGACTATGGCGATGACGAGAGCCAGCCTGAGGAGATGGAAAACGAGAACGAGGAAGAGCAGCCGCGCAGCAACGAGACCGAGAACGACGAGGTCGAAGAAGACGCGGGCTCTGATGCCGCCCCCGCCGAAGAAAGCCAGGCCGCGGAAGAGCAGCTGGACGATGGCGAGATGGACGGCGCCGAAATGTCGGACGACGAGATGTCTGACGATGACGACGACCAGTCCGAAACGCCGGGCGAAACGCGCCGGCCCAACATGCCTTTTGACGATTTCAACGAGAAGGTGGATTACCACATCTTCACGCAGGAATTCGACGAGGAGATTCTCGCTGAAGAACTGTGCGATGAGGCCGAACTCGATCGTCTGCGCGCCTTTCTCGACAAGCAGCTGGCGCATCTGCAGGGTGCCGTCGGGCGCCTCGCAAACCGCCTGCAGCGTCGCCTGATGGCGCAGCAGAACCGCTCCTGGGATTTCGATCTGGAAGAGGGCTATCTCGATCCGGCCCGCCTCGTGCGCCTTGTCATCGATCCGATGCAGCCTTTGTCGTTCAAGCGCGAGCGCGACACGCAGTTTCGCGATACGGTCGTGTCGCTGGTCATCGACAATTCCGGTTCGATGCGCGGCCGGCCGATCACGGTTGCCGCCACCTGCGCCGATATTTTGGCCCGCACGCTGGAACGCTGCGGCGTGAAAGTGGAAATTCTGGGCTTTACCACCAAGGCGTGGAAGGGCGGGCAGAGCCGCGAGCAGTGGCTGGCCGGCGGCAAGCCGCCGACACCCGGTCGTCTCAACGACCTGCGCCATATCGTCTACAAGTCGGCCGATGCGCCTTGGCGCCGCTCGCGCCGCAACCTTGGTCTGATGATGCGCGAAGGCCTGCTCAAGGAAAACATCGATGGCGAGGCGCTGATGTGGGCGCATAACCGCCTGATCGCCCGCCCTGAGCAGCGCAAGATCATGATGATGATTTCCGACGGTGCGCCGGTCGATGATTCGACGCTGTCAGTTAATCCGGGCAATTACCTGGAACGCCACCTGCGCGCCGTGATCGACCAGATCGAGAACCGCTCGCCCGTCGAGCTTCTGGCGATCGGCATCGGCCATGACGTGACGCGCTATTATCGCCGCGCCGTCACCATCGTGGATGCGGATGAACTGGCCGGTGCGATGACGGAACAGCTGGCTTCGCTGTTTGACGAGAAGGCCGCAGGCGGTCCGGGCGCCCGCGCGCGCCGCGCAAGCTAGCGCGTCCACAAATGCTGCGTCGCGCGGTCCGTGCCCTCTGCCTTTGCACGGCGCTCGGGGTTTATCTTGCGCCGGAATCCGGGGCCGCTCCGAGCATTATCTCGGAGAGCCTGCCTGCACCGGTGGTCGCAAAACCCATTACAAGCTTCAAAGCGGGTTCGGACCAGACACGGTTCGGCGCCTTCGAGTTTGTGGGCGGCCTGCAACTCACCTCCAGCGAGCCGCTGTTCGGCGCTTGGTCCAGCTTCCGCCTGCGTGCTGATGGCGTGCATTTCGTTGGCGTTGCGGACACCGGCCACTGGCTGACAGGACGGCTCGTGCGGGATGCCGTGGGGCGCCTGTCGGGGCTTGCCGAGGTCAGCATCACCCCCATGCGCGATGCGCGCGGCGAAGAACCGCGGGTCAAGGGGGATAGCGATGCCGAGGGGCTTGCCCTGCGACGGGGCCAGGCCATCGTCAGCTTCGAACGTCGTCATCGCGTCGATGTCTATCCTGATCCGGGCTTCGAGCACGCAAGGCCGGAGCGCAGCCTTGATATCCTGATCCCGAAGCGGGAATTGCGCAGCAATGGCAGCCTTGAAACCGTGCTGGTTGCGCCGCTCGAAAGCGCCCTGAAAGGGGCCGTCATCACCATTGCCGAACAGAGCGTGGACGCAGACGGCAACCTTTATGCCGCCATTCTGGAAGGGCCGCTGAAGGGCCAGTTCAAGGTGGTGCGCAACGATCCCTTCGACGTGACGGATGGCGCTTTCCTGCCCAATGGCGATCTCTTGCTGCTCGAGCGCCGCTTCAGTATTCTCGGCGGTGTCGGGATGCGCATCCGCAGGATCGCCGGCAAGAGCCTGAAGCCCGGCGCGCTGGTCGACGGACCTGTTCTGCTGGAGGCGGACATGGGCTTTGAGATCGACAATATGGAAGGCATTGACGTGGTCGCTGGCCCCGATGGTCATGCCCATGTCATCCTTGTATCGGATGACAATCACTCGATCCTCCAGCGCAACCTGATGCTGGAGTTCAGGCTGGTCGAGTAACAGATAACCGGGAGGGGAGCGATGCTGCGGGTTCATGTCATGGGCGCATCCGGCTCCGGCACCACCACACTCGGACGTGTTCTCGGGGTGCGGCTTGCCCTTCGCCACCTCGATACGGATGATTTCTTCTGGATGCCAACCGATCCGCCCTTTACGACGCTGCGGCCCGTTTCCGAACGGCTTGAACTGGTGCAGGCGGAAGTGTCGATGTCCCCGCAAGGATGGGTGCTGACCGGTTCGGCACTCAAATGGGGAACGCCGCTCGAACCGCTCTACGACCTCATCGTTTTCCTGACGATTGATCCGGCCTTGCGCATGGAGCGCATCAGGAGGCGGGAGACGGAGCGCTATGGCGCGCGCATCCTGCCGGGTGGCGACATGGCCGAAACGAGTGCAAAATTTCTCGACTGGGCGGCAAGCTATGACACGGCAGGGCCGGATCAGCGCAGCCTTGTCGCCCATGAAGCCTGGCTTCTGACCCAGGCCGCACCCGTTCTGCGGCTGGATTCCGCCCGTCCGGTCGATGAACTTGTGGATGCGGTTCTGGCGCATCAGGTCGTCGAGGGCAGTCGTCTGGACGGCTGACCCCTGTCTTCCGACTTGCTCAGGCAGCCTTTGCCGGCGGCATCGGCTTCACCACGCTCATCAGCGCCCCATAGGGCAGCAGCATGACGAGGCCGACGATGAGTTTCACGACGAAATCGCCGATCGCCCAGGAAATCCAGCGCGGTGCTTCGGTTGCAAACACGCCGAGGATCGGGGCAGAGCCGATGGCAAAATCGTCATTGGCGCCCAGCAGAGCAAAGGCGGGTGCGAAGGACAGCGAGAAGAAGATGACCGTGTCGAGTGCCGAACCGAACAGCGAGCCGGCCAGCGGCGCGCGCCACCAGGTCTGCCGGCGCAGCGTGTTGAAAACCGAGATATCGACGAGCTGGCCGACGAGATAGGCGGTGCCGGACGCCATCGCGATGCGCGGCATGGACGTATAGAGCGAGATGGTGACGCCAACGAGAAAGCCGACAAAGACGACGCGGCGGGCGATTTTGGGGCCGAACTGGCGGTTGGTCAGGTCGGTGACCAGGAAGGCTGCCGGATAGATGAAGGCGCCCCAGGTCAGAAGATCGCTCAGTTGGATGCCGAAAACGGAGCCGATGACCGGAAACTGAACCAGAAAGTTCGAGGCCACGACGACCAGCGTCATGAGGGCCACGTAAAGGATGGTCGTGCGCAGAATGAGCATTTTTTTACCCTGGGTGATGCCACCAGCAAGAGGAACAGGAAACAACAGAAAAGGCTTGAACGGCGAAGCGATCAAGCCTTGACTGGTATCGGATAGGATGTCGAAAACTTAAGCGGCTGCAGCAGCAGCTTCAGCGGTCTTCTTGGCAATCTGGCGGCGCAGCAGGCGGGCGCGCATCGACAGTTCGCTCTCGTCAGCCTTCAGCAGGAAGGCATCGAGGCCGCCGCGATGTTCGACGGAGCGCAGGGCGTGAGCCGAAACGCGCAGACGATAACGCTGGCCAAGCGAGTCGGAGATCAGCGTGACGTGGCACAGGTTCGGAAGGAACCGACGCTTCGTCTTGTTGTTGGCGTGGCTGACATTGTTGCCCGACTGGACGCCCTTGCCGGTCAATTCGCACATACGGGACATGTGTACACCTTTGTTCTTCTTAGCAATTGAACGGGGCACTGGGCAAAGCCCCGCCTGCCGATCCAACTGGTCATGATTGGAAAGTTGCGGTTCTATAGTCAGTGAGACCGCGCGCGTCAAGCCAAACATCGCCGCTCTCCCGAGATTCCGCCGATCCGCCTCACGATCTTGCTATTTTATTGCCACAGTGCGCAGGCTATAACCCTTGGTCTCCACTCCAATCGCAGGGGAAGTCCATGCTCCGCCGGAGCCGTTCCGCCATCCTGTTTGCGGCCCTCCTCGGGCTGTCAGCCACGCCTGCCGTCCCGGCCGGCATTCGTCACGTCAGCGAATACAATATTTCGCTTGGCGTGCTGCCGATCGCGCGTGCGTCATTTGCAAGCGAGTTCGACAGCAATGATTACAGGATCACCGGGTCGTTCCAGTCGTCGGGCATTGTGAGCCTGTTCAGCCGGATTTCCGCCGATACCAATGTCAATGGCGCCATCCGCGGCAAGAGGCTGCAGGCCAACAGCTATTCGCTCATCTACACGCAGGACAAGAAGACGCGTCGTTACGATATCAGCTATCGCAACGGCAATGTCGTTTCCACCACGATCAAGCCGGAGCCGAAGCCGCGGCCGGCAAGCTGGGTGCCGGTGAGCGACGGCGACCTGCAGTCGGTTCTCGATCCGCTCTCGGGCCTCATTTTTCCCGATGGCGCCCAGGTGTGCCCCAGCCGGCTGCCGATCTACGACGGCGAGTCGCGCATGGACCTCGTCCTGTCGAACAAGGGCACGAAACCGTTCTCGACCGATGGTTTCAAGGGCGATGCGGTGGTCTGCGAAGTGCGGTACGTGCCCAAATCCGGTTTCCGGAAGGGCCGCAGCGATATCGAATTCCTGAAGTCGACCCGCATGGAAGTGTGGTTTGCCAAGGCCGCGAACATCAATGTATATGCACCTGTCTACGCCCGCATTCCGACGCGGGTGGGCGATGTCTATGTGACGGCGGTGAAATACGGCGGCTGAGCAGCGAATGCTGCGGCCCCGTCAGATGAGGGGGCTGATCGTGAAGGTCAAGGGTACGCTGATCGGCTTTACCGCCATCCTGATGTGGTCGCTGCTGGCTTTGCTGACCGCAGCTTCCGGCACCATGCCGCCGTTTCAGCTTTCCGCCATCACCTTTGCCATCGGCAGTCTTCCCGGCGTCCTCCTGCTGATTGCCCGCCCCAAGCGGCTTGCGCTTCTGAAGCAGCCGGCAAAAGTCTGGCTGACCGGCATCGGCGGGCTGTTCGGCTACCACTTCTTGTATTTCACGGCGCTGCGCAATGCGCCGGCGGTGGAGGCCGGGCTGATCGCCTATCTCTGGCCGCTGTTTATCGTGGTCGGTTCGGCGCTTTTGCCGGGCGAACGGCTGCGGTGGCATCACGTGGCAGGCGCGCTGTGCGGGCTTGGCGGAACCTTTGCCATCATCTCGCGCGCCGGTATCGCCTTTGATGACGCCTATCTCATCGGCTATGGCGCGGCCTTTCTCTGCGCCTTCACCTGGTCCGGCTATTCGCTTCTGACGCGCCGCTTCGAGGCGGTCTCCACCGATGTCGTCACCGGCTTTTGCCTGGCAACCTCGCTTCTGTCGCTGCTGTGCCATCTGATGCTGGAGGTCAGCATCTGGCCGTCTGCGCCAACGGAATGGCTGGCGATTATCGGCCTTGGCCTCCTGCCGGTCGGTGCTGCCTTCTACGCCTGGGATTTCGGCGTCAAGACCGGCGATATCCAGATCCTCGGCGCTGCAAGCTATGCGGCGCCGCTTTTGTCCACCCTGATCCTGATGCTGTTCGGCTTTGCCGAGCCGAGCCTGCGTATTGCGCTCGCCTGCCTGCTGATCACCGGCGGTGCGGTGCTGGCCGCCCGCGACATGATCTTTCGTGCAAAGACATCGAAAGCCGTCGCGGCTGAATAGCGGTCAGCCGGCCGGTTCCCAGCCCGGCGGCGCCATTTCGAACTTTGAAAATTCGAAACCCGGCGCAACCGTACAGCCCACCAGCGTAAATGCCCCAAGGCTTTCTGCCGACTGCCATTCATTGGCGACGACGACGGCCTGCGGGCGCTCGCCGTTCTTGAGATCGAGCCCGAGAATGATCTCCCGGCCTTCTTCGCCGTCTTTCGCAAGCCTCAGCTTCAGCGGACTTCCGGCGTAGAAATGCCAGACCTCGGCGGCATCCGTCACCCGGTGCCAGTGCGAACGCTCGCCGGCTTTCAGAAGGTAATAGATCGCCGTGGAATGGCCGCGCGCATCTCCATCCCCATCGCGGAAGGTCTGGATATAGCAGCCACCTTCCGGATGTGGCTCAAGCTTCAGCGTCTCGATGATCTCGTCGGCGGTCACTTGAAATTGTCCTTGCGCTTGCGGATTTCGGCAAAGACATCTTCGTTTGTGGCGCCTTCCATGACCAGGTGTTTGCGGATGGCGGGATCGGCCACGCGCAGGAACGGATTGGTTTCCTTCTCCAGCCCCATCATGGTGGGGATGGTAAAGCGGCCTTCTGCCCGCAGCGCTTCGATCTGGGCCACGCGCCTTTGCAGCGCCTCGTTGTCGGGGTCGATGCTGATGGCAAAGCGGGCATTGGAGAGCGTGTATTCGTGGCCGAAATAGATGGCCGTCTCATCCGGCAGCACGGCGAGCTTCTGCATGGAATGCCACATGTCGCTGGCCGTGCGCTCGAACAGGCGCCCGCAGCCAAGCGCAAACAGCGTATCGGCCGCAAACAGGATCTTGTCCTCGGAAAAATGGTAGCAGACGTGGCCGGCGGTATGCCCGGGCGTTTCGATGACGCGCACCGGATGGTCGCCGAAGAGGAATTCGTCACCGTCTGCCACGGTGCGATCAAGGCCCGGAATGGCGACCGCCTCGTTGATCGGGCCGATGATTTGCAGCCCGTAGCGCTCCTTCAGCGCAAGATTTGCTTCCACATGGTCCGTGTGGTGATGCGTGGTGAAGATGTGGGTCAGCGTCCAGCCGCGGCGCTCTGCGGCCTCCACGATCGGCTTTTCCTCGGGCGCGTCGATGGCGGCGGTGAGGCCGGTTTCCGGATCGTGAAGCAGCACGCCAAAATTGTCGCTGCGACACATAAAGACTTCAATTGCCAGAGTTTTCATCGCCATTGCCCATTGTGCGTCAACCGTATCGGCACAATGTAGAGAGCCGGGCTTTGAAGTCCAACCACCCTCTGATAGCTTTTCGCCATGCACGCCGATATCGTCGACCTTCGAGAGTTCTACCATTCGCCGCTCGGCCATTTCGCCGAGCACTCGATCACGATGGCGCTTGCATCGCTCTGGGCGCGGTTGCCGGAGGAGCGGCTGGTGGGGCTTGGTTATGCGGTTCCCTATCTCGACCGGTTTCGAAAGGATACGGAGCGGACCTTTGCCTTCATGCCGGCGGGCCAGGGGGCGGTGAACTGGCCGGTCGGCGAGCTGTCGTCCACGGCGCTGGTTTTTGAAGAGGAACTGCCGCTGCCCGACAGTTCCGTTGATCGCGTGCTGATGGTGCATTCGCTGGAATTTGCCGAAAATCCGCGCGAGACGCTGAAGGAGCTTTGGCGGGTGCTGGCGCCGGGCGGACGTCTCGTCATCGTCGTGCCCAACCGGCGCGGCGTCTGGGCGCGCATGGAGCATACGCCCTTCGGCTCCGGCCGCCCTTATTCGCGCAGGCAGCTGACCAACCTGTTGCGCGAAACCAATTTCACCCCGGCCGCCAGCGCCGAAGCGCTATTTTTCCCGCCCTCCAAGATCCGCGCTGTCCTAAAGCTGCGCCACGGCCTGGAGCGGATCGGGCGGCGCCTATGGCCGGCTTTTTCCGGCGTTATCGTTCTGGAAGCGCAGAAGCGCCTCTACCAGGGCCTGCCGGTGGCCGCGCGTGCCTCGCGGCGGGTTTTCGTCCCCGTCCTGGCAGGGCAGGGCGTTCCCACCACCCGAACACCGCTTGAACCCCTGTTCGGCCTCGACAAAAGCGTGCAGCGGGATTAAGGGCGAAGGGTCGTTTTTACCCAAAGGTCTTGCCCCATGGATACCGCAGTGCTGAAGCCCGTTCCCCGTCCCGGAATTCTGGATATCGCAGCTTACGTGCCGGGTAAGGAACATGCGCCGGGCGTGGCGCGCGTCTTCAAGCTGTCGTCCAACGAGACGCCGCTGGGTGCCAGCCCCAAGGCCATCGATGCATTTCGCCAGGCCGCCGGTCACCTTGAGCTCTATCCCGACGGGCAGGCCCATGAACTGCGCGCGGCCATTGCCGCCACCCATGGCCTCAATCCGGCAAACATTCTCTGCGGCAACGGCTCTGACGAGCTGCTCGGCCTTCTCTGCCACGTCTATCTTGGTGCCGGGGACGAGGCGATCATCACCGAGCACGGCTTCCTCGTCTACAAGATCCAGATCATGGGCGCCGGTGCGACACCGGTCACCGTCAAGGAGCAGGATTGCCGCGTCGATGTGGACGCGATCCTTGCGGCCGTGACGGAAAAGACCAAGCTGGTGTTCATCGCCAACCCCGGCAATCCGACCGGAACCTATGTGCCGGCCGCCGAAATCCGCCGCCTGCATGCCGGCCTGCCGAAGAACGTCATCCTCGTGCTCGATGCCGCCTATGCGGAATATGTGCGCGAGAACGATTACGAAGCCGGTGTCGAGCTGATTTCGTCGAACCAGAACGTCGTGATGTGCCGCACCTTCTCCAAGGCTTACGGCCTTGCAGCGCTGCGCATCGGCTGGATGTATGGCCCGGCCGATATTCTGGATGCGCTGAACCGCGTGCGCGGACCGTTCAACCTCAATGCGCCCGCCATTGCCGCCGGCAGCATCGCCATGCGCGACCAGGAGTTCATTGCCCGCGCCGTCGAGCACAATACGCTGTGGCGCGACAAGCTGACCCATGCCTTCACCACGCTTGGCCTGAAAGTGACGCCCTCCGTCACCAATTTCCTCCTCATCCATTTCCCCGATGTGGACGGCAAGCGGGCGCCGGAAGCCGATGAGTTCCTGACCAGCCGCGGCTTCATCCTGCGCGCGGTCAAGGGCTATGGCTTTCCCAATGCCCTGCGCATGACGGTGGGCTCCGAAGAGGCCAATCGCGGGGTGATCGAAGCGCTCGGCGAGTTCATGAGCCGGGCATGAGCATTCTGTTTGATCGCATCACGCTGATCGGCATTGGCCTGATCGGTTCCTCCATTGCGCGCGATATCAAGGAGCTTTGCCTTGCCGGCGAACTGGTGATCTCCACCCGCAGCGAGGCGACCTTGCAGCGCGCCGAGGAACTGGGCCTCGGCGACCGTTATGTCACGTCAGCGGCAGAGGCGGTGAAGGATGCGGATCTCATTATCGTCTCGGTGCCGGTCGGATCGTCCGGCGCGGTTGCCGAGCAGATTGCGCCGAACCTCAAGGCCGGTGCGATCCTCACCGATGTCGGCTCCACCAAGGCGTCCGTCATGGCGCAGATGGCGCCGCACGTGCCCGAAGGCGTGCATTTCATTCCCGGCCACCCGCTGGCGGGCACGGAAAAGTCCGGCCCAGATGCCGGCTTTGCCGGCCTGTTCAAGGGCCGCTGGTGCATCTTCACGCCGCTTCCCGACACCGATCCCGTGGCGCTTGGGCGCCTGCGCGGTTTCTGGGATGCGCTCGGCTCTCGCATCGACGAGATGGACCCGCAGCACCATGACAAGGTGCTCGCCATCGTCTCGCACCTGCCGCACATCATCGCCTACAACATCGTCGGCACGGCAGACGATCTGGAAACGGTGACGGAATCGGAAGTCATCAAATATTCCGCCTCCGGTTTTCGCGATTTCACCCGTCTCGCCGCCTCCGATCCCACCATGTGGCGGGATGTGTGCCTGCACAACAAGGATGCGATCCTGGAAATGCTGGCGCGGTTTTCGGAAGATCTCGCCTCCCTGCAACGGGCGATCCGCTGGGGCGAGGGGGACAAGCTGTTCGAGCTTTTCTCGCGCACCCGCACCATCCGCCGCTCCATCGTGGAAGCAGGCCAGGATGTCGACGCACCGGACTTCGGTCGCCACGCGCTCGATCCCAAGGCCTGATCAGGCGCTGGCAGCGCCTGTCTTCAGATCGGCGGAATTTCACCCAGCGGGATGAAACCGCCGACCAGGATCTTGCCGCGGTTGAGGGTCAGATCCAGCGTTGCCCGATCGCCACCGCCGGTCAGCGCCGAGAGCATGCTCGAGGCCGTATCGATGGTGCGGCCGAGCTGCGGAAAGCTGGTCTTCAGCCGGTCGCGCCATGCGCCGATCTTTTCCACCTCAAGACGCAGCTTGCCCGACAGGCGCCCCTGCGCATCCACCGACACCGGGCCGCTGATGCTGAGGATTTCGCCGTCCCCGAGGTCGATGCCGAGCTGGCGGATCTGGCCGGTGCTCCCATAGAGCCCCGTTTCGTCCCGGCCTTCCAGCAGCTCCGCCTTGCCGGCAAGCGTGATGTCGGCAATCGCCGTGAAGCGCGGCAGAAGCGGCGGCAGGCCCTTGGCGGTGAGATCCGTGTTGCGAAGCGTCATGGCGGCATCGAGATCCGGCCCGTTCTGGCGCAGATGCGTTTCCGCATGCTCCACTTTGAGGTCAAACGCCTGTCCGGTCTGCGATGACAGGATCGCCGATGTGAGGCCGCCGATCACGGTGGAGCTGCGCTCCACGCCGCCGGACGCGGTGACGAGGCTCGATTGCAGGGTCTGCCATTGCGAGGAAACCGAAAGGCCGTGGCTGGTGCGCACTTCCGAAGGGCCGTCGAGTTCCCACACGATGTGGCTCGGCTGATAGACCTGTGCTGCCGAGCGCAAGGGGCCGAACACGGCCGAAATGCCGTTTGCGCGATCATCGATCGAGACTTTCGAGCAGAACAGGCCGATGCGGAAGGGATAGCCGCGATAGGTGGCATCTGCGCATTCGGCGCTGACATTGTTCTCTTTCTGCTTTCCCAGCAGCGCAAGCGTATTGGCCTTCAGCGCGGCTGCGGCATAGAACCAGCCGCCCGTATAGACGGCAATGGCCAGCACGATCGCGGCTGCCAGCGCCCAAATTTTCGCAGAGACGCCGCTTCGGCTTGACGCTGCCATGATGATCTCCAATGGTGCTCGTTCGAGTGCGTGCGGTTTGGCGTGGGATATGGACGAATTTTGGGTCTTTGGCTACGGCTCCCTGATGTGGAATCCGGGCTTTGTCTTTGAAGAGCGCCTTGGCGCGCGGGCTTTCGGTTATCGGCGGTCGCTGTGTATCCGTTCCTTCGTACATCGGGGAACACCGGAACGGCCAGGGCTGGTCCTCGGTCTCGATCGTGGCGGTTCCTGTCGGGGTGCCGCTTTCAAGGTGAACGCGGACGACCGCGAAGAGGTTCTCGATTATCTGCGCAAACGCGAACTGGTGACGAACGTCTACCTGGAGCGCCACCTGCGGCTGGAGCTTGAGGACGGGCGGGAGGTGCGCGCCATCGGCTATGTGGTTGATCGCAGCCACCCGCAATATGCCGGCGCGCTGGATATCGCCGAGGCCGCACGGATCGTCGGCATGTCTGAGGGGCAGTCGGGTCCGAACGAAGCCTATGTGGTCAACACGGTCGCGCATCTGAAGGAGATGGGCATTCGCGATGCCTGGCTGGAAGGTGTTGCGGCGCGTGTTGCCGCCATGACGGCTCAGGCTGTGGCCTGAGCCTTGATTTCGGCGAGCCTGCGGGCCGCTTCCGGCGGTACGGGCAGGTGGGGGTTGGCGGTCAGCGTTTCGATCAGAAGCGCGTCGCTTGCTTTTTCCAGCGTCTCGGTCAGCTGCGCGAAGAACACGTCCGGATCGAGCCCCGGCTGGATGGGCGGCAGGATCCGGATCTTGAAGTGCCCGCCATAGCGCAGGGTGCTGCGGCGTGGCCAGAACAGACCGGGATGCATGGCAATCGGCACGACCGGCACCTGCATGTCACGGTAGATGCGCGCGATGCCATAGCGGTATTGTGCTTCTGCGCCGGGCGGACGGCGGGTGCCCTCGGGATAGATGATCAGCTGGCGGCCGTTCTCCATCTCCTGCTTTGTCCGGCGCATCATTTCGACGATCACTTTGCCGCGGGCGCTGCGGTCCACCGGGATCATGTTCTGCTTCATCAGGTACCAGCCGAAGATCGGGATCCAGGTGAGTTCCCGCTTCAGGATGTAGACCGGATCCTCCACCCAGGGCAGCAGCGCATAGGTATCCCAGATCGACTGGTGCTTCGGGGCAAAGATGCAGCCCGTCGTCAGCAGGTTTTCCAGCCCTTCGATTTCGAACGTGGTGCCCACCATCTTGCGCATCAGCCAGTGGTTGGAACGCGCCCAGGATTTCGGCACCCACAGAGCCTTCTTGCGCGGCAGGATGAAATAGATAGGGGCCAGGATGATCATGCGCAGGATCAGATTGGCATAGAAGGCGATGTTGAACAGATTCGAACGCAGGAAAAGCATGAAGTCCGGTTCCGGTGACTGGGCAAGGCGTCCCTACACCATCCCGATCCTCGACGGAAGCATTGTCTCAGCGGGCCGGCCGTGCGCTTTCCTGCTGGATCTCTTCCTCGCTGCGCAGACCATTGCCCTGCTGGATGCCCATCAGCGAACGCAGGCTTGCTGCTGCCATCTTGGCATATTCGGCGAGCATGATGCGCAGCACGTCCGGTTCGGTAAACCAGGCCTTGCGCTTCAGATCGGCATTGATGACGGGATAGGCGATGAAGTCCGTCTTCCGGTCGATCAGGCGCAGTTCGAGCAGGCTGCGCGGCATGTGGTAGTTGTTGGTGACGACGAGAACCGAATGGTAGCCGTGATCATGGATCCAGCGGGTGATCTCGTTGGCATTGCCGATGGTGTCGATCGCCTCGTAGCCCACATCGACACAGCACTTGAAAAGGTCGGCCGAGCTTTGCGTCGTGCGCCGGATCTGCTTGGGAGAGGTGGAAGGATGGGCGCCTGAAATCAACAGCCGGCCGCCGGCACCATCCCGCAGAAGCCCCAGCGCCTGGTCGATCCGCTGGTATCCGCCCGTCAGCACCACGATGGCATCCGCCTTCACGCCGTCTGGCGCGCGAAGGGATGTCACCGCATCGGCAAACCACAGGAAGCCTGCAAAGACGCAGGCGATGACCAGCATCGCGAGCAGTCCCAGATAGCGCAGGCAGCGCCGCACCGGCCCGCTACGGCGAAACCAGCCGCTGCCGCCGTTTTGCCGCGGCGGGCGAGCCATTCCGGTGGTGCGCGTCTGGCCAAGGGTCATGACCTCGTCCTTAGCCCGTGTTTTGCCATGAGAACAGATCTAATTCCCGCTCAGCTGCCCGGCAAGCCGTCGGAGCGCGAGGGATCGGAGCGGATAAGATCGATTTCGTCGATGGTGCGCATGACGGTAAAGCGTGCCGTCAGCGTCGTCAAAAGCGCAATCACGATCATCGTGGCGAGAATGCCGAGATATCCCATGAAGTTGATCGTGAAAGTGCCGAACAGGGCGGTCGCCTGGTCAGTCTGCGGCGTGGCGCGGGTATTGCTCTGTAAAATGCCGGCGGTGGCAAACAGAAGAGCGGCAAGAATGCCGCCGGCCGCCGAGCCCTTCAGGCTGATCTTCAAGAAATGCTTCTGGAATTCGGTGGCGACAAAGCCGCCTTCGGCGCCGACGAAATGCAGCACTTCGACGATATGCCGATTGCCGGAGAGCGCGCCGCGCGTGGCAAAGATCACGGTGAGGATCATGGCGGTAAAGACGAGGATCAGCACGCCGGTGCCGATGAGGACGGTGGTATGGGCCATGGAGACGAGACGGTCCACCCAAGTCCGGTGGTCATCGAGAAAGGCCTGCGGCACTTCGGTGCGCAACATGTCGCGCATGGCAGCAAAATCCGGCGGGTGCGTCTCATCGATGGTGATGATGACAAGGCGCGGCACCGGCAGTTCCTTGAGGTCCAGTCCGGCGCCCAGCCACGGCTCCAGAAGGCGCGCGGTCGCCGCGTCGTCCATGATCATGCCCTCCTTCGTGCCAACGAAGGTGAGCGCGAGGTCCCGTGCCTTTTTCAGCGTCGCATCCATGTCCAGCCCGTCATCGGGTTTGACCTGGATGGTGATCTCACGGGAGATCTGGCTTTCCCAGGAGGCGGCCGTCGAGCGTACCATGCTGACGGCCCCAAGCGTCAGACACGCCAGAAACGACATGATGGCGATGACCACCAGAAGCGCATTGCCCTGGATATTGGTGGGCGGCAGGATCGGACCTGTCGGGCGCACACGCATTTCCGCCCGGCGCGGCTGGACGGGCTGAGGCGTCGGTGTGCTATCCTTTGGACCGGCTTTCTGGCCGGGCACGGGGCGGCTGATATCATTCATAGATGTCGAGCCGCCCTTCGGTGAGGATCATCCGGCGCGCATCCACCTGGTCCATCAGGCCAAGATCATGCGTTGCAATCACCACGGCGGTTCCAAGCCGGTTGAGTTCGAGGAAGAGGTTGAGGAGCCGGCGCGCCATCGGTGGATCGACATTGCCGGTCGGCTCGTCCGCCAGCAGGATTTCCGGCCGGTCCATCAGGGCGCGCGCGATTGCGGCACGCTGCTTTTCACCGCCGGAAAGGACCGGTGGCAAGACATTGATGCGCTCGCCAAGTCCCACCCATTTTAAAAGTTCGATCACATCCGTCCGGTAGCTCGTCTCGTCCTTGCCGCGCACGCGTAAGGGCAGCGCCACATTCTCATAGGTGGTCAGGTGGTCGAGCAGGCGAAAATCCTGAAACACGATGCCGACGCGTCGGCGCAGCATCGGCAATTCATTGCGCGGGATCTGCGACAGGTCGCGATCGAACATGCGGATGAGACCGCGCGTCGGCTGCAGCGACATGAACAGCAGGCGCAGCAGCGTGGTCTTGCCCGCGCCCGAGGGGCCGGTGAGGAACTGGAAAGAGCGCTTGGGAATGTCGAAGGTCATATCCCGCAGGATTTCGGGCCCCATCCCGTATCGCAAACCGACATTTTCGAAATGGATCAACGCGTCGTCCAGTCGCTTGGGAAGTGATGTGGCGCTCTTGGTAAAGGCCAAGGGTTGACAGTTTCTGAATCATGCGCGGGAAACAAGGCGTTTCCGGGGAGATTTTGCGAAGCATTAACCATTTGAATTTACGACTGAGCGGGTTCCGTTTCAATGCCCGAAATTTCATCTTCATGTGGACGGGCGGGAGAGAACCATGCACGCATTCCGCTCGCGCCGTCGAAAGCTTGCCGAAACCTATGACATCCTGCCGCCGCAAAGCCGGCCCCCGCGCCCGCAAGCTCCGGCCAGAGGCCCCGTGGATGTGGTGGACGTGGACTTCGTCACCGTGCGCACACCGGCGCAATCCGGGCGGCCGCAGGGTTACGGCAATGACAATGCCGTTCATAGCGCACGCCCGTCCTTCGCCGGCCAAAGACCTCAGGGTGGCCTGATCGGCGAACCGGCCTCTCGTATCGCGCGGCTGGTGGAGCGATGCGAGGCAATGCTGTCGCGCATGTCTGCCGATCTCTTTTCCGCCGTGGTTGCTTTTGTCTTTGTCGTCGTCTTTGCGCTTTGCGGCGGCTTTTCTCTTCTCTCCGGCGGTGCAGCCGATGCGCATCCGGCGCCGGGTCTAGACATCACCCATGTGACGCTGACGCCGCAGGCGGGCGGCAGCACTTTGACGATCAATGGCGTGGTGGAAAACCGTGGCCCTGGTTCGCTACCGGTTCCCGCCATCCATGCCGAGCTTCTGGTGGATGGCGCCGTCGTTGCCGATGCGCTGATCGATGCGCCCGTCGCCGCCATGGGCGGCCATCATAGCCACGGATTTTCCTTTTCCATGCTGCATCCGGGTGGAAAAAACCCGCGGCTTAGACTTTCCTTCGCAAGGGCTGGTGCATCCGGCTCCTGATCTGTGCTATCGCGGGCGTTTGGAAACAGCCCGGAGACGCTCCATGCCCATCGTGCGCGGCAAAATCATCGAACCGCTTTACACTGCCGAGCAGATCGCCGAGCGCAATCATGACATTGCCCGCCGCATCGCCGAAGGCCCTACCAAGGATCTGCTGGTCATTGCGGTGCTGAAGGGCTCGTTCATTTTTGCCGCCGATCTCTTGCGGGCGCTGCACGACACGGGGCTCGCACCGGAAGTGGAGTTCATCACCCTGTCGAGTTACGGCGCAGGCACCGTCTCCAAGGGCGTACGCATTGTCAAGGATATCGATTCGGACGTGAAGGATCGCGATGTCCTCCTGATCGACGACATTCTGGAATCCGGCCGCACGCTGAAATTTGCCAAGGAACTGCTTTACGAGCGCGGTGCCCGCAACGTCTCCATCGCGGTTCTCCTCGACAAACGCGTCAAGCGCCAGGAAGCGCTGGAGGCCGATTACGTCGGTTTCGAATGCCCCGATTACTTCGTTGTCGGCTATGGCATGGACGTGGCCTATGCCTTCCGCGAGCTGCCCTTCGTCGGTGTGGTTACCGGAGATGCTGAAGGGTGAGCGCGAAGGTGAGCCCTGCTCACCGTGCGTTAACCATTTAGGATCAGCAGGTCGCGCCGTTTACTCCTCGCAAAGGAAATCCGGGTCATCTGGATCCCGATTTGATGCATGATGCATGGGAGACAATGACAGCCATGGCCAAGATCCTGATTACCGAGGACGAAGATTCGTTGCGTTCGTTCGTGGCACGGGCGCTGCGTCTGGATGGGCATGAGACGCATGAAGCGGCTGATGGCGCAGAAGGATTGCAGCTTTTGGGGGAGGGGCCGTTCGACCTGCTTCTCTCCGATATTCGCATGCCGGTGATGGACGGCATCGAGCTTGCCCACAAGGCAGCCGCTCAATTTCCCGCCCTGAAAATCCTGCTGATGACCGGCTATGCCGAACAGCGCGAACGGGCGGACGACCTGATGAGCAAGGTCATTGATGTCGTCGACAAGCCCTTTGCACTTCCGGACATCCGCCGCGCCGTAGCCCTTGCCCTGTCTGCACCCAAGGCTGCCTGATCGTCGCCAGTCCGCGTCAGTGCGTGTGCTGAAGCTCAGCACATCGCATGGGATCGGCTATCGCACCGGTTGATGCCGGATTCCGCGATCAGCGGATATCGAGCAGGCGCTCCAGATAGCGCCGCTCCGCTTCACCCGACAGCGTATTGCCGAGGCGTTCCCGGATGGCGTCGAGGATTTCACGCGCCCGCTGGACGTCGATCTCGTCAGGCACCTTCACCTGATCGCCGAATTCCGGGCCGGAATTAGCGCGCGGGCGACCGAGCGGGTCGCGGCCGTTCTGTCCGCCCTGCGAGGCCATGCCTTCGCCGGGGTTCTGGCCTTCGCCCTGCTGCCCCTGGCCCTGCTGCATGGCCTGCATCATCTGCTGCATCATGCTCTGGGCGCCCTGGCGCAGTGCATTGAGGGCATTGCCCTGGCCTTCCACGGCCTGTTCGCCCTGGCTTTGACCCAGCGCCTTGCCGGCATTGCCCATTTCCCGTTCGGCCTGGCCAAAGCCTTCACCGGGCTGCATGCCGAGGTCCTTCAATCCTTTTTGCAGGTCCTTGAGTTTCTGGCCAAGGCCATCCTGCTGGGCGCGCAGCTGTTTCAGCGCCTCGCGCAACTGCTCGGCCGTCATCTGGTCTGTCGGCTGCTGGCCTTGCTGTTGCTGGCCCTGTTGACCCTGCTGCTGCTGACCTTGCGGGTTCTGACCCTGCTCATAGGGCTGATCCGGGTCGCCGCGCTGCATGCGGTCGCGCAGGGCCTGGTCCAGCTGGAATGTCTGGTCCATCAGGCGCTGCTGTTCCTGCATGATCTCGCCGAGCTTGTCGATCTGCTGGCGCATCTGGCTGTTCTGCTGCTGCTGGCCCTGCTGCGGGCGCTGCATGCGCCCGGCCTGCAGATTGTTCATCATGCGCTGCAGATCCGACAGCATCTGCTGGGCGGCATCGCGGTTGCCGGAGCGGGCCAGGTTTTCGATCTGGTCCATCATGTTCTGCAAATCACGCTGGCGCAGCATGTTCTGCGCCTGCATATTCTGCTGGCCCTGCGGCATGTTCTGCATGCGCTGCGCCAGTTCCGACATGAAGTTCTTCATGGCCTCGCGCAGTTCCTGCATCAGGCGGGCGATTTCCTGGTCGGAAGCACCATTCTGCAGGGCTTCGGAGAGGGCGTCCTGCGCATCGCGCAGGCGGCGTTCGGCCTGCGACAGCTGTCCGTCCTCGATGCCGAGCGCGATCTCCCAGAGATAATCGGCCGTGTCCTTCAACTGCTCTTCGGAGCGCGCCAGCTTCATGCGCTCCAGCGCCGAGCGGATCAAGAGGAAGTGGCTGAGATTGGGGATGGTTTCGTCGGGGCGTAGCGCCAGCGCCTCGTTGAGCGCGATCGCCCGCGGCATCTGGCGGGTATCGAGCGAAAACACCTGCCGCTCTTCGGCAACGGCAGCGGCCAGCGGTTCAGAGAAGCGGCGGGCAGGCAGCACCATTTCCACCGGCGCACTGCGGCCTTCCTGGCCCGCGCCATCGGTTGCCACAAGCGTAATGCGCACGCGCTTGCCCGACAGCGGATGTTCGGTGAGGTTGCGGCTCGTCAGCCCCTTCACCTCGCGGGCATTCTGGCGCGGCAGATCCAGCTTGTATTCGGGAAGCGGGTAGAGGGGCGTGGCTTCGGCCCCTTGCTGTTCCACCGGCTCGATGACGGCGATTGCCTTCTGGATCCCGTAGTCGTCCTTGCCGGTAAAGCCGATCTCCAGCGCCCCGTTTACGGCGCGGCGCGGCGGCTTGTCGAAGGCGATTTCCGGCGCGCGGTCGGCAATCACGTCGAAGAGCCATTGCTGGCCGTTGACGGTGAGGTCGCCGCTTTCGGTAACCTTCATCTTGTAGGTGCGCGGCGCAAGCGGTTGGCCCGCAGCAGCGGTCTGCCGTCCTTCGGACGGCCCCGTGCCGGCGTCCTTCGTCTCGGCCTCGTCGGGGACAAGGCTGCGCGGAGTGCCCGCCTGCTGCGGGGCAAAGCGGACGGCTTCACCGCCCTCGCCGCCGGTCACGCGAATGGTGAGGTCCGAATATTGCGGAAACCGGACCGTTTCGGTGACGGGCGCTTCGCGGCCGGTAAGGAAGATCGGCGCCCGGCCCGTATAGGCAGGGGGCGTCAGCCACGCATCGATACGCAGGTCCGGATTGATGCGGGCAGCCGGCGCAGACGGCGCCACCGCATCGCTGAGACGGCCGCCGGAATTGGAGAAGGAGTAGCCGAAGGCCGCCACCAGCAGCAGGGCTGGCACGGCGCGCAGGCCGAAACGGTCGTGGAGGGCAATGTCGGGGCGCGGCAGGCCGGCGTCCAGTGCGGCAATGCGCCTGGCCATGCGGATCTGGTGTTCCTTCCAGAGCGCGCGCGCAAAAGGCGTGTCGAAGGCCGGTTCTTCCTCCTGCACGGCCACCGGTTGGTGCGGCAGGTTGTTGCGCGTCTCAAGCAGGCGGTCGCCATCGGCCGGTGCCGGCCAGCGAAGGCGACCGAGCGGCAGGATGGACATGAGGAAGGCAAAGACGAAGACCCCGAGCGCCACCCAGCGCATCAGGTCCGGCATCAGGCGGAACAGGCCGAACCAGGCACCAGCGAAAAACAGCGCGAGGATGCCAAGCGGCATCAGGAGAAGCGGTGCAAGCCGTTCGCAAAACAGCACGACGCGGGCGACCGACCGTTTCAGTGCGACGCGCCGCGCCAGGTCGGGATGGCCTTCGAAGGCGCCTTTGCGGTTCAGGCTCATGCGGTCCGTCTCCTGTGGGGTGGCGGCGTCAACCGACGTCGGGCACGGCAGCACGCGAACCCGTAGCCCTCAAGGATACCAGTGTTTGTGGCGAAGACGAGGGGACAAGGCCGGATTGTCCGCGGTTTTTATTCGGTTCGCCGAATTGTGAACGGCGGGAGACGCTTCAGGTACCCCGCCGCCGCCTGCTCAGGCGAGCCAGTCCGGCACGGAATCAAGTCCGATCAGTTCGTCATAGGTGCCGCGCGGGCGGATGACGTGGAACCGGTCGCCCTTAACCAGCACTTCCGGCACCAGAAGCCGCGAATTGTAAGTGCCGGCCTGGACGGCGCCATAGGCGCCTGCGGAGGCGATGGCAAAAAGGTCGCCGGCCTTTGGCTGCGCCATTTCGCGCTCAAGTGCCAGGTAGTCGCCGGTCTCGCAGACGGGGCCGACGACATCGGCCTTGATGCGCGGTGCATCGTCTGCGGGAACCACCACCGGGCGAATGCCGTGATAGGCCTCGTACAGCGTCGGGCGGATCAAATCGTTCATCGCACCGTCAACGATCACGAAGATCTTGTTGCCGGCATCCTTCACGTAGATGACTTCGGTAACCAGAATGCCGGCATTGCCGACGATGAGGCGGCCGGGTTCCGTCACGATCCGGCAGTTGAGGCTCTTAAGCTGCGCCTTGACGGTTGCGGCATAGGCATCCGGCAGCGGCGGCGGGCTGTTGTCTTCGCGGTAGGGAATGCCAAGTCCGCCGCCAATATCGACGTGATCGATGACATGACCATCGCCGCGCAGCGTTTCCACCAGCTCGCGCAGCAGCCGGAACGCATCCTCGAAGGGCTGCAATTCGGTAATCTGGCTGCCGATATGCATGTCGATGCCGGTCACTGCGATGCCTGGAAGCGTCGCTGCATGGGCATAGACTGCCCGCGCCCGCTCATAGGAAATGCCGAACTTGTTTTCCTTCTTGCCGGTGGAGATCTTGGCATGGGTGCGCGCATCCACATCCGGATTGATGCGGAAGGAGACATGCGCCTTCAGGCCCTTCTTCACCGCGCGGCTGTTGAGAACCTCAAGTTCCGGCTCGGATTCGACGTTGAAGCAGTAAATGCCGGCGTCAAGTGCCAGATCCATCTCCACCGGCGTCTTGCCGACGCCGGAAAACATGATGCGGTTTGCCGGAATGCCGGCGGCCAGTGCCCGGTGCAACTCTCCGCCCGAGACGACATCGACGCCCGCGCCAAGCTTTGCCAGCGTCTTCAGCACGGCCTGGTTGGAATTGGCCTTCATGGCATAGCAGACCATGGCATCCACATCGGCAAAGGCTTGCGCGAATACCTTGTAGTGACGCTCCAGTGTCGCCGTCGAATAGACGTAAAAGGGCGTGCCGACCGCTTTGGCAATCTCCGGCACGGGAACGTTTTCGGCGTGCAGCACGCCGTCGATATAATGGAAATGGTTCACGGGCGTGCTCGGATCAGAGAAGCGGGTCGAGAAGGAACGGCTTTTCGGCAACCGGATCGGGTTTCTGGTTGCCGGTCTTGCGGATGTTCTGCTGCTCGACCGGCGTGCTCGGCTTGTCGAGCTTGCCCTTGCGTCCGCAGCCGGTGACGGCAACGCCTGCGATGCAGAGCACGATCGTGATGCGGGCGAGTGTGCGCAAGGTGGACATTCCTATTCCTTTGTCAGAAAGCGGTGAGGCCTGTTCATAGCGAAGTTCCGCCCGCTTGTGCAGTCAATTCTCGTGAACGATCGGCGGGCGCCGTTTATCAGTTGCGACCGCGCCACCAGGCAATCTGCTTGCGCACTTCGCTCGGCGCCGTGCCGCCAAAGCTGGTGCGGCTTGCCACCGAGGCATCGACCGACAGCACGTCGAAGACGTTTTGCGTGATGGACGCATGGATCGACTGAAGCTCTTCGAGCGAAAGGCCGGAGAGGTCGCATCCCTTTTTTTCCGCCAGCGCCACCGCGCGGCCCGTCACATGATGGGCATCCCGGAAGGGAAGGCCTGCTTCGCGCACCAGCCAGTCGGCAAGGTCGGTTGCCGTCGAATAGCCGGAGCCTGCAGCGGCGCGCATGCGATCGGTGCGGATTGTCATGTCGCGCACCATGCCGGCCATGGCGGCAATCGCCAGCTCAAGGTTTTCGGCCGCGTCGAAGACCTGTTCCTTGTCTTCCTGCATGTCCTTGGAATAAGCGAGCGGCAGGCCCTTCATGATAGTCAGAAGCGCCACCAGCGAGCCGTTGATGCGGCCGGTCTTGGCGCGCACCAGTTCGGCGGCGTCCGGGTTCTTCTTCTGTGGCATGATCGAGGAGCCGGTCGAAAACGCATCCGACAGGCGGATGAAGCCGAATTGCGGGGTCGACCAGATGACGATTTCTTCGGCAAAGCGCGACAGATGGACGGCGCAGATGGCCGCGACCGACAGGAATTCCAGCGCAAAGTCGCGGTCCGACACGGTGTCGATGGAATTGCGTGTCGGCTCGCGGAAGCCAAGCGCTTCAGCGGTCATGTGGCGATCGATGGCAAAGCCGGTGCCGGCAAGTGCGGCCGCACCGATCGGGCTTTCGTCCAGATGGTCGATGGCGTGGCGCACGCGGGCGCGGTCACGGCCGAACATTTCCACATAGGCCATGCAATGATGGCCAAAGGTCACCGGCTGCGCGGTCTGCAGATGCGTGAAGCCGGGCATGACGGTGTCGGCATGCTCGTCTGCCTTGTCGAGGAGGGCTGCAATCAGGTCGCTCAGCATCGCTTCCGTCTTTGCCAGTTCTTCCTTGACCCAGAGGCGGAAATCGAGCGCCACCTGGTCATTGCGCGAGCGGGCCGTGTGCAGGCGCCCAGCCGCCGGGCCGATCAGGCTTGCCAGCCGTGCCTCGATGTTCATGTGAATGTCTTCGAGCTTGCGCGAGAATTCGAAGCGGCCTTCTTCTATGTCTGACAGGATCGTGTTCAGCCCGTGTACGATCTTGTCTTTATCCTCGCCGGAAATAATGCCCTGTTTCGCCAGCATGGTGGCGTGAGCAATCGATCCGCGGATGTCCTGGGCGTAAAGTTTCTTGTCGAAGCCGATGGAGGCATTTATCTCCTCCATGATGGCATCGGGACCGGAAGCAAAACGTCCGCCCCACATCTGGTTGGAGGAAGCCTGATCCTTCGTGCCGTCGCCCATGAGTATCCGCCCTGGAGTATGAAATGTCGAACAAGAGACCGCTGGGTCTGCCGTCCGTGCGCCTGATCATGATTGCCGCCGTCGCGGGTATTCTCGCCGGCGCCGTGGCGGTATACGTGAAGGGGGGGCTGTCTGGCAATGGCCCGGATGGCGCTGCCGCCGTTGCGGATGCCCGCTGCGCAGGAGCCGTCGCGCATGCCAGAACCGTCTCCGAACTGGCCAAGGGGCAGATCGCGGCGCTGGTCGCAACGCCGCAGCCGCGTCCTCTGCAGCCGCTCTCCTTCAAGGGGCCGGATGGCGCTGCGCTTTCGCTCACGAGTTTTGAAGGAAAAACGGTTCTTTTGAATCTCTGGGCCACCTGGTGCGTGCCCTGCCGCGAGGAAATGCCGGCGCTGAACGCCCTGCAGGCGGCCAAGGGCGGCGATCGCTTCGAAGTGGTGGCGATCAACATCGATACCGGCGGTGATGAAAAGCCGAAAGCGTTTCTCGATGAGACCGGCGTTCACAAGCTTGCCTATTACCGCGACAGTTCCATGGGCGTGTTCAATGCGCTCAAAAAGGAAGGCCTTGCGTTCGGCCTGCCGGTCACGCTTGTGCTCGACAAAAAGGGCTGCCTCATCGGCTCGATGAACGGCCCCGCCGCCTGGGATAGCGACGAGGCAAAGGCCCTGGTCGAGAAGGTGTCCGCGCTCTGAGGGAGCGCCGCCGTTAGCGTGTCGGAACCGGCACGTCGCCGCGGTAATCGTAAAAGCCGCGGCCGGATTTGCGGCCGAGCCAGCCGGCCTCGACATATTTGACCAGCAGCGGGCAGGGGCGATATTTGCTGTCGGCCAGCCCGTCATGCAGCACCTGCATGATCGACAGACATGTGTCGAGCCCGATGAAATCGGCAAGCTGCAGCGGCCCCATCGGGTGGTTGGCCCCAAGCTTCATGGCCGTGTCGATGGCATCGACGGAGCCGACGCCTTCATAGAGCGTGTAGATCGCCTCGTTGATCATCGGCAGAAGGATGCGGTTGACGATGAAGGCGGGGAAATCTTCCGCAACGGTGACGGTCTTGTCGAGCGAGGCGACGAAATCCTTGGCGGTCTTGAAGGTCTTTTCACCGGTGGCTATGCCGCGCACCAATTCCACCAGCTTCATCACCGGCACCGGGTTCATGAAGTGGATGCCCATGAACTGCTCGGGCCGGTCGGTGGAGGCGGCAAGGCGGGTGATCGATAGCGACGAGGTGTTGGTGGCCAGAAGCGCCTCCGGCTTCAGCACCGGGCAGATCTGGCCAAAGATCTTGCGCTTGACGCTTTCGTCTTCGGTTGCAGCCTCGATGACGAGATCGGTCGGGGCCAGATCGTTGACATCGATGCTGCCGGAAATGCGCGACAGCGTGTCGCGCCGCTCCTGGTCGCTCAGCTTGCCATTGGCAACCTGGCGGGCAAGATTGCCGTTGATGGTGGCAAGGCCTGCCTCGATGCGTTCGCTGGAAAGGTCGTAGAGCGTCACCTTGTAGCCAGCCTGCGCCGACACATGCGCGATGCCGCAGCCCATCTGTCCTGCACCGACAATTCCAACATTCGTGATCATAACGCCCTGTTTCCTATCGAGAGGTGATCCGGCTCGGCCGGAACGTGCGGCCTTCAGCCGTCTATCGCAACCGCAAACGAGAAGCCTGCGCCTACCCGAGATTGATAATGCCCGGCACTGTAATTTTCCAGTCCTTAATCGAAGATGACCGCCGGTCCCATGATCCGTGACACTGTAATTTTAGCCTATTCTTAAGCGTGCCACGGCACCATGGCGCCCAGAGGGACGGCAGGACGGATCGAACCATTCGTCCGCTGCCGCCTGATCTCATGGAGACGGTCGCTGATGCGCATTGCCCGTAAGTTGCCCCTGTTCGTCACGGTCGTGACAATTCTGTCCATTGGTGCGGCAAGCTTTGCCGGATTTGTGAAAAGCGGCGAGGTTCTGCGCGAACAGGTCATGGAAAAGCTTGAGGCGACTGCGGACGGTCGGCGCAACGAGGCGCAGCTTTACTTCGAGACCATGGTGACGAACCTTCGCGCCCTCTCCGGCACCGCCACCACCGGCGAGGCGCTTAACAAGTTCCGCCGCGATTGGCGCTATCTGGGCGACAAGCCGAAGGAGACGCTCACCGAGCGCTACATCACCAACAATCCCAATCCTGCCGGAAAGCGGCTCGACCTCGATACGGCCCGCATCGACACCTATGACAGCAACCACAACCTCTATCATCCGGCGCTCCGGGCCTCGCTGAAGCGCTACGGCTATTCGGATATCTTTCTCGTCGATGGCAAGGGTACGGTTGTCTACTCCGTGCAGAAGAACGGCGAATACGGCGCCAACCTCGGCGATGCGGACTTGAAGGATACGGCGCTTGCCGAGGTCTTCCGCAAGGTGGCCGACAGCGAGGACCGCGAGCTGTATGCGCTGTCCGATTTCACCCTTTATGGGGCCGCAAAACAGGCGACCGCTTTCCTCGCCGCGCCGCTTTTCATGGGGGATATCAAGGTTGGCGTCATCGTCGTTGCAGTGCCGGCCACCCGCCTCAACACCATGTTTGCCAACCGGACCGGCCTTGGCGAGACCGGCGAGACGCTGCTGGTGAATGCCGGCGACCTGCTGGTCACGGATTCGCCGCTTGCTGCGGAAAAGAACCCGCTGTCGCAACGCCTCGCGTCGCCGCTGGTGAAACGTGCCGTAGAGGGCACGGATGCGACGGGCCTTATCGAGGGCTATCGTGATGCCAGCCATTACGCCGCAGCCTCACCGCTGGCCTTTGCCGGCCATCGTTGGGCCGTGGTGGCTTTGATGTCGGAAAACGAGGCGCTGGAAAGCCTGGTCGGTCTTCGCAACACCATTCTGGGCCTTGCCGCGGGTATCCTGCTTCTCGCCGTCATCGCCGCCATTGTGGTGTCGCGCGGCATCACCCGTCCCATTCATGATCTGGTCGAGGCAATGAGCCGGCTTGCCGGTGGCGATACGACGATTGCGCTGAAGGGTGAGGCGCGCAGCGACGAGATCGGCGACATGGTGCGCTCGGTTGCCGTCTTCCGTGATGCCGCGCTCGAGAAGATCCGTATGCAGTCGCAAGCCGACCGCGACCGGCAGATGTCGGATGTCGAGCGTCGCGACCGCGAGGCTGCCCGCGCTGCCGAAACAGAGCGCCTGCAGCAGACGGTTGACGTGCTGGGCGCCGGCCTGCGCCGCCTTGCCTCCGGCGATCTCACCACCACGATCGATACACCCTTCATGGAGGGTCTCGACCGGTTGCGGGTGGACTTCAACGATTCCATCCGCAATCTCGCCGCCACGATGCAGCAGGTATCCGGCAACACCGCCTCCATCAACGCTACCGCCGCCGGCATGATGGCGGCAACCGATGACCTGTCGCGCCGCTCCGAACAGCAGGCGGCCGCCATCGAGGAAACCTCCGCCGTCATCACCCAGATCATGGAGGCAATCCGCACCTCGACGGAACGGGCCGCAAGTGCCCGCGAGATGGTGTCCGCAACGAAGCTGTCGACGGATCGCTCCGGTGCCATCGTCAATTCCGCCGTGGAGGCGATGAGCCACATCGAGCAGGCTTCGCACGAGATTTCGCAGATCATCAACGTGATCGACGAGATCGCCTTCCAGACCAATCTTCTGGCGCTCAACGCCGGGGTCGAAGCCGCCCGCGCCGGGGAGGCCGGCAAGGGCTTTGCCGTGGTGGCCCAGGAAGTGCGCGAGCTTGCGCAGCGCTCGGCCAATGCCGCCCGCGAGATCAAGCAGTTGATCGGCAAGTCCGGCGAAGCGGTGAAAACCGGGGTCGGTCTCGTGCAGAACACCGGCTCGGCGCTGGGCGAGATTGCCGGTCAGGTGGCCAAGATCAACCACCAGATCGCATCGATCGCCGAAGCCGCCGGCGAGCAGTCGGAAAGCGTCCGGGAAATTTCCACTGCCATCCGCCAGATGGAAAACACCACCCAGCAGAACTCGCAGATGGCCGAGCGCACCAACAACGACATGGCGCGGCTGACCGGCGATGCGCAGGGATTGTCGGAGCTCGTGTCGCGTTTTCACCTGTCGGAGGGGCAGATGACGGCATCCGCCTCCATGACCTCGCGGCCAAGCGCGCCGGACCGGCCGCTGCCCGTTTCTGTGCCCGCACGACCGGCAAAGGCCGCACTAAGCCGCTTTGCGCCGGTCAAGCCGGCCGGCGAGGGCAGCCGTCACGTCGCGTCTCCGGCACGGGCACTGATGGGCAAGCTGACGGCGGGCCTGTCGCAGCCGTCAGCGCCTGCTGCTCCGTCCGGCAGTGAGAACTGGGAAGAGTTCTGAACGGATTTTTTGGCAGTCGGATCGTTGCGGCGATCCACCGCAACAAAAAAGGGCCACGCTCCTCAAGGCGCGGCCGTTTTTCAGTCAATATTGATGAGGCTCAAAGAGCCTTTTCAAGCTCCGGCAGGATCTCGAAGAGATCGCCGACCAGGCCGTAATCGGCCACCTGGAAGATCGGCGCTTCCTCGTCCTTGTTGATCGCGACGATGACCTTGCTGTCCTTCATGCCGGCAAGATGCTGGATGGCACCAGAAATGCCGACAGCGATGTAAAGCTGCGGCGCGACCACCTTGCCGGTCTGGCCGACCTGCCAGTCGTTGGGCGCGTAACCGGCATCCACCGCAGCGCGCGAGGCACCGACGGCGGCACCCAACTTGTCGGCGAGCGGCAGGATGACCTCCTTGAACTTGTCCGAGGAGCCAAGCGCGCGGCCACCCGAAACGATGATCTTGGCCGAGGTGAGTTCCGGCCGGTCCGAGGAGGAGAGCGCATCGCCGACGAAGCTCGAAAGGCCGGGATCGGCAGCGCCCGCCACGGCTTCCACGGAAGCAGAACCGGTTGCCTCGACGGCGGCAAAGGCTGCCGTGCGCACGGTGATCACCTTCTTGGCATCCTTCGACTGAACCGTCTGGATGGCGTTACCGGCGTAGATCGGCCGCTTGAACGTATCGGCCGAGATGACCTCGGTGATTTCCGAGACCTGCATCACGTCGAGAAGTGCTGCCACACGCGGCATGACATTCTTGGCAGAAGCGGTTGCGGCGGCAAGAATGACGTCATAGGCGCCAGACAGCTTGACGATCAGATCGGCGAGCGGTTCTGCAAGCCCATTGGCAAGGCCTGCGTCGTCGGCAACCAGCACCTTGGCAACGCCTGACAGCTTGGCAGCAGCGTCCGCCGCCGCCTGAACGCCCGCGCCTGCAACCAGCACATGGATATCGCCGCCGATCTGGGCGGCAGCCGTCACGGCCTTGGCGGTCTGATCAGACACGGCTGCGCCGTCATGTTCCGCGAGAAGAAGAATAGCCATTATCGTTATCTCCCTGTCGTCCGGTTACAGTACGCCGGCTTCGGTTTTCAACTTTTCGACCAGCTCGGCCACGGACTTGACCTTGATGCCGGCCTTGCGGCCACCCGGTTCCTCGGTCTTGATGACCTTGAGGCGCGGGGCAATATCGACGCCGAAATCGGCCGGCGTCTTCTTGTCGAGCGGCTTCTTCTTGGCCTTCATGATGTTGGGCAGCGAGGCATAGCGCGGCTCGTTGAGGCGCAGGTCCGTCGTCACGATGGCCGGAAGCTTGACCTCGACGGTCTGCAGGCCGCCATCCACTTCGCGGGTGACCTTTGCTGCGCTGTCGCTGATTTCGACCTTGGAGGCAAACGTCGCCTGGCCCCAGCCGAGCAGCGCTGCCAGCATCTGGCCCGTCTGGTTCGAATCGTCATCGATCGCCTGCTTGCCGACGATGACCAGCCCCGGAGCTTCCGCTTCGACAACGCCCTTCAGGAGCTTTGCCACGGCAAGCGGCTCGACCGCCTCGTCCGTCTCGATGAGGATGCCGCGGTCGGCGCCCATGGCGAGGGCGGTGCGGATGGTTTCTTCGGCCTTGGTCGGCCCGATGGAGACGATGACAATTTCATCCGCCTTGCCGGCTTCCTTCAGCCGCAGCGCCTCTTCCACGGAAATCTCGTCGAAGGGGTTCATCGACATCTTCACGTTGGCGAGTTCCACGCCCGAGCCATCCGCCTTGACGCGGATCTTCACGTTGTAATCAACCACCCGCTTAACAGGCACCAGGATTTTCATGACGTTCTTCCTCAGATCGAACCAATTGGGAACATGCGGCTTCTGCGGCGCCGCTGATTGTCAATGGGCGACATGGATACGCATTTTTAGGCCGAATACAAAACCTTTTCCGATGTCGCATCGTGCGATTTGGTCATGTCCCCATTCCGGTCCGACACAGCGTCGCAGACCCCTTAGCGGTTCTTGCCGGGGACCCAGAGGATATCGGCCCTGCCGCATTCATTGGCGTGGCGGGCGGCAACGAAGAGAAAGTCCGAGAGGCGGTTCACATATTTGAGCGCCGGCGCGCCGACCACTTCGCCTTCCATCTTCGACAGGTCCACCATCAGCCGCTCGGCGCGGCGCGAGACGGTGCGCGCGACATGCAGATGCGCGGCCGCTGGCGAGCCACCCGGCAGAACGAACGAGGTGAGGGGGTCTAGCTCCGCGTTCAGCGTGTCGATTTCGCTTTCCAGCCGGTCGACCTGCGACTGCACGATGCGCAGCGGCTCCCATTCCACCTTTTCCCCGGTATCGGGGGTCGCAAGGTCGGCCCCGAGATCGAAGAGGTCGTTCTGGATGCGAAACAGCATCTGGTCGAGGACGCTCATCCCTTGCGTATGGAGGCGCGCAACGCCGATAACCGAATTGGTTTCGTCGATCGTGCCATAGCACTCGACGCGCAGGTCGTGCTTCAGGCGCCGCGGCCCGGTGACAAGCGCCGTGGTGCCGTCATCGCCGGTGCGGGTATAGATCTTGTTGAGCTTGACCATGATCAGCGCCCTCCGCCGGTGAGCCAGAGCGTCAGCATGATAAGCGCAATGGCTATGGCCTGCAGCAGCACGCGCAGCTGCATCAGCTTGTTGGATTTGTTGCCGTCCGTGCCCTTCAGCATATTGAAGAGGCCGCGGATCAGAACCAGAACCACAAGCCCCATGACGACAAGGGCCAGTATGGTGGTGAAACTGGACATGGAGTGAATGCCTTTTCTGAAGTGATGTCAGTCCAGCTTACGCAACAGCCGGTAGAGCAGATCGGCGGGCAGCAGACGTTTCAGCAACGCTCCCTGCTTTGCCGGTTTGGTGACGAGATAATGCGGACGCGGACGCTTTGCGGTCAAGGCGTGGGAGAGAACCGTATAAACCGCTTCCGGTCCCAGTTTGTTTCGGTTCACCGGCCCGCTTCCGTCAAGGCGTGCGAGCTGGCGTGTGTATTCGGCGGCGTGGGCGGAGTTTTCAATGTCGATATGGTCGCGCACGGCCGCCAGCGCATTGGCGGTGAAGCGCGAGGCAATCGGGCCGGGCTCGATCAGGCTGACAAAGATGCCGGAGCCGTCGAGTTCCATGCGCAGCGTCACGTTCAAGCCTTCGATGGCGTGCTTGGATGCATTGTAGGCGCCGCGATACCGATAGGGCACGAGGCCAAGAATGGAGGAGCATTGCACGATGCGGCCATGGTCCTGCGCCCGCATCAGGGGAATGACCTGCCGCGTCAGCTCGTGCCAGCCGAAGACATTGGTCTCGAACTGCAGGCGCAGCACGTCCGTGCTTAAGTCTTCCACCGCGCCGGGCTGGCCATAGGCGCCGTTGTTGAAAAGGGCATCGAGCCGCCCGCCGGTGCGCTGTCGCACATCGCAGACAAGCGCATCGATCGTGTCCTGACGCGTATAATCCATCAGAAACGCCTCGATACCGTCGGCTTCGAGGGCGTGAAGATCCTGCGGCTTGCGAACGGTTGCAAACACCCGCCATCCATCGGCCTTCAGGGCTCGGGCGCAATAAGCGCCGATGCCGGATGAACAGCCGGTAACGATGATGGAGCGCGTTTGCGTCATTCTTCCTCCCGACAGGCTCTCTCCCTGTACAATGGCTTTGCGTTTCCCATATTTGAGCGGACGTGACAACGGAGATCACATTGGCCGAAGACCTGCCAAAAACCCGCTGGTACCAGTTCGTCTACAAGGTTTTCTTCGACGCCTATGGTCATTTCAACGATGACGACGGGTGGGCGCTGGCAAGCCATGTGGCGCTGTCGGGGCTTTTGGCGCTGTTTCCCTTCCTGATTTTCGGCACGGCACTTGCCGGCTTTCTTGGCGCGAGCAGCTTTTCCGAAACGGCGGTGCATCTGCTCTTCGACACATGGCCGACAGCGATTGCCGAACCGCTGGCCGCGGAAATTCGCCGCGTGCTCGAAATCCCGCGTGGCGGGCTGCTGACCATTTCGGTTCTGGCGGCCGCCTATTTTGCCTCCAACGGCGTCGAGGCGCTGCGCATCTCGCTCAACCGTGCCTACCGCGTTCCGGAAAACCGGCCCTGGTATGTGACCCGCCTCGCAAGCCTTGGCTATGTGATCGTCGCCGTGGTGATTTTTGCCGCCATCAGCATCGTGCTCGTGGCGCTGCCGATCGCGGTGCGCTTTGCCGGCTCGCACATGCCGTGGCTCCGCGACGAACTGGACAATATCTCAAGCTTCGGGGTGATCGGCACGGTGGTCGTGCTCGTGCTCGGCCTGATCGTCTGCCACAAATGGCTGCCGGCGGGCTCGCGCCGGCTTATCGACATCTTGCCGGGCATCTTACTGACGATCCTCTGCTGGAGCGTTTTTGCGCTGATCTTTGCGTCCTATCTTGCGACCTTCGCCAATTATGCCGCGACCTATGCGGGTCTTGCTTCGGTGATGATCGTTCTGGTGTTTCTCTACATGGTCGGCGTGATTTTCATGCTTGGCGCGGAGGTGAACGCCGCCCTGATGAAATACCGCGTGCTGTCGGCGCTTTCCAAATCGCGCTTCGTCACTCGCCGGCGTCGCAAGCGGCAGGATGCCGGCCCGTCAGAACCCGAGCAGGTGGCGAATATCCGCCGGTGAGTGGTCGGCAGCCCGCAGCGCTGCAATCCCCGTCGATCCTTCGCTCTTGGAGAGCTTGCGCCCATCCGCCCCCAGCACCAGCCGGTGGTGGTGATAGACGGGCACCGGAAGATCGAGCAGTTGTTGCAGCAGGCGATGCACGCTGGTTGCATGAAAAAGATCAAGCCCGCGCACCACGTGGGTCACGCCTTGCAGCGCATCGTCCACCACCACGGAGAGATGATAGCTGGACGGCGCATCCGAGCGGGAGAGGACCACATCGCCCCAGACGGAAGGATCCGCTGTTATCTCGCCCTTTTCCCCATCACCTGTTTCCTGGAAGATGAGTGGCCCTTTCACCAGTGACAGCGCCTTTTGCATATCGAGGCGCAGCGTGTGCCGGAGGCCGTTCTTCAGGAGATGCGCCCGTTGCGATGCGGGGCGCAGACGGTCTTCCGGCGGATAGAGGGGAGCGCCATCGGGATCGCGCGGCCAGGGTATTCCGCTTGCTTCGCCCGCGGCAAGCCTTGCCTTCACTTCGCCGCGCGTCAGAAAGGCAGGATAAATCAGCCCGAGGTCCTCAAGGCGGGAGAGGGCTTCCTGATAATCCGCCACATGCTGCGACTGGCGGCGCACCGGGGTTTCGAACTCGAGGCCGAGCCAGGCGAGATCGCGAAAGATTTCGTCCTCGAATTCGGCCCGGCAGCGCGTCTGGTCGATATCCTCGATGCGCAGCAACAGGCGGCCGCCCTGCTCCTGCGCCATCTTCTGGTTGGTCAGCGCGGAAAGCGCATGGCCCAGATGCAGGAAACCGTTCGGGCTCGGGGCAAAACGGAAAACGGCTTTTTGACGGGACGGACTGTGCATGCTCTTTACTACGACGACTCGGAGAAAATGACGATGGCGAAGATCAAGAGCGATGCAGATATTGCGGAGGGGCTGACCGCTCTCTGTCTGCTCGACCCTTGCCTTGTGCGCGTGGTGGATGCCGCAGGGCCGGTGCCGCTGCGTCTTGCCGAGCCGGGTTTTGCGGGCCTTGCCCATATCATCGTGTCGCAGATGGTGTCCAAGGCGAGTGCCTCTGCCATCTGGCGGCGTATGTCAGCGCAAGGGACGGTCGATGCGGCCAACTATTTGGCGCATACGCCAGACGTCGTGGCCGGCTTCGGCCTGTCGCGTGCCAAGGCCAGAACGCTGGAAACGCTGGCCCGCGCCGTGGTCGAGGGGCACCTTGATCTTGATGGGCTGGCTGATCTCGAAGACGAAGATATCCAGGCAAGGCTCGTGGCGCTTCCCGGCATCGGCCCATGGACGGCAGAGGTCTACCGGATGCTGTGCCTCGGCAGCCGCGATATCTTTCCAGCCGGCGATGTCGCGCTGCGTGCAGCCGTCGGCCACGCCTTCCAGTGGTCGCAGCGCCCGACGGCGGACGAGGTGGCCGAGAGAGCGCTCTTCTGGCGCCCCTGGCGTGCCGTGGCCGCCCGCCTGTTCTGGGCCTATTATGCCAGCGTGCTTCGCCGCGATGCGCTGCCGCTCGGTTGATTCACAGGGACTGCGCCTGCGGCATCAAGGGGGCTTCACATTCCTGTAACAACAGACCTAATATAGAAAGGACATAAGCCGAATCGGTGAGGAGCGTCCGTTGACGATTGCAGTCTCCCCGCAGGCCCTGCCGGCGCTCGTGTTGAACGCTGACTACCGGCCGCTGAGTTATTACCCCTTGTCGCTCTGGTCCTGGCAGGACGCGATCAAGGCGGTCTTCCTTGACCGTGTGAACATCATCGCGGAATACGATCACTCGGTCTCCTCGCCCACCTTCTCCATGCGCCTGCCGAGCGTCGTCAGCCTGAAGACCTACATCCAGCCGACGCGCAACCCCGCCTTCACACGTTTCAATGTCTTCCTGCGCGACCGTTTCGAATGCCAGTATTGCGGCTCGCACGAGGATCTGACTTTCGACCATGTGATCCCGCGCGCCCATGGCGGCGAAACCACCTGGGAGAATGTCGTGGCCGCCTGCTCGCCCTGCAATCTGCGCAAGGGCAGCAAATTGCCGAAGCAGGCCGGCATGCACCCGGCGCAAAAGCCTTACCAGCCCACCGTGCAGGACCTGCACAACAACGGCCGGCTGTTTCCGCCGAACTATCTGCACGAAAGCTGGATGGACTATCTCTACTGGGATACCGAACTTCAGCCCTGAGCCCTGAGCCCTGAGCCCTGAGCCCTGAGCCCTGAGCCCTGAGCCCTGAGCCCTGAGCCCCTCGGACGTGGAAAAGCTCAGGCGCGGCGCGTAAAAGCGCCCTTGAAGGCGATGGCGGCGAGAATCACGCTTGCAATGACGTTCCAGCCGGCAAAGGAGAGACCCAGCACGCGAAGGGCTGCTTCCGTGCAGGAGGGGCCGTGAACGGTATTGAGATCTGAGAGAAGATTGCCGGCATTGGTCGTCATACCGTTGGCGCTGGTGGAGCAGGTGGCGGGACCCGCCCAGAAGCCCCATTCGACGCCCGAATGATAGACGCCCATGCCAGCCCCGATCAGCATCATGATGCCGATGAGGCCGAGAAGGCCGCGGGTGACCGCCGGCGGCAGGCGGAAAGCGGCGGTCGCAAGCGCTCCGAGCGCTACCGGGATCGCCCAGTAATACGGCTCGCGCTGCAAGAGGCAGAGCGCGCAGGGAATATAGCCGCCGATATGCTGGAAGCCGAGCGCCGTTCCCACGGTCCCCGTCATGCCAAGCGCCAGAACCAGCGAATAGGTCATCAGTGGCTGGCGGTGTTGCTGGGCGGCAAGCATGGGTTTCTCCTGGGCGCGACACGATTGATGGCCATGCTCTAGAGCCGGTCGCTTCCTCTGTAAATGCCGTTCCCCGTGCCGCCGCTGCTCCGCGGGCCACATTTGCGTGACCTGCATTCCGGCATTTACCCGCACAGGCAGCGCTTGCGCAGGCGCGCATCGCTGTGCTAGATCCCCTGCCACCACTTTCGATGCCCCGTTGGCGGAATTGGTAGACGCGCCTGACTCAAAATCAGGTTCCGAGAGGAGTGCTGGTTCGATTCCGGCACGGGGCACCACTTTACGAATTCGACTTTGTTTTCGTTGTGGAATTTTCGTTTTTTCCCGCACTAGAATTTAGGTGCGGGGAAAGTTCGATCTCGATCTGTTCTGCAACCAATTTTGAAGCGCGAATTCCAAGCCTCTTTCGGTCTGCTTTTTTCGTGTAGACCTCGGCCTGTCGAGACGTCGCCCACCCATACTGCGCCATCAATTCGTGAGACGAAGCGCCTGCGTTTGCAGCAAGCGTAGCGGATAATTTCCGCAGTCCATGCGCGCTCTTGGTGACGCCTGCAGCGGTGCAGTGTTTCCGAAACCAGTTTCCAAAAGACTCGACTGTGAAGGGCCGGCCATTCTCTCCGACGACAAAGGCAAGATCGCCGGTCTTCGTTTCCTCAATCACCTTCATAAGGCGATCGGGAAATTCCACAGTGATGTCGGCGCCCGTTTTGCGGGTGCGCATAGAGAACACATTCCCCGTCATATGCTGACGGCCGGCGCGAACGATGTCTGAGCGTCGCAGGCCTGAGCAAAGCAGCAGTTCCATCGCCAAGCGCTGCGCTGTGCCGATCTGCCACGTCCTGCAGAAGAGATGCACATCTTCTGACGTCCACGGTTCGAAGCCGTCCGTTTTGTAGGTGAGCCGTTCTACGCCGTGCGTTGGATCGAATTCCGCAAGATCAGATTTGATGGCCCACTCGAACACGCCACGCAAAGCCTTCAGAAGGGCATTGGCTTGGCCAGGAGTTGAGGAGCGGGCTTCAAGTGCAGCCTCGACGTCCTTCTTTGAAATGTCGGCATAGAACGCGTCGCCTGCGTTCTTCAGCATCTGCAAAAACAGATTGCCGCGCGCTCGTCGCGTCGAGATGGATAGCTCCGCCCATTTGCGGCTTTCCATGTACTGGCCAAAAAGCCACTTCAAGGTTCTGGTGTCGCCTCTCTGTCTCGTGCGAGCCGGTTTTTCGGCGGCTATGGCATCTCGATACGCTGCCTTAAACTCTTCGGAACCTGGCACGCCACGAAGCCTGGTGCGTGGGCCCTTGCCGACGCGATAATAGAACACCACCGTTCCGTGGCGGTTTCTTTCCTTGATCACATTGAGCGGCAGCTTGCGTGGCATGGTTTCCATCAAAGTCGTACTCCGCCTCGCGGAGCAAGTTGATTTTGTGACGGCATAGCAGATGCGGCTGGCGCCACTCGGATTGTGCGGCCGGCTTCGGTCACCTCTACCGTGACATTCTGTTCTGTTGCGATGGCGGCCATTCGTTTCAGGTCCGCGCTTTTAATCCAGGCGACTGCTGTCATATCTCATGTACTCACAGCGGCCGCGTTGAGGCGCGGCGCTAGACGGTTGACGATGGGCCTTGCCGATTTCCCATGCGCCAGTAGCCGCATTTATATTACTCGGCTGGTGCCGGTATCGGAGAGCGCCTCAAAGTAGCCTGTGACTACCTACAATGTCAACGGATTTAGGTAGGTTAAAACTACATCAAAAAATGCTGGACTTCTCCTTTTGTATGGATGGTATATGAGAACATATCAGGAACAGGAGATTGCTATGGCTACGTATTTTGTCGTTCAGACATTCCAGCAGGGCAACAAGGGCATGCTCATCCCTGACCAGGCGAGGCAGGCTCGCGATCTAAACCACTGCAGAACCCTGGCTGAGAGGATGGCAAAAACCAGCGCCAGCGTTGTGGCGTTTTCCCGTGATGGAGATCCGGGTACTGGAGATTGGGATGATGCCGTGGTGGTGGCAAAGTATGGAGATGTGCCGGCCGAACTCTTGGAATTGGATGGCTAGCGGGCGTCGTATCGTCCGACGACGCGATGGCAGATCGGCCATTCCTGCCGAAACTCCGTGAACTCCCTGAAGGGGTTCCATTGTTGCAGGTGCCATTCCCGATCATTCCAGCCGTTGAGTTGCTTGATGATCGCTTCAACATCCCCGCCGTGGGGCGGGGTGTGGTATAAGATAACGTTCTTCTCGCGCGATGGGGGTAGGTGAGGGTTCACCAACGCCATATCGCCTCCTCGGAAAGCCGGAACCATCGAATCGCCTGCCACAAGTAGGCCATAGCCACCGCGGACGCTTTCCAGCTCTGCTGGCCGTTTCACGTAATCCACCGCGTCGAACGAAACGATGACGTGTCCGTCTCCGCCTTGTGCAGCGGCGTACACGGGCATCTTTTCCGGGCTGATAAGCTGTTGGCCTGGAATGATCCGGCTCACAGGTTTGTCGGCCTGCTTGCCGGGCTTGGCTGGCTGCGGATCTTCCCCGGATCTGCTGAGCAGCCAGCTCTCCGTTACGCCGAGAAGTGTTGCAAGCTCCGGCAGTCGTTTGGCTTCGGGTTTTGTTTGATCCGCTTCCCACTGGGTGATGTTCACGCGCGCAATGCCGAGGTGGGTGGCCACCTGCTGCTGCACGAGTCCTCGCGCCTTGCGCGCGTAGCGGATTCTTTCCCCAAGTGTTTTCATGCATCTGTTGTAGCCAATGCCTACCAAAATGCACCTACCAAGACGCTTGACATAAAATGTAGGTTTAAACTACCTTTGCGCCCATGATTGAAATCGTTCGCAAAGGGGCCGAGCAGGCCGGTGGTGTGGTGTCCTTGGCTCGCAGGCTCGGAATCAAGCACACGTCGCTTTATCGCTGGTCTCGCGTGCCGGCAGCACGCGCTCTCGATTTCGAGCGGATTACCGGGATTTCCAGACACGATCTTCGGCCGGATGTTTACGGGGCGAAAGAGCTCCCCGAATGACCGCTCCCCAAACACCCCCTTCGCGCGGCCACTCCTCCCGGCCTGCTGCGACCCGCGCCGGTGCGATTGACCTGGTCTTTCCCGGCGCGGGTATTTTTCATTTTCCATGCGGGCCTCCTTTGGGGTCGTAACCGCTTCAATCTCACAATTTTGGTCACTTCCCACCACGGGAAAAGCGCTGGGTCATTCCCGGCGCGGGAAAGGTTTTGTCTCATGATTACAAACGCATGGTTCCACCGCATCAAGGCGGCACAGCGGGATCTAATCCGGCTGGTTGGCGGGATTGAGCGGGCGGCACAGGTGTCGTCGATTTCCAAGAGCCATATCGGCCGGATGAACAACGCCACCGACCCGGAGCTGATGCCGCTTCATGCGGTCTATGCGCTGGAAAGCGAATGCGGGGTGCCGGTGGTGACGTCTGCCATGGCGGAACTGAACGGCCGCCGCCTGTCGGACCCCGAGAGCGAGCGCGTTGTCGAGCAATGCGTTGTGGCGGCCTATTCCGACATGGTGCGCAAGGCCGGCGACCTGATCTCGGGCGGGGCGGTTGCCATCTCGGATATGGTGGTAACGCCGGCCGAAGCGACCAAGATGGATCGCGATGCGGCAGAACTTGAGGCAGGGCTTGGCGAACTGCGCCGGGCGCTTGCCGGAGTGAAGGCACGCGGCGGCCAGAGGCTTGGCCTGAGCGTGGTTGGGAGCGGCCGATGATCCGCGTCGCTCCATCACAGCCTGCGCAGACGGCGCGCGACCAGGAGCGGGCACGCCTGGCACGCCTCAGCGACATTGCCGAGCGCTGCGGGCGTGACCAGTGGTCGATCACGGCCGAGGCGCGTGAGGTCCACATCACGACCAGGCGCTCGACCGGCGAGGATGCCAAGCTCTGCACGATCCACGATGGCGCCCTTGCCGACGAAATCGAACTGATCAGCGCTGCCCTGGAGAATGTCGTGCTGTTCCTGGCGCTTCGCCAGCGTGCGGTCATTGCGTTCAACGAGCTACAGCGCCAGAGCAACCCCGCGCCGCAGACGCCTGCACCGCATAAGCTGAAGGCGGGCGATTTTGCCGCAAACGCCGCGATGCTGCTGACACGGCAAGAATTCCACCGCTTCCTGGAGCGCAAGGATGCCAGCCGGGTGATCCACACGAATGAGCATGCCGACACGGTGCTGAAGGCGCTGCTTGGCATCACCAGCAAAAGCCAGCTCAACACCCAACGGCAGGCGCAGGGCGCCTTCCTCCAGCTGCGGGCTGATTTTGAGACCTGGGTGCAGCGGGGGTGCCGATGAGCATTCGCATCTTCCCGGAAGTTTCCATTCCGTTCGGCACCAATCAGGCCACCAAGGCGATGCGCATCACCTGCGCTCACTGCGGTGGCCTTGCCTATTTCCCGGTTGCAGCCGGGGTCAACCTTCAGCCGCCCATCGGGGCGGTTCAACATTTTGAGAGCAAGGGCTGGGTGGTCGGCGGCGATCCGGAGATGGATTTTTGCCGCAAGCATTCGACGCCTGCCAAACGCAAGGGACCAAAAGCCATGACGAACACCGCGCCGATGGCCGACAAGCCGCGTGAGCTGGGCCGTGAGGATCGCCGCATCATCAACGACAAGCTCGATGAGGTCTATGGCCGCGAGGCGTACAAGGCGCCGTGGACGGATGCAGCCGTTGCCAAGGATTTGGGCGTGCCGCGTGATTGGGTGGTGCAGGTGCGCGAGCAGTTCTTTGGCCCTGCCTGCTCCAACCCGCTGTACGACCAGTTTCTTGGCGAGACGGAACACCTGGAGAAAACCTTCCGGGCCTATGCCGATAGCTGCGCGGCGGCCGAGCAGGCGAGTGCGGCACAACGCCAGGCGCATGCCGAGTTGAGCAAGCAGATGGACGCCTATCGGGCGCTTGCCCGCAAGGTCGAGCGGGAGATCGTGCGATGAGCGATATCACGCCTATTTTGGAAATCCTGATGGATTGCCAAACGGATGCCGAGCGGGCTGACTGGCTGCTGCGGGCGCCGAAAGGCATCCTGTTTCGTGACTACGGCACCATCCGCCGGATCTTGGCGGCGGCACAGTTTGCACGTGGCGTCGATGCGCTCGATGTGGAGTTTGCCGCCATCAACGCCACGCGCATGGCCGATGGCGAGCTGCCGGCGGCGATCCTGTCGGGCGTCGAGACGGCGCGCTCCTATCTGCGCGGCAAGGCCGAGACGCTTGTTGTCGGCCAGGCCGAGAATGGAGGCGTGTGGTGATGGAACCGGATCACGGCGCAACCTCGCGTGCCTGGTCATGGCGGCATGCGGTCGGCAAGTCGGGCCTGCCACCGATCACGCGGCTGGTGCTGCACACGCTCGGCCTCAAGATGGATGCGACGGGTGGCTCCTGCTATCCGCCGATCTCCGAGCTTGTGGAGCTGACGGGCCTCGACAAGAAAACCGTGCTGAAGCACCTGGAAATCGCGCAAGGCGCTGGCTGGATCGAAGTTGGCCAGCACGGCTTTCGCGGCCAGAAATGGAAGCGTAACGAGTATGTGGCGCGCTGGCCTGGTCGTGACCTCACGGGCGAGCCGGCACCTTGTGACGGCCATGAAGGTGGTGGAGGAGTTCCACCACGTTCGAACACCTGCCGGACCCTTGAAGGTGGTGGAGGAGCTCCACCGCCTTGCGGGGAAAAGGTGGTGGAACTGGTTCGCGAAGGTGGGGGAAATGACGACCTGAAGGTGGTGGAGGAGCTCCACCAAGATAAGATATTTCCAACTAACATTCCAAATAACTCTCCAACCGCCGGCCAAAATGCCGGCCCAACCGCTGTCGCGGAGGAGGGAGCTTTGCGACGGGCTGATCGGAAGAGAAGCGAGCATGCGTTCACGCTGTGGTTTGCGACGTGGAGGAAGGGCGATGTGGATTTTGCTCGCAATGCCTGGTTCGCCTTGTCGCCAGAAGAACGCGGCGAATGCATCGAGCACACGCCAGCCTATCTTCGCTTTGCCAAGCCTTCGGAGCTGATGGCAGCGGCGGTCTATCTCAAGAACCGCCACTGGCGTGATCTGCCGGAACACCTGCTCGGCACCCCGGAAAAGACCCATGGCGTGGCAAAGCCCTGCGGGAAGCTCTGGATGGGAACGCGGCTTGAGACGCTGTCGAAAGACCCGACAGGCCCGATCCACATCACGGCTTTTGACGAGACGCGGATTGTGAAGGGCATGATCTCGCGAGAGCAGCTGATGCACGACAAGCGGCGCGACAATGGCTGGCCGCTGGTCAACGCCATGCGCGATCTCGCCCGCCGTCGCGAGCCGTTCACCACCTCGCTGGCACTCCTGGCGCATGTGGCAGGCTTCCATCCGATCCACCGCGACAGTGCGGTGTTTGCCGCCTGGAAGGCGCTGCATGAGGCCCGCGGTTGGCCGTTCATCGAGCACGCGCCGGAATGGATCTACTTCCCCGCGGTCGATGCCGAGGCCGAGGATTTGAGCGTTGCCGTCGAGGCAGCACTTGCCAGTTTCCTGTCAGCCATTCGCGAGGGCCTTTCCGATGATCCAGTTTAAGGCCAACCCCTTGGAAAACGACGTGAGCCACGACGCCAAACGCGAGATCTCCCCGAGCGGGCTTGTGAAGCTGCAGCGCATTGCTGATCGGCAAGCTGGCCACAAGCGCTGGCTCGGGATGGCAGGAAGGCGCATTGCCGCCGTCTATCCCGAGCATGCTCGCTGGATCTGCCTTCGGGTGATGACGGGACGGGAGAAGGCGGTCGAGGCAGCGCTTGAGGCGCTCGATATCGAGGCGATGGTGCCGACGCGCAAGGGGCCGGAATATCGCCGCCGTGGCCGTGTCATCCCGCCGGCCGATATCCCGGTGCTGATCGGCTACACGCTGGTGCGCTGCGTGCCGTCAGCCACCGCAATGGCGGGCTTGAACACCGTCGAGCATGTGATTGGGGTTCTCGGCGGCTGGGAAGCGCCGGCTGCCATCAATGCCGAGTTCATCAAGCGCTACCGGCAGAAGGCGGCAGAGGGCGGTTATGATTACGATCGACCGGGCATTGCCGTTCGCAAGGGCCAGAAGGTGACGATTGCCGAGGGACCGTTCGGCGGGATCGAGGGAGTTGTGATCACCGCACCGACAGGCACGATTGGCGATGCCGTGGTCGAGTTCTCGATGATGGGGCGCACGGTTGCGATGGTCGTGCCTCTTGCAATTCTCGAATCGGTGTGAATATAAGCGTTCACGGACACGCTGATGATCCTGAAGTGAGCCTCTGAACACGCAGTAGCATGCGGGGAGTAATCCTCCCGAGGTCGGTACACCGGTCAGCCCCCACCCTGACGCTCTCGCATCCGAGAGACCGCTTCAGGGCCAGTGCGCAAGCTATGTCCGGATCTTCCCAAGTTTCTTGAAAAGGCGATCCTTCGGGGTCGCTTTTTTCGTTTTAGGGTTATGCGCGATCAACGATCAGACGAGGCAAGGGCCTGGCGTGGCTGGTATGGGCTGGCGCGCTGGCGCAAGACCCGCAAGCACCAGCTGACCATCGAGTCGCTGTGCCGCATGTGTCGGCTGCAGGGCAAGATCACGGTGGCCACCGTCTGCGACCACGTCGAGCGCCACAACGGCAATCCGCAAAAGTTCTGGGGCGGGCCATTCCAGTCGCTGTGCGCGACCCACCACGATGCAACGAAGCAGGCCGAGGAGCACAGAGGTTTTTCCACTGCTGCTGGTGCCGATGGTTGGCCGATTGATCCCCGTCACCCGGCGAACCGATGATCAGATGATGATCGACGGCGCATCGGCCGAGGGGGAGGGCGGGTCAAAAGTCAAACGCCCTCTTTGCCGCACACCGGCTCCCACCCTTTCTTCGCAGGGAGCGGGAATTGGAGGCAAAAAGCCACTGCTTTCTAGAGGTATCCATCCATGAAGGGCCGAAAGCCTTTGACCGAAAACGTCGTGCCGCTCACCGAAGACGAGGGACGCGGCGCAAATTTTGAGGCCCGCGCGCTTCAGCGGGCACGCGAGCTGAAGCCGGAAGGCCTGCCGTTTACGGTCTCTGTGATCTGGGACCGGCTGTCACCGTCGCTTTGCGATCCGCGCAAGAACCGGCTGAACGACACCAACGTCTTCATGTTCGAGCAGCTGTGCTGGACGGTCGAGCGCCATGAGCGGCTGCGTGTCGATATCGCCGACAATGGCGAAACCTATGAGACCGAGACCCGCAACGGCAAGCAGCAGAAGAGCCGCCCCGAGGTCGGGCAGCTTAACGAGACATGGCGGCAGATCCGGGCGCTTGCCAGCGATTTTGGCATGACGCCATCGGCTGAACGCGGATTGCAGGCGGGCGGGCAACTTGGCTTCAGCTTCACAGACAATGAAGGGTTCGATTGACGTCGAGATCCCGGATGTCAGCTACGACGACGATCCGGTGACCGCCTGGGCCGCCGACGTGTTGCGCGGTGTCGTCATTGCCGGTCCCCATGTGCGCAACACCTGCCGGCGCCATCTGCTCGATCTTCGTGACGGGCCGGATCGCGGTCTCGTCTGGGATCTCGATGAAGCTAAGAAACGGATCAAGTGGTTCCACGACAAGCTTCGCCTGAATGGCGGCCAGTTCGAGGGCCGTCCGTTCAAGCTGCATCCAAGCCAGGCGTTTCGTGTCGGTTCGCTGTTTGGCTGGAAATGGGCCGAGACCGGGCTTCGCCGCTTCCGTCGCTTCTATGACGAAGAAGGCAAGGGCAACGGCAAGTCACCGCTGCTGGCTGGTATCGGCATTGCGATGATGGTGGCCGATGGCGAGCCGCGAGCGGAAGTCTATGCGGCGGCCGCCAAAAAGGACCAGGCGCAGGTTCTCTTCCGTGACGCGGTTGCCATGCGCGACCAGTCGCCGGAACTGGCCAAGCGCATCAAGCCATCGGGCATCGATCCGGTCTGGCAGCTGACCTACATCAGCACCAAGGGCGACAAGCGGTTCTTCAAGCCGATCTCGTCCGACAGTGCACAATCTGGTCCGCGTCCGTCCTGTGCGCTTTGCGATGAGGTGCATGAGCATCCCAATCGCGACGTCATGGAAATGCTGGAGCGCGGGTTTAAATTCCGCCGGCAACCGCTCCTGGTCATGGCGACCAATTCCGGCTCCGATCGCAAGTCTGTCTGCTGGGAAGAGCACGAACATGCGGTGAAGGTGGCAGCCGGCATCATCGAGGACGACACGACGCTGTCGTTCGTCTGTTCGCTCGATGAGGGTGACGATTGGGAGAACGATCCGTCCTGCTGGGTGAAGGCAAACCCGCTCCTCGATGTCACCGTCACGACGGAATACCTTGAGGGCGTCGTCAAGCAGGCACGCCAGATGCCGGGCAAGCGCAACGGCATTGCCCGGCTGCACTTTTGCGAATGGACGCAATCGGTCAATGCCGCAATCAAGCGCGAGGCGTGGGTCGCCTGCCGAAAAGATCTCGATCTGCCGGCGCTGATTGCCGGTGGCTATCCCTGTTACGGCGGGCTTGATCTGTCTCGCACGCGCGACTTTACCGCGTTCACGCTGACCTGGGTGCTGGATGCGACGAAAGATGCCGAGCGGCTTGCGTCAAAGACATGGTTCTGGACGCCGGCCGATACGCTGAAGGATCGCGCCAACACCGACCAGGCGCCCTATGAACTCTGGGTCGACCAGGACCATATCGAGGCCGTGCCGGGTCAGCGGCTCAAATACTCTTGGCTCGCCGAAGCGCTGGCCCGGCTTTGCGCGCTTTATGCCCCGCTCGAAATCGGCGGTGACCAGTACGGGCTTGAGCAGCTCCAGGAGCATCTGTCGGGTGATGGCGTATCCTTGCCGATCACCATCCACCCGCAGGGCTTCCAGAAGCGGATCATCGACCGTGACAAGCAAGCCCCCGAGGGCGAGCAGGAGCTTTACCTCTGGATGCCGCACAGCATCAACATGTTCGAGAATGCGCTTTACGAGCAGCGGATGGAGATCGATCCCAACCCGATGCTCGATCTTTGCGCGGCAAGTGTCGTCTATGCGGAAAACCGAACCGGCCACCGCATGTTCGACAAGGAAAACGCTTTTGGGCGCATCGACGGCATGGTCTCGACGGCGATGTCGGTCGGGATCGCGCTCTGTCGTCAGCGCCCGGAAGAAAACCTCGACGACTTCCTCTCCAACCCTGTCATGGTAGGTCTTTGATGGCGAACAAGAAGAAAAGGGGCTCTGCCTCCGCGCCATCCCAGGTGACGCGGGAAGAGCTGGTTGCGAAGGAAAGGCGCCTCAGCCTGAAGGACAGCGCCGGATGGGCGGCCGCCTTTGGCACCAGCAATCACGCCGGCAAAACGGTGACGCTCAACACGGCCATGCAGCTGGCGACCGTCTGGGCCTGTGTTCGGCTGACGGCGCAGGCGGTGTCCTGCCTGCCGCTGTCGATCTTTGAGAAGAGGGGCGACAATAGCCGGGTGAAGGTCGAGGCCGACGATGCGCTGGTCGATGTCTTGTGCGAAAGCCCGAATGAAGACCAGACGCCGCTCGAATTTTGGGAAACCATGGTCGCCTGGCTGATGACCACGGGCAATGCCTATGCGGAAAAGGTCGAGATCGGCACGCGATTGAGTGCGCTGCAGCCATTGCCCAGCACGCATTGCCACCCGTTCCGTGATGCCGAGGGCTTGCTGAAGTTCAACGTCATCGATCGCGGGAAAAGCGAGATCCTGCCACGCGAGAAGGTATTCCACCTGAAAGGCTTTGGCTTTGGTGGTGATGTTGGCCTGTCGCCCATCCAGTTCGGTTCGCAGACCTTTGGCTCGGCGATTGCGATTGACGAGGCGGCCGGCCGGCTGTTCGGGAAAGGTCTGCAGGCAAGCGGCATCCTGTCGTCGGAAAAGATCCTCGACAAGACGCAGCGGGCTGACCTTGAGGGGATCATGAGCCGGTTTGTCGGTTCTTCGAATGCCGGCAAGCTGATGATCCTGGAAGCCGGCCTCAAGTACGATCGGCTGTCGCTGTCGCCGGTGGATGCGCAGATGCTGGAAAACCACCGCTTCTCGGTCGAGGAAATGTGCCGCTGGTTCGGCATGCCGCCAATCATCATCGGGCACGCCGCGCAAGGCCAGACGATGTGGGGCTCGGGCGTCGAGCAGATCCTGCTGGCCTGGCTGACGCTTGGCATTGATCCGCTCTGCGACCGCATCGAGGCGCGGATCAAGAAACAGCTGATCCGCCCGAGCGGCAATCGGCGGCGTTATGCCGAGTTCAACCGCGAGGCGCTGTTGCAAATGGACAGTGCGGCAAAGGCCTCGTTCCTGTCGGTGATGACGCAAAACGGCCTGATGACGCGCAATGAAGGTCGGGCAAAGCTCAACCTTCCCCGCGTCGATGGCGGTGATGATCTGACGGCCCAGACGAACCTTGCGCCGCTCTCAGTCCTGGGCGCCGCAAGTGATAGCAATACGGCCCGCGCCGCAATGCGCGCCTGGCTGCAATCTGAGACAGACAAGGTGGCCGCATGACCCTTCGTATTCTCCCAAGTGCTGCCGTCGGCATCCGCCCTGGTCTGCATTCGAAAGTGACGGCACGGGCGTTCGAGAACTGGAACCCGGATATCCGGCAAGTAGGCGGCACGGCTGAGACAGTCGAGAACACGATCTCGGTTCTCGATGTGATTGGCAATGATGCCTGGGGCGAGGGGGTGACAGCCAAACGTGTGGCGGCAGCCCTTCGTTCGATCGGCGACCAAAATGTCGTCGTCAACATCAACTCGCCCGGCGGCAACTATTTTGAGGGTCTGGCGATCTACAACACGCTTCGCGAACACAAGGCGAAAGTGACGGTCAAGATCCTCGGGGTGGCAGCCTCGGCGGCGTCCGTCATCGCCATGGCGGCCGACGAGGTGCAGATCGCCCGCGCCGGCTTTCTGATGATCCATAATGCCTGGGTTGTGGCCGAGGGGGACCGTCATCAGCTGCGCGAAGTGGCAGACTTCCTGGAGCCGTTCGATGCAGCCGCCGTCGATATCTATGTGGCGCGATCGGGCATGGATGCCAAAGAGGTGGCAAAAATGCTCGATCGGGAAACATGGATTGGCGGGGCGGAAGCGGTCGAAAAGGGTTTGGCCGATGCGCTTTTATCCTCTGACGAGATCGCCGCCTCGCCGCAAAACTCGGCCGCTGCCAAGACGCGGGTCGCTGCCCACCGCGTCGATGATCTTCTGGCGCAACTCAACGTGCCGCGTTCCGAGCGGCGCGATCTGATTGCGGCTTTAAAAGGGGGCATGCCTGGCGCTGCCTCAACCGGCATGCACGACGCTGCCGTCCTCACGGAGGTCAACGACCTCCTCAAATCCACGCTCAACACCTTCAAAACGTCCGTCTAACGCCCGGACCCAAAGGACACTCCCCATGAAACTCTTCGCTCTTTGCGGAGCGATCGCGCTTGCCGTGATCGCCACCGCCTGCTTTGCCATGCCTGCATCCGACATGGCTTTCGACCTGGTCGCGCACCTTACCTCGGCCGCCACGACCCATCCGCCCGTAATGGCGATGGTCATGATGGCCGGCGCTCATCCTGCCCACATGCGAAAGGCCCGCATGCCTTCCTTGCCGGCATCGCTCCTGATGACCGCGCTTCCCTCCGGCGTCATCGGCTCGGTTCGCAACGAGGCCAATGTCGAAAGGCTGCTGGCTGACGTGAAGGCGTCGCTGAAGGAAGTCTCCGACGGCGTCAAACAGACGGCCGAGGAGGCGCTGCGCCAGGCCAAGTCTGCCGGCTCGGTCTCCGACGAGATCAAGCAGAAGGCCGACAAGCTTTTGTCGGACCAGGCCAAGCTTGCCGAGACCCAGAACAGGCTGACGGAAAAGGTCGAGCAGCTCTCGACCCGCAACACCGATCTCGAACAGCGCCTGGCATCGCGCCGTGGCGGCACACAGGATGAGCCAAAGTCGCTTGGCCAGATGGTTGGCGAGCATGCCAACGTGAAGGCCTTTGTGGCAGCCGGCGCCAAGGGCACGGTCAACGTCTCGGTGCAGAACGCTATCACCACTTCGGCCGGTTCGGCTGGCGCGCTGATCACCCCGCAGCGGGACACGGAAATTGTCGGCATGCCGCGCCGGCAGTTCTTTATCCGTCAGCTCCTGCAGGTCGGCACCACCACGTCGAACAGCATCGAATATGCCCGCATGGTGGCGCGGGTGAATGCGGCAGCCATGGTGGCGGAAGGGGCTCTGAAGCCGGAATCGAATTACACCTATGAGCCGGCCGATGCGCCGGTGCGCACCATTGCCCATTGGGTGCCGGTGTCGCGCCAGGCGATGGACGACATTCCTCAGCTGCAGAGCGAGATCGATGGCGAGCTGCGCTATGGTCTGGATTTTGTCGAGGAAGCCCAGATCCTGAAGGGCGACGGTCTCGGCCAGAACCTGCACGGTCTTGTGCCGCAGGCAACCGACTATGCAGAACCGGCGGGCATTACGGTTGCGGCCAAGACCAAGATCGATGTGCTGCGCCTGGCGCTGCTGCAAGCCTCGCTCGCGGAATATCCGGCCGATGGCATTGTGCTCAATCCGATCGATTGGGCCGATATCGAACTCACCAAGGATGGCGAGAACCGCTATCTGTTTGCCACCATCATTCAGATGCTCGGGCCGCAGCTCTGGGGCCGGCCGGTGATCTCCACCCAGGCAATGGCGCAAGACGAGTTTTTGGCCGGTGCCTTCAAGATGGCCGCCAAGGTCTGGGATCGCATGGATACGGAAGTCGCCATCTCCTCGGAAGACCGCGACAACTTCGTCAAAAACATGCTCACCGTCCGCGCCGAAAAACGCCTGGCGCTTGCCGTCAAACGGCCGAAGGCGCTGGTTGCCGGCGACTTCACCACGGCGCTTGCCGCCTGATCAACCGCGATCGGCGGATGACGGCGGGCAGCATTGTTCTGCCCGCCGCACACGCCGCTCGATGACGCGATGGAGAACCGAGATGGAAATCAAAGCAAAGCGCAGCTCGTATGGCGAATACGGTAATGTGCGCCGGGGCGAGGTGATCACGGTCGATGACCGTCTGGGCAAGGCGCTCCTGCAGAAGGGCAATTTTGTTGCCTATGACGCCAAGGCTGAAGCCAAGGCCAAGGCCGAACGCGAGGCCGAGCTGCAGGCGCGGCGAGAGGCGGCCGAACAGGAGAGGGCGGCGGCCAAGGGCTCTCAGGCGGCCGAGCTCGAAACTCTGCGATCGGAGCTGGCCGAGAAAACCGTTCGCATTGCCGATCTGGAAAAGCAGCTCGACGCCCGGACTGCGGCCGACGCAAAAGGCAAAAAGTAATGGCGGCCGATCTCAGGGTCGTTGAGCCGCCAACGCCGATCGTCACGCTTGATGATGCCCGCCGCCACCTGGCCGAACTGCCAGAGGAAGACGAGGCCTATGTCGAAGGCCTCATTCTGGCCGCCACGACCTGGATCGACGGGCCGACCGGCTGGCTCGGGCGGGCGCTCGGCATCCAGACGCTCGATTATGCCATGGAAGATTTTTATGCCGATGCTGACGGCTACATCCACCTGCCGTTCAGTCCGGTGCTGGAGCTGGTGTCTATTCGGGTTCGCGCCAGTGCCGACAACTTCGAAACCATCCCACCCGGCGACTACGAAATCGACGCGGGCGGGGTCTACCCCTTGTCCGGCGCCTGGCCGTTCGTGTCCGGGCGCAATCAGCGTGTCGTCATCCGCTACCGGGTCGGCTGCGCCAAGACCGTCGGCACGCCGGCTGTCTGGGTGGCGAATGTGCCGGAACCCATCCGCTTTGCCATCCTGCTACTCGTTGCGCACTGGTATCGGAACCGCGAGGCCGTGGTGATCGGCCAGAGCGCTGTCACTCTCCCCTTTGCGGTCGATGCGCTTTTGCAGCCCTACCGCATCTATCGATAGGAGCGACCATGGCCCGTGTCCGGTTCCTCAAGGATTTTGACTACCGGCCGCCCGTGTTCGGCGTGACCATCGCTTACACGGCCGGTCAAACCTACACGGTGAAACGCGACTGCGCCGACCAGGCCATTGCCGCCAAAGCCGCTGTCACGGTGAGAGCGCCGCGATCTGCGCCAAAGGCAGGCGGCAATGATTGACGCCGGTTCCCTGAAAGAGCGTGTCGCTCTCGACAAGCGGGCGCGTGTCAGTGACGGCGCCGGCAATTATCGCTCAGACTTTGTCGAGCAGTTCCAGCGTCGGGCGGCCTTCATCTATGCCGGGGGTAGTGAGGCGGTGGTGGCCGAGCGTCTGCAGGGCCGCGCCATCCTCAAAGTGCGCCTGCGCAAGGATGTTTTGTCCAAAACCATCGGCACGGATTGGCAGCTGCGCGATGTCAGGCGCGGCACGGTTTATGCCATCCGCGAGGCGGATGTCGTCACCGATCCGCTTTGCGTCTTTCTCACAGTGATCAGCGGGGTTGCCTCATGAAGTTCATTGGCCTCGAAAAGATGCGCCGGCGCCTGGAGCGGATACCGGCCGAGGTGCGCAAGCGTGCCAAGGCCGAGCTGATGTTGCAGGGCCGCGAGATCAACATGCTGCAGCGCTCGTTGGTGCCGAAGGATGATCTGACCCTTGCCGGCACCATCCGTTCCGAGCCTCTGCCAGACCCGGAAATCGGCGTCGTCATCCGTGCCGGTGGTGCCGCGACCACAAAGCCGGTGCGCGACAGCGACTATGCCGTCCCGGAATATGATTATGCCCTTGCCCAGGAGTTCGGCCGCGAGGGCATGCCGGCAAACCCGTTCTTCCTGCCGGCAATCCGGGTCCGCAAGAAAAAGGCCAGGGCGCGTGTTCGGGCCGCGGTGCGGCGGGCGCTGAAGACGGCGGGCAAGGGATGAGTGATGATCCGAGCCTGGCCATTCAGGTGGCACTTGTGGCGCGCGTGACTGATCTGACGCGCGAAGCGGTCGCCGGCCGTGTTTATGACGATGTGCCGGCGGCAAGTGAGCGCATTGCCGATACCGGTGCGGACTTTCCTTATATCTCGATCGCCGACGGCCAGCTCGTGCCGATCGATGAGGAATGTTTTGACCGCTCGACCACCTTCATCAACCTCAACGTCTGGTCACGCGCCATCGGCTTTCCTGAAGTTAAGCGCATTGCCGGTCTTTTGCGCATTGGCCTGCACGAACTGGACCTGACGATTGCCGGTCACGTGCTCGACCGCATGCGCGTCGAAAACATCACCTTCAGCCGCGATCCCGATGGCGTCACCCGCCGCGCGCGCCTTGAACTGTCGGTTGAGACCCAGCCGGCTGACTGACTGCAAAATCCCTTCATCCCCTCAATATGGAGACCATCGTCATGGCGACGACTAAGAAACTATTGGTGCAGTTTGGCGACGGCGCCGATCCGCAGGCCTTCTCGCATGCCTGCACCATCAACACCTCGCAGGATTTTACCGTCGAGGCGACCACCACCGATGCCACCGACCCCAATTGCGAAAACCCCGATGCGCCGGGCTGGGTGCTGCGCTCCGTCGATACGCTCTCTGCCAGCATCAATGGCGCCGGCACCATGGACCCCATGAGCTACGGACGCCTGCGCGACCAGCAGCTTTCTGGCGAACCCATCGATGCCCGCGTGCTGATCGATCTGCCGGCCTCCCAGGGTGGCGGCCACTATGCCGGGCGCTATGTCATCACGTCGCTTGGTATTGCCAAGGAAGGCAAAGGCTATGTGTCGTGCACCATTGCCCTGCAGTCTGACGGTGAAGTGGTCTGGGTCGGTGCGGCATGAGCGCGCCACTTTCCCTTCCGTTCGCTGGCAAGAGTTTGCCGTTCCGCCTCGCCATCGGCCAGTTGCAGGAGCTGCAAATGGCCTGCAATGCCGGACCCGCGACGATCCTTGCCCGCCTCATGGCCTCGCAGCCGCAGGCCGCCAATGCCAAGCGGCCGGACCCGGAACACTATCCCCTCGGGGCGGCCGATCCGGACTTTCTGGCGGACTTCAATGCCTATGCCCTGTTGCGCGGCATTGGCGGTGATTGGCGGGTCGAGGATGTGCGCGAGACCATCCGGCTTGGGCTGATTGGCGCCGGCATGACGCCGACAGACGCCTTCGGCATGGTCACCCGCTATGTCGATGATCTCGCCCGGTCTCCGCTGGTCGACAATGTCGGGATTGCGGCCGCCATTCTGCATCATGCGCTGACGGCCCCGGAGGGCGAAAGGCCGGGAAAGCCGTAGACCGGGAAGACGAGGGCGACGGGCGCCTGGTCTTCTCGGACTTCTACGGCCTTGGCGCCATCATGGGGTTTGCCCCGTCTGCCGTCGATCAGATGATGTTATGGGCGTTTGCCGCCTGTGCCGATGGTTATGCTAAGGCCAATGGGGCGGAAGAGGTGCCGGATGCGCCGAGCTTTGAAGAGCATCAGGAGATGTTGAGGAGATTGGCGGTGTAGGGGGCGCTAGCGGCGGTGACGACGACGATTATCGTGAGCGGGGCGATCCGCGTCGCTAACATCGCCTCTTGCCAAAACCATCTCCTAAAAGGCAGTCTTGAATCACGCTTCGAGCAAATTGGGAATCGGCCGCAGGGCTAAATAGATGGCGAAATCGACAGTCAACGATACCACGTTACCACGCGTAGACTGCTCGACTTGGGCCGAGGTTGAAACGACTATCAGCGGTCTTGCCGCTGAAACCCCAGGCCTCGCACAGGATACATTCGAAAACGCAAGGCATTTCGCTAGATTTGCCTCGGGGCGATATCAGACACCCGACGAGATCGGATTGGGGTATTGGCCTACAATCCGACTTATATGGTCGTCGACGACTCCGCCCATAGAGATCGAGATATGCCAAGATCACTACGAGTTTTATCGATTTCCTGAGGGAGCCACCGACATTCAGCATGTGACCCCTACGTCGGGCCAATTTCCCGAAGCCCTAAAACTTCTCCTCGACACGGCTATATCCCAGACGCTCGCACGTGACATCAATAGCTAACTACTTTGTCAACAGGGCCTAAGGCCATAGACTTGAGGACACACAGAGCTGTTCCGCTGCGTTCGCCGCGAGGTCATAGTGCTTGATGATAACACACGGCCCATTGTCGCCATAGCTAGGCCGTGAACTCATAAACGGGTGGCGAGGCAATTATGGGCGGCGGTCCGCCTGTAAGTACCAAATAAAGCATATGCTGTCGCGGACGTTGCCACCGGTCGCTTCGTAAGCAGCAAAATGGCCTGCGAATGCTTTGCGCCCTTCTGCGATAAAGTCGTAATATCGCGTGATATCAACCATCTGCCGTCGTGCGTTTTTGGCGGAAAGCGCTACGCGCTCGCTCCAAGTTAACCCGACTGGCTCGCCTTCCAACGCATTTACCTCAACCCAATAACATTCGCAGGTGGCTTCTGGCATAAGGAATTGCAGTTGCCGCGCCAACGTTGAGAAGGCCCAATTTCTCGGCTTCATCGATCACCAGAGGTATTGTTTCAGTTTTCCAACCCCACTCACCGTAAGCGGTGTGCCCATCACACTGACCACCAAGACGGGGGATCGTTTTGAAGATTGGCCTTCAGACCCAAGGCCAGTGTGCGTTGATCGCGGCCACACCGCAAATTCACATTCTGTCGATATGGGGGCGTTGGACGAGAACCCATTCGTCAGGATATGGCTCGTGATCCTGGCGGTGCTCCGTCTGGTACTCACCCCAGCCCTGCAGCTTCCAGTATTTCGTCATGACATCGAAATGGCTATGCCCAGTTATCTCGCCAACCTTAACAGCTCCCTTATTAAGGAGCGCTCTGAAGCCGTCTCCCATTGGGCCAGCAGGACAAAGGCCGGGGAGCAGTTGACCGTCTGGCTCAGGATCGAGCCAGATTTCGTGGACGAGTTCGTTTTTCATTGAAGTGTTTTACTTCACAAACCATCCTTCCGAAAGAGGCGGTCGGACGCAGGGACTACGAAGTGCTGCAGTTGCTTGTCATGCCCGGATAATTCCGCGGCAAAAGCTCATCGACACGACTCTGCTTGTGACCGTTGACGATGCCGGTGAGCGTCGCTGTCAGATAGGCCAGCGGATCGACAGCATTGAGCTTGCAGGTCTCTATGAGCGAGGCGATAATCACCCAGTTCTCCGCTCCTGCATCGTGCCTTACAAAGAGCACATTCCTCTAAGGAACTGAGGGCGTACTTCTCAATTGCCGGAGAAGGTAGGCTCCTGAGGGTGTTCTTCCCTCACGTGGACATCTTCCGCGTCATCGACGAGATGCATACCCCGTCGAATTCCGGCAAAGGAATTCTCAAGCGATCTGTGAACTCGATCCCGTTCAACTTTTCACCCTGCAAATGTTACATGGTAGATATTGCCGAGCCGATTGGATCGCCGCAAATTCCATCCGAATTTGCCTTCCCAGCGAACACCCAGCGCCTAGTACGCGCCTACGGCCCTGAAGTAATCACCTGCCGCGCTTACATGAGCTTCAATAGCGACTGTTTCCCCCGGGGCAAACTCCCACTCTTCATAGTCTGGAAGCTCCTGGGGTAGGATAATGAAGCGCCCATTGCCGAGTGCTTTGGCCTTGACAGGTCGCCATACGGGAACTGGCTCATCTAGGAGGCGAACGTGGATCGTGTGGACTTCAAACTCTTCAGATGATGTCATGACATGCTCTCCTTCGCTCGTCTCAGAGGTTAGATTGCCGACCAAGGCATGCAATGACTGTATTGCTGTCATGTCACCTGTCGGCCCAATGCTGTCGTTCCGCAGTTGCAAGAAGATGGCCGCTGAGCAATTGTGCCTACGTCATCACGGTATCCAAATGAAAGTCTCTCTTACCAAATATGCTTGTCTAGCCTGCCAGCGGGTTTTCAAACGCCCCGCTGATGCGACGCAGAAAACCTGCCCGCGATGCGCTGGCGTCACGTACAGGACTGGCTCAGATTTCCGCCCACCGTCAGCAGATGACAAGAAGGGTTGGGAGGTCGCATCATTCCTGATCTTAAGCGGTTTCCCGTACTATCGAATTGGTGTGCGGTACCCGACAACCCTGAAGGAGGCACGACGCTTTGTCGAAGTGAACTCTTCTAAGACCATAAACAGGACAACACAGGGCTGTTCCGCTGCATTGGTCGCGAGATCATTGTGCCTGATGACAACAAGCGGCCCGAAGCGGGCGAAAGCGGTTAAAGACGGACCTGCTCTGCAGCGCCGCCGTTGCCGTCGTCCCAAGCGTCCACCATCATGAGAACTTGATCGAGCGACTCATGTAGAATGAGCTTTGGGGCGAAAGGCATGGATAATAGACTTTCTGCGTGAGGACCTCAATTGCCTTGAAGCTGACTTTGGTCAGGGCGTTCAATGTCGTTTTGTTCATGCTCGAACGCCTTGGTCACAACTATCTTTCCCACAATTGCTGCGTTAAATTTTTCGAGCTCTTCAGCTGGTATCCAATATTCCCTCAACGCTTGGCCGCCTGCATCTTGCGGAGCGTAGGCAGCAAGAAACGTTCTTAGAACTTCGAACGATGTAACGTAACCGGCACCGTCACGACTGACATTCCAATCCCTCGCAATCCGAACTGCGTAATCTTCAGAAAGCACTGGATAGAAGATAGGTTGGTCGGGCAGTCGAGGAGGGAATTCCTTCATGCCGCTCTTCTTTATTAACTCTAGTTCGACAGGACCTACAGGTCGCCAAAGGGTCACAGTCTCCATTGCCATCTCCGCAAAAACGCCGATCTCGTAGCTTCTACACGCAGTTGAAGGTGGTACGGAAGCCCGTTTATGGTGCAAAGGCGACATAGCCTCTGCCAATGCGATGTCCGCGATAGGCCCGGCTTGACGACGCGCCCATGATCGACTTCGGCAGCTCTGCTGCCAAAGCGGGCTTCACCATTTTCCATTAAACCTGATCAGGACCCATCATGGCCGTCACCCTTGATGAGCTTCGCGCTGTCATGCGCATGGAGCTCAACCCCTTCATGAAAGACCTGCAGAAGGTCAACGGCGTTACGGCGCAGACGGCGCGCAAGGTCGAGACAACGTGGCTGGCGACGAACAAGCGGCTCGACAATATCGGCCGCAACATGGCCCACAGCCTTGCAACGCCGCTGCTCGGGATTGGCGCGGCGCTGTCTGTTGATGCCGTTCAGCGCTATGCCGATGCCTGGACGACGGCGAAGAATAGCCTGGCCGTGGCCGGCGTCGTTGGCGACAACCAGACGGCGGTGCTCGATCGCCTATATCAGTCGGCACAGGATAATGCCGCGCCGATTGGGGCGCTGGCCGACCTGTTCGGCAAGGCGTCGCAGGCGTCCGACGTCCTGGGCGCAAGCCAGGGCGAGTTGCTCAAATTCTCGGATGGCGTGGCAACGGCACTGAAGGTGGAGGGCAAGAGTGCAGGGGAAGCTTCCGGCGCGCTGACCCAGCTCGGGCAGCTGCTTGGGCAAACGCGCGTGCAGGCGGAAGAATTCAACTCGATCAACGAAGGTGCGCGGCCGATCCTGATGGCGGTTGCCAATGGTCTCGATGAGGCCGGCGGATCGGTATCGAAGCTGAAACAGCTGGTCAACGACGGCAAGGTGTCGGGACAGCAGTTCTTTCAGGCCTTCCTCAAAGGACTGCCGAGCATTCAGGCCATGGCCGCCAATGCCACGCAGACCATCGAGCAGGGCATGACGAAGGTGAACAACGCCTTCACCAAATATATCGGCCAGACCGACGAAAGCCTTGGCGCCAGTGCGCGCCTGGTCGCCGGCCTCAATGCGCTCGCTGACAATTTCGAGCAGACGGCGGATGTGGTGCTGAAGGTTGCGGCAATCATTGCAGGCGCCCTGGTCGGCCGTTCCATCGCCGGGATGATCGCAAGCCTCGGGCTCGCCACCACGGCGGTCTTCCGGTTTGTAGCCGCCATTCGTGCCGCCGGCACAATCGCCGGTCTCGCAACCGCCATGAGTGGCCTCACCGTCGCCGCAGGTCCGATTGGTGCTGTGATCGGTGCGACGGCTGTCGGGGCGCTGGCGCTGTTCTATTCCGGCTCCACGGAAGCCAGTGAAGGGGCGGCTCTGTTTGAGGAGCGCCTGAAGCGCATGGGGGCGGCGGCCAACGAAGCTGCCCAGAAGACGGAAGATGCCGGCGGCCGCATCAATGCGGTGCTGGTCAACAAGCTGAAGAAGGAAGTGGCTGCCACCACCGACGCGGCAGCCGAAGCCTCTGCGGCGGTTGCCGACCTATTCGAAAACCTGTTCAGGAACGTCGATCGCGATACCATCTCGCCGGCACAGCTCGCCCAGCTCGAAGAGCTGAAGGTTGGTCTCGACAATGGCAGTGTCAGCGCAGCCGGTGCCAAGAACGCCCTTTACGCGCTGGCAAATTCCAACCCTGATTTTCAGGGGGTGGCGGATGCGTTTGCGCCGCTGCTCGATCGTCTCAAAGAGGTCGTTGAAGGCGCCAAGGCGGCGCGCGCAGAATTGGCGGGCACGACAGGTTCGGCGCTCTCGGAACAACAGATTGTCGGCTACAAGCAATATGCCGCCTCTCGTGCGCAAGGTGAGGAGATGCTGCGGATCGGCAAGGCCTATTCGGAAGAGGCGCAGCGCCAGAATGGCTTGAGCCGTGAACAGTTGGCGATCGAGAAGGAAATCGCCTCGATCCGCAAGGATCTGACGGAAAAGGGCGGCTTCCTGCCGGAAGATCAGATCAAGGCGCAGGCGGCGGCCAATGTCGCGGCATCCGAAGGCCGGAACAAATCCGGACGCTCGGGCGCAAGCTCCATCAAGCCAACGGCTGACAACCGGTTTGACGGTGATATTCAGGCGATCCGTGACCGCACGGCGGCATTGATCGAGGAACAGAATATCGTTGGTCAATCCTACCGGGAACAGGAAAGGCGGCGCCTGGCACTCGACCTCGAACAGTCGGCGCTTGCCGATCTGCGCGAGGAGGCGCGCCGCAAGGGGGCAACGGATCTGGAAAGCATCCAGCTTTCCGCCGAGCAGCGCCAGAAGATCGATGAAGCCTCAGACGCTTATGCGCGCCAGGCCGATGTCTTGCGGCAAGTCACTGAAGCGCAAGACCGCGCCGACGATGCCGCCCGCGAGTTCTACGATAACTTCAAGAGCAATACGCTTGATGCGATCACGGGTGCCAAGAGCCTTGGGGATGCCCTTGCCAATCTCGCCCAGCAGCTTGGCAACATGCTGCTCAGCAGCGCCTTCGATTCATTGTTCAAGCCGCCCTCGGGCGGCTCGGGTGGTGGAATATTCGGCAGTCTGTTTTCTGGTATCGGCAACATGTTCCGCGCCACTGGCGGGCCGGTGCGCAAGGGGCAGCCCTATGTCGTCGGGGAAAACCGAGCGGAATTGTTCGTGCCGGATCAAAACGGCAAGATCGTCCCGCGCGTGCCATCGATGCCAAAGCTGCCCGACATGTCGCAGATGCGGGCATCGACTAGGGCGATGAGCATGACCTTCGCGCCCGTGATCGATGCCCGAGGCGCCGACGTCGAGGCGGTGAAGCGGATTGATGAAAGTCTGAAGCGAACGCAGCGAGACCTCAAGGCAACTATCCTCACCACCGTGCGGGAGGCACCGGGCAGGAATGTGAAGTTGCGGTGAGTGGATGGCCCAAACGCGCCAATTGCGGACATTGTCACAGGTGGGTTGCTTTGTTACCCATTCCCAATGACCCATGGCCGTTCACTTCCATCGTTTTCCGTTCTTGAGCTATTCAAGAGATCGCCGCTCCAAGCAATTCGGCCGGATGCGCCGTTCTTTTCGGTGGGACGTGCGCTTGGACCACCGACTTGGTGGGACTTCAGCGGGGACGCTGTCACGTTTGATAGCCTGCTCGACTACTACGGAAACCTCCAAGTCGGGCTGTGGGTTCGTGGAGAGCAGGTAAAGGTTCGGCGGGTTGGCATCCGGATGTGGACCCTGTCAGACGGAGTTCCCGTGCCCGAGGTCGGTAAGCTTAAATATGCCTCGCGGCGCTATGTAAATTTCGATGGTTTTGAACCTGGGCTATCTGTTGGCGACGCGAAGAGCCTGCTTGAAAACGCGCGTCTCGCTTATACGGAGAAAGCGGTCGCTAACGCGTCAGAGACTGTGGTCGAGTTGAAGCTTGAAAACAACAGCTACCTACAATTCTTCATGATGGAGGGACGGCCGTCTTTGGCATCGGTGCAGGCATACTCTGAACACGTAGGCGCTTAACAATGTCCGCAACGGGCCGATTGCAGTTGCAACGCTGATGCACAATGGTGATTATCGCTTTAGCCTGAGAACTACGTACATCGCCACAGTAAAATATACTGCAAATGCAGGCAAAAACCCCAGCACCAATACATCTTCAAGAGAACGAAGGTAGTCGCCTCGGGCTGTCGACATAGCTTCGAAAGCTTCTGACACTCGGTTATCGGCGGTCGAAACTGAGCCGATGGTCGACGTAAGATCGAAATGTACAAGCCAGAGATCGCGATACACCGCTCTCAGAGTCAATGTACGCAGAAGCCCCGAAAGCAGTGCCACCCATGCTAGCGGCAGCATTAAAAGCACAGTTTTGACATATCTTCTCATTCAAATATCCAGCTACATTCGCGTTGTTCTTTCTATGTTTGTTTAAGGATATCTGCCGATGTCCGCAAAGGGCCGAAGGCCGTCTTCGGCTTCGCGCCAAAAGGAGACATTGTCCTCGGTGGCGGATATCTGCCGGAAGGCCGGGATCAGCCGGGCATCGAGAGATTGTTGCCTCGGAGCGCGGGCGGAAGTCCCGTCCATCGCGTGACTCCGCGACAGAATTTCCTCCCTAGCTAGTCCTGGGGAGTGATCAGTACCTTGTATTCCGGTCCATCGTCCCCGTACATCACGGCTCCGTCGATCAAGATGATATGCGGATCGCTCAGCCGTTCAAGCTGTGATGATTGATGTCGAAACTCGTAGTGACAAGTCGGACACTTCGGATTTGCTCCCGGTACAAATTTGCCGCTGCACTCGCAGCTGGGAAGTGACGATGCAATGACTTGCAAAACCTCCAGGCTTTGGTCGTTCCAGACGGTGCATCGGTCTTTCTGACGATGTATGGCATTGTTACAATTAGAGCAGTAAAAATGTGGGCACATCTGGCTCATTCCAGACGATCTCCATGCCGGTATTTCCACCTTACAATTGGGGCATTTTAGCTTTCCAACGCAGGCAAACTCGACCGTTTTCAACTTAGTTTCCCCATCGATCGTTATAGGCAAAAACGCAGACTTGCAGGCCGCTAAGGCTACAGCCTGAGTATCAAGAAGGCCGGTTTAGGCCCGACGCCGGTTATCAGATGGTCCTGGTCATTTCCGAGCCGATTTTCTCTGCTGCCGTTCGACGAGCAGGGTCTGTTCGGCTTCCTCCCATGATGGCAAAGGGCGCTCTGATCTCAAGATATGAAATGCGCCGCAGTTTTCGTCAGGGCAACCACAGGAAACCACGTCCACATGGTACTTAGTTTTTCCCGCTCGCTTCTGCACGGCATTCATGCGTTCCTCGCTCTTGATGGTGTCAATGATCGCACCACGCTTCAAGAATTTTCCGGTCATTGCTGTGCGGCCTCGAAGTTTTGTCGTCCGTGCTAAAATGACAGCACGATCGAACGTTCGCAATGGGCCGAGAGGCGTCCGCCGCTCGGCGCCGATCGCGGTCGTCAGTTTCCATCCGTATAGGCTACCCACCTCAATCAGAGCCGGCCCCCCATGACCATCACCTATCCGCTCGATAAATCCTTCCTGACAAACCTTCCCGGCATCACCACGGATTTCGATCTTCTCTGGCGCCAGGAGCAATCCCGCACGGCCGGCGGTCGAACCGTGGTGAAGGATTTCGGCTCGCCGCTGTGGCGTTTGTCAGCCCAGACCCGCAGCCTGAAGCCGAATGATCTGGACCACTGGCGCGCCAGGCTGACGGCCTTGGAGAACGGCCTGAAGACATTTCGGGCGTTTCCAAAGATCCGCTGGTTTCCGATTGCCTATCCCAAAGGTTCATGGCCGACAGGAGACGCCTTTGCTGGCGTCGGTTCGATCGCCACGATTGCCGCCAACCACAAGGCGGTCTCGGTGTCCGGCTTTCCTGCCGGCTACCGGTTCTCGATCGGGGATTATCTGCAGATCGGGGAGAAGGATCTGCACCAGGTCGTCGAAGCGGCCGTGGTCGATGAGAATGGCGTGTCGCCGCAATTCGAGATCCGTCCGCATCTTTGGCCGGGCGTGACAGCGCCTGTGGCCGTCACCGTCAAACAACCGGCCTGCCTGATGACGGTGGTGCCGGGTTCGGTCTCGTCTTCTGCCGATCTTGGCACCGGGCGCGGCGCCATCAGTTTCCAGGCGATCGAAGCAAGGTAACACCCATGCGTAACATCTCGGCTCAGAACCTTGCCGCCCTTGAGGCGCGCGAGCTGGTCGCCCGTGACTTCATCTGGTTTGTCGTTCGTGACCGGGCAACCGGTGCACCGGTGACCGATGGCGTCTGGTCGGATGTCGGCAATATCTCGGCCGCCGTCATCCATCCCGATACCGGCATCCCCGTCACCCGCGACTGGTATGGATCGGGAACGCTGATCGGTGTCGATGACATTCCGCTCGTTGCCAATCTCTCGGTGCAGAACGTCACCATCCGCATGTCGCAGGTGAGCGAACACGTCCAGACGCTTGTTCGGCTCTACGATTGCAAACAGGGCAGGGTGGAGATCTATCGCGGCCTGTTTGATCCCGACACGCGCCAGATGGTGGCGCCGGCAGAATGCCGTTTTGTTGGTGTCATCGACCAGGTGGTGATCAAGACGCCCTCGGAGAACGAGGTGGGCTCTGTCACGATGACCTGCGCCAGCCACACACAGGAGATGACCCGCTCCAATCCCGCCACCCGCAGCCATGCCACGCAGATCCTGCGCCAGGCGGGTGACATGTTCTACCAGGATGCCGACACGGTCACAGAATGGGAGTTCTTCTGGGGCTCGGAAAAAGGCGTCGTTCCCACCCAGAAGAAGCGCAAGAAGTTTCTGGGGATCTTCTGATGAGCGTTCGTCATGCTTCCCTCGATGACCGCGACCGCGTGGTGGCGCTCCTGCGCGAAAGCCATGCGGCGGCCGGCTTCACCTTTCCGTTTCAGGCCGCCTTTGCCGACCGGCTGTTTCAACAGCATCTGGCCTCGCCCTTGGCCTGTGTTCTGGTCGCGGGCGATCCCGTTCTCGGCATCCTCCTGGCCGTTGCCTATGAGCATCCCTTTGGCGCCGGCCGCATGGCCAAGGAAACCGTGTGGTTCGTCTCGCCCAAAGCCCGCGGCCGATTGGGTCTTGCCATGCTCGATGCCTATGAGGCCTGGGCCAAGAGTATCGGCTGCACGTCTGCCGGCATGGCGTCTCTCGCCAGCAATGACGTCTCGCGGATCTTTAAGCGGCGCGGTTATGCGCCGATCGAAACCCATTTCGCAAAACCGCTCGTTATCTGATTTCCGCAGCGGCGCTTAAATCCTTCAGGAACATCAATGGCTATTTTCTCCGGCGCTGCTGCCCTGATCAGCGGTGCGATCTCGGCTGTCTCGACCTTTCTCGGCGGCCTTGGTGCGATCGGCTCCCTTGTCCTCAAGGCAGCCGTGGGTCTTGGCACCAGCCTGCTGGCGCAGTCGCTCGCCGGCAAGCCGCAAGAACCGACGTTCTCGATCAATGGCACGCTGCAGGGCGGTGGCGACCTGTCGCGGTCCTTCCTCCTCGGCCGTGCCATGACGGCGGGTTCGCTTACCTGGGTCAACACCTGGGGCCGAGATGGCGATACGCCGAATGCCTTCCTCACGCAGGTCATCCCTGTGTCCGATCTGCCGGTGCGGGGCCTGGCGGATATCTTCGTAAACGGCGAGAAGGTGACGCTTGGGGCGCTGTCCGAGCGCGGCTATGCCATCAACGAATATCCCGATTGCCTCTGGGTCAAATTCTACGACGGCACACAGACCACGGCCGATGGCTTTCTGTTCAACTCGGCCTCGAACAATAACCGCTGGTGGAACCCGGATCGCATCGGGCGAGGCGTCGCCTATGCCATTGTCACGGCGCGTGTGTCGCAGAACATGTTCAGCGGTGTGCCGTCCTTCAAGTTCGTCATCGATGGTCTGCGGCTTTACGATCCATCGCGCGACAGCACGGTCGGCGGCAACGGTCCGCAACGGTATGCCGATCCCACCACCTGGGGCGGTGATGGCGACTTCCTGCCGGCTGTGCAGATCTACAATCTGCTGCGTGGGCTCACCTTCAACGGCCAATGGTTCTACGGCCTGCAGAACATGCCAGCCGCGCGACTGCCGGTCGCAAACTGGATTGCCCAGATTGAGAAGAACCGAGCCGGCATTCAGGAGGCGGGCGGCATCGTCGCCACTTTCCGAAGCGGTGGCGAAGTGCAGGTGCAGGCGCCGCTCACCGCAGCGCTCGAAGCACTGCTCACCGCCTGCCACGGCAAGATCTCGGAAGTCGGCGGGGTCTACACGCTGCATTGCGGTGCACCGGATGCCCCGGTGATCGCCTTTACCGACGACGATATCCTCTCGACCGAAGAACAGGAGTTCACGCCGTTCCTCGGCTTGGCCGATACCATCAACGGTGTTTCGGCCACCTATCCGTCGCCGGCCGATGGCTGGGTCGTCAAAACTGCACCGCCGCTCTACCGGCCGGATCTTGAAGCCAATGACGGCAACCGCCGTCTGATGGCCGATGTCGAGCTGACCTTTGTGCCTTATGCCGAACAGGTGCAGCGCCTGATGAAGTCGGCGCTGGAGGAGGCACGGCGGTTTCGCCGGCACACGATCGTGCTGCCGCCAAAGTTCTGGGCCTATGCCACGCCGTGCGCGGTGCTCTCCTGGACGTCGGAGCGCAACGGCTATGTGAACAAGCTGATGCGGATCGATGGCGCTGTCGATCGCGGCAACCTCGATGTGATGATCGATATCACCGAAGTCGATCCCGCCGACCATGGCTGGACGTCATCTGAGGAGTTCAAGCCGCCGGTCGATGGTGCGGTCGGCATCATTCGCCCGGCACCACAGGCCCTGGTCGATTGGTATGCGGAGCCGGCGACGGTGAAGGACAGTGTCGGGCGCGATCGCCGGCCGGCCATTCGCCTCACCTGGGATAATTCCGATGGCCGCCTCGATGACGTGATCGGCATCGAATACGAGGTACGCCTGCAGGCAAGCCTTGACCGTATCCACGAAGGCCGCACCGACCAGCCACAGGCGGGGTCGCTGCTGATCTCGCAAGGGCTGTTGCCGCTGGAAGCCTATGTGGTGCGTGCCCGCTATATCCCGCGAGGGGACAGGCCGGTGCTGTGGTCGGGCTTCATTCCGGTCATCACGCCGAATGTCCTGCTCACCGACAAGGATGTGTATGTCGATATCGATCTAACCGGCATTGACGATGCGCTCGGCTGGCTGCGCGATGGCGTGAGAACCGCAAAGGACGCCATCAACGGCCTGATTGCCGGCCAGATGGAATTGACCACGCAGGCGTTTACGCAGTCCCAAGAGATCCGCCGTGAGCTGTCGGTGTCTCTCGGTTCGGCGCGGGCGGAATATCGCGAGAAGATCGAGGTCGGTCTGACGGCAACACAGGCGGTGGCCACCCGGCTCGAAACGCTTGAGGTGAGCTTTGGGGCGGCCACTGCGCAGCTGAGTGACGATATCGAGATTGTTGCCAATGCCAATGCGGCGCTGAGCGGCCGGGTTCAGAACCTGAGCGCGGCGCTTGGCGGCAACAACGCCAGTGTCAACGTCGCCTGGTCAGCGGTTGCAGCACCATCAGGCTATGCGGCGCGCTACGGCATTCAAGCAGCCGTCAACGATGGGCGATACCGAGCGGCATCCTTCCTGATGGATGTGCCGGCCAATCCCGCTTTGCCCTCGCGCATCATCATGCGGGCAGGGCAGGTGGTTATGGTGAGCGATGACGACGCCACCGTGGCACGGCCCTTCGTGTTTCAAGAGGGCGTGCTTTATCTCGACCAGGTCAAGGTCAACAGCCTGTCTGCGCTGTCGGCCAATCTCGGCAATGTCGATATCTCGAATGCCTATATCGGCGATCTGGTGGTGGGCACGTCGAACATTGCCGCCGGTGCTGTCACGGCTGTCGAGTTTGGCGAAACGACCGTCACCCTTAATCACGGGGTGGGGTCGCCTCGCGTGCGGGTGGACATCACGTTTTTTGCTGGCGGCAATAACTACACGTCTTGCGTCGTCAGAAACGAAACAGATGGCGTAGTGCTGGAACAGTTCACCGTCGATGGCACGGACAGCACCACTCGACTGGCCGGGGCAGTTACCCGGTTTTACCGCTTTGATCCGCCAGCCGGGCGGGCAGCAACAACCTTCTCCCTCAACGTCAACACATCAGGTGCACTGCGCATCTCGGGGCGGGCCATCTGCGCTTCAGCCTACAAAAGGTAATCCCATGACAACAGGCAACAGCATGCAGGTCGAGCCACTGGTCGCCCTACAGGAGGCCGCCGCGCGCGAAGAGTTCTTCAAGCAGCGCAATCTCTTTCTCGCGCAATCGCTTCGCGTGGCGTCCGAGGAAAACAGGAAACTCTCGGAAACCATCACCGGCCTTCAGGCTGATTTGAAGCTGCTGCGCACCGAAGGTGCCGGCTCGGATGAGGGGAAAGCGTGATGGCAGGCTCTGTCTATTACAGCACCGGCACGGCCTCGGTCGTGCAGGGCGAGCGTATCGTGACCGGCTTTGGCACCGGATGGCTGACAGAAGATGGTGGCCTGTCCCCGATCAAGGCCGGCGACAAGTTCGGCCTTCATGTCGGTCGCCCCATCCTCATCGAAAGCGTCGATAGCAATACGCAAATCACTCTTGCAGACGCCTGGCCTGGGCCATCGCAACAGCAGGCGTCCTACAAGGTCGAGCTGACCAGTCCGCAGATCATTGCCATTGATGCCATGCGCCGGCTGTTTGCCAGCCTTTCCAGCGGCAACCTCACAAGCCTTGCAGAGCTGCAGCTCGATGATGAGCAGATCCCGATTGCCCTCGGTCCCGGCGTCTTTGGCACGATCGCCAAGGATGATCTCGTCCAGGCGGTGAAGTTCGATGCGGAAGTGGCAGCCCTTGCCGATCGCGCCGCCTATAATGGCGAGGCCAAAGGGTTCCGGGTGCTGGTCGCCAATGCCGGCAACAACCGCTCGGCCTTCTACACCAAGAGATCAGCGACAGCGGCCGACTGGAGCGCGCCGTTCTATGTCTCCGGGGCACAAGGCGTGCCTGGCCCCCTGACGGAACTGACCTTTGGTGCCGTGACGACCTTGGCTGCCGGGCAGCCGGCATCCGTCAACGTCGTGCAGGTGGATGCCGATACTGTCCGGCTTGATCTGTCATTGCCCAAGGGCAAAGACGGCACGGGAGCCGGGGATGTGGTCGGCCCTGCCGGTGGCGTTACAAGCAGCCAGGTCGCAGGCTTTGACGGCAATGGCGGCAAGGCGCTGAAGGGCCTGTCGGCCGCAGATGTGCTTGCCGTGGTCAAAGCGGCGGGAGCCTATGCCAAAGACAATATCCTCGGATCGGTTGCGCAAGCTGCTGGCGTTCCAACAGGGGCCATTATCGAGAAGGGAGGCAATGCGAATGGGGATTTTGTACGCTATGCCGACGGCACGATGATCTGCTGGGCCAAAAGCCCCACCTTGTCGACACCGACTGCCGCCTACGGGGCGTTCTATATCCTCGCGAGCCCGGTATCGATGGTGTTTCCATCGGTGTTTGCGGCCCCGCCTTTTGTCGTTCCGGTCGTCGCTCGAACGTCTACCACAACGGGCGCGGTGTGGCCTTTTCTCGCCAATCAAAACACGACAACCCAAGCCACCGCTTTGCAGATGGTCTCGCTTGGGCAAACCGAAACTGGCTATCCCGGCTATATCGCCATTGGGAGGTGGTTCTGATGGGCATTCGTCTTTATCAAACACCGCAGCGCCGTGACGATGCCTTGACCATCGAGTGCAGCACGCACGGCGAAACGCTGACGATCAACGGCCACGCCTTTGATCTTTCCGCAGTTCGCACGCAGGCACAGATCGACAGCGATCTCATCGCTGCACCCGTCTTCAGACAGGATGGTGACGTGCATGTGCAGGTCATCGTGCCCTATGGGCCGGATGAACAACCCTGCGCTCATGACGTCATGCCAGACTACGTTGCGCCACCGAGCCTTGATGATTACCGGGCCGCCATTCAGGCCGCCGTCGATCGCACGGCGCAAGCCCGCCTCTATGACAGCGGCAACAGCCTTGCCTCTTATGCCAACTCCACCAACCCGCGCTGGGCCGCCGAGGCGCAAGCCTTCATCGCGTGGCGCGATAGCGTCTGGGCCTTTGCCTATGACGAACTGGCAAGGGTCGAGGCCGGGCAGCGTCCCCAGCCTACCGTCGAGCAGATCGTTTCCGAACTCGCGCCGATCCGGTGGCCGGTGAACGCGCGTTAACACCGACACCCCGCGCATACCGCGCACAATCCCCAATCTAAATCTCAAGGAGGCATCTGTGCCCGTTACCGCAATCTCCGCACCGGGGAGGGCTTTCGTGCGCCTGCACGAAGGCAACCCGCTAACCTGCTATCTCGATGCCCGCAAAATCCCGACCATTGGCACCGGCTTTACGATGGGCAGCAAAAGCTGCCGGCGTGAACTGGCGAGGATCGGCATCACCAAGCTCATCCCCGGCAAGACCAGGATCACCGCCGCGCAGTCTGACGCCATTCTCGATGCTGTCATGGCCTCGGAGTTCGTACCGGCCGTGGCCGCAAACAGCCCGAGCGATCGCACGCAGTACCAGCTCGATGCGGCCGCTTCTGCGTGCTTCAATCTCGGCGTCGGCGCCATGAAGTGGAAGTGGGCAGATCTCTGGCGAGCCGGCAAGCTGAAGGCAGCGAGCGACTACCTCGCCAGCCATTACAACACGGCAGGCGGCCAAAAGCTTGCCGGCCTGGTGCGACGGCGCAAGGAGGAGGCGCTGCTGTTTTCCACCGGCATCTATACCGGCGTCTCGGCCGTGTTGCCGGAAGGTGCGCCACGCACGGCAAGCGACGCGAAGCCGGCCGGGCAAGATCCTGTCGTGCGTGAGGCGCAGGAGCTGCTGACGGCCGCCGGCCTCAATCCCGGCGCGATCGACGGCTGGATGGGCGAGAAGACCAAGGCTGCGGTCATCGCCTATCAGCAAGCTCATCCGCACCTGGTGGCCGATGGCATCATCGGGCCGGCCACGTTGGCGCAGCTGCGGCGCGATGGTTCGGCCGCCCGCGAGGCGCTGACGAAAGCCGGCAGCAGCGGGGCAGGGACGGCAGCTGCGGCATGGGCGGCAGGTCTGCCGTGGGGATGGATTGCAGCTGGTTCGGTCGTCATCGCCCTTGCCTATGTGGCCTATCGCAACCGCGATGTGATCGCCCGCCGCTTCAACACATGGCGCGGCAAAACAGTCGAGGTGTGACATGCGGGCGACCGTCAAAATCATTGCCGTGTTTGCGGCTCTCTCAATAGTTGGCGCCTTCGGGATCTGGTTCTGGAAACAGGCCGGTAATGACGCGCGCATCTCCATCGAAAGGCAGGACAATGCAGCAGGTAACAATGCCGATGATGCTCGCGCTCGTTTCGACGCTTGCCCTGTCGGCCTGTGGGACTACGGCGCCGGCAAGTGTCGCGGGGCTCAGGCGTGTGGTCGGAACTGATCTCATCGGCGCGCGTGGGGCAACGCCTGCCGATCAACGCAAGATCGACCGCACCGTCGTTGGTCTCTGTGCCGCTGACGTCTGGTCAAAGCCAGAATGTGCTGCCCATGGGGAGGGGAGGCCATGAGCCAAGGCTATCTCGGCCCCGGCATCTGGATACGTATTCGCCACCGCTTTGGGCCGCGCATGATGGAATGGATGATGGCCGGCCACATGATCATGTTCGGCTGGGTGCTGCTGCTGCCGGCCGAGACATTCAACCAGCCGCAGTTCTGGTCCTTCCGGGATCTTGTGCCGTCTGAAGACTGCCTCGGCTGGTCGATGCTGCTCATCGGTTGCCTGCGCATCATTGGCCTTGTCATCAATGGTGCGCGCGAACGGGTGACACCGCAGATCCGGCAACTCTCGGCCGCCATCGGTTGCGTCATCTGGTCGGGCATTTCCTATGGCTTTGCCTCTTCCGATGTCGCCAGCACCTGGCTTGCCGTCTACCCGCTGTTTGCCCTTGGCGAGCTGATCAACATTCATCGCGCAGCCCGCGATCAAGGGGAAATTCGCAATGGAACAACTGGCTAATCTGCCGCCACTTGCTCTCATGACATTCGGCGCAACGATCGCCATTATCTTCGCTGTTCGCCACCTTGGCCTTCTGGCCGGTTCGCGGGCCTCGCCAGCAACCTCGCCAGCCGCCGCCCAAGTAGCGGCCGTGATTGTTGATCCGACCGCACTTAACCGGGCAACCGCCGTCCTTGAGGATCACACCGCCGAAATGCACCGCGTGGCCGAGATCGGTGAGCGCCTGGCGCGGGCTCATGAAATCGTTGGTATTGAACTCGGGCGGGTTCGTGAAGAAATGCGGCTGGAGCGGGAGCTACGGAGGGCGCAACGGCGCGATGATGCGTAAAACTGGCGCACACGCGCCATCAACAAAATGTATGGAGATGATGGCAACTCAATTGATTGCTAAGGGTGTTGGTGCTGCTGCCTCATTGGCTGAGCTTATATTGGCTGCGGGTGAGGCAGCGTCTATGGCTTTGCTTCCATAAATCAACGGTACTGACCCAGTATTCTAAAGGCAGATCATCATCAAGAGGTGCAGGGATCGCCTTACCACTAACAGCCCGACGTGTGCTGGAATACTAGAAGCGTGCCAATTAGTTGAGATCTTGAAGCGGGCGTCCAACAAACTCGCAAGATGAAACCCAAGCCTGTTTAAGCTTGCCGTCCGAGGGATCGCGGTAGAACGCTTTAGGCACCATCAAGCCCATGTTCCATTCCCATGAGACAAGCTGGCCTCGTTCGTACCAGTTTAGGGTGGTAGGGAAGATTCTATGTTCCAGAGGGCGACCTTCACTGCGGGTCTCTAGCCGCACCCCCCTGATCCCGTCCTGCAATGGCACTTTGCCTTCCGCGTCTGCATAAACCTCAACAAGGTCATTCACCCTGTTTTCCTCTATGGGGTAGCTGCTCAATGCCTCAATTAGAGAAAGTGCGATATCTATCGCCCGTCTTACGTCTTCTTCCGAAACTAGCCTGCTTTCGTGAATAATTCTGTTCCGAAGGTGGGAGAACTGCTCGACTGTCTTGAGGAGATCGCGGCTAGTCCAATCTTGCGGCATTCGGGAGAACCCTTCGCGAACGGAAAACTTTCGCCTCCCTTCATGCCACCCGGTTCTTGCCATAACCTGATTGACCATCAGCTCAAGATCGCTTGATGCTCGAAGGAATGCTCCAAGTGGTGAGTGCTTGGCCTCCGCAAATATCCGCTCTCGATAAGATGACGACTTACTATTTGTCTCTTGTTGCGCTGCATTTGGTACTGTCTCAACCACCGTCTCGACTGTACTCTCAAGCTGTGCAATCTCCTCGGCCAGTTCTATTTCCTGGCCCAAAAGTTTGCCCTTGCGCAATCGACCAATGAGCTTTTTGATGTCGTCTTGGAGCACATAGAAGGCGTAGAATGCTACTGCCGGCCACGCCAAGGAGGCCAAGGCAGTAAGTAGGTTGGATAAACTCTGCATGATCCGACCTCGTTGGAGGTTAACAACCTATCGATGTCTTCTTGTCGGGTCAACGATCCTATCACTTTGACACATCGGTGGCCGGAAGGGGTTTTCCTTTCCGGCTAAGGTCTGCCGCCCGGGCACGGGTGGTCGCAGCCGTCATGGCTGCAACAGCGGGTTCTGATTGGCGTCGTACCCCGCTCGACAATCGCGAACGATCATTGCCGCACCCGCTGCCTGCGCAGGCCGGGGCGGTTTGTCAGAAAATATGGTCGTACACAATGCAAGATAGCTTTCACTTTTCCGAGGTTCGTCCCGTCTCTCCTCCTGCTGCCTATCTCGGTGGCAAGAAGCAACTCGCGGCGCGGATCGCCTCGATGCTCGAACAAATCCCCCACGATCTCTATGCTGAACCCTTCACCGGCATGGGCGGCGTGTTCTTCCGTCGTCGGCTTGTGCCGCGTGCCGAAGTCATCAACGACGTGTCCGGTGATGTCACCACGCTGTTTCGCATCCTGCAGCGGCACTATCCCCAGCTCATGGATGTGCTCAAATTCCAAATCACATCACGCCGGGAGTTCGAGCGCCTGGCGTCGCTTGATCCGAGCACGCTCACCGATCTGGAACGGGCTTCGCGGTTTCTCTATCTGCAGAAGCTTGCCTTCGGCGGAAAGATCACCGGCCGCACCTTTGGCGTCGATACCACGGGCGGCGCCCGCTTCAACCTCACGCGCCTGGCACCGATCCTCGAGGAAGTTCACGAACGGCTTTCCGGCGTCGTCATCGAATGCCTGGACTGGCGCAAGTTCATCGACCGCTATGATCGCCCCGGCACCATGTTCTATCTCGATCCGCCCTATTACGGCTGCGAGAACGACTATGGGAAGAACGTCTTCAGCCGGGATGACTTTGCCGAGATGGCCGAGCGCCTAGCCTCGGTCAAAGGCCGCTTCATGATTTCCTTGAACGACACGCCGGAGGTTCGGGAGATCTTTGGCCGCTATCCGATGGCGCAAGCGGCGCTCACCTACACGATCCGTGGTGGCGCCGGCAAAGAGGTGGGGGAGGTGATCATTATGGACGGCAGGCACCCGTCGATTGCAAACCTGCCGCTGATTTGATGTGCGCCGATTGACGATTCATCGATATTAGAACAAAAGAAGAACATGAAGCACCGGCGCGGGATCAATCTTCGGCCTGACGATTACAGCCGTATTGTCTTTGACAGGCCGGCGACCTTTGAGACTGTGCCGGAATGGTATGTGTTGCGGGCGGTCTGCAGCAGGTGCGGGAGGAGCGGCGGTGTTGACCGCCGGGCGCTGGAACGCCGGTTTGGCTCCACGAAGCAGCTTGAGGAGATCCGGTTGAAGCTGAGGTGTCGCAATTGCGGGAATGTCGGGACGAATGAGTGGGTGATGACCAAGGCGGCGCGGTAGTGGCTGATTGGGATGCGTCGCCTATGGCGTTGCGACTGAATGGCGGCTTCGCGCTTTCATGTCAGTCGTAGCGTTCATCATTGCCTGCAGCCGAATGCGGAAGCCACCGGCATAGTGTAATATCTCCTGCGCGCCAGAATCGGTTACGGTTGCCATGTCATAAGTCATCCATGGCAACCTTGAACAACAGCCGCCTACGGGATCTCATATTAACCAGTGAGAAACCATTGACCTGCTACTTAAGTCACTGGCTTCGTACAGGTTCAGGCGAGCTTTGTCCTGGACACTCTAGTGCTAGTATGAGATGCTGGAAGAATGAGTCCAACCTGCGTTGATCTTTTCGCCGGATGCGGCGGGCTGTCGCTCGGCCTCGGAGCTGCAGGGTTTTCTACGCTGTTAGGCGTGGAAGCTCATGCGGATCCCTTCTCGACGTATAAACTCAACCTCCTCGATCGTAAAGGCGACAGGCATCTGTGGCCTTCGTGGCTTGAAAAGCAGCCTTGGAAGGCCGAGGAGCTACTCCGTTGCCATCGCGACAAACTTGCCGAACTCAAAGGATCTGTGGATCTCGTCGCAGGAGGTCCTCCATGCCAGGGCTTCAGCATGAACGGCCTCCGGCGTCCTGACGATCCACGGAGCCAGATGGTAGACGTCTACTTGGATTACGTACACCTTCTGCGGCCGCGTTTGGTTTTGCTTGAAAACGTAGTCGGGTTTCAGTCGATGAAGCACCGCGCTGGTGGCACCTACCGCGACTACGCAGTCCGTGAGTTGGTTCGTCTAGGATACGACTGCTGGACCGACGTCGTCAGGTCTTCTGACTGGGGGGTGCCTCAGCGTCGGCCGCGTTTTGTTCTCATTGCAGCCTTGAAGGGTACGCTTCCTGGCATTGACCCAATCCAGAGGCTGAAGGTTGCCCGCCGGGCGTTCCTCCACGAACGCGGTCTCGGGCCAGGAACCACCGACAGCAAAGCGGCATTGTCGGATCTTGAGGGTCTCTCAGACCTACGAGCAGACAAGGAATGGGGAAGCAAGGGCTTTTTTGCCCTGAGCAGAGCGGCGAAGGCGAAGACACCGTACCAGTCGCTCATGCGGCTAGGCAGCCGAGGTCAGCCGGAAGATCTGCGTTTGCCGCGCCACGGGGCAGCAACCGTTCGGCGTATGCAGGAGATCCTCGACAACTGCGAGCGCGGCGTATGCCTGCGACCGCAGGATCGGGCGCGCCTTGGTATCAAGAAACGGAGCACCACTGCACTGGATCCGAACGACATCGCTCCGACGATCAGCACCTTGCCCGACGATCTGATACATTATTCGGAGCCTCGCTCCATGACCGTTCGTGAACACGCACGGCTGCAGTCGTTTCCGGACTGGTTCTCGTTCCGTGGGCCGTATACGACGGGCGGATCTCGCCGGAAGGATGCGTGCCCCCGCTATACTCAGGTGGGAAACGCAGTGCCGCCGCTGCTCGCTGAGGCACTGGGAGAGACGTTGATCGGCCTACTTGCGGTCCAGCAGCAGAACCAGATCGCTCATTTCCCGGATAGCGTCGATGTGCGTCGCAAATCCTCGCCTGATTTCCGCGAAATCGCCGACGCTGATCTCGTCGCTACCTTGTAGAACCCATCCATCTTTGCCTTGGACCTCGGTGACGTGCCCAAGGATATTCCGCTTCTTCAAGACCATCTTGTCGTATTTGGCATTCATGTTCCTGAGTTCGCGAAGTCGGTCCACCTGATCCTCTTCCAGCCCGAACGATGCCGGGTTCGAGGTGACTATCTGGGTCAGGCGACGGAAGTGCTTGAAGAGCTTTGTGCTGTCAATTGCGCGGGTATCGAAGCGTTCCTGCATGCCTGATGGTACGGCGGCCTCATACTTCCCTTTCATCTCGCTCAAGAATGTGAAGACGTCGTCGTCCATCTCTGCCACCTTGGCCGCGCATTTCGGCTCGCGTAGCGTCATCCTTAAGACTGCGTTTTTCATCAGGTCGTCGCATTCCGCAACGACCTTCATTGCAAGTCCCCGCATGCCGGACAACCGGTCAAGGGCTCGCGCAGTTTGATCGATTAGCGTGCCGGTCCGTTCGATGAAACGATTTCGGTGACTGCAGTAAACGCCTTCAACCTCTTTCGCTGCGATCAACTTCCGCAGTTCAGCCTCCTCTACGCTGCCAGAATAGAAGAGTATGGTGACCGAGGGAAACAGTGCTCTAACAGTCGGAGCGAGCTCGTCCCCGTTCTCGTTTTTGAGGCGATAATCGAGAAGAATTAGGTCGAAGCGATGGTACAGGTTGTGGAGTCGTGCCAGTTCATCGATGTCGCTGCTATTAGGGATGACGTGGATCCGCGCGACGAAACCTGCCTCGTAGATGCGACGCCTAAGGCTAGATTCTTCTTCCGGGCTGAACGAATCCTCGATCCAGAGGATGCCAAGATCGAGGTTCATGCATCCTCCGCTGGGATCACAATTTCGAAGTCTGCTCGGGTTCCATCTCCTACCAGCGCGACGCTTCCATTCATTTCCGCAAGGATATGGCGCACGCTGTACAGACCCAGTCCGGTTCCCGTCGTCGAGCCAGAATAACCTCGCTCAAACAGCTTGGTTACATCTACCCGCTGGGTATCGATCCCAAGCCCGTCGTCACTGACGATGATCGCAATCGCTTTCGAACCTTTTGCCGAAGCCTTGAAGTTAACTTTGGTAGCCTTGGCTTTTCTGGCGTTATCCATCAGGTTGTCGATCAGCACGGCTATATCTACGGGAGAAAACTCTCGCTCGAGCGTCAGGTCCGAAGCATCGAGGGCCGCTTTCGGCATTCCGGGGATCCCTGCGACACGTACATTGAGGTACTCGTCAAGGAACCGAAGGAGGTCGCCGCTCATCTTGTCGGTCTGAAGATCGACACGGATGTTGGGGGCAAAGGAGAGCACTGCGCCAAGCCTGTCGCTAGACAGGTGGGCGCCTGCAATAGAAGCCGATGCTCTTCGTGCCGACTGCCTAACGGTCGCAAGCAGGTCCGCGACTTCCTCGCTGTCGACCTCTCCTGTGGTCGATGCGATGGAAAGCACGTTTCTGACTTCATGGGCAGCGTTCGTAATTGCCGACCGAATATGGCCGAGGTGGATGATAGCTTGGTGCATCAACAGCTGTACCCGCTCCACATCTACGTCTCGGCTGCTGCCGAGAAACCGCGCCTGCTGTTCAAGCCTCGCGATCATCGCGTCGGCGCGGTTCCGCTCTTCGACAGCCCGTTCGGCCTGCTGGCGTGCTTCCAGACGCGACGATTTCAGTTCTTCGATGCGTCGCCGCGCGTCCTCGATCTGCCTCAGGAGCGACGTGTCGCCCCGACGCTCCGCCAAGTCAGACATTGCCTTCAGTGCGCTGTCCGTTATCTGGTCAGGATCATCCGATATCCGGACGATCTCCTTGTCATAGTATATGACTTCCACATCCTTGGAGCGAGCTAGTCCCCCGATGATCGAGAGGATCCGATCGCGCGACGTGTCGTTCTCGAGCCCTTCAGGAGTATCGCGGTTCTGATCGAAGGAGTCCTTCCAGTTCACCCCGACGACATAGCGCTCGAGGCGCAAGATCATGTGTTTCAGGATCGCCTCGTATAGAGCTCGACTTCGGGCGTCCTCAACCAAGCCGGCGTCACGGCTCGATACCTCGCGGAATACCTTGGGCCTGGCCGTAACGTCAACGCGACCGATGATGTCGCGGGTTCCGAGGTAGCGGGACGTACCTTGCTGTTTCCGCCGGTTCAGTCCAAGCGTATCGTCGAACTCGTCCCCGATAGGGGAGATCCGGAAGCGGTTGAGGAACAGGAAAACGCTGCCGAACTCTACCGGGCGAACCCCCATCCGTCCCGTGAATGTCTTTTTTGCAGAGCGGTTGAGGAAGAAGATCTGTCCCTCGACCTCGCAATCCTCCAGCTCTTCGTACGGCGAACGTTCCCTGATCTCATAGATTTTTCTCCCGCGGTCGAAAAGAATCGTACTTATCTGTCCGTCCGCGATCGTGACCTCGATCCTGCTAGTCTTTTCCCGGAGGAGATCGGCTATCTGATTTCCGACAGGCCCGTCGACGTCCTTGATCCGGATGTCGGTTCCATCCACTAGCCACGTCGAGACGGCGACGTTGGTGGTGGTGCCGAACGGATCTATGAGCTTTGCCAGGTCTTTCCTGAGCCTCTTGATACGTTCAATATCCCATTCGTGACGCGTATCCCTTATCAGTAGGACCGTACCGTGCTCACTTGGTGTGGAGGCGTTCACGATTTCGGGGAATGCCGCAATCCGGTCGATCTCCACGGTTACGTCCTTGAATTCCTTTCGGCTGCTCTGCTCGAATCGCGTCCAATCGATCGAAAGCATTTCGACTCTCGCTTCCCCCCGCACTCGAGAGTAGAGCGACAGCTTCTCTCCGAGAGTGTCGCAGGCGAAGCGGCCGATACCCTTGCTGCCGGCATACTGGCCAGCTGACCTGATCTTGTCGCGATAGGAGTCTGGCTCCGACTGTGCCTTTTCAGAATACGCGACGAACAGCCACTTCGTCTTGATGTCGTTCTGCGTCATCCCTTTGCCGTCATCAACAATCGCAATTGTGCGTTCGGAAGGATCGAATTCGATATCGACCCGCGTTGCTCCGGCATCGAAAGAGTTCTTTACAAGCTCGAAGATCGCAATGAACTCGTTCGTCACGAGGTCACGCCCAATGATGTCCTTGAGGTGCGAGCTGATTCTGAAGGTTTCTTTGATCAACATTCGATCCTTATACAAGAGAATCACGGACGCGCGAGAGTGTGGAACACTTCTCGACAAAGTTTTGTCGTAATCCTATTCGTCGAAGTCAGCATCTATTTCCAGACTTTTGACAGGGTGCTTAGGGTAGATTTCTTGAATGCCGCCGAGAGGTCCCAAAGAATGTCAAGGATTCGTTCGAAGGATACGAAACCTGAAGTTATTCTTCGACATTCTCTGCATGCTCGGGGCCTGAGATGCCATCTTGACGGCACTGGTCTGACCGGAAGGCCGAACATCGTATTCTCTCGGCGCAAGGTTGCACTTTTCGTACACGGATGTTTCTGGCATGGCCATGGAGGCGCCGTCGCTAACATACCGAAAACAAATTCGGAGTTCTGGCTCGCAAAGTTTGAACGAAACAAAGCTAGGGACAAGAGGGTGATTGATGAAATCGACAAGCTTGGCTGGCGGCCGATGGTGGTACGGGAATGCGAAATCATCACGAAACAGGCACTGGAACTGAGGTCGAAAACTCTCGACCAAGTGATCCGAACTGCACCGGTATGGTACGGCGAATCAGCGATGATCTTGGGTTGTCGTAATGTTCGCTGGATTGTGCAACGAGCCGATAAACGATCACCCGACCTCAAACCTGATCGCGGGCCACTTTCTGAGCTGCACACTGTTTCTACTCCGGCTGCGCAGAGATCGAGCGAGTCCGACACTCAGCATCCATAATCAGAGTGAGATTAACCACTTCCTTACAGGCTGCAATGAGGTCGGTAGATTAAAGGTGGCTATGTCGCCGCTTCCGGCGAAATCGGCCAGTCCGCATCCGGCCCCATTCGCGACATTCAAGCCGATGCAGTGAGGCGTATTGTCGGTCGCAGTTTTATCGAAGGCGCAGGCTTATGGCCGAGATAGGGCTTTCGGTCTTGCGGCTGGTTTGACCGAGAACCATTAACTAGTCCTGAATCGCGATCGATAATAATCTCAGGTGCGGTAGGTTGTGCAGATCGTTGAAATAATCCAACTGCCACGGTATGGCGGTGAGGGATGCTCAAGCACCTGAAATCACAGTCGTATTCTACGGCGGCACGGGGCACCACTGTTGGCTTTTCTCCCAATCCAGGCTGACTAGAACTATGCGCTCGCGCTGCCTATGGCGTGTGCTCGCGAACCAGAATCACCGGCCGTTCCTTGCACGCAGCCGGTCGGTCGCGTCTCGTTTTCCCGCCGTGAGCTCTGCCTCGTCACGACAGCGACGAAGTTCATCTATTGCGTGCATATTCCGGGTTGAAGGGCGCGTCAGGCAACTCCTGCGACAGGACACCATGATTTATGCACGATGAGATCTGCTAGTTCGAAACCGTGAAAGTAAGCACGGCCTTAACCGGTAGTAACATATGATATTTTAGAATGCGTGCGGATAAGGACCCGGCGCTTTCCGCGCCACGCCACAGACACTCATATGGAATATCAAATGATGATCTTCGACAATATGAAAATCATAACTAAGATTTCGACCGCCATCATCAGCCTGATTGCGGTGAGCCTGGTGGTTGCATTCGTCAGCTACCGCTCCAGCTCCGTTCAGGCGCAGAATGCCGATATGACGGACCATACGCATGTCGTCCTGTCCAAGGTCTCCAACATGATGTCTGCCATGGTGGACCAGGAAACCGGGATGAGAGGCTACCTGATTGGAGGGGATCCGAAATTCCTCGAGCCGCAGATCGCCGGCGAAAAAGCCTTCAAGCAGAACCTCGCCGAGGCCCAGCAACTGACGGCGGACAATCCTGCCCAGCAGGCTCGCCTCAAGGAGGTGGCTTCCCTTGCCGAAACCTGGGCTGCCAAGGTCGTGAAGCCGGAAATGGAATGGATGAAGGACCCGTCCACCTGGGACAAGGCCCGCCAGGTCGAAATTTCGGGTGCCGGCAAGACGTCGATGGATGGCATCCGGGCCAAGGTGAAGGAACTGGCCGACGCGGAACTGTCTCTGCTGGGAATCCGCAAGGCCGCAGCCGATGATGCTGCCGAGATGGCTCAAGCGTCTGCCTTGATCGGCGGTATTGTCATGCTGCTTCTGTCGGTCGCCGGCCTGCTCGTTCTTAACCGCTCCCTCGTCAAGCCGCTGCGCAATCTGAATGCCTGCATGCTGGTGCTTGTGAACGGCCAGAACAACGTGGAGGTGCCCGGCCGCGGGCGCAAGGACGAGCTGGGCGATATGGCCGCAGCCGTCGAAACATTCCGCCAGACCGCCATCAGCAAGCTGGAAAGTGATCGCCAGGCGGCCGAGTCGAGAACATCGTCCGAAGTGGAACGCGCGCGTGTCGCGGAAGCCGAGCAGGCCCGGGCCGCTGCCATGGCCGAAGCAACAGCCGGTCTGGCCGAAGGCTTGAAGAACCTCTCCAACGGCAACCTCACCTTCACCTTGTCACGGCCGTTTGCCACCGATTTCGAGGGTCTGCGCCACGACTTCAACACGGCTGTCGCGCAATTGCGCGAGACGCTCCACGAGGTTTCGATCTCGACCGGCGCAATCGACGCGGGCTCACGTGAACTGAGCGGCAGTGCCAATGACCTGTCGCGGCGCACGGAGCAGCAGGCAGCTTCGCTCGAGGAAACGGCAGCAGCTCTTGATCAAATCACCGCAAACGTGACGAATTCGGCCAAACGCACCGAAGAGGCCCGCGCTGTCGCCATGGACGCCAACAAGTCGGCTCGCCAGTCCGGCGAGGTTGTGGCCACCGCCGTCAATGCGATGCAGCGCATCGAGCAGTCTTCGAACCAGATCTCCTCGATCATCGGCGTCATCGATGAAATCGCCTTCCAGACCAACCTTCTCGCCTTGAATGCCGGCGTGGAAGCGGCGCGCGCCGGGGAAGCCGGCAAGGGCTTTGCCGTCGTTGCCCAGGAAGTGCGCGAACTGGCGCAGCGCTCCGCCCAGGCGGCCAAGGAGATCAAGGATCTCATTCGCACCTCGGCCGGTGAAGTGGAAAGCGGCGTCAAGCTGGTTACGGCGACCGGCGAAGCGCTGAAGGTGATCGAGGAGCACGTGGTGTCGATCAACACGCAGTTGGATGCGATTGCGACCTCTGCGAAGGAACAGTCGGTTGGTCTTGCCGAAGTCAACACGGCCGTCAACCAGATGGACCAGACGACGCAGCAGAACGCCGCCATGGTGGAAGAGGCAACCGCTGCCACAACGAAGCTTGCCAGTGAAGCCGACAAGCTGCGCCAGTTCGTCGGGCGCTTCCAGCTCGAAGGAGGGGCTTCCAGCGGGCGCGTGGCTGCCGTTTCGCCATCTGTCCGTCAGGCTCCGGTCGCCTCGCCTGCGCGCAAGCTGGTCAACAAGATCTCCCGCAGCCTGGGTGGCGGATCTGCCGCGACGGCCGAGAGCTGGGAAGAGTTCTGATCAACGGCTGCGGGGCGGATGCTGTCTGCCCCGCAGCTTTCTTATGCATTTCGACGTGACGTTCCCTCCGTGCGGCGGGTTCTACTAACGCGGGGCGTTGGCTTTGGTCCCCGGAAGATTCAATCTCGTCCTTGTCGCCTTTGCTCGGGATGATCTTTCTTCTGGGGCAAGAGGACTGTCCTGATCAGGCGGCCACCGGGCCGCTCGATGAACACGTGTGACATCGCAGCGATCCATACGGCACCTGAAATTCCAAGGAGCCAGACTGCCCATGATGGTGTGCCTGCCCATGCCAGGAAGCCGATGAGCGGCGAATGAAGCAGATAAAGGGAGAAGGAGATATCTCCCAACCAGCGCGTGACGGAGTTTCCGAACAGGCGCTCTGCAGCCGAAGAACTTTGAGCGCACCATACGAGGGTACAGACCACGATCATGCACATAGGATCACGCCAGGTATCCAAAAGGGCTGGCGGCTCAAGGCCAAACAGCGGTCGCATCTGGGGCAGTGAAAGCCAGTAGAGGGCGAGTGCTCCCATAAAGAGCGGGCCGGAAAATTTCTCTGAAGGAGGGTTGATCAGCCGGATGGTCACGCCGAACAGGAAATAAGGAAGACATCTGACAAGCGTTGGCAGGGCATCCGCCGAGACCGACAGGCTCAGTATGACCGCAGCAATTGTCAGGGTATATATCGCGATCGGCATATGAGACAGAGCCCATATGATGAGGAACAGCACATAGAACTGGATCTCAACAGGCACCGTCCAGATGATGCCATCTCCCCTTATGAACATGAGATGCGACAAAAGGTTGCCGGTCGTGACGTTATACCCGTAGAGCTGATTTTCTGTCACGAGACCGAAAACGAACGCGACAACGATCACCAAGACATACAATGGTAATATTCTTGCGGCGCGCCGAGTTGCATATCTGCCCGCATGCTGCCAATCCAAAGGCTCGCCCGCGTGGTTGTGCGCCATGAGGAAGCCGGAGAGAGCAAAAAAGAGCATCACGCCAAGTTGCCCGGCACCGTTGCCAAGAGGTTGAACGAGTTGCGTCAAGTTTGACAGGTGAGAAAGCAGCACGGTCAGTGCCGCCATTCCGCGTAACCCGTCCAGCGCTGCGATGCGTGCTCCCGACAAGATCGTCCTCCGGAGGGTGGATGTATCATCTGGGTGCGCTTGTGGCAGAGCAAACGCGCATCGTCTACCGGTCAGTTATGTCGGTGCGTCCTGGTCCCGGGTCCATGAACCTGCGGATCATGGCAGGAGCGTCCAAATGCGCTCCTTCTTCATTCCTTCAGCTCTGCGCGCCCAGAAGTTTCTGGCGTACCTGTTCGGCCGTGCCGCGGACGTAGAACTGGAAGTGGCTGCCGTTATGGGGAATGGCAAGGGCAACGACCGTGACCTGATCCTCGAACCGGGCGACATAGACCACGTGCTGCGGGTTGATATAGATCTGCTGATCGTGGGTGTTCTTGAAGCTGATCAGGTCCCTCATGGTGTATCCTCAAGCTGTCGTCTTATAAATTTCCGGCAGAATTTATGCTGCCGGCTTGCCTTCGCACACCATGCCGATGGCGGGAGATGCCGGCTCGCGTGCGCGCGGTTCAGGCGATGGCATTTCGATATCAGAATGACCTGCAAAAACCGTTAAAGTGCTGAGGCTGCGCCGCCAACGCCACAGGATCATTCGTCACGGATCCGCAATCCGAGGATCTTTTCGCGCAGCAGGCGGGCCACGGAGCGGGTGTTGCGGTAAAGGTGCAGCTGTGTTGCCACCTGGCGGGTGTCGCGGTCGAGGCTCTCCTGCAGGCCGATCACCAGTGTGCCCATGGCTTCGCGCTCGCGCCAGAAGCGGCTCATGATCGGATGGTCGGATGCCGCACAACTGTCGGAGCGGGTGATGTTGGCATCGTCCAGATGCCATTCCGTGAGCTTCATCATCAGGAGTTTGCCCGGAGAAAAGCCCGCATAGGCCTCATCATACGCCGTCTTCCAGGTATAGGCGTCGCCGGCCATCAGGAAGACGACGAGCGAGGCGATGGCGCGGCCATTAAGGTTCAGCGTATGGATGCGCACGGCATCCACTTCGGCAAGGTTGCCGATGGCTTCACGCGCAAAGGCTGCGTGGTACCGGTCATTGATCAGAGCGGAGCGCTTGCGTCCCTTCCATCCGCTGGCTTCCAGGGCGAGAAACTCTTCCGTGCCGCGTCGGATATCCGCCGGCTGGCGGGCAACCTCATGCGTCAGGCTTCCCGTGGCCGAAAGTCTGCGCCACTGGCGCCGCATGTCGCGCAGGTGGTGCGGCGACAGCGCCTGTTTCAGATAGGCCTCGCCATCCAGTTCGCTGTGCAGCATCGGGCGCTGATAGGTGCCGGTGACGGTGACCGGCAGGTTACGGCCAACGGCGACGGCCCGGATCAGCTGGGCGAAACGACCGTTGAGCCTCAGATCCGGCAGCACCAGAACCTTCGGCAGCCCGGTGTCCCGGCGCCCTAAGGCATCGAGAAGGTTGTCGAGTGTTTCAGCCGCGCCCTCGGCATCGACGAGCGGCGTCCCCAGCGGCCCGAACGGGTTCGCCCAGGCGCGAAGGATCGGCGCGCCAAGGGCAAAGCCGGGCTTTTCGACGGAAAATGGCATGAGAAAGCGCATGCGGCTGGAACGCTCCCGCTCGTCGCGGATGAGCGCCAGCTGGACCTCCCGATCTTCGACACGCGGCATCGCAGGGGCAAGCAGGCGGCCGGAAAAGAAGACGTTTGGCTCCATGACCCGGTTGGACAGGAAATCGAGTTCCTCCTCCAACTCGTAGCCCATATGGCCTGGATAGATTGCAAGCGTGCGACCGGCACGCGCGGTGTCCATGGTGATCGGTGCTGCGGGACTGTCCAGCCGTCTTTGCGGGGCAGCCATTTTGGAGGATGCAGGCATGCCTTGTCCCAAGGACTTTGCCGTGTTCGGCGCGGCCTCTAACAGAGGTTTCGTCAGCGGCAGATGCTCAGCCATGATCGTCCGGCCTTTCCTGTTGAAGCGGCGCGTTGATTGGTCGTGCAAAGGCGAAAATCACGATGCCGAGCGTGTGGCGCACTGCGATATGCAGCAAGATCGCCTCAAGGAGCATGGCAGAGGCGGTCGCCGTTGCAGCCCCCAGCAGGCCGAGAGGCGGGATGAGGGCGACGTTGAGGATGATGCAGGCGGCAAGCACGGTGCCGTAAAGCATCACGCAGAGCGACTGCCGTCCCGCCATGTTGAGCAGGACTTCGCCCGGCCCGACACTGGCTTTCGCCAGAATGCCGCAGAGCAGCACCAGCATCAGCGGGTAGCCCTGCGAAAAGGCCGGCCCGAACATCTGCAGCAGCAAGTGGCCAAGGGCTGCCACGCCAAGGCCAACGGCAAGCGCCGGCCAGAAACTCCACCGGGCCGCCTGTCCCGCGAATGTGGCAAGCTCGCCTCTGTCACCGGTCGCCATGATGGCGGAAAAGCCGGGAGCGGCGGCGGCCTTGACGGAAAAATACACGAACTGCACCAGCGCGATGGTCTTGGCCGCCGCATAATAGATCGCCACTTGGTCCGGCGGCAGGTAGAGCCCCACCACCACCACATCGGAATTGGTGAGCAGGAAGCCGATACCATCGACCAGGAAAAGGGGAAGCGCAAAGCGCGTCCAGGGGCGGACGTCAAAGGCCAGGGCACCGGAGCCGAGATGGCGGCGCAGACGAAGGGTGACGCGGATGAACTGGACGAGCGTCGTGAGGTAGGTTGCGGCAAGAGCCGCCATCATTGCGGTTGTCGCATTGCGGGGCTCGCCAAGCCGGATGGCAAGCACCATCAGAGCAAGGATCAGCAGCGGGCGGATGATATAGGTGGGGCTGAGCGCCATCACCGCCCAGCCATTGGCGCGGGCCGTGCCTTCCAGAACGTCGCCAAGGGCGATCATCGGCAGGGTAAACAGGCCGAGAAACACCGGTATGCGCCAGTAATCCGCGACGGCATTGTCGAAAAGAGCAAGGAAGGTAAAACCGACGCCTGCCAGCAGGCTTGCCGATAGAAGTGCAAAGACCCGCGCTGACCAGTTGAGGCCGCGGACCAGGTCATCTTCACCCCGTGCCTGATGCTGCGGCAGGAAGCGGATGACGGTGGTGTGGAAGCCAAGGCAGGAGAGATTGCCGAAGACCACGACCAGCACCCAGACGAAGGCAAAGATGCCGTAATCGAACTCGCCCATCAGTCGCGCCATGACGATCTGGGCGACAAAGGCGATGGCGGCGCTGAGAACACGGATGAAAAAGGCAATGAGGGCCATGCGTTGGGCGCGTGCTGTCTCATCGCTGCCGGCAAGGATCGGCTCCAGACCACGCAGCACGGGTGACAGCCGCGTCTTTACGCTGAGCGGCAGCAGTTTCTGCGCTGTGTCGATGACCGTCATGAAGGGCACGTTCTGCTCGGGCGGGGATCCGGCCGGCATCATGCGGTTGCGACCGTTAAGAAACGATTGCGCCGGCTCGCAGCCAGGCCTGCTTCCCCCGGCTTTGATCCCCTCATCCACGAAAAAGGCCGCCCCGAAGGGCGGCCGCGATGGTTTGCAAAGGGAAGGCTGGTTTCAAGCGATCAGCGCGCCGTGGCAGTGCTTGAACTTCTTGCCGGAGCCGCAGGGGCAAAGCTCGTTGCGGCCGATGCGACCCCAGGTGGACGGATCGTTCGGATCGCGATCCTCGGGCGCCGTGAAGGGGGCGAGCGCTGCCATTGCAAACTCGTCCTCGCCGGTCGTCGCATCCACATGGTGCGCCTCCATGACCTGCGGCGGTTCAGGCGCCGGCGGCGTGTCGCGCACCAGTTCGACGCGCATCAGTTGCGACGTGACGACCTCGCGCATGTTGGCGAGCAGCGCCTGGAAGAGTTCGAAGGCTTCCGCCTTGTATTCCTGCAGCGGATCGCGCTGTGCATAGCCGCGGAAGCCGACGACGGAGCGCAGATGGTCGAGGTTGACGATATGTTCGCGCCAGAGATGATCGAGCGTCTGCAGGAGCACGGAGCGCTCGACATAGGTCATCACTTCGGGGCCGAAGCGTTCGGCACGGTCCCTGGCGGCGGCATCGGCAGCTGCGATCAGGCGCTCGCGGATGTCGTCCTCGGCAATGCCTTCTTCCTGCACCCAGTCATGGATCGGCAGGTCGAGATTGAGCAGGCGCTCCACACCTTCCTTCAGGCCATTGGCGTCCCACTGTTCGGCATAGGCGCGCTCGGGGATATGCTTGGTCACCAGCATGTCGATGACTTCGTGGCGCATGTCGGTGACGGTATCGGTGAGGTCCGGCGCATCCATCAGCTCGATGCGCTGCTCGAAGATCACCTTGCGCTGGTCGTTGGTGACGTCGTCGTATTTCAGAAGGTTCTTGCGGGTGTCGAAGTTGCGGGCTTCGACCTTCTTCTGGGCCCGTTCCAGCGCCTTGTTGATCCAGGGGTGGACGATCGCTTCCCCTTCCTTCAGGCCGAGCTTCTGCAGCATCGAATCCATCCGGTCGGAGCCGAAGATGCGCATCAGGTCGTCCTGCAGAGACAGGTAGAATTTCGACCGGCCCGGGTCGCCCTGACGACCGGAACGGCCGCGCAGCTGGTTGTCGATGCGGCGGCTTTCGTGGCGTTCGGTGGCAATCACGTAGAGACCGCCGGCTTCGAGCGCCTTTGCCTTCAGCTGCTTGACCTCTTCGCGGATCGCCGCTTCCTTGGCATCGCGCTCCGGACCGGGTTCCATGCCCTCCAGCTCGCGCTCCAGGCGCATGTCGATATTGCCGCCGAGCTGGATGTCGGTGCCGCGGCCGGCCATGTTGGTGGCAATCGTCACACCGCCGGGAACGCCGGCCTGGGAGACGATATAGGCTTCCTGCTCGTGATAGCGGGCGTTCAGAACATTGAAGTTCTCAAAGCCGTCGTTGCGCAGCATGGTGGCGAGCAGTTCGGATTTTTCGATGGAGGTGGTGCCGACGAGAACCGGCTGGTTGCGCGCATGCGCGGCCTTGATCTCCTCGATGATCGCCTTGAACTTTTCCTCGCCGGTTCGGTAGACCTCGTCATCCTCGTCGATACGCTGGATGGGCAGGTTGGTCGGCACTTCCACGACGTCGAGGCCGTAGATGTTGGAAAACTCTTCCGCTTCGGTGGACGCCGTACCGGTCATGCCGGCGAGCTTTTCATACATGCGGAAATAGTTCTGGAAGGTGATCGAGGAGAGCGTCTGGTTCTCTGGCTGGATCTGTACCTTTTCTTTGGCTTCCAGAGCCTGATGCTGGCCTTCCGAATAGCGGCGGCCGGGCATCATGCGGCCGGTGAACTCGTCGATGATGACGATTTCCCCGTTGCGGACGATGTAGTCCTTGTCGCGCTGGAACAGCTTGTGAGCCTTCAGCGCGTTGTTGATGTGGTGGACGATCGCGACGTTCTCGACGTCGTAGAGCGATTCACCCTTCAGGAGACCCGCGCTGCGCAAGAGGTTTTCGAGCTTTTCGGTGCCGGCCTCGGAAAAATTCGCCGAGCGCTGCTTTTCGTCGATCTCGTAATCATCGGCCGTCAGCGCCGGGATGAAGGCGTCGATCGTGTTGTAGAGCTCGGAGCGGTCGTCCAGCGGGCCGGAGATGATGAGCGGCGTGCGCGCCTCGTCGACCAGGATCGAGTCCACTTCGTCGACGATCGCGTAGTTATGGCCGCGCTGCACCATCTGGCCGCGGTCGTATTTCATGTTGTCGCGCAGATAATCGAAGCCAAGCTCGTTATTCGTCGCATAGGTGATGTCGCAGGCATAGGCGGCGCGGCGCTGGTCGTCGTCGAGGCCATGCATGATGACGCCGGTGGTGAGGCCGAGGAAGCTGTACAGCCGGCTCATGATGGCGGCGTCGCGGCTGGCCAAGTAGTCGTTGACGGTCACGACATGGACGCCCTTGCCGGAGAGCGCGTTGAGATAGACCGGAAGCGTGCCGACGAGCGTCTTGCCTTCGCCGGTCTTCATTTCGGCAATTGCGCCGTCGTTGAGGATCATGCCGCCGGTCAGCTGCACATCGAAGGGGCGCATGCCGAGAACGCGGCGCGAAGCCTCGCGCACGACGGCAAAGGCCGGCACCACCAGATCGTCCAGCGTCTTGCCGTTGGCGAGCTGCTCGCGGAACTCTACCGTCTTTGCAGCAAGCTGCTCATCGGAGAGTGCCTTCGTCTTTTCTTCGAGCGCGCCGATCGCCTCGATGCGGGAACGATAGGCACGGACGCGGCGGTCATTGGCCGAACCGAAAAACTTGCGGGCTATCCCACCGAAGCTGACCATACGAGTGGTCCTTTCCAAACTGATGTGGCATCCCTCGAAAGTATCGTCCGGCAGGTTGATCTGCGCCCTCTATTCGACAGGCAAAATACAAACGCCGGCCCGGAAACTCTTCTGGACGCGAAGTAGCGTGACAGATAAGAGGGGGGTCGAATGATGTCAACGGCTCCCGCCGTTACAGAATGGCCACAATCCGGTGTTTCTGACAGTGTTCCGGCCGGTCTCGACATCCGGGGCCGGTGCCCAATTCGAAAGGTAGTTCCTTATGTTTCGCCATAAATTCCTCGCGACTGCCGCCGTGGCCGTGGCCGTCTTTTTCCAGGCGCCCGCCTTTGCACAGGCCGATGCCGTGGTCGCCAAGGTTGGCGGCGTGGAAATCCATCAGTCGGAACTGGATGCGGCCATTGCCAATCTGAGCCAGCAGTACCAGCAGATGCCCGACGACCAGAAGAAGGTCGCGGCACTCTCGCAGATCATCGACATCAAGCTCGTCTCGAAGAAGGCCGAAGAAGCCGGTCTTCAGAACAGCGACGACTTCAAGAAGCGGATGGCCTTCCTGCAGGAGCGCGAGCTGCACAATGCCTATCTTCGCCAGCAGTTCGAGACGCTGAAGCCGGAAGAGGTCAAGGCCCGCTACGACAAGGAAGTCGCAGCCATGCCGAAGGAAGAGGAAATTCACGCCCGCCACATCCTGGTGAAGACCGAGGATGAAGCCAAGGCAATCATCAAGCAGCTCGACGAAGGCAAGGACTTCATCGAACTGGCCAAGGCCAAGTCGGAAGACACCAGCAAGTCCGACGGTGGCGATCTCGGCTACTTCACCAAGGGCCGCATGGTTCCGGAATTCGAGGAAGCCGCCTTCGCACTCGACAAGGGCGCCTACACGAAGACGCCGGTAAAGTCGCAGTTCGGCTACCATGTCATCAAGGTGGAAGACAAGCGTGACGCCCAGCCGCCGGCCTTCGACCAGGTGGAGCCGCAGGTTCGCCAGATCGTCATGCAGGAAAAGTATTCTGCCATCATCGATGCGGCCAAGGCCGACCAGAAGGTCGAAATTGTCGACGAAACCCTGCGCAAGGGTTATGAAGACATGACCAAGGGCGAATAAGCCGCTTTCGATATTTCATCAACCGGCCCGCATCTGCGGGCCTTTTCTTGTCCAGGTTTTTGCCAAATGTCCGCCACCGTTTCCCCCCTTGCTCCGAAATCCTATCCCGACATGCCGGCCGTGAAGGGCCTGCGCATGGCAACGGCTGCCGCCGGCATCAAGTACAAGAACCGCACGGACGTGCTTTTGATGGTGTTCGATGAACCGGCATCGGTGGCGGGCGTGTTCACGCGCTCGAAATGCCCTTCGGCACCGGTGGATTTCTGCCGCGCCAACCTTGCCAATGGCAAGGCGCGCGCGGTTGTGGTCAATTCCGGCAATGCCAACGCCTTTACCGGCGTCAAGGGTCGGGCCTCGACGGAACTGACGGCGAAATCGGCGTCCGAAGCCGTCGGTTGCGATGTGGGCGAAGTCTATCTCGCCTCGACGGGCGTCATCGGCGAGCCGCTGGATGCGACGAAATTTGCGGGCGTCCTGGGTGACATGCAGGCGGCCGCAACCGGCGATTTCTGGCTGGAGGCCGCCAAGGCGATCATGACCACGGATACCTATCCGAAGGTTGCGACGCGCACCGCAGACATCGGTGGCGTCACCGTCACCATCAACGGCATCGCCAAGGGCGCCGGCATGATCGCGCCGGACATGGCGACCATGCTGTCCTTTGTCGCAACGGATGCCGATATCGCCCCGGCCGCCCTGCAGGCGCTGCTGTCTGAGGGCGTCGGCCCGACCTTCAATTCGGTCACCGTCGACAGCGATACCTCCACCTCCGACACGCTTCTTCTGTTTGCAACCGGTAAGGCCGAAGGCCAGGTCCGGGTGGAAGCGGCGGACGATACGCGCCTGGATGGCTTTCGCGCCGCCCTCAACGACCTCCTGAAGGACCTGGCGCTCCAGGTCGTGCGCGACGGTGAAGGTGCGCGCAAAATGGTGGAAGTCACCGTCACCGGTGCCGAGAACGATGCGGCTGCCAAGCGTATTGCGCTCTCCATTGCCAATTCTCCGCTGGTCAAGACGGCCGTTGCGGGCGAAGATGCCAATTGGGGTCGTGTGGTGATGGCTGTCGGCAAGTCCGGCGAGATGGCCGACCGCGACCGTCTGGCGATCTGGTTCGGCGACGTCAGGGTTGCGGTCGAGGGCGAACGCGATCCGGCCTATTCGGAAGCGGCAGCGACGGCTGTCATGCAGCAGGAGGATATCGTCATCCGTGTCGATATCGGCCTTGGCCAGGGAACAGCAACCGTCTGGACATGTGACCTCACGAAGGAATATGTCGCCATCAATGGCGACTACCGGAGCTGAACTTTTGATGCAGGCAATTTCTCCCCACGGCAATCTTCCGCTTGTCCGGCGTCTGGAAGCTGTCGGCTTCCGCGCCTGGCCGGCGGCCTCCGTGGTCTATGACGGCAGCTGGCAGGTGCGGCTGACGGGCGGGCACCCGTCCAAGCGGCTGAACTGCCTTGTGCCGCTCGATCCGTCGGATCATCGCGACGTCGACCTGCGCATCGAAAAGGCCCGCAAGCGGTTCGAACACTATGGCCGCCCGCTGCTGGTGCGCGAAACGCCGCTGTCGCCAAAACCGCTTCTCGACCGGCTGGCCGGCCAGGGATGGCGACCGTTCGAAACGGTCAACGTCATGGTGGCGGATCTGGCGGGGCTCGAACTGCCCGACACGCTCGGCCACCTGCCGAGCCATGACATCGGCCGCTATATCGATGCCTCGCTTGCCGTTCATGGCGAGGATGCGTCGCTGAAGCCGGCGCTCGCCGAAATCCTGTCGGCGATCAAGCCGGTCAGCGGCCTTTTCATTGCGGAAAATCCCGGCGAAGGCCCGGTTGCCGTTGCGCTCTGCGTACAGGATGCGGATCTCGCCGGCATCCTGTCCTTTGCCGTTGCCGCCGACCGCAGGCGGCAGGGGGCGGGCACGGAAATGCTGACGGCCGCCCTGCGCTGGGCCCGTATCAGTGGAGCCCGCACCGCCTGGCTGCAGGTGCATGACGACAATGTTGCTGCGCTTTCGCTCTATGGCCGCTTCGGTTTTCGCCAAGCCTACCAGTATCGCTACTGGCGCCAGGAGACCGGCGCATGAGCGGGGTCGACGAGACGCCAAAGCCTCGCTCCATTCTTCTGGTCGCCGCTTGCGCGCTGATCGATACGGATGGCCGCATTCTTCTGGCGCAGCGTCCTGAAGGCAAGAGCCTTGCCGGCCTCTGGGAATTTCCCGGCGGCAAGGTGGAGCCCGGCGAGACGCCGGAGGAAACGCTGGTGCGCGAGCTTCACGAGGAACTGGGCATCGTCACGCGCGTACCCTGCCTTGCGCCGCTCACCTTTGCCAGCCACACCTATGAGACGTTTCACCTGCTGATGCCGCTTTACGTTTGCCGGCGTTACGAGGGTATACCGGCGGGTCGGGAAGGGCAGGCGCTGAAATGGGTGCGGCCCGCGGCCCTTCGCGATTATCCCATGCCGCCGGCCGACGAACCGCTTATTCCCTTCCTGCAGGACCTGCTCTGAGCCTCCGGCGGATCCCGTAAAAGCCAGGCGTTGCCATTTATCCACAGTTTTTAAAATTCGCCGGGCACGAATGAATCGGCGTTAACAGATCCTTTAACCCGATGGGGCAATATGCAGCTTCGATAAAGTAATTGCGTAACGAGGCTCTCATGGATGAGGAATTCTGGAAGACTGTTCGTGCCCAGCAAAGGGTCACGCTCAGGTCCGGCAGAACCGGCGTTCTGAACATCGCCCTGCTGTTCGGTACCGCAGCGATCGCGCTTTCGCTTATCGTCACGCCCATGTTGATGAAGCGATCCGACCCGCGCCATCTGGCCAATGTGCAACAGGAAATCGATCTGATCACCACCGGATCGATCAAGCCGGACGCATCAGGCACCAAGCATTACACGATTCGCCGCAGCGTGCTGCAGCAGACGCCGGGCTCCGTCTGCGTCACGCAGGGCTATGACGGCGAGAGCGTGTGCTGAGCGCGGTAACCTGCCGGTAAGTGAACGGATGCTATGCATCCCGGGATGGAACCCGGGGGCACGATGTCGATCCTCAAGAAATTCGCCGCGGACAATCAGGGGGCAACGGCTGTGGAGTACGGCCTTGTGGTTGCCGTCCTGTCTGCCGTGGTGCTTGCCGGCTTCACTACATTTTCCGGCATATTGCAGGATATGCTGACCTTCCTTGCGGACACGCTTGCGGGCCAGTGACGGTGTTTCGACGCCTATTCGGGGCTGTCGGTGACGCGGAGCGCATCGGCCAGCCGCATCTTTGCCGAGCCTGGCTTCAGAGGCTTCTGCTGGCTTTCATGCGGCGCCCAGCCGGATGCGTAGACGATGGTGAAGGTGGCGCGGATGCGCCCGTCCGGATCGGCATAGCGCTCTGCATAAATCTCCGCCGCCCGCACGAAGAAGGCCCGCGTCAGCGGTGTCCTGCTGCGCCCGGCCAGCGGATTGCTCATGCCCATGGCGCGCAGGTCTCGCATCAGGTGAAACAGCGTATCATAGCGTACGGTATAGGTTTCCGCATCGATCACCGGCAGCGCAAAGCCTGCCCGCTGCATCAGGCCGCCGATGTCGCGCACATCGGCAAACGGAATCACGCGCGGACTTGCGCCGCCAAAGAGTTCGGCTTCTGCTGCCAGAAGCACGTCGCGCAGTTCGACGAGCGTTCCGGCACCGGGAATGGCGGCCATGAACAGCCCGTCCGGCTTCAGGGCTCGGCGTATGCGGATCAGCATGCCCGGCGTATCATTGGTCAGATGCAGCGACAGGGGCGAGAGGACGAGATTGACCGATTGGTCGGCGAGCGGCATGTCCTCGAGTGCTGCCGGCGAGATGTCTTCGCCGGGTCCGGCGAAGGCTGCACTCGTTTCGATGCGCGTCAGATGGCCGATCTTGCCGGTCTTGAGCGCCGCGCGTGCGGCGTTGCCGCCGCCGCCATGCAGTTCCACGGCCTCCTCGAAATGGCGTTCCACCACGCCGACGCGCTCGGCCAGTTCATTGGCTGCAATGTCGAGCAGGAAGTCACCACCCGCAACGGCCCGCGCAATGGCGCGTTCGCGCCGTGCAGTTACCAAAGGCAGGTCGAAAAGGATGTCCATGCTGTCTGTCCGTCTTCGTTGAGGTGGGGTGTGTCGGCAGGCGGAACCCCTTGCATTTTGGTGTCGCATGGGCGCTGACGAGCCGCTAATGTCAAGACATGGTGGATGAGGCGGAGAAAATCGAGGGCGTCGCGCGATCGTTTTCGCCGCGCGCCCTGCTGCGGCCTCTGCTCGATCTGGTCTATCCACCCTGCTGTGCAGCCTGCGGCGTGCGCACGGCCGGTCACCATGCGCTTTGCGGCGCCTGCTGGTCGCGCATGCGCTTCATCGAAAGACCCTATTGCGACATCCTGGGCTTGCCCTTTGCCCATGATCCGGGAGAGGGCATGGTTTCGGCACTGGCCATAGCCGAGCCGCCCATCTTCGACCGCTTGCGGGCGGTCGCTTTGCATGAGGGGCCGGCGCGCAATCTCGTTCATGGGCTGAAATACCGGGACCGCACCGATCTTGCCCCGATGATGGCCGCCTGGATGGCCCGCGCTGGCGGTGAACACCTGGCGCTGTGCGATGCCATCATCCCTGTGCCCCTCCACTGGACGCGCCTTCTCAAGCGGCGGTTCAACCAGTCGGCGGAACTTGGCCGCCATCTCGCCCGCCTCAGCGGCCGCCCTTTTTTGACGCGCACCCTCACGCGCCGCAAGCGCACCGGCCGGCAGGTGGGGCTGACGGCGAAGGGCCGGGAGGAAAATGTGCGGGCGGCCTTTCGTGTCCGCAAGGGCGAGGAGCATCAGGTTTTCGGCAAGCGGCTGGTGCTGGTGGACGACGTGTTTACCACAGGTGCCACCGTGTCGTCCGCGACGCGTGCCCTGAAGCGGGCGGGAGCCGCCGAGGTCACGGTTTTGACCTTTGCAATGGCGCTGACCGAGCCTATATGACGATCAGTATCGCGATTGCGGTCAAGCGCGATCGCTCTTCATGGAGATCATCATGGCAGACGTCGTTATCTATACCCGCCAGATGTGCGGCTACTGTGCCCGCGCCAAGGCATTGCTGCAGTCGAAGGGCGTGAACTTCACGGAACATGACGCCACGTTCTCGCAGGAACTGCGCCAGGAGATGATCCAGAAGGCGAACGGCGGTTCGACCTTCCCGCAGATCTTCATCGATGGTCGTCATGTCGGCGGTTGCGACGATCTGCACGCGCTCGACCGTGACGGCAAGCTCGATCCGCTGCTTGCTGCGTAAGGTGTGACATGACGGTGAAGGTCGCAGCCATCCAGATGTGTTCCGGTGTTGATCCGCAAAGGAATGCGGATGCCATGGCGCGGCTTGTACGGGACGCGGCGGCGAAGGGCGCCGTCTATGTCCAGACGCCTGAAATGACCGGCGCGCTGCAGAAGAACCGCACCGAGCTGCGCGCCATCCTGCGAAATGCAGAGAACGACATCATCGTGTCCCGGGCGGCAGAGCTTGCACGCGACCTCAAGATCCATGTGCATGTCGGCTCCACGGCGATTGCGCGTGATGACGACAAGATCGCCAATCGCGGTTTCCTGTTCGGGCCGGATGGGGCGCGCATCTGCAGCTACGACAAGATCCACATGTTCGACGTCGATCTCGACAATGGCGAGAGCTGGCGCGAAAGCGCCGCCTATCAGCCGGGATCGGAGGCGCGTGTTACGGATCTCGGATTTGCGAATTTGGGTTTTGCCATCTGCTACGACGTGCGCTTCCCGCAGCTGTTTCGTGCCGAAGCGGTTGCCGGTGCCGAGATCCTGACGGTTCCGGCCGCCTTCACGCGCCAGACGGGCGAGGCGCACTGGGAAATTCTCCTGCGCGCCCGCGCCATCGAAAACGGCGCCTTCCTCGTTGCGGCAGCGCAAGGCGGGGTTCACGAGGATGGCCGCGAAACCTATGGCCATTCGATGATCATCGATCCTTGGGGGCGCGTGCTGGCATCGGCCGGCGGCGCAGGCGAAGCCGTAGTCATGGCCGAACTCGATATCGCAGCGGTCAAGGCCGCCCGCGCAAAAATCCCGAACCTCAAGAATGCGCGTGACTTCACGCTTGCACAATCGCAGGCCGTGGCGCCTGCCGGAGGCGAGGCGGCGTGATCCGTTATTCCCTCATCTGTGACAATGCGCATCCGTTCGAAGGGTGGTTTTCGCAAAGCGCCGATTTTGATCGCCAGGTGGAAAGCGGATTTCTGACCTGCCCGGTCTGCGGATCCGCGGCCATTTCCAAGAGCCTGATGGCCCCTTCCGTTTCCACCGCCCGCAGCAAGCAGGAGCGCCAGCAGGTGGCAATGGACGTGGCGCGCCAGGAGACCATCACCAAGTTGAAGGAGATGGTCGCCACCATCAAGGCGAATGCCGAGGATGTGGGTGAACGCTTTCCCGAAGAGGCGCGAAAAATCCATTACGGCGAAGCCGATGCCCGAGGCATCATGGGCAAGGCGAGCCTTGCCGATGTGAAGGACCTGATCGACGAAGGCATCGAGATCGCGCCGCTACCGGTGCTGCCCGACGAGACGAACTGACGTCTGCCGCGCCTTGCGCTGCGGGCCTCAGCCCTCGCGCCTGGCGAGCATCATGTAGTTCACGTCCATGTCCTTCGACAGGTTCCAGCGGTCCTGCAGCACATTGTAGAACACGCCGGTGCGGTGGGTGACGGTGAGGCCCGACGCGTCGAGCGGGCGTTCTATTTCTTCCGGCCGCACCAGCTTGTCATACTGATGGGTGCCCTTCGGCAGCCAGCGCAGGATGTTTTCCGCCGCAAAGATCGCCAGCGCATTGGCCTTCAGGGTGCGGTTGATGGTGGCCACGAACATCAGGCCGCCCGGGCGCAGCATCGAGGCGCAGGTGGTCATGAACAGGTTCACGTCCGCCACATGCTCCACCACTTCCATGTTGAGGATGACGTCGAAGGTTTCGCCGGCGGCTGCCAGCTGTTCGGCCGTTTCAGCCCGATAATCGACGGAGACACCGCTTTCTGCCGCATGGGTCTGGGCGATGCGGATGTTCTTTTCCGACGGATCGGCGCCGACAACGGTTGCGCCCATCCGGGCCATCGGTTCCGACAACAGCCCGCCGCCGCAGCCGATGTCGAGAAAGCGCAAGCCTTCGAACGGTCGGTTGCTTTTGGGGTCGCGGGCAAAGTTTTCGCAGACGCGGTCGCGGATATAGGAAAGCCGCACGGGATTGAACTTGTGGAGCGGCTTGAACTTGCCGGTGGGGCTCCACCATTCCGCAGCCATGGCGGAAAAGCGGTCCACTTCCGCCTGGTCAATTGTCGTGCCGGAGGCATCGGTCATGGTTCGGCTCCCTGTCAATATGTGTCTGAAGTCGGGCCACGGGCCGCGCTTGTCAAGCCTCTCACAATGTCGCAGTGGAAAAACCGGGGACGGGTCCGGCTCCATATATGCCCCCGCGACATGAAAAAACCAAAATCCGCACGACCTGTGGCGGGCGAAGGGACGTTGCGCCGAGTATCAAGAATTCCCAAGGAGGAAACCAGTGAAACGTCATATTTACAAAGCTTTGGCGGTGGGGGCGTTGCTCGCCTTCCCCTCGCTTGCGTCTGCGGCAACGCAAGGTTTTGCCACCGCAAACGTCAACATGCGCTCCGGCCCGAGCACGCGTTATCCGGCCGTGGTGGTCATCCCGGTCGGCGCCCCGATCAGCATCAATGGTTGCCTCGATACGGTCAACTGGTGCGACGTGTCGTTCTCGCGCGGCCGCGGCTGGGTGTCGGGCAACTACATCCAGACGACCTATCGGCAGAACCGCATCTACGTTGATCGCCAGTATTACCGTCCGCTCGGCATTCCGACGATCACCTTCGACGTCGATACCTACTGGCGGCGCTATTACAGCGGTCGTGACTTCTACCGCGAGCGCGACCGCTGGCGTGGCTGGGATTATCGTCGCGATACCCCGCCCCCGCCGCCGCCCCGTTACGACAGCCGCCGCGATGATCCGATTCGCGATCCGAACCGCTACCGCGAGGACGGCCGCTATCGCTACGAAGACCGCAACGGCATGAGCGACCGCTATCGCTGGGACGATAACAACCGCCGCGATGACAGAAACCGGCCCGACGATCGCAACCGCTATGACGGCCGCCCGGGCTTCGATGGTCGCCCAATGCCTGATGGTCGGGATGGCAACCGCAACTGGGATGGCGGTCGCCGCGGCAATGACCAAGGCTGGCGTCCGGATGACAACCGTCGCCCGGACGACAACCGCCGCCCCGATGACGGCAGGCGTCAAGAGCAGGCACGCCCGGGCTTCGACGGGGATCAGAACCGGGATCGCCCGCGCGGCCCGCAGGGCAGCTGGACGCCTGGCAACCGCTGCACGCCGGACAATCCTTGCCCGCCGCCCGGCCAGTAAGCACGGACTATCTTCGACAGAGACAAACGCGGCGCCCGCAAGGTGCCGCGTTTGCGCGTTACGGGCCGCCTCTTGCCCATTGCACCGTGGAACCCTTTTCGCTAAGAGGACGCCGCAAGCCTTTCCCCTATGGCATAAGGCTTTTCATATTTTCAGCCGCGCGGGGTCCAACGCCTTGCGCGATCAGGGTGGTTTTGGTCGGATATGGCTCGCATTGTCATGAAGTTCGGCGGCACGTCGGTCGCCAATCTCGAACGCATTCATAATGTGGCGCGCCATGTAAAACGTGAGGTCGATGCCGGTCATGAAGTGGCCGTGGTCGTCTCCGCCATGTCTGGCAAGACCAACGAACTGGTCGGCTGGGTGCAGGATACACCCAAGGTCAACGGCGCAAGCTCACCCTTTTACGATGCGCGCGAATATGATGCCGTCGTGGCCTCCGGCGAACAGGTGACCTCCGGGCTGCTGGCGATTGCGTTGCAGTCCATGGGCATCAATGCCCGCTCCTGGCAGGGCTGGCAGATCCCGATACGCACGGACAACACCCATGGTGCCGCTCGCATCGTCGATATCGACGGGGCAGAGCTTGTGCGCCGCATGGGTGAGGGGCAGGTGGCCGTGGTCGCCGGCTTTCAGGGCATCGGTCCCGATAACCGCATTGCAACACTTGGCCGTGGCGGCTCCGATACCTCGGCGGTCGCGATTGCCGCTGCCGTCAAGGCCGACCGCTGCGACATCTATACCGACGTCGATGGCGTCTATACGACCGATCCGCGCATCGTGCCCAAGGCACGCCGCATGAAGAAGATTTCGTTCGAGGAAATGCTGGAAATGGCATCCCTCGGCGCCAAGGTGCTGCAGGTGCGTTCCGTGGAGCTTGCCATGGTCCACAAAGTGCGCACCTTCGTCCGCTCCAGTTTCGAGGATCCCGATGCGCCGGGCATGGGTGACCTCATCAATCCGCCCGGCACGTTGATTTGCGACGAGGAAGAAATCGTGGAACAGGAAGTCGTCACCGGCATCGCCTATGCCAAGGATGAAGCGCAGATTTCGCTGCGTCGCCTCGCCGACCGGCCGGGCGTTTCGGCAGCCATCTTCGGGCCGCTCGCCGAAGCGCATATCAATGTCGACATGATCGTGCAGAACATCTCCGAAGATGGCTCGCGCACCGACATGACGTTTACGGTTCCTTACGGCGATGTCGAAAAGGCCATGAAGGTTCTGGAAGACAACAAGGCCAAGATCGGCTTCGACGTGGTGCAGAACGAGACGGGCCTGTGCAAGGTGTCGGTCGTCGGCATCGGCATGCGCAGCCATGCGGGCGTGGCTGCGACCGCGTTCAAGGCACTTGCCGAAAAAAGCATCAACATCAAGGCCATCACCACCTCCGAAATCAAGATTTCGATCCTGATTGATGGCGCCTATTCCGAACTCGCAGTTCGGACTTTGCATTCTGCCTACGGTCTGGATAAGAGTTGATCTTGAACCGGTTGGTTGTGCCGCCTCAGGCTTGAGTCGGTGCAACGTCTTCCGGATGGGACAGAGCCGAATTCGGGAGCGAACATGCCGATGAGAGACCTGTCGGCGGGCCCGCGCGTCCTGCTGAAGAGACTGCGGGAACTGATGGCCGAGCCGCTGGAGCCGCAGGAGCGGCTCGACCGGATCGTGCGCCAAATCGCCAGCAATATGGTGGCGGAGGTTTGCTCCGTCTATGTGCTGCGGTCCGATGGCGTACTGGAGCTTTATGCCACCGAAGGTCTCAACAAGGATTCTGTGCATCTGGCGCAGCTGAAAATGGGGCAGGGCCTTGTCGGCACGATTGCCGCCTCCGCCCAGCCGCTCAATCTGTCCGACGCGCAGGCGCATCCGGCCTTCCGCTATCTGCCTGAAACCGGAGAAGAAATTTACCACTCCTTCCTCGGCGTGCCGATTTTGCGCGCCGGCCGCACTTTGGGCGTGCTCGTCGTCCAGAACAAGGCGCAGCGCAATTACCGCGAGGACGAGGTCGAGGCGCTGGAAACCACCGCCATGGTAATTGCCGAGATGATTGCGACCGGAGAGCTGAAGAAAATCACCCAGCCGGGGTTGGAGCTTGACCTGACGCGCGCCATCACCATCGAGGCGGACGGCTATAACGAAGGTATTGGCCTTGGCCATGTGGTTCTCCATGAGCCGCGAATCGTCGTCACCAATCTTTTGAACGAGGATGCCGACAAGGAAATCGTTCGGCTGGTGGAGGCGATCGGCTCGCTGCGCCTGTCGATCGACGACATGCTGTCGCGCCGCGAAGTCTCCCAGGAGGGGGAACACCGCGAAGTTCTGGAAACCTACCGCATGTTTGCCCATGACCAGGGCTGGGTGCGGCGCATGGAAGAGGCGATCCGCAACGGTCTCACCGCAGAAGCGGCTGTCGAAAAGGTGCAGAGCGATACCAAGGCGCGCATGATGCGCCTCACCGATCCTTATCTGCGCGAGCGGATGCATGATTTCGACGATCTCGCCAACCGGCTGCTGCGCCAGCTGACCGGCTTTTCCGGCCGCGCCTTCGATGAGGGCTTTCCGACCGATGCGGTGATCTTTGCCCGCGCCATGGGCGCCGCCGAACTGCTCGATTATCCGCGCGCCAATATCCGCGGCCTTGTTCTGGAAGACGGTGCCGTCACCAGCCATGTAGTGATCGTGGCGCGCGCCATGGGCATTCCGGTCGTCGGCCAGGCGGCCGGCATTGTGGCTCTTGCGGAAAACCGTGATCCGGTCATCATCGATGGTGATGATGGGCAGGTGCATCTGCGGCCGATGGCTGACCTCGTCAAGGCTTACGAGGAAAAGGTCAAGCTGCGCGCCCGCCGGCAGGCACAGTTCCGTGCCCTGCGCGATGTGGATTCGGTCACCAAGGATGGCCAGCGCATCAGCCTGATGATGAATGCCGGCCTGATGGTGGACCTGCCGCAGCTGGTGGAATCCGGTGCTGATGGCATCGGGCTGTTCCGCACCGAACTGCAGTTCATGATCGCCTCCACCATGCCCAAGCTCGAGGAGCAGGAGGCATTCTATCGCAATGTGCTGCGCCAGGCGGCCGGCCATCCGGTGACGTTCCGCACGCTCGATATCGGCGGCGACAAGGTGGTTTCCTATTTCCGCAATCAGGAAGAGGAAAACCCGGCGCTTGGCTGGCGCGCCATCCGGCTTTCGCTGGACCGGCCGGGATTGTTGCGCACGCAGCTTCGGGCGCTTCTGCGCGCCTCTGCCGGCGCAGAGCTCAAAATGATGCTGCCGATGGTGACGGAAGTGTCGGAAATCCGCGCCGTGCGCGACCTGATGCAGAAGGAAGTGCAGTATCTGTCGAAGTTCGGCCACCCGCTGCCGCGCAAGCTGCAATTTGGCGCCATGCTGGAAGTGCCCTCGCTGATGTGGCAGCTGGACGAGCTGATGGCACATGTGGATTTCGTTTCTGTCGGCTCCAACGATCTGTTCCAGTTCTCGATGGCGGCAGACCGCGGCAATGCCAGGGTGTCGGATCGTTTCGACATGCTGGGCAAGCCCTTTCTGCGGATCCTGCGTGACATCGTCCGGGCTGCCGAGCGCAACAAGACGCCACTGACGCTTTGCGGGGAAATGGCCGGCAAGCCGCTCTCGGCGATGGCGCTGATCGGGATCGGCTTTCGCGCAGTGTCGATGACGCCGACGGCGATCGGTCCGGTGAAAGCCATGCTGCTGGGGCTCGATGCGGGGCGATTGAGTTTCGAACTCAATGCGGCGCTGGATGATACGGCGTCCATCACACCTGTACGCGAGCTTCTTGTGGCCTTTGCAGCGGCACACAATATTCCCGTCTAGAACAACAACAAGAACAAGCGGAGTGTAAGACGGTGGCGAAGCTTCCTGTCGAAAAGATGCGTGAGCTGGAGCGCCGCTTCGGCGAGATCGAGGCCCGCATGTCGGAGGGCCCGGCGGCCGATGTCTATGTGAAGCTCGCCTCGGAATATTCCGAGCTTCAGCCGGTTGTGGCCAAGATCCGCGAATATGAAAAGGCCGTGGCGGAGGAGGCGGATCTGCGTGCGTTGCTGGCCGACCGCACGACGGATCGCGAGATGCGCGAGCTTGCCGAAATGGAGCTGCCCGAGGCCGAGAAGCGGATCGAGACGCTCGAAAAGGACATGCAGATCCTGCTTCTGCCAAAGGATGCTGCGGACGAGAAAAGCGCTATCGTCGAAATTCGCGCCGGCACGGGTGGATCGGAAGCCGCCCTTTTTGCCGGTGACCTGTTTCGCATGTATGAGCGTTTTTCGGCCGCGAAGGGCTGGAAGGTCGAGGTCCTGTCGGCAAGCGAAGGGGAAGCCGGCGGCTTCAAGGAAATCATCGCAACGGTGACCGGGCGCGGCGTCTTTTCGAAGCTCAAGTTCGAATCCGGTGTCCACCGCGTCCAGCGCGTGCCCGAAACCGAAGCGAGCGGCCGCATTCACACCTCTGCCGCAACCGTTGCCGTTTTGCCGGAAGCGGAAGAGATCGATATCGAGGTGCGCCCCGAAGACATCCGCATCGATACGATGCGCTCTTCGGGTGCCGGTGGCCAGCACGTCAACACCACCGATTCGGCGGTGCGTATCACCCATCTGCCGACAGGTCTTGTCGTCACAAGCTCGGAAAAATCGCAGCACCAGAACCGCGCCAAGGCCATGCAGGTTCTGCGCTCGCGCCTGTATGACATGGAACGCCAGAAGGCCGATAGCGAGCGTTCGGCCGACCGCAAGAGCCAGGTCGGCTCGGGCGACCGCTCGGAACGCATCCGTACCTATAATTTCCCGCAGGGGCGCGTGACGGATCATCGCATCAACCTGACGCTCTATAAGCTTGACCGCATGATGGTGGGTGAAATCGATGAAGTGGTCGATGCGCTGATCTCCGATTATCAGGCCGGCCAGTTGGCGCAACTTGGCGAGCAGCAGCCGTGACACAGACCCTTGCTGACGCACTGGCAGGGGCGCGCGCCACGCTTGCGGCTGCGGGCTTTGCCGATGCGCCAACCGATGTGCGGGTTCTGGTCTGTGGCCTTTTTGATCTGACGCCGACCGACCTCGTGTTGCGGGGCGACCGCGTGCTGTCGAGCGAGGAGATGGCGCGGCTTGACGCAGCCCTCGCGCGCCGATTGGCGCATGAGCCGGTCCACCGCATCCTCGGAGAACGGGATTTCCACGGCGTGCGCCTGCTTCTGTCGAAAGACACGCTGGAGCCACGCCCGGATACCGAGATCCTGGTCGATGCGATGCTTGCGCCTCTGAAGCGGATCGTGGCGCAGAAAGGCTCGGCGCGTCTTCTCGATCTCGGTACCGGAACCGGGGCGATTGCCATTGCTCTCCTGTCGGAAGTCCCGCAGCTTTTTGCCATCGGCGCCGATATTGCGCCCGGTGCCCTTGAAACGGCCCGGCGGAATGCCGACCTGAATGGTGTGGGCGACCGGTTTACGGCTGTGGAAAGCCATTGGTTCGACAGGATCGAGGGATTGTTCGACATAATCGTGTCAAATCCCCCCTATATCAACAGCAGTGTGATCGCTGACCTTTCGCCGGATGTTCGAGATTTCGACCCGATGCTGGCTCTGGATGGCGGGACGGACGGGCTTGATGCCTATCGCGCGATCGCTGCCGGTGCGAGCGCGTTTCTCGCAGCAGACGGTGTGGTTGGCCTGGAGATCGGTTTCGATCAGAAGTCTTCCGTCTCCACCTTGTTTGCAGCGCATGATTATACTTTGATCGAGGCGCTAAGCGACTATGGGGGAAATGACCGCGCATTGGTTTTTGCGCGGAAAAATCATTATCCCGCCGAGCCTTAAGCCGCTTTTGCAGACGCGAAAGAAAAGGCTTGGATTTGGAGATGAAGCGGGATAGGTTGCGGGCACACACTGGGCGGCTGGGAATGAACGGAGATTCGTTCAGGTTAAGCTCAACCGGAATGCGGCCTTCTTTGGGAGGCCTCACGGGTTGAACGTTACCTAGTGTGTGATTCAGATAAACTGACTTCCACTAGCGGCGGGACGGATGGATCGACCCTGTCCGCGGCACGTGAAGCCTTGTTCCGGCAGATGCCGGCTGGCCGCGTGGCCCTTAATCAGCAAAGCACAAAGAATTCAGGTGAAAGATCGATGAGGCCAGGACAGCAAAACAAGCGTGGTCGGGGGCGTGGCAATAACAACAATAACAACAATGGCGGCGGCGGTGGCGGCGGTAACAACTTCAACCGCAAGGGCTCCAATCCACTGACCCGGACCTACGACAGTTCCGGTCCAGATGTGAAGATCCGCGGCACGGCCCAGCATATTGCGGAAAAATATTCGACCCTCGCCCGTGATGCGCAGAGCGCCGGCGACCGCGTCATGGCCGAAAACTATCTCCAGCACGCTGAACATTATAACCGCATCATTGCCGCAGCCCAGGCGCAGATGCAGGAACGCGTCCAGCGCGACGATCGCCAGGACTATAATGATCGCGACAACGAGCGCGACGGCGACGAGATGGACATGGGCGATACCGACGACAACGCTTTTTCGTCGCAGTCCCAGCAGTACCACGCGCCGCAGCAACATCAGCCGCAGCCTCAGGTCTCGCAGCCCCAGCCCCAGCCGCAGCCGGCCCCGCGCCAGCAGGCGCCGCGTCAGCCTGCACCGCCGAAGGTTGCAGCAGCGCCTGTGGTCGTTGCCGAAGCAGCGCCGGTCATCGATGGCAGCGGTCCGCAGCCGGTCATCGAAGGCACCCCTGCCGAGGTGGCAATCGAGGAAGAGGGCGGTGCAGTGCGCGAGCGCCAGCCGCGCCGCCGCAATGCCAGCAACCGTCCGCGCCGTCCGCGTCGCACGGCAGAGGGTGAAGGCGAAGCATCGGCGGAGAGCGAGCCTTCGCTTGCCGATGCGGCAGGCGAATAAACCCCTGATCCCGCAGGATCTGACGATCATCAAGCCCCGGTCTTTTGGCCGGGGTTTTTCATTTTGCGGTCTTTAAACCGGCAAAAAGCCCCACCATATCTGCGTCAGGATGCTTGGTTCCAAACCACTCGGGACAGAAGCACGGGCTCGCCTTTGAGGGAGCTCAATCTCAATTGTCGGTCTGCGCCTTATAAGGGCAGGACGATCCATGGAGGTCAGTCATGAACATCGAAAAATACTCCGAACGCGTGCGCGGTTTTCTGCAATCGGCACAAACCCATGCCCTTTCGGAAGGGCACCAGCAATTCGCCGCCGAACATGTGCTGAAGGTTCTGCTGGACGACGAGCAAGGCATGGCCTCGTCGCTGATCGAACGCGCCGGCGGCAGCGCCAAGGACGCGCGCATCGCCAATGACGCAGCCCTTGCCAAACTGCCGAAAGTCTCCGGCGGCAATGGTCAGGTCTATCTGGCGCAGCCTCTTGCCAAGGTTTTCACCACCGCCGAAGACGCCTCCAAGAAGGCTGGCGACAGCTTCGTCACCGTGGAACGCCTGCTGCAGGCGCTGGCCATCGAGACATCCGCCTCCACATCGGCAACCCTGAAGAAGGCCGGCGTCACCGCGCAGGCGCTGAACCAGGTGATCAACGATATCCGCAAGGGCCGCACCGCCGATACCGCCAATGCCGAGCAGGGCTTTGACGCGCTGAAGAAGTTCGCCCGTGACCTGACGACGGAAGCCCGCGATGGCCGGCTGGATCCGGTGATCGGACGCGACGATGAAATCCGCCGCACGATCCAGGTGCTTTCGCGCCGCACCAAGAACAATCCGGTGCTTATCGGCGAGCCGGGCGTCGGCAAGACGGCGATTGCCGAAGGCCTGGCGCTGCGCATCATCAATGGCGACGTGCCGGAAAGCCTGAAGGACAAGAAGCTGATGGCGCTCGACATGGGCGCGCTGATTGCTGGCGCAAAATATCGCGGCGAGTTCGAGGAGCGCCTGAAGAGCGTGCTCAACGAAGTGCAGTCGGAAAATGGCGAGATCATCCTGTTCATCGACGAGATGCACACGCTGGTCGGCGCCGGCAAGGCCGATGGCGCGATGGATGCCTCCAATCTCTTGAAGCCGGCACTTGCCCGCGGTGAACTGCACTGCGTCGGTGCCACCACGCTCGATGAATATCGCAAGCATGTGGAAAAGGACCCGGCGCTTGCCCGTCGCTTCCAGCCGGTGATGGTGGATGAGCCGACGGTCGAGGATACGATCTCGATCCTGCGCGGCCTCAAGGAAAAATACGAGCAGCACCACAAGGTGCGGATCTCCGATTCCGCCCTGGTGGCAGCAGCAACGCTGTCCAACCGCTACATCACCGACCGTTTCCTGCCGGACAAGGCCATCGACCTGATGGACGAAGCGGCTTCGCGGCTTCGCATGCAGGTGGATTCCAAGCCCGAGGAACTGGACGAACTCGACCGCCGCATCATCCAGCTGAAGATCGAACGCGAAGCCCTGAAGAAGGAAACCGACGCGGCCTCCGCCGACCGGCTGACGCGTCTCGAAGGCGAACTGACTGCGCTCGAAGAACAGGCCGATGCGCTGACGGCCCGCTGGCAGGCGGAAAAGCAGAAGCTTGGCCTTGCCGCAGACCTGAAGCGCCAGCTGGACGAAGCCCGCAATGATCTCGCCATTGCCCAGCGCAAGGGTGAGTATCAGCGCGCCGGCGAGCTGACCTATGGCGTTATTCCGAACCTGGAAAAGGCGCTGAAGGAAGCAGAGGAGAGGGATAATCCCGCCTCCTCCATGGTGCAGGAAGTCGTCACGCCGGATGCGATCGCCCATGTCGTCTCCCGTTGGACCGGCATTCCGGTCGACAAGATGCTGGAAGGCGAACGCGACAAGCTGTTGCGCATGGAAGACGAACTGGCGAAGTCGGTCGTCGGGCAGGGTGATGCGGTGCAGGCCGTCTCGCGCGCCGTGCGTCGCTCGCGCGCCGGCTTGCAGGATCCGAACCGGCCGATCGGCTCATTCATCTTCCTCGGCCCGACCGGCGTCGGCAAGACGGAGCTGACCAAGTCTCTCGCCCGCTTCCTCTTTGACGACGAGACGGCGATGGTGCGCCTCGACATGTCGGAATACATGGAGAAGCATTCGGTCTCGCGTCTGATCGGCGCGCCTCCCGGCTATCTCGGTTACGACGAAGGGGGTGCTTTGACGGAGGCGATCCGCCGCAAGCCCTATCAGGTCGTGCTGTTCGATGAAATCGAGAAGGCGCATCCGGACGTGTTCAACGTTCTCCTGCAGGTGCTCGATGACGGGCGGCTGACGGACGGGCAGGGCCGCACGGTCGACTTCAAGAACACGATCATCATCATGACCTCGAACCTCGGTGCGGAATATCTCACCAGTCTCGGCGAGGGGCAGGATGTCGATAGTGTTCGCGAACAGGTGATGGACGTGGTGAAGGCCTCGTTCCGGCCGGAATTCCTGAACCGCGTCGACGAGATCATCCTGTTCCATCGTCTCGCCCGCAGCGAGATGGGCGCCATCGTCGATATCCAGATGGTGCGCCTGTTGCAGCTCCTGGCTGATCGCAAGATCACGCTGGAACTCGGGTCGGATGCCCGGGAATGGCTGGCTGACAAGGGCTATGACCCGGTCTATGGGGCACGTCCGTTGAAGCGGGTGATCCAGAAATACGTTCAGGATCCGCTCGCCGAGCAGATCCTCGGCGGTACGGTACCGGATGCCTCGACGGTGAAGGTCAGTGCCGGTTCCGACCGGTTGCTCTTCTCCGTGAAGAAGCATCTTGCCGAAGCGGCATGACGATCAGGGGCCATCCTCCGGGGTGGCCCTCTTCTTTACGCTGGGAGCGCCGGAGAATTTGCCCGGCAGGTTCTTACTTGGATGCGACCTGCTCGCTGCCATTGCTGGTCAGCAGCGCATCGATGCGCTTGCGCTCTTCCTCGAAACGGGCAAGCGGCGTGCCCGAGAGCGATTTTCCGCCCGGCAGTCGCACCTTCATCGAATCCACCTTGGTATCGTTGACGATCAGTTCGTAATGCAGGTGCGCGCCGGTTGACGATCCGGTGGAGCCGACATAGCCAATGACTTGGCCCTGCGTCACGCGCGCGCCCTCCCGCACGCTTTTCACGATCGCGCTCTGGTGGTTATAGGAGGTTTCATAGCCATTGGCATGGCGGATGATCGTCTGGTTGCCATAGCCGGAGGCCCAGCCGGCCCGTTCCACGATGCCGTTGCCGGTGGCAATGATCGGCGTGCCGCGGGGGGCTGCCCAATCGGTGCCGGTATGCATGCGCGAATAGCCGAGGATCGGGTGCCGTCGCATGCCGAATCCGGAGGTCAACCGGCCGTTCGGGACTGGATTGCGCAGCAGGAACTGGCGAATGCTCTTGCCGTCCTGGTCGAAATAATCGACCGAATTGTCCTCGAGGTTCTGGTAGCGGTAGAAGCGTGTGACCGTATCGCCGAATTTTGCGCTGACATAGAGAAGTTCGGAGCGGGGACCGGCACGACCCTGTTCGTCGGCGGCCGAAAAAAAGGCTTCGATCGTGTCGCTCGGTTTCAGCTGGGCCTGCAGGTCGACGGTGCTCGCCAGAAGCTTCACCATGGTCGCCGTCATGTCGGCGGTCATTCCGTAAGACAAGGCTGCCCTGTAGATCCCGTCATAGACACTGGGCAATTCGCGGCCAGACAGGATCGTCGGCGCGTCTTCGGAAAACGCACTGTCGACTGCATCGAGATGGATCGGTTCGGCGCCGTTGACGAACCGCCCGCGATCATCGACGGCAATCGTCGCCACATGCTCACCCTTGCGGTACAGGCTGGCGCGGATGATCGATACCATCTCGCCTTCCTGGATGAGGCCGATGCGCAGCACGTCGCCCTGCTGCAATTGCGGGGTGCCGAGCTTTTCGGCAAAATGGCTTGCGATATCGCTCGCCTGTTCCTTCGGATAGCCGACGGCGGCCATGGCCTCGACGACGTCGAGCGGCTGGCGCAGCGGGATGACGTCCTCGGCATAGTCGCGCGTCTTGGCGGTTGTCGGCTCCGGCGCCGACACCGACATGTTCTCTTCCACCACGCGTGCCGACAAGGGGCCGCCGAGCGACGGCAGCGCATCGGCGTCGCCATCAAAGCGCTGCGGGTCGACATAGGTGAGGGCAGAAATCTGCGCAGTCCCGTCAGTCAGGATCGACCCGTTGGTGCGAACATTCTCTTCCACCTCGTCGAGCGACATGCCCGGCGCAAAGGGCAGTTTCGCAGACGAGACGGGAAAGGGGACCGTCTGAAGGCTGACATCGGTCTCCACTTCGGAGCCGTAGATCATGCCGGTATTCGAGGGGGCGCCGCTATCGCCCTCGCCGCTGGAAAAGATCGTCAGCGGATCGAAGGGCGGGTAATTCTCCGTGGCCACATGGTTTGCCGCGAGCGCCATCTTCACATGCGAGAACGGCTGGCGACGAACGACTTCCTTGGCGCCTTCCTTGACGACGGTTGCCACTTCCAGAACCTTACGGTCCGTCGGCATGGCGATCACGTTGTTGGAGAGCAGGCGCCCGCCGCGTGATACCGCATCCGCCTTGCCACTGACGGGAAGTGCTGCAAAGGCTTCCGCCGGGATCGCCAGCTGCTGGCGCCCGTCAAGGGCTGCAAAGAGCGCCACGCCCATCAGGATCGAAGAGGTGATGCCGGTCAGAAACGTGCCCGACAGCCAGCGCAGTGAAATCTCGCGTCGATCGGGCGCACGTCGCCCATCCGCAAGGATCGGCGCCTCGTTCCCCAGAGAAGACAGCAAGCTGCGAGGCGTCGTCATTCCTGTGGTGCTCTCCCCTGTTGCGCGGTCTTAGGCGTGCATCGGCGCAAGGATGTGCCGAATTAGAGCCTAAGAGTCAAATTTTAGAAACCGGACGCGCCGGCCTGTCCCGCCCCCTCGGCGTCCGGATGCCCTTACGCTCGGATTGTGGAATTGTAGGGGCGCGCGCCACGGATGCGTATGGGGAAGAGCAGGCATCCACCGTTTTTCCTTTCGTGCGCACCCGAAAGAGTTGCGAGCGGGAGGCGAGTCAGGGTGCATCATGAGCAAGACGCATGCATGCGAAGCTTTAATCCGCATTCCCCGACACGGGCGGGGACGTCGGCGCTTAAAATGCCGACCCGCAAAGGGCGAGGAGGGGTCTCGAACGCCGCCGTCCGAAGCCGAGCAAGTGTCATGCTCTTCCCGCTGCCGAAATTTCCCCCATAAAATCAATGTCTTGCGAGATTTTGTGAGATTTATGATTTTTGAGTGTTGACGTTTTGGGGGTGGTGGATCTATAAGCCCACTCACTGACGAG
>NZ_JAGIPH010000004.1 GCF_017877135.1 Neorhizobium galegae | reverse complement strand
CTCACCGTACTCGCGGCAAAGCTTGGCGAGAGGATGCCCGACGACAAGGACAGCGCCGACAGCGTCGCATCCGTCGAGGCGGGCGCTGCCCGTGTCACCACCACCGTATAGGTCTTCGTCGTGCTGCCATCTTCGGCCGTCACCACCGTGGTGATCGTATTGGTGCCGACGGAAAGGCTAATCGAGCCCGACGCCGTGCCGGAGGTGACGGGAACATTGTTCACCGTCACCGTCGCATTGGCGTCCGTCACCGTCGGCGTCACGGTGATCGACGTCGTCGTATTGGGCACCGAGGCCGTGTAGCTGACCGTACTCGCGGCAAAGCTTGGCGAGAGCGTGCCGGACGACAGAGACAGCGCCGACAGCGTCACATCCGTCGAGGCGGGGGCTGCCGGAGAACAGGTAGCAACCATGCTTACAGAAGCGACATCCAATCCCCCCTGATAATTTATGCCGATGTCCAGTGAGAAATCGGAAATTGTTCCGTCAAAGGTATAGGATCCAGCTGTCGCATAGGGACCGGGACCATATGAACTGTCGTAATATTCGACATTATAATAATCGCCCGCGTAATAGTTTATGTAAGACAAACCGGAAATGTTGGAAGTCACCTGTCCGCTCACAGTCCAGGAAATCTTCTCCCCCACTGAGAAACCACTGTAATCTTCGGGCACGTTGTGAAACGTGCCGACCAACAAGGTGGACGTGTCCAGCGTTCGTCCCGCCCCGCCCCAGTCGGCATTGAGCTCCGTACATGCCGTCGACAGCGCAGCCGCTCTGGCAGGCATGGTCATCATGCCAGTTGCCACGATAAATGCGACAAGACCGGCTATCGCCATCCCCGAATTGTCCGAAAGCGCCTTCAGACAGCGACCGGCAAGCCGGAGACCACCTGAAGCGGCGCCACCAAGCAGAAGCAAAACAAAGAATAGAATCATCCCAAATCTCTGCCTATCGAGGATCCTTGAGGAATAAAATCACGACATATATTTCAGAACCCGATTCTTACATTGAATTTTCTTCGACAGAAACTCCCAGTTCAAATCCTGCGAGCAAAATCCCCCTCCGCAACCAAGAACTTTTTGGTTGCGCGAAAAATGCAACACACTTGCAATCTGAAATAGATGCTGTCGCCATCAAGGGAACACAACCTGAAGAGGAGCAGACGGTGTGATCGCCCTTGCGGCAGCGATGGCGGCACCCGGCCGACGCTTGCGCCGCGCGGACGCTTGCGTGCTTCAACACGCGGGCCAGCAGCCGGGAACACCGGTTGTTACGTTCTGCAGACGCTATTTTTTGATGCATCCTGTTTACGATACACTTTTTAGGTGTATATTCCCGCATGGCTTTCGCTGAAGCGTTGAGCGCAGGCCCATCAGCAAAAGGGAGAAGGTAATGATCAACGTGAAGACACTCAGCCAAATCGTGCTCCGCGGCCTTGCCGCATCCGGAACCATGGCGACCCTTGTCGCAAGCGGCGGCGTCCTTTCGATGACGACGGCATCGCCGGCGCTGGCATGTTCACCGGAGGATTATATCGGGTCGATTTGCATCATGGCCGGCGATTTTTGCCCGCGAGGCTATGTCGAAGCCAAGGGACAGACGGTCGAAGTAAACCAGAACCAGGCCTTGTTCTCCATCCTTGGCTACCGTTATGGCACACAATCCAATCCTAATATGTTCACCCTTCCCGACCTGCGCGGGCGCAGTCCCATCGGCTCCAGCCCAGGGCCTGGGCCTGGGCTTAATACTGCTGTTAACCTCGCCGCAAAGGTCGGTGCGCAGCAAATCTTTCTCAACCCCACGCAAGTTCCCGTGTCGCCGCATACGCATCCCGCGACATTCACCGGAACGGGCTCCGGAACGAAGACAGTGGACGTGCCGGCTCAGGCCGGGACGCTTGCGGTCAGCGCCAAGCTGATTGCCAAACAGACACAAGGCGTGCAGAGTGCTGTTAACGGTGCATTTCTCGGCCAAGGATCCGCCACCGGCGCAACGCAGGCACCCATCTACGTGCCAGCGGCACTGGTGGCAGGGACTGCCGAACTGGGTGGTCTTGACGTACAACTGACGGGAACACCGGGCAGCCCGAAGATCACTTTCGATGTGCCGGTCGGGATTACGGGTGGCACCGTTGCGGTTGGACCAAACTTGCTGGTTGCACCCACCACCGCCGTCAGCACCCAGTCCCCCGGCCTCGGCCTGACCATGTGCATAGTGACGGACGGCCTCTATCCGCCGCGGCCCTGACATTGATGCCCAAGCGAGAAACGCCGGCCCCTGCGTCACAGGGCCGGCGTTCTTCGTGTCGATCGATGCTGATCAGGCGGAAAGCTTCGCCATGACCTCGTCGGACACCTCGAAATTGGAATAGACCGTCTGCACGTCGTCATCGTCTTCGAGATTGTCGATGAGCTTCATCAGCGACTGGGCCTTTTCCTCGTCCACCGGCACGGTGTTCTGCGGCTTCCAGGCGGATTTCACCGTCTGGGCTTCGCCGAGCACGGCTTCGAGAGCCTTGGACACTTCACCCATGCTTTCGAAGGCGCAGATGATGGTGTGGCCGTCCTCGTCGGAGATCACGTCGTCGGCACCGGCCTCGATGGCGGCTTCCATCACCGTATCGGCATCGCCCGCGGATGCCTTGTAGACGATTTCGCCGACATGATCGAAGGAGAAGGACACCGAACCGGTTTCGCCGAGAGCGCCGCCGGCCTTGGTGAAGATGGAGCGCACGTTGGAGGCGGTGCGGTTGCGGTTGTCGGTCAGCGCTTCCACGATGATCGCCGTGCCGCCCGGGCCATAGCCCTCGTAGCGGATCGCATCATAGCTTTCGGCATCGGCGCCGGACGCCTTCTTGATGGCGCGGTCGATATTGTCCTTCGGCATGGACTGCGCCTTGGCGTTCTGGATCGCCAGACGCAGCGCGGCGTTCATGCTCGGGTCGGGCAGACCGCTCTTTGCAGCAACGGTGATTTCGCGTGCGAGCTTGGAGAACATCTTGGACCGGATGGAATCCTGACGGCCCTTGCGGTGCATGATGTTCTTGAACTGTGAATGGCCAGCCATGGCACCCCTTCATGCGTAAAATGTCCGGAATGGCGGGCTTATAGGCACGAATGCGGCTTATGTTCAAGAAAAAAGCGGGCGATCTCGTGTAGGCGGGCAAGCGCCGGCCCGGAACAAAGAGCAGCCGCTCACGTTCTTGCCCCGACCTCCACATCAGGAAAGGACCAGCAATGGCAAGTCTTACGGAAGCACGCGAACAGCCTGCACGCCAGCTCTTTGAAGAGATCGACGCAATTCATGCGGGCATGCTGGGCATCGAAGGCTCCAGCATGCACATGCAGCCGATGGCCCCGCATGCAGACCGCAAGACCAATACGGTCTGGTTTTTCACCCGCAACGATACCGATCTCGTGAAGGCGATCCGCCCCGGCACGCGCGCGCATTTCTGCGTCGTCGGCAAGAACCACGATTATCATGCCTGCCTTGCCGGCGTGATCGAGGTGCGCAAGGATACCGCAAAGATCGATGAATACTGGAGCGCGGTGACGGCTGCCTGGTACGAGCACGGCAAGGACGATCCGGCGCTGACCCTGCTTGCGCTTCACGTCGATGATGCAGAAATCTGGGCCTCGACGGACAGCAGCCTGAAATTCGGCTGGGAAATCGCCAAGGCCAACCTCAACGACGAGAAAATGCCGGATGTCGGCGTCAAGCAGCACCTGACCTTCGCCTGACGCTGCATAAGCCCTCCTGAGGCGATCGATGCGCCGCGTGTCCGAAAAAGGGATGCGCGGCGCTTTCGTTACAGCCCCGCAGGCACCACGATCCGCGGCTTGCGCGGCAGGCTGCGCAGGGACACGGTAAGTGTCGGGCTTTCCGCGTAGACGATGTCATATCGGCTGTCGAACATCGCCAGGAACCGGTCGAGCGACGGCCCGCCGCGATGCATCGGCAGGATCAGCGAGGAGCGCAGGCGCTGCACGACGCGGCTCATGCTGTCCGCCCCCATGGTCAGTCCGCCATCGGTCGGAACCATCAGCACATCGAGACGGCCGATCTCGGCATAATGGGTGTCCGTCAGCTCATGATGCAGATGGCCGAGATGCCCGATGCAGAGGCCTGCTATTTCGAAGATGAAGATCGAATTGCCGTTTTCCTCAAACCCGCCATAGCCGCGGATATCGGTCGTGACATTGCGGATATAGCTGTCGGCGACCGTCACATGATGCTCGGCCCTTTCCCCCGGCACGTCGCTCCAGCCATGAAGGACATGGGCGATGGCGGGATCGGGAGAGAGGGTGAAATGGGTCGAATGCGCCTTGTTCATCGTCACCACGTCAGGCTTTGCCTTGGGCGTGTGATAGCCGCTGAAATCCGTAGCGATCACCACCCCGTCCGGGCTTTCGATCTGATAGGTGGAATGACCGATGAAGGTGATTTTGACCTCTTCACGGCCGACGCGCGCCTGCGCCATCTCGACCGGGCTGACACTGGCAAAGGTCGCCCTTGGAACAGCTTGCGCGATGGCCTGGCACTGGCTGGCCGGCTGCGTCCGCGAGGGGGGCGACGGCGAAGGGATGACCGCCTGAGCTTTTGCCTCGCCCAGTTGGATCGTTGCAGCCAGAAGAACGAATGCGACAGTCCGCAGCATCATGCCACTCCCTTGTCCGGACCCGTTCGGAAAGGATGCGGCAGGACGCGGAGGCCGTAAAGCCGGAAGTTGCGATGACGGCTCACAATGGCGTCATTGCAGGACCTTCCACCTATTCAGGTAGCGCGGGCGGAAAAGGGTCAGCGGGCCTCGCCGTCGGCCGGCGCACGCGGGTCGAGCATCAGGCTTTCCGGCGTGGCAAGCGGCGCATTGGCGGCAGGGGCCGTGGCGTAATTGTCCTTTTCCGTACGCGGCAGCGCTGCCCGCATCCGGCTGCGGAAAATGGCATGGGCGACCACGGCGATATGGGCGCAGGCGGTGACGGCAAACAGCGCGTGCGGGCCGAAATGGGTCATCACCGGGCCGCCAAGCGTCGGGCCGATGATCGTGCCGATGCCGAAGAGCAGCAGCAGACCGCCCGAGACCTTCACGAAATCCTCCGAAGAGGCAAAGTCATTGGCATGGGCAACGGCAATCGGATAGAGCGCGTTGGCAGCCGCGCCATAGATCGCCACCAGCACGATGATGACATAGACATTCATCGGCTGAAGGACGAAGAGCAGCAGACCGGCGAGCGCCGAAAGGCCCGACAGCCCGGCCAGAACGAAGCGGCGGTCCATGCGGTCCGACAGGCGGCCCGCCGGAAACTGCATGATGGCCCCGGCAAAGATCGTGGTGCTGACCATGATGGCAATCGTGGACTGGTGCATGCCGGCCTGCGCGGCAAACACGGCCACCAGCGTGCCATAGGCGCCATTGGCAATGCCGATCATCAGAATGCCGACGAAGGAGACGGGCGAGTTTCGATACAGCGCCGGTAGATCAAGGCTCACCCGTTTCAGCGGCTGCGGAGACGCCGCCGTCGACAGCGTCGTCGGCAGGATGGCCAGGCAGTAGAGAATGCCGCAGACCATGAACAGCAAGGGCGTCGTGACATCCGCCACGCCGACCATCAACTGCCCGCCGACCACGCCCAACAGGGTGATCGAAATATAGAGCGAGAAGATCGCGCCGCGGCTCTCATTGGTGGCGCGTTCGTTGAGCCAGCTCTCGATGATCATCGAGGTGCCGGCCGTGCAAAAACCCGTGACGGCGCGAAGGGTCAGCCAGGCAGCGTCATGGACGAACATTCCGGTGACCAGAACATTCAGGCAGATGATCGCCCCAAAGCCGGAAAAGGCCCTGACATGGCCGATCCGGCGCACCAGTTGCGGCGCAATGAAGCAGCCGAGCACGAAGCCACCCGCCCAGGTCGTGCCGAGGAGACCCAGCACCTCGTTTGTATATCCCTCATGCGTGCCGCGCACGGGCAGCAGAAGCCCCTGCAGGCCATTGCCGAGGAACAGAAAAAGCGTACCGATGAGGAGACTGAGAACAGGCAGGATATTGCGTGGCATCGAGACGGACCGCTGGCGTTCGGTTCAGGTTCTGCCCTGCAGAAAAGCACGGCAATGGTTAAACTTGCAGTGCCAAACGTGCGTAAACGGCAAATTGCCGCACAAAACGACGGTTGACGGCTGAAGGGACAGCGAGCCGGCATCCAATCATGAAAGAACTGGTATCGAATCTCTCTCCCCGGGCCTATCTGTGGTGCAGACCAAAAATGTCCAGCCTGTGGCTGACCGAGCATAAGCTTTGAGAAAATCATGACGAAACTGATCGGCCTCCTGCTTCTGCTCGCCATGATCGTCCATCTCATCAAGCCGCTTGGCCTGCCGTTCCTGAAACGCCGGAGCGATTTCTGGAAGATCGCCATTCTCGCCTTCGTTCTGTGGGCGGCAGCGCTTCTCCTGCGCGATTTCACCTGAGCCCAATGACCCTGCCTGCAAAGGCGCCGGATTTTTTGCGCCCCAGCGGCCTTGAAATCTCTACCGGATGGATAGAGATTGGCCACTTGGCAAAGGAACCGCCCGGTTCTCGTAACCGGCGGACAAACTGGAGCGCGCATGAAGTATGATGTCGCCGTCGTCGGGGCCGGATTTTCGGCCATCGCAGTCACCATCAACCTGATGCGGCAGCTGCCGGCATCCGCCCGCATTGCCGTGGTCGGAGACGATCCGGGGTTTGGACGCGGCACGGCCTATCGCAGCGAGTTCCACCTGCACCGCCTCAACGTGCCGGCCGCACGCATGTCGATCGACCCGGAAGCGCCCGATGATTTTCTGACTTGGCTTCACGACCACGACCGCGCGATCGGGGGACATGATTTTGCCCCGCGCAGCGATTTCGGGCTTTACCTGCGCGATCGGCTGGCCGCACTTTTGCGCGAACGCGACAGCCGCGCCAAGGTGGATTTCATCAAGGCAAAGGCGGTGGGCTGTCTGGATATCGGCCCCGAAACCACGCTGATCCGGCTCGACAATGGCGACGGGCTGGCGGTGAAGGCGACGGTCCTGTGTCTTGGCGTGGGGGCCGCCCCCTTGCCGCTGCCCGGTGATGCGATTGCGCCATCAACGCGGGCCGCCATCGTGGAAAATCCCTGGCGGCTGAGCTGGCTGTCGAAGGTCGGGCGCCATGACCGCGTCTGCATGCTGGGCTCTGGCCTCACCATGGTGGACCAGGTTCTGGCGCTTCGGGCGACCGGTCATCGCGGCCAGATCCATGTGCTGTCACGGCGCGGGCTTCTGCCGCATGCCCACGAGGTTCATCATGCGGCCGCCGTGCCGCCGGACCTTCCGCACGGCGACCGGCGGCTCAGTGCGCTGCTTGCCCATCTGCGCCGGAAGGTGCGCGAGGGAGCCCCCTGGCGGGCGGTGATGGACGGGCTGCGGCCCCACACGCAGCGCCTCTGGCAGGAGCTGGACGAGGCACAGAAGGCGCGCTTCCTGCGCCATGGGCTTGCCTGGTGGACCGTCCACCGGCACCGGCTGGCGCCCGATGTCGGCGAAAGCCTGAAGGAACTCGTGGCGCAGCAGAAAATCTGCGTGCATGCGGGCTACCTGAACCGCATCGAGGCCACCGATCCGGGCGTCACGCTCTCCTATCGCAAACGGGCAACCAGCACGATCGAGCGGCTGACGGTGGACTGGGTGGTCAACTGTACCGGCATGGAACGGGCCGGCATTCGCCATTCACCGCTGCTGCAGGCCATGGCCGGGCGTGGCCAGCTGCAGGGCGACCCGCTGGGCCTCGGCATCGTCGTCAACGGCCAGTCGCAGCTCATCGCCAGGAACGGCGAGACGCATCGCCACATCTATGTGGTGGGCGCGCTGACGGCCGGCCGATTCTGGGAAATCACCGCCGTGCCGGATATTCGCGTGCAGGCGCATGCCGTTGCCCGCGATATCTGCGGGGCGCTGGAGATGGCGCCGGCATAATCTCACCGCAGATGCACGTCAAACGCTGATATGCCCTTCCATGACGCTGACGCAGCGCCCGCCGATGCGCACCTCCTGAACAGCCCCGGCCAGTTTGTCGACCGTGACCGCAATCAGGCTGCGGCGTCCCATCTCGACGCCCTGTTCGATGGTGAGGTGAAACGCACCATCCGGCGCACTGTCGAGATCGGCGAGAAAGGCCGAGAGGGCGCCGGACGCGCTGCCGGTGGCCGGGTCCTCAAGCACATTGTCGAGCGGGGCAAACATGCGGGCGCGCAGATGCCAGGGATCGGCGCTGTCGCGCACGTAGAGAAACAGCGAAAAATCATGCGGCGACGGTCCGTGGCTTTTGGCCGCATCGCCAAAGGCCGCAAGGTTCGGCCGGGCACGGGCAAGACTTGCCAGATCGCTCAACTCCGCCACGACAAACGGTAGGCCGACCGAGACGACGCGCGGCGGATGACTGTCAACCCGCACGGCTCCATCCGGCAGACTAGCGCAGGAAAGAATGATCTCTGGTGGAACCATCTCACCGACAGTCAGCGGCTGCGGCGCACGGATGGTGGCGCCCACCACGGCGGCCTCCTCGCGCTCGAGCACCACCTCGACCAGACCCGCCTTCTCCTCGAACCGCAGCACATCGCCGATGGCGCGGCCGAACAGGTGGCTCTCCTGCCCGAGAACGAAGGCCGTGCCGACATTCGGATGGCCGGCAAAGGGAATTTCGGCGGTGGGGGTAAAGATGCGCACCCGCGCATCATGAGCCGGATCCTGCGGCGGCAGCACGAAGGTGATTTCCGAATAGCCGAACTCGGCGGCGATCTTCTGCATGGCGTCGTCGCTGATGCCGCGCGCATCGGGAAACACCGCCAGCGGATTACCGCTGAACCGCTCCTGCGTGAAAACGTCAACGGTCACAAACGCTGCCTTGCCCATACCTGCCTCTCCGGTGTCTTTTTGGGAAGGCATGGCTAGCGCAGGCGCTCCTGCGCCACCAGCCAAAGCTTTTGACGAAAGCCATCAGAAAATGTGAAGGGCCGCCCCTTTTAGAGGGCGACCCTTCTCCTCCTCCAGAAAGACGAGGAATCAGACCTTGTTGACGCTTGCGCCGTAGATCTGGTCGATGGTTGCGCCGAGGCTCGTATTGAACTCCTCGTCGCTCATCGACACGCGCAGCCCCTCGGTCAGGCCGCGTGAAAAGCTGGCGATCATGCCGTGATTGTGTGTCAGCTTCTCGCAGGCATCTGCCGTGCTGTAGCCGCCCGAGAGGGCAACGAGGCGCACGACCGCCGGGTGGGCGACGAGCGGCGCATAGAAATCGGCAACCGTCGGAATCGTCAGCTTCAGCATGACGGTGACGCCTGCCGGTAGCTTGTCGAGTTCCGCGATAATCTCGTCGCGCAGGATGGCTTCGGCCTCCGCCTTGGTCGGGCTCTTGATCAAGACTTCCGGCTCGATGATCGGCATCAGGCCCTGCGCGATGATCTGGCGGGCCACGTCGAACTGCTGCTTCACGACCGCTGCGATGCCTGTCTTGTCGGCATGGGCGATCACCGAGCGCATCTTGGTGCCGAAAATCCCCTTTTCGCGGCCGCGAATGAGGAGAGCGTCGAGATCCGGCATCGGCTTCATCGTCTGAACGCCGTTTTCTTCCGCGTTGAGGCCCTTGTCGACCTTGAGGAAGGGCACGACACCCCGCTTTTGCCAGAGATAGGTCGGCACAGGCTCGCCATCGACATCGCCGTCCATCGTGCGCTCGAACAGGATGGCGCCGATGACCTTGTCACTCGAAAAGGCCGGCGCCGTCATGATGCGCACGCGCATGGCGTGCATCAGGCGGAACATGTCTTCTTCGCTGGAATAGTCCGTCTCGGACACGCCGTAGAGACGCAAGGCTCCGGGTGTTGAACCACCGCTCTGATCCAGCGCCGCGATAAATCCGGGCGCGGACGTCATCCTGTCCAACATCTTGGCGTACCCCATGCTTACACTCCTGTCCCTTAAGTCGGTGCACAACGCGTTCGTATTTCTCAATACCATTCGCGGATAACAGAAGTTTTTTTTGAGGGAAATCCTACGCTTAAGGCTTGAAACGATTGAAATTATTTCAATCGTTTAAAATATCTAAATTAATTTAAAGTTGTTCGCATCGACAGGCGGCGGACTTGGAAAAGCCGCCGCCTGCGCTAAAGCGTCGCGCCTTAAGCGCCCTTCTGCAGAACGGCAACGCCCGGCAGTTCCTTGCCTTCCATCCATTCGAGGAAGGCGCCGCCCGCCGTCGAGACATAGGAGAAATCATCGGCGACGCCGGCATGGTTGAGCGCCGAAACAGTATCGCCGCCGCCGGCTACGGACACCAGCTTGCCGGCTTTCGTCTCGGCCGCGGCAAGCTTTGCTGCGGCCACGGTTGCAGCGTCGAAAGGCTCGATTTCAAACGCGCCGAGCGGGCCGTTCCAGACGAGCGTCTGCGCCTTCTCGATCCAGCCGCCGATCACCTCGATGGATTTCGGACCGACGTCCAGCACCATGGCATCGGCCGGGATGGCCTCGATATCAACCACTTCATGGGCGGCACCGGCCTTGAATTCGCGGGCGACGACGCCGTCGACCGGCAGCACGATGGCGCACTTGGCCTCTGCCGCCTCGATCATGATCTTCTTGGCAAGGTCTGCCAGATCATGCTCGCAGAGCGACTTGCCGACATTCGTGCCGCGGGCGGCGATGAAGGTGTTGGCCATGCCGCCGCCGATGACCAGCGCATCGACGCGCTTTACGAGGTTCATCAGGAGATCGATCTTGGTCGATACCTTGGCACCACCGACGATGGCCACCACCGGACGCGCCGGATTGCCGAGCCCCTTTTCCAGCGCTTCCAGTTCCTGCTGCATGGTGCGCCCGGCATAGGCCGGCAGAAGATGGGCGAGACCTTCCGTCGAGGAATGCGCCCGGTGGGCAGCGGAAAAGGCGTCGTTGATGTAGATGTCGCCGTTTTCTGCGAGCGCCTTCGTGAAGGCCGGATCGTTCTTTTCCTCGCCGGCGTGAAAACGGGTGTTTTCCAGAAGCAGGATATCGCCATCGGCCATGCCGGCCACGGCGTCGGCGGCAGCCGGTCCGATGCAGTCGGCGGCAAAGAGCACGGCATGGTCAAGCACGGCCTCGACGGCGGGTGCAATCAGCTTCAGCGACATGTCGGCGACGGCTGCGCCCTTCGGACGACCGAAATGGGCCAGCAGGATGACCTTGGCGCCCTTGCGCGACAGTTCCAGAATGGTCGGCGCCACGCGCTCGATGCGCGTCACGTCGCTGACCTTGCCATCGGAGACGGGCACGTTGAGATCGACACGCACGAGAATGCGCTTGCCGGCAATATCGGAAAGGTCGTCGAGGGTCTTGAAAGCCGCCATGGTCTGCATCCAATCTTGAAGGGTTGTCATTTCGATGCGGACCATACCCCACCTGACCGGCGACGCAAGCCGGGACAGGGGGCGATCAGGGCTGATTTTCACCCGGTCCTGCCGGCGGCGGGAGATCCGTTTCCGGTGTCGCCGGGGCCATCGCCAAGGCAGGCGCAACGGTTGCGGCCGGTGTCGGCTTTCCCCGGTAGCGGCGCAAGGTGTCGCGCACCCGGTGGGCGATTTCGCGCATGTTGATGAAGATCGGCAGCGAGATGGCCGGCTCCACCGGTTCAAGCGAAATGCCGACCGAACGAATATGATCGCTCTCGTCGAGATCTCGCACGATCAGGATGATCGAGCCGAGGCGCACGCGGTCGGCATATTCCGCATTGCCGCCGAGACGATAGGTCATGAGATCGCCGATGGTCATGGCCTGTTCGGCAACGGTGAGGAGACCCGGACCATAGGCGGCATCGAGCTCCCGCGAGGGCCGGCTTGCGGAAATGGCAAAGGCGCCGAAGAAATCGGCATCGTCTTCATCGACCGGCGCACGGCTGGCGAACAGCCGGTCGAGGAGGCGCGAATAGCCCGGCGCGATGAAGAGATAGACGTAATCGTTTTCGCGCAGACGCCCGGCATATTGATAGCGCATGCTGCGTCCGTCGCGCACCACGAGAGACGGCGTTGCCCAGCGCGGAATGCGTTCGCCGCGCAGAACGGGGCTGTCCTTGATGACGCGGTAGGAAATCAGCTCGTGGGTGGCGCGGCCCGGCAGGTCGAGTTCCACCTTGTCCACTTCACCGAGCCGCGGCGGAATGATGAGGCCAAGCCGTTCGGCCACGGGCTTGATCGTCCAGCCCTGAACCAGAAGCGACACCAGCACGATGATGAAGGCGGTGTTGAAATAGACATGGCCCGCATCGATGCCGCCAAGGATCGGCATGATGCCGAGCAGGATAGAGACGGCGCCACGCAGCCCGACCCAGGCGACAAAGCCGATTTCCTGCTGGGTGAAGTCGAAGGGCAGAAGGCTCAGCCACACGGCAATCGGACGGGCGACGAAAATGAGGAAGAGCGCAAGGCCGATCGCCGGCAGGAGGATCGCCGGAAACTGCGAGGGCGTGGCAAGCAGTCCGAGCAGCAGGAACATGATGATCTGGGCAAGCCAGGTCAGCCCGTCCTGGAAACGGGTGATCGCCTCCTTGGCAAAGATCTTGCGGTTTCCAGCAAAAATGCCGGCGACATAGACGGCGAGAAAGCCGCTGCCGCCGACCGCGCCGGTGAAGGAGAAGACCAGAAGCGACAGCGCCAGAACGAAGATGGGAGCCAGCCCCCGGTCGACCGGCAGGCGGTTCAGTACCGCGACGATCATGATGCCGCCGAGAAGACCGAGCGCGCCGCCGAGGCCCATCTGCTTGACGAACATGGTCAGCAGATCGAGGTTGAAGCCGGAGGCGCCGTGGCCGCTGCTGATGAGTTCCACCAGCGCGATCGTCAGGAACACCGCCATCGGGTCGTTTGTGCCCGATTCCACCTCGAGCGATGAGCGCACCTTGTCGCGGATATGGATACCGCCGATGCGCAGAAGGAAGAACACGGCCGCGGCATCCGTGGAGGCAACGATGGAGCCGAGCAGCAGGCCTTCCAGCCAGCTCATTCCCAGAAACAGCGAGGCGGCAAAGGCGAAGATGGAGGCCGTCAGCACCACCCCGAGCGAGGCCATGGTGATGGCGGGAACGGCTGCAATGCGAAAGGCATGCAGCGAGGTGCCGAAACCGCTGTCGAACAGGATGACGGCGAGCGCCAGCGACCCCATCATATAGGCCACGGGGTAATTGCTGAACTCGATGCCGATGCCATCGACACCGGCGACAAGCCCGATCAGCAGGAAGACAAGCAGCAGCGGAGCGCCGAACCGGAAGGCAAGAAGGCTGGAAAAGGCGGCCGCCAGCACCAGAACCGTTGCCACCAGCAGGATGATATAAAAGGCCTCCAAGGCTAAAGTCCCCTTTCCGCTCCGTCTTTTGCCGCGCCTTCCGCCTCAACGCTTGTCTTCGGTCGCAATAATCCCGTGCACGGCTTTTGCGTCTTCGCGCCGCGTCACCGCCCCAAAGCAAAGGGGCGAAGGTAAAAAAGAATGCTGGTCCGACTTGCGCCGTAAGGAATCAGGCAATGGCCAATTAGGCATCAGCAAATCCGGCAAGAGAAGGGCGAAGCGCCAAAAAGCTCGGGCTCTGCCGGGTTTTCTTGCCACCATGGGATGTAAGCGCAACCGCCTGCCGGAACGCGGGAGCCCCTCCCCCCGCTCACCGGCAATTCTTCAAACGCAAAAGGGCGGCCGAACCGGTCGGCCGCCCCCTCGTTCATCCGTCGGATGACAATCAGATGGTCTTGGCGAGCGCCACGGCCGTGTCCGACATGCGGTTGGAGAAGCCCCACTCGTTGTCGTACCAGGTCAGGATGCGCACGAAGTTGCCTTCGAGAACCTTCGTCTGGTCGAGCGCGAAGATCGAGGAATGGCTGTCGTGGTTGAAGTCGCGCGACACCAGCGGCTCGTCGGTATAGCCGAGGATGCCCTTCAGCGCGCCGTTGGAGGCAGCGATGATGGCATCGTTGACTTCCTGGACCGAGGTCGTCTTCTTGGCGACGAACTTGAAGTCGACGACCGAGACGTTCGGGGTCGGCACGCGGATCGAGGTGCCGTCGAGCTTGCCCTTGAGGTGGGGCAGAACGAGGCCAACGGCCTTGGCAGCGCCGGTCGAGGTCGGGATCATCGAGAGCGCTGCCGCGCGGGCGCGGTAGAGATCCTTGTGCATGGTGTCGAGCGTCGGCTGGTCACCCGTGTAGGAGTGAATCGTCGTCATGAAGCCATGATCGATGCCCAGCGCGTCATCCAGCACCTTGACCACCGGCACGAGGCAGTTCGTCGTGCAGGAGGCGTTGGAGATGACCAGGTGTTCGCTGGTCAGCTTGTCGTGGTTGACGCCAAAGACAACCGTCAGGTCCGCGCCATCGGCCGGAGCCGAGACGATGACGCGCTTGGCGCCGGCCGTCAGATGCGCGGCAGCCTTGTCGCGCGAGGTGAAGATGCCGGTGCACTCCAACGCGATGTCGACGCCCAGTTCACCATGCGGCAGTTCCGCCGGGTTGCGAACGGCCGTCACCTTGATCGGCTTGCCGCCGCCCACGATGATCGTGTCGCCCGAGACTTCGACCGAAGCCGGGAACTTGCCGTGGATCGAGTCGTAGCGCAGCAGATGCGCATTCGTTTCGACCGGGCCGAGGTCGTTGATGGCAACCACTTCGATATCCGTACGACCGGATTCGACGATGGCGCGCAGGACGTTGCGGCCGATGCGACCGAAACCATTGATGGCAACCTTGACAGTCATATGCATTCACTCCCTCGAAAATGGGCTTTTATCGAAACTGCGAGGCGCCGGCGGCGCCTCGCCAGATGGATGCGGCAGCCGCGCCGTTACCTGGACTTTAAAGCGCAGGCGGCGCTGCTGCCTGGACCTAGATCAACTCAAAGCTTGGCTTCGGCAGCCGCCACCACGGCTTCGACCGTGATGCCGAAATGCTTGTACAGCTCCTTGGCCGGACCCGAGGCCCCGAAGGACTTCATGCCGATAAAGGCGCCATCATGGCCGATGAAGGCATCCCAGCCCTCGCGCACGGCCGCTTCCACGGCGATCTTCACCGGCGAGTGGCCAATGATCGCGCGGCGGTAGTCCTCGCTCTGCTCGAAGAACAATTCGACGCAGGGCACGGAGACGACGCGGGTTGCAACGCCCTTCGCCTCAAGCGCCTGGGCGGCCTTCACCGCAAGTTCGACTTCCGAACCGGACGCGAAGATCGAGACCTTGGCATCGCTCGACGAGACCAGTTCATAGGCACCGTTGGCGCAGAGGTTCTTTTCCTCGTACTCGGTGCGCACCGGCATCAGGTTCTGGCGGGTGAGCGCCAGGCCCGAGGGGCGATGCTTCTGGTTGAGCGCAATCTGCCAGCACTCGGCCGTTTCGGTCTCATCGGCCGGGCGGAAGAGCAGAAGGTTCGGGATGGCACGCAGTGCGGCGAGATGTTCGACCGGCTGGTGCGTCGGTCCGTCTTCGCCAACGCCGATGGAATCGTGCGTCCACACATGCACGACGCGAATGCCCATGAGAGCGGCAAGACGCACCGAGGGGCGGCAGTAGTCGGAGAAGATCAGGAAGCCGCCGGAATAGGGAATGAGGCCGCCATGCAGCGCAATCCCGTTGATGGCAGCCGCCGTCGCATGCTCGCGAATGCCCCAGTGCATGTAGCGACCGGAAAAGTCGTTCGGGCTGATCGACGTCATCTGGCTGGTCTTGGTGTTGTTGGACGGCGTCAGGTCCGCCGAGCCACCGAAGGTTTCCGGCAGCAGGCCGTTGATCACTTCCAGCACATCTTCCGAGGCCTTGCGGGTGGCAACCGTCGGATTGTTGGCGGCCACCTTCTTCTTGAAGGCATCAATGGCGCTGTCGAAGCCGCCCGGCAGGTCGCCGGCAAAACGGCGCACGAACTCGGCGCGCTTTTCAGAGGCCGTGGCCGCCAGACGCTCTTCCCATTCCTTGCGCGCCTTGGTGGAGCGCAGGCCGGCCAGACGCCAGGCATCCAGCACGTCGGCCGGAATGGCAAAGGCTTCCGATTCCCAGTTCAGCGACTTGCGGGCCGCAGCGATTTCTTCGGCGCCGAGCGGGTTGCCGTGAACCTTGTGGGTGCCCTGCTTGTTGGGCGCGCCGAAACCGATGATGGTCTTGGCCGCAATGAAGGTCGGGCGATCGGACTTTTGCGCAGCCTCGATGGCCGCGGCAATCTCGTCCGGGTTATGACCGTCAACTTCGATCGTGTTCCAGTGCACGGCCTTGAAGCGTGCGATCTGGTCGGTCGAGTCCGACAGCGACACGGCACCGTCGATGGTAATCGAATTGTTGTCCCAGAAGACCACGAGCTTGTTCAGCTTCAGGTGGCCGGCAAGCGCGATGGCTTCCTGGCTGATGCCTTCCATCAGGCAGCCGTCACCGACCAGAACATAGGTATGGTGGTTCTGCAGGTCGCTGCCGAACTCCGTCGAGAGCTTCTTTTCGGCAATGGCCATGCCGACGGCATTGGCGATACCCTGGCCGAGCGGACCGGTGGTGGTTTCGATGCCGGAGACGTGGCCGTATTCCGGGTGGCCGGCGGTCTTGGACCCTAGCTGGCGGAACTGCTTGATGTCTTCGATCGTCATGTCCTCGTATCCGGTCAGATAGAGGAGCGAGTAGATCAGCATCGAGCCGTGGCCGGCAGACAGCACGAAGCGGTCACGATCGGGCCAGAGCGGGTTCTTCGGATCGAACTTCAGGTAGCGGCTGAACAGAACGGTTGCGACGTCGGCCGCCCCCATCGGCAAGCCTGGATGGCCGGAATTGGCCTTCTCGACAGCATCCATGGCAAGGAAACGGATCGCGTTCGCCATCCGGTTATGTTTTTCTGGAGAGGTCATGGCTAGCCCGCTGGTTCGCAGTGTCAATCGCGGTCCTGTTGAAGGACCAAATGAGGCGCGGTCGATCCTTATCAGGTGCGACGGCCAAGTCAACAAACGGCATGTTCCCCGATCCGTTCCCGCGACATATGGCGCCTCCGTCGGATCACGGGCCGCACGACGCGCCCGATGGGAGGCCCAGGCCGAAAAAACAGTGCAAAACAACGCGATCCACAGGTAAGCGATGCCGCCCCCTGCCGGGTTGATTGACCGCCTCATCCGCCACGCTTACTGTAGAAGGCAGACCACACAGCGGGTCATCACGATTCGTGACTGCCCTGGCGGGCCTTTGAGTACCAGCAGGATGCCGTGGAAAAAACGTTGAATGCAGCCCTGTCCGAGCTTCGCAACGCCGTGAACGGCCTGGAAAACGCCATAGACATGCGCGTTGAACGCCAACGGGAAGCGGGCGACGTGGAAAACGAAGTGCGTCGCGTCCATGCCGATCGCGCACGTCTTGCACAGGAACTCGACCAGTCGGAATTTCGCGCGAACCGGCTGGAGGAGGTCAACCGCGAGGTCTCCCGCCGCCTGGTGACGGCCATGGAAACCATCCGCGCCGTTCTCGACCGGTAAGGCAGTCAGGTAGAGGGTAGAGTAACCGCATGGCGCAAGTCACAGTGATGATCGACGGCAAGGCCTACCGGATGGCCTGCGAGGAAGGGCAGCAAAGCCATCTGGAAGATCTCGCCGCGCGTTTCGACCGCTATGTCGGCCACCTCAAAAGCCAGTTCGGCGAAATCGGAGACCTGCGTGTCACCGTCATGGCCGGCATCATGGTGATGGATGAACTGACCGAAGCCGAACGACGCCTCGCAGCGCTTGAAAACGAACTTGTCGGGCTGCGCCACAGCCGCGAAGGCGCCGTCGAGCAACAGCTGCAGAGCGAGCAGGCCATCGCCGCCGCCATCGGCGAACTCGCCGCCCGCTTGAACGGTATTACCGCAAAACTCAACGCCCGCCCGCAGGCACCGACGAATTAACGTCCGGACCACTGGCGGCGACATCGTTCCTCGCCTATATTGCTGATGCGGTCTGCGCTTCCCGACAGGAACCACAATCCCTGGGGCCATACTCGATCCAAAGGGAGCTGTCCCTGACCAGGCCCGTGGGCTTGGACATATGGCGCCCACCTACGTTTGTAGGCACCCAGGATCGTAAACATCCATCGGTCGCCGTGGATCGCACCCTTCCCTCCTCCTGGTCAAAAGCTTCTCGCCTGTCAGCAGGTTTTTGCGCAGCTCGGCAGTCCTTCACTTGCTGGAGTGCCATGGCGACCCTTGACGGGACTCCCGCGAAATAGCGGCTCGGCCCGTTCTGTCGATAAATGCATGAAAAACACAGGGCTTTTGGCTGCGGCCCCTTGAAAGGCGCGGGTACTGACCCATTTCCCGCAACCAGGGGACAGGTTTTTCGCGTACCATGCCATTTTCAAATTCCAAGTTTGCACGCTCGTCGCTGCTGATGCTCATCATTGGCGCAGCCGTTCTTGCCGCCATCGTCGTTTCGTCCGTCGTGCTGTCGCGCATGACGCAGACCTATTTCGATGACGTGGTGCGCCTTCGCGCGCTGCGCAGTGCCGCGGCCGATACCATGCTCTATCTGCGCTCGGCGGAAGCCGGCCAGCGCGGCTATCTGATCACCGGCGACGAAAGCTTCCTGAAGCCCTACACGGCCGCCACTGAGGGCATGGCCGAGCAGCGGGAACGGCTGGAGAAAGCCTATACCGCCCAGACCGCCGTGCGCTTCTCCATGGACGAGTTCGACGCGCTTCTCGCCGAAAAGCTCAACGAGATGAAATCGACGGTCGATCTGGCCACCAGCGGCAAGTTCGACGCTGCGATCGACATCGTGCGCGATGCCCGCGGCCAGAAGATGATGGAGGACATCAGCAGCAAGCTTGCCGGCCTGATCAGCGATCTCGACCGCAAGCTGACGGCCGGCGTGCAGGAACTGCGCGACGTCGCCTCGATGCTGCAATGGTTCACCATCGGCGGCGGCCTGGTGATCATGGCCGTTGTCGGCGGCGCCATCGCCGTCGTCATGCAGCATGTGCGCGAGCTGTCGCGCGCGCACCGCGAGGTGGAGGAACTGAATGCCGGGCTCGAGGAGCGCGTCAACGAGCGCACCGACGACCTCATCCAGGCCAACCGGGAGATTCAGCGCTATGCCTATATCGTCTCGCACGACCTGCGCGCCCCGCTCGTCAACATCATGGGCTTTACCAGCGAGCTGGAACAGACGCTGAAATCCATCCGCACCTACGTGCTTGCAGAGAACACAGAAACCCTGCGTGACGACGAACTGCGCGAGGCCCGTCTTGCGGTGGAGGAAGACCTGCCGGAAGCTATCTCGTTCATTCGCTCCTCGACGAAGAAAATGGACGGCCTCATCAACGCCATCCTGAAAATTTCCCGCGACGGCCGGCGCGAACTGAAGCCGGAGCCCGTCAACCTGCAGTCGCTGCTGGAAGCCACCGCCGACAGCATCAATCATCAGGTGACAGAAGGCGGCGGCGAGGTGTCGATCGCGGTTGCGGCGGCCCGTCCGCTGATCACCGACCGCTTCTCGCTGGAACAGATCTTCGGCAACCTGTTTGACAATGCGGTCAAATACAAGGACCCTACCCGCGCGCTCAATCTGACCGTGCGGGCCTTTTCCGTCGGCCGGAACGCGCTGCGCATCGAGGTGTCTGACAACGGACGCGGCATTGCACCGGAAGATCACGAGCGTGTTTTCGAGCTTTTTCGCCGCTCCGGCCTGCAAAACAGCCCCGGCGAAGGAATTGGCCTTGCACATGTGCGATCATTAGTCAGAAATTTAGGCGGGGAAATTACGGTCTCCTCCACGCTCGGCGGCGGATCGACCTTCATCATCCGCCTGCCGATGGATTTATCCCAGTATGTCAGGAGTGATGGGGCATGAAGGCAGCAGGTCGCGAAGTGACGATCGTCATGGTCGAAGATGATGAGGGCCATGCGCGCCTCATCGAGAAGAACGTGCGCCGCGCCGGCGTCAACAACGAGATCGTGCCGTTCACCAATGGCAACGCGGCCCTCGACTACATTCTGGGTGCGGACCGCAGCGGCGACAATATCCAGAACCGCTACATGCTGATCCTTCTCGATCTCAACCTGCCGGACATGTCTGGCATCGACATCCTGGAAAAGGTGAAATCCAACGCGCATGCCAAGCGGCTGCCGGTGGTGATCCTGACGACGACGGATGACGAGCGGGAAATCCAGCGCTGCTATGACATGGGCGCCAATGTTTACATCACCAAGCCGGTGGATTACGACAGCTTTGCAAATGCCATCCGGCAGTTGGGCCTGTTCTTCTCCGTCATGCAAATACCCTGAACGTCCCGTGGAGCCGATGCCGCAGAAGACCATCCTATATGTTGACGATGACGTGGCGCTCGGGCGCCTCGCGCAACGGTCTCTCGGTCGCGTCGGCTACACCGTGCACCATGTCGTTGATAGTGAAAGCTGTCTGGCGGCCCTGGATGCGGGCAAGTTCGATGCGGTGGTGCTCGATCATTATCTGCGCGGCGAAACCGGGCTCGACATTCTGAAGGCCCTCAACGCCCGCGGACGGGTCGTTCCGACCATTTATGTCACCGGTTCCAGCGAAGCGACGATTGCCGTGGACGCGCTGAAGAACGGCGCATCGGACTATGTCATCAAGACCGTGGGCGACGAATTCTGGTCGCTGATGGACAGTGCGCTGGCCCATGCGATTGCCACCGCCGAGCTTCGCCGCGCCAAGGAGCGCGCCGAGCAGGAGATCCGCCTCGGCAAGGAACGAGCCGAGGTCCTGTTGGCGGAAGTCAACCATCGTGTCGCCAACAGCCTTGCGCTGGTGGCGGCCCTCATTCGTTTGCAGGCTACCAACAGCCGTGACGAGACGGTGCGCGAGGCGCTGTCGGAAACGCAGGCGCGCATTTCCGCCATCGCCGGCATGCACCGCAGCCTCTACACCTCCGACGACGTGCGCCATGTCGAGATGGACAAATACCTCGGCACGCTCGTGCAGGAGGTGCAAAGCTCGGTCAATATCGAAAGCCAGGGGCCGTCGATCCGGCTTGAAGCCGAGCCGGTCTCGCTGACCTCAGACCGTGCCGTATCCGTCGGCATGATCGTCACTGAACTTCTGACCAATGCCATCAAATATGCCTATCCGGCCGGCGTCGAGGGCGAGGTGCGCGTCATGCTCACCCGAAGTGGCGACAATCAGGCGCTGCTTGCCGTCGAGGATGACGGCGTCGGGCTGGTGGAAGGATCGAGCCCGAAAGGCACCGGTCTCGGCAGCCGCATCGTGCGCTCCATGGCCGCCACGCTTGGGTCGGCCATCCGTTACGTGCCCTCCGCTGTCGGCACGCGAGCAGAGCTAAGCCTCGAATTGGCCGCCGATGCCGGCTGATCCTGTTGCAATGGCAGGACCTGACCGTTAAGATTGCCGCAACGTCAGCCTGCCACCCCGTCAACCGCTGTTTCCGTGGGTTGTGGCCGGCAGGATCAGCCGGTTAGCGTGCTGATCCGGGATCGCCGCGTGTCGTGCGGCCATGGTCCTTGACTGTAACCGAAGAGTGTCTCTTGTTAACCGAAATTCTGATTGTCGTCTGCCTTACCATTCTGAACGGCGTTCTTGCCATGTCGGAATTGGCGGTTGTCTCCTCGCGCCCCATCCGCCTGAAGATGATGGCCGAACAGGGCAATAAGGGCGCCACCATGGCGATGCGCCTTGCCGAAAACCCCGGCCGCTTCCTGTCCACCGTCCAGATCGGCATCACGCTGGTCGGCGTGCTGTCCGGCGCCTTTTCCGGCGCCACGCTTGGCGCGCGCCTTGCCGGCTGGCTGCAGACGCAGGGGCTCTCTCCTGCCCTTTCCGACGGACTTGGGGTCGGCACGGTTGTCGTTGCCATCACCTACCTGTCGCTGATCCTCGGCGAACTGGTGCCCAAGCAGATCGCGCTGCGTGCGCCGGAAAATGTCGCGGCCCGTGTGGCACCAGCGATGGTCGTGCTGTCGAAAGTGTCGCTGCCGCTCGTCTGGCTGCTCGATGCCTCCGGACGGGCCGTGCTGCGGCTTCTCGGCCAGCAGGGCCAGTCCGACGACCGGGTGACGGATGAGGAAATCCGCAGCGTTCTGGCCGAAGCCCATAGCGCAGGCGTCATCGAATCGGAAGAATCGGCGATGATTTCCGGCGTCATGCGCCTCGCCGACCGCACGGCGCGCGGCCTGATGACGCCACGCCGCGACGTCGAGGTGATCGACATCGAGGATGACCTTTCCGAGATCCGCGAACAGCTGCGCAACACGCAGCGCTCCCGTCTTCCGGTCCGCAACGGTTCCTCCGACGAAATCCTCGGGGTATTGTTTGTCAAGGATGCCTATGAGGCCATCGCCCAGGGGCTCGACCTCGATATCCGCAACCGCATGCGCGAGGCGCCGGTTGTTTCCGACCTGACCGGTGCCATCGACGTGATCCAGGGCCTTCGCCGCACATCCGCGCAGATGGTGCTGGTCTATGACGAATACGGTCATTTCGAAGGCATCGTCACCTCCGGCGACATCCTGGAAGCCATCACCGGCGTCTTCGAGGAAGACAATATCGAGGAGCCGGCCGTTGTGCTGCGCGAGGATGGCTCCTATCTGGTGGCCGGCTGGATGCCGGTTGACGAGTTCGCCCACCAGATGGGCTTTACCATGAAGGACGATCCCGATTACGAAACCGTCGCCGGCTTCGTGCTCGATGAATTGAAGCACCTGCCGCAACTTGGCGAAAGCTTTATCTGGAACGGCTGGTCCTTCGAAGTGATCGACCTCGACGGCCGGCGCATCGACAAGCTGCTCGTGCGCAAACTGGCCGAGGACGCATGAGCGGAAGCGGCGCGGAAAAAGCGCAGCTGCGCAAGGAGACGCTTCTTGAGCGCGACGCGCTGTCAGCGGACGAGCGCATCGAAAAAAGCCTCGCCATCGCCGATCATGGCAGCGCCGCGCTGCGGGACGAGGCGTTTGCCGTCGTCTCCGGTTTTCTGCCGATCCGCTCGGAAGCCGATATCCGGCCGCTGCTCTCGACGCTCCGGCAGAGCGGTGCCCGCATTGCCCTTCCCGTCATCCTCGACAAGGAAACCATCGTCTTTCGCGAGCTTCTTCCCGGCGCAGAACTGGTGCCGATGGGGTTTGGCACCTATGGGCCGGGACCGGAAGCGGCCGTGCTCGACCCCGACCTGATGCTGGTGCCGCTCGCCGCCTTTGACGGCAAAGGCCAGCGCATCGGCTATGGTGGCGGCTATTATGACCGCGCCATTGACCGTTTGCACAGAAAAGGCCTCTCTCCGCGCCTCATCGGCATTGCCTTCGATTGTCAGGAAGTGGCATCTGTTCCGGCAGAAACCCATGATGTCCGGCTGCACGCGGTCTTGACCGAAAGCGGCCTTCGACGCTTCAACCCTTGATCGGATCGGCATGCGACTTCTTTTTCTCGGTGACATGGTAGGCAAGACGGGCCGCACGGCCGTCTGGGATCGCCTGCCCGGCCTCGTCTCCGACCTCAAACTCGATTTCGTCATCGTCAACGGCGAAAATGCCGCTGGCGGCTTCGGCATTACCGAGGACATTTTTCTCGAAACCGTCAACGCCGGTGCTGACGTGGTCACCACCGGCAACCACGTCTGGGACCAGAAGGAAGCCGTGAGCTTTGCCGGCCGCCACGATCAGTTTTTGCGCCCGGCGAATTACCCGGCCGGCACGCCCGGTCGCGGCTCGGGCCTCTTCTATGCCCGCAATGGTGCGCGCGTGCTCGTCGCCAATGTCATGGGCCGCGTCTTCATGCATCCGGAACTCGACGACCCCTTCAAAAGCGCCGAAGCGATCCTTGCCGCCTGCCCGCTGAAGGAACAGGCGGACGCGATCATCTTCGACTTCCACGCCGAAGCAACCAGCGAAAAGCAGTGCTTTGGCCATTTCGTCGATGGGCGCGCAAGCTTCGTGGTCGGCACCCACACGCATGTACCGACCGCCGACCACCAGATCCTGAACGGCGGCACGGCCTATATGTCGGATGCCGGCATGTGCGGCGATTACGATTCGTCGCTCGGCATGGAAAAGGAAGAGCCGCTCAACCGGTTCATTTCCAAGATGCCGAAGGGCCGTTTCGAGGCAGCCAGCGGCCCGGCGACCATCTGCGGCGTCGGCGTTGAAATCTCCGACACGACGGGGCTTGCGGAAAAGATCGCGCCTCTGCGCATCGGTCCGCGCCTCACCGAAACCATTCCGGACTTCTGGCGCTAAAGGACAAAAAACGATGGGCCTCTTTGACGACGACCGCCCGAAAAAGCCGTCACAGCACGAGATCGGCAGCGATCTGTCGCTGCTGTCGGTCGAGGAGATCGACCTGCGTGTGGCGCTTCTTGAAGCGGAAATCCAGCGTCTTTTGGCGGAACGCAAGACGAAGGAGGCGGGCCGCAAGGCTGCGGACCAGCTGTTCAAGCTTTGACCCGCGTTCGCCGGGCAACGGCGCTCGCCTTTGCTGCTGAGGCGCGCTTTAAGTGGATATTAAGCATTTCCGGTAATTATGCAGCTGTCCGGTTCTGCCGGGCTCAGACGGTTTCTCCAGTCGGCGAATTGGTCTGATTCTCCCTGTTTTACCTTGAGAGCCGCTTTTGCGGCTCTTTTTTTATGTCCTTGTGGAAACTGTGGGAATTAACCCTTCCTTAAGAATTGCCTTGCGGATTTCCGCTAGTGGTATCATCTTCTGGGCATGAACGGCGGGGCGCGGAACTTTTTGCCCGCTTCCGTCATTGCTGAACAAGTGAATGCGTTAGCAGGATAATCTCGATGTCAGAACAGGTATTGAATACCGTCAGTTTCGCCGGCCGCGCCGCTAACTCGTCGCAGTTCAAGGCTCTGTATGCGGAGGGCATGTCGCTGGTGGAAGAGACCGCGGCCTATCTCGACGGTCCCGGCCGCGCTGCCTCGAAAGTGCTTCCGCGCCTTGCAACGGTGCTTTATGCGGCCGAATCCATGCGCCTGACGACACGCCTGATGCAGATGGCATCCTGGCTTCTGCTGCAGCGAGCCGTGAACAACGGCGAAATGAGCCAGGACCAGGTCCTGTCGGAAAAGAGCAAGGTGCGCCTCGACGGCTTCAACGTCGATCGCATGGCACCGGGCTGGGGCGACCTGCCGGAAGCCTTCCGCGATCTCGTCGAGCGTTCGCTTCGCCTGCAGAACCGCGTGGCCATTCTCGACCGGGAAATCTACCGCCCGAACGACACCATCGTGCCCGACAACGAAAACAGCGTCCGCGCCCAGCTCGATCTCCTGCGCACAGCGTTCACCAGCTAAGCTGGCATAGGGTGCGGGACTACGAAAAAAGCGGGCCCGGCCCGCTTTTTTGATTCTTTCTCTCTCTGCAGTGGGACGCCGCCTCCCCTTTCAGGTCTTCGGCTTTACGGTGTCGACCGAAACCGTCTTCGTTCCCGGCGCCTTGGCGGCCACCGGTGCCGGCTTGACCACCGCCGGCAGATGCCGGTCCATCATCGCCATCATGTCGGCATCGCGCTCGCCCGCACTTTTGCCGCCGAGGACAACGCCAATCAGGTGATGGCCGGCGCGATCGACGGAGGTCACGAGATTATAGCCGGAGGCATCCGTATAGCCGGTCTTGATGCCGCTTGCGCCCGGATAGGCGTTCAGCACGCCGTTATGACCGCGCAGCTTCATGCCGCGAAAGTTGATCGTGCGATTGGAGAAGAGCTTGAACTCCTCGGGAAAGTCGCGCATCAGCGCCAGACCAAGCTTGGCCATGTCTTCAGCCGTCGTCACCTGCTCAGGGTCGGGAAGGCCCGCCGGATTGCGGAACACGGTCTTCGACATGCCGAGCTGATGCGCCTTTTGGGTCATCAGAACGCCAAAACCGGCTTCCGAACCGCCGAGCGTCTCGCCCATCAGCACGGCCGCATCATTGGCCGAGAGCACCACCATCCCCAGCACCGCCTCGCGCACGGTGATCGTGCGGCCAGCGCCGACGGCGAACTTGAACGGCTCCTTGTTATTGGCGTTTTCCGACATCACCACCTTCTGGTCCCAGCTGAGACGGCCCTGATGCAGCGCCTCGAAGGTGAGATAGAGCGTCATCATCTTGGTGAGCGACGCGGGGTAGTTCAGCTCGTCTGCATGATCCGACTCAAGCACCTTGCCGGTTTGCGCATCCATGAGGAACCGCGCCTGGCCGCTGAAGGCAGACGACGTGCCGACCGCGAGCAGGCAAATGGACAGAGCGGCGGACGCGGCAAGACGGGAAAAGGACAGCATAAAAACCTCAAGACTACGCATCGCAGGCTTTCAAAAGCCGGCGGGAACACGGATGTGGAAACGAAAAAACCGCCCGAAGACATCATCCCCGGACGGTTTCAAATACATCATGCCAGCTGCACCGGGACAAGCCCGATGAGGCGGATCAGAGGCCGAGGCCGCCGAAACGCTTGTTGAACTTGGATACGCGGCCGCCGCGGTCCATCAGCTGCTGGTTGCCGCCGGTCCAGGCCGGATGCGACTTGCTGTCGATTTCAAGGTTCATGACAGCGCCTTCCGAACCCCACGTGGAGTAGGTTTCGTACTCTTCGCCGTCGGTCATGACGATCTTGATCTTGTGGTATTCCGGATGGATATTGGCCTTCATGTCACTCTTCCTGCTGCGGGGTCCATTTGTCGCAATTGCAGCGAGAGACCCTGTCCCATAAATGAAGCCGCAGACCGGACCGGCCACGGCTTCCCAATTCGATGCGGAGCCTATACAGGAAGGTCTCCCAAAGCACAAGTACCCGCGCCCGCACTTGAAGGGCCAGAATACGGGGCCATCGTGAGCGATAGTCAGACCACAAACGACAAGAAACGCCGTTCTCCGCAGCCCCTTTGGCGGCTGATTCCTTACGTGTTGCGCTACAAGCGGATGGTGATGGCGGCCTGCGCCTTCCTGGCCATTGCCGCCGGCACGACGCTCGCCCTGCCGCTTGCCGTGCGCCGCATGATCGACCACGGTTTTGCCGCCGCCGACGGGACATTCATCAACAGCTATTTCGCCATGCTGCTGGCGCTTGCCGCCATGCTCGCGATCTCGAGCGCGCTGCGCTATTACTATGTCATCACGATTGGCGAACGAGTGGTGGCGGATCTGCGCGGCGAGGTGTTTTCGCACGTGGCGTCGCTGTCGCCCTCCTTCTTCGACGTCAACCAGTCGGGCGAGATCGTCTCGCGGCTGACGGCCGATACGACGCAGATCAAGTCCGCCTTCGGATCGGCCGCATCACAGGCGCTGCGCAACATCATTCTCTGTCTCGGCGCCATGGCGATGATGATCTTCACCAGTCCAAAACTGTCGGCGCTGGTCCTGGGGGCGATCCCGCTCATCGTGTTTCCGCTGGTCGGCTTTGGCCGTTCGGTGCGCGGACGTTCGCGCGCGGCGCAGGACAGGCTGGCCGCAACCTCCGCCTTTGCCTCCGAAACCATCGCGGCCACCCGCACGGTACAGGCGTTTGGCGCTGAAAAGGCCGCTTCCGCCCGCTATCAAGACGCCGTCGAACGGGCCTACCAGGCCGCCCGCACGGCCATCCGGTCGCGGGCGCTGCTCACCGGCTTTGCCATCCTTCTCATCTTCGGCAGCATTGTCGGCGTTCTCTGGTATGGCGCGCAGAGCGTTCTTGCCGGCACGATGAGCGCGGGAACGCTCGGCCAGTTCGTGCTCTATTCCGTCATTACCGCAAGCTCGCTCGGACAGTTGTCGGAAGTCTGGGGCGAACTCTCGCAGGCCGGTGGCGCCGCCGAACGGTTGACCGAACTCCTGCGCGAGGTGCCGGCCATTCGCGATCCGCAGACGCCGCTAGCGCTGCCTGCCCCGGCGCGTGGCGAGGTGGTGTTCGATAGGCTCTCCTTCGCCTACCCCTCCCGGGTGAGCGGGATTGCCCTCAACGACCTTTCCTTTACCGTCCACCCGGGCGAAACGGTGGCGATCGTCGGCCCGTCCGGCGCCGGCAAGAGCACGGTGCTGTCGCTTCTCATGCGCTTCTACGATCCGACGGCAGGCGCCATCCGGCTCGATGGCGTCGACCTGCGTCAGGCCAAGCTGTCGGAGCTTAGGGCGCGGCTGGCCATCGTGCCGCAGGACGTGACGATCTTTGCCGCCTCGATCCATGACAACATTGCCTTCGGTCGGCCGGAGGCAAGCCGCGAGGCGGTGCGCCAGGCCGCCATTGCCGCCCAGGCCGACGAGTTCATCACCAAGCTCGACCAGGGCTATGACACCATGGCCGGCGAACGCGGCGTGACGCTGTCCGGCGGCCAGCGCCAGCGCCTCGCGATCGCCCGTGCCATCCTGAAGGATGCCCCGGTTCTCCTCCTCGACGAGGCAACCTCGGCACTCGACGCCGAAAGCGAAACGCTGGTGCAGAAGGCGCTCGACGGGTTGATGCAGGACCGCACCACGATCGTCATCGCCCACCGCCTTGCGACCGTGCTGAAGGCCGACCGGATCTTGGTCATGGATAGCGGGCAGATTGTCGAGGAAGGCAGCCACAGCCAGCTGGTGGCGCGTGGCGGGCTCTATGCCAACCTTGCCCGCCTGCAGTTCGATGCCGGCATGGAAGGCTTTATCGCAGCTCAGTAAGGTCGTCAGGCGATGCGGGGGCGCCGAGTGCCCCCGGACATTGCGGGCGGCGCTCCCCCCCGCACATGCCCCTCACGGGAACATTGTGCGCGACACCTTTTCCCTCCATTGTGAGATGGCAACATGTCGTCATCTCTGGGAGGAGTTTCCATGTCACTGTTGAAATCGATTGCCGCAGCCGCCGTCTTTGCCGGGCTGCTTGCCGCCGGCTCTGCCCGGGCGGAATTTCCCGATCGCATGATAACGCTCGTCGTGCCCTTTGCGGCGGGCGGGTCCACCGATGTCGTGGCACGCATCATTGCGCAGCGCATGTCCACCGATCTTGGCCAGCAGGTCATCGTGCAGAATGTCGCCGGCGCCGGTGGCAGTCTCGGGGCCGGAAACGTCGCGACCGCACAGCCGGATGGCTATACGATCCTGATGGGCACCGTTGCCACCCATGCGCTCAATCCGCTGATCCTCAAGCAGAAGCCCTATGATGCAGAGAAGGATTTCGCGCCGGTTTCGCTTCTCGTCGTCGTGCCGAACGTTCTGGTGGTCAATCCGCAATTGCCGGTAAAGACGGTTCCGGAATTGCTGGCGCTCCTGAAGGCCGATCCGGACAAATATGCCTATGCATCGTCCGGCAATGGCACGCCGTTGCATCTGTCGGGTGAATTGTTCAAGAGCATGGCCGGCGTCAGCATGCAGCATGTGCCCTACAAGGGCTCCGGCCCGGCGCTCAACGATGTCATCGCCAATCAGGTGCCGATCATGTTCGACAACCTGCCCTCCTCCTCCGGCCATATCAAGGCCGGCACGCTCCGGGCGCTGGCCGTCACCACGCCGCAACGTGCGCCATCCTTCCCGGATGTCCCGACCATCGCCGAATCCGGCATTCCGGGCTACGAGACCTACACCTGGAACGCGCTGTTTGCGCCGGCCAAGACGCCGCAGCCGGTTGTCGCCCGGCTGAATGCTGCCGCCAAGGTGGCGATGGCAGATCCGGCGGTGGCGGAACGCATGAAGGAATTCAGTGCCACCATCGTCGCCTCCTCGCCGGAAGCGCTGGCCGCGCATGTGAAGGACGAGATCGCCAAATGGACGCCTGTCGTCAAGAACGCCAACGTGCAGATGGATTGATCCCGGCAACCCGCTCGAGGCTGACGGCGCGGATTACCGTTCCGTCAGCTTCAGCTCGATGCGCCGGTTCTGCGAACGCACTTCCGGCGTGTCTCCCTCGGCAATCGGCTGATACTGCCCAAAGCCTGCGGCTACCAGTCGGTTTGCCGCAACGCCCCGGGAAATCAAATATTTGACCACCGATGTGGCGCGGGCAGACGAAAGCTCCCAGTTGTCGCGGTAACGGCCGGCGCCGGAGAGCGGTGCATTGTCGGTATGGCCATCGACGCGCAGCACCCAGTTGATTTCCGGCGGGATTTCCTGCGCCAGTTCAAGGATGGCAGTCGCAAGCTTGTCCATCTCGGCGCGGCCGGCATCATCGAGATCGGCGCCGCCGACCGGAAACAGCACTTCCGACTGGAAGACGAAGCGGTCGCCGACAATGCGGATGTTCTGGCGGTCCGAGAGGATTTCGCGCAAGCGTCCGAAGAAGTCGGAGCGGTAGCGGTTCAACTCCTGCACGCGCTGGGCAAGCGCGACGTTGAGGCGTCGTCCAAGATCGGAAATGCGCGCCTGCGACGACTGGTCCTTGGCTTCAGACGCCTGAAGCGCCTGTTCGACAGCGGCGATCTGGGCGCGAAGGGCGGCGATCTGCTGGTTGAGCAGTTCCACCTGGCTCATGGCCCGGGCGCTGGCCTGCTGTTCCTGCGACAGCTGTTCGGTCAGCGCGCCGACCCTCGCATTCGCCGCATCGCTGGAGCCGGCACCGCGGTCCAGAAGCGCCTGCAAGCGGGACCGTTCGGTTTCCGATTGCGTCAGCGAGGCCTGCAGGTTGGCAAGCGTGTCCTCGGCATCCTGCTTGCCGCTTTTTTCCAGAGCCAGAAGCTGGGTCAGCTCGGCAATCTGGCTGTTGAGCTGGTTCAGAACCGTGTCGCGACCGGAAATCTCGCGGCCCAGAATGAACTGGGCGAGCACGAAGACGGTGAGCAGGAACATGATGGCCAGAAGCAGCGTCGACAGCGCGTCGACGAAGCCTGGCCAGTAATCGACGCCGCGTTCGCGCCGGCGGTTGCGGCCGAGCGCCATCGCTTACTTCCCCCCGATCTTGTCGGACAGGCGGTCGAGCGTGCGGCGCATGGCCTTCGATTCCTCCTGCTGCGCCTCGATCCAGTCACGCAGCATCTGCTGTTCGTTGCGCATGTTCTTGACCAGCCCCTGGATGCCTTCGGCAAGGCTGTTCATCGCGGCAAGCGAACGCTCGTTCTGCGCGGCTTCGGTTTTCGACTGGGAGGCGATCAGCTTGCGCAGCTGCTCAGCCACACGCCGCAGGTCTTCGCCCGCGCCATCGACGGTCGCAGCACTTGCCACCGGCAATTCCGCGCTCACTTCCGTGACGGAGGAGAGCCAGTTTTCCAGCTCGGTGTAAAAACGGTTTTGGGCGCGGCCGGCCTGGAGATCGAGGAACCCGAGGATCAGCGAGCCGGAGAGACCCAGCAGCGACGAGGAAAACGCCGTGCCCATGCCGGACAGCGGCGCTGTCAACCCGGTCTTCAGCGCCGACAGGATATCGTTGTTGTTGCCGGAGCTCGGATCGAGCCCGCGGATAACCTCGCTGATCGAGCCGATCGTGCCGATGAGGCCCCAGAAGGTGCCAAGCAGGCCGAGAAAGACCAGAAGGCCGATCAGATAACGCGAGATGTCGCGCGATTCGTCGAGCCGGGTTCCGATCGAATCAAGAATGGAGCGCAGCATGTTGGTCGACAGCGCCAGCCGCTGGCTGCGCCCGAGAAGCGAGCGCATCGGCGCCAGAAGCCGTGGATCGCGCCCGACGCGATCAGCGCTGCCGGCGGCGCGGAACGAGTTGAACCAGCGCACTTCCGGGATAAGGCTCGCAACCTGCAGGAAGATCAGCAGGATACCGATCGCCAGAACCCCGACGATCAGGCCATTCAGGCCCGGATTGGTCATGAAGGCGGCATGCGCCTGCCGGTAGAGGATGGCGGCGATGAAGCCGACGATGATCAGGAAGATCATCATCGTCCAAAGGAAGGGCACCGGATTGGACAGCTTGTAGGCCTGTGGACGGGGTGCCAGCTCTGAACCGTTCACATCCCCAAGGGTCTCGTTCGCCATGTGCCGCTGCCTCTTTCGCTTTACAACGCGGCGGAGGCTAGTGCAAAAATAAGACGAATTGAAGTGATGGCCACTCGGAAATCGTCGCAAGCCCCAAGGCTTTTACCCTTCATTCACCGCAGAAGCGAGGAATGCCCGATCAACGGGTGGGCACGGGACGGTTGGTCACTTCCACGAGCTGCTTCTGGATCAGCTCATTGCCGGCGACAACGGTTCCTGCGTCCATCATGTCGTTGCCACCCTTGAGGTCGCTGACAAAGCCGCCCGCTTCGCGGATGATGACAAGGCCTGCAGCCATATCCCACGGGGAAAGACCGACTTCCCAGAAACCGTCGAGACGGCCGGCCGCCACATAGGCGAGATCGAGCGCGGCGGCGCCAAAGCGGCGCACACCGGCCACTTCGCCCATCACGTGGCGCAGTTCCACCAGGAACTTGCCGTGGTTGCCGCGGCCCAGATGCGGAACACCGCAGCCGATGACGCAATCGGACAGAACTCGGCGTGCGCCGACGCGGATGCGGCGATCGTTCAGGAAGGCGCCGCCGCCCTTTTCAGCCGTAAACAGCTCATCCGTTGCCGGATTGAAGATGACGCCGGCCACCACTTCACCATTGCGCTCCAATGCGATGGAGACGGCGAACTGCGGAATGCCATGCAGAAAATTCGTCGTGCCGTCGAGCGGATCGACAATCCAGCGATGCGCGCCGTCCGTGCCCTTCTCTTCCTCGCCTTCCTCGCCGAGGAAGCCATAGGTGGGACGTGCCTTCATCAACTCGTCGTGGACGATCTTCTCAGCCTTCAGATCCGCCTGGGAAACGAAATCGCCCGGGCCCTTCACCGAGACCTGGAGGTTCTGCACTTCGCCGAAATCACGCGACAAAGACTTACCGGCCTTGATGGCGGACTGAACCATGACATTGAGAAGGGCTGAACGAGCCATTGGGGGATCCTTGCGGGTATAGGGCGGGTGTCCCTGTCGAACAGGAACGAACGTCGATCTGAACTTTCATGAATAGGCGCGTTCAGAACCACAAAAGCAGGCACAATTCAAGTCACGCGACCGGATAAGGCCGCAATCGGTGGCATTAGGGTGAATACCGGCCACCCCGGCGAAGGCTCAGCCGCGGCGAAAACGGTTGGCCGCGTCGATCGCCTGTTTCTGCTGATCCTCATTGATGCCGAGGTAAAAATCCTCAAGAACCGGATCGGCAAGGCCGGCGCGGCGCGACAGCACATACCATTTGGCCGCCTCGACCGGGTTGGGGCGGGTGCCGAGCGCATAGATGTAAAGATGCGCAAGCTTGTTCTGCGCCACCACATTGCCGCGCGTGGCGGCAATCCGCAGCCATTCGAAGCCCTGCTCGTAGTCGCGCGGGCCTCCGACACCGTTGACGAACCAGATGCCGGCATCGAGCTGGGCCGTATCATAGCCGGCCTTCGCGGCGCGCAGCAGCCATTCGCGGGCCTTGGCCTTCTTTTCCGGCGCAATGTCTTTTACCCCCTCATAGAGCTGCGAGACGGCATATTGCGCGTCAGCCACGCCCTGTTCGGCGGATTTCTCGTAAAACGGCAGCGCCAGCTTCAGGCCCTTTTCACCGGGATTGTCGGCCACCAGGATCTGGCCCCAGTTGAACTGGGCCGATGCATTGCCGGCCTCGGCGGCGCGGCGCATGTAATCGTCTGCCTTCGCCTTGTCGCGCGGCACATTGCGCCCTTCCATCAGCAGCAGCGCATACTGGAACATCGCGGCCGGATCGCCGCGCTTGGCCGCTTCGCCATACCAGAAGGCAGCACCCTTCGCGTCATGCACGATGCCGAGCCCGCGGGTCATCATTTCCGCGACCAGCGTCTGGGCTGCCGCGTCGCCGGCTTCTGCACGCGGCAGGGCCTTGTCGAGGGCGGTCATGTAACGGCCACGCTGATAGGCGCCATAAGCCTCGTCGATCGGGCCGTGATACGGCTTTTCCGGTGGAACGGCGGGCAGATCAGAGCCCATGCGCTGGTAAAGCGTCACGCCGGAGGACGGGTAAGGATCATCACCTGCTGTGGCGGACGCGCCATCCGGCGCGCCGGAGGCCTCACCCGCACCCTTGTCCTTTGTCGCGTCAGCGCCATCGGCCGGCACCTTGCGCAAGGGATCGGCCGCGGACGGAACCGGGCGGGTCACCGCGCGCTCGGTTCCTTGCGCAAGCGCCGGCTGCACGCCCTCTTGCCCGCCGGCAAGGCAGGACAGGATGACGGGAGCGGTGATGAGCAGGCGGGATCTGAGGCGCATGCTGACCTTCAAGCGTCAAACCGTGGCGCTTTTTCGTCCAACAGTGCGTTGATTTCAGAGATAGCGGCCGCAGTGCCCGCCGGGTGATCGAAAACGGCGGAGCGAAGGGCGACGAATTCGGCACCGGTTTCGGCCACCTGCAGCACGGAGGCGATATCGGTGCCGCCCATCACGATGCAGGGGATCTCCACCATCGAAGCCCACCATTCGCCAAGCGCCAGGTTCTTCGGATGCGCCTCCGGCTTGATGTCGCCATCGAGCTTGCCGAAGAAGATGTAATCGGGGCGCGCCTCGCCCACTTCGAGAGCGGTGTGGCGGTCGCTTGCGCCGCCTGCGCCGACGATCATCTTCGGCGTGAATTTCTCGATCGCCTCCGCCAGCTCCTCGACCTTGCCGAGAATATGCAGGCCATCGGCCTTGGCGCGACCGGCCACGCGGCTGTCGCCGGCAACCAGGGCTGCGGCGCCCGCTTCCTGCACGATCGCCACAAGACCTTCGGCACGCTTCTGGAAGGAAACCTCGTCCAGACCGTATTGCGGCAGAATGACCGAAGCGACATCGCCACCGCGCAGCGCATGCGCCAATTTTTCGGACAGAACTGCATCGTCATCGGCGTCCGGCACGATCAGCACGAGGCGGCAGCGGTCTTCCAAAAGTGTCATGTCGTGTCCAATCTGGCAGGTGTCTGGCCGCGATCTGGCCAATGGCATGTCGGTGTCTGTTGCGGATCCGGGCCCGGATCGGACCGCCTGTCATAAAATGCAGGCTCGATCCGGTTTGGGGCTCGTCATCCCGTGCTAAGTCCGATAGACCGGTCCGGCCTTCCGATCAACTCCATATGCTGGCCCCCTGGCGCTCCATGCTTGGCTTCGACCTTCCCAGTCTCACCTTTTTTGCCGCCGCCATCCCAGCCGTGGCGCTGGTCGGCCTCTCCAAGGGCGGCCTTGGCGGCGCCTTTGCGCTGATCGGCGTGCCGCTGATGGCGCTGGTGGTGAGCCCGGTGGATGCCGCCGCCATCTTCCTGCCGATCCTCATCGTCATGGACATCGTGGCGCTTTACGCCTGGCGCAAACATAACGACCGAAAACTGCTTCTGGCCTTCCTGCCCGGGGGCATGGTGGGCGTTGCGCTCGGCTGGGCAACCTCTGCCTATGTGCCGCCGGATGTGCTGCGCTTCGTCATCGCCGTGTCGATGATCCTGTTTGCCTTGCGCTATTTCTACCAGGTCTATGGTCCGGCCAAGGGCGAACTTCCGCCGCCGGCCGGCCACCGCACGGGCCCCGCGCTGTTCTGGGGCACCTTGTGCGGTTATGGCAGCTTCGTTGCCCATGCCGGCGGCCCGCCCTTCCAGATCTATGCGCTGCCGCTCAGGCTCGATCCGAAGGCCTATACGGGCGCCAGCGTGCGCTTTTTCGCCCTCGTCAATGCCATCAAGGTCATACCCTATGTGGCGCTCGGCGCGCTTGATACGAAGAACCTGTCGATTTCGATGACACTGCTGCCGGTCGCCCTTGTTGCCACCATGGCCGGCGCGGTGATCGTGCGGCGACTGAAGCCGGAGGTATTTTACCCGCTGGCCTATGGCCTCGGGCTTATCGCGGCGCTGAAACTACTGTGGGATGTGCTGCCCCATTAAAAAATCATACTAAAAATCATCTTCGATGCTGCGATGCACAAGAATAGTCTTGCCGGGCTACACTGTGTCGCGTAAGTTGCAATGCATGACGACGATTGATCCTTTCGCTGCTATTGCTGACCCGAACCGGCGTTACTTGCTGGAGGAGCTGAGGCGTGCCCCGCGCACCGTCAACCAGCTGGCGGAAGGCCTGCCGATCAGCCGGCCCGCCGTGTCTCAGCACCTGAAGGCGCTGCTCGACAGCAACCTCGTCACCGTCACGGCGGAGGGCACGAAGCGGATCTACGCCTTGAACAGCAAGGGCTTCCAAAAGCTCAACCTTTGGCTCGATCAGTTCTGGTCCTGAGAGATTGTTGTGACGGGGCGTCGGGCTGCCAAAAACACCGGTTGCGACCCTCATCGCGGGTCTTTTGCAAATAAAACCGCCGCCTCGTATGGCCTGTGGCCTGGAGCGGGCGGCGGCTGGTCTTGATCAGTAACGCATGCAAGAACTCATAGGCTCTCGTCGAAAGATCAGTGTCGCGTGTCGGTCCTCAGCCGCTCCATTTGGTCCTTGATGCGCAGCTTGCGGCGCTTCAGGTCGGCAATATCCTTGTCATCAGAGGATGGGGACGCAAGAACAGCCTGGAGCTCCTCCTCAAGAGCACCATGCTTCTTTTCGAGCGATGCGATATGAGCCTGTATGGTCATGTGGCACGTCCTTCCCTTTTTGCCTGCCATCGGCCCTCCATGGGGCCGTGGCTTCAGGTTTGCGAAGGAATTGTGACACGATCGGAGTGCTTTGTCGAAGGCGAAATCGTGACATCTCCGCGGCAAATCGGTGCATGTGTTTAAGGGCTAATAAATGCTTGGAAAATTCTTCTCTTAGCCTGCCCCGCATCGAAACAGGGGGAAGCGTTTACCCAATGCGACATTTGCCGTTGATTAATCGGCGCGTCTCTGGCTCGAATGGGGGCCGAGATTTGCCGCCCATCGCTCTAGTCGTTCTGAAGGTTTGATGGTAGGAGCTTGCGGGCATTCCCCGGCGAGACAAAGACCGGAATGAAGACAAGGGGACACGGGATCCATGGCCGATCAGGAACAGGCGGATATCAGGCTGACGCTGGCGCGGCTGCGTCAGGAACACGAAGACTATGACGCCGCCATCAACGCCATGATCCAGACAGGCTGCGAGGCGCTGCGTATCCAGCGCATGAAGAAGAAGAAGCTCGCCATCAAGGACAAGATGACGCAGCTCGAAGACCAGATCATTCCAGACATCATCGCGTGACGACAGAGGATGTAAGCGTGCCGCAAGAGAGACCGCCCGTTGCCATCATCATGGGAAGCCAGTCGGACTGGGAAACCATGAAGAACGCCGCCGATACGCTGGATGCTCTCGATGTCGGCTATGAGGCGCGCATCGTCTCTGCCCATCGCACACCCGAACGCATGGTGGCCTTTGCACAAGGGGCACGCGCGGAAGGGTTCCAGATCATCATCGCCGGCGCCGGCGGTGCGGCCCACCTGCCGGGCATGGTGGCAGCCCTCACACCGCTTCCGGTGTTCGGCGTTCCGGTTCAGTCGAAGGCGATGTCGGGCCTCGACAGCCTTTATTCCATCGTGCAGATGCCGGCCGGCATTCCGGTTGGAACGCTTGCCATCGGCCGCGCCGGTGCTGTCAATGCGGCGCTCCTCGCAGCTGCCGTGCTTGCCCTTTCCGACGACGACCTGGCCGACCGGCTGGACGATTACCGCGCCCGCCAGACGGCCGCCATTGCAGACTATCCCATCGACGAGGCGCCATGACGCTCAAAACCCTTGGCATCATCGGCGGCGGCCAGCTTGGCCGCATGCTGGCGATGGCCGCCGCCCGGCTGAATTTCAAGACCGTCATCCTCGAGCCGCAACCGGATTGTCCGGCAGCGCAGGTGGCCAACCGCCAGATCGTTGCCGCCTATGACGATCGGGCTGCCCTTGATGAACTGGCCGCCGCCTGCGACGTCATCACCTATGAATTCGAAAACGTGCCCGTCTCGGCGGCCACGCATCTTTCGGCATCCCGGCCGGTCTATCCGCCGGCAAAGGCGCTCGACGTGGCGCAGGACCGGCTGACGGAGAAGCGCTTCCTCAATGGCTGCGGCATCAAGACCGCGCGTTTTCACGCGGTCGACAGCGATGAGGATCTTGTCGCCGCACTTGCCGATTTCGGCGGCCAAGGCGTGCTGAAGACACGCCGCATGGGTTATGACGGCAAGGGTCAGCGCGTGTTTCGCGGCCCCGGCGACAGCGCCGACGGCGTCTTTGCCGCCATGGGCGGCGTGCCGCTGATTCTCGAAAGTTTCGTGGCCTTCGAACGCGAAGTGTCCGTCATTGCCGCCCGCGCCATCGACGGCACGGTGAAAAGCTTCGACGTGGCCGAAAATGTCCACCGCAACGGCATTCTCCATACCTCCACGCTTCCGGCGAGAATCACTGCCGAAACGCAGGAGATGGCCAGAACAGCTGCCGAACGGCTGCTCTCGGCGCTCGATTATGTCGGCGTCATCGGCATGGAATTCTTCGTGATGCCGGACGGGGCCTTGATTGCCAACGAGATCGCACCGCGCGTTCACAATTCCGGACATTGGACGGAGGCGGCCTGCGTGGTCTCGCAGTTCGAACAGCATATCCGCGCCGTGATGGGGCTTTCGCTCGGCGATCCGGCCCGCCATTCCGATTGCGTGATGACCAACCTCATCGGCGACGACATGGACGACGTGCCCGCATGGCTGGCAAAGCCTGACGTGCTCGTTCATCTCTACGGCAAGAGCGAGGCGCGGCCGGGCCGCAAAATGGGCCATGTCACACAGCTTTTGCGGTGAAATGCCTTGGCCGAAAAGGCAGGCGCGGTTGACAGGCAGGTGGTGAACCTGTATCAGCCTCCCATCCTAAAGGGGGTGCCCATGGCGCCCTTTGATTGTCAGAGACATGAGTGGCCCAAGCGCCCTCGATACCGCGGATCAGAACAATGAAGATCAAGAACTCGCTCAAAGCGCTTAAGGCCCGTCACCGCGATAACCGTCTGGTTCGCCGCAAGGGACGCGTTTACATCATCAACAAGGCTAACCCGCGTTTCAAGGCTCGTCAGGGCTGATCGACGGTCGAACCGGCATGATCTTGTTATCGCCGGCTCCTGAAGATCACTTTCTCGAAAAGCTTCGAAATTTCGGTTTCCACTAGAGCGCATGCGGATTACCTTATCTGCATGCGCTTTTTCCGTTTGCCCCTTGCGATTCTCCTGACCAGCCTTGCAGCCTTGCCCCCCGCGCTGGCGCGCGAGAGTGCACCTTCCGGCACCGGGAGCGCCAAACCTGTAGTCCGTGAAGCCTCGCCGGCCCCTTCCCCCCAGGCCACACAGCAAACCCTGTTTGACGCCCTGAAACGCGAGCGTGATGCCGACAAGGCCCGCAGCATCGCCCAGCAGATTGCCGCAAACTGGCACCAGTCCGGCAGCGCCACCATCGATCTTCTGATGCAATGGGCCTCCAAGGCCGCGACCGACAAGAACAACAGCGCGGCCCTGGATTTCCTCGATCAGGTGACCGTGCTGCAACCGGATTATGCGGAAGCCTGGAACCGGCGCGCGACACTTCATTACACGATGGGCGACCTGCGCAAATCGATGGCCGATATCAATCAGGTGCTGAAGCAGGAGCCGCGCTACTTCCCAGCCATTGCCGGCATGGCCACGATCCTCACCGATTCGGGCGAGGACGCGCTTGCCCTGAAGGCCTGGGAGCGCTATCTCGCGATCTATCCCGCCGATCGCGACGCCCAGGAGAACATGCAAAAGCTCTCCGAAAAGCTCGCCGGCAGCCGCACCTGAGGCGCAGCCCCTGTCCTATCTCCTGGTCTTCCTTGTCTTTATCGCCGCACTCTGCGCCGCAGCCTTCGGCTTTACAGCCTACGAATCGGCCCGGATCGAGCGGCAGTTCCCCAATGAGGGCACGCTCACCGATATTGGCGGCTATCGTCTCAACGCGCTCACCGTGCCGCAGGGCGCCGATCCGGACCTGTCGCCCATCGTCTTCATCCACGGCGCCAGCGGCAATCTGCGCGACCAGGAGGCGGCCTTCCGCGCCCCCCTTCAGGGCCGCGCCGAACTGCTGTTCGTCGATCGCCCCGGCCATGGCTATTCCGAGCGCGGCGGCGCGGAAAACGATTTTCCCGATGGCCAGGCGGATGCCATTGCGCGCCTCATGGAAAAGCGCGGCATCGGCCAGGCGATCATCGTTGCCCATTCCTTCGGCGGCGCGATCGCCGCGAGCTTTGCGCTCAATCACCCCGACAAGGTGATCGGGACGGTGTTTCTCTCGGCCGCCACACACCCCTGGCCGGGCGGCATCGACTGGCATTACCGGCTGACGGCCATGCCCGTCATCGGCTGGCTGTTCAGCCACACGCTGGTGATGCCGGCTGGTATGATCATGCTCGACCCCGCCACCCGGTCGGTTTTCCGTCCAAACCAGCGCCGTGAGCGATACCTGGAAGAAGGCGCCCCTGCCCTTGTGCTGCGGCCGCAGACATTCCGCAACAATGCCAAGGACGTCGCAAACCTGCTCTCCTACGTGCGCCGCATTGCGCCGCGCTACACAGAGATAAAAAGCCCGGCGGTGATCATCACCGGCGACAGCGACCCCATTGTGCTTGCCGATATCCACTCGACCGGCCTCAAGCGCGATCTCGAGCACTCCGAACTTGTCTGGGTCAAAGGCCTTGGTCACAAGCCGGATTATGTCGTGACCGATCTTGTCATAGCCGCCATCGAAAAACTGTCAGGCAAGGACCGCGACCTGCAAGCCATCGCGCGGGCGGATGAGCAGCGTATTGCCGTTGAAAATGCCGCAGCCGCGCAGAGCAGACCGTAATTGCCGGCTCGCAAGTTCACACGGCCCACGACGACACGGATCGCCTTAAGGGCGCCGCGTGGCCTGGACCTTACTCGTCTTCGCCAAACAATCCGGTCGGCAGCCCGTCGAGGCTGACTTGGTTCTTTTCCCGCCAATACTGCTCGATGCCGTCCGGACCCTTGGAGCGGGCCCAGGCATCCATCTGCGGACGCTCCTCCCGGTAGTCGAAGAGCGGCACCCCATAACCGCAGGATGTCTGGACCATGTCGATATCGAGGTGGACCATCTGGCGGGCGCCGAGCGGTGCCTGGTCGTTAAAATGCTGCGCGAGCCGTGCGGCAAACTCCGGATCCTCCCGGTGAATGACCCGGCCTTTTCCGTAAAGGCGCATGATCAGCGGCGGGCCATCCACGGCACAGAACATGATCGTCAGCCGGCCGTCCGCCTTCAGGTGCGCCGCGGTCTCGTTGCTGCTGCCGGTCCTGTCGAGATACATCACGGCGGTGTCCGACAGGACCCGGAACATGTCGGTGCTGCGCGGCGACACATTCACATGGCCAACGGGCGCTGCCGATGCGGTGAAAAACAGATGCTGCCCGGCGATGAACCGGACATGATGATCATTCAACTGAGGGAATTGTTTTGCCATGGCTGCGCCGAGAGTTTTTCCGGGAAGGATCGCGGCCGGAAGCCTCCGAAACGTCGAGGGCAAGCCGAGGCCGCGACAACAGACAATAAAAAAGGGGGCGAAAACGGCGCCCCCTTCTTTCGATCCTTGCGTCAGACGCCCGACTGGCCGTCGGGGCCGATATAGGCGATGCGCAGCATGTTGGTGGCGCCGGGCGTACCAAGCGGCACGCCGGCCGAAATGATGATGCGGTCGCCGGCCTTGCCAAAGCCTTCGGAGGCGACGATGCGGCAGGCCTTGTTGACCATGTCGTCCATGTCCGCCGGCTCTTCGGATACCACGCAGTGCAGGCCCCAGCAGACCGACAGGCGACGCGCCGTCTGGACGATGGGCGAGAGCGCGATGATCGGCACTTGCGGGCGCTCGCGCGAGGCGCGAAGGCCCGTCGTACCGGACGAGGTATAGGTAACGATAGCCGACAGTTTCAACGTTTCGGCGATCTGGCGGGCAGCGAGCGAAATCGCATCGGCACCGGTTGCTTCCGGCTGAGGACGCTGCGCGTAGATGATGTTGGAGTAATACGGATCCTTTTCGACCGTGCTCGCAATCGAGGCCATGGTCGAGACGGCTTCCACCGGATACTGGCCGGATGCCGATTCGGCCGACAGCATGATCGCATCGGCGCCTTCGAAAACGGCGGTTGCAACGTCGGACACTTCGGCGCGCGTCGGAACGGCAGCGGTGATCATCGATTCCAGCATCTGGGTGGCGACCACCACCGGCTTGCCGGCACGACGACAGGCGCGGGTCAGCTGCTTCTGCAGGCCCGGAACCGCTTCGAGCGGCATTTCGACGCCAAGATCGCCGCGCGCCACCATCAGCGCATCGGAGAGCTCGATGATTTCCTCGATGCGCTCGATGGCCTGCGGCTTTTCGATCTTCGACATCAGGCCGACGCGGCCGCGCGAGATCTTGCGCACTTCGGCGAGATCCTCCGGACGCTGCACGAAGGAGAGCGCGACCCAATCGACCTCGTTGGTGGCGAGCACCGCATCAAGGTCCAGCCGGTCCTTGTCGGTCAGCACGCCCACGGCCAGCAGCGTATCGGGAAGGCTCACACCCTTGCGGTCGGAAATCGAGGTGCCGGAGACGACCGTCGTGACGATGCTCTTGCCGTCGCACTGTTCGGCGCGCAGGTGAAGCTTGCCGTCATCGATCAGCAGGCGGTCGCCCGGCTTCACCGATTCCAGGATTTCCGGATGCGGCAGGTAGACGCGGGTGGTATCGCCCGGCGCCTCATTGTTGTCGAGCGTGAAGGTCTGGCCGGCAACCAGCGTCACCTTCGTATCGGCAAACTTGCCGACGCGCAGCTTCGGTCCCTGCAAATCGGCAAGAATGCCGATCGGGCGCCCGCAGCGGGCTTCGACGGACCGGATGCGGGAGATCAATGTGCGCATCAGATCATGGCTGGCATGGCTCATGTTGATGCGGAACAGATCGGCGCCGGCCTGATGCAACTTCTCGATCATCGCCTCGTCGGAAGAGGCCGGTCCGAGGGTCGCGAGGATCTTTACTTTGCGGTTGCGCTTCATCAATTCTGGCCTTCTTGCGTTCCGGGCGTATCAGACAGCTGGACCATCCAGCTTCCCTGGCGACCGGTGTCATATTCCTTGAAACCCATGCGCTGGAAACCGCGGGCAAAGCAGTCGCCGACACCGGTGATCTTGAACTCGTTTTCGGCCACGCACATGTTGACGTCGCCGGTCCAGCGGCCGCCGCGCGCGGCATCCTCCGCATAGAGATAGTAGTAGCGAGACTGCAGTTCGCCCTCGATCAGCGTGGCGCAGCTGGAAGCGGGAACCTGCCACCAGCCCTCCGAAATCCAGCCCTCGCCGGCCCGGTAGCCGATGGCCACTCCGACAAGGTTCTGGGTGCCGTTGCACACGCGAAAATCAGCATGGGCGGCATCGGCGATCATGAGAACGGGAACACTGACCGCAGCAAACGCAAGCGAGGGCAGCAATCTCAGCGAGATATGGGACAATAGGCTTTTCGGCACGGCTTCCGCTGGGACTCCATGTGAGATCATTGCACTGTCTTCGCCTGCCGCCATGGGAAAGTCAATGAAATCTAATCGATTATAATAGAGTGGTTACCGGTTGACTTCATCGGACACGCGCTTGCGCGTCACCCCTTGGGCATGCGAACAGCATGGGTGAGAGACACCTCAATTCAGGCAAGCGGATGGCGATGCACAGTTTCAGTTCGCATGAAGTGATACACGGCAATCGTGACAGCGGCATGGTGCTTCTGGGCGACCACGCGATGAACCGGCTTCCGCCGTCCTATGGCACGCTCGGCCTTGATGCCGAAGCCTTCAAGCGACACATCGCCTATGACATCGGCATCGAGGGGCTGACGCGCGCGCTGGCGGAGCGCCTCGGCGTTCCGGCCGTCCTGTCGTGTTTTTCGCGCCTGCTGATCGATCCGAACCGCGGCGAGGATGACCCGACGCTGATCATGAAGATCTCCGACGGCGCCATCATTCCCGGCAATCATCCGATCACGGCTGAGGAATGGCAGCACCGGCTCGATACCTATCATCGGCCGTATCATCGGGCCGTGGACGAAGAATTGCAGGCGGTGGCGACGGCGAGTGGCAAGGCACCGCTGGTGCTCTCTCTCCATTCCTATACGCCGGCCTGGAAAGGCGTGCCGCGTCCGTGGCATGCGGCCGTGCTGTGGGACACGGACCATCGGGCGGTTCTGCCGCTCCTTGATCTCCTGCGCCGGCCAGGCGATATTCTCGTGGGCGACAACGAACCTTATGATGGTGCGCTGAAGGGCGATACGATGTATCGTCACTGCATGGCCAAGGGTCTGGCGCATGCGCTTCTGGAAGTGCGCCAGGACCTGATCGGCGACGAGGACGGCATTCTGGCCTGGGCCGACCGGCTTGCCCCGATCTTTGCGGAACTGAACGCCGATCCGCGTCTTCACGAAAGACAGATCTTTGCCTCGCGCACAGGGCCCTATGCGTGAGCAGATCGCATCAGGAGAGTTTTTATGAGCGAGCTTACGCCACAACAGCGCACGGAACTGGAAGCGGCGGCCTTTCGCCGGCTTGTCGCACATCTGCGTGAGCGCACCGACGTGCAGAACATCGACCTGATGAACCTCGCCGGCTTCTGCCGCAACTGCCTGTCCAACTGGTACCGGGAGGCGGCCGAAGAAAAAGGCCTGCCCGTCAGCAAGGATGCCTCCCGCGAAATGGTCTATGGCATGCCCTACGAAGACTGGAAAAACCTGCATCAGGGCGAAGCCAGTGCCACACAAAAAGCGGCATTCGCCCTCAACACACCGCACAAATAAGCCAGTGCAGCGGTGAAACGCCTTGACCTTGCCCGCACTTCACGGCAGGTGACACCACTCACGCAAATTGCCCTTTAAACACAGGAGGCCCCGATGTCTGATGCTGCCCACGGCGTCGCCCGCGACCAACTCCGCGCCTTTGTCGAGCGCATCGAACGGTTGGAAGAAGAAAAGAAGACCATCGCCGACGACATCAAGGACGTCTATGGCGAGGCCAAGTCCATGGGCTTTGACACCAAGATCCTGAAAAAGGTCATTGCGCTGCGCAAGAAGGACGAGCAGGAGCGGATGGAAGAGGACATGATCCTCGACACCTACCTGGCAGCCCTCGGCATGGTTCTTGCGCCGGAAGAAGAAGCCGCCTGACGGTTCACGAAGCCGGTTTCACAAAGCCGAATTAAAATGGCCCGCCTGTTCATTCTGACAGGCGAGCCTTTTTTTTGATCCGGGAAGAGCGGTGAGCCGGTTACGGCTTCACCTGGTTTGCGCCGCTGAACCGGTTGGGATCGACCGCAACGGTTGCCGAGACCGGCCGGAAGCCACCGCTATAGGCGGCGGAATATTCGCTGTTGAGCGCGCGGGTGATGAGGCGTGGCGCCTTGATCGAGGCCACGGCCTCCTTGCGGTTGGTCGAGCTTGCCCATTGCGCCAGCATATGACCTGTCAGCACCTTTGGACCCGGGGTTGCCGGATTGCCGCCAAGCTTGGTCACCGCGCCACCCTTCACCACTTTCGCAGGCGCGCTCTGGGCGGATGGCTTTGGCGTATCGAAGCCATCGTTGAACACCATGGCACCGCTATCGGCGGGTTTCGGCGAGGCGGACGCCACCTGCATCGGCTTTTCTGCAGCCGGCAGGTTTTCGGCAGCCGCCGGCCTTTCAGGCCGCAGCGCCGGTGTCGGGGCGTAATCGGCGCTGGCCGCAAGGCTTGCCACCAGTTCCGGCGTCAGTTCACGCTGCTCGGAAGCGGACGCCACGGCGGGCGGTGCGGCCGCGGGCAGGCTGACAGTCTCGGCTGCGGCCGGTCGCCCAATATCCGGCCGATGGGCCGGCACCGGAATGGCCGCCAGCAGCATCGGATCGTCTTGCGCAGGGCTTGCTGAGGCGGTCATCGGGCCGGCCGTCTGCGCATCGCCCTTCAGGCCGCGCGGACCAAGCAGCGTCGGCACCGGAATATTCATGCGGGCAAGGTCGACAAAGCTCTCACCCGGGGGCTCGGGCCGCGCCATCGGCATGACAGGTGTTGCCGGAAGGGCGGCCTGGAGGGCATCCTGGGCTGCGTTGCGCGGCGGCTGGTAAAGCGCCGTCGCAAGGCCTCCCGGCGAAGGCTGCAGGTCAGGCCGCGCAACAGGAACCGGCGCGCCAACAGCCGGCACGGAGGGGGCAGCGGAGGCCACGGCAACGGGTGCCTCTTCGTCGGGCTCGGCAGCAACCGGCACCGGCGGAACATTGCGCTGCCGCGCGACGACGGGTGCTGCAATCGATTCGGAATCTTCCTCCTCGTCCGCACCACCGCCAAACAGCATGGCGGCAAGCGTATTCTGCCGCTTGGCGCGCGTGGCGGAGAAGGAACCGCCCGCCGTGCTTGCGAGCTGGATGGAATCGGACGAAACGCGGCGCTTGTAATCGGCAACCGCCTGCTCATAACCCGGCAGCGGCTTGCCATCGGCCGGCACGTGCATGGTATTGCCCTTGGGGAACAGCTGCACCAGTTCCTGGCGCGACATGCGCGGCCAGGCGCGCACGCCGCCGACATCCAGATGCACGAAGGGCGAGCCGGAGGTCGGATAATAGCCGACGCCGCCGACCTGCATCTGCATGGCAATGCCACGCAGCGTCGCAAGCTTCACGCCGGGAATGAAAAAGTCCATGGCCTTGCCCAGCATGTGCTGGCTGCTCTTGGCGACACCCTTGGTGCGCGAGCGCAGCATGCCGTTGGTGGCCGGCGAGCGATAGGCGGAGACGACGTGAATGTAATCGGTGGCACCGGACCGGCGATAGACCTCCCAAACGAGATCGAACAGGCGCGGATCCATGCGCGTCGGCTCATTGCGGCGCCAGTCGCGCAGGAAACGGTTGATCTCCTGCAGACCCTTGGGATCATACCGGCCATTGCGCTTGAAGGTGATTTCGGCCCGTTCGCCCGTGTGGACGAAGTAGAGCTTCAGGGAGCGCGTTTCGCCGGCCGCCGCGGCCGGGGCCGCCGGAACGGTCATGACAGACGCGGTCAGTGCCAGCGACATGAACACGGCGGCGGCGCGCTTCACGAAAGACCGGATCATGCGCACCAGAGGGCGCCGTCCGTTGTCACCCGTAGGCGTCGATTCTGCATACTGATACGGCAAGTCGTTCCCCGTCTGATTGACAACATCCGGTGCTGCCTCACATGACCGTGAATTGCGTTTACACGATGGCAAATGTGCCACACATGCACAAGCGCTACTTTCTTAGTCAATAAATGACTACCGAAAGGTTGACGAGGTGTAACAAAACATACTTGCCCGAAAATTAACAGACCCCGTTTGCCAAAGGATGAAGGCCAGAGGGAAAGGGTCACAGGATGACAGAGCGCGGGGGCGCCGCGCTCTGTCCCGTCTTCTCATAGATCGTCCGGTTGAGGCGACGTGGGGTTTACGCCGCCTCCTTCAAAGGGTCGTCGGGGTCGATCCCGTAATCCTTGAGCTTGCGGTAGAGCGTCGAGCGTCCGATGCCGAGCTTGCGCGCCACCTGGCTCATCTGGCCGCGGTAGAATTTCAGCGCAAAGCGGATCAACTCCTCTTCCACATCGGCAAGCTTGCGCACTTCGCCGGCGTCATCGGTGCTGACGATGATGTTCTCGGGTCCCCCGAACATCTGCGTCAGCGCCGTTTCGGCGCGGGCAAGGCGCAAGGCCTCCGACATGGCCGCTTCGGCCGGGTCGTTTTCGGTTGTCGTTTCGGCCGCAACGGCCGTTGCGCGCAGTTCCGGGCTCTGGAAGTCGGGAACCTGGGCGGCGATCTGCGGAAAATCCTTTTCCGTCAGTTCCGATCCTTCCGCCAGCACGACGGCGCGGAAGACGGCGTTTTCCAGCTGGCGGATATTGCCGGGCCAGTCATAGGCGGTCAGCAGCGCCATGGCGCCGGCCCCGACCTGCAGGCCCTGCTCCAGCTTCTGCTCTTCGGAAAAGCGCTGCGTGAACACGCGGGCCAGATGCGGAATGTCTTCCTTGCGCCGGCGCAGTGCCGGAATGGTGATGGGGAAGACGTTGAGGCGATAGTAGAGGTCCTCGCGGAACCGGCCGGCACGAACCTCTTCGATCAGATCCTTGTTAGTGGCCGAAATCAGCCGCACATCCACCTTCTGCACCTTGGCGGCGCCGACGGTCTCGATCTCGCCCTGCTGCACTGCGCGCAGAAGCTTGACCTGCACGTCGAGCGGCAAGTCGCCGATCTCATCGAGGAACAGCGTGCCGCCATCGGCTTCCATGAACTTGCCAGTGTGACGTTCTGTCGCCCCGGTAAAGGCGCCCTTCTCGTGTCCGAACAGGATGCTTTCGACCAGGTTGGAGGGAATAGCACCGCAATTGACGGTAATGAACGGTTTGGAGGCGCGCTCGCCGCCGGCCTGGATGGCGCGGGCGATCATTTCCTTGCCGACGCCCGATTCGCCCTCGAGCACGACAGGGATATTGGAATGGGAGGCGCGCTGCGCCAGATCGATCACCCGCAGCATGTCGGGGCTTGCCGAAACGATATCGCCGAAGCTGACATTGGGGCTCTTGGTGCCGCGCACGGCGCGCACCTTCGCCTCGCGATGGTCGAGCTTCAGCGCATTGGAGATGGAGGCGGCAATGCGTTCCGGCGATACCGGCTTCACCACGAAATCGAAGGCGCCGGCCCGCATGGCCTGCACCACCGTCTCGATGCCGCCCTGCCCCGTCTGCACGATCACCGGAATATCGATGCCCATTTCGCCGATGGCCTGGAGGAAGCCCAGCCCGTCCAGTTCCGGCATCATCAGGTCCAGCACGATGACGTTGAACTGATTGGGGTTTCGCTTGAGGAACTCAAGGGCGATCCGGCCGTTCTCGGCCAGGTGCGCCGCATGGCCATACCGCTCCACGGCGTTCTTCAAGAGGCGCCGCTGAACCGGATCATCGTCGACAACAAGAATATGGGCCGTCATGCTCGCTCCAAAATCATGTCCTTGTCCCACAGCGGGACCCTGTATGCAAGGTTGTGTCACGCGGGCTTAAACATCCCGTTTTGAGAAATGCTTGCATTTTACCTGCCGCCCGTGAAAACAACCGACATCAGAACAGACGAGAGAGAACAGGGAGCCAGAACGTGACATCCACCACTTTCACCCACCATGAAAACCTCCTCCGATCCCTGCGTTTCGCAGCAGCAGACGCCGTTTCCTCCAGTGCGGACGACGCCGCTCTAGGTAACCTGCCCACCTGGCGGCTGGAAGATCTCTATCCGTCCCGCGATAGCGCAGTATTTGTTAACGATGTTTCGCGCGCGGATGCAATGGCCCTTGCCTTCGAAATAAAGTGGAAAGGCAAACTTACCGATGCTGCTGCCAAGACTGGCGCGGACGGTTTGGGTGCTGCAATCGCCGAATACGAGGCGATTGACGATCTGGTGGGCAAGATCGGCTCGTTTGCCGGCCTCACCTATTTTTCCGATACGTCCAATCCGGCCAATGGCAAATTCTTCGGCGACATCCAGTCGAAACTGACGGATCTTTCCGCCCATCTCCTGTTCTTCCCGCTGGAACTGAACCGAATCGATGATACGCGTCTGGAACAGAGCCTCGCCGACGATCCGCAGGCCCGCCACTACGCGCCCTGGCTTCTCGACCTGCGCAAGGACAAGCCCTTCCAGCTGGACGATCGGCTGGAGCAGCTGTTTCTCGAAAAGTCGATGACGAGCGCTGCCGCCTTCAACCGCCTGTTCGACGAGACGATGGCCGAGCTTCGGTTCGAGATCGACGGCGAGATGCTGCCGCTGGAGCGCACGCTCAATCTTTTGCAGGAGCCGGAGGCGGACAGCCGCGCCAAGGCGGCGGCCGCGCTGTCCAAAACATTTGGGGAAAACCTGCGCGTCTTCACGCTCATCACCAATACGCTGGCCAAGGACAAGGATATTTCCGACCGCTGGCGCGGCTTTGAAGACATTGCCGATTCGCGCCACCTGTCGAACCGCGTCGAGCGCGAGGTGGTGGATGCGCTGGCAGCCGCCGTCAAGGATGCCTATCCGCGCCTGTCGCATCGCTATTATGCCATGAAGGCCCGGTGGCTCGGCATGGAGCGGATGAACTTCTGGGATCGCAACGCGCCGCTGCCGGAAACGCCGAAGGCGCTAATCTCCTGGGACGCGGCCAAGGACATGGTGCTGTCCGCCTATGGGAATTTCTCGCCCGACATGGCCGGCATCGCCCGCCGCTTCTTCGATGAGCAGTGGATTGACGCCCCGGCCCGCCCCGGCAAGGCACCGGGCGCCTTTGCCCATCCGGTCGTGCCGTCCGCCCACCCGTATGTGCTCGTCAACTATCTCGGCAAGCCGCGGGACGTCATGACGCTTGCCCACGAGCTCGGCCATGGCGTGCATCAGGTTCTGGCCGGCGGCCAGGGCGCGCTGATGTGCCAGACCCCGCTGACGCTTGCCGAAACGGCCTCCGTCTTCGGCGAAATGCTGACGTTTCGCGCGCTCCTGAAGACGACCACCGACCCGCGCGAACGCAAGGCGATGCTTGCCCAGAAGGTCGAGGACATGATCAATACGGTCGTGCGCCAGATCGCGTTTTACGATTTCGAGCGCAAGCTGCACACGGCGCGCAAGGAGGGTGAGCTGACCTCCGGGCAAATCGGAGAACTGTGGCTGTCAGTCCAGGAAGAAAGCCTCGGGCCGGCCATCCGCATCTCGGAAGGCTATGAGACCTGGTGGACCTATATCCCCCATTTCATCCACTCCCCCTTCTACGTCTATGCCTATGCCTTCGGCGATTGCCTGGTGAACTCGCTCTATGCCGTTTACCAGAACGCCGAGGATGGCTTCCAAGAGAAATACTTCGACCTCCTGAAGGCCGGCGGCACCAAGCATCACTCCGAACTTCTGGCCCCCTTCGGCCTCGACGCCACCGACCCGACCTTCTGGTCGAAGGGCCTGTCGATGATCGAGGGCCTGATCGACGAGTTGGAGGCGCTTGACCGGCAGTTGCAGGCAGGCGCCAACGGCTGACGGCGATCGTCCACATCCGCCCCCTCTTCGTCTGCGGGGGCGGATGACGAAACCTCTGTTCTCCCGGTAGAGCGCAGAGTAGAAGGCAGCAGCCGGAACGGAGCCTGCCACGGACAAGAATGAGCGCCACACCCCCCTTTGCCCTTTTCCGCGACGACCGGGCGGCGACGAGCCTTGTCTTCGATCAGCCGCTGGAGATCGTCACGGCTCACCCCGCCGAGGAGATCCTGCCGGCCTTGGCGCGTCTGGAAGCGGCTCGGCGGGACGGGCGCTGGCTTGCGGGATACCTCTCCTATGAAGCGGGCCACATCTTTGAGGAAAAGCTTGCGCCGCTGATCGTGGCGAACCGGGACACCCCGCTGATTTGCATGGGCATTTTCAGGGCCCCGGCCCCTCAAGACCATCCGTTGTCGCGCCCGCCGGCAAGCGTGGTCAGCGACGACGAGGCAGAAAGGCCGTTCCTGACGGATCCGCATGCCGCCTGGGATATCGCCGCCTACCGTCAGCGTTTCGATGCGCTGCACGCCCATATCCGCCGCGGCGACTGCTACCAGGCCAATCTGACCATGCCGATCACGGTGCGCTGGAACGGCGATCCGGCCCGGGCCTTCTGGTCGCTCGTGGCTCGCCAACCGGTGCGCTACGGTGCCCTGATCGATCTCGGCGGTCCGATCATTCTCTCGCGCTCGCCCGAACTGTTCTTCAAGGTGAATGAAGACGGCTTTATCGAAACGCATCCGATGAAGGGCACGGCCGCGCGCGGCAAAACGCAGGAAGAAGATGCGGCCATCATCGCTGCCATGCTTGCGGACGAAAAGACGCAGGCCGAAAACCGCATGATCGTCGATCTCCTGCGCAACGATGTTTCGGTGATTGCAGAGGTCGGAACGCTGACCGTGCCAAAGCTGTTCGACATCGAGACCTATCCGACCGTCCACCAGATGGTAAGCCATGTCCGGGCAAAACTCCTGCCGGACATCGGCCTGCCGGACATCCTCGCCGCCCTCTTTCCCTGCGGCTCGATCACCGGTGCGCCAAAGATGTGGGCGATGCAGATTCTCGCCGGACTGGAAGATGGCCCGCGCGACATTTATTGCGGGGCAATCGGCTGGTGCGATCCCAAGGGGCCGATGCGTTTTTCAGTGGCCATCCGCACGCTGACCCTTTTCAACGACGGCAATGCCGTCTTCAATGTCGGCGGCGGAATTGTCTACGATTCGAAGGCCGAGACGGAATATGAAGAATGTCTGCTAAAAGCGCGCTTCGCAGTAAGCCATCAGCCGATTTCCTGCTGATCGAAACCCTGCGCTGGGAACCGGGTGCGGGTTTTCTGCGCCTCGATCCGCATCTGCGCCGGCTTGCACGCTCGGCCGATGCGCTTGGCTTTCGCCAGCCGCAGGATGCATCGGCACAGCTTGCAGAGGCTGTCGGCGGCGATGAACCCTTGCGCGTGCGCCTCACCATGACCTATCGCGGCAAGATCGAGATCACCACGACACCCTTTGTCGCCGAGCCGACCGGCAAGGTCTGGCACCTGCGCATCGCCCGCCAGCGGCTCTCGTCCGACGATACGCTCTACCGCCACAAGACGACCCGGCGCGAACCCTATGAGGCGGCACGGGCGGAATTTTCAAGCGACGAGGCCGACGAGGTTCTGCTGCTCAACGAGCGCGGCGAGGTCTGCGAGGGCACTATCACCAATCTTTTCGTGGAAGCCGAAGACGGACAGCTGCTGACACCACCGCTCAGCTGCGGTCTTCTGCCGGGCATCCTGCGTGCCGACCTCATCCGCGAGAGGAAGGCCCGTTCCGAAACGATCATGCCGGCCGATCTCAAGGGCCGCCGCATCTTTGTCGGCAATTCGCTGCGGGGGCTAATGGCAGCGGAACTGGTGGCGGGTTAGCAAGCCCGATCGGAAGGACGCAGCACGATGTTGCCCTACACTCCCTATGACGGCTCGTCGCAACCCTTCACCATCGGGCTGTCGCAGCTTGCGGCAGACGACTGGATCGAGCCGGATGACAGGCTGCCGGCGGTGCTTGCCGAAAAGGCGCAGCTGCTGGGCGTGCATCGCAACGCGATCTTTCGTGCCGAGCTGGAGACGGATGAGGCGCAGCAGGAACTTTTGACGCTGCTCGCAGATTATCTGCCGGCGCGCTACCCCGAGCTTTATCGCCGCACCGGCGACACGATGCAGATCAAGGGTGCGCCAGACGTGCCTCTGGCGGATGAGGCGGAGCCGGCCCTTGTCCGCGCAGGCCTGATGGTCGCCGACGATCTCGTCGTCATGCGGCGCGGCGACAAGGGCTGGCGCATTGCAGCCGCCTTCGTCGCCTTCCCCTCCTCCTGGTCGCTGGAGGAGAAATTCGGGCGGGTGATGGATGAGGTTCATGCCGAAGTCCCTGATTTCGAGGGCGGCAGCCGCAATGCCGAACTGATCAACCGCATGTTCGACCGGCTGCCGGATGATCGGCTGGTCAGCCGGATGAACTGGTCGGTGAATGCCACCGATGACCTCTTCCTGCCGAAATCCAAGAGCCAGCGCGTGATGCCGGACAGGCCGCCTGCCGCCCATTTCCTGAGGGTGGAGCGCCAGACCCTGCGCAAGCTCCCGGTCTCCGGCGACATCGTCTTCACCATCCGCATCTATCTCGATCCGCTGGCGCAGCTCGCCCGCGAGCCGGATGCCGCGCGCCTCATGGCCTCGCTGGCCGATCAGCTGGACGCCATGAGTGAAGCGCAGGCCGCCTACAAGGGCCTGTTGCACAAGCGCGCCGGTATGATCGCGCTTTTGCGAAAAGCAGCGGAAGACGGCGATTATTCGGCCTTCCTGCCATAGGCTTGTTGCGTTGGCCCTCTTTATTGTGAAAGCGTTTTATGATCTAGACCGCCGCCACAGCGCAGGTGAATTTGCGTAGAAAAAACACGGTTACGGACGGCACGAGGCCGCGGGCCGAAGGAGCAACAGATGACTGAAATTACCCATCCGGTTTATGCCGAAATCACCGGGCCCATCGTCATGATCGGGTTCGGCTCCATCGGCCGCGGCACGCTGCCGCTCATCGAACGTCACTTCAAGTTCGACAAGAGCCGGATGGTCGTCATCGACCCGCGCGAAGAACCGTCCGACATCGCGATCCTCGAAAAGCACGGCATCCGCCACATCAAGGCGCATGTCACCAAGGAAAACTACAAGGACCTGCTGAAGCCGCTTCTGACAGAAGGCGAAGGCCAGGGCTTTTGCGTCAACCTGTCGGTCGATACCGGCTCGCTCGACCTGATGAAGCTCTGCCGCAAGCTGGACGTGCTTTACATCGATACCGTCGTCGAGCCGTGGCTCGGCTTCTACTTCGACAAGAGCATGAAGAATTCCGAGCGCACCAATTATGCGCTGCGCGAAACCGTGCGCGCGGAAAAGCGCAAGAACCCCGGCGGCACGACGGCCGTTTCCACCTGCGGCGCAAATCCGGGCATGGTTTCGTGGTTCGTCAAGCAGGCGCTGGTCAACCTTGCCAACGACACCGGCCTGAAGTTCGAAGAGCCCGACCAGAACGACCGCGAAGGCTGGGCCAAGCTCATGAAGAAGCTCGGCGTCAAGGGCATCCACATTGCCGAGCGCGACACGCAGCTGACCAAGCACCCAAAGCCGCTGAACGTGTTCTGGAACACGTGGTCGGTCGAAGGCTTCATCTCGGAAGGCCTGCAGCCGGCAGAGCTTGGCTGGGGCACGCATGAAAACTGGATGCCGAAGAACGCCAAGAAGCACAAGAAGGGCTGCAAGGCCGCCATCTATCTGGAACAGCCCGGCGCCAACACGCGCGTGCGCACCTGGTGCCCGACGCCTGGCCCGCAATACGGCTTCCTGGTGACCCATAACGAATCCATCTCGATTGCCGATTACTTCACGGTGGAGAAGGATGGCGAAGTGGTCTATCGCCCGACCTGCCATTACGCCTACCACCCGGCCAATGACGCGGTTCTGTCGCTGCATGAAATGTTCGGCAATGGCGGCCACCAGCAGCCGGTCCTGCATGTTCTCGACGAGGACGAGCTGGAGGAAGGCATCGACGAACTCGGCGTCCTGCTCTACGGCCACGAAAAGAACGCCTACTGGTACGGCTCGCGCCTGTCGCTGGAAGAAACCCGCCGCATCGCGCCTTACCAGAACGCAACGGGCCTGCAGGTCACTTCGGCGGTTCTCGCCGGCATGGTCTGGGCGCTCGAAAACCCGAAGGCCGGCATCGTTGAAGCCGACGAAGTGGATTACAAGCGCTGCCTGGAAGTGCAGTCGCCCTATCTCGGCCCGGTTGAAGGCCACTATACGGACTGGACCCCGCTCGATGGCCGCCCGGGCCTCTTCCCGGAAGACCTCGACGAGAAGGATCCCTGGCAGTTCAAGAACATTCTGGTCCGCAGCTGATCGCCCGCGCCTGACACATCCCGGCAGTCAGCCGGGGAAAACCGTTCAAAACCTTGCAAGGCGGACTGTGCAACCGTCCGCCTTGCATTAGATTAAGGGTTCGCAGCATCGTGGCCCGACCTCACGGTGCAGAAGAATCGCGGGAGACCACGCAATGAAGATCAAACAGAGCCTCGTGCTCGTGTCCGCCGCCCTGATGCTGAGCGCCTGCGTTTCGCAGCCGACGCAACGTGCGCTTCCGCCGGCGCAGCCGCAGGGCGTCGAAGGTGCCTGGGTTGATCCCAATGGCATCGTGTCCACCTTCCAGGGCGGCACGTTCAGCACACGCTCGACGGACAACAACGCGCTTCTGGCCAGCGGCACCTACACGAATGTGTCGCCGACGCTGGTGGAGATCAACATGACCTCCATCGTCCGCCGCACCCAGTCCCGCGTCAACTGCGCGCTTGTCTCGCCAAGCCAGCTCAACTGCACCGCCGATACCGGCTCGCAGTTCTCGCTGACCCGCCGCGGCTAAGACGGCCGGATTTTCCTGGAGCTATGAGCTCCCGCAAAACCCCGCTCCGGCGGGGTTTCGTGTTTTGCGCGCATCCGTTTGCGGTTACACTACTGTCACATTTCGCTTGAAGTCGCTTTCCCTTGATGGAAACATGAAAAGTGGAACGAGTGTCATAAACCCGAACTACAATCAGGCGGAACAGCGCGGCGGTATCGTCGCTTGCAACAGGAGCAGACCAGGATGATCAGACATATAGGTTTCAGCGCAATTGCCGCGACAGTGCTTGCCCTTTCCTCAGGGGTCGCCTTTGCCGATTACCAGTTGGACATCCTGCACATCAACGACCTGCACTCGCGCATCGAGGCGATCAACAAGTCCGACGCCACCTGCTCGCAGAAGGAAGCCGATGCCAAGGAATGCTTTGGCGGCATTGCCCGCGTCAAAAGCGCCATCGACGGTTTCCGCAAGGACAATGCCGGCGCCAATATCCTCGTTCTGGATGCCGGCGACCAGTTCCAGGGCTCGCTCTACTACTCCACCTTCAAGAGCGCGCCCGTTGCCGATTTCATGAACGGCATCGGCTTTGATGTGATGGCCATCGGCAATCACGAATTCGACGATGGCCCGGAGGAGCTCAACAAGTTCATCGGTGCGCTGAAATTCCCCATCATCTCCGGCAACACCATTGCCAAGAAGGGCTCGCTGCTCGACGGCAAGTACAAGGGCTATGTGGTCAAGGAGATCGGCGGCCAGAAGGTTGGCGTCGTTTCGGTTCTTGCAACCGACAGCGGCGAAACCTCCTCGCCCGGCCCGGATATCTCGTTCGAGGACGAGATCACCTACCTGAAGAGCGCCGTTGCGGATCTTCAGGGCCAGGGTGTCAACAAGATCATCGCGCTGACGCATGTCGGCTACAACAAGGACAAGCAGATCGCCGCCTCCGTGGACGGCATCGACGTGATCGTCGGCGGTCACAGCCACACCTATCTGTCGTCCACCGATCCGAAATCGTTGGGCCCCTATCCGACGCTCGTCAAGAACCCGGCGGGCGTCGAAGTGCCGGTTGTCACCTCCTATGCCTATTCCAAATATCTCGGCGAGCTGAAGGTCACCTTCGATGACAACGGCGTGGTAAAATCCGCAACCGGCGCGCCAAAGCTGCTCGATGCGTCCGTCACCCCGGATGAAGCCTATACCGCCAAGGTCAAGGAGCTTGGCGCACCGCTGGAAGAGCTGAAGAAGAAGGTCGTCGGCACGTCCGAAGGCCTGATCGATGGCGACCGCAAATCCTGCCGCGCCGTCGAGTGCTCGATGGGCAATCTCGTGGCGGATGCGTCGCTTGCCAAGGTGAAGGAACAGGGCATCACCATTGCCATCGTCAACGGCGGCGGTCTTCGCGCCTCCATCGACCAGGGCGATGTGACGATGGGCGAAGTGCTGACAGTGCTGCCGTTCCAGAACACCATCGCCACCTTCCAGATCAAGGGTGCAGACCTCGTGGCCGCCCTTGAAAACGGCACGAGCCAGATGGAAGATGGCGCCGGACGTTTTGCGCAAGTCGGCGGCATGAAATATTCCTTCGACCGTTCCAAGCCGGTCGGCAGCCGCGTCAGCGCCGTGATGGTCAAGGAAGGCGATGCCTTCGTCGCCATCGATCCGGCAAAAACCTATGGCGTCGTTACCAACAATTATGTGCGCGGCGGCGGCGACGGCTTCAAGATGTTCGCAACCAATGCGGTCAACCCTTACGACTTCGGGCCGAACCTCGAACAGGCCGTGGCTGACTATATTGCCGCCAACTCGCCCTACAAGCCTTATACGGACGGCCGCATCACCGACCTGACGCCGGCCGGCTATGTCGCTCCTGCCAAGGCTCCGGCACCGGCAGCCCCGGCTCCGGCAACGGCTGCCGCAACGCCTGCTCCGGCTGCAGCGCCTGCGGCACCCGCCCCGGCTCCTGCTGCTGCACCTGCCGCCCCCGCTGCTCCGGCACCGGCTGCCGCGCCTGCTCCGGCTGCCGCGCCTGCTCCGGCCGCTGCTGCTCCAGCGGCCGCTCCCGCACCGAAGACATACACGGTCGTCAAGGGCGATTCGCTCTGGAAGATCGCCGAAAGCACCTATGGCGACGGCGAAGAATGGACGAAGATTGCCAAGGCCAACACGCTGCGCAATCCCAACATCATTGCCATCGGCGCCACGCTGGAACTGCCGGCCAAGTAACCGCACGATTTTGGCGGACCAATTGTCACGCGCAAGAAATCGGTCCGGGGCTTCCCCGGGCCGTTTTTTATTCCTAGATAGAACCGATTGCCTCCGGCGCGCGTAGCGTGGGATGCATCCGCAGACATTCCGGGGAAAACTTCAAGATGATGAACGCCGCCGAAAATCACCTTCCGTCCGATCACCCTCCGGTTCGCTTCGGCAAGGTTGGCGTTCTGCTTGTCAATCTGGGCACGCCGGACGGTACCGATTACAAGTCGATGCGCCGCTATCTGGCGGAATTCCTCACCGACCGGCGTGTGATCGAATGGTCGCGCCTGCTCTGGTATCCGATCCTCTACGGCATCGTCTTGAACAAGCGCCCGCAAAAGGTCGGCGAGGCCTACAAGAGCATCTGGAACAACGATCTCGATGAGAGCTACCTGCGCACCTACACGCGCAGCCAGGCCGAAAAACTCGCTGAATCTCTGAAAGATCTGCCGCATGTGCATGTGGATTGGGCCATGCGCTACGGCCAGCCCGCGATCCAGGCGAAGATGGACGAGATGCAGAAGGCGGGATGTGAAAAGATCCTGCTTTATCCGCTCTATCCGCAATATGCCGCCGCCACGACCGCAACCGTCAATGACGAGGCCTTCAAGGCACTTTTGAAGATGCGCTGGCAGCCGGCGCTGCGCACCGTGCCCCGGTACCATGACGATGCCGTTTATGTCGACGCGCTCGCCAATTCCATCGAGCAGCATCTGGCCAAGCTCGACTGGGAACCGGAACTGGTGATCACCTCCTATCACGGCATTCCGATGTCCTATTTCAAGAAGGGCGATCCCTATCACTGCCAGTGCTACAAGACGACGCGCCTGCTGCGTGACCGTCTTGGCTGGCCGAAGGAAAAGCTGATGCTGACCTTCCAGTCGCGCTTCGGACCGGAAGAATGGCTGCAGCCCTATACGGACAAAACAGTGGAACAACTCGCCAAGGACGGCGTCAAGCGCATTGCCGTGCTGAACCCCGGCTTCGTGTCCGATTGCCTGGAAACATTGGAAGAAATTGCCGAGGAAGCCGGCGAGATTTTTCTGCACAATGGGGGCGAGAAGTTTACCCACATTCCGTGTCTCAACGACAGCCCCGATGGCATGCGGGTGATCGAGCATGTGGTGCGCAACGAGCTCAAGGGCTGGGTGTGAGGACAAGGCAGGCGGCGACCGGTCCGACCGACGCCGCTTGATCCGGTCTCAGGCACCGAGACTGATCTCGTCACCATCACCAGGGATGAGCAGGCGCAAAGGTGCGATTCCTGCGGCATCGGCGGCGGTCCGCAGATCGGCACGGCTGGTGGTGGCGTGATCGAGCGCCTCCATATGGGTGGCAATCACCGTCGCCAGGGGTGCGGCCTTGCAAAGTTCGACAGTCTGCGCCGCATCCATGACGATCAAGTCGCTATCCCAGACAGCGCCGCAGGAATGCGTGACGATCACATCCGGGCGTATCATCGCCACCTGATCGAGGACGGGCGGATAAAGCACCGTATCGCCCGCCCAGTAGATTTGAGCCTCGCCGGGGGCCTCGAGCGAAAGACCCATGACGGAGCCCATCTTTGCACGCACCGGCCCGAGGCCATGGCTGCCCTGTTGGCGGGTGATGGTGATACCCTGCCACTGAACACTGTCGTCCAGCGGTGTGATGTCGAGAAATCCGGCCGCCCCGATCGTGTCCTCATCGCCGGGCTGGCAGAGGATCGGCAGGTCCTTTGGCAGCCGCGCCTTGGCAACGCTGTCGAAGTGATCCGAATGAAGGTGCGAGACGATCACCAGTTCGACGCCGTCGAGAATATCCTCGATGGAACACGGCAGCTCGACCAGCGGGTTCGGCGACTTGCCCGTGTAGGAGGGAAGGCTGTGGCGCGGGGCGAGATAGGGATCGATCAGGATCGTGCACCCGCCATAGACAAGTTTCAGCGTGGCATTGCGGATCAGTTGCAGTTTCATCAGGCGTCCTCCGGGACAAGGCCGCTTTCGACCGGCGCAAGAGTGAGAAAATGCGTGAGCGTCAGCGCATGGCGCAGGCCGAGCGCGCGGGCAAGCTGCAGGGACGGCTGGTTGGTTTCTTCGACGACATAGCGGCCCTGCAGACCGCGCCTCTCCAGTTCGGCAAAGGCTGCGCACACCACGCGAGCGGCATGGCCCTTGCGGCGCGCATCGGGACGGGTGGAGAGGCCTCCGACTTCCCAGAGGTCGCCGCTATTCTGGAAGGCGAAACAGACCGAAACGGCAGCCCCCTCGTGGCGCGCCTCCACGACGAAAGCGCTGTCCGCAGCCAGAAGCGGCATCAACCAGTCGCGCGCATAACCCCTTGCTTCAAACAGCGACCAAGCCTCCGGCGACAGATCGCCGGTCACCGGTCGAGGAAGATCAGCCTCGCAAGATCCTGCAGGACCCTGCCCTGTGAACGATAGAAAGCTTGTGGTGCGACGAAGATCAAAGACCTTTGCCACCGCAACGCGATCCGCCTCCCCCGCAAGCTTGAACACGAGGCGGCAATCGCGCGGGACATGGGCGAGAAGCCGGGTCGTCAGTTCCGGATCGTCGCTGGCGATAAAGCAGACAAAGCCGGCGGTCGGATAGGTTTCGCGGTCATAGGCACTGGCGCTGACACGCAGCAGAACCAGGACCGCCTCGCCCCTTTGCCCCCGCACGTGGAACGCTTGCGTATCCTGCGGATAGCCATGCAGGTACTTCGACAGGGAAATCGTCTTCAACGGTTCCCGGTTGAGATAGGTTGATACCAAGTGTCGGTGATAGGAACCTATAGGATGGGTCACGACCGGTTTCTGGCTAGGCGCGGTGCGCAGCGCGATACTGACGCATCGGGCAAGCGCCGCAACGACGGCAGGGACCGGTCGTGACCCACCGCCGGCAGGCTTATCGAGCTTTCTGGCGTTGTCGAGGTTCTTGACCGATGCGAAAGCATCGCTCTGCAAACCCCTCCTAGCCAGAAAGCTCGATAAGCCTGTCCTATAGGTTTCTATCATCGACACTTGGTATAGGACATCGCGCTTCATGGTGCAGGGCCCGGCATGATCCGAGACTGCCGCAAACTCCGATGATGCACCAATCAAGAGATGGAATGGGAGCGGCCGTCACACCGCCTCGGCGCGAAAGCCCGATGTGGCGGCCTTCCAGAAATCCGGGTCCGCGTAATCCGTCGGATCGTCGACGCCGGCAAGGAAGAAGGCTTCGCGACGCTCGACGCAGGTGCCGCAGCGTCCGCAGTGTTTTTCGCCGCCCTTGTAGCAAGACCAGGTTTCGCCGAACGGCGTGCCGTGGCGCGCACCTTCGGCGACGATATCGGCCTTCGAGCCGTTGACGAACGGCGCCATCAGCGTCACGTCGGCGTAACCGTCGAGCGCCTCTTTCTGCATCGCCTGAAAGCTGTCGATGAAGCCGGGACGGCAATCGGGATAGATGAAATGATCGCCGCCATGGACGGCGACGGCCACGGCATCCGCCTTGCGGGCAGCGGCCAGACCAAAAGCGATGGCGAGCATGATGGCGTTGCGGTTCGGCACCACCGTCACCTTCATCGTCTCTTCGGCGTAATGCCCGTCCGGCACGTCGAGATCATCCGTCAGCGCGGAGCCCGAGAGATGCCGACCGATGCCGGAGATGTCGATGATATCGTGGGGAACGCCGAGACGGTTTGCCGCGCGGGCGGCAAATTCCAGCTCCTTTTTGTGGCGTTGGCCATAATCGAAGGAGATGAGGCCGATCAGGGTGTGTTCTTTCGCCACCTTGTGAGCAAGCGAAACGGAATCGAGTCCGCCGGAGCAGACGACGAGTGTCTTCATAGGTCAGGGTCCTTGTTTTAACCGGGTAGGCTGCGACCGGATATTTCTGCGCACGGCGGATACAGCAAAAGGCGAGCGCGCGCAAATCACCGTCATCCCATGCTTCGCCTCTGGCCTCGGCATGCCGCATGGCCTACATGAGGGACACCTGCTTAAACCCGTTTGGAGGGGCTCATGGAATTTTCCGGCTTCGATATCGTCGTCATCGCACTTGTCGCCTTTGTGGTTCTGGTGCTGGTTGCCGGCATCAAGACCGTGCCGCAGGGCTATCGTTACACGGTGGAGCGTTTTGGGCGTTATACGCGCACGCTCGATCCGGGTCTCAATCTCATCATCCCCTTCATCGACCGGCTCGGCGCCAAGATGAACGTGATGGAGCAGGTGCTGGACGTTCCGACGCAGGAGGTGATCACCAAGGACAATGCCAGCGTATCCGCCGATGCCGTGGCCTTCTACCAGATCCTCAATCCTGCACAGGCGGCCTACCAGATCTCCAACCTCGAAAATGCCATCCAGAACCTCACCATGACCAATATCCGTTCGGTCATGGGCTCGATGGATCTCGACGAGCTTCTGTCGAACCGCGAGGTGATCAACGAGCGGCTGCTGCGCGTGGTGGATGATGCCGTCGGGCCGTGGGGGATCAAGGTCACGCGCGTCGAGATCAAGGATATCCAACCGCCGCGCGATCTCGTCGAATCCATGGGCCGGCAGATGAAGGCCGAGCGCGAAAAGCGCGCGCAGGTGCTGGAAGCCGAAGGCTCGCGCAATGCGCAGATCCTGCGGGCCGAGGGCGCCAAGCAGGCCGCCGTGCTGAAAGCCGAGGGCGACCGCGAGGCGGCCTTCCGCGAGGCCGAAGCGCGCGAGCGTCTGGCCGAAGCCGAAGCCAAGGCCACCCGCGTCGTCTCGGAGGCGATTGCCGCCGGCGACGTCAACGCCATCAACTACTTTGTGGCGCAGAAATACACCGAAGCCATGGCCTCGATCGGCACGGCGCCCAATTCCAAGATCGTGCTGATGCCGATGGAGGCGTCATCGCTAATCGGGTCGCTGGCCGGAATCGGGGCCATTGCCCGCGAGGTGTTTGGCGAGACGCCGAATGCACAGAAGCCGCCGCGCGTGCCGGCCCCGCCGCAGCCATCCGCCAACCGCACCACGCCGAGCGTAAACCCGTTCAACCAACCCAGAACCGAGACCTAAGGTCATGCTGATCAACCTCGTCGCCTGGCTTGGTCCCTGGAGCTGGTGGATCCTCGGCATGGCGCTGCTGGCGGCCGAAATGGCAGCGCCCGGCGTTTTCCTGATCTGGATCGGGCTCGCCGCCATGGTTGTCGGCGCTGCCTCGCTGGCGCTCTGGGGAGAGGTCTGGTGGAGCTGGCAGCTGCAACTGGTGCTGTTTGCCGTGCTGTCGCTGGCAATCACCTTTGTCGGGCGCAGCTATTTTGCCCGCCGGCACGGGGAAAGCGACCAGCCACTGCTCAACCGGCGCGGCGACAGCCTTGTCGGGCGGACGGCGACGCTGGTCGAGCCGATCCGCGAGGGCCGCGGCCGCATCCGGCTGGATGATACCTGGTGGTCGGTGACCGGGCCTGACCTTCCCGCCGGCATGCGCGTGCGCGTGGCCGACTGGACCGGCAGCGAGCTGATCGTCGAACCGGTCGCCTGAGTTTCTGTCAGACGACGCCGATGCGCAAAAGATCGTGGAAATGCACGAGGCCGACCGGATAACGGTTCTCGTCAGCCACGATCAGCGCGCCGATATTGTGCTTGTTGATGAGGCCCAGCGCTGCCGTGGCGAGCGTATTCGGCGCAATCGTCTTCGGCGTTGTCGTCATCACGTCATCGACGCAGAGTTCGCCGAGATTGCGGCTGAGATTGCGCGCCATATCGCCTTCGGTGACGATGCCCGCCAGCCGACCGTCTTCCTCCAGCACGATGACGCAGCCGAAATGCTTGTGTGACAGCGTGCGCACCGCCTCCACCATCGGCGTGCCGCGCGCCACCAGCGGCAGGCGATCGCCGGTGTGCATGATATCGCGCACATGGGTGAGGCTCGCGCCGAGTTTGCCGCCGGGATGGAAGACGTGGAAATCGCTCGGCGTGAAGCCGCGTGCCTCCAGAAGCGCCACCGCCAGTGCATCGCCAAGCGCAAGCTGCATCAGCGTCGACGTGGTGGGTGCCAGCCCATGCGGACAGGCTTCCTGCTCGGCGGGCAACAGCAGCACCACATCGCTTTCACGCGCGAGCGACGATGTGGGCGCACAGGTGAGCGAGACGAGCGGAATGGAGAACCGGCGTGTATAGGCGATGATGCTTTTGAGCTCTGCGCTTTCGCCACCCTTGGAGATTGCCAGCACGAGATCATTGCCGGCGATCATGCCGAGATCACCGTGATTGGCTTCGGCGGCATGGACGAACGAGGCCGGCGTGCCGGTGGACGCAAGCGTTGCGGCAATTTTTGCGCCGATATGGCCGCTTTTTCCAACCCCCGTCACGATGACACGGCCGGTAATGGCGGACACCAGGCGGATGGCCTGGCGCATGGGCTCGCCCAGACCGTCGGCCAGCGCCGTTTCCAGCGCTTCAAGGCCGCGCTTCTCTGTTGCGATCGTGCGCAGCGCCGAAGCAACCGCGTCAAACTCTTCTGTCTGCAGGGCGTTCGTGTTCATGGGCGATGCCATAGCGCCGTTTCCCGGCGAAGTCCATGTGGACATAGGCCGCAGATCGTACGGTCTGCGCCCACCACTGCGACAAGCTGCACTCATCCAACAAGGAAACATTAACCACGTTGCTTTAGCATTGGCTAACACTGTTTTCATGCCCGTTTTCCTGTCAGGCCACGCAATGATCTCCACTTTCCTCCTCGCCGGACTGGTTTCCCGGCACAGGATGCCGGCGACGCTGCTGTTGGCAACCGCGGTGCTGGCGCAAGCCACGGCCTCCTCTGCGCAGTCGCCGGAGATGTCCGGTACCGATCCGCAGGGGGCGGCAAATTCCTCCACCGTGCCCGTTGGTGCTGTGCCCCTGCGCGGCGGCATGCTGCAGGAGGCGTCGCCGGAAGAGGACCAGGCGGATGACCTCAGCCAGCTGATCGATGGCGCGCAGAACCCGATGGAGACCGGCATCGACGCCGGTGAAGGCATAGACCGCCGCGACGACGGCACCGGCATCCGGCTCGGCACGTTCACGCTTCGCCCGACGATCAACCAGAGCCTCAACAGCGAAACGACGACGAGCGGCGGCATAAAATCCACCCGCAGCTATCTCGCCACAACAGCCAATGGCACGCTCACCTCCGACTGGGCCCGCCACCAGCTGACGGTCACCGGAGAAGGCACCTATGAGCGCAATGTCGGCGGGCGCGGTAGCACGGATCCGGAAGGCCGACTCGATGCTGATCTGCGCCTCGACCTCTCCGGCAACACCACTGGCCACATCACCGGTGGCTATGCCTTCGAGCGTGAGGATACCGGCGATCCGAATGCCGTGAGCGGGGCTACCACCCAGGCCGGGGTCAACCGGTATTCGGCAGGCGCATCGCTGGAGCGGGATTTCGGCGTGCTGCGCGGCACCGCCGCCATCGATGCGGCACGCACCACCTATGGCACGGCCCGCCTCTCCGACGGCAGCAGCCTGTCTCTCAGCGACCGCGACCGGACCGCCGTGGAAGGTCGCCTGCGGCTCGGCTATGAACTCTCGCCCGCGCTCATTCCCTTCATCGACGCACGGCTTGGTCGCGCCGTCTATGATGCCACCCGCGATGCGTCGGGCTACGAGCGGTCGTCGATAAGCTATGGCGGTCGCGGCGGGCTTCAGTTCGATTTCGGTGAAAAGCTGCGCGGCGAATTCGGCATCGGCTATGCGACGGTGAATTACGAAGATGCCCGCCTTGCCGCCCTCAATGCCGTTACGCTGGATGGCACCGTCTTCTGGTCGCCGCACCGGGGCACGGATGTCGATCTGGGGCTTCGCACCACGCTTCAGGACGCTACGACGGCCGGCGCCAGTGGCTGGAGCGAATACCAGCTGTCGGCCGGCCTCACACACCAGATCCTCAACGATCTTACCGGGCGCCTCACGGCGTCTGCCACGCGGCGCGATTTTCCCACGGCAGCGGATGAAACCGACTGGCAGGCGGGCGCCGGCCTCATCTGGAGCGTCAACCGCTATTTCGACGTGACGGCCAATATCGGCTATGAACACACCGCCAATGCCGGCGGCGCCGACAGCAATCTCTGGCGCGCCGGTATTGGCCTCAGCCTCAAGCGCTGACCGCGCATAAAAAAGGCCCTGCGGATGATGTTCCGCAGGGCCTTTTCGTTCAAAGCGTAAAACTCAGATCTTCGAGGTCATCGCCTTCAGCGGGCCTTCGATCAGCGGGCGGATGTCGCCGCGCTTCAGTGCGAAGGCAAGGTTTGCCAGGATGAAGCCATCCTTGGCGCCGCAGTCATAGGTTTCGCCCTTGAAGTGATAGCCGGCGAATTCCTGTGCCTTGGCAAGCGCCAGCATGCCGTCGGTGAGCTGGATCTCATTGCCGGCGCCGCGCTCCTGGGTTTCCAGGATCTTGAAGATTTCAGGCTGCAGGATGTAGCGACCGTTGATGAAGAAGTTGGACGGGGCCGTGCCCTTGGCCGGCTTTTCGACCATCTCGGTGATCTTGAAGCCTTCGTCGCCAACCTTGTCGCCAACGCCGACGATGCCGTACTTGTGCGTCTGGTCGGGAGCGCATTCTTCGACGGCCAGAACGTTGCCACCGGTCTTGTCGTAAAGCTCGACCATGCCCTTCAGGCAGCTCTTCTCCGACGACATGATCATGTCGGGCAGGAGAACCGCGAACGGCTCGTCGCCGACGATGTCACGGGCGCACCAGACGGCGTGACCGAGACCGAGCGGAACCTGCTGGCGGGTGAAGCTTGCGGTGCCGGCGGTCGGCAGAAGATCCGCCAGAAGCGTCAGCTCGGCGTTCTTGTTACGCTCGCGCAGCATCTGCTCGAGTTCGAACTGGATGTCGAAATAGTCTTCGATCACGCCCTTGCCGCGGCCGGTGACGAAAACGAAATGCTCGATGCCGGCTTCTGCCGCTTCATCGACGACATACTGGATCACCGGCTTGTCGACGACCGTCAGCATTTCCTTTGGAACAGCCTTGGTGGCGGGAAGAAAGCGGGTTCCAAGTCCTGCGACGGGGAATACGGCTTTTCGAATTTTCTGGTTTGCCAATCATGCCTCCTAAAGCACTTCAATCATTTTGGTGCGACGCAAAATTTCTGGTAGCGGATAATCATCACATATTCACAAACAATGACAGATCCGTGTTCGCATGGTAAAGAATTTATTGACATTGTCCGTCTACCCTTCGGTCAATGCCAGGGCGTGGTTCCCGATCCTGGCAATTTTCAGGCCGGACAGAAGGAACACGACTGCCGATGAAAATCTTCTCCAAACATCGTTTCGCAGGCTTTGCCCTGTGCGTGACTGCAGCCATCACGCTTTCGGGCACCGCAATAGATGCCAGAGCAGACCAGGGTTTCAAGTCCTGGGTTGCCAATTTCTACCAGACGGCCGCGGCAAGCGGCATCACCCGCGCGACCTATAACAAGGCTTTCGCCGGCATAACAGGCCCCGACGAAGACGTTTTGCAGAAAGCGGGCTACCAGCCGGAGTTCAAATCGGAAATCTGGCAGTATCTGGATTCGCGCGTCAACCCGTTTACCGTGCGCATCGGCCGCGAAATGCTGGCCAAGCACGGACGCCTTCTTGCCGGCCTCGAAAATCACTTCGGCGTGGACAAGCATATTCTGCTGGCGATCTGGTCGATGGAATCCAACTATGGTTCTGTTCTGGAAAAGCCGGATCGTCTGCACCATGTGCCGCAGGCGCTCGCAACGCTTGGCTGGGCCGACGCCAAGCGCTCGAAATTTGCCCGCACACAGCTGATCGCGGCGCTCAAGATCCTGCAATCGGGCGATGTGACGCCACGCCACCTCACCGGCTCCTGGGCAGGGGCCATGGGCCATACGCAGTTCATCCCGACAAGTTACCTGCTCTATGCAGTCGATGCCGATGGCGACGGACGCCGCGACATCTGGAACTCGGTTCCCGATGCGCTGGCAAGCTCGGCCAATCTCTTGGCCAAGAATGGCTGGCAGGCGGGCAAGACCTGGGGTTACGAGGCGGTTCTACCGCGCGGCGCTGCGCGGTATGAGGGCCAGACCAAGACGCTGGCGCAATGGGAAGCGCTGGGATTCACGCGCCCGAACGGCAAGGGTTTCCCGCGCCAGAGCGACCGCGCGGAGCTGAAACTGATGGCGGGCGCCAATGGTCCGGCCTTCCTGATGGTGAAGAACTTCTTTGTCATCAAGCGCTATAATGCAGCCGACAGCTATGCGCTGGCGGTCGGCCTTCTGGCTGACGAAATTGCCGGCTATGGCGGTATCTCACAGCCCTGGCCACGCCCGCAAGGCGCGCTTGACATGAAGGAGAAGTTCGAACTGCAGAGCCGCCTGAAAGAGCTTGGCTATTACAATGGTGAGATCGACGGCAATTTCGGCTCCGGCTCGAAAGCAGCGATCAGCGCCCTGCAGGCGCGGCTCGGCATGGAAGCCGATGGAGAGCCGTCGCAGGCCCTTCTGAGGCGGATCCGCAAGTAAGCTGTTGGAGGTCAAGCACCGGCCTCTGAACGAAAGACAGGATGGAATGATCAGAAACGGGGCGAGCCGACAGCGATGGGGGCGCGTGCTTTTATTGAGCGCGCTGGCCTTTCCGCTCGCCCTGCCGCTTGGCCTGCCCGATGCGGCAGCGCAGGAGCGGCGCACGCTGATGGATCTCTTCTTCGGCAACCGGCGCCAGGTGCAGGAGCGCTCCATCATCAACCTCAACACCCAGCCGCAACGTCGCCGCCAGCCGGCACGCGTCACCGCTCCCCGGCCCGAACGAGCGCCGGTGCCGATGGCAGGGGCCGCCGATGCCACGGCCGTGACCGCGCCGCCGGCCGTGCAAAAGATGGAAAACGCCCGCAAGATCCTCGTCATCGGCGATTTTACCGCGATGGGCCTTGGCAAGGGGCTCACCGCCGCCTTCGCGGACGATCCTTCTGTTTCAATCCTCGAGCAGGGCTCCGGCTCCTCCGGCCTGGTGCGCGAGGACCACCTGGATTGGCCAAAGGAACTGGAAAGGCTGATTGCCGCGGAAAAGCCGAAGCTGGTCGTGGTGATGATCGGCGCCAATGACCGCCAGACCATGCAGATGGCGGGCGGGCGCGAACGGTTTCGCACCGACCGCTGGTTTGGGGAATACGAGGCCCGGGTGACGAAGCTTGTCACGCTCGCGACCGCCCAGAAACTGCCCGTCCTCTGGGTCGGCCTGCCGCCCTTTGAATCGCCCTCGCTCACGGCCGATGCCGTCACCCTGAACAGCATCTACCAGAAACAGGTGGAAGCGGCCGGCGGCGAGTTCGTCGATATCTGGGATGGCTTTGTCAGCGAAGGGGGCCAGTTCATCGTCAGCGGCTCGGACATCAACGGCCAGCCGGTGCGGCTGCGCGCCCAGGACGGTATCGGCTTTACCGATGCCGGCAAGCGCAAGCTTGCCTTCTATGTGGAAAAACTGGCGCGCCGCCATCTCGGCGACCTGTCGGTGACCGACCTCATCCGGCTCGATGCCGGCGACCTGCCGCTGCTCTCCAGCCTGCCGCCGCAGGCCGAGACGCCGGTGAAGACGCAGCCGATCAGCCTGTCAGACCCCAGTCTCGATGGCGGTGAAACGCTGATGGGGGCGTCCCGCCCCCTGCCCGCTGCAGCGGATTCGCCGCGCGACCTGCTGGTGACCAAAGGGGAACTGAAGGAAGCCCCCATTGGCCGCGTCGACTACTATCGCATGGATGTGACCGGCGCGACCCGGTAAACCTCAAGCCCGTTCGGAGGCAGCCGGTCTTGCGGCGAGAACCGCAAGGCACTCCTCGAAAGCCGTCAGGTCCGTGTAGAGCGCATCGGCTGCGGCGTCATGGATGGCGATATGCCCGCCGCGCCGCTCGATGCCACCGTGCAGCATGAGGTTCTCGATCATGTCGAAATCCTCAAGCGACATGCCGTCGGGACCGCGCTTGCGCCCATCGGCCCCTTCGCGAATATCGCCGGCGTAGAAATCCCGAGTCCGGGCAAAATGGTTGGCGGTCATGTTGGTATAGGCGGCCACGAGCTTGCCCTGCGCGCACATGTAGCCCAGCTCAAAGGCGGTGCCGACATCGGCCGCAATGCCGCGAAACGGCGTCAGGTTGGCGATGACGCCATCGGCACGGTTCATCATGTCCTCGTCGACGCCGCTGATCTTCAGGCCGAAGGCATGGCGGGTCGGCGCCGGTTCGATCGTCACATCGCCCGGGCAGATCGGCTCAAAGCCGTAGGCACGGGCCATGGCGGCCTTGGCATCGAGCATGTCGCGGGCATTGGGCAGGAAAACCTCCGGCCCGGCGAGGTAAAGTTTCAAGGTCATGAAACCGGTATCCGGCAATAAACGAGTGTGAAAAAAAGAAGGACGTCTAAAAGGTCAGCCCGGCGAACCGGGCTGACAGGCAGGACATGGATCAGGCCGGCAGAACCGAGGCGCCCATCAGCGCCTCGTCGACGGCACGTGCCACCTGGCGTCCTTCGCGGATCGCCCAGACGACCAGCGACTGGCCGCGGCGCACGTCGCCGGCAGCCCAGAGCTTGTCGACGGAGGTCTTGTAATCGCGCTCGTTGGCAATGACGTTGGTCGAGCCGCGGCGATCGACGTTGAGCGCCAGCTTGCCCTCCATGTCGGACAGCACGCCGTCCTTTGCCGGGCCGGAGAAGCCGATGGCGATGAAGGCAAGGTCAGCCTTGATGATGAAGTCGGTGCCGGCAATCGGCTTGCGGCGCTCGTCCACCTGGCAGCAGCGCACGCCCGTCAACTGTCCATCCTCGCCGACGAATTCCAGCGTTGCGACCTGGAATTCGCGGTTGGCGCCTTCGGCCTGCGAAGAGGAGGTGCGCATCTTGGTGGCCCAGAACGGCCAGACGGCAAGCTTGTCTTCCTTTTCCGGCGGCATGGGGCGGATGTCGAGCTGGGTCACCTTCACGGCGCCCTGGCGGAAGGCCGTGCCGACGCAGTCGGACGCCGTATCGCCACCGCCAACGACCACGACATGCTTTGCGCCCGCCAGGATCGGTTCCGACGGCCAGCCGACGCTGTCGATGTTTTCGCGACCGACGCGGCGGTTCTGCTGCACGAGATAGGGCATGGCATCATAGACACCGTGCAGGTCAACGCCCGGAATGCCGGCCGGACGCGGCGTTTCCGAACCGCCGCAATAGATCACCGCATCATGCTCGGCCAGCAGCTTTTCCATCGGCAGATCGACACCGATATTGACGCCACAATGGAAGGTGACGCCCTCGCCCTTGATCTGCTCGACGCGGCGATCGATGAAATTCTTCTCCATCTTGAAGTCCGGAATGCCGTAACGCAGCAGCCCGCCGGGCTTGGACTCGCGCTCATAGACATGCACTTCATGGCCGGCACGACCAAGCTGCTGGGCAGCGGCAAGCCCTGCAGGACCGGAACCGATGACGGCGACCTTCTTGCCGGTGTGGATGGTGGCCGGCTGCGGCGCGATGAAGCCCAATTCATAAGCCTTGTCGGCAATCGCCTGCTCGACCGTCTTGATGGCGACGGGCGCATCTTCCAGGTTCAGCGTGCAGGCTTCCTCGCACGGCGCCGGGCAGACGCGGCCGGTGAATTCCGGGAAATTGTTGGTGGAATGGAGGTTGCGGATCGCCTCCTCCCACTTGTTGTTATAAACAAGATCGTTCCAGTCCGGGATCTGGTTGTGAACCGGACATCCGGTCGGGCCGTGGCAATAGGGAATGCCACAGTCCATGCAGCGCGCGGCCTGCTTCTGCACTTCCGGTTCCGACATAGGGATCGTGAACTCGCGAAAATGGCGAATGCGGTCCGACGCCGGCTGGTACTTTGCCACCTGCCGGTCGATTTCCATGAAACCCGTAACCTTGCCCATGTTTCATCCCTCAATCTTCGCCGCTAGCGCAGCACGTTACTAACCAGGTGTCGTCGTCTTTGCCGAAGTATCGTCATCCCAATCAGCGAAGGGATTGAACTTAATACTCATAGCCTCGATTGCCGCAGCTTCCGCCGGATGGATCGTAATCGTTCCGTCCCTCTCCTGGCGAATAATGATCCTCTGCCCCTAAAGGAAGAAGTCATCTGGAAGTGCTATAAGACGACGATTCCCTTCTCTGGTGATGTTGCTTTCGCATTCTCTTGTCTGCGGTCCCATCGGCGCCCTCCGGATTGAGTTCAAACTCTTACCACAGGGCGCCGAAAACCAATCATTCCGCCGCAACGCCCATGCGCATGCGTTCCATTTCCTCGAGCGCACGACGGTATTCCACCGGCATGACTTTGCGGAACTTCGGACGGTACTCGGTCCAGCGATCCAGGATCTCCTTGGCCCGGTTGGAGCCCGTGTAGTGGAGATGGTTGGAAATCATCTGGTAGAGACGTTCCTCGTCGTGGCGCGTCATATCTTCGGAGACATCGACACGGCCCTTGTGCATGAGGTCGCCACCATGATGGTGGAGCTTCTCCAGCATGTCGTCTTCTTCCGGCACCGGCTCGAGCTCGACCATCGCCATGTTGCAGCGCTTGGCGAAATCGCCGGTTTCATCGAGAACATAGGCCACGCCGCCGGACATGCCGGCTGCGAAGTTGCGGCCGGTTTCACCCAGAACGACGACGATGCCGCCCGTCATGTATTCGCAGCCGTGGTCGCCCACGCCTTCGACAACGGCAATCGCACCGGAGTTGCGCACGGCAAAGCGCTCGCCCGCGACACCGCGGAAATAGCACTCGCCGGTGATGGCGCCGTAAAGCACCGTGTTGCCGACGATGATCGAATGCTCTGCGGCAAGCCGTGAATTTTCCGGCGGGCGCACGATGATGCGGCCACCCGACAGGCCTTTGCCGACATAGTCGTTGCCGTCACCCACGAGATCAAAGGTGATGCCGCGGGCAAGGAAGGCGCCAAACGACTGGCCGGCCGTGCCACGCAGCGTGACATGGATCGTGTCGTCCTTCAGGCCCTTGTGGCCCCAGCGCTTGGCCAGCGCGCCCGACAGCATGGCACCGGCGGAACGGTCGACGTTCTTGATCGGCACTTCGAAGACCACCGGCTCCTTGGATTCCAGCGCCGGAGCGGACTTTTCGATCAGCTTGCGGTCCAGAACGTCGTCGATCGGATGCTTCTGGCGCTCGGTCCAGAAGGTTGCCTCCTTGGGTGCATCGACCTTGTGGAAGATTTTTGAGAAATCGAGCCCCTTGGCCTTCCAGTGGGCGATCATCTCGTCCTTTTCCAGAAGTTCCGAAGCGCCGATGATCTCGTCCAGGCGGGTGAAGCCGAGGGCCGCCAGCATTTCGCGCACTTCTTCGGCGACGAAGAAGAAGTAGTTGATGACGTGCTCGGGCGTGCCCTTGAAGCGCTTGCGCAGAACCGGATCCTGCGTCGCAACGCCGACGGGACACGTGTTCAGATGGCACTTGCGCATCATGATGCAGCCGGCGGCAATCAGCGGCGCGGTGGCAAAGCCGAACTCGTCGGCCCCGAGAAGCGCCCCGATGATGACGTCACGGCCGGTCTTCAAACCACCATCCACCTGCAGCGCGATGCGTGAGCGAAGGCCGTTCAGCACCAGCGTCTGCTGGGTTTCGGCAAGGCCGATTTCCCATGGCGAACCGGCGTGCTTCAGCGAGGTGAGCGGCGAAGCGCCCGTGCCGCCGTCGAAGCCGGCCACCGTGATATGATCGGCACGCGCCTTTGCCACGCCCGCAGCCACCGTACCGACGCCCACTTCCGAGACGAGCTTCACGGAAATATCGGAGGCCGGGTTGACGTTCTTCAGATCGAAGATCAGCTGCGCCAGATCTTCGATCGAATAGATGTCATGGTGCGGCGGCGGCGAGATGAGGCCGACGCCCGGCGTGGAGTGGCGGGTCTTGGCAACCGTCGCATCCACCTTGTGGCCAGGCAACTGGCCGCCCTCGCCGGGCTTTGCACCCTGCGCCACCTTGATCTGCAGCATGTCGGCATTGACCAGATATTCCGTGGTCACGCCAAAGCGGCCGGAGGCGATCTGCTTGATGGCCGAGCGTTCCGGGTTCTGGTTGCCGTTGGCAAGCGGCAGATAGCGATCGCTCTCCTCGCCGCCCTCGCCGGTGTTCGACTTGCCGCCGATGCGGTTCATGGCGATGGCCAGCGTGGTATGCGCCTCGCGGCTGATCGAGCCGAAGGACATGGCACCCGTGGAAAAACGCTTGACGATGTCCACCGCCGGCTCCACCGCGTCGATGGAGACCGGCGTGCGGCCGATATCGGCCGCCGACTTCACCTTGAAGAGGCCGCGAATGGTGTTCATGCGCAGCGCCGTCTCGTTCACCATGGCGGCAAACTCGCGGTAACGCTCCTGGCTGTTGCCGCGCACGGCATGCTGCAGCGAGGCGACCGCATCCGGCGTCCAGGCATGGCTTTCGCCGCGCATGCGGTAGGCATATTCGCCACCGATATCGAGGTTGGTGGCGAGAATAGGGTCCTTGCCGAAGGCCGACAGGTGGCGGGCAACGGTTTCCTCGGCGATTTCCGCCAGGCCAACGCCTTCGATGGAGGTAGCCGTGCCGAAGAAATACTTCTCCACCAGTTCGGACGACAGGCCGATCGCATCAAAGATCTGCGCGCCGCAATAGGACTGGTAGGTGGAAATGCCCATCTTGGACATGACCTTCAGGATGCCCTTACCCACGGCCTTGATGTAGCGATAGACCACTTCGCTCGCATCGACTTCCTTGGGGAATTCGCCGCGCGCATGCATGTCGGTCAGCGTATCGAAGGCAAGATAGGGGTTGATGGCTTCGGCGCCGAAACCGGCGAGACAGCAGAAGTGATGGATCTCGCGCGGCTCGCCCGATTCGACCACGAGCCCGACCGAGGTGCGAAGCCCCTTGCGGATCAGGTGATGGTGCACGGCGGCGGTGGCCAGAAGCGCCGGGATCGCAATGCGATCCGGGCCAATCTGGCGGTCCGAAAGCACGATGATGTTATAGCCGCCCTTGACGGCCGCTTCCGCCCGCTCGCAGAGACGATCCAGCATTTCCGGCATGCCTTCGGCGCCACGCTCCACGTCATAGGTGAAGTCGAGCGTCTTGGTGTCGAAACGGTCTTCCGTGTGACCGATGGAGCGGATCTTTTCGAGATCGCCATTGGTCAGGATCGGCTGGCGCACTTCCAGGCGCTTGGCCTTGGCGGCCCCCTCGTGATCGAGAATGTTCGGGCGCGGACCGATGAAGGAGACGAGGCTCATCACCAGCTCCTCGCGGATCGGATCGATCGGCGGGTTGGTGACCTGGGCAAAATTCTGCTTGAAATAGGTGTAGAGCAGCTTCGACTTCGACGACATGGCCGAGATCGGCGTATCGGTGCCCATCGAGCCAATAGCTTCCTGCCCCGTCGTTGCCATCGGCGACATCAGGATGCGGGTGTCTTCCGAGGTATAGCCGAAGGCCTGCTGGCGGTCGAGCAGCGACACGTCGCGGCGCAGCGCGCGCGGCTCGACGGGCTTCAGCTCTTCCAGGATCAGCTGGGTGCGATCAAGCCAGGTGCGGTAAGGATGCTGCGTGGCAAGCTCCAGCTTCACCTCCTCGTCGGAGACGATGCGGCCCTTTTCCATGTCGATGAGCAGCATCTTGCCCGGCTGCAGGCGCCACTTCTTGACGATGGTTTCTTCCGGCACCGGCAGAACGCCGGCTTCGGACGCCATGATCACACGGTCGTCGTCGGTCACGACATAGCGGGCCGGACGCAGACCGTTGCGGTCGAGCGTCGCGCCGATCTGCTTGCCATCGGTAAACGCAACGGCCGCCGGGCCGTCCCACGGCTCCATCAGGGCGGCATGGTATTCGTAGAAGGCCTTGCGCTCCGGGCTCATGGACTGGTTGCCCGCCCAGGCTTCCGGGATCAGCATCATCACCGCATGGGCCATGGAATAACCGCCACGCACCAAAAATTCGAGCGCGTTGTCGAAGCAGGCCGTATCGGACTGGCCCTCGTAGGAGATCGGCCAAAGCTTGGAGATGTCGTCGCCGAAGAAGGGCGAGGAGACGGACGCCTGGCGCGCCGCCATCCAGTTGACGTTGCCGCGCAGCGTGTTGATTTCGCCGTTATGGGCGACCATGCGGTACGGATGCGCCAGCTTCCACGACGGGAAGGTGTTGGTGGAGAAGCGCTGGTGCACGAGGGCGACCGCGCTTTCGAAACGCGGATCGGACAGATCCTTGTAATAGGCGCCCACCTGATAGGCGAGGAACATGCCCTTGTAGACAATGGTCGAGGATGACAGCGACACCGGGTAGAAGCCGGTCTCCTGGCCGCCGAAAGCATCGTAGATGCGGTTGGAGATCACCTTGCGCAGCAAGAACAGCTTGCGCTCGAAGTCATGGTTCGTCGCCGCATCGCGGCCGGCGCCGATGAAGACCTGACAGTGATAGGGTTCGGTCGCAGCGATATCCGGCGCCTTCGACAGCGAGGAGTTGTCGACCGGCACATCGCGGAAGCCGAGGAACTGCTGGCCCTCCTCGGCGATGACGTCGATCATCACTTTCTTGAAGTGCTCGATCTGCTCGGGGTCTGACGGCATGAAGATATGGCCGACAGCATATTCGCCGGCCTTTGGCAGGGTCACGCCCTGCTTGGCCATTTCCTCGCGGAAAAAGCGGTCGGGGATCTGCACGAGGATGCCGGCCCCGTCCCCCATCAAAGGATCGGCGCCGACGGCACCGCGGTGCGTCAGGTTTTCCAGGATGAACAGGCCGTCCTTGACGATCTGGTGCGACTTCTGGCCCTTCATATGGGCGATGAAGCCGACGCCGCAGGCATCATGTTCGTTGCGCGGATCGTAAAGCCCCTGCGCCAGCGGCAGGCCGGAAGCGGACAGGCGGCGGAAAGGCATGGCGGCTTTCACGGCTTCGTCCGAGCCGGCCGCAGAGCCTTCTGGTGCATGAACCTTCGTCATCGTCTTTCCTCCTACAGGCCGCACAAGCGGACAGGGTTGACCAGGGTGATGGACCTCGCTCTGCGGGCCAGCACAATCATAGAGGCCACACGCGTAGCGCAGAAGACAGCCACCCTTTAAAAACAAAGGTTAACGGAATTCTGCGCTCTCGTTTGGCAAATTAGGACAGGAAGACTGCCCTAATTCTCAATTCCTATGACAGAAATTTGGCGTTCGCGCAAGGTGCCCGCCATAAAATTCCGACACCCGTTCTGGCTGAAAATGTCGGGAACAACGACCAATGGAGCAACAAAATTACGTCAACATGGCGAGAATGATCTTCTTCCTTGCTTCCAAAACAGGTCCGGGCGTCGATGACGGGTAAAACCTATTGAACCTCGCGGATATCGGCCTAATCTCCGGGTCGAGCGGCTGGCGCCGCCGGCCGTTTCCCGGCTGCCCCACACGTCTTGAAAGTCTGCAATTTCATGTTTTTTGCCTCGGATAACTGGGCTGGCGCCCATCACGCCATCAACGAGCGACTGATGAAGGAATCGACCCGCTTTGCCGCCGCCTATGGCACCAGCGCGCTCGATCAGGCCATCGAGCAGCGTTTCAACGAGATTTTCGAGCGCGAAGTCTCGGTGTTCTTCGTGGCAACCGGCACGGCGGCGAATTCCCTGTCGCTGGCAAGCCTTGCCAAGCCCGGCGGCGTCACCTTCTGTCATACGGAAGCGCATGTGATCGAGGATGAATGCGGCGCGCCGGACTTTTTCAGCGGCATGCGCATGTCACCCGTCGATGGCCGCAACGGCAAGATGGATCCCAAAATCCTGTCGAGCCGCATCGCCCGCTATCCGCAGGATGCCGTCCATCACGGCCGCGCCACCGCCGTCACCATGACGCAGGCGACGGAGTTCGGCACCGTCTATTCCCTGGCCGAAATCGAAGAGATTTCCCGCGTGGCCAAGGCAAACGGCCTGCCGCTGCATATGGATGGCGCCCGCTTTGCCAATGCGCTCGTCCAGATCGGCACGACGCCTGCTGAAATGACCTGGAAGCGTGGCGTCGATGTTCTATCCTTCGGCGGCACCAAGAACGGCTGCTGGTGCGCCGAAGCCATCGTGTTCTTCAATCCGGACATGGCCAAGGAACTGCCGTTCATCCGCAAGCGTTCGGCGCAGCTGTTTTCCAAGTCGCGTTTCATCGCAGCCCAGTTCGAAGCCTATCTGCAGGATGATCTCTGGCTGGATCTTGCCCGTCACGCCAATGCCATGGCGGATCGCCTGCGCGCCGGCCTTGCCGCATCCAACAGCGCCCGCCTTGCCTGGGAAACCAGCGCGAACGAAGTGTTTGCCGTCATTCCAAAAGACACCGCCAAGGCCGCCGAAGCCAAGGGCGCCAAGTTCTATGACTGGCTGGAGCCGCACGACATGGCCGAACCGGTCGAAGACGACGCCGTTCTCATCCGCCTCGTCACCAGCTTTGCAACGGAAGCCCAGGACGTCGACGCCTTCCTGGATGTGATCGCCGCAGGCTGAGGCGGACTAGACGATCGGTCACGGCGCCGGATGCGGCACGATCTGCGAGGTAATGAGGCTCGACAGCGCCTCCACCAGAGCCTGATCGGCGCCCCGTCTGGCGACCAGCACGAACTCCACGTCCTCCAGAACCGGAAGACGGGCGCCGGCAATTTCGCGAAGGCCCTCCGGCGCCATGCTGCGCGGCTGAACCAGCACGCCCATGCCGGCCCGCGCTGCCGCCGTCAGCCCGCTGAGGCTTGCGCAGGTGCAGACGATCCGCCACGGAATTTTTGCCCGGTCCAGCGCATCCTGCGCGGCCTTGCGGGTGATGCTGAGCGGCGGAAAGGCGATGAGCGGCAGCGGCTTATCCTCCTGCAGACGCACCAGATCCGGATCGCGCGCCAGCCAGATGAGCGGTTCGCGGTAGAGCAGCCGACCATGGGTTTCGCCGATATGGCGCTTGGCCAGCACCAGATCCAGATCGCCGACATCCTGCATCTGGGTGAGCGTCGCGCTGAGCGCCACCGTCAGCTCCAGATCGACCAGCGGATAAAGCCGGATGAAATCCTCCAGAATGCCGGTCAGGCGGCTTGCCACCACATCCTCCGACACCCCGAGCCGCAGGCGACCGCGCAGGCGATTTTCCGAAAACAATGACAGCGCACGGCCGTTCAGATCCAGCATGCCGCGCGCATAGCCGATGAGCGCTTCGCCTTCTGCCGTCAGCCGCACATGATGCGTGGTGCGGTCGATCAGCTGGCGCCCGAGCGACCGTTCCAGGCGCTGGATGTGCTGGGTGAGCGTCGGCTGGCCAATCCCCAGCCGCTCGGCCGCCGCAGTAAAACTGCCGGTCTGCTGCAACATGACGAAGCTCGACAGGTGAGTGAGGTTCAGCATTTATTGCAATCCGTGATAACTGTTAGTGTTTGCATCTTGCATCATGATGGGTGAAGGGTAAATCCTGCCTGCCACGTTAGGATGCCTGCCCATGAGCCGCTTTCTTCCCGATCGCTTCAACCTGATGCTGGTGACGACGGTCATCATCGCCTCCTTCCTCCCCGCCAAGGGCGCCTTCGCCGACTATTTCGGCATTGCGACGGATTGCGCCATCGCCCTCTTGTTCTTTCTCCATGGCGCGCGGCTGTCGCGCGACGTGGTGATTGCCGGCGTCTTGCACTGGCGCCTGCACCTGACCATTCTTGCCGTCACCTACGCGATCTTTCCGCTGCTCGGCCTTGCCGCCGGCTATATTCCCGGCGAGATCCTGAAGCCTGAGCTTTACATCGGTATCCTGTTCCTGTGCGTGCTGCCCTCCACCGTGCAGTCGTCCATCGCCTTCACCTCGATTGCCGGCGGCAATGTGCCGGCCGCGATCTGCTCGGCGTCGGCCTCCAACCTCTTCGGCATGTTCCTGACGCCGCTGCTGGTTGGCCTGTTGATGACGACAACCGGCAGTTCCGGCTTCTCTCTGGATGCGCTGGAGACCATTCTTCTGCAGCTTCTTGCCCCGTTCATCCTCGGCCAGATCCTGGAGCCGTGGATCGGCAAATGGATCCGCGGCCGCAAGAAGCTGTTGATGCCGGTCGACCGCGGCTCGATCCTGATGGTCGTCTATCTCGCCTTTTCCGAATCGGTCAACGAAGGTTTGTGGCAGACGTTTTCCATCCGCGATATCGGCGTCGTGCTGGTTCTGGATGCGCTGCTGCTGGCGCTCGTGCTGGCGATCACCATGTTCGGCAGCCGGCTTCTCGGCTTCAACAAGGAAGACGAGATCACCATCACCTTCTGCGGATCGAAGAAGAGCCTTGCCTCCGGTGTGCCGATGGCAGGCGCCATCTTCGCGGGCCAGAGCATCGGCGCCATCGTTCTGCCGCTGATGCTGTTCCACCAGATCCAGCTGATGGTCTGCGCGGTGATTGCCCAGAAATATGCGGCAAAGCGTGCCGCCTCCGCCGTGCCCATGGCGGTTGAACCCTCCAAGATCTGACAGAGGCAGGCGGCCACAAGGGCGCCTCGCCCACAGAAAAAAGGCCCCTCCCGTCAGGGAGAGGCCGTCTGCAGCCGGAACGTTGACGCTCGTCAGTTGACCTGTTGCGGAGCCACCTGGGCTTCGATGGTCTTTGGCGTTTCCACCACATCCGCGGCAATCGCGATGCGGCGCGGTTTCAGGGTTTCCGGAATGTTGCGCAGAAGATCGATGTGGAGAAGGCCGTTCTTCAGCGAGGCGGCCTGGACTTCCACATGGTCTGCCAGCTGGAAGCGGCGCTCGAAGGCGCGCTTGGCGATGCCGCGATAGAGGTATTCGCTCTTGGCCTGACTGTCTTCCTCGGACTTTTCACCCTTCACGGTCAGCACATGGGCATGGGCCTCGATGCTGAGTTCGGTTTCATCGAAGCCGGCCACCGCCATGGTGATGCGGTAGGTGGTCTCACCGGTGCGTTCGATGTTGTAGGGGGGATAGGTCTGGGCCTGCTCGGGATGGCTTGCGCCATCGAGCATGGAAAAAAGCCGGTCGAAACCGACGGTGGAGCGATAGAGCGGCGAAAAATCGACGTGACGCATGATGTCCTCCTTGAAGCGACGTTTGCGAAGTTCAGTCTCACGGCGGCACCCCGTTCTGGCTGTGCCACCTTTGGGTTACAGACCCTTTCGGCGTCCGTGACAGACAGATGGGAGCTCTAAATTTCCGCTTCAAGACCTTTTGGCTGCAAAAAAGCGAGGTCACCTCATCTGCCGGGATCTGCGGCTGAACGGCGGGTGAACGGACGGTTCCACCACCGTTCAGGCACCCTCTGCGAGAAAGGCGACAACCGGGCGGCCTGCCGCCGGCCACTGAAGCCACGTCCCTTCTCTTCAGTGTCATTTGGCCGGGGCCGGCAATCCGGCTCCGGCTTTTTTCTTTGACGCCTGCGCGCCAAGATCCTAACCCTTGCACCAGCGAGACGGTCCGGTGCTTTGCGCCAACAGACATTGGCCGGTCGAAGCAGACAGACGACGTCTGCCGTGTTTCCCGCGGCAGGCGTTGCACAGGAAGGACGGCAAGCCGATGGATGACATCCTCTTTTCCACGCCCGGCAATCCGGTTCCCGACAATCATGTCGCCGGCTATTTTGAGGGCCATCGCGGCACGCGGCTGCGCTACGGCCTGTTTCGCTCCGATCTGTCGCCGGCGCGCGGCACCGTCGTCCTCGTTCAGGGTCGCAACGAATTCATCGAGAAATATTTCGAAACGATCCGCGACCTCAACGCAAAGGGCCTGTGGGTGGCGACCTATGATCTGCGCGGCCAGGGCGGATCAGACCGGCTGCTTGATGATCCCCGCAAGGGCCATGTGCGCCGCTTTGCCGATTACGAGCGCGATCTGGAGCTGTTTCTCGAAAAGATCGTTCTGCCCGATGCGCGCCTGCCCTTCTTTCTGGTCGCCCATTCCACCGGCGCGCTGATTGCGCTTTCGGCGGCCCCTCGCCTGCTAAACCGCATCGATCGCATGGCGTTGGCGGCACCCTATGTGGCGCTGACCGGGCAATCGCTGCCCGAACCCTGGATCCGGCGGCTGTCGCGGCTGCTCTCCACCCTCGGGCTTGGCGCCACATCGCTCGGCGCCGACCGCAGCCAGCGCCCGTTCGAGGGCAACCCGCTCACATCGGATCGGCAGCGCTTCCTGCGCAATGCAGAGATCATCGCCGCACGGCCGGACCTGACCATCGGCGCACCCACGGCACGCTGGCTGCACGAGACGCTGAAGACCGCTGCCCGCGTCTCCTCCCAGACGCATCTGACGAAAATCACCATTCCGACGCTGCTGCTCGCCCCGATGCTGGATGGGGTCGTGCCCTATCTGGCGCAAGAGCGGCTCTCGCGCAATTTCCGCGCCGGACAGTTGGTCACCATCACCGGTGCGCGCCATGAAACCTTCCAGGAGCGCGATATTTTTCGCGCCCAGGCACTTGCCGCGCTGGAGGCCTTCATGCCGGGAAGCGAGCCGATTCCGGATTTTTCCGAGCCCGCCGCCTGACGCGTCCGATCACTTCAGATAGGCGATCGCCTCGTCGTAAACGGCGCGGCTGCCGGCCGCGATGATGCTGCCGCCCGCTTCCGGCCGTCCGCCCTCCCAAGTGGTGACAATGCCACCGGCCTGCTCGATGATCGGGATCAGGGCACCGACATCATAGGGCTTCAGGTTGTTTTCGATGACGAGATCGACATGGCCTGCGGCAAGCAGCACATAGGCATAGCAATCAAGGCCATAGCGGAACAGCTGCACCTTGTCTTCCACCGCCTTGTATCGCGCCAGGGCGTCGCCCTCAAAGATATGCGGCGAGGTGGTGAACAGCGTTGCGTTTGCGAGCGTGCCGCAATCGCGCGTGCGGATCTGCCGCTCGCCGTCGGGACCGCGATACCAGGCGGCCGTGCCATCGGCATAATAGCGCTCGCCGGTAAACGGCTGGTCCATCATCCCCATCACGGCCCGTCCCCCGGCATAAAGGCCGATCAGCGTGCCCCAGGACGGAAGGCCCGAGATGAAGGCGCGGGTTCCATCGATCGGATCGATCACCCAGACATGCTCGCGGTCCAGGCCTATGGATTCATGCTCCTCGCCGAGAATCCCATGGTCGGGGAAGCGGGCGGTGACGAGATCGCGAATGGCGGTTTCGGCGGCGCGGTCGGCCTCCGTGACCGGATCGAACCCGCCCGCCAGCTTGTTGGCAACCAGGGTGCCGGTGCGAAAACGCGGCAGGGTCTGTTGGCGGGCGGCATCGGCCAGGGCATCGAAGAAAGCGCGATCAGGCAACATGAAATATCCCGTGCTTGAGAGGGTGCCTGTCTTTCTACCCGATCGGTCGACCGGGGCAAGCCGATCCTGCAAAATGCTCTATGCCTCAAGTTTAATCACAGGCAATAATTGCTTGACAAATGAGCATAGCTTTCATAACGTCGTGATCGCAGTCTTTTGACTGTAAATACCCTCCTTGGGTGTTTCCTCCCTAGACTTAGCCGCGCCCGTAGGCGCGGTTTTTTTTGACCTGCACACGGCCGCATGCAGGCGCGAGAGCGCCAACCACATTGCACGCAGGATAAAATACAGGAGGGGCCGTTATTCCGCGGCGAGCGCCATGTCGGCACTGAAGCCGACGGAAAATTCCACCATCTGGCGCATGAAGGTGGAGAGTGCACCAGCAATCAGGTCAAAATCCGGCCGCCGCTGCAGCGTGACCTCATCGACATAGAGCGCGCGGTTGACCTCGATCTGGAGCGCGTGCAGGCCGCGCACAGGGCGCCCGTAATGCTCCGTGATGAAGCCGCCCGCATAGGGTTTGTTGCGCACGGCATGAAACCCCATATCTTCCAGGAAATGCAGCGCGGCCCGCGACAGGTCGGCGGAGGCGCTGGTGCCATAGCGATCACCGATGATGAAATCCGGGCGCACATTTGAGCCGGCAACACGGATCGTTCCCGGCATGGAATGGCAATCGATGAGGATGGCGAGACCGAAACGGGCATGGGTGCGCGCAATCAGGCGCCGCAGGCAGGCATGATAAGGCTTGTAGATCGTCTCGATCCGCGACAGGGCCTCGTCCACCGAGAGCCTGCGCGCATAAATCTCCATGTTTTCCGCCACGATGCGCGGCACGGTGCCGAGCCCGCCGGCGACCCGCATCGAGCCGATATTGGCGTAAGACGGCAGCGCGCCGTCGAACATGCGCGGATCAAGCTCATAGGGCTCGCGGTTCACATCGAGATAGGCACGGGGAAAATTGGCCACCAGAAACGGCGCGCCGAGGGCCGTGGCATCGGCAAACAACTCATCGACATAGTGATCCTCCGACCGGCGGATGCCGATCTGGTCGAGACGCGATGCCTTGAGAAATTCTGCCGGATACTGGCGCCCGCTATGGGGAGAGTTGAACACGAAGGGAATGATCTGCGTGTCAGGCTCGCGCACCTCGAAGGGGTCAAAATCGCCCGTCACCCAATCCATGCCCTTTACCATGCCGTGAACTTGTCTTAACCGCCATGTTGCCAGTTGCCCGCTGTGAAGTCCATACTATCTACACCCACTGCCGCGGGCGTTGCCGCCTTGCGCATTCACAGGTTTTTTACTGCGGCTGCGTAGGGTGCGGATCCTTTCGAACCATGAGAAACCACAAACGGTCCTGATGATGCAAAAAATCCTTCTCGCCGAAGATGATAACGATATGCGCCGTTTCCTGGTGAAGGCGCTGGAAAAGGCCGGCTACAAGGTGGCGTCCTTCGACAATGGCGCAAGCGCCTATGACCGGCTGCGCGAAGAGCCGTTTTCACTGCTGCTGACCGATATCGTCATGCCCGAAATGGACGGCATCGAACTGGCACGCCGCGCCACCGAACTCGATCCTGACCTCAAGGTCATGTTCATCACCGGCTTTGCCGCCGTGGCGCTGAATTCCGATTCGAAGGCACCCAAGGACGCCAAGGTGCTTTCCAAGCCCTTCCACCTGCGCGATCTGGTGGACGAAGTGAACAAGCTTCTGGCTGCCTGAGCCGGGATTCCGGGCTTCCGGAAGCGACTGTCAAAAAACAGTCACGACCGGTGAAAAAAGCGGTTGACGGGCCGAGCCTGTTATGGTCTATGCCGCGTCACGGAAGGGCGTGTAGCTCAGCGGGAGAGCACTACGTTGACATCGTAGGGGTCACAGGTTCAATCCCTGTCACGCCCACCATTCCATTCTAAACGTTGAGAAATCCGCTTCGGCGGATTTTTCCGTTTTAGGGCTCTGGCGACAGATTTTGCGCGTCACCTGCCCTCTGACAAAGGCTTGCCGTGCCGAGGACGAAAGCCGCCGCGACGGCCTCTGATGCCACCCCTTGCGCGCCGGCGTCCGCAACTTATCCACAGCCTCGACACCCGTGACGCTGCGCCAAAACCGGTCGGGGATGAATTCCCCGAGGCGCCCCCTATCTCCCTGTGGACAACACCAGCCATGGGAGAAAGACGATGGGACTTTTCGACAGCCTGATGGGTCACGGATCGAAAGTCGATCCAGCCGATCTTAACAAGCGCCTCGATGGCGTGCTGATCGACGGCGAGGCGCCGCAGCTCGCCTTCCGTATCGTGCGCGATTTTTTCGTCTTCACCCAGCACCGGCTGATTCTCGTCGATATCCAGGGCATGACTGGCAGCAAGGTCAGCTATACCAGCGTCCCTTACCGGGCCATCACGCGCTTTGCCGTGGAAACCGCCGGTACGTTTGATCTGGATTCGGAATTGAAGATCTGGGTTTCGGGAAGCGCCACGCCGATTGAACGCACGCTTGGCAAGGGAAGCGATGTGCGCGGCATTCAGCGTGCGCTGGCAACCGGTGTCTGGCGCTAGCACATCGGCGCGAAGACCAGAGCCATTATTGCCAAGCATGAAGCATAGGCAGTGCAACAAGCGCCGTGCTCCGCCCCGATGAATGGGCAATGCCTCCTCTTGCTTGCGCCAAGCGCAAGCCTGCAGCCGTCTCAAGCCGCAGGGTCGGTGTGCTTCGGTGTTGCTTGCGAATACCTCTTCACATTTTCGTTAACAGCTTTTCGGCCTGAAACCTCCTGCCCCTCTCGTGGTTGTTCTTCCGCACAGTCTACCACGTGGAGGAGAACATGCAGAAATTCATGAGTGTACTGCTGGTAACAGCAGCCTTTGCTAGCCCTATACCGTATCAGGCTTTCGCCCAGGATATTGGTGTATCGGTGGGCGGCATCAGCGCCGGCGTCGATGTCAACACCAGCAATGGGCTGGGGGTCGGGGCCGATGCGTCCATCGGCGGCAGTTCCGGCATCAATGCGGGTGCTGACGCCAATGTGGGAGGAGGAAGCGTTGCGGGCGCGGACGTGAATGCGTCGGTCGGCGGAGCCAATGGCGTGAACGCCGACGCAAATGCCAATGTCGGCGGCGGCCGCGGCATTGATGCCGGCGCCACGGCCTCCATCGGCGGCAGCCGCGGCGTCAATGCCGATGTCGGCCTTGGTGTCGGCGGCGGACGCGGTGTCGGCGTGGGCGCCAATGTCGGCATCGGCGGCACCTCGCCCGGCGGCATTCCTGGCGGTCCCGGCAGCAATCCCGGCACTGGCAACCCTGGCAACCCCGGCAATCCTGGTAACCCCGGCAGCCTGACGCCGGCGCAGATGCAGACACTGCGCAACATGTCGGGCGACGAACGCCGGCAGATGATGGTGCGTTGCGCCACGATCAGCTCGCAAAGCTATGATGCGGCGCTCGTCAACCTCTGCCGCCTGCTGCGCCAGAGCGCATCGCGCTGAGCAAACCCTTCCAAGTTCTACAATCAGGCAGCACAAAAGGCGGGCCCTTCGAGGACCCGCCTTCTTGCTTCACGTCACATACCAGACCGGATGACCGTTCCGACGCGCGGCCTACCAGCGCGGCGGCGGACCCCAGTCTCCCCGGGGCGGGCCCCAATGGCTGTAATGCGGTGGCGGGCGGTAACGCGGCGGCGGCGGGCCCCAGCCCCAATCGGGCGGTGGCGGGCGATAATAGCGCCGCGGCGGCGGCCCGCGACGCGGCACGCAATCACCCCAGCGGTTCAAACGCCACCCGGGCCCGCAGGCATAATCCACCTGCTGGATGAGGCGCGATGGCGCGACCTGCGGCGCCTCCGCGCCAAACGCGCGGGGTACGGGCTGGGCAAGACTGGCGCCGGCGCCAGCAAGGGTCAGGGCTGCGGCAAGGAAAAAAGACTTCATGGTCGTGTACCTCGTGTCAAGCGACGGGGACAGAATTGAGCGCGACAGCTGAATGTCGGCTGAATCGTCCGTTCATCCGCCAGAGGCTTTTCAAGACCGGCACCGGGGCAAAATTTTGCAGGATCGACAAAATATTCTGGAAATTTCTGCTTTCACCGCCTCGAATTCGACGAAAATTGCCTAGCTATGACATCAACCGCGACATCCTCCCCTGCCTGTGGCCTGAAGAGCCAAGACGGGAGGCGCAAAGGACCTGGCCGCGGAAAACCGTTTGCCGTGCGACCGACAAGCCCATCAGGAGGGCGTGCTGCCCGATGAAGACGCTCTCCATTGCCTCACCGCTGCGACTGGGCCAGACCTGGATCAAGCTTGCCAAGAAAAAGGCCTTTGCCCGCGGCAGTGAGATCGGCCTGGTTCTCGCCGCGGTGCTGATTGGCCTTGCGGCGGGAACCGCCGTCAGCGGCATGAGCTTCCTGTCGCGCAGCCTACACAGCCTGATCTTCGGCATCACCATCGACGACTGGCTGAGTTCGTCCACCATCGAAAACCAGTTGGTGGTGCTGGTGGCGCCAATTATCGGCGGCATTCTGCTCGGGCTGGTGCTCTATATCCTCGCCCGGCGGCGCAAGCGCGCCATCGTCGACCCGATCGAGGCGAACGCGCTCTATGGCGGACGCATCTCGCTCACCGACAGCATTATCGTTGCCGGCCAGAACCTCATCTCCAACGGCTTCGGCGCCTCGGTGGGTCTGGAGGCGGGCTATACGCAGCTTTCGGCAGGCCTTGCCTCGAAGCTCGGCACCAAGCTCAACCTGCGGCGCGAAGACATGCGCATCCTCGTCGGCTGCGGGGCGGCCGGCGCCATTGCCGCGGCCTTCAACGCGCCGCTGACCGGCGCTTTCTATGCCTTCGAACTGATCATCGGCACCTACAGCATGGTGGCGCTTGCCCCCGTCGTCGTCGCCGCCATTATCGCAACCTTCGCGGCGCGGGCCTTTTCCGGCAACAGTTTCATCATCGAGGTGGGTGAGATCGGCGTGATCACACCGGCCGACTACGTGCCGGCCATCGTGCTCGGAGCCATCTGCGCCGGTGTCGGCATTCTCATCATGCAGGGCGTCGCCTTTGTCGAGGAACTGGCGCGTAAAAGCTCGCTGCCGCCTTATGTGCGCCCGGCGCTCGGCGGCATCGTCGTCGGGCTTCTCGCCATGGTCACGCCACAGGTTCTGTCTGCCGGCCACGGCGCGCTGCATCTCAACCTCGACAGCGAGGCGCCGGCCAAAATCCTCATCGGCATCCTGCTGCTGAAATCGCTCGCCTCTGCGGTGTCGATCGGCTCGGGCTTCCGCGGCGGCCTGTTTTTCGCCTCGCTGTTCATGGGCTCGCTGATCGGCAAGATTTTCGGCACGCCGGCCGACTTCATCACCACCGGCACGCTGACACCGACCGTGCTTGCGGTGGTCGGCATGAGCTCGCTTGCCGTTGCCATCATCGGCGGGCCACTCACCATGACGTTTCTGGCGCTTGAAATCACCGCCGACTTTCCAATCACCGCGCTGGTTCTGGCCGCCGTCATCACCTCGTCGCTCGTGGTGCGCACCACCTTCGGCTATTCCTTTGCCACCTGGCGTTTTCACCTGCGCGGTGAGAGCATCCGCAGCGCCCATGACGTCGGCTGGATCCGAAACCTCACCGTCGAAAAGCTGATGCGTGCCGATGTGAAATGCGCAAAGCTTGGCGTGCCGCTTGCGGAGTTTCGCGAGGCCTTTCCGCTGGGCTCGGCCAAGCGTGTCATCCTGCTCGACGACCAGGACCGCTATGCAGGTCTGATTTCCCTGCCCGACATCTATGCCGAAGAGGCGGAAACCGCCCGGCCGCGCACGCAGCTTGCCGATTTCGTCAGCCACCAGAACGATTTCCTGCTGCCGCAGATGAACGCCAAGCAGGCCGCCGAAATCTTTGACCATGCCCGTGCCGAAGCGCTGCCGGTGATCAGCAACTTGATCGACCGGCGGGTAGTCGGCCAGCTCAGCGAAGCTCATACGCTGCGCCGCTACAGCGAAGAACTGGATCGGCGCCGCCGCGAGGCCGTGGGCGAAGTCTGACACCTCCGCCCATGACGCACCGCGCTCCCTGAGTTGCGCCGCCTGCCTCAGCGCAAATGAAAAAGGCACCGGATTGCTCCGGTGCCCGTTCGTCATGAAAAGTCTTGGGTAAGAAGGCTTATGCAGCGCTCTTGGCGTAGTCAGCCGTCGGCACTTCGGCAATCGTCTTCAGAACGATGGAGGCGATCTGGTAGGGGTCGCCCTGCGAGTTCGGGCGGCGGTCTTCGAGGTAGCCGCGGTAGTCGTTCTTGACGAAGGAGTGCGGAACGCGGATCGAGGCACCACGGTCAGCAACGCCGTAGGAGAACTTGTTCCACGGAGCCGTCTCGTGCTTGCCGGTCAGGCGCAGATGGTTGTCCGGACCGTAAACGTCGATGTGCTCCTTCCAGTTCTTCGCGAACGCTGCCATGAGCGCTTCGAAGTACTCCTTGCCGCCAACTTCGCGCATGAAGGTGGTGGAGAAGTTGCAATGCATGCCCGAACCGTTCCAGTCGGTGTCGCCGAGCGGCTTGCAATGGAACTCGACATCGATGCCGTACTGTTCGCACAGACGCAGCAGAAGGTAGCGTGCGATCCAGATCTGGTCGGCGGCGCGCTTGGAACCCTTGCCGAAAATCTGGAATTCCCACTGGCCCTTGGCCACTTCGGCATTGATGCCTTCGTGGTTGATGCCGGCGGCGAGGCAGAGATCCAGGTGCTCTTCAACGATTTCGCGGGCAACCGAACCGACGTTCTTGAAGCCGACGCCCGTGTAATACGGACCCTGCGGAGCCGGATAACCCTGTTCCGGGAAGCCGAGCGGACGGCCGTTTTCGTAGAAGAAATATTCCTGTTCGAAACCGAACCAGGCGCCTTCGTCGTCGAGGATCGTGGCGCGGCTGTTGGACGGATGCGGCGTGACGCCATCGGGCATCATGACTTCGCACATGACCAGCGCACCATTGGTGCGGGCCGGATCAGGATAGACGGCGACCGGCTTCAGGACGCAATCGGAGCTATGACCTTCGGCCTGCATGGTGGACGAGCCGTCAAAACCCCAGAGCGGCAGCTGCTCAAGCGTCGGGAATTCGTCGAATTCCTTGATCTGCGTCTTGCCGCGAAGATTGGCGACCGGCTTGTAACCATCGAGCCAAATATACTCGAGCTTGTATTTCGTCATAGTCATCTCTCGTTTCTATGCTGCGAGGTGTGAGCACATCCCGCGCCAGGGCACCGCATCATGGGCGCCACCGCCGGGACTGCCAGTGGAAATGCATAATGCGTGCCAGTTGGAAGCAGAGCCTCTAGCGCTGCCCATTTCCCACCGTATCCGACAGTCCAGCCCGCGGCGGTGACGGCCATCACGTAGCGCCCTCAACAGCGCTTGGATGGAACCGGACGAAGCTTCGCGTGTTGAGGGGGGAGGATCGTCAAGCACGGCTCCACCCACGCCCCCTCATTCCTTAGCCCTCACTTATCGCAGTTGCCAAATGCGTAGATTCTGGGCATAATGCATAAAATTAGACCACCAAGAAGATGCAAAAGAATGCATCGTGATCGAAATTTAGGCAAATAAGCCTCCTGGAATGGAAGAATGAACGAAGGATAAGACCATGGCCACCGCAATCGAACCCACCACTGCGCAGATCATCCCCTTCCCCGCTGGCGGCATCCGCCGGCTGCGCGAGCGCGCACCGCGTGTCGAGGTTCAGAAGCAGGCAGAAGTGGTGCGTCATACCGACCTCGCCTTTGGCGGGAGCTGGTATCACGAAGAAGCGATCAGCGGATCCGACAAGCCCGTCAAGCCGCACGCTTGAGCGCATCTGCACACAAGACAGGCAGAACAGCGCAAATATTAGGCTAAAGCCTTCTCAATGGGCAATTGGGGAGGTGCGGCGGCTGCAAGCCGCCTCGCAGCCTGGAACACGCGCCTCATATTACGGCAGCCCGAAACATAAAAGGGCAGAAAATCAAGCTCTTCCGCAGAACGAGCGACAGATTTCGCCGCCGCATCATGGTAAAATGCCGCCCGCCGCTCCTCTCTTGTCCGGATCACCTTCCGGTCTGCTTGCGCATGCCGTCGCACTTTGCCGGATATGCGTGGAAGCGCCTTGCTTTCTTCTCCTGCATTGCACAAACTCTGGGCCTTCATGCGCGCCGGGTCCATTTGAGGGAACCCGACAAGGAGTTCCATGTCGATCAAGGCCAGTATCTATCACCTGACTCATTACAAATATGACAGGCCCGTTCGCCTTGGGCCGCAGATCATTCGACTGAAGCCGGCCGCGCATTCCAGAACGCGCGTCATCAGCCATTCGCTGAAAGTCTCGCCGTCGAACCATTTCGTGAACCTGCAGCAGGACCCTTACGGCAATTACCTTGCCCGCTACGTCTTCCCGGAACCGGTGACGGAACTGAAGATCGAGGTCGATCTGGTCGCCGACATGACGGTCTACAATCCGTTCGACTTCTTCGTGGAGGAGGAAGCCACCCGCTGGCCCTTCGATTATCCGCAGGATCTTATCGAGGACCTGTCGATCTATCGCAAGCCGGAAGAGCCCGGGCCGCTGCTGTCGGCCTTCATGAAGACGGTGGACTGGTCGCCGGACCAACCCACCGTCGATATGGTGGTCGGCCTCAATGCGCGCCTGCAACGCGATATCGGCTATGTCATCCGCATGGAACCCGGCGTTCAGACGCCCGAGCAGACGCTGCAGACGGCGCGCGGATCGTGCCGCGATACCAGCTGGCTGCTCGTGCAGGTGCTGCGCCACCTGGGCTTTGCTGCCCGTTTCGTTTCCGGCTACCTGATCCAGCTGACGCCGGACCTGAAGGCCCTCGACGGCCCGTCCGGCACGGAAGTGGATTTCACCGACCTGCATGCCTGGGCGGAAGTCTATCTGCCGGGCGCCGGCTGGATCGGGCTCGATCCGACGTCGGGGCTTCTGACCGGCGAAAGCCACATCCCGCTGGCCGCCACCCCGCATTATCGCAATGCCGCGCCGATTTCCGGCGGCTATTTCGGCGAGGCTGAAACCTCTTTCGAATTCGACATGCGTGTGTCGCGCGTCGCCGAGCATCCGCGCATCACAAAGCCGTTTTCCGACGAGAGCTGGCAGACACTCGATGCCTTGGGCCGCAAGGTGGACAAGGTGCTGGCCACCGAAGACGTGCGGCTCACCATGGGCGGCGAGCCGACTTTCGTGTCGATCGACGATTTCCAGTCGGACGAGTGGAATACGGCAGCCGTCGGGCCGACCAAGCGCGACAAGGCCGACATCCTCATCCGCAAGCTGCGCGAACGTTTTGCGCCGGGCGGCTTCCTGCATTACGGCCAGGGCAAGTGGTATCCGGGCGAAAGCCTGCCGCGCTGGACCTTTTCGCTCTACTGGCGCCGCGACGAAAAGCCGATCTGGCGCGATGCCAGCCTGATTGCCGAGGAAGGCGAGGACTACAAGGTCACCGAAGCGGATGCCGGACGCTTGCTGACGGCCATTGCCGGCGAACTGGACATTACGCCCGACATGGTGGTGCCGGCCTTCGAGGACCCGGGCGAATGGATTTTGCGGGAAGCAAACCTTCCCGACAATGTCGATCCGGCCAATTCCAAGCTGAAGGACCCGGAAGAGCGCAACCGCCTGGCGCGCGTGTTCGAGCGCGGGCTTACAAGGCCGTCCGGCTATGTGCTGCCCGTGCAGGCCTGGAACAGCCGGGCAAGCGGCATGCGCTGGGTGAGCGAAAAATGGCGCACGCGCCGCGGCCGCATCTTTCTGGTGCCCGGCGACAGCCCCGTCGGCTACCGCCTGCCGCTGAACTCGCTGCCATACATTCCGCCCTCGCAATACCCCTATATCAACCCGATGGACCCGACGATCGAGCGCGCGCCGCTGCCGGATTTCCATGAGGAACCAGCCGCTTCCCAGATCAAGGAGCGCAAGCTTTCGGCAGCGCATTTCGAGCCGACGGCCGAAAATTCGCAGCCGCAGCAGCGGGTGAGCGAGGAAATCATCGGTTTCGTGCGCACGGCCATCAGCGTGGAAGCGCGCGATGGACGGCTCTGCGTGTTCATGCCGCCGACCGTCAGCATCGAGGAATATCTCGATCTGATCGCGTCTGCCGAACGCGCTGCAACCCAGCTTGGCCTTGCCGTCCACATTGAAGGCTATGCGCCGCCGCACGACGAGCGGCTGAACGTCATTCGCGTCGCGCCCGATCCGGGCGTCATCGAGGTCAACATCCACCCGGCCTCCAGCTGGCAGGACTGCGTCGACATCACCACCGCCATCTATGAGGAAGCCCGCCAGAGCCGGCTCGGCGCCGACAAGTTCATGATCGACGGGCGCCATACCGGCACCGGCGGCGGCAACCATGTGGTGGTCGGCGGCGCCAATCCGAATGACAGCCCGTTCCTGCGCCGGCCGGACCTGTTGAAAAGCCTTGTCCTGCACTGGCAGCGGCACCCGGCGCTCTCCTATCTGTTCTCCGGCCTGTTCATTGGCCCGACCAGTCAGGCGCCCCGCATCGATGAGGCCCGCCACGACAGCCTCTACGAACTCGAAATCGCCATGGCGCAGGTGCCCCTGCCCGGCACCGGGCCGGCACCCCTGCCCTGGCTGGTGGACCGCCTGTTCCGCAACCTCCTGACCGACGTCACCGGCAATACCCACCGTTCGGAAATCTGCATCGACAAGCTGTTTTCGCCGGATGGGCCGACGGGACGGCTTGGGCTTGTGGAATTCCGCGGCTTCGAAATGCCGCCGAATGCGCGCATGTCGCTTGCCCAGCAATTGCTGGTGCGCGCGCTGATTGCCCGCTTCTGGAAAAACCCGCTGCAGGGCTCCTTCGTGCGCTGGGGAACGGCGCTAGCCGACCGCTTCATGCTGCCGCACTATGTATGGGCCGATTTCATGGACGTGTTGGCGGACCTTCGGGAGCATGGTTTCGATTTCCGCCCCGAATGGTTTGCCGCCCAGCTCGAATTCCGCTTCCCCTTCTTCGGAGAGGTGGAATACGAGGGCGTGAAGCTGGAACTGCGCCAAGCGCTGGAACCGTGGCACGTGATGGGCGAACAGGGGGCCATCGGCGGCACCGTGCGCTATGTGGATTCCTCGGTCGAGCGCCTGCAGGTCAAGCTGCAGACGGACAATCCGGAGCGCTACCGCGTCACCTGCAACGGCCGGGCCGTGCCGCTTGCCGCCACCGGCCGTTCGGGCGCGTCGGTTGCCGGCGTGCGCTTCAAGGCCTGGCAGCCGGCAGCCGGCCTGCATCCGGTCCTGCCGGTCAACACGCCGCTCACCTTCGATATCTACGACACCTGGTCCAGCCGCTCGATCGGCGGTTGCGTCTACCATGTGGCGCATCCGGGCGGTCGCAATTACGAGACTTTCCCCGTCAATGGTAACGAGGCGGAGGCCCGCAGGCTTGCGCGCTTCGAGCCATGGGGGCATACGGCTGGCCGTTACGACGTGGCGCCGGAGCGAGTCTCGCCGGAGTTTCCGCTGACGCTCGACATGCGTCGGCCGAGAGGAGTGTGATGTGGGAGTGACCCGGGCCGGCGATCTGAAGGCGCAAGACGAGGCGATCAGGGAAGACCCGATCCTCGGCTACCGCGCGCTGCCCGGCGTTTCCGACGAAATGCTCGACCGCGACGGCGAAATCCGCCCGGTCTGGCAGAACATGATCGATGCGCTCGGCCGCCTGTCGGAGGCCGAACTGCACGAGCGCTTTGCCCGTGCCGATCGTTATCTGCGCGATGCCGGCGTGTTCTACCGCGCCTATGGCGCCAAGGGCAGCGGCGAGCGCAGCTGGCCGATCTCGCATGTGCCGGTGCTGATCGACGGCAAGGAATGGGAAAAGGTCTCCGCCGGCCTCATCCAGCGCGCCGATCTCATGGAAAAGATCGTCGCCGACATTTATGGCGACAACACGCTGGTGCGCGATGGCATTTTACCCCCGGCGCTTGTTGCCAACAATCCGGAATTTTTGCGGCCGCTGGTCGGCGTGAAGCCCGCCAATGGCCATTACCTGCATTTCTGTTCCTTCGAAATCGGCCGCGGGCCGGATGGCAACTGGTGGGTGCTGGCCGACCGCACGCAGGCGCCCTCCGGCGCCGGTTTTGCGCTGGAAAACCGCGTTGCGACCACACGCGCCTTTTCCGACATCTATGGCGAAACTCATGTCCATCGGCTGGCCTCCTTCTTCGGGGCCTTCCGCAATGCGCTGCAGGCCCACAAGAAGAGCCCGGATGATCGGATTGCGGTCCTGACGCCCGGTCCCGCCAACGAGACCTATTTCGAGCACGCCTATATCGCCCGCTATCTCGGCTTCATGCTGCTGGAAGGCGAGGACCTGACTGTCGTCAACGACAAGGTGATGGTGCGCACCGTTGCCGGCCTGAAGCCCATCGGCGTGCTCTGGCGCCGCCTCGATGCCGCCTATGCCGACCCGCTGGAACTCAACCAGTTCTCGCATATCGGCACGCCGGGCCTGGTGCAGGCGCTGCGCGCCGGCTCTGTCTCCATCGTCAATGCGCTCGGCTCGGGCATCCTGGAAACGCGCGCGCTTCTCGCGTTTACCCCGACCATCTGTCACCACCTGCTGAACGAGGAACTGCTGCTGCCGTCCATCGCCACCTGGTGGTGCGGACAGAAGGCGGAGCGCCAGCATGTCGCCGACAATATCGGCCGCATGGTGATCGGCCCTGCCTATTCGCGCCTGCCCTTCTTCGATGACAGCGGCCAGTCGGTGCTCGGCGCCACGCGCAAGAACGCCAAGCAATCCGTCGAGGAATGGCTGGCAGCCGAGGGAAGCCGGCTCGTGGGCCAGGAAGTGGTGACCCTGTCGACCACGCCGGCCTATGTCGATGGCAAGCTCACACCTCGGCCGATGTCGCTGCGTGTCTTTGCCGCGCGCACCGAAAACGGCTGGCAGATCATGCCGGGCGGCTTTGCACGCATCGGTTCCGGCGCGGATGTCGCCGCCATCGCCATGCAGGCCGGCGGCACGGCAGCCGATGTGTGGATCGTCTCCGACAAGCCCGTCGAGCGCCAGACGCTGTTGCCGCCGGAAGAAAGCTTTTCGCGCAACATGCCCGGCAGCCTGCCGAGCCGTGCCGCCGACAACCTGTTCTGGCTCGGCCGCTATATCGAGCGGGCGGAAGGGGCGCTGCGCATCCTGCGCGCCTGGCACATGCGCTATGCGGAAGCCGCCGATCCCGGGCAGCCTCTGCTCGCCGATGTGACGCGCTACCTCAAGGGCATCGACATGGACATGGCCAAGGCCGTGCCGGAGCCGCTGATCCGCAACATCGACAGCGCCATCTATTCGGCAAGCAATATCCGCGACCGCTTTTCGCCCGACGGCTGGCTGGCGCTCAACGATCTCGCCAAGACCGCCAAGCGCTTCCACGAGGCGGTGCAGGCTGGCGACGATGCCGCGCATGCCATGACGGTGCTGTTGCGCAAGCTCGCCGGCTTTGCCGGTCTCGTGCACGAAAACATGTATCGTTTCACCGGCTGGCGCTTCCTGTCCATCGGCCGCTATCTGGAACGCGGCCTGCACATGACGCGGCTTCTCGGCCATATGTCAGGGCCGGATGCGCCGGATGGTTCGCTCGACATGCTGTTGGAAATCGGCGACAGCGTGATGACCCATCGCCGGCGGTATAATGTCAATACGGCGCGCCTCACCGTGACCGATCTTCTGGCGCTTGATCCGCTCAACCCTCGTTCCGTGCTGTTCCAGCTGAACGAGATCCGCACCGAAGTCGAGCAATTGCCGCATCCCTACGGCACGGGCCAGATGTCGGCGCTCGACCGGGAAGCCATGCGCCTGCATTCCGGCCTTGCGGTGATGACGCCGGAGGGCATGAGTGCCGATATCTACAGCAAGCTGGAGAGCGAGATGGAAAAGCTATCCGATCTCATCGGCCAGACCTATTTCGGATAATCCATGCTTTACGATCTGTCGCTGCACATGGGCTATCACTACGAGGCGCCTGCCTCCGGCGCACGGCACATGCTGCGCCTCATGCCGCTGTCGCTCACCGACCGGCAACGGCTGATCGCAGGCGCGCTCACCGTCTCGCCGACGGCCGACGAGCGCAGCACGTTTACCGATTTCTTCGGTCAGCAGACCACCTCCATCCTGTTTCGCGCCCCGCATGAACGCCTCGACATCCGCATGCAGGCGCGCGTGCAGGTGGATAGCGTCCCCCTGACAGCCGACCTTTCGCCGCAACTGCCGAAACTGCATCAGGAACTGGCCGATCTTCTGTCGGTCGATGCCGCTTCGCCGCATCATCTGTCGGGCGCCAGCCCGCTTCTGCCGGACGTGCCCGACATCGCAGCCTATGCGCGCGAGGTGCTGAAGCCCGGGCAGACGGTGCGCGAAATCGCCACCGCCCTTTGCGCCCGCATCCACAAGGACTTCAAATACGACCCCGACGCCACCACCGTCGATACGACGCCGCGCGAAGGGTTCCGGCTGAAGCGCGGCGTCTGCCAGGATTTTTCCCATATCATGATCGTGGCGCTGCGCAGCCTTGGCATTCCCTCCGGCTATGTCAGCGGTTTTCTGCGCACACTGCCGCCGCCCGGCAAGGAGCGGCTGGAAGGCGCCGATGCCATGCATGCCTGGGTGCGCGTCTGGTGCGGCAAGGCCGCCGGTTATATCGAGCTTGATCCGACCAACAACATTCCCGCCAGCAGCGACCATATCGTCGTCGGCTACGGGCGGGACTATGCCGACGTGGCACCGGTGATCGGCGTGGTCAAGACCTATGGCCGGCACAAGACCGAGCAGGCGGTGGACGTCATTCCGGTCAAGGGGTGAGCGAACCGTCGCCCGAAGGACGGCTGCACGACATCCTCTCAAGACCGTCGCCGGGGCAAACGAGCCGGTGAGGCCGCCTGCGCTTATCTTTTTTTCTCAGGATGTTGAGGGGTTTCCGGGCCGCTTTGCGATGAACGCCAAGAACATCGCAGAGGATGATTGCAAGTGCCTGCCAACGATGCATAAACTGTGTTCCGACACCATGGCGGATTGCGTTAGAACCATCCCTCCTCGTTTCAAAAAGCAAAGTTGGGCGACCTCATGAACAACAGCGTTTCCCCGGTAGATATCCCGCAGCCGGCCCCCCGCAGCTCGAACCCGGAGATCATGGCCGAAGAAATCATCGAGCGCCTGACCTACCGCATCGGCAAGGACGCCAAGGTTGCAAAGCCGCATGACTGGCTGACGGCAACCATTCTGGTGGTGCGCGACCGCATCATTGACCGCTGGATGGAATCCACCCGCAAGGTCTATGCCACCGGCGACAAGCGCGTCTATTATCTATCGCTGGAGTTCCTGATCGGTCGACTGATGCGCGATGCGGTGAGCAATCTCGGCCTGATGGAAGAGATCACCGATGCGCTGACCTCGCTTGGCGTCGACATCAACGTGATTGCCGGGCTTGAGCCGGATGCGGCGCTCGGCAATGGCGGCCTCGGGCGCCTGGCGGCCTGTTTCATGGAGAGCATGGCAACCGTCGAAATCCCGGCCTATGGCTATGGCATCCGCTATGTCCACGGCCTGTTCCGCCAGCAGATGGCCGATGGCTGGCAGGTGGAGCTGCCGGAAACCTGGCTTGCCCACGGCAACCCCTGGGAATTCGAACGCCGCGAAAGCTCCTACGAGATCGGCTATGGCGGATCCGTGGAGAGCGTCGGCGGTTACGACGAGCCCCCGCGCTACGTATGGAAACCGGCCGAGCGCGTCATTGCCATGGCCTATGACACGCCGATCGTCGGCTGGCGCGGCAAGCGCGTCAACACGCTGCGCCTGTGGTCGGCACAGCCGATCGACCCGATCCTGCTTGATGCCTTCAATGCCGGCGACCATATCGGGGCGCTGCGCGAAAGCAACAAGGCCGAGGCGCTGACGCGCGTCCTCTATCCGGCAGACGCCAATCCGGCCGGCCAGGAACTGCGCCTGCGCCAGGAATATTTCTTCTCGTCGGCCTCGCTGCAGGACATCCTGCGCCGCCACCTGCAGCAATATCCCGATTTCACCAACCTGCATGAGAAAGTGTCGATCCAGCTCAACGACACGCATCCGGCCGTGTCGATTGCCGAGCTCATCCGCCTTCTCGTCGACGTGCACGGCATGGACATGGACGAGGCCTGGGAGATTACCCGCCAGACCTTCTCCTACACCAACCACACGCTTCTGCCGGAAGCGCTGGAAAGCTGGCCGGTGCCGCTGTTCGAGCGCCTGCTGCCGCGCCTGATGCAGATCGTCTATGCGATCAACACCAAGATCCTGCTCGACGCGCGCAAGGAGAAGAAGTTCAGCGACAGCCAGATCCGCTCGATCTCGCTGATCGATGAAAACGGCGACCGGCGCGTGCGCATGGGCAATCTCGCCTTTGTCGGCTCGCACTCCATCAACGGCGTCTCGGCGCTGCATACCGACCTGATGAAGGAAACGGTGTTTGCCGACCTGCATGCGCTTTATCCCAAGCGCATCAACAACAAGACCAACGGCATTACCCCGCGCCGCTGGCTGATGCAGTGCAATCCGGGCCTGACCAGTCTCATCCGCGAGGCAATCGGCGACAGTTTCGAGGACGACACGCAAGCCCTGAAGGCGCTTGATGCCTTTGCCGACGACAAGAGCTTCCAGGAAAAGTTCGCCGCCGTGAAGCGCGCCAACAAGGTGAAGCTTGCCAATCTCGTCGGCAGCCGCATGGGAATCCGGCTCGATCCGTCGGCCATGTTCGACATCCAGATCAAGCGCATCCATGAATACAAGCGCCAGCTTCTCAACATCGTGGAAGCCGTGGCACTCTACGACCAGATCCGCTCGCATCCCGAACTGGACTGGGTTCCGCGCGTCAAACTGTTCGCCGGCAAGGCGGCGCCGAGCTATCACAATGCCAAGCTGATCATCAAGCTTGCCAATGACGTGGCGCGCGTGATCAACAACGACCCGGCCGTGCGCGGCCTGCTGAAGGTCGTCTTCGTGCCGAACTACAATGTGACGCTTGCCGAAACCATCGTGCCGGCAGCAGACCTCTCCGAACAGATCTCGACGGCGGGCATGGAAGCCTCCGGCACCGGCAATATGAAGTTTGCGCTGAACGGCGCGCTGACCATCGGCACGCTCGATGGGGCCAATGTCGAAATGCGCGATCATGTCGGCGCCGACAACATCGTGATCTTTGGCATGACGGCCGAGGAAGTGGCACGCGTGCGCGCCGACGGCCATGAGCCCCGCGCCATCATCGCGGCCTCGCGCGAGCTGTCGCAGGCGCTGGCCGCCATCGCATCCGGCGTGTTTTCACCGGACGACCGCTCCCGCTTTGCCGAACTGATCGACGGCATCTACAATCACGACTGGTTCCTCGTGGCGGGCGATTTCGATTCCTATGCCAATGCTCAGCGGCAGGTGGACCAGATCTGGACCGACCAGACGCTCTGGTACAGCAAGACAATCCGCAACACCGCCCGCATGGGCTGGTTCTCCTCGGATCGGACCATCCGCCAATATGCGACGGAGATCTGGAGAGCCTGATGAACCAGACGCCCATCCCCCTCGGCAAGGACGCAGCTGGCACCACTGAACTTCCCCTTCCCGAGATCGAGGCGATCATCCGCGGTTCCCACGGCAATCCGTTTTCGGTTCTCGGCACGCACAAGATCGGCAGCGGCGTGATCGCCCGCTGCTTCATTCCCGGCGCAGAAGCCGTCACGGCCCTGGCGCTTGATGGAACCGAAATCGGTGAACTGACCCAGCGTCACGTCGATGGCTTTTTCGAAGGGCGCGTGGCGATTGCGGTTCCGCGCGCAATCCGCTACCGCGCACGGCGCGGCGACGTGGAATGGGCGCTCACCGACCCCTATAGTTTCGGGCCGGTGCTTGGCCCGATGGACGACTATTTTTTGCGCGAGGGCTCGCATCTGCGGCTCTTCGACAAGATGGGCGCACATCCGCTGAAGCATGAGGGCGTGGACGGTTTTCACTTCGCCGTCTGGGCGCCGAATGCCTCGCGCGTCTCGGTCGTTGGGGATTTCAACGCCTGGGATGGACGGCGCAATGTGATGCGGCTTCGCATCGATACCGGCATCTGGGAAATCTTTGCGCCGGACGTGCGCCCCGGCGCCACCTACAAGTTCGAAATCATCGGCAAGACCGGTGAGGTGCTGCCGCTGAAGGCGGATCCTTACGCGCGCCGCGCCGAGCTTCGTCCGCAGACAGCTTCCATTGCGGCACCTGAACTCGTGCAGAAATGGGAAGACGCCGCCCACCGCGACTTCTGGGCCAAGGCCGATCACCGCCGTCAGCCGATCTCCATCTATGAGGTCCACGCCGGATCCTGGAAACGCCGCGCCGACGGCACGTTTCTAAGCTGGGACGAACTGGCCGCCGACCTCATCCCTTACGTGGTCGACATGGGCTTTACCCATATCGAATTCCTGCCGATTACCGAACATCCCTATGACCCGTCCTGGGGTTACCAGACGACCGGGCTCTACGCCCCGAGCGCCCGCTTCGGCGAACCGGAAGGCTTTGCCCGCTTCGTCAACGGCTGTCACAAGGTCGGCGTCGGCGTCATCCTCGACTGGGTGCCGGCGCATTTCCCGACCGACGCCCACGGGCTTCGCGAATTCGACGGCACCGCGCTTTACGAGCACGCCGATCCGCGCCAAGGCTTTCACCCCGACTGGAACACGGCGATCTACAATTTCGGTCGTCTGGAAGTGCTGGCCTATCTCGTCAACAATGCGCTCTACTGGTCGGAGAAATTCCATCTCGACGGGCTGCGGGTCGATGCGGTCGCCTCGATGCTGTATCTTGATTATTCGCGCAAGGACGGCGAATGGGTGCCCAACGAATATGGCGGGCGGGAAAACCTCGAGACAGTGCGCTTCCTCCAGAAGCTCAACACGGTGAGCTATGCCGCCCATCCCGGCGTCATGACCATTGCCGAGGAAAGCACCTCCTGGCCGAAAGTGTCGCATCCGGTGCATGAAGGCGGGCTCGGCTTCGGCTTCAAGTGGAACATGGGCTTCATGCACGACACGCTGAGCTACCTGAAGCGGGAGCCCGTGCATCGCAAGCATCACCACAACGAGCTGACCTTCGGCCTGCTCTACGGCTTTTCGGAAAACTTCGTGCTGCCCCTCAGCCACGATGAGGTGGTCCACGGCAAGGGTTCACTGATTGCCAAAATGGCCGGCGATGACTGGCAGAAGTTTGCCAACCTCAGAGCCTATTACGGTTTCATGTGGGGCTACCCGGGCAAGAAGCTTCTGTTCATGGGCCAGGAATTTGCCCAGTGGAGCGAATGGAGCGAGGCGCGGTCTCTTGACTGGAACCTGCTGCATTATCACCCGCACGAGGGCGTTCGCCGGCTGGTGCGCGATCTCAACTTCACCTACCGGTCAAAGAAGGCGCTGCACCAGCGCGACTGCGAGCCGGAAGGCTTCGAGTGGCTGATTGCCGACGATTCGGAAAACTCGGTCTATGCGTGGCTGCGCAAGGCGCCCGGTGAAAAGCCGGTGGCGGTGATCACCAATTTCACACCGGTGCTGCGTGAAAACTACCGCGTGCCGCTGCCGAGCGCCGGCCGCTGGCGCGAAGTCTTGAATACCGATGCGGAAATCTATGGCGGCAGCGGCAAGGGCAATGGTGGACGGGTGCAGGCGGTTTCGGCCGGCGGCGTCATCCATGCAGAAGTCACATTGCCGCCGCTTGCCACCATCATGCTGGAACCGGAAAACTAAAAGCCAGGCACATCAGGGAGGGATATCAATGACCACGAAACGTGTACAGCCGCTGGCACGCGATGCCATGGCCTATGTGTTGGCCGGCGGCCGGGGGAGCCGCCTGAAGGAACTGACGGACCGGCGCGCCAAGCCTGCCGTCTATTTTGGCGGCAAGGCCCGCATCATCGATTTTGCCCTCTCCAATGCGCTGAATTCCGGTATCCGCCGCATCGGCGTTGCCACGCAGTACAAGGCCCATTCGCTGATCCGCCACCTGCAGCGCGGCTGGGACTTTTTTCGCCCGGAGCGGAATGAGAGCTTTGACATCCTGCCGGCGTCGCAGCGCGTGTCCGAGACGCAGTGGTACGAAGGCACGGCCGATGCCGTGTTCCAGAACATCGACATCATCGAGCCCTATAACCCGGAATATATGGTGATCCTCGCCGGTGACCATATCTACAAGATGGACTACGAGCTGATGCTGCAGCAGCACGTGGATTCCGGCGCCGACGTGACCATTGGTTGCCTGGAAGTGCCGCGCATGGAAGCAACCGGCTTCGGCGTCATGCATGTGGATGACAAGGACCGGATCATCGCCTTCGTGGAAAAACCGGCCGATCCGCCGGGCATGCCCGACCGCCCGGATTTTGCGCTCGCCTCCATGGGCATCTACGTCTTCCACACGAAATTCCTGATGGAATGCCTGCGCCGCGATGCGGCCGACCCCAATTCCAGCCGCGACTTCGGCAAGGACATCATTCCGTGGATTGTGGCGAACGGCAAGGCGGTGGCGCACCGCTTCAACGAATCCTGCGTACGCTCGGATTTCGAAAAGCAGGCCTACTGGCGTGACGTCGGCACGATCGATGCCTACTGGCAGGCCAATATCGATTTGACCGGCATCGTTCCGGAGCTCGATATCTACGACAAGTCCTGGCCGATCTGGACCTATGCGGAGATCACGCCGCCGGCAAAATTCGTCCATGACGACGAAAACCGCCGCGGCTCGGCCGTCTCCTCCGTGGTGTCGGGCGATTGCATCATCTCCGGCTCCTCTCTCTACAATTCGCTGCTGTTTACCGGCGTGCGGGCCAATTCCTATTCACGCCTCGAAGGAGCCGTCGTGCTGCCCAATGTGCGCATCGGCCGGCGCGCGCAGCTTCGCAATGTCGTCATCGATGCCGGTGTAACCATTCCAGAAGGTCTGGTGGTCGGCGAAGAGGCCGAACTCGATGCAAAGCGGTTCCGCCGCAGCGAGAACGGCATCTGCCTGATCACGCAGGCGATGATCGACAAGCTGGACCTCTAGGGCGGATAACGGAGACACGATGAAGGTTCTTTCGGTTGCTTCCGAAATCTATCCGCTGATCAAGACCGGAGGGCTCGCCGACGTGGCGGGCGCTCTGCCGCTTGCGCTGAAACCCCAGGGGATCGAGACCAGGACGCTGGTGCCCGGCTATCCTGCAGTGATGGCCGCACTTGGGGAAACGACAGCCCTCATGCATTTCGAGGATCTGTTGGGCGCTTCCGCACAGGTGCTTGAAGCAACCGTTGCCGGGCTCGATCTGCTGGTCCTGGATGCCCCTGCCCTTTTCGATCGGGCAGGCGGGCCCTATCTCGACACCGATGGCAAGGATTATGCAGACAACTGGCGCCGCTTCGCAGCGCTCTCCAAGGCCGGCGCCGAGATTGCTGCGGGCGCCATTGCCGGCTGGCAGCCGGACCTTGTGCATGTGCATGACTGGCAGGCCGGCCTGCTTCCCGCCTACCTGCTTTATGGCGACAAGCCGGCGATCCCGAGCGTGATGACTATTCACAACATCGCCTTCCAGGGTAATTTTTCCGCCGGCATCTTTCCCGAACTCGGGTTGCCGGCCCATGCCTTTGCCGTGGAGGGCATCGAATATTACGGCATGGTCGGATATCTGAAGGCCGGCATCCAGACGGCGTGGGCCATCAGCACCGTCAGCCCTTCCTATGCGGAGGAAATCCTCACCCCCGAATTCGGCATGGGGCTGGAGGGGCTGCTCAACCGGCGCACGCTCGACCTTCACGGCATCGTCAACGGCATCGACACGGATGTCTGGGATCCGGCCATCGACCCTCTCATCCACAGCGACTACTCGGCCGCCGACACCTCGGCAAGGATTGCCAACAAACGGGCGCTGGAGTCACAGTTCGGGCTTCACGAGGATGACGATCCGCTGTTCTGCGTCATTTCGCGTCTGACCTGGCAAAAGGGCATGGACCTGGTGGCGGACGCCGTCGATGAACTGGTGGCGCTCGGCGGCAAGCTTGCCGTGCTCGGCTCGGGTGACGCAACGCTGGTCGCGGCCCTTCGCGAAGCTGCTGCCCGCCATCCCGGCCGCGTCGCCATTACCGTCGGATATAATGAGCCGCTGTCGCACCTGATGCAGGCCGGTTCCGACGCCATTCTCATCCCCTCGCGCTTCGAGCCCTGCGGCCTCACCCAGCTTTACGGCCTGCGCTATGGCTGCGTGCCTGTGGTGTCGCGCACCGGGGGCCTCAACGACACCGTCATCGACGCCAATCCGGCAGCGCTTGCCAGCGGCAGCGCCACCGGTGTTTCCTTCGGCCCTGTCACGCTCGACGGGTTGAAGCGCGCCATCCGCCGCACCATAAGGCTCTACCGGGAGCCCGAAACCTGGGCCGGCCTCCAGACGCAGGGCATGCACAGCGATGTCTCCTGGGACAAGAGTGCCGCCCTTTACGCCAAACTGTATTCCAGCCTTCTACCGAAAGGTTCGCATTGATGATCAAGACCGTTTCCACCACGCCCTACAAGGACCAGAAGCCCGGCACGTCCGGTCTTCGCAAGAAGGTCCCGGTTTTCGCCCAGGAAAACTATGCCGAAAACTTCATCCAGTCGATTTTCGACAACCTGGAAGGCTTTGAGGGCAAGACGCTGGTGATCGGCGGCGACGGCCGGTATTACAACCGCGAAGTCATCCAGAAGGCGCTGAAAATGGCCGCGGCCGCCGGTTTCGGCAAGGTGATGGTTGGCAAGGGCGGCATCCTGTCGACGCCGGCCGCCTCCCATATCATCCGCAAGTACGGCGCCTTCGGCGGCATCGTTCTGTCGGCCAGCCACAATCCCGGCGGCCCCACCGAAGATTTCGGCATCAAGTACAATATCGGCAATGGCGGACCGGCGCCGGAAAAGATCACCGATGCGATCTTTGCCCGCACCCAGGTCATCGACAGCTACAAGACGCTCGACGTCGCCGATATCGATCTCGACGGGATCGGCAGCTTTGATCTGGCCGGCATGGTGGTCGAAGTCATCGATCCGGTGACCGATTATGCCGATCTCATGGAAACGCTCTTCGACTTTGCCGCCATTCGCGGTCTCATTGCCTCCGGCTTCCGCGTGGTCATCGATTCGATGAGTGCCGTGACCGGCCCCTATGCCGTCGAAATCCTTGAAAAGCGTCTGGGTGCTGCCAAGGGCTCGGTGCGCAATGAAATTCCGCTGCCGGATTTCGGCCACCACCACCCGGACCCGAACCTCGTCCACGCCAAGGCGCTCTATGACGACGTGATGAGCCCCGAGGGCCCCGATTTCGGCGCCGCATCCGATGGCGACGGCGACCGCAACATGGTGGTCGGCAAGGGCATGTTCGTGACCCCGTCGGACAGCCTTGCCGTCATTGCCGCCAATGCGACGCTGGCGCCCGGCTATGCCAGCGGTATTGCCGGGATCGCCCGCTCGATGCCGACCAGTGCGGCCGCCGACCGCGTCGCCGAAAAGCTCGGCATCGGCATGTATGAAACACCGACAGGCTGGAAATACTTCGGCAACCTGATGGATGCCGGCAAGGTGACGGTCTGCGGCGAGGAAAGTTTTGGCACCGGTTCGTCGCATGTGCGCGAAAAGGACGGCCTATGGGCCGTGCTGTTCTGGCTGAACATCGTAGCCGCGCGCAAGGAAAGCGTGAAGGACATCGTGACCAAGCATTGGGCCGAATACGGCCGCAATTATTATTCGCGTCACGACTATGAAGAGGTCGACACGCAAGCCGCCAACGGCCTCGTTGCCAACTTGCGCGACAAGCTTGCGACGCTGCCCGGCCAGACCTTCGGCGACCTGACGGTCGAAAGCGCCGACGACTTCGCCTATCTCGATCCGGTCGATGGATCGGTCTCGAAGAACCAGGGCATCCGCATCCTGTTTAAGGGCGGCAGCCGCGTCGTGTTCCGCCTCTCGGGCACCGGCACATCGGGGGCGACGCTGCGCCTCTATGTGGAGCGCTACGAGCCCGACGCCTCGCGCCACGCCATCGAGACGCAGGCAGCCCTTGCCGACCTCATCGCCGTGGCCGACGAGATCGCCGAGATCAAGGCCCGCACCGGCCGCGATGCCCCGACCGTGATCACCTGATCCACCTGCACGAGCCTTGGCTTTCCTCCCTTGCCGGAGGGAAGCCGTCAACCTTCGCGAATGTCCGGCTCCACCAGAAGCGCCAGCTGGCCGAGCGATTCCTGCCAGCCGAGATAGCAGGCCGATTCCGGGATCATGTCTGGAATGCCAGCCTGGGTGATCTGGATGTCGGTTCCGACGGCGACCGGCTTGAACTCCACGGTGGTGATCATCTCGCCCGGCAGCGACGGATCATCGAACTTGTCGCTATAGCTGATCTTGCTGTCGGCAACGATGTCCAGATAGGTCCCGCCAAAGCTGTGCGTTTGCTGGGTCGAAAAATTGGTGAAGGACATGCGGAATGCGCCGCCCACGACCGGCTCGAAGGCGTGCATATGGGCGGTGAACCCATGCGGCGGGTTCCATTTCACCATGGCATCGGCATCGGTAAAGGCCCGAAAGACACGCTCGACCGGGGCTTTCAGAACACGGTGCAGGGAAATGGTGAAAGGCATGGCTTTTCCTCCTCGTTAAGCGCCAGGGACTATGGTGTAGAAGCGAGGGCGCGAATAGCCTTTTGATCAGCAGTTGCGGGACATTTTGCGAGTGTTCCGCCTCACCAGGAGCTGGAGTGTTCATGACCCGTGTCCCGCTCGGAGCCGTCGTGCATGACCACGGCACCACTTTTGGCGTCTTCTCCGCCCATGCGCAGACGGTGGATCTTTGCCTGTTCGACGGCGAGACCGAAGCGCAGCGCCTGGCGCTTGTGCCGGATGGCAAGGGACTGTTCAGCCTCGACGTTCCAGGCATCGGGCCAGGCACGCGCTATGGCTTTCGCGCTGGCGGCGTCTACGATCCGGACCGCGGCCTGTGGTTTGATCCTTCAAAACTTCTGACCGATCCTTATGCAAAGGAACTCGACGGCCCCTACCGTCACGATCCCCGCCTTGCGCAGTTCGGCGTGGATACGGCAGCGCTGGTGCCGAAAGCCCTTGTGGGGCAGGAGGTGCCGGTTCCCCGCCGGAAGGCGCTCTTTCAGCCGGGAGGCCTCATCTACGAGATTGCGGTGCGCCCGTTCACCCTGCTCCACCCGGACGTGCCGGAAAACCAGCGCGGCACGGTGGCAGCGCTTGCCCATCCGGCTGTTCTGGCGCATCTGAAACGGCTCGGCGTCGATGCAGTGGAGCTCATGCCGATCACCGCCTGGATCGACGAGCGCCATCTGCCGGCGCTCGGCCTCACCAATGGCTGGGGCTACAATCCCGTGGCCTTCATGGCGCTCGATCCGCGCCTTGTGCCGGGTGGCGTGGCAGAACTTGCAGCAACCGTGAAGACGCTGCACGACAACGGTATCGGCGTGATCCTCGATCTCGTCTTCAACCATGCCGGCGAAAGCGACCGCTTCGGCGCGACGCTCTCGCTGCGCGGGCTGGACAACCTCACTTATTACCATCACATGCCCGGCGCGCCGGGTGTGCTCGTCAACGATACCGGCACCGGCAATACGGTGGCCTGCGATCATCCCGTCGTGCGGCGCCTCATCGTGGATACGCTGCGCCATTTCGTCCTCCATGCCGGCGTGGATGGCTTCCGCTTTGATCTGGCGACCATTCTCGGGCGCAGCATGGAAGGCTTTGCCCGCGACAGCGATACGCTGGCGGCGATCCTTCAGGATGATGTGCTCTCGGATCGGATGATAATTGCCGAACCCTGGGACATCGGCCCGGGCGGCTATCAGCTCGGACAATTTCCTGCCCCCTTCCTCGAATGGAACGACCGCGCCCGCGACGACATGCGCTGCTTCTGGCGCGGGGACGCGGGAAAAACCGGCGCCCTCGCCTCCGCCCTTGCCGGCTCCTCTGGCCTGTTTGCCACCCATGGCCAGACGGAAAGCCGCAGCGTCAACTTCCTTGCCGCCCATGACGGCTTCACACTGATGGACCTCGTGTCCCACGCGCACAAGCACAATGAGGCCAATGGCGAAGATAATCGCGACGGCCATAACGAGAACCATTCCTGGAACAATGGCGTGGAAGGCAGAAGCGACGACCCCGGCGTCCAGGCCGCGCGGCAAAACGATATCAAGGCGCTGCTGGCCACCCTGTTTGCGACGCGCGGCAGCATCATGCTGACGGCGGGCGATGAAGGCGGCCGCTCGCAGCAGGGCAACAACAATGCCTATGCGCAGGACAATGCCCTCACCTGGCTCGACTGGGCGGCGCTGGATGATGATCTGGTGGCTCACACCGCCGCGCTATCGGCGCTCCGCAAGCGCTTTTCCGTCTTTTCCGACACCCACTTCTTCACCGGAGAGGAGGGTGACGTCGCCTGGCTGAATGAACAAGGCCAGCCGATGACGGTGGCGGACTGGGAAACGCCCGAGCGCGTGCAGCTCACCATGCTTCTGGCGACGGGCGACCGAAAGAGTGCTGCCGATGCGAAGTGCCGGACCTCGCTCGCGGTGATCTTCAATCGCGGCAATACGCCCCTCCCCGTCACGCTGCCTCCTGGAAAATGGGCAAATCTTATTTCCGGTCAGCCGCTTGGGGATGCACCGATTGCCCCGCGCAGCGTCGTCTGGGCAAGCAATTGCTGATGTGTGCACTGCACCCTATCGGCGCCACGGTTTTTCTGTAAGAGTTCCATCAGGGTTATCAAGGGACAGAGTCTGCAATGCCACGTGACGTTTCCCTGAGCGATGTAAAGGATCTGGTCGGGCAGGAAATCGGCGTTTCCGACTGGATCACCGTCGACCAGACGATGATCGATACCTTTGCCGATGCGACCAACGACCACCAGTTCATCCACACGGATCCGGAACGCGCCGCCGCCGAAAGCCCGTTCGGCGGCACCATCGCGCATGGTTTCCTGACGCTCTCGCTGCTGTCGGCGATGAATTATTCCGCCGTACCGCGCATCCGCGAGCAGACGATGGGGCTGAACTACGGCTTCGACAAGATCCGCTTCGGTTCTCCGGTGCGCGCAGGCCGCCGGGTGCGGGCGCATTTCACGCTGACGGAAGCGCGCTTTCGCGGCGCCAGCATGCTGATGGTGACATACGACGTGATGATGGAAATCGAGAGCGAAAAGAAGCCGGCGCTGACAGCCACCTGGAGCACCATCATCCAGTTCGACCCGAAAGACCGGCCACCCGAGGCCTGAATGAGGCGGCCATCTTTCGGCCACCTCAACACCCCAGTTTGCCAACCGGTCTCCCAGGAAAACAGATAGAGCATTCCCGCATTTCATCTCCAGCGAGGGTTTTGATGTTCCCGCTTTCCCACATGATGAAATCCTTCATTCGCAAGGGCCGCCTCACGGTGATCGATGCCGAAGGCAAGAGCCACGTCTTTGCCGGCACACCCGGCATCGAAGTCACCATGCGACTGACCGATCCAAAACTCTACAAATCGCTGATGTTCAATCCGGAACTGGCCGCGGGCGAGGCCTATATGGATGGCACGATGCGGTTCGAGCAGGGATCGACGCTGCGCGATTTCCTGCAGCTGTTTTCAGTCAACCGCCTGTCGCTCGGCTCCTATCCGCTGCAAAAGGTGCTGCGCGCCATCAAGATGAAATTCCGCAAGCGCCAGCAATCCAACCGCAAGGGTGAGGCCCAAGAGAACGTTGCCCACCACTACGATCTCGGCAATGATTTCTACAAGCTCTTCCTCGACAAGAACATGCTCTATTCCTGCGCCTATTTCCGCGATCCGGCCGAGACGCTGGAAGAGGCGCAGCGCAACAAGCTGCGGCTGCTGGCCGCCAAGCTCTGCCTGAAACCCGGCATGAAAGTGCTCGACATCGGCTGCGGCTGGGGCGATCTGGCGCTCTATCTGGCCACACTCGAAAATGTCGAGGTCACCGGCGTGACGCTGTCGAAGGAACAGCAGGCGCTGGCCTCCAAACGGGCGCAGGAGGCGGGTCTGTCGGACCGCGTGCGCTTCGAGCTGAAGGACTACCGCAACGTCAAAGAGCAGTTCGACCGCATCGTGTCAGTCGGCATGTTCGAGCATGTCGGCGTTCATCACTACGACGAATTCTTCAAGAAGCTCAACGCGCTGATGCCCGATGACGGACTTGCCGTCATTCACTCCATCGGCCATATGAGCCCGCCCGGCATGGCAAGCCCCTGGCTGCGCAAGTATATCTTCCCGGGCGCCTATTCGCCGGCGCTGTCGGAAGTGTTCGAGGTAGTCGAGCAGAACAGCCTTTGGGTGACGGACCTGGAGTTTCTGCGCCTCCATTACGCCGAAACGCTGCGCCATTGGACAGAGCGTTTCGAGGCAAACCGGGACCAGGTGATCGCGCTTTACGACGAGCGCTTTGCCCGCATGTGGGAATTCTACCTGATCAGCGCCGAGATGATGTTCCGCACCGGCAGCCAGCTCGTCTTCCACATGCAGCTGTCGCGCCGCCGCGACGCAGCCCCGATCGTGCGCGATTACGTTACGGACCAGCAGCGGCTCTATATCGAGCGCGAACGTGAGCTCAACATGTCGGTGGAACCCGCGCCGGCCTTTCTCACGCCGGCGCCCTGAGGATAGGGGCGGCCTCGTTCAGACCGCCGCGTCCTCCGCCGCGTCCTGAAGCAGGCCAAAGGCGTACTGCGAAAACGAGCGCCAGAATTCCACGCGGAAGGCATCCTCTGCGGTGCGCAGCACCACCACTTCGATCTTGCCGAAGAGGGTGCGGGCGCAGGCTCCGACGGGAAACATCTTCAGTGACAGGTCGAGCGGGCAGCCGCCGTTCAGCGTCTTTGCCGCCCCCGGACCGGCAACAAGAACGGCCGTGTTGCGATGCGACACATCGGTTGCCGAATGCAGCGCGCCAGAGCTGCCAAGCACCGCCATCAGGCCACCCTCGCCCTCGTCGATGACCAGCCATTCGTCCGGCCCGAGCCACAGGGCCGACCGCTTGCCGGCCGTTGCGGACGTTTTGGCCTGCGTGGGAAGCGACAGGCCGAGCGCTGCCGAAAGGGCTGCGACATCCTCCGGCCGTGCGCGCAGCGACACACGCTCGGCGGGCTGCGCCGGCGTCAGGCTAGTGACGGCCGATCCACCGTGGAAGCCGGAGAGCGGCAGGGTGCGGTTTGCAAGCTCAACCATGGATGCGGCCTCCTTCCTTGTCGAAGAACACCATATCGGTCACTTCGACGGCAATCGTCTTGTCCTTCATCGGCACGTAGAGCGTTTCGCCCATTCTCGCACGACCGCCGGCGACCAGCGCAATGGCAATCGAGCGGCCAAGCGTTTCCGACCAGTAGGCCGAGGTCACATGGCCGAGCATGGTCATCGGCTTCGGCTGGTTCGGGTCGGCAACGATCTGGCCGCCCTCCTCCAGCACTTCCGTCGGATCCTTGGTCAGGAGGCCGACAAGCTGCTTGCGGTTCTCGCGGATGAGATCGGGGCGCTGCAGGCCGCGAATGCCGACGAAATCCGGCTTCTTCTTCGACACCGCCCAGCCATAACCGGCATCATCCGGCGTCACCGTGCCATCGGTATCCTGGCCGACGATGAGATAGCCCTTTTCGGCGCGCAGGACGTGCATGGTCTCGGTGCCGTAGAGGCAGGCGCCGAGCGCTTGCCCGCGCTCCCAGATGGCCTTCCAGACGGACGCGCCATAATCGGCCGGCACGTTGATTTCAAAGCCGATCTCGCCGGTGAACGAGACGCGGAACAGGCGGGCCGGCACGCCCATCACCGTGCATTCGGCCACACTCATGTGCGGGAAGGCCTCATTCGACAGGTCGAGACCCTCGACGAGCGGCGCGATGATGTCGCGTGCCTTCGGTCCCTGTACCGCAATCACCGCCCATTGTTCGGTGGTGGAGGTGAGCCAGACCTTCAGATCCGGGAATTCCGTCTGCAGATAGTCTTCCATATGGGCGAGCACACGCGGCGCACCGCCCGTCGTGGTGGTCACATGGAAGCGGTCTTCCGTCAGGCGCCCGACGACACCGTCGTCATAGATGAAACCGTCCTCGCGGGTCATGATGCCATAGCGGCATTTGCCGGGCTTCAGCGTATCCCAGGCATTGGTATAGAGGAGGTTGAGGAACTTTGCCGCATCCGGCCCGACGACCTCGATCTTGCCGAGCGTCGAGGCATCGAAAATGCCGGCCGTTTCGCGTGCCGTGCGGCATTCGCGGTTAACGGCCTGATGCATATCCTCGCCGCGACGGGGAAAATACCAGGCACGCTTCCAGTTGCCGACATCCTCGAATTCTGCACCCTGCGTCGCCAGTTCATCGTGCAACGGCGTCTTGCGGGCGGGGTCGAACAGGTCGCCGCGCGAATGCGCAATCAGCGTGCCATAGGTGACGGGCGTATAGGGCGCGCGGAACGTCGTGAGACCGACCTCGGGAATATCCTTGCCGAGCATTTCGGCGGCGATCGCCAGCCCGTGCATGTTGGAGAGCTTGCCCTGGTCGGACGCCATGCCGTTGGTGGTGAAGCGCTTGATATGCTCGATAGACTGCATGCCTTCGCGCACGGCGAGGCGGATATCCTTGGCCGTCACGTCGTGCTGGAAATCGACGAAGGCTTTGACGGCGGTTTCCGGGCCTGCCCCTTCGGCCGCCCCTATCATGCCACCCGTCCAGCCATAGAGCGAACTGCCGGAGACAGACAGCGTGCCGCCGCCGGCAGCCGCCGCCTCGGCAAGCAGGGCCGGGAGATCGTCAGTGCCGTTGCAGGCGCCGATGGAAACGCCATCCTGCACATGGAGACCGGGCAGGAAGCGGTCTTTGGCCTTGTCGAATTTCAGCTTTCCGCGCGACTGCGAGAACAGATGCACCGAGGGCGTCCAGCCGCCGGACATCAGCAGCGCATCGATGGCGATGCGGCGCTTGCCGTTGCCACCATTTGGCGCAACCGTCATGGAGGAGACCCGCAGGCGCCCGGCCGTATCCAGCACGCTGTGGCCCGTCAGAACCTCGATGCCAAGCGCACGGGCGGCAGACACCACAGCCTCGCCGGGATGGGTGCGGCAATCGACGATGGCGGCAATCTCGACACCGGCATGCTTGAGGTCGATCGCTGCCTCGTACGCGCTGTCATGGGCGGTATAGACGCCGATCTTTTCGCCGACGGCCACGCCGTAATGGTTGAGATAAAGCCGTGCGGCCGAGGCGAGCATGATGCCCGGACGGTCGTTGTTGGCAAAGACCATGTGCCGCTCGATGGCGCCGGTTGCCATGATCACCTTTTTCGCCCGGACCTGCCACAGCCGCTCGCGCGGCAGATGCTTGCCGGGGCGCGGCAGATGGTCGGTGACGCGCTCGGCAAGGCCGATAAAATTGTGGGTGTAATAACCGAAGGCCGTGGTGCGGGTGAGCACCGTGACGTTCGCCATGGCTTTCAGCCGGGAGAGCACATCCTGCGCCCAGTCATAACCGGGTCTGCCGTCAATCATCGTGGACGTATCAAACAGCAGCGCGCCGCCGACCTCTGCCCGCTCGTCGACGAGGATCACCTCGGCGCCGGTTTCTGCCGCAGACAGGGCTGCCGTCAGACCGGCAACACCGGCACCGGCCACCAGCACATCGCAATGGGCAAAGCGGTTGGCATAGTGGTCGGGATCGTCTTCCTTCGGCGCCACGCCAAGGCCTGCCGCCCGGCGGATGATCGGCTCATAGAGCTTGGCCCAGGCCTCTTTCGGCCACATGAAGGTCTTGTAGTAGAAACCGGCGGCGAAGAAGGGCGACAGAAGATTGTTGATCGCGCCCGTATCAAAGGCCAGCGTCGGCCAGCGGTTCTGCGAACGGATGATGGCGCCGTCGAACACGTCCTGAACGCTGGCGCGCACATTCGGCTGGCGGCGGGCAGCATCGCGCGCCACGTCGATGAGCGCATTCGGCTCCTCAGCACCGGCCGACAGCACACCACGGGCGCGGTGATACTTGAACGAACGGCCCATCAGGTGGACGCCGTTGGCAAGCAGCGCAGAGGCCACCGTATCGCCCTCATAGGCGGTATAGGTCTTTCCATCGAAGGTGAAGCGAGCGGTACGAGCCGGCGTCAGGCGGCCAGCACCCTTGATGCGGAAGGATTTTTTCGTCATGCGGCACCGCCTTCGGGGGCATCGGGGGTCACAGGCTGAGGCCCGGGCACGGGCTGGCGTGGCAGGCCGGCCTTGTAGGTCAGGAGGAAATTATCGCTCACGGTATCGCGGATGGCATTAAAGAAGCGGCCGCAGCCATGGATATGGCGCCAGCGCTCGTATGCCACACCCTTGGTGTTGTCGCGGAGGAAGAAATACTCCGCAAATTCCTCGTCGGAAATTGCCGCGATGTTTTCCGGCCGTGCAATATGCGCCTCGCCAGCCCAGCGGAATTCCAGCTCGGAACGCTCATCGCCGCAATAGGGACATTTGATCAGAAACATGGTGTCCCTCCCCTCAATGCGCGACGGCGGCGGCGGCCGCTTCGTCGATCAGGCGGCCGGTACGGAAGCGGTCGAGCGTCAGGCCGGCAGCCAGCCGATGCGGTTCACCGCGTGCGATGAGATGCGCGAACAGATTGGCCGAGCCGGGCGTTGCCTTGAAGCCGCCGGTTCCCCAGCCGCAATTGACGAACAGGTTCTTGACCGGCGTCACGCTCTGGATGGCCGAGCGGTCCGGCGTGTTGTCGGTGATGCCGCCCCATTGGCGCATCATCTTGACGCGCCGGAAGATGGGGAACAGCTCGCAGATCGCATCCAGCGTGTGGGTGATGATCTGCAATCCGCCGGTCTGGCTGTAGGAATGATACTGGTCGGTGCCGGCACCGATCACCAGCTCGCCCTTGTCGGACTGCGAGATATAGGCATGCACGGTGTTCGACATGACGACGCAGGGGAAAATCGGTTTGAGCGGTTCCGAGACCAGCGCCTGCAGCGGATTGCTGGTCAGGGGCACGCGCACATCGGCCATCTGCATGATCATGGAGGAATGGCCGGATGCCGAGACGCCGATCTTCTTGGCGCCGATGAAGCCACGTGCGGTTTCGACGCCGGTGACTTCGCCGCCCGGGCCGCGGCGAATACCCGTCACTTCGCAGTTCTGGATGATATGGACGCCGAGATCGGAGGCGGCGCGCGCATAGCCCCAGGCCACCGCATCATGACGGGCCGTGCCGCCACGCTTCTGCAATGCCGCACCGTTGATCGGGTAGCGGGCCGTCTTGGAGATATCGAGCGGCGGACAGAAGGCCTTTGCCTGTTCCGGCGTCAGCCATTCATTGTCGATGCCGTAGAGGCGGTTGGCGTTGATATGCCGCTTGAAGCTCTGCTGGTCATGGGTGTTGTGCGACAGCATCATGACGCCGCGCGGCGAATACATGACGTTGTAGTTCAGCTCCTGGCTCAAGCCTTCCCACAGTTTCAGGGAATGCTCGTAGATATCCATGCTCTCTTCATAGAGATAGTTGGAGCGGATGATGGTGGTGTTGCGGCCGGTATTGCCGCCGCCGAGCCAACCCTTTTCGATCACCGCGACATTGGTAATGCCGTGCTCCTGGGCCAGATAATAGGCGGCCCCCAGACCATGGCCGCCGCCGCCGATGATGATCACATCATAGCTGGCGCGCGGTTCCGGAGAGACCCATTGCGGCTCCCATCCCTTATGGCTGCGCATGGCCTCGCGGGCCACAGCAAAGACCGAATATTTGCGCATGTTCGCCTATAGCTCCTTCGCCACCCCAAGCCTTGGGTAGAAGCATACTGATCGCAAATCAACCGGCGTCGCAATGGCTGCTTTGCGACGCATTGTGTCCCTTGTTTCGACACGGGCGGAAATAACGTCCCGCCACGCAACGACGATTGGCGTCGTGCTGCGCGACGGGTGCGGGTCAATCCTGCAGGCTGAGCAGAACCTTGCCCTTGCGCCCCGATTCGGCGGCTGCGGTCATCGCGGCGGCAGCGTCCTTCATTGTGTAGATGCCATCGGTCTGTAGTCGCATCTCGCCGCTTGCGGCGCGTGTCACGAGTTCGGAGACCAACCGGCGCATGCGTTCCGGCTCCATGGTGGTCATCAGCTTTGCGAGCCAAAAACCCTTCACCACCGCCTGCTTGAAGATGACGTCGCCCGAGGAAATCTGCATCGGCTGGCCGGACATGACACCGAAGGAGATGAGCTGCCCGCCCTCCCCTAGAAGCGACAGGAGGTCTCCGGAGGCGGTTCCGCCAACGCCATCGACGCCGACGGCAATGGGCTGACCGGCGGTGATCTCGCGCACGCGGTCCTTCCAGCCGTCATTCGACGTTGCCACGACATTGTCGATACCAAGCTCTGTCAGTTCGGCAACCGCGTCTTGGCGGCGAACGAGGTTGATCACGTGGATGCCGCGTGGTCGGGCAAGCTGGGACACCACTTTCGCCACGGCGCCATTGGCGGCATTCTGGATCAGCCACTGCCCTTCAGCGATTCCGGTGAATTCCAAAAGCGTAAGCGCGCTCAGCGGCATGGCGATCAGCTGCGCGCCGACCTCATCGGAAATCGCATCCGGCAGCGGCACGACGGAGGCGGCACGTGCGATGGCAAAATTGCTCCAGGCGCCTTTAAGCCCGCTTGCGGCAACGCGCTGGCCAACGGCAAGCCCTTCGACGCCCTCTCCCAGGGCATCGACCACGCCCATGCCTTCGCTGCCCGACAGCGCCGGCAGCTCCGGCTTGTAGCCATACTGGCCGCTGATCGTCAGCAGGTCATGATTGTGAATGGGGGACAGGCGCATGCTGAGCCGCACCTCCCCGGCCCCCGGCTCGGGCTGCGGCTGGTCCGAAACCTGAAGCACTTCGGCGGGCTTGCCGAAACGGGAATAGGATAAACTGTGCATGTAACACTCCTTGAAGGCTTGCGTGAGACTCAACATCCTGTCAGGGCCTCCACATGGTGCCGGAGACGTGGATTGCAAACCGCAACCCCTCTTTTGCACCCCGTTGAAAGGCCGTGCAGGCCCTGCGGCATAAGGGATGCGGGGATTTTGGGAGATTTTCGTTTGGCAGGCTGGAAGGCCGCTAGACTTTGAAAAAACCTTCTGTTATGTGCCTTCCCCAATTGCACGGCCTTTGCCGCGCGACCCACTTGTTTCGTTCCGGACTGGGCAGTTTCGGAGCGGTAGATTTAAAAAAACCAAAGGAACGGGATTCACGTGCAGGTACTTGTCCGCGACAATAATGTCGATCAGGCTCTCCGCGCTCTCAAGAAGAAGATGCAGCGCGAAGGCATTTTCCGTGAAATGAAGATGCGCGACTACTACGAGAAGCCCTCGCAGAAGCGCGCCCGCGAAAAGGCTGAAGCCGTTCGCCGCGTTCGCAAGCTGGCCCGCAAGCGCATGCAGCGCGAAGGCCTGATTGCAGCACCGCGTCCCGCCGCTCGTTAATCGGCCGTTTTTTCGACGTTTTTCCGTGATTTAGGGGCGGGGGCGAATTTATTCGCCACCGCCTTTTTCGGTTTATCCGCACCGCCCCATTCCCATGAGTGACACGAGGATCTGCGCCTGATGGCCAAGACCGCCGCAAATTCGCATTCCGCCTGCCCGTCCGTTCAGCCGACGCGCAGAAAGCGCATTTCACGCGGTGGTCTTCCGGGAACAGCCCTCCTGCTTGCGGGCCTTGCACTCGCCGGTTGCCAGACCAATACCAGCACCGATCTTATCCGGCTCGACCGCGCGCAAGGCTCCGAGCAGAACATTGCCTCCCTCTCCTCCGTCATCCAGTCCAATCCGCAGGATCCGGAAGGCTATAACGTGCGCGGCACGGCTTATGGTCGCGCCGGCGACTTCCGCAAGGCACTCGACGATTTCAACCGCGCTCTGCAGCTCAACCCGCGCTATTACCAGGCCTATGCCAACCGGGCGCTGGTCTATCGCAACATGGGCAAGCCTGCCGAAGCGGTGAACGACTACAATGCCTCGCTGCAGATCAACCCGAATTACGACGTGGCGCTAATCGGGCGCGGCAATATCTATCGCCAGGCCGGACGCACGAACGAAGCCTTCAACGACTTCAACCGGGCCATCCAGCTGGAAACGACCGATGGTCGCGCCTTCCACAATCGCGGCCTGATCTACCAGCTGCGCAACCAGCATGCGCAGGCCATCGAAGACTTCTCCAAGGCCATCTCGCTGTCGCCCTCTTCGCCCGAGCCCTATAACGGCCGTGGCGTCTCCTATCTGGCGCTGAACGATGACGAAAATGCCTTCGCCGACTTCAACCACGCCATCGACCTCAACGACAAGCTGGCCGAATCCTGGGTCAACCAGGCGCTGGTTTATGAACGCAAGGGCGACAAGGCCCGCGCCTTCAAGTCCTACAACCACGCCGCCCGCCTCGACCCGAACTATAAGCCGGCGCAGGACGGCGTTGCGCGCACGCGCTCGGGGTCTGCCGAGTAAGGACAGGCCCGCAAGCCGCCTGTCACCGAGGGTTCATTCGCGCCTGATAGATCGGCCGTATGATGCATGTCGACGAACTTATTGCGGATGAGGAGGCGGTTTTTCGCCTCATAGAGGCGCAGGCGCCCGAATGGGCCGACCTTGCCCTTTCTTCGATTGCCTCGACGGGCACGGACAACTGGCTCTTTCGCCTTGGAACCACGCAGGTGCTGCGGCTGCCGCGCCGGCCCTCCGCCATCGCCCTGATGGCAAAGGAGCTTGACTGGTTGCCGCATCTCCAGGGCTTATCCCTCGATGTGCCGCATCTTCGCTTTCGCGGCCATGCCGATCTTGGCACCCTTTGCGAATTCGGTATTTTTGACTGGATGGACGGTGACATCGCGTCTGCCGATGCCATTGCAAACTGGGCCGATGCGGCGCAGGCGCTTGCGCGGTTTCTCCTGTCCCTGCAGGCAAAAAGCACGGCCGGCGCACCAAGGGCCGGGCCGAGTAACAGCCGCCGCGGCGTGCCGCTCCACGATCTCAACGACGTGACGCTTTCCTCCATCGACGTCCTTTGCGACGAGATCGACGTATCCGCAGCAAAAGCCATCTGGCACAAGGGGCTGAGCGCGCCTTATGCCGGCCCCGGCGTCTGGCTGCATGGGGACCTGAAGGCCGACAACCTGATTGCGAGATGCGGCGCGCTTGCCGGCGTCATTGACTGGGGTCTCGCAGCGGTTGGAGATCCCGCCGCCGATTACGCCAGCGCCTGGTCCTGGGTAGACCCGTCCGCGCGCGACGTCTTTCGCACGCAATGCGCAATCGACGATGGTGACTGGCACCGCGCCAGAGCCTGGGCACTCTACGGCGCCGTCATCGCCCTCAGCTATTACCGCGGCGGCAAGAACGAGGCCTTGTGCCGTCAATCGCGCCAGACGCTTACCCGGCTCGGCCTATTGCTGTGATTAAAGTCCTTGCGCGACAGGCATGAAAAGCCCGGATCGCTCCGGGCCTCTTTCAGTGTCAGTGCTTCATCGCCTTGACGATGTCTTCCGTCATCTTCTTGGCATCGCCGAGCAGCATCATCGTGCCGTCCTTGTAGAACAGCGTATTGTCGATGCCGGCATAGCCGGAGCCGAGGGAGCGTTTGACGAAGAGGCAGGTCTTGGCCTTGTCGACATCGAGGATCGGCATGCCGTAGATCGGCGACGACTTGTCGTCGCGGGCGGCCGGGTTGGTGACGTCATTGGCGCCGATCACATAGGCGACGTCCGCCTGGGCAAATTCGGCATTGATGTCTTCCAGTTCGAACACTTCGTCATAGGGAACGTTCGCTTCGGCAAGCAGCACGTTCATGTGACCGGGCATGCGACCGGCGACCGGGTGGATCGCATATTTCACCTCCACACCGTGTTCCTTCAGCGTATCGGCCATTTCCCGCAGCGCATGCTGGGCCTGGGCGACCGCCATGCCGTAACCGGGCACGATGATCACCTTGGTGGCGTTCTGCATGAGGAAGGCGGCGTCGTCGGCCGAGCCCTGCTTGACCGTGCGCTGCACGCCGTCATCTGCGCCGGCTGCTGCCGTCTCCCCGCCGAAGCCGCCGAGGATGACCGAGATGAACGAGCGGTTCATGCCCTTGCACATGATATAGGAGAGGATGGCGCCCGAGGAGCCGACGAGCGCGCCGGTGATGATCAGCGCCAGGTTACCGAGCGTAAAGCCGATACCGGCGGCTGCCCAGCCGGAATAGGAATTCAGCATCGAAACGACGACCGGCATGTCGGCGCCGCCGATCGGCACGATGATGAGTACGCCAAGCACCAGCGCCAGCGCGACGATTAGCCAGAAGGCAAGATGGCTTTCGCTGGAGGCAAGGCTTGCGATCGCAAGCACCGTCAGCACCAAAAGCGCGATGTTGATGACATGGCGATAGGGCAACAGGATCGGCTTGCCGGACATGCGCCCGTCGAGCTTCAGATAGGCGATGACGGAGCCGGTAAAGGTGAGCGCGCCGATGGCCGCACCGAGCGCCATTTCCACCAGCGCCTGCGCATGAATGGCGCCGACCGCGCCGATGCCGAAGGCGGAGGGCGAGTAAAGGGCAGCCGCGGCCACCATCACGGCGGCAAGGCCGACCAGCGAATGGAAACCGGCAATCAGCTGCGGCATGGCGGTCATGGGAATGGTGCGGGCAATATAGGCGCCGCCGCCGCCGCCGATGGCGATCGCCAGCACGATCAGCACGAAGCCGCCAAAGTTCGGGGTTGCCAGCAGAAGCGTCGTGACGATGGCAATCGCCATGCCGACCATGCCGTAGATATTGCCCTTGCGGCTCGTCGTCGGATGCGACAGGCCGCGCAGCGCCATGATGAACAGGACGCCGGAGACGAGGTAGAGGAAGGCTGCAAAATTCTGTGACATCGGCCCGCCTCAGCGCTCTTTTTTCTTGTACATGGCCAGCATCCGGCTGGTGACCAGGAAGCCGCCAAAGATGTTGACCGAGACCAGGATCAGCGCCACGAAGCCGAAGCCGGTGGCAAGGCCGCTCAGCGACACACCGACCGCCAGAAGCGCGCCAACGACGATGACCGAGGAAATGGCGTTGGTGACGGCCATCAGCGGCGTGTGCAGTGCTGGCGTGACCGACCAGACGACATAATAACCGACGAAGATCGACAGCACGAAGATCGCGAGCTGGAAGACGAACGGATCGATCGCACCGCCGGAGACGCCATGGGCGGCAAGGCTCACCGCATCCGGGGTCTGCTCGGCAGCACTCCTGACGGCAGCGACGGCCTGATCAAGCGCGTTCAACGCCGTGTTCATGGTTTCGCTTGCCATCACAGCTCCTCCTTGTTGTCCGGTGCGTCCGTCAGTGCTTCAGGTGCTTGCGCCTTTTCCGCCGGTTTTCTGCGGGCGCGCGGTTTTGGCGCCTCGGGCGCTTCGGCCGCTGCTGTCACGACGACAGGGGCGGCAAGCCGGGCCGCATCGGCAGCCTCGCGAAAGGTCGGGTGAACCACGGCGCCGCCATGGGTCAGCATGGTCGCCTTCACCAGTTCCTCGTCCGGGTTGAACGAGAATTCCTTCGTTGCCTTGTCCACCATGGTCTCAAGAAAGGCGTAGAGGTTGCGTGCATAGAGCGCAGACGCCGAGGCAGCGACCCGGCCCGGCACGTTGGCATAGCCGATGACCTTCACGCCCTCGACATCGGCGATGGTGCCGGCAACCGAGCCCTCGATATTGCCGCCGCGCTCGACGGCGAGATCGACGGCGACGGAACCGGGCTTCATCGCCGAAAGCATGGCGCGTGTGACGAGCCGTGGCGCGGCGCGCCCGGGGATCAGCGCCGTGGTGATGACGATATCCTGCTTGGCGATATGATCGGCCACCAGCGCCGCCTGCTTGGCCTGATAGGCTTGCGACATCGGCTTGGCATAGCCGGCGGCGGTTTCGGCAGCCTTGAATTCCTCGTCCTCGACCGCGATGAATTTTGCGCCGAGCGAGGCGACCTGTTCCTTGGCGGCGGGTCGCACGTCGGTTGCGGTGACGACAGCGCCGAGACGCCGGGCCGTTGCAATCGCCTGAAGCCCGGCAACGCCGGCGCCCATGACGAAGACTTTTGCCGCCGGAACCGTGCCGGCTGCCGTCATCATCATCGGAATGGCCCGGCCATATTCATGCGATGCATCGATCACCGCCCGGTAGCCGGCAAGGTTTGCCTGGCTCGACAGCACGTCCATGGATTGGGCGCGGGTGATACGCGGCATCAGTTCCATGGCAAGGGCGGTAATGCCGGCATCGGCAAGCCGGTTCAGCGCTTCAGCGCTGTCATAGGGATTGAGCGTCGCCAGCAGAACTGCGCCGGGCTTGGCCGCGGCGATCACCGCATCGGGCGGCGAGACGACCTGCAGCAGGATATCGGCGCGGCCCACATCGGCAATCGACCCGATCGTCGCCCCGGCTGCGGCAAAATCTTGATCCGGCACACCGGAGCGAAGACCCGCGCCGCTTTCGACGATCACCTCAAATCCAAGTCCCACCAGCCGTTTCACCGTTTCCGGCGATGCAGCAACGCGGCTCTCCTCCCCGGCCTCCCGGCCGACAAATATCAGCTTTGCCAAATCCGTCCCTTCCCGTCATGGAAATTTTGGGCATGCGCCATCGTTCGGCCAAGAGATGCCGCTCAGACGCCACCGCTGAAGGCATGCGTCAACGCAGCAGGTAGAAACCGGCCGCGTTCAGGATGATGAAAAGAAAAAGGCCGCCGATGAGGCCGCCGCCGGCGAAAAAGCCGCCAAGCATGGCAAGAAGCAGCACGACCACCATCATGGTGCTCCATTTGGCACCGGCAAGGAACATGGAATAGGTCTTTTCGTGCTCCCGGTAATCCATGGGTGCGCCGGTTTCGACCGTTCCGCCGTGATGATCGTTCATGTAACTGCTCTCCCGAAACGCCTTGCAGCACCGATGCGCGCAGACAAGGCTCATGTCCTACCTACCAAGTATAGGGTTACACAAAACACCCGGAAAGAGCAATGCGGCGCATCGGCTGATGGTCCGTCCAAGAGAACCGCATCCGACACTGTATCCGACAGGGAACGCGGAACCGCCCGCGCTTGCCGCGATTTGGACGGAAGTCCAATAGGAGCAGGACTTTTCTTTTGACCGTGCTTCCTATACGGCTCGTTGCAGGGGATAAAAAGATCGACTGCGGAGGGGAATCATGCAGGCTTTCATCGGCTTGAGCCGAGCCATCGATCGTGTCAGCGAGGTCATCGGCAAATTTTCCGGCTATCTTGTGCTTGCCTGCTGTCTGGTGAGCGCCGGTAACGCCATGATCCGTTACCTGTTCAACTACAGTTCCAACGCCTGGCTGGAAATACAGTGGTACATGTTTGCCTTCATCGTGCTCTTGGGCGCAGCCCACACGCTGCGCGCCAATGAACATGTGCGGGTCGACCTCATCTACGGCGGCCTGTCAGACCGCAAGCGGCTATGGGTGGATGCCATCGGCATCGTGCTCTTCCTGCTGCCAGCCTGCATCTATCTCGCCTGGCTGTCCTTCCCGGTCTTCTGGCTGTCGCTGAAGGAGATGGAGATTTCGTCCAACGCCGGCGGTCTGATCCGCTGGCCGGCGAAATTCATCATTTTTGCCGGCTTCACGCTCATCGCACTTCAAGGCATTTCCGAACTGATCAAGCGGGTTGCCGGCCTGATGGGCGTCATCGACATCGACACGAAATACGAAAAGCCGCTGCAATAAGCAGCGCGTCCGGGGGGACTTACAATGTTCGATTTTGGCATCATCCCGCCATCGATGTTCGTCGGCATGGTCATTTTCATGCTCTACGGCTTCCCGGTGGCGTTTTCTCTGGCCGCAGTCGGCCTCATGTTCGGCGTCATCGGCGTGCTGACCGGGCACTTCGAGCAGGCCTTCCTGCAGGCCCTGCCGCTGCGTATCTTCGGCATCATCTCCAACGACCTGCTGCTCGCCATTCCGTTCTTTACCTTCATGGGCGCCATCCTTGAGCGCTGCGGGCTGGCCGAGGATCTCCTGGAGGGCACGGGGAAACTGTTCGGCGCCATTCCGGGCGGCCTTGCCTATGCCGTCATCCTCGTCGGCGCGATCCTGGGCGCCATCACCGGAACGGTTGCCGCATCCGTCATCACCATGGGCGTCATCTCGCTGCCGATCATGCTGAAATACGGATACAACCCGCGTCTCGCCACCGGCGTCATCGCCGCATCGGGCACCATCACGCAGGTCATCCCGCCGTCGCTGGTGCTGATCGTGCTGGCAGACCAGCTCGGCCGCTCCGTCGGCGACATGTATCTCGGCGCCATCGGCCCGTCGATCCTTCAGGTCGCCATCTTCATGCTGTTCATCCTCGGTATGTCGATCTTTCGCCCGAAGGATCTGCCGGCCCTGCCCCCGGAAGCCCGCGGCGAGCTGAACCGGGCACTGGTGCTGCGGGTGCTGGCCGGCATGGTGCCGTCGATCGTGCTGATCTTTCTTGTCCTCGGCACGATCTTCATGGGCCTTGCCACGCCGACGGAAGCCGGCGCGCTGGGTGTCGTTGGCGCCATGGCGCTTGCTGCCATGCACCGTCGCCTCACTTGGGATCTGGTCAAGCAGGGCATGCATTCCACCATGCACATCACCTCCATGGTGGTGTTCATCCTCGTCGGCGCCACCTGCTTCAGCCTGGTCTTTCAGGGCATGAACGGCGGGCTGTGGATCGAGCACATGCTGTCGCATGTACCGGGCGGTGCGGTCGGCTTCCTGATCTTCGTCAACATCTTCATCTTCGTCCTCGCCTTCTTCCTTGATTTCTTCGAAATCGCCTTCATCGTCATTCCGATGCTGGCTCCCGTTGCAACCGCGCTCGGCATCGATCTCATCTGGTTCGGCGTGCTGATCTGCATCAACATGCAGACGAGCTTCATGCATCCGCCCTTCGGCTTTGCGCTGTTCTACCTGCGCTCCATCGCACCGCGCTCGGTTAAGACCAAGGATATCTATCTCGGCGCCATACCGTGGCTGTGCATGCAGCTGATCCTGGTCGCGATCGTGATTTTCTGGCCCGAAACCGTCACCTACTGGCTGGAAAAGACGCCGGAAATCGACCTCAACAGCGTCAAGATCGAGGTGCCGGGCTTCGGCAATATGGGCGGCGGCAACCAGATGCCGAATTTCGGCCTGCCTCCTGCCGGCGGTGGCGGCCTGCCCGGCGGCCCGCCGCCCGTCAACCTCAGCGAGCCACCGAAATTCTGATCGGCGACACAAACAAAACCCCGGCAAGCAGGCCAGCTTGCCGGGGTTTTCGTTTGCGAGAAGTCGCCGGAACGGTGTGCGTCAGAGCTTGCCGTTGCGCTGCTGGATCATCATGAACGTGTCATAGGTGTATTCGGCCAGCTGCATCCACAGATAGCCTTCCTTCTTGAAAGCCACCTGGTCCTCGTAGATCTTCTTGAACCACTCGTTCTTGGCGCTGATATCGGCATAGACTTCCTTGGCCGCATTGAAGCAGGCCTCCAGGATTTCCTGACTGAAGGGCCGCAGGATCGTGCCCTGGGCGACGAGCTGCTTGATGGCGACCGGGTTCTTGATGTCGTATTTCGCCATCATGTTGGTGTTGGCAAAGGCGCAGGCATCCTGCAGCACTGCCTGATAGGATTTCGGCAGCCCCTCGAACTTTTCCTTGTTGACGAAGGCGTGGATGACCGGGCCGCCTTCCCAGAAAGCCGGATAGTAATAATACTTGGCGACCTTGTAGAAGCCGAGCTTCTGGTCGTCATAGGGGCCGACCCATTCGGCGGCATCGATCGTGCCTTTTTCGAGCGCCGGATAGATATCGCCGCCGGCAATCTGCTGCGGCACGACGCCAAGCTTTTCGACGACGCGGCCGGCAAGACCGGCAATGCGCATCTTCACGCCCTTGAAGTCATCGACCGTGTTGATTTCCTTGCGGAACCAGCCGCCCATCTGCACGCCGGTATTGCCGGCGATGAAGCCCTGCAGGCCATGAGTGGCATAGAACTGGTTGAGCAGCGTATTGCCATTGCCTTCATAGAACCAGGAATTGGTCAGGCGGGCGTTGAGCCCGAAGGGAATGGCCGTGCCGATGGCAAAGGTCGGATCCTTGCCGACATAATAGTAGGAGCAGGTGTGGCACATTTCGACGGTGCCGGCAGACACGGCGTCAGCCGCCTGCAGCCCCGGCACGATTTCACCGCCGGCAAAGGTCTGGATGGTAAAGTTGCCATCAGTTGCGGCAGAGACGTGCTTTGCAATGTCTTCGGCGCCGCCATAGATCGTGTCCAGAGATTTCGGGAACGATGACGTAAGACGCCAGGTGATCTTCGGCATCGATTGCGCAAGGGCCGGAGCCGCAAGCCCCACCGCGCCGGCAGCGCCAGCCCCGGTCACAGCCGCTTTCTTGAAGAATGAACGACGATCCATGAATATCCTCCCAGTGTTGACAGCCCGGGAAGGTCCATTTTCCCCCGTTTCCCGGCCCTGAGCGAAGTAAACATGGCAGACTAGGCCTTGCAAGGCGCAAGCTAATATTCATGCGTTGCAGACCTGTCGAAACGCCCGAGACTTTCGTCTAATAAGACGTCTGCGACAGAACCTGTCCGGGTTTCGCGAAAGGCAGCAAGCCGAAGCTGGCGCGCAGCTGCGCCTGAGTTGTGCGCCTGACTTGTGCGCTTGACTTGCACCATGCGCCGGATCAAGAACGCGAGCGACAGTCCTGCCGGAGACAGACCCCATGCCGTTCATCGCCATTCCCGCCGACATCCGCAGCTTTGACAACACCATCTGGCACGGCGTTCAGCGGCAATATGTCGATGCGGCCGTCAAGGTTTCCGGCGCCGTTCCCATGCTCATCCCGGCGCTGGAAGATGGTCATGACATCGACGGCGTGCTCGACCGGGTGGATGGCGTGCTGATTTCAGGCTCTGCCAGCAATGTGCATCCCTCGCTCTACGGCCGCGAGGCGACCGACGCCGATGGGCCTTTCGATCCGGCACGCGATGCAACCTCGCTGCCGCTCATCCGGCGCGCCATCGAACGCGGCATTCCGCTGCTGGCGATCTGCCGTGGCATTCAGGAGCTGAACGTCGCCCTTGGCGGCACGCTCGCCAGCGAAATCCAGGAACAGCCGGGTATCTGGGACCACCGCAAACCGCCGGTCGAAAGCCGTGACGAAATGTATTCGATCCGCCAGCCGGTGTTCGTGCGCGACGGCTCGTGCATTGCCAATCATCTCGGCCTGTCGGGCGAGGTGCAGGTGAATTCGCTGCATCGCCAGGCAATCGCGCAGACGGCGCCATCGCTGCAGGTGGAGGCCGTGGCAGAGGACGGCACGATCGAGGCGGTATCGGTCATCGATGCCAAAGGCTTTGCCATCGGCGTGCAATGGCATCCGGAATACTGGGCCGAGACGGACAGCCCGTCGCGCGCCCTGTTTGAAGCCTTCGGCGAGGCGGTGCGGGCTTACGCCCGCAACCGCTGAGGTCATCCCTTAACGGGCGTTTCCGGCACCGGCGTGAGCACCTTGCGCTCCCTGAACCATCCGACCAGATTGTCGACGACGAGATCGGCCATGTCATTGCGCGTCGGCACGGAGGCCGAGGCGACATGCGGCAGCAGGCAGGCATTGTCGAGATCGAACAGGCCCGAAGGAACGCGCGGCTCGTCATAGAAGACATCGAGACCGGCAGCGGCGATCACCTTGTTCTTCAGCGCTTCGATCAGCGCCTCCTCATCGACGCTGGTGCCGCGGCCGACATTGATGAACACGCCATTTGCGCCCAATGCTGCCAGCACGTCGGCATTGATGATCTTGTGCGTCTCGGGCGTGGCCGGAATGATCGAGATCAGCGTGTCGACCGATGTCGCCAGTTCCATCAGCGAGGCCGCATAGGTATAGGGCACGTCCTTGCGTTCGGTGCGGGTGTGATAGCTGATCTTCACCTTGAACGGCTCCAGCCGCTTGGCGATCTCGAGACCAATGCGACCGAGGCCGAGAAGGCCGACATGACGGTTCTTCAGGGAGAGCGGCGTCAGCGCGAACGGGCCTTCCTTTTCCCAGCGGCCAGCCCGCAGATAGGTTTCGGCCACCGGCAGGCGGCGTACGGTGTTGATGAGGAGGCCGATCGTCGTATCGGCCACCTCGTCGTTCAGGACGTCCGGCGTATTGGTCACGATGACGCCCTTGGTCGCGGCATGCTTGGCATCGACGCCATCATAGCCGACGCCGAAATTCGAGATGATGTCGAGGTTCGGGAGCTTGTCGATCCACTCCGCGCGCATGCCGTTCAAGGTCGCGACGCCACGGATCTTCTCCAGCGTTTCGGCAGGCAGGTCCAGCTCTGCACCGGCAGTCGTCTGCACCACGTCGAAGGCGGCGCTCAGGCGCTCGAGCGCGCGGGGATGCATGCGGCCCGGAATGAGCACGGTGGTCTTCTGTTCGGTCATCGGCTTAAATCCTGTCTCTGTCAGGCACGAGGGTGATGCGGGCTGGTGGACTGGCGGATGCGCATTTCCGGCTTGATCAGATGGATTCCATCCGGGTCATGGCTGCCGGCCAGGCGATCGAGCAGAGCGCGGGCGGCAAGCCGGCCGACCTCCGTCTGGCCGTTCCACACGGTTGTGAGCGCAGGCGTGGCGATGGAGGCTTCCTCCAGGTCGTCATATCCGGTCACAGAAATATCCTGCCCCGGCACGAGCCCGGCACGGGCAATGCCGTTCATCAACCCGATGGCCACGAGATCGTTCCAGCAGACGGCGGCCGTCGGCTTTTGCGGCAGCGAGAGAAAATGCACCGCCGCCTCAAACCCGCCCTGCTTGGAGCGCGGGCCCGGAATGCGCAGGTTCGGATCCACCTCGATACCGGCCTTGCGCAGCGCATTGACATAGCCCTGATAGCGGTCGCGACCGGTCGAGGTCTGGTCGGTGCCGCCGATCATCGCAATGGTGCGGTGGCCAAGCCCGATCAGGTGATTGGTCGCCAGGGAAATGCCGTAGCTGTCGTCGCCGCGATAGGTCGGCAGATCGACGCCGTCCATCGAGCGGGCAACCAGAATGGCCGGCATGCCGTTGGCTTCGGCGAGCTTCACATCCTCGATCGGTGTCCCGATGGCCGGCGACATGATGACGCCGTCGCCGCCGAGCTGCAGCAGCGTCTCGATGAAGGTGCGCTGCTTCTCCACCGAATCATAATGATTGGACAGGATGAAGGTGTGGCGGCTGCGATCCAGTTCGCTTTCGATGGCTTTCAGGATTTCGCCGTAAAACGGGTTCATGATGTCATGCACGACGACACCGATAATGCCCGAGCGCGAGGTGCGAAGGCTTGCGGCGCGCCGGTTGTAGATATAGCCGAGCGCGCGGGCCTGATCTTTGATCTTTTCGCGCGTGTCGATGGCAACCAGCGGGCTGTCGCGCAAGGCGAGCGATATGGTGGCCGTCGAAAGACCGAGACTTTCTGCGATGGTGGACAGCTTGACCTTTTGAACCACGACCCCTCCCCTGGCGGATTCGCCTGCCGATTTAAATTATTTAAACATTTTAATTGCGGCAGGCAATCTTTTGTCACAATCGACTTTCGTTTCAGTCCTCATCATCTCCCGTGACCTGCCCATGCAGGTTCCGATCCAGCGCCTTCAACAGCTTGATGAGGGTGCGGATCTCCTTGTCGGAGAAATCGCGCAAGGCCGCGGCACCGCTGTCGGCCAGCGCCTGCTGAATGGCTTGAACACTGTCTTGCCCGGTCGGCGTCAGATAGACCTTTATCAGCCGTCCATCGGCGCTGTCGGCCTTGCGCTGCACGAAGCCCTGCGCCTCCATGCGCCCGATCGTGCGCGTCATCGTCGGGGCCTTGACGGCCAGCTGTTGCGCGAGCTGCCCGGGCGTCAGCCCCGGCGCCTGCGATAACTGCAGGATCACGCCGTCCTGGCCGGCATACAGGCCTGCCTGCGCCAGTTCCTGGGAAAGCGTTGTGCGCAGCGAACGGGCCGCCTGGGTCAAAACCGGCGCAAGCTCGGCCAGCGAGGCGAGATCCTTCTTGCGGGCCGATTTGTCCTTCTTCTCGTCCTTTTTATCGCCCTTCTTTTTGGCCATCGGCTCCGTCCGGGTTTCCCACCTCGATCACAACCGCTATAGACGGTGCGCGACCATCCATAGCGAAAGCAGGAGGTTACCGCCAGATGCCGCTGCCGACACCACGCTTCAACCACAATGACCGCAGCCTTGCGCCGGAGGCGCGCGCCGACTGGATCGCCGTTCTGCCGCTGGGCGCCCACGAGCAGCACGGTCCGCACCTGCCGTTTGATACCGACAGCCTGATTGCGGGCGGACTTGTCGAACGCCTCATCGCACAAAAGCCGGCAGACCTGCCCGTCACCTTCCTGCCCGTCGAGCGCATCGGCTATTCGCTCGAACATATGGATGTCGAGGGCAGCCGCACGCTGACCTTTGCCCAGGCGATCAACCGCTGGCTGACGATTGCCGAAAGCCTGAGCGACATCGGCATCCGCAAATTCGTCATGCTGAACGCCCATGGCGGCAATTCCCCGCTGATGACGGTGGTGGCGACCGAAGCGCGGGTGAAACTCAACATGCTGGCCGTTGCCACCAGCTGGACGCGTTTTGGCCAGCCGGACCAGTGGATTTCGCCTGCCGACAAGGCGACCGACATCCACGGTGGCGATATCGAAACCTCGGTCATGCTGGCGCTGTACCCTGAGCGCGTGGATATGCAAAAGGCGGCCGCCTTCTCCTCGCGCCAGAGCGAATTTGCCGCAAACTTCCGCCATCTGCGCGCCTATGGACCCCATGCCTTCGGCTGGAAAATGTCCGATCTGAACCGTTCCGGCGTTGCCGGCAATGCGGCAGCGGCCACGGCCGAACGCGGCGAGGCCCTGCTTTCCCATGCGGTGAACGGCATTCTGGAACTGCTCGACGACGTGCATCGGTTTGACATGTCGGATTTTGCCTGATCTTGCAGCGGGATGCGCCAGGGATTACATTTCTGGCACACCGGAGATCATGGCCATGCAGATATCCGTCAGAGATGCGCAGGAAAACCTCGAACAGGTGCTTGATCGCATGGAGCGCGGCGAGGACATCCTGCTGACACGCGAAGGCAGAACGGTTGCCCGGATTGTTCCGGCACAGCATGAGACGAGCCGGGAAGAGCGCCGCGCGGCACTCGGCAGGGTCAGAGCCATGGCGCCGCCGAAGAAACCTGATGGGCCTGGCGCCGATAGAAGCCATGACGATCTCTACGACGAGGACGGGCTTCCCGCTTGATCGTCGTCGATACATCGGCATTGATGGCAATCATCCTCGATGAACCGTCAGCCGATTCCTGCACTGCCGTGCTCGAAGATCCCACCCAGCGCCTTCTTCTTTCCGCCGGCACCTTGCTGGAGGTCTATATCGTGGCGGCCCGCAAGAACTGCCGGCCAGGACTGGACGCCTTGCTCGCCGCCATTCCGTTCGACATCATCACCGTCACCGCCAGCCGCGCCGAAATGGCAGCGGCCGCGTACCGGCGCTTCGGCAAGGGATTTCACAAGGCCGGGCTCAATTTCGGCGATTGCTTTGCCTATGGGCTGGCACGTGAGCTGGACTGCCCGCTGCTTTTCGTCGGCGGTGATTTTGCGCGCACCGATATCGTTCCGGCGCGGGCTGAAGCATGATGTGATCTTATAACATACAAAAGCCTTTGAACTGCCGGACCCAAGGCCTTATATGCTCCCCAACCGTTGTCGCTCCGCCCCATGAGCGCCCATCTCCGGAGGTTTTTATGGCCGATACCGCAATCACCAAGCCCATTCCCGTCACCGTTCTCACCGGCTATCTCGGCGCCGGCAAAACGACGCTGCTCAACCGCATCCTCACCGAAAGCCATGGCAAGAAATATGCCGTCATCGTCAACGAGTTCGGCGAGATCGGCATCGACAACGACCTCATCGTCGAATCCGACGAGGAAATCTACGAGATGAACAATGGCTGCATCTGCTGCACCGTGCGCGGAGACCTCATCCGCGTGGTGGAAGGCCTGATGCGCCGCCCCGGCCGGTTTGACGGCATCATCGTGGAAACGACGGGCCTTGCCGATCCGGTGCCGGTGGCACAGACCTTCTTCATGGACGATGACGTGCGCGCCAAGACCGAGCTTGATGCGGTCGTTGCACTGGTGGATGCAAAGCACCTGCCGCTTCGCCTGAAAGACAGCCGCGAAGCCGAAGACCAGATCGCCTTTGCCGATGTCGTCGTCGTCAACAAGACCGATCTCGTGACGCCGGACGAACTGGCGGTGATCGAGGACATCGTTCGCGCCATCAACCCGACGGCGCGCATCTACAAGACGACCCGGTCCGGCGTCGATCTGGCTCGGGTGCTGGACCAGGGCGCCTTCAACCTGGAACGGGCGCTGGAAAACGATCCGCATTTCCTCGAGCATGGCCACGAGGATCATGTCTGCGGTCCCGATTGCGACCATCACCACCATGATCATGGTCACGACCATCACGGACATGATCACGACCACCATCATCATGATCACCACGATCATGACCATCATGGGCATGACCATCACGGGCATGCCGTGGCATCGGCCATTCATGACGTGACGGTGAAATCCATTTCGCTGCGCGGCGGCGAGATGAACCCGGAGCGCTTCTTCCCGTGGATCCAGAAGATCACCCAGACGCAAGGCCCGAATATCCTGCGTTTGAAGGGCATCATCGCCTTCAAGGGTGATGCCGAACGCTATGTGGTGCAGGGCGTCCACATGATCGTCGAGGGCGATCACCAGCGTGCCTGGAAGGACGGCGAAAAGCGCGAAAGCCGCCTCGTCTTCATCGGCCGCGAGCTTGATCGCGAAAAGATCGAGCAGAGCTTCCTCGCCTGCCAGGCAACGGCCTGATCCCTCAACCGGCGTGAACCGGCCTTTGGCCGCGTCACGCCGGACACGCAAGATCTCCACCAGAAAGACTGCCTGATGCCCACCGTTGCCCCTCTCGATCTCGATGGACATGTCGTCGCCGCGCATTTTCTCGGCGATGTTCCCTTCTTTGCCACCGCTGCCGGCGAAATCCGCCGGCTGGATGGCGGCGAGAAGGTAACGCAGGCCCATGACGGGCTTCTGACCTGCATCCGCGATCCGTTCAGCGTCAGCCTGATCACCGGCGGCGAAGACGGAAAGGTGATGCGCATCGCAGCCGATGGCAGCGCAAGCCTTGTGGCGGAAGCGCCGCGCAGGTGGATTTCGGTCGTTGCCGGCGGCCCGCAGGGCGCGGTTGCCTATGGCCTTGGAAAATCGACCGCCGTCGTTCTTGCAGACGGCACGGCGAAGGAATTTGCCGAGGAACGCACGGTCGAGGCACTGGCATTTGCGCCAAAGGGCCTGCGCATCGCAGCCGCCCGCTATAATGGCGTATCGCTGCATTGGGTGGCGACAGCCTCGGCCCCGGTCGATCTCGACTGGAAGGGTGCCCATAACGGCGTGACCTTTTCACCCGATGGAAAATTTCTCGTCACCCAGATGCAGGAGAATGCCCTGCACGGCTGGAAGCTGGACGGCAAGCCCGGCGAGGCCCGCCACATGCGCATGACGGGCTATCCCTCCAAGGTCAAATCGCTGTCCTGGTCGGCCAAGGGCAAATGGCTTGCCTCGTCCGGCGCACCGGCCGCCATCGTCTGGCCGTTTTCCGGCAAGGACGGCCCGATGGGCAAGGCACCGCTGGAGCTTGGCACGCGCGCCAACATCATGGCCACCTGCGTGGCCTTTCATCCGGTCGAAGAGGTGCTGGCCATCGGCTTCATCGACGGCATGATCCTTGGCGTGAGGGTTGGCGACGGCAAGGAAGCCCTGCTGCGCCGTCCCGGCAAAGGGGCCATCACCGCCATGAGCTGGAGCGGCAATGGCAAGCTTGTCGCCTTCGGCTCGGATGCCGGCGATTGCGGCATCATCGACATTTCTGCGTAATCAGGGGTGAAACGGTGCGCCCTCTTCAGGGCGCATAGATCATCTTGCGGGTCATGCCGCCGTCCAGCGTCAGCACCTGCCCCGTCATGAAGCCGGCTCCCGTCAGGTAAAGCACGGCTTCGGCAATATCCTGCGCCTGTCCGACACGGCCGACCGGATGCTGGCTATGATCCTGCGGGCGAAGGTCGTCGTCGCCGGCAATCCAGCCGGGCGCAATGGCATTGACGCGGATCCTGGGGCCAAGACTGACGGCAAGCGCATGCGTCAGCGCCACCAGCCCACCTTTTGAGGCGGCATAGGCTTCCGTCTTCGGCTCCGACATGAAGGCACGGGTGGAGGCCATGTTGATGATGCTCGCCCCTTCCCGCATCAGGGGAACGGCGGCACGCACCATCAGGAAGGCGGCGGTCAGATGACTATCCGTCACCCGGCGCCAATCCTCCAGCGACAAGGTCTCGATCGGTCCATTGACGGGGCCGGCAATGCCGGCATTGTTGACCAGAAGATCGAGACGATCCCAGCCAAGCTCGGCAAAGGCGCCGGCAACGGAGGCTTCGTCGCCGACATCGCAGAAGACATGCGTCACGCCCTGATCCTGCAGGTCCTGCGGGGTATCCTTCATGTCGAAGGAAGCAACAGTCCAGCCGGCATCGATCAGAAGCCGGCAGATCCCTGTGCCGATGAGGCCGGCACCGCCTGTGATAATGGCTTTGTTCATGCCCAAGGAGATAGGAATGCCGCGGCATTCGTCCAGCCCGGACAGATGCAGCGGGCCAGATCCTGATGAAGCCTCACAGCCAGTCGCGACCATCTGCGCCGGCTTGGCAGCCATAGGGTGGCAGCATATTGCCGAAGGTCACGTGCAGCCTGTCGCATCCCCATTTGCGCAAGGGGCCGGGCATGCGGCTGTTGATCTCGATGCCGCTCTCGTTATACGGGCTGTCCGTATTGGTGACATAGCTATACCAGCGGCTGCCGATAACGCCGGCAAAGCCGATAGCCAGAATGAAGACGAGGCGGATGATTCTCATAACAACGGTCTTTCTTTCTCGCACAGGTGCATAACCTGCAGTGTGCAGGCTTTGCGACTGCATCGGGCGCCGCCCTTAGACCGAAGAGCGGTTAACAAATCGTATCGCGACTGCGTGATGGCCGTCAGGCTGCGGCCTTGATGATCCCGGCCAGCAGGTCGTGCAGGCGGTCGCGGTAGCCATTGGCGGCCGAGGGCGAATCGGCCTGCGAGGTCATCGTCACGGTGAGCCCGCGCGACGGCACGATGTAGAGCATCTGCCCACCATAGCCCCAGGCAAAACGCACATCCTCACCCCCGATGCGCTTCAGGAACCAGCCATAGCCGTAACCGTCGCCGGAATAGCGGGAACTGGTGCGCGGCTGGAACGAGGTCTGGACCCAGTTTTCCGGCACCACCTGGACGCCGTCTGCCGTTCGCCCGCCGCGCCGGTAAACCTCGCCAAAGGCGTGAAGCGAGCGCGCCGTCATCGCCATCTGGTTGCCGCCGAGATAGATGCCCTGCCGGTCGCGATCCCAGGCGCCGATGCGAAAGCCGTTGATCGGCGCAAACCATGCGCGCGCCAGGGCAAGCGTCGACGTCTTGCCGACGCGGGTGAGGATGGCGGAGAGAAGATGCGTTGAGGCGGTGGAATAAAGCATGGATCCGCCGGGGTCCTGAACAAAATCCTGCGCCAGCGCAAAACGCACCCAGTTGCGGCTCGCGACAAAGCGCCCGTAATTGGGACCGGACAAGGGGTCGAGCCCCGACTGCATGGACAGCAGGTGGCCGATGGTGACCCTTGCCAGGCGCGGATCGGGATCGGCGGGAAGATCCGCCTTGAGGATGGGGGCGATCGGCTGGTCCGGCCCCTCCAGGAGTCCCTTGCCGATGGCAATGCCGATCATTGCAGAGATGATCGATTTCGAGGCGGACTTGATGTTGGTCGAGGTGTCCGGCGAGGCACCGTGATAGCCGCGGGCGGCCAGCTGCTGCCCCGCCTTCGACACGATCACGGCCTTGAGCGGTGCCATTTGCGCAGCGCGCGACAAGACATCGGACAGGGAGGCATCCGGCTCGGTCTGGGCCGAAGGCTCGGATGCCGCGGGAGGCTCATCCTCGCTCTGAGCACGCGCAGTAAGTCCTGACAAGAGAAGGGGAACTGCTGCGATAAACTGGCGGCGATCAATCATGATGATGGAGATAGGGCCCCGCCGGCCCACGGACCATGGTGGGCGGGGCCGACTCACGGCGTTGTGAGGCCCCTCCTCGATACGCCGCCGCATCCTGGAGTGAAACGGAAACGGGAACCGATGCGCCCAGCGCACCGGCTCCCGTCCTTCCCCTCAGGCCGAAGCTACCTGCCACGGTGCCGGATGCCCCCATCCGGACGATGCTTCAACCCAGGTGGCTCGTGACCGCCTTAGAAGCGGTAAGTCACACCGGCGCCGACCAGCCACGGATCGAGCTTGGCCTTGCCGGCAATCGGAGTGCCGCCCATGTCGGCGCTCCATTTCGTGTCGAGAAACAGCTTCTTGGCATCGACGTTCAGACCCCAATGCTCGTCGAACATATAGTCGAAGCCAACCTGCAGGGCGGCGCCGACATGCGAATCGACCTTCAGGTTGCTGAAGCCGGGTTGCGTGCTCTCGTTATAGAAGAAGGTGTAGTTCACGCCCGCACCGACATAGGGCTTGAACGCGCCAAAATCGGTAAAGTGATATTGCAGTGTAAGTGTCGGCGGCAGGATCCAGGTCTTGCCGACATTGACGCCAGCGAGCGAGCCGGCCCCGGTAATCCGCGAACTGGTAGTGCCCAGGATGAGCTCGGCGGCAATATTGTCGGTGAAGAAATAGCTGATATCGAGTTCCGGCGTGACCGAGTTCGAATAATTGAGATCAGAACCTGCGACGCCGTTCACAGAACCCTTGTCATTCGGGATGACGCCCAGTGCGCGCACGCGAACCTGCCACGGACTTTTTGCCGATACCGCATCGGCGGCAACCGGTGCCGGGGTATTCTGGGCCATATCGGCAGCCTGTACGGCGCCGGACAGAACGACCGTTGCAGTTCCCAGAAGGGCTGCTATGGCGGCTGCGTTCCTCATCATGTCATTCTCCTTGCGACATCGTCTTTTGATGCTGCAAGCCTACCGACACCGGCAGATCACGCCGTTGATCCTGATCAAGCGGACCTGACGATGATCAAGTCCAGAGCGGTTTTACGGCAAAAAAGTGTTCATGGAGTTGATAGATGCTCATGAAAAAGCCCCTTCCCAGGTGGATCCGGGAAGGGGCTGACTGGAGCTTTCAATGAGGAGGCGGTCAGGCGGCGCGGCGCTCGATCGGGCGCGTCAGCTTGACGCCGCTCGCCGTCAGCATGCCGGCGGCGCCATCGAGCCAGCCGGTCTTCAGCTCAAGGCCGAGGAAGCGCTCGCGCTGGAAGGGGCCGGGCATGATCAGGTGCTGGGCCTTGTCGGCGAAGAAGCCGAATCGCTCATAATAGGGCGCATCGCCGACCAGCAGGATGGCGCCGTGGCCGCGGGCATGGGCTTGGGCAATGGCGGCGCGCATCAGGGCGCCACCGATTCCCTTGCCCTCATGGGTTGAATCGACGGCGAGCGGGCCAAGCAGCAGCGCATCCACCGGCGCGCCATCGCGACCGACGCCGGCCTCGACGTTCCACAGCCGCACGGTGCCGATGACATGGCCGTCACGATCGCGCGCAACCAGGGCCAGCCCCTGCGCCGGCACACGGCCACGGCGCAGCTTTTCCGACGACTTCTTGCGCCGGTCAGCGCCCATGGCGCGATCGAGCAGGTTTTCGCGGGCCACCACGTCTGCCGGGGTTTCCTCGGAAATAACGAAAGCATTCGGCGCAAGGAATGCGCGCACAGCATCAAGAACAGCGGCCATCTTGGCCTCCGAAGCTCAAAACCGGTCTAAACGGCTCAAAAAATCAGGGTGAATGCGGCTCCGACACAACAGCCGGAGCCTGCAAGATCAGATCACATAGGCCTTCAGCGGATCAAAGCCGTTAAAGGCAACCGCCGAATAGGTCGTCGTGTAGGCACCGGTGCCCTCGATCAGAACCTCGTCGCCGATCGAAAGCGTGAGCGGCAGCGGATACATGTTCTTCTCGTACAGCACGTCGGCCGAATCGCAGGTCGGGCCGGCCAGCACGCAGGGCTCCATCTCGTCGCCGTCCCGCTCGGTGCGGATCGGATAGCGGATGGCCTCGTCCATGGTTTCGGCGAGACCGCCGAACTTGCCGATGTCGAGGAAGACCCATCGGTGTGCGTCATTGTCCGACTTGCGCGAGACGAGAATGACTTCCGCCTTGATCACGCCGGCATTGCCGACCATGCCGCGGCCCGGCTCGATGATGGTCTTGGGCAGGCTGTTGCCGAAATGCTTGCGCAGGGCGGCAAAGATGGCCTGGCCATAGGCCTCGGCAGAGGGCACGTCACGCAGGTACTTGGTCGGAAAACCACCGCCCATGTTGACCATCTGCAGGTAGATGCCCTGCTTGGCGAGCTGCGCGAAGACGCGCTTGGCATCGGCAAGGGCTGCATCCCAGGCATCGACCTTGGTCATCTGCGAACCGACATGGAAGGAGACGCCGTAGGATTCCAGACCCAGCTGGTGGGCATAGACCAGAACGTCGACCGCCATCTGCGGAACGCAGCCGAACTTGCGCGACAGCGGCCATTCGGCACCTTCTCCATCGGTCAGAACGCGGCAGAACACGCGGGCGCCGGGGGCTGCACGGGCAACCTTTTCGACTTCCTCGTGGCTGTCGACGGCAAAGAGACCGACGCCCAGCTCGAAGGCGCGCGCAATATCGCGCTCCTTCTTGATGGTGTTGCCGAACGAGATGCGGTCAGCCGTTGCACCGGCGCCGAGCGCCATCTGGATTTCGGCAACCGAAGCGCAGTCGAAGCTCGAGCCCATGGAGGCGAGCAGCTTCAGGATTTCCGGTTCCGGATTGGCCTTGACGGCATAGTAGATGGCGCTGTCCGGCAGAGCGTGGCGGAACGCCTTGAAATTGTCGCGCACGACATCGAGGTCGACGACAAGGCAAGGGCCTTCCGGGCGTTCGGTGCGCAGGAAGTCGCGGATGCGAGCAGTGGTCATGGTCAGTCCCTTCCATATCTCAAGGCTCCGGCTTGCGAACCGGAGGACAAAGGACGAATGAACATGCGCCGGGAACCAGTCGGTGGAGACACCGATTCCCTGACACGCTCAAACGCGCGGTAAGTGGAACAACGCTCTGCCAAGAACGATGATCCGGCTTTGTCTGCCATGGATTGGAGGGAAAACCCTACCGCACTTCCGGCAATGATGGTGTGCCTCTTCAGTAACCCCGGCTGTTGGAAAGCCGGGAGAGAACAAAAAGGCCCGCACCGTCGTTGCTTCAGATGTCCTCGCATTTCCCGGATGGCCGGAATAGCGACTGGAGGGGTTAATTCCAGGTACCTTACCGATGACCTCACCAAATAGAGGGTCGGCGGACACCCATGGGCACGTGCGACTTTGGGCTGACCGGGAAATAAGAACATTCGCATTCATAATCAAGAGATTTTTTCGGCTGCCTCGCAAATTTCACATTGCAGGAGGAAGGCTCGAACGCCACGGTAAACGTGGGGGCAAAAAAGGATGATCGTGTGGATACTCTGACGCGCATGCGTGCATTCATCGACGTGGTGGAAGCCGAGGGATTCTCAGCCGCCGCAAGGCGCACCGGACGCTCCAAGGCGCTGCTGTCCAAATATGTGCGCGAACTGGAAGACGACCTGGGCGCCCTGCTTTTGAACCGCACGACGCGCCAGTTCTCCATGACGGAAGCCGGGCACACCTATTTTCGCACCGCAGCCGACATTCTGAAGGAAATCGACAACCTCGCCGACCTGGTGCGCGAGAACAATGCGGACCTCAAGGGGCGCCTGCGCATTTCCGTGCCGCGAACCTTCATGGATGCCGATGTCGGGCAATCGCTGATCGACTTTGCAAAAAGCCATCCGGACGTGTCGCTGGATATCGTTGCCGAAGACCGATTCGTCGACCTGATCGAGGAGAGCTTCGATCTTGCCATCCGAATCACCAAGCTCGAAGATTCCGGCATGATTGCCCGCAAGCTTTCCGATTTCCGGGTCTATGCCTGCGCCACCGCCGAATATGTGGCGCGATTCGGCCCCCTTGCCCATCCGCAGGACCTTGTCGGCAAGCCGGTCATCATCGACACCAACCTGCGCTCCCACAACAGCATCCGCTTCCAGGCGCCCGATGGCACGGTGTTTTCGGTGCCGGTCTCCGGGTCGATCGAGGTCAACAGCCCGCAGGGCACGGTGAGAGCCGCCCGCGCCGGCCTCGGCGTTGCCATGGTGCCGGATTTCATTGCCCTTCCCTATATCCGCTCCGGCGAACTGGTCTCGCTGTTTGACGATTACATCCCCACCGATCGCGGCATCTATGCCGTCTATCCGCATCGGCGTTACCTGCCGGCCAAGGTGCGCAGCTTCGTGGATTTCCTCTCCGCCTGGTTCCGCCAGCAGCCGTAAGCGCCTTGTGATCTCGGCGCTGATTGACTGAAGCCGAAATTCCGTCCCATTTGCGCGACACACCGCAGAAACGACGGGCGACGGGATTTTGGTCATGACCTTCAAAAAGTGGCTTTCGGCCACTCTCTTTCTTCTGGCGCCTTTTCCGGCCCTTGCGCATCCGCACATCTTCGTCGAAGCGCGGCTGGAAGTGCTGGCGGCCGATGACGGCACCATTTCGGAACTGCGCAATGTCTGGCGGTTCGACGAGTTGTTCTCCTCGAGCGTGCTCCTGGACTTCGACAAGAACACCGATCTGAAGCTCGACGAGCACGAACTTGCTGATCTCGGCGAAGTCATGCGCACCTCGCTCAAGGATTTCCACTATTTCACGACCATCACGCAGAACGGCAAGACGATCCCGATTGCGCCGCCGGACGTGATCCACGTCACCTACAAGGACCAGCAGGTGATGGTGTTCTTTGCGGTAAAACCACAGGAGCCCCTGCGGCTGAAGGGCCGCATGACGTTCGGCATCTATGACCCCTCCCTCTATACCGCGATCGATTTCCCGACCGATGGCGATCTCGTGCCGGAAGGCAAGGCGTTTGCGGCCTGCCAGCACAAGGTGGTGCGGCCGGACCCGGACGAGGTCATCGCGCAGAACAAGACCAGCCTGACGGATGCCTTCTTCAACGATCCGAGCGGAACAGACATGACCAAACTGTTTGCGACGCGCCTGGAGGTGACATGCTGAAACGCAGCCTTCCCCTTGCCCTCCTGATGACGCTCGGCGTCGTTGCGCTGGCCCATGCGCAGTCTCCCCTCGGTGTCGGCTCGGCGGAACCATCGTTCAACACGGCAGGCTACCTCGGCCCCTTCTTCGGCTTCATCAACAGCTACCAGCAGAGTTTCTACCGGGCGCTCACCGGCGCGCTGAAGGCGATGCGGCAGGATCCCTGGGCGGTAAAGGGTCTGGTGGCGCTGTCCTTTGCCTACGGCGTCTTCCACGCAGCCGGCCCCGGCCACGGCAAGGCGGTGATCTCCTCCTACATGATCGCCAACGAGACGGCGCTGAAGCGCGGCATCGCCATTTCGCTGGTCTCGGCCCTGTTGCAGGGCGTCGTGGCCATCGGTCTGGTGGCCGCGGCCTATGTGGTGCTGCGCGGCAGCGGCATCACCATGACGCGCGCCACGCAGGCCATGGAAGTGGCAAGCTTTGCCATGCTCGTTCTCTTCGGCGGCTGGCTGCTGGGCCGCAAGCTCTATGCGCTTCGCCCGCGCCGCTCGTCGCTGCCGATCTTTGCCGGCGCAAGTCCAGCCTCCGGGCCGACAGGCCTTTCGTTTCGCGCAACGGAAGTGGGCCACGGTCACGACCAGCTTGCAGCGGGCGATTACTGCATGGATTGCGGACAGATGCACCTGCCCGATCCGCAAGCCATCGGCGGGCGCGATTTCAGCCTGCACGAGGCCTGGTCAGCCATTATCGCCGTCGGGCTTCGCCCCTGTTCCGGCGCCATCCTGGTGATGAGTTTTTCGCTGTTGAACGGACTTTATCTCGGCGGCGCGCTGTCGGTGCTGTTCATGTCGCTCGGCACGGCGATTACTGTATCGCTGCTGGCGCTGATGGCGGTTTCAGCCAAGGATCTGGCCGTGCGCTATGTCGGGAAGGGTTCCCGCACCGCCGGCCGCATCACCAACGGCATCGAGATCGTCGGGGCGCTGTTCATTCTGCTGATGGGCCTGTCGCTGCTCGGGGCGGCCCTCCAGGCCTGACCCCCAGCACGTCAGTTCTGGTCGCGACCGCGCTGATGGCGGGCGCGCAGCCAAAAAATCAGGAAAAAGGACAGGACGGCCAGAGCTCCAAATCCTGCCGCAAGCCAGGGCGAAAACTGTGAAAGCCACAGCACGATGCTCGGCATGACCAGAAACAACAGCGTGAAGCCGAGGAAGATGATGGCCGCGGCAATGGCCGGTGAACGGGCCTTGCCCCCGCTCACGCCTTCACCGCCTGAAGCGCTGCCCGGATATCTTCCAGCCGCTCCTTCTGGTGGCCGTGATCGTCAAAATTCTCCGGGCGCAGCCAGGCCTGAAAGGCTTCGGCCAGAAGCGGCCACTCGCTGTCGATCATCGAGAACCAGGCCGTATCGCGATTGGCGCCCTTGGAGACCATGTGCTGGCGGAACACGCCCTCGAAGGTGAAACCGTAGCGAACCGCAGTCTTCTTGCTCGGCTCGTTTTCGTTGTGGCACTTCCACTCGTAGCGGCGATAGCCCAGGTCCTCGAACACATGGCGCGCCATCAGGTAATGCGCCTCGGTGGAAAGCGGCGAGCGCTTCATGGCCGCGCCATGGGCCACCGAGCCGACCTCGATGACACCGTTTGCCGGATCAGGCCGCATATAGCTTGCCATGCCAACCACCTCGCCATCCTCCTTGTCGCGGAAGACGAGCGTGATGAGGTTGCCGGCACGGTTCATGCCCTCCAGCCAGTCGGCAAATTCGTCCGGCCCACTGTAAAGCTTGTTCGGAAAATAGCGGATGAGGTCGTTGAGGCCCTCGTCGCCGCCCAAAGCCTCCCACAGCGTCTGAAGATGCACGGCCCGCTCATAGGGCTCGGCAATGACATAAAGGCCCTCGAGCCGCACCGGCTGGGGCGCCGGGCAGCCGTTGAAATTTTTAAGATCACGCATCAAATATCCCCTCACCTGCCAAGAGAATTAAGCGAGGGCGCGGCCAAAGGCAATCGCCGCCTTGGGCCACCGCACCGCAATTCGGAGGCAAGCTGTCAAAGCGAAACCTTTGCCGAGGAAACCGTCGCCTCGATATGATCGACGAGCGGATCGGGCAGTTTCAGGCGACCGGCCAGAAGATCGAGATAGCCGCGCTCGGCGCGCGTATCGGGATCGATGGCAAGCCGCGAGGCGGTATAGATCTCCACCCGCTGCTCCTCGGTGCGGCCCGCGGCCACCAGCGCATCGAGATCGATGGGATCGGCCAGTTCCTGCGCGATAAAGGCTTCCGCCTCGGCCCCGAGATCCACCGCATGCACCTTGTCCATGATGCGCTTCCGCTCGGTTGCATCGATATGCCCGTCCGCCTTCGCGGCAGCGATCATGGCGCGCAGGAGGGTGAGCGCAAAATCATTGCTGAGGCTGGGCGAGTGGACGCTGAAGGGCGAAGCGGCCGGCGGCTCGATGACGGGGGCATCGGGAGCCACCCCTTCCGGCGCCTTGCCGGACTGGTAATTGCGATAGGCAAGATAGCCGAGGCCCGCAATGGCGGCCACGCCGCCGACGGCTGCGACATTGCCGGCAAGCTTGCGGCCGGTCTTGGTGCCGAGAAGGGCGGCGGCGAGCGCGCCTGCCTTCATCGGGTTGTTGCGCGCAAGGTCTGTGACCTGACCGGCCTTCCCCTGCAAGGTGCCCGAAAGGCCGGGAACCTTGGATCCGAGGAACTGGTCAAGAAGCTTCTTGGCGTCGAACATGAACAAACTCTCCCTGTTGTTTCACAGGGAGAGATAGGACGGGTGCGGCGTTTTACAAACGCGCGTGGCTGCAATCAGGCCTTCAGCGCCGATGCTTCCGATGCCAATGTCGTGATGCCGGCCCAATCGCCGGCGGCCACAAGCTCCTTCGGGGCAACCCAGGAGCCGCCGACGCACACGACATTCGGCAGCGACAGGTAATCGCGGGCGTTTTTGAGCGAAATGCCGCCGGTCGGGCAGAACACGGTGCCGGCGAGCGGCGAAGAGAGCGCCTTCAGATAGGCGGCGCCACCAGCCTGTTCGGCGGGGAAGAATTTCAACACGTCATAGCCGGCTTCGCGCAGCGTCATCACTTCGCTGGCGGTCGCAGCACCCGGCAGGAGCGGCACGGAGGAGCCCTTGGCAGCAGACAACACGCCCGGTGCGACGCCCGGGCTGACGATGAAGGTGGAGCCCGCTGCAACGGCGGCATCGAAATCGCGCCCGTTGAGAATGGTGCCTGCCCCCACATGGGCACCCTCGACCTCGGCCGCAACCGCCTTGACCGCATCAAGCGCTGCCGGCGTGCGCATGGTGATCTCGATCGCCTTCAGGCCGCCGGCGACCAGCGCGCGGGCCAGATGAACGGCAGAGGCCGCATCATCGACGATCAGGACCGGCACGACCGGTTGCAGCTTCAGGATGGCAAGCAGGGCTTGGCTCTTGGCGTTCATGAGGACCTCCCGGACAGGACGGATTGAAACGATTGAAACTTGAAGCTGAGATAGCGCGCGCCACGGGCAGTGTCGAGAAAAAACGGACCTTTGCCCGCCTTTCGCCTCTGGTCGCATGCAAGGCTTTGCAATAGTTTAGAAAAGCCGACACGAACACGGGAATGGGCATGGCCACGGAAATCGAGCGGAAGTTTCTTGTCACCAGCGAGGACTGGCGAGCAGCGGCAAGCACAAGCGCTGCCTATCTGCAGGCCTATGTCGCCATCGGCGAGGACCGCAGCGTCCGGGTGCGGCTGATCGATGAACAGAGTGCCCGCCTTACCATCAAGATCGGTCGCGGCACGCTGGCGCGCGACGAATACGAATACGATATTCCGGTGGCGGATGCGCAGGAACTGGTGGGGGCAGCGATCGGAACCGTGATCGAAAAGACCCGCTATCTCGTGCCGCATGCCGGCTTCACCTGGGAAGTAGATGTGTTTACCGGCTTCTACCATGGCCTTGTCGTGGCCGAGGTGGAGCTGAGGAGCGAGGCGGACGACCCGCCGCTGCCGCCGTGGATCGGCGCGGAAGTGACCGGCGACCGTCGCTATTCCAATATGGTGATGGCGACAGAAGATCTGTCGGGAGAGCTGCCGCATGGCCTTTCGCATTCGCCCCTCTGAACCGTTCGACGCGGAATTCCGCCGGGTCGCCGAAAGCCAGTTGCGCCAGGCGATTGCGGTGCTGCGCGACCAGCCGGACGGAGAGCATCCCGCCATTCATGCCGCCCGCAAGCGCTTCAAGCGGCTTCGAGCGCTCTACCGCCTCGTATCGTCAGACGCCAAGGCGTTCAGCCGCCGCGAAAATGAACGCATGCGCGACATCGGCCGCAGCCTGTCCAGCGTACGGGATGCCACGGCGCTGATCGAGACCGTCGACTATCTGGCAGGGCTTGCGGTATCGCCGGAAGAAATTGCCGCGCTCGGCTTTGCCTCGCAAGCGCTGATCGACCGGCGCGACCGCATTGCCGCTGCCGAAACGGACCGGGCGCAGACGATCGACCAGGCGATAGCGGCTTGCGAGGAGGCAATCGCCGCACTCGAAATGCTGGACCTTCCGCGCGGCGAGTGCCGCACGGCACGGCGGCTAAAGCGTGCCTTTACCAAGCACGGACGAAAGACCAAGGCTGCCCTTTTCGCCTGCCGGCTGGCGCCGGATGCCGAAGCCTTTCACGACCTGCGAAAATGCGGGCAGACCGGCTGGATGTATCTGACGCTGTTTGCCGATCTCTACCCCTCGGCACTCGGTGCTCTGAAGCGCGAGACAAAGCAGCTTGTCGACCTGCTTGGCCATGAGCACGACCTGAGCGTCCTGACGCAAACCATCAACGAAAGCCCCGAACTTTTTGGGGATGGCGACACATTGGCGCTGCTGCTCGGCGCCATCATCACACGCCAGCAGGCAATCCGCGAAGAAGCACTGGCGCGCGCAGGCACTGTCGTCGCCGATCACCCGAAACGCGAAGCCCGCATTGTTGCGCGGCTCTGGCTGGAGGCCGCAGAGGCGTTGTCCTGATACGGCCTTCTGCCGTGCTTCTGCGGATGATAAGCGCTCCCTTTCACTGCGCGCTGAAAGAGCCTTGCCCTCACCCGTCAGGACCAATTGCTTCTGCGCACGCCCGCTTGACAAAAGGCAAACGATGTCGGTTTTGCGGAAATCCGTTGCGTTGCAGCGCCGGAGGCAGTATTTCGCCAGACATCATGACAGATCTTCACGCCACCGCCGCCGGGCCGAACTCCGGCTCCTTCCTTGTTGCCGCGCTCTACCACTTTGCGCGCTTCGACCAGTGTGAGACGGTGCGCGCACCGTTGCAGGCGCTGTGCGACGACAATGGCGTGAAGGGCACGCTGCTTCTGGCGCATGAAGGCATCAACGGCACGATTGCCGGACCCGATGAGGGCATTGCCCGCGTGCTGGCCTATCTGCGCGCGCTTCCAGGCTTTGCAAATCTCGAGCACAAGGAAAGCCGGGCCTCGAAAATGCCCTTCCTGCGCATGAAGGTGCGGCTGAAGAAAGAAATCGTCACCATGGGCGTCGAGAATATCGATCCCAACAAGATCGTCGGCACCTATGTGGAGCCGAAGGACTGGAATGACCTGATTTCCGATCCCGAGACGATCGTCATCGATACCCGCAACGACTACGAGACGGCCATCGGCATCTTCAAGGGTGCGGTCGACCCGAAGACGAAGACGTTTCGCGAGTTTCCCGACTGGGTGAAGAACAATACCGGCCTGCACAACAAGCCGAAGATCGCCATGTACTGCACCGGCGGCATCCGCTGCGAGAAGGCAACCGCCTTCATGAGGGAACAGGGCTTTGACGAGGTCTATCACCTCAAAGGCGGCATCCTCAAATATCTGGAAACCGTGCCGGAAGAGGAAAGCCTGTGGGAGGGCGCCTGTTTCGTGTTCGACGAGCGCGTTTCGGTCACGCACGGGCTCAAGGAAGGCGACCACAAGCTCTGCCATGCCTGCCGCGAGCCCATCACCCCGGATGTCCGGCTATCGCCGAAATTCGAGGAAGGTGTCTCCTGCCCGCATTGCTATGATACGCGCACCGAAGCCGACCGCGACCGGTATCGCCAGCGCCAGCTGCAGATCGAGCTTGCCCGCAAGCGCGGCGCAAAACATCTCGGCAGCTGACCCTTCCTCAGCCCGCAAGTGTGCCGGGCTCAGGCCGAGCCCGACAGGCGAAACAGCGGTTCTTCCAGCCCGCGCAGCCGTGCAATCTCGGCAATCGGCACCGGCTTTCCAAACAGGAACCCCTGCAGCTGATCGCAGCCGGCAATGCGCAGCGCCACGGCCTGCGCATCGGTTTCCACGCCTTCGGCTGTCACCGGAATATCGAGCGAGCGGGCGAGCGCCACAGTCGCCTGCAGCATGTCCACCGCCCGCCCGCCGAGATCCGCCGCCGCCACCAGCGAGCGGTCGATCTTCATGCGGTCGAAGCCGAACTGGCGCAGATAGCCGACGCTTGAAAAACCCGCACCAAAATCGTCGAGCGCGATGTTCACGCCGGTTTTTTTCAGCCGGCCGAGTGTGTCGCGGGCGCGGGCCGGATTCTGGATGAAATAGGTTTCCGTCATTTCCAGCGTGACGCGGGCCGGGTCCATTTCCGTTTGCTCAAACACCTCAGCCACCCGCTCGGCAAACGCCGGATCGCGGAACTGGCCGGGCGAGATATTGACGGCCAGCGTCAGTTCCGGCCAGTCGCGCAAGGCCTCGCAGGCGGTGCGCAACACGCAAAGGCCCAACTGGTCGATGAGGCCGGTGCTTTCGGCAATCGGAATGAACACGTCGGGCCTGACCGGGCCATGGCCCGGTCGCGTCCAGCGGGCCAGCGCCTCGACACCGGAGAGACGCATATGCTGCGCCTCCACGACCGGCTGGAAGGCAACCGAAATTTCCTGGCGTTCGATGGCCTGTCGCAGATCGACTTCCAGCCGATTTCGCTCCTCACGCTCGGCATCCATGGCCGGGCTATAGGCCGACCAGCGGCCGCGGCCTTCTTCCTTGGCGCGGTACATCGCCATATCGGCCCGTCGCAGCACTTCTTCGCCGGGCACGGTGCCTAGCGGCGAACAGGCAATGCCGATGCTGCAGCCGACAACTGCAATCCGATCGCCCATGCTGAGCGGCGCGCCGAGAAACTCCATCACGCGCTCGGCAAGCTGCGCGGCGTCCGCTTCGGCCGTCCTGCTGAGGAAGCCGATGGCAAATTCATCGCCGCCAAGACGCGCCAGCACCGCCTTTTCGCCGACAAGCGCGCTGAGGCCCGCCGAGACGGCGCGGATCAGCTCATCCCCCGTGGCATGGCCATAGGCATCGTTGACTTCCTTGAACCCATCGAGATCGAGGTAAAGCAGGGCGACATCGCGGCGGGATTTCTGCGCATCCGCCACCAGTTCCGACAGATCGGAAAACAGGCCGGTGCGGTTTGGAAGTCCGCTCAGGCGGTCGGTCAGAGACAGCTTGATGGCGGCTTCCTCATCGGCAGCAAGCCGCGCCAGCGCCTGGCTGCCGCTGACGAAGAGCAGGACGAAGTAGATGGCAACCATGGCGACCGCGCACCACACCAGCGGGCGCACCTGCGCAAGGCTGACATTGCCCGGTGAACGCGGCTCCCAGCTGAGCGCGCCGATCGCCCGGCCCGACGGCGACAGGATATCAACCCGGTGCGATCTGTGTTCCTGCGGTTCCTCGATGCGAAGACCGGGCAGCACATAGGCGCTGGCCAGCCGTTCGATCGTCGGCCCCGTCAGGTGCCGCATGAAGATGACGTAACGCCCCTCATCCGGGGGCGCCACACGCGCACCGCTTTTCATGCGGATGAGCCCGACCCCGAATGCCGCCGTACCGCGGGCCGTGCGCGTAAAGCTGGTGGCTTCCGGAAGCAGGCCCTCGCCGGCCGCCCGCGTCTGTTCGAGCAGGGACCTGACATCCGGCGTGATGTAATCCTCGAAACGTTCCGTGACCGGCTGACCTTCGGCATAGCCGAACACGACACGGCCGGCATGATCCACGATGATCGCCACGTCGAACAGTTCGTTCTTCTCTGTCATGGCGCCGAAATTGCGCCGGGCCCAGCCAAGGCCCGACAGGCGATAGACGTTGTCGGCCGCATCGTCCCAGGCGGCATAATCGTGAAGCGTGGCAGCGAGCTGGCGCTGGAAGGTGAGAAGCGCACCGCTGACGGATTCGCGCGAGCGTTCCTCATCGAGCTGGTTGGCGTAATGGCCCACCCGGTCGAGTGCGGTAAAAACCATTCCTGTTACCGCAATCACAACGGCTGCAAAAATCAGCAGCATCGAGCGCACCGCAGAGCGGCGGTCGACCTTGGCAGCGGAGTGTTTCAACGTAATCGGCACAAACCGCATTCGTCAGCCCTGGCACCTATGCGAACAATGCCGATCATGTATTCGCTTTTGCTTAATACCAGATGCCGGCCACATACCAAACGCAAAATAGCTCCCTTCCCCGAAAGGAAAAGAGCTATCTTGAAAAGTTAATGGGCGGAGTTTTACCAGGCGGCGATGACGGCGCCCTTGAACTGCTTGGCGACGAATTCCTTCACCGGAGCGCTGTGATAGGATTCGACCAGCGTCTTGACCCAGGCCGCGTCCTTGTTCTTCGCCTGCACGGCGATGACGTTGATGTAGGGTGCCTTTTCACCTTCGCGGGCAATCGGATCCTTGGCCGGATCAAGCCCTGCTTCAAGCGCGTAGTTGGTGTTGATCACGGAGGCATCGACATCATCGAGCGCACGCGGCAGCTGGGCAGCATCGAGTTCCGCAAAGGTGAGGTTCTTCGGGTTTTCCACCACATCGGCCGGCGACACCTTGAGGCCGGCGCCCTCGCGGATCTTGATCAGGCCCTTGTCGGCCAGGATCAGCAGCGCGCGGCCGCCATTGGTCGGATCGTTCGGGATGGCGACCGAGGCGCCGTTCTTCAACTCGTCCAGGCTCTTCACCTTCTTGGAGTAGATGCCCATCGGAAAGTTGACCGTCTGGCCGACGCTGACGAGATCAAAGCCGCGGTCCTTCACCTGGTTGTCGAGATAGGGCTGGTGCTGGAAGGAATTCGCCTGCAGGTCGCCATCGGCCAGTGCCTGGTTCGGCACGACGTAATCGGAAAATTCCAGGATCTCGAGGTCGATGCCCTTTTCGGCAGCGACCTTCTTGACCTGTTCCATGATCTGCGCGTGCGGACCGGGGGTCACGCCGATCTTGATGGTTTCGGCAAGCGCCGAGCCTGCGGACAGAAGTGCGGCAAGCGAGGCCGCTAGGATGAGCGTCTTCATGGGTATTCTCCTTGGGAAGGGTTGAATTCGGGTGCCTTGTGAAAGGGGTCAGGATTGGCGGTTGCGCTTGTCGAAGCGGCGCGCCAGCGCATCGCCTGCGCTCTGCACGGCCTGCACGAGAAGGATCAGCACCACCACGACGGCGGCCATGACTTCGGGCATGAAGCGCTGGTAACCGTACCGGATGCCCAGATCGCCCAGCCCGCCGCCGCCGACCGCGCCGACCATGGCCGAGTAACCGATGAGGCTGACCAGCGTCAGTGTCAGCGCAAGCGTGATGCCGGGACGGGCTTCGGCGATCAGCACCTTGGTGACGATCTGCCAGCGGCTGGCGCCCATGGCGCGTGCCGCCTCGATCAGCCCGCGATCCACCTCGCGGATGGCCGCTTCGATGAGGCGGGCAACAAAGGGAATGGTGGCAAGCGTCAGCGGCACGATGGCGGCACTGGTGCCGATCGACGTGCCGGCGATCGCCCGCGTGAAGGGAATGATCGCCACCACCAGAATGATGAAGGGCGTCGAGCGCGTCGCATTGACGACAAGGCCGACGATACGGTTGACCATCGGGGCGGCAAACAGTTCGCCTTTGCCGCTATTGGCCAGAAAGACGCCAATCGGCAGGCCGATCAGCGTGCCGATGAGGCCGGCGACCGTGACCATGTGAACCGTCTGGACAAGCGCCTTCCAGAGAAGGGCGAGAAGCATGTCAGGCGCCATAGCCGAGGACCTCCGTGGACAGGCCCGTCTGGGCATAAAAGGCTTCAGCGCGCGCAAGGACGGCGGGATCGGCGCTGTAGGAGACAACGAGCGACCCATAGGGTTCGCCGGCGATCTCGTCGATCGTGCCGGTGATGATGTTGACCTCGGCACCGAGTTCGCTCATCAGGCGGGCAATCAGCGGCTGTTCGGCCGTTGCGCCAAAAAAGGTGAGGCGCGTATAGATCCGGTCGCCGGGGCTGCCTTCAGCCTTCAGCCGGCGGGTGATGGCATCGGGAAGCTTGGTGCCGGGAAGGCCCGACAGCAGCGCCCGCGTCGTTTCGTGGCGCGGCCGTGTGAAGACGTCGAAGGTGCGGCCACTCTCGACGATCAGACCCTTGTCGATGACGGCCACCTCGGACGCGATCGATTTGACCACTTCCATTTCGTGGGTGATCAACAGAACGGTGAGGCCGAGATCGCGGTTGATGGTCTTCAGGAGATCGAGGATCGACTGGGTGGTTTCCGGATCGAGGGCCGAGGTTGCCTCATCCGAGAGCAGCAGCTTCGGCTCGGTGGCAAGCGCCCGCGCGATACCGACCCTCTGCTTCTGGCCGCCCGACAATTCGGCCGGATAACGGCCCGCCTTGTCGGAGAGGCCCACGAGATCGATCAGCGGCGCCACACGCGCCTTGATGGCCGCGCGCGACAGGCCGGCGATTTCCAGCGGCAGCGCGATATTGCCATAGACCGTGCGCGACGACAGCAGGTTGAAGTGCTGGAAGATCATGCCGACCTTCCGGCGAAGGCCGCGCAGGTTCGTTTCGTCCAGCGCGCCGACATCCACGCCATCGACCAGCACACTGCCGGATGTCGGCTGTTCGAGACCGTTGACCAGCCGGATCAGTGTCGACTTGCCGGCCCCCGAGCGGCCGATAATCCCGGTAATGGCGCCCTTCGGCACGGTATAATCGACGCCGGCAAGGGCGACAAATTCGCCTTGGCCCGCGCGGTCGGCAAAGCGTTTCGTAACGCCCCGAAAGGCAACCATGGGCGTGGCTGCGGTGCCAAGGACTGGAGCGCCTGGCAAGGCGCGAGGCTCAACAGGCGGCGGATCGGAAAGGGTGTCCATTCAATAACTCTTGGGAGGAGGATGCCATCACGAGGCGGAACAGGGTGTTGCGGCAGCGCCGGCAAAGAAGGCCGGGCGTCTAGAGCCTGCAGCACATTCGACGCATGATACGTCGCTCCATCGATCCTGTCTCTCTCTGCATGACGCGGCCTTGCTCAAGCGGCTTGCGGCGGCGCAAGCCCGTGACGTTCTTATGGCATCCGCGGCCTTGGAATCCGAGGGAAGAAATTCCGCATATGGGCGAGAGAGCGGAAAATAAGTGCGCGCAGAAGGCGAAGCGGCGCCGCACCCCCGGGGTGCCACGCCGCCGTTTCCTCACTTCACGTAGGAAACGAATTCATCCGTCGGGCGGCGAACCTTCTTCAGGTTGACCAGCCAGTCGCCTTCCGGCTGGCGATAGCCGAGCGGCAGAAGGGTGACGGAGCGCAGACCGCGGGCGCGCAGACCAAGGATCTCATCGACCTTGGCGGGCTCGAAACCTTCCATCGGCGTGGCATCGACGCCTTCAAAGGCAGCCTGGGCCGTGGCAAGACCGAAGGCGATATAGGCCTGGCGGGCGGCATGCTCGAAGTTCACCTGCGCATCCCGCGGCGGATAGGTGTCGAGCAGCATCTTGCGGTAATTTTCCCAGCCTTCGCTGGTAAAATTCCGCTCCTTGTTGACGAGATCGAACATCGTGTTGATGCGCTCGGCGGTATAATTGTCCCAGGCGGCAAAGACGAGGAGATGCGAGCCATCGGTAATCTGCGCCTGGTTCCAGGCGACGGCCTGGATTTGCGCGCGCACGTCCTTGTTGGTGACGACGATCACTTCGAAGGGCTGCAGGCCGCTGGACGTCGGCGCAAGCCGGGCGGCTTCGATGATCCGCGCCACCTTGTCTTCGGAGACCACCTTGGAAGGGTCCATTTTCTTGGCGGCATAGCGCCAGTTGAGCTTTTCGAGAAGCATGATGTCAGCTTTCTTAAAATTTGTGGCGGCCCGGTCGGGAGGAAACGAGCCAGCGCCTAGATAAAGATGCAAGGACGCCACACAAGGGGGCACATTTGGGTAACCACCCAGGTGCCCTGCAAAAGCCGGGAAAGATGGGCTGCTGACGCTCACGGCATGGGCAGAACGGGCGTGCCGAATGCTTCGAAGGCCGGCTTTGCCAGCAGATAGCCCTGCACGAGTTCAACGCCCAGATCGCGCAAGGCAGCCAGTTCACCGACTGTTTCGACGCCCTCGCACACGGGCGTAATGCCGAAGTCTGCGAGCATGGCCAGCGTGTGGCGCACCACGGTACGCTTGGCGGGCTCCCGGTCGATATCGCGGATGAGATCCATGTCGAGCTTGACGATATCCGGCTGGAAGCGGGCGAGAAGGTTGAGACCCGAATGACCGGCGCCGAAATCGTCGATCGCGGTCATGAAGCCGATCGACCGGTAGGTGCTGAGGATGGAGAGAAGGTGATCCGTATCGATGCGCTCGCTCTCGGTAAACTCGAAGATGATCCGCTCCGGCGGGAAGCCGACCCGCTCGGCGGTGGAGAGCGTCAGACGAATGCAGGCGCGGGGCTCATAGACTGCATTCGGCATGAAATTGATCGACAGCTTTTCCGTCGATGCCGGCAGTGACAGCCGGGCTGCGAGTTCCAGCGCCTTCACCCGGCATTGCTGGTCAAAGGCGTAGCGGTTGGTATGGGTGATGGCAGAGAGCACATGGCCAGCCCCTTCGCCGGCGGGCCCTCGCACCAGCGCCTCGCGCGCAAAAACCTCTCCGCTCGTGATATCGACAATCGGCTGGAACGCCATCGAAAAGGGTCGGTCAAACGCCTGACCATCCCGGCATCCCGCACAACCAACCCCCATCGGAAATCTCCACTCTCTCGCCCGCCGGCGTGCCCGCAGGACTGATCACGCCGGTCCCTCACCGCCCGATGGTAAATTCAACCCGAGGACCCGGCCAGAGGTTCCGGGTACGGCACCGCTTAAGGCAACTTATGGTTACCTTTTGGAAACGCGCCAGCCAGTTCGCTGTACCACTTGCCGCTTTTCTTCACCGTGCGCACCTGGGTGTCGTAATCGACATGCACGAGGCCGAAGCGCATGCGGTAGCCTTCCGCCCATTCGAAATTGTCCATGAGGCTCCAGGCGAAATAGCCCTTCAGCGGAAAGCCGTCACGCACGAGGTCGGCAGCGGCCGACAGGTGAGCGGCATAGTAATCGAGCCGCGGCTGGTCATCCACTTCGCCATCCACCACGCCCATATTGTAGGCGGCGCCGTTTTCGGTGATGTACAGGTCGGGAAGGTCGTAGCGGCGATAGAGATCCGCCACCATGTCCGTCATTGCCGAGGGGAAGATCTCCCAACCGATATCGGTCTTTTCCGGATTGACGAAGGGGGCCGGCACGGTTGCGGGAAACTCGGCGCCCTCTGTGGCGTCGTCGGCCACCCGCATCGGCGTATAGTAATTAAGGCCCCACCAGTCGAGCTTCTGGTTGATGATGGCCAGATCGCCGTCCTCGATCACCGGCATCCGGTCGCCAAGGGCTTCCACCAGGCTTTCCGGATAGTGGCCCTTGAAGACCGGATCGAAAAAGGCGCCGTTGTGGAAATCGAAGGCGCGTCCCGCTGCGGCCTGGTCTGCCGCGCTGTCGGAGCCAGCCACGATCGAATGGGCGTTCAGCACCAGACCGACGGGCACAGTCGGGCTCACATGGCGGATCGCCTCCACGGCAAGGCCATGGGCAAGATTGGTGTAGTGCAGCGCGTGCAGCGCCGCCTCCATGTTCTTTTCGCCCGGCGCATGCACACCGTAGAGGTGGCTGAGCCACACCGAACACCAGGGCTCGTTGAAGGTTGCCACCGCATCCAGCCGGTCGCCAAGACGGGCCATCGCCACCTTGGCATAGCGCTGGAAGGCGTAAGACGTGGAGCGTGCCGTCCAGCCGCCGTCTCCCATCAGCGACAACGGCAGATCCCAGTGATAGAGCGTCGCATAGGTCTTGATGCCGCGCGCCTTGCAGCCGTCGATCAGGCGGTCGTAAAAATCAAGACCCGGCTCGTTGATGCGGCCGATCCCATCCGGGATGACACGCGGCCAGGCGATGGAAAACCGGTAGGCCTCGACGCCCATCTCCTTGATGAGATCGAGATCCGCCTCCAGGCGGTTGTAGTGATCGCAGGCAACATCGCCGTTATCGCGGTTGAACACCCGGCCGGGCATGTTGGAAAAGGCATCCCAGATGCAGGGCTTGCGGCCATCGGCCTTGGTGGCGCCTTCGATCTGGTAGGCAGCCGTTGCCACGCCGAACAGGAAATCCCCGGGAAAGCGGTCGGCAAGAAGTGTCGGGTCAGTCATGGCACAGCTCCATTCCACACGTATAGGCACATCTGCTTTTCGGACTACATCAAATCCTCGCGTCAGGGAATGTGTCGCCTGTCATCCTCTTTCGGGATCCGGACAAACTGCATGAAGACACAACCATGAATATTGCAATAATAAAAATATTAACTTATAATTGCACTCAATGCCTTGACACGAACGCTGCGAGGATCGCTCCATGAACGACGACGGGTTGAACTTGACGTTCATCAACAAAACCGACCTTGACGAGAAGCAGGTCTTCATCAGCTTCCTCAATCACAATCTCGGATCGAAGGATTTTACAGCAAGCTACCAGAATGGCACCCCCGTACCATTCGCGGCGACCACGGATCTGATGTCAACCCCGCTCAGCCTGAAGGAGATCGGCGAGGACGGCTTTTTCATCACACAGGCGATAGGCATCGTGGTCTACGTGTCCTATGGAGCGCCTCTCGCCTCCCGGACAAGCGCTCCTGCGTATATTGGCGGTGGAACCGACTTCGATGTTCAGTTCCAGACGTTTGAACTCACCTGCAACGGAAATCCGGGCGATCAAGGCGACCTGACGGCGATCAATTATTTCACAGCTCCTCTCCGGATCGAAAGTTTCGGCACGGAAGCCACGCCGCTACAGTCGGTCGGCTATACACGGGCGGCCAGCGAGATCGGCAACACACTTTTCCAATGCACACGGCCTGAAGGAAGTGCGCTTGCCAAAACGGCCGATGGATCTCTGCTGCGCTATATCGGCCCCTCATCCTATGGCCAGGATTCAAACCCGTATCCGTCCTTCATCGGCTATCTGCAGGCCGTCAATGCCGCCGGTCAGACAACCGCGATCAGCAATTCCAATGCCTTCAACGTTCCCTCGCAAGGCGGCCCAGGTTCGATCAACTACAACTTCACGCTCAATCTCGTGGCCACGGCAGCTGCCGACGGCTCCATCGACCTCAACGGATCCGTCACCACCGATGTTACTCCCTATGGCCAACCGAGCGCACCCGGCGAGAGCTTCAACAATTGCACAGTGCATATCTCGGCAACGGATCCTCAGAGCTTCAACGACGTGATTTACGGCCAGGCGACAAACTCCGCCGTGACATTTACGGGCAGCGGATGGCAGGATTTTGCCACGTATATTGAACAAAATGGATTGACGGGACAAGGCGTCGAGATGACGACCAAGAACCTGTTGATCGGCGAGATCACGTCAGGCCTGCTGCTTGGCCTTGTCAACAGCGATATCATCCCTGCGGGCCAGACCCAGAAGCTCAAGGATATGACCAGCCGGGAGTGGTGGCACCTTGATCCACTGCCCGCCTTTGCCGAAGCACAGCCGGACAACACCTATTACGACCCCTATGCCGGCGTGATCTTTGCCGCGTCCAACAACGAGGTCTATTCGATCCCCTACAGCGACCGGCTCGGCAACGGCCCGCTGGTCAACAGCGTGTCGTATAACGGCACCACGGTGGAACGGTGGGAGGTGACGCTTCTGCCGCCACTTCCCACACCGATCTGAAGTTGACCGAACGCGACTCGCGCAGCCTTTGCGGCGGACGCCCTTGCCCTACCGCTCACACCTTCACCCAGCCACCATTTTTCTTGCCGCTTTCGATGCAGGCGGTGACGAAGGCGACGCCTTTCACGCCGTCATCGACCGTCGGATAGATGACGTCCGGATCGATGCTCGCACCGGATCGAGCCGCATGGATGGCGGCCGCCGCTTCCGAATAGATGGTGGCAAAGGCTTCGAGATAGCCTTCCGGGTGACCGCTCGGGATGCGGGTGACGCGGGAAGCTGCAGCCCCTGCCCCGGCACCGCCGCGGGTGATCAACTGCTTGGGCTCGCCCAATCGCGTGAACCAGAGATAGTTCGGATCGGCCTGCGTCCACTCGATGCCGGCCTTGGTGCCATAGATGCGCACCTTCAGGCCGTTTTCATTGCCGGTCGCCACCTGGCTGCACCAGAGCAGACCCTTCGCACCGCCTTTAAACCGCAGCATCACATGGGCATTGTCGTCCAGCCGGCGACCTTCGACAAAGGTGTGCACGTCGGCCGCCAGTTCATCGAGTTCGAGGCCCGAGATGAACGAGCCGAGATTATAGGCATGCGTGCCGATATCGCCGGTCGAGCCGCCGACGCCCGATTGTGCCGGATCGGTGCGCCAGACCGCCTGCTTGGCGCCCGTCTGCTCCACCGGTTCGGCCAGCCAATCCTGCGGATATTCCATCTGCACGAGGCGGATATCGCCCAGTTCCCCGGCTGCAACCAGTTCGCGCGCATGGCGCACCATGGGATAGCCGGTGTAATTGTGGGTGAGGATGAACAGCGCGCCGGCCTTGTCCGCCACATCCTTCAGCGCCTTGGCATCTTCCATGTTGGACGTCAGCGGCTTGTCGCAGATGACATGGATGCCGCGTTCCAGAAACGCCTTGGCGGCGGCAAAATGCACATGGTTTGGCGTCACGATCGAGACCGCCTCGATCCCGTCTTCGCGGGCCGCTTCCTTTTCGGCCATCTCGGCAAAGGAGCCATAGCACCGCTGCGGATCAAGCCCGAGATCCCGACCCGATGCGAGCGACTTTTCCGGCGTGGACGACAAGGCCCCGGCCACCAGATCGTAGTGGTCGTCCAGCCGCGCTGCCATGCGATGCACGGCACCGATAAACGCCCCCTGCCCGCCGCCCACCATGCCAAGACGGATTTTTGCCGCACGCTGTTCGGATTTGCTCGCTTCTATGGCCATGAAATGTCTCCTCCTCGATATATGTGCGCAAATTCCCCCTCTGGCTGCCGCCATCTACCCACAAGGGGGGAGAGATCAGGCGGCACAGTCTCCGCCAATCGCACTGGCAGCGGCCGGGTTAAGCCCCTCCCCCTTGTGGGGAGGGGTTGGGGGCGGGGTCTTTGTAGTCGTTACAATCCCAGCATCCGGCGATTTGCGGCGTCATCCGTGCCACCGGCGGCGAAATCGTCGAAGGCTTTTTCCGTGACCTTGATGATGTGCGCCTTGACGAATTCGGCCCCTTCGCGGGCGCCGTCCTCGGAATTTTTCAACGCGCATTCCCATTCGACCACGGCCCAGCCGTCGAAATCATTGGCCGTCAGCTTGGAAAATACCGCGCCAAAATCCACCTGTCCGTCGCCGAGCGAGCGGAAGCGGCCGGCACGGTTGACCCAGCCCTGATAGCCGCCATAGACGCCCTGACGACCTGTCGGGTTGAACTCGGCATCCTTGACGTGGAACATCTTGATGCGGTCTTTGTAGATGTCGATATTGTCGAGGTAATCCAGGCATTGCAGCACGTAATGCGAGGGATCGTAGAGCATGTTGGCGCGCGGATGGTTCTTCACCCGCTCCAGAAACATCTCGAAGGTCACGCCGTCATGCAGGTCCTCGCCCGGATGGATCTCGTAGCACACATCGACGCCCTGCTCGTCTGCAAAGTCGAGGATCGGCTGCCAGCGCTTTGCCAGTTCGTCGAAGGCAGTTTCGACAAGGCCCGCCGGGCGCTGTGGCCACGGATAGATGTAGGGCCAGGCGAGCGCGCCGGAAAAGGTGGCATGCGCCTTGATGCCGAGATGGTGCGAGGCCTTCAGCGCCATCTTCACCTGCTCGACGGCCCAAGCCTGCCGCGCCTTGGGGTTGCCGCGCACGTCCGGTGCCGCAAAGCCGTCAAAGGCTTCGTCATAGGCCGGATGCACGGCCACCAGCTGGCCCTGCAGGTGGGTGGACAGTTCGGTGATCTCGATGCCGTTTTCGCTCGCGACGCCGGCGAACTCGTCGCAGTAATCCTTGGAGTCGGACGCCTTCTTCAGGTCGATCAGCTGGCCGGCCCAGGTCGGCACCTGCACGCCGACATAGCCCTTGTCGGCAGCCCATCTGGTAATCCCGTCCCAGCTGTCGAACGGCGCGGCATCGCCGGCAAACTGTCCGAGAAAAATGGCGGGGCCCTTGATCGTCTTCATATCGTCTCCTCCCGATATCAAACTGCAACGTTACAGCACGGCTAAACCAATACGGCCTTTTGCACAACCGCACTTTTGAGGCACCGCCCGGCGCAACCGGGCGGTGCCTGCTCTCCATCAGATATGATGCACGCTCAGAAGGGCGAGTCCGGGAAATAGTAGTTTTTCGCGTTGTCCTTGGTGATCAGCGTCGCATCCAGCGTGTAGGTGCCGTGGACCGGAACCTGATCGTAGATGGCAGCGGCGGTCAGTTCCATCGCCGTGCCCACCATCGACGGCGGATAGAGCACGTCGACGGGGATCGTCTTGTCGCCGTCCATGACCTTCTTGATCATGTCCTTGGAGCCGGCACCGCCGATGACATATTTGATATCGGTGCGCTTGGCCTGTTCGATGGCCTGCAGTACGCCGACCGCCATGTCGTCATCCTGGCACCAGACCACGTCGATCTTCGGGTATTTGGTCAGGTAATCCTGCATGACCTTGAAGGCGTCGTCGCGGTTCCAGTTGCCGAACTGGCGGTCGAGAACTTTCACCTTGGAGCCGGCAATGCCCTTGTCGAAACCATCCTGGCGCTGCTGGTCGATCGGGATCGGCAGGCCGCGAATGACGACGACCTGTGCTTCCGGCGTATTGGCCTTGATATATTCGCCAGCGACTTCGCCGAGCGCCGGATTGTTGCCGGCGACATAGAGATCACGCACCGAGTTGTCATTGACGGACGGCGCACGGTCGACGATCGAGACGAACGTCCCCTTGCCCTTCACTTCCTTGATGGCGTTGACCAGCGGATCCGGATCCGTCGGCAGGATGACCAGCGCATCGATGCCCTGGATTTCGAGATCCTGCAGGGCATTTGCCTGGGTTGCAGGATCAGGCGAGGTCTTGACGACGACCTTGAGGCCCGGATGCTCCTTCATCAGGAGCGCTGCCACGCGGTTGGCATGGTAGACGACGCCGGCCGTCCAGCCGTGGTCGGCGGCCGGAATCGATACGCCGATGGTTTTGGTGTCGGCCGCGTGGGCTGCACCGAAGACTGTCGACATGGCCAAAGCCAGTCCCAAAATGCTCTTCTTCATTGCCTGTTCTCCTCCCATTGTGTCCAGGATCTTGGCCTTCGACAAAGACCGGGCGACCCCGAAGGCCCGGTCAGGTCACGTTTTGCGCGCCAGCGAACGCTGGACGAGCATTGCGATGATGATGATCGTGCCCTGGATGGCGCCGATCAGATATTCCGAGATGAAATTCGACAGAAGCATGATGTTGCCGACGAGCTCGAGGATGAAGGCGCCGCAGATCGTGCCCCAGACACGCCCCGCCCCACCCTTCAGCGCCGTGCCGCCGACGACGACGGCGGTAATCGCCTGCAATTCCCACAGCATGCCGGTGGTGGCCGAGGTTGAGCCGAGACGCGGCACGTAAAGAAGAACCGCGATCGCCACGCAAAGCCCCTGGATGATGAAGGCCGCCGTGCGCACCTTGTCGACCGCGATGCCGGAGTAGCGCGCCACGTCCCGGCTCGAGCCCACCGCCGTCACATGACGGCCATAGCGCGTGCGATAAAGGATGAAGGCGGCAATGGCGGTGACGGCCAGGATGACGAGGATCGGCACCGGAACGCCAAGCACGGAGCCGAAATAGGCCGGGCGATAGAGCGCCTGCTGCTCGGCCGAGCGCAGCGTGATGGCACCGCCTTGGCTGAGCCAGGTGGTGAGGCCGCGATAGATGCCCATGGTGCCAAGCGTGGCAATGAACGGTTCGATGCGCCCGACCGTCGTGATGAGGCCGTTTACGAGGCCGCAGAGCGAGCCGATGACGAGCGTGAGCACGATCGCCGCCAGAAGCATCAGGGCAGGATCGGCAATGACGCCGGAATTCATGAACAGGATCATGAGGCTTGCGACAAAGGCCACCATGGAGCCGACCGACAGGTCGAGATCGCCGGACGAAATGACGAAGGTGGCACCGACCGCGATGATGGCAATGAAGGCCGAGCGGGTGGCGACATTGGAGAGATTGTTCAGCCCGATGAAGTTCGGGTTGACCATGGCGCCGACGATGAGCAGCAGAAATAGCGCTGCAAACGGGGCGACAGCCCGAAGATCGATATCGCGCCAGGTTCTGGCCCGGCGAGGGCTTGCATCCGCTTGGGTGTCGCTCGTCATGTGTTCCCTGGCTCCCCGGCAGATCCCGCATCCGGCGGCCTGCCTTTCGTCGTCTTGTTTTAACTGCCCTTGAGACGGGCTTTTTGCCTCAGCTTGCCAGCTGCCGCCGAAGGCCGGCCGCATAGCGCATGATCTGCTGTTCGGAAATTTCTTCGCCCTCCAGCATGCCGACGATGCGCCCCTCGCGCATGACGGCAACGCGGGTGCAAAGACCGATCACCTCCGGCATTTCCGAGGACACCACGATGATCGAGCGGCCCTCGCGCGCAAGCGCTGCGATGAAATGATAGATCTGCTGCTTGGTGCCGACATCGATGCCGCGCGTCGGCTCATCGATGATGATGATGTTCGGCTCGATTTCCATGATCTTGGCAAGCAGCAGCTTCTGCTGGTTGCCACCCGACATGCGCCCTGCCCGCACATGCTCGTCGCGCACGCGGATGTCGAAGCGACGCTTCGCCCGCATCATTGCCTTGGCCTCGCTTTTCGGATCGAGATAGCCATGGCGCAGATGCTGGTCGATCGCCTGCAGCGTGAGGTTTACCGTCATGCCCTCGCCAAGCAGCAGGCCGCGTCCCTTGCGGTCCTTGGTCATATAGGCAAGACCTTCGGCATTGGCGGCGCGAAAATCGCCCGCCACAAGCTGCTTGCCGCGGATCGACACCACGCCGGAGGCGCGTGGGCGAAGACCGGCGACTGCCTCCATCAGTTCGGTGCGACCGGAGCCGATCAGGCCGGAAAAACCCAGCACCTCGCCCTTGCGCAGATCGAAACTGGCATCGCGCACATAACCGGTGGACAGCCCGCTGACCGACAGCACAACCTCCTCATCCACATCCGGCTCGTGCTTTGCGGGATAAAGGCTGGACAGCTCACGCCCCACCATCAGTTGGGCAATCGCTTCGCCGTCGAGCGCCGATGTCGGCGCAGTCTTGACCCATTGGCCATCGCGCAGCACCGTCACGCGGTCGGTGAGCTCCATCACCTCGTCCAGTTTGTGGGAGACGAACACGAAGCTCGTGCCCTTTTCGCGCAGCTTGCGCACCTCGCGAAACAGGATCGCGGTCTCCTCGCGCGACAGAACCGCCGTCGGCTCGTCCATGAAGATGATGCGGGCATCGCGGCTGATCGCTTTTGCGATCTCCACCATCTGCTTGTCGGCCACGGCGAGCGATCCGATCAGCGCATTTTCATCGATGTGGGAGCCCAGTTCGTCCAGCACTCGGCGCGTTTCCCGGCGCATGAAACGCCGGTCCAGAATACCGAAACGGGTGACTTCGCGGCCGAGATAGAGACTTTCCGCCACGGTCAGGTGTTCGGCAAGATTGAATTCCTGGTGGATGATGACGATGCCGAGGCTTTCGGCCGCCCCATTGCGCGGAAGCGTCACCGGCTGGCCGTCCAGCAGGATGCGGCCCGATGTCGGCTGTTCGAAGCCGGACAGGATCTTGACCAGCGTCGATTTGCCGGCGCCGTTTTCGCCCATTAGCGCATGGATTTCGCCGGGCATAACGTCGAAATCGACGCTGAACAGCACCTGCACGTCGCCGAAAGACTTGGAGATGCGCTCCCCTACGAGCACGGGTTGCCGCGCCTCGTCCCTGCCCGATATCATGCAAACCCTCCCCGGTGGCTCCTCAACCACCTCTCATCGTGTAAACCTTTACACCCCTGATGTAAAGGTTTACATTTATGAAAATCAGGGGATTATCCGTTCCACCCGGCTTCCTCTGCGCTCATTGCATCGCTAACGTCTCCGGCTATCCGGGCGTCCCGAGCCGGATACCTCTCCAGCAGATGGTCGCCAAGCCTTGTCGAATTCAGCGCCCGCCACGATCGAAGATGTCGCCCGCCTGGCCGAGGTGTCGATTGCAACGGTCAGCCGCGCCATCCACATGCCGGACAAGGTTGCGAAATCCACCCGTCAGCGGGTGAACCAGGCGATTGCGATTACCGGCTATACCACCAATGCCATGGCCCGCTCGCTGCGCATGGGCCGCTCCAACATGATCCTGGTGCTGGCGCCCGATATCGGCGACCCGAATTTCTCCTCGATCCTGATCGGGCTGGAAAACGAGGCGCGCGCCCATGGCTATGGCGTGCTGATCGGCCATACCCAGAACGACCCCGAGCGCGGGCTGGAATACCTGAAATTCCTAAGTTCCAGCCAGGCGGCCGGCATGGTGCTGTTTACCGGCCACCAGCCGTTTGGCCATCAGGTGGTGAGCGAGCGCCTGCCGCCCTCCGTTGCCGTGTTCGAACCGGTGTTCGACAGCGCCACTCCTTACGTCGGAGTGGATGACCAGGCGGGCGGGCGAAAAGCGGCGGAACATCTTCTCTCCTACGGTCATCGCCGCATCGCCTTCATCGGCGACAGCAAGACGCGGCTTGGCCACCAGCGCCGCCGCAAGGGCTATGATCTGGCCATGGATGCGGCCCGCATTCCCGCCAACCAGCGCATGGTGCTCGATGGCGACGGCACGATTGAAAGCGGCCGCCTTGCCGTCGAACAACTGTTCATGCGCGATACGCTGCCCACCGCCTTCTGCTGCGTCAACGATGCGACGGCACTTGGCGTCATCAACGGGCTTTCGGCGCGCGGCTATGACCTGCCGCGGGATTTTTCCGTTATCGGTTTCGACGATGTGCCGCAGGCGACCTATGTGAAGCCGGCGCTCACCACCATCCGCCAGCCACGCTCGGCCATCGGCCGACAGGCCATGGCGCTGCTTCTCCAAAATCTCGGCCAGACAGGTTCGGAGCATCGCGAGATCCTCATCCTGCCGGACCTGATCGTGCGCGGGTCGGTGTCGGAACCGGCAAGGCGTTAAAGCGCTCTGCGCATGAAAAAGCCGGGGCGATGGTCTGCCCCGGCTTGCTGTCGCGTCAGGAATGTCCCGCTCAGACGTAGCGGTTGACGATATTTTCCAGAAGTTCCTGCTGGCCGGATTTGGGCTGCGGGTTGATGTTCTTGGCTTCGACAAGCGCTGCGATGTCATCGAGCGACAGCTCGCCGCGCAGCATCTTCTGGCTGTCGTCCGAGGCCCAGCCGGCATAGCGGGCTTCGAGCGGAGCCGAAAGCGCCTTGTCCTCGATCATCTTTGCGGCTGCCTTCAGGCCGCGGGCGCAGCAATCCATGCCGCCGATATGGCCGATCAGCAGATCGGCCGGATCGATCGACTGGCGACGAAGCTTGGCATCGAAATTGGTGCCGCCCGTGGTGAAGCCGCCACCGGCGAGAACCTGGTAATAGGCCAGGGCCATTTCCGGCACGTTGTTCGGGAACTGGTCCGTATCCCAGCCGGACTGGTAGTCGTTGCGGTTCATGTCGATGGAGCCGAAGATGCCGAGCGCATTGGCCAGCGCCAGCTCATGCTCGAAGGTGTGGCCGGCAAGGATGGCGTGGCCCTGCTCGATGTTCACCTTCACCTCGTTCTCCAGGCCATGCTTCTTGAGGAAGCCGTAGACCGTGGCGACGTCATAGTCATACTGGTGCTTCGACGGCTCCTGCGGCTTCGGCTCGATGAGGATGGCACCCTTGAAGCCGATCTTGTGCTTGTATTCCACCACAAGGTTGAGGAAGCGGCCCATCTGGTCCAGCTCACGGCCGAGATCCGTGTTGAGGAGCGTTTCATAGCCTTCGCGGCCGCCCCACAGCACGTAGTTCTCGCCGCCGAGACGCTGGGTGGCATCCATGCAGGTCTTTACGGTGGCTGCCGCAAAGGCAAAGACGTCCGGATCCGGATTGGTCGCGGCACCCGACATATAACGGCGATGCGAGAACATGTTCGCCGTGCCCCAGAGGAGCTTCACGCCGGTTTCGGCCTGCTTCTTTTCGAAGTGATCGACGATTGCGTTGAGGTTCTTGGTGTTTTCGGCAAACGAGCCGCCTTCCGGGCGTACATCGGCGTCATGGAAGCAGTAATAGGGCGCGCCGAGCAGCTGGAAGAATTCGAAGGCCACGTCGGCTTTCAGCTTGGCCGCATCCATCGTGTCCTTGAACCAGGGACGCTCGAAGGTGTTGCCGCCGAACGGGTCCGTGCCCGGCCAGACGAACGTGTGCCAATAGGCAACGGCAAAGCGCAGATGGTCTTCCATGCGCTTGCCGAGCACGATCTCGTCGGGCTGGTAGTAACGGAAGGCGAGCGGATTGGTGCTGTCCGGACCTTCATATTTGATCTTGGCGATATCGCCGAAAAAGCCTGTCGACATGGGTGGTTCCTCCTTGGTGGGTGTCTATTCCTGTCCGTGCGCCTTACAGCGCTGCCCCTCATCCGCCTGCCGGCACCTTCTCCCCGTTCACGGGGAGAAGGGGTTGCGCCGCAGCCGTTCCGTTCCCTCTCCCCGCGTGCGGGGAGAGGGTCAGGGTGAGGGGCAATTTCCTCAAAGTCCTCGGATCGCCGGATAAAGCGCCCGATAACGGTGATAGGCGGTGTCGTAAGCCGATGTCAGACCTGCGACCGGCTCGACCGTCTCGGCCGTCTCCGGCGCGGTGCAGACGGCAAGCGGATCGGCGCCGGTTGCGGCAATCAGCCCGAGGCGGGCAGCGCCAAAGGCTGCGCCGAAATCACCGTCGGCCGGAATATCGACCGGCACGCCAAGCGCCGTGGCAATCGACGACAGCCAGTAGCGCGAGCGCGAACCGCCGCCGATGGCAGTGACGCGGTCGATGCGGGTGCCGGCGGATTTCAGCGCCTCAAGGCTGTCGCGGATGGCAAACGTCACGCCTTCCATCACGGCCTGGGTGAGTGCTGTACGGTCGGTCTCATGGCCAAGGCCAATGAAGGCGCCACGGATTTTTGCGTCATTGTGCGGCGTGCGCTCGCCCGAAAGATAGGGAAGGAAGGTGACGCCGGTCGGCGCATGCAGGATATCGCCCACCTCGGCGGAAAGCTCGCCGGCCGTCTTTCCGGTGACCTTCGCATGCCAGTTCAGCGCATCGGTGGCCGACAGGATGACGCCCATCTGGTGCCAGGTGTTCGGCAAGGCATGGCAGAAGGCATGGACCGCACTTTCCGGCTTCGGCAGGTAGGAGCCGTTTGCCGCAAAAAGAACGCCGGAGGTGCCGAGCGACACGAAGGCGTGGCCTTCCGCCACCGTTCCCATGCCGCAGGCCGACGCCGCATTATCGCCGGCGCCACCGGCAATCACCACGCTCTGCGTCATGCCCCAGGCGGCAGCAAGCTCGGGGCGGAGACGCCCGGCCTCGGCCGTGCCCTCCACCAGGGCCGGCATCTGGCTTTCCTGAAGGTCGGTCGCGGCAAGAAGCTCGGACGACCAGGCCCGCTTGCCGGTATCGAGCCAACTGGTGCCGGCGGAATCGGACATTTCGGAGATGTGTTCACCGGACAGCCAGAGCCTGAGATAATCCTTCGGCAGCAGCACCTTGGCCACCTTGGCAAAGATCTCCGGCTCGTTGTTCTTCACCCAGACAAGCTTTGGCGCGGTGAAGCCCGGAAAGACGATATTGCCGGTCAAGGCGCGAAAGCGCGGATCGGCATCCAGGTTCGCCGCCTCGGCAAAGGAGCGGGTGTCGTTCCACAGGATGCAGGGGCGCAGCACCTTGTCGTCAGCATCGATCAAAGTTGCGCCATGCATATGGCCGGAGAGGCCGATGCCGCGCACGGCCGCCAGAGCCGCCCCATGGGTGGCCTTCAGACCCGCGACCGCCTCTTCCGTCGCGCGGATCCAGTCGGCCGGATCCTGTTCCGACCAGCCCGGATGCGGGCGCGAGACATCGATGGCGGCGGTGGCCGAGCCGATGACGCGCTGGGTCACATCGATCAGCATGGCTTTGACGCCGGACGTGCCGAGATCGAGACCGAGATACATGCTGGTAGTCCTCCTCATGCTGCCTGTCAGGGCAGGTTGTCTTTCAAGAAAATATCGATGCGGATGCGCTCCTGCGCCTCCACCACGGTTGATCCATCGGCCGCCGCCTTCAGCACCCGGATCGTGCTGCGCACTTCATGACCGGCATCCTGATTGAGCACCGCGTCGATCAGATCAGAGACAAGTGCCGCGCGTGTGACATCGGTGAGCTCATGCAGGATGACGACGGGACGCGTCTTCGCCGGCAGCCGCTCGATGGCGCGGATGAGGCCGCGATTGCCGGCGCCGAAACTGTAGATGCCGGCCAGATCGCCGTGGATCGAGAGCGCCTCCCCCACCAGGTCTTCCGTCCGCGCCGGATCGTCGCGGCCTTCCACCGGCGCGAGGATTGCGCGTTCGGCAAAGCGTTCCGCCATGACGGCAGCAAAGCCGTCCAGCCGTTCGCGGTGGTCGCGCACCATCAGCGAACCGGACAGCGGCAGCACGGGGCCTGCGCGCCCCTGCAGGAAGCGGCCGGTAAGCATGCCGGCGGTGCGGCCGGCCGCGATATTGTCGATCCCCGCGTAATGCGTGCGGGACGCCTCGCCGAGATCCGAGACGAGCGTGACGACGGGGATGCCGGCCGCCACCAGCCGTTGTGCGACGGCGCGCACCGGCGGCGCATCGATTGCGACGAAGGCAACGCCATCCGGCCGTGCGTCCGCCACCGCCTCGAGCGCGGCGACAAGCGCCGGCACGTCAAAGGCCGGTACATCGATGATGCGGAGCGCCATGCGCTCGGCCGCGGCACGCCTTGCGGCCGCCGCCACCTCGCCGCGCAGGCCGATCATGAAGGAATTGTCGTTGGCCGGCAGGATGAAGGTGAAGGTGTAGACGCGGCCCTTGGCCAGATTGGCAGCGGCCATGTCGCGCACGAAACCGAGCGCTGCCACAGCCTCTTCCACCCGCTGCCGGGTGACTGCGCGCACGCCGCTTCGACCGTTCAGCACACGGTCCACGGTTGCAAGGCTGACGCCTGCATGGGCAGCAATATCGTGAACAGTCGGCTTCATGTGTCCTCCCGGCAGAACACATAGACGCGAATTTGAGGTACGTAAATCAAAAAATCGCCGTCCGTGCGGATCGCATGTGAAAAGGGCCGCCCCTTACGTGACGGCCCCTCTCAGGCGGTGGATCTTTTGTGCAGGCTCAGTGCCCGGCGCCGGGAGGTGGCGCGGCCTTTGGCCTGGAAATCATCATGACCAGCAGGATGAGGCTGGCAAACAGGCCCGTCAGCCCCATGAACACATCCATGAAGGACATGATGGTGGCCTGCTGGGTGACGATGCCGGACAGCTTGGAGAGAGCGGCAGTCGAACCGTCGATGCCAAAGGCATTGTAGTTCGCCCCGACACTTTCCAGCCAGTTGAGGGCAGCCGGATTGCCGTAATTCACATGTTCGGACAGACGCGCATAATGCTCGTCGGACCGCTGGGTCAGCAAGGTGTTGATGATGGCAAGGCCAACGGCACCGCCAAGGTTTCGGGTGAGGTTATAAAGACCCGATGCATTCTGGATGCGCTGCGGCGGCAGCGTGCCGAGCGCCACGTTGTTGATCGGCACCATGCACAGCATCATAGAGCATCCACGCAGGATCTGCGGCAGGAAAAGCTCGTAGAAATCCCAGTCCGCAGTCAGCCCTGTCATCAGATAGGTGCCTGACGCAAAGCCGAAGAAGCCGATAGCCATCATCAGGCGCGGATCGAGCTTTCCCGACAGCATGCCGGCGACGGGCGCCGTGAAGAACATGGCAAGGCCCGACACGAACATGGTCTCGCCGATCATCAGCGCGTCGTAGCCACGAATACGCGCCAGATACAGCGGGTAGAGATAGGTCAGGCCGTAAAGGCCGACGCCCATGACGAAGGAAAACAGCGAGCCGAAGGCAAAATTGCGGTTGGTGAAGGCCTTCAGATCCACCACCGGGAAATCCACCTTGAAGGCGCGCCAGAAGAAGACGACCGCGCCGATGACCATGGCGACCGTTCCAAGAACGATATGCTCGTCGCTGAACCAGTCCTTGCTGTTGCCCTCTTCCAACACGTATTCGAGCGAGCCGAGAAACACCGCCATGGAGAGAAGGCCCCACCAGTCGAAGCGCTTCATCAGTTCATGATTGGGCTTGTCGAAATCGATGAAGGTCCAGGCCATCAGCGTGACGATGATGCCGGGCACGATGTTGACCAGGAACAGCCAGTGCCAGGAAAAGGCATTGCTGAGATAGCCGCCGACCGTCGGCCCGATCGTCGGCGCAAGCGTCGCGATGAGGCCGATGATGGGCGAGACGACGGCGCGCTTAGAGGGTGGGAAGATGGTGAAGGCCGCCGCAAACACCGAGGGGATCATGCCGCCGCCGATAAAACCCTGTATGGCGCGGTAGATGATCATCTGGTCGATATTGGTGGCGGTGGCGCAGAGCGCACTCGACAGCGTGAAGCCCGCCGCGCAGACGGTAAACAGCACCCGCGTCGAGAGGATGCGGGCAAGCGTGCCCGACAGCGGGATCATGATGACCTCCGCGATGAGGTAGGAGGTCTGCACCCAGGCCACTTCGTCGGAACCGGCCGACAGGCCGGCCTGGATTTCAGACAGCGAGGCCGAGACGATCTGGATATCCAGGATGGACATGAACATGCCGACCACCATGGCGAAGAAGGCGATGATCTTCCTCTTGTCCATCGGCGGATCGACGGGCCGGGCACCGGCCGGGGCGCCCGCAGTCGCTGTTGTGGCGGCCATGTTGGTTCTCCTTTGCCGGAGCCTCAGCCGTTAGTTGGCCGCCGCGTGGGCGGAGGGAGCGGTGCGGGTATCCACATCGGCAACGACGCTCAAGCCAGCGCGCAGGCGACGTTCGTTCAACACATCCTGCGGCACGGCGATGCGAACCGGCACGCGCTGGACGACCTTGGTGAAGTTGCCCGTGGCATTTTCCGGCGGCAGCAGCGAGAAGACGGCACCGGAGGCCGGCGCAATCGACTGGACCGTGCCTTCAATCGTGTCTTTATCGAAGGCATCGACGTGAACGCGGACCTTCGACCCGACCGCGATATGGCCGATCTGCGTTTCCTTGAAATTCGCATCGATATAAAGGGCATCGAGCGGAACGAGCGAGGCGAGCCGCTTGCCGCTGGAGACGAGGTCACCCGTCTGCACCGACAGATTGCCGATGGTGCCGGCATAAGGCGCCTTCAGCACGGTGAAATCGAGGTCGCGCTTGGCCTGCTCGACTGCAAGCTCCTGCAGGCGCACCGTGTTGACGGCTTCGGTGCGCTGGGCGCGCAGGAGATCGACATTGGCGGCGGCCGAGGTGACGGCTGCCTGGCCTGCGGCCATATTGGCCTGCGCCTGCTCGAGCGCAATCTGCGCATTGTCGAGATCGGCTGCGGTGCCGACGGACTTGGAGGCCAGTTCCGTCTGGCGCTTCTGGGTAATCTCGGCACCGCGCAGCGCCGCCTGCAGCGCGCTCAACTGTGCCTGCGACTGCTTGAGGCTCGCCTCACCCACGGTAATCTGCGCATCCATGCGCGCGACCGCCAGATTGGCGCTTTCGACATTGGCCTGCGCCTGCTCGAGCGCAATGCGATAATCGCCCTGATCGAGCGTGACGAGCGGATCGCCGGCCTTCACCGTCTGGTTTTCGACCACGTTGACCTTTTCGACATAGCCGGACACCTTTGGCGAAATCACTGCGATATCGCCGGACACATAAGCGTCGTCGGTGGACACCAGGAAACGGCCGTCCGTCCACCAGTTGTAACCGTACCAGCCGCCGGCGCCGATGAGCGCCACCGCGAGGATCGGCAGGACAAAGCTCTTCTTTTTCTTCCCAGGCGCGCCCTCACCGGTCTTTGCAGCACCCTGGTCGGCACCGGCCGGCTTCTTTTCACCAATCGGTGCTTCGGTGCGCGCATCCGCCTGTCCGGCGGCATCTGCGCCCTTTGAAACAACACGAAGAGGACCGGATTGAGGAGATGCAGTCATCGGGAGCACCATGGAGGAAGGAGAACGAACGGATCGAACCGATCGGTTCAATTGTGGTTGACATAGAGTGATCCTTAGCACATATCAAGTGCAATCGAACCATCTGGTTCGAAAAGTTTTAAAACCGGGATCACGAATGCCTGAAGACAGCTGCGTTCCCTGCGACGTCCAAACCCCGACCGGCCGGTTTGCCGCTGGCGAGGACCCCGTCAAGCGCGAGCAGATCCTTGACGGCGCCAAGCGCATCTTCATGTCGACCGGTTTCGACGCGGCCAGCATGAACGACATTACGCGCGAGGCGGGCGTATCGAAAAGCACGATCTATGTCTACTTCGCCAACAAGGACGAATTGTTCGCCGCTCTGATGGAGCGCGAGAAGGCGCGCCTTGCCCAATCCCTGCAGGATATCCTGACGGGCGTCGATGACGTGGAGGATGGCCTGTTTCGCTTCGGCGTCGGCTTTGCCACGCACGTCACCAGCAACGACACGATCTCGGCCATGCGTACGATGATCGGGGTTGCCCCGCGCATGCCAAACCTCTCGCAACGGTTTTTCCGCGACGAGACGCTGAACGTACGCACGGTTCTGGAGAATTTCATCGAGCGGCAGGTGGAGCGTGGCGCGCTTGCAACCGATGACATTTCGCTTGCCGCCCGCCAGTTCATCGAACTGTGCACGGGATCGTTCCTGAAGCTGCGTCTGTTCGGCAGCATGCGCACCCCTCCTCCTGAGGACGAGATCGAGCATATCGTGAGTGCCGGCGTGACGCTGTTCATGGCCGGCTACGGGACAAAAAAATCTGCTTCCGCGACGGAATAAAAAAGCGGCTTGCCCGTATACCCCTTGCGCGCGTTCGGGTGTGCGCGGGCGCCAGAAGCCCGCATCCCTCCTAAGGCGCTGACAGTGTAAATTAATTTCGCACTGCAGAGACCGGCTCTTCCGCAATGGCCCAATGACGGTGGCTTGATTCATCAGGCATCCCGGCTACATTTCGAAAAGCCAGCACTCCTGCGGCGCCAAGGGGCTTTCACCTATGCAGAACCTGATGTTACTGGTCCAGGATCCCGCCGCCTGGGTCGCGCTCGTCACCCTGGTGGTGATGGAGATCGTGCTCGGTATCGACAACCTGATCTTCATCTCCATCCTCACCAACAAGCTGCCGCCGGAAAACCGCGAAAAGGCCCGCAAGATCGGCATCGGCCTTGCCCTCGTCATGCGGCTTGGCCTTCTGGGCACCGTCGCCTGGATCGTGCAGCTGACGACGCCGGTCTTCGAACTCTTCGGCCAGGGCTTTTCCTGGAAGGACATCATCCTGATCGCCGGCGGCCTTTTCCTCGTCTGGAAGGCCACCAAGGAGATCCACCACAGCGTCGATCCGGTCGATCACAAGGAAGACATGGTGTCCGGCAAGGTCGCCACAAGCTTTGCCTCCGCCATCGGCCAGATCCTGCTGCTCGACCTCGTCTTCTCCATCGACAGCATCATCACGGCCGTCGGCATGACGCCGCATGTGCCGATCATGGTGATCGCCGTCATTGCGGCCGTGACCGTGATGCTGGTGGCGGCAACACCGCTTGCCAATTTCATCGAGCGAAACCCGACCATCGTCATGCTGGCGCTCGCCTTCCTGCTGATGATCGGCACCACCCTGATTGCCGAAGGCATGGGCTTCCATGTGCCCAAGGGCTATGTCTATGCCGCCATGGCGTTTTCGGCACTGGTCGAGGTCTTGAACATGTTCTCGCGCAATGCCCGCAAGCGCAGTCAGGGCGGATCCGGCACAGATACCGTCCACTGACGCACCGCCCGCTGCGCAGAATGACCGTCAAAGGTCTGGAACTTTTGGGGTGCCGCCGTATTTGAGGTGGCACCCCAAACCACTTTCGCGGCGGCCCCTTCCGGTCCCGCCACCCCCGGAGCGGCATGACCACCCAACAGATCCTCGCCTTTCTCGTCATCGCCGCCATGATGGGGGCCTTCATCTGGGATCGCTTTCGCTATGACGTCGTCGCCTGCTGCTCGCTGGTGGCGGCGGTGCTTCTGGGCGTCGTGCCCGCCCATGATGCCTTTGCCGGCTTTTCCGACGATATCGTCATCATTGTCGGCAGTGCACTGGTCGTCAGTGCCGGCGTCGCCCGCTCGGGCGTCGTGGAAATGGCGATCAAGAAGTTCTTCCCCAACCTGACATCCGTGCGCGCGCAGATCGCGCTTCTGATGATCGTCGTGGCATTGCTGTCGGCCTTCATCAAGAACATCGGCGCGCTGGCGATCATGATCCCGGTCGCCTTCCAGTTTTCGCGCCGCGCCGGCGTTTCTCCCTCGCGCTATCTGATGCCCATGGCCTTTTCCGCGCTTCTCGGCGGCCTGATGACGCAGATCGGCACCTCGCCCAATATCGTTGTCTCGCGGCTTCGCGGCGAAATGACCGGCGCGCCCTTTACGATGTTCGACTTCACGCCCGTTGGCGGCCTGCTGGCGCTCGTCGGCGTGACCTTCCTGCTGTTCTTCTACTGGCTGGTGCCGGAGCGCACCAAGCAGACAGCCTCGATCGAGGATGCGGTGGAAATTTCCAATTACGCGTCAGAGGCGGTGGTCACGGAACAGTCGACGGTTCTGGGCAAGCCGCTCGGCGACCTGTTGAAGCTTGGCGACAACGAGGTGGTGGCAATCGCCGTCTTGCGCGGCGCAGCCCGCATGTCGCCCTTGCCGGACCTCATCCTGCGGGAGAACGATTCCGTTCTGCTGGAGGGGCGCTCGTCGGCTCTGGAACGGGCCACGTCCAGTGCCCGGCTCAAACTGTCCGGCAAGGTGCTGCGCGAAAGCGGCCAGCCGCTGCAGGATCTCGTCTCCATCGAATGCGTGATTTCGCGCCAGTCGGCCCTTGCCGGCGTCTCGGCGGCCAATCTGGCGCTCTCCTATACGCGCGGCGTCAATCTGCTGGCCGTCAGCCGGCGCGGCGAGCGTCTGCGGGAGCGCCTGCGCGACCTGGTGCTGCGCGAAGGTGACGTGATCGTGCTGCAGGGCGGGCGCAAAACGCTGCCGACCGTGCTTCAGGATCTTTCGCTGCTGCCGCTGGCGCAGCAGGAAATCATGCTGGGCACGCAAAGGCGGGCGCTGATCCCGATCGCCATCCTGGCTGTTGCCATGATCACCACGGCGTTGGGCTATGCGCCGGTAGCCGTTGCCTTCTTTGCCGCAGCGCTTGGAATGGCGGTGTTCCGCGCCGTGCCGCTCACCGACCTCTACAAATCGGTCGACGGCCCGATCCTCGTGATGCTCGGCGCGCTGATCCCCGTATCGGATTCCCTTCGCACCTCCGGCGGAAGCGAACTGATTGCGCATTGGCTCGGCACCGCCGCCCACAGCCTGCCGCCCTGGGGCGCGCTGACGCTGATCCTCGTCACGGCCATGGCTGTGACGCCCTTCCTCAACAATGCCGCGACCGTGCTGGTGATGGGGCCGATTGCCGTGAGCTTTGCGACCACCCTCAACTTCCGGCCCGAAGCCTTCCTGATGGCGGTTGCAATCGGCGCCGGCTCGGATTTCCTCACCCCCGTCGGCCATCAGTGCAACACGCTGGTCATGGGTCCGGGCGGCTACCGGTTTTCCGATTACCCGCGCCTTGGACTGCCGCTGTCGCTTCTGATCGTGCTGGTCAGCGTGCCCGCGCTGATGTGGGTGTGGCCGGTGACCTGACGGATTGCCGCATAAATCTTGACGCTTCCCGCAGAATATGCGCTAAGGCCTGCCAATCCCGAAATCCAGATTGCGCCCCTCGTGGCGCTTTTCCAGTTCGAGCAGGCACCCATGACCACTTCCGGCGTCCGCGTCCGTATCGCACCTTCCCCGACCGGCGAGCCGCATGTCGGCACGGTCTATATCGCGCTTTTCAACTATCTCTTCGCCAAGAAGATGGGCGGCGAGTTCATTCTGCGCATCGAGGACACTGATGCCTCGCGTTCGACGCCGGAATACGAGCAGAAAGTGCTGGACGCGCTGCGCTGGGCAGGCCTTGACTGGAAGGAAGGCCCCGATGTCGGCGGCCCCTACGGTCCCTATCGCCAGTCCGACCGCAAGGACATGTACTGGCCCTACGCGCAGGACCTTCTCGACAAGGGCCATGCCTTCCGCTGTTTCTGCACGCCGGAGCGCCTGGACAAGATGCGCGAAGACCAGCGTGCCGCCGGCAAGGCGCCCGGCTATGACGGCCTTTGCCTGCGCTATTCCGCCGAAGAAGTCACCGCCAAGATGGACGCCGGCGAAACCTCCGTCGTGCGCATGAAGATCCCGACGGAAGGGGCTTGCGAGTTCAACGACGGCGTCTATGGCGACGTGTCGATCCCGTGGAATTCCGTCGACATGCAGGTGCTGATCAAGGCCGACGGCATGCCGACCTATCATATGGCAAACGTCATCGACGACCATCTGATGAAGATCACCCATGTGGCGCGCGGCGAGGAATGGCTCGCCTCCGTGCCGAAGCACATCCTGCTCTATCGTTATTTCGGCTGGCAGGAGCCGAAGTTCATGCACCTGTCGCTGATGCGCAATGCCGACAAGTCAAAATTGTCGAAGCGCAAGAACCCGACCTCGATCTCCTATTACTCGGCGCTCGGCTACCTGCCGGAAGCGCTGATGAACTTCCTTGGCCTGTTCTTCATCCAGATCGCCGAAGGCGAAGAACTGCTGACCATGGAGGAACTGGCGGACAAATTCGATCCGGAAGCGCTGTCGAAGGCCGGCGCCATCTTCGACATCCAGAAGCTCGACTGGCTGAACGGCCGTTGGCTGCGCGAAAAGCTGTCGCCGGAGGAATTCATTGCCCGCAGCTTCGAATGGGCCTCTGAAAACCAGCGGCTGACGGAAGGCCTGAAGCTTGCCCAGAGCCGCATTTCCAAGCTCGGCGAATTGCCGAACCTGGCCGGCTTCCTGCTCGCCAGCGACGTCGGCCTGACGCCCGCCTCGTTTGCGGGCCTCAAGACCTCGCCCGCCGAGATGCTGGAAATCATCAACACCGTTCAGGCCGATTTCGAAAAAATGCCGGAATGGACGGTGGAAAGCATCGACCAGGAACTGCGCGCCGTGGCCGACAAGCTCGGCAAGAAGCTGCGCGTCGTCACACCGCCGCTGTTCGTCGCCATGTCCGGTTCGCAGCGCTCGCTGCCGCTGTTTGACAGTATGGCGCTGCTCGGCCGCTCCGTGGTGCGCCAGCGGCTCAAAATTGCCGCAACCGTGGTGGCATCCCTGGTGGGTGCAGAGAAGTAAATAACTGTCCATATGGGATTTTGAATACCCCCTCTGCCCTGCCGGGCATCTCCCCCACAAGGGGGGAGATCATCAAGCAGCATTCGTCCTGCCCTCAGCAAACGAAGCGCCGGGCCGAAGGCAGAGAGTTGGACTGAGAAGCATGCTCCATCCGATCTCCCCCCTTGTGGGGGAGATGCCCGGCAGGGCAGAGGGGGTAACCCGAAACGAACACGGCCCCAAAAGGCGATAACCGATGACCGAACAGAAGACCGAAACCGCCCTCTCCTCCGACGCCACGCAGGTGCGCCGCCAGAAACTGGCGCTGCTGCGCGAAAAGATCGGCGACGTCTATCCGGCGCATTTCCACCGGACGCTGACCAATGCGGAGCTTTCGGAAAAATACGAAAGCCTCGAAGCGGACGTGGAAACGCAGGACGTCGTGACCGTTGCCGGCCGCGTCTATTCCTCGCGCAATTCCGGCATGTTCATGGACATCCGCGATGCCTCGGGCAAGGTGCAGATCTTCTCCCACAAGGACACGACACCGGAAGCCGCCCGCGACATGCTGTCGATGATCGACATCGGCGACATCATCGGCGTGACAGGCATCGTGCGCCGCACCAAGCGCGGCGAGCTGACGATCAACGCGCATGAAATCACCATGCTGACGAAGTCGCTGCTGCCGATGCCGGAAAAGTGGCATGGCGTCTCCGACATCGAACTGCGCTACCGCAAGCGCCACCTCGATATCCTCAGCAATGACGAGAGCAAACTGCGCTTCCAGCAGCGCTCGAAGATCGTTTCCGGCTTCCGCCGCTTCCTGGAAGGCGAAGGTTTCCTCGAAGTGGAAACTCCGATGCTGCAGACAGTCTATGGCGGTGCAACCGCCGATCCGTTCAAGACCTTCCACAACACGCTGAAGATGGACATGTACCTGCGCATCGCGCCGGAACTGTTCCTGAAGCGCACACTGGTGTCGGGTCTCTCCGACAAGGTGTTCGAGATCAACCGCAACTTCCGCAACGAAGGTGTTTCCACCCGGCACAATCCTGAATTCACCATGATGGAGTGCTACTGGGCCTATGCCGACTACGAGGACATGATGGGCCTGGTCGAACGCCTGTTCGAAACACTGGCGCTGTCGATCCACGGCACGACGGATGTCGCCTTTGCCGACAAGACGCTCTCCTTCAAGGGCCCGTTCAAGCGCGTGCCCATGCCGGATGCCGTCAAGGATGCAACGGGCATCGACTTCCTGGCGATCAAGACCGACGAGGAAGCGCGCGCGGCCGCCAAGGCTGCCGGCTTTGCGGTCGAAAAGGACTGGACCTGGGGCGAGTGCCTCGCCTTCATCTTCGAGGAAAAGGTCGAAGGCACGCTGATCCAACCGTCTCACGTCACGCATTTCCCGAAGGACATTTCTCCCTTTGCCAAGGAAGTGCCGGGCGAGCCGCGTCTGGTCGAACGCTTCGAGACCTATTGCAATGCCTGGGAAGTCGGCAATGCCTTTTCCGAACTCAACGATCCGGAAGAGCAGCGCCGCCGCATGGAAGAGCAGCTGGAACAGGCACATGCCCGCGGCGAGAAGGACAAGCAGCTCGACGACGAATTCCTCGATGCCATCGACCAGGGCATGCCGCCGGCCGGTGGCCTTGGCATCGGCGTCGACCGCCTGATCATGCTGCTCACCAATTCGCCCTCGATCCGCGACATCATTCTCTTCCCGGCCCGCCGCAACAAGGCGGACTGATCAGAACCGCACGGACTGATGATCACGGCTCGCCATTGGCGGGCCGTTTTGCTGTCCAGCATTTGGACAAGAAATAACAGAGACGGGATCAGTGGGCGACGGTGGGCGCTTTCGGTGCGGGCGCGGCATCGTTGGTCACCGATGCCGGTTCAGCCGCGTGCGATCCATCCACGTGTGGCGCGGCCACCTTCATCGGGTCGATGCCATCCTGCGCCGGCGCGGACGCAACGGATGGTGCAGCAGCCTCTTCCCCCTGTAACGGGGCACCTGCCGGCGCACGAGCGGCCGGCTCGACAACCGGCTTTGGTGCGTCACTGCCAAAGATCATCGCCTTGGCGCGGGCAAAGAGGCCAGGTGCTTCTGCGGCGGCGGTCTGCTCGGGCGCGGAAGGCGCGGCTTTTGCCGCATCGGCCGCGTGCGCCGCCCCTGGCTCCGCAGGTCCGCTGCCCGCACCATGGGACTGCGCATCGGCGGCGGCCGTCTGCGGCGCGGGACTGCCGAACACCATGCTTTTCAGCGAACTGATCAGGCCACCGCCTTCGGGCTTTTCAGCCGGTGCACCGCCCTCCCCGCCATGACCGCCTCCGGCTGCGGGTTTGTCGCCGTCTCCGGCAACCGGCGTGCCACCATGGCCTTCGGCAGGCTTTTCTGCACCACCGCCATGGCCGGCATCGCCACCACCATGGGCATCGGCTGCGGCGTCGTGGCCGCCTCCCTTGGCTTTCTTCTTGCCCTTCGGCGCACCGTGACCATCGTCCTTGTGCTGCGTTTCGATGACCGGTGACACGCAATCGGCCTTGTCGGTCAGGCTGGCTGCAATCTTTTCGATATCCCCCAGCGTCGGCTCGATGCGCGTTCCGAAATACTCGCCCTTGGCCGAGGCCGGGCCTTCGAAATAGAAGGCCGAGTAGACGGGTTCGGGAATATCCGCGTCCTTGGATGGCGTCGGAATATAAACCACCTGCGCCCCGATGGCGCGACCGCGCATGCCCGCCCTCAGCGTCGGCCCCGATTTGTCCAGCACGCTGATCTGGACGAGATCCGCCTTTTCCGCCGCCTGCACGGACTTTGCCACGCGAAGCGCGGTCTTCAATCGCGCCGGTCCGTCGCCCTGATCGGTGAAGACATATTTGCGCACCCAGTAGTGACCATCGCGTTTGATCTTCACCAGCTGCAGCGTGGTGCATTGCAGCCCGTTCACTTCCAGGTAGGAGGGGCCGAGAAGTCTGTCGGCACCGATATAGAGCGCCAAGGCTCCGCTGCCGCCGCCGAGAAGAACGACGCCGCCGAGAACCAGGCAAAGGGTGCGTGACAGTCGTATCTTCACGCCTTTCACGCCCGGACCTCCGGCATGCTCAAATCCCCTCAACGCAAAACACAGGCCCTGAAGGCCGAGTGGACATCCTCTCTCATTACTCTTGAAGAAGCTTTAAGCCCCCATGCCAATCTCACTGGCCGCGATGCGCCATTCCGCGACAGGGCGCGGCGTTAAGGCGAAAGTCACGAAGTTGCGAATGATTTGCAATAGCATTGACATCGGTAAAAGCGAGGCTAAGTTAGATTGCAAATGAGTTGCATTAGAGGATGACATCCGTGCTACTGCGCATGCTCGCTGCCGGTTTTATAACCGTTTTTAGCCTTGCCCCGGCTGTTTCAAGCGCGGCGGAAAAGCCGAAGGTGGTCACCACCTTCACGATTATCGCCGACATGGCCAAGAACGTGGCCGGCGACACCGCCGACGTCGAAAGCATTACCAAACCCGGCGCCGAGATTCACAATTACCAGCCCACGCCCCGCGACATCCTGCGTGCGCGCTATGCAACCCTTGTGCTGCGCAACGGACTGAACCTCGAACAGTGGTTTGAAAAATTCCTGGTCAACATGGGCGATGTGCCAAGCGTCACGGTGTCGGAGGGCGTGGTGCCGATGGCGATTGCCGGCGGCGCCTATCAAGGCAAGCCCAACCCGCATGCCTGGATGTCTCCGGATAACGCCCTGATCTATGTGGAAAACATCCGCAAGGCGCTCGCTAAAGTCGATCCCGCCCATGCCGATCTCTATGCCGCCAATGCAAAGGCCTATTCCGACAAGATCCGCGCGGCCGTCCAGCCGATCCGCGACACGCTGAACAGTCTGCCTGAAAACAAGCGTTTTCTCGTGACGAGCGAAGGCGCCTTTTCCTATCTCGCCCGGGATTTCGGCCTGAAGGAACTGTATCTCTGGCCGGTCAATGCCGACAGCCAGGGAACGCCGCAGCAGGTGAAAGCGGTGATCGACGCCATGCGGGCCGACAGGATCGGCGTGATCTTTTCCGAAAGCACCGTCTCGCCCGATCCGGCAAAGCAGGTGGCGCGGGAAACAGGGGCAACCTATGGCGGGGTGCTCTATGTCGATAGTCTCAGCGATCCGGATGGCCCCGTTCCGACCTACCTGGATCTTCTGAAAGTCACCACCGGCACGATTGCGAAAGGTCTTGCGCAATGATGATGGGAAAGGTGAAGCCGGCGGCCTTCGGCATAAAGGTCGATAACGTCACCGTCTCCTACCGCAATGGGCATACGGCGCTGCGCCAGGCCAGTTTCACGGTTCCCAAAGGCACGATCACGGCCCTTGTCGGCGTCAACGGCGCCGGCAAATCCACCCTCTTCAAGGCCATCATGGGCTTTGTGCCGCTCTCTGCCGGCACTGTCGACATCCTGGGCATGAGCGCGGCCCAGGCACTGCGCAAAAACCTTGTCGCCTACGTGCCGCAAGCCGAGGAGGTGGACTGGAATTTTCCGGTTCTCGTCGAGGACGTGGTGATGATGGGCCGCTACGGCCACATGAATTTCCTGCGCATCCCCTCGCGCCGCGACCACGAGATGGTGATCGAGGCGCTGGAGCGGGTCAACATGACGGAGTTTCGCAAGCGCCAGATCGGCGAACTCTCCGGCGGCCAGCGCAAGCGGGTGTTTCTCGCCCGCGCCCTTGCCCAGGAAGGCCAGGTCATCCTGCTCGACGAACCGTTCACCGGCGTCGATGTCGGCACCGAGGAACAGATCATCGCGCTATTGAAATCCCTGCGCGACGAAGGCCGCGTCATGCTGGTCTCCACCCACAATCTCGGCAGCGTGCCGGATTTCTGCGACCGCACCGTCTTCGTCAAGGGCACCGTGATCGCCTATGGCAAGACGCAGGACACGTTCAACGAGGAGAACCTCGAAAAGGCCTTCGGCGGCGTGCTGCGCCACTTCGTCCTCGGCGGCCGCGACCTGCATGACGACGAGGACGCCCGCCATGTGCGTGTCATCACCGACGATGAACGCCCCTATGTGACCTATGGCAATGGCACCCGCAAGACGGCGGCCCGGGCACCGCAGGAGGCAACGGATGCTCCAGACGCTTCTTGAGCCCTTCACCTATGGCTATATGCTGAACGCCATCTGGGTGAGCGCGCTGGTGGGTGGCGTCTGCGGCTTTCTCTCGGCCTATCTGATGCTGAAGGGCTGGTCGCTGATCGGGGACGCACTGTCCCATGCCATCGTGCCGGGCGTTGCCGGCGCCTATATGCTGGGCCTGCCCTTCGCGCTCGGGGCCTTCCTCTCCGGCGGCCTTGCAGCGATTGCCATGCTGTTTCTCAACCAGCGCACCAAGCTCAAAGAAGATGCCATTATCGGGCTGATCTTTACCGCCTTCTTCGGGCTTGGCCTGTTCATGGTGTCGCTGTCGCCAACCTCGGTCAACATCCAGACCATCGTGCTCGGCAATATCCTCGCCATCACGCCGGAAGATACCGTGCAACTTGTGCTGATCGGCGGCATCAGCCTCGTCATCCTGCTGTTGAAATGGAAGGACCTGATGGTGGCCTTCTTCGATGAAAACCATGCCCGCACCATCGGCCTGCATCCGGATTTTTTGAAGGCGCTGTTCTTCACGCTGCTGGCTGCCTCCACCGTTGCCGCCCTGCAAACGGTCGGCGCCTTTCTTGTCGTTGCGATGGTGGTGACGCCGGGTGCCACTGCTTACCTCATCACCGACCGGTTTCAGCGCCTGATCGTGCTGGCAGCAGGCATCGGTGCTGTCACCAGCTTTGTCGGGGCCTATGCCAGCTATTTCCTCAACGGCGCGACCGGCGGCATCATCGTGGTGCTGCAGACGCTGATCTTTCTGGCCGCCTTCGTCTTTGCGCCCAAGCACGGCCTGATCGCGGCGCGCCGCCGCCGCGCCCATGCCCTGGAGGAGCCGGCATGAGCGAGACCCTGCAACTGGCCATCCTGCCGTTCCAGCTGCCCTTCATGCAGAATGCCTTTATCGTCACCATGATGATTGCCGTGCCGATGGCCATGCTGTCCTGTCTGCTGGTGCTGAAGGGCTGGTCGCTGATGGGCGATGCGGTTTCCCACGCGGTGCTGCCGGGCGTGGTGGTCGCCTACATGCTGTCGCTGCCGCTGTCGCTCGGGGCTTTCGCCGCCGGCCTCGTCTGTGCGCTCTCCACCGGCTACCTCAAGGACAACAGCCGCATCAAGGAGGATACGGTCCTCGGCATCGTGTTTTCGGGCATGTTCGGGCTGGGCCTCGTGATGTTCGTTGCCGTCAAGAGCGACGTGCATCTTGACCATATCCTGTTTGGCGACATGCTCGGCATCGCGCCGGCCGACCTGCTGGAGACCGGCCTGATTGCGCTTGGCTGCACGATCTTTCTCGGCGTGTTGCGCAAGGACCTTCTGGTGCATGCTTTCGATCCGCAGCATGCGCAAGCCATCGGCCTGCCGGTAAAACTGCTGCATTACGGCCTGCTGACGGTGCTGTCCCTGACGGTTGTCGGGGCGCTGACGGCCGTCGGCATCATTCTGTCGGTTGCCATTCTGGTGGCGCCCGGTGCGATCGCCTTCCTGCTGACGCGGCGCTTCCACACGATGATGCTTGTGGCTGTTGCCATCGCCCTGACTGCGTCCTTCCTCGGCATTTATCTCAGCTTCTTCATCGACAGCGCACCGGCACCCACCATCGTGCTCCTGATGAGCGCCACCTTCATCGCTGCCTTTATCCGCAGTTCGATCCGCGCCCGCCAAAGCGTCGCGACACCCTGACCCCAACGCAAAACGGCCCGCCGTCAAGGCGAGCCGCTTGTCATCGGTCAAGGCGATACTGCGATCAGGCGGCCGCCAGTTCCTTCTTCACCATGGCGCGAAGGCTGATCAGATCCTTGTTGAAGGAGCGGATGCCTTCGGACAGCTTCTCGGTTGCCATTGCATCCTCGTTCAGCATCCAGCGGAACTTCTTCTCGTCGATCGGGAAGAAGGCGTCCTCGGTGATGTTGTCGGGGGACAGCTTGCGCTCCAGCGTGCCTTCGGCCTTGTCCAGTTCATCGAGCAGTGCCGGGCTGATCGTCAGGCGGTCGCAACCGGCCAGCGCTTCGATTTCGCCGGCATTGCGGAAAGAGGCGCCCATGACGATGGTCTCGATGCCGTTCGCCTTGTAGTAATTGTAGATCTGGCGCACCGAGATGACGCCCGGATCGGTTTCGGAGGTGTAATCCTCGCCGGTCGACTTCTTGTACCAGTCAAGGATACGGCCGACGAAGGGCGAGATGAGGAAGGCCTTGGCATCCGCGCAGGCAATCGCCTGGGCCTTGGAGAAGAGCAGCGTCAGGTTGCAGTCGATGCCTTCCGTCTGCAGCACTTCAGCAGCCTTGATGCCTTCCCAGGTAGAGGCGAGCTTGATCAGGATGCGATCGCGCTCGATGCCGCGCTCCTTGTAGGCAGCAATGATGCCATGCGCCTTCTTGATCGACGCTTCGGTATCGAAGGAGAGATCCGCATCGACTTCGGTCGAGACGCGGCCCGGCACCAGCTTGGAGAGCGCGGCACCCACGGAAATGGCGAGCCGATCGGCAACGGCCGAAATCACCGCTTCCTCATTGCCGCCCTGCTTCTTGCCCCAGGAGACGGCTTCCTTGACATCGTCGGCAAACATCGACGTGCCAAGCGCCTTGAGCACGATGGTCGGGTTGGTGGTGCAATCCACCGGCTTCAGACGCGCCACAGCCTCGATATCGCCGGTATCAGCGACAACCGTGGTCATGGAACGGAGTTGTTCGAGCTTGGACGCCATCCGGAATATCCTTGACTTGTTGCATTGGAATTGAGGGAAAAACTGCACCCCTCTCTATCCTTAGTATCTGCGGTCCACAGCGCAAAAGTCAAGACATTTGCCCAGTCGATTTGACATTTGTTTCATCACAATCGATAGTCCTGTCTCCTCAGGAGGAAAAGGATCCGCATACCCGTGGCGAAACTCAGACGCGACACGCATATCGCCTATTCGGAAGCCGCGTCGCTCCGGCTGCGCGCCGCTTGGCTCTATTACAACCAGGGACTGACCCAGAAGGACGTGGCGGAAAAGCTCGGCGTCAGCCGCTCCACCGTCATCCGCCTGCTGGACGAGGCGCTCAAGCGCTCCGAAGTGCAGATCTGGATCAGCGAAGGCATCGACGATTGCGTCGATCTCGCTGTGAAGCTGGAAAAGGCCTACGGGCTGGATGAAGCAGTCGTGGTGCCCTCCCCCGACAGCGACGATGCGGGCGCCATTGCCAAGGCTGTCGGCCTAGCGCTCGGGCAGTTCCTCACCGAAGTGATGACCGACAACATGACCATCGGCGTCGGCTGGGGCCGCACCATGACGGCATCGCTTTCCGGCTTTCGCCCGCCAAGGCGCGAAAACTGCAAGGTCGTCTCGCTGCTCGGCGGCATCGTTGCGGTTCACCAGACCAATCCGATCGACTATACGTGGCGGCTGGCAAGCCAGCTCGGGGCGGAGTGCTACATGTTTCTCGCGCCGCTGCTGGTCGATTCAGTGGCCACCAAGCGGGCGCTGATCGAGGAATGCGGGTTGAAGACGCTCTATGATCTGGCGGAAAACCTCGATCTCGCCATCGTCTCCTGCGGCGATATCGGTCCGCACTCCACGTCCCTGTCGGAAGGCTTTATCAGCCACGACACCTTGCAGGAGCTGGTGGATGCCGGCTGCGTCTGCGACACCATGTTCAACTTCCTCGATGCCGAGGGCCACACCATCGAACACCCGATCCACGAGCGGGTGATGTCGGTCGATCTCGACACGCTGAAGAAGGCCCGTCACATCGTGCTCTCCTCGGGCGGCGCCCACCGCGCAAAAGCCATTCGCGCCACCATCCTCCGCATCGGCTGCAACACGCTGATTACCGACGAGGCGGCGGCACGGGCGCTATTGGGGTTGGCAAAGGAGTGAACGACAACGGCGTTCAGATATCGTCTGGCCATTCCCGTGCCGCGTGCTGCACGAACAGCACTTCGACCTGATCCTCCCGCACCCGGTAGGCGACGATATAGGGCAGGTTCGGCAGCACCAGTTCACGCGTCCCCTCGATCTCTCCACGGCGACCGAGGAACGGATTGGCCGACAGGAGCCGAACGGTTCTGCGATGGATATCCTTGACGACCCGGGCTGCAGCCGACGGATTATGCTGGGCGATGTAATCGCCGATGGCGGTGAGTTCTCCAATGGATCGTCGCGTCCAGACGACCTGCATGCGATCAGACCTGATCGTATCTGGTCAAGAGCGCGTCGATGTCAGCCGGCGAGGCAAATTCGTCCTTGTCCGCATCCGCGATGCCGGCCTGGACACCCGCAATCCATTTTTCCTGCCACGCAAGGGAGCGTCCGTGGGAAAGTGCATCCTCGACAATCCGGCTGCGCGTCAGGCTGGTCCGTTCGGCCAGTTGGTCGATACGGCGCGAGATGTCATCAGGAAGGTCAATCGAGGTTTTCATGCGGTCAGTCTCTCACACCCGGCTGTGCGGCACAAAGAAAATTTGCCCCTCACGCCTTGCCCGCCTCCCAGCCGAGAATGGCGCGCTTGCGGGTGAGCCCCCAGTGATAACCGGTGAGCGCTCCGCTTTTGCCGAGCGCCCGGTGGCAGGGCACGACGAAGGAGATGGGGTTGCGGCCGATGGCAGCGCCCACCGCCCGGCTGGCCGTCGGCTGGCCGATGTCGCGGGCGACGTCCGAATAGGTGACGGCCTTGCCGAACGGAATTTTCAAAAGGCTCTGCCAAACGCGCACCTGAAAATCCGAACCGATCAAAACCACGCGTAGCGGTTCTTCCGCGCACCAGCAAGAGGGATCGAAGGCGCGGGCGATGTAGGGCGCGGTTGCGGCCTGGTCCTCGACATAGACGGCATTCGGCCAGCGTTTGGCCATGTCCTCGAAGCAGGCAGCCTTGCCCCCTTCGTCATCGGCAAAGGCAAGGCCCGCAAGTCCGCGGTCGGTTGCCATCACCAGCGCCAAACCGAAGGGCGACGGGTGGAAGCCGTAGGAAATCGTCAGCCCGCCGCCCTTGGCCTTCCACTCGCCGGGGCTCATCGCTTCATGGGTGACGAAAAGATCATGCAGCCGGCCCGGACCGGAAAGACCCACTTCATAGGAGGCTTCCAGAAGCGGCAATTGCTCGTGCCCCAACAGCCGCTTGGCGTGATCGAGTGTCACAGCCTGCAGGAAGGCTTTCGGCGACAGGCCCGCCCAGCGGGTGAAAACCTTCTGAAGCTGGGTCGGCGAGCGGTCGAGGTCGGCGGCGATCCTCTCGAGCGACGGCTGGTCGCGGTAATCGAGCGTGATGCGTTCGATGACCTGCTTGACCACGGCATAATCCTCACCCTCTGGTGTGATGTCGGTGGCGGGTATGGGCGAAAAGGCGTTCATCGGAAAAGTCCTCATGTCGAGGATGAATTCACCACGGGCAGGCAAAAGACGCCACCCGATTCTTGCGTCACGCCGACCTCAGATCCGCTGCTTCACCGTGGCGAGCGCCCCGCGAAACGCCTTGGCGAAACTTTCGCGATCATCCGGGTTGAGAAAGGAGCCTACATCCGTCAGCCGCCCCTCGCCGCACACATGCATGGAGGTGATGCCGTATTCCTGATGCCGGCGCACGCGAAAGCGCGTCCAGAACGGATTGAACCGATGCTCCACCATGCGCCCTGCCGGCGAGAACTTGCGGATAAAGACATTGGTGCGCGACACCGTGACTTCCTCCCGGGCGCGGCCGGCGCGGTAGTTCAGCCAGAAAGCGCCGTAGAGCAGGAAGAAATCCAGTCCGAAGAACAGACCGATCGGCCAGGCGCCGGTTGCCATGAAGAACAGGCCATGCAGCAGGCAGACGGCACCGCTCACGGCAAGCAAGATGCGAAAGCCCTTTCGCCCAAGCGAGCGATAGGGCGTCAGCTCGGCTGCAAAAACCGGGTTATCCTCCAGCCTGTCCACGTTGCCTTCCCTCGCGCGCCTTGTCATAGAAGCTAAATGGCAATTTCGACGTCACAATCCCATAGGTAAACCTTGCAAAAGTCAAATGGCGCGGCGAGAAGCCGCAGGCATGCCCGCTCCGCCTATAGCAAGGCGGAGATCGAGGAGATCTTTCGACGCTTCAGCATCCAACGGCCGGAGCCAAAAGGCGAACTGGAGCATGTGAACCCGTTCACGCTGGTGGTGGCGGTGGCGCTGTCGGCGCAGGCCACCGATATCGGCGTCAACCGCGCCACAAAAAAACTGTTTGAGATCGCCGATACCCCGGAAAAGATGCTGGCGCTCGGCGAAGAGGGCGTGACCGAGCATATCAAGACGATCGGGCTTTATCGCAACAAGGCCAAGAACGTCATTGCGCTGTCGCGCCTGCTGATCGAGGAATTCGGCAGCGAGGTTCCGAAAACCCGGGAAGAGCTGATGCGGCTGCCGGGCGTCGGGCGCAAGACGGCCAATGTGGTGATGTCGATGGCCTTCGGCATTCCAACGCTTGCCGTCGATACTCATGTGTTTCGCCTTGCCAACCGGCTGAAGCTGGCCCCGGGCAGCACGCCGGATGCGGTGGAGGAAAACCTGCTCCGGGTCATTCCGAAGCAATACCTGTTTCACGCCCATCACTGGCTGATCCTGCACGGGCGCTACACCTGCAAGGCCCGCAAGCCGGAATGCGAGGCGTGCGTGATTGCCGATCTCTGTCGCTATCCGGCCAAGACCTGTGACGTGCCGGTGCCGCTTGCCGAACTACCCGCGCAGATGCTGGGCGCGGATGCCCTCCGCAACAGCGAATGACGGATCGCGCGCGCTCAGGGCCTTGTGCAGATGTACCATCAGGCCGGCGGCAAACAGCGGCGTCAGCAGGTTGACGATCGGGATCGCCAGAAAGCCGGCAATCAGCAGGCCAGCCAGAAACACCGTGCCCTGGTGCTTGCGGCGAAATGCCTTGGCCTCAACCGGCGGGCGAAAGCGCATGGCCGCAAATTCGAAGAACTCCCGCCCCAGAAGGTAGCCGTTCACCAGAAAGAAGGCGACGAGATTGATGCCCGGCAGGAAGAGCAGAAACAGCGCGATGATGTTGCCGATGATCACCACGCCGAGAAACTGCACCGATTCCACCATGGCACGCGCGAGCGGCAGTTCCGTGCCGGGCGGATCGTTCGGATAGTCGCGCTTTTCCACCACTTCGGCCACATCGTCGAGAAACAGGCCGGCAATCAGCGCGGTCACCGGTGCGATCAACAGCGCAAGGCCAAGCGCCAGCCCGATGCCGGCGAGGATCGCAAAGATGAAGGTGAGCCAGCCCGCCCAGTCCGGCACGCTCGGCAGAAGATCGGCAAAGTAGGGCCAGACATAACCGATGAAGATGCCGCGCAGCGCAAACCAAAGACCGATCAGCACCAGGATCGTCAGCCCCAGCACTTTCCAGAAGGCCGAGCGCGTTTCCGGCGCAAAAAGGTTCAAGAGGGACAGTCGCGCGGATTGAAAGATCATGCGTGGCAGGCTCCGTTGAGGACCTGGATGTAGGTGCACGCTGGGCCGCGAACAATAAGCAGCCGGTCAGGTGATGGCTTCGAGTTCGGCGCGGTGGCGATGCATCGCGAGGAACCTGCGGTAATCACGGTCGTAATCGGCGCGCACCGCGGCATTGGGCGCACGGATCTCGCCGCCAAGGTCCATGGCAAGTCCGGCATCGGCAAGCGAAGGGTAAAGCCCTGCTGCAACCGCCGCGGCCATCGCAGAGCCCGCGAGTACGGCATCCGGGGCAGAGGGCACGCGCACGGGGTGACCGGTTATATCGGCATAGAGCTCGATCAGCAGCGGGTTCTGCACATGCCCTCCGGCCACATGCAGCATGTCGAAGCCGTGACCGAACGTCTCCATGGTTTCCAGGATATGGCGGATGCCGAGCACCAGCGCCACGCAGGTGCGCCAGTAGATGCGGCAAAGCCCGTCAAAGGAGGCATCGAGCGTCAACCCGCTCACGACGCCGGTCGCGCGCGGATCGGCAAGCGGAGACCGGTTGCCATGGAAATCCGGCAGGATGTCGATCCCCTCGCCGAGACGATGGCCCTCGGTGGCCCGCAGGACGGCAATGCGGTCGATGATGCGTTGGTGAAGGCCTGGCGTCGGTTCGCCGCCCGCCGCATGCATGCGCACCATATGATCGAGAAGCGCGCCGGTGGCCGACTGGCTTCCCTCGACCAGCCAGTGACCGGCAAGCAGTGCCTCGTAATAGGGTCCCCAGAGACTATGCCCCGGCAGCGGCTGGCGCGATAGCGCAACCAGACAGCTCGACGTTCCCCCAATCAGCGCCAGATTGCGCTCCATGTCGGGATGCCCCGCAACAGCGCCCAGAGCCCCAAGTGCACCGGCATAGGCATCGATCTGGCCAGCAGCCACGACGCACTCGACATCCAGCCCGAGGCCATCGGCAGCTTCTGGCAGGAGACGGCCGGCGGCATCGCCGACGGCAAGCGTGTCCTTCGGCAGGGAGGCCCTTTCAACAAGATCCTCAAGGCCTGCGGCGTCAAGGAAGCCGGCATGCCAGCCCGGATCTTCATGCGACAGATAGTTCCATTTGGCAGTCAGGGTGGAGCGCGAGCGCGCATTGGAGCCGGTTGCGCGCCAAGTGAGAAAATCGGCAAGATCAAAGGCATAGCCGGCCCGCTGCCAGCTGTCGGGCAGATGCGTCTTCAACCACATCAGCTTGGGGATCTGCATTTCCGGCGAGAGCGAACCGCCGGAAAACCGGAGCACCGGATGGGCCATGGCGCTCAACCGTTCCGCCTCCAGCACGGCACGGTGATCGAGCCAGACAATCGTATCGAAACGATCTTCACCCTGGTGAGAGACGGCAAGCGGGGCGCCCTCACGATCGCGCAGCACCAGCGAGCAGGTGGCATCGAAACCAAGCGCTGCAATATCGCTGGCGGCAAGACCCGCTTCACCGATCGCTTGGCGCACCGCATGGCACACAGCCCGCCAGATGTCTTCCGAATCATGCTCGGCAAAGGCATCGCCATCGCGGCGCATCACGATCGGATGCCGTGCCTTGGCAAGAAGCCTGCCGTCTCGGGTAAAAACGCCGGCCCGCGCGCTGGTCGTCCCCACATCGACCGCCACCAGGTGCGCACGCATCAGGTCATATTCCCCATCATCCCTGAAAGCCATTTTCTCAAGACATGGCGCTTATGGTGCGCCCGCCGCTGCTACCGGCTGCAACCGTCGATATGGTTATGGACAAGGTGGATCAAATCGGACATGGCGTCAAACTCGGCATCGGGTGCCAGAGCCGTGATGTCTGCCCGGTACTCCTCCCGGTCTGCATGCGAGCCGCCGGTAAAGGCGAACACTGCCATTCCCGCGCGTTTTGCCGCCAGAATCCCGGCGGGACTGTCCTCAATCACGATGCAATGCTGCGGAGCCACTCCCATCTGCTCTGCCGCGTAAAGGAAAAGATCCGGCGCCGGCTTGCCGTTCTTCACCATGGTGGCGCTGAATATATGCGGCTCGAAGAAATCGACAAGACCGGTGAGGCCGAGCGACAGACGGATACGCTCCGGCTGGCTGGACGAGGCCACGCAGAACCGCCAATTAAGCGCCTGGAGCGCTGCGGCAATGCCGGCAATGGGTTGCAGTTCCTGTTCGAAGCGGGCGTACAGATCCGCCCGCATCCGGTCGAGAAATGCTTCGTTGGCTTCGACACCGAAGGTCTCGTCGAGGACGGACACCATGGTTGCAAGGCTTCTGCCGAGAAAGTGGCGATAGGCCTCCGCCTCCGTCATGACGACGCCATGCGCCTTTACCGCATCCACCAGAACGCGGATGGACAGCGGCTCGCTGTCCACCAGCACGCCATCGCAGTCGAAGATTATCAGCGGCGCCGAGTTCGTCATGACATCACTCTAGCCGACGAGTCGGCCCTCGAGATAGAGCTGAAGTGTGGCGGCCGTGCCTTTGGACCACAATGTCTGAAGCGCATGGGCAAACCGGTCACGGAAATGCTGCGAGCCGGAGACGGCGCCGAAGATTTCATCGAAAGCCAGAAAGGCCATTGGATCGGTTTTGGCCGCAAGCGCTGCCGCCTGCAGCTTTTCGGCGCTCGCATCGTTGAAGACGATCGTCCTGCCGCTGTCGGATGTGCCGGCAAAGTAACGGCACCAGAGAGCCGACACCAGCGACAGGCCGACGATATCTTCGCCGCGCTGCAAGCGGTCGGCGGTAGATGGCAGGATGAATTTCGGTTGACGATTGGAGCCATCCTGTGCAAGGCGCGGGATGGTGTCGCCGATCTTCGGGTTGAGGAAACGCCGCTCGATCAGATCGTAATAGGCCTCAAGGCTGGTATCGGGCACCGGCGGCACGATGGGGATGATTTCTTCCTTTTCCAGCTTTTCCAGAAATGCCCGGATGAGCGGATGTTCCATTGCCTCATGCACGAAATGGATATCGAGAAGCGCTGCCGGATAGGCGATTGCCGCATGGCCACCGTTGAGGATACGGATCTTCATCAGCTCGTAGGGTGCCACATCCTCGACGAACTGCACGCCGACCTTTTCAAGGGCGGGGCGACCGGCGGGGAAATGATCTTCCATCACCCATTGCTTGAACTCCTCGCAGAAGACCGGCCAGCCGTCTTCGATCTCGAACGTGTTGCGCAGAAAATCGATCTCGCGGGCGCCGGTGGCCGGTGTGATGCGGTCCACCATAGAATTGGGAAAGGCGACATTGTCGTGGATCCAGGCGGCAAAATCCGGATCGGAGAGTTTTGCAAGGCCACAGACGGTATTTTCCGTCACATGGCCGTTGCCGGGAATGTTGTCGCAGGACATTACGGTGAAGGGCGCGATCCCTTTTTCGCGGCGCGCCTTCAGCCCGGCGATGATGAGGCCGAAGACCGTCTTCGGCGCGGCGGGATTTTCAGCATCGGCGCGGATGGCCGGATGCGCCGGGTTGAAATCGCCATTGGCGTCGATGAAATAGCCGCCTTCGGTAATGGTCATCGAGACGATGCGGATCTTCGGATCGGTGAGAGCTGCAATGATGGCTGCCTGATCGCCGACCGGCAGGATATCGACCATCGGCCCGGTCACGCGGGCGGCGGTGCGGTTGTTGTCCTGCTCGACCACCGTCGTCAGGAAATCCTGCGCCTGAAGTTTTTTGCGCATCGCCTGGTCGGAGGGCAGGACACCGGCACCGACGATGGCCCAGTCATGATCGAACCCCTCGTTGAAAAGGTCATCCAAGTAGACCGCCTGATGGGCGCGATGGAAATTGCCGACGCCGAAATGCAGGATGCCGGCGGAAAGAGCCGCACGATCATAGGCCGGGATAGCCGCCGTGGCCGCTGCATCGGAGAGGGTGGAGAGGGAGATTTTGACAGTCATGGTGCGGTCCTCGAAGGGTCCCAGGGAGTAAGATTGCAGCGTGATCGCCCGCGTGCGGGCCATCAGCTCATCCAGTTGCCGCCATCGACATTGTAGGTCTGGGCAACGATATAATCGGCGTCGGCAGAGGCGAGGAACACGGCCATGCCGGTCAGGTCCTCGGCGCGGCCCATGCGCCCGAAGGGCACAGCCGCACCAACCTGTCGCTTCTTTTCGCCAAGCGGCAGGTTTTCATGGCGGGCAAACAGCGCGTCGACGCCGTCCCAGTGCTCGCCATCGACCACGCCCGGCGCAATCGCATTGACGTTAATGCCGTGGCGGATGAGATCGAGGCCGGCCGACTGCGTGAGCGAAATCATGGCGGCCTTGGTGGCGCAGTAGACGGCGACCAGCGCCTCGCCGCGCCGCCCGGCCTGGCTTGCCATGTTGATGATCTTGCCGCCTTTGCCCTTGGCGATCATCGATTTCGCCACGGCCTGCAGCATGAAAAGCGAGCCTGCAACATTGATCGAAAACAGCCGGTCATAGCTTTCGCGGGTGATCTCGACGATGGGTGCCAGGTCAAAGAGGGCGGCGTTGTTGATAAGGATATCGACGCCGCCGGTCTTTTCCTCGACAGCGCGCACGGCCGCCTCGATGGAGGCCTGCTGCGTCACGTCAAGTTCCACGGCATAGGCCTGAGGGCCGATTTCGGCAGCTGTTGCCGCGGCACGCTCAAGGTTGATATCGGCGATTGCGACGGTTGCCCCCTCGCGGACATAGGCTTCCGCAAAGGCGCGACCGATGCCGCGGGCCGAACCGGTGATGATGGCGGATTTGCCCTGAAGTCTTCCGCTCATAGCGCAAGCCCCTTCTCATCGAAGCGATAGAGCCGGTTTTCATCCGGCGTGATGTAGACGCGGTCGCCGTGGCGGCAGGCAAAATCGCCATTGGCGCGGGCGGTCACCGTGCCGATGCCATCGACCTCGATATGCATGAACGTGTCCGAGCCGAGATGCTCGGCAATGGTGACCGTGCCCGTCCAGCTGCCACTGTCATGGGAAAGAACCATGTGTTCGGGACGGATGCCGACGGTCTTTGCGCCCTTCGCCTCAGCATACGCCCCCTCGATCAGGTTCATCTTCGGCGAACCGATGAAGCCTGCCACGAAGAGATTGGCCGGTTTGCGGTAAAGATCGAGCGGCGAGCCGACCTGCTCGATCCGGCCCTTGTTGAGGACCACGATCTTGTCGGCCATGGTCATGGCCTCCACCTGGTCGTGGGTGACGTAGATCATCGTGGTCTGCAGCTGCTGGTGCAGCTCGCTGATTTCGAGCCGCATGTTGACGCGCAGCGCCGCATCGAGATTCGACAGCGGCTCGTCAAAAAGGAACGCCTTCGGCTGGCGCACGATGGCACGGCCGATGGCCACGCGCTGGCGCTGGCCGCCCGACAGCTGGCGCGGCTTGCGCTCCAGATAATCGGTAAGGTTCAGCACCTTTGCTGCATCGGCCACCTTGCGATCGATCTCGGCCTTGTCCATGCCCGCCATCTTCAGCGGAAAGGCGATGTTGGAGCGCACGCTCATATGCGGGTAAAGCGCATAGGACTGGAACACCATCGCAAGACCACGCCGTGCCGGCGGCGCATCGGTTGCCGGCTTGCCGTCGATGACGATCTCGCCGCCGGAGACATCCTCAAGCCCTGCGATCAGTCGCAGCAGCGTGGACTTGCCGCAGCCGGACGGGCCGACGAAGACGACGAATTCGCCATCCTCGATATCGAGGTCGATCGACGGGATGACCTTTGCTTCACCGAAGACCTTGGAGACATTGCGGAGGGTAATACTGCCCATCGTCGTTATTCCTTGTTGACCGCTCAGCCTACTTGACCGCACCGAAGGTGAGGCCGCGAACGAGTTGTTTCTGGCTGAACCAGCCCATGATGAGAATTGGCGCGATTGCCATGGTCGAAGCGGCAGAAAGCTTGGCGTAGAACAGGCCTTCGGGGCTCGAATAGGAGGCAATGAAGGCGGTGAGCGGCGCGGCTTTCGAGGCGCTGAGGTTCAGCGTCCAGAAGGCTTCGTTCCAGGAGAGAATGATGTTGAGGAGAAGCGTCGAGGCAATACCCGGAACCGCCATCGGCGTCAGCACATAGACGATTTCCTTCGGCAGCGATGCACCGTCCATGCGGGCCGCTTCCAGGATCTCGCCGGGGATTTCCTTGAAATAGGTGTAGAGCATCCACACGATGATCGGCAGGTTGATCAGCGTCAGCACGATGACGAGACCGGTGCGGGTATCGAGCAGGCCGCCATCGCGGAAGATGAGGTAGATCGGGATCAGCGCGCCGACCGGCGGCATCATCTTCGTCGACAGCATCCACATCAGCACATCCTTGGTGCGCTTGGTCGGCGAAAACGCCATGGCCCAGGCAGCCGGGATTGCGATGAGGAGACCGAGGAAGGTGGAGCCGAGCGACACCACGACCGAGTTCATGAAGTGCAGGAAATAATCCGAACGCTCCTGAACCTGCGCGTAATTTTCCGTCGTCCAGTGGAAGAAGAGGAACGACGGCGGCGAGGCCACGGCTTCCGCTTCCGTCTTGAAGCTGGTGATGAAGGTCCAGAGGATCGGGAAGAAGATCAGGATGCCGAGCGTCCAGGCAATGGCGCTCATGATCAGTTTGCGGCGTGTCGATACCTTGCGTGCCATGGATCAGGCCTCCAGATTCTTGCCGATAAGGCGCACGAGGAAGATGGCGACGATATTGGCGAGGATGACGGCGACGATGCCGCCTGCCGATGCCCCACCGATATCGAACTGCAGGAGTGCCTGCGCATAGACGAGATAGGTGAGATTGGTGCTGGCCGTGCCCGGTCCGCCATTGGTGGTGACGAGGATTTCGGCAAAGACCGAGAGAAGGAAGATCGTCTCGATGAGAATGACGACGGTGATGGCGCGCGCCATGTGCGGCAGCACGATATAGAGGAAGCGCGAGACGGCCCCTGCCCCATCCATTTCGGCGGCATCCTTCTGCTCTTCATCGAGAGACTGGAGAGCGGTCAGCATGATCAGCGTCGCAAACGGCAGCCACTGCCAGGCCACGATGATGATGATCGACAAAAGCGGGATAGAGGCCAGAAAATCGAGCGGCGCAAAGCCGAAGCTGCGGGAAATCCAGGCAAACAGGCCGTTCACCGGGTTCATGAACATGTTCTTCCAGACCAGCGCCGACACGGTCGGCATGACGAAGAAGGGCGCGATCACCAGGATGCGCACAATGCCCTGCCCGAAAATCGGCTGATCGAGCAGAAGCGCGAACGCGATGCCGCCGATGATGGTGATGGACAGCACGCCGCCGACCAGCAGAAGCGTGTTGGTGAGCGCTGCGAAGAACGCGGGATCGGTGAGGAAATACTGGTAGTTGAGGAAGCCCGTATATTCCTCCATGCCCGGCATCAAAAGATTGTAGCGCAGGAAGGAGAAATAGATCGTCATGCCGAGCGGCACGGCCATCCAGGCGAAAAGCAGGATGACCGACGGGGCCATCATCAGCCGTGCTGCGGAATGGGTGTGGGTCGTTGCCATGGGAGCCCCGGCTTACTGTCTGGAGTGTGAAACTGGAAAAGAGCCCTCTCTGGCTGCCGCCATCTCCCCCACAAAGGGGGAGACACGTGCCGCAACCCGTGCCGGACAAGACCGGCGCATCACGGCGTTCCCTTGGGAACAGTGACGCAGGCCGAAAGGCGTCAGCCCGGTTTCTCCCCCCTTGTGGGGGAGATGCCCGGCAGGGCAGAGAGGGCTTAAGGCCTCTTACTTCTTCGGATAACCGGCCTTGGCCATTTCACGGCTGGTCAGCTGCTGGGCACCCTGAAGCGCCTGATCGACAGTCATCTGGCCGGCAAGCGCTGCCGAGAACTGCTGGCCGACAGCCGTGCCGATGCCCTGGAATTCCGGGATCGCCACGAACTGGCCACCGGTATAGGGAACCGGCTTGACCGTGGGCTTTGCCGTGTTGGCAGCCGTCATGGCCTTCTGGGTCATGGCGGCAAACGGTGCGGCCTTCTGGTATTCGGCATTGGTGTAGAGCGAGGTGCGCGTGCCCGGAGGAACGTTGGCCCAGCCCTCCTTCGAGGCGACCAGTTCGGTATAGGCCTTGTCGGTTGCCCAAGAGATAAACTTCTGCGCCGCTTCCGCCTTCTTGGTGCCGGCCGGAATGCCGAGGTTCCAGGCCCAGAGCCAGTTGCCGTGGTTGGTCAGGTCACCGGAGGTCGGGAAGAGCGCATAGCCCACCTTGTCGGCGACCTTGGATTCCTTCGGATTGGAGACGAAGGAGGCGGCAACCGTCGCATCGATCCACATGCCGCATTTACCGGTCTGGAAGAGCGCGAGGTTTTCGTTGAAGCCGTTCGACGATGCACCCGGAGGGCCGGCATCCTTCATCAGGTTGACGTAGAAGGAGAGCGCCTGCTTCCATTCCGGCTGGTCGAACTGGGCCTTCCAGCTCTCATCGAACCAGCGGCCGCCGAAGGAGTTGGCGAGCGCCGTGATGAAGGCCATGTTTTCGCCCCAGCCGGCCTTGCCGCGCAGGCAGATGCCGTAGGTTTCAGACCCCTTGTCGGTGATCTTGCGGGCGGCATCGGCGATGAAATCCCACTTGGGGTTTTCCGGCATCGTAAGGCCTGCCTTTTCGAACAGGTCCTTGCGGTACATGATCATGGCGCTTTCGCCATAGAAGGGTGCCGCATAGAGCTTGCCGTCGACCGAAACGGCATCCTTGATCGCCGGCAGAAGGTCTGCCTGATCATAATTGGCGCCGAGCTTGTCGAGCGGCAGCAGCCAGCCCTGCTTGGCCCAGATCGGAACCTCGTAGGTGCCGATGGTCATGATGTCGTACTGGCCGCTCTTCGTTGCGATGTCGGTGGTGACGCGCTGGCGCAGAACGTTTTCTTCCAGCGTCACCCATTCCAGATCGATGCCGGGGTTCTTGGCCTTGAAGTCATCCGTCAGCTTCTGCATGCGGATCATATCGCCGTTGTTGACGGTGGCGATGGTCAGGGTTTCAGCCGAGGCAAGGCCGGAGAATGCCAGCGCGGAGACAGCGCCGAGCAGAATCGTCTTCAATGTCATGTCTTCCTCCCAGAAGAATACAGCGAGCATTCGCTTTGCTCGTGGGCAATTACTCATTTTAGCCCACGACATGTCAAGCAGGATTCATCGCTGCAATGCAGCGGGAATCGCTCATGTCATTGATTTTAAATTGAATAAATTTTGCTCACAAGCTGAGCATATGCCCAGCTGTTGCCTCGTCCGTGATCAAGCCATTGATCAGCCGGCCCTGCAAGGCGGCGGCGAGCGCCTTTTCCTTGCGCTTTCCAAGCGCCACCCCGATCACCGTTCCGCTCTCGCGCGGCGGGATGGAAACGCTGGCGACGCGATCATTGATCGGATCCTCCAGAAGGCGTCCGGCATGATCGAACATCCAGCCACAGATCTCGCCGGTGGCGCCTGCGGCCATCAGGCTCGTCATTTCGTCCGGCGCCAGAAAGCCGTCGACACAGAGCGGCGCATCGACGCCCAGTTCCCCGATGCCGACAAAGGTGACATCGGCCATGGCGCCAAGCTTCAAGGTGGATTGCACGATGGGCTGGAGATGCAAAAGGTCGCGCTCGTCGGCCGAGGAGCACAGGACCGGCAGCGGCATAGGAAAATGTCGCGCCTTGATGGCATCGGCCATGGAAAAGATGACGTTGTAATAGGCCGCCGAGCCGTCCGGGCCGATATTGCCGGTGAGCGACACGATGCGGTGCTGCGGGCACTCCATCGGCGGCAGTTGATCGACCGCGGCCTTCAGCGTGCGCCCCGTGCCGATGGCAAGCACGATCGGTTCGGGCTTCTTCAGCCATCGCTCGATTTCGGCAGCGGCCGCTTCGGCAATGCCGACGGTGGTCGAGGTCCCGGCCGGGTCGGAGGGCACGACTTCGACATGGATGAGATCGAATTTCGCCTTCAGCGCGGCCGACAGCTCGAGGCAGGCGGCAATCGGATGATCGACCCGCACCTTGATCAGCCGTTCGGCAACGGCGAGCGAAACGAGGCGCTGCGCCGACTGGCGCGAAATGCCCATGGCCGCGGCAATTTCGTCCTGCGTGCGACCGGCGACGTAATAGAGCCATCCGGCGCGTGCTGCGTCGTCCAGCCTACCCTGCGTATCCGAGCGCCTCGCCATCCGGTAACCCTTGCAAACACTTGAGGCTCGTTGCTGGCATGATTGGGCCGATCCTGTCAAATGGCCCGTCCGCCCGCGCCTTCTGCTGGCACAGAGGCGGGACGCTCTTACACCGGAGCGGAGGGGCGCCCTTTGCGGGCCGCCGGCCTATTCCACCTGGACCAGATGTCCCTCCGAAACCTGTCGATAACTGCGCACCGGCGGCACGTATCCGGCCGGGCGAACCGGGCTCTTGATCTCGTCGGTCGACAGGTTGCGCTTGATCGCGCGGCGCGCCGGATCAGGCACCGGCACGGCCGCCATCAGCTTTTTCGTATACGGATGCTGTGGATTGTCGAAAACGGCCGCCCGCGGGCCGATCTCGACGATCTCTCCGAGATACATCACCGCGACCCGATGGCTGACGCGCTCGACCACGGCCATGTCATGGGAAATGAACAGATAGGCAAGGTTGAGGCTCTGCTGCAGATCAAGCAGCAGATTGCAGACCTGCGCCTTGATCGACACGTCCAGTGCCGACACCGCCTCGTCGGCGACGATGACCTTCGGATCGAGCATCAGCGAGCGCGCAATGGCGATGCGCTGGCGCTGGCCGCCGGAAAATTCGTGCGGATAGCGCCGCATCATGTCGGGCGACAGGCCGACTTTCGTCAGAAGATCGGCCGCCTTGTCGCGGGCATCGGATTTGGAGCCAAGATTGTGCTCGATGAACGGCTCCATGACGGCTGAACCGACACTCATGCGCGGGTTGAGGCTGGCAAAGGGATCCTGAAAAACCATCTGCACGGACCGGCGCATGGTGCGCAGCGTGGTGCGGTCGAGGTTCATCACATTGTAGCCGTCGAGCGTCACCTGCCCGCTTGTCGGTTCGACGAGGCGCGTCACCGAACGGCCGGTGGTGGATTTGCCGCAGCCGGATTCGCCGACAAGCGAGAGGGTTTCACCCGCAAACAGATCGAAGGACACGTTTTCCACCGCGTGAACCGCGCCGGTCTGGCGGCCAAAAATACCGGACCGGATGGCAAAGCGCGTCGTCAGATCCTTCACCTCGAGGATCGGCGTCTTACCCTTGTCGACGGTATCGATCACCTCCACGAGCGGCTGCGCTTCGCCGGACTGGATGTCGATAATGGGGAATTTCGCCGGCAGCGCGCGATCCTGCATGGAACCGAGGCGCGGCACGGCTGCCAGAAGCGCGCGGGTGTACGGGTGCTGGCCGCGATGGAAAATGTCGTCGGTGGAGCCGGTTTCGACCGTATCGCCGCGGAACATCACGATGGTTCGGTCGGCAATTTCCGCCACCACGCCCATGTCATGGGTGATGAAGAGAACGGCCATGCCCTCCTCTTCCTGCAGATCCTTGATGAGATCGAGGATCTGGCCCTGGATGGTCACGTCAAGCGCCGTCGTCGGCTCGTCGGCAATGAGAAGTTTTGGCCGCGAGGCCAGCGCCATGGCAATCATCACGCGCTGGCGCATGCCGCCTGAAAACTGGTGCGGATATTCGTCGAAACGCCCCTTGGCATTGGGGATGCGCACCTTGTCGAGCAGCCGCAGCACTTCCGCCTTGGCGTCGTTGAAGGACATATTCTGGTGGACGGTCAAGGCCTCGGCGATCTGCTTGCCGATCGGGAAGATCGGGTTGAGCGAGGTCATCGGCTCCTGAAAAATCATGGAGATGTCGTTGCCGCGAACCTTGCGCATCTCCTCTTCCGGCAGGGAGAGAAGTTCACGCCCGCCAAGCGTGACCTTGCCCTCGATCTTGCTCGACGACTTCGGCAGAAGCCGCATCAGCGAGAGCGAGGTTACGCTCTTGCCCGAGCCTGATTCGCCAACGATTGCCACGGTCTCGCGCGGGGCAATGGAAAAGTTCATGTTGCGCACCACCGAGCGCCAGTGGCCATTGACCCTGAACGAGGTGGTGAGGTTTTCGACCTTCAGCACCGGGCTTGCGGCTGCGTCCGCCGGTTTTACATGGGTGTCAGACACAGGCATCTCCTTCAACTTTGCGGGCATACAGGGCGGGACAAATCAGGCCGCCAGCGCCGTTTCGGCAAGCGTGACCCAATAGCTGATGCCATAGGGGATCGCCTCGTCGTTAAAGTCATAGGCCGGGTGATGCAGATTGGCCGTGGCACCGACGCCAAGGAAGACAAAGGCACCGGGCCGGGCTTCCAGCATGTAGGAAAAGTCTTCCGCGCCCATTTTCGGCGGCGCATTGGTTTCGACGCGCTGTTCGCCAGAAATATTGGCCGCGACTGAGGCTGCAAAATCCGTCTGGTCCGGATGATTGACGGTGACCGGATAGCCGCGATGATAGGTGACTTCGGCCACCGCGCCATGCGCAAGCGCCGTGCCTTCGGCCACCTCCACAAGGCGCTTTGCAGCAAAATCACGCACTTCAGGGTCGAGCGTGCGCACCGTTCCGGTGAGCTTCACCTCCATCGGGATGACGTTATAGGCATCGCCGCCATGGGTGGTGGTGACGGAGACGACGACCGATTTCAAGGGATCGACGGCGCGCGAGGCAATCGACTGCAACGCGATGATGATATGGGCCGATGTCAAAACCGGATCGATCGAAACATGCGGTTGGGCGGCGTGGGCGCCCTTACCCTTCACGACGATCTCGAACGTATCGGCCGCGGCCATTACGCCGCCCTTGCGCATGGAAAAATCGCCGACCGGCAGGCCGGGCATGTTGTGCATGCCATAGACTTCCTTGATGGCGAATTTTTCCATCATGCCGTCTTCCACCATGGCCAGACCACCAGCGCCACCTTCTTCAGCGGGCTGAAAGATCACGGCGACGGAGCCGGCAAAACGGCGGGTTTCGCACAGATACTGTGCGGCCCCGAGCAGCATGGCCGTGTGCCCGTCATGGCCGCAGGAATGCGCCTTGCCGGGGGTTTTCGACGCCCAGGCGACACCGGTGTCTTCGACGATGGGAAGCGCGTCCATGTCGGCGCGCATGCCGATCACCGGCCCCTCTCCGAGCGTTCCCTTGATGATGCCAACGACGCCGGTGCGGCCGATGCCGGTTTCCACCACGTCGCAGCCGAAGGCCTTCAGCTTTTCAGCGACAAACGAGGCGGTCTGGATGACATCATACAAAAGCTCCGGGTTTTCATGGAGATGGCGTCTCCATCCGGCTACCTCTTCCTGCATTTCGGCAGCGCGATTGAGAACTGGCATTGATGCACCCTCGTCTGTCTTTTCAGCTGTTTCCCGTATCTGGCGCCGATATTGCGACGTCCTTCAGTGTTTTTGCAAGCTTCAATTTTCGTTCTTGAACGTAATTTAGGCTTGTGTTTAGATAGCTTAAAATTTGTTCACATCCTGCCAAACGAGCCGAACAAGGCCATGGCGGATGCGCGTCATACCAGGAGGCGATCAACGAAATTCGCCATCACGCTGAGAGGAAACAGCGCGGTGGCGATGCGGTCTGGCAGACCAGGGCCGAGGCGCGGCCGACAATCACTCAAAAACATCTTCAAGGGGAAAAGAATGAAGAGCTTGAAAATCCTGCTTGCCGGTACGGTGGCGGCACTGGCGCTTGGCGGCGCAGCGCAGGCGCAGCGAGGAACCGATGGCGACCTGAAAATCCTGTTCTGGCAGGCGGTCTCCACCCTCAATCCGTATCTCTCCGGTGGCACCAAAGAAGTCTACAGCTCTTCCATGGTCATCGAGCCGCTGGCTCGCTACGACGAGACGGGCACACTCGTTCCGTGGCTGGTGAGCGAAATCCCGACCGTTGCCAATGGCGGCGTCGCCTCCGACATGAAGAGCATCACCTGGAAGATAAAGCCGGGCGTCAAGTGGTCGGACGGCAGCGCGTTTACCGCCGATGACGTGGTCTTTACCTGGCAGTATTGCACCGCCCCGGATGGCGGTTGCGCCCAGAAAGCGCAGTATGAAGGCATCACCAAGGTCGAAGCAGTCGATCCGCAGACGGTGAAAGTCTCCTTCGCAGAGCCGAAATATTATCCCTATGGCGCCTTTGTCGGCGCGCAATCGCCGGTCATCCAGAAGGCTCAGTTCAAGGATTGCGTCGGCGCCAAGGCCCCGGGCTGCACCGCGGCCAATTTCGGCCCGATCGGCACCGGCCCCTTTGTCGTGAAGGAATTCAAGCCGAACGACGTGATCACCTTCGTCGCCAACCCGAATTTCCGCGATGCGGCGAAGCCCGCCTTTGCCTCCGTGACGCTGAAGGGCGGCGGCGATGCGGCATCGGCCGCCCGTGCGGTTCTCGAAACCGGCGAATTCGACTATGGCTGGAACATGCAGGTCGAGCCGGAAGTGCTCGAAACCATGATGAAGGCCGGCAAGGGCAAGCTGGTGACCGCATTCGGCACGCAGGTCGAGCGTATCAACCTCAACTGGACCAATCCTGACCCGGCGCTCGGCGACAAGCGCTCCACCGTCGAAGGCGGCAAGCATCCGTCGCTGTCGGATCCGGCCGTGCGCAAGGCGCTGTCGATGGCCATCGACCGCGACATCATCAACGAAGCGGGCTATGGCGCGGCCGGCAAGCCGACCTGCAACATCGTCCCGGCCCCGGATATCTACATCTCCACCGCCAATGACTGGTGCCTTAAGCAGGATATCGCCGGCGCCAACAAGCTGCTCGACGATGCAGGCTGGAAGAAGGGCGGCGACGGCATCCGCGCCAAAAACGGCGTGAAGCTGTCTTATCTCTACCAGACCTCGACCAACTCCGTGCGCCAGGGCACCCAGGCGCTCGTGAAGGACTGGTGGCAGCAGATCGGCGTGGCAAGCGAGCTGCGCAACATCTCGGCCTCCGTCTTCTTCGGCGGCGATCCGGCAAGCCCCGATACGTTCCAGAAGTTCTATGCGGACGTCGAGATGTACACCAACAACTTCGACGGCACCGATCCGGAAAAATACCTGACCGAATGGCTCTGCAACAAGATCCCGGCCCCCGCCAATGGCTGGCAGGGCCAGAACATGCCACGCTACTGCAACCCGGACTATGACAAGATCGTCGCCGAACTGTCGAAGACCTCCGACCTCAAGCAGCGCGCGGAACTGGCCAAGAAGGCCAATGACATGCTGACGGCCGAAGGCGCCCACATCCCCCTCATTCACCGTGGCCAGATTTCCTCCACGGCCGTCACGCTGCAGGGCGTGCGGATGAATGCCTGGGATTCCGAACTGTGGAACGTCGCAGACTGGTCCCGCAAGAAGTAACGCCCTGAGCGCCGGTTCCGCGTCCTGCGGAACCGGCATTTGCTTCTCCGCGACCGCCTGGAGACCACAGAATGTTTACCTATACGATCCGGCGACTGATGTTTGCCGTACCGACGCTGCTTGTCATCAGTTTCGTTATCTTTGCGCTGCTCGATCTGGCGCCCAACGATCCGCTCGGCGATCTGCCGCTCACCATTCCGCCGGAAGTGCGCGAACAGATCCGCGCCGCCATGGGCCTCGACCAGCCCTTCCTGTTTCGCTACCTGAAATGGCTGCAGCAGTTCTTCGTCAATGAACCGCTCAACATCCTCGAACAGATGACCGGCTGGCAGTTCGGCGATGGCAACCGCATGCGCGTGCTGTCCTGGGCCACCCGCAGCCCGGTGGTCGATCTCATCATCCAGCGCATGCCGCAGACGCTCTGGGTCGTTGGCATGGCCTATGTCTTCGGCATTCTGCTGGCTATCCCCGTCGGCGTCATCTCCGCCTATAGGCAGTATTCGATCTTCGACCAGGTCGGCACCTTCGTCACCATGGTCGGTTATTCGGTGCCGACCTTCTTCACCGGCGTGCTCCTGATCGTCATCTTTTCCTCCTGGCTGCAATGGTTCCCGTCGATCTACGACACCAATCTTGTCGTCCGGGACTGGTCGAGTTTCATCGCCCAGATCCGGCAGATGTTCCTGCCGGTTCTTGTCCTTGCGCTCTACAATGCCTCGCAGATCACCCGCTTCGTGCGCGCCTCCATGCTGGACAATCTCAGCCAGGACTATGTGCGGACCGCCCGCTCCAAGGGCGTCAAGGAAAAGACGGTGCTTCTGGTGCATGTGCTGCGCAACAGCCTCATCCCGGTCGTCACCGTCATCGCGCTCGGCGTGCCGACGATCTTTTCCGGCGCCATCATCACCGAGCAGATCTTTCGCGTGAACGGCCTTGGCCAGTTGCTGATCACCGCCGTGCAGGGCGCCGATATTCCGCTCGTGCAGACGCTGACCTTCATCTTTGCCGTCCTCATCGTTTTGTTCAACCTGATTGCCGATGTGCTTTACGGCATCCTTGACCCGAGGATCCGCTATGACTGACACAGCCGCTGCCGCGCTGGCCGATACCCGCGCGGCCAACGAAACGCCGATGGCGCTGTTTCGCCGCAAGTTCGGTGCCCACAAGGGCGGCGTCGCCGGCCTCATCGTGTTCATCGCCATCCTGCTCATCGTCTATGTCGGGCCCTTGATCCACACCATCGACCCGAACAAGATCGACATCCGTGCCAAGAACCAGGGGCCGTCGCTGCTGCACCCGTTCGGCACCGACAATCTCGGCCACGACATGCTGGCGCAGGTGATGGCCGGGGGGCAGATCTCGCTTGCGGTCGGCATGACCGCCATGCTGCTCTCGCTGCTGCTCGGCACACTCATCGGCGTTCTCTCCGGCTACTTCCGCCGGCTGGACGGGCCGCTGATGCGGCTGACCGATCTCTTTCTCGCCCTGCCGCTGCTGCCGCTGCTTTTGGTGATCATCCTGTTGTTTCGCGACACGCTGCGCACCGCCTTCGGCCCGGAAACCGGCATCTTCATCCTGATCGTCTTCGTCATCGGCATTACCAGCTGGATGCATACCGCCCGCATCGTTCGCGGCGATGTGCTGGCGGTCAAAAGCCAGGAATTCATCCTGGCGGCCAAGAGTAGCGGCATGCGGGAATACCGCATCGTGCTACGGCATATTCTGCCCAATGTGCTCTCCTCGATCATGGTCTCGGCAACGCTCGGCATTGCCGCGGCGATCATCACCGAATCCGCTCTCTCCTTCCTCGGGCTCGGCTTCCCGTCCGACTTTCCGACCTGGGGGCGCCTGCTGTTTGACGGCACGAATTTTCTGCAGATCACCCCTTCCCGCGTCATGTGGCCGGGGCTTGCGATTTCGCTCACGGTGCTCAGCATCAACTATGTCGGCGATGCCATCCGCGATGCGCTGGACCCGCGCACCGTCTCACGCTGAGGCGGTCGCGGCTTTCATCCTCAAGCGCCCCGCCGGGGCGCTTCTGCCATCCGGCCAGCTTTTTTTGCGAAATAATAAAAAGGAGATTTTTTTTGCAGAGGCGCGGAACCAACAGACGGGATGCCCGTTCTTAGTACATCTGGAAGCGCCCCCGTCCCCCCGCCCTTCAAGCTTCCAGATGCCTCTTCATCCCCCTCGAAGAGACCAACGGTCTCGATTTCCCCGGAAATCGAGACCGTTTTTTTATGCCCGGCAGCATCCGTGATGCGACTGCTTTCTTGCAGATACCGTGCGACCGCTGCGGGCTTGCAATCTCATCTCATGAAGGAAAATTTGGTTTCGCCTCAAAGGCAGGCCGCACACAGGGTGCGGCGCTCCTATTCGGAGGCGTGCTCGAGCGGGAACACCAGGCTGTAGCTGATGCGCTCCGGCGTAATGACGTAATGCGCCTTGCCGTTGACGGAGGCCGGCACGACCCGTTCCAGCACGGTGCTGCCGAAATGCGCCTTCAGGCTGTCTTCCTCGCGCGCATCCAGACGGCCGGCGACGAGCGCAAGCCCCTCCTCCCAGCGCACTTCCAGACAATCCTGGCCATTGGCCTGGACACGGTTGCAGCTGATGGCGATGGCGCGACCGCTTTTGACCAGCGATCCGTGGCTGACGGCGTTGACGATCAACTCGTGCAAAGCAAGTCCCAGATGCAGCGACGCATTGGGTGACAGAAGCACGTCGTCGCCGCTCACCTTCACCTGCTGCTGGTGTTCCGGCAGATATTTGTCCGTCTGCTGGCGCACAAGCTCGAAGAAATAAGCACCGCGCCAGCTGGAATCGGTGATGAGATCCTGCGACTGCGACAGCGAATAGAGCCGACCGCGAAACTTGTTCAGGAACATGTCGAGCGAGACGGAATAACGGGCCGTCTGCAGCGCGATGCTCTGGATGATGGCGAGCAGGTTTTTCGAGCGATGGCTCACCTCGCGCAACAATGCGCGCAGCAAACGCTCGCGATGGCGCTCTTCCGACCGATCGACGATGGTGGTGACCAGGTGCACGCCGCCCGCCGCCAAGGCGACCGCCTGCACGCGAAACTCATAAATCTCGTCGGAATTGACGGAAATCTCGAGATGCTTCTTCTGGCCCGGTTCGGTGATGCCATCCTTCAGCATCTTCAGCTTTTCGGCGATATCACCACCAAAAAGGCTGCTGTCACTAGGGGATTCGGCCAAACCGGCAGACCATACGGACGGGAGATTGGTAACGAACAGGTAATTGCGGTCGAGATCCTGGATGATCACGCTCGCTCCGAGATCGACAAGGGCTGGCATGAAAAACTCACGCAACTTGTCGTCACTCTCACCAGCCTGTTGCCATGTCAGCTGATGTGACAACAATTTTACTCCGCCCTTTCCGATTGACCGTGGAACTTGCAGCCCGGCCAATGCAACACCTTATAGGACCTACGCCCCTCAGGAACAACCCGAACGGCAATGAATAAAAGACAGGGAAGGCAGGAGTGGACGCAAGATCTGGGCCACAGGATGTGACCCGAATACTATAATCAACGTCTAGACCTGCCTTCTTATCTGGTAAGACGCCCCGCGACTGAAATGGCAGAGCAGCTTCCGGTGAATTTCGCAGCGACTGAACGCATCGCCGCAGGGAATGTTCCGGAAAACTGTCATGCCATCATCAGGAGCGGCGCGTTTTGTCGAAAATCAAGCGGCGGCCTTGACGGTGTCGTTAAAGAACAGCGCCTGGCTGATCAGGGCCTTCACCATGTCCGGGTTGAAAGGCTTGGTGACCAGGAAAGCCGGCTCAGGCCGTTCGCCGGTCAAAAGCCGCTCCGGGAAGGCGGTGATGAAGATGACCGGGACGCTCGATGATTTCAGGATCTCGTTGACGGCATCGATGCCCGAGCTGCCATCGGCAAGCTGGATATCGGCAAGCACCATCTTTGGTTGCGAGGTCTGGAACAGCGCCACGGCTTCCTTGTGGGTGCGGGCAATGCCGGTGACGCGGTGACCAAGATCCTGCACCATCTGCTCGATATCGAGCGCAATCAGCGGCTCGTCTTCGATGATCATGATCTCGGTCGCGACCTGCCGTGAAATTTCGCGCGAGGCCTCATCGAGAAGGCGGGTAGCTTCCTCGGCACTGACGCCCAGAATCTCGGCCGTTTCCTCGATGGTGAACCCTTCCACCGAAATCAGCAGAAACGCGTGGCGCGCCTGCGACGGCAGGTTGGCAAGATTTGCGACGGCTCTTTGTTCCCAGGCAAAGGGAGACTCGATCGGGCGGATCTCGATTGAGGTGGAACCAAAAATGGCGACAAACAGTTTGTAAAGCGAAACGCGGTCCTTGGACGTTTCCGGAAAAATGGAAACATCTGCAATCAATGCCTCCAAGACCGCAGCGACATATGCGTCCCCCGAGGTCTGCGATCCTGTGACCGCGCGGGCATAGCGGCGCAGGTAAGGAAGGTGGGACGCAATGCGTGAGGTAAGTGACATTCAGAATCTCCCCTGATGCCCAATGGGCAATTAACGTGGTATCAACGGATGCGGCAAAAAAAAGTTCCGAGACATGGGAACTTTTTTTCAGCCCACGCATTTAACGGAACGATATCGCAACAGGCGCCTGTGATGAGTGACGACGAGACCAGAAACAAAGATAAGATGACAACAGCACAATCGAACAACTTCCGGCCGGGCGCAATGCAGCCGAACGCGTCGATTTCCCGAAAGCTACGGGAATTCTACGACGCTGTGCAAGAGGAAGGTATTCCGGATCGATTTCTGGAGCTTCTTGAGCGTCTCGATGAGGCGGAGAAAAACGCCAAGGCGGTAAAAACGAAATGACCAGCAAGGACGAGGACGTCGATCGCGCCTTCAAGCGCGACCTCTTGGCATCTTTGCCCAATCTGCGCGCCTTTGCCGTCTCACTGACCGGGCGCCATGACAAGGCCGATGACCTGGTTCAGGACACGATCATGAAGGCCTGGGCAAACCAGGGCAGCTTCACCGCCGGCACCAATATGCGCGCCTGGCTGTTTACGATCCTGCGCAACGAATTCTACAGCCAGATGCGCAAGCGTGGCCGTGAAGTGCAAGATACCGATGGCCTGTTCAGCGAGCGGTTTTCCGTTCACCCGGAACAATATGGCCGCCTGGACCTGCAGGATTTCCGCAAGGCCCTCGATACTTTGCCCGACGACCAGCGCGAAGCCATCATTCTGGTCGGCGCCGCAGGCTTTGCCTATGAGGAAGCCGCTTCCATCTGCGGATGCGCCGTCGGCACCATCAAGAGCCGCGTTTCGCGTGCCCGCTCGCGATTGCAGGAAATCCTGGGCGTTTCCGGGGAAAGCGATTTCGGCCCGGATCCGGGCGATGCTGCAATTACATCACGCGCCTTCGGCAGTTGACGCGATAAAGCCGATCGTCTGCTGTGCCGCCCGCTGCACCATAGCGACAAGTTCCTCATCATCAAATGGACGCGCAATCACCGGAATGCCGGGAAATCCCGGCACGCCGCGTTGGACCATGCGATCGACCGATGAAAAAACCACGCCGGCGCCTTCCGACAGGCGCAGACGGATTGCATCCTCGACAGGTGGCGTCAGAAGCGAGGCGTTGAGGAAGAGCACGTCGAATGGTCGGCTTTCCAAGGCGTGCGCGATCTCGCGAGGCACAGCGATTTCGGCTGTATAGCCCAGTTTTTCGGTCAAGACCTGTTCGGCCTCGAGAGCCACGAGATATTCGACGTCGATAATGAGGACATGCACACGGTGGTTCCCGATTGATGACGTGAGCCAAGGCGTAGATCACTCCCAATCATGAGGGTCATTTAAAAAAGACACATGCCGTGTCGCATTCTTGAGCTAGGATGGAGCAACTTGTCGCGTCTCCGGTCCCTTCATGGCTCAAATGAAACCATTCAGTCCTCCCCGCATCCCCTGCAACCTCTGTCCCTTGCGTCGCCGTGAGAATTTCCGCGATTTCACGCCGGAAGAACTCGGCTTTGTATCAACCTTCAAGATCGGGGAGCTGGCCGTCGATCCGGGCGCCACGATCATCGTGGAAGGCGAGATGCATCCGCAGCTCTATACGGTACTGGCCGGATGGGGCTTTCGCTACAAGATCCTTGAGGATGGTCGCCGGCAGATCCTCAATTACATCCTGCCTGGAGACCTTGTTGGCCTGCAGGGCAATCTGATGCGGGAAATGCTGCATTCGGTGGAGGCGCTGACGCGCATGACGCTGTGCATCTTCGAACGCGACAGGCTGACATCGCTGTTTCGAAAGCACCCCTCGCTCGGCTACGACCTCACCTGGATCGCCTCCCGCGAAGAATCCATGCTGGACGAACACCTGCTCAGCATCGGCCGGCGCACGGCGCTGGAGCGGGCGGCCTATCTTCTCGCCTTCCTCGATCACCGCGCCCATGTGACGGGCATTTTCAACGAGGACGGAGCGAAGATCCTGCCGCTGACGCAGCAGCATGTGGCCGATACGCTCGGCTTGTCGCTGGTTCATACCAACAAGACGCTGCGCCGGCTGTCGGATGCCAATGTCCTGCGTTGGCTCGACCGAGGCTCGGAAGTGCTGGAGAGGGAAAGGCTGTTCGACATTGCCGGCTGGCGTCCGACGGACGAAGGCCAGCGTCCCTTCATCTGAGGACGCCGGCCATCATCGTCTTGGTCTTGATCAGCGTCAGGCGCCTGGCTCAGCCTCGTTATCCGAGCCTGCTCCCATAAAGCGCGTGACAAGAAGCGCAAGGCCGCTCACCACTGCCGCGGCAGCAAGCGGCCGGGATTTGAGGAGGATAGGCAAGGCCGAGACAGCCGCCGTGATCATCAGCGCGCGGTTGCCGGCGGCCTGTTCCCGCCGCCGCCGCTCGTCCGCCCTGTTCTTCAAAAGGACAATGCTGAAGACGAGAAGAGCCACGGCAAGCGCCAGAAGCGCCACAATGCCAAGGGCCGCCACAATGCTCATCATGGTGGCAAGATAGACGGCAAAGGCCGCAACGCCTGCCCCATAGGCCGTCAGCACGAAGAGCGCTGCAATGGCGTAAAGAACGGTGTTGCGTCGAAGCCGGTGCACGGTGGACCGCATGTCCATCGACACCAGCGAGGCGATTAGAGGGGCAAGACCGCCCATGATCAGCGGCGCGACAGGAGCGCGAACAGGAAGCCGACGCCGGCAGCGATGGCGACCGACTGCAGCGGCTTGGAGCGGATCTGGCGCTCCAGGTCCTGCTCCATCGACAGGGCCTGCGCCTTGGCTGCATCCATCATCTGGGCCGAGGCATCCATGGCATCATGCGAGGCGCGCTTGGCCTTGCTCTTCAGGTCATCGGCCTTCGAAGAGCCGGCAGCGGCAACCGTGCGGGCAAGGGCTGCAATGTCTTCGCGCAACTGCTGCAACTGCAGTTCGATATCGGCCTGGGAGCCGGTGCGCGGAAATTCATTCGGCGAATTCATGGACATTGGGATCTCCTTGAGAAATGGCAATTGCCTGGCAGGACTGCGGTGCGCGCGACAGACTGAAAAATTCGGCGACAGAAAAACATGCCCCCGTCCGTATGCGTCCGGCGCCCGGTGGTTCGCCCGTCAACGACGAAGCTGCTGTTTTGTTCCACAGGACAAAGATTGCATAGCAGGCGCTTGCGCGCATTCTTTTTATGGACTGTGCGAACCGAGCAATCCTTGCGCAAAATCAAGCACGCAAGGATCAGTCGTCAGGTGTCCCAAGGGGTATCGATCGACGATCGTCAGGCCAAGGGCGGCTCGGGCCAGCGCGGCATGCCGCCCAACAGGGTTTCAAAAAGCTTCGACAGCTTCAGCACAAACTGGTCGGCATAGCGCGGGCCGACGATCTGCAGCCCGATCGGCATGCCAGAGCGGGAGAAGCCGCAATTGATCGAGGAGGCCGGCTGCTCCGACATGTTCCACGGCACGGTGAAGGCAATATGCTCGAAGGGAGCTGCCGGATCATTGGTCGGCGACGCCCATTCGGCGGGATAGGACACGATGGGATTGGTGGGCGAAATCACCGCATCCACCGTCGTGAACAGTTTGCCGCAGGTCTTGCGCATTTCGATGGTCTGGTTGAAGCCGCGCACGGCATCGACGCCCGAGACATCGGCGCCGCCCTTTGCCCAGTCGTAGATATAGGGCAGGATCGTATCGCGGCGCGCCTGCGGCATCGCCTCGATATCGCCCCAGAAACGGGCGCGCCAGAAATTGTCGAGCCCGTCCAGCATGGCGCGGGTGATAACCGGACCGACCGGCACGATTTCGGCACCCGCCTGCTCCAGAAGCCGGGCTGCGGCTAGCACGGCATCCTGAACCTCCTGTTCGGCGGCAAGCCCGGTTCCGGCATCGAGCATCAGGCCGATCTTCAGGCCCCGCACATCCACATCGAAATCCAGCCAGTCGAAATCATTGGGCGGCAGCGAGGTTCCATCGCGCCAGTCGGGCCGCGACAGCGTTGCCATGGAAAAGGCGGCGTCTTCCACCGTACGCGTCATCGGCCCGGCGCAGCGCCCGACATAATAGGGATCGACCGGGATGCGCCCCTGGCTGGGCTTGAAGCCGAAAATGCCGGTCCAGCCGGCCGGAAGCCGCACGGAGCCGCCGATATCGGTGCCGATATGCAAGGGGCCGAAGCCGGCAGCCGCGGCCGCAGATGCGCCGGCACTCGACCCACCGGGGTTCTGGGACAGATCCCAGGGGTTGCGGCTGAGCTTGTGGAAGCTCGAGAGCCCGGACGACAGCATGCCGTAATCGGGGCATGTGGTCTTGGCAAAGATCACCGCGCCATCTTCCCGGCAGCGGGCGGCAATCGGCGCATCGGCAGGCGCCGGCACCAGGTCGACAGCTTTCGTGCCGAGCGGCACCGGATCGCCTTTCGTTGCAATCAACTCCTTCAACGTCAGCGGAATGCCATCGAGCGCTCCGAGCGTCTCGCCCTTCATCCACCGCTCGCCGGAGGCTTTTGCCTGGGCGCGGGCGCTTTCTGCGTCATAAAGGTAAAGGGCGCAGACATGCGGTTCGAAGGCAGCAATCCGCTCCTCAACCGCCTGCCAGTATTCAAGCGGCGACAGGTTTTTTTCGGCAAACAGGGTCCGGACCTGCCGGATGGTCAGTGTCAGCAATTCATTCATGGCGATGTCTTCGATCTGAAATCAGGATTGGTCACGAGGGTCTAAAAGGTCGCGCAGGCCATCGCCCAGCATGTTGAGGCCGAGCACCGCGAGCGCGATGGCCATGCCCGGCATCAGCGCCATCCACGGCGCCTGGCCAAGATAGGTTTGAGCGTCCGACAGCATGCGTCCCCACGTGGGTGTCGGCGGCGGCATGCCGAGCCCGAGGAAACTGAGGCCGGCTTCGGTGAGGATCGCAAGGCCGAGCTGGATCGTTACCTGCACGATGATCTGGTTGGAAATGTTGGGGAGGATATGGGTGATGGTAATCTTCGCCCGGTTGCGCCCCATGCCGATGGCCGCCGTCACGTAATCGCGGGTCCAGATCTGGTTTGCGGCCCCAAGCGTCACGCGGGCAAAGACCGGCACCATGAAGACGGCAATGGCGATGATGGCGGTAAACCGCCCCGGCCCCATGAAAGCGCCGAGCATCATCGCCGACAGGATGGGCGGCACGGCAAAGATGATATCGCAGCCGCGCATGACCAGAGTTTCGGTAAAACCGCGCACGGCCGCGACAAACACGCCGACCAGAGTGCCGAGTGTGGCGCCGATAGCAACGGCCAGCAGCGAGGTGGACAGCGAATTCCAAGCCCCCACCATCAGCATGGAGGCGATGTCGCGGCCGAAATGATCGGTGCCGAGCAATCCGACGGAGAGCGGCGGCTTCAGCTTGGAGACGATCTGCATCTTGGTGGGCGGCAGCGGCGTCCAGACCAGAGACAGAAGCGCCACGACAAAGAGGAAGGTGGTGATGAGAAGGCCGGAAAGCAGGATCGGGCGGCGCAACAGATACCGCATCAGCGCACTCCCGCCCGAAGCCTTGGATCAATCGCGAGATAAGCGAGATCCACAAGGAAATTCATGATGATGACGAGGCCGGAAAAGAACAGGATGACGTTCTGCATGACGATGATATCGCGCTGCGTCAGCGCCTGATAGGCAAGCCGCCCGAGGCCCGGCAGGTTGAAGACGTTTTCCACCAGCACCGCGCCGGCAATCAGGAAGGTGAATTGCAGCCCGAGAATGGTGACGACAGGCACCAGCGCATTGGGCACCGCATGCACCCAGAGCGCCGTCTTTTCCGACAGCCCCTTGGAGCGGGCGGTGCGGACGAAATCCTCGTTCATCACCTCCAGCACGGCAGTGCGGGTGACGCGGGTGAGAACACCCGCCTGCGGCAGCGCCAGCGCCACCGCCGGCAGGATCAGCGCCTTCAGCGCCGGCCACAGACCCGCATTCCAGCCGGGGAAGCCTCCGGCCGGCATCCAGCCGAGTGTGACCGAAAACAGCATCACCAGCAGCAGTCCGACCCAGAAGCCGGGAACCGCGATAAACACCTGCGACAGCACGCTTGCGCCGTAATCGACAAGGCTGTTGCGCCGCCCGGCCGAGATGACGCCGAGCGGAATGGCAATAATGATGGACAGCGCAACGGCAAGAAGCGACAGCGGCACGGTGACGGCCAGCCGCTCGCCGACAAGGCCTGCGACCGGCACGCCATAGGTATAGGACGTGCCGAGATCCCCCTTCAGGGCCGCCAGAGCCCAGGTGACGTAGCGCACGGCAAGCGGCTGGTCGAGACCGAGCTGGCGCTGCAGCGCCGCCAGCGTTTCCGGCGTGGCCGACGTTCCAAGCATGACGGATGCCGGATCGCCGGGCAGAAGATCCATCACGACAAAAATCAGCACGGAGACGATGAGGAGCGTCAGCAGAAGGCCCAGAAAGCGCCGCGCGATGAGCAGCAGGATCATTGCATTTCTCCGCAGCGGCGGTTTTGTCGCACAGGCCGAGGCCCTGCGCGCATGACAATTCCGATCCCTTGCCCGTCAGGGCAAAGGCGGCGGACATCTGAACTTACCATAGTCGTCTCATAGATGAGAAAAAGGGGTCCCGGCGGGTTGGCAGGCGCCGGGACCGGCGTGCATCACTGCGTCCAGGAGACGTTGGTCAGCACGTTTGAGGGGATCGGCTCGTGTTCCCAGAGGCCGGTGAGGTTCTTGTTCCACACGCCGAGCTTCGGCATCACGAAGAGGTAAAGCGCCGGCACGTCCTCTGCGAGGATCTTTTGCGCGTCGCCATAGAGCTTTTCCTGGGCTGCCGGATCGGTGGTTTCCTCGACCTTCTTCAGAACGTCGTTGAAGGCCGGGTTCTTGTAGTTGAAGTAATAGGGATCGCGCGCATAGATATCGATGTCCATCGGCTCGGCATGGGCAACGATGGTCATGTCGTAATTGGAGCCCTTGAAGACATCAGCCACCCATTTCGCCGGGAATTCGGTGGTTTCGATGTTGAGCGTCACGCCGATTTCGGCAAACATCGCCTGCAGCATCTGCGAAGACCGCTGCGCATAGGCCATCTGCGGGGCCTTGATGGTGAAGGTGAGCCCGCTGCCATAACCGGCTTCCGCGAGCAGCGCCTTTGCCTTTTCCGGATCATAAGGATGGACGCCGGTCAGATCGACGTAGCCGCGGTCGTTCGGCGTATAATGGCTGCCGATCGGGGTGCCGAAGCCGGACCAGGCGCCTTCCACCAGCGTCTTGCGATCCACCGCCATCATCAGCGCCTGGCGCACACGCTTGTCGTCGAACGGCTTTTTCGCGCTGTTCATGCCGGCAACGACCTTCAGCTCGGTATTGCCGATAACGGTTGCAAGCTTGCTGTCGCCCTTCAGATCCTCAATCAATTCGGGCGCGGCAAATTCCGGGATGGCGTCGATATCGCCGGACTTCAGGGCCGCGGCCTGCGCCTGCGCATCCGCGACGAAACGGAAGACGACCTTTTCAAGCTTCACCTTGACCGACTTGTCCCAGTAGTTGGGATTGGCGGCAAGCTCGACACGGTCGCCCTTCGTCCAGCTGACGAATTTGAACGGACCGGTGCCGATGGGATTGGTCTTGGCGTCTGCGGCATTTTTCGGCGCCACCATGACGGAGGCCGGCCAGCCGAGCCAGTAGAGAAGGCTGCTGTTGCGCGCCTTGAGCTTCAACACCAGCGTCGTGGCATCCGGTGTCTCAGCCGTATCGATTGCCTGGAAGAAACGCTTCTGTCCATTGGTGCTCTCCGGCCCGCGGGCACGGTCCAGCGTGAATTTAGCGGCAGTAGAATCAAACACTTCGCCGTCATGGAAGGTGACGCCCGTCTTCAGCTTGAACGTATAGGTCAGGCCATCGTCGGATATCGTCCAGCTTTCCGCGAGCTGCGGCTTGATCTCACCCTTTTCGTTGATGGTGACCAGACCCTCATAGACATTCTGCCAGGTGACCTGACCGACTGCGACAGGGGCTGCGACCGTCGGATCGAGCCCCGGCGGCTCCACCGACATGCCAAGCGTCAGCGTCGTCTTCGCCGCCGCCTCGGCCGTGCCATGCAGCCCTGCCCCAAGGCCGGCCGCCAGCGCAGCCAAAAGCACGGCGCGGCGCGAGAGTGTCGTCGATGCACGAAGGAATGTGCTTCCCATTCTCCAACTTCCCCTTATTCTCGTTCTGCCACCGGTTCATCAGGCCCTGCGGGAACGCTGTTATGGCAAGAGAGTGGCACTTCGCAGGCGCACACACAATTAGCATTTTTGTGTGCCCTGTGTAGCGGAAAACGCTACACCGATGTCTTCTTCCGTTCAGACTGTTTCGGCCGGTCCGCGCCGCGCATGAAGGCTTCGATGAAGTCGACGAGCTTGGAGGCGGCAAAGGACAGCTGGCGGTCCGGCGCCACGCACAGATCGATCGAGGTGCGCACGCCCTTGCCAGCCGAGACGGGGATGGCCGCAAGCTGGCCGGAGCGTACTTCGCGGTGGACGGCAAGGGCTGGCAGAAGCGTCACGGCCGCCTCGCGCAGAACCAGTTCCTTCAGCATTTCCAAGGAACCGGTGACAAAGACCGGATCCAGCTCCACGCCGATCTTCAAGAACTGCTCCTCGAAAGCCTGGCGTGCGCCAAAGCTCTTGTCCGGCAGCGCCAGCGGCAGAGCGGCGATGTCGCGCAGCGAAATCTCCGGCTGCAATGCTGCCGGATGGTTGGCCGAGGTGATCAGGTCATAGGTGATTTCCGACCGCAGCCGCACCTTCACCCCCGACAGTTTGGGGGCAAAGAGGGTCACGACGAGATCCGCCTCGGCAGAGGCCAGCGCATCCAGCGCCTGGCGTGCGCTGGTGATGGCCACTTCGAAGCGAAGCTTTGGAAAGCGCAGGCTGAATTCGGCCAGCACCGGCGCAATCAGGTTGGCAACGGTCGCGCCATTGGCAAAGATGGTCACCTTTCCGCGCTGCAGGCCCTTCAGGTCATCGATCAGCTGGTGGACGTGTTCGAGTTCCCTCAGCGTTCGTCCGGCCCGCGCCGCCAGAAGCTCTCCTGCGGCGGTCAGCTTGATGCCCCGATTGGATCGCTCGACCAGTGTCGTGCCGAAGTAATGCTCGAGGTTCTCGATCTGGCGGCTGACGGCGGTAGCCGCCACATTGAGATTTTCGGCAGCCGCGCGCATCGAATTGGTGCGCACGAGCTCGTCGAAATACATGAGGGCACGAAGCTGCATCGGGATTCCTCGGTGCCACCGTCAGGCCGGGGTCAATCCCGGCGAAACCCTTCGCTCGCCACCAGAAGCGCGCGAGTATAGTCTTCCGAAAAGGCGCGATTTTCCAGCGCATCGACCGACACTGTTTCGACCACCTTGCCCTTGCGCATCACCGTCAAACGCTCGCACATGTGGCTGATGACGCCGAGATCGTGGCTCACCATGACGAAGGTCAGACCGCGATCTTTTCGCGCCTGTTCGAGCAGGTTGAGGATTTCCGCCTGGATCGAGGCATCGAGCGCAGAGGTCGGTTCGTCGAGCAGCAGGATTTTCGGCTCCAGGATGAGCGCGCGGGCAATCGCGATGCGCTGACGCTGGCCGCCCGACAGCTGGTGCGAATAGCGGAAGCGAAAACCGCTGCCGAGACCCACTTCATCGAGAGCGCGGGCAATGCGCACATCCACATCGGTAAAGCCGTGGATGGCGAGCGGCTCAAGCAGCAGCCGGTCCACGGTCTGGCGCGGGTGCAGCGAACCGTATGGATCCTGAAACACCATCTGCACGGTGCGGTAAAAATCCTTGCTCCGCGTCTGGCCCCGGTAACTTGTCCCGGCCACCGTCAGGCTGCCGCTTTCAAAGCTGTTGAGGCCGGCGATGGCACGCAGAAGTGTCGATTTTCCGGAGCCGGATTCGCCGACGATGCCGAAAGATTCGCCTTCGCGCACATCGATGCTGACGTCATCGAGCGCCAGGAAATCGTCGAAAGCCACCACCATGTTGCGAACGGAAAGAGCAGACGCGCTCATAGAGCCCACTCCGGCTTTCGCTCCAGAACGGGCAGCGGATGGCGATGCGTTCCAATCGTCGGCAGGCAATTCAACAGACCTTGCGTATAGGGGTGTTTCGCCTCCGCGAGATTGGCCGAGGGCAGTTCCTCCACCACGCGCCCGCCATACATGACGATGACGCGGTCGCAGAAGGACGACACCAGCCGCAGATCGTGGCTGATGAAGATGAGGCCCATGCCGCGTTCGGAGACGAGCTTGTCGAGGATGGCGAGCACTTCGAGCTGCACCGTGACATCGAGGGCAGACGTCGGCTCGTCGGCAATCAGCAGCTCCGGCCCGCAGACCAGCATCATGGCGATCATCACGCGCTGGCCCATGCCGCCGGATACTTCATGCGGATAAAGATCGAAGACGCGTTCCGGATCGCGGATCTGCACCGCCTCCAGCATGGCAAGCGCACGCGCCCTGCCCTCCTTCATCGAGACGTTCTCGTGAGTGCGCAAGGTCTCGATGATCTGGCGACCGATGGTCATCACAGGGTTCAACGAATATTTCGGGTCCTGCAGGATCATGGCGACACGCTTGCCGCGCAGGGCCCGGCGCTGGCTGGCCGAGGCGGACAGGAGATCGATGCCATCGAAGGCAAGCGTCTTGGCGCTAATCTTTGCGTGGCCGGGCGTCAGCCCCATGATGGCGCGGCCGGTCTGCGATTTGCCGGAGCCGGATTCACCAACGATGCCGAGCCGCTCCTTGCCGAGCGTGAAGGACACGCCGCGCACGGCATCCACCTGTCCCGTGCGGGTGGGGAAGGAAACGCGCAGATCGTCGACGGTCAGAAGCTTGCTCATTGGCCGGCCTCCTTCGGATCGAGCGCATCGCGCAGGCCATCGCCCAGAAGGTTGAAGCCAAGGCTGACGATGAGGATGGCAAAACCCGGCATGGCGGCCACCCACCATTGATCGAGAATGAAGCGGCGACCGGAAGCAATCATCGCGCCCCATTCCGGAAGCGGCGGCTGCGCGCCAAGCCCCAAGAAACCAAGGCCGGCCGCCGTCAGGATGATGCCGGCCATGTCGAGCGTGACGCGCACGATGAGCGAGGACGTGCAGAGCGGCATGACGTGACGCAGCACGATGCGAAACGGCGAGGCCCCCATCAGCTGCACGGCCGCGATGAATTCGGAATTACGGAAGGTCAGCGTTTCGGCACGGGCGATGCGCGCATAGGGCGGCCAGGAGGTAACGGCAATTGCCAGAATGGCGTTTTCGATGCCGGGACCAAGCGCTGCAACCAGTGCCAGCGCCAGCACGAGCTTCGGAAATGCCAGAAAGATGTCGGTGATGCGCATCAGGACGGCATCGACCCAGCCGCCGGCATAACCGGCCACCGTGCCGACGATAAGGCCGATGGGGGCTGCGATGATGGCCACCAGCACGACGACAAGCAGCGTCAGCCGCGAGCCGTGGATGAGGCGCGAGAGGATATCGCGGCCCTGATCGTCGGTGCCGAGGATATAGCCATCAGCGCCCGGTGGCAGCAGACGGGCATTGCGCAGGTCACCCACGACGGGATTATGCGGGGAAATGAGATCGGCAAGCCCGGCAATGACGATCAGCGCCAGGATGATGAAAAGGCCGACGAGCGCCAGGCGATTCTCCGAGAACCGGCGCCAGATGACATAGGCACGGCCGAGCTTTGCCTGCCGCCGCGAGGTCGGGCGATCCGAGAGCAGCCATTCGCGGCTATAGGGTTTCAAGGTGGTCTCCGGCATGCTCATCGTCTGCGCGTCCTCGGATCCAGCGTCCGGTAGAGAAGATCGGACAGAAGATTGATGGTGATGAACACGGCGCCGATGATGATCGTGCCCCCGAGCACGGCATTGATATCGGCGTTCTGCAGCGAATTGGTGATGTAAAGCCCGATGCCCGGCCAGGCGAAGATCGTCTCGGTAAGAACCGAGCCTTCGAGAAGGCCAGCATAGGAAAGCGCAATGACGGTGAGCAGCGGAACGGCGGCATTGCGCAGCGCGTGGAACCAGATGATGCGGGTTTCCGACAGCCCCTTGGCGCGCGCGGCAACCACATATTCCTGCGCAAGCTCGTTCAGCATGAAGGAGCGCGTCATGCGGCTGATATAGGCCAGCGAGAAATAGCCGAGCAGCGAGGCCGGCAGGATGATGTGGCGAAACAGATCCCACAGCACATCCCATTGGCCCTGGATGATCGCATCGACCATGAAAAGCCCGGTGATCGGCGTGAAGGTATACTCATAGACGACATCGATGCGGCCGGGATAGGCGACCCAGTTCAGCCTTGCGTAAAAGAACAGCAGAGCCAGAAGCGCCAGCCAGAAGACGGGCACGGAATAGCCGATGAGGCCAATGACCCGCACGATCTGGTCGACAAGGCTGCCACGGCGCACCGCGGCCAGAACGCCGAGCGGAATGCCGAAGACGGCGCCGATCAGCGTGCCGAGCGTCGCAAGCTCCAGCGTTGCGGGAAAGACCCGGCGAATATCCTCCATCACCGGATTGGAGGAGAGCACCGAGACACCGAAATCGCCGGACAGGACCTGCTTCAGATAGAGCAGGAACTGGTGCCAGAGCGGCAGGTTGAGGCCAAGCTGCTCGCGCACCCGTTCCACCACATGGGCGGGCGCGCGATCGCCAACGATGGCAAGCGCCGGATCGATCGGGATGACACGCCCGATGAAAAAGGTCACGGCAAGCAGGCCGAGAAATGTCGTCACGACCGTGACGGCAAAGCGCAGCAGGCCTATGGCCGGGCTTGCGGTGCGGCGCCTTGGCCGCACCGCACCCGTTGTTTCAGGAAGCGTCAAGGGATCAGACCTTTCCGCGGATCACTTCGAGATCGTGGAGACGAAGTTCGTATCGAAGCTCGGACCCAGCTTGAAATCCTTCAGCTTTGCCGAATAGCCGGCCACTTCCACCTGCTGGAAGATGACGACGAAGGGGCTCGTCTGCAGAACTTCCTTCTGGAGGTCCTGGTAGATGGCCGCACGCTTGGCGGCATCCTTTTCGAGAAGCGCCGACTGCGACTTCTTCGTCAGTTCCGGCACATCCCAGGCATTGCGCCAGGCGAGCGTCTTGTTCTTGCCCTGGTCGGAATTGTCGTAGTTGCTGGTGAATGTTTCGGCATTCGAGTTCGGGTCGAAATAGTCCGAACCCCACTGGCCGATATAGATGTCATGGGTGCGGGCGCGGTATTTTGTGAGCGTCTGCTTGCCATCGCCCGGAATGATTTCAAGCTTGATGCCGGCCTGGGCGAGCGTCTGCTGCACGGCTTCGGCAATGCCGGTCACCGGCTGCGTGTTGCGCACGTCCATGGTGACGGTGAAGCCGTCCTTCAGGCCAGCCTTCGCCAGCAGTTCCTTGGCCTTTGCCACATCCAGCTTGTAGGGGTTTTCGCTGGAAGCGCCCAACTGGCCTTCCGGCAGGAAGGACTGATGGATCTTGCCGATGCCCTTGATCAGGGTTTCGCCGATGGCATCGTAATCGACCAGGTACTTGAACGCCTCGCGCACTTCAGGCTTTGCGAGGTTGGCATTCTTCTGGTTGAGGCTGAAGTAATAGAGCGTGCCCTTCGGAGCGGAGATCGTGGCCAGATCCTTCTTGCCCGAGATGGCGGCGAGATCGTTCGGCTCAAGGTTACGGGCGATATCGATATCGCCGTTTTCGAGCGCCAGACGCTGGCCGGAGCTTTCCTTCATGTGGCGATAGATGACGCGCTTGATCTTGGCCTTTTCGCCGAAGAAGTTCGGATTGGCTTCCAGCACGACGGCTTCGTTGGCGCGCCAGGTGACGATCTTGTAGGCGCCGGAACCGGCATAGCCGGTCTTCAGGAACTCGTTGCCGAAATCATTGTCGTATTTGTATTCGGCGGTCGGCGTCATCGGCTTGGCCTTGGCGACCACAACCTTCTTGTCAACGACCGATGCCACGGTAGCGGTCAGAACGTTCAGCACGAAGCTCGGGGCATAGGGCTTGTCGACGGTGAGCGCGAAGGTCGCGTCATCGACGGCTTTCGCCTTGTCGGTGATGTTGTCGCCGGTCAGCCCGAACTGCGTCAGAAGGAAAGCCGGCGACTTGTCGAGCTTGACGGCACGCTCGAAGGAATAGGCGACATCGGCTGCGGTGATCGGGTTGCCGGAGGCGAATTTGAGGCCCGGCTTCATCTTGAACGTATAGGTCAGGCCATCGTCGGAGACCGTCCAGCTATCGGCAAGTTCCCCGACGACCTTGGAGGTGTCCTTCGGATCGAGCATGACCAGCTTGCTGTAGGTATTGGCGGTGACTTCCGCCGCGGAAAGCTCGAACGCCTCGCCCGGATCAAGCGTGATGATGTCGTCGATGGCAAAGCCTTCAACGAGCGTATCGGCCGGCGTTGCGGCAAAGGCCTGCGGTGCGGCAAGCGTTGCCAGCGACAGCGCGACGCTCGTCGTCAGGATACGGAAATTGCGGTGAAACACGGTCATGTTAGTCCCCTGATTTTGTTGTCGTGTCAGTCTTGTCTAAACATTCATCACGCTTCGTGCCAGGCGTTCGCAAGAACCCTCAGCCAGTTTTCCCGACACAGCTTATGAAGATCTTCTGAAGCGTAGCCCGCAGCTTTCAGGGCCGCAACCAGTTTCTGGTTGCCGCTGGCATCGCGGATATCGGCGGGAACGGTCGCGCCGTCGAAATCCGAGCCAAGGCCGACGCAGTCGATGCCCATGCGCTCCACCATGTAATCGATATGGCGCACCATCAGGTCGAGGCCGGTATTGGCGTCATCGCGGGCATCCGGGCGCAGCATGGTCACGGCATAGTTGAGGCCGACAATGCCTTTGCGCTCGCGGATCGCGTCCATCTGCCGGTCGGTGAGGTTGCGCGCGACCGCCGTCAGCGAATGGACGTTGGAGTGGCTTGCCACCAGCGGCTGGGTGGAGGTGTTGGCGACGTCCCAGAACCCCTTTTCGGTGATGTGGGCAAGATCGATGAGAATGCCCATCCGGTCGCAGGCCTTCACCAGTTCAAAGCCGAGGTCCGTCAGGCCAGGCCCGGTATCGGGCGAAAGCGGATAGGCAAAGGGCACGCCATGGCCGAAGGCATTGTGGCGGCTCCAGACAGGTCCCAGCGAGCGCAGGCCGGCTGCATGAAACACCTCAAGCGCGGAGAGATCACGGTCGATTGCCTCGCAACCTTCCATATGGATCACCGCTGCAAACTGCCCCTCGCCAATCGCATCGCGAATATCGGCGGTAGACCGGCAGATGCGCCAGGCGCCCGCCTCGTGCAGCTTCAGCGCGATGGCAAATTTTTCCATCGCAATGTCCAGCGAGGCCGCGCGGTCCAAAGGCGCGGCAAGCGGCGTGTAATAATGGCCGTTGACGTCCGGCTCCTTGAGGATCAGGTCACCGGACGGGATGTAGATGGCGCAGAGCCCGCCCACCAGACCACCTGCGCGGGCGCGCGGCCCATCGATATGGCCTTCACGCGTTCCCTTGACGAATTCCGCCACCGGATCAGCACCGTTGCGCATGGTGCGCCACAGCCGCAAGAGAACATCGTTGTGGCCGTCGAACACAGGTTCCATCTGGGATTTCCGAATTGTCATACTAGAGCACTCGATAGGAGGGCGATCCTAGGCCAATCTACAAACTGTCGGCAAGGCGGAAAGTGCCGCCACGCACAACTACTGCCAGCGACCGTCAGTACCCTTCGTCAGCATCGGCGTCTCGAGCACGCCATGGACCAGCGTCCGCCATGCCGGATCCGCGGCATCGAGCGCCGCATGCCACCGCGTGGATTGCAGCATGGCAGCGCCGATGGCGATCGGCGCGACACCCACAGTGTCCAGCAATCGCAGGCCCGCCACGATCGAACTGCCGCTCGAAATCACGTCATCAACCAGCACGACCCGCCGGCCCTCGATGAGCGGCAGCATGCGCGGGTCCACATAGAGGCGCTTTGCCTGTTCGGGCGTGGTGATGGAGGTGAGCGGCACCGACAGCGTTTCCTCGTACCAGAATTTCCGCGAGGTCCCGAGCGGCACATACCGCGTGTGGCCGAGATGGCGGGCAAAGGCTGCGGCAAGGGTCAGGCCGAGCGTCGGCAGGCCCACGACCACGTCCGGCTGAAGCGGTGCGATGCGCTCCGCCAGATCCTTGGCCAGCGCCTCGACCACGGCAAAGCCGGCCTGGTTGATGATGAGGGAGGCCAGCGCATGGCGCCCGTCCGGCAGCGGCCGGATCGGCAGGCGCAACTGCCGGCCATCGGCGAAGCGGGCCGGATAAAAGGTCTCGAAGGGGCCGTCGTCAGGAAAACTTGCGGGGGGATGAACCTCCTGCCAGAACGCGTGGGGCTGCATCAAAAACTCCCGATCAGGCATAATAAGGCTCGTCGCGCCAGCGGCCGACTTCCTCGATCAGCCAGCTGCGAAACAGCTTGACCGGACGGAATTCGACGCGGGTAATCGGCGCGACCACATAATAGGAACTGGGGCTGCGCACCTGTTGCGGCAGCGCCTGCACGAGGTCTCCCGCCGCAAGCTCGGATTCGATCAGAAACAGCGGCATCAGCGCAACGCCGAGACCGGCGCTGCAGGCCTGGGCGACGCTTGAAAACTGCTCGAACCGCATGCCGGGCGCCGGCGTGCCGGCAACCGCCATGCTTTCGAAGAAATGCGTCCAGGCGCCGGGGCGCGAGGCCATGTGCAGAAGCGGCAGCGGCAGAAGATCAGCCGGCTGCTCGATGACATGGCCTGCCAGGAAGACCGGGCTGCAGACCGGCGCCACCATCTCCTCCATCAGGAAGGTGCATTCCGCGCCCGGCCAGTTCGGTTGTCCGATATGGATGGCGACATCCAGCCCGTCCTGCTCGAAATCGAACATGCCGATCCGCGTGGCAAAGTTCAGCGTGATTTCCGGATGGGCCGACACAAAGCGGGGAATGCGCGGCAAAAGCCAGCGCGTGCCAAAGGTCGGCAACATGGCAAGGTTCAGCGTATCGCCATGCCGTTTCGTCATGGCCTGCAGGGAGGCGGCGCGGATCTGCGAGAGAGCGCCGCCAATGGCGCGCGCATAGGCGCGTCCGGCCTCCGTCAGCGCCACACCGCGGCTGGAGCGGTCAAACAAAAGGATGCCCAGTTGGTCTTCGAGACCGGAAATCTGGCGGCTTATGGCCCCTTGCGTCAAGGACAGCTCGTCGGCGGCATTGGAAAAACTGCCCAGCCGCGCCACGGATTCGAAGGCGGCAAGGGCGCTGGTGGAGGGTAAAAGCTTGCGGCTGACATTGGACATCGTCCATTCCTATAGCTCATGTCATCGTGAGTAAACGGCGCTGGACCCGACAAGCCTGTTGGCGGATAACCTCTCCCACAGTTTTAAAGTGGAGGTTCCATTGAGCGACCGTGCAGCATTCTCCTGGGAAGACCCCTTTCTTCTCGACGACCAGTTGAGCGAAGACGAGCGGATGATCCGCGATGCGGCTGCCGCCTTCGGCAAGGCCGAGCTTCTGCCGCGCATTCAGGAAGCCTATCTGTCCGAAACCACCGAACCGGAACTGTTTCGCCTGATGGGCCAGGCCGGGCTTCTCGGCGTCACGCTTCCGGAAGAATACGGCGCAGCCAATGCCAGCTACGTGGCCTACGGCCTTGTCGCCCGCGAAGTCGAGCGCATCGACAGCGGCTATCGCTCGATGATGAGCGTGCAGTCCTCGCTCGTCATCTACCCGATCTTTGCCTATGGCTCGGATGAACAGAAGAAGAAGTATCTGCCGGGCCTCGTGTCTGGCGAACTCATCGGCTGCTTTGGCCTCACCGAACCCGATGCCGGCTCCGACCCGGGCGGCATGAAGACGCGCGCCGAAAAGATCGAAGGCGGCTACCGGTTGCGCGGCTCGAAAATGTGGATTTCCAACGCGCCGATCGCCGATGTCTTCGTCGTCTGGGCAAAGTCGGAAGCCCATAACAACGAGATCCGCGGCTTCGTGCTGGAAAAGGGCATGAAGGGCCTGTCTGCGCCGAAGATCGGCGGCAAGCTGTCGCTGCGCGCCTCGATCACCGGCGAAATCGTCATGGACAGCGTCGAAGTTTCCGAAGACGCGCTTCTGCCGAACGTGTCCGGCCTGAAAGGTCCGTTCGGCTGCCTTAACCGCGCCCGCTACGGCATTTCCTGGGGCGTCATGGGCGCGGCCGAAGACTGCTGGCTGCGCGCCCGCCAGTATGGCCTGGATCGCAAGCAGTTCGGCAAGCCGCTTGCCGGCACGCAGCTTTACCAGAAGAAGCTCGCCGACATGCAGACCGAAATCACGCTTGGCCTGCAGGGCTCGCTTCGCGTCGGCCGCCTGATGGACGAGCACAAGATGGCGCCGGAAATGATCTCCATCATGAAGCGCAACAATTGCGGCAAGGCGCTCGATATCGCCCGCCAGGCCCGCGACATGCATGGCGGCAACGGCATCCAGATCGAATACCACGTGATGCGCCATGCCCAGAACCTGGAAACGGTGAACACCTACGAGGGCACGCACGACGTTCATGCGCTCATCCTCGGACGCGCTCAGACCGGGATCCAGGCCTTCTTCTGATACCCGCGCACGGCACCGGACAGCCATGAAAAGGATCGGGGGGACATCTCCCGATCCTTTTTTATTAGTCATACTTTTTGCCTCGGGCGTTGAATGTCGAACCTTTTTGTCCTAACTGAGGGGCGAAACTTCCAAACCAGGCCGCGATCCTCCCTCGCCCTGCCTCCCCGACCGTCCGCTTTTAAAGACCAAGAATTGAGGTCCTCTCATGCATAGCTATCCTGACGTAAAGCTTTTCATCGCCGGCGAATGGCGCGATGCCATTGGCGGCAAGACCATTGCCGTGGAAGATCCCGCGACCCAGGAAATCATCGGCCAGATCGCCCATGCGGAAAAGGCTGATCTCGACCTCGCTCTCGAAGCTGCCGACAAGGGCTTCAAGATCTGGCGCGACACGTCCGCCTTCGAACGCTCGAAGATCATGCGCAAGGCGGCCGACCTGCTGCGCGAACGCATCGATTACATCGCCTGGCTGATGACGCGCGAACAGGGCAAGCCGCTCGGCCAGTCCAAGGCCGAAATCATCAATGCCGCCGACACCATCGACTGGTTCGCCGAAGAAGCCCGCCGCACCTATGGCCAGATCATTCCGGCCCGCTTCGGCGGCGTGTCCAACATGGCCGTCAAGTTCCCGGTCGGCCCGGTGGCTGCCTTTACGCCGTGGAACTTCCCGATCAACCAGATCGTGCGCAAGCTCTCGGCTGCCGTCTCCGTCGGCTGCTCCATCATCATCAAGGCGCCGGAAGAAACCCCGGCTTCGCCGGCTGAACTCATCCGCGCCTTTGCCGATGCCGGCGTTCCGGCAGGTGTCGTCAACCTAGTCTACGGCGTTCCGGCGGAAATCTCCGAATATCTCATCCCGCATCCGGTCATCCGCAAGATCTCGTTCACCGGCTCCACGCCGGTTGGCAAGCATCTGGCAGCGCTTGCCGGCAAGCACATGAAGCGTGCGACGATGGAACTCGGTGGCCATGCGCCGGTCGTCGTGTTCGATGATGCCGATCTCGACAAGGCGATCGAAGTGTCGGCAGCGGCGAAGTTCCGCAATGCCGGTCAGGTCTGCGTGGCGCCCACCCGCTTCCTCATCCAGGACGGCGTGGCCGACCAGTTCATCGACGGCATCGTGAAGTATGCCGAGAACCTCAAGGTCGGCAACGGCCTTGAAGCCGACGTCACCATGGGTCCGCTCGCCAATGAGCGCCGCATCCCGGCCATGGAAGACATGATCAACGACGCCGTGTCCAAGGGTGCTGTCCTGAAGACCGGCGGCAAGCGCATCGGCAACAAGGGCCATTTCTTCGAGCCGACGGTTCTCGTCGACGTGCCGACCTCGGCCAAGATGATGAACGAAGAGCCCTTTGGCCCGATCGCCATCGTCAACCGCTTTTCGACCATCGATGACGCCATGGCAGAAGCCAACCGCCTGCCGTTTGGCCTTGCATCCTATGCCTTCACCAGCTCGGTCAAGACCGCCCATGCGCTTGGCCGCCAGATGGAAGCCGGCATGCTGACCATCAACCACAACGGCTTTGCCATTCCGGAAGTGCCGTTCGGCGGCATCAAGGATTCCGGCTACGGCACGGAAGGCGGCTCGGAAGCGGTGGAAGCCTACATGGAAACCCGCTTCGTCAGCCAGATGAGCTAAGCTTTCTGCCTGTTACGAAATCGAAAAGGCGTCGGGGAACCGGCGCCTTTTTTGTTGGTCGCGTATTGAGAAGAAAGCCCCCTCTGGCTGCCGCCATCTCCCCCACAAGGGGGGAGACACCATGTGGCAACGCCATGCCCTTCCGCCAACGCGTTCCTTGCCGTGACGATAGATGGGACAGGGTTGACTGTAGCTCATCGATTGGTGCGAGCCTCAGCCACCTGCGCTCTCCCCCCTTGTGGGGGAGATGGCGGCAGCCAGAGGGGGACTTTTGCCAACTATCACCCCAGCGAAAACACCTTGGCCCGGCGCAGCGTGACGAAACCCGCCTCGCCTTTTTCAACGGCCTGTTCCGGCTCGACGTCGAATTCCAGCGTCTCGCCGGTCGAAACCGTGGCAATGACCCGACGCTCACCCGGACGATCCAGCACGCGCTCCACCGTTGCGGCCACACCCGGTCCATGGGTCGACCAGTCGAGATCACGCGGGCGGGCAAAGATGTCGACTGGTCCATCCGGCACGCCGGCGGCAGCCACCTGCGCGCCGCCGACATGGGCAATCCCTGCCCTTACCTCACCCGTGAGGCGATTGGCGTCGCCCAGAAATTTCATGACGAAGGCGTCCTTCGGATCGCGGCAAACCTCCTGCGGCGTGCCCTGCTGGACGATTTTTCCCTCTTTCAGGATCACCACGCGATCGGCGAGATCGAGTGCTTCTTCCTGATCGTGGGTTACGAAGATGGTGGTGATGCCGAGCTCCTGGTGGATCTCGCGCAGCCAGCGGCGTAGGTCGTGGCGCACATTGGCGTCGAGCGCGCCGAAGGGCTCATCGAGCAACAGAACCTTCGGATCGACGGCAAGCGCTCGGGCGAGCGCCACGCGCTGGCGCTGACCGCCGGAAATCTGGCCGGGGAACCGGTCGCCGAGACCTTCAAGGCGTACAAGCCGCAGAAGATCCGCCACGCGGGCGGCAATCTCCGCCTTGTCGCGCTTGACCTTCGACACTTTCATGCCGAAGCCGATGTTTTCCGCCACCGTCATGTGCGGGAAGAGCGCGTAATGCTGGAAGACGAAGCCGACACCCCGTTCGCGCACCGGAATATCCGTTGCATCCTGATCGCCAAAATAGATGTGGCCCTCATCGGCATATTCGAGCCCTGCCACCATGCGCAGGATTGTCGTCTTGCCCGAACCGGACGGCCCGAGCAGCGCGACAAGCTCGCCGCTTTCAATCTCCAGCGAGACGCCATGCACGGCGCGAAAGGTCTCGAATGTCTTGATGACGCTATCGAGGCGGATTTTCATGGGCGTGTTTCCGGCGTGACGAGAATGGTGGCAGGCTTGACGCGACGGCCGGCACCGCGGCCTTCCAGCGCCACCTTGGCAATGATGGTAAAGACGGCGATGACCGCCAGAATGGAGGCCGAGGCAAAGGCGCCGGCGGCCTGGTAATCATGGTAGAGCAGTTCGATATGCAGCGGCAGCGTGTTGGTCTGGCCGCGAATATTGCCCGACACGATGGAGACGGCGCCGAACTCGCCCATCACGCGCGCGTTGCAGAGCACGACGCCGTAGAGCATGGCCCATTTGACATTGGGCAGCGTGACGGAAAAGAAGGTGCGCCAGCCGGATGCGCCAAGCGAGGTGGCGGCCTCTTCCAGATCACGCCCCTGCGCCTGCATCAGCGGAATGAGTTCACGCGCCACAAAGGGTGCGGTGACGAACATCGAGGCAAGCACAATGCCCGGCAGCGCAAAGAGGATTTTCACGTCGTAGGCGTCGAGCATGGGGCCAAAGATGCCCTGCAGGCCATAAACGAAGAGATAGGCCACGCCGGCAACGATGGGTGAGACGGAAAAGGGAATTTCCGTCACGATCAGCAACAGGCGCTTGCCGCGAAAATCGAATTTCGTCATGGCCCAGGCGGCGGCCACGCCAAAGATGGTGTTGAGCGGCACGGCGATGAGGGCGGTGATCACCGTCAGCATGATGGCATGCTGCGTATCGGCATTGGCAAGCGTCGCGACATAGACCTTCCAGCCCTGACGAAACGCTTCGACGCCGATGACGATGAGCGGTGCGAGGATGAGCAGCGCGCCCAGCAAAAGCACGATGCCGATCAGCAGGCGGCGAAAGAGCGGATTGTCGCCAACGCGCGGCGGTTTTCTGCGGGCGGTGCTCATTGGCTATCCTTTCACCGTGTAGCGCAGTGCGCGCGCCTGCAGCCAGTTCGTGACGGCGAGCATGGCGAACGCGGTCAGCAGAAGCACCGAGGCAATGGCGGCGGCGGCCTGATAGTCATATTCCTCCAGCCGGATGAAGATCAGCAGCGCGGTGATCTCCGTCGACATGGGCTGGTTGCCGGCAATGAAGATGATGGCGCCGAACTCGCCCAGCGACCGGGCAAAGGAGAGCGATGTGCCAGCGAGAAGCGCCGGCGCCAGAAGCGGCAGGATGACGGTTCGAAAGATCGTCCAGTCGGAACCTCCGAGCGACTGCGCCGCCTCTTCCAGCGCCGGATCGAGATCTTCCAGCACCGGCTGCACCGTGCGCACGATAAACGGAAGGCTGGTGAAGCACATGGCAATCATGATGCCGAGCGGCGTATAGGCGACCTTGATGCCGATATCGGACAGAACCGATCCGAACCAGCCATTGGCGGAAAAGAGGGCCGTGAGCGAAATGCCGGCCACCGCCGTTGGCAGGGCAAAGGGCAAATCCACCATCGCATCGATGATCCGGCGACCGGGAAAGCGGTAACGCGTCAGCACCCAGGCAAGCGCCAGCCCGAAGAAGAGGTTGAAGATGGTCGCCGCCAGCGCGGCAAGCGCCGTCACCCGATAGCTCGCAACCGAGCGCGGCGAAGAAACAATGGTCCAGTATTCGGCAAAGCCCAGGCTGGAGGCCTTGAAGATCAGCGCTGCCAGCGGCAGGACAACGATCAGGCCGACATAAAACAGGGTAATCCCGAGCGACAGATTGAGGCCCGGCAGGACATTGCGTCTCACGATGCGCTTCTTTCGGGGGTCATTGTAGGCACTCCTCGGAATTCACGGCAAAACCCGGCGGTGAGGATCCGCCGGGTTTTGCAAGCGTTGCCAATGCTATTGGGTTAACGGCTGCCGTACAGCTTGTCGAGCGTGCCGCCGGAGGCAAACTGCTCCTTCTGGATCTTGTCCCAGCCGCCGAACACGTCGTTGACATTCACCAGACGGATGGAGGGGAACTGATCCTTGAACTCTGCCGTGACCTTTTCATTGTGAACGCGGTGGCCGAACTGCGCCGCGATGCGCTGGCCCTCCTCGCTGTAAAGGAAGTCGAGATACGACTTGGCCAGTTCCTGCGTGCCGTGCTTCTTGGCCACCTTGTCGACCACGGCGACCGGGAATTCGGCGAGCAGCGAGACGGACGGAATGACGCTTTCCACCTTGTCGGCACCGTATTGCTTGGCAATGCCGCGCGTTTCGGCTTCAAACGTGATCAGGACATCGCCGGTTCCGCGCTCGACAAAGGTGGTAGTTGCCGCACGGCCTCCGGTGTCGAAGACCGGCACGTTGTCAAAAATCTTCTTCACGAAGGCTTCCACCTTCTCCTCGTCGCCGCCGAAGGCTTCCTTGGCATAGGCGGTGGCGGCGAGATAGGTGTAGCGCGCATTGCCGGAGGTCTTCGGGTTGGGGAAGATCACCTTCACGTCGTCGCGGGCAAGATCCTTCCAGTCCTTGATGTTCTTCGGATTGCCGGCCCGCACCAGGAAGGACGGGAAGGAATAGAAGGGCGAAGCCTCATTGGGAAAGTTCTTCTGCCAGTCGGCCGAGACAAAGCCCTGCTTCACCAGAAAATCGATATCCGTGACCTGGTTGAAGGTCACAACGTCAGCTTCCAGACCTTCCACGATGGCGCGCGCCTGCTTCGAGGTTCCGGCATGCGACTGATCGATGGTGATGCCCGGATGGGTCTTGATGAAGGCCTCGTTTTCGGCAGCAAACACCTCGCGGGCGACATCGTAGGACGCGTTGAGAAGCTTGTTCGGACCTTCGGCAAAGGCAGGTGCTGCAAAAAGTGCCGCAAGCGCAGTGCCAAGAATAAGGAGGCGGTTCATGAAAATCTCCGGTCAACGTCAGTTGAGCGGACTTTACGGGTTCACCTGCGCCAACGCGAGAAACCCGGCATCTGCCTTGGCAGACGGATCCGGAATTTTCCACTCAATCCAGGGTCGAACCGCGATGGTCTTTCCAAGCCATGCTTCCCCTCAAGAGAGGGCGGGAAGCGGCAGGGGCACCGCTTCCCGCCTGTCGCTCATTCCGCGGCGGTGGGAAGAGTGAGCGACGAGGGCTCCTTCGGGCGATCATCGTTCTCGCCGGAGGGCTTTCGGGATTTCGGCTCGCGGCCGAAGAACAGGGCGTAGGCGGCCGGCAGCACCAAAATGGTAAGGACAGTGCCCACCAGGATGCCGCCCATCATGGCATAGGCGAGCGGTCCCCAGAACAGGCCGCGGGAAATCGGGATAAGGGCCAGAACCGCCACCAGCGCCGTCAGCATGATCGGGCGAAAACGGCGCACGGCGGCTCCGACGATGGCTTCGGCCCGCGCCATTCCGGAGGCAATATCCTGGTCGATCTGGTCGACCAGGATGATCGAGTTGCGGATGATGATGCCAAGGAGCGCAATAACACCGAGGATCGCCACGAAACCGAAGGGAGCACCGGTGACGAGGAGCGCGGCCGATGCCCCGATGATGGCGAGCGGCCCCGTCGCCAGCACCAGCATCGACTTGCCAAAGTGCTGCAGCTGGATCATCAGCAGCGCGACGATCACGAACAGCATGACAGGCGCCTTGGCGGCAATCGACATCTGGCTCTCCGCCGCGTCCTCGGCGCCACCCTGGATCTCGACCTTGTAGCCCGCCGGAAGCGCACTGCGCAGATCGCCCATGCCCTGATACATCTTCAGCGCCAGGTCGTTGGGTTCAACACCATCCGGCACGGTCGCCTTGATGGAGACGGTCGGCAGGCGGTCACGGCGCCATTCGATGCCGTTTTCCTGCACGGGTTCGACGCGCGCCACCTGCGAGACCGGCACGAAGCCACCATTGTCCGTCGGGATGTAGATCGAATTAACCGCCGTCAGCAGATGGCGCGTCGCATCGGGCTCACGCAGGACGATGGACACGGTTTCCTCGCCATCGCGGAACTGGTCGAGCGTTGCCCCGCTCAACGTGGCATAAAGCATCTGGCGCACGCGCTGCGAACTGACACCCAGCGCACGGGCACGGTCCTGGTCGATGATGAGCTTCATGGCTATCACCGGCTCCAGCCAATCGTCATGCACGGTGCCGAGAAGCGGATTCTGATGGAAACGCTCCTTCACCTGATCGGCAATGCGGCGCACTTCGGCACGGTCTGGACCCGTCACGCGCATCTGCACGGCCCAGCCCACCGGCGGGCCGAGGAAGAGGCGATCGACCTTACCGCGCACCGTCGGGAAATCCTCGGCCAGGATCTTGCGCAGCTTGACGATCATCCGCTCGCGCTCCTCAAGCCCGTTTGACATTATGAGCAGCTGGGCGAAATTCGGGTTGCGCAGCTGCTGGTCGAGCGGCAGGAAGAAGCGCGGCGCACCTTCGCCGATGAAGGTGGCGACGAACTTCTTGTCCGGATCGTCCATGATCTTCTGTTCGAGCGCCTTGGCCTGGCGTTCCACCTCCGCAATCGCCGTGCCTTCCGGCAACCACAGATCGACGAGGATTTCCGGGCGCGAGGACTGCGGGAAGAAGCTCTGCGGGATGAACTTGAAACTGTAGAGAGAGCCTGCAAACACCATCAGCGTCATCAGGAGAACGATGATCCGGTGTCTGACCGCCCAGCCGACCGTTCCGCGCAAGGCGCGATAGAAGCGCGTATCATAGCTGTCATGATGCGTGCCGGCATGGGCGCGCTGCTTCAGGATCATGTAGCCGAGCCAGGGCGTGAAATAGACCGCGACGAACCACGAGGTCACCAGCGCAATGCCGACGACATAAAACAGCGAGCGCACGTATTCGCCGGCGGTCGAGGCCGCAAAGCCGACGGGAATGAAGCCGGCCGTGGTGATCAGCGTGCCGGTCAGCATCGGGAAGGCGGTCGAGGAATAGGCAAAGGTGGCGGCGTCGAGCTTTTCCAGCCCCTCCTCCAGCTTGCGCTCCATCAGTTCCACCACGATCATCGCGTCATCGACCAGAAGGCCGAGCGCGATGATAAGGGCGCCAAGCGAGATGCGCTGCAGCTCGATGCCAAGCTCGTACATGATGGCAAGGGTGGCGGCGAGCACCAGCGGAATGGAGATCGCAATGACGATGCCCGAGCGCCAGCCGATCGACAGCAGCGACACCACCAGCACGATGACCAGTGCTTCAAGAAGGGCCTGTGAAAACTCGCCGACCGCCTCGTGCACCACTTCCGGCTGATTGGAGATCTGCGCAACGGACACACCGACCGGCAGAGCGCTTTCGAACCGCTTGTAGGTTTCCTCGACCCACTGGCCGACATCCGTCACCTTGTAGCCGTTCTGCATGACCACGCCGATTTCCACGGCATCGCGGCCATTGAAGCGGAACTTGCGATCATAGGGATCGATCAGTCCCTTGCTGACGGTCGCGATATCGCCGAGGCGAAACACCTGGTCACCGCTTCGGATGCGCAAGGCGCGGATGTCTTCCGGCGTGCGCACGCCGCCTTCCACGGAGATGCGCACCGAGCGGGTTGCGGTTTCAACCGTACCGGCGGGATCGACATTGTTCTGGCCGGCGAGCGCGTTCTGGATATCGGTGAAGGTCAGATTGCGCTCGGCAAGCGTCTTGGAGGAGACGTCGACATAGATCTTCTCGTCCTGGGCGCCCAGGATCGAGACCTTCTCGACACCCTTGGTGGCCAGCAGCATGTCGCGGGCCTGCGTGGCGAAGGTCTTCAGCTCGGGATAGCTGTAGCCGTCACCGGTCAGCGCATGGAGCGTGATATAGGTGTCGCCAAATTCGTCGTTGAAATAGGGGCCGAGAAGCCCGCTCGGCAGTTCCTGCTCGATATCGCCGATCTTCTTGCGTACCTGATAGAAGGCATCGGCCACCTGTGCGGAACTCGTATCGCCCTTGATCTGCAGCGTCGTGATCGAGGAACCGGCGCGCGTATAGGATTTCACCCAATCCAGATGCGGGGTTTCCTGCAGCTTGCGCTCAATCTTGTTGACCACCTGATCCTGCATCTCCTCGATGGAGGCGCCCGGCCAGACGGCCTGCACCACCATGACGCGGAAGGTGAAATCCGGATCTTCCTTCTGGCCCATGTTCATGATGGCAAGGCCACCGATGACGATGATGATGCCGAAGAGGAAGCGGCCGATGCTCGGATGGGCGATTGCCCAGCGCGACAGGTTGAAGGGCTGTTTTCCGGACCTGTCCTGGCGGGAGGATGTCATGGAGGTGTCCTGCCTTTGAGCGTGGGGGTCAAGAACGGATCGGGGGCGCGGCATCAGCCTCGCCGGCGGTTTCGGACGCTTGCCCGTAGAGGCGGATCTTCATGTCCTCGCGCATGAACTGCGTGCCGGCGGCCACAACCACATCACCCTTGGCAATGCCACCGGTCACGCGCACGCCGTCATCGGAGAAGCCGCCAACTGTGACCTCGCGCACATGAACGGCGCCGGAGGCCTGGTCAAATACCCACACGACCGGTTTGCCGTTCTGCTTGGCAAGCGCCGAAAGCGGCAGAACATAGGCGGGCGTTGCGCCCTCTGTGGTCGCCGTCACCGTTGCGGTCATGCCAAGGCGCAGCTGCGGATCATCCGGCAGGCTGACGCGAACGGCAAAGGTGCGCGACGTGCTGCTGGCGCTGCCGGCGATTTCGCGCACGGTACCAATGAGCGACAGGCCGCTGTTCGACCAGAAGCTGGCCTTCACCGCCTTGCCAGGCTTGAACTCGGCAATATCGACCTCCGGAACGGCAATCTCGACTTCCTTGGCACCATCGGCAGCCACCGTGACGACGGAAGAACCGGCCGCCACGACCTGGCCCGCTTCAGCGCTGACGGCCGTGACGATGCCATCGACACCTGACTTCAGGCTGGCATAGGACACCTTGTTGCGGGCCTGCTCAAGCGCGGAGACGGCTGCATCGCGCGCGGCAACGGCCTGATCATGCGACAGCTGGCTCTGCTCCAGCGCCGATTGCGAGGTGACGCTCTTTTCCTGCAGGATTTCGGCGCGGCGCAGCGCAAGGCGGGTGATATCCACCTGCTTTTCCGCCGAGGCAAGTTCCGCTTCCGCCTGGCGCACGGACAGTTCGTAATCGACCGGGTCGAGGCGCGCGAGCACATCCCCGGACTTGACCCGCTGCCCGACATCGACCAGGCGTTCGGTGATCTTGCCATCCACGCGGAAACCGAGCGCGATCTCGCGGCGCGCCTTGACGGCGCCCGAATACTGCAGAAGCCGTCCTTCATCCGGCTCCGCCACCGTCACCACCTTGACGGGTCGCGCTTCGGGAGCGGCAGCCTGCTTTTCCTCGCTGCAGCCCACCAGGACCATCAGCGAAGCAGCCACGGCGAATTGTTGCCAGGACATCGTGGTCTTTTTCGTCACTTCTGCGGCTCCTACCGGCGTGTGAAGGGCGGATCGTCTCGATCCCCTGCTCTGAACTGACTAAACGAGAGCGCGCAGGATGAAGGCGGCCATATCATCCGGGCCTGCAACCTCATCCTGGCTCAGTTTTTTCGAAACGATCTGCGGGTGGCAGAATGCGGTGGCTGCCTGCATGAAGCACTCGGCCGCCAAAAGGCTGTCCTGCGCACGAAATTCGCCTGCAGAAATGCCATCGTCGATGATCGAGCGGATCAGTTCGCGCACGCGCTCCAGATGCTGCTGGATCACCTGCCATTGCTGGTCCATGGCCACCAGCACCATTTCATGAACCTTCTCGTCATCGAGCATGGTTTCGACGGTGATGCGGTGCTGCAGCAGAAGATGGTTCTTCAGGCGCTCTGCCGCCGCCCCGCCACCTTTGGCATTGGCGGCCAGGATGGCATATTGCTGCTCCAGCATACGCCTCGCGATGGCCTGGTGGATCTCGGCCTTGGAGGAGAAGAAGCGATAGATATTGGCGGGCGACATCGACAATTCGCGGGCGATGTCTGCCACGTTCGTCTTCGCATAGCCGTAATGCATGAACAGGCGCGCAGCGGTGTCGAGGATACGCTCGACATTCTCCTTGCGCGTATTTTCCTGGGACGGGGCCGACTGATCGCTCATGACACCTTCTGACTAACGACTGACGAATTTATAATTTCGTCAGTCGTATCATGCGCTGCCTTTTTGTCAACGCCCCCCGAAGATTTTTGAATGCCGTGGAACCATTTATGACAGAGCGCGTTTATAAGAGCCGCAAAATGTAGGCGAGGATGGGGGCGCAATGGCCGATGGCCTAAAGGAGCAGCTGGCAACACACGATCACGCGCGGCTGCTGATCAATTCCATTAGCGATTATGCCATCTACATGATCGACCCTCAGGGTCATGTGGCCAGCTGGAACCCGGGCGCCGAGCGCGTGAAAGGCTATACGGCGTCGGAAATCATTGGGGAGCACTTTTCCCGCTTCTATACGCCGGAAGACCGTGCCAGCGGCGCCCCGGAAAAAGGCCTTGCCGTTGCAACCAGCATTGGACGCTTCGAAAAGGAGGGCTGGCGCGTTCGCAAGGATGGCAGCCGCTTCTGGGCGAATGTGCTGATCGACGCCATTCGGGATGAAGACGGCACGCTGCTCGGATTTGCCAAGATCACCCGCGACATCAGCGAGAAGCGCGACACGCAACTGGCGCTCGCCAAAGCGCGCGAAGATCTGTTTCAGGCCCAGAAGGTGGAAGCCATAGGGCAGCTGACGGGCGGCATTGCGCATGACTTCAACAATCTGCTGATGGCCGTGCTCGGCAGCCTGCAGATCCTCGAAAAACGACTGCCCGCCGATCCACAGCTCACGCCGCTTGTGGCCAACGCCATTCGCGGCGCCGAGCGCGGGGCAGCACTGACACAGAGGCTGCTGGCCTTTTCGCGCCGGCAGGAGCTGGATGTCCGGACCATCGATGTGGAAGAGTCGATCGAAGGCATGCTGGAGCTGATGCGTCGGTCACTGGACGCCAACACGGCCATCGAGGCCTCCTATGAGGCCGACCTCCCCTATATTCTCACCGATGCCAACCAGTTCGAAACGGCGCTGATCAACCTCGTCGTCAATGCGCGCGATGCCATGCCGGGCGGCGGCACGATCCGCATTTCCGCCGCGGCTCAGCACCTGAGCGAACCCCAGGGAATGCTGGCGAGCGGCATCTACGTGGCGGTATCGGTGAACGACCGTGGCGAAGGCATGGATGCGCAGACGCTGGAGCGGGCGACAAGCCCCTTCTTCACCACCAAGGGGATCGGCAAGGGCACCGGGCTCGGCCTTTCCATGGTTCAGGGCCTGACGGAACAATCCGGCGGGCAATTACGGCTGGAGAGCGAAAAGGGCGTCGGCACCACCGTCACCATGCTGCTTCCAGCGATCGTTCAGAAAGATGCAGTGCACGTGCTGCCGAAGGAAGAGGTAATCCCCATGTTTGACAGCCCGATCCTCGACCGCGCGCTCACTATTCTCGCCGTCGATGACGATGCGCTTGTGCTCATGAACACCACGCTCATGCTGGAGGATCTCGGCCACACCGTGATCGAGGCGTATAATGGAGAAGAGGCGCTGAAGGTCCTCGAAGGTGGCACGATGGTGGACATGGTGATCACCGACCACTCCATGCCGAAGATGACGGGGGCCGAACTTGCGCACCGCATTCGCGTATCCCAGCCTCGTTTGCCGATCGTGCTCGCAACTGGCTATGCGGAGCTGCCGTCCGGCGAAACCATCCAGCTTCCCCGGCTTCCTAAGCCGTTTTCGCAGCAGCAGCTGAAGGCGTCCATCGCCTCTGCCCTGCAGGCCGGCTGAACCAAGGTCGCCTTCAGACGTTAGAATAGCACGCAACATCAGGAGGACACCGCATGGTTTTCAAACCACAGACTTTTCATGAACTGGAGCCGACGGTGGAGCGTGAGGTTCCGTCGCAGGCGGCGCTGGAAACCGCCGTTGCCGCAGCCCTTGCGGGCGCCGGCGGCCTTGACGCCACCGATGTCACCGTCACCGTCAAAGGCTCTCAGGCAAATCTTGCGGGACGCGTGCTTCGTCCGGGCGAAGTGACCCGCGCCGAAGAAGTGGCTCTGTCCGTGCCGGGCATCCGGTCGGTCGTCAACAGCATTACGGCCCAGCAGCCTCTCTGACCTTTTCCAGGCTGCCTTCAACGCAAAAAGCCCGGCGCGTGAGCCTCACGCGCCGGGCTTTTCTCATGAATGCCGAGGCTTAGCGCGGCAGGGCATAGGCGATAACATAATCACCGGCCTTGGTGCCGACCGAGCCATGACCACCGGCGACCATCACCACGAACTGGCGACCGTCATCCACCGAATAGGTCATCGGCGTGGACTGGCCACCGGCCGGAAGCCGTGCTTCCCACAGCTGCTCGCCATTGGTGAGGTTGTAGGCCCGCAGGTAGTTGTCGACGGCAGCCCCCAGGAAGGCAACGCCGCCCTTGGTGATCATCGGGCCGCCGATGCCCGGAACGCCGAGCTTGAAGGGCAGCGGCAGCGGCGTCATGTCGTAGACGGTGCCGTTCTTCAGCTTGTAGGCGATGTCGCCGGTGCGCAGGTTGGTCCCTGCGACATAACCCCATGGCGGTGCCTGGCAGGGGATCTGCAGCGGGCCGAGGAAGGGTCCCATGCGCACGGCATATGGTGCACCTTCGTTGCGGTTGAGGCCCTGTTCCGACCCCTTCTCGTCCGATCCCTTCGGCGGAACTTCCGAACGCGGAACGAGCTGCGAGGTGAAGGCAAGGTAGGTCGGCATGCCGAACATCACCATGCGCTCCGGATCGACCGCCACGGAACCCCAGTTGAAGGTGCCGAAATTGCCGGGATAGACGATCGTTCCCTGCAGCGAGGGCGGCGTGTACTGGCCTTCGTATTTCATCTGCTTCAGGCGGATGCGGCACACCAGCTGGTCAAACATGGTGACGCCCCACATGTCGCGGCCTTCCAGCGTGCGCGGGCGGAAGTTGAGCGCCGAGATCGGCTGCGTGGGCGAGGTATGATCCTCGGGGATCGCGCCGCCCGGAGCCGGCTTTTCGCTGACATCGATGATCGGTTCGCCCGTGCGGCGGTCCAGCACATAGATGTCACCCTGCTTGGTCGGGCCGATCAGGGCCGGTACCTGAGTGCCATCGGACTTGGTCAGATCCATCAGCACCGGCTGCGCCGGCACGTCCATGTCCCAGAGGTCATGATGCACGGTCTGGCGCACCCAGCGATCGGCACCGGTGTTGATGTCGAGCGCCACGATGGAGGAGGAATATTTCTCCACACTTTCCGAGCGGTTCATGCCGAGCTGGTCAGGCACCTGATTGCCGAGCGGAATATAGACGAGCCCGAGAGCCTCGTCATAGCTGAACACCGACCAGCTGTTGGGGGAGTTGGTCGTATAGCTCTGGCCCTCCGGCAAAGGAGCCGTCTGCGTCGGATTGCCGGAATCCCAGTTCCACACCAGGGCACCGGTGTTCACGTCAAAGGCGCGGATGACGCCGGACTGCGAATGGGTGGAGTAATTGTCGTTGACGGCACCGCCAATGATGATCTTGCCGCCGACAATGACCGGCGGAGAGGTCGAGTAATAATAACCGGCCGGATTATAGCGCATGCCGGCCTGCAGACGCAGCGTGCCATTGTCGGCAAAGGTCGTGCAGACCTGGCCGTTCTTGGCGTCGAGCGCGATCAGCCGGGCATCGGATGTCGGCAGATAGACGCGCGTGGCGCAGGGCGCATCCGGTGCGGCCGCCGGATCGGCATAATAGGTTACACCGCGGCAGGTCTGGTGCTGACGGTCCGGGTTGAGACCGGAATTGCTGTCGAATTTCCAAATCTGCTTGCCGGTTGTCGCGTCGATGGCGATCGCCCAGTTATGCGGCGTGCATACATAGAGCGAATTACCGACCTTGAGCGGGGTGACCTGATAGGTCGTTTCGCCCACATCCTGCGGCAGCTTGACGTCGCCAGTCTGGAAACGCCAGACTTCCTGCAGTTTGGAAACATTGTCGACATTCACCTGATCCAGCGGCGAGTATCGCTGACCGTAAGGTGTGCGTCCGTACTGATGCCATTCGCCGGGCGGAACGTCGCCTCCCAGATTGGGTGCTGCGGCTACCTGGTCCTGCGGCAGGTTGCCGTGGGTGTCCGTCGTATTGACCACCATAGAGATGACCGCGATGACGATGGCAAGCGCTACGGAGGCCCCAAGCGGGCCGGCGCTTGCGCCATAGCTAAAACCGGTCGTCGGGCTCTTGAAGCCCAGAGGCCTGCGGATCCATGGGGTGAGCAACCACATGCCGAGCACGATGATGACACCGCCGCGCGGGCCAAGCTGCCACCAGTCGAAGCCAACTTCCCACAACGACCAGCCGAGCGAGCCGAGAATGATCAGCGAATAAAGCCAAAGCGCTGCAGCGCGCCGCAGGAAAAGCAGGATGGCGGTGAGGAGAAAAGCAATGCCGGTGATGAGGTAATAGACACTCCCACCCAGCATCATGAGCTGGGCGCCACCGGCGGCCAGAGCAATCCCGATCAAGGAGAACAGGACCGCTGTGATCGTAACGGACATATTGAAAATCCCAAAATAGTGTGCGGAAGGCCATGGCCACTGGCCATACCCGCGCCGGTAACGGCATCCATCGTCAAAAGGTTCCAGAGCGTGTCTGAAACTTTCCAGTAGGGCGTTCCAATGCGTCCTCAAGACGAGGAGGTGTACTTTATTCCTCGCCAAGCTCCTGCAGAATCTGATGGCGGGCACGGTTCAGCCGGCTCTTTACGGTGCCGATGGCGCAATCGCAGATCTCGGCGGCAGACTCGTAGCTTTCCCCGAGGATCGCCACGAGCGTCAGAACCTCGCGGTAATGCGGGGGAAGTTTCGCCAGTGCCTGCTGCACTTCCCGGGCCCTTGCCTGAATCTCCTGCGTTGCCTCCATCGGCGAATCGCCGGACACGCATTCCTCAAGCCCCGGCGCCTCACGCCCCAGGATCTTCGCGCGCGTGTAAAATGTATTGCGCATGATCGTGAAGAGCCAGGATTTCAGCTTTGTGCCGGGCTCGAACTTGTCAAGGTTCCCGAGCGCCTTCATCAGCGTTTCCTGCACCAGATCATCTGCGTCGGACGAATTGCGGCAAAAGGTGCGGGCAAACGCGCGGAGAGCGGGGATGAGTCTGACAATGTCTGCGCGTGCAGGATCGCGACTCAACTGTGATTCGGACACCGTTGCAAACCTCTCCAATAGCGGTGGTGGGATCGAGGTGGCAAACGTCGCGTGTGTCTATTTGGTTCCGCTTGAATATGGCGATCGGCGGTTGTCCTTACCCCTTCCTCAATCCACGGCGTTGCGGAACAAACTCAGGGTGCTTTTCGTTCTTGGGCCAACTTCAAGGAAACCGAAAAGGTGGCACCATGAGCATCGTTGGAACCCAGGTGATTGCAGAGGGCGGCGGCAAGTCCGGCTATACGGTCGAATTCGTCGAGCAGGGCGGCAATGTCGTCTCCGTCAGCCTTCGCGCGCAGACCGCCGATATCAATCGCACCAACGCGATTGCAAAGGCGAAGGAATTCCTCGGCCGCATCGTTGAAAACGATGTCCTGCCGGATGAGATGGTGGATGCAAACAGCGCATCGGCCGATGGCGGCCAGACCCTGCCGCTGGAATCCGACCGCCATAACGGCGAGGATATCGAACAGCAGCTGGACAAGGGGCTTGAAGACACGTTTCCCGCAAGCGATCCGGTCTCGGCCACCATCACCTCCATCCCCGGCCGTACCTGATCCAAATCTGATCGATAAGTCACGCCCGGCGGCCGATCGCGCAGCCGGGCGTCGCTTTGCGTGCGCTGCCCATTGACAAGCAAGCCCATTCCGCGCTTTCCAGTAGTTTAGAGGTTGCTGCCGGACGCCACTGCCGCGCCGCGCAACCGACGCACGCACACAAGGCTCCGCCGAGAGGTCGGGATGACGAGAAATTCGGAAAAAATGACCGGCGGAAAAACAATTCTGGGAAACAAGGTCAGCGGCAAGGTTGCCGATCTCCTCGGCGAGATCGAAAAAGAGCCGGTTCCCGATCGCCTGCTCGACCTGGCGCTTCAGCTGCAGAAGGCGCTGAACGAAAAGATCGACCAACAGGACTGAGCTGAGGCGAGCAAGGCAGCGTCCGGCGCGCGTCGACGCTGCCGTCTGTTTAGTCGACCTGCAGCGGCAGGATCGTGTCGATCCGCACCACGCCATCCAGAACTTCCCGCGGACCCTCGGTTGGAAACCGGCCGGAGAGATCCTCGATGACGGTATAAAGCTTTTCGCTCCGAAAGGCGCTTGCCATGCGGGTGGAGTTTCCCTCGGCGGGACTGGCATCGATCTCGGTGAAATCCAGTTCCGCGTCCGTGGCGACCAGCCGTGCGTCGCCGGCCGTCAGTGCCCGCACGACCACTTCCCCCTGCGGTGGGCGATCCATCCACTGCGGATCATCCAATGGGGCGCTCGGCACCAGCCGGTAGATCTTCATCGTCTGCATTTCCAAATCCTCTCAACGTTTGATCAAGGCAGCCATAAAACATCTGCCCCCTGTCATCGTTCCTGAAGGTTGCGTCCCGGAAAGGTCGAACAGACGACAACCGCCGCGCGACGCGTCGGTCAGCCGGCAACTGGCGCAATTTTGCGGCGCAGTATGGAACATTGTGGTGACCGGCCGGTTACACCCTTGCGCTTCACGCGCCACGCTATTCCCCAAAACCCGCTGAGGAGACACCGACCATGGCGACCAAGACCCTTGATGATCTGTTTTACGAAACCCTGAAAGACATCTATTACGCCGAGCGCAAGATTTCCAAGGCACTGCCGAAGATGGCGCGTGGCGCCCAGGACGAAAAGCTGAAGCAGGCTTTCCTGACGCACAAGGAAGAAACCGATGGCCAGATCGAGCGCCTTCAGCAGGTGTTTGAACTGATCGGCAAGCGCGCCCGCGGCAAAACCTGCGCCGCCATCGAAGGCATTCTTGAAGAGGGCGAGGAAATCCTTGAAGAATTCAAGGGCACTCCCGCCCTCGACGCCGGCCTTCTGGCCGCAGCACAGGCTGTCGAACACTATGAAATCAGCCGCTACGGCACGCTAGTCGCCTGGGCAAAGCAGCTCAGCCTCAAGGACGCAGTAACCCTTCTTGAGGAAACGCTTTCCGAGGAAAGCAAGACCGACGCCACCTTGACCACGCTGGCCGGCAGCGCCGTGAACATTGCCGCCAAGAAGGCCGCCTGAGGTCTCATCTGCGGCTCGCCGGTGCGTGAGCCGCAGGCACTGCCTCAAGTCTAAATAGTGAAAAGCCCGCCAGTCTCTCGGAGTGGCGGGCTTTTTACTGTCTTGAAATCAAAGAGGCGACATGGCTGGCGAAGGCGCTCAGCGCTCAGAGAGCGGCGCCGGGCTGCTGCGGCATCACCCGCGTCATATCGCCGTTCACCTCCTGTCGGCGGAACACCGGACGGCGCAGCGTCTCCAGTTCATCCTGCGCATGGCGCTTGGCAGCGCTCAACGCCAAGCTATAGGACGGATATGATGCCGACGGTTTTCCATTCAGCATGTAGATCCAGCCGGTGGCGTGGGGAATGATATCGACACATTTTTCCATGGAACGGGCCTCCTCACCCTGGCGTTTAAACCGCAAGGGACACCGAAGGTTCCACGTCTTTTTATAAAAAATTCCCCTCCCGGCGGGTTGCCAGTTGCCACCGCAGCGCACAAAATTCGTCGGCGCTGGAACTTTTACGAAAAGTGCGCGTTTCGATGCTCGGGCAAATGGAGACGACGATGGCGGATTCGGAAGAGTGGATCAGAAACCGGGCCTATGCATTATGGGAGGCTGACGGTTACACCCACGGCAAGGATGCCGAGCATTGGGAACAGGCACGCAAGGAATTTGAAGCGGCAAGTGCATCTGGCAAAAAGGGCGCAAAAACAAGCGCTGCCAAGACGAACGCAGCCAAATCGATCGCCGTTGAGCCGGCGCCAACCGATCCCGTCATCGATACCGCTCCCGCCAAGGCAAAGCCGAAGGCTGCCGCAAAGTCTGCGGCCGCACCGGCAAAGACGCGCGCGGTGAAGAAGACCGGTCTTTAACACCACGTCACTTCTTAGCGCTGCGGCGTGCGAGGTCCGGGTGCCCCTGCCAAAGACGGCGGTACAGTCGCGCACCCTTTGCCATCAATTGCTTCTTTGCGTCGTGAAGGGATTCACGGCGCCGAATTTCCTTTGATCTTTGTTTGGACACGGCATGCAGGCCCAGCCTTCCTCCCTCCGTATTTCCCCCCGCCGATGGAACGTCGCCCATGGCCGGCGCGTTTGCCACCACACGATGACAGGCGCGCGCAGGATTTCGCCATGATGAACGCTCCGATCAGCTTTATAGACCGCCGGGTTCGGCGTGGCCGGGATCGTTTAGCAGAGACGGTCGCGCCAGAGAGGGACAGGCCCCACATGAACGTATTATCGGTAACTTCGGAGCTATTCCCCCTCATCAAGACGGGTGGTCTGGCCGACGTGACCGGCTCGCTTCCCAAGGCCTTGCAGACCTGCGGAATTTTCACATCGACACTCCTTCCGGGCTATCCCGTCGTCATGGACAAGATCAAGGGCGCGGTTCCGCTGCTTGCCTTTGACGATCTGCTGGGCGAACAGGCAAGCCTCCTGCATGCGCAGGTGGATGACCTCGACCTTTTCGTCCTGGACGCTCCGGCCCTGTTCAACCGTCCGGGCGGGCCCTACGTCGACGAGGCAGGCAACGATCATCCGGACAACTGGAAGCGGTTTGCTGCCCTGTCGCGCGCAGCCGCCGGAATCGCCAATGGCGCCCTGCCCTCCTGGAAGCCGGATCTGGTTCATACCCATGACTGGCAGGCAGCATTGACCTCCGTCTACATGCGCGAGATGGGCTGCACCCTGCCGGTCGTTCTGACCATTCATAATCTGGCGTTCCAGGGGCAGTACGGCGTCGACCGCCTGCACGCCATCGGCCTGCCTGCCAGCACTTACACGACCCAATGTCTCGAATATTTCGGCGATATCAGCTATATGAAGGGCGGGCTGCAGACGGCTGATGCCATTACGACCGTCAGCCCCACCTATGCCCGCGAAATCTTGACGCCGCGGTTCGGCATGGGGCTGGACGGCGTGCTGAACGAACGCGTGATGGCTCTCCGCGGCATCGTCAACGGCATTGACCTTGATGTCTGGGACCCCGCAACCGACACCTACCTGCCGCGCAATTACGATGGGACCAGCCTCAAGCGCAAGCGCGAGAACCGCGCTGTGCTTCTGGAACGCTTCGGGCTCGACCATGGCGAAGGGCCGGTGTTTTCCGCCGTCACCCGGCTGACCTGGCAGAAGGGCATGGACATGCTCGCCGAAACCGCCGACGAAATCATCCATAATGGCGGCAAGCTGATCGTGTTCGGCAAGGGCGACCATGACATTGAGGCAGCGCTGCTGGCCACCGCTGCCCGTTTCCCCGGACGCATGGCCGTGCATATTGGCTATGATGAGCCCACCGCCCATCTGATCCATGGCGGATCGGACGCGATCGTGCAGCCATCCCGCTTCGAACCCTGCGGCCTCACCCAGCTCTATGCGCTGCGCTACGGCTGCGTGCCGGTGGTGTCGCGAACCGGGGGCCTCTCGGAAACCATCATCGACGCCAATGATGCTGCTGTCTCTGCGCGCGTGGCCACCGGGTTCCAGTTTCATCCGGTCAATACCGATGGCCTGAGGCTTGCGCTCCGCCGCGCGCTCGACACCTATTCCGACACGCGCAGCTGGGCACGCCTGCAGAACCAGGGCATGAAGACCCGCTTCTCCTGGGAACGCAGCGCGGAAAAATATGCCGCGATCTATGCGAACCTCGTCGGCAACCGCACGGATGGCGGTCTTCGCCGCCTGGGCGCCTGAGACAAAAGCCGGTCGCTTCTGTCGCGTGACCGGCCGATGATTTCCTCCCCGGCTGTCATGCTGTGGTATTGATGATCAAGAAAGGCCCGCAGCCCATGCTCGCGGGCCTTTTTTCATGCCGCCTCAGCGCCGAGCATGCTCCGTCTCACTTCACAGTTCACCAATTCCTTTGCGATTTACTTTGCCGACTGCCCAACACAAAAAGGCCGGCAAACGAGCTGCCGGCCTTCCCATGTCGTAAAATCGTTCAGGCCCTAGCCGCGGCGGAACACCGCAAGGCTGCGCCCTTCAAGCTCGAAATCCTCATCCTGATCGATTTCCTGGCCACGGATAGCCGGATCGGCGGTAGTCAGCTCGAGGATCCAGCGGCCCTTGTTGAGCGGCGGGATCTTGAACGGCACTGTGCCTTCGAACGGGTTAAACAGCATCAGCACGTCCGACCAGATGCCCGGCTGGCCTTCAAGGTCGCGGCGGCCGAGATGCAGGCCAAGCGTCGTGCCTTCCAGCCATTGCTCCGGCTGCTGGTAGCCGCCGCCGGCGTTGAACCAGTTCACCTCCATGCCATCGCGCCAGTTTTCGCGACGGAACAACGGCTGTTTCTGGCGAAGGGCAATGACGTGGCGGGTGAAGTTGCGCAGCGCCTCATTAGTTTCCGGCAGGCCTTCCCACTGAACCCAGGAGATCTCGCTGTCCTGGCAGTAGCCATTGTTGTTGCCCATCTGGCTGCGGCCGAATTCATCGCCGGCCAGCAGCATCGGTGTCCCGTGCGACAGGAACAGGGTCGCAAGGAAGTTGCGCTTCTGGCGTTCGCGCACCGCATTGATGCCCTCGTCTTCCGTCGGACCTTCCGCACCATAGTTGTAGCTGCGGTTGTCGTTGTGTCCGTCGTTATTGTCCTCGCCGTTATCGTCGTTGTGCTTCTCGTTGTAGGACACCATGTCGTTCAGCGTAAAACCGTCATGGGCAGCGAGGAAGTTGACGCTCGACCAGGGGCGACGGCCGCGCAGGTCATAGATGTCGCCGGAGCCGAGCAGGCGGGCCGCAAAATCCGGTGCCGTGTTCTGGTCGCCCTTCCAGTATTCGCGGGTGGTGTCGCGATACTTGTCGTTCCATTCCGCCCAACCGGGCGGGAAACCGCCGACCTGGTAACCGCCGGGGCCGATATCCCAGGGCTCGCCGATGAGCTTGACCTTGGAGAGCGTCGGGCACTGGGTAATGGCGTCAAAGAAACCGCCGCGCTCGTCAAATCCTTCCGGCTCGCGGCCGAGAATGGTGCCGAGATCGAAGCGGAACCCGTCGACATGCATGTGATCGACCCAGTAGCGCAGCGAATCCATTACCATCTGCAGCACACGGGGATGCGAGGTGTTCACCGTGTTTCCGGTGCCGGTGTCGTTGATGTAATAACGGTGATTGTCCGGCAGCGTGCGGTAATAGGAAAAGTTGTCGATGCCCTTGAAGGAGAGAGTCGGCCCCAGCTCGTTGCCCTCGGCCGTGTGGTTATAGACCACGTCGAGGATCACTTCGATGCCGGCGTCATGGTAGGCGCGCACCATATCGCGAAAACCCTGGAGGCCGCGCGGACCATAATAGCGCGAGGCGGGCGCGAAGAAGCCGATCGTGTTGTAGCCCCAGAAATTATGCAGCCCCTTGTCGAGAAGGTGCTGGTCGTCCGGGAACTCGTGCACCGGCATCAGTTCGACGGAGGTGATGCCAAGGCTCTTGATGTAGTCCACCGTTGCCTTGTGGCCCATGCCTTCAAACGTGCCGCGCAGGTTTTCCGGGATGGCCGGGTTGAGCTTGGTGAAGCCCTTGACGTGGGTTTCATAGACGACGGTTGCGGGCCAGGAAATATTCGGGCGGTTGTCGCTGCTCCAGTCGAAGGCAAAGGGATCGATGACCCGGCACTTCGGCGTATAAGGGGCGCTGTCGCGCTCGTCGAAGGTAAGGTCCTTGTCTTCATGCAGCAGATCATAGGCGAAATGCGCATCGTTCCAGTCGAAATTGCCGACCAGTTCGCGAGCATAAGGATCGATCAGCAGCTTGTTGGGATTGAAGCGATGGCCGTTTTCCGGATCGAACGGGCCATGGACGCGGTACCCATAGAGCTGGCCGGGCTTTACGCCGGGAAGATAGCCATGCCAGATCTCGTTGGTATATTCGGGAAGCGTGATGCGCGCGATTTCGCTCTTGCCGCTCGGATCGAACAGGCAAAGCTCAATGCGTTCCGCATGCGCGGAGAAAATGGCAAAGTTCGTGCCATTGCCGTCATAGGTCGCGCCGAGTTCCAACCAGGAACCCGCTTCCACTTTAAAATCGGTCGTTGTGATATCCATGTCCGCACCTTCTGTCGCTGTGCGCAAACAAAGCGCCACGGACCATTTCGTTCCCGCATTGCGGCAAGATCGACGCTTTAATCAAAGTTAGCGCGGAGGAGCGCCTCCGGTCGCCGGAATATCGCCGCCGCTGCCGCTCTGCGGCGTCGGATCGCGGTCGGCGGGTGCGGCATTGCCATCCGAACGGTTTTCAACGGATGGCGACGTATCGGCAGGCGCGTTCTTCTTCTCCTCGTCGGCAGGACCGCAGGAAGACAGCGTGGCAATCAAAGCGGCGCATCCGGCCATAAACAGCGTTCTCATCATGATCCCTCATCCAATGGCCCGTCCGTCGCCCAGGGCGACATCGACAGGCACTTAAAATTTTCGGTCCTGTCGGTAACCTTTTGCGCCTTTCGATGTTCCTCCCATCCGACAAACCAGTTCGCCGTGACCGGCTAGAGGAGAAGGACAATGATGAACCCGCAGTCTGCAGAAGAGATGGAAGGCCGCCTCAATGCCCACCGTGAACTGATGATCGATTTCATTGCGGCTTTGCTCGCCGGCGATCAGAGCCTGCAGCGGTTCACGCGACGGCTGTCGGAGGATGCAAGCTTCAAGGATCATGAGGAGGATCCTGGCGTCGTTCCGGGGGAAGGCATCGCCATTGCCAACAAGGCTGCCGACGAGATCCGTTCCATTCTCGAAGCCGCCCGTGCCCGCGCAGGAGCCGAGGAGCGCATGGCGTGAAAATGTGCCTCCGACACGCGCCGGCGTCATGGTTGTGACACGATCGCAACACATTCTTAACACCTGTGGCAATCGTGTGGAACCAGATGAAGGCAAGCCCGTTCTGGAGGCACAACCCCTCAGGAGAGACGTCATGCCGCGTGAATGGCTGGAAGCTGCAAGTCTCGTACTTGCCATTGCAACATGCTACATGCTGATCGTGCCGGTCTGAGCGGCCCGATCCTGGCAGCACAATCGACCGGGCGTGCGCCCTCTCAACGGCTGTTGGCGCGCGCGGCAAAATACGCGGCCAGATCCTCCACATCCTTGTCCGTCAGATCATTGGCGGCGCGCGCCATCAGATGGTGAAACGCCGTGCCGCCGCGATGGCCCTCACGAAACAGCCTTAGCTGGCGTGCAAGATAAGGCGCGCTCTGGCCGGACAGGGTGGGATAGACCGGATTTCCATCCGCCTTCTCGTGACAGCTGAGACAGGCGGGAATGCGATCCTCGGGCCGGCCCAATCGCGCAAGCTTTTCCCCATCCTCGACATTGCCGCCATTTGGATTTGCCTCTTCCGCCGAAAGAGTGTTGCGCGGCATCTCGGCATAGTGGGCCGAAAGTGCCGCCACCTGATCGGCGTTGAGCCCGTTGACGGCGGTCTGCATGACGCCGCTTGCGCGCTCTCCCTTGAGATAGGCCATGAGGCTTTTCCGCAGATAGTCGGGCGATTGCCCGGCAAGGCTCGGGATGAGACTTCTGCCGTTCAGCCGGTCCTCGTCATGGCAGGACTGACAGCCGAGCTGGGCTGTTCCCCCTTCAGAAGATGCCGCAAGACCAGCAAGGCGTTGATACTCGGCGGCGTCCATGTTCGGCATCCTGCGCAGGAAGGCCACCATCGACCAGACCTCATCGGGGCGGTGCTCCGCAGCCCAGGCAGGCATGCCGGTAAAGCGCACGCCCTTGTCGACGATGTGAAACAGTTCCGCATCCGTCCAGGTGGGGATACGGGGCTTCAGATCCGGCGGCACCGGCAGCATGCCGAAGACAACCGACGAGCGTTCGCGCGCAGGCGATCCATGGCACATCGCACAGCCGGCTTCATAATGCCCGGCCGCAAGTTTGAGCATTTCGGGATTGTCAAAGGGCGGGACCTCGGTAGAAACCGAGGCAGTGCGCACAGAACTTTGCATCGACCAGTGCAAGAACCAGTCGGTGACCGCCCAGTGGCCGCTTCTTGCCCCGATATTGATGAGACCGGACCAGGCCACGAGCAGCGCAAGGACGGGCGCGACGATGACGGCTGCGATCAGATATTTCCAGCGGATGTACATCAGCCCTCCTTTATCCCGGTCGTTTGTGGCGCATTCAGCGTGCGCGCCAGAAGCGCGACACCGCCGGCGAGATAGACGGCCGCGCCGACCATCAGCATCACGACCCCGCCGACCTGCTGGTCCTCTCCCGCCGAGAGCGTCGTGCCGAAACAGGTGACGAGGCCGTCGCCGTAGAGCGGGCGCGGAGACAGCGCCAGAAGCGCGCCGAGAAGCGTCATGTGCATGGTGGTGAAGAGAAGACCCAGCGTGCCGCCGAGCCGGCGCTCGTCGCGTGCCTCACCCGATCCTCCGAAACAGGAGAGCCAGAGGATGAGGCCGGCCGTGAGGAACGAGGCCTGCTCCAGCATGCGGACAAGGGGCAAGCTTTCGGAAAGCGCCCGCAGGGCCGGAAGATGCCAGCCCCACACGACAACGAGTTCGATCAGCGAGGCGGTGATCGGCGTCAGAAGCCGGCTTGTCGAGACGCGATCATAGCGCGTGCCGGATAGAGACAGCGCCAGAAGCGGTGCGGCACCGGCCACCACCGCCATGTGGGTGATCATGTGGACCGAAAACGAGGCGGCGTTCTCGACGACGAGCAAGGCCCAGGCGGCGCACAGCACCAGAAGCCCGAAGACGAACATGCCGCGTCTCATAGCCGCGGTCATGTCTGGCACTCCGCAAGGATGATCAGCGGGATTGCAGTATAGATGACCGCGACGAAGCTGAGGCCTGACAGCAGCAGGGTCGCAAACCCCTGGAACAGGCGCCGGTCCTGCCCGGTTGCGGCGTCATGCGGCGGATCGTCGGAGCCGAAACCCCATTGCCGCCAGGCGAGATAGCCGGCGAACACGATAAAGCCCAAGGCAAGGAGCGTGAAGACGACGAGGCCCCAGCGGAAATCATTAAAGCCGAGCCCATAGATGCCGGGCTTGGCGCAATAGATGGCCATCACGACATAGCAGACGATAAAATGCAGCGCCCAGACGGTGGGAGCAGTAAACAGGGTCCAGAGCGTTTCGACTTCGCGGGGGATGACGCTTTTCATGAAACCCTCATCTCAGGCTCGGGAAGAGGCCGATGGTGGCAAAGGTGCCGACGGCCGTTGCCAGCATGAAGTGCCAGTAGAGCACGACATTGCGCAGGTCCTGGTCATAGGTGCCGGTGAGGCGCCCGGCAAAACTGCGCGCCAGGCAATAGGCCTGCATGATGATGGCAACCGCCGAATGCGCTGACGTCCAGATGACGAGAACCCAGACGACCGCCGGATAGACATGCCGCGTCGGCTCCATGTCATGCGTGTAGGGTCCCATGAAACCGGCGGCGGTTCCGCAAAGGGTGAGCGCCAGCGCCAGAACCAGTAGAAGGCGGGTGGTCGCGGTCCGGTCGCGGTCATTGACCGACCGTGCCGCCATCATCGCCAGCCACGCCGCGATGAAGAGGGCGGCAGCCGCCAGCGGCCACATCATGCCGGGACCGGCAGCCCCAGCGGTGAAATCGTCGTGAATGGTCCAGTAGAAGAAATAGCCGAAGATGAGGCTTGCAAAGGCCGTGCCGTCTCCGACCATGGTGATGAACATCGCCCACCAGCCGACGGAGGCCGGACCCGAGACATAGAGCGGAAAGCTCTGTCCCATGCCGGCGTTGCGATTTTCCGTCTCGGGGATTTGCGCCGTTCCCGTCCACAGCCAGTAGAGGATGGAGATCAGCGTGCCGATGGCGCAGAGGATGGTGATCCACCACCACTCATAGGTCAGCGAAATGAACACGCCGCCCAGCATGAAGGCGGCAACCATCGTGACCTTGGACGACCCGCCGACGCGCAGCACCTGCAGCGGCTTGCCATCGAGAACGGAGGTGACGAGGGTTTCGCGGTGGCCGGTTTCGGCGTCCGGCAGGTAGAAGCGGCCCTCGGCGATCTGCTGGCGCAGATCAGGCTGGTCCCAGAGGGGATAGCGGCTATGAACCACAGGAATGGAACGATAACCCCAGTTTTCGTCCTTCTCGTTCAGCCATTCCATCGTCCCGGCATTCCACGGGTTGACCGGTGAGGCCGGCACATTGCGCTTGGGCCGCAGCACATCAAGGAGGACCAGAGCAAAGCCCGCGGCAAAAACGAAGGCGCCAATTGTCGAGATGAGGTTGAACCAGTCCCACCCCATCTCCTCCGGATAGGTGTAGACGCGGCGCGGCATGCCGCGAAGGCCCGCAAAATGCATCGGGAAGAAGGCGACGTTAAAACCGATGAACATCAGCCAGAAGGCGATCTTGCCGAGGCGATCGGACAGTTTCTTGCCCGAGAAGAACGGGTAGAAATAATAGATGCCGGCCGTTACCGGAAACAGCATGCCGCCGATCAGCACGTAATGCAGATGGGCGACGATGAAATAGGTGTCATGCGCCTGCCAGTCGAAGGGCACCAGCGCCACCATCACGCCCGTCAGACCGCCGATGATGAAGATCGCAAGGCCGCCGGCGCCAAACAGCATCGGCGTCGAAAAAATCACCCGGCCGGCAAGCATGGTGGCGATGAAGACGAAGATCTGCACCCCCGTCGGAATGACGACTGCTTCGGAGGCGGCCGAAAAGAAGGCAAGCGAGATCTGCGGCAGGCCCGTGGTGAACATGTGATGCACCCAGAGCCCGAAACTGAGAAAGCCAGTGCCCACCGCCGCCAGCACGATCCAGGAATAGCCGACGATCGGGCGCTGCGAAAAGGTCGGCACGATCATGGCCATCAGTGCAATCGCCGGCAGGAAGATGATGTAGACCTCCGGATGCCCGAAGATCCAGAACAGGTGCTGCCACAAGAGCGGGTCGCCGCCGCGGGCGGAATCGAAAAACGGCCAGTCGAACATGCGCTGCATTTCAAACAGCAGGTCGCCGGCAATGAGCGGCGGAAAGGCAAACAGGATCATGCCGGCCACCACCAGCAGATACCAGGCAAAGAGCGGCATCATGTTGACACGCATGCCCGGCGCCCGGCATTTCATGATGCCGACAATGAGTTCGACGGCCGCCGCAATGGAGGCCACTTCGATGAAGGACAGGCCGAGCAACCAGATATCGGCGCCGATGCCCGATTGTTCCTTGTCGGTGGCGAGCGGCGGATACATGAACCAGCCGCTATTGGGCGCCGCATTGAAGAAGATCGAGCCGCAGACGAAGACCCCGCCGATGGCAAAGCTCCAGTAGCCGAAGGCCGAAAGGCGCGGAAACGGCAGTTCGCGCGAGCCGAGCATCGAGGGCAGGATGAAGATCGCGACGGCCTCGAAGATTGGCACGGCAAACAGGAACATCATCACCGTGCCATGCAGGGTGAAGGCCTGGTTGAAGAATTCCGCCGAGACGAGATCATTGTCCGGCACGGCAAGCTGCAGGCGGATCAGAAGCGCCAGCAGGCCGGCAAACAGCATGAACACGAAAGCCGTGCAGCCATACCACAGGCCGATCTGGCTGTTGTTGACCGAGGTCCAGTAACGCCAGCCCGACGGCGTGCGCCAGATGTCCCGCAGGCGCTTTTCCTGCGCGGCGCGCTCCTCTTCGGTCAGCAGCGGTCCCAGTTCGACGGTCATTCCAGTCCTTTCAGGTAGAGGGCAATCGCTGACACATCGGCCGCGGGCAGCATGGCAAAGCCTGGCATGCGCACGCCGGGCTTGATGGCATCGGGATATTGAATGAAGCGGGCGAGGTTTTCCGGCGTATTGGGCAAGGTCCCGGCGGCCACCGTCGGCCGGCTTCCAAATGCCGTGAGGTCCGGCCCGAGCGCGCCGTCTGCCGGCGTGCCGGAAATGGCATGGCAGGAGCCACAGCCATGGCGCAGAAAGAGATTGAGCCCGCGCGGCTGGCCGCTCGCGACAGGCTCGACGCTTGCGACCGGCACCTCCCCGGGCCGCGCTGCCAGCCAGTCCTCAAACGCTTCAGGCTCCAGCGCCTGCACCGAAAAGGCCATGAGCGCATGGGCGGTGCCGCAGAACTCGGCGCAGACGCCGCGATAGGTGCCGGGCCGTGTCGCTTCCAGTTGCAGGGCATTGGTGCGGCCGGGAATGGCATCCATCTTGCCGCCGATCGAGGGGATCCAGAACGAATGGATGACGTCCTTGGCCTTCAGAAGGAAAAGCACCCGCTCGCCGACGGGCATGTGAACTTCATTTGCCGTCTCGCGGACCACGGCACCGGTGCTGTCGAGATAGCGCACCCGCCACCAATATTGCTCGGCCGTCACTTCAATGCGCCGCAGCCCCTCGCCCTCGCCGCCGAACCAGGGACGCATGGCCGGCATCAGCCAGACCGCATAGGCGAGCAGAAAGGCCAGCACGACCACCGGAAAGGCCACCCCGCCGAAGAAGATCACCCGGCTTGCGCCGCTCTCGGACATCGGCTTTTTCTTCAGGCGGCTGGCATAGATGACGGCGCCGACGACGATCAACCAGATCACGCCGCCGCCGGCGACCATGGCCCAGAACAGCGTAGCGACCGCCTCGGCCTCCGAGCCAGCGGGGTCGAGCGCCGACTGGACGCCCGTGCAGGAAGAAAGGCCAAGGCCCGATAAAAGGACGGCGAGTGGGAGCCGACAGTTAACTGGAGATCGTGTTGGCCGGCTCCTGCCGGTCAAGCGGTCATCACACATCCATGCCCCTGCGGCTGATCGTCAGTGAAATTGCCGCATCCCGGCAATGGCGAACAGGGCGGCAACAGCGGGCCATCGAATTTGTTCCAACCAGCGTTCGATTTTTTTCTGCGGAACCATCCGCAGCGCGTGCCGGTTTATCTGGAACCACAGGCCAATCAGGGCCTGAACGACATGCAAGGCACTTCGTCTCCCCAGGGGCCACCTCGAACCCGGTTCATCGGGAGCGATACACCGGAGGAAGTGAAATGCACAATGTCATCGCCAAACTGAGGGGGCTGATCGGCCTTCGCACGTCAAAGCCCCTGCGTCCTGCTGAACGCGCACCCGACGCATTCCATGTCGTGATGCCGGACAGCGTTAAAATGCCCCTTCCAAGGGCTCCTCGGGAGGAAATGCGCGTGCCCGCCTCTATTAACGGGCGCGACCTCTCGACCGGTCGTCTCTGAGACGGCTGCCATCGACTGAACGCGCCGTCCCTGACGGTTCGAACTGAACGAAAGGACTTAAAATCATGACAGATATCAAATCCGCTCGCATCCTGATCCTCGCCACCGACGGCTACGAGCGCTCCGAGCTTCGGGTTCCGCTCGAAGAGCTGCGCAAGCAGGGCGCCGATGTGAAGATCGCGTCGCTCGAAGCCCGCGACATCAAGAGCTGGGACGAGAAGGACTGGGGCGACAGCGTGCCGGTCGATCTTGTCGTCACCGATGTGAAGGCTGAAGACTATCACGCCCTGGTCATTCCGGGCGGGCAGATCAACCCGGATATCCTGCGCGCAAACGCCGATGCAGTCCGTGTCGTGCGTGACTTCGTCAAGAGCGGCAAGACGGTTGCTGCCATCTGCCACGGCCCGTGGCTGCTGGTGGAAGCCGATGCCCTCCGCGGCCGCAAGGCAACCTCCTTTGCCTCCATCCGCACCGACGTGAAGAATGCCGGCGCCTCCTGGGAAGACAAGGAAGTCGTGGTCGACAAGGGCATCATCACCTCGCGTTCACCGAAGGATCTGCAGGCATTCGTGGCCAAGATCGTCGAGGAAATCGGCGAAGGCATTCACAATCGCCGCGCGGCTTGAGACCACATGCCTCAACCGAAAACTGGCCGCTCCTTCACCCGGGCGGCCTTTCTGCGTTCGGGATCTATCTGCATGAGAAACAATGGCCGGACGAGGCCTTATATCTGCTGAGAGGGTTCAACGATGGCGGCGTTCTTCAGGAAGGAGAGCATCCGCTGTTCGTCGCTCCTGAGGCCTGACAGCTGCGCATCTGCGCGCACAGGATTTTCGACAAGCGCATCGAGCGGACTGGCGTCTTCGGCAAGCTCCAGGATGAGCGGGTGGATATAGCTGTTGCGGCAAACGGTCGGCGTGTTCTGCAGCTCTTCGGAGGCAGCCGTCGTCAGGAGCTTGACCTTGATCCGCTCGCCAGCCTGATGAGCCCGGCGCGCCGCACTGAAGGCTGCAACGCTGCCGCCCCAGGTGCGAAACGTCTTGGCGGAAATCGGCAGGCCGGAGACCTCGGCCAGATAGGCGTTCAGGCGACCCGAATCTACCGCATGCGGCAGCCCGTCCTCGTCGGGAAACGAAAACAGCTGGCGGCCCGGCAGATCGGCGATCTCTTCGAAGATGCGCTGAAGGCGGGGTTGGCGAATGGTATGGCGCACGCGCTTGCCGCCCTTGGCGGTGAACTGCAGCACCACGGCATCATCCATCAGCTTCATGTGCCGCTTCAAAAGGGTGGTTGCGCCATAAGTCTTGTTTTCCTTGGCATAGGCACGGTTTCCCACGCGAAGATGCGTGGCATCAAGAAGAGCGACCAGCGCCGCGATGACGGCTTCCGGATGGTCGAGGCCGATGCCGAGATCCTTCTGCACACGGCGGCGGATGCGGGGCAGCGCCTCGCCGAAGCGGATCAGCTGATCGTATTTCAGCTCGCTGCGGAACAGCTGCCACTCGGCATGATAGCGATATTGCTTGCGACCGCGTGCGTCATAGCCGGTTGCCTGCAGATGGCCGCGCGGATCAAGGCAAATCCAGACATTCTCATAGGCCGGCGGCAGGCCGAGCGACTGGATGCGCTGCTTGTCCGGCCCCGCACAGACAAGCGTGCCATCGGGCATGCGGTAGCAGAAGCCGCGGCCCTTGCGCAGCCGGCGGATCCCGGGGACGGTATCGTTCACATAGGTGAGGCCGATGGTGGCAAGCGCCTCGATGGCCTCATCGGCGGGGGGAGCGGTGACGGTCATATCCATAGCCGCCAAACGCTGAAGACTTGCGTTCGTTCCTGTTGCCTTACGCAGGAAGACAAGAAGTCAACCGGGAACGTCCTTGCCAGGCTCGGCACTACACCGCTCGAAGAGGCGGCGGGGGCCCACAAGGCTCCAGCGGAAGCCGTCCACGGCATAATCGACCTCCACCTGCCCGTTGAAGGAGGCCGCCGCGTGACGCTTGATGATCGTGGTGCCAAAGCCTGTGGCGGCAGGCTCGGCAACCTCCGGACCGCCCGTCTCCTGCCAGGTGACCCGCAGGAACGGCTCGTCCGCGCCCTCCTTCTCGACAGGCGCCCAGGTGAGGTCGACTCGACCTTCCGGCACAGAGAGCGCACCGTATTTGACGGAGTTTGTCGCCAGCTCGTGCAGCACGAGGCCAAGGTTCTGCACCGCCTCGGCGCGCAGGACAAAATCCTCGCCCGACAGTTCGACGCGGTGGCGCGTTTCGGCAAAGATTTCCAGATGCAGCGCCACGACCCGCGTCATCGCGACACCGGCCCATTGCTCCTGCGCCAGCATTTCGATGGATTTTCCAAGCCCCTGCAGGCGCTCGCCGATGGCGCGCTGAAACTCCTCCATGGTAGTGCCGCGCCGCGCCAGCTGGCGCATCATCGCCTGCACCAGCGTCATGATATTCTTCGTGCGATGCACGAGTTCATGCATGACGAGATGCGCGCGGTCTTCCGCTTCGGACCGATCAAACGACGCATTCGACAGCGCAATGGCAATATGGTTCGCTTCCGTGATCCGTGTATTGACCGGAGAGACGATTTCGCCGCGTCCGATGCGATCCGCCATGGCGGCAATCTGGCGGATCGGAACACGCAGCTGGCGGGCGACCGCATAGGCAATGATCAGCCCGACGGCAAGGATGATGAGGCTGCCGGAGATGAGGTAGCGCGAAGCGGTGATGATGCTTTCTTGCGCTGTGGCGATCGGGCCCCAGACCACCACCTTCCAGGGCCAGTCCTGCAGGCGGGCGTAACCATACATTTGTCGGGGCTTGCCGCCGATATCCTCGATCGTGCCGCTGACCCCGCTCATCAAGGCTTGCGTTTCCTTTGCGAATGGCGGCGTCTCCCCAGCGCCGGCGGCCGTTGAGGTCACGATCCGGTTGTGCTGATCGAGAACGGCCACGGACCAGCCGTGAGGCAGGCTTTCGGCGCTGATCAGCCGCTGCAGGTCCTCGGCGTTCTGGGTGAGGACCAGCGCCGCCCCGACATTGGAGAGTTCCGCCGGCAACGGCATCACCACGTTGAACACCCAGCGCCTGGCATTTGCGCCGACGAAGACGGAGGACACCTCGATCCGCTTCGACGAGAGGGCGGATTGCAATCCCTCCTTATCCGCCATCGGGCGCAGGGGTTCGCCGAAATCGGTACGCGTGTTGAGCTTCTGGCTGCCATCGGCATTGGCAAGCACGATGAACCGGGCACTGCTGCGCAGACTGCTGCGGGTTCTTTCGTGGAAGGACTTGAGGTCGCCGGTGGTAAGTTCCGGTGCATTGGCGATCAGCCGCAGCGTGGTGACGGAATCGCGCAACTCCTGTTCGATAGAACGGGCGATGGCACGGGCATCTTCCTGCGTATCGCTGTTCAGAATAGCGCGCTGCTGGCTTTCCAGCTGCAGCATCAGGAAGACGACGAAGGCGACCAATGGCAGGGCGATAACGGCCGACAGAGCGACAAGGTAGAAGCCGATGGAGGCCGTCGGGAAATCGCGCGAAAGCCTGCCCATCGCGCAATCAACCCGGCAGACGTGACGATTGAACGTTCCTGGCCGTGGCCCTCATGCCCTTTCGCCCCCCGCTGCACTGCCGATCCTTATGTTCTAACCGACTTCGCCCTCGGAACCAAGTGATTATGCCCATTGCAGAAACGGATTGGCCGCCCCCTGCCCGGCTGGCTTGTCTAGGTCACGTCGGCCGTTGGGCAGCAGTCTCACCGCCACGTCAACGTCGCGCTCGCGCCTATTCCGGCTTGTGCTGCTTCAGCCCCTCATCATAATGCGGCGACCATTCCTTGCCGATGTGCTGGCCCGGTGGCTCCTTGTGGGCCGTTGCGTCCTCGGAGCCGGTAACGACGGTGGGCTTTGCCGAATCGACACCGCTTGCCTTGCGGTCGCCCTGATTCTTGCCGAACTGCCCCTTGGCGTCCTGCCTTATGGTCGCTGCGTCATTATCCTGGGGAATATCCTTGCGCATCGTCGCCTCCTGCCGGGTTTGTGCGCGCGCAGCGGTTGCTGCATGCCTATTCCCTTATGAACCAATGGTAACAGCGAAGGTTCCAGTTTTGCGGGGCCGGCTGTCGGCTTCATGCGCAAACGGGAGTTGCACCGACCGACCCATGAGCCGTGCCGCCGGCTTGCACGGGCAGAAACGACATGTTCCACCCCCATAAAAAGTATGATTTATATGCCGCCGGGATGAGGAACAGGGATAGCAGGAGGACGATGATGACGCTTGAGGAGACCGGGTGGCCGAAGCGGTTGCCGGGTGCGCGAGCCGCCGCCAGGGGCAGTGGCTCGGAAAAGCCCACGTTGCGCACGATTGCCGAGCTGACCGGGCTTGCCGTCACCACCGTCTCCCGGGCTCTGGCTGGCGCGCCACAGATTGCGCTCGAAACGCGCCTTCGGGTGGCCCGGGTGGCACAGGACATCGGCTATCAGCCCGACAGCGCCGCCCAGCGGCTTCGCACGGGCCGCACGCATGTCATCAGCCTCATTCTCGACCCGCACGAGGAAATCCTCGGCTATGCCACCTCGATGATCGGCGGCTTGTCAAAGGCGCTGCGCGATACGCCCTACCACCTGGTCATCACCCCGCATTTTTCCGATCGTCCGCAGGTCGAACCGGTTCGCCACATCATCCGCAACCGCACGGCGGACGGCGTGATCTTTACCCGCACAGAGCCGCAGGACGAGCGGGTGAAACTGCTTCTGGAAAATGATTTCCCCTTCATCTGCCACGGTCGCACCGAGCTTTCCACGCCGCATCCATATGTCGACTACGACAACCACGCCTTTGCCTACCGCGCCAGCCGCCGGCTGATCGAGAACGGCTGCCGCAAGCTTGCAATCATCCTGCCGCCTTCGCAGTTCACCTTTTCCCGCCACATGCAGGATGGCTTCATGGCCGCCGTGAGCGAGGCAGGGATCGCCTATGAAATCCCTGGCGACATCACCATCGACAGCCGTTCGGCCGCGATCCGTGACTGTTTCTTCGAAGCCTTTGGCAAACGCGACCGCCCGGACGGGGTGATCTGCGGCGGCGAGGTCATTGCCATGGCGGTGATGGCGGCAGCCCATGACCGCAGCCTGACGCTCGGGAGCGACGTGCATGTGGTCACCAAGCAGACATCCGGCCTCTTCGACCAGGTCCGGCCCCGCATTCCGACGATCCGCGAGGATCTCTTGGAGGCGGGCGTGCAACTTGGCACGCTTCTGATGGAACGCATCCTGCGCCAGACGCCGGTTGCAGACCTTCAGCACCTGCAGACGGTGGAGAATTTTTGAAGAAGGCCCCCGTCGCGCGACGGGAGCCTTCCAGCCCGCTTCTCAATCTTCGTCCTGGAACACCACTTCGCGCTTGGCCCGCACGCTCGGCAGCAGCACCACGATCAGCACGCCGAGCGCCAGAGCCAGAAGCGTGGCGCTGATCGGACGGGTGACGAAGGTCGACGGATCGCCGCGCGACAGGATCATGGCGCGCCGCAGGTTTTCCTCCAGAAGCGGCCCCAGCACGAAGCCGAGCAGCAGCGGCGCCGGTTCGCAGCGCAGTTTCACCAGCACGTAGCCGATGAAGCCGAAGAAGGCGACGGCATAGAGATCGAAGACGTTGGAATTGACGCTGTAGACCCCGATGGAGCAGAAGGCCATGATGATCGGGAAAAGCACGTAGTACGGGATCGTCAGCAGCTTCACCCAGAGCCCGATCAGCGGCAGGTTGAGCACCACCAGCATCAGATTGCCGATCCACATGGAGGCAATGATCCCCCAGAACAACGCCGGCTGCTCGGTCGCCACATTGGGCCCCGGCACGATGCCCTGGATGATCATCGCGCCGATCATCAGCGCCATCACCGGATTTGCCGGAATGCCGAGCGTGAGAAGCGGAATGAACGAGGTCTGCGCACCGGCATTGTTGGCCGATTCAGGTCCTGCCACACCGGCGATCGCGCCCTGGCCGAATTCCTGCGGGTTTTTCGAAACGCGCTTTTCCACCGTATAGGAGGCAAAGGCGGCAAGAATTGCACCGCCGCCGGGCAGAATGCCGAGCGCCGATCCGATTGCCGTGCCGCGCAGGACCGGGGCGACCATCTGGCGGAAATCGTCGCGCGTCGGCATGAGGCCGCTCACCTTGGAAATCAGCACCGAGCGGGTCTTTTCATTTTCCAGATTGCGCAGGATTTCGGCAATGCCGAAGACGCCGACGGCGACCGCCACGAAATTCAAGCCATCGGCATATTCGCGGATGCCGAGCGTGAAGCGCGGCGTGCCGGAATAGATATCAGTGCCGACAAGCCCGAGCAGCAGGCCGAGCACGACCATCGCAAGCGCCTTGACGATGGAGCCGGAGGCGAGCGCAATCGAGGAGACGAGGCCGACCACCATCAGCGAGAAATATTCGGCCGCGCCGAACTGCAGCGCAATCGAGGTGAGCGGCGGGGCAAAGACGGCAACCAGGAAGGTCGAGACCGTGCCGGCAAAGAACGAGCCCAAGGCCGCAATGGCAAGTGCGGCTCCGGCGCGCCCCTTGCGCGCCATCTGGTAACCATCGATGGCGGTGACCGCAGACGAGCTTTCACCGGGCATGTTGATGAGGATGGCGGTGGTCGAGCCGCCGTACTGGGCGCCGTAATAGATGCCGGCGAGCATGATCAGCGAAGACACCGGCTCCAGCTGGAACGTGATCGGCAGCAGCATGGCGATGGTTGCCGTGGCACCGATGCCCGGCAGAACGCCGATGAGGGTGCCGAGAAGCACGCCCACCAGGCAGAAGAACAGATTGGCAAGCGAGGTCGCCGTGGAAAAGCCGAGGGCCAGATTGTGAAAGAGTTCCATCGATGCCTCCTAGTAACCGAGCCAGGGGCCAAAACTGCGGAAAGGCAGGCCAAGGCCGTAACTGAAGACGAGCACGGAAAACACTGTGATGGCGGCCGACAGCACAACAGCCATGACCGGCGTCATCCGCGACGAGGCGAAGGAGGCAATGAACGCCGCAAGAAACAGCGCCGGCACGAAGCCGAGCCCGCGCACGGTAAAGCCGAACACGATCGGCGCCGGCAGGATGAAGAGCAGGCCGCGCCAGGCTATGGCGCCGACGCCTTCATGCACGGTGCGCAGAGACTGGATCACGATGATGGCGCCGAGCACGATGAGCGCGCCTGCGAGCAGCAGCGGAAAATATCCCGGCCCCATGCGAAACGCCGTGCCAAGCGTAAGGTCCAGCGACTGCGCGGCAAAAAACAGCCCGAGCGCCACGAAGATCGCGCCACAGAGCGCGTTTGTCCTGTCGATTACTATGGATTTCATGGTGTCCCCGTTGGTCCCCTGGAGATCTGCACGAGAGGTCCGCACTCGGCGCGCCGGCGGGTATGCGCCCGCGGTCACGCGGCCCGGCGCAGTGGGAGCCGGCGTCTCACCGGCTTTCCCACCTCTCAATGTCCTTTGAACGCATGGCCCCTTCCCTCAGGAAAGAGGCCATGCGGCCGGCGTCTCAGTCGGCGTACTGGCCGGCCCCTTCGATGACCGGCTTCCAGCGGGCGATCTCGGTTTCGAGCTTGACCTTCAGCGCAGCCGGCGTCGCGTCGGAAGCCGAAGACGGGGCCGTGCCGAGTTCGGCAAAACGGGCTGCAACGTTCGGATCCTTCAAGGCCACCTGCAGGGCCTTGGACAGCCGTTCCGTAACAGCTGCCGGCGTGCCCTTCGGCGCATAGATGCCGTGCCAGATGCCGACTTCGAAGCCGGCCAGGCCAGCCTCGACCGCCGTCGGTACATCCTTCAGCACATCCAGACGCTTGGGCGAGGTGACCGCATAGGCCTTGATCGTGCCGCCCTGGATCTGCTTGGTGGTGTTGGTGGTCTGGTCGCACATGATATCGACCTGACCGCCGAGAAGGTCGGTCATCGCCGGTCCCGTGCCCTTGTAGGGAACCGTGACAAGCGGCGTCTGGATGGCACTCATGAACAGCATGCCACACAGATGCGAGGCAGCCCCGATCCCCGCATTGGCAACGGTCACCGTATCCTTGTGGGCCTTGGCATACTCGATCAGACCCTTCAGATCCTTGGCTTCCAGATCCTTGCGCGCGACGATTGTCATTGGCACGTCGGTGACGAGACCGACATATTCGAAGGACTTCAGCGTGTCATAGGCAAGCTTGCGATAGAGCGTGGCGCTGGTGGCCATACCGATATGATGCAGAAGTAGCGTGTAGCCATCGGCTTCGGCGCTTGCCACGCGCCCGGCGCCCAGCGTGCCGCCGGCACCGCCGACGTTTTCGATGATGATCTGCTGGCCGAGATCCTTCGACATGGCTTCGGCCACCAGGCGCGAGACCGTATCGGTCGGGCCACCCGCCGAGAAGGGGACGATCATGGTGATCGAACGTTCCGGATAACCAGCCGCCTGAGAGACGGTGGACGACAGGGCAAGAGCGGCAAACGCGGTCGCACAGGCGATAGCCTTGATGATTTTCATCGACATCCTCCTCGAGATGAAATCCGGCCGGTCGCTGACGGCTCCTCCCCCAGCAACCAGATGACGCCATCTGTTCCCGTGCACGGCTTTCATGCAACAACCCGATGAAGGCCGCCGCCCTTCAAACCGCGATACCGCAGTGCGGCATGGGTCGATTTCTTCCCATCGCGGCGTTTTCATGGGTGGATTTCCACCCATCGGCGTCGCCGCTTAGTCTTCCCCCAGCTCCATCAGGCTTTCCGGCGACAGCAGCTTCTTGTCGAGGCCATATTTCTGCATCTTTTCGTAGAGCGTCTTGCGGCTGATTCCGAGCTGTTCGTAGACGGGCCGAAGGGCCCCGCCATGGGCGGCGATGGCACTCGCGATAATATTGCGCTCGAAGGCTGCAACGCGGTCGGAGAGCCTTCCGCTGTCCGGCTTCACCAATGCACCGCCATCGCCCGGGCGCATATCGAGGCCGAGCACAAGCCGGTCGGCGGCATTGCGCAGCTCGCGCACATTGCCCGGCCAGTCACGCTGGGCAACCGAGGCCACCACTTCCTGCGGCACGTCGATATCGTCGCGGCCATAGCGGGCGCAGGCTTCGCGCACCAATTGCAGGAAGAGCAGCGGAATATCCGCCCGGCGCTGGGCAAGCGAGGGCACACGAAGGGTTGCGACATTCAATCGGTAGAGAAGGTCGGCACGAAAGCGGCCGGCCGTCACTTCCGCCTCCAGATCGACCTTGCTGGTGGCGATGAAGCGCACATCGAGACCCACCGTCTCGTTGGAGCCTAGCCGCGTGATCACCCGCTCCTGCAGCACGCGCAGGAACTTTGCCTGCAGGTCGAAAGGCATGGAGCCGATCTCGTCGAGCAGGATCGTGCCTCCCCGGCCATGCTCGAATTTGCCAAAGCGCGGACGAAGCGCACCGGGAAAGGCGCCCGCCTCATGGCCGAACAGCTCGCTTTCGATGAGGTTTTCCGGCAGCGCCGCGCAATTGATGGCGATGAACGGCCGGTTGGCGCGCGCACTCACATCATGCAGCGCCCGCGCGACCACTTCCTTGCCCACACCCGTATCGCCGATCACCAGCGTGTCGGCATCGGCTGCCCCGATGGCGCGGATCTGGTAGCGCAGATCGACCATGCCCTGGGTGCGCCCCGGCAGCCGGCTTTCCAGATCATCGCGCTTGCCGGCCACCGCCCTCAGGCGCCGGTTTTCGAGAACCAGGCCCCGCCGATCAAGCGCGCGGCGGATGACGCCCGAAAGATGCGTCGTGGTGAACGGCTTTTCGATGAAATCATAGGCGCCTTCCCGCATCGCCTTCACAGCCAGCTGCACGTCGCCGTGGCCAGTCACCAGGATGACCGGGATTTCCGCGTCGAGCTCCCGGATCCGCTGCATCAGCGTCATGCCATCGAGGCCCGGCATGCGGATATCGCTCACCACGACGCCGTCAAAGGCATAGCCGATAAGTTCCAGAACGTGGTCGGCACTGGCAAGCGTCTGCACCGAAAGCCCGGACAACTCCAGCGCCTGCGCGGTGGAGCGGCGCAGTTCCTCCTCGTCGTCCACCAGCAAAACCCGCTGCATGCGTCCCAGCCTATCCTTGTGTCCGCTCGCCTGCCGGCTGCAGCCTGATGCGAAACAGCGCCCCGCCCTGGGGGTGATCGCTGACGTCCAGGCTGCCACCGAAGTCCTTGATGATGTTATAGGAGATGGAAAGGCCAAGTCCCAGCCCCTTGCCGACACCCTTGGTGGTGAAGAAGGGATCGAAGATGCGCTCGCGGATGGCCGCCGGCACGCCGGGCCCGTGATCGCGCACGAAAATGGCCACGAGCCCATCTTCCGGCCGAGCGGATATCTCGATCTCCCTCTCCTCCAGCCCTTCCATCGCATCGGCGGCATTGGTGATGATGTTGACGAGCACCTGCTGCAGGCGCACGAAGCCCGCCTCCACTGCAAGATCGGGTGACGACAGATCGACGACGAGCATCGCGTCGGCGGCTTTCAGGCGGGCGGCCACGATGTCCAGCGTGTCCCGGATCACCTCATCGAGCAGCACCGGCCCGAGTTTCTCGTTGGGTTTTCTGGCAAAGTTGCGCAGGTGCCGGGAGATCGACGCCATACGGTCGATGAGCGCCGAGATGCGGCGGATATTGTCGTTCGCCTCCTCCAGACGGCCGCGCTCGATGAGAACGGCGGCACTGTCGGTATAGGTCTTGGCGGCCGCGAGCGGCTGGTTGAACTCGTGCGACAGCGCCGCCGACATCTGGCCGAGCCCGGCAAGCTTGCCGGCCTGGATGAGATCGGCCTGGGTCTGACGCAGCTGCTGTTCGGTGAGACGCCGTTCGGCGATTTCCTCTTCGATGCGCGTATTGACGCGGGCAAGGTCGGCGGTGCGCTCCACCACGCGCCGTTCCAGCTCGCCCTGCGCTTCGGCCTGCAGCATCAGACGCTCGGCAAGACGCTGACGCCGCTGCAGCAGGATGGCAAGGCCAAGCCCGGCCAGGCACAGAAGCAGGAACCCGGCAATCACCACGGTCTGCGCCTGCGCCCGTGCCGATGCCGTATCGGTGAGCACATTCACCGTCCAGCCCGCCTCCGGCATGGCTTGCGACAGCGCCAGATATTCGCGCGTGCCCTGACGTTCAGCGATGCGCACGAGACGGTGGCCTGCCTCCATGACCTCCGTCGAGGGCAGCGGCTTCAGCACCGCATCGGCATAGCGGCGCGATGCGCTCGTGCGTGCCAGCCGTTCGGGTGTCAGCGGCAGCACGGCATTGTAGAGCCATTCCGCCGTGCCCGTCATGAAGATGATGCCTTCCGGATCGGAGACGAAGATGCGTGCGTCACCCCCCACCCAGGACGCCTCGATCATATCGATATCGACCTTGAACACCAGGACACCGAGGATGCGGCCGGAAATTTCGATGGGCGAGGAAAAATAGTAGCCGCGCTTGGCCGATGTGGTGCCGAGCGCATAAAAGCGGGCCTGAGCCCCCTGTGCCGCTTCCTGGAAATACGGCCGGTAGCTGAAATTCTGTCCGATGAAGCTGGTCGGCAATTCGAAATTGCTGGCAGCGATCGTCTGGCCATCCATGGTCATCATGTAGATGTCAGAGGATTTGAGAAGGGCATTGATCTCGCTGAGATAGCGGTTGGTCGCGTGGCGGATCACCACATCGCCCGGATGCTGGATCAGTGCCTCTATGGCCGGCTGGTCTGCAAGAAGCGCCGGCAGTGCCTCGTAGCGACGCAGATGCCCTTCAAGCGCAGAAACGGCCAGACGAAGCGTTGTCGCGCCTTGCGTTTCGGCCTCGCGCAGATAGCGCTTCTTGATGACCTCGCCGCCATAGACGACGAACAGGATGCCGATGAAGAGGATGGCAAGAACCGCCGCCTGTGCCGTCAAGAGCCGCCGGCGCGGTCGCGCGCGGTCCGCGATACCGTCCCCCTCGCCTCGTCGCATCAGACCCGCAAAGGCACCTGCAGGCTCGGCTCGCCCGTTTTCTGCCACCGTTTCCGATCCTCCCACTCTCCCCTTGGGGCAGTTGAGCCGATCTTTAGCGCGCACTCAAGTGCGTCGCGCCGTTTTGCGCGCCGACCGGACGCGCCGCCGTTTCAGCCCGGACACCAAGAGTTCAGACGATCGTGAGAGGGGATCGGTTGCAATGCGCCCGGATGGGCGTAGTCTTGCGATACCGCTGGCCATTGCACGGGGCGCCGGCGGCTGGAAGACGAGCAAAAGCTTTCGCCCTTTATGAAGGAGGTGGCAAACGTGACCATATCGGCTGCTGAAACCACACTCGAACCGCAGGAACTCGCATTTCTGCAGACCTGCTTTGATGTCTTGCGCCGGGAACGCGGCCTGGAGGGCGTGGCTCTCAGCGACAAGCGCGCGGCCGACAATCTGGCTGCCGAAATCATCGAGCTCTATCGCACCGGCATTCGCGATCCCGGTGAACTGACCGCCAAGCTGAGCTCCTGAGAGCCGGCCTGCAGCAAGCCCGCCGCACAGCCTGCCGGCGGGCTTTTCCGTGCACGTTCTTTGAGACGATCAGCGCTTGGCCAGAAGATCCCGTTCGTCGCGCATCAGGTAAAGGCGCGTGACGACATCAAGATGCGTTTCAAGCCAGGCTGCCATCGCCGCCTCCTGCTTGAGGATATTCTCGAACACGCCCACTGCTTCGGTGTCACCCAATTCGTCGGCGGCAGTGAGCAATACCCGGTAGAGCGCGATCTTTGAATGTTCGAAGCCATAGGCCGCCATGGCGATCCGCACCACCTCGTCGGCGGCCAGCATCCCGGTCATGCCCTGCGCCACGGCTGAGAGCCGACCGGCCACGCCCTTCAGCACCGAGCCGCTTCCCGAAGCGCGGTCGAGAAGCCGCAGCAGAACGTCCGCCTGTGCTTCGGTCTGCGTCAGGTGCTCCTGCAGGCGCTCGCGCAATTCCGGATAATTCTCGATGCGGGCGATCTGGGCGCGCAACAGAGCCGATGCCTGAACCTCCAGAGCGTGCGCCTCGCCCAGCCAGGCAATGAAATGGTCGACGGAATGGGCCATCAACAAACTCCTTCAATCTTCGTCAGTCGGCGCCGGTGAAAACCTCAGCCGGAGACAACCTCTCCTGCGGCTTTTGATCCTATCCCAGGATTCAGCCCTTTCCTTGACATAAATGCCGCAACAAAGATGGGAACGATCTCCCGGGCTTGCGGTTCAACAGTCAGCAAACGAGGAGATGATCATGCCAGCCCCGCGCGATCCGAGCGAACAGCCGCCGATGCCGTCCCCCGTCTGGGCTCCCGAGCCGCCGATCCAGGAACCTGAACCGGACCGGTTGCCCGATGAGACGCCCTTGCCAAACCCGGACGAGACGCGCGAGCCGCCAGCACAATTCTAGCGGGCCGGCGCGTGGCGGAACTTTCCGCCGCATTCCTGAAGTTTGATCGATCCGCAACTTGTCGTGCCCCGGACGGGAACCGGCGTGGCACCGGTGCGTTCTGTGCCCAGAGCAGGGATCCAGAAGGTGACGATCGTGGACGCGAGCATGTACAGCGCCGGCCAGAGCCAGACAGCGCAAGGCAACACAGCACAGGGCCAGACATCAAAGACGGCTTCCATCATCCGTCCCGGCCGCAATGCCTGGCGTGAAGCCGTCACAAGCCGCGCCGCCTTTCTTGTCGATGGCGCGGAATATTATCAGCGCCTGGCGCAGGTTCTGGCCAAAGCCGAAAAATCGATCTTCATCGTCGGCTGGGATTTCAATCCGCACATTCGCCTGACGCCGGAAGAGGACGGAAGCCCGACCCTTGGCGAAATTCTGCGCGCGCAGGTGGAGGCCCATGAGGGGCTGATCGTGCGCATTCTCGTCTGGGGCATGGGGCCGATCTATTCCGGCAAAAGCTTCAAGCTCTTCCAGAAAACCGGATGGAACGACCATCCGCGCATCAAGCTGGAATTCGATTTCCGCCATCCGGTCCGTGCCAGCCATCACCAGAAAATGGTGGCGGTGGACGATGCGGTGGCATTTCTCGGCGGCATCGACCTCACCGCCCGCCGCTGGGATGACCGCCGGCACGCCATTCCCAATGCGCTGCGCTGCTCGCCGGACGGCACCTGCTATGGACCGGTGCATGACCTGCAGGCCATTCTGGCCGGTGATGGCGCCGTTCTGGTGGGAGACGCTGCCCGCAAGCGCTGGAAACGCGCAACCGGCGAAGTGCTGAATGCCGATCCCGGCAATCCCGATTCACTCTGGCCGCAGGATCTGGCGCCGTCGCTCACCGATTGCCCGGTGGCACTGGCGCTGACCGAACCGCTTCTGTGGAACGGCAAACGTGGCCGCCGCGAGGCGGTGCAGCTGACACATGATGCGCTTCGCGCGGCACGGCGCCACATCTACCTGGAATCCCAGTATCTGGCCTCCTTTACCGTTGCCCGCACGCTGGCCGAGCGGCTGCAGGAGCCGGACGGCCCCGAGATCGTCATTCTGGTGACGCGGGAATCGCATGGGCTCCTCGAAAAACTGATGATGGGCCACAATCGCAACCGGCTGATCCGCCGCCTGAAGCGGCTGGACCGCTACAATCGGCTGCGTGTGTACTATGCCGTGACGCGGGATGGCGAGGGCAAGGAGACGGAGATTATCGTCCATTCCAAGCTGGTGGTGATTGACGACCGCTTTGTGCGTATCGGTTCCTCCAACCTCAACAACCGCTCGGAAGGGCTCGATACGGAATCCGACATTGCCTTCGAGCCGACGAGCGAAGAGGGCCGCCGGGCGCTGACTGCCTTGCGCGACGATCTGATCGCCGAACATCTGGAGGCAAGCCCTGCCGATATCTCGGCCTCGATTGCCGAGACCGGCTCGCTGATCCGGACCATCGAGCAGTTCAACAGCAGGCCGCGCGGTCTGAGGCCCTTCGTCATTGCAAGCAATGGCGAGACGGAGTCGCTGATCGGCACCTCGCTTGCCGATCCCCGCCGGCCGTTCTGGCCGTTCCGACAGCTGAAGGTCGGCACGCGCTGGGCGCTGTCACGCCTGACGCGCAGCTTCACCTGACGGTTCACGCTCCGGCGCCAGCCGGCGGAAATAGGCTTCCGACACGAGGAAGACCGGCACACCGATCAACAGCGGAATGAAGTAATAGAGCACGCGGAAAGCAACCAGCGCCCCGATCGAGGCGCTGGCGGGCAACAGCATCAGCATGGTTGCCTCCAGCACTCCAAGCCCACCCGGAACATGGCTCAGCATCGCGGCAATCGTTGCCGTCACATAGGACGCTGCCACCTGCAGATAACCGGCATCGGTAAAGGTGGCGAGCAACTGGTGGAGCGCGCCGGCCACACAGCCGAAATTGACGGTGCCGACGGCAATCTGCGCCAGACACATCTTCGTCTGCGGCATTTCCATGCGAAACGAGCGGAATTTGAGCGGCGGTCTCCCCCAGATGGAGCAGACGACATAGGCGACCGGATAGGCAAGAAACAGAAGTCCCAGCCAGAACCGAGCTGCTGGATCGAGATCAAGCATGCCGTCGCCCGTCGGCGGCATGAAGAGAAGGGTGATGGCTGCGAGCATGCTCAGGCCGAGAAGCACGGTTGCCCCGCAAAACAGGATGACCTTGGCCACTTCATCGCCCGAAAGCCCCCAGCGCGTATAGAAACGATAGCGAACCGCACCGCTCGACAGTGCTGCCCCTCCGACATTGTGGCCGATCGAGAGTGCCGTGAAAGACGCAAGTGCCGCACGCCGGAAAGGTTGCGGCCTGCCGACATAGCGCAGCGCCAGCCAGTCGAAGCCGGACAGGCAAAGATAGGAAGCCGCGACAAAAAGCGATGCCGTCACAAGCCGCCAGGGCGGGATCATGGAAAGCGAGCTGCGGATATCCTCAAGACTGTAGCGACTCAGACTTCGATAGACGAGTACGGCTGCAATACAGATGATTGCGGCCACGAGTAGTCGGATGATCTGCCGCGTCACGTCGGCTCCCTCGCTCTTCAGGTGGTTTCGGCCCGACGGCCAAAGTGAGTTTTGCGTTAAGGGAACGAAACGCGCGGATAGGGGTTCCCTGCCTCATGATCGAACCTGTCGAAGATACGGGCCCTGTGGCGCGCCGGACCATCCGCATCCTCAGCTATAATGTTCACAGTTGCGTGGGCACGGATAAACGGCTCGATCCGGGCCGGGTCGCCGACATGATCGCGCAGATTTCGCCCGACATTATCGGTCTGCAGGAACTCGATGTCGGTCGAAAGCGCAGCGGCGGCATTGATCAGGCCGAAGCGATTGCCAGCCTCTTGAAGATGGATTTCCAGTTCCACCCGGCGCTCAGCGTCAAGGAGGAGCGCTATGGCGATGCGCTGCTGACCGCCTTTCCGATGCGTCTTCGCCGCGCCGGCGCGCTTGCCTCGATCGGGGAGCCGCGCGGCGCCATCTGGGCGGACATCGATGTGGACGGCCAGCCCGTGCAGGTGTTCAACACACATCTTGGGCTGCTGCGCCGCGACCGGTTGCGCCAGGCCGAGGAGCTTGTCGGGCCGGGCTGGCTCGGTCACCCGGATGTGCAGGGAAAGCCGACCATCCTCATCGGCGATTTCAACTCGATCCCGTCCTCGGCCCCCTACCGGACACTTGCCGCCCGGATGCAGGATGTGCGCCATCACGCCGGCGGGCTTGCAAAACCGACCTTTCCCTCGCGCTTTCCGCTTCTGAGGCTCGATCACATTTTCGTCTCGGGCGGCCCGCGGATTTTAAACTCCGAAGCGGTGGAAAATCCGCTTGCCCGCCGTGCCTCGGACCATCTTCCGCTTCTGGCCACGGTCGAGATCTGACGCAGAACGGCAAACCGGCCTGCCACAAACAGCAAATTATCCAAGGGCACTTTACGGCGAAGCAACCCCGCCCATTTCATGGGGGTGTGACACTTTGCCTGCATGGATCCGCCCGGCTGCGGCAACGCCACGCATTGTGCAGCGCAGCAGATGCCATGAGACTGCCTTTACCAGCGCCCCGCAGCCACGGGGTCGGACAAAGAGCGAGTGCCCCCATGTTTGACAATTTCGATGCCACGATGCTGGCGCGAATACAGTTCGCCTTCACCGTTTCCTTCCACATCATCTTTCCGGCCTTCTCCATCGGGCTTGCAAGCTATCTTGCCGTGCTGGAGGGCCTGCACCTGTGGACGAAGAAACCCGTCTACATCGAGCTGTTCGACTTCTGGAAAACCATCTTCGCCATGGCCTTCGGCATGGGCGTCGTCTCCGGCATCGTGATGTCCTACCAGTTCGGCACGAACTGGAGCGTGTTTTCCGACAAGGCTGGCCCGGTCATCGGCCCGCTGATGGGCTATGAGGTGCTGTCGGCCTTTTTCCTCGAGGCCGGCTTCCTCGGTGTCATGCTGTTCGGCCGCAAGCGCGTCGGTCCGGCCCTGCATTTCTTTGCAACCCTGATGGTGGCGCTCGGCACGCTGATGTCGGCGATCTGGATCCTGGCGGTCAATTCGTGGATGCAGACGCCGGCGGGCTTTGCCGTCAACGATGTCGGCCAATTCGTGCCGGTGGACTGGTGGGCGGTGATCTTCAACCCGTCCTTCCCCTATCGCTTCGTTCATATGGTGATGGCGGCCTATCTCACCACGGCGCTCGTCGTCGGGGCGGTCGGCGGTTATCACCTGCTGCGCCGCACCGCGCCGCTTCGCGCCGGCACGATGTTTTCCATGGCGATGGGCATGATTTCCGTCGTCGCCCCCCTGCAGATCCTTGCCGGTGACGCACACGGCCTCAACACGCTGGAGCACCAGCCGGTGAAGGTCATGGCGATGGAAGGCCATTATGACAGCCATCCGGATGGCGCACCGCTCATTCTCTTCGGTCTTCCGAACCCGCAGGAGAAGCGGATCGACTATGCGGTCGAGATCCCGAAACTGTCGAGCCTGATCCTCAAGCACGACTTGAACGCACCGCTGTCGGGCCTCGACACGGTGCCGGACGAGCTGGAGCCACCGGTCACCGTGGTCTTCTGGTCCTTCCGCGTCATGGTCGGGCTCGGCTTTGCCATGCTGGGGCTTGGGCTCTGGAGCCTTTATTGTCGGTTCCGCCACACGCTTTACCAGGCAAGCGGGCTGCATCGGCTGGCTGTCGTCATGGGCCCCGCCGGTTTCGTCGCCGTACTCGCCGGCTGGATCACCACGGAAGTCGGCCGCCAGCCCTACACGGTCTATGGCCAGTTGCTGACGGCGCAGTCGATATCGCCGGTTTCGGCACCGGCCGTCGCCTCCTCGCTGATTGCCTTCATCATCGTCTATTTCCTCGTCTTCGGCGCCGGCACATTCTACATCCTGCGGCTGATGGGCAGGCTGCCGCGTGACCCTGACGGCCATCTTGGCCAGGGGCCGATCCGCACGGCCGGCATCACCCCGGCCTCCGGCCTTGCGGACGGTCACGCAGCCCATTCAGTTTCTCATGCCCATTCTCATGGAGGTGCCCGCCATGGCGCTTGATCTTCCCTTCATCTGGGCGGCCATCATTGCCTTTGCGGTGCTGGCCTATGTGATCCTTGACGGTTTCGATCTCGGCGTCGGCATCCTGTTTCCGTTTTTCGATGCCAAGCATGATCGCGATGTGATGATGAACTCGGTAGCGCCCGTCTGGGATGGCAACGAGACCTGGCTGGTGCTCGGCGGTGGAGGCCTGCTTGCCGTCTTTCCGCTGGCCTATGCCACCATCCTGCCGGCCCTTTACGCCCCGCTCATCACCATGCTGCTGGCGCTGATCTTCCGCGGTGTCGCCTTCGAATACCGCTGGCGCTCGAAACCGGCCGAACGGCTTTGGGACGGAGCCTTTGCCGGCGGCTCCACCGTCGCCGCCTTCTGCCAGGGCGTGGCGCTCGGCGCGCTGGTGCAGGGCATTCCGGTCGTAAACCGCGCCTATGCCGGCGGCTGGTGGGACTGGCTGACGCCCTTTTCCATTGCAACCGGCTTTGCGGTTCTCGTCGGCTATGCGCTTCTCGGTGCAACATGGCTGGTGATGCGCACGAGCGGGGATCTTGCCGCGCGTGCCCGGCGCTTTGCCTTTGCAACCGCGCTTCTCACCGTCCTTGCCATGGCATGCGTCAGCCTGTGGACGCCCTTCCTCAAGCCCGATTATCTCGACCGCTGGTTTCGCTATCCGACCGCGATCTTCAGCGTCATCGTCCCGCTTCTGGTGATCGGCTGCCTCATGGTACTGCTGAACGGGCTGAAGACGAAGCATGACAGCCGGCCGTTCCTCGCGGCACTCGGGCTCTTCGTGCTGGCCTATGCCGGCATCGGCATCAGCTTTTATCCCTATATCGTCCCGACGTCGGTCACGATCTGGGATGCCGCAGGGCCCGACAAGAGCCTTGCCTTCCTGCTGGTGGGTGCAGCCGTGCTGGTGCCGGCCATCCTTGCCTATACGGCCTATGCCTATTGGGTGTTTCGCGGCAAGGTGAACCCGGAAGAGGGATATCACTGATGGCATCGAAGATGGCCCGGCAGATCGGCTGGTTCGTCGCACTCTGGGCCGCCGGCGTTCTCAGCGTCGCCCTTGTCGGGCTGATCATCAAGCTGTGGCTTGGGGCGTGAGCCGCCCCGGCCGTCGTGAAGGGTTAACGCCGTGTCAGCGCCACGAGATACCGCGATGGCTCGGCACCCGGATTGAAGAACACGCAGGCGCTGGGCGGACCAAGCTCCAGACAATCCCCCGGCGCCAGATGGTGGAGCGTCTCGCCCTCAGAAAAATCCAGCTGTCCTGACAGAAGCCAGATCTGCTGGCGCTGGAAGGCAAAGGCAGACGCCGGATAGGGAATGCGCACGCCAGCCGGCAGCGTCACCTCGATCAGTTCCAGAAGCCCGCCATTCGGAACCGACACCGCCCGGCGCGTATAGCCGGTTTCCGGGTCGGTCCAGACCGGCTGATCGCTCACCCGCGAGAGGCGGTCGCCGGCGCGCTCGGCAAGCGCCAGCAGCACCGAGAGCGGCAGGCCGAAGGCGCCGGAGAGGCGGCCAAGAACCGTGGCTGTCGGGCTTGCCTCGCAGCGTTCGATCTTGCTGATCATGGCCTTGGAGACACCGGAGCGCTCGGCCAGATCCGACAGCGACCAGCCGCGATTTTCCCGCTCGATCCGCAGGCGCTCGGCAATCGCCTGCCCGCTCAGAATAAAGGCGCCAGACGCTGCCGGAAGATCCTCGCCGCCCATTCTTGCATTTCCTTAAAATCGTCTCTTATAGTGGACGACAGAAATCCTATACGAAACAGCTGGCGGGCTGCAAACCATTTAACCGGGAAAGCCGGAGGGGAATAATGCGCGAAATCCGCTTCAACGCCTTCGACATGAATACGGTCGGCCATATTCAGCAGGGTCTGTGGCGGCACCCGCGCGACCAGTCGTACCGCTACCATGACATCACCTACTGGATGGATTACGCCAAGCGGCTGGAGGAAGGCCTGTTCGACGGCATTTTCCTTGCCGATGTGTCGGGTGTCTACGATGTGCTGGGCGCAAGCGCCGATGCGGCAATCCGGGGAGCGGTGCAGGTGCCGGTCAATGACCCGATGATGCTGGTGCCTGCCATGGCCGCCGTCACCACACATCTCGGCTTCGGGGTGACGGCAAACCTCACCTACGAGCCGCCCTTCCTGTTTGCGCGACGCCTGTCGACGCTCGATCACCTCACACAGGGACGCATCGGCTGGAACATCGTCACCGGCTACCTGGACAGTGCCGCGCGTGCCAACGGTCTTGCGGGCCAGATGGCGCATGACGACCGCTACGATCTGGCCGATGAATACATGGAGATCGTGTATCGCCTGTGGGAGGAAAGCTGGGAGGACGACGCGGTGGTGTTTGACCGGGACGCCGGCCTCTATGCCGACGCCGCCAAGGTTCACAAGATCCACCATCACGGCCGGCAATACAGGCTGGAGGCAATGCATCTCAGCGCCCCCTCGCCGCAGCGCACGCCGGTGCTTTACCAGGCAGGCTCTTCGCCGCGCGGGCGAAAATTTGCCGCAACGCATGCCGAATGCGTCTTCGTCAACGGCCAGAAGATCGACGGCGTAAAGGCGATCGTCGAAGACATCCGCGCAAAGGCGGTCGAGGCCGGCCGAGAGCCGGATGATATCAAAATGTTCATGGGTGCGACCATCGTCACCGGCCGCACCGAAGCCGAGGCGCGCGAAAAGTTCGAGGATTACAGGCGCTATGTCAGTTCGGAGGCTGCCCTTGTGCACGCCGCCGCATCCCTGGGTATCGACTTTTCGAAATACGATCCGGACGAGCCGATCGAGACCGGCAAGAGCAATGCCATCACCTCCAATGTCGAGGCAATAACCCGCGCAGCCGGCCCGCAATGGACACGCCGCAAGCTGCTTCAGCAGATGGTGCTGGGCAGCCGGCAGGCCCCGATGGTGGGTGCCGCCGATGATATTGCCGGGCAGTTGATCGCCTGGAGCGAACAGGCTGGCATTGACGGGTTCAACCTGTCGCGCACCGTCGTTCCGGAATGTTTTGACGACATCATCGATCTGATCGTGCCGATCCTGCAGGAGCGCCAAGCCTACAAGACCCATTATGCTGAAGGCCCGATGCGGCAAAAACTGTTTGGAACGCCGCGCCTGCCGGACCGGCACGTGGGCGCAAGCCACCGCAGGAAGGCGCCCTGACCGGGTGCGGCAGGAAGGCGAGCAGCGCCTCCGCGCTGGCAAATATGCTCCTGGAGCTTCCAGATTGTTTCTGCCGTTCCCGTTGCTGTGGCTGCACCGCCGGAGACCGGCCGCCTGAAATGCGGCGTCAGGCGCCCCTGGTCGGGATACGGTTTTCCAGCTGCCGGAAGGCAAAGACCAGAATGCCGGTGAGGCAGAGATAGATGAGCGCCAGAAGCAGCAGCGGCTCATAGGTCAGGAAGGTTTCCTGGCGCACGCGCGAAATGATGGCGTAGACATCCACCACAGTGACCGTCGCCACAAGCGGGGTCGATTTGAGCTGCAGCACCGTCTCGCCGGTCAGTGTCGGCAGCGCGCGGTGAATGGCGCGCGGCAACCAGATGCGGCGAAACAGCGTGAACGGACCCATGCCATAGGCGCGCGCCGCTTCCAGCTCTCCGCGCGGCACGCCGGCAAAGGCGCCGCGCATCACCTCGCCCTCATAGGCGGCAAAGGAGATCATCAGCGCGGCAAAACCATAGGGCCAGGCCTGGCGCAGATAGGGCCAGAGGAAAGAGGAGCGGATTTCCGGATATTGCGCAAACAGCGAACCGAGCCCGTAATAGAGCAGCCAGAGCTGCAGAAGAAGCGGCGTGCCGCGGATCAGCGTGCAGAAGCCGCTCGCCGCCCAGGCCAGCGGCTTTGGCCCCGTCACCTGCACGAGACCGAGCGGCACGGCAAACAGGAAGCCGACGATCGCCGTTGAAAAGAGCATCAGCAGCGTTTCGCCGATGCCGTAGATCAGCCGTTCCTGATAGCGCGGCAGCCAGTCCCAGCGCATGAACCAGGCCACACAGAACACCAGCACGGCGGCAACCGCCATGAGAAACAGGCGGTGCGGCTCAAACAAGCTGCGCGCTTTCGGAGCCACATAGGTGGCCGGGTTTTGGGCCTCGCTCATCAGGCGCCTCCCTGACGGACAAGGCCGCGGCGGGCGCGTTTTTCCAAAAGGCCGATCAGCAGGTTGGAGAGAAGCGTGACTGCCAGATAAAGCGCACCGGCAGCGAGGAAAAAGGTGAGGTAGGCCTTCGTCGTGCCGGCCGCCTGGCGCGTCACCAGCGTCAGCTCGGCAAAGCCGACGACGGCCAGCAGCGCGGTATCCTTGGTGGCGATCATCCAGAGGTTGGACAGACCCGGCAGCGCATAGGGCAGCATGGCCGGCAGCGTGATGCGCCGCAGCGACAGAAGCGGCGACATGCCATAGGCGCGCGCCGCCTCAAGCTGCCCCTGGGGGACGGACAGGATCGCGCCCCGCAGCACCTCGGTCGAATAGGCCCCCTGCACCACGCCGATGACGAAAATGCCGGCGGCAAGGCCGCTGATATCGACGGACGGCAGCCCGATCAGCGCCGTCAGATGGTTCACCGCATCGGTGCCGGCATAATAGAGAATGAGGATGAGCACGAGTTCCGGCACGCCGCGCACGACGGTCGTATAGACTTCTAGGAGATCGCGCAGGATCGGCCCGCCCCACAGCTTGCCGGCGGCGCCGCCGGTGCCGATGAGGAGGCCAAGCAGATAGCCGCCGAACGCCACCTGCAGCGAGTGGAGAAGACCGGTCAGGAGCACGCCGCCCCAGCCCGGAGACCAGAGCGAGAGAAGTTTGAGAGTGGCGTCCATGAAGAGGCGCTTTCAGAGCCGGAGAGGCACATCCGGCCCGACACGCGAGCGTGAAGGGCCGGACGAACGGATCTCTGTCGGCTTAATTGCCGTAGATGTCGAAGGCGAAATACTTCTTGGAGATCTTGTCGTAGGTGCCATTCGCACGCACGGCCTTGATGGCGGCGTTGAACTTGTCCTTCAGCGCCGTATCTTCCTTGCGAAGGCCGATGCCGATCCCGGTGCCGAGAATTTCCGGGTCGTCCTTCACATTGCCCTTGGATTCGCAGCAGGCCTTGCCCTGCTCGCTGTCGAGGAACGCCTGCAGCGTGATGAGGTCAGCCTGGGTGGCATCGATGCGGCCGGCGGCCAGATCCTGGTTTGCCTCGTCCTGCGTCTGGTATTCCTTGATCTCGGAAACGACCGGCGCAAAATACTTCTTGGCGTAGTCCGCCGAGACGGTGGACACCTGAACGCCGAGGATCTTGCCCTTCAGGCCTTCCGGCGTGGCGGTGAACTTCTCGCTCTTCGGACCGATGACGGTCGCCGGCGTGTTGTAATACTTGTCCGAGAAGGCGATCGTCTTTTCGCGTTCTGCCGTGATCGACATGGAGCCGATGATGGCATCGATCTTCTTGGAGGTCAGCGCCGGAATGATGCCATCCCAGGCAACCGGGGTGACGACGCATTTTTCCTTGGCTTCGGCGCACAGCGCGTCGATGAAGTCGATTTCCCAGCCAACCCACTTGCCGCTCGCATCCGGCGAGGAAAAGGGCGGATAGGGTTCCGCGGCAACGCCGATCTTCAATTCCTGGGCGGCAGCCGAGCCGAAGGCTGCAGCGCTGACGGCAAGCGCAATGGCGGTGGCCTTGAGCAGATCTTTCATGATTTTCCCCTTTCGGTGATGCTTTGCGTTTTTGGTTCTTGTTAGTGGATGGAGCTGATGAACTTCTTCAGGCGCTCCGACTGCGGGTTCTCGAAGATTGCCTCCGGCGAACCCTGCTCCTCGATATGGCCTCCATGCAGGAACACCACATGGTTGGCCACCTGGCGGGCAAAGGCCATTTCATGGGTCACCAGGATCATCGTGCGCTTTTCGCGCGCCAGATCGCCGATGACGGAGAGAACTTCGCCGACCAGCTCGGGATCGAGCGCGGATGTCGGCTCGTCGAAGAGCATCACCAGCGGCTGGATGGCAAGCGCGCGGGCAATGGCTGCACGCTGCTGCTGGCCACCGGACATGAACGCTGGATAGGCGTCACGCTTCTCGTAAAGACCGACGCGGCGAAGCAGCGTCTCGGCGGTTGCAATCGCCTCATCGCGCGGCTGTCCGAGCACATGCACCGGCACTTCGATGACATTCTGCAGAACGGTCATATGCTGCCACAGGTTGAAGCTCTGAAACACCATGCCGAGTTTGGTGCGGATGCGCTGAACCTGACGACGATTGGCCGGCAGCAGGCCACCATGGCCATCCTTCTTCATCTGGATGGTTTCGCCGTGGATGGACACTTCACCGGAGGTCGGCAATTCCAGGAGATTGATGCAACGCAAAAATGTGGATTTGCCCGACCCGCTGCCGCCAATCAGGGCAATCACATCACCCTGATTTGCACTCAGAGACACACCCTTTAAAACCTCAAGCGGACCAAAACGCTTAAAAAGGTTTTTTACTTCAATGGCTTGCGCCGTTTCCGCCATGTTACCTTCACCGCCGGACGTTCATCGCCCGGTCTGCTCTGCCGACTATTCCCCCAGCATGTTGTTCTTCTTGCGCGGTGCTGGCGCCGCATGATCAGGACTTAGTTTTGCACTTGTCTAAAAATTACTCAAGCGTATAATAAGAGCAGTCCAAGGTTTTCATCCCGAACTCATCGAGGTTATTCATGAACGGATACGGCTGCCAGGCCATGTCAACGACGCTTGCGCGCGTGCTGATGCGCCGCCCGGGCGCCAGCCTTCGCGCCGCCAATGCCCGGGAATGGCATTATGGCCCCGGCTTCGAGGCGGAAAAGGCGATTGCACAGCATGCGCAGTTTGCCGGTCTCGTAGCAGCCTCCGGCGCCGAAATTCTCTGGGTGGAAGACGATGGCGACGGGCTTGCCGATTCCATGTTCACGCATGACCCTTCGCTGATGACCGACAAGGGCGCCGTGATCCTGCGCATGGGCAAGGTCTTGCGCGCCGGCGAACCGGCGCTGCATGCCAAGGCCTATCGCGAGGCCGGCATTCCGATCCTCGGCACCATCGAGGCGCCAGGCACGGTGGAAGGCGGCGATTGCGTCTGGGTGGATGACAAGACGCTCGCCGTCGGGCGCGGCGTGCGCAGCAACCAGTCGGGCATCGAACAATTGCAGGCCATTCTCGGCCCGATCGGCGTCACGGTTCTCGGCTATGACCTGCCGCTCTGGCAGGGCGAAGAGGCCTGCCTGCACCTGATGTCGGTGATCAGTCCGCTTTCCGAAACCATGGCGCTCGTCCATGCGCCGCTGATGCCGGCCGCTTTCTATCTGATGCTGAAAGAGCGCGGCTATACGCTGATCCATGCGCCGGAAGCCGATTTTGCCGCCAGCAACGGCCTCAATCTCAACGTGCTGCCGACGAGCCCCGGACAGGTGATCATGGTCGATGGTTTTCCGGCGACCAAGGCTGCCATGGAAGCCCATGGCTGCACCGTGACCACCTTCGAGGCGGATGCGCTCTGCATCGCCTGCGAGGGCGGCCCGACCTGCCTCACCCGCCCGATCCTTCGGCAGGCGGCGTGAACCGGCGGACCTTTCATCGGGCCCCAGAGGCCGAGCGGCGCGAGGATCTGATCAACGCGACGCTCGACTGCATTTCCGAGCTTGGCATCCAGGGTGCCACCGTGCGCCAGATCGCCACCCGCGCCGGCGTGACCGGCGGTCTCATCCGGCATTACTTCGCGAGCAAGGACCTGATGATGCAGGACGCCTATCGCGAGGTGATGCGGATGATGAGCGCGCCCGCATTTGCCGCGGCCGACAGCCCCGGCACGGCGCGTGAAAAGCTGATCCGCTTCATCGTCGGCAACCTGACCCCGCCGGTCACCGATCCGCGCATGCTGTCGCTCTGGGCCGCCTTCATCGGCCATATCCGCGTCGAGCCGGCCTTTGCCGCCATTCACCGCGAAAATTACGTCGCCTTCCTGTCAGTGCTGCAGGATCTGCTGCAGGCCTTTTTCGAGGAACAGGGAAAGCCGCTGGCTGCCGATACCTGCCGCCACCATGCCATTGCATTGAACGGCCTGATCGACGGGTTGTGGCTGGAGGGAACGCTGGTGTCCGACATGTTTGACGACCACGAACTGGCCGATACCGCCATACATTCGGTCGAGCGATTGCTGGGGCTTAACCCCGGCGATCTTGCGACGATCCGCACCTGAACTGGAGAATTTTCCGTGCGCTACGCTTCCATCACCGACCGCCTGGCCGATCTCGGTTCCGGCCGCTGGGCCCTTCATTTGCAGGCCCGCCGCATGAAGGCTGCCGGCGAGCCGATCATCGAACTGACCATCGGCGAGCCGGACCTGCCGCCGGACCCGGAGCTTCTGGCCGAGTGCGCCCGTGCCATGCATGCCGGCCGCACCCGCTATTCCAACGGACGCGGTGAACCGCCGGTCTTGAAGGCATTGGTGGAAAAATATGAAAAGCGCCGCCCCGGCGTCACGGAAAAGAATTTCCTCTGTTTTCCCGGGACGCAAACCGCGCTTTATGCCGTGATGACCGGGCTAGTGGAAGCCGGCGACGGCGTGCTGGTCGGCGATCCGCTTTACGCGACCTACGAGGGCGTGATTGCCTCCACCGGCGCACACTTTATTCCGGTCCCGCTTCGCCCGGAAAACCGCTTCCACATGCAGGCGGAAGATCTGGAGCGGGCGATCACGCCGGAAGCGCGTGTGCTGCTGTTGAACACGCCGCACAACCCGACCGGTGCCGTGCTGACCGAGGCGGAAATTGCCGCCATCGGAAAGATCTGCCGCAAGCACGATCTCTGGATCGTCTGCGACGAGGTCTATGAACAGCTGATCTTCGGCGAGGATTTTGCCTCGCCCTTCGACATGGCCGAGCTTGCCGAGCGTACCATCGTCGTGTCCTCCATTTCCAAATCGCATGCAGCACCCGGCTTTCGCAGCGGCTGGGCGGCAGGCCCGGAGGAATTTTGCGAAAGGTTGCTGCCGGTCTCGGAAACCATGCTGTTTGGTGTGCAGCCCTTCATTTCCGACATGACGGCGCTGGCACTTTCCAAACCGTTTGAGACCGCGGGCATCATGCGGACAAATTACGAGCGCCGGGCCAAGATCGTGCGCGATACACTTACCGGCAGCAATCTCTTGAAGCCGATGATGCCGGAAGGCGGCATGTTCGTGGTGGTGGATGTGACGGCAACGGGCTTGGCCGGCGCCGATTACGCGCTGGAACTGCTGCAGAGCGAAAAGGTCGCCGTCATGCCCGGCTCCTCCTTCGGCCATCAGGCGGCCGGCTTCATCCGCATTTCGCTGACGGTGCCTGACGAGGTGCTGGAAGAGGCCGTGAAGCGCATGGCAAACCTTGCCGGGCGGCTCGCTGCACTGCCGGCAGACCAGAAGGCGACCTCCACCCCACTGGGCGCCTGACGTCCTTTCTCATGAAAGTGCGGCTCTTGCGCCCCGACGCCAGAGCCGCATTTCTACACACCGAGATAACGATCCTGCAGATCCGGCGTCAGCCCGTCCGGCGGCCCGGCCCACACCGTCTTGCCGTTTTCCAGCACGACGCAGCGATCGGCCACCGGCAAAAGTTCCGACAGCGTCTTGTCGACCACCAGGATCGACAGTCCGTCGCCCTTCAGGGTGCGGATCGCCCGCCAGATGTCCTGACGGATGACGGGGGCGAGACCTTCGGTCGCTTCGTCGAGGATCAAGAGGCGCGGATTGGTCATCAGCGCGCGGCCGACCGCCAGCATCTGCTGCTCACCGCCCGACAGTGAGCGCGCCATCTGATCGCGCCGTTCGGCAAGGCGGGGAAAGAGGTCGTTGACCCGCTCCAGCGTCCAGCGGCCCGGCCGTGCAGCGGCAACCAGGTTCTCGTAGACCGTGAGGTTGGGAAAGCAGCGGCGGCCTTCCGGCACAAGCCCGATGCCGAGGCGTGCAACCTTGTGCGGCGGCAGGCGCCCGGTCGCTGCGCCATCAAACAGCACCTCGCCGGATTTCGGCGGCATCAGGTTGCAGATCGATTTGATGGTGGTCGATTTGCCCATGCCGTTACGCCCCATCAGGGCCACGACCTCGCCTTCGGCGATGTGAAGGTTCACGCCGAACAGGGCCTGGCTTGCGCCATAGAAGGTGGCGATATCCTTAACATCGAGCAGCATCAGGCGTGATCTCCAAGATAGGCCTGACGCACGGCCGGATCGTTGCGGATCTCGTTCACCGTGCCGGTCGCGATCACCCGACCGTAGACCAGCACCGAAATCCGGTCGGCCAGCGCAAAGACGGCATCCATGTCATGCTCCACCAGCAGGATCGGCGCCTCCTGGCGCAGGCTGTCGAGAAAGCCGGTCAGCACCTTGGAGCCTTCCGGCCCCATGCCGGCCATCGGCTCGTCGAGCAGGAAGGCCTTCACATCGAGCGCCAGCGCAATGGCGATTTCCAGCTGGCGTTTTTCGCCATGGGACAGTTCGGATGCCGTCACATTGGCACGCGCCGCCAGCCCCACCCGCTCCAGCCGGTCCATGGCGGCATCGGTGAGCGAGCGATCGCGCATCACCGGCTTGAAGAAGGCAAAGCTCGAGCCCTGCCCGGCCTGAACCGCCAGCATGACATTGCGCAGGGCGGAAAATTCACCGGCGAGCGACGAAATCTGAAACGTGCGGCCAAGCCCCAGCCGGGCGCGTTCGGCAACCGGCAGACGGCCAATCTCGCGGCCTGCCAGCGTGATCGTTCCGGAATCGGGCTTCACCGTGCCGCAGATCTGGTGGATCAGGGTCGACTTGCCCGCCCCGTTCGGGCCGATCAGCGCATGGATTTCGCCGGGGTGAAGATCGATGCTGACACCATCGGTCGCCTTCAGCGCGCCAAAGCTCTTGTGGAGGTTCTGGATGGAAAGGACCGGATCAGCCATGACGCACCTTTCCGGCAATGAGCCCAATCAGCCCGCCGCGCGCAAAGAGCACGGTTGCCAGCAGGATGAGGCCGAGGAAGAACTGCCAGCGTTCCGTCAAGCCGCCGAGCAGGTGTTCGAAGATGACATAGAGCGCTGCCCCCGCCACCGGTCCCATCAGTCGGCCGGTGCCGCCCAGAATGATCAGCACGATGAGTTCGCCCGACATGTGCCAGGAGAGCATGGAGGGACTGACGAAGCGGTTGAGATCGGCATAGAGCGCGCCGGCGACCGCCGTCAGCATGGCGGAGAGGACGAAGGCGGTGAGGCGGATCGGCATCGGCGAAATGCCAACGGCTGCCACGCGCACATCGTTCTGGCGCACGGCCTGAAGTGCTGCCCCGAACCGCGACGAACGGATGAGCGCCGACAGCACGATGCCGACCAGAAGCACGCCGTAACAGATCATGAAAAAGTTCATCGGCCGCATGGTGTTGACGCCGGGGAACTGGTTGCGGACGACGATCGACAACCCGTCCTCGCCGCCATAGGCCGGCCAGGACATGGCGAAGTAATAGACCATCTGCGCAAAGGCGAGCGTGATCATGATGAAGTAGACGCCCGACGTGCGAAGGCTGATCACGCCGATGGCAAGCCCCAGAAGCCCGGCTGTCCCCATGGCGACGAGCCAGACGACGAGCATCTGCTTCGAACCGGGCAGGCCGAACAGCATCGGATCGCCGGAAAAGGCATGCGAAGACAGGATGCCGGCCACATAGCCGCCGACGCCGAAGAAGGCCGCATGGCCAAAGGAAACGAGACCACCAAGGCCAAGCGCGATATTGAGCCCGGTTGCAGCAAGCGCGAGGATCGCGATGCGGGTGGCAAGCGTGATGGTGAAAGGCTGGCCGGCGGCCTGCGCGATGTAAGGCACAGCCAGAAGCGCCAAGGCCAGCACGAGATTGAGGATGTTTTCGCGGCTCATCAGAAAACTCCTCATGCCTGCGCCGGAAACAGGCCGCGCGGTTTGACCGCAAGGATGACCGCCATCAGGATATAGATGAGCATGGAGGCAAGCGCCCCGCCGATGAGGCCCGCCTGAGCCGGGGGAACCATCAGCGACAACACCTGCGGCAGAAGCAGCCGGCCCATCGTATCGACGACGCCCACCAGAAGCGCGCCGATGAGAGCCCCCTTGATCGAGCCGATGCCGCCGATGACGATGACGACGAAGGCAAGGATCAGCACCGGTTCACCCATGCCAACCTGCACCGATTGCAGCGCACCGACCATGCCGCCGGCAAAACCCGCAAGAGCCGCGCCGAGAGCAAAGACCAGCGTATAGAGCGTGCGGATATCGACGCCGAGGGCGGCAATCATCTCACGGTCGCTTTCGCCGGCGCGGATGCGCATGCCGAGCCGTGTGCGGGAAATCAGCCCATAAAGGCCAAGGGCAACAAGAGCGCCGGCGAGAATGATGGCCAGCCGGTAGAGCGGATATTGTCCACCACCCGGCAGGGCGACGGCGCCCTCAAGCAGCGGCGGGATATCGAGATAGAGCGGGAACGAGCCGAACAGCCAGCGCATTCCCTCCGAAAAGATCAAGATGAGGGCAAACGTCGCCAGCACCTGATCAAGGTGATCGCGGGCATAGAGCCTGCGGATCACCGTGATTTCGATGAGGGCGCCGGCCGCCGCAGATGCTGCAAGGCTTGCGACAAGGCCAAGCCAGAACGATCCGGTGAAGGCGGCCACGGTTGCGCAGGCAAAGGCACCCACCATGTAGAGCGAGCCATGGGCCAGATTGATCAGGCCCATGACGCCGAAGATCAGCGTCAGCCCGGCGGCCATGAGAAAGAGCATGACGCCGAGCTGAACACCGTTCAGCAGCTGCTCGATTGCAAGCGCAAAGGTCACGAACAGCCCTTACTTCTTGCAGGCCTGGGCGTAGGCATCGCCATGATCGGTGAAGATCTTCTCGATGATCTTGTTGGTCAGCACGCCGCCGTCCTTCACCACTTCCGTCACGTAGATATCCTGGATCGGGTGACGGTTGGTGTTGAACTTGAACTTGCCGCGCGGCGACTGGATGTCGGCCTTCTTCAATTCGGCGGTGAAGGCGGCCGTATCCTTGACGCTTGCCTTGGACGCGGCAGACAGGATCAGCTGGGCCGCATCATAGGCCTGCACGGCATAGATCGACGGCAGGCGGCCATATTCCTTCTCAAAGGCCGGGACGAACTTCTTGTTGGCCTCGTTGTCGAGATCCTTTGCCCACTGGCCCGACGCCTTGGCGCCAAGGGCTGCATCGCCGATGGCCGGCAGCACGTCCTGGCTGAAGGAGAAGCCCGGGCCCATGACCGGGATTTTCACGCCGGACTGCGCATATTGCTTCATGAAGGCAATGCCCATGCCGCCCGGCAGGAAGGCGAAGACGCCATCGGCGCCGGAGGCACGGATCTGGGCGATTTCTGCGGCATAGTCGGTCTGGCCGACCTGGGTATAGACTTCGTTCGCCACAGTGCCCTTGAAGTAGCGCTTGAAGCCGGTCAGCGAATCCTTGCCGGCCGGATAGTTGGGCGCCATGATGAACATCTTCTTGTAGCCCTTGTTGGCATATTCGCCCATGGCTTCATGAAGGTTGTCGTTCTGGTAGGCCGCGTTGAAATAGAGCGGATCGCATTTTTCGCCGGCAAGCGCTGCCGGTGCGGCATTGGTGGACACGTAGATCTTGCCCTGCGCCACGGCGCCCGGCACGACCGCCATCAGAAGGTTCGACCAGACGATGCCGGTCAGGATATCGACGTCTTCGCTCTGGATCATCTTGTCGGCGATCTGCACGGCCAGTTCCGGCTTCTGCGCATCGTCTTCGGTGATCACCGTCACGTCCTTATTGCCAGACTGCTTGATGGCGAGCATGAAGCCGTCGCGCGTATCAAGGCCGAGGCCGGCACCGCCGCCCGACAGCGTGGTGATGAGGCCGATCTTGACCGGCTCTGCCATGGCAAGGCTCGATGCCCCAAGCGACAGCGCAAGGGTGGCGGCTTTCAGGAAAGTCTTCATGTCATGCACTCCCGTTTTTATCTGATGTCCCACGTTTATTCTTGGTCAGGCCCGCTTCTGCGTGCGGGCTTCTGGCATCTGCGCAAAACCCTGGCGGTCTTTTCGCCAAACTTTCACAACCCGGGCAAAACATCCACTGGCTGCAAGGGCAAATTATGCGGTCTTACGCGGCAGAGGCGGATTTCAACCGGAAGCGCTGGATCTTGCCGGATTCGGTTTTCGGCAGCGCCTGCGTAAACACAATCGAGCGCGGATATTTGTAAGGTGCGATGATCGCCTTCACATGGTCCTGCAACAGTTTGGCAAGCGCATCGCAGGCCTGACCATGATCAGTCAGCACCACATGCGCCTCGACGATATGGCCGCGCGCCTCATCCGGCACGCCGATCACGGCGCATTCCAGCACCGCCTCGTGCTTCAGAAGTGCGGCCTCCACCTCGGGTCCGGCGATGTTGTAGCCGGCCGACACGATCATGTCGTCGGAGCGGGCGGCGAAATGGAAATAGCCGTCCTCGTCCTCGAAAAAGCTGTCGCCGGTGAGGTTCCAGCCGTCACGCACATAGTCCTTCTGGCGCTCGTCGGCCATGTAGCGGCAGCCGATCGGCCCCTTGACCGCAAGCCGGCCGATCGTGCCGCGCGGCACCTCGTTCATCGCCTCGTCGACCACCTTGGCCTGGTAGCCGGAGAGCGGCCTGCCGGTACAGGACGGCCTTGCTTCGCCAAGGCGATTGGAGATGAAGATATGCAGCATTTCGGTGGCGCCGATGCCGTCGAGGATCGGAATGCCTGTCTTTTGCGTCCACTCCTCGAACACCGGTCCCGGCAGCGTCTCGCCGGCGGAAACCGCAATGCGCAGGGACGACAGGTTTGCCTTGCCCTCGCCGGAGGCCGCAAGCATCGCCCGATAGGCGGTCGGGGCAGTAAAGCAGATGGTGGCGCGGTAGGTCTCTATGATCTCCATCATCTTCGGGGGCGTCGCATGTTCCAGCAGCGTCGCCGCCGCCCCGAAGCGCAGCGGGAAGATGGCAAGACCGCCAAGGCCGAAGGTGAAGGCCAGCGGCGGCGACCCGACGAAGACATCATCCGGCGTGACGCTCAGCACTTCACGGGCATAGGCATCGGCAATGATCAGCAGGTCGCGGTGAAAATGCATCGTCGCCTTGGCAATGCCCGTGGACCCGGACGTAAAGCCCAGAAGCGCCACATCGTCGCGCCCGGTCTTCACCGCCTCATAGCGCACCGGCTTGTTCAGTGCTGCGCGGTCGAGTTCGGCATCGTGATTGGCCGTGCCGTCGAAACCGATCACCTGGGTGAGATAGCGGCTTTCCTTGGCCACCGCCACCAGCTCGTCCATCAGGCGCGTGTCGCAGAGCGCCATCGAGATTTCGGCCTTGTCGATGGTCTTGGCAAGCTCGCCGGCGCGCAGCATGGGCATGGTGTTGACGACGACGGCGCCGGCCTTGGTGGCCGCCAGCCAGCAGGCCACCATGGCCGGATTGTTGGCCGAGCGGATCAGCACGCGGTTGCCCGGCTTCAACCCGTAGTCCTCAGTCAGCGCCCGCGCGATGCGGTTCGTCCAGTCGGACAGTTCCTTGTAGGTGCGCCGGCGGCCATTGCCGATGAGGGCGGTGTGATCGCCGAAACCTTTTTCCACCATGCGGTCCGTCAGTTCGACCGCAGCGTTCAGATAGTCAGGGTAGTCGAAGCCCTCAAGCAGCAGTTCCGGCCATTGATCCAATGGCGGAAGATTATCCCGGGCAAACGTATCCACATGGCCGGTGGGTCCCAGCATGGCTCTTGTTCCCTTTCGTTCCTCAAACGCTCAAAACCGGTTTCCTCGCCGGTCCAGGCGCCTTTGCGAGGCTGTTTCCGCCTCTTGTTGAGCCAAGAATTGCACCGGAGGTCGCCCGTGGCAAGACAGAAATTTTAAGTTTGTAATAATTTTGGAAACGCACACCGGCCGACGGTCTTCCTGGCCCTTGGTGGCGTCAGGCTCGGGCAATCGAAATGGCAAACAATGGGAAGAGGTCGCTGAAGGCACAGTTTCAGGAAATCTTTCCCGTGCTCCCGCCGTCCGGTAGCAAGGGGGCCGATTTGCAGTATAGCTCTGTTGAAAGACCTCGCCCGACGACACAAAGCTGATCGCGCGGCAGATCGCGCAAGATCACATGCGGAACGAACCATGGCAGCACTGACGGATCAAAACGGCAAGGACCCCTCCGATTTCGAGATCGGCAATGCCAGTTTTCGCTTCGATGCCCAGTTGCGCATGATGATCAGCGCCTTCTGGACGTCGGCGGTGCGCGTGAAAGTGCTGCTGCTCATCGTCGGGCTGCTGGCCGTGATCCTCACCACCGTCTATGGCCAGTATCGCCTCAACCACTGGAACACGCCTTTCTACAATGCACTGGAGCAAAGGGATCTGCCTGCCTTCTTCCAGCAGCTGAAAGTCTTCTTCGTCATTGCCGGATCGCTTCTGGTGCTCAACGTCATACAGGCCCTGCTGAACCAGATGACTGCGCTTTACATGCGGGAGGGCCTGTCGCGTGACCTTGTCGACCAGTGGATGAAGCCGCGCCGGGCGCTGAAGCTCGCCAGCTACGGCAAGATCGGCATCAACCCGGACCAGCGGCTGCACGAGGACGCGCGAAACCTTGCGGAACTGACGACCTCGCTTGCGATCGGCCTTGTCAATTCCACGATTCTTCTGGTGAGTTTCATCGGCGTGCTCTGGGCAATTTCGGCCGATTTCAGCTTTACCATCGACGGAAGGCAGATCGCCATTCCCGGCTACATGGTCTGGGCGGCCCTTCTTTATGCGGCCACCGCCTCCCTCATCAGCAATGTCGTCGGCCGCCATCTGCCCCGCCTCAACACCGAGCGCTATTCCAAGGAAGCGGACATGCGCTTCACGCTGATGCATACCAATGAAAACCTCATGGCCATCACGCTGACCAATGGCGAAGACAGCGAGCGCCAGCGCATCCAGCTGTCGATCAGCGCCGTTCTGGCGGTCATCCGCAAGCTCGCCTTTGCCTATACCAATCTCACATGGATTTCCTCAGGCTTCGGCTGGTTGACCACCATCGCGCCGATCCTCATTGCAGCGCCTGTCTATTTCAGCGGCAGCATTTCCTTCGGCGGGCTGATGATGGCAGTCGGCGCCTTTAACCAGGTGAACACGGCCCTGCGCTGGTATATCGACAATTTCCGCCCGATCGCCGACTGGAAGGCCGCTCTGTACCGGGTCTCCGTGTTTCGCCGCGCCCTGATCGAGTTGGATAAGGCCGAAAGCGACAGTTCGCCGCTCATCCGCCCCTCGCCCACCGGACAAATTATCCTCAAAGACCTGATCCTGCGGGCAGGACCTGCCATGACGGCGACGGAACGCGGTCTGCAGCTTGCCGGTGAAACCGTCATCGAACCCGGCGCGCGGGTCATGATCAATGGCGACCCGAAGGCCAACCGCCACCTGCTTTTCCTGGCCATGGCGGGCCTGTGGCAATGGGGGCAAGGCGAGATCCTGATGCCGCCGCTCGAGGACATCCTGTTCCTGTCGCAGAAAGGTTATTTTCCCGATGCAACGCTGCGCGAGGCCATGACCTATCCGAAAAAAGCCACCGATTATTCCGACGCCGCGATGGTGGCGGCCCTTTCGGAGGTCGGCCTGGAGCGGCTTGCCGGACAGCTCGATACGCGCGATCGCTGGGAGCGCGTGCTGGATGAGGAAGACCAGGCACGGCTGCGGCTGGCCAATGCCCGCCTGATGGCGCCCAAATGGATCATACTTGATGATGCGCTCGAACTTCTGGATACCCCCGCGCAACAGGAGCTGACACAGATTCTGGACACGTTTCAGCACACGGGAATTGTCTATATTGGCCGCTCAGAGGTCTTTTTGACGATAAATCCGACACCTATACATCTTTCGGCATTGCAATCGGCCAAAAATGCGTAATATAGTTGAATTCGAAACAAGTATGACCGATTGCACATCTTCTATAAATCATTAAATATTAGTTAAAATGCACCGGACCACCCATGGTCAAGCCCCGGAGCCATGATGCAACCGACCCGAGACATGGACATGCAACCGCTCATGCAGTCTGAAGCTGGCACGCTCGGTGACAGCCATGGCAGCATGGCGCAGGGCATAGGCCTGTCTGTCGCGTCCTCCAACAGCGGTTTGGAAGAGATCATACCACCCGGTGGCGGGAATGAGCCGATGGCAAAGCGGGTGAGCGGCCAGCAGGAAACGCCGTCTGTCGGCGATGCGGCGCTCATGAATGCGGCAGCCTTTGCCAATGCCACGCACCTTCCGCTCCTGTCGATGGCGACCGCCGGCGTCATCGAGTTCGTCAATGACGCCGCCTTGCAGCTGTTTGGTTACCGCCGTGACGAACTGGTCGGGCAGTCCGTGCTCCTGATCGTTCCGGAGCGCCTGCGGGAGGAATGCCATTACAACCTCACGCGCATGATGGATGTCAGCACCGGGATCCTGAGCGGCAAAATCTTCGAAATACTCGCCTGCGACCGCAACGGCCGAGAATTTCCCCTCGAAGTCACATTGACCGCCTGGGATGCCGACGGGGATCGACATCTCGGCATGGCCGTCGCCGACATTTCCGAGCGGCATCGGCGGCAGGCGCGTCTGACGCGTCTCAAAGACCAGGCCAATCTCACCGGCCTCCACAACAGCCACGGTTTTCAAGAACTCTTGGACGAACGGTGCGAGAGCGGGCATGTCGGTGCGCTCCTCATGCTCGACATCGACGGCCTGCGCGACATTCACGACCATCTGGGGACGCAGGTCCATGAGACGCTGATCCGGAGCATCATCGTGCGTATAAGCCTGCCGCTGGGGCTCCATACGGCACTGGCACAGCTCGCCGCCAATCGCTTTGCCATCCTGCTGCCGCAGCAGGCGCGCGGTGACACCACCCCTCACCTCGCCGGGCAGCTACTCGAGGCGCTGGCAGTTCCCTTCATGATCAACGGCCACCGTCTGCGGGTTATCGGCAGCATCGGCTATGCCCTCGCCTCCGATGAGGTCGATGCGGAAGAACTGGTGGCGCAGGCTGATTTCGCCCTTCTGCACGCCAAGCGATCCGACACACAGAAGGCGCTGGCTTTCGATGCCTCCCTTCAGGCGGTGGCGCAGAACCGGCGTGCCGTCCAACGCGATCTGCTGCGGGCGCTGACGAAGCGCGAATTTGTTCTGCAATACCAACCGCAGGTCAACCTTCGCAATGGCAGCCTTTGCGGCATGGAAGCGCTGATCCGCTGGCAGCATCCCGAGCGCGGCCTGTTGCCACCCGGCGAATTCCTGCCGATGCTGGAGCAAAGCGCCCTGAGCGTCGATGTCGGCTGGTGGGTGCTGGACGAAGCGCTGCGGCAGCTCTCCGAATGGGCGGCCGCCGGCCTGCCGCTGGTGAAGATGAGCGTCAATCTCTTCCCCTCGCAAATCCGTTGCGCCGATCTGGCGGCCGAAGTGGCAGACCTGCTCAATCGCTACCACATCGATCCGGCCTGGCTCGAACTGGAGATTACCGAGACGGCGACGCTCCAGGACGGGGACCAGTCGTTCAAGGTGATCAGCGAGTTGCGGGATCTGGGCGTGGGCATCGCCTTTGACGATTTCGGCACCGGCTATGCGTCCTTGGGCACCCTGCAACGCTATCCGATCACCACGCTCAAGATCGACCGCGGCTTCGTGCGCGATCTCATCACCAAGCAGCGGGATGCTGCCATTACGCGCGCCCTGATCATGCTGAGCAAGGATATCGGGGTTACCACGATCGCCGAAGGCATCGAGACGGCCGAACAGGAAATCACACTCAAGATCATGGGGTGCGATTGCGGCCAGGGCTATCTCTACGGCCGCTCCATGCCACCGTCTGAGATTGCCGCCCAGCTGTCACGCCTTTTGCCGCAACCGGCCCAGCCCGTGGCACGTGCAAGCTGACGGGCCGCTCCGGCACTCCCACGCCGAGGCAGAGACTGTGGCAGACTGCGTGACGGACGCCATGGGGCGCACCGACGCTCGCACTGAGGCTCCCAAAATTTCCAAAAGAGGCTGATTTCAGTCCAGCAAGAGGCGCAGCTGCAAGGCCAGTTCGCGGGCCGTATAGGGCTTTTTAAGCCAGCTGCCATCGGCCGCCAGCTGCTTGCCGGCAATTTCCGGTTCAGCATAGCCGGAGGTGAACAGGATGCGGATCTGCGGATGTCGTTCGCGCACGACCTTGGCGAGCTGGTCACCCGACATGCCGGGCATGGCAATATCGGTAAACATCAGCGCCACGTCGGGATGCGCATCGAGAACGGCAAGCGCCTCGATGCCGTTTGCGGCCTGGTGGACCGTGTAGCCGCTGTTTTCCAGTCGTGCGACCGCGACCCGGCGCACGCGCGGATCGTCTTCCACCACCAGAATGGTTTCCGTGCCGCCCGGAATATCCGGCATAAGGGGCAGCCGGTCTTCGTCCGCCTTCAGCGCCGATGCATCAAGGACGCCAGGCAGGAAAAGCCGGACGCTGGTGCCCTGACCCTGCTCGCTGTAGATCTGGATATGCCCGCCGGACTGGCGCACGAAGCCATAGACCATGCTGAGGCCAAGCCCGGTGCCGGCACCGGTCGATTTGGTGGTGAAGAAGGGCTCGAACGCGCGCTGTTTCACCTCCTCCGTCATGCCGGTTCCGGTATCGGTGACAGCAACGAGGATGTAATCGCCAGCGCGGACCTGCGGATACATCTGCGCATAATCCATGTCGAGATGCACCCGGCTGACGTCTATGGTCAGCTGGCCGCCGCCGGCCATGGCATCGCGGGCATTGAGCGTCAGGTTGAGCAGCGCATTCTGCAATTGCGGACCATCCACCAGCGCTTCGTTGCTGCCGCCGCGGATCGTCGTGCGCAACTCGATGCGGTCACCAATGGTGCGGCGGATAAGTTCGGAAAAGCTCGACACCATCTGGCCGAGATCGGTCATGCGCGGGTTGAGCGGCTGACGGCGCCCAAAGGCCAGCAGTTGCCCTGTAAGCTTGGCACCGTCATCGGCGGCCCCCTGCGCTTCCTTCAGAAGCGTCAGGGTCTTTGGGTCCTGTAGTTTCATCTCAAGCATTTCGAGATTGCCGCTGATGATCGTCAGAAGATTGTTGAAGTCGTGCGCCAGACCGCCGGTCAGCTGGCCGATGGCCTCCATCTTCTGCGCTTGGCGCAGCTCCTCCTCGATGCGGTGACGGCTGGTGAGGTCGCGGATGAAGCCGGTGAAGATGCGCTTGCCATTGGAGACCGCTTCGCCGACGGCAAGTTCCATCGGGAAGGTCGAGCCGTCTTTGCGCAAGCCCTTCACCACGCGGCCGATGCCGATGATGCGGCGCTGGCCGGTGGTCATGTAATGGCGAATGTACCCGTCATGGCCGTCCCGGTCCGGCGATGGCATCAGGATCGACACATTGCGCCCCTCCACCTCCTCCGCGTCATAACCGAAGAGATCTTCTGCCGTGGAGGAAAACGACGTGATGATGCCGGTCTCATCGATCACCACCATGGCTTCCGGCACAGTCTGCAGAATGGACCGGAAATGCGCCTCGCGCACCGCGAGATTTTCCTGGATGGTGGCGGCAGCGCGAAAATCCTCGTTGATCTGGACGATCAGCGGACCATCGCTACCTTCGGCCATCACCCAGCGGCTGAGCACGGAAATCGTGTGACCGTCCTTGTGGCGGTATTCCAGATTGCCCTTGAACGCCCCCTCCGCGCGGATGGTGGCAATCGTATCCTCAAGGGACAGGGTCGGTGATGGCTGCAACAGCGCCAGCACATCAAGCCCGTCCACCTCATCCGCCGTCCAGCCGAACAGGCTTGCGCTGCCGGCGCTCCAGTGAGAGATCAGCCCCGTTGCATCATGCGCGATGACATTGATCGGCCCGAGAAGGGACAGCAGGCTCGACACATCGACCGCTTGCCCGGCATTGACCTTCTCACCCATGGGGTTCCCTTACAGACGTCCAAATTTTGGCGTGAGACCGCAATCAGTGCGGCCAGACAGCCTGTCTGGTCTTTGCGCCACGCTCGCCGATGTCCTCATAACTATCGCCATCGCCGCACAGCGCAAGCAGTTTTCCGGGCTTGCCGATATCAAAGGCGTGGCGACCATTGGGGACGATCACGCCGCGGGCAATCAGCTTGGTGATGGTGCGCGAAACGGTCTCAATGGTGAGGCCGAGATAGTCTGCCATGTCCTGCCGGCTCATCGGCAACTGCACCGTGCGGCCGACCTGCCTGTCGCCCTGCATGCGCCGCGCCGTCAGCATCAGGAAGCTGCACACCCGCTCCTCGGCGCTCTTGCGGGACAGAAGCACCATCTGGTCCTGGGCGGCGGCCATTTCGTCGCACATCAGGGCAAAAAGCCGCGGGCGAAGCTCCGGAGAATGCTCGATGGCATCCTGGAAAGCCTTCTTCGTGAGGCGGCGCACCTTGACCGGCGTCACGGCTTCGGCGCTGTAGAGATAGACATCGCGCAGCGTCAGCCCCACCATGTCGCCCGCATACAGAAAGCCGGTAATGACCCGGCGCCCATCGCCTATGATCTTGAAAATCCTCAACACTCCCTCCGAGACCTCGAAGATGTGCTGTGCCCGGTCCCCCTCCCAGAACAGGCCCGCGCCGATATCCAGCGTCTCGCGCGGCACCGCTGCGAAGAGTTCGTCAAGCGTCTCCAGCTGCGGTTTCATCATCGCCACGGCGGCGAAATTGGACTGTGCGGTTGAGCCTGTCGAAAGCATTGTGCGTCCCTCTGTCTTGATGGCCAAACTATGGCGGGGAGCGGTGACAAGAGGATGCCGGGCATGTTACGGTGGGTTGAAATGTGTAACAGTCTGTAACAGCGCATGAGCAGTCGGGTGAGGACATGACGAAACTCGAGCGGCGGGCCGAGCGAATCCTCATCGTTGATGACGATCCGCGCATCCGCCAGATGGTGACCCGCTATTTCGAGGACGAAGGCTTCATCGTCACCGGCGCGTCCGACGGTTCCTCCATGCGCAAGGCGCTTGCCGATTACACCATCGATCTCATCCTGCTCGATCTTGTGCTGCCCAACAGCGAAGATGGGCTGGCGCTCGCCCGCGAGGTGCGGGCAAGCTCCGACGTGCCGATCGTCATGCTGACCGGTCGCGACGACGTGGTGGATCGCATCATCGGTCTCGAAGTCGGTGCCGACGACTACATCCCGAAGCCCTTTCACCTGCGCGAAGTGCTGGCGCGGGTGCGCAGCATTCTGCGCCGCCGCCGCCCGGTGGAGCCCCCGCAGGTCGAGATCGGACAGGTCTTTGCCTTCGACGGCTGGCGCCTGGAAGTCAGCCGTCGAAGGCTGCTCAACCCGAACGATGAGGAAGTGGAGCTCACCACCGGCGAATTCGACATGCTGACGGTGATGATCCGCAATGCCGGCCGGGTGCTGACCCGCGACATGCTAATGGACCAGACGCGCGGGCGCCAGATGGAAGCCTTCGACCGCGCCATCGACGCCCAGATTGCCCGCCTGCGCAAGAAGATCGAGAGCAATCCGACCCATCCCGTGCTGATCCGTTCGGTGCGCGGCGTCGGCTACATTTTTACAGCAGAAACCAGCGCTTCCTGATATCGGCCAAAGGGCCTACTCCTCTATCGGCATCAAAGTGCAGCCGGCCTCGCTGGCCAGCGCCTGCAGGCTTTCGCGCAGGGCCTGGCGAACCCCCTCCTCGTCTGCGACCGTCAGCACCACATGCAGAGGCACATCGAGCACGCAGGCCTCCGGATCTGCACGTCGGCGCACGAGGCAGAGGCCCTTCAGATAGCCATTGGCATTTTCACAGACCAGAAGGCGCTGCGAGGCGGCCTCCCCCCGCTCGGCAGAAAGGACGTCGGAACAGGTGCGCCGCCAGTCGGAAAGCTCTGTGCGGGCATCTGCGGCATGAACCAGTGCAAAGGCGCGGTCCACTTGCGCTCTGGTGATATCGGCCACCCGGTATGCGGAAACCATGAACCTCCCCCCGGAGGGTTGCCCCTCTCTTCCTTAGCCGTGAGCTATGCTCCGACCGGCTGTCAATGCGTCACCGGAGAGCCTAGCGCAAAAAGAGCAAGGCGCTTTGAGCAGGATCAACCGCCGGCAGCCGGACGGGCGAGGGACAAGGATCAGACGGTTTCGAGGACGGGGCTTGTCAGAAGGCGTCCACTAGCCACATCGGCAATGCCAAGATCGGTCTGGTGCGGGCCGGCATTGCAGGCAAGCGTTGCCCCGAAACAGGCCTTGAACACCAGATAGGGCGGCTGCCAGTCGACGATACGATCCATCTCGGTCTTGATGGCGGCAAATCCTGCCGCGATTTCCGGGACGCTGCCCTCGGCGACGAGGCCGGCAAGCGGCAGCGGCAGCACGGCCTTGACCACGCCGCCTGCGGCAACGGCCAGTCCGCCGCCTGCCGCAATCACCGCATTGGCTGCCGCGGCCATATCGTCGGGATCCTTGCCGAAGACCGTCAGATTGTGGCTGTCATGCGAGACGGTGGTGGCAAAGGCACCGCGCCACCTGCCCCAGCCGGTCAGGAAGCCGATGCGCGGGCTGGCGGGCGCGCGGCCATGGCGATGAACGACGGCAATCAGCGTCGTCTCTTCCGGCGGCACCACATGGCCATCGGCGATCTCGGCGGATGTTTCGCCCCATTGCGTGAAGCGCGGCTTGTCGATGGTGGCAATGCGGGCAGAGGAGCCGGTCGCCGGCACGCGAAAATCATCGGCTGTCAGGGCGCCAAGCTTCATCGTGTCGCAAAGCGTTACCGTTTCGCTGGCAGACGGTGGCGACAACAGCGCCCCGCCGGCCGCCACCTCGCGTCCCGACACCAGCACGCGGCGTGCTTCAAAAGCTTCAAGATCTTCAAACAGAACGATATCGGCGCGACGGCCGGGGGCGATCAGACCGAGATCCGGCCGGCCAAGCCGGCGCGCACCATTCAGCGTTGCCGCCTGCAGTGCCCATTGCGGCTTCATTCCATAGCGCACCAGGCGGCGCACTACATCGTCGAGCCCGCCCGCGCGCGCCAGATCATCCGGGAAGACGTCATCGGTGCAGAGTGTCACGGTCTGCGGCAGGTGGCCAAGCCCATTCAGGGTCTCGACGAATTCCGGCAGGAGATGGTCGTGGCTGCCGCGAAGCTCGATGGTGAGGCCGGCGCGCAGTTTTTCCAGGAGATCGGCCCCCGAAACCAGCTCATGGTCCGAGGTGACACCGGCGGTGATGAAAGCCTGCAAATCGGCGCCGGAAAGGCTTCTGGCATGGCCGCAGATCAGCTTGCCCGTCTCGAGCCCTGCCCGCAGGATGCCCTCCATGTTCTGCTCGCCTTCGATGATGCCACGCATGTTCATCATTTCGGCAATGCCGGCGATATCGGCACGCGCCAGCAGCGTCTGCAACACGTCCGGGCCGAAATCGGCGCCAGCCAGTTCGAGGCCCGGTGCCGAGGGAACCGATGACGGGGCAAGCAGGATGACACGCAGCGGCAGGTCGATCACCGCATCGGCGGCCCAGTTGACGCCGGCAAGGCCCAGTACATTGCCGAACTCGTGCGGATCCCACACCACCGTCGTCACGCCACGCGGCACCACGGCCTGCGCATAGCCGGCGGGCGTCACCATCGAGCTTTCGATATGCATATGCGTATCGATGAGACCCGGCGACAGGAAAGCGCCGGCGGCATTGATGAGGGTTGCGGCATCGGTGCGGCTGCCCGGCGCATGAACGCTTGCGATCATCGGACCCACGATGCCGATATCGGCTGCGCGAAGTTCGCCGGTTGCGACATCCACCAGCGTTCCGCCCTTCACCAGCACATCGAACGGCATGTCCCCGCGCGCCGCCTGCACGGCGCGACGACGCAGTTCCGGCAGGTTGAGATCGAAGAGTTCGAAGGGACGGGTCATCGGGATGCTTCACTTTCAAGAACGTCGAGTATGATCCGTCGTGCCGCGTCCACGTCGATATCGACGGCGTAATCGGCGTTGAACGGAGCGCGGCCGTCACGGGTTTCGATGACGGTGCGGCCGCGTGTATGCGTGCCGCACAGTTCCACATCGAGCCGTGCGCGGCAAAAGGTGACGAGGTCGTCGCGGATGAAGGCGACCGCTGCAACGGCATCGTAGAGCGACATGGCGGGGCGTCCGCGCTGGATGGCGATATCGATGAAGCCGGCAAGCAGATCGGCAATGAGGGTCGCATTGCGCCCGCCGGCCCGGCGCACGGGTGCGACATCGGCGGGCGTGGCGAGAACCTTGCGGCAAAGATCCAGATCGACCATGCGCAAGGCAACGCCATGGGCAAGAACGATGGCCAGCGCTTCCGGATCGGCAAAGGCGTTGAATTCTGCCGATGCGGTGTGATTGCCCGTCGTCACGCCACCGCCCATCCAGACGATCTCATCGATCTGTGCCGCCAGATCGGGGCGGGCAAGGGCAAGGGCTGCGAGATTGGTGAGCGGCCCGAGCGCCAGGATGCGGCGTGGCAATCCGTCCGCGTGCTTGCCCGAAAGCCAGCCGCACAGCGCCGAAAAAGCATCCTCGGCGTGCAGGACCACGGGTGCCTCGGGTAGGCGCTCGCCCGCACTTGGCATTCCGTGATCGCCGAGGATGCTTTCTGCCGTCTCCAGACGGCCGAGCACGGGAGCAGAGCGCCCCCGAAACAGTGGGAAGGACCAGCCAAAGGCAGACCTTGCGCCGCAGGCATTGCGTTCGACCTGCGCAAGCCCCGCATTGCCGAAGACCAGCGACACGCCATCGACCGGCTCGCCGCCCCGGCTTGCCACCAGAATGGCGGCGATATCATCAAAGCCCATGTCGGTATCGATCCAGACGCCCATCACGCCCTCCTCAAAAGAGCATGGCCGTCCGGGGCGCAGCTGTGACTGTAAAAGATCCGATTTGAAAATTCGCCGCGCGCAACGACCTGGAAAGGACCTGAGACCAGGCACATCACGCGCGGCTGACGGACCTGCTCCGCCGCTATCGGAACATGGCCGGTCATCTCTAATTTCCTGTCTGGGGCTTCCGGGTGAGCACCTGCCTTCGGTGCCCGCCCATCGGCTCCACCAAACGCTCGAAGCAAGGCGGAAATGGGGCTGTCGCACAGCTTTGCAACATCCGGGTTACGAATGTTGCGACGGGCAGGCCTGCCCGCCATGGAGGACGCGACCATCGTCATCGAACGATCCCTTCCACGGCCTTGGGCACAATGGTGCGACAGGGGCCGGTCGACTGGCGCACAACCAGCATCATCGGCACGCTGGAGCGCTCGGCCGTCACCGTGCCGGAGGCCGCCACCCGGGCGCGCGGCAGCCCTTCAATGACGGCGGTGAGAGCCGAAACAGCCAGCCGGGCGATCTCGGCCATGTCCATGCGCAGCGTGGTCAGCGACGGCGTCACGACGGAGGACCAGATCAGATCATCAAACCCGGCAACGCTTGCAGCCTCTGGCACGGCAATGCCCGCGCCCTGCAATTCGGTCAAGGCGCGAACGGCGGTCAGGTCCGACAGCGCCGCAAAGGCGGTGACCCCCTGCTCTACCCGCGCGGCGAGATTGAGCGAATGCTCGGGCGCACGATCGGGTGCTAGGTCGGGCGCATTGGGTGACGCAAGCGTTTCCAGCCAGACGACCTCGACGTCGGCGCCCGGCCCAAGCCCTGCCTTCAGCCCGCCGACCCGGTCGTTCTGGACAGTCGACAAGGGACTGCCGGCAAGGATCAGCACCTTGCGATGCCCAAGCGCGCGCAGATGCGCACCCATCTGGCGCCCGCCATCCCAGTGATCGGACGAAACGGTATTGCCGGGCGTGGAGGGCGTATCGATGACAGCAACCGGGCAGCCGATATCGGAAATGCGCGTGCCCCGGCGCGGGATCACCACCATTCCGTCAACGCCCCGGTCGATCAGCCGCTCGATCGTCTCGGTCTGGACGCCCGTATGGCCGCGCGAGTCACCGATCAGCACGCCGTAGCCGGCCGTGGAGGCTGCCTGCTCGATGGCCTGGGCAATCTGCGGGAACAAGGGATTGGAGATATCGGGCAGAACGAGCCCGAGAACGCCGCTTCTGCCCGTGCGCAGTGCCCTGCCCGCCATGCTCGGCACATAGGCAAGCGCCCGCGCCGTCTCCCGGATGCGCTCGGCCAAATCCGGCGAAACGCGCCCCTTGCCCGACAGGGCATTGGACACGGTGGCAACCGAGACGCCGAGCGTTTCGGCAATCACGGCCAGTTTCGGTTTTTCGCTGCGCATCGGCAATGCCATCGTTGCTTAATCGTTTAAGCGAATACGTCGATCCCATGCCTCTTGTCGAGGAGTTTCTGCTGCGCTTGCTTCAATTGCTTCAGCCGATGCGGCATGACAGGAGAATAAGCCGCATTTTTCCTGTCCCCGCCGTTTTTCGAAGGATTATTCCTTGCGTCTGAACCTTAGTAAGTGGCACGGAACATGCATGTTTTGTCACATGCCTGCCGCCAAGCGTGAGCGGGACGACCAAGAGAGACCGGGAGAACGGTGATGCAGGTCATGCAGCCGCTGAAGAACGACAGCCGCCGGGGAACGCCCGCCCGCATGGAGCCGCTGGCGAAGCTTCCGGTGTTCTTCAATCTGGCCGACAAGCGTGTCGTGCTGGCCGGCGGTTCCGATGGCGCGGCGTGGAAAGCCGAGCTGCTGGTGGCCTGCGGTGCGACCGTGCATGTTTTCTGTCCCCGGCACGAACTCTCCGACACATTTTCAGGCATGATCGACGAGCAGGCGCGCCGCGAGACGCCCTTGATGGTGCATCACGATCACCCCTGGCACATCCATATCTTCGAGAACGCGGCTCTGGCGCTGGGCGACTGCGAGACGGACGAGGAAGCCAAGGCGTTCTACTGCGCGGCAAAGGCTGCGGGCGTGCCGGTCAATGTCATCGACAAGCCGGCCTTTTGCGAATTCCAGTTCGGCTCCATCGTCAACCGCTCGCCGGTGGTCATTGCCATTTCGACCGATGGGGCCGCGCCCATCCTGGCGCAAGCGATCCGCCGACGCATTGAAACGCTTCTGCCGCCGGCGCTCAAAGCCTGGGCCGAAATCGCCCAGAGCATTCGCGAGGCGATCAACGAAAAGCTGAAGCCAGGCACGGAGCGCCGCAGCTTCTGGGAAGGGTTCGTCGACCGGGTGTTTCGCGAAGCGCCGAGCGAGACAACGGCTGCCGCGCTGGTGACCGACGCCGGACGCATCGCCCATGGAACCGGCGAACAGGCGGTGGGCCGCGTGACGCTGGTCGGCGCCGGCCCCGGCGATGCCGAACTTCTGACGCTGAAAGCCGTGCGCGCCCTGCAGGCTGCCGACGTGATCTTGTTCGATGATCTTGTTTCCGGCGACGTGCTGGAGCTTGCCCGGCGTGAAGCCAAGCGCATGCTGGTTGGCAAGCGCGGCGGCCGCGAAAGCTGCAAGCAGGAAGATATCAACGCCACGATGATTGCTCTTGCCAAGAGCGGCAAGCGCGTGGTGCGGCTGAAATCCGGTGACCCGATGATTTTCGGTCGGGCCGGCGAGGAAATCGAGAGCCTGGAAAAAGAAGGCATTCCGGTCGAGATCGTGCCCGGCGTCACCTCTGCCACCGCCATGGCGGCCCGGCTTGGCGTATCGCTCACCCATCGCGATCACGCCCAGTCGGTGCGGTTCGTCACCGGGCATTCGCGCAAGGGCGAGCTTCCGGCGGATCTCGACTGGTCAAAACTTGCCGATCCGACCGTCACCACCGTCTTTTACATGGGTGGACGCACAGCCGCCGCCATCGCTGCCAAGCTCTGCGCAAACGGCATGGCGGCAACGACCCCTTCCGTCATTGTCAGCGCCATTGCTCGCGAGGATGAGCGCCGCTGGGTTGGAAAGCTCATCGACATGCCCTCTGCCATGGCAGAGATCGGCTACGAAAACCCGGTGCTGATCGGCATCGGGGACGCCTTCATCAAGGCAAATTCAGGGTCCGGCCTTGCGGTAGAAGACGGGCACGAAAAGGCGCAGCAGGCCGTCTGACGCCTGTTATCAGCGCTGATCGCCCGGGCGCCGATCGCCCGGCATTGTCTTCTGCCGTTCCTCCCGCAATGCACCTGCGACCGAGGACAGAAGGTCGAGATCCTCCAGCGCCTCTATCGGCACCGACAGCTTGGGGCGCCAGTTGGGATGGCTGTCGCTGGTGCCCGGGATATTGGTCGGCTGCGCTTCCTTGGTGAGATCCGCCAGCCGAACGGCAAGAAGCATGGACGGCGTGCGAGCCAGAAAACGGTGCAGCGACAGGACCAGTTGATCGAGGTCTTTTCCCTTCAACACGGCAGCAGCCGCATCCGGCACGGGAAGACCTTCCAAAGCCAGCGCCCGCACCAGGTCGGATTTTTCCTTCGCGCGGGCGGTGAGATCGGCCTTGGCTGTTTTCTGCGGCACGAGGCCATGCTCGGCCCGGGCCTTGATGTCGGCACCGGACCACCAGCCGCCCAGCGTCTGGTGGTCTTGGGTGGAAACGCAGGCGAGCGACAGAGCCGGATAATCGGCCGGCGCAACAAAACCCTCTTCGTTCAACTCATAGGAGAAGATGCGGTAGGAGAGCAGCGAGGCGCGTGCCAGATCCTCCCGCAGCCCCTCCGGCAGGTTGCCGAGATCCTCGCCGATGACCAGGCAATGATGATCGTGCGAGGCCTCGGCCAGAACCTGCAGCATATCCTCCTTCGGATAGGCGACATAGGCGCCGTCAGCCGGTGTGCCATCAAAGGGCACGAGAAACAGCCGCGCAAGCGCTGCCGCGTGATCGATGCGCACGGCGCCCGCATAGCGCATGGCCACGTCCAACATGCGCCGATAGGGCGACGGATCGCCCTCGGCAATTTTCGACGGGAGAAAGGCGGCAAGCCGCCAGTCCTGCCCGTCCACCGCCCAGGGGTCGGGCGGGCCGCCGATGCTGGCGGAAGACACATAGATGCCCGGCTCGCTCCAGGTGGCGGATCCATCCAGCGCCTCGCCGACGGCAAGATCCAGATAAAGCCCGATGCGCAGGCCCGCCTGTTCGGCCGCCCCCACCACATCGGAAAGCTGCACATGCGCCACCCATTGCAGCCACATGTGAAATTCGATCTCATCCAGTCTGGACTGGGCAAAGGTCACCACAGCCGGGCTGTCCGGTGCCTGCATGTCACTTGGCCAGTTCCGCCAGCCGGCCGGCAGACCACGCGAGACCATATCGGCAGAGATCACCTCAAACAGCGCGTGGCGGCGCAGGCTTTCGCCGGATTGTTCCAGAAAGCTTTCAAAGGCCGATGCCCCATAAGCCCCGGATGACAGGTTCGCCTTCCGCCATGCCTGCCACAGACGCCGCAGTTCCCGCAGTTTGGCCGTGGCCACCGCCGGATAATCGACAAGCTTTGCCTGCCGGAGCTTTTGCAAAGCCTTGTCCAGATCGGACCGCGGCGCAAAACCCGGCACCTGATCGACAGCGATGTAAAGCGGATTCAGCCATTGGCGGCTGGACGGCTCATAGGGGCTGCACCGGGCCGGATCTGCCATGAAGGGTGCATGCAACGGGTTGAGCCCGATGAAATCAGCACCCACCCGGCCGGCAAGACCGCAGATGGCGCGCAGATCGGCAAAATCACCGATACCCCAGTTGCGATCAGACCGAAGCTCATAAAGCTGCAGGCTGAGGCCCCAGAGACGATCCTCAGACAGGACATCCGGCAGGAAGCAGACGGGCGCGGCCTCCATCAAGGCCGCGTCCCCGACTGTCACATTGAGCGCCGAAAGTATTTTCCGCTTCGTGTCGCGGGAAATCGCGACCTCCCGTCCATCCGGGTCGGGGCGGGTGAACTCGATGCCGTGCTGGCGCGCCAGTTCGTCCAGGGTGGCTGTATGTCCCTGCGTGACGGATGGGGTCGAGGGGCTGGACGCAAGAGTGGTCGGGTCATCCATCGGTCAGGCTCCACACCACCGACCATGGCGCCCCCTCGCCCGCCTCGACAGTGCCCAAGCGGAAAATCACCTCGCCCTCCGACACCTCAGGCACCCGACCGGCTTTCGCGGTGAGGTTGGCCCGCAGGCTGAGGTGCTTGTTGCCCAAGGTCCATTCCACCAAGAGGCCATCGCCTTCGTGTTCAAACCGGGCACTGGTGCCGGTCGACTGGGCAAGAAGCGGCACGACATGGTTTTGCCGGATCTCGATCAGCCGGCGGTAAAAGCCGAGCATGTCCTGCGCTTCCTGCTGCGACAGCTTTGTCCAATCGAGCTTGGCGCTCTCAAAGGTTGCACGCGCCGTTGGATCCGGCAGATCGTCGCCATCGAAGCCCGGCAGGCGCGACATTTCCTCGCGACGGCCCTTGCGCACCTTCTCGTTCAGCTCCTCATCGAAATCGCAGAAGAAGGGAAAGGGTTCGCGCGCACCCCATTCCTCGCCCATGAACAGCATCGGCAATTGCGGCGCCAGCAGATAGACGGCAGCCACCGCCTTCATGGCCTCCAGCGGCTGCGAGACGATCATGCGATCGCCCAGCGCGCGGTTGCCGATCTGGTCGTGGTTCTGGATGAAAGAGATGAAGGCGGTGGGCGGAAGGTGGCGGCTCGGCTTGCCTCGCGCCTCGCCGCGATACGGCATATGTTCGCCCTGGAAGACAAAGCCTTCCGCCAGCGCGCGGCCGACCTTGGCGGGGTCGCCGGCGTAATCCTGATAATAGCCGAAGTCCTCGCCGGTCGCGGCGATATGCAGGACGTGGTGGATGTCATCGTTCCACTGGGCCGAAAAATGCACCGGCCGACCATCCGCGTTGCGCCGCAGGAGGTCGCTGTTGTTGTCCTCATTCTCCACGACCAGATGCACATGCCGATCGCCGGCTTCCGCCCGGACGCGGCGCGCCAGTTCATGCAGCAGATGTTCGCGCGTATCATCCTTGATGGCATGCACTGCATCGAGGCGCAGGCCATCCAAGCGGAACTTGCCGATCCAGTAGAGGGCATTTTCGATCACGAATTCACGCACCGGGCGCGAGGAGGCGCCATCATAATTGATGCCGCTGCCCCACGGCGTCTTGTGCTGCTCGGTAAAGATCGGCGCATAGGCCGGCAGGTAATTTCCGTCCGGGCCGAAGTGATTATAGACGACGTCGAGCAGAACACAGATGCCGCGTTCATGCGCGGCATCGATGAGCGCCATCAGATCCTCTGGCCTGCCATAGCTTGCCTCCGGCGCATAGGGCAGGACACCATCGTAACCCCAGCCGTAGCTGCCGGGAAAATCGCTGATCGGCATGATCTGCAGGGCCGTGACGCCTAGGGCTGCGAGATGATCGAGCCGTTCGATGGCAGAGAGAAAAGTGCCTTCCGGGGTAAAGGCGCCGATATGCATCTCGTAGATCACCAGTTCCTCGATCGGGCGACCGCGCCATGCGGGTGTGCGCCAGACATAGGCGTCGAGATCGATCACCTCGCTTGGACCATGGACATCCTCCGACTGGTGGCGCGAGGCGGGATCCGGAACAACGAGGTCATCGGGCAGGACGAAGGAATACCGGGTGCCGGCCCCGGCTCCCGGCACCGTTCTTTCATGCCAGCCATCGCTCACAGGCGTCATGGAGATAGGGTCCTGACCTTCAAGCTTCAGCCGGACGCTGTCATGGAGGGGTGACCAGAAGCGGAACCGGGTTTCGGACGGGGAAACGACTGGGCCGAACAGAAATTCAGACACGTAGGAAACCTTTTGCAGGAGGGGTCGACTGTTCAACTCGTCAAAGCGGGAAAGGTTTCGCGCGGCCTGCGCTCAAGCAGACGAATAAACCGAACCCAGTCAAAGACATAGTCAGTCAGCGGATGGAGGCGCAGGGACATAGCGCGAAAAATTGCGTCAAAAAGCCCGCAAATGCGGGGTTCCTGGCGCTCTCCACCAGCGTCACGCAAGCTTCATCCGGGAATATGACACGTCATCTCTGCGAAAGCCCATCACCAGAAAAAGCCAGACGAGCGCGCCACCGCACGAGGATGAACCACCCCATTTTTGCTTGAAGGTTAGCCATGGCTACAATCACATTTGCAAATACCAAAGGAGGCGCCGGCAAGACGACCGTCGCTCTCATTCTTGCCGCAGAACTCGCCGAACGCGGACACCGCGTTGCCATTCTCGATACCGATCCGCAACAGTGGATCACCCGCTGGCAGGGCCTCGACGCCGCTTCTGCAAAATTCACCGTCGTTTCCCATATAACCGAGGGGACGATCGAAGAGGACGTGAAGGCCCTGTCGAAGAAGATGGACTATGTCATCGTCGATGTTGCCGGCGGCATGTCCCCGCTTCTGGCCAAGGCGATCGGCCTGTCGGACCGGGTGATGATCCCGGTACAGGGCTGCGCCATGGATGCCGTGGGCGGCGCGCAGGTGCTGGAGATCCTTCAGCAGCTGGCGATCCAGTGCGATATCCGCATTCCCCATTCGGTGGTGCTGACGCGCATCAATTCCATCATCACCACCCGCGCGCTGACCGCCGTGAAGGCCATCCTGGCCGAAAAGCAGGTGCATATGCTGGAAACGGCCCTCATCGAACGGGCTGCCTATCGCGACATGTTCGTCACCGGCGGCACGCTGCATACGATGGAAGCGGAACGGGTCAGCAATCTCGACAAGGCGCGTGACAATGCCCGCCAGTTTGCCGAGGAAGTCATGAGCCTTGTGCCGCTGAAGGCTGCCAAGCCGAAGACGAGCAAACCGAAGGCCGAGAAGGCGCCGAAGACCACGGCAACCCGCCAGCGCAAGGCGGCCTGACAACCGCTATCGGCAGCCCGATCCACCGCCCCGACTTCCGGCAGAAGGCACCCGCAAACCCTGCGGGTGCCTTCTGCCGTCTTCAGTGCCGTCACGCCGTCAGCGTGACCGTGATCGATTGACCGCCAAGGCTTGCCGTGAAATCGGACGCCGCGGGGATAGCGGGTGCGCCGCAGAGCGTGCCGGTGGTCACCACAGCGCCCTTCGTCAGATGGCCGCCCATCGGCAAGCCGCCATTGGCGGCCGCGATGACGGCCGCCAGAGGATCGCCGTCCGGGTGCCGGGGGGCTCCGTCAAAGAGAACCGTCTCGCCATTGGTCAGAACAAGGGTGCCGAGATCTGCCCCTTCCGCCAGAAGCGCCCGGTCGAGTGCCGGCCCGACGATATACCCGACATTGCTCATCATGTCCGACAGGAGGAGCGGCAGCGAACTGCCGGGGCCTTGCGTATAGCGGCTGCGCACGAGTTCGACCCCGATTGCGACGCTTTCGATGGCATCGACGATATCCTGCCGGCTGTAAGGGTGAGAGCGCGGCGGCAGGTCACGGCCAAGCGTCAGCGCCAGTTCGATTTCCACCTTGATGCCGGCGCAGAACGGTGATTCCGGAACGGTGCTGACAAAGATGAGGGGCGCACCGTAGAGGCCGCCATCGCGCAGCGAAAACTTGTAACCCTTCGGCGCACCTGCCCCGAGCCGGTTCAGGATGTCGGCCTGGATGGCATAGGCGCCGGAGACATCCGGCACAACAAGGCCCTCCGTACCGATGGTCTGCCCGTCGCGCATGGCCTGTGAAAGCTGGTCGGTAAGCTTTGTCGTCCCGGCCGCGTCGTTGATGTCCGTCATGTCTTTGATCTCCCGATGATGTGCATGCCTTGCATGTCTTTTGGCCGGCAGCAACCGGCAAGCCGACAAAACAAAAAACCGGCCGTCTGTCGACGGCCGGGATGTCTGATGCCAGAGGTGCCGGAGGGCGCTTAGCGGTTTGCCGCGGCCTGATGCTCGGAGGAATCAAGGATCCGGCTGAGGCTGAGCGCCGCAAGCGTGCAGATGGCGCCGGAAATCAGGTAGCCACCGATGAAGATGATGCCGAAATTGCTGGCAAGGCCGAGCGCCACAAGCGGCGCAAAGCCCGCGCCCACCAGCCAGGAGAGGTCAGACGTGAGCGCCGAACCGGTATAGCGATAGGGAAGCGAGAAGCGCGAGGAGACCGCGCCGGACGCCTGGCCGAAAGAAAGGCCGAGAATGCCGAAGCCGATGATGATGAAGGCATCCTGCCCCTTGCCGCCGGCATCCAGAAGGAAGGGCGCCGAAAAGCTGAAGAGGGCAATAATGCCGGCACCGACCATCAGCTGCTTGCGCCGGCCGATGCGGTCGGCGGCAAGCCCGGACACGACGATTGCCCCGATGCCGACGATCGCGCCAAAAATCTGCACGAACAGGAATTCGCCCGCCGACTGGCCGCCATGCAGCGTCACCCAGCTGAGCGGGAAGATCGTCACGAGGTGGAACATGGCAAAGCTTGCAAGCGGCGCAAAGGCGCCGAGCAGGATATCACGACCATGGACGCGAATGGTTTCGAGAACCGGCCGCGGCTGCAACTCGAGCGTTTCGAACAGCTGGCCGAATTCGCGGCTGGCGACGATACGCAGACGGGCAAACAGGGCGACCACGTTGATGGCGAAGGCGACGAAGAACGGATAGCGCCAGCCCCAGGTGAGGAAATCCTGATCGGTGAGGCTGACGGCAAAATAGCCGAACAGCGCGCTTGCGAGCGCAAAGCCGATGGGCGCTCCAAGCTGCGGGATCATGGCATACCAGCCGCGATGCTCCTTGGGCGCATTGAGTGCCAGAAGCGAAGCCATGCCATCCCAGGCACCGCCGAGCGCAAAGCCCTGGCCGAGACGAAACAGCGCCAGAAGCGCCACCGACCAGACGCCGGCGGATTGGTAGCTCGGCAGGAAGGCAAGAGCGGCCGTCGAGCCGCCGAGTAGGAAGAGCGCGATGGTGAGCTTGGATCCGCGGCCATAGGTGCGGTCGATCCACATGAAGAACAGCGAGCCGACCGGTCGCGCCAGGAAGGCCAGCGAAAAGACGGCAAACGACATCAGTGTCGCCGTCACCGGATCGCCGGCGAAGCTGAAAACAAGGCGCGGGAAAACCAGAACCGAGGCAATGCCGTAGACAAAGAAATCGAAGAATTCGGACATGCGGCCGATGACCACGCCAATGGCGATGCTGCCGGGAGACAACGGCTTGCCATCGTGCATCTGCCGGGCGTCGCGCTCGAACTCGGACGATGTGGGGTTGGTTGTAATGCTCATGATGCGGTCTCCTCCTTTGCGGCGAATAGTCGCCTCCCCAAAAGATAGGATGATGCATATTTGCGTGTTATCAAGCCCGGTCTCGCTTCAATGGCAAAGAATTTGCTCCAAACGGTGCAGGTGCCGTATATTGTTGCAAAGTCTTTACCGTTTCGGGTGGAACTCTGGCGTCGTGCGGGACTTTTGCACACACCCGCTCCATCATCGGCGAGGCGGTCCCCGGTTTCTTGTTGCGTTGCACGAAAATGTTTTGCACTGCGACGAAAGACCTCATAGGGAGCCTTGCTCTCATGCTTTAGTCGCAGAGTGACAAAACGCAAATTTCGAACTGAAAGATGCCACGGTTGATGAAGCTCATTTGCCGGCTTAGTGCCCTCATCCTACTTCTCGCGCTCTCGGGCTGCGATCTCGTCGTCATGTCGCCGTCCGGTGACATCGCCATGCAGCAGCGCGACCTCATCATCATTTCGGTGGTGCTGATGTTGCTGATCATCATTCCGGTGATCTGCCTGACGCTCTATTTCGCCTGGCATTACAGGCGGTCGAACACCAGCGCCCAGTATGACCCGGAATGGCATCACTCCACGCGCCTGGAAGTGATCATCTGGGCCGCACCGCTGGCGATCATCATCGCGCTCGGCGCCGTCACCTGGATCAGCACCCACAAGCTGGACCCGTATCGCCCGCTCGACCGCATCGATGCGGCCCGTCCGGTCACGCCCGAGACCAAGCCGATCACCATCGAAGTGGTGGCGCTCGACTGGAAGTGGCTGTTCCTCTACCCGGAACAGGGCATTGCCACGGTCAACGAGATCGCAGCGCCGATCGATACGCCGATCGAGTTCAAGATCACCGGTTCGACCGTGATGAACTCCTTCTACATCCCCGCCCTTGCCGGCCAGATCTATGCCATGCCCGGCATGCAGACCAAGCTGCACGCGGTGATGAACAAGGAAGGCGTCTACGAAGGCTTTTCCGCCAATTATAGCGGTGACGGTTTTTCGGGCATGCGCTTCAAGTTCCATGGCGTGAGCAACGAGGGCTTCGACCAGTGGGTCTCCCAGGTCAAGAACCAGGGCTCCCCGCTCAACCGCGACGCATACCTGAAGCTGGAACGTCCGAGTGCCCGCGTGCCGGTCACCTATTATGGCCAGGTGGAGAACGGTCTGTACGAGGCCATCCTCAATCTGTGCGTCCAACCCGGCCAGATGTGCCAGAACGAAATGATGCATATCGACATGATGGGCGGCGCCGGCAAGGATAGCGCGGAAAACCGCGAACGCCTGCAATACGATACCCGCTGGACCAACGAAGAAGGCCCCGGCGCGACCTATCCGGCCACCGGCCATGGCGCAAAGAGCCATGAGGGCACCGAAGCGGAAACCGCACCGGGTTCAGCCGCGCAGCCGGGCAAGGGTAACGACGGCATGTCGACTATGCCCGGCATGTCCGGCCACGAAGGCCATGATGGCAAAGGCGTGGCGCCTGACCAGCTGAACACAAACACGAAGCCGTAATCGCCGGCTTGAGACGTATCGGAAACTGCAATGTTCACGAACAGTAACCTGTTGGAATTCATTTTCGGACGGTTGTCATGGGATTCGCTGGCTTTCACCCATGAGCCGATCCTCCTCGTCACCTTCATCGGCGTGGTGCTCGGCGGCCTCGCCGTCGTCGGCGCCATCAGCTATTTCCGCCTGTGGGGATATCTGTGGAACGAGTGGTTCACCAGCGTCGACCACAAGAAGATCGGCATCATGTATGTCATCCTCTCGCTCGTCATGCTGCTGCGCGGCTTTGCCGATGCGGTGATGATGCGCACGCAGCAGGCCATGGCCTTCGGTGCCAATGAGGGCTACCTGCCCCCGAGCCATTACGACCAGATCTTCACCGCCCATGGCGTGATCATGATCTTCTTCTTCGCCATGCCGATCGTGACGGGCGTCATGAACTTCGTGGTGCCGCTGCAGATCGGCGCCCGCGACGTGTCCTTCCCGTTCCTGAACAACTTCTCGTTCTGGATGACGGCAGCCGGCGCAGCGATCATCATGCTGTCGCTGTTCGTCGGCGAATTCGCCCGCACCGGCTGGCTTGCCTATCCGCCCCTTTCGGGTGCCGATTACTCGCCGGGGGTCGGGGTTGACTATTATATCTGGGGCCTGCAGGTAGCCGGTGTCGGAACAACGCTATCCGGCATCAACCTCATCGCCACCATCGTCAAGATGCGCGCGCCGGGCATGACCATGATGAAGATGCCGATCTTCACCTGGACCTCGCTCTGCACCAACGTTCTGATCGTCGCCTCCTTCCCGATCCTGACGGCCACCCTCGTTCTGTTGACGCTCGACCGCTATGCCGGCACGAACTTCTTCACCAACGACCTTGGCGGCAATCCGATGATGTATGTGAACCTCATCTGGATCTGGGGCCATCCGGAAGTCTACATCCTCATCCTGCCGGCCTTCGGCATCTTTTCCGAAATCGTCTCGACCTTCTCCGGCAAGCGCCTGTTCGGTTATGCCTCGATGGTCTATGCGACGGTCGTCATCACCATCCTGTCCTATCTCGTCTGGCTCCACCACTTCTTCACCATGGGTTCCGGCGCCAGCGTCAACGCCTTCTTCGGCATCACCACGATGATCATCTCGATCCCCACGGGCGCGAAGATCTTCAACTGGCTGTTTACGATGTATCGCGGCCGCATCCGCTATGAAGTGCCGATGCTGTGGACGATCGGCTTCATGGTCACCTTCGTCATCGGCGGCATGACCGGCGTGATGCTGGCCGTACCGCCGGCAGACTTCGTTCTGCACAACTCGCTGTTCCTGATCGCGCACTTCCATAACGTGATCATCGGCGGCGTGGTGTTCGGCCTGCTTGCCGGCGTGAACTTCTGGTTTCCGAAGGCCTTCGGCTACAAGCTCGATCCGTTCTGGGGCAAGATGTCCTTCTGGTTCTGGCTCATCGGCTTCTACTTCGCCTTCATGCCGCTCTACGTGCTTGGCCTGATGGGCGTCACCCGCCGCGTCAACCACTTCGAAGATCCCTCGCTGCAGATCTGGTTCGTGATTGCCGCCTTCGGTGCGTTCCTGATTGCGCTCGGCATCGGCTCCTTCCTCATCCAGCTTGTCGTCAGCTATCTGAAGCGCGAGGAACTGCGCGACCTGACCGGCGATCCGTGGAATGCCCGCACGCTGGAATGGTCGACGTCTTCGCCGCCGCCGGAATACAACTATGCCTTCACGCCCGTCATCCACGACCATGACAGCTGGTACGACATGAAGCGTCGCGGCTATGTGCGTCCTCTGGAAGGCTTCAAGCCGATCCATATGCCGAAGGGCACCGGCACCGGCGTCATCCTGTCGGGCCTCAGCGTCGCCTTTGCGGTCGGCATGATCTGGTACATGTGGTGGCTGGCGGCCCTCGCCTTCCTCGGCATCATCGTCGTCTCCATCGCCCATACCTTCAACTACAAGCGCGATTACTACATCCCGGCTGAAACCGTTGTCGAAACGGAAAATGCCCGAACCAAGCAGCTCGCGGAACAGGCGTGATTGTCATGAGTGAAAACCAAGCCGCCGTTTCGGCAGAGAACCCGCAGTTCTATCTGACGGAAGACCACCATCCGGAAAACAGCACCATGCTGGGCTTCTGGATCTACCTGATGAGCGACTGCCTGATGTTTGCAGTCCTCTTTGCCACCTATGCCGTGCTCGGCCGCAACTATGCGGCCGGCCCCGCACCGGCCGACCTGTTCGACCTGCAGCTCGTGGCCATCAACACCGCCATGCTGCTGTTCTCCTCCATCACCTATGGCTTTGCCATGCTGCGGATGGAAAAGGGCGACAAGAGCGGCACGCTGATGTGGCTGGCCATCACTGGCCTGTTCGGCCTCGCCTTCCTCGGGATCGAACTCTACGAGTTCAGCCACCTGATCCACGAAGGGGCCGGTCCGCAGCGGTCTGCGTTCCTCTCGGCCTTCTTCACGCTGGTCGGCACACACGGTCTGCACGTCACCTTCGGCAGCATCTGGCTGGTGACGCTGATGGTGCAGGTGGCAAAGCACGGCCTGATCGAGGCCAATCGTCGTCGCCTGATGTGCCTGTCGATGTTCTGGCACTTCCTCGACGTGATCTGGATCGGCGTCTTCTCCCTCGTTTACCTGATCGGAGTCCTCGGATGAGTTCTCACCCTCAAGCACCGGCGCAGGAAAGCGCGCACAATACGCATCACGGCCATAGCCACGGGCACGAAGCCGCCCATGGCAGCTTCAAGAGCTACATGACGGGCTTCGTCCTGGCGGTCATCCTGACCGCCATCCCCTTCTGGCTGGTCATGGCCGACGTGCTCGACAACAAGGCGCTGACGGCCGGTATCGTTATGGCATTCGCCGCAGTCCAGGTCGTCGTCCACATGGTCTACTTCCTGCACATGAATTCGAAGTCGGAAGGTGGCTGGACCATGCTCGCGATGATCTTCACCATCGTCATCGTGGTGATCGCGCTCTCCGGTTCGCTCTGGGTCATGCACCATCTGAACACCAACATGATGCCGATGAACCCGGAAATGATGAAAAACATGCCGTAACGGCGTTCGGGCTGGCGGCAGCGATGTCCCAGCCCGCGCAAGGATACCTGTTGAATGGATACAGAGGCCCGCCCCCACCCCGGCAAGCGCTATACCGCCTTCGCCTGTGTGATGGCGGGCCTCGTGCTTGTTTTTCTGGCGCTCGGCACCTGGCAGGTGCAGCGGCTGTTCTGGAAGCTCGACCTGATTGCCCGCGTCGATGCCCGCATTCATGCGGACGCCGTCCCCGCCCCCCTGCCCGCCCAATGGCCCCTGATCAACCAGGCGGCCGACGAATATCGCCGCGTAACCATCCACGGCACCTTCCTGCATGACAAACAAGCGCTGGTGCAGGCCGTGACGGAACGGGGCGCCGGCTTCTGGGTGCTGACACCGCTCGTGACGACGGATCGCGGCACGGTTCTCATCAATCGCGGCTTCGTGCCGATGGAGAGACGGGACGCTGCTGCCCGGCAGGCGGGCGAAATCGCCGGCGACGTTGCCGTGACGGGCCTGCTGCGGCTGCCCGAGCCCGGCGGCGGCTTTCTGCGCACCAATGATCCGGCTGCCGATCGCTGGTACTCGCGGGACGTGGCGGCCATTGCGGCCTCACGCGGTCTTGGAGAGGTTGCGCCCTATTTCATCGATGCGGATGCCACGGAAAATCCGGGCGGGCTGCCTGTCGGGGGGCTGACGGTCGTTTCCTTCCGCAACAGCCATCTCGTCTATGCCCTCACCTGGTATGCGCTTGCCGCCATGTCGATCGCAGCCGTCGTCTACCTCATGCGCCAGCGCGGGAAGCAGACGTAGAGCAGCGGCAACTCGCGGCTTGGCGTGGTTTTCAAGCATGGGGGGCAGCGGTGCGAATGTGACGTTTTCTGCGGAACTACGCCTGCGCTCACCGGTTACCTCATCGACACATGAGGCGACCATCAATGACCAAGACACCAGACAACGACCCCATCGCACAGCCGGAAGACAGCCTGCCCACGCAACGCCGCAAGCGCCGTGCCGGCGGCGGCATCGTGACATTCTTCATCATTTTCGCGATTGGGGCCTTCAGTCTCTATCTGTTCATCGTGTTTTACGGTGCCATCGCTGGGAGCCAGTGACGGCACCGCAAAGCGTCAGAGCGCCACAGGCTCGTCCGGATGATAGGCCATGCCGCGGGCGCGAAAACGCTCCGGCGCCCCGGCATCGGAATATTTTGCCAGTTCGTCCATATCCGTCTTGTTCAGGATCACGCCAGCAGTCTTCGAGGCGATACCCGGCTCGGCTTCCAGAAGGCTTTCCACCAGCTTCACTGGCGTTTCCCCCCATTCGGCCACGAAGATATAGGCATCGACATAGGGTGAAAATGCCTTGGCATCGATGGTCGGCACCAGCGGCGCGAGATCGACGACGATATATTCGAAGCGGCTGCTGACCGTTTCCATCAGCCTGCCCATTTCAGGCGATGCGAGCAGTTCGCTGGTATGCGGCAGGGCATTGTGCTTGGAAGCAATCGGCAGAACAGCAAGGTTGGCCTTCGCATCAATGGTGATGGCGCTCGTCCACGGTGCATCGCCGCGCAACACTTCCAGAAGGCCGCTTTCCGGCTCGGTGTCGAGAACAATGCTCGATCCGCCGGCCGTCGGGTCCGCGTCCAGAAGCAGGGTGCGCTTGTTCATGGCGCCCAGCATGCTGGCAAGGTTTGCAGCAACCGTGGACTTCCCCTCCCCCGACAGGGCTGAGACGACAGCGATCACCCGGCATTCGCGGCTGGGCAGGGCGACATCGCAGGCAAGCTTGGCATTGCGCAATGTTTCGGCAAAGGCCGAGCGCGGATGATCCACGGCCACCCGGGTGAGTTTCTTGGCAAAGCGGGCGGCATCTTCGGCCAGCGCCTGATCATCGACCTGTTCCGCGACCTTGCCCCCGCTCTTGCGCGCCTTGGCGGCCTCGGCTTCGCGCGCCTTTACCTTTTGCGAGCGCAGAAGCGGGATATAACCGAGGAACCGCAGACCGAGCCGGCTTCGCACATCCTGGCCGAGCCGGAACGACCGCTCCTTCAATTCGAGCGCCGTTGCAAGACCGCCGCCGACGAAAAGGCCAAGCACGACGGACAAAGCCATGGTGATGGTCTTTTTCGGGCTGGACGGTGCTGTCGGAACGCCCGCCTCCGAAATCACCCGAGCCTTGGCAATCGGGAAGGACTGCTGCTGCGTTGCCTGCTCGAAACGGTCGAGATAGGTCTGGTACATCGCCTTCAGCGAAGCCGCCTTCTGCTCCAGTTCACGCAGTTGCACGACCGAGACATTGGCCTGCGAATTGCTGCCGGCCAGACGGTCGATGCTGTCGCGCAGCGATTTTTCACGCGAGCTTGCCACTTCATAGTCGTTGCGGAAGCCCGATGTCATCTGTTGCAATTCGCGGAAGATCTGCTGGGCAATATCGGCCTTCTGGGTGGCGAGCAGCTTTGCCTGCGGGTGATCCGGGCCGAACTGTTCCTCGACGGTGCGCTGGCGCTCCGATGCCGACTGGTAGCGTTTGCGAAGATCCTGGATGACCGAATTTCCGCCGTCCGTGGAGGAGACGATGGCGTTGTTCACCGCTGCCTCCGGGCCCTGATCGACAATCGCCTTGTACTGGTTAAAGCGCGCCGAGGCGGTTGCCGTGTCGGCCTGCGCGACGATCAACTGGCTGGTGAGGTCGGAGAGTTGCTGGGCCGACAGAAGTTCGCCGCGCGGCGAAATGAGCCCGTTCTTGATCTTGTATTCCTCAACCGCCAGCGCCGCATCCTGCGAGCGGCGATTGAGATCGGTCAGCCGCTCCTGCAACCAGTCGGAAGCGCGCTCGGTGGCATTGAAATTGGCGCTCAGCTGTTCGGTCAGGTAGGCGGCGGCATAGGCCTTGGCGAGCTGCGTCGACAACAGCGGCTGCGGTGACTGCACCGCAATGGCAATGACCGAACTGCGCCCGACGCGGTTGACGTCGAGCGATTGCTGCAGGATGGCAGAGGCCTTTTCGCGCCGGCCATTGCGCGCCGCCTCTTCCGACACTGGCGGATCCGACGGTTTCAGCAATCCGACGATGCTCTTGACGCTGCCCTTCACAAGTCCGATCGGCGATTCCGGCGGATCGAGAAACAGCGCATTGTCGGCAAGCTTCAGATCGTCGGCGACCCGCAGCGCAAGCGCCTTCGACTTCAGGATTTCCACCGCGCTCGACATGCGGTTGTCGATCTGCTGGGCCGACTGGACGTCGGTTTCGTTTTCGGCATAGCGCGACAGGTTCTCGTCGATGAGGATCTGCGTCATCGCCGTATAGGCCGGCGGCGTCATCAGGAGATAAAGCCCGGCCAGCACCATGGCGGCCAGAACGCAGAGGCCGATCAGCCGTATCCGCCGCATCAGCGCGGAAAACAGCCGGTCCAGATCGATAAACGAATCCTGATCCCGGTTTACGCTCGGAAACGTCGTCGAACGAAGGTTGATATGGTCCATCAGAAAGATCCTTTGGCGTCCCTCGACGCGAGGGAGATAATCAGGATGACGCCTTGGCAGGACGTGTGGCGGAACCGATGAGACGGCGCAGACGCGCCGCAATCGGCATTTTGAGATGGCGCAGGGCGCCGGGATGGGCAATGGCGACCTTCAGGCAACCGGGGAGCGAGCGGTGCTTGATGTGCGACACCAGCGACAGAAAAGCGCCCGCTTCAATGAGGCTGCGGCTGCGGCGTTCCTGTGCCCGTCGCGCCTTGGCATCCAGCGCATAGGCTTCGACAAAACCCTTGTCCGCATCGATCATGGCGCGGACATGCTGCGGCTCGAGCACCCGCGAGATCGAGCCCTCGCGGATATGGTAGACATAGCCGACACTCGGTTCGACCGCGCAGCGACCGCCGCTTGCGAGCGCCGAGGCCAGCAGCAGATAATCCTCGCCGATGCGCAGGCGCTCGTCGAAGCGCAAACCGGTGCGCACAAGAAAATCCCGCAGAAACATCGGCTTCATGTAGCCGAAATTGAAAGTGGACCGGAAGATGACGTTGGATTCGATGAATTCGGCAAGCGTCAGCGAGGGGCGATGCTGCAGATCGCGTTGCGTAAACATGGTCACGGCCGGCTCGCCCGGTTTCACCACGTCGAGATTATCGACGACGATCTCCGCTTCCAGGCGGCTTGCGCAGGCAATCATTGCTGCCGATCGGTCATTCTTGACCTCGTCGTCGGAATCGAGAACCGCAATCCACCGGCCACTGGCCGCCGTAAACCCCGTGTTGCGGGCTCCGGCCGGGCCGCCATTGCGCACCATTTCGATCAGCCGCACGCGCGGATCGCCATAATAGCGCACCAGTTCCGCCGTGCCGTCGCTCGAGCAGTCATCGACGACGATGACCTCGACCGAGACGCCCACCTGGGCAAGCGCGCTGTCGATTGCCCGCCCGATGGTTTCGCGCGCATTATAGGCGGCAATGACAAAGCTCACATCCGGGATGCTCTCGGGCAGCACGTGGTCGCTCTTCAGGCCTTCGTCTGTCATGCAGCCTCCATCGAACCATACTGGCGGATTTCGCGCATGCCGAAGAGGCCGCTGATGGCGCCCAGATGCAGCATGGCGCGCAGCGCATAGCGGTTTCGCGCCACGGGCGAAAAGAACGAAACGACGGCAGCGCCACCGCAAAATGCCGCTTTGAGACCGGCGAGCCCCGCCTGGACCATACGGCCGGCAAGCGAAGTTTTCGCGGCAAGGATGCGACCATGCGTCTGGCCGGACCGGAACCGACGTTTCATCAGCCAGCCGAGCTGCGCCCGCTTGGGTGGCACAGGTTCAACCAGCATGGCCTTTTCCGCAAAGGCGATGAGGCCGCCGTCGTCGGTGACGCCGCTGAAGAAATGGGTGTCCTCCCCCCCGCTCTGACCGAGCGCCAGCGCGAAGCGGCGCCCGCGCACGCGCGGCGAGCGCATGTCGAGAAGGACATTGCAGGTATAGCCCGTGCGGATGGAACCGCCGACCCAGACGGGCAGCGTCGAATGGAAATCGCCGCTCTTCATCCAGCCCGGAGCGCCCTCGCCGTAGAGCGCGCGGACCGGCCCCAGCACGGCATCGGCAGTGGTTGCCGAAGCGGTCGCCAGAAGCTCGCCCAACCATTGCGGGTCGGCCGTTTCGTCGTCATCGATGAAGGCGAGGTAATCGCCATGGCTTGCGTGCAGGCAGGCGTTGCGAGCAATCGAGATATTGGACTTCGGGCAGTGGACATACTGGATGTCGAAGGGCGAGCGGCGGCGCAGGCTCTCGACCAGCTCTTCGGCACTCGGTGTCGCGTCATTGTCGGCGACGATCAGGCGAACGCGAGTGCCCGCCGGAACGATCAGCGCAAACAGCGACAGCAAGGTCTCCTCAAGCTCCGGCCGGCGGAAGGTGCAGATGCCGATATCGACATGAACGAGGGATTGATCGCGATCGTCTCTCATGCGGCAGCCCTTCCGGGTCGAATGCGCAAAACTTCAAGCCAGAAGCCGATGGACCAGGCGAGATGCATGATCATGGCCGACACCGCCGCCAGCGGACCGTGGGGACTGCGCTGCGAGACCGCGATCCAGAGACCATAGGCGATGCAGACACCCGCCCAGGCGAAAAGCGGCACGGCGGCCAGCCAATGCACGACGGACAGAAGCGCAAGCAGCGCAACCGGCATCACGGCCAATGGCAGGGCCTGGCGCAGTTTCGGGATCGAACGATGCTTCAACAGATTGCGCGCCCTGCCCCGCCCATAGCCAAGATACTGACGGAAAAGGGCAAGCGGACGCGTGCGGGGATAATAGGTCATGAAGGTTCGCCCGGTCATCCAGATGCGAAAACCGGCCTTGCGCAGACGAAAATCCAGCTCCGCATCCTCGTTATGGGTGAAGCTCTCGTCGTAGCCGCCGACGGCGCGAAATGCCGCGATGCGCATCAGCGCGTGATGGCCATGGTCGATCCAGTGGCCGGCGCTGCCGGCACGGTGTTTCGAGCCGCCATTGCCAAGCTTGGAATTCTGCGCCACGGCGGTTGCCTTTTGGAAGGATCCGAAACCGACCGTCTTCATGCCGACAACGATCGAATCGGCCCCTGTATCAACCGCCTCTTGCAACAGGGTCCGGCAGTAATCGAGGGGATAATCGCCGTGGGCATCGACGCGGATCAGATAATCGCGCCCGTTTCCATATTCTGCGACCGCCAGATTGACCGCCACGCTCTGGATGCGGCGGGGATTGGTCAGCAGCACCAGATCGTCCATCTCCTCGGTCAGACGCGACACGATGGCGCGCGTGCCATCGGTGCTGCCGCCGTCGGCGACCACGATCAGCATGTCATGATTGCCGCGCCCGGCATTCAGCTGGCGCAGCAGCGGCTCTATATGGGCTGCCTCGTTGAGACAGGGAATCACCACCAGGGCTTTCATCTCGGGCAGGACGGGCTCAGACATCATGATCCTTCCGATTGCAGGGGCGACGACAGGGAGAGAGCTGCGGGCGGTGGCGCCTTGGCGCACAGAAGACCGAGCTGGCGCACCAGCGCCTGGCAATCCGCCTCGCTGGTGATCCACTGTTGGCGATCGGTTGCGGCCAACTTCTCGAACAGGCTGTTGTATTGCGAGACCGTCAGCGCATTGAAACAGGCTTCCAGCGCTGCGGGATCAGCGGCGGCCAAGAGAAGGCCCAGGCCGCGACGGGCAAGAAACCGCCCGGTTTCGGTGGAAGACAGCGCAATCGGCACAGCGCCGTGCAGCGCGCCTTCATAGAGCCGGTTGGGTAGCAGCCATTCCGAGTTCAGCCCCTCCTCGAAAAAGTCGATGGCCCAGACGAACTGGACATCGCTGTAAATGTCCTGCAGGTCCTCGGGATTGCGATAGGTGCCGTGAAAGGAAACATACGGGGACGCTGCGACGCGCGCCTCGAAATCGGGAAATTCCTTCGGCGAGACCCGGCCGCGAATGACGATTTCGACGCGGCCGTTCATGGCGGAGGCAAAACGGCTGAGGATATCGAAGGATTTCCTGCAGCGGATGGCACCGAACCAGCCGATGCGCCAGGGCGCATTGGCAAGTGGCGGGCGCGGCGCAGCAGGCGCGGTACCGCCCTGTGGCGAAAGCTCCAGAACCTGGTTTTCGAGAAGCATGACCGGCAGGTCGAGACGCGACAGCGGCTTGAAATAATGGGCGACGAAGGCGGGCGAACTGGTGACCAGAAGCGAAGCACTGCGCCCGAAAAAGCCTTCGGCTGCGCGAAGAAGCCTGCCCTTCACCCCTTCATCGAGAAGCAGGCGATGAATATCGAGGCACTCGTAGACCACCGGCACATCCTTGCCGAAATGGCCGGATGTGGCACCGGCCAGCGCCAGGGTCTCCAGATTGCGGGCCAGGATCACATCCGGCCGGTCAAGCCCCCGCAACAGGTGCGACAGCGACAGGCGCGCCTTGACGACGGCTGCCATACGCTGACCAAGGCGACCATCGGCCGTCCGGCCCAGCACGACAAGACGAATTCCCGGTTCGTCGGCCAGGCGGTTTTCATCGCGCAGAAAGCCGGCGACGGTCACCGTCGCGCCGCCGGCATTCAGCATGATCACCCGTCTGCGGATCGCCGGATCGGACAGATCGTGGGCGAGATAAAGAACGTTCAACGTCACGTCGTCCAACTCCTACTTCCTGCCCTGAACGAAGGCGCAAACCATGGTGGCAAAGCCGCGACCGCGGCTCAGTTCAACGTGCAGAGGACCGAGCCCTCGAACTTGCATTTCTCGCCGAGCGCGGTGAAGGCGATGCGATCCACCTGCATGGAAACCGGGCCGTTATAGGCAAAGGTGCCCATCCAGTCCTTGAAGGTGTCGGAGCCCCAGAGGCTGGCAAAGATCTTCTGCGGATGGGTGGGGATCTTGGCCGGATTGGTGACTTCGTGAACCAGCTTGCCGTTCAGAAAATAGCGCAGCCGGTTCTTTTCCCAGATGAAGGCATAGGTGTTGAACGCCTTGTCGGCGCCGCCCGCCACCGGCACCAGCTTCTCATTGCCGCCCTTGGCCGAGATATACTGGTTGACCTGCACTTCGTTGGTGTTCTTGCCGAGCACCTCGAAATCGATCTCGTCATGCGGCTGCTTGTCGGTTGGCCCGATATAGCTGAAGAACGCCGAGTTGAGCCCCGACCCGGTCGCTGCCTTCATGCGGATCTCGTAGGTGCCGTAGCCATAGCGCTGGCGCGTCTGGATTTCGCCGCAGGTATAGGCGCGGTCGGCGGTCTGCTTCTGGCGAAACTCGAGCGTCAACTGGCCGTTTGCGACGGTAACGGCATCCTTCGACCAGGTGCAGTTCTGGTGAGCACCATTGTTCCAGCCATCGGACAGATACCAGAAGGTCGAATCGAGCTTGTCGAAATTCTCGACGAAAGAAGCGCCGGTCGTCTGCGCCATGGCCGCCGGGGCGGCGAACATCACCAGGGCCGCAAGCGCCTGTGGAACGATCATCTGCCGGATGTGTGCGAAAGGGGACATGCTTTACCTCTGTTGTTGCGTGGCCGCAGCGCGGCCGCTCCCAAGCGTCTCGACCTGCCTCGAAGGGCTGGACGAGATCCTGCGACGGCCCCTGCTGCCGGTCAGAACCTCGTACAGGCCCGGGACGTACCGCAGGGCCAGACGGTTGCTGATGATAAGGGCGGTAAAGGTGATGAGGACGGAGACGATGTAAAAAACCGGATAGAGCGCCGCATCGGCGTGGCGGTTCCAGACCATCCACAACAGCACCAGCAGCGGATAATGGGCGCAGAATGTCCAGAAACTCAGGCTGCCGGAATTGGCCATCCGCTGTCCAAGCCGCGTGCGAACAAGCGGTGCGGAGATCACCCAAAAGCCGACGGCGCCGAGGATTGCGAGCGTATTACGCAGAATGTTCAGCGTGTCGGGATAGTCCGGCCCGGTGTTGAAAAGGCCAAGTGCCAGAACCGCCGCAAGCGCCAGCACCAGCGCCGCAATGGGCAGCGCATAGGGATCCAGACGTTTAAGATCGACGCGATAGAGCGCAAAAAATATCCCCAGTGTGAAACTGAAGAGAATCGACTGCTTCAGGACGATACCCGAAGTGAGTGCCGGAAAGACCGCCACCAGAAACAGCACGCCGAGCACCGCCGTCGGCACGCGGCGGACGAGAAAGGCGAGGATCGGCGAAATCAGGATGCACACCATCAGGTCGCGCAGGAAATAGAGCGGGAGATTGACCGGAAAATCGTTGAACGCCAGCGTGTGGTTGAGCCACTCGCCGAACGAGGATCCCCACAGGTCCGGAAAATAACCGATCCCCATGCCGAAATGCTGGATGAGCAGCACGAAGAGCAGAGCCGCAAAGTTCCACAGAAGAAAAGGCAAGAGAACCGTGCGGCTCTTTGACAGGAGCGTACGGCGATAGTCGAATGTCTCCAGGCCCTTATGGAAAAGGAGATAGCCGGAGATCGCGCTCAGGCACGGAACGCCGATGCGAAACAGGCTCTCGCCCAGGAAGACACGCACCCAGTCAAAAAAACCGTTCGGCTCAATGAACGGACTTGCGTCGAGATCATACGGCACGTGCACGAACACGATGCCGCTGATCAGGAGAATGCGCATCAGGTTGATGCGGGAGGATATGTTCTGGTCCACAGGCATATCGTTGACCCCTCTTGGGTTGCGCCTCCCCCGCAACCGAATTTCAACCAGAGCAGACGTCGGCCCTCGAAGCCAAAGCATGCTGTTCAGTGTTGGGGAAAATGTGGCAGTGCAACAAAAACTCAAGATGGGCGCGACCTCCGACAGCTGGAGATCAGGCCGTTCCCCATTCGACAGTCCGGATGTGCAGCGGCAGAATGCTTGGAATCAAAGGATAATTTTCCAGGCTGGCACACCATAGACCCTGTTCCATTTCTCGACACCGGCGTCGGAATAATTCCGACAGAGAGACGGAATGCCGCCTCTGACGCTTAAAAACCACCGCAAATTACGGCGGAAATACGGCAGAAATGCTACGAAACGGCGGCAACGGCATCTTTGCAGCACATTACCGTTCGAAATTGACACGTATGCGTGAAAATGAAACATATTAAGGCGACGGATCGACGGGAAAATCGCCTTCGTGTGCCTGCCTCTTGCCGCAGTGCAAAAAACGGACAAATTTCCCCTCGAAACTAAAAGCTTTCCGCGCACCGACCACGCACGGGAAGAGCTTGATGCATCAGGCGAGTGCTCCCACCAAAGGCCGTCGTGGCCAGGGGCACCCGTAGGAACTGCCGCTCACCGAAGCAGTCTGGCGACAGCCGGGCGGCTTCATGTCTTTTGAAAGCAGGGCACTTCATGGCGACGTTCACGGTTATCATTCCGTTCTACCAGAAAGAGGCAGGCGTGCTGATGCGCGCCTTGCGGTCCATATTTGCGCAGACCTATGCGGATTTCGATATCATCGTGGTCGATGACGAATCCCCCTATCCGGGCGAACGGGAACTGGAGGGTCTGAGCGCGGATGAGCGAGCGCGGATCACGCTGATCAAGCAGCCGAATGGCGGGCCGGGCGGTGCACGCAACACCGGGCTCGACAACATTGCCGCAGATACCCGCTATGCCGCGTTTCTGGATTCCGATGACATCTGGCTGCCGACGCATCTGGAGAACGCGCACAAGGCGCTGACGGGCCTGGACGCCGATTGCTATTGGGCCTCGATGCAGGCGGACGAGGATTTTTATTACCACTTCGGCATGGCCAAGCTTCGCGAGGAGGCCGGCGCGCAGCCGGTCATGGAAAATCCGCTGGTGCTGGAAGTGCCGGATCTCGCCAGCACGATGCTGAAGAACTGGAGCTTTCTGCACCTGTCCTGCATGGTCATCGGCCGGCAGATCTTCGAGACGGTGCGGTTCGATCCGGCGCTGCGGCTGGCGGCCGAAGACGTTCTGTTCTTCTGCGACTGCATTCTGGCGGCCAAACGCCCGGTCCTCTGCGACGACGCCGGTGCCGGACGCGGCCGGGGCATCAACATCTTTCACAGCATCGACAACCAGTCGCCACAGTTCCTGCGTCAGCAGTTCAACACCTGGGTCGCGCTCGACCGGCTGGAGCAGCGCTTTGCACGGCGCCCCAACGATGTGGCATCGATTGCCTCCTACAAGAACACCGCGCGCCGGCAGGCGCTGTGGAGCCAGGCCGGACTGGTGCGCAAGCGCAAGGTGCCGGATCTTTCAACGCTTGCCCGCTGGGCCTGGCGCGATCCGGCCCTGATCAGAACAGTGCTGGAACTTGGCACCGGCAAACTGAAGGGCGCCCGCTGATGGCCCGCCTTCTCCTTTCTCCCCAACGGACCCCGAGGACCGCACTATGAAGCCTTACTTCTGGGAATCCCATCACGGCAATTTCGGTGATGACCTGAACCTCTGGCTGTGGGACTACCTGCTGCCGGGCCTGCGCGACAGCCATCCGGATACGCTGCTGGTCGGCGTCGGCACTGTCTTGAACCCGGTCCTTCTGCCGACGGGCGTGCGCAAGCTGGTCATCGGCAGCGGTTATGGTTACGGCACGCCGCCGGACGTCAGCAACCCGGCCGAATGGGATGTGCGCTGCGTACGCGGGCCGCTGACGGCTGCAAAGCTCGGCCTTGCCCCGGACATGGGCATTATCGATCCGGCGGTCATGGTGACAGACATGCCGGAATTCCAGAACCTGCCGAAGCGGTTCAAGAAAACCTTCATCCCGCACTGGGAATCGGCGGAATTCGGCATCTGGCAGAATGTCTGTGAGCCGGCGGGCCTCACCTATCTCGATCCGCGCGGCGAAGCCAAGGACGTGATCTCGAAAATTGCGCAGTCGGAGCTGATCGTGGCGGAATCCATGCATGGCGCCATCCTTGCCGATGCGTTTCGCGTGCCGTGGATTGCTGTCAGCACCTCGCGATCCATCAACAGCTTCAAGTGGACCGACTGGGCAGAAACGGTGGGGGCGACCTATGCGCCGCGCTATGTACCGGTATCGACCCGGGCCGAAGCGGTGCAGAAGCAATCGCGCTTCTGGGGACTGAAATTCCCTGATAGCGCTCAGTCTGCCGGAGCCACGACAATTTCGGCTGCCGCCGAGACTGCAACGCTGGAAAAGCCGCAATCGGCGGCCTCGCCGAGCCCCAAAACCATGCTGCGCAACGCTGCCAAGCAGATGCTGGCGGCACCGTCAACACTTGCCCTGTGGCAGGCAAGCCGGGCGGAACCGCAGCTATCCCCCGATGGCAGACTTGAGGAACGCAAGGCACGCTTTGCCGAGGTTCTGGACGGCGTGCGGCGCGATTACCTGCTGGCGTAACTGACGGATCATGGCCACCCTGCCCTCACCGGCAGCGTGGCCTTACCGCCTCAGCGCTGGGCGACAGGCACGCCCGGGAGAAGATAGCGCAGCTTGCCCGCCGGCACCGGCGGCTGGCTCTGCCGTCCCTTGCCGGCATGCGCCTCCCACTTGTCGGCAAGAACGCCGGACAACACCGCCGGCGCAGAGGCCGGATGCGAGAGCAGATGCCGGATGGCCGCCCCCTTGCCCTCTCGCGCCTTCACGTCGAGGATATGGCGAAGGTCATAGCGCGCCTTGATATGACGCTCATGGCGCTCAACCATTCGCGCCTCTTCGGGCTTCAGGAGACCGGGCGTCTGGCGAAGCCTGCGCTCGGCCTCGTAGAGCCGGCGCAGGTCATCGGTGCGGTGTGCACCGCTTAGCGAATTTGCCCGCACCACGGCACCATAGCCGCAATGGTCGATCACCTTGTAGCGGGCGCCGTGGGCGAGCGCTCGCAGGTAAAGATCGTAATCCTCGCCAAGCCGCAGATCCTCGTCGTAGCGCAGGCCATGGGCCAGCATGAAGGCGCGCCGGATGACCGGCTTCAGGAAGCCGATCTCGCCGCGCCGGACGCCGCGCTTGGAAATGTTGCCCTCGACAAAATCGATGAGCGACAACTGGCGTGTTCGCGCCTGGAAACGCTCGGGCTCGATAGCAAGCGCCGGGTCATGGTGAATGAAGCCGATATTGTCGGCAATGAGATCCCAGCCGCTTTCCGCCTGCATGGCGGCAAACCGCCCGGGAAAGAAGAAATCATCCGCATCCAGAATGGCAATCAGCGGCGATGTCGAGATGTCGATGGCGTGGTTGCGGGCCGCGGATGGGCCGCGGTTCTTTTCAAAACGCGCAACGACCAGACGGCCACTGCCATCGTCGGCAGCCAGTGCCGCAGCGTCCGTTCCATCCGACGAGCCATCATCCACCACCACCACTTCGCCGACGGCCTCCTCCCTGAGGGCCGAGGCGATGGCCTTTGAAATCGTATCAGCGGCATCCTTGGCCGCGATGATGACGCACACCTTTTCAGGGGCATTGACGGTCATGGCAGTCTCCGTTTCGGTCGATCGCTCGAACACGAACCTAGGATATTTGCCAGAATATGGAAGCACCTGCAGCAAAATTGCAGCCGTGGAGGTGGTTCCTAGTGGTCGCTGACCTTCAGATGCGAGGTGGATGGGCGGATCTCGCCGGAGATTGCACCGTCGCTGCTGCGCGAGACACTGCCGCTCTCCGCGGCCTTGCGGGCCCGTGCGGCCCGTTCGCGCGAGACAAGAAACAGGACGCAGAGGAAGTAACCGGTCTGCAGCAGAATGGCGCAAAGAATTGTTTGCCAGAAAGTTGCAACGGCCGAGCCCTGGAGGAAGTAGGTAGCGACGGCAAACACCACAAGCACGATCGACATGCTGGCAATGACACGTGGTCCATACATGGTCGAAACCTCCCGGCACTTGGCCCTGCGTCGTCACCGCCTCGGCTTTGCTCTTTGCCCACCCGCCTTATCGCAAAATGCCGACAAAACGCTATCACATTCCTGTGGCCACCCTTCATGAATATTTCGTAATGAACTCATGGAAGGCCGCTTGCAGCTTATGCCCGATTTCGGCCGCATTAAACCGCCGCCGCTGTCCGATACGACCTTTTCAATCGGTTGAGGCGCGGTTTTTGATCAAAATTTGTTACAGAGAAATGCTGCGCTGCGATCGCCTCATTGCGATGCAACATAAACATTGCGGCGCACAAAAATGAGTGAATGACAGTTATTTATTGGGCAAAATCGTCAGTTTCAAGCAATGATATCGGAGTGGTCGGCAAGTTTATCCCTGTGCAACCTGCCACAGCGCGCAGTGGCGCGACCCACAAGACTATTCCAGACCAAAAAGAGACAATATATCTTGAATTTCAGCAAAAACTGCATTTCGATCTCGGAAAGTATCGCCTCATAACGAGACACTTCATAACCCAAAATGGCACAAGCTCGGGCGGTCGCCATAAAAAAATAACTGGAAACAAATTCCAAACACACAATTATTGTCCCATCCGCCGGCACATGATGGGCCGCAAGGGCACCGACCACTCGCACCACCAATGGAGTTCCTCTCTATGAAGTCCGCGACACGATCGGCAATTTCGCCGCTTACCGCACCCGACGACCTGCACTTCGCCTTTCCCACAGGCGGTGTTGCCAAACGCGCTTTTGATATCACCACGGCGATGATCGCCCTGGTCGTGTTCAGTCCGCTCTTCCTGATGATCATGGCCCTGGTCAAGTTCACCGACGGCGGCCGCATTTTCTACGGCCACAGCCGCGTCGGCCATAACGGACGCAGCTTCAAATGCCTCAAGTTCCGCACCATGGTGATGAACGGGGACGAAGTGTTGCGCAAGCACCTGCACAACAACCCGGAGGCTGCCGACGAATGGCGGGCAACCCGCAAGCTGAAGGATGATCCGCGCGTCACGGCTGTCGGCTCGGTCCTGCGCAAGCTGAGCCTCGACGAACTGCCGCAGCTGTTCAACGTCATTCGCGGCGAAATGAGCATTGTCGGCCCCCGCCCTGTGGTGGACGAGGAACTGACGCTTTACGACAATTTCGCTGTCTATTATCTGCGCACGCGCCCCGGCCTCACCGGTCTGTGGCAGATCAGCGGCCGCAACGACGTCTCCTATGAAAGCCGTATCGCCTTCGATACGCACTATGTCCAGAACTGGTCCCTGATGCGCGATATGTCGATCATCCTGAAGACCATTCCCGCCGTCTGCATGTCGCGCGGAAGCTACTGATCTCAATCGGTACAGTTCGACCGCGCATGTCTTGAGGCGCGCGGTCCTTATCCCACCTCAAGCTCTTATGAATGGCGGATGGCGTCGACGAAAGTTCGACGTCCTTGTCCGCCCTCAACCGGGAATATTCAATGCTGGCAAAAGCAAGCGCGACTCAAAAGAGCGGCTCCAGACGCATCATCGCCTGCCTGATGGCCGGCATGACGCTGATCATGGCCGACGCAGCCATGGCAGATGACCAGACCTACAAACTCGGCGTGATGGACAGGCTGCGCATTCGTGTTGCGGAATGGCAGCCTGCCGAAGGCGTCGTCAAAAGCTGGGATGCGCTGAGCGGCGATTATAGCGTCGGCGCGTCGGGCACCCTCTCCTTGCCCTTCATCGGCAACCTTGATGCCGCAGGCCGCACGCCGGCCGAAGTGGCGACAGACATCGGCGCAAAGCTTCAGCAGCAGTTCGCCCTTAGAAACCTGCCCTCCGCATCGGTGGAAGTCGCTGAATTCCGTCCGGTGTTCCTCGCCGGTGACGTCCAGACGCCAGGGCAATATCCGTTTTCGCCCAATATTACGGTTTTGAAAGCCGTAAGCCTTGCCGGCGGCCTGCGCCGTTCCGACAGCGGCCAGCGCTTTGCCCGTGATTTCATCAATGCCAAGGGCGATCTCGCCGTCTATGATGGCCAGCGCGCCCGCCTCATCGCCCGTCATGCCCGGCTGGAAGCGGAAATGTCCGGCGCCCCCGAGATCAAGGTGCCTGCGGAACTGCAGAAGGTCGCCAATGCGTCCGAGCTGATCCGCAGCGAAACCGCCTTGATGAAGCAGCGCCGCGACCGCTATGAATTGCAGCTGAAGGCGCTGGCCGATCTCAAGGCGCTGCTGCAGAGCGAAGTGGAATCCCTGCAGCGCAAGACCGAGACACAGACTCGCCAGCTCGACATCGTCGAGAAGGATCGCGAAAAGATCAGCCGCCTCAGCGACCAGGGTCTGGCGCTCAGCTCCCGCATGATTTCGAGCGAGGAGCGGGCAGCCGAGGTTCAGTCCGCCCTTCTCGATATCGACACCAATTCGCTGCGGGCCAAGCAGCAGATCAGCCAGGCAAACCAGGACGAGATCAACCTGCGCAACGACTGGGAAGCGCAGCGCGCCAAGGAGATGCAGGACACCGAGGCGGAACTGGAAAAGCTGAACCTGCAGATCGGCACAAGTCAGCAATTGGTGGCCGAATCGCTGGCGCAGTCCGCCGAAGCCCTGAAATTTGACCCGCACGGCAAGTCCGCCAGCATCCGCTACTCGATCGTGCGCGATAACGGAACAGGCGCCAAGGAAATCGCCGCCGACGAAACGATGAAGCTTCAGCCCGGCGACGTGATCAAGGTCACCTCCGAACTCCTGATGCAGTAACGCCCATGAAGATAGCCAAGGCCGTCCTGATCAATCCGGAAGAAAACGCGCTGTACGGCACGGCGGCAGTCATGCTGTCGCTGTTCGTCTTTGCCTATTCGAGCCGGTTCGGTCAGGTCTCGATCCTTGGCTATTACGCCGTCTGGCTGCCGCTGGTGATGCTGGATTACAAGCGGGTGCTTGGAAACCCGATGCGCTCGTTCTGGATCTTCGGCTTTGCCGGTTTCTGCTTTCTGTCGGTCTTCTGGTCGCCGGCACCGGGCGTGTCGCTTCGCACCGCAATCCAGTACCTCACCCACATCATCTGCGCGCTGATTGCCATGCGCACCCTCAGCGTCGCGACGCTCGTGCGCGGCGTCATTGCCGGCTGCGCCGTGGTGCTGGGCTATTCGATGCTGTTCGGTGTTTACCACTTTGATCCTCTGGACGGCACCTACAGCTTTGTCGGTGCCTTTGCCTCGAAGAACCAGCTCGGTTTCTATGCCTCTCTCGGGCTCTACTTTGCCTATGCGGGCATCATGCTGATGGGCATGCGCCGGCTCTGGCTGGCCGCCTGTGCCGGCACGGCGCTCTTGTCGGCCTACTGCCTCCTTGCCTCGCAATCGGCCACGTCGGTTCTGACGACGCTTGTCATCATTGCCGCCTGCAGCGGGCTGCAGGTTCTCCTGCTTCTGGCGCCGACCACCCGCAAGATCGTCTTTGCCAGCGGCATCATCCTTGCGGTCATCGGCGTCAACGCCGCCCTCACCATGGGCGCCATGGATGCGGTCCTTGGAATTTTCGGTAAGGATTCAACGCTGACGGGACGCACCTATCTGTGGCAGCAGGGCATCGAGGCGGCGCGCCAGTCTCCGTTGATCGGGCTCGGCTACCAGGGTTACTGGGTGCAGGGATTTCCGGAGGCGGAACGCCTGTGGGAGGAATTCTACATCGGCTCGCGCAGCGGCTTCCACTTCCACAACACCTATATCGAGACCATGGTGGAAACCGGCGTGGTGGGAACCGCGCTTCTGGCGCTGACGCTGCTTGCCGGTTTCTTCGGCCATCTGAAGCGGGTGCTGCATGATGGCCGCAACCTCGATTCTATGGTGCTCTTCGGGCTTTTGGCGCTGCTTCTGGTGCGCTCCTTCGTGGAGATCGACATCATGCACCCCTACCATGTCGGCTCCTTCCTGTTTTACTTCGCCGTCGCGCGGTTGTCGCTTGGCTCGCGGGTCCCCTCACCTGCCTTCGAACGTGCACGCCTTTTACCCGAGCGGCGGGCGCGTCTTGCATGAGGCAATTCAGCGCCGAACGGCCGGACGGGATCACACCATGAAGACGCTCTACGGCATTCAGTATCTCCGGGCGATCGCAGCGCTTGCCGTGGTCCTGTTCCACGCCGCCGAACGCTTGGAGGAGAATTTCGCCATCGGCGCTGCCGGTGTCGATGTCTTCTTTGTCGTCAGCGGCTTCATCATGATCGTCATCAGCCAGAACCGGAACCAGACGCCCGGCGCCTTCCTCAAGGATCGCCTGTTGCGCATCGCCCCGAGCTACTGGCTTGCCACGACGGTGATGGTCTTCGGCGCATTTGCCGGTCTCTTTCCGAACCTCGTGATCGATGCGCCACATCTGATCGGCTCCTACCTCTTCCTCCCCGTCCCCTCGCCGAATGGCGGCGCGCTCTGGCCGGTTCTCGTCCAGGGCTGGACGCTGAATTACGAAATGTTCTTCTACCTCGCCTTCGCCGTCTCGCTGATGCTGGCGCCCGGCCGTCGCCTTGCGGCCCTCAGCCTCATTTTTGGCGCGCTGGCTGTCGTCGGTTTTTCCGTGACGACACCCGGCACCCCCGCTTTCTTCTATACACGGCCGCTCATTCTGGAGTTTCTGGCCGGTGCCGTGATCGGAAGGCTCTGGCTGTCCGGCCGCGTGCCGCGCGCTGACACCGGGCTGATGCTGATTGCGGTTGCAATCTTTTCCTTTACGGCGATCTATCTGCTGCGGGCCGAGTTCAACACCTTCCTCTGCGCGCCGCTCGCCATCTGCCTTGTGCTGGGTGTGCTTGCGCTGGAAAAAGCCGACATGCTGCCGACACTGCCGGGACTTTCCTATCTCGGCGACGCGTCCTATTCGATCTATCTCTGGCACACCTTTGCAATCTCGGTGGTGCTGAAGCTTGGCCTTTCCGCCGGCCTGCCAACATGGCTCATCCTCTGGAGTGGCGCCGTGATCGGAACGCTGGTGGGCATCGCCTGTTACGAGCTGATCGAGCGGCCGCTCCATGTCTTCATCAAGCACCGCCGCATCGTCTTTCGCCTGCCCGGGCGCCGGGTCACCGCCGACTGATCATTCGACCGTTGCACGGCAGACCGGTTCAGTAGCGGGCAAGATCCTCGTGCGTCAGTCCGAAATGATCGAGGATCATCTGGATATTGCGCCGGTGCGGCTTGAAATAGACGTCGAACAGGTCACCGACCAGCGGCAGGCTGCCGAAGACAGCATCGGTGCCGATATTGGCAAGCATCTGCATCTGCTTTGAAGCCGGCAGGCCAAGCCGGCGCGCTTCGTTGACGATGACGAGACCGATCACCGCGCCTGCCGCGTCGCCCGCCACAGGCAACAGGCCCATGATGGAATCGGCACCGAAGCGGATATTGGTGCCAGGCACGCGCAGCGCCGTATCCATGAGGCGGGCAAGCTTTGCCATGCGCACGAGGCGGCGCATGGCGTGGGCATCCAGAACGGTTCTGCGCCGTGCCGCGCCGTGTAATGGGTCTGCATCTGCCATTGCCGCAACCCCTGTCGCTTCGATGAGGCGCTAACGGGGCAGCGATGAAGCGGTTCCCCGAACATCCGGGAAACCCGCCAAAATCATCAGGTCACGGCGCCGACCTGCCACGGCACGAATTCGTTGTCGCCGTAGTCATAGATTTCGCTCAAGGTCTTCTGGCCGGAGGCAACGGCAATGATATGCTCGAAGATGCGCTCGCCGGACTGCTCGATCGTCTCGTCACCCGTGACGATGCCGCCGCAGTTCAAATCCATGTCTTCGCGCATGTGCTCGTACATGTCTGTATTCGTGGCGATCTTGATGCAGGGGGACGGCTTGAAGCCGGAGACCGAACCGCGCCCGGTGGTGAAACAGATGACGTTGCAGCCACCCGCCACTTGGCCCGTCACGGCCACCGGATCATAACCGGGCGTATCCATGAAGACAAAGCCGGGTTCGGTCACCGCTTCTGCAAACTCGTAGACGGCCTTCAAAGGCATGGAGCCGCCCTTGGCCACGGCGCCGAGCGATTTTTCCAGAATGGTCGTCAGGCCGCCAAGCTTGTTGCCATGCGAAGGGTTGTTGTTGAGTTCATCGCCATTGCGGGCGGTATAATCGCGCCACCAGTCGATGCGCTGCAGAAGCTTTTCGGCAACCGCCGGCGTGACGGCGCGCCGCGTCAGCAGATGCTCGGCACCATAGATTTCAGGCGTTTCGGCAAGCACCGTGGTGCCGCCGTGACGCACCAGAAGGTCCGAGGCATAACCGAGGGCGGGATTGGCGGAAATGCCGGAATAGCCGTCGGAGCCGCCGCATTCCAGCGCAAGCTTCAGCTTCGACAGTGGTTGTGGCGTGCGGCGTGCCGCATTCACCACCGGCAGCATCTCCTTGATGATCTCGATCGCCGCATCGATGGTCTTGCGCGTGCCGCCATGCTGCTGGATCGTCATCGTGCGCAGCCGGTCGCCCTCCTCCATCTTGTAGTGTTCGAGGATCGGGCCGATCTGGTTGGTTTCGCAGCCAAGCCCGATCATCAGGATGCCGCCGAAATTCGGATGGCGGGCATAGCCCTGGATGGTGCGGATGAGCAGGCGATAGCCTTCCGACTTGTTATTGAGCGCACAGCCGGTGCCATGCGTCAGCGCCACGACGCCGTCGATATTGTCAAAGCCGTCGAGCCCGCCCATGCGGTTGAAGTAATCGGCGATGTATCGCGAGACGGTAGCCGAACAGTTGACCGACGAAATGATGCCGATGAAATTGCGCGTGCCGGCACCGCCGATGCCGCGGTCAAACCCCATGAAGGTGCGCCGTTCGGCAAGCGGCAGCATGCCCTTTTCCTCTATATCGACGCTGAACTGGTGCTCGTGCTCGGACGGAAGCATGGCAAGGTTATGCAGATGCACATGATCTCCCGGCGCGATGTCCTGCGTCGCAAGACCGATGATCTGGCCATATTTGCGCACCTCCTGACCACTGGCGATGGCGCGGATCGCCATCTTGTGCCCGCGGCCGATCAACTGGCCGGCGACAATGCCATTGAAGCCCGAATCGGTGCCCGGCTGCAGCGAGCGGCGGGTCACCACCACATCGTCTGCGGCATTGAGCAAAATCACGGGTGAAACGGTGTCTGTCATCATGTCTCCTCCTCCCTGGAGGTCGTCTTGGAAAATCATCGCGATCAACGCGGTTCGCTATCCAGCCAGCGGCGCTTCGATTCCTCCAGATGGGCATGCATCATCGCCTGTGCCAGCAATGAATCACGCCCCTCCAGCGCCGTGTAGATCTGTTCGTGTTCAAAGAGCGCCATGCTCCAGGTGTCCGGCGTCTCGAAATGCTCGCGCAATTGCGTCGACAGGGGGCTGTGGCGATCGTCGAAGAGTTCGCCCACCAGACGTGCCAGGACCCCGTTGCCCGACTGGCTGGCGATCGTCAGGTGGAACTGACGGTCGTGCTCCACGGGCTTGCGTCCTTCGGCAATTTCGGCGGCCATGCCGTCCAGGATCTGACGAAGGGTTTTCAGGCACTCGGTCGTCATGCGCGACGAGGCGAGCACGATGACCGCGCTTTCGACGGCAGCGCGCGCCTGCATCAGCTCAACCGGGCTCTCCCCCATCGAGGCGGATGTGGCGGCCCGTCGTTCCGTGTTTGCCACGAGATAGATGCCCGAGCCCATGCGGATCTCGACCGTGCCGTCGATTTCCAAAGCGATCAGGGCCTCGCGCAGGGATGGGCGGGATACACCGAGTTGCAGGGCGAGTTCGCGCTCCGAGGGCAGGCGCTGGCCAAGCCTGAACTGGCCCGCCTGGATGAGCCCACGGATCTGATCCGCCACCTGCTGATAGAGCCTGCGCTCCGTCGTTCTGAACCCGTTCATCACCACTCGCTTCTGATTGGCCTTACCATAGGCAATCACCCCAAAACTGGCAAGACCAATAATTTATACTGCAAATACAGTGCAATAGGACGATTACCAGCAATCAAAACCCTCTCGTCGAGAAATTGGCTTGACCAGTTTGGCAAGGCCGCCTACCAATAGGCCCGCAGTCGACGGGTGGAGCTGGATCGACGGCGCAGGATGCGCGAGGAGGACTTCAATGCACAGCGGCGAGATCAATTCCGTCAACGCGACACCCCGCGCAGCTGCGGCCTCTGCACGCCATGCGGGTGATGCAGGAGGCGCGCCGCTTCTCAGCCTTCAAAACATTTCCAAGGAGTTTCCAAGCGTCCGGGCCCTGGCTGACGTAAGCTTTGACTTACACCGTGGCGAGGTGCATGCGGTCTGCGGCGAGAACGGCGCCGGCAAGTCCACGCTGATGAAAATCATCAGCGGCGTCTACACGCCGACCTCCGGCCGCATCGTCTACAAGGGCGTCGAGCGCAGCTTCTCCTCGCCGCTCGAAGCGGAAAACATTGGCATTGCCATCATCCACCAGGAACTGAACCTGGTGCCGCACATGACGGTGGCGGAAAACATCTATCTCGCCCGCGAACCCCGCCGGGGTTTTCTCGTGGACCGCAAGAAGCTGAAGGCGGACGCACAGGCCTGTCTCGACCGGCTGGGGGTTTCGATCTCGCCGGATCGCCTGGTGCGCGAACTCTCGGTTGCCCAGTGCCAGATGGTGGAAATTGCCAAGGCCCTGTCGCTGAATGCCGAAGTTTTGATCATGGACGAGCCGACCTCGTCGCTGACCGAGCAGGAAACGCGCCTTCTGTTCAAGGTGATCCACGACCTCAAGGCCTCCGGCGTCGGCATCGTCTACATCTCGCATCGGCTGGACGAGATGGCCGAGATCGTCGACCGCGTCACCGTGCTGCGCGATGGCCAGTATGTGGCGACCGATCATTTTGCCGATACGACGGTGGACGATATCGTTGCCAAGATGGTCGGCCGGTCGCTCGAGGAAAAGTTTCCCGAACGCACCTCGACGCCGACCGAGGAGGTGATCTTTTCGGTCGACAACCTCACCCGCGCCGGCGTCTTCCGCAATGTCAGCTTCACGCTGCGGCGCGGCGAGATCCTCGGCTTTGCCGGTCTGATGGGTGCCGGCCGCACAGAAGTTGCCCGCGCCATCTTCGGCGCCGATCCGCTGGACAGCGGCACGGTGACGATGGGTGGCAAGACGCTTTCGATCCGCTCGCCGCGCGATGCGATCGCCAGCGGCCTTGCCTATCTCTCGGAAGACCGCAAGGCGCAGGGGCTCGCCGTCAAGATGCCGGTCGATGCCAATATGACGCTTGCCAATATGGAAGAGCTGTCGAACCGCTTCGGCCTCATCGACTTTGGCCGTCATGCCGAGGTGGCCAACGAATATGTCGATCTCCTGAGCATCAAGACACCCTCGATCCGTCAGCCGGTGCGGCTGCTGTCGGGCGGCAACCAGCAGAAGATCATCATCGGCAAGTGGCTGTTTCGCAAGTCGCGCATCCTCTTCTTCGACGAGCCGACGCGCGGCATCGATGTCGGGGCGAAATACGCCATCTACAAGATCATGGACGAGCTTGCGCGCGATGGCATCGGGGTCATCCTGATCAGTTCGGAACTGCCGGAAATTCTGGGCATGACCGACCGTGTCGCGGTTTTCCACAACGGCACCATCACCGGCATCCTGGAGACGGCAAAGACCAACCAGGAAGAAATCATGCGTTACGCCTCCGGCTACGGGCACAGCCCGAAGGCCAGAACGGCGAATTGAGGACAATGATGAGCACACCGAGCGAACCAAAGAGCCGCCGCCTCAGCGACCGGCAAAAGGATGTGATCCAGAAGTTTGCCGCCCTTGGCAGCCTCTTCGTGTTGATCGCGGTGTTTTCCAGCACCAGCAATGCCTTCTTCACCGTCAACAACGGCATGACGATCGCGCTTCAGGTCACGTCGATCGCGCTGCTCGGCATCGGGGCGACCTGCGTCATCATCACCGGTGGCATTGACCTCTCGGTCGGCTCGGTCCTGGCGCTTGCCGGCGTGGTGGCGGCGCTTGCCGTCAAGGAGCTCGGCATGCCGGTTCCGATCGGCATGCTGATCGGCATTCTCACCGGCTCCGCCTGCGGTCTGGTCAACGGCATTCTCGTCACCCGCATGAAGCTGCCGCCATTCATCGCAACACTTGGCATGATGCTGATTGCCCGCGGCGTTGCGCTGCAGATCACCGGCGCGCGCGCCGTCTCCGGCCTTGGCGAAAGCTTTGGCGAACTCGGCAACGGCTCGCTGTTTCGCATCGTCACGATCGGTGACGACGGTTTTCCGAACGTGGTGTTTCCCGGCATTCCCTATCCGGTCGTCCTGATGGTGGTGATCGCGCTTGCGGTGTCCTTCATGCTGAACCGCTCGGTGCTCGGGCGGCATATCTATGCGGTCGGCTCGAATGTCGATGCGGCGCGCCTGTCGGGCGTTAACGTCACCCGCGTCACCAATTTCACCTATGTGCTCTCCGGCACGCTGGCGGGCCTCACCGGCTGCGTGCTGATGTCGCGCCTCGTGACGGCCCAGCCGAATGAAGGTGTCATGTACGAACTGGATGCGATCGCAAGCGCCGTCATCGGCGGCACGTCGCTCATCGGCGGCGTCGGCACGATTTCCGGCACCGCCATCGGCGCCTTCGTCATCGGCATCCTGCGCAACGGGCTCAACATGAACGGCGTCTCCGCCTTCACACAGCAGATCATCATCGGTCTCGTCATTCTGGTCACTGTCTGGATCGACCAGCTGCGCAACCGCCGATGAGAGAGGGTGCGGACCCTTATCCGCAAAAGACAAGGGAGTGGGATCTCCCGGGAGGGGGCCATAAGGGCCGCTTCATTTTAGGAGGATGGAAATGAAAAAGCTTGCAACAGCATTGCTGACATCGGTGATCATGCTTTCGGCTGCATCCGTGCAGGCCGCCGAGATCGCGGTCATCGTGAAGACGGTCAACTCGACCTTCTGGCAGAACGTCCAGAAGGGTGCCGATGCCGCCATGAAGGAGGTCGGCGCCGGCAATACAATGACCTTCCAGGGTCCGGCCTCGGAATCGGCCATCGCCGACCAGGTCAACATGGTGGAAAATGCCGTCAACCGCGGCGTGGCCGGCATCGTGCTCGCCCCGTCCGATCCGGATGCGCTGGTGCCTGCCGTGAAGAAGGCCTGGGAAGCCCGCATTCCGGTGGTGATCGTCGACTCGATGCTCGCCAAGGGCGCCGAGCAGTATTACCAGTCGTTCCTGGCCACCGACAACCGCAAGGCCGGCGAACTCGCCGCCCAGGCGCTGATCGACAAGGTCGGCAAGGAAGGCAAGATCGCCGTCATGTCCTATGTGGCCGGTGCCGGTTCGGAAATCGGTCGCGTCGGCGGCTTTACCGATTACATCAAGGCCAATTCCAAGCTGCAGATCGTCGGCCCCTATTACTCGCAGTCGCAGATGGCAACGGCGCTCAACCAGACGACCGACGTGCTGGCTGCCAATGCCGACCTCAAGGGCATCTTCGGCGCCAACGAGCCGACCGCCATCGGCATGGGCCGCGCCATCAAGCAGGCCGGCAAGGCCGGCAAGGTCGTCGCCGTCGGCTTTGACGGCAATCAGGACCTGCAGGAATTCGTCAAGGATGGAACGCTGTCGGCCATTGCCGTGCAGGGCTCGTTCCAGATGGGCGAACTCGGCGTGAAGACCGTGTCCAAGCTCCTCAAGAAGGAAAAGGTCGAGAAGTTCGTCGATACCGGTGTGGTCGTCGTCACCAAGGACAATATCGACAAGCCGGAAGCCAAGAACGTTCTCTACTGAGCTTAAAAGCATACGGACGCGCGGTTGTCCGCGCGTCCCTTCTCACACGGAAGGCAGGATGTCATGAAGGTTACCCACCAGCACACGCATGCCCGCACGGGCGTTTCCCTGACCGGCATGGGCCTTGGCTGCGCCCAGATGGGCAATCTTTACCGCGTCACGCCCTACGAGGAATCCGCCGGCGCCTTTAAGGCGGCCTGGGATTCCGGCATCCGCTATTTCGATACGGCGCCCTATTACGGTTTCACCCGGTCCGAGCGTCGGCTCGGCACCATGCTCACCGATTTTGCCCGCGAAGACTATGTGGTCAGCACCAAGGTTGGACGCGTGATGACGCCGGACCCGACGGTTGGCGCGGAAGAAGAGGGCTATGTCGAGCCCCTGCCCTTCCGCCCGGTCTATGACTACACCTATGACGGCGTGATGCGCTCCTTCGAGGCCAGCCAGCAGCGGCTCGGCATTCTGGCGCCCGACATTCTCTATATCCACGATATCGGCAGCGTGACGCATGGCGACAAGCACGCGCATTACTGGAGCCAGCTGACCGACGGCGGCGGTTTTCGCGCGCTTGCAAAGCTGCGCGAGGAAGGCGCGACCAAGGCCATCGGCCTTGGCGTCAACGAATGGGAAATCATCCGTGACGCGATGGAAGTCGCCGAAATCGATATCTGCATGCTGGCCGGCCGCTACACGCTTCTCGAGCAGCAGAGCCTTGCCTTCATGGATCGCTGCGCTGAAAAGGGCGTCGGCATCGTGATTGCCGGGGCCTTCAATTCCGGCATCCTCGCCGGCAATCGCAAATTCAACTATGCCGATGCCCCGCCGGAGATGCTGGCCCGCGTCGACGCTCTCCACGAGGCCTGCGCTGCCGAAGGCGTGACTCTGCAGGCCGCAGCCCTGCAGTTTCCGCTGGCGCACCCGGCCGCCCTCACCATCGTTTCCGGCGCGCGCAACCGCGACCAGCTGACCGCCAACACGGCCTGGTTCGAGGAGGAAATCCCCGCCTCCTTCTGGTCGGCGCTCAAGCAGCGCGGCCTGATCGCCGAGGGTGCTCCCGTCCCAGGACAAGGGGCCTGATCGCATGCGCATCGACGCCCATCAGCATTTCTGGCGATTGGCGGAGCGGGCTGGCGAATGGCCGCCGGCAGAGCTTGCGGCCATTTACCGGGATTTTGCGCCGGACGACCTGAAGCCGCTGCTTGCCGCCTGCGGCATCGATGGCACGGTGCTGGTCCAGACCATGGAGAGCGACGCCGACACGGCCTTCATGCTGGATCTCGCCGACCGGCACGATTTCATCCTCGGTGTCGTCGGCTGGACGGATCTCAAAGCACCCGATGCGCCGGATGCCATCGCCCGCCTTGCGACCCATGAAAAGCTGAAGGGACTGCGCCCAATGCTGCAGGGCCTTTCCGACGACCAGTGGATCACCGATCCGGCGCTCGACCCGGCGGTTGCGGCCATGGTTGCGGCAGACCTCGCCTTCGACGCGCTCGTCTTCCCCAAACACCTGCCGCATCTCGTTGTCTTTGCCGATCGCCATCCGGACCTGCGCATCGTCATCGACCATGGCGCAAAGCCCGAGATCGCCAGGGGGCGCTTTGTCGAATGGCGCGCGGCCATGGCCGATCTTGCGGCCCTCCCCAATGTGTCCTGCAAGCTTTCGGGGCTGCTTACCGAAGCTGGCGACCAGAAGCCCGAGGCGGTGCGTCCCTATGGTGAGACCATCCTGGATCTGTTTGGCGCCGAAGGCGTCATCTGGGGAAGCGACTGGCCGGTCGTGCGCCTGGCCGGCGACTATCAAGGCTGGTTCGACCAGTGCCGCGACATGGTTCCGGCAAGCCATCATGCTTTCGTTTTCGGGCAGAACGCCCAGTCCTTCTATCGCTTGAACGGGCCTTCCATCGGCTGAATAGGTAAGTCAATGCTAACAATTGTTTGCGATACTCCCGGCACCCTCATCGCCACAGAGCGTCAGAAGCCCGTTCCCGCTGCGGGCGAAGCGCTTGTCAAAATCCGCCGCGTCGGCGTCTGCGGCACCGACCTGCACATCTTTACCGGAAACCAGCCCTATCTCTCCTATCCGCGGGTGATGGGTCATGAGCTGGCGGCAACGGTGGAGGAAGCCCCGGACGGCAGCGGTCTTTCGGCCGGCGATACGGTGGCCATCATCCCCTATATGTCCTGCGGCCATTGTGATGCCTGCCTGAAGGGGCGCACCAATTGCTGCCGCAATATCGGCGTGCTCGGCGTTCACCGCGATGGCGGCATGACGGAATATCTCTGCCTGCCGGCCGAGTTCCTTCTGAAGGCGGACGGGCTGTCGCTCGACCAGGCGGCGATGGTGGAGTTTCTGGCGATCGGCGCCCATGCCGTGGCCCGGGCCAAGACCCGTTCCGGTGAGAAAGTGCTGATTGCGGGCGCCGGCCCGATCGGCCTTGCGGTTGCCGTTTTTGCCAGGATGGAGGGGGCTGATGTCACCCTGATCGACAGCCGGCGCGACCGGCTGGACTTTGCCGAACGCCATCTCGGCATCACCTCCACCGTCATGCTGGGTGAAGGCGACGTAGAGCAGCTGTCGGCCATCACCGACGGCAATTTCTTCGAAACGGTGTTTGATGCAACGGGCAACCCGAAGGCCATCGAGCGCGGCTTCGGCTTTGTCGCCCATGCCGGCACCTATGTGCTGGTGTCCATCGTGGCCTCCAACATCACCTTTTCCGATCCGGAATTCCACAAGCGCGAAACCACGCTGCTCGGCAGCCGCAATGCAACGGCTGCCGATTTCCATCATGTGATGGCAGCGATGCGCGCCGGCCATGTGCCGGATGCGCTGATTACCCACCGCATGTCGCTGTCTCAGGTGCCGGAGCAGTTTGCCGGGCTGACCGATCCGGCAGCCGGCGTCGTCAAGGCCATGGTGGAAGTCGCGTGATGCCGCAACCCGCCATCCTGCAGTTCGGAACCAGCCGGTTTTTGCTGGCCCACGCGGATCTCTTCGTGTCTGAAGCGCTCGCGACCGGTGAAGCGCTGGGCACGATTGCCGTGGTGCAGACGACCTCCAGTGGCGAAAGCGCGGCCCGCATCGCAGCCCTTTCGCGCGAACCGCACTATCCGGTGCGGATCCGCGGCCTGACCGACGGCACCGTCATCGACGAGGAGAGATCCGGTGGCGCCATCAGCGAAGCGCTGACAGCTTCGACCGACTGGCAGCGGGTCCGTGCGCTTGCCGTCACTGTTCAGGTGATCATCTCCAACACCGGCGACCGTGGCTATGATCTGGATCCCTCCGACGATGCGGCGCTTCTGACCGATATCGAGCGCCTGCCGAAAAGCTTTCCGGCCAAGCTTGCCGTCCTGCTTGCGCATCGCTTCGTGACGAACAGGGACGTGGCCCTGTCGATCTTTCCCTGCGAACTGGTACCGCAGAACGGATCGCGGCTGCGCACGCTGATCGAGCAGCTGGCGCTGGAATGGGAACTGCCGGACGAGTTCCGGCTCTGGCTGAACGAGACCTGCCATTTCGCCAACAGCCTCGTTGATCGCATCGTCGCCGAGCCGATCGCGCCGGTCGGCGCCGTGGCCGAACCGTACGCCCTCTGGGCGATCGAGCAGCAGGAAGGGCTCGTTCTGCCCTGCCGACATCCGGCCATCACGCTGACGGACGATCTCGACCGGTTCGAGATGCTGAAGCTGCATCTCCTCAACCTTGGCCATTCGGTGCTTGCAGAATACTGGCTGAAGGATCAGCGCCGCGCCGATGAAACCGTGCGCGAAGCGATGGAAGATCCGCAGATGCGGGAGGCAGTGGAAACCGTCTGGGCTCAGGAAGTTCTGCCGGTCTTCGAGGCGGATGGCAGGGGCGAGGAAGCGCGCGCCTATCTGGATACCGTGCGGGACCGGTTCCTCAACCCGTTCCTGAAGCACCGCCTCTCGGATATCGCCGGCAATCACGCAGAAAAAAAACGCCGGAGATTCCTGCCGATGGTGACGCGCGCGGCCGATCTTGGCCTTGCAATCGAGCAGCCGAAACTGAAGGCTGCGCTTGCCGAGATCTCCTGACATTCGCATGGCAATGAGCGGCAAACAGGACATGATGCAGAAGAGGAACGGAAATGGCTAACCTTCAAGGCAAGACGGTTTTGATCACCGCCGCCGGCCAGGGCATCGGGCGGGCAAGTGCCATCGCATTTGCGCAGGCAGGAGCCGTGGTCTACGCAACAGACATCAACGAACAGGCACTGGCCGAGCTTCCGGCACTCGATAATCTCAAGGCACAACGGCTGGATGTTCTCGATGAGGCAGCCGTCAAGGCCTGCGTCGCCGGTATCGGTGCGGTCGACATTCTCTTCAACTGCGCCGGCGTCGTGCATGGCGGTTCGGTTCTCGAGATGAAGGACAGCGATCTGGATTTCGCCATCGACCTCAACGTCAAGGCGATGATCCGCACCATCCGCGCCGTACTGCCGGGCATGATGGAGCGGCGCGACGGCGCCATCATCAACATGGCTTCCGTCGCCTCCTCGATCAAAGGCGTGCCGAACCGCTTTGCCTATGGCGTGACGAAAGCTGCCGTCATCGGCCTCACCAAGGCCGTGGCGGCCGATTATGTCGGCCACAATATCCGCTGCAATGCCATCTGCCCCGGAACGGTGGAAAGCCCGTCGCTGCAGGAGCGCCTGCGCGCTCAAGGCGACTACGAGGCAGCCCGCGCCGCCTTCATCGCCCGCCAGCCGATCGGACGGCTGGGCGCGCCAGAAGAAATTGCAGATCTTGCCGTGTATCTGGCCGGCGCAACCTATACATCAGGCCAGGCCATCGCCATCGATGGCGGCTGGACCATCTGACATCAGACTTCAGGAAGGAATACCCCATGAAACTGCTTCGTTACGGCGCACCTGGCGCAGAACGCCCGGCACTCGTTGATGCCAACGGCACGATCCGCGATATTTCCGCTCATGTCAGCGACATTTCAGGCGCTGCACTCGACCCGCAAAACCTTGCCAAACTGGCAGCTCTCGACTTGGCTGCGCTGCCGGAAGTGTCGAGCACCGAGCGTCTCGGCCCCTGCGTCGGCCAGACCGGCAAATTCATCTGCATCGGCCTCAACTATTCCGACCACGCTGCCGAATCCGGCATGGCGGTTCCGCCGGAACCGGTCATCTTCATGAAGGCAAGCTCGGCCATCTGCGGCCCGAACGACGATGTTCTGATCCCCCGCGGCTCTGAAAAGACCGACTGGGAAGTGGAACTGGGTGTCGTCATCGGCAAGACGGCAAAATACGTCTCCGAAGCCGATGCGATGGAGTATGTCGCCGGCTACTGCGTCTCCCACGACGTGTCGGAACGCGCCTTCCAGACCGAGCGTTCCGGCCAGTGGACCAAGGGCAAGTCCTGCGACACCTTCGGCCCCATCGGCCCCTGGCTGGTAACGAAGGACGAGATCGCCGATCCGCAGAACCTCACCATGTGGCTGAAGGTCAACGGCGAAACCATGCAGAATGGCACGACGGCCACCATGGTCTACGGCGTTGCCTTCCTCGTGTCCTACTTGAGCCAGTTCATGTCTCTGCAACCGGGTGACGTGATCTCCACCGGCACGCCGCCTGGCGTCGGCATGGGCATGAAGCCGCAGCGCTACCTGAAGCCCGGCGACGTGGTCGAACTTGGCATCGAAGGCCTCGGCACACAGAAACAGACCTTTCGCGCCGACGCCTGACCCTTCCTGACCTATCTGCCGGAGACACGAGAATGGCCATCATCACCGACATGCGGATCATCGATCTGCGGTTTCCCACGTCCCAGAGCCTTGATGGCTCTGATGCGATGAACCCGGACCCGGATTATTCGGCAGCCTATGTCATTCTGGAAACCGACGTGCCCGGCCTTGCCGGGCATGGCCTCACCTTCACCATCGGGCGTGGCAACGACATCTGCTGCATGGCGATCGATGCCATGCGCCATCTTGTCGTCGGCACCGACCTTGCGGTGGTGAAGGCGCATCCGGGCCAGTTCTGGCGCCATCTGACCAGCGACAGCCAATTGCGCTGGATCGGCCCGGAAAAGGGCGCCATGCATCTGGCAACCGGCGCCGTCGTCAATGCCTTCTGGGATCTTCTGGCAAAGGAAGCCAAAAAGCCGGTCTGGCGGCTGGTGGCCGATATGTCGGCGGAAGAGATCGCCGATATCGTTGATTATCGCTATCTGACCGACGTTCTGACCCGCGACGAGGCCGTTGCCATCCTGAAGAAGGCAGAGGCCGGCAAGGCCGAGCGCATCGCGACCCTCGCGCGCGAAGGCTATGCCTGCTACACCACCTCGGCCGGCTGGCTCGGCTATGATGACGACAAGCTGCGCCGCCTCTGCCAGGAGGCGATCGATGCCGGCTTCAACCATGTCAAGATGAAGGTCGGCCGCGACCTCGAAGACGATATTCGCCGCCTCACCATCGCGCGCGAGGTAATCGGGCCGGATCGCTACCTGATGATCGATGCCAACCAGGTCTGGGAAGTGGATCAGGCGATCGACTGGGTAAAGAAGCTGTCCTTCTGCAATCCCTTCTTCATCGAGGAGCCGACAAGCCCCGACGATGTGGCCGGCCATCGCAAGATCCGCGAGGCGATTGCGCCGGTGAAGGTGGCGACCGGCGAAATGTGCCAGAACCGCATCATGTTCAAGCAGTTCATCGCCGAAGGCGCCATCGATGTTGTGCAGATCGACAGCTGCCGCATGGGCGGACTGAACGAGGTGCTGTCGGTGCTGCTGATTGCCGCAAAGTACAACCTCCCCGTCTGGCCGCATGCCGGCGGCGTCGGGCTCTGCGAATATGTGCAGCACCTGTCGATGATCGACTATGTCGCCGTGTCCGGCACCAAGGACGGCCGCGTGATCGAATATGTCGATCATCTGCACGAGCATTTCCTCGATCCGTGCGTCATCAAGGATGCCGCCTACATGCCGCCGGTCCTGCCCGGCTTCTCCATCGAGATGCGCGCCGAGACACTTGAGGCGTTTGCCTTTGCGCCGGTCAAGGCAAGCACCGGGGAATCGCGGCCCCTTAAAGCCGCAAGCGCCGGCTGACAGGGAAAGGCGGATTACCAAGGTTTAATCCGCAAGCCATTGACCGGGACATGCAGAAGGCATTATCGGAACGAGCAAGTTCCAATAATATAGCAGATCGGCATTCCCTGTCATGGCCATCAAGCGTAGCCACATTCTTCTCGCCCTCGCTGTCGCGGCAGCGGGCGTTTACGGCTGGATGCGGTTTACGGAGAAACCGGCAACCAACACCTTCCTGACGGCTCCCGTGACCCGCAGCAATGTCGAAGAGACGGTTCTGGCGACCGGCACGCTGAAGCCGGTCCGGCTGGTTGCGGTCGGCTCGCAGGCCTCGGGACGGATCACGTCGATCAAGTTCAAGCTCGGCGATACGGTGCGTCAGGGTGACCTGATCGCCGAAATCGATTCCACCACGCAGACCAACGAACTTCGCACCTCCGAAGCTTCGCTCGCCAACATGAAGGCGCAGAAAGAGGAAAAGCAGGCAAGCCTCGAGGGCTACCGTAAGACTCTCATCCGCCAGCAGGCGATCTATTCCAAGCAGGCGGGCTCGGAAGCGGATCTGCAGACGGCGGAAACCAATGTGGCCGTCACCACCGCCCAGATCGCGGCACTTGACGCGCAGATCATCTCGGCGGAAATCGCCGTCGAGACCGCCAAGGCTGAACTCGGCTATACCCGCATCACCGCGCCGATGGACGGCACAGTGCTGGCGATCGTCAACCAGGAGGGGCGCACTGTCAACGCCTCCCAGTCGATCCCGACGATCGTCATCCTGGGCGACCTTTCCACCATGACGGTTCGGGCGGAAATCTCGGAAGCGGATATTACCCGGGTGACAGCGGGACAGGCCGTGCGCTTCAACCTGATCGGGGAGCGCGGCAAGAGCTATGACGCACGCCTTGCCTCCATCGAGCCGGCACCGGAATCCATCACCAGTGACAGCAGCGTCTCCAGCTCCACCTCCAGCAGTTCGTCCTCGTCGTCGTCTTCATCCTCGGCCGTCTATTACATCGGCGTCTTCGACGTGCCCAATACCGACGGTCGCTTCCGCACCTATATGTCGGCGGAGGTCAACATCGTGCTGGGCGCCGCCAAGGAGGTGCTGACCATTCCATCGGCTGCCCTTGGCAAGACGCTTTCTGACGGACGCTACAGCGTGCGCGTGCGGGCACAAGACGGCACGGTTGCCGAGCGCGCGGTGGAGATCGGCCTCAACAACAAGATCACCGCCGAAGTGAAGAGCGGCCTTGAGGAAGGCGCCGACGTGGTGATCAGCGAGGCAAGCGCAGCTTCGAAATCCGGCAGCCGCCGCGGCGGCCCGATGGGTTTCTGACGCGATGACCACCCAGGCACCTCTCATCCAGATCGAAAAGCTGCGTCGCGAATATCCCGCCGGCGAAGGCACGATCACGGTCCTGAAGGACGTTGACCTCACCATCGAGCGTGGCGAAATGGTTGCCATCATCGGCGCCTCCGGCTCGGGCAAGTCAACGCTTATGAACCTTCTTGGCCTGCTCGACAGCCCGACATCCGGTACGTACCGTGTGTCCGGACAGGACACGTCTGCGCTGGACAGCGATGCCTTGTCGAGTCTCAGACGCGAGCATTTCGGCTTCATCTTCCAACGCTATCACCTGCTTGCCGAACTTTCGGCGCTCGGCAATGTGGAAATTCCGGCCATCTATGCGGGGCGCACGCGCAGCGACCGGCGCGAGCGCGGCGCAGCCATTCTGGGCAGGCTTGGCATGGGCGACCGCACGCAGCACAGGCCGGGGCAGCTGTCCGGCGGCCAGCAGCAGCGCGTCTCCATTGCCCGTGCTTTGATGAACGATGCCGAGGTCATCCTTGCCGACGAGCCGACCGGCGCGCTCGACAGCAAAAGCGGCGAGGATGTGCTGCGCATCCTTGAGGAACTGAACCGCGACGGCAAGACGATCATCATCGTGACCCATGATCCGAATGTCGCAGCCCGCGCCAAGCGGATCATCGAAATTTCCGACGGGCAGATTACCGCCGACCGGCGCACGCAGGCGGCCCCAGTGGCGGCAACCACGCGGCAAGGCGAGGCGCCGCGGGTGCGCTACAGCCTGTCGGCCGGCGTCGATCGCTTCCGCGAAGCCTTCGTGATGGCACTGAAAGCGCTCCAGTCGCATCGGCTGCGCAGTTTCCTCACCATGCTCGGCATCATCATCGGCATTGCCTCGGTCATGCTGGTCGTGGCGCTTGGCACCGGCAGCCAGCAGCAGATTCTCGCCAATATCAGCAGCCTTGGCACCAACACGCTGGAGGTGTTTCCCGGCAAGGGGTTCGGCGATACCAGGTCCGGCCGCGTGAAGACGCTCGTCGTGTCGGATGCGGAAAACCTTGCGCGCCTCACCTATGTCGGTGCCGTCACGCCCACCGTTTCCACCAGCACCACCGCGCGCTTTGGCGCAACGGTTGCCAATGCGCTGGTGAACGGCGTCGGCAGTCAGTATTTCACCGTCAAGGGGTCCAAGCTGATCGCCGGCCGCTTCTTCGGCACCGACAGCGTCGATGCGCTGGCGCAGGATGCCGTGATCGATGACAATACCGCCAAGGCGCTGTTTACCGGCAACGGCATCGAGCCGATCGGACAGATCATTCTGGCCGGCACCGTGCCGGTCAGGGTGATCGGCGTGATCTCCTCGCAGCAGGGCGGGTTCGGCTCCAGCGACAACCTGTCGATCTACCTGCCCTATACGAGCGTGCAGACGCGGTTTCTCGGTGATCCGTCGCTGCGCAGCATCACGGTGCGCGTGGCCGACAATGCCGACATGGCGGCCGCCGAGCAGGCGGTGACCGACTTCCTCACCCGACGCCACGGCACGCAGGATTTCTTCATTCTCAACACCGATGACATCCGCAAGACCATCACCAGCACGACACAGACCATGACGCTTCTCGTCTCGGCAATTGCCGTCATTTCACTCGTCGTCGGCGGCATCGGTGTGATGAACATCATGCTCGTTTCCGTGTCGGAGCGTGTGGGCGAAATCGGGGTGCGCATGGCAGTCGGCGCGCGCCGCCAGGATATCCTGCAGCAGTTCCTCATCGAGGCCGTGCTCGTCTGCCTCATCGGCGGCGTCCTCGGCATCACGCTTGCGCTCTCGGTCGGTCTTGCCGCCAATCTGTCCGGCGCCGGCATAAGCCTTGTCTTTTCCGCAACGCCCATGCTTCTCGCCTTCGTCTGCTCCTGCATGATCGGGATCGTCTTCGGCTTCCTTCCGGCCCGCAATGCCTCCAGGCTCGATCCGGTGGCGGCGCTTTCCTGACCTGCGGCCGGATCGAAGAGAGGCGACGATTTGTCCCGGTCAGGAGGACAGTGATGTTTTCGGATAGGAAGTGCGCTATGCATGGAAAAAGCCTTACTGCAACGTTTCAGGATGCGAATGGACGATAGTATCAGCGAAGACGGCAAGGCATCGGACGCCGCCGCACCGGCCAAACGGGGACGCGGCCGGCCGAAGAGTCTCAGCGACGATGAACGCCGGCAGATGATCATCGCTACGGCGCGGCGCACCTTTATCGAGCTTGGCCTCACCGGCACCACGACGGATATCGTGGCCAGCCGGTGTCGTATTTCCAAGCAGACGCTGTACCGCCTGTTTCCCAGCAAGGTCGACCTGTTCATTGCGGTTGTTGCCTCGCATCGACAGATGATGCTGAGGCTCCCCCTCCCCGATGACGAGGACCTGCCGATCGCCGAGGCAATCGGCCGCATCTTCATGATCGATATCGATGAAGACACCGAGAGGGAACGGGCAGCCTTCATCCACATCGTCATCCGCCAGTCGCACCAGGTGCCGGACCTTGCCGAAGTGATGCTGCGCGAAGGACTGGAAACCTCCCGCAGACAGCTGGCAGACTGGCTTGCGGCACAGGTGACAGCAGGAAAGCTGGTTCTCGATGAGCCGATGACCGGGGCCCGCATCCTGATGGATATGCTGTTTGGCGGGGTGGGTCCCGGCCCCAGGGGATGGCCGGATCTTGCCGCACGAAAGGTGCATATGCAGCGGGCCATCGACATCTTCGTGCGCGGAACACGGCCTGACTGAGCCTCGCACGCGCTGACCTTGCGCGCAAAAAATCGCAACCTTTCTCAACCTTCCTCGTTTGGCCAAAGGCATCCGCGCGTCACGGCGGGCGGATTTTGCCGTGTTTGCCCCATTCCGGGGCCGGATCGCGGAAAGATCGGAAAGGATTGAAGCAGCACAGTGTGTGGGATTTGCGGAGAAATACGGTTCGACGGGGAACAGCCTTCCCCGATGGTTCAGGCCCGGATGATGGAGGCGATCGCGCCGCGCGGGCCCGATGGGTCCGGAATGGTAATCCACGGATCGACGGCCCTGTCGCACCGGCGGCTTTCGATCATCGATCTCTCCCAGAAGGCCCGCCAGCCCATGGTGGACGGTGAACTTGGCCTGACGATCGCCTTCAACGGCTGCATCTACAATTACCCGGAGCTGCGCCGCGAACTGGAGGCCAAGGGCTACCGCTTCTTCTCCCATGGCGACACCGAGATCATCCTGAAAGCCTGGCACGCCTGGGGCACGGACTGTGTGACCCGCTTCCACGGCATGTTCGCCTTCGTCATCCATGAGCGCGATACGGACCGCGTGGTGATGGCGCGCGACCGCTTTGGCATCAAGCCGCTTTACCTTGCAAAGGTCGGCCGTGCCATCAGATTTGCCTCGTCGCTGCCGGCACTGGTCAAGGGGGGTGATATCGACACCTCGATCGACCGCGATGCACTGCATCACTACATGAGTTTTCACGCGGTTGTGCCACCGCCACGCACTATTTTGAACGGCGTGAAGAAGCTGCCGCCCGCAACCATCCGCGTCATCGAGGCCGATGGCCGCGAGGTGGACACCCGCTACTGGAATCCGCCGCACACGCGCGATCCCGCTATGGCAGGCCTGACGCGCAACGACTGGCGCGACATGGTGCTGGATGCCTTGCGGCTTGCGGTGAAGCGGCGCACGGTTGCCGATGTGCCGGTTGGCGTGCTGCTGTCGGGCGGCGTCGATTCCAGCATCATCACCGGGCTTCTCGCCGAACAGGGCCAGAATGACCTCATGACCTTTTCCGTCGGCTTCGAGGAAGCCAATGGCGAAAAGGGCGACGAGTTCGTCTATTCAGACCTGATCGCCCAGCATTTCGGCACCGACCATCACAAGATCTTCGTCCCCTCGGCGCAGTTGATGGATGCGCTTCCCGGCGTGATCTCGGCCATGTCGGAACCGATGGTCTCCTATGACAATGTCGGCTTCTATCTGCTTGCCAAGGAGGTTTCCAAGCATATCCGCGTCGTGCAGTCCGGCCAGGGCGCCGACGAGGTGTTCGGCGGCTATCACTGGTATCCGCCGCTCGGCTCCTCGACGGATGTGGTCAACGACTATGCCCGCGTGTTTTTCGACCGCAGCCATGAGGTGATGAAGACGCAATTGAACCCGGACTGGATGGCTTCGAGCGATGTGAGCCGCGAACTTGTCGCGCACCATCTTCTTGAGGCCGATGCCGATACGCCCGTCGATGCCGCCCTGCGTCTCGACAGCCAGGTCATGCTGGTGGACGACCCGGTCAAGCGCGTCGATAACATGACGATGGCCTGGGGGTTGGAAGCCCGCGTGCCCTTCCTCGACCATGAGCTTGTCGAGCTTGCCGCCAAGATACCGCCGGAATTCAAGCTGAACGACGGCGGCAAGGGCGTGCTGAAGGATGCAGCGCGCCTTGTGGTTCCGCATGCGGTGATCGACCGCAAGAAGGGGTATTTCCCCGTTCCGCAGCTCAAATATGTCGACGGCCCCTATCTTGATATGGTGCGCGATGCGCTCACGTCGCAGGCCGCCCGCGAACGCGGCATCTTTCAGGAACGCTATCTGAACCAGCTGTTCGACGCACCGTCAGAACACATCACACCGCTGCAGGGCTCGGAACTCTGGCAGGCGGGACTTCTGGAAATGTGGCTGCAGGCGCAAGGGGTCTGAGGATGACAAGCAACAAGACAAGCGAGCGCAGCCAGCGCGTGCGCAGCGACAAGGCAGTCGCACACCGGCTGAAACGCAAGCGCATCGAATCCCTGCAGCGGACGGGCCACATCGGGCATCCGGACAAGGCAGTCGCGGATGCATCCGCTGTTCTGGATTGCGGTTGGGGCCGGCTGATCTTCGCCCAGACCTTCGATGATGCCGGGAAACTCGTCTCGGCGCTGCGCGAGGAAGCGCCGGAACACCGCGACATCGCCATCTATGTGCATGAGCCGCATGTGCTGCTGGCACAGGCACCGCAGGAGATCTTTCTCGATCCGTCGCATACCTTCCGGCTCGATCTTGCCACCTATCGTTCCGGCCGGCGCCAGCCGCGCGGATTTTCCGTCAGGCGCCTGTCATCCGAAGCAGATGCCCGCGCCGTCAACCGCATCTATTCCGCCCGCGGCATGGTGGAGGTGCGGCCGGACTTCTTCTGGTCGAACCGCGACAACCGGGCCATCACCTATCTGGTTGCGGAAGATGAGACGACCGGCGAGGTGATCGGCACCGTGACCGGCATTGACCACACGCGCGCCTTTGCCGATCCCGAACAGGGGTCTTCGCTCTGGTGTCTGGCCGTCGATCCGCAGGCGCGTCATGCCGGCATCGGCGAAACGCTGGTTCGCAGGCTCGCCGAGCATTTCAAGGCGCGCGGCGCCGGCTTCATGGATCTCTCCGTGCTGCACGACAACGAGCAGGCGATCGCGCTCTACGAGAAACTTGGCTTTCGGCGCATTCCGGCCTTTTCCGTCAAGCGCAAGAACTCCATCAATGAGCGCCTCTATGCCCGACCGCTCGAAGCCTATGATGCGCTGAACCCCTATGCCCGGCTGATCGTCGACGAAGCGCGCCGGCGCGGCGTGCATGTGGAAATTACCGATGCCGAAGGCGGCTTCTTCCGGCTGTCGAATGGCGGCCGCACCGTCCATTGCCGGGAGAGCCTCAGCGACCTGACATCGGGCGTGGCGATGTCGATCTGCGACGACAAGGCGGTGACCCGACGCGTCGTGGACCGTGCCGGCCTTGTCGTGCCGGAACAGATGACGGCCGAAGGTGACGAAGAGGCGCTCGTTGCGTTCCTGGAAAAGCATGGCCGGGTGGTGGTCAAGCCCGCCCGCGGCGAACAGGGTCGTGCGGTGGCCGTCGGACTTTCGACGCTCGACGAGGTGCAAAGGGCCATTGTGGCTGCCCGCGAGGTGTGCGACCGCGTGTTGATCGAAGCCTGTTTCGAGGGTGAGGATCTGCGTCTCGTGGTCATCGATTTCAAGCTGGTGGCCGCCGCCATCCGCCGCCCGCCGCATGTGGTGGGCGATGGGCGCCAGACCGTGCGCCAGCTCATCGAAACGCTGTCGCGGCGAAGGGCTGCCGCCACCGGCGGTGAAAGCACGATCCCGGTCGATGCCGAAACCGAACGCTGCCTGCAGATGTCGGATCTGACGCTGGACGATGTTCTGGAAGAAGGCCGCGACGTGGTGGTGCGCAAGGCTGCAAACCTTCACACCGGCGGCTCCATCCACGACGTGACGGCGATTGTCCATCCGCGCCTGGTGGAGGCAGCCATCAAGGCTGCCCGTGCCATCGACATCCCGGTCGTCGGCATCGATTTCATGGTGAAGGCCCCGACCGAGCCGGACTACGTGTTCATCGAAGCGAACGAGCGCCCGGGGCTTGCCAACCACGAGCCGCAGCCGACGGCGGCCCGCTTTCTCGATCTGCTCTTCCCGCTTTCGGGCCACCGTTCGGCCCGCAATGCGCTGGGGAAAATGTAACGGCATGACCATCGATATCGACGAGGACTATCTGCTTTCGCAGCTCAAGGCACTGCTGTCGATCGACAGCCCGACCGGCTATACGGATCAGGTTGTGCGCTACTGCTCGCAGGAACTGGAACGGCTGGGGCTGACACCGGAACTGACGCGGCGCGGCGCGATCCGCGCCGTGCGCCAGGGTAGCCGGCGAAAGGGTGCGCGCGCCATCGTTTCCCATGTCGACACACTCGGTGCGCAGGTGAAGGCCATCAAGGAGAATGGCCGGCTGGAACTGGTGCCGATCGGTCATTGGTCCGCCCGCTTTGCCGAGGGCGCACGGGTCACCATCTACAGCTATCACGGCACCTTTCGCGGCACGATCCTGCCGCTGAAGGCCTCCGGCCACACTTTCAATGACGAAGTGGACACCGCACCTGTCGGCTGGGCGCATGTGGAGATGCGCATCGATGCCATCACCGGCTCTGCGGCGCAGACACGCGGGCTCGGCATCGATGTGGGCGATACGGTCGCCATCGATACCGGCACCGAATTCCTCGACAACGGCTTTATCAATTCTCGCCATCTGGACGACAAGGCAGGCGTTGCCATCTGTCTTGCCGCCATCGAGGCGCTGGAACGGACGGGCGCGCGCACGCCCGTCGATACGCATTGGCTGTTCACCATTGCCGAAGAGGTTGGGGTCGGCGCCTCCTCCATCCTGTCCTCCGAGATCGCCTCGATGCTGACCATCGACAACGGCACCACAGCACCGGGGCAGAATTCATCGGAATTCGGCGTCACCATCGCCATGGCCGACCAGACCGGTCCATTCGATTATCACCTGACGCGCAAGCTGGTGGATCTGTGCATCGAAAACGACATCCCCTACCAGAAGGATGTCTTTCGTTATTACCGGTCGGATTCGGCTTCCGCGCTTGAGGCAGGCCACGATATCCGCACGGCGCTTGCCGCCTTCGGGGTCGATGCCTCGCACGGCTATGAGCGCATCCATACCCACGCGCTCACAAGCGTCGCAAGGCTGGTGTCCGCCTTTGCCGTGAGCCCGGTGAACATCGATCGTGATGCCGAGGAAATTTCCAGCCCGAAGGGCTTTACCACCCAGCCGACGGACGAGGCGGAACAACTGGTGCAGGTTCCGGCAGACGGCGGACGCGCGCCGGAACAGCAGCAGCCCTTGGCCAGCTGGTCAAGGCCCAAGCCCGCCTGACGGCAGCCCGCAAGGTTTAAGGAAAGGCGGCACTGTACAGCGTGTGCAGGAAAAGGATGCCGTTTGCCAGAAGCAGGCAGAACACGGCAAAGGAGCCGAGATCCTTGGCGTGGCGCGCGGCGAGCGAAAATTCGGGCGACACCCGATCGACGATTTCCTCCACCGCCGTGTTCAGCGCCTCCACCGCAACCAGCACCAGGAACAACACGAATGCTGCCAGATACGTGGTGAATGCAGCACCGACCAGCACGTAGACACAGCTGATGGCGAAAAACACCGCGCATTCATGGCGAAAGGCCGTTTCACCGAACAGCCGGCGCGCACCGCCCAGCGAATACCGCGCAGCCGCCAGAACATGGCCAAGCCCGCGTTGTCTTTGATGCCGAAGAGGTTCGGACATTTTTGCGCTCCCCACACAATCTTCTGCACATAACAAGGCTGTGCGCATCGCGCAAAGGCAAAGCTGCAAAGGACAGTGCGGAGAGCCCGCAGCGATTGCGTCATGCCTCGCCAGCCGCAAGGAGTCGCTTGTTCTTCGCAGATTTGGTGTATACATTATTGAACGCGGCTCGAGGAGGAGACTTGGATGCCGCAGCGAAAACATGCGCAGAGCATTCATCGGGTTCATGGGAGTGGACCTGTCGCGGGATCAAAACTCTGGGAGGAGTATACATGGCATCCGTATCGAGACGCCTTTTCATGACAGGTGCTGCCCTGTGCAGCCTGTTGTTTTCGCATGCCTATGCCGCTGAAACCGTCAAGATCGGCCTCGTGCTGCCGATGACTGGCCCCTTCGCCTCGACGGGGCGTCAGGTAGAAGCCGGGGTCAAGGCCTATATGGCGCTGAACGGTGATACCGTGGCCGGCAAGAAGGTTGAGGTGGTGCTGCGCGATGATGCCGGCACCGCCGACCAGACCCGGCGCATTGCCCAGGAACTGGTGGTGAAGGACGGCGCCTCGATGCTGATGGGCTTTGGCCTCACGCCGCTTGCGCTTTCGGTGGCACCGGTGCTCGCGCAGGCCAAAGTTCCCGCCATCATCACCTCGGCGACCACCTCGATCATCACACAGAAATCGGATTATTTCGTGCGCACCAGCATGGCCGGCCCGCAATCGGCTGTGCCGGTTGCCACCTGGGCGGCCAAGAACGGGCTGAAGCGCGTCGTGACGCTGGTTTCCGATTACGGCCCCGGCATCGATATCGAAAAGGGTTTCACCGACCAGTTCAAGAAGGATGGCGGAGAGATTCTGGAGGCGGTGCGCGTGCCCCTGCAGAACCCGGATTTTGCGCCCTTCCTGCAGCGCGTGCGCGACACCAAGCCGGATGCCGTCTTCGTCTTCGTGCCCTCCGGCGTCGGCTCCATCTTCATGAAGCAGTTCGTCGAGCGCGGCCTTCGCGATGCTGGCATCAAGCTGATCGCAACCGGCGACGTGACCGACGACGATCTCCTGAACGGCATGGGCGATGCAGCGCTTGGCGTCATCACCGGCCATTTCTATTCCGCCAACCACGACAGCGCGGAAAACAAGGCGTTCGTGGCCGAGGTCCGCAAGGCCAACAACAATATGCGGCCGAACTTCATGTCCGTCGGCGGCTATGATGCCATGGCGCTCGCCTATGCGGCGCTGAAGAAGACCAATGGCGATACCGACGGCACCAAGCTGGTAGAGGCCATGAAGGGCATGGCCTGGACAAGCCCGCGCGGGCCGATCACCATCGATGCGAAAACCCGCGACATCGTGCAGGACATCTACATGCGCGAGGTCAAGAAGGTGGATGGCGAGCTTTATAACGTCGAATTCGCCACCTTCCCGAAGGTGCGCGACCCGAATACGCCGTGATGGGAAGCGTGCGCCGGCTGCGCTCTGCCAGTGCGGCGCATGTCTCCGCTGCATCGAATCCGTGATGCGGAGGAAGTGGCTGATGCCTGCCGGTTGGCCCTCCTTTCCAGCCAGTGGCTGGATGAGGCAAGCCGTCAGCATCGGCAAAGATGATGCAGCCATCGACCGGTGTGCCGGAACGTGCGCGTTCCGGCACCCACCACACGCCTGCGCCTGACCCGCTTTCTGTCATTCCCCGCCATCCCCGGGAGGAACGATGCTGACAATCCTGTTCGACGGCATTGCCTATGGCATGCTGCTTTTCGTTCTCGCCTGCGGGCTTGCCGTGACGCTCGGCCTTATGAACTTCGTCAATCTTGCCCACGGCGCCTTTGCCATGGCGGGCGGTTACGTGACCGTGGTGCTGATGAACCGCTATGGCATCTCCTTCTACTGGTGCCTTCCCGCGGCCTTCCTGTTTTCGGCCGCGCTGGGTGCTGTGCTGGAAGTGACGCTTTATCGACGGCTCTATGCCGCATCCCATCTCGACCAGGTGCTGTTTTCCATCGGCCTCGTCTTCATGGCCGTGGCGGGCGTGGATTTTTTCATGGGCGGACAGCAACAGCTGATCTCGCTGCCGCCAGAGCTCTCCGGACGCTTCAACCTGCTCGGCGCCGATATCGGCCGCTACCGGCTTTTCATCATCGTTTTGTGCGCGCTGCTGACCATTGCGCTGCAAACGACGCTTACCCGCACCCGCATCGGCAGCCAGTTGCGCGCGGCCGTGGATGATGGGCGGGTAGCGCGCGGGCTTGGCATCAATGTATCGGTGATCTTCGTGCTCACCTTCGCGCTTGGTTCGGGCCTTGCCGGATTGGGCGGTGCGCTCGGCGTGGAACTGCTCGGGCTCGATCCGAACTTCCCGTTGAAATACCTCATCTATTTCATGATCGTGGTGACGATCGGCGGCACCTCCTCCATCACCGGGCCGTTTCTGGCTGCCCTTTTGCTCGGCATCGCCGATGTGGCGGGCAAATATTATCTTCCTTCGCTCGGGGCCTTCATCATCTATGCGGTGATGATCGCCTTTCTCATCCTGCGCCCCAACGGGCTGTTTTTCCGGGAGGGAGGACGATGAGCCCGCTGCCCCGACAGGCGCTCGCCAGCGCCTTCCTTCGCCGCAAGGCCCGCTGGAAGCCGTTGGAATATGGCTTCTGGATCCTGGCGCTTGGCGCTGCCTTCGCGCTTCCATCGCAACAATTGCTGCTGAGCGAGATCGCCATTCTCGCCCTCTTTGCCATGTCCCTCGATCTGATCGTCGGCTATGCCGGCATCCTGTCGCTCGGCCACGCCGCCTTCTTTGGCGTCGGAGCCTATGCGGCGGGCCTCCTCAGCCTGCATCTCACCGCAGAACCGCTCACCGGCCTTATCCTGTCGGGTGCGATTGCCGGTCTGCTCGGCCTTGCCACCAGCTATCTGGTGCTGCGGGGCAGCGACCTCACCAAGCTGATGACGACCTTCGGCGTCAGCATGCTCATCTCGGAAGCGGCAAACCAGGCAGCCTGGCTGACCGGTGGCGCCGATGGGCTGAGCGGTATCCTGATCGATCCGATTGCCGGCCTGTTCGAATTCGACCTGTTCGGGCAGACTGGCTATCTCTATTGCCTCACCGTGCTGTTTGCCGCGCTGGTCATCGCGCGCCGCATCGTCCATGCGCCCTTCGGCCTGTCGCTGAAGGCCATCAAGCGCAACAGCCGCCGCGCCGCCATGCTCGGCATTTCGCCCAATCGCCGCATCGTCGTCATCTACACGCTCTCAGCCGTCTATGCCGGCTTTGCCGGTGCGCTCCTCACGCAGACCACCAGTTTCGTCTCGCCGGATGTGCTGGCCTTTCACCGCTCGGCCGACGTGCTGCTGGTTCTGGTCCTGGGCGGCGTCGGCTACCTCTATGGCGGCGTGATCGGCGCGGTGATCTTTACGGTGCTGCGTGCCTGGCTGTCGGTCGTCACACCGCAATACTGGATGTTCTGGATCGGGCTCGTTCTGGTTGCGCTTGTGCTTGTCGGACGCGATCGCATCAACCCCGCCCGCCTGACGGCATGGGTAAGGACGAAAACCGGTCGCGCGGCGCCCAGTGCAGCACCCCTTGCGAAGGAGGAGGCATGACACCCGCCCTTGAAACCCGCGCGCTGGTGAAGCGCTTCGGCGGCCTTGTCGTTACCAATGACGTGTCGCTCTCCATCCGGCCCGGCGCCCGCCATGCACTGATCGGCCCCAATGGCGCGGGCAAGACCACCATCATCAACCTTCTGACCGGGGCGCTCACCCCCAGCAGCGGCCGGATCCTGATCGGCGGCGAAGACATCACCGAGGCAAGCCCGTTTGCGCGGGTGAAAAAGGGCATGGCCCGCACCTTCCAGATCAACCAGCTGTTTGACGATCTGACGCCGCTCGAATCCATGGTGCTGGCGGTTGGCGAGCGGCTGGGGCATGGCACCCGCTTCTGGCGTTCGCTTGCATCCGACAGTCAGGCGGCCGCGGAGGCTGCCGATATTCTCGAACGCTTTCGCCTTGCCGACGTCATGTGCCTGCCGACGCGCGGCCTGCCCTATGGCAAGCAACGCCTGCTAGAAATCGCCCTTGCCATCGCGCTGAAGCCGAAGGTGCTGCTGCTCGACGAACCGGCAGCGGGCGTGCCGGAGGAAGACCGCCACGAGGTGCTTGCCATCGTGCGCGACCTGCCCTCCGACGTCACGGTGGTGCTGATCGAGCATGACATGGACCTCGTCTTCTCCTTTGCCGACCGGATTTCGGTTCTGGCGGCCGGCCGGCTGTTTGCCGAGGGCAGCGTTGCGGAGATTTCCCGCGATCCCGAGGTCAAGGCCATCTATCTGGGAGACGCCGCATGAGCGATCTGCTTCGCATTGAGCAGCTGATCTGCGGTTATGACGAGGCACAAGTTCTCGCCCGCATCGATCTGTCGCTGGCGCAGGGCCAGTCGCTGGCCCTGCTTGGCCGCAACGGCGCCGGCAAGACCACGTTGATCAACAGCATTGTCGGCGTCACCACCCATCATCACGGAACTATTCACCTGAAGGGCGAGGACATAACACGGCTTCGCCCCGAACAGCGCGCTGCCCGTGGCATCGGCTGGGTGCCGCAGGAGCGCAACATCTTCCGGTCGCTGACGGTCGAGGAAAACCTCACCGCCTCCGCTCGCCCCGGTCGCTGGGATGTTTCGGCCGTCTACACGATGTTTCCGCGCCTCCAGGAGCGCCGCCGCAACCTCGGAAACCAGCTTTCCGGCGGCGAACAGCAGATGCTGGCGGTGGGGCGCGCCCTGATGCTCAACCCGAAACTTCTTCTCCTCGATGAGCCGCTGGAGGGTCTTGCTCCGATCATCGTCGATGAACTTCTGGCCGCACTGCGACGCATCGTGACGGAAGAGGGGCTCGCCGCCATCATCGTGGAGCAGAAGGCTCGAAAAATCCTGCCGCTGACGGATGAGGCGATCGTGCTCAACCGCGGCAGCATCGCCCTTGCCGCCTCCGCCAAGGCGCTTTTGGAAAACCCGGCGCAACTGGATGCCCTGCTGGCGATCTGATGGAAACGACCTGAAGCTGCAAACCTCCATCTAAACAGACACGGCGCCTCGAAAGGCGCCGTGTCGATTGTCATCTGTCCTGTCTTCCAGAACCGCAAGCGGTCGAACTGATCGGCTTAGAACTTCAGGCTGAACTTGCCGCCGAAGACCTGCGATGTGGTGGTCGAACCGAAGGCGCCGTCATAATAGAGACGCAGCGTCCCGGTTTCGCCGGCAAACACATCCACACCCGCCGAGGCGCGCCACAGCGTGCGGTCGGTGGTCGTGCTGACGTTGAACGGTGCTACGCCGCCGGTATCCGACGAGAAGATGCCGGCCATCGCGATGCTGTTATCCGAATAGAGGCTGACCCCACCGCTGACATAGGGACGCAGCAGCATGTCGTCGCCGAGCGCAACCTGGGTGCCCGCCTCCAGCGACGGCGTCACGCTGAACACCGTCTGATCGCTGGCATCCATGCTGAGTGCTGCAATGCCACCGGTTTCCGTGACGGCACGCTGGCGCGTGTAGATCATATCCAGATCGAGGATCGGGCGGAGGTAAGCACTATCGTTCTGGAACGTATAGGCCGCGCGCAGACGGGCATTGATGGTCGCGACCTCTGGGCTCCCGGTCAACGTATCGGTAATGGTGCCGAAATCGACCTGACGGGTGCTGTCATACCAACCGTAGCTTCCCGATACCGCGGCAGAAAACAGGGCCGCACCGGGGGTGTATTTCACGACGGCGCCGAGGTAGGCGGTGCTGCCATCGCTGCTGCCATAGGTGCTGTCGGTGTTCTCCGTCGAGCCGCCGGCGCCGAAGCCGAGGCGCCAGTCCGGGGCGAGCGCGAACTGAGCGCCGCCGGTGAAGCTCCAGCTGTCGCTGTGCGATCCGATCGTCTCGGAATCACCGTCGCGCGTTACGCGGCGATTTTCCACCTTCACCCAGCCGCATTCGCCTTCGGCGCCGAAGAAATTGACGCCGTCTGCAACGCGGCAGCTCATCAGGTTGTTGGTGAAGTTGATGTTGGCCACGCGGGCCGCATCCGTTTCCGCCAGAAGCACTTCCGGCGACAACTGCTGTAGAGCCGCATTGTACTCTTCATCGGTACTGAGGTTGGCAAGGCTGAGCAGGATGGGCTCAAGACTGTTCGAGGCCGCGATCGAGCGGTTGAAATAATCCCCGAGCGTCCGACTGTTGGGCGTTCCACTCACAGGCGAGAAGTTGACGCCGTCGATCGTTACCGTGGCATTGGTGCCGTCGCTGGTAACGGAACCCAGGATCGCGGGGTTCGAAATGGCCATGGCCTCCTCCGTGATGCCGGCGCCGGCCGACAGGAAGACATAGCTGTTGGAACTGCTCCCCAGCGACATCAGGTTCACCGACAATGCGCCGTTCAACTTGGCCTGGCCGGAAACCGCCAGCGTGTCGGTCGCCGCGTTTGCGCCGTCGATATCGATCAGCAGCGTCCCGGTCGAGGTATTCTCGAACGAGCCGGTGAGGCTGGTCGCCTTGATCACGCCCTCGCCGCCGGGGGAAACGATGCCGGCATTGGTGAGCCAGTTGCCGCTTCCGAGATCAACCGAGGACCCGGTTTCGAACACCGCGCCGAACCGGTTCTCAAAACTGTTGGACGCAAGATCGGTCAGATCGATATTGCCACGGATCGTCCCGTAGTTGTCGATGGACGTGTTCGTATCGACACCGGAGACGGCAAGACCGTCGATGCCGGAGGTGTTGGCAAGCGTGCCATAGTTGAGAAGGGAGCTGGAAGCGCCATTGACGAACGTCACTGCTGCTCCGCTTGCGCCGCCCTTCACCGTGCCGTCATCGACCTGCGCCGAGAGGCTGCCCCAGCCTTCCAGATGGATACCGCTCTGGTTACCGGTGAGGTCACCGCCATAGCTCCTGACGAACACAGCTGCATTGGCCGAGGAGGCATAAATCGCATCATTGCCGGCTGCGGTGATATTGCCCCAGCTTTCGACTTCAACATCGTTGTCGTCACTCAGGTTGGTGGCGTTGATGCCATATTGGCTGGCCGTGATGCCCCCCAAATGCCCGACATAGACCTCACCCCGCGCCGAAGACGCCACAAGCCCGTTCTGGGCAACAATATCGCCCTTGACGGCCACATGCACGCCTTGGTCGTCGCTCAGGTTTGACGCATTGACGCCGTCAAGGGCAGCGTTGATATCCCCGTATTGCTCAACATAGACGTCTGCCTGTGCGGAAGATGCAAGGATACCACTTCCATTAGAGGCCGTGATGGCACCTTGCCAGTAGACCTCAACATCGTTGGAGTTGCTGGTGTTGGAGGCGTTGATGCCAACACCGTCGGCGGTGATGATGCCCCCACCGGTGACGTAGATGTAGCCCGTGGCAGAGGACGCCAGGATGCCGTCGCGATTATAGGCCGTCAGGTCACCGGTCTGCGTGACGTTGACCCATCCATTGCCGGTATTGCTGGCATTGATCCCGTAGAGATCGGCAAGGACCGTGCCCGTGGAAGTCACAGACACGTTGCCGTTGCTGGATGAAGCCAGGATGCCATCACGATTATAGGCCGTCAGGTCGCCAGTCTGCGTGACAGTGACCGAGCCATAGTCGGTGTTGGTGGCATTGATGCCGTAGAGATCAGCGACAAGCTTGCCGGTTGAATTTACAGTCACGTCGCCGTTGCTGGACGAGGCCACGATGCCGTCACGCTTGTTGGCCGTCAGGTCACCGTTCTGTGTGACAGTGACCGAGCCATAGCCGGTGTTGGTGGCATTGATACCATAAAGTTCGGCAACAAGCTTGCCGGTTGAATTCACAGTCACATCGCCGTTGCTGGACGAGGCCAGGATGCCGTCATTCTTGTTGGCCGTCAGATCACCGTTCTGCGTGACCTTGACCGAGCCATAGCCGGTGTTGGTGGCATTGATACCATAAAGCTCGGCAACAAGCTTGCCGGTGGAGGTCACGGTCACATTACCGGAGCTGGACGAGGCCACGATGCCGCTGCCGCTGTTGGAAGTGAGGCTTCCGTCGCGATGCGTGACGGTCACGTCCTGACCGCTCAAATTACTGGCATCGATGCCGTTCGTCTTGGAAATCAAATTGCCCTTCTGCGTGACCTCGACGGCTCCGTTCGGCGAATAAGCAATGATGCCCGCGCCGTCATAGGATTCGACGCCGCCGGTTGCATTGACCGTAACATTCGAATAGCCGGCATTGCGCACGGTGATAGCATCGGTCTTGGCCGTTACGGCACCATCGACCGTAACCGAGGCGGCTCCAGTGGCTGAATAGGCCAGGATGCCCTCTCCGGCCCAGGTGTAAACGCTGCCGGTCTGATTGATCGAGACGTCCCCACCCGTGGAATAGGCGTAAAGGCCGTAGGTCTTGGCCGAAATGTCACCGGTCGACGTAATGCCGATGCTGCCGGCCGGAGCGTCTGCCGAAATGGCGGCGCCCGTGTCGGAGGTGACATTGCCGACCTGCGTGATCAGAATGTTGCCGCTGTTTGCGTCAACGTTAATGCCGTCGCTGTTGGCCTGTATCGCGCCAGTGTTGTCGATCGTCACATTGCTATCAGTGGAACTTGCCAGAATCCCGTTGGCGCTGGCCGACCGGATGCCGCCGGACGCGGTGATGTGGAGCGTGCCGCCGCCCGACTGGACGGCGTGGATCCCGTCCGCGTCGGAGGTGATCAAGCCGTCTGCCGTCACCGAAATTGTGCCATTTGCCGCATAGGCATCGATGCCGGCCCCGGCAGAGACGGTAACTGTTCCTGTTTGATCGACCGTCACATCGCCATATTGCGAATGCGCATAAACGCCGGAGGTCTCACCGGAGAGATTGCCCGAAGACGTGACCGAAACAGCGCCGTTGGCTGATGTGGCCGAAATGGCGGCGTCGTTGTGCGAGGTGACGTTGCCGGTCTGGTTGATCGACACAGTGGAATTGTTGGCCGCCCCCTTGATGCCGGGGCCGCTCGCCTCGATTGTGCCGGCGTTGGTAATCGTGACCGAGCCGTTCGTCGAACTCGCGTCGATGCCGATACCGTTGAGCGAGGAGATGGCGCCATCGCGGTTGACGGATGAGGAACCACTGCCACGGCTGGAAATGACGATTGCCGAGCCGGTGGCCGTCACCGCGCCGGAACCCGTCAATGTGGCATTGCCGACAAGCGAGCTCAGGCTAACGCCGATCGCGCCCGACCCGATATCGCCAGACTGCGCGACCGAAACCGCGCCGCTATTGGCGAGGACATCGACACCGTTGCCCGATGCGGTGATCGTGCCCGTTCCAAGGATCGAGACGGTTCCCGTCGTCGAATGGCCGACGATGCCGGCGCCCTGGCTGGCATTGATCGTCCCCGACTGATCGACGGTCACGTTGCCACCGGCCGCATAGGCATTGATGGCATCGCCGGTGGACGTGATGGAACCGATATTGGTGACGATGACGCCGCCATTCAGGCCAATGGCTTCGATCCCGTACCCATCGTGGGTCGTCAGCGAACCGGTGTGGACGACACTCACCACCGTCGTTGCCGTGTCTTCCGCCGACTGGGCATGGATGCCGGTGCCGCCGGCATCGATATCGCCGGTGACCGTCACAGACACGGCCCCACGCGCTTCGGCCCAGACGCCGTCGTCGCTCGTCGTGGTGATATTGCCCGTGTGCGTGGCCAGAACCGTGCCGCTGTCGCCATGGCTTTCCAGGTGAAGACCCTGCGTGCCGGCAACGATATTGCCTGTCGTTGCGGAAAGAACGGAACCGTTGCTGAAGCCATAGATGCCATAGCCGGCTGTGCCGGTGATGTCGGCATCGCTTTGAATGTTCAGGAGACCCGAGCCGTTCGACGAGAGATTTATGCCATCGACCGCAGCATTGATCGTTGCAGTATTGACCAGTTTGATCGCTCCCGGCTGGCCGGGATCAATGCCGGTATCGGCGACGATGCCGGAGCCAGACGTCGAGGTAAGGCTGCCTGCGACATTAAGGTCGATCGTGCCGGTCGACTGGCCATGCGCGGTGATGGCATCAAGACCGGCATTGGTGGTCCCCTTCATCGTCACGTCGATATCGCCTGCCGTATCCACATAGATGCCATGCGCCGCAGCCGATACCAGATTGCCGGTGGCATCAAGGCTGATCGCTTGTCCTCCCAGGCTGCGGGCCTCGATGACATCGGCATCCGCACCACTTGCAGACAGCGTCTGCGTGGTCGCGAGATTGATCGCAATCGGGCCGTTGGTCGACACGAAATTGACGACATCATTGCCAGGCGTTGCCGTCACATCCGCCGTCAGCCCGGTGATGGATAGCATTGTGGTGGGATCGGTAACGGGCTGGAAACTGCTGACTGCGCCGCTGCAGGTCAATATGCTGCCGACCTGCGTGCAGGCAGCCTCGGCCTGGCCGGCGGCTGCAACCCACAGCACGCTGATTGCTGTTCCCGCCATAAGGCCGGCCAGCGCGCGGCTTGGGGCACGGCGAGCGTCGGCGGCTTTCACCGGTCCGCGCTTTCCTGCGAGCAATTCCCCATGTCGTTTCGGGCTCATCATGTACCCTCCCTCAAATCGTTGTTCGGCCAAATTCCGGTCTGTTATCGGTCCGCCTGTTCGGCGCCATCGCGGATTTTCACCGCCTGCGCCGCACCGGCAGCCCTTGATTCATCAATCGCCCGTTCAGGCTTTTGCCTTGATTTCCCGCCGTCAGCCGCCGGGATGAGTGGTGGCCGATCTTCCTCGACGGCCAGAAACGGACCCACCCGTCTGAAGCCCGCCACGGCGTCGCTATCGGGCGGCCAGGTGACGAATTTCGAGGGTCCCAGCAACACCGCAAGGAAAGCGAGGGCCGCAGCCAGGTTGCGCAAGACGATCGCAGGACGGCGCACCTGTTGCTGCGCCGTCTTGTTCGCGCGCCGGCCTTGAAGGCGGCCCGGCCGGCGCCGCGCCAGGGCAGCGCCTGCGCCTTCGATGCGTTCCCGGAGAGACAGTGCGATATCGGAAAGGCCGTCGCGAACCCCGACAAACCGGTAAAGCCCATAGCTGTACAACGTCGTGTTGATCGCCGGGATGATCGTGCCGAGATACTCGTGCGACAACAGTCCCTGCACGACGTAAACTGCCATCAAAAACAGCATCAGACAGTTGAAGACAAAGCTGTAAGGCGGGATGAAGGTGCGGTCTGCGACTTTTGGCGTTCGGGTGAAGCTTGCCTTTCGGCCCGTTACCATCTGCCTGACCGATGACAGGATACCGGCAAAGCTGACTGGCAGCAGCATCAGGTTCAAGGCGCAGACGTGGAAGAGATCGGTGAAGCGATAGCCCAGGCGCTTCAGATCGCTGGCATAGAGGATGAAGTAGGGCGCAATCGCAAGCGGCGTCCACATGAGCGCCTTGCTGTCGGCCGGGGACCAGATCATCAGGACGAAGACGGCGATATTGCCGAGAAGTGGCGACAGGAGATAATTTGTCCGCAGCAGCAGTTCCGGCAACCGACGAAGACGTCCCGGCATGCGCAGATAATTGCGCAGCAAGGCCGGGAAAATGATGAGGCCACCATTGCTCCAGCGCTTTCGCTGAATGGCAAGCGCACCGAAATCGGCAGGCGTGGCACTATAGGCGAGCGGCGTCAGGTAGTTATGGACATGCCAGCCCGCATCGAGAAGATCGATGGTCGATCCGGTATCCTCGATGACAGTTTCATCCTGAATGAACACCGTGCAGGTCTTGTGCCCTTCCCTCTCATCACGGGCGATCATTTTGAGGGCTTTGAAGCGGATCAGGGCATTCGCACCGACCCAGTAAGCCGCGCGGAAATACGTGCTTCCCTGATGCGCCAGGTACTGGATGTCTGTCGTGGCCCCCGCAATGCGCTCCACAAGCGACGTGCTGCCGGGGAAGCTCAGATAAGGTGTCTGGGCAACGGCCGCCTCCGGCTCCTCGTTGAGGACATGCGTGAGGCGCAGCATATAGTCGCCCAGGATGAGACTGTCGGCATCGAGCGTCAGCACAAAGTCCGGCTGCTCCACGACCATATCGACCTTCGCACCCGATGCCGGCACAAGAACACGGCCGCCGCCTCGCGGCTTGATCTTCAGGCGCTTGCCCATCAGGCCGATATAGGAATTGAGGTTCATCGCCTTGTTGGGCGCGTGCGACAAATTGGAAAAACTCTTGCGCTCGAAAACGTTGATGTCGCGGCAGAACAGCGTTTCCAGAACGCGGTAATGATGATCGATCCCGTCTTCATCGAGGACCGTCTGCGCAAGCGCGGCTTCGGTGCCGCGATAAAGCCGTGCCAGATCGCGCAGAACGCGCTCCACGAAAAACGTATCCACATGGCGGAACTCCGCCGAGATCTGCGCGACGAATTCCAGCGCGAGCTTTTCCAGCCAGCCGCTTGCGTCGGCGTAGAGCATGGCGATCTGCCGCGTTTCCCAGGCGCGATTGGGGAAGGTACTCACCTTTCGCGCCCGCCAGGCATCAGCGGCCTTGCACATGGGCGCCATGACCGCCTCGATTTCCTTCACAACGTCTGCGGCAGCTGCACGCGAGCGCGCCAGCGACTGAACGTCGGAGGCCGGATCATCGATCAGGAGTACGATCCGGCGGTTGCGATAACGCGCGACAGCGGCCGAAAGCAGCGTCATGGCGATAACGCGCCGCTCTTCCCGATAGGAGGGAATGAGGATGGTGATCGACGGCGCTTTGTCGCCGAAGAGATAGTCGGATTCAGCACAATCCGGAGCAGCTTGGCGCCGGCTGCGCCGCGCCAGCCCGTAACGGCTTAATTCGTAGGAGAAGCAGCAAAATACAAGGCAAATAAGAATAACCGCATACGCAACCCGTTGAAATAACGGTATATCGGCAACAAAGATCACAAAATAAACAAACCAAAAGAACAAAGCGAGGGAACACAGAGAAACAGCGGCGGAAAACGCCGTTTCTTTGCGACCATATCCTCCAAAATGGATCGGCCTGTATATTAGTTTTCCCAAAATCAATATTATTTCCCGACCGATTCACAAGATGCCGAGATTTAGTACATCAACCACATAAAAGGCAACTTCAATGTAGAAAACCCCTTACATTTAAGATATTTTTCATGGAAACAAAAAAATCTGATCACCAGTAATAAATATAACTCGGAGCCAGCGCACTGTGCAGACCTTGAATTTCCGCCAAAACAACGATCTAATTCCCGCTTTGCGCGGGATATTCCACCATCTGCACTCCCATCTGCGCTTACGCTTCTTGATCGTGACGACAGTCTCTCTTGCAGCCTGCGGATGCGTTACGGCCCAATCAACCTATCCGGACATGGTGAATGCCGGCGACGCCGCAATGGCGCACAAGCAATATGCCTCGGCCCTGCGCTCCTACATGAAAGCGGCAGAGCGCAATGATTCCTGGGGCGAACTGAACGTTGCGAAAATCTACGAGAATGGTCAGGGCGTGCCAAAGGACGATGCCGCCGCCGCCGATTGGTATGCAAAATCCGCGCAGCATGGAAATCCCTGGGCCATGAACAGCCTGGGATCGATGTATGAAGAGGGCCGTGGCGTCGCCAAGGACGCCGTCAAGGCAGCGGACCTTTATGCGCGCTCTGCCGAACAGGGAAACCCCTGGGGGCTCTACAATCACGCGCGCGCGCTTGAACTCGGCTTCGGTGGCCAGAAGGACATCGCAAAAAGCCTGCAGCTTTATCAAAAGGCCGCAGAGCTCGGAAACGCCTGGGCACAGTACACGCTGGGCGACAAATATGCAGCTGGCGATGGTGTCGCGCTCAACAACAAGACCGCCGTCGAATGGTACCGGAAATCCGCCGATCAGGGCAATGCCTGGAGCCAGTACAAGCTCGGCGTACTGCTGGAAGGCGCAACGGATGTGCCCGCTGATCTCCCCGCCGCCTTTGCCTCCTACAAGAAGGCTGCAGCTCAGGGCAATGCTCTGGCACAGGCCAATATGGGCCGGATGCTGGAAAACGGCCAGGGGACGGCCGCCAACCGGGAAGAAGCGCTGCGTCTTTACAAGCAATCGGCGGCCAATGGCGGCCCTGCCTGGGTGTCTGCACGCATAAAAGCACTGCAAAAGTAGCCGTTCGCGCCACCAGCACCCTCATTGCGCGCCGGCGATACTGCAATCTTCACGTCCGCCTCAAGCGCCTGGTAGCCAACCGCCGCTGCCGGGCGCGCAAGACAGCGTCGTTCACCCGCCGCCCGCCAAGGGGCGGCGGCGCATCCGGCCGGACAGCGACAAAGCCGGCAGACAAGCCATGCCGGATAAGGGCAGCCCCTTGCAAGGTTGCCTGCCCGTCTCAATATGAATTGTCTCTCCACCGTCATCACTCTGTCGGCGGCTCAATCTTCGTCCAGCGAGACATCCTAATGGCCAAGTCGCTTCACCTTACCGCCTTCATGCGTCCCGTCAGCCTTCATACCGGCGCCTGGCGCTATCCAGGTGCCTATGCGGATGCCAATTTCAACTTCGGCCATCTGAAATCCTTTATCCAGACGCTGGAGCGGGCGAAGTTCGATGCCTTCTTCATGGCCGATCATCTCGCCGTTCTCAATATGCCGGTGGAAGCCTTGAAGCGCAGCCATACGGTGACCTCCTTCGAGCCGTTCACGCTTCTCTCGGCGCTTGCGGCCGTCACCGACAAGATCGGCCTTGCCGCCACCGCCTCCACCACATTCGACGAGCCCTATCACGTGGCACGCCGGTTCGCCTCGCTCGACCATATCAGCGGCGGACGCGCCGCCTGGAACATCGTCACCACCTCCAACCCGGATAGCGCCCGCAATTTCGGCCTTTCCGAGCATGTGGAGCATGGCGAGCGCTACAAGCGCGCCCGCGAATTCTTCGACGTCGTCACGGGCCTCTGGGACAGCTTTGCCGACGATGCCATCATCCGCAATCAGGAAAGCGGCATCTTCTTCAATCCGGAGAGACTGCACGTGCTGGATCACAAGGGTGAGGAATTCAGCGTCCGCGGGCCGCTGAACATCGCCCGCCCCGTCCAGGGCTGGCCGGTCATCGTACAGGCTGGCCAGTCGGAACCGGGCAAGCAACTGGCCGCCGAGACGGCGGAGGTTGTCTTTGCCGCCCCGCGCGATCTTGCCACCGCAAAGTCGCTCTATGCCGATATCAAGGGCCGCATGCCGGCCGTCGGCCGTGACCCGAAACACCTGAAAATCCTGCCCGCGGCCATGATCGTCATCGGCGACAGCGTGGAGGAAGCCAAAGCCAAACGCGCCAGGCTCGACAGCCTCGTTCACTACGACAGCGCCATTGCCTCGCTCTCCATCGCGCTCGGTCACGACGCCTCCGGCTTTGATCCGGATGCCGCCCTGCCGGAGATCCCGGAAACCAATGCCAGCAAGAGCGGGCGGGCACAGGTACTGCGACTGGCGGAGCAGGAGAAATTAACCGTTCGCCAGCTTGCGCAACGCTATGGCGGCTATGCCGGCCTCGCCTTCATAGGCACACCCCAGACAATCGCCGACGAGATGGAAAACTGGCTGAACGAAGAGGCCGCCGATGGCTTCACCTGCGTCTTCCCGTTTCTGCCGCAAGGGCTGGAGGACGTCACCGAGAAGCTGGTGCCTGAACTGCAGCGGCGTGGCCTGTTTCGAACGGATTATGAGGGCACGACCCTGCGTGAGCACCTTGGCCTGCCCCGGCCTGCCAACCAGTTCTTTCCCGCAGAATAATCAGCCTGCTCGCGGCATCAGGAGCGACGATGAAGGCCTACCGCCGTGCATGTCAGGCGGGCGCCTTCTCCTCGGGTGGCAGATCGATCCAGTGGCGCGATGCCGTCGCTTCAAGGACCGCGTCCAGCACCCGCTGGTTCGCCAGTCCGTCGAAGAAGGTCGCCCCCTTTGCCAGCCGCCGCCCGCCGGCGATGGCCGCCGTCACTTCCCGCAGCGCCGCGACGACGGAAACGTTCCAGATGCCCTTGTTCAGCCCCGGCAGCGCGGCGTTCGGATCCTCCACGGAAATGTCCTCGAACGACTGTCCGGCGGGCGCGTACATCAACCTTTCAGTCTCGTTGTCGAGAAGGAGCGTGCCGCGGGAGCCGAAGACCTGTGTGACATTGCCCATGTTGTGGGCGGCAACGCCGCTCATGAATATCTGCGCCAGCGCCCCGCTTTGCATCTGCAGCGTCAGGTGGGCAAGATCGTCGGCGGTCGCCGTCCAGCTTTCGCCGGTCCGCTTGTCGGTCCGGTCGGGAACCATGGTCAGCGCCTGTCCGATCACCGAGGCGACGGGCCCCAGCCACCAGCGCACGAGATCCACCTGATGGCTGCCATTGGCGCCCAGCCGCCCGCCGCCCTTTTCCGCCAGCGACCACCAGTCACCCTTAGGCCGCGAGGCCGGATCGGCCCAGGACGAGCCGATATTGGCGATATTGACGTGACGAATCTCGCCGAGCGCGCCCTCGCCGATCAGTTCCGCCATCCGCTGGCGGTTCGGGTTAAAGCGCAGCTCGTGGTCGATCATGTGAACGCGTCCGAGCGCTTCCGCCTTTTCCAGCATGGCGGCCGCTTGCGTGGCATTCATCGCTGTCGGCTTTTCGCAGACCACATGCGCGCCAGCATCCAGTGCGGCAAGCGTCATCGGGTGATGCGTGTCGGTCGGCGTCGAGATTAGCACAAGGTCGAGGTGGTGGGCGGCAAGCATGGCGCGCCAGTCGTCATAGGCATGCGGGACCGCAAAAGCGTCTGCGGCATCACGAGCGCTTTCGATCCGGCTTGCGGCAATCGCCACCACTTCGGCCCCTTCCACGTGGCGAAGCGCCGGCAGATAGGCAGCGCGGGCGAAACTTGCGCCGATGATTCCAACTTTCATGAGGGATGTCCTTGGGGTCAGCCGAGCGTCTTCAGGCGCGGATCGAGGAAATCGCGCAGCCAGTCGCCCAGAATGTTGAAGGAAAGCACCGTCATGACGATGGCGATGCCGGGATAGAAGGCCAACCACCACTTGTTGGCCAGAAGCTGGTCGCGGCTCTCCGCCAGCATCGATCCCCAGGTGGGAACAGACGGCGGCACACCGAGGCCGAGAAAAGAGAGCGATGCTTCCGACAGGATGACGCTTGCCACGTTGAAGGAGGCAATGACGGTGAGCGGCGCCATGATATTGGGCAGGATGGTGCGGAAGATGACAGACACCGTGCTGTCGCCCAGCGCACGGGCCGCCTCCACATATTCCTTTTCGCGCAGCGACAAGGTCTGGGCCCGGACGATGCGGGCATAGGTTACCCATTGTCCGACGCCCAGCACCAGAATGATGTTGGCAAGCCCCGGCCCCAGAATGACGAGGAACATGATGGCGAAGAGGATGAAGGGAAAGGCGAGCTGGATATCGCCGAGCCGCATGATCACGTCATCGATCCAGCCGCCGAAATAGCCCGACACCAGCCCCGCCACGACGCCGATGGTGCCGCCAACCAGGATGGCGCTGATGCCGACCAGCAGCGAAACACGCGCACCGTAAAGGAGCCGCGAGAAGACATCGCGCCCGAGCCCGTCGGTGCCAAGCAGGAAGAGCGTCTTGCCCCGGCCCTCGGTCATGGGGCCGGCGAGCCGCAGCATGATGTTCTGGCGGTTGGGATCGAGCGGCGCGATCTGCGGACCGAAGAGGGCGGCGAAGATGACGCAGACGAGGATGAGCAAGGCCAGAAGCGGCCATTTCGCCGCGACCATGCTGCGCCAGGCGCGCCTGAATTCCCGGCGTCGATAATTCATGGCCGGTTGTGGGAGGCCTTGGGTTGCTGAAGCCATGGTTCGGACCCTTACAGTTTCACGCGCGGATCGATCCGCACATAGATCAGATCGACAAGGAGATTGAGGCTGATGAAGATGACCGAGAGCATGATCACGCAGGCCTGCACGACGGGAATGTCGCGCTGGTTGATCGCGTTGAACACCAGCCGGCCGATGCCGGGCCAGGAGAAGATCATCTCGACGACCACGACACCGCCAAGCAGGAAGCCGAATTCCAGCCCGACCATGGTAACGACCGGCAACCAGGCATTGCGCAGCGCGTGATGAATGACCACGGCGGCTTCCGGAATGCCCTTGGAGCGGGCGGTTCTGACGAAATCCTGCCCCAGCACTTCCAGCATGGAAGAGCGCACCAGCCGTGCATTGCGCGAGAGCGAATAGAAGCCCACCGCGACACCCGGCATCACGAGATAATAGAGCGCCATCGGCAACTGGCTGAAGGCCTCCACCACATGGCCCTGCAGCAGGGGCACCAGGAACGGCACATGGCCCGAGATCGGCAACCAGCGGAGATAAAGCCCGAAGAACATGATCATCATGATGCCGAGCCAGAAGCTCGGGATCGACTGTCCCAGCATGCCCATGGTCATGATCGACCCGTCGAGCGCCGAGCCACGATAGAGCGCCGCAAACACGCCGAGCGGAATGGCGAGCACGATCGCAAAGATCATGGCAAACAGCGTCAGCTCGATGGTGGCTGGCAGGGCCTCCAGGACCGCTTCGAGAGCCGGGCGTTTATAGGAGAGCGACGTTCCGAAATCGCCCTGGACCAAGTGACCGACGAACGTGAAATACTGCTCGTACAATGGACGGTCGAAGCCGAGCGCCACGCGCGTCTGCTGGATCTCTTCTGCCGTCGCACGCTCCGACACATAAAGATACGTCGGATCGCCGCCGATCTGCAACGCGACGAAGCTGATCGCAGTCACGCCCAAAATCACGATGATGCTCTGAAGCAACCGGCGAATGATGAAAGTCCACATGCCACGTCCTGTCTCGTCTGTGATGGCTTGCGCTGCGCAGGCTGATCCTGCGCAGCGCGGGGGCTGCTATTTCAGGGAGGCGTCGAAGAGATCGATTTCCTCGTCACGCCGAGGCTTCCAGGCGACGCGCTTCGACACGCCGTAGAAATCCGGCTGGAAATAGAGTTGCAGCCAGGGGCCTTCCTCGTAGAAGAGTTTCAGCATGCGATTGATGACCGGCCGGGCTTCGGCCACCGAGGGGGCGGCCAGCGCCAGCTTCCAGTCGTCGAACCAGCGCGGATCTGTCCAGCTCTGGTAGTTGGTGGTGGCGTCCGGCGTCGAAAACAGGCTCATGTCGTAGAGCGGGTTCCAGGTGACGCCCCCCTGCCCCAGAAAGAACAGCGGCGCCATTTTCTTGGCCCGCAGCAGCGGCGAGTAGACGGAGGCCCATTCGAGAAGCTCGACATCCGTCTGGACGCCCACATCCGTCAGATATTGACCGATGGCCTGCACGACATTGGCGTCGTTGAGATAGCGGCCGCGCGGACCCTGCAGGCGGATGTGAAACCGCACGCCATCGGCGCCACGCGGATAGCCGGCCTCGTCCAGAAGCTTTTCGGCCATGGCCGGATCATAGGGCACCGGCTTCAGGTCCGGATTGCCGTTCGGCGGATTGACGAGGCTTGTGGCCCGCTCGCAGGTGGTGCCGAGCAACTGGCTGCAGATGCCCGGCACATCCACCGCATATTGCAGGGCAAAGCGCACCTTGGGGTTCTGGATTTCGGCCGCACCCGGCATGCCGGCGGCATTGGGACTGAGGTTGTAGCCCACCTGCATGCGGCGCGTGCCGCTCACCTTTTCCACCGCTGCCGTGCCGGACGCATCGATGGCGCCGATCTGGTCGGGCGACACGTTGGTGATGATGTCGACATTGCCGGCGATCAGTTCGGCCGTGCGGGTTGATGCCTCGGGAATGATCCGCCAGACGATCCTCTTGAAACGGCCGGGATCCTTGACCTTTTCCAGAACGATCTGCGCGCCGCGTTGCCAGGACACCAGCCGGTAGGACCCGGAGCCGACCGGGTTCGTGGACGCCTGCTCCAGCGTCATCGCCTCGTAGGCATCCTTACAGTGGATGTAGATCTGCGCCATCATACCAAGCGCGAGCGTCGTCCTCGCCGACAGGTTGATACGCACCGTCAGATCGTCCACCACCTCGGCGGACTTGAAGCCGAGCGTCGGAAACACGAAGCCTGCCGAATTGCCGGTGAACTTCTTGGACTTGTCCGCCGGCCGGTTGAAAGAATAGGCGACATCCTCTGCTGTCAGCGCCTCGCCGTTGTCGCAGGTGAGGTTCGGCTTGATCTTGACGAGATAGGAGAGGCCGTCGGCACTCACATCGGTTTTCTCCGCAAGATACGGCTTGATCTCGCCCTCGAAGTTGACGGTGTAGAGCGTTGCGAAAATGTGCTTGGCGATATTGGCGTTATCCCGGCTGGAAATCTGGGCGGGATCGAATGTGGAAGCGTCGGCGCTGAGGCCGACCACCAGTGTGTCTGGCGGCGGTGCGGCCTGCGCGGCGGCAAGGCCGCAGAGCAAGGCGCAGCCCGTTGCCAGGATGCGGATCAGGCTTGTCATCGTGGGTTCCCCTTCAAGACGTTTTTGTCTTTGATTATGCCCATGCAGTCCCGATCGCCGCCGCCCCTGACGAAAAGAGCGGCGGCGACTGTCATCCGATCACTTGTTCAGCTTGGCGTCGAAGAGATAGACCTTCTCGTCGCGCCGCGGCGCAAAGGCGACGCGCTTGGAAACGCCGTAGAAATCCGGCTGAAAGTAGAGCATCAGCCACGGCGGGTCGTTGTAGAAAACGTCCAGCATCTGGTCGATGATCTTGCGCTGGTCGGCAGCCGAGCCGGCGGCCGCAATCTTGGCCCAGCCGTCGAACCAGGCCGGATTGCTCCAGGAGGTGTAGTTCGTGCCGGCGGTCGGCGTTGATAGATCGGTCATGTCGTAGAGCGCCGACCAGGTGGCACCGCCGCTGCCGAGGAGGAACAGCGGGCCTGCATCGTGCTTGGAAATCAGCGGCACGTATACCGACGACCACTCCAGCAGTTCGACATCCGTCTTGACGCCGACATCGCTCAGATACTGACCGATGGCGAGCGCCACATTGGCATCGTTCAGATAGCGGCCGCGCGGCGCCTGCATCTTGATCGTGAAACGGGTGCCATCGGCGCCCCGCGGATAGCCTGCGGCATCCAGCAGCTTTTCCGCCTGGTCGGGATCATAGGGATAGGGTTTTAGCGCCGGATTGGCATTCGGCGGATTGACGAGGCCGGTGGCGCGGGTGCACTCGAAGTTCAAGAGTTGCTTGCAGATCGCCGGCACATCGATCGCGTATTGAAGCGCCTTGCGGACATCCGTCTTCTGGATGGCCGCACCGGCCGGGGTTTTGGCAAAATCGTCGCGCAGGTTGAAGCCCACATAGATGCGGCGCGTGCCGGCAACGCTCTTCACCTCGGCGACGCCGGACTTGTTGATCGTCTCGACCTGATCGGGCGCGACATTGGTGATGATGTCGACATTACCCGCCATCAGTTCGGCGGTGCGCGTCGAGGCTTCCGGAATGACCCGCCAGACGATCGTCTTGAAGGTTGCCGGCTCCTGGCGCTTCTCCAGCACGATCTTGGAGCCGCGATCCCAGGAAACGAGACGATAGGGACCGGATGCCACCGGCTTGGTGGCGGCATCCTGCAGGCTCATCTTCTCGTAGCTGTTCTTGCAGTGCATGAAGACTTCGGCGATCAGGCCGAAGGAGACCGGGTTCTTCTGGCCGAGCTTGACCTTGACCTCGAGGTCCGACACCGCTTCCGCGCCCTTGAAGGCGATGGAGGAATAGACGAAGCCCGGCGTGTTGCCGGTGAACTTGTTGGCGGGGTCTGCAGCGCGGTTGAAGGAATAGGCGGCATCCTCGGCGGTGAAGGCCTCGCCGTCCTCGCAGGTGAGGCCGGGTTTCAGCTTGTAGGTATAGGACAGACCGTCCGGCGCTTCCTTGTAGGATTCGGCCATCTGCGGCACGATTTCGCCGGTCGCGCTCACCTCATAGAGCGTGCCGAAGATATGCTTGGCGATGTTGGAATTGTCGCGGCTGCTGATGGCGGCCGGATCGAAGGTGGTTGCGTCCGCGGAAATGCCGAGGACGAGCGTGTCATCCGGCGGCGCGGCGGAGGCGATGCTGGCGGAGGCCATAAGGGCCGCCAACCCGGCAATGAAAAGACCGTTCTTTCCCATTTCTGAAGTTCCTTGCCCTCTGTGGTTATTCTTGGCTTGTCTGCTTTGGCCGATCGATCGCCCCGTCACGTCATGAGATCGGCAATCTGGATGGCTTGCCCTGTCCGGGAGGACTGAATGCAGGCTTCCACCATCTGGAGCGAATGGAGATGGTCGCGGCCCGAACACTCGAGCGGGCCCTCGCCCCGAAGGGCTGCGACGAAACGGATGAGGAGTGCGGAGGCATCGTCGATCCACTGCCGGTAGGCCGGCAGCGGCACCTCGGTCAGGGCGCCCTCTGCACGCCGGGCAAAACCCAGCGATCCGAACTGATCCTTCTGGATGACTACGCCTTCTGCGCAATCATGACGCCATTCGAAGCCGGGTACGCTCCAGTTGCCCTGCCATGTGCCCTGGTATTCGGTGACGACACCATTGGCGAAGGTGATGATGGCGCTGACATTGGCGTCATCGGCATACATCGACCACGGCGGATTGAAGGTGCGGGCATAGATCGACACGGGCTCCGCACCATAGACGAAACGCATCAGGTCGAAATGATGGATCGACTGCTCCCAGAGCATCGGATGCTGCATGGTGAGCGGGTACTTGTTGAGATGCGGCAGGTAACCATCCCGCCAGCGCTCGTAGGTGAAGCGCGAGAATGCGGGTTGCCCGACCTCGTCGGCAAACAGACGCAGCGCCTGGCGCGTAACCGGCAGATAGCGGAAGTTGAGCACCACCATCAGCGGCACGCCGGCGGATTCCGCCATGGCGACATAATCGCGAGCGCGAGGCACGCTGTCCGCCAGCGGTTTTTCGGCAAGGATCGGCAGGCCTGCACGGCAGCAGGCCTCGATCTGCGCTTCACGCCCGGTAGGCGGCGTGCAGAGCAGCACCGCATCGGCCGGAAGATGGTCGATCAGCGTCAGATCCGCGCCGGTCACCGCATCCGGGCACTGGTCTGCGGCGCGGGTGCGGTTGGCCTCCAGCGGGTCGATGAGGCCGACGATCCGGCAATCGGCATTGGCCTGCAGGACCTTGATCCAGTACTGGGCGCGGGCGCCGAGGCCGACGATGATGAAACGCAGCGGCGTCATGAGCGAACCTCCGACATCAGGTGCAGGCCGCGCTCCAGCGGCGTCCAGGCAAAGCCCTTAAGATCCGGGCGGCGCGAGACCATCGGCACCCGCCTTGGCCCGGTTTCGTCTGCACGCTCCGCGACTAGGCCGGGCGTGCGCGCGGCAATCGTTTCGGCAAGTGCGAGATCGGAGATGATCTCCCCGGATGTCAGATGCATGAGGCCGCGCGCCTCTGCGCGGATCAGGCGGTCGATCGCTGCGGAAAGATCCGGCAGGAAGGTCCAGTCGCGCCGCGATTGCGGACTAGCGACGTCAAGCGGCATTCCCTTCTGCGCAGCGTCGAGCCATTGGCGGACCGGCGAGACGAAGCGACGTGTCGGGCGGCTTTCCTCGTGCGGTCCGTAGAGCGGCCCAAGCCGCAGCACGAGCGTTTCCGGCCGCGCCAGGGCGATCACTTCGCCGGCACGCTTTGCCAGCGCATAGGCGGACGTGCCCTGCGGCGCGACGGCCTCATCCAGCAGTTCGGCCTCATCAAAGGCGAAGACACCGGACGAGGACAGAAAGATGAAGCAGCCGATCCCCCGCGCCACGGCCTGATCGAGGCAATCGATCAGCAGGGTGACGTTGTCCCGCACATGGGCAATCTCGGAGATCCCGAGGCATTCCGGCGGCGTTGTCAGCGCCGCACCATGGATGACGATGCCGATGGTCTCGTCCATCGCGGCCCGCAGTGTCTCAGCGGTCAACTCCGCCTCGATCAACCGGATGCCGGCAAGCCGGCTTCGCGTCGCGGCATCGAAGGCGCGATCGAGCGCCGTGACCGGATAGCCCAGCGCCCAAAACCCCTCGGCCAGATGCGAGCCGACGAAACCGCCGCCACCGGTGATGAGAATACCGGGCCGGGTCATGGCGCGACCTCCAGCCATTTCAGGTCGATTTCCGAGGCGGATCGGCTGTGCTGCGACACAAGAGAGAGCACACGGTCCAGGTCGCGGGCGGTAAGTGCCTCCACGATCGGCGGATGATTGGCCGCAACCTGGCGCAGGTCCGCATTGGCGCGATTGCGCAGAGCCATGATCTGCCGGATGCGCAGCGCCAGATGATCCCAGAGCGTCAGCAGCAGGCCGTGATCGGCAAGCCGGATGAGGGTGCGATGAAAGGCGGCATCGGCGGCAATCAGGGCCACGAGATCGGCCGCATCGGCTGCGGCAAACATCGCCGACACATGCTCGCTCAGCGGGCTAACATCCGCGCCGCTCTCGATGATACGCCGGACGGCGAAGGCCTCGAACTGCTCGCGGATGCTGTAGATTTCCTCGACGGATTTGGCCGTCAGCGGCTTTACCCGCTTGCCCTTGTAGGGAAGGTTGTCGATCAGCCCGTCGGCTTCGAGGATCTGGATCGCTTCGCGCACCGGCGCGCGCGACACGTTCAGCTGCTCCGCTAGCGCCGCCTCGACGATCGGCGTGCCGGGCCGCAACCGGCCCTCCACGATGCCGGTGCGCAGCATGTCGGCCACCACCAGCCTCAGCGGCAGGCTTTCGATACGGGCGATATCGGCCTGTGGCTCAACCATGCGCGCCTCCTACCATCGCCTTCTCCGGGTCCGGGCCGACGAGAAGCCGCGCGATCGGCAGATGCACGTCGTCGTTTTGCGAACCGCGCCACATCAGCACGGCAAAACTGCCCTCGCGATCCAGAACACGGGCGCCCGCATGCCAGATGCCGGGCCGGTAGACGACGCCGAGGGAGCCCGGCATCACGAAGGCCCTGAGCGCGCTGATCAGGGGCCGACCGTCCGCATCGGAGGGCGCCACCATCACCAGATAGCGCGATACATCGAGAGGCAGAAAAACCTGGGCCGCGTGCGGGTGATGTTCCAGGCTGTCGAGCGCGACCGGGCATTCGCTGGGAGCAATGCGGTTGGTGTGCAGCACCGGTGCGCAGTCCGGGCGGGCCGCACCCAGCCAGTCCGAATAGAACCGCCGATCGCCGATCACGCCCGGCCTGTCTATGAAGCCGCCGAACGGCGCAAAATCCTGCGCGGATAGTCCCTGCTCCAGAGGCACGAAATTCATGTGCTCTCCTTTGCAGCCAGCGCGTCGAAGGGCATTTCGGCCTTGCAGTGGCGGGCGATATCCTGCCGCCGCGCCATCCAGACGCCCTCACAGCCCGCCACGTGATCGAGAAAACGTTCGAGACCGGAGGCGCGGCCGGGATGACCGATCACCCGCGGATGCAGGCCGACCGACATCATGCGCGGCTGCGACCGGCTTTCCTTCAGCAGCATGTCGAAGGTTTCGATCAGGAATTCCGCATAGCTGCGGCCTGTGACCCAGCCGCCCTGTACGAACTTGGCGTCATTGGTGACGAGAGAATAGGGAACGACAAGATGCGGGCGTCCATCGACGCGGACCCAGTAGGGCACCTCGTCATTATAGGCATCGCTGTCATAGTCATAGCCGCCATGCTCGACCACCAGCCGCCGGGTCGCGGCACTGCGGCTGTAGCGGGAATACCAGCCGGCGGGCGGACGGCCCACGGTTGCAACGATACTGTCGAAGGCGCGGGCGATATGCTCGCGCTCGGTCGCCTCGTCCAGCCGGTAATGCTCCACCCACCGCCATCCGTGGCAGGCAATGTCCCAGTCGGTGCGGGCAATGGCCGCTGCCACCTCTGCATTGCGCTCCAGCGCCTGGGCGCTGGCAAACACCGTCAGCGGCAGATTGCGCTCGGTAAACAGCCGGTGCAGACGCCAGAAGCCGACACGGCTGCCATATTCATACATGCTTTCGGATGCGAGATCGCGATCGCCGGGGGGCACGCGCGGCTGGTTGATCTCCAGCAGCGCGGTTTCCGAACGGCCATCACCGTCCGCGACCGAATATTCCGATCCCTCCTCGTAGTTCAGGACGATGTTGACCGCGAGGCCGCTGTCACCCGGCCAGCGGAACTGAGGAGGTCGATTGGCATATCCGATGAAATCTCGCATGGTGCCCCCTGACGCCCTGCCGGCTCACGCCGGCCAGACGCGCGCTCCCTCGACCTTGTTGAAGAAGCAGCACCAGTCGCCGGTGTTGACGTTCGGCAGGGCTCTCAGACCAAAGATCATGCCATCGGCAGGCGCCACGAGTTCGGCAAGTTCATCCCCGAAGATGTTGACGATCCGGGCAATCGACTGCCCCTTGGTCATGGGCTTGAGGAAATCCACGCCGGGCGTCGGAATGAAGATGCCGGAGGCAGGCGCCAGCAGCGCCTCCTGCTGGCCCTTCGTCGCATCCGTCGGATAGGTCGCGGTCCCCGGATACATCTTGTAGTGCCTGAGGATGTTGAGGATCGAGTTCGCCAGTTCGCGGGCGACATGGGCAAAGCGTTCCGGCGAGGTGGCGGAGCGTCCGCCAAGCTCGACGGTGATGCCCGTCTTGCCGATCTCCTTCATCTGCGCCATGGGCGAGCCCTTGGGCAGGAAGTTGGACATGATGCAGCCCCAGCCCTCGCCCATGGCCATGGCCAGTTCGACCGAGGCCGGGCTTTCGTCCACGAAGATCGCCTTGGCGAGGAAGGAATGCGCGCCGCCGGAATGGATGGAGATCTCGAAATCGGCGACCTTGCTCATCCATTGCGAATGCGCCCAGGCCACCCGTTCGGAGAGATAACCGTTGGCACGACCGGGATAGATACGGTTCATGTCGAAGGAGAAGGTGTCGAGCGGATTGCCGCGATTGGCGTTCTCGAACGCCATCACGTTCATGACCGGCACCATCACGAGCGTGCCGGACAGTTGCTGCGGATCGACTTCCTTCAGCGCAATGGCGCAGGCAAGCGGTCCTTCCGGCTCGTCGCCATGGATCGCGCCATCCACCCAGAATACCGGGCCGGGCTTGACGCCGTTGACGATGACCAGCGGGATTTCAACCTTCGAGCCGCCGGCAAGCTCGGTGACGGGAATGAACCCGCGCACCACTTCGCCGGGCCTTGCGGTTGCAGTACCAACGGTAACGGTCTTGGCTTCCGACATGCTCAGATACCCTTGTACTGATTATACTTTTCAAGCTCTTCGGGCGTGTAGACCTGCATGAACTCGATCTCGATGCCGCCGGCATCATTGTCGAGGAAGGCGACATAGCCTTCCGGGTGCGGGTGCGAGCCATAGACGCCGCAGGCCTTGCAGATGCGCAGTTCCGCGCCCTGTTCCTTGGCGTGGTCGAGCGCCTGGTCGATGTTCTCCACCTCGTAGCAGATGTGATGCAGGCCCTCGGCGCCGCGCTCCTTGATCCACGCATCGAAGCGACCGCCCTCCTCCAGCGACTGGCAGAGCTGGTATTCGATTCCGCCGAGATTGAAGAGCGCGACGCGGTTCTTCGACTTCGGGTAGTCGATCAGCGCCGTCTCGGCGGGCACGTCGAGGAACTTGGCATAGTTTTCCAGCGCGGCCTTGGCGTCACGCACGGCAAAGGCCATGTGCTTGATGGACTTGACGTTGGGATTGTCTGACTTGACGGACATGAGAACCTCTCTTCAGGCGGCTGGCGCGGAGCGCTCGGACCGGATGGCATGGACGACGGTCTGGATGCGGGTCATTGCCTCGCGGATGCGTTCCACGGGCTGGGTCAGCGACATGCGGACGAAATCATCCGTGTAGTCGCCGTAAATGCGGCCGGGATAGATCATTACCCGGCCTTCGGCGAGCAGGCGCTCGCAGAAGAGACTGGCCGGGATGCCCACCACCGAGACATTGGCATAGACATAGAAGGCACCCTGCGGCTCGGCATAGGGAATGCCGATGCGATCAAGGCCCTCGCAGAGCGCCTTGCGGCGCTCGTCATAGATCAGGCGCATCTCCTCGACGCAGTCCTGCGGGCCAGTGAGGGCTGCGAGTGCCGCGTGCTGGCTGACGGATGCCGTCGAAATGGCAAAGGCATGGTTGATCTCGGCCATCGCCGTGATCAGCGCCTTCGGCCCGGCGAAATAGCCGACGCGCCAGCCGGTCATGGCATAGGCCTTGGAAAAGCCCGAGAGCGTAATTGTCCGCTCGCGCATGCCCGGTAGCGCCGCCACCGGCTGGATGCGCTGGTTGCCATAGACGAGGCGGGCATAGATTTCGTCGGAAATGACGATCAGGTCATGCTTGATGGCGAGTTTGGCGATCCGTTCCACCTCGTCCGGCGGCGTCACCGTGCCGGTCGGGTTGTTCGGATTGATCAGCACCAGAACCTTGCTGCGCGGCGTGATATGCGCCTCGATCATCGCCGCCGTCAGTGTGAAATTGGTGTCCATGCTCATGCGCACCGGCACCACCTCCGCCGAAGAGAGTTCGGCGGCCTGGCTATAGGGATTGTAGCCCGGGCACGGCACGATGATCTCGTCGCCGGGGTTCAAAAGGGCAAGCGCGATGACGAACATCGCGTGCTGACCACCGGGGGTGACGACGATCTCGTCCGGCGCGTAATCGGCGCCGCCATGCGCCCTGATGTTTTCGGCAATCGCCTGGCGCAGCGCCGGCAAGCCGAGTGGATGGCCGTAATGGGTCTCGCCCCGCCCGAGCGCATCCTGCCCCGCCTTGACGATATGGGCGGGTGTGTCGAGATCGGGATCGCCTCGGCCAAGGCGGATCACATCCGTCAGCTTTTCCGCAATATCGGCCATGCGGGTAATGACATGCTCTTCCCGAAGCTTCACGCGGTCGGCAAGGCGTCCGGACAGTGGCTGGTTCTCGGACATGGCTGCCCTCCCTTACAGTTCGTAAAGCTCGGAATATTTGCGCGTGAGGTGGGCGATGTAGGGTTCCGGATCGAGCGGCCGGCCGGTTGCCTTGACGAGCAGCGTGTCGCGCGAATAGCGGCGGCCGTGCTGGTGCACATGCTCCACCATGAAGGCGCGCAGCGGATCGTAATTGCCGCTGGAGAGCCCTTCGGCGATGACGGGATCGCGGCTTGCCGTCTCGAACAGCTGGCCGGCCATCACATTGCCGATCGTATAGTTGCAGAAGGTGCCGATCTGCCCGGACGACCAGTGCACGTCCTGCAGCACGCCCAGCGTATCATTGGGCACATCAAGACCCAGGTACTCCTTGATCTTGGCGTTCCAGGCCTCCGGCAGGTCCTTTACCTTCAGCGAACCGTCGATCAGCGCCGCCTCGATGTCGGTGCGCAGCATCACGTGGAAATCATAGGTCAGTTCATCCGCCTCGACCCGGATAAAGCCCGGCTTGCAGCGGTTGATGGCCCGGTAGAATTCCTCGGCCGTGACATCGCCAAGCTGCTCGGGATAGAATTCCTGCGCTGTTGCAAAATGGATGTTCCAGAAAGCGCGGGCGCGGCCGACATGGTTCTCCCAGAGGCGCGACTGGCTTTCATGCGCGCCGAAGGAGACGCCGCCCACCGCATAGAGGCCCACGAGATCCGTGGCGAACGGAGTGCGCGTATAGGCCTCGTCGACGCCCTGCTCGTAAAGCCCGTGGCCTGCCTCATGCAGCGCGCCGAACAGGCTTGCCGGCATGTAGGTCGGATTGAATCGCGTGGTGATGCGCACGTCGTTGCGGGTGAAGGACACCTCGAACGGGTGGACAGTGGTGTCGAGGCGACCACGGTTCAGATCATAGCCCACCGTCTCCGCCATCTTCAGGGCAAACTGGTGCTGCCGGTCGATGGGGTAGTGGCGCCTCAGGAAATCGAAGCGCGGCTCCGGCTTCTCGCCGATGGCGCGGACCAGCGGCAGAAGCGCCTCGCGCAGGCGGCCAAACAGCGTCTTCAGCGTCGCCACCGTCTCGCCCGGCTCAAAGCGAAACATCAGTGCATCATAGGGATGCTCCGAATAGCCGATCACCTCGGCCATCTCGCGGTTCAGCGCCACCGTCTGCTCGAGGATCGGCGCGAAGGAGGCAAAATCGTTCTCCGCCCGCGCCTTCGCCCAGACAACCTGGCCGATGGAGCCGAGTTCGGTGCGCCGCTGCAGAAGGCTTGCGGGAATGGCGAGATGGTAGTCGATCGCCGCGCGGGCCTGGGCGATCATCACCTGCTCGACGGCATCCTCCGGCTTGGCCGCCATCTCCCGTGCGGCCGCGTCGAGTTTGCGTCGGGTATCGTCTGACACCAGCAGGTCGCGGGCGAGGACCGCGAGCGTCGAGACCTGCTTGCCGCGTGTCACGGCGCCGCCGGGCGGCATCATGGTCCGGGCGTCCCACTTCAGGATCGATTCCGCGTTCAGCAGGTCGTTGACCTGGCCCATCGCGTCCATAAAATCCGCATAACTCATTGTTTCTACGAGACGATCGCCTCGCACCCCTCTGTTATTTGCATTTCTTTATCGTGGCCAACTGGACGCTTGACGTCTAAATTTCAATATGCATTCTGTGTGCTTGTATACAGTCGACAATCGATGCGCAGATACTGATCCGGAAAATCACCAGCTGTCAAGCGAGCGCTCCGGAACTTTTTCGAACGGCGGAAAACAGCCGAAGGGGAACGGAAATTGAGTGACCTGAAGAGCAACGAGGACAGCCTCGTGGAGATGGCCGTGTGCGGCTATGTCAGCCAGCCGGCGCTGCGGCCCGGAGGCTATCTCCACCATCCCGACGGCCGCGGCGTCATGCTGCCCGGCATGTACGGGGTGACCTACAATGCCCGCGTCGGCGACCGTGCCTTCGGCTGGGCGGGCGACCATGTCGAGCCCGGCGTCTCCATTGCCCACCCAGACGAGAAATCCGATTTCGCCCTGCACTATCTCACCTGCATCGGCAACGAAGCCATGGTGACCTCGGGCCTTGCCAAGGGGGCACGCGGCGTGGTGACCGGCGAACATGCGCGGCTGCTGGTCGATTTCCCGGACGAGGTGAACGAGAAGCTCAACATCGGCGACCAGATCCAGATCATGGCCAAGGGGCGTGGCATTGCGCTTGCCGATTTTCCCTATGTCGAATTCAAGAAGACCAGTCCGCGCCTGCTGCAGGCGCTGCGCCTGACGCGCGGCAAGGACGGCACCCTGCATGTGCCGGTTGCCATGGAACTGCCGATCGACATCATGGGATCGGGCGCCGAACTGAATTCCGAATATGTCGACCAGGACCTGATGAGCGGCGACCGCCAGCTGATGGCCGATCTCGGCATCGACCGGATGCGGCTCGGCGATCTCATCGCCATCCACCATGCCGATCACCATTTCGGCCGATCCTACCGCGAAGGCGCGGTGTCGATCGCGCTCTGCATCCACGGCGATTCCGTCATGACCGGCCACGGTCCCGGCATTCTGACCCTGATGACCGCAGCCATCGGCGGCATCACCTTCCACATCGATCCCACCGCCAACATTGCCGACTATTTCTCGATCGGAGCCCGCGCATGAGCATTGAGTTGAACGAGGCCGATCTGGTTTCCGTCTCGGTTGGCGGCGCCATCGCGCATCCGGGCTTTCCCGGGCTTCCGGCCGAACCTTATAGGCTTGCAGCCGACGGCACGCCCTTCCTGCTACCGACCTTCGGCGGCATCGTCTACAACGTCTCCGTCGGGGATCGCGCCTTCGGCTGGGCGGCCGACTGCATCCATCCCGGTATTTCGATCAAGGGCACGGATGACCTCAAGAACCGCGGGCTGAACGTGTTTGCCTGCCTCGGCAACACCGCCATGGTGATGACCGGGCAGGCGCAGGGCGCCAAGGGTGTGGTCACCGGCAAGTCCGGGCGCTTCTCCGAACAGGTGATCGTGCATTTCCCGGTCGAGGTTCGCCGCAAGATGGCGGTCGGTGACCAGATCGTGGTGCGCGCGCTCGGCACCGGCATGGAGATCCGTGGTCATGCGGCGGTTGCCTGCAAGGGCCTCTCTCCGGCGCTTTTGAAGGCGCTGCCGAAGACGGTGGAAGACGGCGTGTTGAAGATCGGCGTCGTCGCGACCGTTCCGGCCCATCTCGTTGGTGCTGGCGCCGGTCTCACCAGTGAAGGCGGCAGCCTGCACATCCAGACGACGGATCGCGCCGAGGTGGAAAAGGCCGGGCTTTCTTCGCTGCGGCTCGGCGACGTGGTGGCGATCGAGAACACCGACAGCCGCTACAATCACGGCTATCTGCGCGGCGCACTCGGCATCGGCGTCGTTGGCCAGACCGACGGTCCGCGCGCCGGCTACGGCCCGGGGCTCACCGTCATCATGACGGCGCCGAAGGGCGAACTCGGGTCGTTTGCAGCGCCCGGCACCAATATTGCAACCCTTCTTGCGCTGGAGCCCTGACGATGCCGATTTCCATGACCAGCGTCGACAGACAAAGCCTGTCCGGCTTCATGACCGAGGGTTTCGAGGTTCTGGGGCTCAGCGCTGAGGATGCCCGGATCTTTGCCGATGCGCTGATCTTTTCCGAACTGCGCTTCCATCCGGGCCACGGACAGGGCGTGCGGCGCCTGCGCCGCTATCAGGAACGCATCAGCCAGAAGCTGGTCGATCCGCGTGCGCTCTTCGAAGTCGTCAAGGAAAGTCCGGCGCTTGCTTTGGTGGATGCGCATAACGGCATCGGCACCGTGGCGGCGGCGCGCGCCATGAAACTTGCCATCGAGAAATCGAAGACCTGCGGCATCGGCCAGGTGATCGTGCGCAATTCCACGCATTACGGTTCGTCCGCCGTGCATGCCTGTCAGGCAGAAGAAGCCGGCTGCATCGGCATCGCCTATACGAACGCGGGACCAGAAATGGCCCCCTGGGGTGCCCGCGAGGGCGCCGTCGGCACCAATCCCTGGGGGATTGCCGCGCCGACCGGCCTCGGCTTTCCTGTCGTGATGGACTTTGCCCTGACGACCGCCGGCAAGGGCATGATGCTGTGGCGCTCACGCGAGGGCCGGAAAATGCCGCTCGACTGGGCACTGACCCCGGACGGCGAGGTGACCGACGATCCCGATGCCGCCATGAAGGGCGCGCTGCTCGCCATCGGCGAATACAAGGGCTACGGCCTTGCCTTCATGACCGACGTTTTGACCGGCGTGATCGGTGGCGGCGGCTTCGGGCTCACTCCCTATGCCGATCCGGCACGCCTTGACGTCTCCCATGCGCTGACCGCCATCGACATCGAATGGTTCATGCCGCTCGACACTTTTCGGGCGCGCATGGACGAGTTCGCCGGCATGGTGAAGAGCCGCAAGACACGGCCGGGCTTTTCCGAAATCCTGCTGCCCGGCGAACAGGAGGCGCGCCGCGTCGCTCGCAAATCCGCGGACGGCGTGCCGCTGGATGACGAGGTGCTGGCCGACCTTCTGGCGCTCGGCCGCGAACTCGGCGTCTCTTCCCGCATCGACGTCATCGGCCCCTACCACGAGCACGTGCTGTGAGCGCGCCCGCACAGGCCGCGCCCGCCAAGGCGCCCCAACACAACGCGCGCAATCGCGCATTCCCACCCTTCCGGAGGTTTTGACCATGCCCGAACCCGCAGCCTGGCACTATACCAAGATCATCAAGCCGATGTTCGACATCCCTGCCCCGCACCGGGTGCTTCTGGGGCGCATCATCACCGCCGTCGATGACGAGATCATCGAGGACGGTTTCGTCGAGGTGCAGGGCGGCCGCATCACGGCGGTCGGGCAGCGCGCGGATCTCACCGCAATGCCGGAGGGTGCCGAGGTGATCGACACCGGGGGCAAGACAATCATGCCCGGCATGATCAATTCCCATGCGCATCTCTCCTGGGACGGCATCCACGAACTCTCCTTCCAGTCCATGTATGACAGCCCGGAAATCCGCGCCTACAAGGCGGCCGGCAACATGCTGCGCAGCCTGCAATCGGGCATCACGCTGGTGCGCGATCTCGGCGTCCACAACGCCAATCTCTTCACCAAGCAGGCGGTCGCACAGGGCATCTTTCCCGGCCCGCGCCTCAAGGTGAGCGGTGAGGCCATCATCCAGACCGGCGGCCACACCTACTGGGTCTGCCGGGAGGCGAGCGGTGCCGACGAGATGCGCCGCGCCGTGCGCGACCAGCTGAAGGGCGGCGCCGATCTCATCAAGATCATGGCCTGCCACGACACGCTGGAATTCACCGATGCCGAGCTGGAGGCGCTGATCGACGAAGCGCACCGGCACCGCCTGCCGGTCACGGCGCACGCGACCTATGACGCCTGCATCCGCCGCGTTGCAGAATTCGGCGTGGACTGCGTCGAGCATGGCGGCTCGATGAGCGACGAGACGATCCAGATCCTCCTCGACAAGAAGATACCCATCGTCACCACCTTTTCGGCGCTGGTCATGCAGTCGAAGCCGGAGATCGCCCGAAAATTCGGCATCCCGGAATGGAAGATCCTCGAGCGGCAGAAGGCGGTGGCCGACAAGTCGCGCTTCGGCGGGCTGGTGCGCGCGGCAAAGGCCGGCGTTCCGATCGTCTTCGGCACCGATGCCGGAAGCCCCGCCGTGGAACACAGCTCGATTGCGCCGGAACTTGATTTCATGGTCGAGGTCGGCGTCTGCCCCGACCGTCTGGATGCCCTGAGGGCCATCACCATCCGCGGCGCAAAACTGTCGAAGATGGACCACCTGATCGGCACCGTGGAGACGGGCAAGGACGCGGACCTGATCGTCGTTGACGGCAAGCCGGACGAGGACCTGTTTGCGCTGGAAAAGATCGCCATGACCTTCATTGCCGGAAAACGGATGCATTGATCCCATGAGTTTCGTCACAGACTGCCTCACCGACCGCATCACCGAGGAAGATGGTGCCTTTCGCAGCAAGATGCTCGCCATCGCCGCCGGCCTGCCGGATGTGATTGCCATGGGTCGCGGCGACCCGGATTTTCACACCCCCGCCCATATTGCCGAGGCCGCGATCCGCGCAATCCACGACAACCAGCACCATTACACCGGCCCGACCGGCATTCCGGCGCTGCGCGAGGCAATCGCTGCCGATCTCAACCGGCAATACGGGCTTGCCTACGGCGCCGACGACATCGTCGTCACCGCCGGCGTGCAGGAATCGATCACGCTGATCATGCTGACGCTGATCGGCGCGGGCGACGAGGTTCTGATCACCTCGCCGCGCTTCACCACCTATGACACGGCCGTGCGGCTGGCGGGGGGCGTGCCGGTTCCGGTTCCGACCTACGAGAAAAACGATTTCGCGCTCGACGTTGCCGAGATCGAAAAGCGCATCACGCCGCGCACGAAAATGTTCGTGCTGGTCTCCCCCAACAACCCGACAGGGGCGGTGACGCCGCCCGCCGTGATCCGGGAGATCGCCGATCTCGCTGTCAGGCACAATCTCCTCATCGTTTCCGACGAGATCTATGCCCGCATCATCTACGAGGGCCACGCGCATCTGGCGATCGCAAGCCTGCCCGGCATGAAGGACCGGACGATCACCCTCAACGGCTTCTCCAAGACCTATGCGATGACCGGCTGGCGAGTCGGCTATCTGGCGGCCCCCTCCGATTATGTTGCAAGGATCGTGGAAGTGCGCCACACGCTCTCGATCAATACCTGCACCATCTCGCAGCATGCGGCCCTTGCCGCGTTGACCGGTCCGCAGGAGCCGATCGAGGCGATGATTGCCGAATATGCCGCGCGACGCGCCTATCTTCTGCCGGCGCTCGACGAGATGGGTTTGACCTACGGAGATCCGGGCGGCGCCTTCTACGTCTATACCAACGTTTCCTCCACCGGCATGCCGACGCCGGAATTCTGCGAGAAGCTGCTGCGCGAAACGGGCGTGATGCTCTTTCCCGGCACCATGTTCGGCGATGCGAACCCGGATTACATCCGCATCTCCTTCCTCCAGCCGCTGCCGCGCATCAAGGAAGCCGTCTCCCGCATGAAAACCTTCATCGCCAGCCATGGAAAGGCCGCGGCATGACCGGAAAACCCGATCCGAGCCAAAAATTCGTCGGCATCCAGATCAGCCCGATCAGCTTTCTCGACGAGGGCGTCGAGGCCGTTCTCGATACGCTGCAGAACCGGGTGGGCGTCAACGTGCTGATGCTCGGCACCGTCTCGTGGCTCGGTCTGAAGACCGGTCGCTCGATTTCCTGGCAGCTCGACGGCTGGCCGGACCATGGCGTGCCGGAGCCCTTCGCGATGACGGGCGGCGCCTATTTCGACCCCGACCCTGCCTATTATGGCGGCACCTTCATGAAGGATTATCGCACCCGCGACCCGCAATTCGACGGCAAGGACATCCTGAAGATGGTCCTGCCGGCGGCCCATGCACGCGGCATGAAGGTCTATATCGAACTGATGGAGCCCTTCTTCAAATATACCGGCCACGGCTCCGTTAACACCGTCGATATTCCCAACCTCGCCCAGGCGATGGAAATCGACATCTTCGGTCGCATCGGCTCCGATCCCTCGACCAGCCATCCCGGCTATCGCAACTGGATTCTCTCGATGATCGAGGATCAGGTGCGAAACCATCCGATCGACGGCGTGATGTGGTGCAACGAGCGCAACTCGCCGCTCGACACGCTGATCCAGGGCGGTGCACCCGGCGATTTTTCCAGCCATGCCCGACGCGAGGCGATGGAACGCGGCATCGACGTGGAGGCCTGCCGCAAGGCCCTCCTCAACCTCTATGACTTCATGCAGGAGGCGAAGGCCGGCAAGAGTTTTGCGGACGGCGCCTTCATCACCTTCCTGCGCACCCTACTTGCCAATCCCGAGGCGCTGATCTGGGAGCGCTTCTGGCTGGAGCGCAACAAGGATCTGGATCGCGAGCTTTATGGCCTCGTCAAATGGTGCAAGCCATCGCTGCCCTTCGGGCTCAATGTCTGGAACCGCAACCATTTCAACATCTTCCGCAAGGCGCAGTGGCCCTGGGAAGAGCAGACGCTCTATGCGGACTGGGTGAAACCCATCACCTACCAGCATCAGGCCGGCGAGGTGTTCGCCAAGGAACTCGGCTTCTTCCAGAAGACCATCCTGCGCGATTTCTCGCCAGACGAGGCAACCGCCGTGCTCTACCGGCTGCTCGGCCTCAAGGAGGCGCCCTATGCGAGCGTCATCCAGACGGGCATGGATCCCGATACCTATGTGGAGGGCCAGTGCGCCGATGCGGTGCGCGGGGTGAACGGCAAGGCGAAGGTGTTCATGGGGATCGGCGTGGATGCCCCCCGCACCCGCGCCGATCAGGCACAATGCACGCCCGACATCGCCTATCGCAGCGTGATGGCGACCTACCGGGCCGGCGGAGATGGCATCGTTCTTGCTCCCAATTATGCCAGCATGAAGCTGACCAACCTGGATGGCGTGGCCAAGGCATTGACGGAACTGGGTCTGAAATGACGGCTGCATACGAGACCCTGATCCGCAATGCCCAAATCGTGTCTTCCGATGGCATCGCAGCCGCCGACGTCGCGCTCGCGCATGGCAAGATCGCAGCCATGGTGGCACCCGGCACCCCCGTTGCAGCAGACCACGTGATCGATGCCACCGGACTGCATCTCCTGCCGGGTGTGATCGACATTCACTGCCATGTGCGGGCGCCGGCCTTTCCCGAGCGCGGCAGCGTGGAAAGCGAAACCCGGGCAGCAGCAGCCGGTGGCATCACCACGCTGTTCGAGATGCCGATCTCGAAACCCTGCTGCAACAGCGCCGAGCGCGTGATGATCCGGCGCGATCATTTCGCAGACCGGGCGCTGGTGGATTTTGCGCTCTATGCCGCGCCGGGAGATCTCTCGGCGAAGGCGCTGGAGGCAAGCGCGAGCGCCGGCGCCATCGCCTTCAAGATCTTCACGACCGCCGCCCCGCCCGGACGCGATGACGAGTTCGCCGGCCTGTCCTTTCCAGACGAGGGAAGCCAGCTTGCAACGCTTGAGGCGCTGGCACGCACCGGCCTGCCGGTGGTGGTGCATGCCGAAAGCGAACAATTGCTGGCCCATTATGCCGCGGAGGCGGCCGGTCTCGACCCCTCGCTTGCCACAACCCATTGTGCGCTTCGGCCCGAGATCTGTGAGGCCGTCGCCGTTGCCAAGCTGCTTTTGATGAACATGCAGGCCGGGGCCCGCCTGCATATCGCGCACGTCACCAGCGCACTCACCGTCGACGTGCTGCGCCGCTTCAAGGGAACCTCCGACTTTTCGGCGGAGACCTGCCCGCATTATCTCGTGCGAACCGTGGAAGATGTGCAGGCGGCGGGCGTGTTTGCAAAAATCAATCCGCCGGTGCGCAGCAAGGTCGATCAGGATGCGCTGTGGGAAGCGCTTGCCGATGGCACCATCGATCACGTGACGACGGACCATGCCGCCTTCGCCTTTGCGGAAAAGCAGGCCCATCTCGGCAATTTCCCGAAGGCGCCTCCCGGCTCGCCCGGGCTCGAAACCATGCTGCCGGCCATGCTGGATGCGGTCTGCAGGAAAAGGTTGGATCTGCCGCGCATGGTGGAACTGCTGTCCGGCAATGCCGCCCGCCGCTTCAACCTGCCGGACAAGGGTGCAATCCGCGTCGGTGGCGATGCCGATCTGGTGCTCGTGGATCTGAAGGGCCGCACGCGCATTACCCCGCAGACGCTCTTCACCCACGCACGCGACATTTCACACCTCTACCAGAACGCCGAATTCGAAGGCGCCATCCGCCGCACCCTGGTGCGCGGACGCACCGTGTTCGAGGACGGAAAGATCAGCACAGACCCCGGCTGGGGCCGTTACACGGTTCCGACGGGCGCAATAGCGGCGAGGGCCGTGGCATGACAGGCAGACAGGAGACGCGACGATGAGCGAGACCGCAGCACCCCCTCTCGCATCCGCGCCACCGCTTCTGGAGGTGACCGGCCTGCAGACCAGCTTTCTGGCCGGCGAAGGGCAGATCATCCGTGCAGTCGACGGCGTGAGCTTCAGCGTCAACGGCGGCGAAACGCTGGCGATCGTCGGCGAAAGCGGTTCGGGCAAGTCGGTCACAAGCCTCTCCATCATGCGGCTCCTGCCGAAGAAGACGGGCTTCGTGTCCGCCGGCGACATCCGGCTGCGCGGCAAGAGCCTGCTTGACCTTTCGGAGCGGCAGATGCGGGACGTCCGCGGCAACGACATTGGCATGATCTTTCAGGAGCCGATGACGAGCCTCAATCCTGTCCACACCATCGGCCGGCAGATCGCCGAAGTTGTCATACAGCACCAGAAGCTCAGCAAGGCACAGGCCCGCGCCCGTGCCATCGAGATGCTGGAACTCGTCGGCATTCCCGAACCGCAGCGTCGTGCCGACAGCTATCCGCATGAAATGTCGGGCGGCATGCGGCAGCGGGCGATGATTGCCATGGCGCTCTCCTGCGAGCCCTCCGTGCTGATTGCCGACGAACCGACGACGGCGCTCGACGTGACCATCCAGGCGCAGATCCTCGACATCATGCGCAACCTGCAGCAAAAGCTCGGCATGGCGATCGTGTTCATCACCCACGATCTGGGCGTGGTCGCCGAAATGGCGGACCGGGTGGTGGTGATGTATGCCGGCCAGGTGGTCGAGACCGGCAGCGTGCGCGACATCTTCGCCGGCCCCCTGATGCCCTATACGGCGGGCCTGATGCAGTCGATCCCGAGGCTCGGCTCGACGGACCGTCGCGAAAAGCTGCAGACCATTCCCGGTTACGTGCCGCCGCTGACGCGGCTGCCAAGCGGCTGTCGCTTCCGTACCCGATGCAGCTTCGCCACGGACCTTTGCGCCGCCGCCGAACCGGAACTGGACATGCCGGAACCCGGCCGCGCCGTGCGCTGCGTCCGCTGGCGGGAACTCCAACTCATGACAAGGAAGGTTTCGTGATGCAGGCTGCAAACGTGCCGGATCGATCCGAAGCCCTGTTGATCGTCCAAAACCTGAGAAAGGTCTTCCCTCTGCGGGGCGGCATCCTCAACCGCGTCGTCCGTTCGGTGCACGCCGTCAATGATGTCAGCTTTCGTGTGGACCGTGGCGAGGTCGTCGGGCTGGTCGGGGAATCCGGCTCCGGCAAGAGCACGGTCGGCCGCACCATCCTTCGGCTTCTCGAACCGACCTCCGGGACGGTGGACTTCGACGGCACCAATCTCAACCTCCTGTCGCGCCCGGAGATGCGACGCTTTCGGAAGAGGATGCAGATCGTCTTCCAGGACCCTTATGCCAGCCTCAATCCGCGCGAGAAGGTCCGCACCATCCTGTCGCATGCCCTTTCGGTGCACGGGATCGGCGCCCCCAGCGAGCGGCAGGACCGCGTCGTGGCGCTTCTCGAACAGGTGGGCCTCTCGGCGGACTATCAGGACCGTTTCCCGCACGAATTCTCGGGCGGCCAGAGGCAGCGCATCGGCATTGCGCGCGCGCTTGCCGTCGAGCCCGATTTCATCGTCGCGGACGAGCCGGTTTCGGCGCTCGACGTTTCGATCCAGGCCCAGGTGATCAACCTTCTCGATGACCTCAAGGAACAGTTCAACCTGACCATGCTGTTCATCGCGCATGATCTGGCGGTCGTGGAGCACATCTGCGACCGGGTGATCGTGATGTATCTCGGGCGGATCATGGAGGTAGCGCCCACCAGGGCGCTCTACAGCCGTCCGAACAATCCCTATACCCAGGCGCTGCTGTCGGCCGTTCCGAAGCCGGATCCGGATGCGCCGAAGAACCGCATCATCCTGAAGGGCGATATTCCGAGCCCGCTGAACCCGCCGAGCGGCTGCGTCTTCCGCACCCGCTGCCCGATGGCGATTGCCGATTGCGCCAAGGTGATCCCCGCCCTCAACGAGATTGCCCCCGGCCATTTCAGCGCCTGCATCCGCACCGCCCCCTGACGCCCTGCAACACAGTTTCCGGATGGACACGACATCATGAGCCTGCCCGATATCGCCTTTGACCGCTACTATACCTATGACGAGATGACGGAGCGCCTGAAGGCGCTCGCCGCCGCCTATCCCGAGCTTGCAACCCTCTCCTCCATCGGAAAGAGCCTGCAGGGCCGCGATGTCTGGCTGATGGAGATCGGCAATCCGAAGACGGGACCGGCGCTCGAAAAGCCGGGCTATTACATCGACGCCCAGATCCACGCGGAAGAACACGCAACCAGCGCCACAGCACTCTACGCCATCTGGCATCTGCTGACGCAGTATGGTCGGGACGAGGAGGTGACAAGGCTGGTCGACAGCCAGGCCTTCTACATTCTGCCGCGCATCAATCCGGATGGGGCGGAACTGTCGCTGCAGCCACCCTATTACAACTGGTGCGGCAACGGACGCTTCCTGCCCGGCTTCGACCGGATCGAGGGCCTGATCCCCGACGATATCGACGGCGACGGCTTTCTGGTCTGGATGCGCGTTCCCGACAGCCGGGGCGAATGGAAGAAGAGCGAAAGCAATCCCGACATCATGGTGCAGCGGCGCCCCGGCGAGGAAGGCGGCCAGTATTACCGTCTCTACCCGGAGGGCACGATCCGCAATTTCGACGGCGTGAACGTGCCGATCGAAAAACCCTTCGATGGCAACATGAACCGCAACTTCCCCACCAACTGGTCACCGCAGGAATATGGCGCCGGTACGCATCCGCTCTCCGAACCGGAAGCGGCGGCCATGGCGAAGCTGATCCTCGACCATCCCAATATTTGCGGCATGTGCGCCTATCACACCCATGGCGGCATCATCATGCGCCCCTCGATGACCAAGCCGGACAGCGCCATGAGTGCCGCCGATATCAACCTCTACAAGGAGATCGGCAAGGTGGGCACCGAACTCACCGGCTATCCGACCGTCTCGATCTACGAGGATTTTACCCCCGACAAGACCAAGGTTAGGCGCGGCGGGCTGATGGACTGGACCTATGAGGAGATGGGGATCATCAGCTTCGGCACCGAACTCTGGGATCTCGAACGGACGGCCGGGGTGCCGAAGGAAGGCTATTACAATCTCTATCCCCGCAACGAGGCCGTCCAGCAGAAGGTCTATGACTATGTGAAGACCCACATGGCGGACAAAGGCTGGCGCGACTGGAAGCCCTTCGACCATCCGCAGCTCGGGCCCATCGAAATCGGCGGCATGGTCAATATCTGGACCTACCGCAATCCGCCGGGTTTCCTGCTGGAAGAGATCTGCCGCACCAACGTGCTGTTCAACCTGAAGCATGCAGCCGCAGCCCCCCGCGTGAAGATCGATCACGTCGCGGTGGAGCCGCTGGGCGCCGGCCTCTACAAGATCCGCGCCGAGATCAGCAATCACGGCTATCTGCCGACCAACCTCTCCAGCGTCGCCATTGCCAACAACGTGGCAAAACCTGTCATCGCCACCGTTGAAATCGAGGGCGGCGAACTGGTGATGAACCCGCTTCGCACCGATCTCGGCCACCTCGCCGGCCGCAACGAACGACTTTATCCGTGGTCGCCCTGGGGCCAGCAGTGGTCTGCCACGGCAAAGCCCGTGGAATGGCTGGTGCGCATCGAAGGCAAGGGCCGCGTCACCGTGATCGCCCAATCGGAAAAAGGCGGCACGCACCGCGTCGAAACGAGCATCGGATAGGCTTGAGGGCGGTGGGTCGATACCCACCGCCCTGCCCGTTTCCGAAGGCGAAAGACAAGAGACAAAAGACGGGCGGGCGGATCACCCGCCCTTGCCAAGCTCCACCACCATGTCCCAGGCACGGATGCGCTGGTCGGTGATGCCGGAGGCATCCTGCAGCGCCAGATGGACGAAGGCCGGCGTCAGCTCGATCGGGTCCTTCCAGATCTTGCGCAGTTCTGCGCTGTAGGTGATCTCGCTCATCGCCGTATGCATGGGATGGCCGGGCGTGATCGAATTGACCGAGACATTGTAGGGGGCAAACTCCACGGCCAGCGCCCGCGACAGACCTTCCAGCCCGAATTTCGAGGCGCAGTAGGCGCTTTCGTCCGTATCGCCCTTGATGCCGGCATTGCTCGACACGTTGATGATGGCGCCGCTGCGCCGTGCCTTCATGCCCGGCGCCACCGCCCGGCAGCAGAGAAAGGCCCCGCGCAGGTTGATGTTCATCAACAGGTCCCAATCGGCGAGCGACACCTCTTCCACCGGCTTGAAGAAGATGATGCCGGCATTGTTGACGAGCACGTCGATCCGACCCGCCTCCGCCTCGATCGCCGCCATCACCTGCTCGATATCGGCAGGATCGGCCAGATCGAGACGACCGGGACGCAGATCCCCCGGCTCGGCCCTCAGCGTCGCCACTTCGTCCTCCAGCACATCGAGCGCGTAGACGATCGCGCCCTCCGCCGCATAGGCCCTGGCGATTGCGCGGCCGAGGCCGCGGGCAGCACCGGTGACGACCGTCACCTTTCCCTGAAGAACCCCGCTCACGTGGCAATCCTCCCACCATCGATGACGAGACCGATCCCCGTGACGAAGGAGGACTGGGCAGAGGCGAGAAACAGCACGGCCTCGCCGATCTCGTTGCCCGTGCCCATGCGGCCCATCGGCGTGATGCTACGCCACGTCTGCTCGACGGCATCCGGGTCGCTGGCAAGCGCCTTGTTGCGACGGTTCATGTCGGTATCGATGACGCCCGGATTGATCGCGTTGCAGCGGATGTTGCGCCCGGCATATTCGATGGCGATCACGCGCGTCATCGACATGATGCCGCCCTTCGATGCCGCATAGGAAAGGTTGCCGCCCACATTGGCAAAGGCGCTGACGGAGGAATTGTTGACGATGGTGCCGCCGCCATTGCGCAAAAGCGCCGGCAGCGCATGCTTGCAGCCGAAGAAGGTCCCCTTGAGGTTGATCGAGGTGACCCGGTCGAAGAGGTCTTCCGACACCTCCGTGGAGGGCGTGACCGGCTGCTCCACACCGGCATTGTTGAAGATGGTGTCCAGCTTGCCGAACCGGGTTTCGGCTGTGGCAATCAGATCGACGACATCCTTTTCCTTCGAAACATCGCAGTGAACATAGGCAAGCCGCCCGCCCGCGGCGGCCACTTCGCCGGCAAGGGCCTGACCCGCCGCGTCATTGACATCGCCCACCACCACCGCGGCACCTTCGCGGGCAAACAGCAGCGCCGTATCGCGCCCCATGCCGCCGGCGCCACCCGTAATGACGGCCACCATTCCTTCCAGTCTCACCGGTCTACTCCTTGTGTTTTGTGATGCAGTCACCATAATTTTTGTATACTTGTATTACAATATATTTTTCGTAAGCTTGCTCTCACGAGAGAGACGGGGGAGGAGCATGGGATGCATGAGGGAGTGACCCTGACCAGCCCGGCGGATGTCAACCGCGTGGCAGGATACGAACATGTGGCGCTGGCCGGAGGTTTTGCCTTCGTGGCGGGACAGGTGGCACGGGATGTCGATGGCAACTGGGTGGGCGGCGAGGATGCGGGTGCTCAGGCGGCGCAGATCTATCGCAACATCGACCGCATCCTCGCCCATATCGGCGCCCGCCGCGAAGAGGTTGTCCGGATCAGCACCCTGCTGGTCAACCGGGAGGATGCGCCGGCGGTGACGCGCGAGCGGCTGGCCTTCTTCGGGGCCCATCGCCCGCCGCACACCGGCATGATCGTGGCCGGCCTCGGCTCCGCCCATGTCAAGGTCGAGGTGGAGATTACAGTCTACGTAGGGCCGGCGGCGACAGCGTGACGGCACGGGCAGGACTGGTGCCGCCCGCGCACGTCGATCAGGAAAATTGCCCGTTGCGGCGCTTGGTCCGCTCGATCAGCAGCATGTGATCCTCGAGCGCCTTGGCAATATCGCCGAAGCGCGAGGACGGCTTGGCGACCTCCGCCAGAATGAACTGGCGAAATTCCTCGTGCTGCTTCGGGATCGCCTCGAGATCATTGTCGCGGTAGCGGTCGAGATTGAAGACGATCATCACGTGCCGGGCAATCGTATCCCAGAGGGTGCCGACAATCGTGTTGCGGGCGGCAAGGCGGATGCTTCGGTGAAACTCCAGATCCGCCAGCAGCGAAGCCCTGACATTGCCGGCCCTTGCGGAGGTGCGCATCTCGTCGATCGCCTTCTGCAGCACACCGACGTCTTCCACGCCGCTGCGCCAGTTCTCGATCGCGTCGCGCAGGAGGATGGATTCCAGCGCAAGCCGGGCTTCCATCACCTGCTGGGTCACTTGCGGATCGAAGGCCGCAATGCGATAGCCCTTGTGCCCGCCGCCGCTGAGGATGCCCTGCGCATGCAGCACCTTGAGGGCCTCGCGGATCGGAACGCGGCTGACGCCGAGCTTTTCCGCAAGCGTCGTTTCGACCACCCGCTCACCCGGCTGGATGACGCGCGTGGAAATGGCTTCGGCAATGGAATCGGCCACGCCCTCGGACAGAGAGATCCGCTTGGGCTGCCTCAGGGTTTCCACGGCTCCGATGTCCGGTCCGTCCTGATTCATGGTGTTTCCCCCAATGATGCCTGTGTTTGCTTTTGCCGCAGCGCTTAGCATCCTGTATGATTGTATTCAAATGGCGAACGAGCGCAATGAACAGAAACAGTGCTGAATGCACATTCCTTCATCCCAGATTCGACACCAACGAGACCTTCCGGATCAGGTGCCGGAGATGCTCGACAAAAAACCTGGCAAGTGCGTGCCCAGACGCAGTTGGCATCGTAGGCATTAAAGACCAACGATTTGACCGGGATGTCGCGACACTGACGTCGACCATCACCCTCCACTGGATGGCGTGAGGCTTCCGGCAAAGCGTTCCGCCAGCCTTTGTTCCTTGAAGGCCGAAACGACCCAATCGACAAACACGCGTGTCTTTGCAGGGATCAGCGTGCGTGACCCATAATAAATGGAGATCGCGCCGGCGTCGGAATACCACCGCGGCACCAGACGAAGCAGTTTGCCGGCTTCCAGTGCAGGATGCGCGTCAGCCGTCGCCAGCATGGCCACGCCGAGGCCGAGAAGAGCCGCTTCCTGCATTGCATTTGGATCGTTCACGACAATGGTCTCGGAGAGCGGTGCAGCCATTTCCCGACCGGTCACGTCCCGCATCGTCCAGTGCCGGGTTCGGCCCGATTGCAAGGAGCGCATGACGATGCCGTCCAGCGCTTTCAGGCCGGAGGGATCGAGCGGGAATGTCCGTTTGGCCATATAGGATGGCGAGGCGACGGGGATGATATGGGCGGGCGCCAAGGCGCGCGAGACAAGGCCCGATGACAGATCGAAGCCGCCGACGATCGCGGCGTCATAGCCTTCTGCGATGAGATCCACCTGACGGTTCTCGAAATGCCATTCGGGCCGGATGCGCGGATACCGCTCCATGAAACCGGGCAACAGCGGCAGGATATGGGCAACGCCGAATGTGGGTGCAAGGCTGACCTTCAACGTGCCCCCCGGCTCTCCCCGATCTGTCGCGAGAGCGGCGATAGCCGCCTGAATGCCCTCCAGATTGTCGGCAATCGACAGCTGAAACTTTTCTCCGGCCTCTGTCAGCGTGAGTTGCCGGGTCGAGCGGTGAAAGAGTCTGACCCCCAGATTTCGCTCCAGCATCGCGACATTGCGGCTGACGGCTGCAGGCGTCAGCGACAGACGACGCGCGGCACCCGAAAAGCTGCCGTGCTCGGCGCTACGAACAAAGGATTCGAGATTGGCAAGCGTTTCCATTCCAGCCCCTTCAAGCAATCATTGAAAATCATACAAGCCATACCCCGCTAATCAAGAAGGAATAAGTGCGCCATTGTGAGATCCAACGACCTCATGGAGTGAAAAGACATGGCCGCGATATCCAACCCCCTTTCCGGAAAAGTTGCACTTGTTACCGGCGGATCCCGTTCGATCGGCGCGGCGATTGCCAAGCGCCTGGCCGCCGATGGCGCTTTGGTGGCGCTGACCTACAGCGCGTCTGCGGAGCGTGCGAACAAGGTGGTGCTTGAGATCGAGGCGGCCGGCGGCAAGGCGATCGCCATCGAAGCCGATGCAGGTGTCCCAGCGGCCGTCCGGGCGGCGGTCACCCGCACGGTCGAAGCCTTCGGCGGGCTTGACGTTCTCGTCAACAATGCCGGCATTGCCGTCAACGCGCCGATCGAGGACTACAGGTTCGAAGACTACGAGCGGATGATTGCCGTCAACGTGACAGGCGTCTTCGTCGCCACCCAGGAAGCGGTTCGCCATATGAAGCCGGGTGGGCGCATCATCTACATCGGCTCGTCGATGACGCGCTACGCAGCCTTCCCGACCGCCTCCGTCTACACGCTCACCAAAGGCGCGATCACGGGCTTCAACCGCAGTCTCGTGCGCGATCTTGGACCAAAGGGCATCACGGTCAACACCGTGCATCCCGGCCCGACCGACACCGACATGAACCCTGCGGACGGCGCGGTCGCGGCCATTGTCGGCCCAGGAATGGCCATTGGCCGTTATGGGCAACCCGTGGAGATCGCAAGCCTCGTCGCCTATCTCGCCAGCCCCGAGGCGGCCTTCATTACCGGTGCCGACATCGTCGCCGATGGTGGCCTGACAGCCTGACCTTTCCAGTCACAATCGGAGAACGAACATGTCTACTATCGGTATTATCGGCGCTGGGCAGATTGGCCTGGCCATTGCAACGGCACTCGCTCGTCACGGCATTGCTGCGACCCTTTCCAACAGCAGGGGACCGGAAACGCTGGCGGACACCGCAGCCAGGCTCGGGCCGACCATCACTGCGGGAACCCGGCAGGAGGCCGCTTCGAAAGACATCGTCTTCGTTGCGGTCAACTGGTCGAAACTGCCGGCTGCGCTCGCAGACCTGCCGGATTTCGGCGGTCGCATCGTCATCGACACCAACAATCCGATAGAGGCCCCGCTGTTCAAGCCGGTCGACCTCAACGGCCGCGCTTCCTCGGAAGTGTTCGAAGGCTTGGTACCCGGCGCGCGCGTCGTGAAGGCCTTCAATCACCTTCAGCCGCAGCTTGTTGCGGGAGATCCGGCCAGCGACGGCGGCAGGCGTGTCCTCTTCTACTCGGGCGACGATGCCGGCGCCAAGGCGGAGGTCGGTGCTTTGATCGAGACACTGGGTTTCTTCGGTATCGATCTCGGCCCGCTGTCTCTCGGCGCGCGTCTCGCCCAGTTTCCAGGTGGCCCCCTGCCCGCCCTCAATCTCGTGAAAATCGGTTAAAACCCCTCACCCGAAAGGTCAAACACGATGTCTGCTTCCCCCATTGAAATCGCCCACACGTTTTTCGGCCACTGGAGCGCCAACCGCATCGACGAGGCCCTGGCGATGCTCTCCGACGATGTGCTCTATGACAACGTTCCGTTTCCCGACATCCTTGGACGCGAAGGCGTGCGCAAATTCCATGCCGACTTCGGTATCGGCAAAACCTTCAAGGTGGATTGGAAGGTCACCCAGATTGCCGCCTCTGGCAAGCTGGTCCTCAACGAACGCATCGACGTCTTCACGCACGAAAATGGCGGCACGATCAGCTTGCCGGTGATGGGAACGCTCACCGTGGAGGGCGGCCAAATCACCGTGTGGCGCGATTATTTCGACCCGACGGATTTCGACAGGCAGCTTCAGCAGATCAGGCGGTAGCTGCGAAGGCGGGTGTCTGGGAGACAGCACGATCTGATTGCGGTGATGCCGGCCCTTCGATCCTGAGCCGAAGGCGTGAGTGCGGTCTTGTTCAAGGTCGCCGTCATTCCCTTGCCGGCATCTCGTGGCGTCGAATTCAGCCTGCTGCATATGGCGCATCTCCGGCAGAACCCCGCTCCAGCCCCGATCGAACTTCTCACGCAAGCCCTGTCGGAGCTGAAGACCATCACCACCGGGGGTGCGTTGCATCAAGCAAGCTTTGCCCGTATTGCGGGATCACCAAAGACCCTCTGGCAATAGGCGCGAAGCCTTTCGGGCCTATCGGCGCCGCCACGAAAGGCGATATGCCCGTCGGGCCGCACCAGCACCAGGGAAGGCTTGTTGAGCCCATAGGCAGCGTGTGCCTCATGGTCCAGATCGGAGAACGAGGTCGGGTCGCTCTCCTCCGGCACGGCCGCGGCGAGGACAAGCCGCGGGCGCACGAAATCCCAGTCCTTCACCTCGGCGCAAGCGTCGCGGAGGAGAGGAAGCGCATTCTGGTCGCGTCCGTCAAAAGCCAGAAGCGACCAGCCCCAGCTCAAGCCGTCGGGGTTGTAGATCTGCCGGAACAAGGATGTCGAGCTGCCATCCCTCGCAATCACCGGGGCATCGGGAGCACGGTCGCCCGCCTTGGGATCGCCGCCCGTGATCTTATCGGTGAGACCGGTGAGGTGGTCCTCGTTCAGCGGGCTGTCCGGATAGGTGACCGACAATTGCTGCAGGTCGTCGGTGCCCTGGATCAGGGTTCCGATGTCAGGAATGACACGGGCGGCGAGATCCATGGCGGCGTCTTTGAGGGAGCCGCGATAGATGCTGTTCTTGAAGCCACGCAGCTGCTGGTCATCGAGACGACGATGCTCTCCACCCCGCTCCGCATCATAGGAATCAAGCGCTGCTTTGCCGGCATTGCCGTTCAGCACCATGGCCAATCGCCAGGCGATGGCGACAGCGTCGTGGAAGCCGGAATTCATGCCCTGGCCGCCGGTCGGCAGCGACTCATGGCCGGAATCGCCGACGAGGAACACGCGGTCTTTTGCATAGTGCTCTGCGGCGCCATGCTGAAATCGGGTGTGATTGATCCAGATCGGATCGCTGAAGGTGAGCGTCTCGTCTTCCGTCACCTCCCGGGCAGCAGCCTGCAACTCTTCAAGCGTCGGGTCCCGGTCAAGAATGCCGGTGTCGTCGGACAGGAAGAACATGCGGTGATAGCCCTCCCACACCGGCAGCACGCCGGCGAAGCCGCGGTGAAAGTAGAACAGCCAGATACGGTCCTGATCGGTGGAGCGACGCCAGGAGAGCTTTGCATCGATCTGGCGGCTGATGACATTCGGCAACGTCTCGTGCTCGAACTCGAGACCCAGTTCCTTGCGCACGAAACCGGAATTGCCATCGGCGCCGATCAGGTAGCGGCAGCGCAGCGTCTCGACGGGTTCGATGATGGAATGGTTTTCGTCGTCGCTGGCGGTTCCAATGGTGACCAGCACACCGTCTGCGTCCTGCACGAAAGACAGGACCTGGCGACCGCGCTCGACATGGCGGCCCGCCTTTTCGATCTCTGCCGAAAGCGTTTCCTCGATGACGTTCTGGCCGCTGTAAAGCACCGGACCATAAGGGCTCGGCACGCCCGCGACATCGACCGGATCGACGGGACGACCGTTCAGAAGCGTGTTCACCTTGGTGATGCGGTAGGATTTTTCCGCAAGCGCATCGCGCACGCCGATGCTTGCCAGAAGCTCCTGCGGACGCGCCCAGACATTATTGGCGCGCGAGTGGGTACGCGGCGTTTTGCGCCTTTCGAACAGGCGGAAATCGACGCCATGATGAGCGAGCGCACAGGCCGTGGTGAGACCGATGGGACCTGCGCCTATAATGATGACATCGGCATCAAAGCCGTCATTTCTATGGGACATAATCTCTATCATTCCTCGTTATGATGATGGGGTTCGCCGGCATGCGCCGCCAGACCGAAGGTTTCGTCGAGCACCGCACTCATTTCGCGCAGGACCTCCATGGCGATCGCAAGTCGCTGTTCGCCGATGCGCGCCAGGATGCGCTGGTCGAGGGGACGCACGGCGGTTTCGGCCTGCTTCAGCACCGCATGTCCGGCTGAGGTCAGCACCACGAGCTTGGCGCGTCGGTGATGGGGATTGGGCTCCAGCCGCACGAAACCCTGCGTGACCAACAGATCAGTCACGCGCTGCACAGCCTGACGGGTAAGGCCCATGTTGCGGGCAATATGGGCCACCGGCAGCGGCACGCTCGAATAGCCAAGTGCTCCCAGCACCTGCCACCAGGCGGTGGTGAGGCCGAGCGGCTTCACCAGTGCATTGCCGGCATCCGACAGCCGACCATTGGTCTCGAAAACCTGAAGGACGAGATTTCGGACGGTTTCCTGCGTTTCGATCGGTTTCATGACAGCCTAACGTCGATACGACAACAGACTGTCAATTCACGGAGGCTGTTTTGGTTGCAGGAGGCTTCTGCTTTTTAGCCAAGCCGATATACGCCCCGAAATCTGCTTTACTTGCGGTGCGCAATTGACCCTAGATATAACCGTTATATCTTAGGCGGCAGATCGAGCGTCTCTCCGTGAGCACAGCCGATCGCAATTCTCGAAAGCTTCCCAGGCGGCTTTGCTGTGCAAAGCACCACTGCGCGTGGGCGCTGTTTAATGAACGACTGGAGTGTCTTATGCATTCATCAACATTGAAACGAGCCGTGGCGCGCGTGGTTGTCACCACCATTCTCGGCTCTGCGGCGGTTGCCGCGGTCTCCATCGTCCCGGCGGGGGCTGCGGAAGAGGTGGCAACGGCCGGATCCGTCATCTCTCATAAGCCGCACGCGATTTCACCGCAAATCAAGGGGCGTGCGGAGCTGATCGTCCACACCATGCAGTCGGTATCCGGAAAACTGACAAAGGCTTCCACCCTCCTCTTCGTCCCGGAGGGACAGGCGCCGAAGGGCGGATGGCCGGTGATCGCCTGGGCGCATGGGACAACGACACCCGGCAACAAACTATGCGCGCCGAGCCTCACGGATGATCTCGATGGCGGGCTTACCAAAGACGGTTTCAACAGCGATTACCTGTTCGAAATCTCGACGCTGGTGAACGCAGGATATGCGGTCGTTGCTCCGGATCTTGAAGGTCTGGGCGAAGTGGCGGAAGTCCCCTACCCCTATTTCAATGCCAGCAGCTTGGCCCGTTCGCTGATCAGCGGCGTCGTTGCCGCGCATAAAGTGAATGCCGACCTGTCGAACGAATATGCCGCGGTCGGGCATTCCGACGGCGGTCATGCGGTTCTCGGCGTCGAAGCCTATGCCGACGAAGCCCCGCAGTTCGAATTCAAGGGCACGGTGGCTATTGCGCCCTACACCTCGATCGAGGCTTTCGTGAAGGAGCTTGCGCAAAGAACCGCCGCGAACCCGCAAAAAGCGGACGACTTCCGTCTCCTGCAGAATTTCAACGTCGCCCTCATGACAACCGGGCTGAAGGTGATCGATCCTTCGTTCGAGGCTTCGGCGGTCATGGGCCCTGATCTTGCAGCGCAACTGAAGGACTTCACCACACGGTGCTCGGTTCCTGCCATTGGCGGGCTCTCCAAGGCGATGACCGCAAAAGGCGTCGCGTTCGAGGGTTTCAAGGAAAACTGGGCAGACGATCCGAAGATGGCTGCGTTTCTTGGCGTAAATGATCCGGCAGCAAACCCGAACTTCCGCCTCAGGAAGCCGACCTTCATCTCGCTCGGTCCAGACGATGCCTTTGTCTTCCTGAACACGACGCGGGCGCTGGTTGCCCGACTGAAGGCAGATGGTACGCCGGTGACGTACAACGAGTATCCGGGCACGGACCACTTCACCGTTATCCGCGCCGCCCAGGCGGACACTATGGCCTTCCTGAAGCAGCGGTTTGCAGACTGAGGAGCAGCCGCGACCGCCGCGACGAGACGAGGCGCGCGGCGGTCCATCAGGACAGATTGGAAGGACCCCATCCATGACAGACACCATCAGACGGATCGTGCTTGCATCAAGGCCTGCCGGACCGCCGAGGCCCGGCGATTTTCGACTTGAAGAAACAGCCATGCCGGACGTGCCGGAAGGTCAGCTTCTGCTCCAAACCATCTATCTTTCGCTCGACCCCTATATGCGGGGGCGCATGAGCGACGCCAGATCCTATGCTGATCCGATCAGGATCGGCGACGTGATGCTGGGCGCCACGGTCTCCCGGATCAGGCAATCCCGTCACCGCGATTGGAAGGAAGGCGACATCGTTGTTGCCTATTCGGGCTGGCAAACCCATGCTCTCTCCGATGGACGCGATTTACGGCGCATCGATCCGGCTGTCGCTCCGATCTCGACCGGACTGGGTGTGCTCGGCATGACGGGCTTTACGGCCTATGCCGGCCTGCGCAACATCGGTCGCCCGAAGCCCGGTGAGACTGTGGTTGTCGCTGCCGCCAGCGGCGCCGTGGGCTCGGTCGTTGGCCAGATCGCGAGGATAGGAGGCGCGCGTGCCATTGGGATAGCCGGAGGTCCCGACAAGTGTGCATTCGTGAAGAACGAACTGGGATTTGACGCCGCTATCGATCATCGCGCCCCAGATTTTGCGCGCCAACTGGCCGAGGCCTGCCCGGACGGGATCGATGTCTACTTCGAAAATGTCGGCGGCGCCGTCTGGGATGCCGTCCTGCCGCTCCTCAACGATTTTGCGCGCATACCGCTTTGCGGGATGATCTCCCACTATAACGACGAGGCTGTGGCTAAACCCTCCATCGATCGGCTCCCCGCTTCGATGAAAACGATCCAGCAGAAGAGCATCACCATCCGGGGCTTCATGAACGTGGAGTTTCTGGATCAGCAACCGGCATTCCTGGAGGAAGCGACAGGTTGGGTCCGCGATGGCAGGTTGAAGTGGCGAGAGGACATTGTCGACGGGCTTGAACAGGCCCCGGCCGCATTCATCGGACTTCTGAACGGACACAATTTCGGCAAGCTGGTGGTCAGGGTGTCGAGCGAAGCATAGAACGCAAAGGATGCTGGTCGGGCTAATCGCGCAGCCGGTCGTATTCTTCCTGAGCGCGCTGAAGCTCCGGGCCATAGGCCATGGACCATGCATAAAGCGCTTCGAACGGTTGCTGAAGGGAGCGACCGAGCGCGGTGATGGTATATTCGACGCCGACCGGCGTCGTCGTCGTCAGCACTTCCCGGCGGATCAGCCCATTGCGTTCCAGCCGTTTCAAAGCGTCTGCGAGCGCCTTGTGCGTGATCCCGTCCAGGCGCCGCATGATCTCGTTGAACCGCGACGGCCTCGTGCACAAGACGGTCAGGATCAGGATCGACCATTTGTTTGCGATCTGCTCAAGCACAGGCCGCGCCTTCTCGACGTCGAGCAAGGCCTCGATTGATACGGCCTTCGGCCTTCGGGGCACCGCGGCTTTGGGTGACAGGCCTTCATCGCTGAGGGACATAGGTATACTCCTCGATATCTGCTTTACTCTTAGTGCATTATTGACCCTAGGTATAGGGGGTATATCTGTGCTTCATCATCATGAATGGAGTTCACATGAGCAGATTAGCAAACAAAACCGCCCTCGTTGTCGGCGGTGTCGGTGGCATCGGCGGAGCCATTTCGGAGAGATTTGCCCGCGAAGGCGCGCAGGTCTACGCGACCAGCCGGAAGGGTGTCGAGAGCACCGAAGCGTCCGTCGGCCCGGGTAGCATTCGATCGATCCAGGCGGATGCCAGCGACAAGAGCGATCTTCAGCGCGTCTTCAAGCAGATCGGATCGGAACAAGGCCGCCTCGATGTGCTCGTCGTGAATGCCGGCCTGTCGGAATATGCGCCGCTTGCAGACATTTCCGAGGATCATTTCGATCGGACATTCGGCCTCAACGTTCGGTCGCTCGTCTTTGCGGCCCAAGGGGCGATCGATATCATGCTTCCCGGCGCCACGATTGTGCTCATTGGCTCGATTGCCGGCGATATCGGCACCAAAGGCTATGGTGTCTATGGCGCGACCAAAGCCTCCGTCCGATCCTTCACCCGCACCTGGGCCAACGAGCTTGCTCCCAAAGGCATCCGCGTCAACGTCGTGAGCCCCGGCCCCACCGACACGGCGATGATGGCAAGCGCCTCGCAGGAGGTGCGTGACGCATTGTCCAGCATGATCCCTCTCGGACGCATGGGCAGACCCGACGAAGTGGCCGCGGCCGCCCTCTTCCTCGCAAGCGACGAGAGCAGTTTTACCACAGGTGCAGAACTGGTTGTCGATGGCGGCATGGCCCAGGTCTGACCTCAAGCCTAAACCCTTCATCTGAAAAGCGGGCCCTGAAGACATCATCGCAGCCGTCAGACGCGGGAACCAAGTGTTGGAATCAATCCACGAGCAGCAAGGCTACTCCCCACGCTCCTCCTGAAGCGGCCAACTACAGGCCGTCCGGGTTCAACGAGGCGTAGTACTCTGCCGCTTGGGCAATTTCATCCTTCGACATTTGTCGTGCGATGTTGCGCATCTGCTGGCTCGTATCATTCGTCCGGATACCGACGGCGAAGGCGTTGAGTTGGGCGGTTATATATGCTGAAGGCTGGCCACCAAGCCAGGGGCTGCCCGCCTTGTTCTCGACACTTCCGTGGCAGGAGCCGCAAGGCGCGATGCCGCGCAGTGGCGCACCGTACGCGACAATGGCGGGAACACCCGCTGTTGATGCATGGTTTGTCGGCACGCTCGGCAGATAAGCATAGTAAGCCGCGACATCCCGAATGTCCTGATCGCTCAGATTTGCCGCAAACGGGCTCATCACCGCGCTCGACCGTGCTCCGCTCCTGAAATCCTCAAGCTGCTTGTAGATTGCCACCGCATACTGCCCGGCAAGGTTCGGCGAATCCGCCCGACTGACCCCCGTGGGGCCGTGGCAGATCGCACATTGCAGCGCAATGGTTGCGCCGCGTCCGACTGAGTCGGCTTCGGCCTTGGGCATCGTACTCAGCACCACCCGGCTGATCTTGTGATCAGGCTCGACCGGATCTGTACTCGATGCACGCCGGGGCAAGCCAGCAGCGCTGCAAATGGAATCCCAAAGGTTCGTGAACGGATCGGTTCCTTGCACAGAAGGAAGAACCACCAGCCCAAGAATACTTGACGACATGAACAGCACCGCAGCTATCGCGATGCTGGCTGAAGCCCAGGCGCGGTTTGATGCCGGCGTCTTTTCTATGCTCATCGTCTCTCTCCAACGAAGACGGCGGGCACTGACGTGTCGTCGCGAACCGCGAGCTGCATGATCGGGAGGCCGTAATTGGTGATTGTCAGAGCAACCATCAGCGCGACCCAAAGTCCGTGTGCGTTGAGAGCTGCAGGCACCCGAGTAACAGCGTGCGCGGCTTGGGCGTAGGTGTACTGCCCGGGCTCGATCCGGCGCTCGAAATGCGACCGAACGAGGATGAACAGAAACAAGAGACCGGAGGCCAGCAGAATGAAGCCCCCGATTGCCGACATCACCACAGGCGCTGCCTCATCTGAAAGCGCCGGGTTGCTGTAATCGTAATAGGCCATGCGGCGGGGCATCCCCAATATGCCGACGTAGTGCCACGGAAACGTCGTCACAATCATTCCGATGAACCAGAGCCAGAGCTGCAGCCTCACGAGGGACATGCTGGCGATGGCGCGTCCGGTCAGGTGGGGCCAAAGGTCGTAAGCAATCACGAAATACATGATCACGATGGCGCCGCCGAAGATGAGATGGAAATGCCCGGTGATCCACTGGGTGTTGTGGATCGAACTGTCGAGCTGATAGCTCATGTTGATCAGGCCGCCTGCGCCACCGAAACCAAGCATCAGGAAGGAGAAGGCAATCGCCAGCATAGCAGGATTTCGCCAAGGCAGCGTGGCGAGCCAGCCGAATGGTCCCTTGCCGCCCCGCAGACGTCCGGCAATCTCCACCGACGCGCAGATCGTGAACACCGTCAGGAGGGTCGGCAATGCGACTACGGCCGTGAAGGCAGAGTGGATGAACTTGAAGCCAGCGCCAACCTGAGGATCCGCGAACGTGTGGTGAATGCCGATCGGCATCGCCACGACAAGGAAGAGACTGAAGGAAATGCGCGCCATCGAGTCGCTGTAAAGCCGTCCGCCGATGGCGCGCGGCACGATCGTATAATAGGCGATATAGGTCGGCATGAGCCAAAAATAGACAATCGCATGCAGCGTCCACGAGAAGAACACCCGGGCAAGCCCGGCATCGATCGTGGTCCGTAACCCGAGAGCGACGGGAATGATCTGCAGCAGAAGTTCAAGTGCCGCGCCGACCGCCGTCCAGCCCCAAAGATAGGAGCCGGCGACATTGGCATACATGGCCAGCGGAACGACCGCACCGGGATTGCGCTTCTTCCAGACAATCAGATTGACGGACATCAGCGCGACCCAGATCCATGATCCGACAACGACCATCACCACGCCGATATAGTAGAAGGGGTTGCCGATCATCGGGGGATAGAAGGTGTAGAGCACCGAAGCTTTCCCCAGTGAGACGGGTACCATGGCCGTGACGGCACCGAGGACCACCAGCCCCAATCCTGCCCATGCCCATCGTCTGCCGATCAGGTCTGTTTTCAGGGATGTTTCCGTAATTGCATAACCAAATCCCATGGCGACAAGCGTGGGAAAGACATACCCCATGATCGTTCCGTGCGCGGTCACGGAACGATAATACCATTCGGGATTGCCAAGCCAGCTTGCGAGAGGGCTGCGGATGAACATCTGCCAGGCACCCAGGATCAGCGCCAGACCGAACACTGAGAAGGCAACCCAGAAGTGGGCGATGATCAGTCGGCGGCTATTCAGCACAGGAGAGTCTCCTCTTGTTGGAGGCCATTGCAAGGAACTGCGGCTTGTCGATCACCTGCACCTTGGCCCACATTCCCTCATGTCCGACGCTACAAAACTCCTGGCACGGCATGAGATGCTCTCCGGTCTCCTCGAATTTGGCGGTTTGCACGGAGACATAGCCGGGCACCAGCATGGTGTTGACGTTGGTCTGCTGGATCAGAAGGCCGTGAACCACGTCCGCGCTGGTTGCACGAAGCGTGATCGGAGTATCCTTCGGGACGACGATGCACGCAGGGGTAAACGAGTACTGCTGGGCCACAGCGCGTACTGTCACCGAGCCGTCTGGTTCGAGAGCGCTGCCGAGATTGCTTTCAATGAACTCACCCGTCATGTGCAGCGTGGTGGGATTGATGATCTCGACAGTCGTTTGCGGCATCACCGCCTGGTGGATGCCGGCATAGGCCGCCATCCCGGTCAAAAACGCGATGATCAGGATGCTCACCGCAGCCCATCGCCGCTCAATTTTCAAAGCGACATCGCCGCTTGCGCTCTTCTCGACGCTCACGGATTGGCTCCTCGCGGCAGGAAGACGAGCAGGTAAAAGAGGAACCAGATGCCGATGACGATCGCGGTTGCAATGCCGGCCACGGTGAGTGCACCGATGGGACCACTTCGCACGATCGCGTCGATCTCCTCCTCGCGCGACATCGGGACTGTCCCTGTTACGATTTCTGGTTCGATCATATGAGCCTCACTGGAGCGGGACTGAGCGAAGTTCGTTCGCTTGAGCTGCGCTGATTGTCGTTCCCCGGTTGCCCCAGGACGTGCGGATGTAGCTGACGACGGCGGCGACCTCGTCGTCGGACAGGGAGACGCTGAAGGGTGGCATGCCGTAGGGCATTGGATTCCCTCGGGTTCCGGGGGGATAGCCGCCATTCAGAACCATACGAATGGGATTGACCGCAGATTCCATCTGGATGGACTGATTGCCGGCAAGCGGCGGATAGTCTGGCGCCCGGCCCTCGCCGTTCACGCCATGGCAACTTGCACATTGACGGTCGTAGACAGTCTTGCCGAGGTTCAGCAGCAGACTGCTTTCGGCGTGGGAGAGATGTGAAACGGGAGGAGCCGGGGAATCCGTCGAGATGCCCTTCAGATAAACCGCCATAGCCTTGGTATCGTCATCGCTCAGATACTGGAGGCTGTTATAGACCACGTCGGCCATCGGCCCGTAGACCGCGCCTCGCTTGGACACACCCTTCTGGAGAAGGTCGGTGATGTCTTCGATGCTCCAGTCGCCCAGTCCCGCTTCCTTGTTGGAGGTCAGCGAAGGTGCGTACCAGTCTTGCATCGGGATCAGACCGCCCTTGAAGGCATCGGCCTGGGAATTGCCCCCGAGCGCATTGATCGGGGTGTGGCACATTCCGCAGTGCCCCAACCCTTCGACGAGATAGGCTCCGCGGTTCCACTCGTCAGACTTCGTCTTGTCCGGGGTGAATGCGCCCTCGCGGAAAAAAAGCGTGCGCCAACCCAGAACGAGCGAGCGGTTGTTGTAAGGAAATTTCAGCTCGTGCGGTTTGTTCCTCTTCGAGACGGGGGCGATGCTCTGAAGATAGGCATAGATGGCATCGCTGTCTTCGCGTGACACCTTGGTGTAGGACGCAAAAGGCATTGCCGGATAGAGCAGCCCCCCATCGGGAAAGCGCCCCTCGTGCATGGTGCGGTAAAAGTCGTCGGCCGACCATTTGCCGATGCCGTTTTCCGGATCCGGCGTGATGTTCGATGTATAGAGGGTACCAAAGGGGGTTACCATCGGAAGGCCGCCCGCGAACGGTTCCCCCTCGGGAGCCGTGTGGCACGCGATGCAATCTCCTGCCCGCGCGAGGTATTCGCCCTTTTTGATGATCGCCGGGTCGACTGGTGCCTTCTTGTCCTGCGCGGAAAGTGGCAAGGCTGCCGCCATGGCAAATCCCGCAGCCAGAATGGTCGCATACACTGCTGGGTATTTCATCGTGCGGCCTCCGATGGCTGGCTGCCGCACGCGAATGGAAGCGCAAAGCTCCCTGCGGGAGAGGGGGCGGGGTTTGCTGGAAGTGGGCGTCCGGCAAGAAAATCCGAGACAGCCCTGACGTCGTCTTCCGTCAGGTGCCCCGCAACGATCTGCATGCAATCGGGCGCGATGGCGGTGCGGGTCCCGTAACGCCATCCTCCAAGCTGGGCGCTCAGATAGGCCGCCTTGAGCCCGAGCAATCCGGGGATGCCCGGCTCCTGCCCGGTGAGAGACAAGCCATGACAACTGACACAGGCAGGCACACCACGGTCGGTGTCGCCACCTGTGACGATTTGCTCGCCTCGCTGCAGGAGTGCTTCGCTCACGGCGGGGGCGGCGGAATTGTCAGGAAGGGGCGGCTGCTGTGCCGCGAAATGGTCGGCGATCTGGCGCAGGTACGAATCCGGGAGGTAGTGTAGAAGATAGTTCATCGGTGGGTAGTGTCGACGACCGCTCCTGAAAGCGAGGAGTTGATTGTAGAGATAGCCTGAAGGCTTGCCTGCGAGCCTTGGGAAATAGGGATCTTTCGTGCCCTCACCATTGGCTCCGTGGCATGGAGCACATGCCTGCACGCGGGCGCTCATATCCATGACGTCCTGAGCGCGCACCACCCCGGCCATGCAGCCGACACCGATCAGAAGACCGATGATGTGAGCCCGCTTTGACATCATCGTGAGCCGGCCCCAAGCCTTAATCCCATAGCCCCTGTGCCCACTGGCGCAAACTTCGTCGGAACGACCGCATTGCCTCGGACTCTGCGATCCTTGGATGAGCCGCCGTGAGATCATCATGAGAAGGCTGACCTGTGCTTTGTGACGTTCGACGGTCGGAAAATACGAGATCAAGATGCATGTCCTTCCGTTCGCCGCAGTGGCAATCCGTCGTCCAAAGCGAGCCTGCCCACGATTGACCCTGGCCTCGGCAAACAGCCATGTTCACCATGTCGACGCACCAGCACGCGGCGTCATCACCTTCAGGTCAGGCGTCTCGTCTCACATAGCGGACGACGTCAACGTCGGGCTGAGGTCAACCACCGCGCCAGACATGCTGCAGGTGACCTGAACTTTTTTAACGGCACGCGACCGCCGTCGGAAGTGATGTAACTCTTAACTCACGGTGAGTTGGGAAGGGCTGAAGCGGTCAGCGTGCTGACTCACGGCGAGCTAACTTTCGTTGCCGCACAAAAATATTACTAATGATCGAAATCAACCTGTCGATGCCGCCAGCAGAACGATGAAAAAAATGCCCGGCCCCGATCTGAAGTCAATCGATCACGAGGAGCAGCCGGTATTTCCATTTGCAAAGTAATCTTTCCCGGTCTCAGGAAATATTTTTCAATGTTGATCCCCTTGCCTCACTGTCTGGACAGCAAGGGTCGCCGAGATTGCAAGACGATCGGTCCTGTCTGGCGTCGGCGGCAACGGTTCTGCAGACACCCATCAGATCCGTGACATCCAACAGGTTTGGATAAGAGCAAGTAAGTCTGGCGCTAAGAATGCCCGTCGCCCGTATCGCACTCCCGGCCGTTCGGTCCTGGCTCACCCTCGCCACCTGCTCTGGATTGCTGTGAGAGGTTGCGAAGGCGCACAGTCCAGCCGGCGCACGGGGCACCCGGCGTACCCGGCGCGACTGCGACGAGGTTCAAGACTTCGAGTTCCCCGGCACGGCCTGTTACCTCGGGGAGATGATCATTGTGGGTTCCCCTGCCCTGGTTGGCGGTACGGCCTTAGTACCGCTTCACCTCAAACTGTTTGAAGGAGACCCACGTGGTCAGAAAGCTGTTCGCTGCCAACCCGGCCCGCATCGGGCGATTTGAATGCGCGCCCGTCGCGGACGCGGCTCCTGGCAGGCTTGTCAACGGAACGCCGCAGGACCTTAAATCGGATCTCGTTTCGCTTCTTGGAGCCGATCGCGTGAAACACCGCGCGATCGATCTGGTGCGCTACGCCTCCGACGCAAGCCCGTACCGGCTGATGCCTCAGGTGGTGGTGATGCCGAGATCGGCAGAAGACATCGTGAAGCTCTTCCGGTATTGCCGCGAAAAGGGTCGGCATGCGACGTTCCGCGCCGCCGGAACCAGTCTCAACGGCCAGTCGCAATCGGACGATATCCTGATCGACGTCCGCCGGCACTGGTACGGCGCGACGATCGAGAAAGGCGGCGCAAGCGTCCGTGCCCGTCCGGGTACGATCCTCGGACATGTCAACTCCATGTTGGCAAAACATGGCAGGCGACTGGGTCCAGATCCCGCAAGCGCACACGCCGCCACGATCGGCGGTGTGATCGCAAACAATGCGGGCGGCATGCGCTGCACAGTCACGCGAGACGCCTATAGTACTGTTTCAGCCCTTAAATTCATCATGCCGTCCGGCACCATCATCGACACCCAGGCGCCTGGAGCCGAGGCGGCATTCGCCGAGGCCGAGCCGGAGCTGGCTCAAGGCCTCCTCGATCTCAGAGGTGAACTGCTCGCGGACGCTGATCTGGCGGCGCGGATCCGCCGGAAATTCGAGATTAGAAACACCCATGGCTATCGCCTCTGCGCGCTGCTTGATGGCGAAACGCCGCTCGAGATATTCCGCCGACTGCTGGTTGGATCGGAAGGGACGCTCGCCTTCGTGGCCGAGGCCACTCTTGAAACCGTTCCCGTCGCAAAGGTCACAAGCGTCGCATGGGTGCCCGTGCCATCGATCGACGAGGCGGTATCGCTTGTTCCCGGGCTAGTCGGGCTTGGCGCCTCTGCCGTCGAACTCATGGTCGCTCCGGCCCTCACGGCGGCCGGCAACGCATTTCCCGAAACGCCGTCTTACTGGAAGACGCTTGATCCGAAGGCGGCGGCGCTGCTTGTCGAGTTCGGCGCAGAGAACGAGGCCTCTCTCACGGCAAAGCAGGCCGAGGTGCTGGAACTCGTCGGCAAAGCCAATCTGGTTCGACCGGTCGAATTCACCAGTGTCGAGGAAGCCATCGAGCTCGCCTGGCATGTGCGCGAAGGTCTGCTTGGCCTGATCGGCAAGAACCGTGAGGAAGGTTCGACACTCATCACCGAGGATGTCTGTTTTCCGCCAGCCAGGCTCGCTCAAGGTGCACATGACGTTCAGGCACTTTTGGCCAAGCACGGTTTTCCCGGAGGGGTCGCCGGCCATGCCGGACACGGCAATCTGCACTTTACCCTCGTCGCGAACTTCACGAATCCGGACCAAGTGACACGATACGGCGCTTTCATCGCGGAGCTTGTGGATCTGGTTGTTCGAAAACACGACGGCTCTTTGAAGGCAGAGCACGGCACGGGCCTCAACATGGCTCCGTTCCTCGCCGCCGAATGGGGTGAGAAAGCGACAGCCATGATGTGGCGGATCAAGCAACTCGCCGATCCTCTTGGCGTGCTCGCACCAAATGTGATCCTGACGCACAATCCTAACCTCCATATGGAAAACCTGAAGTCGGTCCCTCAGATCGAGGGCGTCGCAGGTTCTTCGCATTGTATCGAATGCGGCTTCTGCGAACCGGTCTGCCCAAGCCGCAATGTCACGATGACACCGCGCCAGCGCATCGTGCTGCGGCGCGAAATGGCCCGTCAACGGCCAGACTCGGCCATGCTGGCGCAGCTACAGTCCGAATACCAATACGATGGGGTTGAAACATGTGCTGGCGACGGCACGTGCTCTATCGCGTGCCCGATCGGCATCAATACGGGCGACGTGATCAAGGAATTGCGGGCGAAGGAAAACAGCCCGACCTCCAACAGGGTGGCACTGCGTATCGCCAAAAACTGGAAAACGTTTGAAGGCTTGTCACGGGTCGCGCTCGCGGGCACCCATGTCATGACCAGTGCCGTCGGGACCAAACCGCTGACGGCTCTGACTGGTCTCGCCCGAACAGTCGTCAGTCCCGATCTCATTCCCTCTATCCCCGGACCCATGCCACGACCCGCAAGGCCTCTGCCTCGGACGAGGAGAGAGGGTGCTGCTGCGGTTTATTTCTCGGCCTGCATCAATCGCATCTTCGGACGCGATCCGGCGGGACCGGCAGCGCCCTCCCTGCCAGAAGCTTTGGTGAAGCTGTCCGCTCGCGCCGGAAAAAAGCTATGGATCCCGCCCGACTGCGGTGGCCTCTGCTGCTCATCACCGTGGAAATCAAAGGCTTTTGGTGATGCTTATGCGTTTATGGCCCGCGCGACGGCCGAGGCTCTCTGGGACTGGAGCGACGGTGGCACTCTGCCGATCGTTGTGGATGCGGCGTCTTGTTCACTCAGCCTGATCGAAGACATACCACCAAACCTTACGGAGGAAGCGAAAGCGAGATACGCCAAGCTCACCATCATTGATTCGATCGCATGGTGCCACGACCTGCTCCCCGAGCTTTCGATCACGCGAAAAATCAACCGCGTGGCCGTTCATCCCAATTGTTCTGCGGTCCATCTGGGGCTCGACAGAAAACTGAAAGATATCGCGGATCACCTCGCCGTCGATGTTGAGATCCCCATCGGAACGACGTGCTGCGGCACGGCCGGGGATCGCGGACTATTGCATCCTGAACTGGTGAGATCGGCATCGCGCGAGATCAAGGCGGTTCTCGATGCCGAGCCCGCGGACGTTTATGTGTCAGCCAACCGCACCTGCGAGATGGGCCTGCGGCATGCCACCGGATATCCCTACGAGTCGTTTGTCTTCCTTCTGGAGGAACTGAGCCGACCGGTGGAAACCGAACTCATCCAGCAAACGTGATGCTCTGGCGCAGCAAATGCGGGCGCTTGCGCAGACAAGCGCGTCCGCATCCTTCTGACAAATCCATGCGCTGAGACCGACGCCTCCGACTTCTCACAGGCATGCTTCCAGGCGGGGGATAGGCCCACCCGAAGAAGGCGGCCCGCCAATATCCAGCATTGTATTCCAGCTTCATCTGAATTTATTGCGAGAATAAAATGGTCAGTTTTCGTGCGCATCTGATGGTGGCTTTTCTCAAGCTGTCCGGCCGTCGCCTGGTCTATGCCAGGCCCTTTACACCAGAGGGCCTTCGCAACGAGAGCCCTGCGCCGGCGAAACCGGGATCGGCCGTGCGTGGGAAATGCCATGTCGAGCAAGCCTCCCGTGAAGGCCGGGATATCTACACGATCTCGCCATTGGGTCAGGATATCTGCACAACGGTGCTTTATTTTCACGGCGGCGCCTATATCAGGCCGATCATGGCGCAGCATTGGACGTTCCTGGCCGACATGGCCGTGCGCCTGAAGGCACGGATCATCATTCCTCTTTACCCCAAAGTTCCCGAGGTCGATTGTACAGCGACAGTCCATTTTGCGCTTGCCATCTATCGCGAAGTGCGCGCTCAAGTCGGAGAAGGATCGCTCTTTCTGATGGGGGATTCTGCCGGGGGCGGGCTGACACTGTCGGTTGCGATGCAGACTGCCAGACAGGCAATTCCACCGGCAACGGGCGTTATCCTCCTGTCACCCTGGCTCGATGTGTCGATGTCAGCCCCGGAGCAGGTGAAGATTGCCGTCAGCGATCCAATGTTGATGCTGCCCGGCCTCATGTCGGCTGGCCAGCTCTATGCCGGAAAGCGCGCAACGAACGATCCTTTACCGAGCCCCCTATACGGCTCACTCGCCGGCCTGCCGCCCATCCAGATCATTTCGGGAAGCCGCGACGTGCTGGTGACGGATTCTCGACGTCTTGCAGAAAAGGCAAAGATCGAGAGGCACCAGTTGATATACCATGAGGCGCCGGGCCTCATGCATGTCTATACGATCCTGCCGCTTCCGGAAGCCGACAGGGCGCGGGATCTCATCACCCATTTCGTCCGGACCCATTCGGACGGCATCGCCCGCGCTTCGAGCTGACCAATGATAATGTTGCCGGTTGTGGGTGTAATGTCTTTCCTGAAGGAATACGAACCGGCGACCAGATTGTTCGCCAAGGCGCAGAGGCTCTTGATTTCAGAACGGTAGCAAACCCTCTGTGCCACAGGGAAATGGTGGCGAGCAGGCCGAACTGCAACTGAAGATCAAGGACATCTGCCAGACGCGGGTGCGCTACGGCTACAGGCGTGGCCACGTGCTGCTCAAGCGGGACGGCTGGCCATCGAGTGTCTCTTGGCAAGTTCGGCGCCGAGTGCCTGAACGCCCACTGGTTCATGACCTTGAAGCCGCGCGGGCAAAGATTGAGGATTGGCGTAGATACTACAACGAGCTCCGGCCACACTGGCCCGTTGCAACGGGTGAACGACACGGAGCAAAATGCAAATGAGGAGATCTCCCGAGTGGGAGAATTTACAAGTGTCGGTGGTTGCGGGGGCTCGCAGATACCGATACCGACATTCGATCCAAGTAGCCATCTAATGAACTACTCAAACGGTTGCGAGGACAGGGTTTGATCATAACTAGCGGAGGCTAAAGCCGGCCTTCCAGGCGAAGCACAGTCTCACCATGAGCTCCAAACTCGGGCTTTTTCGTTCCATCGCGTTAAACTTGTTCACCAGCAGTTGCAGGCCGCGGAAGCGAAGGCCGGTGGGGACGCCGCCAATGTCGGTTTCTTTTGCCGCATAAGAAGGAAGTGGATGAGGATCTAGCGAGACAGATAACTCTGTTCCATCAGGGGCCATTGCTAAGATCCCAAACGTAATCATCGTCGACGTTCAAATTCGCTTCATCTGAATAGCCCTAGACTTGTAGACAGCTTCTCCCGGCCATTCCACAGTCACATTTGCGGGAGCAAGCTGAACCACAACTGGCAGCTTTGTCGAAGTTGTTGTCGCAACTTTTCATGCCATCGTGCATGCATTACTTGTCGTGTTTAGACGAAAAATGCAACCATATGGATAGGGGCTGGCGAATCGGCGCTAATGGGGCACGCATCGAAAATGACACTTAGCTTGGTAGCGACGGACCATGACGAACTATGTCACGGCTGGTCGTGGGAGATCGAAGACGAGGAGGAACTGGTCGACCAGGTAGCACGCGTCACGCTTGGACAATATCGACATATTTCCAAGGTCCTGCAGCGACTCGCCCCGAGACCACCAACGACGACCGCCGAGCACGTTGCGGACGCGCTGGATAAGCTTGCGTTGGATGCGGACGGATCGTCTTCAAAGCGCGATGGTTGGATTTTCCAGGTCATCTCTTGGATTGCGGCCAACGCAAACCGCGGTAACGCGTTCATTCGCGCCCCTCATATTCGTAAGGCTGATCATGGTTTCGATGGCATGCAGCTGGAGATGTCGCCAGACGGCAGCACAGTATCCGCAGTCGTGATTTTCGAGGACAAGGCCACCACGTCACCTCGAAGCACAGTGATCAAAAAAGTCTGGCCTGAAGTTAAGAAGCTCGAAATTGGTCAGCGGATAACCGAACTGACGCATGAGGTGACGTCGATGCTCGAGGCCATCCATGGCTCCGCATCCGATTTCGCGATCGAGGAAGCCGTTGAGAATATCATCTGGAAAAATGCACGACGCTATCGGATTAGCATCACCGTCGGAGACGAGCACGTCGATCAGAAGGCCCGCAAGGGCCTCTTCAAAGGCTTTAACGATCGCGTGAGCGGCAATGTGAACCGACGTCGAGCAGAAACGATCTGCATCCCAGATATGAGGGATTGGATGGAGGCCTTCACCGACAAGGTGGAAACTCGAATATCCGAGCTCGCGCCTCATGTTTGATGCCTCAACCGTATCACTTATCGCCTCAGGCCCAGAACTAACGGGTGTCAACCTCGAAGAACTTCCCAGGGAGTTCACCAAAGCATACGCGGAGATAGTCGCGGCGAGATTGCGGTTTAGAGACAACAAGGACGAAAATCTTCCTGCCCGCTTGGTACGCACGCTTCGCCGAATGAAACGCCTCGCAGCTACGCACGAAGCCCTCGTCGCGCTGCTACCGGACCGCGAGAACCGCGCAGCGGCGGCGTTTATTTCAGGAACCGCGCACCAAGTGTATGCTCAGGGCGTTGCGTTACGTAAGGCTCTGACCCGGCAGAGCTATATCGATAGATCATCCGTATCGCCCGATGTCTGCGCGACACTTCTGTTCATGATTGCCGACTCTTTCGCCGACGCTGCCGAAGCCTCGAAATCAATACTCCCTGAAGTTGAAGAAGCGACGGATATTGAAACGGCTCTATCGCTAGCTATCCGTCGCCTTGCAAGGGGGGAACTGAACGGTATCCTGGCAATGGCGTCTCCCGTATTCGACGAATCTGCTCCCCTCGACGACCAGGCGCAAGAGGCACTTCTTCTCCATCTGTTCATCGGTGTCAGGAGCCTAGCTAGGCAGCTTCTATCAAGAACGGACGAAGAATCCCTGACTGGGAGCGGAACTGCTCAAGCGACATTTATGAAAGTAAAGGCTCTCAGCGTCGATAAAATAGCCGACGCAGAGGACGGCCCGGTTTACAGTCTCTTCCCTGGCCCTCTTCACCTTGCAAATCTCCTACTTGCCGTCGAGCGTGACCTAACGGCTACGGCGATCGCCCGCACCCCGACCCCAGGCGGCGTCGGAGAAGCGGCCTGGTGGAAGATAATTAAGAGGATGGCGACAACGCGACCATATCTCTGGCGCAATCACCGGGATGCGATCGACAAGGGCTATCTCGAAGAGGGTGTTTCTGCCGCGATCAGCTTCCCGACTGGGGGTGGGAAGTCAACGCTGGCTGAATTGAAGATCGCGGCGGCTCTCTTGCGCGGCGAGCAGGTAGTGTTCCTCGCACCGACTAATGCTCTTGTTGACCAGACGGCGACATCGCTTAAAAACACATTCCAGGATTACGACGTCGTCGGCGATCTCGAGGACGAGGTTACTGTCGCCGACGTCGTGGTGCTTCCCGCGGTAATTGTCACTACGCCGGAAAGATGCCTCCTTCTACACTCAGTGCAACCCGAGGCGTTTGAAAACCTCGGCCTCATCGTCTTCGATGAATGCCATTTGCTTCATCCAAGAGACGACGACAGAAGCCGACGCGCTGTAGACGCAATGTTGACCCTGCTCAATCTGACAGCGGCGGCACCTGATGCGGACGTCTTGCTGCTTTCTGCAATGATGAAGAACGCAGGCGAGATAGCATCGTGGGTTCGGAACCTAACCGGACGGGATTGCCTCGCTCTGGATCTTACATGGAAGCCAACCCGGCAGGTCCGTGGCACCGTCGTTTACGCCGCGAACCGTATCGCCGAGCTAAGGGAAATTTTAATACAAGCGCGAAAAGACTATCCCAAAAAAAAGAACAACGCTCCAGCAAAAATCGAGCGAGAGCTGACCGCGCCGCCGGTCGGCCTTTTCTCTCTGCACCAGACATGGGCGAGTACGGATACCGAAGACTACACATTACTGGGGATGATCAACAACGCACCCCATTTCAGCACAGCACCGGATAGGTTCCTTCGGTGGCGGCTGACGCCCAACGGCAACAAACTGAGCGCTGCGATCGCTGCGGCATCTTCGGCGAGCGGCATCAAGACCCTAGTCTTTGTCCAGACGACTGTTCTGGCAAATGCCTCGAGCCGGGATTTTCGGGAACTTCTTAAGGCTCCGTCGGTCACACTTAACACAAGTGAACAAAAGTGGCATCACCTCGCCGTCGAGGAAATGGGGGGCCCGGAGTATTGCTATCTCCGTCTCGACGAAGATGGAACCTTTAGTGGCGGGGCGGCAAGCCATCACGGTCTTCTTCTAAGAGAAGAACGCTATCTCCACGAGTCGCTTTTCAAACGACCAGACGGAATCGGGGTGCTTTTCGCCACCTCAACGCTTGCGCAGGGTATGAATCTCCCCGCTGAAATTGTCATTATCGCAGGTGATAGCCGCTTCGATCCCAAGGCAAAACGAATGGAGGTTTTAGAAGCTTACGAGGTGCTCAATGCCGCCGGACGCGCCGGCCGGGCAGGAGAACGTTCGCAGGGGCTCGTCTTGGTCGTCCCGAGTCGTGTCATCGAATTTGACGACGAAACCGGCGAAATAGGCGATCACTGGGCAACATTGCGAAATATCTTCGAGCAATCGGATCAGTGCCTCAAGATCGATGATCCACTTACGGAGTTATTGGATCAAATTCATATCAGTGCGGCAGAAGGTGGCATGTCTTCCTATCTTGTTAGCAAGCTTCCTCTCTCTCCTGGCGACGATGAGTTTGATGGGGCAAGAAAAATGCTATCTCGTACCCTTGCCGCCTACAGGGCAAACCGGGACGGCAACCAACGATGGATCGAAACCCGCATCGAAGCGGCGCTTCACGCAAAAGCTATCATGGGCGACTCGTCCGGACGGGGGTGGATTGACCTTGTCTCTGGATCGACGGGTGTGTCGGTGCAGAACCTGCGCGGAATCCAGACACTCCTCGACAATGGCTTTTTAGAAGGAAGCGCCATTGAGATTATGACGCTTCTACTCCGATGGATCGCTGAAATCCCGGATCGACTGCTTGACTTCGTCAGGCCTGAAAACCTCGAAGGACTCTTTGGCGAAGCGTACAAGAAACTGCCTTCCGACGAAGAGCGAGGAAGGCAAGGGCTAGCCGCGCTTCTAAAAATTCTGCCGTTATGGATGTCCGCGCGCCCTCTATGCGAAATAGAGCGCCACTACACTGGAACACAGGATGTCGGAAACTGTAAGTTTGCGAGGCAGTTTGCGCTCAGAATTGTACAGGATCTAGCATTTGTCGCGGGCTTACCTGCGAGGATCTTAGTGGCACGAAATGCCGCCAATGATCTCGAGGGAGAGCCGACCTTCCCTGTCCTAACGGTCTTGTCCACGCTGGCTGCGATCGTTCGTGAAGGATGCGACAGTCCCGATTCTCTAGCAAGCCGGCTGGAACATGGCCGCGACGTTTCTCGAGTAAGGGCAATGATACTGCACAACGACTACAAAGCGTTCATTGAAGCTGGTGGCGAATTTGAGAATTTCGACGACACACGTGAACGTGTGAGGCGTGGGAAGAACTTGTACAGCTTCCTGGAAGACGAATGATTTGACGACATCATCGTACTCGCCGAGCCTTCCCGTTCATCATTTCTTCGGCTGTCATCGTTGATATATCAGTAGACGCTTATGCGCCCTGCCAAATGGAAAGATCAGATATCGTGCAAAACTGATGACCTTTCCCTCAAGTTTTATCCAGTTTTGAGTTCGCTCCAGCTGTTTCGGGTTGCGCGGCAATTGGAAAATGCAAACGAAATGCTAATCAGTCATCAGGTGCATGTCATTGACATCTCGTTCCTTCCTCAGGGTCTTCATGCCGCGAGAGAAATTGTATCTTCACGTTTAATCCTTGTTCTGCCGGCCAATCATCCTACGTTTTGACTCCCACTCTGCTCAGGTTTTCTTGAGATCGCACGATTAATGGGGCGTTTTTTCTTTTATCGGCCCAAGGCAATCGACATTCTGCATCGCTAAGTTTATTGTGATGCAAAAGACACGTTTAGGGGGAGTGATGCGGTCAAAACATCGTCCGCATGATCATACATGAATCAGTTTTTTGCCGGTAGTCCCTCTTGACGGGAGCGAACGATATTTCTGCCGCGGTAGAGGTATGGCCATCTATCGACGATGCTCAGCCCGTCGAAGAAGGCGGTCCTAGTGCTCGTACTGGCTTCAATTATCAAGATGAAATAGCTGTCGGCTTTTTGATCGATATGCTCGCAAATCCTGCCCTCGTTAAGGTGCACCTTGAGACACACGACGATATAGTGCTCGTCTGGGAAGAAATCGACGCGCGCACAGCCGAATATATACAGGTCAAGGCAGGAGAAGAGGAGAAGTTCTGGTCGGTGGCCGACATCTGCCAACGCAAGAAGGCCAAAACTGGGACATCGATTTTCGAGAAATCGCTAGATAGAGATGGCTACCTTGAAAATTCCCTATTTCGGCTGGTTACGCTGCGACCAGTAGTGAGCGCATTGAAGCCACTGACCTTCCCTCGCTCCTCGCAGGGACGCCAAAGCGCTGATGCTGATATCGTTGCGCTCGCCGTGGAGATAGAAGGCCGGTGTCCCGGCTTCAGATCTCCGAAGGGTAGAGATGCCGCCTTCTGGCTCGCCAACTGCTTATGGGACCATAGAGACACTGAAAGGGCTGTCGAGAAGGACAACTTAGTCAGGCTTATGCGCCTAGCACATCAGGAGGGAACGTCCATCCTTTTTGAGCCGGCGGAGAACTTGCTCCTCGAGTTGCGAGCAAGAGCTAAGGCCGCCGGGGCAGCCAGATGGTTGCCGGATTCTTCAAGGAAGATCATTACCCGCGAAGAGTTGCGGACTTGGTGGCAAGAGCGGCTCCTTGATATTTCCCAAGGTGCAACTCGCTCGGGCGGCAAGCTGGCCTTGAAAATGGCCGAGGCCGGACTGCCGGACGAGATGACGGCTCTCGCCGCCGCGCTAAGGCGTGGCTATGCGTCTGAAGCCCGCGCACCACGCTACCTTGATGAAAGCGACGTCAACAACCTTCAAGGCAGAGTTCTGTCAGAGGTAGCGTCCCTTCGCGCACGATTTGTCGCCGGTGAATTAGACATCGATCCCGTACAGTTTCATTCGCTTTGCCTGAGCCGCATGGACACGCTCAACGCGGAGCGTGGTGCGATGGTAGAGGACCGGTCTGCATTCTTGAAGGGTTGCTTATATGATATCACGGATCGCTGCCTCCTAAGATTCAATAGGCCAGTGCTATGAGGTCTCTCAACCGCGTTGGGTTGCAGCCCGTCAGTCTGCCTTTGGCGGCGGACGACATAGTAGAATTTCACGCCGCCCGCCTTCTGCTGCTCATGGATATCTGCGGTGTCAAAGGTCGCATTAACGGATTGACGAAAATGGCAAAGCTGGATTTCTTTTCGCGATATCCTGATTTTTTCGAAATTGCGCGAGCCGCTGTTGCTCCTTCGCCGACAGCCCCCGCGGAAAAGCTATCTGAGGATACTGTGGAGTCGGCCATGGTCCGGCATCATTACGGCCCTTGGGACAAACGCTATTATCATGTGCTTGCCCATCTTGAGGCGCGCGGGCTCATTAGCGTTCGGAAGGAAGGAAAGAGCTATCAAATTGGCCTAACGGACTTCGGACGAGAGCGAGCAAAGTTATTAGCTGACCGACCATCTTTCGCTCCGCTCGTTGCCCGGATGAAAGATGTCAAGAAGGTTTTCGGCGGAAAGACAGGCACATTCCTCAAGACGCTGATCTACAGACTATTTGACGATGAGGTTGGACAGCGCACTATGGGGAAGAAAATCACCAAATGAAAATCCCGTTTCTAAGCATCGCACGCCTTCAACGAACATTTTCGACAGGTAATGTCGAGGAGCTTGTCTTTGCACCCGGCGTCAACCTGATGGTAGGGCCCCCCAATGCCGGGAAAACAAAGTGGCTTCAGACGCTGGATTTCCTGCTCGGGGATCCTGGTGAGAACCCTTTTGAAGGAGCCGAGGAGACCGGCCTCGCTGATAAATATGAAGCGGCAGCCGTTGATCTAATAATAGGTAGCGAAGCTTTCAGACTAGAGCGCAAGTGGCGGGAGCCGGGATCGAAAACCAAGATATTCGTCGGCGAGGAAGCTATGTCGCCAAAAGAATTTCAGCATTGGCTAATGCAAAGCCTACAAATACCCTTGCTCAATTTCCCCAAGGGCAATCCCATGTCGGGACAAACTTGGCCTGAGCTCAGCTTCCGGATGATGCTGCGACACATTTATCGCCAGCAGCGTTTTTGGGGAGATATCGCCGACAAGCAGCCTGAGGCGGAGCAGCATGCTTGTCTGCTGCAGTTCTTTGGCCTCGCCGAACGCATCTACACTGACGACTACGGAAATTTGATAGACCTGCGGATGAAGGCGGAACGTCTGAGATCGCGGCGGGAGCAGTTCAACCAAACACTCGACCAACTCGCCCGCGACATCATTAGCGAGCCCGAACTATCGGTGGCCGTAAACCGCGCGTCTGTTCGATCCGCGCAACTACGTCTTTCTGAGCAGGCGACGGAACTTCGGCAGCGCAGAGCCACGCTCCTCAGAGACGGAGGACGAAGGGCTATCACCGCTGATACGCAGGGTCATATTTCGCGTCTTGCAGAGCGCCGGGCCGAAGCGCTAGTCACGCTTGAGGAAAGCCGACGCCGACTTCGCTTAACGACTGAGCGGCAAACTGAGCTCAAACGGTATCGCACCGAGCTGTCAAACGAACTGGAACGGATCGCTCGCGCAGAAGACGCGGGCGCGGTACTGGCAGACCTACGGATCACACATTGCCCGGCATGCGACCAAGCCGTCTCCCAGAAAGCGAGTGCGGACCACTGCTTTCTCTGCCACCAAGTCATGCCCGACGAACCCACTATCGAAGAACTGGGCGCAGTTCGGCTTCGATTCGAGCGAGAGCGCCTCATGGCCGAACTCGTTGAGGCAGATGAGTTACTTAATGTGTTATCGAAAGAGTCGGCGAATGTGGGCGCGACGCTTAACGACGCCGAGGAAGAGTTTGGACTGATTGAGCGCGAGCTCGCCCCAGCTCGGGAAAGGATCTCTGCTTTCGTCCAGGAAGAAGTTAGCGGCATCGACGTAGCACTCGGACAGGCTAGCGAACGCGAACGTCAGCTGGGGCGGATAGCTGGCGCGCTCGAGCTGGAGGGAGATTTAACCGAGCAAATTAGCAGGTTGGAGAAACAAATAGAGCCGCTGCAAGAGAGCGTAAACGAACTTGTCAAATCGACAGATTTTGAGGCAAGCGCCAGCAAACTTGAGGACGGCATGAACGCCTACCTTAATGCGCTTAACGTATTGCGACCAAACGTTTGGCGGCACAGCGCAGTAACGGTAGACCTTACAAGATCGAGTTTCACGATAAGGGTGGGTAAGCGTCGGTGGCACGTTGCGCTCGGCGGCACCGACACTCTTTATTTCCTGATGGCCTATCACTACGGCTTACTTAGTCTGAGCGCCGACCCGCAGACACATTATCCCGGATTTCTGATTATAGACGTGCCGGGGGAATTCTCTGGTGAAGCTGTGGAAGATAAGGAAAACTTCATCGTCCAGCCCTTCGTCGACCTCCTGCAAACTGATGCATTCGCAGGTGCGCAACTTATAATGACGGGAGCTTCCTTCAGGGGTCTTGATGGTGCGCACTTCCAACGCCTCAACCAAGTCCACGTCGCATGACGTTCGAGGATACCCAGTTGTTGGTCTCGATGAGGCTTCAAATGCGATCTTAAAATCTGGGTGCATCAAGCTTTTTTCAAAAACTTTCGCATGCCCTTCCCATTTTCTTGCCAAGCAGCGCAATGTTGACAAAGGGCAGTGAGAAGGGCTCATGTCAGACGAGGTGGAACATCTTTCACGTGAGGAAGTCGCCCGGTTGCTGCATCGTCAGCGACAGGCCGATATCCTGCGCTTGGCGGCAATCGCCGAGACTTGGGTGCGTGGTGTGCCTCGCCGCGATGCGTCCGATCTATTGAATGAGGCGTTGGCGCGAGTCCTTTCTGGAGATCGGCCGTGGCCTGTTGACATTGGCCTCCATCCCTTCTTGTCACAGGTGATGCGTAGTATCGCTAGCCAATGGCGCCGCGAGGACATCCGCGAGCCGCTCATCGGCGATGGCGATGAGCCCAACGTTGAAACGGCGGGACACCTGGATTTTGATTTCAGTGATCTTGCTGTCCGCATGCGCGCGACACTTGTGGACGATCCGCCGGCACTCGGCATCTTCGATCATATCCTAACGCAAACCAGCCGGAAGCAAGCCTTCGACCAGCTTGGCCTTGACGCAACCGGCTACGACACGGCCCGCCGCCGCATGACCCGAACGCTTCGACGCCAATTCAAGACTGGATGGACACAATGACGACACCCTTTGAATCCGACCAGATCCTCGCACTGATTGCAGAAGGCATACTCGACGCCAGCGACGAAGAGATTGTTGAAACCGCGCAAGCCAATGGGGTCGATGTAGCTGCTCTCGAGAAGAAGGTGCGTGAGCTTATCGCCGCTCGCGTGTCAGGAATGGAGACTGTCCAACCGCTTCGGATCGGCGAGACCGTTGCTTTGCGCTCCGATGCCGCGCGGATTGGTGTCATTACAGGCATCACGCCGAGCAACCGCGAAACCCGCTTGAGCGTCTTCATCGACGGTCGCCTTGAAACACTCTACATCAGCCAGGTTGTCCGCGCCGATCTCACCCCGGGAGCGGTGCGCGCGACCTTGAGCGAGTTTAACGCCCGCTTGACCGCACTTCAGCTCGCCGAACCAAGCATCGCCAATCTCTATTCATTGCAGGCCGGGCGCATCGACTTCATACCCTATCAGTTTCGGCCAGTGCTCAAGTTTATCCGCGCCGACCGGCCGCGTTTGCTAGTAGCCGACGAGGTAGGTGTCGGGAAGACCATTGAAGCTGGCTTGCTGCTGAGGGAATTGCAGGCACGTCGTCCTTTGCGCTCCGTTCTGATCATTTGCTCGAAGGCTCTAGTCGCCGAGGAGAAATGGCACCGTGAAATGCGGCGCTTCGATGAGGAGTTTGTAACGCTCGGCAGTGATGAGTTGCGCTACTGCCTCGATCAGACCGATCTCGAGGGCGAATGGCCGGACCGCTATTCTCGAGCAATCTTGCCGTTCTCGCTTGTGAATGACAATCTTCTGCAGGGCTATCCTCAACGGGGTGCCGTTCGAGGGCCCGGTCTAAGCACTCTAGACACCCCGCCTCGGTTCGACCTTCTGATCGTGGATGAGGCGCACAACGCACGTAATAGCGATACCGGACTTCACCAAGGATTGAGGATTCTCGCCGACGAAGCAGAAGCTGTCGTACTCATAACCGCAACACCGGTGCAGCTCGGGACCGGTGACCTCTTTTCCCTTTTGAATCTACTTCGCCCCGACCTTGTCATCGACCGTCCTACATTCGAGCGGATGGCCGAACCAAACGAGACGATCAACGCAGCCATTGCCGCTATCCGAGGCGCAGCTCCTGGCTGGCAGAATGAGGTTATTGCGCATCTGGGTGAGGCTGCCGCCACCGATTGGGGCCGCGTGATGCTCGCGCCGTCTCCGGAATACCGTAACCTGGTGTCCGCCACACAAAATGCCGCGACAGATGATGATAGGGTTCGCCTCATCCGCCCAGCAGAAGGTCTCCACAGCTTCTCGACGATGATCAGCCGCACAAGGCGGCGCGATATCGGCAACTTCACCAGCCGCAAGGCGCGGACTGTCGAGGTTCCGTTCACCCCGGAGCAGCAGAGCGTTCACGACGACCTGTTGGCATTGCAGCGCTCCATCTATCTGCGCACCCACGGCACCGGGCCCCTCGGCTTCCTTATGACCACAATTCGGCGACAAGCGGCGAGTTCACTGCATGGGCTTGCACCCTTTCTGGAAGATATTTTGTCTCGCCGACTGAGCGACCTCGAACTCGCTGAGATCGATTGCGACACTTTAGATCATGGCGACAATGACATCGCGTCCGTTCGCTCCGAAATCGCTGCGCTGGTTGTACGAGCGAAGAACTTGTCGGATGATGACCCCAAGCTCGCCGCTTTCCTCGATATTGTTGTTCAGAAGGCCGGCATGCCGAATCGGCGCCTCCTGGCGTTCAGTTCATTTCGGCACACGCTGGCTTATCTTTACGAGGCGTTGCGCTCCCGAGGCGTGCGGACAGGGCTCATTCATGGCGGCATCCCGGATGACGAGCGCCGATCTTTGCGTAAGGCGTTCGCCCTTGCCCCCGGCAATCCAGATGCGATTGATGTTCTACTTTCATCCGAAGTCGGCTCCGAGGGCTTGGATTTCCAGTTCTGCGACGCGGTCGTAAATTTTGACATCCCTTGGAATCCTATGCGGATCGAGCAGCGGATCGGTCGAATTGATCGCTACGGGCAGAAGAGCCAAACGGTTGCGATCTACAACTTCGTCACGCCAGGTACGGTCGATTTCGATATCTTCCAACGCTGCCTATCGCGGATAGGCGTTTTCGAACGGGCTATCGGAGGTAGCGAGGCGATCCTTGGCGAGATCGCTGGTCGTTTACAAGCGGTGGCAGACGACTTCCGGCTGACCGACGAGGAGCGCCAGGCGCGGTTGCAGCAGCTTGCAGACAACGAGATCCGCCAGATTATTGAAACCGATGCACTTGAGGAGCGAGAAGCAGAGTTGTTTGGAGTGCGTATCGAGCGCACCCGTATGGACGATGAAATTGCTGAGGCATCAAGTCGCTGGCTCGAGCCGGCAGCGATCGAGCGCTTAGTCGGGCTTCATCTCGAGCGTGAACTTGATGTCGGTCGCAATCCCATCAGTGGACAGGGTCCAATCAAGAGCCTGCGGCTGTCGGCTGATGCCCGCCGTCGGCTTGTACCACCACGCGCCCGTGGCACGCGTCTTAGCCTTGCCGAACGCGAATGGGAAACATGGTTGCGAGGTGACCAACAGACGCTTTCTCTTACATTCGACCGTGAGGCCGCCAACGAAGACCGGTCGCTTTCCTTCATCACACCGGTTCACCCACTAACCCAAGCGGCAGCGCGGTCGTTCGCTAGTGACGAGGAGGTTCTCGTGACCTTGCGAATAACTGACTCCGCTTTGCCTGTAGGGGAACACCCATTCGCGATCTATCAGTGGCAAATGCGCGGTCTTCGGGAAGACGCGATGCTGGTCCCTGTGGTCGAGGATCCGCAGGTCGCGGCGGCATTTATGGACGTTTTCACAAGGGCTCACGATGCCCCGGACGTCGCGCCGCCAAGCAGTTCAGAAATCGAAGGTCTTGAAGGCTGGCACCACGAGATGTGGACACGGCGCCGGGCAGCCCACATTGCTGAAGCAAGTGAGATCGCGCGTTTCCGGCGAGATAGCTTGGAAGCAAGCCATCGAGCTCGAGTTGCAATTCTAGAAGAGCAACTTGCCGCCACTACGGAAGAGCGGATCCGACGTATGCGGACGGGGCAGTTGGCACGGGCGAATGCAGATTGCCGCGAGTCGCTCGATAGTCTCACTATAGCAGAACGGCGGGCGGATATATTGCCTCGTCGCGTCGCCTCGGGAATGTTGCGAGTGGAGCATTGATATGGCTGATACTTTCCAGGATTGGTTAGGAAACTTGCGAGCGAAACGGCAGCGTTGGGTCGACGCTAGCCATGAAAACGATTTCGATCGCGGCATTTGGAACGCGACCGTCGACAAGTACGCTGACCCCAGCCACTTCATCTTTGAACTCCTGCAAAACGCCGAGGATGCTGCGGCATCGTGGGTCCGTTTCGAGCTGCAGCCCGACCGTATCATCTTCGAGCATGATGGGCGGCCCTTCAACCGTGACGATATTGAGGGAATTACCGGCATCGGCAACACTACCAAGCTGGACGATGGTCACAAGATCGGCTGCTTCGGCATTGGCTTTAAATCCGTATACGTCGTCACCGAGCGCCCCGAGGTTCATTCGACAATCGAAGACACGCCACTCGCCTTCGCCATCGACCGGCTGGTGGTCCCTAGCCTCATCAACTCCGACCACCTCGAGCGCACTACGCAAATTGTACTGCCACTTCGACCAGACCGTGCAGGGCTGGCGCTCGACCGGGCGCGGGAGGGGCTAATCGCGTCGGGTGCTCGATCACTTCTGTTTCTTCGCCATGTGCAGAAGCTTGATTGGATTGACGGTGATCGACGTGGTTCCGCCGAAGTCGTTGATTCCGGCAACTCGATCCGTTCAATCAAAGCAACGATGCCGGATGGAAGCACGAACCTCGATCGTTATCTGGTGCTGGAGCGGGCAGTCGAGCAAGAGGCCAATCGCAAACAGCATGCGGTAAAGGCGGCATTAAAGCTGAACGGGGCCGGCGATCTTGTTGCGGAGGACGCACCAACCCGCCTGATGGTGTTCTTCGAAACGGAGGAACTTACTGGGCTACACTTTACGATCCATGGCCCTTTTCAGCTCACGGACAACCGCGGTAACATCAAGCGCGACGACCCCTGGAACACTCAGCTCGTAGCCGCTATCGCCAACATGGTTGCAGATGCACTTCCCGATTTGCGCGAGCGCGGGATGCTCAAGCGCGGCGTGCTAGATCTGCTGCCCAACGCAATGGACGAGTTGCCATCAACCTTCGCTCCAATACTTGAGACGATCACGAAGAAATTCGCCGAGGAGGATCTGATTCCGGTCCACGGCGGCGGCTTCACTAGAACGGCGGCCGCTATCCGTGGCCCGGCTGACCTTCGAGATCTTCTTGGTGAGGCAGGACTAGCCGAGTTCTCCAATCGGTCAGATCGACGGTGGATTGTCCCCGCCCTCCGGAACAGTCGGGCCGACCATTTTGTCAACACGCTGAAGATTGAGGAATTCGGCTCGGCGGACTTTTTCACTTCCTTCCGCCACGTCTTTGGGCTTCACAATTTATATAGCGAGAGTGACAAACTCTGGCGCACTCGTGGGCTAAAGTGGTTTGGCGAACGCACCGATGAGCAAGTTCAGTCATTCTACCTTGCTCTGGACGCGGCGCAAAAAGCACAACGGCCTCCGATATCGATCGCGGACATGCCATTTGTCCGCCTGGAAGATGGCCGTCGTCATTCGCCCCGATATGCTGTGTTCGCTCCTGCCGACAGCGACTTGGAGTCAGAGACTGACCAAGGTGAGTTGTACCTTGTCAAGAAAAGCCTGATCAGGCTCGGTCGCGGCAGAGGCAAAGACGTAGAGCAATTTCTTCGTCGCGTAGGTGTTCGTGACATCGATGAACGCGCCTTCTTAAGCGCAATCATCCGGACACGGTATAAGGGTGAAAGTCCTCGACCTAACCGCGAGCAGCATATTCAGCATATGCGTCGGTTTTTGCGGTGGTGGAAGGAACACAAGGATTTGGGCCTCTTTAATGGTCTTGCGTTTGTCCGAGCCGGAGCCGACGCAGCCTACAGCAATCCTGGCGAGGTTTATTTCGGATTGCCCTACCAGGATACGCTACTATCCAGAATATACGACGGGACGATCCCCGATCGCAGTCGAGTTGCGTTGTGGGAAGGATACAAATCTCTCCCCCGTGCTGATCTTGTAGCATTTCTTGAGGCATGCGGCGTTGAGCGGCAACTCAAGATCCTGTCGTCCACAATTCCCTACGGCCATCCGCACTGGAGCAGTCTACGCCATAACTGGGGCTCAGCACGGCACACTGGCACAGGCATCGACATCGACTACCGTATTGACCAACTGGCATCGTTGTTGGAGCGCCAAGACCCCCAGATTTCAAAGCTGGTTTGGGACGCAGCCCGTCAAGCCGGGGCGGTGGCTATGGTAGCCCAGTATTCGCCTAACCAACAGTATTCGGCCCACCGGGCCCCCTCATCAATCGGCCATCTTCTGCGCCAGACACCATGGATACCTGCAAAGGATGGATCTCTTCGCAAACCGAGCGAGATCACCGCTCCCGACCTAGCAAAAGGGTTCTCAATAGGAGGTAACGAGGATTGGCTCCGTGCAATTGGCTTCGGCGAACAGGAACGTATGCGCGGCGAGCAAGCCAGAGCGCGGCGCCAGGCCGGCGAACTGATAGGACTGACACCGGAACTAATCGATCGGTTGAATGGCCTCTCGCCGGAGGCTCTAGCAACATTGAGTGCGGACATGATGCGCACCATTGACAGCGGCGCATTAGAACCAGTTGAATTCCCCGTGCGCGAGACCGGAAATGCCGCGCGACGAACAGAACGGCTTGCCGCGCGCGCCAAAGCAGCGCCCACCAAGACATATGAAGTTCGCGCGCGATCGGTGCGAACAAGCAACGCCGAGAGCCACAAGGTCGCTCGCACATACCTGGAAGATCAATACACTAATCCCTTGGGGGAAATGGTCTGTCAGGGATGTCACGACAAAATGCCGTTTAACCGGCCAGATGGCTCTCCATATTTTGAGGCTGTCGAATGCCTCGATTCCCTACCCCAAGAACAACCCGAGAACCATCTGGCGCTATGTCCGACCTGCTCAGCGAAATGGCGGCATGCAAATCCGATCACCGACGCTGAATTGCGCGAGAAGATCGCTGCCGCCGAAGCGCCCGAGGTATCAGTAGAACTTGCGGGCGCATTCGTGCGGCTCCGTTTCACGCAGGTTCATCTGGACGATATTCGGACAATAGGAGGCATCCCGTAAACAAAGAAAGGACATCAGGCGTTAGCCCTATTGTTGCTGGACTAAACGCACTTTCGAGCTTTCATCACTCTTCGATCGCACCGGAACTCCTGGAGAACGAGAGCCACTCGACGATCATCGTCGAAAGCCGAGCGAGGCTCTGCAAACGGGAATTCGACGGGTTTGCCTCAGCGAGAGCCGCAACGAGATGCGAAAACGGCCACTGTCATCAGTCATCGTGATCAGCGCTGAGACGATTGCGCTATTCGGACGTCGTTCAAAGCGGTCCGGCGAAAGTTCGCTCGGCCACCACGAGATGCCTGACGTAGCTTGTTGTGTTCCGTCTATGCTCGGGCGTCTCTTTCACCACGGCTGAACGGCTATATCCCTGCGCATCATTCTATGGATTGAAGTTGCCACGTTCTCGGCAACGCCTGCTTTATCGGCATATTCTATCCAGTTTTCGACATGGGTACGCATGTCTCGAACGATTTTCTCGGCCTTTTTCGGCTTCATCCCACAAAAAACGCCAAACTGAATAAGATCAGACAGGTCGAAACCATCACGTTTGCCATTGAGGCTCATCTGGTGCTGGTGTGTCCAACTACCGTTCGGATTATAGGCGTAGCTCACGTCAAATGCGGGCGACAATCGCCATTCGCCTTTCCTGTTCATCAAAAATGCGATGTTCTTGACGTGATCGTCCTGGTTTCTGATCAGGATATTGAACACAGCCCGGCGGAACTGCTGTTCAATGTCGTAAGCGGGAAGATCGAGCAATCGGATCGTTTCAACAGCCTGTTCGTAGGAGTAAGCGCCGGCCGCGTTGAAGTCGTAATGGCGAAGCGCCGCAAGCGATTGCATGTGCAGCTTCTGACCGCTGGCGCTGCGATCGAAGCGCCGTGTCATGAAATGCGAACGACCGCCCTCCCTGTGAATACGGCATTCACTCATGTCGATGCCTGCGGCGACCGCAAGGAGATAGAAGCCGTATTCGATCAGCCCGAACCCTTGCGGGTCTGCCAATTCCTTGTCCTTGTTGTTCGAGATACCGTCGAACTTTATGAGCCAGTAGCTGAAACCCTCACCGGCCTTGACCTGACCTGAACGGAACTCTCCGGTCTTCTCGTTCCAGGCCAGGATCGCCTTCGCGCGAGCGCCACCTGCGGATGTTCCAACCCGCAGGATTTCTTCAAGCATTTCCCGATCATCGTCACCCTGCAAAACGCCTGTCAGCTTCTCACGGTTATTCAGGACATCGTTGGCGAGTTGCGTCAGAGCGTCAATCTCAAGGATACGGGATTTTCTGGTAGCCTTGAGGATGGTCGGGTGAAACTCCAGCGCGCCCATGCCGCGCGTTCCAATGTAGCAAAGGCGTTCGACCGGATTGAAACTCCCGGCCGATCTTCCCTGCGCCGCAAGCCATGTGTCGATCAGGGCATTACCGAACTTGTCAGGCAAGGAGTCGGCGAGAAGGCCCGGAAGACCTTTGAAGGCATCCCGCGGCAAGGCCGGGAACTCATAGGGATTCGGCCCAAGCCGCATCATGATCGGCGCCAGTTGAATGTCGCTGGGAACAAACTCAGGCATATACTGGAATACGCCGACGCCACGCTCTTCGATCCAGCTCACAGCGCCAATGTCTTTGCCCCAAAGGCGAACGGTTGCGTCCGTCATTCTTCATCGTCTCCCCACGCCCACTCGGTTGCTTTCTGGACGGCGTTGCGCTCGCGAGCGCGTTGGCGCTCATGTCCCTCATGCCTGATGCGCTCAACCGGCCTGACATCGGGATCTGGCAAGGCTGCCGCCAGCCGATCACCGAGGTTGAGCGCCGCCAGCACACGTATCAGCGTGTCGAGAGATACATTCTCGCCGGCCTCAAGCCGCTTGATGCTGCGGACTGATGCGCCGGTCTCGCGTGCAAGGCTCGCCTGAGTGAGGTTCCGGCTGAGGCGAATACGGGCAATTCGCGTACCCAGGTCGCGCAACTCTCGCTCTACCGTTGTGAAGCCCACCGCCGAAATTGGAGCCATATCTCGCACCTTATCTAGAAAAATCCAGTTAGAGTGCATTATATGGCCTGCAATCACATTCTTCAATGGAAATCACACTAAGGGTCACATTCGACCTATTAAATTAAAATTTTCACATAACGGGCAATATGTGACCCTATATTTAAGTAGACAATCCTTCAGGTAGCTCGCCGCGCCTTTGCAAACCCACGATCTGTGGCAATGAACCGCTCAAGCATCGGGACGATCAGTCGGACGGGATCGGCGGTGGGCTGGCCACTTTCGCGGGCCAGCACCTCAGCATAGGCGATCAGATCACGGTGGAGCGCGCCCGGCAGTTCCACCGTCACTTTGACGGCTTTGTCCTCAACAAGCGGTCCGAGTTTCAGCTTCGTCATGGTCAATTCCTGTAAGGTTCGAGTACGAGATCTCGGGTGACGATGACCCTGACCGGATAGCCAGGCCTGATGGTCAGCGTTGGGGCAACCTGCAACTGGCGCTGGACGATCTGCTGTCCGGCCTGATTGATGGTGTCCTGCGCCCCATCGCGGATGGCGCGGATCAGGCGGTCTTCGTCGTCGGTCGCCAGTTCTGTCCCGATGCCAAGCAGCGTGGACAGGCCGGCAGCCTTCATCAGACCCCACCAGTGGTAATCGACGCCATCTTCCAGACCGGCATATCCGGAAGCGTCAGCGCCGGGCTGGCGCTCCAGCACGATGGAGCGGCCATTGGGTAGGATCAGGCGGTTCCAGACCAGCAGCACACGGCGTTGGCCGAACTGCACACCGGCATCATACTGTCCGATGATGCGCGTTCCCTGCGGGATCAGGAGCAGCGCGCCGGTCGGGCTGTCATAGACATTTTCCGTGACCTGCGCGGCGATCTGGCCGGGCAGATCCGAACGGATGCCGGTAATCATTGCAGCCGGGATTACAGCCCCTGCCTGAAGGATGTATGGCGAGGCTGGCGCCATGATCCGATCCATGGCGACGGCCTGACGGTCCACCGGACCATTGAGAAATGCCGTGTGTCGGTCCTGCGTGGCGGGTTGACCGCCAAGGTCAAGGCCAGCCAGGCCCGGCATACTGGAACCGGGTGTAGTCGCTGATCGCTGCCCCGACTGGAAAAACACCGTGCTGAGACGTGCAGCTTCTTCCTCCGCGAGACGTCGCTCCTCGGCAGGATCACGAGTTGGCGTCACCATTACGCGCGGCGTAACGGGTTGCCCCCTGTTCTGCGCATCGAGGATCGGGCCGCCGAGGTCGCCCGGCAAAGCTGGTCCCAGGACGGGGCCGGTATAATCTTTCGGCAGACCGGCCAGCCCGTCCGCTGTGGCGCGGTTCTCGGTGGAATAGAGTTCCTCGCCATTTCCACTCATATCGCGGGTCTGGAGCGCATAGATCAATGCGCCGCCAATACCGAGGAGCGCGACGGCGCCCACACCGGCCAGCATCTTGCGCGACAGCCGGGTGACGCGCGGCGGCTCGGCGCGCAGGCGCATAGGAGGCGCGTTGGTGGTCGTCTCGTCGCTCATTACGGATTCTCCCCGGTCTTTGCGGGCTGGGCCGCCTGCCTTTGTTCGACGCGGACGATCCTGACGGTCTGCTGGCGATCGCCGCTGCCAAGGCGCAGCTCGGCAGCCCCGAACAAACGATCCACGATCAGGATGTTCTGGTGGATGCGGCTGTTGACGATCTGCGTTTCGCCCTCGGAGCCTATGACGAAGATCGGCGGCATCTCGCCCTGCACGATGCCGCGCGGGAAGACGACATAGACACGGCGGCCATCGTCGAAGACGGAGATGGGGCGCCACGGTGGCGTGTCTCCAGTCAGTCCGTAGCGATAGTTGCGGGCCGTCTCGACAGGGATGATGGGGGCTGCCGGCACGGTCACGCGCTGACCGGCAGGTAACGCGGGATAGGCCCAGGCCACAGCGGGCATATAGAGCGCCACGCGGGCGCGAAGCTCAATGAGATAAACGCGGCGATCCGTGCTGATGACAAGATTGGTAGAAATATCCTCGCGGGTCGGTTTGACGAGGATATGGACGCGGCGGCTTGTACCCGATCCACTTTCGGTATCGCCAATGATCCATCGGGCGGTATCGCCTGCCGCGATCGGTCCCGCGCCAGTCAGGCTTTCGCCGGGTTCCAGCGCGATTGTCGTGATCTGCCCCGGTGCGGCATAGACCTGAAACAGCGCCCCTTCCGACCAGGGGTAGATCTGGACGGCGTTGTAATAGCCTTCCCGGCGCGGTTCGACACGGGCGGCAGCATTGGCATTCTCGACGCGGCCACTCGGCGTCGTGGCAACGGTCCCGCCGCGCGCCACAGTCCATGCCGGGGGTGTGTGCAAAGGCCGGGGCCGGTCATCGGTAACGGCTGCCGGCACCACGGGCAACGCGGGTACATCGGCATCATAGCTGAACTGCGGGGTGCGGTTGGTTGCGCAACCGGCCAGCATGGTGGCTGACAGCAACAAAGCCGCCAAAGCGGGTTTACGGAAAACCGGCAAGCCGGAATTACGAACCATTGTGCGGGTCATTGGCTCATCTCCCGCGACCATGAAATTGCATTGACGTAGATACCGAGCGGATTGGCGCGCAGGCGCTCAGCATCGCGCGGCGTCTGGATTACGATGGTCAGGATCGCCGTCCAGCGTTCGGTCGTGGAGAGCTGGCCATTTTCGTAATGGCGCTCGGTCCAGGCGACACGGAAGCTGTCATTCGAGGCTCGGATCACCGACGACACCTCGACCGCAATCTGCTGCCGTCCGACCCTGGTGAACGGGTCATTGGCACGGGCATAATCATTGAGGGTCGCAGCACCCCGATCCGTAGTGAACTCATAGGCGCGCAGCCAGTTCTGGCGCACGATGATGGCGTCGGACGCGATCGAGCGCGTCTGCTCGATGAAGCGGCCGAGATGGAATGCTATCTGCGGATCGGTCGGGCGATAGTCAGCCACGGCAGGCGCGACGGCTTGTGACTGGCCGAGATTATCGACCTGTACCACCCAAGGAACGACCGTCCCCCGCGCCGATTGCCAGATCAGGGCAGAGGCGAAACCGGCCGAGAGGATCAGCGAGCCGAAGGCCATGATGCGCCAGTTCTTTGCCTGCACGCGAGCCGAGCCGATACGCTCGTCCCAAGCTTGGGCAGCTTTCTGATAGGGCGTCTCGGGTTCGGGCGATTTGCCGTAATGGGCCGATGGACGTTTGAAGATGTTCATGAGCGGTCACTTTCAGAAAGATTGATGGAGGAGCCGCCGCCATGGCTGTCGCCGGAGCGCACGGCATGGGCGGCCATCGACGTGCCGTGGCTGAGTGTCTGTTTGCGCTGCATCTGCTTTGCCCATGCCGGAAAACCGCCAACCTGAGTTGCGGGTGATGGGGTAGCGTTCGCGGCCTCGCTCGCGCCTCCGACTGTTCCAGCCGTCGAAGACCCGCCGCTGACGCCGAAACCGGCACGCGCTCCATCGGAAAAGCTGGACTGGACGCTTTCCGATGCCTTCGAGGCGGCACGTTTCAGGGGCGATGCGGCGGCGGAGCCTGCGGCACGGGCAACACCGCCCAGACCGGAGGCAACGCCGGCAGCACCAGACTGGCCAAGCGAACCGACACTGTAGGCGGCGCTCGCCGCCCCTGCGGCGGCAGCACCACCCCGGACGGCAGCCGCTCCACCAGAGAGCGCAGCGGCTCCTCCCTTCGCGGCCATGCCAGCGGCGGCCCCCCCGGCAAGCACCATGCCGCCCGCAGCAAGGCCGGTTCCGACGGCAGCACCGGCGCCAAGCTGCGGGCCGCCGGAAACCAGACCGGAAGCGATGCCGGGACCAAATATGCCGAGGCCGAGAAGGGAAAGTGCGGCCAGCACGATCGCCATGGCATCATCGATGGTCGGCGTCACGCCGCCGAAGCCTGCCGTGAACTGTGAAAACAGGGTCGATCCGATGCCGATGATGACGGCCAGGACCAGCACCTTGATGCCGGAGGAAACGACATTGCCGAGAACGCGCTCGGCCATGAAGGCGGTCTTGCCGAACAGGCCGAAGGGGATCAGCACGAACCCGGCCAGCGTGGTCAGCTTGAACTCAATCAACGTGACGAAGAGCTGCACGGCCAGAATGAAGAAGGCGAGCAGCACCAGCGCCCAGGCAAACATCAGGCAGGCGATCTGGATGAAGTTCTCGAAGAACGACCAGTAGCCCATCATGTCGGAGATGGATTCGAGCAGCGGTCGACCGGCATCAAGGCCGGTCTGCGCCACCTTGCCGGGACGAAGCAGATCGGCAGAAGAAAAGCTGGTGCCTGACCCTTTCAGGCCCAGACCGGCGAAGCTGTCGAAGATGATCTGCGCGAGATTGTTCCAGTTGCCGATCAGATAGGCGAAGACGCCGACGAACAGCGTCTTCTTGACCAGCCGGGCGATGATGTCTTCGTCCGCGCCCCAACTCCAGAACAGCGCCGACAGCGTCACGTCGATGACGATCAGCGTGGTGGCGATAAAGGCGACTTCCCCGCCAAGCAGACCGAAGCCACTGTCGATATAGCTGGTGAATACGCCCAGAAAATTGTCGATGACGCCGGTGCCGCCCATGTTTCACTCTCCCCCGTTCTGATGCGGGGAAGCGGGCACCGGCGTCCGGCCGAGAAAGCGGTCGCGGTTCTCGGCCCAGGTGGCGAGGCAGCCGGGATCACTCACGGCGGCTTCGCCTAACTGCTGGCAACGGCGCAGGCTCTGGCGCAGCGGATCGGCAGAGGGCTGAAGCGATGGCGCCGTGCGGTTCTGCGCCGGTTCATTCTCGCGGGTCATTTCGATCACCGTGGCGGTGATGGCGATAGCCACGAATATGATCGCGCCCAGTCGTGCCAGCATCTTGCCGTCCATGTCGCGCCCCTCCTGTCCGGTCAGTTGTTGCCGTTGCCAAACATCCGGGCATTGCCGGGCTGGTAGCCCGATCCCGGCGTCAGAAAACGTTCACGCTGGACACGGCCCTGTTCGGCGGCTGTTGCTCGTTCGGCCTCGATCAGCGCCTCGGACCGGCCATTGGCCGACATCAGCGCGATAAGATCGGAAAGCTGCTGCGACTGGAGGGCGAGAAGCTGATTGCCCGCCTGCGTTGCCTGCAAAGCGCCGGTGGCGTTCTGGCTCTGGCCGACCAAAGCGGACATCTCGGCGCGGTTGGTGTCGATATTGCCTACAACGCCAGCCTGCACGCGCATGGCATCCTGCAAACCGCCAACTGTGTTCTGCCAGCGCGAACGCGCATCTTCGACAAGCTGGGTGTCGGTGGCAGAGAGCGAGACATTGCCGTATTTTTGGCTGAACATCCGATCGACGTTCTGGACGTCGAAGGCGATGTTTTGGGCCTGGCTCAGGAGCTGCTGTGTGCGCTGCACATTTTTCTGCAAGGTCTGGAGCGAGGAATATGGCAGGCTGGCGAGGTTCTTCGCCTGATTGATGAGCATCTGCGCTTCGTTCTGAAGCGAAGTGATCTGGTGGTTGATCTGCTCCAGCGTGCGCGCGGCGGTGAGAAGGTTCTGCGCATAGTTGGTCGGATCATAGACGATGCGGCCAAAGCCAAAGGCGTGAGCCGGACTTGTCAGGATTGGTGATAGTGCGACCGACATAGCGAGGGTCAACGCCAGCATGGATGCACTGGCAAAACGCGAAATGAGTATACGGATCATGGCAAGGTCTCCTCTTCCTGGATGTCATCGGGTTGGATTGGATCTGGCCTGACCGGCTGAGCGGGCTCGGGCCGTTCGGCAAGATTGGTGAGATCGGGGATCAGCTCGGCCGCCCATTCGACGCCGCGCTCGCGCAGCCAGGCGGCGAGGAAGCCTTCCTGCCCATGCTCGGCGACGAGAGCGGCAATGCGGGTTTGATCGGTTTTGGATGATGCGGCGCAGAGCGCGAGGCCGACTTCGGACAGGCCCAGCTCGAACAGGCGATTGCCGCGGCGCGACTGGCAGTAATAGTCGCGCTTGGGCGTTGCCCGTGCGAGGATCTCGATCTGCCGGTCATTGAGGCCGAACCGCCGATAGATCGCAGTGATCTGCGGCTCGATCGCGCGTTCATTCGGCAGCAGCAGCCGTGTCGGGCAGCTTTCGATGATGGCAGGCGCGATGTTGCTGCCGTCGATGTCCGAGAGCGACTGCGTGGCGAAGATAACGCTGGCGTTTTTCTTGCGGAGCGTCTTCAGCCATTCGCGCAGCTGGTTGGCGAACCCTTCGTCATCCAGCGCCAGCCAACCTTCGTCGATGATGAGCAAAGTCGGCCGCCCGTCGAGCCGGTCGCCGATGCGATGGAACAGGTAGGCGAGCACGGCCGGGGCCGCGCCAGTTCCGACCAGTCCCTCGATCTCGAACGCCTGCACACCCGCTGAGCCGAGTTGTTCGGTCTCCGCATCGAGCAACCGGCCATAGGCACCACCGATGCAATAGGGTCGCAGCGCCTGCTTGAGATCATTGGATTGCAAGAGCACCGCGAGACCGGTGATGGTGCGCTCGCTGACGGGTGCAGATGCCAGCGAGGTCAGCGCCGTCCAGATATGCTCCTTCACCTCAGGCGTGATGGTCATGCCTTCTCGCATCAGGATTGCAGCGATCCAGTCACCGGCCCATGACCGCTCATAGGCATCATCGATCCGCGCGAGCGGTTGCAGGGAAACGGAAACCTCCGATCCCTCGGTCAACCCGCCGCCGAGGTCATGCCAGTCGCCGCCCATGGCCAGCGCGGATGCCCGGATCGATCCCCCGAAATCGAAGGCGAAGATCTGGCTGCGTTCATAGCGGCGGAATTGCAGGGCCATCAGCGCCAGCAGCACGGATTTGCCCGCGCCGGTCGGGCCGACGACGAGGGTGTGGCCCACGTCGCCGACATGAAGGGAAAGCCGGAACGGCGTCGAACCTTCGGTCTTGCCATACAGCAAGGGGGGCGCTCCGAGGTGTTCGTTCCGTTCCGGCCCCGCCCACACGGCCGATAGCGGGATCATGTGGGCAAGGTTGAGCGTCGAGATCGGCGGCTGACGGACATTGGCGTAGGCATGTCCGGGGATCGAGCCGAGCCAGGCATCGACGGCATTGACGGTTTCGGGCATGGCCGTGAAGTCACGGCCTTGAATGATCTTCTCGACCAGACGTAGCTTCTCGTCGGCGATCCGCGGATCAATGTCCCAGACGGTGACGGTTGCTGTGACATAGGCCATGCCAGCGACGTCAGCGCCCAGCTCCTGCAAGGCCATGTCGGCATCGAGCGCCTTGTTAGACGCATCGGTGTCCACCAGCGCCGATTGTTCGTTGGTCATCACCTCCTTGAGGATCGCGGCGATGCTCTTACGCTTGGCAAACCACTGGCGGCGGATTTTGGTCAGCAGCTTCGTTGCATCCGTCTTGTCCATCAGGATGGCGCGGGTGGACCAGCGATATGGGAACGCGAGCCGGTTCATTTCGTCGAGCAGGCCGGGTGTGGTCGCTGTCGGGAAGCCGATGATGGTCAGGACGCGCAGATGCTGATCGCCAAGGCGCGGCTCCAGTCCGCCGGTCAGGGGCTGGTCGGGCAACAGCGCATCAAGGTGCATCGACACTTCGGGCACGCGCACGCGATGCCGGTTGGTCGAGATGGTCGAATGCAAATAGGTGAGCGTGCCGCTATCATTGAGCCAGCCGCATTCCGGCATAAACCCGTCGAGCAAGGCCAGCACGCGGTCGGTGCGGTCGATGAAGCCGCGCAACAATTCATGCGGATTGACGCCAGATTGCTCGCGGCCTTCATAGAGCCATGTTTCGGCACGAGCCGCGTCCTCGGCAGGTGGCAGCCAGAGGAAGGTCAGGAAATAGCCTGAAACGAAATGGGTGCCAGCTTCCTCGAAGCCAGCCTTGCGTTCGGCATCGACCAAAGCGGAGGCCGCATCTGGAAAACGGCTGTCTGGATAGGTCGCGGCCTCGGAGCGCTGCGCCTCGACGAAAATCGACCAGCCCGAACCCAGACGGCGGACGGCGTTGTTGATGCGACCGGCGACGGCGACCAGTTCTGCGGCGACAGCAGAATCCAGATCCGGCCCGCGAAACTTCGCCGTCCTCTGAAAACTGCCATCCTTGTTCAGCACAATGCTTGGTGCGACCAGAGCTGCCCACGGCAGATAGTCGGAAAGCCGGGCGGAGGTGCGGCGATATTCGCTGAGGTTCATCATAGCCGCGTCCTCACACTGACAAATGACCGGGGATGCGCAGATGCCTGCGGCCGACCTCGACAAAGAGCGGATCTCGCTTAGCCGCCCATACCGCGAGGAAGTGTCCGACCGCCCAGATGGCGAGGCCGACCAGCCACAGGCGCAAGCCGAGGCCCACGGCCCCGGCCAGCGTGCCATTGACGATCGCGATGGAGCGCGGTGCGCCGCCGAGCAGGATATGCTCGGTCAGCGCCCGGTGGACCGGGACGGAAAAACCCGGCACCGCATCGAGCTGTTCGAGGCCGCCCGCCATCAGATGAGCGCCCCGCCGCCAAACGAGAAGAACGACAGGAAGAACGAACTGGCCGCGAACGCGATAGACAGACCGAACACGATCTGAATCAGCTTGCGGAAGCCACCACCCGTATCACCGAAGGCCAGCGCAAGGCCGGTGGAGATAATGACGATCACTGCGATGATCTTGGCGACCGGCCCTTCGATCGACTGGAGGATACTCTGAAGCGGCGCCTCCCACGGCATGGAGGAACCGGAGGCGTGTGCTGCAGGCGCCAGCATCAGGCTGACGGAAACGGTGGCGGCGGCGGTTGCCATGACGTGGCAGCCGCGCGAAATCGTGCGGATCATGAAGGATCTCCTTTTGAGGTGGTTGCGGGGGTAATGGCGTAGTCGCCGTCCGGCCCCAGCCCGTCGACGCGGGCGAGTTCAACCAGCCGACGCGACGATCCACGCCCGGCAAGGACAGCAACAAGGTCGATCGTCTCGGCGATCAGGGCGCGTGGAACCGTGATCACGGCTTCCTGGATGAGCTGTTCGAGGCGGCGCAGCGCACCGATGCCGGAACCGGCGTGGATAGTGCCGATGCCGCCCGGATGTCCCGTCCCCCAAGCTTTGAGCAGATCGAGAGCTTCGGACCCGCGGACCTCCCCGACCGGGATGCGATCAGGGCGTAGGCGCAGCGAAGAGCGCACCAGATCGGAAAGCGTGGCAACGCCATCCTTCGTGCGCATTGCCACGAGATTGGGCGCGGCACATTGCAGCTCGCGCGTATCTTCAATGATGACCACGCGATCCGAGGTTTTCGCCACTTCGGCCAGCAGCGCGTTGGTCAGCGTGGTTTTGCCGGTGGACGTGCCGCCTGCCACAAGGATGTTGGCGCGCGTGGCGACGTTCAGGCGCAGCACTTCTGCCTGAATGCTGGTCATGATCCCGGCGGTCACATAGTCATCGAGCGTAAACACCGCGACGGCGGGCTTGCGGATGGCGAAGGCGGGCGCGGCGACAACGGGCGGCAATAGCCCTTCGAACCGTTCACCGGTTTCGGGAAGCTCTGCCGAAACGCGCGGATTGCGGGCATGAACCTCCGCCCCGACATAATGGGCCACGAGACGCACGATCCGCTCGCCATCGGCGGCGGACAGAATTTCCCCCGTATCGGCCAAGCCCTCGGACAGCCGATCCACCCAGATGCGGCCATCCGGGTTCAGCATCACCTCGACCACACCGGGATCTTCCAGAAACCGGGCGATGGATGCCCCAAGCGCAGTGCGCAACATCCGCGCACCACGGGCAATCGTTTCCGGCTTTTGATTTGATGCGGTCATAGCGGCCCCGTTCATGACGGGGCGCGCAAAAGACGGACCCCGGATCGGGGTCGATTAAAAGAACCTGATTTTGGGCTATTTCAACAGATGTTTACGCGCGTGCGGCCATCGGCGAGGCCTGGCGGTGAATAGGACGAGTTCAAATCCTGAGGCTAATCCCCATCGCCTTCGGACACACCCTCCGGCGGGGTGTCGTGTAGCGCAGCCATGTCGTGCGATATTTCTTTGAGGAACCTGTCACCGGTGGCGAGGCGCTTACCAAGCGCCTGCATGAATCCCTCGAAACGCTCGTTTCCCTTGATTCGCGCAGATTGTTTTGCGCTGTCGGGCAGCGGCGGCGTGAGGGTCAGCCAGAATTGTACGAATAGCGAAAGGGTTTCGCCCAGCACGGCGATATCCTCGTCCAGTATGTCGAACTGACGGCCAAGCTTGTCCAGGCGGCGCGACATGGCGGCTTCCAGTCGCTCAGTCGTATCGCCTGACATGAAGGATGCGACCGCGGCCTCGATCACTGCGGATTTCGAGACATTTCGGCGCAATGCCAGCGCTTCCACCTGTTTCAGCAGAGCGGGATCGAAGTAGACATTCATGCGGGTGCGCGTCGTCATGCCTGTCTCCGCTCTCAAAGCTCGATGCCGTCATTTGGGTCAAGTGACGCGTGCCGCGCCACCATGCGCATACGCTGGCGCATGGCTCGGGCTTTGGCGGCATCGACGTCCGGCTCATCATCGAGGAAATCGAACTCCTGCGATGGTGGCGGAGGTGGCGGGATGATTTCCTCATGCTCAGGCAGTTCCGGTTCACGCCGAATACCAGCATTGGCCGGATCGTCATCGGATGTATCTGAGGCAGAGACATTGCCGGTCGCAGCCGCAACAATGCGGCTCGTCCAGTCGTCCTGTGCCGATGTGGCGATTTTCACCGGCTGTTTGTGCAGATCGGGCGGTGACATCACCCGCTCCTGAAACCGCGCATCAGCATAGTAGCGTGCCTTGGCTGCGCGGATCGGCAGCACCCCCGCCACCATGACGATCTCGTCGGTGGGCGGAAGCTGCATGATCTCCCCGGGTGTCAGCAGCGGCCGCGCCGTTTCCTGCCGCGACACCATGAGATGCCCCAGCCATGGCGCGAGGCGATGGCCGGCATAGTTAGTGGAATCGCGCATTTCGGTTGCCGTGCCGAGCGCATCGCTGATCCGCTTGGCAGTACGCTCATCATTGGCCGCGAAGGCAACGCGTACATGGCAGTTGTCGAGAATGGCATTGTTCTGACCATAGGCGCGCTCGATCTGATTGAGCGATTGGGCGATTAGGAACGCTTTCAGCCCGTAGCCGGCCATAAAGGCCAGCGCCGATTCAAAGAAGTCGAGCCTGCCCAATGCCGGAAACTCATCGAGCATCAATAGCAGCCGATGCCGCTTGCCGGAGGTTTCCAGTTCCTCGGTCAGCCGGCGCCCGACCTGATTGAGGATGAGGCGGATCAGCGGCTTGGTGCGGTTGATGTCAGAGGGTGGCACTACGAGATAGAGGCTGACCGGTTCTTTCGCACCGACCAGATCGGCGATGCGCCAATCGCACCGCGCCGTCACGCGGGCCACAACTGGATCTCGGTAAAGGCCGAGAAAAGACATGGCGGTCGAAAGCACGCCGGAGCGCTCGTTCTCGGATTTGTTCAGCAATTCCCGCGCAGAAGAAGCAATGACGGGATGCACCCCGGCTTCGCCCAGATGCGGCGTGTCCATCATCGCACGTAATGTCGCTTCGACCGGACGGCGCGGATCGGACAGAAAATTTGCGACACCAGCCAGTGTCTTTTCCTTCTCGGCATAGAGAACATGCAGGATCGCGCCGACCAGCAGGCTGTGCGAGGTCTTTTCCCAATGATTGCGCTTGTCGAGAGAACCTTCGGGATCAACTAGGATGTCCGCGATGTTCTGGACGTCACGGACTTCCCGTTCACCCTGCCGCACTTCCAGAAGCGGATTATAGGCTGCGGAATGCACATTGGTCGGATCGAACAGCAGGACGCGGCCATGACGGGAGCGGAAGCCTGCGGTCAGGTTCCAATTCTCCCCTTTGATGTCATGGACAATGCAGCTTCCCGGCCAGCTCAGCAGCGTCGGTACGACGAGGCCCACGCCCTTGCCGGATCGGGTTGGTGCAAAGCACAGTACATGTTCTGGGCCGTCATGACGCAGATAGTCCTTGCTGTGCCGTCCCAACACGACGCCATCAGGACCAAGCAATCCGGCCGCATGGATTTCCTTATCCTCGGCCCATCGCGCCGAACCGTAGGTGGCGACATTGCGGGCTTCCCGTGCCCGGATGATCGACATGAAGAGGGCGGCGGCTATTGCAAGAACCGCCCCGGACGTGGCGATGAACGCACCTTCGGTAAAGATGCCGGGCGCATAGGCGTCATAAGAAAACCACCACCAGAAGAAGGCAGGTGGATAATAAAATGGCCATCCGGAAATATCGAACCAGGGGGCGCCGAGCTGGGGCTGGAAGCCGAGCCGGAAAGCCACCCATTGCGTTGCAGTCCAGACCATCACCACGACGATGGTGAGCACCACAATGATCTGGCCCCAGAGTATTCGCCCTCCACGCATACAGACCCCAATCGGCAAAAGAGACGGAGGCGATCAGAGAATGTGCTATTTTGAGCGTTGCAACAGCAAAGGTGTGGCCGTAGGGCTGCCGAATACTATCGGCGGCGAATCGGATGGGCTGCAGCGGCACCATCAGGGTGCGTTAACGTGTATCAGAAGAAAGGTGTTGGCAGTCCACTTTCTTCGTAACGCTGAGGAGTTTTAAAAGCGCAGGATCGCAGTTTTGGGGCGACCAGACAGCAGAAAAGGCGATCGTTTCCGGTTCGTCGCTGATCGGCAGAAAGCAAACGTTCGCAGTATTGGCCTGGACCACTTCCTCCACGAAAAGAGAAATACCGTGTCCGGCCGCAATCATCGACAGCAACGTGCTGCGTCCAACATCGCAACGGTGAATTGTCGGCGTCAACCAGTTTCCAGTCGCCCGCGTGACGATCAGGTCATGAATCTGTGGGCCGCTTCCGCCATGCCGAACGAGAAATGTTTCCCCGGCGAGTTGACGCCACTCGATGTTTGTCTGCAGGGCCAAGGGATGCCCAAATGGTAACGCGACCACCAGACGATCGCGCCATATGACGCGCGAATTGAGGTCAGAAATTTCATGATTCTGAGCCATGAAAGCGATATCAATTTTGCTTTCACGAAGCATGATCTCAGCGTCACGTGCCGTTGCTTCTGTGATTTGCAATTGAACATCTGGGTACGTGTCGTGGAATTGATTTAGTAATTGGTCGAGGAACCAGCCTGCTGTAAGAGCATAAACGCCAATCCGCAGTTCGCCCTTACCCCCGCGCGCGTTGATTCCTGCGGTGTTGATCGCAGCATCAAGAGTGCTGATAGCTTCCTGAACCTGATCGACGAACTCGCGTCCAGCATCGGTGAGTCGAACGCCGCGCGTGTTGCGCTGGAAGAGGATGACGCCTAGGTCCTCTTCCAGCAGCTTGATCCGGGCGCTGACACTCGATTGACTGGTGCCCAACGCCGAAGCGGCCCGTTGGAAACTCAAATACTCGGCAACAGCCAGCGTTTGGACGAGCGATTTCAGCGAAACCCGTCCGTCTATAAGTGCGTAAACCCGTGACGCTCTTGCGGCGCGACCTTTGCTACGGCGCAAAACTACCTCTCTGATAAGACTCGCAACAATCTAAGGTGACCGCGAGTTTGCCATCGCCGCTGACAACTCATGCCCACGAAACCACTCACCGTGAGCCGGATGGGGAGGTGTTTCGCTGACTTGGGTCCGCAACTGTCCAGTCGCCACTTGAAAGGCTTAGGCATGAACATGTCCTCGATCATCATTGATATCGTGAGAGCGCATGGTGTAGTGATGACACTCCTCCAGCGCAGCACTACCGTGATGCCCCTAGCTCAGCTTGTTTGTCCGTCCAATCAGGCGGAGCCCCCAGCCGATTAGCGATCCGGCCAGCTACACCCGGTGAGCGCCCGAAGGTATCGCACGCGGCGTGCTTGGGCTTCCCACCAAACCATGACTGGATCCGGTTGGCTGATGGCAGCGAAAAATCGGGTCCATTTCGATCCTTGCCATCGACAAGAAGCTTTGCGAACTCGCTCCCAAAAGTGGCCGCTAATGCGTAAGCATCTCCTACCTCGGATACTTGGGGCGTGTTCGAAATCGAGTTAGCTCCGCGCGCCCAGACCGATGCAGCGAGCTGATCCCCTCGCTGGCCAACTGCTTCGGCCTCAATCGCAATGCCGCCGAGCCCGATTGGCAGGCGTGGAGCGGCTAGGGGAAGCGCTACTGCGGTCCCGAGCGTTAACGCCGTTGAAGCTCCCGCTGCGACCTTGTCCGTCGGTATTATGTCCGTGACGACTGCGCGAACGGTGACGTCGGCACTCTGGCCGAAGGGTACCATGTAAAACCGGTCACTAAGCGAGATACAGAGTGAGCGATCAAGGATGTTCGTCACCAATCTGCGATCATCCGGGGTCTGCACTCGCAAAGCGGCTGCCTGAGTGAAGCTCGTAGGAATGATCGTAGCAGTTCTCAACGGTGACAGAGCCGCGCTGTCGACATAAGTTCGCCGCTTGGACAGTTTGCCTTTCTCAGGACTAAGGCGACTGTACGAGCTGAGCGTACCGCCCTCTTTTAGAGACACGGTTGTGCATGCGGTAAGCAACGGCATAGCCAACAAAAAAAAGAGTCCCGTACGGCATGAGGATACCAATGTTCCATCAAGACGCCACGCGTGTTTCGTGATGAACCGCATTCTGCCCCGTCCGGACTTTATCGCACTTGTGTGCGCGGGCTGACCCCTTCCAATACTTAATTTTATCAACGCTCGACACCCCTGCCCTCGCGCGCAAACGGGCTAGAAAGCAGCCTCTCAGTTGCAAGTCCAGTCGCACCCTCTGCTTGCAGCGAGACGACAGGTCGAAAACGGTACTCGTGGATATTGGCTGGCGTTTCCTTGCCCTGCATCCTTGAGATCAGCGCACTAAGTGGTGGCGACAGTAGCCAGTTGCGGGTGAGAATACCCAAGCGGGTGCGAGGCGTAGAAAGCCCCGTGAATAGCTGCTTTTGCTTTTGCGCAACCAACGGGCGCTGGCCAGCTTCGTAGCCTGACAAGGCTGCGGAAGAAATTCCATGGGTAGCCAGTTCTCCTGCCAACCGGTAAGCGCCGGTTAATGCAAGAAGCGCGCCTGCACCTGACGCAGGGGACGCGCAATATGCGGCATCTCCCACAAGCACGACCCGCCCCGACGACCATGATGGCATCTGCACTTGGGCAAGCGCATCAAAGTAGAAATTAGGAGCGCTGTCGGTCTTCTCAAGCAACGCAGGTACATGCCAGCCGAGACCCGTAAAGGCCTGGCGTAGTATAGCGCGCTGCTTCTCGACGTCGCGGTAATCGTAGCTGAGCGGAGTATCGCTGCGAAACATGAAGTTTATTTGCCCAAGCCCAGGCTCGGCGCGGAAGATTGCCGCGGATTTTCCAGGCTCGTTGTAAAACGTGACCCAGCCGTATTCGCCCATGGAAAGATCGACGTTTACAAATGCGAAGTAATGTTGCTTGAATTTCAGGAACGCCTCCTCCGCCCCAAACACTGCGCGACGCACACTCGAATGCAGCCCATCCGCGCCGATGACCAGGTCGAACCGTTGAGGCGGCCCCTTTGCGAACGTGACATCCACCCCACGTTCATCTTGGGTGAAAGTTTTGGTCGTTTCGCCAAATATGTAGTTCACGTCGTTCTTGGTTGCGTCGAAGAGCAGTTCCGCCAGATCGCCGCGCTTGATCTCCAGATCCTCGGAACCAACCATCCGTTCCATTGCCGCAAGCGGCATTCTCGCGCGTTCCCGATCGCGGTGATCGACGAAACGCATACCCTTGATTCTGAGGACCTTGGCGCGAACAGCAGATGTAAGGCCCATTCTCTCGATAACAGCGAGCGCCTCCGACCTTACATCAACACCGTTTCCGCCCCGGCGCAACTCAGATGCCTGCTCCACGATGGTAACATCGAAGCCGGCACGCACGAGCCAGAAAGCGGCCGTAGGTCCAGCGATGCTGGCCCCAACAATAAGTATTCTGGGTCTGGTCATGGCTGCACAATCTCGGTCATTCCGCGCGGCGCTGCCGGACCCAGACCGATAGAGCACAGCCAATTCAATACGACCTCATGCGTGACGTTTCGATTGTCCACCTGGCAATGTTCAAGACCACCCAGCCGCCGATCTTCGATCGCGACGAAGGATTTGTTGGACGTCCCTGCCTGCTGATAATTTGTCAGAGCTTGATGGAGCGGATTTGGTTGCACCATCACCTCCTCTACGCCGTGCACGACGAGAAGAGGGCACTCGATTTTTTCCACAAAACCATCGAGATTGTAGTTGAAACGAGGGTCGTTCGCAAAATCGTCCAGGCTTTCTGCGCCCAAAATTTGCATTGCGTGGGCTGCGTAGCTGGGCGGCATCCACTTGAGCATTTCACCCCAATTGAATTTGTGTGGCCCTCCATTAGATATCACCGCGGCCAAACGAGGATCCTGTGAGGCAAGCCTGAGTGAATCGTAGCCTGAGAAACTCTCGCCGAACACAATGATCTTGCTCGCATCAACCTCGGGCCGGGAAACAAGGAAATCTATTGCCTTGGAATGGAAGTGTTCCGCGTCTGCGCGCCTTGGCTTTCCTTTTTCATAAAGTGATAGTCCTGTGCCGGGCTGGTCGTAAACGAAGAAGTTGTATCCGCTTTGGATTAGTGCTGGGCCAATGTTGAAATAGTTTTCCGTAGTCTGGCAATCGCCGCCATTTAGAGACAATACAGTCGCTCTTGGCTCCTGCACCCAGGGTGGGGCGAAAAAATACCCCTCGAGTTTCACACCTTCGTAGTCGATTTGCACCTTCTCAGGAACCACATCGAAATAGCGAGAGGCGGCGTCGAATAGCTCAGATGTCTTTTTAAGCAGATCAATTTTTCGCGTGTCTTGGGCCTCAATCAAGAATTCCGCGACACGGTTGTAGTTGCACGCTCGGCAGTAGGCGTTTCTTGCGGAGAGCCAGTTGCCGGTGGCTTCAGCATCCCGCCCATGCTTTTCCACGGCTCTCGATGTCGCAAGCCATTCCCTGATCCAAGAGTCGTCACTCTCCGGGTCAATTCTCTTGCAGGCTTCAAAAATCTCGGTGACGTCTGCAAATCCAAGGGACGCAAGCCCCAGAATCTTGGTAACCTGAAATGATCTCACGGGATTTTCTGGCCAGTGGCCAAACTCGATTGTCATGTCTCTGCTCCATTTACGGGTATCAGCGCAAAGCCGACGGTTGTTGACCGAGCGCAGCTAAATCGAAAATTTGTATGCGGGCGGTGGGACAGGATCGCGTGCGTTAAACAACACATTCCAGGACACTTGCTGCCTGTTTAGGCTGGATGTTCCCGCCTGTTCTCGTTCAGCTAGTATTTCGGAAGCTTTAGCTGGTTATAGGCTTTGACGGAGGTCTCACTGGCCGCTCCTAGAGTTTCCCCGTTTGCTGAGCGGATTAACATCTCGTCACGTTGTTCAATTTCTTCAGGTGTGCGGGGAAGGAAAAAGGAATGACTTCCTTGACCGGTCGCCAAGGCTTGGTTGGCTTCCACGTAAGGGCGAATGGTTTTCTCATAAGCCATAAAACCCTCGACAGGGTCAAAATGGGAGGCAAGCTCGCCGGCGAGAACATAGGCACCCACAAGTGCAAGGCTCGTGCCTTGCCCAGACAGAAACGATGGCGCGTAAGCTGCATCTCCGACTAAACCAACTCGCCCCTTTGCCCAATTACTCATTCGGATCTGGCTGACGGAATCGAAGTAAAGATCATCCGCATTGGACATTGCATTGAGCAATTTAGGTACCTGCCACCCGCTTTCTGCATAAACCGCTTCTGTAAGCCGTCTCTGTTCGATCAGATCACGCGATAATGCTGGACCAGGATTTTCTGTCGCAAAGATTAGGAAAGCGAAAACGTCATGGCTTTCTCGTACTGCGATCATGCCAGCGGCGCGACCCGGTTCTGCGTAGGTGATTGCCTCGTGCGCCAGCCGCAGGTCATTTGGCATCGTGAAAAGATTGAAGCAGTAGCCCAAATAATGGCTGAACTTATCCTCTGGCCCGAATGCTAGTTGACGTGTGCGGGAATGAAGGCCGTCCGCACCGATAACGACATCGTATTTCTCTCTTACTCCATCTTCGAAAAGCACACTAACGCTTGGACCGTCATCATCGAGTGCTTCAATGGAGTTTCTGAAACGGCAAGTAACGCGGCTTTCTTTGACGAAACCATAAATAAGACCGGTGAGCGCCCCGCGAGGAAGTTCGACGTCGCGTTCTATTTCGTTCCCCATGACGACGTAGGGCGGAATGGTACCGATCACCTTTCCATGACCGTTGACGAACGTCATGGAGCGGGAGTCTATGTGCTCCGACCTAACCTGCGGCGCGAGGCTCATTTTCTCAAGAACGCCAATCGCCGTCCCACGCACGTCAATGGGGTATCCCCCACTACGTACAGTTGATGCCCTCTCGACTAGAGTGACGTCAAATCCAAATCGGTCAAGCCAGTACGCTGTCGTCAGACCAGCCACGCTTGCTCCCGAAATTAGTACTCTTCGTGGAAAGTTCTCACGTTTTGACATACGGGTATCTCCTGCTTATAAGATACACGTCGCATCCTATTTCGAAAGAGTCAAGATGCGCTCCGCATCTTATTTGAGGGAAAAATGAGCGCTAAAGCCCAGAGAAGACGTGGTCCGGAGTTGGACGAAGCGATTTTAGATGCCGTTTGGCATGAAATAACGACCAAGGGATATGGTGGTTTGACTTTAGATTCCGCCGCAAGCCGCGCGGGTACAAGCCGACCAGTTATTCACCGGCGTTGGAAGAGCCGTAGTGAACTCGTCGTTGCTGCGCTTGCTCGCTACGTAGCCCGCAACCCTATTAATGTGACGGATCGAGGCAGTGTCCGCAGCGAGATGATATTGCTTCTTCAGGGGTTGTCAGAAAGAGCACAACCGCATCTGATTCGGATCCTTTTCGATATGCGAGAGGATCTCCTGAAAGACAATATTCACCTGGCAGACCTTCCAGGAAGAATTGGCGAGCAAGGATTAGTGGCTGACATATTAGCGCGAGGGGCGCAACGCGGCGAAATTGATCCATCGCGGATCACGCCCCGTATAATTTCTCTACCGACTGACTTGGCACGCCACGATATGCTAATGACGCTCAGACCTCTTTCTGACAAAAGCGTCGAGGAAATCATAGACGAGGTCTTCTTGCCCTTGGTTCTCCGAACATCGAAATAACTGGAACTTCCGCCACGTTCGCCTGTAGCGCGAAAAATTGAGCAAAGCTAAATCGTACCGCCGCCGAATAGAACGGTCGACATCGTCTTCATCATCGATGATTGGCGACGAAACTGTCGCTTAGGACATCCGAGAACGTCGTCTATCGTTCTCAAAGGGGGGCGCCAACTTATCCAATAATAGCCGGGCTAGATGGCCATCATGGTCGCTTGCTCGCTACGGCCTCATCATCTGAGATGAGTATTTCAACTGTTGCCGTCATACCCGCCGCGAGTTCAACACCGGACGGCACCTTTTCGATATGGATGCGCACAGGGATGCGCTGGGCAAGCCGCACCCAGGAAAATGTCGCGGCCACATTGGGGAGGCCGAGATGACCGGGCGCATCGTTGCTGTTGTCGATCCCCCGACCGAGGCTTTCGACATGACCAGTGAGTGGCTGATCAAAGCCCAACAGCATGATCCGTGCCGGGCCGCCAACTCGGATCTGGCCGATCTTCGTCTCCTCGAAATAGCCGGTGATCCAGAAGCTGGCGGCGTCGAGGACGGCGACCTTCGTCACACCCGCCGTCGCATAGTCGCCTGGCCGAAGCCTCAAATTGGTAACATAACCGTCGACCGGCGCACGGACCGTCGAGCGGGCAAGGTTAAGCTTGGCCAGATCGAGCGCCGCCACCGCTGACTGATAGGCGGCGCCGGCGACCGCAGCAGCACCGCTCGATTGCTGAGCCGCCTCCTGGGAAACGACGTCCTTGAGTTGGCTGTGCCGCCGCGCCGTTGCCTGACGAACGATCACATCCTGGCGCTTGGCTTCAACCTCAGCCTCAGCCAGCGCCACTGCCAATCTGAGCCGCTCGGGGTCGATCTCATAAAGGATGTCACCCCGACGGACATATTGGTTATCAACCACGGAAACCGCGTTGACCGTGCCGGAGACTTCCGGCGCGATCTGCACGACATCGACGCCAACCCGCCCGTCGCGGGTCCAGGGCGTCCGCTCGTAATGGTTCCATGCCTTCAGCGCGATAAAGGCGGAGACGGCGACGAGGCAAAGGGTCAGGGCATAGCGGCCCAGCAAGGATAGAACAGACGTCAAGGCAGGTTTCCGATCGATGGCAGGTACTGCACGAGCAGACCGTAGATGATGACAAAGATGGCGAGCTCCACGAGCGGCCAATAAGCGAACCGCCGATGCAGGCCAGCTGCGGAAAACAGGCGGAGCGTTGCCATGGTGATGACCAGCGCGATGAACGCGATAACCACAAGGCCGGGGATCAGGACGCCTCCGATATTGAGATCAACGATCATCGGTCGTGATCCTCCTGTCTGCCTGAGAGCCAAGCGCGAACCGCATGTCGATGAGCAGATCGACAATCTGCAGGCGGTTCTTGAACACGCCGCCGGCCGTCTTCTCGATCAGGGTCTCTATCCGCTTATCGAGGTCTCGGAGGTCGGCAGGCGTTGGCGGCCTCCGGCCACTGAAGCGTGCCGCGATGACGAATAGAAGCTCGTTCAGTTCAACGCCGGCCTCGCCCTTGATCTGCGGAATTGTCTTGCGAAGCTGTCCGGCGACATGCCCGATGCGAAGATGGTTCAGCGTATCGTCGAGCACATCTGGATAGGCTTTGCCGGTCAGCCGCAACCTTGGCAGCAGCAAGGCTGTCCGATCAATCATCAGGCTTGCCCAGCGCGCTTCGTTAGGCGCAGAGCCAAGCGCGCGTCGGCCAACGTCCCGACGGCTTAAGCGAAGCAAGCGGTTGATCGCCCCGTCGACCGGCACGGTCTGGAACAAGGACATGCTCACGGCGCCGAAGCCGACCGCAGCAAACAGCGCGATCGTACTGTTGAGTGAGGTGGCGAAGTCGCCTGTGTAATAGGGACCGAGAGCCGAAAGGATTGGAATAGTCAGCGTGATGCCGAGCGCCATGAAGGTTGTCGGCAGGCGTGCCTGCAAAGAGCCGGCGAACAGGAACGCCGGCGCAAGCACCGCGACAAGAACTCGGAAGTCCGTGACCTGGGGCAGGATGACGAAACTGTAGATGAGGCTGATTAAGACCCCGTAGATTGAGCCGACGATATATTTGACAACAAACGGCACAGGCGCATCGAAATTGCCGAACAGGGTGCAGCAGACGCCAAGAATGGATACGGCCATTCCGCCCTCCGGCCAGGCCGTCCAGATCCAGAACGCGCAGCCAATGAGAATGCCGATGATCGCGCCGAGCGCAGTGCGCCCCGCCATCCATGGATCGCGGTGATAGACATAGCCCTTCGCTCGCTTCGGTCCATGAAGCGACGTGGCATCGCGCAACCGCCCGGTCGCTGCGACGTTCCGCTCCAGCCTGTCGCAGTCCTGTAGCAGACCGACCATTTCGGCGAGATGACCTGCCAGGTTAGCTGCAAGCCTGTCGTCGGGCATCGTAGCATCGGCGCCATAACGCTTCTGGACTGATCGTGCGTGCGCGATGAGTTGGGCTGTGGCAGCCTCCCGCTCTTCCGTTTCGGCGTTTGCGGCCCAGGCACCGACGTCACCGACCAAGGCGATCAGCTCACCGGGCGCATCGCTGTCGCCTAATCGAAGTGCCTCAATCCGGTCTTCGATCTCGCCTGCGAGCCACAGCAAGCGGGCAAGCCGGTCATGGATAAGTTGCAGTATCTGACGTGGAGGTGTCGGCGCCGGATCATAGGGTAGATGCGTGGCAAGTCCCTGAATTGCTAACAGGTCCGCTGCGAGTTGGTGGCGGTCTCGGCGGTTTTCTCCGGGCGTTCCACTCAGTGCATCGCCTGTCAGCCGACGAGCGTCCCGCAGCGTGGCCGATAGCTTGCCGGTGAACTGGCCGGTCATGCGTTTCGGCACGATGTAGCGATGGATCAGGACTGCGCACAGAATCCCGATTGAGATTTCTTGAACGCGCACCGACGCTGTCTCGAAAATCGCGCCTGGATCAAGCACACTCGGGAACCCGATCAGGCTTGCGGTATAGCCGGCAAGAACAAAGGCATAAGCGCGCGGTGTGCGATCAAGCAGCGAGAAAAACAGGCACAGTCCGATCCAGGCCGCAAGCACGACGCTGCACACCATCGGATCGTTCACGAAGTTCGGAACGATCGCGACCGTTGCTATGGCGCCGACCAGCGTCCCGGCGAAGCGATAGACACCACGGCTAAAGGACGCCCCGGCAGACGTCTGTGAGACGATGTAGACAGTTACGATGGCCCAGAACGGCTTGGGAAGCCCGATCCGCAGCGAAATGTAGTAGGCCAGCATCGCCGCAGCGAAACTCTTCGCCGAAAACAGAATCGCATCCGCATCCGCCTTCAAGGTGGGCGTGCGCAGGAAGCTCATCCCAGCTTTAACCATGGCTGCAAGGGTCGTGTTTAAGGGGGGTATGAGCTTAGCGGTGTTCATGCCGCTAGTTGTGATCGATTTGCAAAAGCAAATAAATTCGATATTGTGACATAAAATACCTAAAAATGGCCATTCTCATGTCGCTATCGCGATCTGCTGTTTCCGTTTTCGATCCCGACCTGACGCTACTTCCTGCGGTCGCCCACAAGCTCGACTTCGCGGATCATGAGGCGGAAGTGCCTCTGCACGTGCATCGCAAGGGGCAGCTGATCCTCGCTCTGCACGGAGCTGTTACCTGCACTGCGGGCAACGAAATCTGGATCGTGCCGCCCAATTGCGGTGTGTGGATTCCGGGCGGCGTGCCCCATAGTGCACGCGCAACCGCCAATGCCCGGCTCAACTATCTGTTCGTCGAACCGGGGTCTGCCAAACTGCCTGAAAACAGCTGCACGCTGGCAGTTTCCCAAATGATCCGCGAAATGGTCGATCGGCTTGCTCGCGAGCGTGCGGACTATCACGCCGACAGCCATGCCGCCCGCATCGCGCGGGTGATCCTCGACGAACTCGTGCAGATGCCGCATGAGCGGTTCAATCTGCCAATTTCCAGCCATCCGAAAATCCGAGCGATGGCAGACGCTCTAACAACCGAGCCTTCCGATCGCAGCACGCTGAGCGATTGGGGGAACCGGGTCGCGATGAGCGACAGATCATTAGCTAGGCTGCTGATACGGGAGACAGGACTGACGTTTGGACGTTGGAGACAGCAACTCCATCTGGTTGTCGCACTTCGTGAGCTCGCAAGTGGTGAGAGTGTTCAGAATGTTGCGGCGACACTGGGATACGATTCCGTGAATTCGTTTATCACGATGTTCAAGAAGGCTCTCGGCAGCACGCCGGCGCAGTATTTTGCGATCCGAAATCCACCGACTGCTAAATCTGCTTAAGTCATGCGCCTGGCACCGGCTGGTGCGGCACAAGAAAAAGTGGCGCAAACGTTTTGCAAGCGATTGAACAGAAGCTCCTACAATCCCAAGCCCCGGTGCCGCCCAAGCTGCCACGACACTGATCCGCCCTGCACAATTCCGGCAACCTCTCGGCCAAGTTGGCGGTCGATGACAGGTCGCCATGGGACAAGGGTGAACTCATGGCTCTCTTCGACAATGGCGAACTTGCCGCTCGATAGGTGGGCGGTCCCGGTGAACTTGCCGCTGACATTTTCGCCATCGGCAGCCGCCCGGAATGGCAATCCTTTGCTCCCGGCCATTTCTGCACCGACGCGGGCCACTTCCCGTTCCCGCAGATTGGCGAGCAGATTGCGCCTATAGAGGATGCGTCCATTCTGCTGCCGCGTGGCATCGCCCTGTGCGACATGATGCTCGCGGCGCTGATCCATCGCCTCGCGCACCTGCTGACCGAACCCTGCCGAGGTAATGTCCGAAGCGCCCGGCGTAACCAGTCGCCGATCCAGCCAGGTCGCACCATCGGCGCCGATCTGCTTTTCCAGATCGAAGGTCGAGACAACGCGGATGCTGGCTTGCCGGTTGCGACCGGCATCATAGGCGGTGGCGCGGCTCTCGAAGTCATCGGGTATGCGCCACTGGTCAGCGTCGATCCGTTCAGCAATGCCAGCGCGGCGCAGCGCCTCCAGTCGCCGGACATGGGCATCGACATAGCCCTCGTAATCACCACCCGGCACACGTCCCTCGAACTTCGCCTGTTTGAGATGGCGGCTGGGCTGGTAGATGCCGCTCTCCGAGATCGCAGCGATGGTGCGATCAGAGGGACGTTGTGCTGTGTCAGCGGGGCCGACTTCCACGATACTGCCGATCCGGGCATCTTCGACGTGGGCCGGATCAATGCCAGGAAGATGGTGTGTTCGCCCGTCAATGCCGTCCACCACAAGCGTCAGGTTCTCGCCCATCTCGTCGGTGAGATATTTGTCCACGACGCGGCCGGTGATGGGTGCTGCGGGTGCTGCATCGTGAAGCTGGAAGGTCATTGGATCACGTTCCTGCCCATCGGCCTTCAGCGCCTTGCGCATGTTGCGGATGATGTCGCCGTGTTCACCGAGTTCACGCAGCGCCGGTTCCATCTTCGCGCCAAGCTCCCAGACGCCGGGTGCATGTTCCGAGGCCAGCCCCATCTTTTCCAGCTTGGCGAGACGGCGCAGGCGAAGTGTGCGGTTGAACTGGCGGTGTGCATCTGACTGTTCATGGCGCAGATCGAGGAACCGTTCGTCGGCCTCCTCGGTCATGGCGCGGTCGATGCGCGTGAAGCGATCCTGATCGATTTCGACAGACAGCTTGCGGCTCTGCTCGATCTCGGTCACGGGGCCGAGTTCCAGCGTGGTCAGTTCGCTTGCCCGCTCACGAATACCATTGGCGAGATAGTCGCCATTGATGACCAGGTTCTCGCCCAGATCGTCCTTCCCCCGAATGATGATATGGACATGAGGATGGCCGGTATTGTGGTGATTGACAGCCACCCAATCGAGTTTCGTGCCAAGGTCGGCCTCGATGCGGCTCATCAGATCGCGGGTGTGTTCGGTGAGATCGGAAAGATCGGCGGCATCTTCGGGGGAAACGATGAAGCGGAACTGGTGGCGATCATCCTTGCCGCGATCAAGAAAGGCATCTCCATCAGCGCGATCGTCGGTCGCCGAATAGAGCTGGCCACGTTCGCCATCACGCGAGGTGCCGTCGCGCTGGATGTAGCGCAGATGGGCAGCCCCTTTGCCGTTCTTCCCCGCGCCCTGGACGTACCGGGTTTTGACGACGACGCGGCGCACGCCAGTCGCACTGTGACGCCACCCGCCCGACAGGGTTCGGGCGCGGACAAAGGCCGCGCCACGGCCCCGCTTGACGCCCGGACCTTTGCCAGCCCGCGACGCATTCCCGCTATTTCCGGCCGAACCAGATGCAGGCGACGAGGACGTCCGGGATGCGAATGATGATGATCTGCCGGTGCTGTTGCTGTGCTGACGCGCCAGCTTCTTCACCTGCGTCAGAAAGCTCTTCGCCTTGCTCGCCTTCGGCACGTCGGATTTGATCCGACCTGGCCTGGGACGAAAGCGGTTCTCGTCGTCGGCGCTCATGGGCGCATCCCATGCCGTTTAGGCACGCAAACGGCAGATATTCGGCTATAGTGCCGGTCAAAACCCAGCAAAGCCAAGGCTTTGCGCCATATCGCGGCACGCGAGACCCAAAAGCAGGGTGCCGTGCGCCGCGCCCCAAAACAGTGTGCAGACAAGGGCTTGCCCAGAAACAGGCCCGACAGGGTGCCGGTTTCCTTTATCTTGCCCTCCGCCTTCCCTGCCCTTTTTGCCCTTCCTGCCGGGGATGCAGCCAGGCGACCCCTTGTCTGACTGCACACCGGAAGCGGACCGAAAGCGCGTGGAGACGCCATGCTCATGGCGCATCTCCATTGCTCGCACGAGCCACGAATATGCCGCCGTCCTGCGGCTCCTGATCGACGGAATCGCGCAGAGGAACGGTTGCGCGGACGTCGCTCGACGGCTGATTGGCCGCAGCCGAATTGCCGCTGGATTGCGCAACGAAGAGCGGAGCTTCGCGCCAATCCGGCGGTGGCGGCGGCACGATCGTCGGCACATCAGGCGCAGCCGCATGCCCGAGAACAGGTGCGAGCGTGGCGACATAGGCGCGTGTTTCTGCGGGCAAAGTGCGACCTGTCGCCAGATGCTCGTCATAGCGACCGGGACCGGCATTATAGGCGGCAAGCATGGCCGCGACATTGCCATAGCGGTCCCACATCTCCCGCAGATACGCTGTACCTGCGAGGATGTTGTCGCGCGGATCGTAAGGATCGCGCCCGAGGCCATGGCGGCTGCGCAGGCCCGCCCAGGTATCGGGCATGACCTGCATCAGTCCCATTGCACCCGCCGATGAGATGGCGCGCACATCGCCCGCGCTTTCGACACGCAGCACGGCCCGTATCCAGTGCTCTGGAATGCCGAAACTCTGTGACGCCTCTACAATGAAAGCAGCATGGGGATGCGGGGTGACAGGCGCGGGTTGCGGCGTGACCTGCGCAATGGCTGGCGTCAATCCGCTGTCAGCCGACAGAAGGGCCGTGAAGAGAAGAAGGGCGCGGGATCGCATGATCTCAGTCCCGATCTTCGCGGGGCCGCGGGCGGTTCCAATGCAGTGACCATGACGAGCCTGCATCGTCGTCGCGGAACAGATTGGCGCGGATCGGCTGCGGCAAAGCGGGATCGTCGAGCAGCACCGAGAGATATTCGCCAGCCTTCTCGCCGGTGCGTCTCCATGCAGCGCCGACCTCGGGGCCGTCATCAGCACCGTGATGGACACGATAGTCCGGCGCATTTTCGGCGTCCGAATGCTCGGCTGGTAGGATGGTAAGCTCACGGAAGAGCGTGAGCGTGTGAACGCGCCCGGAAAAGCCCGTTTCACCGCGCGTGAACAATCCGATCTGCGGCATGAAAAATCTCCTGTTGTTGAGGTTTCGGCGTGGGTTCAATGCGTGGCCGCCCGCCATTCATAGCGGCCATCACCTTCCCCATCGGTCCAGAGCGGGAGCGCCCGGCCGATGACGGAACTGACGGGAACAGGTCCGAAGTAACGGCCGTCGAGGCTGTCCCGGACTTCCCAATTCATGAGGAAGAGTTCACCGTCACCGATGATACGGCAGCCCTGCCAGACCGGCAGATCGCGGCCCATGCGGTCGCGCTCCAGCGCATCCCCCATCTCGACATTATCGACGGCAATGGTCGCACCGTTGCGGCAGACGCGCTGTCCCGGCAGGCCAAGGACGCGCTTCAGCAGCGGCACGCCGCGCCCGACATAACCGCGCTCGACCATGAACCGCTCCAGCGGCTCAGACGGCATGATGGCGACCAGTTCGGGCACTTCGAGCGCATCGGCTGGAGCAACGGTGTAGAAGCCGATGGGCGCGCTGGCGGTTGCATTCCAGATCAGCCGGGTTGGCAGATCGGCAACCGCCGTGGCGACAAGTGTTCCGACAGCCAGTATGGACACGGCGAGGATATGACGGCGGCTCATGGTGCGATCCTCCGGCGGCTGACCCAAGCGGCATGGCGCTCTGGCGTGTAGGGATTGGGTTGCTGACCGGCACTCAAACGGTTGTGGACATGCCGCCAATAGTCCGGCGCAACATCCGCCGGATCGACGCCAAGCGCGTCCACGGCATCTATCAGGGCCAGCACCCGCTGGACCTTCGGCCAGCCGTCGATACGGAGCAGTATCTCGCCGCCAGGACGAACGAAGGGCACGGTCTGGTATGGTTCGCCACGCTTGGCAGCGCGCAGGATGTCGAGCCGCGAAACGATGGTGCCGTAATCGTTGGAGGCCCAGCGGACGAAGGCGAAGATGCTTTCGGGCGCAAAACCGACCAGACTGCGGCGGCGGTCGATGATCTGCTCAAAGCTCTTGCGGCCGAAGCGTATCCATCGCTCGACCTTCTTCTTCTGGAACGTCAATTCGACCATTGTGGTGAACGGTGCAGGCCCGTCTGCCAGCAGATGTTCATGCGCTGCACGCACGGTTTTGTCGGTCATGGCTGGTCTCCTTCGGTGGGTGGAAACTCGCTGACCAGCAGCTCGCGCAGCATCACGGCGACGGTGACATCGCGCCGGAAAGCGGCAACCTTGATGCGCCCGCGCAGTACGGGCGTGATGTCGATGGTCAGGCGGGCGGTGAACGCCTCCGTCGGCGTCTTGCCGGTTGCCGGCGCCTCGGTGGCTCTGACCCAGCTATCGGGATTGCCCGGACGCGATGCGAAGCCGGATTTGACGGGCGGACGTGTCATGGCACGCTCCTCCCGATACCGAGGCCATCGATCTCATCCGCCAGCGCTGTGACCTCCTGTGCGGCCCGTTCACCGCCATCGGTCTCGCAGACCAGCCGTCCGGTCTGTGCGGCTTCGGCGAAGGCGACACGCTGGCCGATCGTTGTGGCCGGCAAGGGCGGATCATGGTCAGCCAGTGTCTCGGCCGTTTCGCGGGCGATGACGGTGCGCGCACCGCATCGGTTCAGCACAAATCGGGCGGCAAGTTGCGGGCGATAGATGCGTGCTTCGTTCAGCAGCGACAGCATCTCGGCCTATGCCCAGCCGTCAAAGGGGGATGGCTGCACCGGGATCAGCAACAGATCTGCCGCAAGCAGCGCTGAGCGCATGAGGCCAGCGACACGGGGCGGACCATCAATGACGACATGATCGGCGTCACGCGCCAGCTCCGGCGCTTCCCGGTGCAGCGTATCGCGGGCCAGGCCGATGACGGTGAACAACCTTGGCAGTCCTTCATGGCTGCGCCGCTCCGACCAGTCGAGCGCAGAGCCTTGCGGGTCTGCATCGATGAGGATGACGCGCTTACCTGCCGCAGCCCAGGCTCCGGCGAGATGCAGCGCCAGCGTGGTCTTGCCCACGCCGCCTTTCTGATTGAGGAGCGCGACGATCATGGCGTACCCCGCCCAGGTCGGCGGGAAGTGGCACTGGCACCGCGCCTCCCATGCGCGCGCGTCAAAGAAGAAAAGTTAGATTCTATGTTAGATTCTAAGTTAGCAGCCGGATTCTGGTTTTCATTCCAGAGACTTGATTGGGGTTCGTGCGCCTGATGTGCCGACAGTGCTGCGCCTGATGTACCGATACCCTTTGCGCCTGATGTACCGACAGCATGCACAATGTTATCCACAGGCACTGTTGATGAATTTTCAGGGCGGATTCGCAGCAGTTCGCGGCGATCTTCACGCAGGATCTTGAGCCTGTAGCCGGGCAGCGGCTGGCGGGCAGCAATGCGGCGCAGGTCGAGCGCAAAATCCGATGGTCGGGCCATGCTGCCGGATTTCTGGTAGAGGTGCACAACCTCGAACAGCCAGCCATGCGGCTGATGTCCGGCATGTTTACGGGCGACACGGTAGAGCCAGCGCTCGATACCGCCGGTCAGCCGGAAATAGTCCGGGTCGATGGTGAGGACGAGCGAACGGTCGAGGACGCTGTTGTAGAACCACTCGGGCAGGACAAACTCCATGCCCTCGACACGCCCGTCGCGGGTGGTCATCTCTTCCCATTCGTTGATCCAGGAGAACTGGCGGCGGCGCCAATGCTTGCCGTTACGGATCGTCGTGGCGACGACGGTGGATTGCAGGCGTGCCAGCGCTGCCTTCAGCAGCAGATATTGGCGATTGCCGGTGTCGCGCCCGATGGCGCGCAACAGATGATAGGGCGTAAAGCGCAAGAAGCGGGATGTCTTGATGCCGTCGTTCTCGGCGGCGACGATCTGGCTCGCAGCCCAGATCAGCACATCGGCATCCCAGATCGTCGCCATGCCGTGTTCAGGCATCCCGAATACCTGCACCTCGACATCGGTGGTCTTGTAGAGGATCGGCTTCGTGCGCGGCGTCTTCGCCAACGAGAAGAAGGGCCGTTCCATCAGATCGCGCTGGTCGCGCGGACTGGCATCGCCAGTTGCGACCACGAACGGATCGAGGTGCCTGCGCTCGCTGCCCCCTTCTCGCCGCAGGGCGTCAAGTTGATCGACGGGCCGCATTCAGAGCTTGCTCCGCTCTTCAGGCGTCAGGGGGCGAGCCGGAAAGACCGTGCCTGCGCCCTCGTCACTGGTGGATTTGCGCGTGCCAATGTCGGCCCAGGACTGAAGATCCTCGACGGTATAGAGGACGCGGCCGCCGATTTTTCGATAGGTCGGACCGGTCCCGTAGGTCCGGTGTTTTTCCAGCGTGCGAAGAGAAATACCGAGGAAACGTGCAGCTTCCTGAGTGCGCAGCATGCGCGGTGGCATTTCCGTGTTGCGGCGCTCGGCCATGAGATCACCTCCGGTTCGTCAGGTTGATGCGGCTGCCGGAGACGGCGGCGCGCTATAGCGAACCATGGGAAGTGATCAGCGGCGTGTAGCGTGCCGCATTTGTGCCCCTGCGCAGACGGCACCCCTGAAATTGGCTGTGTCAGCGCGAAAAGACGTGAGATTTCAGCAACTCAGGCAGGCCGATGCGGATTTGCCCAAGACATCCGCACGCAGTTCGGCTATTAATACAGATGGAGCAGACGCACTGCTCCGGGGGCGTAGTAACCCCTGACTAGCGGTTGGTGTCGGCCGTGACGGCACCATACTCCTTGACCCTATGGTCGGGGAGCCTGTGGCGTATGCAACAGGCTTTCCAGCTAAAGGCCATGGGGCCGTCTAGTCACGGTTACTAACTCCCCGATCACCAGGAGTCAGAGAGTTTTATTGCGGGGGCGAACCGCAGAAACTCTTCTGAAAGAAGGGGAATGACCGTGAAAGCACCCGTCGAACTTGATCCCGATGTGGATGATCTAGCGCCGTCCGGCAATGTCATGACCGCCTATGACGAGCAGCATTTCGTGACCTATCTGCGCCTTCTCGACGCCAAGGCCGAGGATGCGGACTGGAAGGAAGTGGCGCGAATTGTTCTGCACCGCGATCCGGCATCAGATGAGATGCTAACCCGGCGATGCTGGCAGAGCCATCTGGAACGCGCCCAATGGCTGTCGCGGGAAGGTTACAGGCAAATACTGGAACAGGCTGCGGCAAACAGGAATCGGTGAGACTGCCTCATTTGCCCTTTGAGCGCGGACCTGGCTTTACCGGATAATGCAAAAGTAGCCGATAGCCCCCGCGCATCATCCTGATGCCGTGGGAAACAAGACGACGTGCCTTATTCTTGCGCGGATCAGTCTCGAATTCTTCCTTGTTGCCAAGGAAGCCGAGTAGGACTTCGGCAACGGCGCGATAGCTTTCGCCGTGTAGCCGTGCGTCCAACGCCCGTAGCGACAGAAGGTGCCATTGCCGAAGCTGCGCTGGCATGGTGCGAATATCCGGCCCCGGAGAGCGGCCTGTCAGGCACCGCCAGAGGCGGCGGGCAGCATGGGCGCGCAATTCCATGAACTCGTCCATAGGCAGGATTGCAGCATAGAAAGCTGCCGCATCGATCGCGCCCTGCGGCAGCCAGAATTGATGCTCCATCCCACCGATACGCCAGATTGCGTGCCAGCCATCCGGCGCGCGACGCAGGATCAGGCCATCGAGATGTGCGAGAGCGACAAGCCGCCCGCCATCGGGATCGTTCTGCTCGACCGGTGACAGAGTAATCGCCTGCGGATTGAAATGCGGCGACCAGAAAGGCGGTGCGCCGTCAGGCTGCGCGTCGGGGTCGTGTGCGAAATCGTACCCCCCAGCGGGAAACAAAGGCGTCAACCTCTTCTCCCGCGGGTTCTCTCCTCTGCGCGAGTCTCTCGACGTCATGGCGATAGTCTTCGTTACGACGAAGGTATTCCCAGGCGAAACCGGCGGGCGGAAGGTCCCTAATGCGTTTATAGGCCGCCGGATTACGCCAATCTATGCTCTGCATGGCGCGTCCTCCCAAAGCCGGACGGCGCAAGGCCACGTCCGACCTGAAAAGGCTGCGCTATTGAATGGTTTTGCGGTAGCGTGTCTAACGCGATAAGTGGATCGCCTAACCCGATCAATCAATTCGACAATCTTTCGTTAGCACTGTTGCGCATCACATGGGAGACACCCTGACGACATTCCCGCGTCAGTGATCGAAGCCGAATGGCGGAAATGCGCGACTGCGTGATTGCGGCGCGCTCGACAAGCGCGGCCCGCTGAGAGACAAGGCGGTCGCGCATTACGGGCAGCCCGGCGCACACGCCCGTAGCGAGGGGCTGATCGTGGTGACGAACAATATGAAGGAGTTCGTCCGTATGCCCGGCGTGCGGGTGGAAAACTGGGTGTAGCGGTTGCGATGAGCGTGACGGCTTACGCGCACGCAGTCATAAAGGACCCGTACTTCAGACAGGTAGCGGTGATTCAGCGTTTGAATCCAATCTTCTGCTGGCGGCACTGAACGCCTGAAAGTCGACTCCCGCTTTGTCTCAATCAGGATGTCGGCAATGTCGCACGAAATGCTCTTTTCTTTCAATCCATTATGGCTATAATAGCTCCAACTTTGGAGGGGCACATGCAGCACATGTCGGCGCGCGACGCTAAGAATGGCTTTGGTCGGCTGATTGATCTGGCTCGGGCATCCCCTGTCTCCATAGACAAACACGGCAGACCTGTCGTGGTCGTGCTGTCGGTGGAGGAATATGAACGGCTCTCGGCCCAAGCCGAAAAGAACGGAACCAATGCCTGATGGCCACTCATGCCAACCTTGCCAACCTGATCTGGGACATCGCCAATTTGCTGCGCGGCCCTTACCGACCGCCGCAGTATGAGCGAGTCATGTTGCCGCTGGTCGTCCTTCGCCGCTTCGATTGCGTCCTGGCGGATACGAAGGCAGCGGTCGTTGCCGAGGCCAAGCGCCGCGAAGGCAGCAAGATTAAAGGCGATGCGCTCGACAGCAAGTTGAACCAGGTGGCTGGCCATCGCTTTCATAATCGCTCAGAGCTTGATTTCAGAAAGCTTCTCGGGGACCCAGACAACCTCAATCGCCATTTGCAGACCTATATCGACAGTTTTTCCGCCAATGTCCGGAAGATCTTCGAGTATTTCGAATTCACGGCAGAGATTGAGCGGATGCACGAGGCAGGCATTCTGTTCCTGATCGTCAAGGAGTTCGCTGCGGTCGATCTACACCCCAACAAAGTCAAGAATGAGCAGATGGGGCTGCTTTTCGAAAACCTGATCCGGCGCTTCAACGAATTGGCGAATGAAACGGCGGGCGACCATTTTACCCCGCGCGAAGTCATCACGCTGATGGTTGATCTGCTGTTCTACGATGATGACGACCTGTTCGTGAAGGAAGGGGCGGTCCGGACCATACTCGATCCCGCGTGCGGCACGGGCGGAATGCTGGCCGAAGCGCAAGCCTATATGCGGCGGCACAACTCGCCGGCGAAGCTGTATGTCTACGGCCAGGATTACAACAAGCGGGCCTTCGCCACCGCCGCTTCAGACATGCTGATGAAGCAGGTTGACCACAACGGGCACGGCGAGAACATACAGTTCGGCGATACCTTCACCGACGACAAGTTCGCGGAAGAGGGCAAAAACCGGTTCGATTACTTCATCGCCAATCCGCCCTTTGGCGTGGACTGGAAAAAGCAACAGAAGGAAATCGTGGCCGAGCATGAGCGCGGCAAATCCGGCCGCTTCCACGCCGGGCTGCCGCGCGTTAATGACGGGTCGTTGCTTTTCCTGCAGCACATGATCTCGAAGTTCGAAGACTATGCGCCTGCCAAGCAGAAGTACGGCTCGCGTGCTGCCATTGTCTTCAGCGGTTCGCCACTGTTCACGGGCGGCGCCGGGGGCGGGGAAAGCAACATCCGCAGATGGATCATCGAAGCGGATATGCTGGAGGCGATCATCGCCCTGCCGGAACAGATGTTCTACAACACCGGCATTGGCACCTATATCTGGATCGTCACTAACCGGAAGGCCAAGGCCCGCAAGGGCAAAATCCAGCTGGTAGACGCGCGCGAAACCTATGTCCAAATGCGCCGAAGTCAAGGGGACAAGCGGCGCAAAATTGGCGAAGGGCCGGCACTCGAAGGCGATGACCGTCCAGACGAGCCGGACCAGATTGCAGATATCGTCCGCCGCTATGGCCAGTTTACCCCGAGTGAGCAGTCCAAGATCTTCGACAATGACGATTTCGGCTACACCCGCGTCATGATCGAGCGGCCATTGCGTTTGCGCTATCAGATGACGGTGGAGGACAAGGCCCGCTTTCTCGATGCTGCACCGCATCTGCTCGACGATATTCAGGCAATTGACAAGGAGCTTCGTCGCGAACCGTTGATGGATTGGAACGCCGTGTCAGAGACAGTCGAGCGGATTCTTAACGATCGTGAGTCGAAGTGGCGTGCGGCGGACGAAAAGCTGTTTCGCAACGTTTTTACCACCAAGGACGCAAGTGCGGAAAAGGTACGTAAAGGCAAGGGTTTCGAACCAGATCCTGATCTGCGCGATTTCGAGAATATCCCGCTCAAGGTCGATGTCCACGCCTTCTTCGTCCGCGAAGTACTACCCCATGTACCCGATGCTTGGATTGACCGTGCCAAGGACAAGGTGGGCTATGAAATCAACTTCAATCGCCACTTCTACAAGTTCACCCCACCTCGTCCCTTGGCGGTGATCGACGCCGAACTGAAGCAGGCGGAGGATGAAATTATGCGCCTTCTGCGGGAGGTGACGGAGTGAGCAGCGCGCCAGGGAAAAGCATGATGCGCCTCAAATTCGCGGCAACCATCAACGACGAGGCGCTGCCCGAAAACGTCGATCCGGACTTTGAAATCGCCTATGTTGATATCGGCAATGTGGACTCCTCCGGGACCATCCATGAGATTGTTGATTATCGGTTCGAGGCGGCGCCAAGCCGTGCTCGCAGGATCGTGCAGGATGGCGATGTCATCATTTCAACCGTTCGTACCTACCTTCAGGCAATCGCTCCGATCATTTCTCCACCCGAAAACCTGATTGTCTCCACGGGGTTCGCGGTTGTACGCCCTCGTTCGAGCCTGCTCGATCCGGGTTTTTGTCGTTATGCCGTCCGGGAGCCTCGGTTTCTGGCGGAAGTCGAGATGCGATCAACGGGGATCAGCTACCCCGCGATCAATGCGTCCGAAATTGGCGACATTGTGATCGCCTTGCCGGAACTGCCGGTCCAGCGAAGGACCTCCGCATTTCTCGACGCAGAACTGGCCCAAATCGATGCTCTGATCGAGGCCAAGCAAAAGCTGCTGGATCTGTTGGCCGAAAAGCGGCGGACGCTGGTGGCAGAGGCAATCATGCGCGGACTTGACCGCTCCGCTCCCTTGCGCCCTTGCGGCATCGAATGGCTTGGCGATATCCCGGCCCATTGGAAGATCGAGCGGTCCCGATGGCTGTTTAGCGAGCGGGATGAGCGTTCCGACACCGGCGAAGAGGAAATGCTGACCGTCTCCCACATAACTGGCGTCACGCCCAGGTCCGAAAAAGACGTCAACATGTTCGAGGCGGAAACGACGGCAGGATACAAGCTGTGTTTCACTGGCGATCTGGTCATCAACACGCTTTGGGCGTGGATGGGAGCGATGGGCACGGCTCCGATCGATGGCATCGTCAGTCCGGCCTATAATGTCTACTCACCCGGCCCATGCCTACTGCCCGCCTATGTCGACGCACTGGTCCGCATCCCTGTCTTCGCACAGGAAGTTACGCGATACTCGAAGGGTGTTTGGTCATCCCGTTTGCGTCTGTACCCAGAAGGCTTCTTCGAAACCTTCTGGCCGGTGCCGCCACTTAACGAACAGGAACAGATCGTGGCCCACATTGCCGAGGAGCGCACCAAGATCGACAAGCTGGCAAGCGCCACTGAGCGCTCCATCACCTTGCTGAAGGAACGCCGCAGCGCTTTGATCGCCGCCGCCGTCACCGGCCAGATAGACATTCCGGAGGCCGCATGAAGATCACCAGCCTTTCGCTGTTTAACCTTCGCGGCTTTGAGTTCGCCGAGTTCACCTTTAACCCGCAATTCAACCTGATCGCTGGGATCAACGGCGCCGGCAAGAGCACTGTGCTTGACACTATCGGTGCTTGCGCCTCGCATATCCACCGACAGGTTCAGAGCGTCCGCATCAATCCGTTCGGTTTTGACGCGGAAGACATCCGCTTCGGTTCTCCGTTCGCCGATGCCACGATCTACTTCTCGCTGGATGGGCATGAGTGCCGATTTACTTTGCGTGAGTGGCGGGAAGCCGTGGTGCGGGACGACCCCGCCAATATAGAACGTTTGCGGCGTGAAATCCTTGAAATCGAGCGTCCCGGAGAACGTCCGCGAACACTCATGCGAGAGCTAGCAGATACGCTAAGTTCTCCCGAACCAACGCTATTTAACCCTCCAGTTGCCGACATGAAAGGCTGGGCTGCCCAAGAGAGGAGCGCTCCGCTGGTCATGCACTTCTCGACCCGACGATCAATGCTTACAGAGCGTGACGTCGAGGGCTCGAAGACTGTGGCGGCCAAATATCCAGCCTACTTCAACGCCCTTCGCAATTCGATGCTCAGCATTGTGCAAACTGCTGACCGAATGCGCGCACAACGTGTCCAGGCGGCTGAACATCCTCCTTCTCGCCGGGCGGTCGAGTTGCTAGAAGAGGCTATCTCGACTTTTTTGCCGCAATTTTCGAACTTACGCCCGAGTGAGGAAGGACCGCCCAGAATCCTTATCGACTACGAGGGTGTCACGCTCGATATACGTCAGCTGTCGGATGGTGAGCGAAGCGTGCTCGTACTGATTCTCGATATTGCGCGCCGTCTGACCCAGGCTAATCCGACGCTCGAAGATCCGATGCGGGAAGCCGAAGCGGTCATCCTGATTGACGAAATCGACCTGCATCTCCACCCGCAATGGCAGCGCAAGATCGTTGGCGACCTGACGCGGACATTCCCCAACTGCCAGTTCATCGCCACAACGCATTCTCCGCAAGTGATTGGCGAAGTGGCACATGAACAAATCCAGATGATCGATGGCGACAATGTATTCGTACCGTCGCACTCTTTTGGTGTCGATTCCAGCCGGGTGCTGGAAGAATTGATGAACACCGCGCCGCGTAATGCCAGCGTAGAGGGGAGGCTGGCAACGATTGCGAGGCTGATAGACGCTCAAAAGACAGAAGATGCCCGCACAGCCCTGAAGGCACTTGCCGAGGAAATCGGTGAAAGTGATCCTGAGGTAGTCCGAGCCAAGCTTTTACTCGATTTCCTTGAAGGGGACGATGAATGAGAGCCATCGTCAAAGGCAACGAACCTGCGTGCCTTACCCAGCATCGTGCGATTGATCCCACTGACTATGCGAACTACGGCGGGAAAACCGCGCTTCGGGTGGCCTTGGTATCGGAGCAACGCGGGCTTTGTTGTTACTGCATGTCTCCCATAGCCGCAGACGGGCTCAGCATGCGTATCGAGCATTGGCAAAGCCAATCAGGATACCCGAACCAAAGGCTGGTATATGCAAATTTGTTGGCAGCCTGCCGGGGTGGAGAGGGTGGAAATGCCGATCAGTACCACTGCGACAAGCTGAAAGATGACCAGGATCTGAAGTGGAATCCGGCGACGCCAGCCCATGCGATAGAAGCACGCCTCAAGTATCGAAACAACGGCGAGATTGTCTCTGACGATCCTGAACTCGATGAAGAACTGAATACGATACTTGGCCTGAACATTGCGACGCTAAAGAATCGTCGCAAAGGCGTGCTCGACGGCCTTATTAAGTGGTGGCAGATGAAGCAGCCAAATCAGGGCAAGGTCAGAGCAAAAGTGAACCAGTATGAAACTGGTGCAGGCAATCTTGAGCCATACAGTCCCGTCGCAATCTGGTTCTTGAAACGGAAGTTGGCAACATGACCAAAGTGAACCCCGCCCGCCATACAGAAGGTGCGTTCGAGACCGTGATTGAGGACATTCTTGTGGCGAACGGGTGTAGCCTGCTACCATCCGAAAAATTCGACCGGGCTTCCGCTTTGTTCCCCGACCCGGTTATTGACTTCATCCGCGCCACCCAACCGCGCGAGTGGAAGGCACTGGAGGCTTTGCACGGCGACAAAGCGCGCGCCCAGGTGCTGGCCGATCTGGTCAAATGGATTGATGCCAATGGTTCCCTTGCGACGCTCCGGCACGGATTCAAATGCTATGGCAAGACTCTGCGTGTCGCCACCTTCAAGGCTGCTCATGACCTCAATGCAGAGCTAGAGGCACGGTATGCGGCGAACGTTGTTAGCGTCACGCGCCAGCTTCGTTACTCGCTCAGCAACGACAACGAACTTGACCTGGTCCTTAGCGTCAACGGCGTTCCGGTGATTTCGGTAGAGCTGAAGAATGCCATGACGGGATCGACGGTTGAGGATGCCATTCGCCAGTACCGCCGCGACCGCGATCCGCGCGAGCCGATCTTCGAGTTCAAGCGGCGGATACTGGCGCACTTCGCCGTAGATACGGATGCGGTCTTCATGACAACGCGATTGGCCGGTCCGGCCACGCACTTCCTGCCCTTCAATCGCGGGAACGATGGCGGCGCGGGTAATCCTCCTGACCCGAAGGGCCGGAGCTATCGCACGGCTTACCTGTGGGAAGAAGTGCTTCAGCGCGACAGCCTGCTCGATCTGCTGGCCCGGTTCATTCATTTGCAGGTGGAAGAAAAGCGCGATGACGCTGGCCGAAAGGTTAGGAAAGAAACACTGATCTTTCCGCGCTACCATCAGCTTGAAGCTGTCCGCGATTTGGTCGCGAGGGCGAAATCCGAAGGTCCCGGCCACAATTATCTGATTGAGCATTCAGCTGGCAGCGGTAAGAGTAATACCATCGGCTGGCTTACGCACCGCCTTGCGTCGCTGCACGACAGCGCCAATGACCGCGTGTTCGATAGCGTCATTGTCATCACCGATCGCTTGGTGCTCGACAAGCAGTTGCAGGACACGATTTACCAGTTCGAGCACAAGCACGGGGTCGTGCAAAAGATTGATGACAATTCCCGGCAGCTGGCGGAAGCACTCGAAAACTCCGTACCGATCATCATCACGACCTTGCAGAAGTTTCCATTCGTATCGCGCCAATTGGTTAGACTGGCGGAAGAGCGAGGTGATAATGGAAACGGTGTACTCAAGACCCGGAGCTTTGCTGTCATTATCGATGAGGCGCACAGCTCTCAGGGTGGTGAGGCGGCAACCGACCTGAAGGAAGTGCTCGGCGGCCAACGGCTCCGCGAAGAGGCGCAGCGCTATATGGTCGATAATGACAGCGTCGGCGAGGATGAGCTGTTCCGCAGCATGGCGAAGCGCGGTCGTCAAGCGAACATCAGCTTCTTCGCATTCACCGCGACACCGAAACACAAGACATTGGCGGTGTTTGGCAATGGCGGGAAACCAGCCCATCGCTACACCATGCGTCAGGCCATCGAGGAAGGCTTCATCCTCGATGTGCTGAAGCACTACACCACCTACGCGACCTATTTCCGGCTATTGAAGGCAAGTGACGATGATCCGAATGTGATCAGAAAGAAGGCGGCACTTGCGCTAGCGCGTTTCCTGAAGCTGCATCCTCACAATATCGCCCAGAAGACGGAGGTGATGGTCGAGCATTTCCATGCAGCCACCCAGCACAAGGTTGGCGGCCGTGCCAAAGGCATGGTCGTAACCGGCTCGCGGCTTGAGGCCGTACGGTACAAGCAGAGCTTTGACGCCTACATCAAGGCGAAGGGCTATGCGATCAAATCACTTGTCGCCTTCTCCGGTGCGGTCGCCGACGACAAGCTTCTGGATGTCACCTACACCGAGGAGGGGATGAACCTTGGCGTGCGCGAAAAGGAACTGCCGGACGTCTTCGCCACGTCCGAATATCAGGTTCTGCTAGTCGCAGAGAAATATCAGACCGGATTCGACCAGCCGCTTCTTCACACAATGTATGTTGACAGGCGGCTTTCAGGCATCCAGGCCGTTCAGACCCTGTCGCGGCTGAATCGTACTCACCCTTTCAAGGAAGATACGTTCATTCTCGATTTCGTGAACGACCGAAATGAGATTCAAGAGGCCTTCCAGACCTATTATGAAGGCGCAGAAATCGGCGAAGAAGTCGATCCGAACCGAATGTATCACATCAAAGGCGAACTGGATTCAAGCGGCATATACTCCCTGAGCGATGTCGAAATTTTCTCGCAGATATACTTCAAGCCAAAGCTGAAACAGAGCGCTTCCGACCACCAAAAAATGAATGCCATTATCGATCGGCCGGTGTATAATTTCTCTGATCTTACGAAGACGGAGCCCACAGAGGCCGAGGTGTTGCGCGGAAAGATCCTCGCATTTGGCAGTCTCTACAGCTTCCTTAGTCAGATTATTCCCTATCAGGATTCAGATCTGGAGAAGTTGTACGTTTTCCTGCGCCATTTGGCTTCGAAGCTACCAAAGAAGGGCGGCAGCCCGTCATACCAGTTCGATGACGAGGTCAGGTTGGATTACTATCGCCTCCAGAAGGTTAGCGAGGGTTCAATCAGCCTGTCCGATGGGACTGCCAATAAACTCGACGGGCCATCTTCTGTTGGCTCGAAGGTCGCTCGTGAGGAAGAAGTCCCCCTTTCCCGGCTGATTGATGTCGTGAATGACCGCTTCGGCACTGACTTCAACAATGCCGACCAGCTGTTCTTCGATCAGATCGTTGAGGCTGCGATGGCGGACGCCAATTTGCGGCAAGCTGCCATTGCAAACCCAGGTGAAAAATTCGAACTGTTGTTTAAGAATCTGCTGGAAGCTTTGTTTGTTGAGCGCATGGATCAGAACGAAGAGATTTTTGCTCGGTTCATGAATGACAAAACCTTCCAAGGCCTTGTCACGAACTGGCTTGCGACCGAGGCCTACTCAAGGTTGCGTAGATCACATGAATAGACGGGGGAAGATCGCTTCATTGTGGCGGTTCGGTTGCTCCAGACAGCCACTCGCTGGCGAGCACCCGACACATGACCGGGGATCCGTCAGCCCTGAGTCCAGGTCATACTTAGATGGGTCCATGCGAGGCTGAATTCCGCGCGTGGTTGGATAAGCACTGGGTTAAGCCGCCGAACCGGCACGGCGAAGCCACTCTGGCTAACCGACCCGATGAGCCTGCCTGCCTTTAGACGCTTCAGGTAGAGCGATATCACGACGCCGTCCTGCCACGGGACCTCGATCAGGTCACCTTTGCGACCTCGAAAGCTGAAGACCTCTCCGCTGTGGGGATCGCGGCCAAGCCCCTGTTGCACATTCAGCGCTAGGCTGTTAATGCCACAACGCATGTCCATCAGGCCGCCTGCAATCCACACCTTCGCTCCGGTCGGAAAAGCGATCATGACGCGTCCAGAACCGGCAACAGCCGAGCAAGGATAGTTGGATCAAGCGGAGCCGGGATCGTCAGGCGACGACCGTTCGGCAGGCCGATCTCGATCATCCTGTCTTCTTCAGGCCGCGGCGGGGCCGTCTCGAAAGATGCCGCCGGTGGTGGCGAAATCGAAAGCGACACGAAGCCCGTTGACGCGGAAACGTTTAGAAGCCCGCTTCGGTATTTCCGATGCCAACGGGTCAACATTGACCGCAACACTTCATAACACCGCGCCGTGACCGAGCCATGCCGAAAGCCTTGCAGGCTCTCCTCAACGATCCGAACCTTCTCTTCGTCCGACCAATCCAGCCCGCGACCAAGACCGTCGACAGACAAAAGCTCAATGGCCGAAATCACTCTACAGCGCTTGATGATCATCCTTTTTCTACGCCACCGCGTCCCATTCACCGCACAGCGGTGCCGGAGGCCTTCCCAGCGATGACATTCCGGGTTTCCATTGTACCAGCCCCTTCCCGGGGATGGGATGATGGAGACAATGGCGGTCAAGCGAAACAGGATCAATATCGAGGTTACACCCTCGACCGGACCGGAAACGGACCGGCACGATCCTGCGCGCAAAGACGCTGCTCTGATGTCGCTGGCTCGCCTAATTGGTCGCCAGATCGCCCGCGAGCAATTTGAACGCAAGCTGGCTGCAGAGCGCAAAGTACGACGCCACCTGCTTAGCTGACCTGCAAACTCCCTTGCTCTTATACGTATAACACGTATTATATAGGCAGGCTTATTCTACTGGAGTCTGCGATGCCAACCACAACCTCCCTCGAATTCCAGCGTAAGTTCGGAAAGTATCTGAACGAATCTCACCGTGAGCCGGTAGAGATCACGCGACATGGACGGCGCGAGTTTGTCCTGATGTCGGCCGCCCACTATGACGAGCTACTGTCAGCGGCGCAGCGCAGGGACGAGACAGTCGAAGCCGCCTCCAAACCTGAACGGAATTAAGACACCTCCACCGACACGGAGCCTGAAAGGACTGCCAATATGACTCGCGTTGCGCTTTATGCCCGATATTCCTCCGACAATCAGCGTGAGGCGTCGATCGAGGACCAGTTGCGCATCTGCCGCGAGCAGGCGAAGCGCGAGAAGTGGAAAATCGTCGGAACCTATAAGGATGCTGGCATCTCTGGCGCAAGCATGATCCTGCGTCCGGGCATTCAGGCGCTCCTTCAAGATGCGCAGGCTGCACAGTTCGACATCGTGCTTGCTGAGGCACTGGATCGCATCAGTCGCGACCAGGCTGACGTCGCCACCTTCTACAAGCACCTCAAATTTGCCGGCGTTCCCATTGTCACGCTGTCAGAGGGCGAGATCAGCGAGTTGCACGTCGGCCTCAAGGGCACGATGAATGCGCTGTTCCTGAAAGACCTTGCCGCCAAAACCCATCGTGGCATTCGCGGCCGCGTCGAGGACGGCAAATCGGGTGGTGGCCTGTGCTTTGGCTACAATGTCGTCAAGCAGCTTGACGCGCGCGGCGATCCCATTCGCGGCGACCGGGAGATCAACGAAGCCGAGGCGAATGTTGTCCGGCGCATTTTCCGCGAGTTCGCCGCTGGCGTCGGTCCACGCACAATCGCCCGCACATTGAACGAGGAAGGTGTCCCCGGTCCGGCTGGCAAGCTCTGGAGAGACACCACCATCCGCGGCCATGTGAAGCGCGGCACGGGACTGGTGAACAATGAACTTTACATCGGCCGCCTCATCTGGAACCGCCTCCGTTACATCAAGGATCCATCGACCGGAAAGCGCGTCTCACGCCTGAACCCGGAATCCGAATGGATCATCAAAGACGTTCCGGAGCTGCGCATGGTCGATGACGAACTCTGGCATTCGGTCCGTGTCCGGCAGGGCGAGATCGCCGAGAAGTTTGCCAACGTCACCGAAGCCGTGCGCAAGCATCACAAAAAAAACCGTCTGAACGGTACACGTCGGCCGAAGTCCCTTCTGTCCGGCCTGGTGTTCTGTGGCTGCTGCGGAAGCCCCTACTCACTTCGCGGTGCTGATCGGTTCGCATGCTCGAACCACATCAGTAAGGGCGCGTGTTCAAACAGCCGTACGATCCCGCGTGAGGATCTGGAAGCCCGCGTGCTCTCCGGCCTGAAGGACCGCATGATGGCGCCCGAGATCGTTGAGGAGGCGATGCGCGCCTATGCCGAGGAAACCAATCGGCTGAACCGGGAACGCCGCTCCAGCGGCGATGCCTGGAAAGCTGAACTGGCAAAAATCGAGAAGCAGATCCGCGGCATCATCGAGGCGATCAAGGCTGGCATGTTCCATGAGAGCATGAAGGCCGAGATGGACACGCTGGAGGCTCGTAAGGTCGAGCTGACTGAGCGTCTGGCCGAAGCGCCTCAGGACACGCCGGACATCCTGCCAAGCGCCTCGGCGATCTATGCGAAGAAGATTGCATCGCTCACAAAGGCGGTGAACAAGAAGGAAGAGCGTCAAGAAGCGGCCGACAATCTGCGTAGCCTGATCGAGCGAATTTCGCTCACTCCCGGCCCCGAACGCGGCGAAATTTACGCAACGCTACATGGCGAGTTGGGTACGATCGTCAATTGGACAGAGCGCCAAGCCATTGGAAAGGCTGCAAAAACAACAAAACCCGCAGCGGATGCGACGGGAGTGTCGTTATCAGTGGTTGCGGGGGCAGGATTTGAACCTGCGGCCTTCAGGTTATGAGCCTGACGAGCTACCGGGCTGCTCCACCCCGCGTTATTTTTTTCCGGGTTC
>NZ_JAGIPH010000003.1 GCF_017877135.1 Neorhizobium galegae | reverse complement strand
CCGAAGCCGAGGAGCAGTATTACGCCATGCTGGACGCACCAGCCTGGGCCGCATAACTTAAACGAAATGGCCTCCGGCAAACCCGGCGCGGTTCACTGGCAGCTTCGAGGGAGGGTTCGATGTCCACCGATCGTCATCCTGAGCGCCTGTGACACTCACGGTTTCGATGCTATGTCGCACGCTACCGTTGGAAACGGCTTCTTGGCGCTCGGGGCTCGTTCAGTCCTGGCAACGTCTTTGCCAGTTGGAGGTATCCAATCCGCTGTTTACATTTCTCGCCTGCTAATACGCCTCGCGGCCTACATTCCAGCTCACTTGAAGGAAATCGGGACAGCCGTTTCATGGCTTCATTTCGTATCCGGAATGATCCGTATGTGGTGTGCGTCAGATATCCTCGATGACCTAGTCGGCACGTCCGAAAAAGTGAGGGAAGAGCGGGCCCGACTTCAAAATGAAGCGAACTATGACATAAATACTGGACGACGCGACTGGTACGACCGAATGTTGGATGCCCTAGTGGATGTCCTCAAAATCGATCGGTTAGCAGTCGAGCGAAAGGCAAACGCCGCAATGGCGCGAAGTGAGGCGATTCGATATGTGCATCTCGGTAGCCCCGAGACAATCATCATTTCCGCGGATACAGTTCGAGAGACTGCTGGTTCGTACTACGAACGTTGGGACGAACGATGGTCGGTCAGAGACTACAGTGAATAACTACGATCTCTCATGCCTTGATCTGATCAGATCGATGTCGCAGTGCCCAGCTCACATTGAGCCTGCGACGAGCGCAATTGGCGCAAAGTTAACAACGCATTTCCGCCCAAGGCCGCCATTCCAAGGACAAAACAGTTGCGGTGTTTTCGTCGGGTGCACCATTCGGCCACTCCAGATGAATTAAAACAACTCGATCGTTAGCGCCACTCACTTGAGCCACATCTGCGGGAAGCAGAACCCACCTTATATCACTTTGGGCGCTCGACGCTTCAAGTCGTCACGCGCTTGCCTGAGTCATCTTGCGGCCTTTCTGGTCCGTGCGACAATCGTTCTCTTGATTGGTTCCGGCAGAAGCGTGTGTATCGCTTTCCTGTCCTTACCCGGCCGGTAGCAGTTGATTTTCTCTCCTACGGTGGAAGCGCATTTCGACAAGGTCTCCATCAGTATGTCACGTTTCATCGCCTTCTGGTTTGCCTTAAACATCAAGTGGTAGAACGAGGTCCACAAGATGACCGAGTCGTCGAAGTTAATCTTGTTTTTGGGACCTGCGAGAGAGGTGCAGCCGCCGTTGCTGAAAACGGCCTCCGCCATAGCTGACGTCGAGGCCAGACAGGTGGACAGGAACAGGCGTTTGCCTTCTAATGCCGGACCGACGATCTCGCCCACTTCTTGCGTGGTCATATCGTCGAGTGTCATGCTGATGCCGCTCCTGCTGCCGTGGCAGGAGATATGCAGATAGCGGTAGTTGCTCTCCTCGAATTCACCAACGAAGTGTTCGAACTCCGTCATGGTACGGACGTAGCGGTACAGCGGGTTTTTATTAGACATGCGAAGAGAGCGGTAGATCATCTCGCCTTCGCGATAATCAGCCTCCTCTTCGAACTTGAGCGATTCGATGATGAACACTTCCGGCTTCGTCATGTGGTGCCCCTTCATTCATACAGGCGGACGCGCCTCAACGGAGCGATCTGACGGATACAAGGCAGGCTCAAGTCTACCAATACTGCACGTTGCCAATGGCGAACGGAGCGATTTCAACTCTGTTGATGCTAACCAGGGAGATGATCGAAACAAAAAGTGGATAGCGTGTAAAGCCAGTAGGATTAGCTCACAATCTATACGTGAAGTCTTATATTGAAAAGACGAATCACTGTGGAACCGTGCCTTTGAGCATACCGGACACAAATCCTCTTTTAGCGGCGCTGCAGGCGCTGTTGAACCCTTCGACGGTTGACGAGCATCTCGTCTGCGCCGGCGCGGACGCTATCGATGCCTTGGGAGACGGTCCGCGGACGTTCCTGCTTCATGTCAGGTTCAACGAAGACATCCCGAAGATTGAAGACCTCGCTCGGTACCTTTGGGAGCAGTGCTTCTTTTATGCCCTGCCTCGGCGAAGGCAGCTGGCGCTTGCAAAGGAAGCCGAAAAAGACCCATCGGCAATGCTGAGAGTGGCCAAGGCCGCCCGCGACGCCTTCATCACTTTCAACGCGAAGAATCCTAGCAGGGCTAGCGAAGTTGCGGAGGTTCTCGCCTATTGCGTTGTGCAGCATTACCTCGAGGCCTCCCAAGTTGTGGCCAAGATGGGATTGAAGACCTCATCAAACATGCCCGTCCACGGTCTGGACGGTGTACACGCAAAGTACGAGAACGGAGCGCTCACCATTTATTTCCTTGAAGCCAAGCTCGCGAAAAGCGCGAATGGCGGGGCCAAGGACTACGCGGAGTCTGCGTCCAATTTTCTCTCGAACCGTTCACAGTATTTACGGGAATACCAGATCGTGTCGGAACTTGGGAACCTCGATGCCTTGGACGAGCCTGAACGCCAGCTGGCGCTGGATCACTTCGACATTCTGGGGAAGCCGAAGCTCCATCGCCGCGAACGCTACATTGGCGTCATCTGCTACTCCGAGAAGAAGTATGAAGACAAGTTGGCCGTGACCGACGGCGCGATCGACGTCCACGAAAAGAATTTTACCACCATTTACGCCGCCAAACACGATCATCACCGAGCTGCCGCATTTAAGCACCTGAAAAGCTGCGGAGCCACTCCGCGCAAGTGCATGGTTTTTTACATCGCCGTGCCCGACGTGAACGCGCTGCGTGAGAGCTTTTACCAGGAAATGGGTGTGCCTTTTCCTGCTGGAATGGAAGATTACGACGTGCCTGACGAGGACGGTGACGCGGACGTCGACGAGATTGAAGCAGTCGTCACAGCGGGGCTGGAGGAGGTTTCGAATTGAGCTTCGCACTTGATCTTTCCGATCGCCTGACTAGCCATCAGGCGTTCCACGACATCTACAATTCCCTCCAAGGGGCCGCGGCGGTGAAGACGTTGGGGCAGCCGATGACTCACCTCGAACCGGCGTTGAACGAGGATGTGGTCTTCAAGATGCTCTATTGCGCTGGTGTCTTCTCTCAGACTGAGAGCGAGAAATACCGCCACCTCGCGCAGTCGATTGCTTTGAACATGTTGCTTCTGGACCATGGCGAGAATGCCCGAAGCCGAAGTCTTCGTCTGCTTAGCGATCTCGGCAACTTTCCAGCCGTCACCTATGCTGCGGGCCATGGCGGTGCCGAGCCAGGCGGTAATTTCCTGGCGGAGTTCCTCCGGACTTCGATCTCGAAAGCTCTGAATACCGTCGAAGTAGGTGCCGAATCAATCGCGCTTACCGATTTCCAGAAAGAGGCGTGGGACAGTTTACCCGATGCCAACACGATCGCCATCACCGCGCCGACATCAGCAGGGAAGTCGTTCCTGGTGATCGAACACATGTGCCGCTCGATCGAGGCCGCGTCCCAGTTTTGCGCCGTCTTTGTCGCGCCCACGCGCGCGCTACTGTCAGAAGTCTTCGAGAGCGTGACACGGAGGCTCGCCGGCAAATCGGGCATCCGGATATCGACCGTTCCCAGTCGTGACTCCGAAGATTTGCCCAAACAGGTATTCATCCTGACACAGGAGCGGTTCCAAGTCCTTCTGGCCGTTTCCGACATGGTCTTCGACCTGATAATCGCGGACGAGGCGCAGAACATGTCTGATGGTTCCCGTGGCATGATCCTTCAGGAGTGCCTTGAGCAGGCCTTGGAACGCAGCGGCGACACTCGGCTAGTGATGCTCGCCCCCGGCGCTGACGGCTTCAAAGAGGTCGGAACGGCAATCGGCAGGAAGGAGATGCGGATCGCCGCCTCGTCGATGCCTTCTGTCATCCAAAACAGGATCGTGGTTACGAAGAGCATGGTGCCGCACACACTCGAACTGAGTCTGTTGACGGAAACGGGCACGCAGAATCTGGGCCGCCTTACGGGCACTCGCGGATTCGATCTGCCGGCCACCCGTCTGGCCGCAGTGGTGCTTGAACTCGGCCAGCAGGACGGTTCCCTGGTGTACTCGACCGGACCCAAAGACTCCGAGACCGTCGCTAAGCTCATAGCGCGCGAATGCAAAGTAGTCGGCGATAAGTCGCTCGAAGACTTGGCCGTGTTCATCGAGAAACATATCCATGAGCGCTATGGTTTGGCAGACCTTGTGCGCAGGGGGGTGGCGTTTCACTACGGCAAGATGCCGACCCTCCTCAGGGAGTCGCTGGAGGCCGCGTTCAAGCAGGGGGCAATAAAGTTCCTAGCCTGTACAACGACGTTGTTCCAAGGTGTTAACCTGCCCGCGCGAAACGTTTTCATCGATACTCCGAAGCGGGGATCGGGCGACGCGCTCGAACCTGCGGCGATATGGAATTTCGCCGGCCGCGCTGGAAGAATGAAAAAAGACATAGTGGGCAATGTGTTCCTCGTCGACTATCAGGAATGGTCGGCGAAACCGATGGATCGATTCGTCGGCTACAGCATTGAGCCCGCCTTCAGGAGAACTGTCACCGACGCATCGGATCGGGTCCACCGAGCATTGGCGGGTGACATGCCCACCGTCGGCCGGCGAGACGAGGAGGGCCTTCGGGTAAGGTCTGCGGCGGGGCTGCTGATCTCTAGGGCGGCGAAAGGCGATCTCGCGCCCTTCGTCGAACGGACTCTGAGCGAACTTGCAGTGGAAGATCGAACCGCTCTCGTGGAAATATCTAACGCCGCGAAAACGGAGATAGGCCTGCCGTCTACATTGCTCGCGACGAACTGGACCGTCGATCCTTTCGGGCTCCGGCGTCTTTATGACAACATGCTTGCGAAAATTGCCGAAGGCGACTTTGACGAGTTGATACCAGTTAACCCGCACGACACAGGCTCGAAAAAGAGGTACGCGTCGATTTTCCTCAGAATCCAACGCTGTGTCTTCAATGTTCAGAACGCGTTTGGGGCCGTGGCGGCGGGTACCGCGGTAGAGTGGATGAAGGGACTGCCGTATCCCGCGCTGCTAGCGATCGCGGTGAGGAAGGCCGAGGAGAAGCGAGCTAAGAAGATCGCGGATAACGAAGCTGAGAAGGTGGCGAATCCCAACGCCAAAGTGCGGACTCCACGCGAGGTCGACATCAACGGCGTCATCCGACGCGAGTTCGATATGATTGAAGACGTGTTGCGGTTTCAATACGTCCAACTGGGCAAAGCCTATGTCGACATATTGAACCTGGCGCTGCGGGAGTCGGGAAACGCTGCGCGCATAGCCGAAATCTTCGACTTTCCTCTTGCCCTCGAACTAGGTGTGGCAACCAAATCCGGATGGTCTTTCATGGAACTGGGACTATCGAGAATTGCGGCTTCTGCACTTGAGCCGAACTTTCCCAATTCGAACCTATCGGTCCAGGATGCCCGAGCATGGTTGGCTACGGTTGACGTCCGTGATCTGGGTTTGAGCTCCGTTATTGTGGACGAGCTGAAGAAGTTGAATCTCATCCAGTTGGCGGCGTAGGGCGACATCATGGCTAGGACTCTGGTTCTTTCAGACAATCCTGAAGAAGTACGGAAGCTGGCTGAGTCCTACATTCAGTCCGGAAACCTCAACTTCCTGATAGGGTCAGGAGCGTCCATGCCCGCGATCAACGTCGCAGGAAACATCGAGGCGGAAATCAACAGCCTCATGATCGGCGGTAACGTAGCCGACGCTGATCTCAGGGCGCTCGAGTTTATCGAGGAACTTGCCGAGACCAACGTTGATCTGCTCGCGGACATCGACGATCCGGCCCTCAATGAGACGCTTGGAAATTACACCGACTTTCTTTCAGCAGTGGACGGAATTTTGTTCGAGCGAAAGAACATCCTGCTGCCCCGGCAAGCAAACATCTTCACCACCAACTACGATCTTTTCATCGAGAAGGCGGCGTCCAAACTCCCCAATGTTACCTTGAATGATGGCTTCGACCGGACATCCGCGGTTGGGAGTAGATATGTACTCTCGCCCGAGAAATATTTCGACAGGACCTATCGATCCGGCAGCTCGATCGACCGGATCGCGGAACTGCCAGTCATAAACCTAATCAAAGTGCACGGCTCGCTGAGCTGGCAACGCGACGCCGATAAGGAGATTCGTTTCGCGTCCGACGGTGTATCACTTTCAGGTCACGTCCAGAAAAACGATCCAAGTGCTGTTTCTAACGCCTTGGCCAAGAGGGCAGTGATCCTGCCGAACATCCGCAAATTCGAGTCGACGCTTCTGGAACGGGTCTATTTCGATTTGCTTCGTCTCTACTCGAACTGCATGGACAGGGATAACGCGCTCCTCATCGCGTTCGGCTTTTCTTTCGCAGACGAGCATATTCTGGACATCACGAGGCGGGCGCTACGCAATCCAACGTCGCAATTACTGATGTTTGCCTATTCTAACGCTAACGCCCTCGCGTTCTCAGATAAATTCTCGCAGAACAGGAACGTGACCGTAATCGATCCAGGCGCTGGGCCACCGACGGACTTCAAGGTATTCAATTCAATCCTTCGACAGGTCATTCCGCAAGGCGGTAAATCCGTATGAGCGACGTCCGTCTGCAAAAGGAAGCTGTCCTTCGTATCGGAGAAGTCTCGGGTGTCACAGGACGGCGCATTCTGGTGACGGTCGATAAGGACAAAAACCTATCGGAGCTGTTCTACGACGGCGACCTTTTGAGGAACATCGCGGTTGGAAGCTACGTGGATATCCGAAAGGGTTTCATGAGCCTCATCGGGAAGGTTGACGGCGAGAACGCGAACCCGGATTCTTCAAGATTAGAGTACCCTGAGCCTATCGTGCGCGGCCGTCGTGTGCTCTCGATATCGCTGGTTGGTTTCATCGATCGGAAAGGTAGCTTCTTCGGGGGTACAAAGGAGCTGCCACTGGTCGGCAACGAGGCTTTTCTTCTCACCCGCGAACGCGTGCTTCAGGTCCACAATCTGATCGCGGAGGATGGCATCGCCCTGCACATCGCTACGTCGGAATATGAAGGCTACGACATTGCGCTTCCGGTCGACGGGCTCATGAACAGTCACATTGCCATTTTTGGAAACACGGGCAGCGGTAAGTCGAACACGCTCGCAACGCTTTACCAGAATTTCGTCGCGGAGCTACGAGCGATAAACTCCGAAGCGTTCAACGAGAGTTGCCGGATCGTTGTGCTAGACTTCAACGGCGAATACGCGCACGCGGATTGTATTGCGGTGGACAAGACAGTCTACAATCTTTCGACTCGAACCGACCAGGGCGACAGGATTCCATTAGGCAACGCCGGACTTCTGGACATTGAAATGCTGTCGATCGTGTCGGATGCGACCGAAAAAACTCAGAAGCCATTCCTGCGTCGTGTTCTAACGCAGTACGAAAGGGTGATGGAGGGAAACGATCCTGCGGAACACCTGAGGAACATGATCCGCCAACAGGTGGCGCAAATCCTGAGGATGTCGGACAAGGTCAGGGCCGACTTGCTCTTCGATTATCTGCGTCAGTTGCTTCCCGAGCACGACCCCGGTGGAAACGTAGTCGAGATAGCCATGGACCTGGAGTGGCACAACAACACCTCCCAGTTCAGATGCGGTCAGAATTGGCTGCGCGACGATCCAGGCGCGATATTGAACACGGTCGTTTACCAGCACATCGCCAATTTCGCGTTCGCTGGCGACATTATCGAGGATTTCGTCACGTTCTCTTACGTCCAATTGATCTACGACGTGTTAGCGAACCGCGCCCAGAACGAGCATATCGCGCCCGTCATAAACAAACTGCGCAGCAAGCAGAAAGACATCCGCAAGGTGTTCGATCCAGCGATTGAGGGAGAGCTTTTCGAAAGCAACATCGTTGTGATCAATCTCAACGACGTCAATTTGGAAATGAAGAAGACTATTCCGCTACTTCTGTGCCGGCGTATTTACCAGGAGCACAAGACTTCGTTTCAGGGCAAGACGCTCAATATCGTGATCGACGAAGCCCACAATATCCTATCAACTGAGTCCTCGAGAGAGACCGAGGGCTGGAAAGACTACCGTCTCGAAACGTTCGAAGAGATAATCAAGGAAGGACGTAAGTTTGGCGTCTTTGTGACGATCGCCAGCCAACGTCCCAATGACATCTCTCCCACGATAACCTCTCAGGCCCACAACTACTTCATTCATCGGTTGATCAACCAAAAAGACCTGCAATCGATTGCTAGCGCCGTGTCTTACATCGACAAGCTCACGGAGGAGTCCATTCCGACGTTGCCGACAGGAACCTGCATCTTTAGCGGCATGGCTGGGCAGATGCCGTTGAAGCTCAACATCAAGGCGCTCGAACATCGGCTGCAGCCCAAGAGCACTACACTGCGGTTTGATTCGTTGCTTTCTCGCGATGACTAACCGCAGCACAGGCTTCAACGATCATCTATCAATGATCGTGGTCGCGTTGAGGCCCAATTTCGCACCTCGGCTGGTCGCCTTCAGCAAATCCGGTCGTCAACGGTTCAATGTCAGCCGATCGGGATTCTAAACTGGACTTGGGCGTCGAGTTGGTCGTCGATCTCCACTGAAAGGTCACCGCCCCAGTCCGAGGCTATCGACCTCGCATACTCGAGACCCATGGCGGATAATAGCTCCACCGGCATCGCCACACCATAGTGCCCCCCAAATGCCTTTGTAGACCTCCAACTCTTCCCCAGCCTGCCCGTGTACGTGAGGACACAGCTGTTCCCGTCAATCCACCCGGCGACGTCTCGGTCGTGAAGCGGATCGAAGTTTCCTATGCAAAGCGCCGAAACAAAGAACAGGGATTGCTCCACTGGTTCTCTCGCGACATTGATCATCGTGCCGTTGAACTTGAAACTGCGTCTGAGCTTTTCGTCGAGAAGGCCCTCGCACGTAGCGAGCACGCCCGTGACCAGCTTTTCGTAGTCCATCTTTTGGGCGGGGAGGTCGTTGTCGGGAAAATGGACGCCCGCCAGAGGTAGCTTCATCCCTTGAAAGAATTCTTCGTAACTCTTCCCCGACACGCCGATATGGTTCACCTGCGAGCGCACTCGCGTGGCCCACGATGTCCGCACGGCGCGTTCAGCCATGTTGTAATTGACCATCCGCCCGCGCAACGCTTGGAGTTCCTCTCCCAGTTTCGCATTGGCGGAAGACAGCTGCGCGATTTGGAGGCTAAGCGTGTCGATCGCGTTGCGATATATGCTGACGTCGTAGCCGATGCCCAACTTCCTCCCATCAGACATCTTCATTATTCGCCAGCTCAGGACCTTAGACTCATCGAGGCGAACCTCTGACGTATCCCATTCGTCGTAAGTCGACTCGCCGAATGTACGCAGGTAGATGCGCCACGTGTCCAGCGAAGGCGCTCTTCCCTGGCTAGCACCCATTTTCCCCAAAGCGTTGGCGAAGGCGTCGTTGTAGCCGGCAACGTCGTCATCGCGATCCCAAACGATCGCGGGACATGGGAAATTCGCCCACCACTTCGTCTCGTGGGTGGGTACGGTCACTTCCGGAGAATCGGGAGCCGACACATGGGCGATGGCGTTCGTGCCCGCGTCGGTTAGTTTGAAATGCGCGGTCTTTCCGACGAGCTTCCGCGTCACGAGCCCGGAGGACGAGAGCACCAACATCACCCGTGAGAGGTTGGCGTCGCCGATTTTGACATGATCGAGGATCGCCTGTCGGCTTGCCGCCAGGTCTTGGCTGCGCAGGAACAAGAGAATGGAGCGGACATGCTTACGCTCCAGGACCTCTTCGATCGGCTGGGCCTCGGCAAAACGATGCGCACGAGCCATCATCTCGTGCATCGTCTTGATCTGCCCAGCAGCCTCGAGGTTGCCCTTTCGTCGGAAATGACCCGCGACGAATTTCTGGAGATTTTGCCAGTCTATGAGTTCGTCGTCGAAGATGCGCGCCGAAAGCAATCGCCAAGTTGCCTCGAAGAGAGACGCGGAGATGTGGGGCGTGAGTTCGTCGTGGGCAAAAGCCGCTTTCACGATCGGCTGTGCCTCGTCGACCGGTACCTCGCCGCGGCCGATGAGTTCAAGCTGTTTGCTGATTTCTCGAGCTGTCGTTTCCATGGCCATCATCGCTCACTTTACATCGCTTTACATCGTGCTTATCAGCGCAAGTGTCAACCATCTGGCGTAAAGTTCAGGTAAACTTAGTTACCCATGTTTCACTTGTAAGTGTGTCCGCCAACGCAACAAGTGGACCTTCGCGTCGCAGGAGCACATAGCCGACTGTGTCCGGACGCACAGGATAACGCTGTTGGACGACAAACGTTGTCGTGGCATGCCGCACACTCGCGAAGTATGATCGGGTGATGTGACTCTCCATTGTCTTGTCGTCGCCGCACGACGGCACCAGCAGGAAATCGACGTCGAGTTCCGCATAGGGTCCTTCGTGTTGTAGGTCGCAGAAGTCCAGGCATATCGCCAGCGCCACGAGTCCTTCGGATGTGACGATGATGGGGAATCGTTTGCCAGGAACGATGCCTTCGCGCTCGATGCGGCCGCCGCCGTATGCCAGCCTCTTGTCGTAAGTCACGATCTTCTCGCCGTCGCCGTCGAGAACATGCGCCGTGTTCGTGTAGGTGGTGCCGTCGGTCTCGTGCCACGTGCCGGCGATCACGATCGCAGGCGGCAAAGCACCCGAGACGTAAGGGAACGGCTTCTCAGAGAGTATCTTGACCACGTCCTCCAGAGAGGTCGGGGAAACGAGTAGTTCCGGCAAGATGGTCGCGAAGCATCTCTCGTTGTGGGAGCGCGTGAGGCCCGTTTCGATTATGGCGGCGGTATTCTGCGTGGTCACACCATCGATCAGGAAAGTGCCGGACGCCTTCTTCTCCGAAAACTTCGGGGCTTCGAAAAGAACTCCGCCGAAACGGAGCGAGGCGTCGCACGGCCTCCTCTGATCGGCGTAATGGAAGGTGACCTCGGCTCCGTCGGCTGAAACCGGGATCAAGCGGTGGGCATACAAAATGCGCTTCTTGAATGACTCGTGGTCCTGCCCGGGCACCAGCGGCCGCCAACGCCTTCTCGGCACGGGCACCAGAAACGCGTCATCCTCATCGTCCTCGTCTTCGAAGGTAACCCGCCATGCGTCGTTTGGGTCCACTGGATGTCCACCTGTGTCGCCCATCATGAGCGCGAGCTCCAAGCTGCGTATGCGCACGACGAGGGCACGGAAGTTCGCCAGTTCGTCTCCGGGAGAGCCGGGAGTAAAACCGAACGCGTCGGTGGACAAAGAGTCGATCAAGTCGTCGGCATCGCGCTTGAGGTCAGATTCCTCCCAGTCGGAGAACCTTTTCTTGGTGCTAATCAGCGCCGCCGACGCGACCCTGTACATTAGGACGATCGCCGCACGGTAGTTGTCGGCATCCCGCGCCTTGAGAGTTCGCAAAGACTCGTGCAACGCGACCTGTTGGTCGTCGAAAGATTTCGTTTTCGGCATATGTTCCGTCCTCACTCTCGCTTTGGCGATTTGAGGACATGAAGTCAATAGCGACGTTGCAGTGCCAACATAGTACAACCGAATGCCGTCAGCGTTAGCAAATGCGAACGCCTACGCGACATCCATGACGGTCTCTATTCCTCAGCGCGGTCACGTGGTCCTTGGCGCAGCCACCGGGACAGAGCCGCATCGACCTCCTGCTCGATCGCCTCCTTGTCCGCACCTGCTAAGGCATCCTCGGCAGCTTCCGAACCAACGATGAATCGCCGGCGTCGTAACCCAATGGGTCATCAGTAGAGGGAACGGGATTGTCCGCTGTCGGCGACGCCGCTTCCGCGTGCAAGGTGGTCTGTGCCCGCTCGGCTTGCGCCTGCCGTCTGGATACCAGAATACGCCGTCCCAGTGGACGAAACCCAATCTCGTCGAGACCCGAACCGAAGGAGCGATCGTCAATATGTCTCTCTGCTCCTGTTTTGGACTTCATCGACCGTGATCCTCGCTTCTTCCGCGATCGACGTTTCCCCAGCATGTCTACGTACCCATGTTGCGAGGTATCTTCGCAAGGCTGACTGTTGGCCGACGGTGCCTTTCGACGATCTCCCGCACTTCATCGCCAGACAGTGACTTCGCTTGGATCAACCGGGCGGCAATCTCATCCAGGGCAGAACGTCTGTTCCTGAGGATGTTCTTTGCCCGCTCGAACTCGTTGCCAATTGTGTCGTGCACTCTCTTCTTCAAATCGGGGTCGCTCGCGCGAAGGGCGTCCAGGCGGGTGGGAGCGTTGTCCACCACGGCCAGCGTGTGTCCCATGCCGAGACCAACCTCCAGGAGGGTTGCGATTCTGGTCGCGGTATTCAGGTCGGCCGTTTGGGAACCTGCCGCACCGTCGAAGAACGCTTCGAACACCAGCGTTTCGGCAGCGATGCCTCCCAACGACACCGCGATATCGTCGAGGTAGGCAGCTCTAGTCCTACGCAGATGCCGCGGCAAGGAGTAGGTGGCTCCGCCAACCTGATTGCCGTTTCCAGGGATGGCGTAGCTGGCGATCGCAACGCTCACAAGTTCACCGAACCCAAGTTCAACGGCGACAATAGCATGCCCCGCCTCGTGTACCGCGACCGAATGAACGTAACTGGCGGGAAGCTCTAGGGCCGTCGGCAACTCTCGCACAATGTGATCGCCGGCTAAGTCTTCTCTTCTTCGGCGCGCCGATCTCTTAGCAAACCTAACGAGTTGCGCGATATCGGCTCCGGAGTACCCTTGAGTCGAAAGCGTGAACTGCTCAACCTGCTTCGGATCGAGATCGATGCCGCTGTGATACTTCAGGATTGAGTATCGGGCACTTTCATCAGGCAGCGAAACTTCGAAATGCTGACCGAGCCTGCCTGCTCGACGGATTGCCGGGTCCAACTGCTCTGGATTGTTACAGGCTGAGATGACGATCACCCCTTTTCGGCGGTTGAACCCGTCCAACAATTCGAGAAAACCCGCAATCACGGCCCGCATGTAGCCACGGTTCCGGTCCGTCTCACTTCGATCCCCGAATGTGTCGACCTCATCGATAAACAATATCGCGGGAGCTTTGGCCTTAGCCTCTTCGAAAGAGGCACGCATCGCCTTCAAATGATCGTCCAGAGCGCCTGCCGTTTGCCAGCTCGAAACGGAACCGTAAACTAGAGGAACACCGCAGGTTCGCGCCAAAGCACCAGCAAACATCGTTTTCCCTGAACCCGGCGGCCCCGAAATCAAGACTCCGCTGTCGACTTCCTCCCACTGGATTCGTCCAGCCCTGAATTCCTCGAGGTCGAAAGCTAGATCGCACCCCCACTCGAACAACGCTCCGAACCCGTGCATTTCTGCAAGCGTTGGTCCTTCGGATTCGTTGTCCGCTGCAATTGGTGGGTCTCGCGGGTATTGCCGAAGCCGATCCAACGCGGCAGTCGGCGTCCGACGGGTCTGAAAAGCCTGTTGCAATCGAGACCATGTCTCCGAAATCAGGATTTCGACGTCTCTCTCCGTTACGGGAATCCCGAAACGCCGTAGCGCCGCCTCCGCGTGCCTTCTCGTCGGAGGCGCAACGCTGACTACGGCATCCGCAAAAAGCCATGCCTCTGTGTCGAGTGGCTGCTCTGGTCCTGCGAAGAAAATCGCCTGGTCCTTGTTAAGGGCGGCGACTTGGTCCCTATGGTGTTTTTTGTCCCAAGCGCTAATGCACGGATTGTAGTCCCGCTCCTCCCGGAGCGCCATCAGAAAGACCTCGGCAGCCTGAGAGTAAATCGGCAAGAAACAGTCGCGTTGAATCTGCAGGATAGCGATGAACTTGGAATTTTTCCGGTTACGAGATCGAAGTGCCGCCGCGATTCCGCAATATGCAAGGTAGACGGGCAGGGTCACATAGGGATCGTCGCTCGTTTTTGACAGCTTCCACGGGCAACGCAATCGCTTCTCAGAACGTCTAGCCAACAGACCAATCTCCCAGGCGGATTACAAGACCCGGATCGAAATCAGGAACTGGTTCGTCGGGGTAGCCTCGCGGGTTGCAGATCACTCGGGTGTCAACGATTGTGTAGTCGCTACGATTGTGCAGATGACCGTGAAACCAGGCGATAGGTTGGTACATGGCGATGTCCGGCTCGAGGTCTGAGACGAAGCTTGGCGTCAGGGGAGCGCCAACAAATTCCGGAGCGAGAGAAAGAACACTGGGTGCGTGATGCGTTACGACCACCGTCGAGCCAACATATGGCTCTTCAAGGGTGGTCCGGATAAAGTGCTTGTCCATGCTGTTGAATCGGCTCGCATGGCCAGACGTGAACCGCTGAAACGGCTCCTTTGAAACCTTGATTTTTCGATAGTCGTTGAGCTCCGTCTGCGCACTACGCATCGCCCAGGACATATTGCCGTAAAGGTTGAAGTCTCCCCACAGCGTCGCGCCAACGAACCGATAACCGCCAAGCGTGACCACACGGCGGCTCAACACGTGAACGTTTGGATACCGCTCAGCAGCGATTTCCAGCGCTTCCTTCAGTCCCTCTACGATCGAGGCGCGGTAGTATTCGTGATTTCCGGGGACCAGGATTACTGGCATCGACCGCGAAACGTGTTCGCCGAGATAGCGGACCGTCCTACCAGGACCCCCATCGCAAACATCGCCGGCACAAATGCAGACGTCAGCCTCGGGAACCTTCAACGAACCGGGCTTTTCGTCGAACTCGGTGTGAAGGTCTGAAAAAATCCAAGCCTTCATGACCAGCCCCTATTTCGATCATCGAATTGTGCAGGTTCGACCGGCGTCCCAAGTCTGTACCAGCGAGAGAACGTCCTCGCGAGACCGGCTTGCGGGTCGAGGTAGTAGAGCTCACTTGAAAAGCACGGCTTCCCGTCGCCAATCCTCGGGTGTCCGGTTGTAGTGCCAATCAGACAGGGGACCGTCCGACTTGCCAATGCCCATCGGTCAAGCCGAACTGTGGGCAGGGGGGCTGCAGTCCCCTCGCTAATTACGTCCAGATCGTCGGCTAAGGACCTTAAACTGAAAACAAGGTCAGTTCGGCTAACTCCAAACCAGTTATCGGAAAAATTGCCTTGCATCGAACACCTCGCCCTGAGGCCACGCCGGGCACCGCAACCCGCACGGCTGGAAACTGCACCGACCGTAGCGGTCGGCCCCTTGATTCGTTGATATCGGTGTCCGTTCATAGGCGTTTTTTACCGTTAAGCAGAGTCTTTTTTTCATACTGTACGTATAATTTGACAAGGATATCGAATGCCGGTCTTTCAGCGCAATGGCGACGGTATTGACGGCAGATTTAATACGTGCGGCTCGAGCCCTGCTCGGGTGGAGCCAGCTCGAGCTTGCTCATAGGTCAGGAGTGACTCAGAAGGCACTCAGCGACTTCGAGCTTGAGAAGAAGCCGCTGACCGCCAAGGCCAGCGAGAAATTGCGGACTGCACTTGAGGACCATAAGGTCCAATTTATAGCCGTGAACTCCGAAACCAGCGGGGAGATCGTGGGAGGGGGCGTTCGCTGGCGTCCCGACCCGCCTCGTATGGATATCAAAATTCTCTAGTCGCACCCAGTATCGGTGAGGCGCGGGCTGTCGCCAGAACCGTGAATTATCCTAGCGCATGCTCGTGTGTTTTAGGACGTCCGCCCAAGTCGACAGTTCCGCGATCGCTGACCATACTTGGTTCGTACTTTCTCCCGTTAAGTGCACCACCGGCCCTTCTTTTCCCCCAGCATGCAGCCTCAATTCCGCCAGAACAGCGGCAAAAGCAGTACCATCACGGTAAGGATTTCGAGGCGGCCCAGCAGCATCATCAGCGAGAGCAGGTTGAGGGCCGGGTCGCTGATCGTTGAAAAATTGCCGACGGGGCCGATGAGATGGCCGATGCCGGGGCCGGTGTTGGACAGGGCGGTGACGACGGCGGAGCTCGAGGTCAAAAGATCGTAACCGAGCAATGTCATGCCGAGCGTGCCGATGACCCACAGGAAGATGAACAGCGTGACGAACAGGAAGACGCCGCGTTGTACTTCCATGTCAACGGGCGTGCGCCCGTAGCGCACCGGATAGATCGCATTCGGATAGATCAGCCGTTTAAGGCCGGCGCGCACCACATTGAACAGGATGACGAAGCGATAGGCCTTGATGCCACCGGCGGTCGAACCCGAGCAGCCGCCCATGAAAGTGGCAAACAGCGCCAGCGCCACGGCAAAGGGTCCCCACAGCGTATAGTCGTCGCTGGCAAAGCCGCCGGTCGACAGGATCGAGGTGATGTTGAAGAAGGAATGGATGAGCGCGCTGTCGATCGGCACGCCATTGCGCAGGTGGTGATAAATCCCGAGCGCCGTCCCCATGCCTGCCAGATAGCCGAGGAACACGGTAATCTGCGGGTCACGCAGCGTATCCAGCCGCCCCTTGATCGACAGCAGGATCAGCACGGAAAACGGCAGGCTGCATACGGCAAGAAAGATGGTGCCGATGACCAGCAACGCCTCGTTGTCGAAATAGGCAAACGAGGCGTCATGCGTGGAGAAACCGGCAGTCGCCACGGTCGACATGGCATGGTTCAGCGCATCGAAGTGGCTCATGCCGGCCAAGTCATAGGCAATCGTGCATGACAGGGTCAGAGCCACGTAGATGGCCATGAAGGCGCGGGTAAAGCTTGCGAGCTTGGCAAACGGCTTGTCGTTGGTGTCAGACGATTCCAGCTTGAAGATCGACATGCCGCCGACATGCAGTGACGGCAGGATGAACAGCCCCAGAGCCACGATGCCGATGCCGCCAAGCCAGCACAGAAGCGAGCGCCACATCAGGATACCCGGGGCCGTGGTATCCAGTCCGGAAATCACGGTCGAGCCGGTGGTCGTGATGGCGGAAATCGATTCGAACAGCGATTGCGAGAACGTGAGGCCGAGCGGCGAAAGATAAAAGGGAATGGCGCCGGCCAGCGAAAACACCGCCCACAGAAGGTTGACCAGCACAAAGCCGAGCCGCTTGGTGAAGACGGGTGGCGAGCCGCGCATGGCCATGGCGGTGGCACAGGACACGCCGCCGACCAGCGATCCCGACAGGGCAAACAACCGCCAGTCCGGATTGCCGTAATAGAGGTCGACGAATGCCGGCACGAACATGGCGATGGAAATGTAGAGCCCGCAAAGAGCCGCCACATACAGGGAGGATCGGAACAGATTTGCGTTCAAAAGCTGGATGTCCTGATGGTTGGGTCCGGAAAGAAGCTTTTGTCTCTCTCGATCAGCTATGGCATAGCGGGGGGCGAATGGAATTTCAACGGATGGAATATGATGAACCGCGCAGTTGTGGATGAGGCGATGGCCGCGATGCGGGAGATCTTTCCCGAGACCCCCCTGCAACTCAACGAGCATCTGAGCCGCCGTTTCGGGGCGGAGGTGTGGCTGAAGCGCGAGGATCTGTCTCCGGTGCGCTCCTACAAGATCCGCGGCGCCTTCAACTTTCTGCGCAAGGCCATTGCCGACGGCGCCCGCGGACGGACCTTCGTCTGCGCCTCCGCCGGCAACCATGCGCAGGGCTTTGCCTTTGTCTGCCGCCATTTCGAGGTGCCGGGCGTGGTCTTCATGCCGGTCACCACACCGCAGCAGAAGATCGACAAGACCCGCATGTTCGGCGGTCCTTTCATTACCATCCGCCTGATCGGCGATATCTTTGACCAGTGCTATGCGGCAGCGCGTGCGCATGTGGAGGAGATCGGCGGCATGATGGTGCCGCCCTTCGATCATGCCGATATCGTCGAGGGACAGGCAACCGTCGCGGCTGAAATTGCCAACCAACTTCCAGACGGCGTGACGCCCGATCTCGTCATCATGCCGGTCGGTGGCGGCGGGCTGTCGTCGGGCATGACGGGTTATCTCCTGGACACGCTCCAACGCGATGCCTTCCTGATGGTGGAGCCGGCAGGGGCGCCAAGCCTGAAGGAAAGCCTGAAGGCCGGCCATCCCATAACCCTTTCGAAAGTCGACAATTTCGTCGATGGCGCAGCCGTCGCGCGCATCGGCGACCTGAATTTCGAGGCGTTGAAACAGTTTCCCGAAACCCAGGTGATGGCGGTGCCGGAAAACGCCATCTGCGTCACCATCACCGAAATGCTCAATATCGAGGGCGTGGTGCTGGAGCCGGCCGGTGCGCTTTCGCTGACGGCGCTTTCAGCCCTTCCGGACGATGCGGTGAAAGGCAAGGTCATCATTGCCGTCGTCTCCGGCGGCAATTTCGATTTCGAGCGCCTGCCGGATGTCAAGGAGCGCGCCATGCGGTATGCGGGGCTGAAGAAATACTTCATCCTGCGGCTTGCCCAGCGCCCCGGCGCGCTGCGCGATTTCCTGAACCTTCTCGGCCCGGAAGACGACATCGCGCGCTTTGAATATCTGAAGAAATCGGCGCGCAATTTCGGCTCGATCCTGATCGGTATCGAAACCATCCGGCCGGAGAATTTTGCCAGCCTTCTGGCCCGCTTCGAGGAGGCGGGCCTTGGCTACCAGGACATTACCGAGAACGAGATCCTGGCAAACCTCATCATCTGATCATTTCTTCAACCGACGCCGGCTGCCGGCGTTTCGTTTCACACGCGACACGGACAGGGACGACCATGGCCATTCTCTCCAAAATCCTCTCGATGTTTTCAGGCACCGACAAGCCGGCGGCCGCAGCCCAGACGGTCGAGCCGCAGGAGCATGCCGGCTGCATGATTTATGCCGAGCCGATGCGCGAGGGATCGCAGCTTCGGCTTGCCGGACGCATCGAGAAGGAAGTGAACGGGCAGGTGCTGGTGCGCACCTTCGTGCGCGCCGACATGTTTACCTCGATGGAAGATGCGCTCGACTGCACGTTTCGCAAGGCGCGCCAGATCATCGACCAGAACGGCGCCGGCCTGTTTTCCGATGGCGCCGCATCGCGCAGCGCCTGATGCACAAAGAGAAAAGGGCCGCAGCGTGAGCGGCGGCCCTTCGGAAAGTGGTAAGCGTCAGCGGACGGATCAGGCAGCTTTGGCCAGTTCTTCCGTGCGGCTCTTGGCAGAGGCCAGTGCATTTTCGACGGCTTCCGGACCGAAGGCTAGGCCCTCGACATAGATCACTTCCACGTCCGTCATGCCCAGGAAGCCGAGAACGGTCTTGAGGTAAGGAACGGCGTGGTTGAGCGGTGCGGCCGGGCCATCGGAATAGACGCCGGCTGCGGCAAGCACGATATAGACCTTCTTGCCCGTGACCAGGCCTTCCGGGCCTTCTGCCGTGTAGCGGAAGGTAACGCCGGCGCGCGCGACGTTGTCGATCCAGCTCTTCAGGCCGGAATAGACGTTGAAGTTGATGAGGCCGGTGGCGATGACGATTTCGTCGGCGGCAACCAGTTCGGCCACGAGGGCGTCGGAAATGGCAGCGGCAGCGGCTTCTTCGGCCGTGCGGTCGGCCGGAGCCTTGCGGATGGCCGAGGTCGTGACGGTATCGAGATGGGCGATCGGCTGAGCGGCAAGGTCGCGCACGACAACGTCGCCGCCGGTGCGGGTGGCCAGGGCGCTGGCCACATCGGTTGCGACCTTGGTGGATACGGACTCTTCGCCGCGCGGGCTGGAGGTGATGAGGAGGATCTTCGACATGGCAGTTATCCAAACCTGATTTCTGGCGGGAGGCTTGGGAGCGCCTCCATCGGTGCGGAACATAAGATTGGACAGCTATCGAGGAAATGGCGATAATATCGAAGAGATCCATCAACTCTCTGGATAATCCCATGGACGCCAATCCGACGCTCGATCAGTTGCAGGTGTTTCTTGCCGTTGCCGAAACCGGCAGTTTCTCGGCGGCGTCGCGCCAGTTGAACCGGGCGCAATCCGTGGTGAGCTATACGATCGGCAATCTGGAGGCGCAGCTGGAAGTGTCGCTGTTCCGGCGCAGCGGCTCGCGCCAGACGCAGCTGACCGAGGCCGGTCGTGCGCTTCTGGCCGATGCACGCCGCATCCATTCCGATCTGCAGGTGATGCGCGCGCGGGCCAAGGCGCTGAAGCAGGGGCTTGAGGCGGATGTCTCGCTTGCCGTCAGCAACATGGTGCCGACCGACGCCATCGTGGAAACGCTGACGGATTTCGGCAAGCGCTTCCCCTCCGTGTCGCTCAGCCTTCATGCCGGAGAACTTGGCATGGTGATGGACATGGTGGCGGGAGGGCGCGCTACGATCGGCATCGGCGGCAGCCTTCTGAAGGAAGACGACACGCTGACGGCGGAAAAGATCGGCCATTCCTACATGGTGCCGGTGGCTGCGGCCGACCATCGGCTGGCGCAGATGGAGCGCCCGCTGACGCGCCGCGACGTGCGCGAAGACGTGCAACTGGTGGTGACGGATGCTTCCGGCATTACCAAGGGGCGCGATTTCAACGTGCTGTCGTTCAAGGTCTGGCGCGTTGGCGATGTGGCGACGAAACACCAGCTGATCCGCGGTGGACTTGGCTGGGGCGGACTTCCCGCGCCGCTGGTGCGCGAGGATCTGGCGAGCGGCCGGCTGGTGGCGCTCGATATCGACGCCTATGAGACGGTGGAATATCCGCTCTATTACATCCGCCGCACCGCAAATCCGCCCGGGCCTGCCACGAGCTGGCTGGTCGAGGCGCTGGCGAAGCGGCTGAGCCAGTGCCCCAGCAGCCAGGATTTTCATCAGTTGATCGGTCGGCTGTCCGGTCCGGCGCGGTTGGCTGCCGAATAAGGCTCGCTGACAGGCCATCCCGAAGGCCGCGCGACGTGGCCGTTGCGCTGACGGGGCGGTGCCCTGCCGCGCCGCGCCGCAAAAATCGCCTTGAAAAGGCCCGATTGCGGAAAGCTTTCGTTTACCCTGGTCGCCTAGAATCGTCGCGTGTGGCTTTCCCGCACCACGAGATGTGACGAGCTTCGTATGGCGTATGCTTTTTCCTCCCGGCGGGCGATGGCCTTCCTGATGATTTCGACGATGCTGGTCGGATGCTCGGCAGATGGGCTGATGCCGCTCGAATCGGTCGATACCGGCGCGCGCGTGGGTTCGATCCGGCCTCTGGTGCCGCCGGCATCACTTCCAGCCACACCCGCCGAGCAGGGTTATGCGGCAGCGCCGCAGCCGATGGCGCAGACCTATAACCAGACGCAAGGAGCGGCGGGCGAAAGCCCATCCGGTTCCGTCTATGCCGGCGCGTCCGTGCCCCGTCAGGCGACAGACCGACCGATCGTGATGGGGGCACCCCCGACATCGCTTGGCACGCTGACGCTCTCTCCCGCCGGTCACCCGACATCCGCCGCAACCGCCGGAAAGGCCGCATCCGGTGGGGACGGTGTCTTGCCTCCGGTCCCCGAGAGCGCCCGGGTCGTCGGGCTTGCCGAGGAGCAGGATCGGGATATTTCCGGGAACGCCCCGCCAAGGCCGCTCGCGCCTGCACGCCAGGTGGCATCCGTGGTGCCAGCCGGCGCAGTGCCATCGGTTGGCCTCGGAACGAGCGCAACCGTTTCCACACGCTCGGGCCGCATCACAAATGCCGGTGCTTCGGTGGCCGCGGTGCCGCGCTGGAGCGACCAGAGCCCGGTCGTGCCGCCAAGCCGTGCCGAACCCGAGCCGGAGCCGAAGCAGGTGGCGATGCTGATGCCGCGCAATCCGACCGGGCCCATCGAAAGTCCCCGCATGGACGCTCCGGTTGACGGCCCGATGCCGGCTTCCGAGATTGCCTGCCGGCGCGAGCTGAAGCGCATTGGCGTCGAGTTTCGCGACAAGCCGCGCATCTCGGACGGGCCAAGCTGCGGCATCGATTATCCGGTGGAGCTGTCGGGCCTGTCCGGTGATATCGACGTGAGACCCTCGGTCACGCTCAATTGCCAGACGACCCTTGCCTTTGCCAAATGGGTGAAGAACGAGCTCACACCGTCCTCGCGCCTGCGCTATTTCACCAGCGTGAAGACGATCGAGCCGCTCGGCGGCTATTCCTGCCGGCGCATGAACAACAGCCGGCAGCGCTACAACCCGATGTCGGAACATGCTCACGGCAATGCAATCGATGTCGGCAAGTTCGTGCTGAACAACGGTCATGAGATCGATGTGCGCAAGAAGGGCCTGTTTTCGTTCCGCGAAGGCGCGCTCCTGAAGGCCGTGCGCTCCGACAGCTGCAAGTATTTCAACACCGTTCTCGGTCCCGGCAGCAATCCGGAGCACTGGAACCATTTTCACTTCGACCTGCGCAGCCGCGCCACCGGCAACCGCTATTGCGATTAATTTATTTGTCGACGCACGGTGGCTGCCCATGCGTGCGGCCCGACTTTCGACATAGTGGCGATGATGCTCACACATGCAACCGGAGCGGAATTGACCCCTTCTGCTCGGCTGCAGACGGCCCGACCTCCTTCCATCGCCCTTCCATTGCTGTCAAAAATCCTTTTCCGGAGATCCCATGAGCCCAAAAATCCGCATCGGCGTCCTGTTTGGTGGCCGATCCGCCGAACATGACGTGTCCATCCTGTCTGCCACCAATGTGATGAAGGCGATGGACCGCAACCGCTACGCGGTGGTGCCGATCGGCATTGCCCGCGACGGCGGATGGTGGCTGCAGGAGGATGACGAGACGGGGCGGGCGCTGGAAGCGCAACGCGGCATCAGGGTGGCGCTGGTGCCGGGCGGCGAGGGCCTTCTGGTGGCCGTCGAGCCCGGCGCGCCAAAGGACCTGCCGAAGCTCGATCTGCTGTTTCCGGTGCTGCATGGGCCGTATGGCGAAGATGGCACGGTGCAGGGTTATGCAGAGCTGGCGGGTGTCGCCTATACCGGCTGCGGCCTGCTCGGCTCGGCGGTTGCCATGGACAAGGATGTCGCCAAGCGGCTGCTGCGGGAGGCCGGCGTTCCCGTCGCGCCGGCACGCTGCCTTGCGGCTGGAGACGTGCCGGATGTGGCAGCGCTCGAGGCGGAGTTCGGCTATCCCTTCTTCGTCAAGCCGGCGCGGCAGGGATCATCCTTCGGCGTGTCGCGTGTCGATGGCGCGCAGGCGGCTCTGCCGGCGCTGACCAAGGCCTTCGAATTCGATGACAAGTTGCTGGTGGAGCAGTTTCTTGCCGGCCGCGAGATCGAATGCGCCGTGTTGGAACAGGCCGATGGCAGTCTCACCGTGTCGCCGCCTGGCGAAATCGTCACCTCCAGAAAACATGACTTCTACAATTACGAAGCCAAATATTTCGATCCGGACGGTGCGGCGATCCATGTGCCGGCACTGGTGTCGGACGAGATTGCGCAGGATGCGCGCAGGCTGGCCGCAAAAGCCTTCCGGGCGCTGGGCTGCGAGGGGATTGCGCGCGTCGATTTCTTCCTGCTCGAGGATGGAAGCCTCTACCTCAACGAGATCAATACTATGCCCGGCTGCACCGATCGCAGCATGTATCCGCTGGCACTGTCGCAGTGCGGCGTGAGCTATTCTGGGTGGATCGACGTGGCGGTGGAGTTTGCGCTGAAGCGCCGCAAATAGGACCCGAAGGGGCGAGCATTTGAGGGGGTCGAGGCGAGGGCACTTCGAGGGTTGGCGACCCCGACCCCTCGCTATTGCGGAGGCGTGCCTATATAAAGCGCATATCCTGCCCAACGCGTGTGCTCATCCCCTCATGTCCTCCATTGTGTCCATCCAAAAACTCACCAAGACCTATGCCAACGGGTTTTCGGCGCTGAAAGGCGTTGATCTGGAGATCCGCGAGGGAGAAATCCTGGCGCTGCTCGGCCCGAACGGCGCCGGCAAGACAACGCTGATCTCGATCATCTGCGGGATCTCCGTTCCCACATCGGGCACGGTGCTGGTTGGCGGGCATGATGTGGTCCAGGAATTTCGCAAGACCCGCGCGCTGATCGGACTCGTGCCGCAGGAACTGACCACCGACCAGTTCGAAACCGTGTGGAATACCGTGACGTTTTCGCGCGGCGTGCATGGGGCAAAGTCCAATCCGGCGCTGATCGAGCAGATCCTCAAGGACCTGACGCTGTGGGACAAGCGCAATGCCAAGCTGCGCGAGCTTTCCGGCGGCATGAAGCGGCGCGTGCTGATTGCCAAGGCTTTGGCGCATGAGCCCCGCATCCTCTTCCTTGATGAGCCGACGGCAGGCGTCGATGTCGAACTTCGCCGCGGCATGTGGGCCGCCATCGGCCGGCTGCGCGAGACGGGCGTGACCGTCATCCTCACCACGCATTACATCGAGGAAGCCGAGGAAATGGCTGACCGAATCGGTGTCATCAGCGGCGGTGAACTGCTGCTGGTCGAGGAAAAGCGGGCGCTGATGCAAAAGCTCGGGCGCAAACAGTTGCGACTGGAGTTGAAGGAGCCGCTGGAGAGCCTGCCGCCTACGCTTGCAGCCCTTGGCCTGACGCTTGCCGATGGCGGGCGCGGACTGGTGCATGAGTATGGCAATGGCGCCGGCGAGGGGCGCATCGGCGCCGTGCTTGCCGCCATCGAGGCGGAGGGACTGTCAATCAGCGATGTCGCCACCCGGCAAAGCTCGCTTGAAGACATATTTGTCTCGCTTGTCGGAGAACGGCCATGAATATCGAGGCAATCAAGGCCATCTATTTCTTCGAGATGGCGCGGATGAAGCGCACGCTGCTGCAGAGCGTCATTTCGCCCGTCATCACCACATCCCTCTATTTCATCGTGTTCGGCACGGCGATCGGCTCGCGCATCAACGAGGTGGGTGGCGTCTCCTATGGCGCCTTCATCACGCCGGGCCTGATCATGCTGACGCTGCTCAGCCAGTGCATCGGCAACGCCTCCATCGGCATCTATTTTCCAAAGTTCACTGGCACGATCTACGAGATCCTCTCAGCCCCGGTCTCCATGGCGGAGATCGTCATCGGCTATGTCGGGGCGGCGGCCACCAAGGGGCTCATCGTCGGCCTGATCATCCTGGCGACCGCATCGCTCTTTGTCGACCTTACTATCGCGCATCCGCTGATCATGCTGATGTTCATGGTGCTGACGGCGGTGACGTTTTCGCTCTTCGGCTTCATCATCGGCATATGGGCGGATAATTTCGAGCAGTTGAACCTGGTGCCGATGCTGGTCGTGCCGCCGCTGACGTTTCTGGGAGGCAGCTTCTATTCCATCGACATGCTGCCGCCCTTCTGGCAGGCGGTGAGCCACCTCAACCCGGTGCTTTACCTCGTCTCCGGCTTTCGCTGGAGCTTTTACGAGATCGCCGACGTCAATCCGCTGATCAGCCTGGCGATGATCGCGGTCTTCCTGACCCTGTGCCTGAGCGTGCTGGCCTGGATCTTCAAGACCGGGTATCGCCTGCGCAAATAGCATCAACAAGGGCGGTGCCGTCGGCGACCGCCCCTGTTCCTATGCAGATCAGGCGGCGTCCTCTGCCGCCTGCCTTGAGGTTCCAGCCATCATCATGAACGCGCCGAGCGCCGTCGCCGCCCCGGCAAAGCTGATGACGCCGATCGGTCCGATCGCATCCACCAGAAGGCCGCCGATGATGGCACCGGCCGATATCGCGACCTGAAAGGTGGTCAGCATCACGGCGCCGGCGCTCTCCACCTCGTCGGAGGCGATGCGGGTGATCCGGCTCTGGACGCTGACGGGAAAGGCGCCGAACCCGAAACCCCAGACGGCGACAGCGGCGATGGCGAGAGCCGGAATGCTGGCCGACAGCGCCATGGTGGCCGCCGCAAGCGCGATGAGGCCGGCGGCGAGGCCAAGTGAGAGGCTGCTGCTGCGCGCCGACACCGCGCCACCCGCCATATTCCCGAAGAATCCGGCAATCCCGAAGGCGAGCAGAACCAAGGAGACGTTCGTCACGTCGAGACGGATGACCTCATCCAGATAGCTGCGGATGAAGGTGAAGCCGGCGAAATGCCCCGCGACGGCAAAGACGATGACGAGCAGCAGGGTGCGCAAAGCAGGGCGGCGAAACAGCCGCGCCATGGTGGCAAAGCCGGCGTGACCAGCCGGCGGCATGGCGGGCACCGTCAGTGCCTGGATCGTGAGGGCAATGATTCCGAGCCCCGCCGTCAATGCAAAGGCCGACCGCCAGCCGAGGAGGTTGCCGATCCAGGCACCGAGCGGGGCGGCGCAAACGGTGGCGACGGAAACGCCGGCCATGACGATTGCCATGGCGCGGGGCAGGTTGTCCGTCGAAACGAGGCGCATGGCGAACGCCGCCGACAGTGCCCAGAAGCCGCCAAGCGCGACGCCAAGAAGCAAGCGGGCGAGAAGCAGCAGCGCAAAGCCCGATGCCGTGGCCGCAATCAGGCTGGAAATGACAAGCAGAAGGCTGAGGCTCAACAGCACCACCCGACGATCGAGCCTGCGTGCGCCAACGACGATGCCGGGCCCTGCAAAGGCCGCGATGGCGGCTGTCGCCGTGACCGTTTGTCCGGCAAGACCGGGGCTGATCGAGAGATCGGTCGCAATGGCGGGGATGAGACTTGCCGGCAGAAATTCGGCCGTGACGAGACTGAAGCTGCCAAGAGCCAGGGAGGCGACCGCAAGCCAGGCGGACCGGCTCTCATCGCTGCGGCATATGTCGTCCGCGCAGGATTGATGCGTCATCAGAGAATTGTCCTTGTATGGGGCTGGAAGAACCATCCGCACCATGGACCTCAGGACCGTTTGGCTCCATGCCGGAAAGTCCGGCATGCTTGATCAATCCTCCGGATCTTGTCTTTTGGCGGACACGGCCACCTGCGAAAGAAGGGCCGGCATTGCGGAAGGATAGAGGGCGCGGTGGGGCTGCTGCCGTCAGTCGCGCAGCTTCAACTCGTCGGTCTGGATCTGCAGCGAGCCCAGGGTGGAGAGGAAGGTCATGCCGAGCAGGCTCTCGGTGAGGCGCCCTTCTTCGGCCACCAGGGCGCGGATATTTTCGCGCTCGATGGGGCCGATTGCCACGCGCGACAGGCGCACCGGAGCCGCATAGGCTTCGCCGTTTGCCGTCTGCACCCGCACGGAATAGGTCAGTGTCTCCGGTTTCAACCCGAGGCGTTCGGCATCTTCCGCCGACAGCACGACCGCACTTGCGCCGGTATCCACCAGCATCTGAATCGTCGTGCCATCCACCTCGACCCGCGCCTGAAAATGACCGCCGAGGCGGCGGTGCAGGATGACTTCCTGGCCGCCTTCGCTCGTCGTCATCACCACGGCGCTGCCCGGCATCAGGCCGGCCGTCATGCGCGCGGCAAAGCGGCTGAAATCGTCGCGGTACAGATAGCCGGCGACGAGCACCGTGATGATCATCAGCCAGATGACGATGTTGCGCAGCACTTCTCCGGCCGGTCCGCGCCGGCCGGCCAAAATGCCCGCAGACAAAACCGCTGCAATGGGCAGGAGATAGATGAGGTGGGCAAAATCGTCATTGGCCATGCCGAAGGTCTGGCCGGTGTCGTGGTTGAAGACCAGAAGTCCAAGGCCGCCGACAAGCAGGATCAGCACGAGGGTAAGGCCGTTCATGAGGCGTGACCATTCCGACCGGTTGACGGCGCGCCTTGAACAGCCGTCAGCGCAAGGCTTGCAAGCCGCGCGGGAAGCGCTGCCATGATGTCTCGCCGCTCATGCTCGGTGAAGGTGACCCAGCCGCCGATCTCGTCAAGGCTGCGGGCGCAGCCGGTGCAGAGGCCGGTTGTCTCATCAAGGCTGCAGACGCGAATACAGGGGCTGATCATAAGGATAATATTGGCCTGTCAGAGCATGATCACAAGGGTTGAGAGCAGTGCCATTTCCGTGATCTGCTGGGTGGCGCCAATCGTGTCGCCCGTATGTCCCCCGATCTTGTTCGACACAAAGCGCGTGAAGAGATGGGCAGACAGGGCGGCGACGCCAAGCGACAGCAGCAAGGGGAAAAGTCCGAACGGTCGGCCGAGGCAGACAAGCGCGAGGAGGCTTGCAGAGACCAGGGCGAAAAGGCGCGCATCCGCCTGGGGCTGGCCGACGGCAACCGCCGTGCCATTGGCGCGGGCAGGGGCAAGTGCTGCCCAGTGCCACACCATCAGCGCGCGCGATACCGCCGCGGCGGTGACGAGCGACAGGGCAGCGAGCGATGCCGAGCCCGCCGTGATCAGCGCGGAAAGGGCCGCAGCGCGCACGCCGACCGACAGGATGAGGGCAAGCACGCCGTAGCTGCCGGTCCGGCTGTCCTTCATGATGGCAAGCGCATGCTCCTTGTCGCGGCCGCCACCGAGCCCATCGGCGCAATCGGCCACACCATCCTCGTGTAGGCCGCCGGTCAGACCTGCCATCAGTGCAAGCGTCAGAAGTGCGACGACCAGCGGCGCCGCCGTCTGGTGTCCAAGCACCAGAAGCACGAGCGCCGGCGGTACGGCAATCAGCGCGCCGGCCAGGGGAAAGGCGCGGCAGGCGCGTGATACCGTTCCGTCATGGCCCTTGAAAAACCGCGCCGGAACCGGCAGGCGCGACAAAAAGGCGAGCGAGCGGGCAAGATCGGTCGCAAAATCCAACCAAAATTCCTTGGCGTTTGGCAGTTGTTCCTCCGTCGATGCCTGATAAACAGGGGGCCAGCAAATCAGATTCCGTCGCACAAACATAGCGCGGCGAGACAAGACCAAAGGAAGAATCATCCGATGAGCATGAGCGGCCTGCCTTTCGACGATTTTCGCGTGCTGCTGCGCGAGCTTCCCGGCCCCGACACCCGTGCGCTGGTCAATGCCCGCGAGCGTGACCAGCAATTGACCAAGCCCGCCGGCTCGCTGGGTCGGCTCGAAGAGATCGCCTACTGGCTGGCGGCCTGGACGGGGCGGGCGCCGGCGGTCAACCGTCCGCTGGTCGCCATCTTTGCCGGCAATCATGGCGTGGCAAAGCATGGAATCACGCCCTATCCGCCAAGCGTGACGCAGCAGATGGTGGAAAATTTTGCCGCAGGCGGTGCCGCCATCAACCAGATCTGCGCCACCTATGACCTCGGCCTGAAGATCTTCGATCTGGCGCTGGATTATCCGACCGGCGACATCACCTGCGAGCCGGCGCTTTCGGAGCGCGACTGTGCCGCAACGATGGCCTTCGGCATGGAGGCGATTGCCGGCGGCACCGACCTTCTGTGCATCGGCGAAATGGGCATCGGCAATACGACGATCGCCGCCGCCATCAATCTGGCGCTTTACGGTGGCGATGCGGAAGACTGGGTTGGCCCCGGCACCGGCTCGCAGGGTGAGGTTCTGGCCCGCAAGATCGCCGCGGTGAAGGCGGCAGTGGCCTTTCACAAGGATCATCTGTCCGATCCGCTGGAAGTGCTGCGGCGTCTCGGTGGGCGCGAAGTGGCGGCCATGGCCGGCGCGATCCTCGCCTGCCGGGTGGAAAAGATCCCGGTGCTGATCGACGGCTATGTGGCAACGGCGGCCGCCTCAATCCTGAAGGCCGCCAATCCGGCAGCGCTCGATCATTGCCTGATCGGCCACGTGTCCGGCGAGCCGGGCCACCTGAAGGCCATCGAAAAGCTTGGAAAGACGCCGCTTCTGGCGCTTGGAATGCGGCTTGGCGAGGGAACGGGCGCGGCACTTGCTGCCGGCATCGTCAAGGCCGCCGCCGCCTGCCACTCCGGCATGGCGACGTTTTCGCAGGCAGGCGTGACCACGGCGGGCGAACCGCACCGCCACTAAGGCGGATGGCTGCCGAGAAGACCTTGTACCGATCCATTGCAGGAAGGCCGGCTTCGGCCTTCGCTGCTGTCAGCGGTTGCGCCCCCGGCAGTTTGCGTCCCTGCATGGGTGGCCTTGAGCGCTTGCGATCGCTATGACGCGATTGGCATCTCCTGGATGAAACTGTTGCGCCCTTCGACTGTTGGGAAGCATTGAACAGGTGGCAGCAGGTGTGCGTAAATATTAAAGAGATGTCCAGCGCCTGGGAGCCGCATCAAGGTGCAGAAATTGAAGATCATCATCGTTGCCGCCGAGGATTTTGTCTCTCCTTCGGCGCGGCGGGCCTGGGCAGCATCCGGCGTGGAGATCGTAGGTCCGATCACACCGGAAAAACTGGATGCCAAGATGTTGGCTGGAGCCTCCGGCGTTCTGCTCGATGTGTCGCTGGATGCATCGGTGCTTTTTGAGGCATCCGAAACGCTGATGCTGGAAGAGGTCGCCTTCCTGTTCGTCGTCAGCCACGCAATGCCGGAAAGCGCGGCAAAGCCATTCGTAGTCAACGATGATCCCGAGGACATGCAGGCGGTGTTCGAAGCGCTTGCCCGCGAGAGCCACGGCGGGCAGCTGCATTGACGCCGTGACCGCCGGCATGGTCCTGCCGGCGGCGTGTCTGTCGAGGCTGTCCGCTCAGAGCACCAGGCGGAACTTTGCAAAACCTTCGGCGCCGTCGCCGGCATCCTCGATTTTTGCGCCCTTCACGTCGGCGAGATACTGCCGACCTTTCGGGCCGCTTTCAAAGACGGCGGTCGTGCCCGGCAGCGGCTTGAACGACCAGTTGGCGTCGGCGGACGGATTGATCGTGCCCTCGGCGATGATGTAGCGCACGATCACGTCGCGGTTGGTGTCGGGTGCCACCAGGATCACCTTGTCGCCGGCAATGTCGGGAAACTTGCCGCCGCCGCCGGCGCGGTAGTTGTTGGTGGCGACGACGAATTTCTGTGCCGGATCAATCGGTTTGCCGTCGAACTTCAGATCCGTGATGCGGTTTGAATCCGGATTTGCCAGCTTGCCGTCCTTGTCGAAACGGGCCGGCTGCGACAGGTCGATCTGGTAGGTGACGCCGTCGATCACGTCATAATTATAGGAGGGGAAGGAGGTGCTGAGCAGCGGCACATCCTTTGCCCCTTCCGGCACCTGGTTGAACATTCCGGCCGACATTTCGAGCCAGTTTTTCACCTGCGCGCCGGTGATCAGCACCGCCTGCACCGTATTCGGATAAAGATAGAGATCCGCCACGTTCTTGATGGCGATGTTGCCGGCCGGCACATCGGTGAAGTAGTCCGGGCCGTTGCGGCCACCGGCCTTGAAGGGGGCCGCCGCCGAGAGCACCGGATAATCCTTGTACTGGCCTTCCTTCAGGAGATCCTTGACGTACCATGTCTGGGCATTGGAGACGATCTGCACCGACGGATCGTCGGCCACCAGCGCGAAATAGGAATAGAGCGGCGCCGACGTCTTGCCGACCGGACGGCGCACATAGGCAAGTGTTGCCTCATGCTCTTCCTTCACGGCGGCCACGATCTCCGCCTTGTCCTTGGCATCGGCCACCACCTTGCGGTTTTCGTCGCGGTGATAGATCGGCCGGGCTTCGGTGGTGAAATCGACGATCTTCCAGCTGTTGCCGTCCTTTTCGATCAGAAGATCGATGAGACCCATATGCGAGCCCCAGAAGCCGGCCATGACCGCCGGCTTGCCCATCAGCGTGCCCTTCTTGATATCGGCGCCGGCAATGCCGTCGAAATCTTTCGGGCCGGGGAAGACGAGATGCTGGTGGCCGGTGAAGATCGCATCGATGCCATCGACTCCGGCCAGATACAGCGAGGCGTTTTCCATGCGCTCGCTCTGGCCGGTGCCGTCGATGCCGGAGTGGGAGAGCGCGACGACGATGTCGGCGCCTTCTTCCTTCATGACCGGCACCCAGGCCTTGGCGGCTTCTACGATGTCACGCGTCTGCGCCTTGCCCTCAAGGTTCTTGGCGTCCCAGACCATGATCTGCGGCGGCACGAAGCCGATGAAGCCGATCTTCAGCGGGCTCGTGGCGCCGGAACCGTCGCGGATCTGCTTCTCGATGATCCGGTACGGCTTGAAGAACAGGTCGTCCTTCTTCGGGTCCGACGCCAGCTGGCCCTTGGTGAGGTTTGCGCAGACGACCGGGAATTTCGCGCCGGCCATGACGTTGAACAGGAAGTCGAGCCCGTAGTTGAATTCGTGGTTGCCGAGCGTGACGCAATCATAGCCGAGCACGTTCATCGCCTTCATTACCGGATGCAGGTCGCCGCCCTTCGTGCCCTTCTCATAGGCCATGTAATCGCCCATGGGATTGCCCTGCAACAGGTCGCCATTGTCGATCAACATGGAATTGCCGGCTTCGGCGCGAACCTGGTCGATGAAGCTTGCGGTGCGCGACAGGCCCAGCGTGTCGTTCGGCTTATCGGCATAATAGTCGTAGGGCATGATGTTGACGTGGATATCAGTCGTCTCCATCAGCCGCAGATGCGCCTGGTTGGCGGCCGCGCGCGCTGCAAAGGGATGCAGCAGCACCAGCGCGGAGCCGGCGGCAAGACCGCCCAGGAGCGAGCGGCGGGTCATGGAGTTCGGGGCGAGCAGCAGTGACATGGACGGTCCCTCGTTCGTTACAGCGCAAGTGTAGGGTCAATGCCACGGGGGCGCATCAGGAAAATGACAATGGCTCGGCGTTCAGATGCATATTTCAACATGTGCGCAGCTGCTGTCGGAACCTGTCAGATGCGGTCCGCAGCCTGTGAAATGAAATCTTCGATATATCTGAGACAGCAGGTGCGTTCCTGCTTTGCCTGGCGCTATCCCACAGGATCCGGGGATCCTGCGGCGTTCAATCAAAAAAAGATCGATCTTAGATAGGTCTGCCTCTTGCGCTTCGATGGATGTCGATTATCTTAGATATATCGAAAAACAATCGTGAGGAATAATCGATGTTTGGACACAGATGTGACGGCGGTCATCACCGCGGCAACCGGATGCGCATGGAACTGGAAGGCCTGTTTGCCATGCGTGGCGATGGTTTCGGTCGCGGCTTCGGCCGGGGCGGGCGGGGGCGAGGCCCCGACGATGGCGGGCAGGACGATGGCGGCGACAGCCGCATCGGTCGCTTCCTGCTGCAGGGCGATCTGCGCCTTCTGGTGCTGGCGCTCATCGAAAAGGAGCCGCGCCACGGCTATGAGATCATCCGCCATGTGGAGGAACTGACCTATGGCTTTTATGCGCCGAGCCCAGGCGTCATCTATCCGACGCTGACCTATCTGGAAGAAGCGGGCTATGTTTCTGCCGAAATGGATGGCAACAAGAAGCGCTATTCCATCACCGACGAGGGCCGCGCGCATCTCGACAGCAATCGCGGACTGGCGAGCGCCATTCTGGAGCGCCTCTCGATGGTGGCAGAACGCATCCGCCAGCGTCGCGAGGCCGGTCGAGGCCGGCGCGAGGATCAGGGGCCGGATCTGCCCCGCAGTGTCGATGCCGCCCTCCTCAATCTGCGCGAGGTCATCGCGCGGCGCCTGAGCGAGGATGAACGCAGCGCAGGCACCATCGTGAAGGCGCTTTTGCAGATGGCCGAGGATCTGCAGGCGGACGCGTCCCGCGACTGACCCCGCCTCGACTTGAGCCGGGCCGCGTCAGGCCCGGTCCACCCGGCATTGATAGCAGTTGTTGCGCGCCGAGCGGATATGCACATAGGCGATCTCGGGGCGCTGAAGAAGCGCATCGGCCCGCGCCGCAATCGCTTCCGTCGCGGTCACAGCGCCGGTGCCGTAGACGATGCGGTCGTTTTGCCCATAGCCGCGCACGATGTAATCCGGGCTGCTCAGCATCGGCGGCAGGATTTCCACCGCCTCGTAACGCGGGCAGTCGCGGCCATGCAGAAAGATCGGACCGGTTTCGGCATAGGGCTGCAGCGCCTCGAAGGGACGGTATGCAAGCACCAGCATCTCCTCGCCTTCAGCGATCATGTCGAGGCAATGGCGACAAGGCATGCCGCCGCCGGGCGCGATCATGCGCTCGGGCACGTTTCCATAGGCGTCGACGCCGCCCTTGCGGAAGGTATCGGCCACTGTCGTGGGCATGGCGGTGAACTGGATGTTTGGCATGGCGGCATCCCTCTGTTGCGATGCTTGCGACCATGCGGACCGGGCGGCGTTGCCGCCACCCGATTCCTGCGCGTTACGCGGAAAAGGTCAGTCGCGCTTGGCCAGCGCCAGAAGCTCGGCATCCGACATGGGCTCAACCCACGCCTCGTAGGTGCCGACAGGGGCAAATCCCATCATCTGGTAGAGCGGCAGGGCGCGCGGGTGATCCAGCGTGTTGGTGGTCACCGTCACCGTCTTCGGATTGAACTGCCAGGCGGCATAGAGCGCCTGCAGCAGGAACCATTTGCCGATGCCAAGGCCGAGCGCATGTTCGAAGAGGCCGAAATAGCTGAGCTCCACCACGTCTTCATTCACGTGATTGAGTTCGAAGAAGCCAGCCGGCGCTGCGTTCACGTAAAGGATGGTGACCGACACCCGTTCGTCGGTGAGGATCGCCGACAGCTCCTCGTCGCTGAGGCGCAGGCGGTTGTACCAGTGCCACCGCTTGCCGACCTGCCGGTAGAGATACCGATAATAATGCAGCGGAATGTTTTGGGCACTCATGAGTGCGGTATGGAGATTGACCGGCACGGCAAGGCTCTGGCGCGGCGGTGCCGTCATTTCCAGACGCGTCACATGCGCCTTGAGCGGGCCGTGGGGCACGGGCTCCAGCGGCTCGGCCGGGCCGGTGACGACCGGCGTATCGGAGCGTCCGCCCCATTCCGACCAGGAGCCGTCATAAAGCGAATTGCTGGTGTGGCCGAGGGATTCGAGCGCGAGCGTTACCACCGCGGCCGTGACGCCGGAGCCGCAGCTAGTGACGACCGGGCGCGACAGGTCGATGCCGGCTTCGGTCATCATCGTCTTCAGCGTGTCGAGGCTTTTCAGGTGGCCGCCCTCCGACAGGCTTGCGGCGGGAAGGCTGCGCGCGCCGGGCATGTGACCCGACCGCATGCCGGCGCGCGGTTCGGCCTCGTCACCGGTAAAGCGGCCGGGACCGCGCGCATCCACGACCTGCGCCGAGCCGCTGTCCACCACGGCGCGCATCTCGGTGAGGCTGGTGATGCGGCGGGCGCTGAGGCGCGGCGTGAAGATGGCAGGTTCAGGCTCGGGGAGTTCCGTCTCGAGCGGACGGCCGCTCGCCTTCCAGCCATCCAGCCCGCCATCCAGCACATAGACGTGTTCAGCCCCCATGACCCGCAGCATCCACCAGACGCGCGGCGCCGAGAAAAAGCCGGGACCGTCGTAGACGACGATGATGTCATGCTCGCTGATGCCGAGTTTGCCGACTTCGGTTGCGAAAAACTCCGGCGAGGGAAGCGAATGCGGCAGGCCGGTGGTGTGATCGGCAATGGCATCCTGATCGAAGAATACGGCGCCCGGAATATGGCCGGCTGCATATTCAAGCGCGCCGTTGCGCCCCTGTGCCGGCAGATACCAGGAGGCGTCCACCACGCGAAAACCCGGGTCCGCAAGCTGGCTTTCCACCCATTCAGCGGAAACGACGAAGCGGCTTTGACCCGTGCTCATGGTGTTCTCTCCTCGATAGTCGGCGGCTTTTGACGCGCCCCGATGGTGTGTTGGAGCAAGGCGCCGCAACGGCGGTTTCAAGCGCTTTCGCTGTCCGGTGTCCCGAAGCGGATGCGCAGCCGGCGGTTTTCCTTGCCCTTCTTCTCGATCCGGGCAATGTAAACCGCCCCGACCTCCTGTGTTTCGGACACATGTGTGCCGCCGCAGGGTTGGCTGTCAACGGCGGAATTTTCGCCGATGCACACGAGGCTCACCCGGCCGAGACCGACCGGCGGGCGAACGTTCTTCGATTTGACGATATCCGGATTAGCTGCCAGTTCCTCGTCGGTAATCCATTGCAGGAAGACCGGATGGTTCTCGGAGACGAGGCTCATCAGTTTGGCCGTCACCTCGTCCTTGTTCACCGTATCGCCCATGTCGAAATCGACACGCGATTCGTCTTCGCCGACGGCCGCACCGGTAATGGGGAAGGGGCAGACGACGGAGAGCAGGTGGCAGGCGGTGTGCATGCGCATCAGCTTGTAGCGCCGCGGCCAATCGACATGCAGGACAAGCTTTTCACCGAGCTGAGGCGCGCTCTGGCCGTCAAGCGGCACATGAAGGATGATGTCTTTCGTCGCGCCATGCCGTGTCGGGCCGAGCAGGATCTTGGAGCCGTCGGCGCGCTCCAGAAATCCGGTATCCCCCGGCTGGCCGCCGGAGGTTGCGTAAAAACAGGTCTGGTCCAGCTCGATGGCGCCATCCTCGTGGACGGCTGTCACCGTGCCCTCTGCCGTGGAAAGATAGAAATCGTCACGGTAGAGGGCTTTCGTCGGCATGGAGATCCTCAGGCTTGCTGGAAGGGAATGACAATATCCCGTTTCTCTACCAGCCATTGCGGGATCGGCAAACCCTTCGAGGAGAGGAAGTCCGGATTGAACAGCTTGGACTGGTAGCGGTTCCCATAGTCGCACAGGATCGTCACGATCGTGCGGCCGGGGCCGAGATCCCGGGCCAGCCGAATGGCGCCGGCAATGTTGATGCCGGAGGAACCGCCGAGGCAAAGTCCCTCTTCTTCCACCAGATCGAACACCGTCGGCAAGGCTTCGGCATCAGTGATGCGATAGGCGTAGTCGGGCGTAAAATCCTCGAGATTCGCGGTAATCCGGCCCTGGCCGATGCCTTCGGTGATCGAAGACCCCTCCGATTTCAGTTCGCCATGGGTGTAGAATTCATAAAGGGCCGCCCCTTCCGGATCGGCAAGGCCGATCTTTATGGCGGGGTTCTTCGCCTTCAGGCCCATGCCGGTGCCGGCAAGGGTTCCGCCGGAACCAACGGCACAGATGAAGCCATCCACCTTGCCGTCGGTCTGCGCCCAGATTTCTTCGGCCGTCGTTTCGATGTGCGCCTGCCGGTTGGCGATATTGTCGAACTGATTGGCCCAGATCGCGCCATTCGGTTCCGTCTTTGCCAGTTCCTCGGCAAGGCGCCCGGACAGTTTGACGTAATTGTTGGGGTTCTTGTAGGGCACGGCCGGCACTTCGACCAGCTCGGCCCCGAGAAGCCGCAGCGCATCCTTCTTTTCCTGGCTCTGTGTTTCCGGAATGACGATCACGGTGCGATAGCCGAGCGCCTTGGCGACCAGTGTCAGGCCGATACCGGTGTTGCCGGCCGTGCCTTCGACGATCACCCCGCCCGGCCGCAGCAGGCCCTTCTTTTCCGCATCCCGGATGATGTAGAGGGCGGCGCGGTCTTTTACGGACTGGCCGGGATTGAGAAATTCTGCCTTGCCGAGAATTTCGCAGCCCGTCAGCTCGGACGGGCCTTTGAGGCGGATCAGAGGCGTATTGCCGATCACACTCAGCACGGACGGATTGATGGTCATGGGGATGCCCTACCTTGCAAATATTGGCTGAAATGCTTTTCCGACGTTGAGGGGCGCTCGGCAAGGAAATACGTTCTGCATCCACACCTGCGCGTGCAAAAACCGTTCGGATTGTTTCAGCCGCTTAAAGGTGCCGTTGCAACCCGGCTCTGCCGGTCGGTGCCCGTCAGACGGCGAAAAAAAGGGGCGGCCTTCAGCCACCCCTTTCGATAGATCGCTACCGACCCTGTGTCGGTGGCCGGTGTCAGCACTGCGTGCGCGACACCGGGCTCTTGGAGGCTTCGACCTGATCGGCCGGAACCGGTGCGCTGCAATTGCCCTGCAGAGACAGGGACGTGCCGCTGTGCGCCGGCGGGGTCGTGCTGTAGGTCATCGTCGGATCAACCGTGCCCGCACCGGACGTCGTGCCGTAGCCGGAATTGGTCGATACGCCATAGCCCGTGTCGGAGCCAGCCGAGGAACTCCCGCTCATCGAGGTCTGTGCGACAGCGCCACCTGCAAGGCCAAGCGAGAGGATGGAGACGGTCATCAGTGTCTTGATCATGAGTGTTACTCCTGTTTTTCGTTCAGGCATTCCGATTGTGCCGTGGATAGAACCGATGAAAACAGGAGTGGTTCCGAATTTTTAACTGTTTGGTGCGGCTCAGCCTGAAACCGGGCTCGACGGTCAGCTGAAGCGCAAGGGCATCTGCACGCCTTTCGGGACGTAAAGAGGCTTCTGGCTGGCAATCTGGATTCGCTGAAATGTGTTGCGGCGTTCTTCAGCCGCTTTTTCCCGCAGGGCGCGGGAGGCGGCAACGGCGGCCAGAGCATTCTGTACGGCCTGTTCTGCGCTTGTCATAAGGCATCTCCGTATTCGTTCTCTTTTTGTTCTAATTCTGTTTGCGACTCACGTCAAGGGGTTGTTGACGGTTTGCTGATGAAGCAACGCCTCGATGGCCAGGCGGGCAGGAGAGGGGTGTAGCGGAGAGGGCCGGCGAGCGGATGCCGAAATCTGCGAGAACAACGAAAAAAGCCGGTTCACAGAGGAACCGGCTTTTATCTATAATCAATCAATGACTGAAGAAACTGGCTCCCCGGGCCGGATTCGAACCGGCGACCTGTCGATTAACAGTCGAATGCTCTACCGCTGAGCTACCAGGGAACATCGCGTCGCCGCGGTGTGAGCGGGGTAATACAAACGCTTGGCGGTTTTGCCAAGCGGTTTTTTCAAAAAAATTTCACGCGCTTGCTTTATCCACATTCCCTTCCCATCTGGCGAACGACAACAGGCGATGCTGCTGGAAGGTGAAACAGGTGGACCAAAGGGAAAAGGCAGGGAAATTCGGCTTCGACGCAGCCAGTGGCCGGTTGCATCTGGGGCGTGTGCGCGTTCCCATGCCGCGGTCGCGCATTGGGCGCATCAGCGTCGGTACGGCGCTGATTGGCGGCGGTGCACTGGGCTTTCTGCCGATTCTCGGTTTCTGGATGTTGCCGCTTGGGCTTCTGGTCCTGTCGCACGATCTGCCTTACGTGCGCCGCAAGCGCCGTCGCCTGACCCTCTGGTGGGGGCGCAAGCGCGCCGCGCGGCAGAAGTCATAACAACGGCAGGCCGTTTATCAGTATCCGCCGCCGCGGCTTCCGGTCTTCGCGCGAGATCGTGCGATCAAGCAAAGGTGCCGGCAAGTCCTTTCCCGGCGGCAATGGCCATGAAGGTCAACGCGCCAAAATAAACAGTGGTGATCGCCAGGAACAGATAACCGCCCAGCACCACCAGCCCATCCCGCTGCATCATGCCGGTCGACAGCAGCAGGATGGCAATGCCCGGCAGCGTGTTCGAAAAGGGGATGAGGCCGAGCGGAAACATCAGCAGCACGCCGCCAAAGGTAATGGCAAGGGCGTTGATGCGGCCAATGGCGCCCCCGGCAGTCAGAGCCGCCAGGCGCGGCTTGAAAAAGCGATCCACGCGGCCGACCAGATGCGCGCCCTTTTCCAGCGCCGGAACCAGCTTTGCCGAATCAAGCCTGCGGTCCAGGATGCGGGCCGGCAGCCAGGGCATGCGGTTGAGGCAGATGGCGATGCTGACCAGAATGATCGCCGCCCCGAACACGGTGCTGACGCCGGGAATGGACACCGGGATGAGGAACGGCAGCGACGCCACGGCGCAGATCAGCAGCAGCCCCTGTTCACCCACCTGGTCCATCAGATCGCGCAGGCTGACCGTCTTGCCCCGGATACCGCTGATCAGATCACGGAGCGTCTGGCTGAGCGATCTGGATGTATCGTCAAAGGTCATGGTCTGCTGCACGAGAAGGCTCCCGGATTATTTCACCGGAGAGACTTTAACAGCATTCCCGTGATGCTTGAAGGGAAACCGGCCTTCAACAGCTGCAAGCGGCAGCCGATGAATGCAATCCCGCTTCCAGCCGCATCAATGTGAATTGTGCCATCGATCATAGGCGCCGCAAGCCAGAACCAGGGCGAGAACGGCCAGAATATAGGGATTAAGGGCCGTCACGAGCGTGAGATAATGCATTGCCGGTCTCCTCAAACCGAAATGACAAGGCGCCGAGCCCACTCCTCAATGCGCTCGACTAGGCTATCATAACAGAATTTTGATCGATCGGCCATCCATGTCCGACGCTTGGTGGATAGGTCCATTCTCACATTCTTTCGTAATGATGGACGCATGTAGGCGCGCCAGACGTGTCACTGTTCAGGTTCCCGCAAGCTTGGCGGGTCACACAGGTGTCAGAAAGAGCGAAGGACTGCAGGGGGCAAGCATGGCATCGACATTGCGGTTGATCAGGGGCGGGTTGTACCAGCCGGTTGAAGAACTGGCGCCGCCGACCGTAGCAGACGTCTACGTCGAGGCCGCACGGCGCCTCAGCGAACGCGGCTATGACGGGCATCGCCTGCGCTCGCTCGGTCTCGGTGTCCGCATGCCGCAGGAGATCCGCGACCTGAAGCTGCGGATCAGCTATGTGGTCGAGGCTTTGCTCACCGCACCCGAGATTCCGGTCAATTTTCGCGATGACGCCTACTGGCCTGTTTGAGCCGGTTTGAGCCTTTATGAGGCCGTGCCACACGGCTTCTGGCGTTGCGGCCACATGTTCTTTGACGCGCGCCATGTAGTGTGCATCGCTTGCCGATCTCCAACTTCTACCGACCCGTTTCAGAAGCTGCTGGACAAGCAAGTCGACGGCCGGCACGCCTTGCTGATGGGTTAGCTGCGCACCAGAATGCCGGCCTCAACGGCTGCATCGACAAAAGCCTGGCGGGCATCTTCCGGCTTGCTTTTGCGCGCGTCCACGGCTGCGCAGACGGCGAGCGCGCGGTCGAGCGCCGGCCCGTCCTCAACCGGCCAATCCTCGATCATGGCCCAGGCGGCAGCCTGGGTGGTGGTGATGAGAGTTTCTTCCGGCGGTTCACCGATCAGGATGGCAACCGGTTTGCTCCAGGGCGTGTTCATAAGATTTCCAATCTTGCAGGGACACGGGATGTGCCCGACCATTGCCGGGCAGGGGCATCACGGCGCGTGGTGCGCCCGACGCCCTGCCGCACTCCGACGCGGTCTTAGCGAATGCGCCATCCGGCGACAAGCTGCCGTCCCCTGAGATCACGGTGAAGAGAAATGTCCAGCCGACCGGCCGCCGTTGTAAATCCGGTCAAGTCGCAAGTTTCGCACGCCCTTGCGGCGCCACACGGTTCACGGGCTTAGCCTTGAAAATTCGATGTCATGGCGCGGCGTGTGCCCGGCATACTTAACGGCGAGCGGCAGGGAAACCACGAACAGGACGAGGCCAAGGACAAAGGCCGTTCCGTGCAATGCCATACTATTCCCCCTTGCGCATATAACCGAGGAAGAATGTAAGACGGTAAGCTTAACCGTACCTGAATGCGGTCTGCGGCATTGACGACCGGCGGTTGCGAGTGTCCCGATGTGACGAGCGCCTACGCGCCACTGCCGGGCTCGATGTCCTCCGCAGTCCCTTTCGGGTGAGGTTCAAAACCGTCTGGCGGGGCGGCAGTCGACAAGGGATCGGCCGCCGGCTGGAGGTGCGGCGGGCGTTGTGGCAGCGCATAGCGGATTCGCACGGCAGAGTGTCGCTCCTGCAGCAGATCGAGGAAACGCTTGCGCAACTGCGACATCTCGATGGTGCCGGCAATCCAGTCGTTGATCGCACAGAGAAATTGCGGATCCGTCTCAAAGGCCATGCCATGGGCATCGAGTCGCTGGATGACCTGTTCCACGATCCTGCGCCTCTTGTCCTCGGTCATGCCTGCACTGCCGTTAAAGGATGCGAAGGCCGTGCCACCGCATCACTGTATTCCACGATTCCGGTTCGGTCTTCGACCGCCTAGTCGGGGTATTGCGACGTCATTCGGACGCAATTACGGCGGTGATGAGATCGCGTCGCCGATCGGTGGCGTGCGGCCCCTTGGGGGCAGGCAGGCTCTTACCAGAGGCCGGTCTGACGCCAGGCGCACAAAATGACGATGACGGATACGCCCATGGCAATGCGTGCGACGATGCGTGTGATCCTCTGGATCGGAATATCCGAAAGGGCTGCGACGGAGGTCTGTCTGCTCGACGTTTTGTCGGTATCCAGCTGCACAATGGTCATTGCTACTCTGTCTCGTTTACGCGTTGCCGGCGAGATCACCTTGCGATTAACACGCCGTCCTGACGTGTGGCTTACGTCGCAAGGGATCTAACGCCTCTGCTCAGTGCCGGTTCCGTCAGTTCGATCTCATCATGCTAACTAGTTCGCATTCGCGCAGTTCAAGGCGAAGCTACCATCAAAGGGGTCGATTGCCTGTCACATTGTGTGGCAGGCTGTAATGAAATGGAACTTGGTGCGCCAAAGTCACACAGTTGCCACATCGTCGCTGCGCCAAAACCGGATTTCCGCTATAAACTGAACCCGAGATGGAGGAGGACCTGGGGGAGTGACGCCTGGTTCGGCGTGTGGCCGCACCAAAATGAAATACCAGATCGAGGGCCTCCGTGATGACCCGCATTCTCCTGGCTTTTTGCTTTTCCGCTACCGTTGCAGCACCCGTGTCCGCCGAAGAACCCTTGATCATCTGGGTCCCGAGCAAAACCTCCGACACGTCCTACGCAGCACGGATGGGGTTGCGCATTCCCGGCTGGACGGCGGCCTCTGCCGGGCTGGAGACGGGTGTGGCGTCTGCCGTGGCGGGCGGCCCGGTCGACATGCCCGTCAGGCTGTGGGGGCAGGTGAGGGCGGAGCAGCTGACGACACCGGCACTGCAGCTCAACCGCACTCTCGATTTCACCCTCAATGCGCTGACCGGCAGCGCGGCTGCGCAGATGAGCCGAAGCGAAAAGGAAATCCTGACGCCTGATCTCGACCTGCAGGTGAGCCGCACCTATGCCTTGCGCTATGATGGCGGCACAGAGAGCTGGAGCGGGCTGGACGTGAACCAGGCGCTGAAGCTCTCCTATGGCGATACGGGGTCGGCCATCCAAGTGAAAGCGGGCGCTATCGACAGTTTCAAGCGGGTCGGCGGCGGCGTTGTGCTCGAGCAGAAGATCGGCAACCGGTTGAAGATCACTGGCGAGATGAACCGCGCAGCCGGCGGCGACCCGGCTGGACGCGTGAATGCCCGTTATTTTTTCCGCTGGTAAAGAGCGGAGTTATGGGATGACCACTCGATGCGGCGCAGGTCGCACAACGACAAAAGGGCGCACGCGGCGCGCTTTTGCCTGGCTGGTGGGTCTTGTGCCCTCAGTGCAGGATCTGGCTGAGGAAGAGCTTTGTGCGCTCGTGCTGCGGATTGTCGAAGAAGGCAGCCGGTGCATTCTGCTCGACGATCTGGCCCTGGTCCATGAAGATCACCCGGTCGGCAACTTGGCGGGCAAAGCCCATTTCGTGCGTCACGCACAGCATGGTCATGCCTTCTTCGGCAAGGCTCACCATGGTGTCCAGCACTTCCTTGACCATTTCCGGATCGAGCGCCGAGGTGGGTTCATCGAACAGCATGATCTTCGGTTTCATGCACAGCGAGCGGGCAATGGCCACGCGCTGCTGCTGACCGCCGGAAAGCTGGCCGGGATATTTGTTGGCCTGCTCGGGGATCTTGACGCGCTTCAGATAGTGCATCGCGACCTCTTCGGCTTCCTTCTTCGGCATCTTGCGGACCCAGATCGGCGCGAGCGTGCAGTTTTCCAGGATCGTCAGATGCGGAAAGAGGTTGAAGTGCTGGAAGACCATGCCGACTTCGCGGCGCACTTCGTCGATCTTCTTCAGGTCGTTGGTAAGCTCGATGCCGTCGACGAGGATCTGACCGGACTGATGTTCCTCCAGCCGGTTGATGCAGCGGATCATCGTCGACTTGCCGGAGCCCGAGGGCCCGGCAATGACGATCCGCTCGCCGTTCTTCACCTTGAGATTGATGTCGCGCAGGACGTGAAAATCACCGTACCACTTGTTCATCGCCGTGATTTCGATCGCGACGCCGCTCTGGGGAACGGCCACTTTTGACTTTGGTGCTTGGGTAGCGGACATGATGTTCCCCTTGATTATCGTTTGTGACCGGTGTCGAGATGACGCTCCATGAAGAGCGAATAGCGCGACATGCCGAAGCAGAAGATCCAGAAGACGAAGCCTGCGAAGACGTAGCCCGTGACCGGCGTCACCGGCGTCGACCAGTTCGCATCCGCCTGATTGAGCGTTACGATGCCGAGAAGGTCGAACATGCCGATGATCGACACGAGCGAGGTATCCTTGAACAGGCCGATGAAGGTGTTGACGATGCCGGGAATGACGAGCTTCAGCGCCTGCGGCATGATGATCAGACGGATTTTCTGCCAGTAGCTGAGCCCGAGCGAATCGGCGCCTTCGAACTGACCCTTCGGAATGGCCTGCAGGCCGCCGCGAATGACTTCCGCCATATAGGCGGACGAGAAGAGCGACACGCCGATCAGCGCCCGAAGCAGCTTGTCGAAGGTCCAGCCGACCGGCAGGAACAAGGGCAGCATGACGCTGGCCATGAACAGAACCGTGATCAGCGGAATGCCGCGGATGACCTCGATGAAGACAACGCAAAGCATCTTGATCACGGGCAGGTTGGAGCGTCGCCCAAGCGCCAGGATGATGCCGAGCGGCAGCGAGACCGCGATCCCGAAGAAGGACAGGATCAGGGTGATCATCAGACCGCCCCACAGCTGCGTTTCCACATGCGGAAGGCCAAAGCCGCCGATCAGCAGGAAGAACGACACGACGGGAAGGACGATGAACAGCGCCAGCGCATTCCAGCCCTTGTAGGGCACCTTCGGAATGAGCATTGGGATCAGGAGAATGACGAACATCGCCATCACCAGCAGGGGGCGCCACCGTTCTTCATACGTGTAACGACCGAAGATGAACTGCTGGAACTTGGCGCTGACGAAGGCCCAGCAGGCGCCCGATTGGCCGTCGGGAAGCACACCGCCCTGCGAGACGGTGGCGCAGGCCTTGCGATCGACACCGGTCCAGGTGGCGTCGATGAACAGCCATTGCACCAGCACCGGCACGATATAGGCAAGAAGCGCCAGCGCCAGAATGGTCAGCACCGTGTCCTTGGGCGTCGGAAACAGATTGAGACGAAGCCAGCGGGTGAGGCCTCCCTGGCCGGTGGGTGCCGGCAAGGGCGGGTTCATCTCCTGGCGAACGAATGCGGATTGGTTGATCGTCATCTTATCTCTCCACCAAAGCCATCTTGCTGTTGAACCAGTTCATGAGCACGGCGGTGCTGACCGACAGCGACAGGTAAATGACGAGCCAGAGCGTGACGATTTCGACCGCCTGACCGGTCTGGTTCAGCATGGTGCCGCCGACGGCGACCACATCGGCAAAGCCGACGGCCACGGCGAGCGACGAGTTCTTGGTGAGATTGAGATATTGGCTGGTGAGCGGTGGAATGATGATGCGCAGCGCCTGCGGGATGACGATGAGACGCGTCGTCATGTTGCCGCGCAGGCCAAGCGCGCTTGCCGCTTCCGTCTGGCCTTTCGCGACCGCCTTGATCCCGGCACGCACGATCTCGGCGATGAAGGACGCGGTGTAGAAAGAGAGGGCGAGATAGAGCGATATGAATTCCGGGCCGACGACCGATCCGCCGGTCAGGTTGAACTTGCCGGCCACGGGATATTCGAACGACAGCGGTGCGCCGAGCGCCAGGAAGGTTACGAGCGGCAGACCGATGATCAGCAAAAGGGCAGTCAGGCCGGACGGATACTGCTGGCCGGTCTTTTCCTGGCGCAGGCGCGCCCAGCGGCGGATCACCAGCGAAAGCACGATCGCAACGACAAGCGCGACGAGAATCAGCCAGGCGCCGCCGCCCCACAGCGGCTTGGGGAAAAACAGGCCGCGATTGTTGAGGTAGGTGCCGAAGGGCAGCGCAAGCGAGGCGCGCGCCTGCGGCAGAATGGCGATGACGCCCTTGTACCAGAAGAAAATGACGAGAAGCGGCGGGATGTTGCGGAAGATTTCCACGTAGATCTGCGCCAGCTTGGCAATCAGCCAGTTGCTGGACAGCCGGGCAATGCCGACGATGAAGCCGATGATCGAGGCGGTGATGATGCCGATGATCGCCACTTCGAGCGTGTTCAAAAGGCCGACCAGCAGAGCGCGTCCATAGGTCGAATCACTGGAATAGTCGATCAGCGTCTGGCCGATGTCGAAGCCAGCGCGGCCTTTGAGAAAGTCGAAACCTGAAGCGATATTGGCGCGATTGAGGTTGGTGATCGTGTTGTTGACGATGATCCAGACAAACAGGCCGAGAATGGCGACCGTCAGGACCTGGTAGAAGATGCCGCGCGCCTTTGGGTCGTACAAAAGCGACGAGCTGCCGGATGATGTCGGCTTCTCCGATGGTAGTGCGTTGCCTGCCATAGGCACTTTTCCCTCTTATACGCTCTTTGCGAGCTTTTTGCCCTCATGGGGTGCTGCTCGGGAGGCGGGGTCGCCGCCTCCCGGCATAATTCCTGCCTGTCGCGCGATTAGCGGATCGGCGGAGCGTACTGGAGGCCGCCCTTGTTCCACAGGGCGTTCAGGCCGCGCTGGATCTTCAGCGGGGTGTTCGGGCCGACGTTGCGTTCAAACACTTCGCTGTAATTGCCGACGAGCTTGATGACGTTGTAGGCCCAGTCGTTGGTCAGGCCGAGGTCGGTACCGATCTTGGTGCCTTCTTCGTTGCCGAGCATGCGCTTGACGTCCGGGCCGCCCTTGGTCTTCATCTCGTCGACATTCTTCGAGGTGATGCCGAATTCTTCAGCATTGACCATGGCGTAGTGAACCCAGCTCACCACGTCGAACCACTGGTCGTCGCCCTGGCGGACGGCCGGTCCAAGCGGCTCCTTGGAGATGACTTCCGGCAGAACGATGTTGTCATCCGGGTTCTTCAGCTTCAGGCGCATGGCATAGAGGCCGGACTGGTCGGTCGTGTAGACGTCGCAACGGCCGGCGTCGTAAGCAGACGTCGCGTCAGCTTCCTTTTCGAACACGACCGGGTTGTACTGCAGGTTGTTGGCCTTGAAGTAGTCGGCCAGGTTCAGTTCGGTCGTGGTGCCGGTCTGAACGCAGACGGCAGCGCCCGACAGTTCAAGCGCCGACTTCACGTTCAGGCCCTTCTTCACCAGGAAGCCCTGGCCGTCATAGTAGTTGACGGTGCGGAAGTTGAAGCCGAGCGAGGTGTCGCGGCTGACCGTCCAGGTCGTATTGCGCGTCAGCACGTCGATTTCGCCGGACTGCAGGGCCGGGAAACGGTCCTTGCTCGACAGGGCGACGAACTTTGCCTTCTTCGGGTCGCCGAAGACGGCAGCGGCGATGCCGCGGCAGTAATCGACGTCGATACCCGACCACTCACCCTTGTCGTCCGGGTTGGAGAAGCCCGGAACACCCTGGCTTGCGCCGCATGTAACAAAACCCTTGGCCTTGACGTCCTGGAGCGTGCCGGCGGAAGCGGCAGAGGCAGCACCCAGAATTGCCGCGCCAATTGCGGCGGACAGAAGCGTCTTTTTCATTTTCCCAACCTTTATCTCTTGTTTTTTGATAGACCTGAAGCCCCATTACCGATCCCTGATCAGCAACGACAGGCCGCCCGCAAGGCCTCCCGAGACGAGCTGCTTTATCACAGTCGGAAATATGTGCAGGGGTCAAGTCTTGCACTTTAATTTAGCGCCTCAAATTAGACAAATTGCCGTGGGTAGATGATATATTAGGCAGAGTGTAGGATTTTGTGCAGTCTTCTGCCTAAAGGCGCGACATTGAGGAGCGTTGTAGCGCATAGGTAGCAGGCCGCGCCGCCTACCGGGCTTGACCGGCGCAAGCCTTGCCTTCAAGACTTTGGCCCTCGTCAATACGAAGGCCGCAATTTTCCATGAAAAACAAAGAGACCCTTTTCGCCGGTGCCGGCGACAACACCCGCCTTGCGCATCTCGGACACGATCCGATGAGCTATCACGGGTTTGTCAATCCGCCGGTGGTGCATGGCTCCACCGTTCTTTTTCCCGACTGCAGGACGATGGAAAGCCGGGATCAGAAATATACCTATGGCACGCGCGGGACGCCGACGACCGATGCGCTGTGCGATGCGCTGAATGCGCTCGAAGGGGCGGCCGGAACGGTTCTGGTGCCTTCCGGGCTTGCCGCCATCAGCGTTCCGTTCCTGGCTTTCCTGTCGGCGGGCGATCATGCCCTGATCGTCGATTCGGTCTACACGCCGTGCCGGCATTTCTGCAATACGATGCTGTCGCGTCTCGGCGTCGAGGTGGAATATTACGCCCCCGGTATCGGCGGCGATATCGAGGCCCTGATTCGTCCCAACACCCGCCTTATCCATACCGAATCGCCCGCATCCAACACGTTCGAGATGCAGGATATCCGCGCGATTGCCGATGCCGCCCACCGGCACGACTGCGTCGTCACGCTGGACAATACCTGGGCAACGCCGCTTTATTTCCGCGGTCTGGATTTTGGTGTCGATGTCATCATCCATGCCACGACCAAGTATCCCTCCGGCCATTCCGATATCGTGATGGGATCGGTTTCCGCCAATGCCAAACACTGGCCGCGCCTGCATGAGGCGACGATGACGCTTGGCATCTGCGGCGCGCCGGACGATGCCTACCAGATCCTGCGCGGGTTGCGCACCATGGGCGTGCGCATGGCGCATCACCAGAAAAGCGCGCTCGAGATCGCCCGCTGGCTCGAGGGGCGCGCGGAGGTGGCGCGCGTGCTGCATCCTGCCCTCGAAAGCTTTCCCGGACACGCGCTGTGGAAGCGCGACTTCAAGGGCGCATCCGGAGTGTTTTCCTTCGTGCTGAAGGCCGATGGTGCGGAGCAGTTTCGTGCCAAGGCGCATGCTTTCCTGGATGCGCTTGCGATCTTCGGGCTCGGCTATTCCTGGGGCGGCTACGAGAGCTTGGCGGTGAAGGTCAATCTGGGTGACCGCACGATTGCCAAGGCGCCGTCCGAAGGGCCGGTGATCCGGCTGCAGATCGGGCTTGAAGATGTGGCTGATCTGCAAAAGGATCTGGAAGCGGGGTTTGCCGCTGCAGCCGGCGCCTGATCAGAAGCCGGCGTCATAGCCATAGAGCCAGTCGAGATCCGCCGCAAGCGCTTGCGGCGGACGCAGGGCCAGCACCATGTCGCGGCCGAAACGCAGCGGCCCGCGCACGTGATAGGCAAAGCGGTTGAAGGCGCCACGGTTGCGAACGCGTGCGATGCGCGCCCGGCGCACCGATTCGTAAGTCGACAGCGCATCGGCAAGAACGGGCGTCATGGCGAGCCGGGCCGCCAGTTCCCAGCCGTCCTCGATGGCCATGGCGGCCCCCTGGGCCGCAAACGGCATCATGGCATGGGCCGCGTCGCCCACCAGAACCACATCGCGGCCATTGTGCCAGCGTCCGTCGCTCACCTGATAGAGCGGCCAGAATTTTCCCGATTCCATGCCCGTCAGCAGCGACAGGATCTGCGGATGCCAGCCCTTGAACTGGCGCAGCAGCATGCGTTTCTGTTCAAGGCTTGCATGCACTTCCCAGGTCTCGCCGGGGCTGACGCCGCTTGCGATGGCCACGACATTGAAGCCGCCCGCTTCGCGCAGCGGATAGCAGACCAGATGGCAGGAAGGCCCGACATAGGCGGTCACCGCCTGCGGCATCAGGAAGGCCGGGGCCTTTTCCGTCGGCACGGTAAAGCGCCAGGCGACGTTGCGGGAAAAATCCGGCTCCGGGGCGTTGGCAATTTCCTCGCGCATGCGCGACCAGACACCGTCTGCACCGATGGTGACGTCGGGCGTTGCGCCGACCACGCTCGCAATGGATTGACGCCAATCGGCGCCGATCCGTATGCCCAGATGCAGGCGGCACAGCGGATTTTTGTCGACCGCCGCCTGAAGTCCCCGCTGCAGGGTTGCCCGGTGCATCACCCCGTAAGGCGCGCGCCAGCGCTCGCGTGCGAACCGGCCGGCCGGCACATGCGCGAGCTGGCGCAGCGACTTGCCCGACGAGATCGCGATACGCTCCGGCTCTGTCCAGACGGCCTCCAGATCGGCAAGCACGCCGAGACGCGCCAGAATGCGGCTGGCATTGGGCGAGATCTGCAATCCTGCGCCCACTTCGGCCAGATGCGGTGCCTGCTCGATGATGTCGGACCGGATGCCGCGCGCGGCAAGTGCAAGCGCCGTCGTCAGGCCGGCCATGCCGGCGCCGACGATCACTGCATGTGTGATGGCCATGGCCGTATCAGTTCAGGCGGCTTTGACGTGGAAGGTGCAGCCGGCCGGAATTGTCTGTTCGGCTTTCAGCGTCGGATTGTAGCGGTAAAGCGTCGAGCAGTAGGAGCAGACTTTCTCGTTGTCGTCGCCCATGTCGATATAGATGTGCGGATGGTCGAAGGGCACGTTCGCCCCGGTGCACATGAATTCCTTCACGCCCACCTCAATGAGGCGATGTCCACCGTCGTTCTGGAAATGAGGGATACCGTGACCGGCCATGTTGAACTCCAATGCTTGCGATGTGCGCCGACATTATAGAGGCATGCCGTGAAAGTGTAGGGGGAAACAGCCGGCAGAAACGTGATTTTGTCGCCTTGCCTGTTCAGGCAGAGCAGGACATGGCCTATGGTCGCGCTCTTCGAAGGGAAGCCTGCCCATGAACCTCAACGCACCCGATTTTTCCACGTTTACCCACCAGAACCTGCAGCTCGCCTACTTTGACGCGGGCAATGCGGATGGCGAGCCTGTGCTTCTGATTCATGGTTTTGCCTCCACCGCAAACGTCAACTGGGTCTATCCCGGCTGGCTGAAGGCCCTTGGCGAGGCCGGCTACCGGGTGATTGCCATCGACAACCGGGGCCATGGCGCAAGCGACAAGCCGCGTGACCCCGAAGCCTACCGTCCTTCAGTGATGGCCGGCGATGCGATTGCGCTGCTCGATCATCTCGGCATCGATCAGGCGCATTTCATGGGCTATTCGATGGGTGCGCGCATCTCGACCTTCGCCACGCTTGCCCGTCCTCAGCGGGTCCGTTCGCTCATTCTCGGCGGGCTGGGTATCGGGATGACCGACGGGGTCGGCGACTGGGATCCGATTGCCGATGCGCTGCTTGCGCCATCGCTCGACGAGGTCACCCATGCGCGTGGACGTATGTTCCGGGCCTTTGCCGACCAGACCCGAAGCGACCGTGAGGCGCTTGCCGCCTGCATTCGCGGATCGCGCGACCTCGTCTCGCGCGAGGATATCGGTCGCATCGCCGCGCCGACCCTGATCGGTGTCGGCACCAAGGACGACATTGCCGGCTCGCCGCAGGACCTGGCGGCACTGATGCAAAATGCCCGCGCGGTGGATATTCCCAACCGCGATCATATGCTGGCGGTCGGGGACCGGGTGTTCAAGGCCGCCGTTCTCGACTTTTTAAGCAGCCACGCCGGGTAAGCGCGGCCCGCTTTGCGCCGGCGTTGGTGTTTTTGAAAGAATGTTCTATATACGGGCCTCTGCGTACACGAGGATACTGCCATGTCGGCACGCACTGAAATTCGACCCCGGGAGCCAATCGCGTCGGTTGATCCGATCTGGGATACATTGCGGCACGAAGCGCAGACCAGTGCGGAGCGTGATCCGCTGCTGGCGACATTCCTCTATTCGACGGTGCTCAATCATGGCTCGCTCGAGGAGAGCGTGATCCACCGGATCTGCGAGCGTCTGGACCATCAAGATCTTCAGGCGGTGCTGTTGCGCCAGACCTTTGAGGAAATGCTGAGCGACTGGCCGGAATGGGGCGCGATCCTGCGCGTCGATATCCAGGCCTATTACGACCGCGATCCGGCCTGCCTGCGCTTCCTGGAACCGGTTCTCTATTTCAAGGGCTTTCACGCCATTCAGACGCACCGGCTGGCCCACTGGCTGATGAAGCGCGACCGTCGCGATTTTGCCATGTATCTGCAAAGTCGCGCCTCCGGCGTGTTCCAGACGGATATCAATCCGGCCGCGCGCATCGGCAAGGGCATTTTCCTTGATCATGCCACCGGCTTCGTGGTCGGCGAAACGGCGGTCATCGGCGACAATGTCTCGATCCTGCACGGCGTGACGCTGGGCGGCACGGGCAAGGAAGGCGCCGACCGCCATCCGAAAATCGGCAATGGCGTCCTCATCGGGGCAGGCGCCAAGATCCTCGGCAATATCGAGATCGGCCACTGCTCGCGCGTGGCGGCCGGTTCCGTGGTGCTGAAGCCGGTGCCGCCGAAGACCACCGTTGCCGGTGTGCCGGCGAAAGTGGTGGGAGAGGCCGGGTGTTCGGAGCCCTCGCGCCTGATGGACCAGATCCTGCGCTCGGAAGACTGACCGGCGTCTGACACCCGATTTGCCGCCCCGGACTTGATCGGGGCTCGCGGACGTCTATGTCGCATTGTCGAGGCTTTGCCGGGCGCTTGATACGCAGTGTGCGCGCCTCATCGGGCGGATCATGGGACGGATCATGGAGACACGTTCTTTACTTTCGCCTTTGTCCCATGCCAAAAGCCCCGCAACGAGAACACTGACGGAGAGACAAAAGTGAAAGCCGATGAAATCAAGAAGCTCGACGCCTACTTCAAGCGGGTGTTCAACCCCACGATGAGCGTGCGTGCGCGGCCCCGCAAGGACGATTCGGCCGAGGTTTACGCCGGCGACGAGTTCCTTGGCGTTGTCTACGTCGATGACGAGGACGATGAGCGCTCCTACAACTTCTCGATGGCCATTCTCGACGTCGATCTCTGATGGCCGCATCGGCCTGACAAACAGTTCGCAAGGCCGTCAGGCATCACCATCGGGACGGTCCCGATCACAAGTTCGGAAACGGCGGGCGCCTTGCGACCCGCCGTTTTTCATGGGTTTTGGAAGAGATTTTTGTCAATGCGCAAATGGCCGCCGCGGCATTCGGTCGTAGCGGGCTTCTTCGCGCCTGCGATACGATTCCGCTCTTGACTTTTGCACTGCGGAATTATTCCATCAGCAAATGGGAATACACCCATAGGAGGCGGAAATGTTCAATCTCGATGAAGCCAGCCGGAAGAACAAGGAAGCAGTCGACGGGCTGCTGAAAAACTATGCCGAGGTGACGAAGGGCTTTCAGGCCATCGCATCGGAAACCGGCGAATATTCCAAGAAGTCGATCCAGGAGCTGACCAGCTTCCTGGAGCAGCTGCTGGCCGTTCGCAGCATCGAAACCGCGTTCGAGCTGCAGAGCAAGTTTGCCAAATCCGCCTACGAGGGGTTCGTGGCGGAAGCGACCAAGATCGGCACCCTGTATACCGATCTCGCCAAGAGCGCCTACAAACCCTACGAGCTGCCGGCGACGCGGGCGACGGCCGTGGTGGTGTCCAACGCCGCCTGAGGCCGGTTGCAGGCCGCACAAAGACCTTTGCTGGTTAAAATGAACCGGTTGCGTTCCTGGCGCAGCCGGTTTTTGTTTGTGAGGCCCAAGGCAATGGCGTTAATTTACCGCCCTATCGGCCTCTTCACGCGGAATAGTGATTGCGCGTGGACGCGAGGGGCTTAAAATCGGCGTTCAGCGAACTAGATAAGTGCTTCTGATGTCCGGCTCCGGCTGTTCGTTCGGACGAGCCGTCGGACTGTTGGGGAATGATAGAAAGATGATCGCATTGCCGATCTACATGCAAGACGAGAAGGACGGACAGGGAGACGGCGGCAATCGCGGCACCTCGGTCATTACGCGCACCAAGGCCAAAACGAAAAAGCCCAATCTCTACCGCGTGCTTCTGCTGAACGACGATTACACGCCGATGGACTTCGTCATTCACATTCTGGAGCGTTTTTTCCAGAAGGACCGCGAAGCGGCCACCCGCATCATGCTGCACGTTCACAATCACGGTGTGGGCGAATGTGGGGTCTTTACGTACGAGGTCGCTGAGACCAAGGTGAGCCAGGTCATGGATTTTGCCCGCCAGCACCAGCACCCGCTGCAATGTGTCATGGAAAAGAAGTGAGGAACCGACGTGCCAACATTTTCGCCTAGTCTCGAAAAGGCGCTGCATCAGGCACTGACCTTCGCCAATGAGCGGCACCACGAATATGCTACCCTGGAACACCTGCTCCTGGCCTTGATCGACGATGCCGATGCCGCTGCCGTCATGGGAGCCTGCAATGTCAATCTCGACGTCCTGAAAAAGACCGTCTCCGATTACGTCGATAACGAACTCGCCAACCTGATCACGGGCTATGACGAGGATTCCAAGCCGACGTCCGGCTTCCAGCGCGTCATCCAGCGCGCGGTCATCCACGTGCAATCGTCCGGTCGCGAGGAAGTGACCGGCGCCAATGTTCTGGTGGCGATCTTTGCCGAGCGCGAAAGCCATGCGGCCTATTTCCTGCAGGAGCAGGAAATGACCCGCTATGATGCGGTCAATTATATCAGCCACGGCATCGGCAAGCGTCCGGGCGCCTCCCAGGTGCGGCCGCCGCGCGGTGCCGAGGACAGCGATGCGGATGCAAAGCCCGGCCGCGAGCAGGAAGAAGGCTCGGCCAAGAAGCCACAGGATGCGCTGAAGGCCTATTGCGTCAATCTGAACGAGAAGGCCGTCAACGGCCGCATCGACCCGCTGATCGGCCGTCACTCGGAGGTCAACCGCACCATCCAGGTGCTGTGCCGCCGCTCGAAGAACAATCCGCTCTATGTCGGCGATCCCGGTGTCGGCAAGACCGCCATTGCCGAAGGCCTTGCCAAGCGCATCGTCGAAGGCAAGGTGCCGGAAGCGCTGGCCGATGCCACGATCTTCTCGCTCGACATGGGCACGCTGCTTGCCGGCACGCGTTACCGTGGCGATTTCGAGGAGCGTCTGAAGCAGGTGGTCAAGGAACTGGAAGAGTTTCCGGGCGCCGTGCTGTTCATCGACGAGATCCACACCGTGATCGGCGCCGGTGCGACATCCGGCGGCGCCATGGATGCGTCGAACCTGCTGAAGCCGGCGCTGTCATCTGGTGCCATCCGCTGCATCGGGTCCACCACCTACAAGGAATACCGCCAGTTCTTCGAAAAGGACCGGGCACTCGTGCGCCGTTTCCAGAAGATCGACGTCAACGAACCGTCCATCGATGACGCCATCGAGATCATGAAGGGTCTGAAGCCCTATTTCGAGGACTATCACAAGCTGCGCTACACCAACGAGGCGATCAAGGCCGCGGTGGAGCTGTCGTCGCGCTACATTTCCGACCGCAAGCTGCCGGACAAGGCGATCGACGTGATCGACGAGACAGGGGCGGCGCAGATGCTGCTGCCCGCGTCGAAGCGCCGCAAGCTGATCACCGAAAAGGAGATCGAGGTCACCATCGCCACGATGGCCCGCATTCCCGCCAAGACCGTCTCCAAGGACGACGAGGCGGTGCTGGCCAACCTGGACAAGGAACTGCGCTCAGTCGTCTACGGTCAGGATGCCGCCATCGAGGCTCTCTCGACGGCGATCAAGCTGGCGCGTGCCGGTCTGCGCGAACCGAACAAGCCGATCGGCTCCTATGTCTTCTCCGGCCCGACCGGCGTCGGCAAGACGGAAGTCGCCAAGCAGCTTGCCTCCTCGCTCGGGGTGGAACTGCTGCGCTTCGACATGTCGGAATACATGGAGCGGCACACGGTCTCGCGTCTGCTTGGCGCACCTCCCGGCTATGTCGGTTTCGACCAGGGCGGCCTTCTGACGGATGGAGTCGACCAGCATCCGCATTCGGTGGTGCTGCTCGATGAAATCGAAAAGGCGCATCCCGACATCTACAACATTCTGTTGCAGGTGATGGACCATGGCTCGCTCACCGACCACAACGGCAAGAAGATCGACTTCCGCAACGTCATCCTGATCATGACGACGAATGCGGGCGCGTCTGAAATGGCCAAGGCCGCCATCGGTTTTGGGTCGTCCAAGCGCACCGGCGAAGACGAGGAGGCGCTGAACCGCCTGTTCACGCCGGAATTCCGCAACCGTCTCGATGCAACGATCCCGTTTGCGCCGCTGCCGACCGAGGTCATCCATCAGGTCGTACAGAAGTTCGTCATGCAGTTGGAAAGCCAGCTGTCTGAACGCAACGTGACCTTCGACCTGCATCAGGATGCCATCGCGTGGCTCGCTGAAAAGGGCTATGACGAGCGCATGGGGGCACGCCCGCTGTCGCGCGTCATTCAGGAGCATATCAAGAAGCCGCTTGCCAACGAGATCCTGTTTGGCGCGCTTCGCAAGGGTGGCGTCGTCAAGGTGACGGTCGGCAAGAAGCCGGACGGCACCGAAGGGCTGCTTCTCGAATCGATTGCCGAGGCGGCACCTGTGAAGCCGAAGCCCGAAGCGGAGGTGGAAGCCGTCGAGGATGGCGAAGCCTCTGTAAAGGCAAAGCCAGGCAAGGTGAAGGACGATCCGAAGTCGGCACCGCCCAAGGGCAAGGCCATCAAGGCCAAGTCCGACGCGGAGACGGACGTGCTGACCGAGGACAAGGAAAAGCCCCGCAAGGGCTCGACCGTCCCACGCGTGCCGAAGTCGAAATGATCGGTCCGATCTGACAATCCTGTGCCGGGGCTTTGATGAAAGCCCCGGCATTGCCTTTTCTGCATGCCGGTCGATTGCGAACGGCAATTCCGGACGGATCGATGCTCTCTTCTCAAGCTGACGCGCGTTCCAGCGTCTCCTGGTTCTTCACCGGCATGCGTGGCATCACGTCGCTGCCGGCGCTCATCCTCATGACATCCTTTGTCGGCTTCAGCGCCTTTGCCCTGGAATCGGGCATCACCCGCAGCCAGGCCGTGTTCATGACGCTCGCCGTCTGGGCGCTTCCGGCCAAGATGATCCTCATCGGCACCATGGTCGGCGGTGCGCCGATTGCGGCGAGCTTTCTTGCCGTGACGCTCTCCTCCATCCGCATGATGCCGATGGTCGCCTCGATCATGCCGGACATGAAGAACGAAAAAAGCCCGACCTGGCTTCTGCTGTTTCTTTCGCATTTCGTTGCGATCACCTCCTGGGTGTTTGCCATCCAGCATCTGAACAACGTGCCGCGCGACAAGCGTGTCGCCTATTTCGCCGGCTTTTCGATCACGCTGACGCTGATTAATGCGGTCATCGTCGGGGTCTGCTACGGGATCGTGGCGCAGTTTCCGCCCATTGTCGCGGGATGCCTGTTCATGCTGACGCCGGTCTATTTCTTCGCCTCGATCTGGGCCTCGGCACGCCATTCGGTGGTGAAACTGGCCTTTGTCATCGGCGTGGTGATGGGGCCGGCCATGGCGCTGATCGAGCCGAAATTCGACATCATCTATGCGGGCATCGGCGGCGGAACAGTCGCCTATGTCATCGACCGCTTTTTCGTGCGCCCGCGTCGTGCCGTGCCGCGCGCAGCCGGGCTGGAGGAAGGCCCGTGAACGGCGATCTCTGGTGGTGGACCTATCTTGTGATCATCGTCGCGGGCTGGCTTGCGACGGATTTTTGGCGTTGGCTGGGCGTTCTTGTCGGCAATCGTCTGGATGAAGATTCCGAGGCGCTGCACTGGGTGAGGGCGGTGGCCACGGCACTGGTGATGGCGGTGACGGCAAAGCTTGTCGTCTTTCCGACCGGCACGCTTGCCGGCTCGCCGCTCTGGTTGCGGCTCGGCGCCCTTGGCCTCGGCTTTGGCGCTTTCCTCATCTTCGGACAGCGCGTGATCGTCTGCGTCGTCGTGTCGATTGCGGCCCTGTCGGCCGGTTTGCTGCTGCTTTGACGTATTCCCGGTCGCTCTCGGCAAAGGGCGGCAATGAAGGGAGAAAGTCAGCCCAGGGGAGCGTCAGGCAACCATCAGAACTTTAAAGATGGCGCAAGGCATCCCGGGTGAAGACCGAGAGCGGCTGCGGCAGATCGTCGGGCGAAAACCAGCCCATGGCCGAGAGCTTGTCGGGCTCGGTCAATTGCGGTTCGCCGGAAAAATCGGAGGTGATGTAGATCATCGACAGCCAGTGCTGGCTGTCGGCCTCGATGCGCTGTTCGCTGATGCAGAGGAATTCGACCTGGCCGATGCAAAGGCCGGTTTCTTCCTCGGCCTCGCGGCGTGCCGCCTCGGCCGAGTGTTCCATGTGGTCGATCTTGCCGCCGACGATGTTCCAGAAACCTGCCTCGGGCGCTTTGACGCGCTTATAAAGGAGGATGCATCCGTCGTCACGGCGGATCACAAGACCGGCTCCCACGCCTGGAAAATCAGATCCCGGCTTTGGCGGCATTGGCTTTTCAGCCCTTGGCGCCGGCAACGATCAGCATGAAGGCAGGGATGTCGTCGCCGAAGCCAACCGGCGTCGGGCCGTCATCGTGGTCGCGGTGATGACGCTGGCGGCGTTCGCGCTGGTCGTCATTGGCCGGGTTCTGCTGGCGCACTGCATTGCGTGCACCGTGCTGGGGCCTGCGGTTATCCGCCTTGTGTTGCTCGGTGTTCACGCTGTCCGTCCTTGCTTCAATAGGGGTGATCGCTTCTTCGATGACGGCGGGGGCCTCAACGGGGCGGGCCTCCGCCTTCGGAACTGCGGACCGTCTGCCGCGGCCCCGATCCTTGTCGCGATCACGGCCCTTGGAGCGGGGGCGGTCGCTTTCCTGGCTTTCCATCGGCGCGGGAAGCGCCGAAATGTCGCCGTTCAGCCATTCGATCTTGTTGCCGATCAGCTTCTCGATGGCGTCGAGGAATTTGGTGTCAGACTTCGTCACCAGCGTGAAGGCGCGGCCGGAACGGCCGGCGCGACCGGTGCGTCCGATACGGTGGACATAATCCTCCGCATGGATTGGTACGTCGAAATTGAACACGTGGCTGACGTCTGGAATATCAAGACCGCGAGCGGCAACGTCGGAGGCAACCAGAAGGGTAATTGCATTGGCCTTGAAGCCGGCCAGCATATCGGTGCGCGAACGCTGGTCCATGTCGCCATGCAGCGCGCCAACGGAAAAGCCGTGGCGCTCGAGCGAGCGGAACAGATCGGCCACGTCCTTCTTGCGGTTGCAGAAGATGATGGCGTTCTTCAGGTCGTCCTGGGCGCGGATGAGATCGCGCAGGATGGCGCGCTTCTCGTAATCCTTGTTGTGCGAGGCAGCGAGGCGCTGCGTGACGGTGAGCGCCGTCGAGGAGGGCTTCGCCACTTCGACGCGTTCCGGATTCTGCAGGAAGCGATCGGCCAGCTTCTGGATTTCCGGCGGCATGGTGGCCGAGAAGAACAGCGTCTGGCGGGTGAACGGGATCATCTTGGCGATGCGTTCGATATCCGGGATGAAGCCCATGTCGAGCATGCGGTCGGCTTCGTCGATGACGAGAATTTCGACACCGGTCATCAGCAGCTTGCCGCGCTCGCAATGGTCGAGAAGGCGGCCGGGGGTGCAGATCAGGACGTCTGCGCCGCGCTCCAGCTTGCGGTTCTGCTCTTCGAAGGAGACACCGCCGATGAGAAGGGCGACATTCAGCTTGTGGTTCTTGCCGTATTTTTCGAAGTTCTCTGCAACCTGCGCTGCCAGTTCGCGCGTCGGCTCTAGGATCAGCGTGCGCGGCATGCGCGCGCGGGCCCGTCCCTTTTCCAGAAGCGTCAGCATGGGCAGTACGAACGAGGCCGTCTTGCCCGTGCCTGTCTGTGCGATGCCGCAGATGTCGCGACGCTGCAGCGCATGAGGTATGGCGCCAGCCTGGATCGGCGTGGGAATGGTGTAACCCGCGTCGGTGACGGCAGAAAGGACTTTCTGGCTCAGGCCAAGATCAGCAAATGTGGTCAAAGAGAAAACTATTTCCGTTCCGGTTCACGAAGAACGCTGTGAGTCGGATCCGCTTGGCGTCCGACGATGGCCGCGACATAGGCGCAATAAGAGCCAAAGTCAAGAAAACAGCGCGTTTGCCTGCCGGATTGGTAAATCCGGCTGCACTTACAGATCAGATCGGAACAGTTTTAGCTCAATTCAAGTAGGATGTCAGTTTCAGCCCCGCATTGAGGAAGTGGATGGGATCGATAGCGGCGCCGTCGCGACGCACCTCGTAATGCACATGTGGCCCGGTCGACCGGCCCGTCGAACCGGCCCGGCCGATGATGTCGCCGCTCGACACCAGATCGCCCTCGGACACCAGAATACGCGACAGATGGCCGTAGCGGGTGGTGATGCCATGGCCGTGGTCGATCTCCACCATGTTGCCATAGCCGCTGGAGTCGCCGGCGACGGTGACCCGGCCGGCGCCGGTGGCGCGCACGGTTGCGCCGGTTTCGGCATCGAAATCGATACCCGCGTGCAGAGCCAGCCGCCCGAGGAAGGGATCGATGCGGTTGCCGAAGCGGCTGGTGATATCGTGGCCGGGGGCAGGGTTGCCATAGGGCAGGCTCACAGCCGTCTGGCGCACGGTTTCAAGCCGCGTCAGGGCGGCATCCAGCTGGTCGAGCTGGCTGTCGAAGGGGTCGGCGGCCGCCGGTTCGACAAACGGTCCGCCAATGCCGCCGTCCTCGTTCTTTGCGGCCTGCGGCGGCGGAACGGAAATGCCGGTGCGGCGCATGATCGACGTCATGGCATCGGTCGTTTCATCGGCGGTTGCCGTCAGGTCACGAATGCGCGCCAGTTGCTCATGCTCGATGCTCCTCAGCGATTGCGTCACCTGGAGCAGGGCGCGCGCTGTCTTCTCGCCGGCGGTTTTTGCCGGAAGCGGCTGGTCGCGAAGCGGCAGGAAGCCGAGTTTTGCGCCCTTGCCGTCACGTTCGCTCGCTGGCGTGATCTCGGGCATGATCAGGCGTTCGATGGCTTTCAGCGCACGATTGCGCGCGGTGGGTTCGTCCGTCGTGATCGGCTGGTAGGCCTGGGCTTGTCCTTGCGCCGTCTGCACGGTCGTCTCGGTCGTGAGGCCCGACGCTTGCGCCCGCTGCAGGAGATTGCCGAGCTTGCCGTGCTGCGACAGCAGGGCATTCTGCTGCTCGACAAGCTGCTTCACCTTGTCTTCCACCAGTTGCTGGTCGATGAGCTGGCGCGAGGTGATGCGGTCAATCTGGGCGCGCAGGCCCGATATGCGCTCCTCGTAAGCCTGCCGGATACGGCTCTGGCGGGCGAGCGATCCACCGATCAGATCGTCGCGCATCACAAGATAGGCTGTCGCGGCGAAATAGCCGGTGGAGAGAATGATGAGCAGGGTCGCGCCGGCGGCCACCATCCACGGGCGGATGGTCATGTGGCGCACTCTGTCGCCGGATGCCAGGATGAGCACAGGTCTGGAGGCTTTTTTGCCAAAGACGCGATTGTCGCAAGCTGTTGCCACGCCCGTCCCCCAGCCAATCCCCAAAGCCGTCTGCCTTGGGTAGATTAGAACCTGTTAAGGTTAATAAAGCGTTAATTTGGGGCGTTCAGGCGCTGCTGGTGGCGGTCAGCGCGCGGTAGAAGGAGGGTGTGAGGCCGGCTTCGGCGCGGGCGAGATCATTGAACGGAGGCTTGAGGGCGCCGCGGAAATTGGCGCGCACCAGGTCCTTGAAGGTCGCAGCCGGATCCTTGCGTTCCCGCGCGCAGAGGAAGCGGAACCACTTCGCGCCGATTGCCACATGACCCTTCTCGTCCGTGTAGATGACATCGAGCACGGCTGCGGTTTCATGATCGCCGGTTTCGCGCATCTTGGCCTGCAGCGAGGGCGTGACGTCAAGCCCGCGCGCTTCGAGGATCAGCGGCACGACGGCCAGCCGGGCGGTCAGGTCATTGCGGGTGGAATGGGCGGCCTGCCAGAGCCCGTCATGGGCCGGCATGTCGCCATAATCGGCGCCGAGATCGTTCAGCCGCTTGCGCACCATGCGGAAATGCTTGGCTTCTTCGAATGCCACCTGCATCCAGCCGTCGAAGAAGGAATTCGGCACCGGCTCGGTTGCGTAGCGGGCAACGATATCGAGCGCCAAGTCGACCGCGTTGAGTTCGATATGGGCAATGGCGTGCAGGATGGCGATGCGGCCCTTGGCCGTGTGCAGCGAGCGCTTTTCCACGAGCTTCGGCGGCACCAGATCCGGCTTGGCGGGGCGCCCGGGGCGGTCCGGCAGCGGCGGATCAAGCGGCGATCGCAGCGAAAGGCGTCGCTCGAACCAGCGTGTCGCGGTCTGCTGCGCCAGTTCCGTCTTCACGTCGAGATCGGCAGACGAAATGGCAAGGATTGCAGCTGCACGCAGCGACGATACCGGCGGCAGCGGGGTTTTCGGCAGGTCTTCGGGTTGGTGCGGGGCCTCTGTCATGGCCCCGTCCTTGTCACAAGGCCTTCACCGCTTCAAGCACTTCCTGCGCATGACTTTCCACCTTCACCTTCGGCCAGACGCGGGCAATCGTGCCATCGGCTGCGATCAGGAAGGTGGAGCGCTCGATCCCCATATAGGTCTTGCCATACATGCTCTTCTGTTTCCAGACGCCGTAGGCATTGGCCGCCACCTGCTCCTCGTCGGCGGCGAGAGCCACCGAAAGGCTGTGCTTCTTCACGAACTTGTCGTGCTTGGCGGCCGAATCCGGCGAAACGCCGATGACGGTGGCGCCCAGTTTTTCGAACTCGGCGGAGAGAGCGGTAAACTGCAGTGCCTCGGTGGTGCAGCCGCTGGTGTCGTCCTTGGGGTAGAAATAGACAACCACCGGCTTGCCCGCAAAGGCGGACAGGGTGATGTCACCGCCGCCATCGCGGGGAAGGGTGAAATCCGGAGCCGGCATGCCGCTTGTGAGGTCCGTCATAGTTTTCCTTTCTTTCGCCTGCATATGAGGTAAATGTCACCTTAATCGTTATATACTGGCGCTGCGTCGGTCCAGATCACCCCGGCCGACCGGTGGCATGAGCTTTGGAGAAAAATGGCGGAAATCAGAGGGGAAAAGGTCAGCTTCGGCCGCAAGGATATGGTCGCGCTGCATGAACTTCCCTCCGCGCAGGTGCATGATCCGCTGATCGTGCACTGCCCGCGCGACCGTTCGCGTGCGCAAGGCATCCTGCGCTTTTGTCTTCTGTTTCTCGCCCTTTGCGCCGGCGCCGTGATCAGCGGTTTTTTCGCCATCGAAACCGGCACGATCGATGGGGCACTGAATGCGCGCGCCCAAAGCGCGCTGTCCAACGCCATCGGCAATCGTTACAGCGCAACCGTCGGCTCGACGGCCATCCGCTTCGACCACGACTTCCGCCTGGCGCTGGAAGCCCGCGACGTGGATATTGTCGAAGTGGCGACCGGCGAGCATCTGACCCGCACTGCCGCCATCCGCCTTGCCATCGATCCTGTGGCGCTCCTCAGCGGCCGGGTCTCGATCCGCCGCATGGAAGCCGACAATATCTCGCTCGATACGGCGCTTCTGCCGGCCGGCGATCCGATGGATCTGTCAAAAACCCGCGTCGACCGCCTGCCGGCAGCGCTTGAACAGGCCTTCCAGCGCCTGGACGAGGCGCGCGGCATCATCGAGCGCACGGGGACTGCGCTCGTGCGCATCAACGGCATCAATATCCAGTTTCCGCCGAATCGCGAGGGCAAGGTTTCGACGCTTGTCATCGATGATCTGAAGCTGGCGCTCACGCAGGAAGGCATGGTGGGGCTGACCGGGATCCTGGAGCTCGACGGCCGGCGCGCCAACCTCAATGTGCAGGCAACAGCGGTCAATGGTGTCACACGGCAATTGACGGCGCATGTGGCCGGCCTCGACATGACGCCCTTCCTCCTGCAGCGGATGCCGGACGGTGAGCCGCGCGAGGGCCTGCAGGGTGCGATCGATCTTGATCTCAAGGCGACCCGTGATACGCAGGAAAACGAGCCCTCGATCGAGGCGAGCATTCACCACGCGCCGGGCTTCTTCTATTTCGATGGTGTCGGCCAGGAACTGTCCGGTGCGGAAGTTCACACGGCCTATGATTTTGCCCGCAACACCATCGAGATCCGCCCGTCGAAGTTCCGCTTCGGGCCGACTGTCCTGCCGCTGACCGGCGCGATCGTTGATCTTGATCGGCTGAATACCGCGGAAACGCGGCCGGGATTCGGCATCAGCATGTTGATCAGCGGCGGCCATGCACAGGCGGCCAATGGCGGTGAACAGCCCGTCCTCTTCGATCTCAATACCACGGGCCGATATTTTTCCGCCGATCACGTGCTCGAATTCGATGACATGCAGGTCTCGAGCCCCGCAGGCCAGATGGCGGGCGCTCTGAAGGTGCATTTCCCCGGTGTCGTTTCGCCGGAAATCAGTTTTGGCGCGCAGTTGCCCCGCATGGATGTGGCGGGCGTCAAGCAGCTGTGGCCGTTCTGGATGGCGCGCAAGGCCCGCGACTGGGCCGTGGCCAACATGTTTGGCGGCACCGTTACCAATGGGTCGATTTCGGTCTTCATTCCGGCAGGCCGGATGCATGGACCCGGCATCCCGCTGCAACTGGACAGCAACGAACTGAGGATCGCGTTCGATATTGCCGATACGAGGCTGACGCTCCCGGGTGATCTTGCCCCTGTGCGCGACCTTGGTGGCCATGTGGAGGTGCAGGGCGCGCGCGTCGACGTCGGGGTCCGCAAGGCCGCGTCCTATTTCCCCTCCGGGCGCCAGGTCGTGGTCGATGAGGGCCGGTTTGTCATCGAATCCACCTACCGGCAGCCGTTGATGGCGGATCTGTCGCTCAACGTCACCGGATCGGCGGATGCGCTGGCCGAACTTGCCAGCTTCAAGCCCATCGACGGGCTTAAAAACCTGTCGTTCAAGCCGGACGATTTCAAGGGCGATGCCGAGGCGGCGGTGACGGCACGGTTCGGCCTGGTGGCATCGCAAAATCCGCCGAAACCTGCGTTCAGCGCCAAGATCGATCTGCAGGGCGTCGATGTCGGCCAACCGATTGCCGGGCGAAAGATCGGAAATCTGGAGGGGGATCTCGACATTGACGGCAGCGCCGCCCGGCTGTCCGCCAAAGGCACCATCGATACGGTTCCCGCCCAGATCAAGCTGGTCGAGCCGATTGGCAAGACATCCGAAGTGGCGCGCGACCTGCTTGTGACGACGACGCTCAGCAACGAGCAGCGCGACAAGCTGGCGCCGGGGCTTTCCGACATCGTCAGCGGACCGGTCGGTGTCGAGGTGAAGCGTATCGATGACGATCGCCAGAGCGTGAAGCTCGATCTTGCCGCTGCCGTTCTGTCTGTGCCGGGGATCGGCTGGAGCAAGGGCAGCGGCATTCCGGCGACCGCCACGTTTGAGCTCAGCGAGAAGGACGGCAGCGCCGATATTCACAAGCTGGACGTCAGCGGTGATGGCTTTGGCGTGCGCGGCGATCTGAAAATGGGAACGGGTGGGCTGGTCTCCGGCGATTTTTCGCAGGTGCAGCTGTCGCCTGCCGATGACCTTGCCGTGTCGGTCCGCCGGTCCAAGGGTCTCTACGATATTTCGGCCTCCGGCAAGGCCGCCGATCTGCGCCCTGTCCTGCAGCAGATGCGTGCGCAGGGCGGTTCCGGTCCCGGCGGCGGCGGTGACAAGGCGTCAAGCAGCGTACGGGTGCGCGCCAAGCTCGACCGTGTCATCGGCTTCAATGACGAGAGCCTCGGGAATGTCGATTTCTCGCTCACCCTTCGCGCCAGCAAGCTGCGCCAGGTGGATCTCAACGCCGTGACCGGCAGCGGACAGGCGGTGGTGGCCCAGACGGCGGCCGGTGCCGGCGAAGGCGGCGAAACGATCACGCTCACCAGTGGCGATGCCGGCGCGCTCGTGCGGTTTGCCAATCTCTACGATCATATGCGCGGCGGCTTGCTCAATATCCGGCTGAACAACGAAGCAGCGGGTGACATGAGCGGTTCGGTCGATATCCGCAGTTTCTCGCTGGTCAATGAAAACCGCCTGCAGTCCATCGTCTCGACGCCGGTCGGCGAGGATGGGCGAAGCCTCAATGCGGCGGTGAAACGCGATATCGACGTCAGTTCGGAAAAATTCCAGCGTGCCTTTGCCCGCCTCGTCTATCGCGGGGGAGCGTTGTCCGTGGAAAACGGCGTGGTGCGCGGCGAACAGATCGGCGCTACCTTCCAGGGCATGCTGCGCGATGCGGCGGGGCGCATGGACATGACCGGCACCTTCATGCCGGCCTATGGCCTCAACCGGCTGTTTGCCGAACTGCCGATCATTGGTGCCATCCTCGGCAATGGCCGCGACCGCGGTCTGCTCGGCATCACCTTCAAGGTGGCCGGTCGTTTCGACCAGCCGAAACTGACGGTCAACCCGCTGTCGATCATCGCACCCGGCGTCTTTCGCCAGATCTTCGAGTTCCAGTAAGCCCGCTGCCTTTGCAGCCATGTTCCTGCGGGCAAACAAAAACCCGGCAGATGGCTGCCGGGTTTTCCGTTCAGGATGGCGGTGGTTGCCTCAGGCGGGGCGCACCAGAATATGCTTCTTCTTGCCGAGCGACAGCTTGATCACGCCGTCGCCGGTGACTTCACCCGCGCCGATCAGCTTGCGCTCGTCGGCCACCGGCTGATCGTTGATGCGCACGGCACCGCCCTGAACGTGGCGGCGCGCTTCGCCGTTGGAGGCGGCAAGACCTGCCTTGACGATCAAGGCGAGGAGGCCGATGCCGGCCTCCAGTTCTGCCGACGCCACCTCGATCGAGGGCAGGTTGTCGGATAGCTGTCCTTCCTCGAAGGTCTTGCGGGCCGTCTCTGCCGAGGCTTCGGCGGCCGCACGGCCATGCAGGATCGCGGTAATTTCGGTCGCCAGGATCTTCTTGGCCTCGTTGATTTCCGAGCCGCCGAGGCTTGCGAGCTTCTTGATCTCGTCCATCGGCAGCGTCGTGTAGAGTTTCAGGAAGCGCTCGACATCACCGTCCTCGGTGTTGCGCCAGTACTGCCAGAAGTCGTAGGCCGACAGCAGGTCGGCGTTCAGCCAGACGGCACCGGAGGCCGACTTGCCCATCTTGGCGCCGGACGAGGTCGTCAGGAGCGGCGAGGTCAGCGCGTAAAGCTGCGGCGTGCCCATGCGGTGGCCAAGGTCGATGCCGTTGATGATATTGCCCCACTGGTCGGAGCCGCCCATCTGCAGACGGCAGTCGTAGCGCTTGTTGAGCTCGACGAAATCGTAGGCCTGCAGGATCATGTAGTTGAATTCGAGGAAGGACAGCGATTGCTCGCGGTCGAGCCTCGTCTTCACGCTGTCGAAGGACAGCATGCGGTTGACCGAGAAGTGGCGCCCGACATCGCGAAGGAATTCAAGGTAGTTCAGGCCGCGCAGCCATTCGGCATTGTTGATCATCAGAGCGCCGCCCTTCGGGCCCGCCTCGTAGTTGAGGTAATGGGCAAAGCAGCGCTTGATCGAGGCGATGTTCTCCTCGATCTTGTCGACGGTCATCAACTGGCGGGCTTCCTCCTTGAAGGAGGGATCGCCCACCATGCCGGTGCCGCCGCCCATCAGGGAGATCGGCTGGTGGCCGGTCTGCTGGAACCAGTGCAGCATCATGATCTGGATCAGGCTGCCGACATGCAGGCTCGAGGCCGTCGGGTCGTAACCGATATAGGCCGTCACCGTCTCTTTCGCCAGCAGGTCATCCAGCCCGGTTTCGTCGGAAACCTGGTGGATGAAGCCGCGCTCGTCGAGGGTGCGGAGGAAGTCGGATTTGAACCTGGACATGATCGATCTCTGGCAGATGTTGCTTTGTGAGGATTGGCTCTTGCGTGCCGCGCCTCTAGCACTCTTTGCCCGGATAATCACTTCAAAAGTTGACGCGCGCGGTTCTGTCCAGGCGCATAAGGGGGCGACGTTGCCAGCCTATCGCGGCGACGGATGCGAATTTTAGCGTTTTGTTTGCGTTGCACATTGAAACGAACCCATGCTGCACTGTATCAAAACGACGGAGGTGGCATTATTCGCATAGCGATGGGCCGGCCTTGGCCGCAGTGCCCCTTCGGCTTTCGGGACCCGTGACCTGCGGAGGATACCGTTGTTTCGGAGGCTCGGAAGCAGCGATGGTAACCGTTCCTGCGCCCGCCGGATGGCGAAAGCGTCGAGACATGGAGGAAGGACGAGGGTTATGAACGGCGCCGACTTTTTCCTCGTCATGAATTTCTTCATCGCGATGTCATTTGCCGTGGTGTTCATCGTCGTGTCCACCCGTAGCCGTTCGCGCGAAGCCGCCCGGTGGTTTGCCGCAGGATTTGCGGTTGCCTCCCTGTCGGCGCCCGCAGAACTTCTGGTGGCGCATACGGACTTTGTGAGGTTCGGCGCCTGGCTTGCGTTTGCCACCGTCCTTGCCGGGCTTCTGCTGTTGCGGGTCGGGATCGGCAAGCTTTACGGGGCACCGGCCGACCGGGTGATGCTCGTCATCTTCTGCTGTGCGGCTTTGGCAACAGACGCCCTGATCTATCCTTTGCCGCGGGGCAGTCTGGGGCATGCGTTCCTCTACCAGATGCCCTTTGGCATCGCGCTCCTGTTCAGCGCGCTTGCGGTGATGCGGTCACCCTATCGCGCCGCCGTCGACCGCGCGCTTCTGACGCTCCTTCTCGTCACCGCCGCGCATTTTCCCCTCAAGGCGGCCCTTGCGGTGATTTTTGGGGCCGGGGTGACGGCGAAAGACTATATCGGGTCCAATTACGCGCTGATTTCCCAGAGCATGACGGCCGTGCTGATGGTGATGACGGGGCTGATGCTGCTTGCCGTTCTGGTGCTGCAGATCATGGCGGACGAGCGCAGCAATTCCGAAGTCGATGCGCTGTCGTCGCTTTTGAACCGGCGCGGTTTCGACAATCACTGCGAACGCTTGCTGCGGCGCCAGCCCAATGGACCGTATGCGCTCATCCTGTGCGATCTCGACCACTTCAAGAAGATCAACGATACCTACGGCCATCTGAGCGGCGATTCTGTGATCAGCCTGTTCGGTCAGTTGCTGACCGCCAGCGCGCCTGACAACGCCATTATCGGGCGCATCGGCGGCGAAGAGTTTTGCGTGCTGCTGCCCGGGCAGATGGCGGATGCGGCGCTCATGCTGGCGCAGGCCCTGCGTGGATCACTGGCCATGCAGGTCGTTCCCGGGCTGCCGCCGGCCTTTCGGGCAACTGCGAGTTTCGGCGTTTCCACCTTCAGTTCGTCCGCGGATCTATCGACGGCGCTGCGGCAGGCCGATCGCGCCCTTTACGAGGCAAAGGAGGCGGGACGCAATTGCGTGCGCCTCTATCGCCAGCACGCACCGATGACCCTGACGCTCGTCTGAGTTGGCTTTAGTCCTGTCCCAGAATGCCAAACGGCCCCGAAGGGCCGTTCGCTGATCAGGACGTGGAAAGCTATCGAACGTCTTAGCGGATGCGCTTGGCGGCCGGTTCCGGCACCAGTTCGCCGTTCAGGCGACGGTCCAGGTAATCCTCGCATTCGGCCATCAGCGGCTCCACCTTGCCGTTGAAGAAGTGGTTTGCCCCTTCGACGACGCGGTGGGTGATGAGGATGCCCTTCTGCGTTTTCAACTTTTCGACGAGGCCGTTCACATCCTTTTCCGGAGCCACCTTGTCGCCGTCGCCATTGATGATGAGGCCAGACGACGGGCAGGGCGCGAGGAAGGAAAAGTCGTAGATGTTCGGCTGCGGCGCAATCGACATGAAGCCTTCGATTTCCGGACGGCGCATCAGGAGCTGCATGCCGATCCAGGCGCCGAAGGAATAGCCCGCAACCCAGCAGCTCTTGGAATCGGGATGCAGGCCCTGCACCCAGTCGAGCGCGGAGGCCGCATCCGACAATTCGCCGGCGCCGTGGTCGAATTCACCCTGGCTGCGGCCGATGCTGCGGAAGTTGAAGCGCAGCGTGGTGAAGCCGCGCTTCTGGAACATGTAGAAGAGCTGGTATACGATCTGGTTGTTCATCGTGCCGCCGAACTGCGGATGCGGATGCAGGATGATCGCGATCGGTGCGCTCTTTTCCTTGGAGGGCTGGTAACGTCCTTCGAGGCGGCCTGCAGGGCCGTTGAAAATCACTTCGGGCATCGGTACTCCGGTCAGCTTTTTGATGTTTCCAACTGTTTCATGATGGCTTTGACTTGACGAAGTCGCTCATCTTTTCTAGAAACAGTTTAGAACCATTCGAAAGTGGGCTGGCGTGTGCCGCCCAGTTGGTCGTCTCATACGGCATGCGCGGCGAAAATTTCAAGGAAAATGCGTCGCACGGGAAGATCTAGACCGGGAAGCTCTGCAGGCAATGGCAACGGCACGGACATATCTGGACTGGAACGCGACGGCGCCGCTCTCTGAGGCGGCAAGAAGCGCCATGCTGGACGCCTACGCCCTGCCGGGCAACGCCTCTTCGGTGCATGCGGAGGGCCGTGCGGCCCGCGCCGGTCTCGATCGCGCCCGCCGGCAGGTGGCAGCGCTTGTCCGTGGCGATCCGCAGCATGTGATCTTCACCAGTGGTGCGACGGAAGCGGCCAATCTGGTGCTGACGCCGGATTACCGCATGGGGCGCGCGCCGCTTGCTGTCGGGCATCTGTACGTCTCGGCCATCGAACATCCGGCCGTTCGCGAAGGCGGGCGTTTTCTGCCCGGAAAGATCAGCGAGATTGCAGTGACGCCGCAGGGTGTGATCGATCTTGCGGTGCTGGAGACAGCGCTTGCGCGCCACGATATGGCAGGCGGCCTGCCGATGGTTGCGGTCATGCTGGTCAACAATGAGACCGGCGTCTTCCAGCCGGTCGAAGAGGTTGCGCGCCTCGTGCATCAAAAGGGCGGTCTGCTGGTGGTGGATGCCGTCCAGGCGGCCGGGCGCATTCCGCTCGACATCCAGGCGCTGGATGCCGATTTTCTCATTCTCTCCTCGCACAAGATCTGCGGGCCGAAGGGCGTGGGCGCCCTCGTGTCGCGCGGCGAGGTGATGATGCCAAGGCCGCTGATCCATGGCGGCGGACAGGAAAAGGGCCATCGTTCCGGCACGGAGAATTTTCCCGGCATCATCGGCTTTGGCGCGGCCGCCGAGCAGGCGTCGACTGATCTTGCCGCGAGAAACGCCGGCATCGGAGAGTTGCGCGCCGTTCTGGAGGCCGGAATGGCGGCGGCGGCACCGGATGTGATCATCCATGGAGCCGGCGTGGCGCGGGTGGCCAATACGACGTTTTTCACGCTGCCCGGCCTCAAGTCGGAAACAGGCCAGATCGCCTTCGACCTTGAGGGCGTGGCGCTGTCCGCCGGTTCCGCCTGCGCCTCTGGCAAGACCGGGCAGAGCCATGTGCTGGCGGCGATGGGATGCGATCCGGGCCTCGGGGCGCTGCGTATCTCGCTCGGACCGGACACCACCGGACAGGATATCGAAAAGGCCCTTGCGGCCTTCACCAGAATTGCCGGGCGGCGCAGGCTGCCCGGACAGGCCGCGTAATGCGGTGAACTATTCGCGGCGACCCGACCGGTCGATTGCGAAAACGCAAAAATATGCTTGCCAAACGGTGTGAAAACCGCCTTCTGGCGCCTACATAGAGGCGGACCCCCGCCACGACCGACAAGCTGCCGGACCCTTGATTCCGGCGAGATTGGAGAATGAACATGGCTGCTGTGCAGGAGACGATCGATCAGGTTCGCCAGATCGATGTGGACCAGTACAAGTATGGCTTCGAAACCGTCATCGAAGTCGACAAGGCTCCCAAGGGCCTTTCCGAAGAGATCATCCGCTTCATTTCGGCCAAGAAGCAGGAGCCGGATTGGATGCTGGAATGGCGTCTCGACGCCTATCGCCGCTGGCTGACCATGGAAGAGCCGACCTGGGCGCGCGTCGATTACCCGAAAATCGATTTCAGCGACCTGCATTATTATGCGGCACCGAAGACGACCCCCGGCCCGACCTCGCTGGAAGAGGTCGATCCGGAACTGTTGAAGGTCTATGAGAAACTCGGCATTCCGCTGCGGGAACAGGAAATCCTCGCCGGCGTCGAAAAGCCGCGCGTGGCCGTCGATGCCGTGTTCGATTCGGTCTCGGTCGTCACTACCTTCAAGAAGGAACTGGCCAAGGCCGGCGTGATCTTCATGTCGATCTCGGAAGCCGTGCGCGAGCATCCGGACTTGGTGAAGAAATATCTCGGCTCCGTGGTGCCGACGACCGACAATTATTACGCGACGCTCAATGCGGCGGTCTTCACGGACGGCTCCTTCGTCTTTGTGCCGAAGGGCGTTCGTTGCCCGATGGAACTGTCGACCTATTTCCGCATCAACGAGAAGAACACCGGCCAGTTCGAACGCACGCTGATCATCGCGGAAGAAGGCGCCTACGTGTCCTATCTCGAGGGCTGCACGGCGCCGCAGCGCGATGAAAACCAGCTGCATGCGGCGGTCGTCGAGCTTGTGGCTCTGGACGATGCCGAGATCAAGTATTCGACGGTGCAGAACTGGTACCCGGGCGATGCGCAGGGCAAGGGCGGCATCTACAATTTCGTCACCAAGCGTGGCGATTGCCGTGGCCATCGCTCCAAGATTTCCTGGACGCAGGTGGAAACCGGTTCGGCTATTACCTGGAAGTACCCGAGCTGCATCCTGCGCGGCGACGACAGCCGCGGCGAGTTCTATTCGATCGCCGTCTCCAACGGCCATCAGCAGATCGACAGCGGCACCAAGATGATCCATCTCGGCAAGAACACGTCGAGCCGCATCGTCTCGAAGGGTATTGCCGCCGGCGTTTCGCAGAACACCTATCGCGGTCAGGTCTCGGCGCATCGCAAGGCCACCAATGCCCGCAACTTCACGCAGTGCGACTCGCTGCTGATCGGGGACCGCTGCGGCGCGCATACGGTGCCCTATATCGAGGCGAAGAATTCCTCCGCCCAGTTCGAGCACGAGGCGACCACGTCGAAGATTTCGGAAGACCAGCTGTTCTATTGCCTGCAGCGCGGCATTCCGACGGAAGCGGCGATTGCGCTGATCGTCAACGGCTTCGTCAAGGAAGTTATTCAGGAACTGCCGATGGAATTTGCGGTCGAGGCCCAGAAGCTGATCGGGATTTCGCTGGAAGGGTCGGTGGGCTGAAGAAGGCTGCGTCGGTCGTCTACCCACCGTCATCCTCGGGCTTGTCCCGAGGATCTACTGACGAAAATGGGTGTTCGGCATTACGACAGGAATGCGGTGGGCCATGAACGGAGCGGCGGAGTAAACCTAGCAGATCCTCGGGACAAGCCCGAGGATGACGAAAGGGGCGCCTGGCATGACAGGCTTCGTCTACATGATGTCAGACAAGCCTCGCGGGGTCATATATACCGGCGTCACGAGTGACATTCAGGGTCGTGTTTGGGAACACCGCAATGAGATCCACAAGGGCTTTACCGAGCGCTACAAGGCAAAGGTATTGGTTTGGTTTGAGCGGCACCCGAATATCGTTCTTGCGATCCAGCGGGAGAAATCGCTGAAACGGTACAACAGGGAGTGGAAGATCAAGTTGATCGAAGGATTGAACCCAACATGGTTGGACCTTTTTGAAAGGATCGATGAGATCGATAACGCCTACATGCCGCATCGAAATACGACGAAATGGCCTGACTACAATTGATGGGCAGGTAGATCCTCGGGACAAGCCCGAGGATGACGGATTGAAGCGCCGGTTAGGCGAAGATGGAAAAACAAGCGGCCCTTGAACCGCTTTTGGACAGGACGACAAACATGCTTGAGATCAAGAACCTGCACGCCCGCATTGCCGAAGATGGCACCGAAATCATCCGCGGCCTGAACCTCACCGTGAAGGCCGGCGAAGTGGCGGCCATCATGGGGCCGAACGGCTCCGGCAAGTCGACGCTGTCCTACATCCTGTCGGGCCGCGAGGACTATGAGGTGACCGACGGCGAGATCCTCTATAACGGCGAAAGCATCCTGGAACTGGATCCGGCCGAGCGTGCGGCGAAGGGCATTTTCCTTGCCTTCCAGTATCCGGTCGAAATTCCTGGCGTTGCCACCATGCAGTTCCTCAAGGTCGCGATGAACGAGCAGCGCAAGGCGCGCGGCGAAGCGGAACTGACGACGCCGGACTTCATCCGTCGCGTCAAGGAATCGGCGGCCGAGCTGAAGATCAACCCGGACATGCTGAAGCGTCCGCTGAATGTCGGCTTTTCCGGCGGCGAGAAGAAGCGCGCGGAAATCCTCCAGATGGCACTGCTCGAGCCGAAACTGTGCGTTCTCGACGAAACCGATTCCGGTCTCGACATCGACGCGCTGAAGATCGTCGCGGACGGCGTCAACGCGCTGCGCTCGCCTGATCGCGCCGTCATCGTCATCACCCATTACCAGCGCCTGCTCGATTACATCGTGCCGGATACGGTCCACGTTCTCTACAAGGGCCAGATCATCCGCACCGGTGACAAGAGCCTGGCGCACGAACTGGAAGCCAATGGCTATGCCGACATCATCGGCGAAGCGGCCTGAGGCGCCAGCAGAAGGATTTTTGCCATGAACATGCAGACGACAGCCCGGCAGACGGCCGCGGAAGCTGCGTTGATCGAGGCGTTCAACGCCCAGGTGGGTGAGCTGCCGGGCAATGGTGCGGTGATCAGCGCCCGCGACCGCCTTGTCGATGACCTGAAGAGCAACGGTTTGCCGACACGCCGCATCGAGGCCTGGCATTACACGGATTTGAAGACGCTGCTGCGCGCCATCCCGGCGGCCGTGCCGGCCGCCGTGGTCGATACGCCGGAACCGCTGGTGGCGGGATCTGCCGTCATCACCACCCGCCATGGCCTTGCCGATCAGAAAGTCGGCATCGGCGGCGTGCTGGTGAACGCCTTTTCGGACATGCTGTCGGAAGGCACGGCAGCTCCTGGCCTGTCGGTGATCGACCGCGACGACACGATCGGCAAGATCAACGGCTCCTTCGTGCGCGATGGTTACGTGCTGGAGTTTCCCGCTGACGCTACGATCGAAAAGCCGGTCGAAATCCAGGTCCTTCATGGCGATGGACAGGTGCATACCCGCTTTCCGGTGAGCTTTGGTGCCGGATCAAAGGCAACCGTGATCGAGCGACATCTGCCGACCGCCAAGGGCGAGGCCTTCGTGACCTCCGTCAGCGATATTTCGCTGGAAGACGGCGCCGATGTGACCTGGATCATCGTGCAGCAGCAGGGTGCGGCCGATACGCATCTTGGTCAGCTGCGCGTGCGCGTCGGCTCCAATGCCAAGCTGCGGCTCTACGTCATCAATGCCGGCGGCAGACTGGTGCGCCAGGAGCTGCGGATCGACGTGGCGGGCGAAGGCTCCGATCTGCAGCTGCGCGGCGTCAACCTTCTCGGTGGCGAAACGCATACGGATGTGACGCTGGTTCTCGGCCATCATGTGCCCAACACCACCTCGACGGAAATCTTCCGCAACGTGGTGTTCGATCGCGCCCGCGGCGTGTTCCAGGGCATGATCAAGGTGGCGCTGGATGCGCAGAAGACCGATGCCCGCATGGCCTGCAACACGCTTCTGATGTCGGACGAGGCGGAGTTTTCGGCAAAGCCGGAACTGGAAATCTTTGCCGATGACGTGCAGTGCGGCCATGGCGCAACGGTTGCCGATATCGACGCCAACCATCTCTATTACCTGATGGCCCGCGGCGTTCCGAGGAACACGGGGCGCGCCATGCTGGTCAACGCCTTCGTGGCGGAGATCGTCGAGGAACTGGAAGATGGGCAGCTGGTCGAAGCACTGGAAGCGATCATTTCGAGCTGGCTCGAACGGCACGCCTGAGAGGGCCGGCCTGTGCGGCGCGACCTCTCTTGCCTCAGGCTCGGGCACGTCCCGAGCATGAGGGAGGGGTTTGCTGCACCGTGAATGGATCCTCGGCCAAGAGCCGAGGATAACGCTGAGCAAGGAGCGATGCTTGTCGGCATCAGGTGGCCTCGTGCGAGGGCTCTGTCCGAAAGCGGAAATCGAAAGGGTCTGCAATGGGCCAGTTGAATTCGACCACCTATGACGTCGAGGCGATCCGCCGGGATTTCCCGATCCTCTCGACGATGGTCCACGGCAAGCCGCTGGTCTATCTGGACAACGGCGCCTCGGCGCAGAAGCCGCAAAGCGTGATCGATGCCATTTCTCACGCCTATTCGGCCGAATATGCCAATGTCCATCGCGGCCTGCATTATCTCTCGAATGCCGCGACGGAGGCTTACGAGGCCGCGCGCGAAAAGGTGCGCCGGTTTCTGAACGCGCCGAGTGTCGATGAGATCGTCTTCACCAAGAACTCCACGGAAGCCATCAACACGGTCGCCTATGGCTGGGCGATGACGCATCTGAAGGAAGGCGACGAGATCGTTCTGTCGATCATGGAGCACCACTCCAACATCGTGCCCTGGCACTTTCTGCGCGAGCGGCAGGGTGTGAAGCTGGTGTGGGTGCCGGTCGATGAGGATGGCGCCTTTCATCTGGAAGATCTCGAAAACTGTCTGACGGAAAAGACACGGCTGATCGCGATCACCCAGATGTCCAATGCGCTCGGCACCATCGTGCCGATCAAGGATGTCTGCCGCGTCGCCCACGAGCGCGACATTCCCGTGCTGGTCGATGGCAGCCAGGGCGCCGTCCACATGCCGGTCGATGTGCAGGATCTCGGCTGCGACTGGTATGTGATGACCGGCCACAAGCTCTACGGCCCCTCCGGCATCGGCGTGCTCTATGGCAAGAAGGAGCGCCTGTTTGCGATGCGCCCCTTCCAGGGCGGTGGCGAGATGATCATTGACGTGGAGCAGGATTTCGTCACCTATAACGATCCGCCGCACCGTTTCGAGGCCGGCACCCCGCCTATCGTTCAGGCAATTGGTCTTGGCTATGCGCTCGACTATATCGAAAGCATCGGCCGCGCCAGGATTGCCGCCCATGAGGCCGATCTCGCCGCCTATGCGACCGAACGGCTGACGGCGATCAATTCGCTGCGCATCATCGGCAATGCGCCGGGCAAGGGGGCGATCTTCTCCTTCGAGCTTGCCGGCATTCATGCCCATGACGTGTCGATGGTGATCGACCGCAAGGGAGTGGCCGTGCGGGCCGGCACCCATTGCGCCATGCCGCTCTTGAAACGCTTCGGCGTCACCTCCACTTGCCGTGCATCCTTTGCGATGTACAACACGCGCGCCGAAGTGGACGCGCTGGCCGACGCGCTCGACTACGCGCGAAACTTCTTTGCCTGAGGATTTTGCCATGGCTATCGACGAACCCGAACTGAAATGGGATGCCCGCGAGGGGCTGATCCAGTCTCAAATTCCGCAGGAGGAGCTGGCGCGCCTGTCCGACGACGTCATTTCGGCGCTGAAGACGGTCTACGACCCGGAAATCCCGGCCGATATCTTCGAGCTCGGGCTGATCTACAAGATCGACATCGAAGACGACCGCATGGTGAAGATCGTCATGACGCTGACGGCGCCCGGCTGCCCGGTCGCCGGCGAAATGCCGGGCTGGGTTGAAAATGCCGTCGGCGCCGTCGAAGGCGTGTCCGGCGTCGAAGTGGAGATGACGTTTGATCCGCCATGGACGCCCGAGCGCATGTCGGAAGAGGCGCAGGTGGCCGTCGGCTGGTATTGAGGGCCGCGATGCGCTAATCTCGTGTCGGAAGCGGAGTAACCTTTCATGGCGCGCGCACATCCCATTCGCATCGAGCTTTCGCCTGACATGAGCGACCTCGTGGAGAGCGTCGTCCAGTCCGGCGATTTTCAATCGCCGGACGAGGTGGTTGCCGCGGCGCTCAATGCCTGGCAAGCGCAGCGCATGGTGGGCAATTTTTCCGTCGAAGAGCTTGATAGCTTGATCCAGCAGGGGCTGGACAGCGGCGAACCCATTGATGGTGAGGAATCCTTCCGGCGTCTTCGCGCGGAATTCGAGCGCGAGTTTGGGGTCAAGGCCTGATGGCTTATCGTCTCAGCCCGCTGGCCGAGCGCGATATCTATCAGATCATGTCCTATATCGCTCTGCGGAACCCGCGCGCCGCCTTGCGCTGGCAGATTGAGATCTATGCGACATTTGATTTTCTGGCTGCGATGCCTGGAGCTGGAACGCAACGGCAAAGTGATCGGCTGAACGTCAGCATGTTTCCGAAAGATGGGTATCTGATTTTCTATCAAATCAACGAGACGAACATCGATATTCTGCGTGTTCTGCATGCCGCGCGCGACTGGCCAAAACTGGTTCGGTGAACACAGTTATTGATCGTGCGCCCTGGTGTGCCTACATTGAGAAACGAAACCGCCGGGCCTTGAACCCGGTTGCGTGAAGGAGAATGAGCCAATGGGCTTTGCCGTGATGACCATGACCGATGCCGCCGCCGATCGCGTGAAGGCAATTGTTGACAATGCCGGGCCGCAGGCGCTCGGGATCCGCGTCGGTATCAAGAAGGGCGGATGCGCCGGCATGGAATATACGATCGATTTGGTGACCGAGCCCAATGCCAAGGATGATCTCATCCAGCATGGTGGCGCAAGCGTCTGGGTCGAGCCGTCGGCCGTGCTTTATCTTCTCGGCACGCAGATGGATTTTGAAGTCACCAGGATGCGCTCCGGCTTTACCTTCAACAATCCCAACCAGACATCCGCCTGCGGCTGCGGCGAATCGGTGGAGCTGAAACCTGCCGATCTGGCGGCACTTGCCCGGGAGAGGGCAGGGCAGGCACCCTCGGCCTGAACCCTGGCCGCGCCGCGCGAATCGTCCGGCTGCGCCGGGTGATCGGTCCATTCGTATTCTCACACACCGGCCGGGACGTCACTGTCCGCTGATCGAATCAGCTTGATCGGATCAAGTCGTCGAGCAGTTTTTCCGTGGCGACGGCGGCGCCCGCTGCATCCTGTCGCCCGATGGCGCGGATGACCCCGACATGCAGGCCGACTGATCGGTCCATCGCCTCGATATCGGCGGTGGAAAACCACAGGCGACGCGAATGGCTGCGCAAGGGCGCAAGCGCGCTGGTGATGAAGCGGTTGGTGCAGGCTTCGTCCACGATATCGTCAAACCGTTTGTCTGCCGCCAGGAACCCCGCCATGTCTGCGGTGGCTGCCGCCGTCGTCATGTCGCGCGCACAGTCTACCAGCCGCGTGCGCTGGCGCTCATCGGCGTGGGTTGCCACAAGAGATGCAGCCAGTGGCTCCAGCCGGCGCCGCACGGCCATGATGTCGGCAGCATCACCGGCCGCAATCTCGGCGACCTGCAGCCCGACGCGCGGACGCACCAGCATCAAGCCCTGCCATTCCAGCTTCTGAATTGCCTCACGCACCGGCGTGCGGCCATGGCCGGCGATCTCGATCAGCTGCTTCTCCGTTACGAGCGCGCCCGGCGCCAGGCGCAGCATCACGATCATCTGCTCGAGCGCGTCGTAGGCCTGGCGGGCAAGGGAATCGGATGCTGGAGGCGTGTCGACGGTCTTCATGACAGATCTGATATATCAGTTCTTCTGCCATCGCAAATCACGTCCAGTCTTATGCTGATATATCAGTGCTGTCTGTGCTCCCCCTCGTTGCTAACGGCCGCTTCGCATGGCCATACAAAGCAAGAGGAAACCGTTCAGAATCAGTCGCTGCCTTGGGATCTGGTCGAGCGACATGTCGGACCGCCAGACCCACGCGAGGCCGCTCCTATGCATCCTTTTCAGCCGCCAGGCGTTTGATCTCCATCGAAACCCAACGACGGAGATGATCATGATCGAGGCAGAACGTATTCGGGAACACGCAAAGGTCATTGGCGCCGATGGCATTCCGGTCGGCACGGTGGACCGGGTGGTGGACGGCCGAATCAAGCTCACCAAGCGCGATAGCGGCGAAGGAAGCCATGAAGGCCATCATCACTTCATCCCGCTCTCGCTTGTCGCCTATGTCGATGGAGATACCGTGCGGCTCTCCTCCAATGGCTCGGTCTCGGTGTCCTACGAGCAGGAAGAAAACGGCAGCAGCGCCCATTAAGATATTTCGCTGTTGAAACATCCCATAATTTCGCCTTTCGCGGGTTGACCGCGGAAGGCGCCCTGCCTATGTTCCGCGCACTTTCGAAGGGCAGTCAAAAGCCGCCTCGGGAGAGCGTAGCTCAGCCGGTAGAGCAACTGACTTTTAATCAGTAGGTCCAGGGTTCGAACCCCTGCGCTCTCACCATTTTCCAGATTGTATGCAATCGCTTCAACCCCTGCCTTGCTGATGCGGTGGGTGCACCCAATTGGTTGCGTCATAATTTTGCCGCCGGGCGGGCCGAGCCCTTGCGTCATGCGTGTACAATATTTCCTGATCGCGTTTCTTCTCAGCATGATCATGTGGGTGCTGTCGTTTGACGTTGCCCGCGACGCCTATCACGTTGCCGAATCGGCGCACTTGATTCCGAACGAGCATATCCGTCACCGGTTGAGCCACATTCTCTAGTGTGGCATGCGGCGGGCGCGTACGCGGACCCTCGACGTTCTGGCAGATGACTGTGGGGCGATGCGCCCCCAGAACCCCGCACTTGCCCGAACCCAAGCACATATTTGCGCGACACAGCCGAAAAGGCCATTGGCAGACGCAGCGGAGCCTGCTTTAGGAAGAGGGGTAGTGCGACGCGGAGAATGTCTTGTCGATTGCCGAAATATCGCTGTTCAGCGCCCTGATCGCCGGCGCCCTGTCGTTTCTGTCGCCGTGCGTGCTGCCGCTGGTGCCGCCCTATCTCTGTTACATGGCCGGCGTCTCGGTCGAGCAGTTTCGTGACGAAGCTGCGGCCCGAAGCACGTCGGTGAAACGGTCGGTGCTGCTGTCGTCACTGTTCTTCACGCTCGGCTTTGCAACGGTGTTCATCGCCCTCGGTGCCGGCGCAACGACGATCGGCGTGATGCTGCGCCAGCATATCGATCTTCTGGCGAAAATCGGCGGCGTCATCATCATCATCATGGGGCTGAATTTTCTTGGCCTGTTTCGCATCGGCCTTTTGTCGCGTGAGGCGCGGTTCCAGTCCGGCGGCAAGCCGGCCACCGTCTCCGGCGCCTATGTGATGGGGCTCGCCTTTGCCTTCGGTTGGACGCCCTGTATCGGTCCGGTGCTGGGCGCGATCCTTGGCGTTGCGGCATCCCGCCAGACGGTCGGCGATGGCGCGCTGCTTCTGTCCATCTATTCGCTGGGTCTTGCCGTTCCGTTCTGGATCGCTGCCGGTTTTTCCGGCGCCTTCATGCGGTTTCTCACGCGCTTCCGCCGCCATCTGGGGCTGGTCGAAAAGCTGATGGGCGCCTTTCTGGTGCTGACCGGGCTTGCTTTCATCTTCGGCCTGGTGAGCGACATGGCGATCTGGTTTCAGCAGAGCTTTCCAATCCTCATGCAAATCGGCTAAGCGATTCCCTGCTCGCGGTGCTCTTGCCGCGGCGGAGGATTGAAATGGCTGCCATTCTTGCTTTGCTGCTTCCCTTTTTCGGGCTGATCCTCATCGGTTATGTGGCGGCAAAGGCAAGCGGGCAGGGTGCAGAAGCACTCGGCTGGATGAACACATTCATCGTCTACGCGGCCCTGCCGGCTTTGTTTTTCAAGCTTGTCTCGCGCACGCCGATCGAGGACCTGACGCGGATCGATTTCATCGTCACGCAGCTGGCTGCCGTTTACTGCGTCTTTGCGCTGGTTTTTGCCATCGGGTTTTTCGTCCGCAAGGCCGGGACCGCCGTCTCCACGATCCAGGCCTTTGGCGGTGCCTACGGCAATATCGGCTATATGGGGCCGGGGCTTGCGCTACTGGTGCTTGGCGATACGGTCGCGGTGCCGGTGGCACTCATCGTCTGCTTTGAAAACGCCACGCATTTCGTCGTGGCGCCGGCCATGATGGCGCTTGCCGGCGGAGACAGGCGCCCGCCGCTCGCCCTCATCTCGGACGTCCTGCGCAAGGTGGCGCTGCATCCGTTCATCCTGTCGACGGCGGCCGGCTTTCTGGTGGCGGCACTTGGAATTCAGCCGCCGCTTGCCGCCATGCGGCTGGTGGATTACCTCGCGCAGGCGGCAGCGCCGTGCGCGCTCTTTGCCATGGGGGTGACGCTGGCCTTGCGCCCGCTGACGCGCATTCCGGCTGAAATCGGTGTGATTGCACTCGCAAAACTCGTCGTGCTGCCGACAGTCGTCTATCTGGCGCTGACTGCCGTCGGCGGCATTGAACCATCCTGGATCCAGGCGGCCGTGTTGCTCGCGGCCCTTCCGACCGCGACCAATGTCTTCGTCATCAGCCAGCACTACGGCGTCTGGCAGGAGAGGGCCTCGGCAACCGTGCTGATCACCACCGTCCTCTCCATCGCCACGCTGCCGGCGGTGCTTTACCTCATCTCATCCGGTTTTCTTGGCGGAGAAGGGATGCCGTAGCCCGCCTGCGAATTCGCGCAGGCTGCGACCCGGCTCGATACCTTCGCGCATCAGCACATTGCGCAGCGGCCCGATGGCCGTCAGCATGTGGAGACCGGCGGCACGCGCTACCTGCATCGGCAGGAAATCCGACAGCAGCGAGCGGTTGAGGAGATCGACCCCGAAGGTACGCGTCATGATGTCCGGCCGGCGGTGACGGTTGAAGCGGTCGCCGGTGTCGGCGGCAACGGCCGCAGTGCCATCCGTCTTCAGGAGATTGGCGAGTTCCATGACGTCGCGCAGCGATAGGTTCAGCCCTTGCGCGCCGATGGGCGGAAAGGCATGCGCGGCCTCGCCGATGAGGGCAACGCGCCCCTTGCCGAAACGGTCCGAGATGAGGCTGGAGAGCGGCCAGGATTCGACCCCTTCCTCGACCGTCACTTTGCCGAGCATGGATTGCATGCGCTGCTCGACTTCGAGCGAAAGCGTCTCCGGTGACAGCGCCAGCAGGCGCTCGGCTTCTGCCGGCTTCTCCACCCAGACCAGGCTGGAGCGGCTGCCGGGCAGCGGCACCTGCGTGAAGGGGCCGGTTTCGGTGTGAAATTCGGTCGAGACATTGCCATGCGGCTGCTCGTGGGAAAAATTGAGAACGACGGCCGTCTGCGGATAGGCCCAGCGGCGCGTGCCGATGCCGGCCTGTTGCCGCACCGTGGATCCGCGCCCGTCTGCGCCGACCACGAAACCGGCCTTCATGGTATCTGCGCCCGCAAGCGTCAAAACGGCGCCATCGCTCGCAAGGTCCAGATGCTCAAGGCTTGCATCGATCCGCGTGATATTCTTTTCGGCGGCAAGCGCTTCGCCAAGGACGGCCATCAGCGCCCGGTTTGGGATATTGTAGCCGAAAGCGGCCAGCCCGAGATCGGCTGCACGAAACTGCGCCGGCGGCGCCCGAAACAGTCGCTTGGTGCCATCGAGGATCTGCATGGTCGAGAGGGCGGAGGCGTCCGGCGCAATGGCATCCCACAGGCCGAGGCTGTCCATGAAGCGCACCGATTGATCCATCAGCGCAGTCGTGCGCCGGTCCTGCCGGTTGATCTGCGGCGCCACCAGCGCCACCTTGCGTCCGGCCCGGGCCAGCGCGAACGCTGCCACCGATCCCGCCAGACCCTCACCCACAACTGCAATGTCGAACTCGTTCATGACCTGATACTTCTTCATGTCCCGCTCCTGAGAGGGCGAACTGACCACGCGGTGTCTTGGCCCACTTTGCCGCCCCTTCGTCGCCCCAGGGCCGCCCCAGGGCCGCTAAGGAGGCCTCTACCGCCCGTCTTCTATCTAGGCAAACTTGTGACACTTATCCATGGCCGTGTCCTCCGTTTGCGACGCAGATGTTGCAAAGCGCGCCGATTGGCCGCATATCAGCCGTTCGATTTTTAAGCTCCGGAGCAGGGCGTGATCAGGCGAATCTTCAATTACCGCAAAGTGCCCTATGCCGAAATCCGGGCATTTTCGGTCCATGTGCTGACCGCATCCGGATCGTTCCTCGCCTTTCTCGGCGTCGTCGCGGCGGCTGAACACCGCTTCGTCGACATGTTCTGGTGGCTGGGGCTGGCGCTTTTGATCGATGGCATCGACGGGCCGATCGCCCGCAAGGTGCGCGTCAAGGAAGTTTTGCCCAACTGGTCGGGCGATACGCTCGACAACATCATCGACTATGTGACCTACGTCCTGCTGCCGGCGTTTGCGCTCTACCAGAGTGGCATGATCGGCGAGACCTGGTCCTTTGTCGCGGCCGGCATGATCGTCGTCTCCAGTGCCATCTATTATGCCGATACGGGCATGAAGACGGAGGAGTATTTCTTCTCCGGCTTCCCGGTCGTCTGGAACATGGTGATTCTGACGCTCTTCGTCATCAAGGCCAGCGAAATGACCGCGCTGATCGTCGTCATGGTGTCTGTCTTCTTCACCTTCCTTCCCATCAATTTCCTGCATCCGGTGCGGGTGAAGCGGCTGCGCCGGCTCAATCTTAGCATCTTTCTCCTGTGGTGCGCGCTGTCGGCCTATTCGCTTCTGCTGCATTTCGATTCACCCGCCTGGCTGGTCTGGGGCGTGGTGGTCACCGGCCTTTATCTCTACGCCATCGGCGGCGTGCTGCAGCTTTTCCCCAGTCTTGGAAAATCCAAGTAAAGCGCCGGGAAAGCTGGACTTTCCTGTTGTGCACAGCACCAAAACGAGTATCAATCGAGTTCTATGCCGCATGGAGACGGCAAACACAGGACACGCCTTGGCAGCCGTCAAAACCTCGCAGAAGGTTGGCCCAGGGTGGATGAGGGGATGTGAGTGAGCGAAGCGCAGGTTCCGGAAGCGGGTACGCTTCTGAAGGTCCGGGGACTGACCAAATATTTCGGAAGTTTTGCCGCCTGCAACGGTATCGATCTGTCGATCGCGCCGGGGGAAATCCACGCGCTGCTGGGTGAAAACGGTGCCGGCAAATCGACCCTTGTGAAGATGCTGTTTGGCGTTCTGCAGCCGAGCGAGGGGCAGATCGTCTGGCAAGGCAAGCCGGCTGTCATCGGCTCACCCGGCGAGGCACGCGCGCTCGGTGTCGGCATGGTCTTCCAGCATTTCTCGCTGTTCGAGGCGCTGACGGTCGCTGAAAATATCGCGCTCTCGCTCGATCCGAAAATCCCGTTGGCAAAGATCGCCGAGGAAGCGAAAAACCTGTCGCGTGACTATGGCCTGCCGCTCGACCCGAACGCCCATGTGGCTGATCTCTCCGTCGGCGAGCGCCAGCGCATCGAGATCGTGCGGGCGCTCCTGCAGAACCCGAAGCTGATCATCCTCGACGAGCCGACCTCGGTGCTGACGCCGCAGGAGGCCGACCGGCTGTTCGAAACGCTGTTCAAGCTGAAGGCGGAGGGGCGGTCGGTTCTTTACATCAGCCACCGGCTGGAAGAAGTGCAGCGCATCTGCGACCGGGCGACCGTTTTGCGCCACGGCAAGGTGACGGGCGCCTGCGATCCGCGCCGCGAGACTCCGGCGTCGCTGGCGCGCATGATGGTGGGCTCTGACGTGGCCGGCGTCGAACGGGCGTCCGATACGCCGCTTGGCGACGTGCTGGTCTCGGTAAAGGACCTTGCCGTTCCCGCCCGCACGCCGTTTGCCGTTACATTGTCCGGCATCTCCATGCAGGTGCGCGCAGGCGAAATCGTCGCCATTGCGGGCGTGGCCGGAAACGGGCAGGGGGAATTGTTCGACGCGCTGTCGGGCGAGGTCACGGTGCCGCAGGACGATGCGATCGAGATCTGTGGCCGTCCGGTCGGGCGCACCGGCATCAACGGGCGCCGGCTGCTGGGCGCCGGGTTCGTGCCGGAAGAGCGTCATGGCCATGCCGCCGTCTCCGACATGGCGCTGTCCGACAATCTTCTGCTGTCGCGCAGTACATCCGACCGCAAGGCATTCCTGTCGGGCGGCGTCTTTAACGTCATCCGTCATGATGTCATCCGCTCCATCGCAAAGCGGATCTGCGGCGAGATGGATGTGCGCAAGAGCGGCGACGACCCCGCCGCCGGTTCGCTGTCGGGCGGCAATCTGCAGAAATTTATCATCGGCCGCGAACTCGATCGCAAGCCGCAGGTCCTCATCGTCAACCAGCCGACCTGGGGGGTGGATGCCGGGGCCGCCAGTCGCATCCGCCAGGCGCTGATCGACCTTGCGCGCGCCGGCTCGGCCGTCGTGGTGATCAGCCAGGATCTCGACGAGATTTTCGAGGTGGCGACCAGTATTGCGGTGATTTCCGAGGGACGCATGTCGAGGCCCTATGCAGCGGGCGAACTGACGCTGGAGAAGATCGGCCTGTTGATGGGCGGCATTCATGATTCCACCAGCCCGCGGGAGGCCGTCCATGCGCATTGAACTGGAACGGCGTGCCAGCGCCTCCGGCCTGTTTTCCGTCGTCTCGCCTCTTTTAGCGCTGGTGCTGACGCTTCTGGCCGGTGCACTGATGTTCCTCATGCTCGGCAAGGATCCGCTCTACGCGCTCTACAGTTTCTTCATCGATCCGCTGCTGGAAGTGTGGTCGCTGCATGAACTGGCGATCAAGGCCGCGCCGCTGATCCTCATCGCGGTCGGCCTCTCCGTCTGTTATCGCTCCAACAACTGGAATATCGGCGCGGAAGGGCAGTTCACCATCGGCGCCATCTGCGGCTCGATCCTGCCGGTTCTGGTACCGCAGTGGCATTCGGTTCTGGTGCTGCCGCTGATGCTTGTCATGGGCATGCTGGGCGGCGCGCTTTATGCCGGCATTCCGGCACTGTTGAAGACGCGCTTCAACACGAATGAGATCCTGACGAGCCTGATGCTCGTCTATATTGCCCAGCTGTTTCTCGACTGGCTGGTGCGCGGCATGTGGCGTGATCCGAAGGGCTTCAATTTCCCCCAGACGATCAGCTTTGCGCCGGAAGCGGTGCTGCCGGAGCTTCTGGCATCGGGGCGCGCCCATTGGGCGATCGTCTTTGCGCTCGTGGCAGCGCTTGCCCTCTGGTTCATGATGCGCTTCATGCTGAAGGGCTTTGAAGTCACGGTCCTCGGGCGCTCGGAGCGGGCAGGGCGTTTTGCCGGCTTTTCGGCCCGGCGCATGGTGTGGTTTTCGATGATGCTGTCGGGGGCGCTGGCCGGGCTCGCCGGAATTTCGGAAGTGTCCGGCTCCATCGGCCACCTGCAGCCGAGCATTTCGCCCGGCTACGGGTTTACCGCCATCATCGTTGCGTTTCTCGGGCGGCTCAATCCGCTCGGCATCATCGCCTCGGGCTTCGTGCTGGCGCTCACCTATCTCGGCGGCGAGGCAGCGCAGCTGTCGATCGGCGTGTCGGACAAGGTGACGCGGGTGTTCCAGGGCCTGCTTCTGTTTTTTGTCCTCTCCTGCGATACGCTGATCCTCTACCGCGTTCGCCTGGTGTTGGGCACCGGCCGCAATGTTGACGTGAGGTCCTGACGATGTTCGAAGCCATTCTTCTGACGATCGTCACGGCTGCCACGCCGCTTGTCATTGCAGCCGTCGGCGAACTGGTGACGGAACGCGCCGGTGTCTTGAACCTCGGCGTCGAGGGCATGATGATCATGGGTGCGGTCTGCGCCTTTGCCGGCTCCTATCTCACAGGCGTACCGGTTCTCGGCGTGCTGTGCGGCATTCTGGGAGGGGCAGCCTTCTCGCTGCTGTTCGGGTTCCTGACGCTGACGCTCGTGGCAAACCAGGTGGCGACGGGGCTTGCGCTGACGCTGCTCGGTCTCGGGCTTTCTGGCCAGATCGGCGAAAGTTTCGTCGGTATTCCCGGTGTCAAGCTGCAGCCGATCGTGGTTCCGGTGCTGTCGGACATTCCCTTCATCGGCCGCCTGCTGTTTGCCCAGGATATCACCTTCTACCTGTCGATTGCGCTGGTGGTCGGGGTTCACTGGTTCCTGTTCAGGAGCCGCACGGGCCTAAAAATGCGCGCCATCGGCGACAATCACGGCTCGGCCCACGCGCTCGGCATCCATGTGGTGCGCACGCGCTATCTCGCCGTGATGTTCGGCGGTGCCTGTGCGGGGCTGGCCGGTGCGCAGCTGTCGCTCGTCTACACGCCGCAATGGGTGGAGAACATGGCGGCCGGCCGCGGCTGGATTGCGCTTGCCCTCGTTGTCTTTGCCTCCTGGCGTCCGTGGCGGGTCCTGGCCGGCGGCTATATTTTCGGCGCGGTCGGCATCCTGCAATTGCATGCCCAGGCCCTTGGCATCGGCATTCCCTCGCAGTTTCTCTCGATGCTGCCTTACGCCGTCACTATTGTCGTTCTCATCATCATCTCGCATAATCGCCGCACAACGCTCATCAATACGCCGGCTTGCCTGGGGAAACCCTTCGTTCCGGACCGCTGAGGCGGCACCATCCATACCGTAGCTTCGAGCCAAACAGGGGTTGAATATGAAGAAGCTGATTATCGCACTTGCCGCCACGGCTGCCACGCTTGGCAGCTTCACCGTGGGCGCCGAGGCGCAGGAAAAGACCAAGGTGTGTTTCATCTATGTCGGCACCAAGACCGATGGCGGCTGGACGCAGGCGCATGATCTTGGCCGCCAGGAGCTGCAGAAGGCACTCGGCGACAAGATCGAGACGCCTTATCTGGAAAGCGTGCCGGAAGGCCCGGACGCCGAGCGCGCCATCGAGCGCATGGCCCGCTCCGGCTGCTCCCTGGTCTATGCCACGTCCTTCGGCTTCATGGATGCGACCGTGAAGGTTGCGGCAAAGTTCCCGAAGGTGAAGTTCGAGCACGCCACCGGCTTCAAGGCCGCGGAAAACCTCGCTACCTACAATTCGCGCTTCTATGAAGGCCGCTATATCCAGGGCCAGATTGCTGCCAAGATGTCGAAGAAGGGTGTAGCAGGCTACATCGCCTCCTTCCCGATCCCGGAAGTCGTCATGGGCATCAACGCCTTCGAACTGGGTGCGAAGTCGGTCAACCCGGACTTCAAGTTGAAGGTCGTCTGGGCCAACACCTGGTTCGACCCGGGCAAGGAAGCCGATGCCGCCAAGGCGCTGATCGACCAGGGCGTCGACGTGCTGACGCAGCATACCGATACGACGGCTCCGATGCAGGTTGCCGCCGAACGCGGCATCCTGGCCTTCGGTCAGGCGTCCGACATGATCGCCGCCGGCCCGAAGACGCAGCTGACCGCCATCGTCGACACCTGGGGCGCCTATTACATCAAGCGCACCAAGGCGCTGCTGGACGGCACCTGGAAGTCCGAGCAGATCTGGGACGGCCTGAAGGACGGCATCCTGACCATGGCGCCCTATACGAACATGCCTGACGACGTGAAGGCGATGGCCGAAGAAACCGAAGCCAAGATCAAGTCCGGCGAACTCCATCCCTTCACCGGCCCGATCAACAAGCAGGATGGTTCGGCCTGGCTGAAGGCCGGCGAGAAGGCCGAAGACGGCGTGCTGCTCGGCATGAATTTCTACGTGCAGGGCGTCGACGACAAGCTGCCGCAGTAAAATGCAGGCGGTTCGCCGGGCTTTGCCCGGTCGCTCCCGATGAACGACTATGGAAAAGGGCGCCCCCAGGACGCCCTTTTCGCATGCCGGGAACTGATGTGCACAAAACAGACAATGCACGCAGAAAGGTAACGAGTGGAAGGATCGCACTGCCTGTTGGCGCCTGCGCGAAACTGCTGATATGAAGCGCGCACAGACGTTCATGGAGACCGCAATGCCCCGCACCTGCCTCGCCGTAATCCTCGCCGCCGGTGACAGCACCCGGATGAAGTCCTCCATGTCGAAGGTTCTTCACCCGATTGCCGGGCTTTCGATGATTGGCCATGTCATGCGCGCCGTAGGCGGCGCCGGAATGGAGAATGCCGCGCTGGTGCTCGGGCGTGATGCGCAGGCAGTGGCAAAGGCCGCCGAAACCGACGGTGTGAAGATCGAAAGCTTCCTGCAGACGGAGCGCCGCGGCACTGGCCATGCGGTGCTGATGGCGCGTGAGGCGATTGCGCAAGGCTTCGATGACGTTGTGGTGACCTATGGCGACGTGCCGCTGGTGCGCCCGCAAACCTTTCTGTCGGCCCGCGAGAAACTGGCCGAAGGCGCCGATGTCGTGGTGATCGGCTTTCATACGCAAAAGCCTTTCGGTTATGGCCGGCTTCTGGTCAAGGACGGCGAACTGGTGGCGATCCGCGAGGAGAAGGACGCAACCGACGAGGAGCGCAGCGTCACCTGGTGCAATAGCGGTCTGATGGCCATCAACGGCGCTCGCGCGCTCGAATGGCTGGAAAAGATCGGCAACAGCAATGCCAAGGGCGAATATTACCTGACGGATCTCGTGGAAATCGCGAGGGCTGATGGCGGCCGCGTCGTCGCCATCGATGCGCCGGAGGCAGAGCTTGCCGGTTGCAACACGCGCGCCGAACTTGCGCTTCTGGAGACAAGCTGGCAGCAGCGCCGCCGCCATGAGGTGATGCTGTCGGGCGTTTCGATGATTGCGCCGGAAACAGTGTTTCTCGCCCATGACACCGTGCTTCAGCAGGATGTGCTGATCGAGCCGAATGTCGTCTTCGGACCGGGCGTGACCGTCGAATCGGGGGCGGTCATCCATGCCTTTTCGCATCTGGAAGGGTCGCATGTGGCGTCCGGTGCAACGGTCGGCCCGTTTGCGCGCCTGCGGCCCGGCGCCCATCTCGGCGAGGGCGCCAAGGTCGGCAATTTCTGCGAGGTGAAGAAGGCCGAGATCGGCGCCGGCGCCAAGGTGAACCATCTCACCTATATCGGCGATGCCATCATCGGCGCCGGCAGCAATATTGGGGCCGGCACCATTACCTGCAATTACGATGGCTTCAACAAGAGCGAGACGCGGATCGGCGAAAATGCCTTCATCGGCTCCAATTCCGCGCTGGTGGCGCCTGTCACCATCGGCAATGGCGCCTATGTCGCGTCGGGCAGCGTCATCACACAGGACGTGCCGGACGATGCGCTGGCCTTCGGCCGCGCGCGCCAAGAGGTGAAGCCGGAGCGCGCGAAGGCCGTGCGCGAACGGGCACAGGCGTTGAAGGCGAGCCGCAAGGCCAGTGCCTGAACCCGGCCACATTACCGTTCGATACGGAAATTGACCGCCGGAGCGATTGCGTCTGCCACGCGCTCGGCTAGGAATTCGCGCCAGGCGCGACCAAGAAAATGAGGTTCATCTATGTGCGGTATCGTTGGCATCGTCGGCAAGGCGCCGGTGGCGGAGCGGCTGGTCGATGCGTTGCGGCGGCTCGAATATCGGGGCTATGATTCGGCCGGTGTCGCCACGATCCATGACGGCGTGATGGAGCGCCGCCGCGCCGAGGGAAAACTCTTCAACCTCGAAAAGAAGCTGTCCGTCGAACCCTTGCCCGGAGAGATCGGCATTGCCCATACGCGCTGGGCAACCCATGGCGTGCCGAACGAGACGAATGCGCATCCGCATTTCGTCGAAGGCGTGGCGGTCGTTCATAACGGCATCATCGAGAATTTTTCCGAGCTTCGCGACGAATTGTTGGCCGAAGGCGCTGTCTTCGAAAGCCAGACCGATACGGAAGTGGTGGCGCATCTGCTTGCGCGCTATACCCGCGAGGGCCTCGATCATCGGGCCGCCATGCTTGCCATGCTGAACCGCGTGACGGGCGCCTATGCGCTGGTGGTGATGTTTGCCGATGATCCGCAAACGATCCTCTGTGCCCGTTTCGGGCCGCCGCTTGCCATCGGCCACGGCAGGGACGAGATGTTTCTGGGCTCCGACGCCATCGCGCTTGCACCCTTTACCAATCGCATCACCTATCTGGTCGATGGCGATTGCGCGGTGATGACGGCGCGCGGTGTCTCGATCACGGATTACGCCGGAAAGCCTGTCTCGCGTCCGATGCAGATCTCGCAATCGGCCGCGCTGATGGTCGACAAGGGCAATCACCGCCACTTCATGGAAAAGGAAATCTACGAGCAGCCGGAAATCATCTCGCATGCGTTGAGCCATTATGTGGATTTCGCAGGCGGCACGGTGAAGACGCAAGGCGCCGCCATCGATTTTGCCAAGGTGAGAAGCCTTGCCGTGTCCGCCTGTGGCACGGCCTATCTTGCCGGCCTGATCGGTAAATACTGGTTCGAGCGCTATGCGCGCCTGCCGGTGGAAATCGACGTGGCCTCGGAATTCCGCTACCGCGAAATGCCGCTGTCGTCGGATCAGGCAGCGCTGTTCATCTCGCAGTCGGGCGAGACGGCCGATACGCTCGCCTCGCTGCGCTACTGCAAGGAGGCGGGGCTGGCGATCGGCGCCATCGTCAACGTGCGCGAATCGACCATTGCGCGGGAAGCCGATGCGGTGTTTCCGATCCTGGCCGGGCCTGAAATCGGCGTAGCATCGACAAAAGCCTTCACCTGCCAGCTCGCGGTGCTGGCATCGCTCGCCATCCAGGCCGGCCGCGCCCGTGGCACGCTGTCGGAGGCGGACGAAAAGGCTCTGGTGCGCCACCTGATCGAGATGCCGCGCGTGATGAGCCGCGTGCTGAACCTTGTTCAGCCGCAGATGGAAAGCCTGTCGCGCGACCTGTCGCGGTTCAAGGATGTGCTCTATCTCGGTCGTGGCACCAGCTACCCGCTGGCGCTCGAAGGGGCGCTAAAACTCAAGGAAATTTCCTATATCCACGCGGAAGGTTATGCGGCGGGCGAGCTGAAGCATGGTCCGATCGCACTGATCGACGAAAACATGCCGGTCATCGTCATTGCCCCGCATGACCGGTTCTTTGAAAAGACCGTTTCCAACATGCAGGAAGTGGCAGCCCGCGGCGGCAAGATCATCTTCATCACCGACGAGAAGGGGGCGGCTGCCTCGAAACTGCCGACCATGGCAACCATTGTGCTGCCCGTGGTGGACGAGGTGATTTCGCCGATGATCTTTGCCCTGCCGATCCAGCTCCTTGCTTATCATACAGCCGTCTTCATGGGCACGGATGTCGATCAGCCGCGCAATCTGGCGAAGTCCGTCACGGTGGAATAGGCGCGCGGCGTCATCACGGCTGGTTGATCGTGCGTTCGTCAGTGACAATTCGGCGGCTCTGCCCTTGCGGGGGGCGGAGCGCTCCTTCATTGTCCGGTCTCACCCGACTTTTACGGCGATGCAGCATGAATGACGGATCGAGATGACGGATAGCCCGGAACGCATAACGCTCGCCGGCCGGCTGCGGAACAATTTCCTGACCGGCCTCATCATCTGCGCCCCGCTTGCCATCACCATCTGGCTGACGTTCGCCTTCATCGACTGGGCCGACAGCTGGGTGACGCCCTATATCCCGGAGCGCTATAACCCGCAGTATTATTTCGATATAGCCATACCGGGCACCGGGCTTCTGATCGCCATGGTGTTCATCACTCTGATCGGCTTCCTCGGCAAGAACCTGATCGGCCGTTCGGTGGTCAAGTTTGGCGAATCCATCCTGCACCGCACGCCGCTGGTGCGCACGCTCTACAAAAGCCTGAAGCAGATTTTTGAAACCGTGCTGAAGGACCAGTCCACCTCGTTCAAGAAGGTCGGCCTGATCGAGTTTCCCGGCCCCGGCACCTGGGCGCTGGTGTTCATCTCGGCGCAGGCGCAAGGCGAGGTTGCCGCCCGCCTCAACGCGGACGGCGAGGAGATGATTGCCGTCTTCCTGCCGCCAACGCCGGTGCCGACGGCGGGGTTTCTGCTCTTCGTGCCGAAAAGCCGCATTATCATGCTCGACATGACGCCGGAGGATGCCGCCAAGCTTCTGATCTCGGGCGCGCTCATTACACCGCCCTGGACGCCGAAGACGCCCTTGCTGACCGAACGGCCGGGCGATGAGACACCCGAGCCCGCCTGAAGCGCTGGCGCGACAAAACCTTCATCCCGTTGTCATATTGTCCCCCTAGAGACTGGATCAGGGGGCGTTCCAGGCGGATGGAGGAGGGGTGTATCTCTTTCGCCATTCGGTCCGTCATTCAAGCCGTCAGGCAGCGTGCCCCTCCCGAAATCTGTCCAGAGGGCTCGCATCATGCGCCATTCTCCCATTCGTGTTTCGCATTGCCTGAAGATGGCGCTTGCCGCCTCCATCTCACTGTCGCCCGTTGCCGCCTTTGCCGAAGGCAGCGTCAGCGCGGCCGGCATCACCATTGCCAACAAGGGCCTTGTCGCCATCGGCCGCATGCCGGCAAACCTCAAGGACAAGTTCGGCGAGACCTTCGGCTCCGGCTCCGGCATGGCCTTCGACACCAAGAGCTGGAAGAAGGATGGCGATGCCTATACCGGCGCGCTCTGGCTGCTGCCCGACCGTGGCTATAACGTCGAAGGGACCACGGATTACAATACCCGCATCAACCGCATCGAACTGCGCCTGACGCCGGCCGCCGCCGGAACGACGCTTGCGGCCGACAAGCAGCAGACCGGCCTTCAGGCAAAGCTTGCCGATACCTTTCTGCTTCTCGACAACCAGGGCAAGAACATGACCGGGCTTGATCCGGAATCGGGCGTGCGCGCGGCAGCCGGCGATCTTCCGGCGCTTCCGGAAGCCCGCACCGGCAAGGTCTCGCTCGATCCGGAAGCCGTTGTGCTGCTGAAGGATGGCTCGATGCTGATCAGCGACGAATACGGCCCCTACATCTATCGCTTCGGTGCCGACGGCAAGCTTCTTGCCGCCACGCAGCCGCCGAAGGCGCTGTTGCCGATGCGCAAGGATGCGCTGAACTTCTCCTCCAACAATGTCGATGCCGCCGGCAAGAAGCCCGACCCGAAGGATCCCGACACCGGTCGCCAGAACAACCAGGGGCTTGAAGGCCTGTCGATCACGCCGGACGGCAAGTTCGTGATTGCCCTCCTGCAATCGGCCACCCGTCAGGATGGCGGCGATTCCTCCTCGACCCGCATGAACACCCGCGCACTGGTCTACGATGCCAGCGATGTTTCGAAGCTGAAACTGGTGCATGAATATGTCGTGCCGCTGCCGACCTTCGACAACAAGGGCAAGGTGGCCGTCGCTGCCCAGAGCGAAATCCTGGCCCTGTCCGAAAAGGCTTTCCTGATGCTGGCCCGCGACAGCAACAATGGCCAGGGCCTGAAGGGCGACACCTCCGTCTATCGCAAGATCGATCTGGTTGATCTTTCGTCCGCCACCGACATCGCCAATAGCGATTTCGACGGCCTGAAGCCGGTTGCGCCCAAGGGCGTGGTGGATGCATCGGTCAAGCCTGCGACGGTTGCGCCTTTCATCGACCTCAACGATCAGGCTGATCTGGCTCGTTTCGGCCTGCACAATGGTGCGCCGAACGACAAGAACAACCTGTCGGAAAAGTGGGAAGCCATGTCGATTGCAAGTGTTCTCGACCCGTCGGCTCCGGACGACTACTTCCTCTTTGTCGCCAATGACAACGACTTCCTGACGCAGGACGGCTTCCAGGTGGGCGCCGCCTACAAGGCCGAAGGCGGTGCGGACGTCGACACCATGTTCCAGGTGTTCCGCGTCACGCTGCCGGGCATGGCGAAGTAAGCTTCTGATCCGCAGCGGCCCTTCGCAAAGGCAAGCAAGCAATGGCCCCGGTGCGCTGCGCCGGGGCCATTGTCGTTCAGGCGGGGTTGGACGCCGAGACCTTGACCGGCACGCCCTTATAGGCCGGCGTGCCCGAACGCTTGTCATGATCGGCCATGGCGATGACCGCGTTCATCTCCGGATAGTAGCCGGCAATCGTTCCGCGCGGCAGGTCATAGGCGACGGCGGTATAGCCTTCGACGCCGCGCGCCCGGCCATCGCCCGACACAAGAGAGCGCACGTCGATCCGGTCACCCTCGGCAAGGCCGCGCTCGGCAAGATCCTCGGCATTCATGAAGACGATGTCGCGGCGCCCGAAAACACCGCGGTAACGGTCGTCCATGCCGTAGATCGTCGTGTTGTACTGGTCGTGGGCGCGCAGAGTCGTGAGCACCAGCGCGTCGTCGGCCAGGCGCTCGCCGTCCTCCTGCAGGCCGCGGGCGACGAGAAACATCGCCTTGCCGGTCGATGTGTTCCATACCCGGTCGGAGGCCCCGACCGTGAGGCGAAAGCCACCCTTCACCCGCACACGGGCATTGTAGCCGGCAAAGTCGGGAAAGACGATTTCGATCTTGTCGCGGATGCGGTCGTAGTTTTCCAGCATGCCGTCCCAGTCTATGCCGTAGCGGTCGCCAAGCGTAGCCTTGGCCATGCCGATGACGATGGCCGGTTCCGAGCGCAGCAGCGGGCCGGGCGGATTGAGGAAGCCGCGCGAGGCATGCACCATCGACATGGAATCCTCGACCGTCACCGATTGCGGACCGGAGGCCTGCACGTCGAGATCGGTGCGGCCGAAACAGGGAAGCAGGAGCGTCGTCTTGCCTGTCAGCAGATGCGACCGGTTGAGCTTGGTGGCGATATGGACGGAGAGATCAAGCTTGCGCATCGCCTCGAACGTGTAGTCCGTATCGGGCATGGCAACGGCAAGGTTGCCGCCAAGGCAGATCAGCGCCTTGGCGCTGCCCGCATGGATGGCATCGACCGCTTCGACGGCATTATGGCCCTTTTCTCCGGTCGGCCGGAAGCCGAAGGCCTTTTCCATACCGGTGAGAAGCGCCTCGGTCGGGATTTCGGTAATGCCGACGGTGCGATCGCCCTGGACGTTGGAATGGCCGCGCAAGGGGCAGATACCGGCGCCCTTGCGACCGATATTGCCGCGCAGCAGCAGGAAATTGGCCAGTTGCTGGACGTTTTCCGTGCCATGGGCGTGCTGGGTGATGCCCATGCCGTAGCAGGCGATGACATTCTTTGCCTTGATGTAGATATCGGCGGCACTCGTCAGCGCCTCGCGCGACAGGCCCGATACGTCTTCGATCTCCGCCCAGGCGGTCGCATCGATATCCTGGCGCACCGTCTCGAGGCCCAGTGTGTGCTCGGCTAGGAAGGCGCGGTCGAGCACGCCGTCTTCGCCTCTGGCGAGACTTTCGTCGTCGCGCTCGAACACGGCCTTCATCAGGCCCTTCAGCGCCGCCAGGTCACCACCGGCCTTGACCTGGTGATAGGCCGAGGCGATCGGCGTCGAGGAGAGCGTCGCCATCTCGACCGGGTTCTGCGGCGAGGCGAATTTTTCGAGCGCCCGCTCCTTCAGCGGGTTGAAGACGATGATCGGCACACCGCGGCGCGCCTGGTCATGCAGCGTCGCCATCATGCGCGGATGGTTGGTGCCGGGATTATGGCCGAAGCTGAAAATGGCGTCGCACGCATCGAAATCCTCGAGCAGCACGGTGCCCTTGCCGACGCCGATCGACTGCGGCAGGCCGACGCTGGTCGCCTCGTGGCACATGTTCGAACAGTCGGGAAAATTGTTCGTGCCGTAGGCGCGCACGAAAAGCTGGAACAGGAAGGCCGCCTCGTTGGAGGCGCGACCGGATGTGTAGAACTCCGCCTGATGCGGGCTTTCCAGCGCGTTGAGGCCCTCACCGATCCGCGTGAAGGCTTCGTCCCAGCCGATCGGCTGGTAGCGGTCGAGCGTTGAGTCATAGATCATCGGCTGCGTCAGACGCCCCTGATCCTCAAGCTTATGGTCGCTCCAGGTCCATAATTCGCTCACCGAATGCTGGTGAAAGAATTCCGGGCCGACGCGCTTCGCCGTCGATTCCCAGGTGATGGCCTTGGCGCCGTTCTCGCAGAACTCGAAGGAGGAGGCGTGGCGGGGGTCCGGCCAGGCGCAGCCGGGGCAGTCGAAACCGTCCGGCTGGTTGGCCCTGCGCAGCGTGGCGCTGCCTTGGGCGACGATTTGCTGGCTGGCGAGTGTCTTGGCAACGGCGCGAAGCGCGCCCCAGCCGCCGGCAGGTGCGTCATAGGCCTTGATGCCTATGGGTCTTTTACTGGACATGGTGAACTCCGAATGTGTCAGGCGACAGCAGGCGTTGAAAGCGTCGAAAACATGACGTTTATCAAGTCAGAGCGGCAAACCGGTCAGCTGTCTTGGCAGTTCCTGCGGCAAATAAGCCGCGTGGTGAAAATTCGGTGAGAAACGCCCGCAAATGTCACGCGTTGCAGCTGGTGACGTCTGTGTCTGGTGCGCCTTACCCGGCACGCAGAAAACGGATCGCTTCATCGCGCCGGTGCAGATAGAGCAGCACCCGCAGCGCCTGGCCCCGCTCGCCGGTCAGGTCCGGATCTTTTTCCAGAAGATAGGCGGCATCCTTACGGGCGATTTCCAGAAGATCCGCATGGGCTTCCAGGCTTGCGATGCGAAAGCCCGGAGTGCCGGACTGGCGGGTGCCGAGCAGTTCGCCTTCGCCGCGCAGCTTCAGGTCTTCTTCGGCAATCAGAAATCCGTCCTCGCTGTCGCGCAGGATGGAAAGGCGTGCCCGCCCTGTTTCGCTGAGCGGCCCCTTGTAGAGAAGAATGCAGGTGGAGGCGTCCGCGCCGCGCCCGACGCGGCCGCGCAGCTGATGCAGCTGGGCAAGCCCGAAGCGCTCGGCATGCTCGATCACCATGATCGTCGCATCGGGGACATCGACGCCCACTTCGACCACGGTGGTTGCGACCAGCAGGCGGACATCGCCCGCCTTGAAGGCTGCCATCACTGCATCCTTTTCCGCGCCCGTCATACGGCCGTGGACAAGGCCGACCCGGGCGCCGTACTGCGGCCCCAGTGCCTTGACCAGCGCCGCGTGACGCTCTTCCGCCGACATCAGCTCCGACGCGTCGGACTCTTCGACCAGAGGGCAGATCCAGTAGGCTTTCTTGCCATCGGCAAGGGCGGCCCGCAGCCGGCCGACAATCTCGTCGGTCCGTTCGGTCGGAACGGTGACCGTCTGGATCGGCTTTCTGCCGGCCGGCTTTTCGGTGAGTTTCGATACATCCATGTCGCCGAAGGCGGCCAGAACCAGCGTGCGCGGAATGGGCGTTGCCGTCATCACCAGCATGTGCGGGGAAATGCCCTTGGCGGTAAGGCGCAGGCGCTGGTGCACGCCAAAACGGTGCTGCTCGTCCACCACCGCCAGCATCAGGTCCTTGTAGACGATGGCATCCTGAAACAGCGCATGGGTGCCGACGACGATCTGCGCCTCGCCGGAGGCAATGCGCTCCATCACCGCGTCGCGCTCGCGGCCCTTGACGCGGCCGGTCAGTACCTCGACCTTCAGGCCGACAGCCTGCCCGAACCGGCTGATGGTAGCAAAATGCTGGCGCGCCAGGATTTCGGTGGGCGCCATCAGCACCGCCTGGCCGCCGGCCTCCACCGCATCGGCCATGGCCATCAGCGCCACCAGCGTCTTGCCGGCGCCGACATCGCCCTGCAGCAGGCGCAGCATGCGTTCGTCCTTGGCAATATCGGCCCGGATATCGTCGATGGCTTTGCTCTGGCTGCCGGTCAGGGAAAAGGGCAGGGCGGCGCGGATGGCCGCGGCGATCGTGCCCTTCACCCGGATCGGCCGGCCGGCAACCTTGCGCAATTTCTGGCGCACCAGCGCCAGCGATACCTGACCCGCCAGCAACTCGTCATAGGCAAGCCTGCGGCGCGATGGCGTCTGCGGATCGAGATCATGGGCGTCGCGCGGATCGTGCAGCTGGCGAAAGGCGTCCGAGACCGAGGGCAGGCCCTGTTTCTGCTGAAGCGCCAGATCCATCCATTCGGGAAATTCCGGCAGGCGCGCAAGCGATCCCTCCACCGCGCGGCGCAGGACCTTCGGCATCAGGCCAGCGGTCATCGGATAGACCGGCTCGACCAGCGGCATGTCACCGACATCCGACACCTTCATCATCAGGTCAGGGTGAACCATGGAGGGGCGGCCGTTGAACCAGTCCACCTTGCCGCTCACCATCACCCGTTCATCGATCGGCAGCACCTTTTCCAGCCAGTTGCCCTTGGCGCGAAAGAAGGTGAGCGCCAGTTCGCCCGTCTCGTCGTGCAGGAAGACGCGGTAGGGCATGTTGGAGCCGGATGGTGGCGGTTGATGACGGTCGACCCGGCCTTCGATGGTGACGATGGCGCCCTGCGGCGCAAGCGCAATCCCCGGCCGGTTGCGCCGGTCGATGATCGAGGACGGCGCATGGAAGAGCACGTCCACGACACGGCAGTCCTCGGCATCCTCCCGATTGGTGACGCGGGCAATCAGCTCGGCCAGTTTCGGGCCGATACCGGCAAGGCTTCCGACAGGGGCAAACAGGGGATCAAGCAGGGCAGGACGCATGGCCGGCAAAATGCGCTGGAATTTGGCCGCTTGGCAAGGCTGACACGGAGAAGTTTTCATCCTATATCAGCGGCTCAACAAAGGTTTTACGCTCATGACCGGACTGTCGCGCTCCAGCGCTGATCTTGATCCCCGCCGCCGCCGGATGCTCTACCGCTGCTGGCATCGCGGCATTCGCGAGATGGATCTCGTCTTCGGCCAGTTCGCCGAAAACCATATTGCCGACCTGTCGGACGCCGAACTCGATGAGTTCGAGGCGATCATGGCGGAAGAGGATCAGGACCTGAACCGCTGGATTACCGGCGCCGACCCGGTGCCTGCCCGTCTTCAGACCCCTATGTTTGCCCGCCTGATGGCCTATCGCCCGGATTTCGACATCGTCACCATCGAGGCGCTTGAAGAAAAGCACGGTCGCCCGGAATGATTTCAGGTTTCGACGCAAAGAAGATCGCTGCGTCTGCGGCGGGGCTCACCATTGCCAATGTGCAGGCGGGCATGGAGCCGCTGCTGCTGGCCGAGCTTGCGCGCACCGGCCAGCCGGTGGCCTATGTGATCTCCGACGGCCAGCGCATGGCTGATATCGAACAGATGCTGTCCTTCCTGGCGCCCGATATTCCGGTGCTGACGCTGCCGGCCTGGGACTGCCTGCCCTATGACCGCGTCTCCCCGAGCGCCTATGTCTCGGCGCGACGGCTGACGGCACTGTCGGGCCTGATTGCCCATGCCAAGAAGCCGCATCCGGCGATCGTGCTCGTCACCGTCAATGCGATGATGCAGAAGATCGCGCCGGCCGAGGTGATCGACAGCCTGGCCTTTTCCGCGCGTCCCGGCAATGTCGTCCGCATGGACGATATTGCCGCTCGCCTTGAGCGCAACGGGTTCGACCGGGTGTCGACCGTGCGCGAAGTGGGTGAATTTGCCGTGCGCGGCGGCATTCTCGATGTTTTCGTTCCCGGAACAGAGGAGCCGGTGCGGCTCGATTTCTTCGGCGATACGCTGGAAACGATCCGCACCTTCGATCCGGCAAGCCAGCGCACGACGGGCCAGGCCCGCTCGCTCGACCTCAACCCGATGAGCGAGGTGACGCTGACGCCGGATACGATCAGCCGTTTCCGCAAGGCCTACCTGTCGACCTTCGGCGCGGCGACCCGTGACGACGCGCTCTATCAGGCGGTTTCCGAAGGCCGCCGCTACGCCGGCATGGAGCACTGGCTGCCGCTGTTCTACGATACGCTGGAAACCGCCTTCGACTATCTGAAGGGCTTTCGCATCGTCACCGACCACACGGCACGCGAGGCGGCCCAGGAGCGCTCCAAGCTCATTCTCGACTATTTCGACGCCCGCCAGAACACCGGCGGCACCGGAAAGGGAACGACGGCGCAATCGGCCCCCTACAAGCCTGTGTCTCCCGGCCAGCTTTACCTGACGGGCAAGGACATTGCCGCGCAACTTGATGCTGCCGGCGCCCTTCGCCTGACGCCGTTCAACGAGCATGACGGTGAGGCGCGCCGCGTGGTGGCGCTCGATGCCCATGCCGGCCCGCGCTGGGCAAAGGCGCAAGCCGATGCGGAAGCCGAACGCGTGCAGCGCGACGAGCGCGTCAACGTCTTTGATCTCGTCGTCAAGCATATCGCCGACAAGCGCGCCGAAGGCTCCAAGGTGCTGATCACCGGCTGGTCCGCCGGTTCGCTTGACCGTCTCCTGCAGGTGCTGGACGAGCGCGGCCTGAAGCGGGTGCGCCAGATCGAAAAATTCTCCGACCTGAAGACGCTGCAGAAGGGCGAGGCGGCCGCGGCCGTGCTGTCGCTCGAGGGTGGCTTCGAAACGGGCGATCTCGTCGTCATCGGCGAGCAGGACATTCTCGGCGACCGTATGGTGCGTCGCTCCAAGCGCCGCAAGCGCGGCGCCGATTTCATCTCGGAAGTGGCAGGGCTCGACGAAGGCTCGCTGGTGGTCCATGCCGAACACGGGATCGGCCGCTTTGTCGGCCTCGTCACCATCGAGGCGGCGGGAGCGCCGAGGGCCTGTCTCGAACTGCATTATGCCGATCAGGCAAAGCTGTTCCTGCCGGTTGAAAACATCGACCTCCTGTCACGCTACGGCTCGGATGCCGCCGAAGCCCAGCTCGACAAGCTCGGCGGCGGTGCCTGGCAGGCCCGCAAGGCCAAGCTGAAGAAGCGCCTGCTCGACATGGCCGATGCGCTGATCAAGCTTGCCGCCACCCGCATCACCCGCCGCGCACCGGTTCTCGCGACGCCCGAAGGGCTCTATGACGAGTTCGCCGCCCGCTTCCCCTATGACGAGACGGAAGATCAGGCGAATGCCATCGATTCGGTGCGGGAGGATCTGGCTGCCGGCCGGCCGATGGATCGCCTCGTCTGCGGCGACGTCGGTTTCGGCAAGACGGAAGTGGCACTGCGCGCCGCCTTCTTCGCCGCCATGAACGGCGCGCAGGTGGCCGTCGTGGTCCCGACGACGCTTCTTGCCCGCCAGCATTTCAAGACCTTTCGCGAACGCTTCCGCGGCTTGCCGATCCGGGTGGAACAGGCCTCGCGGCTCGTGACCACCAAGGAGCTTAACCAGACCAAGAAGGACATATCCGAAGGCAAGGTGGATATCGTCGTCGGCACCCATGCGCTTCTCGGCACCGGCATCAAGTTCGCCAATCTCGGCCTTCTCATCATCGATGAGGAGCAGCATTTTGGCGTGAAGCACAAGGAAAAGCTGAAAGAGCTGAAGAGCGACGTGCATGTGCTGACGCTGTCGGCCACGCCCATCCCGCGCACGCTGCAGCTTGCCATGACCGGCGTTCGCGAACTGTCGCTGATCACCACGCCTCCGGTCGACCGCATGGCGGTTCGCACCTTCATTTCGCCCTTCGATCCGCTGGTCATCCGCGAAACACTGATGCGCGAGCACTATCGCGGCGGCCAGAGTTTTTACGTCTGCCCGCGGCTTGCCGACCTGCCGGAAATCCAGGCCTTCCTGCAATCGGACGTACCGGAGTTGAAGGTGGCGATCGCTCATGGACAGATGGCGGCGGGTGAGCTCGAAGACATCATGAATGCCTTCTACGACGGCAAATATGATGTGCTTCTGTCGACCACAATCGTGGAATCGGGGCTCGATGTGCCTACGGCCAATACGCTGATCGTCCACCGCGCCGACATGTTCGGGCTTGCGCAGCTCTACCAGCTGCGTGGCCGCGTTGGCCGCTCCAAGGTGCGCGCCTTCGCGCTCTTCACGCTGCCGGTCAACAAGACGCTGACAACGACCGCCGAGCGGCGCCTGAAGGTGCTGCAATCGCTTGACACGCTGGGCGCCGGCTTCCAGCTCGCCAGCCACGATCTCGACATCCGCGGCGCCGGCAATCTGCTGGGCGAAGAGCAGTCCGGCCATATCAAGGAAGTCGGCTTCGAACTTTACCAGCAGATGCTGGAGGAGGCGGTGGCCGAGGTGAAGGGCGACGATGAGGTGCACGACACCGGCTGGTCGCCGCAGATTTCCGTCGGCATCACGGTGATGATCCCTGACAACTATGTGCCGGACCTTCACCTGCGCATGGGCCTCTACCGCCGCCTTGGCGAGCTGACGGAACTGTCGGAGATCGATGGCTTCGGCGCCGAGATGATGGACCGCTTCGGACCCATGCCGGTCGAGGTGCAGAACCTGTTGAAGGTCGTCTACATCAAGTCGCTCTGCCGCACCGCCAATGTGGAAAAGGTCGAGGCGGGCCCGAAGGGGATCGTGCTGCAACTGCGCGACAAGCAGTTCCCGAACCCGGCCGGCCTTGTGGGCTATATCGCTAAGCAAGGCTCGATGGCCAAAATCCGCCCCGACCACTCGATCATGCTCTCGCGCGATCTGCCAACGCCGGAAAAACGGCTGGCCACGGCAGCTCAGATCATGGTGCAGCTGGCAGAACTGGCGCGGAAAAGCTGAGGGCTAAGCCTCAGCCGCGCGTGTCGCCCGATTCCGGCTTCACTGCAAGCGTTGCTTCGCTCTGACCGGCAACGGGCGGGGGAAGGGCGACACCGCGGGTGCGTTCGCGTGACAGGGTGAGCAGGCCCGAGCCGACGATAAGGGCGATGCCGACGCCCATCCAGAGATCCACGCCATCGCCGAAGATGAGGTAGCCGAGCAGGATCGCCCAGAGCATCTGGCTGTACTGGATGGGGGTGACGACGGCCGCAGGCGCGTAGAAGGAGGCAACCATCAGAAGCACGGTGCCGACGGCGGCGAGGAGGCCGAAGATGACGATCAGCAGGATGTCGTAGGCGCCGGGCATCATGAGGTTCGGCAGCATGGCGACCGCGCAGACGCTGATGCCGCCGAGAAGACCGGCGCCATACATCGAGATGTTCTTTTCGCTCGGTCCCAGATAGCGATAGATGATGACGGATATGGCTGCGGTAAAGCCGGAGGCGAGCGCTGTCAGATGCGCAAACGACAGCTCGCGAAAGCCGGGACGCAGCACCACCAGAACTCCCAGAAAGCCGAGCGCCACGGCCGCCCAGCGCTTTGCGCCGACCTTGTCCTTCAAGAAGATCACCGACATGATCGTGGCAAAGGACGGCAGCAGGAAGATCAGGCAGAAGGCTTCCGCCATCGACAGATGCGTGAAGGCGACAATGCTGCCGACGGTGCCGATGGCCGAGCAGAAGAAGCGCAGCAGCCAGAGCGGGCGGTTGGTGGTGCGCACCATGTCCGTCCAGCGATCGCCGGATTTGAGAAGGAAGGGCACGGCCAGGACGCCGACCAGGGTTCCGATGAAGCCCGCCTGGAAGGGCGGTACGCGCCCCTCCACCAGTTTGATGGAGGCATCGCTGAAGGAGTAGGCGGCAAAGCAGGCAAAGGCGATCAGGACGCCCTTCAGGGTCGAATCGGAGGCGCGCACACAAAAAATCCCGGCAAGGTTCTTATCCTGCCGGGATAGGTCCGATGGACGGGCCCGTCAATCGCGCTTGGCAAAAGACGAGACTGTTTCAGTTCATGCCGGCGCGGGCCTCGGCTTTGGCCTTGGCAATCTCGCGAAAGGCGTTGGCCAGCACATCCGGCGTCTGGGCGCCGCTCACGGCATATTGCTGGTCGATGATGAAGAAGGGCACGCCGTTGACGCCCATTTTCTGCGCCGCCTCGATTTCCGCAATCACCGTATCCTTGTCGGCGTCGGAGGCGAGAAGCGGTGCAATGACGCTGCGATCGAGGCCGGCCTCCTCGGCAATGGCCAGCAGCACCGCATGGTCGCCGACATTTTTGCCCTCTTCGAAGTTGGCCTTGAACAGGCGGTCGACCACCTTGTCCTGGATCTCGCGTCCCTCGATCATCGCCCAATGGATCAGCCGATGGGCGTCCAGCGTATTGGGGCCGATGCGGATCGCATCGAAATCAAAGGCGATACCCACCTCGCGGCCGAGCCCGGTCAGCATCTCGTGCCCGCGCTTCACGGCCTCTGCGCCGCCGAGCTTTGCCTCGAGTGCGGCCTTCTGGTCGACGCCTTCAGCCGGATAATCGGGATTAAGACGATAGGGGCGCCAGTTGATGTCGATGCCGACCTCGTCCTGCACCTCGGCGATCGCCAGTTCCAGCCGCGCCTTGCCGAGATAGCACCAGGGGCAGACCACGTCCGAAACGAGATCGATTGTCAGTTTTTCCATTGCAAGGGTCCTTCAAGAGGGCGAGGCGAGACCGGCGCTATTGCGCACGGACATCCCACCAGGTGGGCAGCTGGTAGCCGTAGAGCGGCACCGTATCGGGATGGGCAATGGTGCGCCAGCGCGCCACCCACTGCTCGGGGATGTGGTAGAGTGGCACCATGTAGAAGCCGGCCAGCAGCAGCCGGTCATAGGCGCGCACGGCCGTGGTGAAATCCTCTTTCGAGCGGGCGTTCAGCATGGCCTGGATGACGCGGTCGACAACCGGATCAGCAAGGCCTGCAAAATTGAAACTGCCCTGCCGGTCCTTTGAATCGGACGCCCAGCGCCCGACCTGCTCGATGCCGGGCGACAGCGACGAGGGGTAGGACTTCATGATCACGTCGTAATCGAAACTGCCCGAGCGGGCCTGGTACTGCGAATCATCGACGGTGCGGATCGAGGCTTCGACGCCGATCATCTTCAGCGTGCGCTGGAAGGCGATGGCGACCTTTTCCTGGTCGGCACTTTGCGTCATGATTTCGAAGGCAAGCGGACGCCCGCTGCCATCGACCATGCGGCCCTTGTCGATGGCGTAGCCGGCCTTTTTCAGCCGCTCCACCACCTGGCGCAGCACCTTGCGGTCACCGCCGGAGCCATCGGTCTGCGGCAGCATGGAGGTGCCGGCGAGAATATCGGCGGGTATCCGGTCCTTTGCCTGCCCCAGAAGCGCCAGTTCCTTGTCGTCGGCGGCATGGCCAAGCGAGGAAAGCTCGGAATTCTGCCAGTAGCTTTGCGTGCGGGTATAGGCGCCATCGAAGAGGTTGCGGTTGGCCCATTCGAAATCAAACGCAAGCGTCAGGGCCGCGCGCACATCCGGATTGTAGAACATCGGGCGGCGCAGGTTGAAGACGAAGCCCAGCATGCCGGTCGGCAGTTTCGGCGAAAAGACGTCCTTCACAACATCGCCGCTGCTGACCGCCGGAAAATCATAGGCGCGCGCCCAGTGGGTGGGGTTGCCCTCGAGATAGACGTTGATCGCGCCCTTCTTGAAGGCCTCGAACAGGCTGTTTTCCTGCAGGAAATATTCAACCGAAATCTGGTCGTAATTGTCAAAACCCACCTTGGAGGGAATGTCCTTCCCCCAGTAGTCGGGCCGTCGCTCGTAGACAATCTTCTGCCCCGGCTGCACCGAGGCGATGCGGTAGGGGCCGGACGCCACCGGTGTCTTCAGCGTCGACTGGTCGAAACTGGCTACATCCACCGCGTGTTTGGGCAGGATCGGCGTGCCGGTTGCCAGGATGAGCGGAAACTCGCGGTCGGCCTTGCCATTGAAGGTGAAGCGCACGCCATGCTCGCCGACCTTTTCCATTTTTTCGATCGGGACCATGCGGGCGCTGAACGGGGTGCGTCCCTTGTCGCGCAGCACTTCGAGCGAGAACATCACATCCTCGGGCGTCACCGGTTCTCCGTCGGACCATTTGGCTTTCGGGTTGAGGTTGAACTGGATGAAGCTGCGCGCCTCGTCCGTCTCGACGCTTTCGGCCAGGAGTCCGTAGAGCGTAAACGGCTCGTCGGAGGAGCGCACCATCAGCGTCTCGTAGATCAGATTGCCGAAGATATTGTCCCAGATGCCGCGGGCTGTGGTGCGGATGCTTTTCAGGTTGAAAGGGTTCAGGCTGTCGAAGGTGCCGACCACGCCGTAGGCGATGCTGCCGCCCTTCTTCACATCCGGATTGACGTAAGGAAAATGCTGGAAACCGGGTGGCAGCGCCGGCTCGCCATGCATGGCAAGCCCGTGCTGGGGTGCAGCGCCTGCGGGGCCCGTGGCAAACGGGCCGGCCAGCAGAAGGGTTGCCAGCGACAGGGTGATCAGACGGCGCATCCTATACCTCTCGGTCTTCTCGACGATTCGGGCTCAAACTAGCGCATAGGCCGGACAAAGACCAATATAGCGGCCGGAAAGTTGGAGGGGAGCCAGCGAATTTCAAAACTAGTGCTGGATATCGCAGGCGCTGCGATGTAACAGATTCGCCCGAACACGCGGGTCATTCAATTGCCTCATTTAAACGACAGGTGGTGGACCAAGACCCCGGCGCGGAGCGGTGACAACTGCTCCAAAAAACCGCTTTCAGGAGACGGATTCTGGTATGATGCTTAAGGCAAACAAGGTTCTGCGGACGGCGATGTCCGCTTTGGCACTTTCCATCGGCGCACTTCCGGTCGCCGCTTTCGCGCAGAATGCTGCAGCACCGGCAGGCGCTCCGCCGCTCGGCTGGTTCAAGACGTGCGAAAAGCAGGACGACAGCGATGTCTGCGCCGTGCAGAACGTGCTTCTGTCGCAGAACGGACAGTTGATCACCGCCGTTGGCCTGATCACGGTCGAAGGCAAGGTCAACCGCAAGATCCTGCAGGTCTCGGTTCCCTCCGCTCGCCTCATTCAGCCGGGCGTGATGATGCAGATCGATGGTGGCAAGGGCCAGAAGCTCGATTACGTTCTTTGCATCCCCGACCGTTGCACGGCTGAAATTCCGCTGACGGATCCGATGATCGCCAGCCTGAAGAAGGGCAATGAGGTGGTCTTCACCTCGATCAATTTTCGCCGTGCGCCGAACCCGATCAAGGTTGCGCTGAACGGCTTCACCGGCGTCTTCGATGGTCCGGCAATCTCGCAGTCGCAGCTCGCCGAAAGCCAGCGCAGCCTCCAGGAAGGCATGCAGAAGAAGGCGGAAGAAGCCCGCAAGAAGTTGGAAGACGCGCAGAACGCTGCCAAGGCCGGCAACTGATACGACGGACCCGACGGTCGTCGACTGAATTCCAAACGACGCTGCGGCCACCGCAGCGTCGTTTTTTAATGGCCCTATCGTGCGACAGGACCGTGTCGGTCAGTGGGCCAGGATGGCTTTCGGGCGCAGCTGCCCGGACGGGGCGCGATCGAAAATCTGCGACACATGCGGATTGCGCAGGGGCTCCCCGCTCTCATCGTGGATGAGGTTTTGTTCCGACACATAGGCGACATAGGCCGTTTCGTCGTTTTCCGCGAGCAGGTGGTAAAACGGCTGGTCCTTGTGGGGACGGATTTCGGCCGGGATCGAGTTCCACCATTCCTCGGTGTTGGCAAATTCGGGATCGACATCAAACACGATGCCGCGGAACGGAAACACCTTGTGGCGAACCACTTCACCAATCGTAAACTTTGCGCTTCTCTGTTTCATGATGCGAACGTCCTTTCGCATGACATGTGGTCATTCATCAAACTGACATCAAGAGGGCGCAGGCACCAGCACATTTGAGGTTTTGAGGCGGGAAACACCGTCTTTTTTGTGCGCCGCGGCAAAAAGCGCGTGTGGGATGTGTCCACGAAAAAACCGGCAGGCGATGCCTGCCGGTTCCACTTCTTCCGGTCTGCCGCAAGCGGTGATCAGATCGAGTAATACATGTCGAATTCGACCGGATGCGGGGTCATTTCGAAACGCATGACTTCCTGCATCTTCAGTTCGATATAGGCATCGATCTGGTCGTCATCGAACACGCCGCCGGCGGTCAGGAATTTGCGATCCTTGTCGAGGCTGTCGAGCGCTTCGCGCAGGCTGGCGCAGACGGTCGGGATCTTCTTCAGCTCCTTCGGCGGCAGGTCGTAGAGATCCTTGTCCATGGCCTTGCCCGGATGGATCTTGTTCTTGATACCGTCGAGGCCGGCCATCAGCATGGCAGCAAAGCCGAGATAGGGGTTCTGCGCGGGATCGGGGAAGCGCACTTCGACGCGCTTGGCCTTCGGGCCGGAGCCGAACGGAATGCGGCAGGAGGCCGAACGGTTGCGGGCCGAATAGGCGAGCAGAACCGGGGCTTCATAGCCTGGAACCAGACGCTTGTAGGAGTTGGTCGTCGGGTTGGTGAAGGCGTTGATGGCCTTGGCATGCTTGATGATGCCGCCGATGTAGTAGAGGCAGGTTTCCGACAGGCCGGCATATTCGTCGCCGGCAAAGGTCGGCTTGCCGTCCTTCCAGATCGACTGGTGCACGTGCATGCCCGAGCCGTTGTCGCCATAGATCGGCTTCGGCATGAAGGTGGCCGTCTTGCCATAGGCGTTTGCGACCTGATGCACGACATATTTGTAGATCTGCATCTTGTCTGCATTGCGCACCAGCGTGTCGAACTTCACGCCGAGCTCGTGCTGGGCAGACGCCACTTCGTGGTGATGCTTTTCAACGACCACGCCCATTTCGGCGAGAACCGTCAGCATTTCCGAGCGCATATCCTGCAGGCTGTCGACCGGCGGAACCGGGAAATAGCCGCCCTTGACGCGCGGCCGGTGGCCGAGGTTGCCGGTCTCGTAATCGGTGTCGTCGTTCGACGGCAGTTCCGACGAATCCAGCTTGAAGCCGGTGTTGTAGGGGTCCGCCTTGTACTTGACGTCGTCGAAGACGAAGAATTCCGGCTCAGGACCGACGAAGACCGTGTCGCCGATACCGGATGCCTTCAGATAGGCTTCGGCCTTCTTGGCGGTGCCGCGCGGATCACGGTTGTAGGCTTCGCCCGAGACCGGGTCGAGAATGTCGCACATGACGACCATGGTCGACTGGGCGAAGAACGGGTCCATGTGAACCGTTGCCGGATCCGGCATCAGCACCATGTCGGACTCGTTGATGGCCTTCCAGCCGCCGATGGACGAGCCGTCGAACATGACGCCATCGGCGAACATGTCTTCGTCAACCGCCGCGACATCCATCGTGACGTGCTGCAGCTTGCCCTTGGGGTCGGTGAAGCGCAGATCGACGAACTTGACGTCGTTCTCCTTGATCTGTTTCATGATGTCGCTTGCGGTCGTCATGGTCTCTCCCTTGGATTATGAAATAGTGGCTCTATCCGGTTCTTTGAAGCCGGATTTGTGGCGCAGGATCAGATGGCGTCCACCCCGGTTTCACCGGTGCGGATACGCACGACTTCTTCCACGTTGGATACGAATATCTTGCCGTCGCCGATGCGTCCAGTCTGGGCCGCATTGCGGATGGCGTCGATCACGGCATCGACGTTTTCGTCGGCCAGAACGACTTCGACCTTCACCTTCGGCAGGAAGTCCACGACGTATTCCGCGCCGCGGTAAAGCTCCGTATGTCCCTTCTGGCGTCCGAAGCCCTTGGCTTCCGTCACCGTGATACCCTGCAGTCCGACCTCTTGAAGCGCTTCCTTAACTTCGTCGAGTTTGAAAGGCTTGATGATCGCTTCGATCTTTTTCATGAGAAAATATCTCTCCGCTTCTCCCTTGGGAGCAGGCCATTGCCCGCTCGCCCTTGTTGATGCAGGTATCGTGCCAAACCAGGACGAGTTTGGCAGAAATCCTCTGCCGGCTGCCAAGCCATTGCAGCTTGGCTGGCATGCACATGGCAGGCTATGGTTTCGCGATGCCTGTGGCAAGACCTGTGTGGAAACTTCCCATCGTGCTTTTGACCTGTTGAGCAAACTGCGACATCGTGGTGGCGTATAATTATTCAAATGCATGAAAATAAGGCATTTATTGCCGGAAATTCGGGGTTGCGTTTTCGGCTGCCTGCGCTTGAATGGTGGCATGGTTCCATTTGCATCAATTCTGCTCACCCCCGACGAAATGGTACGAGCGGATGCGGCAGCCGCAGCGTCCGGCATCCCCTCCTTTGATCTGATGGAAAGGGCCGGCCAAGCGGTGGCGGCGAGCGCGCTTCGCGCCTATCCGGGCGCGCGTCGCTTTGCAGTTCTCTGCGGTCCCGGCAACAATGGCGGCGATGGCTATGTCGCCGCGCGGGCCCTCAGCGAGGCTGGCGCCGAGGTCATCGTCCATTCGCTTTCTGATCCGTCAGGGCTGAAGGGGGATGCGCGGCAGGCGTTCGATCTTTGCCCCATCCCCACGGCCGCGCTTGCAGCATACCGGCCGCAGGCCGGCGATGTGGTGATCGACGCCCTGTTCGGGGCCGGCCTGTCGCGCGAGGTTCCGGAAGAGGTGGCCCGACTGATCGGCACCGTAGCGGAGGCGGGATGTCCGGTCCTTGCCGTCGATCTGCCGTCTGGCCTGTGCGGGGCGCGTGGTCTGGTGCTGGGGGCGGCCTTTCAGGCTGCGCGGACGGTGACGTTCATGACCCGCAAGCCCGGCCATCAGCTGATGCCGGGGCGTGATCTCTGCGGTGAGATCGAGGTTTTCGACATCGGCATCCCACACCGCATCATTCGGGCTGTGTCCGGCGGTCTGGCGGTGAACGGCCCGGGGATCTGGGGCGAGGACCTGCCGCGTCTCAGTGCGGTCACGCACAAATATACGCGCGGGCATCTGGCCGTCTTCAGCGGCGGCCCCTCCCATACCGGCGCCGCCCGCCTGTCGGCGGCTGCGGGCCTCAGCGCCGGCGCCGGTCTGGTGACAGTTGCCGCGCCGCAGGCGGCGATGGCCGTGCAGGCCAGCGCGCTGACGGCAGTGATGCTGCGCGCCGTGGATACGGTCGAAGAACTCCGCCAGTGGTGCGAAAGCGCAAAAATCTCCGCCTTCGTGCTGGGCCCGGGGTTCGGCGTCGGCGAGCGCGCCCGGGAATTTGCCCGCGCCGTGGCCCGCTATCCGCTGGTCGCGGATGCCGATGCGATCACCTCTTTCGCCAGCCATCCGCAGGAACTGTTCGACCTGTTTCGGGAGGGACAAACACGCTTGGTGCTGACACCGCATGAGGGCGAATTCGGCAGGCTCTTCCAGGATCTTGGCGCCGACGGGCGGCGCGGCAAGGTGGAGCGGGCCCTGGCGGCGGCGGAACGGGCCGGCGGTGTCATCGTCTATAAGGGGGCGGACACGGTGATTGCAGCGCCGGACGGCCGCGTGCTGATCAACGGTACGGCGCCGCCCTGGCTTGCGACGGCCGGCTCCGGCGACGTTCTCGCCGGTATCATCGGAGCGCTTCTGGCGCAGGGCGTTCCCGCCTTCCAAGCGGCAGCGGCCGGCGTCTGGCTGCACGGCCGGGCGGCCGCGGAACTCGGTCCGGGCATGACGGCGGAAACGCTACTGGAACGGGTGCGGCCGCTGGATGGCCCGCCGCCTCTTTGTCCCTGATCCGTCTCAGGAAAAATCAAGGAGCATGGCAACCCGACGCAGCGGATCAATACCCATGCGCACCTCCCGGGCCACAATCTTTCCCAGGTGATCCGGACAGTCTTTTGCCTCGACAATGACAAAGCCGAAGCGCCGGTAGAAAGGCGCATTGAACGGCACCCAGCGATCCGTCGTCAGCGAAGCGCCGCGCAGGGGACGGACCTTTGCCGCCTCAAGCAGTGCCTCCAGCAATCGCGTGCCAAGACCCAGGCGCTGCCAGTCGGGATGGACATCCATTTCCGCCACATGCAGCCGATCGTGCAGAACCAGCCCACCCGCAAAGGCAACCGGTCTTTCGGCATCAAAGGCGGCCAGCAAAAAGCCTGAGTCGCAATAGGCTTGCAGATCGTCCTTGGCGCTTACCACCGGTTCGCCCGCCACCCCGCCCGCAGCCGCGAGCGATGCGAAGGCTGCTCTTTCAATCGTCTGCAGATCGGCAAAGTTCGATGGACCTGCTTGCGCAATCCGAATGCGGGCGGCGCGGCCGGCCAACCCGTCCACCATCACTGCGCCACAGCCTTCTGCAGCAGACGGGCGCCGTTCGGCGCATTCACCTTACCGCCGGAGATGAAGAAGGCAAAGACGTCGCGCGGTTTTGCAGGCACCTGCCGGTCCGGCGCATGGAGCGCCAGATCGTCGGGCACCTTGCCCTCTGCATAGGTTTTCAACCGCTTTGCCCAGAGATCTATGTCTTTCGGCGGGTAGCAGCTTGGCATGTCGTCCGTTCCCTTCTGCAGGCGCGCATAGACGAAGTCGGCTGTCACATCGGCAAACATCGGATAGTCGGCATGATCGGCGCAGACGGCAGCCACCTGATATTTCGACAGGAGCGCCACGCATTCCGGCGTGCAGAAACTCTCATGGCGCGGCTCCACCACATGGCGAAGCGGCAAGCCATCCAGCGTCTTCGGCAGTTGCTGCAGAAAGGCTTCGAAATCTTCCGGCTCGAATTTCTTCGTGCCCATGAACTGCCAGAGAATGGGGCCGAGATGGGACCCGAGTTCGGCAATGCCCTGCTGCAGGAATTTTTCGATGGACGGACCCGCCTCCGCCAGCACCTTGCGATTGGTGCAATAGCGGCTGGCCTTCAGCGAGAACACAAAATTCTCCGGCACCTCCGCCGCCCATTTGGCGAATGTCGCCGGCTTCTGGCTGGAATAATAGGTACCGTTCACCTCGATGGCGGTGAGTTCACGGCTGGCAAATTCCAGCTGGCGCTTCTTTGTGAGCTTTTCCGGATAGAACGTGCCCTCCCAGGGATCGAAGGTCCAGCCGCCGATGCCGGTGCGGATGATGCCGGATGTACTCATGCGTTGGCCTTTCGATCAATGGGCTGGGTCCGGCGGCAGATCCTTATTCCGCCGCCTCGATTTTCTGAACGGGCCGGCGCTCCAGGAGATCCTTGAGGAACTGGCCCGTATAGGAGCGCTTTTCCTTCACGATGGCTTCCGGCGTTCCCGTTGCGACCACTTCGCCGCCGCCGGTTCCGCCTTCCGGGCCGATATCGATGACCCAGTCGGCCGTCTTGATGACTTCGAGATTGTGCTCGATGACGACGACCGAATTGCCTTGGTTGACCAGTTCGTGCAGCATTTCCAGGAGCTTTGCCACATCGTGGAAGTGAAGCCCTGTCGTCGGTTCGTCGAGGATGTAGAGCGTGCGGCCGGTCGAGCGTTTCGAGAGTTCCTTGGCAAGCTTCACGCGCTGCGCCTCGCCGCCCGAGAGCGTATTGGCCTGCTGGCCGACCTTGATATAGCCAAGCCCCACATCAAACAGCGCCTGCAGCTTGTCGCGCACGGCCGGCACTGCCGAGAAGAAGTCGACGCCTTCCTCCACCGTCATGTCGAGCACGTCGGCGATCGACTTGCCCTTGAAGGTGACATCGAGCGTCTCGCGATTGTAGCGCTTGCCATGGCAGACGTCGCAGGTGACATAGACATCCGGCAGGAAGTGCATCTCGATCTTGATCACGCCATCGCCCTGGCAGGCTTCGCAGCGGCCCCCCTTGACGTTGAACGAGAAGCGGCCGGGCTGATAGCCGCGGGCCTTTGCCTCCGGCAGGCCGGAAAACCAGTCGCGGATCGGCGTGAAAGCACCGGTATAGGTCGCCGGGTTGGAGCGCGGCGTGCGCCCGATCGGCGACTGGTCGATGTCGATCACCTTGTCGATGAATTCGAAACCGTCGATGCGGTCGTGGTCGGCCGGAATTTCCCGGGCACCCATGACGCGCCGCGCCGCCGCCTTGTAGAGCGTTTCGATGAGGAAGGTCGATTTTCCGCCGCCGGACACGCCGGTGACGGCCGTGAAAAGCCCGAGCGGCACCGCCGCCGTGACATTTTTCAGGTTGTTGCCCCGGGCGCCGACCACCTTGATCTCGCGACCCTTCTTCGGCTTGCGCCGCTCAGCCGGCACGGGAACGCCGAGCTCGCCGGACAGATATTTGCCCGTCAGCGATTTCGGATGCGCCATCACCTCCTGCGGCGTGCCGGCGGCAATCACCTCGCCACCATGGATGCCGGCGGCCGGACCGATATCGACAACATAGTCGGCCGTCAGGATCGCATCCTCGTCATGCTCCACCACCAGCACCGTATTGCCGATGTCGCGCAGGTGTTTCAGCGTGTCGAGAAGACGGGCATTGTCGCGCTGGTGCAGGCCGATCGAGGGTTCGTCCAGCACGTAGAGCACGCCGGTCAGACCCGAGCCGATCTGCGAGGCAAGTCGGATGCGCTGGCTTTCACCGCCGGACAGCGTGCCGGAATTGCGCGAGAGGCTGAGATAATCGAGCCCGACGTCGTTGAGGAACCGCAGGCGTTCGCGGATCTCCTTGAGAATACGCACGGCAATCTCGTTCTGCTTGGACGTCAGACGCTCCGGCAGGTCCTCGAACCAGTCGCGCGCCACCTTGATCGACATCTGCGTGACTTCGCCGATGTGCAGCTTGTCGATCTTCACCGCAAGCGCTTCCGGCTTCAGGCGAAAGCCGTTGCAGGCCGGGCAGGGGGCCGCCGACATGTAGCGCTCGATCTCCTCGCGCGCCCAGGCGCTGTCGGTTTCCTTCCAGCGGCGCTCGAGATTCGGCACGATGCCTTCGAAATTCTTCGTCGTCTTGTAGGCGCGGGCGCCATCGACATAGTGAAATTCGATTTTTTCGTCGGTGCCGTGCAGGATGGCGCTCTGCGCCTCCTTCGACAGCTTCGCCCAGCGGTCGGACAGCTTGAAGCCATAGACCTTGCCGAGGCCCTCGAGCGTCTGGTTGTAATAGGGCGAGGAGGATTTGGCCCAGGGCGCAATCGCGCCGTCCTTCAGCGTGCGCTCCGGCTCCGGCACGATGAGTGCCTCATCCACCTTCTGCTGCGAGCCCAGACCATCGCAGGTCGGGCAGGCGCCAAACGGGTTGTTGAAGGAAAACAGCCGCGGCTCGATCTCCGGAATGGTGAAGCCGGAAACGGGGCAGGCGAATTTTTCCGAAAACAGAACCCGCTCGTGGGTTTCGTTGAGTGATTTGTTGGCCGAGCCGCCAGCAGAGGTTTCCTCCGGCGGCAGCGGCTTGTCGGCAAATTCGGCAATCGCCAAGCCGTCCGCCAGTCTCAGGCACGTTTCCAGACTGTCGGCCAGACGCGCGCCGATATCGGAGCGCACCACGACGCGGTCGACCACCACGTCGATATCGTGCTTGTATTTCTTGTCGAGCGTCGGGGCTTCGGCGATCTCGTAGAAGGTGCCATCCACCTTCACGCGCTGAAAGCCCTTCTTCATCAGGTCGGCGAGTTCCTTCTTGTACTCGCCCTTGCGGCCGCGCACGAGCGGCGCGAGAATGTAGAGACGGGTGCCTTCCTCGAAGGCGAGAACCCGGTCCACCATCTGGCTCACCGTCTGGCTTTCGATGGGAAGGCCGGTGGCGGGCGAATAGGGCACGCCGACGCGCGCAAACAGAAGGCGCATATAGTCGTAGATTTCGGTGACGGTGCCGACCGTCGACCGCGGGTTTTTCGACGTGGTTTTCTGCTCGATGGAAATGGCTGGCGACAGGCCGTCGATCTGGTCGACATCCGGTTTCTGCATCATTTCCAGGAACTGGCGCGCATAGGCCGACAGGCTCTCGACATAGCGCCGCTGGCCTTCCGCATAAATGGTGTCGAAGGCCAGGGATGATTTTCCCGATCCGGACAGGCCGGTCATCACGATCAGGCTGTTGCGGGGCAGGTCGAGATCGATGCCCTTGAGATTGTGCTCGCGGGCGCCGCGAATGGAAATCGTCTTGAGTTCGCTCATCGTGAAAAAGGCTCTGTGGGAGGACAAGTCCCTTATCTAGTGATCCATCGGCCGGTGTCGAGGCGAAAGGCGTTGCCGAGTGGCTTTTCGATTCGTGCTACGCATCCGGGCGTTGACAGGATCATAGCGGAATACTAGAACAAAGAAAGAACAAATTTGCTTGTGGATTACCGATCTCCAAAACCCATTCGCCGCCGGCAATGGGGTAGAGTGGGAAAGGTTTTTAAAATTCGCGTGCCGCATGCGGCAGCAGACAAGGTGAAAAAATGGCTGGCAGCGTCAACAAGGTAATTTTGATCGGCAATCTCGGCGCCGACCCGGAAATCCGTCGGACGCAGGACGGCCGGCCGATTGCCAACCTGCGTATCGCGACCTCTGAGACCTGGCGCGACCGCAACAGCGGCGAGCGCAAGGAAAAGACCGAGTGGCACAGCGTGGTGATCTTCAACGAAGGTCTCTGCAAGGTGGCAGAGCAATACCTGAAGAAGGGTGCGACGGTTTATATCGAAGGCCAGCTGCAGACCCGCAAATGGCAGGACCAGACCGGCAATGACCGCTATTCGACCGAAATCGTGCTGCAGGGTTTTAACTCCACGCTGACCATGCTGGGCGGCCGGGGTGAAGGTGGCGGGCAGGGCGCTGGCTTTGGTGGCGGCCGTTCTGGCGGCCAGCCCGCTGGCGGTGGTGATTTCGGTGGCGGCTACGGCGACGATTACGACCGTGCTCCCGCAAGCTCCGGCCGCGGTGGCCAGTCCTCCGGCGGCGGTTTCGCGCGCGATCTGGACGACGATATCCCGTTCTGATCGATCCGTTCTATCCGCGAACAAATTTACGCAACGGCCGGTGGAGGAGGGCTTCCGGCGGCCGTTTTGTCTTCCAGCATGGCCACCAGCGCATCGGATTGCGAGATGATGCCCGCAAGCCGGTTTCCGCCCCGCACGACGGGCAGATGGTGCAGGCCGCCTTCGGCAAAGGCGATAATGGCGTCGGCAATCGGCATATCGGCGCTGACCGTGCGCACGGGGGTCGTCATGATGTCCTTGACGGTATCATTGGGCGCCGATGCGCCCGCGAGCATCAGGCGAAGGCGCTGTCTGATGGCAATGCGCGGACGCCCCGCCACCCAGCGCGGCTTATGCAGGAAATCGCTCTGCGTGACGATACCGACAACCCTGGCCTGCTCGTCGGTGACGGGCAGAGCGTGGAACTGGTGGCGGCGCATCAGGGCGTAGGCTTCCTGGAGGCTGGTATCGGGCGCCACCGCCACGACATCGCGCGACATGATGCTGCCGCAGTCGGCATGCTGGGCGCGCCGGCGGTAGGAGCGCAGTTCCGTGCGCCGCAGGATGGTTTCCAGATCGCCCCGGTCGATATCCAAAAACCGGTCATAATCCTTCAGCACCTCATCAAGATCTTCCGCGAGAAAGCCGATACGGGCCAGAGGCGCGGGATCGGCCGTCGCATGGGCCTGCGGCGAGGCCTGGGGGCGGTGTGGGTAGAGGCCGCCGGTGAGGAGATGATAGGCGAGCGCGGACAGGAGAAGCAGCAGCGAACTGCCCAGAACGGGCCATAGCACGAAGCCGAAACCGAGGTTTTGTATGGCGCCGCCGCCGATCACGGCCGTGAGCGCCACGGCGCCGCCCGGTGGATGCAGGCAGCGGCAGGCCGACATCACCGCGATCGCAAGGCTGACGGCAAGTGCTGCGGCCATAACCGGGTCTGGCACGAGAAGGCAGGCGACGACCCCCATCAGCGCTGACAGGCCGTTTCCACCGATCACGGACCATGGCTGCGCCAGCGGACTGGAGGGAGCGGCAAACAGAAGCACCGCGGACGCCCCCATCGGCGCAATCAGCATGGGCGCCATCAGGCCCTGGCTGAGCGCAAAGGCACCGCCGAGCCCCGTGATCGCGATCCCGACAAGGGCGCCGAGTGAAGCACGGGTCCGCTCCTTGAGACTCAAGGGTGGCTGGGATGGCAGGAAACGCTGAAGATAGGCGGTTATTCTCATTGTGTATGCCTGGAAGAGTTGTAGAGGGCGTCGATAGCCGACGCAGATGAGCGCCCGGTCGGCCGGCGCGGGGATGAAGGCGGGCCTTGGTTTGTCAGAGCACAAAGGCCGATTTGACGCCATCCACGACAAACTGTGCTGAGAGCGCAGCCAGCAGTACGCCGAGCAGACGCGTGAGAACGGCACGACCGGAGACGCCGAGATACCGGTCCAGCCGGTCGGCGATCATCAGCGCGATGAGAACGGTCGCCATGGCCATGGCCAGCATCAGAATGAGAACGGCCCGGTCGAGCGGTTGGGCAAAGGAGCCGGCAAGCAGCACGGTCGCGGAAATGGCGCCCGGTCCGGCGATCAGCGGCAGGGCGAGCGGAAATACGGCGATGTTCTGGATATGGTCGATGGTGATGGCCGTCTTGGAGGTTTCTTCCTTGCGGTCGTTGCGCTTCTGGAAAATCATCTCGAAGGCGATCCAGAATAACAGCATGCCGCCAGAAATGCGGAAGGCCCCCATCGAAATGCCGAGCAGCGACAGGATGCCGGCGCCGAAGACGGCAAACACCGCCAGAATGCAGAAGGCGATCAGCGAGCCGCGCCAGGCGACCTGGCGTCGCTGCGCCCGCGTCAAGCCGGCGGTGAGGCCAAGGAAGATCGGCGCCAGCCCCGGCGGATCGAGGGTGACCAGCAGCGTCGTAAACGCGCTCATGATGGTATCTGCGCTCGCCATCTGTCTTCCCCCTCACGCCGCTTGCGGCGGCCCATTAACATTGTTAGGACAGTTGCGCGGGCGAGGAAAGTTCCAGATGCGCAGTCTTTCGTGCATCTGCCCCGCAAACGTCGCAAAAGCCTGTTCAAAACCTGCCGGTAAATTGGCGTTGAACCGGCCTTTCGGCTATACAGAACCAACTGATTCCGAACAGAGATCGTATCCGATTTGACTGAGCAGAGCACCCCCGGCGGCGGAAAGCTGCCCCCCGGCATCGAACCTATTTCCATCATGGAGGAGATGCAGCGGTCCTATCTCGATTACGCCATGAGCGTGATCGTGAGCCGCGCGCTGCCCGATGTGCGTGACGGTTTGAAGCCGGTTCATCGACGCATCCTTTACGGGATGAATGAACTCGGCCTGGACTGGAACAAGAAATACGTCAAGTCGGCGCGCGTGACCGGTGACGTGATGGGTAAATACCATCCGCACGGCGATTCCGCGATTTATGACGCCTTGGCCCGCATGGCGCAGGACTGGTCGCTGCGCATGCCGCTGATCGACGGTCAGGGCAATTTCGGCTCGATCGACGGCGATCCGCCGGCCGCCCAGCGCTACACGGAATGCCGCCTGCAGAAGGTGGCCCATGCGCTGCTCGACGATCTCGACAAGGAAACGGTCGATTTCCGCGACAACTACGACGGCACCATGTCGGAGCCCGTCGTCGTGCCGGCAAAGTTCCCCAATCTGCTCGTCAATGGGGCCGGCGGCATCGCGGTCGGCATGGCGACGAATATTCCGCCGCACAATCTGTCCGAAGTGATCGACGGCGTCATCGCCATCATCGACAATCCGGCCATCGAGCTGCCGGAACTGATGCAGATCATTCCCGGCCCCGACTTTCCGACCGGCGCGCTGATCCTCGGTCGTTCCGGCATCAAGGCCGCCTACGAGACCGGCCGCGGCTCGGTCATCATGCGCGGGCGCGCCCGCGTTGAGCCAATGCGCGGCGACCGCGAGCAGATCATCATCGACGAGGTTCCCTACCAGGTGAACAAGGCGACGATGATCGAAAAGATCGCCGAACTCGTGCGCGAAAAGCGCGTCGAAGGCATTTCGGATCTGCGCGACGAAAGCGACCGCCAGGGCTACCGCGTCGTCATCGAGCTGAAGCGCGATGCCAATGCCGATGTGATCCTCAACCAGCTTTACCGCTATACCCCGCTGCAGACCTCTTTCGGCTGCAACATGGTGGCGTTGAACGGCGGCAAGCCGGAACAGCTGACGCTGATCGACATGCTGCGGGCCTTCGCCGTCTTCCGCGAGGAAGTGGTTAGCCGGCGAACCAAGTATCTTCTGCGCAAGGCGCGCGACCGTGCCCACGTCTTGGTGGGCCTTGCAATTTCGGTTGCCAATATCGACGAGATCATCAGCCTGATCCGCCGTGCACCCGATCCGCAGACGGCGCGCGAGCAGTTGATGACCCGCCGCTGGCCGGCCATGGATGTCGAGGCCCTGATCCGCCTCATCGACGATCCGCGTCACCGCATCAACGAGGACGGCACATATAATCTGTCCGAAGAGCAGGCGCGCGCCATTCTGGAACTGCGCCTGGCGCGCCTTACCGCGCTTGGCCGCGACGAAATCAGCGACGAATTGAACAAGATCGGCGCCGAAATCAGCGATTATCTCGATATTCTGTCTTCGCGCCTGCGCATCCAGACCATCGTCAAGGACGAGCTGATCGCCGTGCGCGACGAGTTCGGCACGCCGCGCCGCACCGTCATCATGGACGGCGGTCCGGACATGGACGACGAGGACCTGATCGCCCGCGAGGACATGGTCGTGACCGTGTCGCATCTCGGCTATATCAAGCGCGTGCCACTCACCACCTATCGCGCCCAGCGCCGCGGCGGCAAGGGTCGCTCGGGCATGGCAACCCGGGATACGGATTTCGTTACCCGGCTATTTGTTGCCAATACCCATACGCCGGTTCTGTTCTTTTCCTCGCGCGGCATCGTCTACAAGGAAAAGGTCTGGCGCCTGCCGGTCGGCACGCCGCAATCGCGCGGCAAGGCGCTCATCAACATGCTGCCGCTGGAAGCCGGCGAACGCATCACCACCATCATGCCGCTGCCGGAGGACGAAAAGAGCTGGGAGAACCTCGACGTGATGTTCTCCACGACGCGCGGAACCGTGCGCCGCAACAAGCTGTCGGACTTCATCCAAGTGAACCGCAACGGCAAGATCGCCATGAAGCTTGAAGAGGAGGGCGATGAAATCCTCTCCGTCGAGACCTGCAATGGGGCAGGCGCTGCCGATAACGATGCCGGCGACGACGTGCTGCTGACGACCGCGCTTGGCCAAGCCATCCGCTTCCCGGTCGATGAAGTGCGCGTCTTTGCCGGCCGCAATTCCATCGGCGTGCGCGGCATTACGCTGGCGCCCGGCGACCGCATCATCTCGATGACCATCGTCGGCCATGTGGATGCCGAACCGTGGGAGCGGGCCGCCTATCTGAAGCGGTCGGCTGCCGAACGTCGTGCCAGCGGTGTTGATGAAGACGATATCGCTCTGGTCGGTGAAGAGGTCGGCGAAGTCGGCGAGCTGAAGGAAGAGCGCTATCAGGAACTGAAGGCGCGCGAGCAGTTCGTGCTGACGATCTCGGAAAAGGGCATCGGCAAGCGCTCGTCCACCTACGACTTCCGCACCTCCGGCCGCGGCGGCAAGGGCATCCGCGCCACCGATACGTCGAAGACGGCGGAAATCGGCGAACTGGTCGCCGCCTTCCCGGTCGAGGGCAAGGACCAGATCATGCTCGTCTCCGACGGCGGCCAGCTGATCCGCGTGCCCGTCGACGGCATCCGGATCGCCAGCCGCGCCACCAAGGGCGTCACCATCTTCTCCACCGCCAAGGATGAGAAGGTCGTGTCCGTCGAGCGCATCAGCGAGCCGGAAGGCGACGAGGAGGCCGCAGGCCTGCCGGAAGAGGTGTTGGCCGAGACCGGTGACCTTGGGGCAGCTGCACCGTCCGAAGACGGGGCATCCGGCGACGGCGATGAGGGGCAGGCCGAATAGGCTTTCTTCTCCGCACGAAATCCTGAAGGCTGGGCGACGGTTCGCCCAGCCTTTTTTGTTGACCTGACGGCGAGGGATGGGCGGACTGATCGGTGACTACTTCGCGGAAAAAACGCCATGAAAAAAGCCAGGGCTTTCGCCGCTGGCTTTTTCAAGACCGGGATCACCGGTCGGTCAGTCCTGGGAGCAGGTCTTCATTGCAGGATGGGTGGCTGTCGCCGCCTTCCCATCCGGTCGGCCAGCGCCTTTGTCAAAAGGCACTGTGGCGCCGGGCAAAATCGCGCAGGTTGGCGCGTTCACGCTTTAATTCCGTCACGGTGGAAGTCACAGTTGCCACAAACATGGTGCTGATCAGACCAGCAAGAACGATCAATGTGACGTACATATGCATTCCTTCCTTGACGGATGAAACTCAGTAGTACGGCTGCTCCATATAGCTGCCCGTCATCTGAGTATAGTGGACTTCGTTGACGTTGGATTTTCCCTGGTAGAGCGTGACCGTTGCAGTCATCATGACTGCAATGACTGCCGTCCACACCACATTGATCATCGTGATCGTATCCGGCATGGCAGTCTTTCTCTTGGCAAACATTTCCAACTTCCTTTTCGTTGACCAGAACGTACAATACGCTCATGGGTTCCACCCGATTTTGGCGGAACCTTACCGAGTGGCCTCTGAAGCCTGCCTGAAGACGCCGTTCATCTGGCGTTCAGGAATCGTTAAGGTTCAGCCCCGGCTGGCGTTAATCGCAAGGGCTTCAACCGCAGCGAGCGGAAGCATCTTGCGGATCATCAGGCTCGCCAGCCTTGTTTTCATTCATCTTCGTGACACAAGAGGGTGTCGCGTCGTTTCGATGATGACAGTTAATCATGGATCGCCTGAAACGGCCTTGAACGCCGCGTTCATCTGTCGTTCATCGGGCTCACCGCTTGCGAACCGGCGGCTTCCGTGACACAAGGCGTCAAATCGCCAGGCGAGGTGCAATGCGGACAGCCTTCTATCCGGGATCTTTCGACCCCATGACGAACGGTCATCTGGATGTTCTCATCCAGGCGCTCAATGTTGCCGATGCGGTGACGGTGGCGATCGGCGTGCATCCCGGCAAGGTCCCGATGTTCAGTTTCGACGAGAGAGCGGATCTGATCCGCCAGTCCTTGTCCCACGCCCTGCCGGAACGGGCAGGGCAGTTGACGGTTGTTTCCTTCGACGGACTGGTGGTGGAGGCGGCGCGCCAGGCGGGCGCAAAACTTCTGATCCGTGGCCTCAGGGACGGCAGCGATCTAGACTACGAAATGCAGATGGCGGGCATGAACGCTGCCATGGCGCCGGATATCCAGACGGTGTTTCTGCCGGCCGGCACGGCCTCGCGGCCCATTACGGCCACATTGGTTCGCCAAATCGCGGCCATGGGCGGCGACGTGAAGGCCTTCGTGCCGGCTCCCGTTCTCGATGCCCTTTCCAGGAAGCTCAAGCGCTGAGGCGCCCAGTCCAACACGGAGTTCACCCGATGAAACTTCTCACCCTTGCCTTTGCCGGCGCCATGGCGGTCGCGTCCTTCGCATCGACGGCGCTTGCGGCCGCCGACGATTTCCTGACCATCCAGCTGAAGAGCGGACCGGTTGTCGTGCAGCTGATGCCGGAGGTTGCGCCCAAGCATGTGGCGCAGATCAAGAAGCTCGCGGCCGAAGGCAAGTACAACAATGTCGCCTTCCACCGCGTCATCGACGGCTTCATGGCCCAGACCGGTGACGTGCAGTTCGGCAATATGGAAAAGGGCTTTGATGCCCGCCGCGCCGGTACCGGCCAGTCTGACCTGCCGAATATTCCGGCCGAGTTTTCCAAGGTTCCGTTCGAGCGCGGCACTGTCGGCATGGCCCGTTCGCAGGATCCCAATTCCGCCAATTCGCAGTTCTTCATCATGTTCGACCAGGGCTCGTTCCTGAACGGGCAGTATACCGTCGTCGGCAAGGTCGTGTCGGGCATGGAAAATGTCGACAAGATCAAGCGCGGCCAGGGCGGCAATGGGGAAGTTTCAAGCCCCGACCGGATGATCAAGGTCACCGTCGGAAAATAAAGGGCGCGACGCCCGTCAAGAAGGAGAGAATCATGGCCGAGATCAAGGATCCGGAAAACACCATCATCCTGGAAACCACCAAGGGCCAGGTCGTCATCGCGCTGATGCCGGACCTTGCACCCGGTCACGTGGCCCGCATCAAGGAACTGGCCCGCGAAGGTGCGTATGACGGCGTCGTCTTCCACCGCGTCATCCCCGATTTCATGGCGCAGACCGGCGACGTGAAGTTCGGCAAGAAGGGCGGCGAAAGCTTCAACCCGGCCCGCGCCGGCATGGGCGGTTCCGACAAGCCGGACCTGAAGGCCGAATTCTCCGCCGTTCCGCACGTTCGCGGCACCTGCTCCATGGCCCGTTCGCAGAGCCCGAACTCGGCCAACTCGCAGTTCTTCATCTGCTTCACCGATGCGCCGTGGCTGAACAAGCAGTATTCCGTCTGGGGCCAGGTCATCGAGGGCATGGATGTCATCGACCAGGTCAAGAAGGGCGAGCCCGTCACCGACCCGGATTCGATCATCTCGATGAAGGTTGCGGCCGACATCGCAGCCTGATCCGGCGATCGCACGCATCATCGGGCGCTCCGGCTCTGCCGGGGCGCTTTTCTTTTGCCACATCTGGCAGTATCAGCGGCGCAAGCCCGCAAAGGCCAGAGGATATCAGCACGACAGCCAGGAGCATTCGGTTCAGACCATGCGCGTAGACCTGTTCGATTTCGACCTGCCGGAGGAAAACATTGCGCTGAGGCCGGCAAGCCCACGCGATAGCGCCCGCCTGCTCGTCGTCCAGCCGGACGGGGCGGCGGTGCTGCAGGATCACGTGGTGCGCGACCTGCCATCCTTCCTGCGCCCCGGCGATGCGCTGGTGTTCAACGATACCAAGGTCATTCCGGCGCAGCTGGAAGGTGTCCGCTCGCGCGAGGGCGCGCCGGATCTGCATGTTTCGGCAACGCTGCACATGCGCGTGGCGCCCGATGCCTGGAAGGCCTTTGCCAAGCCCGGCAAGCGGTTGAAGATCGGCGATCGCATCCGCTTCGGCCATTCCGGCGAAACCTGTGCGCTCGGCACGCTGGATGCGGTGCTGGAGGAAAAGGGCGAGGGCGGCGAGGTTCTGCTGCGCTTTGATCTTTCCGGCCCGGCGCTCGACGAGGCGATCATGTCCGTCGGGCACATTCCACTGCCGCCTTACATTGCTGCCAAGCGCCCGGAAGACGAGCAGGACAGCCGCGACTACCAGACGATCTATGCCCGCGAGGAGGGCGCCGTTGCTGCGCCGACCGCTGGCCTGCATTTCACACCCGACCTCTTTGCAGCGCTCGATTCTGCCGGCATCGAACGTCACTTCGTGACGCTTCATGTCGGCGCCGGCACCTTCCTGCCGGTCAAGGCGGACGACACGACCGAACACAAGATGCATTCCGAGATCGGATATGTGTCGGCTGCCACCGCCGCGGCGCTGAATGCGGTCAGAGCCCGGGGAGGGCGGATTGTCTCGGTCGGAACCACCTCGCTGCGGCTCCTCGAAAGTGCAGCGGAAGCCGATGGCACGCTGAAGGCCTGGTCCGGCGCGACCGATATCTTCATCACGCCCGGCTATCGTTTTCGGGCCGTCGATGTGCTGATGACCAATTTTCACCTGCCGCGCTCGACGCTCTTCATGCTGGTGTCGGCCTTTGCCGGCTTCGACACGATGACGCGCGCCTATGCCCATGCCATTTCCACGGGCTATCGCTTCTATTCCTATGGCGATTCCAGCCTGCTTTTCCGGAAGACCGACACCCCATGACCAGCGAAAACTTCCAGTTCACCCTGAAGGCCACCGACGGCAATGCGCGTCTGGGCGAGATTTCCATGCCGCGGGGCACCATCCGGACGCCAGCCTTCATGCCGGTTGGCACCGTCGGCACGGTGAAGGCCATGTATCTCGACCAAGTGCGGGAAGGCGGGGCCGACATCATCCTTGGCAATACCTACCACCTGATGCTGCGCCCGGGTCCTGAGCGCGTCGCCCGGCTTGGCGGCCTGCACGAACTGATCCGCTGGCCGGAACCGATCCTCACGGACAGCGGCGGTTTTCAGGTCATGTCGCTGTCCGGCCTTCGCAAGCTCGACGAGAAGGGCGTCACCTTCAAGAGCCATATCGATGGCAGCACGCACCACATGTCGCCGGAGCGCTCGATCGAGATCCAGGGCCTGCTCGATTCGGACATCCAGATGCAGCTTGACGAATGCGTGGCGCTGCCGGCGGAGCCCAAGGAGATCGAGCGGGCGATGGAGCTTTCGCTGCGCTGGGCCGAACGCTGCCGCGTGGCCTTTGGCGAACAGCCCGGCAAGGCGATGTTCGGCATCGTGCAGGGCGGCGACCAGCCTCACTTACGTGTACGTTCCGCCGAAGGACTGAAACAGCTCGACCTCAAGGGCTATGCGGTTGGCGGCCTTGCGGTCGGCGAGCCGCAGGCGGTCATGCTCGACATGCTGGGCATCACGCTGCCGGTGCTTCCCACCAGCAAGCCGCGCTATCTGATGGGCGTCGGCACGCCGGACGATATCATCAAGTCCGTCGCCAAGGGCATCGACATGTTCGATTGCGTGATGCCGACCCGTTCCGGCCGCCATGGTCTGGCCTTCACCCGCAAGGGCAAGGTCAATATCCGCAATGCCAAGCATGCCGAAGACATGCGCCCGCTCGACGATCAGTCGAGCTGCCCGGCAACGCGCGATTATTCCCGCGCCTACCTGCACCATCTCGTGCGCTCCAACGAGGCGCTGGGTGGCATGCTTTTGTCGTGGAACAACCTCTCCTACTATCAGGAACTGATGCAGGGCATCCGCGCGGCAATCGCGCAGGGACGCTATGAGGATTTCATGGCCGAGACGCAGGAAGCCTGGGCTCGCGGCGACGACTGACGGTGAAGGCGTGCGCCACGCAAGCCGTCAGATGCCTGTGCTGGTGGTGTTTTTGATGAGGCGCACGCCGTTGACCCGGTATTCGCCGTCGTCCTGCCGGCGCAGCTCGTAGACGCAGGTCCAGTCGCTGCCCTCTCCGTCGATCATCACTTCCTGATAGACGATGGCGCCGTCCTCTACGCTTCTCGCCCGTCCGAAGGCATAGCGCCCCGCCTTGCGCAGGGGCGCGTAGCTGCGGCTGACCATGGCGCTGAACCGCGCCTGATCCGGAAAGAGGCTGCGGATGCCGGGTGCTGCCAGGGCATAGGCTGTCGCATCGTCGCCGTGCGTCAGCGCCTCGATCTGGCGGGCGATCACGGCGCGGGCGGTGTCGAGTGTCTCTTCGGCCCTCAACGGCATGGCGCCGATGAGCGTCAGAAGCAAAAGGCCAAGCACGGTTCGAAGCTTCATGATGCACCCCCTTTGCATAATGGGAATTCGTGGCAAGACGACCCTGTGTACGGCAGCAAGCTTGCGCCGACCGGAGATTGCCGCAGCCGCCACTGTTTCCCTGTGGACACTACGGCGCAAATAGCGTCGCCGATCACAGCGACATGCTCTGCCGCGTCTTGTTGATTGGCAAGAGCGGTGCCAGAGGTGATCACCTCACCCCCGCCGTTCCGGATAAATTCCCCGATGCCCATTCTTGCGCCGCCCGCGCTGCTGTTCTTTTGCAATGCGCTTCTCTTCGTTTCCCTCTTCACCCGTCTTCCCGCCATTCAGCAGGGGCTCGGCGTCGACAAGGCGGTCCTCGGCATGGCGCTGCTCGGTGCACCGGTCGGTACATTTTTGGCGCTGCCGATTGCCGGGCGGGTGACAGCGGCGCTGACCCCGCGGGTGGCAGCACCTTTGATGCTGACGATTGCCGGCCTGATGACGCCGCTCCTGACCATCGTGCCGGTCTGGGGCTTTTTTCTCGGCTTCCTGCTCTTTGGCTTTTTCCGCACCATTCATGACGTCTCCGCCAACATGATTTCGACCGGGATCGAACAGCGCACCGGCCGCAAGGTCCTGTCGCGCAGCCACGGCTTCTGGTCGGTCGGATTGCTGGCCGGCTCTCTCGTCTCGGGCTTCCTTGCCGCGCGCGACGTGAGCCCGTTCGTGCATCAGTCGGGAGCGGCCCTCTTTGTGCTTGTCTCCAGCCTCGTCGTCTGGAAGATCGCGCCGGTCGAGCCGCGCGCCGTTCCGCGCCCGTCCGGCCGACGCCCGGTCTTCGTGCTGCCGGACCGGATCATCGTCCTCATCTGTATCATGGTGTTCGGCATCGGCATCAGCGAGGGGGCGATCTATGACTGGGGCATCTTTTATTTGCGCGAAGTGCTGCATGCGGATGCGGCAACGGCGGGTGTGCTCTATGCAGGGTTTACGGTCGGCATGGGCGCCACACGCATGGTGGGCGACGTGCTGCGTGAAAAGTTCAGGCCCTTGACGCTGGTGCGCGGCTCCGCCGCCTGCGTTGCGATCGGTCTTGTGGCCCTTCTGTCCACCGGCGGGCTGCCGCTTGCGGCAGCAGCACTTTTCCTCATCGGCTGCGGTGTCGCTCTCGGCTTTCCGCTGGCGGTGGCAACGACGGTGGATCTTGGCCGCGGCCAGACTGCCGACAATCTTGCAGCGCTTTCGCTGACGCTTCTCCTCTCCAGCATCGGCGTGCCGCCCCTTCTCGGCTTTGTTGCAGAACATGTCGGCCTTGCGGCGAGTTTTGCCTTGCTCTTGCCCTTCCTCTGCGTCAGCGTGATCATGGCGCCCGTGGCAGAAGGCCGCGTGCCGCGTTTCCTGTCGGGCTTTGTCAAGGTTGCCAGGACTGGGGAAAATTCCGATCCGGCCGCCGTTTCGCCACAAGATGCCGCGAGGGGTTGAGGCTTGCACTGCGGGAGACTAGGAGAGGTGACCTTGGACGCCCCGAAACCAGGTGGAACCGTGACCGACCCATACAAGACACTCGGCGTGCCGCGCGATGCCGATGGCGCCGCCATCAAATCGGCCTATCGCTCAAGGGCCAAAAGCGCGCATCCGGATTCCGGCGGTGACGTGGAGGCCTTTGCGCGGCTGAAGACCGCCTATGAACTGCTGCTCGATCCGGTGCGTCGCAAGATTTATGACGATACCGGCTACGACCCGCAACTGACGGACGCCAAGGACCTCGAAGGTCTGCTGCTGCTCGACGGGCTGGTGAACGAGATCATTCTCGACGAGCGGCCGCCGGGCAGTTTCGATCCGGTCTCGGCCATGCGCCGCAAGCTCACCGACCGGATCGTCAATGCGCGGTTTCACATTCTGGAGCTGGAGCGCCACCGCGGCCGCATCCGCAACCACATGGACCGCATGGGAAAGCGCCCGGAAAGCGATGTGCTGGGCCGCATGCTGACGGCGCGTTGCGATGCCATCGCCGATGCCATGACCAAGGCCGAGACCGAGATCAAGGTGATCGAGCAGGCCTATGCTATGTTGGAAGGCTATTCCTACGAGCTGGAAGTCGAACTGCCGAAGGCGGCCGAATAATTTCTTTTGATGGGCACCTGGCGGGCGGGTTGGTGATACAGCCGACCGCTGACGCTGCCGACGCGCGTGCCGACACCCGCACGGTTTTAAAGAAGGTGATCCCGGGCCGGATGGGTGGGAAGCTCGCCTGCCATTTCGTTGGCCAGAGGAAGAAAGCGGAAAAATACCCCTGTTCTCCATCCCCATCACGTCCGCTTGACACGGCCCGGGTTCAAAGGACGAACCGCCACCCTCGCGATCTGTTCCAGACATTTTTGCCCTGGAGGTCTCAGGCGGGTGATGCCGGAAAGCGTCGGAGGGAACCAAACGCGGTGATGATCGGTTGAAGGAGTTTACCACCGCGCATCATCGTTCCGGACAATGCTCTCGACGGTGATGCGTCATCTTAACGCTTGAACGTCACGGCCTTTCCATCATGCCGGGACGGAACGGGAGGAGTGACCATGGCTTACAGCCCCAACGACCGCGGTCCAGACATTCCGCCGACACGCGGCAAAACCCGATCGACAGCCGTCTGGATCGGCCTTATCGCCATCGTTCTGATCGGCGGTTTACTCTGGTCGCAAAGCGGCACGCCGACGGATCCCACAACGACCTCGTCGACCACGCAGTCCCCCGCCAGCCAGTCGCCCGCAGCGCCGATGCCCGGCGCCGGCACGCCTGCGGCAGGAACGAGCGACGCCAATCCGGCACCTGCCACGCCTGCACAGCCCGCTCAGCCCTGAGCCGCGACAATCGACGCAAGAGGCCTCTTCCGCATCGCGCGGGAGGGGCTTTTTGTTGGGACGATGACTAAGCTGCGGGAGGGAAACTGGCGGAAGAGGTGGGATTCGAACCCACGGTACGGTTTCCCGCACGCCGGTTTTCAAGACCGGTTCCTTAAACCACTCGGACACTCTTCCAAAGCAATGAGGGCGAACGGATGCTCACACGTTCGCGTTTATAGCCAGGCTCGGGCGCGCGTCAACAGATGATTGGATAAGCCGGGACTTCCGCTTGATAACGCAAGCGCAGCATGATCTCTTGCGCTGCAGCAATCCTGCCCTAGATCGGCCATGGTATCCCCGTTCGATAGGGTTGCATCGGCGCCAGTATGATGGTTCCGGATGTCGTGGTGGCAGAGAAATGGAGTGGTTGAATGGCGTCGCAACGAAGGACGATCACAGGCGTTGCGTGGAGCATTTCATCCAAGATTGCCATATTCACCCTGAAATTCGTGAGCGTGCCGATCCTCGCGCGCTACCTGTCGCCCTCCGAATTGGGCATGGTGGCAAGCGGGATGATCGTCATCACCTTTCTCCTGATGTTTGCAGGCGCGGGGCTGACGGCGGGCCTCATTCGCGATGCGCGGGAAGATGCCGTCAGCGATAACACCGTCTTCTGGACGAATTTCGCCATGTCGGTTTTTCTCGGCTGCGCGGTCTATGTCTTTGCTGATCCACTGGCCGATCTTCTCGGCGCGCCGGAAGCGAGCTGGCTCCTCCAGGTGTTTTCGCCGCTTTTCGTGCTCTATCTCGTGCCGGATGTGCCAAGCTCGCTTCTGGCGCGGCGCATGGCATTCGACCGGGAGGCCTTTGTCACGGTGGTTGCCGAAGCGATCGGCGCCTTGGCCGCCATTGCCGTCGTTCTCGGTGGATATGGCATCTGGGCGCTCATCGCGCAGCTTTATGTCAGCGCCGTGCTGCGGTTCGTCGGCCTCTTCATCGCGGCGGCCTATTGGCCGCGCCTGCAGTTTGCCGCCCATGAGCTGAAGCGCCATGCGAGCTACGGCATGCGACTGGTGGGGGCCGATTTCGTCAATTTTCTCTCCTTCCAGTCACCGATCATCGTCATTACGCGGATGCTCGGCCTGCCGGACGCGGGCACGTTCAACCTGACCAACCGCCTCTCCGACCTGCCCAACCAGATCGTCCTCACGGGCCTGATGAGCGTGCTGTTTCCCTCGTTCAGCCGGATGAATGACGATACGCTGCGCCAGTCAGAAATCCTGTCGCGCACCACGCGTGCCACGACGCTTCTCCTGGCGCCGCTTCTCTTCGGCATCTGGGCCGTGGCGGAACCGGCGATGGCAGTGGTTTTTGGCGAAAAATGGCTGTTTGCCGCTCCGGTCCTCGGGCTTCTGGCGGTCTCCAAGGGCATCATGTCGCCCTGCGGCAGCTTCATTCCCTATCTGAAGGCTACCGGTCATGCCTCGGTGCTCTGGTGGTTCGGCCTTGGCCGGGCAATCACCGTGGTCAGCGCCATGGTCATCGGCGCATCGGTCGATGGGCTTGTCGGGCTTTGCCTTGCCGTCTGCATTGCCAATGTCGGCGTGCTTCTCGCCTATCTGGCGGTGGTGCTGAAGGTGGCGCGCCTGCCGCTGGCGCAGGGCATGCGCGATACGCTGCTGCCGCTCGGCCTTGCCGCAGTAATGGCGGTTGCCGTGAGGTTCCTGCTGGAAAGCGGCGCGTTCGGGCTCGATCGGCCGCTGCTGCAATTGGCCCTCGGCGTTGCAGCCGGTGGCGCCGTTTATGGAGTGCTTCTGGCGCTCACGCAGCGCCGGCTGATCCTCGAACTCGTGCGTCGAACCTGAGCGGCGACACTCGACCTCTGCGACCCGGACGATTGTCCTAGCCGGCGCTTCGCCGCGCCAGTCGGGCAGGGCTGTCAGCCCATTTTGCGCGCAGCCAGCCGATCGCGATGGCGGCAAGGCTGCCCGCCACGGCGCCGCCTGCCTTGACGCAGGCATCGGGCAACTGGGCGTGACGTGTCGGCGAAATGAGCTGCAGCGCCTCGATTGCGCCGGCGCCAAGCGCCAGCACGACCAGGAGCATCCAGGCCTTCTTCGGGTAGGCGCTGACAAACAGGAAGGCCATCACCGCAAAGGCAAGCGCCCGGTCGATGTCGACAGGAAGCGGATCATGCGGGCGAAGGCCGATCGGCGACACGGTGACGAATATGATTGCGGCAAGCGAGGACCACGCAAGAAACTTCAGGAGGCGGGATGTCATCATTCCGTCACGATAGGCGGCGGCCGGAGACGACGGCAAACCAAGAACTCGTGATCTCGAGGACCCTTCGCGTTATTTCGGGATTCGGAGAAGAACAGCCGCTTTTCGGGCCGTCTGGCGCCTGGGGATTTTAGCGATTGGTTAACCATAAGTCATTGTAATTCTAACTATCCACGGTTTTGGATCGCATTTTGGCCATGTTGCGGGCAAAACTGCAGGCCTGTGAGCCCGAAGCCGTTAACCATGCGGAGCAGAGGGCGCGGGAGAAGCCAGGACGAGGACCCGGGCGTTATCCCCAAGCGGCATGGGAACGATATTTTGACGTCTGAGAGTGGCAAACTTCATCTGGGGGCGCGTTGGCTGGGGATTACCCTCGTCTGCGTCGGCATGGCGTCCTGTGCGGCGACACCATCGACGACCGTCGCCAAGAAGAACAAACCGAAGAGCAAGGAATATTTTTCCGAGAGCGAGTACGGCGTGAAGGCAAGCCCGCGCGTCGTGGCGGAAGGCCAGCCCGTGCCGAAGGGCGGCGGACGCTTTCTCGTTGGAAATCCCTATGAGGTGAAGGGCAAGGTCTACGTGCCGAAGGAAGACCCGAACTATAACAGGTCGGGTCTGGCATCCTGGTACGGATCGGCCTTCCATGGTCGTGTCACCGCCAATGGCGAAGTGTATGACACCGAAAGCATTTCCGCTGCCCACCCGACCTTTCCGCTGCCGAGCTATGCGCGCGTCACCAATACCGATACCGGCTCCTCCGTCATCGTGCGTGTCAATGATCGCGGGCCGTTCCATCCCGGCCGTCTGATCGACGTCTCCAGCAAGGCGGCCGATCTCCTCGATTTCAAGCGTACCGGCACCGCGCATGTGAACGTGCAATATGTCGGCCGCGCGCGGATGGACGGCCGCGACATGCCGTTCCTGATGGCCTCCTATATCCGCAAGGGCGATCGGATGCCGGGCATTCATCCGGATGGCCAGGTCGCCTCCGGCGTGATGGTCGCCTCCAACCAGTCGCTGGGCGACCAGTTGCAGAGCTATGGCAATGGCGGCCCGACCGCCTATGCCGGTTCGACGCCCACCAGCGGTTCCCCCAAGCGCCAGGGTTCGGCCTTTGCGGCAGTCGCCCGCACCTATGAGGCTGCGCCTCTCACCGCATCCGGTCTGCCGCAAAGCGCGCCCGCGCCCTACAACCGTCCGGGCACGGCGCACGCTTCCGAAGGCCGCACGGCTGAGGCGAAGCCGGCGGCAAAGGCCGGCCAGTCCTATGCGGTAGCCTCGCTCCCCGCTGCCGTCGCAAAGCCGGTTGAGGCGCGCCCCGTCGTGCAGAAGCAGCCTGCCGTTTCCGCAAAGCCCGTCGCGGTCCAGCCGGTTGCGCAGGCGCGTCCCGTGATGCCGCCGATGGAAGCGCCGGTTCGCAAACCCATCCGCCAGGCGTCGGCGCCTTCCACGCAGACCGCCTATGCGGCGCCAGTGCATACGGCGGCCCAGCCGCAGGTGATTTTCGGCAATGTCATCCTGCGGGATGATGGCCGCATCGAGCCTGCCGTACCGCAAAAAGCAGCAAGGCCCTGATCCTGCGGTTGCGCCGACCGGAAGGCCTTGCTACCCACGAACTCATGCGGTTGATGAGTTTGCCGATGCGCTTTGCCTTTTCCACGTCCTTCGTCCTGGTTGCAGCCTTTGCGGCGGCCGCGCTTGCCTGCGTCCCGACGGCGCAGGCGGCGGATGAGACTCGGCTGCCGGGCCTGAAGTCCAAACAGATCTACATGGTGGAGGAGCGATCCGGCACCGTGCTTCTGGCGCAGAATGAAAACCAGGCCTTTCCACCCGCCTCGCTTGCCAAGCTGATGACGATGGACCTCGTCTTCGAGGCGCTGGCGCAGGGCGAGGTGACGCTTGATACGACCTATCGGGTCTCGGAAAACGCCTGGCGCACCGGCGGCGCGCCCTCCGGCACCACCACGATGTTTGCGGCCCTTCGCTCCGAAATCCGGCTGGAAGACCTCATCAAGGGCGTCATCATCCACAATGCCAACGATGCCTGCATCATCATTGCCGAGGGTGTGAGCGGATCGGAGCAGGGCTTTGCCGCGCGCATGACGGCCCGCGCCCGCGATCTTGGCCTGTCGCGCAGTCTCTATGCCAATGCAACCGGTCTGCCGGAGGGCGAAAGCCGCACGACGGTGCGCGACCTGGTCGAGCTTGCCCGCCATATCCGCCGCACCTATCCGCAATTTTATCCCCTCTACGCCCAGCCGGATTTCGAGTGGAACAAGATCTTCCAGCGCAACAAGAACCCGTTCCTGTCGCTTGGCATGGGCATTGACGGGTTGGGGGCAGGCTATGCCGAAGGCGCAGGCTTTGCCGGCGTTGCTTCCATCGAGCGGGATGGCACCCGGCTGTTTCTGGCGCTCGCCGGTCTTTCGAGCGACAAGGATCGTCTGGACGAAGCGCGTCGCGTGCTTGAATGGGGGCTTTCCTCCTTCACCACGCGCGTGCTTTTTGCCGAAGGTGAAACCGTCGGCCAGGCGACGGTCTATGGCGGCGACCATCACTCCGTGAACCTCTCGGCAAAGGGGCCGATCGAGGTCTACATTCCAAGCCGCGATGCGCCGCGGCTTTCCGGCCGCATCGTCTACCGCTGGCCGCTCAAAGCACCGGTCAGCGAAGGGCAGGAGGTCGGCGTCCTCAAAGTCTTCGAGGGGGAACGGCCGCTGAAGGAGGTGCCACTTTATGCCGCCTCGGCCGTCGCCTCCGGTTCGCTTGTCTCGAAGGCTACCGATGCGCTGATGGAGCTTCTGCTGTTCTGGCTCTAAAACGGGCTGCTGTTTCGCAAGCGTGCACAATGCGCTAAGGGAAGTCACCAGACAGCGTGAGAGCGGCGGCAGAGTGACGGAAATCCGGGGATTGTTCGTAAGTTTTGAAGGCGGGGAAGGGGCAGGTAAATCCACCCAGATCCGCCGGCTGGGCGATGCTTTGCGGGCAGAGGGCCATGATGTGGTGGTGACCCGCGAGCCGGGAGGATCCCGCGGTGCCGAATCGGTCCGCCATGTTATTCTCTCCGGCGCGGCCGAACCCTTCGGCGTGCGGATGGAAGCCATGCTGTTTGCGGCTGCCCGCAATGACCACGTGACGGCGCTGATCCGGCCGGCACTGGAAAAGGGCAGGGTGGTGCTCTGCGACCGTTTCATCGATTCCTCGCGTGTCTATCAGGGGATTACCGGCAATCTGGAGGAGCGCTTCATCGACCGGCTGGAGCGCGTGGCGATCGATGGCGTGCGCCCGGATCTCACCATCATTCTCGACCTTCCGGCCGAACAGGGGCTCGCACGGGCGCGCAAGCGCAGCGCCGATCAGGGCTCCACCGACGCACCGGACCGGTTTGAAAGGGAAGAGATCGACGTGCATGAAATGCGCCGCCGCGCTTTTCTCGATATTGCAGCGCAAGAGCCTGGCCGATGCCGTGTGGTCAATGCCGCACGCGACGAGGACGAGATCGCGCGCGACATTCATGCGATCGTGCGGCAATGGCTGGATGGCGAGACGAAGGCCGTGGGCGCCACCAATTCCAATTCTGGCGCGGAGAGCCTGACATGAGCGATCTGCCCTTCGGCGTGCTTGACGGCGCCATCCCTCCGCAGACCAACAGCCATCTGTTCGGCCATAACGAGGCGCAGGATTTTCTGGCGGGTTTTTACCGCTCGGGCCGCAGCCACCATGCCATTCTTGTCGAGGGGCCGGAAGGCATCGGCAAGGCGACGCTGGCCTTCCGCTTTGCAAACCATGTTCTCTCTCATCCCGATCCCGAAACGGCACCGCGATTTCTGGCGGATCCGGACCCGGCTTCGCCGGTCAGCCGCCAGATTACCTCCGGCGCATCGCACAATCTTCTGCACCTGACGCGGCCGGTGGACGAAAAGACCGGCAAGGCGAAAACCGCGATCACCGTGGACGAGGTGCGCCGGGCAGGACACTTCTTCTCGCAGACATCGGGCACCGGCAACTGGCGCATCGTCATCATCGACCCGGCTGACGATCTTAACCGCAATGCCGCCAATGCCATCCTGAAAATCCTTGAGGAGCCGCCGAAGCGGGCACTGTTCCTGGTGCTCAGCCACGCGCCCGGCAAGCTTCTGCCCACCATCCGCTCCCGCTGCCTGCCGCTGAAGCTTCAGCCTCTCGGCGAGGCGGATCTGACGCAGGCACTATCGTCGCTCGGCATTACGCTCGATGGCGGGCGCATGGCACAGGAGGTGCTCGCGGCATCGAACGGCAGCGTGTCGCAGGCGCTCAAACTCATGAACTATGGCGGCATCGATATCATCGCCGCCTTTGCCGAGGTGACTGCATCGTCGGGCCCGGCCGCCCGCAAGGCGATGCACCGGCTGGCCGATGTGCTGTCGGCCAAGGACAATGACGTGATCTTCGGCTTCTTCCTGGAGCATCTGCGTGAAAGCCTGGTCGCCCGGGCGCGTACGGCGGCTTATGCGGGGGATCTCGCCGGCGCAGACCGCGCCTCGCGCCTGTCCTCCGCCATTGCCGAGCGGATGACCATTTCGCAGGCCTATAATCTCGATCGCAAGCAGACGATCATTTCGCTTCTGGAGGATGTGGCGCAGTAGCCCGGCCGTTGCTTGCGCTGCCGATTGGAAACTTGCTGTTTCGCATCGGCGAAACATGGGTTAAGACGCGGGCCAGAGAAATTCACGAATGCTGGCCGAAATGTATTCCAAAACGCCCTATTACATCACCACTGCCATCTCTTATCCGAACGGCAAGCCGCATATCGGCCACGCCTACGAGCTGATCGCGACGGATGCCATGGCGCGCTTCCAGCGGCTGGACGGCAAGGATGTCTTCTTCCTCACCGGCACCGACGAACACGGCCAGAAGATGCAGCAGACGGCGCGTGCCGAAGGCATTTCGCCCGAGGCGCTTGCGGAGCGGAATTCCAACGAATTCCGTGAGATGGGCAAGCTTTTGAATGCATCGAACGATGATTTTATCCGCACCACCGAAAAGCGCCACCACGCGACGGTGCAGGAGGTGTGGCGCCGCATGGAGAAGAACGGCGACATCTACAAGGGTGGCTATGCTGGCTGGTATTCCGTGCGCGACGAAGCCTATTACCAGGAAGAGGAAACCGAGCTGCGGGCCGATGGCGTGCGTTACGGTCCCCAGGGCACGCCGGTCGAATGGGTGGAAGAGGAAAGCTATTTCTTCAAGCTCTCCGCCTATGAAGAGCGGCTCCTGAAGCTTTACGAGGACAAGCCGGACTTTATCGGCCCGAACGAACGCCGCAACGAAGTTATCTCCTTCGTGAAGTCGGGCCTGAAAGATCTCTCGATTTCGCGCACCACCTTCGACTGGGGCATCAAGGTGCCCGGCGACGACAAGCACGTGATGTATGTCTGGGTCGATGCACTGACCAATTACATCACCGCCACCGGCTATGTCGAAGACGAGAACGGGGCGCGGGCGAAATACTGGCCGGCGGATGCTCATATCATCGGCAAGGACATCATCCGCTTCCACGCCGTCTACTGGCCGGCTTTCCTGATGTCGGCCGGACTGCCGCTGCCAAAGCGCGTCTATGCCCACGGCTTCCTGCTCAACAAGGGCGAGAAGATGTCGAAGTCGCTCGGCAACGTGGTCGATCCGGTCAATCTCGTCACCCATTTCGGGCTCGACCAGGTGCGCTATTTCTTCCTGCGCGAGGTTTCCTTCGGCCAGGACGGCAGCTATTCGGAAGAAGCGATTGCCACCCGCATCAACGCCGATCTCGCCAATGGCATTGGCAATCTGGCGTCGCGCTCGCTGTCGATGATTGCCAAGAACTGCGAGGGCAGGGTGCCGCAGCCCGGCGAACTGACCGATGCCGACCGGGTGATCCTCGCCACGGCCGATGCCGCGATTTCCATCTGCCGCGAGGAAATGGCGCGCCAGCAGGTGCACAAGGCCGTGGCCGCTACCATCAACATCGTCAACGAGGCGGACCGCTATTTCGCCGCCCAGGAGCCCTGGGTGCTGCGCAAGACGGATGTGCCGCGCATGGAAACGGTGCTGTGGGTGACCGCCGAAGTGGTGCGCCAGATCGCCGTGCTATTCCAGCCGATCATGCCGGAATCGGCGGCCAAGATCCTCGATCTCGTGGCGGTTGCACCTGAACATCGCGGCTTCGACAGGCTGGGCGAGGCGGGTCGCCTCGTGCCCGGCACGGAGCTTCCGGCGCCTGCCCCGGTCTTCCCGCGTTATGTGGCGCCCGAGGTTTCGCCGGCATGACGGCGATGCTGATCGATAGCCATTGCCACCTGGATTTTGCCGATTTCGACGCCGAGCGCGACGAACTGGTATCGCGCGCCCATGCGGCGGGCGTTTCCCAGATGGTGACGATCTCGACGCGGGTGAAGAAGCTCGACACGCTGCTTGCGCTCACCGAGCGGTATCCATCCGTGTTCTGCTCGGTCGGCACGCATCCGAACAATGCCGGCGAAGAGCTGGACATCACCGCCGACGATCTGGTGCGGCTGGCGCAAAGTCACGAAAAGATCGTGGCGATCGGCGAGGCGGGTCTCGACTATTTCTATGATACGCAGACGCCCGCCGACCAGCAGACCGGCTTTCGCCGCCATATCGAGGCTGCGCGCCGCACTGAGCTGCCGCTCGTCATCCATAGCCGCAGCGCTGACGAGGATATGGCGCAGATCTTGACCGAGGAAACGGGGAAGGGCGCCTTCCCCTTTATCCTGCACTGCTTTTCCGCCGGCCAGGTGCTGGCCGATGCCGGCGTGGCGCTCGGCGGCTATATCTCGTTTTCCGGCATCCTGACCTTCCCGAAATCCGAAGAGCTGCGCGCCATTGCGAAGACCGTGCCGATGGACCGGCTGCTGGTGGAGACGGATGCGCCATATCTGGCGCCAAAACGCTGGCGCGGCAAGCGCAACGAACCATCCTACGTGGTCAACACGGCCGAGGTTCTGGCTGCGGTGAAGGGCGTGTCCTATGAGGAGATGGCGGAGATCACCACCGCCAACGCGTTCCGCTGCTTTTCCAAGATGACGAGGATCTGACATCGTGGCGGGTGACCGGCTTCGTTTCACCATTCTCGGCTGCTCGTCGTCTCCCGGCGTGCCGCGGCTCGATGGCGACTGGGGTGCCTGCGATCCCAACGACCCGCGTAACCGCCGCCGCCGCGCAGCGCTTCTGGTGCAGCGGCTGGCAGCCCATGGGGGCGTGACGACCCTCGTCATCGACACCGGGCCGGATTTTCGCGAGCAGATGATTTCAGCCGGTGTGAAGCGGCTGGACGGCGTCCTTTATACCCATGCCCATGCCGACCATCTGCACGGCATCGATGATGTCCGCGGCTATTTCCATTCGCAGCGCCAGCGCATTCCGATCTGGGCCGATCCCTTCACCATGGGGCGCATCCGCCAGGGCTTTGGCTACTGCCTGGAAACGCCGCCGGGCGGCAACTATCCGCCGATCGTTCTGCCGCACCTAATCGAAACCCTGGATGCGCCGGTGGTGGTGGACGGGCCGGGCGGGCCGATCCGCGCTTATCCGCACCTGCAACAGCATGGCGATATCCAGTCGCTCGGCTTCCGCTTCGAAAACGTCGCCTATTGCAGCGATGTCAGCGATTTTCCGGCAGAAAGCCTTGAGCGGCTGCAAAATCTCGACATGCTGATCATCGATGCCCTGCAATACACGTTTCACCCGAGCCATCTGTCCCTGGAACAGGCGCTCGGCTGGATTGGACGTCTACAGCCGAAGCGCGCGATCCTCACCCATATGCATGTGCCGATGGACTACCGCACCGTGATGGCGGAAACGCCTGAGCATGTGGAGCCGGCCTATGATGGACAGAGCTTCGAATGTGATGTGACCGACTGTGATGTAAACGACGAGGAATGACTGAGGGCCGCGGCGGCGGGGTTGTCGGTGTGAAATTTGGTTGGGCCATCGTGACCGGTGAACATGACGTGGTCCGGTACAGGGCAAAAAAGAGAGAAGGTGTCGGGCATGGGGGCTTTGATCTGGTACGGCACGGCTCTAGGGATCGTGGCAACACTTGCCATGGATGTTTGGGCGCTCTTCCTTTATGCGGCGCTGAAGCAGAACCGCCCGAACTGGCGCCCGGCCGGCCGGTGGTTCGTTGCGGTATCACGCGGCCGTTTCCTGCATGAAAACATCACAGCGCTTGAAACGCATCCCCAGGAAAACCTGATCGGCTGGACCGGCCATTACGCTGTCGGCATTCTCTACGGCATCGTGTTTGCAGCAATCGTCGGCATGGACTGGCGCCAGGACCCGGCATTTCTGCCGGCGTTTGTCTTCGGCATCATCACCGTCGGCGCCGGCTGGTTCATCATGCAGCCCGGCATGGGCCTCGGGATTGCCGCATCGAAAACACCAAACCCCAACAAGGTCCGCTTCCTCAACCTCGCCGCTCACACGATCTTCGCCCTTGGGCTTTATGGCGCGGGCCTCGCGCTGGCCGGTTGATCGTTCGACGACCATTGCAAACAGACTTTGTGGCGGCTTCCTATTTCGCACATGAGCAAACGGCGATAACGTGCTGCAATGGATATTATTACAACACTGCGCCTGACCTTGCGAAACTTCCAGATCGACGATGCTGCCGATCTTTTTGCCTATCTTTCCGATCCGAAGGTCAGCTGTTTCCTGTCCCTCAAGCTCGATCATATGGATGCGGCAAAGGCAGAAGCGGAAAAACGCAGTGGAAGCGATGACTACATTGCTGTCTGCCTGAAAGAGACAGACAGGGTCATCGGCGACCTGTTTGCCATACCGGAAGAAGATACATATTCGGTGGGATGGAACTTCAACCCGGACTTTGGCGGAGCGGGTCTGGCTTCGGAAGCGGCGCGTGCCTTGCTCCAGTTTCTTTTTGCCGTGAAAGATGCACGCAGATTATATGCCTATGTCGAGGACAACAATCTTCCGTCGCAGCGTCTGTGCGAACGTTTGGGGATGCGCCGGGAGGGTGTGTTCAAGGAGTTCATCTCGTTTACAAACGACGACGACGGTAACCCGATCTACGAGAATACGATGCAATACGCGATCCTTCGAAAGGAATGGGAAGCAAACCAGACCGGGTGATCGCCGGGATCCTCGTGATGGCAGCATTTGACGCATTGATGCGCCAATCGGTTTGGCATCCTCACGCGTAGGATTGGACTTATGATCAATCAAAATATTCCATAATCTAGCTTATCCCGCAAAGCACTGCAGCTGGGGCAGATTCCATGTTCAAATGCAACGGCCTCGCCTCCTGATGTGGTCAAAGGCAAAGATCTTTGCTGGGATGCCGCAGAAAAGCCGTGCTGCGACAGACTGATCAGACAGGAGTGGCGTGCGTTGATGGATGTGATCGAATGTCGGAAATGATGACGCCTGACAATGCCGATGCGGCGCTTGCCGTTCATGCCGTGGAAAAGACATTCGGGCGCGGATCCGGCGCCGTGGTGGCGCTTGCCGGGCTTTCGCTGCAGGTGCCTGCCGGTCAGGTCTATGGACTGCTCGGGCCGAACGGCGCGGGCAAAACAACGCTGCTTCGCATCGTCGCCGGTCTGGTGCGGCCGGATCGTGGCACGGTGGAGATCTTTGGAGCGCCCGCAAGTGTAGCCAGCCGGCAAAGGCTTGGCATGCTGGTGGAGGCCGCAAGCTTCTATCCGTTTTTGACGGCACGCGAGCATCTGGAGATGTTTGCCCGCCTGTCTGATACGCGCGACCGGGTCGAACCGGTGCTGCGGCGCGTCGGCATCCTATCTGCGGCCGACAAGAAAGTGTCCGGCTTCTCGCTCGGCATGAAGCAGCGGCTGGGCATCGGCTGCGCCCTGATCGGCAGGCCGGACGCCATTGTGCTCGATGAACCGACGAACGGGCTTGATCCGGACGGCATTTTGGAAATGCGTTCGTTGATCCGCGACCTTGCGACGCGCGATGGGATCACCGTTCTGTTGTCGAGCCATCTGCTGGATGAAGTGGAGCGTGTCTGCCAGAGGGTTGCCATTCTTAGGCGCGGACGCCTGGCGGCCGAGGGAAATGTGGCGGATCTTTTGGACCGTGACGGGCGCTTCTGGCTTAAGGTGGAAGAGCCGGACGCGCTGCTGGTACGGCTGGGCGAGACCGCGCAGGCCGGCGATGGCGGCATCTATCTGCGCCTGCCCCGCGAGACCGTGCCCGATCTCATCGCATCGCTTGCCGCATCCGGTGTCCGCATTCATGAAGCCAAATGGGTGAAGCCGGATCTGGAACAGGTGTTCCTCTCCGAAACGCGGGATCGGCAGCCATGAGAGCCCTTCTGTCCGGCGAAATGCTGAAGCTTATCCGCCAGCCAGGCATACTGTTCTGGGGCTTTGTGGCAGTGCCGTTCTGCGTGCTGCTGTTTCGGCTTTCCCTCGAAATGCTGGTCGTCGTGCGCACCGGGCGCGGCATGCCGGGTACGGTCGATATCCTCAGTTCGGCGGCAAAGACGCTGTCTGTGTCCGGCAATTCGGTCGCTCATCTGCTCTTTGCCATCGGCATCGCCGGTGTCTTCTTCACCGAGTATCGCTATGCGACCTGGCGGCATCTGGTGCCGCGCCGTGGCCGCCCTCACCTCTTTGCGGCGAAATTTCTCCTCTGCCTCATCTGGCTTGCCGCAGGCCTTGGTCTCGTTGTCTTCGGCGACATGGCTCTGAACCTTGCCGTGTCACTGCTGTCCGGCCGTGGATCGTCGGGCATCGTGGTATCGGTCGACGGTGGTCTTATGCTGGCCGAAGCCTTTGCCGTGGCTTTTTTCGAACTTGCTGTGCTCACCGCTGTGGTGTCTGCGGTCACGATTCTGACCCGGTCGATGATTGCAGCGGTCATTTTCGCCTTCGTGTTGACGCTCACGGTCACGCTGCTGCAGCTTTATCTGGCTCTTTCCGACACCGCGGACGTGCTGCCGCTTCCGGCATCGGCGGCTGCGGCCTTGCGCGACTGGCTCTTGTTTCACGGGAGCGCAGAAGCAGGCCAGCTCGGCCTTGTCATCCTGTTCGGCTGGCTCGCCGCCATGTCGGCTCTCGGCCTCGTCGTCTTTTTGCGCCAGGAATTGACCGTTGAGTAATGACCCGGTGCATGCGGCGCAAAAGTCTTAAAGGGCCGGTGCACCCGTTGCCGCAAACTGGAAATAGGCCCAGGCGGCCGCAAAGCCGAGGATGAGGACGGCAGCCGTCAGGACCTTGCGCAGCCAGGGCGGTGTCTGGCGCGGCGGCTTCACCGGTTTCGGCTTCTGGAACTTGATGACATTGTTCATGAAAAGGTCCTGCGCATGATGATCGACATCATGCCTAGCCGAATTTCGTGCCTTCATCCAGTCGCCGATGGCTGTGGGTCAAAAAGGAAGTGAAGAGGGCTGCAAGACCGCCGATTTACCGGTCTTCCGGAAGGTGGAAACGCAGCATTTCAGGCCCAATATAGACCCCTTCCCTCGCCTAACTTTGGGTGGAATTTCCACCGAATGGGCTAAATCCGGATTTTTTTATGGACAATTGCGGGTTTCTTCGTTATCCAGAGGCACAAATTCGCCCGGAAGAAGCGTCTGCGCCCTGTGGATCCCTTTCTTTCGAACAACGGCTTGCGTCTCGAATTGGCATTGCTGCCAACGGTCGCCTTTATCAGCAAAGCGGTCTTGTCGCCGCGTGATTTAAAATCGGAATCGCGTTTCTCCGGTCGGTCAAGCACCCTCCGGCGGTGAACCATTCCCAAAAAAGGAGCGTTCCCCTGCTGCCGAGCGGGGGCTTGAATAGCCATGGTCATGCCCACTGAAAATGACGTGCCGGCTTTGCCCGCCACGCCCAAGATCAGTCTCAAATCCGTCTTCAAGGTGTTTGGAGAGCGTCCGGAAAAGGCGCTCGAACTTTTCCGATCCGGCAGGTCGAAAGCCGATGTCCACGCCGAGACGGGACATTCCATCGGGGTTTCCGATGCCAGTTTCGACATTTATCCCGGCGAGATCTTTGTCATCATGGGCCTCTCAGGCTCGGGAAAATCGACACTGCTGCGCCTTCTCAACCGCTTGATCGAGCCGACGGCCGGTTCCATTGCCATCGACGGCTTGGATATCACGAAAATGTCGCGCAGCGAGCTGATTGCCCTTCGCCGGCGCGACATCAGCATGGTCTTTCAGTCGTTTGCGCTGCTTCCCAACCGCACGGTCTTGAACAACGCCGCCTTCGGCCTTGAGGTCGCAGGCGTTGGCGAAGAGGAACGCAAGGTAAAGGCGCTGGCAGCGCTTGAGGCCGTTGGCCTCTCCGGTTACGCCGACAGCCGCCCCGACCAGTTGTCCGGCGGCATGAAGCAGCGTGTCGGGCTTGCCCGGGCGCTTGCCAGCGAACCGACCGTGCTTCTGATGGACGAGGCCTTTTCCGCGCTCGACCCCCTCATCCGCACGGAAATGCAGGACGAGCTTGTGCGCCTGCAGTCCGAGCACAGCCGGACCATCGTCTTCGTCAGCCATGATCTCGATGAAGCCATGCGCATTGGCGACCGCATCTGCATCATGCAGGATGGCGCGGTGATCCAGGTCGGAACGCCCGATGAAATCGTCACGCAGCCGGCCAATGATTATGTCCGCTCGTTCTTCCGCAATGTCGATGTCGCCCAGGTGTTCAAGGCCGGCGACGTCGCGCGCCAGACGCAGGTGACGATCATCGAGCGTCAGGGCGTGTCGGCGGCCGCCGCGCTGGAGCGCATGAAGAATTACGACCGCGACTACGCCATCATTCTCGGTCGCGACAAGACCTATCACGGCATGGTCAGTCGCTCGTCGCTGATCGAGAACGTCAGGGCGAAGGATCCGGACCCCTATCGCCGGGCCTTCCTGGCCGACGTGGAGCCCATTGCGTCGGACGAGCCGCTGTCGAATGTGCTCGGCCGCGTCGCCGGCAGCGCCTGGCCCGTGCCGGTGGTGGACGCGCGCAAGCGCTACATCGGCTCCATCAGCAAATCCGCCCTGCTGGAAACGCTTGATCGCGCCAGCTGATCGAAGGACCGCGCGTGCCGGGCTTGCCCGACACCTTAAGCGGTCGCGATGACGAGAGGATATTTCTCCCATGACGTTTGAAATTGGTGACGGCGTCGATACGGCCGTCAATTACATACTCGACAACTATTCGCCGGCGCTGGATGTGATTGCCTCTGCCATCGGCTTCGTGACGGATGGCATCCTGAACCTCTTGACCTCCGCGCCGATGCCGCTTGGCATTGCCCTTTTCGTGCTGCTGTCGCTCTGGCGCGTCGGTATCGGCTTTGCCGTCTTCACCGGCCTGTCGCTCTGGCTCGTGCAGCACATGGGCCTGTGGCTGCCAACCATGGAAACGCTGGCGCTGGTTCTTGCCTCCACCTTCCTTGCCATGTTGCTCGGCCTGCCGCTCGGCATTGCCATGGCACGGCGCGACGCGGTGGCCGCCGCCGTTCGTCCTGTGCTCGACCTCATGCAGACCATGCCGGCCTTCGTCTATCTCATTCCGGCGGCGATGTTTTTCGGTCTCGGCGCCGTGCCCGGCACGATTGCGACGGTGATCTTTGCCATGCCGCCTGTGGTGCGGCTTACCAATCTCGGCATCCGCCAGGTGGACGCCGAATTCATCGAAGCCGGCCAGGCCTTTGGCTGCACATCGGCGCAGCTGCTGTTCAAGGTGCAACTGCCGAACGCCCTGCCCTCGATCATGGCCGGCATCAACCAGACGATCATGCTGTCCTTGTCCATGGTGGTCATCGCCTCGATGATCGGCGCCGGCGGCATCGGCAATATCGTGCTGACCGGCATCCAGCGGCTTGACGTCGGAACGGGTTTTGAAGGCGGTCTTGCCGTCGTCATCCTCGCCGTCATTCTCGACCGCATCACCCAGTCTCTCGGACGGGAAGGCGTCGGCTTCCGCCGCTTCCTGTCTCTGAAGCCCGCCAGCCAGCGCAGTCGTGCGGCATCCGCACCAGGCGTTGCCGCCTCCACCGCCGGCTGACCCATGGCGGGGTGTTCCCCGCTAAAATTGCGAACCTTTGAAAAAGGAGCATCTATGTTCAACACACTCGCCTCTTTTGGCGCCACCATCACCCTTGCCGCAGCCCTTGTCAGCGGCACGGCAACGTCAAGCTTTGCTGCGGATGCAAAGCCGGTGAAGATCGGCTGGGCCGCCTGGTCGGATGCCGAATTCGTCACCAAGCTCGCCGCCAGGCTGATCAAGGACGAGATGGGCCGCGAGGTGGACCTGGTGCAGACCGATGTCGCCCCGCTCTACCAGGGCGTTGCCCGCGGCGATCTCGACGTGATGATGATGGCCTGGCTGCCGCAGACGCATGCCGACTATTTTGCCAAGGTGAAGGACAAGGTGGATACGCTGGGCTCGGTCTACGAAGGCGCAAAGCTCGGCTGGGTCGTTCCCTCTTATATCCCGGAAAGCGAGATCGCCTCGATCGAGGACCTGAAGAAGCCCGAGGTCGCCAAGAAGCTGAAGAACACCGTGCAGGGTATCGATCCGGGTGCGGGCCTTACCCGCCTGTCGCAGGATGCGCTGAAAACCTATGGCCTTGATGACTACAAGCTGCAGATTTCCAGCGAAGCGGGAATGCTGACCACAGTCAACCGCGCCGAACGCTCGAAAAACTGGTTCGTCGCGACCTCGTGGAGCCCGCACTGGATGTTCGGCAAATATGAGCTGCGCTACATTGCCGATCCGAAGAAGGCGCTTGGTGAAGCGGAACATGTCGATGTGCTGGCCCGCAAGGGGTTTCACGAGGACAATGCCGAGGTGGCGGGCTTTCTGTCGCGCATGAAGCTGCCGATCGCGGATCTCGAAAAAGCGATGTTTACCGCCCAGGAGACGTCCTACGATGAGGCGGTTGCGACCTATATCAAGGACCACCCGGACCAGATCAAGGCATGGATAGGCAAGGACTGATCCAGACCTTGCCGGGGCCGACATTGCGGCGGCCCCGGCACCCCTATGACGATCCGGCCACAGGAGGGCTTCGATGATGGATGCACGCTATGACGGCATGTTTGGCTACGATGGATTCTCTGCCTCGGACGATACGTTCGGTGGCCGCATTTCGCTCGCGCGCGATGCGCTGGCTTTCTCCCTGGACGATGCGGCGCGCGTGATCGGTGTCGATGCGCAAACGCTGCGCCATTGGGAAAATGACCGGGCGGCACCCCCGCCCCGGCAACTGGCGGCCCTTGCCGGCGTGCTTGCCGTCAGCCTTTCATGGCTGATGACCGGGCGCGGCCATGGCCCCGATTGGGAGGATTTCACGGAGGTTCCGCCGCTTGCGCCCGGCCGGTTTGCGGGGCCGCTGCCGACCGCGCGGTACTGACCGACCTCTGATCAGACATGGAAGACGGCAGCGATCCCGGATTGCTGCCGTTTTCGCGTCCGGGCTTTGGCGCGGGCCGGATTTCTCACGCAAACGGTTGACGGGAAGCGCCGCGGACGCGATGTGTGCACGCGAAGTGATTCACGTCATGACTGCTTCGGGGCCGGATGGTGCGAAGGTGCACGGCAGCCGGAACCATGGTTTCCGTGGATCATTTCGTCGTGGCACGGATAAGCCATGCGTCCTTTGCCTCGTGCCGGCCTCGGGTCGGCCCGGCAAGCCAGACGCAAGGTGCAGACGCTATATCCGGGTGGTCAGCCGGGATGAGCCACGGCGCAGAAGGAGCATGACGATGAACGAGACGGAAAGCCAGATGGACCTCCAGGACGCCGCCCTTGCGCTTTTTCTCGAAGCCAACGACCCCGACCAGATCACCGATATTCTGGTGGCGGCTCTCGATGATGCGCTGCGCCTGATGTACGAGGATCTCGCCGGCGACACGGTTCACTGACGCCTCACCCGGCGCTTCCGCCCATCGGCGGTGTGACCGTCCGGTTCCACTTACGCAGCGGCTGCCGGAAAACGCAGGACCACCTTGAGGCCGCGCCCGTCGCGCCCCGTCTCGAGCGCCATCGAGCCGGAATGCAGCGAGGCGATTTCCTCGACGATGGGCAGGCCAAGGCCGCTGCCGTGTTCCTCCGGGCCGCTTGCCCGTTCAAACCGTTGCATCACCCGCGCCTGGTTGTCGGCGGAAATACCCGGGCCATTATCCTCCACCTCCAGAACCAGCGTCTGGTCACGGCTGAAGACGCGCACGGTCACTTCCGCGCCGCGGCCGGCATAGAGCAGGGCGTTCGAGATGAGGTTCTTGAGCATTTCGGCGAGCAGCAGCGGCTCGCCGCGCATCAGCGCCTGCCCCTCCCCTTCGAAGCCGAGATCGATATGGGCTTCGGCAGCCGGCGGCACGTGGTCTGCCGTGACGGAGCGGGCCAGCGCGCACAGATCAAGCCGCACGAGATCCGTCTCGGCGCCCTTGGAGGCCGCATCGATGCGCGACATCATCAACAGCTGCGCCAGGATGCGCTCGGCATTGGCAACGGCGGCATCGGCACGCTCGATGGCGGCCTGCGCATCGGCCGGATCGGCCGAGCGAGCGGCAAGCGCCAGCTGCGTGCGCACCACGGCAAGCGGCGTGCGCAGCTGATGGCTGGCATTGCCGGTAAAATGCCGCAGCGCCTCCAGCGCCGATTTGAGCCGCACCATGAAGGAATTGACCGTTTCGACCAGCCCTTCCACTTCGCTTGGCACCTGCTCGCCGATGGGTTCGAGATCATCGGGACTGCGCCTTTCGATGGCGCCGCCCAACCGGTAGAGCGGGCGCAGCGACAGCGACACGGCAATCCACACGATGATCGAGGCGCCTGCCATCATCAGGAGCAGCCGGATCGCCGAATGCAAGAGGATGGAGCGGCTGAGCTGGCGCCGCGCGATGGTCGTTTCGGCAACCGTGACGGTGAACGGAACGGAGGAAATTCCGGTCGAGGCGGAGCGGGCAAGGGTTGCGACCCGGATCGGCTCGCCGCGAAAGAATGCGTCATCGAAGGCGGTCGACTGGCCTTCCCGCCGCGCAAGCGCCGGCAGCGCCTGATAGCCGGTGATGAAGGTGCCGGGCGGCCCATCGACGCGGTAGAAGACCCGGTCCTGCGCCGCAGACGTCAGCATTTCGAGCGCCACATAGGGGATGTCGACTTCCAGCGAGCCGTCTTCTGCCACCACCACCCGTTCGGCAATGGCAAGCGCCGAGCCGGCCAGCACCCGGTCGGAGACGTCGTTTGCCGTCTGGCGCGCCTCCCGCCAGGTATCGACCAGCGCCAGCGACCCGAGAACGGCCGTGGCCGCCAGCAGCCAGGCGAGCAGGCGGCCGCGCAGCGAACGGGGGATGCCCCGCATCACGGCGGCGCCACCAGATCGAGATAATAGCCGATGCCGCGCGCCGTCTTGACGGTCAGCCCGTGCACCTGCAGGCGGCGCCTCAGGCGCGATACATATTGCTCGATGGCGTTCGACGAGAGGTCGTCGTCGAAACCGGTAAGCGAGCCGATGATCGATTCCTTCGACACCACCTTGCCGGCGCGCAGGAACAGCAGTTCCAAGAGCGCCACCTCGCGCGCCGGCAGGTCGAGCGGCCTGCCGCCGACGGAAAAGCTGCGCGAGGTCAGATCAAGGCTCAGGCCGCCGAACTCGACCCGCGACGAACGCAGGCCCGCCTGGCGGCGCAGCAGCACCCGGATGCGGGCCTCCAGCTCGGAAATATCGAAGGGCTTGGTCAGATAGTCGTCGGCCCCGAGATCGAGGCCCTTGACCCGCTCCTCCGGCGTGCCGCGGGCGGTCAGGATCATGACAGCCGCCTGGTTCTGGCGCGCACGGATCGAGCGCAGCACATCAAGCCCGTCCATTTCCGGCAGATTGAGATCGAGGATGATGAGGTCGAATTTTTCCGCCGTTGCCACTGCTTCCGCCGACAGGCCATCCGACACCACGTCCACGGCATAGCCGCTGCCACGCAAGATGGCTGACAGGCCCTCGGCAAGCGTGCCATTGTCTTCCACCAGCAGAATGCGCAACCCAACTCCCCCCTTTTCATGAAAGAGACTAGAGGCGAAAACTTGAGCTGTCACTTGTCTTTGCTGAGGCGGGCAGGAGCAAGGGGCTCGCGACGAGGGTTATCCCCATGCATGGGCGCAAAGCATCTCCCTGCTGCCTCACCTTGTCTCGGTCGCAGCGGTCATGCATCATGGGCATTATGGCCATTCGTCTCCTCACCCTTTGCATCGGCCTTGCCCTTGCGCCAGTCGCCCATGCGGAGGTTACCTCCTTTGCCGCGCGGTCGGGCCGCGCGGATGCGCCGGTTCTGGTGGTCTATTCCTCGCTCGATCAGCCGATTGCGCGACCGATGATCGAGGCGTTCCAGAAGGCGAATGTCGATGTGGCGGTGCGCTACGAGGACATGCTGACCGGCGAGATCCACGACCGGATCGTGCGTGAAACCGATGGCGGTGGAAAGACCGCCGATTTCGCCTTTTCCTCCGCCATGGACCTGCAGGTGAAGCTTGCCAATGACGGCTATGCCCAGCCAAGCCGCCTGCCGATGAGTGCGCGCTGGCCCGATTGGGCGAACTGGCGCGACACCGCCTATGCGCTGACCTTCGAGCCGGCCGTCTTCGTCTATCACAAGCCGAGTTTTACCGAGAAGGCGCCGCCCGCGACGCGCGCCGAATTCGTCGCCTACCTGCATGCGCAAGGCGATGCGGTTTACGGGCGCATCGGCACCTATGATATCGAGCGCTCCGGCGTCGGCTTTCTGTTCATGTCGCGCGACCAGGAGCAGTTCGACGACATCTGGTCGGTGGTCAACGCCATGGGGGAAGCCGGCGTCAAACTCTATTCGACCAGCCAGGCGATCCTCGAGCGGGTGGCGGACGGGCGATTCGTCCTCGGCTACAACATTCTGGGGTCCTATGCCGCCGACTGGGCATCGAACCATCCGGAGGTCGGGATCGTGCTGCCGAAGGATTATACCGTGGTGATGTCGCGCATCGGGCTTGTGCCGCAGGCCGCCGCCTCGCCCGACCTCGGGCGCCGGTTCCTTGACTTCTTCATGTCGAAGGAAGGCCAGACGATCCTCACGCGGCAGTTGCAGATTCCGGCCGTAAACCCTGATGTTGCTGAAGGAAACACCGCCAGCACCATGCGCGAATTGCTCGGTGGGCAGTTGAAGCCCGTGCCGGTCAGCCCTGGACTGATGGTCTATCTCGATCAGGTCAAGCGCGCCCGGCTGATTGCGCGCTGGAACGAGGTCTTGCGGCTCCAGTAGCCATTATCTCCGCAAGGTGTGCCCGCCCTGCGTTAAACGTCAGCTAAATGTCAGCATAATGTGGTCGCTTGTTCCTATCCGGGCCGTGGAGGCGTCCCGGACTGCGTGGGAGGGGGATCTGCGCGCTGGAAGCCACAAGCTCCGCGCGCCACATGTTTCGTCTTCCTTCCTGCATGGCTGATCATCAGAGCGTCGCTGCGACGCCATTGGAGGAACGACCCTTGAAACACATCATTCTCGCATCCCTGCTCGCCGGCGCTGTTGCCCTGCCCGCCGCTGCAGCCGACTATACGCTGATGGCACCGGCCGCGCCGGGCGGCGGCTGGGACCAGACGGCCCGCTCGCTGCAGACTGCCCTGCAGCAGGAAGGCATTTCCAAGAACGTCCAGGTGATCAATGTTCCCGGCGCCGGCGGCACCATCGGCCTTGCCCAGTTCGCCAGCCAGCAGAAGGGCAAGCCGAATGCGCTGATCGTCGGCGGTTACGTGATGGTGGGCGCCATCCTCACCAACAAGGCCCCGGTGACGCTCAAGGACGTGACGCCGATTGCCCGTCTTACCGGCGAAAACGAAGCCATCGTCGTTCCGGCCTCCTCGCCGCTGAAGACGGTTGCCGATCTCGTGGCCGCGCTGAAGAAGGATCCGGGTTCGGTGTCCTGGGGTGGCGGTTCGGCCGGCGGTGTCGACCACATCGCAGCGGGCCTCATCGCCAAGGCTGCCGGCGTTGATCCGACCAAGATCAACTATATCGCCTTCTCGGGCGGTGGCGAAGCGCTGGCGGCCATACTTGGCTCGCAGGTGACGGTCGGCATTTCCGGCTATGGCGAGTTCGAATCGCAGATCAAGTCCGGCACGCTGCGCCTGCTCGCCACCTCTGGTGACACGCGCATTCCCGGCACGGATGCCCCGACGCTGAAGGAAGCGGGCCTTGATGTGGCCGTGCAGAACTGGCGCATGGTGGCCGCAGCACCCGGCCTGACCCCGGAGCAGAAGGCCGCCGTGACGGCCGATATCCAGAAGCTGGTCACCTCCAAGACCTGGCAGGAGACGCTGAAGACCAAGGGCTGGCAGGATACCTATCTGTCCGGCGCGGACTTCGATGCCCAGCTCGCCAAGGATATCTCCGCCACCGAAACCATCCTGAAGGACATCGGACTGGTCAAATGAACCAAGGACCCTTGAACAAGGCCGGAGAGCGTCGCCCCGATTGGGCGGCGCTTGCCATCGCCGCCGTGCTGGTCGCGATCTCCGCCGTCATCTTCTTCGATGCTGCCCGTCTTCGCGAGGTCAGCGGCTATTCGCCGGTCGGCCCGAGCACCGTGCCGATGGCGATTGCCGTCGTCCTGCTGCTGCTGGCCGTTTGGACCGTGATTGCCGCCTTCCGGGGAGATTTCCCGGCGCGCGAAAAACAGGAAATCCAGCCGGTCGCCTGGGTGGTCGGCGGACTTGCCGCCCAGATGCTGCTGTTGAACACGGCCGGCTTCTCGATTGCCACCGGCGTTCTGTTTGCCGCAACGGCTGCCGGTTTCGGCAAGCGCAAGCTGTGGATTTCGCTGCCGGTCGGCATCGTCCTCTGTCTGGTCGTCTGGCTGATCTTTGCCGGCCTTCTCCAGCTCTCCCTGCCCGCCGGGCCGCTTGAGCGCCTCTTCCAGTGAAAGCCACGTCATGAGCACGTTTGAATTCCTGCTGCAGGGCCTGGTGATTGCCGCCCAGCCGATGAACCTCTTTTACGCCCTGATCGGCGTGACGCTCGGAACCGCTGTCGGCGTTCTGCCCGGCATCGGTCCGGCGCTCACGGTGGCGCTGCTTCTGCCGGTCACCTACCGGCTCGATGCGGCCGGCTCGCTGATCATGTTTGCCGGCATCTATTACGGCGGCATGTATGGCGGCTCCACAACCTCCATTCTGTTGAATACCCCCGGCGAAAGCGCGTCGATCGTCACAGCGCTCGAGGGCAACAAGATGGCCCGGGCGGGACGTGGGGGACCGGCGCTTGCAACCGCTGCCATCGGCTCTTTCGTGGCCGGCCTCATCGCCACCATCGGCCTTGCCTTCATCGCGCCTTACATCGTCAAGCTTGCGCTGGTGTTTGGGCCGCGAGAATATTTTGCCCTGATGGTGCTCGCCTTCGTTACCGTGTCGTCGGCCTTCGGCGATTCGACCCTGCGCGGGCTCACGGCTCTCTTCGTCGGGCTGTTCCTGTCCACCATCGGCATCGACCAGTTGACCGGCCAGACGCGCCTCGCCTTCGGTGTGCCGGATCTGCTCGACGGTATCGAGGTGACAACGCTTGCCGTTGCCATGTTTGCCATCGGCGAGACGCTGTTCATCGCAGCGCAGGGCCTGCAGGGGCCGGACAAGGTGGAAGCGGTGAAGGGCTCCGTCTGGATGAACCGCGCCGACTGGGCACGCTCCTGGAAGCCCTGGCTGCGCGGCACCGTCATCGGCTTTCCGATCGGCGCCATGCCGGCCGGCGGTGCCGAAATCGGCACTTTCCTGTCCTATGCGGCTGAAAAGCGTCTTACCAAGCATCCCGAAGAGTTCGGCAATGGCGCGATCGAAGGCGTGGCCGGCCCGGAAGCGGCCAACAATGCGTCGGCTGCCGGAACGCTCGTGCCGCTCCTCACACTTGGCCTTCCGACGACGGCAACCGCAGCCATCATGCTCGCCGGCTTCCAGCAATACGGGCTGCAGCCCGGCCCGCTGCTGTTTGCCACCAATCCGCAGCTGGTCTGGGGGCTTATCGCCTCGCTGCTGATTGCAAACTTCATGCTGCTGGTGCTGAACCTGCCGATGATCGGGCTCTGGGTGCGGCTGCTCACCATCCCGAAACCCTGGCTCTATGCCGGCATTCTCCTGTTTGCGACGCTCGGCACCATCGGCGCCAACCCGTCCGTGTTCGAGCTTGGCATGCTGCTTGGCTTCGGGGTTTTGGGCTACGGCATGCGCGTCTTCGGCTATCCGATCGCACCTGTCGTCGTCGGCCTTATCCTGGGGCCGCTTGCCGAACAGCAGCTGCGCCGGGCGCTCGCCATCAGCCAGGGGGATTTCACCGTGCTGTTCACTTCGCCGATTGCCGCCGGCCTGTTGATCGTTGCCGCCCTTGCCCTCATCGTCCCGCTCGTTCTTCGCGCCCGCGGTCGTGGTGAAGTTCTCTCGCAGATGGCGGCCAACGAGGACTGATCGGCCCCTCGATCTCTCCCCTTGCGCCTTCATATCCCGCCGGCTGAAAAGCCGGCGGAATTGCTTTTTTCAAGCCTGCGGAACCAAAGCGGCATCCTCCCGTTTACCGGCGTTCTTTTCCGGTGAATGATCATGGCCCCCGTCGCAAACCTTTCTCCCGCCTGCCCGCATTTCTGCGCGCCGCGCCCCGTCTGCCGCCTGCCTGCGTCGTGGCCGGCATGAGCGGACGCAAGCGCCTCTTCACCTATGGCACGATGATCTTCGGCTTCGGCCTTGCCGGCTATCTGGTCTATATCGGGCTCAGCCAGTTCACCTGGGACCAGATCGTCGAATCGGTCCGCGCCATCCCCATGTCGAATTTCCTGCTGGCGCTGCTCTACTGCGCCGGCTCCTATCTCTGCCTGACCGGTTTCGACTGGACGGGTGTGCGTTATGTGAAGAACGACCTGGCTTATCCGAAGATCGCGCTCGCCTCGTTCGTCGCCTTGGGGCTTGGCCAGAGTATCGGGCTTGCCGGCGTCAGCAGCGGCGCTATCCGTTATCGCTATTATGCCCATTGGGGCATGTCGACGGAGGATGTCGCCAAGATCGTCCTGATGTCCGGCATGACGGTTGGCCTCGGGCTTCTCGTCCTGTCCGGCATCGTGATGGTGGCAAACCCGGCTGATGTGGCGCAGCTCCTGCGGATTTCGTCAAGTGTCTCCATGCTGCTCGGCGGCCTCTGCTTCGTGCTGGCCATCGTCTATGTCGTCCTGTCGGGGGTGCTGCGCGCGCCTCTAAAAATCCGGAAATGGACCTTTGTCATGCCGACGGTTCGGATCGCCATCCTGCAGATCGTCGTCGGCACGGTAAATTTTGCGCTCGTCTCGGCCTGCCTGATGGAACTGATGCAGGCAACGGAGAATGTCAGCTATCTGAAGGCCGCCACGGCCTTCGTGCTGGCCAATATCGCCATCCTCGTCACCCATGCGCCGGGCGGGCTTGGGGTGTTGGAGGTCACGGTCAAGCATGTGATGGGGGATCAGGCGTCGATCGGGGCTCTGGTTGCCTTCCGCGTCATCTATTTCTTCATCCCCTTCGCCATTGCCCTTCCCGTCTCTCTGGTCACGGAGGCGGTGTTTCGTGCCCGCAAGAAGCGCCAAGGCGACACGGAAAAGACGAGCCATCCGGCAGATGCCGATCCTGCCTTGACCGCCTCATCGACCTGAGCGTCGTCCACCGGCCAGCGGCCGGTGGCGGTGATCCGGGTACGCGATGGTTTTTCCAGCAGATGAAGCGGATGCACGCGTTTCTTTTACCACGGCGGACCTTCATTTCCTGTGGACTTTGTTCTAGAGACAGTCCTTCGAACGCTCCGGCGCGCTGCCGGTGGCTGCCCCGTTTTCAAGGTAATGTCGATCGATGCTTGATACCCTCAGAAACTATTCCCGCTCCTGGGTCGCGAAACTGCTTCTTCTGCTTCTCGTGGGCTCCTTCGCGATCTGGGGCGTGTCTGCATCCCTCGTGGGCCCGCAGAGCAATGCCGTGATGACGGTGGGGGACCAGGAAGTTTCGCCGGCGGAGTTCCGCCTGGCCTATCAGCGCCAGCTGAGCGCGCTCAGCCGCCAGTTCGGCACGCAGCTGACCACGGAACAGGCCCGCGCCTTCGGCGTCGATCGCCAGGCCTTTGCCCAGCTTTCGGCCGGTGCCGCACTTGACCAGCTGTCGAAGGACATGCGCCTTGGCCTCTCCGAGGATCGCCTGGCAAACCTGATTGCCGAAGATCCCGCTTTCCGCGGCAATGACGGCCGGTTTGACCGCACGCTGTTCAGCACGCGCCTGCGCAATGCCGGACTTGCCGAGAACGATTACATCAAGGAGCGCAGCAAGGTTGCCGTGCGCAGCCAGATCGTCGATGCGGTTTCCGATGGGTTCCAGGCGCCGAAGGTTCTGGTCGATGCGCTGAAGCAGTATCGCAACGAAGCGCGCGACGTGGATTACCTGCTTCTGTCCTTTGCCAATATCGATCCGGTCAAGGCTCCGGCCGAAGACGTGCTCGCCACCTGGTTTGGTGCTGCCAAGAGCCGTTACCGCGCACCCGAACTGCGCCGTTTCGCCTATGTGACCCTGCAGCCAAGCGATGTGGCCGACCCGACGGCCGTGACCGACGCGCAGGTTCAGGCGGAGTATGATCGCCGCAAGGACAGCTACAAGTCGCCGGAAACCCGTACCATCGAGCAGCTGCCCTTCCCCAGCGTCGAAATGGCAAAGGCCGCGCTCGCGCAGATGAAGGAACGCCAGCTGGATTTCAGCGCGCTCGTCACCGATCAGGGCAAGACGCTGTCCGACGTGATGCTCGGCGATTTCACCAAGGACCAGCTGCCGGACCAGAAGATTGCCGATGCAGCCTTTGCGCTTGGCCCGCAGGGTGGCGTCACGCCGGTAGTCGAAGGGGCTTTTGGCCCGGTCGTGCTGCGCGTGACCAATGTGCGCCCCGAAACCGTCAAATCCTTCGACGCGGTGAAGGAAGAGATCCGCAACAACCTGTCGCTTGCTGCTGCTGCCCAGAACGTGCAGGCTGCGCATGACCGGTTCGAGGATCTGCGTGGCTCCGGCTCCTCGCTTGAGGAAGCGGCAGCCCAGCTGAAGCTGAAGGCCGTGACCGTGACCGCGGATCGCAGCGGCAACGATGGCAATGGCGCGCCCGTCTCCCTGCCAAAGAGCGAGAGCCTGCTGACGGACGTGTTCCGCAGCGATGTCGGCGCGGAAACCCTGCCCTCCAACCTCGGCAATGACGGCTATGTCTGGTTCGATGTGCGCGAGGTTATCCCCGAGCGCGATCGCACGCTGTCGGAAGTGCATGACAAGGTCGTGGCCGACTGGACGACCGAGCAGCAGCGCAATGCGCTGGCCGCCCGCGCCGAAGAGCTGCGCGCACGGCTCGATGAAGGCGAAACGATTGCCGCCATCGCCGGCGAGCTCGGACTTGCCGTTGAAACCAAGACCGGTCTTCGCCGCCAGAGCACGGATCCGATCTTCGGTGGCGAAGCCGTCAAGGCTGCCTTTTCCGGCCCCGTCAACACCAATGCCACCGGCCCCGCCGCCGATGGCGAAAGCCGCCTCTTGATGCATGTCACGGCCGTCAACCAGCCGCCGGCCGATGCGCTCTCCGGCGAGGAACAGCAGCTGCAGCAGATTGCCCGTGCTGCCGGCGACGACATGCTGGACCAGATGGTCACCGAGCTGCAGACGACCTATGGCGTGCAGATCAACCAGGCGATGGCCGATCAGGCGATGGTGCGCTAAGGCTCGGACAGGATTGAAGACATTGCATCGGGCCTGCCGAAACCGGTCGCCGGTTTCGGGGGCCGATGCACCGGGGGAGAGCAAGACGCATGCCCGAACTGAAACCCTTCATTGCCAAGGTGGCGAACGGCCAGGCGCTGTCGCGCGATGAAGCGCGCCTTGCCTTCGACATTCTGATGTCGGGCGAAGCGACGCCCTCGCAGATCGGCGGCTTCCTGATGGCGCTGCGGGTCCGCGGCGAAACCGTGGACGAAATTTCCGGCGCCGTGTCGACCATGCGCGCCAAAATGCTGCCGGTCAAAACCTCGAGTGCCGTGATGGACATCGTCGGAACCGGCGGCGACGGGCTCGGCACCTACAATATCTCGACGCTCGCGGCGCTGATCGTCGCAAGCTGCGGCGTGGCTGTCGGCAAGCATGGCAATCGGGCCCTGAGCTCGAAATCAGGCACCGCCGATGCACTGACCGCATTGGGCGTCAAGCTCGATATTCCGCCGGATCTGATTGCGCGCTGCATCGATCAGGCCGGCATCGGTTTCATGTTCGCGCAGGTTCATCACGCCGCCATGCGTCATGTCGGTCCAAGCCGGGTCGAGCTCGGCACGCGCACCATCTTCAACCTGCTTGGCCCCCTTTCCAATCCGGCGGGAGCACGCAGGCAACTGCTCGGCGTCTTTTCGCCGCGCTGGGTGCAGCCGATTGCCGAGGTGATGCGGGATCTGGGGTCGGAGACGGTCTGGGTCGTGCATGGGGATGGCATGGATGAGATCACCACCACCGGTGTTACGCAGGTCAGCGCGCTGGAAAACGGTACCATCCGCAGTTTCGAACTCACGCCGGAAGATTTCGGTGTCGCCCGCGCCAGCCTTGACGATCTGAAGGGTGGCGATGGCGAGGTCAATGCCAAGGCGTTGAGAGATGTGCTGTCTGGTGCCCGAAATGCCTATCGCGACATTGCGCTCTGCAATGCCGCTGCGTCACTGGTGATTGCCGGCAAGGCGGGCGATCTGCGCGAAGGCATGGCGATTGCAGCGCGGGCGCTGGACGGTGGCCACACGGCGAAAGTGCTCGATACGCTTGTCGCCGTCTCCAACGAACCTATGTGAGGTCTCATGAGCGATATCCTGAGAAAGATCGAAGCCTACAAGCGCGAGGAAATCGCCGCTGCCAAGGCTCGTGTGCCGCTTGCCGACATGAAGGCGATGGCTGCCGACCAGTCGGCTCCCCGCGGCTTCTACAAGGCGCTGAAGGCGCGCCAGCAGGCCGGCACCTTCGGGCTGATCGCCGAAATCAAGAAGGCTAGTCCGTCGAAGGGCCTCATCCGCCCGGATTTCGATCCGCCGGCGCTGGCCGGCGCCTACGAGGCCGGCGGCGCGGCCTGCCTGTCTGTCCTGACGGACGCTCCGAGCTTTCAAGGCGCGCCGGAATTTCTCACCGCTGCACGCGCGGCGTGCGCGCTGCCAGCGCTGCGCAAGGATTTCATGTTCGACACCTACCAGGTGCACGAGGCGCGTGCCTGGGGTGGCGATTGCATTCTGCTGATCATGGCCTCGCTCTCCGATGACGAGGCGCGCCGGCTGGAGGACGAGGCCCTGGCGCTCGGCATGGACGTGCTGATCGAAGTGCATGACGCGCCGGAAATGGAGCGGGCGCTGAAGCTGTCGTCGCCGCTGGTCGGCATCAACAACCGCAATCTGCGCACCTTCGAGGTGAGCCTGACGGTCAGCGAGGCGCTCGCCGCCATGGTGCCGGCGGACCGGCTGCTGGTCGGCGAAAGCGGCATTTTCACCCATGACGACTGCAAGCGTCTGCAAAAGGTCGGCATCACCACCTTCCTCGTCGGCGAAAGCCTGATGCGGCAGGACGACGTGACGTCGGCCACGCGTGCTCTCTTGTCCGGAACGAGTGCCGCACAGGCAGCGGAATGACGGAGAACGAACCCCGTCTCACCCATCTCGGCGCCTCCGGCGAAGCCCATATGGTGGATGTCGGCGACAAGGTGGAGACCGTGCGCATCGCTCTTGCCGAAGGGTTCGTGCGCATGCAGCCGCAAACGCTGGCGCTCATTCGCGACGGCAATGCCAGGAAGGGCGATGTAATCGGCACAGCGCGGCTTGCCGGCATCATGGCCGCCAAGCAGACGGCAAATCTCATTCCGCTCTGCCATCCGCTGATGCTGACCAAGGTGACGGTGGAGATTACCGAAGACGAGGAGCTTCCGGGCCTTCGGGTTCAGGCATCCGCAAAGCTCACCGGCAAGACCGGTGTCGAGATGGAGGCGCTGACAGCTGTCTCCATCGCCTGCCTCACCATCTACGACATGGCAAAGGCCGCCGACAAGGGCATGCAGATCGGCGGCATCCAGCTTGTCGAAAAGCGCGGTGGCAAATCCGGGGATTGGCGCCGGCCCGACGAGGCAAGCGCATGACTGCAAGCCTGCTGCCGGTGTCCGAGGCCCTGACGCGCCTGCTTTCCCGCGCAACGCCGGTCGATGCCGCCGAGCAGGTGCCGCTGCGTGAGGCTTCCGGCCGTGTTCTGTCTGCCGATGTCGCTGCCCGTCTCACCCAGCCGCCGTTTCATTCCTCGGCCATGGATGGCTATGCGCTCCGGGCGGAAGATGCGCCCGCCGTCGGCGCCGAGTTTTCTGTTATCGGCGAATCTGCCGCGGGCCATGGCTTTGCCGGCTCTGTCGGTAAGGGCGAGGCGGTACGGATTTTTACGGGCGCGCCGGTGCCGGAGGGTGCCGATACCGTGCTGATCCAGGAGGATGCGGAGCGCCTCGACGGCAACCGTATCCGCACGACGTTTGCGGTCGCCAAAGGCCGCCATATTCGCCCGCGCGGTCAGGATTTTGCCGAAGGCGACGTCGTGCTTGTCGCCGGAACACGCCTGGATGCGGCCCGTCTGACAGTGGCCGCCGCCATGAACCACAAGGCGCTTGCCGTCTATCGCCGCCCGCGTGTCGCCATCATCGCCACCGGCGATGAACTGGTATCGCCGGGCGAGGTGCCGCAACCGTCGCAGATCATCGCCTCCAATACATTCGGCATTTCAGCCCTTATCGAGGCGGCTGGCGGCGAGGTTTTGGATCTCGGCATCGTGCCGGATCGCGCGCCCGTTATCGAGGCGGCCATTCGCCGTGCCGTCGATGAGGGTGCCGATGTGCTGGTGACGCTCGGTGGTGCCTCCGTGGGCGATCATGATCTGGTGCAGAAGGCGCTTGTGGCGCAGGGCATGGAGCTTGATTTCTGGCGCATCGCCATGCGCCCCGGCAAACCGCTGATGGTGGGATCGCTCGGAGCCATGCAGGTTCTTGGGTTGCCGGGCAATCCGGTCGCAAGCCTTGTCTGCGGCCTGCTCTTCCTTGAGCCGCTGGTTGCAAAGCTTGCCCACCGAACCCTTGAAAACCGCAGGGGCGATGCCGTCGCCGCGGTGCCGCTTTCAGCCAATGACCAACGCCAGGATTATCTGCGGGCAACGCTCTCGCGCGATCACGAGGGGCGTCTGATGGCAACGCCTTTTGCCAAGCAGGATTCTTCGATGATGAAGATCTTTGCCGATTCCGATTGCCTGATCGTGCGCCCCCCGCATGCACCCGACCTGCCGGCCGGCGCTCCCTGCCCGATCCTGCTGCTGCGCCCGTTCTGACTTGTCGCCCGCGATGATCCGTTCGGCGTCTTCAGCCGTATCATCCGGCAAAGACACGATGATTACGGAGTTCACGGTGCCTGATGAAACCCACTCGCCCATCCTTGTCTGGTTCCGCAAGGATCTGCGTCTGGATGACAATGGCGCGCTGCTGAGCGCTGTCGCAACGGGCCGACCGATTGTCTGCGTCTATGTGCGCGAGCCGGAGCATGAGGCCGTCGGGCCTCTGGGAGCGGCCCAGCGCTGGTGGCTGCACCATGCACTTCAGGAACTCCACAAGGCGCTTCAGGCCCATGGCAACCGGCTTGTTCTCAAAACGGGCAAGGCACGCGATGTGCTTTTGGCTCTTGCCGATGAAACCGGGGCCAAGGCCGTCTATCTCAACCGACTCTACGAGCGTGACGAGATCGACGCCGAGATCCTGAAGGCCCTGCATGAGGACGGGCTTGAGGTGAAGCGCTTCAAGGGCCAGCTTCTGCACGATCCGCATACCATGCGCACCGGATCCGGCGGTCCCTACCGCGTCTATACGCCCTTCTGGAAGGCGCTGGAGGCGGATGGTGAGCCGCGCGAACCGGCCGATGCGCCAGAGACCCTACCCGCTCCTGCCCGGTTTCCGTCGTCCGAGGAACTTGCCGACTGGCATCTTCTGCCGACGCGCCCGAACTGGGCAAAGGAGTTCGAAACGCTCTGGACGCCGGGGGAAGCGGGCGCCCTCGAAAAGCTCGAAAAGTTCATCGAGCGGCCGATCCACAGCTACAAGGCGGATCGCGATCTTCCCGGTCTCACCGGGTCGACGTCGCATCTGTCAGCGCATCTCGCTTTTGGCGAAATTTCGCCGGCGCGCATCTGGCATGCGACGCGCGGGCTGCACTCTTCCGATCATGTCATCCATTTCCGCAAGGAACTGGTCTGGCGCGAATTCTGCCATCACCTGCTGGCAGCGTTTCCAAAGCTTCGTACCGACAACTGGAATGATCGCTTCGACGCCTTTCCCTGGACGGAGAACGACAAGGCGTTCGAAGCCTGGACAAAGGGGATGACCGGCTATCCGATCGTCGATGCCGGCATGCGCGAACTCTGGCGCCACGGCTATATGCACAACCGCGTGCGCATGATCACAGCCTCCTTCCTGATCAAGGACCTGATGATCGACTGGCGGCGCGGTGAAGCCTGGTTCCGCGACACACTCGTCGATGCCGATGTCGCCTCCAATGCCGCCAACTGGCAATGGGTGGCAGGCTCCGGTGCCGATGCCTCGCCCTTTTTCCGCGTCTTCAACCCGATCCTTCAGGGTGAAAAATTCGATGCCGAGGGTGATTACATCAAACGGTTCGTGCCGGAACTTTCACGTCTGCCGAAGAAATACATCCACCGCCCCTTCGAGGCGCCCGTGGAGGTGCTGCAGAAGGCCGGCGTGACACTCGGGGAAACCTATCCGAAACCGGTGGTCAATCATTTCGAAGCGCGCGACCGGGCGCTGTCAGCCTATGCCGAAGTAACCGGAAAAAGCGCACAGGCCGATCCCCGCGATTAAACGGATGGTGGCCTGCCTGGGGGAAACCAGAAAGCCATACGAAAAAATCCCCCTCCGTCGCCGGAGAGGGGTTTTTGTCTGTCGAGCAGGAGCGGCGAGAGGCCGTCAGACGAGGCGGTTCTGTTCCAGCGCCGCTTCGATGAAGCTCGAGAACAGCGGATGCGGATCAAGCGGCCGGCTCTTCAGTTCCGGGTGATACTGCACGCCGATGAACCACGGGTGATCGGGATATTCGATCGTCTCCGGCAGAAGGCCGTCCGGCGACATGCCGGAGAAGACGAGGCCGCAGTTTTCCAAACGGTCCTTGTAGTCGACGTTCACCTCGTAGCGGTGACGATGGCGTTCGGAAATATCCGTCGAGCCATAGATCTCGGCGATCTTCGTTTCGCGCTTCAGCGAGGCCTTGTAGGCGCCAAGCCGCATGGTGCCGCCAAGATCGCCGGCGGCCGAGCGCTTCTGCAACTCGTTGCCCTTCACCCATTCGGTCATCAGGCCGACGACCGGCTGTTTCGAGGGACCGAACTCGGTGGAAGACGCTTCCTCGATGCCGGCGAGGTTTCGGGCCGCTTCCAGCACGGCCATCTGCATGCCGAAGCAGATGCCGAAATAGGGCACCTTGCGCTCGCGGGCAAACTTTGCCGCATTGATCTTGCCCTGCGCGCCGCGCTCGCCAAAGCCGCCGGGCACCAGGATGCCATTGACCTTTTCGAGGTACGGTGCGGGATCTTCCTTTTCAAAAATCTCCGACTCGATCCATTCGAGCTTCACCTTCACCTGGTTGGCAATGCCGCCGTGGTAAAGTGCCTCGATCAGCGATTTGTAGGCGTCTTTCAGGCCGGTATATTTGCCGACGATGGCAATCGTCACTTCACCTTCCGGATTGCGGATGCGGTTGCTGACGGTTTCCCAGGCGTCGAGGCGCGGCTTCGGCGCCGGTTCGATGCCGAAGGCGGCCAGCACTTCCGAATCGAGGCCTTCCTTGTGGTAGGCCATCGGCACGTCGTAGATATTGGCAACATCGAGCGCCTGAATGACGGCGGAGGGGCGCACGTTGCAGAACAGCGAAAGCTTGCGACGCTCGGCCTCGGGGATCTCCCGGTCGGCACGCACCAGCAGGATATCGGGTGCAATGCCGAGCGCCTGCAACTCCTTCACCGAATGCTGGGTCGGCTTGGTCTTCAACTCGCCGGCGGCCGGAATATACGGCATCAGGGTGAGATGGAGATAGACGGCGGCGCCACGCGGCAGTTCATTGCCGAGCTGGCGGATCGCCTCGACGAAAGGCATGGCCTCGATGTCGCCGACCGTGCCGCCAATTTCGCAGATGACGAAATCATACTCGTCATTGCCTTCGACAATGAAGTCCTTGATTTCGTTCGTGACGTGCGGGATCACCTGGACGGTTGCGCCGAGATAGTCGCCGCGCCGTTCCTTGTCGATGATGTTCTTGTAGATCCGGCCGGTGGTGATGTTGTCGGTCTTGGTCGCCGAACGGCCCGTAAAGCGTTCGTAGTGACCGAGATCGAGATCCGTCTCGGCACCGTCGTCGGTCACGAAGACCTCGCCGTGCTGGGTCGGGCTCATCGTGCCTGGATCGACGTTGAGATAAGGGTCGAGCTTACGCAAACGAACCCGGTAACCGCGGGCCTGTAACAGGGCTCCGAGGGCTGCGGCCGCAATTCCTTTTCCGAGGGAAGAAACCACGCCGCCTGTGATGAATACATATCGCGCCATGGGAGTCACCGGATACCTTTTAACGATCGATTCCACCAGCCCAAAATTCGCATGGGTTGATTAAAGCTGTTGAAATCTGAACAAAAGAAAACCGGCAGGCTTTCGGCCTGCCGGCAGTTTGAAACGTCGAACGGCCTTACTGGCCGGTCGGAACCGCCTTCGGATCGGCCGGTGCCGGCTGTGCAGGTGCCTGAGCGCCGGCTGCTGCGGGGGCCGTGCCGTTGTTGGTAGGCTGGCCGCCGAGCGAATCGAGAATGCCGTTGCCCTGGCCCTGCTGGGCGGCGGGGATCCGGTCGAGAATATCGGTCGGACGCCGCTCGTAGCGGCCCATGATGCCGAGCCCGAGCGAGGTGGCGAAGAAGAGGGCCGCCAGAATGGCGGTCGTGCGGGTCAGCGCATTGGCCGTGCCGCGGGCCGACATGAAGCCGGAGCCGCCGCCGATGCCAAGGCCACCGCCCTCGGAGCGCTGAATCAGCACAACGCCGACGAGCGCCAGCACGATCATGAGATGGATAACGATCAATACGGTCTGCATATCAGTCCAGTCCTGCGCGCCGTCTGGGCGGCATCCATGAAGGGTTCGGCATCAATGGTTTGGCCGGCTCTTTACCCGAGCCGGTCCGGTATTCCAAGGGGCAAGTGCACGGCTTTGGCGTTTTGCGCCGATTTATGCCGTCAGGGCCTCGTAGACGCTGTAGATGGCGAGAAAGTCGGAGGCTTTCAAGCTCGCTCCACCGATCAGCGCTCCATCGACATTCTTGACCGACATCAGGTCCGCCGCATTGCCGGGCTTGACCGAGCCGCCATAGAGAATGCGCATTTTCCGGCCCTCGGCGCCAAAGCGGGCCACGAGCTCGGCACGCATGAAGGCATGTGCCTTTTCCACGTCGTCCAGCGTCGGCGTCAGGCCGGTGCCGATCGCCCAGACGGGTTCGTAGGCAATGACGGTGTTGTCGGCGGTAGCGCTGTCAGAGAGCGAACCGGCAAGCTGCCGCTTGAGGATTTCGAGCGTCTGGCCGGCCTTGCGTTCGTCGGCTGTCTCGCCGATGCAGACGATCGCCACCAGATCGGTGGCATAGGCAGCTTGCGCCTTCGCGCGCACCAGATGATCGGTTTCGGCATGATCGCTGCGGCGTTCCGAATGGCCGACGATGACATGCGTTCCGAAGCAGTCGGCAATCATCTCGGCCGACAGATCGCCGGTATGGGCGCCGGACTGGTCCTGATGGCAATCCTGGGCGCCGATCATCAGGGGGCTGTCGGTGCAAAGGGCGGTGGCGACATACAGCAGCGTGGCCGGGGGGCAGATCAGCGCATCGACCTTTTCCGAGAGGGGACCCTGCACGCCTTCAGCCATTGCTTTGATCTGGTCCAGAGAGGACCGCGTGCCATTCATCTTCCAGTTTCCCGCCACCAGCGGGCGAACATCCGGCGTCATCGTGCTTTCAATCCCTTCATCTCCCGGCCATCCAAACAAGAACGGCCCCCTCATCTTTGTGATCGGGGCTTTTTAGAACGTTCCGGCGGCAATTGGTATGTAAAATCTCCGCTTTGGTTCAGAAGCGTGGTTAAAAGCGGCCGGACGGCTCATCGCGGAGCGAAACTGCCGCCCGTCAGCATGAAATTGAGGATTTCGCGCCAGTCGCTCATGCGCACCGGCGTGCCGTGGCCGCCCGTTTCGAACAGACGGAAGACGACCGGGTATTTTTTCGCGCGCATTTTCTCAAACAGGCCGATCTGGTCTTCTGCCTTGTAGACCTTGTCGGCGCTGCCATGGGCGAAATAGACAGGGATCTTCAGCTTGGCGGCGGGCGTCGTCAGAAAACCCGGATCCGGCGGGCCACCCATGATCACCAGCCCTTTCAGATAGCGCACGGCTTCCTTGTCACGGCTGACGCTCTGGCAGATGAAGCCGCCCATCGAGGCGCAGGCGAGGATCACCGGCCGCCCCGCCGACAGTTCGAAGACATGGCGGACAAGCGCTGCAACATCGGCGGCACCATTCGGATCGAAGCTCTTGATGCTCGGCGCATAGTAGCTGCCACCGTTCAGCACCGCCAAATTCTTCAGGCGGTTGAAATTGCCGCCGAAGGAATAATCGTTGGCGCCGAGCCTGCGATCCCCTCCCCGGCCATGGATGAAGATGACCGTGAAGGCGGCATCCTGCAGCGGGCCGACGCGCATCACTTCGAGCGGACTGCCGGAGAGGTTCAGCGTTTCGTTGACCTGGTCCTTGCGCACGCTGGTATCGACATAGGCCGATTTCACCCGCCGTTCCGGTTCCTCGTCGCGGGCATTGATATCGCGCTGTTCCTGATAATCGATCACCTGCAAAGCGCCGCCGTCACGGCTTTCCAGCACACGGTTCTGCGAAAAAAGCGCGTCCTTGAACGGCTTGATCGGCTCCTCGGCACGCGCGATCGCCGGAGAAAGGAGGAGAGTTGCCGCCAGCGCCAACCGCTGCAGGCCAAGCTTGACGGGGCGGTTGTAAAAATGATCTGTGGACATGCCGCTTCCAATGCCTTTACCGCCGGACGTCCGGCTTGCCAACAGGCTCGCGGCGGCGCAAACCCGGATCTGACCCATGCCTTGATGCGCGGGCATCGCGAAACGGCCGGTTATCTGGCACACTCGCGGGCGATTCGATAGCCACCCAGACGCGGGACTTGCCCATCGAGAGCCCACCGCCGCTTGCTCAAAGGCCATATAGACGGACCCCATGGACGATACCACCGATCTCTTCGCCAGCCTTCCGACCTCAAGCCGCGACAGCGCCAAGACGTCTGAAGCAGCGCCGGCGCCAGCCAGCAGCGCCGGGCCTGTCACCCCCGCGCCCCCGGCGCCCGAACCCTCCCGGTCTCCGCGTGCCGCCCCGGTTGCTGCCGGATCGGACAGCTATGACGCGTCCTCCATTCGCGTGCTCGAAGGGCTTGAGCCCGTGCGCATGCGCCCCGGCATGTATATCGGCGGCACCGACGAAAAGGCGATGCATCACCTGTTCGCCGAGGTGATCGACAACTCCATGGACGAGGCCGTCGCCGGCCACGCCAACTTTATCGAAGTGCATCTCGATGCCGAAGGATTTTTGACCGTCAGCGACAACGGGCGCGGCATTCCGGTGGAAAATCATCCGCAGGTGCCCGGCAAGTCGACGCTCGAAGTGATCATGACCAAGCTGCATGCCGGCGGCAAGTTCGACGGCAAGGCCTACGAGACCTCGGGCGGCCTGCACGGCGTTGGCGTCTCCGTCGTCAATGCTTTGTCGGATCTTCTCGAGGTGGAGGTGGCGCGCAACCGCAAACTCTATCGCCAGCGCTTTTCCCGCGGCGTGCCGCAGGGCGGTCTGGAAGAACTGGGCGACGTGCACAACCGGCGCGGTACGCGCGTGCGCTTCCATCCCGATCCGCAGATCTTTGGCGACCACGCCAAATTCGATGCCGGCCGCATTTTCCGCATGGCGCGCTCAAAGGCCTATCTGTTCGGCGGCGTGGAAATCCGCTGGAGCTGCGATCCGGGCCTGGTCGTCGCCGGCGGCGATATTCCCGACAAGGCGGTGTTCCACTTCCCCGGCGGCCTCAAGGATTATCTGGCCGCAACGCTCGGCAAGGATTTCACCGTCACCCGCGAGATCTTTGCCGGCCGCACGGAAAAGACCGGCGGCCATGGCGCCATGGAATGGGCGATCACTTGGTATGGCGGCGATCCGCTGATCCATTCCTACTGCAACACCATTCCGACGCCGGAGGGCGGCACGCACGAGGCTGGCCTGCGCATCGCGCTCACCAAGGGCCTCAAGAACTACGCCGAACTGACGCAGAACAAGCGCGCCGCCCAGATCACCACCGACGACGTGATGATTTCGGCCGTGGGCATGCTCTCCGTCTTCATCCGCGAACCGGAATTCGTCGGCCAGACGAAGGACAAGCTCGCCACCGTCGAGGCACAGCGCATCGTGGAAAACGCGCTGCGCGATCCCTTCGATCATTATCTCGCCGGCAATCCGGCGGAAGCGGCAAAGCTGCTCGACTGGGTGATCGAGCGGGCGGAGGAGCGTCTGCGCCGGCGCAAGGAAAAGGAAGTCAACCGCAAGACGGCGGTGCGCAAGCTGCGCCTGCCGGGGAAGCTTGCCGACTGCTCGCAGAATACGGCCGAAGGCGCCGAGCTTTTCATCGTCGAAGGTGATTCGGCCGGTGGCTCCGCCAAGCAGGCGCGCAACCGCGCCAACCAGGCGATCCTGCCGTTGCGCGGGAAAATCCTCAACGTCGGCAGCGCCAGCCGCGAAAAGCTCTCCGCCAACCAGCAGATCGCCGATCTCATCCAGGCGCTCGGCTGCGGCACGCGGACCAAATATCGCGACGAGGATCTGCGCTACGAGCGCATCATCATCATGACGGACGCCGACGTCGACGGCGCCCATATTGCCTCGCTGCTGATCACGTTCTTTTATCAGGAAATGCCCGAGCTCATCCGCGGCAATCACCTCTATCTCGCGGTGCCGCCGCTCTACGTCATCCGCCAGGGCGCCAAGATCGTTTACGCCCGCGACGACCGGCACCGCGCCGAACTGATGGAAACCGAGTTCAAGGGCAAGAAGGTCGAGATCGGACGCTTCAAAGGCCTTGGCGAAATGATGCCGGCGCAGCTCAAGGAAACCACCATGGATCCGGCCAAGCGCACGCTTTTGCGTGTCGCCATCGATGATGTGGATTTCGAGGGCACCCGCGAGGCGGTCGACAACCTGATGGGCACCAAGGCGGACGCCCGCTTCCGGTTCATCCAGGAGCGTGCAGCCTTCGCCGACAATCTTGATATCTGACTGAGAATTCAGTCCAGTTTTGACCGTCAAGGTAGCGCCCGCAGGTCCATTGGATCTGCGGGCGTTTCCATGTCCAGGTAACGAACCCGCGGCGTTGTCAGTTCTGCGGCACCGGCTCGCGTGCCGCCAGCACGCGGATGACGGCGCCGATAAGGGCTGTTGCCTCATAGGGCTTGCGTACCACGGGCGCATCAAAGCTTGCCGGGATCACCGACTGGTCGCTGTAGCCTGTGGCAAAGATGAAGGGCACGTCGCGGCGCACCAGCTCCTCCGCAATCGGCAATGACGTGCCCGATCCGAGATTGACGTCGAGGATTGCCACATGCGGCGTAAAACTCTTTAACTGGCGAAGCGCTTCGGCAGCGGACGGGGCGGTCGTCACCTTGCTGATGCCGTGGTCGAGCAGAAGCGTCTCGACATCGGCGGCTACCAGCATCTGATCTTCCACCAGAAGAAGTTCCAGATCGCCCAGCAGGGCTGCGATTTCGCTTGCCGACGCGGCATCGAGCTCCACCTCCTGATCCACGGTCGGCCCGTCCGATCCGTGAATATGCTTGGCCGGGATCAGGAAATGCGCGTGAAGGCCGGAGGGGCGGTAATCGACCCGGCTTTCGCCGCCGAGCTCGTAAGGGATGCTGCGTTCGATGAGAACCGTGCCGAAGCCGGCGCGCTTGGGGGCATGGACCAGCGGACCACCCTCTTCCGCCCAGTTGAGCCCATAGCTGCCGTCCTCGTTGCGGCTCCAGGTGATGTCGAGCCGGCCGCCATTGGCCGAGAGCGCGCCGTATTTTGCCGCATTCGTCGACATCTCGTGAAGGACGAGGGCCATGACGGAAAATCCGCGGCTGTCCAACCAGACATGCGGACCTCTCAGAGAAACCTGCCTATCACCGTCGCGATAGGGTTTCAGCTCCGCCTCCAGCAGGTCTTTCAGCGCGCCGCCATCGCCGCCGCGCACCACCTGGTCATGGGCAAACGCCAGTGCCTGGATGCGGCCCTTCAATGTTGCTACGTAATCGCTGATCAGCCGACCTTCCTGGACCGGGTGGCCGACAAGAGCCTTGATGACGGCAAGGATGTTCTTGACGCGGTGGTTCAACTCCTCGTTCAGCATGCGCTGGCGTACATCCGCCTTGCCGCGCTCATCGGCCAGAAGCTCGTTATGGTGCAGCACCACTTCGACCAGCACCGAGCGGATAGCTTCGGCAATTTCGCGCTCGCTTTCGGTCCAGCGCTGGGATTTCAGGTGAACGGTTTCCTTCCACAAGGCAAAGCTCTTGCGCGGCGTCAGGCGGTCGCCCATCGGGCCGGTTGTGTAGGATTTGTCGGGGTTTCCGGCCCAATCCAGCATCTGCACCAGTTCCCGGCGGAAAAAGAACAGATAGTCGCGCGGCCGTTGCGAGAGCGGAATGGCCAGCAAGCCGCTGACATCCGACGCATAGTCTATCGCCTGCGGCAGGTGCAGGGACAGTTGGTCGGTTCCCCAGATCCGCCCGCCGGACACGGAGGCGACGAAATCGCCAAGTCCGGCAATGGCATCCTGCGGCGGCACCGCGCCGTGTCCGGTCCAGATGCCGTCCAGCCACAGGCCGATGCCGTCGCAGGGCATGATTTTCGAAAACTCGTTGAGGGACTGGCGCAGGAAGCCGGCCACTTCAACCGTATGCGATGCCGATTGCAAAAACCGGTCGAGCGATTTGCGGGCGTTGTTGGCCGTGTCGAGGATCTGCTTCTGTTTCAGCGCGCTCAGATGCAGTGAAAAGAATTCGCCGAACATTTCCGCAGCGATCCGTTGCGACATGGCAAGGGATTTCGGCGCATAATGATGGCAGGCGATCAGGCCCCACAATTCCCCATCGATGATGACAGAAATCGACATGGAAGCGGCAACGCCCATGTTGCGCAGATATTCGCAGTGGATGGGCGAGACCGAGCGCAGATGGGCAAAGGAAAGGTCCAGCGGGGCCGCGGTGTCGTCGAGTTCCGGCAGTACCGGCACGCGTGTGCCGCTCGCATCCGAAATGATGCGGATGGTGTTTTTAAGATAAAGGGTACGTGCCTGCTTCGGGATATCGCTTGCCGGAAAATACTGTCCCTTGAAGCTTTCCAGATCCCGGCGTTTGTATTCGCTCACCACCTTGCCGGCGCCGTCATGCTCGAACCGGTAGATCATCACCCGGTCATAGCCGAGCATGGCAAAGACGAGCCGCGCCGATTTCTCGACCAGTTCGTCAATCCCGCTGATCGCACGGATGCGGCTGATCAACATGCGGGCGTTTTCCAGCGGCTGATCGGAATGGGCACTGGCCGGCTCGAATTCGATGATGGCCATGTCGTTCAACCGATGCACCGAAACATCGAAGGCGCCGGCGGGAAGCGGCACCGCCATGCGCAGCGCCGGCCGCGCCGGGTCGTCTGTCGTGGCAAGCGCATTGCGCAGCGTATGGGCCACCTCGTCTCCCACCACCTCGTCCAGGCGCGCGCCGTTGATGACGCCGGTGAGGCCCAGCATCGCCGGCAGGTTGGCGGAGTGACGCAGCACGGTTCCCCCCGACATGTCGGTGACAAGAAGACAGCCATAGGGCTGGATGCTGCCCGGCGTATGAATCGGCTCACGGTCGCAATTCGTCAGGTCGACCTGAGAGTTATGGGGCATAGAGAAGTTCCTTGGGCGCGATCACGGCAGGTGTCAGAATGGCGTACCAAGTCTTGATCACTCTATCCAGATGGAAAACGGCTGTTGATTTTGCAGCGACCGGCATAGCGCCCATCCTTGCGGTGCGCCTCTGTCTGACCGGTGCGGCGGACGCGGTTTCGGGATCGGGCGGCGGTCGGCAGTCGACTGGCCAGCAAAGGCAATCGTCGCCCGGCGGCCACCCTTCTTCAGCAGGAATCTAGGACAAGCGCACCGTCTTTCCAGTGCCTCTGGCGCCAAAATGGTCGGGTTCCGGCGTGACAGCGTCATATGCTGATCACGCAGCCATGCCAGAATGTTGCGCGCCGCCCCTGCCCCGGCACGCCCGGTCGCGCGCAAGGCTGGATCCCGATGTTGCAAAACAAGGTCTTGCCCTTTCGCCTGCCGCCCGCAAAGGAAACAGAATGCTTGCCAACAGTGTGCGTAATGTTTCAATGTAACCAGACGATCGGCGGCGCCGTACACTTCATCGGATCTGCCAGATATGCGCTTGTGCAATGACAAGCGTCGGTGAGGTACGGGCATTCGGGTGGACGGAAACTTAATTGACGATGGTCATAGTACTATCCCATTCGAGATGCTCGGAAAACCACAATCTTCGCACATGCTGATAAATGCTCACTTGCACCCCTTGGCCGGCCGGACCATATGGTGCGAATGCGCGAACAAGGATGACTGACCCATCGTGACCGAAAAAGAGAAAATCGCCAAGGAACCGCGCTGGCTCGGACCGGTGACGCCGACGCGAATCGCCCTTGTTCCGCCCATCTCCGCTGCCCGCTGGCTCCTGGTGCTGATTGTCTTTGCCGGCATCTATTTCTTTCACGGTTTCGTGGTTCCGGTTCTGGCGGCACTGGTGGTGGGCTTTGCCAGCTGGCCGCTCTACCGCGATCTTTTGCGCCGCACCGGCGGCAACACGACGCTCGGCGCGACGATTGCCATCATCCTTGTCATCGCCTTCCTGGTCGTTCCGATCGGGATTGCGATTTCCTATACGATCGGCGAGACGCGCGGCTGGATCGCCTGGGCTCTGCAGGCAAACCGCCTTGGGTCGCCGCCGCCAAAATGGATCATCGAACTGCCGATGGCCGGCACCTGGCTTGGCCAGCAATGGGAACGGCATATCGGCGAACCGGGCGCCATCGGCGAATTGGTGCAGATCGTCAGCGGTGCCAATATCGGCAATATCTACCGAGCGGTGATCGCGGCCGGCGACGGCGCGTTCCACCTGCTTCTGTCTCTGCTGTTCATGCTGATTGCGCTGTTTTTCGTCTATCGCGACGGCGCCTCCTTCTCTCACCAGATCGACATGCTGGGCGAGCGCATCCTGCCGGCGCGCTGGGAGCGTATTTCGCGCGTCGTGCCGGCGACCATCAGCTCGACCGTGACCGGAATGACGCTGATTGCGATCGGCGAAGGCATCGTGCTTGGCCTCGCCTACTGGGTGGCCGGCGTCCCCTCACCCGTGACGCTCGGCGTGCTGACCGGCATCATGGCGCTCGTGCCGGGGGGCGCGCCGCTCTCTTTCACGCTGGTGTCGATCTATCTGGCGGCAAGCGGCTCCTATGTCGCGGGCCTGGCACTTCTCATCTGGGGATCGGTGGAGCTTTTCATCGTCGACAAGACCATCCGCCCCCGCCTTGTCGGCGGACCGATCAAGCTGCCTTTCCTGCCGACCTTTTTCGGGCTGGTCGGCGGGGTCAAGACCATGGGCTTTCTCGGCCTGTTCATCGGCCCGGTCCTGATGGCGCTTCTGGTTGCCATCTGGCGGGAATGGATGCGAGAGATCGAACTGTCCGAGCCGGCCGAAAGCGCCGACTCGCTGACGGGGCTTGCCGCCAAGGATCGGCGTTCCGCCTGATCCGCTTTTAGTCCTTCTTGAGGACGTCCCCCGGCTGCAGTGTCTTTTCCATGAATAGGCTCAGCGGATCGGGGCGATAGCTGCCGAACGGTTCGATCTCGCTGTAACCGGCCTTGCGGTAGAGCCCGATGGCTTCCGGCTGGTAGATGCCGGTTTCCAGTCGCACAACGGAAATATCTTGGGCGACGGCTTCCTCTTCCAGTGCCGCAAGCAGCCGCTTGCCAAGCTTGAGGCCCCGTGCCGCATCATCCACATACATGCGCTTGATCTCGGCGGTGCCATCCTCATGGCGCACCAGCGAGGCGCATCCGAGCACCGTCTGCCCCTGGCGTGCGACAAAAAACGAAACCGTCGACAGTTCCAACTCTTCAAGCGGCAGCATATGATTGCTTTCGGCGGGATAGAGCGAAGCCATGTATGTATTCGAGAGTTCCAGAAGCCGGATGACATCCGGTTGCCGGGGAGGTTCGCGCTCTATGGTAATGTCCTGCTGCATGCCTGCCTCATGATTTCTGCCTTAACGGCGTCACGATCCTCCTCATAAAGGGAGGTCCCGCCCATGCCAAGGATCTCCCATGCGCACCGCTCTTGTGATGATGACGATTCTGGGTTGCGACGACAGCGCGACGGACTGCCGCTATGTCGCAACGCTCGAACAACGCTGGCCGACGCTGGAGCTCTGCAATGCGGTTTCGGAGAAGGAACTGGCCGCCTTTGCCAATATCTCCTATCCGGTGGTGATTGCCGTTTGCCAGGATCCCAGCATCGTCAAAGCCGAAAAGGCGGTGCCCGCGCAAAAACCGGCCGCCCCCCCACCGGCCGAGCCCGCCACGCCGCAGGAGCAGCGCGCGCAGGAGGAAAATCTCGCAAGACAGGCCCTGGGCCGGGTGCGCAACATCCTTCCGAGTGGCGAGAGCGTGCGCAACCTCGTGCAAAGCCCGGTGCGCCTCATGGAAGACGGTTATTCCTGGGTGGCCCGCAAGCTGCGCTGAGCAGGACCCCGTCAGGCGGCAAGGGAGCGCGCAGCCGCGCGTGCACGCCGGCGATGGTCCAGATGGCCCATCTCCTCGACCAAGTCCAAAAGTTCATTGATCGGCGCGTTCGGGTCTGCCGGGCGCTCGACAGTCTCTGTCAGCATGTCGAACATGCCCGTGATCGGCTGGCCGCCGGACCTGCCGGCCTGATGGCGCCAGATCAGCGTCGCCTCAACGAAAAGTGGCGAGATGTCGCGGCTAAGGCCGGCTGATTCGTAGAGTGCCCGCAGGCCATGGCTCCGGCCCGTGGCCATCACGGCGCGCACGCGACCGTGCGACAGCCCACAGAGGTGCGTGATAGAGGCGGCAAAGAGGTCGATGCGCCCGCAGACCAGAGCCTGCATCAGGAAGGTGGCGGTCAGTCGGCGATCGACGGCAAGATGGGCCGCAAGCCGCGCCACGTCCTCTTCTGTCGCGTGATCACACAGTTGCAGGGTCGCGGAATCGGCCGCCTGCCGTGTTACATGTGCCAGCCGCACCGGATCGATGAGGCGCGAGACGAAAGGATTGCTCGCCAAGGCTTCGCCGACATGCCGCACCAGCCGTTCGCGCGCTTCGGCAGGCAGATCGCTCCGACAGAGAAGCTTGCCGCGAACCTGACCATGGCCCGCATGCCGGGCTGCGATGCGCAGCAGGCTGTAGCGCGTGAGGCAAGCCGTGTCGTTGTCGAGGAGCAGAAGGATGTCGCCGATCGCGCCGATTTCGGCAATTGCGGCGGCGGCACCGGCGCCGAGACGGGGGCGTGCGGCAATGAGGCCCCGAACCACGCGGCTGCCGCGCCCGACCAGATCCACCAGGTCGCGGTCGGTCAGGACGGGCGAAAGGGTGAGGATGTGACAGGCGATATCCGGCAGGTCTTCGGCAAGCGCCAGGATGAGGCTGCGCGGTGCGTGCGCTGCCGGCGCAAGCGTCTGCGCCAGCGTGCGGCGAACGCCTGCGGCCGGATCGTCCAGCAGATGGGTGAGCGCTGCAAGGGCGGGCTGGTAGCGGTCGTGGGCAGGCGAGAGCGTCAGGAAGGTGCTGGACAGCGCTGCAGCCGCCTTTTCCCGCTCACCGACACTGGCGTTTTCGGCCCATCGAAGGAAAGTCTGTACGATCACCGATGACGCGCCCCGAACATTAGGAGTAGTCTGCTGCAGACCTCTTCTTGAAGTTGAGGCTAGAGAGAAATGGTTTATGTTCCGTTCACCATGTCCCTTAACTTTTGACAGGGGGTTCCGCTGACCCAAGCGATCGTGCTGCCAAGCCATGCCGCCGTGCCCCGCTGCTGGCAAAGACTGACGGCGGATGCCCTCCAGACGCTTTCGACCTCCAGCCCCCGCAGACCTCTGGTGGATTGGATGGACCTGCACGGCCGCGCGTTGTCCCGAAAAGGCGAGCCGGTCGGCGAGCACAAAAGCCTCGCCGTTCTCCTGCCGCCGCTCACCGATGCGGGCATCGAGGATGCGATTCGCGCCGCCATGCGCTGGCATGCGCGCACCGTCATCCTGCCGCAGGTGACGCAAGCGGCCCTGCTGCAGCATCTGGATGTTTTGCTCACCGTGATCGAGGCGGAGGAAAACCTGCCCGGCCCTCCGCTTAGGATCGCAGCCTGTCCGGCCGACACGCCGGAAGGTGCCGCCTTCGTGCGCGATTTTCGCCGGATGAGCGCGCGGCTGGAGGCGCTGATCTGGGATGGTCCGGCCTTTTGCCGCGCCATGGGTCTTTCCTCGCCCCTGACCGCCGGCGAGGAACCGCAGACGCTCCGCACCGCGCGCAGCCTGTTCCTGATGTCCGCCAAGGCAGCCGGCGTCCTCGTCGTCGATACCGGGTCCAACATTGAGGATGCCGATGCCTTTGCCGCGGAATGTCGTTTTGCCAAGGAACAAGGCTTCGAGGCGATGATCTCCACCTCGCCCATGCAGGCAGAGGTTATCGACGAGGTGTTTGGCGTATCCGCCTAGCCTGCCGCCGGACGCTCGATCTGAAAGACGTCGGTGCCGCCATCGGCGTAGTCCATATAGCCCATGCGCGCCACGGGGCGGGCAAGGCCCATGTCGATGCGGCCGTTGCGGATGATCGATTCGCTGATGTGGATGGCGACCACCTGCCCGAAAACCATCACCTGCTCGCCGGTCGTTCCATCGAGCCCGATCGGCTGGATCACCTGCGTGACCCGGCATTCGAGCGCGGCATGCGCCTCCTCGACAAAGGGCGCATCAACCTCTTTGCCCATTTTCGCCGTCAGGCCGGCCAGTTCGAATTCATTGACGCCATAGGCAACCGGTGCCGATGAGGCATTCATCGGCCCCACGATGAAGCGGCTGACGAGGCTTGCGGTAAAGACGCCGGTTTCCTCGGCGTTCTGGGCGCTGTGCTTTCGGCCGCTCGAGGAAAACATGACGATCTTCGGCCGGTCGGAAACGATGTTGAAGAAGGAATAGGGCGACAGGTTGAGCGAGCCGTCCCTGCCCTTCGTGCCGATCCAGCCGATCGGACGCGGCGCAACGATCGCCTTGAACGGATCGTGCGACAGGCCGTGGTGGTTTTCGTCGGTGGTGTAGAACATCAGTTCGTCTCCTCGCCGACCCAGGTGACGATCTCTGCAAGATCAGGCCGGGGGCGATCCGTCTGCGGAAAGGTGGTCGAGCCGATATAGAGGAAGCCCGCCACCTTCTCCTGCGGTGCAATGCCGAGCACGGCCTTGGCCGCATCGTCATAGGCAACCCATTCCGACAGCCAGTTGGCTGCAAAGCCGTGCGCATTGGCGGCCATGAACAGGTTGAGGCAGACGGCGCCGGCCGAAAGCTCCTGCTCCCAGACGGGGATCTTGAAGTGTTCGGTCGCCGTGCTGACGACGGCGATGACGACTGGCGCGCGGGCAAGCCGGGTCCGCTCGACCGCCTGCAGCTCCGCCGACAGATCGGGCGTCTTCGACAGCGCGATGTCGAGCAGCCGGGCGCCGAGCCGCAGCCTTTCCTCGCCGCGATAGACGATGAACCGCCAGGGCGCCAGCTTGCCATGGTCGGGAACGCGGGAGGCCAGTGTCAGGATGGAGGTGATGGCAGCGCGATCCGGCCCCGGATCGGTCATCTGCGGCGCCGGGATCGAGCGGCGGGTGGCAAGATAGTCGAACAATGTCTTTTCAGTGCTCATGGCAGACAGAAGATCCGTGTTTTGCCGGGCATGACCGATGGTCGAGCTGTCCGGCGGCTGTTGGTGGACGGGGTTTTCCGCCCGGGACTTTTTTCCGGGGCAAACTGCGCCGCTTGGCACGCCTTATGGCTGCAAAAGAAGCGCCGGGCTGTGCGAGGTCTTGAATTTGCCGTCTGGTTGGTCTTGAAGTGGCGGTTCAATCTCAAAGAGTCAACGGTCGCCACGGCATGAAATCATCTCCCTTCGCGGTCGCCTTTCTCGCAACGCTCCTGGTGATCCCGGGCGCTGGCGTCGTCGTGCCCGGCCAGGCTCTGGCGGAAGACGCCTTCAAGACCTTCAAGCAGCTGGACAGCACGGCGAAGATGCCGAAGCTGAATGCGTTTTCGCCAAGTTCCGGCCGCGCCGCGCCGGTTGCCAAGGATGTGACGCTGCAGGCGACGCTGACGCCGAACGGCGAGACGATGAAGACCGGCCTCACCTGGCGCGTGTTCAGCCCCATTCCCGGCCCGGATGGCAAGCTGCCGATGGTGGCGAGTTCCGAAGGCGGGCCGGCCAATTTCATGCTGCCGCCCGGCGATTACTTCGTCAACGTCGCCTTCGGCCGCGCTGGCGTGACGAAGAAGCTGGAAGTGCCGGCCGAGGGGCCGGTTGAAAAGCAGACGCTGGTGCTCGATGCCGGCGGCTTCGTGCTGAACGCCGTTGCCGGAAGCCAGCAGCGCATTCCGGCCAACAAGCTGAAGTTTTCCGTCTATTCCGCCGATGTGCGCGAGGATGGCGAGCGCGGCCTGGTAATGGCCAATGTGACGGCAGACACGATCGTCCGGCTGAACGCCGGAACCTACCACATCGTCTCCGAATACGGCGACATCAACGCGGTGGCGCGGGCCGACATCCAGGTCGAGGCCGGCAAGCTGACGGAGGCGACGCTGCAGCATCGCGCCGCCCAGATCACGTTGAAGCTCGTCTCGCAGCCCGGCGGCGAGGCGATTGCCGATACCGCCTGGTCGGTGCTCACCTCCGGCGGCGACGTGGTGAGCGAAAGCGTGCGCGCCTTCACGACGATGGTGCTGGCGGAAGGCGATTACACCGCCATTGCCCGCAACAAGGACAAGATCTACCAGCGTGACTTCACCGTCACTTCCGGACGCAACGCCGATGTGGAAGTGCTGATGCGCGAGCAGCAGGCGACCAATGTCGACGCCGACTGAGGTTTTCGTCCTACCCCGTCTTGCGAAAGCGTGATCTCGGGATCTCGCGCATGACGAATACGGCTTGATAAAGCTCGGCCAGAAGATCCTTCCGATCCGGAAAAGCCGCCATTTCCTCCCAGCTCCGCAGCGGCCCGATCTTGGCGCGGATCGAGGTGCCCGACAGGCGCTTGAATTCGCGGATCAGCAGCGACAGCCGCAGCGTCAGCGAAATGCGGCTTGCCAGGTGAAACAGCCGGCCGTTCTGGCCGTGGAAATAGACGGGGATGACATTGGCGCGCGCCGCCTGGATGAGGCGCGCCGGAAACATCTTCCACGGCAGGTCTTCAGCGCGTCCAAAGCCTTTTTTGGCTGTTGCAACACCGCCGGCCGGGAAGATAATGATGGTGACGCCCTCCTTCAGGAGCCGCATCGCCTCCCGGCGCGTTTCCATGTTGATCGCCATCGCCTCGCGGGTCTCCTCGAAGCAGACCGGAAGCGCATACGGCTGAAGTTCCGGCACTTTCAACAGTTCGTTGTTGATCATCACGCGGAACGGACGGTTGAGCTGTTCGGCAAGGGACAGGATCGCAATGCCATCGCCAATGCCGAAGGGATGGTTGGCAACGATGACGAGCGGCGCATCCGGCAGGTTTTGCGGCGGCCAGGTGCCCTCCACGTCGAGGCGGACATTGATGAGGTCGAGCATCCGGCCGAACACCCGGTCGGTGCCGATGGAAACATCATGGCGCCAGGCATCGTAGAGACGCACATAGCGGTTGCGGCCCGACAGGCCCTCGATGGAACGAATGACCCAGCGCTTCAGGCGTGGATCACGATCATTGGCGTATGACAATTCCTTGAAACGCAAGGGGCCTCTCCGGGCAGCGGCTTGATGCTGATGGCAGGATTATTGCATTTACATGACAGAATGCTGACAGCCCCTGCACCGGCGGGTACAGGGGCTGTCATGTCAGGCATCAGCTCTGTGCAGCAAGACGCTTTGCAGCACGCCGCTTCAGGTCCGGCGGTGTTGCTTCTTCGCGCAGCGACGCGACGGCTTCATCGAGCGTCATCGAGGTTTGCGCCTGCGAGCCGAGACGGCGGATGTTGACCGTGCGGTTTTCCGCTTCCTGGCGGCCGCAGACCACGATGACCGGCACCTTGGTGACGGAATGTTCGCGGACCTTGTAGTTGATCTTCTCGTTGCGGAAGTCGGTCTCGACGATGAGGCCCGCCTCGCGCAGCGTTTCGGCCACTTCGCGACCGTAGTCGTCGGCATCCGAGGTAATCGTTGCGACAACAACCTGCTGCGGCGCAAACCACAGCGGCATGTGGCCGGCAAAGTTCTCGATCAGGATGCCGAGAAAACGCTCCATCGAGCCGCAGATGGCGCGGTGGATCATCACCGGCTGCTTCTTTTCGGAATTCTGGTCGATATAGAAGGCGCCGAACCGATCCGGCAGGTTGAAGTCCACCTGCGTCGTGCCGCACTGCCATTCACGGCCGATGGCATCCTTCAGCGTATATTCGAACTTCGGTCCGTAGAACGCGCCCTCGCCCGGCAGGATGCCGGTCTTGATGCGCCCGCCAGACTGCGCCTCGATCTCCTTCAGAACCTCCATCATCACGCTTTCGGCGCGATCCCAGAGGTCGTCGGTGCCGACACGCTTTTCCGGCCGGGTGGACAGTTTCACCACCACTTCCTTGAACCCGAAATCCTCGTAGACGGAGAGGATCAGGTCATTGATGCGCAGGCATTCCGCCGCCATCTGCTCTTCGGTGCAGAACACATGCGCGTCGTCCTGCGTGAAGCCGCGCACGCGCATCAGGCCGTGCAGCGCGCCGGAGGCCTCGTAGCGATGCACCAGCCCGAATTCGGCAAGGCGAACAGGCAGTTCGCGATAGGATTTCAGCCCGTGCTTGAAGATCTGCACGTGACCGGGGCAGTTCATCGGCTTCAGGGCAAAGACGCGGTTGTCGGCTTCCTTGTCGTCCGCATGGGTGAAGGCATAGGCCGATTTCACCGCAAACATGTTTTCCTGATACCAGCCCCAGTGGCCAGACGTCTCCCAGAGCGAGGCATCGAGCACCTGCGGTGCATTGACCTCTTCATAGGTGTTGGCAAGCCGGCGGCGCATATAGGCCGTCAGCGTCTGGAACATGCGCCAGCCCTTGCCGTGCCAGAAGACGACGCCGGGGCCCTCCTCCTGGAAATGATAAAGGTCCATTTCGCGGCCGAGCTTGCGGTGGTCGCGCTTTTCGGCTTCCGCGAGCACATGCAGATACTGGTCAAGTTCTTCCTGGGTGGCCCAGGCGGTGCCATAGATGCGCGTCAGCATGGGGCGGGTGCTGTCGCCGCGCCAATAGGCGCCGGCCACCTTCATCAGCTTGAAGGCCGTGCCGATCTGGCCGGTGGAGGCCATGTGCGGGCCACGGCACAGGTCGAACCAGTCACCCTGATAGTAGATCTTCAGATCCTGGTCTTCCGGGATCGCATCGACCAGCTCCACCTTGTAGGCCTCGCCCTTGTCGGCAAACACATCGCGCGCCTTGTTGCGCGACCAGATTTCCCTGGTGAACGGCTTGTTGCGCTGGATGATTTCCTTCATCCGCTTTTCGATCTTCGGCAGATCTTCGGGCGTGAACGGCCAGTCTTCGCGGCTTTCAGGGTGGACGCGCTTGAAATCGTAATAAAAGCCGTTCTCGATCACCGGGCCGATGGTCACCTGCGTACCGGGCCACAGTTCCTGCACGGCTTCTGCCATCACATGGGCAGCGTCGTGGCGAATGAGTTCCAGCGCGCGCGGATCGGTGCGGGTGACGATCTCGATCCGGCCATCGGTGACGGCGTCGGAGAGATCGCGCACAGTGCCGTCGATGGCGATGGCAACGGCCTTCTTGGCGAGCGATTTCGAAATGGATTCGGCGACCGCAAGGCCGGTCGTGCCGGGCTCATAGCTGCGGATCGAACCATCGGGGAAGGTAAGGGAAACTGACACGCTTTTCTCCTGTTATCCAGTCCCGCCAACGAATGCGGGTGGTGATATCGGACCGCGCGATGCGGTCGCTTTTGACCCGGGCGTGATAGGTGAAAAACGCCGGCGCGTAAAGATCAGGCGATCTTTGTGGACGTGCCGATCGAAAGCCCTCAGAGCTTGTTCAGTCGGGCAGGCCCCAGAAGGCGCAGGCACCCGGCGGCAGGGAACTGAGGAATATCTCCAGACGGCGCGCATCGACATGGTGACGGATGGCGCTCGTCACGTCCTCGATGGCGCTCGGCGTTGAAAAATTATGGTTGTGGCGCAGTGCCCTCACCTCGTCCATCATGGCCTCCCGATCCAGAAAAGGCCTTACGGGTTCGCGTATATCCCAATCGCTGACGAAGATCGCGCGCAGCACTGCCGGCAGAAGATTGGCAAAGGCGATCGCCTGTTCCAGAGAGAGCCTGCGGCGAAACACCTGGAGGACGGCTTGCAGCATGGTGTAGCCCTGATGCCGGGTTTTTAGCAGCGAGATCGCCAGAAGGTCCTTCATGAAGGCTTCGAATTCGTCTGTGGCGTGGTGATATTCCATTGGTATCGGCATGGTCAGGCAGCTTTTCGGACAGCATTGCGATAGCGCCACGGCATCCACCAGCGTTGGTGGGCAGCCAGCGTTTCCGGCACCGGGTCGAGCCCGGACGACCCAAAGGGACCACAGCTTGAAAACCGTCTGGCCGTCATCCAGAAGCCGAACCACAGGCCGTGGCGGGCAACGGCTTCATAGCCGAATTCCGAACAGGTCGGGATATGGCGGCAGGAATTGCCAATGAAGCCGGAGAGTGTCAACTGATAAAGGCGGATAAAGCCCATGCCCAGGAGACGGTCGGGCGTCTTTCGAAACGGCCCCTGCCAGTTGCGGCCGCGATGTCGTGTCTTGAGGTTCGGCCGCTGGTCGTCCTCGTCGTCCTCAAGCGCCTCGCAGTGCTGGCACATGGGGTTCAGCCCGCCATGGCCTGGGTTTTTGCCTCGATCTGGTCGAGACAGTCGATGACGGCATCGAAGGTCAGCATGGTGGAGGCGTGGCGGGCCTTGTAGTCCTTCACCGGTTTCAGGATGCGCATCTCCTCGAAACGGCCCTCCGGTCCCTCGCCGCCCTCCTTCAGCATCGACAGCATGGCATCGCGCGCGGCCCGCACATCCCTGGCGCTCGCGCCGACCACATGGCGGGCCATGACGGAAGACGAGGCCTGGCCAAGGGCACAGGCGCGCACCTGGTGGGAAAAATCGTCGATGACGCCGTCCTTCATCTTGACGAAGACGCGCACCTTCGAACCGCAGAGCTTGGAGTGCTTTTCCGATGTCGCATCGGCATCGTCCATCGCGCCGGTACGCTCGATATTGCCGGCGAGTTCGAGGATTCGGCTATTGTAGATATCGTCCATCATTCTCTCTCGCGGCTTGCCGGCTTTTGTCTCACGCTGCACGCAGCGCTTATCAGCGCCGGGTCTGCATGCGGATCGCGAACGGATTGTCTATGGTCCGGTGCTGGTCGCGCAGCCTTCCCGACTATATATGATGATCGAAGCCTTACGCATCAAGGCGGAAAGTTTTGCCGGAATGCCGTGAGAAAGCGGTAGGCTTTATCTTGTAAAAACCGATCCGTCAGGCCAGAAAGCCCGTAATGCCAGATCGGCACCGGACTTTGAGACAACCGGAGACGCCAGCCGACAGGCTTTGGTCAGGTGCGGCCTTGAACCGCATCAGGAGACGAGAAGATGGACGCCATCGTGAAAAATTTCCCTGCTGGCAACAGCGAGGCTCGCCCCACCCAGCAGGAAGCCGAGGACGCCGTGCGCCTTCTGTTGCGCTGGGCTGGCGACGATCCGAGCCGCGAAGGCCTGATCGATACGCCCCGGCGCGTTGCAAAATCCTATCGCGAGCTGTTCAGCGGTTATGGCGAGGATCCGCATGAGGTGCTTGGCCGCACCTTCGAGGAAGTGGCCGGCTATGACGATATCGTGCTGGTGCGCGATATTCCGTTCTATTCCCATTGCGAACATCACATGGTGCCGATCATCGGCAAGGCACATGTCGCCTATCTGCCCAAGGGCCGCGTGCTGGGGCTTTCCAAGATCGCCCGGCTGGTCGAGGTGTTTGGCCGGCGCCTGCAGACGCAGGAGGCGATGACGGCGCAGATCGCCCATGCCATCCAGTCGGTGCTGGAGCCGCGCGGTGTGGCGGTGATGATCGATGCCGAGCATCTGTGCATGTCGATGCGCGGCATCCAGAAGCAGGGTTCCTCGACGCTCACCACCACCTTTACCGGCGACTACCAGAACAATGCGGCCGAGCAGGCGCGTTTCCTCACCATGATCCGGCGCTAGCGCGCGCCGGACAGTTTCAGAGTATCTATCATGACGATCGAATTTGAAGCGGCGCCGCGCGACAAGGCGGCGCTGGAAGACAAGGGCCCGTTTACCCCCCGCTTCGACGAGGCCGGCCTCGTCACCGCCATCGTCACTGACATCCGTGACGGCCATCTGCTGATGGTGGCGCACATGAACCGGGATGCGCTGGCGCTGACCATCGAAACCGGCATTGCCCATTACTACAGCCGCTCGCGGGCAAAGATCTGGAAGAAGGGCGAAACCTCCGGCAATCTGCAGAGCGTGGTCGAGCTTCTGACCGATTGCGATCAGGATGCCGTCTGGCTGAAGGTGTCGGTGGCAGGCCACGATGCGAGCTGCCACACGGGGCGCCGGTCCTGCTTCTACCGCGCCGTGACGCTGGTCGACGGTCAGCCGCAGCTGCACATCACCGACACGGACCGACATTTCGATCCTGAAACGGTTTATCACGACGGACATTAGTCAAAGTCGTTTACGACCGCCTTCCATTTGGCCATAACATCAACGAATTCTCAACCGAAACCGGCGCTAGATGAACGTCCGGGGGATGTTCAGCTGAAGGACGGATGCAGGCATGCTGAACTGGGGTTGGAATCGCGGCGATGTGCCGGCAGCAAACGCGGAGGGAAGTGCAAAGGCACCCGCCGCGCTCGTTGCCACTGAACGGCCGGTGCGCAAGGCAAAGCTTGCGCTGGCGCTGGGCGGCGGGGCTGCGCGCGGCTGGGCCCATATCGGCGTGCTGCGCGCGCTCGAAGAGGAAAACATCGAGATCGGCATGATCGCAGGCACCTCCATCGGTGCGCTGGTTGGCGGTTGCTATCTGGCCGGCAAGCTGGATGCACTGGAAACATTTGCCCGCTCGCTTACCGTCCGGCGCATTGCCGGTCTTCTCGATCTGACGATCGGCGGCGGCGGGCTGTTCGGTGGCCTGCGGCTCACCAAACGCATGCAGGAGGATCTCGAGGATATCGCGATCGAAAACCTCGACCGGCCCTTCGTTGCCGTCTCGACCGAACTCAATACCGGCCACGAGGTGTGGATCACCAGCGGTTCGCTGATCACCGGCATGCGCGCCTCCTATGCCCTGCCCGGCATTTTCGAGCCGGTGAAATGCAACAACCGCACGCTGGTCGATGGGGCGCTGGTGAACCCGGTGCCGACATCCGTCTGCCGCGCCTACGAGCAGCCGCTCGTGGTGGCGGTCAACCTGAACTACGATATTTTCGGCCGATCGGCCGTGGTCAAGCACAATGCCAGCGTGATGCCTGTGGTCGAAGGTCAGCACACCAAGGTGCGCGAGGCGCGGATCGGTGTGACCAGCGTCATGGTGCAGGCCTTCAACATTATCCAGGAGAGGATTTCGCGTGCGCGGCTGGCGGGTGACCCGCCGGATCTGGCGCTGCATCCGCGCCTGAGCGATATCGGGCTGTCCGAATTCCACCGGGCCGGCGAAGCCATCGATCGCGGCTATACCGAAACCAAGGCCCGAATCGCTGAACTGAAGCGCATGCAGGACGTGTTTGCCAGCTGACGGCCGCTTCCTCGCAGCCGTCAGCCCCAGGATGCCTCAGCCGGCGATATAGGCCATCATGTGTTCGCTTTCGGCTTCCACCTCGCGAATGCGTGCTTTCACCACATCGCCGATCGAGATGATGCCGATCAGCTTGCCGCTCTCTTCCACGGGGACATGCCGGAAGCGGCCGGTGCTCATGATTTCCATCAGTTCGTTGAGACTGGTCTCTTCGCGACAGCGGATGACATTGGCCGTCATGCCGGATGACACCGGCTTTTCCAACCCGGCAGCCCCATCTTGCGCCACGACGCGGACCAGATCGCGTTCGGTGAAGATGCCGGCAATGCGGCCCTCAAGGCTCGTGATGACGGCGGCACCGATTTTATGTTCGGCCAGAATGGCAGCCACCTCGGCCACCGTCTTCTCCCGTCCGACGGAGATGACGTCGCGGCCCTTGGTATCCAGAATGTTCTTGACGGAGACAGGCATCAATTCCTCCTATTGACTGTGTCTGGATGCGCCCTCGACCAAACTCCCCACACGCCACGGCACACCCACACAGGAATGGTGCGCCTGCTTCCGCCGCTTTGCAACCGCCAAGCGGGCCCTTACAGGCTTTTGTTAAGCAACTTCTTTTTCACTCACCAGCGGATCGAAGAGGCCAAACAGCAGGTAGCCGAAGAGGAAGCCGCCGATATGGGCGTCCCAGGCGATGGCGCCTGCGTCCGAGCCGACCAGCGGCATGCCGACGGCAATCAGGACGTTGCCGAGGAACCAGACCACGGTAAACACCAGCACCGTGCGGTTCTTCATCGCCGTCACAATGCCCTGGCGCGGCAGGAAATGCGACGAATCGCGCCGCATGCCGCCGCCATGCCGTGGAAAGGCGAAGCGGCAGGCCGCGCCCATCAGCGCCGACACCACGCCGGACGCACCGATGAGGAGCGTTTCCTGGCCCCAGTTGAGGGCCGCGTGGAAAAAGGCGGCTGCGGCAGCCGAACAGATCCAGAAGGCAAGATAGCGCACGGTGCCGATCCGGCGCAGCACCGGCGCGCCGAAGGCCGTCAGCCACAGGCCGTTGAAGATCAGGTGTTCCAGACTGCCGTGCAGCAGCGAATAGGTGACCGGCGTCCACAGCCATTCCAGTCCCTGGTCGGTCAGCGGATAGACATAGCGCAGCGGCGTGAAGGCCAGTTCGAACAGCACGATGTCACGCCACTGGTCACTCAACAGATAGGCGTCCACCAGATAGAGCACGACCAGCAGACCAAGCGTCAGGACGAGTAGTCCCGGCAGGTTGAAGATCGGCTGCGAGGCGGCCCGCGGTCTTTGTATGCCCGGCACCGACGTCTGGACGCCCGGCGACCGGACCGTTTCCTCCCGCCGTGGCTGTTCGCCTGAGCCTGGCGCGTTGGGCGAATCGTCCATCGGTGCATCCTTCGCGTTTTCGATCCCCGACATATAGGCGTGTCACCGACCGAGGGAAAGATGAACCGGGGAAGATGACCTTGCGCCTGGAGAGGCCACGCCGAGCGCCGGAAACAAGGACAGGGGGTGAAAATGTAACTCCTGCTCCGCTTGTAAGAAAACTGTTGCACGCATGGACTAAAGGCGGAGCGCGCGATGCCGGCGCCCGAACGCTGCATCTCTTGTTCGTCCACCGTTTACAACGTCCCGGACAGGATCGACAGCACGGCGACTGCCCGGTGCCGGATTGTCCTGCTCCAGAAAGGCCCTCCGCCATGCGTGCTTTTGTCCCTGCCCGCCCGACCGCCGCCCTCACCGTTCTGCTCCTCCTGTCGAGCGCCCTGACGCCGGCCTTTGCCGATACTCTGGTTCTGCCGCCGGCACCGGCGGGCCTTGGCCATGCAGACAGCGCGCCTGCGCCCGCCGGCATCCCGGCCTATGTCGATACCGGCGCCAGTAACCAGCGTGGCGATGCCTGCCTTTCGACGCTTGAAACCAATGCCGGGGTGCGGCTTCTCTCCGGCTTCCTGGAGATCTGGACACCGCGCACGCCTTTCGTCGATGCTGATCAGGATGCACCGGCAAAAGACGGCTGCGCCGCCGTCACCAAATCCGATTGGGACGGCCTGCCGCGTAGTGCAACGGATGGCACGATGAAGAACCCTGCGGTGCATGCCGCAAACCTTGCCTATGTCATCCGCACCACGGCCGCCAACACGCCTGAGGACGATCTCGAAGCCTATCTGGATGACCGCCGCGGCAAGAGCGTCAGCATCACCGACGGGCTTGGGCCGCTGGCTGACGCCTGGCGCAAGGGCGTGCAGCAGACGACGACGGTGACCGACATGCCCGCCGATGCGACGAGCGTCAAATATGATGACAAGGGCAACAATCGCGGCGTCGGTAGCAAGGATGGCAATGCGGCGATGGGCAAGGCCGTGGATCTGGTCGAAGCCGGCAGCAAGGATGGCTCCACCGAACCCGCCAAGCGCTATTACAAATATGCCCGCCCTTATCGCTGGAGCGAGGAGGTGCGGGTCGTGCCGCAGCTGGAGCCGGCCAAGAGCACCAAGCCTGCCGGCGATGGCGGCTTTCCGAGCGGCCACACCGCCGAAGCCTGGCGCGATGCCCTGGTGATGGCCTATCTGGTGCCGCAGCGTTACCAGGAAATGGTTACCCGCGCCGTACGCATGGGCGAGAATCGCATCCGGGCCGGCATGCACCAGCCCTTCGACGTGATCGGTGGGCGCATGCAGGCAACGGCCGTTGTCGCCTATAACCTCAACCGCGCCGACTATGCGGGCCTGAAGGCGGAGGCCTATCAGCAGACCCAGAGTTTTCTGGCAACCGATACCGGTGCCGCAGGCTTTGACGGCCTGATGGCTCTTGCCCATTCTGCGCCCGCTGGCACCGATCCCTTTGCTGACCGGTCCGCAAACGCTGCCTTCGTTGCGCCCCGCTTCAGCTACGGCCTGCCGAAGATCTCCGCTGGCGATGCCGCCGCTGTGGTGCCGAAGGGTGCTGAAGTCCTGCTCGAAACGCGGCTTCCCTATCTCGATGCAGCCCAGCGCCGGCTTGTCCTGAAGAGTACGGCGCTTCCCGCCGGCTACCCGATCATGAGCGATGCGGAAGGCTGGGGCCGCTTGAACCTCTTTGCCGCTGCCGATGGCTTTGCAGCCTTTGACGGCGACGTGACGGTCACCATGGACGCGGCAAAGGGCGGCTTCAACGCAGCCGACAGCTGGAAGAACGATATTGCTGGCGTAGGCCGACTGGTAAAGACGGGCAGCGGCAGCCTGACCCTTTCGGGCAATAACAGCTTTTCCGGCGGCGTGATCGTCGAAGACGGAACGCTTGTTGCCAAATCCTCGCGCGCATTCGGCACGGGCGATCTTTACGTCTCCGGTGGCCGGGTCGTGGTCGCCGACGCGCATCCTGCCGTTTCGGGCAACCTCGTCCTGCGTCGCGCCGGTGGGCTTGATGTTGCCCTGTCCGGCAAGGATGGCGGCATCACCGTCGCAAAGAGCGTTGCCGTCGAAGGCGGAACGCTGCGGGTGAGCCTTGCCGCAGGCTATACGCCGTCTGTCGGCGACGAGCTTTCGCTCATCCGCTCCGACAGCTTCAACGGGACGTTCGAGGCGATCGTGCTTGAAGGACATGACACGGTTCCCGTCTATGGCAAGACCGGGCTTTCGCTGCGCATCACGAAATAAGCTTTCGGCCACTAGCCAGAAAGAGACACCGGGCGGCCCGCATTTTGCGGGCCGTTTCCATTGCGTCGGCCCCCTCTTTCCGCCCTCTGGTCGCCGCTCCCACCATGTTGGCACGATTTTCGCTCCTACTATCCATATCGCGCAAAAAGCGCCGCGGACGGGATTGAAACGAAACACATGGTGTCAATGCGAAACGAGCGCAGCAAGGAAGTCTTCAGCTATTGGGACAGCTTGCGTCTGGGAGAGCCGGCGCCGAAGCGTGCGCAGGTCAATCCGGCAGAGCTGCGCCACCGTCTTTCCGATCTTTTTATCCTCGACCAGGAGGGCGAAAGCCTGAACTTCCGACTGGCGGGTACGCGCATCTGCGACCTCTTCGACAGGGAGCTTCGGGGCAACCCGTTCGAGGTATTGTGGGATGGTCCCTCACGGGCCGTCGCCAACCGTGCGGCTCAGCTTTCGCTTTGCACCGAACGGCCGGTGGTGATGACCCTCTCGGTTGCGGCTTGGCCCGATTATCCGGTTTTCGAGACGCTGTTGCTGCCGCTGCGATCCGGAGCCGGCCGCGCCGACCGGTTGCTGGCAAGCCTTCTGCCGCTCGGGCGTTTGCCGACGCTGCGGCCGCTGGCGCTGGGCGCCTTTCGTGTCGACCATTGGCAGATGATCGACATGCTGGCGCTGGCAGAGAAACTGGAGGCAATGGCTTCCGCGGATCGTCGTCAGTAAGCCCTCCTCGACCAGCCTTGTCCGACCCCGGCCAGCACACGTAACGGCTGCCGAACGCTGCCGGTTTTCGCAGGCCCCCGGAACCATATGTTAACCGCCCCGGCTGTATCGATGGCATGTTGCGCCAGACGAACCCTGCGAAGGACGGTGATGTTCACGTTCCGGAACGCCCCATCTCAGAGCCGCCCGATGCCGATGCACGGTTTCCAGCGTGTCTCGGTCAATATGCCGGGCCGCCTGATGCTGGACAGTCACGAGGAATATCCCTGCACCGTCACCGAAATGTCGCCGGGCGATGTGGTCATGACCTGCGTTGGCGCCCCTGTCGAAGGCGAGCGCATCATCGCCTATATCGATCATCTTGGCCGGCTTGAAGGCAAGGTGCTGGAGCTAAACAATACCGGCTTCGTCATGTCGGTCATTGCCACCGGCCGCAAGCGCGAGAAACTGGCCGCCCAGCTGATCTGGCTTGCCAACCGCCATGAACTCGGCCTGCCGGAAGACCGCCGTCACGATCGCCTGAGCCCACGCGTCACGCGCGCGGAACTCACCCTGGAAGATGGCAGTCGCTACCCGTGCCGTCTGGTCGACCTGTCGCTGTCCGGCGCGGCCATCGATATCGAGATGCGGCCGAAGATCGGCAGCCCGGTGATGCTCAATCACCTGCGTGGTCGCGTCGTGCGCCATTTCGCCGAAGGCGTGGCCATCGAATTCGCAAGCATCCAGACCCGCGAAAGCCTCCGGGCCTTTCTCTGATCCTTCCGCCGTTTCCGGATGAGGCGACCGCAGCCTGCGCCATGCGTTGCGCCGGCACCGATGCGTTCCACATCCATCGTGTGTGCGATCTCTCGCCCCGATGCCGGCCATGCGGCACCTGCCTCAGCGAAAAAAATCCTGTTCCGGCACATTTTTTTGAGGGTTGCCGAGGGCCTTGATGATCGCAAAAGCCGATCTCATGGACCGTGCATTCATGGACATCGCCGGCTCCGAACGGCGCCAAGCCCAGCAAAACTGCCACTGGTGCCGTTATCGGAAGGCCGAGCTTGATCAGAAACTGCAAGCGCTTAGCGGGAAAAGGATCGAATTTTATCCAATTCCATCCCGGTTTCCAGCGGAGACCGCGCGGTGGCTGCGGTTCCCGGTCGATAAAACTTTAGCCGAATTCGAGATAAGTTTGATTAAAACAAGCATCTGATTTGACAGCGCAATTTCGTCCAAGATCAAGACGACGGTGCCATTATCCTCCTGTCCAAGGAGAGAATGTGCATGTCGTACACAAAGATCATCGGCGCGGGTTTTGTCGCTCTTTGCCTGACCTTCCTGTCCACACAGGCCGCCTTTGCCTTCGCCGGATCCATGCGCATCACCGGCAAGGCGAATCCCCCGATTGGCCATTATGAATTCTGCCAGAGCAATCCGGGCGAATGCTCGGTGCGCACGGCCGACACCGGTCCGCTGACGCTGACCGAAGAGCGCTGGCGCACGATCCTTGAGGTCAACTATACGGTCAACACTGAGATTGCCCCGATGACCGACCAGGAGATCTATGGTGTCGAGGAGCGCTGGGCCTATCCGACGACGGTCGGCGATTGCGAGGATTTCGCCCTCTTGAAGCGCAAGATGCTGATCAACCAGGGATTCAACCCCTCCAACCTCCTGATGACCGTCGTGCTGCAGCCGAATGGCGAAGGTCATGCCGTCTTGACGGTGCGCACCGATCGCGGCGACTTCGTGCTCGACAACATGCGCAACAAGGTCATGCTCTGGTCCGAGACCGAATATACCTTCCTCAAGCGTCAGGCGACGGACAATCCCGCCAACTGGGTCAAGCTGCAGGATGGCCGTGCGACAGCCGTGAGCAGCGTCCATCGCTGAGACCCCGTCCCGACCGAATTCATTCATCAAGGGCCTGCCGTTATCGCGGCGGGCCCTTTTTGCATTTTGGACGACACTTTGCTTTCTGCGGGACGGCCAGCACTGAAGGCGGTGCGCGCGCCGCCGCAGGCCCTTCTTCCCGGTGAAGACTGTGCATTTCCGACGTTTATCAGGACATCATCATATTGAGGCCGCTATTGCCGTCTCTGACGGGGCGCAGAGCGACGGCCACCGGACATGGTCGATAAAACGGACGCGAAAATCCTAATCCTCTGTTCATCATAAACCACTTGGTAACGCTAGCCACCTAAAGTGGCCGGAACGGATGCTGAGGGGGCGCCCGGAAATAACAACTGAAATGCAATGAGTGAGTGCAGCCGTGCTGAATGACGTCAACACAACATCCTTCTCGAAGGATGGTGCCTCGATTTTCAACAAGGTCGTTGGTTTTCTCCTTATGATCATTGCGGTGCTGGCATTTGGGCTTGAGCCAGCTGCCGCCAACCCGAAATATGCCGGCATCGTCGTCGATGCCAAGACGGGCAAGGTTCTGTACAGCGAGGATCCCGATTCGCTGCGCTACCCGGCGTCGCTCACCAAGATGATGACGCTCTACCTCACCTTCGAGGCGCTGGAGGCCGGCCGGCTTTCGCTTGATTCGAAGGTGCCCGTTTCAGCGCATGCCGCGGCCGAGCCGCCCTCGAAGCTTGGCGTGCGCGCCGGCGGTTCCGTAACCGTCGAGCAGGCCATTCTTGCCCTCGTTACCCGTTCGGCAAACGACATGGCAACGGCGCTCGGCGAACAGATCGGCGGCTCCGAAGCCCGGTTTGCCCAGATGATGACGAGCAAGGCACGCGCGCTCGGCATGACCCGCACCACCTATCGCAACGCAAACGGCCTGCCGAACACCGCGCAGATGACGACGGCGCGCGATCAGGCCCGTCTCGGCATCGCGCTGCGTCAGCACTTTCCGCAGTATTACGGCTACTTCTCCACGCGCGTCTTCAAGTTCGGCAACCAGACCATCGGCAATCATAACCGCCTGGTCGGCAATGTGCCGGGCGTCGACGGCATCAAGACCGGCTATACGCGTGCAGCCGGCTTCAACCTCACGACCTCTGCCCAGCTCAATGGCCGCTCCATCGTCGGCGTCGTTCTCGGCGGATCGAGCACCGCCTGGCGCGATGCGCAGATGCGCAAGCTCGTGGCAACCTACCTGCCCAAGGCCTCCCAGGGCGGCAACAGCAACCTGATTGCCCAGACGAGCAGCGTCACCCCGCCGGCCGAAGCCGCCGTGCCCGTTCCGGTGCGCACCTCCCGTTCGCCGGCGGTCGCAGCTGCTACCGAAACAGTCGCCTCGCTCGACCTGCCGAATGCCGGCCCGATGCCGTCCGATCGCCAGAGCGAGAAGATGCCGGGGGCTGCTGCCTATGCCGCAGAGCCCAAGGCCCGCAGCGCCGCAGACGCCGTCACGGCTGCCATGACCCGCACGCCCGTCACCGCACCGGTTCAAGCCACCGGCTATGCGCCGCAGGTGGCGTCCCGCGACGAAAGCCCTGTCGAGACCGATTCCGTCACCACCGCCTCCACGCGCCCGTCGTTTGAAAAGACCGCGTCGGTTGCCAAGGCGGCGCCGGAAGGCTGGGTCGTGCAGATCGGCGTGTCGCCTGACCGCGACCGTGCCATGGACCTTCTCGAAACGGCCCGCGGCAAGGCAGGCCCTGCCCTTCGCTCTGCCAAGCCGTTCGCCGTTGCCGTCAATACCAATGGCAGCCAGATCTATCGCGCCCGCTTCGGCGGCTTCGATGATCAGAAATCTGCCGTCAATGCCTGCAATGCCTTGAAGAAGAAGGGCGTCCAGTGCTGGGCGTCGCAGCAGTAATACAATGTGCCGGGCCGGTTCCGCCGGCCCTGCATGGCGGCTAAACCCGCACCCCACACCCTCGATTGTTTTGCGTTACGAGGTCGTTATGGCGATGAATGAGAATAACATCGAATTCCATCTGCCCCCGGGCAGCAAGGGAAAGCTGATGCAGGGTGCACTCCACCCGCTGCATGAAGCCGCGATGCGGCTGGCGAGCATCGGCATCACCAAGCCGAAGGAGCGGACGCGTGATCTCGTCGGCCTGCTTTTGTGCCACGGCGCCCGCGCCTGGCGCCATTCGCAGCCGGAAGCGCAGATCCATCTGCACGTATCATCCCGCTCGGGCCGCGCGCCGGTTCACATCAAGCTGCGCTGACCGTGTCCTGAAACTTCAGAGCCCGCTCACGGCCAATCCGGCCTTGGGCGGGCTCTTTGCATGAGAGGAAAGCTTGCGGGTCACGTCCGGCAGGGAACGCGCAAAGCTGGTCAGAGCAGGCCGAGTTCCGTCAGTTCCCGCCGCAGATCTTCCGGCATGGCGGCGACATCCTCGCCAAGGGTGCCGAGATCGCGCGGAACATCCTCCGGCTTCAGGTAGCGCCAGCCCTGGAAGGGCCGCTTCGGCTGCGTCGCCGTCTCGATGACTTCCGGCGCGAGAACCAGGTTGCAGCGGGAAATGCCGTCGCCGCCGGTGAAGGTGGTGATGTCGAGAAGCACCTGCCGGGCCGCGACCTGCCCCTTGATCACCCAGTAGAGCGATCCGCCGTCCAGCAGTTCATCGAGCCGCTTCGGCACCATGCGGGTGGTGTGCGTGGTGTGTGGCTGAAGTCCGGCGGCCATGGCCGACAGCGCCCGTTCCGCCACCCACTCGCGCAGGTCCTGAATTGAGTCTGCGCCGACGCAGAGTTTGATGAGATGGAGTGCCATGGCCTGCTTGAAACCCGTAACCGCCGCCTCGTCAAGCCCCAGCAGGCGGCATCAGCACTCGACGACGTTGACGGCAAGGCCGCCCGTCGAGGTTTCCTTGTATTTCTCGCTCATGTCATGGCCGGTCTGGCGCATGGTTTCAATCGCGGCATCGAGCGGCACGAAATGTGAGCCGTCCCCTTTCAGCGCCAGCGAAGCGGCGGTGACGGCCTTGACGGCGCCCAGCGCATTGCGTTCGATGCAGGGCACCTGCACGAGGCCCGCGACCGGATCGCAGGTCATGCCGAGATGATGCTCCAGCGCAATTTCGGCGGCATTCTCGATCTGTTCGGGTGATCCGTCCATGACGGCGGCAAGGCCTGCGGCCGCCATCGCCGCTGCAGACCCCACCTCGCCCTGACAGCCCACTTCGGCGCCGGAAATCGACGCATTGTGCTTGATGATGCCGCCGATGGCGGCGGCCGTCAGCAGGAAGGTCCGGATGTCCTCGGTGGTGGCCGTTTCATGGAAGTGCAGGAAATAGCGGATGGTGGCCGGAATGACGCCGGCCGCTCCATTTGTCGGGGCGGTTACCACGCGTCCGCCGCCGGCATTTTCCTCGTTGACGGCCATGGCATAGACCGACAGCCAGTCATTGGCGAGAAGCGGGTTCATCCGGTTGCTGCGCCATTCGGCATTCAGCTTGTCGTGGATGGATTTCGCCCGCCGCCTGACCTTCAGCCCGCCGGGCATGATGCCATCCACCTTGAGGCCGCGGTCGATGCAGCTTGCCATGGCAGCCCAGATCCGGTCGAGGCCGGCGTCCAGATCCTCACCACTCATCTTGGTCAGTTCGTTGGCGCGCTTCATCTGGGCAATGCTCAGGCCGGAGCCGCGCGCCATGTCGAGCATCTGGCGGGCCGAGGCGAAGGGATACGGGACCTTGTCCAGCGAGGGCGCCTTTGGCCCGCGCATGGCCTCAAGTTCCGTATCGGTGACGACGAAACCGCCGCCGATGGAATAATAGATACGCTTGACCAGCAGACGGTCCTGCTTGTCGAAGGCGGAAAAGCTCATGCCGTTGGCATGGCCAGACAGAGGCTGCTTGCGGTCGAAGACGAGATCCGTCTCCGGCTGGAAGGCGTAAGGCGGATGACCGGGTGGCGTGACGCGGCCTGTGCGGTCCACCTCCGCCAGGATTTCCTCCATACGATCGGGATCGACGCGGTCGGGCGCCTCTCCCATCAAGCCGAGGATCACCGCCCTTCCCGTGCCATGGCCGATCCCGGTGTAGGCCAGCGAGCCATGCAGGCTGACCTTCAGCCGCGTGACAGCCGCGCCGGACGGGCGGGGCCAGTCATCCGACAGAAGAAGATCGAGAAATCGGTTGGCGGCCGACATCGGGCCCATGGTGTGGGAACTGGAGGGGCCGACGCCGATCTTGAACACATCGAATACGGAGAGGAACATGAACTCGGGACCCTTCGGGCTTGCGTGTCATCAAGAGCGCAGCCTAACCTTCGTCATGGCACGATTGCGGCGGCCTGCCGACACGCAGTGGAACGGATGCGACAGGACGCGTCCGATGTCGGCAGCTTGCGTGTCCATCACGGGCCGGAGAAGAAAGAGCGACGTTCGATCAGATGCGTCCGAAGATATAGGCCAGTGCCAGGAGGGCGGCAAATCCGGCAAGCGCCTTGAGTGTCACGCCCCAGCAGGATTTCTGAACGCTGTCTTCCATGAAGTCTCCATTGCGGGCACACGCTCACCGTGACCCCAAGCGTTTAACCCTATATTAACGGCGTTCACATTTCGCAACGGTGAAAAATGCATGGCTCCTGCGTTTTGAGCACGGGGCCGGGGTCATCCACCGGCTACGTCGCCGGATGGTGCGGTCATTATGCGTGGCTTGGCAGATGACCCTGCCGCTGCGAAAAATCCCCCGCTCCTGTCCTCAAAATCCGTTTCGATTTTTGAGATCGATGCTGTAGCCATGCAGATCATTGCCGGATTCGCGAACGGACACCCGATGACAACGCTCGACTATGTCGCCCTTGCCCTCTTTGCCGTCCTCTGGATCACCTATTCCTGGCTGACCAGCGGTGAGCCGGTGCTGTCGCGCCGCAGCCTCAACCAGGTGATGGCGGACAGGCGTCGCCAGTGGATCTATAATTCCTTGAAGCGTGACCTCAAGATGATCGACACGCAGATCATGGCGGGTCTGCAGAACGGCACGGCTTTCTTCGCCTCGACCTCCATCTTTGCCATCGGCGGCTGCTTTGCGCTGCTGGGCGCCACGGACCGGGTCGACGTGGTGTTCCGCGACCTTGCCTTTGTCGATTATGCCGGTCGTGCCGCCTTCGAGGCGAAGGTCGCAGGCCTGACGGCGCTGTTTGCCTATTCCTTCTTCAAGTTCGGCTGGTCCTATCGCTTGTTCAACTACTGCACCATCCTCTTCGGGGCGCTGCCGATGACGCATGAGGTGCAGCACGATCCGGCAGCGGCCGAGCGTGCCGCCGATCAGGTGATCCGCATGAATGTAATTGCCGCGCGCCACTTCAATGCCGGGCTCAGGACGATTTTTCTCTCCATCGGCTATCTCGGTTGGTTCATCGGGCCCTATATGTTCATCGCATCGACGCTGTTCGTCATTTTCGTTCTCTTGCGCCGGCAGTTTTTCTCCGAGGCGCGCCGGGCGATCATGGATCGATAGGCCGTACCACGGCGGATCATGGCAGGCTTTCTCTGCCGTCATCGCTTCACTCATGTCGGGAAGGCCGGGACGGTTTTGCCCGCGTCAAAACGCCCAAGGATTTCGCTTGTCCTCCACCACAGCCTTTGATGACGACGCTTCGCAGGTTGCCGCTTCCGGCGGCCCGTTGCGGACGCCGCGTATCCCGCTCATCGATACATTGCGCGGCGTGGCACTAATTGCCATGGCCTCCTACCACTTCACCTGGGATCTCGAATTCTTCGGCTATCTGGAGGTCGGAACGTCGACGCAAGGGGCGTGGAAGATCTATGCCCGGCTGATCGCCACCTCGTTTCTGATGCTGGTCGGATTGAGCCTCCTGCTGGCGCATGGCCAAGGCATCCGCTGGCCCTCGTTCCGCAAGCGGCTCCTACTGGTGGCCGGTGCTGCGGCCGTCATCAGCATTGCCACGCGCATAGCGATGCCGCAGGAGTGGATTTTTTTCGGCATCCTGCATCACATCGCGCTCGCAAGCCTTCTGGCGCTGGCATTCCTCAGGGTGCCGCCGCTGTTGACTGGACTTTTGGCCGTCGCCCTGTTTATCGCGATGGTGCTCGATACCTGGATCATGCCCGGCCTTTTGAGCTTTCCGCTGTTTGACACGCGCCTGCTGGCCTGGACAGGCTTTGCCGAAACCATCCCGCGTTCCAACGATTTCGTCCCGGTCTTTCCCTGGTTTGCCGCCGTGCTGGCGGGTGTCGCGATCGGTGGCCTGTTGCGCGACCATGGCGGGTTTGCACGGCTTGCGGCATGGCAGCAGCGCGACAACCTGCTGACGAAAGCGGGACGCCACAGCCTTGCCTTCTACCTCATTCACCAGCCGGTGCTGATCGGTCTCGTCTATCTCGCCTCGCTCATCCATCCGGCGCCGGCGGTCGATCCAATTGTCGGCTACACGCAAAGCTGCGCGCGCTCCTGCGTGGCGGAAGGCAATGACGCCGGTCTTTGCGACCGCTTCTGCGACTGCACGGCAAACAAGCTGGTCGAGCAATCTCTGTTCATGCCGATGCAGCGCGGCGATATCAATCCGGCGACGGATCCGGGCGTTCAGTCGATCGCGCAGGAATGCACGATCATTAGCCGCTGATATCGGATGTCATTTCGGGCTTAGACCCGAACAGCGGTTCAGCCGTTTCGGCTGAACCTTCAGCGCCGATCAGGTGCCGACGCCGATTTCGGCCAGCCGCGTCAGGCAGGCCTCCTCGACATTGTCGAGTTCGTTCAGCGTGTCATCGATGTCCTTGCGCTTCTGGCGAAGCTCGTCGCGCTTCTCGTCGATGCGCTTCATCAGCAGTTTCAGCTGGCCAAGCTCGCCGGGCGGCTCGCGATAGACCTGGATGATTTCGCGGATTTCGGCAATGGTGAAACCAATGCGGCGACCGCGCAGGATTTCCTGGATCAGTCGGCGATCGGCCATGCGAAACAGCCGGGTGCGACCGCGCCGCTCCGGGTGGATCAGCCCCTCATCCTCATAGAAACGCAGGGTCCGGGTCGAGACCCCGAATTCCCGCGTCAGTTCCGTGATGGTATAATACTTGTTCACGCCGCCATCCTGTCTGGTGGAAGCACGTTAATTGACTTTTACGTAACAGTCAATTTTGAGGGGTCCTGTCTCCTGGCCGGCGGCGCTTGCTGTTGCGCGACCATGCCGGGCCCGTCCGGCTAGCTGATGGCAAACCACCAGCTGGCAAGACCGAGGAAGGAAAAGAAGCCGGTGACATCGGTGACGGTCGTCACGAAGACGGCCGACGAGACGGCCGGGTCGGCGCCGATCTTGTCGAGGAGCAGCGGGATCATGATGCCGGCAAGCGCTGCGGCCATCATGTTGATCAGCATGGCGGCGGCGATAATGCCGCCGATATTGGCATCCTGAAACCAGAGGCCGGCGGCAAGCCCGATCAGGATGCCGAAGATGACGCCGTTCAACAGCCCGACGCCCGCTTCGCGGCGCACCACGCGCCAGGCATTGTGAATGTCGAGATTGCGCGTGGCGAGCGCCCGCACCGTCACCGTCATGGTCTGCGATCCGGCGTTGCCGCCCATGCCCGCGACGATCGGCATCAGCACGGCAAGCGCCACGATCTGTTCGATGGTTGCCTCGAAGAGCGAGATGACGGAGGCGGCAAGCAGCGCGGTAAACAGGTTGACGAGCAGCCAGGGCACGCGCGAGCGCGAGGTTTCCGGAATCGTGTCGGACAGTTCTTCGTCGCCGACGCCGCCGAGGCGCATGATATCTTCTTCCGCCTCTTCCTGGATCACGTCCACCACGTCATCGATGGTGAGCACGCCGACGAGCCTGCCATTGTCGTCCACGACGGCGGCCGAGATCAAGTCGTACTGCTCGAAAAGCTGGGCGGCCTCCTCCTGGTCCATGTCGGCCGGGATCGGGTAATTCGTCTCGCGCATCACCTGTTCGATCTTCACCTGCCGCTTGGTGCGCAGGATGCGATCGAGATCCACCATGCCGAGCAGCTTGAAGGTGGGATCGATGACGAAGATCTGGGTAAAGCTTTCCGGCAGATCCTCCTCGTCGCGCATGTAGTCGATGGTCTGGCCGACGGTCCAGAACGGCGGCACGGCGACGAATTCCGTCTGCATGCGCCGGCCGGCCGAGCTTTCCGGATAATCCAGCGCGCGCCGCAGCCGCACCCGCTCGGTAAACGGCAGCTGTGCCAGGATCTCTTCCCGGTCCTCCTTGTCGAGGTCTTCGAGAATGTAGACGGCATCGTCCGAATCGAGATCGCCGATGGCGGCGGCGATCTGCGCATTCGGCATCTGGTCGACGATCTCGAGGCGGATGGCTTCATCCACCTCGGTCAGCGCCGTCAGGTCGAAATCATTGCCGAGCAGGCGCACCAGCGCCAGGCGCTGGTCGGGCAGAATCGATTCGAGCAGGTCGCCCAGTTCGGATTCGTGCAGGCTTGCCACTTTCTGGCGCAGGAACAGCAGGTCGCGGTCGGCAATGGCTGCACCGACCATGGCCAGGAAATCGGCGCGAATCGAGCCGTTCTCGGCGTAGATGTCCTCATTGCGCTCGTCGGCATGCGGGCGAACGCGGTCCTCGTCTATATTCGTCATGCCGCGCCCTCGTCTTGCATCTGCTTTCTGCCGCCTTCCCCGGGACGGATGACGGCGAACCGCAGAATGGCCTTGAAAAACCGAATGTCAACAATTGGATACCGTGTTCTTCCGGCAAGTGCTGGACACCGGTGCAATCCTCCGGCAGATGGGATTTCTACACCGGTTCCGGTTTACAAACGCATACGAAACCCGTCTGACAGAAATGCGACACCGGGATGCGCGGCCGGTGTCGAGATCCTGTCTTGCCTTGCGCCTGAGGAACTGCCGTGACGGTCAGAACCATTCTTCGCTATCCCGATCCCAGGCTGTCGATGCCGTGCGCGCCGGTCACCCGCTTCGATGCCGACCTGAAGGCGCTCGCCGGGGATCTTCTGGACACGATGCAGGCGGCGCCGGGCGTCGGCATCACGGCTGCCCATATCGGGGTCATGCAGAGGGTCTCGGTCATCCGGCTTTCGCCGGAAGCGCCGCTTCTCGTCCACGTCAATCCGGAAATCCTGTCCCGCTCCGTCGATCTGCAGCGCTTCACCGAAGGCAGCGTGTCGATGCCCGGCATGACCGACGAGGTGGAGCGCCCGTCCGCCATCCGTCTGCGCTACCGCGATCTCGACGGAGAACTGCATGAGGACGAGGCCGACGGCTTTCTCGCCACCTGCATCCAGCACGAGATCGACCAGCTCGACGGGATCTTCTGGCTGAAGCGCCTGTCGCGGCTGAAACGCGATCGTCTGATCCGTCGCTTCGAAAAGGAAGGACGCGCATAAGGCGATCGAACCAACGGCCTCTCCGCACGTTATGGCAGCACCAAATCACCGAGGAGCCACAGATGACGTCGAAAAAGCCCGTGAACGATATCTCCCGCGAAGAAGATTACCGCGATTACGACACCCGCAATATCGATGAGGGCTGGCCCTATGCGGACCAGGCCGGCGCCGGTGCCGCCCCCGTCGGCAACGCCGCCTATAGCGATGCCAAGGCCAATTTTGACCGCGAGCGCAACCGCGGCTACGGCGTCGATACCGTCGACGAAACGGGAGAGGAAGAGCCGGTCAAGGATGGCAATACCCCGGCGACCCTTGGCGCCGAGGAGAGTGACGACCTCGAGGAACGCGTGAGCGATGCCATCGAAGCGCTTGATATCGTTGCCATGGAGACGATCGACATCCGCGCCGACGGCTCCACTGTGACTATCGAGGGCGAGGTGGACGACAACCAGACGGCGCGCAAGATCGTGGCCCATGTCAAGCGTGTGCCGGGTGTCTCGCGTGTGGTGAACGAACTCACCCTGCTTGGTATCGACAGCCTGATCCCCGACGACGAATGATCGCCGCCCGCGCAGCCGGTGTCACATCGGCTGCGTCGTCACCGTGAAGGTGGGCGTCTGCACCAGCGTGTTGCTCACCGTGCACAGTTCCTTGGCGAGCGCCACGATCTGGTGCCGCTCCTCCTCGCTCAAGTCTCCGCCGATCTGGATATCGGCCGAAATCTCCGCCACGCGCGAAGGACCTTCGGGTGCCTTCTGTCCCGTGACATGCACGCGAACGCCGGAAAACTTCTCCAGCAGATGCAGCTTCACCACGGCGCCCTTGACGCTGAGTACCAGGCAGGCAGACAGCGATGAGTAGAGCAGGTCGAGCGGATTGAAGCCGGGATCGGACACGCTGGTCACGACGTCCAGCGTCCCGCCTGTTTCCGTGACAAGCGAGGCCGGCCCATGCTGGGCCATGCTTGCGGTCGAGCCTGTCGCCCGCGTTTTCACCTTGAATTCCACCATGATCCATTCCTGTCGACACTGTTTGCGGGGAGCGGACAAAGGTGCACCCTGACTGCCCCGTTTCCTTCCTATTCCTCCGCTTTTCCATGCCGCGTCAAGCAACCTCTGCGCACCGCGTCGCAATCCCGCAGCGCCCATTGTGAGGGGCAACGGGCGGCATGCCCTCGCCCACCATTTTCAAGCTTGACGGACGCCGCCGCAGGCTATTACTTTAAACCTAAAATAATAACGGAACACCGCGTCATCCCTGGGAAGGAAATCGGAACATGCGCATTGTCTGTATCGGCGGCGGTCCGGCCGGCCTCTACTTCGCGCTCCTGATGAAGAAGCTTCATCCCGAGCATCATATCCGCGTGGTGGAGCGCAACCGGCCCTACGATACCTTCGGCTGGGGCGTCGTATTTTCCGATGCGACCATGGTTTCCATGCAGGCCTGGGACGCGGAAAGTGCCGCCGAAATCAAGCAGGCCTTCAACCATTGGGACGATATCGAGGTGCTGTTCAAGGGCACCCGCCAGCGCACCTCGGGCCACGGCTTTGTCGGCATCGGCCGCAAGAAGCTTCTCAATATCCTGCAGCGGCGCTGCGAGGCGCTCGGCGTCGAACTGGTCTTCGAAACGGATGTCGCGGGCGATCAGGATTTTCCGGATGCGGACCTGATCATCGCCTCGGACGGGCTGAATTCGCGTATCCGCCAGAAATATGCGGACATCTTCGAGCCGGACATGGTGGTGCGTCCCAACCGCTACATCTGGCTCGGCACCAACAAGCTGTTTGACGCCTTCACTTTCGATTTCCGCAAGACCGACCACGGCTGGTTCCAGGCGCATATCTACAAGTTCGACGAAAACACCTCGACCTTCATCGTGGAAACCACGGAAGAGGCCTATCAGGCCCACAAGCTCGGCGAGATGGACCAGCAGGGCTCGATCGATTTCTGCCAGAACGTGTTTTCAGAAGTTCTGGATGGCGCACCGCTGATGACCAATGCGCGCCATCTGCGCGGCTCGGCCTGGCTTAATTTCTCGCGCCTGATCTGCGGCAAGTGGAGCCATTTCAACGGAAAAGCCCATGTCGTTCTGATGGGAGACGCTGCCCACACGGCGCATTTCGCCATCGGTTCCGGCACCAAGCTGGCCATTGACGATGCCATCGAGCTTGCCAACCAGTTCGAAAAGCACGGCCACGACACATCGGCCATCCCGGGCGTGCTGGAGGTCTATGAGCAGATCCGACGCGTCGACGTCGCGCGCATCCAGAATGCCGCCCGCAATGCCATGGAATGGTTCGAGGTTGTCGGCACCCGTTATGCCGATACGCTGCCGCCGGAACAGTTCATGTATTCCATGCTGACGCGCTCGCAGCGCATCAGCCACGAAAACCTTCGCCTGCGCGACAAGACCTGGCTCGAGGGCTATGAGCGCTGGTTTGCCGAGCAATCCGGTCTCGTCGCCGCCAGCAATGGCTCCGTGCCGCCGCCGATGTTCACGCCCTATACGGTGCGCGATGTGACGCTGCCGAACCGTATCGTCATGTCGCCCATGGCGATGTATTCGGCGGAAGATGGCCTGCTTGGCGATTTTCATCTCGTCCATCTCGGTGCCCGCGCGCTGGGCGGCGCCGGTCTCGTCTTTGCAGAAATGACCTGCGTGTCGCCGGATGCCCGCATCACCCCCGGCTGCCTTGGCCTCTGGAGCGATGAACAGATCCCGGGCTGGAAGCGCTTTGTCGATTTCGTGCATCAAAACAGCGCCGCAAAGGTTGGCGTTCAGCTCGGCCATGCCGGGCGCAAGGGCTCGACGAAGCTGGCCTGGGAGGGCGCCGACCAGCCGCTTTCCGACGGCGCCTGGCCGCTCATTTCCGCCTCCGCCCTGCCCTACCTCCCGAACAGCCCGGTGCCGAAGGCGATGGATCGCGCCGACATGGACCGGGTCAAGGCTGACTTTGTCTCCGCCACCCGCCGCGCGGCCGAAACCGGTGCCGACTGGCTGGAATTCCACGCAGCCCACGGCTACCTGATGTCGGCCTTCCTGTCGCCGCTCACCAACCGGCGCACCGATGAATATGGCGGCTCTCACGAGAACCGCGCGCGATTTCCGCTCGAGGTCTTTGCGGCAATGCGCGCTGTCTGGCCGGATAACAAGGCCATTTCGGTGCGTCTCTCATGCCATGACTGGACGGAGGGCGGCAACACGCCCGACGATGCAGCGATTTTTGCGCGCATGTTCAAGGAGGCCGGCGCCGATGTGATCGACTGCTCCTCCGGCCAAGTGTGGAAGGAAGAAAAGCCGGTTTACGGCCGGCTGTTCCAGACACCGTTTTCCGACAAGATCCGCAACGAGGTGGGCATTGCGACGATTGCCGTCGGCGCAATCTCCGAGGCCGATCATGCCAACTCGATCATTTCGGCCGGCCGCGCCGATCTCTGCGCCGTGGCCCGCCCGCATCTCGCCGATCCCGCCTGGGTTCTGCACGAGGCAGCACGGATCGGGCTCACCTCCGTTGCCTGGCCGAAGCAGTATTTTTCCGGCAAGCGTCAGTACGAGACCAATCTTGCGCGTGCGGCCCAGCCCGCGCCCGCCGGCAAATAGGAGGTGGTCGTGGCAGAGGTTTCGACCGGTCGGCTTCTTGGCCGCCACGCATGCGTGACCGGTGCCGGCTCCGGCATCGGTGCGGCCATTGCGAAAGCGCTTGTCGGTGCCGGCGCTCATGTCACGCTGGCAGGGCGTCGCGCCGAGCCGCTCGAAAACCTGTCGGCACAGCTGGGCAGAGAAGGAACCCTTGCTCTGCCGGGCTTCGACGTCACCGATCCGGCAGCCATCGCCGCCTGTCTGGAAACCGCCCGCTCCCGCTTCGGCCCTGTCGATATTTTGATCAACAATGCCGGAGAAGCACCGACGGCCGCATTCGAAAAGACCTCGCTCGATATGTGGAACCACGTGCTTTCGGTGGATCTGACGGGGGTCTTTTCCGTCACTCAGGCGGTTCTTGCCGATCTCAAGGCAAAGGGGAACGGCGCCCGCATCATCAACATCGCCTCGACGGCGGGCCTCACCGGCTATGCCTATGTCTCCGCCTATGTGGCGGCAAAGCATGGCGTCGTCGGCCTCACGCGCGCGCTTGCGTTGGAACTTGCCCGCACCGGCGTCACCGTCAACGCAGTCTGCCCCGGCTTTACCGATACGCCGCTGGTGCGCGGCGCGCTGGACACCATCGTTCAAAAGACCGGCCGCACGCCTGAGGAGGCGCTGAAGGAGCTGACCAGGCATAATCCGCAGGGGCGGCTGGTGACGCCGGAGGAGGTCGCAGACGCCGTTCTGTGGCTGGCGTCACCATCGGCCCAGTCCGTGACCGGACAGGCGATCGCGGTTGCCGGCGGGGAAATCATGGCGGGATGAACTCGTCATGGGCAATGGGAACGAAAGCTGGGAGCCTGCGATGACGCTGGAAAAGGGCATTACTGAAAACGGCAGTGGGTACAAAGGTGTAAGCTGGAACATATTGGGCCAGGTGTATTTTCCAAAGGCTGTCTGCGACGACACCTTTGCCTTCGAGACCAATAGCGAGCCGGGCCAATACGTGCCGGTCCATATCCACCCCAACCAGGACGAGTTCATCCTGGTGCAGGAGGGCGAACTCGATCTGAAGCTCGACGGAGAATGGACGAAGGCGCGAGCCGGCGATCTTGTGCGCATGCCGCGCGGTGTGCCGCATGGCTATTTCAATAAATCCGACAAGCCCTGCCGTGCGCTGTTCTGGGTGGCACCGGCGGGCAAGCTGGAGCAGCTGTTCATCGGCCTTGACCAGATGACGGATGTCGAGGCGATCGTAAAACTGTCTGCGGACCATGAGGTCGACTTCCTTCCGCCGGAGGCGAACGACTGACAGACGGACAATGCCCGGCTGCGAGACATCGCGGCCGGACTTCAGAACGCTTTCGGGAGGAGACGAGATGGGCAATGCGATGCAAGAGACGAAACGCAGTTTCAGCGACTACCGGCCGGAGCATTTCCTCTGGGACCTTGATGAAGAAACCCGCGTCGCCACCGTCCGTCTCAACCGGCCGGAGCGCAAGAACCCGCTGACATTCGAGAGCTACCGGGAGATGCGTGACCTTTTCCGCGCGCTGGCGGATGCCTCTGACGTGCGCTGCGTCGTGCTGACCGGTGCCGGCGGCAATTTTTCCTCCGGTGGCGACGTGTTCGACATCATCGAGCCGCTGACGAAGATGGCAATGCCGGATCTTCTCGCCTTCACCCGCATGACCGGCGATCTGGTGAAGGCCATGCGCAAATGCCCGCAGCCGATCATCGCCGCGGTCGATGGCATCTGCGCCGGTGCCGGTGCCATTCTCGCCATGGCATCCGATTTGAGGCTCGCAACGCCGGAGGCCAGAACCGCCTTCCTCTTTACCCGCGTCGGATTGGCCGGCGCCGACATGGGCGCCTGCGGCATTCTTCCGCGCCTGATCGGACAGGGGCGCGCGGCGGAACTCCTGTTTACCGGTCGCACCATGAGCGCCGCCGAGGGCCATGCCTGGGGCTTTTACAACAGCCTTTATCCGGCAGAAGATCTGGAGGCCGAGGCGCAGAAGCTCGCGCGATCGCTGGCTGACGGCCCTTGGTTTGCCCACACCATGACCAAGACCATGCTGAACCAGGAATGGGCCATGGGCCTCGACGAGTTGATCGAGTCGGAAGCGCAGGCCCAGGCGATCTGCATGGCCACGCATGATTTCCGTCGCGCCTTCGAAGCCTTTGCGGAAAAGCGCAAGCCCGCTTTCGAGGGGAATTGAGGCAATGGCAGAGCACGCTTCCGGCGGTCTCCCCACTGCCCCACCCTCGCGCGACCATTTGGACTGGCCGTTCTTTGACGAGAGCCACCGTGCTCTTGTTGCAAAGCTCGATACCTATGCCGCCACCGGCACGCTTGCCGCCATCGACCATGCCGACACCGACGGTGCCTGCCGAGCGCTCGTGCGCGATCTCGGCAAAGCGGGCCTCCTCGATGCCGCAACGGGCTCGGGAGGCCGGGCCGCAATCGACAGTCGCGCGGTCTGCCTCACGCGCGAGACGCTGGCGTTTCACGATGGTCTTGCCGACTTTGCCTTCGCCATGCAGGGGCTCGGCACCGGCGCCATCGGCCTCTCCGGCTCGGATGCGCTGAAGGCGACCGTCCTGCCAAAGGCGCAGAGCGGCGAATGGATCGCCGCCTTTGCTTTGTCGGAAAAAGAGGCCGGTTCTGACGTGGCGGCCATGGCCTGCGCCGCCCGTCGCGATGGCGACCATTATGTGCTCGACGGCGAAAAAACCTGGATTTCCAACGGCGGCATCGCGGACGTCTACACCGTCTTTGCCCGCACCGGCGAAGCGCCGGGAACACGCGGCATTTCCGCCTTCGTTGTCTATGCCGATGATCCCGGCTTTTCGATTGCCGAGCGTATCGATGTGATGGCGCCGCATCCCCTCGCCACCATCCGCTTCGATGCCTGTCGCATTCCGGCAGACCGGCTGCTCGGCGCGTCCGGCGAAGGTTTCAAGATCGCCATGCGCACGCTCGACATTTTTCGCGCGTCCGTTGCCGCAGCAGCGCTCGGATTTGCGCGCCGAGCGCTCTTTGAGGCCCTCGCTCACGCCAAGGCGCGCAACATGTTCGGGGCCAAGCTTGCCGACCTGCAATTGACGCAGGCAGCGCTTGGCGACATGGCCGCTGCGATCGATGCCGGCGCCCTCCTCACCTACCGCGCCGCCTGGCGCCGCGACGTGCAAAAGCTGGTCGCGACCAAAGAAGCGGCGATGGCCAAGATGGTCGCCACCGAAAATGCCCAGACGGTCATTGATCGCGCCGTGCAGATGTTCGGCGGGCGCGGTGTCCGGGTCGGCGAGATCACCGAAAAACTCTACCGCGAAATCCGGGCGCTGCGCATCTACGAGGGCGCCACGGAAGTGCAGAAACTCATCATTGCCCGCGAACTGTTGAAGAACGCCTGACCTGGAGACCAATGCCATGCACACAATCCTGCAGCCGGAAGGCTGGGCCAAACCGATCGGCTATGCCAATGGCATGTCCGCCACCGGCCGCCAGGTCTATGTCGGTGGCCAGATCGGCTGGAACAGTCAATGCGTCTTCGAAAGCGACGATCTGGTCGATCAGGTGCGCCAGACCCTGCAAAACATCATGGCGGTTCTTTCCGAAGCCGGCGGGCGGGCCGAGCACATCACCACGATGACCTGGTATTTTGTCGACAAGGCCGACTATCTCGCCAACCTCAAAGGCATCGGCCAGGTCTATCGCGAGGTGATCGGGCGGCATTTCCCCGCCATGGCGGCCGTCCAGGTGGTGGCGCTCATCGAAGACCGCGCCAAGATCGAGATCCAGGCAATCGCCGTCATTCCCGAATAAGGACGTCTTCATGCCGGATATCACCTTTTCCGCCACCGTCTCCGGCTCTGTCATGCAGGGCGTGCTTGTCGTCACCATCGACAATCCGCCGGTGAATGCAACCGGCGCCGCGGTGCGGCAAGGGCTGATGGCGGCGCTCGACTTTTCAGCCAGCCATGCCGAAATTGTCGGGCTTGTGTTGACCGGTGCGGGAAAGATCTTCATCGGCGGCGCCGATATCCGCGAGTTCGGCAAGCCGCCGGTCGATCCTATCCTGCCGGATGTGGTGGCGGCGCTGGAGGCGCATGACAAGCCGATGGTTGCCGCCTTGAATGGGGCAGCACTCGGTGGCGGGCTGGAAGTGGCGCTCGCCTGCCACCACCGCATCGCCCTGCCCCAGGTCAGCTTAGGCCTGCCGGAAGTGAAGCTTGGTCTCGTGCCGGGCGCCGGCGGCACGCAGCGGCTTCCGCGCCTCGTCGGTGCGCTCGCAGCCGTCGATCTCGTCGCAAGCGGCCGCACGATCAAGGCCGATGAGGCCCTGACACTTGGCATCCTCGATCAGGTGGTGACGGACGATCTGCTGGACGCCGCCTGCACCCTTGTCCAGCAATCATCCGGAAAATCGCTGCGGCGCACCGGCTCGCGTCCCGTGCCTGCCTTCGACGTGCAGGCTTTCGAGGCCGTCGCCGAAAAACTGCTCGCCAAGGCGCGCGGCCAGAACGCCCCGGCAAAGGCCGTCGACCTGGTGCGGCAAAGCAGCGAGCTTTCGCTCGATGAAGGCCTGCAGAGCGAGCGCGCGACGTTCCTCGCGCTTCGCGACAGCGATCAGGCAAAGGCGCTCTCCCATGTCTTCTTTGCCGAGCGACAGGCAGGCAAGGTGGAGGCGCTGGAGGGCGTCATGCCCCGCACGCTCTCCACCATCGGGATTGCGGGCCTCGGTCTGATGGGAAGCGGGATTGCCGTGGCAGCGCTTGCCGCCGGCTATACGGTCATCGGGCTCGACCAGAACGACGAGGCTGCGGAAAAGGGCCGCGAGCGCATTCTGGGGCTCATCGAGCGCTCGGTCAAATCCGGTCGTCTGACCGCGGCTGAGGGTGAGGAACAGGCGGCGCGGCTGACGGTGACGGCGGAGGATCAGGGCCTTGTGAGCGCTGATCTCGTCGTCGAGGCGGTGTTTGACGATCTCGACGTGAAGACCGATCTCTTTCGCCGGCTGGATAAGGTGCTGCGGCCCGATGCCATTCTCGCCACCAATACCAGCTATCTGAACCCGGATGAGATTGCCGCGACAACCGCCCACCCTGCCCGCGTGCTCGGCCTGCATTTCTTCTCGCCAGCGCATGTGATGCGGCTGGTCGAGGTGGTGTGGTGCAAGGATACTGCGCCCGATGTGCTGGCAACGGGGCTTGCCTTTGCGCGACGCCTGAAAAAGCTCGCCGTCGTTGCCGGCGTCACCGAAGGCTTTATCGGCAACCGAATCTTTTCCGCCTATCGCCGCGAAGCCGAGTATCTGATCGAGGACGGTGCAGCGCCGCACGAGATCGACGCGGTGCTGGAAGACTACGGCTTCCCGATGGGCCTGTTCGCGGTCTATGACATGGCCGGCCTTGAGATCGCCTGGAAACGCCGCAAGCGGCAGGCGGCGAGCCGCAATCCGGCCGAGCGCTATGTGGACATTGCCGACCGCCTCTGCGAGGCGGGCCGCCTTGGCCAGAAGGTCGGGCGCGGATGGTATCGCTATGAGGCGGGACAACGCCTCGTCGACCCGGAGGTCACCGCCATCATCGAGACCTGCCGGGCAGCAAAGGCAATCACGCCGAAAACCTTTACTCCGCAAGGGATTCTGTCACGCCTGCTTGCGGCGATGGCGGACGAAGGACGGGCGCTCCTTGCCGAAGGCATCGCCGCCCGCGCAAGCGATATCGATCTCGTGATGATCAATGGCTACGGTTTTCCCGCCCACAAAGGCGGCCCGATGTTTGCCGCAGGCCTGTAACCGGGGCAGTGCTCTGCTGCTCCTTCAACCGCCGCCGTCAGCTTCCTGAGCCAATCTTCCGCTTGCGGCCGGGAACCATTCGCCGCAAAAGCGCATTCGTGGCGCATGCGGAGTGCAGCGATGAAAATACGGATGATTCTTGTGCTGGGGCTTCTGGCCGGGTGCAGCACGCAGCAAAGCGTTCTTGAGCCTTTTCCGAACAGCCTCACCTATGGCGGCCGCTCACCCATCGTGCCCTATCCCGTCGGCAGTTCCTTCAGCCGCGAGGTGCGCGACGAATTCCTCAACCGCTACGAGGAGCTTTATGAGGTCCAGCCGGACCACACCGTGCGTCTGGTCACCCGCTTCCGCCGCTCTCAGCCTTGAGAGAGTGAGACCGCGCCAGGCTGGATGGCACTTCTCAACCGAAGTGCAGGTCCGCCCGTAAAATATTGCCAGACAACAAAAAACCCGGCTTGCGCCGGGTTCTTTTGGTGCGGTCGAGAAGACTCGAACTTCCACGGGTTGCCCCACAGCGACCTCAACGCTGCGCGTCTACCAATTCCGCCACGACCGCATCGTGGTAGGCCGGTTTGTTGCCGGCGAGGGAGCATCTAGCAAAGGGATTTGGCCGACGCAAGTGTGCCGTGACAGTTTTTTGAAAGATAAAATTCGCGGAAGAATGCCTATATAGCGAAAGCCATGATTTGCGGGCTTCCGTGCCTGTGGATAGTGTCCGCCCTTCGACAATCCTGTTTCGCATCAACGAGTCTCCCATGCCCGAGCGTACCGATCTCAACTTGTCCATGCTGCCGAAGGATGGCTCTCCCGCCGTTCGCTGGCGCATTTCCGATTCTCCCGTGCCTTACGAGGAGGCGCTTGCCGTCATGGAAGCGGAAGTGGCGGCCATTGCCGAGGGGCGTGCGGATGAACTGGTGTGGCTTTTGGAGCATCCGCCGCTCTACACGGCCGGCACAAGCGCCGATGCCGGAGATCTCATCGAGCCCGACCGATTCCCGGTCTTTGCCACCGGCCGCGGTGGCGAATACACCTATCACGGTCCCGGCCAGCGGGTGGCCTATGTGATGCTGGATCTGAAGCGTCGCCGCCAGGATGTCCGCGCCTATGTGGCAGGCCTTGAGGAGGTCATCATCCGCTGTCTGGAAAAGATGAACGTGCGCGGCGAGCGGCGTGAGGATCGCGTGGGCGTCTGGGTGCGCCGGCCGGAAAAGCCGCTTCTGCCGAATGGCACGCAGGCGGAGGACAAGATCGCGGCGCTCGGCATCCGCCTGCGCCGCTGGGTGAGCTTTCACGGCCTGTCGATCAATGTCGATCCGGATCTTTCGCATTTTTCCGGCATCGTGCCCTGCGGGATTTCCGCCTATGGCGTGACCAGCCTGGAAGATCTCGGCATGCTGGTGTTGATGACGGATGTCGATGTCCGGCTTCGAGAGGCGTTTGAGGAGGTGTTCGGGCAGACGGTGAGTGAAGCCTTGCCTTTGGGCGTGGCGGTTTGAGCGCATCGGGTGGCGCGGCTGCGCCTTGCCTTGCCATCCCACCCGTGGTTGAACGGACAGCCACAGGAAATATGCCATGCCCGCTGCCGCCGTGAAGACGCCCCTCTCCTCCGACCGATCCGTGAAGGGCATGGCGCTGATGGCCTGCTGCATGGTCATCCTGCCGATGATGGATGCGATTGCCAAATACATGGCAACGTTTGAAACCATGTCGCCGGGACAGGTCACCTTCTATCGGTTCTTCGTGCAGCTTGTGGTGCTGGCGCCGCTGTTCTTCTGGACGGTGGGTGGGTTTTCTAAAGTGCAGCGGCCGTGGATGAACATGCTGCGCGGGGCCCTGCATGCGGCAGCAAGCCTCCTCTTCTTCACCGCCGTCAAATACATGCCTTTGGCGGATGTCTTTGCCATCTATTTCGTCGAGCCCTTCATGCTGACGATGATGTCAGCGCTCTTCTTGGGCGAAAAGGTCGGATGGCGGCGCTGGCTTGCCATTCTCGTCGGTTTCGGCGGCGCGATGATCGTGATCCAGCCGAGCTTCGAGATTTTCGGCTGGACCTCGCTTCTGCCGGTCGCCTGCGCCTTTCTCTTTACGCTCTATCTGTTCTTGAACCGGGCGCTGGGGAATGGCGATTCGCCGCTTACCATGCAGATGATGTCGGGCGTCGGCGGCACGCTGTTCATGGGCATCGTGCTTGTTGCCGGCAATGCCGCCGGCATTGCGGATTTCGAAATGTCGCTGCCCTCCTCCGGTCTCGGCCTCATCCTTCTCATCATCCTCGGCTCGCTGTCAGGCTATGTGCACCTGCTCGTCGTGCGCGCCTTCCGCATGGCCTCGGTATCGCTTCTGGCACCCTTCCAGTATTTCGAGATCATTTCGGCAACCGTGCTCGGCTACCTGCTGTTTGCCGATTTTCCGACGCCCTCCAAATGGCTCGGCATTGCCGTCATCGTGGCGTCGGGCCTGTTCATCATCTGGCGCGAGCGTGTCCAGAGCAGACGCACGCTGGCGCCAGCGTGACCGCGCTCCGGGTGCTTTGCGCTTGAGCCGCCCGGCCCCGCATGCCACAAACTTTTTAAGAATCACACAGTCAGGGAGATTACATCATGGACGTCCGCGCAGCCGTTGCCGTACAGGCCGGAAAGCCGCTCGAAGTCATGACCGTTCAGCTGGAAGGTCCCAGAGCCGGCGAAGTTCTGATCGAGGTGAAGGCCACAGGCATTTGCCACACCGACGATTTCACCCTGTCCGGTGCCGATCCGGAAGGCCTGTTTCCGGCCATTCTCGGCCATGAGGGCGCCGGCATCGTCGTCGATGTCGGTCCGGGCGTCACCTCGGTGAAGAAGGGCGATCACGTCATCCCGCTCTACACGCCCGAATGCCGCGAATGCTATTCGTGCCTCAGCCGCAAGACGAACCTCTGCACTGCCATCCGCTCGACCCAAGGCCAGGGTCTGATGCCGGACGGCACGTCGCGCTTTTCCATCGGCAAGGACAAGATCCATCACTACATGGGCTGCTCGACCTTCGCCAATTACACGGTGCTGCCGGAAATCGCTCTCGCCAAGGTCAACCCGGACGCGCCCTTCGACAAGATCTGCTACATCGGCTGCGGCGTGACGACCGGCATCGGCGCCGTCATCAACACGGCAAAAGTCGAGATCGGCGCGACCGCCATCGTCTTCGGTCTCGGCGGCATTGGCCTCAACGTCATCCAGGGCCTGCGTCTCGCCGGCGCCGACATGATCATCGGCGTTGACCTGAACAACGACAAGAAGGCCTGGGGCGAACGCTTCGGCATGACGCATTTCGTCAACCCGAAGGAGGTCGAGGGCGATATCGTGCCTTACCTCGTCAACCTGACGAAGCGCGCCGGAGACCATATCGGTGGCGCCGATTACACCTTCGACTGCACCGGCAATACCAAGGTCATGCGCCAGGCGCTGGAAGCCTCGCATCGCGGCTGGGGCAAGTCCGTCATTATCGGCGTTGCCGGTGCGGGCCAGGAAATCTCGACGCGTCCTTTCCAGCTGGTGACCGGACGCAACTGGATGGGCACCGCCTTTGGCGGCGCGCGCGGCCGCACCGACGTGCCGAAGATCGTCGACTGGTACATGGAGGGCAAGATCATCATCGATCCGATGATCACCCACACCATGCCGCTCGACGACATCAATAAAGGTTTTGAGCTGATGCATTCGGGTGAAAGCATCCGCTCGGTCGTGCTATACTGAGAACGGATCGCGCCGCGGCAGGCTCTCGCGAAGGACGCCCTCGGGCGTCCTTTTGCGTGGGGCTTCGGCTCTGGCGCGGCCATAGGCAGCCGCTTCGGACACTAGCAACGGTGCCGCGGGAGACAGAATGACGGATCGCATCGTTTCAGGAACGGTAAAGGCCGATGGCAGCGTCCTGCAGGGCCAGGGCTTCCAGGTCAGCCGCAAGGCGGCCGGCCGCTACCTGCTCGTCTTCCAGCCGCCGCTCAACGATGTGGCGGGCGGCATGACGCAGTTGTCCGGCGCAGACAATGCCAGGGGCTGTCGGGCAAACGTGCTCTCGGTCGATGGCCTGCATGCCTCGATCGCCATCAGGAACGACCAGGGCAGGGATTGCGACTGCGATTTCTCCTTCCTGTTTTCCGGCAGCATGCATGCGATCACCCCGCCGCGCCCGGCGCTTGGCACGCCCGCCGGCAGCGAGTCCATGCCGGATCTTGCGATCGGCAGCCCCTCGCCCACGCCGCCGGTCGTATCCTTTCCGCTAACTGAGCGCGTTCGCCGCGCCATGACGCCGGACCCTTTGCCGGAGCCTGCGCCGCCCGAACGCCCGGTCGATCCGCTCATCAGCGCCCAGCAATCCCAGATCGATCGGCTGAAGCAGATGACGCAGCAGGTGCTGCAACGGCTGCAGGTGGAAAATCGCATGCTGAAGGCAAAGCTGCACTTGCGCGATCAGGCGCCGGAGCCGTCGGTGCCGCCGATCGGCGTCACGCCGCAGTTCGTCGCCATTCCCGGCGGGCCGGCCCTTGCGCGCCTGCTGGTTCAGGAAAATTTCGACAGCGTGCTCGATTATGGCCCTGGCTGGCAGAAACGCACACGCCTTCTCGCCGAGGCCGGCAAGACCGTAACCGTTCTGGTTCCGGCCGCAGAGCCCCTCGATCGAACCCCAGGCGTTTCCATCCGTCATGACGGCATTCAGTCGGAAAATTTCGGTGGGCCGTTCGACTGCATTCTCATGAGCCATGTGCTGCAGCGGACGCCTGATCCGCAGCGTTTTCTGCGTCGTCTTCACGCTTTGTTGCCGGAGGGCGGCGTTCTGGCCCTTGCCGTGCCGGCCCTCAGTTTTCCGATGGTCAACGGCGATTTGAGCATCTGGAGCGCTGGCCTCCTGTTGCAGCATCTTGTCCTGGCGGGCTTTGACTGTCGCGATGCGGCCGTGCTGACCGAAGGAGACGAAATCTGTCTCGTGCTGCGCAAGTCCTCCATTCAGCCCGTCGCCATGGATGCCGATCTGCCGTCCCTTGATAGCCTTCGCGCCTTCCTTCCCGCCCGCCTCGATTTCATTTCAGAGCCCGAGGGTTGCTGTTTCAACGGCGACATCCGGAACCTGAACTGGTAAGCCGCAACAGACCGAAATCTGACAACCGCCGCACACGGAGAGCTGCCCGTTGATCTATGTGGATGCCGATGCCTGCCCGGTAAAGCCCGAAATTCTGAAGGTGGCCGAGCGTCATGGTCTGGAAGTCACCCTGATTGCCAATTCCGGCCTTCGCCCCTCGCGCGATCCGATGGTGAAGAACATCATCGTGTCCGGCGCTTTCGATGCGGCCGATGACTGGATTGCCGAGCGGGCGGGACGCGGCGATATCGTGGTGACGGCGGATGTGCCGCTTGCGGTGCGCTGCGTGGCCGCGGGCGCCCAAGTGACTGGTCCGACAGGCCGGGAGTTCGATGAGGGCAATATCGGCATGGCCAGCGCCATGCGGGATCTTGGCGCGCATCTTAGGGAGACCGGCGAAAGCAAGGGCTATAATGCCGCCTTCTCGGCGCGGGACCGCTCGGCCTTTCTCTCCACGCTTGATCGCCTCTGCCGGCGGGCAAAGGCAATCGCCGCGCAGGCGAAGGATGATCCGGCATGACCGACGTTTTACCGCACTGGCGGCACCGCAGGCACAGCCCGTTCTATGCCGCAGGCCTTTCAGGCCTGTTGTCACTGCCGGTGCTCTGGCTTGCCGCCCGCCATCTGGCCGTCGAAATATCGGCAATCGTGTTTTTCGTGGTCTATCTGGGGATGATGGCACTGCGTATTCCGCGGCTTACGGTTGGCCGGCTGAAGACCAGTGCCGAACGCGACAATGCGCCGGCCTATGTCATTCTGATGGTGACGCTTCTGGCCGTCATCACGGTGATTGCCGCGCTCTTCAATGCCTTGAACCGCAGCGCCAATCCGAGCATCTTCGAGGTGTCCATCGCCTTCCTGTCGGTGATTGCCGGCTGGCTGACCATCCACACCATGTTTGCCATGCACTATGCCCATCATTACTGGCGCCGCGTCTCGAAGGACGATGGCAGTCTGAGCACCCAGTGTGGTCTGGAGTTTCCGCGCACGCCGGAACCCTGCGGTTACGATTTCCTCTATTTCTCGCTGGTGATCGGCATGACGGCGCAGACCTCGGATGTCGTCATCACCACGACAGTGATGCGGCGCATCAATCTCTGCCATGCGGTGCTGTCGTTCTTTTTCAATACCGTGCTCGTTGCGGCCGCGGTCAATGCCGTCGTGTCGCTGGCCGGCTAATCCTGCAACGGAGAGTGTGTAACCATGAAGGTCCTGTCCCAGAATACGGCATTTGGCGGAATGCAGGGTGTGTTCCAGCACCGGTCGCAGGTCTGCAACAGCGACATGACATTTGCCGTCTTCGTGCCGCCTCAGGCAACAACGCAAAGGCGTCCGGTGCTCTGGTATCTCTCCGGCCTCACCTGCACGCATCAGAACGTCATGGACAAGGGCGAATATAGGCGCATGGCCGCAAGGCTTGGCCTGATCGTCGTCTGCCCCGATACGAGCCCGCGTGGCGATGACGTGGCCGACGAGGCGACCAACTGGCAGATGGGCAAAGGGGCCGGCTTCTATCTCGATGCCACCGAAAAGCCGTGGAGCGATCACTACCGCATGTACTCTTACGTGACGGAGGAACTGCCGGCGCTGATTGCGGAGAACTTTCGCGCCGACATGGACCGCCAGGGCATTTTCGGCCATTCCATGGGCGGGCACGGCGCCATGACGATTGCACTGAAGAACCCCGGGCGCTTCACAAGCTGCTCGGCCTTTGCCCCGATTGTCGCGCCCTCGTCCGCGGACTGGTCGGCGCCGGCATTCGAAAAATATCTCGGCAGCGACCCTGCCCTCTGGCGGGCCTATGATGCCTGCGCACTGGTGGAAGGTGGGGCGCGCTTTCCGGAATTCCTCATCGATCAGGGCAAGGCCGACAGCTTTCTCGACAATGGCCTGCGGCCCTGGCTGTTCGAAGAGGCGGTAAAGGACACCGGGATTGCTCTCACGCTTCGCATGCATGAGCGCTACGATCACTCCTACTATTTCATCTCCACCTTCATGGATGATCACCTGCGCTGGCATGCCGAGCGGCTTTGCTAAGCCGCATCCGGTCTGTCCAGCTTGAACCGGCGGCAAAACGCCCCAGATAGGGGCTCGTGCGGACGACCGCCGCAGCCTAACCCGGCTGCCATTGACCTTGCGGGGACGACCTCGCTCTTTTCAACACAGAAGGAGCGTAATCATGCCCTGGATCTATCTTGTTTTGGCCGGTCTTCTCGAATGTGGTTGGGCCATCGGGCTCAAATATAGCGAGGGCTTCACCCGGCTCGTCCCCTCGGTTCTCACCGTCGCCTGCATGGGTGTCAGCATCGGCCTGCTCGGCCTTGCCATCCGTGATCTGCCCATGGGCACCGCCTATGCGGTATGGACGGGGATCGGAACGGTCGGGGCCGTCGGCCTCGGCATGATTCTCTTTGGCGATCCGGCAAATTTTGCCCGGCTCGCCTGCATCGGCCTCATCGTCGCCGGCATTGCCGGGCTGAAACTGACCAGCTGACAGCAAAAAGCCCCTGCCGGGATCATCCCCCAGGGGCTTTCCGTTGGTCGAACCTTCGGCTGATCAGGCCTTCTGGCGGTTATCCACCGACCAGGCGCCGGCGCCGGTAAAGATGAAGGCGAGGAAGATGAAGCAGAACAGCACGGCAGCATCACCGCCGTTCAAGCCCGGGAAGAAGTTTTTCGGGAAATGCGCCATGAAATAGGCGACGGCCATCATGCCCGACAGAAGGAATGCCACCGGTCGCGTCAGGAAGCCGATGGCGAACAAGGCACCGCCCACCAGTTCCAGAATGCCGGCCACCAGCATCAGCGGCGGAAGCGACCCCTCCATCTGGGGAGCGGGAAAGTGGAAGAGCTTCATCGTGCCATGCTCCAGGTACAGCAGCCCGGTCATGATGCGCAGCACGGCAAGCGCCTGCGGCTGATAGGTGTTGAGACGTTGTGACATTGGTTGGAAAATCCCGCTCCAGTAATTTCAAATACCGGATTGCCTTAGCGCTGCAGTGCAGCATTTTTAAATCAACAGAAGTCGCGTTTTATCACATCCTATTGATCCGGAAAAACAATCCGGTCTGCGCACCTGCTTGTTAGCAAGCGTCACGGAAAGAGTGCCGTGGCCAGTGTGGAGGGGGTGCGCTCCTCAAGATTGAATTCCCGCGCAATCCGGGCCGCGATCTTCGATGCGACGAGGGCGTCTCCGTCACCGGCATCGAATGCGAAAGCGCTGACGGTGAATGTGCCGATCGCCACGCTTTCACCATTGCCGACAGCGGTTGCCTCCACCTGCACCTTCGCCCGGTAGCGGGCACCGATGAGCAGCGGAAAAGACCCGCTCTCGGTGATGCGGACGGTGAGCACCGTGCGCGGCATGGAGGTCTGGCGGAACGTGGCGCGGATGGCGTCGTTGACCAGCCTGTCGGTGTCTGCCAGCAGGCGGCGCGACACGGTGGCCTGGGCGCTCACGAAGGCACCACGCACGTCATAGAGGAGATGCGCCTGCTCCGTTGCTTCCGGCGGGGCCATGCGAAAGCCGCCGAGCATCAGCCAGCAGACAGCCAGGACAGTCAGGCGGAAGAAGGAAGTCGACATGGATCACCGGGAGACGCTTTCCCCGATCATCCGCCAACAGGGTTAGCAACCAGTTAAGCGACCGGCTGCAATGCCTCGAACGTGGACGCGGCCGCCTGCATTTCGCGGTAGCGCTTGGTGCGGCGCAGTTCTGCATCCGCATCCGCCCCCCAATGCTCATTGGTCCAGTCTTCTTCAAGATGCGCAAGCCGCCAGGCTTCCTCGACGCCGATGACGCGGCCGGCAAACGCAAGGGCGAGAAGCGCCGAGCCGGTGAGCGTCGTGATGGTGTGAAGGGCTGCCAGTTCAAGCGCAGTGTCGTGCTGACGAAGTCTTGCGGCAAGCGCTGCCACCGCCTCCGGCGGCTGTTCTGCCGGCATCACACCCGCGGCCAGAATGAAATGCGCGCCGAGATCTTTCGCCGCCCATTCGAGAACCGGATCCCAGTCGCGCGCCTGTCGCTCCACCAGTTCGGCCGGTGCATCGGCGCGGTAGCACAGCATGTCGCTCTCGGAGAATTTCAGGATGTCGGCAAATACCGGCTGTCGATCCGGTGCAATTCCGTCGATGGCCGTATTTGCAAGTCGCGTCACGGGCATGCTGAGGGGATCGATCACCTCGACCTGGGCCGACCATTCCGCGCAGATGATCTCGGCCAGCGCTTTCGTCGGCACGGCGAGCATGTTCTTGGCCGGCGTCTTCACCGGGCGCCCGTCCAGGAGGATTGAATAGCCTTGCGCGTCCTCGCCGATGGTCGCCTTCTCATAAAAGCGCTTCGGCAGCGGGCGATGCATCTGGATCTGCGCCCGGCGTGTCGGATCGGCGTGGCTCAGGCCCGCATGGCCCTCGGGTAAATCGAACGGATCGCGCATGGGTCTCGAAATTTCCTCAGCCGATATGGCTTAACAATTCGCTTGGATGATGAACGATGGCATCGGCGCCGGCGGCGTTCAGAAGGTCGACGGAGGCGTAGCCCCAGGAGACGCCGACCGCCTTTGCGCCGGCCGCCTTCGCCATCTGCATATCGTAGATGGCGTCACCGATGACAAGGGTATCGGCGGGCTCAACGCCCATGGCATCGCAGCACTCCGTCACCATGGCCGGATGCGGTTTTGACGGGCAGTCATCGGCGGTGCGGCCGATGCGAAACCACTTGCGGAAATCATGCGTGTCGAGAATGAGGTCGAGACCGCGGCGGGATTTGCCCGTCACCGCGCCGATCAGAAGCTCCTCGCGCGGGCCGATCTCGTCGATCAGTGCGCGGATGCCGGGAAACAGCGGCTCCTCGAATCCGGCTTCTGCGCGCGTCTGCTGAAAGATCGACTTGTAATAGGCCATCATCGCCACGGCTTCCTCGTCCGCATGGGGCTTGCCCTGAATACGGGCAATGGCAATGTCGAGGGTGAGGCCGATGATGGATTTGGTGGCCGCAAGCTCGGGATGCGCATAGCCGAAATGCGCGAAGGTCCGGCACATCACCTCATGGATGAGCCGCGCGCTGTCGACCAGCGTGCCGTCGCAATCGAAGAGAACCAGTTTCATGCTCAATCCTCTTCCCCGATGCCATCGGCCTGGTCCAGCCCCAAAAGGTTCCAGGTCTGCACCATGTGCGGCGAAAGCGGCGCGGTCACGCGCAGGCGGCCACCGCTTGGATGCGGAATGTCGATATGACGGGCATGCAGGTGCAGGCGCTTTTGCACGCCGCCCGGGAAATCCCAGTTGGGATCGTCGTCGAAATATTTCGGATCGCCGATGATCGGGTGACCGATATGCAGCGCATGGACGCGCAGCTGGTGGGTGCGGCCCGTATAGGGCTCCATTTCCAGCCAGGCGAGGTTTTGGGCGGCCGTATCGATGACGCGGTAATAGGAAACGGCGTGATCGGCGCCCTCCTCGCCATGGCGGGCAATGCGCATGCGGTCCCCGTCCGGCGTCTGTTCCTTGACGAGCCAGGTGGAGATCTTGTCCTCGTGCTTGCGCGGCACGCCCTTCACCAGCGACCAGTAGGTCTTCTTGGTGTCGCGCTCGCGAAAGGCAGCCGTCAGCTTCTGGGCGGCGCCGCGCGTGCGGGCAATCACCAGAACGCCCGAGGTATCGCGGTCGAGCCGGTGGACGAGACGCGGCTTTTCGCCCTTCGGGCTCACGAAGGCTTCCAGCATCTGGTCGATATGACGTGCAACGCCGGAGCCGCCCTGCACGGCAAGACCGGCCGGCTTGTTCAAAACGATGACCTTGTCATCCTCATGAATGATCATGCGCGACAACAGTTCGAAATCGCTGGAATGCTTGAGGTCCCGTCCGGCGATCGGCCCGGCCTTCTTGGCGTCTACGTCCATGGGCGGTACGCGCACCACCTGCCCCGGCTGCACGCGCGCATCCGATTTCACCCGTCCGCCATCGACCCGCACTTGCCCGGAGCGCAGCAGTTTCTGCAGCGGACCGAAGCCCAGCCCGGGATAGTGCACCTTGAACCAACGGTCGAGGCGCATGCCAGCTTCATCCGCTTCGACGCGGATATGCTCGATGCCTGCCATCTCAAATCTTTCATTCTGGAATGGGCGCTGCGGCCCTTTGATCTGAGCCTTTAGATGATTTCGCCGCGCAAGGGAAAGAGAAATGGCAGGGAAGGTTTATCCTGTTTGCGCAATCGGGCGTCAGAGAACGGCACGACCAAGCGCCAGACCGCCAAATGCCGCCAGCAAGGACACCAGAACGCTGGCGAGCACATAGGCCAATGCCGCCGCTGTCGCACCCCGCTCGATGAGAACCATCGTGTCGAGCGAGAAGGACGAAAACGTCGTGAAGCCGCCGAGAAAGCCGACGATGATCAGCAGGCGCAAATCGAGCGAGGCATCGAAACGGCGCGCCAGAAGCTCCGTAAGGAAGCCGATGGCAAAGCAGCCGGCAATGTTGATTGTCAGGGTGCCCCAAGGAAAGTTGAAGCCGAGGAGCCGCGTTACGGCAAGCCCGGCCAGATAGCGGCAAACCGAACCGACAGCGCCGCCCACTGCGACAAGCGTAAGCTGCATCAGCAAGACATCAATTCCCTAAAAAGACAATTATCGCTAAACCTTGAGCAATTTGTTTAAAGAGGAACAAAAGCAACGTCTCTATCGTTTTCGGTTTCAGGAGATGGTCGCAGCATGACTCAGGTTCCCTCAGTATCGGCGATTACGGCCGCCTACGCAATGGATGCGGCGCGCCCGGCACGCCGCGTGGCAACCGTAGACCAGGTGAAGGAGCAGCGGATGGTGGCGGAAAAGGAGCGACGTCGTGTCGAAGGCGCCGATGCCACCGATATCGCCGCACTGCTCCCCGCCGTGCCGCTTGCCTTCGACATGACCGATAGCCACCAGCAACAGCAACAGGCCAGTCTGAAACAGGCGCGCGACGCCTACGAGGAAATCTGAGGGCGTGATGTCCGGCAGCCCGACGTTTTTCGGGCGACGACAAAATACATGCCGGCTGCGACATTTGCCTCTTGCCAACAGGGGGGGCGCCCTCATAATGAGCGCATCCCGCTGGGAGAAACCGCTTTGATGCGGCGCCGAAGGAGCAACCGCCCCGGAAACTCTCAGGCAAAAGGACCAGCGGGACGAACAGGACTCTGGAGAGAAGCCTTTTCATGCGCAAAGGCTCGCCGAAGGGATAACAATCTCAGGCGCGAAGGACAGAGGGGGCTCATGAACGGCGTAAGGACGCCACACTGAGCACCCGTGCGAATAATTTTGCACAGACCTGGAGGTTTTCTTGACCGATACCGGCCCTCTCCTTTCCACACCTCTTCACGCGCTTCATCTGTCGCTCGGCGCCCGCATGGTGCCGTTTGCCGGTTACGACATGCCGGTGCAATATCCGGCCGGCGTGATGAAGGAACACCTGCACACCCGCGCCAAGGCGGGCCTGTTCGATGTGTCCCACATGGGCCAGGTCATTGTGAAAGCCCAGTCCGGCACCTTCGAAGACGCAGCGCTTGCGCTCGAAACGCTGGTACCGGTCGATATTCTCGGGCTGAAACCCGGCCGCCAGCGCTATGGCTTCTTTACAGACGAGAAGGGCGGCATCCTGGATGACCTGATGCTGGCCAATCGCGGCGATCACCTCTTCGTCGTGGTCAACGCTGCCTGCAAGAGTGCCGATATCGCCCATATGCAAGCGAACCTTGCCGGCTGTTCCGTCACGCCGATCAAAGATCGGGCGCTGATTGCGCTTCAGGGACCCGCCGCCGAAGCCGTTCTGGCATCGCTCAATGCCGATGTGACGGCGATGAGCTTCATGGACGTGCGCGACGTGACACTTGTAGGTGCTGACTGCATCGTCTCACGCTCCGGCTATTCCGGCGAGGACGGGTTTGAAATCTCGGTGCCGGCCGACAAGGCCGAGGATCTTGCCCGGGCGCTTCTCGCGCATTCCGACTGCGAGCCGATCGGTCTCGGCGCACGCGATTCGCTCCGGCTCGAAGCTGGGCTTTGCCTGTACGGAAACGACATCGACACGCTCACAAGCCCCATCGAAGCATCGCTCGAATGGGCGATCCAGAAGGCGCGCCGCCTCGGCGGCGCACGCGAAGGCGGCTTTCCGGGCGCCGACCGCATTCTCCGGGAAGTGACGAACGGCACGCTGCGTCGCCGCGTCGGGCTGAAGCCGGACGGCAAGGCGCCGGTGCGCGCCCATGCGCGCCTGTTTGCCGATGCCGAAGGCGCTCACGATCTTGGCGAAGTGACATCCGGCACCTTCGGTCCCTCCGTCGAAGGACCCGTGGCCATGGGCTATGTGCCCGTCAGCCACGCAAGTCCCGGCACCCAGATCTTTGCGGAAGTGCGCGGCAAGTATCTGCCCGTCACCGTCAGCGCCCTGCCCTTCATCACGCCGACTTATAAGCGGTAGTTTATGATGGTCCTGCCAGCCAAAGCCCCCCTCTGGCCTGCCGGCCATCTCCCCCACAAGGGGGGGGAGATCAGCAGGCAGCAGCCTCTCGCCTTTCATCGGCGTCGAGGCTGGCAGACGGGCGCGCCCATCTGATCTCCCCACCCGTGGGGGAGATGGCCGGCAGGCCAGAGGGGGGCGCGCTTGCTCCCCGCATCTGACCAATTTCAAATTTCCTTCAGAGAGGACTGAACATCATGCTGAAATTCACCGCTGAACACGAATGGCTGAAGCTCGAGGGCGATGTCGCAACTGTCGGCATCACGCAGCACGCCGCAGACCAGCTGGGCGATCTGGTTTTCGTCGAACTGCCGGAAGTGGGTGCCAGCTTCGAGAAGAACGGCGAAGCCGCCACCGTCGAAAGCGTCAAGGCTGCATCCGACGTCTATTGTCCGCTGTCCGGCGAGATCGTCGAGATCAACGAAGCGATCACGTCCGATCCGTCGCTGGTCAATTCCAATCCGCAGGGCGCCGGCTGGTTCTTCAAGCTGAAGCTTTCCAACGTCGCCGATGCCGACGACCTCATGGACGAAGCGGCCTACAAGGAGCTGATCGGCTGATGTCAGACACACGCGATTTCCATTTCACCGACTACCAGCCCTACGATTTTGCCAATCGCCGGCATATCGGCCCCTCGCCGTCCGAAATGGTGGAGATGCTGAAGGTCGTCGGCTACCGCTCGCTCGACGCGCTGATCGATGCAACCGTCCCCTCCACCATCCGGCAGCGCGAGCCGCTGGCCTGGGGTGCTGCACTCACCGAACGCGAAGCGCTCGACCGGTTGCGCGAGACTGCCAACAAGAACCAGCCGCTCACCTCGCTGATCGGCCAGGGCTATTATGGCACCATCACGCCGCCGGTCATCCAGCGCAACATTCTGGAAAACCCCGCCTGGTACACAGCCTACACGCCCTACCAGCCGGAAATTTCTCAAGGGCGCCTTGAGGCTCTGCTGAACTTCCAGACGATGATCTGTGACCTGACAGGCCTTGATGTCGCCAACGCCTCGCTGCTCGATGAGGCAACCGCTGCGGCCGAAGCCATGGCGCTCTGCCAGCGCCAGGCAAAATCGAAGGCGACCGCCTTCTTTGTCGATTCCGCCTGCCATCCGCAGACGATCGCGCTCATCGAAACGCGTGCGGCCCCGCTCGGCTGGAGCGTCGTCATCGGCAATCCCTTTACCGATCTTGATCCGGTCGATGTCTTCGGCGCGATCTTCCAGTATCCGGGCACGCATGGTCATGCACATGATTTCTCCGGCCTGATCGCCCGCCTGCACCAGACGGGTGCCGTGGCAGCCGTCGCCGCCGATCTGCTCGCGCTGACGCTGCTGAAGTCTCCCGGTGAAATGGGCGCCGATATCGCCATCGGCTCCTCGCAGCGTTTTGGCGTGCCGATGGGTTATGGTGGCCCGCATGCGGCCTTCATGGCGGTGAAGGATGCGCACAAGCGCTCCATGCCCGGCCGTCTGGTCGGCGTGTCGGTCGATGCGCGCGGCAACCGCGCCTATCGCCTCAGCCTGCAGACCCGCGAACAGCATATCCGCCGCGAGAAGGCGACATCGAACATCTGCACCGCACAGGTGCTGCTTGCCGTCATGGCCTCCATGTACGGCGTCTTCCATGGCCCCGAAGGCCTCAAAGCCATTGCCCAGCAGGTGCACAAAAAGGCCGTGTTGATGGCGAAGGGCTTGGAAAAGCTCGGCTACAGCGTGGAGCAGGAAACCTTCTTCGACACGATCACCGTCGAGGTCGGCCATATGCAGGGCCTCATCCTGCGCGCCGCCGTTGCCGAAGGCGTCAACCTGCGCAAGATCGGAACCACCAAGATCGGCATGTCGCTCGATGAGCGCACGCGGCCGGTGACGCTCGAAGCCGTCTGGCGCGCGTTTGGCGGCAATTTCGAAGTGTCCGATTTCGAGGCCGATTACCGCCTGCCGACCGATCTGCTGCGCACCTCGCCCTACATGACGCATCCGATCTTCCACATGAACCGTGCCGAAAGCGAGATGACCCGCTATATCCGCCGGCTCTCGGACCGCGATCTTGCCCTCGACCGGGCAATGATCCCGCTCGGCTCCTGCACGATGAAGCTCAATGCAACGGCGGAAATGCTGCCGATCACCTGGCCGGAATTTGCCGATATGCATCCCTTCTGCCCGGCCGACCAGGCGCTCGGATACAAGGAGATGATCGAGGATCTCTCGGCAAAGCTCTGCCAGATCACCGGCTATGACGCGATCTCCATGCAGCCGAATTCCGGCGCGCAGGGCGAATATGCCGGCCTCCTCACCATCCGCAACTACCATATCGCGGAAGGCAATGCCCACCGAGACGTCTGCCTCATCCCGACGTCAGCCCATGGCACCAATCCGGCCTCTGCCCAGATGGCCGGCATGAAGGTGGTGCCGGTGAAGGCTAAGGAGAATGGCGACGTCGATCTTGATGATTTCCGCGCCAAGGCCGAGCAGTATTCGGCCAACCTTGCCGCCTGCATGGTGACCTACCCCTCGACGCATGGCGTGTTCGAGGAGACGGTGAGCGAAATCTGCACCATTACCCATCAGCATGGCGGCCAGGTCTATCTCGACGGCGCCAACATGAATGCCATGGTCGGCCTGTCGCGCCCGGGCGATATCGGCTCGGACGTCTCTCACCTCAACCTGCACAAGACCTTCTGCATTCCCCATGGCGGTGGCGGTCCCGGCATGGGCCCGATTGGCGTGAAGGCGCATCTGGCAAAGCATCTGCCCGGCCACGTGGCGACCGACGGACGCGATGGTGCCGTGTCTGCGGCTCCCTTCGGTTCTCCGTCGATCCTGCCGATTTCGTGGTCCTATTGCCTGATGATGGGTGGTGAAGGCCTGACGCAGGCAACCAAGGTTGCGATCCTCAACGCCAACTATATCGCAGCCCGCCTCGCAGGCAGCTATGATGTTCTCTACAAGTCGGCCGCCGGCCGTGTGGCGCATGAATGCATCATCGACACCCGCCCGCTGGCGGCCTCTGCCGGCGTGACGGTTGATGATGTCGCCAAGCGTCTGGTCGATTGCGGTTTTCATGCCCCGACCATGAGCTGGCCGGTTGCCGGCACGCTGATGATCGAGCCGACCGAATCGGAAACCAAGGCGGAGATCGACCGCTTCTGCGATGCGATGCTCGCCATCCGCGAGGAAGCCCGCGCCATCGAAGAAGGCAGGATGGATCGCAACAACAACCCGCTGAAGAATGCACCGCATACGGTGGAGGATCTGGTCGGCGAGTGGGATCGCCCCTACTCGCGCGAACAGGCCTGTTTCCCGCCCGGCTCGTTCCGCGTCGACAAGTACTGGTCGCCGGTCAACCGCATCGACAATGTCTATGGCGACCGCAATCTGGTCTGCACCTGCCCGCCGATGGAAGACTACGCGGAAGCGGCCGAATAGAACGGCCACCCCGCGAGTACGGCAGGCAATCTGGTCTGCACCTGCCCGCCGATGGAAGACTACGCGGAAGCGGCCGAATAGAACGGCCACCCCGCGAGTACGGCATAAGACAAAGAAATCCCCGGCTCATCACCGGGGATTTTTTCGTCTCGCATGCAGGTCATGGGACCGCTTAGCGGCACTGCTGGCGCGGACCGCTCAGCGGCTGATAGGTGTTGTCATAGGCGCGGTAGGAGCGATATTTGCTGGCGCAGTACTGCTCATGGGAGCCGCTCACCGTCCGGCTGCCCTGCTGCTGCGAGGCAATGATGCCGCCGATCACCGCACCGGCTGCGAGGCCGCCGATGACGGCGCCGGCATTGCTGTGGTGGCGCCGATCGCGGTCACGATAGTAGCGGCGATCGCTGCGGTAATCCCGGCGATCCCAACGATAATCGCGGTCACGATCCCAGCGGCGATGGCCATTGGTCCAGCGCGGGTTCTCCTGCGGACAATTGGTCAAGTTGTTGCAGCCGACGGTCTGGAACGTCGCGTCGGGTGCAGACGTGGTCATCTGACCCATCGGACGCGCCACAAAGGCGGGCGCAGCCATCGCTGGCAGGCTGGTCAGGGCTGTTGCCAGCGACACAACGGCGATCATCAATTTTTTCATCTCGTTCGTCCAAGCTGATATCAAAAGGTGCCGGTCAACGTGCAAGGCCCGGCAAGGTTCCAGTGACGGTTCCAGGCTTGGTTCCTGCCTTCACAGGTTTGTCCGGCGGCGAGACGGGCGGCACTGGGTTTTCGGCCCCAGGGGCCCTTCAGGATGCTGTCAGCTTCGCGCCCTACTGGGTGGGTGACCGTCAACCCAAGGAGAACAGTCATGGCCCTTTCCGTCCGCCTTTCCGCACTTGTCGCCCTTTCCCTCACGCTTTCCACCGAGGCATTCGCCGCCAGCACCATCATGGTCAAGGAAGATGGCGAAGCCGGAGGCCCGATGACAATCAGCCTCGATCACGCCAGCGTTCCGGCCGGCGACGTGATCTTCAAGGTTCACAACGACGCCTTGAGCGAAGAACACGAGATGGTGCTGGTCAAGCTGAAGTCGGCTGACGAAACCGTGCCGGTCAATGCCGCCAAGCATCGTGTAGACGAATCCAAGCTGAAGAGCCTCGGCGAAGTGGCAGACCTGAAGGCTGGCAAGGACGGCCAGCTGAAGGTGAAGCTTGCCCCCGGCAACTACCTGCTTCTTTGCAATATCAAGGGCCATTTCGAAGCCGGCATGAAGGCAAAGCTGACGGTCACGCCGTAATCATCAGCATATCCTGCTTCGTCGCCTAAAAGAAACGGCAAAACCCCTAACATTCCCCAGGGTTTTGCCAGTTCTTCTGTGAGTGTAAATCAATTACGCTTCTCCGCAAATCGGAGGGTGTGGTGATGACTTTCAAACTCGGCGCGAATTCATTGCAGGAACTGCACAATGTTCATCCGGATCTGGTCGGTGTCGTTAACCGGGCGATCCTGATCTCGATCGTGGACTTTGCGGTCCATGATGGCTTGAGAACACTGGATGAGCAGAAGGAATATGTGAAAACCGGTGCGTCGCAAACGCTGAAGAGCCTTCATCTGCCGCAGGCGGACACCGGCTACGGCCACGCTGTCGATCTTGTGCCTGTGATCAACGGCAAGCTGCGCTGGGAATGGGGGCCGATCTATCATATCGCCGCCGCCATGCATCACGCGAGCCGTGAGCTTGGGGTCAACCTGATCTGGGGCGGCGTGTGGGATCGTCCGTTCAGTGAACTCGGTGACACCGCGGCCGATCTGGAACACGAAGTCGAAGCCTATACGGCGCGGCGCAGGCAAATCGGGAAAAAAGCCTTCCTCGATGGCCCTCACTACCAGATCGCATAGCGCAGGCCGGAGTCTGCGTATAAAGCCCCGGTTGAGCAGAGCACCCGATCCGGCAATACCAGCCGGATCGGCGGCGCGACCCTGCGATGGCAAGGCGGCGCAGCGGTTGCCGGGGTTCAGCCGACGAAAGCCCGCTCGATGACGAATTCGGCGGGCTTGTTGTTGGCGCCTTCGGTGAGACCGGCCTTTTCCAGCAAGTCCTTCGTTTCCTTCAGCATCGCGGTCGAGCCGCAGATCATGCCGCGGTCGATTGCCGGATCAAGCGGCGGCACGCCAAGATCGGTGTAGAGCTTGCCGCTTTCCATGAGGTCGGTGATGCGGCCCTGGAACGGATAGGCTTCGCGCGTCACGGTCGGATAGTGCTTCAGCTTGTCGCCGACGATTTCTGCCAGGAACTCGTGATTGCGGATCTCTTCCATCAGGTCAAAGCCGTATTTCAGCTCGGCGATCTCGCGGCAGGTATGGGTGAGGATGACTTCCTCGAACTTTTCATAGGTTTCCGGATCGCGGATAAGGCTTGCAAAGGGTGCAATGCCGGTGCCCGTGGAAAACATGTAGAGGCGCTTGCCCGGCGTCAGTGCGTCGAGCACCAGCGTGCCGGTCGGCTTCTTGCGCATCAGAACCGTATCGCCCGGCTTGATAGCCTGCAGATGAGAGGTCAGCGGCCCATCCGGCACCTTGATCGAGAAGAATTCCAGTTCCTCGTCCCAGGAGGGGCTGGCGATCGAATAGGCACGATAGATCGGCTTGTCGCCCACCATCAGGCCGATCATGGCAAACTCGCCGGAGCGGAAACGATAGCCGGCCGGACGCGTCATACGGAAGCGGAACAGACGATCGGTGTAATGCTCCACCGCCAGCACCGTTTCGGCATAGACGCCGTCCGGAATCTTCGCCTCAGGCTTTGCCGCAGTATTGGCTTCAAACGCATCGGTCTTGGCAGGAGCATTCATACCGGAGGTCTCGTCTGTTATCGTTTCGTCTCGCGCATGCGAAATATACCATGCGCGGCGGTTTTTGAAGACAGGCGCGTGCATATGCCGCGCCCGGCGCGAAAAATATGTCCTTTCGGATCAGCTTTTCAGCGGATTGAGGAACGGATCAGGCCGAGCGGCGGCGCCAGCTATAGGCCTCACCGGCCTTGGCGGGACGCGCCGTCGGCTGGTAATGCACATCGATCCCCGGCAGGCGGTTTTCCGAAAGCCGCTTCAGGGCTGTGGCATTGGTCACGGCAAAGCTGTCGAAGCCGCAGCGCAGCATCAGCGGAATATGGTCGATCAGCACGTCGCCCACAGCGCGAAGCTCGTTGCGGTAGCCCAGTCGCTCGCGCAGGAGGGAGGCATGGCTGAACCCGCGCCCGTCGCTGAAGGCGGGAAATTGCACCGCCACCAGTTCCAGTCGGTAGAGATAGGGCTCCAGCCGGCGCACATCGTCGGCAGGCTTGATGAGAACGCCAAAGCCCCCTTCGTTCGAGGCGTCGGCCTCCTCCAGAAGCTGGTCGACGGAGAGCAACCGACGCTGATCTCCCGTGGCCTTCACCTCGTCGGTTTCGATGACCCACGGATCGTTGTCAACGAAACCGGCTTCGGTCCAGATACGTGTCATGGCTTGTGTCCCCGCCCCTTCAAGCCGCAGCTGCCGCCGAACCGTAGAGCGCGTCCTTGAACGGCTGCGGCCCGACGCGGCGATAGGCTTCGATGAAAATTTCGTCCTTCGACAGACGAAGCGAGAGGTAAGTATCGACGATCTTCTCGACCGCGTCCGTCACCTTTTCCGGCTCGAAACCGCGCCCAATGATTTCGCCGATCGAGGTGTGCTCGTCGCCGGAGCCGCCAAGCGTGATCTGATACAGTTCAGCGCCCTTCTTTTCGACCCCCAGAAGCCCGATATGGCCGACATGGTGGTGGCCGCAGGCATTGATGCAGCCGGAAATCTTGATCTTCAGCTCGCCAATTTCCGCCTGCCGTTCGGCGGAGCCGAAGCGGTTGGAGATCGCCTGCGCAACGGGGATGGACCGCGCATTGGCAAGCGCACAATAATCCAGCCCCGGACAGACGATCATGTCGGTGATGAGGCCGGCATTGGCTGTCGCAAGGCCGTGCGCGGCCAGCGCCCGGTAGACGGGCTCCAGATCGGCCAGCGCCACATGCGGCAGGATGACGTTCTGCTCATGGCTGATGCGGATTTCGTCGAAGGCATATTCCTGGGCAATGTCGGCAATGGCCTCCATCTGCACATCGGTCGCGTCCCCCGGAATGCCGCCGATGGGCTTCAGCGAGATCGTCACCATGCCGTAATCGGGATGCTTGTGCGGCTGCACGTTCTGGTCCACCCAGCGGGCAAAGGCCGGGTCGGCCTTTTTCCAGCCGGCCAGCTGGGCCCAGCCTTCCGACCGCTCGCCAAGCGGCGGCGGCGCGAAATAAGCACTGATGGCGGCGATATCGCCCGGCGGCAGCGTCAGTTCGGCGCCGTGAAGATGGGCGAATTCCTCGTCCACCTGGCGCGCCAGTTCCTCGGCGCCCGTTTCGTGCACGAGGATCTTGATGCGGGCCTTGTATTTGTTGTCGCGCCGGCCATGCAGGTTATACACGCGCATGATGGCCGTGGTGTAGGACAGGAGATCCTCTTCGGGCAGAAAATCGCGGATCTTCTTCGCCACCATCGGCGTGCGCCCCTGCCCGCCGCCGACATAGACGGCAAAGCCGATGCGGCCCTCGTCGTTTCGCTTCAGGTGTAGGCCGATGTCGTGCACCTGAATGGCCGCGCGGTCGCGCTCGGCCCCGGTCACGGCAATCTTGAACTTGCGCGGGAGATAGGAAAATTCCGGGTGCACCGACGACCACTGGCGCAGGATTTCCGCGTAAGGCCGCGGATCGGCTACTTCGTCTGCGGCAGCACCGGCGAAATGGTCGGCCGTGACATTGCGAATGCAATTGCCCGAGGTCTGCAGCGCATGCATCTCGACGGATGCGAGTTCGGAAAGAATGTCAGGCGTATCGGAGAGCTTTGGCCAGTTGTACTGAATATTCTGGCGCGTTGTGAAATGGCCGTAGCCACGGTCATATTTGCGCGCGATATGGGCGAGCATGCGCATCTGGCGGCTGTTCAGCGTGCCATAGGGAATGGCGACCCGCAGCATATAGGCGTGCAATTGCAGATAGACGCCGTTCATCAGGCGCAGCGGCTTGAAAGCATCCTCGGCCAGCTCACCGGAAAGGCGGCGGGCCACCTGGTCGCGAAACTGGTCCACGCGCGCGGAAACGAAAGCGTGGTCGAACTCGTCGTAACGGTACATGATATCCTCAGGCTGCGATAAAGGCCGGGTCGGCGGACGGGTAACCGGCGGCATAATCCATGCTCGGGCCGGCGGCACGGATGCGTTCGCGCAGACGCAGCGGCCGCAGCTGGCCGTTGACCTCTTCCACCTCGACGACATTGACATCCACGACGAGATTGGCGGAAAAATCCCGCTTGCCGATTGCTTCCAACGCGGCCACCGCTTCGGCATGGCGTGCGACAAGCGCTTCCTGCAGTTTCTCGTTCCAGGTGCCGCCTGCATCCAGCCAAACGGCGATGCCGTCGGTGAGGCGATTGGCGGTCAACACCTTGTCTGTCATGTCTCCATTCCCGTCATCACGTCTGCGGCAGACGCCGCACTGCAACCCAATGCCTCATTATGACAGAGGGTCCGGATGGTTAGAAGAAACGCAAATTCACATGGGCCGAAAGCCGGGTATTTCTGTTCTGAGATCGGCCCGGCGAGGGAAAAATAAGCCTTTGGACGTTGCGCTTTCATCCGTGACCTTGCCATAGAGCAGAATGACGAAAAATCGTTCCCCTTCCAAGTTTGACGGCCTATGATGGCCATCATCATCCTCATCCAGGGACAGTTGCCGTGACCACACCCGCCCTTGCCTCGCGCCTTCTCGACGTGATCGAACAGGATATCATTCCCTTGACGGCGCGCGGAGTGGAGACCGGCAACAAGCTGTTCGGCGCCGCCATCCTGCGCAAATCGGATCTGTCGCTGGTGATTGCCGAAACCAATAACGAGCTGGAAAATCCGCTCTGGCACGGTGAAGTGCACACGCTGAAGCGCTTTTACGAGATGGGGGAAAAGCCGGATACCCGCGACCTCATCTTTCTTTCGACCCATGAGCCCTGCACCATGTGCATGTCGGCGATCACCTGGGCCGGTTTCGACAATTTCTATTATTTCTTCAGCCACGAGGATTCGCGCGATGCCTTTGCCATTCCGCACGACCTGAAGATCCTGAAGGAAGTGTTTGATCTGGAACCGGGCGGCTATCGCCGCAAGAACGCCTTCTGGAGCGCTTTCGCCATCACCGATCTGGTGGAGGGCGCAGAGGGCGACGAGCGCCAGCGCATGCGGGACAAGGTGGCGGTCCTCAAAGCCCGCTATGACGCGCTCTCGGCCACCTACCAGGCGAGCAAGAGCGGCAACAGCATTCCGCTTGCCTGACCCCCATCTCCACCGACACGTTTTCGCCACGACACAAGGATGCCGCCATGCAGCCCTCGCAGGATATTCTGCGCCTCCTCGACCTGATGTCCGCCCTTCGAGATCGCCAGACCGGCTGCCCCTGGGATGTCGAACAGACGTTTGAGACGATCAAGCCCTACACGATCGAGGAGGCCTATGAGGTCGCCGATGCGATCGAGCGCAACGATATGGAAGACCTGAAGGACGAGCTGGGCGATCTCCTTTTCCAGGTGGTGTTTCACGCGCAGATGGCGTCGGAAGCGGGCGAATTCCAGTTCGGCGATGTGGTGGAGGCGGTGATGACGAAGATGATCCGCCGCCATCCGCATGTCTTTGCCCGCTCGGACGTCTCGACGCCCGACGCCGTCAAGGTACAGTGGGACGAGATCAAGGCGGCCGAAAAGCGCGAGCGGGCGGAACGCCGCGCCCGGCGGGGCCTCACCGATGATTCAAAGTCAGGCTTTCTCGGCAGCGTCCAGCGCAGCCAGCCGGCGCTCACCGAAGCGCTGAAACTCCAGGAACATGCTGCAAAGGTGGGCTTCGACTGGTCGGACGCCGAACCGATCCTCGACAAGATCGAGGAGGAAATCGCCGAGCTGCGCGAGGCGCTGAAGGGCGGTGAAGCCCACAAGGTGAAAGACGAGCTGGGCGACCTGATCTTCGCGCTCGTCAATATCGGCCGCCATGTCAAAGCAGATCCCGAGCAGGCACTGCGCGGCACCAATACAAAATTCCGACGCCGTTTCAGGTATATAGAAAAATCACTTCAGGAAGTGAATGTTTCACTTGAAGAGGCCTCGCTGGATCAGATGGAAGAACTTTGGCAGGCCGCGAAGGCTGAAGAGTAAAGGCAGCGCCCGCCCAGACTATTCATCGGGACACTCAATAAATCGGCATCACGGTTCTGACAGATCAATTTGTCGACCGCGATGAAACAGTCTAATGATGGTCACCGTGTCATCATGCACCTGAAAGGCAATCGTCGCGTGTCGACGATAGCCAACAGTGCGAAGGCCATTTCGCTCTTTGCGCCTGCGGCCCCGCTCCGGGAATGTCGCGAACCCAAGGCAATAGGCGTAAATGTCGGCAACATAACGCTCGGCGTCCATCGCACCGGCGCGGGGCAACAGATAATCGTAGAGGTCCTTAAAGTCTGCGACAGTTTCCGGTGAAAACGTCACCTTGTGTGTCACTGGGTGTGTCACTTCGTTGAGTGAGAAGAACTGCGGCGCTGATCCATATGCGCCTTTATCTGCCCCCAGGCTTCCCCGTCAGGAACTGCACTGGATGGATTAGCGGCAAGGCGATCGACCGTTGGAAGAACCTGCTCGTTGATCCAGTCCTCCAGCCCGGCACTTTCGGCTGCAAGCGATCGAAGGCTTTCGGTGATCACCTCTTCTTCAGAGGCGTACTCTCCGGACCGCACCTTCAAGTCCACCATCTCCGCCAGATCGGGCGGCAGTGTTATCGTCAAGGCGTGGTTCGATTTCATCCGGGCCGTCCTCGTCTGAAGGCATCATCACACCACAACGCCACTGGTAAGGCAAGATCTGCGATGCGCCTGCCAAATCGGTCCCCGGGACAAGGCCAGCTATCAAATGCGGGGTGGGCTCAGCTGGCCTATCGCTCCCAATCTTCCTTTTCCGCCACCGTCAGCACGCCGAGCTTGCGCTCCAGCGCCTGCGCCTGGTCGCCCGAGAGCCGCAGGTCGAAGGAGACGGATCCGTCTTCGCGGTCTTCGCGGCCGTCGACCAGCGCGTTGTCGTAGATCCACGAGACCAGCGACAGCTTTTGTGGCGGCACGATGATGGTCGTTTCGGTCAGCACGCCAGACAGGCGCTTGGAGATTTCGTCCATCAGCGGATCGACGCCCTCGCCGGTGACGGCCGAGACGGCCATGACATTCTGGCGGCCGGCGGCTTTTTCCGTGATGGCGGCATGGGCTTCCGGCTCCAGCCGGTCCACCTTGTTCCACACCTCGATGATGCGCGCGTCGCGCTCCTTCTCGTCGATGCCGAGATCGGCCAGAATGCGCAGCACGTCGCCGGCCTGCGCGCCATTGTCCGGGTCGGACATGTCGCGAACGTGGAGAATGAGATCGGCTTCCAGCACTTCTTCCAGCGTCGCCCGGAAGGCGGCCACCAGATGCGTCGGCAGGTCCGAGATGAAGCCGACGGTATCGGAGAGGATGACGGTGCGGCCATGCGGCAGCTTCATGCGGCGAAGCGTCGGATCGAGCGTGGCAAACAGCATGTCTTCGGCAAGCACGCCGGCGCCGGTGATGCGGTTGAACAGCGTCGACTTGCCGGCATTGGTATAGCCGACCAGCGCCACGATCGGATGCGGCACCTTGCGGCGCTTGGCGCGGTGCAGCTGGCGCGTACGCACCACCTGCTCCAGCTCCTTCTCGAGCTTGACGATCCGGTCCTGCAGCATGCGGCGGTCGGCTTCGATCTGGGTTTCACCCGGACCACCCATGAAGCCCGCGCCACCGCGCTGACGTTCCAGGTGGGTCCAGCTGCGAACCAAGCGGCCCTTCTGGTAGTTCAAATGCGCCAGATCCACCTGCAGCGTGCCTTCCTTGGTGGACGCGCGCCGGCCAAAGATTTCAAGGATGAGGCCCGTGCGGTCAATGACCTTGGCGTTCCATTCCTTTTCGAGGTTGCGCTGCTGCACGGGCGTCAGCGGGTGATCGACGATGACGAGACCGGCATCATGCTCATCGAGAAGGCTTGCGATTTCCTCGATCTTGCCGCTGCCGATCAGGGTTGCCGGACGCGGCTGCGCGACGGGAATGATCAGCCCCTGGGCGATCGTCAGGTCGATGGCGCGGGCAAGGCCGATGGCCTCTTCCAGGCGGCTTTCGTCGGTGCGGCGCGGTGCAAAGGCGATCGTTTCGGTCTGCTGCGCGCGGGCGCCCTTGTTCTGCTTGAGAACCGGCACCAGCACCAGCGCCCGCATGTCGTCGCGGTGCTTTTCCGTTTCCGGCACGAGGGATTCGTTGGATGTGTCGCGCGTCGTGGTAATGGTGATCGTCCTTCAGTCACAGGCGGCGCCGGCCGCCCTCTTCAAGATGCCAGATTGAGCGATGGAGACCCCCGAAACGCCGAAGCGGCGGGTAAGGGACACGGGCGCCGACCATGATGCGCGCACGCAGCTGGCGACGGGCCGTCGATCCGCCGATGATGTCGTGGCGCACTCTGCGAGGCCACGCATATCCGGAATCGCAGCCCGCTCGTGTCACAAATGGGACAAGCGGGCCCGCAATTCAACCGGCAGGACGGGAAATTGCCGTCATTGTGCCGCTCAGGCCGCGCTCTCTTCGCTTTCGAACATCTGCATCGGCTGGCCCGGCATGATGGTCGAGATCGCATGCTTGTAGACCAGCTGCGAATGCCCGTCGCGGCGCAGCAGCACGCAGAAATTGTCAAAAGAGGTGACGACACCCGTCAACTTGACGCCGTTGATGAGAAAGATGGTGAGAGAAATTTTCTGCTTCCGGACCGTGTTGAGGAAAAGGTCCTGAAGATTTTGAGAACGTTCCGCCATAGCGCCGCTTCTTTCTTTTTTGCCGGCTTAAGCGCCGGAATATTGATCACGCGTGGAAAAAGCGATGGCAAACCCTCTCCTGCCATCCCTATCCGCATGATTGGTTATCAAATCGCCGTCTTTTCCGCAACGCCGAATACTCGACGGTGGCGAGATGGCGAAAAGCCGCCACAACTGTGGGGAAGCGCGGTCCAAAGCCCTTTGGGAGGCCTGCAGCCGCGGCTGCAGGCGCGGCATCAACAGTCCCGGCGTTCCCCTCTGCATACAGACGCCATGCGCCGTTGCGAATCGCCGGGCGGTGTCCTGCACGGATTGATCCTGCAAGGTAAGCGGGCGCGCCCGGCCTCTCAGAAATACTGGATGGAGACGCGAAACAGCTGCTCGACGTCCTTGACCGCCTTTGACGTGGCAAACAACACGACCCGGTCCTTGGCGCGGATGCGGGTATCGCCGCTTGGACGCAGGACCGTTCCATTGCGCATGATGGCGCCGATGCGGATGCCGGCCGGCAGATGGAGTTCGCGAAACGGCCGCCCAACCAGCGGGGACGTGTCCAGCGCCTCGGCCTCGATCACTTCGGCTGCGCCGTTCTGTACCGCATAGACCGAGCGGATGCGCCCCTTTCGCACATGCTGGAGAACGCGCGAAATGGTCACGGCGCGCGGATTGATCAGCGAATCGATGTTGAGCGAGCCGCTCACCTCGCCCAGCGACGACGAGTTGACCAGCACGAGGTTCGACTTGCAGCCAAGCGCCTTGGCCATGGCGGCACTCAGGATATTGATCTGGTCGCTGTTGGTCAGCGTCACCATCAGGTCCGCGTCCTGGATATCGGCCTGCTGGAGAATGTTCTGGTCAAGCGCCGAGCCATGCAGAACGATGGTATGGCGCAAGTGCTCGGAGACGGCCACGGCCCGGTCACGGTCGCTCTCGATGATCTTGATGCGTGTCTTCGGCTGCATTTCCTCGATGCGCCGCGCAACATAGGTGCCGATATTGCCGGCGCCGGCGATGATGATGCGACCGGCCTCCTGCTCCTCGTGGCCGAAGAGGCCGAGCGTGCGGCGCGTATGGTCGCGCTGGCAGATGACATAGGCAAGATCGCCGGCCTGCAACTGGTCGGCCGAGCGCGGCACAAACAGGCGCCCCTGGCGATAGACGCCGACGACCGTGGCAATGAGATCCGGAAACAGCTGGCTCAATTGCTCGAGCGGCGTGCTGATGACCGGGCAATCCTCCATGCATTCGATCGCCACCATGGCGATATGGTCGTCGGCAAAACGGGCCACATCGGTAGCGCCGGGGAAGGAGATGCGCCGCAGAACCATCTTGCCGACCTCGATTTCCGGCGAGATGGTGACGTCGATCGACATGTTCTTGCTGCTGAACAGGTCGGCATATTCGGGCAGGAGATAGCTCTGGGAGCGGATGCGGGCAATCTTCGTCGGCACGCTGAACAGGGCATGGGCCACTTCGCAGGAAACGATGTTCACCTCGTCATACAGCGTGACGGCAATGATCATGTCGGCCTGCTCGGCGCCTGCTTTCGCCAAAACATCCGGATGGGCCCCGTGGCCGACATAGCCGCGCACATCGAGCGTCTCGGTAATGGCATTGATCAGCGTGGCCGAGGTGTCGATCACCGAAACTTCGTTGTCTTCCTGCGAAAGACGTTCGGCGATCCCGTAGCCCACCTGGCCCGCGCCGCAGATGATCACCTTCATGGCGTTTCCCCAAAAGGCCGGCGCTTGGGCGACACGGCGTCCGCGATGCGCATCAGACGCCGAGCGACTTCAACTTGCGGTGCAGGGCCGAACGCTCCATTCCGACAAATTCCGCCGTGCGGGAAATATTGCCGCCGAACCGGTTGATCTGGGCGACCAGATAATCGCGCTCGAACATTTCGCGTGCCTCGCGCAGCGGCAAGGTCATGATGTGATGATCGCCCTTGCCCGACATTTTCGGCAGCATGTCGCCAAGATCGGTCGGCAGCATGTCGGCGGAAATCGGGGTGTCGGGGCCATCGGTGCGGGCCAGAATCATCAGCCGTTCGATATTGTTGCGCAGCTGGCGGATATTGCCCGGCCAGTCATGCGCCTGCAGCACGGCCATGGCGTCGTCGCCGATCTTGCGCGGGCGGATGCCGGCCTGTTCGGAGATCTGGCGCATGAAGCCATCGACGAGAAAGGGAATATCCTCGCGCCGCTCGGCCAGTGCCGGCACCTTGACGGGCACGACGGCGAGGCGGTGATAGAGATCCTCGCGAAAGATCCCCTCGCCGATCAGGCTTTCGAGGTTGTAGGCGGTGGAGGAAATGATGCGCACATCCACCTTTACCCGCTTGTTGCCGCCGAGCCGCTCGAACTGCTGGTCGACCAGCACGCGCAGGATCTTGTTCTGCGTCTCGCGCGGCATTTCGCCTACCTCGTCGAGGTAGAGAATGCCGCGATGGGCCTCTTCCAGCGCACCGATCTTGCGCGGCTGGCCGGGGCCGCCTTCAGTGCCGAACAGCGCCATTTCCATGCGCTCGGGCGTGATCGTTGCGGCATTCAAGGCAACGAACGGACCTGCCGCCCGCGAGGAGCGACGGTGGATCATACGCGCCACCAGTTCCTTGCCGGAGCCGGAGGGCCCGAGAATCATGATGCGGCTGTTGGTGGGCGAGACCTTTTCGATCGTCTGGCGCAACTGCGAGATCGCAACGGAGGTACCGACCAGTTCGGCCGCATCGCCGGTGCGCTTCTTCAGTTCCGTCACCTCGCGGCGCAGCTTGGAATTTTCGAGCGCCCGCTCGGCAATCAGGATCAGCCGGTCAGCCTTGAACGGCTTTTCGATAAAGTCGAAGGCGCCGCGCTTGATGGCCGAGACGGCCGTCTCGACATTGCCGTGGCCGGAGATCATCACAACCGGCAGGTCCGGATGGCGCGCCTTCACCTCGTCCAGCAGCGCCAGCCCGTCCAGCTTGCTCCCCTGCATCCAGATGTCGAGGAAGACGAGACGCGGCACGCGGTCAGAAATCGCCGCCAGCGCACTGTCGCTGTCATGGGCAACGCGCGTCTCATGGCCTTCGTCGGACAGAATGCCGGAGACGATGTCACGGATGTCGGCCTCGTCATCCACGACCAGAATATCAGACGCCATAGGACACTTCCTTTTCATTGTCTGTTTGGGGTGCCTCTGCCGCCCGGGGATGCGGCAGAATCACCCGGATCATGGCGCCTTTGCCATGATCGAAATCGGCAGGCGCATCGTGCAGTTCGAGCTGCCCGCCATGTTCCTCGATGATTTTCTTGACGATGGCCAGGCCAAGGCCCGTGCCCTTTTCGCGCATCGTCATATAGGGCTCCAGGATACGGTGGCGGTTTTCCACCGGCAATCCCTTGCCATTGTCGATCACCTCGACCTTGAACTCGTCGCGCGTCTCGTCGAAGGCGGCGCGCACCAGGACGCGGCGCCCGTCGCGCTCCTCATCGCTCGCCACGGCTTCGATCGATTCCACCGCATTCTTGATGAGATTACCAAACGCCTGGCCCAGCATGCGCGAATCGAACAGGCCCTCCAGCGGCTGATCGCCGAGTTCGCGCTGAAACGTGACGTGGCTGGTGCCCATCTCCCGCAGAAAGATCGCGTCGCGCACGATGTCGCGCAGGTCGGCCCGTTCCTTGGCGGGTTTCGGCATGCGCGCAAAGGCGGAGAACTCATCCACCATGCGGCCGATATCGCCGACCTGTCGCACGATCGTATCGGTGCACTGGTCAAACACGGCGCGGTCGCTCTCGTCGATCTGCTTGCCATAGCGGCGCTTCAGGCGCTCGGCCGACAGCTGGATGGGGGTGAGCGGGTTCTTGATCTCGTGGGCGATGCGGCGCGCGACATCGGCCCAGGCGGTGGAGCGCTGGGCGATCACCAGGTCCGTGATGTCGTCCAGCGTGATCACGTAGGATTCGGTCGAGTTGCGCTGCTCTTCGCGTGTCACCTGCACCGACAGCGTGCGCTCCTTGCCGCCGCGCATGAGGTAGACCTCCTTGCGGAAATCGGCCCGCGCGCGCCCGGTTGCTTCCTTCAGCACCTGGTCGATTTCGGGCGCTACCTCCGACAGCGGCTGGCCGAGCAGTTCGGCGGCAGGAAGCGCCAGAACGTCTTCGGCGGATGGGTTGACGATGGTGATCCGGTTGTCGTCCTCGACGCCGATCACGGCCGCCGTCACGCCGGACAGCACCGCCTCGATAAAGCGGCGCCGGTCGTCGACCTCGTCCTTGGCAACGAGGATTTCGTCGCGCTGGCTGCGGATCTGCGAGATCATCTTGTTGAACGTTCGCGACAGGTTGCCGACATCGCCATCGGCCGAGCGCACCGGCACGACGACGGAAAGATTACCGGTCGCCACGCTGTCGGCGGCGCTGATCAGGAGGCGGATTGGGCGCACGATGCGGTCTGCGACGGCAATGGCAGTCCAGATGGCGGCCAGAAGAACGATCAGCGCAAAGCCCAGATAGAGCACGGCAAACGCCACCTGCAGGCTCATCCGGCCCGCTTCCATCGCCTGGTATTCGGCGCGGTTGTCCTCCATCAGCCGCATGGCGGCCATCACCTTCGGATCGACGGCGCGGATCGTGTAGAGGAAGGCACCGGATATCGCATCGAGCCGGATGATGGCGCCGACGAGGTTCGTCACGCCCGGCGGGATCAGCGTCGGCTGCCCGGCTGCGGAACTCGCCAGTGCATCCTTCGGAATGGCCGGCAGCGGCCGCTCGGTTTTGATATCGGCCTGGGCAATCGCGGTTCCGTCCTCGCGCACCAGAAAGGCGCCGAGCAGGCCGCGGCCGCGGGCCTGGCGGGTCATCAGGTCGATGAAGCCGGTCCGGTCGAGGTAGAACATCGGGCGGTTGCGCTCGAGGTCATTGGCCATCGAGACGGTCTGGCCCTGCAGGTAGCTGGCGTTTTCCAGCATATAGGCCTGCGCGACATCGAGCGAGGACTGCACGATCGACTGCGTGCGCAGCGAAAACCAGCGATCAAGACCGACATTGAGGGTGAGGCTGGCAAAGATCGCGACCAAGACGGCCGGCGTGATCGCCACGAAGGAAAACAGCACGACGATGCGCACATGCAGCCGGGCCGCCGCCCTGCCCCGCCGGCGCGCCTTCAACAGCCGGCCGACCTCGCGGGCAATCAGGTACAGGAGGCCGAGCACGAACAGTGCGTTGAGAACGGCCGAGGCAATCACCACATTGGTGGTCGGTGCAATCGGCGTCAGGCCCAGCAGCACCAGCAGGGTGAAGATTGCACAGGACAACGCGCCACCAGCCAGCAGCAGGCCAGGCAGGGCAAACGACGCCCTGCGGTCCTGCACCAGCATCGCCGGATCTTCTCCGGCGTCGGTTGCCAAGTCGTCTGTCATTCCGAAATCCACTCCTGATCCCGCAGGACGCGGGATCTATGCACGTCACCGGCCGCACTCGCCGACCGTAAAGCCGAGAACCGACCATGGCGCTGCGTGACTATTGAGCAACGCATTGTGGCGAAAATGCAACGAAGATGGTCTTGGTGTCAAGCAGCAAAGGCTCACGTACCGCGCGAACTGCGGTACACGGAGACGCCCAACTCGCGGATTTTCTTGCGCAATGTATTGCGGTTGAGGCCGAGAAGATCCGCCGCCTTGATCTGGTTGCCACGGGTGGCGGTCAGGGCAGCGAGGATCAGCGGATACTCCATTTCGGTCAGCACCCGGTCGTAGAGGCCGGGCGGCGGCAGGTTGTCGCCAAAGCTTGCGAAATAGCTGCGCATGTTCTCCTCCACCGCCTGCGCGATGGTGAGATTGCCGGAACGGGCGCCCATCTTGTCAATGGGGCTGTCGGGCACGTCGGAACGCAGCTCCGAATCCATGATCTCGCGCGTAATGACTTCCTGTGGATAGAGCGCCATCAGGCGGCGCACGAGGTTTTCCAGTTCGCGCACATTGCCCGGCCAGGCATAGGCCTTCATCACATCCAGCGCTTCATTGTCGAAACGCTTGGCATCGAGGCCTTCCTTTTCGCCGAGCTGCATGAAATGGCGCACCAGATCGGCGATGTCTTCGGCGCGGTCGCGCAGCGGCGGCAGGCGCAGTGGCACCACGTTCAGGCGATAATACAGGTCCTCACGGAACAGACCCTGATTGATCAGCTGCTTTAAATCCTTGTTGGTGGCGGCGACGATTCGCACATCGGTGCGGATCGGCGTGCGTCCGCCAACGGTGGTATATTCGCCCTGCTGCAGCACGCGCAGAAGCCTGGTCTGCGCATCCATCGGCATGTCGCCGATTTCGTCGAGGAAGAGCGTGCCGCCTTCGGCCTGCTCGAAACGGCCGGTGGAGCGATTCTGCGCGCCGGTGAACGCGCCCTTCTCATGGCCGAACAGTTCCGATTCGATGAGGTCGCGCGGGATCGCCGCCATGTTGATGGCAACGAACGGGCCGTTGCGGCGCTTGCCATAGTCATGCAGCGCGCGCGCCACCAGTTCCTTGCCGGTGCCCGACTCGCCGGTGATCATCAGCGTCAGGTCCGTCTGCATCAGGCGGGCCAGCACGCGGTAGATTTCCTGCATGGCGGCGGAGCGGCCAACCAGCGGCATGCCGTCCTGCATGTCGTCATCGAGCTTGGCCGGCTTGCGCTTCGGCTCGGCCAGCGCCCGGCCGATAATGGCGATCAGCTCGGTGAGGTCAAAGGGCTTGGGCAGATAGTCATAGGCGCCCTTTTCCGAGGCCTTGATCGCCGTCATGAAGGTGTTCTGCGCGCTCATCACCAGAACCGGAAGCTCCGGCCGGGACTTCTTGATGCGGGGCAGAAGGTCGAAGGCGTTCTCGTCGGGCATTACCACGTCGGTCACCACCAGATCACCCTCGCCGGCCGAAATCCAGCGCCAGAGCGTAGCAGCGTTGGAGGTGATGCGGACATCGTAGCCCGCGCGGGTCAGCGCCTGGTTCAGTACGGTGCGGATGGCCGCGTCGTCATCGGCGACAAGGATCGTAGCGGTCATTTCAAGTTTCCTGTCGTGTTCAAGCTGCGGCCATCATCGGGGTAGCCGTCATCCTTGTGCATGGGCATCAAAACGCGGAAAATCGTACGGCGGGCCTGGCTGTCGCATTCCACGATGCCACCATGGGCGCCGATGATCTTTGCAACGAGGGCAAGGCCAAGGCCCGAGCCATTGGTCTTGGTGGTGATGAAGGGATCGAAGAGGTGCGGCAGGAGATCGCTCGGCACGCCCGGTCCGTTGTCGATCACGCAGAATTCGAGCGGCAGCGAGATTTTTTCGCGGGTGCCGGCAACCGATAGCCGGATACCGGGACGATAGGCGGTCGTCAGCATGATCTCGCCATCCTGCTGGTCGCCGATCGCCTCCGCCGCGTTCTTGATGAGGTTGAGAAACACCTGCACGAGTTGGTCGCGATTGGCATAGACCGAGGGCAGCGAGGGGTCGTAGTTTTCCAGAATCTTGATGTCTCGGGCAAAGCCGGCCTTGGCGATCGCCTTCACATGGTCGAGCACCGAATGGATGTTGAGCGGCAGGCGATCCACCGGGCGTTCGTCGGAAAACACCTCCATGCGGTCGACCAGCGAGACGATGCGATCGGTCTCGTCGCAAATCAGCCGCGTCAGCGAGCGATCCTCGTCGGGTACGACGGTTTCCAGAAGCTGGGCGGCGCCGCGAATGCCCGACAGCGGGTTCTTGATCTCATGCGCCAGCATGGAGGCAAGGCCCGTCACGGAGCGGGCAGCAGCGCGGTGCGTCAGCTGGCGGTCGATCTTGTCGGCCATGCTGCGTTCCTGGAACACCACCACCACCGAGCCCGGCTCGCTGACGACGGGGGCGACATAGAGATCGACCAGCTTTTCCTGGCCAAGCCGAGGCGAGGACAGATCGACGCGGTATTCGTTGACCGGCGCGCGACGGTCGCGCACCTGATCGATCAGCGCCAGAAGCGGACTGCCGAAGGGGATGAAGGTGGAAATCTTGTTGCGCGCCAGATGCGCGGCACTCGCGCCAAAAAAGGCTTCCGCCTCCCAGTTGGCGAAGGCAATGCGCCCGGTGTCGTCGACGAGGATGACCGGGTTCTGCACCGAGTTCAAGACCGCCATGGCCAGCGGATTGTTGCCGCTGCCATCGTGCGAGGTCGTGCTCATGCTGCCTCCCTGCTGGCATTGCCGGCCCCTGTGGCAATCGCGTCCCAGAGGGTGCGCGCAACCACGGCGGCATTTTTCTCCGTCATCAGTGCTGCCTTTCGTTCCGCCGGAAAATCCGGCGCACAGCGGTCGAGATACCAGCCCACATGCTTGCGGGCATGGCGAAGACCGGCTTCGTGTCCATAAAATTCAAGCATCGATTCGTAGTGTTCGCAGGCGATATCCGCTCTTTGGCGAGCCGCCGGCAGGGGATGGCCGGCAAGCACGCCCGGATGCCATGGACGCCCCTCCGCACCACGGCCCAGCATCACGGCATCGGCGCCGGAGCGGCGAACGATCTCATGCGCGTCGCCAAGCGTTTCCACGTCGCCATTGGCAACCAGCGGAATGGCAATCACTTCGCGCACGCGGGCAATCGCATCCCAGTCGGCGCGGCCCTCGTAAAATTGCATGCGGGTGCGGCCATGCACGGTGATCATCGATACGCCGGCCTGTTCGGCGCGGCGGGCAATCTCCGGAGCATTCAGCGAATTCTCGTCCCAGCCGAGCCGCATCTTGACCGTGACCGGAACCGATACGGCAGCCACCACCGCCTCGATCAGCGACAGCGCGTGGTCGGGATCGCGCATCAGGGCCGAGCCGGAATAGCCGCCGGTTACCTTCTTGGCCGGACAGCCCATGTTGATGTCGATGATATCGGCTCCGTGCGCTTCCACGATCCGGGCAGCCTCTGCCATCCAGTAGGCTTCGCGCCCGGCAAGCTGTACCATGTGCGGGCGGATGCCGGTGCCCTTCAGACGCTCCCATGATTCGCCGCGATTGTGGACAAGCTCGCGGCTCGCCACCATTTCGGTCACCACCAGCCCTGCCCCGTGGCGCCAGGCAAGCTGGCGGAAGGGCAGATCGGTCACGCCCGACATCGGCGCAAGCACCACGCGATTGCGAATGGCGACGGGCCCGATGGCAAAAGGACTGGCAAGATCCGGAGAATTCAAGTGATGATCTTTCGGGCACATGAGATTTCTGCACTATTTTTATTCACAGATTGTGCGTTTGCCAAGAGCAATTCCCAAACTGCGTTATTTCTGAGCGACGTGCTGGAAATGGGCGTTTTGAGTCTATAGTTCTGCCCCTGTCAACTCATCACGTCCCGCAATTCCGCCAATCCCATCAGTTAGCGACCCCGGCAGGCAGTTTCATGACAATCGGCATCGTTATCGTGGCAGCAGGACGCGGAGAGCGCGCCGGCTCGCCGGAGGAAGGCCCCAAGCAGTATCGCCGCATCGGCGGCGAGGCGGTGATCCGCCATACGCTGAGGCAGTTTCTCACCTGGCAGCGCTCCGGCCCCATCGTAGTGGTGACCCATCCCGATGACGGCGCGCTGTTTGCCGATGCGGTGCTGGATTTGCCCGGCGCGCACGCGCTGATCACCACGCCGGGTGGGGAAACGCGCCAGCAATCGGTGTTTGCCGGCTTACGGGCGCTCTCCAAAACCTCGGCAACGCATGTGATGATCCATGATGCCGCCCGGCCCTTTGTCGATCACGCGCTGCTTGAGCGGATTGCCGAGGCCTTCGACGCAGGCGAAGACGCCCTTCTGCCGGCGATGGCTGTCACCGATACGCTGAAGCGGGCGGGTGTCGATGGTGTCGTGCATGAAACCGTGCCGCGCGCCGGGCTTTATGCGGCCCAGACGCCGCAGAGCTTTTCGCTTTCGGCCATTCGCGCCGCCCATGAAAAGGCCGCCGCGCTCCGGCGGGACGATTTTACCGACGATGCCTCGATTGCCGAATGGGCCGGACTGACGGTCCGGCTGATCGAGGGCTCACCCGACAATGTGAAACTGACGATCAAGCGAGACCTTGCCATGGCCGACGAAAAACTCTCCGCAGCGCCGCAGCTGCCCGATGTGCGCACCGGCAATGGCTATGACGTGCATCAGCTGGTGCCGGGCGACGGCGTGACGCTCTGCGGCGTGTTCATTCCCCATGACCAGAAGCTCAGCGGCCATTCCGATGCGGATGTCGCGCTGCATGCGCTGACCGATGCGCTGCTTGCCACCTGCGGCGCCGGCGATATCGGCGATCATTTTCCCCCTAGCGACATGCAGTGGAAGGGGGCGGCCTCCCGGATCTTTCTGGCACATGCGGCCGATATCGTGCGCCAGCATGGCGGCATCATTACCAATGCCGATATTTCGCTGGTGGCGGAAGTGCCGAGGATCGCGCCGCACCGCGAGGCCATGCGTCGCAATCTTTCCGAAGTTCTCGGCATTTCCCTCGACCGCTGTTCGGTGAAGGCCACCACCAACGAAAAGATCGGCTTTATCGGTCGCAAGGAAGGCATTGCAGCGATTGCCACGGCAACCGTCGTTTACGGCGTGCTGAAGCCATGAGCCTGTTTCCCGCCACCATCGAGACGCTGGCTGAAGAGGTCATCCGCCTTTACGCGGCACGCGGCTGGCAGGTGGCGACGGCCGAATCCTGCACCGGCGGGCTGATTGCCGGGGCGCTGACAGGCGTTTCCGGATCGTCTGCGGTGGTTGACCGGGGTTTCGTCACCTATAGCAATGCGGCAAAGCAGGAGCTGATCGGTGTCGATACGGCAACGCTTGCCACCTATGGCGCGGTGTCGCGCGAGACCGCACTGCAGATGGTCCGGGGCGCGCTCTGGCGCTCGCGCGCGACGGCCGCGGTCGCCGTCACCGGCATTGCCGGTCCCGGTGGCGGTTCTGCGGAAAAGCCGGTCGGTCTTGTGCATATCGCCGCGATGACGAAATCCGGCGCCCTCCTCCACCGCGAGATGCGCTACGGCGATCTGGGGCGCAACGCCGTGCGTCTTGCCACGGTCGAGACGGCGCTCAGCCTGCTCGTTTCCCTTGCTCAAGCATAAATGTTGTAGGCGCGGGCTTCGAACGCCTCGGCAAACATGCGGAATGCCCGGTCGAACATCGAGCCCATCACGGCGCCGAGAATGCGGCTCTTGAACTCGTAGTCGATGAAGAAATCGACCACGCAGCCCTCCGGCGTCGGCGAGAATTGCCAGCGGTTGTCGAGATACTTGAACGGACCCTCGATATATTTGACGTCAATCGTCAACTCGGCCGGATTGAGCAGGACCTGGGTCGTAAACGTCTCGCGGATCGCCTTGTAGCCGACGGTCATGTCGGCCACCAGCAGCGTCTTGCCGTCGCGCTCCTTGCGCGAGCGCACGCTCAAACCATCGCAAAGCGGCAGGAACTCGGGGTATTTCTCGATATCCGCCACGAGCGCGAACATGTCTTCTGCGGAATGCCGGACGGGGCGGTGATTTTCAAACTTTGGCATGGCACTGAGCTAGTGGGCGTAAGAGGGATTGGCAAGTGGCAGTTGGTCGCGCGTCGCTTGGAGTTTTTCTAGAGAGCCCTAATGCGAATTTAACTTTTATCACCAAGAATTGTGGCACACGTTTCGCGCAGAACGCCACGTCCGGTTGATGGATGATCAGCCGGCATGCCTGTCCGCGTGACAGACGCGAAGCCGGCGGGCGTAAGCCTGTCGAAGAGCAATCGGCATATCCATGCGACCAAACAATGCGGCAAGAATGACGGACGATTTCACCCAGGTTATGCGACTGCTCGAATCCGCCCGGCAACTGGCTGAAATGAACAATCTGTCGATGCTGGTCTATCTGGTGGAGGTCGCCAAGGCGGAGGCGCGCAGCCACCGCTTCGAACTGCGCGAGCGCAAGCGCGGCCAGATCGTCACCGACGACTAGGCCTATTCGGCCGCTACCAGCAGCTTCTTCTCGCGTGCCGCCTTCAGACGGGCGAAATCATCGCCGGCATGGTGCGAGGAGCGGGTCAGCGGGCTTGACGAGACCATCAGGAAGCCCTTCGTATAGGCCACCGTCTCGTAGGACTTGAACTCTTCCGGCGTGACGAACTTTTCCACCTTGTGGTGCTTGCGCGTCGGCTGCAGATACTGGCCGATCGTCAGGAAATCGACGTCTGCGGTGCGCAGGTCGTCCATCAGCTGCAGCACTTCGTTGCGCTCCTCGCCAAGGCCGACCATGATGCCGGACTTGGTGAACATGGTCGGATCGAGTTCCTTCACCCGTTGCAGCAGGCGCACCGAGTGGAAATAGCGCGCCCCGGGCCGCACCGTCAGATAATTGCCGGGCACCGTTTCCATATTGTGGTTGAAGACATCGGGCTTGGCGGCCACGACGCGTTCCAGCGCGCCCGGCTTCTTCAAAAAGTCCGGCGTCAGGATTTCGATCGTCGTCAGCGGCGAGGCCGCACGGATCGCCCATATCACCTTTTCGAAATGCTCGGCGCCGCCATCGTCCAGATCATCGCGGTCGACGGAGGTGATGACGACGTGGCTGAGGCCCATCTGCTTGACGGCCTTTGCGACGTTTTCCGGCTCGTCCTGGTCGAGCGCGTTCGGTTTGCCGGTTGCCACATTGCAGAAGGCGCAGGCACGGGTGCAGATCTCGCCCATGATCATGAAGGTCGCGTGCTTCTTGTCCCAGCACTCGCCGATATTTGGGCAGCCGGCCTCCTCGCACACGGTCACAAGCTTGTGGCTGCGCACCAGTTCACGGGTCTCCTGGTAGCCCTTGGAGGTCGGCGCCTTGACGCGGATCCATTCCGGCTTGCGCATCACCTCCGTATCGGGGCGGTGCGCCTTTTCCGGGTGGCGGGCACGCTTGGTCTCGTCGGCGGGCGAGATCCTGTCAAGAATTGTAACCATGACGAATTGCTTTCCTGACCGCTTCGGGCGGCTTTAGCGTCTCACAAGTTTGGCGACAAATAGCAGAGCGCAGGCGCCGATGAAACCGGTGACCAAACCACCCCAGGCACCGGGCTCCACCCATATGCCGGCACGCTCCAGAATGGCGGTCGCCAGGGCCGCCCCGACAACGCCGATGACGATATTCATGAAGACGCCGAAGCGCAGATCCATCAGCATGCCGGCCAGCCAGCCGGCCAGACCGCCAATGATGATCGTTCCCAAGAAGCCCAAGCCTTCCATGATCGCCCTTTCCGTATGTGCATGTTCCATATGGCCCCTGCGGAACCAAATCGCAATGCATGCCGTGATGGAGCCCGGATGAGAGACGAACGCCCTTCATCCTCAGACACCACCGTCTTCCCGCCTTGCCGGAAAGACCGGATTCTTATCTTTCCTCACGCACCGGCGCATCCTCGCGCCGGGTCTGCGGATATGTCCGCCCTCAGGCGTTCAAGACCTTGCCATAGGCGTCGAGCACGCTTTCCTTCATCATTTCCGACAGCGTCGGATGCGGGAAGATGGTGTGCATCAGCTCTTCCTCGGTCGTCTCGAGGTTCATGGCGATGACAAAACCCTGGATCAGTTCGGTGACTTCCGCGCCGACCATATGCGCGCCGATGAGTTCGCCCGTCTTCCTGTCAAAAATGGTCTTCACCATGCCCTGGTCCTCGCCCAGCGCGATCGCCTTGCCGTTGGCGGCAAAGGAATAGCGGCCGACGCGGATGTCGCGGCCTTCCGCCTTGGCCTTGGCTTCCGTCAGGCCGACCGAGGCGACCTGCGGGTTGCAATAGGTGCAGCCGGGGATCTTCGCCTTGTCCATCGGGTGGACGCCCGGAACGCCGGCGATCTTTTCAACGCAGATGACGCCTTCGTGCTCGGCCTTGTGGGCCAGCATCGGCGGACCGGCCACGTCGCCGATCGCATAGAGGCCCGGCACGTTCGTCTTGCCATAGCCATCGATGACGATGCAGCCGCGATCGGTCTTTACACCGAGCGCTTCAAGGCCGAGATTTTCGATATTGCCCTGCACGCCAACGGCCGAGATCAGGCGATCGGCGGTGATCGTCTGGGTCTTGCCGTCCTTGGTCTCGATATGCGCCGTGATCGAATCGGCGCCCTTCTCGACCTTGGACACCTTGGCTTCGGTGATGATCTTCAGGCCGCGCTTTTCCAGCTGCTTTCGGGCGAAGGTGGAGATTTCCACGTCCTCGACCGGCATGATGTTCGCCATCAGTTCAACCACCGTCACATCGACGCCCATGGAGCGATAGAAGGAGGCAAACTCGATGCCGATGGCGCCTGAGCCCATGACGACCATGGATTTTGGCATGAAGTCGGGCTTCATCGCCTCGAAATAGGTCCAGATCAGCTTGCCGTCCGGCTCGATGCCGGGCAGCGCCCGCGGGCGGGCACCGGTTGCAACGATGATATGCTTGGCCGTGTAGGTGCCCTCGCCCAGCACGCCCTTCGGCACCGGGTTCTGCGGCTGAACGACCGGCTTCGTCATCGGGCCGACCACGATCTCGCCGGGCTTGGTCAGCTTTGCTTCGCCCCAGATCACGTCGATCTTGTTCTTCTTCATGAGGAAGCCGACGCCGCCGTTGAGGCGTGCGGAGACGCCGCGCGAGCGGGCCACGACATCCTTCACATCCGCCGTCATCGAGCCGTTCAGCGTCAGGCCGAAGGATTTTGCATGATTGGCATGATCCAGGATCTCGGCGGAGCGCAGCAGCGCCTTCGTCGGGATGCAGCCCCAGTTGAGGCAGATGCCGCCCAGATGCTCGCGCTCGACGATGGCCGTCTTCAGCCCGAGCTGGGCTGCCCGAATGGCGGTGACATAGCCGCCCGGACCCGAGCCGATGATGATGATGTCGTAGGACTGAGCCATGGCGCTTCCACTCCTTGGATGATCTCGAAATACGGCCAAAGCCGTTTCCTGTTCTTTTATCCGGGAGCGGGCGCTGCCTTAGCCGCCTAGACCTCGATGGTCTCGGGCCTCGGCTCGGCCAGCGTCAACATCCCGTACAGTTCGTCCTTCACTGCCAGGCGCTGCTTGCGCAGCTCTGCCACGAAAAGATCATCGCTGGGCTCGATATCGGTTTCGGCCCGATGAATGCGATGATTGATGTCTTCATATTCCACCGCAAGCCGGTGGAAATGACCGTCCGTCTCCCTCAAGTGCCGCATCAGCACCAGATGATCCGGAAATTCTTCCGCAAGGTGATGGGGTGTGTTCGACATGACATGTCCTCCGTTCGGGATGAGATGTCATAGTGCAACCACAGGCTTTTCCTCTCCTTGACCCTGATCAAACCGACTGGGCCTCAAAGCCCCAGCATCATGCGCACGACCGGCTCCAGACCCCGTCCGAGCGCCCGGGTATTTTCTGCATCGAGGTGAATGCCATCGAGCGGCGTGGTCTGGCACACCGATCCCGCATCAAAAAAGCTGCAGCCCATCTCGTCGGCGAGATCGCGGTAGAGGCTCGCCAGCATGGCGGACTCTTCCAGCGCATCGCGAAACATTGCCGCAAACGGCACATTGGCCGTCTCGCAAATTTTCGGCGGCGAAACGAGCAGGATGTCCGGTGCGTCGAAATCGCTGCCCCAGACATGGTAGTAGACCAGATTGACCAGCCGCTTCATGCCGCGCACCGCCGCAAAGGCCGATCCGGCCGGCCCCCGCTTCAGATCATTGGTGCCCAGCATGATGATGATGAGATCCAGAGGCGCATGCGTCTCCAGAAGGCTCGGCAGAAGTTTCGCGCCGTTCCTCTCGCAATCGGCGAGATGATCGTCATAGGCGGTGGTGCGCCCATTCAGGCCCTCGGGTATCACCCGGACAGACGGCCCGAGCGCGCCTTCCAGCACGCTCGGCCAACGGTCCTCATAGGCGTGGCGCGACAGTGTGTCCGGGTCATAGCCCCAGGTCAGGCTGTCGCCGAAGGCGAGAACGGTTTGCATCGGCCGCTCCCGGGTCAGACCAGCATGCCCATCGGATTTTCGATGTAGCGCTTGAAGACACCGAGCAGTTCGGCCCCGAGCGCGCCATCGACGCAGCGATGGTCAGTCGACAGTGTCACGGACATGACGTTGGCGATCTTCATCTCGCCGTTCTTGACCACGACCCGCTCCTCACCCGCGCCGACGGCCAGGATGGTGGCATGCGGCGGGTTGACGACGGCTGCGAAGTTCTTGACGCCCATCATGCCCATGTTGGACACGGCGGTGGTGCCGCCCTGATACTCTTCCGGCTTCAGCTTGCGATCCTTGGCCCGCTTGCCGAGATCCTTCATCTCCGCCGAAATGGCAGACAGGGTCTTGGTTTCGGCCTTGCGGATGATCGGGGTGATCAGGCCGCCGGGGATCGACACGGCCACGCCGACATCGGCATGCTTGTGCTTGACCATGTTGGCTTCCGTCCAGGAGACGTTGGCATCCGGCACGTCGCGCAGCGCAAGTGCCATGGCCTTGATCACCATGTCGTTGACTGAGAGCTTGTAGGCCGGTGCGCCATCCTTGCGGGGGGCGGCATCGTTGAGCTGCGCACGCAGTGCCAGCAGCGCATCCAGTTCGCAATCGACCGTCACATAGAAATGCGGGATCGTCTGCTTGGATTCGACGAGGCGCTTGGCGATCGTCTTGCGCATGCCGTCATGCGGCACAAGCTCGTAGGAGCTCGGGTCGAACAGCTTGAGCACGGCATCGTCGGAAGCGGGCTTTGCAAGCGTCGGCGCAGCAGCCGGTGCCGGAGCAGCAGCCGGTGCGGCAGAAGGCGCCGCCTTGGTGGAACCGCCGGCCACAGCCTTTTCCACGTCGGCCTTGATGACGCGGCCCTTCGGACCGGAGCCGGAAACCTTGGCAATATCGACGCCGGCTTCCTTGGCAACGCGGCGGGCGAGCGGCGAGGAGAAGACGCGCTCACCGGACGATGCGGGTGCAGCTTCAGCCTTTGCAGCAGCCGGGGCAGCTTCCACCTTTTCGGCTGGCGCTGCGGCCTCGGCCTTCGCTGCCGGAGCAGCCTCCGCCTTCGGCGCCGGTGCTGCAGAACCGCCACCGGCGGCAGCCGTCGCCACATCCTCGCCGTCTGCGGCAAGAATGGCAATCAGCGCATTGACCTTCACGCCTTCGGTGCCGGCGGCAACGACGATCTTGGCAACAGTGCCTTCATCGACCGCTTCGACTTCCATCGTGGCCTTATCGGTTTCGATCTCGGCGATGACGTCGCCGGACTTCACCGTGTCGCCCTCCTTGACCAGCCACTTGGCGAGGTTGCCCTCTTCCATCGTGGGAGAGAGGGCGGGCATCGTGATGTTGATTGGCATCTTTCCGCCCTTCCCTTATTTGTAGCAGACGGCTTTGACGGCCTGAACGACTTCGCCGACATTCGGCAGAGCCAGCTTTTCGAGATTGGCCGCGTAAGGCATCGGCACGTCCTTGCCGGCAATCGTCAGCACCGGCGCATCGAGATAGTCGAAGGCTTCGCGCTGCACCCGGTTGGCGATGAAATCGCCGACGGAGGCCTGCGGATAGCCTTCCTCGATGGTGACCAGACGGCCGGTCTTCTTCACCGATTCGATGATCGCCGGCAGGTCCATCGGACGGATGGTGCGCAGGTCGATCAGTTCAACGTCGATGCCGGCCTGTTCCAGCTCGGCAACAGCCTTGACCGCATAGGTCATGCCGATGCCCCAGGAGACGATGGTGACGTCCTTGCCGGCGCGGTGAATGCGCGCCTTGCCGATCGGCAGAACGAAATCATCGAGCTTCGGCACTTCGAAGGACTGGCCGTAGAGAATTTCGTTTTCGAGGAAGACAACCGGGTTCGGATCGCGGATGGCCGCCTTCAGGAGGCCTTTCGCGTCGGCTGCCGTGTAGGGCATGATGACCTTGAGGCCCGGAATCGAGCTGTACCAGGCGGCGTAATCCTGGCTGTGCTGGGCGGCAACGCGGGCGGCCGCACCGTTCGGACCACGGAACACCATCGGCGCGCCCATCTGGCCGCCGGACATGTAGAGCGTCTTCGCTGCCGAGTTGATGATCTGGTCGATCGCCTGCATGGCGAAGTTGAAGGTCATGAACTCGACGATCGGCTTCAGGCCGGCCATGGCGGCGCCGACGCCGACGCCGGCAAAGCCATGCTCGGTGATCGGCGTGTCGACGACGCGGCGGGGGCCGAATTCCTGCAGGAGGCCTTGCGTGATCTTGTAGGCGCCCTGGTATTCGGCCACTTCCTCGCCCATGACGAAGACATCGCCATCGCGGCGCATTTCTTCGGCCATGGCGTCGCGCAATGCTTCGCGCACCGTCGTCATCACCATTTCGGTGCCGGCCGGAATGTCCGGGTCGCTTGCAACATCAACCTTCGGGGCTGCCGGAACCTTGGCGGTGTCCGTGGTGGCCGTCGGCTCTTCCGTCGACTGGCGGGCCTTGCCGCCGGCAGCGTCGGAGGTGGCGGCCGGCGTGTCGGCATCGGCCTTCGGTGCCGAAGACCCAATCGAATCGGCGCTTTCACCGTCCTGCAGCAGCACGGCGATCGGTGTGTTGACCTTGACGTTCTCCGTGCCGGCGGAAATCAGCAGCTTGCCGATGACGCCTTCGTCGACGGCTTCCACTTCCATGGTGGCCTTGTCGGTTTCAATTTCGGCGATCACGTCGCCGGAGACGACCTTGTCGCCCTCGTTTTTCAGCCACTTGGACAGCGTGCCTTCTTCCATGGTCGGAGAGAGGGCGGGCATCAGGATATTGATAGGCATGAGGTTCCCTCCCCGAATTACAGCAGGATGTCGGTGTAAAGCTCGGATACATCCGGCTCCGGATCGGCCTGGGCGAAATCGGCACTGTCGGCCACGACGTCACGGACGTCCTTGTCGATGGCCTTCAGCTCGTCTTCCGAGGCCCAGCCCTTTTCCACCAGACGCAGACGCACCTGCTCGATCGGGTCATGTTCGGAGCGCATCTTCTGCACTTCATCCTTGGAGCGATACTTCGCCGGGTCGGACATGGAGTGACCACGGTAACGGTAGGTCAGCATTTCCAGAATGATCGGACCCTTGCCAGAGCGGCAATGCTCGACAGCTTCGTCAGCAGCAGCCTTCACCGCGCGCACGTCCATGCCATCCACCTGGATGCCGGGAATGCCGAAGGAGGCGCCGCGCTGCGAGAAATCGGTCTGGGCGGAGGCGCGCGAGACGGCCGTGCCCATGGCGTAGCGGTTGTTCTCGATCACGTAGATGACCGGAAGCTTCCACAGCTGCGCCATGTTGAAGCTCTCATAGACCTGGCCCTGGTTTGCCGCGCCATCGCCGAAATAGGCGAGCGAGACATTGTCATTGCCGCGATACTTGTTGGCAAAGCCGAGACCGGTGCCGAGCGACACCTGTGCACCGACGATGCCGTGACCGCCGTAGAAATTCTTTTCCTTGGAGAACATGTGCATCGAGCCGCCCTTCCCCTTGGAAAGACCGCCGCGACGACCGGTGAGTTCTGCCATGACGCCGCGTGCACTCATGCCGCAGGCCAGCATATGACCGTGGTCACGATAACCGGTGATGACCTGATCGCCATCCTTCAGCGCCATCTGCATGCCGACGACGACAGCTTCCTGGCCAATGTAGAGGTGACAGAAACCGCCGATGAAGCCCATGCCGTAGAGCTGGCCGGCCTTTTCCTCGAATCGGCGAATGAGGAGCATCTCCCGATAGGCCTTCAGTTCCTCGGCCTTGTCGAACTCGGCGATTGCGCCGCCATTGCTCTTTGCAGGCTTCGCTGCCATCTTTCGACCGGCCGCGGACGCGACTTGCTTGGGCGCCATGCACTAACCTCCCTGCGTGTTTGTTTGGTTGCCATCAACATAGGCAAGAAAACACGCCCCAGCAATGCCATAAATGCATGGCTCACATGATATATAAAACCATGAAAAATCAGGGAAAAAGGAAGATTAACCAGATTCCGGTTAATTCAGAAGTAGCTGTTGAACACAACGATTTCGTCCGCGCGCGACACGTTCAGCTGATAGCGCGCCGTTTCATCGAGCATATCTTTTTCCAGTGAGCCATCGCTCAGCAATTCGACCTGCCGCTCCAGCGCCTTGCGCTTGGTGGTGAGCTTTGCCAGTTCGCCGGCGCGCTCGGCGCGCATCTTCTCGAACTTTTCCGTGGCGATCAGGCCGAGGTCGCCATGCACCGAATGATATCCGAAATAAGAGAGGAAGGCGATCGTGATGACGGGAAGCACCAGACGACCGAATTTCCGTTCCTTGTGATGTCTCGTCCACATGCGAGCAAGATCCTGAAACGCATTACCAGGACCTCACATTCGCACAACTTGCTTAATCAATCGTTGAACCCGGGCCACTTGCGACACCCTGTCGGAAATATTGGCGGGTCTTAGATGCGGCCGTCAGCCGGTGCCAAAGCGTGTAAAACGCAAACGGGCGGCAAACCCACCGGTCACCGCCCGTTCCATGATCATGTCTTCTGCGTCAAAGCCGTCGGATCAGGCCTTCAGCACCGAACGGCCGGCAAAGGTTGCCTGCGGTCCGAGTAGTTCCTCGATGCGGATCAACTGGTTGTACTTGGCAATCCGGTCCGAACGCGACAGCGAGCCGGTCTTGATCTGCCCGCAATTGGTGGCAACGGCGAGATCGGCAATGGTCGAATCTTCCGTTTCGCCCGAGCGGTGCGACATGACGGCGGTGTAGGCGGCCTTGTGCGCGGTTTCCACGGCATCCAGCGTTTCGGTGAGCGAGCCGATCTGGTTGACCTTGACGAGGATGGAGTTGGCAACGCCCATCTTGATGCCGTCGCGCAGGCGCGCGGAATTGGTCACGAACAGATCGTCGCCGACCAGCTGCACCTTGGAGCCGATTTTGTCGGTGAGGTACTTCCAGCCGTCCCAGTCGTCTTCGGCCATGCCGTCTTCGATCGAGATGATCGGATACTTGGCGGCCAGTTCTGCGAGGTACTCGGCCATGGCTTCCGGCTCGAGCGTGCGGCCCTCGCCTTCAAGCGCGTACTTGCCGTCCTTGAAGAATTCCGTCGAGGCGCAGTCGAGCGCCAGCTGGATGTCGTCACCCGGCCGATAGCCAGCCTTTTCGATCGACTTCATGATGAAGTCGAGCGCTTCCGGGGCGCTCTTCAGGCCCGGCGCAAAGCCGCCTTCGTCGCCGACGTTCGTGTTGTGACCACCGGCAGCCAGTTCCTTCTTCAGAACGTGGAAAACTTCGGAGCCCATGCGGACGGCGTCACGGATGCTGTCCGCACCGACCGGCATGATCATGAATTCCTGGAAATCGATCGGGTTGTCGGCATGGGCGCCGCCATTGATGATGTTCATCATCGGCACCGGCAGCAGGCGGGCATTCGGGCCGCCGACATAACGGAACAGCGGCAGGCCGGCCGATTCGGCTGCGGCCTTGGCAACGGCGAGCGACACGCCGAGGATGGCGTTGGCGCCGAGGCGCGACTTGTTCGGCGTGCCGTCCAGCTCGCTCATCAGCGTGTCGATGAGGATCTGGTTTTCCGCATCATGGCCGCCGATGGCATCGAAGATCTCGCTGTTGACGGCTTCGACCGCCTTTTCGACACCCTTGCCGTGATAGCGCTTGCCGCCATCGCGCAGTTCAACCGCTTCGTGCGCGCCCGTCGAAGCACCCGACGGAACGGCCGCGCGGCCGATGCTGCCGTCCTCGAGATGGACATCGACTTCGACGGTCGGGTTGCCGCGGCTATCGAGGATTTCGCGGGCGATGATGTCGGTAATGGCTGTCATTGGCTATTCCTGCTCTGATGCGGTGGAAATCACCGACTGTCTTAATCCAAGAGACGGAAAATACAATGGCAGGCGTATGACAGTGTCTCGCCGGCGCGCGCCGCGAGAGCTGTCTACCGGGGTGAAGGCGGCTGATGCAGTTGCATTTTCTCGCGTCAATCCAATAAGTTGGGCCCAACAGTAAATTTGGCATTTGTCATTTGGTAACGGCTCCGATGCATAGTTGCTGATAGGCTCAGCCTGGCCAGGCGTGCGCCTATGGTCGACACGCTTATTGCAACCGGATCCTTCATGACCCTCACCATCTCGCGCAGCCTCCTCCTGTTCGGCCTTCTGGTCGGTACCGGTGTTTCCGCCGCCATCGGCATCCAGAATTCCGCTTTCGACCGGCTGCGGGTGAACGGTCCCGTCTATGAGCAGATCATCCATGGCAAGGATCTCGTTGCCGATATTCTACCGCCACCCCTGTTTCTGGTGGAGACCTATCTTCTGGCAACGGAAGGAGCCTACCATCCGGAGCTTGCGGCGGAAAATCTGAAGCGGATCGCGCTGCTGCACAAGGACTATGATGCCCGAAAGACATTCTGGGCGACATCGACGCTTGGCACGCAGTTCAAGCAGCAGCTGGCTGAAAAAGTGCAGCCCAGCGGCGACAGGTTTTGGAATATCCTCGATAACGACTACGCGCGCGCCGTTGCCGGCGGCGATCCGGCTGCGATCCGCGCCGCCGTCAACAGTCTGAAGTCCGCGTTCGAAGTCCATCGCGCCGAGGTGGATGCCCTGGTGGCCGCAGCCAATCAGCGGCTTTCATCGACTGAAAAGCAGGCCGCAGAGGAAACCGTCACCCAGAACGCGGCCTCATATGCCGCGGGTCTGGCGGCGCTTGGCCTTCTGGTGGCAGGCCTGATCGGCCTCCACCGGCGCGCAATCCGGCCATTGCGCGGCATGCGGGATTACATGAGCATCCTTGCCGGCGGCGATTATTCGAAACCGGTTCCCTATGATGGGCGTGGTGATGAGATCGGCGAAATGGCGGCCGCCGTAACGGTCTTTCGCGGCAACGCCCAGGAGCGCATTGCCGCGCGCCAGCGGCAGGAGGTGGAGCGGGAGCGCGGATTAAGTGCCGAGCGCCAGCAAAATGCCCGTCGCGCCGAGGAAGATGCCACCCGCGCCGGCGTGATCACGGCGCTCAGCGCCGGCCTCGGGCGGCTGGCCACCGGCGATCTCACCAACCGCCTTTCCGCTCCCTTTGCCAGCGACTATGAAAAGCTGCGGCAGGAATTCAACGGCAGCCTGCAAACGCTTGAAGACGCGATGATTGAAATCGGCGATGCCATGCGGTCCGTTGAAACCGGCGCCCTCAGCATCGCCCATGGCACCGACGACCTGTCGAGGCGCACCGAATCGCAGGCCTCCTCGCTGGAGCAGGCGGCATCGGCGCTTGCCGAAATTACCACCACCGTCCGCACCACGACCGACCGCGCGCGAGAAGCCAGCAACCGCATGTCCGGCACCCGTGCAAGCGCGGAAAACTCCAATCTGGTTGTGCGGGAAGCCGTCGATGCCATGGCAAGAATCGAAGATTCGTCGAACCAGATCCGCCAGATCATCGGCGTGATCGACGAGATCGCCTTCCAGACCAACCTTCTGGCGCTGAATGCCGGTGTCGAGGCCGCCCGCGCCGGGGAAGCAGGCAAGGGCTTTGCCGTGGTGGCGCAGGAAGTGCGCGAACTGGCCGGCCGTTCCGCCGGCGCTTCCCGGGAAATCCGCCAGTTGATCGATACTTCGTCAAAACAGGTGGATGCCGGGGTGGCGCTGGTGCACCGCACCGGCCAGTCCCTGGGCGACATCGAGCAGCAGATCCAGTCGGTCAACGACCTCATCGGCAACATCGTGTCAGCCGCCGGCGAACAGGCACATGCGCTCGCCGAAGTGAGTGAAGCGGTCAACCGGATGGACCAGGTGACGCAGCAGAACGCCGCGATGGCGGAAGAAACCAGTGCCGCCTGCGGGGACCTCAATCGCCACACCGCACGGCTTGGCCAGCATCTCGCCCGCTTCAACGTCGGTGGCCAGAGGCAGGCAGGCCGCAGCCGGATGGCCTCTTAGGGCGACGCGGCCGGACAAGAGCGAATTGTTGACGGGGCGAGCATCGGGCCGCCCCGTCTCATCCGTCAGGATTTAGCAACGGCGTCGAATGCGAGAAGCTTTTCCAGAAGCCCCTTCAGGTTCTTCAGGTGCACCATGTTGGGTCCGTCCGATGGGGCATTGTCCGGATCTTCGTGCGTTTCAATGAAAACGCCGGCGACGCCGACCGCAACGGCTGCCCGCGCCAGCGTTTCGACGAATTCGCGCTGACCGCCGGTCGAGCCGCCCTGCCCGCCCGGCTGCTGCACCGAATGCGTCGCATCGAAGATGACCGGTGCCCCAAGCGATGCCATGATGGGCAGCGAGCGCATGTCGGAGACCAGCGTGTTATAGCCGAAGGAGGCGCCGCGTTCGCACAACAGCACATTCGGGTTGCCGCTTTCGGTGAACTTCGCCAGTACGTTCTTCATGTCCCAGGGCGCCAGGAACTGGCCCTTCTTGACATTCACCACGCGCCCCGTCTTTGCCGCAGCCACCAGAAGATCGGTCTGGCGGCACAGAAATGCCGGGATCTGCAGAATATCCACCGTCTCGGCCACCACCGCGCACTGTTCTTCGGTGTGGATGTCCGTCAGCACCGGAAAGCCGTATTCCTTCTTGAGGTCGGCGAAAATCTCCATGGCGGCATCAAGGCCGATGCCGCGCTTGCCGGCAATCGACGTGCGGTTGGCCTTGTCGAACGAGGATTTGTAGACAAGACCGAGGCCCAGTTCGTCGCAGATCTCCTTGATGGCGCCGGCCATCATGAAGGCGTGATCGCGGCTTTCCATCTGGCAGGGACCGGCAATCAGCGACAGGCGGCCGGTGTTGGAAAATACGACGCGGGCCGAGCCTTCGCCGACGGAAACCTCTGGATTGGCTGTGACGGTCATGATCACTCCTCAAATACGAAGGCAGCACCCTGACCGGGGGCTGCGGCAACGACAATGCGCGTGCCACTCTTCTCGAAAGCCACGTCCTTATCAGCAAGCCATTGCGCTGTCACGGCAAGATCCCCCGTGGCAAAGATGAGAGCAGCGCCCTGCAGAGGCTCTGCGACCTCAGTCGTGCCCCCCACAGAGGCGGCCGCGCTGCCCAGATGCGCTTCGACGGCCCGAGGCTCCTCGACAGACACAAAGCCGTTCGGGGCCTCTATCAGGAAACCATGCTCGACCGGTCGTGCCGCGGCATCCAGGATGGTTTCCAGAACGGCTTGCACGGCCTTCGGCCGCTCGGCGACGAGCAGCAGGCCGCGAAGGCCGAGCACGGCGTTGGCATGCCGCTCCAGATGCGCTCGGTCTGCCGGCAGCGGGTTCAGCCGCTCGCAGGCAAACAAGAAGAAGGCTTTCGATTCCGTTTCGGCAAAGGCAAGGCGAAAACTTGCGACCACATCCCGCCCGTCTGCCGTGCGTGCGCCGCGGGAAAACTCAAGCAAATCGCCGCCGCCGATGCCGGCCGATGCGAACCGCGCGCGGTCGGCCACGGCATCCTGTGACGATACCACCAGCGCGGAAAACCCGTCCTCGCCCACCGCGTCGCGGAAGATGCGGTCGCGGCGGGTAAACTCGTTGCCCTGCGCAGCTGTCTCCGCGGCCTTGACCGGATCTCCGACGGACAGCGGCTCGAGATAGGTGCCGTCCGCCAGAAAGACGCAGGCGTTCTGCGTGCCGAACGGGTGGACGGCATCGGGGGCTACGGTGAAGCCCAATCGCTCCAGCCGCGCGCGAGCGATGACAAGCGAGGAGACCGGCAGGACAAGATGATCGATAAGACGCGGCATGATTCTCTCCAGAATGGATCGGCGCAAGCTTAGCGCTCGCTGCTTGCCGCGACAAACCGCGGCTAGACAGCGTTTTCACCGACTTTTCAGGGCTTGCGGAACACATGTGGAACATATAGTGTTCGTTCTGGATTTGTTTCCCTTCGAGGTTGTCTTCATGCTCACACGCAAACAGCAGGAACTGCTCCTGTTCATTCACGAACGAATGAAGGAAGCGGGCGTGCCCCCCTCCTTCGACGAGATGAAGGATGCGCTCGATCTCGCCTCGAAATCGGGCATTCACCGGCTGATCACGGCACTCGAGGAACGTGGCTTCATTCGGCGGTTGCCGAACCGGGCGCGGGCGCTCGAGGTGATCAAGCTGCCGGAATCCTATGTGCCGCCGGCCCAACCTCGGCGCGGCTTTTCGCCGAGCGTCATCGAAGGCAGCCTTGGCAAGACGCCGGCCGCGCGCCCTGCCCCGCCCGCGCCGCCGGTGGAAGAGTATAGCGGTTCTGCCACCGTTCCCGTCATGGGACGCATCGCAGCCGGCGTGCCGATCTCGGCCATCCAGAACAATACGCATGCCATCAGCGTGCCGATCGAAATGCTGGGCACCGGCGAACATTATGCGCTGGAGGTCAAGGGCGATTCGATGATCGAGGCGGGGATTCTCGACGGCGATACCGTCATCATCCGCAACGGCAGTACGGCAACGCCCGGCGACATCGTCGTGGCGCTGGTCGATGACGAGGAAGCCACGCTGAAGCGGTTTCGTCGCAAGGGCGCCTCGATTGCGCTCGAGGCGGCAAACCCTGCCTATGAGACCCGTATTTTTGGTCCAGACCGGGTCAAGATCCAGGGCAAGCTGGTCGGTCTTATCCGTCGCTACCATTAAGCAGGGCGGAGACGGGTTGCGGGAGCGTGTCGTCGAAACGGCGCGTCTTCCAGTCGTAGCTGCGGTGCAGGCTCCACGGGCGTGAATGGCCGACATTGGCGGCTGTTGCCGTCCAATTGGCGCGCGTGGCGCTCTGCGCAAAGCGGATTTCCAGGGCACCCGTCTTGCGGAGCGTCTTTTCCGTCAGCATTAGCGCGCCGGAGCGGCAGGTTTCGAAACGGGCGCGGGCGGCAATGACGATGTCGGAGGTGTCGCAGGCGGTTCCGGCATAGCGGGCATCCTCGATTACCGCGATGCGGATCTTGTCTGCGGAGCGGGCAAAGCAGCCGATCCGGGCGAGGCAGGCGAATCGGCCAGCCGGCGCGGTACGGAATGCATCGGCCATCGCCACCGCCGCCTCGCGCCGTTCCTGCGTGCTGAGCGCCCGCGCTTGATTGTCTGGATTGTCGATATTTTCTGGCGCACGGCCGTCGCGCGCCGGCGGTTCCGGCGGCGGGATGTCTTCGGCGAGCAGGTCGATGGCGCCGGCTGCGGGCGTTCGATCTGCGCGGTCCTCAGCCGATGCTTTCGATGGGTTGTTTTTCGCGCCTGCAAGCGGCCGCATCGCGGGCTTTGAGGATAGGTCGGATGATGCCGGGAGCGGTCCGGCGGAGGATTTCGCCATGATGGGATGCAGGGTCTTGTCGATCATCAAGGCATTTTGCCATTGGCGATAGGTGAATTCGGGTGGCGTGCGGCGGCTGACGGCCGCCTCATTCTCCTCGACGAGGGCCACGAGGGTCGCATCGTCGGACACCAGGAGGTCGGGACGCGCTGCACCTCTGGGCCAGAAAGAGACGGTCAGTGCTACGGCCATAATCGCCGCACCGACCAGCTTCAATCGGGTGCGCAGGAGAACGAGGAGGAGAAAGCCAATCGACGCAAGAGGAAGCAGCCAGACGCTCTGGCGCCCGACAGCCGCATCGCCGCCCCAGCCCGCCACCGTTTCTGCAATGGCAATGACCAGCTGCACGCCATAGCCCATGATCTTGATGAACGGAGCCTCCAGTCCGAACGGCATCATCAGCATGCCCAGCATGCCGGCCGGCATGACGATCAGCGAGATCACCGGCATGGCCGCGAGGTTGCCGGCAAGGCCGTAGGTTGCGATGCGATGGAAATGGGAGATCGAGTAGATCGAGGTGGAGAGCGATCCGATGAGCGACGTCATCACCACCCCTGCCACCATGCCCGATACGGCAGCGGTGACGGCAAGCACCGGCGGCTGGCGGGCGCTGAGCGGATTGTGCTGGTCGCCCCGAAAGCGCGACCAGGCGGCGTAGCCCGCCACCAGCGCGACTGTTGCGGAAAACGACATCTGGAAACTCGGGCCAAGCACCGCGGAAGGGGTGAGCACCAGAATCACCACGGCCGAAAGCGCCACGTTGTGCAGGCTGATCGACGGACGGTCGAACAGCACGGAGGCGAGCATGATCACCATCATCACATAGGCACGTTCGGCCGACACGCCAAAGCCGGAGATGAGGTAATAGGCCGTCACCATGGCGATCGCGCCAAGGGCGGCGATCTTCTTGATCGCCACCTCCTGGGCAAGACCGGAAAATGCGCTGAGCAGCAGGCGCGCCCCGACAAAGAAGATGCCGGCGGCAAGCGCCATGTTGAGCCCGGAAATGGCGATGATATGCGCGAGACCCGCCACCCGCAGCGCCTCGACGGTCTTGTCGGAAATGGCGCGGCGCTCGTCGGTCACGATGGCTGCGGCAAACGCACCGGCGTCTCCGGGCACGAGCGTGCGAATGCGTGTGCCGATGTCGCTGCGCAACTCGAACAGCTTGCCGATGACGGTGGTCGTCCAGCTTTGCGTGATGCCGGTGCCAAGCCTCTGCGGCGGGCCATAGAAATAGCCCACGGCGCCGGTGCCTTGAAAATAGGCAGAGAAGGCGAAATCGGCCAGCCCCGGAAGTGCAGGGCCCGAGGGGGGCGACAGCCGCACCTTGCCGGCGATGCGGTCACCGGTCTCGAACGGTCTGTGTGCAGCGCGGGAGAGGATCACCGCGCGCTCCGGCGGGCGGGCAATCACCGGTGCGGCAGTGGAGATGAGGCGCACCGTATAGCGCCAGCGCCCGCTTGCGGCCGCCTCGCGTTTTTCGACAATGCCTTCGATCTGTGTGGTCACGGGCGCGTCCAGGAGGATGGTCGAGTTGCGCAGGCTTTCGATCTCGGCAAGGGCCGCACCCGCGCAGATCAACCCGGGAACCAGGAGGCAGCAGGACATGACGCGACGGCCCGCTCTTGCCAGCAAGACAGCCGCAAGGATCAGCGGCAGGGCGCAGAAGGCGGGAACGGTGGATGGCGTCGTGGGAGACGTCAGCCAGAGGATGGCGCCAAGCCCCAGAAACACCGGGAGAAACAGGAAGGCGCGCCCATGCGCCTCCTCTTCCGCGCACCATGCCGCCACCTTCGCAGGCCAGGGCGCGCGATCACTTTCGCGTGCGTCTAGAACCGTCGCGTCGAGATCCCGGTTGTGTTGAATGGACGGGAGAGGAAGGGATTCGAAGGCTCTCACGGGCAGCCGGAGACTGCGCGAAAACGCCATCGTCTCGCGCACCGATTCGCCTGCCGGGATGTCCGCCTGCGCCACCGCGCCTCCTCGGAAATCGGGTCATCCACCTTAACCGAAACACAACCTGCACCTGTTTAACTCGCCCGGTCAATCGCAGCTTTCGGCCGCGATTGACCGCCCGCCCTGATTGGATCGATTTAATCGAGCCTGCTGCCGGCCCGCTGCCGGAATGTGGTCTTGCCTGGCCGCGAAGCTGCCGTATGCCGTCGGTTTTCGCGCTGCACAATTACCCGCGCCAAGCGCTTGGCAGCACGCTTTAGATCATATAGCTACTTTCAGAGGCTTCACTCATCTGGCGCGTTTTGCGCCATTCCGCCCATCGGAGGATCAGTATGACGGACACAAGCGCACATCTGGGATTGGGAGATAAAACGGTCGACCTTCAGGTCAAGAAGGGAACGATCGGGCCGGACGTGATCGACATCGGCGCACTCTACAAGAACACCGGTGCCTTCACCTACGACCCGGGTTTCACCTCGACCGCATCCTGCGAATCCAAGATCACCTTCATCGACGGTGACGAAGGCATTCTCTTGCATCGCGGTTACCCGATCGAGCAACTCGCCGAACACGGCGACTTCCTGGAAACCTGCTATCTTCTGCTGTACGGCGAACTGCCGACGGCAGCCCAGAAGAAGGATTTCGATCATCGCGTCACGCACCACACCATGGTGCACGAGCAGATGAGCCGCTTCTTTACCGGTTTCCGCCGCGATGCCCACCCAATGGCCGTCATGGTCGGCACGGTTGGCGCGCTGTCGGCCTTCTACCACGACTCGACCGACATCACCGATCCGCACCAGCGCATGGTCGCCTCGCTGCGCATGATCGCCAAGATGCCGACGATCGCGGCCATGGCCTACAAGTACCACATCGGCCAGCCCTTCGTGTATCCGCAGAACAATCTCGATTACGCATCGAACTTCCTGCGCATGTGTTTTGCCGTGCCGTGTGAAGAGTACAAGGTGAACCCCGTTCTGGCCCGCGCCATGGACCGCATCTTCATCCTGCATGCCGATCACGAGCAGAACGCGTCCACCTCCACGGTGCGTCTGGCCGGCTCCTCCGGTGCCAACCCGTTCGCCTGCATCGCGGCCGGCATTGCCTGCCTCTGGGGCCCGGCTCATGGCGGCGCCAACGAGGCGGCTCTCAACATGCTGATGGAAATCGGCACGCCGGACCGTATCCCGGAATATATTGCCCGCGCCAAGGACAAGAACGATCCGTTCCGCCTGATGGGCTTTGGTCACCGCGTCTACAAGAATTACGATCCGCGCGCCAAGATCATGCAGAAGACCACGCATGAAGTGCTGAACGAGCTTGGCCACAAGGACGACCCGCTGCTGCAGGTTGCCATGGAGCTGGAAAAGATCGCGCTCACCGACAGCTACTTCATCGAAAAGAAGCTCTATCCGAACATCGACTTCTATTCGGGCATCACGCTGAAGGCGATGGGCTTCCCCACCACCATGTTCACGGTTCTCTTCGCGCTTGCCCGCACCGTCGGCTGGATCGCCCAGTGGGCCGAAATGATCGAAGATCCGCAGCAGCGCATCGGCCGTCCGCGCCAGCTTTACACGGGCGCTGCCCAGCGCGATTACGTGCCGGTTTCCAAGCGCTAAGACGCCGGCCCACATTTATCCTGACATCAAGGCCCGCGAATTTTTCGCGGGCTTTTTCGTGGCGGAATGATTCTCTCGTTGGGACAAGCTATCGTGAGAATGTGCGCTACAGTCGCAGCGGGATACCGGAGGAAAAGCATGGATTTCATGAAGCTGTTGAAGTCTCTTGAAGAGCTTCTTTACGAGGTCGTGTCCTGGCTGATCTTCTATCCGCTGACGATCCGGCGTTCGCTCGTCAACCCGCTTTACATGATGCGCTATGCCGATGAGGAACTGGCAGACAAGCCGCAGGACCAGTATGACGATATGCTGAGCCCGCCACTTTTCCTGCTTCTGACGCTGTTGCTGGCCCAGTCGATATCCCACGCGATCCCATCGCTCTACGACGATTCCACGCTGCCGCCGATTCTGTCGTCAACCGCCAATCTGCTGATTGCACGCGGCGTGATCTTTAGCGTGCTGCCTCTGGTGATGGCCGTGACGCTGGTCAGACGCAAGAAAATCAGGTTGACGCGGGAAACACTGCGACCGCCGTTTTATAGCCAGTGCTATGTGGCGGCGCTCTTTGTCTTGGTGGCCGGCATTGGCCTCGATCTCATGCTTATCCCGCATCAGGCGGGGCTCACGACAGGCGCCATCCTGTTTGCGGCAGCCGTCACATGGTATGGTCAGGCTGAGGTGCGATGGTTCAAACGCGATCTGCATATCACCACGGCCGCGAGCATCGGTTTGTTCGTGACACGGTTCCTGGTTGCACTCATCGTCATCCTGGTGGTAGCCCTTGCCCTCGGATTGACCCTGAAAAGCTGGAAGTGAGGGCCCATGCGGCTTTGTCCCAGGCCGTCGGATGTCTTGATCAGGAAGCGCCGCTGCCAGTGGGATACCGACTTGCCAGAAGCTCCAGCACCAGCCGCGCGCCTGCTTCGCCGGGCGCCACGACCGTCGACAACCTGTCCCAGACCACTGCAAAACCTTCGAGCATGGCCCGCCGCTGCGGCGTGTCGAAGGACAGGCATTCGGCCCAGCGGCAGAGATAACCTGGGCGCACCATGTCGTTGATATGCTCCGGAATGACCGGCTGGTCGGCAATCAGGTTCGGCAGCGCCGCCGACCATATCTTTATACGGTTCGCCATCATGCGGATCAGGAAATCCGTCTTGTAAATGGACACGGTCGGCACGCCGCAGAGCGCCAGTTCCAGCGTGACGGTGCCGGATGCGGCAATGGCGGCATCGGCTTGGGCAAAGGCCTGCCATTTATCGGGTGCGCCGATGGTGATCTCCGGCTTGACCGCCCAGTCGGCAACGAGGCTGCGCACCAGCGCCTCCTGGCGGGGCACGGTCGGCAGCAGGAGGCGCAGCCTGTCATGGCGCGCGGCAAGCAGTGCTGCGGTATCTTTAAGGGCTGGCATCAGCGCACGGATTTCAGTCCCGCGCGAGCCGGGCAACAGGAGAATTGTTTTCTGCGTGTCTCCTGCCGGCACCGAGGAGCTCAGGCGCCGCGTCTCGCGCACCGATACCACATTGGCATCAGCCGTCAGCCTGTGGCCGATGAAGTCGGTCTTCGGCCCTCCGAGGCGCCGCATCGCCTCCGGTTCGAAGGGCAGAACTGCCAGCACCTGGTCGACATAGTCCAGCATCTGCGTGGCGCGATATTCCTTCCAGGCCCACACGCTTGGGCACACATAATCCACCACCGGCAGATCCGGCAGGACCTTTCGCACACGCTTTGCCACCCGATGGGTAAAATCGGGACTGTCGATGATCAGCAGCACATCGGGTCGTGCGGCGATGATGGCATCGGATGCCTGCTTCAGCCTTTTGATCATCAGCGGCAGGCGTTTCAGAACCTGCGTGAGCCCCATGATCGACAGATCGGAAAAATCGAAGATCGACGCAAGGCCTTCGGCCTCCAGCGCCTCGCCGCCGACGCCGACCAGTTCCACCGGCCCCGGATAGGCGCGTTTCAGTTGTGCAATCAGGTCAGCGCCCAACAGATCGCCCGAGACTTCGCCGGCCACCACCGCCACTTTCAGCCTGCGCTTGCTCATCTTATTCCCTGTCCCGGAAGGCCCGCATCGATGCCGCACACGAAGACGCCGGCCTCATCGGCAAGCGCCAGCATTTCCTGCTTGTCGAGCACCAGCGCCCGCCCCGCTTCCACGGCAATGCCGCCGAGGCCAGCCGCAATAACAGAGCGAATCGTCGAGGGCCCGATGGTGGGAAGGTCGGCGCGCACATCCTGCTGCGGCTTGCAGAGTTTTACCAGCACGCCGCGACGCCTGGCGGAAATCCGGCCCTCGCCGCGCAACTCCGCCACTCGCAGCAACATGCGGTCGGTGCCTTCGACGCCCTCCAGCGCAACAATCCGCCCGCCGACGCTCACGGCGCCCTGCCCGACATCGAGTTCGCCAAGCAGCCGTGCGGCCGTCGCAGCGGTCTGAATATCCCCCTCGTCGTCTCCCGTCGGATGGTGGCGGGTCATGACGCCGGTGTCGGCCAGAAGTGCGGGCACGATATCATGCACGCCCACCACCTGGCAGCCCATGCCCTCGAACAGGCCGATCACCATCTGTAGAACCGTGTCGTCACCCCCCGACAGCAGCGTCTTGACCACATGCGGCACCTGGATCAGCGTGCGCCAGGTCGGGTGGATATCGCGCCACTCCGGGCGCCGGCGCACGGCACCGGACATCACGACCCGGCGAACACCCTTTTCCCGTACCAGCTTTTCGATGCGTGCCAGATCCCCCACGCCGGCGATGGCATGGTCGAAGGAAGAGAAATCGCGGTCGGTTTCGTTCTTCAGGCAGATGACGAACGGCTCGTCGCCGGCCGCACGCGCGGCTTCTGCGACATAGAGAGGCAGAAAGCCGCCGCCGGCGATGATGGCAAGCCGTCCCGCCCGGTCTCGAACCGAAACCGGCACCACCGTCTCAGGCCTTGCCGCGATGGGGCGAGGAAATGGCCCGGTCACTGTCGACACCGATGAAATCGATGATTTCCAGTGCTTCCCTGCAATCGAGATAATCGTCGCGAAGGGCGGCCGCCTTGGCGCGGATCGAGCCCTCGCCTTCAAAAATGTCCTTGAAGACGCGGCGCACGCGGTGAATGACGGCGCGATCGATGCCAGCGCGCGTCATGCCGACCACGTTCAGGCCGCCGAGAAGTCCCGGATTGCCGTTGAGCATGCCGTAGGGAATAACGTCGTAATTGACGGCCGAAAGGCCGCCGACAAAGGCCTGGCGGCCGATGCGGGTGAACTGGTGAACGGCCGCCCCGCCGCCCAGAATGACGCGGTCTTCCACCTTCACGTGGCCGGCCAGCATCACATTGTTGGACATGATGATATGATTGCCGAGCTGGCAATCATGCGCCACATGGGAATTGGCCAGAAACAGACAGTTGTTGCCGACGACCGTCGTGCCGCCGCCATCCACCGTCCCGGTGTTCATGGTCACACCTTCGCGCATGGTGCAGTTGTCGCCCACGAAGAGCGTGGTTTCCTCGCCAGCGTGATGCACGCTCTGAGGATCGCCCCCGATGACGGCCATCGGAAAAATGCGGGAACCGCGACCGATCACCGTGCGACCGGTCACCACCGCATGCGAGACAAGCTCGACGCCCTCACCCAGCACCACTTTCGGGCCGACCTGGCAAAACGGCCCGACGACGACATTTTCGCCGATGACCGCGCCATCTTCGACAACGGCCATCTTGTGAATGCGGGCGCTGGCGGCGATCGTGCTCATGCCGCGTCCTTCGGGCGGATCATTGCCCCGATATCGGCCTCGGCCACCAGAACGCCATCGACCTTGGCATCACAATGGAATTTCCAGATATTGCCGCGCTGCTTCTGCTTGACGACATGGAATTCGACGCGGTCGCCCGGCACGACGGGCTTGCGGAAACGGGCATTGTCGATCGTCATGAAGTAGACGAGATTGCCGGTTTCGCCCTGCTTGCGCGCGCAGATCGCGCCGGCCGTCTGCGCCATCGCCTCGATCAGAAGCACGCCCGGCATGATCGGCCGTTCGGGAAAATGGCCGGCGAAATGCGGCTCATTGGCCGTCACATTCTTGATGCCGATCGCGCTCAGGTCACCATCGATGTCGATGATGCGGTCAACCAGCAGGAACGGATACCGGTGAGGCAGCAGCTTCATGATTTCCAGGATATCCACGGAATCAAGCACGACCTGTTCCTGATCAGCCATTCCTCTCTCCTCTTTTCTTTGCGCGCTCATCCGAACGCGTCATGATCTCGGCGAGGTCACGCAGGAAATCGGGCATCGGGCGGGCTGGAATGCCGCCATATCGAGCCCCTGCGGGGATGGAAGCGACAACGCCGCTCATCGCCGCAATCTGCACGCCGTCGCCGATCGTGATATGTCCATTGACGCCCGACGCGCCGCCGATCTGCACGCCGTCGCCGATTTTCGTCGAGCCCGCTATACCAGTCCCGCTGGCGATGGCGCAATGGCGGCCGATCTTTACATTGTGGGCAATCTGCACCTGATTGTCGATCTTGGTGCCCTCACCGATCACCGTATCGTCCATGGCGCCGCGGTCGACCGTCGTATTGGCGCCGAGCTCGACATTGTCCTGGATGATGACGCGGCCAATCTGCACGATCTTCAGCATGCCGGCAGGACCGGGCGCAAAGCCGAATCCGTCCTGACCGATGCGTGCGCCGTTATGAATGATCACGCCATTGCCGACGAGTGCGCAGATCACCGAGGCGCCGGCGGCAATCGAGCAGTTGCGCCCGATGCGCACATCCGCGCCGATCACGGCACCGGCGCAAATGCGGGTGCCCCCGCCGATTTCGGCATTTGCTCCGATCACGGCCATAGGCTCTACGGTCACGCCCTCTTCCAGGCGCGCCGTCGGATCGATGTACGCGGCAGGCGAAATGCCGCTTCCGGAGACGGTTGCCGGCGATTGCATCGCCTTGGGATGCAACAGCGACCCGGCCCGCGCAAACGCGGCGTGCGGCTTTGCCGTCAGGAGAACCGGAATATGGGCAGGGATAGCCGAGCGCAGCGCTTCATCGCACAGTATGGCGGATGCCCGGCAGGTTTCGAGTTCGGCACGGTGCTTGCGCGACAGAATATAGCAGACGTCGCCCTCGCCCGCCCGCCAGACCGGAGAGACGGAGCGGACGAGCCGCTCCGACTGTGTCGGGTCGAGAAGTTCCGCCCCAAGATGCGCTGCCAAGTCACCCAGGCTTACGCCATCATGCGGCGGAAAGAAGTCGTTCTTGTCCATCAGCCATTGCTCCAGAACAGTTTAAAGTCCGCGGTTCTGGATGCAGAAGATCAGAACTGGTTTGCCATGCTGAAGCGGAAGCGCTGCTCTTCGTCGTAGTCTTCCTTGGCAACAGGCACGGCGTAATCGAAGCGGAGTGCACCAAACGGCGAAGCCCAGGTGATGCCGGCGCCGACCGATGCACGGATGGAACTGTCGGTTCCATTGACCGTACCGCTCGTGACCGGAACATCGTTGCCGTACAGCGAACCGGCGTCTGCGAACAAGGCTGCGCGCAGGCCGAAATCTTCCGGCACAGCCGGCATCGGCATGGTCACTTCCGCCGAAGCGTTGAAGTAGGTGGTGCCGCCGATGGCATCTTCACCAACACGCGGACCGATACCATCGTTCTTGAAGCCGCGTACCTGGCGTCCGCCGAAGGTGAACTGGTCGAAGACGTGCAGGTTGTCGCCCGTCGACATCACATGACCCGCACCGACCGACAGCTGGCCGATAATGTCCAGCTCATCCGACAGGAGGTGGAAGTAGCGGGCACGACCGTAGATCTTGTAGAACTCCGAATCGCCGCCGAGGCCGGCATATTCATGCGTGACGGTTGCGTAGATGCCTTCGCGCGGCAGCGTCTTGTCGTCCAGCGTGTTGTAGGTCAGCGTCTGCGAGACCGACGACTGGTCGTAAGTTCCGCCGCGAACCAGATCCTGGAACGGCTGCGACAGGTTGGTCTGCCAGTCATCCGTGCCCTCGTATTTGATTTCCTTGTAGGTGTAGCGGAAGGTCGTCGCCAGATTTTCCGTGATCGGCGCCGTAACGCGCAGGGTGATGCCCTGTTCGTTATAGTCGTAATAGTCGTTCGACGACGTCTGGCTCTTGAACAGGTCAAAACCGGCCGCCAGGCGATAACCGAGGAAATAGGGCTCGGTGAAGTTCAAGGAATAGGTGCGGGCGTTATCGAGGCCGCCACCGGCTGCCACGCGGATGTACTGGCCGCGTCCGAGGAAGTTCTTTTCCTCGATGGAGGCTTCCAGCACGACGCCATCATTGCCCGCATAGCCGGCACCGATACCGAACGAACCGGTCGGCTGATCCTCGACATCCACCACGATCACGACGCGATCGCCAGACGAACCCGGCTGCGTGGTGATGTTGACCTTGGTGAAATAGCCCAGCGCTTCCAGGCGGCGCTTGGCGCGCGTGATCATCGTCTGGTTGAAGGCATCGCCTTCGCTGATGTCGAATTCGCGACGGATGACGTAGTCGCGGGTGCGGGTGTTGCCGCGAATGTCGATCCGCTCGACATAGGCGCGCTCGCCCTGGTCGACCAGGTAGGACAGGCCGATCGTGCTGGTCTGGAAGTTGCGGTCGCCGCGCGGAGTGACGCGGGCAAACGGATAGCCGGCTTCAGCAACCTTCTTGGAGATGGCTTCCATCGACTTCTGGACGTCGCTCGCCTTGTAGACATCGCCGGACTTCGTCTGCACGAGACCCTGCAGGTCCGCACCATTGATGCCGTCGACCGTCGATTCGACGGAGACATTGCCGAACGTGTAGCGCGGGCCTTCCTCGACCGTGAATGTCAGCGTGTATTCGTTCTTCGCTTCGTTGAGAACGGCATCGGACGACACGATCCGGAAATCCGGATAACCGTGGTTGTAGTAGAACTGGCGCAGCGCTTCTTCATCAGCGCGCAGCTTGTCGTCGGTGAAGACGTCCTTGCGGGTCAGGAAGGACAGCGGACCGGATTCCTTCGTCACCAGCACGTCGTGCAGGCGGCGGCTGCCATAGGCCTGGTTGCCGATGAACTTGATGTCGGCGATCTTGGTGCGATCACCTTCGTTGATGACGAAGGCAATGTTGACGCGGCCCTGGCCGACCGGAACCACCTGCGTGGTGATCTGAACGTCGCCGCGGCCGATGACCTTATAGGCTTCCTTCAGGCGCGCGATGTCTGCCGTGACCAGCGCTTCGCTATAGGGGCCGAGCGGCTGCGTGTTGACGATGCCCTGCAGCTTGTCGTCCTTGATCTTGCGGTTGCCGTTGAACACCACCTGGTTGACCAGCTGGCTTTCATTGACCGTCACCACGAGGGTCGAACCGGAGACTGCGATCTTGACGTCGGAAAAATAACCGGTGGCGTAAAGACGCTTCACCGATTCATCGATATCGGAATTGGAGAAATTGACGCCTGGGCGGATCGTCAGGTTGGAGCGAACAGCTTCCTGCCCGGACCGCTGCGCACCACGCACCTCGACACGCTGAATGGTCGCAGCCTGCGCAGACAAAGGCGAGCTCAGAACGACTACACCTGCACCCGACGCAGCAACACCAGCAGACAGCGCAAACGCCGAGACTGCGTTCAAAAACTTTGAACCAGCTTTCATTTTCAATTCTTACCTTTTTCCGTTGTCCTCGGCGGGGGGAACCCCGACTCCGGCCACGTGTGTCGTTTTACCTGCTTTTGCCCTACAAGCAAGGTATCCCGTTAATTTCTATTTACTTCCTTTAAAGGCGTGACCCAATCGCCACGGCTTTTTTCGATTAGGGTAAACAGTTGGTTTACAACCGACTTTGTCAACCAATCAAATTACTGATATCATTCCAGGTTGCAAACACCATCAGGCTCAGCACCATGGCCAAACCGATGCGAAATGCAACCTCCTGCGCGCCGGCGCCCAGTGGTTTTCCCCGGATCGCCTCGATGGCGTAGAAGACCAGATGCCCGCCGTCGAGCACGGGCACCGGCATGAGGTTCAAAAGGCCGATCGACACCGACAGGACCGCCGCCAGCTGAATGACGGCCGAAATGCCAAGCGAAGCCATCTGGCCGGATGCCTGCGCCACCCTGACCGGCCCACCCAGTTGGTCCGCCTTCATGCGGCCGGTCACCAGGTTGCCGATGTAATGGAAGGTGCCGGTGATGATGTTGCCGGTTTCCGCTATGCCCTCACCCACGGCCTCGAGCGGCGAATAGGTGATGTGGCGGAAGTTGCCGCTCTGCTCGTTGGTGACGATGCCGATCAGGCCCATTTCGACCTTGTTGCCGAACTGGTCGGTAATATCGGTGCGCTTCGGCACCATCGGCAGATCGATGCTTTTTCCCTGGCGCTCGACCGTCACCACGATCGGCGTTTCCGGGCGGATGCTGACATAGCGGCGCACATCGTCGAAGGTGCGGATGGCGGTTCCGTCCAGCGCCACCAGACGGTCGCCCGGCAGGACGCCGGCTTCCGAAGCCGCACTGTCGGGGCGCACCTCGGCGACGACCGGGTCGGAGATCATGCGGCCATAGACGCCGAACAGCACGGCGAAGATCGCAATGGCGAGGATGAAATTGGCAATCGGGCCGGCGGCAACCGTTGCGGCGCGCTTCCAGAGAGCGGCTCCCGCCAGCGTCTGTGCGCGCTCGGCCGGGCTCAGCTGTGCAAGATTTTCCGAATCGGGGCGGCTTGAGGCATCCTCGTCACCAAAAAATTTCACGTAGCCGCCGAGCGGCACCAGCGACAGCTTCCAGCGAGTGCCATGGCGGTCGGTGAAGCCTACGAGTTCCGGGCCGAAGCCGATCGAAAAGGCGGTGACGCGAATGCCGCTCCAGCGACCGACGAGATAGTGGCCCATCTCGTGCACGAAGACGAGCAGCGACAGCACCAGCACGAAGGGGATGATGTAGCCGGTAAGAAAACCGAGGATTGCCATCTGTTGATCCACTTCCCTCTATGCGGCCTTCAAAGACCGAACAGGAACGCTGCCACGGAGGTACCACCTTCTTCGGACCATGCCGCATGCATGATTGCAAGAAGAAATGCCGCAAAGCCGGCAAAAACGAGACCGTCAACCCGGTCCATCACGCCGCCATGGCCGGGGATAAGGTGGCTTGAGTCCTTTACGCCGAAGCGGCGCTTGATGAAGCTTTCGAAAAGATCGCCCACCTGGCTTGCCACAGACAGGCTGAAAGCAAGGATGGCGGTGCGCAGCGAAAGGCTCGGGAAAAAGGCCAGCGACACAAGGCAGCCGGCGGCAATGCCCGACACCGTTCCTCCGATGGCGCCCGACCAGGTTTTTCCGGGTGATATGCGCGGCGCAAGCTTTGGGCCGCGCAGGGCGCGCCCGACGAAATAGGCCAGGATATCGGTTGCCCAGACGACGGCAAAGACGAACAGCATGGCCACGAAGCCCGGTTCGTCGGCGCCGCGGATGGCAGCAAGCGATATGCCGCTGAAGGCCGAATAGGCAATGCCGGCGGGAAGCCAGCCGGATCCACCCCTCACCGCAATCAAGAGGATAGCCGTCAGGGTGAAGCCACCGGCGAGCGGTACCCCCATCCCCTCGTCGCCAACGACCAGGTTGACGGCGACCGACACGACGGCGAGCCAGCCCAGTGCATTGCCGCGAAAATCCACTTCCGAAAGCCGCGTCATGCGCGACCATTCGTAGTAGACGAGGACGGCGATGAGCGCCGAGAAGCTGCGGAAGGAGACCCCGCCTGCCCATGTCGCGATCAACGTGACCGCCATCATGACAATGCCGGAGAGAATGCGCCGTCTGAGTTCGACCGACATCAGCCAGCCACCGCAGCGGGTGTGGCGGCCGCGAGGCCACCAAAGCGCCGGTTGCGGGCCGAAAAGGTCCGAAGAGCCGCATAAAACAGGTCGCGGTCGAAGTCTGGCCAGTATTGTGGCACGAAGACGAATTCGGAATAGGCCGCCTGCCAGAGCAGGAAGTTCGACAGGCGCTCTTCACCGCTGGTGCGGATGATGAGATCGGGATCGGGAATGCCGGCGGTATCGAGATTCGCGGCAATAAGATCCTGCGTCACGTCCGACGCTTTCAAACGTCCGGCCTCCACCTCGGCCGACAGACGCTTCACCGCGCGCGTCATCTCGTCACGCGCGCCGTAATTGAAGGCGATGATCAGCGTCAGGCCCGTATTGTTGCAGGTGGTCTCTTCCGCCTCAAGCAGAAGCGGCAGGATATCGCCCTGCAGGCCGTCGCGCTCGCCGATGATGCGGATGCGCACGTTGGAGCGATGGAGTTCGGCAAGATCGCGCCGGATGAAGCGGCGCAACAGCCCCATCAGCACCGACACCTCGTCCTGCGGCCGGCTCCAGTTTTCCGAGGAAAATGCAAACAGGGTGAGGAATTCGATGCCCACGTCACCCGCCGCCTCCACGGTGCGCCGCACCGCTTCCACGCCCTTGCTGTGGCCGATGGTGCGCGGCAGGCCGCGTTCATTCGCCCAGCGTCCGTTGCCGTCCATGATGATGGCAACATGTCTGGGTATAGAGGGCAGCTCACCTTGCACCATGGAACATCCACTCGCTTCAACGTTGAAAACAGTCAATCAGCAGGTCTTTATACCTGCATGATCTCCTTTTCCTTGTCGCCAAGCAAACGATCGACATCGGAAATCGTATCGTCAGTCATTTTTTGCACACGCTCCGACTGCGCGCGGCTGTCATCCTGACCGATCGTGCCGTCTTTTTCCGCCTTTTTCAGCGAATCCATGCCGTCGCGGCGCACGTGACGGATGGCGACCTTGGCCTTTTCTGCATAGTCATGTGCCACCTTGACAAGCGACTTGCGGCGCTCTTCGTTGAGTTCCGGCAGCGGAATGCGCAGGTTCTGACCGTCCATGATCGGGTTGAGGCCGAGATTGGCCTCGCGGATGGCGCGGTCGACGGCGTTCACCATCGACTTGTCCCAGACGGAGATGCCGAGCATGCGTGGTTCCGGCACGGTCACGTTCGCCACCTGGTTGAGCGGCACGCGCGAGCCATAGGCCTCGACCACCACCGGATCGAGAATGTTGGCAGACGCACGGCCGGTGCGCAGCGATGCGATATCGTTCTTGAAGGCCGAAATGGCGCCGTCCATGCGCCGCTTGATATCGTTGAGGTCGATGGCTCCGCTCATCTTCTACTCCGTTCTCTCAGGATTTTTGGGCAACAGCGTGCGCCAAAAGGCCTTTAGTTGTCTGTCACGATGGTCTTGAGACCACCGCCGGTCAAGATCTCTCCGAAGCCGCCCTTCTCGTGGATCGAGAAGACGATGATCGGAATGGAATTTTCGCGCGCAAGGGCAACGGCTGCGACGTCCATGACAGCGAGGCCCTTTTCGAGCACTTCGCTGTGGGTCAGCTTGTCGAAGCGGGTGGCGGTCGGGTCCTTCTTGGGATCGGCCGAATAGATGCCGTCGACCTGGGTGCCCTTGAAAATGGCTTCGGCGCCGATTTCAGCGGCCCGCAGCGCACCGGCCGAGTCGGTCGTGAAGAAGGGATTGCCGGTTCCGCCGGCAAAGATCACCACGCGGCCCTGGGACATGTGGTGCAGCGCCTGGCGCTGCGAGAAGCTTTCGCAGATTTCCGGCATGGCAATGGCCGACAGCACGACCGTATCGATGTCGAGCTTGCGCAGCGAGGTACCGAGTGCGAGCGCATTGATCACGGTTGCCAGCATGCCCATGTGGTCGCCGGTCACCCGGTCGCCGCCCTTGGAGGCAACGGCGACGCCACGGAAAATATTGCCGCCGCCAACGACGATGCCGACCTCGACGCCCATCCGGCGCGCCTCGGCGATATCGGAGGCAATGCGGTCGGCAACGGTAACGTCGATGCCAAAGCCCTGGCTCCCCATCAGGGCCTCGCCGGAGACCTTCAGGAGCACACGTTTGTAGACGGGATTGGAGGATGACATGGAAACTCCTTCGAGGATCGCACCGAGTGCCGGATACACGAAGGGCGCCGCGTTGTCACGCGACGCCCTGACGCTATCCCAATATTTCAGGAAGCGGATATCAACGCTTGACGGTTGCAGCCACTTCGGCCGCAAAATCCGTTTCTTCCTTTTCGACACCTTCGCCGAGAAGCAGGCGCACCATGCCGGTGATCTCGATCGGCGCACCGACGTCCTTTTCGGCTTCCTTCAGGGCAGCCGCAACGGTGAGGTCAGGGTTGATGACGAAGGACTGCGACAGAAGTGCGACTTCCTCGAAGAACTTGCGCATGCGGCCTTCCACCATCTTTTCGATGATGTTTTCCGGCTTGCCCGATTCGCGCGACTGCTCGATGAAGACGTTGCGCTCGCGCTCGGCAACCGCTGCGTCCACTTCCTCGGCGCGGACGGCAAGCGGGCTGGTGGCGGCCACGTGCATGGCGACCTGACGGCCGATTGCCGTCAGCGCTTCCTTGTTGCCGGTCGACTTCAGCGCGACGAGAACGCCGAGCTTGCCGAGGCCGTCAGCGGCAGCATTGTGCACGTAGGTGGCCACGACGCCATCTTCGACGGACAGCTTGGCGGAGCGACGCAGGGACATGTTTTCGCCGATGGTGGCGATGGCGTCCTTGATCGTCTCGGAAACGGACTTGCCGGTTGCCGGGTAGCTGGCGTCCGAAATGGCAGCGACGGAACCGTCGGTCGACAGGGCAACCGAAGCAATGCCGCGCACCAGATCCTGGAAGGCGTCGTTGCGGGCAACGAAGTCGGTTTCCGAGTTCAGCTCGACGACCACGGCGCTGGTGCCGGACGACGCAATGCCGACGAGGCCTTCAGCGGCGGTGCGGCCCGACTTCTTGTCGGCCTTGGCAATGCCCTTGGCGCGCAGCCAGTCGATCGCGGCTTCCATGTCGCCAGCGGTCTCGGCGAGCGCCTTCTTGCAGTCCATCATGCCTGCGCCGGTCTTTTCGCGCAGTTCCTTCACCATTGCGGCTGTGATTTCGCTCATGTTTGCCTCTTGTCCAATCTGGGGATGCGCCTGCCGGAGTTTCACGGCCGGCGCCCGTTGGGGCACGAATGTACCCGGAAATATGACAGCGTGATGAATGGTCGTCCGCGCAGTTTCACGGCAACAGTGGCAGAACAGGTTCCGCCGGCGCAGGACGCCTGGAGTGGAGACCGCCCTTCGGCGATCTCCCGTATTTCACGACCCGGCACCGACGGCCGGATCGTTTGACGCCTTCAATCAGGCTTCGGCAGCTTCGTCCGAGAGAGCCGGCTCGATCGGAGCTTCGGCAGCAGCGCCGATGTCGCGACCGGAAGCGCCCTGCTGGCGAGCGATACCGTCGATGGCAGCGCGGGCAACCAGGTCGCAGTAGAGAGCGATGGCGCGCGATGCGTCGTCGTTACCCGGGATCGGGTAGTCGATGAGGTCCGGATCGCAGTTCGAGTCGATGATGGCAACGACCGGGATGCCGAGGCGCTTGGCTTCGTCGATCGCGATCTTTTCCTTGTTGGTGTCGATGATGAACATCAGGTCCGGAGTGCCGCCCATGTCGCGGATACCGCCGAGAGCCTTTTCAAGCTTTTCGCGTTCGCGCTCGAGGTTGAGGCGTTCCTTCTTGGTGAAGCCCGAAGCTTCCGAAGCCAGGATCTCGTCGAGCTTGCGCAGGCGCTGGATCGAGTTCGAAATGGTCTTCCAGTTGGTCATCATGCCGCCGAGCCAGCGGGAGTTGACGTAGTACTGGGCCGAACGCTTCGCCGAATCGGCGATCAGTTCGGAAGCCTGGCGCTTGGTGCCGACGAACAGAACGCGGCCGCCACGGGCAACGGTGTCCGAAATGACCTGCAGGGCGCGCGACAGCATCGGAACGGACTGAGCCAGGTCGATGATGTGGATGTTGTTACGATCGCCGAAGATGTACGGCTTCATCTTCGGGTTCCAGCGGTGCGTCTGGTGACCGAAGTGAACGCCAGCTTCCAGAAGCTGACGCATGCTGAAATCAGGCAATGCCATGCCTTTTTCTCCTTGTTTCCGGTTTAACCCCCGCGAAACGAACAGCCGCCCGGAAGGGCAGGCCACCGGCGGAACGGACCGGATTTCTCCCGGCCAATCCCAAGTTTCGCGTGTGGAATGGTGGTGCGCATAACGGTGTTTCGGCCCAAATGCAAGCGCTTGCCGTGAAAAAGCGCCGCAAGGGCTGTGTCACGCCGTAGACGAGGGCCGGTGAGGCTCAAGGATCAGCGGCAGGTCTCGGGCGCCTTGTCCAGAAGTTCAAGCTTCGAGAGCGTGCCCGACAGGACGAAGTCGCCGTAATCCATCGTGAGATCGCGGGTGATGCCGTTCGCATAGAGCTTGAAGGACATGCGGTAGATCGGCAGCGAATCGGCCTTCTGGTCTTCGTTGAAATAGGCGATCGTCACCGGCCAGTAGGGCTCCTTGCCGAATTCGCCAGCACTTGCGGCATCCGCATCATCCGGTTTCGGCATCTGCTGCGTGCCCACCACCGTGGTCGTCAGCAGGCTCTGGTCGCCGTTTTCGGAGCCATCGAAAAGGCGGGCCTCGAAAAAGCGCTTGCCCTCGCGGGCATGATCTATGACCTCCAGCATGTGTTCGGTCGGAAATTGCGCCGGCGTCAGGTCCACTTCCCGCCGGTCAGGCTTGGCGAGCGCCACCTTGATGCCGCCGTCGCGGTCGCTGGCCTCGCCGGTCACCTGCTTGTCCAGCTGCTCGTCGGTGAAGGATTTCGTGTCGAAACGGAACTCGCCGGACGATGCGTTTTCAAACGTCGTGGTCTGCTGGTCGGTGACCCGCATCTCCTCGCCGGTATCGACGCGGGTGACGAAGCGGAAATTGGTGGTGAAGCCGGAACAGACATTGCCGGTGAATTCGTAGACCATGCGCCCGTACATGCCCTCGATGCCCGAGCGGTCGGAGACATCCTTCAGCTTCAGGTCATAGATGGCGCGGTGGGGTATCAACGCGCGCGCGCCCTCCATGCCCGCCTGGGCGGGGCTCACGGCGGCAAGCGTGCTGCCTGCCAGAAGGATCGCTGCAAAGCTCTGCTGCAACATCCACAATCTCCTATGGGACTCGACGCGCGATGTTATAAGAACGCCATCGAGTGATGCTTAGCGTCATGTGTGACGGAATCGAGTCAATTTTACAATCAAACCGGAGAATGAAATGTCGGATGCGATCGAAGCCCGCCTGAAGGAGATGGGGATCAGCTTGCCGGTGGCGGCCGCGCCTGCCGCCAATTATGTTCCCTATACGCAAAGTGGAACCACGCTCTACATTTCCGGCCAGCTGCCGATGGAGGCCGGCAAAGTGGCTGTAACCGGCCTTGTGGGCGCAGATGTCGATGTTTCGACCGCCCAGCGCGCGGCCGAACTCTGCGCAATCAATATTCTGGCGCAGGTCAAGGCGGCCCTTGGCGGCGATCTCGGCCGCGTGCGCCGCGTTCTGAAGCTCAATGGCTTCATCGCATCGGCTCCGGGATTTGTCGAACAACATGTCGTGATGAACGGCGCCTCCAACCTCATCGCCAATGTGCTGGGCGAGGCCGGCAAGCATGCGCGCGCTGCCGTCGGCATGGCTGCCCTGCCCTTCAACGCCGCCGTCGAGGTGGATGCCATCCTGGAAGTCGAAGTCAGCACGGATGCTACAGCATGAGCGCCGATCTCACCTGGCTGAAGGAAACCCCGGTCGCGCATCGCGGCTATCACGACATGAACAAGGCGGTGTGGGAAAATACGCTTTCGGCCTTTTCCCGGGCCGTCGAAGCGGGCTTTGCCATCGAATGCGACATCCAGCTGTCGGCCGACAGCGTGCCGATGGTGTTTCACGATCATGACCTGCAGCGGCTCTGCGGCATTGCCGGTGAAGTGCGCGAGCGCATGGCCAACGAGCTGCAGGCACTCTCCGTCGGCGGCACCAATGACCGCATTCCGACGCTGAAGCAGATGCTCGCCCTCGTCAAAGGACAGGTGCCTATCGTCATCGAACTGAAGGGCATTGATGCCGAGCAGGACGACGGGTTCATCGAAAGCGTTCTGGAGGTGCTCGAAGCCTATGAGGGGCCGCTGGCGCTGATGAGCTTCGATTATCATCTCCTGCGCGCGCTGAAGGCGGCACACTGCCCCTACCCGGTCGGCCTCACCGCCATGGGCACGAAACCCGAAGAATTCTTCGCTCATGACGAGGCCATGCAACTGGGGCTCGATTTCATCTCCTACCACTATGCCGACCTGCCTAACAGTTTCGTCAGCGGCCAGCGCGCCCGTGGCGTGACGGTGATTACCTGGACGGTGAGGGATGAAAATGCCCGCGCCCATACCTATACTCATGCGGACCAGATGACCTTCGAGGGTTTCGACCCGCGAGAAAGCAAAGCCTCTGCCGCATGAGCCAGACCGTCACTCTCCGCGTCGAAAAGTCCTTCACCGCGATCAGCCCCGATAGCTGGTCGCAGCTGTCGGGAACACGGCGCGGGGGTGATACGCCCTACAACCCCTTCCTCTCGCATGCCTATCTGTCATCGCTGGAGGACTCCGGCTCGGCGACTGCGAAGACCGGCTGGCTCGGCCACCATCTCCTCATGGAAGATGCAGACGGGCGGCTGATCGGCGCCGTCCCCGGTTACCTCAAGAACCACAGCCAGGGCGAATATGTCTTCGACCACGGCTGGGCGGATGCGTTCGAGCGCGCCGGCGGGGCGTATTATCCCAAGCTGCAATGCGCCATCCCGTTTACGCCTGCCACCGGCCCGCGGCTGCTGGTGAGAGAGGGCGACGATCCGGAAAGCTTGCGCCAGACACTGGCCGCCGGCCTTGCCGAAGTGACGCGCCAGCTTGGTATTTCGTCAGCCCATGTCACCTTCCTGCGCGAAAGCGAACTGCCGGCCTTCGAAGAGGCGGGCTTCCTCCACCGCATGGACCAGCAGTTCCATTTCATCAATGACGGCTATGAGAACCACGAGGCGTTTCTCGCCAGGCTCTCCTCCTCCAAGCGCAAGAACCTGCGCAAGGAGCGCCGCGCAGCGATCGAAAACGGCATCGAGATCGACTGGCTGACCGGCAAGGACCTGACGGAAGCGATCTGGGACCAGTTCTTTGCCTTCTACATGGATACCGGCAGCCGCAAATGGGGAAAGCCTTACCTCACGCGGGCGTTCTATTCGCTGATCGGCGAGCGCATGGCCGACGACATCCTGCTTGTGATGGCACGCCGCGACGGGCGCTATGTGGCGGGTGCCATCAATTTCATCGGCGAGGAGGCGCTGTTCGGCCGCCACTGGGGCTGTATCGAGGACCACCCCTTCCTGCATTTCGAGGTCTGCTATCACCAAGCGATCGATTTTGCGCTCGCCAAGGGCCTGAAGCGTGTCGAGGCCGGCGCGCAGGGGGAACACAAGCTGGCGCGCGGCTACCTGCCCGTCACCACCCATTCCGCCCATTACATCGCCCATCCCGGCCTTCGTCGCGCCATCGGCGATTATCTGAAGCGGGAGCGCCGCGAGGTGGAATATGCCGGCGAATACTTGACCGAGCACAGTCCTTTCCGCAAGGGAGAGCGGCAAGAGGACGATTGATAAAAGACCATCAGGGAGCACCCGCCATGACCGGCCAGATCTACGACGAAAACAACATCTTTGCGAAAATCCTGAAGGGCGAGATCCCCTCCCACAAGGTCTATGAGGACGAGCATACGCTGGCCTTCATGGATGTGATGCCGCAGGCGCCGGGCCATCTTCTGGTCATCCCGAAACAGGGCTCGCGCAATCTGCTGGATGCCGATCCGGCCGTTCTTGCCGCGGTGATGCCCGTGGTGCAGAAGCTCGCTGTTGCGGCAAAGGAAGCCTTTGAGGCCGATGGCGTCTTTATCGCCCAGTTCAACGAGCCGGCTGCCGGCCAGACCGTGTTCCACCTGCATTTCCATGTGATCCCGCGCCATGAACGACAGCCGTTGAAGCCGCATACCGGCCAGATGGAAGACGGCGCGGTGCTGGCGCAAAACGCCCAGAAGATTCGCGAGGCGCTTTAAGCCGCTCGGGTAAATCCTCGCGAAAACGTCAATATTAGCGACCTGCGCTGCGCACGCCCGCCTCATAGGCAAGCCTTGCCCAGCGCGTCATCTCGTCGGGATCGTCGAAGGCTTCCTCGGGAATGGACCAGTAGGGCATCAGCACCGGCTTGCCGGTCTTGCCCTCATAGGTCCACTGTCGTGCGCCGGCCTGTTTAAATTTTGGCGCGCTTTCGGCATCCGCCTTCAGCATCAACTCGCCCCGCAGGTCGATGGCGAAGATAACGCCGTGGTGGTAGATGCCCTTGCCGCCGAACATGCGCCGGATGGTAATGGCACCGAGCCCGGAAAACAGATCTTCGATATCGGGCGTGTCCATCCTATCCTCGCAACAGGCCGCCGGCTGCTATCACCGCGTCCGGCGTATCCACATCGATATGGGCGGCTTCCCCGATCTCCACGTCGATGATCGGCAAGCCGCAGGTTTCAATCACGTGGCGGGCACCGACATCGCCCTGAAGAGCCATCAGCTCGCCGAAGGTGGCGCGCGGCAGGATGACCGGATTGCCGCGCTTGCCGCCGGCGACCGCCCGCACGATGGCGCGTCCTTCCGCCTTGCGGAACGCGTCCTGCAGCGTCTGCAGATCGTGCGCGGACACCGCCGGCATGTCGGCGAGAAGCACCATCACGCCCGACACGTCCGACAGCGCGGATGAGGCAAGGCCGGCCTTGATCGAGCTTGCCATGCCGCTTGCGTAATCGGGATTGTCCACCAGCGTGAGGTCAAGCCCGCTCAGCGCCTGCGCAACCTCGGCGCCTCGGTGGCCTGTCACAACGACGAGCGGTGCAGGCACCTGCTCCTCGCCCCGATTGTCCGGTTGCCCATCGGCATCATGAGAAGCCGCAGCGGCAAGCGCCCGCTCGGCCACGCGGCGCACCAGCGGCACGCCATCGAATTCGGCCAGCAGCTTGTGGCCGGCGTCACCCATCCGGCTTGCGCGGCCAGCGGCAAGCAGCAGGGCCCCGATGACCAGCGCCCTGCCCTTGTTGGCGGCAAGCTCGCGGGGCTGCGGGCGGCCTGGAATTTCCATCAGTAATCCTCCCACTCCAAGCGCCGTCAGGTCTTCCGCCCGTGGGCGCTCGCCCGACAGGATCCGGTTCAGCACCCAGTCGAAGCCGTTTTCCTTGGGCGAGCGGGCGCATCCCGGCGCGCCGATCAGCGCCACATCGCCCTGATAGCCGAGCACCAGGAGATTGCCCGGATCGACCGGCAGACCCACCTGCTCCACCGTGGCGCCGGCAAGCCGCATGGCCTCAGGCAGCACGTCCTCGCCATCGCAAACGGCAGAGGCGCCGAACAGGATGACCATGTGGGGCGCGCCGTTCTCCGGCCTGGTCAGCGCTCTGCGCACCGCTGCCGCCACCGCATCTGCCCGATGCGGCACGCGCTCCTCGCGGATGATGACGCTGCCGGAGGGCGCAAGCCTACGCGACAGGAGGTCTTTGGTCTTGTCCAGCACGGAGGTTTTCAGCACCGGCAGTTCCGTCTGTATGAGTGTGACGGCAAAGGGCCGGTAGGGCGCGACCGAGACGGCCTTACCCTTCGCAGCCACGGATTTGGCAGCCTCCACCTTGTCGCCCGCCACGGCGAGCGGAATGATTTTCACCGTTGCCACCATATCGCCGGCTGCAACCGGGGCCCGGTCGGCCAGACAGGCGAGCGTGATGGCCGGATCGACCCGGTTGAACCGGTCGATCAGGTCGCGATCAGCGCGAAACAACCCGTTTCGCAGCGCGTAGATATTCACCCGGCCCGTGCTTGCCGGCGAAAGCCGAACGTCGCCGCTCTCCAGACAGGCCGCAAGCTGTCCGGCGGCCACATCCTCCGTCAGGTCGCCCGGCTGAAGCCGTGCCACCACCACCTCGGACAGGCCAGCCTGCTTGAGGAGCGCGATATCCTGCACCGAAAGGATCGTCCCTTTGGACACGCGGCCGCCCGGATAGCCCACGCTGTGGGCGAGGATCGCCCCCTGCGCCTCGTCAATCGGCACCGACCCAAAGATCATGTCGCACCGCCCGACAGCGACCGGCGCCGGAACGCCGCGACGATCTGAGCCAGGATCGCCAGCGCAATTTCTTCCGGGCTCGAGGCGCCGATATCGAGCCCGATCGGGGCGTGGATCTTGTCGATCTGCGCCTGCGTCACGCCGCTCTCCAGAAGCCGCTCGACGCGGCGCCCATGGGTCTTGCGGCTGCCAAGCGCGCCCACATAGAAACAGCCGCAGCGCAGTGCTTCGGCCAGGGCAAAATCATCGATCTTCGGGTCGTGGGTGACGGCTGCCACCGCCGTGTAGGGGTCAAGCAACCGCTCCTTCAGCACGTCCTCCGGCCAATCGGCGACGAGATCGACGCCCTCGAAACGCTCCGGCGTGGCAAAGGCCGTGCGCGGATCGATGATGGTGAGGTCATAGCCGACAACCGGCGCCAGCCGCGCCAGGCCTTGCGTGATATGCACCGCCCCGATCGCGACGATCCGCGGCGGCGGCAGGTGCACGTTGAAGAACAGCGGCCGGCCGTCGATGTCGATCAGCCCGGATTTTCCGCTGCGGAACACTTTTTCCGCCGCCTCGGCAAGCTGTGCCGGCACCGGCTGCCCTTCCACCAACACCTCTGTCTCGCCGGAGGCCGGATCGGTGATCAGGATGACGGCCTTGCGGGACCGTCGTGCGGCATTCAGCTCTGCCAGATGATCGAGCCGCATCAGTTGAGTTTCTCCACATAGACGCGGATGCGCCCGCCGCACGAGAGGCCGACCCGCCAGGCAGTTTCATCCGCGACGCCGAAGTCCAGCATCTTTGGTGCGCCCGAGGTGATGACGTCCAGCGCTTCGGTGATGACCGCACCCTCGACGCAGCCACCCGAGACGGAGCCCTCGAAATTGCCCTCGCCGTCGATCACCAGATGGCTGCCGGCCGGGCGTGGCGCCGAGCCCCAGGTTTCCATCACGGTGGCAATGGCGACCGAGCGGCCTTCGCGGGCCCAGGTTTCTGCGGTAACAAGCGGATCCAGCATGATGGTCATGCGACAGCCCTTTCCTTGAAACGGCGGTCGCGCGCGCCTGCCGTCGCCTTGCCCGACAGCGCCTGCGCCAGATCCGCCAGCGAATTCAGATTATGCACGGGGCGAAACTCGTCCACATGCGGCAGCATGGCCCGCACACCGCGGGCGCGGGGCTCGAAACCCTCAAAACGCAACAGCGGGTTGAGCCAGATCAGCCGGCGACACGAGCGGTGCAGCCGATCGATCTCGATCTCCAGCTCCGTTACGCCGTCCCGCTCCAGCCCGTCGGTGATCAAGAGGACGACGGCGCCACCGCCCAGCACTCGGCGACCCCAGAGACGGTTGAAGGTTTTCAGCGTCTCGCCGATGCGCGTTCCGCCCGACCAGTCGTTGACGGACCGGGTGCAGGCATCGAGCGCCTCGTCCGGATCCCTTTGACGTAAGCTGCGCGTGACATTGGTCAAGCGGGTGCCGAACAGAAAGACATGCGTGCGCCGCCGTTTTTCCATCAGCGCATGAGCAAAATGCAGAAAGATGCGGCTGTACTGGCTCATCGAGCCGGAAATATCGGCAAGCACCACCAGCGGCGGCTCCTGCCTTTGCAGCCGGCGGAATTTCGGCAGCATGATATCGCCGCCGCTGCGCATCGCCTGCCGCAGCGTGGCGCGTGGATCAATGCGGCCGGGATGGTTTGCCGCCTGGAACCGGCGTGTCACGACCTCGTCGAGCGGCAGCACGAGCTTTGCCATTTCGAGGCGCGCGGCCGCTAGTTCCGCGGCAGACATCTGGGCAAAATCGGTGCGCCGCAAGACTTCCGAGGCGGATGCCGTAAAGCGCGCATCGGCCTCCACCTGCGGCGGCGCCTGCGGTTTTTGCGGGCGCGCCTGTTCTGCGACCAGGCTGTCGCCAACACGCGACGCGGCCGGCTTCGGCTTCTCCGCCTCGCGCTGCTCGGCGATTTTCGGCGACATCATCTGGATCATCTTTTCGACCAGATCGCGCTTGCGGAAGAACAGGCGGAACGCCTCATCGAACACGGCCATGTCCTCGCGCCGCTTGACGAAGACGGCGGCAAGCGCTGCCCGAAATTCTTCTCGCGCGCCAATACCCACGGCCTCTGCCGCCGCCACCGCATCAAGCGTTGCCTGCGGCGAGGTCTTGAGGCCGGCGCGGCGCAGAACCCGGGAGAAATAGAGAATGTTTTCGGCAAGCCGTCCCTCCGGGTCGGTGCCGCTGCCTTCTCGCAAATCTTCGCCGTGGCCCGTCATCATCGCCCTATCCCGCCGCCAGCAGGTCCGCTTTGACTTCGGCCAGCAACGCACCACCCTCGCCGCCGCGAATGCGCGCAATATCGTCCTGGTATTTGAGGAGCGTCCCAAGCGTGTCGGAAATCGTCTCCGGATCGAGCGCCAGCCGGTCAAGCTCGGTGAGTGCCGTTGCCCAGTCGATGGTTTCGGCAATGCCGGGGTTCTTGAAGAGATCCACCGTGCGAAGCTTCTGCACATAGGCCACCACCTGGCGCGACAGCGCTTCACCGGCCTGCGGCACCTTGCGCTTCAGGATCGCCAGTTCCTGCGCGGCATCGGGATAATCCACCCAGTGGTAGAGGCAGCGCCGCTTCAGCGCGTCGTGGATTTCGCGCGTGCGGTTGGTGGTGATGATGACGATCGGCGGCTCGGCCGCCCTGATCGTGCCAAGCTCCGGGATCGTCACCTGAAAATCGGAGAGCACTTCCAGAAGGAAGGCCTCGAAGGCTTCGTCGGTGCGGTCCAGTTCGTCGATGAGGAAGACGGGCGCCGCTTCGCCCTGGCGCGCCAGAGCCTGCAGCACCGGCCGGCGGATCAGGTGGCGTTCGGAATAAAGATTGGCTTCCAGCCGCTCGCGGTCTTCAAGACCGGACGCCTCCGAAAGCCGGATGTCGAGCATCTGCGCCGGATAGTTCCATTCATAGACGGCCGAGGCGACATCCAGCCCTTCATAGCATTGCAGACGGATCAGCGGCCGGTTGAGGCCTTTTGCCAGCGCCTTGGCGATCTCTGTCTTGCCGACGCCCGCCTCGCCTTCCAGAAACAGCGGCCGCTGCATGCGAAGCGCCAGAAAGATCACCGTCGCAAGACCCCGCCCGGCAAGATAATCCTGTTCTCTGAGCAAGGTAATGGTTTCATCGATCGATGCCGGAGGCCGGCGCGCATCCTGATCTGTCATGACTTCCCCCCGTTTCGGTGAGACTACAGCGCGTGAAATGCGCGGTCCAGATAAATGAGGGGCGGATTGGGCGGGCCGAAATGCATCGCCACCACCTGCCCGAACAGAACCAGATGGGTCGCCATCCGGCGGATTTCGAGGAGCGTGCAATCGAAGGAGACGAGCGCATCGGATAGCACCGGCGCGCCGGTTTCAAGCACCGTCCACTCCGCCAGCGCAAACCGCTCCTCCACCGGCAGCCGATCAAAGCCCGCAAGCGCCTTGGCAAGAGCCTGATGATGCCCCGCCAGCGCATTCAGCGCAAAGATGCCGCTCCGTTCGAAGAGCGCATTGCTGGCATTGCCGGCATTGAGGCAGACCAGAACGATGGCCGGATCGTCCGACACCGAACAGGCAGCCGTTGCCGTCACGCCGCGCCGGACGCCCTGCCACTCGGTGGTGACGGCCTGCACATGGCCGGCATAGCGCGCCATGCCGTTGCGATAGAGAGCCGGATCGACAGGCTGCCGCAGGGATTGCGCGTGTTCTGGTGTGTCGGAAACAGTCACGCGGTTCCTCCCCGTCCTTGCGGACCTCGACAGCCGCACCGGCTGCCCTCACCCTTTCCATATGGGAAGGCGGCCTGTGCTTGTCCACGCTGTGGCGCAATTTGGCCCCGTCTCTGCGTTTGCCGCGCAATTTGCTTTGACGGGCGCCAAAGGCCGGCTAAATGTGCGCCATGAGCGCTTATTCGATCCCATCCGTCCCCCGCCACGGTGCAGTTCTTGCCGCCGCTATCGCTGTTTGTCTGGCGGCCGCGCCGGCGTCTGCGACAACCATCGGGGTGGTCGCCCCGACCGCCGGCCCCTATGCCATGCTCGGCCAGCAGATCCTTCGGGGCGCAAAGGCCGCCGCCGCAGCGGGCGACACCCTTATTCCGATTGCCGAAAGCTGCGAACAGGGCGCCGGCAAGGCGATCGCCGACAAACTGAAGCAGGCGGGCGCCACCGCTGCCATCGGCTTTCTCTGCGTCGAAACGCTGTCGGAATCACTTCCTCTATTGAAAGAGGCGGGCATTGCGGCGATCACCGTTTCGGTCCGCTCCAAAATCCTGATGGAGGATGCCACGCGCTACGGCTGGCCCTTCTTCCGGCTCGCCCCCGTCGACGGCGAGGAGGCGAGCAGGCTTGCCGAGATCGTGCTGTCGAAATTCCAGAACAAGTCCATTGCGCTCGTCGATGACGGCACGATCTATGGCCGGGAACTCACCGGTGCGATCCGCCAGAAGCTGGAAGCCGGTGGCATCAAGCCCGCCTTTGCCGACACGTTCCGCCCCGGCCAGGAGCAGCAGCTGGCGCTGGTGCGTCGCCTCGTCAAGGCGGGCGTCTCGCATGTGGTTGTCGGCGGAGACCGGGCCGATGTGTCCGTCATGGTGCGCGATGCGGCAGCCGAGAAGGCAGCCCTCACCTTTATCGGTGGCGATGTGATGCGCGCGGCAGACCGCCCCGTGCCGCTCGCCGACGGCGTCCTTGCGGTGGCGCTTGTCGATTACGCGACCCTGCCCGCAGCCAGCGCTGCCGTGGCGGCCCTTCGCGCCACGGGAAGCGAAGCCGATGGCTACACCCTGCCCGCCTATGCGGCCGTTCAGATGGCAAGGGCCGCAAGCGTCAAGGCAGCCAGCGGCAAGACCGCAATCGTGCAGGCGCTCCCCGGTCTTGCGGTCGATACGGTGCTGGGTCCCCTGACATTCGGTGCCGATCACGAACTGGCCGAGAACCCGTTTCGCCTGCAGGAATGGCGCGGCGGCGCCTTTCAGCCGGCAAACGTCGAGCGGAAATGACGGCTTCCGGTCATTGTGCCGCCTAAGGCGGAATGTTAAGCGGAGCCGAAATCGGCCGCCGGGCGCCTGATCCTTTCACCGGAAGGACGGGCCTTTGCGGCAAGCCTTTCTGCCCGGCGCCTGCGGCTCCTTAAACGGATCCCGGCGCCGTCCCTGATCCGCCGAAGGAACCCGTTTATGTCCCAGTCCCTGCCCATCCGCATTGCCCCATCCATCCTTGCCGCCGATTTTTCCAGGCTCGGCCAGGAGGTGCGCGATGTCGTGGACGCCGGCGCCGACTGGGTGCATCTCGATGTGATGGACGGCCATTTCGTGCCGAACATTTCCTTCGGCCCCGATGTGATCAAGGCGCTTCGCCCGCACACCACCGCCTTTTTCGATTGCCATTTGATGATTACGCCGGCCGATCCCTATCTGGAAGCCTTTGCCAAGGCCGGCTGCGACAGCATCACCGTGCATGCGGAGGCCGGTGTTCACCTGCACCGCTCGCTGCAGACCATACGCTCGCTCGGCAAGAAGGTCGGCGTCACGCTCAATCCGGCAACGCCGCTGTCGGTGATTGAAAACGTGCTCGACGATGTCGACCTCATTCTCATCATGAGCGTCAATCCGGGCTTTGGCGGCCAGAAATTCATTCCGGCCATGTTCGACAAGATCCGCGCCGCCCGTGCGCTGATCGCTAGCCGTCCGATCGAGCTTGAAGTGGATGGCGGCATCACGACGGAGACCATCGGCGATGCGGCCCGGGCCGGCGCCAATGTTTTCGTCGCAGGCTCGGCGATCTACAAGGGCGGCGATATCGAAGCCTATCGCACCAATGTAACGGCCTTACGCCACAATGCCGAAGCAGGCGCGGCCTGACGCGGTTGTTTCGCGCCTGCTCGCCTGGCGCGCCACCCGAAGACTTCTCAGTGCGTCCTGCGTTGAGATTGCGGGTGGTTCTTGCTAAAGCGGGCCAAATTTTGCTGTCTCCTTAAGGAAATCCGCCGATGATCCCGCGTTATTCCCGGCCTGAAATGGTCGCCATCTGGTCGCCCGAAACAAAATTCCGCATCTGGTTCGAGATCGAGGCACATGCCTGCGATGCTCTGGCGGAGCTTGGCGTGATCCCGAAGGATGCGGCGAAAACCATTTGGGAAAAGGGCGGCGCTGCCGAATTCAACGTCGCGCGCATCGACGAGATCGAGGCCGTCACCAAGCATGACGTGATCGCGTTTCTGACGCATCTTGCCGAATTCGTCGGCCCCGACAGCCGGTTCGTCCACCAGGGAATGACTTCGTCGGACGTGCTCGACACCACGTTCAACATTCAGCTGGTGCGCGCGAGCGATATCCTGATCGCCGGCATGGACCGGTTGCTGTCGGCGCTGAAGACCCGGGCCTTCGAGCACAAGGACACGGTGCGCATCGGCCGCAGCCACGGCATCCATGCCGAGCCGGTCACCATGGGCCTGACCTTTGCCCGCTTCTACGCCGAAATGCAGCGCAACCGCGCCCGGCTTGTTGCCGCCCGCGCCGAGATTGCCACCGGTGCCATTTCCGGCGCCGTCGGCACGTTTGCCAATATCGATCCGCGCGTCGAAGAACATGTCTGCGAAAAGCTCGGACTGACGCCGGAGCCGGTCTCCACGCAGGTCATTCCGCGTGACCGTCATGCCATGTTCTTTGCGACGCTCGGCGTGATTGCCTCGTCGATTGAAAATGTCGCCATCGAAATCCGCCACATGCAGCGCACGGAAGTTCTGGAAGCGGAAGAGTTCTTCTCGCCCGGCCAGAAGGGCTCTTCGGCCATGCCGCACAAGCGCAATCCCGTGCTCACCGAAAACCTCACCGGCCTTGCCCGCCTCGTGCGCATGTCCGTCGTGCCCGCCCTGGAAAACGTCGCCCTCTGGCACGAGCGCGACATTTCTCATTCGAGCGTCGAGCGCGCCATTGGCCCGGACACCACCGTGACGCTTGATTTCGCGCTGCATCGTCTGGCCAGCGTCATCGAGAAGCTGGTGATCTATCCTGAGAACATGATGAAGAACCTCAACAAGTTCCGCGGACTTGTTCACTCCCAGCGTGTGCTTCTGGCGCTGACGCAAGCCGGCGTGTCGCGCGAAGACAGCTATCGCCTCGTGCAGCGCAACGCCATGAAGGTTTGGGAACAGGGCAAGGACTTTCTGGAGGAACTGCTCGCCGACCAGGAGGTGCGCGCCGCCCTGTCCGAAGAGGTCATCCGCGAAAAGTTCGACCTCGGCTATCACACGAAACATGTCGACACGATTTTCCGGCGCGTTTTCGGCTGAGGCCTCTCCAATATGATTCTGATCGTCAGCCGGCGCGGGTAACTGCGCCGGCTGATTGCGTTTTATCGCTCTCTTGACGGGACGGCCAAACGTCTGTGGTCGCCGGCGGCGTCCCCGACGAACCGGTGACTTTCCTGGGCTATAGCCTCGCATCTTCAGTCAAAATAGGACGCGTTGCCCCGTGATTTTGCGCACCTTGCATGCGCTCTTCTCTTGACGAGGAACCCGGCCGCTAGCAGATAAGGGGGCATGAAGGCTTCCGACGCAGATATTCTCATCATTCCCGGCTACACCAATTCAGGCCCTGCCCACTGGCAGACGCGCTGGGAGGGCAAGTTGCAGACCGCACGCCGGGTCGAGCAGGCCGAATGGTCGAAACCGGTGCGCGAAGACTGGGTGGCGCGCGTGGCCGACGAGGTGAACGCCTCGTCGCGGCCGGTGGTGCTGGTTGCCCATTCGCTGGGCGTTGCCGCGGCCATCCATGCCATTCCGCAGTTTCGCCAGAAGGTGGCCGGCGCCTTTCTGGTCGCACCGCCCGATGTCGCCAATCCCGGCATTCGCCCCAAGCATCTGATGACGTTCGGACCCTATCCGCGCGATCCGCTACCGTTTCCCTCGCTGACGATTGCCAGCCGCAACGATCCCTTCGGTTCTTACGAGCATGCGGACGATATCACCAATGCCTGGGGCTCCCTGCTGATCGATGCCGGTGAAGCCGGCCATATCAACGCCGAATCGGGTCATGGACCCTGGCCGGAAGGGACGATGGTCTTTGCCAAGTTCTTGTCCGGGCTGAAGCCTTAGACAACGATAAAATAAGGCGAGGTTGTAGCAAATTGTTCGCCTCACGTCGCGCAAGTCCGCTAAGCTCATTCCCGAGCGTTGATCATACTGCGGGGGAAGTGCGCTGGTGAAGCCCGACGACGATGTTCATGTCCCGTGTGCGAAGCGGACCGCTGACGATGTGCCTGCATCTGTCGCGGACATCGTCGGCCGGATGCCGTTTCCAACCGTGCTCATCGACAGGGTAAGCAGTCGCCTGCTGCATGCCAATGGGGCTTTCGAGGCGGCGTGGCAGCGCCCTTCGGTTGCCGCCGATGCGTTGACCCTTTCGGCCCTGCTGGATCCAAGGGATCGCCCTGCGCTCGAACTGATGCTGGCGCAGGCCGGTTTGCCGCAAGCCGTCGTGCCCTCCAGTGTCGAGCTTCGCCTGCCGATGGCCGATGGAGCGATCAAATGGGCGCTTGCCACCTGCGCCCGACCGGAGACGGAGACCGCAGACGGGTCGCTCATCCTTCTGCAGCTTTGTGACATCACCCGGCAAAAACGCGCCGAGGAGGAGATTGCGGCGCGCGAAACCCGCTGGAACAGCGCCCTTGTCAGCTCCGTTTCCGGCGTCTGGGATCACAACTATGGCATCGGGCAGAAATACTATTCCCCGACCTGGCGGCTGATCCGCGGCATGGCGCCGGATGATCCGCTGCCGCCGAGCAAGGAAGCCTGGCTGACGCTCCTGCATCCGGACGATGTCGATTTCACGCTGCATGCGATGGAGCGCCAGGAGGCGGGAGACCCGGAATACCAGATGTTCCAGTACCGCGAGCGCCATGCGGACGGCCACTGGATCTGGATCGAATGTCGCGGCGCCTGCATCGAACGGGCGCCGGACGGACGGGCGCTGCGCGTGGTCGGTACCGATACGGACGTGACGGACCGCAAACATGCCGAACATGGTCGCGCGCAGATGTCGCGGCGGCTCGAAATGGCGCTCGCCATTTCTGGCATCGGCGTTTACGAGGCCGACCTGGTGACCGGGGACGTCTACTGGGATGAGCGCATGTACGACATCTACGGGCTTGATCCGGCAATGCCGGTGGCTGTCGGCCAGACCTGGGAAAACTTCCTGCATCCTTCGGATCGCGAGCGTGTGCTGAACAATGTCGCGGTCAACACACAGCAGAACGAGCGTTACTGGGATCAGTACCGCATCATCACCGCAAGCGGCGGTGAACGGGTGATCCGCAGCTGCTCGATGACCTTTGTCGATACCGACGGGCACCTGAAGATGGTCGGCGCCAACTGGGACATCAGCAAGGACGTCACGCTCCACCAGGAACTGGAGCGGGCAAGGCTTCTCGCCGAAGCCCGCAACCGCGAACTGGAATCGGCCCGTGTCAATATCGAACACAATGCGATGCATGATTATCTGACCGGTCTGCCCAACCGCCGCTATCTCGATGCCGTGCTGGTGGAGCAGGCCCGCACCTGCGGGCGCGAGGGGCGCTCGCTTGCGGTCCTGCATATCGATCTGGACGGCTTCAAGCAGATCAACGACACGCTGGGCCACAATGCCGGCGATTCGATCCTGCGCCATGCGGCGCTGGTGCTGCGCGACAATGCCGGGCCTGACCAGTTCGTGGCGCGCATCGGTGGAGACGAATTCGTGATCCTGACGCCGGCGACCGGCGGCACGCGAAAGCTGTCCAGTCTTGCCAACCGGATCATCCGGCAAATGCGCAAGCCCGTGGTGCATGAGGGGCGCGAATGCCGCTTCGGCGCCAGCATCGGCATCGCCTGGACGCAAGGCATGGCGGTCGAGCCCAAGCAATTGCTGATCAATGCCGACATGGCGCTCTACCGCGCCAAGAATGCCGGGCGCAACCGCCACGAATTCTACTCGCAGGAGACACACCTGGAAATCGTGCGGGCCAAGCGCACGGCGGATGATATCCTGGCCGCCATCGAGGAGGGCCAGTTCCAGGCGGCCTATCAGCTGCAGTTCGATGCTGTAACGCTTGAAGTCTGCGGCGCCGAAACGCTCGCCCGCTGGCAGCACCCCCGCCATGGCCTGCTGACACCCGACAGCTTTCTGTCGATCGCCGAAGACATCGATGTGGTGGCCGCAATCGACGGCATCATCCTCGACCAGGCGCTGCAGGATTTTGTGAAATGGGAGGCACAGGGTGTCCCGGTCCCAAAGATCTCGGCCAATGTGTCCTACCGCCGGCTGCTCGATCCGGCCCTCTTGCGCAAGCTGAGGAGAAAGAACATCCCGACCGGATCGCTCTCCTTCGAGCTTCTGGAATCCGCCTTCCTTGATGACTGCGGCGACGACGTGCTGCAGACGCTGGAGCAGTTGAAATCGCTCGGCATCGAGATCGAGATCGACGATTTCGGCTCGGGCCATGCCTCCATCGTCAGCCTGCTGCGGCTCAACCCGGCCGCCCTGAAGATCGACCGCCAGCTTGTCCGGCAGCTGCCGCAATCGGCAAGCCAGAGAAAACTGGCCCGTTCCATCGTCGAGATCGGCAAATCCCTCAACATCAAGGTCGTCGCCGAAGGCGTCGAGACCATGGATCATGCCCGAATCCTGCAGGAACTTGGCTGCGATGTCCTGCAGGGTTTTGCGCTTGCGCGGCCGATGCCGTTCGAGGAGATCGGGCCGTTCATCCGGGCCGGGAGCTGGCACGCCATCTGCTGCTGACGTACCAGAGCATTTCGTCGGTTTCGTTTGCCGGGTCAGGCCCCGCGAAAGAGCGGATCAGTCCGCGCGCATGTCCTCCAGCACTTCGGCAAGCATCTGGTTCAGCCGGCCGGCCAGGTCCACCTCGTCAAAACGCACTTCGGCGGCGGCAAATTCGTCGCGCAACCGGTTGAGCAGGTGCTGGTCGTTCGGGTTCTCCACGGCCCAGATGGCGAATTCCTCGGCATAGGCGATGGGATTGTCCTTGCCCAGCAATTGCCCCGCCCATAGGCCCAGCAGCTTGTTGCGCCGTGCTTCAGCCCGAAACTGAAGCGTCTGCTCGAAGGCATACCTGTTTTCGAGCGCGCGCGCCCTGTCACGTAATGTAATCATTCCCCGTCCCCGCTGAGATACGCTATGATCGTGGCGCTCCGGCCAGACGATGCGAAACTGCCCGAGAAAATTTGCCAAAGCGTGTAGGGTCACGGTGAACGATTCCTTCCCCCCTGGCTTCATCCCGCACAATGTGCCCCCGGCCCGCATTGTGAAACGGACCGTTTTCCGTTATGGGACCGCTCAAACGCCATCCACGGCGTCACACAGACGCCCAACCAGACGAGATAAGAACCCATGAACCGTCGCCGCCGTATCTACGAGGGCAAGGCCAAGATCCTGTATGAGGGCCCGGAACCGGGCACGCTCATCCAGTTCTTCAAGGACGATGCGACCGCCTTCAACAAGAAGAAGCACGACATCATCGATGGCAAGGGTGTGCTCAACAACCGGATTTCGGAATATATCTTCACGCACCTGAACAAGATCGGCATTCCCACCCATTTCATCCGCCGGATGAACATGCGCGAGCAGCTGATCAAGGAAGTGGAGATGATTCCGCTCGAGATCGTCGTGCGCAATGTCGCCGCCGGCTCCCTGTCGGAGCGCTTGGGCATCGAGGAAGGCGTGGTCCTGCCGCGCTCGATCATCGAATTCTACTACAAGTCGGATGCGCTCAACGATCCGATGGTGTCGGAAGAGCACATCACCGCCTTCGGCTGGGCAAACCCCGCCGAGCTTGACGACATCATGGCGCTCGCCATCCGCGTCAACGATTTCCTGTCGGGCCTCTTCCTCGGCGTCGGCATCCAGCTCGTCGATTTCAAGATCGAATGCGGCCGCCTCTTCGAAGGCGACATGATGCGCATCATCCTTGCCGACGAGATCTCGCCCGACAGCTGCCGCCTCTGGGACATCGAGACCAAGGAGCGCATGGACAAGGACCGTTTCCGCCGCGACATGGGCGGCCTGGTCGAAGCCTATTCCGAGGTGGCCCGCCGTCTCGGCATCATCAACGAAAACGAACCGATCCGTGGCACCGGCCCGGTTCTCGTCCAGTAAAGCCGTCAGGAGCAGTCAGTGATCAAGGCACGCGTAACCGTCACGTTGAAGAATGGCGTTCTGGATCCGCAGGGCAAGGCCATCGAAGGGGCGCTCGGCAGCCTCGGCTTCGAAGGCGTCCACCAGATCCGCCAGGGCAAGGTGTTCGACCTCGAACTCGACACGTCCGACCGCGTCAAGGCGGAAGAGGACCTGAAGGCCATGTGCGAAAAGCTGCTGGCCAATACGGTCATCGAGAACTATTCTATCGCTCTGCTCTAGGGAGCATCAGCGGAGACATTTCGCATGGCCGATATTTCCAACGACCTCATGTACGAGCTTTTGAAGCGAATGCATGCGGATATTGCGGATGTGAAGCTGGGCCAGCGCGAAATAAAGGCCGAAGTGAACGCGATGCGGGGCGCAATCGTGGCCCTGCATCAGGATATCCATAACCTTCACACGACTTTGGCGCGACACGAGTTGCGTCTCGACCGTATCGAAAACCGTCTCGAACTTCGAGAACTGGCAGAAGCACAAGCAAGGTTTGAGCCCCACCCATGAAGTCCGCCGTCGTCCAGCTCCCCGGCCTCAACCGTGACCGGGACATGATTGCCGCCCTCACCCGCATTTCCGGCCAGGCGCCGGTCACCGTCTGGCAGACCGAGACGGAAATCCCGGATGTCGATCTCATCGTCATTCCCGGCGGCTTTTCCTATGGTGATTACCTGCGCTGCGGCGCGATTGCCGCGCGCATGCCGGTGATGCAGGCCATCCGCGAAAAGGCAGAGAAGGGCGTCAAGGTTCTTGGCGTCTGCAACGGCTTCCAGATCCTCGTCGAGGCCGGCATGCTGCCGGGCGCCCTGATGCGCAATTCTTCGCTGAAATTCGTCTGCAAGCAGGTCAAGCTCGAAGTGGTGAATGCCGAGACGGATTTCACCCGCGCCTATGCTCCGGGCCAGATCATCCGCTGCCCCGTTGCCCACCATGACGGCAATTATTTCGTCGAGGCCGAGACGCTGAAGGCGATGAACGACCGCAATCAGGTGGTCTTCCGTTATGCGGAAGGCACCAACCCGAACGGGTCGATGCTGGATATTGCCGGCGTCGTCAACGAGGCGGGCAATGTGCTCGGCATGATGCCGCATCCGGAAAACCTGATCGAGGCCGCCCACGGCGGCACGGATGGTCGCGGCATCTTTGCCTCGGCTCTCGACGTCATCGCCGCCTGAAGCGGCAACCGGGCGCCCTTAAAAAATCCGCCAGACGACCCTGGCGCCGGACATCCTTTTGACATGTCCGGCGCACAGGATTTTGTCACACGCGACACGCCGTTGAACCGGGTCCGGTTTGCGGCGCGTCCATCCGCACTTTTCTTCAACCGGACCCGATCCCCGATGAAAACCAGAACAGCCTTTGCCCTTCTAGCCACAGCCCTTGTCACACTGTCCGGCTGCAAGCCGGAACGTCCGGCACCCGTTGCGGTGAACCGGGGCGCCCTGCCGACCATGGAGCGCGTGGCGATTGCCGCCAATGGCTGCTGGTTCAAATCCGCCGACCCGGCCTTTGCCGCCTATCGGATGGCGCCGGAACTCAATTCGTTTTCGGGCCGCCCGCGCATTCTGGCCGTGCCGAAGCACAGCCCCGAATCGCGCCCGCTTCTCGTCGTGCAGGCCGAAGGAAATCCGGCGCGCGTCGATGCCTTTGGGCCGATGGTGGACGGCGCCCATGGCGCACGCATCCGGCGTGACGTGCAGCGCTGGGCCGCCGGCGGCAAGGGCTGCTGAGGCAGCGCGAGCACCTGCCCCTTGCGTCGATTCGGCATCGGGCCCGTTGATCGACGGGCACAGCCCGTATCGTTCCCACACCGGCACGGATGGCGCAGAAACGCCATCTCCGGTCACTGAAAAGTTCCGCCTTACGTTCCGATCTTGCAACACCCTGCCCCATTCTTGCCTCGAAAGGATGCAGCCGGCGCTTGTTGCTTGCTTTTCCCTAAAACCCGGCAATACCTTCCGTCCGGTGCTTCGGTTTGCCGTTGCGCCGCTGATCTTAACGGAGTTGCCCCCATGGCCCCTAATGCGGTTGTCCGGCTTGCGATGGTGCTCGCTGTTTCCACGAGCGCGCTTGTGTCTTCTATTACCTCTTCGCTTGCTGAGGAACCGATCTTCGACGAAGCCCGCTTCGGCTCGCTGGTTGCGATCGACAAGACCTATACGAATGACGAAAAGGGCGCCTTCATCAACGGCATGCTGTTCTTTGATCCCTGGGATCATGACAACACACCCGGCTGGCGCAAGCTCATCCGCCCGCGCATCCATGTCGGCGCTGATATTTCCACGGCCGGCGAAGCAAACCAGGTCTATGCCGGCTTTTCCTGGACGGCCAATCTTGGCGAACGTTTCTTCCTCGAAGCCGGCTTCGGCGGCAGCCTGAACGATGGCAAGCTTGATCCGGATGGCGGTCGCGGCCCGTTTGTCGGCTGCCACACGCTGTTTCACGAATATGTCGCCGCCGGCGTCAATCTCGACAAGAACTGGCGCGTCATCGCCATGGCCGAGCATTCCTCCCATGCCAATCTCTGCGGCGACACCAATAACGGCCTGTCGCGCGGCGGCGTGATGCTGGGCTACAAGTTCTAAGGCCGAGACACCGGTAACGGTTTGAAAATGAGTTGGGCGTGACCGGAAATTTCCTGTCGCGCCCATGTGTCTTCTAGGCTAAAGAGACGCCAGTCTGGACCGCCACTAGAGAAGACGATGACCATTTCCAATACGATCGCGATCACGCCCGACCTCATTGCCGCCCATGGCCTGAAGCCCGATGAATATCAGCGGATCCTCGATCTGATCGGCCGCGAGCCGAGCTATACCGAGCTTGGCATCTTCTCGGCGATGTGGAACGAGCACTGCTCGTACAAGTCTTCCAAGAAGTGGCTGCGCACCCTGCCCACAAAGGGACCGCGCGTCGTTCAGGGGCCGGGCGAAAACGCCGGTGTCGTCGATATCGATGATGGTGACGTCGTGGTCTTTAAGATGGAGAGCCACAACCACCCCTCCTATATCGAGCCCTACCAGGGGGCTGCCACCGGCGTCGGCGGCATCCTGCGTGATGTCTTCACCATGGGCGCCCGCCCGATTGCCGCCATGAACGCGCTGCGCTTCGGCGCGCCCGATCACGCAAAGACAAAACATCTCGTCTCCGGCGTCGTCTCCGGCGTCGGCGGCTATGGCAATTCCTTCGGCGTGCCGACGGTTGGCGGCGAAGTCGAGTTCGATGCGCGCTACAACGGCAATATTCTCGTCAACGCCTTTGCCGCAGGCCTTGCCAAGGCCGATGGCATCTTCCTGTCGGAAGCCAAGGGCGTCGGCCTGCCGGTCGTCTATCTCGGCGCAAAGACCGGCCGTGACGGCGTCGGCGGCGCCACCATGGCCTCTGCCGAATTCGACGGGCAGATCGAGGAGAAGCGCCCGACCGTGCAGGTCGGCGACCCCTTTACCGAAAAATGCCTGCTGGAAGCCTGCCTCGAGCTGATGGCCACAGGTGCCGTCATCGCCATCCAGGACATGGGGGCCGCGGGGCTCACCTGTTCGGCGGTCGAAATGGGCGCCAAGGGCGATCTCGGCATCGAGCTGCAGCTCGACCGCGTGCCGGTGCGCGAAGACCGCATGACCGCCTATGAGATGATGCTGTCGGAAAGCCAGGAGCGCATGCTCATGGTGCTGGAACCATCCAAAGAAGAGATCGCCAAGGCGATCTTTGTTAAATGGGGTCTCGACTTTGCCATCGTCGGCAAGACCACCGACGACCTGCGCTTCCGCGTCATCCATCAGGGTGAGGAAGTGGCAAACCTGCCGATCAAGGAACTGGGCGACGAAGCGCCGGAATATGATCGCCCCTGGCGCGCCTCCGACAAGCGTGCAGCCCTGCCGGCCGAACAGGTCGCAGAACCTGCGGATTACAATGCCGCGCTGCTGTCGCTGGTCGGCTCGCCGAACCAGTCGAGCCGCCGCTGGGTGTACGAGCAGTATGATACGCTGATCCAGGGCAATTCGCTGCAGCTTCCGGGTGGCGATGCCGGCGTGGTGCGCATCGAGACGCATCCGACCAAGGCGCTCGCATTCTCCTCCGACGTCACGCCGCGCTATGTCGAGGCTGATCCGGTGGAAGGCGGCAAGCAGGCGGTCGCCGAATGCTGGCGCAACATCACGGCAACCGGCGCCGAGCCGCTGGCTGCAACGGACAACCTGAATTTCGGCAATCCGGAAAAGCCGGAGATCATGGGCCAGCTGGTCGGCGCCATCCAGGGCATCGGCGAAGCCTGCCGCGCACTCGACTTCCCGATCGTTTCGGGCAATGTCTCGCTCTACAACGAAACCAATGGCGTCGCGATCCTGCCGACCCCGACCATTGCCGGCGTCGGCCTCCTGCCCGACTGGTCGGCCATGGCGCGGATCGGCACGGCACGGGACGGCGACGTGCTGATCATGATCGGTGTCGACGGCAGCCATCTCGGTTCCTCGATCTACCTGCGCGATCTCCTCGGCTCGACCGATGGCCCCGCACCGGTGGTCGATCTGGCGGCCGAACGGCGTCACGGCGATTTCGTGCGCGCAGCCATCCGCAACGGCCAGGTCACCGCCTGCCACGATCTTTCGTCCGGCGGCCTTGCTCTGGCGCTTGCCGAAATGGCCATGGCTTCTCAGAAGGGCGCACGTCTGTCGCTCTCCGATTGCCGCGGTCTGCCGCATGCTCTTCTCTTCGGCGAAGACCAGGCACGCTATGTGATTGCCGTTCCGGCCGATCTCGCCAATTTCGTCCGTGCCAGTGCCGAATCGGCTGGCGTTCCCTTCCGCACCCTCGGTCCGGTAGGCGGCGAAGCGCTCATCATTGATGACATCGTCAACGTCACCGTGACCGCGCTGGTCAATGCCCATGAAAGCTGGTTCCCGACCTTCATGGCATGATCATGCCAGCTTGACCTCTCTCATCCGGCACTGTCATCGGTGCCGGACAGGATCCTGCCATCTCGCGACTGAGCGTTGAACTCTTCAGGTTTTATGGGGCAGGTGCTTTGACAATTGCGTGCTTTTTGGCACTCTTCTGGAAAGGCTTGAACAGACTGCAATGGAAGGAACCAGCTGATGGCGATGCGACCCGGGGAAATCGAAGACATGATCAAGGCCGGCATTCCGGGTGCCCGGGTCACCATCCGGGACCTGGCCGGTGATGGCGATCATTATGCCGCCGAAGTGGTGGCGGAAGCCTTTCGCGGCAAGACCCGCGTGCAGCAGCACCAGATGGTCTACGAGGCGCTGAAGGGCAATATGGGGGGCGTTCTGCACGCGCTTGCGCTGCAGACATCGGCGCCGGCCGAGTAAACCACTGTCACAATCGGCGGCTAAAGCACGGTGATCGAACGGAATTGATCACGTCACCGTCAATGCGGTGCTGGAATTTCCAAGCGTGCGTGTTATCTAAGGCCCTGAGACACTCCGGACCTTTACTCCGGACAGACAAGGATAGAAACGATGAGCGGCATTTCGGACTTGATTGACAGTGAAGTGAAGGGCAACGATGTCGTTGTCTTCATGAAGGGCACCCCGCAGTTCCCGCAGTGTGGCTTTTCCGGCCAGGTTGTGCAGATCCTCGATTACCTCGGCGTGGACTACAAGGGCATCAACGTCCTTGCAGATCCGGAAATCCGCCAGGGCATCAAGGATTATTCCAACTGGCCGACGATTCCGCAGCTTTACATCAAGGGCGAATTCGTCGGCGGCTGCGATATCGTGCGCGAGATGTTCCAGTCCGGCGAGCTTCAGTCCCACTTCCAGGAACAGGGTATCGCCGTTCGCGGCGCCGCCTGACGGCCCCTCCGGTCTGTGTCAGACCAAATTCGATCATGATCGAGGCGCCGCATCAAGCGGCGCCTTTCGTATTTTCAGGATATTCGTGTGACCCCCGACATCAACAATCCGCTTGCCCGCCTCAAAGGCATGGGCAAGGTCGAATTTATTGCGCTCATGGCCATGCTGATGGCCCTCAATGCGCTCGCCATCGACATCATGCTGCCGGCTCTTCAGGAAATCGGCGCTGCCCTTCAGGTCGAGGATGAGAACGCCCGCCAGTATATCGTCTCGTCTTATCTCTTCGGCTTCGGTTTTGCGCAGCTGCTCTATGGCCCGCTGTCGGACCGGTTCGGGCGCCGCCTGCCGATGATCGTCGGCCTGGTGATTTATATCATCTGTTCGTTTGCCATCGTCGCCACGCCGTCCTTTGCGCTGCTGCTGGCGCTGCGCTTCATCCAGGGCGCCGGAGCGGCCTCCACGCGCGTCATCACGGTGTCGATCGTCCGCGACGTGTTTGGCGGACGCGCCATGGCCGAAGTGATGTCGCTCATCATGATGGTGTTCATGATCGTGCCGATCATCGCGCCGGGCACGGGCCAGCTGATCATGCTGGGTGGCGACTGGCACATGATCTTCCTGTTCATCGGTGTCATGGCCATCCTGCTTCTCATCTGGATGTGCATGCGCCTGCCGGAAACGCTGGCGAAGGAAGACGTGCGCCCACTGACGTTGACCTCTGTTGTCGCCGGCTTCCGTATCGTCCTCACCAACCGCGTGGCGCTCTGCTACACGATTTCGGCCACGTTCATCTTCGGCGCCCTGTTCGGTTTCATCAACTCCGCCCAGCAGGTCTATGTCGGCATCTATCAGCTGGGGCACTGGTTCCCGGTGGCCTTTGCAGCCGTTGCTGCCTTCATGTCGCTTGCCTCCTTCATCAACTCGCGCATCGTCGGCCGCTTCGGCATGCGCAAGCTCTCGCATGCCTCCCTGCTCTGCTTCATCCTCGTCACGTTCGTATGGATGCTGGTGCAGATCTTCGGCCCGCAGCCGATGCCGTTCCTGCTGTTTCTGAGCTTCTTCGGTTGTGCGATGTTCATGTTCGGCTGGATCGGCGCCAACTTCAATTCGCTTGCCATGGAGCCGCTGGGCCATGTCGCCGGCACCGCGTCTTCCGTCCTCGGCTTCATGAGTACGGTCGGCGGGGCAGCCATCGGGGCCGTCATCGGACAAGCCTTCAACGGAACGGCGCTGCCGATGGTTCTCGGCTTCTTCACCGTGTCGATCATCGGGCTGGTCTTTGTGCTGATCGCTGAAAAGGGCAAGCTCTTCCAGGCCCACAATCCTCGCGCCTGAGGCGCCCAGGCGCTGACAAAAAAAAGGCCCCGATGCATCGCGCCGGGGCCTTTTTCTTTGGGATGAGAAAGCTTTAGGCGATGATTTCATCGCGAAGATGGTGCCAGCTATCGCGATCGCTTGCCACCAGCAGCCCGCCTTTCAGGTCCGTCGGACGATAGGCGCTGCCATCGAATTTTGCCGCATGGGCGCCCGCTTCCTGCGCAATCAGCGTGCCGGCCAGATGATCCCACGGCATCAGCTTGTTGTAGAGGGCAAAATCCACATGCCCGCCGACAAGCGTGCGGTATTCCTGCGCGGCGCAGCGATAGCAGGCAAACATCCTGACCTTGGCGAGATTGGAGAGGATTTTCCGGCGCTCCTCGCCGAAGAAGAAGCCGGTGGAGGCAAAGCCGATCATCGCTTCGATCGGCTTTGGTGCGGCAGCGGAGAGGCGGATTGCCTCGCCGTCAGGCCGCCGCAGGAAAGCGCCCGCCCCCTTTTCCGCCAGAACCCAGTCATCGCCCATCGGATCGTAGATGATGCCGGCAATCGTCTCGCCCTTGTGGACGACCGAGGCCATCACGCCGAAGGCGGGAACGCCCGAGGCGAAGTTGAACGTGCCGTCAACCGGATCGACGATGATGGCAAGCGGCGCATCGGCAAGGCGCGGCAGGAGCGCCGGATCGGCGGCCACCGATTCCTCGCCGACGAAGAGCGCATCGGGAGCGAGCGTCTGAAGCTCGGCGCGGATCATCCGTTCCGCCTCGACATCGGCTTCCGTCACAAGGTCGCTTGCCTCGCTCTTGGCGCGAATATCCTCGGCATTGAGGCGGCGAAACCGCGGCAGGATTTCGGCCTTAGCGGCGCGACGCAACACGTCGGCAAGCGCCATCACATCAATCGACATCAGCAACCTCAATCTTTGACACGGGGGAAAGGGCGGAAAAATCAAACAGGGCGGGATCGAGCAGATGCGAGGGATTGACGTGGGACAGCGCGTGCAGCATGCGGTCCTTGCGCCCCGGCATCTGCGTTTCCATCGTCGTCAGCATCGCCTTCATCGCATTGCGCTGCAGCCCATCCTGGGAGCCGCAGAGATCGCAAGGAATGATCGGGAACTGCAGGGCGCTTGAAAACTTTTCGAGATCCTCTTCGGCGCAATAGGCCAGTGGCCGCAGCACCATCAGGTCGCCGTCATCATTGAGAAGCTTTGCCGGCATTGCGGCGAGCCGCCCTCCATGAAAGAGGTTCATGAAGAAGGTTTCGAGAATATCGTCGCGGTGGTGGCCGAGGACCAGCGCCTCGCAGCCTTCCTCGCGCGCAACGCGGTAGAGATTGCCGCGTCTCAGCCGCGAACAGAGCGAGCAATAGGTGGCGCCCTGCGGCACCTTTTCCTTCACCACGGAATAGGTGTCGCGATATTCGATGCGATGGGCGACGCCGATCGAGGTGAGATAATCCGGCAGCACATGTTTGGGAAAATTCGGCTGGCCCTGATCGAGATTGCAGGCCACAAGCTCCACCGGCAACAGGCCGCGCCATTTCAGATCCATCAGCAGCGCCAGCAGCGAATAGGAATCTTTTCCGCCGGAGAGCCCGATCAGCCAGCGCTTCTGGCCGTTCAGCATGCTAAAATCATCGAGCGCCTGGCGAACCTGACGCAGCAGGCGCTTGCGCAGTTTGTTGAACGCCGTCGTCTGCGGCGCGTGCGCATAGATCCCGTTCAGGAAGCCGTCTGCCTGCGGCAGGACGTCCTCGCTCTCGTCGATTGCCGCTGAAAGCGTCACGTCCGTCTCCCGTCCGATTGCCGCACTGCCTCAGCCGAAGCGGCATTGCATAAGTTGTCGGTGTGGCGCGCCATAGAGGGCGGCTCGGCGCCACATAGTCGCTGACCTGCCAAAGCCCGGCGCGCCCTCAAAACCGACCAGAAGCCCAACCGCAGTTTCTTGCCGTCCATTCGCGGCGAAAAATACCACAACGACACCGGTCAAAAACCCGCGCGCAAGAATTTTGACGCGCGCGGGAAAACAGGACGGTTAGCCGGCCAGCGTCTGCGCCACTGCGGCAATGGCCGCATCGGCCTTTTCGCCGTCGGGACCGCCGGCCTGGGCCATGTCGGCGCGTCCACCGCCGCCCTTGCCGCCGAGCGCCACGGAGGCGATGCGCACCAGCTCGACGGCGCTGAAGCGCTCCGTCAGGTCGGCCGTCACGCCCACCACGGCGCTGGCCTTGTTGTCGGCGCCAACACCAATGAGCAGCACGACGCCCGAGCCAAGCCCGGTCTTTGCCTCATCGACCAGCCCCTTCAGATCCTTGGCATCTATGCCGGCCAGCCTCTTGCCGAGGAATTTGAAGCCGCCAAGATCCTGGACCTCATCGGCGGAGGCACCCTGCGCGCCGCCCATGGCGAGCTTGCGGCGTGCGTCCGCCAGTTCCTTTTCGAGCTTCTTGCGCTCGTCCAGCAGGCTTTCGACGCGCGAGACGACCTCGCCCGGCTGAACCTTGAGCGCGCTTGCCAGTGCCTTCACCCGTTCGTCCTGCTCGGCAAGATAGGCGCGCGCGCCTTCGGCGGTCACCGCTTCGAGGCGGCGCACGCCGGAGCCGACTGCACTTTCGCCCAGAATGCGCACCAGCCCAATATCGCCGGTCTTTGCCACATGCGTGCCACCGCAGAGTTCAACCGAATAAGGCTTGCCGGCCTTCTGGCCCTCGATGCCGGTGCCCATGGCGACGACGCGGACCTCATCGCCGTATTTTTCGCCAAACAGCGCCATGGCGCCCTCGGCAATCGCATCGTCGACGCTCATCAGGCGCGTCGTCACTGGCGCATTCTGCAGGATGATGGCATTGGCCATATCTTCGACCGTCTGCAACTCCTCGGCCGACATCGGCTTCGGATGCGACACGTCGAAACGCAGCCGGTCCGGCGAAACGAGCGAACCCTTCTGCGCGACATGGGTACCGAGCACTTCGCGCAGCGCCTCGTGCAGCAGATGCGTTGCCGAATGGTTGGCACGCAGTTTCGAGCGACGGGCGTGATCGACGGTCAGGACGACCGGCTCGCCAGCCTTCAGTGCGCCTTCGGCGACGATGGCGGAATGGACGAACAGGCCCTCGCCTTTCTTCTGCGTATCGGTGACGGTAAGCTTTGCGCCGTCCGTCGAGATGACGCCGGTATCGCCCATCTGGCCGCCCGATTCGCCATAGAACGGCGTCTGGTTGACGACGATCTGCACGGTGTCTCCGGCCTCTGCCCGCTCGATGACGGCGCCGTCGCGCACGATCGCCTGCACGACGCCTTCGGCGGTTTCGGTGTCATAGCCCAGGAATTCGGTCGCGCCGTGCTTTTCCTTGAGCTCGAACCAGACGGATTCGGTGGCCTTGTCGCCGGAGCCGGACCAGCTGGCGCGGGCTTCGGCCTTCTGGCGCTGCATGGCATCGTTGAAGCCGGTGAGATCCACGCCGATGCCACGGGCGCGCAGTGCATCCTGCGTGAGGTCGAGCGGGAAACCATAGGTGTCATAGAGCTTGAAGGCCGTTTCGCCATCCAGGCTGTCGCCCTTGTCGAGGTCGGACGTTGCATCGGACAGGAGCGTCAGGCCGCGCGCGAGTGTCGCGCGGAAGCGGGTTTCCTCGAGCTTCAGCGTCTCGGAAATCAGGCTTTCGGCGCGCAGCAGTTCCGGATAGGCGCGGCTCATCTCGCCAACCAGTGCCGGAAGCAGCGTCCACATCAGCGGTTCGCGCGCACCGAGCAGCTGCATGTGGCGCATGGCGCGACGCATGATGCGGCGCAGGACATAGCCACGGCCTTCGTTAGACGGAAGCACGCCATCGGCAATCAGGAACGCGGAGGAGCGCAGGTGATCGGCGATCACGCGGAAGCTTGCCGCCACATCGCCTTCCGCCTTCACGCCGACCACCTCTTCGGTCGCAGCAATCAGCGTGCGGAAGAGGTCCGTGTCGAAGACGCTGTGGACGCCCTGCAGGATGCAGGCCATGCGCTCGAGGCCCATGCCGGTATCGATCGACGGGCGCGGCAGCGGCGACCGCTCGCCGGGCGCCGACTGGTCGAACTGCATGAAGACGAGATTCCAGAATTCCAGGAACCGGTCGCCATCCTCTTCCGGGGAACCGGGAGGACCGCCCCAGACGCTCTCGCCCTGGTCGATGAAGATTTCCGAGCACGGACCGCAGGGCCCGGTATCGCCCATCTGCCAGAAATTGTCGGAGGTCGGGATGCGGATGATCTTGTCGTCGGAAAAACCGGCGATCTTCTTCCACAGGGCGGCTGCCTCGTCGTCTTCGGCATAGACCGTCACCAGCAGCCGGTCCTTGGGCAGATCAAAGCCCTTGGTCACCAGGTTCCAGGCCAGTTCGATGGCGTTTTCCTTAAAATAGTCGCCGAAGGAAAAGTTGCCGAGCATTTCAAAGAAGGTCAGGTGGCGGGCGGTATAGCCGACATTGTCGAGGTCGTTGTGCTTGCCGCCGGCGCGCACGCATTTCTGCGAGGTGGTGGCCGTCGAGTAGGGACGGCTTTCAAGACCGGTAAAGACGTTCTTGAACTGCACCATGCCGGCATTGGTGAACATCAGCGTTGGGTCGTTGCGCGGCACGAGCGGGCTCGAGGAGACCACCTCGTGACCGTTCTTGCGAAAATAGTCGAGGAAGGTCGACCGGATCTCATTCACGCCACTCATGCCATGCCCTTCTAAGCCGCCCCAGCAGCCTTTCCGCTAAAAAATCCATTGGCTTTTATCGTCGGAACGGAACCCTGTCCAGCACGACGAAAAACGGCCGTGCATCTTTGCCACATGCACGGCCGCCATCCAGTTATCAATCGTCAGGCCATGCGCCCCTTCAGGGGCTCAGGCGTCCGGCTCCGTGTCACCGTCATCGGCTTCCGGGCCGCCGTTCTGCAGGAAGCGGTCGGCAATCAGGCCGGCGTTCTGGCGCAGCGACATCTCGATCTCGCGGGCCAGTTCCGGATTATCGCGCAGGAAGCTCTTGGCGTTTTCACGCCCCTGGCCAAGGCGCTGGCTGTTGTAGGAGAACCAGGCGCCCGACTTTTCGACAATGCCGGCCTTGACGCCGAGATCGACCAGCTCGCCGGTCTTCGATACGCCTTCGCCATACATGATGTCGAATTCCACCTGCTTGAAGGGCGGCGCCATCTTGTTCTTGACCACTTTCACGCGGGTCTGGTTGCCCACGACCTCTTCGCGCTCCTTCACCGCGCCGATGCGGCGGATGTCGAGACGCACGGAGGCGTAGAATTTCAGCGCGTTGCCGCCTGTCGTGGTTTCCGGCGAGCCGAACATCACGCCGATCTTCATGCGGATCTGGTTGATGAAGATGACCATGCAGTTGGACCGCGAAATGGAGGCGGTGAGCTTGCGCAGCGCCTGGCTCATCAGGCGGGCCTGAAGACCCGGCAGGCTGTCGCCCATCTCGCCTTCGATTTCGGCGCGCGGCGTCAAGGCCGCAACCGAATCGACGACCAGGACGTCGACGGCGCCCGAGCGCACCAGCGTATCGGTGATTTCCAGCGCCTGCTCACCTGTGTCCGGCTGTGAGATCAGGAGGTTCTGCAGGTCAACGCCCAGCTTGCGGGCATAGACCGGGTCGAGCGCATGTTCGGCATCGACAAAGGCGCAGATGCCGCCCTTCTTCTGCGCTTCTGCAATCGTCTGCAGCGCAAGCGTCGTCTTGCCCGAGCTTTCCGGCCCATAGATCTCTACGATACGCCCCTTCGGCAGGCCGCCGATGCCGAGCGCGATATCGAGGCTCAGAGAGCCCGTCGACACGGTTTCAATCTCGACCACGCTCTCGTTTGCGCCAAGCTTCATGATCGAGCCTTTCCCGAAGGAACGTTCGATCTGCGACAGTGCCGCTTCCAGCGCCTTGCTCTTGTCCACTGTTTTATCCTCTACGAGCCGCAATGAATTCTGTGCCATCCGATCCACCTTTAGGTTAAAGCAGCCGCGCTCGCAATGAAGCAGCTCTTGATCGGTATGTACACTTTTTGTTCTCACATTGCAAGAGGGATCATCCTCTTGTTAATGCACCGTAATCCGGTGCGTGTTCTTTTTGTGTTCCGTGCGCCTAAAAACTCGCCTGCGGAACCGCCTCAGGCCGGTTATCGGGCGATCAATCCTCCCGGTCGAGCATCTCGCGCACGGCCACAGCAAGCTGCTTCAGCGAGAAGGGCTTTGGCAGGAAACCGAACTTGGCGTCGGCCGGAAGGTTTCTCGCAAAGGCATCCTCCGCATAGCCCGACACGAAGATGAACTTGAGGTCGGGATAGGTCTTGCGCAGTTCCCGTAGGAGCGAGGGGCCATCCATTTCGGGCATGACGACGTCGGACACGACGATATCCACCTTGCCGCCCAGTTCCTCCATGATGTCGAGTGCCTCGGTTCCGGAGCCCGCCTCATGCACGGTGTAGCCACGCGTTTCGAGCATGCGCTTGCCGCCGCGGCGCACGGCCTCCTCGTCTTCGACGAGAAGCACGACGGCGGAATTGCCGGTGAGATCGACATCGTCGGCAGCGGCCTTGGCAGAGGTTGCCGCTTCGACGCGGGCAGCAGCCGGCGCCTCGGCCGGCGCGGGGCCTGTCCGTTCCGCCACGGGTTCCGGAATATGGCGCGGCAGGAAGACGCGGAAGGTCGTGCCCTTGCCCAGCTCCGATTCGGGATAGATGTAGCCGCCGGACTGCTTGACGATGCCATAGACCATGGAGAGGCCAAGCCCCGTGCCCTTGCCCACTTCCTTCGTCGTGAAGAAGGGTTCGAAGATCTTGTCCATGATGTCCGGCGCAATGCCCGTGCCGTTGTCGGATACTTCCACCATGACGAAATCGTCAGACGGCAGGCGCGCGCTCGGGAAAACGGCGGCTTCGGCGGCCGTCACGTTGCGGGTGCGGATGCGGATCTGCCCGCCCTGCGGCATGGCATCGCGCGCATTGACGCAGAGGTTGATCAGCACCTGCTCGAACTGCGAGAGATCCGTGCGCACCGGCCAGAGATCGCGGCCGTAATCCACGTCCAGCTTCACGTTGGTTCCGGAAATCAACCGGTCCACCAGCATTCGCAGGTCGCCCACCACGTCGGTGAGGTTCAGCACCGCCGGCCGCATGGTCTGCTTGCGCGAGAAGGCCAGCAGCTGGCGCACCAGAACCGCGGCGCGGTTGGCATTGCGCTTGATTTCCATGAGGTCGGCAAAGCTTGCGTCGGAGGGCCGCGCCTGCAGCAGAAGGTGGTCGGACGAGAGTAGGATCGCCGTCAGAACATTGTTGAAGTCGTGGGCAATACCGCCGGCAAGCGTTCCCACCGCATTCATCTTCTGCGTCTGCGCCATCTGGGTCTCGAGCGCCTTCTGCTCGGTCGTCTCCACGGCATAGACGATGGCCACTTCTTCCGGCGCCTCGTCGCTTTCGTCGATCACGGCATTGACGTAGAAGCGCACATGGCGCGTCTCGTCGCCGGGATAGCGGCAATCGATCGGGGCGATATCGCCCTGGCGATCCTTGGCATCGGCAAGCGCGCGCTCCAGTTCGGTGCGCGCACTTTCATGCACGATCACGTCGAGCTTTGCCCCGGCCTCCACGTCATCGCGTGACACCACGCCGGCAAAGAGGCGCAGGAACGGCGCATTGATGCGCAGGATCTTGCCGTCGCCGTCGATGGAGGCGATCGCCATCGGCGTATTGTTGAAGAAGCGGGTAAAGCGCATGGCGGACGCCGACTGGTCGCCGCCCTCGCCCTTGGAGCGGGCCAGCACGATAGTGCGGCTTTCGCCCGGCGCACCGTCGCGCATGGACGATACGCTGTGCACGAGGCGCACCGGCAGGCTCTGGCCATTGCTGCGGCGCAGATCGAGATCCAGCGTTTCCGTGCGCTTCTGACCGGGCCCTGCCTGCACGGACTGGATAAGCGCCATGCCCTCGCCCGCCACCATGTCGGAGATCGCCATGGAGCCGGGCACGAATTTTGTAAGATCAAGGCCCAGCCATTCGGCAAGCGTGGCGTTGAGGTAAAACACCTCGCCCTTCTTGCCGGCGGAGAAGAAGCCGGCGGGGGCGTGGTCGAGATAGTCGATGGCGTTCTGCAACTCGCGGAAAAACCGTTCCTGCTCCTCGCGTTCGGAGGTGATGTCGGCGATCTGCCAGACATCGAGCGGGATCGGCAAAAGCGGCGAGACGAGGATGCGGGCCTTCAGCCGATACCAGTGGGCCCCGGAGCCGTTCGCCGTGCCGCGTCCGAGCGGTTTTAGCAGGCGAAACTCCTCATGCCCCTCTCGCCCGTCGCGCAGTGCAGCAGTCAGCCTGTAAAGCGCTTCGGTCGCCTCGCGATTTTTAGACAGAAGCGCTTCCAGCGATTGCGCATTGCTCGCCTTGGTGGCCCCAGTCAGCTTGCCATAGGCGGCATTGGCATAAAGAATGCGGCCGCGCTCGTCGGTGATCAGAATGCCATCGGCATGGCCTGCCAGATAGCTGGCGGCAAATTCGTCGGAGCGGGATTTCGGCATCACCTCGACGAGACCGATCATCGAGGAGACGATGAAAAAGATCCCGACCATGGCCAGCACGCCGAGCACGCCCAGCACGATCTCGTTGTCCATGGCTTCCTTGAAGACGACGAAGGCGATGGCGACGCCCACCAGAACCAGTGCCAGCAGCAGGAGCCTGAGCACAGTTCCGCCGCGCGTTCCCCGGTCTACCAAAGGCGCGTCATAACTGCCGATCGGTCGCGACTTCGTCATTCCACCTCGCATTTCGACCGGTTACTGAACACTCGCGGCCATGGAATCGGTCCATTCCTCTTCCATAGCAACTTGCGGACCCTGCAAAAAGCGCCCGGCACCAGAAACCCGTTGACGACATTCATATTCCTATTGCCGATTACCCGCATCCGTCCATATCTGCCATAATGGACGACGCAAGGCAGTGCGTGCGGCCGATGGCCGGCACACCTTGTTTCAGCCCGCATGCTTGCCGCGGGCTTGCCGGCTGGCTAGCGTGCGACCAAACGACAGGCGTCGAAGCGCGTTGGCAGATCCGGCCAAAGCCGGACCAGCAGAGACGAAAGCGCGAAGGAGCAGCAGAGACATGGAATTGATGAGCGGTGTAAATCCCTACAACCTCATGCTTGCCGTGGCAGCCGTCGGCCTTGGCCTTGTCCTGCTGGTGGTCGTGCTGTGGCTCCTGCGCCGGCGCAGCGGCCCGTCGCCCTTCCTGCGCGGCGGCAAGAATCGCCAGCCGCGCCTGCAGGTGCTGGATGCGGCAGCTGTCGATGCGCGCCGCCGTATCGTGCTCGTGCGCCGCGACGACGTGGAACATCTGGTGATGATCGGCGGGCCGACAGATGTGGTGATCGAAAGCGGCATCCGCCCGCTTGCCGAACAGCAGGCGCTGCGCGCCCCGCAGGCGCTCGATGAGCCTTCGGACCCGCGGCTGGAGGCCACTTCCCGCCAGCCGATGATTGCCGCCCCGCCGCGCCAGCTTGCAAGCCAGCGCGCAGAACCTGCACCGCAAAGCGCTGCAACGGCGCGACCGGAACCGGCAAAACCTCAAGAGGAGGTGCGCGCCGCACCCCGCGCGCTCAACACGGGTGTAGCGAGTGAAGCGCAGGCGGACCGCGCGGAGAGAGTGAGCGATCGCGACCGCGCGCGTGCCGCGCCCTCCGCCAAAGCCGCTTCGGAACCGGCCGTGCCCGTGATGGCGACTGCCGGCGTTGCGGCCGCAGCCTCGCCTGCAAGCGCACCTGTCGCCGGCGGCACTGCACCTGCCGGTCTCGATGCGGCAAGCGATGCCCTGGACGCTGCCCGTCGCCGCGTGTTTCAGCCGACGCCGGAGAGGGAGCCGGTTCTCGCGCCCGAACCGGCCCGTCCGCCATCTGCGGCTGCCGCAAATCCCCAGCCCTTGTCCGCCCCATCGGTACCGGCCAGCACTGCGGCAAAGCCCGTTCCACCGGCGTCTCCAGCCGAACGGCCGCTCGGCAGCGCCTTTGACCGAATTCTGGAAGAGGAAATGGCCAATGGCCTGGCCGCCGGTCCGGATGATCGCGCCAACCCGCCCGCCCCCGGAACGCCGCCGATGACGGCTAGGCGCGATCCGGCCATGGCGCGCGTGACAGGTGCGACGCCGGACCCCTCGCTGCAAACCGAGATCGCCCGCATTTTTGGCGAAATGTCCGTCACGCGCGACAACCGATAGGCCCCATTCGGCCAAAAAACGGCTTGGATGTTTGACGTGCGCTGATCAGTCCGGCGTCAGCGCCGCAGACACGCTCTCGGACGCCACACCACAAGAGACAAAAAAAGAGGCACGCAAAAAATGCGTGCCTGGAAATCGAAGTCCCTGATACCCCAAAGGGGCAGGATGTCTCACTCGTCGCGATAAACCTTTTCGCGGCGCTCGTGACGTTCCTGTGCCTCAATGGACAGCGTGGCGATCGGCCTTGCGTCGAGGCGCTTCAAGCCGATCGGCTCGCCGGTCTCTTCACAGTAACCATAGGTGCCGTCATCGATCCGCTGCAGAGCCGCATCGATCTTGGAGATCAGCTTTCTCTGGCGGTCGCGAGCACGAAGCTCGATGGCACGGTCGGTTTCTGACGAGGCTCGGTCTGCAAGATCGGGATGATTGGCGCTTTCTTCAGCAAGGTGGCCGAGCGTTTCCCGCGCTTCACGGAGGATATCATTTTTCCAGGCAATGAGCTTGGCTCGGAAGTATGCCTTTTGATTGGCATTCATGAATTCGTCTTCTTCCGAGAGGACGTAGCTGCTAAGGTCGATCTTCTCACTCAACGCGATTCTCCTGAAGAACAGCTCTCACGCCGGGTCTATACTCCATTCCTCTATGCTGATTCAAGCCTTGTGGTCGCGCATAAGGCATTTTTAAAATTGACACAAAATTCGGCTAAATGGCTATTTCTTATGCGTTTTTGAGAAGAGTGCCAGAAGCTGGCGCCAGCCGGGTCACGGGCTGGCGCGTCCGCTGTGCCGTGCGACGGAACAGTTGACGCCGCCGCGCATGGCAGGATACTCGATCATCTTGAGCAACGATCCGATGGTCCCCAGCCGGCCCATCCGATCCCCAGCGCGGACTGCCCATGATCATTGTTTCACCACCGCCCTCCCGGATTTACCTGATGCGCCATGCCCGTTCCGGCTGGCCGGAGCCGGGCGGACGCGATTTCGATCGCACGCTGGACGACCATGGCTATGCGGAGGCCGAACTGGTCGCCTCGCTTGCTGCCGACAAGCGCTACCGGCCGGATCTCCTGATCTCCTCGACGGCCGTGCGATGCCAGGAAACGGCCGATGCCATGCACCGGGCCTTCGGCGGTGAGATCGACCTGGTGATGATCGACGAGCTCTATAACGGCCCGCTGGATACCTATCTGTCGGTGCTCTCGGCCCAGACGGAGCAGCAGTCGGTGATGCTGATCGGCCATAATCCCACCATGGAGGAATTGCTGGAGGCGATGATCGGCCCGGACCGCGCCAGCGCCGTCATTCCAAGCGGCTATCCGACGGCCGGCCTTGCCGTGCTCGATCATGGCGGGCCGGTCACAGCCCTTGCCGGCAGCTGGTCGCTGCGCGATTTCCTGACGGCCTGAAGGCTCGGGTTTCCCGCAGGAACGGCTGCCCGCGGCGCGCCTATGGGCAGCGCCGCGAGCCAAGCATCCCCTTTATACGCGGGCCGGGATGCCTATATGCGAAACACGAAGCATCAACGGGTTCCTGCCTTGGCCACATCCCTCACCTCTTTTCGCGACGACGCGCTGATTGCGCTGGACAATCTTGCCGACCGGGCAAGCGGCCTCGTTCATCCGACAGTCCGGCTTGGCGTCACCGGCCTGTCGCGGGCAGGCAAGACGGTGTTCATTTCCTCGCTCGTGCACAATCTGCTGCATGGCGGTCGCCTGCCGCTTTTTGAGGCGGCCCGCTCCGGCAGATTGTCATCGGTGCGTCTGGAGCCACAGCCGGACGATGCCATTCCGCGCTTCCAGTACGAGGATCACATCCAGGCGCTGGTGCGCGAGCGCGTCTGGCCCGATTCGACCCGTGCCATTTCCGAACTGCGCCTAACGCTGCAGTTCCAGAGCGCGTCCGGCTGGGGCCGTTTCTTTTCCGCCGGAAAACTGTCGATCGACCTCGTCGATTATCCCGGTGAGTGGCTTCTCGACCTGCCGCTGCTCGGCCAGGATTACCGCACGTTTTCCAACAAGACCGTGGAGCTGGCACGTGGCGGCATTCGTCACGAACTGGCGAAGGACTGGATGGCGCTGGCTGAAAGCGTCGATCCGGCAGCGCCCGCCGACGAGATGACGGCGCGGCGTCTGGCGGAGGCCTTTGCAGCCTACCTCAAGGCCTGCAAGTCCGACGAACGCTCGCTGTCGACGCTTCCCCCCGGCCGTTTCCTGATGCCGGGCGATCTCGATGGCTCGCCGGCGCTCACCTTTACGCCGCTTCCCAACCTCGGTGAAACCCGCTTCGAGAAGGGCACGCTCGGCGCCATGATGGAGCGCCGTTTCGAGGCCTATAAGTCCGTGGTGGTGAAACCGTTCTTCCGCGAACACTTTGCCCGTCTCGACCGGCAGATCGTGCTCATCGACGCGCTGCAGGCGCTGAACCGCGGACCCGAAGCCGTGCAGGATCTGGAACGGGCGCTGTCGGATGTGCTGGCCTGCTTCCGGCCCGGCAGCAATTCCCTTCTGTCGTCACTGCTCGGACGGCGGATCGACAAGGTGCTGGTCGCCGCCACCAAGGCCGATCACCTGCATCACGAAAGCCATGACCGGCTGGAGGCCCTGACGCGTCGGCTGGTCGACCGGGCGGTCGAGCGCATCGGCATGGCAGGTGCCGGCATCGACGTGATGGCCATCGCCTCGGTGCGCGCCACCCGCGAGGCGACCGTGCGTCAGGATGGCGAGTCGTTGCCGGTGATCACCGGAACCCCGATGGCCGGCGAGAAAATCAATGGCGAGATTTTTGACGGCAATCGCAAAACCGCGATCTTTCCCGGTGACTTGCCGGTCAAACCGGATTCGTTTTTCAAGGAACCTCCGGCAAGTCCTGAAGAGGGCGCGCCGCCGCCGATCAATATCGTGCGGTTTCGCCCGCCCTCCGTCGAGGAAAACACGGGCGGCATCCAGCTGTCCGTGCCGCATATCCGTCTCGATCGCGCCCTGCAGTTCCTGATCGGAGACAGGCTTGCATGAGAAGAGACCGGCAAGCCGCTGATTGTGTGAATAAAGCCGCAAGGAACCGCCGATGAGCGACCCATTGCACCCCGTCCCGCCGCGGCGCCCCGGCGCCTTCGTTCTGCCGGAAGACAGGCCACAGACGCCCCGCGCGCCGCGCAGTTTCGACGACGGGTTTACCGTAACGCCCGACGAGGAGGATCCGTTCGTGACGCCGCAGGCGCTCGATGCGGTGGCACTCGAGGTCGCGGTGCCACGCAAGCGCCGATTCTCCTGGGGCAAGCTTGCGCTTGGCGCGCTTGGCACCTTCCTGTCGCTCGCCTTCTGGCTCTGGGCCGATCAGGTGGTGCGCGATCTGTTTTCGCGGGCCGATTGGTTGGGCTATACGGCCGTTGCGGTGCTTGCCGTGGCCGTGCTGGCGCTTGCCGTCGTCGTGGGGCGAGAAATCTTTGGCCTCATGCGGCTTTCGGCGGTGCAATCCCTGAAAGCGCAGGCGCAGGAGGCACTGAAGGCGCCGGGCGCCAAGGCTGCCCGCGCGCTGGTGGCGCGGCTGGAAACGGTGCTGTCCCACCGGGCGGAAACCGCGCGGGGACGCGCTGCGCTGAAGGCAACGGAAGACGATATCATCGACGGGCCGCAATTGATCGAGTTTGCCGAGCGCGAGCTTTTGGGACCGCTCGATATCCGCGCCCGCGCACTGATCCTCGGCGCCTCCAAGCGGACATCGGTGGTCACCGCCATCAGCCCGCGCGCGGTAGTGGATCTCGCCTATGTCCTCTTCGAGGTCACCCGCCTAGTGCGCGCCATGGCCGAGCTTTACGGCGGACGTCCGGGCACAATCGGCCTGCTGCGCCTGTTGCGTGACGTCGTTGCGCACCTTGCCGTCACCGGATCGATTGCCGTCGGCGACGGTATTGCCCAGCAGGTGCTGGGGCATGGGCTTGCGGCAAAACTGTCGAGCCGGCTTGGCGAAGGCGTCATCAACGGGCTGCTCACGGCGCGAATCGGCATCGCCGCCATGGATCTTTGCCGACCCCTGCCTTTCAGCGCGCTGAAGCGTCCCGGCATCGGCGATTTCCTCTCCGATATCACCGCGACCGGCAATCGCTCCTGAACAGGCCGGCGGAAGGCTGGCCGGCACACACCGCAGCCTGCCCGCAAATACCTTAAATAAACCGCTCGTTAACCATTCGCGATATAAAATCACCTTGTTCAGGACGCTGCTCGCCCAAGGAAAGTTTTATGGTCTCGCGCATCTCTTCCCTCAAAGGTGGGTTTTTTGCCGCCATCTCCGTCGCCCTTCTGGCGACGATGAATACGGCCGCCGCGGGCCCGCGCGACAAGGCCTTCTTCGAAAGTGCCGCCGGCGCCTGGAAAGGTCCGGGTGAAATCGTTGCTGGCAAGTACAAGGGCACCAAGTTCACCTGCAATCTGACGGGCGAGCCTTCCACCGACAGCGATGCCGGCTTGAAACTCGACGGCATCTGCCGCGTCGGCGTCTTCAAGCAGCCGATGTCGGCGGTCATCTCCCAGACGGGCGGCAGCTATACCGGCAAGTTTCTCGATGGTGCCGATGGCAAGGGTCTCGACATCGTGTCCGGCGCCATCAATGGCGACAAGATCGTGCTTGGCATCAACCGCGCCAAGCTGAACGGCGCCATGGTTGCCCGCATGCAGGACAGCAATTCGATGAACATCACCATTTCGGTGAAGGTGGAAGAAACCATGGTGCCGGTGATCGGCCTATCGCTGACGCGCGACATGGATCAATTGGCCGTCGGCTCTATCGAATAATAGCCACACACCAGAACGCTGCGCGCGGAAAAAATGCGCTCAGCGCCACCAGTCTGAACTGTCGTCCGCCACCTCTATTCCCGTCGCATCGGAGAGTGCCGCCCAGGCGGCAACGGTCTTGCCGGCAACCGTCATGGTCGCCGCAATCTCGGACAGCGGCAGGAGAACGAAGGCGCGTTCCACCATGCGGGGATGCGGCACGTCCAGCCCCTCCACATGGATCTCCCGGTCACCGTAAGTCAGCACGTCGATATCGATGGTGCGCGGCCCCCAGCGCTCGATGCGCACCCGCTTCATCCCCCGCTCGATCGACAGACAGAGATCAAGCAGCGCTTCCGGCGCAAGCTGCGTTTCGATGAGCGCACAGCTATTGAAAAAGTCCGCCTGATCGGTCTTGCCCCAGGGCGGCGTGCGGTAGAGGCGGGACACCGCCCGCACGCGGCAATCCTGTCTCGCATCGAACTCGCGAAGAGCATTTGCCATGTTCTGGCGCGGATGGCCGAGATTGCCACCAAGGCCGATGGCTGAAAGCACAGGCGATTCTGTGTCAGGGGCGATGCTCAACACGCACCTCCACATGATCGAGAATGCCGACGATCGGAACGCTCGGCTTGCGAACGGTAATGGCAACCCGCCGGATCATCGGGAATGTGTCGCAGAGTGCGAGCGCCACGTCATGAGCGAGCGCTTCGATCAGGGCGCGGCGTGTCGTGGTCACCACCTTTTCGATCACCTCGAAGGCATGGCCGTAATGCATGGTGGCGCTCAGATCGTCGTCGCTGAGGGCCCGTCCTGCCGGCAGCTCGAACTCGGCATCGACGAAGAAACGCTGTCCGAGAACGGCCTCCTCCTGCAAGGCGCCGTGGCGCGCATAAAAGGCGCAGTTCTTCAGGGTGATGGTATAAACACTCACACGTCTGTCTCCCGTCGCGCGGCAAGCACCGCATCTGCGATGCGCAGGGCATCCCGGTTGGTTGCCACGTCATGCACGCGAAAAATCGAAGCCCCGGCGAGCCGCAGGAGCGCCGTGGTCGCGGCGGTGCCAACATCACGATCGCTTGGCTGTTCACGCCCGGTGGCGCTGCCGATGAACCGCTTGCGCGAGGTGCCGATGAGGAACGGGAATCGCAGCGCCTGCAATTCCTCAAAGCGGGCCATCAGCGCAAAATCTTCCGTACGGTTCTTGGCAAAGCCGAAGCCTGGATCGAGCACGATGGTTTCGCGCGCGATGCCGGCCTCTTCGGCCGTCTTCAGCGCGTTTTCAAAGAACCACAGCTGGTCCTCCACCACGTCGGCGCGCTTGTCTTCCTCGCGCCCGCGCCCGGTATGCATCATCACGAGACCGGCGCCGGTATCGGCCACCACCTTCGTCATCTGCGCATCATGCCGCAGCCCGTAGACGTCGTTGACGATATGGGCACCGGCAGCGATAGCAAGGCGCGCCGTCTCGGCACGATAAGTGTCGATGGAGATCAGCGCATCGGTCTGGCCCGAGAGCGCTTCGATGACGGGAAGCACGCGCGCCTGCTCCTCGGCCGGTTCGACCGGCTCGGCCCCCGGACGGGTCGATTCGCCACCGATGTCGAGAAGAGAGGCGCCGGCCTCGACGCAGGCGAGCGCATGGCGCACCGCCGCCTCTACCGACAGATGCCGGCCGCCATCGGAAAACGAATCGGGCGTGACATTGATGATGGCCATCAGGTGGCCCTGCGTGCCAAGTGTCAGCGAACGCCCGCCGCCAACCTGCCAGATGGTGTTGCCGCCCGATGTCACGTGAAAGCCAATCCCGTCGCTTGCGAATAATTTCGCAAAGCATCTGTTGCGATGCAAAGGCCTATGCCCCAAGCTCTCTCCAAACTCAATGACACAGGCACCAGAATGTCTTCAATGCGCCATCGCACCCTGTCTCTGAAGGCATGCCTGGTCTTTCTCGTCGTTCCCGTCATGCCAAGCGATGCGGCGCAGATCACCAAGACCTATTCGTATTTCTCCATCAGCGGCCGCACCGCCGAAGATCTCGATGCCGAACTGTCGCGGCGCGGGCCCTTGACCGGGGCGACCGGCTTTCGCCACCCCGGTGCCACGGAGATCAAGTTCGGCGGCGATATAACCTATCACGAAAGCGAGGGACGCTGTTCGATCGGCGATGTCAACGTCACGCTGTCGACCCGCATCACCCTGCCCCGCTGGAAGAACCGCCAGCGCTCCGATCCCTCGCTCGCATTGATCTGGGACACGCTGTCGGCCGATATCAAGCGGCACGAGGAGCGCCACGCGGAAATCGCCCGCCAGCATGCCCGCACCCTGGAGCAGGCGCTGCGCGCGCTACCGTCTCAGCGAAGCTGCGCAGTGCTGGAAAGGCAGGTCGGCGACACCAGCCGGCGTGAGATCGACGCCCATGACGCAGAGCAGCTGCGATTCGACATGGTCGAGGCGAAGAATTTCGAGGCGCGCATGATGCGCCTTCTCAAGCACCGCACCGGTGCAACAGAGTAAGCTCTTCAAACATCAAGACGATTTTCCGCCGGAAACAGGCTGGCGCCGTTCGATCCGTCCTGACCCGCGTCCGGGCCGGCCTCGAGGCTTGCGTGGGGCTTGCGCAACCTGTGGTGAATAACTGGTTATTTCTTCCAGTATCGTATGTGCCGGAAACCTTATATAGTCAAAATCACTGAGGGGGCTGGACGATACGAGGTTCCCTGAAGTTCGGTCACCGTTGTCGCTGGCGTGGCGGCGCATCCGACAACGGTGACCGCCCCTCGGACCGGCCCGGCGCCTGGCGCCACCGATGCAGTGACAGGCGCATATCGCATGCATGCCAGCACAGGCTGGAAGCTGAATAGACTGGCCTTTGAAATTTCGATGTTTTTCCGGTGTTCTCCTGGCGTATCGACAAGCTGTAAGCGGTCCCTCCCTCGCTCGACAGTGATGCGCCCGCCTTCGCCTCGCTCGCAGCTCTTGCGCGAGCGGGGCGTCTTTTTTCGTTTCGTCCCAGAGGCTATGGCGCCTGGTCAGCCCTGACGCGCGTTCAGCCCTGGCGCTCGGGCACATTGACCACCAGCCCGTCGAGCGCGTCGGTGATCTTGATCTGACAGGAAAGTCTGGACGTGGGGCGCACGTCGAAGGCGAAATCGAGCATGTCCTCTTCCATGGGTGCCGGGCCGCCGACGGCTGCCGTCCAGGCATCATCGACATAGACATGACAGGTGGCACAGGCACAGGCGCCGCCACATTCGGCATCGATGCCGGGGACGGAATTGCGGACGGCATTTTCCATCACGGTGGAGCCGGGCTCCGCATTGATGTCGAAGCGCGTTCCGTCGAAGGCGACGATGGTGAGTTGCGTCATGGCGGGTCCTTGCAAACTGAACTCAAAAACGGCGTTGTCTTCCGACAAATCGCCGCATCAGTCAACGTTTTGACCCGTTTTAACAGACACCTTCGCCGGCGCGGAGCCGAATGAGCGCAGGAGATGGTGTGCCCACCCTGCCCGCTTCTGTTGCCCGGTCCTGTTAACGCGACAGTTTCAGGATGAAGTTTTCCGCCTCGATCACGGTTGCGGCAACGCCGACGCGGGCGGCGGCATTGTCCGGATCGGTCTCCACGGCAAACGCTGCCGCAGCCACCGCAAACGCGCCCACCGCATTGGCGGCGCTGCGCAGCCGGTGGGCTGCGGCAACCACCTCTTCATTCGCCCCGCCCGCCATTTCCTGAAGTGCTGCCCGCGCCTGACGGGCAAACAGATGCAGCACTTCCGCTTCCAGCTCCTTGTCGCCCATCGTCTGCACCGCAAGATGGGCGAAGTCGATCGGACGGGATTCGCTGGAGTGGCTGTTGTTTCCGTTATCGGGCATGTCGAAAGCAATACTGACCGCGGTCATGAACCGGTCCATCCTCTGTTGCCATATGGAACAGACGGGCCTTTGCTGCAAGCGCGCAGCACCAGGCAGTCGGCTCCCTGTCTTGCAGGATGCGTCTCAGCCGGGGTCGTGTCCCCGAGCCGTGCATCCGGTCCCCGACCCTGCCGGGGACAGTTCGCTATCCGGTTAAATTCCGGCGCATTCGCGGCGAATTTTCTTCCCGTATGGTTAATTTCCCGTAAGCCACACGAAAGCAAGAGAAAACTCGTTAAATTGCCGTTTAAAATCTGTTAACAAAGGCAATGCGTCCAGACCGCGCCATTGGCCCGAATTGTGTCTGGATAGCGAATGTGCCACTACAGTACGACTGAAACTGGTGTGGGCAATGCGCCCGAAGCCGGTTCTGGAGCCGGACAAGCCTTTCTTATGACGTCTTTGCGACAGAAGGCTCTCCGGGTTGATAGTGAACGGGTAACCTCGCCGGCTGTATGTCCGGTGCGTTTCCCGGTACGGCCGGATCGAGAGTTTCGCCTCACGCGGCAGGGTGGGACCCACGATCAGCCGGACGAGTATGGTAACGAGGCGTAACCGCATGGCGAAGAATCCGAACAACGAGTCGATCGACGAAACGGCGTTTCAGGCGCTGGAAGACGCGCTGAAGATCGACTTCGAGGAAGCGATGCAGCCGGCAGCGCCGAAAAAGCCCGTTCCCCCTGCCCGGGAGGCCATCAAGGTGCCAGAAACGCCGACGCAGCGCGCAACCCCGTCATCCGGCCAGTCTTCCGCTCCGCGCGCCCGTCCGCCGGAGGCGAGCCGCCCGGCGGTGCCGCCGGAGCCGAGCGCGCCGAAATCGCCAAGCTTTGAGCCTGCCAATGACAGCGGACGCCGCAGCACGCCGGCGATCCTGCGGTCGCTCGACGGCGGTTCGATGCGCTCTTCTCTGCGCAACGCCGGTATCGTCTCGCTGCTCTGGGCCATTGGCGGCGCGGGCCTTGCCCAGCTGCTCTATGGCGGGCAGATCTGGCGTGTCTCCTCCGTTGCCGATCTCGTCGCCATGCCCGGCGTCGTTGCCGTCTTCATCGGCGTGCTTGTGCCGGTCATGCTGTTCTTCGCCTTCGCCATCATGATGGCGCGCGCCCAGGATCTGCGCAATGCCGCCCGCTCCATGGCCGAAGTCGCGCTTCGCCTGTCGGAGCCGGAAACCATCGCGTCGGAACGGATCATGAGCGTCGGCCAGGCCGTGCGCCGCGAAGTTTCGGCGATGAACGAAGGTATCGAGCGCACCATTGCGCGCGCCACCGAACTGGAAACGCTCGTCCATTCCGAGGTCAATGCGCTGGAGCGCAGCTACGCCGACAACGAAATGCGCGTGCGCGGCCTCGTGCATGAACTGGGTTCGGAGCGCGATGCCATCGTCAACCATGCCGAGCGCATCCGCAGCTCCATCGTGGGCGTGCACGAGAACATGAAGGAAGAGCTGTCGCTCGCGACCGAAGAAATCGCCGTGCGGCTGGCCACATCCGGCGAGGCTTTTGCCTCGATGATCGACACCCGCGCCGCCGTCCTGATGGCCAAGACCAATGCGGCCGGCGATGCGCTCGGTTCGCTCCTGTCTGCCAAGACCGACGGCCTGATCGAGGCCCTCACCGCGTCCGGCTCCTCGCTTGCCATCGAATTCGACACGCGCCTGGAGCAGCTCGGCTCGACGCTCTCTCAGCGCGGCAACGAGATCCTCGGCCAGTTCGAAACCCGCGCCTCGACGCTCGACGCCAGCACCGACAAGCTGAATGCCGCGCTCAACGAGCGCACCCGCCTTCTCAACGAGACGCTTCTGGCGCGCACCCGCGAAATCAACGAGACGTTGACCGATGGCGAGCGCACCATCACCAGCTCGCTTGGCACTGTGCTCAGCACGCTCAACCGCTCGCTGGACGACAAGGGCGCGAGCTTCCGCCAGACGCTGCAGAACGCCGCCGATGACACCGTCATGGATTTCGAGCTGCGCACCGGCCTCTTCGAAGAACGCCTGCAGGGCACCATCGGCCAGCTCAGCGCGACCTTCGATACGGGTCTGGAAGAATTCACCACGGCGTTTGACCAGCGCGCTGGCACGCTCGGTTCGAAGCTGACCGAAAGCCTGTCCAGCATCCGCGATACGGTTTCGGGCGGCTCCGATGCGCTGGAAGGCATTTTATCGACCAGCATCGAACGCATCGGCTCGGCCTTCACCGACCATTCGCTGACGCTTGCAACCACCCTCGGCACCAGCCAGGAAATTCTCGAAAACACGCTGGAAACCAACACCAGCCAGTTGGGCGAGGTGCTGGACAGCCGCACCCGCCGCCTGACGGCAGAGCTCGAAGAGCGCAACCGCGTCCTCAACGAAGGCCTCGACAGCCGCAGCAGCCGCCTTGTCGAGGATCTCGACGGCCGCAGCCGCGTGATCTCCGATACGCTTGATGAACGCACCCGTGCGCTTGCCGAGACCATGGATGCGCGCACCCGTGAGCTCACCGAAGGCTTCGACACCCGTGCCCGCGGGTTTGAAGAAAGCATCGACAGCCGCAGCCGCACGCTCGATGAGACGCTCGGCGGGCACGCCCGCACGATCGCCGACAATCTGGACGAACGGGCGCGCTCGCTTGCCGACACGATGGATGCGCGCACCCGCCAGCTCACCGAAGGTTTTGACGCCCGCGCCCGCGTGCTCGACGAAAGCCTCGACAACCGCAGCCGCATCCTGATCGAGGATCTGGACAGCCGCAGCCGCACGCTGGACGAAAGCCTCGATACCCGTGCCCGCATCCTCACCGAAAGTCTCGATCAGCGCAGCCGCAGCCTTGTCGAGGATCTCGATACCCGCAGCACGGCGCTTGACGAAGCGCTTGGCGTGCGCGTCCGCTCTCTCACCAACAGCATCGACCAGCGCAGCCGCGGCCTTGTGGACGATCTCGACGCCCGCACAACCGCTCTCGACGAAACGCTGGGTGCCCGCGCGCAGACGCTTGCGGAGAGCCTTGACCAGCGCAGCCGCCAGATCTCCGGCGCCATCGAGCAGACGACGCGCGAATTCACCGACACGATGGACGAGCGCACCCGCCAGCTGACCGAAGGGTTCGAGCAGCGCAGCCGCGATTTCAACGACGATCTGGAAATTCGCAGCAGCATCTTTATCGAAAGCTTCGATACCCACGCCCAGGACCTGATCGAAGGTCTCGATGGCCGCCATGCCGCCATGTCCGGCACTCTGAGCGAGCGCACCGCCGAAATCACCGGCAGCCTCGGCCAGGCGCATGAGCGCATGGATGCGGTTCTGAGCGAACGCAGCAGCCAGCTCGCCAATGCCCTTGCCGAAAGCCAGGGCCGTTTCGAAGAGCGGCTGACGGACCGGTCGGTCTCGCTGATCCAGTCGCTCGAAGCCGGACATGAGCGCTTCCAGTCGGTCATCGTGGAAAAGGCCGACGCCATCGAACAGACGGTCGCCGGCGCACCGGAGCGCCTGTCCAGTCTCCTCGACAGCCGCATCGACACGATGGCGCAGACGCTGTCCGACGGGCACCAGCGCATCGACAGCGATCTTGGCCGCCGCGTCAACGAATTTGGCGAGATGGTCAGCGGTGCCGGCACGCGCCTCGGCGACATGCTCGACGATCAGGCCATGGCGCTCAGCACCACGATCTCGCTCAGCGAGGACCGCCTTTCCAACCTGTCGGAGACGATGTCGCGCACGCTGTCCGAAGGTCATCAGCGCATCGATGCCGATCTCGGCCGTCGCGTCAACGAATTCGGCGACATGGTGAACAGCGCCGGCAACCGCCTGGGCGAAGTGCTCGATGATCACACGATGGCGCTCAGCGCCACGATCTCGCTCAGCGAAGACCGGCTGTCGAGCCTTGTCGACGAGAAGGCCGCAGCGCTCATGGCAACGGTTGAACAGGCCGATCAGCGCATCGCCGACAGTTTTGCAACCCGCACCGAAACGCTGCGCGCGACCTATGGCGAGAACCAGCAGCGTCTCGACCAGACGCTGGAAAGCCGCCATGCCGAACTCGCGCGCACCATCGTCATCGGGCATGATGCGATCGACCGCACCATCGGTGGCGCGGCAGAGCGTATCGGAACAAGCCTTGCCGACAGCACGCAGCGCTTCGAGGAAACGCTCGGCCAGGGTATCGGTCGCGTCGAGGGGGTGATCGGTTCCGGCCAGCAGCGCTTCGCCGACCTGATGGATACCGGAAGCCAGCGTCTGTCCGATACGGTCGACACTGGCCACGAGCGCATGCGCGCAACGCTCGCCGGTGGCACCGAGACGCTGTCGGCCACGCTCACCGATGCGCAGGCACAGTTGAGCGATCTCCTGCTCGACCAGGCGACCTCGCTTGGCACCACGATTGCGACCAGCACCGGCATGCTGGAAATGTCGCTGGAAAACCAGCAGGACGCCCTGCGCGGCGTCATCGACACCGCCGGCATCGAGCTGGAGACACGCCTGCGCGACACCGCCGGCAATATCGCCGACCGGCTGGGCGACGCTGCCCGCGACATTACCGCATCGGCCGACCAGTTCTCCAGCCGCGTCGAGGAAACCGTCGGTGGCGTGTCGGCGACGCTCGACCGGACCGGTCACCGTATCGAGGATACCTTCGTCGGGCTCGAGGACCGCATCCGCAACCAGATCGGCAATGTATCCGGCATGGTGGAAGGCGTCGGCATGAGCCTGTCGCAGACGCTCGCCGAACGCACCGCCGAGCTGGAACGGGTCAATACCGAAAGCGTCGCGCGCATCACAGACACCCTCACCCAGGGTACCACTGCGTTCGAACGGCTGAGCGCGGAAGCAACCGACCGCATTTCCGGCAGCTTCGAGGCCGGCACCGCCCGCGTCGATGAGCGTCTGTCCACCATGGACCGCGCCATCACCATGGGCCTCGACAATGTCAGCCGCACCATCGAGGGCAAGGCTTCGGCGCTTGCCACTTCGCTGCGCGATGCCGTCACCACGGCCGCCCAGGAATTTGACAGCGAAGCCATGCGCTCCGCCGAGACCCTGAACACGGCCGGCGCGAAGTTTGCCGAAACCGTGGACCAGCGCCACCAGGACTTTGCCCGTGCGCTGGAAGAGCGCTCCAACGAGATTGCCGGCCGCGTCAGCGAAACGCAGAACCGGCTGGCCGGTCAGGCGGCAGCTGTCGCCCAGGCCTTCTCCGAGGCCGGCAATTCGATCATGCACAAGGTTTCGGAAGCCGAAACGGTGGTACAGCGTCAGATTGGCGGGATCACCGAGGCGCTGGGCGAAGCCGAGCGCACGCTCGAGGACCGTGGCTCTGCCATCCGCTCTTCGCTGGCGCAGACCGCCGGCAGCATCGAGGAGACGCTGAAGTCCGTCGACCAGACGGTTGCCACCCGCAGCGACAGCCTGCGCGCTGCACTGAGCGAAACCACCGGCGATCTCAATGCCGCGCTTGAAGCCGTCGACAAGGCGCTTGAAGCACGCGGCGAAGCGATCCGTTCGAGCCTCGACACCCGCTCCCGCGATCTGAACTCCATGCTCTCGGCCCGCTCGGCGGAACTGTCGCGCCTCATCGACGAGAAAGCCCGTCCGGTGGTCGAACAGTATGCCGAAACCGGTCGCACCGCCGCGGAACGTCTTGCCGCGGCGGCGAGCGACAGCGCGGAACGTCTCATTGCAGCGGCAGAGCAGAATGCACAGCGCCTGCGCACGGAAAACGGCTCGCTCGTCGAGGCAATCTCCTCGCGCACCAATGAAACGCTGGCCGCCATTTCCGAGCGCACGCAGCAGGCGGCCGGAACGATCCGCAACAGCGAACACAGCCTTGCCACCAGCGTCAACGATCTGATCACGCGCCTGGAAGACAGCAATTCGGGCATTGCAACCCTTGTCGAGCATGCCGCGCGCGACATCGGCCTCTCGGTTGCCCAGGCGGCCGAAAAGCTCGGCCAGGCCGACCAGCGTCTTGAGCAGACTGCGTCCCGCTTTACCGATGCCAGCACGCGGGCGGCCGACATGGTGTCGAGCTCCAGCCGGCTTCTCGAAAACAATGTCGACCGCCTCAGCCAGATTTCCGGAGAAACCCTGTCGCAGGTCGGCGGCATCGTCGGTCGCTTTGACGAATATACCTCCGTGCTCAATCAGGCGTCCTCGCTCCTCGGCGCTGCTCAGTCGAACCTTGCCAGCACGCTTGCTGAACGCCAGGATGCGCTGCGTGCGCTGTCGGTCGGGCTCGTCAAGCGCTCGGAGGAAATCGAAGCCAATATGCGCAACCTGTCGGGTGTCGTCGATGGCGCCTTCCAGCGCGCCGGCGAACGCTCTTTGGAAATGGGCACCCTGCTGCGCGAACACCTGACCGGGTCGCTCGCCGACATCGACCAGCAGCTTTCGCAGACGCAAGACCGTGCCGAGCAGACGGCAGACGGCATGCGGGCGGCCCTGAAAGGGGCCAGCCAGGAAGCCAGCCGCGCGCTCGAAGGCACGATTGCCGACGCCGAACAGCGCGCCCGGGGTCTGGCCGAGCGCATGCGCGGCGGCATTGCCGGTTCGCTGTCGGATGTCGAGCGCATGCTGGCCGAAGCCGCCGGAAAATCCGACCAGGCCGCCGACCACCTGCGCAATACCTTGCGCAAGTCGGTCGAGGAAGCCATTGGCCGCTTTGCCGACGCAACCGACGAGATCCGTCGCTCGGCAAGCGAAATCCGCAAGGAACTGGACGATACCCGTTCGGAACTGAAGCGCGGCGCCTTCGACCTGCCGGAAGAGGCCAAGGAAAGCGCGTCCGCCATGCGCCGGGCCGTCGCCGAACAGATCAAGGCCTTGCAGGACATTTCCGCCCTCGTCGGCCGCTCGGCGCAGACGCTGGAAATTTCCGAGGCAACGGCACCACGGACGGCAGCGCCGCAGCCCGCTCCCCGACCTGTCGCCCAGACGCAGGCTCCGCAGACGATGCGGGCACCGGCAACCCCGCTGCCCGCCGCCGCCCAGCCGGCCCGCCAGCCGCTCCCGCAGGCGGCACCCGCTGCCCGTGGCGAAAGCTTTGCCGGCGGTCTTCGTGGCGCGCTGCCGACGGAACGCGCCCCGGCCGTTGCTCCCCGCGCGGCGGAACCGGCCCAGCGCGGCGAAGGTGGCGGATGGATCAGCGATCTCCTGCGCGGTGCCTCGCGCGACGAGACGGAGGCGGCTGCCCCCGCCCGTCAGCAGGCTGCACGGCCGGCCGAAACGCAGACCCGCGCCGGCGACAGCCGCAATCCGCGCCACATGGTAGAATCGCTGAACTCGCTGTCGGTCGATATTGCCCGCGCCATCGATCACGATGCCTCGGTCGATCTGTGGCGCCGCTACCAGCGCGGTGAACGCGACGTCTTCACCCGCCGCCTCTACACGCTGAAGGGCCAGCAGACGTTTGACGACATCAAGCGCAAGTACGACCGCGAGCCGGAATTCCGCACCGCCGTCGATCGCTACATCGCCGATTTCGAAAAGCTGCTCGCCGACGTTGCCCGTACCGACCGCGACCGCAGCGTGACCCAAAGCTACCTGACGTCGGATACGGGCAAGGTCTACACCATGCTCGCCCACGCCGCCGGCCGCTTCAGCTAAGCGGCGGCAGGCAGGCAGGACATCGGAAGCCGCGGGATAAGGCGTCCCGCGGCTTTTTTGTTTGACATGGGATGACGCGGCGCCCCTCCGCCCCGATGCAGCGTGCCGCCCTGCATCACCCCGGTGGTGCTTCTTCAGCCGCAGCGCAGAAGAATATCGTCAACGACATCCGCAATCGGACGGGTCGCATCGATTGGCGTGGCATTGGAGGGGATGTCGGCGCGGCTTGCGTGCTGGCGCAGGATGAGGGCGCGTTCCGCAGGCTTTGAACCCCATTCATCCTGCCGGCTGTCCAGACGGCGCTCTAGCGTCAGAAGATCGATCTCGAGCACCAAGACAGCGTCGAAGCGGTGGATGAAGCGGAAAAAGTTGCGCGAGCCGCCGCAAAAGAAGGTGATCGGGATGGTCCGGTCGGCGATCAGGGCCTCCACCCTTGCCACATCCCAGATGTGGTGCCTCGAGATGAAGTCGGGATCGTGCCGGTGGCGGAGAGCCACGGCAGCCGAAATCCTCTCGCCCGTTTGAGGATCGCCCTGATAGGCCAGCACCCGATCGCCGTGGATGGCGTGATAGCCGCGGCGCTCCAGTTCTGTCGCAATCGTGGTCTTGCCGGTCCCGGAACCGCCTTCGATCAGGATGTTCCTGATTGCCATTTGAGCCACCTTTGCCGAGAGGAAGATGGCGTCCTCTAGGCAGCTGTCATGACATCAGCAAGACAGCGCCGATATCCGGTCCTGATCCGCGATGACGACAGGATCCTATGCGAGCCACGGACAATGCCCGCGTGCCCGCCCAAACAGTCCTTTCGAAAGCGCGCGTCAGAGCGAGCGCAGCGTCCAGTCGACGATGTCGGCGCCGACCTTGGCAAAGGCTCGGTTGATGCCGGCGATCAGCTGGGTATTGCCCTCGCCCGACACCGGCACGCTGGCGCGAAAGACGTTCTGGGCCTTCACCGAGCCGTTGCGGTCGTTGAGGATCTTTACCGAAATCTCGACATTGGCCGTGCGCGGGCCGGTGGAGTTGATCTCGAAGGCGCGGATATCGGTTACCACCTGATAATCGATGGCCAGTCCCTGGCCGGGCTTTCCAACGCCGGCCAGCTTGCCGGTGTTTTCAAACGCCTGCACGAGCTTCGACTGCACCATGCGCGGCAGGCGGTCACCCCACTGCGAATCCGCCAGATACTGGATCTCCGAGGGCGAGACGCGCACCACGACCTGCTCACTGTCGAGTGACTTCAGCGCCGTCGGTTCGGGCACGAGGATCTGCTTGTTGCGGGCCGTCGGCGCATCGGCCATCGGCGTCAGCGACAGGTCGAACGTGTCATTGTTCGCCTTGCTGCCGCAGCCTGCGAGAAGGAGCGCCATCAAAGGAAGGGTGAGAAAGGCTCTGGCTTTCACGGGGCGCTTGAACATGGTTGTTTCCATCATTGGGTTTTACTCGCTCCCGTCAGCGCCGCGTACGGCCGTCATATTCCTTCACCGTATCGCCCCCGAAAATCAGCCGCTGCGGATTCTGGTCGAAATTGGTGATGGTCTGGTTGAGGTTGTCCACGGCGCGGCGGGTGTCGCCCACCAGCGTCTGCACGTCGCGCAGGCCGGTACCGGAGAAGCGGGTAAGATTGTCGGCAATCGGGCCGATGCGGGCGTTGAGATTGTCGGCGGTGGCGCGGATCGATTGCAGCGTCTTTTCAGCTTCCGCAAACAGGCCCTTGGAATCGTCGCCGCTCACCATGGTATCGACCTTCACCAGAATGGTGTCGACGCGGGTGGAGGCCTGATTCAGTTTCTGCGCCATTTCCGTGAAGTCCCGGATGGCATTGTTGATTTCGTCGCGGCGCGCCGAGACGTTGTCGACCACCTGGCGGGCCGACGAGATCGCGCCGCGCGCATCGGCGGAGGCGGCGGTGATATTGTTGACGGCAGCGCCGATCTGCGAGGAATCGACGGCGGCGAGAAGCGCGTCGGCGCGCCTCAGCACCGATTGCGCTTCGACGCTTGCCTGGTTGAAGCCGCCGGCGGCTTCCTTCACCTGCTCCATGATCGGGCCGATCTGGCCAGTGGACTGGGCGATGTCGCCGGTCACCTTTTCGGCATTGGTGATGACGTTGTTGATCTTCTGCGCGTCCACCGCCCGCACCAGGCCGTCTACCGCCTCAAGCGTCGAATCGACACGCTCCGATACGCGATTGAAGGTAACGGAGAGCGTCGACAGGCTGCGCAGGAAGTCGTCGATCGCGTCGGAATTGGCGCTGAGCGCGCCGGTAAAGGCTTCCGCATGCTCAATGGTGCGGGTGAGCGGTCCGCGCGCATCGGTCACGAAGCCCTGGATCTGGCCGATCGCGTCATCGGCGCGCTGCAGGATCTTGTCAGCGGTGGCGAGAAGATTGGTCACGCTCGACTGGTCGGCAATCAGGACGGCCGGACGGCCAGTCTCTTCCGCCGTCTTCAGAAGGTTTTCCTCGTCCGTGCGCCCGCCCGACATTTCGATATAGGCAGCACCCGTCAGGCCCTGCACTTCCAGCACGGCCTTGGTCGAGGGGTAGATCGGCGCGGATGTTTGCACTTCGGTAAAGGCGATCGAGTAGCGCGGGTCTTCCGGATCGATCGTCAGGCTGCGCACGGAACCGATCGGAATACCGTTGAAGCGCACGGCCGAGCCCACCGAAAGCCCGTTTGCCGAGCCCGGAATGCGGATCGCCACTTCGGCCGTCGGCCCGCTGCGGCCATACTGTGCCATCCAGTAGACGAAACCGAAGGCGGCAGCCACGACCAGCAGGGTGAAAAAACCGACGATGGCGTAATTGGCTCTTGTTTCCATGGCTTAAGACTTTCCTGGCACTGTGCCGGTTGCGCCGTCGTCGGTGACGATGGACCGGGCCCGCTTTCCGCGAAAATAGGACTGGACCCACGCATCGTCGCAGGCCAGCATGTCGTCCAGCGTTCCCTCCACCAGAACCCGCTTCTGCCCGAGCACCGCGATGCGGTCGCAGACGGAAAACAGGCTGTCGAGGTCGTGGGTGACCATGTAGACGGTAAGGCCCAGCGTATCACGCAGCTTTGCAATCAGCATGTCGAATTCGGCGGCCCCGATCGGATCAAGGCCGGATGTCGGTTCATCGAGAAAGACCAGCGCCGGATCCAGCGCCAGCGCGCGCGCAAGGGCGGCCCGCTTGATCATGCCGCCGGAGAGTTCAGACGGGTATTTGTCCGCCGCATCGGCGGCAAGCCCCACCATCTCGATCTTCAGATAGGCGAGTTCATCCATCAGCGCCTGCGGCAGGTCGAGATATTCGCGCATCGGCAGCTGGATGTTCTCCTTCACCGTCAGCGAGGAAAACAGCGCACCCTGCTGGAAGAGAACGCCCAGCTGCATGTCGAGCGCCATGCGCTGACGGTCGTCGGCTTTCTCGTAATCGACGCCGAGGATTTTGATCGAACCGGACCGGTGCGGCAAAAGCCGCAGAACTGTGCGCATCAGCACCGATTTTCCGGTGCCCGATGCGCCGACAAAGCCCAGAATTTCGCCGCGATAGATATCGAGATCGAGGTTTTCCAGCACGGTCTTTGATCCGAAGGCCACCGTGAGGTCGCGCACGGACAGGATGACGCTCCCGGGCTCCGGATGCTCGATCTCATCAATCACAGTGTCCTGAACGGCCATACCCATCCTAAAAATCGATTGCGGAGTAGAAGATTGCAAAAATCGCATCCATCAGGATGACCACGAAGATGGACTTCACCACGGCAGCTGTGACATGGGCGCCGAGCGATTCGGCGCTACCGCCCACCTTCATCCCCTCGACGGCCGACACGATGCCGATGGCAAGCGCCATGAACGGCGCCTTGATCATGCCGGACGCGACGGACGAATATTCGACAGCCTCGTGCAGGCGGCCGAGAAAGGTCTCGAAAGTGATGCCCGAATACAGCCATACCACGATTGCGGCGCCAAAAAGCGCGGAAAAATTCGCCACGATGGTCAAAAGCGGCAGCGCAATGGTCAGCGCCACCAGTCGCGGGAAGACCAGGACGCCGACTGGATTGAGACCGATGACGGTGAGCGCGTCGATTTCCTCGCGCATCTTCATCGAGCCGATTTCGGCGGTGATCGCGCTGCCGGAGCGGCCGGCAATCATGATGGCGGTCAACAGCACGCCGATTTCGCGCAGCTGCAGGATGCCGACGAGATCCACGACGAACAGTTCAGCGCCGAAATAACGCAGCTGGAAGGCGCCCTGCTGGGCAATGATGGCGCCGATCAGAAATGACATCAGCATGATGATCGGCACGGCGCGCACGCCCATCCGGTCAATATGGGTGACGACGGAGGCCGGCGAAATTCCGGTGCCGCGGCCAAGCTTCAGCTGTGCACCGCCAACGGCAGAGCCCAGGATGTTCATTGCGGCCACCGCATCCTGCCACAGTTCCACCACGGCACGACCGGGCGGCGTAAATGCGCGTTCAAACAGGGAGGCATTGGCGGCGGTCTTGGCAGGCGGCGCCGGCGTTTCCTGCGGCATGACGTCGAGCAGTTCCTTCAGCTGCTCGCTTGCCCCGACCACGACGGCATCGGCGCCGTGCGCGCGGCGCGCATTGATCAGCCGCCGAATGAGCCAGCCACCCGAGGTATCCACCTGCTCGATCGCCGAGACATCGATCTCCAGCCTGCCGCCTGCGGTTTCCTGCTCCAGCGCCGAAAGATCTTTCAGGACCCCGGCAATGCCACGGTTGCGCCAGTCCCCCGACAGGAGATAGCGTTGCCCCTCGCCAGCAGTTTCATCTTTTTCGATTGTGGCGGACCGGTCGTCGACGGGCTTCGGCTTCATGGGCATCTGTTACTGCTCGAACGCACGGTTGATCCCGCGGTTAAGAGCCGCAATATAGCCGCAGCGGTGGGAATTGCCATGCCGCCAATCGGCAAAAAGGTTGGGCCGTAACCTCAAAGCCACAGATCGTTTCTGCATTCCGGGCAAGTCCCCCAAAGGGCAAGACAGGCGCGTGCCGGCGCGATCCTGTCGGGTGTTGAAGTCCCCCGCGCTCATCAGCAGGATTTCTTCGCCACGGCAGCTGACGGTGCGCGTCTGGCAGCCAGCAGCGTCAGCACCAGGCCACCGGCTGCCACAAGCGCCATCAGGTAATAGCTGTTCTGGCCTAGCGCCCTGTAGATCAGGCCGGAGAGGAAGGTCGAGGCGGCAAGAAACACGCCGTTATAGAAGAAATAGGTCCCCTGCACCGTCGATTCCCGGCTTTCATGCACGCTCTCGACGATCTTCTGCTGCATGCCGAAATGCAGGAAAGCGAAGCTGAAGGCATGGCTGCACTGCAAAAGCGTGGCGGCCGCAAAGCCGAGCGGCTGGACGAAAAGAAGCCAGCGCAGCACGGCCACCACCGAGCCGAAGGTCATCAGCGCAATCGGCGAAACCTTGCGGGCAAAGAGGCCCGAGAGAAAGAAAAACAGGATTTCCGCCACCACGCCCGCCGACCATAAGACGCCGATCTGCGAGCCGGAAAATCCAAGCTGCTGCCAATGGATGCCGGAAAACGCGTAATACATGCCGTGGGTGGATTGGACCAGCGTGCAGCCGATCATCAGAAGGTTGAGGTCCGGCTCGACAGGAAGCGCCCGCCGGCGTGCGGCACCCTGCCCTCTGTCCGGATCCGCTTTCGCCGGAGAGGCAACCGCACGGCCGAGCCGCGGTACGATGAGGGCCGCGCCGAGCGTCAGCGAAAAGGCGATGGCGGCACTGAGCGGCACGATGGATGCGGAAAAACGCTGCACCGCCCAGCCGGCGATAAGCGTGGTTACCACAAAGCCGATCGAGCCCCAGACCCTGATCGTGCCATAGCGATAACCCCAGCGGCGCACGCCCATCACCGTGATGCTTTCCAGGATCGGCGTAAACGGCGCAAAGGCTGCCCCCTGCAGACCAAACACCAGGAGCACCATCCAGAACCCGTCGACCACCATCAGCAGAAGCGCCGTGGTGATGGAGAGGATGGCGGAGAAGAGGAGGATGCGGACGCGTTCCGACAGCCGATCGGCCAGAAAGCCGGCCACCGGCGCCGACAGCACCCGCAGCACGATCGGCAGCGACAGGATAAGGCCGATCTGCCAGTCGGTGAGCGCCAGCGATTTCAGCCAGACCGGAAAAAACGGCAGGAGAATGCCATTGACGCCGAGCGCCGCGCCATAGGCCAGCGCACAGCGAACGGGAAACAGGCGCGGAATGGCAATCGGTGAAACAGCCTGGGCCACGGGGGCTCCCATGCGGACGGCGGGTGCGGCGATCGGGGAATCGTCAGTTATTTGATCGCTTTACCATGCACGGGCAAGAGGCGCTACAGGCTTGCAGCGCCCGCGCCTTCAAAGACGCACCAGCCTTGTCGCCGCCCCGCTTCAGGCCGCCTGCATGTCACTCTTTGCCGGAACGGGGGGCGACAGCAGAACCGGCGCTTCCGCCTTCTGTCCGGAATGCTGCCAGGAAATCAGCTCGAACGTGCCGTCCCTGTGTTCGACGATCGCCGTGCAGCTTTCCACCCAGTCGCCGGTGTTGATGTAGCGGATGCCGTCGATGTCCTCCATCACGGCATGATGGATATGGCCGCAGATCACGCCATCGACATTGTTGCGGCGGGCTTCCTCGGCAACCACCTTCTGGAATTCGCCGATGAAATTGACCGCCTGTTTGACCTGCAGTTTGGCCCAGGCGGAAAATGACCAGTAGGGCAGATTGAGGCGCCGGCGCACCGCGGCCAGCACGACATTGATGGCAATGGCCGCATCATAGGCCCAGTCGCCGAGATAGGCGAGCAGGCGGATGTTGCGCACGACCACATCGAATTCGTCGCCGTGCAGCACGAGGTATTTGCGACCGTCGGCCGCCTCGTGGACCATGCGGTCGGCCACTTCGATGCCGCCGAAGTGAACGCCGGGAAAGGCGCGCAGGAATTCGTCGTGATTGCCGGGAATATAGACGATGCGGGTGCCCTTGCGCGCCTTGCGCAGCAGTTTCTGCACCACGTCATTGCAGCCCTGCGGCCAGTACCAGCTGCGCTTCAGCCGCCAGCCATCCACCACATCGCCCACGAGAACGATCGTGTCGGCTTCATGATAGCGCAGGAAGTCCAGAAGGAAATCGGTCTTGGCTGCCTTGGAACCCAGGTGGATATCGGAAATGAACAAGGTCCTGAAGTGTCTGGTTTCCAGTATCTCTGCCATGTCGATCACCTTTTTGTCTCACCGCCCTCCTCTGTCCAAACCAGACTCGTATTTCAGGAACATGACAGGCAGGGCGGTCTGGGCACCTCGTCGCTCCAGCAAACGGGTAGATGCGGCAACAGAGACACAGGCTTGTGTCATCCTCCCCGATATTTCACTACTGTTCCCCGGCGTCGTTTGATGTAAGAGACAGACCAAGACAAAAGACTGATAGGAGAATGGCGATGGAGCAGCAGGGCAATACACCTGTGGACAAGGACACCGCAAAGGCGGACCTGGATGAGCAGGCACTGTTTTTCCACCGCTATCCGCGTCCCGGCAAGCTGGAAATCGTCGCCACCAAGCCGCTTGGCAACCAGCGCGACCTGGCGCTTGCCTATTCGCCGGGGGTGGCCGCACCCTGCCTTGCCATTCGTGACAATCCCGACATGGCAGCCGAATATACCGCGCGTGCCAACCTCGTCGGCGTCGTGTCGAACGGAACGGCCGTGCTTGGCCTTGGCAATATCGGGCCGCTCGCTTCCAAGCCGGTGATGGAAGGCAAGGCGGTTCTCTTCAAGAAGTTTGCCGCCATCGACGTCTTCGACATCGAAGTGGCCGCCGATACGGTGGAGGCCATGGTGTCCACCATCTCGGCGCTGGAGCCGACCTTCGGCGGCATCAACCTTGAAGACATCAAGGCGCCGGAATGTTTCGAGGTCGAGCGCCAGTTGCGCGAGAAGATGAACATTCCGGTCTTCCACGACGACCAGCATGGCACGGCCATCATCGTGGCGGCGGCCATCCTCAACGGCCTGGAACTCGCCGGCAAGCCGATTGCAGACGTCAAGATCGTCACCTCCGGCGCCGGTGCGGCAGCGCTTGCCTGTCTCAACCTTCTCGTTTCGCTCGGCGCCCGGCGCGAAAACATCTGGGTCCACGATATCGAAGGCCTCGTCTATGACGGCCGCAACGTGCTGATGGATCCGTGGAAGGAAATCTACGCCCAGAAGAGCGACAAGCGCGTGCTTGCCGAATCGATTGCCGGTGCGGACGTCTTCCTCGGCCTGTCGGCCGCCGGCGTGCTGAAGCCGGAACTTCTGGAACAGATGGCGGAAAAGCCGCTGATCATGGCGCTTGCCAACCCGACGCCGGAAATCATGCCGGAACTGGCGCGTGCCGCCCGTCCCGATGCGATGATCTGCACCGGCCGTTCGGATTTCCCCAACCAGGTCAACAACGTCCTCTGCTTCCCCTATATCTTCCGCGGTGCGCTTGATTGCGGCGCAACCACGATCAACGAAGAAATGAAGATGGCGGCGGTGAAGGCGATCGCCGGCCTTGCCCGCGAGGAAATCTCTGACGTGGCCGCGCGCGCCTATGCCGACGAAACGCCGGTCTTCGGTCCGAACTACCTGATCCCCTCGCCGTTCGATCCGCGACTCATCCTGCGCATCGCGCCAGCGGTTGCCAAGGCTGCCGCCGAAACCGGTGTTGCCTCGCGTCCGATCGCCGATTTCGACCACTATCTCGACCAGCTGAACCGCTTCGTCTGGCGCTCGGGCTTCGTGATGAAGCCGATCTTCACCAGCGCCAAGCAGGCGGAAAAGAACCGCGTGATCTTTGCCGAAGGCGAAGACGAGCGCGTACTGCGCGCCGCCCAGGTTCTGCTTGAGGAAAAGACCGGCGTGCCGATCCTGATCGGTCGTCCCTCCGTCATCGAGGCACGCCTGAAGCGTTTCGGCATCCGTATTCGCCCGAATGTCGATTTTGCCGTGGTCAATCCGGAAGACGATCCGCGCTACCGCGATTACGTCGATGATTATGTCGCGCTTGTCGGCCGGGCCGGCATCAATCCGGAAGCGGCCCGCACCATCGTTCGCACCAACAACACCGTCATTGGCGCCCTCTCGGTGAAGCGTGGCGAGGCGGATGCGCTGATCTGCGGCGTCGAAGGTCGCTTCGACCGCCACCTCAAGGATGTCGGCCAGATCATCGGCAAGCAGAAGGGCGTGTGCGCCTTTTCAAGCCTGAGCCTGCTGATCACCCAGAAAGGGCCGGTCTTCTTCACCGACACCTTCGTCAACTACAACCCGACGCAGGAAGAGATCGCAGAAATCACGGTGCTCGCCGCGCAGGAAATCCGCCGCTTCGGCATCACGCCGAAGGCTGCCCTGATCTGCCACTCGAATTTTGGTTCGCGCAATTCCGAAAGCGCCACCAAGATGCGGGCAGCCCTGCAGATCATCCGCCAGCGGGCGCCGGATCTGGAAGTAGACGGTGAAATGCAGGCCGGCTCGGCGCTGTCGGAGCAGTTGCGCAAGCGCGCGCTGCCGGACAGCAGCCTGGTCGGCGAAGCCAATCTGCTGGTCTTCCCGAACCTCGATGCGGCCAATATCTCGCTCGGCATCGCCCGCACCATGATGGATGCGCTGCATGTCGGCCCGATCCTGCTCGGGGCGGCCCAGCCGGCGCATATCCTGTCGACCTCTGTCACCTCGCGCGGCGTCGTCAACATGGCAGCGCTTGCCGTGGTGGAAGCCTCGCATGCGGACTTTGCCGTCACCTCTGGCTAAACTAAAATCGTGCGCTAGATTTTGCGGTGATCTACCACAGTCTGAACCTGAAGCGGCATTCCGCCGCCTCAGGCTCTGTGCCATCGCCGGACGCTTTCGATGCGAATTCCATCGCTGCTGACCACCGTATTTCTCCTCGTGCCTGCGGTCACGCATGCCGCGGAGAATGTCGAACGATGCCTGACGCTTGGGCGAAAACTTGCCGCGACACCCTCGACGGTCGGCGCGCCTGACACAGGTCGCGGCTTTCCACAGTTGCTTGCGGCCCAGAACCGTGAAATCCGCAACGTCCGCCTGGAAATGCAGGAGCTGCGCTGCCGCACCGGCAGCATCGTCACCTTTCAGAACGGCGCGCCGGACCCCTGCATCGCGCTCAACGATGCCCTGTCGGCCATGGAGACCAACCGGCGCGCCATGATTGCCCGTCGGCAAGGCCAGATGAGTGTGGTTTCGGCTCCCCAGCGCAGCGAGGACGATATCCGCGCCGAGATGCTCAGCCTGCGCTGTGGTGAAATCGATTATGCCGCCGTCGAGCAGGAGAGGCTCGCACCGCGCCCCGCCGTCCTGCCGCAGGTGCCGTCAACGCCCTCTGCAATCCCGGGGGCAGGTCTGTCGGGTTCCTCGTCCATCCTCAGCCTGCAGTCGAAGATCGAGCCCTTGCAGGCCGCGCGCCCGCAGGGGCCACCGGAACGCGACTGGGATCCGTCCAAACCCGTGCGCATGGTGGGACCGATGTTCTTTCCAGACGAAAAGATCGATCTGGCCCATCCCAAGATGCCGGGTGCGCAGCCCACGCAGTGAGCGGCAAGATCCGACAATCGTTCAGAGGTCCGGGTCTTTCCATCTTTCGGTGCAGATGAGGTCGTCGAGGGGCAGTCTCTGGCGCCAGCCCTTTAATGCCAGCTCCGGCGCGTCATAAAGTTCATCGACATAGCCGAGGCAAAGCCAGGCGACGATCTCGATGCGACCGGGAATGCCAAGCAGCGCGCGCACGTCCTCGTCGCGAAAGATGCTGACCCAGCCGACGCCGACGCCTTCGGCGCGGGCGGCAAGCCAGAGGTTCTGCACGGCGCAGACGGTGGAATAGACATCCATGCGCGGATTGTGCGTGCGCCCGAGCACCACCGGCCCGGCCCGGTCCGGATCGCAGGTGACGATGATGGAAAGCGGCGCCTTGGCGATCCCTTCGAGCTTCAGGCTGCGATAGAGCGCCTGTCGCTCATCGGTAAACAGCGCGGATGCTTCATCGTTGGCGCGTGAAAATGCCTCGACGGCGCGCTGACGCGTCTGCGCGTCGCGCACAAGGATAAAGCTCCACGGCTGCATGAAGCCGACCGAGGGGGCCGCATGGGCCGCCTCCAGAAGCCGGCGCACCAGATCGTCCGGCAGCGGCTTGGCCAGAAACTGGTCGCGCACGTCACGCCGGGTGTGGATGGCCGCATAGACCGCGTCGCGCGCAGTCTTGTCGAACGGCGCTGCCGGGCAAAGCCCTGTTCCTTCAGGATTCTGCATCTGCGTGCTCATGGCTGCGGAAAATACCGGACATAGGCAAAGGCAGATCCATCGGGCGCCCAGTTCGGCGAATTCATCGTGCCCTGCCCGCCGAACAGCTCGAACAGCGTCTCGACGTTGCCTCCATCCGGATCCATCAGCCGCACCCGCACGTCATGATCGCGCGGGTGGTCGAACACGTCGCCATCATAGGAGACGAAGACCACCTTGCTGCCGTCTGGCGAGGGATGCGGGAACCAGTCGCCGTAGTCGCTGTTGGTGATCCGTTCGGCCGTGCCGCCCGCTGCCGGCACCCGCCAGATCTGCATGCGCCCGCTGCGGCTGGAGTTGAAATAGATCCACCGGCCGTCGGCGGAATAATCCGGGCCGTCATTGCGACCCTCGCCATGGGTGAGCCGGATCTCGTCACCGCCCTCGATGCCGATCGTGTAAATGTCGAAGACATCGTTGCGAATGCCGCAATAGGTGAACGTCCTGCCGTCCGGCGACCAGCCGTGCCAATAGCTTGGCAGGTTTTTCGTCACCAGTCTTGGAACACCGCCGTCCGCCGGCAGCACGTAGATGGCCGACTTGCCGAACTCCACCTTGTCGGAGACCGCCATCAGCGTGCCGTCCGCCGAGATGCCGTGATCGTTGTTGCACTGGAGGGCAAAACCCGTGTCGATCACCTGCGGCTCCGCCCCGTCCTCGAGCGCAAGGCGATACATCCGCCCCTCGCTGTTCAGCACCAGGCTCTTGCCATCCGGCGCCCAGTTCGGCGCCTCAAACAGCGCTTTCGTCTGCCACAGCACGCGGGATGTCCGGCTTTTCAGGTCATAGATCTCGATCGAACTGCGCATGGTGGCTCTCCAGGAAAAATGACCGGCACGACATCAGCAGAATTTTGGGGACGCGAACTCGTCTCTCTGCTTATGAGTACAGAGAGGTCAACAGGTTAGGCGCGGTCGCGGAATCGGTTTGTGATCGGGTAGCGCCGGTCGCGGCCAAAGTTCTTCTTGGTGATCTTGACGCCCGGCGCCGACTGGCGGCGCTTGTATTCGGCAAGATAGAGCAAATGCTCGATGCGGTGGACGGTCGCCACGTCATGGCCGCGCGCCACGACGTCATCCGTGCCCATCTCGCCTTCCACCAGGCATTCCAGAATATCATCCAGCACCGGATAGGGCGGCAGCGAATCCTGGTCGGTCTGGTTGGGGCGCAGTTCCGCCGACGGCGCCTTTGCGATGATGTTGTGTGGGATGACCTCGCCGCCCGGCCCAAGCGCGCCAGCCGGAACATGCCGGTTGCGCCATTCGGCAATGGCGTAGACCTGCATCTTGTAGAGGTCCTTGATCGGGTTGAAGCCGCCGTTCATGTCGCCATAGAGCGTGGCATAGCCGACCGACATTTCCGACTTGTTGCCGGTCGTCACCACCATGGCGCCGAACTTGTTGGAGATCGCCATCAGGATGGTGCCACGCGTGCGGCTCTGCAGGTTTTCCTCGGTGATGCCCTCTTCGGTGCCCTCGAACGTATCAGACAGGGCTGAGAGAAAACCCTCGACCGGCTCGGAGATCGGCACGATGTCATAGCGGCAGCCGAGCGCATTGGCACAATCGGCGGCATCCTTGAAGCTGTCTTCCGACGTATAGCGATAGGGCAGCATCACGGTGCGCACCCGCTCGGAGCCCAGCGCATCGACGGCAATGGCCGCGCAGACGGCCGAATCGATGCCGCCGGAAAGCCCGAGCACCACCGACTTGAAGCCGTTCTTGTTCACATAGTCGCGAAAGCCCAGCAGGCAGGCCCGGTAGTCGGCCTCTTCCTTTTCCGGGATCGGCAGGATCGGGCCCGATGTCGAGCGCCAGGTATCGCCCTCGCGGTGCCAGTCGCCGATCACCAGCCCCGTTTCGAACTGGCTCATCTGAAAGGCCAGCGTCTTGTCGGCATTGAAGCCGAAACTTGCACCATCGAACACCAGTTCGTCCTGGCCGCCGAGCTGGTTGACGAAGATCAGCGGCAGGCCGCTTTCTATCACCTGGCGCAGCGCCACCTGATGGCGCACGTCGAGCTTGCCGCGATAGTAGGGCGAGCCGTTCGGCACGATCAAAAGCTCGGCGCCCGATTCGGCCAGCGTCTCGCAGACCCCGAGATCGTTCCAGATTTCCTCGCAGATCGGCACGCCGAGCCGCACACCGCGGAAGTTCACCGGGCCCGGCATTTCGCCTTCGTCGAACACACGCTTTTCGTCGAACTCGCCATAATTGGGCAGGTCGATCTTGTCGCGCAGCGCAAGGATCCTGCCGCCATCGATGGTGGCAGCGGAATTGTGCCGGCCCTTTTCGCCCTGCCTCGGCAGGCCGATGATGACGCCGGGACCGCCATCCTTCGTATCTTCGACCAGCGTCTCGAGAGCCGCCCAGCAGGCCTTGAGAAAGGCGGGCTTCAGCACGAGATCTTCCGGCGGGTAGCCGGAGAGAAACAGCTCGGTAAAGACAATCAGGTCGGCGCCCTGAAGCGCCGCCTCGCGACGCGCCTCGCGGGCGAGCGCCAGATTGCCGGCGACATCGCCGAGCGTCGGATTGAGTTGCGCATAGGCGATACGAAGGGTCTGGGCGGGTTCCTGGGTCATGGCTCTGATTTAGCGTGCGCCTCTCGCCGGAGCAATGCGGCAGAAGGTGAATTTTCGGTGTCAGGCGCCGCCGGTTCAGTCGCCCGCATCAACCGGCGGCTGCGCACGGCCTGCCGGATAGCGCGGAACATCATCGGCGATGGTGTAAAAATCCGCCTTGTCGGCGCAGTAGATGTGCTGGAGCATGACAAGCCCCGTCGGATCGTCGAAGGCGCCGGCCATGACGGACACCTGATCAAGCCCGTCGCCCTGCCAGAACAGTGCTGAACCGCAGCGGCTGCAGAAACCGCGCGCGGCGGTGTCGCTTGCCCGGTACCAGCTGAGCGTGCCGCTATCCTTGATGGTGATATCCGCCAGCGCGCAGTCGCTGGCGGCATAGTAAAGCCCCGTCTGGCGGCGACACTGGGAGCAATGGCAGCCGACCAGGCCGCCGCGCTCGCCTCTCACCACAAATCTTACGGAGCCGCAGAGACAGCCACCATGATGGGCCGGCCGATGTTCGTCCTGCATGCCTTGTCCTCCTGTTGCATCGGAGGATCTTCACCCTTCGACACCTTCCATGCAAATGGCTTCGGCTGACAGGACGGGTCAGGAAAATTGAACTGCGGGATGCGAAAAGGCCGGCCCCGTTTCCGGAGCCGGCCCCTCAAACGATCCTCTACGCGGCAGAGATCAGCCGTTCACCACCATGCGCTTTTCATCGCGGCCGGTCTTCATGCGCTCGGCGAGAAGAAAGGCCAGTTCCAGCGCCTGGTCGGCATTGAGGCGCGGGTCGCAATGGGTGTGGTAACGGTCCTGCAGGTCGCCGGCCGTAACGGCGCGGGCGCCGCCGGTGCATTCGGTCACATCCTTACCGGTCATCTCGACATGGATGCCACCCGGATGCGAGCCTTCGGCGCGGTGGATCTGGAAGAAGCTTTCGACTTCCGACAGAACCCGCTCGAAGGGCCGGGTCTTGTAGTTGTTGAGCGTGATCGTGTTGCCATGCATCGGGTCGCAGGACCACACGACCTTGCGACCCTCGCGCTCGACGGCACGGATCAGACGCGGCAGGTGGTCCGCCACCTTGTCATAACCGAAGCGGCAGATCAGCGTCAGGCGGCCTGCCTCGTTGGCCGGGTTCAGGATGTCGATGAGGCGCAGCAGATCGTCGGCCTGCATGGACGGGCCGCACTTCATGCCGATCGGGTTCTTGATGCCACGGCAGAATTCCACATGCGCATGGTCGGCCTGGCGGGTCCGGTCGCCGATCCAGATCATGTGGCCGGACGTGGCATACCAGTCGCCGGAGGTGGAATCGACGCGGGTCAGCGCCTCCTCATAGCCCAGAAGCAGCGCCTCGTGGCTGGTGAAGAAATCCGTCTCACGCAGCGCCGGATTGTTTTCCGAAGTGATCCCGACGGCCTTCATGAAGTCCATCGTTTCAGAAATCCGGTCGGCAAGCTTGCGGTAGCGCTCGCCCTGGGGTGAGTCCTTGACGAAGCCAAGCATCCACTGGTGCACGTTTTCCAGATTGGCATAGCCGCCCATCGCAAAGGCGCGCAGCAGGTTGAGCGTTGCGGCCGACTGGCGGTAGGCCATCAGCTGGCGTTCCGGGTTCGGAATGCGCGCTTCCGGATTGAACTCGATGCCGTTGATGATGTCGCCGCGGTAGGACGGCAGTTCCACATCACCCTGCTTTTCGATGTTGGACGAGCGCGGCTTGGCGAACTGGCCGGCAATGCGGCCAACCTTCACCACCGGCTGCTGTGCACCGAAGGTCAGCACCACGGCCATCTGCAGGAAGGCGCGGAAGAAGTCGCGGATCGTATCGGCGCCATGCTCCTGGAAGCTTTCGGCGCAATCGCCGCCCTGCAGCAGGAAGCCGTTGCCGTCTGCCACCTGGGCAAGGCTCTTCTTCAGGCGGCGGGCCTCACCGGCAAAGACCAGCGGCGGAAAGGTTGCCAGCTGCGCTTCCGTTGCCTTCAGCGCCTCCATGTCCGGATATTCCGGAACCTGCTGGATCGGTTTTTGCCGCCACGTGTTCGGGGTCCAGTTCTGTGCCATGGTCTTCAATCCGTCCTTCGCACCGGAAAATGCCGGTGCTGTTTCTTAAGTTGGCGGCTTATAAACCTTTGCGGGCGGCTTGCATAGACCGGGAAGCCGGGGCGAGCCCCTGCTCTTTCAGGCATTCATTAAGTGTGTTTGTTGAGGGATCGGCAAGGCTGGCGCTCTACTGTCGGTCATTTGGGGCGCCTGGCTGCCCGTCCGCCGCATGATGCAGCATCTTGTTGACGATCCTTTCACGATAGATGGCTTTTCATGCGCTTGCTTTCGCTTCTGCGGGACCGATCCGGCAATTTCGGCATCACCACCGCCCTCATCGCGGCCCCGCTCATCGGCGCGGCCGGCATGGCGGTTGATCTCGCCTATGCGCTCGACCAGCGCATGGCGCTGATGGCGGCTGCCGATGCCGCAGCCGTCGGTGCGCTGGCGGAAAAGTCTCCGGGTGTGGCGGCAGCCCTTGCCATGGGTGGCGACGGCACGGTTGCCATCGGTGCGAGCGATGCGCTGGCACTGTTTCGGGCCCAGATGGGCAATGTCCAGGCGCAGGTGACGAATGTCGGCGTCACGGTCAATCGAAGCGGCAAGGATCTCCTCTCGTCGCTTACCTTCACTGCCACGGTGCCCACCGCCTTCATGCGCGTGCTCGGTGTCGACAGCCTGACCATCTCGGGCACGGCCACGGCGACCTACCAGACCAATGCCTTCATCGATTTCTACATGCTGCTCGACAATACGCCGTCGATGGGGCTTGCCGCCACCACGACCGATATCGCCACCATGAAGCGCAACACGCCCGACCAGTGTGCCTTTGCCTGCCACGAGACGAGCAATGCGGACAATTACTACCTGCTCGCCAAGTCGCTCGGCGTCAGCATGCGCATCGACGTGGTGCGCGAGGCAACCCAGGCGCTGACCCATGATGCCACCCAGTATGCGCAGCTTCCCAACCAGTACCGCATGGCCGTCTACACATTCGGCGCCACCGCAGATACCGCCGGTCTGACCGAAGTCTCGGCGATGAGTGCCGACATGGCCAAGGTGCGCAGCGCCACAGACCTCGTGGACCTGATGACGACGCCGAAGAACAATTACAAGAGCAACCAGCTGACGGATTTCGATTCAGCCCTCACCAGTCTGAAGCCGATCATCGGCAAAGGCGGAACCGGCGCCAGCGCGTCCGACCGCCAGAAGGTGTTGTTCTTCGTGGCAGACGGCGTCTACGACGCGGCAAAGCCCACCTGCAGCCAGGTGCTGAACAACACCCGCTGCCAGGAGCCGATCGACATTTCCTATTGCGCGGCGCTGAAGCAGAACGGCGTCAAGATCGCCGTCCTCTACACCACTTATCTGCCGCTGCCCGAAGACAGCTGGTGGAAGAAGTGGATCAAACCCTTCGACGCAAAGATCTCGCCGCACATGCAGGCCTGCGCCTCCACCGGCTATTTCTTCGAGGTAAGTCCGACGCAGGGCATAGCGGAAGCCATGCAGGCGCTGTTCCGTATGGTCATCAGCGCTCCCCGCCTCACCGGCTGAGGCGGGGAAACAACCGTATCAGCCGTCGATGCGCTGGCCGCCCTTCACGCGGTAGCTCGGCTTGTACATGGTCACGAGCTCTTCGGCCGCCGTCGGATGCACGGCCATGGTGCGGTCAAAATCATCCTTGGTGACGCCGGCCTTCAGCGAGACGCCGAGAAGCTGCGCCATCTCGCCGGCATCATGGCCGAGAATATGGGCGCCCAGCACCTTGCGGTCGGCGCCATTGACGACGAGTTTCATGATCATCTTTTCGGCGCGGCCGGACAGTGTCGCCTTCATCGGGCGGAATTCGGCGCGGTAGACCTCGATCTCGTCGAACCGCTGAGCCGCTTCCTCCTCCGACAGGCCGACGGTGCCGATTTCGGGCTGCGAGAACACAGCCGTTGCAATCAGGTCATGGTCCGGAGACGTCGGGTTGCCGCGATACTCGGTCTCGATGAAGCACATCGCCTCGTGGATCGCGACCGGCGTCAGCTGCACCCGGTCGGTCACATCGCCGAGCGCAAAGATATGCGGCACATTGGTGCGCGAATAGGCGTCGACGATGACGGCGCCGCGTTCATCGACGGCAACGCCTGCCTTTTCAAGGCCGAGGCCCTTCGTATACGGGTCGCGGCCGAGCGCCAGCATCACCTGGTCGGCAACGATGGTGGCGCCGGTCTTGGTGCGCGCCGTCAGCCCGCCGGCGGGCGATTGCGTCACCTCTTCGATGATGTCGGTGAGCAGGATACGGATGCCCTTGGCTTCCATCGCCTTGTGCAGGCCCTGGCGCATGTCGTGGTCGAAGCGCGACAGGATTTCCTGGCCGCGATAGATCAGCGTCGTTTCCACACCCAGTCCGTGGAAGATGTTGGCAAATTCGACTGCGATATAGCCGCCGCCGGCAATCAGGATGGATTTCGGCAGTTCGGTCAGGTGGAAGGCCTCGTTGGAGGTGATGCAGAGCTCGTGGCCGGGCAGCGCCGCATGCGGATTGGCGGTGCCACCGGTCGCGATGATGATGCGTTCGGCCGTCACCGTCGTGTCGGTCTTCACCAGCCGGATCGTGTGGGCATCGACCAGTTCGGCGCGGGTATCCAGAAGCTCGGCGCCAGCATTTTCAAGGCCGCGACGATAGAGCCCTTCGAGGCGAGCGATTTCCTTGTCCTTGGCGGCGACCAGCGCCGTCCAGTCGAAGCGGCTTTCGCCGACAGTCCAGCCGTAGCCGGCGGCATCTTCAAAATGCTCGTGAAACTGCGAGGCATAGACGAAAAGCTTCTTCGGCACGCAGCCGCGGATGACGCAGGTGCCACCAAACCGGTATTCCTCGGCAATCGCCACCTTCTTGCCGAGACCCGCCGCCAGACGTGCAGAGCGCACGCCGCCCGATCCGCCCCCGATGACAAAAAGATCGTAATCGTAGCTGGCCATGGAAAACTCCTGTCGGGATTGAACGTGCGGGTGCGGCATCAGGCGGGATCGACCTGCCGCTGCCGCGGGGTCTGCCAGCGCATATAATGCGAGCGCTGCAAAAGCAAAAGCCCGGATTGCTCCGGGCTTTCAAGACTGTCATGCACAAATGGCAGGGATCACGGCTTGGCGGCGGGCGCCTGGCCTTCCACCTGCGCCACCGGCGGTGCAATCGGCTTGGCGTCGATGGTGCCGCGCAGCTTTTCCGTGCTCTTGGTGGTCAGATCGCGCGACACGCCGTTTGCCCAGATCTGTGCGGCCCGAACGGATTCGCGCTGCACCAGCGGCAGGGTCTTCAGATACTTCTGGCCGACATCGGAGGAGTAGAAGGCCGAAATCTGCTTCAGCTCCTCTGCCGTGAAGGAGCGGGCAAAGATCGTTGCCACTTCCTTCTCCAGATCGGCGCGGCGCGGCGCCAGAGCCAGCGCCTGTGCGTCAACCGTCTTGGAAATCTGATCCTGGAAGTTCGGCGAAGCGGTGATGTACTCGCTCTTCAGACGCTCGGCGAGGCCGGGAAGAATGGCATCGTAACGCTCGGTTGCCTTGAGGGCCGCAATCACGTCGCGGGCGGCCTTCAGGTGGTCGGCCGAGACCTCCTGCGCCTGCGCCGTCGCGCCGAACATGGCGCCTGAGAAAAGGATTGCGAGCGCCGCGGCGCGGCCGAGAACGGCTTGTCTGATCATACTTCGTTGCTCCTGTCTTAATTCGCCTTCAGCGTCCGCGCTCCTGCCGCTCCGGCAATGATCGCGAAGGACGCCATGTTGATGAAAAGCCCGTGCTCCACGACGCCGGGAATGGAATTCAGCTCGGTCGAAAGAGCCTCTGCATCAGGAATACGGCCAAAGAATGCGTCGAAAATGTAGTGACCGCCATCAGTTGTGAAGACATCCTCACCTGAACGGCGAAGCTTGATGTCGCCGGCAAGGCCAAGCCGTGCGGCCACCGTCTCGATGGCAATGCGTGTCGAGGCAAGGCCGAACGGGTTCACTTCGATCGGCAAGGGAAACTTTCCGAGCGTCTCCACGACCTTGGTTTCGTCGGCAATCACGATCATCCGCGCCGAGGCGGCCGCCACGATCTTTTCGCGCAGCAATGCGCCGCCGCCGCCCTTGATCAGGGTCAAATGCCCGTCCACCTCGTCTGCGCCGTCAATGGTAAGGTCAAGCTGCGGCAGTTCATCGAGCGACTTCAGCGGCACGCCCAGCTCCAGGCACAGCCGCGCCGTGCGCTCGGAGGTCGGGACCCCGAGAACCGACAGGCCATCGGCCACCTTTTCCGCCAGCAGCCGGACAAATTCTTCCGCCGTGGAGCCGGTGCCAATGCCCAGCCGCATGCCGTCTTCCACATATTGAAGGGCCGCTTCGGCTGCCTTCACCTTCATGTCCCGGGCGTCCATGCGCCGCTCGCTCCCCGTCTGTTTCGCCGCAAGCTGTTTACACGCCCCGCCTGTCAAACAAAAGTCCCCCGCATGCATGTTATACCGGGTTCCGCTGTCGCAGATGAAGGGAAAAGCATGTGGGCGCGCCTGCGAAAATCCCGGGCCGTTTGCTTTTTGCAGCGCAAGACCGTAATCGGGCAGGCGTCCCCTTTTTGAAAGCAGAGGCCTGCCGTGACCCTTTCCGTGCCCCCCGCCCTCGTCGTCTTCGATCTCGACGGCACGATGATCGATACCGCACCGGACCTCATCGCCAGCCTCAACCACACGATTGCGGTGGCCGACCTTGCCCCGGTCAATTTCGACGATCTGACGCATCTCGTCGGCCAGGGCGCGCGCGTGATGATCCGGCGCGCTTTCGAACTGCGCAAGGCTCCGCTTGAGGAGGGCGCGGTCGAGCCGCTGCTCAAGCGTTTTCTTGATCATTACAAGGCCGAAATGCCGGGACGGAGCCGGATCTACGACGGTCTGGTGGAAAGCTTCGACCGCCTGGAATCAGCCGGCATGCGGCTTGCGGTCTGCACCAACAAGCTCGGCGAGCTGGCCTATCCGCTGCTGGAGCAGATGGGACTGTCGGGACGCTTTGCGACGATGACGGCCGGCGACACCTTTGCCGTGCGCAAGCCCGATGCCCGCCATCTACTTGGCACGATCGAGAAAGCCGGCGGCGATCCCGCCCGTTCCGTGATGATCGGCGACAGCGTCAACGATATTCTGGCCGCCAGAAACGCCGGCGTCGCCTCGATTGCCGTCACCTTCGGCTATTCGGACGTGCCCGTCGACACGCTCGACCCGACCCGCGTCATCTCCCATTTCGACCAGTTGTCGGTCGACCTCATCCAGGACGTGCTGGCGCAGCACAAGGCGGCCTGAGCGAAGCTCCCTTCCCGAGTCTCAAGCCCAAACAAAAAAAGGCGGCCCACCGAGCCGCCTTTTTGCTGTCTGTAGAAAAGGCTTGTCTCAGGCGCCGCGCGCCTTGCTGGTTGCCTCGAACGCCTTCACCACCGCGTCGTCGCGACCATAGACGTCATCGAAGAATTCGACCTTTCCGTCCTTGTTCGGCCAGGCGGTGAAATAGGCGATATAGACCGGGATTTTTGCCGTCACCGGCAGCGCCTGGTTCTTGCCCTGGGCAATACGGGCGCCGACTTCCTGCTCGCTGATGCCGAGCACTGCAGCCGCCATCTTGCGCGGCTCCTGCAGGCGCACGCAGCCGTGGCTGAGAGCCCGCATGTCCTTCTGGAAGAAGCTCTTCGACGGCGTGTCATGCATGTAGATGGCATGGCTGTTGGGGAAGAGGATTTTCAGTTCGCCCAGCGCATTGTCGCTCGACGGCGGCTGGCGCACGGACACCGACTGGGTCGAACCGTACCAGTTGACCGCCGTCGAAGAGACGGCCTTGCCGCCCACTTCCACCTGATAGCCCAGGCGGTCGAGATAGCTCGGATCCTGGCGCAGTTTTGGCAGCATCTCGTTGATGATGATCGACTGCGGCACGCCCCAGTAGGGGTTCACTTCCACGGTCTTGATCTCGTCCTGGAAGAAATAGGTCTGGTTGGACTTCGATCCGACCACGACGCGCATCGAAAACTGCTCGCGGCCCTGGTCGTGATAGTAGACGCGGAAGGCAGGCTGGTTGATGAAGACATAGCGGTCGCCGAGCGTGTTGGGCAGCCACTTGGTCTGTTCCATGGCAACGACAAGCTTCTCGAGCTTGTTCTGGCTCGTCTCGCCCACCATGGCGCGCACGGTGGCAGGTCCGATCACGCCATCGGCCTTGAGGCCGGCTTCCTGCTGGAAGCCCTTCACCAGATCGACGATCTCCGGCGCGTAATCCGGGCTTGCCTGGTAGCTTGCAAGGGTTGCGGCATGGGTGGCCTTGAGGGCAGCGGAACCGCGATGCTGGATGGCGGCCACCACATGGGCGACTTCCGCGCTGCTATTGCCCGGCTTCAGAACGAGGTCGCTCGGCAGATGCACGGCCTGCGCCTGGCTCGTGCCCTCGGCGCGAAGGCGCAGAAGCTCGGCCTTCAGCGTGCGGTATTCGGCACCCGTCGGCTCAAGTCCCTGCAGATAGGCGCTGGCATCCGGCGCTGCGGCAGCAGAGGCCAGCAGACCGTCTAGATTGAAGTCACGGCGCTTCAGATCATGGTAGCCGGACAGACGGTTCGGATCGACGCGGCCGCGCACCAGATCCTGGGCAAACAGCACCATCTTGGCGGACATGGCCAGTTCGAACTGCATGAGGTCGCGGTCGTGGCTGTCGGCAAGCGTGGCGGGGGCCGCAGCAGCCGGCGCCGGTGCTGCCGGAACCTGTGCAGGCTGGGCCGGCGTTGCAGCCGTCGACGCGTCTGCGGCGGTTGCCGGCACGTCTGCATTCGCGGCGGGCGTTGCGGTAGCCACGGCCGGCGCTGCGGCCGGCTCCGGCGTCACGCTTGCCGTCGTCATGGTCGGCACGGCAAGCTGGTAGTCGGCCGGATCGAGGCCAAAATCTTCCGCCTTGGCAAAGAGAGCTAGCACCGCATGGGCGCGCTCGTTCACATCGCCCTGCTCCACCCAGAGCGGCGCGCCGCCCTTCGTGTAATAGGCTTCGACGGCGGCGGCGACATCGGCAGGGGCGCTCACCGTCGCATTGGTAAGGAACCGCGTCTGGTCGGTCGCGTGGGCAGCAGCAAAGCCCTGCGTGCGGATCTGGCGGTTCGCGTCCGTCTTGTAGGTGAGGTATTTCGGGGCGGAAACCTTCGGCAGCGGCTCCGGATCGCTGCGGTCGACCTGGCGCTGCAGGGCCGGTGAAACGGTCCGGCTGCGGCTTTCCACCTGTTCCTGAACACTCTGGCGGTTACCGCGCAGCATCTCCATCAGCGTCAGGGCATGCGCATGTCCGGCACCCATCGAGGAAAACGAAATGCCCGAGAGGAGGGCAAGCGCGAGCGAAGTCTTTTTCTGGGAGTGCGACAATGTTGTCCCCGTCACCTTGTGAGCCGTGAATCAGCGTGCGTTCGACATATTCCGCAGTCTCTAACGGAAGCGGCGCGCCGTGAAAAGCAAACGACAAACGCCGCAGGGCCTGCATGGATGCGCCTGCTTCGTCGTTATCGTTTCCAGAACCTTAAGAAACCACAGGTTAATTTTTTCTAACCGGTGTCGAAATGCCGTTTCACGCTGGCGTGAGCGGTCGGATGCGCGCACGATTTTATCCATGGGCGTGTCTTTCAAGGCACGCCTGCGAACGCGGATCCGACAGGTCGTCACAGACCGGCGCGTAAACCCTTCCGCTTGCAGTCGCCCGCTGTTCGTATAGTAATTCGCGCGCCCGATCTTGCGCGGCGCCGGTGGCTTGGCTAACCCGGTGTCACGACCCCATTTGTCACACAGAGGCTTAGAGATGACCACGCGCACCGAAACCGATACCTTTGGCCCGATCGACGTGCAGAGCGACCGCTACTGGGGCGCCCAGGCGCAGCGCTCGCTCGGCAATTTCAAGATCGGCTGGGAAAAGCAGCCGCTGTCCGTGGTGCGCGCGCTTGGCATCGTCAAGCAGGCAGCAGCCCGCGCCAACATGGCTCTCGGCGGGCTGGACGCCAAGCTCGGCGAGACCATCATCGCGGCGGCCCAGGAAGTCATCGACGGCAAGCTGAACGAGCATTTCCCGCTCGTTGTCTGGCAGACCGGTTCCGGCACGCAGTCGAACATGAATGCCAATGAAGTCATCTCCAACCGCGCCATCGAGATGCTGGGCGGCGTGATGGGTTCCAAGAAGCCGGTTCACCCGAACGATCACGTCAACATGAGCCAGTCGTCCAACGACACCTATCCGACGGCCATGCACATTGCCTGCGCCGAGCAGATCGTGCGCCACCTGATCCCGTCGCTGAAGCACCTGCACCAGGCGCTGGACGCCAAGGCCAAGGCCTTTGCCCATATCATCAAGATCGGCCGCACCCATACGCAGGACGCAACGCCGCTGACGCTCGGCCAGGAATTCGGCGGTTATGCCGCGCAGGTTGCCTCGGCCATCAAGCGGCTGGAGGTCTCCCTCTCCGGCCTCTACGAACTGGCGCAGGGCGGCACCGCCGTTGGCACCGGGCTTAACGCGCCGGTCGGCTTTGCGGAAAAAGTCGCCGAAGAAATCGCCAAGATCACCGGCCTGCCCTTCGTCACCGCGCCGAACAAGTTCGAGGCGCTTGCCGCCCATGACGCCATGGTCTTCTCGCATGGGGCGATCAATGCGGCAGCGGCCGCCCTCTTCAAGATCGCCAACGACATCCGCTTCCTTGGCTCCGGCCCGCGCGCCGGTCTCGGCGAACTGGCCCTGCCGGAAAACGAGCCGGGCTCATCGATCATGCCCGGCAAGGTCAACCCCACCCAGTCGGAAGCGCTGACCCAGGTCTGCGCCCATATTTTCGGCAACAATGCCGCCATCACCTTTGCCGGCAGCCAGGGCCATTTCGAGCTCAACGTCTACAATCCGATGATGGCCTATAACTTCCTGCAGTCGGTGCAGCTGCTCGGCGATGCCGCCGTCTCCTTCACCGACAATTGCGTCGTCGGCATCGAAGCCCGCGAGGACAACATCAAGCGCGGCGTCGAAAACTCGCTGATGCTGGTGACCGCACTCAACTCCAAGCTCGGCTATGACGCCTGCGCCAAGATCGCCAAGACCGCCCACAAGAACGGCACGACGCTGCGCGAAGAGGCCGTCGGCGGCGGCTATCTGACGAACGAGGAGTTCGACCAGTATGTCCGTCCGGAAAACATGATCGGCCCGAAGTAAGCCGCGCAGGCTGCTCCGGTCGGATCGGACCAATCATTATCTGACGCAATCGTAGGGCGGCCTGAGGGTCGCCCTTTTTGTTGATCAAGGCCCCGGATCAACAGGTTTGGCGGGGAACGAGGCCCCGACAGCCCCTTCTTGTCGCTGCGCCATCTTAAGGCTTTTCCAACATCTTGCTTTTAAAGCTTTCTGCAGGATTAACCGTGTAATACCGAGTGTAAGCCGGAGGAATTGCAATGACATCGGCGGCCGGGCCCAAGGCCCCTATCGTGGAAATCGCCGGTCACATCCTGCAGGCCATGCGCAGCATGGGCGTGTCACCCATCCCGCGCAACTACCAGCTTTTCTACGAGGCGATGGTCGGCAGCAATGCGGAATTGTCGCGCGATTTTACCAAGCTTGCGCCGCGCGCCCGTCAGGAAGACCTCGATCAGCTCGCGGCACTTCATCTCGGCAACCAGGGCGCAACGGCGGTGGAGCGGGCGCAAACCCGCATCCAGGCGGAGCTGGAGGGCGTGCTTGCACTGCTGCGGCAGGAAAAGGCCTCGCTTGAAAGCTATAACAAGCTTCTCTTCCAGACGCAGGAAAGCGTCAACGCCAAGAACGCGCTTTCGGCCGAGCTTCTGGCAAGCGCCATCAATCTTCTGGCCACCGCCACCGGCGAAACGCTTGCCTCCGGCGAGCGCACCGTCGAGGGCATGGTGCAGCGCTCACGCGAGATGGAGGCAGTGCGCAAGGAACTCGATACGTACAAGCGCATCGCCAACACCGATTCGCTGACGCGCCTTGCCAACCGGCGTGCCTTCGACGAGCGGCTCTCCAGCCTCTACGACGATGCCATGCCGCTTCCCGTCACCGCGCTCATTCTGGCCGACATCGATCATTTCAAGAAGATCAACGACACTTTCGGTCACCCGGTCGGCGACAAGATCCTCGCCTCGGTTGCCGGCATCATACGTGCCGGCCTGCCGCGCGATATTTTCGTTGCCCGCAGCGGCGGCGAGGAATTTGCCATCATCGCCACCCACAAGACCATGGACGAGGTGATGGAGATGTGCGAGCGCATCCGAACGGCGCTGAACGGCCGCGCCTTCCGCAATTCCCGCACCGGTGTCGACTACGGCCCCGTCACGCTGTCCCTGGGCTTTGCCATGGGCTCGCAAGCCGCCGATCCGGGCGAGCTGTATGCCCGGGCCGATACGGCGCTCTACTGCGCCAAAAACGGCGGACGAAACCGCACCATGCTGTTCGAGGACGGCATGGCCAAGGATTATGCGGGCAAGAGCTGGCTGATCTACCGGGGCTGAACCGCCCCGCCTCTCCCATCCACCAACAACGTGCTCGATTGATCTTTCGCTCACCACATGGTCGCGGCGGCGCGTGCGGCCCATTCGCGATCATAGGTCTCCTTGTCGAAGTCGGCCTTCGCCGCCTTCAGCATGTCTCCGGGTGTCGGAAGCGTTGCCGGATCGACATAATGATCGCTGTTCCAAAGCTCGGCGCGCATCACGGCGCGCGCGCACTGGAAATACACTTCATCCACGGTGACGATGGTGACGCTTCGCGGGTGACGCCCATCCATGGTAAAGCTTTCGAGAAGCTCCGGATCCACCGAAATCACCGCGCGGCCGTTGATTCGCATCACGGTGTTGGACCCGGGCACGAGAAACATCAGCGCCACGCGCGGATCGCGCACGATGTTTTCCAGACTGTCGATCCGGTTGTTGCCGCGCCAGTCGGGCAGCGCCACGGTTCTGGCGTCCATCACGCGCACCACGCCGCCGAGATCCCCGCGCGGCGAACAGTCCAGCCCTTCCGGTCCGACGGTTGCGAGCGCGACAAAGGGCGAAGCCTCGATCATCTGCCGGTAGGGCTCCGTCAGCACAGGCGTCACCTTGGCAAGCGAGGCCTCCGATTTCTGCTGATAAATGGCGCGAAGCGCCTCCACGCTGTCGATGATGGTCATGTCATGCTCTCCGGTGAACGGGCGGACGCTAGTGCGCCAGAGGCTGGGAGGCAAGCCGAAGCCGCACGGCGATGGCGCTATTCGCTGCTCTGTCCATCGATCGCCTGCGGCTCTATCCCGCGACGTGCCAGCTTGCGGTATTCCCATACGGCAACCACCAGAAGTAGCGCAACCGCGGCAAGGCCCGTGACATGCGTGGAGACAAAGGGTGCCAGGGAAAACAGCAGGATGGAGAGGCCGATTCCAGCAACGTGCGAGGCGGGCAGCCGGCCGGTCGTCATGCGCTTCACCCAGAGATTGCCAAGAAGAAAAAGCAGCGGCCCGCCCAGGATCACGGCAGAACGCTGCGCATCGCCCGCCTCCGGCGCATGGGACAGCAGGTGCTCGGCGGCCACCGCCGTCAGGATGATGCCGGCCACGACCGGCATGTGCCCGTAGGTGAAGACATGCAGCGCCACCTCGCCCGGCTCGTCGGTCGTTTCGATCTCGTGGCTCGCCCTAGCCTGGCCGAAATGGAAATAGATCCACCACATCAGCACCGTTGCGGCAAAGGCGCCGCAGAAGCTTGCCATCAGCAGAACGCCGATCTCTTCCTCGGCAAAGGTGCGCCCGATTGCCAGCACGCTTTCGCCAAGACAGATCAGCACGAAGAGTGCACAGCGCTCGGCCATGTGCTCGCCGGAAATGTCCCAGTCGCGCGTGCGCGAATAGCCGAAACCGGGCACGTAGAACCGCAGTTCCGGAGCTGCGTAATCGACACCGAGCGCCAGAAGCCACAGAATGACGCGCGTCTCCTCTTCAGAGAGCGCCCCGGCAAGCCACAGACAGCCGGACAGGGCAAACCAGACGGAGACGCGGCCGAAATTGCGCCGCACCGCCGGATTGACCTCCTTGAAGGCATAGATGGCAAAGAGCGAACGGCCAAGCTGCATGGCGATATAGGCGCCGGCGAACATCAGCCCCGCCTCGTCAAAGGCGTGCGGAATGGCGGCAGACAGCAGAAGGCCGAAGAACATCAGGCCGAACAGCATGGCACGCACCGCGCCATGTTCCGGATCGAGCCAGTTCATCACCCAGGCGGTGTGGTTCCACAGCCACCAGAGCGCCAGCGCGATCATGCCACCCTGCAACAGGCCGAGCGGCGTGAAATCCGTGACGATGAAATGCGACAGCTGGATGAGGGAAAAGACGAAGATCAGGTCGAAGAACAGTTCGGGAAAGCCGACGCGCTTGTCCTCCTGGCGTTCCTCCCGCAGTAGTTCGCCGGCGTCGTCTTCGCCCTCGCCCATCGCCTAGCGCGCCATCGCAGGCGTATCGCGGTTGAGGCCCTTCTCGGCAAGGTCGGCCTCGTAGGCGGCAAACAGGTCATCGCCCGTTTCGCCGAGTTCCCTGAGATAGCGCCAGGTGAAGATGCCGCTGTCGTGACCATCGTCAAAGGCGATGCGCACGGCATAGTTACCCGCAGCCACCACATTGCGGATGCCGACCAGGCGCTTTCCCGGCACCGTCACCTTCTGGCCCGGACCATGGCCCTGCACCTCCGCGGATGGCGACAGCACGCGCAGCATTTCGGCCGGCAGTTCGAACCGCCTGCCATCGTCAAAGGCAACCGTCAGCAGGCGCTTATCCTCAGAGACGCGAAGCTCGGTCGGCCAGGCCTGGTCGTAAGTGTCACTCATCGGGGGATCTTCCGTTACGAGAGCAAGATGGAGCGCAGCGCTTTCCTTGCAAGGGCAGGCGCGGCGACAGACCCGCATCCTATCCGACTTGACGACACAAGCATCAAGACCCATCTTGGCGCTTAAGGAGAAATTGCCTTGAACAGTTTTGTCCAGCCGCCCATCGCCCTTGACGGTGCCCATGCGCCGCTCACCCTCGACCGCCAGCCGATGATCGACCCGTTTGGGCGGGCCGTCACCTATCTGCGCGTCTCGGTGACAGACCGCTGCGATTTCCGCTGCACCTATTGCATGGCGGAAAACATGACCTTCCTACCGAAGAAGGATCTGCTGACGCTCGAAGAACTCGACCGTCTCTGTTCCGCCTTCATCGCCAAGGGCGTGCGCAAGCTGCGGCTGACCGGTGGCGAGCCGCTGGTGCGCAAGAACATCATGTTTCTGGTGCGCGCGCTCGGCCGTCACATCGAAGCGGGCGCGCTCGACGAGCTGACGCTGACCACCAACGGCTCGCAGCTTTCCCGCTATGCGCAGGAACTTTACGATTGCGGCGTGCGGCGCATCAACGTCTCGCTCGACACGCTCGACCCGCAAAAATTCAAGGCCATCACCCGCTGGGGCGACTTTGCCCGCGTGATGGAGGGCATGGAGGCCGCCCAGAAGGCAGGCCTGCAGATCAAGCTCAATGCCGTGGCGCTGAAAGGTTTTAACGACCACGAGATCCCGGAGATGCTGCGCTTTGCCCACGGCCGGGGCATGGACCTGACCGTCATCGAGACCATGCCGATGGGTGAGATCGACGAGGATCGCACCGACCAGTACCTGCCTTTGTCGCAGCTGCGCGCATCGCTCGACGACCAGTTTACCTTGACCGATATCGGCTACCAGACCGGCGGTCCGGCGCGCTATGTGCGGGTGGAAGAAACCGGCGGCCGGCTCGGTTTCATCACGCCGATGACGCATAATTTCTGCGAAAGCTGCAACCGCGTGCGCCTCACCTGCACCGGCACGCTCTACATGTGCCTTGGCCAGAACGATGCGGCGGACCTTCGCACGGCGCTGCGCGCGTCTCCCGACGACGCCTATCTGTCGTCGGCCATCGACGAAGCGATCACGCGCAAGCCGAAGGGCCATGATTTCATCATCGACCGCAACAACCGCCCGGCCGTGTCGCGCCACATGAGCGTCACCGGCGGCTGACCGAATCGGGCCGGTTGCACCATGGACACACATGCTGCGACCCCGGCGGCGGGCCGCCGCATCGTCTGCCGGAACAAGGCGGCGACCGTGTTTTGACTGATTTTTGCCCGCTTTCGGTCGCAAACCCGTTGCGGCCTGCGGCTATCGGGTATAGCGAGCTTGGCTGCCAGCACGCCCGCCCGGGCGACCGGCATCCATGAGATTTATCAGAGGTCTGCCATCGGCGCCTCGGCCGGGGCTCCCAGACCGGCCTGCGAGTGGCACCCTTCCTCAAAGGAGTACGTTCGTGGCAGAAACACGAGCTGAGACGATCAAGACGGTGCTGCGCGTCACGAGCGGCAACTTTCTCGAAATGTTCGATTTCTTCCTGTTCGGCATCTATGCCTCGCATATCGCCGCAACCTTCTTCCCCAACGACAATCCGTTCGTGTCGCTGATGGTGACCTTCCTCAGCTTTGCCGCGGGCTTCGTCATGCGCCCCATCGGCGCCCTCACGCTCGGGCCCTATATCGACCGCATCGGGCGGCGCAAGGGTCTCATCGTCACCCTGCTGATCATGGCCATGGGTACGGTTCTCATCGCCTTCGTGCCCTCCTATGCCACCATCGGCATCGCCGCACCCATCCTCGTCCTCATCGGCCGGCTTCTGCAGGGCTTTTCGGCAGGCGTGGAACTCGGCGGCGTATCGGTCTACCTCTCGGAAATGGCAACACCCGGGCGCAAGGGTTTTTATGTCAGCTGGCAGTCGGCCAGCCAGCAGGTGGCCATCGTTGTTGCCGCGCTCCTCGGCTTTCTCCTCAACAAGATTCTGATGCCGCAGCAGATTTCCGACTGGGGCTGGCGCATTCCCTTCTTCGTCGGCTGCATGATCATTCCGTTCATCTTCATCATCCGCCGTTCGCTGCAGGAAACCAAGGAATTTGCCGCCCGCAAGCACCAGCCGGATACCAGGGAGATCTTCCGCACGCTGTTTACCAACTGGCCTGTCGTGCTCGGCGGCGTCGGCATGGTGATGATGACGACCGTCTCCTTCTATCTGATCACCGTCTACACGCCTTCCTTCGGCAAGACGGTTCTGCATCTGACGGAATCGCAGGCCCTGCTCGTCACCATGGCGGTCGGCGTTTCGAACTTCATCTGGCTGCCGATCGCCGGTGCCGTCTCCGATATCATCGGGCGAAAGGCGATCCTCATCGCTTTCACGGTGCTCGCCGTGCTGACCGCTTATCCAGCCTTGTCCTGGCTGGTGTCCGACATCACCTTCGGCCATATGTTGATCGTCGAGCTGTGGCTCTCCTTCATCTACGCCTGGTATAACGGCGCCATGGTCGTGGCACTGACGGAAGTGGTGCCGGTCACGGTGCGCACCGCCGGCTTCTCGCTCGCCTACAGCCTTGCCACCACGCTTGGCGGCTCGTCGCTCGCCATTTCCACCTTCGCCATCGAAGCGACCGGCGACAAGGCCGCCCCCGGCTACTGGATGAGCTTTGCCGCCGTCTGCGGCCTCGTCGCGACCCTCTTCCTCTATCGCCGCAAGTCGACGCCGGCGGCTGAGGGCAAGACGGCAGCACCCCACGCTTGACCGTTCACGATGCGGGGCGTCTTGTCCCGCATCGCTCCCAACTGTTCGGCTTTCCCATAAAACGCGGATGCTGTAGAAACCCGGCATGACCGCACCGCCGCTTACCCGTCTCGCTTCCGTCGCCACAGACCTTGCATCGCGCCAGTGCGGCACCTGCACCTTCTGCTGCCATCTTCCGGATATCGAAGCGCTCGACAAACCGGCCAATACCGTCTGCCGCCACTGCGTCGAGGAGAAGGGCTGCACGATCTACGACAGCCGCCCATCACTCTGCCGGGATTTTCTCTGCCTCTGGCGCAGCTGCGAGGAGTTTGGCCCGGAATGGCAGCCGCAGCAGGCCGGAATGATGCTCTACCGCCAGGGCCCGCAAACCACCGTCCTCGTCGATCCCACCCGCCCCGACGCCCTTTCGCACGAACCCTATGCCACGCGCCTGCGCGCGCTCGCGGCCGATGCCGAACGCACCGGCGGCTATGTCATCGCATTTGTCGGAGACACGGTGACGAAGGTGAATGCCGTCCCGTAAAGCTCTTAGCGACCCGGTTCTGACTTGGCGTCAGAAAAACGAAAAAGCCGCCGCAGATCACGCCGCGACGGCTTTGCTGACATCCGAAAGTCGTGGGTTACGCCGCCCACTCCCGCCGTGCCCCGCCCGATACCGGCTCGCTGGTGCGAAAATGCTCGATCTTTTCCGACAGCGCCTCGACGCGGCCGCGAAGACCGTGGATCTCGGCATTGTTCTCCTCGACCATGGCGGCATTGCGCTGGGTGATGAGTTCCACCTCGCCGAGCGCATGGGTCACCTCGTTGATGCCGAGGGACTGTTCGCCGGTGGCGGCCGAAATGTCTGCGACGAGCTTCTGCACGGTGCCGATATGGCCGATGATCTCGCTCAGCGCCTCCCCGGTCTGCTCGACCAGCTGCACGCCGTTTTCCACCTGCCGGGCGCTTTCGGAAATCAGGCCCTTGATCTCCTTTGCCGAATTGGCGCTGCGCTGGGCGAGCTCGCGCACCTCCTGGGCCACCACCGCAAAGCCGCGGCCGGCTTCGCCCGCACGCGCCGCCTCGACGCCGGCATTCAGCGCCAGAAGATTGGTCTGGAAGGCGATTTCATCGATCACGCCGATAATCGTGCCGATCTTTTCCGAGGAGCGGCTGATCTCGCCCATCGCCGTAATGGCACTGGTGACGACCGCGCCGGAACGGGTGGCGAAGGCCTCGGTCTGATCGACGGATTGCGCCGTGCGCTTGGCGCTTTCGGCGGTGGCGCTGACGATCTGGCCAAGCTGGCGCAGCGCCCGCGTGCTCTCCTCGAGCGCTGCGGCCTGCTGCTCGGTGCGTCGGGCCAGATCGTCGGCGGATGCGGCGAGATTGCCGGTGCCGCTGTCGATGTCCCCTGCCACCAGCCGGACGTCCGAAAGGGTCGCGCGCAGCGTTGCCACGGCGCGGTTATAGGTGCGGGCCATCTCGACGAATTCCGCCGGCAGGTCCTCGCTCATCTGCCGTTCCAGGTCGCCATCGGCCAGCAGGTTAAGCACATCCGAGAGGGCGGAAAGCGCAAGACTCTGTTCGTTGGAGATCCGCGCCCGCTCGGCCGCGCGCCGGTCGGCCTCGGTCTGGCTTGCGGTGCGCGCCGCATTGGCTTCCTCTTCCAGCCGGACGTTTTCCAGCGCCGCATCGCGAAACACGCTGACCGAGCGGACCATGTCGCCGATCTCGTCGCCGCGCTCGCGCCCGTCGATCTTGACCTCAAGGTCGCCGCTCGCCAGCCGCGTCATGATGTCGGTCACCCGCCGCAGCGGACCGCGCAGCGTCTCCACCAACATCAGCGCCCCGATGATCGCCAGAAGCGTGCCGATCACGGTGGCCGCGACCGACAGATTGGCCGAGCGCTCGCTGTCCTGCTTGCCGGCCTCCTGCGCCTCGGCCACGAAATTCTTCAGCCCCGCCATGCCCTTTGCCAGCGTTTCCTCAGCCGTCGTGCGAGCCGCCTTCCACTCGCCGGAGAGCTGCAGGATGATCTCGCTGTTGCGGGTCAGCTGGTCGAGTTGCGGCGCAAGCTGCGGCGCAAACTCCCGCATGACCTCGTTCTTGACGCCAAGCGTGCTGACATTGCCGGCGGCCGCCGTCAGCCCGCGGATATCGGCCAGAACCTCCTCACGCGCCGGCGTGGTAAGCGTCACCCGCAGCCGCTCGGTATGCAGCTGCAACAGGTCGGTGAGCTGCAGGGACTTGCCGATCTCGGCAAGCAGGCTGCGCATCAGCTGCACGTCGTCTTCCAGGTTGGCAAAGCGGTCGGTGGCGGTTGCCGTGCTGCGCAGGACTTCCTGCCGAAACACCTCCTGCACTGGCGCAAAGGCTGCTACGGCCGCGCGCACGGCTGCTGCCTTTTCCGGCGCAGGCAGCGGTCCGGCAATCAGCTCCTGCAGTTTTTGCACCTGCAGCTTTACGCCATCCACCATGCGGGCGGACTTGGTCGTGCCGCGACCCTCGAGCTTCGGGAACTGCTTTTGCAGCACGCCGAGATAGGCGGATGCAGCCTTGATCGTCGTGTCGTCCTCGGCCACGCCGCGAATGGCATCGACAATGTTTTCGATATGGCGGTCGACCGTCTTCAGCACGAAGGCGTCAAACAGCGCGCCCTTGGCAAAGCGCTCCTTGCTTTCCGCTTCCTGGCGCACGGTGGTGATCTGCGCATTGACGGAGGAGGCCTGCGCGCGGATCCCGTCGACGCCTGCTTCCATCGCCTGTTCGGCACGGGTCATCTTGCGCCGGATCTCCCAAAGGGCCGCCGTCTGCTGTTGCAGCGCCGGCGCCGTCTGGCGCACCACCTCAAGCCGGCCCCGGTCGGCATCCGAGAGCTGCAACCCGTCAAGCGTCGTGACGCCCTTGCCCAGCCGGTCGATGCCTTCGCGCAGGCTGGCGAGATTGGCGCTTGAGGAATCGGCGAAGAACCCCAGGAGATCGGCCTGCAACTCTTCGAAGTCGCCGATGTTTTCAATGGTCGCCCGGGTCACGGTCATGTGGCCGTTCAGCATCCGTGCCGTATAAAAGCCGGCAAGACCGACACCCGCGATCAGCAGGATCAACGGTACGACGAAGAGCAGGACCTTGGTAACGATCCGGCGGCTCTGCAAGAGACGGTCCAGGAATGACATCGCACTACCCCGTGCTGCAACCCGGTCTGCCCGCATCGGCACCGGTCACGCGTCATTCCACCTCATGCGGAACGCAGGCAAAACTGGCCCATCAGCTATTGCGCATTCGTTAACATACGCCGCCCTCTGCCCATTTATGGGATAAAATACGACTATTAGTCGCAGCGGCTGCACGGACGGCTGGTCCACCTCACAGCGATGCTTTAAGCCCTTGCTAAAATCAGCTCGAAAAATCCGTCTAGGGAATTGGAAATGCCTCTGTCACCGAATGCGCGCGGCGCGCTGATGATGACGCTTGCCATGGGGGTCTTCACCACCAACGATGCCTTCGTGAAAATGGTAACGCCGGAAATGAATGTCGGCCAGATCATGTTTCTGCGGGGCACGATGACGCTGGTCATGCTGGTGCTTCTGGCCCGCCATTTCGGGCTTCTGCACCAGATCCGGCTGATGTTTTCACCCATCGTCATCCTGCGCTCCGCCTTCGAGATCGGGGCGGCCGTTACCTATATCTCGGCGCTCGCCCATATCGATCTGGCCGTCGCCGCCACCATCCTCCTGTCGCTGCCGCTCGCCGTCACCTTTGGCGCCTGGGCCGTCTTCAAGGAGCCCGTCGGCTGGCGGCGCTGGGTGGCCATCATCGTCGGCTTCATCGGCGTGCTGATCGTGCTGAGGCCAAGCCCGGAGGCTTTCGTGCCAGCCTCGCTGTTTGCCGTAATTGCCGTCCTCTTCACTGCCGGGCGCGACCTCACCACGCGGCGGATCCATACCGGCATCCCGACGCTTTTGGTTTCGCTGTTTGCGGCGCTCACCAATACGCTCTTCGGCGCCATCCTGATCATTCCGATGGGCGGCTGGAGCCCGGTCAGCGCCTCCGCGCTCGGGCATCTCGCCATTGCCTCGCTGCTTATCCTCGCCGGCTACCAGACCATCGTGATTGCCATGCGCTCCGGCGACATCTCGCTGGTCGCGCCCCTGCGCTATACGAGCCTGATCTTTTCGCTGACGCTCGGGTTCTATTTCTTCGGCGAGCGCCCGGACGGCTATATGGCGATCGGTGCAAGTCTCATCGTCGCCTCCGGCCTTTATGCCTTCTACCGCGAAAAGCGGCGGGTCCGCAGCCTTGCCGCCAGATCCATCCGCCCGACGGCAACTATTGACGAGGGTACATGATGTCGGAGCAGCCTCTTCTCCACAGACCGCCGGGCGTCATCCTGGCAGGCGGCCGCTCGAGCCGCATGGGGCGAGACAAGGCCCATGTCCTTTTGGGGGATCAGCCGCTCCTGTCCCACGCGGTTGCGCGCCTTGCCCCCCAGCTTTCGACGCTTGCCATCAATGCCCCGGAAGGGTTTACGCTCCCGGCCGATCTGCCCCGTGTGCCCGATACACTGCCCGGCCAGCGCGGCCCGCTTGCCGGCATTCTGACGGCCCTTCGCCACACAGCTGCCACGGCGCCGGCCGCGCAACATGTCCTCTGCGCCCCCGTCGACAGCCCTTTTCTGCCTGAAAATCTGGTCGAACGCCTGCAACAGGCCATCGACGAGGGCCACGACATTGCCGTTGCCGCCTCGCGCGGCGCGGAACACCCGGTCTGCGGCCTCTTTCCGGTGACAATCGCCAATGCGCTGCAGGCCTTTCTCGAAAGCCCGGAAAACCCGAGGGTCAAGGCGTTTCTCGCGCGCTATGACACGGTGACGGTGGCGTTTCCGGATCAGGCGACAGGTATCGGCCCGCTCGATCCCTTCCTCAATGTCAACACGCCGGACGACCTGCACATCGCCCATCGCTATCTCGAGGCTCTCTGACATGTCGGCACCCGACGAAAAACCCCGTATCTTCGGCATTTCTGGCTGGAAGAATTCCGGCAAGACGGGGCTTGCGGTGCGGCTCGTGGAAGAACTGACCCGGCGCGGCTTTCGCGTCTCCACCGTCAAGCACGCCCACCACGATTTCGATATCGACAAGGTCGGTGCCGACAGCTATCGCCATCGCCAGGCCGGCGCCCATGAGGTAGCGCTGGTGTCCGGCACGCGCTTTGCCATCATGCACGAGCTGCGCGGAGCCCCCGAGCCGAGTTTTGAAGACATCCTCGCCCGCCTTGCACCCTGCGACCTCGTCCTCATCGAGGGCTACAAGCGCGAGCCCGTGCCCAAGATCGAGGCGCGCCGGCTGGAGGCAAAGAGCCGCGAACCGCTTGCGCCGAGCGATCCCCACATCAAAGCCATCGCCGCCGACCACCCCGTCTCCGACACCGCCCTCCCGGTGTTCGATCTGAACGACACCGACGCCATCGCCGATTTCGTGCTCGACGTGGTGGGCCTTGGCAGGACGGCGCGCGACGCGTGACTTACTGCTCTTGCCTGTCACGACATGCCCGCCGCATCACGATGATCGTCGCGCAACCACCACTGCCGCCTGGCCCACCCTGTGGCGGGGACCCCGTAACCTCTTCCGATCCAGACTGTAACTGCGACACTCACCGAAAGACTTCGGCAATCCGGCTCAACCACATCCGACTGTGGGCCCGGACCTGAGACCGCTCGACCCGCAATCGGCGCAGAAAGGCAAAAACCGGCAGCGCGAAAGGCGATTTTCCGGGGCAGGTCGCGTCTGTCAGGCTCGATCACGGCAGCCATTGCGACCACCCCCCACACCGGACTCGCTGCTGTTGCGTAGACCAGTTCGAAAATCAGCCTTGTATGGAGAGGGTTGGGTCATATTTCCGCCCTCTCTCCCATAGCACCCTCAGTTTGCGAAGGCGCTTCTTCCACTTTTGCCAGCGGGTCCTGGGCGGCGCATGAGCCTCGGTCCCTCTGCCATTGATCAGAGCGCAATCAATGAAAAGCCGACCGCCACGCCGACGCACAGCCTCATTAAAGGCCACATGCTCGCAAACCTCACGGCCATCATCGCCAAGCCCCACTTAACGGCACCCGGAAATCGCGGAAAAGCGATAAAGACCCAATCCGCCAAAGGCACTTTCTACCTCCACACGCCCTTGATCTGGCGGCAGCGAAAAGGAGAGCGCTGTGACGAAGCGCGCAACGGCGTCCTCCCGGCTCATCTCCTTGGGGCGCTCGCGCACCTTCTTCCAAACATCGCCTGGGCAGAGCCTGGCATGACGTAAGGCCCACAGATCGTAATAGTTGTCCGCTTGATTGGCGAAGAGGCCAGCCCAGTCGCCGGTGTCGTTTTCGACAAGATTGAGCAGATAATCGACGGTGACGGTGGAATTGACGTCATCAAGGTCCAGCAGCAATAGAAAAGCATGCTGAGGATCCGCGACACAGGCTTCGGCGCGCTGCAGAATGGCATTGCGCAGATAGGCCAATCGAGCCGTCCGCCTGCGATAAATCCTGCCAATTCCATCCAGGCTGTCAAAGTAACAAGAGGGATGCTGTTTCGCGAAAGCCTTGAGAACTTCCTTTGTCCGATCAAGGGAATCGTTTTCGAGAAAGATGAAATGACTGCGGGAAAAACGCTCGGCCAGTTCCTCCAGCACCGGAAGCAACCGCGGCAGCGAGTGCGCGCAATCGCGAGCGAGACCGGCGATTACAATCTCCTTGTCAATCCGCCCTGCTTGCAAAGATCCGCCATCCAGCAATGGCTGCTGAAGCTGCAAGTTCACGGCGCCGTCCCTCTATTCACATTCTGGCCTGAATACGCGGCCATGGCTTGTTCCCTCAGCATTTGATCCGAACCCTCAATTTCCCCTATGAGCGGACTGACCGCCCACTTTTGACGGTGGGATAGCCAAGTTCCGGGACACCCGGAAGTCGGGATGCTGTTGCCGCAAGCCTCAGCCACTGCATAATCTTCACATCGAGCGCCTTGGTGGTCTCCTGCCAGACGTGCAGACGCGTCCCAGCCCGTACGATCGATGCGCCCACACATTGCTCTTCGCGATCTTCATCGCCGCGACATGGTGCTATTGGCGGGACTCATGAGTCGCGAGCCTAGCTCGCGCACGAAAAAGCCGCCGGATCTCTCCGGCGGCCATGATTGCAGTGCAGAAGTGCTTCAGCGATTCTGCGCGACTGGCTTCACCAGTGCGGTGATGCGGCGGATGGTGACGCGGCGGTTCTCCTGCGAGGGGCCCGCTGTGTTGACCTTGAGGTAACGCTCGCCATAGCCCTGCGTCGTCATGTTTTCCGGCGGAATGCCGTAGACTTCGCTCAGCACGACCGCCACCTGCTCGGCGCGCCGGTCAGACAGCACGAGGTTGCTCTCGTCGGAGCCCACGGCATCGGTATGGCCTTCGATGAGGAAGGTTTCGCTCGGGTCCTTCTTCAGCACCTCGTTGATGGCATCGGCCACCTTGCGCAGCGAGCGGGCCTGGCTCATCGGAATGTCGGCGCTGCCCGTTGCAAAGGTGATGGTATCGAGATCGATACGGCGCACCTTGTCACGGACGCGGGCCGAGTAGCGCACCTCGTCCAGCGTATAGACCCGTTCGACGCGCTCCACCGGCGGCTGTTCCAGGAACTTGTAATAGTCCCGGTCCGGATCCGTCGAGGTGTCGATGATGTACTGGTTGACCGGGATCGTCAGACGCATCGGCGGCAGATCGTAGGCCGGGTCGCGCCATTCATAGTCGGGGCCGCGGTCGTCGCGCTGGTCGCCGGCGTAGAACAGAACATATTCACGACCATCCCGCCCGATGCGCGAGCGCTGCACCACGTCGCCATAACGGTCGCGGATCGTCACGATCTGCACGCCATTGTCGCGATCGATGATTTCGCGGGTCCGGCCGCCGGGCAGGCGCTCGTATTCCGGCGTATAGCCGCTGTCGTAGAAGCGACGGCTGTCGTCGTGGCGGACGATGGTGCGGTTGTCGAAGTTGATGATGATGCGGCCGTCATCGGCCGGGCCACCGACATTGCGTCCATCGAAACCGGGCGGCAGGTCGTAGCGCGGGCGTTCGCGCATCCGCTCGCCGCGTTCGGCGGTAATCGCCTCGATGCGCACCGGCGGTGCGGCACGGCCGGCGGGGCCTGCCTGGGCATCGGCATCCGAGCGCGGCGGAGGCGGCAGCGGTGCGTTCGGATCAACGACCGGAACCGGTCCGCCACGCGGACCACCGTCGCGCGGCCCTGCCCCACGCGGTCCGCCGTCTCTTGGCGCACCATCACGGGGTTCACCATCGCGAGGGCCGGCAGGGCGTTGGCCGGCTACCGGCGGCGCTTCCTTGGCGCTGTCGAGAACGGCTGCGCCATTTTCTACCGGCAGAACGATCGGCTGCGTGCTGGAGGCCGGATTGTCGGCGATCTTGCGGGCCCGCTCGATCTGTTCAGGCGTCGTCGGCGAAGCAACGGTCGGGGCAACAGGGGTTGCGGCCTGGCCCGGTGCTGCCGGCTGGCCGGGAACCGGAGGCTGGCCCGGAACAGGGGGCTGACCGGGAACAGGCGGCTGGCCGGCAACGGGCGGCTTCGGCACGCCGGGACGAGCAGCGGGTGCGCCTTCAGGCGTCTGTGCGCCAGGGGCCGTCGGGCGGGCGGCGGGAGCCGGCGCTTCGCCGGAGAGCGGCGTTGCAGGACGCTCGGCCGGAGCCGGAGCCTCAGCGGGCGCCTCGCCGGCGGCCGGAGCCGGTTTGCCGGTTTCGCCCGGACGCTGCTGCTGGCGTGCCGGTGCTGTCTCCGACGGAGCGGCCGGTTCTGCAGCGGCCGGACGCTTCGGCTTTTCGCCGGCCGGCGCAGGAGGCGCTTCCGCGGCAGGCTTTTCGGCCGGAGCCGGCTTTTCCGCATCACCGGGGCGCGCGGCAGGCGAAGGCTTGCCGATCGGCGCGGGCTTTTCGGCCGGTGCAAGTGCAGGCTCTGCCGGCTTTTCACGCGCAGGCTTTGGCGCGACCGGCTTCGGTTCGACGGGTTGCGCGTCGGCAGGACGGGGCTCTGCCGGAGCCGCACGGGCCGGCGCCTGCGGCCGCTCGGCGGGCGCTTCCTGCTGGGCGGCACGCGGCTTCGGGGCCGCTTCCGGCGCTTCGCGCTGCGGCTCGGCCTTGGGTTCCGGACGTTGTTCGGCCCTGGGCGCCGGCTCGGCGCGCGGTGCAGGCTCTGCCCTCGGTTCCGGGCGCGGCTCGGCGCGGGGCTCAGGGCGTGGCTCGGCCTTCGGTTCCGGGCGCGCCTCTGCCTTCGGTTCCGGGCGGGCTTCCGGTGCGCCCCGTGCTGCGGGCTCTTCGCCGGCCGGTTTCTGGTGGCGCTTCTTTAGTTCCTCGGCGTCGGCCCCATCGGGCCCGCCCGGCTGCGCCTGCACGCGGATGAGATCCTGGGCCATCGCGGCCGGTTGCAGCGGCGGCATGGCGGGCATTGCCAGCGCCTGGGGCACCATCAGACTCATCGAGATCAGCGGCATTGCCACGCTCGCAAGATATCCGGTTCGCTTGGACATGTTTTCTCCTGATCGTCTTTATAACCACTCCCTGTGCGCCAGGTGCGGCGCGCTTAAACGGGGAGCGGTCTGGTTTGTTCCATCATCAGAATGACGCCTCACCGTCTGAACCGCAGATGAACCAGTTTGGCAGCAGCCGTTCAGATAGAGTGATAACATCATGATTTTGCACGGACATTTCGAAAATATTACGTCTTGTTAAGCCACGATTAAGCCTGCAGTGTTCCAATTTCGCTGACGCTGCGGCGTCATCAAGGCTCAACTCCAGGGGACACGATATGACACCCGAAATGGACATGATGCTGAAAGGCTACGGCCTCACCACCGCGCAGATCCTCTACCGCCTGCCCGATCATCCCACACTCTTGCAAACCTATATCTGGCAGCATTACGATCTTGCTCCGGATTTTCCTGAAATGCGGGGTTTCCTCAAATTCTGGCAGGAGAAGCTCGACGGGCCGCTGCATTCGGTGCGCTACGTCCATCGCAAGCTGATCGCCGCCAGCGAATGGCGCTCGCTTAAGGGCGAGTTCATCCTGCATTGAACGCGGGCCGCCGCTTGTCCTTGCCATTGGGTGGCACTTTGCTTAAATCCGGGCGCAACGGTTCGGAAAAAGAAGGCTGCCATGACCAAGATCGACGAAGACGCGCTGGCGGAAGCCTATAACCGGGCTCTCGCCCATGAGAAGGCGGGCGAAATCGATGCGGCCGTCGCCGCTTATGGCGAGGTTCTGGAGATCGATCCGGAAGATCACGGCGGCGCTTCGGTGCGCATCGCCTCGCTCGGGCGCGGCGAAACGCCACCCAAGGCGCCCGACGCCTATGTGGAAACGCTGTTTGACCAGCACGCGGAAAGCTTTGAGGACATCCTCGTCGCGCAGCTGGGCTATGATGTGCCGAAAATGGTGCTGCAGCGTCTGCAGGAGCGCGAGCTTGGCCCCTTCAAGCGCATGCTCGATCTCGGCTGCGGCACCGGGCTCACCGGCGGCACGCTGCGCGATCTCTGCGAGGATATTACCGGCATCGACATTTCCGAAAACATGGTCGAGATCGCCCATGAAAAGGATCTGTACGAAACGCTCTATGTCGCCGAAATCGAGGATTTCCTCGAAGACAATGATGACGAGCCCTTCGATCTCATCACCGCCACCGACGTGCTGCCTTATCTCGGCGCGCTGGAGCCGCTGTTTTTCGGCGCTGCCGAAAACATGGTCGATGGCGGCATTTTCGTCTTCTCGTCGGAAACGCTTTCCGAGGAAGCCATGGCCGGCCGTCCCTATATGGTCGGCCCCCACCAGCGCTTTGTCCATTCGCCCGCCTATATCCGCGAACGGCTGGCCGATACCGGCTTTTCCCTGATCGAGATGGAAGAGATCAATGTGCGGATGCAGGAGGGCAATCCGAGCCCCGGCCATCTGGTGATTGCCCGCCTCGCCCGGCAGTAACGCGGACGGCTCTTAGCCCTACGGCCGCCTGCGGAATCGACAGGACGCTAGCGAAACAGGGCGGAAAACGCCGCATGGATCACCGTTGCGCCACCGATCGGCGCAACGAAAAGCAGCACGAGGTTGACGCAGATCACCCAGAGCATCACCTTCTGCTCCTTTGCCGTCAGCGACCGGCGCCCCGGGTTTTGCGGCGGTGGGTCCGGGAGGCGGCGATAATAGCCGTTGAGGTCGAGAAACATTGCGGGGCCTCTTCTTTTCGAGACATCTGCCTTGGCTGAGCCTATCGCAAAGGCGACGGCCGGAAAACCCCGCTCGCTCTGCCCCCGCAATGAACCGCGGATCAGAACGGATCTAGCCAGCGCTGCCTGGCCACTCTAAATTGATCGGCAATCGGAGGGGACCATGACACCGAACCGCTATTTCCTCGTCCAGGCCTATAACAATGCCTGGGCCAATCATCGGCTTCTCGGCGCCTGCCGGACGCTGACGCCGCAGGAACTGCAGGTCACCCGCACGAGCTTCTTTCCCTCCATCCTGAAGACGCTGAACCATATCCTGACGGTGGACTGGTTTTACGTGAGCGCGCTTGAAGGCCGACCGATGGGTCCGTCCGCCTTCGAGCCGGAACTGCCCTTTCTCGACTTTACCGATCTGGAGCGCGAGCAACGCGCCATCGACCGCCGCCTGATCGATCACTGTCGCCAGATGACTCCGGATGATCTTGATCGCGAGGTGGTCATTCCGCGGCAGACGCATGAGCAGCGTGAACGGGCAGACCGGCTCCTGCTGCATCTCTTCCAGCACCAGATCCACCATCGCGGCCAGGTGCATGCCATGCTGTCGGGCACGCGCACGAAGCCGCCGCAACTGGATGAATTCTTCTGCGCCTCCGCCACCGATCAGGCGCTGCGCCGGGGCGATCTTACCGAACTCGGCTTTTCCGAAACACAGATCTGGGATTGATCAATGCTGTATTTCCTCTTCAAGGCGCTTCACGTCGCCTCCGATATCATCTGGGTCGGCGGCATGCTGATCAATGCCTTCGTCATCGGCATGGTGCCGGCGCCGATCCGCACCGGCGTCATCAGCGCGCTGCGCCGCTATGACCGGATCGTCACCACCGGCGCGCTCGCCGGCGCCTGGATCTTCGGCCTGATCCTCGCCTTCGGCTATGTCGGCTTTACCGGCGGCTGGCTGCATTTGAAGCTGTTGATCGTCGTCCTCTTGTCCGCCCTCCACGGCATGCAGAGCGCCTGGCTGCGCCGCATGGAGGCCGATCCGCTTCTCGACCCGCCAGCCTTCGTCGCCAAGGGCATGCCGATCGTGCTGGTTTCGGTGGTGATCGTCGTCGGCCTTGCCATCATCAAGCCGTTCTGAGAGGCGGCCGCTTGCCGGGCGAGGCGAATGCGCCTCGCCGACTGCGTCCCCTTGCCTACTGCGTTCCCTCACCTACTGCGTTCCCAGGATCGCCGACAGAAGCCGTCCTTCCAGACGCGCCAGTTCCGGGTCGCCATGCTCGCGCGGATGCGCCTGCGGCACGTCGAGATCGAGCATCACCCGCCCCTCGTCGAGCACGATCACCCGGTCGGCCAGATGCACGGCCTCGTTGACGTCATGCGTCACGAGTACAGCGGTGAAGCCGAGCTCGCGCCAGACGCGGGACACAAGCTGCTGCATGCCGATCCGCGTTAACGCATCGAGCGCGCCGAGCGGCTCGTCAAGTGCCAGAAACCCCGGCCGGCTGACCAGAGCGCGTGCCAGAGCCACCCGCTGCCGCTGGCCGCCAGAAAGACTGGCCGGCCAGTCGAGCGCCTTGTCGCGCAGATGCATTTCCCACAGCACCTGCTCGGCCCGTGCCCGCGCCTCGGCACGCGAAATCCCCTCGCCGAGCCCCACGCCGACATTGTCGATCACGTTGAACCAAGGCAGCAGACGCGGCTCCTGGAACATGATGCGGGCCTCCGGCCCAATCGCCCGGCCCTCTTCATCGGTGAAGACGATGTCGCCGCTGCTTGCCGTTTCCAGGCCCACCAGCAGCCTCAGCAGCGTGCTCTTGCCGCAGCCGCTCTTGCCGACGATCGCCACGAACTGGCCGGCGGGAATGACGAGGTCGATGCCGCGCAGCACGCGGTTTGCCCCGAAGCTTTTTTCAACGCCGCGCAGTGTCAGCACCGCAGCCTTTGCCGGAGCACCCGGCTGGGGGACCGGCGAAGCGGCCCGGCCGGTCCTCAAATTTGTCCTCGTGTCGGTCTCAGGCTCGGTCAGCAGCGACAGCGTCGTATGAAAGGGGGCAATCGACATGGTGTTCTCACTTTCCGGCTCAGCGTTGATAGGCAGCGTTCCAGGACAGCGTCCAGCGCTCCAGGGACCGGGCGATCACGTCGGCGAGCTTGCCGAGCACGGCATAGATAACGAGCGCCAGCACCACGACATCGGTCATCATGAATTCACGGGCATTGTTGGCCATGTAGCCGATGCCGGACGAGGCGGCGATCGATTCCGACACGATGAGCGTCAGCCACATGATGCCGAGCGCATAGCGCAGCCCGACGAAAATCGAGGGCAGCGCGCCCGGGAAGATCACCTTGGAAAACAGCGACCAGTTGCTCATGCCATAGATGCGGCCCATCTCGATCAGCCCGCGGTCGACATTGCGCACGCCGTGATAGGTGTTGAGATAGATCGGAAACAGAACGCCGAGAGAGGTCAGAAACAGCTTTGCCTCCTCGCCGATGCCGAACCACAGGATGACGAGCGGAATCATCGCCAGATGCGGAATGGTGCGGATCATCTGCAGCGTCGTGTCGGTCAGCTGCTCCGACAGTTTCGACACGCCGTTGGCGATGCCGAGCAGGAAGCCGATCGACCCGCCGATGGCAAGTCCTGCGAGCGCCCGGGCGCCGCTCACGAGAATATTATGACCAAGGCTGCCATCGGCCGCTTCCGACCAGAAGGCCTGCGTGACGGCAACCGGCGACGGCATCACCCGGTCGGAGATGAGCCCGAGCGAAGATCCCGCCTGCCATAACAGGACAAGAGCCAGCGGCACGGCAAAAGGCAGCAGGCGTTCGCGATCAAGTCTTGGGAGGCGAAGGGAACGAGGCTTGCTGCCTGTGACGGTGCGGCCGGCCTCGATATCGATGCTGGTCATGGCGGGATCTCCTGGGACGGAACGTGGTGGGTGGATCGGCTGGCGCCCTCTCAAGAGGCCGCAACCGCCTTCAGTGTCTGGTGGCCGCCACCGGCAAACACCGCCTTTTGTGAAAATTCCGAGCCAAAGCCGGTCGGCTGTTCGGGCCGGGCAATGCCGAGCTCCGGAAACAGCAGTTCCGCCACCCGGTAGGCTTCTTCCAGATGCGGATAGCCGGAGCCGATCACCGTCTCGATGCCGATCTCCTGGTATTCCCGCAGCCTGGCCGCCACCGTCTTCGGCGAGCCGACGAGAGCGGTGCCTGCACCGGAGCGCACCAGGCCGATGCCGGCCCAGAGATTGGGCGAGACTTCCAGACGGTCGCGGCGGCCGCCATGCAGCGCCGCCATTCGCTTCTGGCCAACCGAATCGGACGATTTTTCGAAATGCGCCTGGGCCTTGGCAATCGTCTCGTCGTCGAGCTTCGAAATCAGCCGGTCGGCCGCCTCGAAAGCCTCGTCATCGGTTTCGCGCACGATGAAATGCAACCGGATGCCGAAGGATACCTCGCGGCCCTTGGCGGCGGCGGACTTGCGCACCCGCGCCACCTTTTCCGCCACCTGCTCCGGCGGTTCGCCCCAGGTCAGGTACTTGTCGGCGCGCCCCGTCGAAAACTCGATACCGGCATCGGAAGAGCCGCCGAAATAAAGCGGCGGGCGCGGCTGCTGGATGGAGGGAAAGCCGAGACGGGCCTCCTTCGCCTGCACATATTTGCCGTCGAGATCGGCCTTGCCAGTGGCGAGCAGATCCTCGAATACCTGGAAGAATTCCTCCGCATGGGCATAGCGTTCGTCATGCGGATGAAATATCCCGTCGCCGGCCAGTTCCGCCGGACTGCCGCCCACCACGATATTGAGGAGCAGCCGGCCGCCCGAGATGCGGTCGAGCGTCGAGGCCAAGCGGGCATAATAGGCAGGCGATGCCGTGCCAGGGCGAATGGCGACCAGAAACTTCAGCTTCTCCGTAAACGGCGCAAGCGAGGCGGCGGTCACAAAACTTTCCTCGCAGGACACGCCGGTCGGCAACAGCACGCCGCTATAGCCGAGCCGGTCGACGGCCACGGCAATCTCGCGCAGGTAGCGGTTGTCGGGCGCGCGGTTGAGATCGCTGGCACCGATATAGGTGCCATCGCCGCTGGTCGGAATGAACCACAGGAAGTCGATGGGCTTCTGGGCGTTACGGGTCATGTATCAGGCCTCCAGGCTGCGGATCGGTTCAGCTGGCCTTCGGGCGCCAGACGATATCGGTGATGGTGAGTTTCTTCGGCAGGATCTTCAGCTCGAAGAACTCGTCCGCCAGCGCCTGCTGATAGGCGATGGCCGCATCCGACACGGTATCGACGGCGCCGAGATCAAAGCCTGCGCGGGTGAGCGTGATGCGGGTCACATCCTCCGGCACGCCGGTGATCGCAGACAGCGCCGGCACGGTGGTGGCAAGATCGGCCTGCGCCCGCTTGCCGACCTTCGACAGCTCGCCGAAAATCTCCGGAATGAGGTCGCCATGCTCCTTTGCGAAGTCGCCATTGGCAAGGAAATAGCTCCAGCTGTCGACGATGCCTTCGGCTGTCGTCAGCACCCGCGTCTGCGGATCTGCTTCGGCGACGGCCGTGTACGGATCCCAGATCGACCAGGCATCGATGCTGCCGGTCTTGAAGGCCGCTGCCGCATCCGGCGGCGCCAGATCAACGAGCGTCACGTCGGAAAGCGACAGGCCAGCCTTGCGCAGCGCCTGGACCGCCACGTTATGGGCGCTCGAGCCACGCTTGAAGGCAAGCTTCTTGCCCTTGAGGTCGGCAAGCGTGCGGATCGGTGAATCCTTGTTGACGAGAATGGCCGAGCCTGCCGCGCTTCCCTTATAGGTGCCGATATAGACGAGGTTTCCGCGGGCCGCCTGGGCAAACAGCGGCGGTACGTCGCCGGTCGGTCCAAGATCCAGCGCGCCGGCGCCCAGTGCCTCAAGCAGCGGCGGGCCGGAAGAGAATTCCGACCAGGTGATCTGGACGCCGCGGTCGGCAAACAGCTTTTCCAGCGCGCCCTGGCTCTTGGCGAGCGCGAGCACGCCATTCTTCTGCCAGCCGATGCGCAGCGTCTTCGGCAATGCCGCCTGAGCCCCCCGTGCGAGCGGCAATGTGGCGGCCGCCGCCGCGCCCATCAGTCCCAGTACCTGTCTGCGATTGACCATGATCCATCCCCTTCCTGCGTCCGATGTCGGACTTGCACCTTTCAAGGCTGCGGCCGTCCGCCGTCGCCTTCTCATGCGCTTATGTTCCATCAACCCATAGAATTGATCGACATTATTTCATTCCGAAATACACATATATTGGGAGAAATTTTTCCAAGCTTTCCGAGGTTCTGCGCCAAGAAACCCGAAGCGGCGATTTTCTCGATGCGCCGGTCAGCGCTCTGCTTTCACCGCAGACCGCTTTCCGATCCGGATGATTTCAGCTAATCATCGCCCATCACAGTTGGAGCATGACATGGCGAAAGTTGCATTCATCGGTCTCGGCGTCATGGGTTTCCCCATGGCAGGTTATCTGAAGGAAAAGGGCGGCCACGCGGTCACGGTCTACAACCGCACCGCCGCCAAGGCGGATGCCTGGGCGAAAAAGTTCGGCGGCGCCTCTGCCCCCACCCCGCGCGCGGCAGCCGAAGATGCCGATTTCGTCTTCACCTGCGTCGGCAATGACGATGATCTGCGCTCGGTCACGCTCGGTGAAACCGGCGTGCTTGCCGGCATGAAGCCCGGCGCCATCCTCATCGACAATACCACGGCCTCTGCCGAAGTTGCCCGCGAGCTTTACGCCGCAGCGACCGCAAAAGGCTGCGGCTTTATCGATGCGCCGGTCTCGGGCGGCCAGGCGGGCGCCGAAAACGGCGTGCTGACCGTCATGTGCGGCGGCGATGCGGAGGTCTTTGAAAAGGCGCGGCCGGTCATCGATGCCTATGCCCGCATGGTCGGCCTGATGGGTCCGGCCGGATCCGGCCAGCTCACGAAGATGGTCAACCAGATCTGCATCGCCGGCGTCGTACAAGGCCTTGCCGAAGGGATTCACTTTGGCAAGAAAGCCGGCCTTGATATTGAAAAGGTTATCGAAGTCATCTCCAAGGGGGCTGCCGGCTCCTGGCAGATGGAAAACCGCTACAAGACGATGAATGCTGGCACCTACACGTTCGGCTTTGCCGTCGACTGGATGCGCAAGGATCTCGACATCGTGCTGACCGAAGCCAAGCGCAACGGTGCGACGCTTCCCGTCACCGCCGTTGTCGACCAGTTCTATGGCGAAGTACAGAAGCTTGGCGGCAATCGCTGGGATACGTCCTCGCTGCTCGCCCGGCTGGAAAAATAGCCGGACCGACCGGCTCTACCCGACCAACAGGTCCTCGGCGCGCATCGACAGCGCCGGGGCGACACAGGCCGCGATCCTGCTGTCGAAGGGCCGCGTGCGGGAGAGCGAGTTGGTGGCGATGGTGCCCGCCGCAAGCTCCAGCACCAGCCGATAGCCCTCTGCACTGCTGTTGTCGTACACCGAGACGGCATCGCAGACGCCGGCCACTTCACCAAGATTTCGAAAGGTAGCCTCGTACCGCCGGCGGATAGCCTCTTCCGGAATGGCGTGTCCACCCATGCGAACGCGTTGCGCCACACGCAGAACATGCAGATCGGCGGATTCGAGGGCGATGAACACCAGCAGCGTCCGATATCCGATCTTTTGAGCGCGCCTCAACAGGTTGACAGACTGCCGGCTGCTCAAGGTCGTCTCGTAGGCGAAATCCTCCCGACCAGCCAATAGCCGATCGATCGTATCGAGCACCCGCCTGCCCGCTTCCAGCGAGGCCGATTCCGGACGATGGGCATCAATCGTCTTTGCTACTTCGTCGGCATTGACGAACTGGCCAGGCAGTTGAAGTCTTCGATAGAGGGATGTTTTTCCGGCACCGTTTGGTCCGCCGAGCACCATGCATTCAGGCGCCGGCCGATCACTCTGCGGCATCGGCGCCGGTCTCGCCGATGGGAACCGCGACAACCGCCTTGCGGCCGTCGGGGAATTCTTCGATCACGCGCCCCTGTTGATCCGCATAAAAAGACGATACGCCGAGGGCGCGCGCCTTCGACCGTTCCTCGGATCCAATCTGCCCCACGTCCTGCGTGGCGGATTTCAGCACGTCAAGCATACGCATCGGCGAAATCTCCGTTCAGCGAAAGTCTAACGCAGACAGGGGCCAAAGGCCAGCAGACTCAATCCTCCCCGGCCTTCTGGTTGTCCAACAGCATGTAATCCAGCGGCAGCTCGGTCGTGTACTTGATCTGCTCCATGGCGAAGGCGGAGGAGACGTCGCGGATTTCAATGCGGGCGATCATCCGCTTGTAGAAGGCGTCATAGGCGGCGATATCGGGCACGACGACGCGCAGCAGATAGTCGACGTCGCCGCTCATGCGGTAGAATTCCACCACTTCGGGAAAATCAGCCACCACTTCCGAAAACCGCTTCAGCCATTCGATGGAGTGGCTGGCAGTGCGGATCGACACGAAAACCGTGACCTTGGTGTTGACCTTGACCGGATCGAGCAGCGCCACGCGCCGACGAATGACGCCGTCTTCCTCCATCTTCTGGATGCGGCGCCAGCAGGGCGTCGTGGACAGGCCGACCTTCTTGGCGAGATCGGCGACGGCAAGCGTCGAATCCTCCTGCAGGATGCGCAGAATTTTGCGGTCTAGACGGTCCATATTCACTCCTTCGGGGATTCTTTTTCTTCTTAGCGCGAAAAATTGAGGATGTAACCGAAATTCGTTTCAACGCACCAGACTGTCCACATGCTGGCGCAGCACCGGCAGAAGCTCGGCCTCAAACCAGGCATTCTTCTTCAGCCACCCGCTGTTTCGCCAGCTCGGATGCGGCAGCGCCATCACTTTCGGGCCGTCATTGGCAAAGAAGCCGGCGCGCCAGTTGGCAACCGTCGCCGTCATCGTCTTTTGCACCCGCCCCGGCATATGCCAGGACTGCGCATAGGCCCCGACAGCGAGCACCAGTTCGATCTGCGGCATGGCATCGATCACCGCCCTCCTCCACATCGGCGCACATTCGATGCGTGGAGGCAGATCGCTGCCGCGCGCATCATAGCCCGGAAAGCAGAAGCCCATGGGCACGATGGCAAAGCGGTCCGCATCGTAAAATTCCTCCCGCGTCACGGACAGCCATTGGCGCAGGCGGTCGCCGGAGGCATCGTTGAACGGCAGGCCGCTTTCATGCACCCGAAGTCCCGGCGCCTGCCCCGCAATCAGCACCTTTGCCCGCGTCGAGAGAACAACAACCGGACGCGGCTCATGGGCAAGGCGATCCGCAATGCCGCGCACCGGCACATCGCGACAGATGCGGCAGCCGGTGATGGCGTGCCGGAGCAGGCTCAGCCGCTCTTCGCCGGCGCTGTTGGAGCTATCCAAAGCGTCTGAAGAAACCGCATTATCCACTGCCAAACCTGCCCCGCCTCGTCCTCATCCTGTGCCATTCCCTGTCTTTCGCGCCAAAGGCGCGGCATCTCGAACTGTGCCTGCCAGAGGCCGGCGTGATCCTTCTGCGCGAGCGCCTGTTCGTGGCCATAGGGTCCACCACCGCTTGCCACCGCCATGCCGGCACGCACCATGGCGGCATTGATGCTCCCCTGGTCGCTTGTACAATTTACGAGAAGACGGCCATAGCGATCAACCGAGCTGCCGCGACATTCCGGCGCACCGGCAGCCATCAGCTGCGCCAGCGCCTTGCGCGCCTGCCTGCCGCACGGCCAGCCGTTGGCGCCCAAGGTTTCCACACCACAGGTCTGCGCCAGCTCCGGCGCATCGATGCCGGCAAGCCGCAGCCGCTGCTGGCCGAGCGCCAGCGTGTCGCCATCCACCACCCGGAACGGCCCGGTGAGCCGAGTCTCTTCGCGCCGCAGCAGCATCGTCAAGGTGCCCAGCAACAGAACCAGGCACAGCACCGCCCCGGCCGTACGCCCATTGCGCAAAACAATGCGGTCCTTGCGGCGGATTGTCGTCACCGGTCGGCCTCAATTGCAAACGCATCCTTGGCAGGCATGGCAAACAGATCCTTTCTGGCAGATCGACATTGTCAGGAACTTCTTAAGATTTGGATCCTATGCTCGCCTGATCCGGAAGAGTACCCATGGCCATGAGTAGCGGCGTCAGCACCTCCACAGACAAGATCATCGTGGACCGTTCCCGCGCACACCGCAACAAGGCGGTGTCGAAAGCCGTGCGCGCCATGCGCGAGCGCCTGCAGTCGAGCGGCAAGGGGCCGCTGGTTTTCGATCGCGAGACGCTGGCGCTCCATATCAATACCATGCTGCAGGGCGCCATGATCATGCCGGTGTTTATCATCGTCGTGGCCGCCATCGGCATTTATATCAGCGGCGATGCGCGCCTGTTTCCCTGGGCGCTGCTGACACTGGCCGTGCATTCGATCAATCTTCTTCTCGCCCGCCGCGCCGCGCGCCTCGACTGGACGGTGACCGCCACGGAAAAGTGGCGCCTGCGGCTTCTGGTCGCGCAATTTCTCTTCGGCTGCTGCTTTGCCGTCTTCACCCTGTCGGATTGTGCCGCCTGCGGCAGCAGCGGAAGCTTCTACTTTTACAAGGGCGCGGTGCTGCTGGTGGCGATCTCCATCACCGCCATGGCTAATGTCATGCTGCGCCAGGCGCTGCTGCTGGCCTTTATGCCAGCCGTCGTGACGCTTGCGGCCGGTGCGGCCTGGTCGGGCAATGTCTTCGATCTCGGCCTTGCCGGGCTTTGCGCCACAGCGCTTGCGCTGTTTCATTATATTTCCGACCGGCTGCATCGCTCGTCCCTGACGCTCATGTCCTACCAGTCGGAAAAGGACGATCTGATTGCGGAACTGGAAGTGGCAAAGTCGATGTCCGACGAGGCACGGCGGCGCGCCGAGGAGGCAAACCTTGCCAAGTCGCGCTTCCTCGCATCCATGTCGCACGAGCTGCGCACGCCGCTCAACGCCATCCTGGGCTTTTCCGAGGTGATGAGCAGCGAAGTGCTCGGCCCCCTGCAGAACCCCACCTACCGGGAATATGCCGGCGATATCCACCGCTCCGGCCAGCACCTGCTCAACCTCATCAACGAGATTCTCGATCTGTCGCGCATTGAGGCCGGCCGCTACGAACTCAACGAGGAAGCGCTGTCGCTTTTGGAAATCGCAGAAGATTGCATCGGCATGGTGCAGCTGCGCGCGCGCGCCAAGAACATCAGCATCCAGCAGCAGTTCGAGCCGAACCTGCCGCAGGTCTGGGCGGATGAAAAATCGATCCGCCAGGTGCTGCTCAATCTTCTCTCCAACGCGGTCAAGTTCACCAGCCAGGGCGGCACCGTCACCGTGAAGGTCGGCTGGACGGCGGGCGGCGGCCAGTACGTCGCCATCAAGGACAATGGACCGGGCATTGCGGAAGAGGAAATCCCGGTCGTGCTGTCCGCCTTCGGTCAGGGCTCCATCGCAATCAAGAGCGCCGAACAGGGCACCGGGCTCGGGCTTCCCATCGTCCAGGCCATCCTTGCCAAGCATGACGGCCAGTTCATCCTGAAATCGCAGCTGCGCGAAGGCACCGAAGCCATCGCCATCCTGCCGGCAACCCGCGTGCTGCAATCGCTTGCCCCGGTTGCCGGCACACCGGCCGTAGAGCCGCGGCGCAGAAGTTTCGGCTGATCACGATAGATTGCGGCGCCTGATTGGCGCATTCCGCCTCACCGGCCATTTGGCAATGGACTTGCAGGCCCATCTGTGCGCTAATCGCGAAGAAAGGCCTTTTGCCTTTGCCGTCGGCCGGAACGCCGCTGCTTTCACACCTTTCCGCGCGAACCAGACGCTCATCGCGGCATGCGTCGCGAACAGGTGAAGCCTTCGTCATGTTGAAAAATCCGACGTGCGGCGCAAACAGATGTCCCGCCAGCGTGATGTGCGCCCGCTCAAGGCCCAGACCTTTTCGCGCGGAACGCCCGCCTGTCATGGATGTCTCCGTGTTGCAAAACCACCCGGCGCCGTCCCGATATTGCGCCCATTTACTGACCGTCATGCCCACGTGTCGTGAGGCGACCTCCCGAAAGAAGTTTCGATGCCCCTTGAGTTTCCAAACCGTAGCCGCAGCTTTGATGAAGCCAGGCAGACCGTCCGCTTCCAGGGCTATGACGGCATGTTCGAGGTGCGCTTTCTCGTCGAAGCCGCTGCCCTCCTCAAAAGTGCGGCAGGACGCCCTGTGGTCGAAGCCGACTGCCTGCATGCCTTCGATACGGCGCGCACCACCATCCAGGATGCCGCGCTTAAGCTTTACAAGCGCAACCGGCGTTCGATGTACACGCTCACGGCCACGGACCTGAAATAAAGCCCTCTCGCCCGCCCTTATCACCAATCTTAGCGCATGTCGGAGAACACCATGATCAAGTTTGAAAACGCTCGGCCGGATACGTCGCCCAGCCTCGAGGAGAAGACGGCGCTGGGGAAAAAACTCGCCACTGACACCGCTGAAGTCGATGGTTCCGGCGCGAGGAAGCGCAGCACGCCGGCCGCAAGACCGGCGAAAGATCCAAAGGCGCCGCCGTCGGACATGCTTGATCTCTGATGCATGCCAAGGCCGAACGCGTTTTGCCTGCATCGGCCACCGCGACTGTCCGAATCAAGGGTGCAGGACTCGTCTCCACCCAGGCCGTCGAACCCTAAATCGAACAAAGCTTGCAGACAGGAATACGCCCATGAACCCGCGCCACCCGGATGGACCGGCAGTGACCATGCCCGATGCCCCGGAACAGTCCGGCAAACCGCGGCTCATCGAAACCGCCCAGGCCCAGCTGTCAAACCTTCGCGCACGCATTGCCGCAACGGTTGCGGCCGCGCAGTCCGAGCGGGAGTTCGAACGGCAACGTGCCGCCGATCGCGTCAGCGCCGAACTGCGCAAGGCGCAGGCCAAGGCCAAGGCCGCCCTCCTGTCGCTATTGAACGATGATGTGCTCATCAATGTCATCGGCAAGCATGCAAGCCTCGGTGAACTGAATGTCGGCACCCTCAAGGTCACCAAGCACGGCATCGAACTGTTTCGCAGCGGTGGCGTGGGTGCAGCTCATACCGTCGGCGAACGGCTGGACATTCGCTTCGACGGCGCCATTCTCCAGGCCGGCCAGCAGTTGAAATCGAACGAATTCCGCAGCCGCGTCGCCGACCTGCTTACGCAGGGGATCAAGATCGAAGGGGCCTATGATGCCTCGGCGCAGGGGCTGTTCATCACCTTCGACTACGAAAAGGCGCTCGGCTAAAGGCCGGAGCTGTGCGCCAAGCGTGCGGCGATCTCGCCGGCCGGGAGCACGCAAAGACCGATCCGCCGCGCCCGAACGAGCCCGGCGGATCCGATTCCATCGCCTACCAGGCGTGGTGGACGTGCGGTGCAATGCGGCTTTCATACAGCGCGCGAAGCGCCGCCATCGTTTCGGCCGACAGGGCGGGCAGATCGCTTGCCTGCGCATTGCCCCTGGCCTGCGCCGCGTTCTTTGCGCCCGGAATGACGGTCGAGACGGCATCGCTCATCAGGATATAGCGCAGCGCAAACTGCGCCATGGTCTCGTTTTCCCGCACCAGGGGACGGATCTCCTCGACGGCCGACAGCGCGACATCATAGGGCACGCCGGCAAAGGTCTCGCCCTTGTCAAAAGCCTCGCCATGACGGTTGAAGGCGCGGTGGTCGTCTTTGGCAAAAGCGGTGTCAGTGCTCATCTTGCCGGTCAGCAGACCGGAGGCCAGCGGCACGCGCACGATGATCGCCACATCCTTCGTCTTTGCCTCGCGGAAGAATAGCTCCGCCGGGCGCTGGCGAAAAATGTTGTAGATGATCTGCACCGAGGCAACGCCCGGATAGGCGATTGCCTTCAACCCCTCCTCGACCTTTTCCACCGAGACGCCGTAATGGCGGATTTTTCCGGCCTCGATCATTCTCTCCATCGCCTCGAACACGTCCGGCCGGTAATAGACCTCCGTCGGCGGGCAGTGCAGTTGCACGAGGTCGAGGCAATCGGTTTCGAGATTCTTCAGCGAGCGCTCGACAAAGCCGGTGAGGTTTTCCGCCGTATAGCCCTCCGCCACATGTGGAGAGAGCCGGCGCCCGGCCTTTGTCGCAACGTAAGGCCGCTCGCCGCCGCGCGCCTTCAGCACGCCGGCAATGATCTTTTCCGAGCGTCCGTCGCCATAGACATCCGCCGTGTCGATGAAGGTCGTGCCGGCGTCGAGGGCCGCGTTCAGCGCCGCGCGCGCATCCTCTTCCGAGACGTCGCCCCACGATCCGCCGATCGCCCAGGCGCCGAATCCGATACCCGAAACCGTGCGGCCGGTTTTCCCAAATGTCCTGTATTGCATGTCTGTCATTCTCCTTACGGCATCAATTGTCCGCCATTCACCTCGATCACCTGCCCGGTGATGTAGCCGGACAGAGTTTCCGAGGCGAGGAAGAGGAAGGCGCCGACGCATTCCTCCGGCGTGCCCTCGCGTCCCATCGGTATGGTGCCGCGCTGGGCGGCCATCACATCCGGCGGGGTGTAGCGATCGTGGAACGGTGTCTGGATCAGCCCCGGGGCAACCGCGTTGACGCGGATGCGGTCTTTCACGAATTCCTTTGCCTGCCCGCGCGTCAGACTGCTGACGAAGGCTTTCGCCGCCGCATAGATCACCGCGCCACCGCCGCCGCCGTTTCGCGCGGCGATCGAGGATGTGTTGATGATGAAGCCACCACCGGCGGCCGAAAGCAGCGGATGGGCGGCAACGGTCGCCTCCCAGACCGATTTGGCGTTGAGGTCCATTACCCGGTCGAAATGGTCGGCGCTCATTTTCGTCGTCGGGATACGGCCGAGCATGCCGCCGGCATTGTTGATGAGCCCGTCGAGCCCGCCAAGCAGTGCCGCCGCCTCTTTCACGACGCGTTCGGCAACGCCGGCAGCACTCATATCGCCCTTCACGAGGAAGATGTATTGCGGATAGTGTTCCTGGACGGCGGCTGCGGCGGCGATGCTTTCATTGTAATGCAGCGCCACCTTGGCGCCTTGCGCGGCAAAGGCCAGCGCCACGGCTGCTCCGATCCCCGTCGAGCCACCTGTCACGAGCACACGCTTGCCCTTCAAATCGGGCAGGCTGATCTGGTCGAATGCCGGCATGGTTCCTCCTCCTGCGGTCAGATGATCACGTGTCATCATAGCGGTTGCAGGCCCGGATGCGGCATGATTTAACTTGCTCTTCTTTCATTCAAACGATGAACCGGTTTCATGTATCCCGTCGACCGCGTCGATTTCGCTGATCTCAGACTTTTCCTCACCATCGTGCGGCGCCGCAGCTTCAAGATGGCGGCCTTCGAGCTGGGGCTCACGGCGTCGGCTGCAAGCCATGCCATGCGCCGGCTGGAGGCGCGGCTTGACGCCAAGCTGCTCAACCGCACCAGCCGCGCCGTTTCACCGACCGATCTCGGCCTGGAGCTTGCCCGCAAGATCGGCGACGGTTTCGATGCCATCGGCTCGGCGCTCGAGGCGCTGGAAGCGCCCGGCGCCGGCCGCTTTGGCGAACTGCGCATCAATGTCTTTGCCGATGCGGCGCACCTGCTCATCGCGCCCGCCTTGCCGGAATTTGCCCGCCAGTGCCCGGATGTGCGCCTGACCGTGGTTGTCGACGACCGCCCGATCGAGATTGCCGCCGAGGGCTATGATGCCGGCATCCGCTATGGCCATCACGTGCCGGAAGACATGGTGGCCGTGGCGCTCACCGGGCCGCAGCGCTGGGTGATTGCCGCCGCTCCCGCCTATCTGGATGCCAACGGACGGCCCGCCTCGCCCGCCGATCTGTCACGCCATACCGGCCTGCAGCTGCTGCTCGGCGACAATTCCCTGTACCGCTGGGAACTGGGAGAGAACGAAGCCACTGATCGAGTGCGGGTGCCGGGCCTCATCACCATCAACGACACGGCCACCACCATCGCCGCCGCCCGCGCCGGCCTCGGCCTTGCCTACCTGCTGGAGGCGCGCATTGCCGAAGAGCTTGCCGCAGGCCAGCTTGAAATCGTGCTGCCCGATCACGCCTCGCCCGGCGATGCGTTCCACATCTATTACGACAGCCGCCGCCACGGCCACCCGGCGCTGCGCACCCTGGTCAACATCATCCGCAGCGAAAACGGCCTGACGCGGCTGGGATGATCCATCCTCTGCTGCAGTGCAGCGATTGACATGCGCCGCAGCGAACGGATATGGCAATTCCAACGGTAATGGATTCTGCCGGGCATCACGCCGAACCGCTTCCCCGATGAAGCTGATGACTCCTACTCAACACGCGCTTCGGCGCCAAGGAGTAGGATTGTGTCTGGAATTTTTCGTTTCTCTGCCCATCTCAACGCCCGCCTGCCGCGCGCCACTCTGGCGCTCCTGCCGAAGCTTTTCGGTCTTCGGCTGCGCCAGATCATCCGCCTTGGACGCTGGGTCTATATCGTCGTGCCGATGGCGGCCTCCGTCGGGGCGCTGGTCGCGCTGTTTCTCACAAGCCTTGATGCGGCAACCCGGCTGCGCTTTGCCCATCCCTCGCTCATCTATGCCATGCCGTTCGCCGGTTTTGCGATGGTCTGGTGCTATCAGCGCTTCGGCCACACTGCCGAAGCAGGCAACAATCTCATCGTCGAGGAGATCCACCAGCCGGGTGGCGGCGTGCCACTGCGCATGGCGCCCTTCATTCTCGTCTCCACCGTGCTGACGCATCTTGTCGGTGGCTCGGCTGGGCGCGAAGGAACAGCGGTGCAGCTCGGCGGCAGTCTTGCGAGCACCTTTGCCCGCCTGTTTCGCCTGTCGGCGCCGGAGATCCGCATTCTGCTGATGGCCGGGATCGCTGCCGGTTTCGGCGCCGTCTTCGGCACGCCGATTGCCGGTGCGGTCTTTGCACTGGAAGTGCTGGCTATCGGGCGCATGCAATACGAGGCGCTGCTGCCCGCCCTTCTCGCCGCCATTATCGCCGACTGGACCTGCCAGGCGCTCGGCATCACCCATACGCATTATGCCATTGCGGCGGTTTCCGGCGTGACGGGAGATGCGTCCTCGGGCTTGACGTTCGCACCACTGCTGATGCTGAAAGTGGCCGTAGCCGGTGTCGTCTTCGGGCTTGCCGCCCATGCATTCGCCGAATTGTCACACCGGGCGTCCGGCGCCTTCAAGACGCTGATCGCCTATCCGCCGCTGCGCCCCGTGGTCGCCAGTCTCATCCTTCTCGGCCTTGTCTATCTCGCAGGCACCCGCGCCTATCTCGGCCTCGGCGTCTGGTCGCCTGATCCGGATGACGCAACGATCCTCGGCTTCTTCCGGCCCGATCACATCGATTCTGTCAGCTGGGCCTGGAAGGCGCTGTTTACCATCGTCACCTTGAGCTCCGGCTTCAAGGGTGGCGAGGTGACGCCGCTTTTCTTCATCGGCGCCGGGCTTGGAAGCGCGCTTGCCGGGCTTTTCGGCGCGCCGGTGGATCTGTTTGCCGGGATCGGCTTCGTCGCGGTCTTTGCCGGCGCCACCAACACGCCGCTCGCCTGCCTGATCATGGGCATCGAACTGTTCGGCGCCACCCACGCCGTCTATCTCGCGATCGCCTGTTTCCTCGCCTATCTCTGCAGCGGCCATTCCAGCATCTATCTGGCGCAGCGGATCGCGGTGCCCAAAAGTGCGTCGGGCGTTCCGTTTGCGCCGGACATGTCGATCCGCCACATCCGGGCCGGCAAGCGCCCGGCCGTCGCCGAAACGCCCCCGGTCGCCGCTGGAGAATGATGGCTCAGCGGCGGTTCAGCCGAAGGTCGCCGGAGGGCGTGACGGAAGCGGAAAGCCCCAGATAGTCCACCGTGTCGAACTCGTTCCCCTCGACCGGCATGTCGTGCGTGGCGGTGATCACCACGACGCCTGCCCCAAGCGTCTGGGCGGCCTGAATGCCGGCTGGCGCGTCCTCGAACACCACGCATCGTTCCGGCGCAAAGCCTAGGCGCTCGGCCGCCGCCCGGTAGCCTTCCGGATCCGGCTTGCCGTTTGCGACGTCCTCGCCGCAGATCATCACGCCCGGCGTCGGAATGCCGGCGGCAGCCATGCGCTTCACCGCAAGTTCCCGCGGCGCCGATGTAACGATCGCCCAGCGATCGGCCGGCAGGGCATTCACGAAGTCGACGGCTCCGGCAATTTCAACGATCCCGTCCGTATCGTCCAGTTCCTTGTCGAGGATGATCTGCGCCTCTTCCTCCACATCCATGCCGGCAATCTCCTCGCGGCGGATGACGTCGATGGCGCGCACGCCATGCAGCCGGCGCATGAATTCCTCCACATCCAGCCCATGGGCCACGGCCCATTCGCGCCAGACCCGCTCGACCACCGCAATCGAATTGATCAGCGTTCCGTCCATGTCGAACAGGAAGGCATCATGGGAGCGGGCGAGCAGGTGATGGGCATCGGTCGTCAGATCAGTCATCAGCAAATCCCGGGTCAAATCATCGTTGTCCTTCATCGACGTTTCGCAAAGGCCCGACAAGGGCAAATCGACCGGGGGCGGCTCCTTCGTGAACGACTTGTCCCTCGCACAGCAGGCATCAAGCCGCGGCTTGAACAGCCGGCGAAAGCCCATTGCCAGCCGTTCGGGCCGCCCCTAAAGTTACAGCATTTCGCAGCGCAGCATATCCGCTCGCCGGATTGATCTCGCCCGTTTGACCCAGCCCAATTGACAAGGAGCCCGCATGACAGACCACGCCGCCCCCGAAGGAGAACTGACGCTTCGGACGCTTGCTATGCCCGGAGACGCCAACCCGGCCGGCGACATTTTCGGGGGCTGGGTCATGGCCCAGATGGACTTGGCGGCCGGCATCCGCGCCGCCGAACGCTCGCGCTGTCGCGTGGTCACGGCTGCCGTGAAGGAGATGGCGTTTCAGCGGCCGGTGAAGATCGGCGACACGCTCTCCATCTACACCGATATCGCCCGCATCGGCCGCACCTCGATCACGCTGCAGGTGGAAGCCTGGGTCAACCGTGCGCGCATCGGCAGGCTGGAGAAGGTGACCGAAGGCACGTTCATCATGGTGGCGCTTGATCCGGCCGGACAGCCGACCGTTATACCGCAGGCGTGATCGCGGTCAGTGCGGAAGCATTAGCGCACGAACCTGCCTGTCGTCTGCCGCCTGAGTGACGCCGCCCCATCCCTCACAGATAGGCGGCGGCCCCCTCGAACGACAGGCCGGGAAACACCTTCGTCGTCAGGTTTGCCGGCGTGATGTCGAACTGCCGATGCAGCAGGGCGGCAGCGATGTCGCGCAGGTCACCGGTCGCGGCAAGGTCGCGCCCATCCGCCAGCGCCGCATCGGCAAGGCCGGGCCAGCGGCCGAGCACGCGCCCGCCGAGACCGCCGGCGTCCTCGTCCGCCGCCGTTCCCGTGCCGGGGCCAGCCGGACGCGACAGGGCGCCGCCCGCAAGAACAGCCACGCTTGCCGTGCCGTGTTCGGTGCCGCCCTGCTCGTTCTGGCGCACGCTGCGGCCGAATTCGGTGGCGGCCAGGACCACAGTATTGGCCCAGGCTTCCCCCATGCTTTCCTTCAGAGAGGACAGTGCTGCGGCAAGATCCCCGGCGACCTTCGGAAACTGCGTCTTCTGGTCGGCATGGGTATCCCAGCCGTTGATCGAGAAACTGGCAACACGGTAGTCGGCCTTCAGCATGCTGCCGGCAAGGCGCGCGGTCTCCACGATGCCGCTGCGGCGCTGGGCGTCGTCATAAAGACTGCCGGATGCGGCCCCATCCGTTACCGCACCGGCAAGCGCCGTCTCGAAGCCTGCATCCTCGCCATAGAGCCGTTGCAGGAACTGCAGCTCGTCCGGCGCCATGGCAAAATCCGACGATGGGGCAAAGACATCCGCATCACTCGGCCCCGTGAGCACCAGTTCCATAGCAGCGGTGATATCGAGCGCCTTGCGCGAGGACGAGCGCGGCACCAGCGACAGCGCCCGGTTCAGCCAGCCGGTGCGCAGCGCCCTGCCCTCGATGCTGCCGGTCTCCAGCACGTCCTGGCCTTCGAAATGGTTGCGTCCGCCACGATAGGGCGTCGCCACCGCATGCACGAAGCACAGCTCCCGCGCCTGCCACAGCGGCATCAGTTCGGCCGCTCCCGGATGCAGACCGAAAGACGCGTCGAGATCAAGCAGGCCATCTTCGGCCGAAAGCCAGAGATCCGGCCTCAGGCATTTCAGTGCCGGATCGTTCTGCGGCTGCACGAGCGCCAGTCCATCCATGGCGCCGCGCAGGATGATGGTCACGAACCGGTTGTCGCCGGCCGTCGCCGCCAGCGACAGCTGCGGCATCAGCGGCAGGGTCGCGGCACCTGCGGCCGACAGAAGAAAGCCGCGGCGCGATAGCTTGGAAAATGCGGTGTCGGCCATGCTCATCTCCTGTTGAATTCGGGCGAGGCAAGCACCATCGTCACGCCATGCACCTTGGTCGGCGCCTCGGCCACCACCTCGCGCGTTTCGGCGCGGGCGGCGTCGGCAAGGGTCGCCGAGAGGAAGGCGGACGGGTCGAGATCGCGGCCGAGCGTGCGCGCGGCAAGCCGCGCCCAGGCCAGCCGCTCGGAGAGCTGGCGGGGCGATAGCCAGGCTTCGACATCGTCGGGAAAGCCCGCCGGGCTTGGTGGCTGCCACACCGGCTGTCCGAGCCGGGCTAGCGCACGAAACGTCAGGGCGCGCGCCACCGCCGGCTGCTGCAGGGCCGGTCCCTTGGCGGGTGCCACCGGCGCTTCCTCTGCCGCCTCCAGTTCGGCAGCCTTGGCAAGCGCTGAAAATTCGCCGCCTTTCTGCTCGAAGGCGCGCAGGCCCGATACGACGAAATCGAAGGGCGGAATGACCTTGCCCGTTTCGCCCGACCAGGCGCGCGGATGCTCCAGCATGGCGCGATAGACGGCGGAGAGATTGCCGCCGCTCTCCGCCCAGGCCGCCACCATCTGGTCGACGATTTCCGGCGGCGGCTGGTCGGCGATGAAATGGCGCACCAGCTTCGTGGAAATGTTGCGCGCGGTTTCCGGCCGGGTTGCCAGATCCTCCAGCATGGCCAGATGATCGCTGCCGCTGCGCCCGTCCGCGCCATAGGTCTTGCCGAGAAGGGCAAGCGTTCCAGGCTCCGCCGGCGGCGGCTGATAGGCCACCTGCAGCGAACGCGTGTCGAGCGACAAACCCGCCAGAATGAGGGCGGCGCCGCGCACGTCGTCGGGCGTGTAACCGGAATCGCTGCCCAGCGTGTGGAGTTCCAGAAGCTCGCGGGCCAGCGCCTCGTTCAGCCCCTTGCCGCTGCGCAACAGGGCAGTCGCCACCGGCCCGCCCGGCTGTTCGGGATCGAGATAGGTCAGCATGGCCGGATGCAGCATGGCCGCGCGCAAAAGCTCCGTGAACGAGCCGGCCAGATTCGGCCGAATCGCTTCCGCCTCGAACAGCGGCACGATCATGCGCATCTCATAGGCCTTGCGGGCGCTGACGGAAAAATGGTCGATCCAGAAGCTCGCCAGCCGTTCGAAGAAGCCGTTTTCCGAGGCAACGGCCTGCCCGATGCGCCCCAGCACGTCGCGGATGAAAAATCGTTCGGCCTCGCGCTGCGTCTCGCGGCGAAGGCTCGGATTGGGCCGTCCCTCAAGGGCGGCCTTGGCCTCCACGGCGCGTACGGTGAGCAGCCGTCCGATCGTCTCGCGCCGCCCGGTGATACCGTCGCGCGGAAAACGCGGCTTGGCGGCGCTGCCGCGCTTCAGCTGCAGCATCAACGCGTCCACGTCGGCGGCCGGCGCTTCGCCTGGCTTCAGCCCATAGCCATAGCGGCGGGCGCCAAGCGTCGCGGCGGAAAGGTCCGGTCTATCCGGGCCGGATTGGGCAGGAGCCATGCGATCATCCTCTGTAACCCACGGAACATGACGCGTGAATGTGACGGAAGCGGTCTGAGATTGCGGTCTTTTTCGGGACGGGAAACGCAATAGCCGCAACCCGGTTCCCGATCCGTCCTTTCGTCCGCCGTCCGAAAGCAACCATACCGCCGAAAAGGGCAACGCAACCGGAGGCATGGACCGCATCCTCCCCACAGCCGGCATCAGGGATAAGGGAAACCGCCATCCGGCTCAACCCTCGCCGGGTGGTTTTCGCGGCGCTAACACAGATGTGTACGGGCTCAACGACAGCGCGCCTGCAGTGACCGAAACACGACTTGCCCGCCGCAAAATGTCATCAAAGTTACATTTAACTTTGTAATAACCTCTCGGAAAGCGAAAAGTCTTTCATTTCATTTGGATATAGCCGGTTTGGGGACTAGCAAGTGTCACAAAAATTACATTTAAATTCACACCAGCGGGCCGGCGTTTCGCGTCTCGCCATTGCGCTCTGCTGCGCCAGTGTTTGCGGTCTTGCCGGCCCGGCGCTGGCCGAGGACGGCACGTTTCGCCTGCTGACCTTCAACACCTGGAACGAGCGGTTTCGCAGCGATCTGTCGCAGATCTCCAACTTCCTCGCCAACGGCAACTACGACATCATCGCCTGGCAGGAACTTCGCTCCAACAGCCCCTATGCGGCGCAGGCACCGCAGGTGCTGCAGAATGCCGGTCTCGGCACCTATACGAGCACGCAGACCGGCGATACCGGCCTCACCTCGCGTCTCACCGGCACGGCCGGCGGCGTCAACGGCAGCGGCAGCCAGGGCAACCGCTTCAGCTACATCACGCTCGATGCCCAGAACATGCTGCCACAGACGACGGTCGCCTCCGTCCACCTCGATTATTCCGACGAAGCGACCAACCGCATCCAGGAAGCCAAGAAGATCGTCGACTGGGCAAAGACCGTGGATGGCCCGCTGGTCGTCACCGGCGATTTCAATGCGGCGGACGTCTCTGAACGCGGCCTCAACCACGTCGATCAGCAGAAGCTGCTGCTGCGCAATTACCTGCAGTCCGGAAACAGCTTCTACTATCAGCTTCTCACGCAGTATGCCGTCGACCGCACGCAACTCGATGCCTTCATCACGGCCAACAGCGGCAAGAACCTGTCCAATACGGATATCCCGGATACGATGTTCGTTCCGGAAACCTATGCGGTGGCCGGCAACACGCCGCAGACGATGAACATCCTGAAGAAGCAGTTCATGCTGCTGCAGAATCCCGACGAGCGTGAGCAGTTTGCCCCGCACGACCTGCTCGACGGCAGCACCACCTGGCCGAGCGCCGGCGAGGACGCGACCAATACCTGGGCCAGCTGGGACCGCGGCAAGATCGACCATTTCCTCGTCTCGCGCCCCTTCGGCAAGTGGTGGCAGCTGGCCGACGATCCGAACAATCCCTATCTCGGCGTGATCGACCAGGTCGGCTATGCCAATAACGGCACGACGCCGCTTACCGACCACGAGGTGTCCGCCCATGACATCAAGTGGGTCGGCCCGGCCATCCAGAAATATGCAGTGGGCCAGGGCGCTGCCGATCAGAGCCGCCTCGTCTGGGGTTCGGAAGCCGCCGTCTTCAACGAGAAGGACAAGGTCTTCTATCTCACGCGCAACAACATGCGCACCGATGTCTATCTCGGCCAGATCGCCGATGACAACGGCATGCCGATCCTGACCAACCTAACGCTCGACGAAAAGAAGACGCTGCTCGACTGCGCCAGCAAGGATCCGCGCTTCCAGCAGGCGATTGCCGAATACTGCATCGACGATCACAGCTTCATCGACGAGACGCTGATCAAGGATGGCGGCACGGTGATTGTCGATGAGGATGCAGCCCTTGGCGGGTCCCAGGCGAAGGTTCGCCTTGCCGATGGCCGCCTGCGCATCGCTGGCACCGGCATGACGTCGCTTGACCGCGATGTGGTGCTGGAAGGCACGGGTGGCGCGCTCGACATTCAGTCCGCCGGCAATTCCGTCACCATGGCCCGCACCATTTCCGGCACCGGCGCACTCACCAAGGAAGGCCTCGGCCGCCTCAACCTCACGGGCACCAACACCTATACCGGCGAAACGCGGGTGGCCGGCGGCACGCTGTCGGTCAACGGTTCGATTGCCAGCTCGTCGCTCACCACGGTTCTCGATGGCGGCACGCTCGGCGGCACCGGCACGGTCGGCAATCTGCGCATCGCCAGCGGAGGCACGCTGGCGCCCGGCAATTCCATCGGCACGCTGACCGTCAACGGCAATGTCACCTTCGACCAGGGCTCGACCTACCGTGTTGAAGTGGATCAGGCCGGCAATACCGACCGTCTGGTCGCCACCGGCGCGATCACGCTGAACAACAGCGCGCTGTTCTTCGTCCCGACCAATACCAACTACCTGCCGCAGACCGATTACACCATCTTCTCGGCGGCCGGCGGCATCACCGGCACCTTCGGTTCCGTTGGCTCCAGTGCGGCCTTCCTCAACCCCTATCTCACCTATTCGGCGAGCAGCATCAGCATGAAGCTGGTGCGCAACGACGTGGACTTCGCCGATGTCGCCACCAGTGCCAATGGTCGCGCCGTCGCCGCCGTCATCGATGCGCTCGGCTCGGCGGATCCGGTGTTCGATGCCATCCTGCCGCTGCAAGCCTCTTCCGCGGATCAGGCCTTCCGTCAGCTTTCGGGCGAATTCTACGCCTCGATGGCCGGCGCCTTTGCCGAGGAAAGCCAGTTCGGGCGTGATGCGGTATCGACCCGCCTTCGCGCCACCGCTCCGGGCTTTACCGATGGCGTCTGGCAACCCTGGATGCAGGCCTATGGTGCGCATGGCCGCACCGATGGCGATGGCATCGCAGCCCTCAATCGCAACAGCGGCGGCGTCTTCTTCGGCAGCGATACCGGCGTGGACGAGACGACCCGGCTCGGCGTGATGGGCGGCTACGGTTACTCGCACCTGTCGAGCAAGGGCTATAGCGCAACCGCCGACGCCGACAGCGGTCTCATCGGCCTCTACGGCACGACCGTGCTGCAGGGCCTGCGCCTCACCTACGGCTCGTCGGTCGCCTTCGGCCAGGCGGATGTCGATCGCACGGTCGCCTTTGGCAGCTTCTCCAACGCGCTGCGGTCCTCCGTCGATCTGACGACGGCACAGGTCTTCGGTGAAGCGGCCTATGCGATGAAGCTGGAGCAGGCCACCATCGAGCCCTTTGCGGGCCTTGCCCATGTGCGTGTCCGCACCGGCTCCTTCAGCGAAAGCGGCGGCGCGGCAGCTGTGTCCGGCGGCGCATCGGATTATGATGCGACCTTCGTCAGCCTCGGCCTTCGCGCCTCCACCGAGATCCAGCTCGGCGAGAAATCTGCCCGCCTCTCTGGGGAAGCCGGCTGGCGCCATGCCTTCGGCGATACACCGGATGCCACGCTCGCCTTCAACCGCGGCGCGGCCTTCTCCGTCGAAGGCGCCGGCGTCAATCGCGACCGGGCCCTCGTCAAGGCGGGTATCGATGTCAGCCTTCAGGACAACACCTCGCTGTCGCTCGATTATGTCGGAGGTTTCTCCTCCGAAGGTGGCACGCATGGCGTGAATGCCGGCCTGAAGGTCAAGTTCTGATCCCTCCTATCAGCCAGTCACCAGCGCAGGGCGGAGCAATCCGCCCTGTTTGTTGTGTGATGTCGCCGTCCCTGCCATTGCCCGGCGGTGGACGACGGGCTAACTTTTTTGAAAAAGCTGCACGCCCAGATGCGGCAATACCCATAAGGGGCAAGGAATGGATAAGAAGACCCGGCGACAGTCGGAACTCCTGCGTCAGCTGGAGCAGGTCCGCTATATTTCGCTGGAGGACATCGGGCGGCATTTCAACGTCACCACCCAGACGGCGCGCCGGGACGTCCAGGAGCTGGAGTTGCTGGGCAAGGTGCGCCGCCTGCATGGCGGGGTGACGCTCGCCCAGCCCATCGATCCGGTGGTGCTGCGCGCCCGGCGCGTTGAAAATGCCGATGCCAAGGAGCGGATCGGGCTTGCGGTGGCGCGCCGCATCGCAAACGGCTCGGCCGTGTTCATCGACACGGGCACCACCTGCGAGGCGATTGCCCAGGCGCTGCTCGGCCATACGGGACTGCGCGTCGTCACCTATTCGCTGCGCGTTGCAACGCTGCTGAGCGAGGGCGCGAACTTTACCGTGGCGGTGCCGGGCGGTTTCGTACGCCCCGTCGATGCGGGTGTCTTTCGCGCCGAAACGCCGGAATTCATCGGTCGCTTCAAGTTTGACCTCGCCGTCATCTCGGTCAGCGGCATCGATTCGGCCGGCGACATCGGCGATGACGACCATTCGGAAGTCGCTGCCGTGCAGGCCGCCATGCGCCAGTCCGAGCGCATCCTGCTGGCGGTGGATAACAGCAAGTTCGGCCGGCGGGCGCTGGTCAAGCTTGCCCATGTCGGCGACGTGCACGAACTGGTCTGTGATGGCGAACCCGACAAGGGGCTGCGCGCCCAGCTCGACCAGGCCGGCGTGCGGGTCACGGTTGCGCCTTGACCCGCCCTTGATCCGTCAAAGACGCTTCAAGCAATAGGAAAAATGCGCGTCCGGCTCGACGGTCATGAATTCGAACTGCCAGTCGAACTCGACGCAGAAGCGGTTGACCGCCTGCACGACGCCATAGACCACCGGCTTCAGCACATTGCCGGTGCAGAAATCATGGCCGCAGATGCGCCCGTCCGGCTTCACCTTGGCATTGCACAGCACCAGTTCGTTCCAGGTATTCTGGTAGGAATGGTCGGTGTCGATATAGACCCAGTCGAAGGTCGCATCGGCAAAGCTGGGCAGCATGTCCGTCGAGCCGCCGACATGCAGTTTGACGCGCTCTGCCGCGATCTCGTCGGCAAAGGCGGAGCGCACGGTCTCATAGCCTTCGTTGTAGCGGCTGAGATCCCAGGCATCGATGAGATGCAGCTGGCGCGGCTTGTTCAGCGCCATGATCTCGCGCGTATAGTCGCCGAAGGCAACCCCGATCTCGGCCGCCACGCCGCCATGCGGCAGGCGGTTCAGAAGCTCGGTGCGGTTGGGCAGCAGCCGGCAGTTTTCCGTATGATGCAGCGACAGCATGGTGCGCGGCATGCTCTGCTTGAGGGCCAGCCGTTTTTCGGGGGACAACATGTGCGATCAGCCTCCAGAGCAGCGGACGGGTCCTGTCGCCCGGGCTGGAACGCGGACCGCCTGCCGCCGTCTGTAGAGCAAGCGGCGCCGAAGGCCAACGCCTTTGTGGCCGCACCAAGTGTTGATGACGCGCCAGGCGCTCAGAGACGGCGCAGGCAGAAGGAAAAATGCCCGTGCGATTCCATCGTCAGGTATTCGAACTGCCAGCCCGCATCCTGGCAGAACTTCGTCACCGCCTCGACGACGCCATAGACCACCGGCGTGATGATGTTTCCCGTGCAGAAATCATGGCCGCAGATGCGCCCGTCCTTCTTCACCTTGTGATGACTGAGCACCAGTTCCTCCCAGGTGGTGTGGAAGGTGTGGTTGGTGTCGATATAGACCCAGTCGAAGAACTGGTCGGGAAACTCCTTGAGCTTCACCGTCGACAGGCCCTGATGGATCTGCAGCTGGCCCTTGTCGATGCGCGCCTCGAATTTTTCGCGGATCTGCTCGAGCCCGATGCGGTAACGGTCGGTGTCCCAGGCGTCGATCAGATGCAGCTGGGCCGGATGGTTGAGGCTCAAAATCTCGGCGGTGAAATCGCCATAGGCGGCGCCGATCTCGGCCGCCACGCCACCGCGCGGCAGACGCTGCAGCAATTCGCTGCGATTGGGCAGCAAGCGGCAGTTTTCCGTGTGGTGCAGACCGAGCGTGGTCTGCGGCATGCTTTCCTTCAGGCGCTGGCGCTGCTCGACCGTATCCATGAAGACATCCCTTTCCCGGAGGCGCCGGCCCGGCGCCCGTTGTTTTCGAATGTGCGGATATGGTCACACGCATCTTGCGCCAGGATGACCTCGCGCGCGACATTCCGTTCCCAATTTGTTTCGCTGCACTCTTCCCTTTCGCCGCCAACGCCTCCATATTCCGGCCATGTCGAAAGCTCCGAAAAAATCCGCCGCCCAGAGTTTTGATCCGGGCAAGACCTCCCGCCCGGCAAACGCCTCCGGTTTCGAGGAAGCGCCTCAGGCCGCCTTCGAGGGCGCGCCCCTCTCCGGCTCGGTCTCCGACTGGGTGAAGCAGCTGGAAGCCGAAGCGGAAGCCTCCGGCATAGAGACGCAGCGCGAGATCGCCTCCAAGGCCGGCAAGCACCGCAAGAAGATCGAGATCGCCGCCCGCGAGGCCGCAATCCGCGAGGCGAAAGAGGAAGCAGACAGAGCAAAGCGCAGCGGCCAGGCGGCCGCCGCCGGGCGCCCGGCGCCCCGTGCGGAGGCCAGCCCGAAGGGCGGTGCGGCCGTGAGCACCAACAAGAACACCACCGCCTCCAAAACCTCCCGCGGCGTGTCGATCGGCGCTTCCTCCGATCCGAAGACGCGTGCCGCCGCCGGCCTCAATCCGGTCGCGGGCATGGATCTTTCGCTGGAGGATGCCCAGTCGCTGGCGCCGGGCGCGGTCACCGCCACCGTCGACGCCCTGTCAAAACTGATCGAGAGCGGCAATCCGCTGTTCAAGGACGGCAAGATGTGGACGCCGCACCGGCCCGCGCGCCCGCAAAAATCGGAGGGCGGCATCCCCATCCGCATGGCCTCCGATTACGAACCCGCCGGCGACCAGCCGACGGCCATCCGCGATCTCGTGGAAGGCATCAATTCCGGCGAACGCTCCCAGGTCCTGCTCGGCGTCACCGGCTCCGGCAAGACGTTCACGATGGCAAAGGTCATCGAGGCGACGCAGCGCCCGGCCGTCATTCTTGCGCCGAACAAGACGCTGGCTGCCCAGCTCTATTCGGAGTTCAAGAACTTTTTCCCCGACAACGCGGTGGAATATTTCGTCTCCTACTACGACTATTACCAGCCGGAAGCCTATGTGCCGCGCTCCGACACGTTCATCGAGAAGGAATCCTCGATCAACGAGCAGATCGACCGCATGCGCCACGCCGCCACCCGCGCCATCCTGGAGCGTGACGACTGCATCATCATCGCCTCGGTCTCCTGCATCTACGGTATCGGCTCGGTCGAGACCTACACCGCCATGACCTTCCAGATGGAATTGGGTGACCGCATCGACCAGCGCCAGTTGCTCGCCGATCTCGTGGCCCAGCAATACAAGCGCCGCGACATGGATTTCACCCGCGGCTCGTTCCGGGTGCGCGGCGATACGATCGAAATCTTCCCCGCCCACCTGGAAGATGCCGCCTGGCGCATCTCGCTGTTCGGCGATGAGATCGACAGCATCACCGAGTTCGATCCGCTGACCGGCCAGAAGACCGGGGACCTGAAATCGGTGAAAATCTACGCCAATTCGCACTATGTCACCCCCCGCCCGACGCTGAACGGCGCCATCAAGGCGATCAAGGAAGAGCTGAAGCTGCGCCTCGCCGAGCTGGAAAAAGGCGGCCGCCTGCTCGAAGCCCAGCGTCTGGAACAGCGCACCCGCTACGATATCGAGATGATGGAGGCCACCGGCTCCTGCGCCGGCATCGAGAACTATTCGCGCTATCTCACCGGCCGTCGCCCCGGCGAGCCGCCGCCGACGCTGTTCGAATACATCCCCGACAACGCCCTCCTCTTTATCGATGAGAGCCACGTCTCCGTTTCCCAGATCGGCGGCATGTATCGCGGCGACTTTCGCCGCAAGGCCACCCTTGCCGAATACGGCTTTCGCCTGCCGTCCTGCATGGACAACCGACCCCTGCGCTTCGAGGAATGGGATGCCATGCGCCCGCCGACGGTCGCCGTCTCCGCCACACCCGGCAACTGGGAGATGGAACAGTCCGGCGGCGTCTTTGCCGAACAGGTCATCCGCCCGACCGGCCTCATTGATCCGCCGGTGGAAGTGCGCTCCGCCCGCACACAGGTGGACGATGTTCTGGGCGAAATCCGCGAAACCGCGCAGAAGGGTTATCGCACGCTCTGCACGGTGCTTACCAAGCGCATGGCCGAGGATCTGACCGAATATCTCCACGAACAGGGTGTTCGCGTGCGCTACATGCACTCGGACATCGACACGCTGGAGCGTATCGAGATCATCCGCGACCTGCGCCTTGGCGCCTTCGACGTGCTCGTCGGCATCAACCTCTTGCGCGAGGGCCTCGACATTCCCGAATGCGGCTTCGTCGCCATTTTGGACGCCGACAAGGAAGGCTTTTTGCGCTCGGAAACGTCCCTTATCCAGACCATCGGGCGTGCGGCACGTAACGTCGACGGCAAGGTCATCCTCTACGCCGACAAGGTCACCGGCTCCATGCAGCGCGCCATGGATGAAACCGCGCGCCGCCGCGAAAAGCAGATGGCCTACAATACCGAGCACGGCATCACGCCGGAATCGGTCAAGGCACGCATTTCCGACATTCTCGACAGCGTCTATGAGCGCGACCACGTCCGCGCCGACATTTCCGGCACCGGCCAGGGTGGCAAGGGCTTTGCCGATGGCGGCCACCTCGTCGGCAACAACCTGCAGAGCCACCTCAACGCGCTCGAAAAAAGCATGCGCGATGCCGCAGCCGACCTCGATTTCGAAAAGGCCGCTCGCCTGCGCGACGAAATCAAGCGCCTCAAGGCCGTCGAACTCGCCTCCATGGATGACCCCATGGCACGCGAAGAATCAAAGGCGATGGAAGGCATCAAGCGCAACGCCAAGGCCACGCGGGAATCCCTTCTCCCCAGCGGGGGTCCAGAGGACGGGTCGAGACCGGCGGCTCGACCCCGGCAGGTGCCCGACAGGGCGGATGAGGGGGGCGCCTCACCTGCCACCGCGTCGTCCTACTTCGCCAAACCCAAGCTCGACCACATGGGCCCCGGCACCGACGCCACAAAACCGCTGTTCCGAAAGAACACGCTGGATGAAATGACCGTCGGCCGCACCGAAAAACCCGTGATCGGCAAACTCCCGGAAAAACCGTCCGACGCGTCTGCCAAACGCTTTTCACCCCTCCTCGAAGGCCAGCCCGACCGCGCCCCCAAAGACGACCCCCGCCCTATCGTCCGCGGCAAGGTCGGCGCCGGCAGTTACGAGGATGCAGGTGATCAGAAACGCAAGTCGCGGACCAAGGGGAAAACGGGACGACCGGGACGCTAACCCCATCGCCCTTCTCCCCGTCCCGACGGGGAGAAGGTGGCGGCAGCCGGATGAGGGGCTGGCAAGGACTTAATTTATTAGGCTTCAGCATCGAATTATTATAATGTAACCTTAGGAATTCAAAGTAACGGATGTTTCATTGTGCAAGATAAATTTGAATATTTGGACGTTCGATCTGAAATATCCAGGCTTTTAGCCAGTCTTAGGCAGACTGTAGGCGTGCGCTTCGTAAGCAGAAGTCCAGAAGAATTTGAAGATGCCCAAAGATTTTCAATGCGTATCGAGGGCGTAAGATTCCTGTTAAATTCGCTTCACGAGGGTCATAGGCGCCTTGGTCAGGGAAGAGATATCAAGTTTCTTCAGGAAAAAATTCGCCGCGAACTAAATTCTTTGGAAAATTGCGAAGAACTAAATACACTAGGCGCAACACCAATCAAACTATTGAATGGCACTCAAGCAGGGAGGGGAAAGCTTTTACTCGAAGAGAATTACCAGCTTTCCGGCCAGAATATTCGAACTTGACTAAAAGTTCTATCCAAGCTTTTTGAGATAGTTAGAACAGAAGACTATCAACAAAATCTTTTCGAAACAAGAGGCGTACACTTCAGCTCCGAAGCGGTGAAAAAAATTGTTCCTGAACAAAAAATTTCGCCTGTAAAATTTTATTTTGATGATGGAAGACTTAAAGTCCTAAGCGAGGTAAATATAAAAAACTCTCGCGACACCGAGAATATTCGGCAGGCCCTTGACGCAATAATTCAGCAAGGCAACGCGTTAATCGAAAGCCTAATAAACTCGAACTGCGATAAGAGGCTTCTAGAAAGCGTTACAAACATCAGAAAAAACCTCGAAGAGGATACAAATATAGTCAAAACGGGGCTTATGAATATAAGCTGCTCCTCTATTTCGTCCCAGTTTGAGCAAGAACTGCCATCGGCCATAAACGGCATGCTCAAGGGGTTCACAGCATCCGTCCATCTCTACATATCCCAATTTCCGGCTTGGGAACAGTTTGTGGAAAACGCCGCTAACACTGAATTTGATCGCGCTGATGTCGGTACAATTTTGTCGGCCGCTGATGGACTTGCTAAAAACTTGTCGCAATTAGAAGATCATGTAGACGACAATGTACCAAAATCCATACTACTTCTCAGGCATGCGATTGAATCACCTGAGATTTTTTCCAAACGTGCGGCTTTCGCCCTACTGCGGACGGTCGAAAATTTGGTAGCAAAGGTCTACCAATATGGCGCAGAGTTTCTTGATGACACTATTAAGAGCGTATCGAAGGGCACTTCCTCTGCAATCTCCAAGGCCACAATAATTGCAATCTTGAGTTTCACCGTTGCAAATGCAGCGCAGTTATCAACGGTAGTAGTGAAAATCGGCGAAATGCATTGGATGCACGAAGCAACCCTTATGATTCAGCGACAGTTAGATGCGATAACTCGATAAGATAATATATCGGAAGTGCCCCCACGTTTTGAGCTTCCTTTTGCTCATTTGCTGCCCGAGGAACGCGGTGATGGCGGCAGCCTCCCATCCAGTCACTGTGCCTTTACCCGCCCAATTTCGATCCACCCTTCCACCGCAAGCAGATCCTCGGGTCAAGCCCGAGGATGACGACCGTAGGCGGCCCTGCCCCAACATTGTCCCCGCAGTCACTACTTTGCCAACTCCACGAGTGCACACCGCTACCCTCACTTGTGGCACCACCGCCCTCACATACGCCGTCATCCTCGGGCTTGACCCGAGGATCCACCGCCGCATCCGGAACATCTCGGCCCGCTCCCGGTTCGCCTCATGCCCCAATCACGAGGAGAACCCCATGACCGACCATTCATTGTCGCCTGCCGCCTCCCCTTCACGAAGAACGAACACGCTGACCCCACAGTGATCTCCCCACCTGTGGGGGAGAGGCAGGCAGGCCAGAGGGGGGGTAACTCAGCTGCGACACCTGATGCCCGGCCCTGTTCACGTTCCACAAGAACATCCACCGACAGCAGATCCTCGGGTCAAGCCCGAGGATGACGACCGTTGGCGGCACACCCCCTTCAAAGCCCCCCCAGGCGCCCCCACCCTAAAAAAAAATCTGCCCTCACATTTTCCCCACCCCCTGCCCGTGCCCCTATAATGCCTCCGTCCCGCAGCGGATACACCGGCAGGCGTGCCGGCGATGCGGGGCCGGCGCTTGGCGGGAAGAGACGACGCAGGTCTTTCCGAAAAGGGTTCGCGGAAATTGGTCTCCCTCCGGCGACACGGGGGAAATGGCGGGGCATCGGATGTCTTTGGCCGTTTCCAGTCCAGCAAGCGCGCCGGGCGTGTCTGTGCGGCACACAGGGGAACCGCAGGCGGGCATCGGCCGCCCGTGATCCGTCCGGATCTTTTCCCTCCGGGAGAGTTTTCGGCGCGGGCGGCGGCAAAGGTGCTGGCCTTCGGTTCAGGCAGAGAGGCCCCAATCGCGAGCATAAACCGCCGAACGGGACGCTGAGAGGTGTCATTTACTCCAAACCTTATGCGGCAGCTCTCAGCGGCCCGACCGGTTTGATGATTTCGTAAAAATTTCACCACGGGCCGATGCGGCCGCGCGGGTCTTTGGCCTGCGCGAAAAACAGGGGAAGAACCATGGCTGAACAGCTTTTTACCCAGGAGACCTATCTGCGCCGGGTGGCCGAGGGGCTTGGCCACCCGCAGTTCTGTTGCAAGCTGCGGGCCTGCCGCCGTGCGGGCCGCTGCTGCGGCGCCATGATCTATGACGGGCTGCCCGTCTGCGTCGACAGGAGCCTCACCTGCAACAAAACCTATTCCGATGGATTCGTCAGGCTGTGCTCAAACATGTTCGCCGGTTTCGCCCAGCCCACGCTGCCCGCCGATTGGGCAAAGCACGCCGATCCCGATCAGATGGTGGCGGCCGCCGCCGTCATGCGCTCGCTTCTGCCCAACCGCTTCTGGCGCCGGCTTCACCGCTATCTCACAAAAATCACAGCGGAGACCGGCGCGCAAACCGATGCAGAGGTCAGCCCCCGGCCCTGATCAGGCACTCTCGGCCATGTCGGCGCGCGCAGCACTGTCCGCCCCCCGCGTCGGGCCGCCGGCAATATCCACGGCGGCAAAGGCCCGCGCGATCAGCTCCGGATCGATGCCGGGTTTTGTCGCTTCCGAGGAGAGGATCTGGCGATAGCGCCGCGCCCCGGCAAAACCCTGGAACAGGCCAACCATGTGGCGCGTCACATGGTTCAGCCGTCCGCCGGAGGCCATCACGCGCTCGGCATAGGCCATCATCGTTTCGCACAGCGCCTGCCAGTCAAAATCGCGATGCGGCGCGCCATAGATCGCATGGTCCACGCCGGTCAGCAGTCCGGCATTCTGATAGGCCGCCCGCCCCAGCATCACGCCATCGACATGATTCAAATGCTGAAGCGCCTGATTCAGATCCACAATTCCACCGTTTATCCCGATGAAAAGATGAGGAAAATCCCGCTTGACCGCATGCACCAGATCGTAATCGAGCGGCGGAATATCGCGGTTTTCCTTCGGCGAAAGCCCCTGCAGCCAGGCTTTTCGCGCATGGATCCACACCGCATCGGCGCCGGCATCCGCCATCTGCGCAACAAACGCCGGCAACACCTTTTCCGGCTGCTGGTCATCGACGCCGATGCGGCATTTCACCGTCACCGGCACGCGGGCGGCAGCCTTCATCGCCGAAACGCAGTCGGCCACCAGATCCGGCGTCTTCATCAGGCAGGCACCAAACGTCCCGCTCTGCACCCGGTCGGACGGGCAGCCGACATTGAGGTTGATCTCGTCATAGGCAAAATCGGCCGCGATCCGCACCGCCTCGGCGAGCTTCTGCGGGTTCGACCCGCCAAGCTGCAGCACCACCGGATGCTCGGCCGCATCATGCCCGAGAAGCCGCTCGCGCGGCCCATACAAAATCGCATCGGCCACCACCATTTCCGTATAAAGCACGGCCCGTTCGGACAGCTGCCGGTGAAAGAACCGGCAATGCCTGTCAGTCCAGTCGATCATCGGCGCAACGGCGAAGACGGGGGCCTTGGAAGGCTTGGTTTCCGCACGTTTTCCAGGCTCTTGCTGCATGTCTTTCTCCGTCTTGTTCATGCTTGTCCTGGACCAAATTCGGCGATGTCAGCACCGGATCCGGTCCAGCGAACCCGAAGTGATCTCCGTCGGTCGCAACGGACCGTGGCCTTATGCGCTCTCGGTGCGCGGAAGCGGAAGGACGGCAGCGTCACCGATCGGGCGTGGCTGCGCTTGACCCAGGACGGCGCCACATATCACGGGACGGAGGCTTTTGACAGACGTCCGGCAGCCATGGCGTGGATGAAGACACGCACGGGGTCGCGCACCAATCCGGGCTCACGGCTCAATGGCAAACTTTGGGATGCGTTGAATGCCGAAGGGAGAATGGGCGGGTCCCGGCTTTGCTGCGCGTCCGCCACGGCAGTCTCACCCTATTCCGATTTCATGGGCTAGCACGGCAAATCAATGCGCCGCCCCAACGCGCCAAGATATTCTACAGAAACCATAGAAAAAGAATAACCAGTCTTTCTCTCCGGGCGACGGCATCGCTAGGCTCATAGCATTGGTTCAACCCGGATTTGCCAGGAGGAAAACATGCCGAAAGCGCCGCGCTCGACCGTCGACCTCGCTCGATCCTGTAGCTGTTGCCCAGGTTGACGCACCGATTGAACGCAGCGCCGAGGCCGCAAGGGCATCGCGCATTCCTCCCTTGATCTGCCACTCGAAGACCAGGATTTCAAATGTCACACCTTGCACAGTTCGTTTCAATCACCCGCCGCCGCCTGCTGACCGCCGGCTCCGCGTTCCTTCTCGCTGGAGCGGTCACCTTCACCGGCGTCAATCCGGCGCTGAGCGCGGAGGATCCGCGCAATGGCGGCGATATTGTCTTCCTGATCGACTCGCTCGGCGGGACGTGGATCCCCAACAACAGCGCGATCTCCAGCTTCCAGGGTCACGTCTGGGGGCATGTCACGGACAAGCTGGTCTACGTTGACGCGGATGGCAAGGTGAGCCCGTGGCTTGCGGAGCGCTGGGAGCAGAACGCAGAGGCGACCGAGTTTACGCTGCATCTCAAGAAGGGCGTGACCTTCTCCGACGGGACGCCGCTGGATGCCGCTGCGGTCGTCGCCAATCTCGACATCTGGTATGCCGGGCGCAAGAACGAAGGCATCAACCCGATCGCCCTTTTCCCGAAGACCTATGATCGCGCCGACGTCATCGACCCGCAGACGGTCAAGGTGACGTTCAAGAAGCCGACGCTCGGCTTCATCCCGACGCTTGGCTACCATGGCTCGATCCTGATTTCACCAAAGACGCTGGCGCAGCCGGCAACGCAACAGGCCGATCTGGCGAAGACCTCCGGCAGTGGTCCCTATGTGGTGGAATCCTGGAAGGAAGGCGATCACGTCACGCTGGTCAAGCGCAAGGACTATAACTGGGGGCCGCCCGCCGTCGGCCATACGGGGCCGGCCTACCTCGACAGAATCACCTACAAGATCGTCAGCGAACCTTCGCTGCGGGTGTCCGCCGTCCAGTCCTCTCAGGCCGATGTCGCCTACAATGCTTCGCCCCAGGAACTGAAGTCCCTGAAGGATGAGGGTTTCACCGTTGCGACGCCCCGCTATCTCGGCTTCGTCAATGGCTGGGCGATCAATACCAAGCTCGAGCCCTACAACGACGTGAAGGTGCGCCAGGCCCTGCAGGCCGCGATCAACCGCCAGGAGATCATCGATACGGTCTATACCCCCGACTGGAAGCTGGCGACGTCCTTCATCCAGAGCAATGTGCCCGGCGCCACGGACCAGTCCGCTCTGCTGGCCTATGATCCGGCCAAGGCGGAAAAGCTTCTGGACGAGGCGGGCTGGGTGAAGGGTGCGGATGGCGTCAGGGCGAAGAACGGCAAGCCGCTGACACTGACCCTTCATTCCAATCCGTATCTTGCCACCGCAAAGGCCATTGACGAACTGATTGCCCAGCAGCTCGGCAAGATCGGCTGGAAGGTGGACATCCGCGCCTTTGACGTCGTCACCTTCACGGACCGCGTCAAATATGGCGGGCCGACCGTGCCGGCCTATGAAGTGACGCGCAGCTTCATCGATGCCGGCACCATCGCGAGCATCCTGACCAATGCGAACAATGGCGAAAACTGGTTCAATCTGGACGACAGCGACAAGACGCTGAACGAGCTGCGCGACAAGATCGCTGGCGCCGCCTCAACCGACGTGCGCAATCCGCTGCTGAACGAGTTGCAGAAATATGTGCTCGAACAGGGCTACTTCATTCCCCGCACGCAGATCGTCCAGCGCATCTATGTGCAGTCGCCGACGCTGAAGGGTGAAGTCTACAACGGCGTTGCCTATGCAAGCTACTACACGGCCTACAAGAGCGAATGACGCCGGCTGTTGCGACAGAGCGTGAGGAGGAAGCGGCATGAACCGTTCCTATCTGGACTACGCGGCAAAGCGCATCGGCCAGGCGGTCATCGTGATCCTGCTGTCCTATGTGTTCACCTTCATCGTCGTCAGCGTCCTGCCCGGCGATCCGATCACCAACGTTCTGCGGGATCCGCAGAACGGCTTCTCCGAACAGGAGATCCAGCAGATCATCGCGGCGCAGGGCCTTGACCGGCCCGTGCTCGTGCAGCTGTGGGCTTCGCTCAGCCAGTTCCTGTCCGGGGATCTCGGCCTGTCGATGCGCTCCAACCGGCCGGTATCGACCCTCATCGCGGAGGTCTTGCCGTCGACGCTGGTTCTCGCGACCTCCGGGCTTGCCGTCGCCATCGTCCTGGCACTGGTCATTGGCTACGGAACGCAGTTCCTGCCTCGCCGCTATGGCCAGGGTCTACTGAGGGGCTTTCCCTCCCTGTTCCTGTCCGTGCCGAATTTCGTCATCGGTCTCGTGCTGATCCATATCTTCGGGTTTCAGCTGGGGCTCTTCAGGGTCATCAATGCGGACAGCTTCTGGGCGACCTTCTTTGCCGCCGTGGCGCTTGGCATCCCGGTGTCCGCCCAGATTGCCGAAGTGCTGATCGCCAATCTCGACCACGAAGCCCGGCAGGATTACGCAGCCGTCGCCAGGGGTCGGGGCATCTCCCAGTCCCGGTTGTTCTTCCGCCATCTCCTGAAACCCTCCGCACTGCCTGTGGTCACGGTTGTCGCGCTCACCGTCGGCGAACTTCTGGGCGGGTCGCTGATCACAGAAACGGTCTACGGACGCACCGGGATCGGCAGCCTCGTGCAGCGGTCGGTCACCACGCAGGACCTGCCGGTGATCCAGGCCGTGGTGTCGCTCGCAGCCGTCGCCTTCGTCGTGGTCAACCTCCTTGCCGATCTCGTCTATCCGCTGCTTGATCCGCGCGTAAAGCTGATCGGAACGGTGAAACCGCGTCCGGCAACGGGCGATGACGCCTTCGATGACCGTGTTGAAGGAATCCCCTCATGAGCGTCGTCCTTTCATCGCACCCGGTTGAGGAAACGGAGCGCAGGAACGGGAAGCGGCTCAGCATCCCGATCAGCGTCGCGCTCTCCCTGGCCATCATCATCGTCGTGATTGCCTGGTCCGTGGCACCCGGCCTGTTTACCAGCTACAGCCCGGTCGTGGGCGTGCCGGCACAGAAGCTGCTTGGCCCGAGCTTTGCGCACTGGTTCGGGACGGACCATCTGGGACGCGATGTCTATGCACGCATCGTCTATGGCACGTCGTCATCGGTCACCAGCGCCCTGATCGCCGTTGTCATCGGCGTCGTCATCGGCGGCCTGATCGGCCTTCTCTCCGGTTTCCTGGGGGGCTGGACGGATATCGTTCTGGCGCGGCTGGTCGATATGCTGCTGGCCATTCCGAGCTTCCTGCTGGCGGTCATCATCGTCACCGCGCTCGGCTTCAACACCACCAATGCGGCCATTGCCACCGGCATCTCCGCCGTCGCGATCTTTGCCCGCGTCATGCGGTCGGAAGTGATCAAGACCCGGCAGGCCGTCTTCATCGAAGCCTCCTTCATTCTCGGCGGATCGCGCTGGTACATCCTCATCCGTCACATCCTGCCAAATGCCTCGCGCTCGGTTCTGCCGCTTGCCGTGCTGCAGTTTGGCCTCTCCATCCTCGTCATCGCCGGACTTGCCTTTCTGGGCTACGGCGACCCGCCGCCCGCTTCCGACTGGGGCCTGCTGATCTCGATCGGCAAGGATTATCTCAAATGGCCCTGGCTGGTTTACGCCCCTGCGTTCGTCACGATCGTGACCGTCCTCTCCGTCAACAGGATCAGCCGATGGCTTCGCAAGACAAACTGACTCAACGCCCGGACACCCTATCCGCTCTTCTGACGCCGCCGCTGCTCAAGGTGGATGGCTTGTCGGTTGCCTATGGTCGACGCACCGTCGTCGATGATGTGGGCTTCGATCTCGCGCGTGGCAGGAGCCTGGCCCTGATCGGCGAATCCGGCTCCGGCAAATCGACGATTGCCAAGGCCGTCCTGCGGCTGTTGCCGGACGGTGCCCATGCCGATGGCCGCATCGCCTTCAACGGGCAGGATATCCTCAAACAATCCGAACGGCATTTCCGGACGCTGCGCGGTCGCGCCATCGGCTTTGTCCCGCAGGATCCGGCCAATGCACTCAATCCGGTGCGCGCCATCGGCGCGCAGGCGCAGGAGGCCGCCGCCCTCACCGACGAGCCGAACAAGGCACTGCGCAAGGCGCTGATCCTCGACACCTTCGCCGAAGTCGGCCTCGACAATCCGGGCCGCGTCTACGACTCCTACCCGCACCAGCTCTCGGGCGGCATGCTGCAGCGCGTGCTGATCGGGCTTGCCGTGCTGCCGCGTCCGGCGCTTCTGGTGGCGGACGAGCCGACCTCGGCTCTCGACGTCACGATCCAGAAGCGCATCCTCGACCTCCTGTCGCGCCTGCAACACGATCTCGACATCAGCCTTCTCCTGATCACGCATGATCTGGCGATTGCCTCGGAACGGGCGGACAAGCTCGTCGTGCTGAAGGACGGCACGGTGCAGGAGGCCGGCAGGACGCAAGATGTGTTCTCCGCCCCCTCTTCCGCCTATGCCCGCAAGCTGCATGCAGATGTCCCGGCGCTCAATCCGGATCGCTATGCGGCGCTCAGGGACCCCGGTTTTCATCGCCTCGACGGACGGGAGGGCACGGCCACGAAGATTGCCGTCGAGGGCGTGAGCAAGACCTTCTCCGTCGATGGCAAGTCGCTGACGGCTGTCGACAGGATCAGCTTCTCGGTTGCCGCAGGCACCACCCACGCCCTGGTCGGCGAATCCGGCTCCGGCAAGACGACGACGATCCGGCTGCTTCTCGGCCTTGACGAGCCCGATGCCGGCCGCATCACCGTGTCGGGTGAAACAATATCCGGCTCCGACCGGGGCTCGCAGCGCGCGGTGTGGCGCCATCTGCAGCTCGTCTACCAGAACCCGTTCACCTCGCTTGACCCGACCTGGTCGGTCGAACAGCTGGTGCGCGAACCGCTCGATCGCTACCGGATCGGTACGGTCGCTGAACGGCGCGCACAGGTGCGGGAGGCGCTCGCCAATGTCGGACTGGGCGACCACCTGCTGCAGCGCAAACCGGGCGCCTTGTCCGGCGGGCAGCGCCAGCGGGTCGCCATCGCGCGCACCCTCGTCCTGCGGCCGGATGTGATCGTGCTCGATGAGCCGACCTCTGCGCTCGATGTCAGCGTGCAGGCCGACATTGTCGAGGTCCTGCTGTCGCTGCAGGCCAACCTCGGCCTCACCTATGTCTTCGTCTCTCACGACCTCGCTCTGGTGCGACAGCTCGCCCACACCGTTTCGGTCATGCGCAAGGGCCGCATCGTCGAACACGGGTCCGTGACGGACATCTTCGATACCCCCCGCCAACCCTATACCAGGGCCCTCCTGGATTCGATCCCGGCCGGGGTTCACGCCTCACAGACCGCGACACACAAGGCAGCCAACCTGCGTCAGGAGATATTTGCATGACCCTCGCTTTGCAACAGACCGTCGCGGCTGCGCACTTTCGCCCGAAGACGCGGCTCGGCTTCAATACGCGCGTGTCGTTCAACGACATCGACGGACCGGCGAAGGGCCTGCGCGATGGCATTGCCCTTTATCAGGCCGCCGAAGCTTTCGGTTACCAGTCCGGCTGGTCCTATCAACGGCACTTCGACAACTATCTCTCCTCACCGCTGCCATTCTTCGCGGCCGTCGGTCAGCATACCAGCCGCATCACGCTGGGCTCCGCAGTCATTCCGATGCGCTACCAGGATCCGATCCTGCTGGCGGAAGCCGCCGGCACGACCGATCTTCTCGTCGATGGCCGGCTGGAACTTGCGATTTCGACCGGAGAAAACGCCGCCTTCGATGCCGTCTTCGGCGCCGTCGACACAGACTCGAGAACCGAGGCGAAACGTCGGCAGGCACGCTTCCTGGCCGCCGTCGCCGGCGAGGTGCTCCACACGGTGGACGGTCCCGGCCAGGGCGCTCCGGAAGGAACGCAGCTGCGCGTGACGCCCCACAGCCCGACGCTTCGCAACCGTATCCGGCAGGGCGTCGCAAGTGTGTCGTCCGCCATCCAGGCCGCCGAACTCGGCATTGGCCTGATCACCGGAACCGTGCAGCACGGCCATGCGGAGGGCGAAAGCTTCGGTGCCTACCAGGCCCGGATCATCGAGGCCTATCGCTCGGCCTGGCGGCGGATCTGGCAGACCGAGCCGCCCGCGGTCGCCGTCGCTGCATCCATTCTTGTCGGCACGACCGCCGAACTGCGGGAAAAATATGCGGCCTATGATCTGGAGCGCCGCACGCTCGGGATCGCCGCTTCGCGGCCAAAGGGCGCGCTTACGCCGGTGGCTCCGGGGCAGCTGCCTTCGGGCAGACAGATTTCCCCGGTGTTTCAAGGGACGCCCGACGAGGTTACCGAAGCAGTTCTCGCCGATCCTGGTCTTGCGGCCGCCGACGAACTCGTCCTCTTCCTTCCGCCCGCCCATGGCCTGGAGGAGAACCTGCGCGTGCTGCGCGATCTCGCCGAGACGGTGGCGCCGCACCTCGGCTGGACACCAGCCACCTGACAAAAGCAGGACAGGCGCGGCCATCGACCGCGCCTACCCGACAGGAACAATATTTTCCATTAATTCGATAGAATAGAAAGACCTGTCTTTCTCCTAGATGTTCAGCCCCTTAGCCTGACCCTATCGCTCGGCAATCGGAATGGAGACCTCGTCAGATGCCCGTAGAATTTATCAGTGCAAGCTTCGCCAACGCCTCCAATGACCTAACCCCCATTCCCGATGCGCCGGTCGATCCGCTGTTCCTGGAGAGATATGCCCGCGCGCTCGACGATTACGGTTTCAACTACACGCTCATCCCCTACTCCTCGGCGTCCTTCGATCCGTTCACGCTCGGCGCGACGATCCTCGCACACACGAAGCAGATCAAGATCATCGTGGCGCTGCGTCCCAACACGGTCTATCCGACAGTGGCCGCGAAATCGCTGGCCACGCTCGACCAGTTGAGCGGCGGGCGCGTCGTCGTCCACTTCATCGCTGGCGGCAGCGACGAGGAACAGGCGCGGGAAGGCGATTTCCTCAACAAGGAACAACGCTATGAGCGCCAGGAAGAATATATCCGCATCCTGCGCCTCGCCTGGACGTCCACCGAACCCTTCGATTTCGAGGGGAAATACTACCAGTTCAAGCAGTTCCGTGCCGCGGTGCGCCCGACGAAGGGCCTGATCCCGATCTCGCTCGGCGGTTCCTCGGACGCCGCCTATCGCATCGGCGGCTCGCTTTGCGACATCTTCGGCCTGTGGGGCGAGCCGCTGGCGGAAACCAAGCAGCAGATCGACCGGATCTATGACGAGGCGGCCAAGGCCGGGCGCAAGGATCGCCCGCGCATCTGGGTCACCTTCCGCCCGATCATCGCGGAAACGGATGAACTCGCCTGGGCAAAGGCACACCGTGTGCTCGACCGCCTGAACGAAAACCGCCAGAAGGGCCTGAGCCGCGCGCCTCTCTCGGCCGCTCCACCCGCCAATGTCGGTTCGCAGCGCCTGCTCGACATCGCCAAGCGCGGCGACGTGCATGACCGGGCGCTCTGGTATCCGACGGTCACGGCGACCAATGCCAGCGGTGCGACAACCGCCCTTGTCGGTTCCCCTCGCACCATTGCCGACTCGATCCTCGATTATGTCGATCTCGGCGCCGATCTGATCTCGATCCGCGGCTACGACAATTTCAACGATGCCGTCGATTATGGCCGCTACGTGCTGCCGCTGGTCCGCGAGGGACTACGCGAGCGTGAGAACGCCAAGAACAAGGCCGCGGCCTGAGCCTTTGTTTCCGGCAGGAGGGATATCTGCCGGAAACCTTTTTCTCGATGCCTCCTCTCCTCAAGGGGCGGCAGCCAATTTTAGGTCATTTTGAAAGGGCCTCTGCCGATGGTTCTCGATCCCCGCCAGCTCGACCAGATCGTCCGCGCCGTTGCAGACGCAGCGCCCGAGGTCGATCGCAGTGGTGCATTTCCCTGGGCAGGCATTCGTGCCGTTCACGCAAGCGGCCTCTTGGAAAGCACGGTGGCGAAACGCTATGGCGGCAGGGGTGCTTCCCTTCTGGATACCGCCCATATCCTTGCGGCGCTCGGCCGTGGCGACCCGTCGGTCGCCTTGATCACCGCCATGACGCTCTTCAACCATCTGGCGCAGGCCTCCAGAAACCACTGGCCGGAAGACCTTTATCTCAGCCTGCTGGCTGAGGCGAAAGAGCGTCCGCTTCTCCTCAATGCAGCCCGCGTCGAACCGGAGCTTGGCTCGCCTGCCCGTGGCGGACTGCCCGCAACCCGGGCCCGCCGGACCGCAAGCGGCTGGTCGATCTCCGGCCGCAAGCGCTTCGTGACGGGTGCGCACGGGCTGACGCATTTCCTCGTCTGGGCCCATACCGACGAGGCGCCAACACGGGTCGGCACCTTCGTGGTCCCGAATGGTCTACCCGGCATCCGCATCATCGAGAACTGGGACAGCCTCGGCATGCGGGCCAGCGGCTCTCACGACGTGGAATATGAGGACGTGGAAATTCCCCTGCAGAATGTGGTGGACCTGACGGGAACGGAGGTTGCCCAGCAGGACAATCGCGGCCACGCGGCCATGACATTGGCCCTGACCTCGCTCTATCTCGGGGTTGCCGAAGCGGCCCAGGCGGCGTTCAGCCGTTTTGCCCATGAGCGCGTTCCGACCAATCTCGGGCACCCCGTCGCGCGCACGGAGCGGTTCGTGACGTTCTCCGGCGAGATCGATCTCCTGATCGGCGGTGCGCGGCAGCTCATCTTCGACGCCCTGTCGACAGGACAGGCCGATGCGGAACGTCTGGTCCGTGCACGCCTTCTGGCCGGGCGCCAGTTGCGTGATGCCGTACAACTGGCTGTCCGCGGTCTGGGCAATCCCGGGCTCGGTGCCGAGCTGGGCCTTGAGCGGCATTTTCGCGATATCCAGGCCGTGCTTGTGCATGCGCCGCAGGAGGATACGTCGATTTCCATGCTCGGGCGTACGGCCTTCGATCGCTGGCAGCTTGACGAGCGAAATGCCTCTGTGGAGCAGCCGGTTCTTCGCACCGCCTGAGCTCTTTTCCGTTTCACCGCCATCACCTCCTCCCGTCAAGACATGATCCCATGACACGCTACATCATCATCGGAGCCGGCGCTGTCGGCGCGAGCCTTGCTGCGGAATTCGAACAGAGAGGCATCGCCTATGCCCTTGTCGGTCGCGGACAACAGGCGGCCCATATCGCCACGCACGGGCTCACCTATCGCCGGCCGGCGGAAACCCGCACGGTGCGCCTGAACATTCACGACACGGCAAGCCCGCCAAGCCTCGCGCCGGGCGATATCCTGCTGCTGACGGTCAAGTCGCAGGACGTGGAGGCGGCAACGGAGTTCTGGGCCTGGCAGCCTGTCGAAGGCGGCGGCCTTGCGGCAGACCTACCGCTGGTCACCTTCCAGAACGGCCTTGCCGCCGAAGACATCGCCCTTCGCCGGTTCTCGCACGTCTATGCCGCAAGCATTCTCATTCCGGCACGCTTCACGGTCACGGGCGAAGTCGTCGTCGGCAGCGAACCGCAGCTCGGCGTGGTGACTGTCGGGCGGTACCCGCACGGCCTTGATGACACGGCCCGCACCATTGCCGCGGATCTTACGGCTGCAAACTATCTGGTGGAGGCGCGGGCCGATATCCGGCGCTGGAAGGCCGCCAAGCTGGAGCATAACGTGACCAACGTCGTCGAGCTGTTTGCTGGAGATGCGGACGTGCGGACGACGGCTGTGGACGCGCTGGTCGCGGAGGCGCGCCGCGTTCTTCAGGCCGCCGGCCATGACCCCGCCGCCCGCTCCGAACGAACCGTCGACATTTCCGGATGGCGCATCGCCGAAGGCAGCGGCATCGAGCGGGGCCAGCAATCCACCTGGCAGAGTTTTACGCGGGGTGCCTCGAGCGAGGTCGATTATCTGAACGGCGAGATCGTCAGGCTGGGCCGGCTGCATGGTGTCGAGACGCCCCTCAATGCGGCCTTCCAGCGGGCCGCCGCCGAACTTGCGCGCGACGGACACAAACCGGGGACCCGTGACATTCGCGCGGTTGCCGCGTTCTGACATCGTCACCACGAGGCGAAAGGGCGGCCCCCTTCCGTTGAGAGCGCCGAGCGCGGAGCACCAGGACAGACACAATGACCATTCCCATCCAGGACCAGATCCTCTCCACTGCAGGCGCCCTGTTTTACCGGGACGGCATCCGTGCAGTCGGCATCGACCGGATCATCGAGGAGGCCCGCGTTGCCAAGGCGACGCTTTATCGACACTTCCCCTCCAAGGATCATCTTGTCGCCGCCTACCTCTTGCAACGACATGAGCGGGTGGTCGCGTCTCTGGAGGATGTTCTTCGCACTGTCGAACGGCCGCGCGATCAGGTGGATACGATCTTCCAGCGTCTCTTCGAAAAGGCGGAAAGTCCGGATTTTCGCGGTTGCGCCTTCGCGCTTGCGGTTGCCGAACATGGTGATTCCGAACGGGTCGTCTCGGTGGCGCGACGGCACAAAGCTACGATCCTCGACATCTTTGGTCGCATCACCTCCAGCGCAGGCATTCCGTCCGATGAGACGGGCCTCAGCCTGGCATCCCGCCATCTCGCCCTTCTCTACGAAGGCGCACTGGCCACCATCGCCGTCAATCGGGAGCCGCAGTCCGCACTGGTTGCCCGCGATTGCGCCCTTGCACTCTTTGACAGTCTTTATGGAACGGCACGCACATGACACAGGTCATCGACTACTTCTTCGGCATCGGCTCGCCCTGGGCCTATATCGGCTTTGACGCCTTTCTCGAGGTCGCCGCCCGCCATAAGGCCACGGTGCAGCCTCACCTCATCCCGCTGATCGAGGAAAACGGCGCGATCTATTCCCGCAATCGGCCCGAGGCGCGGCGCGCCTACTGGCTGCGTGATCTCAGGCGCTGGGCCTCTCTTCGCAACAAACCGCTGGCCCTCGACAACCGTGCCGGTCTTTCGGATCCGACGCCAGCCGGCCGGCTGGTGGTCGCCGCGCAGATCGACGGCCTCGACTGGATCGCCCTCACCCAAGCCCTGCAAACGGCGCTCTGGGGACGGGCAGACAATATCGGCGCGCCCGATGTCCGCGCAGCCATCGTAACCAAGGCCGGGTTCGACGCGCAGCGGCTGGAGGCCCGCGCCGGCGACGCCGATATTCAAGCCGTTCTGGATGCCAATTTTTTGCGCGCAAAGCAGGCCGGTGTCTTCGGAATCCCGACCTTCCGGTATGAGGATGAACTGTACTGGGGGCAGGACAGCCTGCCCTTCCTCGAGCGCCACCTCGCCGGCGAACGTCTGGTCGCCTGATTTTTCCTCCCGCTTGACGAGACAGACCATGTCCATCTCCCTGCCCGGCCCGCTGGTCTCCACCCGGTGGCTTGCCGATCACCTTGGCTCCGACAACCTTGTCCTCCTGGACGGCTCCTACAAGCTGCCCGGCGTGACGCCGACCGCGACGGAAGATTATGCGCGCCAGCATATTCCCGGCGCCCGGTTCTTCGATATCGACCGGATCGCCGCATCCGGGACGCCCCTCCCGCACATGCTGCCGGAGGCCGCCGAATTCGAAGCGGTCGCTGGCAAGCTCGGCGTCGGAAACGACACGCTGGTGGTGATCTATGACACGCATGGGCTGATGTCGGCGCCACGGGTCTGGTGGACATGGCGCGTCTTCGGTCATGACAAGGTCGCCATTCTGGATGGCGGCTTCAAGCGCTGGCTTGCAGAGGGACGCGCCGTGACGACAGAGGTTCCGGCACCCCGGCCCGCATCGTTTACGGCGCGCTTTCGCGCAGACCTTCTGCGGGACAAGACAGCACTCCTCACAAACCTCACCACGCAGGCGGAACAGGTGATCGACGCGCGCTCCGCACCACGCTTCGAGGGGACGGAGGCGGAAGTCCGGCCCGGCCTTCGCGCCGGCCACATTCCCGGCAGCCGCAACCTGCCGTTCACGACGCTCAGCAATCCGGCCACGGGAGAGGTGCTGTCGCCGGACGCCATCCGCGCGGCCTTTGTTCGCGCCGGTGTCGATCTGGACCAACCGGTCGTCGCGTCCTGCGGTTCGGGGGTCACGGCAGGCGTCCTGCTGTTCGGCCTTCACCTCATCGGCAAGGAGGATACCGCGCTCTATGACGGCTCATGGGCCGAATGGGGCATTCCGGGCGACACACCCATCGCGACGGGACCCGCGGAACATCCGGCATGAGCAGCCTTGCCCCGGATCTTGCCGCAGCCCTGACGGCTCGCTTCGGTGACCGGTTTTCCCAGGGCGAAGCCCTTCGCCAACAGCATGGTCGCGGTGAATCCTATCATGCGGCCGCCGCTCCGGATGCGGTGGTGTTTGCCGAAAGCACGGACGATGTCTCTTTCATCGTGCGCCTGTGTGCCACCCATCAGGTCCCCGTCATCGCCTTCGGCGCCGGCACCTCGCTGGAGGGCCATCTCTCTGCAGTAAAAGGTGGAGTATCGATCGATCTGTCCGCCATGAACCGCATCCTCAGGGTAAGCCCCGAGGATCTGGACTGCACCGTGGAGGCCGGCGTCACGCGCGAAGCCCTGAACAGTTGGCTTCGCGACCGCGGTCTGTTCTTTCCCATCGATCCGGGCGCCAACGCCACCCTAGGCGGCATGGCCGCGACGCGGGCATCCGGTACGAATGCCGTCCGCTACGGTACGATGCGTGAAAACGTGCTCTCCCTCACGGTGGTGCTGCCGAGTGGCCAGGTGATCCGGGTCGGCGGGCGGGCGCGCAAATCGTCGGCCGGTTATGATCTCACCCGGCTGTTCGTCGGATCCGAAGGGACGCTCGGCATCATCACCGAGGTCACATTGCGGCTCTACGGCATTCCGGAAAGCACGACCGCCGCGCTCTGCTCGTTTGCCGATACCGCGCAGGCGATCGATACGGCCGTTGCCGTCATCCAGCTCGGTATTCCCGTCGCGCGCATGGAATTCATGGATCGCGGGCTGATCGAAGCCGTCAACCGCCATGCCGGCCTGTTGCTTGCCGTCGAAGATACGCTGGCCTTCGAGTTCCACGGCTCGCCGGCCTCGACGCTGGAGCAGATCGAGCAGGTGGCAGCGATTGCCGCCGAGAATGGCGGACGGGCTTTTGCCTCGGCTACGACATCCGAGGAGCGCAACCGCCTTTGGAAAGCGCGCCACAATGCCTTCTATGCCGTTGTCTCGCAGCGGCCGGGTGCCCGCGGCTGGTCCTCGGATGTCTGCGTGCCGGTGTCGGCGCTCGCCGAATGCATCCGCTTCACGCGCGAACTTCTCGCCACCTGCCCCGTTCCCACCGCGATCCTCGGCCATGTCGGCGACGGCAACTATCATGTCGTCTTCGCCATCGACCCCGACAATACCGAGGAACTGGCAGCGGTTGCGGCGATCAACAAGAAGATGGTGCTGAAGGCGCTGTCGCTCGGCGGCACCTCGACGGGCGAACATGGCATCGGCACCGGCAAGATCGATTATCTGCGTGCAGAGCATGGCGAGGCCGTGGACCTGATGCGCGTGATCAAACAGGCGATTGATCCGCTCGACATCATGAACCCCGGCAAGATACTGCCGGCGTGAAGAATCATCGGCTTGGCGAGACGTGTGAAGGAGACAAGGGCGTGTCCGACAAAGAAATTGCGGCGGACGGAACGGAAGAGACACCGTTCCTGCCCCACACCGCCCATTGGGGCGCGTTTTCGGCCCGCCTGCGCGATGGGCAGCTGGATGTGAGGCCGCATCCGGACGATCCCGATCCCAACCGCATCATCGAGAACTTGCCCGCGGCCCTCAGCCACCGCGCACGGATTGCGCAGCCGATGGTCCGGCGGGGCTGGCTGGAAAACGGTCCCGGTGCTGACGAGCGGCGCGGACGCGACGAATTCGTGGCCGTCGCCTGGGAGCAGGCCCTCGATCTCCTGTCGCAGGAGCTGGCGCGCGTGCGTGACGGAAGCGGTCCCGGCGCAATCTTCGGTGGTTCCTATGGCTGGGCAAGCGCCGGGCGCTTCCATCATGCCCAAAGCCAGATCCACCGCTTTCTGAACACCGTCTGCGGCGGCTATGTCAGCTCCGTCACAAGCTATTCGTCGGCGGCTGCGCAGGTGATCGTCCCGCATATCATGGGCGACTATGAAGGTCTGACAAAGCACAACGTCTCCTGGGATCAGATCGCCGATCACAGCGACATCGTGCTTGCCTTCGGCGGGATGGCGCTCAAGAACTCCATGGTGGCCGGTGGCAGTGTCAGCCGCCATGTGGAGCGCGGCGCGATGCAGCGGGCGGCCGCCCGCGGCTGCAAATTCGTGCTGGTCAGCCCCTTGCGTTCCGATCTGCCGGACGAAGCAGCCGCGAGCTGGATTTCCTGCGTGCCGGGCAGCGATACCGCACTGATGATGGCCATCGTCCATACGCTCGTCATCGAAGGACGGCACGATCGGACATTCCTCGAGCGTTATACAACGGGCTGGCCGATCTTCGAGCGCTATCTGCTGGGCCTTGTCGACGGGCAGCCGAAGAGTGCCGACTGGGCCGCATCGATCACCGGCGTCTCTGCCGAGGAGATTATCGCCCTGGCGCGACAGCTTTCGGCCAAGCGCTCCGTGATCGTGGTGGCGCATGCTTTGCAGCGCGCTGAGCATGGCGAACAGCCTGTCTGGATGGGCATGGTGCTGGCCGCAGCACTTGGACAGATCGGCCTGCCGGGCGGCGGTTATGCCTATGCGCTGGGCGCCATCGCCTATTACGGGCGGCGTGCCAACGATGTCCCGATCCCGACATTGCTGCAGGGCCGCAACGCCGTGCGCGATTTCATTCCGGTTGCCCGCATCGCCGATATGCTGCTTCAGCCCGGCGCCTCCTACCGGTTCAATGGCCAGACGCGCATCTATCCCGAGATCAAGCTGGTCTATTGGGCGGGCGGCAATCCCTTTCACCACCATCAGGATCTCAATCGTCTGCGTCGTGCCTTTGCCCGTCCCGAAACGATCGTGGTTCATGAAAGTGCCTGGACGGCCACCGCACGCCATGCCGATATCGTGCTGCCCTGCACGCTGACCCTCGAGCGCGAGGATATCGGCGCAAGCTCCCACGACCCGCTTCTGGTGCCGATGCACGCAGTTGCGGCGCCTTACGCATTGGCCCGCGACGATTATGCCATTTTTGCCGATCTGGCGGAGCGCCTGGACATGCGCGAGGCTTTCACCGAGGGGCGCGATGTGCGCCAATGGCTGGCGCATCTCTACGAACCCACCCGCCGAAGCCTGCAGCAAAAGGGGCTGGCCGCACCGGATTTTGATGGGTTCTGGCAGGGGGAAGGCTTGATCCTGCCGCAAAAGCCGGACGACGGCGGCTATCTGCGGGCTTTTCACGAAAACCCTTCGGCACATCCGCTGGCGACGCCAAGCGGGCGGCTGGAAATCTACTCCGAGACCGTCGCGGGATTTGGCGAAGAGGATTGCCCCGGACATCCTGTCTGGCGCGGCCAGGCCTATGATCCGCAACCGGAGACGCCATACGTGCTGATCTCCAACCAGCCGGCCACGCGCCTGCACAGCCAGCTCGATTTCGGCGGCCACAGCGCCGGAGCAAAGATCAAAGGGCGCGAAGTGCTCACGATGCATCCCGCCGATGCGGAGGCGGAAGGCGTTGCGGGAGGCGATATCGTGCGCCTGTCGAATGAGCGAGGCGCATGCCTTGCCGCCGTCCGGTTATCGGACGGCATTCGCCGCGGTGTTGTCCAACTCCCGACTGGTGCCTGGTACGATCCCGACGATCCGGCAGAAGACAAGCCGCTCTGCGTCCACGGGAACCCCAACGTGCTGACGCGCGATATCGGCACATCGGCACTCGCCCAGGGCTGCACCGGCCAACTGACGACCGTCCGGGTCGAACGCTACACGGCACACCTGCCGCCGATCCGCGCCTTCGATTCTCCTGTCGCCGCGGAGTGACAGGCCACCTTCCCCACATCGATGTCGCCAGCGGTTTCAGCCGCTGGCAGACGAACGGATCCTGCACATTGCAATGCGTTCAGGCGCGCAGGAGCGGCAGAAGCGTCTGTCCCTGCCGGGCGATTTCCGTGAGATACGGCGTGTCCGACAGAACGAAATGGCTGATCCCGAGATCACGGTATTTTCTAAGCGAGGCGGCCACGTCCTCGGCCGAGCCGACGAGCCAGGTCGTTCCGGCCCCGCCGCCGCCGAACCGGCCGGGTGCGGTATAAAGATTGTCATCGAGGACATCGCCGCGCGCGGCCAGATCGAGAAGCCGCTGCTGACCGACGGCAACCGGGCCGCGATGATCCTGCCAGTTGCCGCCGGCGCCCTTGGCCATCTGCTCCACCTTCGCCTCGGCATCCGCCCAGGCGGCTTCCCGCGTCTCGCGCACCACGGTGGTGATCCGCAGCCCGAATTCGAGCGGTGGCAGGTCGCGGTCCAGCGTCCTGCTTAGCATCTTCAGCCGGTCGATGCGTTCTGCCACACCTGCCAGAGGTTCACCCCAGAAGAGCTGCACATCGGCTTCTGACGCGGCGACCCGTTCTGCCGCATCGGATGCACCGCCGAAATAGAGTTTGGGGTGCGGGCGGCCGTCGCGTGCCTCAATACGGGGCTCGACCGTGGAATTGCGCACCTGGAAATGCTCGCCCTCGAAGGTCACCGCCTCCTCGGTCCAGAGCCGCCGCACCAGCCGCATGAATTCGCGGGTGCGGGCGTAACGCTGCGCTTGGTCCTGCTCGACATCGCCATAGGCTGCGAGATCATCCTGGCCGGAGACGATATTGACGCGCACACGGCCGCCGCTCAGCCGGTCGAGGCTTGCGGCTGCCGATGCGAAATGCGCCGGGCGCCAGTAACCGGGGCGGATCGCGATCAGCGGCTCGAACGACTTCGTGCGTGCCGCAAGCGCGGTGGCGACGGTGAACGTGTCCGGCCGGCCCCAGCCGGTTCCGATCAGCGCCCCCTGCCAGCCGTTCTGCTCCAGTGCCTCGGCCTGCGCCGTCAGCGTGTCGAGGCCGCCGAGATCGGTCGTCGTGGTATCGCCACGATGGCCTCCCTTGGCGACGTTCGGGATGTACCAGAGGTAGGTCGATGATGCCGTCATGCCAAAATGTCCTGCAATGTCATGTGTTCGAACTATCGCTGCATGCCCCAGCGACGCACCGTCACCGTTTCGACGATCCTGAAGAGGATGCCCTCGACCACGAGGCCGATGATGATGACCATGGCAAGCCCGGCAAACACCTTGTCGGTGAACAGCTCGTTTCGGTTGCGGAAGATGAACCAGCCAAGACCGCCGTTCGAGGAGCTGACGCCGAAGACGAGTTCGGCGGCAATCAAGGTGCGCCAGGCGAAGGCCCAGGCGATCTTCATGCCGTAGAGAATGGAGGGCAGCGCCGCGGGAATGAGGATGCGCACCACATAAGCCGGACCGCGCAGACCATAATTGCGCCCGACCAGCCGCTGCGTTTCCGGCACGCCGTCAAAACCGCTCAGCGTCGCAAGCGCAAAGGGCCAGAGCACGGCATGCACGAGGACAACCAGCAGGCTGGTTTCCCCGAGCCCGAACCACAGCATCGCGACCGGCAGAAGCGCGATTGCCGGCAGCGGATTGAACATGGAGATCAGCGTCTGCAGCAGTTCGCGCACGAACCGGCTGGCCATGGCGAGCGACACGAAGACGAAGGCGCCGGCAATGGCAATCACATAGCCCTTGATCAGCACCGAAAGCGAGGTCCAGGAGGCCGAGAGGAGATTTTCCTTCAGCAGCGCCTCGATGAAGGCCCGGGCGGTTTCCAGAAAGCTCGGAAAGAGGATCGGCTGGGCGCTGAAGCGCGCCGCTGCCTCCCAGACCGCCGCGAGAAGCACAAGGACCAGCACCTTTCGCACCAGCGCCGAACCGCGCAGCCAGTCGATCCAGGTGGACCGCTCAGGCGCGGCTGCCTGCAAAATCCTGCCGGACACCTCAGCCATGCAGCGCTTCCTCCTGTGCGGGTTGGCGGGAAAACAGGATGTCATGCACCTCCCGGCTCAGGGTCTCGAGGCGCCGGCTGCCGAGATCGGCATAGCCGAACTCCGCCGTCGACAGGCTGGTGATCGTGCGGCCCGGATGCGGGCTCAACAGATGCAGCCGCGTGCCGATGAGGATGGCCTCCTCGATGGAATGGGTTACAAACAGCAGGGTGAAGCCGATCTCCTCGGCCAGTTCGAGCAGATCGCGCTGCAGCTGGCTGCGCGTCATCGCGTCCAGCGCGGCAAAGGGCTCGTCCATCAGAAGAACATCCGCGTCGGTCACCAGCGCGCGGGCAATCGCCGCGCGCTGCTTCATGCCGCCGGAGAGCGTATGCGGGAAACTGTCGAGAACCCGTGCCAGCCCCACCTTTCTCAAGGCCGAATCGGCGCGCTCGCGCACCTCGGCCCTGGACAGGCGACCGGCAAGACGCAGCGGAAACTCCACATTCTGCCGCACGGTCTTCCACGGCAGCAACTGGTCGAATTCCTGGAACACGACGATCCGGTCGGGCCCTGGCCCCCTGACGGGTTGACCATGCATGCGGATCGCCCCGGAGGCCGGCTTCAGGAAGCCGGCAACGGCCTTGAGGATGGATGACTTGCCGCAGCCGGACGGGCCGAGCAGCACGAGACGTTCGCCGCCTGCCACCTCAAACGACACATCCTCGACGGCACGCACCGGGCCTTTTGCCGAAGGATAATCCAGCGTCAGACGGTCAACTTCGAAAACGGTCGAAGCCACGGGATCTCGTGCCAGCATGGTCAGCTACCGCTCTCGGCGTGCAGCGTGTCGAAGGTGTAATCCTTCCAGCTTTCCGCCTTCCGCTTGATGGCGCCGGTCCTGTAGAGGAAATCGGCAAAGGCGAAGGATTTGGCCGGAACCACGGTGAACTTGCTGTCCGGGCTTTCGATCAGCGACTGCACGAAGGCCGGCTCCAGCTTGGATTTCTCCACCCGGATATAGGTTTCCGCCGCCGCCTTCTTGTTGGCTTCGATCCAGGCGCTGGCTTCCTTCACGGCATCGAAGAAGGCCTGGAATGTCTTCGGGTTTTCCGCCTGCCATTTGGTGGTGGCATAGAGATAGGTCGGCGTTACCGCACCGCCCAGAATATCGTAGGAGGAAAAGACCTTGTGGATCTTGGGGTCCTTCAGCGCCTGTTCCTGGAACGGCGTGTTGGAGAGGTGCGCGGTAATCTCCGTGGAGCCCGACAGCAGTGCCGCCGTGGCATCCGGATGGGCAAGCGTCACGGTATTGTTGTCGAGCTTGTTCTGGTTGCCGGGGCCGAATTCCTTCTCGGCGGCCATCTGCAGGATGCGCGCCTGAACGGAGACACCGACCGCCGGCAGGGCGATCTTGTCGGTTGGTTTGAAGTCCTTCAGCGTCTTGATGTTCGGGTTGTTGGTCACGAGGTAGTTCGGCTGGTTCGCCAGCCCCGCGACGATCTTGACCGAACCCTGCGTGCGGTCCCAGAGCGTGAGGAACGGACCGATGCCGGCCGCCGCGATGTCGATCGAGCCGGACAGGAGCGCTGCATTGATTGCGTCGCCGCCGGACAGCTGCGCCCATTCCACCTTCACGTCATTGAGGCCGAGCACCTTGGCATGTTTTTCGATGAGGTTCTGGTCGCGGATGACATGCAGCGGCAGATAGAGCGTTCCGAACTGCTGTGAGATACGGATGAGGCCCTCGGCCTGAGCGGTGATGGCGGGAAACAGAGCCGCGATCCCAAGGGCGGAAGTAGCGAACAGGCGCATCAATCGGGTCATCAAGGCATCCTTGGACAAGAGAAAAGGGATAAGGCAGATCAGCCGACAGCGTCCGCCCGTGCCGGGCCAGCGGCGCGTCCGACCGAAAATTCGTTGACGATCCCGTCACTGAGCGTCGTGGTCCGGCGGGGATCGATGCCGAGGAGCGGAAACAGAAGTTCCGCCACGCGGTAGGCTTCCTCGATATGCGGATAGCCGGAACCGATGATCGTATCGATGCCGAGCGCCTGGTATTCCGCAAGCCGGTCTGCGATCTGGCGCGGCGTGCCGACAAGGGCTGTTCCCACACCTGTTCTGACGAGCCCGACGCCTGCCCACAGGTTCGGGGCGATCCGCAACCGGTCGCGCCGTCCGCCGTGCAGAGCGGCCTGCCGCTTCTGCCCGACCGAATCCATCTCTACCTGGAACCGTTGCCAGCTGCGTTCGATCTGTTCGTCGGAAATGTGCGAGATCAGCCGATCGGCCGCCCGCCAGGCATCATCCTCGTCCTCGCGCACGATGAAATGGATGCGCATGCCGAAGCGGACATTGCGTCCGGCCCGCTTTGCCCTGGCGCGGACGGAGTCGATCTTTTCGCGTACCGCTTCGAGCGGCTCGCCCCACGTCAGGTACATATCGGTGGCGTTGACGGCAAGCTCCTGGCCTGCCTCCGACGAGCCGCCGAAATAGAGCGGCGGGTGCGGTGCATGAACAGGCGGAAAATCGCAGCGGGCGCCCTTCAGGCTGTAGTGGCGACCCTCGAAATCCACCGCCTCTCCGGCCAGCAGCCGTTTCCAGATCTCCAGAAACTCGGCCGCCTGCTGGTATCGCTCGTCATGCGAGAGGAAGATGCCGTCTCCGGCCAGTTCGCTCGGATTGCCGCCGACAACGACGTTGAGCAGAAGCCGGCCGCGGCTCAGACGATCAAGCGCTGCCGTCTGCCGGGCGGCAAAGGTCGGCGAGGTAACGCCCGGGCGCAGCGCCACCAGATATTTCAGCCGCTCGGTTACGGCGGCAAGGCCGCTGGCGGTGATCCAGGAATCCTCGCAGGTCTGGCCGGTCGGCAGAAGCACGCCCTCAAATCCCAGCGCATCGACCGTCGTCGCCACCTGCTTGAAATAGGAGAATTCCGGTGGCCGGCTGAGATGCGACGTTCCGAGATAGGATCCATCGCCGTGGGTCGGGATGAACCAGAAGAAGTTCAGGGCGCTTGTCTGGATCGGCGGCATGGCGTTCTCTCTGCGTGTTGAGAGGAAGCCTAAAGACCGATCTGTCTATAGAAAAGGAAGGATATTCTCAATCCGCCGCCTGCGGTGGGTTATTCGTTTCGATCAGGTCGAAGTGCGGGTGGCCCTGAACCACGCGTGGGTGTCGAGGATTGCAGGCGACCCAGGGCCGTCGAGGCATTTCGGGCGTATTTGGCGCGGTCTGGAGTTGCGGCGTCAGAAATATTCCAACTTTCGCATCTTCTGTTTACACCGGGCGACCATCCAAAGATCCGAGGCGACAGGATCACGCTGCATCGGATGCCGCTGCGGCGGGCTGATGGTGGTTCACGGTTCCGACGACCTTCGTGCCACGCTTCAAAAGGTTGAGGATCGGACAGAATGCCTCCACCGCCGCCGTCACCCTGGCGATCTCCGCACTGCTGGCCGGAGACACCAGCGTCACCGTGTAGACGATGTCATGCGGATAGACGGGGATCGCTTCATGGCCCTCGGATCCTCCGCGGGGATCAAGAACCGCGGACACCTCTGCTTCGAGCGTTTCAAGCGGCACGCCCTGATCGGCAGCGTGAATAAGGTAGGTGTGCGTCAGGCAGCTCGACAGTGCCCCGAGCAGCAGTTCGGGAGAGGAAGGTCCGAGATTGTATCCGGCAAAATCCGGTGGGCTGTCGGTGATGACTTGAAAATCGCGGATGCGAATCCGCCGCACGCCGCTGCGTCCTTCGGCGGTCGCACCCGCTTTCAGGGTGATGGCACCTGCTTCACCGCTGCGGATGCGGCTGCGACGCGCCAGCACCGCCTCTCTCTTCTGGCTCAGATAATCATTCAGTGTCGTCACGCGGTCTCTCCATGGTCACGATCAACAACATGATGCCTGCGCCCCAATCCGAAGATCGCGCCGATGAAGCCGGCGGTCAGAAGAAGGGCCTGCAGCCACCGGGGAATCTCGATGGAACAGACGGAAGCCACCAGCGCGAGAACCAGAAGGATGATGCTGGCGCGGCTAACGCGGCACAGCGGCGCGTTGTCCAGGGTCTTCAGGCTGATCTTGGCGATATGCATGTCTTCCACCAGTATGAGGCCCAGCCAATCTCGGTGGGCAAGTCATTTCGATCTTCATTTTCGTCCGTGCGACAGCGATCGCTGCCGATACGCCTCAATCTCGGGCAAGATGGCGCGATGTTCAAAGGCGGTACGTGTTCGATCGCGCAGCGGACGGAAACGCCGTGCCAATTTTCTAGTATTCTGGTAGAAATTTGTGCCCCTCGAGAGGATGTGGCTACCCAATCGAGTTGTTCGCAGTTCGATTAAAGAGGCCGCGACGGATGATTTACTTCTGACGAACGAGCACCAGATAGGTCTGACAGCCTACACGAGGTGAGGATCAGTATGTGCTCAGCAGAATCGTCTCCGGTATCCGCAGCGGCACCGACTGAAAGGGTCATCGCCTGGCTAAAGCCCTCACCTTGCCCACCAAAACAGCATGAATTTTAGGCATCATCGATAAGCGTAGATTTCGTGGGCACCCCGCTTGCACAGGCCCTGTCTTCGTGCTTGTATAGACAACCAAGAGAGCGTCGGAGGACGGGCCAGATCCGATGCCTGATACACGGGAACTGCGCCATGATCACATTTGATGCCGTCAGCAAGCACTATCGGGGCCAGACAGTTGCTGTCGACAAGCTGTCGCTGACAGCGCCCAGCGGGAAGCTGACGATTTTCGTCGGCCCGTCCGGTTGCGGCAAAACCACCTCGCTGCGGATGGTGAACCGCCTGATTGCGCCCTCTTCGGGCAGAATTCTTCTGGATGGCGAACCGACGGACACGATGGATGTCGCCGTGCTGCGCCGAAAGATCGGATACGTCATTCAAAATGCGGGTCTTTTTCCGCATCGCACCGTCGCGCAGAATATCGCAACCACCGCGCGGCTGAACGGGACCCCCAAGGATCAGGCACTGCGCATCGCCCATGAGCTCCTGGAGCGTGTCGGGCTGTCCTCCGCTTTCGCCAATCGCTATCCATGGCAGCTTTCCGGCGGCCAGCAGCAGCGCGTGGGCGTTGCCCGCGCCCTGGCGTCCGATCCGAAATTCATGCTGATGGATGAACCGTTCAGCGCCGTCGATCCGGTCGTGCGCGGGCAATTGCAGGACGAGTTTCTCCGGCTGCAGCGGGACATCGGCAAGACCATCATCATGGTCACGCATGACATCGACGAGGCTCTGAAACTGGGAGACCAGGTGGTCGTTCTGCGCACCGGCGGCACGCTGGCACAGGTTGCGACCCCGCAGGAACTGCTGGCAAGACCGGCGGACGACTTCGTCGCCGATTTCATCGGGCGTGACCGCGGTTATCGCGTGCTTGGCTTTGCCGAATTCGCCAAGGGCGGCGTGCCGCTCGGAGCCGAGCCGACGGCAACGCTTGGCGCCACTCCCGAAACCCTTCGCCAGATTGCCACGGACAGATGGGTCCTCGTTGCGGATTCCATGAACCGGCCGCTGGGCTGGGCGGATGTCGACAGCGTCAAAGGCCCCTTGCGGGACGGCGACCTCAACCTCAGCGGCACGCTGGCCGTCGAAGGCAGCAGCCTGCGGCATGTTCTCGACGCGGCGCTCAGTTCTCCGTCCGGCCGTGGTGTCATCGTCGGGCAGTCCGGCGAGTTGATGGGAACCGTGACGCTGTCGCATGTTGCCGAAGCCATCGAAGCTGCGCGCACCGGTCGCATGGGGACGCAGCCATGAGGTTCGACTGGCTCTACCGCGAGTCCGGCCGCATCGCCGAACTCTTTCTCTGGCACCTCGGGCTGTCCGTGATCCCCGTGGTGATCGGATTGCTGCTTGCTCTGCCGCTGGGATGGCTTGCGCAACGGGCGGGGTTCTTCCGCTCGACCCTGCTGGGTGCGGCAGGCTTGCTCTATACAATTCCGTCCCTGGCGCTCTTCGTGCTCCTGCCGCTTGTGCTCGGCACGCGTATTCTCGATCCCATGAATGTGGTCGTGGCGCTCACGGTCTACGCGCTCGCGCTTCTGGTGCGCACGGTCAGCGACGGCCTTGAGTCTGTCCCCCCGGATGTCATCCAGGCGGCCAATGCCATGGGCTATCGCAGGCTGCCACGCCTCTTCGTCGTCGAACTTCCCCTTGCCGTTCCGGTGATTGCGGCGGGGCTGCGGGTGGCTGTTGTCTCCAATGTCAGCATCGTCTCGGTCGCCGCCCTGATCGGCACGCCGCAGCTCGGGCTGCTGTTCACGCAGGGGCTTCAACTGCGGTTCCTCACGCCCATCATTGCCGGGATCGTGCTTTGCGTGCTGCTTGCCGCACTGCTGGACGGTCTTGTCCTTTTTGCCGCCAAACGCATGACACCCTGGCAGCCGGGAGGTGCCGAGCGATGATTGCATGGTTTTCAGACCCGACCCATTGGACGGGAAGCGACGGGGTGTTCGCGCTTGTCATCCAGCATCTGATCTATAGCGGGGTCGCGCTTTTCTTCGCCTGCCTGATCGGCTTGCCGATCGGACTCTACGTCGGGCATACGGGCCGCGGCGTCGTCCTGATCGCCGGACTTGCCAATGCCTTGCGCTCGCTGCCAAGCCTTGGCCTCATCGTTCTTCTGGTGATCCTGTTCGGGCCTGTCTTTACCTCCGACATGGCCTTCATCGTGCCGAGCATCATCGTGCTTGTCCTGCTTGCCGTGCCGCCGATCATGAGCGGAACCTATGCCGGCGTTGCGGCGGTGGACCCGGCCGCAGTGGATGCGGCGCGCGGCATGGGCAAACGCCCGCTCGACATTCTCTTCGATGTCGAACTTCCCTGCGCCTTGCCGCTGATCTTCTCCGGGCTGCGCAGCGCGACGCTGCAGATCATATCGACGGCAACCATTGCCGCTTACGTTTCGCTGGGCGGGCTCGGGCGCCTCATCATCGATGGCCGCGCCCAGAACGATTACTACCAGATGGCGGCGGGTGCCGTCCTGGTCGGCGCTCTGGCCCTCCTCGTCGATCTGGCAATCGGCATCCTGTCCAGGCTGACAGTCTCACCGGGCCTCACCCGCCGGCTCTAGGCGGGCGACCATCCACCCAACCGCGTTTTCAGTCTCATGACGTTGAACCTCAAGGAGTAGCTAGCATGGCATTCAGTATCTTAAAGGCCGCCGGCGCGTTTGCGCTGATGGCGCTTTCCGCCACCACGACGCTTGCCCAGACCGATCCGCTCGGGGCTGCTCCGGCCGCGCGCACCGACAAGACCACCATCATCGTCGGCTCGGCGGATTTCCCGGAGAGCCAGCTTCTGGCTACCATCTATGCCAAGGCGCTTGCGGCAAAGGGCATCAAGACCGACACCAAACTGAACATCGGCAGCCGTGAGGTTTACATGCCGGCGCTTCTCGACGGGTCGATCGACCTCCTGCCGGAATATGCCGGCGCGACGTTGAGCTATCTCGACAAGAACGCAACGGCGCATTCGCCGGAAGACGTCGCCAAGGCTCTGAAAGCCGCTCTGCCGGCCGGCGTTTCGATGCTGACGCCGTCGCAGGCGCAGGATTCCGACGGTGTCGCCGTCACCCGCGCGACTGCCGAGAAGTACAAGCTGAAGACGATTGCCGATCTCGCACCGGTTGCGTCCCAGCTGGTGCTGGGCGGTCCTCCGGAATGGAAGACGCGCAAGGAAGGCATCATCGGCCTGAAGGAACTTTACGGCCTTGAGTTCAAGTCGTTCAAGTCGCTCGATGTCGGCGGCCCGCTGACGCTTTCGGCACTGGTGAATGACCAGGTCCAGGCGGCAAACCTGTTCTCGACAGACCCGGCGATTGCGGACAACAAACTGGTCATCCTCGAAGACGTCAAGAACCTGTTTCCGGCCCAGAACATCGTGCCGGTCATTGCCAAGGCAAAGGTCAGCGACGTCGTGACGAAGACGCTCGATGCCGTGTCTGCCGCTTTGACGACCGAGGACCTGATCGTCATGAACGGTCGTTTGGCCAATCACGACAGCTTCGACGTCGTTGCCGGCGAGTGGCTGGCGAAACACAAGTTGAACTGACCGAGCTTCGCGGGTATGGCACTCACCATACCCGCGCACGCGCTGAAGATGTGTCAGATGCCGAACCCTTGTCGTTCGCTTTGTGGAGCCTCATGCAAACGGTAGAGAACCAGGTCGAAAAGGCGCGGGACGAGCAAGCATCCGACAAGCCGCTTTACGTCACGCTCAAGGATTATGTTAGAAGCCGCGTCGAGACCGGCGAGTGGTCCATCGGGCAGAGAGTGCCTTCGGAAAACGAACTGGTCGACCTGCTCGGCGTCAGCCGCATGACCGCCAATCGTGCCTTGCGCGAACTGGCGGATGAAGGGTTTCTTGTCCGCGTGCAGGGCAAGGGGTCCTTCGTTGCCAGCAAGAAGCGAACATCCCAGTTCCAGAGCGTTCCCAATATTGCCGACGAGATCACCCGTAATGGTGGCGTCCATACGGCAAACGTGATCGCTCTGCGCATGGAAACCGCCGATGCGCAACTGGCGGACGCGCTCGCCATCGAGATCGGCAGCCCGGTGTCCCATTCGATCATGGTCCATGCGGAAGATTCCCTTCCAATGCAGATCGAGGACCGGTTCGTCAACCATGCGATCGTGCCGCACTATATCGACCAGGATTTCGCAAGGACGACGCCCAACGGATATCTGACCGCCGTGGCGCCGATCGTAAGAGCCGAGCAACATATCGAGGCGGTGACGGCGCAGCCCTGGGAATGCAAGCTGCTGGCAATCTCCAAGACGGAACCCTGCCTTCTGGTTCGGCGCCGCACCTGGTCGCAAGGCGGCGTCATTTCCTCGGTTCGCCTGCTCTATCCGGGCAGCCGCTATCGCCTCTACAGCACCTGATCCTCCGGTCGGTTCAGGAAGGGCAATCGCCTGACCGTGAACGACAGTCGACTACCCTTCCCTAAATTGAATTCAGGAAATCCCATGACCGTGCTGCTCAATGACACGCTGACCTGGCAGGATGTGGCGCGGGTGAGTAAAGGCGATGGACTTGCGCTTTCAGAAGCCGCCTGGCACCGCATCGACAACGCCCACCGGATCGTCGAAAGTATCGTCGAGCGCGGCATCCGCGCCTATGGCATCAACACCGGCGTCGGCGCCCTGTCGGACACGGTGGTGGATCGCGGCGCGCAGAGCAAGATGTCGCGCAGCATCCTTCTCAGCCACGCCTGCGGCGTGGGCACGCTTCTGCCGCGCCGGGAGGTACGCGCCATCATCGCGTCGCAGATCGCCAATTTCGCCCACGGCTATTCCGGAGTTCGCAGGCAGGTCGTTGCCCATCTGGCGACCTTTCTGGAGCGCGACTGCATTCCGGATGTGCCCTCCCGCGGATCGGCCGGCTACCTGACGCACAATGCGCACACCGCCCTCGTGCTGATCGGCGAAGGCTCTGCCCATATCGGCGGACGCGCCTTGAGCGGGCGGGATGCCTTGGCCGAAATCGGTCTTGAACCGCTGGTTCTGGGCGCCAAGGAGGGCCTGAGCCTCGTCAACGGAACGGCCTGCGCCACCGGTCTTTCGAGCGTGGCTCTCGACCGCGCCGCCCGTTTGCTGGATTGGGCCGATGCGATTGCCGCGCTGACGCTTGAGGCGGCGGGCTGCCAGATGCCGGCCTACAGCGAACCCGTGCTGTCGCTGCGCGTGTCCGACGGGATCGCGGCCGTTGGCGCGACTTTGCGCGGGCGGCTTGAGGGCAGCGGGCTGATCGAGGCGGCGCAGGGCAGGCGTACCCAGGATGCGCTCAGCCTGCGCTCCATCCCGCATGCCCATGGCGCTGCCCGCGATCTTTTTGACAATTGTGCGGCTATCGTTGACCGGGAACTGGCCTCGGTCACCGACAACCCCGCGGTTGCGGGCACGCCGGAGGAGCCGCTTGTCTGGTCGGAAGCCCATGCGGTGGCACCGGCGCTGGCCCAAGCCGCCGACGCGCTTGCGATTGCCATCACGCAGATCGCCGCCATGAGCGAGCGGCGGATCGACCGGCTCGTCAATCCTTTGGTGAGCGGGTTGCCGCCCTTCCTCGCCTCCGATCCCGGCAGCCATTCCGGCTTCATGATTGCGCAATATACGGCGGCGGCCCTTGCAAACGAGAACCGGCGGCTGGCCGCCCCCGCCTCGACGGATGGCGGCCTGACCTCCGGCCTGCAGGAGGATTTTCTCGCGCATCCGACCGCTGCCGCCAACAAGCTTCTCGCCCTCCTCGACAATGCCGAATATATTCTGGCAATCGAATGGATGGCAGCCGCGCAGGCGCATGATTTCCTCGAAACCCAGGCCCGACGTGCGCCGGGGACGGATGTGCTCTACCGCCATCTTCGCGCTGAGGTTCGCCATTATTCGGACGACCGGCCCATTTCCTCCGACATGGAAAAGGTCCGGTTGCTTCTGTCGCTGAGTGCCCCGCCCCCCTGATCTGATCGCGGGCGACGCGGCGGCGTCTATATCAGAAAATCGAGGTCGATCCGCTTGGCACGGATGAAGGGCAGCCCCGCTCGCCGTGCCGTCCAGCCGACGACGTGGAGCTCTTTCGCGGCCGGCTCATGCCGCTCCGCCAGCAGCCAGGATTTGCAGTCGATCGCCGCAAAGTCCGCCTTGCCATCGGCCACGGCAATGACCGATGCGCGATGCGCCCCCGTTGCGACCACATCCGCAAACAGGTCGAGGTTTTCACCGGCGGCTTCCAGATCGCGCTTCAGGGCGAGATAGCCTGACATCGACCGGTGCTCGTTGAAGGCCAGTTTCCTGTCGCAGAACAGTTCAATCGGCAAGAGCGCCTCGCCGGTCTCCGGTGCAACGGCGCTTACCCCCTCCCCCTTGTGGGCGACGATGGCGCTGGAATAGAGCGCCCCCGCGCCACCGGCGATCCCATCATAACGGTCTTGCCCAAGGACCTGAACATGCTCCTGCAAGCCAAGCTCCATCGGCCCCCAGCAGGTTTGGGAAACGAGCAGCGCCGGATGGCGCCAGAGAACATCGAGATCAAAGGCATCAGGATCAAGCGTCGCGGGATCCGGCGCGATGACCGAACCATCGTCGCCAAGAATGCCCCCGGGAACTGCCGGCATGTCGCCATTGCGGCGAACGAGATCTCGAGGCGCATCGATGCCCTCTTTGAGGAATCCTCTCCGCATCCTGACCCAGGCGGCATCGGTTTCATCGCGCACCTCGGGCCAGTCATACATGGGAAGTGCTGCGATCCACCTCACAGCGAAAGATCCGGCAAGAGGGCAAGACCGGCCATGCGATGCTCCGCGGCATCGACCTGTTCATTCGCGGCCGGATGAGCTGCGACGGCGTGTTCGTCCCGCCGCAACACAGGGTGCACAACGGGCTCCTTTGCCTTGAACGAGAAAGCGCGAAAAACCTCGAAATAGTTGGCAAAGACATAGCCATCATTCATCGCCTGCCATTCGGCGCGTCTGGCTCTGTAGAGCGAAGGCAGCCTGTACCAGGCAGCGGACGGCAGCTTGTGATGGATGAAGTGCAGGTTGTTGTAGAGGAAGAGCGGTGCAAGCAGCGAGGTCTCGACAATGATCGTGCGTCCATCCGGCCGCTCGGACCATTGGTGCTCGCAATAGGACCGCAGCGCAATGATGGAGAGCCCGAGATAGGCGGAGACGCCGATGTAAAGCCAGACCGGGATACCGAACACAAGGGACACGACCAGCAGTGTCGGGATGAGCCCCAAGACATGGAGGACCCACGCGACCATGACCTGGCGATCGCCCTTCATGATCTTAAGCCACTCCGACGCGGTAAACCCGACGACCATCAACGGCGGTCCGAGCAGCATGCGCCCGATCAGTGTGTTGTTCCAGACCAGCAGACGCTTCAGGACGGCGGGCATCGCCTCCCAGTCCTTCAGCGCGCGATAATAGCTTTCCGGATCGTCGAAGGGGTCGGTCAGGCGCTCATCCTCATGGTGCTGGATGTGGGTCCGCTTGTAGCTGCGATAGGGATAGAAGACGCCCAGAGGCGCAAAGACCAGCGCCTCGTTCAGCCCTACGCTGCGTGTCGGATGTCCATGCAGAACCTCATGCTGCAGCGACGAATGCAAGGCAATGGTGATCCCGATCAGCACCAGTGCGACGATGGGAGCGGCAGGATAAAGGACATATCCCGCCACCCACCAGAGGCCGTAGCAGGCGACAAGCAGCGCGACCGTTGGCCACTCAATTTTCAACGCGCTTGATCGCTCCCGATGGAAAAGAAGCTTCGAACTCCGGAAGGAAATGTCGCTCATAACGTCCCCTGCTCTTCAATGGGAACAGAGTTTCACCAACCGGTGAATCGGACAACGAGACTATGGTGACCAATTGTTGATTTTGACAACAGAAAGCGCAATATGTTTACTATAGTAAACAATGGGGTTATTTATGGACAAGCGCGCGCTCTCGGAGCTTTTCCGCATCCGGTTGATCGAGCTCGTGACCCGGTCCGGCGCCAGCCACTCCGCCTTCGCAGACGGGATCGGCATCGACCGGTCCGCGCTGTCACAGCTCCTCTCCGGCAGTTCGGCGCGTCTGCCGCGGGTGGAAACCCTTCTCAAGATTGCGGAGCGCCATTCGGTGTCGCTGGACTGGCTTCTCGGCATCTCGCACGATCCGGGCCTGACGGGAGAGTTGCGGCCGAGCTTCGAGATCGAGGAGGGCGGCGAGGATTATACCGAGACGCTGCTCATGAAATGGCATGCCGAGGCGACCGGCTCCAAGATCCGCTATGTCCCTGCCCGTATCCCGGATCTTCTTCGCACGCCGGAAATCATCGCCTTCGAGGCCGATTCCGCCCATCAGAGCGTGAAGGCGCAGACAAGCGAAACGGCCTTCCGTCTCGATTATAATCGTCAGCCCGGCACGGATATGGAAGTGTGCATGCCGCAGGAGACGCTGCAAGCCTTCGCGCAGGGGCGCGGCATGTGGAGCGGCCTGAAACGTGATGTCCGCGCCGAACAGCTGCAATACATGGCCAGCCTGATCAACGAGCTCTACCCCTCGTTTCGCCTGTTCCTGTTCGACGAAAAAGAGCGTTTTTCCGTTCCCTACACGATTTTCGGCTCTCAGCGCGCCGCGATCTTCGTGGGCGGAATGTATCTTGTGCTTAACAATGCCGACTCCATCCGAAAGATGCAGCGTCACTTCGACCAGCTGATCAGGTTTACGCGCATCCATGCGCATCAAACCGCAGAATATGTGAGAACCCTCCAAGTGTCGTGACGAGCACGTGGCCTCTTGAAGGGACCGGTGCTTGGGCCGGACCATCCGCGAGCGCCCTAACCTGCGGCCTTCGGGGCAGACGCCATCGTCAGACGCTCCATCGCGCACGGGCTCATGAATTGGAGTCAGCGACCGTCCGCAGTCATGCGCGTGGCGAGATGCCTGCACCCGGACGGTCATCTCAGCGCGGTGGATAGTATCAGGCAGACGTCAGCCGCGATGGCCCGCTTCAGAACTTGACCCCCACCTTGGCCATGGCCGAGTGCTCGTCGACGCCATTTGCCAGGAGGGCGTCATAGCCGAGCGACACATTGACGTTTTCAGCCGGATTGAAACCCACCGAGAGATTGAGCAGCAGCGCATCGCGCGCAGTCCCGGTGCTTGCGACGGTAAAGCTGCCGGCGCCGGCATAGGCAAGCGCAGCTTCTGACGTCGTATCGCTGAAGGCATGACGCCAGCCGACACCCGCCGTCACATTGCCGCGCATGGTCTCGACGGCGATGTCGCGGCCGACCCGGACGCCGAGCGTGGAATAGACCTGCTCGTCATGGCGCGAGGCTGACGAGAGGGTGGCCGCGCCGCCGGTCTCGGCAAAACCGTCCGTCCTGGTGTTGACGTAAGCAAGGTTCGCATAGGGCTCGACATGCGCCTGGTCGAGGTCGAAGCGCCAGGCGCCTTCCGCAAAGATCTGGCTGGTCGATGCGTCGTAATCGGCCTTCAGACTGTCGCTGAAGGTGGAGAAGGAAATGTTTCGACGGCTGTCGACATCCTGGAAGGCATGGATCGCACCGAAGCGGATGGAGGCTGGACCGATGGTCGTTCCACCATAGGCCGCGATGTAGTAGCTATCCACATCCGCCGATGCGTTGAGCGCGTTTTCCGCCACACGGTCCTGGCCGTAGCCGCCCGCCAGACCAAAGCGCCACTGATTGTCGAGGACGGTATCGGCGCCGAGCATGACGCCGCCGCCATTGACGTCGATGGTGGAACCGTTGCCATCCGACCCGTAACGGCTCCAGGAACCGAGACCGCTCGACCAGACCGTCACGCCTTGCGCCTGAGGCAGGATCGCCTCGCCGTTCCCCTGGCTTTGGCCAGCGATGCCAGATTCCGACGGATCCTGCGGTGCAAAGGCATCCCGCAGGCGGTTAAGGATGGTATCGCGGCTGAGGCGGCTGCGCTCCAGGAGCGAGGCGCTGACGGACGGGTGCAGTTCGCCGGACAACTGCGAGAAGGCCTGCTGGGTTTCATTGGTCGTCAGGTAGAGCACCTTGTCGTAAAGCGTTGCCCCAGACCCCAGCGCCTCGACGGCATTGGCGGCCGCCCGGGCATTGGGCGTCGACGTGGCTGCGGCAAAGGCACCGGGATCGGCGGTCGTCCGATTGAGCGTCAGGTAAACGGCCGTATTGTCCGCGCTCTTGTCGACTGCCGCCGTCAGGAAGGCAAAATTTTCCGTTACGCTGTCGAACAGGCCGGTGACGCCGCCCGCCGCGGTGATGATCGTGTATTGCGTGTTGAGGGCATAGGTTGCGCCGGTGTCGGTGCCGTTCTCCGGCGTCACGGCAAGCGTGACGCCATTGCCGATCGTGACCGCTCCGCTTGCCGAGAGACGATCGGATGCGCCGAGGCTGTCGACCTCCACCGCATAGGTCGAGCCGTTGGCGAAGCTGGCATTGCCATTCACCGTCAGCGTTCCGATGGAGTTGCCGGGCGCAAGCGTCGCGCCGGAGAGCAGGGAAATCCCGCCCGTCGAACCAATGCCGCCAAGCGTTGCGCCATTGCCCACCGTCACCGCACTGGTCAGGCTGCCGTTGATGGAGAGCGTGCCGCCTGACACCAGCGTCGAGCCCGTATAGGTGTTTGCACCGGTGACGATTAGCTTGCCGGAGCCCGCCTTTTCGAAGGTGCCGGTGCCTGAAACGGCATTGGAGAAGGTTCCGGCGCCGTTGACCACAAGGGCTGCGTCATCGACGATGGCGCCGGTGCCGAAACTGTCAGCATTGCCGGTGAGAACGCCTGCGGAAATCGTCGTGCCGCCGGTATAGGTGTTGGCACTCGTCAGCGTCAGATCACCGGCTCCGGTCTTCAGCACGCTGCCGGAACCCGAGATCACGCTGCTATAGGTGCCGTCGAAGGCCTGATCGAATTCAAGGCGGCCTTCGTTGATGACCGAGCCGCCGAGCGTCGAGGTGTTGCCGATGAGCTTGCCGGCCAGGACCGTGGTGGTGCCGCTATAGGTCAGGTTGCCGGTGAGGGTCACGACGCCAGTGCCGTCCTTGACGAGATTACCGGTGCCGGAAATATCGCCGGCGAAGGTGCCGTCGGTTGCCTGATCGAAGAGCAGCGTGCCGTAATTGGCGACATTGCCAAAGAGGCTGGTGGTCGTCACCGCCAGCGTGCCGCCGGAGATCGTCGTGCCACCGGTATAGGTGTTGGTGCCCGAAAGGGTGAGCGTGCCGCTGCCGGCCTTTTCGAAGGAGCCGGAGCCGGACATGTCGTTGGACAACTCGCCGCTGCCGTTCACCACCAGTGCGCCATTGTTGACGATGGCACCCGTGCCGAAACTGCTGCCCGAGGTGCCGATCAGTGTGCCGCCCGAAATCGTCGTGCCGCCGCTGTAGCTATTGGCGCCGGACAGGGTCGTCGTCCCGCTTTCGACGAGAAGCTGACCGCCGCCGCTGATATCGGCCGAGAGGTCGTAGGCGCTGCCCGTATGGTTGAGCACCAGCGTGCCGGTGCCGTCGCCGAATTCGATGGCGCTGGTGTCGAGCGTGCCGGCTGTTGCGGCCGCCTGCCCGGATGCCGCCCCGATGTTGAGCGTGCCCGTAATGCCTGCCGCGTAGGCGATGCGGATATCGCCGGCCTTCAGCGTCGCCCCGTCCGTCAGCGTCAGTGCGCCGTCACCGTCGGCGCCGATATAGAGGCGGCTCGTCATGTCGACCTTCGAGCCCGCACCCGTCAGCAGCACGGTGCCGCTGGAGCCGGCCTCGTTGCCGATATAGAGCCGGTAGCCGGTCACGCTGCCGCCATCGGAAACAGTCAGAGCCCCGTCTCCGAAGCGGCCGACATTCATATATCCGGAATAGGCGATGCTGTTGTCGACGAAGGCGTTCCATTGGGAACCCGTGCCGGTCACGGTCATCGTACCGGTCGATCCGGCGAGATCCCCGAGCGTGCCCTGAAGCGCGCTGATGCGGCCACCATTGCTGAGCGTCACCGTCGCATTGCCATTGTAACCGGCGATGAAGGGGGACGTCATGGTCCATTCGGACCCCGATCCGTCAATCGTGACAGACGAATTGGAGCCGGCCATCGTGCCGACATAGCCGGCGTCGCTGCTGACAGTGGCGCCCGCACGCACCGAGAGGTCACCATCGCCGCCATTGCCGACATAGATATTGCCGCTGGCAGTCCAGGAACTGCCGGTGCCGGTGATGGTCGCCGTGCCGCTGGCATTGGCATTCTGGCCAAGGATTGCATTGGCGGAGCTGAGCGTCGCGCCGTTGCGGATCGTGACTGAGCCCGTGCCGGAGCTTCCGATTTCGAGATTGCCGCCGGTAATCGTCCAGCCGGAGAGAGCGCCATCGACAATCAGCGAGCCCTCAGCTCCGAAGACATCGCCGAGCCGTGCCGATGTGCTGCTGACCGCGCCCCCATCCGAGATCGTCAGCGTGCCCTCGCCCAGCGTGCCGCTGGCATCTCCGCTGTCACCGCCGATGACCAGTGCGCCGGTGGACCAGGACGAGCCGGAACCGGTGACGGTGGCGGAACTTGCGGAATGACGACCGATCAGGGCGCTGGCACTCGTCACCGTCGCCTCATCCTCCACGGTTAGCGTGGCGCTGCCGGCATTGCCGACGATCAGGCCGCCGGTGATGTCCAGCGTCGACCCCGTCCCGGTGACGGAGACGCTGCTACCGGCGCTTGAGGTCAGGCCGCCGATGGCGAAATCACCGTTATTGTTCATCGTTGCGCCGTTCTCGATCGTCAGGCTGCCAATGCCGCCGCCGCCGACGCTCAGAATGCCGGTATTGTTCCATTCACTGGAAGAACCGGAAAGGGTTGCCGTGCCGCTGGAGGCAATGCCGTCGGCGATGATCGCGCCGGCACTGGTGACGTCACCGGCGGTGACGGTCAGCGTCCCCTTGCCGCCTGGACCGTTGGCATTGCCACCGTAACCGACATAGAGGAACCCGGTGGAAAACTGGCCAAGACCAGCAACCGTCAGTGCGCCGGTGCCGGTGACACCTGCGCCGAGATAGGTCGTGCCCGCAGTGACCGAGCCGCCGCCGATCGAAACAGTACCTTCGCCGTCATTGCCGACATAGAGCGAACCCGAGACAGTCCATGTGCCGCCCACCGTCACCGTGCCTTCGGCGGCAGCGCTGTAGCCGAGTGTGGCGCTGGTATTGGCAAGGGTGCCGTTGATGCTCAGCGAGCCCGTCTGTCCCGTGCCGACGAGGAGCGTACCCGCAGATCCGGTCGTGCCGGCCCCGATCAAGGGACCGGACGTGTTGATGGTTGCGGTGTCGCCGGCCGCAGGGGTGTGTCCGTCCCAGACCCAGTTGCTGTCGCTGAACCAGTCACCGCCTGCCGGACCGTTCCAATAGACGGAATCCGCACGAGCCGGCTGACCAAGGGAGCCGCCGAGAATGACGGCGAGAACGCTGGTGGAGGCCCGCATCGCCCGACGCTTTCTGCCTATCGCAGAATAGTGGTGTTCCTTCCCGCGGCAAGCTGCAGCAGGAAAACCGTTCGAGCCAGTCATCTTCATTCCCCTCACCCTTTTCATGCCATGCAATCTGCACGCAACACTGCCGTCCCGAACAACGGTGATTCCGAAATTCGATTTTATGGAGAGATGCCATTCCCGATGGTGTATCGTCTTTTTCTCGAAGCAGCAAAAACTTCGAAATCAGCAGTATCAGCAGCGCCGCCGTGGCTTGATGTGCTTGCACGCATTATGCAACAGGACCAATAACGCTTGCGCTGGCGGGAATGGAGACAAAGGTGAGCAAGCCGTTTCGGTGGGGGAGTTTTTCACAGCTTGTTGATGCGGGGATCGTGGACGACAGCCAGCTTCAACAGGACAAGAACGGATGGTTCGAATGCACCTCAAAGCGGCTGAACGTCGATGAGGGCGAGGGTCATCTCCTCTACGTGAATACCCCCGACATGCGCGTTCTCGTGGCCAACTGCACCTTTCAGGAGGAACGGCGCTACGAGATCTGCGACGATGGCCTCTTTCGTTTCCATTTCGGCTTCGATGTCTCGATCGAGACCTGGATCGGCCGTGAGGTACGGCCGGAACTTACCGATAATGCGGCGGGCGTTCTCCTGGCCGGGGCGGATGATCGCATTCGGGAGCGTGTGCCTGCCGAGCAGCGCCAGACTTTCGTCACGATTGCCTGTCGTCCCGACTGGATCGAGGGGTTTTTCGGCATCCGGCTGCGCGATCAGCTGCCCGAGGGCGATGAGGAGCGGATGCATTATCCCCTGGCTTTCACGCCGACCCTGCGCAGCACGACGCAGGCCATTCTCGGCCGCGGCTATACGAGCATGCTCGACGCGGCCTTCGTGACCACTAAGGCTCAGGACATCATCCTCTCTGCCATCGACGGTGTCGCGCAGACGCGCAAGGCAGCAGCGCAAAGGCTGAGCCAGGCCGATATTGCGGCCGTGCGGACCGCGCACATGATACTCGAGGGTTGCTACAAAGATCCCCCGGATATCCAGACGCTCAGCCGGCGGGTCGGGGTCAATCGCACGAAACTCTTCTACGGTTTCAAACGGCTCTATGGCGTGTCGGTCGCGCAGTTCATCGACAGCCTGCGCATGAACGAGGCCCGCCGACTACTTCTGGACACCGACCTGTCTGTCTCACAAATCTCAGCGGAAGTGGGCTATGGCTATGCGGCCAGTTTCTCTACACGCTTCAAGGGCCATTTCGGCCATCCACCGCGGGCCTTGCGCGCAAGACACTCTGCGACAGAGTAGAGATCAGCCATCTTGAGATATCGACATCCAGCCTCGCCGCCCCTGCCCCCCTGCGCGACGTGATGGTTCAGCCGCTCTTCGGCGAGACGATGTGCTCATGCCGGCGATAGTTGGGCAAGGCGTTCGCCCGCCGTTCGATCGCGGCGATCAGACGCTGCACGGTGGACGGCAGAGGTGCGCCGGTTGCGGTAATCACGCCCCAGTAGAAGGGGATGTGAAAGGCAAGCGGCACCACGACGACATCGGCCACAGGCAGCCCGCTCAGCGTCACCGATTCGACGATGGCGACGCCAAGCCCCGCGCGCGCCAGCGACAGCGAGACATAGGTGGCATTGCTGTCGATGACGCCGCCCGGCTCGATCGACAATTCCGCAAGCGCCTCGTCGATGCGCATCCGCAGCCGGTAAGGATTGGCGGACGCGATCAGGCGGCGGCTCTTCAGGTCTTCCGGACGGATTGCCTCGCGGCTGGCCAAAGGATCACCGGCGGCCACCACGGCGACGCAGGGCACCTCGCCGATCCAGTGCACATCGACGCCGGGATTGTCGAGCGGCAGGCTCGCGATGCCGACATCGGCCGTCCGTGCCACAACCGCCTGAACCACGCTCTCCGACGCAATGCTCTGTACATGGACATGGGCGGGAAAGAGCTCGGCGGGGAGATCCTGCAGGGCCAGCGGAACGATGCCGGCCGCAATGGCCGGGATGGATGCGAGTTCGATGGCCTTTGCCTGTGACGATTCGATCTTTCGGGCCCGCTCGCTGATCGTCCTCAAGCCACTCAGGAACAGCTCGGCCTCTGCAAAGAAGGCAATGCCTTGCGCGGTCGGCCCGATGCGCGGGCCGTTGCGATGCAAAAGCGGAAACCCCAATTCGTGCTCCAGATCCTGGATCAGGCGGGTCACGACAGGCTGCGACTTTCCCAGCGCCTTTGCAGCACCGGTCATGCTGCCGATCGAGATGACCGCAACGAATGCTTCCAGCTGGCGGGTATCGAGGTATTCAGGCGGCATCAATGCTCCTGTGGACTTGGACATCCCGAATCACCGGTCCATTGTCGATGATGCGGTACGGGAAGGATAGCGACGCCGCGTGGCCGGCCTAAGACATGTGCAGGTGAGCCTATGCAGCATCGTCATGCTGCCAAAATCTGGTGCGGGCATCGAACGGATCGGTTTCAAACGAAAAACCTGCCCTGCGCTGCAGGCGCAAGACTGTCGGTTCCTCGCGACAATAGCGGGGCCAGAGACCGGCTGGCGTTACCGGCTGATGATCGCGGATGAACGAGGCCCAGACCGCGTGTACGCTTTCGGCAAAGAGCGGGTCACTGACTGCGTGGCGAGCGGGAAGCCGCGCCACATCCATGCCGCGGCGATACCAGACATCGGCCACTTCGGCGCCATGTCTTTCCCCCAGTTCGTCGGCTTCAATTGCACCGTAGAGATATTTGTAGACCGGCTGGCGGACGGCGTGCAGCCTGGCAAAGCGAGTCGCCGGGTTCTGGAACACGAGGTCGCCGCCGATGGCGCGCCAGATGCCGAGGGGCGAATGGTCCGGCAGCGCCTCACGGTATCGCCCGATGATTTCGGCGCCGGTCCACCCCATGGGCTGGACCCGTTCATGCAGAAGCCTTGCCGCATCGCCAAAATCCATCGGCGGCTGCGCCGTCGCATGCGTCGAATATTCCGCCGTGGTGCATCCGATCATCATCGGCACGTCAGCCGTTTTACCAAGCAGCGCGGCCTCTTCCGGATGGCGGGGAAGAGAGACGCCGTCGATGACCGGCACGAAGGGAACGCCGAGCATGGCGGCCGAGCCATCGCGGGCAAAATCGTGGTGCGTGTAGGACTGGTTGCAAAGGTCGCGCTGGGCGATCAGCAGCCGCTCGATGGGCATCGTGTGAAGCGCCGCCTCATCCGCCTGCAGATATGCGAGGAAGCGTCGATTGAGCTTTACGGCATCGTCCGTGGTTGCGATGGCGGTGCTTGCCCCGCTCTGCGGCATGGCTTTGGAAAACAGCCCCCTCGCCTGCGGCATGGCTATGAGGGCGGCGACGGAAAAGCCGCCGGCCGATCGTCCCGCCAGCGTCACCCGCGCCGGATCGCCGCCAAAGGCCGAAATGTTTTCCTTCACCCATTGAAGCGCGGCGATCTGGTCGAGCAGGCCACGATTGTCCGGCGACCCGTCGCTGAGGTGCAGGAAGCCGAGCGCGCCCAGCCGGTAATTGACGGTGACCTCGACAATGCCGCTTGCGGCAAAGGCACCGCTCTGCAGCACAGCCTCGTTGGCCGATCCGACCGCATAGCCGCCGCCATGGATCCAGACCAGAACGGGCGCTGAACCATCGAGCGAAGGCGTGCGGATGTTGAGCGTCAGGAAATCCTCGCCGACATCGAGGCTGGAGGTGGCAGCTGTTCCGACCGGGCCATAGGTCGGGATCTGCGGACAGACGGCGCTCAGCCTGTCTGCCTTGCGAATGCCGGACCAGCGCTCCACCGGCTGTGGCGCGGCAAAGCGGCGCTCGGGCGTGATTGGAGCTGCATAGGGAACGCCGAGAAAGACGGCGTAGCCATTTTCTTGAAAACCCTCGACGGTGCCGGACCTCGTTTCAACCTGCATGTCAGAGCGCCTTGCGCAGGCCGATCAGCCTTTCCACCCCGATCACCACGACAACCGAGATGAGGATGAGGATGACCGAGAGTGCTGCGATCTGTGGGTCGGTAGAGTGCTCGAGATAGTGATAGATCTCCGTCGGCAGCGTCGAGGCCTTCACCGACACGATGAACAGCGAGATCGTCGCTTCGTCGAAGGAAATCAGAAAGGCGATCACGCCGCCGGCCACCAGGCCCGGGCGCACCAGCGGCAAAGTGATCCGCCAGAAGACCATCAGCGGCGATGCGCCATGCACCCGTGCCGCCTCTTCGACACGCGCATCGACCGCCGTGAGGCTCATGGTGATGGTGCGCACCGTGTAAGGAATGGTGATGCCGAGATGCGCAAGCACGATGCCCGGATAGCTGTCCAGGAGACCGATCGGCGCAATCACCAGCATGATCCCAACGGCCAGCACGATATGCGGCACCAGGAACGGCGCCAGAATGAGGAAATTCACCGCTCCCCGTCCGCGAAATCTGTAGCGCACCAGAGACAGCGAAAGCAGCATGCCGGCCGATACCGCCACGAAGCCGACGACCGCCCCGATGGCAAGGCTTCGCCAGAAGGCGGAGACGAACTTCGCATTGTGGAAGACCTTGACGTAGGAGCCGAAGGACAGGCTCTCGGGCGGAAAGGCCAGATACTGGCGGGTATCGAAGGAAATGATGAAGACGATGATGATCGGCGCCAGCAGGAAGAGATAGAGCAGCGTGATCAGGATGGCCCAGGACAACCTGGGAAGGAAATTCTTGTCCGCCATGGCGTGCCTCACGTCTCGAGCGCGCTCAGCGCGCGCTGGTAGAGTAGGATGATGCTGCTGAACAGAACGAGCAGCATGACGGAAAGAGCGGCAGCCAGCGGCCAGTTGAGCGTCACAGTCGCCTCGTTGAAGACTTCCGTCCCCAGCACGAAGACGCGCCCGCCGCCCATCAGCCGCGGCGTGACGAAGGAGGAGATGGCCAGAACGAAGACCAACAGGGCCGCCGTCAGCACGCCCGGCAGGCTAAGCGGCAGGATAATGCGGGTGAACACTTTCAAGCGGTTGGCGCCGAGCATGGCGGCCGCTTCCTCCAGCTGCAGATTGAGCCGGCCAAAGCCGCTCAGCATGGCGAGAATGGCATAGGGCATCAGGATCTCGACCAGGGCAACCGTCGCGCCCAGACTGTTGTTGGACAGGCGAATGGGGCCACCGGTCAGCGACAGCGCCTGCAGCCCGCTGTTGATCACGCCACGATCCCCGAGGATCACCATCCAGCCATAGGTGCGCACGACGGAGGATGTCAGCAGCGGCGCAACGGCAAGCGCCGTCAGCACGCCGCGAAACCGGCTGGTGGTGCGGGTGAGAAAGAGCGCGATCGGATAGGAGAGAACGACCGCGGGCACGGCGACGTTGAAGCCGAGCACCAGCGTGTTCCAGGCCACCTGCCAGTAGAACGGATCAAACAGCACCGCCCGGTAGGACTCGAGCGTGACATCGCCACCGCCGAACGCGCTGGTCGTGTCGGAGGCAAACGAGGCGCGCAGCAGCCAGATCAGCGGCAGAAGAAAGGTCACCATCAGGGCGGCAAGCCCCGGCAGAAGCAGCATCAGCAGCAGCGCGCGGGAGTTCCCCCCGCTTCGGGGGGAGCCTGTGGCAGGCGCGGCACTCATGGTGCCTCCTCGCCCACCAGCGTGACATCCTCGGCAGCCACAGACAGCGTGACCTCGCTCTGCTTTTCCGGCAGCACGCCGGCATGCGTCGGCAGATCGGCCTGCAACAGCCTGTCACCGCAGCGCACCTGCAGGGTGAGCGTCTGGCCGCGATAGACGACATGCTCGACCGTGCCGGTAAAGCTGTTCGGCTGGCCTGCATCGGTTGCCAGGACCAGCCGGTGGGGACGGATCAGCAGTTGCACGGTCGAACCGAGCCTCGCATGACTGGTAAAGCGCAGCGGCTTCAGCCCCTCGACCATGGCAAGGCCGGGCTCGACCACCTTGCCCTTGAAGAAGGTTCCCGCGCCGATGAAGGAGGCAACGAACTGGGTCTGCGGCCGGTCAAAGATTTCGCGCGGCGTGCCGATCTGCTCCAGCCGGCCCGCCGACATCACCGCCAGCCGGTCGGCCATCGACAGCGCCTCGTCCTGGTCATGCGTCACGAAGATCGCCGTGACACCCGTGCGCGCCTGGATGTCGCGGATTTCATCCCGCATCTCGTCACGCAGCTTGGCATCGAGATTGGACAGCGGCTCGTCGAGAAGCAGAAGTTCCGGCTCGATCACCAGCGAGCGGGCAATCGCCGCACGCTGCTGCTGGCCGCCGGAGAGCTGGCTTACCTTGCGCCCGCCAAGGCCCGTAAGCTTGACGAGATCGAGCGCCTTCAGGACACGCTCCTCCCGCTCGCTTCGCCCGACCTTGCGCATTTCCAGACCAAAGGAAATGTTCTCGGCCACCGTCATGTGGGGAAACAGGGCATAAGCCTGGAAGATCATGCCCATGTTGCGCTTGTGCACGGGGATCGACGACACGTCCCGACCGTCGATCCGGATCGCCCCCGACGTCGGGTCGACAAGGCCGGCGATCATCCGCAGGATCGTCGTCTTACCGCAGCCCGATGGTCCGAGAAGCGCCAGCATCTCGCCGCGCGGCAAGGAGAAGCTGACGCTGTCGACGGAAGGTTTCGGCGCGCCCGGATAGGTCTTCACGAGTTGGTCGATGACGACGTGATGATCAGCCATGGCCGCCGGTTCTCCCTGAGGGTCAGTTGAGTGCGATGACTTCGCGGGTGATGCGCTGGATCCAGGCCGCATACTTGTCGGCGACGAAGTTCCAGTCGAGCGACATCTGGGCGGCCTGGGCCTCCTTAGACCCGTAGATGCGGACAGCCACGGCATCCGGCAGGCTCACCTTGGTGTTGACCGGACCGTAGAAGCTCTTTTCCGCGAATGTCGCCTGCGCCTCGGTGCCGAGGGCATAATTGATGAACAGCTGCGCTGCCTCGGCATTCTTGGAATTTTCGACTAGGCCAATCGTATTCGTCTGGCCGATCGAGCCTTCCTTCGGTGCCGCAACGCCGATCTTGCCGCCCTGGGTGTCGTGCAGATACTGCGCGCGGCCGTTCCAGCAGATCGACAGGTCCGCTTCGCCGCTCTGGATCACCGCGTAGCAATCGGGTGCCGGTTCCCAGGTGGAGACGTTGGGCGCCATCTTCTTCAGGAAATCCAGCGCCGGATCGATGCTCGTCTTGTAGTCGGTGCCGGCAATCTTGTCGAGGATGGGCAACAGGATGACGCCGCGCGTATCGCTGAGCTTGGCGGCGATCCGGCCCTTGTATTTCGGATCGGCGAGATCCGTCCAGCTGGTCGGAGGCTGCTTTACCGTCTCGGTGTTATAGAGGATCGCCAGGTTATCCTGCGAAAAGGCCACGGCCTGATCGCCCTCGAGGCGCGCCCAGGCGGGCATCTCGTCGAGCACTTTCACCTTGGAGGGATCGAGCTTCGCAAAAATTCCGCCCTTTGCCGCCTTGATGGCAACGGCCACGTCGATCAGCGCCACGTCGATCTTCGGATCGGCCTTTTGCAGCGTGAGCAGGGCAAGCGTTTCCGCCGAATTCTTGCTCTGCTGGTAGGTGACGGTGATATCGGGATACTTGGCCTTGAAGGGGTCGATGACGAATTTCTGGTAGTTTTCCGCAAAGACGCCGGAAAAGCCGACGATGTTGACGGTGCCCTTCACGGAGGCATCCTGTGCCAAGGCCACGCCCGAAAGCGCCAGCAGCCCGGCCGCGACAAGGCCGGTGCGGGCGAAGAATTGCGTCATGCGTTTGTTCGTGTCCATTGTCATCTCCGTCTGTCGGTTGTCGGCGAACACGTCCCGTGATCGCCACGCAGGTTCAGTCTTGGCAATGCATTGCTGACGCAGCCGCGATCAGGGCGTCGGTGTCCAGGCCTGATCCAGGACACGAAGCCAGTTGCCGCCGAGGAGCTTGCGCACGAGATCGGCACTCCAGCCGCGCGCCAGCATCCGCGCCGTCAGGTTCGGCATTTCGGTCATCCGCTCGATGCCCTTCGGCTTGTTGATCTTCACATTGCCGAATTCGGTGAGTTTGCGGGCCGTGCCCTTGTCCTTATTGGCCCAGAGCAGCCAGGGGCCGGGGCGCGGACGGTCCAGCGAGAAATCCGTTCCGATGCCGACATGATCCTCACCGACCAGATCGATGATATAGGCCATGGCATCGAGATAATCCTCGACGGTGGCATCGTTTCCGGCGGCAAGCCCGGGCGCAAACAGGCTGACGCCGATCAGGCCACCCTTTTCGGCGCAGGCCACGAACAGTTCGTCGGGCTTGTTGCGCTTCACATCTTTGAGCGCCCGCGGCAGGACGTGCGAAATGCAGACCGGGCTTTTGGAGCGCGCAATCACGTCGGCGCTGGTCTTGTCGCCGACATGGCTCAGATCGCAGAGCACGCCAACGCGGTTCATCTCGGACAAGATCTCGCGGCCAAAGCCGGTCAGGCCGCTGTCGACCTCTTCCAGATAACCGGCGCCCGAATAGTTCTGGGTATTGTAGGTCAGCTGCATGATGCCGACGCCGAGATCCTTGAAGATTTCGACATAATCCAGCTTGTCCTCGAGCGGCGAGGTGTTCTGCCAGCCGATGATGATGCCGGTCTTGTTCTCGGCCTTTGCCGCGTGAATATCGGCCACCGTGCGGACCGGCCGCAGGATGTCGTCGTTCTCGCGCAGGAAGCGCTTCAATTCGGAGACATAGCCGATGCCTTCGCGGAAATTCTCCCACAACAGCGAGGAAACGTTGACCGCCGTCAGGCCGCCGGCGCGCATTTCCTCGAAAATCGACCGGCTCCACTGGCAGGTCTGCAGCCCGTCGACAATGATGGCGCCCTCATGCAGTGACTTGGCTTCGGCCGGGATTGCATCGGTCATCAGATGGCTTCCTTTCGTGCAAGGGTCGCGTTACGGGCGTTCAAAGCCCTGTCCACGAAGTCGAGACGATCCTGTCCCCAGAAGAGTTCGTCGCCGACGACATAGGTCGGCGTTCCGAAAATGCCGCGCTGCTCGGCCTCGGCGAGATTGCCCTGCCATTCCGCGACAATTGCCGGCGGCTGGTGCTCGACCACAAGCGCGGCCGCATCCGCGCCGACGGTGGACATTGCAATCGCCCGCAGGGTGTCGAGATCGGCGATATCGCGATCCTCGGCCCAAAGCGCGCGCTGGACGGCAAAGGAAAAGGAGAGCGCGTCGAGCCCCGCCGCCTGCAGGGCAATGACTGCCTGCGCGGCAGGCTCGATGGTGCGGCACGGATAGAATTTTGGCTTGAGGTTCAGGGCCATGCCGAGAAATTCGCGCCAGCGGCGGAGCTCGATTTCATGATAGAGCTGGCGTGCATCGGGGCGCGTGCGCAGCGGAATTCCGCCGTTTGCCTCGATGATGCGGATGGGCCGCAGACGAACCGCTGCACCGTTGCGACGCGCGATGGCCACGGCACGTTCCGCACCGAAATATGCCCAGGGCGATGAAATCCCGTAAAAAATCTGCAGTTCGGGTGCCGTTTCGGTCTCAGCCACGCAAAATGTCCTCATATGTATCGGCATCGGTCCATTCGTCGCCGAAAAGCTCCGGCGTCTCGAAGGTCATGAATCGGTCGAGATGCCAGGCGCGGTCCTCGACGAATAGCGAGCGGGCAAGACCCGTTGCCAGCCGCGCCGCGCCCTCGCTGATCGAGGGAATGCCGCTGGTGATCTTGCCGTGGGAGGGAACGGCCGGATAGGCAAAGCAGGAGATGCGCGAGATGGCCGCTGCCGTCTGCGGATCGAGCCCCGGCTTCGGCTGGAATTCGAAGGCCGGGCCGAGATAAGGCGTGGCGGCGATGCCGGCATGCTCCCATCCGGCCGGCGGCGTGTAGGCATCGCGCCAGAGCAGGATCTTGTCGTCCAGCGCAGAAAATTCCGGCCGCGCGGAAAAATCCACCGAGAAGCCGGTGGCGAAGATCACGAGGTCGGCGCCGTAGCGCCCCTTGGGTGTCACGACATCGACGGCACCGTCCCGCTCGACGAGATCCTCGACCGGGCTTGCCAGATGAAAATGCGCATTGGCATGCCGCGTGACCCTCAGCACGCTGTGCCGCGGCGGCGGGATCTGCGCGCGCTCGCCGGCAACCATATAGGTCCACTTGTCGGCGTCCGGCAGTCCCAGATAGCCATGCGTCATGCCCTGGCTGCCGATGCCTGTGAACTTGTCGATGCGCGGAATATCGGCGCGACGCACGAAGATATCGACGCGCGCTGCACCGGCCTCAAGTGCGGCTGCGGCATTGTCCATTGCCGAGGCCCCTGCCCCGACGACGGCCACGCGCTTGCCCTTCAGCAACGCCATGTCGATCAGATCCGCGCCATGGCAGACGAAGCGCGACGACACGCGGCTTGCGACCGCCGGCATGGTCGGCGCGCCGAGACCATCGAGACCGGTCGCAAGAACGACGCGGCGCGCGAGCACGGTCTCGACGCCGTCCGCGTTTTCAAGTTCAAGCGAAAGAAGACCATCCGGACGAATATCGAGGCGGGTCAGCGCCGTCTCGTTCACGACATCGAGCGCCAGCACGCGCCGATACCAGACGAGATAATCCATCCACATCGGCCGCGGGATGAGATCCATGGCCAGGTAGGCCTCCGCGCCGAATTGCGCCTCGAACCAGGCACGGAAGGTAAGCGAGGGAATGCCGAGCGCAGGCCCGACCGCTTCCTTGCGGGTCCGCAGCGTTTCCATGCGCGCATAGGTGATCCAGGGCCCCTCGCTGCCGGCGGGGCTGCGGTCATAGGCGCGTGCATTGAAAATGCCGATCTTGCGAAGCGCGGCCAGTGTCACAAGCCCGCAAAGGCCAGCGCCCACCACCGCGACATCGAGCACGTCGGCGCCCTCGGCCTCACTCGACGGCATCCAGGCCTTCGGCGGCTGGCCGAGCCACAGAAGATCTAGCTCCAGGCGCTTTTCGAGAGCCTCGAGCCCCACCGGACGTTGCAAATCAATCGCGCTCACTGTCGCCGTCTCATTATGTCATTAAAGCATTATCAAGAGGCTATAATTCATTTTTAAAAATGTAAATTGCGGAGTCTGCCGAAATTCGCGGCAAGCAAAAATAATATCCAGCCGTCAACGGTGCGGAATGTTTTCTCTATATCTGGTTTGAACAGGGGATTGTTCTGCCCCCACGCAGACCGGACCGCCCGCGTTGACGGGGACAATCGATGCGGGTCAGGCGTCAGCGATGATGTCTCGCGCCTTGCATGTCGCAGGCACGGTACATGTGGTCACGCCGGGTGCGCAAAGAACGAGCTGTTGTAAGCCCTTAACACACCTTGTCGATCATCTGCGCCAGTTGCTCCTGGGTATAGGGTTTGGCCAGGCGCGCCACGTCGATCTCGATGCCGGACGGCAGATCCGCGTAACCGGAGGCCATGAGGATGGAGAGAGACGGCAACTTTTCCCGCGCGGCTCTGGCGAGTTCCGCGCCTGTCATGCCGGGCATGGAATAGTCCGTGATCAGGAGGTCGAAGGGCGCGCTCGTCTCCAGAAGATCAAGCGCCTCCTTGCCGGAATGGGCTTCCACCACATCATGACCGAGATCGCTCAGCATGTCAGCCGAACTCATGGCGATCAACACATCGTCATCCACCAGCAGGATCCGCTTCGGGCCGGTTCTGTCGTGGGGCGAGGCCAAGGCGCCCGCTTGCTCCATTCGCTGGGGGGTCTCGGTGGAAACCGGGATCCACAGCTCGGCCGTCGTCCCCACGCCCGGCGTACTGTCGAGCTTCAACTGACCGTTCAATTGCAGTGCCAGACCGTGCACCATCGACAGGCCAAGGCCGGTGCCCTTGCCCAGTTCCTTGGTGGAAAAGAACGGTTCGATCGCCTTCTGCAGCGTATCGGCATCCATGCCCTGCCCCTCATCGATGACGGACAGCACCACATAGGCGCCGGGTGCCAGTATATCGGGCCCTGCCAGTTGATCCACCTGCCGCAACTGAATGCGCAACGCGCCGCCATCGGGCATCGCATCGCGCGCGTTGACGGCCAGATTGAGAAGCGCAAGCTCCACCTGGTTCGCATCTGCCAAGACCTGGGGAATGTGTTCGGGAACGCTCACGGAAATGGCGATGCGCGAGCCGACCGACCGTTGCAAGAGGTCTTCCATCTCCGTCACCAAGTTGACGAGATTGACCGGGCCGACCTGCAGGTCCTGGCGGCGCGCGAAGGCCAGCAGACGCTGCGTCAGGGAGGCGCCGCGCCGTGCGCCCTGCAAGGCACCGTCGATCAGACGGGTCGCCTTGACGTCACCGCTCACATGCTTGCGCAGCAGTTCGAGATTGCTGAGAACCGCCATCAGCAGATTGTTGAAATCATGCGCGACACCGCCGGTGAGCTGCCCGATCGCCTCCATCTTCTGGGCCTGGCGAAGCTGCTCCTCGGCCCTTTCGCGCTGGCTGACCTGCGCCAGCATCTCCTCATGCGCCTCGCGTAGCGCCCGGGTTCTCTCGGCAACCCTCTCCTCCAGCATTTCGTTGAGCTGCCGTTGCTGCTCCTCGGCCTGCAGGCGCTCGGTGATGTCGGCAGACACGCCGACGAGGCGGACAGGCCGGCCGGCACGGTCCCGCTGAAGCTGGGCGCGGATTTCGGCGCCGTGGATGGACCCGTCAGGCCAGACAGTGCGGTAGGCGATGGTGTAATCGGACCCTGCCTCCAGCGTCTCAGCCACCGCCTGGCACATCCGCTCGACGTCATCCGGATGGATGGCGGAGAGCAGATCCTCGTAGGTGAAGCCATCCTCCGGGTCGCGCCCGAAAATGCCCTTGAATGCAGCTGAAGCCATCAGCTCACCGCTTGCCAGATCCAGTTCCCAGGCGCCGAGGCGACCAGCCTCCAGCGCCGTCTGCAGGCGCCGTTCTCCCTCGTCGAGCGCCTCCATGCGCAGCCGCGCCTCATATTGCCGGCGCCGCCCGCGCAGGGCCGAGCGGATAACGCTGATGAAGGAGGTGGGGTGAAAGGGCCGTTCGATGAAGCTGACATTGCCGAGCACATCCGAAAGCCGCGCCGCCGCCGGATTGCGCTCCGGACCGCCACCGCGTGCTGTCAGGATGATGATGGGAAGATCGGACCAGCTTGGCTGCGTCTCGATCCACCTTGCGAGCGGACGCAGATCCGCCGAGCGCAGCGCCTCTTCCGTGATCACCACAAACGCCACATCGTCAGTCAGGCTCGCCACCAGCACGTCCATCGACGGAACCGGCCTGGAAACGACATCTGCTTCCTGCAGCAGGGAGGCAGCAATCTGCGCATCGCGGCCAAGCGGAGCATGGATCAGACCAAAAACGGCACGGTTAGGAATGGGAGCCGTCCTCCCGGAGCGTGGGCAAGAGAGGCTGGTCGCCGACAAATTCCGGAACGCCGCGCAAGACGCCCTGGAAGTCGGAGAGAGGATCGCCCAGCGTCAGACCGGTTTCGCCGATCTTGTATTCGCGGATCGTTTCCTCGTGCGGGCCTGTGCGCTTCTTGATCACCGAGATTGCCCGGCGCACGCGACCCTGCGCCTCGAAATAGCGCAGAAGGATGACGGTGTCGGCGAGATAGGTGACATCCACCGGCGATTTCATGTCGCCGACCAATCCATGCTGCGCCACCGTGATGAAGGTGTTGGCGCCCTGCCGGTTCAGGTATTGCAGCAACTCATGCATATGCAGCACCAGCGCATTTTCTTCGGGCATCGCCGCCTGATAGCCGTTGATGCTGTCAATGACGACCGTCTTTGCATCAAAGCTTGCGACGCGGTCGCGCACGCGCTGGGTAAATTCGCCCGGCGACAATTCCGCCGCGTCCAGCTGTTCGACATGGACGAGACCCTTGTCCCGCATACCTTCAAGGTCCAGCCCCATCGCCCGGGTCCTTGAGAACAGCAGCCCCAGTTCCTCGTCGAAGATGAAGATGGCGGCGCGCTCGCCACGCTCGACCGCGGCTTTGACAAATTGCAGCGAGAACAGGGTTTTGCCCGTGCCGGCCGGACCAAGCAGCAACGTGCTCGACCCGCGATCGACACCGCCGCCGAGAAGCTTGTCCAGCGCAGCAATGCCCGTCTGCAGAATTGTTCGCGCAAAGCCCGTCCGGTGTTCGACTGCGCGCAATCGCGGGAAGACCGCAAGGCCACCGGTGCGGATGACGACATCATGATAGCCGCCACGAAACGCCTGCCCGCGATATTTCAGCACCCGCAGCCGACGGCGCTCGGAGCCGTATTCCGGCGCCAGCTGTTCAAGATGGATGACGCCGTGGACGACGCTGTGCACGGTCTTGTCGGCTGCATCCGACGTCATGTCATCAAGCAGTAGGACCGTTGCATCCGAGCGCGAGAAGAAATGCTTCATGGCCAGAATCTGGCGGCGGTAGCGCAGCGACCCTTGCGCCAACAGGCGGATTTCCGACAGGCTGTCGATCACCACCCGATGCGGCCTCACTCGCTCGAAAGCCTGGAAGATCAGCTTGGTCGTTTCGCCAAGCTCGAGGTCGGCGGAGTAGAGAAGGCTCTGCTGCTGATCGGCATCCAGCAGGCTTTCGGGGGGAACAAGCTCGAAAATCTCGACGGCGCCGTCAATGTCCTTGCCGTGGGAACGGGCGCTGTCGCGCAGTTCCTCCTCCGTCTCCGACAGGGTGATGTAAAGGCACCGCTCGCCGTTTGCAGCACCTTCCAGAAGAAACTGGATGGCAACCGTCGTCTTGCCCGTTCCGGGAGCGCCTTCCAGCAGGAAGACGTGGCGGCGCGTGAGGCCACCCGCCAGAATGTCGTCCAGTCCCTCGACGCCGGTTTTGGCTTTCGTCGTTGAGATTTCCGTCATGCGCCCTCCTTGAAGATCCGGTTAGATAGGGCGGTCCTTCCTGTTTGGTAGACGACAAGATGCCATTTCGACACGTTTTGTTCCGCCCTGCGCAGGACACGCACGTGCCGCGTGCGGCTTTCAGGCAGCGAAAACGAGGAAAAGGAAACGACGCAGCCGCTTCCTGCAGAGCGACAAGTCGAAAGGCGACGCAGCCCTTCCCCACGCCCCTTTTCGGGGCATGGAGATGTTGAGGAGATGTCGGTGGTGACAAGACGCGGAGGCCGCGTTCAGCGAGCCGCCCACTGTGCGCCGCGACGAAAGATCGTGCGCATCTGCGGCACGTCGAATTCCTTGGCGACATGGCCAAGCGACGAATAGAACACGCGGCCCTTGCCGTAATTGCGCTTCCAGACGACCGGCATCACCACCCCGTCGATCCAGTAGGCATGATCACCGCGAAACGTCGTCGTCGCCAAAACCTCGTTGGAGGGATCGACATGCATGTAATACTGCTCGGACGTGTAGGGGAAATCGCCGATGCCTTCCATGACCGCATCGTCCGGCCGGGTAACGTTCACGGTGTAATCGATGATATTGCCCGGATGGGCGACCCACTGGCCGCCGATGATGAACTGATATTCGACACATTCGCGGAAGGCATCGCCGGCGCCGCCGTGATAGCCGGCAATGCCGACACCACCCTCGACAGCGGCGGCAAGGTTCTTTGCCTCCTCCTTCTCGATCTTCGACATGGTCATGATCGGCACGATCAGCGACAGGTCATGGATCGACGGATCGGCAAAGGCCTCGGTGGTGTTTTCCAGATAGACCTTGAAACCGTCCTCCTGGAGAATATCCCTTATGATATGGGCGCATTCCTGCGGTTCGTGGCCGCTCCAGCCACCCCATACGATCAAAGCTTCGCGCATCTTGGTCTCCTCCAAATCAGTGTCAGCGAGCAAGCTCGCCGTTCAGCAGTGATTGCTTGAGCGGCGCCGGCCGCTCCGGTCGTGTGGTGATAGTGACGGTCTCGCCCGTGTCCGAGGCGCGCCCGAAGGCTTCCATGACCTCCAGCACATGCAGCGCCAGATCGCCATTGGCACGGTGCGGGCGGCCGGACAGGATGGCATGCGCCATGTCGGCAACGCCAAGAGAGCGGAAATTGCCATCGGCATAGGGTTCGGTGGTGGCCTGCGGCTCGAAGGCGCCACCCTTCTTCAACAGCTCGATCTCGCCGCCGAACCGGTTGGGGTCCGGAACGATCAGCGTGCCTTCCGTACCGTAGACCTCGATCGGCACATGCTTGTGGCCTGCCACATCAAAGCTCATGCCGATCTGAACGATGGCGCCGCTTTCAAAGGCCATGACACCGCAGACATGCGTGGGAATATGGACCGGAATTTTCTGTCCGTTGCGCGGCTCGCTGGTGATGATGCGCTCGCTGCGCGGCGCAATCGCAAAGCCCGCCACCCGCGCGACCGGCCCCAGAAGGTTGACGAGATCGGTGATGTAATAGGGCCCCATGTCGAGCATCGGCCCGCCGCCGGCTTCGTAATAAAAGTCCGGGTTCGGATGCCAGCGCTCGTGACCGGGGCACATGAAGGTGGCCGTGCCGCCGACCGGCGTGCCGAGCACGCCCGTATCGATGATCGCCCTCGCCGTCTGGTGGGCGCCGCCGAGAAACGTATCGGGCGCCGCACCGATGCGAAGACCGCGGGCGGAGGCCGTCTCAGCCAGTTTCTGCCCTTCTGCGAAAGTAACACCGAGCGGCTTTTCGCTGTAGGTGTGCTTGCCATGCGCAAGGGCCTGAAGCCCCACCTCGACATGCGCCTTCGGCACCGTCAGGTTGACAATCAGCTGGATGGCAGGATCGGCCAACAGTTCATCGATGCCACGCGCGACAAGGTTGAACTCGGCGGCGCGCTGCTCGGCCAGTCCCCGGTTGAGATCGGCAATGCCCCGGATATCGAGGACCGGAAACGACGCCATGGCCGTGAGATAGGCCGAAGAGATATTGCCGCATCCGATGATGCCAATGCCGAGCTTTTCCATGGTTCTCCTCCCAATGCAGATGCTGGATCGACCGCGCCGTCAAAGGCTCAAGGCCGGGCCCGTGGTTCCCCAGGGCGATTCGTAAAGTTCGCGCAGGGCAACGACCGCTGCCCCTTGCGCCCAGGCCTCGTCGGGCGATTCATCGAACACCAGTTCGGCGACCTCCCGGATCGAGCGTGGAATGGCCTGCGCGTAAGACTGGCGCAGGCTGTCGGTGAACATCGCCCCGAGCGACAGCGTCTGGCCGACGATGATGACGCGCGGCGGTCCGAAGAGCGTGACGATATTGGCAATGGCAAGCCCGACGGCCTCTCCGGCCCGCAGCGCCGCCGCCGCCAGCGGATGATCCCTGGAGGCAATCAGCGCCTGCGCATGGGCCATGCCGCGCCCGAGCCGCACGGCTTCGGCAAAATGCCCGCTCGCCTGCTGCTCGCCAAGGATCGCTGTTTCCCCGGCAATGGCCGAGAGCCTCACCGTTTCGTCAAGCGTTGCACCAAGGACGAGGTCGCCGAGGTTATGGCTGAGACCGCCCGCGCCGCGAAACAGCTGGCCATTGTGCAGAAGCGCAAGTCCCAGCGTCTGCTCCAGCGACACGATGACGAAATCATCGAGGTCGCGCGCCTGGCCGAACCAGTGATGGGCAAGGGCGATCGCATGCGCATCGCTTTCCACGATGGTCGGACGGTTGAGCCGGCTGGTCATCTCCTCGGCAAAATTGACGTCGGTCTCGCGAAAGACCGGGCTGGAGCGGACCTTGCCGGTGCGGTGCTCAACGACGCCCGGAAGCCCCAGGCACACGGTGTCGATATCGCCGAGCGACAGGCCGGCATCGACGACGCAGCGACGCACGCCATCCTCGACGAGATCGCTGATCACGGCGATCGGAAGACGGTCCACCCGCACCGGGATGGTGAGCTTCGACAGCACCTCGCCGCAAAAATTCGTCAGCGCAAAGACGATGCGGTTGGTGGCGATCTTGGCGCCGACGACGCGGGCCGCATCCGGATTGAGTTCCAGCATCACGCGGGGGCGGCCGCGAGCCGCCGTATTGCGGATATCGCCCTCGTGTCTCGTGAGGATCAGCCCGTCATCGAGCAGCGAGGCCGTGATCGCAGACACCGTGGTGGTGGACAGCTGCGAGCGTTCGCTGATCTCGACCCGCGAGATCGGCCCTCGCCTGCGGATCTTGTCGAGCACCGTGAACCGGTTGATCGCGCGCATCAATTCTGGGTCTGCAGTCTTCATGGATCAGCGGATGCTCACGAAAGGAACCGAACCTGCAGAGGGATATTTTTGCAGGGATACGAACTAAATAGCGGCGAGGCAGTGCACGTTGTCAAGCCACGCCGCTCAAATTATCGGCGAATTCGATTGACAACGCGTCAGATGTCGTTTGAATTAATCCGCATAAGGGAAAAATTGAGGATGGTTATTTCCCTTGGGAGGAGACATCAATGACCGATCATCATCGGGCGCCTGTTGGCGCCTGGCTGAGCACGCTTGCCGCGGCCACAGCCCTTTCCGCAATTGTCTGCACACCGGCGATGTCGGCGCAGACCGTCGTCAAATGGATGCACGTGGAGACCGTCCCTGCCTATGTGCAGGCCTGGGAGGAGATTGCCCAGAAATACGAGGCGCAGCATCCGGATGTCGACATCCAGCTGCAGTTCCTCGAAAACGAAGCGTTCAAGGCCAAGTTGCCGACGCTGCTGCAATCGGACGCCGCCCCGGACTTCTTCTACAGCTGGGGTGGTGGCGTGCTGCGCCAGCAGGCCCAGACGGGCGCGCTGAAGGACCTGACCGAGGCGATGAATGCCAATGGCGGCGCCTGGGCGAAAACCTACAAGCCGGCCGCGGTGAACGGCTTCACCTTCGACGGCAAGATCCACGCGGTTCCCTATCGGATGGGCACCGTCAGCTTCTTCTACAACCGGGAGCTTTTTGCCAAGGCAGGCGTGAAGGCGGACAGCATCAAGACCTGGGACGATTTCCTCGGCGCCGTCAAGACGCTGAAGGCCGCCGGCATCACGCCGATTGCCGGCGGTGGCGGCGACAAGTGGCCGCTGCATTTCTACTGGAGCTATCTCGTCATGCGCAATGGCGGGCAGAAGGTGTTCGAGGCGGCGAAGAACAAGGAAGGCGAAGGCTTTCTGGACCCGGCCGTGATCAAGGCCGGCGAGCAGCTTGCCGCGCTTGGCAAACTGGAGCCGTTCCAGAACGGCTATCTCGGCGCCACCTGGCCGCAAACGCTGGGCGCCTTCGGCGATGGCCGCGCCGCCATGCTGCTCGGCTTTGAAAACACCGAGCCCAACCAGAGAAAGAATGCCGGCGACGGCAAGGGGCTCGCCTCCGACAATATCGGCCGTTTCGCCTTCCCGACCGTCGCGGGCGGCGCCGGCAAGGCAACCGATACGCTGGGCGGCCTCAACGGCTGGGGTGTCACCAAGCGTGCCTCCCCCGCCGCGATCGACTTCCTGCGCTTCCTCACCAGCCCGGAAACCGAGCGGGAGCTTGCTGCCAAGGGCATGATCATCCCGGCGGCCGTCAACGCTGAGGATGCGCTGAAGGATCGGCTCGTGCGCGAATCCGCCGATCAACTGGCGGCGTCCACCTGGCACCAGAACTTCTTCGACCAGGATCTCGGCCCTTCCGTCGGGCGCGTGGTCAACGATGTCTCCGTGGAAATCCTGTCTGGACAGATGACCGCGAAGGATGGTGCCCAGGCAATCCAGGACGCCATCGAGCTGGAGTGAGTGCACGGCCGGCAAGAGCGTTCAGGCGCTTTTGCCGGCCGCCCCGCCTCCCCATCGATCGACGAGGAAGAATGGGATGACCAATATGACCGCGAGCCTTGGCGAGGCGTCCGTTCCGGATGCCGCCGCACATGTGCGCTACAAGAGCCCGACCGCCCGCGGCAGGCTGCCGGCGCTCATCATTTTCCTGCCACCGGCGCTGCTTCTGTTTACGCTTTTCGTCATTCTGCCGATGGGGGAAGCAGCCTGGTACAGCCTCTATCGCTGGAACGGCTACGGCACACCGACGGAATTCGTCGGCACGCGCAATTTCCAGGTGCTGTTCAACAATGCGGCCTTTTCGCAGGCGCTGGTCAATAACGGCCTGATCATCCTTGTGTCGCTTCTTCTGCAGGTACCGCTCGCCATCTGGCTTGCGGTGATGCTCAGCCGAAAGATCGCCGGCGTCGTTGCCTTCCGGCTGGTGTTCTTCCTGCCCTATGTGCTGGCCGACGTTGCAGCCGGCCTCATCTGGCGCTTCGTCTATGACGGCGATTACGGCCTGTTTGCCGCCATTGCCGGCTTTTTCGGCGTCGCCACCCCTTATGTGCTCGCCGACAAGGATCTGGCCATCTACGCGGTCCTTGCGGTGGTCATCTGGAAATATTTCGGCTTCCACATGATGCTGTTCATCGCCGGCCTGCAGGCGCTCGACAAGAGCATCATGGAAGCGGCCGAGATCGACGGGGCGACGGGCTGGCAGAAGTTCCGCTTCATCACGCTGCCGCTGCTCGGCTCGACGGTCCGGCTCTCCGTCTTCTTTGCCATCATCGGCTCGCTGCAGCTGTTTGACCTCATCATGCCGCTCACCGGCGGCGGCCCGTCCAATTCGACGCAGACCATGGTCACCTTCCTCTACACCTACGGCGTCACCCGCATGCAGGTCGGTCTCGGCAGCGCCGTCGGTGTCGTCCTCTTCGTCATCTGCGTGACGATCGCCTTCGGCTACAAAAGGATCTTCATGCGCCATGACTGACACGACCTCCACCCGCCGCATGCCGATCGGCACCCGGATTTATCTTTACCTGTCGCTGTCGCTGGTGGCGGCCATCGTGCTGGTGCCGCTGGTGACGACGGCTCTTGGCGGTTTCAAGACGCTCGGCGACCTCAGGGTCAATCCGTTCGGCCTGCCCAGCGACTGGGTCTGGTCGAACTATGTCGATATCCTCTTCGGCGAGCGCTACTGGCGCCAGATGGTCAACTCGCTGATCATCGCCTGCACCACCGTGTTCCTGACGCTCGTCGTCTCGTCGATGGCGGCCTTCTGCTTTGCCCATATCCGGTTTTTCGGGGCAAACCAGCTGCTCAACTATTTTCTCATCGGCCTGATGTTTCCGGCAGCCACCGCCATCCTGCCGCTGTTCATCCGCATCCGCGATCTGGGCCTGCTCGACAGCTATTGGGGCGTGATCCTGCCGCAGGTGGCCTTCGGGCTCGGCATGAGCATCCTTCTCTTCCGCAACTATTTCCGCAACCTGCCGGAAGACCTGTTCCAGGCGGCCTTTGTCGACGGCTGCGGCTATATCCGCTTCTTCTGGTACATCTCGCTGCCGCTGTCGCGGCCGATCGTTGCGACCGTCGGCATCGTCACCTTTGTCAGCAGCTGGAACAGCTACATCCTGCCGCTGATCATGCTGAACACCGAGAGCAAATACCCCTGGCCGCTCGGCATCATGGTCTATCGCGGTGAATTCGGCACCGACTGGCAGCTTGTGCTGGCCTTCATCACGCTCACCATCCTGCCGACGATCATCGTCTTCTTCCTCGCGCAGAAACACATCATCGCAGGCCTGACGGCCGGCGCAGTCAAGTCTTGAGACAAAAGGATACGCATCATGGCATCGGTCGGTCTCCGTCACATCGCCAAGAGTTACGGCGCGCTGCAGGTCGTCCACGACGTGTCGCTTGCCGTCGAGGATGGTGAGTTCATCGCGCTGGTCGGCCCCTCCGGCTGCGGAAAGTCGACGCTTCTGCGCATGATCGCCGGGCTTGAGGACATCACTGGCGGCGAAGTCTTGATCGGCGGCACGGTCGTCAACGCCATGACGCCGCGCGAGCGCAATATCGCCATGGTGTTCCAGTCCTACGCGCTTTACCCGCATATGTCGGTCGCCGACAATATGGGCTTCAACCTGAAGCTTGCCGGCGTGACGAAGCCTGAGATTGCCCGGCGCGTGCAGGAAGCGGCCAGGATGCTTGCGCTCGAGGATCTGCTTCAGCGAAAGCCGAGCCAGCTGTCCGGCGGCCAGCGGCAGCGTGTCGCCATGGGGCGTGCCGTCGTGCGCGATCCGGCCGTGTTCCTCTTTGACGAACCGCTCTCCAACCTCGATGCCAAGCTGCGCGTGCAGATGCGCACCGAAATCAAGGCGCTTCACCAGAAGGTCGGCACGACCTCCATCTACGTCACGCACGACCAGATCGAGGCGATGACGCTTGCCGACCGCATCGTCGTTCTCAATGCCGGCCGCATCGAACAGGTCGGCACGCCGATGGAGCTTTACCGGACGCCCGCGAATCTCTTTGTCGCGGGCTTCATCGGCTCGCCCGCGATGAACCTGCTGGAGGGCACGATCGACGCGGACCAGGACCAGCCGGTGGTGCGGCTGAACGGTGGCTCGTCCATTCGCATCGCGCCGGAGCGGCGCGTGCGTCGCGGCCAGAGCGTCCGGATCGGGCTCAGACCGGAGCATCTGACGGCAACAGGTGACGAGAGCATCGGGGGCCAGACGCTGCTGGTCGAACCGACCGGTGCCCAGACGCATGTGCTGTTCGAGTTTGCCGGCCAGCAGATGACCGCGGTGGTCGATGGCGACCATCCGGCCCGCCATGGCACGCCGTTTCGCGCCGGCATCGACCGCAACCTCGTCTACGTGTTCGACGGCGAAAGCGGAAAGACCCTGTAGAACCCATCCCTATGGAAAACCCATCCGATGCCGGTCAAGGCCGGCATCGGATGCAAGACGTCAGTCCGTCTTGCCGGTCGGAGCGCCCGCCCGGCCCTTTTCGCCAAGCAGATCAACCTGATCGGAGAGGATCGCGGCCGCTTCGGTGCGCAGCACATCCTTTTCGTTCTTGCGGGCATTTTCGATCGCCACATCGGCCCTGAGGCTGCGCTCGTTCGACTGCAGCCCGTCATCCGACGTATCGCCGATATCTTCGCCCGCCTGGCGGGCTGCCTTCAGCCGCGCGGCCACGGCATCGACCTCCCGCTTGCGCTCGGCTTCGTTGAGCGAGACGGAGGGCTTTTCCCGTTGTGCCCTCATTTCGGCGGCAGTTTCGACGAAGCGCTGGAAATCGGCATTTCCTTTCACACGCGCATCGTGGCGCTCCTGCAACTGCGGCAGAACGGCCTTGATATCGGTCTTGGCCTTATAGGTGGCAGGCTTGATCTGCGCCCAGGGCAAGGCATTGTCAAAGCTCGATTCGCCGAGCGTCTTCGGATCGGACAGGCTCGGCAGGCTGATATCGGGCGTTACGCCGCGCAGCTGCGTGGTGCCGCCATCGACGCGGAAGAACTGCGCAATGGTCAGTTTCAGCTGACCGAAGATCGGCGTCGTATTGCGGGCAATCTGATCGAGGTCGATCACCGTCTGCACCGTGCCCTTGCCGAAACTCTGCTCGCCGACAATGACGCCACGTCCGTAATCCTGAATGGCGGCGGCAAAAATTTCAGACGCCGAGGCAGACCCGCGGTTGATCAGCACGGCGAGCGGCCCCGCCCAGGCCGGATGACGGCGGTCATCGTTTTCCACCTCGACCTTGCCCGTCGCATCGCGTTGCTGCACGACCGGCCCGCGCCCGACAAACAGGCCCGTCAGGTCGATCGCCTCCGTCAGCGAGCCGCCGCCATTGTTGCGCAGATCCATGAGAACGCCGTCGACATTCTCCTCCTTCAGCTCGCCAAGCAGCTTTTCGACGTCGCGGCTGGCGCTGCGATAATTCTTGTCACCCTTCCGGCGCGCGTCGAAATCCTCGTAGAACACCGGCAGCGTGATCACGCCGATCTTGCGGGTGACACCACCCTCCTGCACCGGGACGACCGTCTTCTGGGCCGCCTGCTTTTCGAGACTCACCTTTTCGCGCACAAGGCTGATGATCCGGTGGCTGCCGCTCTCGCCGGCATCGACCGGCAGGAGGTCGAGACGCACGATGGTGCCCTTGGTGCCGCGGATGAGCTGCACGACCTGATCGAGGCGCGTGCCGACGACTTCCGTGATGGGGCCTTCGGCACCCTGCCCGACGCCGACGATCCGGTCGCCGACGGCGAGTTTTCCCGACACCTGCGCCGGCCCGCCCGGAACCAGTTCGCGCACGGTGGTATAGCCGTCGCGGTCCTGCAGCACAGCCCCGATGCCGACGAGGGAGAGCTTCATCGAGATGTCGAAATCGGCGGAAGCGGAGGCGCCGAAATAATCCGTGTGGGGATCGACCGAGGTGGTGTAGGCCGCCATGAACGACTGGAAGACGTCTGCGCTATTATAAGTGTTCACGCGGTCAAGCAGGTTCTTGTAGCGCTTGTCGAGCGTCTCGCGGATCGCGTCATCCTTCTGGCCGGCAAGCTTCAGGCGCAGCCAGTCATTCTTAGCGCGCTTGCGCCAGAGGTCGTCGGCCTGCTCAGCCGTCTTCGGCCAGGGCGCCTTGTCGCGCGAGAGCGTCAGTTCTTCCTGCAGGCTGAAATCAAAACCCTTCTTCAACTGCCCCCGCGCAAAGCTGACGCGCTCAGCCATGCGCTCGAGATACACGTCGAAGATGGCGAACGGGATATCGAGCTTTTCGCTCTTGATGGCATCGTCAATGCGCGTGCGGTCGGCGGCGAAGGAATCGATGTCGGACTGCAGAAAGAAGCTGCGATCCGGATCCAGCGACTGCAGATAGCGATCGAGGATCTTGCCGGAGAGGGCGTCATCAAGCGGCACCGGCTTATAGGCATAGCGTGAGAGCAATTGCGCACTCAGATTGGCAGCCTTGCCCTGCCCTTCCAGCGGCACCAGATGCGGCGGCGCCGAATCGAGCGCATGCACCGGCACGGCCAAGATCAGGAAAAGGCCCAGTAAACTGTTTATGAGGCGCATGAGCACATTCCTTCCGCGTCCATCTTCGTCCTGATGGTGGTGAAACACCCGGAGCCATTTGGCAACCTGATAAATGCAAACTGCACCAAACGGTGAACATCCGTGTGCGTCAGGACGGGTACTCGCCCGGCGAGCAAGGGGCGCAGCCGACAGATCCGCCCGAGCCGCTGATTGCGTTGCACCTCTCCCGTTCCAGACGCGGGCGACACTCCGCCGGATGTGAACAGAGGGCCACGAAAATCCCAAGACAAAGCGCTCACTCTGTTTTACGGATGATTCAGGATTCTGATCAAGGAACATGTGCATGCCAGACACGCCCCTCGTCTTTCCGCTGCCCGCCCCGGTGCTCCTGCCGATCAAGGGATCGCAGGCTGCCTTTCCGGTACGCCGCGTTTACTGCGTCGGGCGAAACTATGCCGATCATGCCATTGAAATGGGCCACGACCCGTCGCGCGAGCCGCCCTTCTTCTTCCAGAAAAACCCGCAGAATCTGGTGACCGACGGCCGCTTCCCCTATCCGCCCTTGTCATCCAACGTGCATTTCGAGGTGGAACTGGTGATGGGGCTGAAGGCGGGCGGTCGCGATATCGCGCTTGATGCCGCCTTCGATTGCGTCTGGGGCTACGGCGTCGGCATCGATTTCACCCGCCGCGACCTGCAGGATCTCGCCAAGAAGGCCAGCCGGCCGTGGGAAGCGGCCAAAGCCTTCGAGGCCTCTGCCCCGGTATCCCCGCTTGTGGCAGCCGAGGCCATCGGCCACCCGCAGACGGGCGCGATCTGGCTCGACGTCAACGGCGCGCGCAAGCAGTCGGGCGATCTGGCGCAGATGATCTGGAAGCTGCCGGAAATCATCTGCGAGCTTTCGAAACTCTTTACGCTTGCCCCCGGCGATATCATCATGACGGGAACACCGGCAGGCGTCGGGCCGATCGTGGCCGGCGACCGTATCACCTGTGGCGTCGAAGGCGTGGCCGACCTCGCAATCGATGTGATCTGACAGGCAGCTTTGGCAGGGGAAAGCAGATGCCGCTTTATGCTCTAGGTGACCAGCAGCCGACGGTTCCCGACGGTGCCCGCTTCTGGGTAGCGCCGGGCGCCCATGTGATGGGCAAGGTCGCGATCGGTGAGGATGTCGGCATCTGGTTCGGCGCCGTGCTGCGCGGCGACAACGAGTGGATCACGCTCGGCACGGGCACCAATGTGCAGGAAAACACCGTCATTCACACCGACTGGGGCTTTCCCGCCACCATCGGCCAAGGCTGCACGATCGGCCACGGCGCCATCATCCATGGCTGCACGATCGGCGACAACAGTCTGATCGGCATGGGAGCCACCATTCTGAACGGCGCCCGGATCGGCAAAAATTGCCTTGTCGGCGCCAATGCGCTGGTGACCGAAGGCAAGGAGTTTGCGGACAACAGCCTGATCGTCGGGGCACCGGCCAAGGCCATCCGCACGCTGGACGACGAGGCGGTGGCAAAGCTCAAACTGTCGGCGCAGAATTATGCCGCCAACTGGAAACGGTTCGTCGCGGATCTTCGTCCTCTATGAGCATGTTTTTCTCCTCCGTCGACGAGGCCGATACCGAACTGCCGAACGACATCGACCTTGACCCGCTGATCGAAAAGAGCCTCGTTCAGCCGTGGTGGAAGCTGCGCTTCGAGGAACCCCTGGAGACGGTCTACCAGGCCCATATCGAACGAAACAAATGGCGCCAGACCACTATCGTCGGCGGTCTCTGCCTGCTGATCTTCAACAGCGGCGCCATCCTCGACTATGTCCTCAAGCCGGAAGACATCTGGATTTCGCTCTTTCTGCGCGTCGTTGTCGGCACGGTCCCCTGCGGGCTTCTGTTCTGGTGCACGCGCTATGTCCGCAACCACCGCAGGCGCGACGGCATGGTGGCCGCAGGCCTCCTCCTCATTGCGCTCGTCATCAATCTGCTGCTGGCGATCCGCGGCGGCGTGCCGATGCGGCAGGCGTTCAGCATGGGACTGCTGATCGTCGTGATCAACATCGTGATGCAGCTGCCGCTGATGTTCGCCTTTGTGTGCAACCTCGGCGTCTTTTTCCTCAACGTCGCGTTTGTCATGATCGTCTCCAGACCGAACAGCGGCGAACCGGCCATGGCGCTGGTGTTCATCGCGGTTGCGAGCGCCATCACGCTTCTGGCCTCGCTGCGGCTGGATACGGCGCTGAGACGGCTCTATCTGGTGCTGTTGCGCGAACGGGTGCGCCATGAGGCCGTGCGCCGGGAAAATCAGGCCCTGAACACCTATTCCTATACCGACACGCTGACCGGCATTGCCAACCGCCGCCGGCTGGACGAGGCGCTGCAAAACGCCTGGCAGACGGCGCGCGAAACGCAGAAGCCGCTGGCGCTGCTGATCATCGATATTGACCATTTCAAGCGCTATAACGACACCTATGGGCATCCGGCCGGCGATGCCTGCCTGGCATGGGTGGCGCGTGCGGTGGCAAGCACCACGCGGACAGGACTTGATCTTGCAGCCCGCATGGGTGGCGAGGAGTTTGCCGTTCTGCTGATCGATTGCGAGGCTGTGGGCGCCCGGCTGGTTGCCGAGCGGATCCATCAGGCTGTCTCCAGCTATGCCACGGCCTTATCCGCAAACCAGCTCCTGGAACCGGTCACCGTCAGCATCGGGATGAGTGTCAGCGTGCCGGTGGCCGGCGCATCCGTTGAGGATTTCATCCAGGCGGCGGACGATGCGCTCTACCGGGCCAAAGAGAACGGCCGCAACCAGACCTGCGGACAGGCTGAGGCCGCCTGAGGGAATCAGGCGGCGCAGGCGCTGCAGAGGCCGCGCAGCTCGATCGTGGTCTTTTCCGCCTTGAACCCCTTCTGCCGCGCCCAGCCCTCCAAGCGATCATCGATGGCGTGATCGTGAAATTCGCTCACCTGGCCGCAGCTTTCGCAGATGGCAAACGCCACCGTGCCATGGTGGCGGCAGCAGGACTGCTCCTTGTGGGAGCAGGCCACGAACGAGTTCAGGCTTTCCAGCCGGTGCACCAGTCCCAGTTCCAGAAGCTTGTCGAGCGCCCGGTACACCTGGAGCGGCGCGCGAAACCCGTTGTCGCGCAGCTTGTCGAGGATCGTATAGGCGCTCATCGGTGCATCGGCGCGGTTGAGGGCCTCGAAAACCAGGGACTGGTTTTTGGTCAGGTTCGGCGCGGTGTTCATCGGCGATCTCCCGTCATGGGCGTGGATGAGGCCAGGCCTTTGCCGGCAACGGGCAAAAGGCTGAGGATGAAAAGGACAAGGGCCGCCACCACGATCGAGGGACCGGAGGGCGTGTCGCCATAGAGGGAGCCGAAGAGGCCGCCGATCACCGCAATCGCGCCCAAGACGGATGACAGCACGGCCATGGCCTCGGGGCTTGCGGAATAGCGGCGCGCGGTGGCGGCCGGTATGATGAGGAGCGCGGTAATCAGCATGATGCCGACGATCTTCATGGCAATAGCAATGACGAGCGCCATCAGCAGCATGAACAGCAGGCGGGCCCGATCCGGATTCTGGCCCTCGGCCTCGGCCAGATCATGGCTGACGGTGGAGGCGATCAGCGGCTGCCACAAAAAGACGAGGCAGATGAGAACGAAGGCGCCACCCAGCCAGATCAAGAGGATATCGGCAGGCGTGACCGCCAGGATATCGCCGAACAGGAAGGCAATGAGATCGATGCGCACCGAGGTCATGAAGGCCACGAGCACAAGACCGATGGCGAGCGTCGAATGCGACAGGATGCCGAGAAGCGAATCCGCCGACAGCGCCTGCCGGCGCTGGAGAAGCAGCAGCAGCAGGGACACACCAACCGCCACGGCAAAGACGCTGAGCAGCAGGTTCACCTCGAAGAACAGCGACAGCGCCACGCCGAGCAGCGCCGAATGGGCCATGGTATCGCCAAAATAGGCCATGCGCCGCCACACGACCAGGCAACCGAGCGGACCGGTGGTCAGCGCAAGGCCGATGCCGGCCAGAAGCGCGCGCACGAAAAAATCGTCAAGCATGGCGATGCGCCTCCCCTGCCCGATGCGGATGAGCGTGGTGGTGATCGTGGTCATGCGCATGATCTTCATGCGCGTGGTCGTGACCATGGTCGTGGTCGTGGCCTTCCGCGTGATGATGACCGTCACCCGGATGGCAGTGATCCGTAATGCTACCATCGCCGTGCTGGACACGACCATCCGGCAGATGGGTATGATCGTGATTGTGGTTATAGACGGCAAGGCCGCGGCCGATATTGCCAAACAGCCGGCGGTAATCATCGCTCTGGCTGACAACCGCCGGCGTTCCCCGGCAGCAGACATGGCCATTGAGGCACACGACCGTATCGGTGCCGGCCATGACCATATGCAGATCATGCGAGATCATCAAAATGCCGCAGCCGGTTGTCTGGCGGATCGACCCGATCAGTTCGTAAAGCGCCGTCTCGCCGGCGAAATCGACGCCCTGCACCGGCTCATCGAGCACCAGCAGGTCCGGATCGCGGGCCATGGCGCGCGCCAGAAGCGCCCGCTGGAATTCGCCGCCGGAGAGATGCTGCACCTCCGCCTTCAACAGGTGGGGTATGCCGACGGCCTCCAGCGACGCCATGAGCTTACCGGCCTTCAGCCGGCCCGTGAGCTGCATCAGGCGTTCGACGGAAAGCGGCATCGTCCGGTCGATCGACAGTTTCTGCGGCACATACCCGACCGAAAGGCCGGCGGAGCGCACAACCGTGCCCTCATCGGGCTTCAGCACGCCGATCGCAAGCTTCGCCGTCGTCGATTTTCCCGCGCCGTTCGGCCCGATCAGGGTGACGATCTCGCCGCGTGCAATGGTGAGATCGACGCCGCGCACCAGCCATCGTCCCTGCCGGAGAATGCCGCCATTGGCAATCGAAACGAGCGTCCCCTCACGGGCTTGCGGTTGCATCAACATCAAATTTCCTGCCGTGGTGTTGCCCTCTGCTATTACACACGTTATAGCGTAACACAACCAATGTAATAACATTACAAAATACATTCAAGGAGCGCCCGCATGAAGTCCGTAACCGCAGCCCTGTTGGCGTCCGCCACTCTGTTTGCCGCGGCCGATGCCATGGCCGCACCTCAGGTGGTGGTGTCGATCAAGCCGATCCATTCGCTCGTCGCCGCCGTGATGGAGGGCGTGGGCGAGCCGAAACTGATCGTGGAAGGGGCAGCCTCGCCGCACACCTATACGATGAAGCCCTCCAACGCCCGCGCCATCCAGGATGCCGACCTCGTGTTCTGGATCGGACCCAACATGGAAGCTTTCCTCGACAAGCCACTGGACGCTCTGAGCAAATCGGCAACCGTCGTGGCGCTTGGAGATGCGCCGGGTCTCCAAAAGCTGCCGTTCCGCGAAGGCGGCGCCTTTGAAGCCCATGACGACGGCGATGAGCACGAGGCGCATGAAGCGGGCGATCATGGTGCAGAGCATGCCGAAGCGCATGACGATCACGCTGGCGAAGACGCCCATCAGCATGAGGCGCACGAAGCCCATGCCGAGCATGGCCACGCGCATTCCCACGAAGGCTTCGACACGCATATGTGGCTCGACCCGATGAATGCCAAGGCGATGGCAAAGGAGATCGAGGCAAAGCTCATTGCCGTCGACCCTGAAAACATTGCCGTCTACAACAAGAACACGCTGGCACTCCTGAAGAAGATCGATGCTCTGGATGCCGACCTGAAGGCGACCGTCGAGCCGGTGAAAGACAAGCCCTTCGTGGTGTTCCACGATGCATACCAGTATTTCGAGCACCGCTACGACATTCGCGTGGCGGGCTCAATCACGGTGAGCCCCGAAACGGCACCCGGCGCCGAACGCCTTTCCGACATTCACAAGAAGCTCGTCGAGCTTGGGGCGGCCTGCGTGTTTGCCGAACCCCAGTTCACGCCCAAGCTGATCAAGGTCGTGACCGAGGGCACCAAGGCGCGCGCTGGCGTTCTCGACCCCGAAGGGGCTTCGCTGAAGGAAGGGCCGGAGCTCTATTTCCAGCTGATGCACAACCTTGGCAACGCGCTCAACGAGTGCCTGTCTCGCGACAGCTGAGCCGCAAACGGCCGCGACTGAACAAAGGCGGGCTTTCCGCCTTTTTTCAGAACATAATATGTTACGTTATAACAATTGGAGCATTCAGATGGATCATCGTCCGACGGACAAACGACTGCCGGTGACCGTGCTCTCCGGCTTTCTGGGGGCGGGCAAAACAACGCTGCTCAATCATATCCTCACCAACCGCGATGGGCTTCGCGTGGCCGTCATCGTCAACGACATGAGCGAGGTCAATATCGATGCGGCGCTGGTGCGCGACGGTGGCGCCGGCCTCTCGCGCACGCAGGAACAGCTGGTGGAAATGACCAATGGCTGCATCTGTTGCACGCTGCGCGACGACCTGTTGAAGGAGGTTCGTCAGCTCGCCGAACAAAGACGCTTCGACTACCTGCTGATCGAATCGACCGGTATTGCAGAGCCGCTGCCGGTGGCGGCCACCTTCGAGTTTCGCGACGAGAGCGGCAAGAGCCTGTCGGATGTGGCGCGGCTCGATACGATGGTGACGGTGGTGGATGCCGCCAACCTGCTGAAGGATTATGGCTCTGCCGATTTCCTCTCAGACCGGGGTGAAATTGCAGGCGAAGGCGACACCCGCACGCTCGTCGATCTTCTGGTCGAGCAGATCGAGTTCGCCGATGTGGTCGTGCTGAACAAGGTGTCAGCGGCATCGCCCGAGGCGCTCTCGGCGGCCCGCGCGATCATTGCCGGTCTCAACCCCGATGCGCGCATTGTCGAGGCGGATTTCGGCGCGGTGTCATCCGGCTCCGTGCTGGGCACCGGCCTCTTCGATTTCGCCCGGGCAGAAACCCATCCGCTCTGGTTCAAGGAATTGCACGGCTTTAACGATCACGTTCCGGAGACGGAGGAATACGGCATTCGCTCCTTCGTCTACCGGGCGCGCCGGCCGTTCGATCCGGCCAAACTGCATGAGTTCATCAACCGGTCCTGGCCGGGTGTCATCCGCGCCAAGGGTTTTTTCTGGCTCGCCACCCGCCCCTATCACGTCGGGGAAATTTCCCAGGCAGGTGCGCTCATCCGCACGCAGAAACTCGGACTCTGGTGGGATGCCGTGCCGCGCAACCAGTGGCCGGACGATGCCGGCTTCAGGAGCGGCCTTGCCCGCTATCTCGATCCTATCTGGGGTGACCGGCGCCAGGAGATCGTCTTCATCGGTGCCGATCAAATGGACGAATGCTGGATCCGCAACCATCTCGACATATGCCTTCTGCCGGACAGCGAATTCAAGCCGGACCGCTGGCGCGATCTGCCGGACCCGTTTGCCAGCTGGAGCCGGGCGAGCTGACGCAGAGGCCTGATAAAACGTCACCTGCCGTTTGACACAGCGCGATGCAGTGACCACATGCGCCTCACCGCACGGCGCGCCTGGATGGCCCTAGCAATCCAGACGCGCCGGCTTTGCGTAGCAGGCAGCAGTTGTCATAGGCGTCATTCATGTTTCATCTTATTTTCGGTCTGCCCTGGCTGGTGGTCGTTCTGCGGTTCATCCAGCCCCTGCCCTGGCTTTTGTCGGTCAAGCTTGTCGTCGCTGCGGTTCTGCTCGTTGCTTCGCAATACCACTTCATCAGCCGGCTTTCCTCCGGATCGGTGTTTTCGCCGGAATTTCCGCGTCCGCTGATCATCGCCTTCAACATCATCTTCGGCGCGCTCGTTCTCCTCGCCGTCTTCCAGCTGGCACTCGATGCAATCTCGCTGGTACTTCTCGCCCTGAAGGGCCATTTCCCCGCCGTGCCGCCTGTTGCGCGCTATGTGATGGGGCTTGCAGCACTGGCGCTTTCAGCCTTCGGCGTGTCGCAGGCCGTACGGGTGCCGCCGGTGAAGACCATCGACATCGCGATTGCCGGCCTGCCCTCGGAATTTGACGGATACCGCCTTCTGCAGCTGACCGACCTGCATATCAGCCGCCTTTTCCCGGAACGATGGGCGAGAGACGTCGTCGCCCGCTCGAACGCCCTTGGCGCGGACCTGATCGTCGTCACCGGCGATTTCATCGACGGAAGTGTCGAGAGCCGAAGGCAGGACGTCGCACCGCTGGCAGGCCTTGCGGCCCGTGACGGCGTCTATGCCATTCCGGGCAATCACGAGTATTTCTTCGAGTATGAGCGCTGGATGCAGCATCTTACAGGCCTCGGCCTCTCCATGCTCTCCAACAACCATACCGTCATCCGGCGCGGCGAGGCAGCCCTGACTCTTGCCGGCGTCACCGACCTGTCGGCCGCGCGCAGTGCAGCGCCCCCGCACGATCTTGCCGCTGCCCTTCGCGGCGCGCCGCCGCAGGCGCCGGTCGTTCTGCTCGACCACCAGCCGATGCTGGCCGCCACCGCTGCCAAGGCGGGCGTCGCCCTGCAGCTTTCCGGCCACACGCATGGCGGCATGATGATTGGCCTCGACCGGGTGGTCGCCCGCGCCAACAATGGCTTCGTCTCGGGCCTTTACGAGGTCGATGGCATGCAGCTTTACGTCAACAATGGCACGGCGCTCTGGCCGGGCTTTGCGTTGAGGCTCGGCATTCCCTCGGAACTGACGGTCATCACCCTGCGCCGCAAGAACTGACGGGGCGCCAGGCGAAGCAAAGGCGAAAACACGAAAACCCGGCGCGAGGCCGGGTTTCCAGATCATGAGCCGCTTTATCGATTGGTTGGGGTTCAGCGACCCGCCACGACGCTCGCGATGATGCCGCTTGCCGCACCGATCAGCAGGAACTGGTTATCCACCCGCACCCACTGGTAACCGCGGGGCGGCGCCGACAGACGGTACTGGCGATAATCGCGGATGTTGGCGAGGCGTGCGCGTTCCGCCCGCGTCAGCTTGTGGCCCTTCGACCAGCGATGCTTCTGCACCACGACCTTCTTCTTCTCGATCACAACCGTGCGCTCGCTGGGGCGATGGCGGTCATGGCCATGGCCGCGATAATCCTGCGCCTGGGCAATCGGGGCGGCCAGAATGGTGGCGGCAGTCAGAAGGGAAATCAGGACTTTCATGGGGGTGTCTCCTCGTTTTCTGTATTAGACACCCTGAACCTAGCCCTGCGGGGATGAACGACAGATGAACCTCAACATTACAATTCCGCAATGATTAAAATGGCTTGGCTGAAGAATTTAAGGTTTCCATTGAGATATTCACCCGATTTATGGGACAAAAAACCCGGCACGAGGCCGGGTTCATGATACGTCGGTCAGGCCTTTGTCAGCGTGTCGGGCCTTCCCGTTCCGCCGATTTTGCCCAGAGATTGATATCGGCATCCTTGGCAAAGACTTCGATTTCCGCCAGTTCTTCGGCGGTGAAATCCGGGCGATCGAGCGCGACGACGCAATCCACCACCTGCTCCGCACGGCTCGCGCCGATCAGCGCCGAGGTGACGCGGCCACCGCGCAGAACCCAGGCGATAGCCATCTGCGCCAGTGTCTGGCCGCGCTTTTCGGCAATGGCATTGAGGCCGCGCAGATTGTTGACATTGCGCTCGTTGAGGAAGGCCGGACGCAGCGACTTGCCCTGTGCCGCACGGCTGTCCTCGGGAATGCCGCCGAGATATTTCGACGTCAGCATGCCCTGGGCGAGCGGCGAGAAGACGATCGAGCCCATGCCGACATCATCGAGCGTATCGAGGAGGCCATCCTCCTCCACCCAGCGATTGATGATCGAATAGCTCGGCTGGTGGATGATGCAGGGCGTGCCGAGATCCTTCAGGATCGCGGCCGCTTCCCGGGTGCGCTTGGAATTATAGGACGAGATGCCGACATAGAGCGCCCGGCCGGAGCGCACGATATGATCGAGCGCGCCGCAGGTTTCTTCAAGCGGCGTATCCGGATCGAAGCGGTGCGAATAGAAGATGTCGACATAGTCGAGGCCCATGCGCTTCAGGCTCTGGTCGCAGGAGGCGATCAGATACTTGCGGCTGCCCCATTCGCCATAAGGACCCGGCCACATGTTGTAGCCGGCCTTGGAGGAGATGATCATCTCGTCGCGGTAACCGGCAAAATCGGTCCTCAGGATTTCGCCGAAGGCGGTTTCGGCGCTGCCGGGTGGCGGGCCGTAATTATTGGCGAGATCGAAATGGGTGATGCCGAGATCGAAAGCCGTACGGCAGATGTCACGCTTGCGCTGGTGCTCGGTGTCTTCCCCGAAATTGTGCCAGAGGCCGAGCGAGATCGCCGGAAGCTTCAGCCCCGTGCGGCCGCAGCGGTTGTATTTCATCTTGGAATATCGGTCTTCAGAAGGCTGCCAGGCCATGTTCGGTCTCCTCCGGATTGATGGCAGGTCCGCCCAGCGCGAAAGGCGTGGACGGAAAAGCCGTGCGCAACGGTTTTGTTGCGCACGGCCGATGTGTCAGGATCAAAATCTCAGGCGTTGAGGCCGCTGCCCCAGGGCCCATGCGGCTTGTCGACGCCATCGACGCGCTCGAAACCATGGGCGCCGAAGAAATCGCGCTGCGCCTGGATGAGATTTGCCGTGCCGCGGCCGCGACGGTAGCTGTCGAAATACGACAGAGCCGACGACAGCGCCGGAACCGGCAGGCCCGACATGACGGCCGTCGAGACGACGCGACGCAGCGCGCTGTCGGTTTCCTTCACGAGCGCGGCAAAGGCGGGCGTCACGATGAGGTTTGCGATATCGGGATCCTTGGTGAAGGCAGAGGTGATCTCGTCCAGGAATTCCGAGCGGATGATGCAGCCCGCGCGCCAGATCTTGGCAATCGTCGGCATTGGCAGGTTCCAGCCATATTCCTTCGATGCGGCGGCCATCACGGCAAAACCTTGCGCATAAGCGCCGATCTTGGCGGCCAGCAGCGCGTTTTCCAGATCGTCGAGGAAGGCCATTCCGTCGATGCCCGGCATGGCAACCGTCTGCGGCAGGCCGAGGATCTGTTCGGCGGCCTCACGCTCTGCCTTCTGCGACGACAGGATACGGCCGGCAACGGCAGCTTCGATGCCGGTTGCGGCAACGCCGAGGTTCTGCGCCTCGATGACCGACCACTTGCCGGTGCCCTTCTGGCCGGCACGGTCGAGGATCACGTCGACCATCGGCTTGCCGGAAATCGGATCGGTGGCCGACAGCACCTTTTCGGTGATCTCGATCAGGTAGGAATTGAGGCGGCCCTTGTTCCAGCGGCCAAAGACCTGCGAAATCTCGTCTGCCGACAGTTTCAGGCCATCGCGCAGGATGCCGTAGATTTCGGCGATCATCTGCATGTCGGCATATTCGATGCCGTTATGGATGGTCTTCACGAAGTGACCGGCGCCGTCATTGCCGAGCCAGGCGACGCATGGCTCGCCATTGTACTTGGCGGAGATGGAGGTGAGGACGTTTTCGACGCGCTTCCAGCTGTCTTCCGTGCCGCCGACCATGATGGACGGACCATGGCGGGCACCTTCTTCGCCACCCGAAACGCCCATGCCGATAAAGGTCAGCGGGCTGTCCTTCAGATTGTCGAAGCGGCGCATCGTATCGCGGAAATTGGCATTGCCGGCATCGATCATGATGTCGCCGGCCGACAGATAAGGCTTCAGGAGCTCGATCTGCTGGTCCACCGGATCCCCGGCCTTGATCATGATGATGATCGGGCGCGGCGGGCGAATGGCGGCGACGAATTCCTCCATGGTTTCGCAGGGAATGATCTGACCCTGAAGACTGCCGGCTTCGGCATAGAATTTTCGCGTCGCCTCAACCGTGCGGTTGAAGACGGCAATTTTGTTGCCCTTTTCGGCGATATTCAAGGCGAGGTTGGACCCCATGACACCGAGACCGATTAGGCCGATTTCTGCCTGTTCCACGGACATATCTCCATTGCGATTGGGTGCCTGTTTTGGCACCACAGCTGATAAACGGCAAGGCCAAGGCTGCGCAAACCGATTAAATTCGTCGCGGCTCTTGGCATTCAGCCATTATTTTGAGCAGGGTTTTACAAGTCCGGCTTGAGAAGCGCCGGCCCCTGCACAGGACCTAACGCGCAAGACAGGACGGAGGATCCGGCACATGGAACCGATGCAAGCAAAAGCAGTCCATATCGGCATTCGGCGCGACTGGCGCGCGGTCTATGCCTTTGCCCAGCGCCCGGAAAACATCGGGCGCTGGGCGGCGGGCCTTGGCGCCGGCCTTACACGAGACGGCGCCGACTGGCTGGCCGATGGCGGCCCGCTCGGCACCGTGCGGATCAGCTTTGCGGGGGAAAATCCGTTTGGCGTCATCGATCACGTGGTCCACATGCCGTCGGGCCTCAAGGTCCACAATGCGTTTCGCATCGTGCCGAATGGCGATGGTGCAGAAGCGATATTCCTGCTGACCCGCCTGCCCGGCATGTCGTCGCTGCAGTTCGAGGAAGATGCGCGCCAGGTGGCAGCGGACCTGGCACGGCTGAAACAGATCCTCGAAGAGGAAAACCTTGCCGAAGACGCCTGAGGGTCAGGCCTTCAGCGTATGCTTGATATTCCAGCGGTCGTGATACCAGAGCCACTGCTCGGGATGTTCGCGCACCCAGCTTTCAACCTTGTCGTTGAGCAGCTGGCCAAGCGCCTGCACATCGACGGCGCCTTTGTCGTTGCGCGGCACGTCGATCTTCGGTTCGATTTCCAGCCGGTAGCGATTGTCAGGCAGGCGGATGCTGCGGGCGGGGTACACATCGCAATCGAACTGGCGCACGAGCTTGGCAAGGAGCGGATTGGTCTGCACCGGCTGGCCGAAAAATTGCGTGGACAGCCCCTTCTGGAACTTCTGGTCGACCAGAACGCCGATGGCCTTGCCCGCCTCCAACTGGCGCGCCAGCGCAAAGGAGGATCCGGCATGCGACGGCACGAGTTTTCCCATGCGCGCGGCACGGAACGAAAACACTTTTTCGGCAATGTAGGGATTGTTCGGCGGGCGGAACATCACCGTGACATTGAGCCCGAAGGCATTGCCGGCAACCGGCAGAAGCTCAAAATTGCCGGTATGGGCGGTAAAGACGATGAAAGGACGCGGGTTTTCGCGAAGCTCCAGAAAAATCGGTATGCCCGAGACCTCGATACGGCCGGGCGTCTCGCTCTCGGGATTGAAATCGAACAGGCGGTCGAGAAAGACATATTCGACCGCAAGCCGCCCCATATGCCCCCAGCTGGCAAGCGCGATCGCCTCACGCTCGCTCTCCGATTTTTCCGGATAGGCATTGGCAAGATTGGCGAGCATCAGCGTGTGACGCCCGGTGCGCGGTCCAATACACCGCACCAGCCAGTCGGCAAAGCGGATGGCAGGGTCGGCGGGCAGAAGCTTCAGCAGGTTGAGGAAGGAAAAGGCAAGTTGCGCCACCAGCCATTGCTGGAAATGGCGCGCCTTCAGCACAATCCTCGTCAGGAGCATTTTCAAAGGATCAATCCATCCTGAGGATGATCTTGCCAAAGATCTGACGGCTCTCCATGCGCTCCAGCGCCTTATCGATCTCGCCGAAGGTCACTTCCGTATCGATGACCGGATGCACGATGCCGCGCGCCATCTTCTGCATGGCGTTTGCCATGTTTTCCATGCGGCAGCCGAAGGAGCCAAGCAATTTCAACTGCTGCTGGAACAACATCATCAGGTTGACATCGGTCGACACACCCGAGGTGGAACCACAGGTGACGAGGCGGCCACCGCGCTTCAGGCTGAACATCGACGCGGCAAAGGTATCCTTGCCGACATGTTCGAAAACCACGTCGACGCCCTTCTTCTTCGTCAGCTTGCGCACGACGCCTTCGAACCGGTCATTGCGGTAGTTGATGACGTGATCGGCGCCGAGCGCCTTCGCCTTCTCGATCTTGTCGTCGGAGCCGACGGTGGTGATGACGGTGCAGCCGATCTTCTTGGCGAGCTGAATGGCGGCCGAACCGATGCCGGAACCGCCGGCATGGATCAGAATGGTTTCGCCGGGCTCGAGCTTCGCATTGTCGAACAGCATATGCTCGACGGTGCCGAAGGTCACCGGTGCGAGCGCTGCGGCCACCGCATCGACGCCGGGCGGGGCCGGAACGAGCTGGCGGGCGGGAATGTTGATCTTTTCCTGCGCAAAGCCATCGAGGTGGAAACCATGCACGCCGGCGACGTGTTCGCAGAGATTGTCGCGGCCTTCACGGCAGGGCTTGCACAGACCGCAGGTGCGCGCGCCATAGATCGATACCAGCTGACCGGGCAGCACGCTCGACACGCCGGGGCCGATCGCTTCCACGACGCCGGAGGCTTCCGCGCCGATGGTGAGCGGCATCTTGCGCTTGGCAAACGCCATGCCGCGCCAGCCCCAGACGTCGATATGGTTCAGCGCAACGGCCTTCACGCGCAGCGTCACCTCGCCCGGCGCCGGAGCGTCCGGTTCCGGAATGTCGGTCGCTTCAAGACGGCGGTCGTCGATCAGTTGCAAAGCGCGCATGCGTTCTTATCCTTCGCCCGGAGGCGTGCGTTGAGGTCTTCGTGGGCGCCGGAACCGGAGCCGGGTGCTGAACCGGTGTTTAGGCCGGCTCCACCGTCATGACAAGGCTGGCGTTCTGGCCACCGAAGCCGAACGAGTTGGACAGCACCGCCGTCACCTGCTGGTCGCGCTTCACATTCGGCACGACATCCAGAACGATGGTCGGATCCGGATTGGTGTAGTTGATCGTCGGCGGCAGCGTTCCGGTCAGCATGGTCTGGATCGAAAAGACCGCTTCGACCGCACCGGCCGCCGTCAGCGTGTGGCCGATCATCGACTTGTTGGAGGAAGACGGAATGCCATCCTTCAGCCGCTCGCCAAAGACGGACAGCATGGCGCCATATTCCATCTTGTCGTTTTCCGGCGTCGAGGTGCCGTGGGCGTTGATGTAGCCAATGCGGCTTTCATCGAGGCCTGCATCGTCAAGCGCTGCGCGAATGGTGGCAATCGCCGGGCCGCCGTCCGGAGACGAGCGCGTGCGGTGGAAATGATCGGCCTTTTCACCGCAGCCCTTGAGGATACCCAAAACTTTGGCGCCGCGGGCGACGGCTGATTCGAGCGATTCCAGCACCAGTGTCGCTGCCCCTTCGGCAATCACGAAACCGTCGCGATCCTTGCTGAAGGGTTTGGATGCCTTTTCCGGCGGATCGTTCTGGGTGGACAGCGCAGACAGAAGCGAGAAGCGGATGAGCGCTTCGGCAGACACCGAGCCATCGGTTGCAACCGTCAGCGCGCGGTCCGTCCGGCCCTGGCGAATGGCTTCGACGCCGAGCTGGATGGCAGTGGCACCGGAAGCACAGGCCGTCGACAGCGTGACGGGCAGGCCGCGTGTGCCAAACACGTCGGACAGCCGCTCGGAGATCGAGCCGAACTGCGCGGCTTCCAGAAACACCGGATCGGGCCGCTCGCGCATGGCAGCCAGGAACCGCTCATACGCATCGCCTTCCGTCTTGGCCGACGGCGCGCGGTCGGCAAGCTCGAAGCGGGCACTCCATTCCGGTTCGACCGGGGGAGCGGCAAGAAACAGCGGACCTGCGAAATCACCGGAGAGACCCGCCTGCGCCAGGGCCTCGCGCGTCGTTTCGCGGGCAAAGGCGAACGAGCGCTCGACGGAATTGGGGTGCGGAACCTCGATGAAATCCACCGTGCCGCAAATGCGGGTGGAAAGCCCGTCGGTCGGGAAGCGCGTGATCTTGTGGATGCCGGAGGTACCGGAGGTGAGCGCTGCCCAGTTATCGGTGAGCCCCTGCCCCAGCGACGTGATGACGCCCATGCCGGTCACGGCGACAATCGGCCGGCCGAGATGATCCTTGAAAGCTGTGCTTGTCATGATGAAAATCCTCAGCCGTTTGCCGACAGGACGGCAAGGCCTTCGCCGCGCATATAGCCGACCGTGGTGACGACGGCATGGCTTGCACCACCGCTCATCGGGCGCTCATGATCGGTATCGAAAGCCGGTACGTGGGCATGGTTATCAAGGGCAAGGGCCGCCAGCGCAAGGCCGAGCGGGAACTGCGCTTCCATGGCATGGCCGGTCACCCCGCCATAGCCGCGAATGGCGGCACCCGGAAATTCCGCTTCAAGCGCTGCCCGCTCACGCGCGGCAAGATCCACCACGCCACTTGAGCCGGAAAACACCACGAGATCACCGGGCGTCACATCCGAGGCAAGGTTCGATAGGCGGCCAAGCCGGGTCTCCAGCCCACGGTCCTCGCGGCTGCCGCGATCGCCTTCGATCGCATCGACCACCGCGTAAATGTGGGCGCCGCGCGTTTCCGCATGGGTGCGCGATTCCATGACGAGGAAGGCGCCGACGGAGCCCATCATCATGCCGCCACCGTTTTCGATGGCGCGCGACCAGAGCGGATGCCAGTCGCCGGTTGCATGGGCACGGATGCCCTCGACCAGAAGGATGATATCGGCACGTTCGGCGACAAAGGCGCCGCCGACGAGCGAATGGGTCGACTGGCCGGCCTTAATGCGGTGGTACGCGGTCTCAACGGCCGAAATGCCGGCGGCCTCTTCGCCCATGAAGGTGCGCGAGGAACCGGTGACCTTGTGGACGATGGAGATATTGCCGGCCATCAGGTTCGACAGCTGCGCGAGAAACAGCGTCGGGCGCAGCTCCGTCGTCAGCTTCTCGTTGAGCAGCTGTTCGCGGTCGTTGCGCTTCAACGCCTCGTCGACGATCAGCGAATCGACCTTGATGTCGCGCTCGCCGCCGCCGGCTGCCACGATCATGTCCATCGAGCCGCAGGCTTCTGCATTGTCCTTCAGCCCTGCGTCATCCAGCGCAAGACCGGCTGCGAACACGCCGAGGCGCTGCCAGTTTTCCATCTGGCGCTGGTCACCGCGCTTGGCGATCTGGGCGGACCAGTCGATTTCCGGCATCGGATGGACGGGATAGGGCTTGAAGCGTTCCGTTTCGATCGGCGGACGTGCTACGGTCGCACCGGTCAGAAGCGCCACATGCGGCTCCTTGCCGACGCCCTGACAGGTGACGATGCCGACACCGGTGATCACGACATCCTTGTCTGAACTGCTCATCTTGAGGTCGATCCTTTTTATGCCGGCCCTTATCGCTGGCCCAGCGCATCCATGAGGCCGACTTCGCCGGCGCGCTTGCGCACGATATCGGCCAGCGGCACCTCGTCGAACGGCATGGTGCGCAATTTCAGCTGCGCGTCGCAGACCTTCTTGCCCGCAGAGGTGATCTTCGCCTTGGTGACCGCGTAGCCGGATCCCTCATGCTCCAGAAACACCTCGATGTCGAGAACGGCATCGGGTTCAACGAAAGCGCGCATCTTGGCGCCATCGACGGACATCAGAAACGGCATGGCGGCAAAATTGCTCGACGCCAGCACCATGAACCCGCTTGCCTGCGCCATCGTCTCGATGAGGAGAACACCCGGCACCAGAGGCATGCCGGGAAAATGGCCTTCGAAGACAGGGCTTTGCGAGGGCACGACGGAGCGCGCCTTCAGCGTTTTTGCCTCAAGATCGACCGCTTCGACGCGATCGATCATCTGGAAATATTCAAGAAGCATCAGGCTTGGCCGGCAAGGCGTTTCAGCCCTTGGCCGCCTTCAACTCGTCGATCTTGGCGCAGAGGTTCTTCAGCACGAAGTATTCCTCGGTGGAAACCTTGCCTTCGTTGACTTCCTGTGTCCACTGCTCGAGCGGGATCTTGATGCCGAATTCCTTGTCGATCGCAAAGACGATGTCGAGGAAGTCGAGGCTGTCGATGCCAAGATCGTCGATCGTGTGGCTTTCCGGCGTAATGGTTTCGCGGTCGATCTCGCTGGTTTCTGCGATGATATCGGCGACTTTATCGAAGGTAGCGGTCACGCTCATGTCCTCTGAGTTCTGATTGTTAGGGTTCCACATAGGGAAAAGACGCTTCGATGCCAATGGGCTGCGACGCGCAAGTTCAAATTTTGCACCTGAACTGTTGCCGAAACAGCATCCGGCGCTATGGCGGCGTGGTCGATCGGGACCAAAGGCGGGCCGAAGCCCTTGCGTCAGGCGGCGCGAGCGTCGACCAGGGCTGCCCGGATAACCTCGAGCACGCCCTCAGGACGCACGCCGACGGTCACCTTCTGGCTTGGAAAACCATCCCAGGCACCCGGCGGAAAGCCGCGGCCATCCGGCTTCTGGATCGTCTGGCCATCGGCAATGCCGCCGCAGACGACGCGGATGGCACCGCTTCTGGTGTCGAACAGGTCCGGACGCACGAGGTAGACGCAGGCGCAGCTGTCATGCACCACCATGCCGTCGGCGACACGGGTCTTGTAGAAATCGATGTAGAGCTGGGAAATATCCGAGAGCAGCCGGATTTCAGGCGCGCCCGAGGCGACCATCTCGGCTAGGAACCCGCTCGTCATCACCGTCTGCAGCGTCACGTCGAGACCGACAACCACGACCGGCCAGGCGGCGGTGAACACGATATCGGCGGCTTCCGGATCGCCATGGATATTGGCCTCGGCGGCCGGCGAGACATTGCCGTTCACATTGAACGCGCCGCCCATGATGACGACCTGCTTGACGAGACCGGCAATCTCCGGATCCGCCTTCAGCGCCAGCGCAAGGTTCGTCATGCGGCCAACGGCAATCAGCGTGATCTCGCCCGGATGGGCACGCACGGTGTCGATGATGAACTGGAATGCCGGACGCGGATCTTTTTCGCGCGACAGAGCGTCCGGGACCGGCACGTCGCCGATGCCGTTATGGCCGTGGATGGCGGTCGGCCAGTAGGCGCCGCCGCGGGCCGGATCGAATGTCTGGCCTGCCCCTTTGGCAACCGGCGCCGGGATATCCCAGGCTTCGCCCAGATAAAGCGCATTGCGGGTGGTGATCTCGATCGGTGCATTGCCGAAGACGGTCGTCACACCCACAAGGTCGATCTCAGGGTGCTTGTGAAGGAAGAGAAGCGCCATCGCATCATCGATGCCCGGATCCGTATCGAAAATCACCTTGTGCATGCTGAACTGTCCTGCCGGTTTTGAAGTGCGGCACAATAGCGCCGAACGCCGCCGACGCAAGCCCGGCGGGCGGTCGCCCGCACCGGATCACAGAAAGGAGGGCAAAGGCCGCGCCATACGCTTGCGACAGATGCGCCGAAGTGCCAGAAGGCGGCGTCCGCCCCTGCCGATCCTGCCCCCCCCACGCCCGCCCTGCCCCCGAAAGTTCATCCGTGCACGACCTTGCCCCCCAGATCCTCGCGCTGCTCTTCCTGGCGGCGATCCTTGCCGGCTTCATCGATTCGATTGCAGGCGGCGGCGGCCTGATCACGGTGCCCTGCCTGCTGCTCGCTGGCGTGCCGCCGCTCGAGGCGATCGCCACCAACAAGGTGCAGGGACCGTTCGGCACGGCGTCCGCCACTCTTGCCTATGCAAGGCGCGACCATGTGAAGCTGAAGGAACAGCTGCCAATGGCGCTCATCGCGATGCTCGCCGGCGGCATGGGAGCGCTGATTGCATCCCACGTGCCGGGGCGCCTTCTGGGGGCCGCCATTCCGTTTCTTCTGGTTGCCATCGCGCTGTTCTTTGCCCTGAAACCCAATCTCTCCGACAAGGACAGCACGCGCCGCATCTCGCCCGCCGTCTTTGCCGTGACGGCAGTTCCTTTCGTCGCCCTTTATGACGGGATTTTCGGCCCGGGCGCCGGCTCGTTCTACATGCTGGGCTTCGTGCTGCTGGCAGGCTTTGGCATGCTGAAGGCGACCGCCCACACGAAGCTTCTCAACCTCGGCTCCAATCTCGGTTCACTCGCCGTCTTTGCGGTGAATGGCGCAATCCTCTGGAAGGTCGGGGTGATCATGGGCGTGGGGCAACTGATCGGCGCCCAGATCGGCTCGCGCCTTGCCATGCGCGGCGGCGCCCGTCTCATCAAGCCGCTGCTGGTCATCTCCTGCCTCGCCATGGCCACGAAACTCGTCGCCGATCCAGCGCATCCGATCCGCCTCTGGCTGGGTCTCTGAGGCTACCCCTTCATCTTCAGCGGCAAGCCGGCAGCGATGAAGAAGACCGTATCGGATACCGCCGCGAGCTGCTGGTGCAGACGCCCGGCATAATCCCGAAACTGCCGTGCCATCCGGTTTTCCGGCACGATGCCAAGGCCGACCTCGTTGGACACGAAGACGACGGGACCAGACAGCCGGTCGAGCGACGCGACCATCTGCCGTGCCTCCTCCTCCACCGGGCGCTCGGCCATCATCAGATTGGTAAGCCAGAGCGTCAGGCAATCGACAAGCACGATCCGATCCGGGGACGCAATCTGCGTAAGGGCAGCGGCAAGATCTATGGGTACGTCGTGGGTCACCCAGCCATCGCCACGATCGGCACGGTGCTGCGCGATGCGATGCCGCATCTCGTCGTCCCAGGCCTGCCCCGTCGCCACGTAATGTTTCTGGAGGCCGCTTTCCGTGGCGAGGCCTTCGGCAAATCGGGATTTTCCCGATCGGGCGCCGCCCAGCACGAAGGTGATCTTGCCGGAATGCTCAATTGCCATGCTCTGCGCCATGAAATGTCGGGTAAGAATGGGACGGACCAGGCTTGCCGCATCGCCCGCGTGAAGGAGTGGCAAATTCGTAGGAAAAGAGGTCGCCACCCCGGCTGATCACGTGCACAATCCGAAAGCCATCGGCTGGAAGCCTGCAGAGAGAGCGGCACCTGCACGCCCACAACCCTGCCCGCCATGATCCTGTTCTCCACCGGAGAACGCCGATTGGTCCGTCCAGCCCTGCTGCGACGTCCCGGACACAGCAAAACCTCAACGACACTGAGGCAGGACAGGCACACTGTCAACCGTCACCGGCGCGCATGTTCATGAGGAAGGTTAAGAGGGGGCCACCCATCACGTCGCCCGAAATGCTGAAAGGGCGCAAAAAGGAGAGCGATCTGGCTCCGGGACGCAACACCTATCCGGAGCCATGGGCTTGACGCCTCGACAGACTGAATAGCCGTCCATTCGTTACCGACCGGTTATTAAGCCGGCGATTTTTTCGATTTTCTGGCGCCGGCTTCGATATTTTTTTGACGGGCGAGAAAGGGCGCTAATCAGATAGCATGTGTCAAACTTCAGGCGTGACTTTTGGACGATTTTGAAAGCCTTGCCGGCTGCATGACAAGCGCCGCCGACAATAGCGGCAGCCTGCACCGCAAGTGGCGTCTTTTGATGCAGAATACCCGGTTTGCGAGCGCCCTCACCCCTTGCTAGCGGCGGCACGTCCTCCCGGGCAAGGTTGATTTTCAACACGAAACGCTTAGGCTCACATCCCTGTCACATGCACGGGTCAAAATCCGCAGCAAGCGGAAACCCGAAGCAACGGCGCCCGCATCAGCAGACATGACATAAGGTCCGCCACCGAAGCGGACCCGCTTTTTAAGTACCTGCAAGACAACAGATCGTTCGTTCCGCGACGCAAGCTCCATTTCGACAACCATCAAAGACTGGGAGGTCTTAGACGATGAAAACACTTCTCGCTTCCACCGCACTCGCGGCTGGTCTCTATGCCATGGCAGGCAACGCCCAGGCGGCCGGTTGCGGCGACGTCTCCATCGCCGAGATGAACTGGGCGTCCGCCGGCGTGGCAGCCCAGGTCGACAAGATCATCCTTGAAAAAGGCTATGGCTGCACCGTGACGCTGGTCACCGGCGATACGATGCCGACCTTCACCTCGATGAACGAAAAGGGCCAGCCGGACGTGGCGCCGGAACTCTGGGTCAATGCGGTGCGCACGCCGCTCGATGCCGCCGTGAGCGAAGGCCGGCTGATCATTGCCGCGGAGATTTTGGCCGATGGCGCGGTCGAAGGCTGGTGGATCCCGAAATTCCTCGCCGACGCTCATCCGGACATCAAGACCGTCCAGGACGCGCTGAAACATCCCGAACTGTTCCCGGCGCCGGAAGACGCCTCCAGGGGCGCCGTGTCCAACTGCCCGTCGGGCTGGAACTGCCAGGTCTCGACGGCCAATCTCTACCGGGCGCTCGGCGCCAAGGACAAGGGCTTCGACCTGGTGGATACGGGCTCGGCGGCCGGTCTTGACGGCTCCATCGCCGGCGCCTTTGCCAAGAAGACCGGCTGGCTCGGCTATTACTGGGCGCCGACCGCCATCCTCGGCAAATACGAAATGGCCAAGCTCTCCTTCGGCGTCCCGCATGACAAGGCGGACTGGGATGCCTGCACGGCCGTGCCGGATTGTCCCAACCCGAAGGTCAATTCCTACCCCACCTCGCAGGCCTATACCGTCATCACCAAGCAGTTCTCCGAAAAGGCAGGCGTCGCGCTGGATTACGTCAAGACGCGCAAATGGGGCAATGCCATGGTGAACTCCATCCTCGCCTGGCAGGACGCCAACCAGGGCACCAACGAGGACGCCGCAAAATACTTCCTGAAGAACAACCCGGATGTCTGGACGACCTGGGTGAGCCCCGAGGCCGCAACCAAGGTGAAGGCCGCCCTTTGAGGCAGCGCCCTGCGCATGATTGATCTTTTGTCCGCCGGCCTTCCCTTAAGGGAGGCCGGCTGCAATCGGCTGGCGGAGGGGGATCCGCATCACGCTCACGCTCAACTGCCAGCCCAAAAAGTCTTGAAATAACGAGGGGATGAAATGGCGACCTGCACCGTGCTGCCGGACATAGCCTGCAACTTTCCGGCCATCAGCGACCAGACGATCCGGATGGCCCGCAAGACGATCGACGACGGGTTCAAGGGCCTCGTGCGCCAATATGCCGAGGTGATCGATGCGGTGGTTCAGCCTCTACAATGGTTCCTGAACTATCTGGAACGGCTGTTTACCAGCTCTGCCTGGATTGTCGTGCTCGTCGTAATGCTGGCCATCGTTTACCTCGCCAGCCGCAGCAAGACGATCACGCTCGGAACTGCGCTTGGCATGGCCGCCATCGGGCTGGTCGGGCTCTGGCAGGATACGATGGTCACACTTGCCATCGTCACCGTCTCCACCCTGATCGCCATTCTGATCGGCCTGCCGATCGGTATCGTCATGGCACGCTCCAACCGCGTGCAGGCTGTGGTGAACCCGGTGCTCGACGTGATGCAGACCATGCCGAGCTTCGTCTATCTGATCCCTGTGGTGGTGATCTTCGGCATCGGCAAGGTGCCGGGACTGATTGCCGTCGTCATCTATGCCGTGCCGCCGATGATCCGGCTGACCAATCTTGGCATCCGACTGGTCGATCGCGACGTGCTGGAAGCGGCCGATGCTTTCGGCTCCTCGCCCGCGCAAAAGCTCTGGAACGTGCAGATCCCGCTTGCCCTTCCCACCATCATGGCCGGCATCAACCAGACCATCATGATGTCGCTCGCCATGGTCGTCGTCGCCTCCATGGTCGGCGTCGGCGGGCTCGGCAAGAATACGCTGCAGGCGATCAACAACCAGTTCTTCACCTTCGGTTTCCTCAACGGCTTTGCCTTGGTTGCGATTGCCATCATTTTCGATCGCGCCAGCCAGGCGTTCGGCAAGCGGCTGCAGAAACATTCCGAGGTGGTGCATGGCTAGTCACGGCATCGAGATCCGCGGTCTCTACAAGATTTTCGGCAGCAGGGGCGCAAGCTATATCGACGCCGTCAAGGCGGGGATCAGCAAGGCGGAGCTGAACGAGACCCATGGCCATGTGCTGGGGCTGAAGGACATCAACATCTCCATGCCGGGCGGTGCGATCACCGTCGTGATGGGCCTGTCCGGCTCCGGAAAATCCACCCTCATCCGCCACATCAACCGCCTGATCGAGCCGACGGCCGGCGAAGTGGTCTATGACGGCGCCGATATCTGCCGGATGAACCAGAGCCAGCTCCGCGAGTTCCGCCGCCACAAGACGGCGATGGTGTTTCAGAAATTTGCGCTCCTGCCGCATCGGACGGTTCTGGAAAACACTGTCTATGGGCTGGATATACAGGGTGTTGCGCGAGCAGACAGCCTGAAGACGGGGCGCCACTGGATCGATCGCGTCGGTCTTTCCGGCTTCGAGAACCATTATCCGAACCAGCTTTCCGGCGGCATGCAGCAAAGAGTGGGGCTTGCGCGGGCGCTTGCCACCGACGCCGACATCCTGTTGATGGACGAGGCCTATTCGGCGCTTGATCCGCTCATTCGCGTCGACATGCAGGCCGTGCTTCTCGATCTGCAGGCGGAGTTGAAGAAGACCGTCGTCTTCATTACCCACGACCTTGACGAGGCGCTCAGGCTTGGGGACCGCATTGCCATTCTGCGCGATGGACAGGTGGTGCAGCAGGGCAGCGGCCAAGAGATCGTGCTCAAGCCCGCCGACGCCTACATCGCGTCCTTCGTGCGAGAGGTCAATCGGGGCCGAATCATTCAGGCAAGGACGGTCATGACGCCTTTGGAGAGCATCGAAGGCCCCGCCCCGGGCTTTATGGTAGACGCGGCAATGACGCTTGAAACGGCCGCACGACAGATGACGCTTGCCAATGTCACGGCAGCCCTTGTCGTCGATAAGGCAGGCCAGCCGCTTGGCCGGCTGGATTTTGCGACATTGATCTCCGCAATGGTGACGCCCACGGCCTGCTAGCACAGGGGAGTGCTGCGCCAGCTTGCCACAAGGTTCCTGCGCTTTCGTGCCTGTCCAAAGACCATTAGACCGTCTGCATATGCGTCATCGGACGCTGTTCAGACCACCAACAGGACAGGCCGATGCCCGAGATTGCTTCCCTTGCCAACCGAGAAACCGTAGCCGACGCGCTTGCGGCTCTGCTGCCGGAAAACCAGTCCTTCCTGCAGCTGATGATGGAAAATCCGAAATCCGACGAGGCGCTTCTCGACGGCTTGCATCTCTATCTCAATCGCGCGGCAGGCTCGACGTTTCTGCATTCGCTGAAACTGCAGAAATGCGGCGAATGGATCGGCAAGACGGCACCGGCGCGCCTGCAGGTGCGCCTTTCGGAAGCCTCCAAGTCCAGCCAGCATCCGGCTTTTGCCGCCTTCAAGGACGGTCTGCAACGATCCGGCGGGCTGGCGCGCGCCTATCCGAAGGCGCCCGTGTAAGGTTCAAGGGGACATGTCGCAGACGAGGCCGGCAAGGCGAGCTTGCCGGTTGCCTCTCCGCGGCTCAGGCAAAGCATTCCTCGGCAAGCGCATGGACGCGCCGGAAGGCGGCCTCGGCACCGGCGATGGCACGCTGTTCGGCTTCGCCCGACAGGTCAATGCCATCGAGAGCAGCCGTAAACGTGCGCCAGTGAAGGCCGCGCCCGGTCGGTGAGCCGGCCAGATGGCGGGCTCCGAAATTTTCGTCCAGGCCGAGTTTGGCTGCATATTTCAGCAGGAAGGCCGCACCGAGGTTGGACCCCTCGATGACGTAGAGCCAGCCGAGCGCTTCGGCGAGATCGATGGACTGCCCGGCGGCAAAGATCGGCGGCTCCGACGCGTCCGGAACCGCAAGGCCGAGATCCGCCAGATCCTGGCCCACGAAAGCCAGGCGATTGCGTCCGGCCAGGTCCGGCAGAAGCGCATCCAGATCGGCATTGGAAAACAGCGCGTCGAGATCCCGATGGAAGCGGTATTGCAGGATGAGGAACCGCCCGTAGCTTTCCCGGTCGGCGAATGGATTCGCGCGCATGATCCTCTGGTCAAGACGCTCATGCGCCGAATGCGTTGCCGCCTTCAACCGCTTCGTGCGGCTTTCCTCGGCCAGGTGGGGTCTGTCCAGAACTTCTGCTGCGCTCATCTTGATCGCGATCCCTTCAATACGACGGCCCGGGCTTTTCGGGATAAAGACGCATGGTCGATCGTCCCGCCCTGTCGGCTGATATCAGCTTGTCCGGGGTGCGGCAACAAACATGACAAAATTTATCACCAATAAAATCCGACGCCCGAACCAGACGCAAAAAGGCCGGTCGAGCGGACCGGCCTTGTCGCAGAACCCGTACTTTGCCTTAGCGCGCGGCGCGCTCGACGCGATGGCCGGCATCCTGCGTGGCGTTGACGGTGTTTGCAGTATCCTGACCCATGCCACGGATCGTGTTGCCGCAGGACGAGAGGGACAGTGTCGCGGTGAAGACTGCGGCGAGTACGGTGAGGGTCTTGGCCGTCATTGGGAAATTCTCCGGGGGTGATGGACAGGATTGTGTCGGGAAAGTGTGTTTCCGCCTCTGGAACGTATGAGGCGGCAAAAAGTTCACGGCCCTCATCATCTCTTTTTCGGCCGGACCCGGCTTTCTCGCCGACAAGCCCAAAAATGTAGATGTCCAGACTTTGTCTTAACCTTTTTTTCTGCGCATGCGCGCATAAATTCCCACGGGGACGAGGCCGCAGGGAACAGGGTGGGGATGCAGCACAGACGCGAGGCAAAAGTAGTGGTGTTGACGTCCGGCGGGCTCAATCCACAGGTGATGATCAACGCGCTGGCCAAGTGCTTTCCAAAGCTACAGGTCCTTCAGGAGGACGCTGAGCCCAAGCGGGCGATTTACCGGCGACGCGCCAAGCGCCTCGGCAGGCTGACGGCCCTCGGCCAATTGGCGACCATGGCCCTGTCGCGGTTAGCCAAGCAGATGACGCTGACCCGGACGGAAGAGATTCTCGAGGAATACCGGCTCTGGGCCGGCGCCGATGCCTCGATCAGAACCACGCGCGTCTCCTCGCTCAACAGCCGTGAGGCGCAGGCGGAAATCCTGCGCCTGAAGCCGGACGTCGTCTTCCTCATCTCCTGCCGCGCCCTCTCCCGCGGCACGCTCGCCGCGATTTCCTGCCCCATCCTCAATTTCCATGCGGGCATCAACCCGATATACAGGGGACAGATGGGCGGATACTGGGCGCTGGCGGAGCGCGACGCAGCCAATTTCGGCGCCACGGTGCACCTCGTCGATGCGGGGCTCGATACGGGCGACACGCTGTACGAAGTGCGGCCATCGCCCTCGCGGCGCGATTCGATTGCCACCTATCCGCTGCTGCTGACCGCTGCCGGCACGCAGATTTCCATCCGCGCCATCGACGATGCACTGCTTGGCCAGTTGCAGCCTTACCGGCCGCCCGGCCGCTCCGTGCTGCGCTATCCTCCCCCCATCTGGACCTATCTCCTCAACGGCCTGACCCGCGGCATCTGGTAACTCAGAGACAGCCGCCAGCCCCGCCCCCGGTCCTTGCAGGCCCGCAGCCGGCCGGACATCGAAGCCCGCGCGTGCGCACAAAACTTGGGCAGGTTCGCACAGGATTTAATCGCTAATAAAGCGATACGTGGAATGCCGATCCGCGACACAGTCCCGCCTGGTCATGACGATCCCGCGGCGGGGGCAGAAAGGCAGCATGATGCAATATGATTGGACTGGCGTGGAGCATCGCCGGCGCATGGTCATGCGTTCCAGTTTCGCCATCGCGACCGTCCTGGTGGTGGCGACGCTGACGGTGCTGGGTGTGATATGAAGACTGGCCGGTGCTCGTGACACTCCGCCCGTTCGCCGGGCAGACAAGGAACGGGCCGTTCAACCAGAGGCGCCCCTGGGGTGCCGAGGCGTCCGAACGGCCCTCCCCGGCGCGTGCGCGAGGGTCATGGCGGGAGACTATAGGCCGAAGGTGTGAGGGAAATCGTCAGGCGGCCGCACGCTGCATCTCGCCATAGGCTTCCCGAATGCTTTCGGCGACCGCCTTGCCCGGCACCGACAGGTTCGGTGCCGTGACAAGCCGGATGTCGAAAGCGATCAGTTCCGGCAATCCCTCCTTCGGGCCCAGCACCACCATGTCTTCGCCGAGATAGGAGCGCGGGAACGGGGCGATGGCGAGATCGGACACCACCGCGGCCCGCTGCGCCATGGTATTGGCGCTCAGATAGGCAATCCTGTAGGGACGCTTCACCGCCTCCAGGCGCGTGACCGCCTCATGCCGCCAGATGCAGCCATCCTCCCAGATCGAAATGGGCAGCGGATCGCGCAGATGCGCCGTGCCGCATTTTGCGCCCGCCCAGACAAGATTTTCCCGAAACACCACTTCGCCCTCGGTCGGCGATGGCCGCATGGCGCAGTTGATAAGGGCAAGATCCAGCCGCTGCTCTTCCATCCGGCGGCGCAGATTGGAACTCATGTCCACGGTCACATCGACCATGATCCCCGGAAAAGTGGCGCCGAAATCTCTCAGAATCGTCGGCAAAAGCCGTTCTGCAATGTCGTCTGCAGCACCCAGCCGCACCACGCCCGACAGTTCCGGCATGACAAACCGCGACACCGCTTCATTGGACAGGGCAATCATGCGTCGCGCGTAGGACAGCAGCATTTCGCCATGCTGGGTGAGGCTCACGGAGCGTGCATCGCGCAGGAAAAGCGTGGTGCGCAATTGCTCCTCCAGTTTCTTGATCTGCATGGAGACGGCAGACGGCGTGCGCAGCACGGCTTCGGCAGCCGTCGAAAAATTCCCGGTTTCGGCAATGGCCACGAAGGTGCGCAGGACGTCGTTATCCAGAAGCGGCAGGCTGTGGCGGAAGGGTGCGTTCATCGGTCTATCTTTCAATTTAACTGAACATAAGCACCATATCATTTCGTTTGATTGATCGTCAATCCGGACGCATGGTCGCCACCAGACGAATGAATCACAAAATTCGATGCGTGGCATAAAATTCATTCGTTTGATTGATTGAAAATGCTGGCGCATTTCTACCGCCGCGACCAGGCGGTCGCCCCCTCAAGGAGAACGACAATGACCATGATTCTGGACCACCGCATCGAGAGCGGGCAAAGGCGGTGGCAACTGCCTTCCCTGCCGCTCTTGCACAAGGCTTTTGCAATGGCAGCGCTTTGGCGTGCCGCCTATCGCCGGCGCCAGACCGAACGGCTGCTCGAAGCGCTGCCGTTCGACGCGCGCAAGGATATCGGCTGGCCCGCGGGCGACGCGGCCGAGACGAGGCGTCGTTGAATGCTGAAATGCGACATGACCTGAACCCGCGTCCTTCAGGCCCAAGACGCGGGTTTCTTCACACCTCTCATGTTTGCACTTTAATTACGCCGCCTTAGCCTAAAACTTGCGCCAGTTGACCCCGGATCGGGCATGTGGCCGCAGATGTCGCAAAAACGAAACGACCGCGAGATCTGCTTTCGCCAAAACGGCGCTAATACAGCTATAGATGTCGCCAATGGGACATTGATGCACCATATTTTCACGCGAGGAATGAGCATCCGCCACGGAGCCCCCTCTGCGATGAACAAGCCTCAGGTCACGAAGCGCACGCTTGTCTTTTTTCTCGTCCCCCACTTCACCATGCTGCCGTTTGCCGCGGCGGTGGAAACCCTGCGCATTGCCAACCGCATGCTCGGTTACCCCGCCTATGAATGGCGCCTCGCCTCCACCGATGGCGAGAAAGTGTTTTCCTCAAGCGGCATCGCCATCGAGGTGACCAGTTCGCTGGCCGATGAACGCCGGCATCTGGGCGGCGAGCACCGGCCGAACATGGTGCTGATCTGTTCGGGCGTCTACGTGGAGGAATTCAACAACAAGTCGGTCAACGCCTTCCTGCGTGAGACCTACAATCGCGGCGTCGCCGTCGGCAGTCTCTGTACGGGCGCCCATGTGCTGGCGCAGGCGGGATTGCTCAACGGCAAGCGCTGCGCTATCCACTGGGAGAACCTGCCGGGCTTTGCCGAGGCCTTTCCGCAGGCCGAAGTCTATGCCGATCTTTATGAGGTGGACGGCAACCTCTACACCTGTGCCGGCGGCACCGCTTCGCTCGACATGATGCTGAACCTCATCGGCCAGGATTTTGGCGAAACGCTGGTGAACCGGGTCTGCGAGCAGCAGCTGACGGATCGGGTGCGCAACCCGCATGACCGCCAGCGCCTGCCGCTGCGGGCACGGCTGGGCGTGCAGAACGCCAAGGTGCTGCAGATCATCGAGCTTATGGAAAGCAGCCTGGCCGAACCCTTGTCGCTGATCGAGATTGCCGACGATGTCGGCCTGTCGCGCCGGCAGATCGAGCGGCTGTTCCGCCAGGAGATGGGCCGGTCGCCGGCCCGCTACTATCTGGAAATCCGCCTCGATCGTGCCCGCCATCTGCTGGTGCAATCCTCGATGCCGGTGGTGGAAGTGGCGGTCGCCTGCGGTTTTGTCTCCGCCTCGCATTTCTCCAAGTGTTATCGCGAGGTCTACAACCGCTCGCCGCAACAGGAACGGGCCGAACGCAAGCTGACGATGAACACCGTTCGGACCGGGGTGGTGGTCTAGCCATTGGAGGCTGGGCCACGGCCGCGCGTCACGGCGGGTCGTTCGCGTCCTCGGCCGACGCGCGCTCGAGCGTATCCAGAACCTCTTCCGGCGTGACATCCTTCTGCAGGTCCCGGATTTCGGCGCTTTGCTCGACGGGTACGCCGAGCTTTTCGGCGATCGCGGCAACGATGGAGAGGATCTGCGTCGCCTCGTGTTCCGCCAGCAGCGAAATCTGCAGGTTGAGATCCGCCCGCTTGTCGTCGGCCTTGGCCATCCGGTTCTGGCTGATCATGACGAAGGTGGAGATGAAGATGGCCTCCACCGATGCCACCATGGCCAGAATGACAAGAGACGGGTCAAAGGCGGGGATCAACGACAGAAGGCCGACATTGACGAGGATCCACATCCCGAACACGAAGGCATGGAGATAGACGAAGGTCATCGATCCGGCAAAACGGGTAAGGGCGCCCGCGGCCTTGTCCTGCCGCGAGGAGCGCGCCTCTTCCTGCGTGCGCCGCTCCAGAAGCGCGGCAATGTTCCGGTCAAGCCGGCTGGAAAGGGTCATGGGTTGCTGATGGGGCTGTGACATCCGGGTTCTCCGTCTCTGACGTCAAACATCTCCGGTGTGCGCAAGTTGCGCGCATTACGGCGCGGCCGCATGAAAAAGCAGGCGTGTTGCTGCAAGGTTCTGGCCGGTCGAGCACCCGTCAGCTGCGAGACTTGCGGCAAGAACCTGAAACGCCGCGTCCCTTTCGGGACGCGGCGCAGGCAGACCAGCCACGGCGGTGGAGATCAGGCCGGAACGGCAGCCTTGGCGGAGGCTTCACGCCGCTGATAAGCCTGCATGGACTTGATCTGCAAGAGCGTATCGAGGTTCTGGTTAACGCGGCAGTAAAACTCCTCGTCGATGAAGGGGCGCAGCATGAAATCATTGCCGCCGGCCTTCAGGAAGCGCGCCGACAGCAGCCGGTCGGTCGAGGAGGAAACGCCGATAACGCGCAGTTCGTGCGAGCCGCGCACGGAGCGGATGCGGCGCGTCAGTTCGAAGCCGTCGATATCGGGCATATTGTAGTCGGTGACGACAAGGCCGATATCGGCGTTCTTCTTCAGGAGATCGATGGCCTTTGCACCGCTTTCGGCAACGCTGACCCTGAAATTGTAGCGCTTGAGGCGGGTGGACAGGAGCGCCCGGGCCGTCGGGCTGTCATCGACGATCAGCACGTGATGGCGGTGGTTGGTGAGGAAGCGGCAGACCGATTCGACCAGCATTTCCACGGCAAAGACATTGTCCTTGAGGATATAGTCGACGATATCCTTGGCCAGCAGCTTTTCACGCGTCTGTTCCTGGAACGTGCCGGTAAAGACGATGGTCGGAATGTTGAGATCGAGCAGATATTCGAGCGCCTCGCCGTTTTCAGCCCCTGGCAGGTTGATGTTGGAGATCGCCAGCGTCACCGGCTCCTCCGACAGCTCGTTTGCCATCATCAGGTCTTCGTGGGTGCGGCAGATGTCCACGTCGACGCCAACGATTTCCTTGAGGCGCTGGCGGATCATGGAGGTGAAGACGTTCGAGTCTTCCGCCACGATGATGCGTGCATCCGGAAACTGTTCACCAGAGTATTGCATTCCGGAAATTCCGAGGTACGTCATGATCCGCCTTCTTTATATTCGAGATGCATTGAATATAAAAAGCCAGACTTGCCGAACCCTTAAACGCGGCGGGCACAAGTTACACAATCAAGCGAAAAAGGCGGCCCTTGCGAGCCGCCTTTGATTTATGGTCAATCAATTCTTGATCGTGCGGATCAAGCGGCGCGGATCGCCGCATTGTCCGGGTCGAACGGGCTCTCAGCCACCACGACCGCGTCAAACAGCTTGCCGAGGATCTTGATCTTCAGCTTCGTGCCCTCGCCCGCATGGTCCGGCCGCACCATGGCGAGCGCCACGGACTTGCCGATACGCCAGCCAAAACCGCCGCTCGTCGCACGGCCGACCAGTTCGCCTGCCTCGTTGTAGATCGCTTCGGAGCCGCGGGCATCGACATCCTCATTGCCGGAGACGATCAGCGTGACGAACGTATTGCGCAGTCCCTTGTCGCGCGCCGCCAGCATGGCATCGCGGCCGATGAACTGCTTTTCGGGACGGATGAACCGATCGAGGCCGGATTCGAAGGCGTTGTACTCGATGGAGAGTTCGCGACCCATATTGCGATAGGACTTTTCGACCGCCATGGAGACCATCGCCCGGATGCCAAAGGGCTTGATGCCGAACTCGGCGCCGGCTTCCATCAGCCTGTCGAAGAGATAGGCCTGCATCTCGATCGGGTGATGCAGTTCCCAACCCAGTTCGCCGATGAAGTTGACGCGTAGGGCATGCGCCGTTGCAACGCCAACCGAGATCTTCTTGCCTGTGAGCCAGGGGAAATCCTTGTTGTCGAGGCTGGTGCGGGTGAGCTTCTTCAGGAGCTCGCGCGATTTCGGCCCGGCCAGCACCAAAACCCCGTATTTCTGCGTGATCGGCTGCAGGATGACGGAGCCGTCCTTCGGCGCGAGGCGCTGCAGCAGGTCGTGGTCATGGGCTTCGAGGAAGCCGGCCGACACCATGTAGAAGCGATCCGGCGCCCATTCGTAGACGGTAAATTCCGCCTTCACGCCGCCGGCCGGCGTCGGCAGATGGCAAAGCGCGATGCGGCCGCGCTTCTTCGGGATGGCATTGGCCAGGATCGATTCGAGCCAGGCGCGGGCGCCGGGACCGGAAACTTCCATCTTGGCAAAGGCCGACATGTCGAGCACGCCGACATTCTCGTGGACGTTCTTCACCTCGTTGCCGACATGCTCGAAATAGTTCGAGCGGCGGAACGACCATTTTTCGACGATGCGGCCATCTTCCGTCGGTGGCGCATGGTTGTGGCTGGTGATGACATCGGCGCCGACGCCGAGCTGGTCGGCGGGCACTTCATAGCCTTCCGGCGCAAACCAGTTGGCGCGCTCCCAGCCGTAGACGGAGCCGAACACGGCGCCCAGCTTCTTCAGGCGGTCATAGACCGGCGTGACCTTCAGCGGGCGGGCGGCAGAGCGCTCCTCGTCCGGGTAATGCATGGTGAAGACGTTGGCATAGGCTTCCTCGTTCTTGGCAATGAGATAGCCTTCCGTCGCGTAGGGGCCGAAGCGGCGGGGATCGACGCCCATCATGTCGACGGTCGGTTCGCCATCGACGATCCATTCGGCAAGCTGCCAGCCGGCGCCGCCGGCGGCCGTGATGCCGAAGGAATGGCCCTCGTTCAGCCAGAAATTCTTCAAGCCCGGCGCCGGGCCGACAATCGGGTTGCCATCCGGCGTATAGGCGATGGCGCCGTTATAGACCTTCTTGATGCCCACCTCGCCGAAGGCCGGCACGCGGGCAATCGCGGTCTCGATATGCGGCATCAGGCGGTCCAGCTCTTCCTGGAACAGCTCGTACTCGCTTTCGGCCGAGGGACCATCGACATAACAGACCGGTGCGCCGACCTCGTAGGGCCCGAGGATGAGGCCGCCGGCTTCCTCGCGCATGTACCAGGCGCTGTCGGATTCGCGCAGCACCCCCATTTCCGGCAGGCCCTGGCGGCGGCGCTCAAGGATCGCCGGATGCGGCTCGGTGACGATATACTGATGCTCGACCGGGATGACCGGCACGTCGAGGCCGACCATTTCGCCGGTCTTGCGGGCAAAGTTGCCGGTGCAGGAAATGATGTGCTCGGCGGTCACCTCGCCCTTGTCGGTCGTCACCTTCCAGAGCCCGTCCGGCTGCTGCTCGATGGCGGTAACGGTGGTGTTGCGGTAAATGGTGGCACCGAAATCGCGCGCGCCCTTGGCCAGCGCCTGCGTCAGATCCGCCGGCTGGATATAGCCGTCATCGGGATGCTGGATGGCGCCGAGAATGCCATCGGTTTCGCAGAGCGGCCAGATCTCCTTGACCTCTTCCGGCGTCAGCATGTTGACCTTGACGCCGATCGTTTCGGCAATGCCGGCATAATACATGTACTCGTCCCAGCGGTCCTTGGTGCGGGCGAGACGGATGTTGGAGACTTTCGAGAAGCCGACATTCATGCCGGTTTCCGCCTGAAGCTCCTCGTAGAAGCGGACCGAATATTTGTGCAGCTGGCCCACCGAATAGGAGAGGTTGAACAGCGGCAGAAGGCCCGCCGCATGCCAGGTGGACCCCGACGTCAGTTCCTTGCGCTCAATGAGAATGGCATCGTTCCAGCCCTTCTTGGCCAGGTGATAGAGTGTCGAAACACCCACGACCCCGCCACCGATCACGACCGCCCGTGCATGTGTCTTCATCTGAGCAACCCCTCTCAACAAACAAGCGCCCGATGACGGCGCCCGCGCATGATTTTCTGCGCCGACTATGCAACCGCGGCCCGCCGGCCAAACGCCTGTTTACGACATGCGACAAGCTTGCCGCGACGGGCACCAATTTGACAGGTGCCAATTGCAGGGCAGCTCTGGTCGCGGTTCACGCCGGCTTGGGAGACGCATCCTCGCCCTCGTCATGCTTGTCTGTCTGCGACGCCTTTTCCGGGCTTCTGGAAGCCGAAGGCTCAAGCCGCGTCAGCACCGTTCCGCGGATATTCACGTCCTGATGCGGATACGGCATCTCGATGCCTTCGGCGCGGAACCGTTTCAGGATCTCGGCGCGCAGATTGTTGCGCACGGTCAGGCCATCATTCATGTCGGCGAGGTGAAAGCGCAGCTCGAAATCGAGCGAGGACGCGCCGAACCGCAAAAACTCCACATGCGGTTCGGGATTGCGCAGGATCTCCGGCACCGCAGCCGTCAGTTCCAGGAGAAGCGCGATCACGCGTTTCGGGTCGGCGTCATAGCTGACGCTCACCGGCACTTCCGAGCGCTGGATGCGGTTCCGGTGCGTCCAGTTGCCGACGGCGGCATTGATGAGATCGGAATTCGGCACGATGATCGACTGCTTGCGGAACGTCTCGATCTCGGTCGCGCGCACCGAAATGCGCTTGACGATGCCTTCGGTCGTCCCCGTCACCACATGGTCGCCCACCTTGAACGGACGTTCCACCAGAAGGATCAGGCCGGAGACGAAGTTCGACACGATGTTCTGCAGGCCAAAGCCGATGCCGACCGACAGAGCGGACGCGACCAGCGCAAGGCTCGACAGATCGATGCCGGCGGCGGAGACGCCGACCACCACCGCAAGGCCGATGCCGAGATAGCCGATACCGGTCTTGACCGAATTGCGCACGCCCGCATCGACCTGGCTGCGCGCCATGACATTGCGGTCGATCCAGCGCTGCGCCCAGTTGGTGCCGATATAGCCGAGGAGGAACAGCAAGATACCGCCGAGGATGCCGACAAGCGAGATGTTGATGCTGCCGATAGAGATCTGCGTGAACAGACGATAGGCCGCGCTCTGGATATCCTGGATCTGGAAGCCCCAGGTGAGGAGGATCATCGGCACGCCGAACAGAAGCGCCACCGCATAGATGCCAAGGCCGGCAGCAAGGCCGATCTGATCGAGCGCCACCTCCCCCAGATTGAACCGCTTGGCAAAATGCTGCCCGACCACCGTATTGGCAAAACTGCCCTGCTTGCCGACGGCCTTGCCGGAGAGAATACCGATATACATGGTGACAACCATGGCGCCGGTGAGCACGAACTGGGTCGAGGCAAAGCGCGCCAGACCGACATAGCCGGTGAGCACCGCAAAGATCAGACTGAGCCCCATGGTGCGCATCAAGAGCGGGATACCACGTGCCCAGGGACGCCCGGCCTCGTCCGGATCCTTGCTTTCGGCCAGATTGGGACGCAGGAAGGACATGCCGATGAGGATCAGCCCGACGAGCACCGAGGCAATCAGGCTCTTGACGATGGTGAGCACCACCGGCGAGTTGAGCGCCTCGCTGATGGCACTCAGCATGTAATCGAGGCCGTTGATGACGGCCATGCCCAGCACCAGCCAGTAGAGCCATCGCCCGCCGCGGTTCGACACATGGGCCAGCCGCCAGTTCGGATGCTGGGGCGCAAACAGCAGTCCGCTCAGACGCGCGACGAAGAACACCACCCAGACGAAGCCGAAGAAGGCGACAATGATGGGGGCGACATCCGGGCGCAGCACGTTGAAGCTGACGAGGAAGAAGAAGGTGGCGATCAGAAATGCCGTCAGCGACGCCGTCTGGACGATGAGAGACCAGAAGGCGAAAGAGAGCCGCGTGATATAGGGCGGATTTTCCACCGAAAGGTCACGATTGATCATCCGGCCGAACAGCCGGTAGCCGCCGGCGAGAAACAGCAAAGCTGCGCAGATCGACAGGAAGATGGCCGAGAGCAGCTGCAGTTTCTTGAACTTCCAGGCAAAGCCGATCCAGCCGCTCACCGCGGCGTTGAAGGCATGCACTTCAGCGGTAAAAGCCTGCCCCGCATCGACAAAGACGGCCGCCGACAGGTCGGTGTATTTGAGAAGCGTTTCGCTGAACAGCCGGCGGCGTTGCTCGGTTATCTTGCCCGACAGGGCCTTGGCCGCCCCGACCACCTGGGCCGCCTCGGCCGTTACCGCGTTCAACTCGTTGCGCTCCGCCAGCAGGCGGTTCCGCTCTTCCGTCACCACGGCGGCTTCCGGCGGCTGCCCGTCCTTCGGCGGTTCGCCCAGCTGGGCAAAGCGGCCCTTGATCTGCTCAAGCCGCTGGCGGGTCTTGGCGGTCGCCTGCTCGACGCGGGTGACCAGATCGTCGGCCTGCACCTTGAACTCGGCGAGGCGAAAATCTTCCACATCCTTGTCCGCTGCCTGGGCAGTCAGCGAATCCACTATCTTGCGGGACTCGACAAGCAAGGCTTGGGTATCGACGGCGGCAGTATCGGGGGCGGCATCCGCGGGCGCCTCAGACGGCTTCTGTTCCACCGGGGTTCCGCTGGCCGCCTTGGTCGTTGCGGCGGCAATCGCTGCGGCAGCATCCTGTGCCGACAGGGGGCCAGCGGCCATCGCGGCCGCCGCAAAGCAGATCACGCAGAGCAGCAGGCGCAAGGAAGGCAAGAACCGGTCTAAGGCGAATGTCGTCAAGGCAGGAACCCCATGCAGCGAATGTATCTGTCCATAAATTCACTTCGCGTCGAAGGGAAGCAGAATGGCCGGACTGTTGCGCTTCCACACGCGCGAGGGGGCGGAACTAAGGCAAGCGCGTCACGTGCAGACAGGCGTGGCCGGCTTTGCCCGGTTTCCCCTGCGCAAAAGCCAGCGGTGGAACAATCGCCTGCGACCGGCGTTGACGGGCCGACATCTATGAAAACGAGAGGGTAAGGTCATGGAAAACGCAGGTATCGGCTGGATCGCAGCCATCATCATCGGCGGCATTGCCGGCTGGCTGGCAGAACAGTTCATGAAGAGCAACATGGGCGTTCTGATGAACATCATCCTGGGCATCGTCGGCGCCATCGTCGCCAACGCACTCCTCAGCGTCTTCGGCATCGTGCTGGGTGGCTGGATCGGCTATCTGATCGCCGGCTTCATCGGCGCCTGCATCCTGATCGCCATCGCCCGAATGTTCCGACGTTAAATCGGCCTACCTTCGGTACTTTTCCGGAAACCGGGTGCGCAAGCATCCGGTTTCTTTTTGGATGCGCTCACAGACGGCAAGGCCGCGTCAGTAAAGCCGCAGAGCCGCCTCGTCCAGCCTCAGATGGAATGCCAGCGCCTCCACCACCAGATTATGATCGTCGCGCTGCGGCAGGCCGGACACTGTCACCGCTCCGATACAGCCCACGCCCCGCACGATGATCGGGAAGCCACCGCCATGGGCGGCGTAATCGGCGCTGTTAAGCCCGAATTTCTCTTCCATCGTGGTATTCTGCACCTTCAACTCCAGCCCAAAGCCGTAGCTTGCGCGCAGAAAGCGAAGCACGAGATTGCGCTTGCGGCGGATCCAGTGTTCGAAATCCGGTCTCGCCTGCGGCAAGGCGACAAAGAACGCCTGCATGCCATTGATGCAGATATCGATCGAGACCGCATGCCCGCGCTCCACCGCAAGCTGGCGCAGATGCACGCCGAGCGAAAACGCGTCCCCCAGATCGAAGCGATCGAAGTGCAGCAGCCGCTCCTGCTCTGCCACCTTTGCAATATCGTCCTCAATGGTCACTGGTGCCCTCCTCCATGCCGCGCAATCGTTGCTATGCGTCGACATCCTAGCGCAGACTGCGCATGAACGGCCAGTTCCTCGCCTGAAGTTTCAACCGCCCAGCCCACCGGATTGCCACTCCAGCACCGCCGGCCGCGGAAGCCGGTAGAGCACGATTTTTTTCGTGAAGACCAAAAGCCCGGCATTGCAGGCATTTCGCGACAAAAGTCGGCGCTTGATGGAAGGCCTGTTGAAAAGAAACGAAAGTTTTTTTGAAAGGGCGCTAGACAAGCTGAAACAACCCCTTTATACGCCCTCTCACACCAGCGGCGCCGCTGAAACGCAGGGCCGCACGGATGGGTGATTAGCTCAGTTGGTAGAGCAGCTGACTCTTAATCAGCGGGTCGTAGGTTCGAGCCCTACATCACCCACCATTCTTCTCTTTCCGGAAGAATGCAATACGCTGAAGCGCAGATGTGATGAATAAATCGACGCATCGCTTATTTTAACTTCCCTTTATGTTTTGCTCCTTTAAACAATCGCGACCATAGCGCTCGCTTGAGCATGGATCTCGTTGCAATACGCGATGCACGTCCTGACCGGCTAAATGATTCGAAGGATACGCAACGGCCGCTTCACGTCCGCGGCAAGGGTGCCTGTGGCTCATCACGAAAAATTCGCCGGACGCAGCAGATCCGCGTCCGGGGTCGAGTAGGGGCAAGGCCTGCGCCGCTTCGCAGATCAGGCGCGGGCGTCGAGGGCCCGCTCTTCTTCCTCGGCAAACAGATTTTGCAATTCCATCTGCACGGCATTCATGAACAGGCCCGCCTGATGCGAAACCTCTTCGCCGGAAGCACCCTGGCGCATCAGGCCCTTTGCAAGCTGCGCCATCTCGGCGCGCCAGAACCGGTTGGCCTCCTCGCCCTGAAGATCGAGCAGTGCCTGCGCACAACGCTTGATGTCTGCCCTACGTCGATCGGCGGGGAAATGTGCAAGCGCCATGGTGTCTCCTAATACGCACACAATCGAATCAAATCACTAGGGTGAACAATCGCTGGAAGTGGTTCCCAAATTCTAAACAGCAGGGTTCCAAGGTCGATCTATTCTCGTTCCGGCGCAAAAAGCTCAGCGCCTCTAGCACCAGGGGCGCGGCGCGCCGGCCACGCCCTGAACCAGGCCCTCGCGCACCAATTGCTGCCCGAGCGACTGGCCACTGCGCAGCACCACCCGAAGCTTGCGACCATGAGCGTCGCCATCGGCATTCGGCCAGTCGACGAGATCGAAGCTGCCCTGGTTGAGCAGATCGCGCAGGCGCACCTTGGCGGCAAATCCCTTCTGCCGCTCCAGATCGCATCGGGCATTTTCCGTCTTCGGCGCCACCACATCGGCGAGACGGATTTCCTGCTTGTGGAACCAGAAAACACCGCCGCTTGCCACGCAGTTGTCGAGACCGGACGTGCCGCAGAAGTAGAAGGTATTGCGATAGCCCTGCCCTACGAGCCCGTCATCTGCGGGTTTGGCGGCGGCCACTTTTTCCGGCGGCAGATTCGCCTGCCTCGCCAGCACCTCTTCCACGGTTGTGGCTTCCGGCCCCTGGCCAATGCCACGCGGCGGCACTGGCGCCTTCACTTGGGTACGTGTCGGCGATGCCTCCGGAGCAGCACGCGTGGCGGACGCCTGCCTGGATGCCGGTTGCGTACCGGTCCCGCCCGAAAAATTGCGCGCCATAAACCGGCTGACCGTGGCGAAATTGTCGTGAACGACGATCCCGCCCAGAACCACGACGAGCGCTGCGCTCCAGAACGACAGGCGCGCGCCTGTCTTCTTGCTTGTCCTGCGCCGGCCCCGTCGCCCACTGGATGCTGCTTTTGCCATATCTGTCCCATCCTGATGCGGCCATCATCATCATGGGTGGTTTCCAAAGAGTTTTCATGACGGCGTTAAGATGAAATTTACGGCACGGCCGCCTGCCGCACGCATCGTCGGGCAAGAGGCCGCGCCTGTCCATGGAACCGCAGCCGGTGCTGCATGGTTGGAGGGGCATGTGAACGAGCCCCATGGGAGGAAGACATGGCACGCACACACTGGCAGCAACCCGTCACCATCGGCCGCGACGTGATCGCCGGGCCGCATGAGGCGATCCGGTTCATGGATCGGCACTGGCCGCCGATCAAGGGCATGTGCTTTGCACGCGCCCATCTCTCCTGCCTTGCCGCCCTCGACGGCCGTGAGACGGCCGAGGATGCGCGGCTGCGCTTTGAAGCTGCCGTGAGCGAGGCAAAGCTGCACTGAAGAATGCCTCGCCGATGCATGCTGCACTCCGGTTGCGGCATGTATCGCTGTGGAACAAGCCCGCCATGCCTGCGTTAGGCCCTGCGAAACCTTACGTCAGGCGGCCCCATGTCATCGGTTCCATCCTCCCTCACCCAGCCTATCCCTGTCAAAAATGCGCCCCGCATCTATTATGTGCATCCCCTTGAACTGAAGGGGTTCGAGGCCTGGCAGGCACTCTTCGCCCACGCCCGCAGCCTCGGCTTCGACACGGTGCTGAGTGCGCCGCTGTTTCGCCGGGCAGAGGCTGCAAGCCTCTTCGTCTCCGCCGATTTTGAGCGCCTGGACCCGGATCTCGGGTTGGGCGATGATGTGGCGGAAGGCCTTGCACGTCTGGTGGAAAGCGCGCGCAGCGAAGGCCTTTCCCTGATGTTCGATCTGGTGATCGATCGCGAGGTGATCCCACAGGACGCAGAGCGGTCGGCCCTTGCCGATCCGCGCATCCACCCCCTGGTCGCCCATAGCCGGCCGCTGCACCTCAACGCCCCGCAGGCGCTGGACGCGCATCTTTCCCTCTGGAACGAGCGCATCGCCCTCATGCTGAAAGCGGGCGTCTCCGGCTTCCGATGCCTTGGCCTCGACCGGCTGCCGGCTGACGTCTGGTCGCGCCTCATTGCGACGGCCCGAACGGAAAACCCGGAGGCGCTTTTCCTCGCCTGGACGCCCGGCACCGGTTTCGACATACGCCGTCAGCTGGCGGATCTGGATCCGGAGAGCGGATTCGATGGCTGTTTTTCGTCGCTTGCCTGGTGGGATCTCGAAGAGCGCTGGTTCCTCGAAGAATACGATATCCAGCGGCGCTTTGCCTACCAGATCACCTTTCCGGAAGCCCCGTTTGCAAAGCGCCTCGCGCATGGCATGGACAGCGCCGAGATCCGCAGCCGGCGCGCACGCCAGGCTCTGCAACTGGCGGGTGCGCTCGGCCAGGGGCTGATGATGCCGATGGGTTTCGAGTATGGCGCAACGGCGCCACTCGATCCGACCTATGGCACGGGTAGCGGACTTCGCGCTTTGGCCGAAGGCGGTCTGTACGATCTTTCGCCCGACATCCGGGCCGTCAACGCGCAGAAGAGCACGGCCCGTGGATCGACCGGCAGCCGGCCGCTGCGGCTCATCACGGCCTCGCAGACGCCGGCGATCGGTCTCATTATGCCGGACGCGGAAGATCTGCGCAGCGCCCGGGACCTGCGTCTCGTGGTGGTCAATCGCGACCTTCGACGCGCAGCCCCTGCTCCGCTCAATGCAGTGCGCGAAGCGGCGTCCGGCTTCCTGCCTATTAGGGATGCAGACAGCCAGTCGCCGGTCATGCTCACCGGCCCCTTGCGACTGCAGCCCGGCGAGTTGCGCCTGTTCCAGGGCACGGCGTCTCCGGCCATTGTGAATGCCGTCGCGGTGCCGGACGTGGCCGAGGCCGCCGCCTCGCCCCGCCTTGCCATCGAAAAGGTCAGCCCCAGCGTCGATGACGGCCGGTTCCCGGTCAAGCGCGTGGTGGGCTCGACCGTCGAGGTGGAAGCCGACGTGTTCGGCGACGGGCATGATCCGATTTCGGCAAGCCTGTTTTATCGCGCAGCCGACGAAGCGGACTGGACGGAAGTGCCGATGCGCATGGTCGTCAACGATCGCTGGCGGGCGGAATTTCCGCTGCGACGGCTCGGGCGCTACGAATTTGCCGTGGAGGCCTGGCGCAACCCGTTTGCCATCTTCCGTTACGAGCTTTCCAAGAAGCACGAGGCGCGCCTCGATCTGACGCTCGAAACCATCGAGGGCATCAATCTTGTCGAAGGGGCGAAGGCCAGCGCTTCGGGCGATGTGGCAACGCGGCTGTCAGCGCTTCACGACCGGCTGCTGGCGCTGGGCGCTGCGGAGAAGGTCGAGGTGCTCCTGTCCGCCGACACCTTCCGGCTGATGGCCGAGGCAGACCAGCGACCGCATCGCGTCCGCTCCGCGGCAATGCCCCTCGATGCGGAGCGTCGCGAGGCAGCCTTTGCCAGCTGGTTCCAGATCTTTCCGCGCTCGCAGAGCGGCGATGCGAACCGTCACGGAACCTTCGATGACGTGATTGCCCGCCTGCCCGCCATTCGCGACATGGGCTTTGACGTCCTCTATTTCCCGCCGATCCACCCGATCGGTTCTACAAACCGCAAGGGCCGCAACAACAGCCTGACCGCCGGGCCGAACGATCCCGGCAGCCCCTATGGCATCGGTTCGCCGGATGGCGGTCATGATGCCATCCATCCGCAGCTTGGCACATTCGAGGATTTTCGCAGGCTGGTTACCGCTGCCGCAGAGCATGGGCTGGAAATCGCCCTTGATCTTGCCATCCAGGCCTCGCCCGATCATCCCTGGCTGAAGGACCATGCCGGCTGGTTTGACTGGCGTCCGGATGGCACCGTTCGCTACGCCGAAAATCCGCCGAAGAAATACGAGGACATCGTCAACGTCGATTTCTACGCCAAGGATGCCGTGCCGTCACTCTGGACCGAGCTTCGCGACGTCGTGCAGCTCTGGGTCGACAATGGCGTCAAACTGTTTCGGGTCGATAACCCGCACACCAAGCCGTTTCCGTTCTGGGAGTGGCTGATCGCGGATATCCGCGGGCGCCATCCCGACGTGGTCTTCCTGTCGGAAGCCTTTACCCGCCCGAAGGTGATGTATCGCCTCGCCAAGGTCGGCTTCTCGCAGTCCTATACCTACTTCACCTGGCGCAACACCAAGGCGGAGATCGAAACCTATATGCGGGAGCTGACGACGGAAGAGCCGCGCGAATTCTTCCGCCCGCACTTCTTCGTCAACACGCACGACATCAACCCGGACTTTCTGCAGAACGCTCCGCGCCCGGCTTATCTCATCCGCGCGGCACTTGCGGCCACGCTGTCCGGCCTTTGGGGGGTCTACAACGGCTTTGAGCTGTGCGAAGGCAGGCCGGACGCCAAGCGCAAGGAATATGCGGATTCGGAGAAATACGAGATCCGTGTGTGGGATCATGACCGGCCGGGGCATATCAAGAACGAGATTGCCATGCTGAACCGCATCCGGCGCGATAATCCCGCGCTGCACTCGCATCTCGGCCTGCGTCAGCTCATCGCCTTCAACGACAATGTGATGTTTTACGAGAAGGCGAGCCCCGGCCGCGAAAACGTGCTCCTGATCGGCGTCAGCCTCGATCCGCACCAGCCGCAGGAGGCAGATGTAGAGATACCTCTCTGGTCATGGAACCTCCCGGACCATGGCGCACTTAACATGGAAGACCTGATCAGTGGTCAAAAATTCACGCTGACGGGGAAATGGCAGCGGTTGCGGCTCGAGCCCGGCCTGCCGTTTTCCGTCTGGCGCGTCCGTTAAGGGAGGATATTCATGGATATGATGCAGAACCAGCAGGCCGAGCAGGACCTGCTGTGGTACAAGGACTCCATCATCTACCAGCTGCACGTAAAATCCTTCTTCGATTCGAACGGAGACGGGATCGGCGATTTCGCGGGGCTGACCGAAAAGATCGACCATATCGCCTCCCTCGGGGCGACTGCCATCTGGCTTCTTCCCTTCTTCCCATCGCCCCGTCGCGATGACGGCTATGACATTGCCGATTACGGTGCGGTCAGTCCCGATTACGGCACGATGGATGATTTCCGTGCCTTCGTGGATGCCGCCCATGCGCGCGGCATCCGCGTCATCATCGAGCTTGTCATCAACCACACCTCCGATCAGCACCCCTGGTTCCAGCGGGCTCGCAATGCACCGGCCGGCTCGCCGGAGCGGGATTTTTATGTCTGGTCCGACACCGACCAAAAATTTCCGGAAACCCGCATCATCTTTCTCGATACGGAAAAATCCAACTGGACCTGGGATCCGGTGGCCGGCGCCTATTACTGGCACCGTTTCTATTCCCATCAGCCGGATCTGAATTTCGACAATCCGCAGGTGATGGACGAGCTCTTGAACGTCATGCGCTTCTGGCTGGAAACCGGCATCGACGGCTTCCGCCTCGACGCCATCCCCTACTTGATCGAGCGCGAGGGCACCAACAACGAGAACCTGCCGGAAACCCATGAAATCCTGAAGAAGATCCGCGCGGCTCTCGACGCCACCCATCCCGGCAAGGTGCTGCTGGCCGAAGCGAACCAGTGGCCTGAGGATACCTCGGAATATTTTGGCAACGGCGACGAATGCAACATGGCATTCCACTTCCCGCTGATGCCGCGCATGTACATGGCCATCGCCAAGGAAGACCGCTTTCCCATCACCGACATCATGCGCCAGACGCCGGAAATCCCGGAAAACTGCCAGTGGGCGATTTTCCTGCGCAACCATGACGAATTGACGCTGGAAATGGTGACGGACGAGGAGCGCGACTATCTCTGGAGCATCTATGCCTCGGACCGTCGTGCGCGCATCAACCTCGGCATCCGCCGGCGCCTGGCGCCGCTGATGGAACGCGACCGCCGCCGCGTCGAGCTGATGAACGGCCTGCTCCTCTCCATGCCCGGCACGCCGGTCCTCTATTACGGCGACGAAATCGGCATGGGCGACAATATCTATCTCGGCGACCGCGATGGGGTGCGAACCCCGATGCAGTGGTCGAATGACCGCAATGGCGGCTTTTCGCGCGCCGATCCTGCCCGGCTTGTGCTGCCGCCGGTGATGGACCCGCTCTATGGCTATGAGGCACTGAATGTCGAGGCACAGAGCGTCGACAACCATTCGCTTCTCAACTGGACACGCCGGATGCTCGCGCTGCGCGGCAAGCACCCGGCCTTCGGGCGCGGATCGCTGCGCTTCCTCACCCCCGGCAACCGCAAGATTCTCGCTTACCTGCGCGAATATCAGGGCGAGACGGTGCTCTGCGTGGCAAATCTCTCGCGCCTGCCGCAGGCGGTGGAACTTGATCTTTCCGAGTTCAAGGGACGCGTGCCGATCGAGCTTACCGGCATGTCGCCCTTCCCGCCGATTGGCGAACTGACCTATCTGCTGACGCTGCCGCCGTTTTCCTTCTACTGGTTCCAGCTGGTGGCAGAGGCCGATGGCCCTGCCTGGCGCACCGAGCCGCCGTCGCAACTGGCCGACCTCAACACGCTGGTGGTGCGGCGCGATCTGACCGAACTCATCGATCAGCCGAAGCTTGCAGAAACCCTGTCGCGCGACATCCTGCCGGCCTATCTCGACAAGCGCCGCTGGTTCGGCTCCAAGGGCGAAGCGATGAAGAAGGCAACGCTGGTTGCCGCAACGCCGATGGGGATCACGCACAACATTCTGCTCGGCGAGCTTGCCGTAGAGCTTGAAGACCATACCGAAACCTATCTCCTGCCGCTGACAGCGGCCTGGGACGATACGCAGCCACCGGCGCTTGCCCAGCAGCTGGCGCTGGCACGCATCCGGCAGGGACGCCGCGTCGGCTTCCTCACGGACGGTTTTGCGCTGGAAGCGATGGCGCGTGGGGTGATCCGTGGTCTCTGCGAACGTTCGGTCCTCTCCGGTCGCGGCGGCACGCTGGAATTTTTGGGCTCCGATCAGCTCGACTGCATGAGCATTGCCGATGACATGCCGGTGCGCTGGCTGTCGGCCGAGCAGTCCAACAGCTCGCTGATCATCGCCGACATGGCCATGGTCAAGCTCATCCGCCACATCTTCCCGGGCATCCATCCGGAAGTGGAAATGACGCGGTACCTGACGGAAGTCGGCTACCAGAACACGGCACCGCTTCTCGGCGAAGTGGTGCGCACGGCGCCGGAGGGCGAGCGCTACACGCTGATGATCGTGCAGGGTGCTGTCCGCAACCAGGGAGACGCCTGGAACTGGATGCTCTCCAACCTGCGCCGCGTTCTCGACGATGTCGGGCTATCCGACGCCGACCCGGACACCATCAGCGACCTGATGCGGCCATTGGGCAACTTTGCCGGCACGATCGGCACGCGGCTGGGCGAACTGCATGTGGCGCTTGCGGCAGAGACCGACAACGATGACTTCAGGCCGCTTCCGGCCCTGCCGGAAAACGTCGAACTGTGGCGCAAGGCAGCGGTGGACCAGATCGAAAAGACGCTGTCCATCCTGTCGGAGGCAAACAGTGATCTCGACACCGAGACGGCCGCCATGGTGGAACCGCTTCTGTCACGCCGGGAGGATCTGCTTTCCATTGCCGCGGATCTCGCCCGATCCGCAGAAGGCGCCCTGATGATCCGTAATCACGGTGACTTTCACCTCGGCCAGATCCTGGTGGCCGAAACCGATGCCTACATCATCGACTTCGAGGGCGAGCCGGCAAAGACGCTGGCCGAACGCCGGGCAAAAACCATTCCGCTGCGGGATGTGGCCGGTCTTCTGCGCTCGTTGAGCTATCTTGCCGCCACGGCGGAACTGGATACGGAAGCGGTGGCGGAAACGGAAAATCCGCAGCGCACCGCGATGATCCGCACCTTTGCCGAGCAGGCTGAGACGGCCTTCCTCGACGCCTATTTCGCCATCACCGATCAATCCGATGCATTGCGCGTCAATCCTGACGATCGCCAGCGCATGCTCGACCTCTACCTCCTGCAGAAAGCCGCCTACGAGATCGGCTACGAGGCCCGCAACCGGCCGAAGTGGCTGCCGATCCCGCTCTCAGGCTTTTCTGCCATTGTTCAAAGGCTCTCGGAGAAAATGACATGAACATCGAACGCTCCGAACTCATGAGCGGCATCTCCGATGAGGCGCTTGCCGCACTCGTGGATGGCCGTCACGGCGACCCGTTCTCCATCCTCGGGCCGCATCCCTCGCACGGCGTCACCATCATCCGCGCCTTCCTGCCCGGCGCCGAAGGTGTCGAGATCATCGAGGCTGGCAGCAGCGCGGTGATCGCAAAGATGCACCGGGTGCATGCGAGCGGCGTCTTTGCCGCCGCAGTCGAAAGCGGCGGACGCTACCGTTACCGGATCGCCTGGCCGGAAGCCGTGCAGGAAACCGAAGACCCCTATTCCTTCGGCCTGCTGCTCGGCGAGCTTGACCTGCACCTCATTGGCCAGGGCACCCATTACGACCTTGGCCGTACGCTCGGCGCGCGCGCCATGGAGGTGGAGGGCGTATCAGGCGTGCGTTTTGCCGTCTGGGCACCCAACGCACGGCGCGTCTCCGTCGTGGGTGATTTCAACGCCTGGGACGGACGCCGCCATCCGATGCGGCTTCGCGCGCAGGCCGGCATCTGGGAAATTTTCTTGCCCCGCCTCGGTCCCGGCGATCGCTACAAGTTCGAAATCGTCGATCGCAATGGCACGGTGCTGGCCCAGAAGGCCGATCCCGTCGCGCGCGCCAGCGAAGCAGCGCCCGCCACTGCCTCCATCGTTGCCTCCAGCACGCCCTTTCGCTGGACCGACGATGCCTGGATGCGCAAAGGGGCGGACATCCGCTCCGGCGAAACCGCGCTCTCGGTCTACGAGGTGCATCTCGGTTCGTGGCTGCGGATCGCCGAGGAAAACAACCGGTCGCTCGACTGGGTGGAACTCAGTCAGCGCCTTGTGCCCTATGCGGCAAAGCTCGGGTTTACCCATATCGAGCTGATGCCGATCATGGAGCATCCGTTTGGTGGCTCGTGGGGCTATCAACCACTCGGGCTGTTTGCGCCGACCGGCCGCTACGGCACGCCGGAAGATTTTGCCTATTTCATCGACCGCTGCCATGCCGCCGGCATCGGCGTCATTCTCGACTGGGTGCCGGCGCATTTTCCGACCGATGTCTGGGGTCTGGCGCGCTTCGACGGCACGGCCCTCTACGAGCATGAAGATCCGCGCGAAGGCTTCCACAAGGACTGGAACACGCTCATCTACAATCTCGGCCGCAACGAGGTGAAGGGTTTCCTCCTTGCGTCAGCGCTGGAGTGGCTCGAGCATTTCCACATCGATGCGCTGCGCGTCGATGCGGTCGCCTCCATGCTCTACCGCGACTATTCGCGCAATGCCGGCGAGTGGATCCCCAACAAGTATGGCGGGAGGGAAAATCTCGAATCGGTTGAATTCTTCAAGCACCTGAACAGCATCATCCACCAGCGCTGCCCTCATGCTTTTACGGTGGCAGAAGAATCGACCGCCTGGCCGGGGGTGACGCAGCCTGTGGAAGACGGCGGTCTTGGCTTCGACTTCAAGTGGAACATGGGCTGGATGAACGACACGCTCCACTATATGGAAGAGGAGCCGATCTACCGGAAATACCATCACGGCATGATGACCTTCGGCATGGTCTACGCCTATACCGAGCGCTTCATGCTGCCGCTCAGCCATGACGAAGTGGTGCACGGCAAGGGCTCGCTGCTTGGCAAGATGCCGGGCGACCATTGGCAGAAAATGGCGAACCTGCGCGCCTATTTCGGCTTCATGTGGGCGCATCCCGGCAAGAAGCTGCTGTTCATGGGAGCCGAACTTGCGCAAGCCACCGAATGGAACCACGACGCGTCGCTGATGTGGGACCTGCTCGACCGGCCGGATCATGCGGGCGTACAGCGGCTGATCGGCGATCTCAACCGGATCTATGCGGTCGAACCTGCCCTGCAATACGGCGATGTTCACCCGGAAGGATTTGAGTGGGTAATCGGTGACGACGCGGAAAATTCCGTCTTCGGCATGCTGCGCAAGTCTCAAGATGGCCGTGGGGCCGTGCTGTCGATCTCCAACATGACGCCGGTGCCGCGGGAAGGATATCGTGTGGGCGTGCCGCTGGCCGGACGGTGGCGCGAGATCCTGAACACCGACGCGGCCGTCTATGGCGGCTCCAACCTCGGCAATGTCGAAGTGTGGAGCGAAGAGCAGCCGGCCCATGGCCATGCACAGTCACTCATGCTCACGCTCCCGCCGCTTGCCACCATCTACCTGCGCTTCGAGCACTGAAACGCAGCTGACGCCCATGCTCAAAGGGAGGAGGCGGAAACGCCTCCTCCCTTTGAGCATGGGTCATGATCTCAGCTGTCCTTTTCCAGCCATTCGGCCATGAAAGACAGACTGCTCACGAAGACCGGCCGCCCGGTCTCATCCCGCACATTGAGAAAGATGGACATCTGCCGGCTGCCGCGCATTTCGTCCCGCGCCATGTCGGCCAGGATCCGTCCGGCTTCGCGCACCACATCCTCCCGCGAGGAGAGCTCCATCGGAACCGGCTCATGATCGAGACCGTCATTGTGGATGTCAAAGAGATAGCGGGTCATCGTCATCACCATGCCTTACCGGGACACAATCAGCCATCGCAAAGAATGTTCCCCCAAAAGGGCACAAACAGCGCCCGAGCCCGTTGAACATCTACCCGGACTGACCTGACTTCGGAGACAGACCTTGATAGAGCCCTTGCTGCTGAACCTTGAGCACAGAGATACGCTTGATGAGCGCGAGAAAGCGCGGCTGCGCGCGATTCTGACCCGCGAGCGGCGGGTTGCGACCCATGAGGATATCGTCAAGGAAGGCGAGCAGCCGACGACCAGCTGCCTGCTGCTGGATGGCTTTGCCGCACGCTACACCATCACCGGCGACGGCCAGAGGCAATTGACCTCGCTGCATGTGCCCGGCGAATTCGTCGACCTGCACGCCTTCCTGGTCAAGACCATGGATCACGGCCTCGTGGCTCTGTCCCCCTGCCGCATAGCCGTGGCCGAGCATTCGGCACTGCGCGAGCTTTCCGAAACCGAACCGCACCTGACGCGCCTCCTGTGGCTCGATACGCTGATCCAGAGTGCCATCAGCCGCCAATGGCTGGTGGCGATGGGACGACGGGCGCGGGCCGCGCATCTCGCTCATATCATCTGCGAGCTTTACCTGCGCCTGCGCATCGTCAACCGGGTGGAGGACAACAGCTTTCACTTTCCCCTGTCCCAGATGCAGATGGCCGACGTGATGGGCCTCTCGCTTGTCCATATGAACCGGGTAATCCAGGAACTGCGCAGCGAGCAGTGCATGACCTGGTCGAAGGAGCGCATCACTGTCACCGACTGGAACCGCCTGCAGCGGTTTGCCGGTTTCGACCCGGTCTATCTCAGCTTGCAGCGTCAACCGCGCTGATTCAGCATCTGACTGATTCGGCAAGCTTTTTAATGATGATGACGGTTAAAAAAATACTAAGCATTCGTCAGGTATCCACCTTGCCCGATGAGGGGAGCGAGACTAGTTACGCCTGCTGAAACAGGTGAAGACATGAATATTGAGTCTCTTCTCGAATGGCAGGAGCGCGGGTCCAAGGCCCGCATGCTGGGTGCGACCGCGCAGGAAAACCCGTTCCTGCGCCCGATGGTCCATGATGGGCTTGGCCGCGAAGATGTGCAGCTGATGTGCGATGCCTGGGCCTTCGGCTGGGCCATCGAGCATGCCATGCGCCGCATCGATACCGGATTTTACAGCGCCTTCCTGGAAGAGCGCTCCTTGGACCATAGCCGCGTCGCCTGAATGCGGTAAAGACACCCCGCCGGCAGCAACGGCCGGCGGTCACTCGCCGCTCTTTCAAGCGGACCAGAGTGGCAGAATTTCCCCTTGCGCAACGCCGGCAATCGTCCGCACTCGCCCCTTCTGCCCAGCCCTCCTAAAACATAAGTCCAGCTCTGGAAGCACGGTCAAGCGGGCCGGTGACGCCTGATCGTCGAAGCCCGATTCGGGGCTGCTGTATCACTGCACCGACAGCGGTTGCGACCGCAATCCGATCCTGACCCGTCGCAGGTCGGCGACACGCCCCTGACTGCCGCCTTGCCAGCCAGCCACGCTCCTCACCGCCAGTCGCCTCTCTGACCTTAGCCACGCACGAAAAGACCCCCGGCGGTGACGCCGGAGGTCTTTCTGCAAGCAAATGGCCTGTTGAGCTGGAAGACGCTTATTCAGCGTCGCCTTCGGCAGCCTTCTTCTTCGAAGCGGCCTTCTTCTTCGGAGCCGGAGCTTCTTCGCCCTCGGCAGCCTCGGCTTCAGCCTTGGCAGCCTTCTTCTTCGGAGCGGCCTTCTTGGCTTCGGTCTTTTCTTCGCCTTCGTTTTCGTCTTCGGCGAGAAGCTCTTCCTTCGTCACGGTCTTGTCCGTCACGTCGATTTCGGAGAGCAGCTTGTCGACGACCTTTTCTTCAAAGATCGGAGCGCGCAGCGATGCGGAAGCGCCGGGCGTGTTGCGGAAGAAATCGAGGATTTCCTTCTGCTGGCCGGGGAACTGCTGCAGCTGGGCATAGAGCGCGCGCTGCATTTCTTCCTCGGTCACTTCGACGCCGGCCTTTTCGCCGATTTCGGAGAGAACCAGACCGAGACGGACGCGGCGTTCAGCCAGCTTGCGATATTCGGCGCGGGCTTCTTCTTCCGTGGTGTCCTCATCGGCAAAGGTCTTGCCGGACTGGGCGAGATCGGTGTTGATCTGGCGCCAGATGTTGTCGAACTCGGCGTTGACGAGGCTTTCCGGCGTGTCGAACTTGTACATCTCGTCCAGCTGGTCGAGGATCTGACGCTTGACCTTCTGGCGGGTGACGTTGCCGTACTGGCCTTCGATCTGGCCGCGCACGATTTCCTTCAGCTTGTCGAGCGATTCGACGCCAAGCGTGGTGGCCAGTTCGTCGTTCAGTTCGAGGTTGGCCGGTGCTGCCACTTCCTTGACGGTGATGTCGAAGGTGGCTTCCTTGCCGGCAAGGTTTGCGGCCGGATATTCCGACGGGAAGGTGACGGTGATGACTTTGTCTTCGCCGGCCTTGACGCCGACCAGCTGGTCTTCAAAGCCCGGGATGAAGCGGTTGGAGCCGATGACGAGTTCGGCATCTTCGGCGGCGCCGCCATCGAAGGCCACGCCATCGACCTTGCCGAGATAGTTCATCGTCACGCGGTCGCCGGTTTCGGCAGCAGCATCCTTGGCTTCGAAGGTGCGCGCGCTTTCGGCGATCTTGAGGATCTGCTCGGTGACTTCTTCTTCCGGAACGTCAACCACTTCGCGCACGACCTTGATGCCGGCGGTCGGCTTCAGTTCGATGGCCGGGATGACTTCGTAGGAGAGCGTGAATTCGAAATCGACTTCGGCGTTCAGGATCTTGTCGGCTTCGGCTTCGTCCTCGGTCATCGCAACGGTCGGCTGGGTCGCCGACTTTTCGCCGCGCTCGGACAGGATGGCGCTCGGGCGGTCGCGGACGATCTCGTTGACGAGTTCGGCCATGATCGACTTGCCGTACATCTTCTTCAGATGGCCGACAGGAACCTTGCCGGGACGGAAACCATTGATGCGCACCTTGTCCTTGGCTTCCGCCAGGCGCTCGTTCATGCGCTGTTCCATGTCCTTGGCCGGGATAACGACCTTGATTTCGCGCTTCAGCCCTTCAGCGAGCGTTTCGATAACCTGCATTGTCATACCTTCATATCATGCGGCGGTGCTCAGACAGCCGTGGTTTCGGTGAGCACGACGCCGGAACCTGTCGCCGGTCGTGGCTTCGATGCAATCTCGTGCGCGCTGGGGCTCTGGGCCACCAGCTGGATCAGGCCTGCGGCAGAAGCTGCCGCGGAACTGGTGCGGGTAGAGAGACTTGAACTCCCACGCCTTGCGGCACCAGAACCTAAATCTGGCGTGTCTACCAATTTCACCATACCCGCGCCCCAAAACCGCGTGGAAATTCCTCGCGCAGAGGCCTTCCGGAGCGCGCGTCTCTATAACAACCGTTTTTTCCGCACGCAAAGGAAAAATGACAGTTGCCGCGGCAGCAGACAGGAAACTCTTTATGCTCCGGTTTAGGGGCGAAGCGCTCCGTTGTTTACCAGGCCCTAATATTTGCACAGTACATTCAAAAAGCGCGCGTCAAGGCATGCGCCAGACGAATGGCTCACCCACCTATATTGCAGTGCACAATGAAGCCTGCTCGGGTATAGTCATTTCATCAGCAGGGCTGGCCCTGCAGCGACATGGCTGTCGGCGGTCCATCCGCAAAACGCCTCGGGATGATCCCGGAACGAGATTCGGCGGTTCGCGCTCCTCCTCCCAGCGAACCTCGATAGACTGGCGACCCTCCTCCTCCCATTCGCCGGTCACTTTGCACGACGCCCACCGGTCCTCCCCCGGTGGGCGTTTTTGCTTCAGGGCCTCCTTCACCGCCACGATGAAACTGCCCGGTTCGGGAGTGCCGCTCATCTTTTCGCCACAGGCTTTAACGGATCTTCACCAGCAATGCAGCGGACGCATAGGTGGCATACGGCATCGGCGCTTTTGCTTATACGCAGTGCAGCATATAACCCCATTCAATCGATTTGAGAGGCGCCCGACCCAAGCGGGGCCTCGGCAGGAACCAAAGAAGGACATGACCATGAATATCGCTCGCTCGCTCACCAACTGGCGCAAGTATCGTCAGACCGTTTCGGAACTCGGCCGCATGTCGGACCGCGAACTGAACGACCTCGGCATCGGCCGCGCCGAAATCCGTCGCGTTGCCCGCACGGCTGTCGGCATCTAACGAATAGCATCCGCTGCAGCAGGCTTTCGTCCTGCTTCTCAAAACGCCTCCCGCCTCCGGGGGGCGTTTTTTTTATGCGCATTTTTCCTTCGTTGGGCCGCCGACTGTGGCGCTCATTTTTTACCCAAAGACGCAAATTTGTTCAGCACATTGCACAAACGCATGGCAGTCGCCTGGTTTTTGCACTGCACATTCTAATTATGCGGATGTATAAGACCGTCATCGCCGCTGACGAACCCGTCGACGGACCAACACATTCGAGGAAGATCCCCATGAACCCGATTCGTCTCGCCAAGAGCTGGATCAGCTACCGCCGTACCATGAACGAACTGGGCAACCTGTCCACCCAGGCGCTCAGCGACATCGGCCTGACCCGCTACGACATCCGTTCGATCGCATCGCGCTCTTTCCGTTAATCGGAAACAGCATGCTCCATTCCAGGCGGGCCGCATGAAGCGGCCGCGGAGCGAGCATAGGAAGATCGGCAGAATGATGGCCCCCAGCCAACGGCTTCGGGGGCTTTTTGCTGTCCTGCGGGCCGATGCGGGTAAGGCTACACCAGGAGCGCGGGCACGAAAAACCCGCCAGGACGGCGGGCGCTTGCACTCTTTCCTCTCAGAAGGAGCGTGCAAGGGCAGCAGACTGCCCTTGCCAAAATATCAGCCGTCCGACAGGGCGGTGCGCGACACAAGCGTCAGCGTGTGGTCCGGCTTCACACGGTACAGTTCGCTGTATCGCTCGCCGTTCTCCACAGACACCTGCTGCACGGTGCTTCCGATCGCACCAATGCTGAGGCGACCTTCGCTGGCGTGATGCAGGTCCTCTGCAAAGGCAAGCGTGCCGGCCCCCAAAAGGGCAATGGTGCAGGTAACGAGAATGCGCTTCATGGCTCAAATCCTTTTACGGCGCGTCCAGAACCGGAGTGCCGGACGCCTGTCCACGTCCATATTCGGTGACGCAGGAAGAACATGGGCGCGGATTGCAGAGGCTTCAACCGCCCGATCGGTTGCATCTCCGTCATCAATTCGTGAACGGCGAAGCCGGCAACGCGCGATGCACAAAAAGATCATGGGCGCCAAAGACTTGGCGTATGCTGGATCGTTCGATCAGGCCTGCGAGGGCGCTTTCACAAGGGCTTGATCGCCTCTTGAGCCCGGGCGAGGAACGGATCGGCCCGCGCATCCAGCATGGCGCAGGCGTATTCGCGCGCCAGCCTGTCGCAGAGGTCGGCCGTCGCCGGCACGTCATCAATGCCCGAAACACCCTGCCCGGCCGACCAGACCGTTTTCCAGGCCTTTGCTTCGCTGCCCAGGTCCATCGGTCCGTGGGAGACCAGATTGGCCGGATCAAGGCCGGCGGCCACGATGCTCTTCTTGAGGAAATTGGCGTTTACGCCGGAAATGGCATCGGTGTAGACGATATCACCCGCCCGCGCTTCAAGCGTCATGTGCTTCTGGGCCTCGCTCACCATGGATTCGCGGGTCACCAGGAAGCGGGTGCCGAGATAGGCAAGGTCTGCGCCCATCAGCCGGGCGGCGGCAATCTGCGCGCCGTTGCTGATTGCGCCCGACAGCACAAGCGTTCCGCCGAAGAAGGAGCGGATTTCAGGCAAAAGCGCAAAGGGGCTCAGCGTACCCGCATGGCCGCCGGCGCCGGCACAGACGGCAATAATGCCGTCGACGCCCGCTTCTGCCGCCTTTTCCGCATGACGGCGGCTGATCACATCATGAAACACCAGGCCGCCATAGGACTGTACTGCTTTCACGACCTCCGGCACCGCGCCGAGCGACGTGATGACGAGCGGCACACGGTGCGCGACCACCGCTGCCAGATCAGCCTCCAGTCGCGGGTTGGAACGATGGACGATGAGATTGACCCCAAAGGGTGCTGCATCCGGATGCGGTTGCAGCCGCGCTCGGATCTCGTCCAGCCAGTCGACAAAACCTTGCGTGCTGCGCTGATTGAGCGCCGGAAACGTGCCCAGAATGCCGCCTCGGCAGGTCTCCACAACCAGATCCGGCCCCGAGGCCAGAAACATCGGGGCAGCAATGGCCGGCAGGCGCAAGGTTTTAAGAGTTTTCGGCAATGGCATGATGTCCTCCCCAGGATGCCGTTTACGAAGAGCGCGCGGTGCAGCAGCAGCCGCCGATCTGGGACGCCGGATGGCTAGAGATTTCGCATGCTGTGACAGGCCTGCGTCTCCGACGTGCGCCACTTTTGGATATAAAACGCAGTTTACGTAAACGTCAAGCTGCGCGCGGCGGGCGACAATTGCCCAGGAAACTCCACCTCAGGCTACGCGCTTCGACCGGGTTTCAGGAAGGCCCCCTCAAGGGCCGGAAGCGTCTGGCGGTCGGGGCGACCTCTGCGCATGAAAAAGGCGCGGCCTTGCGGTCCGCGCCTTGTCTGTGGTGGTAGCCGTCTTCCCGAATCCTCAGGAGGACAGCGGCGGTGTCTCAATGATGTCCGCGTGCGGCTGCCACCATGTCGCGCAGCAGGTCTTCCCGGCGCACGCCCTGACGATAGAGTTCCATGGTGATGGCTGCGAGCCGGTTTGTCTCTTCCTGATCATCATCCGGGCAGAGTTCGCTGCGCAACCGTTCGAACACCTGCTGGCATCGCGCCAGATCCTCGGAGTTCAACGGGTCGTCGCTTGGCCTCTTCTCACTTCTGATCATGGGTACTCCTCATCATCGGCATGTTGCGAATCATCGCTGGCGCCCAGGGGCGGGCAGCCTTACGCCTCAACAACACGGCGATAGTCTGTCTGCTTGCGTGGAAAGATGAACAAGGGGCTGTCGTGCGAGCCGCTAGTTCCTGACGGTCGCACGGAGGCTAAACGCCGTGCTGCGGAAAAGGGCTCTACGGGATCGGCCCTCAAGCACAGGACAACAGCTGCCGCTTTCCCGTCGGTTTGAAACACTCTTGATGGCTGGCACGCGCATGACCCTACTCCCGTCGGCCCTCATAACGCCGGGGCCGGCTTCCGGTTCCCAACGTCGGTGCGAATATCTGAGCGCCGGTCACATCCGGTCAGAGATGGAAAACTCCCGATGCCACCTTCACAGCCTGCCCGCCAATGCGCGCGCGCGCAATTGAACTTTCCTTCACATCGATGTGCAGATGAATGAAGGAGGGGCGCCCCATCTCGACGCCCTGCTCGATCAGTACCGGATGGTGGCCGTCCGGAAGCGCATCGAAATGGTGGATTGCGCCCGAGAGCGCTGCCGCCGCAGCCCCGGTTGCCGGATCCTCGGAAATTCCCATATCGGGGGAAAACATGCGGGTGTGAAAGCGCGCCGCATGGTGCACGCCGCCGCGGCAATAGGCATAGACGGAGGCAAGCCGGCCCTCCACCAGCGGCGCCGCGCGCTCCCACAGCATGCCATCGAACTCGATGCCTTCGACGGCGGCAAGATTATGCAACGGCACCATCAGGAATGGCACGCCGGCGCTCCACACCGATGGCACATGGTTTTCAAAGCCGAGATCGCCGGGTTTCACTCCCAGCGCATCGGCAAGCCCCTGCCGGTCGAGACCCAGCTGGATGCGCTGCGGCATGCGCGGCAGATCGAATTCGGCAAAGCTTGCCTCGCCGGAGGCCAGCCGCACGGCGCAGCGCACCGGCCCGACATTTTCCTCCAGCACGCAGACGAGATCGAGGTCCGGGCGCTCATCCGCATGCGTCCGCTCCGCAATCGCAATGGCCGCTCCGACCGTCGGATGGCCGGCAAACGGCAATTCCCGCGTCGGCGTAAAAATACGCAGCTTTGCCGCATGGGCCGGATTGGCCGAGGTCTGGACGAACACGGTTTCCGACAGGTTGGTCTCGCGCGCCAGCGCCTGCATGGCCTCATCCGTCATCGCATCGGCGCCGAAGACAACCGCCAGAGGGTTTCCGGCAAGCCGGGTATCGGTGAAGACGTCATAGACGGCATAAGTGAGAGCCATGAAAACCTCCTGTCCTTCGCAAGCCGATGCGGCACACCGGGACGATGGACGACAAACTGCCCGAGACGGTAAGCACCATCAACCGTTGAATTTTACCGTCCAGAGAAAATCGGGAAAAACCTCAAACAGAGATTTAAGCACCGTCACAGCCGCCAGCCGCTACGCAGCACCACCCGCAGGGCGTCCCCCACCCTCACGGAACGGCGGCTGAAGGCGCGCAGCACCCGTCCGTCACTCAGCAGAAGCTGAAGCGCATGCCGCTCGCCTTCGAACACGCAGGCGCTGACCACCGCGTCCAGCCCCTCATCGGAGATCACCACATCCTGCGGACGCACCAGAATATCGGCCAGCGGGCTTCCGGGCTGCGGATGGAAACAGGCCTGCAGGGCCGGCCAGTCCAGCTGGCGCGGCATCGGCTCGCGCCACGGCAAGGAGAGGATCGCGCCCTGCCCGATCAGTCCGCCGACCAGCCGCCCCTGAGGGCGCGCATAGATTTCGTCGGGGGCAGCCATCTGGAGCAGCCTGCCTTCCGACATCACGGCAACCTCGGTTGCCAGCGCCATGGCTTCCGCCTGGTCATGCGTGACATAGATCATCGTGGCGCGCGAGCGGGCGTGAAACTCGCGAAACGTCTCTTCCATCTCCTGGCGCAGGTGCCGGTCGAGATTGGCAAGCGGCTCGTCCAGCAGCACCACATCCGGTTCTGTCACCAGGCAGCGGGCCAGCGCCACGCGCTGGCGCTGGCCGCCGGAAAGATCGGCCGGACGCCGGTCCGCATAGGTTTCCAGACGCACCGCGGCCAAGGCCTCGCGAATCTTGGCTGTGCGACGTTCGCCGGTGATACCCCGCACTTTGAGCGGATAGCCGACATTCTCCGCCACGCTCATATGCGGCCACAGCGCATAGGACTGAAACACCATCGCCATGTTGCGCCGCTCCGGCGGCACCATGGCGGAGGCATCGGCAAGCACCCGCTCGCCAAGCAGGATCGCGCCGTCCGTCGGCTGCTCGAAACCGGCAATCATGCGCAGCACCGTCGTCTTTCCGCAGCCGGAGGGGCCGAGCAGCGCCAGGAACCCGCCATCGCCAATGGTCAGCGACACATCGTCGACGGCCGGTCGCCCGGTTCCGAAATCCTTCGACAGACGGTTGAGGATCAGCTTCGCCATGGCACCACTCCCTTGGGCAGATTTTTGGCCAGCAGTTCCAGCAGCAGCATCATGACCACCACCAGGGCAACCACCAGGACCGAAAGGGCCGAGGCCAGATTGAAACTGCCGCTGTCATCGAGATTGTAGATGGCGACCCCCAGCGTCTGAGTGCCGGCAGACCAGAGGAGCGCCGAGACGGTGAGTTCGTTGCAGGCAATGAGGAACACGAGAATCACGGCAGCACCGGCAGCAGGCGCCACGAGCGGCACCAGAATATCGCGCAGACGGCGGTAGAAACCCGCTCCCGACAGGCGGGCGGCCTCTTCCAGCGACGGATCGAGCTGGCGAAAGGCGCTGGCAATGGGGCGCAGGCTGACGGCAAGAAAGCTGGAGAGATAGGCGAAGAACAGGATCCAGATCGTGCCATAGATCGACACGCCGAAAAACGGCAGCGGCGCGGCAAACAAGAGAATGCAGGCGACGGCAAGAACGATGCCCGGCAGCGCGTAGGGAATATCGGCAAGCGCAGCGACCAGCGCAGCAACCCGACGGCTGGAGCGGGCAACGAAATAGCCCATCAGCACCGTCACCAGAAGAAGACCGAGCGCTGTTGCAAGCGAGAGCACGATGGAGTTCTGGAAGGCGGTGCGGGTGATCGACTGGCGCAGCAGCACTTCCTCATAGGCATAGAAGGTCGCTGTCTTGAAGGTGAGCGGCACGCCATAGGCCGGGGCAAGCGAGCTTGCGAGCAAGGCGGCAAAGGGCAGGATGAGGATGACGACCAGCAAGAGGACAAGCAGAGCCTCGCAGGGCAGCCGCCAGCCTTTCAACGCAAAGACGGCCGTGCGGCCCGACAGACCGATGATCCGGTAATCCCGGCCCTTCAGCACGCGTTCCTCGACCAGCAGGCCGGCAACCGACAACAGCGCGATGAAGCCCGAGAGGATCGAAATGTCGCCAAAGGTGCTCGGCCCGAAACTCGCAAATTTTGCATAGATCAAGGTGGGCAGCGTATAGATCGAGGCTGGAATTCCAAGGATGGCGGGAATGCCGAAATTGCCGACGTTGGAGACAAACGCCATGGCGGCGCCGGCGGCAAAGCCCGGCAGCGCCAGCGGCAGGATGATGTCCCTCATCACCTGAAAGGCCGAGGCGCCGGCAAGCCGTGCGGCCTCCATGCCATCGCGCGGCAATGCCAGCAGCCCGGCCCGCAGCGCCAGATAGACCAGCGGCGCATTCTGGACGCCAAGCAGCAGGGCAATGCCGCCGATCGAATAGAGCGGCTGCGGCGTGCCGAGCGGCGGTGCAAGTCCCACCGCCTTCAACAGCGTGCTCGAGGGTCCGGTCAGCCCCACCCAGGAGAGCGCCGTCACCTGCGGCGGGATCATCATCGGCAGCATGAAGAGGAAGCCGAGGAGCGTGCGGCCGCGGATATCGAACAGCGTCAGAAGCAGCGCAAAACCGCCGCCGAGGAACACCGCGACCACCATGCCGAGGAAGGAGGTGGTGAGCGTATTCCAGACCGCCTGCCAGAGCGCCGGATCAGACAGCAGTCCATCGCCGCCGCCTCTTGCGAGCGACAGCGCGCCCGTCAAGGCAAGCCGGCCGAGCGGCAGAACGCTCAGCAGGCAAAGGGCGGCAAAGACGAAGACAAACAGCCAGTGGGGCTGGCCGTTTGCCTTGGTTCGTGAGGCACGCATTGCGATCCTGGAAATCAGCCGTTACCGCCGAAGATGCCGGAGAAGGTCTTCAGATCCGTATCGGTGTTCTTCAGCGCGTCGGAGGCTTTGAGCGGCATCACCTTGATCGTGCCGCGGGCCGGAAAGCCGGCCGGAAGCGCCATGCCGTTGCGGGCCGGGATATAGCCGAGCTTCAGAAAACCTTCCTGACCCTTTTCCGACAAGACGTAATCGACGAATTTCTTGGCCGCGTCGGCATGCTTGGTGGCGCTCATGATGGCGACCGGCTCGGTGACGGCAGAGACGCCTTCCGAGGGGAAGACGAACTCGACCGGTGCGCCCTTGGCCTTTTCGCGGATCGGCATGTAATCCACAACGACGCCATAGGCCTTTTCGCCGCTTGCAACCGATTTAAGCACCGCACCGTTGCCGCCGGCGGCAATGGCGCCGTTATCTTTGAGCGCGCGATAATAATCCCAGCCCAGTGCCGGATTTTCGACCAGGGTCTGGGCATGGATGAGGGCAGCGCCGGAGGTGAGCGGGCTGGGCATCGCGACAAGACCCTTGGCTTCCGGCTTTGCCAGGTCCTTCCAGCTTGCGGGCTTCATCGAGGCCTGCGTGTTGTACATGATGCCGGTAGTGATGAGCTTCGTCGAATAGTAGTAGCCATCGGCATCGTAGAGCGAGGCATCATAGGCCTTGGCTTCCGGCGATTGATAGGCCATCAGGCGCTTGTCCTGCTTCAGGCGCTCGAGCGTGACCGTATCGGCAATCAGAAGGACGTCGGCCACGGGATTGCCGGCCTCGATCTCCGACATCAGCTTTGCCATGATCTTGGTGGTCCCGTCGCGGACCCACTGCACATCGACGCCCGGATTGGCCGCCTTGAAACCATCGACGGTTGCCTGCGCATCCTCGTTCGGCTGGCTGGTATAGATGACAAGATCGGCAGCGTTGGCCGACACGGCAAGCGCGCCTAAGGCGACGAGGGCGGAAACGGCAGAGACAAACATCTTCATGGCAGCAATCCTTCTCTATGGCGATTGCTGCCGCTAGATCATGGATGTCTAACAGAGGTGTGACAAAGTCGAATTTCGCGCACTGGAATTATGCGGACGGCACGCGAGGATTTGCGCCGCAAGACCATTACAGGCGGGCGAGAAGCTCGGTCTTCTTGGCGGAAAATTCGGCGTCGGTCAGGATGCCTGCCTCGCGAAGGCTTGCGAGCTTTTCAATGAGACCGATGATCTCGGCGGCACCCTTGGGAGCGGTGGAGCCGGAGGGTGCAGGCGCCGGCGGCGCTTGCCCTGCGGCCTCGCCAGAGGGTGCAGGCGCAACGATAGCCGCGGGCTGCTGCTGGAGCGGCTGGACTTTCGGGGCAGCGGACGGCTGCACGTCCGAAAGCGGCGGCGCCCACGCCTCCTGTGGCTGCACAGGCTCCGCCGGTTCGTCGGCACGCCGCAGGCTCGATACCGAAAACGAGCCATACTGGCTGGAGAAGGTCAGCCCGCTATTGCTGCCCTGCTGCTGGCCGACGCCGGAAATGAAGTGATCGCCGGTATCATAGAGCGTCACGCCGCCCGCATCCTTGATGGCGAGCCGCCGTTGGGCTGGGAAAACCGCATAGGCGCTGTCGTTCTGGGCGCCGGCGCTGGACGGCGAACCGAGGTGCTGCGGCCACCAGACGCTGGCGCCGCCGGTCTCTGTCGGAAAAACGATGCGCCCCGCGGCGAGTGCCTGCGACAGGGCATTGCAGAGACTGTCGACGGTGTTCTTCAGGCCATAGTTGAACATGTCGCCGACCATGGTCATGCCACCCAGCATCCACTGGCCGCTGCCGCCGAGTTCACCGATGTTGAACTGCGCCATGGTGCCCTGCCCGCGCTGCACCGCCATCAGCATGGCAAGAACCGCATCCTCGCTGAGGCCGTACTGGCGGGCGAGATCCGCAATCACCCGGTGCGTTTCCTCTGTCAGGCCCTGCATGCGATCCTATCTCCCAAGAGTGCCCGCAGCCGATCCGGCGATGCGTCCACTTGTCATGACACAGCCACGCCCCGAAAGCGATGACAATCGGGAAATCGCTGCGCGCGCAGCAAAAAGCGCCGGCCCCTCCGCGGAGACGCCGGCGCTTTTTGAAGTCGTCCATGTGCAGTGGCTGCAGCCTAAATCAGGCGGCCTTTGCTTCGGCGTTGCGGATGAGGCGGCCGAGGCGCTGGATGCCCTCCTCGATCATCGTCTCGTTGGCGCAGGAGAAGGAAAGCCGCAGCGTGTTGGCGCCCGAGCGATCGGCAAAGAACGCCTGCCCCGGCACGAAAGCCACCTTTTCCGTCTCGATGGAGCGCGCCAGAAGCTCTGCGCCATCCAGCCCCGCCGGCAGCGTCACCCAGACGAACATGCCGCCTTCCGGCTTCGTCCAGCTGGTGCTGGCCGGCATGTAGCGCGACAGGGCCGATAGCATGGCATCGCGGCGGGCGCTGTAGGCCGCACCGATCTTGGCGACCTGGCTGTCGAAAATGCGCTCGGCGACATGGGCGATGGCGATCTGGTTGATCGTCGAGGAATGCAGGTCGGCCGCCTGCTTCATCAGCACCAGCTTGCGGATGACCGACATGTTGGCGACGACGAAACCGACGCGCAAGCCCGGCGCCAGCGTTTTAGAAAAGCTGCCGGAATAGATGGTGCGGGTGTTTTCGATGCCGCCCTTGGCCGCAATTTCGAGCGCCAGGATCGGCGGAACCGGATCGCCGTTATAGCGCAGCGACTGGTAGGCACCGTCTTCGATGACGGCGATATCCAACTCGTCGGCGAGTTCCAGCACCTTCTTGCGGCCGTCCAGATCCACTGTCTCGCCGGTCGGATTGGAGAAATCCGCCGACAGATACGCAAATTTCACCGCACCGCCATTGGCTGCTGCCGTTTCGCGGTAGGCCGCCGGCGTGCGATTGCCGCCGGGCGTCAGCTGGTCGTAGTTCGGCTCATAGGCGTTGAAGGCCTGCAGGGCACCGAGATAGGTCGGCCAAGTGACGAGCGCCGTATCCTTCGGCGACAGGAATAGTTTTCCGAGATAATCCAGCGCCTGCTGCGAACCCGACGTGATGAAGACGTTATCGACGGTGCAATCGATGCCGATCTTGGCCATCTCGCCAACCAGCCATTCGCGCAGCGGCTTGTAGCCTTCGCTGACCGAATACTGAAGAGCGGCGTTGACCTGCGGGCTCGAAAAGATCTCCGCATAGGCATCCTTGAACGCCACGTCCGGAAACAGCGCCGGGTCCGGAATGCCGCCGGCAAAGGAGATGATGTCGGGCCGCTCCAGAAGTTTCAGCAGTTCCCGGATTTCGGATGCGCGCATGCGCGAGGAGCGCGTGGCGAAGATATGATCCCAATCGAGCACGAATGTTTCCTCTTATTTCAATTCTTCTGGCTTCTGCATTACACAAGTTCCGATAGGTCAGCAATACTGACTTATCGATTTTTGGTACGGCAGAGGCATTTTCATCGCGAAGATTCCCGCGGTGAGATGTAGCGCGCCCTTGGTGAGGCGGCAAAGCAAAACTCCCCCGGACTGTTTAAATCCGGGGGAGCGAAATGAAGTGCAAAGTTTGGGTCCACCCATGCGCGCTCAGAAGCGCAGGTTGAAGCCTGCCTTCACGCCGTGGGCGCTGTTTCCGTCGCCGAACTCACCATCATAGTTGAGGGAGATGGTGCTGGCGGGCGTCGGGGCAAAGGACAGGCCGAGACCGACGACCGCGCTGTCACGGGCGGGCTTGGCGCCGGCGATGGTGAAGGAATCACCACCTGTCACAAAAGCCATCTGCGTATTGGCGGTGCTTTCGCCAATGGCATGACGCCAGCCGGCATGGGCATTGACGGCACCGGTCGTCGCGCCGACGGCCGGCAAGGCCCAGGCGACGCGGGCGCCAAGGGTGGAATACAGCGTGCTGTCCGAAAGGCCCGTGCCGGTCAGGGCTGCCGTGCCGCCCGCTTCGGTGAAGCTGTCGCTATCATAATGCACGAAGGTGAGGTTGCCGAAGGGCTGCCAGCGAAAATCCCCCTGCGACAAAACCGTGCTGACCTCACCGAATGCCTGGAAGGATTGGGAATCGTAATCGGCCGTCAGCCGGTCGTTGACGGTGCCAAGCGCAACGGTGCGGGTGGTATCAATGGTGCGCAGCGTGTAGGCGCCGCCGAAGCTGAAGCGCAGCGCGTCGACAGACGTCGCAGCCGAGAGACCGACGTAATAGCTGTCTGCCTCGGAATACCCCGTGCCGCTATCGGCGCTGACGCGGTCGCTGCCGATGGCTGCGGTGAGCCCAACATCCCAGCCTTCGACCAACGTGCCTTTGGCGCCGATGGCAAGACCGCGGCCCGTATCGGTGAGCGACGAACCAAGGTCTGCGCCATCGCGTTCGGCACGCCGGCCGAAACCGGTCATCCAGAAGGTGCCATCGCCTGCCACAGTCTTGTCAGCAGGCGCAGCCAGGGAACCGGCGCCATTCAGCTGCGACAGCATGAGCGTGCTGAACAGCAGGTCGGATTCCACATGCCCGCCGATCTGCGAGGCATGGATGGCACCACTCAATTGATCCAGCGATGCATCCGCGGACGAGCCGGTGCTCCACAAAAGATCGTCATAGAACGGGGAAGATGTGCCCAGACTGTCGATGGCGCTGCCCACCGAGCGTGCATTGATGCCGGTGGCGGAATTCGTGAAGCTGCCGCCCACCTGCTGATAGCCGAGCGTCACGCTCGACGGGTTATAGTTGACGTCAAGCTCGATGAACGACCAGGGATCGCGTAGCGCCGTGAAGGAACCGTTGACCGTCCCGCTGCCGGTCAGGGTGATCAACTCGTAGACCGTGGTCAGAGGATTGGCGACGCGCAGGTTGGCAACAGCAAGCGTCGTCCCGGCCGCAATGTTCACATCGCCGCTGACCACGATATTGTCGCTTACCCCGGTCGTCGTAAGGTCCGCCACATAGGTCGAGCCGGTAAGGAAGCTCAGGTCGCCGTACACATACATGGTGCCGGGCGAGTGGCCTGGCGCGACGGAGCCGCCATCACCGACCGTCAGGTCACCGACACTGCCGGCTCCGCTCAGCTCAACGCCACGTCCGACGAGAAAATCGGCATAGCGCAGATCACCATCGACCACCACATTCGCGCCCGTCAGCGACACAAGGCCGGAATAGAGGCTGGTGCCGTTGAGGGTCAGCACACCGGTTCCGGTGGCCGCGACGGTGTCAAACCCCTGATACTGGGCCGTATCTCCGAGAACTGATGCGTCCAGCGTGGTGGCATTGGCGAAATCCAGCTGCAGGGTGGCGTCGCCCGATGCCACCACATTGCCGGTGATGCTGGAGCCGTCCCTCAGGATCAACCGGCTGGTGTCGGCTGTCAGCGAAACGGCGTTGCCGCCGCTGGCGGTGATCGCACCGCTGTTGGTCAGCGTTACCGAATCGCCCGTGAGCGCAATGCCGGTTCCGGCTGTGGATGTGATTGTGCCGGAATTGTCGAGGGAGACACTGCCGGCAGCCGTGCTGGCATAGACGCCATTGGCGCCGGAAATGCTGCCGGCATTGGCGGCGGTGATATCGCCATTGATCGTCACCAGATGCAAGCCAGTGTTCGAGATGCCGACCATCTGGCCGGTGACCGTGTTGTCGATAGTGATGTCACCGAAGCCGTCGCCAGTCGTCTCCGTCCCTGACGTCACACGCACGCCATAGGCTTCCGCCTGGGCGAGGCCGGAATTGACGACACTGGCGTCACCATATTCGGATGCGACCCGGATGCCCGCCTTGTTGCCCGTGGAAACCGCAGAGGAAATGACGGAGCCGGAATTGGTGACAGATATCTCTCCGGTCGTGTCGGACCAGGCATAGATCCCCGATTGCGTCTGCGAGGTGAGAGAACCGGAATTGTTCGCTTCGATATCGCCATGATACTGGATCATGCGGATCGCTTCAGCATAGGCCGTGATATCACCGCTATTGGTGACCGAAACCAGCTCGCCGCCCGTCGAATCGTGGCCGCCATCGGCATAAATGCCCCATTCGCTGCTGGAAGAGAGGTCGCCGGAATTGACGATGTCTATACTGCCGGCATTGGTGGAAGCGCTGATGGCGCTCGTTCCGGTGGAGGTGATCTCTGCTCCGCTGTTGATCGTAATGTCACCGCCCAGTTCGGCTCTCACCCATAACCCGCCGAAACCGCCGGTATTGACGATGGTGACGGTCGGATCCAGCGTGATACTGATACTTTCTACAAGCACCTTCGGCGCGACGTTGATTGCACCATAGTCCGGGGTGTTGATGGTGGTATTGCTGACGGAGAGCGTCAGCGTGCCAAAGACATCTGGATCGGTGTCGAAGGGGAAGAAGTCGATCTTGTTGTCGCTCCCCGAAATCGTCAGCCCGTCGACACTCAGCGAGGCGTCTCCCTGTTGCGGCTGAACATAGACCCCGTCGTTACCGCACTTGATCGTGATGACGTCCCCAGTCACCGAACAGCCGGCGAAAGCCGGATCGGCGGTGCCCATCATCGAGCAGAGAACCGTCGTTGCGCCGACAATCCCGACAAAGGCCGCATGGCAGAGCAATCCGCTCCTGCGGCGCTGCAACCTGAAATTTTTCATCATGCCCCCCCGGATTCGCTGTCTTAGCAAGCCTCAGCTTACAAGGGGCCCGCTCTGCCGCAGCACCACAATGACGAAATACTTTGCGACGGACATAAAAAAGCCGGCGCCTGTCACTCAGACGCAACTAAAGCCAGGAGAAAAATCCGATTTTTTGGAGGATAATATGCCTATCCGCAAATCCGTATTTCTAGAAATACTAAACGACGCGTGCCGTATCGTGCATTACTTCAGGATTAAGTGAATAACAACACAATAAATACTGCACTGCAGCAGAAGCGTATGTCAGCCTCTGCCAGAGACGGCTGACACGCACATCGGCAAGACGGGGCCATGCGCGATCCTGGTTCAGCTTCCCGCGTGGAAGGCCCCGAAAACGCCGAGGGGCCGGACGCTTTTCGACGTCCGGCCCCTCATCAGTCAGGATATGCGGCCTGCGTCCTGCCCGAAGGCGGGCCGCGGCATCCAGTGCTTAGTTGACGGCCTTGTCGACCAGCTTGTTCTTGCCGATCCAGGGCATCATGGCGCGCAGCTTGGTGCCGACTTCCTCGATCTGGTGGCTGTCGTTGAGGCGGCGGATGCCCTTGAAGCGGGCGCCGCCGGCGCGGTATTCCTGCATCCAGTCAGAGGTGAACTTGCCGGTCTGGATGTCGGTGAGGACGCGCTTCATTTCGGCCTTGGTTTCTGCCGTGATGATGCGCGGACCGGTGACGTATTCGCCCCATTCCGCCGTGTTCGAGATCGAGTAGTTCATGTTGGCGATGCCGCCTTCATAGATCAGGTCGACGATGAGCTTGACTTCGTGCAGGCACTCGAAATAGGCCATTTCCGGTGCGTAGCCGCCTTCGACCAGCGTTTCGAAGCCGGCGCGGATGAGTTCGACGAGACCGCCGCACAGAACGACCTGCTCACCGAAGAGGTCGGTTTCGCACTCTTCCTTAAACGAGGTTTCGATGATGCCCGAACGGCCGCCGCCGACGCCGCAGGCGTAGGAGAGCGCCAGTTCCAGCGCATTGCCCGAACCGTTCTGGTGGACGGCCACGAGGCAGGGCACGCCGCCGCCCTTCTGGTATTCGCCGCGAACCGTGTGGCCCGGGCCCTTCGGTGCGATCATGACGACGTCGACCGACGCCTTCGGCTCGATGAGGCCGAAGTGAACGTTGAGGCCGTGGGCGAATGCGATGGCTGCGCCGTCGCGGATATTGCCGGCGATTTCGGCCTTGTAGATATCGGCCTGCAGCTCGTCCGGGGTTGCCATCATCAGCAGGTCTGCCCAGGCGGCCGCTTCGGCAACGGTCATGACCTTGAAGCCATCGGCTTCGGCCTTCTTGATGGTCGGCGAACCGGCCTTCAGCGCGATGACGACGTTGTTTGCGCCGGAATCCTTCAGGTTCAGCGCGTGGGCGCGACCCTGGCTGCCATAGCCGACGATGACGACGTTCTTGGACTTGATGAGGTTGAGATCAGCATCCCGATCGTAATAGACGCGCATTGTAGTGTCCTTCCCTATGCGGTGTTGTTTGTGCGGTTAAGTCATCATCCGAAAGCGTCGTTCAGGCGTTTTCGGTATCCGGTCCCACGCCATAGAGCTGCAGGAAGGCATCCACCGCCTTTGCCGCCTGGCGTGCATTGTCCTTGAGGCCCGGTTCGCCCAGAAGCATGCGCACATGCAGATCCGAGACGACGAGGCCGTAAAGCGTGTGATAGGCGCCGTCGGCATCGGCAAATCGCAGGAGCCCTGCCCGACGGCCGGCTTCCATGAGGCCGATGGCGCGCCGGTCAATCTGACGGCGGCCATGTTCGATGAGGAGGCGGCCGAGCTTGGATCCCTCGCGGCTTGCCTGGCCGATGGCCAGCCGGTTGAGCGCCAGCGACACATCCCCCGACAGAACCTCCAGAAGATCGCGCCCGAAGATTTCCAGGTGTTCGCGCAGCAGATCGGCCGTCAGGCGCCCGGCGCCCCGCTCGAAGGTGCGCACCTTGGCCGCCTGAAAGGCAATCATCGCCGCCAGCAATCCGTCGCGATCGCCGAACCACTTGTAGAGGCTTTCCTTGGAACAGTTAGCGGCGCGCGCCAGGCCCGAAGTGGTCAGTGCCTTTTCGCCGCCATCCACCAGAAGCTTCAGCGCCTGTTCCAGAACAGCGTTCTGGCGGGGCGAAAACTCCGGAATTTCTGGCAGTTCAGCAGACACGATCAAGCCCTCCTCAAGTACCGTACGGTACGGTTCGTGATCTACCCGCAGTTTTCTGTGCGGTCAAGAGGGCACGAGAGGCGGCAGCTTGAAATTTTAAAAGATCTGGAAAAGACGGATCAGCGCGCGAGATCGGACCCGTCGAAGGCCAGACGGGCAGCCTTGACCTGCTCGTGATTGTCCTGCGCCCACTGCAGCACCTTCGACAGCGGCGCAAACAGCGAATGGCCAAGCGGGGTCATGCTGTATTCCACGCTCGGCGGCTTGGTGGGGTAGACCGTGCGGGCAATATAGCCGTCGCGTTGCAGGTCCCGCAGGGTCTGCGTCAGCATGCGCTGCGAAATGTCGGGCACGAGCCGGCGCAGTTCCCCGAAGCGATAGGGACGGTCGGAGAGCGCATGCAACAGCAGCGTCGACCACTTGCCGGCAATCTGGCTGATGACATCACGCACCGGGCAGTTGTCGCTGTCCCAGCCGTCGACCTGCGCCATAACGGCAGAGAAACTGGTGACTTCAGCGCGCTGATTCATGGTGGTTCCTTCAAGGTAACGATCTCCCGCAAAACTGCCTCCTTTACAGGGGCGGGTCAATTCCTATTGTAGTGCAACTCTCAAAATGAGAGCATCGCAGCAGACCTTGCAAAGGGACTTTTCAATGACACGGATACTCGTCACAGGCGCTTCGGGCCAGCTCGGTCGCGGCGTTCTCGCCCATCTCCTGGCAGAGGCCAAGATCCCGGCAGACCAGATCGTCGCCGCCAGCCGCGATCCGGCAAAACTTGGAGAATGGGCAGCAAAGGGCATCGAAACGCGCGCGGCCGATTTCAACGACCCCGCTGGCCTTGAAGCCGCCTTTGCCGGCATCGACCGCCTGCTGCTGATCTCGACCGACGAACTGGCCGTCCCCGGCAAGCGTCTGGAGCAGCACAAGGCGGCCGCCGCCGCCGCCGCAAAGGCCGGCGTCAAGCATATCCTCTACACCTCGATGCCGAACCCGGACAAATCGCTGGTTTCGTTTGCGCCGGATCATCTGGGCACCGAGGAGGCAATCAAGGCCAGCGGCCTTTCCTACACGATCCTGCGCAATTCCTGGTATCTCGACAATTACGTCGGCAGCATGGCGCGCAACCTTGCATCCGGCCAGTGGTTCACCGCGATCGGCGCCGGCCGCCAGCCCAATATCTCGCGCGACGATTGCGCCGCGGCTGCAGCAGCTGCCCTTGCCAATCCGCCGGCCGGCAATGTCATCCTGACGCTGACGGGCTCGGAACTGCTCGGTGCAGACGATGTGGCGGCCATCGTGTCCAAGGCCGCCGGAAAGCCGCTGGCGGTTGTACCCGTCAACGACGAGCAGCTCGCCGCCGGTGCCGCGAGCGCCGGCCTGCCGCCCTTCGTCGTTGATCTCATTGTCTCGGCCGATGCCAATACCCGTGCCGGCAATTTCGAGATCCTGACCGACGCCTTTGAACGGCTGACCGGACGCAAGCCGCAATCCGCCGCCGCGTTTTTCGAGGCACACAAGGCAGCGCTCGGCTGAGCAATCAGCGCCCCCTCCACCTATCGGACTTTCAACGCCGGCGAAGTTTCGCCGGCGTTTTTGCGTGAAGCGCGCAAATTTACTTGACTCCGTCAACAAATTTCCCCCCTGAATGCTCGAAAGAGGTTCAGCCCATGATCGATCTCCTCGACAGCATCCGCGATTTCAACCGCTTCTATACGCAGCAGCTCGGCATTCTCGGCCGCAACTATCTCGGCGCCGGCTATACGCTGGCTGAAGCGCGTGTCCTGCATGATATCGGCGCTACTCCAGGCGTTGCGGCCAATATCCTCGCGCGCAGTCTGTCGCTCGATCCGGCCTATCTCAGCCGTATCCTCAAGACTTTTCGCGCCCGCGGGCTGGTGGTGGCAGAAGAGGACCCGAGGGACAGGCGCAGCCAGACGCTGGTGCTGACGCCGCAAGGCGAGGACGAGCGGGCGCGGCTTGCCGACCTGTCACGCCAGCAGATCGCGGCAGCGCTCGAAAGACTGCCCGCCGAGGGCTACCAGCCGCTTGCGCAAGCCATCGCCGTCATGCGCGACAGCTTTGGCGGCGGCGAAGCATCGGCACCAGTCGTGTTCAGAGATCATCGGCCCGGAGACATGGGTTGGGTCATTGCCGCACAGGCCGAATTCTACACACGCACATTCGGATGGAACGACCAGTTCGAGGCGCTTGTGGCCGAGGTCGCCGGCCAGTTTTTGAAAAACTTCAATCCGGCGCGCGAAAAAGCATGGATTGCCGAGCGCGGCGGAAACCGCCTCGGCTCGATCTTCATCATGGATGGCGGATCGGACGTGGCAAAGCTGCGCCTTCTTTACGTCGACCCCGCCGCACGCGGACTGGGGCTTGGCAAGGCCCTGGTTGAAGACGCCATCGGGTTTTCAAGGCGCAGCGGCTACCGCTCGCTCAGCCTCTGGACCAATGACAATCTTGCGGCAGCGCTCGCCCTCTATCAGAAGGCTGGGTTCCGGCTGGTATCGGAGGAGCGGCATAGCATGTTCGGCCCTGAGCTCAACGGCCAGACATGGGTGCTCGATCTCTGAGCGCCGGTGTTCAGACCTTTTCCCCGCAGGCACGGCGAAAGCGCCGCACGGTCTCGGCCATGCCGTATTCCAGCGCATCCGCCGTCAGACCATGGCCGATGGATACCTCGGCAAGATCGGGAATGCGCGCGGCAAGAGCGGGAAGATTGGCCACCGTCAAATCGTGGCCGGCATTCACGCCAAGCCCTTCGACCTTGGCCGCATCGGCGGTGCGCCCCAGAAGCTCGAGCATTTCGCGCGCCTTTTCCGGCTGATCATAGCACCCGCCGTATGGCCCGGTATAAAGCTCGATGCGGTCGGCGCCGGTCGCCTTGGCAAGCTTCACCGCCTCGACATCGCCGTCACCATCGGCAAACAGCGACACCCGCATGCCGGCTGACTTCAGGCGCGCAACGATCGGCTTCAGCATCTCGCCCTGGCGGCGGAAATCGAACCCGTGGTCGGAGGTTGCCTGGGCGGGGTCGTCGGGCACAAGCGTCACCTGCTCCGGCTGCGTCTTCTCGCACAGCGCCAGAAAATCCTCCGAAGGATAGCCTTCGATGTTGAACTCGGCCTTCGGAAACACATCGTCGATCAGCGCCCGCAGCACCGGCAGATCGGAAAAGCGGATATGGCGCTGGTCGGGTCGCGGATGCACCGTCAGCCCGTAGGCGCCCGCTTCAAGCGCCACGCGACCGAGATGCTCGACACTTGGCCACGGCAGATCGCGACGATTGCGCAGCATGGCAACGGCATTCAGATTGACGGAAAGCTTCGCGGGCATCGCACGGGTCCTTGAGCAGGCAATGGCCGCATGTCTAAAGCAAAGGCCGGCGCATCGGCAATGGAATTATCCGCCCGTTTCCACGCAAATTGCTGAAGGATCTATCAATTCTTGTGGCCATAGAATCGCAGTTTCGCATCCGGAATAAACTGTTAACTTTAGAATTGCATAAAATAGGTGCAGCGACCGCCGCACCTTGCACTTTCAGCAGGCAGACGGGCTGGCGGAGCCTGCCTGTGCTGCATGAGGAGGAGACAGTCATGCGGGTACACACATCGAGTGAAACCATGGGGCGCCCAGCCCCCGCCTTCCTGCCTCGGATTGGGCCGGACCTCAGTGGTGACGGTCAGCCCATCGGCATTTCAGACATGGCCGAACTCTTCGGCGTCACCCACCGCACCCTGCATTTCTACGAGGAAAAGGGCCTGATCAGCGCGGAACGGCTGGGCATGATGCGGGTCTATGACCACCGCATGATCCGCAAGATGGCGGTGATCAACGCCTGCCGCGAAATCGGCATGCCGCTTTCTGCCATCCAGGACCTGATGCAGGACCTGAGCGAGGCGGCAAGCCAGCTGGAGGCGGACGCGATTTTCTGCCGGGTGCTCGACAGCCGCAAGCGCGAACTGACCTCCGACATTTCCTCGATCCACCGGCAGATCCAGCAGATCCGCACGCTGGTGAACGAGATCGACATCACACCGACGGTGACGGCGGGTGTCCATGTCGAACCCCTCACCTTTTGCGAGCGCGACCGGCGATGCCTCGTGCTGATGACGGAAGGTTTCAAGGGCGCCGACCTTGCCCGGCAGCTCAACATGACGGAAGAGGAATTGGCAGCACTCGAGGAAAGCCTGATCGTGCGGCTTGGCGTATCCAACCGTTTCCAGGCGGCCGCCAAGGCGATCGTGCTTGGTCTTCTGCCGCACTGATCCAGCAGATTACCGGACGATGGTGATGGTTTCGGCGGCCCGGGTGATCGCCGTATAGAGCCAGCGCTCGCGGCTGTCGCGAAAGGCCCAGCTTTCGTCGAACAAGACGACATTGTTCCACTGCGAGCCTTGCGCCTTGTGGACAGTCAGCGCATAGCCGAAATCGAACTCGTCATAGCGCTTGCGGGTGGTCCAGGGGATCTCCCCCTCCTCCTCGAAAGCCTGTTTCAACAGCTTGATCTTGGCCGCACCGCGGTTCATGTCGTCGTCTTCCGGGCGGATCATCAGGTTGATGCCGGGCTTGACGGTCTCGCGCGACGAACTCATCACCTGCCACAGCGAACCGTTGAGCAGTCCTTTGGCCGGATCGTTGCGCAGGCAGACCAGCTTGTCGCCGGATTGCGGATGCGGCAGGCTGAAACCCTTGAGCTCCCGCAGCCGCTGGTTATAGCGCCGGCGCGTCTTGTTGGTGCCGACAAGCACCTGATCGGCCTCCAGAACCAGCGTCTGGTTGACATCATTGCGCGAGATCACCTGGGCGGTTCCGTAATCGCCATGCATGATCTCGCGGCCTTCGCGCACCTGCATGGCAAGCTGGATGATCGGGTTGTCACGGGCCTGGCGATGAATCTCGGTCAAAAGATAGTCCGGCTCCTGCTCGGTGAAGAAACCGCCGCCGGAAACGGGCGGCAGCTGGCCGGGATCGCCGAGCACCAGGATCGGTGTGCCAAAGCTCATCAGGTCCTTGCCAAGCTGCTCGTCCACCATCGAGCATTCGTCGATGACGATGAGGGCGGCCTTGGCAAGCGGGCTCTGGCGATTGATGGAAAACATCGGCGAGACCGATGTCTTGCCGGTTTCCTCGTCTTCCACCGCTTCCTCGCCGCGCGGGCGGTAGATCAGCGAGTGGATGGTGCGTGCATTGGTGGCGCCGCGCGAGCGCAGCACCTGGGCCGCCTTGCCGGTAAAGGCGGCAAACAGCACCTCGCCATCGACATTTTCGGCAAAATGCTTCGCAAGCGTCGTCTTGCCGGTTCCGGCATAGCCGAACAGGCGGAAGACCTGGCTACGGCCATCCTTCAGCCATTTCGAAACGGCCTTCAGGGCCTCATCCTGTTGCGGTGCGAACTGCATGACCCTTCATTCAAGGATTCGGAACAGAATAGCAACCTGAAACACAGCCCGGGCCGCTACTTCACCTCGAATGTGGCAGGCTTGGACTCCAGCCCGGCATCGCCCGGATTGATGACGGTGACTTGAAGCGTCGCGGGTCCCTGCAGCACATCAGCCGGCAGCGCGATCTTCAGGCGTCCATCACCATCGGCCGCCGCGTCGCAGGCCGTGCCATCGACCTTGACGACGGCCTTGGGATCGAAATAGCGGCCGATGACGACGACCTCTGCCTTCGTGGCGCCTGTCTGCGTCTCGGCGGGATCGAGCTTGTCGATCACCGGCGTCTTGGCATCCATCGCATCCTGCACTTTCGGCGCCTTGAGGATCGTGTCGAACAACTCGTCGAGCTTGGCGATGCCTTTGCGGGCGAACATGCCGGTCAGCCCGGCAATAGCCGCAAGGGCTGCCGGATTAAGCGGAGCCGAGGCCTGTTCACCCGCCTGTGGTGCAAGCGTCAGCAGCCCCGCCTGCAATAGCAGCCCCATCAGCAGGCCCAGCACCATGCCAAAGACGGGATGCATCACATACCACCAGATCCAGTTCTGATTGAACTGGCCGAGCCCTTTGTGAATGGCGAATTTGTAGGCGGAGTTAAGCGCCCCACCCAGCGCGCCGGAGACGGCAACAAGAAGCAGGACGATCACTTCGCTGCTTCTCACCCCAAGGAGATTGGTAACACCGGTCGCCTTTGCGGCGGCAGGCGCAAGCGGCCCAAAAAACATCTGCCAGGCGGACTTTGGTTCAGAAATTGCAATCGGCCAGGCAACGACCAGCAGCCCGGTAAAAAGAAGTGGGGCCAGGATCAGATAGCCCCCAAGGATATAATCAGAATGTCCCGGCTCTTCTGTATTCGCGCTCACCTTGTCCCCCAGGTGCGAATAAATCGAACGTACCCTTTTATCTACATCAACATTCAATCAACGAGAAGTCTATTTGAAATTACAGGATGCAAATCTTCCCGACCACATCCAGCAGGACAAAAATACCGGATATTTACACGCCGCCCCGCCGTCCCGCGTCGGGCAAATGCTGCGGATCATTGCTGAGCACGATCGGACTGCCATGCGGCGTTGCCTCTGCGGCGCGTTGCCAGCTGTGCTGCAGAGCGAGCACCTGCCCCTCCTCGGCCACCCCCTTCTCGGCCAAGAGGTGGGACAGCGCCGCCACCCAGGCGTCGAAATAATCCGCGCCGTCGGCGGCCCGCTCCGGCCGCTTCACCTCGCGCGACAGGTGTTCTGCCCATTCCGCCCAGGAGAAGACGCCACGCTCGTAAAGATGGACGGTCAGTGCAAAGGCCTTGGCCTGCCATGGCTCGGCAAACACCGGTGCGCCCTCGGACGAGACGGGAAGGCCTGGAGAGCCGGCGAGCGGCGACACGGTTTCACACTGGCTCAAGATAGCTCTCCCAGGCATCGATGGAGACGGTGAGCGTCGGGTCGCTTCCCTCGCCCCAGATCTCGCGACCGTCGAACACCACGGTATAGACCCATTGCGGGTTTTCGCCGCGACCATGGGCATTGTCGTCGGGGTAGACGAAAAATCCCTGCACCGCCTCGATGACCCCGGTCTTTGCGCGGGCATAGCGCGGCAGACGGGTATGGCCCAAGGTGTGGATATTGCGCGTGCGCACGCGCTGGCCGACGACGAAGACAGGCGCACCCTCTGCAGGCCGGTCGCAGGGTCCACCCTTCGCCAGCACGGACGGCACCATTGCGGCCTCCAGCACCCGGCGGGGTGTAGCGCCGGGGCCAAGGCTGTGGCCCGCCGCAAGCTCCGCCTCCGTTACGAAGCGGTGACGCTTGAGCAGCACTTCCAGCGCGCGGATCCAGATTTCGTAATAGCTTGCCGACAGGTACGCCGCGGGCGCAATATTTTCCCGTGCGTGCCGGCTCTCATCGATGGTCCAGGCGCCAAAAGCCCCGCAGGCGAGCGTGACGCCCAAGGCGCGCTTTTCCCAGTCGCCGTGAAAATAGGGCTCGTCCGTTTCCGGTCGCACCGGGCCGTGGCCCATCTGGCCACCCAGATCATGCGGGCCGTTCATGCCGCCACCTCGCCGGCGCTGCGGGCAAGACCGGTGCCAATCATACTGTCGCGGGTGACAAGTTCCGCCAGCCGTTCTTCGCTCCAGCCTTCCGTCCCTTCGGGGCGCTGAGGCACCACGAGATAGCGGAGCTCGGCGGTGGAATCCCACACGCGGACCTTCTTGTCCTGCGGCAAGGCGACGCCGAAGTCCGAGAGCACGCCACGCGGATCCATGACCGCCTTGGCGCGGTAGGCCGGCGCCTTGTACCACACCGGCGGAAGCCCAAGCACGGACCAGGGATAGCAGGAGCACAGCGTACAGACGACGAGATTGTGCGTCTCGTTGGTATTGAAGACGGCGCGCATATGTTCGCCCTGGCGACCGGTATAGCCAAGGCTTGCAATGGCGGACGTCGCATCGATGGCGAGCCATTCGGAAAAGGCCCCGTCGGCCCAGGCTTTGGCCACCACCCTCGCGCCGTTGCGCGGTCCGATCTTCGTCTCGTAGGTTTCGACGATCGCATCAAGTGCCAGCGGGTCGATGAGCCCCTTTTCCGTCAGAACCGTTTCCAGCGCCAAAACCCGCGCCTGCATGTCGCTGTAGTGATTGTCGTGATCATGGTCATGATCGTGGTGATCGTGGTCGCTGTGCATCGTCGTGGTCCTTGCATCCGCCTGCCGGTGACCATGGAACAGATTGTGTGCCACGTTCAAGTGCGCGTTTGCATCCGGCAACGAAGAGGCAGGTGATGCCTCCCCATCGATGGCGCCGATCTCTGCGATGTGCCTGGCGCATTCCCTCATCCACAACCGTACCAGCACTCCGGAATACAACCTAAAAAATAAAAAAATCGTTAGTTGAAAACCTAGAATTGTACTCGCAATTTTGCCTCCAGGCACAACCTGGAGATGCAAATGTCACACAATCAGAATTTGATACCGCTCCCTGCCACCGCCTCTGGCATGCCCGCACCCATCCCATTGGGCCGCGCCCTGTCTGACATACCTCGCGCCTGCTCCTGCGAAAGCGGCCTGATGCTTGCCTTTGATTTCCACCGCACCAACAGGCTCCGACCGCGCGAGGAGATGGCGCACGGAACTGCCTATCACGGCGAAGCCTTCCTGCTTCTCGACGAGCATCTCGCCGACGGGCGCTATCGGCGCAGTCAGGAGAAGGCAGAAGTCGACGATATGGATGCCCTCATCGTCTCGGTCCTGGTCCAAGGGCGCGCGGCGCTTTGGCAGGACAGGTGGATGCGGCTGCGCCCGGGGGATGTGATCGTCCTCGACCTTGCCCTGGCGACGGATCTCTGCACGGTGGGCGCGCACATGATCCACATGATCGTGCCGCGCTGCCATCTGCCATCGCTTGACGGCGGCTGGGGAACCCCACGCATCTATCCGGCTCAAGTCACGGCTGCAAAACTTACCGGCAACCTCCTGAAAACGCTGGCAGACACCATGGCCGGCGCCGGACGGCATGAGATCCATCCCATAAGCTCCGCGCTGCTGCGGCTCATCGAAGCCACGCTTGGCCCACCGGCTGTCTCTGCGGTCCGGGGGGCGACGCTTGCCCGGCGGATACGCCGCTACATCGAGGACAACCTGCGGAGCCATACCCTTACCCCCGCCGGCCTGGCGCGGCAGTTCGCCATTTCCCGCAGCCAGCTCTACCGGATCTTTGCGCGCGCCGGCGGCGTGGAAACCTATATCCGCAACCGTCGTCTGCGTCGGTGCATGATTGCGCTCACAGATCCGGCCGAGCAGCACCGGCGGATCGGCGATATCGCCTATGCGCTTGGCTTTTCGGACGAGGCCCATTTCAGCCGGCTGTTCCGCGCCACCTATGGCCGCTCGCCCCGCGCCATACGGCAGGCAGCCCGTGCCGGCACGCTGGAAAGCCTGCAGCCGTCGCGGCCTCCCTCCGAAGGAATAGCCCTGCTCGCCGCCTGGCTCGCCGAAATCTGCTCCCGAGTCAATACATCCCATGATTGAAGTTGAGCTGACACGCAAATACAACTTTTGCGAACGTTAAGACAATGACAACCGTGAAAGTTGCATCTATATCTTGTTGCAACAGAGAGATGGAGGAGCCGGCGACGACCAGAGCGCTGCACCTCCCGAACGAGAGGAGGCCCGCCATGAACGATCAGAGAGCCACCGGCCCACGTGCTTCCGGAGAGGCCCAGGCTATGCCGTTCCCTGCCCTGCGGGCCTCCTCGGCGCAAGCGCTCTGCACACCGAAGGGTCGCCCGCCGCGGCACCCCTGACCCGACGCGCCGCCGGCTTGCCCGGCGGTCCATCCAGATCCCTCTCCGCTGGTTTTTCCGCCCACACCAGACGGAAGGGATGGAGCCGGTGCCTGCCGCACCCCATGGGCACCGGCTCCTCCATCACTTCGAGGCGAACACACAAGAACCGGAAGGTACGTTCATGACCATCTATTCTCTCACTTGCGTCAACAATTCGCAGATCTCCGGCAGCTTTGCCGTCTTCCAGAAGGCGCCGCCGTCCACCATGCCCGGCAATGTCTTTTCGCTGGCCTGGTTTGCACGCCCCACGGCGCCCAGTACCCGCGTCACCTTTTCCTGGGACCTCGCCTACAGCTTCACCTGGTCTGAAACCGGCATCCTGAAGCCCGGCATCAACTTCGACGCCTCGCAGGTCGTGCCGGCCGATCCGAATGCCCAGAACCTGATCCAGCTGAAGCAGGACGCCTATGGCGCAACCACCTTTGCCAACCCGAGTTCGGCCGGCACCCTCGGCTCGCTGACCATCCAGCAGCTGTCCAACGTGGTGCCCAACCAGACCTCGGTCGGCATCGGCATGGCAGGCTCCGGCACCTTTGCCGTCCAGGCTCAGCCGAACATGACGGCCGTCTTCACGCCGCACCCGAATTACTGGGTGATCTTCGGCAATTTCGAAACCGGCGACGTGATCGACATCGAGGATGTGACGGGCGCCATCGAGGTGACGTATGGCGGGGCGCTCACCTCGCGCACCGCCGTCCTCGGCCTTGACAACATCATCACCGTTTCCTGATCCTTCCCTGTCGGCGGGCGCCTTGGCGCCCGTCTTCCAGCAGATCCGCGAGGTTGCCATGACCGACTACCGCCTGACCTGTACCAACATGTCCAAACTGCATGGCAACTTCGCCATCTATCAGGTGCCGCCGCAGAGCGAGGGCAGCCAGCATGTGATCAGCCTTGCCTGGATGGCACGGCCTGCCGCACCCGGCACCAGGCTTGCTTTTTCCTGGGACACCGAGATGAGTTTCATCTGGGGCGAAAGGGGCATCTATCGCAACCGCTCCTACTTCAATGCCTGCCAGCAGGTGGCGGCCAATCCGGATCGGGAAAACCTGATCGACCTGACCTCCGACATCTACGGGGCTCCGACCTTCCAGAACCTTCGCACCGGCGGGCCGCAGGGGACGATGACGATCCGCCAGCTCTCCGCCATCTTCGACTACCCCGTGCATCTCGGCGTCGCGATCGGCGGTGCGCCGGTCTATACGGTCAATTTCAACGCCAATATCACCACCACCTTCATCCCGCACCAGAACCGCTACTGGGTGATGTTCGGTGGATACATGGCCGGCGAAACAATCGATTCGGCAAGCGTGACCAACAGCCTGATGGTCGAGTTCAGCCCAACTAGCCCAAGCCTGGGCGTCGTCATGGGGCCGGACAATATCCTGCGAGCGGCTCCGGCAGCATTGCTGCCCTGACACTCAGCGACGCTTCAACCCTTCTATCAAGAACTGACATCCCGTCGGCGAGAGCCGACGCATGCCCGCACATCGCAATTTTGCCTTCACCATTTCCCCCAAAGGACACTCCGATGCCGACGATCACTTTCAATCTCGCCAATATCTCCGACAGCCAGAACCAGGTCTGGACCGGCGCGCAGCAGACCAATGGACAGGTCGTTGCCCAGCTGATGGTGCCGCTTGCGGGCGGTGCCGCGATCTCGTTCCCGTGGGACATCCCCAGCATGACGGTGATTTTCCCGCTCACCCTCTCCGTCCCAGGCACCAACATCCTTCACCAGACGACGCTGATGTATAACGGCAGCAACTGGGTGCTCACCGATGAGGTGGCGGGGCTGACCCTGATGGGGCTGCTGCTGTCGAACGGGAACTACATCATTCTCCTGGAAGCCGCGCAGTTGGCCTGACGCAGTTCCAAGCCCGCCTGCGGCGCTTCTTGCCACCTCTATGGCGGCGTGGCAGGCGGCAGCATCCGCGACAGCCGCGGGCGACGCGCAAGCCTTTCCTGCAATCCGGTGCAATCTGCATCGCGAGCCCTGGGCACTGACCACTCACCATCAACAAGCACGGAGATTCCGCCGGCAGACGGAATTCCCATGACTTCACTCCTCCCCGTCCAACCTTCATTCAACGAAGAAAGAATCGTCATGATCAACGACCTCACGGATTTGCGGACGCTCGGCCGCTACCTTGCCTTGAAATTTTTCCAGCGGTTTTCGATGCCGGTCTTTGCGACCGCCATCATCGCGTCATTGGGTGCCATGACACCCTATCCTGCAGCGGCTGAATATATCTATCGCGGCCTTCTGACGGACAATCAGGGTGCACTGGATCTTCGCACGGCGCGCATGGCATTTAACCCGACGCTATCGTTCAACAAGACCCTTCAGGCAATCTTCAACGCACCCCAGCAGTTCAAGTGCGCACTTCGCATGGACACACAAGGTCCGATTCCGAATTTAGGAGACACATCGCTCCTGGCCGGTTTCGCCAACTTCCAGGCGACCTATGACGCTCATCCGCCGGCCATTCCCGTAGGTCATGTCAGCGTTGAGCCGGCGCCGGGCATCGTCATGCCGAACCCTGCCCAGGAATTTTCCAATGAGCTGCGGAATGAGGCGCTGCAGCATCCGGCCTTGTTCAATGACCGTTACATCGTTGGCGTGCCCGGCCGCGAAGATGACGAAGACTGCCGCGATCGGCCGAAATCGTTCAACTGATCCGAATCCCACAGCGCCGCCATCGCCCCTTCCCAGCTGGAGGGGGCGACCGGCGCTGCAGCACACCGGACCGACTAGTTTCGATGGATGTGGTTGACCGCCCTCCTCAAGTGCCTATCTGCTTGATGGCGTACTGTGCCAATGTCAGGCGCTATGCCGTCGGGACCAAAGAGAGCCGCCACAGGAGATTGCCATGCTTGCCGAAATGCCGACCGTCACCCTGAAAGGCGGCGCCACCGTTCCGGCGCTTGGCATCGGCACATGGATGATGGGCGAAGACCGACGCAAGCGCGCATCCGAGATCAAAAGCCTGCAGACCGCAATCGACCGCGGCATGACACTCATCGATACGGCGGAAATGTATGGCGACGGCGCGTCCGAAGAGCTTGTCGGCGAAGCGATCGCCGGGCGTCGTGACGAAGTATTTCTCGTCAGCAAGGTCTATCCGCACCATGCAAGCCGTGAGGGCGTGATCGAGGCCTGCACCCGCAGCCTTAAGCGGCTCGCGACCGACAGGCTCGACCTTTACCTCCTTCATTGGCGGGGCCAGCATCCGCTGGCAGACACCGTCGCCGGCCTTCAAGCCTTGCAGGCGGATGGTCGCATCGGCGCCTGGGGCGTCTCCAATTTCGACGTGGACGACATGGAGGAACTGATGGCGGTGCCGGGCGGACAAGACTGCGCGGCAAACCAGGTCCTCTACAACCTGTCCCGGCGCGGCATCGAATATGATCTCCTGCCCTGGTGCCAGGAGCGCGGCGTGGCCGTGATGGCCTATTCGCCCATCGAACAGGGCCGCCTGCTCTCGCATCCCGAGCTGATCCGGATTGCCAAGGCCAATCAGGCGACGCCGGCGCAGGTGGCGCTCGCCTTCGTGCTGGAGCGCGAGCAGATGATCGCCATTCCGAAAACCGGAAATCCCGCCCGTGTCGAGGAAAACCTCGGCGCCATCGATCTCGACATCAGCGACGAGGATTGGGCCGTGCTGGACCGCGCCTTTGCGCCGCCTGCAAAAAAGCAGCCGCTCGACATGCTCTGACGGCTTGAATCACCGTCTGAAGTTCCGGACTCTCTTTACCCGGAAACCCGCGTAACGACTTGAATCCAAAAGGTCTCCGATAGAAAATCGGAGACCTGTTCTTGAACGAAAATCACATGCCCTGCGGACCGCGGTTCATCGCGGCAATGCCGGTGCGGCACACTTCGATGAGACCGAGCGGCTTCATGATCGCCACGAACTGGTCGATCTTGGAGGACTTTCCGGTGATCTCGAAGATGAAGTGCGACACCGTCGCATCGACCACCTTGGCGTGGAAGGCGTCTGCAAGGCGCAGCGTCTCGGCACGGTCCTCGCCGTTGCCGGCAACCTTCACCAGCGCCACTTCCCGCTCGATCGGGCGTTCCTGGCCGAGCTGGCCGGCGCGCACGGTGAGGTCCACGACGCGGTGGACCGGCACGATGCGTTCCAGCTGCGCCTTGATCTGCTCCAGCACGCCGGGCGTACCATTGGTGACGATGGTGATGCGCGATAGATGCGCCTCATGCTCCGTCTCCGACACCGTCAGGCTTTCGATATTGTAGCCGCGGCCGGAAAACAGGCCGATGACGCGCGCCAGCACGCCCGGCTCGTTGGTGACGAGGACGGATAGCGTGTGGCGCTCCTGAAGCGAGGTCTCCGGCGCGATGAAGTAAGCCGAGCCGGTGGGTTGTAGGTGTGCGTTCATGGATGTGATCCTTCTTGTCCCTCTGGCGGCTGATCAGACGAGCTGACGGCCCTTGGCATCGATGGCGGTGGCGACGGCTTCGTCCGTCGCCTCGTCCGGCAGCAACATTTCGTTATGGGCCTTGCCCGAGGGGATCATCGGGAAGCAGTTGGCGAGATTGGCAACGCGGCAATCGAAGATAACCGGGCCGTCCACGGCGATCATCTGGGCAATCTTCTCGTCCAGTTCCTTCGGATCGTCGCAATAGATGCCGGTGGCGCCATAGGCTTCGGCCAGCTTGACGAAGTCAGGCATGGCTTCCGTATAGGAATTGGACAGGCGGTTGCCGTGCAGCAGCTGCTGCCACTGGCGCACCATGCCCATATACTGGTTGTTCAGGATGAAGATCTTGACCGGCAGGTTATGCTGGATGGCGCAGGACATTTCCTGGATGCACATCTGGATGGAGGCGTCACCCGCGATATCAATGACCAGCGCTTCCGGATGCGCGACCTGCGCCCCGATGGCCGCCGGCAGGCCGTAGCCCATCGTGCCGAGACCGCCCGAGGTCAGCCAGTGATTGGGTGCCTCGAAGCCGAAGAACTGCGCTGCCCACATCTGGTGCTGGCCGACTTCCGTGGTGATGTAGGTATCCCGCCCCTTCGACGCCTCGTAGAGACGCTGGATGGCATATTGCGGCATGATGACATCGCTGGAATTGGTGTAGGCGAAGGAATTGCGCGCCCGCCATGCCTTGATGCTGGCACGCCATTCGGCCGTCTGCTCCGGCGCCGGCTTCGTCGGCAGCGCCCGCCACAGGCGAACCATGTCTTCCAGCACGCGCCCGACATCGCCGACGATCGGGATATCGACGCGGACGTTCTTGTTGATCGAGGACGGGTCGATGTCGATATGGACCTTGCGCGAATTCGGCGAGAACGCGTTGAGGCGGCCGGTGATGCGGTCGTCAAAGCGTGCGCCGATGCAGACCATGACGTCGCAATCGTGCATGGCCATGTTGGCCTCGTAGGAGCCGTGCATGCCGAGCATGCCGAGCCAATGTTCACCTGACGCCGGATAGGCGCCGAGCCCCATCAGAGTCGAGGTGATCGGGAAGCCCGACAGCTCGACCAGCTCACGCAGCAGGCGCGACGCTTCCGGACCGGAATTGATGACACCACCGCCGGTATAAAGAACCGGGCGACGGGCGGATGCCATCAGTTCGACGGCGGCGCGAACGGCATTGAGGTCGGCATCGACATGCGGCCGATAGCTCTTCTGCGGCACATGGTTCGTCTTCGGCGTATAGGTGCCGGTGGCAAACTGCACGTCCTTCGGAATATCGACGACAACCGGGCCCGGACGGCCGGTCTGGGCGATGCGGAAGGCTTCATGAATGGTAGCCGCCAGCTCGTTGACGTCCTTGACCAGCCAGTTATGCTTGGTGCAGGGGCGCGTGATGCCAACGGTGTCGCACTCCTGGAAGGCGTCGGAGCCGATCAGCGTGGTCGGAACCTGGCCGGTGAGGCAGACGAGCGGAATGCTGTCCATCAGCGCATCCTGCAGCGGGGTGACCGCATTGGTGGCGCCGGGACCGGAGGTGACGAGCATGACGCCGACCTTGCCGGTGGCACGCGCATAGCCTTCGGCGGCATGGCCGGCCCCCTGCTCATGGCGCACGAGGATGTGCTTGATCTCGTCCTGCTGGAAGATTTCGTCATAGATCGGCAGTACGGCGCCGCCCGGATAGCCGAACAGATGCTCCACGCCGTTATCCTTCAGGGCTTTCAGAACGATTTCCGCCCCTGTCATCCGATTGTCTGCTGTACCCGTCATGTCCTGGTCCGTTATCTTTTGTGTGTGAAACGAGGCCTTGGGGCCTGATTGAAGGCATAAAAAAAGGCCCCCTGGAGGAGCCTTCGGTAGCGCATGGGTGGCTATCGCCGGATGGTTACACCATCCTGCCCATGCGCTTTCCCACCACGATAAGTGCGTTCGATACGATCATGGGCTGAACTGTTAGCCATAAAATTGCCGCCCGTCAACGCAGATGCGCAAGAAAACATCGCCCTTATCCGACATCCGCACGCAAAACCGGCAGGAAACGGGATGGCCGCGCAACCTCCTGTTAAAGCCCCGGCCCCTATCCTGCGCCCGGGAAGGGCCGGACTGCCGCCGGGCGGCCTCCTCCTTCCTCCTTCGCCACGATATGCCCAGGAAGGGTCGCATCCTTGCGCCATGACGATCACCAGAGCCCGCAGGGCGTCCGCCACGCAGACCGCCGTGACGGCCTGACGCCGGGAAATCGATTTCTCGGACGGGTGGTTGCCTGCACGGGCGCCCATGCCACCATTGCCGCCATGGAGGAAGCCGGTTCGACGGAGCTCACCGAGCTCTGGTCGGTTGGGCGCCTGATCTCGATCAGCGTCGGACGCAACCGCGTTGTGGCACTCACCTATTCGATGGCGACGGGTGCCGGCGGATGGGGCGAAAACCGCCGCAACGAGTTCCGTGTCGAGGTGGAGCTTCTGGGCGAAGTGCGCGTGGATGATGATGGCGCGGAGCGCTTTTCCACCGGCATTTCCCGCTACCCCCATCTTGGCGCCATTGCCCACCGGATCCGCGCCAATGATCTTAAGCGCATCTATGATGCCGGAAAGGCTGGCAGTTGCGTAATCGGCACGTTGACGCAGGACGAGGCCATCGACGCCACAATCCATATTCCCTCGATGCTGTCCAAGCACTTCGCCATCGTCGGCTCGACCGGCGTCGGCAAGTCGACCGCCGTCTCGCTTCTCCTCCACAAGGCAATCGAGGCCGACCCGAAGCTTCGGGTGCTGATCCTTGATCCGCACAACGAATTTGCCGCCGCCTTCCCCGACAAGGCCGTGGTCATCGATACCGATACGCTGGACCTGCCTTTCTGGCTGATGCGGCTTGAAGAGTTTGCCGAAGTGGTGTTTCGCGGCCGCCCGCCGGTGCCGGAAGAGCTGGATTTCCTGCGTGATCTCATCCCGGAAGCCAAGCGTGCCTTTCGCGGCAGCCAGACGGGCTCTGCAAGGCGGACCATCGATAAGGGCACGCTCACCTGCGACACGCCGGTGCCCTACCGCATGGCCGATCTGCTGGCTCTGATCGACGAGCGGATGGGCCGGCTCGACGGGCGCGGGGAAAAGCCGGCGCTGCGGGCCCTCAAGGTGCGCCTTCTGTCGGCCATCGGCGATCCGCGCTATCGCTTTCTCTTTTCCACCAACACGATCAACGACACCATCCTCAAGACCATCGCGCATGTGTTCCGCATTCCAGGCGATGGCCGGCCGATCTCCACCTTCCAGCTGGCCGGCATCCCCGCCGAAGTGGTGAATTCGGTTGCCTCCATCCTTTGCCGCATGGCGTTCGAACTCACGCTCTGGGGGGATGGCGGCATTCATATGCTGGTGGTGTGCGAGGAAGCCCATCGCTATGTGCCTGCCGACCGCGAGCTGGGTTTCCTGCCGACGCGCCAGGCCATTGCCCGCATTGCCAAGGAGGGCCGCAAATACGGCGTCTCGCTCGGCATCATCACCCAGCGCCCCGGCGAACTCGACCAGACCATCCTGTCGCAGTGTTCCACCGTCTTTGCCATGCGGCTGGCCAATGAACGGGACCAGGAGATCATCCGTTCGGCGCTTCCGGATTCGGCCACATCGACGACAAGCTTTCTGTCGGCCATCGGCAATGGCGAGGCGATTGCCTTCGGCGAGGCGATCAGCGTGCCGATGCGGATGAAATTTGCCCGGGTGCCCGACCACATCCTGCCGCAGGCCCGCGCGACGGCCGACAGCCACAGCGACAGGACACCCGATACCGTGGACCTTCGCGGCGTCATTGCCCGCATGCGCGCAACAGAATCCGCTACGGATATCGCAGACTTCCAGTCCAGCGTTCTGCAGCGGGAGGAAGAAGACCGCCGGCAGGATAAAGCCGCAGGCTTTGCCCGCATGCCGGAGGGTTCGCTGGACCGCCCGCTCGAACCCTATCACCCGGACATGCTGCCCGGTGCTCGCCCTTCGGCCCCTGCCGCCGATACGCGCCTGGTTCGCCGTGGCCTGCCGGGCTATTACAGCAACGACTGACCCCGCCGCGACGGCCGAGACGGAAACAGCCGGTCCTCGCGCGGATCGAGGCGGCCTTACGCCAGTGGGTCGAACCTTAGCCAGCTGTCGTCCATCTGGTTGCGGAACCAGGTCATCTGGCGCTTGGCATATTGGCGCGTGAGCGCCGAGCCGCGCTCGATCACCTGTTCGCGGCTCATGGTGCCGGCGATGAGGCCCGCGATCTCGGCCACGCCAATCGCCTTCAGAACTGGCGCATCGGCCGGCGGCCGAAGAGCCAGAAGCGCGCGGACTTCATCGACGGCGCCGGTCTCCAGCATGATCTCGAAACGCTGGTTGATGCGCCGGTGCAATGCGCTTCGACCCGGCAGAACAACGATCTTTTCGGCGCGATCGGGATCGATGATGACCGGGCCCTTGCGCTCCTGAAAGGCCGCAATCGACTGGCCGGTTGCGGTCATCACCTCCAGGGCACGCACGATGCGCTGACCGTCGGAGGCGGAAAGCCGAACGGCCATGGCCGGATCGCACCGCTGAAGCTCGCCATGCAAAAGCTCGGGTCCCTCCTCCACGAGACGGGCGCGCAGGCCGTCGCGGATCTCGCCCGGAATGTCTGGCATGTCGGAAAGGCCGCCGGTCAACGCCTTGAAATAAAGCCCGGTGCCGCCGACGAACACCGGAAGGCGCCCTTCCTCGCGCAAGGTGACGAGAAGTGTAGACACATCGCGCAGCCATTCGCCGGTGGAATAGGCGGCGGTTGCCGGCACATGGCCGTAGAGCAGATGCGGCAGGTCCGCCGTTTCCGCAGCAGACGGGCGTGCGGTCAGCACCTGCAGGGTATCGTAGACCTGCATGCTGTCGGCATTGATCACCACCCCGCCATGCCGTGTCGCCAGATCAAGCGCCAGGGCCGACTTGCCGCCCGCCGTCGGCCCGGTTATCAGGATAGCCTCGCAATTGTCCCGAAGGTTTTTCATCATGGCTCTCGTTGCCACGCTCATCGCCCATCCGTCAAACCCCGTTCTCGACGGAGTGCTGGGAGAAAGGGCTGCCGAAGCCGTCAACGCCGCCGGCCTCTACTGGCTGGCGGATGGAATTGCCTGCGACGTGGCGCTGCGGAACGAGGCCGAAGCCCGCGACAGCGAGGCGCGCCTTCGCGCCGCCATCGGCACGCTGCCGGTCGATGTGGTCGTGCAGGATGTCGAAACACGGCGCAAGAAACTGCTGATCGCCGACATGGATTCCACCATGATCGGCCAGGAATGCATCGATGAACTGGCTGATGTCGTGGGCCTGAAGGAGAAGGTTTCGGCGATCACCGCGCGCGCCATGAACGGCGAGATCGCCTTCGAACCGGCCCTTCGCGAACGGGTTGCCCTGTTGAAGGGGCTGCCGATCGGCGTGGTGGACGAGGTGATCGAAAAACGCATCACGCTCACCTCCGGCGGGCCGGCACTGATTGCCACCATGCGCGCCAAGGGATTTTACACCGCGCTCGTCTCCGGCGGCTTTACCGTCTTCACCAGCCGCATTGCAAAGACGCTGGGCTTTGATGAGAACCGCGCGAATATTCTGATCGAGAAGGACGGCGTGCTGACCGGCGAAGTGGCCGAGCCGATTCTCGGCAAGCAGGCCAAGGTGGATGCTCTTCAGGATATCTGCACGACGCTTCAGATCTCGACGGCAGAGGCGATGGCCGTCGGTGACGGTGCAAACGATCTCGGCATGATCGGCCTTGCAGGCGCAGGCGTTGCCCTTCACGCCAAGCCGGCGGTGGCAGCAGAGGCAAAGATCCGCATCGACCATTCGGATCTTTCCGCCCTCCTCTACATCCAGGGCTACCGCAAACACGAATTCGTCACACCATGACCGGCGCGCAGGAGACCATCATCATTCTGGAAACGCCGCGGCTTCGCTTGCGCAACTGGCTGGAGGCCGACCGCGACCTGTTTCGCGAAATCAATTCGGACCCCAAGGTGATGGAATTCTTCCCGTTTCGCCGCAGCCACGCGGAAGCGGACCTGCTGTTTGACCGCGTCAATGCCATGATCCGTGAGGACGGGCTGGGCTTTTACGCCGTGGAACTGAAGGAAACCGGCGAGGCCATGGGCTTTTGCGGCCTGGCGCCGGCCAACATGGCCGGCATCTTCCCGATCGAAACCATCGAGATCGGCTGGCGGCTTGCCACGCGCTTCTGGGGCAATGGCTACATCACCGAGGCGGCAAGGGCCCTCCTTGATTACGGGCTGAACATCAGGGGGCTCGAGACCATCATTTCCTTTGCGGTTGCCGACAATCACCGCTCGACGGCCGTCATGCGGCGTATCGGCATGACGCCTTGCCCAGACCTCGACTTCGACAGCCCGCGCGTGCCCGACACCCACCCGCATCTGAAGCGACATGTCACCTATGCGGTCACAAAGGAGACGGCAGGGCGCTGATCCCTGCCGTTGCTGTCATTCAGCCGCCACTCACTCCAGCGGCAGCGCCACGAAGCGCAGTTCGCCACTGGCGCCGGCCACCATCATATGGGCATTGCGCCGCCCCTCGCCCTTCAACTCCTCGATACGAGACGTCACATCGCCGGGTGTGGCGACAAAATCCTGGCCGACTTCGACAATCACCTCGCCGGCCTTCAGTCCCTTTTCGGCCGCCACCGAGCCGGCGGCGACATCGGTGATGACGACGCCTTCGACACTGTCGGCAATGCCGAAATTCTTGTGGCGCACCTCGTCCAGCATGGTGAGCGTCATGCCAAGCACTTCGGCCGGATCCTCGGGCCGTGCCTGGTCCGGGGTTTCGCCGCCCTTGCCGTCTGCAACAGCCGGCTTGTCATCGTCAGCATCCGCTTCGGGGCTGTCTTCCAGCCGCCCGAGCGTCACCTTCACCGTCTGCTCCTTGCCGTCGCGCAGGACCTGCACGTCGACTTCCTTGCCGACAGGGCTTTCGGCAACCGCCAGCGGCAGGTCGCGCATTTCCTTCACCGGCTTGCCGTCGAAGGTCAGGATCACGTCTCCCGCCTTCAGCACACCCTTGTCGACCGGGCCATCCTTGATGACGCCGGAAATCAGTGCGCCGCGCGCCGTATCGAGGCCAAGGCTTTCCGCAATATCGTCAGTCACCGGCTGGATGCGCACGCCAAGCCAGCCGCGGCGGGTTTCGCCAAAGTCGATCAACTGCTGCACGATGTTCTGGGCAAGCTCCGTCGGAACGGCAAAGCCGATGCCGATGGAGCCGCCGCTCGGGGAGATGATGGCGGTATTGATGCCGATGACCTCGCCCTTCATGTTGAACAGCGGCCCGCCGGAATTGCCCTTGTTGATCGCCGCATCCGTCTGGATGAAGTTGTCGTAGGGCCCGGCATTGATGTTGCGGCCGCGCGCCGAAATGATGCCGACGGTGACCGACCCGCCGAGCCCGAAGGGATTGCCGATCGCCATGACCCAGTCGCCGATGCGCATCGTCTTGGAATCGCCGAAGCGGACGAATTTGAGCGGCGCCTTAGGCTCCACCTTCAGAACGGACAGGTCAGTCTTGGTGTCTGTGCCGACAAGCCGTGCCTTGAGCTTGCTGCCGTTCGGGAAAATCACCTCGATATCATCGGCGCCCTCGATGACGTGGTTGTTGGTCACCACATAGCCCGAGGCATCGATGACGAAGCCGGAGCCCAGCGAATTGACCTTGCGGTTGCCGTCCTTCTTGTCCTTGCCGTCGAAGAAATCGTTGAAGAATTCCTGGAAAGGCGAGCCTTCCGGAATGACCGGCTGCGGGCCGGCACCGGTGCCGTCTCCCTTGACGCTCTGCGAGGTGGATATGTTGACCACCGCATCGAGGAGACCTTGGGCAAGATCCGCCACCGACGCAGGACCGCCCTGCGCCTTGGCGGAAGGCCCCGCCGTGATCGTTGCCTGCGCCATGGCCGGCGCAGCGAAAGAGGGTCCGATGAGCGTCAGCGCCATCACGGCCGCCAGGGATTGTCGCAGCGACGATCGAAGGGAGTTCACCATCAGGCATCCTTGAGGGTTTAAAGGGTGGCACTTCGCCAAAACCATACGGCGGAAAGAGGGCGGTGGGAATTGCCTTTTACGTGAGACTTCCCGCAGAGGTGGATGCAATCGATTGCTCCACGAAAAAGGGGCGGCCGCAGCCACCCCTTATCAAGGTCAGGGACGTAGCGGCCCGATACCGGGCCTGCCACCTCAATTGGCCGGCGCCGCAGGCGTTGCCGGAGCACCTGCAGCCGGGGATGCGGGAACCGCCGGACCTGCGGTCGGCCCGGGCCCGCCCGCCTGCGCGCTGCTCTGGTTGAAATAGCGGAAGAACTGCGTGTTGGGGCTCAGCACCATGGTCGTGCTCTTGTCGCCAAGGGCAGACACATAGGCCCGCATCGAGCGATAGAACTCGAAGAAGCCCGGATCGCGCGAGAAGGCTTCCGCAAAGATGCGGTTGCGTTCGGCATCGCCTTCACCGCGCAGGATCTCCGAGTCGCGTTCCGCTTCCGACACCAGTTCGACGACCTGACGATCGGCGATGGCGCGGCGACGCTGGCCCTGCTCGTTACCCCGGGCACGGATCAGTTCGGCTTCGGCGAGACGCTCAGCCTTCATGCGCTGATAGGTCTGCTGTGACACTTCCCGCGTCAGATCGGTGCGGCGAATGCGCACGTCGCTGACATTGAGACCGAGCGATTCGGCTGCATTCTGCAGGTCGGCCCGCACTTCCTGCATCATCGACGAGCGCTCGTCGGAAAGAGCCGAGGAGAAGTTCCTCAGACCATAGACCCGGCGAAGGGCTGCATCGAGACGGGTGCGCAGGCGCGATTCGGCCGATTCGCGATCCCCGGATACGGTTTCGCGGAAACGGCGGGCATCGGTGATCTTGTAGACCACGAAGGCGTCCACTTCGTAGAAGGCACCGCCGCGCACCTGGACGCGGATATTGTCGAGGTCGAAGCGCAACGCGCGATCCTCGATATACTGGACGCGGTCGGCGTCCATGAAGGCAAGCGGCAGCTTGAAGTAGATGCCGGGCTGCGTCTTTACGTCCTGGATCTGGCCGAAGCGCACGACGATGGCCTGCTGGCGCTCGTTGACGACGAAGACCGAGGAATAGACGAGAAACAGGATCACGCCGAGGCCGATGATGAAGATGGGGAGACGGTTCGAACTCATGGGTTGCCTCCCTGGGCGGGCGTGGCGGCATTGTTCTGGCGCATCAGTTCGGTCAGCGGCAGATAGGGCACGACACCCTGCTTTTCCTCCACGATGATCTTGTTGGCGTTCTTCAGAACGTTCTCCATCGTTTCCAGGAAGATGCGCTCGCGCGTCACTTCCGGGGCGTTCACATATTGGTTGTAGATCGAGATGAAGCGCTGCGCCTCACCGGTCGCCTCGTTGACGACGCGATCCTTGTAGGCGGAGGCCTCTTCACGCACCTGGGCTGCCTGACCACGTGCCTGACCAAGCTTCTGGTTGGCATACTGGTTGGCTTCCTCGACGAAGCGGTCCTCGTCCTGCTCGGCGCGCTGCACCTCTTCGAACGCATCGGCCACTTCGCGCGGCGGCGCCGCATCCTCGATCGGAACCGCGTTGATGGCGATGCCGGAGCCGTAGGTATCCATGGTGCCCTGGATGATGTCACGCACCTGCGTGGAAATTTCCTCGCGGTTATCGCGGAAAATATCCTGGGCGGGACGACGGCCGACCACTTCGCGCATGGCGCTTTCGGCCACCTGCTGCAGCGTTGCCGCCGGGCTTTCAAGATTGAACAGATAGGCGCGTGGATCGTTGACCGTAAAGAGCACCGAGAACTGCACGTTGACGATGTTCTGATCGCCCGACAGCATCAGGCCCTCGGTGGAATTGGCAAGGCCGCGTCCGCCGATATTCTGCTGCTGCTCGGTGACCTTGACGATCTCGACGGTTTCAACCGGCCAGAAATGGAAATGCAGGCCGGGACCGGAGATTTCTTCCTTCGGCTTGCCGAAGCGCAGTTCAACGCCGCGCTCGTCCGGCTGCACCGTATAGATCGACTGGATGCCGACAAAGGCGAGAATGATCAGAAAAACGATCAGAAAGGCGCCGCCATTGAAGCCGCCGGGGATGAGGCCACGCAGGCGATCCTGGCTGCGGCGGATGATGTCCTCCAGATCCGGCGGGCCGCCGTTTCCGCCACCGCCATTGCCGCCGCCGCCACGCGGTCGGCTCGGACCTTGACCCCATGGCCCTTGATTATTGCCGCCGCCGCCCCCCCAGGGACCGCCGCCATTCTGATTGCTCCAGGGCATCAAAACCTCTTTGTTCGTGTCACTCCCGCCCCGCTTGGAAACCGCGTCAAAAATGCGGCAGTCGGGTTATGACCCGTTATAGGGATGCGATGGGTCGCTTTCAACGCACGGCGGGCTCACATCCGGGTGTTAGGTAACGAAATGTTTCAGTTTGCCGCAGTTCGACGATGATAGATGGCAAATCGGGTGGGGAAACTGTCCCTCTCGCCGGCCGGCACAAAGGTTTCCTCCACCTTGTCGAAAGACTGCGGGTCGATCAGCGGAAAGAAGGTGTCGCCGTCTGCGATCACCGTTTCGACATGGGTGATATAGAGGCGGTCGGCCTGGTCGATCGCCTGCGCATAGATTTCACCACCGCCGATCACGCCGATTTCTTCGGCACCGGTTGCCGCGGCAATCGCTCTTGCCTTCTGAAGCCCCGCATCCAGGGAGGTGACCACATCGGCGCCATCGACGAAGAGCGAGGGATTGCGCGTCACCACCACATGCGGGCGGCCCGGCAGAGGTTTTCCGCCGAAACTTTCCAGCGTCTTGCGCCCCAGCACCATCGGCTTGCCGAGCGTCATCGCCTTGAAGCGCTTGAGATCCGTCGACAGTTTCCACGGCATGTCGCCATCGCGCCCGATAACATTGTTTTGAGAGACCGCTGCAAAGATCGCGACCGGGATTTTCCGTTCCGTCATGATGGCACCTGAAGTTTGATCCGGGCGCCGCCACCCGTGTTCGGCGCGGTGACAGGAGGGGTTTTGCCGGTGGAAAGATCTTGCGTTACGCGGGCATACGCCGCTGCTACGGCACGAAGCGCGGACGTCGCACGCTTCAAATTCCGTCTGGGATATGGCGACCCCTGCAGGACTCGAACCTGCGACCTACTGCTTAGAAGGCAGTTGCTCTATCCAGTTGAGCTAAGGGGCCAGAAAGGAAACCCCGGCTCAGTGAGTCCAGGGCTGGATGCGGTTGAAGCGGAAATTGTCGGTGTAGGACACGACCTGACGGGCCGCTTCCTTCGGCGGGATGACGCGATATTCGATGCCGTTGCGCTCGGCATAGGACTGCGCCTGCTCGAGCGTTTCGAATGTCAGGCGCACCTGCTGGTTCATGTCGGACTGGGACGTGTAGCCGAGAACCGGATCGATGCGGCGCGGTTCCTGCTGATCGAATTCGAGAACCCAGAGGTGGGTCTTTGCCTTGCCGGATTGCATCGCGGTCTTGGCGGGACGGAAAATCTTGGCCGTCATTCGTTTCAACGCTCCCTTTCGCGCCTCTTGCTCCGTCCGGAAACGTTCAAGGCTTCGATTGTGTTGCAGCGGTTCGTTCATAATGGAACGAAAAACCCGCGGCAGCAGGTTTGAAGCGGCACGTCTTCGGCGCCGTTGGTCGGAGTGGAGAGATTCGAACTCCCGACCCTCTGGTCCCAAACCAGATGCGCTACCAGGCTGCGCTACACTCCGTTCAACGATGAAAAGCGGGATACACGGTTCGCCCGCAGGCCGCAACAGCTAAATCCGAGGAAGATGAGGATAAGGTACAGACGGTTACGGCCGATTGCCGATCTGTTTGCTCCACACCTTGTCGCCCTTGTGGATTCCAAGCTGAGCCGCCGCACCGCCGTTCAGTTCCAGCACATAATTGACCGGCCCCTGCGACGATATGATGGTTTCCGACAGCGGCTCGGCCCGTTCGTGGATATGGGTGATCGTGCCTTTGGCGTCGATGAACACCATGTCGAGCGGGATCAGCGTGTTGCGCATCCACATCTGGATGGCGCGTGCCTCGAAGAAATCAAACAGCATGCCCTCATTGGCCGCCATCTGCTTGCGATACATCAGCCCCTGCTCCCGCTGGCCGGGATCGAGCGCGAGTTCAACGGAGAACTCATGGCGCGCGCCGGATGCGGTGACGATGGTCAGCGGTTCCTTGTCGAACCTGAGTTGCGCCGAGGCAACCGCTGAAAATGCCAAAAGCGTCATCATGGCGCTCGCAGCAAAGGTGGTCAAAACTGTGCGCATCAATGGGCTCTTGACGACACGACCGGGCCGTCCGGATGGATTTCGGCCGCCATTAGACCCTTGTCACCCGGCCCGAAGCGGACGAGCACCACCTGTCCGGGGCGCAGTTCCGTCAGGCCGTAGCGCCGAAGCGTTTCCATATGAATGAAGATATCCTCGGTGCCCTCACCGCGCGTCAGGAAACCGAACCCCTTGGTGCGGTTGAACCACTTGACCAGAGCCCGCTCAAGGCCGCTCGTTGCCGTCACCTGCACATGGGTGCGCACCGGCGGCATCTGCGACGGGTGAACCGCCGTCGACTGGTCCATGGAAAGGATGCGGAACGCCTGATAGCCGCGATCGCGCCGCTGGATCAGCGCCACGATGCGGGTACCCTCCAGAATCGTCTGGTAGCCGTCGCGGCGCAGGCACGTCACATGCAGAAGCACATCCTGCATGCCGTTGTCGGGCACGATGAAGCCGAATCCCTTTGCCACGTCGAACCATTTCACGACGCCGGTGATTTCGATAAGCTCTACCGGATCGCCGGCCAGCTCCTCAAAAATCGCAACGCCCTTCGATGACATTCTGTCCGCCATTCTGTCAGCCCCTGGGTTACGCGTCACGGTCGCACGGTTAACTGATTCTGAGAGGATATGTTAACATTGCGCCGTTCGTCCAGCGCAAGACCCTGTCCGCATGTTTCCATTTCTTTGTAGGCAAGACTCCTTGTCTGAGGCTGACCTGTGCTTCATATCCCGGCGGTCGCCGCAAACCATCGCCGGCCAATGATCAGGAGGAATTTCCCCCATGCGCTATCTGCACACCATGGTCCGCATCAAGGACCTCGATGCCTCGCTCGATTTCTACACCCGCATCTTCGGCCTCACCGAAGTCCGCCGCATCGAAAACGACAAGGGCCGCTTCACCCTCATCTTCCTTGCCGCCGACGAGGATGTCGAAAGCGGCAATACGAACAAGGCTCCGCTGCTGGAACTCACCTATAACTGGGATACGGAAGATTACACCGGCGGGCGCAATTTCGGCCACCTCGCCTATGAAGTCGACAATATCTATGAGACCTGCCAGCGCGTGATGGATCTCGGCGTCGTCATCAATCGTCCGCCGCGCGACGGCAACATGGCGTTCATCCGCTCCCCCGACGGCATTTCCATCGAACTGCTGCAGAAGGGCCCGGCTCTTCCGCCGGCCGAACCCTGGGCCTCGATGCCCAACACCGGCAGCTGGTAAAAGCTTTGTGAACACGCCGGCGCGGCTCTTTTTTCGCTGCGCCGGCGCCTCTCTCCTGATCCGAGCCCCTTGCAGCCATCCGGCACCAAAAGCCTGACGCAGGCTTCGTGCGCCATTCTGATGTTAAAAGACGAACACCAGAAGCTGGAATGTGTGAATGCTGCACCTGACATCTTGCGCGCCTGCGCTGCGCCCGATCGCGATTGCCGTGCTGATGGGCGCAACGGCCCTGTCGCTCAGCGGTTGCGTTGGCCTGACGGGAAAGGCCAAGCCCGCAGTCGCAAGCCAGCAGCCCAAAACCGCCGCCGAGGCGATGGCGCAGGCCGAATCGGTGAAAGCCCAGACACCCGCAGCCGGAGCCTATGTGGACCCGATGGTCGCCGTTGCCGCTTCGCCGGACAGCCGGCCCAGGAGCCGGGCCTATCGTCCGCCCGCGACGCCTGACGCAACGCCGGCCGCAGCAGCCTCGCCCGCGACCCAGGTGGCCCAGCTTGTGCCGGAACAGCAGTCGCTGAGCGCCGTCATCAACGAGCCGACCGCCGTGCAGGCCGGGAGCAACAGCATCTTTGCGCTGGCAAACGCGCGCGCCGAATCGGCCAATGCCGCCAATGGCGTTGCCGCCTATGCGCCGCTCGGCAGAATCAATCCCATGGCCGGAAGCGTGTTTGCCGCTCGCAGCACAGGCGAAACCGTCCCGGTGCCGGCCGTCACATCGCCTGCCCATTCTCCCGCAACAGAACTGATGGCAAAGTCCACCGGCACGACCGCCAAAGACGGCCTTTGGTAGCGTCGACGCGGATTATTTGCTTTCAGGTCCATTCTGCGCAGGAGCTAACCGTCTGATAAAGATCGGCATTTTCCCAGATCTGTGCGCTTTTCCACCACGCCGATAATTTTGCGGGATTTGTCAAAAAGCCGCTTGCACCCGGCAAACCCGCCCCCTATAAGGACGCCACCACGAAGCGCACGCGCCCTTCGTCTATCGGTTAGGACACCAGATTTTCATTCTGGGAAGAGGGGTTCGACTCCCCTAGGGCGTGCCACTTCTCCTCCCCTTTCGGCTTCATCACGACAGTAAAGACGCAGGTCCGCGCTTGCGGCTTGGTCATTTGTCCGTGCGCGCCCACGGACCGAAAAAAGCTTCATCGCCCGACGATTTTTCACTTGCACGGAAAAAATCTGCGTCTATAAGGGCGCCACCACGAAGCGCACGCGCCCTTCGTCTATCGGTTAGGACACCAGATTTTCATTCTGGGAAGAGGGGTTCGACTCCCCTAGGG
>NZ_JAGIPH010000002.1 GCF_017877135.1 Neorhizobium galegae | reverse complement strand
ACCACGAAGCGCACGCGCCCTTCGTCTATCGGTTAGGACACCAGATTTTCATTCTGGGAAGAGGGGTTCGACTCCCCTAGGGCGTGCCACTTCCTTTTAGTTCCCACAATCCACTCAATGCACCCGTCGGCGCTTTCCAGCCCGCGGCGGCCTCCCCCAATTCGATACGTCACGCTTTTCACACTGCCTTTGCGGCGTCCAGAATACGCAGCTGGACACGACGGCTGCCCTGCCAATGATCGGCGCCCAGGCAGCCGGCCACATGCAGCTGGCTTCCCCGTGAGGAGAGCAGCAGCTGGCCGAGCGGCGTATCGGCGGCCCGGAAGGCGATGGCGTCGAGTCGCGTGCCATCCATCGCCTGCAGCGTCGCCTTCACATGGGCCGTTCCGATCAGGCGCGAATCGACAATGCGATGGGCCGGCATGGCGAAGACCGGCTGGCTGTGGCCGGAGCCATAGGGACCCGCCTGCTCCATCTGGTCGATCAGTTGCAGCGTCGCGCCGGATGCGGCAAGCGCGCCGTCAATCTTCAGCATGTGATTGGCGACGAGATCCGGGATGACGGCGCTGGCCACCTGCTCGAAATGCGCACGAAGGCTGCCGAGCTTGGTGCGCTCGACGGTGAGGCCCGCGGCCATCGCATGGCCGCCGCCCTTCACCAGCAGCCCCTGGTCGACGGCGCCGCGCACCATCTTTCCCATGTCGAAGCCGGGGATCGATCGACCCGAGCCGGTGCCGCGACCGGACGAATCGAGCGCAATGGCAAAGGCAGGCCGCTTGAACTTTTCCTTGAGCCGCGCGGCAAGAAGCCCAACGATGCCCGGGTGCCAGTTTTCGCGCGCCGTCACCAGCACGGCGGCATTTTCGCCGGTGCCGTATTCGGCAATCACTTCCGCCTCGGCCTCGGCGAGCATGGCCGCTTCCATCACCTGGCGTTCGCGGTTCAGCTCATCCAGCTTCGCAGCAATCTCGTCGGCTTCGGTGGGCTCGTCCATGGTGAGGAGACGGCTTCCAAGCGCTGCATCACCGATCCGCCCGCCGGCATTGATGCGCGGCCCGACCAGAAAGCCCAGGTGATAAGGCGTGACCGGACCGCCAAGGCCGGCCTTGCGAAACAAAGCGGCAAGGCCGGCATTGCCCATATGGCGCGCCGCAAGCAGGCCCTTCACCACATAGGCGCGGTTCAGCCCCTTCAGCGGCACCACGTCGCAGACGGTTGCCAGCGCCACGATATCGAGCCAGCTCAGGAGATCGAGCGTTTTTGCGCGCGGGTCGCCGCGCTCCCGCAACAGCCGCGCGGTTGCCACGAGAACGATGAACACCACGCCTGCCGCGCAGAGATGCCCCTGCCCCGACAGATCGTCATTGCGGTTCGGATTGACAAGCGCCAGGCACGGCGGCAGCTGCGGCCCCATCTGGTGATGGTCGATCACCACGACGTCACAGCGCTCCTCGACGGCCGCCGACAGCGCCTCATGGCTGGTGGAACCGCAATCGACGGTGACGATGAGGTTTGCCCCGCCGGCAATCAGCTGGCGGATGGCATTGGCATTCGGGCCATAGCCTTCGAAAATGCGGTCGGGAATATAGATCTCCGCCTCGACGCCGAAATGCCGGAAGAAGCGCGCCATCAGCGCCGAGGAGGCCGCACCGTCGACATCATAATCGCCGAACACCGCGACCTTTTCGCGCCGTGCCACAGCATCGGCAAGACGGGCGGCCGCCTTGTCGCAATCTTTCAGCGTGAAGGGCTCGGGCATCAGGCTGCGGATGGTCGGATCGAGAAAGGCCGGCGCTTCGTCCACGCCCACGCCCCTGCCCGCCAGCACGCGCGAAATCAGGTCGGGAATGCCATGAACCTGCGCCATGGCGAGCGCACGGTTCTGCCCGGCCTGATCGAGCCGCGACACCCAGCGCTGTCCGCTTGCCGAGCGCTCCACGCCGAGAAAGGCCCGCGAGACGGGATCGACCGGTTCTGTCATGGCGATGGGGTGGGCGCTGGCGGTTGCATGGACCGCTTCTACTGCATAAATGCGCACACCGGTATTGGCCCGACAGAATTTTATCGGCACCGTCCCCACAAAGGGGCTCTCGTCAGCCTTCCCGCCGCCGGGTCAGAGCACCGCCCAAACGGCCGTTGCCCCGAGGCAGAGCGGCCAGCAGGCAAGCGCCACAGCGACACCCCAGTTCTGGTCGGCCTCTTCACGCGAGAGATCCTCGCCGTCCGGCCCGTCCTCCTGCAAACGGACCAAAGGCAGATCCTGCCTGCGGCGCACGATCCACGCCTGCCAGGGCACATAATTCTGCTTCAAGGATAAAATGGACATCACAGGCGCCTCCCTTCGCTCATGAAGTACCGCCACAGTGTATCCCTGTTTTTGCTAATGCGCCAGAGACTGAAACGGCAGACAAAAAAGGCGCCGCCCGAAGAGGCAGCGCCGTTCAGAACCGGAGCGATGGTCGAAACGCCTCAGAAGGCTTTGGGCCGTTCGATGCGAATGACTTGCGGCTCGCTTGCCAGATAGCTTTCCGCCTTGATGCCGGCGACCGCCTTGCGGATCGACACTTCGCTCGTGGCATGGGTGACGAGAATGATGGTCTTTGCGCCATCGGAGGCTCCGCCATTGGCGCGCTGCACGATCGATTCCAGCGAAATGCCGTTCTCGGCCATCTGGGTTGCGACATTCGCAAATACGCCGGTGCGGTCCGACACGGTGAGGCGGATGAAATAGCCGCCTTCATGACTCTGGATCTGCGCCTTGCGATAGGGGGCAAGGGCGGCTGCCGGCGTGCCGAGCACCGGCACGCGCTGCATGCCGGGCTGGCTCTTGGCAATATCGGCAATGTCGCCGAGAACGGCCGAGGCGGTTGCATTGCCGCCGGCGCCGGGGCCGACCATCAGCAGTTCGCCCAGAATATCGGATTCAATGGCAACCGCATTCGTTACCCCATCCACCTGCGCAATCACGCTGTCATGCGGCACCATGGTCGGGTGGACCCGCTGCTCGATGCCGCTTTCGGTGCGCTGGGCAACGCCGAGAAGCTTGATGCGGTAACCGAGGTCGGCGGCCGCATGGATGTCCTCGATGGAGATATTGGAAATGCCTTCGAGGTAAATTTCGTCCGCCGCGATCTCGGTGCCGAAGGCAAGCGTCGTGAGGATCGCAAGCTTGTGGGCTGTATCATTACCCTCGATGTCGAAGGTCGGATCGGCTTCCGCATACCCCAGTCGCTGGGCTTCCTTCAGGCAGGCGGCAAAGGTCAGGCCCTCCTTTTCCATCCGTGTGAGGATGTAATTACAGGTGCCGTTCATGATGCCGTAGACGCGGCTCACCGTATTGCCGGTCAGCGATTCGCGCAGCGCCTTGATGACCGGGATGCCGCCGGCGACCGCCGCCTCGAAATTGAGAAGCACGCCCTTTTCTTCGGCAGCCTTTGCCAGTGCCACGCCGGAACGCGCCAGAAGCGCCTTGTTGGCGGTGACGACATGCAGTCCGCGCGCAAGGGCTGCGCGCACCGAACGATCGGCTGCCCCTTCAGCGCCGCCGATCAGTTCGACAAGCACGTCGATATCGGCCTTTTCCGCCATCTCTTCCGGCGTATCGAACCACTGGACGGCCGACAGGTCGATGCCGCGATCACGCGAACGATCGCGCGCGCTGACGGCTTTGATTTCAATGGGACGCCCGCAGGTCACCGCCAGTTCATTTGCCCGCGTGGCGAGAATGCGTGCCAGCGATGCCCCAACGGTGCCCAAACCCGCAAGACCGATTTTGAGGGCGTCTGCCATGATCATGTTCCTGAAAATCGTTGAACGGGCGGCGCAAGGGCCGCCCTTTTTATAAAATCGGGCTCAACGGTGGGCGTTGAGCGAAATGACGTTGTGCATGGTCTCGTCGGCCGTCGACATGAACTTCTTGATGTTGCGCGCGGCCTGGCGAATGCGATGCTCGTTTTCCACCAGGGCAAGACGCACGTACTCGTCCCCCTGCTCGCCAAAGCCGACGCCCGGCGCGACTGCCACATCCGCTTTCTCGACAAGCAGCTTGGAAAACTCAAGCGAGCCGAGATGGCGGAACTTTTCCGGGATTTTCGCCCAGGCAAACATGGTGGCGGCCGGCGGCGGAACCTCGAAACCGGCCTTGCCGAAACTGTCGACCATCACGTCGCGGCGACGCTTGTAGATGGACCGCACCTCTGCAATATCGGAGCCGTCGCCGTTCAGCGCATGGCTTGCCGCCACCTGGATCGGTGTAAAGGCGCCGTAGTCGAGATAGGATTTGACCCGCGTCAGGGCAGCGATCAGCCGCTCGTTGCCCACGGCAAAGCCCATGCGCCAGCCGGGCATGGAAAACGTCTTGGACATGGAGGTGAATTCCACCGTCACGTCGATCGCGCCCGGCACTTCAAGCACCGAAGGCGGCGCCTCGCCATCGAAGTAGATTTCCGAATAGGCCAGATCAGACAGCACGATGATGTCGTGCTTCTTGGCAAAGGCGATCACGTCCTTGTAAAAATCGAGGCTTGCGACCTTGGCCGTCGGATTGGACGGATAGTTGATGACGAGCGCGAGCGGCTTCGGGATCGAGTGGCGCACGGCCCGCTCGAGCGGCGCAAAGAAGGTCTCGTCCGGCTCGACGGGGATCGAGCGGATGACGCCGCCGGCCATCAGGAAGCCGAAGGCGTGGATCGGATAGGTCGGATCCGGGCAGAGGATAACGTCACCGGGGGCGGTGATCGCCTGTGCCATGTTGGCAAAGCCTTCCTTGGAGCCGAGCGTGGCCACAACCTGCGTTTCCGGGTTGAGCTTGACGCCAAAACGACGCGCATAATAGGCCGCCTGCGCCCGGCGAAGGCCCGGAATGCCCTTGGAGGACGAGTAGCGATGGGTGCGCGGGTCCTGCACCACTTCGCACAGCTTGTCGACGATGGCTTTCGGCGTCGGCAGATCGGGATTGCCCATGCCGAGATCGATAATGTCCGCGCCGCCCGCTCGCGCGCTCGCCTTCAAACGGTTGACCTGTTCGAAAACATAGGGCGGCAGTCTGCGGACTTTATGAAACTCTTCCATCGCGATCCTCGTGAAGGCATCCAGAGCAGGGTAAGGGAAAGGCAAAAGACGCAAAATCCCGCGCCTTTGTTCGAGGTTGCTTTGCGTCCAAAAGGGCTGGAACGCAAGTGCTATTTGCTGATCTGGCTCTGCGTATCGGCGGCATGATCGGCGGCAAGCTTGCGCAGTTCGGCCACGCGCGCCTGGTAGTCCGCTTCAGAGACCGATCCGTTGGCGCGGGCGGCGGCAAGCTTCGTCATCTGATCCTGGGCCGTGGTGGCTTCCGCATCGCTGATCTGCGTGTTTGCGGCCGTCAGCGGACCGGCAAAGGTCGGATAGACCCCGGTATCGCTCTTGGCCAACGCTTGCGGGCGCGGCACCTGCCGCGGACCGACAACCGTTGCCTGCGGCGCCGTGTTGGGAACGCCGTCATCCAGCTTGAAGGAATTGCATCCGACAAGCGCAAACGGCATTACCGACATACCGAAAAACAAAGGCATCCAGCGAAGCCCCCGCGCGAGTTCTACCATTGACGCAACCCTAATCTGCTCCGGCATACGACCTGATGAGGTCGCTATCGCTGGCACTTGTATTCGTTTTCAGGCAGAATGTAAAAACCAAAACAACGATTATAACAGGGTGGAAAAGGGGAGAGAGACACCATGGACACGCGCGAGAAGGTGGGCGGACCAGAGGCTGGTTCCAAGGGTTTCGACGCCAAGTCCTTCGAAGCCTACATGGTGAAGGATCCCCAGAAGCTTGCGGTCAACCTGGCAAAGGCGGCGGAAAACCTCGGCAAGGCGGCGACGGAATGGCTGGCCCCGCGCGAGCGCGGCGAACGCGTTGACACATTCGACCCGATGACCGACATGATCAAAACGCTGTCGAAGGTCATCGAATACTGGATGTCGGAGCCGCAGCGCACGCTGGAAGCCCAGTCCCTGCTTCTCTCCTCCTATATGGGCATCTGGATGCATACGCTGAGCCGGCTCTCCGGCGAGGCGGGGCCGGAAGAGCCCGACACCTTGCGCAAGGACAAGCGCTTTGCCGATCCGGACTGGCGCCAAAACCCGTTTTTTGCCCTCCTGCGCCAGGTCTATCTGGTCACGGCCGAATGGGCGGAAAAGCTGGTGGAGAAAGCCGAGGGGCTCGATGACCACACCCGCCACAAGGCGGCCTTCTACGTGCGCCAGCTGACGGCGGCGCTGTCTCCGACGAATTTTGCCCTGACCAATCCGGAGGTCTATCGCGAGACCGTGTCGACCGATGGCGCCAACTTCGTCCAGGGCATGAAGATGCTGGCCGAAGACATCGCCGCCGGCCGTGGCGAGCTGCGTCTTCGCCAGACCGACACCCAGAAATTCGCGCTCGGCAAGAACCTCGCGCTGACGCCGGGCAAAGTGGTGGCCCGCAATGCCGTCTGCGAGGTGATCCAGTATGCGCCGAGCACGGAAACCGTGTTCAAGCGCCCGCTGCTCATCGTGCCGCCGTGGATCAACAAGTTCTACATTCTCGACCTCGGCCCGCAGAAGAGCTTCATCAAGTGGTGCGTCGACCAGGGCCATTCGGTCTTCGTCATCTCCTGGGTCAACCCGGACGAACACCATGCCAGCTTCTCCTGGGAGGATTACAGCGCGCAAGGCATCGATTTTGCGCTGTCGACCGTGGAGAAGGCCGCTGGCGAAAAGGAGATCAACGTCATCGGCTACTGCGTTGGCGGCACGCTTTTGTCGGCAACGCTTGCCGTCCATGCCAAGCGCGGCGACCGGCGCGTGCAATCGGCCACGTTTCTCACCACGCAGGTGGATTTCACCTATGCCGGCGACTTGAAAGTCTTTGTCGACGAGGAACAGCTGGAGGCACTGGAAGGCCAGATGAAGGCGGCCGGCTATCTCGCCGGCTCCAAGATGGCAAGCGCCTTCAACATGCTGCGCGCATCCGAACTGATCTGGCCCTATGTGGTCGGCAATTACCTGAAGGGCCAGGAGCCGACGGCCTTCGACCTTCTCTACTGGAACTCCGATTCGACGCGCATGACGGCGGCCAACCACGCCTTCTATCTGCGCAACTGCTACCTGGAAAACCGCCTCAGCAAGGGCGAGATGACGCTGTTCGACGAAAAGGTCAGCCTGAAGAATGTGACCATCCCCATCTATAATCTGGCCGCGCGCGAGGACCATATCGCACCGGCGAAATCCGTCTTTGCCGGATGCCGGTTCTTCGGCGGACCGGTTGATTTCGTGCTGGGCGGCTCCGGGCATATCGCCGGTGTCGTCAACCCGCCGGACCGCAACAAGTACCAGTACTGGACGAGCGGGCCGGCCGTGGGCGAACTGGCCGACTGGATCGCGGGCGCCAAGGAAACCCCCGGCTCCTGGTGGCCGCACTGGCAGGCCTGGATGGAGGCGCGCGATGCCCGCCGCGTCCCTGCTAGAATACCCGCCGATCAGGGCCTCGGTGATGCGCCCGGCACCTATGTGATGGTGCGCAGCTGAGCGCCGATGCAGTTTGATCCCCCGCTGATCCCCGCCCAGCTCGTCAGCCGCTACAAGCGCTTTCTGTTCGATGCGGTGCTCGAAGACGGAACCGAAATCACCGGCTCATGCCCGAACACCGGCTCGATGCGCGGACTGACCACGCCGGGCTCGCGCGTCTTTCTCTCCCAGCACGACAGCCGCACACGCAAGTACCGGCACATGCTGGAAATGGTGGAGGTGGACGATACGCTGGTCGGCATCAACACCGGCCTGCCGAACCGGATCGCTGAGGAAGCCATTGTCTCGGGCATCGTGCCGGACCTATCCGGCTATGCAACGATCCGGCGCGAGCAGCGCTATGGGCTGAATTCCCGCATCGACATGCTTTTGCTCGATCCCGCCCGGCCCCCAGCCTATGTGGAAGTGAAGAACGTGCATTTTACCCGCACGCGCAAGCTTGCGGAATTTCCCGATTCGGTCACCCAACGCGGCGCCAAGCACCTGGACGAACTGGGAGACATGGTGGAGGCCGGCTGCCGCGCCGCCATGCTCTATGTCGTCCAGCGCAATGATTGCGATCGCCTGCGGATCTGCGAGGATCTCGATCCGGCCTATGCGAGGGCTTTCCGGCGGGCGCGCACACGCGGCGTCGAGGCCTATGCGGTCGCCTGCCGTGTCGAACCTCAAGGAATTTGGCCCGATCGCGTGATCGCGATGGACGAGGACGGGCAGGCTGTTTAAAAACCGCATGAGACGAGACGAAAGTGGTTCCATGGTAACTTACATCGAGGCGGCATCGGCGCCGAAGAAGAACACGGGCGCGATCCGGCTTTACGATACGGCGGCCGATTTTGCCGGCATGCGCAAGGCCTGCCAGCTGACGGCACGCTGCCTCGACGAACTGGCAGCCCTCGTCAAGCCCGGCGTCACCACGGCGGCACTCGACAGGTTCGTGTTTGAATTCGGCATGGACAATGGCGCGCTTCCGGCAACTCTGAATTATCGCGGCTACAAATATTCCGTCTGCACCTCGCTCAACCATGTCGTCTGCCACGGCATGCCGGACGACAAGCCGCTGCGCGAGGGCGATATCGTCAATATCGATGTGACCTATGTGCTGGATGGCTGGCATGGCGATTCAAGCCGCATGTATCCCGTCGGCCAGGTGAAGCGCGCTGCCGAGCGGCTGATGGAAGTGACCCATGAATGCCTGATGCGCGGTATTGCGGTGGTGAAGCCCGGCGTGCGCACCGGTGCCATCGGCGAAGCGATCCAGACCTATGCGGAGGCGGAACGCTGCTCGGTGGTGCGCGATTTCTGCGGCCACGGCGTCGGCCGCCTGTTCCATGACAGCCCCAATATCCTGCATTACGGCCGCGCCGACGAAGGGCCGGAACTGCGCGAGGGCATGATCTTCACCATCGAGCCGATGATCAATCTCGGCAAGCCGCATGTGAAAGTGCTTTCCGACGGCTGGACCGCGGTGACGCGCGACCGGTCGCTGTCTGCCCAATACGAACATGCCGTGGGTGTCACGGCGACCGGCTGCGAGATCTTCACCCTGTCTCCCGGTGGTCTCGACAGGCCCGGTCTTCCTCCACGCAACGGTTGATCGATGAAGCACCCGCCCCTGCCGACACATCTGGATGCGCCGGAGGAACCGGCAGGCGGGCCCCCGAACGCCCCCGGCGAGACATCGGATGATCTGTTTGCCGATGAACGCGGCTTCTTTGCCGAGCAGGCGCAAAAATCCGGCGGCATGAAAAAGGCCGAGCCGGTGAAGCCGGACGACGACAAGCAGGCGCATTATCACGGCCACCGCGAGCGCCTGCGCAACCGTTACCGCGAGCATGGCGATACCGCCCTTGCCGATTACGAGATCCTCGAACTTCTGCTGTTCCGCCTCATCCCGCGCCGCGACACCAAGCCGATCGCCAAGGCGCTGATCGACCGTTTCGGCAATCTCGCCGGCGTTTTCGGCGCCCAGACCTCGCTGTTGCAGGAGGTGAAGGGCGTGGGCGAAGCCGTGGCGCTGGACCTGAAGCTGATTGCCTCCGTCGGCCAGCGCATCCTGAAAAGCGAGCTGCGCGGCAAGCAGGTACTCGCCTCCTGGTCCGCCGTTATCGATTACTGCCATGCCGCCATGGCCTATGAGGCCCGCGAACAGTTCCGCATTCTCTTCCTCGACAAGCGCAATGCGCTGATCGCCGACGAGGTGCAGGGTCGCGGGACCGTGGATCACACGCCGGTCTATCCGCGCGAAGTGGTGCGCCGGGCGCTGGAATTGTCAGCCACCGCGCTGATCCTCGTGCACAACCATCCCTCCGGCGACCCGACCCCGTCGCGCGCCGATATCGACATGACGAAAACCATCATCGACACGGCAAAGCCGCTCGGCATCACCGTCCACGATCACATCATCATCGGCAAGGATGGCCATGCCAGCCTGAAGGGCCTGCGGCTGATTTGACGCCTCGTCAACGCAGACCGTCCCTGCCCTCGATCTCGTGGACTTGAAGGCCGCCGATACGCGCCAATGGTCGTCCGCTATCAGTCACGGCGACCGCCACCATGATTTCATCGGCGCGCGGGCTGTCGTTCAGCCAGACCTGCATGCCATCGAAATGGGAGCGCACATAGGCGGCATCCTTGTGGCCGAGCGGAATATCCAGAGTGACGCCCGGCCCGCCTCGGCGCTTGGAGGATGGCACAAGGGCCGCCCCCTTCTCCACCGCTTCCCGCAGCGGCTTGCCAAGGGCCGGATGCAGAATGGCGGCGGCATGTTCAAGCTCGCCATTCTCGCCCACCAGTGCTGCCTTGCCATAGCTTTCCGCCGCCTGCGGCAGAATGCCGAGCGCCTCCACGCACCGCTTGCCGAGCAGTCCACCAAGCTCCGCGCCGATCTCGATGAGGTCGCCCAGATCCTCGACATAGCGCCCGGCGAAGGGATTGCGGATGACGGCGACCGCGCAGGCCTTTCGCGAGGGCGGAGAAACCTGCCGATCCATCTCCCGGTGCAGTTCCTCGACGAAGACCGCAAGCTTGCGGATCTCGGCCTTCATCGAAGCCCGTCCTCTCCCTTGATGTCGCTTGCTTTCAGGCCGCCGACGCGGGCGTGGATGCGCGCACCGGTGGTCATCACCAGCACCAGCGCCAGTTCGTTGGCGCGCGGTCCATCCGGCACGCCCACTTCCATCGCGTCAAAATGCGAGCGCACGTAGGAAGCATTGATGTGGGTGACCGGCACATCGAGCCGCGTTCCCGGGCCGCCGACCTTCTTGGTGGAGGCAACAATCGCCTTCGCATCGCCCAGCACCTCGCGCATGGCATAGCCGCCCGGCACATGCCACAGCGCCCCATGTTCAAGTTCCCCCGCCTGCCCGACAATAGCTCCCTTGCCATAGCCTTCGATCAGAGAAGGGTCGCCGCCAAGCGCGGCAACGAGCCGGTTCGCCATCTGAAGGCCCAGCGGTTCGAGATCCTTCATGAAGCCTGCGATGTCTTCATGGTAACGACCGGCAAAGGGGTTTTCGATGACGGCAAGCACAGCCGCGCGCTTCAGCGGCACGGCGGCCACCGGCCCGCCCTCATGAAACACCTCCTCGACAACGGTCAGGAACTTGCGGATTTTCGGTTCAGGCATGGCCATGCATCTCCGGCTTTGCGAATTTTTCGAAGTCTTTCGGGTGAATTTCATCCCGTCTTGCAGCGATGCGCACACCGCCCCGCAGAAACAGTGCGGCGCGATCGATGAGGCCATCTGCGCGCAATTGCTCGGCCTTCGTAAGCCCCCGGTCAAGGGCCTCGGCAATCTCGCCTGCATCCAGGTCGCCGCAGCCGGTTACCACCAGCCGCGCGCCAAGATCGCTGTCATCGACTACACTGTGGGCAGGCGCGCGAAAGACGGCCGGGTGGCCGGGAAGATCGACGGCATTGGCAATGATTGTTGCGGCCGCATCGGCGGCGGCTGCGGTTTCGGCAAGCACCGTTACCGAATCGGCAAGGCCCATGGACAGGCTGCGCCCCCTTCTTCCGGAGGTGGCGATGCCGCGTACCGGATCGCTGGCGCGCACGGTAAAGGCTCCAAGGCCCGTCCCGTCGTCGCGCGCCATGCCAACCCGCCAGTCGGCCTCTCCCTGCAGAAAAAGCGCAATATCGCCGCCATTGTTGACATAGATGCGCTGCGGACATTCCTCTTTATCGAAACCATCCAGCATTGCCTCCAGCACCGTATCGGCCACGGCACCGGCAACGGCTGCCATCGGGGTGATGAAATGCGCGCCCGACAGCGGAAGAACGGCCGCCATCATCTTGCGGGCGATCGTGCCCGAAGGCTGCCGGCATCCCGGATGGGCTTGCGCCTTCAACAGCGGCAGTTCGCGCACCAGTTCGTCCAGAATGGTGGAAAAACGCCTCGCCGCCTGGCGATGCGCGCGTTCACGAAGGGCGCTCTGCCTGTCCGCCGCCGCATCATAGGCCAGCCCGATGACGAGATCGATCGGACCATGCTGCAGATGCAGCCGGCCATCGGGCGTTCCGTCGAGATAGGCGCCGGCAGGTCCGCTCATGCCATGCTCCCGCCTTGCCTAGTGGCCCCACTTGAAATTGCCGGCAGCCGTCGGCCATGCCCCCGAGACAAGCGGTGCGATCTTGCGCCCGGCCTCACGGAGAGCCTGCTCGATGGGAACGACGGCATCCATATGGCCGCCCAGCGCCTCGTAATCGCAAAGCCGCATGGTAAACTCGATCGGCGCCACAAGCGCCGGCGTCGGCACCGAGCCAAAGCTGTTGGACGGCATCTGCGTGACATCGACCATCACCGTGATGCCGCCGCCCGGCCAGATGGTGGCCGGCGCGCCGCCACAGGACACATGGGTGAGCGCCTCCTTGACCGAACGCGTGAGCCGCACCGGATTGGTGGTGACGCCAGCACGAAGGCTGCCGCCTGCCCCGCCCATGAACAGCACCGAAACCATCGCCGGCTCGCAGTTTTCCGCCACGATCTCCACCGTCTCGCGCACCGCCGCCGGAAGGATCGACTGCGCCACCGGCACCAGATTTTCGTCGAGAATATAATAGCCGTACTGTTCACCGGTGGTCGACACCATCAGCAGACGCAGGCCCGGATAGGCGACCTTCGGATCAAAATCGCCCAGAATCGACAGCGGATCGGATATCGTGGTGCCGCCCCAGCCGGTGCCGGGTTCGGCCACCTGGAAATAGCGTCCCGGTGTCGAACGGCGGCCCTTGATGCGGATGCCGGTCGGGGGGATATCCAGGAGCTTTCCCGCTTGGTGTTCGGAGAGCACGCCGGTGATGTGATCATCCACCACCACGACCTCGTCCACCATGTTCTGCCATTGTCTTGCAAACATGCCGATGGTGGCGGACCCGCAGCCGACACGCATGCGGCTTTCCTCCACCCCGTTGATCACCGGCGGATGGCCCGCCTGAAGACAGAGGGTGGCGCCGCCGTCGACCTGCATCTCCACCCGCTCACGATTGCAAAGCTGCAGCAGCGTCTCGCAGGTAATGCGGCCTTCCTTCTTGGAGCCGCCGGTCAGGTGGTGCACGCCGCCGAGCGACAGCATCTGGGAACCGTATTCTCCCGTTGTGACATGGCCGACCGGTTCGCCCTCCACCCGCACGATCGCCGTCTCCGGACCGATGAACCGGTCGGTGTCGATCTTCACCTTGGCGCCGCAATAGGAAAAGATACCCTCCGTTACGACCGTCACCATGTCGATGCCGTTCTGCGTCTGCGACACGATGAAAGGGGCAGGCTTGTAATCGGGATAGGTGGTGCCGGCGCCGACGGCGGTGACGAAGGGCGCGTTCGCGTAGACGAGATCGCCCGACCACTCTTCGGTGTCCTTGCCGGGCAGGAAGGGCACGACGGCACCGCCGGCACTCAGCGTCTCGTCGATCACGGTCAGCGGATCGACGCGGATCAGTTCACCGCCGACATTGGCATAGCGATCGCAGGCGCCGGAGCGGCCATCGGAGATATAACACATGACCGGACAGGCATCGCAGCGGATCTTGCCATTCACCGCGCTTTCCACGTGCTGCTTGACCATATCACCCCCGCAGCGGCCCTGGTGCGGCCTTGCCGTCTTCTGTTCCCGCATGCTTTGCGCATATCGTTTGTATACGAATGAATATCAGCAGAAATCGCCAGCCTGTCAAGGCGGCATGCCTGCTCCGGGCACTGCTCAAACCCACGCAAATCCCGGATTCGCCGGTCCTTCCCGACGCAGCCGGTCCATTGGCAGGCAAACAAGTCTAGCGCCGAACCTCACCGTCGCAAATGCAATTCTGAAACGCTTGGGGCCCCAAGGTAAAGCGCGTTGACAAATCACCCTTGGCGGATAAACCGGTGGCTTCATCGGGATTGACGGGAGGCGGCATGGCCGGGGCCAAGAAAAGCGACAGCGCTTCGCAAGCGCCCGCCTCAGACCTGGAGGCCTACAAGGTCGATCAGCAGATCGGCTTTTTCCTGCGCCAGGCCAACCAGCGCCACGTCGCGATCTTTTCGGCCCTGATGGGCGACCGCCTGACGACGACGCAATGGGCAGCGCTCACCAAGCTGCGTGAGATCCAGCCTACCTCGCAGAACCAGCTCGGCCGCGATACGGCCATGGATGTCGCAACGATCAAGGGCGTGGTCGACCGGCTGGTGGCGCGGGGCTATGTGGCGACCGCGCCGGACCCGCAGGACGGGCGCCGGCTCATCCTGTCGCTCACCGGCGAGGGAGAGGCAGCAATTGCCCGCAACATCAAAACCGCCATTGCCGTGACAGATGACACGCTGTCGCCACTCACCTCCGGCGAGCGAATGATGCTGATCGAACTCCTGCGCAAGATCTGCTGAGCCTTCGAAGCAGCGCATAATCGGGCGCTCTTCCGGCACCCCACCTGCCCTTTTCGCGTTGATCGCACACCTTGGAGCGGCGCGCGCGGCGGCAGCAGAATTCGTTTGCGTGCCAATGATTTCCGGCTATCATCCCGGCCATGGATGCGTACGACAAAAACCAAAACGGGAACGCCGCACTCCTCATCTCTCACCGGGCAGAGCCTCGCATGAGAACCACGGGAAGACACGCGCGCGCATTCCTGCCGAAGAGGCCGGGACAGCATGACGACACAGACGGTGACGTTGACCATCAACGGCAGGGCGCAGGATTTTGCGCTCGATCCGCAGACGCCGCTTCTCTATGTGCTGCGCAATGATTGCGGTCTGAACGGCGCGAAATTCGGCTGTGGCCTTGGCGAATGTGGTGCCTGCACCGTGCTTTTGGGAGACCGTCCCGTCCGCGCCTGCACCACCCGCATCGGCGCCGTGCGCGACCGACCGATCACCACGCTGGAAGGTCTTTCGTCTGGAGGAGAGCACGATGGCCGAACGCTGCATCCGGTCCAGCAGGCTTTTCTGGAGATGCAGGCGGCGCAATGCGGCTATTGCCTGAGCGGCATGATCATGGCGACCGTCGGCCTTCTCACGCGCAATCCGCAAGCCGACGAGAAGGAAATCCGGGCGGCCCTGCGCCACCAGCTCTGTCGCTGCGGCACCCATATGGAAATTCTGGCCGCCGTACGGCTGGCGCGCGACCGGATGGCAGAGATGGCGGCGGGCCACGCAGGCTGCAACCCGATTAACGCGGCCGACCCGCCTCCCAGACGACGGCCCGCCCCTGATCTGGAGGCGTCCGCGCCATGACGTCTGCGCCAGCCGATCCCAGAACGCTCCGCGAAACCACCAGCCGCGCCTATCTGGAGGCGGATGACATCCTGCTCGTCACCCGCCCCGGCAGCGGCAACCAGCCGGAGATCTATCTGGCGATGACCGGCGATGGCGCCGTGATCGCCTTCAACGGCCATGTGGACCTCGGCACCGGCATCCGTACGGCCCTGGCGCAGATCGTCGCGGAAGAGCTGGACATCCCGTTCGACCGGGTGACCATGGTGCTCGGCACGACATCGGCAGTTCCGGACCAGGGGCCGACGATTGCGAGCGAAACCATCCAGATTACCGCCAACCCCTTGCGCCTTGCCGCCGCAAGTGCCCGCCGTCACCTGCTTGCCGCAGCCGCCGAGCATCTGGGCACGCCTCTGGACGATCTGCTGGTCGAGGCCGGCGTGGTCGGAAACGGCAGAAGCACCGTCTCCTATGCCGATCTCGTGCGTGGCCGACATTGTCGCATCGAGATCGATCCGGCCACCCCCGTAAAGCCGGTCAGCGCCTATCGCATTGTCGGCCAGCCGCAGCCACGCACGGATATTGCCGCCAAGACCGTCGGCGACTGGACATATGTGCATGACGTGCGCGTTCCCGGCATGCTGCATGGCCGCGTCATCCGCCCGCCTTATGTCGGCTACGATCATGGCGACGGCGTCGGCGACAGCCTGATCGGCGTGGACGAAACCTCGCTTGCCGGCCTTTCCGGCATCGTGGCCGTGGTGACGATCGGCGATTTCGTCGGCGTGGTTGCCACCCGCGAGGAATTTGCCGCAGAGGCCGCGCGACGCCTCAAGGTCACCTGGAAGACGCCCGCGGTCCGGCCCGACCTCAACGACGCCGAGACGGCCTTGAAGAACAATCCGGGCAAAAAACGCATCCTGAAAGATGCGGGCGACGTGGAGCGTGCGCTTCTCGGCGCCTCGCCCGCCATGGAGCGCACCTATGTCTGGCCCTACCAGATGCATGGCTCGATCGGCCCCTCCTGCGCCGTCGCCGAGTGGACGCCAGAACAGCTGGTCGTCTGGTCGGGTACACAGAACCCGCATTTCATGCGCCGGGACCTCGCCCGCCTGCTGGACATGCCGGAAGACGCCATCATCGTGGAACGCCATGAAGCCGCCGGCTGCTATGGCCGCAATTGCGCCGATGACGTGACGGCAGATGCCGCCCTTCTGTCGCGCGCCACCGGCCGGCCGGTGCGCGTGCAGCTGACCCGCGAACAGGAACATGGCTGGGAACCGAAAGGGGCCGGACAGGTGATCGACGTGCGCGGCGGCCTTGATCTCGAAGGTGGCCCCATCGCCTATGATTTCGAGACGCGCTATCCCTCGAACCTGTCTCCAACGCTTGCACTCATCCTCACCGGCAAGGTGGCCGCCGTGCCGGACGTCGCCGAAATGGGCGACCGTACCGCCATCCCGCCCTATGCGGTCAGCAACATGCGCATTGCGGTGCACGACATGCCGCCGATTGCGCGCGCCAGCTGGTTTCGCGGAGTCTCGGCCATGCCGAACTCCTTTGCGCATGAGAGCTTTTTCGACGAACTGGCAGCCGCGGCCGGCGTCGATCCGGTGGAATACCGGTTGCGCTATCTCACCGATCCGCGCGGCGCCGACCTGGTGCGGGCCGTCACCGAAAAGGCCGGCTGGCGGCCGCGCACCCGCTTCGGCACGGAGGGAAGCGAGGGTGACCTGCTCTACGGGCGCGGCTTTGCCTATGCGCTTTATGTGCACGGCAAATTTCCGGGCACCCCTGCCGCCTGGTCCGCCTGGGTGGCCGATGTCGCCGTCAACCGCCGCACCGGCGAGGTCTCCGTCACACGCGTCACCGTCGGCCAGGATACCGGACTGATGATCAATCCCGATGGCGTGCGTCACCAGATCCACGGCAATGTCATCCAGTCGGTCAGCCGCGTGCTGAAGGAAGAGGTGCGCTTCACCCAGACCGGGATCGAAAGCCTCGAATGGGGTGGCTATCCGATCCTGACCTTCGAGGAGACGCCGGATATCGACGTGCTGATGATCCCGCGTCCCGATGAGGAACCGCGCGGGGCCGGCGAATCCGCCTCTGTGCCGAGTGCGGCGGCCATCGTCAATGCAGTCTACGATGCAACGGGCCTGCGCTTTCGCGAACTGCCGCTGACGCCGGAACGCGTTCTGGCCGCCCTCAACGGACGCCAGACGCTCGAGCACCGGCAGGAGATGCGTGCGAAACGCAAGCGGTGGCTGAAGTTCGGCCGTTTGGGATTTCTCAGCGTCACCGGGCTTGCCGGCCTTGCCGCCGGGGGCCTTGCGGTGCTGTCGCCATGGCGTCCAGCCATCGAGGCGATCCAGCGGCCCGATCCGGCGCTGTTAGGCGCGGCCAGCATCGAGCGCGGCCGGCTTGTGGCTGCCGCCGGCGGCTGCGCAACCTGTCATGCGGACGGAAACGGCGAGGCACTGGCCGGCGGGCGGCGGTTCGACACGCCGTTCGGCACGGTAGTCGCACCGAACATTACGCCGGACGAGCGCCACGGCATCGGCGGCTGGTCCTACGCCGCCTTCACCCGCGCCATGCGGCAGGGGATCGGCCGGGACGGTTCCCATCTCTACCCGGTGCATCCCTACACCTCCTTTACCCATGCAAGCGACGGCGACCTGCAGGATCTCTATGCCTACCTGATGACCACCCCGGCATCGAGCGCCCCTTCGCAGCCGTCGACGCTGCGGTTTCCCTTCAACATCCGCAGCCTGATGGCGGGGTGGAACACGCTTTATCTCGGACGTTCGACCGTCGATTATGCGCCGGAAAAAGGCGAGGCCTGGAACCGCGGCGCCTATCTGGTGGAAGGCCTTGGCCACTGTTCCGCCTGCCATAGCCCGCGCAATGCGCTTGGGGCCGAACAGGTGGGCAGCGCCCATCTTTCCGGTGGATTTGCCGAGGGCTGGCAGGCGCCGGCGCTCACCGGTCTTTCGCCAAGCCCGGTCGGCTGGACCAGTGATGCGCTCTACGACTACCTGCGCCATGGCCATTCCGCCGACCACGGCAGCGCGTCCGGCCCGATGGCGGCCGTGGTCAAGCAGATGTCCGATCTGCACGACGCGGATATCCGCGCGATCGCCACCTATCTTGGGAGCCTCCAGCCATCTCAGCACACGCAAACGGCTGTTGCGCCAGCCGCCATCATTGCCCGGTCGCAGGCGGCGGCACCGCAAGCAGCCCTTGCCTTTCCAGAAGGCGCGCGATTGTTCGAAGGGGCCTGCGGCACCTGCCATGAGGGAGACGAGGCACAAACGCGTGGTCTTGCGCACCTGTCGCTCAACAGCAATCTTTCGGCGTCACGTCCCGACAACATCATCCAGGCCCTCTTCAACGGCGTCGAAGCGCCGGCAAGCCTTCGCGCGAAGCCGCAAGCGGATGCGCAGGCGATGTCCATGCCCTCCTTCCGCGACAGTTTCAGCGACCGGCAGATCGGAGAGTTGTCGGCCTATCTGCGCGCCCGCTTTGCGCCGGACAGACCGGCATGGTCAGACACGGCAGCGCTTGCGGGAAGCATCAGGGGCAGCAGCGCAGCGCGCTGACTCTCTTTCTGAAGCGCATCAGAAACAGGACTCAAAGCCGCCTGTAAACGGCTGTTTCTGCACATCTTTGAGGGCATCAACCGCGCCGGTCGATGGGCCCCGGCCGCAGCCATCGCAGGATCAAAATGCCCGTCAGGCAGAGGCAGGCAAGAGCTCCGGCAAGGCCGAAGACCGAACCATAGCGATCGACAAGATAGGCAGATACCGCGGCCCAGTCGGGGCGGACCTGCGAGGCGGTGTTGAAACTTTCCCTGGCGAAAGCGCAGAGAACAAAGGACGTGCCGGCAAGGACCATATCCCGGTCGAGATCGGAGATCAGGGCCCGCGCGCTACCTTGCGTCTGGGGCAAGAGGGACAGCCTCTCCAGCATGGCCTTCAGCCCGGCCATGTCCGCATGGGCGCATTCGTTGAAGGGGTTTTCTTCGTCCGTCAGGCTTCCCGGCACCAGCAGCCAGAGACAGTTGGCGGCCTGCATCTGGTTGTGCAGGAGAAGCGCCGACAGCTCCGCATCCGTCGCGGCAGCCTGCCTTGCCAGTGGGATGATGCGGTCGCGGTAGGGTGCGATGACGCGCATGGCGGCATGATCGATGGAGGGGATGGCATAGCCGGACTGGTCTTCGGGCGCATCAAAACCATGCGCATGCGAGACCGAGGGCGCAACAAGCACCAGCGAAAGTAGCAGCAGAGCGAGGTGCAGGCTTTTCATCGGTTTCCCCTGTCCTTGCCGATCATCCTATATCGGCCCCCGCTCCTGATCCAAATCCGCCATGCGCTCGTGTCGCCAAGGAGCATGGCCAACATCACGCACCATGCCGTGCTCCTCATCATAGCTCAGATCCCCGGCTCAGATCCTCGGCGTAGACAGAAGCCAGAGCCCGAAGGCGGTATAAAACACCATCAGGCCGGCAAACGGCAGTTCCAGCCAGAAGAGCCGGCGCTTGTATGCCGGCGTCCCGGCTGCGCTCTCGGCCATCAGCGCATGCGCGAGAATGACCGCCACCACATGCCCGAGCGCGATGGCCGTCGTCTGCGTATTGAAGATTGCCTGCACGCCCTCGAAGGTGAAGAGGAAGGAGGTCGTCACGTGGTGATCCGCAAGTCCCAGAAGATCCCATCCCCGTACGAACGGATCCGACACGGCGACCCCGAGGTTCTGTATCTCGACCAGCACCAACGTCAGGTAATGCGACAGCTGGAAGGCCACGGAAATCGGAATGATGCTGTAGATCAGCCGGCCCGCGACCGGCAGCATCGGGCGTGTCCCGGACAGCCAGCATCCCAGGACGACGCACACGGCAAAAAGGCTGGAGAGGGCCGCAAAAGCGAGAAGGATGCCGAGGCTGGAGGACAGCATGACGGCACTGCGGCCGGGAAATTCCAGCGGGTTGACGCCGATGGCGGACAGCCAGACGAAGGTGCGGGAAAAGCCGTCGAACGTCACCGTCGAGAGCGTCAGCAGGATGAAGGCCATGCCGCTTACCGAAAGCGGCGGCAGATCGAACAGCTGCTTTCCGGGCCAGCAGAGAAACACGCAGAGCCTGCGCTCCGTGGTGCGGTAGAAACCGATGGGCGACAGTTTTGCAATGAGGAAGAAAAACAGCGAAAAGGGTTCGCCGCGCATGCGCCATGTGGCTTCGCCAAACACCAGCATGGCCAGAAAATTGAGGCACCAGTAGAGGCTGACGGCCGTGGCAAGGCGGGCCGGATCGCTGGGGCTCAAATCCACCAGTTCGAACCAGGCAAAGGCATAGAACTGCACAAGCGCCGGGAGATAGCCAAGCACCGCCGGCAGAGGCAGAAGCGCCCGTTCGCCGACCGGCCTTTTCACCATACGCCGCAGCAGGTGCAGCGGCCCGCTCCACGGATTGAGCACGCGCCACAGATCGCCGAAGAGCCCGTGGGCGATGGTGAGGCACACCCACCAGAGCGTCCAGATGACCGCCGGCAGCGGATTGAGCAGCGGATCCCGGCTGCCGAAAAACCCCGCGAGCACCATCACCGTCATGGTAAGGAAGGAGGCAAGGCTGATCCATGCGCCGGGTGGCGCGGCGACGGCCGGAAACCGTATGATCCCCGCATAAAGCCAGCGGGCAAAACCGTCCGGCAGCAGCGAAAACAGCAGGAAGGTGATTGCCACCACAAAGGCGGCGCCGGCGAGATAATAGCCCGTCGGCAAGAGCAGCACGATGCCACCTTCCGCGCCATGCGCCAGGGCGGTCACCGGCGCAAGACAGGCGAGCGATATTGCAAGACAGAGAGATACCCCGATCCGCACCTTGCGCGCCTCCTCCATCATCCGCGCTGCCTCGTTTCCCTCAGTGGCCGACCCCGAGATAGGTTTTCAAGACCGATGGATCGGCGCGCACCGCATCGATCTCCATCTCAGCCTTGATCTCGCCGTGATCCATGAAGGCGATGCGGCTTGCGACCGGCAGCACCGCATCGATGCGCTGCTCCACCAGCAGTACGCCGACGCCTTCGTCGCGCAGGCGTATCACCACGTCGCGGATGGTGGCGATCATGCTCGGCATCAGGCCTTCCGTCGGCTCGTCCAGCATCAGGATCGTCGGCTCGATGCAGAGCGCGCGGGCAATCGCCAGCATGGTCTGCTCGCCGCCCGACAGCGTGCCGGAGCGCTGCGAAAAGCGTTCGCGAAGGGCCGGAAAATAGGAAAGCGCCCGCTCCAGGGCATGCGGCCCGCTCTTGCGCGTCATCAGCCCGATCTCGAGATTTTCCCGCACGGTGAGTTCGGCAAACAGGCGCCGGCCCTGCGGCACGTAACCGAGCCCCGCCATGGGGATGCGGTTGGCGGGCAGGCCCGTCAGGTCCGCACCATCGAGCACGATCCGCCCCCGCTGAGGCTTCACGATGCCCATGATGGATTTGAGCGCCGTCGTCTTGCCCGCTCCGTTGCGGCCGAGAAGGCAGAGAACCTCACCCGGCGCGACCTTGACCGAGAAGTCGCGCAAGGCCTGGCTTTTTCCGTAATAGGCGTCGAAATTGTCGATCGTCAGCATCACGCCCCCAGATAGGCTTCTTGCACGGCGGCATTGTCGCGGATTTCGGCGGGCGTCCCCTCGGCCAGCAGCTGCCCGCGCGACAGGACCGAAATCCTGTCGGCAAGCGACATCACCACATGCATGTTGTGTTCGATGAGCAGGACCGTGGCGCGGCTGGAAATGTGCCGCACGAGGACGAGGAAGTCCTCGATTTCCGCATCCGACAGTCCTTGCGTCGGCTCGTCCAGGATCAGAAGCTTCGGTTCGAGCGCCAGCCCCATTGCAATTTCCAGAAGTCGCTGATGGCCATAGGCAAGTTCGCCGGCAATTGCATCCGCCCGTGAGGAGAGGCCCACGGCATCGAGTGCAAGCGCCGTTTCCGCTTCGAAATCAAGTGGCGCGCCCCTGTGGCGGTGCGCCCTGCCCTGCACGGCAACACGCACATTCTCCGCCACGGTTTTCGTCGGGTAGATATTGGTGATCTGAAAGGTATAGGCGATGCCGCGCTGCACGCGCTTATAGGCCGGCAGTCGCGTCACGTCTTCGCCGGCAAAGGTGATGGTGCCGCCGGACACGTCGGTGCGGCCGGAGAGCAGGCTGACGAAGGTGGTCTTGCCGGCGCCGTTCGGACCGATGATCGCCCGGATCTCGCCCTCGTAGAGGGTAAAGTCCACCCCGTCGACCGCCTTCAGGCCACCGAAATGGCGCTTCAGGCCGGAGGTCACCAGAAGCGGTGTCAAAGAAGCCATGGCGCCCACCTTTCCCGGACCGTGCCCAGAATGCCCTTCGGAAACCAGAGGATGACGACGATCAGCACCACGCCGATCACCAGCAGGTAAGCGGAGGTGAGTTCGCTGAGCTTATCGATCATCGCGACCATCAGAAGAACACCGAGGAGCGGTCCGATGAGCGTTCCGGCGCCACCGAGCAGCGTAAACAGCAGCGCTTCGATGGAATACTGGAAGGACGCGAAGGTGGAGCCGATATAGCCGAAGAGCAGGCCATAGGCCGCACCCGCTGCCCCCGACATCGCGCCCGAGATGACGAACATTTCGAGCTTGCCGGAAAAGACGTTGAAGCCGAGCATTTCGGTCCGTCCCTCATTGTCGCGGATGGCCGTCGCCACCCGCCCGCGTGCGCTCGCAAGATAGGCAAACAGCAGCACGAGGCAGAGCGCCAGAAGCAGGAAAGCGAGATTGTAACGGGTCACGGCGCTGGACAGATCAAGCGTCCAGCCGAACAGATCGACCGCGCGCGCCGACATCGGCAGCGAAAGTCCCTCCTGTCCGTTCGTCCATTCGGCAAAATAAATCACCATCAGATAGGCGACCTGCGCAAACATCAGCGTGACGATCATGAACGAGACGCGGATGGTGCGCAGCGCAACGGCCCCGATGACGAGCGCCACGACCGCCGAGGCAAGGACGGCAAAGCCGAAGGCGAAAGGCAGGCTCCAGCCGAAATGGTAGACGGTGAGGCCCGCGCCATAGAGGCCGGCGGCAAAGAACATCGCATGGCCGAGGCTCAGGAGACCGATATAGCCAAGCAGGGCATTGAAGCCGAGGGCAAAGACGGCAAGCACCATCATGCGCGTGGCCATCAGCACATGATAATCCGGCAGCACGAATTGCAGGACAAACAGCATCAGAAGGACGCCGGCGTTGAGGACCAGATTGTTGCGGTAGGCCGATTTCGTCATCGCTCCGCCTTTCCAAACAGACCGTTCGGACGAAAGACGAGCACGAGCGCCACGAGAAGCGTCGAGACCATCTTGGCAAGGGTCGGCGAAAACATCACCGACAGGATGCCGTCCGACAGGCCGATCAGGATGGCAGCCACCACCGTACCGGACATGCTGCCGAGTCCGCCGATGATGACGACAATGAAGGAGAGGAGCAGCGGATCGGCCCCCATCAGGTAATGCGCCTGCTGGATCGGCACGACGAGAACGCCGGCAAGCGCTGCCAGTCCGGCGCCGGCGGCAAACACCACGGCCGAGACCCGATCGACGGGAATGCCAAAAGCCTGCGCCGTCTCACGGTCGAACTGGGCCGCGCGCATGATGAGGCCGGCCCTGGTTTTCTGCAGCACGAACCAGATGGCGCCCATGATGACGATGGCCGCGGCAATGACGAACAGCTTGTAGCTGGAATAGCCGAACCACGGGAAGCGGATCGTGTAGTAGAAGGGCGGATCGACGGGCCGCGCATCGGGGCCGTAGACGATCAGCACCGTCTGCTGGAGAATGTAGAGAAGGCCGATGGTGGCAACGATGGTGGCTTCCGGATTGTAGTCGAGCCGCTTCAGGATCAGCCGTTCGCCGGCAAAGGCAATCGCCCCGACAATGACCGGGCTGATGACGAGCGCGACGGCAAAGCCGATGGCCGGATGGCCGGTGACGAGGCTTGCGGCAAACCAGGCGATGACGGCACCGAGCATGACGAATTCGCCGTGGGCGACATTGACCACCCGCATGACACCGAAGACCAGCGACAGGCCGGCCGCCGTGATACACAGCACCGCTGCCTGCACCAGCCCCTCAAGGGTCGCCAGAAAGAGATAAGGCCCAAGAGCCATGGGGAGGCTGCCTTCCTTGCATCAGCGTCCGAACCTGCCTTTCAGCACGCGCCGGACGCAGTTGACCTTGCCTCGCCGGCCCGGTGGCCGGCGAAGTTTGCTTGTCCAGAGAGAGCGCAGATCAGAGGGCCAACTTGGTGTAATCGGCATCCGTATCGTAAAGGCCGTCCTCGATGGAGGTGCGATGCACGACCTTCAGCTTGCCGCCTTCGACCTTGGAAATGTTCTGCGAGCCGAAGACCTGGTGCGTCTTGCCGTTGAACAGCTTTGCGCCCTGCGGATGCTCGCGGCTTTCGGCGATCGTGGAGATGGATTCCATCGCCACCACGAGATCCTTCTTCTGCGCCTCGCCCTTGTAGTTGGCGAGTTCCATGGCCTGCTTGATGACGAAGAGCGTTTCCCAGATCGAGAACATATGGGAATAGGTCGAGATGTCCTTGCCGTCCTTGACGCTGGCGCCATTGGCGTCCACGCCGACCTTTTCGCGGAAGAACTTGTCGAATTCGCTCTGGTTCACCTGGGCATAGCGCGGATAGGCCTCCCAGAAGTAGGAGCCTTCGAGGAAGCCCAACTGCGGCGTGGCAAAATCGACGCCTTCCAGCGAATCGATGAAGCCGAAAATCTCCGGGCGCTTGCTGCCGAGATAATCGCCCAGTTCCTTGACGAAGGTGAGCACCGCCGGGCCGACCATCACGTGATAGATCACCTCCGTCGAGGGCGGGATCTGCGGGAAGTAGCGGGTGAAGGAGGTTTCCGTCGGCGGCACGGCGATCTTGCCGACCACTTCGCCGCCCTGCGCCTTGATGGCGGCGGTGAAGAAATCGCGGTGATCATGGCCGAAATTGTAATCCGGATAGATCATCGTCACCTTCTTGCCGAGGGTGTCGCCGATCCAGGGTGCCATCGAAGTCACCTGCGCCCGTACATCGGTAATGCCCGGCTGGAACGTGTAGCGATTGAGTTTGCCCGCTCCGAGAAGGCTTGCCTCCGAGCAGATGAAATAGGGCAGTTTAAGCTCACCGGCCCGCGGTGCCGCGGCTGCGACGACGTTGGAGAACAGGTGGCCGAATACGGCATCCACCTTGTATTGCGAGGCAAATTTTTCGATCACTTCGGTGCCACGCTTGGGGTCCGTACCATCGTCCTCGACGATGAGTTCGATCTGGCGGCCGTTGATGCCCCCCATCTCGTTCGCCACCTTGACGGCGGCCATGGCCGTGCGCTCATACCAGCGGCCATAGGAGGCGCCGATGCCGGTGCGGTGGATGGGCGCGCCGAGCTTGATCGTGCCGCTCTGGGCAAAGCCCGGCCGAAGCACGGCAGGGCTTGCGAGCACGGCTGCGGCACCGCCTGCGGTTTTGAGAAGATGACGACGCGACAGCGGCAGAAATGTCTTTGAATCCCGATGCATGCTCATTCCCCTTTTTTTATGGATCGATCAGAACAACAAACGGAAGTTTGGATGGTCTGTATCCCCTCACAGACATCCTCATCCCCAAAAGCGCAGGCGTGATATGCGGCGCACGATAGCAAAGACCATTGTCCGCACAAGAAAATAATAGGTCCTCCGATTAGCCTTAGGCCCGGTCGGCGCCTGCCCATGGCAGCGGCCGACAAGGATTTCACGAAGGCCGGTCAGACCGTGGCACGATCCTTCATTCCCTCCCGCAACTGTTTGTTTCTCCTCATGCCTCAACCTGTCCTGCGCGTGCCGCATCGGTTGCCGGCTCATCCAGCACGCCCGCGTCCGACACCACGACACCGAAGAGATCCAGAGCCTCACCGGCCGTATAGCGCTCAAGCCGCACATCGCGCGCCACGGCTGCCGGATCCCGCCGCAGCGGATCGCCATAGCCGCCGCCACCCGGCGTCTGGACCCGCACCCGGTCGCCGGGTTTCAGGGGAATATCCTGCGCTTTTGACAGATGTTCCGGCTCCATGGCGACACCATCGCGCGTGACGGTCACCCGGTTCACCCTGCCGTCGCGCCCGCCAAGCGCCCCCGGCGGGCCGAAGCGCCCGTGATCCATAACGAAGCTTGCCGTTGCGTCACCGCGCCTGAGCTCGATCTCGTAATCCAGTCCGAAGCCGCCCCGATGATAGCCCGCCCCGCCGGAACCCTCGCGCAGTGCATAGCGGTGGTAGAGCACCGGATACTGCTGTTCCATGATCTCCACCGGCGGCGCCTTGGAGATGCCGATGGTGGAGCAGCCGTTCGCCAGTCCGTCATGATCGGCATTGCCACCATAGCCGCCGCCGGAAATCTGGTACATGACATAGCCCTGCCCGCGCTCCGGATCGAAGCCGCCCAGCGCAAAATTGCCGGAACTGCCGGCGGGCGATGCCGTGACGCGATCCGGCAGCGCCTCGACAAGGGCCGCGAATACGGCTTCTGCGATGCGCTGGCTGACTTCCGCCGCACAACCGGAGACGGGGCGCGGATATTGCGCGTCGAGAAACGTGCCCTCTGGCCGCATGACACGAAGCGGCTCGAAGGCGCCGGCCGAAATCGGCACATCGGGAAAGATGTGGCGTATGGCGAGATAAACGGAAGACAGCGTCGTTGCGAGGACGGAGTTCATCGGCCCGCGGCAGGGTTTTGACGAACCGGCAAAATCGAAGGTGAGGCTTGCATCCTTTGCGGTGATCGAGAGGCGGATTTCGAGCGGTTCGTTCACCACCCCGTCGCTGTCGATATAGGCGACCGATCGATAGACGCCCTCCGGGATCAGCCGGATATTGGCGCGCATCTGCTGGCTGGCGCGCAGGCGCAACTCCTCGATGGCCGCCTCCACAACCGCATCGCCATAGCGGTCGAGCAGACGTTCAAGGCGCTTTTCACCGACGAGAAGTGCTGCGGCCTGCGCCTTCACGTCACCGATGCGCTGCTCGGAGACGCGGATGTTGGAGCAGATGATGGCGTAGATTTCCGGGTCGAGCACGCCCTGCTTGAAGAGCCGCACCGGCGGCAGCCGCAGGCCCTCCTGCTCGACGGAGGTGGCAGACGCCGAAAACCCACCCGGCACGGCGCCGCCCGTATCCGGCCAATGGCCGGTATTGGAGAGCCAGCAGAAAATCCTGCCATTGCGATAGACCGGCATGGCAAAGCGCACATCCATCAGATGCGTGCCACCGAGATAGGGATCGTTGACGATATAGATATCACCAGGCTGCGGGGCTGCCGCCGTGCCGGCGGCGATCATCTCGATCAGCACCCGCGTCGAATATTGCATCGTGCCGACAAACACCGGAAGCCCGGTTGAGCCTTGCGCAATCAGCGCGCCATCGAAGGCGGAATAGATGCCATCTGAGCGGTCATTCGCCTCGGCAATCACAGGCGAGAAGGCGGCGCGCGAAAACGACAGGTCCATCTCGTCACAGACCTGCTGCAGGCCGGACTGGATGACGGAGAGCGTGATCGGATCGATCTGCATGGGATCAGCCTTTGACCGTGATGATGAGATTGCCGTCGCGGTCCTGGGCGGCGCTGTCGCCCGGTTCGAGAAGGATGGTCGTATCCATCTGCTCGACAATCGCCGGCCCGGCGATCACCGCATCCAGAGGCAGATGATCGCGCCAGTAGACGGGCGTTTCGACAAATCCATCGAACCAGACGCTGCGCGTTCCGGTCTGCGCATCCTCAAGCCGCGCCCGGCGTCCGGCGGGATCGATCAGGGCCGAGAGGTCGATCTCCTCGCGCTCGCCGATGACGGAGGTGTTGACGTTGACGAGATTGGCGCGAATTTCCGGCAGTTCGACGTGGAAGCGGGCGAAATAGGCCTCTTCAAAACGCCGCTGCAGGTCTTCCCGGCTCGGCACTCCATCTGGAAGCGCCACGCGCAGCACATGCGTCTGGCCGATGAACTGCATGTCGACGGAGCGGATTTCGCGGATACGCCGCACGCTCACCGCCTCTTTGCCGATGAGATTTCGCCCGTCGGCGCTCTGGCGGGCAAAGATGGCATGCACGGCATCGAGATCGACGCTTGCGAGCGGCCGGTTCACGGTCTGCACGAAGTCATGTCGCAGGTCTGCCACGACGCAGCCGAGTGCATTGGTGATGCCGGGCCGCGACGGCACCAGCACCCTGGGGATGCCAAGCTCGCGCGCGATGGCCGAGGCATGCAGCGGCCCTGCACCGCCAAAGGCAAAAAGGGCAAAATCGCGCGGGTCCTCGCCAAGGCTCACCGACACCATGCGCACCGCATCGGACATGCGGGCATTGGCGATGCGGATGACGGCCGCCGCCGCTTCGATCGCATCAAGCCCGAGCGGCGCACCGATGGTGGCGCCGAAGATATCCTTGACATCCTGAAGGGTGACGCCACCCGGTACGGTTGCAAGCCGGGCGGGGTTGAGACGCCCGAGCAGCAGATTGGCATCCGAAATCGTCGGCTTTTCACCGCCGCGCCCATAGCAGATCGGACCGGGGGTCGCACCGGCACTCTGCGGCCCCACCTGCAACAGGCCGGCCGCCGTAATGCTCGCAATCGAGCCGCCCCCCGCGCCGACGGTGCGCACATCCACCATCGGCACATGGATCGGCATGGCATATTCCACCTCGATCTCGTTGGAGACCGTCGGCTCGGCATTGCGGATCAGCGCCACATCCGTCGAGGTGCCCCCCATGTCATAGGTGATGAGGTTGCCCATGCCGGCGCGCCGTCCGGTATAGGCGGCCGCCATGACGCCCGAGGCGGGGCCGGACATGACCGTCTTTGCCGCCTCGTTTGCCACATGGCGGGCAGAGACCATGCCGCCATTGCCGTTCATGACAAGCACGTCATGCCGGTACCCGCGTGCCGCCAGCGTATCGGCCAGCCGTTCTACATAGCGCCGCAGCAGCGGCTGTACGGAAGCGTTGACGGCAGCGGTGACGCCCCGCTCATATTCCCGGCTTTCCGATAAAAGCGCATGGCCAAGCGTGATATTGCCGTTCGGCCAGATGTCTTTCGCGATCTCGCCGGCGCGGATCTCGTGGGCGGGATTGGCATAGGCGTGCAGGAAATGGATGACCAGCGCCTCGCAGTCCTCCTCGATCAGTCGCGTGACAGCAGCGCGAAGCGCATCCTCGTCAAGCGCCGTCACCACGTTGCCGCGCGCATCCATCCGCTCAGGCACTTCAAGGCGCAGGTCACGCGCAATGATCGGGTGAAACTCGCCCTTCATGCCATAGGCCTGCGGGCGCGTGCGCCGGCCAAGCTCCAGCACATCGCGAAAGCCAAGCGTGGTGATGAGGCCGGTGCGACAGAGCTGGCGCTCCAGCACCGCATTGGTGGTGGTCGTGGTGCCGTGAACGATGAGATCGAGAGCCGCGATATCGGCGTTCGCCGCATCCAGCGCATGGATGACGCCGAAGGCCTGATTGTCGAGGGTGGTCGGAACCTTGGCCAGCCGCACTGTGCCGTGGGCGGCGTCAAACAGCACCAGATCGGTAAATGTGCCCCCGACATCGATGCCGGCGACAACCGATTGACGTGCGGGTGCATTCCGGGAGTCATCCCCCCGGGGCAAGTGCTGAGACACGGCTGTTCCTCGTTATTTTTATCGTTTGTATACGAACGAGTTAAAGCCGCTTTTTGCTGCCTGTCAAGCTGCAAGACCGACAACCAAAACGACGAAGGCCGCTGCATCGGCAGCGGCCTTCGAACGCGATCCGGTCTGCTCCCGGCGCTCAGGCAACCTGCACCAGATGCCCGTCGGACACCTCGCGATACTGCCGCACCGGCGGCTTGAAACCGACAGGACGGACGGGGCTCTTCAGCTCGTCATTGGAAATGCCGCGGCGGATACCGCGACGGGCGGGATCCGGCACTGGCACCGCCGCCATCAGCTTCTTCGTATAAGGATGCTGCGGATTTTCGAAGACGGCGGCGCGCGGGCCGATCTCGACGATCTCGCCGAGATACATCACGGCGACCCGGTGGCTGACGCGTTCCACGACCGCCATATCATGACTGATGAACAGGAAGGCGAGATCGAGGCTTTCCTGCAGGTCGAGCAGCAGATTGCAGACCTGCGCCTTGATCGACACGTCGAGCGCCGACACGCTTTCATCCGCGACGATCACCTTGGGATCGAGCGACAATGCGCGGGCAATGGCAATGCGCTGGCGCTGGCCACCGGAAAACTCGTGCGGAAAACGCCCCATGATATCGCCGGACAGGCCGACGCGATCCAGCAGATAGGCCGCCTTTTCACGCGCTTCTGCCCGGTTGCCGAGACGATGCTTCAGAAAGGGTTCGGCAATCGCCTGCCCCACGTTCATGCGCGGGTTGAGGCTGGAGAACGGGTCCTGAAAGATCATCTGGATGCTTTTGCGCATCCGCTGCAGTTCCATCGAACCGAGACCGCGCACGTTATACCCATCGAGCTGGATCTCACCGGAGGTCGGCTCGATCAGCCGCATGATGGAGCGCCCGGTGGTGGATTTGCCGCAGCCGGATTCCCCCACCAGCGACAGGGTTTCGCCCTGGCGCAAGTCAAACGAGACGTTTTCGACCGCGTGGATCGCACCGGTCTGGCGGCTGAAAAGGCCCGAGCGCACCGGAAACCGCGTCACAAGGTTCTTCACCTCGAGGATAGGCTGCTGGGTGGACACGGTTCCCTTGCTTTCGACAGGCGCCACCGAAATCCCGGTCTTCGTATCGACCACCGGAAAGCGCAAGGGTGCCGTGCGGCCTTCCATAGAGCCGAGTTTCGGTACCGCCGACAGAAGTGCGCGGGTATAAGGATGCTCGCCGTGGTGAAAAATTTCGGAGGTCGGGCCGGTTTCCACCGCGTCGCCACGGAACATCACCACGGTGCGGTCGGCAATCTCGGCCACCACGCCCATGTCGTGCGTGATGAAGAGAACCGCCATCCCCTCCTCGTCCTGCAATTCCTTGATGAGGTCGAGGATCTGGCCCTGGATGGTGACGTCCAGCGCCGTCGTCGGCTCATCGGCGATCAACAGTTTCGGACGCGAGGCAAGCGCCATGGCGATCATCACGCGCTGGCGCATGCCGCCGGAAAACTGGTGCGGATATTCGTCGAAACGGGTGTTGGCGTTGGGGATGCGCACCCGCTCCAGCATGCGGATGGTTTCCGCCCGCGCCTGCGTCGCCGTCATCCCCTTGTGGCGCGTCAGCACCTCGGAAATTTGCCGGCCGATGGTGAAGATCGGGTTGAGCGAGGTCATCGGCTCCTGAAAAATCATCGAGACCTCGTTGCCGCGCACCGCCCGCATTTCTTTTTCAGAGAGCGCCAGCAGGTTGCGGCCGTTGAGGATCACCTCCCCCTCGATGCGGCTCGAGCCTTCCGCCAGAAGCCGCATGATCGACAGCGACGTCACGCTCTTACCCGAGCCGGATTCGCCGACGATGGCCAACGTCTCTCCGGCAGAGACGTCGAAGGACACGTTTCTCACCACCGGTTTCCAGCCGCCATCGGCACGGAAGGCAGTGGTGAGGTTGCGCACGGAAAGGATCGGTTCTGCGGTCATGACGGGTTCCAGGGCGTGGCAAAGGACGCGCTGTCGCGGCCGCTCGCGATGCGTTCGGCCTCCAGCTTTGCGATCTTGCGGTCGATTTCGCTGCGGTCGATCAGGCCATGCGGATTATCCCGCGTCGGCATGGTCTCGGCCACGTGGATGTAGCGCTCCTGCGCCACATTATAGAGCCGCCAGAGTTCTTCCAGCGGATCGGGATGGTCGTCGGCGCGAAGGCTAAGCCAGGCGTAATCCTGATCGCGGTAGATGGTCAGCGCCGCAGACTGCTTGCCGCGCTTGTCGCCGCCGGCCGCTTCGCCCGCCTCCATGGCGCCGAGCAACCGCTCGGCAAAAGGCGCGCTGGCCAGATCCTTATAGGCGGCCAGCGTCTTTTCGATCACCTGCGGCCCCGCCAGCATATTGCCGGCAACCGAGACATTGTCCTCAATGAGATGGCCGGCCCAATCGATGCATTTGGCGCCGGTGAAGACGGCATTGCGGCCGGTTGCATCGATGAGGTGCAACTGCCGCTGCTGGGCGCCGTCGTCGCGCGCCGTGAGCGTATCGATGATCTCTTGCGGGCTTTTGCCTTGCCCGAGCATCGCAAGCCCATCCGTTCCATAGAGCGGGCTCACAAAGGCTTGCGTGGCGACGGCACCGACGCCGCCGCGCATATAGGGAACGGCCGAACCAACGGCAAAGAAGCGGCTGGCAACGGCAATGCCGAGATGGCCGGTTTCAGGATCGCGTGCAACAATGGACCAGGTCATGGCTCAGCGCCCCACAGCATAGGCTTGCATCAGGCGCGGCGTGGCGGCGGCCCGCAGCAATCCGTCCGCATCCCGGCGCGCCGCCGTCAGGCGTCCTACCGTCCAGTTGTCGGCAACCGTCACCTGATGGCCGCGACGGCGAAGGTCGGCAATGGTCGCTTCGCCAAAGCCTGCTTCCACCATGATATGGCCGGGCTCGGACGTGCGCGGATAAAACGAGCCGGGGAAATGCGTGGTGTGGAACAGCGGAGCATCAATGGAGGCCTGCAGGTTCTTGCCGTGATGGACATAACGCAGGAAGAAGGGCAGCTGCCACTGATCCTGCTGGTCACCGCCGGGCGTGCCGAAGGCAAGCGTCGGGCGGCCCTGGTGGAGGGCAAGCGAGGGGGTCAGCGTCGTGCGCGGGCGTTTACCCGGCGCAAGCGAGGTCGGCAGACCGTCCTTCAGCCAGAACATCTGCGCACGCGAGTTCAGTGCGAAGCCGAGGCCGGGCACGATCGGCGAGGATTGCAGCCAGCCGCCCGACGGCGTGGTGGACACCATATTGCCCCAGCGGTCGATGACGTCGATATGGACGGTATCGCCCTTTTTTTCGGTGAGATGCGACATGGTCGGTTCATAGACCGCGCCCTTGCCGGAAAATTCGGCGAGCATCGCCATGGTCGCATCGCGCTGATGCTCGTATCCGGGCACGGTACCAGGGCGCAGTTCCATGGAAGCGTCCGCCCCCATCAGCTTGCGACGCTCATTGTTGTAGCCATCCGACAGCAGCGTATCCGTCGGGATCTGGCCGAAATCCGGGTCGCCGTAATAGACCTCACGGTCGGCATAAGCGAGCTTCATCGCTTCCACCACATGGTGTACGAAATCCGGGCCGGTCGGGTCCATCGCGGCAAGGTCAAAGCCTTTCAGCAGGGCAAGCGACTGCAACAGGACCGGCCCCTGCCCCCAGGCCGGGGTCTTGGCGACCGTCCAGTCGTTATAATCAAAGGTCTGCGGCGCCTCGATGGTGGCGCTCCAGTTTGCCATGTCGTCTGCCGTCAGCACACCCTTGTGGCGGATACCGCTTGCATCCATCACTTCGGCGGTCTTCAGGTAGGTGTCGATGCTCTCCGCCACGAAGCCGCGATAGAAGGCATCGCGCGCGGCCTCGACCTGCTCTTCGCGGCCAGATTTCGCTTCCGATTCGGCAATGATGCGTTTCCACGTCTCAGCAAGAACCGGGTTCTTGAAGTTCGAATGCGGCTCCGGCGCAGAACCGCCGGGGAGCCAGGTCTCATGCGAGGTCGGCCATTCCTTGGCAAAGAAATCTGCCAGCCCCTTGATGGTGGCCGACACGCGCGGCAGCACCGGATGGCCATGCTCGGCATAATAGATCGCAGGCTCCAGCACCTCGCGCACGGACATCGTGCCGTAGTCGCGCAGCATCAGCATCCAGCCGTCGAAGGCGCCAGGAATGACGGTGGAGAGCAACCCGTCGCCGGGGATGAGTTTTAAGCCTTCCGATGTGTAATGCTCGATGGTGGCGCCGGCGGGAGCCGGGCCCTGCGCACAGATCACCTCAACCTTGTCGGTCTTCTTCGAATAGATGATCGCGGGCATATCGCCGCCGGGACCACAGAGATGCGGCTCGACGATCTGCAGCACGAAGCCGGTGGCGACGGCTGCATCAAAGGCATTGCCGCCCTTTTCCAGAATGCTCATGCCGACGGCGGAGGCAATCCAGTGAGTGGAGGTGACGACACCGAATGTGCCGAGAATTTCGGGCCGGGTGGTAAAGTCAGTCATGTCTCTTGCCTTTGACTATCAATGTTCGCGCGGGTCGAGCGCATCGCGCAGCCCGTCGCCCAAAAGGTTGAAGCCGATCACTACGAGGAAGATCGCAGCCCCCGGCCACATGGCCATCCAGGGCGCCTGGGACAGAAAGTTCTTCGCCACGTTCAGCATCGAGCCCCAGCTGGCCGCCGGCGGCTGCTGGCCAAGGCCGAGAAAGGAGAGGCTTGCTTCGGCGATAATGGCAGTCGCAATGGTGAGCGTCGCCTGCACGATGATCGGCGCGGTCACGTTGGGCAGGATGTAGCGCACCATGATATCCATGTGTCCGAGGCCGACGGAACGGGCGCCTTCGACATATTCCTCCTGCTTGACCGACAGCACCTGACCGCGCGTCAGCCGCACGAAGATCGGCATGGCGGAAAGCCCGATTGCGATCATCGCATTGGTGAGGCTTGGGCCGAGGAAGGCGGCGAGCGCAATGGCCATGATGAGGAAGGGCATGGCCAGAAGCGCTTCGGTGATGCGCGAGATGACAAGATCCACCCAGCCACCGAAATAACCGGCAAGAATGCCGAAGGGCACGCCGATGCCAACGGCAAGCGCCACGGAAAAGACGCCGGCCATGAGGGACGCCTGCGCGCCCCAGATCATGCGCGAGAGAATGTCGCGGCCGAGATCATCGGTGCCGAGCCAATGGGCGGCAGACGGAGCCTTGCGGATGGCAGACCAGCTTGTCGCCACCGGATCAGGAATGGGCAGGATGGGGGCCGCAGCGGCAAGGATCACGAAAAACAGGATGATGACGAGGCCGGCCAGCGCACTGCGGCTCGCCTTCAACTTCTCCCAGGCGCGACTTTTCTCGCGTTTGGCGGTGAGCGGCGCCTGTTCGATCATGGTCATAGGCTTGCCCTCAGACGCGGATTGAGGAGAACATAGAGAATGTCGGCAATGAGGTTCATCAGGATGAAGCCGACGGCGGTGCACATGACGACGCCCTGCACCACGGCGTAATCCCGGTTGAACACCGCATCGACGATCAGCTTGCCGAAGCCCGGAATGGTAAAGATCTGTTCGGTGAGCACCGCACCCGCCAGCAATTCGCCAAACAGCAGCGCCGTCAGCGTGATGACCGGCAGAAGCGCATTGCGAAAGCTGTGGCTGAGGATCACGTCGCGCGGCGACAGGCCCTTCGCACGGGCGGTACGGATATAATCAGCCGAGAGCACGCCGAGCATGGCCGAGCGCGTATGGCGCATCAGGGTGGCGGCAAGTGCCGTGCCGAGCACGAAGGACGGCATGATCATCGTCTGCAGCGAACGCACCGGATCGACGAAGATCGATTCGAAACCGGAGGCCGGCAGCCAGCCGAGATTGACCGAAACGAGAAGGATCAGCATGATGCCGAGCCAGAAATTCGGCACCGACAGGCCAGATAGCGCCACAAGGCTTGCGACGTAATCCAGCACCGTGTTTTTCTTCACCGCCGCCAGAATGCCCATGGGCACGCCGATCACGAAGGCAAAGATCATCGACATGATCGCAAGCTGGATGGTGACCGGCAGTTTCTGCGCAATCAGTTCCGTCACCGGCTGGTTGGTGCGCAGCGAAATGCCGAGATCACCGGTCAAAACGCCGCCGATCCAGGTGACATATTGCACGGGGATCGGGTCGTTCAGACGGTATTTTTCCCGCAGCAGTTCCAGAACCGCCGGATCGCGCTCCTCGCCGGCCATGGCAAGGATGGGATCGCCGGGCAGAAGCTTCTGCAGCGAAAACACGAAGATGGAGATGATCAGCAGGGTCGGGATCGCGACCAGCAGACGTTTTCCGATATAGACAGGCATCAAGGCCATCCTTCACGGGGACTGGGTGGGATGGAGGGCGCCGCAGGCTGAACTCCGCGACGCCCGGAAGGCCGTTCGGCCTCCCTCTTGTCTTTCACTTTAAGGCGATCAGCCCTTCTTCAGGCCGACGAGGCGGATCATGCCGTCCGGCGAGGCGGTGAAACCGGTGACCGACTTCTTCATCGCCCAGATCCACGACTGGTGGCCGAGATAGATGATCGGCATGTCGTCGTTGAGGATGACGCTTGCCGCATCATACTTTTCCTTGCGCACGGCATCGTCCGTCGAGGCACGCGCCTCGTTCAGCAGTTCGTCCACCTTCGGGTTGCAATATTTGGTATCGTTGATGCCGCCCTTGCAGGTGATGAACTGGTGGATATTGCCATCGGGATCGACACGGCCCGACCAGTCGGAGCGCGACAGCTGGTAATTGCCGCGCGTCTGCTCATCGAGCAGCGTGGCAAATTCGGTGGACTTCAGCTGCACGTCGAAACCGGCTTCCGCCACCATCGACTGCACCACCTGCATCATCTGCTGGGCGACGGGGTTGTTGGGGATCTGCATCTCCACGGGTACGCGATCAAAACCGGCTGCCTTCACGAGCGCCTTTGCCTTGTCCACATCGCGGGCCGGAACGGGAAGAGCCTTGTTGAACCAGGGGCTGTTCGGGGGGAACGGCTGGTTGCCGCCGACGGCCGTGCCTTCATAGACGATCTGGTTCAGCGCATCGCGGTCGATGGCGAGCGAAAAGGCCTGGCGCAGGCGCTTGTCCTTGCCGAACGGGTTGTCGGCGCGCGGGCCGTTGCCGATATTGGCGTAAAGCGCCATGTAGCCGATGTTGACGACGTCGGCATAGGTGAGCTTGCTGTCGGACTTGACGGCCGCCGCATCGGTCGGTGCCAATCGCTCGATGAAATCGAGGTCACCCGACTGCAGGTTGGCAAGCCGCACGGTCGAATCCGGGATCGGCAGGTAGGTCACCTTGTCGATGAAGACATTGTCCTTGTTCCAGTAATCGGCGAACTTCTGAAGGACGATACGGTCCTGCTGCACGCGCTCGACGAACTTGAACGGACCGGCGCAGACCGGCTTGGAGCCGAAATTGGCGCCGAGTTCCTTGGCAGCCTTCGGCGAGACGATCATGCCGGCGCGGTCCGACAGCTGGGCGAGAAGCGTCACGTCAGGCTTCTTCAGGGTGAACTTCACCTCAAGCGGCCCGGTCGCCTCGACCTTTTCGACGGAGGACAGCTCGCTCTTGCGGCGCGATTCGGGAAGCGTCAGGTTACGCTCGATAGTGGCAACGACGGCTGCGGCATCCATCAGCGTCTCGTCATGGAATTTGACGCCGTCGCGCAGCTTCATGGTCAGAACCTTGCCGCCTTCCGACCAGGCCCATTCGGTCGCAAGCTGCGGCACGATCTTCAGGTCCGGCGAGACATCCACCAGCTTGTCGCACATGGCGGTATAGACGATGCGGCCAACGAAGGTGCGCGACTGCGCGGGGTCCAGCACGTCGGCATCGTCCTGCAGGCCGATCTTCAGCTCGACGGCGGCAGCTGGCAGCGCTGTCAGCGCGGTGAAGGCAAGCGCCGTGGTAAGGCGCAGAAAACGGGACATGGTCATTCTCCTCTGATCCATTGCAATGGGTTTCTGGCATTCACGGGTGCCGGCTTGTGCCGCCGGCTTTCCCAACCCCGGGCGAGCCGTCCGGGACATGTTCAGGACGCCACTTCCACCGGTTCGGCGGATAGTGCGGGTTCGATGCCATCGAGCGACGTGGCACGGATGAGCCGCTCTTGGAGCATCAGCAGATGCTGGCGCATGGATTCGCCCGCCCGCGCCGGATCGCGCGAAGCAATGGCGTCGATGATGTCGGCATGCTGGGCATAGGCCAAGTTGATGCCATTGTCGGTGCGGGCGCGCTCGCGAATGTTCTGCCAGGCCTCGTTCTGGCGCACATGATTGATCACATCGAAAATGGTGAGGAACAGCCGGTTGCGCGCGCTCTGGGCGATCTGCCGGTGCAGCGCGCCATCCCAGAGCTCCCGCGCATCCGCGTCATCGCTCTTGGTGATCTTGACGGCCAGTTCGCGCATGCGAACCAATTCGGAGGGCTTGGCGCGCAAGGCGGCAAGCTGCGCCAGCTGCGGCTCGATGCGCAGGCGCACCTCCATGATCTCCATGAAATCGGTGCCGGCAACAATTGCTCCGACCTCGCCCGCCAGCGTATCCGGCCGCTGGCCGACAAACGTGCCAGAGCCCTGGCGGCGCCAGACCGCGCCTTCCGCCTCGAGCACCTCGAGCGCCTGACGCACGGCGCGTCGACCAATGCCGAGACGCTCCGACAGCGCCCGCTCGGTGGGCAGTTTGCCATCGGCTCCGAAGTCGCCCTCGTGCAGCAAGGCGCGCAGCTTTTCCAGTGCGTAATTGGCATTGTCGAGGGGTGGCTGCGTCTGTACCATTGTGTGAACCAATTGGCGATTGGTTCATCTTCGGGCAAAGGTCGCCCGGAAGTCAAGCCAGAATCTGAGCACAATCGGATTTGCTTAAATAATATGCATCTGCCTGTGATTATTTTTCTGGAACGTCGTCGCCAGAAGAGAAATTGGTCAGATATCGACGTTATCATTTGACCCAAATCATTTGTTGCGCTGCAATAAGCATCACACCGGAAGACGAGGCACCCTCATGTACCAATACGATCTCATCGTCATCGGCAGTGGCCCTGCCGGCCGCCGCGCCGCGATCCAGGCGGCCAAGCTGGAAAAAAAGGTTCTGGTCATCGAACAGGGTCGACGGGTGGGCGGTGTCTCCGTGCATACCGGCACGATCCCGTCGAAAACGCTGCGCGAAACCGCGCTCAATCTCACCGGCTGGCGCGAGCGCGGCTTTTATGGCCGCTCCTACCGGGTCAAGCAGGAGATCAGCGCCGAAGACCTGCGCCGCCGCCTGCTGATCACCCTTGATCATGAAGTGGAAGTGCTGGAGCACCAGTTCGCCCGCAACCGCGTGCAACAGATGCGCGGCCGCGCCCAGTTCGTCGATCCGCATACGATCGAGGTGGAAAAGGTCGACGGAGAAATCCTGCGGCTGACCAGCGCCTCGATCCTGCTTGCCGTCGGCACCCGGCCGTATCGCCCCAAACACATTCCCTTCGACGGCGATGCCGTGATCGACAGCGACGAGCTTTTGGAAATCAAGGCCGTGCCGCGCTCTCTCGTCGTGGTCGGGGCCGGCGTCATCGGCATCGAATATGCCACGATCTTCAGCACGCTGGACACCCAGGTCACCGTGGTCGAGCCGCGCGAGTCCATGCTCGACTTCATCGACAAGGAAATCGTCGAGGATTTTGCCTACCAGCTGCGGGACCGCAACATGAAGCTGATCTTTGGCCAGACGGTGGAAAAGGTCGAGCGCGAGGATCCGAAAGGCAAATGCCGCGTGACGCTGAAGAGCGGACGCGTTCTACAGGCCGAAATGGTGCTGTTTGCCGCAGGCCGCGTCGGCGCCACCAGCACGCTCAACCTCGCCGCCTGCGGGCTTGAGGCCGACAGCCGCGGCCGCCTGAAGGTCGATCCCGAGACCTTCCAGACGGCAGTTCCCCATATCTATGCCGCCGGCGATGTCGTCGGCTTCCCAAGCCTCGCCTCGACCTCGATGGAACAGGGCCGCATCGCCGCCCGTCATGCGGTGGGCGCCGAGGCCAACGAGCCGCCGCAATATTTCCCCTATGGCATCTATGCCGTACCGGAAATCTCCACCTGCGGCCTCACCGAAGAAGAAGTCATCCAGCGCGGCATTCCCTATGAGGCCGGCATCGCGCATTTTCGCGAGACCTCGCGCGGCCACATCATGGGGCTCGATTCGGGGCTTCTGAAGATGATCTTCTCGCTAAAGACGCGCCGGCTTCTCGGCGTCCATATCGTCGGCGAAGGCGCAACCGAACTGGTGCATATCGGCCAGGCGGTGCTGAACCTCAAAGGCACGGTCGAATATTTCGTTGAAAACACCTTCAACTATCCGACGCTTGCCGAAGCCTACAAGATCGCCGGACTGGATGCCTGGAACCGCATGGGCGAAGGACCGAAGGAAGCACCGGTCGCAACCTCGCAGTCGCTCGACCCGGCAACCCCAAACGATATTCCAGCACCGGCCAAGACAGCCTGACAACAGTCAGCGGATCAGATCAGCCTCGCAGCCTCCATGAGGCTTGCGGGGCTTTTTTATGTCTGGCCCGGACAGGCATAAAAAAAGCCGCCTCGCAGAACGAGACGGCCATTTGAAGAGAAAAGCCGGCGACAGGCGCCGGCTTTCCGAAACGATTAGCGCGAATAGAATTCGACGACCAGGTTCGGTTCCATGATGACGGCGTAAGGAACGTCCGACAGCGTGGGAACGCGAACGAAGGTGGCAACCATCTTGGTGTGGTCGGCGTCGATGTAGTCCGGAACGTCGCGTTCAGCGAGCGACACCGATTCGAGAACCGTGACCAGCTGCTTGGACTTCTGGCGCACTTCGATTACGTCGCCGGCCTTGCAGCGGTACGAACCGATGTTGACGCGAACGCCGTTGACCGTGACGTGGCCGTGGTTGACGAACTGGCGGGCAGCAAACACCGTCGGTACGAACTTGGCGCGATAGACGATGGCGTCCAGGCGCGATTCGAGCAGGCCGATCAGGTTTTCGCCGGTATCGCCCTTGCGGCGGTTGGCTTCGTCATAGGTGGCGCGGAACTGCTTCTCGCGGATATCGCCGTAGTAGCCCTTCAGCTTCTGCTTGGCGCGCAGCTGCACGCCGAAGTCGGAAAGCTTGCCCTTGCGGCGCTGGCCGTGCTGGCCGGGGCCGTATTCGCGACGGTTGACCGGGGACTTCGGACGACCCCAGATATTTTCGCCCATGCGGCGATCGATTTTGTACTTGGATGCAGCGCGCTTGCTCATCGCATTTCCTTTCACAGTTTGGCAGGCCGGACCTTGCGGCGCCAGCCTTCAGGAAACACGCCCTCCTAAGAAGCGCCTCTTTCAAGGCCACCTCTGACAGGTTTCTCACGGAGCGTCCGGAGACAACCACGGGACATGTCGTTGAAACACAGGACATTGCTATCCGGTGCTGGCGCGGTCTTTAGGGGCAAGTCATGAGATTGTCAACATCCGTAGCCATTGCCGACGGGGATAGGCACACCTGTGGCTTGGCACATTCAACAGGACAGCACGATGGCGATGGATGGTGGAAAAAATTGTGCCCGCCCTCTTGAACCACAATTTTGCCATCCCCAGATTTTCGCCAGCACCGGGCCCCTCTGACGTGTACTGCCGGATCGACCCGTGATGTCGGTGCTTCATCAATCAACCTGATCCGGCATGGAAAAATGTCATGGATTTTCTCTGGGTTGATGTCCAGGGGGCCGCCGTCTGGATGTGGCTCACCTTTCTTGCCATCGTGATTGCTCTGCTTGCACTGGATCTCGGCGTTCTTCACAAGAAGAGCAAGGAGATCGGCATCAAGGAGAGCCTTCTGCTCTCCGGCTTCTACATGACGCTTGGCGTCCTCTTCGGTGGCTTCGTCTGGTCGCAGTTCGGCCAGCAGGCCGGCCTTGAATATCTCACCGGCTTCGTCATCGAAAAAAGCCTCGCGATGGACAATATCTTCGTCATCGCGATGATCTTTGGCTATTTCTCGATCCCGCGTGAATACCAGCACCGTGTCCTGCTCTGGGGTATTCTGGGCGTCATCGTGTTGCGCGGCATCATGATTGCAGCGGGTGCGGCCGTCGTCGAAAACTATGGCTGGGTGCTTTATCTCTTTGCGGCCTTCCTCATCGTCACCGGCATCAAGATGCTGTTTTCGAGCAGCGAGCCTTATGATGTCGAGGCAAACCCGATCCTGAAAGTGCTGCGCAAGCGCCTGCCGATCACCGAGCGCCTGCATGGCGAAAAGTTCTTCGTGCGCCAGCCGGACGAAAAAACCGGCAAGCTGAAGACCTACCTTACCCCGCTGATGCTGGCGCTGATCCTCATCGAATTTGCCGACCTGGTCTTTGCGGTCGATTCGATCCCGGCGATCTTTGCCATCACCACGGACCCGTTCATCGTCTACACCTCCAACATTTTTGCGATCCTTGGCCTGCGTGCCCTCTATTTTGCGCTGGCCGCCCTCATCCACCGCTTCGCCTACCTGAAATACGCGCTGTCGGTCGTGCTGATCTTCATCGGCTCGAAAATCTTCCTGGCCGACATGCTGGGCCTTGCAAAAATCCCGCCGCTTGTGTCGCTGAGCGTCACGATCGCCATCCTGGCCACCGGCATTATCGGCTCGCTCTGGGCGACCCGCAACACGCCGGCCACGATCGACAACGGCAAGGTCAAGGCCGACAACTAACACTGCCCAGACCTCTTCAAGCCGCGCCGGTTCCCCCGGCGCGGTTTTTTGTTGCCCCGCGTTCACGGCAAGACGTTCACGCCAAGGCGGATGCGGTCTATAGGTTGGGCTCGCTCCCATGCCAAAACAGGATGCCGCCCATGTCTCTTCCCACCGATACCGTTCTTGATCGTTTCCTGCGTTATGTCGTGATCGACACCCAGTCGGATGCGACATCAACCACGCAGCCTTCGACGGAAAAGCAGAAGAACCTCGGCCGCATCCTTGAGCAGGAACTGAAACTGCTTGGCCTTGAGGACGCGCATCTGGACGAGCACGGCAATGTCTATGCGACCATTCCGGCCAATACCGACAAGACCGTACCGGTCATCTGCTTCTGCTCGCATATGGACACGGCACCGGATTTTTCCGGCACCGACGTCAAGCCGCAGCTCGTCCCCAATTACCAGGGCGGCGATATCCGCCTTACCGGCGACACAAGCCAGGTGATCCGCGTTGACGATCATCCGGAACTGAAGGCGCAGATCGGCCACACGATCGTCACCACCGATGGCACGACGCTGCTTGGCGCCGACGACAAGGCGGGCATTGCCGAGATCATGACGGCCGCCCAGTTTCTGCTCGCCAACCCGCAGATCAAGCATGGCGCGGTGAAAATCCTCTTCACCACCGACGAGGAAATCGGCCGCGGCGCAGACAAGGTGGACCTCCAGAAGCTTGGCGCCCGCTTTGCCTATACGCTCGACGGTTCGACCATCGGCGAGATCGAGAACGAGACCTTTTCCGCAGACGGCGTGACCATTGCCATTTCAGGTGTTGCCATGCATCCCGGCACAGCCAAGGGGAAAATGGAAAACGCCATCAAGATCGCAAGCGCCATCGTCGCCCGCCTGCCGCAGGACCAGGCGCCGGAGACCACCGAGGGAAAGCAGGGTTTCATCCACCCCGTCGGCATCGAAGGCGCAATGGAAGGCGCCAAGCTCTCCCTCATCATCCGCGATTTCGAGGATGAGGGTCTGGCGGAGAAGGAAGAGCTTTTGAAGGCCATCACCGAAGAGGTCATGACCGCCTATCCCGGCTCCACCTACACCTTCACGGTCAGGCAACAATATCGCAACATGAAGCGCGTGCTCGACCAGCATCCGGAAATCATCGAGAACCTGATCGACGCCACCCGACGCGTCGGGCTGGAGCCGCAGATCCACAGCATCCGCGGCGGAACCGATGGCTCGCGCCTCTCCTTCATGGGCCTGCCCTGCCCCAACATCTTCACCGGTGGCCATGCCTATCACTCGCCGCTCGAATGGGTGAGCGTTCAGGATATGGAGACGTCGGTGAAGACGATCGTGGAACTCGTGAAGGTGTGGGAAGAACGGGCAGCCTGAGGCTTGCGATCCGCGGGCAGCCTTTTCCGGCTGCCCTCAACGGACGTTATTCCGCCGCGAACCGATCGACGCGGGCCGGCTCGTCATCGGTCGCATCCGCCATGCCCGGCGCCGTCTGCACGTCGAGATCCGGGAAGGCGACGATGCGTTTGCCGGAAAAATCCGCATGCACCACGACAAGGCCCTGCTCCTCGAAATAGCCGAGCAGCCGGCGGGCGCGGCGCGCCGAATGCGTGCCATAGGCTTTGGCGATGCGCATGTCGGAGGGGCATGGCTCGCCAAGCAAGGCGGCCTTCGCCATCATCAGGAAGACGCCCTGCAGATCGTCCGACACCCGGGCCGACAGCTCGAGCGCCGTCTGCCAGCCGGGGCTCTGGGCGGTATCCTCGTCGACGCCGGCGCGCGAAATCGCCACGCGGCGGCGAAACTCGCCCATCGCCATCGGCGGTCCCGGCAGGCGGCGCATGCGGGCGCGCACCAGGAATTCCTGATAGAGAACCGCATCGGTGCGATAGGCGGCCTGCGGATCGTCGATGATTTCTGACAGCACGGCGGCCACCCGCTCCTCGCGCTCGTCGGCGGTGAGTTCCGGCGGAGACGGGCGCGCGGGATCCGGCGTCATCGGGCTTGCCGCAGGCGTCGAGCGTGACAGTTCGGCCAGGATATCGGTGGTCGGGCGCGGTGCTGGGGGCGCGCGGCGCACGATCGGGCGGGTAAATTCTTCCGGGTCAGGCGTGAAGATCAGGTCTTCGACATCGGCCACGCTATCCGGCAGCGGCATCAGTTTGGGCGAGGACGAGCGCGCCGAAGTTTCCACCTCGCCGATGACGATCGGCAGCGGCCGGCGCGAGAGCGCAGGTCCGAGGGCCACGAAATTCCCGCGCTTCAGGTCGCGGAACATTTCCGCCTGCCGGCGATCCATGCCCAGAAGATCGGCGGCGCGCGCCATGTCGATATCGAGAAAGGTGCGACCCATCAGGAAGTTGGAGGCTTCGGCGGCCACGTTCTTGGCCAGCTTTGCCAGGCGCTGCGTGGCAATCACGCCCGCAAGCCCGCGCTTTCGGCCGCGGCACATCAGGTTGGTCATCGCCGAAAGCGACATCTTGCGCGCATCTTCGGAGACATCGCCGCCGACGGAGGGCGCAAACATCTGCGCCTCGTCCACCACCACCAGAACCGGATACCAGTATTCACGGTCGGCATCGAAGAGGCCGTTCAGAAAGCCGGCGGCCGCCCGCATCTGGTCCTCGATATCGAGGCCCTCGAGCGTCAGCACGCAGGACACGCGGTGCTGGCGGATACGCGTGGCGATGCCGAGCAGTTCGGCCTCCGTGCGCTCGCCATCGACAACCACATGGCCATATTTGTCGGCCAGTGTGACGAAATCGCCTTCGGGATCGATGATCACCTGCTGCACCCAGGGTGCGGACTGCTCCAGCAGGCGACGCAGCAGATGCGACTTGCCGGAGCCGGAATTGCCCTGCACCAGAAGGCGGGTGGCCAGCAGCTCCTCGATATCGAGCTTGGCCGGCTGCCCGCCGGACAGAGTTCCCATATCGATGCCTACCTGCACTGCAAACCTCATCCTCTCTGCGGGCAATGACCCGCTCATCGGCAAGGGCTTTAGCAAATCTTCACCGAGTCGGCGCGCTGAAAGACACGCCCATCAACAGAGAATTCCAGGGCGCGCCTCAGGCCGCACGCCGGAAGCCGAAGGTGATGAGCCCTGCCCCGATCATCAGCGAGCCGCCGGTGCGGTTGACGATGCGCTGCACCTTCGGTTTGCGGATCGTGTCGCGCGCCATGGAGGCCAGCAGCCCGTAGAGCGCGGCGTTGAGGCTGGCGAGAACCAGGAAGGTCGTCTCGAACACCACCATCTGGGCAAACAGCGGTTCATGAAGGTTCAGGAACTGTGGCAGGAAGGCGACGAAAAACACGATGCTTTTCGGGTTGAGCGCCGTCACCACATAGGTGTGGAGGAAAATCTTCAACGGACGCTCGTCCGCCTCCTCAGTCTCCGCAGCCGCCAGCCGTTCCGACACGGGCGCCCGCCACAGCTTGATGCCGAGATAGATCAGGTAGGCCGCGCCGAGCCATTTGAGCCCGGTAAACAGCATGGAAGACGTGGCGAGAAGCGCACCGAGCCCCAGCATGGAGGCGGTCATCGCGGTAAAATCACCCAGGGCGACGCCGGCAACCGTTGCCATCGCCACCTTGCGGCCATGCGACAGCGCATAGGAAATCACCAGCAGGATTGTCGGGCCGGGAATGGCCAGAAGCACCGCGGATGCGGCCACAAAGGCAAGCCAGGTTTCAAGAGACATCGTTTTTCCCCCTCTCGATGAAGGACCAGCAAGCCACCGCGGCGACAAAAGCGCAAGTCCCTGCGAGGGCGATGGCGCCAATCCTTCGATGCGTCGCTATTCGTTTGCGTCATCCTGCCGTAAAATGGCAGCAGTGTTTTCACACGAACCCGGGGACTGGCAGATCGATGGCGCGAACAGACAGGCTTCTCGATCTCCTGCAGATCCTGCGCCGGCACCGGCATCCGGTGAGCGGTGAAGTGCTTGCCGACGAACTTCACGTCTCCATCCGCACGCTCTACCGCGATATCGCCACGCTTCGCGGACAGGGCGCCGATATCCTGGGGGAACCCGGCATGGGTTACGTGCTGAAACCGGGCTTTCTGCTACCGCCACTGATGTTTTCGCAAGACGAGCTGGAGGCGCTGGTGCTTGGCATGCGCTGGGTGTCGAAGCGCACAGGCGGCGCACTGGGTCAGGCGGCCGACAGCGCGCTCGCCCGGATTGCCGCCGTGCTGCCCGATGAACTGCGGAACCGGCTGGATGATAACCATCTTCTTGTCGGACCGGCGCCAGATTCTGGCACTGATACCGTCTTGCTTACCCCGATCCGGCTGGCGATCCGGCGCGAACACACGCTTGCAATGGCCTACGAGGATCAGTCCGGCGCGCTGACGCAACGGATCGTGTGGCCCATTGCCCTTGGCTTCTTCGATCATGTGCGGGTGCTGATCGCCTGGTGTGAAAAGCGGCGGGACTTTCGCCATTTTCGCGCGGATCGCATCGTCAGTCTTGAAGAGACCGGGCAACGCTATCCGCGCCGCAAGACGGTGCTGCTGAAGGAATGGCGCGCGTCCCAGTCCATCCCCTGAGAAGGGTCAGGCCTGCTGCCGGCAGCGATGCACGATCCTGCCACTTTCTGTCAGCAGCCTGATCTACAGGTCTTCTCGTCCACACAGAAGGAGACACTGATGAAACCCGCCAACTTCGTCCTGCTGCATGTTGCTGATCTTGCCGCAAGCGCCGCGTTCTATCACCGGCTGTTCGATCATCGCCCGGTCGAACACTCATCGACCTTTGCCATGTTCGTGATGCCGGGCGGCTTCCGCCTCGGCCTCTGGAAGGCCGACTGCGTAGCCCCGAAGACTTCGGGAGACAGCGGAGCCTCGGAAATCGTCTTCACCTGCGATGAGGATGCCGAAGTCGAGGCGGTTCATGCCGACTGGCGCGGCAAGGGCGTTACGATCCTGCAGTCGCCGGAAATGATGGATTTCGGCCACACGTTTACGGCAGAAGATCCTGACGGCCACCGCCTGCGGGTCTATCACGTGGCCGCCAATCCAGCCTGAAGACCGTCATCCGCAAGGCGCTGCCAGCGATAGCGCATATCAGGCGCCCGTTCCTCGTTGCCGCGCCCGTCGGTTTCCTCGATCGCCACGAAGCCGTGTTTTTCATAAAACAGGCGGGCGCGGATGTTCTGTTGAAAGGTCCAGAGGTCGAGCAGATCATGCTCGGCCTTGGCCTTTTGGAGCAGGATCGTGCCGATCCCCCGCCCCTGCGTCTGCGGCAGAACATAGAGCTGCTCGATGGCGCCTTGGCGGAAGGCGATGACGCCAAGCAACAGCCCGCCGGCCTCGACGCCCCAGATGCAGCACGTGACGAACAGATGTTCGCACCAGTAGGCGCAGTCTTCGGCCGGCGTGTGCAGCCCGGCAAGATCCGGCAATCGCGCATCGAAGGAGGTTCGGTGCACCCGGGCGGCCTTGGCCATGTCGGCAAGGGTCAGTCGTCGAAGGCACGTCATACTGTTGATCTCTTCAGGGTCATGACCGCTTTGATGCGCATCCCCGGCCAGGCGATGGCCGGGGATGCGCGTCCTCAGAGCTTGATCAGCCACAAGGGATGGCGGGGCATCAAGGGCTGCTCCCTCTTCACGTCGAGACCGATGTCCTGACGCATGCGGTCCGAGAGGTGTCGGGTGCTGTTGACGCGTTCGCGCCTTCTCCACACCACCATGGCGACGGTGCCGAGAAGGCGCCATATGCCGACATGCGACAGAAGGTCCTCGACCTTCGAGAACAGGCTTTGCTCAACCACTGATTGATTTTTAGACATAGAGGTTCCGCCCCGGCGCCATGAGGCCGCCAGGTCCTTTCGAGGTTTGAAAAGACGCAAGGCGCTGCAGACAGGAACCCCACGGATTCCGGGCGTCAACAGGTTACGTCATGCAGGTTGGAGAAACGCCAAACGGCCGTGATTTAGGGCCTTATCAGGCCTGGAGACCGTAATGTGGGTGCAGGCCCGCGACACGCGGCAACACCGTTACGGACACACCGCGAGAGAGGCGCATATACGCTGAAATGGTCTTCATCGGTCGCCTCCTGTGTTTGAAATTGCGGATGGCGGCAAAATGCCACGGCTCCAAAAGCCAGACAAGCACACAATTTCGAATTGCAGAGATTTACTCATATTTGTTGCTGAAAGGCAACAAAGGCAAGCGAGGCTCAGAGAACGCGCAGTCCAAAGCCCTGCATCAGCCGCCGCGTTGAAAAATCCGGCTGGCCGGAGGTGAAGACGGCAAAATCCGCCTCCTCCGGATGCACCGCCCCCTCGGTCAGCGGCACGAGCCGGCGGGCCTGGCGGGCGATCGCCTCGGCCGGATCGAGCCAGTCGACCGGCCACGGCGCAAGACGGCGAAAGACATTGGCCATGAACGGATAATGCGTGCAGGCAAGCACGACGATATCGGTGCGGGCTTCGTCCTTCTCGACAAAGCAAGGCGCGATCTCCGCCTTGACCGCCACATCGTCCAGCGCATCACCGCGTATATAGGCTTCCGCCATGCGCGCGAGGTTTTCAGAGCCGACCAGCCGTACATGGCACTGGCTAGCGAAGGACTGGATGAGATCGCGCGTATAGGCGCGCCTGACGGTGCCGGGCGTTGCAAGCACGGAGACAAGCCGCGAGCGTGTGCGCTCGGCAGCCGGCTTGATCGCTGGCACCGTGCCGACGAAGGTCATCTGCGGAAATGCGGCTCTCAATGCGGCACCGGCAAGCGTGAAGGCCGTGTTGCAGGCAATCACGCAGATTTCAGGCTCATAAGTGTCCAGCAGATCGGCAAACAAGGACAGAATGCGCGCCTGAAGCGCTGCCTCCTCCCAGCCGCCATAGGGGAAGCCCATGTCATCGGCCACATAGATGAAACCGCGCTCCGGCATCAGCACGCGCGCCTCGCGCAGGACCGTCAGGCCACCAATGCCGGAATCGAACACCAGCACGGGCTTTGCTGTGGCGGGCGCCCTGGCCTGCGTGTCATCATTCGGATGCCGTGTCATTCCCGTCATCCTGCCCCTCGCCCGATTGCGGCCCCTTGCCCTTGGCCCAGCGTCGCGAGAACCGGTCGAGCGAGGTGAACACGCCCCGCAGAAGACTGATTTCCGGCTCGGTAAATCCCGGACGGGACAGCACGGCGCGCAGGTTATCGATCATCTTCGGCTTCTTCGTCAACGGGTGGAAGTAATTGCGCGCGTCGAGCGCTTCCTCCACCTGCTCGATCATCCCCAGAAGCTGCGATTTGGTGGCAGGCTTCTGATCCACCTGCTGGAAGGGCGTCGCTTCCACATCCTCCATACCGCTCTTCATCCATTCATAGGACATCAGAAGCACGGCCTGGGCGATGTTGAGCGAGGCAAAGGCGGGATTGACAGGAAACGTCACGATCTCGTCGGCAAGCGCCACTTCCTCGTTGGTCAGCCCCCAGCGTTCGCGCCCGAACAGGATGCCGGTCTTTTCGCCGGCGCCGAAGCGAGTACGCAGCGTGGCGGCGGCCGTCACAGGCGCACGCACGGGCTTGAAGCCGTCGCGGTTGCGCGCGGTCGTCGCATAGACGAAATTGAGGTCGGCCACGGCCTCTTCCAGCGTTGCAAACACCGTGGTGCCGGCAATCACATGGTCGGCCTTGGCGGCGGCGGCCTCAGCCTTCTCGTTCGGCCAGCCGTCGCGCGGATTGACGAGCCTCAGTTCCGCCAGCCCGAAATTGGCCATGGCGCGCGCCACCATGCCGATATTCTCGCCGAGTTGCGGCTCGACGAGAATGACCGCCGGGCCTTCGGCAAGAAGGATGCGTTCGCTATTGGTGCCTGCCATGGTCGTCCTGTCCGATCTGCGAGTGCTGCGGGCGCTATATCGCCCTCCGGCCGCCAACTGCAAGCGTTAAGCCTGTGGATCCTGCCATCAGCTGGACAGGCGCAGAAGCGTAATGCCGATCATGTCGAGGCCCTGCTTTGCGCCGCGACTGAGGCTCGGCAGATGGTCGAGAACCTCGCGTCGCGCCTTGAACCCTTCGTAGAACGGCTTTGCCCGCACCTCGCGCGCGGCCGGCAGCTTGGCAATCAGATCGTCGATCACCGCCCGGTCGCGCTCCGGCATGGCCAGTTCCGGCAGCGTCTGCCCGCGGGCAAACATGCGCGCCCAATAGGTACAGGCCAGAAACACCGCAAGCGTCTGGCGCACATGCCCGGGCTTCGTGACGATGGACCAGGCGGCACCCAGTGGGCGGGCAGCCTGGGAGAGATCCGCATAGGCCATGTCCAGCCGGCGCGAACGTTCGATCAGTTCCGCGCCCGGCGCGCCGTTGCGGGCAGCGTTGAGCAGATCGCCTAGAACGTCGTACCAGCGGGCAAGCGCCAGTTCCAGCGTCTCGCGGGTGCGCGAAGGAAACACCACGAAGGCAACGGCCGTGCCGGCCACCGCCCCGATCAGCGTTTCCTCGACACGCAGCAGCAGAAGCTGATGGGTGAGAACACCGATCAGGCCATAGATCACGCAGATGACGATCGACAGGAAGAAGGTCATCACCGCATAGGAGGCCTGCAAGGCATAGAAGGCGAGAAAGATGCCGATGCCGGCAACAATGATGCTTCCGGTCAGATCGCCCTGCAGCATCGAGGCAAGGAAAAGGCCGACGCCGATGCCGGCCAGCGTCCCCGTCGATCTTTGCAGCGCCCGCACGGCCGTATCGCCGCGCGATTTCGTATTGGTGAACACAAGAAAGGCCGTCAGCACCGCCCAGAACCAGCGCTCGCGTGACAGCATCAGGCCGAAGACCATGGCAATGCCGGAGGCGATGGTGATCTGGAGCGCGGCGCGCACCAGCGGGTTGTTCAGCGAGAAATCGCGTGGCTGGCGCTGGCGGCCTTCGCGCGTCGGCGACAGCGAACGGAATTGGTCGCGGGAGCCCTCTTCAATGAGGGCTGCAAAACGCACCCGGATCCGGTGCAGCAGCGCGAAGACGGAAATGTTTTCGCGCAGATGCCGGTCCGGCGTGTCATCCACGATGCTCGTCCATTCGGCAACAGCCTCGTCCTTGCCTTCCAGCACCGCATGGACGAGGCCGAAGGGCGCCGAATTGTAGACGCTGAGAACCACGGCACTTTCGGTTGCCAGATGCAGGTCGAAAATCGCCATGGCGATGTCCATGACGTTCTGGTCGCTCTCGTCCAGCGTGCCGTCGCTGCTGCGCGGAAGAAGCGCTTCCGCCATCAGCGAGACTTCCTTCAGCCGCTCCTGCAGCGCAATCAGCTCGGCGCGGTCCTCGTCCAGCGTCACCTGCGCGCGCGCCAGAAGTGCCAGCCGCACCAGGATGTCGTTGACGCGCCCCTGCATGGCGATCATCGCCTGCAACAGGTCACGGCCGCGATCGTCGGGCAGCAACTGTGTACGCACCACGTGTCCCACGAGCACGGCCACCACCAGGGCAAAGGCCGCAAGCGGCAAGTCGTCCAGCCCCGGCCGCAGATAGGCACTGAGGAAATAGGAGGTGAAGGCGAACATGCCGATGGCAAAGCCGCGCGGACCATAGACGCGCGCAAGGCTTGCGAGAAACACGATGGCCAGGAATGCGAGATCGGAGAGGTAGCGGTGATCCTCCAGCGAGCTTGCCAGCGCAATGCTGCCAAGGCTCGCCAGCCCTCCGAGAAGCCGCGTCACCATCTGGCCGCGGGGCGTGCGATCGCGCACCGCAACACCGCCCTCGATGGAGAGGATGATCGCAAGTCCGAAGGCCATGGGCGGCAGCGGCAACAACAAGCGGTGGATGGCGACCAAGGCCGCCACCGAAAGCCCGATGCCAAGCGTCACACGACCGCCCATTCTGGCGCGCGACAGGGCCGGATCGATCGAATGAAGCCAGTCGATCAGGGAGATTCTCGATGCCATATCGTCTTTTGTGCCATGTGCTGTTGAACGCGACGGCCCGTCAGCCCGTCGCGCATTGAAATCGCGCCTCCGCGCGACGCCGGGGACATCGCGCCCCTGCGCGACGCCGGCAAGGCCGACGTTAAAATACTACTGCTGGCCTTTCGCCAGGCTTTGCATTTCAGCGATCACCGAATCGCGCTCATTGTCGGCAACGCGGTGAATATCATCGATGACCGGCTTGCCGCCTTCCGTCACGACATCGAAATCGACCTCGCTCACGGAGTTCTTGATATCCTCCTCATCGATGCAGGTCCACTGCTTGAAGCGTACCTTCACCGGCGTCACGCCGTCCTTGGCCGCGCCTGGAACGATGGATATGTCCTGCAGCGGGCAACCGTCCTGCGAATTGGTCACCACGTCATAGCCGAAGGGATCACCCGGCTCATTGTTCTCGGTGTCATAGGCCGGATGCTTGGCCGCTTCCTTGTAGGCGGCCTGAAACCGCTTGCTGAACAGTTTGGCGAGCGGATCCGGATCAAAAATGAATTTCCAGCCCGCGTCGACACTTTCCCAGTTCGTCTTGGTGATGGCCATCACCTGGCGCACGGGCTCTGCGACGTCCGCGGCGCCCGCGGTTTCGGTGCTGACAACGGTGGCAAAGGCTGCGAAAAAGAAGGCGAGCGGTGCGGTCCGCATGTGCGTGGTATCCCTGAGTGGCGGTGCCCGGAGATTATCCGGGCCGGTTGATTTGACAATGGCAATTGTTCCACCACGGCTTTGCGTTCGGCTGCGGCAATGCTATAGCGCACGGGACTTCATTCCATCCTATCAGGGGCTTCGGTCCCGTCCATCAAAGAGGCTGATACATGAACAAGATCAAGGTTGCCAACCCGGTCGTCGATCTCGACGGCGACGAGATGACCCGCATCATCTGGCAGTTCATCAAGGAAAAGCTGATCCTGCCCTACCTTGATCTCGATATCGAATATTACGACCTCTCGGTGGAAAACCGCGATGCCACCAACGACCAGGTGACGGTCGATGCCGCCCACGCCATCAAGAAGCACGGCGTCGGCATCAAGTGCGCGACCATCACGCCGGACGAAGCCCGCGTGAAGGAATTCAACCTCAAGGAAATGTGGAAGAGCCCGAACGGCACGATCCGCAACATCCTCGGCGGCGTGATCTTCCGCGAGCCGATCATCTGCAAGAACGTGCCGCGCCTCGTTCCCGGCTGGACCAAGCCGATCGTTGTCGGCCGTCACGCCTTCGGCGACCAGTACAAGGCAACCGATTTCAAGTTCCCCGGCAAGGGCAAGCTGACGATCAAGTTCGTCGGTGAAGACGGCGAAGTGATCGAAAAGGAAGTCTACAACGCACCGGGCGCCGGCGTGGCGCTTGCCATGTACAACCTCGACGAGTCGATCCGGGAATTTGCCCGCGCCTCGATGATGTACGGCCTGATGCGCAAGTGGCCGGTCTACCTGTCCACGAAGAACACCATCCTGAAGGCCTATGACGGCCGCTTCAAGGACATCTTCGAAGAAGTCTACCAGACCGAGTTCAAGGCGAAGTTCGACGAAGTCGGCATCGTTTACGAACACCGCCTGATCGACGACATGGTTGCCTCGGCCCTGAAGTGGTCCGGCGGCTACGTCTGGGCCTGCAAGAACTATGACGGCGACGTCCAGTCCGACACGGTTGCCCAGGGCTTCGGCTCGCTCGGCCTGATGACTTCGGTTCTTCTGTCGCCCGATGGCCGCACGGTCGAAGCCGAAGCCGCTCACGGCACGGTGACCCGTCACTACCGCCAGCACCAGAAGGGTCAGGAAACCTCGACCAACTCGATCGCCTCGATCTTCGCCTGGACGCGTGGCCTTGCCCACCGCGCCAAGCTGGACGACAATGCGGAACTTGCAAAGTTCGCCTCGACGCTGGAAACGGTCTGCATCGACACCGTCGAAGCCGGCTACATGACCAAGGACCTGGCACTCCTCATCGGCCCCGATCAGCCGTGGCTCTCCACCACCGCCTTCCTCGACAAGGTGGACGAGAACCTGCGCGCCGCCATGGCCGCCTGAGCCATCGCAGCCTGAATGCCTTTCTGAAACCCGGCCTTGTGCCGGGTTTCTTTTTTCCGCGGCGTTTCCAGGCCTGCGTCAATGCAGCCGTCCGCATCACCTTTTTGCCAATCGGCTCCCATCGCAGCAGCGGAAACGAATTCGCCTTTGCAGTTGGACGCCAAGCCGGGTCGTGGTAATGACCCGGCCATGAACACGACCTCCTTTTCCCCCATTCACGTCATTGGCGGCGGCCTTGCCGGCTCCGAAGCCGCCTGGCAGATCGCCGAAGCCGGCGTGCCCGTCATCCTGCACGAGATGCGCGGCGTGCGCGGCACGGATGCCCACAAGGGCGACGGGCTTGCCGAACTCGTCTGCTCCAATTCATTCCGCTCCGACGATGCAACGGCCAATGCGGTCGGCGTCATCCATGCGGAAATGCGGATGGCCGGCTCACTGATCATGGCCTGCGCCGACCGCCACCAGGTGCCGGCCGGCGGGGCGCTTGCCGTCGACCGTGACGGGTTTTCCGATGCGGTGACGCGCGCCCTGCATGAGCATCCGCTGATCACGGTTATACGCGAGGAAGTGCAGGGCCTGCCGCCCGCCGACTGGGACCTGACGGTGATTGCGACCGGCCCCCTCACCTCGCCGGCGCTGGCTGCCGGCATCCAGAGCGAGACCGGCAAGGATGCGCTCGCCTTCTTCGACGCCATCGCGCCGATCGTCCACCGCGATTCGATCGACATGGATATCTGCTGGTACCAGTCGCGCTACGACAAGGTCGGCCCCGGCGGCAACGGCCGCGACTATATCAACTGCCCGCTCGACAAGGAGCAGTACGATGCCTTCGTCGATGCCCTGATTGCCGGCGACACGGTGGGCTTCAAGGAATGGGAAGGCACGCCCTATTTCGACGGCTGCCTGCCGATCGAGGTGATGGCCGAGCGCGGTCGCGAAACGCTGCGCCACGGGCCGATGAAGCCGATGGGGCTCACCAATTCCCATAACCCGACGGTCAAGGCCTATGCGGTGGTGCAGCTGCGCCAGGACAACGCGCTCGGCACGCTCTACAACATGGTCGGCTTCCAGACGAAGCTGAAATACGGCGCGCAGGCGGAAATCTTCCGGATGATCCCGGGCCTGCAGAATGCCGAATTTGCACGGCTCGGCGGCCTGCATCGCAACACCTACATCCACTCCCCGACCCTGCTCGACCACAGCCTTACCCTGAAGAGCCGGCCGGGCCTGCGCTTTGCGGGCCAGATCACCGGCTGCGAAGGCTATGTGGAAAGTGCCGCCATCGGGTTGCTCGCCGGCCGCTTTGCCAGCGCCGAGCGCAAGGGCGACAGGATTTCCGCCCCGCCCGCCACCACGGCGCTGGGCGCCCTGCTCAACCACATCACCGGCGGCCATATCGTATCCGAGGATGAACCGGGAAAACGTTCTTTCCAGCCGATGAACATCAATTTCGGCCTGTTTCCCGATCTTGCCCCCGGCTCCATCGTGCGCCCCGAAGGCCTGAAGCGCTTTCGCGGCAAGGATAAGACGATCATGAAACGCCAGCTGATGGCGCGCCGGGCACTTGCCGACTGCGCCACCTGGCTCGGCAAGCCGGCGCCGGTCGTGGACGCGGCCGCCGCCGAAGAGGAAGACGCGGTCGTCTGACCCCTGTCTGACAAGGGTCGGGCCGAAGGGCCCGCCTCAGCGGCTCTCTTCCAGCTGCTGCAGTTCCGGTGCCACGTAATTTCCAAGCAGCCAGAGCGAGACTTCGGCCGCTTCCTGCGCCGTTGAAAAGACAAAGCTGTCGTCCTGGCCCGGTGCGTCGAGAAACTGGATGGTGAGGCCCCGATCACTCTCCATCGGCGTCACCCGCACGCGCCCCGGCTGGATCAGGTGGCAGGCATAGTGGGAGCGGCGGTTGCGCATGATGCCCGCCTTGTTGTCGTGCAGGCGCACGAAGATGGCAGAACCATCCGCCGTCTCATGCAGGTTGCGGATCGCCTCGGTCGGATAGGCGCGGCCGAATTCCAGGATGGCCATGCTCGGATCATGCCGATCGGCGTCCTCCCGCTCGCGGGCCATGCGCGTCGCATAATAGGCAATCAGAATGACCAGAAGGCCGATGATCGCCCAGATTGCCAGTGCCACAGTGCTCTCCTGCTCAGGCCAGCCTTGGGCTGCATATCGCAGACCGTCACGAGGACCGCATTAGCCGGCGAGGCTTGCGCCAGCGTGACAGCAGATAGAGTGGATCAAATTTTCTTCAAGACAAGCGTACGCGCCATGCGCAGCTGTCGGCGCCACTGCGCCTGCTGTAAACCTGCCGTGAGAACACCCGCCTTCAGCTTGACGGCACGCCGCAGCACCGGCTCGACAATGGCCGCCGGCAGGAAGGCGGGAAGCACCGGCGCCGGGATCTGACCGGCATTGCGGGCCTTTTCCAGGTGATCAAGACCAAGCCCCGCAAACGCCTCGATGGCGTGGCCGATATTGTCGCTCTGCCCACCGGCCAGAAACCGGTCCCGGTCAAGCCCGGTGGCGGTGAGGATATCCTGCGGCAGATAAAGCTGGCCGCGCCGTTGGTGCAGCGGCATCAGCAACAAAAACCCGGCAATCGCCTGCGCCACCCCGGCATGTCCGGCAATTTCCGAGCTTGCCATGGCAGACGGCGCGTCGAGCACAAGACCTGCAAGCTGGATCAGGGCGGATGCGGTTTCGCCGGCATAGCCTTCGAGCGCATGGCGGTCCGGCATCGGATCATCATAGAGATCGAAGACCCGTGCTTCGATCATCGCCAGGAGCACCGTGCGCGGCAGGCTGTAGCGCTCGATCGTGTCCATCAGGGCAGCCGCCACCGGATTGGCGCTTGCCTCGCCCTTGGCATCGCCCTCCAGCAGATCACGCCACCATTGCAGGCGGATCTCGCCGGCAAGCGGTTGCTCGGTGACATCGCGCACGCGCGCAATTTCGGCGTGGAAGGCATAGAGGGCCGCCAGCGCCCCGCGCTTGTCTTCCGGCGACAGGAGACAGGCAAGGTAACGGTCGCGGTCGGTCTCCCGCAGTGTCGACAGGCAGATCTGGAAATTATCGGTTGGCGCAGCCGTCACATCGGTCTCCGAACCCTGGGGTCTCCGACCCTTAAAGTTTGCCCCGCGACCGGGGATTTGGCTCAGACGGCGATGAGGGCCGCAGCGACCGGACGCATTTCACCGAGCATGATGTTATACGTGCGCACCGCCGCGCCGGTTCCCATCGAATCCGATGAAATGCCGCGTCCCCTGAACGCCGCCTTCAGCGGCGCCGGTAAGGTACGCAGATCGCGCCCCGTGCCGACGAGAAGAAACTCCACGCCCGTTTCCTGAAGAACGCGCGCAAATGCGTCCACCGTCAGCGCGGCGCCCTCCTCCATGTCCCAGCCATAGATGCCGGAAGGCAGGCACAGCAGAGATCCGCGATGCGACATGTCGGCAAAGCGAAAACCGCCATTGCCATAGGCATCGATGGGTGCACGCCCGGGAAAATGGGCATCGCGGATTTCAGGCGCGCGGGCCAAGGATCAGACGCCCGGCTTGCCGGAGGGCAAGCTCTTGTCCGTCTTGGTCTTGCGGTTCTCTTCCGTATCGAACGCATCGGTGCGCAGCCTGAAGGCAATCAGCACCGGTGCCGCGATATAGATCGAGGAGAAGGTGCCGACCGCCACGCCAAACAGCATGGCGAAGGTGAAGGAGCGGATGACTTCGCCACCGAAGAGATAGAGCGCCGAAAGCGCGATCATCGTGGTGAGGCCGGTCAGAACCGTGCGCGACAGCGTCTGGTTGATCGAGATGTCGATCAGGTCGGACAGCGGCATCTTCTTATAACGCCGGAGATTTTCGCGCATGCGGTCGTAGACCACCACCGTATCGTTCAGCGAATAGCCGACGATGGTGAGGATGGCCGCGATACTCGTCAGGTTGAACTCGATGCCGGTCAACACGAAGAGGCCGAGCGTCAAGATCACGTCGTGCATCGTCGCGATGATGGCGCCGACGGCAAACTGCCATTCGAAGCGGAACCAGATGTAGACGAGGATGAACAGAAGCGCGATGCCGACGCCAAGCGTTGCCGTATAGGTCAGATCGCTCGACACGGAGGGACCGACCACTTCGACGCGACGGAATTCGTAATCGCCCTCCAGATCGCCACGGATACGGGCGAGCGCCGACTGCTCGGCATTTTCGCCGCCGTCCTGCGCCTGCACGCGCACCAGAACGTCCTGCGACGTGCCGAAACCCTGTGCCTGGACTTCACCGAGATTGAGCTGGTCGAGGCGGGCGCGGATATCGGCGATGTTGGCGTCGCCCTGGCGCGCCTTCAGCTCGATGATCGAACCGCCGCGGAAATCGATACCGAGGTTCATGCCGACCGTCACGAAGCTGACGAGCGAGGCGATGGAAAGCGCAGCGGCAATCAGGAAGGTGTAGCGGCGGATCGACATGAACGGCAGGCCGCGACCATCGAACACGCCGGTGCGAACGCCCTTCGGCAGGTGCTTCGGCTTGGCGCGGCGCACCCAGACGGCAAACAGCCAGCTGGTGAAGGTAAAGGCGGTAAAGACGGTGGTGACGATACCGACGGCAAGCGTCACGGCAAAGCCGCGCACCGGGCCGGAGCCAAGATAGAACAGCACCACGGCGGCAATCAGCGTCGTGAGGTTCGCATCGATGATGGTGCCGAAGGCACGCTTGAAGCCGCTGTCGATGGCCGGCAGCAATGAGCGACCGCTTTTCACCTCTTCACGGATACGCTCGTAGATCAGCACGTTGGAATCGACCGCCATGCCCATGGTGAGCACGATGCCGGCGATGCCGGGCAGTGTCAGCGTCGAGCCGATCAGAGAAAGCACTGCGAGGATCATCACGATATTGATGGCGAGCGCGATATTGGCGAGCACGCCGAAGAAGCCATAAAAGGCAAACATGAAGGCGGCAACGGCGACCGCGCCAATGATGGAGGCAACGACACCGGCGCGAATGGAGTCTGCACCAAGGCCCGGACCGACAGTGCGTTCTTCGACCACCGTCAGCGTTGCTGGAAGCGCGCCGGCGCGCAGCAGGACGGCGAGGTCATTGGCGCCCTGGACGCTGAAATTGCCGGAAATCTGGCCGGAGCCACCGATGATCGGTTCGCGGATAACGGGGGCCGAAATCACCTGGTCATCGAGCACGATGGCAAAGGGACGGCCGACATTCTGCTGCGTTGCCTGGGCAAAGCGCTGCGAACCACGCGAATCAAAGCGGAAGGTCACCACCGGCTCGTTGGTCTGCTGGTTGAAGCTTGCCTGCGCATCGACGAGGTTTTCGCCGGATACCAGTGCACGCCGCTCCACGAGATAGGGCACGGCCGGATCATCGGTCGAGTACATGATCTGCGAGGTTGCGGGCGGACGGCCGTTCAGCGCCTCCTGCACCGGCATCGAGGTATCGACCATGTGGAAGGAAAGCTTGGCCGTCTGGTTCAGAAGCGCCTTCAGGCGCTGCGGATCCTGCAGACCAGGGACCTGCACGATGATGCGATCATCGCCCTGGCGCTGGATGAGCGGTTCGGTGGTGCCGAGCTCGTCGACGCGACGGCGCACCACTTCGATCGACTGCGTGACGGCGGACGACATGCGGTAGTCGATGCCCGAATCGGTGAGGCTCAGGCGCAGAAGGCCGTCGCCCGAATCGTCCAGCCTCAGTTCCGTGATGCTGCCACCAAAGGTTCCGGCAGAGACCGGCTGCAGCAGCGGCTTCAGGGCATCGCGCGCCGCCTGCAGCTGCGCCACATCCGTTACCCGAACCTGGATCTGCTGGCCCGTGCCGTTGAGGCCCGTATAGCGCACATTGGCTTCACGCAGCACGTTGCGCACGTCGCCGACGATGGTTTCGAGCCGTTCCTTGACGATATCGCCCCGCTCGATCTTGAGCATGATGTGCGAACCGCCCTGAAGGTCGAGGCCGAGCGTGACCTTCTTGGTGGGGAACCAGCCCGGGAGCTTTGCCAACTGCTCGCTGCTGAACATGTTCGGAGCCGCGATCAGCAGGCTGACGGCAATCACGAACCAGATGAATAGGGTCTTCCAGCGGGAGAAGTATAGCATTGCGCTCTCGATGTTCTGGCAGGGTCAAAAAGGCGCCCGCTTCAGCGGACGCCGAGCCCGGGTAGAGTGTCAGGCCTTCTCGGTCTTGACCGGCTCGCCCTTCACGCGGACTTCAGCCACGTAGGTGCGCAGCACGCGAACCTTGACGTTTTCGGCGATTTCCACTTCCAGTTCCGCGTCATCGACCACCTTGGTCACCTTGCCGGAGATGCCGCCACCGAGAACGACCTGGTCGCCGCGACGGATATTGGACAGGGTTTCCTGGCGCTTCTTGAGCTGCGCACGCTGCGGACGGATCAGGAAGAAATACCAGACCACCATCAACGGTGCGAAGAGGAAAAGCATTTCGAGGCCGGAGCCAAAGGGGGATGCAGAGGTGGCTGCACCTTCGGCCTGGGCAAATGCTTCAGTAATGAACATCGAGAACTCCCGGAATTGGATGACGGAGGCACCCCCCGTTTCAAGCCGCCGGAATATAGTTGCGATCAAGGGGAATGCAACAGAAACGGCGGGCTGGGCGTACCGAATTCAGGCCTCTTACCCTTTCGATGGGGAAAACACCATGCTACCGCCGTGGAAAAGCGTGAAGGCGGCTGAGGCACCGTGCAATCCGGCCCGTGCCGCCGCACCAAGGAGGTGAAGATGAGCGTGGATGCAACCGCAGAACTGATCGCCGAGGTGCGCCGGCTGGCCGATGCGCTCGAGCGTTTGGCAGGCCCCGCCCCCGCCGTCAACGACTGGACGGCCGCCGATTGCTTCGTCTGGGTGCCCGCCAACCGCTACCTGCAGCCTGTGGCGCGTCCGAACCGGGTGGCCCTTGCCCTCATTCGCGGCGTCGACCACGTGCGCGACATCCTGCACGAAAACACGCTGCGCTTTGCTGAAGGCTTTGAAGCCAACAACGTCCTGCTGTGGGGGGCGCGCGGCATGGGCAAATCCTCGCTGGTCAAGGCCGTGCATGCCGATGTGAAGGCATCGACTGGAGCGCCGCTCAAACTGGTCGAGGTTCACCGCGAAGACATTTCCTCGCTGCCCGCCCTCCTCGATATCCTGAAGGCATCCGGAGAGCGCATCATCGTCTTTTGCGACGACCTGTCCTTCGACCACGACGACACGGCCTACAAGTCGCTGAAGGCAGCGCTCGACGGCGGCATCGAGGGGCGGCCGGACAATGTTCTGTTCTACGCCACCTCCAACCGGCGCCATCTGCTTCCGCGCCATATGTTGGAAAACGAGCAGTCGACGGCCATCAACCCGTCCGAAGCGGTCGAGGAAAAGGTGTCGCTATCGGACCGGTTCGGCTTGTGGCTCGGCTTCCACAAGTGCAGCCAGGAGGATTATCTCGGCATGATCGACGGCTACGCCGACCATTTCGACCTCGGCCTGGCGCGCGAAACCCTGCATCACGAGGCCTTAGAATGGGCAACCACCCGCGGCGGGCGCTCGGGCCGTGTCGCCTGGCAATATATCCAGGATCTTGCCGGTCGCCTGCGCAAGCCGCTTCATCGGGCCTAACCTTCTCCGCCCCCAAAAAAACGCGCATGAAAAAAGCCCGGACATGCCGGGCTTTCTCCCATCCCTCGATACGCAAAACAACTGCGAGGGCAATCTTTGTGTCTTAGCGCGGGTGAGCCCGTTGTCTTTCCTATTCCAGGAAGGTCATCGGGTTGACCGGCGTTGCGTCCTTGCGCACTTCGAAATGCACCTGCGGACGCTTTGCATCGCCGCTCATGCCGGATGTAGCAAGCGTCTGGCCGCGCTGGACCTTCTGGCCGCGGCTCACGTTGATATTCCCGGCATGACCATAGACGGTAACCTTGCCATCGTCGTGGCGCACCAGAACCGTGTTGCCGAGCTGCTTCAGGCCATTGCCGGCATAGATGACGACGCCGTTTTCAGCAGCCTTGATCGGCGTGCCCTCGGGCACCGAAATGTCGATCCCGTCATTGCGGTTGCCATCGACATTCGAACCATAAGCGGCAATCACCGCGCCGTTCACCGGCCAGCGATACTTGTCGATACCCGTCGCAGACGGGGCCGGCGTGCTGACATCGGACTTGCTTTCGACGTCGGAAAGGCTTGCGGTCTGGGTATGCGCCGGCTTTTCCGGTGCCTTGGCAGCGGCTGCCTCGTGCGCCGGAACCGAGACGGCCTCGACCTTGGCGGGAGCGGCCGGCTGAGCAGCGGCCGGCTTCACCGCCTCGCCGCCGTTTGCGACCTTCAGCGTCTGGCCGACACGGATGCCGCCATCGGAAAGACCATTGTCCGCCTTCAGGCGATCGATCGGCGTATTGGTCGCACGGGCGATCTTGGCAAGCGTATCACCGGGCTTCACGACATAGGAGCCGCCCTTCGGCGGAACCGGCTGGCCGCCGCCTGAGGGCGGGGTGAGCTTGCCGGCGTCCGCCTGCGTCTTGTCGCGGGAGGTCTGGGCGCCGGGCAGTACCGCCACCTTGTCGCCCTGATCGCGGGCGGGCTTGGGAAGCTTGCCATCGCTTGGCAAGTCGATCTGGCCGGAGGCAACGCGCGCCGGGTTCGAGCGCTCCGCATAGGTCGGGATGATCACCATCTGGCCGGCGGTGAGCGTTCCGCCATTGGCTTTGAGGATTTCCTTTTCCGGCACGCCGTAACGCTGCGAGAGCGTGGCTGCCGTCTCGCCGGGACGCATGGCAATGCGCGGGGCATTGACCGTCGACCAACCGGCCTGCGGAGCGCCTGGCGCCCGCTCGCCACCGGCGGCCGGACGGGCTGCGGCGGCAGGCGCCGGCTGCACCATGGCCTGCTGGCGCGACAGATCTTCGCGGGCCGGCGGCCGGCTGGCGACGCTGTCGGTCGGGGGAGCAAGTTCCGCGCGCTGGATCGCAACCGGGGCTGCGGCGCGCCGGGCCGGCGAAGCGCTGGCTGAACCATAACCACCCTGCTGCGGATAGGTCTGCTGCTGCGCCTGCGGATAAGAAGGCTGTTGCGCGTAACCGCCGCTCGGCTGCGGACTTGCGGAAGCGTAGCCACCGACATCATCCTGCGGCATCGGCGCCGGACCGTAGGCCCCTGCCCCCTGACGCTGCGGAATGGAAGCCGTCGTCATGTCGTCACTTCCGGGCATCAGGCCTGAGAAGCGCGTGGCATCGGAACTGCACCCGGTTGCCGCACTGGCGAGAAACGCTGCCACGGCGACGCGTACGGCTGACTTTCTCATATTCGATGAACTGTTCAAACGCATGACCCGACCTAAACGACGCAACTAACTTGACGATCATTAAAACCCGTTAGTCTTACCGTCGGGTTAAGGCAGGCAGCCACACTGCGTTTTTTTGATAAATTGATAACCATGAATCGGCTTTGCGCATTGGGGGGCCCAGGCGCCGGCCGCGCCGGTTCTCAAAGATGCAAAGCGATATGGGAGGCCAGCGGCAGGTAGGGCGCCGGAAACAGGTCCTCGCGCTCGAATCGGCTGCCGGTCTTGGTGAGGCGAACCATCATGCAATTCTCGCCCTCGGTGATAAGCGGCGCGATCATTGAGCCGCCATGCACCAGTTGCTCGGCATAAAAGCGCGGCATGCTTTCAAAGGCCGCCGTCACCAGGATACGGTCGAAGGTGCCCTCTCCCTGCAGCCCGTGCGTCCCATCCGCCTGGCGGATGATGACATTGCGAAGGCCGAGCGCTTCCATTCGAAGCTGCGCCGCCTTCACCAAGGTGCGGTAGCGCTCCACCGTCAGGACACGCTCGGCGATCCGACCGATCACGGCCGCCAGGAAACCGCTGCCTGTGCCGATTTCGAGCACACGATGGCCGGGCTTCACATGCAGCTGCGCCAGAAGCCTGGCAGCAAGATCGGCCCCTTCCATGAAGGATCCGCACTCGATGGGAATGCTGCGGCTGGAATAGGCGTCGCTCGCAAATTGTGGCGGCACGAACTGGCTGCGCGGCGTCTGCTCGATCGCCGTCAGAAGATCAAGATCGGTAATGCCCTGCGCCCGCAGCCGAAGCACCAGCGCGGCAAACCCCTCTTTCTCGATCATCGCGGCTTTCAAGCATCCACTCCCAGAGCCTGCTGAATAGCATCACGCGCCGAATGATCGGTGAGATCGAGCTTCAGCGGTGTCACCGAAATCCGGTTCATGCTGACCGCATGAATATCGGTGCCGGGCGGGAACTGTCCCGTGCGCGCACCGAATCGCAGCCAGAAATACGGATTGCCGCGCCCGTCATGGCGTTCATCCACGACAAGCCCGAAATCCGTCTTGCCCTGGCTCGTGACTTCGACACCCTCGACCTCATCCAGCGTGCAGGCCGGAAAATTCAGGTTGAGGAACGTGCCGCCGGCAAGATCCGCCTCTATGAGCTTTTCGATCAGCGCCGGGGCATGGGTTTCGGCGATCTCCCAGGGAATGACGCGGGTCTCGCCGTCGCGGCGCACCGCCTGGCTCAGCGAAAGCGAGCGGATGCCCTGGATCGTGCCTTCGATGGCGCCGGCAATGGTGCCCGAATAGGTCACGTCATCGGCAATATTGGAACCGGCATTGACGCCCGACAGGATGAGATCCGGCTTGACGTCCAGCACATGGCGAAGCCCCATGATGACGCAATCGGTCGGCGTGCCGCGCACGGCGTAATGCCGCTCGGCAACCTTGCGCAGCCGCAGCGGCTCCGACAGCGTCAGCGAATGGGCAAGCCCGCTCTGGTCCGTCTCCGGCGCCACGATCCAGACATCGTCGGAAAGACTGCGGGCGATGCGTTCCAGCACAGCCAGCCCTTCGGCATGAATGCCGTCGTCATTGGTCAGCAGTATCCGCATCTCTTTTGCGTCACACGCTCCGTTCGATCCGGGTCAGGCCGCCCATATAGGGCACCAGCACAGCCGGCACGGTGACCGACCCGTCGTCATTCAGATAGTTTTCCATGACGGCAATAAGGCAGCGGCCGACAGCCGTGCCGGAACCGTTCAGCGTGTGAACGAATTTCGGCACCTTGTCGTCCTTCACCCGGTAACGGGCATTCATGCGCCGGCCCTGGAAATCGCCGCACACCGAACAGGACGAGATTTCGCGATAGGTGTTCTGACCCGGCAGCCAGACTTCCAGATCATAGGTCTTGCGCGCGCCAAAGCCCATGTCGCCGGTGCAGAGCGTCATGGTGCGGAAATGCAGGCCAAGCCGCTTCAGCACCTCTTCGGCGCAGGCGGTCATCCGCTCGTGTTCGGCAACCGCACTTTCGGCATCGGTGATCGAGACAAGCTCGCACTTCCAGAACTGGTGCTGGCGCAGCATGCCGCGCGTATCGCGACCGGCAGAGCCGGCCTCCGAGCGGAACGAGGGTGTCAGCGCCGTAAAGCGCAGCGGCAGCTTTTCCTGTTCCAGTATCTCGCCGGAGACGAGGTTCGTCAGCGTCACCTCGGCCGTCGGGATCAGCCAGCGGCCGTCGGTCGTGCGAAACAGGTCTTCGGCAAATTTCGGCAGCTGGCCGGTGCCATACATGGCCTCGTCCCGCACCATCAGCGGCGAGGAGACTTCCGTATAGCCGTGCTCGCTGGTGTGCAGGTCGATCATGAACTGGCCGAGCGCCCGTTCCAGCTTCGCAAGCTGGCCGGTCAGCACCGTAAACCGCGACCCCGACAGTTTTGCCGCGCGGTCGAAATCCATCATGCCGAGCGCTTCGCCGATGTCGAAATGCTCCTTGGCCGGATGGTTCCACAGCGGCTTTTCGCCCACCACGCGCGCCACCACATTGTCATGCTCGTCGCGGCCGACCGGCACATCGTCGAAGGGAATATTGGGCAGGCGCGACAGCACGTCGTCCAGCGCGGCGATTGCCTCGCGCTCCTGCTGTTCGAGCGCCGGCATGGTGTCTTTGAGCGTGGCGACTTCCGCCTTCAGTTTCTCGGCCAGCTCGGAATTCTTCTGCGCCATGGCCGCGCCAATTTCCTTGGAGGCGGCATTGCGGCGCGACTGCATGTCCTGCAGCGCCTGGATCACAGACCGGCGGGTTTCATCGAGGGCGATGATGGCTTGCGCCTGCGGCTCGGCACCGCGCTTGTTTAGCGCCGCGTCGAGGGCTTCAGGGTTTTCACGGATCCACTTGATATCGAGCATCGTCGTTCCAGGTCATCTATTCAAGAGTTATGGCCGATGCGATGCGCCCGGCCGAAAGGAAAGTCCGGCCGAGATATCCTGTTCTGCCGGAACGGATGGTCAGGCCTCGTCGGACTTGGAAGGTTCGGACTTGGCGACACCGGACACCGCGCCCGTCTCGGCCACAGCCTCTTCGGCGCGCTTGCGCTCGACCAGACGTGCAGCATAGATGGAAATCTCGTAGAGAAGGATGGTCGGCAGTGCAAGGCCGATCTGGGACATCGGATCGGGCGGCGTCAGCACCGCAGCCACCACGAAGGCGAGCACGATGGCGAACTTGCGCTTTTCGCGCAGCCACGCGCTCGACAGGATGCCGACGCGGGCAAGCAGCGTCGTCACCACCGGCAGCTGGAAGACGAGGCCGAACGAGACGACGAGCGTCATGATCAGCGACAGGTATTCCGACACCTTCGGCATCAGCGAGATCGCCACTTCTCCGTCGCCGGGCTTCTGCTGCATGGCCAGGAAGAACCACATCACCATCGGCGTGAAGAAGAAATAGACCAGCGCGGCCCCCATCAGGAACAGGATCGGTGAGGCAATCAGGAACGGCAGGAAGGCGGCGCGCTCGTTCTTATAAAGACCCGGCGCCACAAATTTGTAGATCTGCGAGGCGATGATCGGAAATGCGATCACCAGGGCCCCGAACATGGCGACCTTGACCTGGGTGAAGAAGAATTCCTGCGGGGCCGTGTAGATCAGTTCCGATTTCGACACGTCGAGACCGGCCCAGATGACGGCCCATTTGTAGGGGATGACCAGCAGGTTGAAGAGCTGCTTGGCAAAGAAGAAGCAGACCAGGAAGGCCACGAAAAACGCCGCCAGCGACCAGATCAGTCGTGTGCGCAGTTCCATGAGATGCTCGATGAGCGGCTGTGGCTTGTCGTCAATCTCGCCGGTCATGCTTCATCCTTGGGTGTCGTCGATTTCTTGCGCGTCCGTGCGGCGGGCTTCACAACCGCTGGCTCACCGGCCGCCCCGGATTCGGTGCTGGCTGGAACAACGGCAGATTTTGCCGCACGCCGTGGCTTTGCAACGGCAGGCACTGCTGTTTCCAAGGCAGGCGAAACGCCGGCCACGTCAGCGGGCTTTACAGCCGGCTTGCGCGCAGCGCGAGGCTTCCTGGCCACCGTCGTAGGCTCGACGACCGCTGGCGAAACGCTCGCCGGCGCGCTGGTTGCCGGGGCGCTTGCCGCTGGAACTGGGGTGGTCGCGGGGCTCGCAGGAGAAGGCGTTCCGGTCGCTGCACCGGCAACCGGCTGCGCCGGCGTTGCAGCCACGATCGGCGGCGTTTCCGGCAGAGGCAGCGAAGGCGCTGGCATGAGATCCTCGACGGATGTCACCTCCGGGCCTTCCGATTCGACGGACTTCGGAACTTCCGTCGCCTTCTGCAGGTCGTTCCGGATCTCGTTGCCCATTTCGCGCAGCGGGTTCATCGCTTCGCGCAGCGCATTAGCCGGATTGAACCGCTGCGCATCCGAAATGGTCTGGCGCACATCGTCCATGTCCGCTTCCCGCAGAGCCTGGTCGAACTGTGTGCGAAAATCCCCTGCCATCTTTCGCAGGTTGGAAGTCATCTTGCCGAATGCGCGCAGCATCGGCGGCAAGTCCTTCGGCCCGACGACAACGATCAACACGACCGCGATGACAAGTAACTCTGTCCAGCCGATGTCCAGCATTCGCTACGCTCCTGGCGGTGCCGCGCCGAGGCGCGGCTCCGAACGATTATTTCGTTTCTTCACGCTGGTGATCGACCGTCTTGCCGGTCACCGGCGGCGGCGGAGCGTCGTTGGCATCGTCATCCGCCATGCCCTTCTTGAAGCTCTTGATGCCCTTGGCAACATCGCCCATCAGATCGGGGATCTTGCCGCGTCCGAAGAAGATAAGCACGATGATCAGAACGATCAGCCAATGCCAAACACTAAAAGAACCCATGCTACCACTCCATCATTGCGCGTCGCCGTCGATGTAAGACGTTTGCGCTTGATTTTCAAACAACAAAATTTCGTCTCCTACGACCTTTACACTCACGTCTGCGAGACTGCGTGGCAAGGGATCCGCACGGATGTGGGCGGATGGCGGCGGCATCGCGCCACCGGTCTTGCTCAAAGCGCCGCCAGGCCGGGTCCGGAAGCGGCGATCCCGGCTATTCCCCGTCCTCGCCTGCAGGCGTCAGAAGACCCAGCTCTTCCAGATCGAGCTGAGTGATCGGATCCTCCTCCTCCGACAGATCGTCCGCAGACATCGGGATCGGAATGCGAAAGTCCGGCGGAATGCGGCCCGACAGAAGCCCCGCCCCCTTCAGCTCCTCAAGCCCCGGCAGATCGCGGATTTCCTCAAGGCCGAAATGGTCGAGAAAGCGCGGCGTGGTTCCGAGGGTGACCGGACGGCCGGGCGTGCGCCGTCGCCCGCGAAACCGCACCCAGCCGGCCTCCATCAGCACGTCGAGCGTTCCCCGCGAGGTCTGCACGCCGCGAATGTCTTCGATTTCAGCGCGCGTGACCGGCTGGTGGTAGGCAATGATCGCCAGAACTTCGAGCGCCGCGCGCGACAGCTTCCGCTGGTCGTTATCGTCGCGACGGATGACGAAGGAGAGATCGGCCGCCGTGCGGAAGGCCCAGCGATCCTCGACACGCATGAGGTTCACGCCACGCGGCGCATAGAGGCGCACCAGCCGTGCCATGATCTTGCGCAGATCGATGCCGCGCGGCAGACGCTCCAGCAGAAACGCCTCCGACACTGGCTCGGCCGCGGCAAAGATGAGCGCTTCCGCGGTGCGCTCCGCCTCGAGTTCGGAACCGGAGACACCGCTCGCATCCGCCCCTGCCGAATCAGGAACAGACGCAGGTGCCTCGGACGTTGGCTCGTCCGCCTCCTGCAAAACCTCTTGCTCGTCGGGTTGCTGCACGCCGCAATCCTCTATTCGTCGGCAGGATCGGCAACAGGGTCGCCGCCTGTGCCCGTGGAGGGGCGGCCGGTGCCCCGGCGCATATAGATCGGCGCGAACACGCCGTCCTGGCGGATTTCCAGCTTGCCCTCGCGCACCAGTTCCAGCGAAGCGGCAAAGGCGCTCGCCGTTGCCGTCACACGGTCGGCGGGCGGCATATAATCAAGCAGATAGCGCTGCAGCACAGTCCAGTCACCGATCTCGCCCAGCATGCTGGTCAGCAGTTCACGCGCCTCCACCAGCGACCACACCTTGCGCCGCTCGATGGTGACCTGCATCACCGCCTGGCGCTGGCGAAGATTGGCGTAAGCGTTCAGAAGATCGTAGAGATTGGCCTCGAAGGCCGCCCCGTTGCGTTCGGCGATATGCTCGGGCGCACCGCGGGCAAAGACGTCGCGGCCAAGCCGGTTGCGGTTGACGAGTCGTGAAGCCGCCTCGCGCATGGCTTCCAGCCGCTTCAGGCGAAAGGCAAGCGTTGCCGCCATTTCCTCGCCGCTCGGTCCATCCTCCTGGCGCACCTGCTGGGGAATGAGAAGTTTCGATTTGAGATAGGCAAGCCAGGCTGCCATCACCAGGTAATCGGCGGCAAGCTCGATGCGCACGCGCCGGGCGCTTTCGACAAAGGCGAGATATTGCTCGGCGAGGGCGAGCACCGAAATGCGCGCCAGATCGACCTTCTGGGTACGGGCAAGATGCAGGAGAAGATCGAGCGGCCCCTCAAAGCCGCCGACATCGATGACAAGCGCCGGCTCGCTCAGCGCGCGCTCTTCACTCTCCTGCCAAAGCCTGTCCATTGGCGTGGCAGACTGCGGTGTCTCTGCGGCCATGCCTTCAGCCCTTCCTGCCTTCCCGGCACAGACATCCCTCAGGCAACCGGCACGAGGGATGCAAATTCGGCGCGGAGTGCCTCTTCGCTTGCACCGTCAGCCGGCCGGAACGCCCCCTGCACCGCCTGCGCGCGTTGAAGCGACTTGCCCGCAAGCTCCGGCACTTCGCGCACAACCTGGATCATTTCGTCCATCACACCGTTGCAATGCAAGACAATATCGCAGCCACCGGCGATAATATCGGCGGCCCTTTCGCCAAGCGTGCCCTTGAGTGCGTTCATCGAGCTGTCGTCGGACAGAAGCAGGCCGTCGAAACCGATCGATCCGCGCACCACCTCCTCGATCACCGTGCGCGAAGTCGTGGCGGGACGTTCCGCATCGATGGCTGTGAAGACGATATGCGCACTCATCGCCATGACCTCGTCCTTGAGTGCCCGGAACGGGGCGAAATCCTGCGCCTCCAGCTCGGCGCGCGTGGCATTGACCACCGGCAGATCGTGATGCGAATCAGACATGGCCCGGCCATGGCCCGGCACGTGCTTCATGACAGGCAGCATGCCGCCGGCCTTCAGCCCTTCGGAGGCGGCGGTTCCAAGCGCAGTCACCATCGCCGCATCGCCGCCATAGGAGCGGTTGCCGATGGCAGGCGTCGCGCCCTCCACCAGAACGTCCAGCACCGGCAGGCAGTTGACGTTGATGCCGAGTTTGGTGAGGTCGAAGGCGTGCAGGCGCGACATCAGCCATGCGGCGCGAAGGCCGGCGGCCTTGTCTGCGGCAAAGAGCGCGCCGAGCTCGGCTCCGGCGGGATATTTTTGGACGTGCGGTGGACGGATGCGCTGCACGCGCCCACCCTCCTGGTCGATCAGCACCGGGGCATCGGGCCGGCCGATCGAATCGCGCATGGAGGCGACCAGATCGATGATCTGCTGCGGTTCGGCGAGATTGCGGGCAAACAGGATGAAGCCCCACGGGCGCTCGTTCCGATAGAGCGCGATTTCATCGGCCGTCAGGGCAAGGCCGGCACATCCAAGGATCATTGCTTTCGAAGGGCTCATGGGGATTTGTCCTTGGGCGGGAGTTTTTGGGGAAAAGAACAAGGCGACACCAGGCTCATGACCTGGAAAAAGCTTTGGCTGGCAGGGGGCGCGGCTCGTCTGCACTGGACGCAAGCCGGTGGGGCAAGGGGAAGGAAGCCGCCTGGGGCGCAAAGTCCATCCTGCGCTCAAGCAGACGGGGCGTTTCCGCCCCGTTCGTGCCATTCCAGATCTTGCGGTACACGCACATGCCTTAGCGGGCGATCAGGCAGGTGCCGCCTGCGGCGCGGTAGCGTTCGCAGAGCGCTGCCGCTTCGTCCTTGGTGGAGCCGGCAGCGATTCGGACCCGGTAAAAGGTGCCCTTCCCCGCCACATCCGCCCGGGCGATGTCATGCGCGCGCCCACCGATGACGCCGGCAAACTTGCTGGCGATATTGGCGTAGGATTTCTGCGCATCCGCCTCGCTGGGCAGCGATGCCACCTGGATATAGTAGCTGCCAGCGCCGCTTGAGGCCGAAGGTGCGGAAACAGGCGCGGAAGCCTGGATCGGGCGGGCAGCGGCTTCCGTGGTGGTTGCCACCGCATTTGTCGGCTGCCGCGAGGGGCGCGCGGTCGGCACCGGTGCTGCAAACTGCGGTGCCGTGGCGGCCGTATCGACTGCCGCCTGCGTGCCGGTCAGGGCCGCTGTCTGCTCCACATCCACATCTGCAAGCTCCGTAGGCTTCGTTCCCTGCGGCTGAGAAATCGGCGCGATGCCAGCGGCTGAGGCCGGCTCGGTACGGGCGCCGCCGGATGCCGCAACGGTCTCGGCCCGCACAGGGCGTGCCGCTGTCTCGGCCGGGGCCTTGCCCTGGGCCGGCACATCCGTCACCTGCTCGACCAGCGTTCCATCGGGACGCACGATCATGGTTTTCACGCGGCGCGGCATGACCGCCAGCTGATCACCGGCCTGCTGGCCGGACGCTGCGGCCTGGTGCGGCAGAAGGCGCGGATCCTGGGTGTCGCCCACATTCGTGGCCGCCACATCGGCGCCGTCTTCCTCACCTTCCATCGGAAGGTTGTCGGGCATCAGGGTTTTCTGAACGACATCCATCGGCTGCTCGTCGGACGAAATCAGCGCCGACTGCTTGGGGTCGTTCAAGGCGCCGCCTGCGACACGGTCATACACGGCCTTGTCCTGGTTCGGCACCGTCTTGCCACCGGGATTTTCCGGCACCATCTTGATCGCATCGGTATCTGCGGCAATCACCACCGGGGCCGCATTGCCGCCCATGCCGGACCGGCCGCCGGCAAACCAGACATAGGCCGACACGCCAGCCACCAGCACAAGGCCGGCAACCGAGGCCGGCACGATCCAGCGGGCAGCGCTGCGGCGCGGCGCTTCATAATAGGCTTCGTGGTCGCCCTCGTCCTCCTCGGACCCGACAGACCGGCCAGGCTGGATCGGCTGCAGGAGCGTGCGGCGGAAATCCTCTTCCAGCGCGCGTTCGAAATCATCGAACTCATTGGCCGTTGCCGGCGTCTGCGGCGCCGGCGCAACGGCAGCAATCGAGGGGGCCGTCGTCGGCGTTGCGCGGCTCCTGGCCGGCTCCTGCGCAACAGGCGCTGCCGGTGCCGGCGCTTCAAACAGCGAGGCCAGTTCCGAATCCAGATGCAGGTCGAAGTCCGAATGCGGGACCGGACGCTGTTCTGGCTCATGGGCCGGCAGATCCGGAACATTCAGATCCGGAACGCTTTCCAGCATCTCCTCGGTATCGGCAAAGAGCGCGGGATCAAAGGCGTCGGGCGCAAAATCCGGCACCGCCGCAGGGGTTGCCACGACAGGCTGGTCAGCCACCGGCTCCTGCGACATCGCTGCAGCAGACCGGGACGAGGCCAGAAAGGCCGGAACCACGGGGCTGACGGTAGCCGCAGACGAAGCCGGGCGGGCCGCAAACGGATTGGCGGCGGCGGCTGAAGCAGCCGGGGCGGCCGCAGCAGCATCGGCTGCCGGACGCGCAACGGGCTCAGCCAAGAGCGCTTCGCCCTTTTCAGCCACAGTCTGGCGCGGAGGCTCGGCAGCAGGCTTGCCCTGAGGCGCAGAAAAGCGCGGCTCAGCGGCGAGAATATCGGAGAAATCCAATTCGAGCTCTTCAAGCGACAGCTCGAAATCATCTTCGTTCAACAGCTCAAGCGGTGCCGGATCCGCCTTGGACACAGGCGCAGGCGACACATCGCCGCCCCGCCGGAACAGATCAGGTTCGACGGGAGCCTCAGTCCGCGAGGACCGCGACGCATAGTGATCCACGTCGTAGACCGGCTCTTCCAGCGGCTGGAAGCGACCCTTGTCGGCAACACGTGCATCGGACGCGGCAGGCGCTGCGCTTCTAACATCCGTGAGTTCCGTCGCCAGATCGTCATCCGTCAGCAAGGGCGTCTCGAATGCGTCGAGCGCGTCCAGATGCGGCGCGGAGCGCGCAACATCGACGTTCGAATCGGCGTCCGGAGCGCGGCGGGCGGCGGGCGCCTCAGCCACCGGAGCGACCGGGCTTTCTTCCCTATATTGCGGCTGCAGGCGTGGCTCGGCAGCCATCACAGGTTCAACGGTCCGCTCGGGCGCCCGGTTGAAATTGGCAAGCGGCATGCGGAAGCCCGGCTCATAGGCCTTGGCGGGCGGACGCGACGAAGCCTTGCGGGCAACCGGTGCCGGCGCGGCAACCAGCGAGGTTTCCAGTTCGGAAATCAGGTCCAGCTCGAAACTTTCATCCATGACGGGCTGGGGGACGGACGGCTCCGGCAGGACGCGCAGAGGCTCTGCACGTCGCGATTCTGCCTGAAAGTGGAACGGATCGACGCCGCCAAAGGCGGGCTCGATAGCAGCCCCCGGCGCTTCAAACGGCTCACGCAGGCCAAAGCCGCCAAAATCATCCACACGGCCTTGCACGTCAAAGGCTGGAGAAGCCGGAGCAAGCGACTGCGTCGGCACGGCACCCGCATCCAGATCATCGGCAAAGGGATCGACGCCCCGCATCTCAGCGGAGTGAGCCTGCGGCGCATAGACGCGATGCCTGTCACCAGCCTCAGGCGCAGCAAAGTGCGGCTCCTGCGGCAGATTGCCGGATGCTGCGATCGCAGTTGCGTCCAGCGCCAGATCGTCCGCCGGATCAAGGCGGGGCGATTCGTAGCTTTCGAATTCGCGCAGCAATTCGTCTTCAAGATTGAAGGCCGGCTCCTGGCGCGACGAGGACATCGGCCGGGCGGACGAGCGCGGTGAAGACGGCTGCCTCTGCGACGGCCGATCGTCGTAGCCTGCAATCCGCGCAAGCTCCGCCAACGGATCATCATCAGCAAAGAGATCCGGTCCGCTACCGCGGCCAAGTGCAACGCTGTTGTCTGCCATACCTTCGTCCACTCACCTACGCTAACACAACCACCTGCCAGCGCATTATGGGGAAATGGTGGCGGGACTATCGCATCTCGTCCGGTGCGGCTGTCCCCGTAATGGACAACCCGGACTTCAAAACAGAAGCGACGGCGCGCACCAGCCCGAGCCTGGCGATGGTGGAGTTTCGGTCGTTATCCTTAACAAACCGTAAGTCAGGGTTGTCTTTGCCCTTATTCCAATGCGCATGGAAGGAACTTGCCAGATCATAAAGGTAAAAAGCAAGCCTGTGTGGCTCCTGAGACAGCGCTGCGGCCTCAATCAGACGGGGATATTCGGCAATTTTGGCAATCAGCTGGATCTCGGCCGAATCAGTGACATCCGAAACGGCATCGGAGAGATCAACTGATTCGATGTCAAGATCAGGGAACGCTTCGTTTGCCTGGCGGAAAACCGACATGCAGCGCGCATGCGCGTACTGGACGTAAAAGACCGGGTTTTCCTTGGAATGCTCCGTCACCTTGGCAAAGTCGAAATCGAGCGGTTCGGAGTTCTTCCGGTACAGCATCATGAAGCGCACCGGATCGCGGCCGACCTCGTCCACCACCTCGCGCAGCGTGACGAAATCGCCGGACCGCTTCGACATCTTCACCGGCTCGCCGTTGCGATAAAGCTTGACCAGCTGGCAGAGCAGCACGGTGAGCTTGGCCGAGCCGCCGGAGACGGCCCGCGCCACGGCTTCCAGCCGCTTCACGTAGCCGCCATGATCGGCGCCCAGCACATAGATCATCTCGTCATAGCCGCGCTCGAACTTGTCCTTGAAATAGGCAACGTCGGCGGCAAAATAGGTGTAGCTTCCATCGGACTTGATGAGCGGGCGATCGATATCGTCGCCGACTTCGGTGGAGCGGAACAGCGTCTGCTCGCGGTCTTCCCAGTCTTCCGGCAGCTGGCCCTTCGGCGGCGGCAGCGTGCCGCGATAGACATGGCCCTTGAAGGTCAGGTCGTTGATGGCCTGGCGGATGCGAGCTGCACCATCGGCATGCAGCGTGCGCTCGGAATAGAACACGTCATGGTGGACATTGAGCGCCTCCAGATCGGCGCGGATCATCACCATCATGGCGTCGATGGCCCGCTCCTTGACGAGCGGCATCCACTCGTCCGGCGACATGTTGTGCAGCTTGGTGCCGAATTCCTTGGCCAGCGCCTCGCCGACCGGCACCAGGTAATCCCCCGGATAAAGCCCCGCCGGGATTTCGCCGACGGTTTCACCCAGCGCTTCCCGGTAACGCAGGAAGACGGAGCGGGCGAGCACGTCGATCTGCGAGCCCGCATCGTTGATGTAATATTCCTTGGCCACGTCGTAGCCGGCAAATTCCATCAGATTGGCAAGGGCATCGCCCACAACCGCGCCGCGGCAGTGCCCGACATGCATCGGGCCGGTCGGGTTGGCCGAGACGAATTCGACATTGACCTTCTTGCCCTTGCCGACGTTTGAGCGACCATAATCCGTGCCGGCGCGAATGACGGAGGCAAGCAAACGCTGCCAGTAATGTTGCGAGAGCCGGATATTGATGAAGCCGGGGCCGGCCACCGTCACATCCACGATGTCGGCGTCCTCCTTCAGCTTCTCAGCGATGATATCGGCCAGCGCCCGCGGATTGGTGCCGAGCGGCTTTGCCAGCACCATGGCGGCATTGGTTGCGACATCGCCATGGCTTGCATCGCGCGGCGGCTCGATGGTGAGGCGGCTGAAATCGACGAGGTCGCGCTTTTCCCGGATGATGTCGAGGGTCTCGAGGGCGTCTTTGATCCGGACTTCGAAATCAGCGAAAAGGTTCATGGGTCTTCATCCGCGCAAACGACGGCGGGCGCCGTCCTGAGGTTCTGTTGGTGGGGTGCCTAGCCCAATTCGGGGGTATGGTCAAACATCCGGCGATGGGCCTTCACCGCATAGGTGTCGGTCATCCCCGCCAGATAATCGCCCACGTGACGCGCCTTTGCCGCTTCGCCAAGCCCGGCCATGTGGCTGACCCAGTAATGGCTCTGCATCTGCGACGGGTCTGCCATGTAGGCACCGAAGAGATCGGTCACGATCTGCGCCGCGCCTGCCCGGATCCGCATGATGTCCGGGTGACGGTAGATGCGGGAGAACAGCAGCTTCTTGATCGCCCGATCGGTCTTGGCCATGTCGTCGGAAAACGTCGCGATCACTTGGTCTGCGGCGCGGATATCCCCGACATTTTGCGGGCGCAGCGCGTCAAGCCTTGCCTGGGCCACGCCGATCACATCCTCCACCATATGGGTGATCTGGCGGCGCATGATCTCGTTGGCAAAGCGGGCCGGCTCCAGAACCGGATATTTCGCCCTCACCTGCCGCATCATGTCGGCGAGAAACGGCACATCCTCCAGCATCTCGAAGGTGAGATAGCCGGAGCGAAGCCCGTCATCGATGTCGTGGGTATTGTAGGCGATGTCATCGGCAATGGCGGCCACCTGCGCCTCAAGGCTTGCAAAGCTTGCAAGCTCCAGGTCGTTCAGCTCGCAGTAATCGAGAATCGGCTGCGGCACCGGCCCCTTCAACCCCATGCCAGCCGCATCCATCAGTGGCCCGTTGTGCTTGACCAGCCCCTCAAGGCTTTCCCAGGTGAGGTTGATGCCGTCGAACTCGGCATAGCGGCGCTCGAGCTTGGTGACGATGCGCAGCGACTGGGCATTGTGGTCAAAGCCGCCATAGGGTTTCAGCATCTCGTCGAGTGCATCCTCGCCGGTATGGCCGAAGGGCGTATGGCCGAAATCATGCACCAGCGCCACGCCCTCGGCGAGATCCTCGTCGATCTTGAGCGCCCGGGCGAGCGCACGGGCAATCTGCGCCACCTCGATCGTGTGGGTGAGCCGCGTGCGGTAATGATCGCCATCGACGCCGATGAACACCTGCGTCTTGTGCTTGAGCCTGCGAAACGCCGTGGTATGCACGATGCGGTCGCGGTCGCGCTGGAATTCGGAGCGGGTGAGACTGGAGCTTTCGGGAAACAGACGGCCGCGCGACGACCAGGGGTCGGATGCATAGATGGCCCGTTCGCCGGAGCCGAATCCCAGACTGCGTGTATCGATCGTCATGCTCAAACCCGTTTTGCACCTGTCTGCACGACGCAAGGCGCGAAGCACCCATTGACGCCAGATTTAACCCTTCATACCTATAGAGGCACAACGGCGCAAAGCCGATGACGGCAATCTCCGGGCCTTGAACCCGGCAGGAAGGCAAAAAATCATGACTGACACCACCACCGTGACCCTTTCGGAATCCGCAGCCAAGCGCATTGCCCAGATCGTCAGCGCCGATGACGGCGCAAAGGCGCTGCGCGTTTCGGTCGAAGGCGGCGGCTGTTCCGGCTTTTCCTACAAGTTCGACCTGACGCAGGATGAAACCGACGACGACGTGGTGGTTGCCCGCGGCGATGCCAAGGTGTTGATCGACAGCCTGTCACTCGTCTACATGGCCGGCTCCGAGATCGATTTCGTCGACAACCTGCTCGGCCAGTCGTTCCAGATCAAGAACCCCAATGCGGTTGCCAGCTGCGGCTGCGGCACGAGCTTCTCCATCTGAGCATCGCGGATTGAGGAGAACGGCTTTTGCCGCTTCCCAAGATGGGCTCATGCGTTAAAAGGAACCGACGAGAGGTACCCAACGCATGAAAATTGCCACCTGGAACATCAACGGCATCAAGGCGCGCATCGAGAACCTGCGCCAGTGGCTGGCGGATTTTTCGCCGGACATCGTCTGCCTGCAGGAAATCAAGTCGGTGGACGAAGGTTTTCCGCGCCTGGAGATCGAGGCGCTCGGCTATCATGTCGAGACGCACGGCCAGAAAGGCTTCAACGGCGTTGCGATCCTCTCGAAGCGCAAGCCGGACGAGGTGATGCGGGGCCTGCCGGGCGACGACAGCGACGAACAGTCACGCTATATCGAGGCGGTATTTTCCGTGCCGTCCGGCGTCGTGCGGGTCGCCTCGATCTACCTGCCGAACGGCAACCCCTCCGACGATCCGGTCAAATATCCCTATAAGCTTGCCTGGATGGAGCGCCTGCGCCGCCATGCCGAGGAGCGCCTGACGCTGGAGGAGCCGCTGATCCTTGCCGGCGACTACAATGTCATTCCCGAGCCGCATGACTGCTTCGACCCGACCGTCTGGGCAACCGACGCGCTGTTTCTGCCGCAGACGCGCGCCGCATTCCGCAGGCTCGAGCATCTCGGCCTCACCGACGCCGTGCGCGCCACCAGCGACCAGACAAAGCTCTATACGTTCTGGGATTATCAGGCCGGCGCCTGGCAGAAGAACAACGGCATCCGCATCGATCATCTGATGCTGTCGCCGGAAGCGGCAGACCGGCTGCGGGCGACTTCCATCGAAAAGACGGTGCGGGCCTGGGAAAAGCCTTCGGACCACGTTCCCGTGGTCGGATATTTCGATTTCGCCTGAGGCGATCCTGCGAGGCGACGGGCGTTGATTGCGCCTATTCGTCCCCGCCATTGGCGGCAAACTGCTGCGACAGAACGATGGCCGTGCGACGGTCCCGTTCGCTAGAGAGCGAGAAGGCATCCTCCTGCAATTGCTGCATCCAGGGACAATCCTTCTGGCTGCACCGGTCAAGCGCGGCGGTGAGAAACGCAAGGCCGCGCACCGTCTGGCCTTCCTGGAACAGCACATTGCCGAAGACGGCCATGGCGCCGGGATGGCCGCTCTTGCGCGCCTGGTTCAGCCATTTCTTGGCCTGCTGCATGTTGGGTGCGCCCCCCTCGCCGGCCATGATCATCTTCGCCAGCTGAAACTGCGCCTCGGCCACGCCGAAGGTGGAGGCCGCCTGGAAATAGAGCTGGCGGGCCTGCGACAGGTCCACACGCACCGGCGAGCCCGGAATGCCATGCCGGTAATAATCGGCGAGCGACAGCAGAGCATTCACGAAGAAGCCGGTATCTTCCGAGCCCGGCTCGACGCCCTGGCTTGCGATCTCGTTGTAGATCTTGAAGGCTTCAAAGTCGTTCTTCGCCACGCCATCGCCAAAGGCATACATGTTGGCAAGCGCCCAGCGCGAACCTGTATGGCCCTTTTCGGCGGCATATTTATAGGCTTCGACCGCATCCTGCTTCTGGCCGTTCTTATAGGCCTTGAAGCCGAACTTGAAGAGATCGAAGGGGCCGGATTCCTTGCTGACGCCGGAATTGATGTCGAACGCGGCACAGGGGTTGAAGGCTGCCGCCGCCAGCATCAGTCCGGCGGCCCAGAGGCCCATCGAACGGTGAAGAATGAGCGGCATGTTCAGACTTCCTTAACCATGCCGGTGTTTGATCGGACAAAGGGTGAGAGCATTGCTTCTGATGGATGCGCTTGAAATGTGTGGCCGCAGATCACAATGAGGGTCATGCACGTACTCCGAACAAACGATCAATGACGCCGGACCTCACGAACCCGCGACTGACCGGGTTGAGCGGCGCATGCCGCTTCCGGTTGTTCAGAGAATAGACCGCATTTTCGGCAATACTACGACCCGCTTCTGCAATGTGTGGTGTCACGTCGAAAGCCCCGCGAACGCTTGGCTGCGTCCTGGCCATCCACGGCATTTCACTGAAGAATTCGCCCATGTTGCTCCGATATGCGCCCCCGCCCCCGCAAGGTCCGCTCGTCTTGTCGGCCCTATCGCTGCTCCTCGTTTGTGGCGGGAAATAGACATTGGGGCCAACCGCAATACTACGGATGATTGTCGTAAGAATCTGTTGCCGAATCGTCACAAAACGCGAATTCGGCACAGTATTGTCGCGGAGACGAAAAAGGCCCGGACATGCGCCGGGCCATTTCATTGCGGGAGTTCAAGCAGACGTCAGAAGCGCACTTTCAACGATGTGTTGACCGCGGCCACGACATCGTCCTTGAAATTATAGGAGAGGTCATCGCCGTAGGTTACGCCGTTGAGCGATACCGTGCCGGACGATCCGCCGGTCAGGATGCCCAGCACACCTGCGAGGCGAATTTCGACCGTCTTGTTCGGCTGGTAGGCGACACCTGCGCCGAACAGCCAGGTATCGGTCTGTGCGCCGAAGCCTTGCGAGGTTCCCCGATCCCAGGTGACGCTGACGGCCCCGCTCCACTGCTCATTGAACTTGTGGCCTACGCCGCCGGTGACGGTCCAGCCGTCCCGATAGCCGAGGTCGAGCGTCGTCAATGCGGTGGGGCTCGACAGGGTGCAGCTGCTCACGGTGCCCGTCACGCAGAACGGAATCTTCTGGAACTGGCTCCAGTCCGTCCATTTCAGCGAGCCGAAGGCAAGCCAGTCGGGGGCAATCCCGGTCTGCAGCTTCAGTTCGAGCGAATCCGGCGTCCGCTGCTCCCCGAAGACATTGTAGGGCTGCCCGCCATTCAGCGCGGGATTGGCCTGCCTCAAATCAAGCGTGCCCGTGAGGTTGCTGAGGTTGACTTCGCTGTTGTAAACAAGGCTCGCGCGTACGGCGTATTCCGGGATTTCGTAAGCGATGCCGGTCCGCCATCCCCAGCCATGGCCTTCCAGATCCAGACGTCCCACGCCAGACAGGGATGTGGGTACATTGGTGTAATCCTGCACCAGGCGCTCCTTGAAACCGGAGACTTCCTGGTAAAAGGCGCCGCCGATCAAACGCAGCTGCCCCGGCCCCAGATCGAACCGGTAGGAACAGGTCGCTGCGTAGTTGTCGCTCTCGACCTTGGTTTCGATATTGTTGTTGGCGCCGGCCCAGTTGCGGCCCGGATTGGAATGCGCGCCCCAGGGCTGCGAATAGTCAAACATGCAATCGACCGAATCGCCGATCGCCGCCTTGATGCCGAGACGTGGCGCCCAGTAGCCTTCCGTGTCGTCCGAACTGGACGACAAACCGTTGAGGTTACCGCCGCCGGTGCCCGTCCCCGTCCCGTTATAGGGATAGACAGCCGAGGTCGTATAGTTGTCCCTGACGTTTCTCGCCTTGCGCTGAGGCGCGACATAGGTGGTGGTCGCTTCGGCTGCCACAGTCGACGGATCAAACAGCAGATCGATATTATAGCCACCGCGCTCCAGCCCCCCAGCCGATGCACCGGTGTGCAGGGATGCGGCGGCAATGGCGGCCAGCAGACCTCTGCAGATCAATTTTCCTGTCATGTGTGTCTCACTCCCCTGCATATAGAGGAGCGAACCTAAATGCATGTGTTTGAAAGACAACTTGCTAATTTTATGCCGCACCGCAACACCCCACCTGCCCGATTTACGTAAATGTCCGAGGATCAGGAGCCATAAACCCTTTGGGGCGTATTTTTTTCTACTAAATTTGTGAAAACGCAGGTTTTTCTGCAACGGAATTCCTCAATTCGGCACAGGCGTTGCTAAAAAAACACAAATGACACAATCCCCCGGCGCTGCATCTCCGCCGTGACATCGCTGCGTTGCCGCAACTGTTCCAAAACGAAACCGGCCCCGCCTGCAAAACGCTGGCGGGGCCGGTCGATGCATTTGATTCGGGGGCGGTATTATCCGGCTTCGTTGATCCGCTGGAGCGCCGTCGCAAGGCTTGCGCGCTGGACCTCGAGTTCAGCCAGGCGCTCGCGCTCGGCGGCGACGACGTCCGGATCGGCATTGGCGACGAACTTTTCGTTTCCGAGCTTCTTGCGGCCACGGTCGATATCCGCATCCACCTTGCCGAGCGCCTTTTCGATGCGGGCACGTTCCGCGCCAAGATCAATCAGGCTGCCGAGCGGCAGGCAGGCGGTTGCCTCGCCGATGACCACCTGGGCGGCACCCCGCGGAGCCTCCAGCGCAAGCGCAATGCTTTCGACGCGGGCAAGGCGCATGATGGCCGCCTCGTGGCGCTGCAGGCGACCTTCCGTCAGCGCGCTCGCTCCCACCACGATCAGCGGCGCCTTGGCGGATGGCGGCACGTTCATTTCCGAACGCGCCGAGCGCAGGCCGGTGACGAGATCGACCAGCCAGTTGATTTCGGAGGCCGCGGCGGCATCCTCAAAGCCCGGCAACGGCCAGTCGGCATGGCACAGAAGCCGATCGCGGACCGCGCCCTCTCCGGCACTGTGCGCCCAAAGCTCTTCCGTCATGAACGGCATGAAGGGGTGCAGAAGCTTGTAGGCCTCTTCCAGCACATAGGCGACGCAGCCCTGCGCTTCGGCCTTGGCGACCTCGTCCTCTCCGGAGAAGATCGGCTTCAGCAGTTCCAGATACCAGTCGCAGACCTGGTTCCACACGAAGCGGTAGAGGCTGACGGCGGCATCGTTGAAGCGCTGCGTCTCGATTGCCGTCGTGACCTCTGCCACGGTCGCCGACAGCTCGGTGAGGATCCACCGGTTGACCGTCTGGGTTGCGGCCTGCGGCAAAAAGTTCGGGTCGCGCTTGACGCCGTTCATCTCGGCAAAGCGCGTAGCGTTCCACAGCTTGGTGCCAAAGTTGCGGTAGCCGGCGATACGGGCCGGATCGAGCTTCACGTCGCGCCCCTGTGCCGCCATGATAGCCAGCGTAAAGCGCAGCGCATCGGCGCCGTATTCGTCGATGAGGTCGAGCGGATCGATGACGTTGCCCTTCGACTTCGACATCTTCTGGCCGTTCTTGTCGCGAACCAGCGCATGCACATAGACGGTGTTGAACGGCTCGACCGGGTTGCCGTCCTCGTCCTTCATGAAGTGCAGGCCCATCATCATCATGCGGGCGACCCAGAAGAAGATGATGTCGAAGCCGGTGACGAGCACGTTGGTCGGATAGTAGCGCGCAAGCTCCGGCGTCTGGTCGGGCCAGCCCAGCGTAGAGAAGGGCCAGAGCGCGGAGGAGAACCAGGTATCCAGCACGTCTTCGTCGCGCGTCAGGATGGCGCCCGGCTCGAAGTTTTCGAGCTTTTCCTGCACCCAGGCCTTCCACGGCCCTTCATGCGCCAGATAATGCTGGATGGCTGCGTCGAGCGCCTCTTCCTCGGTCTTTTCAACAAAGACCTGACCATCCGGACCATACCAGGCCGGGATCTGGTGACCCCACCAGAGCTGGCGGGAAATGCACCAGGGCTGGATGTTTTCCATCCATTCGAAATAGGTCTTGTCCCAGTTCTTCGGCACGAACTTGGTGCGGCCTTCGCGCACGGAGGCGATTGCGGGTTCGGCCAGCGTCTTGGCATCGACAAACCACTGGTCGGTCAGCATCGGCTCGATGACGACGTTGGAGCGGTCGCCGAAGGGCTGCATGATCTTCTTGTTCTCGACGTAAGGCACGTCATTGCCTTCGGCGTCCTTGACGGTGACCGCCAAGCCTTCCGCATTGATGGTATCGACGATGCGCTTGCGTGCCTCGTAGCGGTCGAGACCGCGGTACTCTTCCGGAACGAGGTTGATGTCATCGACCTCGGTTTCTGAGGGCACTTCGCCGCTTCTGGTGATGGCCAGCGCCTGGGCCGCGCAGACCGCATAGGGCTCGCCATCAGCGCGCATCTGCGCCTGCCCGTCCATGAGCCTGTAGAGCGGAATGTCGTTGCGCTTGGCGACCTGATAGTCGTTGAAATCATGCGCGCCGGTGATTTTCACCGCACCCGAACCGAAGGTCGGATCGGGATATTCGTCGGTGATGATCGGGATCAGGCGGCGCTGCGCCTTCGGACCGACCGGGATCTCGCAAAGCTTGCCGACGATGGCCGCGTAGCGTTCGTCGGACGGATGGACGGCAACGGCGCCGTCGCCCAGCATGGTTTCAGGCCGGGTCGTCGCAATCGAGATATAGTTGCGCTCTTCCTGCAGCGTGACGTTGCCGTCCGCGTCCTTCTCCACATAGGTATAGGTTTCGCCGCCGGCCAGCAGGTATTTGAAGTGCCACATGTGGCCGTCGACTTCGCGGTTTTCCACCTCGATGTCGGAGATCGCCGTCTCGAACTGCGGGTCCCAGTTGACCAGCCGCTTGCCGCGATAGATCAGGCCCTGCTTGTAGAGCGTGACGAACACTTCCAGAACCGCCTTCGACAGGCCCTCGTCCATGGTGAAGCGCTCGCGCGACCAGTCACAGGAGGCGCCGAGGCGCTTCAGCTGGTTGAAGATCAGGCCGCCCGATTCGCCCTTCCACTCCCAGACCTTGTCGATGAAGGCCTCGCGGCCCATCGCACGACGGCCGGGAAGCTGGGCTTCCATCAGCTTGCGCTCGACCACCATCTGCGTGGCGATGCCGGCATGGTCCATGCCGGGCTGCCACAGCACGTCCTTGCCGCGCATGCGCTCGAAGCGGATCATGATATCCTGCAGCGTGTTGTTCAGCGCATGGCCCATGTGCAGCGAGCCCGTCACGTTCGGTGGCGGGATGACGATGGTGAAGGTTTCGGCGTCCGGCTTTGCATTGGCGCCGGCGCGAAAGGCATTGGCCTCGTCCCATGCGGCTGCGATTTTCGGTTCGACGGCGGCGGAATCATAGGTTTTTTCGAGCATTTTCCGACCAGATTTTCGAGTTCTCGTGGCTTGGGTGTAAACAGGACTGGCAAAACCAAGTCAATAAAAAAGGCCGCTTCGAAAAGCGGCCCCTCAAAGGCACTCTGCCCTTCGGCAGGTGTGCGATCAGCGGCGCGGGCCGCGCGCCACCCGTTCGATTTCCTCGCGCACCAGGCGCTCCACAAGCGTGGGAAGATTGTCGTCGAGCCATTCCCGCAGCATCGGCTGCAGCAACTCACGCGCCATGTCTTCCACCGAGCGACGCTCGATACCGTTGAAGATCTCCGCCAGTTCATTGAAGGAGCGGGCGACCTGGGCGCCGGCCTCTTCCGACAACAGCATGAGGCTCGCTGCATCCTCAATTCGCGTCGGCAGCGGCGCGGGCGCGGGTTCCTCGGCGCGCGGGACAGGAGCCGGATCGAAGGCCGGGCTTTCCACGGCTGCCACTCGCAATGGCGGAACAGACGATGGCGCGACCTCTACCGGCCGTTCTGCCGGTGCGCGGACATCGGCCTCGGCACGGGCGTCGGATGACTGAGCCGCGTCCGGCGTCTTTTGGCCGGACGCCGGGCGTTGCGCAATCGGCTCCGGCACGCGGCCTGCGGCGGCGCGAACCCGGGCTGCGACATCGGCCAGCGACAGGCTGCGCTCGGCCGGACGCTCTGCAGCAACAGGCTGCTCCGATGCCGATGACGCCGCACCGCTCACGGACGATTGCGATTCGGCGGCAAAGCGCTGGCGTGCCGCCGCATCGAGCGGCGGGCGAAGCGGCGCCGGCTCGGCATAGACTTGCGAAAACGGCAGTCCCGGATCGTTTGCCGCCCTCTGCGGGATGAAGGATGTGTCCATCTCGTCGGACAGTTCGCCCCCCTCCTCGTCCTCATCGAAAGAGGCGGTGTTGGCGGGTGCTGCAGCCTGTGGACGGCTCAACGCCTGACCTTCGCCGACCGGATCATTGCTCTCGATGATCCGGCGGATCGAGGCCAGGATTTCTTCCATGGAAGGTTCGCGCGCGACACTTGGCTGAGCCATCTTTATCCCCGATTTCGTGATCAGCAGCCATTGTCCGGATGACCCCGGTCAACACGCCGGGCAAACAAGGTGCCGAATCAAAGATCAGTGTACGCGATGCGGGTGCACTCTCACAATTGCCCGGCCCGGTCACGCCCTTGCGATGCACAGCTTTCTCGGCGCGTCCAAGCAATCGGCCCGAAAACCGTGACGGTTTTCGGGCCGATATGTCCTGAAACAGGAGAAGCTCTCACGCCCTGCCCGCGCGACGGGCAGGCAGGCGCAGGTCAGAAAACGAATTCTTTTGCCTTGCGGAAGCCCGGCAGCGGCTTCACCGACGTGTTGAAGAAGGCGCTTTCGGAGACCACGCCATTTTCCTTGCGGAACACCCGCGCGGTCGACGCATTGCCGTAGCCGACCACCGTCACCAGACGGCCGCCATCGCGCAGCTGCTGAAAGACCGGCTCGCTCACCTGCTCGACGGCGCCGTTGATGAAGATCAGGTCATAGGGCGCTTCGGCCGCATAGCCGGCTTCCATGTTGCCCGTGACGACGACGGCATTGTCGCAGCCGAGCGTGGCAAGCGTTTCGGTTGCCTTGGTGGCGAGCCCCGCATCGCTTTCGACGGCAACGACGGCGCTTGCGATGTTGGAGAACAGCGCGGTCGCATAACCGGAGCCACAGCCGATTTCCAGCACCACGTCGTCCTTGGTGACGGCGGCCAGTTGCAGAAGCTTGGCGAGAGGCGAAGCCTCCATCAGATAACGGCCGGGCGCCACTTCGATATCATTGTCGATATAAGCGAGCGCCTTCATCTTTTCCGGCACGAAAGCTTCGCGCGGCACCGTCAGAAAGGCCCGCAGCACGGAATGGGAGGTGACATCGGTGGTGCGCACCTGATTGTCGACCATCTTGATACGTGCTGCTTCGAAATCCATCATTGTCGTTCGCCCCGTAAAAGCGCTCGTGAAAACGTTTGTGTGGTCTTCTCATTACTGGGGGCCGGGTCGGCTTTCAAGACCGCTCAGCAAGCGCCCCGCCAAAAAGCACGCCCGCGCCCGCAAAACCACGGAACATTCCAGGGAGCGCACCGTTGGCCCTTCAGAGAAGCCTTAAAAAAGGGAGACGACCATGCCGACAAACCTGCCTGATCCCAATCCCGCCGAAGGCCCGCGCGGCCCAACCCCTGTTCCCGGTGTGCCCGACCGCACCCAGGAAAAGCCGCCGCTCACGCCGGCGCAGGATCCGGGAGACAACAAGAACCCCAATGATCCGACGCTCGATCCCACGCTTGAGCCGGCGCTGATGCCGATCGGCGATCCCGCCAGCATGGCCTAAGCGGCGCCCCATCTTAAACGATCAGAAGGCCGTCTTTTGCGCGAGCAGGAGGCGGCCGTTTTCATGCGGAAAACGCGCGACGCATGTGCACCGGGGAAAACAATCGGCTGAAGATAAAAGGAAGGTTGGAGGCCTCGCCCGGAATCGAACCGGGGTGCAAGGATTTGCAGTCCTCTGCGTAACCACTCCGCCACGAGGCCAACCAGGTATTAAAAGCGTGTGGTGACGGGCGTTTAGAACGGATCTCAAAACTGTGCAAGTCCTTTCCGACGCGCGACACGGATTTTTCCCAAGCCCCGGTGGAAAGATCGATGCTCCGCCTGCCGCCTTTGCAAAAGGCGCACCGAGCCGCGGCCACCGCTTGAAACCTCCGCGGCCGCCCCCCCCGTCACAGTCTGTTCAAGAATTCCCTCTGTTGCGGCGAAAATGGTGACTTCGAGAACCGGAGCGGAGCGTACTTAGAAGTACGTGAGCACCGGACAATCAGAAATCGCCATTTGAAGCCCGCCGGAGGGAATTATGGGACGGTCTGTCAGACGGCCACCGGCGCCTCGACCGCCGGATGCGGATCATAGCCGGTCACCTCGAAATCCTCGATCCTGTAGCCATCGATGCTGTCCGGCTTGCGCAGGAGCCGAAGCTTCGGGAACGGGCGCGGTTCGCGCTTCAGGATCGTTTCGGCAAGCTCGATGTGGTTGAGGTAAAGGTGGACGTCTCCGCCGACCCAGATCAGTTCGTCCGGCACCATGTCCACCTGTTGCGCCACCATGGCCAGAAGGGCGGCCTGCTGGCAGACATTGAACGGATTTCCGAGACCCAGATCATTCGACCGGACGCCGACCATCAGCGAGAGCTTTGCCGGCGACTGTGCATCATCATCCATGCCGCGCACGAAAAACTGGTAGAAGTTGTGGCAGGGATTGAGCGCCATTTGGCTGAGATCCGCCACGTTCCAGGCATGAAACAGCATGCGGCGGCTGGTGGGATTGCTGCGCAGCGTCTCGATCACGGTTGCGATCTGGTCATGCTCGCGGCCGTCCGGCCCCAGCCAGCGGCGCCACTGCTTGCCATAGACCGGGCCGAGATCGCCCCAGGCCAGTGCAAATTCCTCGTCAGCGAGCACCCTCGCCTCAAAATCTTCCTGGGAGATGTCCAGGCCAGTTTCCTTGCGATACTTGGCGAGCGGCCAGTCGGTCCAGATGCGCACATTTTCCTGCAGCAGCGAGCGGATATTCGTCTGGCCGGTCAGGAACCAGAGCATCTCCTTGACCGCCGTCTTCCAGTAGACGCGCTTGGTCGTATAAACCGGAAACGTGCCATCCGACATGTCGAAGCGCATCATTGCGCCGAAGGAGGCAAGCGTGCCGACGCCGGTGCGATCGATGCGCTTGTCGCCCTTGGTGAGAACCTGCTCGACGATATCGAGATACTGGTATTCCGGATGGCGCGCCATGACGATTCCCTGATTCTTCTGCGCGGGCATGCTGTATGCGCGCAAAACCGGCGGATGGGCCAGGCCCCCGCCTCAAACGGCCGGGATCATAGGGCAAGCATGTCTGGATAGACAGACCCGACCAACGCAGTTTCCCCACCATTCCGCAGGCGCCAGGCGGGGCCGGTGGACAAGGAACCGCGCCGACCACCGGTTCAGCCACCTACCGTGCAAGCGCCCTCACCCGCCGAAACACGTTGAAAACAAAAGCGGAGGCCCCCTTTTCAGCGCGCCATAAAACACCTATATCACTCGTGCCGGGGCTTGCTCCGGCTATGGCAATAAACTGTCGGTGTAATAAACCTATTGGACCCGGGGGCGGTACCCGGCGCCTCCACCAAAAACCGGCGGCCTCAAAGACAGGCCGGCTTTTGATGGGGGCGAAATAGGATCGACAAGGGCGTAAAGATCGAACTTTTGCTCGGCATGATACCGCCGTTATCGGGTCACAAGTGTAGTTGCAAACGACAACAACGCTAAGGGTTATGCTCTCGCTGCCTAATGGCGGTGCGGGAAATCCGAACCAAGTCCTCTAGGTTAGCCCCTTGAGGCGGGGTCCGAAGGCACCTGGCAACAGAAGCCTTCACTTTTCCAATTTGCCAGTTTTTCGCTATGATCGTCACGAACCACGCCTCGGGACTTCCGTGCGGGCCGCACCTGTCTTATAACGGGTGAGGCAAATCGCCGGAACAAGACGAACTTGATTGGAAGAAGGCACCTATGGGGCAGGATCACATCCGTTACGACATTCTGGCGCAGGACGCATTGCGTGGCGTCATCCGTAAGGTTTTGACCGAGGTGGCCGCAACCGGCCGGCTTCCGGGTGATCATCATTTCTTCATCACCTTCCTCACCGGGGCACCGGGCGTGCGCATCTCGCAGCATCTGAAGACCAAGTATGTCGAGCAGATGACGATCGTCGTGCAGCACCAGTTCTGGGACCTGAAGGTGACCGATACGCAGTTTGAAATCGGCCTGTCCTTTTCCGATACGCCGGAACGCCTGGTCATTCCGTTCAACGCCATCCGCGGCTTCTACGATCCTTCAGTCAACTTCGAGCTGGAATTCGAGGTGCCGCTGGTCGAGGAGGACGAAACCTCTGCGGAAATCACCGCCTATCCCGTGGATGCGGTCGCAAAGCCTGCCGGCGATGGCGAGCAGAGCGGCGGCGAGGAAAAGAAGCCCGCTTCGGTCGTCTCGCTCGATTCCTTCCGCAAGAAGCAGTAACCGGCGTTTTTAAAGAGGACGTCATGAGCGCGGACATCGTCAATCTTCGACAGTTTCGAAAGACGAAGGCGCGCTCCGAGAAAGAGCGTCAGGCGGAACAGAATCGCCTGACCTTCGGCCGCACCAAGGCCGAGAAGAACCTGACCCGGGCGCTGAACGACAAGGCTGCGAAAAACCTTGAGCAAGGGCGGATCGAGGACAAGCCTACGGACGACACGGGCGAAGACTGACGCCGAAAGATCCTGATAGATCAACGACTTGCGAAAACCTGCAGACTCAACTTCAAAACCTCTTCTACCGATTGATCAGGGCAGGCCCGCGTGATCCGCAAACACTCCGCCACGCTGCACGGTCACCGCACCAGCTTTTCGCTGGAGGCTGAATTCTTTGACGACTTGAAATCCATTGCCAATGCACGCGGCTTAAGCCTTGCCGCGCTGATCGCCGAAGTCGACGACGCCCGATCACCCGACAGCAATCTCTCCTCGGCCCTCAGGCTTTATGTGCTGGGCTGGGTGAAGGCGCATGGTGCGCCCGTGGAAACGCGCAGAACCTGAGCAGCAGACATCGGCGTCGCCTTGCGCAGCGTGAACGGTTTGCTGGCCCGCCTTGCGCAGAGTCAGGCGGATCCGCCTCCAGATCGCAGCTGGAAATTTTTCGCTATTTGCTACTCCCTGCCCATGTCCGACAGGGCAATGGTTCCCGACCTTACCGGAACGGCGGCGGCTGCATCTGCATGTCGAAGAGTGGCGGCTGTTGCTGGCGCTGCTGTTCCGCCTCGCGGCGCAGCTTCTGTTCTTCGTCAAGGCGGGCCCGTTCCTCGGCCGCGGCCTTTTCGCGGGCCAGCCGACGCTCCTCTTCGCGCGCGGTATAGAGCACCACCTCGCGGCGAAGGCGCTGTTTTTCGAGCACGCTTGCCTGCAGCGTTTCCACCCGGCGGCGCTCCCGCTCGAAGGCGCGCATGGAGAGGAAGTTGGTCATCGCCTCCACCTCGATGGTTTCCTGAGGGGCGCGCACATCGCCATCATAACGTAGCGTCAGCGCGGGCTCAGCTCCGGCAAGCGCCTCATCGCCGGGATCGAAGGTGAGGCCCAGCTCGCCCGCCAGACCGCCGTCGGCAAGGTCCATGCGAAGCTCCCCGGCAAGCGAGGCGCTGCCGGCCCGCGCTGTAATATTCTGCGCCCGCCACTCACCGCCGGTGATGGTGAAAGGCACCTCGACGGCGCCGATCTCGGCGCGTCCCGCATGGATGCGGCGCCGCACCAGCGGCTGAACCTTGGCGGCCGTCACCTCGCCGTCGATGCGGTCGGCGTCGGCCAGCAAGCCCGGCAGCATCGACGCGTTGAGCGCCGGCAAAGCGACATCCTTGACTTTGATCGTGCCCGAGCCGCTCGCGGCAGACAGAAGATCCGCCGGGCTCTTGGCGGTTGCCTCGGCCGCGAGTTCCGCGCTCAGCCGGCCGGTCGCCACCGGCTGGCCACCGCTTTGCCAAAGCATGCCACCGAGATCCGCTCCCTCCACCTTGAGACGGGTCTGGAAGAGGCCAACCCCACCGCTATGCGACATAGAGAGGCGCCCTGAAAGACGGCCGCTCTTCCAGCCGCCGCTTGCATCATCCAGCGCCACACCGCCTGCCTTGCTGGTCAGCCGTCCGGCAAAACCGTCGATCGGGCCAAAGCCCAGCGTCCCCAGCGTGCGCGCCTTCAGATCGAGCGTCACATCCCAGCCGGCAAAAATCGGCAGGGCAAATTCCTTTTGCGATACAGCACCGGTTTTTGCGTCGGTGAGCGGCCCATAGACGGTTTCGGCAAGCCAGCCGAGATCGACGCTGCCCAGCGACATGGCCCCGGTCACCGTCGGCACCGGTGCCGCGCGGGCAAGCGTCAACTTCCCGTCGACCGGGTTTCCGCCAAGCGTACCGGTAAGGCCGGCGATGCCGATTTCGCTGCCGCTGACGGCAATGTTCGCCTTCAGGTCTGCGGCAAGCCCCATCCCGAATTGCGGAAGGCCGATGCCGAAGGTCAGAAGCGTCGGCTCCAGATCCGCGCTTTTCAGCGAAACGCCAAACGATCCTTCGCCGAATGTCTCGGCGTGCAGCGCGAGGCTCCCCTCTGCCGAAAGGGCGGTTCGGTCTGTCTGGTAGGAAAGCTTGGCGGTGGCCGGCGCCTCGCCATGCGTCTCTACGCCAAGGGTCAGGCGCGCGTCCGCATCGCCCTCGAAGGGTAGCGTCTCAAAGCCGGCCTGGCCGAGCAACGTCGCGGCCTGCGGATTGGAAAACACGGCGTCCAGCTTCAGGTCGGTGGCAGCCGTCAGGTCAAACAGGTTGGGCAACGCCAGTTGCGCATCCACCTTCGTCCCATTGCTGTTGCCGGCGACATGGGCGGAGACCCCGTTTGCCAGTGTCACATCGGCCGTCAGGTTCGTATCGGCATACCAGGAGGCGCTGCGCGACAGCTGCTCCAGTGCCGGGTGGCGCGGCAACTGCTCGCGCAGCATGGCAACAAACGGGCCGGGATCGAAGGCGCTGAAGGTCAGCTGGCCCTTACCGGTATAGTCCAGAAAAGAGCCTTCCGCCCTGCCCTTGGCCGCAAGCTTTGCCCCGGCAATATCGCCGACCGTCAACCGCTCAAGGGAAAGCGCACCATCGCCCAGCGTGAAGGCGGTATCGACATCGTTGGCGGCAATGCCGAAGGCCGTCAGCCGCCCGGCCTTCAGATGCGCCGACAGGCGATGATCAAGAACCTGTTCCCCCGCATCGCCGCCGGTGAGCAGCGAGGCCAGCGCCCGCAGCGCATCGAAATCGATCTCGTTTCCGGCCAGATCCATGGCGAGATCCGGCACGCCATCGCCCGGCGACTTGCGCTCGACGCGGCCCTTGAGGATCGCAGGCCCTACCGACAATTCCAGCCCCTCGAACCGCTGCAGTTCGGGCGTCAGGGCAACCTCAGCCGAAAAACCCGCGGTCTTCAGCTGGCGAATGGCCGGATCCACCAGCCCCTTCAGCCAGTCGGCAAGGCCGGAAGGCTGGTTTGAGGCAAGCAGCATCGTGCCGGTAAAGGAAGGGCCACCGAGAAGCTTCAGCGCGCCTTGCGCTTCCACCCGCGTTCGCCCGGGCAGGATGGCAACCGCATTGTCGACATTCCAGCCGGTGCCGGCCGGGCGCATGTTGAGCTCCACATCGCGCACCGTCGTGCCGTCGGCAACGATCGCCGGCAGGCGAATCGTGGCACGGCCCGGCACCTGCGGCACCGGTATTCTCGCCGCCATCTCGACAAGCGCATTCAGCCGCCGCTGTGCCGACGCATGCGGATCGCGCGCGGTCTTGCCGTTCACCAGTTCGCCCGTCAGGCGGTTCACATCCACCTGCTGCCCATCGGCCGTCAGCAGGAATTCCGGCTTGTCGCCGGTGTCGAGGGTGGCTTCGCCCGTCACCACGTAAGGATTGTCCAGCGCCCCGACCTCGACCCGGTATTCAGGAATGCGGATGCGCTCATTGGTCAGTTCGAACTTGCCCTTGGTGCGCGGCGGTGGCGGCGGCTTGATGCCCTTGGGAACGACAGGTTCTACCGGCGCATCGAGGAAGACCATGGAAAAGGCGCCCTTGTAGTCGGGCTTTCCGGCCGCAACCGCAAGCGCACCATCCAGCTGCACTTCCACGGGTTGAATGTCGGGACGCACCTTCATGCGCAGGGGCACGGTGCCGGTCGCGGCATCCGGTGCGCCGCTCGAAAGCGAAAACTGCGCCTCTTCGCCATCAAGCGTCGCATTGCCATCGGCGCGCCAGGGACCGGCAAGCGAGGTGGCCGACATTTTGGCGGAAAGCCCGGTCAGGTGGCGCGTGCGGCCGGTGCCGTCATCGATGAATTCGATCTGGCCGCCTTCGATATGGACATCTTCCAGCACGACATTGCGAGCCGGGATGTCGGGCTGGCCGCCGCGCGTCCAGTCGAGACGGCCGTCCTTCAGCAGACGGATGCGGGCCTTCGGGTGCTCCAGGCGCATGTCGAAAATGCGTGCTTCGCCGGAGAGGAAGGGCGCAAGCTCCATATCCATCGAGAAGCGCTCGACCTGGACCAGCGGCGAACCATCCAGATCCTGCCCCACGCGCACATCATGCAGGGTGACGGAGGGAAAGGGCAGGATGCGGGCATCGACCGCACCGTGAACAGAAACCTTCTTGCCCAGGATATGGCTTGCCTGTTCCTCGAAGCCCCGCCGAAAATTCGACCAGTCGACAAAAAACGGCGCCAGCAAGGCCGTAAACAGCGCGATGACCACAAGGCCACCGAGCAACAGCATTATCCGTCCGAGCACCTGTTCATTCTCCTGAGAGCGCCGCCCGACCCGACAGATCCGCCGGCCGCTCTAACATTTTGAACTGTTTCGCAATTGTCCTGCGCCGGCCAAAACCCTGCCTCACCACAGGGTTTATCCTTCGCAGATGCACTCTAGCGCATAACCCCATGCGGTTTAAGGACAAAATTCCCAAGCACCCAGAGGAGTTTAGCGGCAAGCATCAGACGCCGGGGCGCAGGATCTTGCCGGGGTTGAAGATATCGTATGGATCAAGCCCGTGCTTGATCGCCCGCATCAGCGGAAGCGCCGAGCCCGCCTCCTGCTCGAGGAACGTCATCTTGCCCTGGCCGATGCCGTGCTCGCCGGTGCAGGTGCCGCCCATCGAGAGGGCCCGACGGTTCAGCCGTTCCACGAAGGCTTCGGTGCGCGCCACAGCCTCGGCATCCTTGTCGTCGAACAGGATAAGCACGTGGAAATTGCCGTCGCCGGCATGGCCGACGATCGGTGCCAGATAGCCGTGCTCAACGATATCGGCATGGGTTTCGGCCACGCATTCCGCCAGGCGGGAGATCGGTACGCAGACATCGGTGGAGAGGCCTGCCAGATGCGGGGCAAGCGCGCGCGACGCCCAATAGGCATCATGACGGGCTTTCCACAGCTTTGCCCGCTGCTGGGCATCGCCGGTCCACTGAAAATCCTCGCCGCCGCATTCGGCAGCGATCATGGCAAACTGTTCCGATTGCAGCGGCACCGTCTCTTCCGTGCCATGGAACTCCAGAAACAGCGTCGGCTTTTCCGCGTAGTTCAAACCGGAATAGGCGTTGCAGGCGCGCATCTGCACTTCATCGAGCAGTTCGATGCGGGCGACCGGAATGCCCATCTGGATGGTCATGATCACCGCGTCGCAGGCCGCCTTCACCGTCGGAAAGGCGCAGACGCCGCCGCCGATCTTTTCCGGAATGCCCTGCAGGCGAAGCGTGATCGAGGTGATGATGCCAAGCGTTCCTTCCGAGCCGACGAAAAGCCGCGTCAAATCGTAGCCCGCCGAAGATTTGCGCGCCCGCGTCCCCGTGGTGATTTCCTCGCCATCGGCCGTCACGACGGTCAGGGACAGGACATTGTCCTTCATCGTGCCGTAGCGCACCGCATTGGTGCCGGAGGCGCGGGTGGCCGTCATGCCGCCGATCGAGGCATTGGCACCGGGATCGATCGGAAAGAACAGGCCGGTATCGCGCAGATAGGTATTCAGCGCCTCGCGCGTCACACCCGGCTCCACCGTCACGTCCAGATCCTCCGGCGAAACGCGCAGCACCTTGTCCATGCGGCTGGTATCGAGCGAAATGCCGCCGCGCGGTGCATTCACCTGCCCTTCCAGCGACGAACCGGTGCCAAAGGCAATGAGGGGTACATGATGGGCAGCGCACGCCTTCACCACCGTCTTCACATCCTCGACCGATTCGGCAAAGACGACGCCATCGGGCAGCTGCGACGGCAGATAGGTGGTGGTGTGCGCATGCTGCTCGCGAAAGGCCTGGCCGGTCTGCAGCCGGTCGCCCAGGCTCTGCTTCAGAATTGCAAGAACAGCCGCGATGCCCTCTTCATTGCGTGGGCCGGCCTGCGCGTCTCTCATCACCATCGTCATGCCTCCAGATCGGGCAACACACGCCCGTCATGCTCTGTAACGCTTGGTACGGGAGCCGGTCGTGGTTGTCCATATCGATGAGTGACACGTTTGCAGGATGTCCTGCGCGCCCAGCACATGCGCGCAGGAAACGGGCGGCTGACAGCGTCACTCCGCCGCCAGCAGCGGCTTTTCCTGCGCATTGGCCGCCCCTTTGTGCGCCCGCTCCAGTTCCTCGTGCAAGCGCTCTTCCTCATGGGCATGGGGCTTTGCGAAGCGGGCAATCAGCAGGTAGGCGACCGGCGTCACATAGAGCGTCACAAGCGTTGCAAGCCCGAGCCCGCCGACGATGACCCAGCCGAGCGCCACGCGCGCTTCGGCACCGGCACCGGCCGCCAGAACCAGCGGCACGCCGCCGAGAATGGTCGCGATCATCGTCATCATCACGGGGCGAAGGCGCAAGCGGCAGGCTTCCTCGATCGCCTGGCGCACAGCGATCCCCTGATCCCGCAGCTGGTTGGCAAACTCCACGATGAGAATACCGTTCTTCGCCATGACGCCGACCAGAAGCACGAGGCCGATCTGGCTATAGACGTTGAGCGACGATCCGGTGAGGACCAGGGCAAACACCGCGCAGGCAAGCCCGAGCGGCACCGTCGTCATGATGATCAGCGCCGACAGCACGCTTTCGAACTGTGCAGCCAGCACCAGGAAGATGATGGCGATGGCAAAGCCGAAGGTGATGGCCATGCCGTTGGCGTTTTCGCCGAGCGTCTTTGCCTCCGCCAAGGGCATCAGGCGAGAGCCTTTGGGCAGGAGGGGCTGGGCAAGCGTCGTCACCTCTTGGAGGGCCGCGCCGAGCGAGACGCCATCGCCAAGGCTTGCCGAGAGCGATACGGAAGCAAGCTGCTGCTCGCGGTTGAGGCGCGGCGAAACGGCGCCTTCCTTCAGGCTGGCAATGGTCGACATCGGCACGACCTTGCCGTCCCCGGTGCGCAGGAACACGTTTTCCAGATCGGTCGGATCGTTGATCGGTTGCATGGAGGACACGAGCTTCACCGGCAGCGCCTCGCCATCGACAAAGACGTCGACGATGGAGCGGCCTTCCAGCAGCGCCTGCATGGAGGTGGATAGCCCGGTAATATCGATCCCGAGATCGGACGCCCGTTCACGGTCGATGGACACGGAAAGCTGCGCCTGGGTGGGCTCGTTGTCGAGGCGCGGGGTGACGAAGGAGGAGCTTTTCTCCATGGCCTGCACCAGCTGGATGGCGGCCGCGGTCAGGCTTTGATGATCGGCACCGACCAGCGCCACCTGCAGCCCGCTGCCGGCGCCACGAATGCGCAGGCTGTTCGACTGGATCGCAAAGCCGCGCAACGCCGGCACGCGGGCGGCCGCTGCGGTAATGTCGCTCGCGATCTTGTCCTGGCTGCGGCTGCGCTCCTCCCAGGGCGCCAGCGTGATGACCATGAAACCGGTATTGGACGAGCCGCCCATGCCGGAAATGGAATAGAGGTTGCGGATATCGCCCTGATCGATCAGCGGCTTCAGGTTTTCCTCCACCCGCTGCAGCTGGTCCTGCGTATACTCCAGGCTGACACCTTGCGGCGCCGTCGCCCGCAACATGATCATGGAGCGGTCCTCGCGCGGCGTAAGTTCGCTGGTCACAAGACCGAAGGCGACATAGGCCGCGCCCATGATGACGACGCAGACGGCGATCACCACCACCGGCGCATTGAAAGAGAACTGCAGCGTGCGGGCATAGGTTGCCGCAAAGACATTGCCGAAACCGGAGAGGAGGCCCTTCGGCTCCACCATCGGTTTTGTCAGCATGCGCGAGGCAAGCATCGGGCAGAGTGTGAGCGCCGTGATCGAGGAGAGGCCGACGGCGAGCGCCAGCACGAAGCCGAACTCGCGGAACAGGCCGCCCAGCTGACCCGGCAGGAAGGACAGCGGAATGAAGACGGCGGCCAGCGTGGCGGTCGTTGCCAGAACGGCGAAGAACACTTCCTGGGTGCCGAGAATGGCTGCGGCACGCGGCCCGAGCCCCTGCGCCCGGCGCCGCACGATATTTTCCAGCACCACGATCGCATCGTCCACCACAAGGCCGGTGGCGAGCACGATGGCAAGCAGCGTCAGGATGTTGATGGAAAAGCCGACGAGATAGATCGCCGCAAGCGTGCCGATCAATGCTACCGGCATGGTCAGCGCCGGGATTAGCGTCGCGCGCCAGTCGCGCAGGAAGAGATAGAGCACGGCAACCACGATAAGGGCCGAAAGCCCGAGCGCCAGTTCCACTTCGTGCAGCGCGCCGCGAATGAAGGTTGCATCGTCGGAGGTAATGACAATCCTCGTGCCCGCGGGCATCGCCGCTTGCAGGTCGGCCACCGCTGCGGCCACGCCGGTGGAAATGTTCAGCGTATTGGACTGGGCCTGACGGATGATGCCGAGACCAACACCCTGCACGCCATTGGAGCGCAGCGTCGTGGTGCCGTCATCCGGGCCGAGCGTGACGCCTGCCACATCGCGCAGGCGGATATTGTCCTTGATCAGCACGTTTTCGAAATCGGCCGGCGTCGACAGATTGGCCGTCGCGCGCACGACGATATCCTGCGTGCGGCTGGTCAGCGATCCGGCCGGCACGTCAAGCGCGGCACTTGCCAGCGCATTTGAGACATCGGCAACCGTCAGCCCGCGGCTGGCAAGGGCAGCCTGGTTGATATCGACGCGGAAGATCTTTTCCTGGTCGCCGTAGAGCTCGACATCGGCGACACCTTCGACGGCGGCCAGCCGGTCACTGATCTCGTTGTCCACGAGCAGCGTCAGGTCTTCCATGGAGAGCGTGGACGAGGTGACGGCAAGCCGCATGATGGGCTGCGAATCGGAATCAGCCTTGACGATGCGCGGGTCGTCAGCGCTTTCCGGCAGCTGGCCGGCAACGCGGCCGATCGCATCGCGCACGTCGTTGGCCGCGACCGCCAGATCCACCGTATCGGAAAACTCCATCGTCACGCGGCTCGCGCCGAACTGCGATTCCGACGACAGCGCCTTCAGCCCGGAGACGCGCGCCACCGCCCCTTCGATCACCTGGGTCAGTTCCTGGTCGACGGTCTGCGGCGAGGCGCCGTCATAGGTGGTGCGCACGGTAATCACCGGCTGGTCGACATCGGGCAGTTCGCGCACCTCGACGCCGACAAGCGCGGCAAGGCCGGCCACCACGATCAGCGTGTTGATGACGGCGGCCAGAATGGGGCGTCTGACGAAAAGGGCAGTGAACGTCGATTTGGCGTTCTCGATCTTCAGGTCGGAATTCTCGCTCATTGACGCGCCACCTCTTCAGGCTTTTCGCCGGCGCCTTCCATGCGCACCGGCTGGCCTTCGCGCACGCGCTGCAGGCCTTCCACGACGATCCGGTCATCCGGCTTCAGATCGGCCTTGACGAGGACCGTATCGGCGTTGCGCTGAATGATGCCAACGCGCACCTTGAAGGCCTTGTTGTCGGCGATCTTCCAGACATAGGCGCCTTCGGCATCCCACTGCACGGACAGCGGATCGACGGCAGGAAATGTCTCGCCCTCGAAGCGCATGGACACTGCAAAAGACATGCCGGCCCGCAAAACGTCGGACCGGTTGTCGATGCGGGCGCGCACGCGGATCGTGCGGCTTGCGGCATCGACCCGGTTGTCGATGCTTTCGACCTTGCCGGCAAAGCTTTCGCCCGGACGGCTGATCGAACTTGCCTCGACCGCCATTCCCGGGGCAATGGCGGTGACGAACCGTTCCGGTGCCCAGAAGTCCACGAGAATTTCAGAGCGATCGTCCAGCGTCACGATGCTGGTCTGGGTGGTGACATTGTCGCCGAGATTGATGGCGACGATACCGGCGATTCCGTCGATCGGGGCAAGGATTGCCCGGCGGCGCAGGTTGAATTCGGCAGTGCTGACGGCAAGCTTTGCCGCTTCCTCGGCAATCTGCGCGTCGAGAACATCGAGCCGGGCAACCGATTGCAGGTTGCGGTAGGAACTGGATTTTTCCACGGCGCTGCGCAGCGCGACACGCGCCTTTTCAAGTTCGATCTTCTGTTCCTCGTCATCGAGACGCGCCAGCACATCGCCCTTCTTCACCGGCTTGCCGGAGGAAACCAGGATCTCGTTGATCGTACCTGCCGTCTGCGGCATGACGACGACGGACTGGATGGCCATGCCGCTGCCGATGGCGTTCAGGCGATCATTGACCTTGTCGACGACCACCGGCCGGGTCACGACCAAGGTGGCCCGCTGCCCGCCCTGTCCGCGGCCGCCCTGCCCTGCCGCAGCGCCCGCCCCGCGCGCCGGCTGCGCGCCAGCGCCTGGCGTCTTTTCCGGTCCGGCAACAGCCGGCTGCACGAGGGCGACGGCCTGTTGCGGCACGCCGATCCGCACAAGCGCATGGCCTGCATCGGGGCTTATGACCAGCCACAGACAGAGACCCGCCAACAGCAGGACAAGACTGAGGAGCAATTGCTTCCAGATGCGCATTCGGCACTCCGATGGGGGAAGACGTTTTATATCGAGCCAAAGTATCACGTTTAGCAAGATCTTACGCAATGCCGGATTGCCAACCTTGCCGAATTGTAACCTGACGTATCTTCACGGCAGCGTGATGACGAAGGCCGCCGCGTCTGGGGGCACCTCCTCTCCGCCCGCACCGCCGCTTTGCCTGCGCAAAACATAGGCGGCTGCCCGTCTTTCGCGCCGCATCTGGAATAAAAGCAGAACATGCACTATGGCCTTGTCCGGCGCAAACCACTAGATTGACCTGATGACGAACAGCTTCGACGATATTCCGTTCTTTGACGAGGAACCGGATCACGCTCCCAAAAAAGGCCGCGCGCCCGGCACGGCCGGCGCCCACCCATTGGAACCGCCCTTTCCGGACACGTCTCTGACGGGAAACCGCGCGGCACGGTCTGCCGATGATGAGGGTTTTGCGCCCGGTAGTCCCTCCACGGGCGTGCCGCCCACGGGCGTGCAGGCAGCCGGTGGCCTTGGCCTTGCCGCGCGCGCCATGGCGGCGCGCGACCAGCACCGCGCGCCCGACTATCTCTCCGGCCTCAACCCGGAACAGCGCGATGCGGTGGAAAGCATGGATGGCCCTGTCCTGGTGCTGGCCGGCGCCGGCACCGGCAAGACGCGGGTTTTGACGACGCGAATCGCCCATATCCTCGCCACCAACCGCGCCTATCCGAGCCAGATCCTGGCTGTCACCTTCACCAACAAGGCCGCGCGAGAGATGAAGGAGCGCATCGGTGTTCTGGTCGGCGGCGCCGTCGAGGGCATGCCATGGCTCGGCACGTTCCACTCGATCGGCGTCAAGATCCTGCGCCGCCATGCGGAGCTGGCCGGTCTTCGCTCCGATTTCTCCATCCTCGACACCGACGACGTCATCCGTCTCATCAAGCAGTTGATCCAGGCCGAGGGGCTGGATGACAAGCGCTGGCCGGCCCGCCAGTTCGCCGGCATGATCGACACGTGGAAGAACAAGGGCCTGACCCCGAAGGACATTTCCGAAGGGGATGCGCGCGCCTTCGCCAACGGCAAAGGCCGCGAGCTGTATGCCGCCTATCAACTCCGGCTGAAGACGCTGAACGCCTGCGATTTCGGCGACCTCCTGCTGCATCCGATCGACATTTTCCGCCGCAACCCGGATATCCTGCGCGAGTACCACCAGAAATTCCGCTATATTCTGGTGGACGAGTATCAGGACACCAACACGGCGCAGTATATGTGGCTGCGGCTTCTGGCCCAGCGCCCGAAGGACGTGCCGCAAAACGTCTGCTGCGTGGGTGACGACGACCAGTCGATCTATGGCTGGCGCGGCGCGGAAGTGGACAATATCCTGCGCTTTGAGAAGGATTTTCTCGGCGCCAAGGTCATCCGGTTGGAGCGCAACTATCGCTCGACCGAACATATTCTGGGTGCTGCCGGCCACCTGATTGCCCATAACGAAGGGCGTCTCGGCAAGACGCTATTCACCGAACGCACCGACCCCGATGACGAAAAGGTGATCGTTCACGCCGCCTGGGATTCGGAAGAGGAAGCCCGCGCCGTCGGCGAAGAGATCGAACAGCTGCAACGCACCGGCCATGCGCTGAACGACATGGCCATCCTCGTGCGCGCCTCCTTCCAGATGCGCGAATTCGAAGACCGCTTTGTCACACTTGGCCTCAACTACCGCGTCATCGGCGGTCCGCGCTTTTACGAGCGGCTCGAAATCCGCGATGCCATGGCCTATTTCCGTCTCGTCTGCCAGCCGGCCGATGATCTCGCCTTCGAGCGCATCATCAATACGCCGAAGCGCGGCCTTGGCGATTCTACCGTGCGCAACCTGCATGATTATGCCCGCGCCCGCGACATACCCATGCTGTCTGCCGCAGCCGACATGATCGAGACGGATGAGCTGAAACCGAAGCCCCGCAAGGCGCTGTTCGATGTGGTTCAGAGCTTTGCCCGCTGGAGCGAGCGGCTGGAAGATACGCCGCATATCGAGCTTGCCGAACAGATCCTTGAAGAGTCGGGCTATACCGACATGTGGAAGAACGACAAATCCGCCGAAGCGCCCGGCCGTCTCGACAACCTGAAGGAACTCATCCGTTCGATGGAAGCGTTCGAGAGCATGCGCGGATTTCTCGAGCATGTCTCGCTGGTCATGGATGTCGAGCAGAACGAAAACCTCGATGCCGTCTCCATCATGACCCTGCATTCGGCCAAGGGACTGGAATTCGAAACCGTGTTCCTGCCCGGCTGGGAAGAAGGCCTGTTTCCGCACCAGCGCTCGCTGGACGAAGGTGGCCGCTCGGGGCTGGAGGAGGAACGGCGGCTGGCCTATGTCGGCATCACCCGCGCCAAGCGCCGCTGCCACATCTGGTTCGTCTCCAACCGGCGCATTCATGGCCTGTGGCAATCCACCATGCCCTCGCGCTTCCTCGACGAGCTGCCGGCAGCCCATGTCGACGTGGCTGCCGCCGATACCGGCTATGGGGGCTATGGCGGGCGTGGCGGTTATGGCCAGTCGCGCTTCGACAAGGCCGAGCCGTTCCAGAACTCCTATTCGACGCCCGGATGGAAGCGCGCCCAGGCCAACAAGACCGACGCCACCCGCGACAACTGGGGCAGCCGCTCCGGCCACGCGGTGGATCGGATCGGCTACGGCGAAAGCGGGCCGAAGGCACGCACCATCGATGGCGAACTGGTGGCAAAGTCGGTGGCCGACACACCGTCGAAGTTCAAGACCGGCGACCGCGTGTTTCACATGAAGTTCGGCAATGGCCATGTGGCCGCGATCGAAGGCAACAAGCTGACGATCGATTTCGACCGCGCGGGCCAGAAGCGGGTGCTGGATGGTTTTGTGGAGAAGGTGTGACGCCATTTCCTTTATCAAGCCGGCAACCCACCTGATCCCGTTCCGCAACGACAGGAGCCCCGCATGACCCTTGCCGCGCGCGATCTTGAAGCCCTCAGCCTCTGGCGTCGCGATCTCCATGCGATGCCGGAGGTCTCCGGCGAGGAGCATGGGACGGCGGCGGAAGTGGTGCGGTTTCTTGCCCAGACATCGCCGGACGAGATCGTCACCGGTCTTGGCGGCACCGGCGTTGTCGCCGTGTTCAACGGGGAAAAGCCCGGGCCGACCGTGATGTTCCGCGCCGAGCTGGATGGACTGCCGATTGCAGAATTGTCGCATGACCTGCCCTATCGGTCGCGAATCGACGGCAAGGGACATATGTGCGGCCATGACGGGCACATGGCAACGCTTGCCGGTCTGGCGCTTGCCCTCGCTGAGAGGCGTCCCGCCACAGGCCGGGTCGTCCTTCTCTTTCAGCCGGCCGAAGAAACCGGGGCCGGCGCCGCTGCCGTGCTGGCGGACGAGGCATTCAAGCGCCTGGCGCCCGATTATACGTTTTCACTGCACAACATGCCGGGCATCCCGCTCGGCCTGAGCTGGATCAAGCCGGGTGCGGCCAACTGCGCCTCCTGCGGGCTCAAAATCCGCCTGACGGGCAAGACCGCCCATGCCTCCATGCCGGAAACCGGCATCTCGCCGGCCAAGGCCATTGCCTCCCTCATTCCGGCGCTGACGGATCTGCGGCGCGGCACGATCGAGGGCGGGGATCTGGTGCTTTCCACCGTCACCCATGTCGCGCTCGGCGAACCGGCCTTCGGCATTGCGCCTGGCGAGGCCGAGCTTTGGGTGACGCTGCGCACGGTGAACGACGACCAGATGGCAGCGTTGCAAGAGCGCGCCGAAGCCCTTGGCCGGGGTGCCGCGGCTGAAGGCGGTCTTGCCGTCACCTTCAGCTATCACGAGGCGTTCCGCCATTGCATGAACGATGCACAGGCCGTCGACATCATCCGGCGCGCGCTCGATGGCGAAGGCCTGCCGCACGTCGAGGGCGAAACGTTGCGGGCCTCGGAGGATTTCGGGCGGTTTGCAGATGTGTCGACCTCCGCCATGTTCTTCCTTGGCGCCGGTGAGAACCACCCCGCCCTGCACAATCCGACCTATGATTTTCCCGATCAGCTGATCCCGATCGGCGCCCGCATCTTCAAGCGGATTGCCCACGATCTTCTCGGATAAACTTGCTCTTACAGTTCGGCCGCATGAAAATGCCGCAGGCCCTGTCAGGACTGCGGCATCTTTTTATTCAGCAAAGGGCGTTGAAGATCAGCCGTCGTTCTTCAGGTAGTCCACCAGCGTGCGACGTCCGTCATTGCCGCTGGCAACCGGCGTGGAGGCGCCGCCGCCCGAGCGCGGGTTGATCTTGCGGAGCGCCGTGGCCGGGATGCTGCCGGTGTGGCGTTCAACGATGATCATGTGGGTGATATCGCCGCGCTGAAAAGCCTTGAGGAAGCGGTTGTAATCGGCAAAGGCCACGCAGCCGTGGGAATCGCCGCGGGTGCGCAGCAGATAGCTATGGGCGAGAAGGCCGGTACGTCCAAGCGGCGCCACGCCATCGGTCGGCGTTAGCCGAATGGCAGCAACGCCGTGGAACAGCGTTTCGCGCATGGAGAGTTTGTAGGTGCCCGGCGGGGTGGGGCCGCGCATCTTCACATGGGTGAATTTCGGGTTGTCACGCATTTCGCCAATGCCCGAATGGGCTTCCAGCGTCTCGCCGTTCGGCATGTGCACGACGCCGTTGGTGATATCGTAGACGGCAATCTTGGCAGCACCGCGATCCGGCCACGGAACCGCAGGCGCAACGCTCTTCATCGGGTTTTCCGGGCGGGCGAAGGCGAGCGCCTTTGGCGCTTCTTCCTCTTCTTCTTCTTCGGCAACCGCAGGCACCGGCGCGCGCTGCGGCTTTGCGACCGTGCGCTCGGCAGACGGCGCGATGGCAAGCGCCAGCGCATTGGCCGGCGGACGACGCACCGGAAGCGGCCCTGCCATCGGCAGGCCATCATCCTCGTCAGGCCCGATCGCCTGGGCAACGGCAAGCTCTGCCGGGCTCTGCAGATCGGCCACTTCCACCTCGCCGCCCTCGACATTGCCGGCCGGGACGGCGTCCCAGGCGGTTTCAGTCTTCGGCGCGACAAGCACGGTATTTTCCAGCGCCGAGGCAAGAACCGTCTTCACGGCATCCTCATTCGGACGCTTGTCGGCAAGGCTTGCAAATTTTTTCTGGTCTTCGGCCGCCGCCAGTGCAACCGAAAGGCTGTCCTTGACGTTGTCGGCCTGAGCCCGTGCGGCGGCGAGATGGGCAAAGCCTGCATCCTCCAGCCGCGCCACCTTCGGCGTTGCGCCGGAAGAGAGACGCGAAAATTTCGAGACGCGAATCACTCGCGCGTCCGCGCTCGGAGCCATGAGCGGCTTCAGGTCGAGCGAGGCACGCATCTGGTAGCTAAAGTCGGCCGGCTGGATGCTTGCCATGCTGTGGACGGTCGCGAGCGCCCCGATCATCCAGGCACCCACTGCAAGGCCGGTTCCCACCAGCATCGTGTAGGTCAGGAGACCGCGCGAGGCGGGCGTCTTGGCTCGATATTGTGAGGTTCGTGGGACGGATCGCTCCGTCGCAAAAGCCAGTGCCATGATACGCTTCACCCTTTAACCGCTACTCGAACACGCGGCACAGAGCACCGCACACTTTAGAGAGACCAACACCGGGCATGGCGCATACCCACGGTCTCTGCCGAACAGCGATAGGATGACGACTTATGGTAACCAATGTGTTTACAAGGCCCCCTCTTCAGTACGAAGGCCATTATAAACGGATACGGCCGGAAGTTTAGCGAAAATGCGACAAAGGCGCGGCAAAGCCTCAAAAATGCCGCGCCGTCGCAATTTGCGGTAGAATTTTATGCTTTATCCATCGTTACGACGGATGTTGACGCGTTCGAAAAAGAACCACGGACGCAGCCGGACACCGATCACATTTCCGGCAAAGGCAGCAACGGCCCAGAGATATCCGTGCAGGCTGCCCGATGCGATCCCGGAAAAATAGGCCCCGATATTGCAGCCGTAGGCGATTCGCGCGCCGTAGCCGAGCAGCAGGCCGCCGACGACCGCGGCCAGGACCGAGCGCAGCGGAATATCGAGCGACGGGGCAAACTTGCCGGCCAGGGACGCCGCCAGCATGGCGCCTGCAATGATGCCGAAATCCATGACCGAGGTGACATCGGCAAAGACGCTTGCGGCAAGCGCCTTGGCATTGGCCGGCGTCTGCCAGTAGGCCCAATGGGCCACATCAATGCCGATCAGCTGCGCGCCCTTGGCGCCCCAGAGGGCAAAGGCCGAGGTGATGCCCCAGGGACGGCCGGCAAGGGCAAGCGTTGCAAAGTTGAGGACGACCAGCGCCACGGCACCGGCAACCAGCGGCCAGGGACCGCGCAGATAGCGCTGCAGACCTTGACGGTCACTTTCCGGCTCCTGTTCCAGCGCGCCGCGCCGGCGCCGTTCCACCACAACGGTCAGCGCTGCAATCGCACCAAATATCAGCAGCGACACGGCAATGCCGCCGAGCGCTCCAAAGCTCTGGAAGAGGGCTGTCGGCGGCAGCGCCGGCAGGCTTGCCCACCAGTTGAAATGCAGCGTGCCGAGCAGCGAGCCGACGATGAAGAAGAACAACGTCACCAGCATGCGCGCATTGCCCCCGCCTGCGGTAAACAGCGTTCCCGAGGCGCAACCGCCACCGAGCTGCATGCCGATGCCGAACAGGAAGGCGCCGGCCAGAACACCGACCCCGGCCGGCGAGATATTGCCGCGCACGTCATGACCGAACAGCGTGCCGCCGGACAGGACGGGGAAAAACAGAATGACGGCGAGCGCCAGGAGCAGCATCTGGACGCGCAGCCCCCGCCCCCGACCCTCGGCAATGAACACGCGCCAGGCGGAGGTAAAGCCGAAGGCGGCATGATAAAGCGAGATGCCGAGAGCACCGCCGATCAGGAACAGAGCGCCCTGGACGGGGCCGTAGGTGAAGCCGAGCGCCAGCGTTCCGGCCACCAGAACGACAAGCGCGGCAAGGCCCGGCGCGCCAAGCGGCGGCAGACTCGACGCGCCGGGCGCGATCGATGAATTTGCAAAGGTCATGACAATCTCCTGAAATTATGTGCTTCAGGTAGGGCAGAACTCCCGCTGGTTCGAGGCATCACCTTCCAACTTGCGCGCGGACTGCAGAAAGACATTCCACGCAAACCGCGAACGCTTGATCCCGCACGACAGGCTTGGCATCTTGGGCGATCATCACGCAGGGAGACGATCATGAAGGCGCTGCTGCTCATCGACATCCAGAACGGTTTTTGCCCGGGCGGCAACCTGCCGGTCGCAGACGGTGACCGGATCGTGCCCATCGTCAACAGGCTCATCGAGGAAGGATCCTACGATCTGGTGGCGGCCTCGCAGGACTGGCATCCGGATCATCATGGTAGCTTTGCCTCGCAGCACCCTGGAGCAAAGCCCTTCGACATGGGAACGCTGTCGGGAAAGCCGCAGGTGCTTTGGCCCGATCACTGCGTGCAAGGCACGCCGGACGCGGAATTTCATGCCGATCTCAATGTTGATGCCATCGACTACATCCAGCAGAAGGGCGAGAATCCGGCCGTCGACAGCTATTCGGCCTTTCGCGACAATGATCAGGCGGCCATCACCGGCCTTGCCGGCTATCTGCGCGCCCAGCAGGTGAGCGAACTCGACATCTGCGGTCTGGCAACCGACTACTGCGTCAAATTTTCCGCCCTCGACGCGCGCGCCATGCTGCCGGATGTGAAGGTGCGCTTCATTTCGGATGCCAGCCGCGGCATCGACGCGGCAGGCGTTGCCGCCGCCATTGCCGAAATGCGCGACGCTGGCGTCGCCATCGTGACCAGCAGCGAGATCCTCGCCGACTGACGCTTCACGGCTGTTGCGAATCGAACGTGGCCTGCGCACATCAAAGGCCGGTTTCAATCCTATGCATGATGATATCAGTATTCCTGTCTTGTCCGAAGGGCCCCAGCGCTTTACCAGCGGGGCCTATCGGGAGATCAGTCCATGAGCAGTTCATTTTTCCGCCAAGGCGCCAGAGCCGGAATGGTCGTCGGGTTTTCGACGCTGCCCTTCGGGCTGCTGTTCGGTGCCGTGGCCGTCGATGGGGGCATGACGCCCCTTGAGGCGACCATGATGAGCGGCGTCATTTTTGGCGGCGCAAGCCAGTTGGTCGGTGTCCAGATGTTCGGGACGCACGTGCCGGCCTGGCTGATCGTCCTGTCGGTGTTTGCGGTCAATTTCCGCCACATCCTTTATTCGGCGGCGCTTTCCCCGCATCTGCGTGCCTATTCGCCGCTCGCGCGCTTTTCCGCCCTGTTCTTCCTGACGGACCCGCAGTTTGCAGAAGCGTCGAAACAGGTGGACCGCAACGGAAAGGTCGAGCCCTCCTGGTATTTCGGCATGGCCTTCGTGGTCTATGGGCTATGGGTTGCCAGTTCCGCTATCGGTGCCCTGTTCGGGCGTCTGGTCGGCGATCCGGCCGCTCTGGGCTTCGACGTGCTTTTGCCGGTCTATTTTCTCGGCCTCGTCCTTGGCTTTCGCCGCCGCCCTCTGTTTTCCATCGTGGTGCCGATCAGCGCCACTGCCTCGATCCTTGCCATGCACACCGTCGGTTCGCCCTGGCATGTGAGCATAGGTGCCCTGGCCGGCGTTATCGCGGCCCTTGTCCTTCACAAACCGGCCAAGACCGCCGATGCCGGGGAAACCTCCTGATGGAACATCTGACCGATCTTCACACCGCACTGGTCATCCTTGCCGCGGGCCTTGCGACCTATCTGACCCGGATCGGCGGACATCTGCTCGTCAGTGCGATGACACGCATCCCGCCACGGCTGGAAACCGCGCTCAATGCGGTTCCGGCAGCCGTGCTGACCACGCTGGTGGCGCCCGCCTTTTTCGATGGTGGTATCGAGGTGAAGATTGCCATGATCGTGGCGCTGCTGGTCGGCCTTCGCCATCCCGGCCTGCCGCTGTTGATTGCCGGCTGGGGCGCAGCCCTTCTGCTGCGCCACCTTTTCCTGTCCTGACGGCGTCAGAGCGGCTGGGTGGCCTGTTCCAGCCAGGAGAGCACCTCCCGATCGGAGATCAGCGGCGACAGTTTTACCCGCACCGTCTGGTGATAGGCATCGAGCCATTGATGCTCTTCCTCGGTTAGCAGGGCCTTGACCACCAGGCGCCGGTCAATCGGGCACCAGGTCAGCGTCTCGAACCCCATCATCGGCAGATCACCGCCGGCGATGGCCTGCAGTTCGGTCACATAGACAAGGTTTTCGATGCGGATGCCGAACGAACCGGGACGGTAATAGCCCGGCTCGTTGGAGAGAATCATGCCGGGCAGCAGCTCCTGCGTCGACAGACGCGCAATCCGCTGCGGCCCCTCGTGCACGGAGAGATAGGAGCCGACGCCATGGCCCGTGCCATGGGCAAAGTCGGCCCCGGCCTTCCACAGCGCAATGCGCGCCAGCGGATCGAGGTCGCAGCCGCGCGAGCCCTTGGGGAAGCGCGCCAGCGAAATGGCGATCATCCCCTTCAGCACCAGCGTGAAGAATTTCTTCTGCTCGTCCGGCACCGCGCCGATGGCGACCGTGCGCGTGATATCCGTCGTGCCGTTGATGTATTGGGCGCCCGAATCGATCAGAAAAAGTTCGCCGGGCAAAAGCATCCGGTCCGTCTCGGTCGTTACCCGGTAGTGCATGATCGCGCCGTGCTCGCCGGCGCCCGATATGGTATCGAAGGAAATGTCCTTGAGCGGGTTCTGCAAGCTTTCGCCAACGCGGGCGCGAAATGCTTCGAGCACATTCACTGCCTTGATCTCGCTCACTGTGCCGGGCTGCTGCGTGTCCAGCCAATGCAGGAAGGCCACCATGGCGGCACCGTCCTGCACATGGGCGTCTGCCGAACCGCGAAGTTCCACGGCATTCTTGATCGCGCGCGGCAGACGGGCCGGATCGGTCGCCTCGACCACCACGCCGCCGGCTTCCTCGATGACGCGGGTGAGCGCAATCGACGTGGCATCGGCGTCGACATGGATCTTGGCGCCCCCCTTTGCGTGATACGCAAGACGGTCCGCGAGTTCTGCCGGATCGAGACGACGTGCGAGACCCTCCAGATGGCGCGCCGCCTCAGGGCCGAGCTTGCGGGCGTCGATGAACAGTTCGGCCGTGCCGTCGGCAAGCAAAATGGCCCGTGCCAGCGGATGCGGCGTATGGGGCACGTCGGCGCCGCGGACATTGAAGATCCAGGCAATCGAGGAGGGATCGGCAATCAGCACCGCATGGGCGCCCTTTTCGGCAAGCTCCTGGGCGATCGCCGCAATCTTGTCTGCCGCGGGCTTGCCCGCATGCGCCTCCTGCTGCACGGCAACAGCGCCCATCGGCTCGGCCGGGCGGTCCTGCCAGATCGCGTCGAGCGGATTGTGGTCCAGCATCACGAGGCTGCCGTCGCGCCCGGCAAGGGCGGCCGTCAGACGCTTGACCTCCGCGCCGCTGTGCAGCCACGGATCGATGCCGAGACGCAGGCCCTTCGGCGCATGGGCAGCAATCCAACTGTGCGGCGGCTCGCCGACGAGATCGCCGGGGGTGAAGGTCGCGGCGTCCACCTGCTGCACGAGCTGCGTCGTATAGCGCCCATCGACAAAAACGATCGCCTGCGACCGCAGAATAAGTGCCATGCCGGCTGACCCGGTAAAGCCGGTCAGCCACGACAGACGCTCGGCCGAGGCCGGCACATATTCCCCCTGGTACTCATCGGCACGCGGCACCAGGAAGCCATCGATACCGAGGGCATCGAAACGCTCACGCAGCGCCTTGACGCGCGAGGGACCGGAAGCGGGAGACGAGGTGGTGTCGAAGGACTGGAACATGGTTCAACTTTCGATAGGGGCTATTCCGTTCGGGCGCGATGTCACTTGAAATTGCCGCAGGGCCAAAAACTCAGGCGCCGTGGCGCAGATGGATTGTCACCCAGCCATTGCGCCAGATGGTACGTACATGGGCAAGGCCTGCGCCATTATAGGCGGCAATCACCTTCCACCGCTGCGAGGCCAGAATCCCCGACAGGATGACATCGCCGCCCGGTGAAAGGTGTGTTGCAAGCTGCGGCGCCATCTTGATCAGTGGCCGCGCCAGGATGTTGGCAATGATGAGGTCGAACGGGCCGTGGCGACGGAAGGCCGACGAGTGAAAACCCGGCGCGGTTTCCAGCGTGATGCCCTGAGCGATCCCGTTGAGGCGGACATTGTCCGCCGCCACCCGCACGGCAACCGGATCGATGTCGGTCGCCAGAACCGGGATAGGCGCAAGCTTTCGCACAGCGATGGCGAGGACTCCGCTTCCGGTGCCAAGATCAAGCGCATTGCGCAGCGGGTGCGCGCGCATGACTCGGGCAATGGTTTCCAGACAGCCGGCCGTGGTGCCGTGATGTCCGGTACCGAATGCCTGGCCGGCATCGATCTCGATGGCGAGATCCCCCGGGCGCGCCTTGTCGCGATCATGCGAACCATGGACGAGGAAGCGCCCGGCGCGCACCGGCTTCAGGCCCTCTAGCGATTTTGCAATCCAGTCGATATCGGGCAGGACCTCGCGCTCGATCGCAAGCCCCGGATAGGCCTCGCCGATGGTTTCCTCAAACCGCGCGCGGACCTCGTCCTCGTCGTCGCGCATCATGTAGACAGAGGCTTCCCAGCGGTCTGCCTTTTCGTCCACTTCCGTGGTGCCGATGGCAAAATCCTCTTCGCCGAAGCAAAGCGACAGAAGGTCAAGGATGTCTTCCGATTCGCGCTCGGTGACGGTGACGTAGAGGCGGATCTCACTCAAGGTCTGGTTCTTTCTGCAGCTGGCATTCCGCGACCGACATCCCCGGGCCGCTCGACACGAAGATCAGCCATGCCACAAAATCGTCGGCCCTATCAAGCAACAGCTCGGATCTTCACCAGGCGATCAGCCCTTGATGAGGTTTTGCAGCTTCTTCATCGCCGTATCCGCGTTTTCGCCATAGGCGATCGTGCCGGCAAAACGGCCGCCATTGTTGAGCAGAAACACCGAGGCGGTGTGATCCATGGTGTAGTCGCCGTTCGGATCCTTCTCGTCCACCGGCACCTTGCGGGCATAGACGCGGAACCCCTTGATCACCTCGGCTATCTTGGCCGGATCGCCGGAAATGCCGACCACGCGGTCGGTGACATTGGACACATAGCGGCCGAGCAGTTCCGGCGGATCTCGCTCCGGATCGACGGTGACGAAATAGGCGTTGAGCTTCGTGCCGTCCGGATCCACCTGGTGCAGCCAGCCGTTCAGTTCAAACAGCGTGGTGGGGCACACTTCCGGGCAATGGGTGAACCCGAAGAACAACGCCGTGGGCTTGTCCTGAAACGCCTTTTCGGTGATCGGCTGCCCGTTCTGGGCCACCAGCGTGAAGGGAACGCCAAACGGCCCCTCCGCAATATCCTTGTTGGAGCGCGTGACTTCGAGCGTCAGCCAGCCGAGCACACCGGCCATGACGGCACAGGCAATCCATAAGGCTATTCGGATGGTCTTCATGGCGAATGCGGGCTCCCGGCGGTCAAGATATCCCACCTCCTTACCCCTTGCGAGGGTGAGCCGCAATTCACGAACAGGATGTTGGAATAAAGCGCGCTGCATCGTCGCAGGCGAGTGCAGCAAGCCGCCTCATCGGGCACCTAGAGGCACCAGGCGGCAAAGTTCTGCGACAGTGCCAGATAGATCGCCGCACCATGCTGGATCCAGCCATAGGCGGCAAAACCGCAGGCGCCGGCGAGAAACAAGCCTGCCGCAAGCCCGAAAGGCAAATATGAAGGATAATCAGGTAACCGCATGGAAAGTTTCTAGCGCAACACTGCAGTTGGTTGAAGTTCCATTCGTCATATCAGGATTAGCGAATGTTTAACACCTGTTTGAGACAGTTTTGCTGCGCGTTGACGTAACGGCCGGTGCATGATGGCGCCTTTCAGGAGCCATATCGACGCAGCAAGCCTCCTTCTCTCTCCGCCAAAGCTTCAACAGGAACCAGCAGCACTCATGACCAGCACATACGGCAGCAGGACAATGTCGGTAAGCCAGCGCCTGATGACGCTCGGCGCCACGGCCTTTGTGGGCATGGGCGCGATCGTGGCGGTCGGCTGGTATCAGCAGGCGCGTGTCGAATCAGGCCTCAATCGGGCCGTCGTGATCAACCAGGATGTCGATCGGTTGAATGCACTGAGGGCCGACAGCCTCGAAATGATCCTGGCGGCCATGGACACCATCGTCGACAAGGACGAAGGACACGTTAAGCCCGAACGCCTGCAACTGGTTGCCGATACGGCGAAGAAACTCACCGAGGGCACAGCCGTCGTCACCCGGCTTGCCGCTGATGCCGGGCGCCCGGAGCTGGCTGCGACATTTCCAAGCGACCTTGCAAAAGCCGTACAGGCCATTCAGGTGGACCTGACCAAACTGGTTGAGACGCGCGGCTCGGATGAAGCCTTTGAAGCCATCGATGATGCGATCGACGCTGCCGGCGACAAGATCACCTCGACGCTCAGCAACATATCGACACTTGGAAGCGCCCTTGCGTCTGACAGCATCGACACGGTGCAAGGCATCTCCAGAAATTCGCTGTGGATCCAGTTTCTCTGCGGTCTCTTCTCCATGGCCGTGGTCGGCATCCTGCAGTTCATCCATGGCGGCGCCATCCGCCGCGGCATCCGCAACCTGAAGGACAGCATGCAGCGTATTGTCGCCGGCGACTGCCAGACCCCGGTTCCTGGGACCCAGGGCAGCGACGAGATCGCCGACATGGCCCGGGCGACGGAAATCTTCCGCCAGGCAAGCCTCGACAAGATAACGCTCGAGCAGCAGACGCAGGAAGAGCGCAGCCGCACCGAAGAAGCTACGCGCGAGCGCGACGCACTGCAGAAGGCGGAGGCGGAGGCGATCAAGACGGCAACGCAGGCGCTGGCCGCCGCCCTCACCCGCCTCTCGGAAGGTGACCTCAGCATCGTCATCGATCGGCCCTTCCGCGAGGATCTGGAGCCGGTCCGCGCCGACTTCAACCGGCTGACCGAGAAGCTGCGCCTGATCATGACGGAGATTTCCGGCAGCTCCAGCTCCATCCAGGCCAATGCCCAGCAGATGCGTTCGGCCGCCGATGATCTGGCCAAGCGCACAGAACAGCAGGCGGCAGCGCTTGAGGAAACCTCGGCGGCCCTTGAGCAGATCACCCGCACGGTGCGCACGGCAACCGAACGGGCCGAAGGCGCAAGCCAGATGGTGAGCAACGCCAAGGATTATGCCGAGCGCTCCTCGCAGGTGGTCACCGATGCGATGGCCGCCATGGAGCGCATCGAAGGTGCGACCGGCGAAATCGGCAAGATCATCAACGTGGTCGAGGAAATCGCCTTCCAGACCAACCTTCTGGCGCTGAACGCCGGCGTCGAGGCCGCCCGCGCCGGTGAAGCCGGTAAGGGCTTTGCGGTCGTGGCCCAGGAAGTGCGTGAGCTTGCCGGACGGGCCTCGGGCGCTGCCAAGGATATCAAGGCGCTCGTCACCCGCTCCAGCGGCGAAGTGCAGACGGGCGTAGCCCTTGTGCGTGCAACCGGCGAAGCCCTGCACCGCATCGGCGACGACGTCCTGAAGATCAACGACGATGTCGGCGCGATCGTGACGTCGGCGCGCGAACAGTTCGTCGGCCTGTCCGAGATCAATACCGCCATCTCGCAGATGGACCAGACCACCCAGAAGAACGCCGCCATGGTGGAGGAAACCAATGCCTCCAGCCATACGCTGGCCAGCGACGCGGAAAACCTCACCCGCCTGATGGGCCAGTTCCGCGTCGAAGGTACCGGACCCCGCGCGGTCGATACGGCAGCCGCCGCCGTCGTCTCGCGTCCCTCTCCCGCCCGCAGCCTGATGAACCGGGTTGCAGGCGCCATCACCAGCAGCAGCAGGCCTTCAGCGGGTGCAACCGCCGTCGCCACCAAAGAAAAATGGGAAGAATTCTAACCATGACGAACGCTATCAAGAAGACCGGCGCCTATCTCGAGATCGTCTCCTTCCACCTGGGCGACCAGGAGTTCTGCATCGACATCATGGCCATCCGCGAAATCCGCGGCTGGGCTCCGGTGACGCCGATGCCGCATACGCCGCCTTACGTACTGGGCCTCATCAACCTGCGCGGCGCGGTTATCCCGGTCATCGACATGGCCTGCCGTCTCGGCATGAAGATGACCGAACCGTCGGAACGGGCGGCAATCATCGTGACCGACATTGCCGGCAAGCTGGTCGGCCTGCTCGTCGAGCAGGTATCGGATATGATGACGATCAAGAGCGAAGACCTGCAGCCGGCGCCGGAAATCATTCCGGAAGCCCAGCGTGCCTTCTGCCGCGGCATCGTGGCACTGGAAAAGACCATGGTCTGCTTCCTGAACCTCGACACGGTGATTGCCGACGAGCTCGCCCAGGCCGCCTGATTTCGACGTGCCTGCTGCTGGATGAAAGACGCCGCCCCGGTCTTCGCGACCGGGGTTTTTGGCGTTAGGTCGCGGTCAGTTCGCCATTACTTCGGCTGGCCGTTGATCCATGTGACGGACTGGTTGAACAGCGGCACGGTGGAAATCGCCATCTTGGCGGAGCCGTCGGTCAGTTCGCGCGTGTGGATGAGATAGACCAGCGTGTTGTTCTTCTTATCGTAGATCCGGTTGACAACCATCTTCTTCCAGATCAGCGACATGCCCTGCTTGAAGACTTCTTCGCCGCCCTTCGAGAGCGAGATGTCGCCGATTTCGATCGGGCCGGTCTGGCGGCAGGCGATGGAATTGTTGGACGGATCCTCGAACCATTTGCCGTTCTTCAGCCGGTCGAGCACGCCGCGATCGAAATAGGTGACGTGGCAGGTGACGCCCTTCACCTTGGGGTCGGAGACGGCATCCACGATGATATCATTGCCCATCCAGTCGACGCCGACCTCACCGACCACGTCGGCAAAGGAGGGCGAGGCCGAGACCATGCCGCAAAGGGCAGCGGCGGCAAGAAAAAGACGGGCGCGCATGAACGAAATCTCCGGTGAGCGGTGGTGATCACGAGATAGGCATCGCAGACGCGAATGCAAGACGGTCTGCGCGCCGGCCAGCCGGTTCAGCGCTTGCGCAGCGTGCAGGCCGAATAGCCACCGGCATACAGCCTGCCGATCGTCATGCCGATGCGGGCCGCAATGTCGTGCGCATGCGCCGCTCCCACCGCACGGGCCATGGCAAGCGTCGCCTCCGCGCAGATCGCCGCGTCTTGTGCCGCGTTATGGTGCTGGAAAGTCAGGCCAAGATGGGCAGCCAGCACGTTCAGCCGGTGCGACGTCAGGTGCGGCCAGACACTCTTTGCCATCTTAACGCTGCAGAGATAGGACAGGTCCGGATAGGACTGGCGGTAAAGATCGAGGCAGGCGCGCCAGACGCTGAAATCGAAGGCCGCATTATGGGCAATCATCGTGGCGCCGGCAAAATCGTCGATGAACTCGTCCATCACCTCGGGAAACTCCCCGGCATCCTCGACATGCTCCGGCCGGATGCCGTGGACGGCGATGTTGAAGGAGGAAAAGCGCATGTCGCGCGGGCGGATCAGCCGCTCCTCGACCCGCACCACCCGGCCATCCTCGATCCAGGCGAGACCGACCGAACAGGCGCTGCCGCGCTGTTCATTGGCGGTTTCGAAATCGATGGCAATGGTTTTCAAGGGTGATGTCCGGACTGGTTGCTATGGCCAGCGTTCTATCCGGGCCGGCTGATTCGGCAAAGCTGTCTTGACGGCAGGCAAAGCGTCTGAGACCTTGGCCGCATGATCCGTTCGTGCACCCATCTTGTGATGACCCACACCATTCGCCCCGCAGGGCGTGTGGACGGTTGGCGCATGGCCTGATCAGTTCACACATCCCTGCCGGTTTCAGGCAGGGACCCGTCACATGGCTCTGCCTCGGCTTTCCTGAGAACCCGAGAGAGAATGATGCAAGACGAACCACCCGAACAACGCCCTGCCCCCTACGCCGACCTTATCATCCGCGCATCAAAGCCATCGGATGCGGACGCCATCACGACACTCGTCAATCTGCCGGGCTTCAGACGTGGAACGCTGCGCCTGCCCTACCAGCCGCTTGCGGAAACGGCCCGCCGCTTCAGCGATGCCAACCCCAATACGCATGGCCTCGTGGCCGAACGGCAGGGAGAGATCATCGGCCAAATCGGCCTGATGCGCCAGGCGGGCCGACGCGCGCATGTGGGGATCATCGGCATGGGCGTTCACGATGCGCATGCCGGACGCGGTGTCGGCTCCGCCCTGATGGCCGCCGTCACCGACCTGGCCGACAACTGGCTCAACCTGCGCCGTCTGGAACTTACGGTGTTTGTCGATAACGGAGCGGCGCTGGCGCTTTACCAGAAGTTCGGCTTTGCCGTGGAAGGCACCCACCGCGATTTCGCCTTCCGCGACGGCGCTTTTGTGGATGCCCATGCGATGGCTCGGTTGAAATGACTGCGCCAGCCGCCGCCTCATCGCCTCGCCCGCGCTCGGCACGTATCCCCGCTGGGGAGAAGATGCCGGCTGCCGATGAGGGGGCCGCTTGCCGTGCGGGACGAACAGAAAAAGCCCCTCACCCGCCGATCAGCGCCAGCCACTCGTCCTCGTCCATGGTCTGGACGCCAAGCTCAGTGGCCTTGGCCAGTTTCGAGCCGGCACCGGGGCCGGCGACCAGGATATCGGTCTTCTTCGATACCGAGCCGGCCACCTTGGCGCCGAGGCTTTCGGCGCGGGCCTTGGCCTCGTCGCGGGTGAACTTTTCGAGGCTGCCGGTAAAGACCACCGTCTTGCCGGCAACCGGGCTATTGCTTGCCACCGGCTGCTCGGCATCCTGCGGGGTCACCTCAGCCAGCAGGCGGCCGATGACCTCGACATTGCGGGGCTCCTTGAAGAACTCGACAATGGCGCGCGCCATCACCTCGCCGATGCCTTCGATGTTGTTCAAATCCGTCCAGGCATCGCCGGAGAGCGTCGCGGCCTCCTTCATCGCCGCTTCGAAGGCCGCATAGCTACCATAGGCGCGGGCCAGAAGCTTTGCCGTGGTCTCACCGACATGACGGATGCCGAGCGCAAAGATGAAGCGGTTGAGCGCGATCTGGCGGCGCTCATCGATGGCATCATATAGTTTGCGGACGCTGACCTTGCCGAAGCCATCGATGTTTTCGAGCTTGGTGAGGGTGGATGCCTCCTGCCGGGCCTTCAGCGTGAAAATGTCCGGCGCGGTGCGGATCTGCAGGGCGGGATCGTCGGCCTCGAAGAAGAAATCGATCTGTTTGGCCCCAAGCCCTTCGATATCAAAAGCATTGCGCGAGACGAAATGCTTCAGGTGCTCCTTGGCCTGCGCCGAGCAGGTAAAGCCGCCGGTGCAGCGCATGACCGAATCAAGCTTGCCGGTCTTCTCGTTGCGCTCACGCACCGCGTGGCTGCCGCAGACCGGGCATTTCGGCTGAAGCACATATTCGCAGGAGTCGTCGGGCCGCTTTTCCAGCACCACATCCAGCACCTGCGGAATGACATCGCCGGCGCGCTGCACGATCACCGTGTCACCGATGCGAATATCATGGCCTTCGGGGCGAATGCGTTCGCCGGAATTGCCGATGCCCTTGATGTAATCCTCGTTGTGCAGCGTGGCGTTGGTGACGACGACGCCCCCCACGGTGATCGGCGTCAGGCGTGCCACGGGTGTCAGCGCGCCGGTGCGGCCAACCTGGATGTCGATGGCCTCGACCGTCGTAAAGGCCTGTTCGGCGGGGAACTTGTGGGCGGTTGCCCAGCGCGGCGAACGGGAGCGGAAGCCCAGGCGCTCCTGAAGCGCAAGTTCGTCCACCTTGTAGACGACGCCATCGATATCATAATCGAGATCCGGCCGCTGAAGGCCGATCTCGTTGTAATGCGCAAGGATGTCGGCAACCGAGGTCAGCCGCTTCATCAGCGGATTGATCGGAAAGCCCCAGTCGCGAAAGGTTTCGACCATGCCCATCTGGGTCGTTGCCGGCATCGCCGACATTTCCCCCCAGGCATAGGCAAAGAAGCGCAGCTTGCGGCTTGCCGTCACCTTCGCGTCGAGCTGGCGCAGCGAGCCGGCAGCCGTATTGCGCGGATTGACATAGGTCGGCTTGCCTTCCGCCTCCATCTGGGCATTCAGCGCCAGGAAGTCGCTTTTGGCCATGTAGACCTCGCCACGTACCTCCACCACATCCGGCACGCCCTCCGGCAATCGCTGGGGAATTTCGGCAATGGTGCGGATATTCGCCGTGACGTTTTCGCCCGTCGTGCCATCGCCGCGCGTGGCTGCACTCACCATGCGCCCGTCTTCATAGCGGATCGACATGGAGAGCCCGTCGATCTTCGGTTCGGCGGTAAAGGCAATGGAATTGTCCGGCAGCCGGCCCAGGAAGCGATAGACGGAACCGATAAAATCGCTGACATCCTCATCGGAAAACGTGTTGTCGAGCGACAGCATGGGGCGGGCGTGGGTGACCTGCGAGAAGGTCGGCAGCGGAGCCGCTCCCACCCGAAGGCTTGGGCTGTCGGAGCGAACCAGCTGCGGGAAGCGCTTTTCGATCGCGTCATTGCGGCGCTTGAGGGCGTCGTAATCGGCGTCGGAAATCTCCGGCGCATCGCCTCCATGATAGGCAAGATCATGGCGGGCGATGTCGGCCGAAAGTTGCGCAAGCTCGGCTGCCGCCTGATCCTCGTTCAACGTCTCGACGGGGCTTTGTTCAACGGGCATGCGCTACTCTCCAACACAGCAAGGCCTTGGCGATCAGATCCTCGCCGGTGTCTTTTTACGCTAAAGCGGGGCCTCGCAAAACGGCAAAGCATGCCGATCCACTGTCCGATGCCGATTGTTTCGACGCCACGCGATTTTCCGGCTGTGCCTGGAACGGGCACCCAAAAAAACTCAGGCACTGCCCGACAGCAGACGGGCGGCAGCGGCGCGGGCCTCGTCGGTGACCGAGGCCCCCGACAGCATGCGGGCGATTTCCTCGGCGCGGTGTTCCGGCGCCATGGTGGCGACGCGGGTCGCGATCTTGTCGGAGCCGTCGCTTGCCGGCCCCTTGGAGATGAGAAGATGCGTTGCGGCGCGCGCGGCCACCTGCGGCGCATGGGTGACGGACAGCACCTGCACGGTTGCCGAAAGCCGCTTCAACCGCTGGCCGATGGCATCGGCGACCGCGCCGCCGACGCCGGTGTCGATCTCGTCAAACACAAGTGTGGGCGCCGAGCCCCGGTCGGCCAGCGCCACCTTCAGCGCCAGCAGGAAGCGCGACAGTTCACCGCCGGAGGCCACCTTCATGATCGGGCCGGGGCGCGTGCCGGGATTGGTCTGCACGTGGAATTCGACCGTGTCGATGCCGTCTGCCGTGGCAGCATCCGGATCGGCGGTGACATTCACCATGAAGCGCGCCCTCTCCAGTTTCAGGGCCGGCAGTTCCGCCATGACCGCCGCCGCCAGCGCATCCGCGCCGTTGTGGCGCTTTTCAGAGAGCGCACGCGCGGCATGGTCGAACTCTGCCTTGGCAGATGCTGCCGCCTTTTCGAGCTGGCCCAGGCGCTCCTCGCCGGCATCGAGTTCGGCAAGGTCTGCCACCATCTTTTCGGCAAGCGCCGGAAGATCCGTGACGGGTACCGCATATTTGCGGCTGGCGGCGCGCAGAGCAAACAGCCGTTCCTCCACCCGCTCCAGCTCGCGCGGATCAAATTCGGTGCGGCGCAGCGCCGCTTCCGCCTCCATCTGCGCGTTGGAAAGATTGTCGAGGGCTGCATCGAGAAGCTGCACGGTGTCTTCCAAGAGACCCGGCGCCTCATGGCTCTTGCGCTCCAGCCGGCGCACCAGCGAGGCAATCAGCGGCACGGGCGAGCCATTGCCGTTCAGGAAGTCGCAGGCCTCGGAAATATCCCCGGCGATGCGTTCGGATTTCTGCATGCGGGAGCGCTGCTCGGCCAGTTCCTCTTCCTCGCCGTCGCGCGGGCTCAAGACTTCCAGCTCCTCGACGGAGGCCCTCAGGAAATCCGCCTCGCGGGCCGCCGCCTCGACACGGGCGCGGTGGGTCTTCAAGGCCCGGTCGGCATCGCGCCACTGCCTGTAGAGGGAAGCAACCGTCGCCACCTCCTCGGTGAGGCCCGTAAAGGCATCGAGCAGGGCGCGATGCGCATCGGTATCGACAAGCGCACGGTCGTCATGCTGGCCGTGGATCTCGACCAGCAGCTGTCCCGCCTGGCGCATCAGCTGGACGCTCACCGGCTGGTCGTTGATGAGGGCCTTGGTGCGCCCATCGGCCGATTGCGTGCGGCGAAAAATCAGGTCGCCGTCATCGTCCAGACCGTTTTCGCGCAGAATCAGGCGCGCCGGATGATCGGCTGCAACATCGAAAACGGCGGTGACCTGGCCGCGGTCGAGACCGTGGCGCACAAGCCCGCCATCACCGCGCCCCCCAAGCGCCAGCGACAGACTGTCCAGCAGGATGGATTTCCCCGCCCCCGTTTCGCCCGTCAGAACCGAGAGGCCGCTTTCGAACGAAAGGTCCAGCCGCTCGATCAGAACGATATCGCGGATCGACAACTGGATCAGCATGATGTCCCTTGTTTCAGGCGCCGATCAGCTTGGCGCCGGCCCGAGAAATCCACGAACCGCGGTTCTCGCGCGGTTCCAACCCGCCGCCCTTCAGCAGTTTGAAACTATCCGCATACCATTGGCTGTCCGGATAGTTGTGGCCGAGCACGGCGGCTGCCGTCTGCGCCTCTTCCGTCACGCCCATGGCATAATAGGCTTCGACGAGACGTGCGAGCGCCTCTTCGACCTGATTGGTATTGCCGTAATTCTCCACCACGACGCGGAAGCGCGTGATGGCCGCCAGATATTCCTTACGTTCCAGATAGTAGCGGCCGACCTGCATTTCCTTGCCGGCAAGCTGGTCGCGGGCAAAGCGGATCTTTGCCTGCGCATCCTCGACATATTCCGACTTCGGATAATCGCGCACAACCACCGACATCGCCTCGATGGTGCGGTTGGAGGCCTTCTGATCCTGCGTCACATCGGAAATCTGCTTGGAATAGGACAGACCGACGAGATACTGCACATAGGCGGTATCTTCCGAACGCGGGTATTGCTTCAGATAGCGATTGCCGGACTGCACGGCGTCGTCATAGCGCGCCAGGCGATACTTGGTGAAGGTGCTCATCACCAGCGCCTTGCGGCCCCATTCCGAGAAGGGGTTCTGCTTTTCGATCGAATCGAATTTGCGGCTGGCTTCCGTCAGATTGCCCGCCTTCATGTTGGCGAGCCCCTGATTGTAAAGCTGCTCCGGCGGATCGGCGTTCAGACCGAGCTTGGTAATGTCGATGTCCGGGTCGGATTGGCAGGAGGTCACCAGCGTACCCGTGCCCACCAACAGCAGGGACACAAGCGCAAGGCGTGCGGTGTTCCTCAATCCAACAGACTTCGTCTCAGTCATTCGACACTTCCCGATTGCCACGCGATGTTACCTGGACCGCCCGAATTGGCGTTCTAGCCATAAAAGAAGCGGGAGAGCAACGCAATGATGGTGCTTTGACGCATTTTTGTGGCACGGCGGCACCCTGTCCCAAAAAGAAAGGCCGCCTCCGGGGAGACGGCCTTGCAAACCCGATCTATCAGTGCTCAGCCAGCCCAGGGAGCAAACTCAAGGCCGTTCACGGCAACGAATTCGCGCGCCCGAACCCGCTGGCTGCGCACCGGCGCTTCGACCACTTCATAGGCGGTCGGATCGCTCAGCAACGCCTTCAGCGCATTGGCATTCATCTTGTGGCCGCCGCGATAGGACCGATAGCAGCCGATGAACTGGGCACCGGCAAGCGCCAGATCGCCGACGGCGTCGAGCGTCTTGTGGCGGACGAATTCGTCCTTGAAGCGCAGGCCTTCGATATTGACCACCGAATCATCATCGGAAATGACGACCGAATTTTCCAGCGACGAACCGAGCGCAAAGCCGGCGGCCCACAGGCGCTCGACATCGCGCATGAAACCGAAGGTGCGGGCGCGCGACAGCTGATCGCGGAAAACCTGCGCCGTCAGGTCACCCTTCCAGGACTGGCGGCCGATGAGCGGCGAATCGAAATCGATCTCCACCTCGAAGCGCGTGCCGTCATAGGGGCGGAATTCCGCCCAGGAGGCACCCGAATCGATGCGAACCGGCTTCAGCACGCGGATGTAGCGCCGCTTTTCGCCGAGGTTGACGATGCCTGCCTGCTCGATGGCTTCGATGAAGGGAAAGGAGGAGCCGTCCATGATCGGCATTTCGGCGCCATCGACTTCGACCACCAGATTGTCGAGGCCGAGCGCATAAAGTGCTGCCATGACATGCTCGATCGTTGCGATCGACCGCGGCAGCGAGGTGCCAAGCACGGTGCAGAGATCGGTATTGCCGACATTGGACGATACCGCCCGGTATTCGGCGACCGACCCGTCCGCCAGCTGGCGGCTGAACAGGATGCCGGTGCCGGCTTCCGCCGGCTGGAAGGTGATCGAGACAGGGCTGCCGGAGTGTACACCAATCCCCGAGAGGCTCACCGGGGCGGCGATTGTAGTTTGGAAACCCAGAAGTCCGATCGTCATGTCTTGTGCCTTCTCATGCCCGGCCCCGCGAGCGGGGCGTCAAAGCCTTGACGTTTCGTTACGCTTGTCGCGTCGAAACATTGTTTTCTCAATTCTGTACATAAGCCGGGAGGGCATCCAAGCCAAATCACTGTTTCTTTCGCATTGTTACGAAGCCAGCGCGTTGATTTACCATGATTTTAAACGATACGCCGCAAAAGTGCGCGCTGCGCGGTCTGCGGCCCACAGTGGAGCTTGACGAAAGCCGCCGCATGTAAATAGAATTCATAAAATAAATTAAAAATTAGAAATACTGCAGGGAGCGGGCCGTGATCGAAGAATACAACCCCATCAAGCAGGGTCAACGGGCCATAATGCACCGCACAATATTTATTTTTGCTTCTTTATATATTTCATTGTCACATATGGGTATAGCCTCGGCAGACGATGTCGTTCAAGCGCCTTCGCCGCAAATTTCCTGCGGGTCTCCTGCCAAGACGGTTGCCCTGCCTGTCGCGGCTGGAGTGCTTCGGGCCTCTGCAAAGAGCGAAGAGCCCTGCATCGGCGCTGCGCGTGAAGACACTCTCACCTTTTCCGGTCTCGACCTCACCGGATCGGTTCAGACATACAAGGAGAAGGGGTACACACTCATCGGGCGCAGCGGCTTGAAGCCCTGCAGCGCCGATGGCGACTGCATCCGCGGACTGCGCGAAAAAGGCAGCCCCCATATTTCCGCCTATGCCGGCGCCAGTATCAATTTCAACCTGTCCATCGATGACCCTGACAGGCCCTTTCGCCTCAAGGCGCTGAAAATCTGCAACCTCAGTCAAACCGCACCGACACAATCGATCATGTTCGTCGGGCAGCTTGCCGATGGCGGCACGACCGCCTTTGCCGTCACCGTCCGCGGCAACTCGACCAGGGACCAGCTTTTCATTTTTCCGGAAAGCTTCCGCAACCTGGTCTCTGTCAGCTGGTCGCCCAAAAACACGGCGGTCGCAGACATTGTGCTCTCAAACTGAACCGGCACAAATCTTCGCACATCGACGTCCTGTCACGAAAACGCCCGCGGTCCGGTAGACCGCGGGCGTTTTCTTGTCAAGGTCGGAAGAGGCCGGTGATCCGGCCTCCGGTCATGATCAGGTGGACTGGCGACGGAGGAAGGCCGGGATTTCCAGCTGGTCGTCCTCATGATGAGCCTTGGAGGACGGAACCGAACGGCCGTGATCGTCCAGATTGCCACGGCGCGGGGCGTAGAGGCTTGCTTCCGGCGACAGCGGACGACGCTGCTGCGAGGCAGCGGCCGGTGCCGAAGTCATGTCGGCAGCCACACCTTCTTCGTCGTCGCGACGGCCGAGCGAGTTCGTGATCCGCTTCAGGAGACCCATCGGGCCGCGTTCCTCGACCGCATGCGCGGCCGGCTGGGCGCGGTGTTCGATCTCGGCCTTCAGTACCGGCGGGAAGTCTTCCACGCGCGGCATGCGAACCTGCTCTGCCACATTGCGAATGATCGGAGCAGCCTGTTCAACCGGCTGCGCCACACGCTGCTGCATCGGCTGCTGGTGTACCGGCTGATGCTGCACCGGCTGGTGCTGGATCGGCTGATGCTGGAGAGGAGCCGGCTGGCTCATCACCGGCGCCTGCGGTGCCGGTGCCGAATAGGTCGGTGCGGGCGTGTAGGCGGGAGCCGGACGGGCGGCGACCGGCTCGACAGGGGCTGCCGGCTGGAACAGGCGGCTCTGCGGGCGGAACTCTTCCTGCACGGGGGCGGGAGCGGGCTGCGCCTGCACCGGCTGGGGAGCCGGGGCCGAATGCTGCAGGGTGGCAATCGACAGTTCGCGTTCCATCTGGGCTTCCGCCTGACGGATCGTTTCGGCAACGTGATCGACCGGTGCGACGGTGCGGGGCGCCTGCGCCATTGCAGGCTGAACTGCGGCCGGAGCCGAAGCAACGGCCGCGGAAGAACGGATAATCGGTTTCGTGGCGGCGCGCATTTCAGCGGCACGCAGGTCGTTTTCATTCACGGCGCGGTCGATGCCGGTGGCAACGACGGAGACGCGGATGACGCCTTCCAGCGCTTCGTCGAAGGTGGCGCCGAGGATGATGTTGGCGTCCGGATCGACTTCCTCGCGGATGCGGGTTGCCGCTTCGTCGACTTCGAAGAGCGTGAGGTCGCGACCGCCGGTGATGGAGATGAGCAGGCCCTGAGCACCCTTCATCGAAGTCTCGTCGAGCAGCGGGTTGGCGATCGCCGCTTCAGCCGCCTGCATGGCGCGGCCCTGGCCGGAGGCCTCGCCGGTGCCCATCATCGCACGGCCCATTTCGCGCATGACGGAGCGAACGTCGGCGAAGTCGAGGTTGATCAGGCCTTCCTTGACCATCAGGTCGGTGATGCAGGCGACGCCCGAATAGAGAACCTGGTCAGCCATGGCGAAGGCATCGGCAAAGGTCGTCTTGTCGTTGGCAATGCGGAACAGGTTCTGGTTCGGGATGACGATCAGCGTATCGACCGACTTCTGCAATTCCTGGATGCCCATCTCGGCAAGCCGCATGCGGCGCTGGCCTTCGAAGTGGAACGGCTTGGTGACGACGCCGACGGTGAGGATGCCCTTGTTACGGGCCGCCTGTGCGACAACCGGGGCCGCGCCGGTGCCGGTGCCGCCGCCCATGCCGGCGGTGACGAAGCACATATGCGTGCCCGACAGGTGATCGATGATCTCGTCGAGGCATTCTTCGGCAGCGGCGCGACCGACTTCCGGCTGCGAACCCGCGCCAAGACCTTCGGTTACCTGCACGCCCATCTGGATGATGCGTTCGGCCTTGGCCATCGTCAGCGCCTGGGCATCGGTGTTGGCGACGACGAAATCGACGCCTTCGAGGCCCGCAGTGATCATGTTGTTGACGGCGTTGCCGCCGCCACCGCCAACGCCGAAGACGGTGATCCGAGGCTTCAGCTCGGTGATGTCCGGCTTTTGCAGATTGATGGTCATGTAACCGTTCCTTCTTTCTCTGGCCGCCTCGCCAAGCGGGCCGATTCTCTAAACTGGGCTGACACTCTGATCGAGGGTCAGAAACTTTCCTTGAGCCACTGCCCCATGCGGGCGATGCGGCTGTTGCCATTGCCGAGCGTGGCGAGAAGACCGCCCTGCCCCGCATGTGTTTCCATGTCTGCGACCTGCGGATAGATCATCAGACCCACCGCCGTCGAAAATGCCGGGCCCTTGGCCGCCGTCGGCAGGCCCGAAACCCCCATCGGACGCCCGATGCGCACATTGCGCGCCAGAATGCGCCGCGCCGTTTCCGGAAGGCCGGTCAGCTGCGCTGCGCCACCGGTCAGCACCACGCGCTTGCCGACGATCGGGCTGAAGCCCGACTTCTGGATGCGGTCGCGGATGAGTTCCAGCGTTTCTTCCAGCCGGGCCCGCACGATGCGGGTGACGAGAGCACGCGGCACCTGCGTCGGCAGGTCACGGTCGTCCTCGCCGATCGGCGGAACCGAAATCATGTCGCGCTCGTCGGCCGCCGTGGTGATGGCGGAACCGTGCACAACCTTCATGCGCTCGGCGTCCTCGATTCGGGTCGAGAGCCCGCGTGCCAGATCCGTCGTCACGTGGTGGCCGCCAATGCCGATCGCATCGGTGTGGACAAGCTTGCCTTCGGCAAAGACCGAAATCGTCGTGGTGCCGCCGCCCATGTCGATGGCAGCGCAGCCGAGTTCGACCTCGTCATCGACAAGCGCCGCAAGACCGCTGGCATAAGGCGTCGCAACGATTCCCTCAACCGACAGATGGGCGCGGTTGATGCACAGTTCGAGGTTCTTCAGGGCGGCGCGCTCGGCAGTCACCACATGCATGTCGACGCCCAGCAGGTCGCCATACATGCCGAGCGGATCGCGGATGCCACGCTCGCCATCCAGCGAAAAGCCCGTGGGCAGCGAATGCAGCACGGCCCGGTCCTGGCGCACCGACTGGTGGCTCGCGGTCGTCAGCACCTTGCGCAGATCCGTTGCATCCACTTCCTGGCCACCGAGATCGATGGTCGCGGTATAGACGTCGCTGGTGATTCGGCCAGCCGACACATTGACGATCAGGCTGTCGACGGTAAGGCCCGCCATGCGCTCTGCCGCATCGACAGCCAGCCGCACGACGCTTTCCACTGCATCCAGATCGGAGATCACGCCGGACTTGACGCCACGCGAACGCTGGTGGCCGATGCCGATGATTTCGACGCTGTGCGTGCGGTTGGGCAGGATCTGGCTTTCGGCGCGCGGCGTCAGCCGTGCGATCATGCACACGACCTTGCTCGAGCCGATGTCGAGAACCGACACCACATGCGACCGCTTCGAAGACAAAGGCTTCAGGCGCGGCAGGCCGAAATTGGAAGAACCGAACAGGCTCACGTCTGACCTCCTGCCTTCTTGAGGGCCTTGGCACGGGCCTCGACAGCCGAGGCGCGGCGTTGTGCTGCGTCCGCCGTCAGGCGGATCGTCGTACGGTCATGAAGACGCAAATCAACCGCTGCGATATCGCGGTTCAACAGCCCTTCGGACTGTTCGTAGCGGTGAAGCAGGACGAGAGCCTGCTGAATATCCGATTCCGGCAGTTTGATGACCACGCCGTTGTCAAGATGCAGATCCCAGCGACGGCCGGCCACCCGCACAAAGGCCCGCACACGGGCCTTCAGCTCCGGCCAGCTGGACATTTCATCCAAGAAATCGGCGGCTGCCGATTCGGCGTCGCGGCCAACGAACAGCGGCAGGGAGGCAAACTTGTTGTCGCGCAGCGGCGCAATCACGCTGCCGTTCTTTTCGATCAGCGACAGCTCCGTGCCATGCTGCCAGATGCCGAAGGCTTCGCGCTCTTTCAGCGTGACCTCGATCGTCTTCGGATAGACCTTGCGCACCTGGGCGTTCTCGACCCAGGGCAGATCCGCCAGCTTGCGACGGGCCGCCTCGATATCGAGGGCGACGAGCGAAGTCGCGCCGTCGAGGCCCAGCATCTGCAGGATGTCGATTTCGGACGTCTGCACATTGCCCGAGATCATCACCTTCTCGATGGCGAAACCGGCGGCCGCGGTCGTTACCTGGGCGAAATTATCCGCATGGCCGCCAAGCGACATGCCGTAAAGGCCAACAGCGCCAAACAAGACGAAAACGCCGGCCGTGCCGGTGTGACGGGGAATATGGATGCGACCCGTTGCAAGGCTCACGCAGAAGCGAACGACGCGACGCATCGGGCGCGGCAGCACCATGCGGTCATCAGCGACCGGATATTGCGACGGGCGCCCGCGGGAAACCGGAGCTTTATTGCCATTCAGCGCGAACACGAAGCGTCCTCCACCATCCAGCGGACGAGGTCACCAAAGGAACGGCCGGCATGAGCGGCCATTTCAGGCACCAGGGAAGTCGGCGTCATGCCGGGCTGGGTATTCACCTCAAGCCAGACAAGCTCGCCATCCTCGGACAGACGGTCATCGTAGCGGAAATCGGAGCGACTCACACCGCGACACCCCATCGCCTGGTGCGCCTTAAGGGCCAGTGTTTGTACTTTTTGGTAAATATTCGGTAAAATTTGTGCCGGAATGACGTGGGAGGAGCCGCCGGCGGCATATTTCGCGTCATAATCATAGAAGGCGCCGGACAAGGGCACGACTTCCGTCACACCCAGCACTTCATCGCCCATGACACCGCAGGTCAGCTCGCGACCGGCGACATAACGCTCCACCAGGACGCGGTCGCCGTAGCGCCAGTCAGAAGAACCAAGAACCTGAGGCGGATGCGACTGGCCTTCGCGCACGATCACGACGCCGAAGGACGAGCCTTCGCACACGGGCTTCACCACATAAGGCGGCTTCATCGGATGAACCGCCCCGATCTCATGGCGATCAAGCACCAGACCTTCGGCGACCGGAATGCCGGCAGCCGCCGCAACCGCCTTGGCGCGGTCCTTGTCCATGGCAAGAGCCGAGGCAAGGACGCCGGAATGGGTATAGGGGATCTGCAGGTATTCGAGGATGCCCTGGATGGTGCCATCCTCACCGTTTGGCCCATGCAGCGCATTGAAGGCAACATCGGGTTTCAGCTCCGCAAGAACGGCGGCAATGTCGCGCGCCACGTCGATGCGGGTGACGCGGAAGCCCTCGGCCTCCAGCGCGGATGCACAGGCATTGCCGGACGACAGGCTGACCGGGCGCTCGGAGGAGAGCCCTCCCATCAGAACTGCCACGTGCTTGCCACTCATTAAAAGTCCCCTGAGACTGCCTTGGGTTTATGCGTTCTTGCTTGCGCCGACCTGATTCCTGCGCAGACCAATTAGACACCGGGCATGGTTAATGAATCGTTTACTTTGGTTAACCGCCGCCGCCCTGTGGCCATCCGGCACCACCTGCAATGAGGTGCCACCGGGGGACGCTTTCTGGTCTTTCAGCGACTCAATTCGCTTTGACCTTTGCAAAAATGTCCGTAAAGAACGGCCAGCCCTTTCCAAAAGAGCTGTCTTTAACTCTCAGTGGACAAGATTATGACGCAAGCGACCTCTTCCGTGTCGCCGTCCGCCGAGCCGTTGGTACCTGCTGCATTGAATTCCCCTGCACGAGTCCTGACGGCCAGCCTGGTCGGCACGACGATCGAATTTTTCGATTTTTATGTTTATGCCACCGCAGCCGTTCTGGTTTTCCCGGCGCTGTTCTTCCCCAACAGCGATCCGATGACTGCGTTGCTCGCCTCCTTTGCAACCTTCTCCATCGCCTTTTTCGCGCGCCCCTTCGGCGCCGTGGTGTTCGGGCATTTCGGTGACCGCATCGGCCGCAAGACGACACTGGTGGCGGCTCTTCTGACGATGGGCATTTCCACCGTCATCATCGGACTCTTGCCGACCTATGAGCAGATCGGCGTCATTGCGCCGCTGCTTCTGGCGCTGTGCCGGTTCGGCCAGGGCTTTGGCCTCGGCGGCGAATGGGGTGGCGCAGTGCTGCTCGCCACGGAAAATGCCCCGCCCGGCAAACGCTCCTGGTACGGCATGTTTCCGCAACTCGGCGCGCCCGTCGGCCTGTTCCTGTCCTCGGGCATCTTCTGGCTTCTCCTGCATGTGATGTCGCAGGAAGCCCTGCTCAGCTGGGGCTGGCGCGTTCCCTTCATCTCGTCCATCGCGCTGATCGCCATCGGTCTGTGGGTCCGCCTCTCGATTACCGAGACGCCTGCCTTCCAGAAAGCGATCGACAAACATGAGCGGGTCGAGGTGCCGGTGGCAGAGCTGTTCCGCAACCACAAGCGCAGCCTCGTGCTCGGCACCTTCGTGGCGCTTGCCACCTTCGTGCTGTTCTACATCGGTTCGGCCTATCTTCTGTCCTACAACGTCAAGGTCCTGAAGATCCCGTTCACGGATGCGCTGGAAGTGCAGCTTCTGGGTTCGGTCGTCTTCGGCCTGTTCATTCCGATCGCCGGCAAGCTTGCCGACCGGGTGGGACGCCGGGAACTGCTGATTGCCATAACCGTCCTCATCGGCCTCTTCTCCTTCCTGCTGCCGACGCTGATGACGAGCGGCGAGACCGCCATCTTCGTCTTCTCGGCCGCCTCGATGGCGCTGATGGGCGTGACCTACGGCCTCATCGGCACAGCCCTTGCGGCACCCTTCCCGACCGCCGTGCGCTACACCGGCTCGTCGATCACCTTCAATTTCGCCGGCATTTTCGGCGCATCGCTGGCCCCCTACATCGCCACCTGGCTGCAGACGACCTATGGCATGACCTATGTCGGCTATTACCTGCTGGTGGCAGCCATCATCACGCTGGCCTGCATCCTGCTCTCGGGTAAGGAAGAAGTCTGATCCCGTAGAGTCAGTTCGACACAGAAAAGCCCGCGAAACCATTGGTTCCGCGGGCTTTTTGTTGGAAGTTCGGAGAGGCTATTCGCCGGGATGTATCCGATCTTTGCGTGCACTGCGTTCATTCAGCACAACGGCGATCCAGCCTGCTCCCGCAATCACGAAAGGAAGCAGATAGAGGAAGAAGAAGGTGGCTGAATTCATGGCATCAGGCCTCCAAGGGCGCGTCTTGCCAATAAATGTAGGAGAACGGCGTTCGAAAGCCAAGCGCTCGTTGAAACCAGGATTCCGACGGAGATGGTTGATTGCCCGGACGACAGCGCAGTTGCGGGTGCGATGAAGCCTGCAGCCACACAGGCCGTCGAGAGCCGATCCAAAGAATTCGCCAGCAACTTGGTTCGTTCGTTATGGATCAGGCTCACGTCGACCTCATCAGAAGCGGATCACTCCGTCGTCGCCCCCTGGAACGGCTTCACCTCGCGCCCCGGCATGAAAATGCCCAGCCGCTTGATTTCCCATTCGAGCTTGATGCCGGATTTTTCGAATACGCGCTGGCGCACCATCTCGCCGAGATATTCCAGATCGTAGCCGGTCGCGTGGCCGATATTGATCATGAAATTGCAGTGCAGGGACGACATCTGCGCGCCGCCGTTCATCATGCCGCGGCAACCGGCATCATCGATCAGTTCCCAGGCGGAATGGCCGGGCGGGTTCTTGAAGGTCGAGCCACCGGTCTTTTCCTTGACCGGCTGAACGGTTTCCCGGTGATGGCGCACGGCGTCCATTTCGGAGCGGATCTTCGCCCGGTCGTCGGCATAGCCTTCAAAGACGGCATGGGTGAAGATGAGGTCTGCCGGCACGGACGAGTGACGATAGCTGTAGCCCATTTCGGCCGCCGTCAGCACATGCTTGTCGCCCTTGCGGTCGACGGCATGAACCTCGATGACGCGGCCGGAGGTTTCACCGCCATTGGCGCCGGCATTCATGCGCAGCGCACCACCGATGGAGCCCGGAATGCCATAGTAGAAGGCAAAGCCGCCGATGCCATTGTCCATGGCCATGGCGGCAATGTGCTTGTCCGGGCAGATGGCGCCGGCCATGATGCGGTTTTCGCCGGCAAGCTCCAGCTGGCCAAAGCCCTTGGCCGACAGACGCAGCACGACGCCGGGAATACCGCCATCGCGCACGAGAAGATTGGAACCGACGCCGACGACGGTCAGCGGCACATCCTGCGGCAGAAGTTTCAGGAAGGTGACGAGGTCCTCCAGGTCATGCGGCTGGAACATCAGTTCGGCGAGACCGCCGGCCTGGAACCAGGTGACACGATCCATCGGTGCGTCGGGCGTCAGCCTGCCCCGGATCGCACTTACGCCGGCCCCAAGCGAGGCCAGCAACTTTTCCCCATTCACCTGTTTCATGCAGACTGTCCCGAAATACCTTCTAGTTCCTTTGGCAAGGCCGCAGCCCACTGCGTGATATTGCCAGCCCCAAGAAGAACCACGAAATCACCCGGTTTTGCAATGCCGGCGATGATGCCTGCCAGCGCGTCAGGCGAGGAAAGATAGCGGGCATCGCGATGGCCGCCGGCACGGATGCGCGAAACCAGCGCTTCCGAGTTGACGCCGTCGATCGGATCTTCGCCGGCGGCATAGACAGGCGCCAGCAAAATGCTGTCGGCATCGTTGAAGCAGGTGACGAAATCCTCGAAAAGGCTCGCCAGACGGCTAAACCGATGCGGTTGGTGCACCGCAATGATTCGGCCCTGGCAGCTTTCCCGCGCCGCCTTCAGCACCGCCTTGATTTCCACCGGATGGTGTCCGTAATCGTCAAACACGGACACGCCGTTCCAGGTGCCGGTAAGCGTGAAGCGGCGCTTGACGCCGGAAAAGGCCGCAAGCCCCTTGCGGATATCGGCTTCCGAAATGCCGAGCCGGTTGGCAACCGCAATGGCGGCCGTCGCATTGGAAATATTGTGACGCCCCGGCATCGGCAGCGTCAGGTCCTTGAAGGAAAACACCCGGCCGGTACGGCGACGGCGAATTTCCACGTCGAAGATCGACTTGGTGCCTTCCATGCGCACGTTGGAGAAGCGCGCATCGGCCTGCGGGTTTTCACCATAGGTGACGATCTTGCGGTCCTCGATCTTGCCGACAAGCGTCTGCACTTCCGGATGATCGAGGCAGAGCACGCCAAAGCCGTAGAAAGGCACGTTCTCGACGAACTGGCGGAAAGCCGCGCGCACGGCATCAAAGCTGCCGTAGTGATCGAGATGCTCCGGGTCGATATTGGTGACGACGGCGACGTCTGCCGGCAGTTTCAGGAAGGTGCCATCCGATTCGTCGGCCTCCACCACCATCCACTCGCCCTCGCCCATGCGGGCATTGGTGCCATAGGCATTGATGATGCCGCCGTTGATGACGGTCGGGTCAAGCGCACCGGCTTCCAGAAGCGTTGCCACCATCGAGGTGGTCGTCGTCTTGCCATGCGTGCCGCCAATGGCAATCGCATTGCGGAAGCGCATCAGTTCGGCGAGCATTTCGGCGCGGCGCACGATGGGCAGCGATTTTTCGCGCGCAGCGACCAGTTCCGGATTGTTCTTCTTGATGGCGGTCGAGACGACCACCACTTCCGCATCGCCAAGATTATCGGCCTGATGGCCGACGAAGACCGGAATGCCCTTGTCGCGCAGGCGCTGCACATTGGCGCCGTCCGACTGGTCAGATCCCTGAACCCGGTGGCCGAGATTGTGCAGCACCTCGGCAATGCCGCTCATGCCGATGCCACCGATGCCGATGAAATGGACAAGACCGATGGCCTTTGGCATCTTCATGGGCGAACTCCTTTAAATGTCGAAAGATTTTGCCGGTCGGCAATAGCTGCAACCAGATCGGCGAGCAAGACGGCGGCATTCGGCCGCCCGGAGCGCCGGGCCGCCTCGGCCATCTGCGCCATCCGCTCGGGTTGGCGCATGGCATCGGCAATCAGCCCTGAGAGCTTTTCGGGCGAGAGTTCCGCCTGCGGCACCACTTCAGCGCCTCCGGCCTTCACCAGAGCGGCCGCATTGGCCGCTTGGTCATGGTCGAGTGCATAAGGGTATGGCACGAGGATCGCCGGGCGGCCGATGACGGAGATTTCCGACACAGTCGAGGCGCCGGAGCGGCTGATGACGAGGTGGGCCGCAGCGATGCGCTCGGCCATGTCGCCGAAGAAGGGCGAGACGTCGGCATTCATCTTCAGCTTGCCCATGCACTGGTCGACCTGCGGGCGGTCTTCCGGCCGGGCCTGCTGGGTCAGCACGATACGGGCACGCAAGTCTTCCGGCAACAGCGCAAGCGCCGTCGGGATTGCCCCTGAGAAGAATTTGGCGCCCTGGCTTCCGCCGAACACCACGAGCCGGAACGGATCATTGCCGGCAGACGGGACATAGGGCGTGGCCGCGGCGGCCAGAACGGCGGGTCGCACCGGGTTGCCAGTGGTGACGATCTTTGCCGCATGCGGGCCTTCGCCTTCCGGCAGGAAACCGCCGGCAATGGCCGACACCCGCGAGGCGAGCGCCTTGTTGGCGCGCCCCATCACGGCGTTCTGCTCGTGCACCAGGGAGGGAATGCCAAGGCCGGTGGAGGCGAGAAGCGGCGGCACGGTTGGGTAACCGCCAAAGCCGACGACGGCGAGCGGCTTCAGCCGCGTCATCAAGCGGCGGGCCGCACGCAGCCCCTTCCACAGCGTCAGCAGTGCCTTTGCCGTGGCAATCGGGTTCTTGGAGGCAAAGGTGGCGGAGGGCACGACATGGATCTCGTCGGCCGGGAAACTGCCGGCAAAGCGCTCGGCCCTTTTGTCGGTGACGAGATGGACGCTGTAGTCGCGCGCCCGCAATTCATGCGCCAGCGCTTCGGCCGGAAACAAATGGCCGCCGGTTCCCCCGGCGGCAAGCAGAATGATACCCTTGCTCATGGATCTGGCCTATTCTGCGGGGACGCTGTTGGATACACGAAACAGGCTGCGTTCCTGGGCCCGTTTTTCCGGGCGATGGCGCGTGAGCGCTAGGATGAAGCCGGCTGTCACGCAGATGGCGATCATCGAGGAGCCGCCATAGGAAATGAGCGGCAGCGTCATGCCCTTGGCGGGCATCAGTTCGAGGTTCACGCCGATATTGATCATCGACTGGATGCCGATCTGCAGCACGAGGCCTGCGACCGCAAACCGGTTGAAATCATTGCGCTCGCGATAGGCGTGGCTGAGGCCGCGAATGACAATGAAGGCAAAGATCGCCACCAGAACCATGCAGAAGATGATGCCGAATTCTTCCGCCGCCACCGAAAAGATGAAGTCGGTATGGCTGTCCGGCAGGATGCGCTTGACGATGCCTTCGCCCGGCCCCTGGCCGAACCAGTTGCCGCGGATGATGGCTTCGCGCGCCGTATCCACCTGGAAGGTGTCGCCCTCGCCGGTCATGAAACGGTCGATACGGCCGGCCACGTGCGGGAAGATGTGGTAGGCCGCAAACAGGCCGCCGACGCCCATGCCCCCGAGCAGCACGATCCACAGCCACGGCATGCCCGCCATGAAGAACATCGAACCCCAGACGGCGCTGGTGAGAATGGTCTGGCCAAGGTCGGGCTGGGCAACAAGAAGCGCCACCACGATGCCGAAGAGGATCATGGCAAACAGATTGCCCGGAATCTCCGGCTGGCGCGCATGCTCGGCAAACAGCCAGGCGCAGACGACCACGAAGGAGGGCTTGAGGAATTCCGACGGCTGGATGGACAACGGCCCGAGCGAGAACCAACGGCGCGCGCCCTTGATTTCCACACCGAAGAACAGTGCCAGCACCATCATCATGATCGAGACCACGAGAATGATGATCGCCGTGCGGCGCACCTGTCTCGGCGTCAGGAAGGACAGGCCGATCATCACCATGAGCGAAGGGATGAGGAAGACGGCATGCCGCTCGACGAAGTGGAAGCTCGGCAGGCCGATGCGCTCGGCCACCGGCGGCGATGCGGCAAAGGACAGCATGAAGCCGATGCCCATCAACAGCACGAAGGTCGCCAAGAAGAAGCGATCGATCGTCCAGAACCAGTCTGCGAGTGCCCCGCGATCGGCACGACTTACCATGTCACATCCCCTTTTCCGGTTCGACCAGCATCGTTGCGCCGTCGAGTTCTGCGACCAGGGAAACGAATGCCTCGCCCCGGACCTCGAAATTCCTGAACTGATCGAAACTTGCGCAGGCCGGCGACAGCATGACGGCTGACGGGCCGCCCGTGTCTGCGGCGGCATCGGCTGCCGCATGCGCCACGGCACGATCCAGCGTGCCGGAAATCTCGTAAGCCACCGCCTCGCCAAGCGTTGCGGCAAATTCCGCAGCCGCCTCACCAATCAGGTAGGCTTTGACGATATGCGGAAAAAGTGGCGCGAGGCTTGCGATACCACCGGCTTTCGGCAGGCCGCCGGCAATCCAGAAGATGCGCTCATAGCTCGACAGGGCCGGCGCGGCCGCATCCGCATTGGTGGCCTTGGAATCATTGACGAACACGACGTCACCCCGTCGCGCCACCGGCTGCATGCGGTGCTTCAAGCCGGGAAAGCTTTGAAGGCCAGCCCTGATCTCGTCCTCGGAGACGCCGACGGCACGGCAGGCGGCAATGGCGGCGGCGGCGTTCTGGGCGTTGTGGCTGCCCTTCAGCGTGTCGATGGCAGAAAGATCGGCAATCTCATGGGTCGCGCCGGTCTCGGCGGCAATCAGATGCGAACCTTCGGCATAGATGCCCTTAGCGAGAACGCTGCGGCGCGAAATGCGCTGGACGGCAACGCCTGCCCGCTCCACCCGGTCGGCAATCAGCGCCGAATGGCTGTCGTCGATGCCGATGATGGCGGTCTTGCTGCCGGCAACAAGACGTTCCTTGACCTCGGCGTAATGCTGCATGGTGCCGTGACGGTCGAGATGGTCGGGCGTCAGGTTCAACAGAATGCCGGCGCTCGGATTAAGCGTCGGTGCAAGATCGATCTGGTAGGAGGAGCACTCGACGACGTAGTAGCGCCCGGCCTTCGGCGGATCGAGCGTCAGGACGGCGGTGCCGATATTGCCGCCGAGCTGTGTGTCGCGACCGCTCGTTTTGAGGATATGGGCAATCAGCGCCGTCGTGGTGGATTTGCCATTGGTGCCGGTAATAGCGATGAACGGGCAATCTGGCGCATGGGCGCGCCGTTCGCGCACAAAAAGCTCGATATCACCAATGATCTCGACGCCGGCCGCGCGGGCAAGATCCACCGTCCAGTGCGGTTTCGGATGAGTGAGCGGCACGCCGGGGGCAAGCACAAGCGCTGCCTGCGCCGCCCAGTCGATAGTACGCAGGTCCGCCGTCGCAAGGCCTGCCGATGACGCCTTGTCAACGCTGTCAGGATTGTCGTCGAAGGCCGTCACCAGCGCACCGCCGGCCTGAAGCGCCTTTGCCGTAGCAAGACCGGAACCGCCGAGCCCGAAAAGTGCGACTTTTTTGCCGGCAAAGGTGGTGACGGGGATCATGATGTCACCGCAGCTTCAGCGTGGAGAGGCCCAGCATGGCAAGGCCGACGGCGATGATCCAGAAGCGGATCACCACCTGGCTTTCCGTCCAGCCCAGCTTTTCGAAATGGTGATGGATCGGCGCCATCAGGAAGACGCGCCGGCCGGTGAGCTTGAAGAAGCCGACCTGGATGATCACCGAGAGCGTCTCCATGACGAAGAGGCCGCAGATGATCGCCATGACGATCTCGTGCTTGGTGGCAACGGCAACGGTACCGATGAGGCCGCCCAGCGCCAGCGAGCCGGTATCGCCCATGAAGATGGCGGCGGGCGGCGCGTTGAACCACAGGAAACCGAGCCCTGCCCCGATGACGGCACCGAGAATGACGGCAAGTTCCCCGGTGCCCGGCACGAAATTGATCTGCAGGTAATTGGCAAACACGGCATTGCCGGCGAGATAGGCGATGCAGCCGAAGGAGGCCGCCGCAATCATCACCGGCACGATGGCAAGGCCGTCCAGACCATCGGTGAGGTTCACCGCATTGCCGGCCGACACGATGACGAAACCACCGAACAGCACGAAAAACGGGCCGAGATTGACCACCAGCTCCTTGAAGAAGGGAAAGGCGATCGAGGTACCGAGCACGGAGCCCGACGGGCTGTTGGCGACGGCGACCCGCATCATGAAATAGACGGCGACGCCGGCGATGAGGAATTCAATCCCCAGGCGCGCCTTGCCGGAAAAGCCCTTGTCGGTCTGCTTGGTGACCTTGAGGTAATCGTCGTAAAAGCCGATGGCGCCGAAGCCGAGCGTGACCAGCAGTGTCGCCACCACATAGACGTTGGACAGATCCGCCCAGAGCAGCGATCCGCCGACGATGCCGGCCAGAATCATCAGGCCGCCCATGGTCGGCGTACCCGCCTTCTTGAAATGCGTCTGCGGTCCGTCGGCGCGGATCGGCTGGCCCTTGCCCTGCCGGATGCGCAGCGAAGAAATGATCTGCGGCCCGAACATGAAGACGATCAATGCCGAGGTGAACATCGCTGCACCGGTGCGGAAGGTGATGTAGCGAAACAGGTTGAACACCTGGAAGGTGCCCGCAAGCTCGACGAGCCAGATCAGCATGATGGGACTTTCTTAATGCCGGTCAAAGTTGGCGCTCCGTGTCGGGCAATGCCGGGTAGTTGTCAATAAGTGCAGAGACGATCTTGCCGAAGCCGAGGCCGAGGGAGGATTTCACCATCAGCACATCGCCCGGCAGCACATGACGCACAACGAAATCGGAAAGTTCAGCGGTGGTGGGCAGGTGCGTCACCTCTACCGTATCAGGCAGCGCATCGCGCAGCGCCACCATTTCGGCGCCAGAGAGCCAGACATGCTCGATGCCGGCGGCAAGAAGCGGTCCGGCCAGATCCTCGTGCACCTGCGCGGAAAACGCCCCCATTTCCAGCATGTCGCCGAGCACCGCGATGCGGCGCCCGCCGCCCTCGGGCACGCTTTGCGCCAGAAGCGACAGCGCGGCCCGCATGGACGCCGGATTGGCATTGTAGCTTTCGTCGATCAGCGTCAGAACACCCTCGCCGAGCGCAAGGCGGTGACGCTGGCCGCGTCCCTTGACGGCACGTAGCTCGGCAAGGGCGGCCTTTGCCGCCTCCATATCGGCGCCGAACAACGCAACGACACCCAGTGCCGCAATGGCATTTTCGGCAATATGACGGCCGGGCGCGCCGATATGGACCTCGATCGTCTCACCATTGATCACCGCCCAGATGGTCGAGCCGCTGGCCGTTCCCTCGAAATCGGCGAGACGGAAATCGGCCTTGGCATGCTGGCCAAAGGTCAGGATATTGGCGACGCCGACCTGGTTGGCCGTCTCGGCCAGAAAGGCGAACTGCTTGTTGTCTCGGTTGATGAGCGCCACGCCGTTCGGCTCCAGCCCCTCGAAGATTTCGGCCTTGGCGGCGGCAATCTCTTCCAGGCTTTTGAAATTGCCGAGGTGGGCTGCCGCAATGGTGGTGATCACCGCCACATGCGGGCGCACCATTTTTACCAGCGGCCGGATCTCGTCCGGGTGGTTCATGCCGATCTCGAAGACGCCGAACGCGCAATCGGCCGGCATGCGGGCCAGCGTCAGCGGCACGCCCCAGTGATTGTTGAAGGAGGCAACGGCAGCATGCACCTTGCCGGACGGGGCAAGCACATTGCGCAGCATTTCCTTCGTCGTGGTCTTGCCGACAGAGCCGGTAACCGCGACGATCTGCGCACGGCTGCGGGCGCGTGCGGCAACGGCCAGCTTGCCAAGCGCTGCCAGCACGTCCTCGACCACGATCATCGGGACGGTCAACCGGCCCATGGCCGGAAGCTTGGCTTCACTGACGACAATCAGCGAGGCACCATTGGCCACGGCGATGCTTGCAAAGTCATGGCCATCTACCCGGTCACCCTTGATGGCGAAGAAGGCCTCGCCGGGCGCAATCGAGCGGCTGTCGATGGAAATGCCCGTAATGCCGGCGGGCGGCTGCCCTACCGGCCTGCCGCCCATGGCGGCCATCATCTCCGCGGTTTCCCAGAGCCAGGTCAAGCTTGCGTCTCCTCCAGTGCCTTGCGGGTCTCGATATGATCGGAGAACGGCAGAACCGTCTCACCGATCTTCTGCCCTTCCTCATGCCCCTTGCCGGCCACGATCAGCGTATCGCCGGCCCGCAGCATGGATACGGCATGACGGATCGCCTCGGCGCGGTCGGCAATTTCCTCGGCGCCCGGCGCTGCGGCCAAGATTTCGGCGCGGATGGTTGCCGGCACTTCCGAGCGCGGATTGTCGTCGGTGACGATGACGACATCGGCAAGCCGCGTCGCAATCTCCCCCATGATCGGGCGCTTGCCCTTGTCGCGATCGCCCCCGCAGCCAAACACGACGATGACGCGGCCGGTGGTGAAGGGACGCACGGATGAAAGCACATTGGCGAGCGCATCGGGCTTGTGGGCGTAATCGACATAGGCGAGCGCGCCGTTCTTCGCCTGGCCGACAAGCTCCAGCCGGCCTGCCGCGCCGACGAGCTTTTCAAGGGCAGCCATTGCAATGGGGGGCTGAACACCGGTGGAGATGGCAAGGCCTGCCGCCACCAGCGCATTGGCAATCTGGAAATCGCCAGCAAGCGGGATCTCGACCTCGAAGATCGCCGTCCCGACATGGACTTCCGCCAACTGCTTGTGGCGGAAATGCTCGACCCGCTTCAGCGCGATGAACTGCCCTGCCCGACCGACGGTCCGCACATCGTGCCCCGCTTCGGTTGCCACGCGGATGGCCTCGGCAGACCAGGGATCGTCGGCAAAGATCACCGCCGGACTGCCCTTCGGCAGGAGATCGGAAAACAGCCGCATCTTGGCGGCCATGTAATCCTCGATCGTCGGGTGGTAGTCCATGTGGTCGCGGCCGAGATTGGTAAAGCCTGCCGCGGCAAGCCGTACGCCATCGAGGCGGAACTGATCGAGGCCGTGGCTGGAGGCTTCCATCGCCGCGTGGGTCACGCCTTCGCCGGCAAGTTCGGCCAGCAACTGATGCAGATCCACAGGATCTGGCGTCGTCAGCACACCGTAATCGCTGCGGCTGGGAGAAATGACACCAGTGGTGCCGATCTGTGCGGCAGCAAGGCCGGCATGAGCCCAGATCTGGCGCACGAAGGAGGCAACGGAGGTTTTTCCGGCGGTTCCGGTGACGGCCACCATGGTCTGAGGCTGCGCGCCGTAAAACCGGGCGGCGGCAAGGGCAAGGAAGCGGCGCGGATTGGATACGACGAGCACGGGGACATCGGCTGCGACGGGCTGGCCGGACACGATGGCGGAGGCGCCGCGTTGTACGGCATCGGCCACGAAGCGCGTGCCATCCGCCTTGTTACCGGCAATGGCAACAAACAGGGTGCCGGGCGCAACCTTCCGGCTATCAGCGGTCAGGGCAGAAATTTCAATATCGCCCGCCGAACCGGCGGCCGCGTCAAAAATCTCCGGAAAATCCCCACCGGAGAGCTGTCTCAACTTCATAGGTACCCTCTCTCAGCTGCAACCCCCACGGTGGCTGCGAATCGTCGGGTGCGGTCATTATGGCCTAATAGGACACCAGCGTGGCGGCCCCATCTTCCCCGAAGCGGGGTTTTACACCGAGAATTGCGGCAGAACGGCGAATGATCTCCTTCACCATGGGTGCCGCGCTATTGCCGGCAAGAACGGCATGATCGGTTTCGCTGCGCGGATCATCGATGAAGGTCAGCACCACATATTGCGGGTTGTTGATCGGGAAGGCCGCCAGGAACGCATTGAAGTTGTGATCATGGTTGTAACGGCCGTTCACCACCTTGTCCGCCGTGCCCGTCTTGCCACCGACGCTGAAACCGTCGACGAGCGCATTGCGGCCGGATCCGTTGACGCCGTTCCAGCGGAACAGATAGCGCATGTTGTCGCTGGTCTGCGGGCGAATGACGGTCGTTGCCACCTCGTCCGCCTGGGCGCGGGTGCGCGGCAGGAAGGTCGGTTCGATCAGATGGCCGCCATTGACAAGCGCCGCCCCTGCCACCGCCGTCTGCAGCGGCGTCGTTGCCACGCCATGGCCGAACGAAATGGTGATCGAGTTGATCTTCTTCCACTCGCGCGGCTGGCTGGGCTGGGCGACTTCCGGCAGTTCGGTCTGCATCTTGGTCAACAGGCCAAGCTTGGTCAGAAAGGCCTTGTGGCCATCGATTCCGACGAGGTCGGCCATCTTGGCGGTGCCGATGTTGGAGGAATACTGGAAGATTTCCGGCACGCTCAGCATACGGCTCTGGCCGTGAAAGTCCTTGATCGTATAGCCGCCGATACGGATCGGATAGCGGGCGTCGAACATGTCGTTCATCGAGGCCTTGCCGCTGTCGAGCGCCATGGCAAGCGTAAACGACTTGAAGGTGGAGCCCATTTCGAAGGTGCCGTTCGACATGCGGTTGAGCCAGCCGTCCTCGCTGCCGCCGGCCGGATCGTTCGGATCGAAATCGGGGGCAGAAGCCATGGCCAGCACTTCGCCGGTCCGTGCATCGAGCACGACGCCGCCAGCACCCTTGGCCCTGAACTTGGTGATGTTGGACATCAGCACTTCGCGCAGGATCGCCTGAACGCGGATGTCGATGGACAGCCGGACAGGTTCGAGCGGCTGGCTGCTGGTCATGCCGACGGCGGCAAGGTCTGCAAGGCCCTGGCTGTCGACATAGCGCTCCATGCCGGAGACGCCGCGGTTATCGATATTGACGTAGCCGACGATATGGGCCGCCGTCGGGCCGCCGGGATAGAAGCGGCGCTTTTCCGGGCGAAAGCCGATGCCGGGAATGCCGAGTGCCAGGATCTGGCTCTGCTGCTTCGGCGTCAGCTGGCGGCGCAGCCACTGGAAGCGCGATTTGGACGACAGCTTGTTGTAGATCTGGCGGCTGTCGATATCCGGCAGCACGGTCCGCAGCTTCTCGATCACCTCGTCGGGATCGACGATCTTGTGCGGCTCGGCAAACAGCGAGACAGTGCGGATGTCGGTGGCCAAGACTTCGCCGTTGCGATCCAGAAGATCCGGGCGCGAGGCCATCAGCCGGTCAGCCGGCATGATGCTGGAGGTCGCTTCCGGCTGCATCGTGCCATAATAGATGAGCTTGCCGCCGATCACGCAGTACATGATGGCAAAGCCACCGATGATGATGCCGACGCGGGTTCGGGTCTGGCCGCTGCGCCTTTTGCGCACGCCTTCAAAGCTTGCGCCGCGCTGAGACAGATTGACGCCGCGGGCGCCGGCGGAAAAATGGGCCCGGCTCTTGAGCACCATGACGCGGGAGAGGAAGGACATCAGCGCCTCACCGATCCGGTTGAAATGACATCGACGGAAGAAGCCCCGCGCGGCAATGGCACGGGAATGCGCGGCTCCGGCTTGGATGCCTTGGCCTTGTCGACGCCCGCAATGGCGGCAGCAACCGCCGGATCATTGCCGGCAATCAGCTGCTCGATGGTGGTCTCCGGCTGCGGAAGCTGCGATTTCGGCATCGGCAGTTCCTTGGGCATGGCCAGCTGCGTCGGCTCGGTGGGCACAAGGTCGAGCTCCGACTGATAGACGGCGGTCAGCCGGTGCAGACGGTTCGGCTGCGTCAGCAGCGCCCAGTCGGCCTTCAGGAGATCGATGGTGTCGCGCTCCAGCTTGATCTCGCTTTCGATGCGATGCACCTCCTCAAGCTTCAGTTCGGCGCGGTGCTTGATGCTGTAGGTCACGACGGCGGTAGCCGTCATGACGCCGATCAGGATCAGGTCGAAGCTTCGCAACATGGTCAGGCTCCCAACTTGTCGAGGCTGGCGAGATCAGGCAGGTCGAAAATCGAAAGATCGGCAGCTCCGGGCGGGGCCGCCGTGCGGAAGGCGGCACGAAGCTTGGCCGAGCGGGCCCGCGGATTGATCTCCGCCTCCGCTTCGGTCGCAGACTGCATGCCCTTGCCGACCGGCTCGAACACGGCAGCCTTTTCCTCGACCATCGGCATGTGGCGCGAGCCGGTGGCGCGGCCGGAGCGGTCAGCGAGGAAGCGCTTAACGATACGGTCTTCGAGCGAATGGAAACTGACGATGACGAGACGTCCGCCGGGCTTCAGCGCCTGTTCGGCGGCAAACAGCGCACGCGCCAGCTCGCCAAGCTCGTCGTTGACGAAAATGCGCAACGCCTGGAAGACGCGGGTGGCCGGATGGATCTTGTCCTTGGCCTTGCGCGGATTGACGGTTTCGATGAGGTTTGCCAGGTCCCGCGTGGTGACGAACGGCTCGGAGGCGCGGCGCTTTTCGATCGCGCGCGAGATGCGCCCGGCCTGCCTCTCCTCACCCAGAAAACCGAAAATGCGCGCGAGATCGCCAGGCTTTGCGCGGTTGACGACGTCGGCCGCCGACACGCCGGACGACGACATGCGCATGTCGAGCGGGCCGTTGCGCTGAAAGGAAAAGCCCCGCTCGGCTTCGTCGATCTGCATCGAGGACACGCCGATATCGAGGACAACGCCATCAAGGCCACCGTCCGGGGCGTGGTCGGCGAGGCGCGAAAAGCGGGTGGCATGAAGCGCCAGACGTCCGTCAAATTCCGCGACCATGGCCTGCCCGGCCGCAATGGCGTTCGGGTCGCGATCGAGCGCCACGACATTGGCACCGGCACCCAGAATGGCGCGGCTATAGCCGCCTGCCCCGAAGGTGCCATCCAGAATGGTCTTGCCGGGGGCCGGAGCAAGTGCCGACAGCACTTCTCCCAGCATCACCGGAATGTGGCGCATCGGTCCACCATCGGCCTCGGAAATTCCGTCGCCAAGATTTGCCGCCATTCCGATCCCCTGTCTTATGCAGGACGCGCCGCAAACGTGGCTCGCCCTGCTCTTGCAGCCGTTTGCGCCTCGTGAAACGCCTGCGGCTGCCAAAGCTGAAAATGATCCGAGCGACCGACGAAGGTGATCTCCGTCGTGATGCCGGCGAAGTCGCGGATGAAATCCGTCACCATCAACCGGCCCTCCGCATCGAGCCGCATATAGACGCCGCCACCGTGAACCAGCAGCGACATCGCGTTTGCCTCCGGCGAGAACGGGTCCGCCTGGGCGATCTGGCGCTCGTACCGCTCGAGCAGATCCGGACCGCCGACGCTCACCGCCGGAAACACGAGATCCTGGAGACAATAAAGCTCCTGGATGTTCCGCTGCGCGAGCACGGCTCGAAAGGGCGCCGGAACGGAAACCCGTCCCTTCGCATCGATCCTGTTCGTCGCATTGGACAAGAAGCGGTTCATAACGCCAAACACCCGCCCCATCATTACGCAGAGCGAAAACACACCCCACAAAACGCAAGCCGCCGGACACAACCGAGCCGTTCAGACGGAAAGCATCCCGTCCGGTTCCCCCTTGCAGGAGCGCTCCGAAACTGTCCGATGAAAGGGCATCTGCCTGCCCGCTCGCAGTGTAGAATTGGGATAACATGGGACCATATGGGCGTCAATGGGAAGCCGCCACACCGGACCGTGGCAACCTGAATTATTTATAACCTGTTAAGTTTAACAAAGGGTTAGCGGAGCCTCACCAGAGACCGCCCCAAACGGGCCTGCAACGGGAAAGGCAAAGACGGTTAAGTCTTTGCCATCATGGCAAGATTTGCGAAAAGCCGAGCCTATGTCAGCACCAAGGATACAACCTTAACGATATTTTAGGTTTTGCCGCACCGCAACGTTAGCGCAATCAGGAGACCTGCCGACGCACCGGAGAGCGAAACCGCTCTCCGGTCGCAGTGCATCGGAATTGAAATCGCCAGTTGGCCTGTAAGCCGGGTTCTGTATGGCCCCGGTGAAAACACCGGAACGTGGCAGCCATTCATCTGGGACGGCGCTTGCACGCCGCCTCACGCAACCCACCCGGATGACTGGTCCGGAAACGGACTGTAGCGCCGAGGCACCCGCGTCATCCCTATTCGGTCTTGCTCCCGGTGGGGTTTACCATGCCGGTCCTGTTGCCAGTCCCGCGGTGGGCTCTTACCCCACCCTTTCACCCTTACCCCGCCAGCTCTTGCGCTCGTTGCCGAGCGAAACAGCAGGCGGGGCGGTTTCCTTTCTGTGGCACTTTCCCTAGGGTCGCCCCCGCCGGACGTTATCCGGCACCGTGTTTCCGTGGAGCCCGGACTTTCCTCACCCTACCGCCTTTCGGCACTGGTAAAGCGCGGCTGCCCGGCCAACTGGCAGGGGCTCCTTAGACGGTTTGGAACCCGATTGCCACCGGAAAGACGAAAGCGGCTCAGGCAAAATCGGGCGCAAAGGAGACACCATAAGCCTCGTCCACGATCCGCCCCTTGTGGAGCAGCTCGGCGCCCAGCCGGCCGATCTCGTCCGAGCTTTTGGCCGCCGCCCCGCAGCCGCCGGTCAGAACGGCGATTGCCGGGCTCTGCGTATAGCCGATGGCCGGATAGCCGCTCGGTGTCTTGGAGACGACGCATGCGCCCGTCGAGATCCGTGTGGTGTCGATGCCGGGCACCAGCGATGTCATGATACCCGCATGATGATCGCGCACGCTCGCGCGTCCGCCGGAGCGGAACCAGGCCCGCATGTCTTCGTCGCGCGTCAGAAGAATGTCATCCGGATCGCCACCGATCTTCAGATAGGTCTTGCCATCGGGATAGCGCACCGGCGGCAGCATGTAGATATGGTTGCGGCTGTCGCGCGGCTCGTAGATCAGCGACGGCATGCCGGCAAACTGCGCCAGTTCCTCGTCCGGAATTTCGAAAAACGTCACCGTACGGGCATAGACGGCCATGTCGACCGGGCGCGCCATGAGATGTTCGGCAATGGAAAAACCACCGGCGGCAACCAGCGCCTTTTCAGCGCTATACACGCCACCTTCCGCGGTGCGCACGACGGCAAGGCCGCCCTCCTCGCGCACGCTGACCACCGTTTCCCCGATGAGACGCGCGCCCTGCCGCCCGGCAAGCTGCGACTGCGCAGCCACCAGCGCGCGCGGGTTCACATAGCCGGCATTATGCGCCTCGAAGACCCCTTTGCAGGCCGGCTCGAAGCCGAAATAGGAAAAGCGCGCGGCAAGCTGCGCATCGGTGAGCAGGTCCGTTTCGACGCCAAGCATTGCGGCGGCGCTCAAGATGCCGTCGATATAGGTGTGGCCAGTTTCCGGATCCGGCCCCACCATCAGGCAACCGACGCCGTGATAGAAGCGGATGCCGCTGTCGCGTTCGATCTCGCCGTAGCGCGCGATGGAGCGGTTGGCGAGGCGCGCCCATACCGGATTGGAATCGATGGTGCGGGTGATTCGGGCCTCGTCATAGTGACTGGCGAAAACACCCCTGTGGGTCTTCGCGTCCGCCGGCTCGTCCGGGCCGATGAGCGCCACGCCGTCGGTCCATTGCGTCAGGTGGCGCGCGGCGGCTGCCCCCATCATGCCGCGCCCGATGATGATGTATTTGAAGTCCGGCGCCATGATCGCCTCTCGCCTGCCCTGTTATGCCTGAAATGCTCATGCGCACTGATACCGCTTTGCGGGCCAGTTTCCAGAGGCGAAACGGTCGCAGCCGCGGCGAGCGCCGAAGGGACGGCAACAGCCCTGGATCAGTCGGATGCCCCATAGCGCGGCAGGTGCGACAGGAGACGGTGCAGCGTCTCGATGGTCGACATGTCGGCAATGCCATCCACGCGCTGCGGCCTGAAATGCCGCTGGAAGGCCTCGACCACGCCCTCCGTCTTTTCGCAGAACTCGCCGGTGATCTCGATGCCGTAGCCGTAGAGCGCCAGCATCCCCTGCAGCGCTTCCACCGGTTGGCCGCTTTCGCCGCGCTGGAAGAACCGCCCGCTGCGGATCGGGCTGGGCTCAACCCAGTGTCCGACGCCGGCGCGGAAGAGCGTTTCCCAGGAAAAATTCTCGCCGGGATCGACCTTGCGTCTCGGCGCCACATCCGAATGGCCAAGCACCCGTTCCGGCCGGATCGACCAGCGCTCGGCACAATCGCGGCAGAGCGCAATCACCGCCTGGATCTGCGCGTCCGGATAAGGAGGAAGCCCGCCCGGATGGCCGGCATTGGCAATCTCGATACCGATGGAGCGGGAATTGATGTCCGTCTCGCCGGCCCAGATGCTTTTTCCGGCATGCCAGGCCCGGCGCGCCTCGGGCACCATCTGCACCACGCGCCCGTCCGGCCAGACGAAATAATGGCTGGAGACCTGGCTTTCGATATTCTTCAGCCACGACACCGCCTGCCCGTGGTCTGCCATGCCGGTGTAATGCAGGATGATCATATCCGGCGCCACGCCGCCAACGCGCTCGCCGTGATTGGGAGACGGATCGACCCGCGCCCCGGCAAAATCAGGCACCAGTTTCATGCAGCCTTGCGTTCCTTGGCAATTGCCGCATAGGCGGCATTGAGCGCGGCCATCCGCTCATTGGCGGCCGCATGCAGGGCTTCGGGCACGCCGCGCGCAATCAGCTTGTCGGGATGGTGTTCGGACACCAGGCTTCTGTAACGCTTGCGGATATCGGCAAAATCATCGTCGGGCGAAACACCGAGGATCAGGTAGGGATTGCCCCCATCCACTTCGACGTGGCGGGCGAGGATGCGTCGAAAGTGGTCCTCATCGATGCGGAAGATATCGGCGATGCGCGCCAGAAACTCCAGTTCCTTCTCATGCACCATGCCGTCAGCCTTGGCGATGTGGAAGAGACCGTCGACGACGTTTTCCAGCATGCGGCAGTTCTGCTCGCCCGACCCGCAAAGACCGGCAAGCTTTTCCGCATAGGCTTCGTATCCGGCCACGTCCTGGCGGGCGAGATTGTAGAGGCGGGCGACGTTCTTCGCCTCCTCTTCCGGAAAATCGAAGATCTGGCGGAAGGCTTCCACTTCGGAGGCAACGACGGCGCCATCGGCCTTCGCCATCTTGGCAGACAGCGCGATGATGGCGACGGAGAAGGACACCTTCCGACGTGTTTCGGGATCGCCTTCGAACAGGGTGCGGATGGCTTCGACGACACGCGACAGCGCATTGGTGGCGGCATCGCCGACACTGCCAAGCAGTCGCTCCCACAGGGACGTCAGTTGAAGGCATGCAAAATCTAAAATCATGCTGCACCTGACCAAATTCTGGAACCCTTGGCAAGCGCAAGCCGGCAAAGGTCGCGTTAAACTTTGTTCACCCTTACGGGATTGGTTTGCGCCCGGTTCTGCAACACGCCAAAACGTCGCAGTCCGGCACAGCGGCCGCGTGGCTTTACCTCGCGTGACGAACTGTCGTTCGGCGCATGCGCGGGCGCTTCCGAATTTGAACCGATTAAATCACCAGGCGTTCCTAAAAAGGCGCGAAATGCCGGATTTTCTTGAGAAATTCACTTTACACCTGCGATCCTCTGTCGCATCCATTTGCCAGTTCTTGGCAAGGCGCATAGGCGCGAAGGAGGGTCGATGGCCAAACAGAAAGTGGCGATGCTGACAGCAGGTGGGCTTGCCCCATGCCTGTCATCGGCAGTGGGCGGATTGATCGAACGCTATAGCGATATTGCCCCCGAACTGGAGCTGGTCGCCTACCGTTCCGGCTATCAGGGCGTTCTGCTGGGCGACCGAATCGAGATCAACCAGACCATGCGCGAGCGCGCCCATCTTCTGCACCGCTATGGCGGCTCGCCGATCGGCAACAGCCGCGTGAAACTCACCAATGCCGCCGACTGCGTCAAGCGCGGGTTGGTCAAGGAAGGCGAAAACCCGCTGAAGGTGGCCGCAGACAAGCTGGCCGCAGATGGCGTGACCATTCTCCACACGATCGGCGGGGACGACACCAATACGACTGCGGCCGACCTTGCCGCCTATCTCGGCGAAAACGGCTATGACCTGACGGTTGTCGGCCTGCCCAAGACGGTCGACAACGACGTGGTGCCGATCCGCCAGTCGCTCGGCGCCTGGACGGCCGCCGAAGTCGGCGCGCATTTCTTCGATCACGTCAGCAACGAGCAGAGTGCGGCCCCGCGCACGCTGGTGATCCATGAAGTGATGGGCCGCCACTGCGGCTGGCTGACGGCTGCCACCGCGCGCGCCTACATTCAGGACACCTGCAACAACGAATATGTCGAAGGCTTCATGATGAATACTCAGATGAAGAACATCGACGGGCTCTATCTGCCCGAGATGGCCTTCGATCTGGAAGCAGAAGCCGAACGGCTGCGCGGCATCATGGATACCTGCGGCTTCGTGACGCTGTTCGTCTCGGAAGGAGCAGGCCTCGACACCATCGTTGCCGAGCGGGAAGCCTCTGGCGAAAAGATCAAGCGCGACGCATTCGGTCACGTCAAGATCGACACGGTCAATGTCGGCCACTGGTTCCAGACGCATTTCGCCTCGCTCCTCCATGCGGAGCGCTCGATGGTGCAGAAATCGGGCTATTATGCCCGCTCGGCACCGGCCAACCAGGAGGATCTGCGCCTCATCCAGGGCATGGTCGATCTGGCCGTCGAAAGCGCGCTGAACGGCGTCTCGGGCGTCACCGGCCATGACGAAGAGCAGAATGGGAAATTGCGCACGATCGAATTCCCGCGTATCAAGGGTGGTAAGCATTTCGATCTCTCCACCCCGTGGTTCGCCGACGTCATGAACTTCATCGGACAGCCTTTCCGGGCGGCGTGATCGAAACCGTGGCCGGCGGCGAGGAAAGGCCGGCCCTGTGTGGCGATTGAGGCGGAGGAGACGACATGGGCACCGAGGCGATCCTGATTTTTTCAGCGCTCTGCGTGCTTACGCTGCACCTGCCGTCTTCCTCCAACCGCTTTCTTGTGGATTATACCATTGCCCGCGGCAAACTGCGGGCGATGGCGCTCGTTCCGTTATTTGCCGCCGGCTCATTCCTGTCGTTTGCGGCAGGCGGCGCGATTTTCCTCTGGCTGTCCGTCTCACTGCGCAACATGCACGATACGCTCGCCTGGGCGGCACTGGCCTATCTGGCGCTATACGGCGTGAAGGGCCTGCAGCAGGGCCTTCGCCTGCGCCTTGCCGACAATGACAACCTGCGCGAGAAGACGCTTGCCCGCGCCATGGCGCGCAGCTTGATGTCTCAGGTGCGCCCGGGCCTTGCGATCGCCTTTGCCGCACTCCTCGTCCAGGTGGCTGATTCGTCTGCGGCAACGCCGAAGGCAGCCCTTGAAACCGCAATCGGATTTGCCCTCGCCGCACTTGCCTCTCCTCTGCTGCAGATGCAGATCGCCCGGCGCCGCGCCGGCAAAATGCGGCTTTCCAGCCTTAGAAATTCCACCTCCACCAGGCCCCAGACACGCTTCATCGCACGCCGCGCCGTCAGCGCCGGCTATCGCCGGATTGCTGCATAGCATCCCCGGGCTTGCCGCCTGCGTTAGGATAAGTTAAGAAATCTTTAGATTTGAGGGGCACTGGCAGGTTGGGATTAATATCTTCGTGAAAGTGAGACCATGGCGATAACCCGAATTCTCGGTTGCAACGCGGTTGTGGCGTTTGCGATTTGCGGGGCTGTTTCCGGCTGCTCGAGCGTGGAAACGGCATCCAAAAAGACAGCGGCAGACACCGAACAGTCCGCAGAGCTGGCCTCTGCCGAGGCTCCTTCCGCCGGTCAGGCGACGGGGCAACAGCCGGCAACCAAGACCGGGCGTATCTCCATTGCAGCAGCAGCCGCCGCTTCGGCTGCCGCAAGCGGGCCTGTCGAAGCACCGGCCGGTACAACGACCGTCGTTGCTGAAAAAGGCGGACGGGTTCACACCGTGACGCTTCCGACCGGCCAGTCGGCGCTTGCCGCGCAGAACGATGCCGTGCGCGCCGCTCTTGCCCAGGCCTCCGAAATGCCCGTGGTCACCCCGGCGCTTGCCGTTGCACCCACCTCCATCCAGACAACGGGTGCGATGGAAGCCATCAATGTGGCAACCACGACCGCTCACACCATGACCGAGCCGGTGTCGGCCACGCCGCTGGCCAAGACCAGCCAGGAAATTGCCCCGACCCTGCAGACCGCCGCCTTGCGATCCACGCAGAAGCCGGCGGAAAAACCGGCCGGCATTCCGCCGGAGTTTTCCGCAAGCTATGCGGCCATTCCGACGCCGCGTCCGCGCCCTGCGCCTTCCAGCACCTCTTCGATGCTCGCCTACGCATCCCCGGCACAGCCGCTCTCGTCCGTGTCCAATGATTTCTTCCCGCCGGCCCCCGGTGCTCCGGTGCCGGCAACGGCTGAGGCCAGCACGCCGACCCTGAACAAGCTGATCAAGCGCTATGCCGGCATGTACGGCGTGCCGGAATCACTCGTCCACCGCGTCGTGCACCGCGAAAGCCGCTACGACCCGAAGGCCTATAACAAGCGCGGCTATTTCGGCCTCATGCAGATCAAATATTCCACCGCCAAGTCCATGGGATATAGCGGCACGCCGGAAGGCCTGCTGGATGCAGAAACCAACCTGAAATACGCCATCAAATATCTGCGCGGCGCCTGGCTGGTGGCCGATAACGAGCCGGATGACGCCATCGGTCTTTATGCGCGCGGCTACTATTACGATGCCAAGCGCAAGGACATGCTGAACGTTCTGAAATAAGCGGCCAAGATCGCCGTCGTTACAGCGCTTGAAGCAATGCCGCCGCCAGCGCGTCCGACCGGTATCCTTTCGCTGCCGGCGTCAGCCCCAGGCGCACCACGACAAGCCCTCTTGACGGAATGACCGTCACGCTTTGTCCGTCATGCCCTTCCAGAGCAAACTGATCCTGAGGGACGACCGCGCGAAACGCCCCCTCCCCCGTCCTTTGACGAGCAAGCCATGTCTGCATGCGCGAATAACGCCCGCCAGACGTCGCATTTTCCTGCCACATGTCTTCCACCAGATGGGGTGGCAGGATGCTGCGGCCCTGCCATTCCCCGCGCTTGGCAAGGAGAAGTCCGAAGCGGGCCCAGTCGCGGGCCGTGGCATACATGTAGGAACTGCCGGCAAAGGTTCCGGTCTCATCCAGCTCCATCACCGCACTTGCCATGCCGAGCGGCTCAAACAGCGCCTTGTGCGGATAGGCGAGCGCCTCGGCCTTCTCCGTGAACCGGTCCATCCACAGGCGCGAGAGCAGCATGGCCGTGCCGGACGAATAATGGAAGCCCGTCCCCGACGTTCGTGCAAGCGGCAGGCTTGCGGCAAACCCCGCCATGTCGGGCTCGAGGAACAGCATTCGGGTCACATCCGCCACGGCACCGTAATCCTCGTTGAAGGCAAGCCCGCTTTCCATGGCAAGCAGCTGCGCAAGGGTGATGTCGGCACGCTCATCACCTTTCCAGGCGCCAAACAGGCCCTTGTCGGCAAGCGTCATGCGCCCGTCGCGGATCATCGTCGCAATGAGCGCGGCATTCACCGTTTTCGTCATCGACCAGCCGAGGAGCGGCATCCGGGCGTCAAAGCCTTGACCGTAGCGCTCGCCAACGATGCGGTCGTCCTTCACCACCACGACGGCCCTTAGCCCCGGCCCCGTCAGGTCGTCGCGAGACAGGATGTCGCCGATGTCCGGCCGGGTGACGACCGTTTCTCCTTCAGGCCAGAGAGCCTTGGTGTCAACCGGTGCCTTTGCCGGCGCTTCGGCCGATGCAGCGGCTGTCGGAAGGCTTGCCGGGGTCTTGCCATCCGCAAGCAGCGTGCAGCCAAAGCCCTCGCGGTAAACGGCGGTTGCCGGCGCGATGGCGCCAAGAATTGCGGCATGCACCCGCCCCGCATCCCGATCCACGGCAACCCGCATCAGGCGAAGCAGCGGATGGCCCGGCGCCTGCACATCTTCAGACAGCACCTCTGCCGATTCGCGCCCGGCCAGAAACACATTCGAGCAGACGATCTTGGCCGCATAGCCGCTTCCGACCCGCAACAGCGCAGGCGGGGCGACATAGAGCCAGACCAGGCAGGCGATGAGCACCAGCACCACGAAGACGAGAAAAAACCGAACAAGACGAAGCACAAGGCGCATGAAACCAATCCCGCTGGACAGCCGCGGCGCTCTCTTCGAACCGAGCCGCCGCGGCGAGCTTCGGCCCCAAGTACGGCGGCAGAAGGACACGTCATGAAACTGTAGCAGCAGGCGGCTACAGCCATTTGACACGCAGGGCGAGACGACAGGGGTTGAGCATGGCCGAGATCGCACCGGAAGCCGGGTTTCTGAAAAACGGAAAGCTGAAGACTGCATTGCTGCAGCACAAGGCCTTGTCGAAGAGCGGCTTTTCCGAGCGCCTGTTCGGCCTGTTGTTTTCCGGCCTCGTCTATCCGCAGATCTGGGAGGATCCGGATGTCGACATGGCCGGCATGGAACTGGCGGCCGGGCACAGCATCGTCACCATCGGCTCCGGTGGCTGCAACATGCTGGCCTACCTCTCCCGCTCGCCGCGCTCCATCGACGTGGTGGATCTCAATCCGCATCATATCGCGCTCAACCGGTTGAAGCTGCAAGCCTTTGCCGCGCTTCCCGCCCATGCCGACGTCGTACGTTTTCTGGCCACCGAAAATGCCCGAACCAACGGGCGCGCGTTTGATCTTTTCATTGCGCCGAAGCTCGACGAGACGACCCGCGCCTACTGGCAGAAGCGGAGCCTCACGGGGCGCCGCCGCATCTCCGTGTTCGAGCGCAATATCTACCGCACCGGCCTGCTCGGCCGCTTCATTGCCGCCGGTCACCTTCTGGCGCGGCTGCATGGCGTCAACCTCACCGAAATGGCGACCATGGGATCGCTGCGTGAACAGCGACAGTTTTTCGATACCCGCATCGCACCGCTCTTCGACAAGCCGCTGATCCGCTGGCTGACGAGCGCCAAAAGTTCGCTGTTCGGCCTTGGCATTCCGCCGCAGCAATATGACGAACTGGCAAGCCTTGCAGCGGATGGATCGATTGCGCCGGTGCTGCGCCAGCGGTTGGAAAAGCTCGCCTGCCACTTCCCGCTTCGCGACAATTATTTCGCCTGGCAGGCCTTTGTGCGCCGCTATGCGCTGCCGCACGAAGGTTCGCTGCCGACCTATCTCAAGGCGGAACACTACCGGACCATCCGCAACAATGTATCGCGCGTTGCCGTCCATCATGAAACCTTTACCGATCTCCTGTCGCACAAGGCCGCCGGGACCGTCGATCGCTATGTGCTGCTCGATGCGCAGGACTGGATGAACGACCGCCAGCTCAACGATCTCTGGGCTGAAATCAGCCGCACCGCCGCACCGGGCGCCCGCGTCATCTTCCGCACGGCTGCCGAAAAGAGCATTATCGAGGGCCGCCTTTCGCCGGCGATCCGTGACCAGTGGCGCTATCTCGACGTCCGCTCGCAGGAACTGAACCTGCAGGACCGTTCGGCGATCTATGGCGGCTTCCACATCTATGAGCGCGCCGCATGACGACCTTTGGCGAAACACGTCCCTTGCCGGCAGCAGACCATGCGGCACGCATGGACCGGATGTATCGCTACCAGCGCCATATCTACGACCTGACGCGCAAATACTATCTTCTCGGGCGGGACCGGGCGATTGCCGATCTTGCGGTGCCGACCGATGGCACGCTTCTGGAAGTCGGCTGCGGCACCGGCCGAAACCTGCTTCTGGCACACCGGCTCTATCCACGCGCACGCCTTTTCGGCCTCGACATCTCCGCCGAAATGCTGGCAACGACACGCGCCAATTTTCGCGGCAAGGCGACAGAGCCGACGCTTTCCGTCGCCGATGCCACGACATTTTCCGCCGCAGACTTTGGGGTCGACGGGTTCGATCGCATCCTGATTTCCTACGCGCTGTCGATGATTCCCGATTGGCAGGGCGCGCTTGTGGCGGCGCTTTCGGCGCTGAAACCGGGCGGATCGCTGCATATCGTCGACTTCGGCCAGCAGGAAAACCTGCCCGCCTGGTTCCGCACCGGCCTCAAGGCTTGGCTTTCCCGATTTCATGTGACGCCGCGGGCAGATCTTGCCGAAGCGCTCGAAGTCCGCCTTTCAGAATTCCATGCCGACATGATGTTCGAGACGATCGGCCGTGGCTATTCATGGCACGCGATCATCCGGCGCAGCATCTGAGACCATTCCCTGCGATAACCACTTGAGAACGGGCGCGTTTTAGCGTAATCTCATAGGACGTGGCGCGCGGGCGGAGAAGGCATGGCGTCGCGTAAGGGAATTTTTACGACGATATGGTTATCAAGACCCTAGCTCGTTGTTTTCGGCTGGTGCTTCGGCCCCCGTCGGCCAAGCGATACGTGTCGCGCTCACCTACGGAATTGCCATGCGTCGATTTCTCTTCGTCCTCCTCTCGACAGCCGTCCTTGCGACGGGCTGCACCTCGACAAGCTATGATTTCATGTCGACGGGATCAATCAGGAAGCCGAAGTTCCAGGATACGGATTCGCAGGATTTCGGCGCGAACCACCCCGACCGCCACGAGATCCATGGCATCGACATTTCCAAATGGAACGGCGACATCGACTGGGCAACCGTGAGGCGCAGCGGCGTATCCTTCGTCTTCATCAAGGCGACCGAAGGCAAGGACAGGATCGATCCGGCGTTCGACACGAACTGGCGCAATGCGGCTCAGGCCGGCCTTGCCCACGCGCCCTATCATTTCTACTATTTCTGCTCGAGCGCCGACGAACAGGCCGACTGGTTCATCGCCAATGTGCCGAAGGCGGCAAGCAGCCTGCCGCCGGTTGTCGACGTGGAATGGAACCACACCTCGAAAACCTGCACGACGCGACCGGCGCCGGAGACCGTGCGGGCCGAGATGAAGCGCTTCATGGACCGGCTGGAGGCCTATTACGGCAAGCGGCCGATCATCTACACCTCTGTCGATTTCCACCGCGACAATCTCGTCGGCGCCTTCAAGGAATATCATTTCTGGCTGCGGTCGGTGGCGGCCCATCCGGCCAAGATCTACGAGTCGCGACCGTGGGCCTTCTGGCAGTATACCTCGACGGGCGTGGTCCCCGGCATCAAGGGCGGCACGGATATCAATGTGTTTGCCGGCACCGAAAAGAACTGGCGCGCATGGCTCGCCTCGGCTGACCGTTAACGGTAATGATACCCCGCCATTGACCTTGACCGGTCCTTGCCCATCTTCGGTCACAAATCTCGCCGACATGGGACTTCTACCCGTCAAAGGAACGTTTTGAATGCCTGCTGCTTCCGCTCGTCCGCTCTTGCTTGCCCTTGCCCTCACCGGTCTTCTGGCGCCATCCGCCTTTGCCCAGACCGCGGCACAGATCGCGCCGGCCTGTGGTGGCGACCTGCCGACCTTCCTGCAGGGCGTCAAGGCCGAAGCCGTATCCATGGGCGCTTCGGCAGAGGCGGCCGATAGGGCGCTTGCAGGGGCTGCGATCGATCAGAAAGTCCTCTCCCGTGACCGCGCTCAAGGCGTATTTCGCCAGACCTTCCTCGAGTTTTCGCAGCGCACCGTGAGCCAGGCCCGCCTCGATATCGGCCGCCAGAAGATGCAGCAGTATGCGCAAGTCTTTCAGCGGGCCGAGAAGGAGTATGGCGTCGCCCCCGGCGTCATCACCGCCTTCTGGGCCATGGAAACCGATTTCGGCGCGGTGCAGGGCGATTTCAACACGCGAAATGCCCTGGTGACGCTGTCGCATGATTGCCGCCGCCCGGAACTGTTTCGCCCGCAACTGCTGGCGCTGATCGAGATGGTGCAGCATGGCGATCTCGATCCCGCGACCAATACCGGCGCTTGGGCCGGCGAGATCGGCCAGGTGCAGATGCTGCCGAAGGATATCATCGCCCATGGAGCGGATGGCGATGGCGATGGCCATATCAATGTGAAGACGAGCGCTCCGGACGCCATCCTGACGGCCGCCTCCTTCATCAAGAGCCTCGGCTTCAAGCCCGGCGAGCCGTGGATCCAGGAGGTCGAACTGCCGGAAAGCCTGCCTTACGAGAAAAGCGGTCTCGGCAACGAAATGCCGGCGTCGGAATGGTTCAAGCTCGGCGTCAAGCCGCGCGACGGCAATACGGCCTTTGGCGCGCTGCCGGCCGCCCTGGTTCTGCCGCAGGGTCGCAAGGGTCCGGCCTTCATCACCTATCCGAATTTTGCGATCTATCTCGCCTGGAACCAGTCATTCATCTACACGACCTCGGCCGCCTATTTCGCCACCCGTCTGGCGGGCGCTCCGCCTTACGCCAAGGGCAATCCGGAACCGGGCCTCAGCGTCGAGGAGATGAAGCTCCTGCAGACCAAGCTCGACGGCATCGGCCATGACGTCGGCAAGATCGACGGCATTTTGGGCTCTGGCACGCGGGTCGCCGTCCAGAAGGCGCAGCAGAAGCTCGGCATGCCCGCCGACGGCTGGCCGACCGCCGCGCTGCTGAACGCCCTGTAAGGTCATTCGGCCCGAGCAGGACTCATCGACATCGACCAACAAAAGACCTCCCGCGGTTTCCCCGGGAGGTTTTTTTAGGTGCGCAGATGAGGCAAATTCGGCCTCTGTCATCACGCAATGTGACAGTTCTTAACAGGGCATCCAGATTTATTCACGAATGGTAAACCCTGTCCGTTAAAGAATTTTCCCTTTCATATCAACCGCTTGAGCCGGCGCACTGGAAGCTGGCGCCGAAAGCGCTGCCGCACTGCAGCACATTATTTGCTTTCCAAGCCTTCAAAAATGCACTTACATCGGAGCTGTTAACGCAAGGAGACAGACATGGGACACGTACATTCCTTCAATGTCATTCTCGTCGGTGCAGCGTTTGTGTTCGTGGCATCCATGCTTTTCGTCTGACAGGGACGAAGAACAATCACTAAGGGCCACGGTTGGGCTGACCGTTTCAACAGTCGTTTAAAAGATCCGGCTTCACACCCCTGGAAGGACGATGCTTTCGCCCTGTCCTGAAGTCCTGGCTCAGGCCGCCGCCCCGGCCTGGGCCTTTTCCGTCTTGGCATAGCCCAGACGATCCAGAACGGCGCTGGTCAACGCCGCCCGGTTCATCGTGTAGATATGGAATTCGCCAAGGCCGCGGCGCATGAGGTCTTCGATCTGTTCGGCAGCCACGTCGGCGGCGACCTTCGCGCGCTCTTCCGGCTTGTCGTCGAGGCCCGCGAAGCGCTCATCGAGAAACGACGGCACGCTTGAGCCGCAACGGCCGGCAAACCGCTTCAGCTGCGTCAGGTTCTGGATCGGCATGATGCCGGGAATGACCGGAATGGTAATGCCCGCCGCACGCACCTGCTCGAGATAGCGCTCGAACACGTCATTGTCGAAAAAGAACTGCGTCAGCGCCCGGTCGGCGCCGGCATCGGCCTTGCGCTTCAGCATCTCGATATCACGGGCGACATTAGCGCTTTCCGGATGCTTTTCCGGATAGGCCGAGACGGAAATCTCGAAACCGCCGATCTCCTTCAGGCCCACCACCAGCTCCGCCGCATTGGCATAGCCCTTCGGGTGCGGCATATAGGCGGTGCCGATGCCGGCTGCCGGATCACCCCGCAGAGCCACGATGTGACGCACGCCGAGCTGGCGCAGGTCCTCGATCACCTGATGCGTTTCTTCCCGGTCCGCGTCGACACAGGTGAGATGCGAGGCCGTTGCCAGTCCCATGTCGTCAATCATCCGCTTGACGGTGGAGAAGGTCGGCGCCTTGGTGGTGCCGCCGGCGCCGTAAGTCACCGACACAAAGTCCGGCTCATAGAGCGACAGCGCATCAACGGTCTGCCAGAGCTGATCCTCCATCTCCGGCGACTTCGGCGGGAAGAATTCGTAGGAGAGCCGGAAGGGCTGGGCCTTGCGGGACAGGGGGGCGACGGTGCTCATAGCTCGATTTCCGACAGAAGGGATTTGCGGGGGGCGGCTTTTTCCATCGCCGGCACATTGAGGGCCTGTGCCCTGGAACCGAGAGGCGATGTGGCAAGCCAGATGGTGACGGTGAGCGCGGAGGCCGGCTTTTGCGACTTCGGCTGAAGATCGATGATCTTCCCGACGGTCAGGCCAAGCTTCTCCAGCCACTCCGTCACCGTCTGGTGGGAAAAGCCGAGACGAAGATGCGCGTGTTCCTCACGCAGGTAATCAAAGGCATGCGGGGCCAGATCGACGATGACGAGGCGACCGCCGGGGCGCAGCACGCGGGCCGCCTCGGCAATGGCGCGCTCGGGCTCGTCGAGGAAGTGCAGCACCTGATGGATGGTGATGAGATCGAAATCCCCCGCCTCCAGCGGCAGGTTGAAGATATCGCCGTGGCGAACGCTCGCCTTGACGATGCCGGCCTTGTCGAGATTGGCGCGGGCAACCGCCAGCATGTCGCGGCTCGCATCAATGCCGACCGCCCGCCGGTAGTTCGCCTCCAGAAGCTGCAGGATCCAGCCGGTGCCGGTGCCAAGGTCGAGGAGCGCATCGACATTGTCGGGCCCCAGCGTTTTCAGGAGCGCGGCCTCGACATCGGCATCGCTTACATGCAGGCGGCGCAGTTCGTCCCATTCAGACGCATTGCGGCTGAAATACGCCTGCGCCCGCTCCGCCCGCGCCCGCTTGACCGTTGCCAAGCGCTCGCCATCGCGGGCAAGAACCGGATCGGCCGCATCGACGGCGGATAGAAGATTGGTCGCAACGACAGCCGCCCGTCCGTCCTGCTTCAGCCGGAAATAGGCCCAGGCGCCCTCCTGGTAGCGCTCGATCAGGCCCTCTTCGGTCAAAAGCTTCAGGTGGCGGGAGATGCGCGGCTGGGACTGGCCGAGAATATCGGTGAGGTCACTCACCGTCAGATCCCCGCCGGACAGAAGCGCCAGCAGCCGGAACCGGGTTGGCTCCCCCGCCGTCTTCAAAATTCCCACCAGACTGTCCAGCGGCAGACCCATCGCAACAATCCATCCACAATCAACACATAAAGATATGTTTATGTGATTTTCAGCCGCGTGACAAGTCCAAAGCCTGTGCCGGACATGAAAAGGACGGCCTGCGCCGCCCTTTTCGAAATTTGCTCAATGAGGTGTAAACACCGGTGTCGATTATGTAAACGCTGCGAAGCCAGCAAGGGCCAAGGCTTTCGCGCCTATGCGGCCCGGGCAGAGCCGCGCCCGGACGGCTGCCCCTGCACCCGTGCGGCACCTGACAGGCGGAAGCGAGACAAAAGATCGGACAGTTGCACGCTTTCCTGCGCAAGACCGGCACCGGCTGCATTCATTTCCTCGACCATCGCCGCGTTGCGCTGGGTGGCCTGGTCCATGTGATTGACGGCAGTGTTGACTTCCGCAAGCCCGGTCGACTGCTCGTGGGCGGCGGTCGCAATCGCATCCATATGCGCATTGATCGTCTGCACCAGCTGTTCGATGGCCGAGAGGCCCTCGCCCGTGTCGCTCACCAGCTTGACGCCTTCGGAGACGGCCGTGGTGGATTTGGAAATCAGCGCCTTTATCTCCTTGGCGGCATTTGCCGAGCGCTGGGCCAGCTCGCGCACTTCCTGCGCCACGACGGCGAAACCCTTGCCAGCCTCCCCCGCACGGGCAGCCTCCACACCAGCATTCAGCGCCAGAAGGTTGGTCTGGAACGCGATCTCGTCGATCACCGAAATGATCTGGTTGATCTGGTGCGAGGATTCCTCGATGCGCTGCATGGCCGAGACCGCATTGCGCACCACGGAACCGGAGTGGTCGGCCCGCGTGCGGGCGTCACGGACGACGTCGCGTGCCTCGCTGGTACGTTTGGAGGTCGCCACGACATTGGCGGTGATTTCCTCAAGTGCGGCCGCGGTCTCTTCAAGCGATGCGGCCTGCTGTTCCGTGCGCTTGGCCAGATTGTCGGACGCGTCGGAGATTTCCTTCGACCCGTTGGTGACGGTCGTCACCGAACCGCCGACGCTCAACAGTGCATCACGCAGCTGCCGCACGGAGGTATTGAAGTCTGCCCGCAGATCTTCAAACTGCGGCGCAAGCGGCGTTTCGATCTCGCACACCATGTCCCCCCCGGCCAGACGGCGCAGACTTGCGGCAAGCGTTCCGGTTGCCTGGTTGAGACGCTCCTCGGCTTCTGCTTCGGCGCGCGCCTGCAATTGCGCACGCTCGGCTTCCATGCGCTGGCGGCTGGTCACGGCTTCGGCTTCCAGCTGCCCGTTGCGGATGGCCGCCTGGCGGAACACTTCCACCGATTGCGCCATGTGCCCGATTTCGTCGGACCGATCGGTAAACGGAATGGAGCGGGACGAATCGCCGCCTGCCAGATCCGTCATCGCGGTGCCGATCCGGCGGATGCGGGCGGCAAGGCCGCGGGTTGTCGCCACGCTGAAGACGATGACCAGGACGACAAACGCCGCAAGGCCGCCGATGACGATCAGCATCTGGCTATGGGCCGCCGTCAGCCGCGCCTGCGTCGCGTCCAGCATCATCTGCCCGTTGTCGCGGATCACGCCGCCCACGTAGTCGCGACGCTTGGCCGTGTCACTCAGCCAACCGTCGAAGGCTTCGGGGCCTCCCTTGTAGTCCTCAAGGGATTCCATGGCTTTGATCTGCCCGGCAATCCTGCCGCCTTCCGGCGTCTGGAAGAAGTCATCGAAACGGGCGATGATTTTTGGAGACGCATGTTCCCGGAAGGGAGCGTCGTAGGTCCGCATCTGGGTGAGCGCACCGGCCAGGCGAATAACATCCGATTTGCCGAGACTGCCGTTGCGGATATAGACTTGGCCCATGCGGGCGAGAATGAGATAGCCCTCATTCACCTTCATCAACGCGTGATGGCCACGAATGTCTCCAGACAGGGCAAGATCCGTGGTGAGGTTGGCACTGCGCAAAGCCAGGGCCAGGCCGGCGGATGCCACCGGCTGCGCATAGCGAAGCGGCAGGATCGGATCATTTTCGCCGGCATCCAACTTCTGGCGGTATTCGGGAATGCGCGAATAGGTGTCCGTAAGCTTGCCGCGCATTTCGCGGGTGATCGGGTCATTGAACCCATAGGATGCCAGAACATCCAACTGGTCCATCATCTGCTTGTAGGTCGCATCGGATTTTTCGCGGATCTTCTGCTTTTCGGGCGCGCTGGTCGGTGCCGCTTCGAGAGGCATCGTCATCATCAACTCGCCACCGGCATAGGCAAGCCCGGCGAAGGCTTCCGCCCTCTGCAACTGCCTGTAATTTTCATAGTTCCTCGCACCGAGCATCCCACCGAGGCCGACTGCCGCCGCAAGGGGAACAAGAGCTAGCAAAGACAGAGTTTTGCGAAATGAAAGCTTTCCGAGTGGCGACAACGCACCCTCCTCCGTTGCATCTCCACGAGAAGCCTCATGCTCGCCGGGCGGGAATCGTCTGCCGCTGCCAATCATGGCAGTCCATTTCACTGGAAAATAAAACGGAAACACTACAAATCTGTATACATTTGAAGTCTATCTCTAAAAGGGGATTTGAAGTCACAAAGTCACTCCGTTCCATATTTTTGAGACCATCAAAAGGCGACGCATTCCGGCATAACAACGCACAGGATCATGCGCCGTTATAGTGAAGCGACATGAGCGGGAAATTTTGAAATCGCAATGAAAACAAAAGCCCCGCATGCTGCAGCGCAACACACGGGGCTTTTTATTGTCACGAACCGTTGCCGGCTTCACGAGCCGGAAGGCATGCCCCTGAGGCAACCGTCACCCGCTGATCGCGAGTGACGATCAAGCCGGTCAGGTTCAGCGCGTCAGACGCTTGTAGGACTGGCTGCCCGGGTTCAGCGCATCGGCGCCAAGGCGACGGACCTTGTCCTGCTCGTAGTCCTCGAAGTTGCCTTCGAACCATTCGACATGACCATCACCTTCGAAAGCGAGGATGTGGGTGGCCAGACGGTCGAGGAACATGCGATCGTGGCTGATGATGATGGCGCAGCCGGCAAAGGCTTCGAGCGCGCTTTCGAGCGCACCCAGCGTTTCCGTATCGAGGTCGTTGGTCGGTTCGTCGAGCAGCAGAACGTTGCCGCCGGCCTTCAGCATCTTGGCCAGATGCACGCGATTGCGCTGACCACCGGAGAGATTGCCGACCTTCTGCTGCTGGTCACCGCCCTTGAAGTTGAAGGCGCCGCAATAGGCGCGGGAGTTCATGTCGAACTTGCCGAGCTTGATGATTTCGGCACCGCCGGAAATTTCCTCCCAGACCGTCTTGTTCGGGTCCAGCGAATCGCGGCTCTGGTCGACGTAACCGAGATGCACGGTGTCGCCGATGCGGATCGACCCGGCATCCGGCTTTTCCTGGCCGGTGATCATCTTGAACAGCGTCGACTTGCCCGCACCGTTCGGACCGATGATGCCGACGATGCCGCCCGGCGGCAGCTTGATCGACAGATCGTTGATGAGGGTGCGGCCTTCAAAGCCCTTCTTGATGCCTTCAAGCTCGACGACCACCTGTCCGAGTCGCTCGGACACCGGAATGATGATCTGCGCATCGCCGGGCCGGATGTTTTCCGCCGCATCGACCAGCTGTTCGTAAGCCTTGATACGGGCCTTCGATTTGGCCTGACGGGCCTTCGGGCTGGAGGCAATCCATTCCTGTTCGCGCGAAAGGGCCTTCTGGCGACCGGCTTCGTCACGGGATTCCTGCTGCATGCGCTTGGCTTTTGCCGTGAGGTATGCCGAGTAGTTGCCTTCGTAGGGAATGCCGCGGCCACGGTCGAGCTCGAGAATCCAGCCGGTGACATTGTCGAGGAAGTAGCGGTCGTGGGTGATCATCATCACGGCACCCGGATAGGCGCGCAGGTGCTTTTCGAGCCAGGCAATGGTCTCGGCGTCCAGGTGGTTGGTCGGTTCGTCGAGCAGCAGCAGGTCCGGCTGCGACAGAAGCAGGCGGCAGAGCGCGATTCGGCGACGCTCACCACCCGACAGAACCGTTACGTCCGCGTCCTTTGGCGGGCAGCGCAGCGCTTCCATCGCCATCTCGACCTGCTGTTCCAGATCCCACAGGCTCTGGCTGTCGATGATGTCCTGGAGCTTTGCGCCCTCTTCCGCCGTCTCGTCGGAATAGTTCATCATCAGTTCGTTGTAACGGTCGAGCACGGCCTGCTTGTCGGCCACACCTTCCATGACGTTCTCGAACGCGGTCTTGGCCGGATCGAGATGCGGTTCCTGCTCGAGATAGCCGACGGTCGCACCTTCGGCGAGCCAGGCCTCACCGGTGAACTCCTTGTCCTTGCCGGCGATGATGCGCAGGACGGTGGACTTACCGGCGCCGTTCGGACCCAGGATACCGATCTTGGCATCCGGGTAGAAGGACAGGTTGACGTTTTCGAGGATCTTCTTTGCGCCGTAGGCCTTGTTGAGCCCGGACATGTGATAAATAAACTGACGTGCCATTGGGATAATTGCTCCGGCGTCTTTGGGGGTTTGGACGCTATCTAGGCGAAACGGGCCGCCGGAGCAATGCGGCAAGCGGAGGAAGAGTGCATGTTCGAGACAGTTAAACGGCTGAAAAGCCCATCCGGCGCCGATCTTGCCGTGCGACATGCGCCCGCCGAGGGGGCTGGCCGAGCCATCCTGCACATCTGCCACGGCCTTGGCGAGCACAGTGGCCGCTATCAGCCATTTGCCCGCTTCATGGCCTCCTGCGGTTTTCACGTCTATGCCCATGATCATCGCGGCCATGGGCTGACGAAGGCGCCGGATGCGCCGCAGGGGCGCTTTGCCGGCACGGACGGCGTCGACAAGGTGATTGAAGACGTCAAGGCCGTCAGCGATCATGCCGCAGCCACTCATCCGGGCCTGCCGATCCTTCTCTTCGGCCATTCGATGGGCGGGCTGATTGCGCTCAACACCGTGCTCTCCCACCCGCGCGCCTATCAGGGACTGGCCGTGTGGAATTCCAACTTCGCCGTCGGGGCCGCCGGACGGCTGGCGCAGGTGGTTCTGAAGACCGAACGGGCGCTGAAGGGATCCGACGTGCCGAGCCTGCTGCTGCCGAAACTCACCTTCGACACCTGGGGCCGCGCCATGCCCGACCACCAGACGAAAGCCGACTGGCTGTCGCGCGACCGCGCCGAAGTTGCCGCCTATCTCGCCGATCCGCTCTGCGGCTTTGATATCTCCATCTCGCTGTGGCTCGATGTGTTTGCCTTGAGTTTTCGCGGCACCGAACAAGAGCTTCTGGCGCGCCTGAAGAAGGATCTGCCGATCCATCTGGTCGGTGGTGGACAGGATCCGGCAACCGAAGGCGGCAAGGCGATTTCCTCGCTGTCGCATCGTCTGGCCGCCAGCGGCTTTTCGCGCGTGACGAAACGCATCTACCCCGAGATGCGCCACGAAACATTAAACGAGATCGGCCGCGAGGCGGCCATGCGGGAGTTTGCCGATTGGGCCACGGCAAATCTGTCCACACCCGCGGCACCTGCCGTTGCGGGAATGACCTCATGACTAGATATCAAGTGCCGCGACCGGGTGGTGACGGTATGAGGGAGATGGAAGGAAGGCGCCTGTTGTGACGCGCGGCCCCTCACACCGCCTCCGCTTCGCGCGGCAGACCTCTCCCGTCGGGGAGAAGGGTTGGCTGGAGGGCGGATGAGGGGGACTACCGAGGCAACAGCAATCTTCCTGTTGGGACACCAACTGACACCGCAGCATGCGTAGACCGGCGAGAAGACATGACCAGCGAGACCCACAACACACCACCCCTCAACGGCATCCGCGTGATCGAACTGGCGCGCGTGCTGGCGGGCCCCTGGGCGGGCCAGATGCTGGCCGATCTCGGCGCCGACGTGATCAAGGTGGAAAACCCCAATGGCGGCGATGATACGCGCGGCTGGGGTCCGCCCTTCGTCGAGGGCAAGGACGGCGAGAACCTGTCTGCCGCCTATTACCATTCCACCAATCGCGGCAAGCGCTCGATCGCGGTCGATTTCTCCACGCCCGAGGGTCAGGAGATCGTGCGCCAGCTCGTCGCCGATGCCGATGTCTTCATCGAGAATTTCAAGCTCGGCGGCCTCAAGAAATACGGCCTCGACTATGACAGCCTGAAGGCCATCAACCCGCGCCTCGTCTACTGCTCGATTACCGGGTTTGGGCAGAACGGTCCCTATGCGAGCCTCGCCGGCTATGACTACATCGTGCAGGGCATGTCCGGCTTCATGTCGGTGACGGGCGCACCGGACGGAGAGCCGATGAAGGCCGGGGTTGCCATTGCCGACATTTTTACCGGCATCTATGCCGTCACCGCCATCCAGGCGGCCCTCATCCACGTGATGAAGACCGGCGAAGGCCAGCAGGTCGACATGGCGCTGCTCGACGTGATGTCGGCGGTGCTTGCCAACCAGAACATGAACTATCTCGTCTCGGGTGCGGCGCCCGTGCGACTCGGCAATGCCCATCCGAACATCAGCCCCTATGAGGTTGTGCCGGTTGCCGATGGCCACCTCATTCTCGCCGTGGGCAATGACGGCCAGTTCCGTCGGCTCTCGGCCATTCTCGGCATCGAAGCCTTTGCCGACGATCCCCGCCATGCCACCAACAAGGCGCGCGTGGCCAATCGCGACAGCGTGCGCGCGGCCGTGATTGCCGAGACGGTGAAATGGACCAAGGCCGATCTGCTTGCCGCCTGCGGCGAGAATGCCGTTCCGGCCGGCCCGATCAATTCCGTGGCGGAGATGTTTGCCGATCCGCAAATTGCGGCGCGTGGCCTTCGCATCGACCTTGAGGCAGAGGACGGCACGACGATCCCAGGTGTGAGGACGCCCATCGTGCTCTCCAGAACACCTCTCTCCTATCACCGACCAAGCCCGGCGCTGGGCGAGCACACCGGCGCGGTTCTGGCAGAACTCGACAGACGACAGAAGGAAAGACAGATCCCATGAAGACCGGCGGTCAACTCATTGTCGAGGCCCTGAAAGCAAATGGCGTCCGGCGCGTGTCCTGCGTGCCCGGCGAAAGTTATCTCGCCGTGCTCGACGCGCTCTATGACAGCGGCATCGAGGTTCTGGTCTGCCGCCAGGAAGGCGGCGCGGCGATGATGGCCGATACCTGGGGGCGCCTCACCGGCGAGCCCGGCATCTGCATGGTCACCCGCGGCCCCGGCGCCACGAACGCCTCTGCCGGCCTGCATGTGGCCATGCAGGATTCCATCCCGATGATCCTCTTCATCGGTCAGGTGCAGCGCGATGCGCGCGAGCGCGAAGCCTTTCAGGAGGTCGAATACCGCCGCGCCTTCACCGAATTTGCCAAATGGGTGGGTGAGATCGATGACGCCCGGCGCATCCCGGAGTTCGTCACCCGCGCCTTTGCCGTCGCGACCTCCGGCCGCCCCGGCCCCGTGGTCCTGACGCTGCCGGAGGACATGCTGCGCGATCTGGTGGAAGCGCCTGAGGCCAAGCCTTACACGCGCGTCGAAAACCATCCGGGGCCATCGCAGATCCAGAAGTTCGAGGCATTGCTGCGGGACGCGCGCCGGCCGATGGTCATTCTGGGTGGCACCGGCTGGTCGGAAGAGGCTGTCGCCGACTTCCGTCACTTTGCCGAACGCTTCCATGTGCCTGTCGGCTGCTCCTTCCGCCGCCAGATGCTGTTTGATCACACGCACAGCTCTTACGCCGGCGATGTCGGCATCGGCATCAACCCGGCGCTGTCGAAGGAAATCAAGGACAGCGACCTCATCGTGCTGCTCGGCAGCCGTCTGTCGGAAATGCCGTCGTCCGGCTATACGCTTCTCGACATTCCCTACCCGTCGCAAAAGATCGTGCATGTCTTCCCTGACCCGGAAGAACTCGGCCGCATCTACCGACCGGATCTTGCCATCTGCGCCGGTCCCGCCGAATTCGTCGCCGCCATCGGCGATCTGCAGCCGCCGGCCTCGCCGGTCTGGGCCGAACGCACAGCGGCCATGCATGATGCCTATCTGCGCTGGTCGACGCCGCCGGAAACCGGACCGGGTGACGTGCAGATGGGTCCGATCATGACCTGGATCGAAGAAAACACGCCGAAGACCGCCATCTTCACCAATGGCGCCGGCAATTACGCCACCTGGCTGCACCGCTTCCACCGTTTCCAGGCGTTCAACACCCAGTCGGCACCGACATCCGGCTCGATGGGTTACGGACTTCCGGCAGCGGTTGCGGCAAAGCAGCTGTTTCCCGAACGTGAAGTGGTTTGTTTTGCCGGTGACGGCTGCTTCATGATGCACGGGCAGGAATTCATCACCGCCGTACGTTACGGGCTGCCGATCATCACCGTGCTCGTCAACAACGGCACCTATGGCACGATCCGCATGCACCAGGAGCGCGACTTTCCCGGCCGCGTCAGCGCCACGGATCTCGTGAACCCCGATTTCGTCGCCTTTGCCGCAGCCTATGGCGGCCACGGCGAGCGGGTGGAAAAGACCGAACAGTTCGGCCCCGCCTTTGAACGCGCCCGCGCCTCCGGCAAGCCCGCCATCATCGAGGTGATGCTGTCACCGGAAGCGATTACCCCGACCCGCACGCTGAGCCAGATCCGGGGCACACCCATCGCTTGATTCCCTGGATTGACAAGCATCTTCCGCCGCAATAAACCTTTTGAGGTACGTACATCAGATTGATTGTCGTGCGCATCTCAAAGGTTTTCGGGAGGAAAAACAGATGCAAGCGTTCTCACCCGACCCGCTGTTTACCATCAAGAATGAGGACGGCCTGAGAAGCCTGTTCGAGCCAACGCATGATCTCGCCATCATAAAGTGCCGGGAGACGCTGAGCGACCATGCGAAGGCCTTCATCGGCCGCTCACCGTTTCTCTGCATCGGCACGCAGAACGCTGACGGACGCACTGATGTCAGCCCCCGCGGCGATCCAGCCGGCTTCGTTCAGGTGCTGGATGACAGTACGCTGGCGATCCCGGATCGGCCGGGCAACAACCGCCTGGATACGCTCGCCAATGTTCTCGGCAATCCGAATGTCGGCCTGCTGTTCATCATTCCGGGCTTTGAAGACACGTTACGCGTGAACGGGCGTGCCACGCTGACGATGCAACCGGAATTGTTGGACCGCATGGCAGTCAACGGCCGGTGCCCGAAACTTGCGATCGTCGTTCACATCGACGAAATCTTCTTTCACTGCGCCAAGGCCTTCCGGCGGTCGCATCTGTGGAACCCTGAGCATTTCCAGGATCGCAGGCAGATGCCTTCGCTCGTCCAGATCATTCTCGATGAAACGACGGGAGCACCGGAGGGTGAAGCAGAAAAGCGCAAGCTGGATGATGATCTGGAAGAGGCTTACAAAAGATCGCTTTATTAGGAATACAGTTTTTCTTCCTGCAAAGCACAGGAGCAGACGATCCGTTAGCGGACGTCTTGAACCACAAGCTGGTGTGGCAGCCGTCGGGCAGGCCTCATGGCCGTCCATGCATTAATGAAATGGCAACGCAGCTATATGTCTGCGGTGCCATCATCGACTGATCAAATCGGGCTCAGAGAGCAGCCGTTACGATAAATTCGACCTTGTAATCCGGCGTTGCGAGCGGTGCACCGCTGGTTGCACGTGCCGGCGGGTTTGCCGGGTCGATCCAGGCTTCCCAAACGGCGTTCATTTCGGCAAAGTTGGCCATGTCCGAAAGATAGATGATCGTCTGCAGGATCTTGGACTTGTCCGTGCCGGCGAGCGCCAGCAGGCGATCGACTTCGGCAAGGGCCGACTTCGACTGTTCGGTCACGGACGTGCCTTCGCCAACCTGGCCGGCGAGGTAAACGGTGTTGCCGTGAACGACGGCGCCGCTCATGCGCTTGCCGGGTTCGATACGCTTGATGCTCATGGAATGCTCCTCATGAAAATGAGCGGGATGAAAACCGATGACGGTTTCGGGAAAGGACGATCAGCCGCGAATGTGCAGGCTTTTTTCGTAGATGGCCTTGGAACGGGCGCCCGAACGGCAATAGCCCAGCATGGGGCGCGGGAACTCGTCCAGCGCATCCACCATGCCCTGGACCGCTTCGGCATCGACGCCCATGCGGCCCACCGGCACATGCGCAATCTCAAGGCCCAATTCGCGGGCCCGCGCTGCCACTTCGTCGAAGCTCGGCTGGCCGGGCTCTTCGTCGTCGGGGCGATTGCAGACGATGGACTTGAAGCCCAGGGCTTTGATGTCGTCGAGATCGGCGGGCGTGATCTGCCCGGTGACGGAATATTCGTCGTTGATCTGGCGAATGTCCATGATGTCGGCCTCCAGTGTTCAAAGAGCGTTTCAATTACGACGCCTGACAAAGGGCGTCAATGAAAACACGGGCGTTCAGGAAAAGCTGAAGCGAAGGGCGTAGTCGACGCTTTCGCCGGGTTTCAGCATCTGCAACTCGCCAGAGGCCGCAAGGTCCTCGCGGCTCACCCAGCGGTGCGACACCGGCTCGATACCCAGCACATGCGCCGGCGCCCGCTGGTTGCGCCAGACCTGCAGATGGGGAAGCGTATCGGTCCTGAAGCGCACCTTCAGCGTCACGCCTCCCAGTGCCGCGATCGGGCCCAGCATCACCTGCGCCCATTCCTCGCCGGCAACGGCAGCCGGCACGCAAAAGACGCCGCCCGGCTCCTCGCCAAAATTCCAGGGGAAGCCGCCACCCTCCAGCATCTGGCCGGAAAGGCGCACGTCGCCGTCAAACAGCCAGGCGCCGATATTCATGTGATACATATGAACCCTGGCAAATGGCGTCGAGCCGACATTGCTGACACGGTCAATGAGGCAGGTTTCCCCGCTTTCGCCATCCATGCGCACATGCCGCTCAAGAAGGGCGATGCCGCCCTCTGCCGTCTTGACCGTCACGCGCGCCTTGCATTCGGCAGTCTCGCCCTGCGCATCCCAGAACAGGATTTCCGCAGGATTGCCGGAATAGGATCCATGAAGGGGGTATTTGCGGCCGCTGGCATCGCCTTTAATCGCTTGCGGATGGCGGATGTGGTCCGGCCCGCAGGTAAACAGAAACCCCTCCAGCGAATGGTCGATGCGCGGATCGCCATCATCCGGAATGGCTCGCCCGGGCGCCACATCGATGCCGTTGACGATGCAACTGCCGATATCCAGGACGCTGGTTTCGTCAAGAAACAGCTTTGGGCCCCGCCCCGCCACAAATGCCTTCATTCCATCCTCCATCAGCGACGCCTCAACAAAGCGTGACAAACTCTCAAAATTAAGTATTCGTTCACCACAATGGCCAATTCTTCCTTACTGGCGTCAAATTTGACCTGTCTGAGGAAGACCCGGCAATCGGGGAACGTGTCAGCGCGTGCCGCCGTTATACGTCGTAATCTCGAATCGGTGATATTGTGAAGTCCACTTCAGTGTTCAGCCTCAGTCTGGCTCTCCTCCTCTCGGTCGCGGCACTTTCGCCCGCAGCGGCCCAGGGCGCCTACGGTTCCCGCTCGGACACCGTCCTCGTGGCGCCGACCGGGGAAATCCTCGATTACATACCCGAAGCCGGAGAGGTCGTAATCAGCCGCGACCGCATGGGACGACAGGTATTGATCGACCATTTCGGCAATGTGGTGGCAACGGAAATGCGCCGGGATACCTACCGCAACTCGGTCGATGGCGGCTACCCTTCCAGACCGCAGCGCGGCTATGGTTCGGCTTACCCGCCCCAGCCCACCTATTCGCGGCAGGACAATGGCGGTTACCGCGACTATCGCCAGTATCGTCCGGGCGAGCCGGGTGCCGTCACAGGCTCGATCCCGCGCGACAGCTCCATCGTGCGCCTGCCGCTCGATGCCGATGGCGCGATCCTCGACGACGGACAGGAAGAGGCCTCGCTCGAAACACAACCGATGCCGCAGCCGAGCATCGTGCCGCGCGCCGAAAAGCCGGTGATGGCGATCACCAACAAGCCGCAGGCGGAAGTGACGGCGCTGCAGGTGTTTCTCGACCGCGAGGGCATTTCGCCCGGCGTCATCGACGGCCATCTCGGCGACAACGTCAACAAGGCGATTGCCGCCTGGCAGGAAATGACCGGCGAGACGCTCGACCCGAACAATTCCGAAGACATCATGCAGCGCCTCTCCTATTCGGGCGGACTGCCAATCGTCAATTACACGATCACGCCCGCCGATGCGGCCGGCCCCTATGTCGCCTCCATCCCGGATGACTATGCCCACAAGGCGCAGCTGCCGGCCATGTCCTACACCTCCACCAGCGAGGCGCTGGCGGAACGCTTTCACATGGACGAAGGCTACCTCAAGGCGCTCAATCCCGGCGTCGACTTCTCCATCCCCGGCTCGACGATCAAGGTGGTCAATCCCGGCCAGCCGAAAACCGGCGATGTCGTGCGGGTGGTGGCAAACAAGGCGAAGAAGCAGGTGTTCGCCTATGGCGCCGATGGCAAGCTGATTGCCGCCTACCCTGCCACCATCGGCTCGTCGGACACCCCCTCGCCCACCGGCACCCATACCGTGCAGCGCATCGCGCTCAATCCGGGCTATACCTATAATCCGAAGATCAATTTCAAGCAGGGCGACAACGACCAGATCCTGCAGATCCCGCCCGGCCCCAACGGCCCCGTCGGCACCGTCTGGATTGCCCTGTCGAAGCCGACCTATGGCATTCATGGCACGCCGGAGCCCTCCAAGATCGGCAAGACCAACAGCCATGGCTGTATCCGCCTCACCAACTGGGATGCGACGGAGCTTGCCAAGATGGTGAAGCCCGGCACGGTGGTGGAATTCGTCGACTGAGGCTGGCGACGGCCACACAGCCGAAATCAGAAAGGGCGCCTTCGCGGGGCGCCCTTTTTCATAAGTCGTGACGGAGGAATATTACGCCGCGTGGCGACCGAAGCCGATGATGCGGGGAAGACCGGTGCGCACCACGCGCGTCGGCATCAGGCGCTTGACCTCTTCGGCCAGCAGACGGGCGTTTTCGCGCGCCTTGTCGAGGTTTGACACCTTTGCCGCATCCAGCGTGTGCAAGGTGCCGCCCACTTCGAAGAGTTCGCGAAAGGCGGTGCGCTCGCCGATCGGCGTGTTCAGCACGTTGACGCCGCGCTGGGCCAGCAGCCCCTTGATGGCAACCAGCGCCCGGGTGGTGACGACCGGCGTGACACGGGTCAGCACCACCGAATGGGCAATGGCAAGCCCCGCCTTTTCCTTCATCAGCGCCAGAAGATCGAGGATCTGGGCGGCCCCCTTGGCGTCCATGGCAGAGCCCTGGACGGGGATCAGGACATGGTCGGAAAGCCCAACGGCGGTCGTCACCAGCGCATCGCGCGCCCCGGCAAGATCGATGATGAAGTAATCCGTCGCCGACGACATTTCGCGCAGGTGACATTGCAGCGACGCAACCGTGACTTCCGTGATGATGGTGATGTTGCGCACCGCGCCGGACATTTCATGCCACTGGCTGATCCAGCGCTGCGGGTCGGCATCGACCAGCGTCACGCGATGCCCCTGATGCGCCAGTTCCGTGGCAAGAAGAAGCGCCGCCGTCGTCTTGCCGGCACCACCTTTGGCATTTGCAAATGAAATCACAGGCATAGTTTGTCCTCGATGGTCATCGAGCCGCATCGCTCAGAAGCGGCACCGCCTCATGACATGGTGCCTATGACGGTAACCTTTGCAAAAACAGGGTTAATGATCGGTAAATTTTAAGGCCATCAATATGACCCGGCAGAACTGAGGTTGCGGTGTGTTGCTGACAGAACCTCATGAAAAAACCGGGCGGATGGCCCGGATTTTTCGACGCGTAAAACCGTGCGGCCTGCTCTCAGAAGCAGTCGGCAAAAAGTTTCTTGGTATTTTCCAGCGTCATCTTCACCGGATTGCCGCCGCAGGACGGATCTTCGATGGCCATGGCCGAAAGCTCATCGATCCGGTCGGGCTTGATGCCCATGGCGGTGAGATTTTCCGGTACGTTGAGTTCGCTGCGCAGCGCCATGACATAATCGTAGAAGCCGTCAAAGCCGCCGGAAATGCCGAGATAGGCAGCGGCGCGCTCGATCTTGTCTTCGATGGCCTTGCGGTTGAAACGCAGGACGGCCGGCATCACCACGGCGTTCGTCATGCCGTGATGGGTGTTATAGACGGCACCGATCGGGTGCGACAGGGCGTGAATCGCGCCGAGCCCCTTCTGGAAGGCAACCGCGCCCATGGCCGCCGCCGCCATCATGTTGGTGCGCGCTTCCAGATCGTTCGCCTCATGATAGGCGCGCGGCAGAAATTCCTTCACCAGACGCATGCCTTCCAGCGCAATGCCGTGGCTCATTGGATGGAAGAAGGGCGAGCAATAGGCTTCCAGGCAATGGGCAAACGCATCCATGCCGGTGCCGGCGGTGATCGCCTTCGGCATGCCCATGGTCAGTTCCGGATCGCAGATGACGACGCCGGGCAGGAATTTCGGATGGAAGATGATCTTCTTCACATGCGTCTTGGAATTGGTGATGACGGACGCGCGGCCGACTTCCGAGCCGGTGCCGGCCGTCGTCGGCACGGCAACGATGGGCGCGATGCCGTCGCTGTTCGCCCGCGTCCACCAATCACCGATATCCTCAAAATCCCAGACAGGCCGCGTCTGGCCGACCATGAAGGCGATGCATTTGCCGAGATCGAGCCCGGAGCCACCGCCGAAGGCGACGACGCCATCATGGCCGCCATCGCGATAGGCCTTGATGCCGGCTTCCAGGTTGATCTCGTTCGGATTCGGATCCACCTCGGCAAAAAGGGCGCGGCCAAGGCCCGCCTCTTCCATCGCATCCAGCGCCCCTTGCGTGATCGCCATGCCTGCAAGCCCGCGGTCGGTTACCAGCAACGGCTTCTTCATGCCGAGCGATTTGCAGGCATCGCCGAGTTCCTTGATGCGCCCGCGGCCGAGCTTGATGGCGGTGGGATAGCTCCAGTTGGCGGTAATGTTCATGAGGGTCAGGCTTTCTTCAGGTGATAGGATTTCGGCCGCGTGAGGTTGTGGAAGCCGAGGACGGAGAGCGAGCCGCCGCGTCCGGTCTGCTTGACGCCGGTCCAGACGAGGGCCGGATCGAGATAATCGCAACGGTTCATGAACACGGTGCCGGTTTCGAGATCGGCGCCAAGGCGCGAGGCCCGCTCCTCGTCCTTCGTCCAGAGCGAGACGGTGAGGCCATACTGGCAATCGTTCATCAGCGAGAGCGCTTCTTCGTCGCTCTTCACCTTCATGATGCCGACGGCCGGGCCAAAGGTTTCCTCGCGCATGAAGGTCATGGAATGGTCGACATCGACCAGAACCTGCGGCATCAGATAGGCGCCGCCATCGTCCTCAGGGAACAGCTTCGGATCGACCAGCGCCTTCGCGCCCCGCGATACGGCATCGGCCACCTGCTCGCGCACGGTTTTGGCAAACCGGGCATGTGCCATCGGCCCCAGCGTCGTTTCCGGGTCCAGCGGATTGCCGAGCTTGTAGTTCGAGACCCAGGCGACGGACTTTTCAACGAAGGCGTCGTAGAGGCTTTCGTGCACATAGATGCGCTCAATGCCGCAGCAGCACTGGCCGGAATTGAAAGTGGCGCCATCCATCAGCGTGTCGACGGCAGCGTCGAGATCGGCGTCCTCCATCACATAACCGGGATCCTTGCCGCCAAGCTCCAGACCCATGCCGGTGAAGGTTCCGGCTGCGGCGCGCTCCACGGCACGGCCGCCAGCCACCGAACCGGTGAAGTTGATGAAGTTGAACGAGCCGGAAGCGATCAGCTTTTCGGTCGTTGCGTGATCGAGGAAGAGGTTCTGGAACACGTCTTCCGGCACGCCCGCCTCGACAAAGGCGCGCACCATGCGCTCGCCCACCAGCAGCGTCTGGGCGGCATGTTTGATGATCACGGTATTGCCCGCCATCAGCGCCGGCGCCACGGTGTTGATCGCCGTCATGTACGGATAGTTCCATGGCGCAATGACCAGCACCACGCCATGCGGTTCGCGCTCGATGCGGCGGGTGAAGGCAGAACTGTCCTCGACAAGGATCGGCGCCAGCGCATCGGCGGCAACGGAGGCGACATAATTGGAGCGCTCGTTGAAGCCACGGAATTCACCGCCGTAGCGCACAGGCCGGCCCATCATGTGGGCAAGCTCCGGCACCACCTCGTCCACCATCTCGTTCAGCCGCGCGACGCCCTTCATCACAAGCTGCACACGCTCATCCAGCGGGCGGTTGGCCCAGGACTTCTGCGCCTTTTTTGCGCGCGCCACCGCCTCTGCGGCAGGCTCAAGCGCCATCGCCGGCCGCTCGGCATAAACCGAGCCATCGATCGGCGAAATACATTGAATCATCGACATGGTTGTTTCCTGTTACCCAAATCAGCTGGCGAGCCGAGAGACGTTTTACGCCCTCTCGAACCCTCTCGCCACCTCCCAATCCGTGACGCGGCGGTCATATTCCTCCTGCTCCCATTCGGCGGCGCGGACATAATGATCGATGACGTCTTGGCCAAAAGCCTGACGCAGCATGGCCGAGGCGCGCAGCTTTTCGGTCGCGTCGCGCAGCGTGCGGGGAATTTCGCGCACACCCTTGCCGCCATAGGCGTCCCCGACGAAGGCGGGCTCCAGTTCCATCTTGTTCTTGATGCCCTCGATGCCGGCGGCCAGCAATGCGGCCATGGCAAGATACGGATTGAGATCGGAGCCACCGATGCGGCATTCGATACGGATGCCCTTGGTGCGGTCACCACACAGGCGGAAACCGGCCGTGCGATTGTCCATGCTCCAGACGATCTTTGTGGGGGCAAAGGTGCCGGCGACGAAACGCTTGTAGGAGTTGATGTAGGGTGCCAGAAAATAGGTGTACTCCTCGGCATAGGCGAGAAGGCCTGCAATGTAGTGCCGCATGGTCTCGGAAATGCCGTGGTCGGCGTCCTTGTCGAAGAACAGCGGCACCTTGCCATCCGTGCTCCACAGCGACTGGTGGATATGCGAGGACGAGCCGGCGGCCCTGTCGTTCCACTTGGCAAGGAAGGTGACGGCCTTGCCCTTGGCCCAGGCAATCTCCTTGCAGGCATTCTTGATGATGACGTGGCGGTCGGCCATGGTGAGCGCCTCGGCGTAGCGCACATTGACTTCCGCCTGGCCGGGCGAGGCCTCGCCCTTGGTGTTTTCCACCGGCACCCCTGCCCCCTGAAGCCCGGTGCGGATCGCCCGCATCACCTCTTCCTCCTTGGTGGTCTGGAAGATGTGATAGTCTTCGTTATAGGCGCTGGAGAGACGCAGGTTGCGGTAGCCCGTCTCGCGGGCATGATCAAACGTCTGGTCGAACAGGAAGAATTCAAGCTCCGTTGCCATGAAGGCGGCAAAGCCCAGATCTTCCAGCGCCCGCATCTGCTTCTTGAGGATGGCGCGCGGCGAATGGGGCACTTCCTCATGGGTGTGATGGTCCAGCACGTCGCAGAGCACGAGCGCCGTGCCTTCCAGCCATGGCAGCTTGCGCAGCGTGGCCAGATCCGGCTTCATGATGTAGTCGCCGTAACCCTGCTCCCAGCTGGTGGCCTTGTAGCCGGAGATGGTTTCCATCTCGATGTCGGTGGCCTGCAGGTAGTTGCAGCTGTGGGTTTCCTTCCAGGCGCTGTCGACGAAATATTCCGCCTGAAAGCGCTTGCCCATCAGGCGTCCCTGCATGTCGATCTGGGCTGCAATGACAGTATCAATCCGTCCGGCGGCAACATCGATCTTCAGGTCGTCGAACGTGTAAGGTGAGGTCATGGACGTATCCGTTTCGAAAAGGGAGCCGCCGCACGGGTGCGGCGGCGGATGAAGGTTGAAGACGAAGCGGCGATCACGCCTCGCCGACAGCCGCTTCGGCTGCGGCAATCTCCGCCTTGCGCTTTGCAATGGCGTCGCCGATCGGCGGGCCCTGGAAGCGGCGCTTTTCGAAGGCGAACCAGACCACCGCCGTCAGCACCAGGAAGCCGACGGTGATTTCCAGCGCCCAGTCGTTCGGCGGCTGTACGCCGATGAAGAAGATCACGATCATCGCGACGATGGCAAGAACGGCGACCAGCTTGTAGGTGGCAACGCCCATGTTCCACGGCCCCATGGCCGGCCATTTCGCCGTCCCGATGGCGCCGAGCCCCAGCGCAATCGGCATCATGAAGGACAGGAACAGGAAGATCACCGTGCAGGACACGACGATGGAATAAGCGGGCGTTCCGGCAATGGTGATGGCCGAGGTGAACCAGACAAACAGAACCGACAAGACCGATCCCGTCCAGATCGCGGCAACCGGCGTGCGGTATTGCGGGCTGACCTTGGCAAGCTTGGAGGAGGCCGGCAGCCCCTTGTCACGCGAGAAGGCAAAGATCATGCGCGACAGCGAGGTGACCGTCGCCATGCCGCACAGGAACTGCGAGATGAAGATCAGGAGGTAGAGCACGATCTTCACCTTTGCATTCACCTGGGTATCCATGGCCCAGAAGAACACGTTCCAGCCCTGTTTCGCCGCATCTTCCATATTGGGCAGCATCAGAACGAAGGCGCACAGCATGACGTATCCGAAGACCGAGGACCAGATCACCGAGGACACCATGCCGCGTGGCACCGATTCGGCGGCCTTGACGGTTTCTTCCGAAGTGTGGGCGGACGCGTCGTAACCGGTGATCGTATAGATGGGCAAAAGCAGGCCGAGCAGGAAGGCCATCGCGCCGGACACGACATTCGGCCAGACGGCCGCTCCCGTCAGCGTGCCATCGGCAGCAACCGTCGGCTGGCCGGTATAGTTGGCGAAGGTGAACAGGCGCGAGAACTCCCAGCTCGGCGCATAGGCGAGGCACGCGACCGTCAGCGCAAGCGCCGTCAGGAAGATCAGGTAGCCGGAGAAGTCGGTGAGCTTTGCCGTGAGCCCGATGCCGAAATGGTTGATGGCGGCCTGCAGACCGGTGATCACGGCAACGAACAGCACGCGGTGCACCAGCGTGTCCTCGATGCCGAAGGTCGTCCCAAAGGCGCCGAAGAAGAAATAGAAGGTACCGACATTGATGGCGCCGAGCACCGTGACGAGACCGAGCAGGTTCAGCCAGGCCGACAGCCAGCCGGTGAAGCGGTTGCCGAGGATCGAGCCCCAGTGATAGAGCCCGCCGGCCGTCGGATAGGCCGAGCTGATCTGTGCAAGGCCAAGCGCGAAAATGCCGGAAATCAGGCAGCCGAGCGGCCAGCCGATGCCGATCGAAGCGCCCCCGGCGCCGGCGGTCGCCTGCCCCAGCGAATTGATGCCACCGGACAGAATGCAGATAATGGAAAATGAAATGGCGAAGTTGGAAAAGGAGCTCATACGCCGCTCCAGTTCCTGCGCGTAACCCATGGAATGCAGGATTTGAACATCCTGCTTTTTATCATTTTCGGTGTAAGCGGACATGAGATTCCCCTCTCATCAGGTCGACCGCTTCATTGCGGCCGCCCAGTTTCAACCCCCGTGACCCAACGGTCGCGGGCATGCCACCAACTGCTCCCCTGGATCTTATCGTTGGATGTCGCGAAGGCTTTTCGCCAGCAACTCCGTGAGAAAACCGGCCACGACCCTTTGCCCGGCTTCCGTATCGATCAAATCGTTTCTCACCTCTATCATCACGTTCAAAAGCCGGGCCGGCAAAGCGTGAAGCGCAAGCGTGTGCGTCACGCCATCGGCGGGGCCGTAAGGTTCGTTGCGCTCCACCCGGAAGCGTCCATTGCCATCGGCCGCCTGCAGCATGCGGTCGGCAAGCCGGCTGTCTTCGTCATGCAGGATGCCGATTTCGACGGCCCGCGGCTTGCCGTAATAGACCGGCGTGAACGAATGGATGGTGACCAGCACCGTCTCCTGCCCGCGGTCGCGCCTGTGGACGATCTCCTCGGCGATCCGACCCTGGAACGGATAGTAAAGCGCCTCAGCGCGGGCTGCCTTCTCCGCCTCCGAGAGGTTCTCGTTGCCGGGAATGCGGAACACTTCGCTCACATCCCGAATGGCGCCCGGAGCGCCCGGTGGCCGGTTGCAGTCGAAAACCAGACGCGAAAAGCGCTGGAAGATCAGGCAGGCATCGAGATCGGCGGCCAGCAGCCGCGACACGGCAAGCGCCCCCGGATCCCAGGCGATGTGGGAGGACAGCGCATCCTGCGAAAGACCGAGCGTTCCAACCCGCGCCGGCAGACGCCGCGACGCATGCTCGCACACCAGAAGCACAGGTCCGCGAGCCTCCGGCTGCTCGACGGCAACCGGGCTTTCATCTGCGCTGGTCAGAAAATCGGTCTGAGCAAACATCATCAGGTTTTCCGCGCCTGTATCAGACTTCAACAAGAAGAGAATTCTTCAAACCCAGTCCATCGTCAACCACTTCCTGAAAAAATCTTTTCAGTGAATGGATTGACTCACTCCACCCGCGATTGTTTATTTGCGCAAAACCGGCAAAGACCGGGAAGGGGAACAACAGGTCGTGACGTCACAAACGCAGACCGTGCTGGACGTGATACGCCTGCATTATGACGGGCTGACGCCGGCCGAGAAAAAGCTGGCGGAAAGCCTGATCGACAACTATCCGATGTCGGGGCTCGGCAGCATCACGGCAACGGCGGACAATGCCGGCGTCTCGACGCCGACGGTTGCCCGCATGGTTCAGAAGCTCGGCTACAAGGGCTATCCGGAGTTCCAGGCGCATCTGCACCAGGATCTCGAGGCGACAATTTCAAGCCCGATTGCCAAGCATGACCGCTGGACGGCCGGGGCTCCAACCGCCCATATTCTCAATCGCTTTGCCGACGCACTGACCGAAAACCTGCGCGCGACGCTTTCCACCATCGACGTGACAAGCTTCGACGGAGCCGCCGATCTGTTGCGCGACGACAAGCGCAGCATCTATTTCGTCGGCGGACGCATCACCGGCGCGCTTGCCGATTACTTCTTCACCCATATGCAGGTGATCCGGCCCAAGACGACGCTGATCTCGACCAATCGCAGTTCGTGGCCGCAATATCTCCTGAACATGTCGGCCGGCGACGTGCTGGTGATCTTCGACATCCGCCGCTACGAGCAGGAACTGGCCACGCTTGCCGAGGCGGCAGCCGCAAGCGGCGTGATCATCATTCTCTTCACCGATGTGTGGGCCTCACCTGTCGCCCGCCACGCCCGCCATGTCTTCAAGGTGGCCATCGAGGCGCCATCGGCCTGGGATTCCTCCGTCGTCACCCTGTTTACCGTGGAAGCGCTCATCGAGGCAGTGCAGAGCGCTACCTGGGAGCGTACCCGCGAGCGCATGAATTCGCTGGAGGCGCTGTTTGAACGCAGCCGCCTGTTTCGCCGCCCCGAGCCCAAGGACCGGGACAAATGACTGGAAAAAAGGAGAAAATTCGCGCGTCGCATCAGAACCGACGCTTGCGGGACAGAAAGTGATACTGTCACATGCCATTCATGAACTGCCTCTACTTGTCGCGCCACCAACCATAACCTTGAGGAGAAAAACGTGATGTCCAAGACCCAACGTCTTCTGTCCATGACGACGGCCATCGTCGTCGCATCGACGAGCTTTGCCTTTGCCGAGCCGAGCGCCGAACTCATCGCCGCTGCCAAGAAGGAAGGCATGCTGACCACCGTCGCCCTTCCCCACGACTGGTGCGGCTACGGCGACGTGATTGCCGACTTCAAGAAGAAGTATCCGGAAATCACCGTGAACGAACTGAACCCGGACGCCGGTTCGGCCGACGAAGTGGAAGCCATCAAGGCCAACAAGGACAACAAGGGCCCGCAGGCGCCTGACGTCGTCGACGTCGGCCTCGCGTTTGGTCCGCAGATGAAGAAGGAAGGCCTCCTTCAGCCCTACAAGGTTTCCACCTGGAGCGAGATCCCCGACAACGTCAAGGATGCAGAAGGCTACTGGTACGGCGACTATTACGGCGTCATGTCGCTGCTCGTGAACAAGGATCTGGTCAAGAACACGCCAAAGGACTGGTCCGACCTGAAGAAGCCGGAATATGCCGGCCAGGTTGCTCTTGCCGGTGATCCGCGCGCCTCCAACCAGGCCATTCTCGGCGTTCTCGCAGCAGGCCTTGCAAGCGGCGCCAAGGCTGGCAAGGAAGCCGGCGAAGCCGGTCTCAAGTATTTCGGCGAGCTGAACAAGGCCGGCAATTTCGTGCCCGTCATCGGCAAGTCGGGCACGCTCGCCCAGGGTGCAACCCCGATCGTCGTGATGTGGGATTACAACGCCCTTGCCGCCAAGGACACGCTTGCCGGCAACCCGCCGGTTGACGTCGTCGTTCCGGCCTCCGGCGTTCTCGCCGGCGTCTACGTCCAGGGCATTTCGGCCTACGCTCCGCATCCGAACGCTGCAAAGCTGTGGATGGAGCACCTGTATTCGGATGCCGGTCAGCTCGGCTGGCTGAAGGGCTACTGCCACCCGATCCGCTTCAACGCGATGGCCAAGGCCAACAAGATCCCGAAGGATCTGCTCGACAAGCTGCCGCCGGCCGCCGCCTACGAAAAGGCCTACTTCCCGACGCTCGAGGAAGTCGATGCCAACAAGGCTGCCGTCACCGGCGCCTGGGACAGCGTCGTCGGCGCCAACGTCAAGTAAGACCTGAAAGCCGCCGCCCCGGTTGCAATCACCGGGGCGGCGTTGCACTCTTAAAACAAGAACCGTTGCCTGAAACCAAAACGGAACCGAGGGGAATGACGTCACCGAACCCACCGACCGGGCCCTCCCCGGCGAGGCGAATGCGCCTGCCCCTGCACTGGCTCGGCATTCTGCCCTTTGCGGTCTTCGTGCTGCTGTTTCTGATCATGCCGACGATGAAGATCGTCATCGGCGCCTTCCAGCGGCCGGACGGAAGCTTCACCTTCTCCAATATCGGCAATCTCTTCACGCCCTCGATCCTCGCTGCCTACGGCATCTCGATCCGCATCAGCATGGCATCGGCCTTTTTCGGCTGCCTCATCGGCTTTGGCACGGCAGCAGCCGTTGTCCTCGGCGGACTGCCGCGCGCTATCCGCGGGCCGCTGATGACCTTTTCCGGCGTCGCCTCCAACTTCGCCGGTGTGCCGCTTGCCTTTGCCTTTCTGGCAACGCTTGGGCCCGTCGGCTTCATCACCGTCTTCCTGCAGAGCGAGCTTGGCATCAACCTGCGCATGCTCGGCTTCAACCTCCTCTCCTTCTGGGGGCTGACGCTCACCTATCTGTTCTTCCAGATTCCGCTGATGATCCTCATCATCACGCCGGCGCTGGACGGGCTCAAAAAGGAATGGCGCGAGGCCGCCTCCATTCTCGGCGCAACGAACGCGCAGTACTGGCGCATGGTCGCACTGCCGATCCTGACGCCCTCCATCCTCGGCACGTTTGCGCTCCTGTTCGCCAATGCCTTCGGGGCCGTCGCTACCGCCATTGCGCTCACCGGCTCATCGCTCAGCATCGTGCCGATCCTTCTGTTTGCGCAGATCCGCGGCGATGTGCTCGGCGATCCCCATCTTGGCTATGCGCTCGCCTTCGGCATGATCGTCGTCACCGGCATTGCCAACACGGTTTACATCTGGCTGCGCGCCCGCAGCGAAAGGTGGATGAGATGAAGCGTTTCTGGGCCTGGGGAGCGCTGATCATCGGCCTCCTCTATTTCATCCTGCCGCTCATCGGCATGACCAATTTCTCGCTGAAGATGCGCCGCGGCGTCTATTCCTTCGACGCCTATGCCAAGGTGCTTGGCGATACGCGTTTCCAGGAAACATTTTCCTATTCCGTGACGCTTGCGCTGCTGACCATTCTCGTCGGCGTGTTTCTGGTCGTGCCGACCGCCTATTGGGTGCGGCTGAAACTGCCCTTCCTGCGGCCATACATAGAATTCGTTACGCTTTTGCCGCTGGTCATTCCGGCCATCGTCGTGGTGTTCGGCTATATCCGGCTCTACAACACCTCGAGCTGGCTGCCGCTGACCGGCACAGCACTCGGCACCGATGTGCTGCTGGTCGCCGGCTATACGATGCTTGCCCTTCCCTACATGTACCGCGCGGTGGATACGGGGCTTCGCACCATCGATGTGACGACGCTGACAGAGGCGGCGCAAAGCCTCGGCGCCGGCTGGTTTACGATCATCACCCGCATCATACTGCCGAACGTGCTGGTGGCGGTTCTGTCTGGCGCCTTCCTGACCTTCGCCATCGTGATCGGCGAGTTCACCATGGCCGCCCTGCTCAACCGCCCGGCGTTTGGGCCCTACATGCAGGTGCTTGGCGCCAACCGTGCCTATGAGCCGGCGGCCCTTGCCGTCATTGCCTTTGCCATCACCTGGGGCTGCCTGGGCCTGATCCAGCTTGTCTCGCGCTTCCAGAAATCCGCGCAGCGCCCGGTTTGAGGATTTTTATCCATGAGTTTCCTGACCCTCACCCATCTGCAAAAATCCTTCGGCTCCGTGAAGGTCGTGCATGATTTCAACATGACGATCGAAAAGGGCGAGTTCATCTCCTTCCTTGGCCCGTCCGGCTGCGGCAAGACCACGGTGCTGCGCATGATTGCCGGCTTCGAGATCCCGACCGGCGGCACGATCGAGATTGCCGGCAAGGACCAGACGAACCTGCGCCCCAACCAGCGCAATATCGGCATGGTGTTCCAGGCCTATGCGCTGTTTCCCAATATGAGCGTCTTCGACAACGTTGCCTTCGGCCTGAAGGTGGCCGGCAAGCCGAAGAGCGAGATAGATGCCCGCGTGAAGGAGATGCTGAAACTCATTCACCTCGAGCATCTGTCCGATCGCTATCCTTACCAGATGTCCGGCGGCCAGCAGCAGCGTGTGGCGCTCGCGCGCGCGCTTGCGCCAAAGCCGCAGGTGCTTCTGCTCGACGAGCCGCTCTCGGCGCTCGATGCCAAGATCCGCGTGTCGCTGCGCGAGGAAATCCGGCAGATCCAGCGCCAGCTCGGAATTACCACCGTCTTCGTGACGCACGACCAGGAAGAGGCCCTGTCCATCTCTGATCGGATCGTCGTGATGAATGCCGGCAAGGCCGACCAGATCGGCACGCCGGGCGAAATCTACAACCGCCCGACCACGCGCTTCGTCGCCAACTTCGTCGGCACGCTGAACGTCATCGAGGCAATCCTCGTCAATGCCGCCACGGGAACCGTCAAGATCGGCGAGGAGGTGGTGAGCCTGCCGCAACCGATTACCGGCAAGAGCGATGGCCAGTCGATCTCTATCGCCTTCCGCCCGGAAGCGGCCACCATTGCCGGCCCTTCGACCGGGCCCGCGGCCGTGACCGGAACAGTGCTGTCATCGAACTTCCTCGGTTCGGTGGTGCGCACCAAGGTCGATGCCGGCGGCAATATCATCTCCTTCGATATGTTCAACCAGGCCTCCGCCCAGATCCCGAAGGCCGGCGAAACCGTGTCCCTTTCGCTGCAGCCCGATGGCCTGATGGTGCTCGGCGACTGACTGTTTTTGCGCAAGCGCGGCGCATCGCATCTCATCTTTGCGGCTTTTCACCGGCGGGCAAATCGGGCTACGGATAGCCCGATTCTAGACAAGGGATGGCAGGATGCGCGCACTTTATTTCGAACGCTTTGGCGAAACGCCCAAGGTTGCCACCCTGCCCGATCCGACCCCGTCACATGATGGCGTGGTGATTGCCGTGAAGGCGACCGGGCTTTGCCGCAGCGACTGGCATGGCTGGATGGGCCATGACACGGACATCACGCTGCCGCATGTGCCGGGCCATGAATTTGCCGGCACGATTGCCGCGACCGGACGGGACGTCACCCGCTTCAAGGTGGGCGACCGCGTCACCGTGCCCTTCGTGTCCGGCTGCGGCCACTGCCACGAATGCCGCTCCGGCAATCAACAGGTATGCGAAACGCAGTTCCAGCCCGGCTTTACCCATTGGGGATCGTTTGCCGAATATGTCGCGATCGACCATGCCGAGCAGAACCTCGTCGCGTTACCGGAGGCCATGTCCTATGCGACGGCGGCAAGCCTTGGCTGCCGCTTTGCCACCTCGTTTCGGGCGGTGGTGGATCAGGGGCGGCTGAAGGGCGGTGAGTGGCTGGCCGTCCATGGTTGCGGCGGCGTCGGCCTCTCGGCCATCATGATCGGGCGCGGGCTTGGCGCGCGCGTGGTGGCGATCGACATTGCCGAAGACAAGCTGGCCTTGGCGCGCGAGCTCGGCGCAGAGGTCACCATCAACAGCCGCAGCGTGACAGATGTGGCAGAGGCCGTTCGGGATGCGACCAGCGGCGGTGCACATGTTTCCGTCGATGCGCTCGGCCATCCGCAGACCTGCTGCAACTCCATCTCCAACCTTCGCCGCCGCGGTCGCCACGTGCAGGTGGGCCTGATGCTAGCGGACCATGCCATGCCGCAAATCCCCATGGGGCGGGTGATTGCGCATGAGCTGGAAATCTACGGCAGCCACGGCATGCAGGCCTGGCGCTACGATGCCATGCTCGCGATGATCGAGGCGGGCCAGCTCTCGCCGGAAAAGCTGATCGGGCGCCATATCTGCCTCACCGATGCCGCCGAGGCGCTTCCCGCAATGGACAGTTTCCGCGAAAGCGGCATCAGCATCATCGATCGTTTCGAGTAAACACCCATGACCTTTCGCCTCGACGTCATCGCCAGCCTGACGGATGCCGGCAAGCCCGGCCGACCCAATGAGGACAGGCTCGGCTCCAATCGCACTGCCGCCTTCGTGGTGGATGGCGCAACCGGGCTCGGCGACCGTCAGTTCATGAGCGACTATGGCAGCGATGCCGCTTGGATCGCCGATTATGCCGCCCGGCGGATGGCCGTGGAGCTGACGCCCGATGTCGCCTTGCCGGACCTCCTGGCACGCATCAGCGCCGATGCGCGCGCAATTTTCGATGCGACCGCCGGTGAGCAGCCCCGCTATGCCTGGCCGCTGGCCGCGCTTGCCGGGCTTCGCGTCACGGAAGACGGGCTTGAATTCTTCGGGCTTGGCGACAGTGTCGTCTATCTCCTGCATGACGATGGCCGGACCGATACCTTCACCGCGCTGCCCGATGCCTTTGCCCGCGAACAGGCCGCCGCCCGCCGTCATGTGGAGCGTGTCGGCGGCATCGGCGCAAGCGGGGCGGCCCTCGGCGACCCCGAGACGCTCGAAGAACTGCGCCGCAACCGCGAGCGCCAGAACACGCCGGACGGCTGGGTCTGGTCGCTAGGCCTCGTCCCGGAGGCGGCCGAGCATCTGGCGCGCCAACCTATCCCGGTCACCGGAGGCGCGACCGCCGTCATCTGCTCGGACGGACTTGCCGATCTCGTCAGCCTCTACCAGACCTGCGACGCCGGCACGCTCGTGCGCCGCGCCGTCACCGCCGGCCTTCAGCCCCTCGTTACCGAGCTTCGGCATCTGGAACGCGAGGTGGACCCGGACGGTCTAAAATATCCGCGCTTCAAGCAGTGTGACGATACGACGGCAGTCCTGGTGCGGGTGGAGGGGTAAGGGAAATCCCTTTTTTCAAGCACTTCGGCCTGAAGACGGAATCACACTGGCAAGCACCTCATGCAGGAGATCACCTTGGGTGCGCCGGCACTTACGGTTGCGCCGGCGTGGCCGCAGTCAACCCGGCGTTCACCGAACTGTTTCGGCTGACATCAGATTCCGCTTGAAATGACGGGCTCTACGGGTCACGAGGCGTGGTTGCCGTTCGAAACAAGGTCTTCCGCATGCCCCCGATCACGCCAGCTCTCGTCGCGCCCCATAAACTCACATCGCAGGATTACCGCACCTTGGGACTCTCGGCCCTCGGCGGCGCCCTGGAATTCTACGATTTCATCATCTTCGTCTTCTTTGCCACCGTCATCGGCCACCTGTTCTTTCCGCCGGACATGCCCGACTGGATGATCACCATCCAGACCTTCGGCATCTTCGCGGCGGGCTATCTGGTCCGCCCGGTCGGCGGCATCGTGATGGCGCATTTCGGCGACCGGTTCGGCCGCAAAAAGGTGTTTACCTTTTCCATCCTTCTGATGGCGCTGTCGACGCTTGGCATGGCCGCCATGCCGACCTATGCGTCGATCGGCATCGCCGCCCCCATCCTGCTGATCGCCATGCGCATCCTGCAGGGAGCAGCCATTGGCGGCGAAGTGCCCGGCGCCTGGACCTTCGTCTCCGAACACGTGCCGTTCCGCCGCGTCGGCTTTGCCTGTGGCTTCCTCTGCTCGGGCCTCACTCTTGGCATTCTGCTCGGCTCTTTCATTGCGACCATCATCAACACGGTCTTCACCCCGGACCAGGTATCGGCCTATGCCTGGCGCATCCCTTTCCTCCTTGGCGGGATCTTCGGCCTGCTTGCCGTCTACCTGCGCCGCTGGCTGCAGGAAACGCCGGTCTTTGCGGAAATGAAGAAGAGCCGGGCGCTGGTGCGTGAATTGCCGCTGAAGGCGGTGCTGCGCGACCATCCGCGCGGCGTCATCATCTCGATGCTGCTCACCTGGGTCCTGTCGGCCGGTATCGTCGTCACCACGCTGATGACCGCCACCTTCCTGCAGAAACTGTATGGCTACAGCGCCCAGATCTCACTGGCGGCCACCAGCTTTGGCACGCTGTTCCTGATCGTCGGCACCGCCTCGGCGGGCGCCGTCGTCGACCGGGTCGGATCGGGCCGCTTCTTCACCGTCGCCAGCCTGTTCTTCGGTGCTGCGACCTTCGCTTTCTACACCTATGCCGGCGTGTCGCTGACGGTGCTTTTTGTGCTTTACGCGGTGATGGGACTGGCCGTCGGCATGGTCGGCGCAGTGCCCTACGTCATGGTACGCGCATTCCCCGCCCATGTGCGCTTCAGCGGGCTGTCCTTCTCCTACAACGTCTCCTATGCGATCTTTGGCGGCCTGACGCCGCTTGTGGTGAGCGCCCTGCTGCCGGTGAGCCCGATGGCCCATGCCTGGTACCTGGTGTTCATTGCAGCGCTTACCTTCTGCCTCGGCCTCTACCTGCTCGCCCGCGGCGATGAAATCGAAGCCAAGGTCGGCATCGAGGAACTGTCGACACGCGCAGCCACCACAGCCTGAAACGGTCAAGTTGACCCTGCCTAAAGAAAAATCCCCGGGACGCGACAGCCTCCCGGGGATTTTGTGGTGAGTACAGATTACGCTCAGGCGGCGTCGTCGATGACTTCACCCCCCCGCGTCGGCACATAGTTCAACACTGGCCCGAGCCAGCGCTCGATCTCTTCCACTTCCATGCCCTTGCGGCGGGAATAGTCTTCCACCTGGTCGCGCTCGACCTTGGCAACGCCAAAGTAATAGCTGTCGGGATGGCCGATATAGAGGCCGGAGACGGAGGAGCCGGGCCACATGGCATAGCTTTCCGTCAGCACAACACCAGTCGTCTCCTCCGCCTTCAGGAGGTTAAACAGGGTGCGCTTTTCAGTATGGTCGGGCTGGGCCGGATAGCCCGGTGCCGGGCGGATACCGGCATAGGTTTCCGAAATCAGCTCTTCCGGGGTCAGCGCCTCGTCAGCGGCATAGCCCCAGTAGTTGCGGCGCACCTCTTCGTGCATGCGCTCGGCAAAGGCCTCGGCAAAGCGGTCGGCGAGTGCCTTGACGAGAATGGACGAATAGTCGTCGTTTGCCCGCTCGAAACGTTCGGCAATCGCCACTTCCTCGATGCCGGCCGTCACCACGAAACCGCCGACATAATCGGCCTTGCCGCTGTCAACAGGTGCGACGAAATCGGAAAGCGCCACGTTCGGCCGTCCGTCCCGCTTGGAAAGCTGCTGACGCAGGGTAAAGAAGGTGGCGAGTTCTTCTGTGCGGCTCTCGTCGGTGTAGAGGCGAATGTCGTCGCCCACCGCATTGGCCGGCCAGAAGCCGATCACGGCGCGAGGACGGAACCACTTTTCCTCAACGATCTTCTTCAGCATCGCCTGCGCATCGCTGTAGAGCTGGCGCGCCGCCTCGCCCTGCTTCTCATCTTCAAGAATGGCGGGATAACGCCCCTTCAGTTCCCAGGTCTGGAAGAAGGGCGTCCAGTCGATATAGGGAACGAGGTCTTCCAGCGCATAATCCTCGAACACCTTCGTGCCGAGGAAGGACGGCACCTTGGGTTCAAAGGCTTCCCAATCCACCTTCTGCGCATTGGCGCGGGCGCGCGCGATCGGCAGGCGGATCTTGTCAGCTTCTGAACGGGCATGGGCGGCCGCTACCTTGGCATATTCGGCGCGGATGTTTTCCACGTAGTCGGTGCGGCCGCCTTCGGCGAGAAGGTTCGACACGACGCCGACGGCGCGGCTGGCATCCGTCACATAGATCGCCTGGCCGGCATTGTATTTCGGATGGATTTTCACCGCCGTGTGGACGCGGCTCGTCGTCGCGCCACCGATCAGCAGCGGGATGTCGAAACCCTGGCGCTCCATTTCAGACGCCACATGCACCATCTCGTCCAGCGACGGCGTGATGAGACCGGAAAGGCCAATGACATCGACCTTTTCCGCGATCGCCGTTTCCAGAATCTTCGTGGCCGGCACCATGACGCCGAGATCGATGATCTCGTAATTGTTGCAGGCGAGAACGACGCCGACAATATTCTTGCCGATGTCATGCACGTCGCCCTTCACCGTCGCCATCAGCACCTTGCCGGCGGACTTGCGCTCCTCGCCGCCGTTCAGGCGCTTTTCCTCTTCCATATAGGGCAGAAGAACCGCCACGGCCTGCTTCATCACGCGGGCGGATTTGACCACCTGCGGCAGGAACATCTTTCCCGAGCCGAACAGATCGCCGACGACATTCATGCCGGCCATCAGCGGGCCTTCGATGACATGCAGCGGACGCTCCGCCTGCAGACGGGCTTCTTCGGTATCGGCGTCGATATAATCGGTGATGCCGTTCACCAGCGCGTGTTCGAGGCGCTTGGCAACCGGCCATTCGCGCCAGGTGAGATCCTGCGCCTTGGCCTCCTTGCCGGCAGCACCGCGATAGCGTTCGGCTACAGTCAGCAGCCGTTCCGTGCCATCGGGCCTGCGGTTCAGCACCACGTCCTCACAGGCCTCGCGCAGCTCCGGATCGATGTTTTCGTAGATCGCCAGCTGCCCGGCATTCACGATGCCCATGTCCATGCCGGCCTGGATGCAGTGATAGAGGAAGACCGCATGCATGGCCTCGCGCACCGGCTCGTTGCCGCGGAACGAGAAGGAGAGGTTCGAGACGCCGCCGGAAATATGCACGAGCGGCATTTCCTGGCGGATGGTGCGCGTCGCCTCGATGAAATCAACGCCGTAGTTGTTGTGCTCCTCGATGCCGGTGGCGACGGCAAAGATGTTCGGGTCGAAGATGATGTCCTCCGGCGGAAAGCCCGCCTGTTCCGTCAGGATCTTGTAGGCGCGGCGGCAGATTTCCACCTTGCGCGTATAGGTATCGGCCTGCCCCTGCTCGTCAAAGGCCATGACCACGACGGCTGCGCCATAACGACGGATCAGCTGGCCCTGGCGGACAAAATTCTCCTCGCCTTCCTTCAGCGAGATGGAGTTCACGACGGCTTTGCCCTGCACGCATTTGAGGCCGGCCTCGATAATCTCGAATTTGGACGAGTCGATCATCACCGGCACGCGGGCGATATCGGGTTCTGCGGCGATGAGGTTCAAAAACTCCACCATGGCGCGGCCGGAATCGATCAGGCCCTCGTCCATGTTGATGTCGATGATCTGCGCGCCGTTTTCCACCTGGTCGCGGGCAACGGCAAGGGCTGCCGTATAATCGGCCGAGGTGATCAGCTTGCGGAACTTCGCCGAGCCGGTGACATTCGTGCGCTCGCCGACATTGACGAAGGGGATGTCCTTGGTCAGCGTAAACGGTTCGAGGCCAGAGAGCGACATGAAGGACTTGTGGTCCGGCACCTGGCGCGGCTTGAAGGGGGCCACGGCCTCGGCAATCGCTGCAATATGCTCCGGCGTCGAGCCGCAGCAGCCGCCGACGATGTTGATCAGGCCTTCGCGGGCAAATTCCCGCACCTGGCGGGCCATGTCGTCCGGCGACTGGTCGTACTGGCCGAATTCGTTGGGCAGGCCGGCATTCGGATAGGCGCAGACGAAGGTATCGGCGACGGCCGACACTTCCTGCAGATGCGGCAACATGGCATCGGCGCCGAGCGCGCAGTTGAAGCCGATGGTGAACGGCTTGGCGTGGCTCACCGAATTCCAGAAGGCCGTCGGTGTCTGGCCAGACAGCGTGCGGCCGGAAAGGTCGGTGATCGTGCCGGAAATCATCACCGGCAGGCGGATGCCCTTTTCCTTGAACCGCTCTTCGCAGGCAAAGATCGCCGCCTTGGCATTCAGCGTATCGAAGATCGTCTCGATGAGGATGATGTCGGCGCCGCCATCGATCAGACCGTCGATCTGCTCGGCATAGGCAAGGCGCAGATCATCGAAGGACACGGCGCGGTAGCCCGGATTGTTGACATCCGGCGAGATGGAGGCCGTACGGTTGGTCGGGCCGATGGCGCCGGCCACGAAGCGGCGCTTGCCATCCTCCCGCGTCGCCCGCTCGATGGCGCGGCGCACCACCTGCGCCCCTTCCTTGTTGAGGTCGTAGACGGCGCCTTCCATCTGGTAGTCCGCCTGCGCGATGCGGGTGGACGAAAACGTGTTGGTCTCGATGATATCGGCACCCGCCTTGGCATAGCGGTAATGGATGTCCTCGATGGCCTGCGGCTGGGTGAGGATCAGAAGATCATTATTGCCCTGCTGGTGGCAGGCGCAGCCGATGAAGCGATCGCCGCGGAAATGATCCTCGTCATAGCCGAGCCCCTGGATCTGCGTGCCCATGGCGCCATCGAGAATCAGGATCCGTTCGCGGGCGGCCTTGGCCAGCGCCTCGAAAATCTCCGCGCCATTGCGCTGCGCACCTTCGGCACCAAACAGATGATCGAACATGGGCGCTTTCCTCCAGCCTGATTTTTGTCATTTCGTTTAATCACATAAAGATATCTTTATGTCAATGTGAAGCAGGAATGACATGATACGCGCTCCCCCTGCTGACCGGGATCGGACCGAGAGCCAAAGCCGCATGCAGTCGCGCACGTGATTCCCGCCCGGTCGGTATGGTTTCATCATGACAGACGCGGGAGCGGCCGGTATAGACCTTTCCGGTTTCCAGTTTCACACGTCGTCCTTTCGGAGTCATTATGACCGCAGCCGGAAAACTTAAGCCCCTGTGGGCAGATCGTCCCTATCACCGTCAATGGCTGTTGTCCCAGGCGGAGGGCCTGATGGACTTCTTCCAGAGCCGGGCCCTCAATCCGAAGGGGGGCTTCTACGACCTCGACCGCGCCGGCGCGCCGCTCTCCACCGACAATCCGGCCCGCGGTATCCATGCCAGCGCCCGCATGGTGCATTGCTTTGCCATTGCCGATTTGCTCGGGCGGCCGGGTGCGGCCGATGTCGTCGATCATGGCATGCGCTATCTCTGGGAAAAACATCGGGACGAGAAGAACGGCGGCTATTTCTGGCAGGCCGACGATCATGGCGCGGCAGATGGCTCCAAGCAGGGCTATGGCCATGCCTTCGTGCTGCTGGCAGCCTCGTCCGCCAAGGTCATCGGCCATCCGCTCGCCGACCGCATGCTCGCCGACATCACCGAGGTGATCGAGACAAAATTCTGGGAAGAGCGCCACGGTGCGATTGCGGAAGAGTTTTCCGCCGACTGGCAGCCGGTTGCCGGCTATCGCGGCCAGAATTCCAACATGCACCTCACCGAAAGCCTGATGGCTGCCTTCGAGGCAACGGGGGAAAGCCATTACCTCGCCAAAGCCGAGCGGATTGCCGATCTGCTGATCAACCGGCGCGCCCGCGAGGAAGGGTTTCGCGTGGCCGAACATTTTTCCGAGGAATGGGTGGTCGACCGCAGCTATTACCATCCGAACGAGATGTTCCGCCCGGCCGGCACGACGCCCGGCCACTGGCTGGAATGGGCGCGGCTTCTGCTGCAGCTTTATGCCCTCGGCGGCAAGACGAAAAGCTGGATGCCGGAAGCGGCAACCGCGCTTTTCGAACGCTCGATGACGCTCGGCTGGGACGAGGACAAGGGCGGCTTCTTCTATACGCTCGACTGGCAGGATGTGCCTGAAAAAAAGAGCAAGCTCTGGTGGCCGATGTGCGAGGCGGCCGGTGCCGCATATTTCCTCAACGCCCATGTCGGCGGCGCATTTCATGAGGAGAGCTACCGCCGGATCTGGTCGACGATCGCTGGCAATTTCCTCGACCGTGAGTATGGCGGCTGGTTCGAGGAACTGACGGATGACCTGACGCCGGCCAACACGCTGTTTCCCGGCAAGGGCGACATCTACCACGCCTTCCAGGCCTGCCTCATCCCGCTGTTTCCGGCAGAGGGCAGCCTGACCAAGGTCATCCAGGACAATGGCGCAGCGCTTTGAGGAGGCGAAAACCACCGGCCTCAGGGTCGATGGATTAGACGCAGTTGCTTGTGGCAGGTAAGCCCCTCCCCCTTGTGGGGAGGGGTTGGGGAGGGGTCTTATCCGCCACGCTCCACGCGCACCTTTTTGGAAAGTTGGTTGTCGCCGCCCAAACCCCCTCTGGCCTGCCGGCCATCTCCCCCACAAGGGGGGAGACCGCGAGGGGCGGGCTCTCTGCCTCAAAGCTGCCGACGTAGCCGGGAGCGGCATCCACGACGCCCTTGCCCCCTCGCCCCGCCTGCGAGGAGAGGGCTGGGTGAGGGCCCAAACTATTGATAGGGTTCGCGAATTAGCCCCTCATCCGGCTGCGTCCTACGGACCCTTCTCCCCGTCAAGACGGGGCGAAGGGCCATTGCGGCCGGCCGACACTCCAAATCTTGAGGTGAGGACGGTTTGTCAGCAGCCTGAACCGCCGACATCATCGCTGCCGGCTCTTCCTTCCGCCGCCTCAGCCCTGCGCTGCGTCGAGCATCTTGCGGTGCAGAAGCCAGGCATTCCTGCCGAGACGGAAACAGAAGGCAGGGGCCGGCACGCCGGAGAGGTTCAGCACGGTCTCGTACATGTTTTCCGCGCCAAGCTTTGCCACCGCCTTCTGCGAGCGGATATTGGTCGGCGCGATGTGGAACCACACCTCGTCATAGTGTTCGAATGCATGATCGAGCATCAGCCGCTTCAGCTCGAAATTGGTGCGCCCGCCCCAGTATTCATGGTTGATGAAGGTGTAGCCGATGGAGAGGCTATCCTGCCTGTCCGGCGCCAGATAGTAGCGCGAACAGCCGATGATCGCCTGTTTTGCCCGGTCGATGACGGCAACGGTGCCACCGCTCTCCAGGAGAAGCCCAAAATAGGGTTCGAATTTTTCCCGCGTGTAGCGGTCGCTGGCCGGGTGGCCGGCCCAGACGGCGGGATGGCCGGCGGCGGCAAACAGCCCGTCCCAGTCATCGTGCCGAAGCGGCCGGATGGCGATGGAGGGGCCTTGAAGGCTGGGCTGCGGATCGAACCCCGGTCTGAACATGAATGAAACTGCCTTTCGGAAAACCGCCTCCCCCGCCACGGATGCGGCGACGGAGATGCTTGGTTCAGCGGCGGATTTCGCCCACCAGATCGCGGATGCGCTTCGCCAACTGATCGTAATCATAGGGCTTGGTGATGAGGCTTGCCTTGTGCAGCCCTTCCGATCCCGGCACATGCATGTCGCCGGTCGCAAAGATGACCGGCAGATCCGGATGCGTTTCGCGCATGCGGTTCAAGAGATCGAGCCCGTTCATGTCCGGCAGATTGACGTCGGTGACGAGGATATCAATCGCGGCACCATCAACGGCCTCGAGCGCCTCGCGGGCATTGCCCGCCTCCACCACCGTCATGCCGAAATCCTGCAGATAATCGGCCGTCGAGATGCGGATCAGGGCCTCGTCCTCGCACAAAAGGACACGGATCGATGGCGGCGGACCGCCGCCGCCTCCCCTGCTGGCGCCGGTTTCGCCGGTCGGGCCGCGTTCCTTTGCCTTGTCGAGCAGCATGCGGATCTTTCGTGCCAGCGTTTCGCGGGCATAGGGTTTGCTGAGAAGATTGACGCCCGGATCGAGCCGGCCGCCGTGGACGATCGAATTTTCCGTATAGCCTGAGGTAAACAGCACCTCAATATCCGGCCTCCGCTCCTTGGCCTTTCGCGCCATCTCGCTGCTTTTCAGCCGACCCGGCATCACCACATCGGTAAACAAGAGGTCGATCGACACGCCACTCTCGATGATGGCAAGGCCGCTGTCGGCATCGCGCGCCTTCAGCACCTTGTAGCCCAGTTCCGACAGAAGGCTGACGGTGATATCGCGCACGGCCTCGTCGTCCTCGACCACGAGAATGGTTTCGCTGCCGCCGGCGACACTGCCGCCTGCTTCTTCCGTCAGCATGTCCTCGGCTTCCATGGAGCGCGGCAGATAGATGCGCACCGTCGTGCCGCTGCCAAGCTCGCTGTAGATATTGATATGGCCGCCCGACTGTTTGACGAAACCATAAACCATGGAAAGGCCAAGGCCGGTGCCCTTGCCTTCCGGCTTGGTGGTGAAGAAGGGATCGAAGGCGCGCGCCAGAACCTCTGCCGGCATGCCCGAGCCGGTGTCGCTGACAGCCAGCATGACATATTGCCCGGCCACCACGTCAAAGGCGTTCTGGGCATAGTGATCATCGAGATAGGCATTGCCCAGTTCGATGGTGAGGCGGCCGCGCCCGTCCATGGCATCGCGCGCATTGATGGCAAGGTTGAGGAGCGCGTTTTCGACATTGGAGGGATCGACCTGCGTGTTCCACAGGCCGCCACCGACGATCGTGTCGATCTCGATCGCCTCGCCGAGGCTGCGCCGGATGAGGTGATCCATTTCGCGCACCAGGCGCCCGAGATTGACCACCTTGGGCGCCAGCGGCTGGCGCCGTCCGAAGGAAAGAAGCTGCGAGGCGAGACGCGCACCGCGCGAGGCACCGGAGAGCGCGCTCGTGAGGCGCCGCTCGGCCGCCTCATTGCCCGCCACATCCTTGGCCAGCAGTTGCAGGTTGCCGGTAATGACCTGCAGGAGATTGTTGAAATCATGCGCGATGCCGCCGGCGAGATTGCCGATGGCTTCCATCTTCTGGCTCTGGCGCAGCACTTCCTGCGTCTTGACCAGTTCGGCAGTTCGCTCCTCCACCCGGCCTTCCAGCGTGGTCGCAAGGTTTTCCAGCCGCCTGACGGTCTTCTTCTGCTCCTCGATATCGGTATTGGTGCCGACCCAGCGGATGATCTCGCCGCCGGCATTGCGGATCGGCACCGCACGGCTGAGGAACCAGCGGAACTCCTCATCCTTGTGCATCAGGCGCATTTCGGCATTGAAATCGGTGCCGGAAGCGACGCTCTGCATCCATGCCTCGCGGATCCGGGCGACATCATCCGGATGGATATAGTCGCGCATCAGCGGCAGACCGCTCTCGCCCTCGCATTTCGTCAGATACCGGCGCATGGCAAGGTTTGCCCATTCCAGTTCGCCAACGGCCGTGGCTGTCCAGACATGGTTCGGCAGCGATTGCGCCAGCGTGCGGAAACGATCCTCGCTTTCCTGCGCGGCATCCTGCGCCTGCTTCAATTGCGTCACGTCATGGCCCTGGACGAAGATGCCGCTGACGGCGCCCTCGCTGTCGCGCAGCGGCTGATAGATGAAGTCGAGGTAAAGCGCGTCGATGCCGCCGCCGCCGGGGCGCTGCAGGTCGAGCCGCGCGCCATGGGCGCTATAGACCTCGCCGCTCTCATAGACCTGATCGAGAAGCTCGAAAAAACCCTGCCCCTCCACATCCGGCAGAGCCGACCGTACCGGGCGGCCGAGCAGGTCGGTCCGACCAACCAGCGTCTGGTAGGCGGCATTGGCAATTTCGAACACGTGCTGCGGCCCGCGCAACACCGCCATAAAACCCGGCGCCTGCTCAAACAGACCGCGCAGATATTCACGCTCCTGCCCGAGCGCCAGGTTTTCGCCCTGCACCGCATCGGCACGGCGCAGAACGTCGGTTTCGAGCCGCCAGTCCGAGGCGGGCACGGACTGGCGCAGCCGATGCAGCTCGCTCACATCCACCGTATGCTGGAGGATGAGCCGCACCTTGCCAGTGTCGCTGAGGATCGGGGTATGGGTGGCGCTCCAGTAGCGCTCCTCCATGGTGCCGTCCGGCTTTGCAATCGGATAGGGAATCAAAGGCAGATGATCCACCTGGCCGGTTGCGAGAACCTTGGCGAAGGATTGGCGCAGCATGCGGCCGCTTACCGATTGCGGATCGCTCGGAAACACCTCGAATAGGGGGCGGCCGATCAGGGCCTCCCGCGACTTCATCGTGGTTGAAAGATAGGCATTGTTCATACCCACCATGACGAGGTCAGGGTCGACGATCACGTACGGATTCGGAGACAGATTGAATAAGTGATCGAGATCGGACCCAGAAAGCCCAGTCCGTCGAAACATGCCATTTCCCCACGCCGCACCGATAATCGGCGAGGATATAGGACAAAGCGCACGCAAGACAATGACGTAGTCTCACGTTTAGATCAGGAATCGCACCGGCTTCGAGGCAATCGCCCCCGGAGGGTGCGGCGGTGCCGTTCTCAATGGAAGACCGGCGACAGATCCGCCAGACGACGTGCGGCGACGAGATCCCGCGCATAGGAAGAGCGCATCCGCATTCCCTGGTCCGCCTGATTGTCTTTCTGCCGGATGATCGGATGGACACCATCGGCAAAGGTGCCCGTCGCATCCCACGCCGTTTCGTCCATCGTCCGGTTATCGATAAATCTGAACAACATCATCCGCCTCCCTGCCTGTCCGTATGCAGCCCGTCGAGAAACGCCAGTGGCCGTCCTCCGTTCCATGGTGCGCCTGAAATATTAAAGAATTAACCATGCAAGCTTCGGCAAAGGCTGGCTGATTCCCTCACACGCGGACATTGTCCACAGGTGTGCGGTGATCCGGTTCTGCATGCAGAACAAAGCGGGACAAAGAGAAAACGGATCTGTTCCTCTTCAACCTCTGTCCACAGCTTATCCACAGGTCATGCAACGGCGGCCGGCATTGGAAGGCCCGCGTTGCCGGTGCATGCGCCGCGTTTTGCATGCGACCTGTGCAAAGACGAATTTCACGGCCCACAGCAATTTCGACAAAATTCGACAATCTGATGCGGCCATGTCTGCGATATACATTTGTCGCAATGAACCGGCAGGATGCAGCCACAGGATGGAGGACCCGCAATGGAACCAGATTTGACCATCGCCGAGGTGGCAGCCGACCCGCTGATCGCGATGATGATCGAGGCCGATGGCGTTTCGGTGGAAGACCTGAAGACGCTGCTGCACCAGACGGCAAGGGTCGAGGTGGAACGGCTGCGCGTTCGGCTGCACGAGCGGCAGGCGAGCCACTTTTATGCACGGCTGGATGACCAGGATGCCGCAGGCAAGGCTCTGTCATCAGCGGAAGGATCAGCCTGACCAGAACGGCGGAGGCCGCCGCCTTGCCCCACTCAATGCGTCAAGGGCTGATCCGACAGATCCACCACATCCGACAGCTTCACCAGGGTGACGCCGCGCCGCTTCAGCGCAAGGATGCCACGCGCGACACCCTCGCCGGCCGCATGCGTCGGCTGGTTGATATGGGACAGCACCACATCGCCATCCTTGGCGGCGGCAATGCGCTTTTCCGCAACCAATGCCCCCAGCAGCGAGCCACCATCACCGTTCAGCGAGTAACCGGCAATGCGAAAACCCATGGCGCGGATCTGGGCCATGGCCGAGGCATCGTATTTTGCCGTCGAACCGCGAAACCAGTGCGGCGCGGCAAGACCGGAGGCCGCCATGGCGCGCGCGCCGCCCGCCACTTCCTGCTCCACCGCCTGCGGTGAACCGGCAGCGGCAATGCCATAGATCTTCACCGGCATATCGACCGCCGGCACATGGTTCTCGCCATGGTTCTCCAGTTCGAACTGGTCCGGATGCGCCTGCAGAAGGGCAACCGTCTGCGGGTTATGCCGCAACCAGCGCGCCGTCACGAAAATCGTCGCCGGGATCTTTTCGTCAATCAGGACGGACAGAATGCGCTGGTCGGCTTCACCCATGCAGGCATCGAAGGTCAATGCCACCCGCACCTCCCCCGGCTTGCCGGATTTCGGCAGATGCAGCGATGGCTCCAGAAGTCTGGGCGTAGGACTGGCTTGCGGCGGCTCGACGGCCTTGGCCGGAAGAGCGGCAAGGCTGGCAAGAAGGAAAAGGCAGGACCGAAAAGGCGTAAGGCGCATCAGAACAACATCCGTGATCTGGCGCTCCATAGCGCACAGCATCGGCGAATGCCATCCCTGACGAATGCACGAACCGGCGCGAGGCGATGTGTTTCGAAATGAAACGCTCCTCGCACCCCTCTTCGGTTGCATCAGAACGCTCACACCGACCCAGTCTCACACAACCGCCGGCTCGAAACCGCGCTGACGGAAATGGTAGACCAGCGACACAGCGCAAGGCCGGCAGTGATGCAAATGTCCGGTAGATGGGCCATCCACTCAGGTCCCAGCAACTGACTGATTGTGCGTACATTATCAAAGCGGAGCGGCCAGACCGTCGGCGTGAAGAGCGTAAAGAAGACGACGAAAACTACCGCATCCGGCATGAAGCCGTCTGCCGAAACCGGACCAGTCAGCCGACAAAATCACAGGTCCAACGCGTCGCGACGCCTTTTCTGGACCCTTCAGACGACAAAAAAGTCGCAAAACAACACAACCAAAAATAGAATTTTCGCAAATTTGGGTTGAAAACACCGGCCGCAGGTCGAATTCCGGCCGTCAAGACGCGTCAAACGCGGGGCCGACTCTTTCCTTTTCAAGAAAGAACTGACACACTCTTTTCATTGATTTTGGACGGGGACCCAATCATGCGAACAGAAACAGAATTTCTCTGCGCTTCCGCCAGCGCACTCTCGACGTCGGCCCTGCTGACATCTCTGATCAGCACGCTCGTGCAAAAGAATGTCCTGTCGCCCGAAGACGAAAAGGCCATCTACCTGAACGCCATGGATACGCTGGACGAGAATGCCGGCGACGATCCACAGGGTATTTTCGAACTCGCCCGCGACCTGATTGAAGACCAGCTGCCAGTGGGTGGTCCAGGCCCTTCGGGTGAACCGGTCACTCTCACACTGGTCAGCGTTACAGGCTGACGCACGATTTGCAGGCCGACTTCTGGCACGGTTCGACACAGTTTGCAAGCGGCTCGCGGTTTTTTCACCGCGAGCCGTTTCATTTCGGGACTCCCTCATATAATCCAGCGCTGACATTCGACGTCGGCAGCACACGGACCGGTTCGGCAACTCTGAGCAACATCGGACACCTAACCGAGGCTTGAGACAGCAGGCGCCCGCCAGCACGCGGCAAAGCCTTTTCCCTTGTTTCCACAACCCTTTGCAGACGTTCAACGACTGCCGCCCCGGGGCCTTTCCCACCATAGGTCGAGGTGTCCTTGCACGCCCTGACGGAACCGAAGCGTGAGGCGAATATCAGTGCCGAGAAGGCAGCAAAAAATCAGCCCCTTCTAATCGACAAGTACAGGCCCTGCATTTATATCATGAATGCAGATACATATCGCCTACGCTTCAGAAAGATCCCGAATGACACCCAATTTCCTGCTGATCGACGCGGAGAAGGATTTCGAAGTCCTGAAGGCGGCGGCCTCGCTCGTGCGAGTCCAGATCCTGAAGGCTCTGCACGAGACGGGCGGCCTCAACGTCAACGAGATCGCCGAACGGCTCACCTTGCCGCAATCGACCGTATCGGCAGGGGTTACCGCGCTGGAAGCGGCGGGATTGCTGCGGACAGAAACCCGCAAGGCACGCAAGGGCAGCCAGAAGATCTGTTTCGCCACCTGTGACGAACTGGTCATTTCCTTCCACAAGCCGGAAAAAGCCATTGATTCCAGCCGGATCACCGTGGCCATGCCGCTCGGTCTCTATACCCAGGCCTCTGTGACCGGACCATGCGGCATCTGTTCGCCCGATGGCATCATCGGCCTTCTCGACGTGCCCGACACATTCATGGATCCGGACCGCATGAAGGCTGCCCTCCTCTGGTTCACCTCCGGTTATGTCGAATATCAGTTTCCCAACAATGCCAAGATCCAGGGCCGCACCGTCACGGAAATGGAATTTGCCATGGAGGTGAGCTCCGAAGTCCCCGGCACCCATAGCAACTGGCCCTCCGACATCACCCTCTCCGTCAACGGTGTGGAACTCGGCGACTGGACCTCTCCCGGCGACTTCGGCGACAAGCGCGGTGTCTATACGCCGGACTGGTGGAAACTGTCCGGATCGCAATATGGCATGCTGAAAACCTGGCGCATCACCGAAGAAGGCTCCTTTGTCGACGGCAACCGAATTTCTTCTATCACGCTGAAAGACATAGGTATTTCCGATCACCGCTCGATCCGGCTGCGCATTGAGGTGAAGGCTGGCGCGCGCCATCCGGGCGGGCTCAACATCTTTGGCCGCGGCTTCGGCAATTACGATCAGGATATCCTGCTGCGGCTGCGCACGGCCGGCTGAAACGGGATACCTGTCGCAACAGTATGATTTCTTGCGTTGACAAGTCCCCTCTCCCCCGCCAATAATATCACAAAATAAAGTTCGTATCCAATTTGCTGATACAGACTGTCTCGGGAGGAGACCTCATGAAAACGCGTATTTCCGTCCACCGGGATTTCCGGATTGGGCGCATTGACGATCGCCTGTATTCTGCCTTCATCGAGCACATGGGCCGCGCTATTTATGGCGGCATTTACGAGCCGGGCCACCCGAATGCCGACGCGAACGGTTTTCGCAAGGATGTGCTGCAATTCGTCAAGGACCTGAAGATCCCCGCCATTCGCTATCCCGGCGGCAATTTCGTCTCCGCCTATCGCTGGGAAGACGGGATCGGCCCGCGCGACCAGCGGCCGGTGCGGCTTGATCTCGCCTGGCGCTCCAAGGAAACCAACCAGATCGGCATCAACGAATTCGCCCAATGGGCCGGCATGGCCGGCATCGAGATGATGCTGGCGGTCAACCTCGGCTCGCGCGGCCTGGATGACGCCCGCAATTTCCTCGAATATGTCAACTTCCCCGGCGGCACGACGCTGAGCGACCTGCGCCAGAGCCACGGCGCCAATGCCCATGGCGTGAAGATGTGGTGCCTGGGCAACGAGATGGACGGCCCCTGGCAGATCGGCCACAAGACGGCTGTCGAATATGGCCGCCTTGCCAACGAGACGGCAAAAGCCTTCAAGGGGTTCGACCCCACCATCGAAGCCATCGTCTGCGGCAGTTCCAACGACCGCATGCCGACCTACCCCGAATGGGAGCGCGAGGTGCTGGAGGAGTGCTACGAGAACGTCGACCACATCTCGCTGCACAAGTATTTTGGCAATACCAGCCACGACACGCTCAACTACTTCGGCAAGATCGAGGAAACCGGTCGCTATATCCAGACCATTGGCGGCGTCATCGACTATGTGAAGGCCAAGAAGCGCGCCAAGAATGATGTCGGCATCTGCTTCGACGAATGGAACGTCTGGTATCACATCCGCGAGGAAGACGGCCGCCGCATCAAGTCTTGGGATTGGCCGGAAGCGCCTGCGCTTTTGGAGGAAACCTATAACTTCGAGGATGCGCTGTTCGTTGCCGGCCTTCTCAACGAATTCATCCGCCGCTCGGACCGGGTGCGCATTGCCTGCATCGCCCAGCTCGTCAACGTCATTGCCCCGATCCGCGCTGAAAAGAACGGGCCGGCCTGGCGCCAGACCATCTACTACCCCTACCAGTTCGCCTCGCTCTATGGCCGAGGCGATGCGCTGAACATCGCAGTCGATTGCCCGACCTATGACTGCGCCACCGCCGACGATGTCAAATATCTCGATGTGGCGGGCGTCCATAATGCCGAAGAGGGCATGGTGACCCTCTTCGTGCTGAACCGCCACCTCACCGAGGCAGCCGACATCGACGTGGCTTTGACCGGTTTTGCCGGCGCCAGCCTGTCGCTCCACATTGCCTACGAGGGCCATGACCTGCGCACCGGCAACGGGCCGGACCAGCCGGACCGCATCGTGCCCGGTCCCGGACAGGGCATCGCCATGCAGGATGGTGCCTTGAGGGGCAAGGTGGCACCGCTCTCCTATCACGTCATCCGCCTCAGCGTTCAGTGAGGCGGCGATGGGTGTCCGTCTGACCAGCGTCGCCAAATCGTTCGGATCCTTCCGGGCGATTGAGGATGTCTCCATGGAGATCCCGACCGGCAGCTTTGCCGTCTTCGTCGGCCCGTCGGGATGCGGAAAATCCACCTTGTTACGGATGATCGCCGGTCTGGAGGAAACGAGCGGCGGAGAGATTGCGATCGACGGACGTGACGTGACGGCCGTGGAGCCGGCCGAGCGCGAAGTGGCCATGGTGTTCCAGAACTATGCGCTCTATCCGCATCTCACCGTTTTCGAGAACATGGCCTTCAGCCTGAGGCTCGCGCGCCGTCCGAAGGACGAGGTCAACGCCCGCGTCGGGGCGGCAGCCCGCATCCTGCAGCTCGAAGAGCATCTTCACAAGAAGCCATCGCAGATGTCGGGCGGTCAGCGCCAGCGCGTCGCCATCGGCCGCGCCATCGTGCGCCAGCCGAAAGTGTTTCTGTTCGACGAGCCGCTCTCCAACCTCGACGCCGAACTGCGCGTGCAGATGCGGCTGGAGCTCACCCGGCTGCACCGGAAACTCGGCGCCACCATGATCTATGTGACGCATGACCAGGTGGAGGCAATGACGCTTGCCGACCACATCTTCGTCATGAAGAACGGCCACCTGCAGCAGGCAGGCCCGCCGCTGGTGCTCTATGACGACCCCGACAACCGCTTCGTCGCGGGCTTCATCGGCTCGCCGGCGATGAATTTTCTGCCCGCCCGTGTCACGGGCCGCGACGGCTCGCGCGTCTTTCTGTCGGTGGAGGGGAGCGACCATCCGTTCCTCACCGACCTTGCCGCGGCACCGTCCATCGGCGAGACGGTGGAGATCGGCATCCGGCCGGAGCACCTGGCGATCGGTGCCGCCCCCGGCCTGCCGGTCACCATCGACGTGGCCGAGGAACTGGGCGACGTTTCCTATCTCTATGCCCGCACGGCCAATGGCCAGGAGCTGGTGGTCCAGCGGCAGGGCTCGCGTGAACGCCTCGATGGAACCACCGTGTTCCTGTCGGCGGATCCGAAACATGTGCTGGTCTTCAATGGTGAAGGCCGGCGGCTGCGCTGAACGCGGGGAGGCGTTTTTCGCAGTGCCTGAAGCGCTTCCGATGGATCGGCGGCGATGACGACAAACCTTGGGAGGAGTAATACGATGCGACTGATCAAGAGCCTGTTCCTCAGCACCGTGCTTGGCCTTGCAGCACTTCCGGCTGCGGCCCAGCAGGATATCGTCTGGTGGGATTTTCTCTCCGGCGGCGACGGCGTGCGCATGAAGGCGCTCATCGAAGCCTTCAACAAGGAACATCCCGATATCCGCATCCGCGGCACGACGCTTGAATGGGGCGTTCCCTTCTACACCAAGGTGCGCACCGCCTCTGCCGTTGGCGAGGGTCCCGACGTCATGACCTACCACCTGTCGCGCGCAACGCTCGGCATCGAGGAAAAGGTGCTGAGCCCGATCACCGACGAAGATCTTGCCAATGCCGGACTGAAGAAGGACGATTTCTTCGAGGCGCCGATCAAGGCCGCCACCCATGACGGCAAGCTCTATGCCGTACCCTTCGATATCCACGCCCTCATTCTCTATTACAATGCCGATCTCCTGAAAGGTTCGCCCTATATCGATGCCAATGGCAAGCTTGCCGGCATCAAGACGCTGGAGGATTTCAACAAGGCGCTCGACTGGCTGAAACAGAAGGGTGTGCCGACGCCCCTCACCTACCAGTCCGGTGGCGATGGCGGTGTCTGGCGCGTCTTCTATACGCTGCTCACGCAACAGGGCGGCGAGTTCGTCACCAATGGCAAGGTGCTGGATGGCGACAATGCCGCCAAGGCCGCCAAAGCCATCGACATCATGAGCGCCTGGCGTGAAAAGGGGCTGACGCCCGAACAGGCGGAATATGAAGCCTCGGTCGCGCTGTTTTCCGCCGGAAAATCCGCCTTCCAGCTGAATGGCGTGTGGGAAGTGCCGACCTTCAAGGATCTCGAGAAGAACGGCAAGCTGGGCTTCAAATGGGGTGCCGTCGAAGTGCCGCCCTTCATGGGCAAGCGCTCGACCTGGGCCGATTCGCATGCCTTTGCCATTCCCAATGAAGGCGACAAGACGGTCTCCGGCGAAAAGCGCGCAGCCGTCATGAAGGTCATCGGCTGGATGGAAAAGCACGCCATCTCCTGGGCCGATGCCGGCCATATCCCGGCTTACAAGGCCGTCACGGAAGGCGCCGACTACAAGGCGATGGAGCCCAACGCCACCTATGCCACGCTTGCTGAGGCGGCAGCCTTTGATCCGCAGACGCGCATCACCGGCGTTGCCTCGCCCGCCTATGACGCCGCCCTCAACGTGATCGCGCCCGCCATCCAGGGCTATATGAACGGCACCGATGCCGTGGCGCAGATCAAGCTCGAACTTCAGGACAAGCTGAAGTGACGGGCGGCCCTGCGGCTTCCCTTCGCAGCCGCAGGGCCATTTTTCTCTGACGTGCAAGACCACGGCACGGCACACAGGCAGGAGATCCGCGGATGGCGATGATCGAGAACCGGCGCAAGAAATCCCTCGTCGCGCTGACGATGGTGACCCCCTTCCTCGTGACCTTCACGATCTTCTTCCTCTATCCGATGCTTAAGATGATCGAGCTGAGTTTCACCGATGCGCCTCTGATCGGGGCCGGCCAGTGGATCGGCTTTGACAATTACGCCAAGCTGCTGAGCGACCGGCTGTTCACCATTTCGCTGAAGAACAATGCCTATTTCGTTGCCCTGACGGTGGTCCCGACGACCGCCATCGCCCTTTTGATCGCGCTTGGCATCAGCCGCCTCTCGGGAGTGCGCCAGACGCTGGTGATGGCGCTGTTCTTCATGCCCTATGTGCTGCCAGTTTCGGTGGTGACGGAAATCTGGGCCTGGATGCTCGATCTGCAGTTCGGCATCCTGCAGCCGCTGATCGCGCTCATCTCTGGCAAGCCCGTGGCCGTGTTCAAGAACCCTTACTGGGTCATGCCGACGGTTGCCGTCGTCACCATCTGGTGGACGAACGGGTTCAACGTGCTGCTGTTTCTCGCCGGCCTGCGCAATGTGCCGGCGGAGCTTTACGAGGCAGCTGCGCTGGACGGCGCCACGACCTGGCAGAAATTTTCGCGTGTCACCTGGCCGCTCCTCTGGCCGGTGACGGCGCTGGTGCTGACGCTGCAGCTCATCCTGCAGCTGAAGATTTTCGACCAGATCTATCTGTTGAGCGGCGGCGGCCCGTTCAATTCGTCCTATGTCCTGCTCTTGAAGGTCTATCGCGAGGCCTTCCAGTCCAACAATGGCGGCTATGCGTCTGCGGTGGCAACCGTGGTCTTCCTGCTGATCGCTGTCATATCCGTCCTGCAATTCCAGCTGCTGCGCATCCGGAGGAACTCATGAGCGACGTTTTGACCGCGCCCCGCAGCCAGACCCGGCGCCCGGCCAAGAGCCTTGCGCGCCGCATCGAAAACATCGTGCTGTCCACCATCACGCTGGTGGCGGCATTGGTCTGGATCTTTCCGCTCTACTGGACGCTGATCACCTCCATCCGGTCGGACGAGAACGTCGCCGGCAATGCCTCGCTCCTGCCTGACGAATTCCGGCTGAACGCCTATGTGAATGCCATTTTCAACACGCGGCTGATGACCTGGTATCTGAACTCCGTCGGCACGGCGGTCATCGTCACGGTGCTGGTGCTGTTCATCTCGATGCTCTGCGCCTACGCGCTGTCGCAGATCCGCTTTCCCGGCCGAGGCCTGCTCTATGGCGTTGTGCTGGCGAGCTTCATGGTGCCGGCGCAGACGCTGGTGGTAACGCAGTTCATCCTGATGAAGGATTTAAACCTCATCAACACCTGGGCCGGCATCATCCTGCCGCAGCTCATCGCCCCGGTCGTCATCATCGTCTACAAGCAGTTCTTCGACAGCGTGCCCAAGGAAATGCGCGAGGCCGTGGTGCTGGATGGCGGCGGCGAATACACCATTCTCTTCAAGGTGTTTCTGCCGCTCAACTGGGGCATCACGACGGCCATGGCGATCGTCACCTTCATCGGCGTGTGGAATGCCTTCTTCTGGCCCTTCCTGGTGGTGACCTCGGAAAACATGATGACGATCCCCGTCGGCATCACCCAGGTAAAGGACGCCTTCGGCGTCGCCTATGCCCGCCTCATGGCCGTCGCCATGCTCGCAGCGCTGCCCGTCATCATCGCCTACATCATTTTTCAGCGCCGCGTGACGGAAGCCATCATGATCTCATCGGGCGTGAAGGGGTGAGGCCGGATCCAGACCCTCAAGGGGTAACCCGCCTCGGCCCGAAGGGGCGCAGCAATAAGCGCATCCACGCCCCTGTCACGAAACTGCTCCATCAGGCGCAATGCCAGGCATTGCGGGGTATCAGTTCGGGATCAGTGACAGCGTCGGATCGGCGACCGCGCTTTGGAAATCCGTTCTGGGGATTGCGCGTTGCGGCGGTGCTGCAGGCGGCTCGCGGCGGTTCAAGCGCTCGATGAAGTCGTCGAAGATGGTGTAACCCTGTGACCAGCGTCCAAAGCCACTGGCGATGTTGATATGGCCGACGGCGCCCAGGGACTTCACGTCGGTGCCCCACAGGGCGGAATGGCGCTGAAGGGAGGCCGGATCCATGTAGGGATCGTTTGCGCTGCCGATAACGAGACTGGGGAAAGGAAGGGGTTCGTCGGGAAACCGGTCCAGGTGGACGGCGCACGGGTGCAACTCCTCCACCTTCTTCATGTCGCAGGGCGCGACCAGAAGCGCGCCCCGGATTTTTCTGGCATACGGCGACCAGGCAAGGCTGGCCGCCAGAATACAGCCCAGACTGTGCGCGACCAGCACGACGCTGTCCGATGCCGACAGTTCCTCTTCCAGCCTCTCCCGCCACTGGCGCAGGTCGGGACAGGCCCAGTTCTCCTGCTCAAGGACCCGGCAATGCGGCCGCTCCCGGCTCCAAATGCGCTGCCAATGCGCCTCACCCGATCCGTTGAGGCCCGGCAATATAAGCGTATCAACCATGCAGGGGTTTCCCGTTAGATTGCGATTTTGGCATGATACGCCGCCACAACCAGCGACCGAAGAAATCCCCTACCGAATTCCATCAGTTCACTAGATTATTTTATGGCATTCCCGCGCCTGCGTGGTTCGTCGGGTCTGCCCCATGGGGCGATAACACAGCCACCGGTGCTGAAAACGATATTTTCACACGCTCGCTGAGCGAGGGGCGAAAATTGAACCGCGCATAGCCCCGCCACGGCCAAAGTCAGTTTTCGCGCCAAACGGCCTCAAGAGAAAGATCCATTCTCTCAAGGTCGCCGCAAATAGAATAGTTATTTTATGGACAATATTGACGATTCTGGCGCAGGGAACGACACTGGATACTTCAACGGATGCGGAGGTTTCCAATGCTCTCTTTCTTGCAAACACGACCTCTCCGGCGGATTTTCGGATGGAGGACATCCGGTCCCGTCACGCCCTTGCCCGTACAGGTCGAGCCGGGCGAACCGAACGGACCGACCGCTCTTTCGGACCGTGACCGCGATCAGGCAGCCGAAGTCTCCTTCTGGAGACTTGCGGCCTTCCCCGTTCTTTGAGGATCTGCCATGGCTTATGTGGTTGAACGCCCGACGCGCACCATCACCTGGCCGAGCCTGCGGCTGAAGGGGCCGATCGACCTTCTCATCGGTCGCTGTGCGCTCGCGGCATCCTTCGCCTTCGTCCTTTTCATGACGCTCGGATTTTAAGGCTGAACGCCATGTTGCGCGCTTGACGCGACCGGAACCGCCAAGCAAGGTCGGCCGCCTCAGAGACAAACCGTTCAAGAAAGCACCATGCCACCCATCTCAGACAAGCCCGTGATTGCCGTGGTCGGCGGTGGTTTCAGTGGCGCCGCTTTCGCGCTTCACTTCGTGCGGCACCATGGGGATGCGGCCCGGATCGTCATCATTGAACCGCGCTCGACGCTCGGCGCCGGTCTTGCCTACAGCACCTCGGATCCGGCTCACCGGATCAACGTGCCGGCCGGGCGTATGTCGCTTTATCCTGACCTGCCGGACAGCTTTGAAGCTTTCGTAGAGCGCCGCAGCGAGCAGGATCGGGATGGCAACCTGCTTGCCCCGGATGGCAATCCCTATCCGCGCCGCAGCGTCTTTGGTGACTATGTCGCCGCCGAAATCGCCCCGCTGCTGGCATCCGGCGTTGTCGTTCATCACCGCTCCACCGTGTACAGCATTGCCCGGATTGCTAACCGCTGGCACCTCACGGATGCGCAGACGGAGAGCATCATCGCGGATGTGGTCGTGATTGCCGCAACGCATCCGTCACCCGCCATGCCCTCGGCCTTGTCGCCGGTTAAAAACCATCCCAAGCTTATCAGCGACGTCACGGTTGCGGAAGCGCTGGAGCCGGTCGGCCGCGATGACGCTCTGCTGATCATCGGCAATGGCCTCACCTCCGCCGATGTGGTGGCAAGCCTTGCCCAACAGGGCCACCGCGGACCCATCACCTCCATTTCCCGCCGGGGCCTGCGCTCGCGCGGCCATCCGATGAGCATACAAGACCCCTTCGGCGACTTCACCACATCCCCCTCGCGAAAGGCATCCGAGCTTCTTCATCGCATTCGCGCTGCGATCCGGGAGGCGAAGGCGCTGGGTCTGACATGGCACCCGGTGCTGGATGCCGTTCGCACGCAGGGTTTTGCCATCTGGCGTGCGCTGGATATTCCCGCCCGTCGGCGCATTGCCCGGCTGGCGCGGCCTTTCTGGGATGCCCACCGTTTCCGCATCGCGCCACAGGTCGAGGCCGTCCTGGACGATGCCGTGTCAGCCGGGCGTCTCACAATCCTCGCCGCTTCGCTTGCCAGGGTGGAGGCAAGCCAAGCGGGTTTTCGCGTCGAACTCCGGCAGAGGCAACAGGCCACCACCTCCCTTGACGTGGATGCCATCGTCGTCACCACCGGCCCGGCGCACGGGCAGATCCTGCGCTCGCAATCCTTTCTGCAGGAACTGGCGCAAGCCGGGTTCCTCACAGCCTGCGAGACCGGCCTCGGTCTCGCCTGCGATCTCAACGCCAATGCGCTGGGTGCCGAAGGTCAGCCCATCAGGGATCTCTTCATCGCAGGACCGCTGGCCCGCGGCACCTTCGGCGAACTGATGGGGCTGCCGCAGGTGACGGAACATGCGCTTCTGGTGTCGCAGAAGGTGGCGCACCATCTCGCTTTGCCCGAACTGCCGGGCGCAAAACAACAACCACATGAGCCGGACGATGAAAGTGATCGGGCGCTGCCCGCGCTCCGGTCCCGTGCCAGATAAGGAAGCCCCTATGACAAGGACCGACAAGCCGCTTGATTTTCTGTGGTTCATCCCCTCCTCCGGCGATGGCGCCTATCTCGGCTCTGACGATCTCAGCCGTCCCTCCGATCCGGGTTATTTCAAGGAAATCGCCCAGACGGTCGACCGCCTCGGCTATTCGGGCGTGCTGATCCCGACGGGGGCTGCCTGCGAGGAATCCTTCATCCTGGCCGCCAATCTCGCGGCCCATACGGAACAGTTGAAGTTCCTGGTCGCCATCCGACCCGGCGTTGCCTCGCCCGCCTATTATGCCCGCCTTGCCTCCACGCTCGACCGCGTATCGAATGGCCGGCTTCTGCTCAACATCGTCGTGGGCGGCAGCGCGCAGGAACTGGCCGGTGACGGCATCTTCCTGCCGCATGACGAACGCTATGACCATGCGGACGAATTTTTCCAGGTGTTCAACAAGCTGATCGAAACCGGCAGCGCCAATCTGGATGGCAAATACATCAAGGCGCATGATGCGGAACTGGTTCTGCCGCCGGTTCAGGACCCGCGCCCGCCGATCTATTTCGGCGGCTCCTCCGATGCAGCGATCGATTTCTGCGGCGGGATCATCGACAAGTACCTCACCTGGGGCGAGCCGCCGGCACAGGTGGCCGAGAAGATTGCCAAGGTGCGCAAGGCCGCCGCCGCCCATGGCCGCGAAGTGACCTTCGGCATCCGCCTGCACTTCATCGTCCGCGAAACGGATGAGGAAGCCTGGGAGGCGGCCGACCGGCTGATCTCGAAGCTCTCGGATGACACCATCGCCGCCGCGCAGCAGGTGTTTGCGAAAAACTCCGACTCCGTCGGCCAGGCGCGCATGGTGGCGCTGCATGGCGGGCGTCGCGACAAGCTGGAAGTCTCGCCTAATCTCTGGGCTGGCATCGGCCTGGTCCGTTCAGGCGCCGGCACGGCACTTGTCGGCTCGCCGCAGACAGTGGCTGAGCGGCTGCGCGAATACCAGGATCTCGGCATCGATACCGTTATCGCCTCCGGCTATCCGCATCTCGAAGAAGCCTACCGGGTGTCCGAGCTGCTGTTCCCCGAAATCGGCCTTGGTGGCCCGCGAAACCAGCTGCGCTCCTCCTTCGGCAAGAAGCAGCTGTTCGGCGGCGGCGGCCATGGCGGCAATGTGCGTGTCGCCTCCGGATCCTGAAGCTGCGCCAATAGCCATTTGCACTGCATCTCGCGGCGGCGCTCCGAGAGGAGCGCCGCCCTTTCTGTTTCTGAGAGGAACACTGATCTTCTCCCACCAGGACGGGCACATCGCCGACAACGGAACAAAGCGTGCAAGCCCGGCGGAAAATACAGCCCATTAGTTCACTTTATCTATGGGTTTAAAGGTTTTTATTTCTCCTGCTCCCGCGCAGAGCCCCCTATGCTGAACGACACATAAGGACGGGAAACACTATCTCAGGAAGGGGCAAACAATGCTTTTCAAAAAAATCCTCACGGCCGCTGCTGCCATCGGTCTCACGCTTGTGGCAGCCTCCGTGAACGCCGCCGACAAGAAGGTCGTGGTCGGCTATCAGACCGATGCGCTGCCGTCGTCTGTCGCCATCGCCAACGGCGAATTCGCAACAGCCACCGGCTATGACATCGACTTCCGCAAGTTCAATTCGGGTGCTGATGTCTTTGCGGCCATCGCATCCGGTGACGTCCAGGTCGGCTATGTCGGGTCCAGCCCGTTTGCCGCGGCCACGTCCCGCGGACTGGCTGTCAAGGCCTTCTATCTCGCCTCCATCTCCGGCATTGATGAAGCGCTTGTCGTCCGCAACGGCTCGGGCATCAATTCGCTGAACGATCTGAAGGGCAAGAAGCTGGCGGCAGCGCCTGTTTCAACAGACCATTACCAGCTCCTGCAGCTCATCAAGTCGCTGGGCCTGACCGAAAAGACCGTTCAGGTTCTTGCCATTCCCCAGCCGGAAATTGTCGCTGCCTTCAATCGCGGCGATATCGACGGCGGCTTTGTATGGGATCCGGCCCTGACGGAACTGAAGAAAACCGGCAAGGTCCTGATCACCTCGAAGGAAGTGGCGGAAAAGGGGGCTCCAACCTTCTCGGCATGGGTGGTGTCCGACAAGTTCGCCAAGGACAACAGCGCTTTCCTCACCCAGTTTTCGAGCGTAATCAACAAATACTACGCGTCCTTCACGCGGGACAAAACCGCCTGGTCGGCAGAGAGCGACAATGCCAAGGCGCTTGCCAAGCTTCTGGGCGGAACCGCCGAGCAACAGGCCGCGGCATTGAACAACCTCAACCTGCTGACGCCTGAGGCTCAGGCCTCCGCAGCCTGGCTCGGCGGCGGCGAGAAGTCGGGTGCCGCCCAGATCCTGAAGGAAACCTCCCAGTTCCTGAAGGAGCAGGGCAAGATCTCCGAAGTGCTGCCCAGCTACGCGGCCTTCGTGACGCCGGATGCCTTGAAGGCCACGCAGTAAGGTCAATCATCACGGGGCAAATCGCCTGCGCTGATATTTTCATGTCCCGCACAGCAAAGGCTTGCGGGGCATTTTTCGCGAGGAAATGAGATGTTGCGAATAAGCAATGCCAGCGTCTTCTTCGAGGGACGGCAACGCAAGGAAATCCACGCACTGGATCGTGTGAGCCTCGATATCAGCGAAGGTGACTTTGTCGTTGCCCTTGGCGCATCCGGCTGCGGCAAATCCACCCTGCTGAACGCCATTGCCGGCTTCCTGCCGCTGACCGAGGGATCGATTACCCTCAACGGACGTCCGGTTGGTGGGCCCGGTGCGGATCGTGGCGTTGTCTTCCAGAAGGACACGCTGCTGCCCTGGTCGACGGTCATAGACAATGTCGCACTCGGGCTGAAATTCGCAGGTGTCAGCCGCAAGGAACGGCATGAAAAAGCCGCAGAACTGCTGGGCTTGGTGGGGCTTGCCGATTTCGCCCGCAGCTTTCCCCATGAACTCTCCGGCGGCATGCGCCAACGCGTCGGGATTGCGCGGGCGCTTGCGACCGAACCAGATATTCTGTTGATGGACGAGCCCTTCGGCGCCCTGGACAGCCTGACGCGTGAACAGATGCAGGAATTGCTGATCTCCGTCTGGCATCGCACCGGCAAGCGGATCTTCTTCATCACGCATTCAATCGAAGAGGCTCTCTTCCTCGGCACCAAGGTCATCGTCATGTCTCCGCGCCCAGGCCGCGTCGTGGCGCGCTATGATCTCGATTTTGTGCGTCGATTTATCGAGACGCAGGACGTTCGCTCCATTCACCTCTCGCCGGAATTTGCAAATCTGCGCGAGGAGATCCGCGACATTCTTCATTCCGACCATCATCTTGCAGGTGCCGCCGCATGACCGTTCTCGAACTCAACACCACCGCAGAAAAAGGCACGGTTGCTTCCGCCAAAAAGACGGTACGGCCGATCGGCTTCGGGCTGGAAGGCAGAAGCACGACGGCGATCAGCATCGCCACCGCCATTGCCCTGATCGCGCTCTGGTGGCTTGCCACGGAGCTGAAACTGGTGCCGCGACTTTTTCTTCCCTCGCCCGCGGAAGTGCTTCGTCAGTTCGTGACCATCTTCAATGACGGCTACGCCGGTGCATCTCTTGGCGAGCACGTCGGCGCCAGCCTGTTTCGGATCGGGCTCGCCGCCGCTCTCGCCGTCCTGACCGGCATACCGCTCGGGCTCCTGATGGGGCTCAACCGCTGGGCAAAGGGCGTGCTGGATACGCCCATCGAATTCTACTGGCCACTGCCGCCGCTTTCCTATCTACCGCTCATGATCATCTGGCTCGGCATTGGCGAAACATCCAAGATCTCGCTTCTGTTTCTCGCCATGTTTGCGCCAATCTGCCTGTCCGCACAGGCCGGCGTCCGCTCGGTTTCGGTGGAGCGTGCCAATGCGGCAAAGTCGCTCGGGGCCAAGCCGTGGCAACTCTTCATCCACATCGTCCTCCCAAGCGCCCTGCCGGAAATCCTCACAGGCGTCCGTATTGCGATTGGCGTGGGCTGGGGCACGCTGGTCGCCGCTGAACTGATTGCATCGACGAGAGGCATCGGCTTCCTGATCATGTCGGCGGCACAGTTTCTAGCCACTGACGTGGTCTTCGTAGGCATCGCCATCATTTCGCTCTGCGCCTTCGGCTTCAGCTTTACGCTGAGACTGCTGGAGAAAATCCTGGTGCCCTGGAAAGGCAAGAGCTGAATTCAGATGTGGCCATGATGACTCATAGCTCCGTTATCATCTGAGGAACGCTCGGCTGATTTCGAGATCCAATCGCGCCGGAGGCGAGCAATCAAACAGCGCTGAAGAATTGAATTCTACAATCTTTATGGGGAATGAAATAGACTGTCTCGCATCTCCCCTTGGCCGCCGTTAGCCTGTCAGCATCGAACCACCGCTCAGGGATAGCGCAATGACCAGTCAGTTTTCCGCGAAGGCATTTGAGACAGATGATGCTCGCCCGCTACCGCAAGATCGTCCGGCGGATGCAGACAGCCTGAAGCTTGCGCTTCGAAGCCTTGCCGGTGGTGTCAGCATCATCACCACAGGTGAAGGCGAAACGCGCACGGGCGCCACCGTGACATCGGCAACCGCCCTGTCCATCGAGCCGCCGCGCATGCTGGTGGCACTCAACCGGACATCGTCCACCTGGCCGGTTCTGGAGCGCTATGGGTTTTTCGGCGTCAATGTCGTCGGGCCCGGACATCAGGCGCTCGCCAACCAGTTTGCCGGCGTCGGCGGCTTGAAGGGACAGGATCGCTACCGCGGATGGGAATGGACCCGGCTTGCCAGCGGCGCACCGCTGCTGGAAGATGCCGTGGCTGCGATCGACTGCGTTGTCGAGGAAGCGATTGAACGCCATAGCCATGTGATCGTGATCGGCAAGGTGCTGGCCATCCGCGTCTCGGGCGGCCGCTCGCTCGTCTACCAGGGCGGCACCTATCATACGCTCGGCTAGTTCCGCGTGTTTTGACGCAGCCCGTGAACGGGGAAAGATTTGCTTTCCCGATCGGCCTTGCCGGATGAAACGTTCTTCCCGTGGGGCTTTGCCCGTGGCAGCATTCTGAAAGGATTTGGAGGGCCGTACATGCAAAATGTGTTTCGCCTGCCCGTTCATTCGCAACAGGATATGGGGCATCCTTCGACGGAAGAGGAGGCGCTGGCAGCCGCACGGGAGTTCGCCAGGCGCACTGTTGCCTCCGCCTCGCCTAGCGAGGGCCATACCCTGCCCTATCGCGAGCTGGAGTGGATCGCCCATGCCGGGCTTCTGGGGGTCACGGTACCGGCCGAATTTGGCGGGCCCGATCTTGCCAATGCCTCGCTTGCCGATATCGTCGCCATCATGGCCGAAGCCAATCCGCTGATCGGCGAAAGCCTCAAGAGCCATTTCACGGTGCTGGAAACGTTACGCATCGCAGCCGCACCGGCCCAGCAGAAGTTCTTCTTTGCCGGCGCGCTTGCCGGCGAGCAGTTCTGCGCCGTGCCGTTGCAGCCTTCGAACAGGCAGGCAGGTTCATCTGCGCAAGCCCAGCTTTCCATCAACCGGTCGGGATGCAGCCTGACCGGAGAGTTGCGCGCGCTGCTGCCGCTGTTTGCGGACTGGATCGCGGTGTCGAGCCTTGATGGACATGGCCAGTCACACATGGCGCTTGTTCATCGCGACACGGACGAAATCAGCTTCAAGGACATGTCGGCGAATGCCGAACAGGTGGGACAGGAAGCCCCGCTGCTTGTCTTTGCCGATGTGCATATCGCAGCAGACAGCATCCTGACCCTTCCGGCCGAGGGGCAAAAGCCGTCCACGCCGGCAATCCTCTCCCTGCTGCTCGACAGCGCCATCGATCTCGGCATCGCGCGCCGCATTCTGAACGATCTCGCCGCAAGGCAGAGCCGGGAATGGGCCGATCGCGCCGGTCCCGACCGGCGGGACGACGAGGAACTGCATGTGTTGAATGCGCTCGGCCGGCTGGCCGCAGGCATTGAAGGCTTGGGCGCCATGGTGGAACGGGCGGGCTTGCATCTCGACATTGCCCAGGTCGATGCGACAGTGGAGTCGGAGAACAAGGCCTGGCTGTCGGCGACATCCGCCAACATCCTGTCCGGCGAGATCGTCCGGGAGGCGATTGCAGCCATTCTGGATCTGCAGGGCCCGTCATCGCTTCCGGCGATTGCCCATGGACACGTGGAAAACGGGCGCGTATCCAACCGGCATCGGGCCGGTCACCGCCAGGTTCTGGCCCGGTATCTCATTGCAGCGTCAAACACCGGAACAACCACGGCGGTCAATTGACCAAAGTCAGATTTCGGTCGCGGCGCTCAGGCGTTCCGATGTCGGTTTTTTGTTCTGCACGAATTGCGCAAGGCTGGTGCCGTCGAGAATGGCGGCCATGGCATCGCGCACATCCGTCATCGTGGCGCGGATCTGACAGTCCTCCGGATGATCGCAATCATCGCAGGGTTCGAATGCTGTCTTGCTGGCACAGCGAAGCGGCGCCAGGGGACCGTCCAGAATACGGATCGCCTGCCCGACGAAGATCTCGGTAGCCGGCTTGGAGAGCGCATAGCCGCCACCCGGCCCCTTCTTGGAGCGAAGAAGCCCGCCATTGCGCAATTCGAGAAGGATCGTATCGAGGAACTTCTTCGAAATATTGTTCTGGGAAGCGATGTCGGCCACGAACGCCGTTTCTCCCGGCGCCAGTTGTGCAAGGTGAACCAGCGCCTTCAGCCCGTATTTGCCCTTCTTCGTCAGCATCGCCTTATGATCATCCCGCTCGGTGTATCGTCTGCATATAGGCGATCAGCGCCACAAAGGGCAAGGGCGCTCGCGATGCTGGTGCAAGGATGACGATTGAGCCTGGCAAGCCCTTTCGGCGCCGGTGGGCAGCGCCTAGCATTCATCCGGTGAGTCTTGCTGCATGGCTTGCGGCGGCAAACCGCGCAATCGCCGCCTTTCCGAGGATTGTGCGGATCATGTGGCTCTGCGGTGCATGCGCTCTGGCCGTCACGGCATCGCGGTGATGCCGCTCCAGATGATAATCCCGGCGAAGGCCGCGATTGCCGCCGAGTTCCAGCGCGAGATCCGTGACCCGGACCGCGTTTTCGATGACCAGGTGACGCAGCATCATGGCGTCTGTATCGACGGACCTGCCGGCATCGACATCGCGACTGACCGATTGCAGCAGCCGTGCATTGGCGGCCAGAAGAACCTCGATCTCGCCCAATCCCTCCTGAAGCCGCGGGATCGAGGCAAGCGGCTGCCCCAGACTGGACGGGCTGTGCTGCGTCAGGTGCCCCAGCAGATCGTCACGGGCAGACGTGGCGACACCCTGATAAACGGCTGCCAGCAGCGTGAAGAACACATTGCCGCCTGCCTCGTCGCGTCTGAGAGGCTCGCTTGCCGGCTGTTCGGCTATGATGTGATCGATCGGCACCCGGACCTCTTGAAGCACCAGATCGTCGCTCGCCGTGGCATACATGCCCGCCGCCTCCCAGGTCTTCACCTGCGAGATCCCCTGCGCATCCAGGGGCACCAGAAGCTGGATCAGGCGCGGCACCGGCTCCTGCGTCAGCGCCAGCACATTGGCGAAGGCGAGGCCCGTCAAGCCCGTGATGAAGCTCTTGCGGCCATCGATGATCCAGTGCTCGCCCTCGCGCCGCGCCGTCGTGGCGGGCAGGCCGCCATGGGCGGGCGATCCCATGCCGGGTTCGGCCTGGGCGGCATTCAACAGCGCCGGCCGCCGTCGATTGGCCGCGAGCACCCGTTCCGCCAGATGCGACGGCCATTGGCCACGCCGGATGGCGGCGTGGTTGTTGTAATGCATGGCAAGAACCAGCGCCGTCGAGGGTTCGCCGGTCGCGATGGCGGAAATCACCGCCTGTGCTGCTTCAAGTCCTTCTCCGAGGCCCCCCTGCTCGCGGGCGGTCACCAGCCCCAGCAGTCCTTTCTCGAACAAAGCCCGGATATTGGCGGTGGGAAATTCGCCTGTTCGATCTTGGTGGGCGGCCGTCTGCGCAAAACGCACCGCCAGATCCCGGGCGATTGCGACCACATCCGCCTCGACCGGCGCCCTGGGGAAAGCCGTTGCCGAAACGGTCATGCCACCGCCCTTCCGTCAAGCAGTTCCCACGGCCTGTGATCCACCCAGTCAGCCACGCTGAAATCGGCCTCCAGGAAACCCCTGTCGCGTAGAAAATCCTTGTAATGGCCAACCGCATCGACAAGCGCCGGGTCGAGCGAGAGGCCGAGGTGGCGATGCACATCCGGGCCATTGGCCGCAAGCACCTGCTCTTCGGTTGCACCCGCCTCGCGCGCCACGAAGCGTCGGGTCTCCTCAGGGTTCCGTTCAGCCCAGGCGGAGGCCTGATGGATCGCGCCGATCAGGCGCGCCACCAGATCCGGCCGCTCGTCCGCCAGCCTCTGATCCACCGTCAGGATGCGCGGCGAGCCGGAATTGATCCGGATCTTCGGATCGGGGTGAAAGCCGAATTCCACGACCGGCACCGCACCGATGAAGTTGGCAGCGGCAATGCCGGCGGTTCCCTTGACGAAGATCGCGTCCACCTCGCCCCGCAGGAGCGCCGCGGCCTCCTCGCCAAAAGACTGCCGGCGCTTCAGGCCGAAGAGCGACTGTCCTTCCTGGTCGGCAAGAACCGACTGCGCGATCTCGACATCCACCAACTGAACGTCATCGACGGAAAGACCCTCCAGCGAAAGCGCCGAGACCAGCCCCTTGAGTGCCGTGGCCCGCATGAAATCGACAATGCCTTCGGGACGCTTCGGAATGCCGATTCGCCGCCCCACCAGATCCCGGATCGACCGGATGCCGCTCTTGGGAGGCGTCACGATCGCCTGGAACTCGTCCGTCCAGGTGATGCCGACCAGCCGCGTTTGCCGCCCTTCCGATCGGGCGCGAATGGGTGGCACATTGCCGCCGTGGCGGAAGGACCATTCGAGCGTATGATTGAAATGGCTCTGCCGGACATTCCTGTCCGGAGAGTCGATGATCGATTTCAGCGTCACGCCCGCATCGGAAAACGTCTTTTCCAGAAGGCCGAGTTGCGCGGCAAGGCCGACGGGTGTCGGCACCGGGCAGCGGGTGTACCAAAGTTCAGACAGGGTCATGATCATTGTCTCCAAGGCCATCGGATGTGGCCGGCATCCGGAAAAACTCAGGCTGAGGTGACATAGGCAAAGGCCAGACTGCCGGAGACGCCCTCGGCGCCGACCGTGTGGTCTGCGATGCGCTTGTTGTAGATCGTGATCTCCGGCGGGCTGGCGATATCGATCGCCGGCAGATCCTCCACAAGCAGGCGCTGGATGTCGCGCCATTGTTCGAACCGTTTTTTCGGATCGATCTCAATGGCAGCGGCTTCCAGAAGCGAATCGACCACAGGATTGGAATAGGCAGCACCATTGGAGAACGGGACACCCTTTCGGAAATTCTTGCTCCAATAGAGCCGCTGCACCCCGACCGTCGGATCGAACAGATTGCTCATGCCCTCATAGGCGAAGTCGAAGTCGCGATCCGTGTAGATCCGCTTGGTGTAGGTGGCAAAGTCCTGCGCCCGCACCGTGACCTCGATGCCGACCTTCGACAGCGCCTGGCGGATATACTCGGCGCCCCGCGCGTAACCTTCGCCGCTCGGCACGTAGTCGATCGTCAGTTTCGCCCGGATACCGCCGGTCCCACGCTTGTAGCCGGCCTCGTCGAGCAGCGCTTCGGCCGCCTTCAGATCGACCGGATAGGTCTTAAGGTCACCCACATACCATTTTGTCAGCTTGGGATTGATCGGACCCGGATTGATCGAGCCATAGCCGTAATTGACCGTGTTGAAGATGACCTTCTTGTCGATGACATGAGCGAAGGCGCGGCGCACGCGCACATCCTTGAAAATATCCTTCTCGAGATTGAACTCGATGCGGCTGACACTGTTGGAATACTGGTACCCCTGCGTCTCGAAACCGATATGCGGCAGGGCCTTGATGCGGTCGAGATCGCTGTAGGGCAGCGGCGTGCTGGGTGCGAGATCGATTTCCCCGGTTTCGATGGCAATCGCCCGTGCGGCCGAATCGGGAATGAAGCGAACGATGAGGCGATCAAGATAGGGCCGCGGCTTGTCCCAGTAGTCGGGATTGCGCTCATAGACGAGATGGCTGCCGCGCACCCATTCCTTGAAGCGGAACGGACCGGTGCCGATCGGCGCCAGATTGACCGGATTTTCCGCCGCTTTCGTCCCTTCATAAAGATGCTTCGGAACGATCGGCGTCTCGGCGGCGGCCAAGGCGGTAATCAGGTAAGGCGCCGGCTTGGACAGCACCAGGACCGCCGTCAATTCGTCCGGCGTCTCCACCGCCGTCAGGTTCAGGAAGGTGTTGCGTCCGCGCGGATGAATCTCCCTGATCGTCTGGATGGAAAAGGCCACGTCCGCCGATGTGAACGGCTTGCCGTCGTGCCACTTGACGCCCGGACGCAGACGGAAGGTGTAACGCAGACCATCCGGGCTGATCGCCCATTCCCGTGCCAGAAGCGGCTTCGGGTTCAGGTCGAAATCATAGGTGAGCAGACCCTCGGTGACCTTGGGGGAGACATAGACGGAATTATACGCCGTATGCGCGATGGTGGTCAGAACAGGCGGCTCGGAGGCAAGCACGAGCGTTGCTGTTCCGCCGCTGGCCGGCGCGGCCGCCTGGACTGACACCTGCGTGAGCGACAGGCTTGCTAGCGCAACGGAGCCTTGCAGGAGACGTCTGCGGCTGAGGTGGAATTTGGTGTGCATGAGGCCCTCTCTTTTTGGGCGGTGAGAATTTCTTTCTTCGCCGCCGATGTGTCGTGGATTTTTGCGCAAATGTTCGCAGGATTAGAAAATACAATCCGATTTAATCCGTAAATCGGCATAAACACCCAATAAACAGAGATAATTCGACCATTCATCGCAAAAAATTTCTCATGTTATTTGACAAATTCTATAAAACTAGTCAACTATCAAGGTCGGAGTTTCGCGGGCTGCCGCATCATCGGATTGACCATATGATTGTATCCAGAAGGCTCTTTCAGCGACTGAGGCGCACCGCCATCCAGGCGGTCCCCACCGTCGTGGGAATTGTGATCCTCAACTTTTTCCTGTTGCAGTTCGCCCCCGGCGATGCGGCAGATGTGATGGCGGCGGAAGCGGGCTCGGCGACGGTGGAAACCATGGCGGACCTGCGATCCCGTTTCGGGCTCGACCTGCCTGTCATCCACCAGTTGCTGAACTATCTGAGCAATCTCGCTCATTTCAGCCTGGGCTATTCGCCACGCTACGGCATGCCGGTTGCCGAACTGATCGGCCAGAGACTGCCGGGCACGCTGATCCTGATGGGCGCAGCACTGCTCTTTGCGCTCACCATCGGCGTGATCCTTGGTTCGCTGATGGCGCAGTTTTCCGGTCGCCTGCCGGATCGCGTGCTTTCCGTCGGTTCGCTGCTTTTCTATTCCGTGCCGGGCTTCTGGATCGGCCTGATGCTGATCCTGCTTTTTTCGGTGAAGCTCGGCTGGCTGCCGTCCGGCGGCGACAGCACGATCGGAAGCAGTCTCACAGGCTTTGCCGCACTTGCCGACAGGGCGCGCTATATCGTGCTGCCGGCGCTGTCGCTCTCGCTCTATTATCTCGCAATCTATGCACGGCTGACGCGCGCCGCGATGCTGGAGGTGAAATCGCAGGATTATGTGCGCACCGCCCGTGCCAAGGGGGTTTCGCCGCTGCGCCTCGTGCTGCGCCACATCCTGCGCAACGCGCTGATACCGATCACCACGCTTGCAGGCATGCATATCGGCGGCATGCTCGGCGGCGCCGTCGTGGTGGAAACCGTGTTCAGCTGGCCGGGGCTTGGCCGTCTCGCTTTCGAGGCCGTGATGGCGCGCGATTTCAGCGTCCTGCTCGGCATCCTTCTTCTGTCCTCATTTGTCGTGATCATCGTCAACGCCACAGTCGATCTGCTGCAGGCCTGGCTTGATCCGCGCATCGGAGAAAGCCGATGACCCTCACGCAGTCTTCCATCGCCCGTTCCCCGCGCCTCGGTGCCCTTCAATCGGATGAAGTTGAAGCGGCAACGCCGGAACAGTCCAAGGACTGGCCGTTCCTCCATGCGCCGGATGCACTGACCCAGTCTTCCGCCGCCGTGACGAAGGCCGGTCTGCGCCGGGAGTTGCGCATTTTCCTCACCAATCCCAACGCCATCATTGGCCTCACCTTTCTGGTGACGGTCGTGGTCTTGGCGCTGGCTGCCCCCTATCTCTTCCCGGGCGATCCCCTGGAAATGGTGGCCCGCCCCTTCCTGTGGCCGGGGCAGAACCCGGATTATCCGCTGGGCACCGATTCCATGGGGCGTGACGTGCTGGCAGGCATCGTTCATGGAGCGCGGATTTCGCTCACCGTGGGCATCGCCGCAACGCTGATCGGCCTTACCATCGGCATTCTGGTCGGCGCGATTGCCGGCTATTTCGGCGGCCTTGTGGACGATGTGCTGGTGAAGCTCATCGAGATCTTCCAGACGCTGCCGAGCTTCGTGCTGCTGGTCGTGCTGGTCGCCATCGCCCAGCCGAATGTGCTGACCGTCACCTGCGCCATCGGCATCATCACCTGGCCGATGGTTGCCCGCCTGACCCGTGCCGAGTTCCGCGCCATCCGCGAAAAGGATTACGTGCTGGCCGCCCGCAGCCTCGGCTATGGCCATGTGCGGATCGTGTTCCGCGAGATCCTGCCGAATGCGCTGCCGCCCATCATCGTCACCTCCTCCGTCATGGTCGCCGGCGCGATCCTCATGGAAGCGGCCCTCTCCTTCATGGGGCTGGGCGATCCGAACCGTGTCTCCTGGGGGTCGATGATCGGCGCCGGCCGCGATGTCATCCGCACCGCCTGGTACCTGACGGCGCTGCCGGGTCTTGCCATCGTCTTCACCGTCATTTCGCTCAACCTGATCAGCGATGGTCTGAATGACGCGCTCAACCCGCGCTTTTCGGAGGAACGTCGATGACTGCCCTTCTCGAGGTTCGCGATTTCTCGGTTGCCTTTGGTGCCAGCCAACCGGTCAAGGGCGTCAGCTTCACCGCCAATCCCGGCGAGATGCTCGCCATCGTCGGCGAGTCCGGCTCCGGCAAGTCGCTGACGGCGCTTGGACTGATCGGTCTGTTGCCACGCCATGCCAAAACCGGTGGCGAAATTCGCTTCGAGGGCCGCAATCTTCTGGCCCAGAGCGAGCGGGACTGGCGCAGGATCCGCGGGCGCGACATCGGCATGATCTTCCAGGAGCCGATGACCTCGCTCAATCCGGTGCTCACCGTCGGCGAACAGATCATCGAGGTGCTGCGCATCCACGAACGGCTGGATCGCAAGCAGGCCCGGCAGCGTGCGGTGGACCTTCTGGAACTCGTCAATATTCCCGAAGCGCGCAAGCGCGTCGATGATTATCCGCATCAGCTTTCCGGCGGCATGCGCCAGCGCGTGATGATCGCCATCGGCGTTGCCTGCAATCCGAAACTGCTGATCGCCGACGAGGCAACGACTGCTCTCGACGTAACGATCCAGGCGCAGATCCTGCAACTCCTCGACAATCTGCGCCGCGATCTGAACATGGCCGTCATCCTCATTACGCACGATCTTGGCATCGTCGCGCAATGGGCGGACCGGGTGATGGTGATGTATGCCGGTCGCAAGGTGGAAGAGGGTCTGCCGGAGCCGGTCTTTACCGACCCCTACCATCCCTATACGCGCGGACTTCTGGGCGCCTCGCCGCGCGCCGAAAGCGGCCATCACTATCGCGACGGACCCCTGATCGAAATTCCAGGCTCCATCGTATCCGCGACGGGTGAAAAGGGCTGCGCCTTCCGGCCCCGCTGTCCGAGCGCGCAAGCCTCCTGCGGCTTTGCCGTACCGGCGCTGAGACAGATTGCCGAGGACCGTCTCGCCGCCTGCCCCTTTACCCCGACGCGCTTTGTGAGCCAGATCCATGACGCTTCTCTCCGTTCGTAATCTCTCCACCCATTATGCCGGTGGGCGCGGCACCGTGCGCGCCGTCGATGACGTCTCGCTCACCATCGAGCCGGGCGAAACCGTGGCGCTGGTGGGCGAATCCGGCTGCGGCAAATCCTCGCTCGGCAAATCGCTGATGCGCCTGGTCGAGCCAACATCCGGACAGGTGGAATTCAAGGGCCGGGATGTGACCGCCATGACGTCCGGCGAGTTGCGCAGTCTTCGCCGCAGCATCCAGATGATCTTTCAGGACCCGTTTGCGTCCCTCAATCCGCGCCAGACGATCCGGGCGATCCTGACGGCGCCGCTGAAGGTTCATGGCATCGGCGATACAAAACGCCGCCAGCAGATCGTCGAGTCCATCATTCTTCAGGTCGGCCTGCCGGCGGATTCGCTCGATCGCTATCCGCACGAGTTTTCCGGCGGGCAGCGGCAGCGCATCGGCATCGCCCGCGCCCTGATCCTTCAGCCGGAACTGGTGGTGTGCGACGAGCCGGTCTCGGCGCTCGATCTCTCCATCCAGGCGCAGATCCTGAACCTGCTGGTGGAGATGAAGAACAGGCTGTCGCTCTCCTATCTTTTCGTCTCGCACGATCTGTCCGTGGTGCGCTATTTCTCCGACCGGGTGCTGGTGATGTATCTCGGCAAGATCGTCGAAAGCGCGCCGACCGCCGAGCTCTGGGCAGATCCGAAGCATCCCTATACCCGCGCGCTTCTGGCCGCCGTGCCGGATCCCAGCCGCCGCAGAGAAGCAGCCCCCATTTCCGGCGACCTGCCAAGCCCGCACGATCCGCCCTCCGGCTGCCGGTTTCATACCCGCTGCCCGCTGGCCACCGATCTCTGTCGCAGTGAGGCGCCAGACTACCGTCTCTTCGGCACCGCCCATGCGGTCGCCTGCCATCATACAAACTGAAGACCGATTGGAGTACAAAAATGGTCGATTATCGCTACCTTGGCCGCAGCGCGCTGAAGGTTTCACCCTTGAGCCTCGGCACCATGATGTTCGGCGGCCCAACGCCGGATGACGTGGCCTTCCGCATCATCGACAAGGCGAAGGACCAGGGCATCAACTTCATCGACACCGCCGATGTTTACCACAACGGTAAGTCCGAAGAGGTCGTCGGGCGCGGCATCAAGGCGCATCGCGACCATTGGGTGCTGGCGACGAAATTCGTCAACTCGCATGTGAAGGGCCCGAACCTCGGTGGCCATTCGCGCAAATGGGTCATCGAGACGGTGGAAAACTCGCTGCGGCGCCTGAACACCGACTACATCGACATTCTCTATTTCCATCGGGCCGTGTTCGATGCGCCGCTGGAAGAGCCGGTGCGCGCCATTGCCGACCTCATCCGCGCCGGCAAGCTGCGCTATTTCGGCGTGTCCAACTTCCGTGGCTGGCGCATTGCGGAAATCTCACATCTGGCCGACCAGCTCGGCATCGATCGTCCCGTTGCCAGCCAACCGCTCTACAACATCGTCAACCGCACGGCAGAAGCCGAACAACTGCCGGCAGCGCATCATTATGGCCTCGGCGTCGTTTCCTATTCGCCGCTGGCGCGCGGCGTGCTGACCGGAAAGTATCAGCCGGGCGCAGCACCGGCCGCCGATAGTCGCGCCGGCCGTGGCGACAAGCGCATTCTGGAGACGGAATGGCGCCCGGAATCGGTCGAGATCGCCCAGAAGATCGGGGCGCATGCCGCCCGCAAGGGCATCAAGGCCGCCGATTTCGCGCTCGCCTGGGTGCTGAACAACCAGTTGGTCACGGCTGCCATCACCGGCCCGCGCACCGAAGAGCACTGGGACGGCTATATCCGCGCGCTTGATGTGCAGATCGATGCGGAAGACGAAGCTTTGATCGACAGCCTCGTGACGACCGGCCACCCCTCCACGCCCGGCTTCAACGATCCGAGCCATCCGGTGGAAGGCCGCGTGCCGCGTGCTGTGAAAGCAACCGCACCGGTTGCTGCGGCGCCGCGCGCTGTCGCCTGACCGACACCTCTTCGGGCGGCGGGATCAGCTGCCGCCCTATCCTCTTTATTCTCCTGGAACAGAACCATGCCCAGCACGCTTCGATCCCTCTCTGCCGATCCCGTACCCACCTCTCCGTTCTCCCGCGAGGAGTTGATCGAAAGTGCGCGACGGATCGCTGCCGATCTGGCCAAGGATGCGGCCCGGCGTGAGCGCGAGCGGGTTCTGCCCTTCGACATATTTGAACAGATCAAGCAGGCCCGTCTCGGGACGCTGCGCATTCCGAAGGCGCTTGGCGGTCCCGGCGGCAGCATCCGCGATTACATCGAGGTGCTGATGATCCTGGGTGCGGCCGACAGCAATGTGCCGCATGCCCTGCGCAGCCACTTCAATTTCACCGAAGGACTGGTGCTGGGCGGCATCCAGGGCGAACGCGAGCGCACGCTGCTTGCACATGTGCTGGACGGCAAACTGTTCGGCGGCGCGCATACCGAACAGGGCACGCACAAGCCCGGCGAGATCACCACGCGGCTGACGCGTGACGGCGAGAATTTTCGGCTCAACGGCCGCAAGTGGTATGCGACGGGCACGGCCTTTGCCGATTTCGCCAGCTTCAGTGCCCTGGATGATGACGGAAACCCGGCCTACAGTCTCCTGCCCGTCACGCGCGAAGGCGTGACCGTTCTGGATGACTGGGACGGCATGGGCCAGCGGATGACGGCCAGCGGCGGCGTTCTCCTGGACAACGTTCTTGTCCATGCGCATGAGATTTCCAACCGGACGCTCGGATCGCTGGTCGGGCGTCATTGCTCCACGATGCGGCAGCTGCATCTGGCGGCATCCGCCGCCGGCGCCGTTCAGGGCGCGGTGGAGGAAGGCATCCGCTATGTCCAGAAACAGGCACGCGCCGCAGCCCACAGTGCCGCCGATACCGCAGCCCAGGATCCGTTCGTCCAGAATGTGGTGGGAGAGCTGAGTGCGGCAGCCTTTGCCGTGCAAACCCTTATTCGCGAGGGAGCCGGCGCACTTGATCGAACCGTCGCAGCCTTCGCCACGGGCGATGAAGAGGCAATCGAACAGGCTTTGACGGACAGCGCGCTGACCACGTCACGCGTCCAGATCGTGACCGCGCAGCTGGCGCTTTCGGCCGCGACCAAGGTGTTCGAACTGGGCGGCGGCTCCGCCACCTCGCGCGACCTCAACCTCGACCGCTACTGGCGCAACATCCGCACCGTCTACAATCACAATCCGCTGCTGCACAAGGCGCGCGTGGTCGGCGATTTCTACCTCAACGGCACCAAGACGCATCTTCTCGAAGGCCGCGTTTTCTAAACAACGATAGGATCGTCATGGGACAGTCAGCCATCCTTCGAGCGACCCAACCCTTGCCGGGGCTTTCCCGGCTGCCGCCGCTGACGGCGCTGAGGGCCTTCGTGGTCACGGCACGCTATGCCAGCTTCTCAAAGGCTGCCGAGGACCTGCACGTCACGACGGCTGCGATCGGCCAGCAGATCCGGTTGCTGGAAACCCATTTGGGCGAAGTGCTGTTCAGCCGCAACCGCGGCGAACTGGTGCTGACGCCCGCCGGCGCCTCGCTCTATCCGGGCCTGTCTGCCGCCTTCGAATCCATCGTCGACAGTCTGGGCGCGCTCTATGCGCAGGGCCGGCGTACGACGCTCCGGCTCATGGTGGATGATGCCTTTGCCAGCCGCTGGCTGGCGCCGCGCCTGCATCTCCTCAACGAAGGCATCGGGGACACCGATCTGGTGATCGAACGATCCATCTCCGGCGAGGCGGACCTTGCCCGGCTGGAGGCGGACTGCGCCATCCTGCCGCTCAGCTACCCGCTTGCGGGACACCACTGCGAACTGCTGCTGCCCGACAGCATTCTGCCCGTCTGCACGCCGGCCTTTGCAGCGCGGCATGAACTGCAGGAGGGCGCGCATCGTCTGCGGGACGTGCCTGTGATCTACGACGCGCAGGCGGAGCCCGAACTCGATTGGCCACGATGGCTGCGGGCCTGCGGCTTTCCGGTGCGGCTATCCGGCAAGGGGCCGCGCCTCACCAGCATTCCGGCATTGATCGAAACGGTGTTGGCGGGCAGCGGCATCGCGCTGGCCAGACATTCGCTCGTCTCGGCCGAGTTGCAGACGGGCCGCCTGGTGAGCCCGCTTGGTCGCGCCATTCCCGTCTCGTCGCCCTATTATCTCATCGCCTCCGATGATCGCCGCCGCCTGCCGCAGGTGGAAGCGCTGTTTGCACTTCTGCATCAGGAAGCAAAGGGCTTCCCCTCCTCTGCTCACTGAGACGTGGCGGGCATGTGCCAGCCATGCTTGGTGATCTTTTGCTTATGCGCTCGCCTTGCGGTTTCTTCCCGCCGTGTAGAGACTCTCCGGCCGCGGCAGCCCATAATGATCGCGCAGCGTCTTGCCCTCGTAATCCAGACGGAACAGCCCGCGCCGCTGCAGGATCGGCACGACCTCGTCGGCAAAGATCTCGAACCCGCCCTTCAGGTAAGGCGGCATGATGTTGAAGCCGTCGGCAGCACCACTGAGGTGCCAAAGCTCGATCCAGTCCGCCACCTGCTCCGGCGTGCCGGTAATGACCTTGTGGCCACGCGCGCCCGCAAGCCGGTGCAACAACTGACGCAACGTCGGCTTCTCCCGGTCGATCACATCCAGCACCAGTTGATGGCGGCTGGCAGCAGCACGGGCCCGTGTCGCGTCCACGGCTTCCTTCGGCACCGGCGCATCGAGATCCGCGCCGGAGAGATCGACGCCGATGATGCGGCGCAGTTGCTGGAGCGAGAAGGCCGGCTGGATGAGATTGTTGAACTCGTCCTCCAGCGCCTTGGCCTCTGCTTCCGTGGAAGCGATAAACGGGCTGAGGCCCGGCAGGATCTTGACGTGATCGGGATTGCGACCCTGGCCCCGCGCGCGGCTCTTGATATCAGCATAGAACTCCTGCGCGCTTTCGAGCGACTGATGCGCGGTGAAGATCGCTTCCGCAGTGCGCGCGGCAAAGGCCCGGCCATCATCGGAGGAGCCCGCCTGCACGTAGACCGGACGCCCCTGCGGCGAGCGCGGCAGGTTCAACGCGCCCTGCACGCTGTAGAACTCGCCCTTGTGATGAATGGCATGGATATGATCTGTCTCGGCAAACAGACCGCTTGCCGGATCGACCACCAGCGCGTCATCCTCCCAGCTGTCCCAGAGCTTGGTGACGACATCGACAAACTCCGCCGCCTGCCGGTAACGGTCGGCATGCGGCGGGTGTTTCTCCAGCCCGAAATTGGCCGCCGCGCGATCAGCCGAGGTGGTGACGATATTCCATCCCACGCGTCCGCCGCTGATATGGTCCACCGACGCAAACAGCCGCGCGAGATTGTACGGATCGTAATAGGTCGTGGAGGCCGTGGCGATGAAACCGATCCGCTCGGTGACGGCGGCCAGCGCCGTGATGGCCGTGATCGGTTCCAGCCGGTGGCGCGCCGCATAACGGATGTTCTCATCGAGAACCGGCGCGTCGGCAAAGAAGATCGCGTCCAGCTTGGCAGCCTCGGCCTTCTGGGCGATCTCCTGATAGAGCTTGATGTCGGTAACCCGATGCGGCTCGGACGCCGGATAGCGCCAGGCCGCCTCGTGATGGCCGGCCGGATAGATGAAAGCGTTCAGAACAAGCGAGCGTGACGGCACTGTCATGCGATCATCCTTTTTGCGGTTCGAGATTTAATGCAGGCGGGGAAAGCCGTGGCGCTCCGCCAGAAGATCGAGAATGCGCTTCGTGTCCTGCACAAAATGAACACCGCCAGCCTCACGCGCGTCTTCCGGTGGATTGTCGCCCAGCACCAGCAAGGGCAGCGACTGGTTTTCCTCGCCGACCACGGCAATCACGTCCGCCCTCGGGCGCAGAAAACCGACCCGGTTGACCTCGATCTTCTGCGCAAGAGCGGGAAAACTCGCGAGCAGGCCTTCCACCTGGTTGCAGTAGGGGCAGACGAAGACCGTGCCCGGATACTTCGGATCTTCAAAGCCGGGAGCGATGAGGAAGAGCCTGTCCTTTGCCATGCAATGCGCCATCCATATTGGAAAATTCAACTCTGCATGCAGCTTGAAGCTGGATTGCGCTTCGGTCCAGCAATCAATATTGGCGCATCAAGAAGAAAAAAATTGCGCACGCCGTCCTCGTTTGAATGGCATCAGGAAGTGGCCGGAAACGCAAAAAGCCCCGGCGTCCCGAAGGAGCGCCGGGGAGTTGGAGGAGACCCACATCACCTCAACTGTGTCAGCGTGTAGTCCTGCCATGGCCGCCCGTGAATGGCGGTTTGCGTTAGAGGCGCAGGCCGGCCTCCTTCATCAAAGGCAAGATGCGTTCTGCGAAGTATTCAAGGTCCTCGCGGAAATCGTAGAAATTCAATTGGACGCCATCGATGCCCGCCTTCTTGAGACCGATGAGTTGCTCGACCACCTGTTCCGGCGAGCCGATGATCTCGATATTGCCGCCGAGATTGCGGCCCTGCTTGTGGCGGGCATCGCCGCGGCCGCGCCAGGCATGGGCATCGCTGTCGTAATTGTTGGTGGCAAAGGCGCGCGTGCCCGGCTGCGGCCGGCCTGCCTCGATCGCATCGGCATAGGCAATCGCTTCCGCTTGCGTATCGCGGCTGACGATGATCGGGTTGATGATGGTTTTCACGCTCCGGCCATAGGCGTTGGCGCGATCCTTTACCGTCCGGATATGAGCAGGCAGCGTCTCCAGGGCGCTCTCGATATGCGCGCCGCCCGGAGACGTGACGAAGACGAGATCCGAATGGCGCGCGGCAAAATCAATGCCCGCCGGCGAACCGGTGGCCGTGACGAGGTTGGGACGCCCGAACAGCGGCTTCGGCGTGATCCAGCCATTGTTGACCGACCAGGGATTGAGCTTGCCCTCAAAGGAGTAGTTTTCCGTTTTGCCCCAGAGATGGTGCAGCACCTCGAAGAGTTCAGCGGCCATCTCGTAGCGCTTGTCGTGGTCGATGCGCTGCCAGCCGAACATCTCATGCTCGATGGCGCGGTGGCCGGTGACGATATTGATGCCCCAGCGACCCTTGGCGATATGATCGAGTGTTGCACCATATTTGGCCAGATGCAGCGGGTGCAGCGGCCCGTACAGCACATGGATCGTCGAGATGAGCAGGATGTTCTTGGTGATCGCCGCCATGGCGCCGAGTGCAATAAAACTGTCGAGCGAGGATTCGCCGTCATAGCCGCCCTTGGGCAGCCACTGCGTGCGGCTGAAGGCGATCTCGAAACCCAACTCGTCCGCCCGCTTCACCAGCTCCGCGTTGTAATCGAAGGTCCAGCTGTTGCTGGTCGGCAGGCTGGAGAAGTTGATGTCCTGCAGATTGAGAAACAGCCCCAGCATCAGCGGCTGGCGCGTCGCCCGGCTGAGCGGACTTTCCTCGAAATCCGATGGCGCCCTCAATTCCGCGCCGGTGGCCTGAATAGCCGTCACTGCCATTGTCTGTCTCCCTCAGCCTGTTTCGGCATTACGTTTCGAAGGCATGAGCGCCTGTTCGAGCACATGGCGCAGGCTGATGGGCCTGCGCCCCAACATACGCTCGACGGTGTCGGTCACCGGCGCGGCCAGTCCTTCTGCAATGAGGGCGCCAAACTCCCGCACCGCCTGCGCCGCAAACGTATCGTCGTGTCCGGGGGAGACAGCGACCGCTTGCGTATCGATGCCGACGGGGCGGCGCAGAATGGCGGAGACGAGGCCTGCGATGTCCGAGGTGGTGAAGGCTTTCGCGCCGGTCAGCACCAGCGGTTCGCTGACGTTCAACCCGGAATGCAACACACGCGCGGCGACATCGGCAATGTCGTTGATGTTGATAAAGGAGACGGCGGCGCCCGCATAGCGACCCGGCAGATCGCGGCCGGCCAGAGCGGCGGCAATGACCGGCGCCAGGGACACCTGCATCCACGCATTGGGACGGATGATCGCATGAGAAAGACCGCGCGCGGCAAGATGCGCCTCCACCTTTCGGTGCTGCGCACCGGCCGTGGAGCGGTCGGAATGTTCGATCGTCCAGGTCGAGCCCGAGATCTTCACGATATGGCGCACGCCCGCATCGGCTGCCGCATCGATGAGAGCGGTCTGGTGGGCGCCAAGATTGGCGCTGATCGGAGACAGAAGAAAGACCCGCTCGACGCCATTCAAGGCCGTCATCAGGCTTGAACGGTCTCCAAAGTCTCCTTGAGCGATATCGACCGCGCCGTTAAAGAGCCGCTTTGCTTCGTCGGGGCGGCGTGTCAGGACGCGGACACGATCACCGCTGTAGATCAAACGGCGCGTCACCAGCTGGCCGAGCCGGCCCGTGGCACCCGTGACAAGGATGGAGGATGGCATGATCCGACCTCACAAAGGCTGACGCAGATGCGCCAGCGCCAGCGGGCGCGGATCCACCCAGTTTTCGACGTTGAAGTTTTCCGGAATGAACTTCCATTCCAGCAGGAAATCCTTGAAATGCGCGATGGCATCGATCTCGTCCCTGTCGAGCGTCAGCGCCAGATGGCGGTGAACCTCGGGACCATTGGCGGTCCGGACCGCATCCTCGCTGACACCGATTTCATTCGCGATGAAGCGGACGGCGTCCGACGGATGCTGTTCGGCCCAGTCGGCCACGCGCTGGATCGTGGCAATCAATTCCGCCACGAGATCCGGGCGCTCGTCGGCAAAGGTCGCATCCACCGTCAGGGGGCGCGGCGTGCCGTTGTTGATGCGGATCTTGGGGTCCGGGTGAAAACCCGTCTCGACCACGATATGGGCGCAGATCAGGCTGGCGACGGTGACACCCTCCGCCCCCTTGACGAAGAAGGCGTCGATCTCGCCGCGATGCAGTGCCGCGATCTCCTCGCCATAGGGAAGCTTGCGGCGCGGCGTAAAGGTCGAGGCGTCCGCGCTCGAACCGGGGCTGGAGGACTGCGCGACCAGATCCACCAGCTCCACGTCGGCAGCCGCCAGACCATGAATTTCCAGCGCCGACACGATGCCCTTCAAGGAGGTTGCCCGCTGGAAGTCGATGATATCGCCGGGACGGCGGGGCAGCCCGAGCTTTCGTCCCTTGAGGTCTGCGCCAGTACGAATGCCGAGATGCGGCAACGTGATCACCGCCTGAAATTCATCGGTCCGCGTCAAGCCGACGAGACGGGTGCGGCGCCCGCCGGATCGCGCCCAAATCGGCGGAATATTGCCGCCCTGACGGAACGACCAGTCGAGATGATGGTCGAAATGGCTCTGGCGGATTTTTGGATCGGCGGAATCCCGAATAGACGTGACATCGATCCGGTGGCGGGAAAACGCCTGGTCCACCCAACCCAGCTGGGCCGCGATGGAAAGCGGCGTCGGCGCCGGGCAGCGCGTATACCACACCGAGGACGGTGCAGAGGAAAGACGGGGAGCGGCCTGCGCCATCGAGACATCCTGCGTCGGAGAAAAGGATGCCTCAGGCTAACGACATTCATGAAAAGTCCATAGAAATTATATACTATAATCACGCGGGGGCGGGAACGGATCGTTTCCAAGTCCCGGTTGGCGCGAAAAGGGCCGGATTCGCATCCGGCCCCCACATCCGACCCCATTGGGCGTTTGCGGGAAAAAGTAGAAAGCCTTTTCCCGAAACAATCACCATGAAGCGAGCCAAGGCTACTTCAGAGGGAATCCAAGCCGCCGCAGAATGGCGGTGAGCTGCGAGCGCCCCTTGAGCGCCGCTGCGTTTTCGATGCGCTTGGCAATCACGCTGGTCCAGCCGGAGAGCGGCAGCTTCTGCTTCTGCTGGAAGGCCTTCATGGCGTCATCATAGGAGGCGAGATCCTCCGGGCGGATTGTTCCATACTCTTCGCGGAAGAGGACGGCCGATTGCGGCAGGCGCGGCTTCACATCCGTTTCCACCGCAGGATCCGGATAGCCGACGGTCAGGCCGAAGACGGCAACCGTTTCCGGCGGCAGCTTCAGTTCGCGGGCCACATCTTCCGGCTGGTTGCGCATGCCGCCGATATAGCAGGAACCGAGCCCGAGCGAGTCGATGGCCACCACCGCATTCTGCGCGGCAAGCGCCGCATCGATCGCGCCGATCAGGAAGCTCTCGTGGAAATCGAGCCCTTCGCCACTGTTGCCATGCTGGCGGGCAATCTCCCTCAGGCGTGACAGATCGACCAGCCAGACCAGGAAAAGCGGGGCCGCCAGAATATGGGCATTGCCGCCGGTAAAGCCCGCAAGCCGGGCTTTCCGCTCCGGGTCTTCCACGGCAATCACGCTCCAGGCCTGAAGGTTGGACGAGGTCGGCGCCGATTGGGCGGCGGCCACCAGCAGTTCGACCGTACCGGTTGGCAAGGCATCAGCGCGATAATTGCGCGAGCTTCGGTGGCTGAGCAGGACCTCGAGCGTTTCGTTCCACTCGGAAGGCAGGGCCGGAACCGGTGCCCGACCATACCGTGCCTGCCAAAGTGTCTCTCGATCCACCTCGCCATCCTGCGAGGATATCTGCCGTAAAACTGTCGATGTCATGAAATGTCCTCGCCTGAATGGATTTCTCTTCAATGGCCAGCGAGCGCGCTTGGGCTGCCGTCCTCTGTCACGCTCACTAAAACTCCGACTTGCCGCCTTGCCGAGGAATTTCCTCCCAACAGCATGAGGCTGGATGAAAGATCATTTCGGCCGTTCGGGCGCAATGGCGGTTCGGCTGATTTTTCTCAAATGGCGCGGACGCCAAATGGTGAGGTTCGGCAAACTCGCGGCGAGCCCTCAGACGAACTGAAAAGGGCCAGATCACCCTCGATCCTAGCAAATTCTACCGGACACAGGAAATTTTACTGCTCCATAAAGAAATTCATTCTTCTGAATTCGGCGAGGCTTCGTGATGCTCTGACGATCGGATTGCCCCTCGTTCACAGGAGACTGCGCCCATGTCATTTTCAAGACGCGCCTTCAACAGCCTGCTGCTGGCTGCCACGGCCGGAACCTCCCTCTCCTTGCTGTCACCGTCCTTTGCATCGGCGCAGACGGCAAAGCCCGTCTCCGGCGGAACGCTGAAGCTTCTCTACCGCGTCGATCCGGGCAATGCGCTGTTTGCCATCAACACCTCCTCCGGCACCGGGCAGGCCATCGGGCCGAAAATCGTCGAAGGCCTGCTGACCTTCGATTTCGATCTGAAGCCGCAGCCGCTTCTGGCGACCGAATGGTCGATCTCCCCGGATAACCTACGCTACACCTTCAAGCTCCGGCCCGGCGTGAAGTGGCATGACGGCGCGGATTTCACCTCCGAAGACGTGGCCTTCTCCATCTTCCGCCTGAAGGAGGCGCATCCGCGCGGCCGCATCACCTACCAGAACGTAGTGGCCGTCGAGACGCCGGACCCGCTGACCGCCGTTATCGTGCTTTCCAAGCCCGCTCCCTTCCTGCTGGCGGCCCAGTCGAGCTCCGAATCCCCGATCGTCCCGAAGCACATTTTCGAAAAACTGCCGCCCGGCGACGGCCAGACCTTGAAGACCGCCATCGGCACCGGTCCGTTCAAGCTCAGCGAATGGGTACCGGGCAGTCACCTGATCTTCGAGAAGAACCCCAACTACTGGGACAAGGGCAAGCCCTATCTCGACCGCGTCGTGCTGCGCATCGTGACCGACCCCGCAGCCCGTGCCGTGGCGCTGGAAACGGGGGAGGCCGATATTGGCGACAACCCGGTGCCGCTGGCGGACATCGAGCGCCTGAAGCAGAACAAGAATCTGGTGGTCGATACCACGACCTATGCCTATGCGGGCCCGCAACAGCAGCTTTTCTTCAATTACGATACCGAGCTGCTGCGCAACAAGGATGTCCGTCTTGCCATCGCCAAGGCGATCAACCTGCAGGAAATCGTCAATGTCGCGCTCTACGGCTATGGGCAGGTGTCGCCCAGCCCCGTCAGCACAGCCCTGCCGAACTGGTATGATTCCAAGATCACCGCCCACCCCTACGATCCCAAGGCGGCAGAAGCGCTGCTCGACAAGGCGGGCTTTCCGCGCAAGGCGGATGGCAAGCGCTTTCAACTGCGGCTGACCTACAATTCCTACCTGGTGCCAGGCTACGCCGATGTGATCCGCAGCCAGCTGGAAAAGATCGGCATCGGCATCGAGATCCGCAAATACGACCTGCCGACCTTCCTGAAGACGGTCTACACGGATCGGGCCTTCGATCTCGTGGTGGAATCGCTGTCGAACACGTTTGATCCGACGCTCGGCATCCAGCGCGCCTACTGGAGCAAGAACTTCAAGATCGGCCTGCCCTTCTCGAATGCCGCCCATTACGACAATCCGCAGGCGGATGCCCTGCTGGAGGCCGCCGCCATCGAGTCGGACCCGCAAAAGCGCTGGGAATTGTGGAGCCGCTTCCAGCATCTCATCCATGACGAGGTGGCCTCCGTCGATCTCGTCGCCGCCGGCAGCCAGATCGTCGCCAACAAGCGCGTGAAGAATTTCGTCACCGGCGCCCAGGGCCTCAACTGGAGCTTTGGCGACATCTGGCTGGAACCGGGCGTCTGAAGGAGAGCGAAATGACACATCAGATCGACAAGAAGACTTTCGCCGCCTGGCTGGCGGATCGCCGGGAACTTGCGGTTCTCGATATTCGCCCCGCAGATGAGGTCGGCTATGCCTCGCCGCTGTTTGCCACCAATCTGCCGGCGGACCGGCTGTTTGCCGAGATCGATCGCTTCATCCCCCGCCGCTCGATCCGCACCGTGCTCGTGGACGACGGCAAGGGAGCCGCGGTCGCAGCTGCCGAGGCGCTGTCGAAGAATGGCTGGGGCGATCTTCATGCCCTGAAGGGCGGCATTCCCGCCTGGACCGAGAAGGGAACCGACAACCTGCCCACCTTCGATGTGCCGGGCGTGCCTTTCGTGAAAAAGATCCGCGACGAAAAGCAGACACCCGTCGTTTTCGCAGCCGAACTTCAGGCCTGGCGCGATGCCGGTGAAGATGTGATCGTCATCGACACGCGCACTTTGCCGGAATTCGAGAAGGGCCATGTGCCGGGCGCGGTCGCCATTCCCGGCGCGGAGCTTCTGCTGCGCTTCCGCGACAGCGTGCCGAACCCGCAGACGAAAGTGGTCGTTTCCTGCGCCGGCCTGCCGCGCGCAATCCTCGGCGCCCAGACGCTGATCGATGCCGGGGTGGAGAACTTCGTGGCCTATCTGGACGAGGGAACACGCGGCTGGACGGAAGCAGGCTTTGGGCTGGAACAGGGCCTGACGGCCACGTTCGGCAAAGCCAGCGATCAGGCGGTGCGGTTTGCGGAGGACCATCTCGCCACCTTGTCAAAGGACGATCAGCTGACCTTCATCGACCTCGAAACAGCGAAAGCCTGGACGTCCGATCCGGAGCGGACAACCTATCTTCTCGACGTGCGCACGCCGGAGGAATTTGCGGCGGATCATCTGCCGCACTCCATCTCGTCGGAAGGTGGGCAGCTGCTGGGTGTCGCCTATCGCACACTCTCGGTGCGCGGAGCGCGGGTTATCTTGGTCGACGATTCTCTCGGCGCTCGCGCCCGGATTGTCGCCCATTGGCTGGCTCGCCGGGGTTTTGAGATCGCGCTTCTGCTCCACGACTTCAACGCCGAGAAACGGGCGGCGGCCTGACCGGTCGCTGCCTGCAGGACCGGACCCGGACAGCGGCATGATCAGGGGCGGCATGCCGCGTCCGGGTCCGGTTCAAACAATAATTTCTTTCGCCACGAGCAAACATTCATCGCCTGCGTCCTCTCAGCCAGCTGATAGGTTTGGACCTCGTGGCCGACCGTCCGCGGGAGGATTCTTAAGACATGACCGACATTGCCAACGCCTGGGGTGCTGCGCCAAGCGAACGATTCGACGCCATTGCGAGCCGGTTTCGGCCGATCTTCGCCGATATTCATGCCGGCGCCATCGAACGCGATCTGGCCCGCACGCTTCCCTTTGCGGAATATCGGCGGCTCAAGGACGCAGGCTTTTCGGTCCTGCGGCTGCCGGAAGAAATCGGTGGCGCGGAGCTGACGCTGCCGGAACTCTTCGGCCTGCTGATCGAGCTGGCAGAAGCCGATCCCAACCTCACCAATGCCTATCGCAGCCATCTCGGCTTCACCGAAGATCTTCTGAACGCGCCGCCCGGCGACTGGAGGGATCGCTGGCTTCTGAAGCTTGCGGCGGGCGAAACCATCGGCAGCGGCTTTTCCGAGATCGGCAATGCGCCCCTTGGCAGCTACTCCACCCAGCTCATCCGCAACGGCGATCATTGGCTGCTGAACGGCCAGAAATTCTACACGACCGGCTCGCTCTATGCCGACTGGATCACGCTCGGTGCCGTGGACGGCGATGGCCATCCGATCGGCGCACTCGTGCCGACCAGAGCGGCAGGCGTCGAGATCATCGATGACTGGGATGGGTTTGGCCAGTCGCTGACGGCAAGCGGCACCGCGCGTTTCGCCGATGTTGAGATCAGCAATGACCTGATCAAGCCGAGCGCGCTGCGTTTCTCCTATTCCGGTGGCTTCTTCCAGTTGGTGCATCTCGCCTCGCTGGCAGGCATCGGCCGGGCAGCTGCCACGGAAGTGGCGGGGCTGGTGGCGGAGCGGCGGCGCGTCTATGCGCGCAGCAACGCCACCCTCCCCGGTGAAGACCCGCAGATCCTGCAGGTTGTCGGTCGCGTGCGCAGCGCCGCCTATGCGGCCGGCGCCATCGTGCTGAAGGCCGCCGACGCGCTGCAGCGCGCGCATGCGGCCAATCTGACCGGAGACACCGAGGCCATTGCGCGCGCCAACCGCGATGCCGAACTGGAGGTCAGCCAGTCGGTCACCGTCGTCTCCAGCCTGATACTCGAGGCCACAACGATATTGTTCGATGCGCTTGGCGCGTCGGCGGCCAAGAAGAGCCATGGTCTCGACCGCCACTGGCGCAATGCCCGCACCATCACCTCCCATAACCCCCGCATCTACCATGATCGTGTCGTCGGCGACTTTGCCATCAACGGCACACTGCCCTCCCCGCAAGTGGGCGTCGGCATTCATCCTGAAAGAGAAAAAGCCAAAGCATGACTGAGACAAAGAGACGGCTGAACCTGAATGTCGGCATCAACACAACCGGCTATCTGGCCAATGCCTGGAAATACCGCACCGGTGACCGGCATGACATCAACGACCCTGACTACTATCGCCGCCTGACGGAGCTTGCGCACAAGGGGCGGTTCGATGCCGTCTTCTTCTCCGATCACCCGGCCCTGCTGACGGACCCACTGAGCCGCCCGTTCCACACGCTGGACCCGCTGATCCTCTGCACGACACTCTCGGCCCAGGTGCCGGATATCGGCTTTGTCGCCACGATCACCTCCACCTATAATTCGCCCTATAATCTGGCGCGGCGGGTGCAGTCGCTGGATATCGTCTCCGGCGGGCGGCTGATCGTCAACGTCGTCTCCTCCTTTAACCCGAATGTGGCGGCCAATTTCAGCAACGCGCCCCTACCGCCGCGCAGCGAGCGCTATCCGCGCGCCATCGAATTCCTGGATGTGGCGAAAAAGCTCTGGGCAAGCTGGGATCCGCGTCGTGAAGGTGAGGTTCCGCCGGATCGTTTCTGGGATGCATCGAGCGCGCACACCATCGATCACGAGGGGCAATTCTTCCAGGTGCGGGGGCCGCTCAACGTGCCGCGCAGCCCGCAGGGGCACCCGGTCATCGCGCAGGCGGGCGCCTCGGAAGGCGGCATCGAACTTGCCGCACGCCACGGCGAAATCATCTATTGCAACATCCTCTCCCGCCCGGCCGGACAGGCTTTCGGCAAGAAGGTGAAGGACAAGGCCGTCGAAGTTGGCCGCGACCCGTCGGGCATCCGCATCGTGCCGGGGCTCGTCGCCATCATCGGCGAAACCCGAGAAGAGGCGCTGCGCAAGCACGAACTGTTCAGCGGCACCGGTTCCGAAGACGGGCTGCTTGCCCGTTTCGCCAGGGAAAACGGCATTGATCCCGCGACCTTCGATCCCGATGCCGTGCTGGAAGCCGAGCGTTTCGTGCCGGATCAGAACCGCCAATGGGCGGTCGGCATGGGGCTTGGCCTGTCGGACCTGCTCACCTACGAAAGGCTGACGGCGCGTGAGGCCGTACGCCGTTCGGAAGGTCACCACCGCCTCGTCCTCGGCACGCCGGAAGAGGTGGCAGACCAGATCATCGATCTCTGGGAGGACGGAACCGTGGACGGCTACACCCTGCAGCCGCCACGCGCGCCGGACGATATCGAGGAATTCGTCGAGAAAGTCGTGCCGATCCTGCAGGATCGCGGCGTCTACCCCCGCGACTACGAAGGCCGCACCATCCGCGACCGCTACCGCCTGCCCTATCCGGAATGAAGGCCCAAGACGGGGCGGACAGGTCAAGGGGGAGGCCGCCGTGTTGCGGCCCAGCTCCGTACCGCCACACGCCGCTACAGCCGCAGATACGAAGCCAAAAACCGCTGGAGCGAACTTAAAACTGGTTAAGCTCGGGGGCAAGGTCACCAACAGACGCTTGTCTACTTGATCATGGTGGCAATCGCGGAGGCCGCCGATCAGTCACGTCGAAGCGATCCGCCTTCGGCTCTCCACTGACCAAAGCTGATCAGTTCGGCCGATTGCTTCCGTGCGCATGGTCAACTCGGCCAACGTGGCCCACTCAAAAACCCTTCATAGAACGTTCACAGCGGCCAAATGACTAATAGCCGTCCATCGACGTTAATCACGTATTATAAGACATTTTTGCAAAGGTTCGCTACCCTCTTAAGATTGCACATAGTTGTAGGGGGCGGCCATGGACGAAAAAACCTATGCACGGGAGTTATTTGAACAAACCTTCGTAGCTATTCAGCATGCGACAGATGTCGCAGCTTCGATAATTCTATTGAGAGATGCTTATAAGCTCTCGCATGTGACCTACCACATGGCACAAACCATAGCGTCTCGGATAGACGCACCATTCGTCAGAACGACGTACCCGCCGAACTGGGTCAGCAGATACCTGCAGCAAGGCTACTTCAACATTGATCCCGTTCTAATTGAGGGCGTTTCAAGGAGCCTGCCATTTCTCTGGAGCGAGCTGGAGGTAACCCCCGCGACTCAGCGACTGTTCGAGGACGCCACGCAGCATGGTCTCGGAATTTCAGGCTATGCAATACCAATCATTGATAGGTGTGGCCGCCGAGCCCTCGTATCGCTCAATACTGACATGCCGCAAGATCAGTGGTCAGCCCTCGTCGTGCACTACAGAGCTCACTGGCTTGAACTCGCACACGGCTTGCACACAAAGGCGTTAGTTGAACTCTATGGCAAGGAAGATCCGGCACCACCACTTGGCCGGCGCGAGAGGGAATGCCTTCATTGGGCAGCCTTGGGCAAGGAATACAAAGACATTTCCTGCATCCTGGGCATCTCAGACCACACAGCCAGAGGATATCTGAAGTCTGCACGCTTTAAGCTGTCCTGTGCGAACATTCCCCAAGCCATCGCCAAAGCGATAAGCCTGCGCCTGATCAATCCAGTCTGACCCCCCAAATGGGGCGGCGCAAGCGGGGGAGTTTCAACTGGAACTGCAACTCTGCATGATGCCTCTGCAATATCCAAAAGGGGGAACTCATGTTTATCACGCTAGAAGCGCATCAATATGCACGATATCCGGGGCTGCTGGACCGCATGTTCAAGCTGCGCAAGGAGGTATTCTCAGACCATCTTGGTTGGTCAGTGACCGTCACCAACGGCAGCGAAAAAGACCGTTACGACGACCTCGGCCCGGTATACTTGTTATGGTGCGACGACGACGGACAACGATTGTATGGATCCATGCGGCTTATGCCGACCACCGGTCCCACGCTCCTCTATGATGTCTTCCGCGGGACATTCCCTGCAGACATCGATCTCGTGGCGCCGGGCATCTGGGAAGGAACGCGCATGTGTGTCGATGAGAAAGCAGTCTCACTCGACTTTCCAGAGCTTACGCCTCTGGACGCATTCAGTCGCCTTCTGGTCGCGCTGTGCGAATGTGCACTCCATCACGGGATCGATATGATGCTCTCCAACTACGAGCCGCACATGCGTCGCGTGTATCGAAGAGCAGGGGTGGATGTTGATGAGCTTGGCCGCGCCGATGGCTACGGTCGATTGCCCGTGTGCTGTGGATTGTTTGAGGTCTCGCCGGTTGTGTTGGACCGAATGCGCGAAGCAACCGGGATTACCGACCCTCTTTATTCCAAATCGTTGTCCATCGAACAACCCAGAGCGATTGGATTGGCAGCGTGAACGGGCGGGCGGCAATGCCACGGCTTCCCATGAAGCACATTCGAAAGCTGACGGAACAAGCCTACCTCATCGCGTTTGAGTGCAAGGACGCCCAGCTCGTCTTGCATCTCGGACTCGCCCTGCAGGTAATTTCCGCCAGGGAGGTCACGGAGCAACTCAACAATCTGAAGCTTGTCAACGCTGAAGATGTGGGAGCTATGCTCAACAGGACAATCAAGCTGGGTGGTTTCGAGAGCTACTCGTCTCAGAACTGAAATCTGAGGCAAACCCATCTCGGCTGTTACTGTGCGTCAAAAATCGCTGGGCGCGGGCGAAGTTTCCGGGGGAATTGGAAATTCATTTTTCCGGAACCTGCCGTCAAAATTCCGGAAATCCGCGTCAAGCTACAATCATTGATTTTAAATAAATTTGGTGGGCCCGGAGGGACTCGAACCCCCAACCAAGCGGTTATGAGCCGCCGGCTCTAACCATTGAGCTACAGGCCCTCAACCTTCTGCAAAAAGGTGGGCCTGCGTGCAATGGTTCATGCGGGCCGCTTGAGGTTCGGCTCTAACGCAAAAAGCTACGGGCGACAAGCCGTTGCCGTATTGGCTTCACATTCTCAAGGCACCTATCGTCTTCAACCGCAAGAGTGTCACGCAGAAGTGGGGCAACCTTGCAAAGATCATAGCGGAGGATATTCATGCCGGGCTTGTTGACGCGTTCCAGACGGCTTTCACTTCTAATCCTTGGTGTCTCGGCAGGTCTTGCCGGGGCGCCGGCCGTCTGGGCGCAAATGCCGCCGCCGCCACCGCCGCATCAGGCGATGATCAGCGTCACCGGCGAAGGCCGCGCGGCCATTGCGCCGGACATGGCGGTCGTGTCGCTGACGGTGACACGCACGGGCGAAACGGCCGATGCCGCGCTTGCCGCCAACAATGCCGCCATGCGCGATGTTCTGGCGGCGCTGAAGGCCGACGGTATTGCCGAGCGGGAGATCCAGACCAGTGATTTCTCGATCTTTCCGCAGTACAGCCAACAGGAAAGCTCCGGCCAGAATGGCGCAGGCCAGACGAACGAAGCGCCGCGCATCATCGGCTATCAGGTCAGCAACGGTCTTTCCGTGCGGGTGCGCGACCTTGCAAAGCTCGGCGGCCTCATTGATCACTCCGTAAAACTCGGCGTCAACCAGGGCGGCCAGATCAGCTTCACCAATGATGATCCGAAAGGTGCCATGGAAGAGGCAAGACGCAACGCCGTGGCCGATGCCATGACCAAGGCGAAGACACTCGCCGACGCCGCCGGCACCAAGCTTGGCCCCGTGGTCTCCATCACCGAAAACGGCACGCGCCCGGTGTCGGCGCCGATGATGCGCATGGCCATGGCGAAGGAGGCCGATTCGGTTCCGGTCTCCGGGGGCGAGAACAGCTATACCGTGACGGTCGACATGCGGTTTGAAATCGCGCGCTGACCTTTTATCATTGCTGCAGGCATCGACAGGTGCCTGCAGCCGCGCACTGCCGTGACATTCGGGCCTTCCGTTTCAGCGGAACAGGATTGCAGACAGCAGCCCGTCGCGCTTGTGCTGCCGCGTGAGGCGTTCAGAGAGTTTTCGCGGCCGAGGAACTCAGGCTGCGACCCGATCGGGTCAATGGCGAACACGGCAGAGCCGAGAAGTCCGACGAAGGTCGGCGGATCCCGCAAAAAGGTCTGAGGGACCATCGGAATGGGCAGAGCGTGCGGCACGCGCCCGGCATAACCTCGGCTTGGGACTGGTCGCCGGCGGCGCCTGAGGCTTCCCGCAATGACGGTCTCGTCGTTACCCTTCAGGCACGGGAGGCCCCATACCGCAAATCGCATAGCGGACGTGCAACAAGACGCGGAAAGCCGCCGCTCAGATGCTAGGGGGCGTGAGCGACGGCTTCATCCGTCCATTGGGCTATGGAGCGGATTTCGGCAAGTGAGAAAGGTCGAGGTTAGCGACGGATGACCGGGCAGCCGCGTTCATTGGCAAACACAACGCGGTCGCGGCCGCGACGGTCAAAACCGGCCACCACCACCACGCGCCGGTTCATATCCACAACGCGGGCACGGCGAAGGCCCATGCGGGCAGCCTTGTCCTCGGCATGCCAGGGGGCGCAGCCGGCGCGGCGATCGGGACCACGATCGTAGTGGCGCGGGCCACCGCGGTCGTCACCGCGCCATTGCACCTCGACCCGCAGGCCATTATCGGCCGCAGAGGCGCTGGCAAGCGGCGCGACAAGCCCGGATACGACCATCAGGGCGGCAAGACCGGCCTTGGCAAGAAGCTGTCTCATTGGGTATTCCTCCAGTATTGCATTGCGCCACGGCGGGCACTGGAGGCAATCTAGTGGACCGGATCTGAACGCCTTCCGAACCGCTCGTTCATTCACCATTCAGTATAATCACCGCTCAAGGCGACAGATGCAGCACCACCTCGCGACGGTGCGGCCGGTCGCGATGTTCAAACAGATAGATCCCCTGCCAGGTGCCGAGCGCCAGTCTTCCGCCGACAACCGGGATGCCGAGCGACACCGTGGTGAGCGCCGATTTCACATGCGCGGGCATGTCGTCGGGCCCTTCCGTGGTGTGAACCATAAAGCGCATGGAGGGGTCGTCGCTCGGTGGCACAAGGCGCTGGAAAAACGCAAGCAGATCGCGGCGGACATCCGGATCGGCATTTTCCTGCACCAGCAGCGAACAGGAGGTGTGGCGCACGAAGAGCGTCAGAAGCCCCTCATCAAGCCCGGCGCCGCGGACGAAGGCCTCGGCCTCGCGGGTAAATTCGGTCAGCCCCTGCCCGCGGGTTTCAAGGCGAAGTATGGTCTGCGGCATGGTCTCTCCTTGACGATTGTGGTGCCATCAGGCGCCCGGCAGGCGGCGGCGCTGCCAATCCTTTTGCGGCACCTCGCCTCCCAGGCGATAGCTGAACGAGGTGACCTTCATCGTCTTCATATCGACAGTGCACTGAAAGCTCACATCGAACCAGCGGCCGCCGCTGCGAAAGGCGCCGCCATCGGCATCCAGCGTGCTGTTGCGGATAAACCCGCCGGAGGGGCCATAGGGCATGATGAAGTCCGGCGTCGTTTCCGGGCGCGCACGCGCCACCTGCTCTGCCACTTCGAAGCTGCAGATCTGTGTCAGGCGCCGCTTGGGAGGCAGTTGCCCCAGCGCCGCTTTCAGGGCCGGGTTTTGGAGGCGCGCGTCAGACAGAAGCGTATCCGCCTTTGTCATGGCGCCGCCCGGATTTGCCTGAGGCTCCGGGGTGGGAGACACGGGCTGCAGGCGGGGCGTCGGCACGGGCACGGCCTGAACGGCATCGGTCGGTTGCACGGAAGGTTTGCCGTCGGCAAGGCCCGGCGCAAAATCGGCCTGCGGCGGCGATACATCGTCGGGAAGCGGAGCGCCAGCCTCTGCCGGCTGTTGTTCCGGGTGCGGCTCAGCGGCCGCTTGCGTCTCGACGGGCGGCGGAACGGACGGTTTAGCCGTCTCCTGTGGCGGTGATGCCGGCGAGGTGCCGGGCTGCGCGGCCGGATCGGGCGCGGCAGGCGGTGCCTTGTCCGGGTCATCCTTTGCAAGCGGTGCCGCCTCCACCGGCGCCGGCTCATCCTTGGCCTGCGTCTGGCCCGACTGATCATTGCGCTCCGGCTGGTCGGACGGCGGCGGAGGCGGTGCCGCAATCATCGTGGCCTGCGGCGGTGGCGGCGCCTGTTCCTGCGGCTTTTCTTGCGGTTGCGGGGCGGCAGGCGGGGGGGCGTCTTTTGCACTGTCCGGTTCTTCGGCCGGCGGAACGATTTCCACCGAAACGGCTTCTTCCTGCGCCACATCCGGAACAACGGACGGGAACGGGATGAGAAAGACGGCAAGGACCAACAGGTGCAACAGGGCGGAGGTCGCGCCGAGACCCCAGCCGCTGCGCAGCCGCCGCGTGGGCTTCGCCATGGGCGAGCCTATATCCGAAACATCCTGCATCTTCTGCCATGTAAGCCGGAATGGCCGGAGTATCGAGGGGATAAGTTGCAGCGCGTCACAAATAATTGCAGAGGCCGCACAGATCGTCCCTCACCTCTGCCAACACTCTCGCAAGCCCACGATGTACGGTCATCTGGCGCCGCTGAAGCAGAATGAACGTCAAAACCCATCAATTTTAACCGAAAAATACCTTGGAAGGCGGGCGCGGGTCATGCATGTTGGAGGACGCGGTTTCATATCGGCCGCATCACGGACGACCGTCGCGCCACTGCGGCAGGCCGTCTGTTTACACGACAACGAAGCACACCGGGTCCGCCGACAGACAAGGCCGCGCGGGTAAAGAAAACAGTGTCTCGAAGGGGGGAGCCCATTATCGGTAAATATGCATGGCCGGCCATCGGCATCGCCGCAGTTGCCGTTTCCATCTGGCTTCTGTTCAAGGAACTGCGCGGGCTGTCGATCGATCAGCTGGGTGAAAGCCTGGCTGCCATCTCGCACACCCATTGGCTTCTATGCGCCGCCAGCGCGGTTCTCGCCTATCTGGCCCTTGCGGGATATGATGCACTGGCGCTGAGCTATCTGAAGCATCGCGTCAATTTCCTCTTCATCACGCTCACCTCGTTCACCACCTACGCCTTGTCGCATAATCTCGGCGCATCGGTTCTGTCCGGGTCGATCATCCGCTATCGGGCCTATTCGTCAAAGGGCATGTCGGGCCTTGAAATCGGCCAGCTGATTGCGTTCTGTTCGTTCACCTTTGCGCTCGGCACGATCCTGCTGACCGGTCTTGTGCTGACCTTCGAGCCGTCGGTAGGAGAACGCTTCATCAACCTGCCGGCAACGGATACGCTGCGCTGGGTCGGCATTCTGCTGCTGGTGGGCATCGCGGCCTATGTCTATGGCAGCTGGAAACAGTTCCGCCCGCTTACCATCGGTCCCCTCAAGATCTATTACCCGCAGCTCAGAACCGTCGCCCTGCAGCTTCTCATCGGGCCGCTGGAAATTATGGGCGCGGCCGCCATCATCTATTTCGCGCTGCCGGAGGCAGGCAATCCCGGCTATTTCGTCGTGCTCGGCATTTTTCTCCTGTCGTTTTCCGCGGCACTTCTCTCCAGTGCGCCTGGCGGGCTCGGCGTGCTGGAACTGCTCTTCGTCAACGGTCTTTCGGAAATGCGCGATGCCGACGTGCTGGCGGCCCTCCTGGTGTTCCGCCTGCTCTACCTGCTCATTCCGCTTGCCCTGTCGATTGCGGTGGTGCTGGTGTTCGAGCGGCGGCGGATGCGGGAGGCCTAGTTTTTTGACTGCGGGCGAATGTGATTCTATCAGGATAAAGGGACCTGTCAGGACAACAGAATAGCGTCCTGCCCTTGTGCCTTCGACAAGCTCACCGCATCCCTGTAGAACGACGCAAAGGTCTCGCCACCCAGCCACCGCCCTTCATGGACAATCACACCGTCGGCGAAGTCGCCCCCTGTCTGGAGGAATGCCAAGCCAGCTTCCACCGCAGGCAGGTTGGCGATAACATTTTCGGTTTCCAGAAAAGCACGAATGGCCGCCACGATGCTGGGGCGCGGCACATTGTAGGCGCGCGATAAAACCCAGGCCAGTTCGCAGAAAGACTGGAGTGTGATGGCCACAAGTTCAGCCGATGCCAGAAGTTCGACAGCGGCTTTCGCCTGCGCCGGATCATCCGCCACCACGATGCGGACCAGAAGATTGGTGTCGGCGGTGATCTTCATCCCCTGCCCGCCTCGGCACCGGCCTCGGCAATTGCATCATTCAACGCCTCAAGCGTCAGAACCCGGCCATTCGTCTGATCCTTCAGAAGACCGTGGAGGTCGCGAAAAGTCCGTTTGCCGACGGCTGCCCTCAACTGTGCCCTCCCATCCGGAAGGAGGTCGATTTCGATCTTCTCGCCCGGCTGAATGCCAAGATGCCGCAAGACCTCCTTGAATAAGGTCAATTGTCCGAAGGGTGTCACTATGAGCGGGATCATGGGTTTACTCAGTTCAAGACCATGGAACACCGGGCAGCGTGTGCAAAAACTCAAACGCCACCCAAGATGAAAAGCCGGCAAGATCTCTCCAGCCGGCTCATCCTGTAAAGGCTAAAGAGAAAACTCTCTTTTTAAAATTGAATACAAGCGCTCTGCGCCCTGCCTATCCAACTGCAGTGTCTGGCTCTTCTTACCAGGTATCTGCCTATCCTCCGATCCATAGGTGTCAATCTGGAGGACTTTTATATCGCCGTCTCCAAACACCGAATACGTCGCGGAAATCTCTTTGTGAAGAGAATTTCGCGACATCTCCTTTTGTTCGAAGCTACGAACCAGCGCCATCTCAGCTATCCAGGAACGAACGCAGCTTGCGGCTGCGGCTCGGGTGCTTCAGCTTTCTCAGCGCCTTTGCCTCGATCTGACGGATACGTTCGCGGGTAACCGAGAACTGTTGGCCGACTTCTTCCAGCGTATGGTCGGTGTTCATGCCGATGCCGAAGCGCATGCGAAGAACACGTTCTTCGCGCGGCGTCAGCGAGGCAAGCACGCGGGTCGTCGTTTCGCGCAGGTTCGCCTGGATGGCGGCGTCGATCGGCAGCAGCGCGTTCTTGTCCTCGATGAAATCGCCGAGGTGGCTGTCTTCTTCGTCACCCACGGGGGTTTCGAGGGAGATCGGCTCCTTGGCGATCTTCAGGACCTTGCGGACCTTTTCGAGCGGCATGGCAAGCTTTTCGGCCAGTTCTTCCGGCGTCGGCTCGCGGCCGATTTCGTGCAGCATCTGGCGCGAGGTACGAACGATCTTGTTGATCGTCTCGATCATGTGCACCGGAATACGGATCGTGCGGGCCTGGTCGGCGATCGAACGGGTGATCGCCTGCCGGATCCACCAGGTGGCATAGGTCGAGAACTTGTAGCCGCGACGATACTCGAACTTGTCGACCGCCTTCATCAGGCCGATATTGCCTTCCTGGATGAGGTCGAGGAACTGCAGGCCGCGGTTCGTGTACTTCTTGGCAATCGAGATGACGAGACGCAGGTTGGCCTCGACCATTTCCTTCTTGGCAATACGCGCTTCGCGCTCGCCCTTCTGGACCATGTGCACGATGCGGCGGAATTCGGTGACCGAGATCCCGGTTTCCGTCGCAAGATTCTGGATTTCCTGGCGGATATCGCGAATCGTCTGGTTCTCGGCGCGGGCGAATTCCTTCCAGCCGCGGGCGGACAGGTTGGAGACCGACTTCATCCAGTGCGGATCAAGCTCGGCACCCTGATACTGTTCAAGGAACGAATCGCGCTTGACGCCGTAGGATTCGGCCAGACGCAGCAGGCGGCCCTCGTTCTGCACGAGACGCTTGTTGATGTCGTAGAGCTGCTCGACAAGGCTGTCGATGCGGTTCTGGTTGAGCGACAGCGACTTCACCGCCGTGATCAACTGATCCTTCAGTTCCTTGTAGCGGCGCTCCTGACCGGTGGACAGCGTGCCGGTGCACGACAGGCGTGCCTCGACCTGCTGGTCCTGAAGCTTGCGCAGCTTCTTGTAGGTATCGGCAATGGTGTCGAGGGTTTCCATCACCTGCGGGCGCAGTTCCGCTTCCATGGCGGCGAGAGACAGGCTCGACTCGTCGTCGTCCTCCTCTTCCTCTTCCATGGGCGGCAGGTCGCCGCCGACATTGGTGATGTCGTCGTCGGAGGACCGCGGACGGCGGGTCTTTTCCTTTTCCTCGGCGGCCTTGCGGTCAGCCTCGATCTTTTCCGGGCTCTGGAACTGCGGCGCGGCCTTGGCTTCCGGACCGGAATAGGTCGTTTCGAGATCGATGATCTCGCGCAGCAGCGTCGTGCCTTCGTTCAACTCGTCGCGCCAGATGATCAGCGCCTGGAAGGTGAGCGGGCTCTCGCAGAGACCGGCGATCATCGTCTCGCGGCCAGCCTCGATGCGCTTGGCGATGGCGATTTCGCCTTCGCGCGACAGAAGCTCGACGGAGCCCATTTCGCGCAGATACATGCGCACGGGGTCGTCGGTGCGGTCGGTCGGCTCTTTCTTCTTCGTCGTGGCCACGGCCGTGCCGCCGGTGGGAGCAAGCTCTCCGCCTTCGCTTTCGGCCTCTTCGTCATTGCTGTCGTCGTCACTGGCCGCCGGTTCTTCGGCTTCCTCGTCTTCCACGACATTGATGCCCATGTCGGAGAGCATCGCCATGGTGTCTTCGATCTGCTCGGACGTCACCTCTTCGGAGGGCAGCACGGCATTCAGCTCGTCCATCGTGACATAGCCACGCTTCTTGGCGAGCTTGATCATCTTTTTGACCGCGTCGTCGGAAAGATCGAGAAGCGGACCGTCGGTGGCGCCGTCGCGTTCGTTTTCAGCTTCTTCGTTTTCTTTGACTTTTGTTGCCATGTATTCGTCTTTCCTTGGACGTCATTCGCGGCGCTTACACATCGCCGTTCGCAACACAGCAAATGCCGCGATGCGAATCGCAATCAATCACGTACCGGGTGGACATTTAATTCCCGCTTAACCGAGATCGTGTTCCGACCCCTCAAGCATCGCTTTGCGTTCACGCCAACGATCCCTGCATTTGCGGCCCGCACGCCTCAGTTCGCCCTTTTATGCCTGGAACGGTGATTCCCACAAATTCACGTCCCGTCAAGCCTTCTTAGAGGCAAAGCGCAGTTAAAAGTGTAAAAAGCGGAATTGTGGCGGGCTCCCCGCACTGTTGTCACTGGTTCGCAAGATATCTAGTGATGCGCCGACCAAAGACAAGTCCCCGGCCGGCGAATAAAACAGCAACGATCACACAGCACAACCAGACGGCGATCAATTGCCGTGCCCGACGGCAGCGCCCTTCACGCGGCCCGACATCACCCCAAAGCCGTCGATGATCGCCTCCTGGTTTTCCATGCGCACGATTTCCAGTTGCACCTCGGAAAGCGCGCGCAGCAGCGGTTCGATATTGTCCTCGTCACCGGCTTCGGTGGCGGCCGAAATCTCCCGCTCCAGTTCCATCTTCTGGAAACGCAGCGCCTTGGTGCGCTTGTGGAGCGACAGGGCCTGCCGGTAGCCTTCGCGCGCATCCTCGGGGGCCGCCTGCTGGGTGGCGATCCAGAGCCGTGCATTGCGCACCTGAAGATCAAGCGCGGTGACAAGCGGCTCGAAGCCTTGAGCCGCCAACCGCTCCATCAGGTATTCGCGCGAAAGGTTCGCACCAGCGGTTGCCGCTGCTGGCAGCATGGCCGACCAGAAGCGCTGCAGGTCGCGGTTTTCGAAATCGATGGCGGCGATCTCGTCATACTCGTCGAGCAGAAGCTGCGGATGATTGACGATGGTAATCGCCAGCACCACTTCGCGCAGCGCCGGCAGATCCTGATAGCCGCGCACGAGGCCCGAGCGCGCCAGCCGATCCGACACGCCGAGGCTGCGGCCGGCGCCGCCAAAGTTCTGCCCCTGGCCGCCGCGTCCGCCGGAACCACCCTGCCCGCGTCCCTGCTGGTTCGAGCGGCCGGAAAAGCCGCCCTGGCGATTATCGCGTCCGGCTCTCACCGGCGCAAAAAACGTGTTCAGCCGGTCGCGCATGTCCTGCTGGTAATGGCGGCGCACGTTTTCATCGGCAATGACGGCAACGATCTGCTTCAGCCGCGCCTCCAGTTCGGCGCGCTTTTCGGGCGTGTCGAACTGACCATTGCCCGCTTCGCGCATCCAGATCATCTCGGCGAGCGGACGGGCCTGCTGCAGGACCGCGTCGAACGGCGCTCGCCCCTCATGGCGCACCAGATCATCCGGATCCTTGCCATCGGGCAGAAGCGCAAAGCGCACCGTGCGGCCGGGTTTGATGTGCGGAAGCGCAAGGTCTGCCGCGCGGCTTGCAGCGCGAAGGCCGGCACCATCTCCATCGAAGCAGAGGACCGGCTGCGGCGTCATGCGCCACAACAGTTCCAGCTGGTTTTCGGTGAGCGCCGTGCCAAGCGGTGCAACGGCATTCTCCACGCCTGCCTGATGCAGCGCGATGACGTCCATATAGCCTTCGACGGCAATAATGGTGGCGCTTTCGTCGTCGCGGCCCTTGGAGAGCGCCTGAGAGGCTTTTCGCGCACGGGTGAAATTGTAGAGCACGTTGCCCTTGTGAAAGAGTTCCGTCTCGTTGGAATTCAGATATTTCGCCGGCGCATCCGGCGCCATGGCGCGCCCGCCAAAGGCAATCACCTTTTCCCGCGACGACAGAATCGGAAACATAATGCGGTCGCGGAAGCGGTCATAGGACACGGCGATGCCTTCACCATGCACCACAAGGCCGCAGGCCTCGATCTGATCCTTCGGGATGCCCTTTCCCGCGAGATATTCTTTCAGTGCGCTGCGGCTTTCCGGTGCATAGCCAAGGCGAAAGGTCTCGATGGTGCGCCCGGTCAGGCCACGATCGCGCAGATAAGCGCGGGCCTTTGCGCCCCCGGCGGTCTGCAACTGGTCCTGGAAGAACACCGTTGCAAGTTCCATCACGTCGAGAAGCGTCGAGCGCTCCTTCTCGCGTCGTTCGGCCTGCACGTCCGGCTGCGGCATAGCAACGCCTGCCATGTCTGCCAGTTGCTGCACCGCTTCGGGAAAGCTCAAGCCCTCGATTTCCTGCATGAAGCGGAAATGGTCGCCGGAGACGCCGCAGCCGAAACAATGGTAGCGGCCCTTGCGATCCTCGCAATGGAAGCTCGGGCTCTTTTCGCCGTGGAAGGGGCAGCAGGCCCAGTAATCGCCGCGCGGCACATTGGTCTTCTTGCGATCCCACGTGACCCGACGGCCGATCACGGCCGAAATCGGCACGCGATCACGTATTTCGTCGAGAAATGTATTGGAAAAGCGCATCGCTACCCTCAAGGACCAGCCTTCATATAGGCATGTCGCAGGCCCTGCGCCACAGCTGGCTGCGCTTGCACCCGCAATTCACAGGGTACTTACAGGTACCAATAAATAAACCGCTCAATTGCAGGTTCCGTTGCGTCAATTTTAAGGCAGTTTCCGCGCTGCAAAAATTACGTTTTTTTAATTTGAATTTGCTCCTCCCGGGGCTCTTAGTGTCCCCGTGACTTCCTGACGTCCCACTCTCTCAACAGGAAGAGCCACGCAACAAGGGTGTGTATTCCCCCATAACGCACACCTTTGGCATCGCAATCCTTCCCCCGGAAGCGATGCATTCCAGGCGTCAGAGGCAGGACTTCCCCAGTCCTGCCTCGCTTGCCGGATTAATTCTTTTTCCCGCAAGAAGAAACACCCGCCGATTTCCCCGGTTTCACGCCCCTTGATCCATGACACTCTAACCTTGCCGCAGACGGCATTGACGAGGGGGTGTGTATATACAATGATACATACAGCGGGCTTTTGGGCGCGAAGTCGCCATGACTGCTTGCGGCGGCGGCTACCGGCACCCACGTCCAGACTGACAGCGGAGCATATGCTTGCACGCTGAACGTGGGTTTGAAAATTTCGAATGGGACGAGGCAAAGCGGCAGGCGAACATTGCCAAGCATGGGATCGACTTCGAGGATGTCGTGCTGGCGATGGATGATGCAGCCTATATCTACCGCTCCGCCTATGACCGCGAAGAACGATGGATTGCCATCTGTCTGGAAAGCGGCAGGCTTATCGCCGTGGTGTTTACGAAGAGAGGAAGCGCCTGCCGGATTATTTCGGCGCGCATTGCGAGGCAAAATGAGCGAAGACGGTATCACGCGCATCACAGCCGAGGAGATTCGTGAACGGCGGCGCCGTGGAGAAAAGAGCCAGACCGACTGGGCCCGCGTCGATGCCCTCACCGATGAAGACATCGAGGCGGCCATGCGCGACGATCCCGACTGGCAGGATCTTCTCGATGTCGACTGGTCGAAGGCTGAGTGGGTGGTGCCGGAGAAGAAGAAGGCGATATCTATCCGGCTCGATGCCGATATCGTCGATTTCTTCCAGGCGACGGGTAGCGGGTACCAGACGCGGATCAACGCGGTGCTGCGCCATTTCGTGTCGGAGCAGAAACGCAAAGGCGGCTGACGACATCATCTGCCGCAGCCGCCCGTCCATCTCGGCGATTGAAGCAATGCCTATTTCAGCAGGTCCTTCACCATGGCGGAAGCCTTGGCGAAATCCATCTGGCCGGCATAGCGCTCCTTCAGAACGCTGATGCACTTGCCCATGTCGCGCAGGCCTTGCGCACCGATCTCGGCAATCACGCCCTTGCAGGCTTCCAGAACCTGGTCATCGGACATCTGTTCGGGCATGAAGCTGCGGATGATGGCGATTTCCTCGCGCTCCTGCTCAGCCAGTTCCTCGCGGCCGCCTTCGGAATAGATCTTGGCCGATTCCTCGCGCTGCTTGATCATCTTCTGCAGGATCTGCAGAATGTCGTCGTCGCTCACCGGATCCTTGCCGAGGCCGCGATTGGCAATGTCGCGATCCTTGATCGCCGTCTGGATCAGACGGACGGTGGACAGCCGGCGGGCTTCCTTCGCCTTCATCGCGTCTTTCATTGCATTGGAAAGCTTGTCGCGCATCATCTTGTTCTTCTCCTTGGGAAAAGCTGTGTTTGACTTTCAAACCGGCCGCTTTTCCGTGTCTTTCGCGCCGCCGTCATAGACGAGACGGGCAAGAGGATCAATCAGCGCCTTTTGAACCTTGACATCAGAACGGGATAAATCCACCTGACGCAAGGTCGCGCAATTGACCACCTCGACCGCTTCCGTTATTTTCCGGCACCTGCACGAGATTAAAAACCAGAGCCCAAGCGCGAAAACATTTCGCGCGCCCTTTTACCGCGACCATAGATGGCCCTAGTGCCCAGCTGCTTCAAGTGGCCGGGCAACGGGCGGAGACGAACCGACATGACAGAGACAGCACCCTGGACCTCCCGCAAGCCCACGGCCCTCCTCGTCCTCGCCGACGGGACGGTGATCGAGGGGCATGGCGTCGGCGCCACGGGCAAGGTAACGGCAGAAGTCTGCTTCAACACGGCGCTCACCGGCTATGAGGAAATCCTGACGGACCCCTCCTATCTCGGCCAGATCGTCACCTTCACCTTTCCGCACATCGGCAATATCGGCACCAATGAGGAAGACATCGAGGACCTGACGCCGGCGGCCCGCCGCGGTGCGGTCGGCGTCATCTTCAAGGCCGACATTACCGAGCCATCGAATTACCGCGCCTCGCGCCATCTGAACGACTGGCTGTCCTCGCGCGGCATCATCGGCCTCTCCGGCATCGATACGCGCGCACTGACGGCCTGGATTCGCGAGAACGGTGCCCCGAACGCGGTCATCGCCCATGATCCGAACGGTGTCTTCGACATCGAGGCGCTGAAGGCGGAAGCCCGCGCTTGGAGCGGTCTTGTCGGACTTGACCTTGCCAAGGAAGCAACCTCCGGCCAGTCCTCGCAGTGGACCGAGACGCCCTGGGTGTGGAACGAAGGCTATGGCGAGACCTCGCCGGACGATGCCAAGTACCACATCGTCTGCGTCGATTATGGCGTGAAGCGCAACATCCTGCGCCTGTTTGCCGGTCTCGACTGCAAGGTGACGGTGGTTCCGGCTGCAACGTCGGCCGAAGACATCATGGCGCTCAATCCGGATGGCGTCTTCCTGTCGAACGGTCCCGGCGACCCGGCAGCCACGGGCGAATATGCCGTGCCGGTCATCCGCGAGATCATCAAGACCGACACACCGACCTTCGGCATCTGCCTCGGCCACCAGATGCTGGGCCTGGCGCTCGGTGCGACGACCGAAAAGATGCACCAGGGCCATCACGGCGGCAACCATCCGGTGAAGGACCACACGACCGGCAAGGTGGAAATCGTCTCGATGAACCACGGCTTTGCCGTTTCGTCGAACTCGCTGCCGGCGGGCGTCGAGGAAACCCATGTCTCGCTGTTTGACGGCAGCAATTGCGGCCTGCGGCTCACCGACAAGCCGGTGTTTTCCGTGCAGCATCACCCGGAAGCCTCGCCTGGCCCGCAGGACAGCCACTATCTCTTCCGCCGTTTCCTCAACATGGTGCGCGATAAGAAGGGCGAGCCGGCGCTTGCCGAACGCTGATCCGCTAGAGTTGGATCACAAGTTAGGAAGACGGCCCGCCTCACCCGCGGGCCGTCTTTTTTCTGTCAATGCTGGTGGCGGCGCACCAGAAACCAGAACCGTACGCAGAGCATGATGGCGGCTGCCGCAAGACCGAGCACGAAGCCCATCCAGATGCCGATGCCCCGCCATTCGAAGACGAAGCCGAACAGCCAGGCGCAGAAGAAGCCGATCGGCCAGTAGGCGATCAGCGCCAGAATCATCGGAATGGTCGTATCCTTGTGGCTGCGCAACAGGCCGGCCGCCACCGCCTGCAAGCCGTCGAACATCTGGAAGGCGCCGGCCGCCACGATCAGCGGCACCGCCAGCATCAGCACCTCGCGCGCATCCGGCTGGGTCGTATCGAGAAACAGCCCACCCAACGCGGCAGGCGCAACAGCAAACAGCAGGCCTCCCATGGCGGAAATCGCAAGACCGATCAGAAGCACGGACAGCGCTGCCCGGCGCACGCCAAGCTGATCGCCGCGCCCGTAGGCGACGCCGACACGCACCGTTGCCACCTGGGCAAGCCCGAGCGGGATCATGAAGGCGATGGAAGCCAGTTGCAGCGCAATGCCGTGGGCGGCAAGCTCTGCCTTGCCAAGCAGCCCCATCAGCAGGGAGGCAGCCGTGAACAGCCCGGCCTCGGCCAGGATGGTAAAGCTGATCGGCAGGCCAAGTCCCAGAATTTCCCGGAAGGCCGCCCAGTCCGGACGCCAGAAGCGTACGAAGATCTCGTAGGCCTGCGTCTGGGGACGGCTCTGGACATAGGCGACCATCAGCCCGAAACCGGCGAGATTGGCGGTGACCGATGCGATGGCCGCCCCATGCAAGCCGAGCGTCGGCAGGCTGAAATGTCCAAAGATCAGGCCGTAATCGAGAAACATGTTGAGGAAGAACATGCCAAGCGTCACGTAAAGCAGCACGCTTCCCCGCTCCAGCGCGCCGACGAAGGAGCGCATGACCATGAGCAGCAGCGCCGGAAACATGCCCCATTGCAGGATGCGCAGATAGCTCTGTGCCAGCGCCGCAATATCCGGCTCCTGTCCAAGCCGCAGCAGGATCGGTTCGGAAAACCACAGGATCGGCGCCGTCAGCGCACCATAGGCGATTACCACCCACATGCCCATGCGCACCGATCGACGCGCCCTGACGGCATCGCCGCGCCCGATCGCCTGGGCCACCAGCGGCACGACGGCACTGGCAAAGCCGCTGCCGAAAATGAACACGATGAAGAACACCTGGCTGGACAGCACCACGGCCGCAAGCTCGGTCGTGCCAAGCCAGCCGACCATCACCACATCGGTGGTGTTGATCGCCATTTGCGCCAGTTGCGCGCCCACGAAGGGAAGCCCAAGGGCCACGGTCGCCCGCACATGGCCGGACCAGGAATTGTCCGAGGCCTGCGCTTCGGGCGCGGCTGAAAGGGTCACCATGTCACCAAACTCCATAACGAAAAAAGCCGCTGCCCCATTTTCGGGCAGACGGCATCAAAACGATCTAGCCACTGCCCGTCCTTGAGGCAAGGCGAATACACCACGCAGCAGAACAATTGTGGCATCCCATCAGAGACCGTGATGGATCGCCGCGTGTCCCGCCCAGTGTCCGCCTCAGGGGCCGCGGCGGTGCTCGGCCTTCAGGAACTCCACGAAGGTCTTGAGCGGCTGCGGCATATGGCGGCGGCTGTTATAATAGAGAAATGGCCCGGAAAAGCTCTGCGTCCAGTCCTCCATCACCGGAACCAGCGCACCGGAAGCAAGGCCCGGCGCCAGAAACTCCTCGAAGGTGAAGATGACGCCGAGGCCACGGATTGCGAGCGCCACTTCCAGGGCCGTGGTTTCGGCAACCACCCGGGCCGGCGGCAGGATGGTGAATTCACGTCCCTCCTCCTCGAAACTCCAGGACAGCACGCGCCCGCTCGCAAACCGGTGCAGGATACAGTGATGCGCCAGCAGATCCCGCGGATGCTTCGGCGCCCCGTGTTCGGCAAGATAGGCAGGCGCTGCCGCGCCGACATAGCGCTGTACGCGCGGGCCGATCGGCACGGCGATCATGTCCGCCTGCAAGGCCTCCTCATAGCGCACGCCGGCATCGAAGCCTTCGCCGTTGATGTCGATGAGCGCGTCATTGGTGGCAACCTCCAGCGTGATGCCGGGGTAAAGCGCCAGAAACCGTGCGGCGATATCCGGCAGGATCGCATGGGCCACGATGCCCGGCACGTTGAGCCTCAATCGCCCGACCGGCGTGTCGCGCACGCTGTTGATCGCATCGAGCGCCGCCTCGATTTCCAGGAGCCCGGGTTTCAGCCGTTGCAGCAACCGCTCGCCCGCTTCCGTCAGGCTGACGCTGCGGGTGGTGCGGTTGAGCAGGCGTACGCCGAGCCGCGCCTCCAGCCGCCGGAGCGCATCCGACAGCGATGAGGCAGACACGCCGCGCAGCTTGGCGGCGGCGCGAAAACTCTGGCTCTGCGCAACCGCTGCAAAGGCATCGAGTTCGGCAAGGGGGAGATCAGCCATTGTCCATCTTTCCGAACAGGTCGTGCGCGTTGCACCGGATTATCGCACAGCCTCTCTTCGAGTAAAAGACAACCAGCCGATCATTCACGGTACTGAGAAAAGGAATGCGAGATGAAAACACGACAGCTTGGAAAAACCGGTCCGCAGGTATCCACCCTTGGCCTTGGCTGCATGGGCATGTCCGACATGTATGGTCCGAGCGACCGCAGCGAAAGCATCGCCACCATTCATGCCGCCCTCGATGCCGGCGTCACGCTTCTCGACACCGGTGATTTCTACGGCATGGGCCATAACGAGATGCTGATCGGCGAGGCGCTTTCGGGCGGCCTGCGCGACAAGGTTCAGCTCAGCGTCAAGTTCGGCGCGCAGCGCGGGCCGGATGGCGGCTGGCTCGGCTATGATGCCCGCCCGTCCGCGGTGAAGACCGCCCTCGCCTATACGCTGAAGCGACTCGGCGTCGATTATATCGATATCTATCGCCCCTCCCGCCTCGACCCGAACGTGCCGATCGAAGACACGATCGGCGCCATCGGCGACATGGTGACGGCGGGCTATGTACGACATATCGGCCTGTCGGAGATGGGAGCAGAGACGATCAGACGCGCCGCCGCCGTCCATCCGATCGTTGACCTGCAGATCGAATATTCGCTGATTTCCCGCAGCCTCGAAGACAAGATCCTGCCGGTGACGCGGGAACTGGGCATCGGCATCACCGCCTACGGGGTCCTGTCGCGGGGCCTGATCAGCGGCCACTGGCAAAAGACACGGGATACCCAGGGCCGTGATTTCCGCGCCATGAGCCCGCGCTTCCAGAAGGGCAATCTTGAGCAGAACCTGGCGCTGGTCGACGCGCTGCGCGCCATTGCCGAGGCACGCGGCGTTTCGGTGGCACAGATCGCCATCGCCTGGGTGGCGCAGCAAGGCGATGACATCGTGCCGCTCGTCGGCGCTCGCCGCCGCGACCGGTTGAGCGAATCGCTCGGCGCGCTTGATCTGGTACTTACCGGGGAGGATCTCGCCGCCATCGAACAGGCGGTGCCCAAGGATGCCGCCGCCGGTTCGCGCTATGCCGAGGCGCAGATGGCGCATCTCGACAGCGAGCATTGAGCTTTTGGCCTTGAGGCCGCGCTCTGCGCGGCCTCAACCGTCAGCTGCGGGCATAATCATACTGGCCGCCCTTCATCAGCGCCCGCTGGTAGGCGGGACGGGCGCGGATGGCCTCCATGTAGCGGCGCACGCCAGACACATCGCCATGGGCGTCCATGCGCGTCATGCCCGCTTCAACGGGAAAGCTCATGGCAATATCGGCGGCAGAAAATTCAGCGCCGGCAAACCAGCCGCCACGCAATAGCTCGCGGTTCCAGAAGGCCAGATGATCGGCCAACTGCGGATCGACCAGTTTCTTCTGCACACCCTTGGCAATGAGCGAAGCAACCGGGCGCAGGAAAAGCGGCAACTGACCCGGCAGCCGCAGGAAGATCAGCTTCAAAAGCAGAAGCGGCATGGCAGAGCCCTCCGCGTAATGCAGCCAGTAGGTATAGCGAAGCGCCTCGTCGGTACCGGCCAGCGGTTTGAGCTGTTTGCCCGCCCCATAGGTTTCGACGAGATACTCGATGATCGCGCCGCTTTCGGCCACCACGCGGCCACTATCCTCAATCACCGGCGACTTGCCGAGCGGATGCACCGCCTTCAGGCTTTCCGGCGCCCGCATGTCGGCTGCGCGGTGATAGGTCTTGACGGTGTAGTCGAGCCCAAGCTCCTCCAGCAGCCAGAGAATGCGATGGGCACGGGAATTGTCGAGATAGTGCAGGATGATCATCGTGAACCTCGGAATCAGGACTGCTGCGTTGTCAGCACGGCCGCGAACCTAGCGCATCCCGCCCGGAAAGGAAAAAGCAGCCGCGACAGCGGAAGGACCGTCCGCCTGATGGTGCGGTGATGGGAAGCGAGCAGTACCGGAGTGAGGATGTCGCACGGCAGGCCGAGGAGATCGATATGCGACGTACTGCAAGCGCAACGCTTGCCGAGCAACTGATTTGAGACCGCACAAGGCAGGGCAGAACAACCTCCGCCCTTGCCCATTTAGACCGCGCGCAGCAAACCGCCGTTACAACTGATCGTAGCGTGGTGCGAACGTATCGCACGCCTTTATGTCGCCGCTGACAAAGCCTTTGCGGAACCAGGTCACACGCTGGGCGGAAGTGCCGTGATTGAAGGCATCGGGCACGACATAACCCTGGGAGCGCTTCTGCAACGTATCGTCGCCGATCTGTTGTGCGGCATTCAACGCCTCCTCCAGATCGCCCGCTTCCAGAATGCCACGCTGCTGTGTTGATTTTCCCCAGACGCCGGCAAAGCAGTCTGCCTGAAGCTCCACCCGCACCGACATCCGGTTGGCATCGACCTCGCTCATCGAACCGCGCATCTGGTTGAACTTCGGCAGCACGCCGGTCAGGTTCTGCACGTGATGACCGACCTCATGGGCGATGACATAGGCTTCGGCGAAATCGCCGGACGCACCGTACTGACCGGACAGCTGTCGGAAAAAGCCCGTATCGAGATAGACCTTGCGATCGTTCGGGCAGTAGAAGGGTCCCGTCGCCGAGGACGCCGACCCGCAGGCGGAGCGGACGCCGCCGGAAAACAGCACCATGGTCGGTTCCTCATAGGTCTGCCCGGCTCTCTGGAAGATCCCGTTCCATGTGTCTTCCGTCTCGGCCAGAACCGTGCGCACGAAAGCCGTCATTTCATCATTTTGCGCGGACCGGGGCTCAGTCTGCTGCCGGGTCCCCGAGGATCCGCCGTCCATGCCGATATCCCCGCCGGACAGCAAGGTCAGCGGATTGATGCCGAGCATGAAGCAGACGATGACGATGAAGATGAGACCACCGATCCCGATGCCGCCGCCGCGCCCGCCGCCGATGGGAATTCGAATCCCCCTCCCGCCCAGGGAACTGCCGCCCGCGCCGCGTTGATCCTCGATATTGTCCGATTGACGACGTCCCCGCCATTGCATGGCTTTGTCCCCTGCCTGTGTCTCTGCCGCCAGAACGCAATTGCAGGGACGCAGGTTCCTTTGCTGTGCACACGCAACCGAGCGGGCCTCGGATATTCCGCACAACCGCACCGCGCGGGCCCGCCTCCAATGTCAGACGGACGAATTATAGAGGCCCGCCAGGCTCAGCCAATAGACCGTCATGCGCCGTTGCGGCGACTTCTGTAGATTTCAAAGATTGGGGGTTCCTTCCGCCTCAACATTTCCCTATAAGCCGCTTCTAGCCTGAAAAAACCATTCTTGTGCCCGACCGGTGATCCACTCATCCGGCCGGTTTTTCGCGCAGGAAAAATAAGCGGAAAGACGATATGCCCAAGCGCCAAGACATCAAGTCCATCCTCATCATTGGCGCGGGGCCAATCGTCATCGGCCAGGCGTGCGAATTCGACTATTCCGGCACACAGGCCGTCAAGGCGCTGAAGGAAGAGGGTTATCGGGTTATCCTGGTCAACTCCAACCCGGCAACGATCATGACCGATCCGGGCCTTGCCGACGCGACCTATGTCGAGCCGATCACCCCGGAAGTCGTCGCGAAAATCATTGCCAAGGAACGCCCGGACGCGCTTCTGCCCACCATGGGCGGGCAGACGGCGCTCAACACGGCGCTGTCCTTGAAGCGCATGGGCGTTCTCGACCGCTACAATGTCGAGATGATCGGTGCAAAGCCGGCGGCCATCGACATGGCCGAAGACCGCGCCCTCTTCCGCGAAGCCATGGCGCGCATCGGCCTTGAAACGCCGAAATCGATGCTGGCCAACGCCACCGACATCAAGGATACCGACCGCAAGAGCCACGAGGCCGAGCGCGCCAAGCTGCGCGAGACGCTCTCGGGCGCCGAACTCGACAAGGCGCTGGACGAGCTGGAAAACCAGTGGAACCTCGGCGAAACCGACCGCAAGCAGCGCTACATGAGCCATGCCATGGCGGTGGCAGCCCAGGCGCTCGATGTCGTTGGCCTCCCCGCCATCATCCGCCCCTCCTTCACCATGGGCGGCACTGGCGGTGGCATTGCCTATAACCGCTCGGAATTCTTCGAAATCATCGGCTCGGGCCTCGATGCCTCGCCGACCACCGAAGTGCTGATCGAGGAATCTGTGCTCGGCTGGAAGGAGTATGAAATGGAGGTCGTCCGCGACAAGGCGGACAACTGCATCATCATCTGCTCCATCGAGAACATCGATCCGATGGGCGTCCACACCGGCGATTCCATCACCGTGGCCCCGGCGCTGACGCTGACGGACAAGGAATACCAGATGATGCGCAACGCCTCGATTGCGGTGCTGCGCGAGATCGGCGTTGAAACCGGCGGCTCGAACGTGCAGTTCGCCGTCAATCCGGCCGATGGCCGCCTCGTCGTCATCGAGATGAACCCGCGCGTGTCGCGCTCGTCGGCGCTCGCATCGAAAGCCACCGGCTTCCCGATTGCCAAGGTCGCGGCAAAGCTTGCCGTCGGCTATACACTGGACGAGCTGGACAACGACATCACCGGCGGTGCGACGCCCGCCTCGTTCGAACCGTCGATCGACTACGTCGTGACGAAGATCCCGCGCTTTGCCTTCGAAAAATTCCCCGGCGCCGAACCGACCCTGACCACCGCCATGAAGTCGGTCGGCGAAGTCATGGCCATCGGCCGCACCTTTGCCGAATCGCTCCAGAAGGCGCTGCGCGGCCTCGAAACCGGCCTCACCGGCCTCGACGAAATCGAGATCCCCGGCATGGAAGCCGGCGAAGGATCGAAGAACGCCATTCGTGCCGCGATCGGCACGCCGACGCCTGATCGCCTGCGCATGGTGGCCCAGGCCCTGCGTCTCGGCATGTCGGAAGCCGAAGTGCATGAAGGCTGCAAGATCGACCCCTGGTTCATCGCCCAGTTCAAGGCGATCGTCGACATGGAAGCGCGCGTGCGCGAACATGGCCTGCCGACGGATGCGGAAAACCTGCGCGCCTTGAAGGCCATGGGCTTTTCGGATGCCCGTCTTGCCTCGCTCTCCGGAAAGCGCCCGAAGGAAGTGGCCGAACTGCGCAACAGCCTGTCCGTCCGCCCGGTCTTCAAGCGCATCGACACCTGCGCGGCCGAATTCGCCTCGCCGACCGCCTACATGTATTCGACCTACGAGACGCCCTTTGTCGGCGCGCTGCGTTCGGAAGCCGAAATTTCTGACCGCAAGAAGGTGGTCATCCTTGGCGGTGGCCCAAACCGTATCGGCCAGGGCATCGAGTTCGACTATTGCTGCTGCCATGCCGCCTTCGCGCTGAAGGATGCCGGCTTTGAAGCAATCATGATCAACTGCAACCCGGAAACCGTCTCGACCGACTACGACACCTCCGACCGCCTCTATTTCGAGCCGCTGACGGCCGAAGACGTGATCGAGATCCTGCGCGCCGAGCAGGAAAACGGCGAAGTGGTCGGCGTCATCGTGCAGTTCGGCGGCCAGACGCCGCTGAAGCTTGCCGAAGCGCTCGAAAAGAAGGGCATCCCGATTCTTGGCACCGCGCCCGACATGATCGATCTTGCCGAGGACCGCGACCGCTTCCAGAAGCTCTTGATGAAGCTGGACCTCAACCAGCCGAACAACGGCATCGCCTACTCCGTCGAGCAGGCCCGCCTTGTCGCCTCGGAAATCGGCTTCCCGCTCGTCGTGCGCCCCTCCTATGTTCTGGGTGGCCGCGCCATGCAGATCATCCATTCGGAAGGCCAGCTGCAGAGCTACCTGCTCGATACGGTGCCGGGCCTGGTGCCGGAAGACATCAAGCAGCGCTATCCGAACGACAAGACGGGCCAGATCAACACGCTGCTCGGCAAGAACCCTCTTCTGTTCGACAGCTACCTGACGAATGCCGTGGAAGTGGACGTCGATGCCCTTTGCGACGGCGAAAACGTCTTTGTCTCGGGCATCATGGAGCATATCGAAGAAGCCGGCATCCACTCCGGTGACTCCGCCTGCTCGCTGCCGTCGCGCTCGCTGTCGAAAGAAACGCTGGACGAACTGGAGCGCCAGACGGCGGCCATGGCGCGTGCGCTCAACGTCGGCGGCCTGATGAATGTGCAGTATGCCATCAAGGACGGCGTAATCTACGTGCTCGAAGTCAACCCGCGCGCCTCGCGCACGGTGCCCTTCGTCGCAAAGACCATCGGCGCGCCGATTGCAAAGATCGCTGCCCGCATCATGACCGGCGAAAAGCTGGATGCGGCGATTGCGGCCTATGGCACAAAGCCAGATCCGCGCAATCTGAAGCACATCGCCGTCAAGGAAGCCGTCTTCCCGTTTGCCCGCTTCCCCGGCGTCGACACGCTGCTGGGTCCTGAAATGCGTTCGACCGGCGAAGTCATCGGCCTCGACAGCAACTTTGCGCTCGCCTTTGCCAAGAGCCAGCTCGGCGCCAGCGTCGAGTTGCCGCGCGATGGAACCGTGTTCGTCTCCGTGCGCGACGAGGACAAGGAACGTGTTCTGCCGGCCATCAAGCTCTTGGTCGAGATCGGCTTCAAGGTTCTGGCCACCGGCGGCACGGCGCGCTTCCTGGCCGAAAAGGGTATCGAGGCAACGAAGATCAACAAGGTTCTGGAGGGACGTCCGCATATCGAGGATGCCATCCGCAACCGCCAGGTTCAGCTCGTCATCAACACGACGGATTCGAACAAGGCGATCTCGGATTCCAAGTCGCTGCGCCGCGCAACGCTGATGCAGAAGGTGCCCTATTACACCACCATGGCCGGCGCCCTTGCTGCGGCAGAAGCCATCCAGGCGCTGAAGAAGGGCCAGCTGGAAGTGCGCCCGCTGCAGAGCTATTTCTGAGGACGTCACGCCTGACACGCATCTGCAAACAAGCAGCAAATTGACGAAGGGCGGCCTTGGCCGCCCTTCCGCGTTTTCGGGATCTTTTTCCAGCACAACGGCCCGCTTCGCTCGCCTCTATCGGGCCCGTCACGTTGCGTGACGCGGACCTTCGTAATCGGCGGTCGGGATGCGCCGAAGACAAGATAGCTTTACCTCGTCATTGGTCCGCCCGGCTGATCAGCCTTCATGCTGCCTTGCTGAGCGGGTCATGGCCGGCCACCGTCTTGGAGATCGGCTGGCGCACCTGGTGCCATTCGCCTGTGAGCCCCGTGCGATACTGGTAGATGATCTCACCGCCCGAAAAATCGGGTTCGAGAAGAAGGATTGCCGAATAGTTCTCCGGAATGACCGGTCCGATTCCGGCCTCGGGCGGCCACACAATCTCCGGCCAGCCTTTGAGGTCGATCCGGATCTTCGATCCCGGTCCCATCACGGTTTCGTAGATGAGCGGGCCGGAGACATGCGACGACACGCTGAGGGGCGGGTTGACGGCCTGCGTTACCTCCGAATGCCCCGTCACGAGGCTCTTCGGCGTGTAAACCGTCAGATTGAGCGTATTGATCGGGGCGCCCGGCGCGCCTTCCGAGCGCAGCGGCAAATAGAACAGCCCGACCTTCTGAACACTTTCGATAGCCATGAAACGTCCTCCCGTTTGCGGTGATTGATGAACCCGACCATTGATCTCCTTAAAAATCAACCTTCGGACGCAAACATAATGTCATCACCTGCATAGGATGCAACCGTAAGATTTCACGGACTTTTCGCAAAAAAAGTAAATTTTTGCCGACGACGCCAATAATACTAGGCTCTCCGGCAATATTTTTTTGCGCCTACATAAAGTATTCTTTCATGCCGCGCAGATCATTCTGAAAAAGCTGCCTTTCCCGCCTCTGGACCTCCCCTTCTTGCAAGCGCAGCAGATAGGAGGGATGGACGGTGACGAGCAACCGGCGGTCTTCGCCGATGCTCATCATCTTTCCGCGCACCTCCGAAAGAGGTCGCTTTTCGCCCGTCAGCGAGAAATAGGCACTGGCCCCCATCGCCACGACCAGCTTCGGCTGGACCAGGTCAACCTCCTGGCCCAGCCACCAGCGGCAGGCCTCGATCTCGCCCTGGTTCGGCTTCTGGTGGATGCGCCGCTTGCCGCGCGGCTCATATTTGAAGTGCTTGACCGCATTGGTGACATAGAGCGCCTGCCGATCGATGCCGATTTCAGACAGAACCCCGTCGAACAGCTTCCCGGCCGGGCCGACGAAGGCACGACCCGCCAGATCCTCCTGATCGCCCGGCTGCTCGCCAACCACCATGATATCGGCCCGCTCCGGCCCTTCCCCGAACACCGTCTGCGTGGCGTTGCAATGCAGCGGGCAGCGCGTACAGCCTTCCGCCTGCCGGCGAAGCCCGGCAAGCGTGGGCGACGGCGCATCGTGTGGCGGGTCCGCCAGCAAAGCCGTGGCGGCACGCTCGCGCAACCGCGCGTGAAACAGCGGCGGCTGGGAGGCGGCCTTTTCAGCCATCTCCTTCACCTTTTCCTCGGCCTGCGCGATGAGGCCCGGAATGAGCGAGGCTTCCGGCAGGTTTTTCCAGTATTTCTTCGGCATTTCCGCCGTCATCGCCTTCACCTTCAACCGGGCGGGATTGAAGATATTGGCGTAATAGACCCGCCAGAGGTCATCGGCGACATCCTGCCGGTCAAGCTTTTCTGCCGGCTGATCGGATACGACCAGGCCTTCACCATTGAAGGTAGCCGATCCTTTCGGGGTGGCAATCAGCCAGTCCATGTCGGCAAAGCGGCGGGCAAAGAAGGGGGCCGTGCGCGCCACGATGAAATGATCCGGTTCGAACCAGGCGACGAAAGAGCGGCGCGGCCCCTTCTCTCCCGGCACTTCCTTGAAGCGAACGAAGGCCTTCATCTTGTGGCTGTCGCGGCGCACCGATTTTTCAAGTCTGAGCGCCTCGATCACATCGGCATCGGAAACGATTTCCAGAAGCTGCCGCTCATGGCGCAGTCGAAAGAGCAGGCGGTAAAGCAGCGCAAAGCGCGCCGGCTGCGTGTGACAGACGACCGATTGCGCAAGCGCCAGAAAGGCTGCCGGTACCGCAACGGCCTTCCCCGCTGCCGCCAAAGGCTCCGGCATCGGCTGCGGTTCACCCGCCCCCTCCAGAAGCGTTGCCTCGCCTGCAAGCCGCCAGTCGACGGCCTGCGGCTCGATATCGGCCTGCAGGAGCGCGCGCGCGGCGTCCCGCCATTCGGTAAAATCGCCGCGCCCTTTCAGGAAAACCGTGCGCATCAGAACAGGGCCAGTTGCTGCGGCTGCGGCGCAAACATGCCGCGCAGATCCGTGCGATCGATCAGCCGGTGCGGCGTCCAGCCGTCTGCGACGATGAAGGCCTGCACCTTGCGCAGCGACACCGAGAGGCGCCCGAGATCCTCCAGCCGCAACCGCCGCTGCCGGCGCGAAGACAGGATCGCGCGCACCGTCTTTGTGCCGAACCCCGGGACACGCAGCAGCATTTCCTTGGGAGCCTTGTTGACGTCGACGGGAAATTTTTCGCGATTGCCCAAAGCCCAGGCCAGTTTCGGATCGAGATCGAGATCGAGATTGCCGTCGGGTGCCGAAGCGGTGATTTCGCCGATATCGAACCCGTAGAAGCGATAGAGCCAGTCCGCCTGGTACAGCCGATGCTCGCGCATCAGCGGCGGCTTGATCAGCGGCAGTTTCGAAGAGGCGTCCGGGATCGGGCTGAAGGCGGAGTAATAGACACGCTTGAGGCCGTAGCTGCCGTAAAGCCGGGCGCTGGTGCCCAATATGGTCGCATCGCTTGCGCCATCGGCCCCGACGATCATCTGCGTGCTCTGGCCGGCGGGAACGAAGGTGCGCCGGCGCTTCGTCTGCAGCGTCGGCTCGGACGCCTCCTCGATCTTCAACCGCAGATCGCCCATGGCGCGCCGGATGCCGGCGGGCTTCTTTTCCGGTGCAAACTGACCAATCCCCTGGTCGGTCGGCAATTCGATGTTGATCGACAGCCGGTCCGCATAAAGCCCTGCCTCGGCAATAAGGGCCGGAGAGGCATCCGGAATGGTCTTCAGGTGAATATAGCCGCGGAACTGGTGGGTGGTGCGCAGCTCACGCGCCACCCGCACCATCTCCTCCATGGTGTGATCGGAGGAGCGGATGATGCCGGAGGAGAGAAACAGACCCTCGATATAATTGCGCCGGTAGAATTCGAGCGTCAGCCAGATCACCTCGTCGGGCGTGAAGCGCGCACGCTCGACATTGCTCGACGAGCGATTGATGCAATAGGCGCAGTCGAAGATGCAGAAATTCGTGAGCAGGATCTTGAGGAGAGAAATGCAGCGCCCATCCGGCGCATAGGCATGACATATGCCGGACCCTTCCGTCGAGCCTAGACCGCCACTGCCGCCCGAATCGCGTTTCGTGGTACCACTCGAGGCACAGGACGCATCGTATTTGGCAGCGTCGGAGAGAATGGCGAGACGTTCTTTCAGCGACTTCTTCATAAGCATGTTCACTATATGTTCTGGTCGCCGCCGTCAAGCCGAGCTGTGAAAGTGCGCCCCCTGTCAAAGCCCGCCCGGCGCCCTATTTCGAATTTACTGGCAATTGACCTGGTGATTCTGCTATGGTTGCCCAAATTAGAGCTTTCACACGGTTCCGGGGACACCCTCCGGGACCTGTTTCTTTTTGTGGCCGCCCGTGGCGGCCATGAGACTGAGGGTTAAGGAAAATGGTTGATAAGGTCCCGATGACTCCGTCCGGTTTCGCCAAGCTGCAGGAAGAACTGCGCTGGCGCCAGCAGGAGGAACGTCCTCGCATCATCGAGGCCATTTCGGAAGCGCGCGCGCATGGCGACCTTTCGGAAAATGCCGAATACCACGCGGCCAAAGAAGCGCAGAGCCACAACGAAGGCCGCGTGACGGAACTGGAAGACCTGACGGCGCGCGCCGAAGTGATCGACCTCAGCAAGATGTCCGGTTCCAAGATCAAGTTCGGCGCCACGGTCAAGCTGGTGGATGAAGACACCGACGAGGAAAAGATCTACCAGATCGTCGGCGACCAGGAAGCCGACGTGAAGGAAGGCCGCATTTCAATTTCCTCGCCGATTGCTCGCGCCATGATCGGCAAGGAAGCTGGCGACAGCATCGAAGTGGTGGCACCCGGCGGCTCCAAGGCCTACGAGATCATCGCCGTCAACTGGGGCTGAAACCGTCAAGCAGGCGTCGATCGTGCCCCCTTCCCTGCATCAGGTCGAGGTGATTGCCCCGCACTTCAAACGAAGGCTGTCGGGCGTCACCTCCACCATCATCCAGCTCGTTCCGGTTCAGAACCGTCTCGGCCAGAAGGTCATCACCTTCGGGCCGGGCTTGCCGTCCTTCCTGCCGTCCATGTCGGCAGGCGACCTCCTGCGCCTGTGGGCACCGCCTGAGGGCGGCCGTTACCGGGTCTGGCATGCGCGGCGCAATATCGAGATGCTGCCCGGCATTCTGCTGCGCGATGTCTGCCGCATGCGGCTGAAGCTCGTCTTCACCTCCGCCTCGCAGCGCAAGCATTCCGCCTGGACGAAATGGCTGATTTCGCGGATGGACAAGGTGATTTCGGTATGCCGGAAAACCGCCTCCTATCTCGAGCGGGAGAGCACCGTCATCCTGCACGGCATCGATCTTCAGCGGTTTTCCCCGGCGCCTGACAAGGCTGCCGCCAAGGGGCAGCTCGGGCTAGATCCGCAAAAGCACCATGTCGGCTGTTTCGGCCGCGTGCGCCACCAGAAGGGCACGGATCTCTTTGTCGATGCGATGATCCGGCTCCTGCCGAACCATCCGCAATGGACCGCCGTGGTGGCCGGGCGCGCGACGCCGAAATACGTCCCCTTCGAGGACGAGCTGAAAGCGCGCGTCAACGCCGCCGGCCTTGCCGATCGCATCCTCTTTGTCGGCGAGCATACCAATATCAACGAGTGGTATCGCGGGCTGGACCTGTTCATCGCGCCGCAGCGCTGGGAAGGGTTCGGGCTCACCCCGCTTGAAGCCATGGCAAGCGGCATACCGGTGGTGGCCGCCGATGTCGGCGCCTTTGCCGAACTGATCGTCGATGGAGAAACCGGGCGCATGGTGGAACGCGGGGAACTTGCCAGTTTTGCCGGCGGGATAGAACCCTACCTTGCCTCCCCGTCCCTCTGCATCGCACACGGCACCGCCGCCCATGCCCACGTCACCGAACACTTTTCCGTCGAACGCGAGGCAAAGGCCATCGGCGCCGTGTACCGGGCGCTGCTGGATGCTCGATAAGGCCGTTTTCCCATGACAATCTACGTCATCAACCTTGATCGCGCCTTAGACCGCATGGCCCGCATGCAGGCGCTGCTGACGGAGCGTGGCCTTGCCTTCGAACGCATCGAAGCGGTCGATGGCAAGACGCTTTCGCCGGAAACGCTTCAGACATGGTCGCCGAGCCACGCGGACGGGAGCCTGGTTTTGTCGGTGGGCGAGGTTGGCTGCCTGCTAAGCCACAGGCAGGTCTGGCAAAAGGTCGTTGAGAAAGGCGAACCCGGCGTCGTACTGGAGGATGATCTGCATGTTGCTCCTGCCTCATCCGCACTTTTACGTTCTTTGGATTGGCTTCCCGCGGACGCAGACCTTGTGAAGCTTGAGACGACGGGAAAGACAATTGTCGTCTCACGTGCCAAGCAGCCGGTTGCATCTGCCTTCTGTCTCATGCGGCTCGTCGGGGCGCACCTGGGTACGGGCGCCTACATCGTGACACCCAAGGCTGCCAAAATGCTGCTTGCCGCAGTGAGCAGTTCAAATCAGGCCATTGACCATCTGATGTTCGATCCAGCCTCGCCGCTGTTTTCGCGACTGGCGACTTACCAGATCAGCCCGGCCCTTTGTATTCAGGACCAGTTTCTGAAGACAGGGCGCGAAGGACTTGACGGCGACATTGTCCGATCCTGGGCGATCCGGAAGCCAAGACTGAAGCCGGTTCAGAAGCTCAAGCGTGAATTGCTGCGTCTGGTCGCCCAGGCAGGGGTCGCTATTGCAGGCTCCCGGCTGAACCCGTTGAGCACGGTTCGCAATGTCAGGATCGCCTTTTCACCCACACAACCGTGATTGCCCTGAAGGCGTTTGACGCCGCTTAAACCTCCACCAGCCCCAGCTTCTTCACCTGCCGGATGGTGAGCATGGTGCGCACGGTGTCGACATGCTCGTTGGCGGCCAGCACTTCGATGACGAAATCCTGGAAATTGGTGAGGTTTTCGGCCGTACAGCGCAAGAGGAAGTCGCTGTCGCCGGACACCATCCAGGCTTCGCGCACGATGGTCCAGCCCTGCGCGAGCGCGGCAAAGGCCTTCAGGTTGCTTTCCGACTGGTGCTTCAGCCCGACAAGGCAGAAGGCGACGAGATCGTAGCCGAGGCGCGGACCGTTGAGGATCGCCGCATAGCCTTCGATGATGCCCGCCTCTTCCAGCTTGCGTACGCGCCGCAGGCAGGGCGGCGCCGAAATGCCGACGCGCTCGGCAAGCTCGACATTGGTCATGCGACCGTCGCGCTGCAACTCGCGAAGGATTTTGATATCGATGGCATCAAGTTCGGCTTTAAGCACGGAGAACCCCTTGTTTCGGGTTGGTTTTAGCCCAAGACCCGGCGAACGCAAGGATCTGGCGCAAGATTATGTCGCAAGCGCGCATGAATAGTGTGCGTAAATGCCCGCTTGCGCCTCCTCCCGCCCTGCTGCCCTTGAATTGAGGCAGGGAACGTTCATAAATGGGAGCCAAAGGCGAATGGCCCGGGAACCCCCGCAGGGGTTGCGTTCCGCCGTTTGCCGACAGCGACCTCGAAAGGAAAACGTCCATGTCTGCCCGTCACACGCAGGTTCTCATCATCGGCTCCGGGCCTGCCGGCTATACGGCAGCCATTTATGCGGCACGCGCCATGCTGAAGCCGGTGCTGATTGCCGGCATGGAGCAGGGCGGCCAGCTGATGATCACCACGGACGTGGAAAACTATCCGGGCTTTGCCGATCCGATCCAGGGCCCGTTCCTGATGGAGCAGATGCTGAAGCAGGCGCAGCATGTCGGCACCGAGATCGTCAACGATCTCGTGACCGAGGTGGACTTGTCCACCCGTCCCTTCGTGGTCAGAACCGATTCCGGCCAGGTGTGGACCGCCGATACGCTGATCATTGCAACCGGCGCCAAGGCGAAATGGCTCGGCATCGACAGCGAACAGCATTTCCAGGGGTTTGGCGTCTCGGCCTGCGCCACCTGCGATGGCTTCTTCTATCGCAACCGTGATGTGATCGTGGTCGGCGGCGGCAATTCGGCCGTCGAAGAGGCGCTCTACCTGTCGAATATTGCAAAGTCAGTGACCGTCGTGCATCGCCGCGACAGTTTCCGTTCGGAAAAGATCCTGCGTGAGCGCCTCATGCAGCGCCCGAATGTCGAGGTGCTGTGGAACACGGAAGTGGCGGAAATCACCGGCGAGGCTGCAAAGCCGCCGATGCCGCCATCGGTCACCGGCGTGAAGCTGCGCAACACGCTGACCGGCGCCATCACCGAACGGCCGATCCACGGCGTCTTCGTGGCCATCGGCCATGCGCCGGCAACGGAGCTGTTCAAGGGCAAGGTCAGGCTGAAGGACAACGGCTATATGTGGACCGCGCCGGATTCGACCGCCACCGACGTTCCGGGCGTCTTTGCCGCCGGTGACGTCACGGACGACACTTTCCGGCAGGCGATCACGGCCGCCGGCATGGGCTGCATGGCAGCGCTTGAAGCCGAGCGTTATCTTGCCGGCATCCTGCCGCTTGCCGAAGCGGCGGAATAATCATGGTGGTGCCTCTCGACTGGGACAAATTGCGCATTTTTCACGCGGCAGCGGAAGCCGGATCGTTCACCCATGCCGCCGACAAGCTGCATCTGTCGCAGTCGGCGATCAGCCGTCAGGTGAGCGCCCTCGAACAGGACGTGGGGGTAAAGCTGTTTCACCGCCACGCCCGCGGCCTGATTCTCACCGAACAGGGCGAACTTCTCTACCGGACCGCCCATGACGTGCTGCTGAAGCTCGAAACGGTGAAAATGCAGCTGACGGAGACGACGGAGAAGCCGAGCGGCAAGCTGCGCGTCACCACCACGGTCGGCCTCGGCCAGGGCTGGCTCACCGACAAGGTGCAGGAATTCCTGCAGCTTTATCCGGAAATGGCCATCCAGCTCATCCTCGACAACGAGGAGCTGGACGTCAACATGCGCCATGCCGACTGCGCGATCCGCCTGCGCCAGCCGCAGCAATCCGACCTCATCCAGCGCAAGCTGTTCACCGTGCATATGCATGTCTACGCAGCCCCCTCCTACATCAACCGGTTCGGGGAGCCGCAGACGATCGAGGACCTCGACGAACACCGGATCATCACCTTCGGTGAGCCGGCGCCGAATTACCTGCTCGATGTGAACTGGCTGGAATATGCCGGGCGCAATTCCGACAATCCGCGCCTGCCGCACCTGCAGATCAACAGCCAGACCTCGATCAAACGCGCCTGCCTGCTCGGAATCGGCATTGCGGTGCTCCCAGATTACATCGTCGGGCGCGACCCGGGACTGATTCAGCTGGCGATCAACGCCGATATCCCCTCGTTCGACACCTATTTCTGCTATCCGGACGAGATGAAGAACGCCGCGAAGCTCAAGGTTTTTCGTGATTTCATCGTCGCAAAAGCGCGAAACTGGAACTTCTGACGAGGACGCGGGCAAACAGAGTCCGTTGCAACCGAATGACAAAAGCCATTTTCTTCAAGGATTTGCAGGCAGTTCCTACAATTGACGGCAGCTCGAAGCCGCACCTGTGCGAGGAGCGCATGGCTGTCCTGCACAAAAATGGATTGTTCACTGCACAATAAAGCACCATATCGCACACAGCTGATGCACATGGTGGCTTTTCCTCCCAGTTCCACCGCAGCAGCTGTTCCCCTCTGGAGGTTATTTGACCTTCACACTTTAAAGGGCCCTGGAGAAATCCGGTGGCCCTCTTTTTTTAACTGCGCATTGCCCATGTCAGCGGAAATATCCGCCGGAAACACGGCACGGCACTTGCCTGCACCATTCCTCCTCCCCATATTGATGTCAGCTGGCGCCCCTTGGTGACATCCCCTCGTTGCCCGCGCCGGCTGTTCCCCTCTGGAGGTTTTTTCAACCTTCACACCTTTGGGCCTCGGAGCAATCCGGAGGCCCATTTTTTTGGCCGAACCACCTTTAAATCGGGAATGAACGATCCATATATCGTTCATGGACGATATAAGAGATCAGGCCATGGACCGCAGCGAAATCCTCAAAGCCCTGTCGCATCCGGCGCGCGTCGAATTTCTCGAATGGATGCGCGAGCCCGAAACACATTTTTCATCGCAGGCACACCCGCTCGACATGGGCATCTGCGCCAACCAGTTCGAAAAGCGCTGCGGCCTGTCGCAGTCCACCGTATCCGCCCATCTGGCAACGCTTGAAAAGGCAGGTCTCGTCAAGATCACCAAGGTCGGCCAGTGGACCTTCTATCAACGCGACGAAGACATGATCCGTGCCTTCGTCGCGCATCTTGGCGCTACGCTCTGAGCCGTAGCGCTTCCCTCCTCCGCACAGTCAAAAAAGGAACGTTCATGTCGTCATTGTTTGATACCGTCACCTTCGGGGACCTCACCCTCAACAACCGCATCGTCATGGCGCCGCTTACGCGCAACCGCTCGCCGAAGGCCATCCCGAACGATCTCAACGTCGTCTATTACGAGCAGCGCGCCACGGCGGGCCTCATCGTCTCCGAAGGCACGGCCGTCACCCAGCAGGGTCAGGGCTATGCCGATGTGCCCGGTCTTTATCTTCCCGAAGCGCTGGAAGGCTGGAAGAAGGTCACCGATGGCGTGCATTCGCGCGGCGGCAAGATCGTAGCCCAGCTCTGGCATGTCGGCCGCGTCTCGCATGTTTCGCTGCAGCCGGGCGGCGGCGCCCCCGTTGCACCGTCTGCCATCACCGCTAAGTCGAAGACCTATATCCTGAACGAAGATGGCAGCGGCGGTTTTGCCGAAACCTCTGCCCCGCGTGCGCTCGAACTCTCCGAACTGCCGGGCATCGCGGCTGATTTTGCCCGGGCTGCCCGTGCTGCCGTCGATGCCGGTTTCGACGGCGTGGAAATTCACGGCGCCAATGGCTACCTGCTCGACCAGTTCCTGAAGGACGGCGCCAATAAGCGCACGGACGGCTATGGCGGCTCGATCGAAAACCGCCTGCGCCTGACGCTTGAGGTGGTCGATGCCGTGGCTGCGGCCATTGGCGCCGGCAGGACCGGCATTCGCCTGTCCCCGACCACGCCCGCCAATGACGTGAGCGACAGCAACCCGCAGGCCCTGTTCAACGCGCTGGTCGCGGAACTTGCCACACGTAACCTCGCCTTCATCCATGTGATCGAAGGGGCAACCGGCGGTGCGCGCGACCATCAATACGACGGCAGCCGCTTCGACTACGCCGCCTTCAAGGCAGCCTATGTCAATGCCGGCGGCAAGGGCGCCTGGATGCTCAACAACGGCTACTCGGCCGAGACGGCAGCCGAGGCCGTCGAAAGCGGCAAGGCCGACCTGATCTCCTTCGGCAAGCCGTTCATCGCCAATCCGGACCTGGTTCGCCGCATCAAGGACGGCGCTGCCTGGAACGACATCAACCCGCAGACCCTCTATGGCGGCGGCGCGGAAGGCTATACCGACTACCCGACGCTGGAAGCAGCCGAGTAATCCGATTTCCAACGAGGCCCGCACAGCTGCGGGCCTCGTCTTTTTGGAGCGCATGAGCACGTTGGCGACCTATGGCCTGGAGGACAGGGGCAAGGCGTTCTTCGTCAGCCTGTCGCCACGAGGACCGAGCGCCGGTTCGGTCGGCGGCTCCAGGCATTTCAGCGAAACCAGCGTTTCGCGAATGGCCGTGTCGAGCGGCGTCTGTGGCTCGAACCCCAGGAACGCGCGCAGCTTGCCGTTCGACATGCGGATCGGCTCTCTCCAGAGGTATCGCATTTCCCACAGCTCCCGGAAAAGCGGCACGACGGGGGGCGCCAACCCGACAAGCCACCAGGGGAACCGATGCTGGCGCAGCTTGCGTTTGGTGACGCGCGCAATGGCGCCGATCATCCGTTCGCCATCCTCGTCCCAGACGCCCTCCATATGAAAGACAGCGAAGGTCGGCAGCCGACTGGCCTGCCCCAGGAGCCGCACCATGGTTTCGGCCACGTCCGGCAGATAGGCCCACTGGTGGCCAATGCCGCGCGCCGCCGGTCGCATGACACGGGTGACCGGCCGGCCGGGCCGGACCAAACCTTGCGAAAACCAGCTGTTTGCCGCACCCGGCCCGAAAAAATCTCCCGCCCGCACGATCAGCACCGGCACGCCGTCCTGCACTGCAAAGCGCAACCGCCGCTCAAGCTCGACGCGGATCGCCCCCTTGGCGGTCAACGGGTTCTGCGGGCTGTCCTCCTCAAGGATTGGAAAGGCGTCCGGGCCGAAATTGTAGACCGTGCCGGGCAGAAGAATGCGCGCACCGCAGGCTCTCGCAGCAGAAATGGTATTGTCGATCATCGGCAGAACCAGCTTGCCCCAGTCGCGGTAGCCGGGGGGATTGACCGCATGCACGATAAGCTGCGCCCCTTCAGAGGCGTTCAGCACGTCGGAACCGTTCATGGCATCGCCCGTCACCCATTCGAACGACGGTTCGCTCGCGGCAACGGCGAGCGCCCTGCGATGCAGAGCGCGGACATGCCATCCTTCCGCGACCAGACGGCGGCCAACGGTTCCGCCAACGCCTCCGGTGGCGCCAAGGATAAGAGCGATGGGTTTCGTGGCAGGAGTGGTGGAGGCATTGTCTGCGGCGTGGGGGACGGTCATCGGAAACTCCTTCTGTCTGACGGACTGGAGTATCCCGCGTTCTGCAGTTATAGGAAATTCTCGGAAATCTTATGGTGTCTATTCAAAAATGAATGAGCCAGACTGGAATCTCTACCGAACGCTTTTGGCTGTTTTAGAAACCGGCTCCCTCTCGGCGGCAGCAAGGACGCTCGGGCTGACGCAGCCGACTGTCGGGCGCCATATCGATGAGCTGGAGCAGGCGCTGGGGCATGCGCTGTTCACGCGCTCGCAGCAGGGTCTGCTGCCGACCGATGCGGCTGAGGCCTTGCGGCCCTATACGGAAAACCTCGCCACCACGGCTGCGGCCCTGTTGCGCGAGGCATCGAGCGCCATCGGCGCTGTGGAAGGCGTCGTGCGCATCAGCGCCAGTGATGTCATCGGTGTCGAGGTCCTGCCCCCGATCCTGTCAAAATTGCAGGCGGCCCATCCGCGGCTCGACGTGGAGCTGTCCCTGTCCGATACGCTGCATGATCTTTTGCGGCGCGAGGCAGACATTGCCGTGCGCATGACGAGGCCCCGGCAGGATGCCCTGGTGGCGCGCCATATCGGAACGATTGAACTTGGGCTTCACGCCGCCCGAAGCTATCTGGACCGGAAGGGCAGTCCGGCGGACCTGCAGGCCTTGACGCTGCACCACATGGTCGGTTTCGACCGGGAAACGGCCTTCATCCGGGCAAGCATCGAAAGCATCCGGCAACAGGCTCCGGATTTCCCGGACAATCTTCATTGGACCTATCGCACCGACAGCAATCTTGCCCAACTTTCGGCGATCCGGGCCGGAGCCGGCATCGGCATATGCCAGGTCAAGCTGGCGCAACGCGATCCGAACATGGTGCGGTTGCTGCCGGAGTTCTCCCTGTCGCTTGATACCTGGGTCGCCATGCACGAGAATCTGCGGCAATCCCCCCGCTGCAGGGCGACATTCGATGCGCTCTGCGACGGATTGATCGATTATGTGCGAAGCGCCTGACGGGCGTCAGGGCGCCTGATTTGCCTGCGGCTCGGTGTCTTCCACTTCGGCCTCCGGCCGGTCGCCGCCGTCGCTATATTCGACGTGCCATATGCCGGCTGCATCCTGCCAGCTGATTTCTTCTGCATCGCCACCCACCTGCTGCTCGGCCGCAACGATCCGTGCTGCCTGCAGCGCGTCGGCATGGCTGGCAAATGTTTCGGAATAGACGTCGCCCAGCCGGTAGGCCCAGCCGCCATCATGTTGAACGACCTTGTATACGACCTTCGTCATGGCTTTCCTCCTGATGTGTTCTTTTGACGATAACCAAACACCAAATGTCCGGGGGCTTGCGGGGTTCCCACAAAAACGTCTGAAGGCGCCCCTCCTGGCTGCGGATCTGCTTGAAGCCTGCAGCCACTGCCATAGATTGCTCCCGAGCAGCCGGGAGCACAAGCACGCGTATGACATCACTGATAAGGCAGGAAAAATTCCTTCTGGTCGCGCTTGTGGTGGCAATCGCTGCCTATCTTGGCGAACATGCGGTGCTGGAGGCGGGAAAGATCGGGTCACTGGTTGCCGCGGCAGCCCTGATCGGCGTCATCGTGCTGGTGTCCACCCGCGTCGCGCACCATGCGGAAATCCTTGCCCACAAGGTGGGCGATCCCTATGGCACGATGATCCTGACGCTGTCTGCCGTCGCCGTCGAGGTCATCATCCTCGCAATCCTGATGAACAGCAGCGCCTCGCCGACGCTGGTGCGCGACACGATCTATTCTGCCGTGATGATCGACATCAACGGCATTCTGGGGCTTGCGGCCCTGCTCGGTGGTCTGCGGCACGGCGAGCAGCCCTATAACGACAATTCCGGCAAGACCTACGGCGTGATGATCCTGACGGCCATGGGCATCTCGATGATCGTGCCGGAATTCGTGCCATCGGATCGCTGGCACTATTATTCCGCCTTCACCATCTGCGCGATGATTGCGCTCTACGGGCTGTTCCTGCGCATGCAGGTGGGGCCGCACAGCTATTTCTTCAGCTACAGCTATCCGCGCGCCAAACCCGCAGCCGGTGCCGCCCAGGCCGGCGCGCAGGAACAGGAAGGCGAAGGCTCCACTGCCTTGTCCATCGTGACCATTCTGATCGGTGTCGTCCTTATCGGGGCGCTCGCGGAGTTCATGTCGGCCTTCATCAATACCGGCCTTGAGGGTAGCGGCGCACCGCCGGCCCTGATGGCCGTGATCGTCGCCTCCATTTCGGCAGCACCGGAGATCCTGACGGCGCTTCGGGCCGCCCTTCGCAACCGCATGCAGGCGGTGGTGAATATCGCCATGGGCGCCTCGCTCTCCACCGTCATTCTCACCGTGCCGGTGATGGAGGCAATTGCGCTCTATACGGGCCAACCCTTCATCATGGCCATGACACCGGTTCAAACCGTGATGGTGACGATCACGCTGATTGCCGCGGCCATCAACCTCAATGACGGGGAAACGAACGCCATCGAGGGCATGACCCATTTCGTGCTGTTCGCCACCTTCCTGATGCTCACCATTCTCGGGCTTTAAAGTTTCATATCAATCACTTGCCCGCACCACCGGACTCAACCCGGCAAGCACTTGATTCAACCTGCAAAGCGGGACTTCACCGGGTGATAAAGCAAACTTGAACGCGGCGCGTGCGGTCTTCATCACAGGCTACCCTACATGGTCTCCAGGCCCGCCGCGTCCGAACGACCGCCGGCGCGCGCTTGAAACACCGAGACTTGGGACACCGAAACTTGGGAAACTGGGAGAAGACGATGAATTCCTTGAAGCTTCTGATCGCCGGAACAATCCTTGCCGGCACGGCCGCCCTCACCGCCCATGCGCAGGAAAAGCCGGCCGAGACGAGTCCGCCCAACGCGCCGAACCAGCAGCCGCAGTTTGAAAACCAGACGCGCGCCCCGCAACCCGCTGCCCCGGTCAACATCAAGACCGAGGTGGTGGCAAAGGGCCTGCCGCATCTCTGGGCGATGGAATTTCTCCCCGACGGGCGCATGCTGGTAACGGCCAAAGCCGGCGCCATGCATATCGTCCGCGACGGCAAGGCCGGCCCTGCAATTAGCGGCGTGCCAAAAGTCCTGTCCGGCGGCCAGGGCGGCCTGCTCGATGTGGCACTTGCGCCCGACTATGCCACCTCCGGCCGGATCTTCTTCTCGTTTTCCGAGGAGCGCGAGGACGGCAACGGCACCTCGGTTGCCTCCGCGCGCCTTGTGCCGAACGATCAGGGCGGTGGGCAACTGCAGGACGTCTCCGTGATCTTCCGCCAGATGCCAAGCTATGACGGCAACAAGCACTTTGGCTCCCGCCTCGCCTTCGGGCCGGCCGGCGAACTCTATGTCACCGTCGGCGAGCGCTCCGACACTGAACCGCGCGTGCAGGCGCAGGATCTGAACAGCGGTCTCGGCAAGGTGTTCCGCATCACGCAGGACGGCAAGCCCCTGCCGGACAATCCTTTCGTGGGCCAGGAGAATGCGCTTCCCGAAATCTGGTCGCTCGGACACCGCAACGTGCAATCCGCCACCGTGGATGGAGAGGGCCGCTTCTGGCTGGTTGAACACGGGCCGAAGGGCGGCGACGAGTTGAACCGACCGGAAGCGGGCAAGAATTACGGCTGGCCGGAGGTGACCTACGGCGTCGAATACAGCGGCGCCCCCGTCGGCAAGGGCCTCACGCAGATGGCTGAGACGGAGCAGCCGGTCTATTACTGGGACCCTGTCATTGCCCCCTCCGGCATGGCCTTTTACGACGCAAACGCCATTCCGGAATGGAAAGGCGCCTTTCTCGTCGGCGGGCTGGTGAGCCAGGGTGTCGTCATTCTTCACATGGAAAACGACAAGGTAAGCCACGAGGAGCGCGTGCCGCTCAATGCCCGCATCCGCGACGTCAAAGTCGGCCCCGACGGCGCCGTCTATGCCGTGACCGAACAGCGCGGCGGCGGCCAATCGACCATCATCAAGCTGACCAAGGCGTAAAAACTCAACCCTCGGCGTTTCGGCAATGGCTCAGAGCCGGAACGCCAGCGGATGCCCCACAAGCGCGCGGTCGATGGTGACGAGTTGCAGCCCTTCGACCTGGCATTGCGCCAAGAGAAGCCGATCAAAGGGATCGCGGGTGGGCGGTTCGGGATGGGCGGCGGTCAGAACGCGTTCGACCTCTATACCCATAAGGATAAAACCCGCCGCTTCGAGATAGGCCGGAATTTCGTTGATGGGCAAAGAGGGCACCAGTTTTCCAATCCGTGTCTTGATGGCCATTTCCCAAAGACTGGCGGTACTGACGAAAACCTCTCCGACACTGCTGGCAACCCTTGCGTAAAACCGAGGGAATTTCTCGGCCATCACGCCGTCCGCTGCCGCCAGCACAAAATGTGTGTCGAGCAGCAATCTTGCCATCAGGGCAGCGGTCTAAGCAGAAAATCTTCCGGCAGGGGATCGTCGAAGTCGTCCGAGATGAAGCCCTTCGTGCGAACGATGCCTTTGGACCGCAGATAGGCCTGCCCTGCCTCCCAATCAATCCCGCCCTTCTTCTGCGCAGCCCCTTCCCGTGGCACCAGATCGAACACCGGCTTACCGTCGCGCGTCACGGTCACGGTCTCGCCCCTCTCGACATCCTGGGCGAGTTCGTCAAAACGATCCTGAGCTTCACGAATGCTGACGGTTTTCATGGGCAAAAGATACGCCCGGACCGGGATAGCGTCAACGATCCCCCCATAACGACAAAAGGGCCTGCCATCACTGGCAAGCCCTCCATTGAAAGTCGTGAAAAGCCGCGCTTACTTGCAGTTATTGCAGAAGCGCTGGATGCGGCGGCAGGCTTCTTCCAGCAGGTCTTCCGAGGTCGCGTAGGAGATGCGGAAGTTGGGGCCAAGGCCGAAGGCCGAGCCGTGGACGACGGCAACACCTTCGGTTTCCAGAAGCTCGGTGACGAAATCCTCGTCCGTCTCGATGACCTTGCCCGAGGGGGCGGTCTTGCCGATCAGACCCTTGCAGGACGGATAGACATAGAAGGCGCCTTCCGGGTTCGGGCAGGAAATGCCCTTGGCCTGGTTGAGCATGGAGACGACGAGATCGCGGCGGCCTTCGAAGATCGCCTTGTTCTTGGCAACGAAATCCTGCGGGCCGTTCAGCGCTTCGACAGCGGCCCACTGGGCAATCGACGAGGCACCCGATGTCTGCTGGCCCTGGATCATGTCCATTGCCTTGATCAGCTCGAGCGGGCCTGCCGCATAGCCGATACGCCAGCCGGTCATCGCATAGGCTTTCGACACGCCGTTCATGGTCAGCGTGCGGTCATAGAGCGTCGGCTCCACTTCCACCGGCGTCACGAACTTGAAATCGCCGAAGGTCAGGTGCTCGTACATGTCGTCGGTGAGAACCCAGACATGCGGATACTTGACGAGCACGTCGGTCAGCGCCTTCAGCTCGTCATAGCTATAGGCGGCACCCGACGGGTTGGACGGCGAGTTGAAGATGAACCACTTGGTCTTGTCTGTGATCGCCTTTTCGAGATCTGCCGGCTGCAGCTTGAAATTGTTCTCCTGCGTGGCAGACACGATGACCGGCGTGCCACCGCACAACGCCACCATTTCCGGATAGGACACCCAGTAAGGCGCCGGAATGATCACTTCATCCCCGGCGTTCAGCGTTGCCATGAAGGCGTTGAACAGGATCTGCTTGCCGCCGGTGCCGACAATGGTCTGGGCGGCCGTGTAATCGAGATTGTTCTCGCGCTTGAACTTCTTGGCGATCGCCTCGCGCAGCTGCGGAATGCCCGAAACCGGCGTGTACTTCGTTTCGCCGCGGTTGATCGCCTCGATAGCCGCCTGCTTGACATTGTCCGGCGTGTCGAAATCCGGTTCGCCGGCACCGAGCCCGATCACGTCGCGGCCCTTGGCTTTCAGTTCGCGGGCTTTCTGCGAAACGGCAATGGTGGCGGACGGCTTTACGCGGGAAAGTGCATCGGCAAGAAAGGCCATGATGAGAATGTCCTGAAGCTGTTGAAAACGGCAGGCCGGCTCGGCTTTGCCGTCAGGTTCTATGTCGAAGAAAGCCGCCTGTTTCAAGGCCGAAAAGCCGGCACTTGCGTCTTTCTTGCAACGGTTGCCACACGGCGAATTTACCTGTCATTTCAATGCCCGCCGGGGCAGCATGCGGCAACCATCCGCACGTCCGGCGTAACGCCTTGTTTTCGCCACAGTAATTGCCGGTGACTGCCGCAATCCTGTCGTTGTGGCGTCGCTTTCGCCGGGTCTTCTCACACCATCGACGATGCCGTGAGAGGACCACCCATGTTTCTGGACGACGAAGAGGCAACCGCCCGCATCCGGACACGCCGCCTGAGCGGCAGTTTGTGGGTTGCCGGGACGGCACTTGCGGCCTGCATCCTGATGATGCTGGCGCTGGTCGGCACCGCGCGTGCGCAGGACATCTCCTCCCTGTCGCAGGTCGTCACGCCGCAACTTCTCCTGCAAAGCGATGCTGCCGGCGATCAGCGGCTCATTTTCGGCGCCTTGACCCTGGTCTTCTGCGTCGCCGCCGCCGGCCTCTGGCGGTTGAGCTTTCGTGGCCTCTCCACGAACCGCAGCGGCAAGAGCGATGGCCGTCGTATCCACCATTCCTAAGAACCGTCTGACGCCCCCTTACGAAAGCATTTTCGTCCACAAGCTTGAGCCTGCCCGAACCACCTGATAGGCAGCCGCTGCGGTCAAGGCCGCGCGGCTCATCTTTCACGGATCTCGACATGACGCGATTGCAGGCGAACCTTGTGCTTCTTCTTGCGGCCGCCATCTGGGGCGGCGGGTTCGTCGCGCAATCCACCGCCATGGCGACGATCGGGCCCTTCTGGTTCGTCGGTCTGCGGTTTGCCATCGCAGCCCTTGCTGTTCTGCCCTTTGCCGTGCTCGAGGCCCGCCGGATCGGCAGTCGACCGGAACGCCGGCATATGGGCGGCTTCCTCCTCGTCGGTCTGGCTCTGTTCGGCGGCGCCATCACCCAGCAGATCGGCCTGCAGACCACCACCGTCACCAATTCGAGCTTTTTGACCGGGCTCTACGTCGTCTTCGTGCCGGTCATCTCGATCGTCATCTTCCAGCGCTTTCCGCACTGGATCGTCTGGCCGGTGGCGCTGCTGGCGCTCATCGGCATTTTCCTGCTGAGTGGCGGCAATATCCAGGCCGTGTCCACCGGCGATCTCTGGAGCATTGCCTGCGCTGTCTTCTGGGGGCTGCAGATCGTGCTCGCCGGCCACTTCGTCAGCCGCTCCGAACGGCCACTGGCACTGTCTGCCACGCAGTTTGCCGTCTGCGCTGTCGTATCGCTGATGATCGGGATTGCCGTGGAACCTGTCTCCCTGGATGCTGTCGGGGGCGCGCTTGCCGAAATTCTCTATGTCGGCCTGATTTCCTCGGGGCTTGCCTTCGTGCTGCAGGTCATTGGCCAGCGCCACACGACGGCGCCGCAGGCCGCCATTTTCCTGTCGTCGGAAGCTCTGTTCGGCGCGTTTTTCGGTGCCCTGCTGCTCGATGAAACCTTGCCGCCGCTTGGCTATCTCGGCTGCGGATTGATCTTTGCGGCCATGCTGATCGTCGAACTCGTGCCCGAACTCCTCAACCGGCGCCGGAACGCCCGCCTTCAATCGACGCGCAGCTGAGAATTTGAGAGCCTGCGCTTGCGGCCGGAAAACCGCGAGACGATTGAAGTTGCGGGCCTTTTTCCCTCCGAAGCAACGGATGACCCACATTTTATACAAGTCCGAAACAGACGTTTGGCATCACCCCTCGGTGCCAGAAAACTTTTTCTTGCCAATTTGTGTCAAACGCAGCAATCTGTGTCGGTTCGGGCAGTTTGCGAGCATGGGAAGAGCTATAATGAAGCGTTTCGGAAGCGCCAAAACTTCCGGGCGGGGGATTGGGCAAGGATCATGACGATCTTTTCTTTGTTTCCCGCGGTAAATACGGGCCCCTTTCCGCCATTTCGAAATGCCTGCCGCCTGCCCTTCATGGGCAAATATCGTGATGCTGTCCGCCGCTGAACACGGACAGAGGAAAAAGGACCTGATGCATGGCCGAAACTGGCACTGTAAAATTCTTCAATACGGACAAGGGCTTCGGCTTTATCAAGCCAGACAATGGTGGAGCAGATATCTTCGTCCATATCTCTGCGGTACAGGCTTCCGGCCTGTCCGGACTTTCGGAAAATCAGAAAGTAAGCTTCGACACGGAACCGGATCGTCGCGGCAAAGGCCCCAAGGCAGTCAATCTGCAGATTGCCGGCTAAGCCTCGTTACGGTTTTTTACTTCGAGTTGAAGCCCGGCAGGAATGCCGGGTTTTTTTGTCTTGCATCTGCACTTGCGATGTTCGTCTGCGGTGCCGCAGAGGCGGTAACGCTGGACTTTTGACGCTGGCTTACAACACCCCGGTCTGGCCGAACGGCATCCGTGGCTCGACGCCGAGTGCGGAGGGACCTACAGGCCCTGGAGGAAGGGGTTGCTGCGGCGTTCGTCGCCGACGCGGCTTCCGGGCCCATGACCGCAGATGAAGCCCATCTCGTCGCCAAGCGGCAGAACCTTGTCGCGGATGCTGTCGAGCAGTTGCTGGTGATTGCCGCCCGGCAGGTCGGTGCGGCCGATCGAGCCGTTGAACAGAACGTCACCCATGATGGTGAAATTCATGTCGCGGTTGACGAAGATCACATGACCCGGCGCATGGCCCGGGCAGTGCAGCACATCGAAGCGATGATCGCCGAGCGCCACGACGTCGCCTTCGTTCAGAAACTGGTCGGGCACCAGCTTGCGTGCCGGAACCGTGTAACCAAAGGCAGCCCCGCGCGTATCGAGCACCTCCAGCAGCGGCTTGTCGTCGGCATGGGGACCGATAACGGAGGCACCGGTCTTCTCGCGCAACTCGTCGGCACCGCCGGCGTGATCGATATGACCGTGGGTGATCCAGATTTCGGTGATCGTCACGCCCTGCTGCGCGGCAACCTCGATGATCCGGTCGACATCGCCGCCCGGATCGACCACGACACCCTGCTTTGTGTCGGCATCAAAGAGAAGCGTGCAATTCTGCTGGAAGGGAGTAACCGGAATGATACCGGCTTGAAGCATGCCCATGAAGCCTCGTCAGGTTGGTGATGAAAGATAGATCACTATACCCGCCCTGCCTGCCGCAGACAGCCGACAAAATCAATCCGAGACGGAATAACGGCTTTCGGCACTGACGGAGGGTGCAAGGCAGGCACTGGCGACCAGCAGGCTTGCAACGGCAAATTTCAGCGCGAAAACGGTGACGAGAACCGGGCGCAGCGGATGCGAGAGGGAGATCGGGCTCTTGCTCGGCATTGTCCCATCGATGGTGGATAAGCTCATGTTATACTTCCTGTTTCCCTGCGGCTCGGAACGGGGATCGGCGATAAAGGTTCCGTGTGGCCGCAGCTGATTTTGTCTTTCTGCAGCACTTGCGTCTTCTTTGTGGCCGACAAAGCGCAGCGGGCCAGCCCTGCACAATGTTTGCGTGGGATGATGCGCGTTGAGCACACATATTGATGTTGATTGTTGAGCCGCTTCGGGCTTTATCAAATCAGCATGAAACACGTCGCGGTCGGCGGGCGGTGCGGTTGGGCCAAGAGGCTGCACCTCCCCTGCCCGCCAAACCGCCACTCGAAGAGGAACGCCTGGTGCCACCGGTCTCGTCTGGGAAAGCCCTGAAAAAGGTCCAGCCGCCGATGCCTGCTGTCGATGAAAGCAAGATCGACTTCGAAACCATCGAGCTGTTTTTCTTTGCCTATCGCGACTTCATTTCCGATCCAGACGCGATCCTAGAAAAGATCGGCATGGGGCGCGCCCATCACCGGGTCGTCTATTTCGTCTGCCGGCAGCCGGGGATGATGGTAACGGATCTGCTCGATACGCTGCAAATTACCAAGCAGAGCCTGGCGCGCGTGCTGAAGCAGCTGATCGACAGCGGCTATATCCGCCAGATGGCCGGCGCCAAGGATCGCCGGCAGCGCCGGCTCTATCCCACGCTTGCCGGGCGGGAACTGGCGCTTGCCCTGTCGGAGCCGCAATCGAGCCGCATATCGGCAGCGCTCGGCGACCTGACAGCGGAGCAGCGCGAGGGCGTCATCCGGTTCCTGCGCCTGATGCGCGGCCGCGCCGAAGGGCTCAAACCTGTCGAAAACGAGGTGGATTGAAGATGGGGAACAACCCTGTAGCGTTGCTCGACGATGCGGCCCACCTTTTGGTGGTGGATGACGACACCCGCATCCGCGACCTCCTGCACCGTTATCTGCGGGAGCAGGGCTTTCGCGTGACCGGCGCAAGCGATGCGGCCGAAGCGCGGCGCAAGCTGGAGGGGCTGGATTTCGATCTCATCATCCTCGACGTGATGATGCCGGGCGAAACCGGCATTTCGCTCACCCAGTCGCTGCGGGAAAAGCGGGCGATCCCGATCATTCTGCTGACGGCACGCGCCGAAGCCGAATCGCGCATCGAGGGGCTGCAGGCCGGCGCCGACGACTATCTGCCAAAACCGTTCGATCCGCGCGAACTCGTGCTGCGCATCAACAATATCCTGCGCCGCAACAGCAATCCGGATGCGCCGAAGATCGATCAGGTGATGTTCGGCCCCTTCACCTTTTCGATTGCCAAGAAGGAGCTGCGGCGGGCGGCCGAAACCATTCGCCTCACCGACCGTGAGCAGGACATCATGCTGATGTTTGCGCTGAAGGCCGGTGACACCATTCCACGCCACGAACTGATCGGCGACGATGCCGAAGTCGGCGAGCGTACCATCGACGTGCAGATCAACCGGCTTCGCCGCAAGATCGAGGACGATCCGGCAAACCCCATCTACCTTCAAACCGTGCGCGGCATCGGGTACCGTCTGAGCATCGATTGAGGTCGCAGCCTTTTTCAAGGGCTGCCCGCAACCGGCGGCGGCAGCGCTGCCCGAGAGAGACAGCATGGCGATTTTCGACAGGATCGGGCGCGATATCGGCAGGGTGAAGCCGCCGGGCTGGATCCCGCTCGGCCGCTGGCTGAAACGGCGCATGCCGAGCGGGCTTTACCTGCGCTCGGTGCTCATCGTCATCATCCCCATGCTTCTCCTGCAGACCGTGGTGGCCGCCGTCTTCATGGAGCGCCACTGGCGGCTGGTGACGGAGCGCCTGTCGCAGGCCGTCACGCGCGACATTGCCGCCATCATCGAGGTGATCCGCACTTATCCGCAGCCCGAGGACGATTACCAGCAGATCATTCGCATCGCCCGCGACACGCTGTCGCTCAACATTTCCGTCGAACCGGGCGGGCAATTGCCGCCGCCGCGGCCAAAGCCCTTCTTCTCGATCCTCGACGATATCCTCGCCGACCAGATCAACCAGCAGATCCGGCTGCCCTTCTGGATCGATACGGTGGGCGACAGCAGGCTTGTGGAGATCCGCATCCAGCTGGGCGACAAGGTCTTGCGCGTCTTTACCATCCGCAACCAGACCTATGCCTCGAACACCCATATCTTCCTCGTCTGGATGTTCGGCACCGCGCTGCTCCTGATCGGCATATCGATCCTCTTCCTGCGCGGCCAGATCCGCCCGATCCTGGCGCTTGCCGATGCGGCGGAAAGTTTCGGCAAGGGCCAGAAGATGCCGACACCCTTCGTGCCGCGCGGCGCCGACGAAATCCGCCGGGCCGGCATTGCCTTCATCCAGATGCGGGAACGCATCGAGCGGCAGATGGAGCAGCGCACCGCCATGCTGACCGGCATCAGCCACGACCTGCGCACCATCCTCACCCGCTTCAAGCTGCAGCTGGCGCTTGCCGGCGACAATCCGGATCTCGCCGGCATGGGAACCGACATCGACGACATGCAGAGCATGCTGGAAGGCTATCTCGCCTTTGCCCGCAATGAAGCGGCCGAGGATTTCGGCCAGTTGAAGCTCAGCGAACTCCTGGAAAAGATGCGCGCCGATTTCGAGCTGCACGGCAAGAGCATGACCTACCGGGTCGAGGGCGAGGATCTCCTGTCGGTCCGCCCCGGCGCCTTCATGCGCCTCGTCGGCAACCTCGCCTCCAATGCCCGCCGCTACGCCGACAGCCTGCATGTGGAGGCGCGCCACAATGCCAAATGGCTGACGCTCACCTTCGACGACGACGGCCCCGGCATTCCGGAACAATCCCGTGAAGACGTGTTCAAGCCCTTCTACCGGCTGGACGAGGCGCGCAATCTCGATGCCTCCGGCACCGGCTTGGGCCTTGCCATTGCCCGCGACATCGCGCGTGCCCATGGCGGAAACGTGACGCTGGGCGACAGCCCGTCAGGGGGATTGCGTGCGGTGGTGCGCGTGCCGGCATAATCCGTGAGCAGATCCGGCCGGCGCTTACAAGGCGCCGACGCCGCCTCACATCATCTTCATGCCGTTCGGCACCGGCCGCTCGACGGCGGTAAGCACGATATCGCCGTTCTCATCGGCAAAGCCGAGCGTCAGAACCTCCGAGCGCACAGGCCCGATCTGGCGGGGCGGAAAGTTGACGACGCCGAGAACCTGACGCCCGATCAGCGTCTCGGGTGTATAATGCACGGTGATCTGCGCCGACGAACGCTTGACGCCGATCTCGGGGCCGAAATCGATCTTCAGCTTGTAGGCGGGCTTTCGCGCCTCGGGGAATTCGTCCGCCTCGACAATGGTGCCGACGCGGATATCGACCTTTTCGAAATCGGCAAAGGTGATCTCGCCCGCCATCGTCATCTCCCCGGAAAAATCAGCGACCCAGTTCTTCGGCGCGGGCGCGCGCAGCTTCAAGCGCCGTGTCGAACAGCGGCTGCATGCCATCCTCCGCCATCAGCACGGCAAGCGCTGCCGCCGTCGTGCCGCCCGGCGAGGTGACGTTCTGGCGAAGCCGTGCGGCCGTGTCGGAAGAGCGGTTCAGCAATTCGCCGGCACCGGATACGGTTTCGCGCGCAAGCCGCATGGCCAAGTCTTCGGGCAGACCGAGCTTGCGGCCGGCCTCCGCCATGCATTCCACCAGATAGAACACATAGGCCGGGCCGCTGCCGGAAACGGCGGTCACCGCATCAATATCGCTTTCACGCGCCACCCATTCCACCGGACCGCTGACCTTCAGAAGGTCATGGACGGCGGTGCGCTGCGCGTCGGACACCTTGTCATTGCCATAGGCGCCGGTCACCCCACGGCCGATCATGGCCGGCGTGTTGGGCATGGCACGCACCATGGCACCATCGCCGAGATAGCCTTGCAGGAAGGCGAGCGTCTTGCCGGCGGCGACCGAGACGACCACCGTCTCCGGCCCGACCAGCGCGGAAAGCTTAGGCAGAACCGCCTCCATCACCTGCGGCTTGACGGCAAGAAACAGGATGCCGGCCTTTACATCGGCAGGTGCGGCCGTCTCATGGCGGGCACCGGCGGCCTCGATCTGCGCCTTCATGGCCTCCGACGGACCCGGATCGATGACGAGCACGGACGCGCCCGGCACGCCGTTCTTCAGCCAGCCCGACAGCATGGCGCCGCCCATGTTGCCCGCACCGACCAGGACCACCCGGGACGACGAGACGTCAGAGACAGCAGCAGACATCAGCATTCACCCACGGTTTCGAACAGCACCGCATCCATGGCGGCCTTGGCTTCCATGCCGGACCAGACGACGAACTGGAAGGCCTGGTAATAGGTTTCGCAGGCTTCGAGCGCGCTCGACAGCAGCACTTCGACCTGCTGGTTGTTGGGTTCGGCACCGCCGGCCAGAAGCAGCGACTGGCGGAAGATCACCACGTCCTCCTGGCGCCAAAGATCGAAATGCCCCATCAGCACCTGACCATTGACGTGCGACAGCAGCCGGATGACCTCATTGGTGCGCTGGTCGGACACTTTCAGATCGAAGGCGCAGGCCAGATGCAGGGCTTCGAACTCCTCCATCCAGGAGAAGGACACGTGGTAGTCGGTCCAGTGGCCGGCCACCGTCATGGCAATCTCGTCCTCCCCCGATCGCTCGAACGTCCAGTCATTGGAGGCTGCGACGAACTCGATCATGTCAACCGGGTTCGAATGACGTTCAATCTGCATCTCTAAGAGGCTCATACGGCACCTTCTCAACCGGAATGAAAGCGACATGCATGCTTTTCTCAAAACACGACGGATGAACGCGGACACGAACCCGGAAAACCAACTTCATCGATGTTCTTGGCGCCTGCCGCACCGGCCGGCTCATCGTCGTGAGCCTGCGGATCGTGCGGTCGTCGTTTCGAATCATCATTTAAAATCAGTGTATAGGCAGCGAGTCCCAGCACCAGCCCCCGCACCCCGTTTTTGCGGGGACGACTCACACGGACGCTTCGTTCGCGGCATCAGCCTGTGCGGTTAAGCGACTCTGCCGGCAGAGTTTTTCGGCTGTGTCCACAGGCTGTAAAAATCTCGGGACAAACTTTTTAGGAAAGCCGTCAAGCCCAAAAAGAAAACGCGGCGCCTCGTTTGCGAAGCACCGCGTGGTATTGCCGTAGACGAGAGCATGTCCGAACTAAAAGTGCGTTCGCGGCTTTGCGTCCGGACTGCGTAGAAACAATGGAGAGAATAACGTCTGATCCGGTTTTACCGGACATTCTCTCGCACCAACATCAGCTGTTGCTTGCGGAAAGCTTTGCTTCCAGCGCATCGAGACGCGCCTTCAACGCATCGTTTTCATCCCGCGCCTTGATCGCCATTTCGCGCACCACGTCGAATTCCTCACGGCGCACGAGATCCATGCTGTTGAGGAACCGTTCGGCCTGGGCCTGGAAAGCGGTTTCCACTTCGCGCCGCACGCCTTGGGCCGCGCCTGCGGCATCGGTCATCAGCCGCGCGAATTCATCCATCATGCGGTTCGTTCCGGTCGACATTGCCTTGATCTCCCGTTGATGCGCCGCAGCGCGGCGACCTGTCTCTTAACTCCTGACGAGGTAGGATGTGGCATGCCTCCTTGCAAGGAGATTCGCGCCCGTCGCCGCAATTCGTCCCACTTCGCCGACGAAGACATGAGGGCCATCACCTTGTGCCGGGCCGCGACGGGATCATCGAAGCCTTTTGGCAGCGATAGCCCGAGTTCAATCTAGTATAGTGGTTTTGTTGTGTTTTTCGAGCATATGGTTCAGTCAGAAAACCAGATAGGCCTTGACCGGCTGAAGGCGGAAAGTCATGTTCCCGCTCGATACGGCACATCGGCCGAGGGACGTTAAACTTGTATTCAGCATCATCTTTCCTCGCCATCATGCCATTTCCGAACATCGATCCGATTGCTTTTTCCATCGGTCCGCTGTCGGTTCACTGGTATGGACTGGCTTATGTCGCCGGCATCTTTCTCGGCTGGTACTATGCGCGCGCGCTGGTATCGCGGCCGGATCTGTGGCCTGCGGGCGTCGCGCCGACATCGAAGGAGAAGCTCGACGACTTCCTCGTCTGGGTGGCAGCCGGCATCGTGCTGGGTGGCCGCATCGGCTATATCCTGTTCTACGACCTTCCGGCCGTCGTTGAAAATCCCATCCGCGCGCTTGAAATCTGGAACGGCGGCATGTCCTTCCATGGCGGGCTGATCGGCACGACGATCGCCATGATCCTGTTTGCCCGCCGCAACGGCATTGCCGTCTGGAGCCTGTTCGATCTGGTGGCGACCGTTGCCCCCTTCGGCCTGTTCTTCGGCCGCATCGCCAATTTCATCAATGGCGAGCTGTGGGGCCGGATCAGCGACGTGCCCTGGGCCGTTGTCTTTCCGACCGGCGGTCCGTTTGCCCGCCATCCGAGCCAGCTTTATGAAGCGCTGCTGGAAGGTGTCCTGCTGTTGATCATCCTGCGTTTGATGACGCATGGCCTGAAGGCGCTGCGCAGCCCCGGTGTCGTCTGCGGCGTCTTCGTCTGCGGATATGCGCTGTCGCGCATTTTTGTCGAATTCTTCCGCGAGCCGGATCCGCAGCTCGGCTATCTCGCCTTTGGCTGGCTGACCATGGGCATGGTACTGTCACTCCCCATGCTGCTCGTCGGCGTGGTGTCCATCTGGCGCGGTCGGCGCGCCACCCAAAATCCCTGACGCGAGGACGAGGCTTCCATGACCACGCCACTTGCAGACAAGATCAAGAATCTCATCCGGGCCAACGGCCCGATCAGCGTGACGGATTACTTCGCCCTGTGCCTGGCAGATCCCGACCACGGCTATTACAGGACGCGCGAACCCTTCGGCCGCCATGGCGATTTCGTCACGGCACCCGAGATCAGCCAGCTGTTCGGCGAGATGCTCGGCATTTTCATGGTGCATGCCTGGCAGCAGCACGGCGCGCCCTCCCCGGTCAATCTCGTGGAAATCGGTCCCGGCCGCGGCACGATGATGCTCGACATGCTGCGCGTCATCGCAAAGCTCGCGCCCGCCCTGCATGAGGCTCTCTCCGTCCATCTGGTGGAAACGAGCGACCGTCTGCGCGGCGTCCAGCGCGTCACGCTCGAAGCCTATTCCGCCAAGATTACCTGGCATGCGGCCTTCGAGGATGTGCCGGCCGGCTTCACGCTGATTGCCGCAAATGAACTGTTCGACGCCATTCCCATCCGCCAGTTCGTGAAGACCCCGACCGGCTTTCGCGAGCGGATGGTGGGGCTCGATGCGGACGATGAATTGTCCTTCGGCATCGGCGTTGCCTCGCTCGATCCCGCCCTCCTGCCCGCCTCGCACGGATCGGAGCGCAACGGCGTGATCTTCGAGGTGTCGCCGGCGCGACAGGCCGTGATGAGCACGCTGTGCGAGCGGCTGAAGAAGGAAGGCGGCACCGCCCTCATCATCGACTATGGTCACATGGTGACGAATTTCGGCGACACGCTGCAGGCCGTGCTGCGCCACGATTACGACCCGCCGCTTGCCCATCCCGGCGATGCGGACCTGACGAGCCATGTGGACTTCGAGGATCTGGCCCGCGTTGCCCGCGGTGCCGGCATCCGTATCAATGGTTGTCTGCATCAGGGCGACTTTCTGTACGGCCTCGGCCTTTCCGAGCGTGCGGCAGCGCTTGCCCGCAACAAGAGCGAGGCGGAACAGCGGGCGATTGCGCTTGCCGTCGACCGGCTTGCCAATGCCGGCGAAGGCCGGATGGGCGAGCTTTTCAAGGTGATGGCCGTCTCCAGCCCGACCGTGGCGCTTGCGCCCTTTCGACCGGTGCGCGACTGACGCTGCCGCTCGGCGGTTGACATCGCGCTCGCCCCCGGTCCACATTTCGCCGCGACAACGAAGCAGGCGCGTGCAAGGCGCACGTCGCCCAGCCGGCATGCCTGCCGCCTCATCCACCCTCCAGAACGGACAGACGAACAGCACATGCAGGATCCAGCGCCGATCGAAAGCCCTTTGCTGAAAAGGAGCGCCGAAAGCGGCATCCGCCACGGCTTCTTCACGCGTCAGGGCGGTGTTTCCTCCGGCCTCTATGCCGGCCTCAATGTCGGGCTCGGCTCGCGTGACAGCCGCGACGACGTGATCGAGAACCGCCGGCGGGTGGCGGCCTATTTCGGCCAGCCGCCGGAGCGCCTGGCAACCGTCAACCAGGTGCACTCGCCCGATGTGGTGACCGTCGACGCGGCCTATGCCGGGGAGCGTCCGAGCGCCGATGCCCTGGTGACGGCAACGCCCGGCATCGTTCTGGGCGTACTTGCGGCCGATTGCGGCCCCATCCTGTTTGCCGATCCGAAGAACCGGGTCGTGGGTGCCGCCCATGCCGGCTGGAAGGGCGCCCTGTTTGGTGTCGCGGACAATACCATTGCCGCGATGATTGCCCTCGGTGCCGAGCGGAAAAACATTCTCGCCTGCCTCGGCCCCTCGATTGCCAAGGCAAGCTATGAGGTCGGCCCGGAATTTTTTGCCCGTTTCGTCGATGAGGACAAACGCTTTGCCGCTTTCTTCACTCCCTCGGGGAAAGAAGGGCATTACCAGTTCGATCTGCCGGGGTTTACCACGCGGCGCCTGCGAGAGGCCGGCATTGCGGCGGAAAACCTCGATCTGGACACCTATCCCGATTCTGAACGCTTCTTTTCCTATCGCCGCACCACCCATGCCGGCGAACCGGATTACGGACGCCAGATATCGGCCATCGCAATCATGGAGGAATGACATGGCCCTGCATTTCGAACGCAGCGAATACGCCGCCCGGCTGGAGCGCCTGCTTGCCGCCATGGAGGCGGAAAAGCTCGACGCCATGCTGCTGTTTGCCCAGGAAAGCATGTACTGGCTGACCGGCTACGACACCTTCGGCTACTGTTTCTTCCAGTGCCTGGTGGTGAAGGCAGACGGCACGATGTCACTGATCACCCGCTCGGCGGACCTGCGCCAGGCGCGCCACACCTCGATCCTCGACAATATCAGCGTCTGGGTCGACCGCGTGAATGCCGATCCGACCGCCGACCTGAAGAACCTGCTGTCGGAAATGGACCTGCTCGGCTGCCGTATCGGTGTCGAATACGACACGCATGGCATGACCGGCCGGGTTGCCCGGCTTCTCGACAACCAGCTCTCCACCTTCGGCGACATGATTGATGCCTCCTACGTGGTCAGCCGCCTGCGCCTGGTGAAAAGCCCGGCGGAAATCGCCTATGTCCAGCGCGCAGCAGCACTTGCCGACGACGCGCTCGACGCTGCCCTGCCGCTGATTTCGGCCGGTGGCAGCGAGGCCGACATCCTGGCGGCGATGCAAGGGGCGATTTTTTCCGGCGGCGGCGATTATCCGGCCAACGAATTCATCATCGGCTCCGGCGCCGACGCACTGCTTTGCCGCTACAAGGCAGGACGCCGGACGCTAGACGCGCAGGATCAGCTGACGCTCGAATGGGCTGGTACCAGCGCCCATTACCATGCCGCCATGATGCGCACGGTGCTGATCGGCGAACCGACCACCCGCCACCGCGAACTCTACAATGCCTGCCGCGAAACCATTCTTGCCATCGAGGAGGTGCTGCGCCCGGGCCATACCTTCGGCGACGTGTTCGATACACACGCCCGCATCATTGATGACCGCGGCCTCACCCGCCATCGCCTCAACGCCTGCGGCTATTCGCTCGGCGCGCGTTTCTCGCCCTCCTGGATGGAGCACCAGATGTTCCATGTCGGAAATCCGCAGGAAATCCTGCCCGACATGTCGCTCTTCGTGCACATGATCATCATGGATTCCGACAGTGGCGCGGCCATGTCACTCGGCCATACTTATCTCACTACGCAAGACGCACCACGCACACTTTCCAGGCACAATCTGGACCTGCTGGTAAAATAGACAAAGACTCAGATCTACTTGAGTAATACAAAAGCTAAATATCGAAAATATTGACTCCACCCAAATAATTCCCCTAAAGATAAAGGGGCAGTACATTCGAGGGGGAGTGATATCATGAGGAATTTGCAACGGTTTGGACCGCGCACCATCGCGGTTTCCATGGCGTTGCTATGTATAGGCTGCAGCGACTCCCGCCGTATGGTGCCCCGGGCGGATGTCGGGCATTCCTCCTACGGGCGCTATGCTTACACGCGCGATGGCGATACTGTACGGCGCAACACCGCCTATCGCGCTGGCTCCCGGCAAACCTATGCCAGCCAGCCCTATCGCGATCCACGCCTGTATGGCCGCTACGACGACGTCGCCACCGGCGGCGTTCCAGGCTATTACGGCGCTGCGCCGAATTGGAATGCGCCCGGCAATCCCGCTCCCTACGGTGCGCCCGCCGGCTACGGCGCGCGTCCAACCTATGGCGGCTATGATGGTCGGTCGTATGGTGCGACGCCAACCTATCCGAACGGCTGGAACGCGGCCCCGAACCAATATTACCCGCAGCCGCAGCCCTATCCCCCGCAAGCCTATCCGGCGCAGGCCTATCCCGGATCGGGCTACCCTGCCGAGATCTACCAGCCCTACCCGCCAGCGCAGCCCTATCCGGCCTATCGGCCGCAACCTTACACGGCTCCGGCCTATCCGGCCCAGGCCTACCCGTATCCGCCACAGTCCAATACGTATGGCAGCCCAAGTGACGGCAGCGGTACCGCCTATGATGGCCGGTCAAGCGCTGCGTACAGCAGCTACAGCAATCCCGATCCCGCCGGCACCAGTCGCCGGACGAACACGACGCTCTCGACGGCCAGCACACCCGCCCTCAGTCCGCCAACCCGCCGTCTGACGTCCGGCACTGTGCAGAGTGCGCCTCTGCCGCCACCGGCGCAGAGGAACGCCTATACGTCACAAACCCACGCGCCGATTGCGCCGAACACGCTCGACGCGCAAGCCAAGGCTGTCGACCACGGGCGGCGCTCGCCGGTTGCCTCTGCGCCCTTGCCTGAAAAACGTGCGCCACCTGTGGCCACAGGCCGCCAGGCATCCGCCGCAAAGCCGAGGCTTCCAGCGACCCGGCAAACGGCGACCCGGACGGGGACTGACACGGCATCGCTGGGCGAGTCCTCGCGCAACACGATCCGCTTCCTGCCGATCATCGGAGCGCCGACAACGATCATCACGCCCCTGTCGCGTCATCTCGCCAATGCGGCGCGTGCCGGCGGCATCGTCATCCAGGCGTCCAGTGCAAACAATGGCGGCCACTTCCTGAAAGGCTATCTGGCAGCCTTTCGAAACGGCGACGGCGTGACCATCTCCTATGTCTGGGATGTGCTGGACGGGACGGGCGAGCGCCTGCACCGCATCCAGGGGAAACAGGATATCGCCTACGCCGGCGGCGACCTCTGGGCTGCCGTTCCCGGCAAAACCCTGCAGACGATCGCACAGGACACCATCGCCACCTACCGGCAATGGCTGGGGACACGAACCACCTGAATGGAACAGGATCGGCAGCAACTGCACACACCGTTCACAAAAAGTGCTTGATTGCGGTCGTTCAGTCTTGCATTCGGGTGTGGCAACGGTAAAAGGCCGCATCCAGCGTGACAACAGGCGGACCCCAATGAAGGTTTTCGCAGGGAATTCGAACCGGCACCTCGCCGACGCGATCTGTTCCTATCTTAATGTGCCTCTTGGCAAAGCCACCGTCAAACGGTTCGCAGACCAGGAAATTTTCGTCGAGATCCAGGAGAACGTGCGTGGTGAAGATGTCTTCGTCGTGCAGTCCACCTCGTTCCCGGCCAATGACCACCTGATGGAACTGCTGATCATGATCGATGCCTTCCGCCGCTCGTCGGCGCGGCGCATCACGGCCGTTCTTCCCTACTTCGGCTACGCCCGCCAGGACCGCAAGGCCGGCCCCCGGACACCGATCTCGGCCAAGCTGGTGGCCAATCTGATCACCGAAGCCGGTGCCGACCGCGTTCTCACCCTCGACCTGCATGCCGGCCAGATCCAGGGCTTCTTCGATATTCCCACAGACAATCTCTATGCGGTACCGATCCTCGCCCGCGACGTGCGCGAACATTACGACCTGAAGAACGTCATGGTCGTGTCGCCCGATGTCGGCGGCGTGGTGCGCGCCCGCTCGCTTGCCAAGCGCCTCGACACGCAGCTTGCCATCGTCGACAAGCGGCGCGAACGGGCCGGCGAATCCGAGGTGATGAACGTCATCGGCGATGTGACCGGCAAGGACTGTCTGCTGATCGACGATATCGTCGATTCCGGCGGAACGCTCTGCAATGCCGCCGAAGCGCTTCTGAAGAACGGCGCGACCAGCGTGACGGCCTATATCACCCATGGCGTTCTGTCGGGCGGCGCGGTTGCGCGCGTATCCTCCTCGAAGCTGCGCGAACTCGTCATCACCGACTCGATCCAGCCGACGACCGCCGTCCAGTCGGCTCCCAATATCCGTGTCGTCTCCACTGCCGGCCTGCTCGGCGAGGCGATCAACCGCACGGCGCTTGAGGAATCGGTCTCCAGTCTGTTCGACTGACCCGACGCTTCCCAATGCATTCAGAAAGACGCCGCCGCCTGAGGCGGCGTTTTCATTTGAAGGGCATGGTCAAAGGGTGGAAATAGCCCGTTTGCAAGGCTTTTGCTTGCCAGCCCGCGCCACTTGGTCTATAGGCCCCTCGTCCGCGTAGACACCCTTGGAGGCAACGCGGATGAAGCGCATCGGACGATGCCCTTCCGACCCGCTGTATGGCCAAAGCGCCGTCGACGGGTTCTCCAAATAACCTCGAAAGGAATAGCCATGAGCCACGCATCTTACGAGCTCAAGGCCGAGGCGCGCGAACGGGTTGGTAAGGGGTCCTCCCGTGAACTTCGCCGCAACGGTTTCATCCCCGCTGTCATCTATGGTGACAAGCAGGCCCCGATTTCCATCGCTCTGTCGACCAACGAGGTCACGAAGCGCATCCACGCCGGCGGTTTCATGACCACCGTCGCCACCATCGTGTATAACGGCGAAAAGATCTCCGTTCTGCCGAAGGATTACCAGCTCGATCCCGTCCGCGACTTCACCATGCACGTCGATTTCCTGCGCGTCTCCGCAGACAGCCAGGTCACGGTTGACGTTCCGGTTCACTTCATCAACGAAGAAAAGTCCGGCATCAAGATCGGCGGCGTTCTGAACATCGTTCGCCACGAAGTCGAAATGACCTGCCCGGCCAACGACATTCCGGAATTCATCACGGTTGACCTCGACGGCTTCAAGATCGGCGACAGCATCCACATTTCGGCTGTCAAGCTGCCGAAGGGCGCAACGCCGACGATCACCGATCGCGATTTCACCATCGCCACGATCGTTGCTCCGGCTGGCGGCACGTCCGAAGAAGAAGGCGCTGCCGAGTAAGCCTCGCGCTTCACCGGCATTCGTTCGAACCCGCCTTCTCACGAGGGCGGGTTTTTACGTTGAAGCAGGTCTGTTACTCTCCTCGATCAGCATCCCGACAGTAGACAAATCTCGCAACACCCTGTCGGTTTCTGCTAGTCTCGCTTCAAGATTGCTTAATCAATGAATGGAAGCATGGCCGCTCGGCAGGTATAAGCCGACATTCGAGAAAGAAACGGGAGCGCCAGTCAGATCGATGCGCCATTCGGTCGAAAGTCGTTTTATTGCGATTATTTCCGGCGCTCTTCTGATCGTCGTCGCGCCGCTCTTTACGCTCTTTCTCGTCCTGTCTTCACAGCAGGCGACACAGAGCCTGAGGGAGCGCGTCGATATTCGCCTGAACGTCAATGCACAGGCGCTCAGCAAACCGCTATGGGATCTCGATCTCGACAGCATTCGCCTGGTGACCTCACAACTGATCGGCGAACCGGGCATTCGGGTTGTTCAGGTCAGCGATACGCTCGGCAAACTGGACGTGACGGAGAGCAACCTTAAAGACGGCGACGAGCCGTTGACCAAGGCGATGCAGACGATCCAGTACCGTTCGGCCGATGGACTGCAAGAGGTCGGCACGCTCACCATCTACTATACCAAGCTCGGGCTGTTTTCTTCGCTGAGCGCCATGGAAATCGCGTTCATTTCCATTTTCACGGTCGCCATTATCACGGTTTTCGTCACAGCCATTCTCGGCAACCGCATCATGGTGATCCGGCCGCTGATGCGGCTGACGGCCGCCATCGAGGCCACCCGCCGGCTCGGCTCACGCCATCATGTCGATTGGCGTTCCACTGACGAGATAGGACGGCTGGCGCAAAGCTTCAACGAGATGCAGATCGAGCTGGAGCGCGAGGAGCACGAACTGAAGCGCGCCCACCAGCAGACGACGGAAACCTACAACCTGACGCCGGCCATGCTGTTTTCGCTGAACGGCGACGACATGATCTGGGCGGTCAGCGATTACTGGCTGCTGGCCACCGGCTATGCGCGCGCGGACGTGCTCGGCACCCCGTTCATCGATCTGATCGTGGCTGCCGACCGGGCGCGCTACCGGGCACGCAAGCAGCAGATGCGCCCGAGCAGTGCCGCCTGCGAAGTGACCGTCGGGTTTCGCTGCGCCGACGGGCGCGTGATGGACGTGCTGATCCTCGAGACGGAGCTGCGCTCATCCGGCAGCGACATGCCGACCTCGCTCAGTGTGATGACCGACGTCACCGAACTGAAGCAGTCCGAACAGCGCAACCGGCGCCAGGCCATCTCCGATCACCTGACCGGTCTTTTGAACCGCCAGGGTTTCGAGGCGGTGCTGGACGAAAAGATCGTAGAAGCCGACGCGACGCGATCGGAGATCGCCTGCCTGTTCATCGATCTCGACCGGTTCAAGTCCATCAACGACACGCTGGGCCATGCGGTGGGTGATGGCGTGCTGTGCCAGTTTGCAGAGCGCATCGCCCCGCTGATCAAGGCGCATGACGTGGCGGCGCGTCTCGGAGGCGATGAATTCGCCTTGCTGATTACAGGCATCGGCGCAGAAGAGCGGGCACGCGACATCTGCCAGAAGATCGTCGACCTGTTCGACATGCCGTTTCAGGCGGATGGAACGGCCGTGCGCCTCAGCGCCAGCATAGGCCTTGCCTTTTATCCCCGCCATGCCCGCTTTGCCGCTGAACTGCTGCAGAAATCCGACATGGCCATGTACACCCGCAAGCGCGAGGGCAAGAACGGCGCCGTCGTCTATAACGAAGCCATTCTGGACCGGGCGCGCGAACGGGCGGAAATCGAAAGCGACATTGCGGTTGCCCTCTCGGCCAACTGGTTTGAATCGCATTTCCAGCCGATCGTCGATGTGACGACGCGCCAGATCGTCGGCTTCGAGGCGTTGATGCGTCTGCGCCATCCGCGCAAGGGCCTGCTATCTCCCTCCAGCATTATCGAGGTGGCGGAGGAAACCGGGTCCATCAACCAGATCGGCAGTCTGATCCTTGAGGACGCGCTGTCCAATCTGGCGCGGCTTTCCGCCATGCCCGGCATGGACGAGGCCTATGTGGCGGTGAATTTCTCGCCACTGCAGTTCGAGCCCAGCCTGCCTGCGCGCCTGGCAGCGCTCATTGCCCGCCATGCCATCCTGCCGCATCGGCTGGTGCTGGAAATCACCGAAGCCGTGCTGATGCATGATGATCCGGAGGTGCGAAAGGTCCTGGACGAGATCCACGCCTTTGGCTGCCGCATCGCGCTCGATGATTTCGGCACGGGCTATTCGTCCCTGAGCTACATGAGCCGTTTCCCGGTCGACATCGTCAAGATCGACCAATCCTTTATCCGCTCCATCGGCAAGGAGGCCTCCGAAATCGGGCAAAAGAACCGCATGCTCATCGAAGGGATCAGCGCCATATCGCACAAGATGAACTGCACGGTGATTGCCGAAGGCGTTGAAACACGTCGCCAGCACGAGCTTTTGAAACAGATCGGCGTCGATTGCGCGCAGGGCTTTCTCTTCTCTTTACCGCGCAGTATCGACGACCTGATGACGGATCTTTCCCGCTCTGCAGCGCCACTGGAAAGCCTGACGGGATGAGGTCATACTAGGGACGCGCAAGAGGCACTCCGGGGGACGCGGCATGAGGTTTCTGATCGCAATCATCTGCATGGTGGGCAGTCCGGCTTGTGCTGCAAGCATTGCCTTCACCACGGAATCCTACCCGCCCTTCAGTTTTCTCAAGGACGGCGTGCCCGCCGGCGCCGGCGTGGAGCAGGTGAGCCGGATGATGATGGAAGCCGGGTCGGACATGCACTTCACCATTGAAGTGCTGCCCTGGGCACGCGCGCTGGCGCTTGCCGAGACACAGCCGGATCACTGCGTCTTTGCAACGGCGAGAACCCCGGAGCGCGAGAACCGCTTCAAATGGGTGGGCCCCATGCAGATGGATCGCAACAGCTTGGTGCGCCGCGCCGGAAGCGCTGTCCATGTGCCAAATCTTGCTGCGGCCAAAGCCTACCGGATCGGAACCCAACGGGACGACTATACGGAAGCCCTTCTCCAGCAGAAGGGATTTACCGGGATTGATCTCAGCGCCAGCTTCGATCTTACCCTTGCCAAGCTTCTGGGCGGACGCATCGACCTCATGCCGATGTCCCAGCCTGTCATGAAGAAACTCCTCAAAGAACAGCAGCCGATCGAGCCGGTGGTTGAACTGTCACAACAGGAACTGGCCATCGCCTGCAACAAATCGGTCGCCAACGCGCTGATCGCCCGCATGCAGACCGCCCTCGACCGGCTGAAGGCCAATGGCACGGTCGACAGGATCTACCGCGCCTACGGTGTCGAGCTGGTGCACTGATACCAAGTGTCGGTGATCCTGCCAAAAAGGCTTGACTTCATGCCCGTTTCGCGGTCCCAAACGTCCGCGCAGTCGGCCGACGACCAGAGCCAGCGGCATCACGTTCAAACGGGCAGCGCGTCGAGGAGAAGTCTCAGATGCTCATCATCGCCGGCCTTGGCAATCCAGGCTCCAAATATTCCGGCAACCGCCACAATATCGGTTTCATGGCCGTGGATGCCATCCAGCGCCGGCCCGGCTTTTCGCCCTGGTCGAAAAAGTTCAAGGCGGAGATTTCGGAAGGGGAACTGGCTTCCGAAAAGGTGCTGCTGATCAAGCCGCAAACCTTCATGAACCTCTCCGGCGAGGCCGTCGGCGAAGCCATGCGCTTCTACAAGCTCGGGCCGCAGCAGATCATCGCCATCTATGACGAGCTGGATCTCGTGCCGGGCAAGGCCCGCATCAAGACGGGTGGCGGCCATGGCGGCCATAATGGCGTGAAATCGCTCGATGCCCATTGCGGGCGCGAATACCGCCGCCTGCGGCTCGGCATCGGCCATCCGGGCTCCAAGGAGCAGGTGCAAAACCATGTGCTCGGCGATTTCGCCAAGTCAGACCGCGTCTGGCTCGATCCGCTGCTCGACACACTCGCCGACAATGCCGAGATGCTGGTGAAGGCCGAGGACTCGCAGTTGATGAACAAGCTGGCGCTCGCCGTCGGCGCCAAGCCGGACGACGAGCCGAAGACGGCAAAGAAGCCGGAAAAGCCGGGTGGCGGCCAGTCGCATATCCGCGCCGCCCGCAATTTCGCCCAACCCAAGGCCCTGCCGACAACCGGCCCCATGGCCGACATGCTGAAGAAGATGTTCGGCGCCAAGGACAAGGAATGACGCCGCAGGCCGCAGACTTGGCCGCGCTGCGCGGCAACCGGTGCCGGTCAGACGCCCTGTAGCGCGGTCTCTGCGCAGACCTCCGGCGTATAAATCGCGGCAATGCAGTATCAGCGCGCAATTTTCCTTGAAGTCTCGCCAAGAGAGCTTATGTTGAAGCCATACGTTTACAGCCTTTTCGGCTACCTGATCATCCTTGCCTTCTAGGCTGCTTGGCGACCCCCAGATTTTGCGAACGTTTTTCAGAACTTCAGCCCGACCGGCTGGAGCGCGCCAGCAAATCCGTTTCTTGCGCCATCGACCCAGATTTCAAGGACAACCATGTTTCATACCCCCCGTACCGCCGCAGCACTTTTGTTTGCGAGGCCAGAGCCGCAAGCCGGCTCCAATGCCGCCAAGCTGCAGGCCTTGCGCAACAGCCAGGCGCTTCGACTGCGCGAACGCAAGATGATCGAAAAGCAGGAGCGCCTCACCAAACGCGCGTCGCATCTGCAACCCGCCGGCTGATCCTTTCCGCCGACACCCAAGAAGACGACCCAACCCCGATTGAAGGCCGTTTGACGGCCGCAGGACAGTTTGACGTGACAACCATCGACTACAACGCAAGCGCCGGACTTTATCCGTGCAAGACCAACAAGCGCACCACCCGCGTGCGCTACCGGCGGTTCGACACCGTTGCCGAAGCGGTACGCTTTGCCATCGAGGACATGCCCGACGTGCAGTTACGCGGTTGTGTGCTGGAGGTGGACGAGACCCGCTTCGACGGCAACGGCATCCGCCGTCTTTATGACGCGCAGGACTACCCGCTGCTGCGTCGGGCTTGACGGCCTTTGTCGCGGATGCGGGCTTTCATCGACGCATCCGCCCGGCGCCGCACGCGACCGCGATGACCGGAAGGCGATAATCGCATGACGATATTTTCCGTTCGCCACATCACCGAATATGTCTACAAGCGGCCGGTCGCCTTCGGGCAGCACCGCCTGATGTTTCGGCCGCGCGACAGCTTTGATCAGACGCTCCTCAGTTCCGATCTCGCCATCCATCCGCCGCCGCAATCGGTGCGGTGGATCCATGACGTGTTCGGCAATTGCGTGGCGCTCATCGAGTTTTCCGGTCGGGCCAAAAAGCTTCGGTTCGAAACCAACATCCGTCTTGAGCATTCAGAGCAGGTTGCGCTCGATCTGCAGATCGACGAAGAGGCCCTCACCTATCCTTTTGCCTATGATCCGGAAGAAGCGCCGGACCTTGAGCGCACCATTGCGCGCCAGTTTCCCGACCCGGAGGATCAGCTCGGACGCTGGACGCGCCAGTTCGTGCGCCAGGGCCAGCCGACAGAGACCGGCCGGCTGCTGATGACGCTTTGTTATGGCATCCATGAAAGCTTCACCTACCAGCGGCGGCTGGAGCACGGCACGCAGACGCCGCTTCAGACGCTCTCGCTGCGCCGCGGCACCTGCCGCGACTTTGCGCTTCTGATGATGGAGGCGGCACGCACACTCGGCATGGCCGCGCGTTTCGTCACCGGCTATATCTATGTGCCAGACCGCGACGGTTCCACCACGCTGGGCGGCGGTTCGACCCATGCCTGGTGCCAGGTCTACCTGCCCGGCGCCGGATGGGTGGAGTTTGACCCGACCAATGGCATCGTCGGCAACCGGGATCTCATCCGTGTCGGTGTGGCGCGCGATCCGCGCCAGGCCGTGCCGCTCTCCGGCAGCTATGACGGCAAGGCTTCCGATTTCGACGACATGACCGTGCAGATCAACGTGACGACGGACGAAAACAGCACAACCCATACAGGATGAGCGGAACAACCACCACCGAAAGCCGTTCCACGCATGAAGTCGCCACTCCCTTTTTCGATCAAGGACAAACATCCATGAAAATCCGCGCGGGCTTTCGCCTGAGCTACGAATGCCCGCAGGACACGGCCATGCTGCTGGTTCTCAACATCCACCCCTCGCGCCGGGCAGACCTCCTTGGCGAGCAGACGCTGAGTTTCGACCGCCCGATCGAGGCACGTGGTTATCTCGACGGTTTCGGCAATGCCTGCAGCCGCATTGTGGCTCCGGCAGGCCTCACCACGATCACCACAGATTTTGAAATCTATGACGGCGGCCTTGCCGATCCAGTGCCGGAGAATGCCTACCAGCACGAGATCAAGGATCTGCCGGACGAGGTTCTGGTGTTTCTGCTCGGCAGCCGCTACTGCGATACGGATCGTCTGGCCGATTTTGCCTGGAAGACCTTTTCCGACACGCCGCTCGGCTGGCCACGCGTAAAGGCCATTCTGGATTTCACCCACAACCACATCGCCTTCGATTACCAGAAGGCAGATCCGCTGCGCACCGCCTTTGGCGGCTTCACCGACCGCACCGGCGTGTGCCGCGATTTTGCCCATCTCGCCATCACGCTCTGCCGCTGCATGAACATTCCGGCGCGCTACTGCACCGGCTATCTCGGCGATATCGGCGTGCCCGTGGACGTCAATCCGATGGATTTCAGCGCCTGGTTCCAGGTCTATCTCGGCGGCAGCTGGCACACGGTGGATGCGCGCCACAACAAGCCGCGCATTGGCCGTATCCTGATGGCCACCGGCCGGGATGCAACCGATGTGGCGCTGACGACTGCATTTGGCCCGGCGGCCCTCAAGCATTTCGAAGTTATAACCGACGAAATCCCTGCCCAGGCGATGTGACGGCGCCACCTTGGGCAGCGTCGCAGGCGGGATCTTCAATACCTGCGACGGCCGGCAGAATCACTCTTCCGGCTCGGCCTTGAACATCAGCGGAAAGCCCGCTTCCTTGGCCAGATCCATGGCCTCGGAGACTTTTGTCTCGGCAATATCCTTGGCGCAGACGACGACGACGCAGGAGCCGAGCTTGTGTGCCGTCATCATCACCCGGTAGCCAGCATCCTCCCCGATGCGGAAAACAACCTTCAGCACCAGCGTGACGAATTCGCGCGGCGTATAATCGTCGTTGAACAGAATGACCTTGTAAAGCTTGGGTCGCTCCAGCTTCGTTGTGCTCTTCGGCTTGAGTGTAGTTCCGTTCGCCATGGCGGCGGGCCTCCTGTGTCACCTGAGGCGGTGCAGCCGGGATTTCATGGGTCATTCGCGCGCGTACAACAGCGTTTGCGCGCATCATCATGAAAATAGGAAGAGTCTTCGTCCACAGCAAGGCGGCAAGTGCTTTCGGCGGCCGGAAACGCGGCGGAATGGGCCGTTGCCCTTGACCCCATGGCGTGTTTCCCCCATAGCCACGGTCAATCTAAATCAAGGACGGGTGGAACCCTTATGGGCTTCAAATGCGGTATCGTCGGTCTGCCGAATGTCGGCAAGTCGACCCTCTTCAACGCGCTGACCAAGACGGCGGCGGCACAGGCGGCAAACTATCCCTTCTGCACCATCGAGCCGAACACCGGCGAAGTGGCCGTGCCCGATCCGCGCATGCAAAAACTCGCTTCCGTGGCCGGCTCCAAGGAAATCATCCCGACCCGCATCTCCTTTGTGGATATTGCGGGCCTGGTGCGCGGCGCCTCCAAGGGCGAAGGGCTTGGCAACAAGTTCCTCGCCAACATCCGCGAAGTGGATGCCGTGGTGCATGTGCTGCGCTGCTTCGAGGATGACGACATCACCCATGTCGAAGGCCGCATCAATCCGGTCGGCGATGCCGAGACGATCGAGACCGAGCTGATGCTCGCCGATCTGGAAAGCCTGGAACGCCGTGTCGAGCAGACCCGCAAGCGCGCCGCCTCCAAGGACAAGGATTCGCTTGCCCAGCTGCCGATCATGGAAGCGGTGGTGAAGCTCCTGAACGAGGGCAAGCCCGCCCACCTTCTCCTCGCCACCCTTGCCGCCGACGAGATCGAGATCCTGAAGGGTTTGAACCTTCTGACCTCCCACCCGGTTCTCTACGTCTGCAACGTGGCGGAAGCCGATGCAGTGGACGGCAATGCCCATACCAAGGCCGTGGCCGAAATGGCAAAGGCGCAAGGGGCCGAATGCGTGATCATTTCGGCGGCCATCGAATCGGAAGTGGCGCAGCTGCCGGAAGAGGAAGCCAAGGAATTCCTCTCGGCGCTCGGCCTTGAGGAAGCCGGTCTCGACCGCCTGATCCGCGCCGGCTACAACCTGCTCGACCTCATCACCTATTTCACTGTCGGCCCCAAGGAAACCCGCGCCTGGACCATCCGGCGCGGCACCAAGGCGCCGGCTGCGGCCGGCGTCATCCACACCGATTTCGAGCGCGGCTTCATTCGCGCCTTCACCATCGCCTATGACGATTACATTGCCTACAAGGGCGAAGTAGGCGCCAAGGAAGCCGGCAAGGGCCGCGACGAAGGCAAGGAATATGTCGTGCAGGATGGCGACGTCATCCACTTCCGCTTCAACACCTGAGCCTCTCCAGGCTTTTGTCGATTGCGCTGCCGCCCCTTGCCCGGGCGGCAGTTTTCGTTTGGGGCCGGCCGTTTCCGCAAACAGCTTGGAATGACAGGAACATCCGCTATGGTTGTCTGATCAGCGTGAATGGGAAGAGCAATGCTGCATTTTGAGGATTTTCATGAGGGGCGCAGTTTTCCGCTCGGGCCTCGCACGGTCACGGCCGAAGAGATCATCGAATTTGCCCGCGAATTCGATCCGCAGCCGATGCATCTGTCGGAAGAGGCCGGAAAGGCGAGTATTCTGGGCGGCCTTGCCGCCTCCGGCTGGCACACCGCCGCCTTGCAGATGCGCATGATCGTCGACAGCTATATCGGCAATTCCACCTGCCAGGGTGCCCCCGGCGTCGATGTGATGGATTGGAAGAAACCGGTTCTTGCCGGCGACACGCTGTCGGGCGAGGGTCTTGTGCTGGAAGCGCGTCCGCTCAAGTCCCGCCCGGGCATTGGGCTGGTACGCATGCGTACAGAGTTGCAGAACCAGCGCGGAGACACCGTCTGCGTGGCAGAACAGGTCATCATGTTTTCGATGCGCAGCGCCAAGGAGACCGCCGCATGAGGCTGGCTGAGCTTTATCCCATCGGCACCCGCATTGAGACCGGCACGCTGGAATTTTTGGCCGAAGACATCATCCGCTACGCCGAAAAATTCGATCCGCAGCCATTCCACATGGATGCGGAAGCGGCCAAATCCTATGTGTTCGGGGGGCTCTGCGCTTCCGGCTGGCATACCTGCGCCGGCTGGATGAAGATGCTGTTGTCCCATTTTGCCGAGGAATTCCCACGCCTCAAACAGCAGGGGATCGCGCCGCCGAAACTTGGCCCCTCGCCCGGTTTTCGCAAGCTGCAATGGCTGCGACCCGTCTATGCGGGTGACCGCATCACCTATTCGGTGACTCTCACCGACACGCGCGAGCTTGCCTCGCGCCCCGGCACCTGGCTGAATTCGACCCTCAACGAAGGCATCAACCAGAACGGCGAGATGGTGCTGCGGTTCGAAAGCAGCGTGCTGGATTTTGCCTGACCAATCCGGTCGTAGAAGCCAATGCGGCCGGATGCTGATCGCCGGCCGCAACCGTTTCCTCAGCGCGTGGCGATGACCGCAACGCCCGCTCCGACCATCGCGGCCCCGGCGCCCCGGTTGATCCGCTTGACCACGCGCGGGCTGCGCATCAGGCCACGCGCGCGCCTTGCCAAAAGCACATGGCCGCCGATCACCACCACCTCGACAAGCAGGATCACCAGAGCAAGGCTTGCGGCCTGCAGCAGCGTGAGGTTGGGGCCGACGACATTCGGCAACAGGGCGACATAAAACAGCGGCATTTTCGGATTGCCGAGATTGAGCACGACGCCCGCGAGAAACCCGCGTCTCAGATCACCTGGTTCGGCCACCGCCTTCTCCTCTGGCACATACGCAGGCGATGTCCACAGGCGCAGGCCCATCCAGACGAGATAGGCAGCACCTGCATAGCGCAGCACGGTCATGCCAAAACCCATTTCTCCTGCCGCGGCCGACAGGCCGAAGGCGGCGAGAAACAGGAAGATCAGGATGCCGGTGACGGTGCCAAGCCCATAGGCGATGCCGGAGGCAGCACCGCCTTGCACGGTGCGGGCAAGGATGGTCATGTTGTCGGGGCCGGGACTTGCGGCAAAGACGAAAAACGTCGCCCCAAAGGCGATCAGCGTGTGAAGATCCATATCCGTTCCCTCAAAGCTTGTTATGCCTTGAGGCTATGCCCGCGCGGCCTGCCGCACAAGTCCCGCAAGGCGGGATCAGTGCCCTTCGAAGGACACCAATGTGCGCACTTCGACGCCGAGCGCCTCGAGCTTCTGTCGCCCGCCAAGCTCCGGCAGGTCGATGACGAAGCAGGCGGACACGACATCGGCACCCAGCTGGCGCAGCAGCTTGACGGCGCCTTCGGCCGTGCCGCCGGTGGCAATCAGGTCGTCGCAGAGGATGACCTTGTCGCCGGGGCGCACTGCATCCACATGCATCTCCATCTCGTCGGTGCCGTATTCCAGGCTATAGGCCATGCGCACCGTCTGGTGCGGCAGCTTGCCCTTTTTGCGGATCGGCACGAATCCGGAAGAGAGCTGATGCGCCATGGCACCGCCGAGGATGAAGCCGCGCGCCTCGATCCCCGCCACCTGATCGATGGCAAGGCCGTTATAGGGCCGCACCAGTTCATCGACCGCCTGGCGGAAAGCGCCGGCATTGCCGAGCAAGGTCGTGATGTCGCGAAAGATGATCCCCGGCTTGGGATAATCGTGAATGGCGCGGATGGCGGTGGCGAGCGTCGTTGCAATATCGGACATCGGATCTTCCAGTGAAGGGCTGCTAGGGGGGCGGGCAAGGCGCCTTGCACGCGAAAGGCGGCCGAAGCCGCCTCTCTACAGGATCAATGGGAAAACCGAAATGGTTTTCCCGAAACAGGGTGGAGGCTCCGTCAACACGACGGCAGCGCCTCAATGCTCCTTGCGGGCGTAAACCGACTTCTTCGTCAGATAGATGAGGATGCTGAAGATGGCGAGGAACACCATCACCATGAAGCCGGTGCGCTTGCGCTCTTCCAGATGCGGCTCGGCAGCCCACATCAGGAAGGCGGCCACGTCCTTGGAATACTGGTCAAGCGTCTGCGGCGTGCCGTCGTCATAGGTCACCTGACCATCCGACAGCGGCGGCGCCATGGCAAGGGCGGGTGCCGCGATGAAATACGGATTGTAATGCGTGCCCGGGGCAACTTCGACGCCGGCCGGCGGCTCCTGGTATCCGGTCAGCAGGGCGTGGATATAGTCCGGCCCGCCTTCCTGGTACTGGGTGAAGATATCGAAGATGAACTGCGGAAAGCCGCGGGTCACGCCACGGGCCTTGGCGAGCAGCGACATGTCCGGCGGGGCAGCGCCGCCATTGGCGGCAGCCGCCGCCTGATCGTTCGGGAAGGGCGATGGGAAATGATCCGACGGCACGGCCTTGCGGGTGAACATCTCGCCCGCATCGTTGGGGCCATCCTGCACTTCATGCGTGGCGGCAAAAGCCTTCACCTGGGCGTCCGAATAACCGAGGCCTTCCAGCGTGCGGAAGGAGACGAGCTTCATCGAATGGCAGGCGGAACAGACTTCCGTATAGATCTTCAGGCCGCGCTGCAGCTGGCCCTTGTCGTAATGGCCGAAGGGGCCGGCAAAGCTCCAGTCCACCGGCTGCGGATGGTGGATCGGATAGTGCGGCGTGCCGCCTTCCGCATGGGCGGCCTCCTCCGCGGCTGCCGCCCCGGAGGCAAGACCGGCGACGAGAGCCAGGGACAGGAAGCCTTTGACAAGCATTTTCATCGTTTTCGTCCTCTCGGTCACAGGCGTCAGGCGCGCATGTCGGCGTTCACGGTGCCGTTCTTCTGAAGAACTGCCTCCGTAATCGAGTTGGGGATGCGCCGCGGCGTCTCGAAAAGCCCGAGAAGCGGCATGATGACGAGGAAGAAGCCGAAGTAGTAGGCGGTACCGAGCTGCGAGTAACCGACATAGTTGCCGACCAAATCGCCGTGGAACAGTAGGCCGAAGAGGCCGGTGCCTTCCGCCGGCATCGCACCCAGCCAGCCGAGCAGGATGGCGTTTACGACGAAGAGCCAGAAGAACAGCTTGTACCAGGGACGATAAACGGCCGAGCGAACCTTGGACGTATCGAGCCAGGGCAGGAAGAACAGCACGATGATGGCGCCGAACATGACGAGAACGCCACCCAGCTTGGAATCGATCGGGCCGACATTGAACGTGATGGCGCGCAGCATGGCGTAGAACGGCAGGTAATACCATTCCGGCACGATATGGGCGGGGGTCTTCAGGGCGTTCGCCATGATGTAGTTATCCGGGTGACCCAGATAGTTCGGCATGTAGAAGACGAACCAGGCATAGGCCATCAGGAAGATCGAGACGCCGAATGCATCCTTCAGCGTCGCATAGGGCGTGAAGGGCACCGTATCGGTCTTGGTCTTGATCTCGACGCCGGTCGGGTTGGTCTGGCCCGTCACATGCAGCGCCCAGATGTGCAGGATCACCACGCCGGCGATCATGAAGGGCAGGAGATAATGCAGCGAAAAGAAGCGGTTGAGCGTCGGCTGATCAACGGCAAAGCCGCCGAGCAGGAACTGCTGGATCCACTCTCCGACCAGCGGGAATGCCGAGAAGAAGCCGGTGATGACGGTCGCGCCCCAGAAGGACATCTGGCCCCAGGGCAGCACATAGCCCATGAAGCCGGTTGCCATCATCAGGAGGTAGATGACGACGCCGAGGATCCAGAGGATTTCGCGCGGCGCCTTGTAGGAGCCGTAATAGAGACCACGGGCGATATGCAGGTAAACGGCGATGAAGAAGAAGGAGGCGCCGTTGGCATGCATGTAGCGCAGGAGCCAACCATGGTTGACGTCGCGCATGATCTTTTCAACGGAGTTGAACGCGACCGTCGTTTCCGCCGCATAGTGCATCGCCAGCACGACGCCGGTCAGGATCTGCACGACCAGCATGACGGCGAGCATGGCGCCGAACGTGTAGGCGTAGTTGAGATTGCGCGGCACCGGAAAGGCGATGAAGCTGTCATACACCAAGCGCGGCAGGGGTAGCCGCGAATCGATCCACTTTTCGATGCCTGTGGAAGGCTGGTAACTGGAATGCCCACTCATGCTGTGTCCCCTCACCCGATCCGGATCACGGTATCGGTCGCAAATGTAAACGTCGGAATGGCCAGGTTCTGAGGCGCCGGGCCCTTTCGAATGCGGCCCGCCGTATCGTAGTGCGAGCCATGGCAGGGACAGAACCACCCGCCGAAATCCCCGGACTGGCCAAGCGGCACGCAGCCGAGATGGGTGCAGGAACCGATCATGACGATCCAGTTTTCCTTGCCGGCGCCCGCCGAGCGGTCGACATCGGTCGCCTGCGCGTCCGGGGCGATATTGGCGTTGCGGGCAACCGGATCCTTCAAGTCTCCGAGCGCCACAGCCTTGCCTTCGGCAATTTCCTGCTCCGTGCGGTTGCGGATGAAGACCGGCTTGCCGCGCCACTTGACGGTAAGCGACATGCCCGGTTCGACGCTCGATACGTCCACTTCGATGGAGGCCATGGCCAAGGTGGATGCGTCCGGGCGCATCTGGTCGATGAAAGGCCAGGCCACGGCCACGGCGCCCACGGCACCCGCCATGCCGGTCGTCAGATAAAGGAAATCACGGCGAGTGGGCTCGCCCACGCTGCCGCTATTCGTGTCGTGCTCGCTCACGGTCAAACCATCCTCTGCGCAGAAATGTCGTAAAATTGCATGGCCCCTCGCCCCGTCTCAATCCAATTCGGACACAATTGGACTCTATGCTCCCCAAGGGATTTCTATGCGTGATCGTAAGATAAGTCCAGTCTCGGCAACAGGATATGGGCACATTGTCGCGGGCCTGACATGCGACAAGAACGCCTGCGCCGCCAGCGTGCCACAGCTGTCCGTCGAGCGCCGGCCGCGCCACCCGGCAGGGGCCGTCTAAAAACCTGCGCCCTGGTGGTTCAGTGTTTGTTGCGGCGCACAAAGGCGCATGTTATGGCAGTTCACCCTGCCGCGACGCAATGGAACGCCATGCGCCATCACCTGTCCTTCAGTATTTCCTTGATCAGCGCGCTGGTTTTGCTGCTGATTTCCAGCCGATTCGTCGTCGATTTCTTTCTTGTTGCGATTTATCAAAACCTTCACTTGCATCTCGCCCTCATTGCAGTTTTTGCGGCGTCAGTTGCACTTGTCATCCGCTTCAACATTTTCGGTGTGATCGTCCTGGTGGCGGCAATCGGCCTGAGCATCCACGGCTACCTGCTGTCGCAGCGCTATGCGGTCGCCACGGTCGATACCCCCGGCCAGACGTTCCGGCTGATCTCCTTCAATGTGCTCGGCACCAATACGGAAAATGCGAACGCCATCGCCGACGAGATCCTCGGATCGCGGGCCGACGTCGTAAACATCATGGAAGCGCGCGGCGTGGTGCCCGCACTTCCCCGGCTGTTTGCCGCTTATCCCTACCGAATCGGATGCGGAGAGCAGACGAAAAGCTGCGACCTGATGATGCTGTCGCGTTATCCGCTGAAGAACGGTACGATCCAGAGCCTGAGCCAGTTTGCCTATCACCGCTTCATCACCGCCCGTGTCCAGCTGCCGGCGGGAGAGGTCAATGTGGCGGCGATCCACCTGACGAAACCCTATTTCGATGCCTATCACGATGAAGAATTGCAGGGTGCGGCGCGCATGCTTGGCCGCCTCAATGGCCCGCTCGTCCTGTCGGGCGATTTCAATGCCTCCAGCATTTCCCCCGACATGCTTGAATTCCTGCGCCAGACGGGGCTGAAGGCGGCCAAAAACCAGCCCGCCACCTGGCCGATCATGGCCGGCTCGCTCGGAGTGCCGATCGACCATATCTATATCCGTGAGCCGCTTGCCTTTCGCCATATCCAGCGCATTGCCGACAACCACGGCTCCAACCATTACGGGCTGGTGGCGGATCTGGGGCTGCCCCTGCCGTGACCCGTCAGGGTTCAGACGTCTGACCCGAGATCGAGAAAGCCGCCGGACTGGCGCGACCAGAGTTCGGCGTAAAGCCCGCCGGAAGCAACAAGCTTTGAATGCGTGCCCTCTTCCACGATGCGCCCCTTGTCCATGACGATCAGACGGTCCAGCGCTGCGATGGTGGAGAGGCGATGGGCAATGGCGAGCACCGTCTTTCCCTTCATCAGGGCGTCGAGATGCATCTGGATGGCCGCTTCCACCTCCGAATCGAGCGCCGATGTCGCTTCGTCCAGCACCAGGATCGGCGCATCCTTCAGCATGACGCGGGCAATGGCGATGCGCTGGCGCTGGCCGCCGGAGAGCTTGACGCCGCGCTCGCCGACATGGGCATCGAACCCCTTGCGGCCGCGCTGGTCCTCCAGCGCCAGGATGAAACTGTCGGCCTCCGCCTGACGGGCGGCGGCAAGCAGTTGCGCGTCGCTGGCATCGGGACGGCCAAACAGGATGTTGTCGCGGATCGAGCGATGCAGCAGCGATGTGTCCTGCGTCACCATGCCGATCTGCTGGCGCAGCGTCTCCTGGCGCACCCTGGCGATATCCTGCCCATCGATCAGGATGCGCCCGGACTCCACGTCGTAGAAGCGCAGGAGCAGGTTGACGAGCGTGGATTTGCCGGCCCCCGAACGCCCGACGATCCCGACCTTTTCACCGGCCCGGATGCTGAGGTTCAAACGATCGATCACGCCGGAGGCGCGGCCGTAGTGGAAGCTCACATCCTCGAAGCGGATGTTCGGCTGGCGCACGACAAGCGCCGGCGCATCCGGCACGTCGGTGAGCGACACCGGCTGCGAGATCAACTCGGCGGCATTCTGCACCGTGCCGAAATTGCGCATGATGCCGTTGAACTGCGTCATCAGGCGCCCGAGCAGGAAATTCAGCCTCAGCACCAGCGCCAGCGTGAAGGCGACCGCGCCCGAACTGATGCGCCCGTCGAGCCACAGATGGATGCACAGCGCCGCCATGCTGGTGATCATTACGCCCGATAGCAGCGCCATCGAGGCCCGCACGCCGGTGATGAAGCGGGTGAACATCATGGTCGAGGCCTGGAAAATATCGAAGCCCTCGCGCATGTAGCGGTCGTTCACCTCGTCGCGGCCGAACAGCCGTAGCGTCTGGATGTTGCTGTAGGCATCGACCATGCGCCCGGAGAGCATGGAACCGGCTTCCGCCGTCTCGCGCGAGTGAAAGCGGATGCGCGGCACGAAATACCGGGCAAGAAACGAGAAGATGCCGACCCAGACCAGCACGATGACGGCGAGCCGCCAGTCGAGCCCGCCGATCAGCGCCAGCATCGAGACCGCATATATGCCGACGAACCAGACGCTTTCCATGAGCGAGGTGACGAGGTCCCCCGTCGACTGCCCGCCGGACCAGACCTTCGTGACGATGCGCCCGGCAAAATCGTTCTGGAAGAAGGACAGCGACTGGCGCGCCACGTGCTGGTAGGACTGCCAGCGCACCATGTTGTAGAAGCCGGGTGTGATCACCTGCTGGTCCACCAGCGCCGTCAGCATCGTCACCAGGAAACGCACGGCGCCGATCAGCACCAGCATGCCGGCCAGTTCATAGCCATGGGACGCCAGAAGTCCCGGCCAGCCCGCCGCCCGGTCGACGCTTGCGAGAATATCGACAAGCCGGCCGACGAACCAGAACAGCGCCGCCTCGATGGCGGCCGTCAGCCCACCCAGCACCAGCATGATCAGGAACGGCGCCTTTGCCTGGCGCACGTAGAACCAGATGAAGGCGAAGGTCGCTCTGGGTGGCTGCAGATCGGGCCGCGGGGCAAACGGCCGGATACGGGTCTCGAAAAAGCGGAACAGGGCGTCAATCATACCCTTGGGTATAGGCGCTTTCGCGTCCGCAGCAAGACGCGCGGCGGCTTAAAGTTTGGCAATGTGGCGCCGGCTAATTCGTCCGGCGGCCGTAGAGCGCCTCATAATGCCGGTCTTTCGGCAGGCGGCCGGACACCGTCGTGGTCACCAATGTGTCGTCGCCGCGGAATTCCGCCCGCTGCAGCGCAAGGCGTGCGCTGTCGTAAAGCTGCGCCGGCGTGACCGCGCCGAACGCCGAGGCGGCACCCAGCCGGCACTGGACATTCGGCAGGTCGGGAACGCGCTTGCGGGCCAGACGCACCGTCGTTTCCAGAATGCGGCCGATCCGGCGCCCGAGATCCGTCAGCGACAGGTCGTCGGTGAAGCTCACCAGCATGCCCAGTTCGTCCATCTGCAGCCAGGACGCCATTTCCTCCTTGCTCATCAGCCGGCCGGCCTGCTGGCCGAGCGTATCGAGCAGAAAATCACGCGCACCGATCATGGCCGGGCGCTGATAGGCTTCAAGGCCCTTGAGGCGGCACAGCACCAGGCTCGACCCATCGAGTTGCTGGCCGTCGGTCGTCATCGCCTTCATCCGCCCCATCAGGGCGGCGCGACCGGCCAGCCCGTGGACCAGGGGTGCAGCAGCAACCGGACGGGCGGCATCGGGGAGGCCAGCGCCTGCGGCCACAAGCCCGACAACGGCGCCGGCTCCGGCGCTGGCATCGGGAAAATTCGCCTCAACGGCGGGGGATGGGCCAGAAGCAGCCAAGACCGATGTCGCCGGAGCCGGTCTTGCGACCGAAGGTCCGGCCCAATCGTCCAGCGCCTGCATGACCTGCCGGGTGGCCTCCAGTTCCGCCGCACAGGCATCGGTCACCGCCTTCAGCACATGAGCGATCTGCGCCGGCGACAGGGCGGGTGCGGACTGAAGCAATGTGGCCGCCTTTTCGATCTTCTGCAGGTTGCTGCTCACCGTCTCGTCGACGGCCGACAGGATGCCGCGCAATTCCGTGGCCGCATCCAGAAGCGACAGGGCGGCGGTCAGGCGCGGGCCGGTTTGAAAGTGCTGCGGAAGGATATCGCGGGCCATGGCGGCCCATTCCTGCGGATCGATGGGGCGGGGAAGCAGGGCGAAGCGACGCTTGATCTCCGGCCTCTCCCCTTCGATGAGCAGCGTCATCAGCTCGAAGTTGACAGGGCTGAGGTCCAAGCCGAGACGCAGGAGAAGAGCAACGGCCTGGCGGCCATTGGCGTTCGGATCAGGCTGCATGCTTGTGATGATAGACATCGCGCATTCTCCCAGATCAATAGGAGATCATCCTAAAATAAAAGCTAATCCAAGCCTTTAAGGGGAATGGTAAACGCATCGACAAAAGACAGGGGGGCATGCCGGGCCGCAATGCAGGCCCGGCATGGTGATCGCATGCGGCAAGCCGTTATTCCGCGGCCGCCTCCGTCTTGTCTTCGGCATCATCGCTCAGGAAGCCACCGGACTGGCGGTTCCACAGGTCGGCATAGATGCCGCCCTTTTCGACCAGTTCCTGATGCGTGCCCATTTCGACGATCCGGCCGGCATCGAGCACGATCAGCCGGTCCATCTGCGTCAATGTCGACAGGCGGTGGGCAATGGCGATCACCGTCTTGTCCTCGATCAGCTTGAACAGGCTTTCCTGGATCGCCGCCTCCACTTCCGAATCGAGCGCCGAAGTCGCCTCGTCCAGCACCAGGATCGGCGCATCCTTCAGGAAGACGCGGGCGATCGCGATGCGCTGGCGCTGGCCGCCGGACAATTTGACGCCGCGTTCGCCGACATGCGCATCGAGCCCCAGGCGCCCCTGCTGGTCGGCCAGGCCCTGGATGAAATCCCAGGCATTGGCGCGCTTGGCCGCCTCGATGATTTCGGCATCGGTGGCATCCGGGCGTCCATAGGCGATGTTGTCGCGGATCGAACGGTGCAGCAGCGAGGTGTCCTGCGTGACGACGCCGACCAGCGCACGCAGACTGTCCTGCGCCACATGCGAGATATCCTGCCCGTCGATCAGGATGCGGCCCTTCTCCACCTCGTAGAAGCGCAGGAGAAGGTTCATCAGCGTCGTCTTGCCGGCACCGGAGCGCCCGACGAGACCCACCTTCTCGCCCGCCTGGATAGAGAGCGAGAAATTGTCGATGACGCCCCTCTGCTTGCCATAGTGGAAGCGCACGCCGTCATAGACGATGGCGCCCTTCTGGGCCGAAAGCGGCTTTGCCGAAGGCCGGTCGATGATCTCGTGCGGCTTCGTCATCATCGACAGCCCGTCATAGACCGTGCCGATGTTTTCAAACAGCGCCGCCACTTCCCACATGATCCATTGCGACATGCCGTTGATGCGCATGGCAAGGCCGATGGCAACCGCAATTGCCCCGACGCTGACGCTGCCATCCAGCCAGAACCAGATGCCGAGAGATGCGACGAAGAACTGCACGACGGCATTGTTGATATCGACGCAGATGTTGAGAAGCGAAATCTGGCGCATCTGCTTGTGAACGGAGACGAGGAAGGCATCCATGCCCTGCTTGGCATAGATCTCTTCGCGGCCTGCATGCGAGAACAGCTTGACGGTGGCGATATTGGTATAGCTGTCAACGATACGACCGGTCATCATCGAGCGGGCATCGGCCTGCTCGCTCGACAGCGTGCGCAGCTTCGGGATGAAATTGCGCAGGATAAGGCCATAGACGATGATCCAAAGCACCAGCGGCACACCAAGACGCCAGTCGACCGAGGCGACCAGCGCCAGCATCGAGACGAAGAAGCTTGCCGCATAAACGAAGACGTCGATGATCTTGATCGCCGCGTCGCGCACGGCAAGCGAGGTCTGCATGACCTTGGTGGACACGCGGCCGGCGAACTCGTTGGCAAAGAAGGTCATCGAATGGCGCAGCAGGAAGCGGTGCATCTGCCAGCGCGCAATCATCGGAAAATTGCCCGCCAGAACCTGATGCATGGTGACGGTATGCATCATGCCGGCAAGCGGCAGGCCGACAAGCAGCAGCCCCGCCATGGCGGCCAGCCGTCCGCCCTCCTGCGCGAGGAAGGTGGTGCGATCCGCATTGCTCAGCCAGTCGACGATATTGCCGAGGAACTGGTAGAGCAGCACTTCCGCCACCGCAATCACCATCGAGCAGGTGCCAAGCAGCAGCAGCCAGGGCCAGACCGGCTTCGTATAATGCCAGCAGAAGGCCAGAAGGCCCTTCGGCGGCAGGGCCGGCTCACTGGCCGGATAGGGGTTTACGCGATTTTCAAACCAGGCAAACATCAATAGGCTCCGTCACTCGGACTGCCGCGGCGACTGCGCATGATCTGGGCGCAGGGGCACTCACCGGCACGCGGCGAAATTCAAATGGCAAGGCCTGGATCGGCCTCGAAAACGATCTTGGAGAGGTCAGGCTTTGCGGGAACCGCGAGAGCTTAGGCCAGCAGCAGAACAATCTGCGGTCGGAAGCGCAAAAACACGGTCATATCCATGAAGGCCTCCTTTGGCTGGCGTTGAAGACGAACTGCGTTTACCAGCAAAGGGAAAATTTGAAAAGCCGGAATCTGCACAGACAGGCGACAAGCCGGCAGCGTGACGGTTGCATGACGGGCCTGTGGATGAAATAGCCCTTGGCGTTCTAAATCTCCACCACAGGCTGCTCCATGACCGCGCTTCGCATTGCCCTCTACCAGCCCGACATTCCCGGCAATACCGGCACCATTCTTCGGCTTGCGGCCTGCCTGGGGCTTGGCGTCGATATCATCGAGCCGGCGGGCTTTGTGCTCACGGACAAGAACCTGCGCCGCGCCGGTATGGATTACCTCGCCAGCGTGACGATGACGCGCCATGTCAACTGGGCGGCCTTCAACGCCTGGCGGCTGTCGGAAAACCGGCGCCTGGTGCTTGCCTCGACCAAGGCCGCCACCCGCTACACCGATTTCCGCTTTGCCGGCAATGACGTGCTGCTGTTTGGCCGCGAAAGTGCCGGCGTGCCGGATGCCGTGCATGAGAGCTGCGATGCACGGCTGATCATTCCGATGATCGAAGGCCAGCGCTCGATCAATGTGGCGATCTCGGCTGCGATGATCACCGGCGAGGCAATGCGGCAAATTGACTGGCAGGGCTGATACAGCCCGAAGTGGTATTGGCGGATCACGGGAACTGTGCGAAGCTTATGCTTGAGAATGCATATTCAAGAACACTTGCCAGCCTCCTCCCAGCTTCGGAGAGACACCCATGTTCCCGACCGCATTCACCCATTCCATCACCCAGTTCGCCCGCACCCTCAGCCTTCCGGAACGCATCCAGCATTCGCCGCTGCGCAACCTGTCGCTGGAAAGCCTGCGCCGGCGCAACACGACGCTCGACTCGCTGTTTTACGACGTCAAATCGGTCACGGCGGAAGAAGCCTTCTATATCAGCAGTTGTCTTGCTGCCGAGGGCGCCATTCTGATCGTGCCGCCAACGGGCGCAGGATCGCTGAAACTCTGCGACACGATCGACGACTATCTGCTGGGAGGTGGCGAGACGATCGACACCCTGGCGGTTGCCGGGGTGGGCTCGTCTGCGCTCGGCTCTGCCGCCTTTGCCCGCAACATCGCCGATGCCATCGACAAGCCGGTGGCGGTGGTTGTTTCCGGCTACGGTCTTGCCGACGTGATGACCGAAGCGCTCGGCGGCTATTTCCTCTTCGGCTATCTCAATGGCTTTCGCCACCAGTTCGAGCGGCTGGACGACTTTTTCGGCAGGCCGCAATTCGGCGTGGCACCGAAACTCTCCATCGAAAAGCTGGCGGAAGCGAGCCTCGATACCCAGACGGTGGGTGCGCTGCTTGCCCATCCGCGCCTGTCCTTCAAGCTGATCCTTGGCCACTCCAAGGGCAATCTGGTCATCTCCGAAGCGCTGTACCGGCTGGCCCATGCGGATCTCGCGCTCGCCCAGGCGCTCGCCGCCCGCGCCCGCATCATCACGATCAGTGCCCGCATCGCAATGCCGCGCCCGTTCCGCGATGTCATCGACGTCATGGGCGAGTGGGACTGGTTCGGGGAAATCAATTCGCGCCACGCCATTCCGGTGGATGAACTGGTGCCGCAGGCCGGCCACCATACGAATACGGACCTGCCCAACCACGTGCCGGTCACCGAAACGCTGCGCAAGGTGCTGGCCGGCTCGGCAGCGCTGGCGCCGACGGACGAGACAAGCCCACGCCTGACGGACGCCACGATCCTGACGCTCCCCGTCATTGCCGAAGTGCCGCCCCCTGCCCCTGTTCCGGAAACGCTGCCGATCCCGGTGCCGGAACCGATTCCGGAAGCCTTGGCCGCGCCTCCGAGCGAGGTGGATGCAGCACCGGAAGCGGAGCCTTTGCCTGCAGCCCTCACCGATCTCCTGGACGCACCCGATCCTTCCGCCGCGGTGGAGACCACCGAGATTGAAACGGCCGAACCGGCAGACGACGCAGCGCCCCTGGAGGCCGTAGCCGCCATCGAGGAGATGGCGCCGGAGGTGGCGGACGTCGATCTGCCGGAGGCCCTTGAGGAACCGCAGGCGCCAAGCCAGCCCTCCCTTCAAGAGGCTGATGTCGCAGCGCTTGCTGCGGCAGCGGACGAGACGTCCGAAGCGCTTGTGGAACCGGATGTCGCGCCGGAGCCTCTTGCAGAGACTGTAGTCGAGGCCGAGGCCGCGCCAGTCGCTGCCGCCGAGCCTGCTCCACCTAAACCGGCAGCCCCCGCGCCGACGAAACCCAAAACCCCGAGTGCCGCCAGGGCAAAGCCGCGGCGCGGCCGATAGCGTCTTTGAAGGGAACGGCCGTTGAGGGCGGCAGGCTAAAAGGGGCGCACCGAGAGCGATGGTCCCTTCGTTCGTCCGGCGCCGTGGGGCATTGCCTTTGAAGAAACCAATTTCAAAATGAAAGTGCCGACGGCGGACCCCGTCGGCACTTTCATCCTGGCGCATCGCCTCGACAGACAAGGGAAGCAGTCGAGGGCAACGGCCTGAAGCTCTCCCGGGCGGCGCGGTGCCGCCGGCTCGATCAGGCAAACAGCATCATTGTCTTTGCCATCGTGGCATTGGTGATGTTGAGCCCGATGGTCTGCAACTGCTGCTGGACACCCTGCGAAGACAGTTTTACCGCCTCTTCCTCCATGTCCGCATCCACCATGCGGCCGATACCGATCTGGGTAATGTCCTGCAGGTTCTGCAGAAAATTCGTGTTGGAAGAGATGCGGCTGCTGGTTGCGCCGATGGCAGCACCGCCATCGATCATGCGCGCCATCATGCTGTTGACGGCAGACATCATGCCGTCGATCTCGTCATTGCTCGTGGCGTCTGATACGCCGATCTCACGGGCACCGGCGCCATTCGGCACGGTGGAACCGGCATCGAGCAGGTAGTAGGATGCGCCGGAAGCACTCGTGCCGGAATAGGCGCGGGTCAGCAGACCATCAGCCGCATCGCCCTTCGCTACAAGCGTCGAGCCGCCCCTGTCGAAATCAATGACGTTGACCGAGACATTGCCGTTGCCGTCGCTTGCGACCGAGCCGACCATGCTTTCCACTTTAGGGCGCTCGCCGGCTCCCGTCTTCAGCCAGTTCTGGCCGTTGAAGGAACTGCTGTCGATCACGGTCGTCAACTGCTGTTTCAACTGGCTGATTTCGGCATTGACCGCCTTCCGGTCGACGCCCGGACTTTTGGCAAGGATCAGCTTCGACTGGATATCGGACATGATGTCGGTTGCCGCGGTCATGCCAAGGGCTGCCGTATCGGCGATGGCTGCGGAAAAGGCCTGCGCATCCTCGGCACTCGACAAGGACAGACTGCTGGACTTCATCGTGGTCGCAATCGACCAGTAGGCGGCGTTGTCGGACGCCTTATTGACATCGCGGCCGGAGGCGACGCGGATGGTCGTGTCGTTCACCGCCCGGCTTGTGCCACCGAGAAGGGAAAGCGCTGATGCGGCTGTGGCATTGAGGGATGACGAATACATCGGTTCTCCGCTTGTGTCGGGCCAACCGCTTAACCGGTCTGGCTCAGGCATGGGAGACATGTAGCGGGCAAGGATTTGCGGTTAGGTTTAACCGGACGTTATAATTTTAGCGTTTGCGCGAATACCTGTCATCTCAGTCAGCCGTGGGCAGGCGGCGCATGGTAAATTCGATGCAATCGCCTTCCAGCTGCCGCCAGCTTTCGACTTCGGTCCAGTAGGCGGCCTTCGGGAAACTGTCGAACCATTCGCGGGCTTTGCGGCGGGCCTCCTCGCGCGACAGGCAGTAGGTCTGGCGCACGAAGTTGCCCTCGTGCTGTCGGCCGCTCACCTCCTGCCGATGGCGGTTGATCCTGCGCTTCAGTCCGTCAAGCGGCGGGGGTTTGGCCATGCGCTTCACCTCTTTGCTCCAGATCGATTTTTGACGATAACCCGGCAATGCAGGCATGGCGAGTCGATTATCGCCGCTTGCCCCTGCGTTACGCCTTGATGCCGGCGCAGTTCAGCGGTTGCCTGCGCACAGGGCGCCGGGTTATGTCCGGGCCCGATTGACGCTGCGGGCTCTAGGCCCGATTCGACGCGTCGGCGCCAGTCCACGTCGGCACGGCAAGAAGGGAAAGATCGCCATGGAAAGACCGCATATCCCGCTCGGCCTGCCGGACGATATCGAGGGCAAGAAGGCTGAAGCCCGCGCCTGGTTCGAAAGCCTGCGCGACACGATCTGTCGAAGCTTCGAGGCCCTCGAAGATGAGCTGTCAGGGCCCTTGAGCGACCGGGCGCCCGGCCGGTTCCGGCCGAAGGACTGGCTTCGCGAGGACGGCGAAGGCGGCGGCGGGCGCATGTCGATGATGGAAGGGCGGGTCTTCGAAAAGGTCGGCGTCCACACCTCCACCGTGCATGGCGAGTTTTCCGAGGAATTCCGCAAGCAGATGCCGGGGGCCGCCGATGACCCGCGCTTCTGGGCCTCGGGTATTTCTCTGATCGCCCATCCGGTCAACCCGAATGTACCGGCCGTACACATGAACACCCGCATGGTGGTGACGACCAGCCAGTGGTTCGGCGGCGGCGCGGACCTCACGCCGGTGCTCGACCGGCGCCGCACACAGGAAGACCCCGATACGGTGGCCTTTCACGCCGCCATGGAAGAGGCCTGCCGCGCGCATGACACTGTCGCCGATTATCCGCGCTACAAGGAATGGTGCGACGACTATTTCTATCTGAAGCACCGCAACGAGGCGCGCGGCATCGGCGGCATCTTCTTCGACTGGCTTTACCCTCAGCCGGACAAAGGCGGCTGGTCTGCGAATTTCGCCTTCGTGCAGGCGGTCGGCCGCGCCTTTGCCGGCATCTATCCAGACCTCGTGCGCGGCAATTTCAACCGCCCGTGGACCGATCAGGATCGCGAAGAGCAGCTCGTGCGCCGTGGCCGTTATGTGGAGTTCAACCTGCTCTATGACCGCGGCACCATCTTCGGATTGAAGACCGGCGGCAATGTCGAATCCATTCTCTCGTCGATGCCGCCGCTGGTGCGCTGGCCGTGATGGACAATGGCTCTACGCGGCGCGGGCGATTGCTCGCGGGTGCGGCAAATGCCTGATTCGCAGGGCTTTTGATGGTTAATTAAGGAATCGTGAATTGACAAATTTGCGATCCACTTCATGCTATGGATGCTAGCTTTTGCTGGACTGCATCGGAGGAGGATCGCATGCCTACATCGCACAGCGTCGCCGTACCGCGGGAAGCCGACCAGGCCCGTCCGCTCGATACCCCCGAAATGATCAATCGCATGGCTGCCGATCTGCGGGCCCGCAGCGATACGGACCTGCCGCTTTCGTTCTACGTGGCGCAGGTGCGCCGGCAACTGACCGGCCGCACGCCTGCCAACAGCCAGCCGGAGAGAGCGGTGCCCGAGACGACGCGGGCCGGAGAAGCCCATCCGTCGGTTTTCCATTCCTGGGCCTTTTCCGACTGATCAAGGCCACGGACCGTTTCGTGGCATCTGGGGCGCCTGTCCGCATACCCGCCTGATGGAACGCCTGCAGCTCTTTCCCGTTTGGTTCTGACGACGGCTGCCGCCTTGTGCGGCCGTCGTCGACACCAAAGGAGGAAGCCATGAGACTGTTTGAATGCGGCACGCTCGTGCCGGGTTGCGATTGGCATACCCGCGCCGATGAAGATGCCGAAATCGTGCGCCGGGCCGTCGATCATCTTCGCACCACCCATGGTGAAACGGTGATCCGTGAAACCATGATCGACAACATCAAGGCGCGTATCCAGAGTGAGCAAGCGACCGACGCTTCCGCTGTGGCTGCTGTTCGATAGACGGCCTTGTGTTGGAGGCGGATCTGCCCGCAAGCGGGCCTGACCGATCAATGCACATGCGTGTCAGGCGATGGTCGAGTGGCGGACGCAAGGAGCGCCCGCCAGAAATGGATCATAACAGTACCCAAGCGGCACGACCTGTTCGTCAGAGACCGGCGTCGATCGTCTCTTTGAGCCGGGCGGCAAGTGCTGCCCGGTCCATCGCAAAATTGCCGTCGACCCAGAGCGTTTCGAGTTCCTGAAGGAGTTTTCCGATGCGGGGGCCGGCCGGCACGCCAAGCGCCATGGCATCCGCCCCGTTCAGCGGGAACTTCGGCTTTGAGAATTTTTCCGCGCGCTTCAGAAGCGCAGACCAGCGGGCGGCCTTCACCATGTCGGCGTCATTGGACTGTGCGGCATGGCGGGCGCTGGCAAGTGCCAGTTTCAGCCGCATCAGAAGCCCGTCCTTGCCGTTGCGGTAGAGCAGCCGGTCGAGAGCCGTCTCGGCAAGCTCGACGGAAGGCACCGGCGACTGCCCCCAGTTCACCAGCCGCTGCGCCTCTGCGTTCGACAATCGCCAGCGCGCAGCCAGGGCCTTCAGCCGCACCGCATCGGGCGGAATGATAGCGGCAAGGCGAAGAAGCGCATCCGGTTCCCAGCCCAGCGACTGCTCGGCCGCCACCAGTCCGTGAATGGCATCAATGCCCCATTTCTCACTTTCCGGCAGGACGGCGCCCAGCACACCGGTGGTGCGCATCCACAAAAGCGCCCGCGACGGATCGGGAGCCGACAGAAGCTTTTTCATCTCCGCCCAAACCCGCTCCGCCGAAAGGCCGCCCAGTCTGTCCTTGGCCTTGGCGACGGCGCGCAATCCTTCCGCATCCGGCCGGCCCGAGCCGTAGATGGCAAAGAAGCGGAAGAAGCGCAGCACCCGCAGGTAATCCTCGGCAATGCGGGTCGCCGCATCGCCGATGAAGCGCAGCGTGCGACTGTCGATATCCGCCAGACCGTTGATCAGATCGATGACCTGGCCTTGCTGCGTTACGTAAAGGGCGTTGATGGTGAAATCGCGCCGCATCGCATCGGCCTGCCAGTCGGTGCCGAAGGCGACCTCGGCGTGGCGCCCATCGGTTGCGATGTCGCGGCGCAGCGTCGTCACCTCGAAGGGCTGGCCGTCGATGACGAGCGTGACCGTGCCATGGGCGATGCCGGTTGGCACCGCCTTGATGCCGGCCGCCTTCGCCCGCTCCATCACCACCTGCGGCAAAAGCGTCGTGGCGAAATCGAGATCGCTGATCGCCATGCCCATCAGCGCGTTGCGCACGGCGCCGCCCACCACGCGCCCCTCGCCGCCGTCGGCGTTCAGCAGGGAAAACACGCGCTGCACGGGGGCGGCAGAAAGCCAGCCGGCATCGGCAAGATGTGCGGCCTCGGGCCCACCTCCGGACGCGGTCGTCATGCGTATAACCTTTCATAGAGCGTGCGCAGAATACCGGCGGTAATCCCCCAGATATTCCACTCGCCATAGGGCATTTCATAAAAGTGACGAAGCGTGCCGTTCCATTCCCGGCTGCCGCGATTGTGGTTGGCCGGGTCCATCAGGAAGGCAAGCGGCACCTCGAACACGCGGTCCACTTCCGTCGGGTTTGGTGTCAGCTGGAAGCCGCGCTCCACCACCGACAGCACTGGCGTGATGCGAAAGCCGGTTGCGGCGAAATAATCCGGCAGGCGGCCGACGGGTTCGACGAAGGTACGGGACAGCCCGATCTCCTCTTCCGCCTCGCGAAGGGCTGCCGCCTCGACGCTTGCATCATCCGGATCGACGGCACCGCCGGGAAAGGCGATCTGGCCGGAATGCTTGCGCAGCGTTGCCGTGCGCTTCGTCAGGATCACGCGCGCGCCTTCGGGATCGTTGACGACAGGCACCAGCACGGCCGCATCCTTCAGCGTGATGCCTTCCAGATGCGTGATGATATCGGGGTTCAGCAGGTGGTCGCCATGCTCGCGCGCGGCCGTCTCGATCGGGCTGCCGCTCTGGCTTTGCGCACGCCGCCGAAATTCCGCGGCCGAATAGAAGGCCGGATTGGCGAGGGCCGGATGCATCGACAGGTTGCTCATTGCGACAGCTGGTCCAGTTCATCGGCGGGCATCACGGGAAAAATCGCGCCGCCGGACCGCAGGGCAAACATCGGCACGCCCTCCACATCGATCACCTCTCCGCGCTCGATGAGTTCGTACATGACCGCGCGGGACAAGAGTGCATCCAGCCGCCCGCGCACCAGAACATAGGGCTTCAGCTGGCGGTGTTCGCCTTCGATGAGGAAGCGCAAGCGATGCTCGCTGCCGACCTCCACCACATCGCCGACATTGGTGCGCAAGGTCAGCACCGGCCCGCCGTCGCGCTCGCCCGCCGTCATCTCGACGCCAAGGAAATGCGCATCCTCGACCTTGATCCTAACTTTTTCCACAGGCGTGACGAGATAGGTGTGCCCATCCTCATCCTTGCGCAGAACGGTGGAAAACAGCCGCACCAGCGCCGGGCGGCCGATCGGCGTTCCCATGTAGAACCAGCGGCCGTCGGCGCGGATTTCCATGTCGATATCGCCGCAAAAGGGTGGATTCCAGCGTTCGACGGGCGGCAGACCGCGTGCGCTGCCATCGCTGCGGCGTCCCGCCTCTTCGGCGGCACGCGCAATCAGGGCCGCCAGTCCGTCCGCATCCCTTGCGGTATGAATCGTCTCAGCTGCCATAATTTCAGTCATGGTTCCGGTTTATGGGTCGTGTCACGAGATAGTCATTCATAACGTTCTTGTCAGCCGCCGCCACGCGAATAAGTTGGAGTGAACGGACTGCTCGCTGAACAAGACGCGATTCGACCATGCCGGCAGGACGCCGGACCCGAGCCTGATGGAGACCGACATGGGCGTGATGACTTCCACCGATACTCCGCTCGATGAGAAGGCAATCGTCGCTGCCGCCGAACAGGCGCTTTCCGATATTGCCGCCGTGCGCACCGAAGTGTCGAAGGTGATCTTCGGCCAGGAACAGGTGGTGGAAAACACGCTTGTTGCCGTGCTGTCGGGCGGCCATGCGCTTCTCGTCGGCGTTCCGGGCCTTGCCAAGACCAAGCTCGTGACGACGCTCGGCACCGTGTTGGGGCTCGATGCCAACCGCATCCAGTTCACGCCGGACCTGATGCCGTCCGATATTCTCGGCACAGAAGTGATGGACCAGGACGAGAACGGCCGCCGCTCCTTCCGCTTCGTCAAGGGCCCGGTCTTTGCGCAATTGCTGATGGCCGACGAGATCAACCGCGCAAGCCCGCGCACGCAGTCGGCCCTTCTGCAGGCCATGCAGGAATATCACATCACGGTGGCCGGACAGCGCTACGACCTGCCGGCGCCCTTCCACGTGCTGGCGACCCAGAACCCGCTGGAGCAGGAAGGCACCTATCCGTTGCCGGAAGCCCAGCTCGACCGCTTTCTGCTGCAGGTGGACGTGCTCTATCCGGAGCTTGCCGCCGAGCGCCAGATCCTGCTCGACACGACCGGCACCTCGGAAGCAAAGGCCCGCGCCGTCATCGACGCTCAGCGCCTCAAGGACATCCAGTCGCTCATTCGTCAGATGCCGGTGAGCGACAAGGTCGTGGATGCCATCCTGTCGCTTGTGCGCTCGGCCCGTCCGGGCCAGGGCAACACGATGACCGACCGTCATGTCGCCTGGGGCCCAGGTCCCCGCGCCGGCCAGGCGCTGATGCTCTGCGCCCGCGCCCGTGCGCTTTACGAGGGGCGTCTTTCCCCCTCGCTCGACGATGTTCATGCGCTGGCCGAACCAGTGCTGCAGCACCGCATGGCGCTGACGTTTTCCGCGCGCGCCGAAGGCATGTCGGTGCGCGACGTGATCGACGGGCTTGTCAAGCAGGCGCGTGGCTGACCGGCCGCCGCAAGACATAAACGGAGCCACGTCAGTGGCCGCAAGCAAGGTAATCAGCAGGCGTGGCATCCATAGGCCAGATCGTTCCGCAGACCCCAGGCAATGACGTGCTTGCCCGCGCAAGACAACGCGCGGCCCTCGTTCCGGATTGCATGGTCGAAGCCCGCCGCATCGCCAACACGGTGATTGCCGGCTGGCACGGCCGGCGCAAGCGCGGCATCGGCGAAAATTTCTGGCAGTTCCGCCCCTATAGCGAAGGCGAGAGCCTGGCGCGGATCGACTGGCGCCGTTCTGCCCGCGACGACCATACCTATGTGCGCGATCTCGAATGGGAGGCTGCCCACACCGTCTGGCTCTGGGCCGACGTGTCGCCATCGATGATGTACAAGTCGACGCTCGGCACCGTCTCCAAGGAAAGCCGGGCGCTGGTGCTGATGCTGGCGCTGGCCGAAATCCTCGCCCGGTCCGGAGAGCGCATCGGCTGCCCGGGCGTGATGGAACCAATTTCGGCTCGCAACGCCGCCGAGCGGCTGGCAACCGCCATCATGCATGCACCGCTTGCCGAAGGACTGCCGGATACGGGCATGATCCGCGGCGCCAGCGACATCGTGCTGATCGGCGATTTTCTCGATGATGCCGACCGCATCATGGAGCGCATCACGCCTTTGTCGCGCCGCAACCTGCGCGGCCATGTGGTGGAAATCGCCGATCCGGCAGAAGAGACCTTTCCCTATAGCGGGCGCACCGAATTTACCGATCCGGAAACTGGCGAGAGGCTGGTGTCGGGCCGTGCCGAAATGCTGCGCGAGGATTACCAGCGGGCCTATCTGGCGCGGCGTGAATATCTTGGCCAGTCGCTGCGCCGGCTTGGCTGGAGTTTCGTCTTCCACCGCACCGATCACTTGGCATCGGAGGCACTGGCCGCGGTGCACGGCTATCTCTCCGGCAACCCGCCGCGCCTTGCAGGAGCGCGCTGATGGGGTCCTTTGCCTTTGCAACACCGGTCATCCTGTCTGCGCTCATCGTTCTGCCGGCCATCTGGTGGCTTCTGCGGCTGACGCCGCCGCGTCCGAAACAGGAAGTGTTTCCGCCGCTCGCCATCCTCGCCACGGTTCTCAAGCGCGAGGAAACGCCCTCGAAAAGCCCGTGGTGGCTGACGCTCCTGCGCATGCTGATGGCGGCCGCCATCATTTTCGCGATTGCCGATCCGGTGCTCAATCCGCGCAGTGGCACCCTGTCCAGCCAGGGGCCGCTCGTGCTCCTGATCGACAACAGCTGGTCGACGGCAGGCGACTGGCAAAGGCGGGTGGAAACCGCCGACATGCTGATCGGCGATGCCGAGCGGGCGGATCTGCCGGTCTCGCTCGTCCTGACCGCCGATCCCACCCATGATGCCGTGCCGGGAAGTGCCGCCGCTGCCCGCGAAAAGCTCGCCGCCGCCCAGCCCCGCCCGCAGGTTCCGTTGCGCGCAAGTGCTGCCGAAGCGGTGGTGGAGGCGCTGAACGGCACCCGTCCCGGCACCGTCGCATTCCTCGCCGATGGTGTTTCCACGCCCGAAGACGGCGACATGATGGCCGATATTTCAAGCCTGTCGCCCGCAGACGTCCGGCTGATCGAAGGCGATGGCGAGGGGGCCGTGGCACTGACCGATGTCAGCAACACCGCAAATGCCATGGCCGTTACCGCCGCCCGCCTGACCCGCGACGCACCGGCGCGCTATCGCATCAATGCGCTTGACCAGCAGGGCCGTTCGCTTGCCACGACCGACATCGACTTTGCGGCAGGGGCTGCCACCGCAAGTGCCGCCCTGCCTGCGCCCTTCGAGCTGCGCAACGACTTTGCCCGCATCACGATCGAAAACAAGGCGACGGCCGGCGCCACGCACCTTCTGGACGACGGCTTCAAACGCCGCCGCGTGGCGCTTTTGTCCGGCGACGGCGGCAATGACCTGCAGCCGCTGCTTCTGCCGCTCTACTATATCAGCCGCGCGCTGCAACCCTATGCCGATATCATCGAGCCGCGTGGCGCCGATCTGTCGGCGGCACTGCCGGAGATCCTGGCCGGCAACCCCTCTGCCATCATCATGGCCGATATCGGCCGCCTGCCGGCCGATACCTATGCGCCGCTGCAGCAGTGGATCGCCCGCGGCGGCCTGCTGATCCGCTTTGCCGGCCCCCGGCTTGCCGCAGCCCCCACCGACGACCCGCTGGTGCCGGTGATCCTGCGCCGCGGCGAACGGGCACTCGGTGGCGCCCTCTCCTGGGCAGAGCCGCAGCCGCTGGCGGATTTCCCGACCTTCGGCCCCTTTGCCGGCATGCCGCCCGCCGAAGATGTGCGGGTGAACCGCCAGGTTCTGGCCGAACCGACGCCGGATCTGGCCGAGCGTACCTGGGCAAGCCTTGCCGATGGCACGCCGCTGGTCACGACCCGCCAGGTGGAAGCCGGCCGCATCGTGCTCTTCCATGTGAGCGCCGAGGCGACCTGGTCCAACCTGCCGCTATCGGGCAATTTCGTCGAAATGCTGCGCCGTCTGGTGCAGACGGCCCGCGCTGGCGGGGCACAGGCCGCGACGAGCGGTAGCGAGGCCGGCGTCGCGCTTCCCCCTTACCGCCTGCTGACCGCCGCGGGCATTTTGACGGCCGAGACCGGCGCGGCAAAGCCGATCACCGTGGCTGCCGGGCAGATGCCGGTGGCAAGCCTTGACCATCCGCCCGGCCTCTACGGTTCGGAAGATGGTTTTACCGCCGTCAACCTGCTGCCGGCCGGCACACGGCTCGATCCGGTCTCGCTCTCTGCAGAAGGCCTGACGATCACCCGCGACAGCCTGATCGGCCGGGAAGCGGTATCGCTGCGCCCTGCCCTCTTCACGCTGGCCTTCCTGCTTCTCCTCATCGATGGCCTGATCGTGCTTGTCATCAACGGCGGATTTTCACGCCCTGCGAAAGCCGGACGCGGCATCACTGCTGCTCTGCTGCTCGCCCTCCTGCCGCTGGCCGGTCTTCCGACCGAAAGCCGGGCGCAGGACGCAAAGCCCGGCGATGCGCAGGCGCTGGAGCGGCTGGACACGACCCACCTTGCCTATGTGATCACCGGCGAAGCCGATGTCGATCGCATTTCCGAGCAGGGGCTCGAAGGGTTGAGCCAGTTCCTCACCTATCGCACGACGCTCGAGCCTGGCGATCCGGTCGGCCTCGACATCACGAAGGACGAGCTGTCCTTCTACCCGATCATCTACTGGCCGATCTCGGCGACCGCCCCGATGCCGACGGCGGCGGCGATTTCGCGCATCGACGCCTATATGCGCAATGGCGGCACGGTTCTGTTCGACACGCGCGATCAGTTCACCTCGCTGGAGGGTGGCACAAGTGCCAACGGACAGCGGCTGCAGGAAATCTTGGCCAATATCGACATTCCGCCGCTTGAGCCGACGCCGGAAAACCATGTGCTGACGCGCGCCTTCTATCTGCTGACGAATTTTCCCGGCCGCTATTCGGGAAGCCCGCTCTGGGTGGAAGCGCGTCAGGATGCGCGCAATTCCGGCAGCCAGATCTCGTCTTCCGGCGATGGTGTGACGCCGCTCCTGATCACCGGAAATGATTTTGCCGGCGCCTGGGCGATCGACGCCAATGGCGCACCGGTTCTGCCGACCGTGCCGCCGGACGACATGCAGCGCGAATATGCCTACCGCGCCGGCGTCAACATCATGATGTATATGCTGACCGGCAACTACAAGGCAGATCAGGTGCATGTGCCGGCACTCCTCGAACGGCTGGGCCAGTAGGAGGCGCTTTCCATGAATCTCGAATTTGCTCCCTTCCTGCCATCGCCGGCCCTTGCAGCACTCGCTGTGCTCGCCGCCCTCCTCGTGGCGATCTCGCTCTGGCGGGGACTGCGCGGATCGCTGCTGCGCGGCCTGGCCCTTGCGGCCCTCCTTCTTGCGCTCACTAACCCGACGCTGACGCAAGAAGACCGCCAGCCGCTTTCGACCGTCGTCCCCGTGCTGGTCGACCGGTCGCAGAGCCAGGATACGCCGCAGCGCCGGGCGCAAACCGATGCCTCCCTTGCCCAGTTGCGCGACCGCTTCTCGCGCTTCCCGCAGATCGAGACGCGCATCGTCGAGGTGAAGGATGACGAAACTTCCGACACGCCTTCGACGCGGCTCTTCACCGCCCTCTCCTCGGCCATTTCCGACGTGCCGCCGGCGCGCATCGGAGCAGCCGTATTCCTCACCGATGGCCAGATCCATGACCTGCCGGGGCCGAACGCCGATCTCGGCTTCAATGCCCCGATCCACGGCCTGATCACCGGCCGCGCCGATGAATTCGACCGGCGGGTGGAAGTGGTTCGTGCGCCGCGCTTCGGCATTGTCGGCGAAGAACAGGACATGACGCTGCGCGTCTTCGATGACGGGCGCACGCAAAGCGGGACCGCGCCGGTGACGGTGCGCATGAACGGCGAGGTCATCGCCACGCTTCAGGCCACCCCCGGCACGCCCATTCCCTTCCGCTTCACTGTGCCGCGCGGCGGCAACAATGTCATGGAGTTCTCCGTCGCCGAACTTCCCGGCGAAGTGACCACCGCCAACAATCGCGCCGTCCATGTGATCGACGGCATCCGCCAGAACCTGCGCGTGCTGCTGGTGTCCGGCGAGCCGCATGCCGGCGAACGGGCCTGGCGCAATCTCTTGAAATCCGACGCCTCGGTCGATCTCGTGCATTTCACCATTCTGCGTCCGCCGGAAAAGCAGGACGGCACGCCGATCAACGAGCTGTCGCTCATCGCCTTTCCGACGCGCGAGCTGTTCGTTGAAAAGATCAACGATTTTGACCTGATCATCTTCGACCGCTACCAGCACCGCAACGTGCTGCCGATCCTCTATTACGATTACATCGCGCAATATGTGGAAAAGGGCGGCGCATTGCTGATTGCCGCCGGCCCCGAACATGCCGGCCCCGATTCCATTGCCTCGACGCCGCTGTCCACGGTGCTGCCGGCAGCACCGACCGGTGAGGTCCATAGCGCCGCCTTTTTCCCGCGCCTCTCGGAGCTTGGCAAGAAACACCCTGTCACCCGCGGCCTTGATGGCGCAAGCGCCGAACCGCCGGCCTGGGGCCGCTGGTTCCGCACCATCGACGTGACGCAGCCGCAGGGCGAAACCGTGATGCAGGGCGATGGCAACCGACCGCTTCTCGTCCTCAACCGGCAGGGAGAAGGTCGCGTGGCCATGCTGCTCTCCGACCAGGGCTGGCTCTGGGCGCGCGGCTTCGAGGGTGGCGGCCCGCATGTGGCGCTCTACCGACGCATCGCCCACTGGCTGATGAAGGAACCGGAACTGGAGGAAGAGGCACTCACGGCACGCGCACTCGGGCGCACGCTGGAGGCAACCCGCCAGACCATCGGCGACGATCCGGGCCCCGCCACGATCAAATACCCGTCCGGCCGCACTGAAAGCGTGCCCTTTACCGCTGCCGGTCCCGGCCTTTACCGCATCGACAAGCGCATGGACGAAACGGGCCTTTTCGAGGTGAGCAACGGCACATTCTCGACGCTTGTGCATATCGGAACCGTCGATGCCCCGGAATTCAAGGCAATGATTTCCACCACTGCGACGCTTGCCCCCTATGCCCAGGCGACGCGCGGACTGGTGGCGCGCGTGGAGAACGGCTCGGGCGTCAGCCTTCCCGGCATCCTGCCGGTGCGCGGCACCGTGCGCATCAACGATCCGGACCGGATGGTGATCCGCCTCACCGATGAAACCGTGCTGCGCGGCATCGACACGACGCCGCTGTTTGCCGGATTTGCCGGTCTTGCCGCCCTGCTTCTGGCGGTATCTGCGCTCTGGTGGCGCGAGGGGCGATAGGGCTGGTCACCATAAGGGACAACCAGGCCGGGGTTTGATCGCCCTGGCGGCTATGGTAATTGCCAACCTCCCCATCCCGCAAGGCGAGGTTTCTCATGCCGCAGATGCTGACCGTAACCGACCGCCTGACGCCCGAAGACGAAAAGGCAGTGCGTGACCCGCTGGTTGCCTACAATCTTGCTCGTTTTGGCGAGAGCGACCGGCGCGATCTTGCCGTGATCCTGCGCAACGATGCGGGAGAGGCAGAGGGAGGGCTTACGGGTCATACCGGCCGCGGCTGGCTTTACGTGCAACTTCTGTTCATTCCCGAACACCGCCGCGGCGAAGGCCTTGCCGCGACACTGCTTTCACTTGCCGAAGATGAAGCCCGCGCGCGCGGCTGCGTCGGCGCCTATATCGACACGATGAACCCGGTTGCCCGCAGCGCCTATGTGAAGGCCGGTTACAGACCGCTGGGTGAACTGCAGTATCTGGAGGGCGGACATTCGATTACCTGGCTCTGCAAGCGTTTCGACTGCAAGGAGGAAAGCCATGAGCGTGGATGACAATGGCTGGTCCCAATCAGCCGCTGCCTGGACGACATCCCAGGGCAGTGACGGCGATTTCAACCGGCAATTCGTGCTTGATCCGGCCATCGATAGGTTGCTCGAAGGCCGCACCTTTTCCCGCGCGCTCGACGTCGGCTGCGGTGAGGGTCGCTTCTGCCGGCGCCTGAAGGCGCATCACGGTATTGCCGAGGTGATCGGCATCGATCCGACACTGCCGCTTCTTGAGACGGCGAGACTGCGCGACCCGGAAGGCGATTACCGTCAGGCCATGGCCGAGGCCCTGCCCTTCCCGGATGGCCGCTTTGATCTCGTCGTCAGCTATTTCACGCTGATCGACATCGCCGATATCGAGACGGCCATTGCGGAAATGGCGCGCGTGACGGCGGCGGGTGGTACGCTGCTGATTGCCAATCTCAACCCCTTCATCACCGCCTGCGGAGGGGCCGCCTGGGTGCGTGACGGCAAAGGCCACAAGCTCTATGTGAAGGTGGACCGCTATCTGGAAGACCATGCCGACTGGCAGGAATGGCGCGGCATCCGCATTCTCAACTACCACCGGCCGATGAGCCGCTACATGACGCTGCTGCTGCAGGCTGGACTGCAACTGGTATCGTTTGCCGAACCACCGGCGATCGGCGGGCCGACGGAGGCACGCGAGGCCTATAACCGCGTGCCCTATGCGCATCTGATTGAATGGACAAAGCCGGGGGCGTGAAACGCCTATTCGGCAGCGGCCGCAAGCGCCATCGGCTGCCAGTCCTGCCAAGCGATCACCCCCTTCAGGCGCGGATGCACGTCATCCGCCATCGGCACGACCAGCACACGGCCGGGATCGACGGGGCCGGGAAAGGTGAGCGCCCCATAGGAGACCTTTTCGAAGCCGAGCGGCATGTAATAGGGCGGATCCCCGACAAGAATCACCGCCTGCGATCCCTTGCGCCGTGCCGCTTCGATGGCAATGCGCACCAGTTCGCGCCCGATGCCGCGGTTCTTGTGCGAGGGCCGCACCGCAAGCGGCCCGAGCAGATGGGCATCGACATCACCGGCTTTCACCGCCGTCATCCGCACGGAGCCGATGGTTTCGCCATCGTCGGCGCAGATGAACGACAGCGACCGGTCATGCGGCCCCTGTTCGCGAATGCGCGCGGCCGCCTTGGTGAACCGGCCGGGGCCAAAGGCCTCGGCATTGATCAGGTCGATGATGGCATCGTGGGAGGCGTCTTCAGTGAGGTAGACGAGGTCATGCTTGTTCATGATCAGCTAAAACCGGATATCGGACAGGACAAGGGAAGAGCGGCAGCGCTCGCAAGCGCGGTGCAGGCTTTTCAGCGTCGTCGAAGTGTCCGGACCGTGATCATCAGATCGATTTTCCTCGTGGGTTGATCGCCATTACCAGCATTTTCCGGGGGCGTCCACGGAAAAGCTCACACGAGAACACAGTGTCACCCTGCAGGCCCTCGCATTTTCATGCACCGACTGCCAGAATGCAACAAAACCGTGTGGCGGACGGATTAACACATTGGAAGGAAACATCAATGGGCATGCTCGTGGACGGCGTCTGGCAGGACGTCTGGTATGATACCAAATCGACAGGCGGCAAATTCCAGCGCTCGCAATCGCAGTTTCGCAACTGGGTGACCGCCGATGGCAGCGCCGGCGAAACCGGCAAGGCCGGTTTCAAGGCAGAGGCCGGGCGCTACCACCTCTATGTCTCGCTTGCCTGTCCCTGGGCGCACCGCACGCTGATCTTTCGCCGGTTGAAAAAGCTGGAGGCGCTGATTTCCGTCTCCGTCGTCCACCCGCTGATGCTCTCGAAGGGTTGGGAATTCCGCCCGCAGGACGATGAGGCAGCAACCTCCGACCCCCTCTTCGGCTCGGATGCGCTCTTTGAGGTCTACCTGAAGGCCGACCCGCATTATTCCGGCCGCGTCACCGTCCCCGTCCTCTTCGACACGGTCGAACAGACCATCGTCTCCAACGAATCTGCCGACATCATCCGCATGATGAACAGCGCGTTCGACGGGCTGACCGGCTCGACGGATGATTTCTATCCGCAGCCGCTACGCGACGAGATCAACGCCTTGAACGCAAAAGTCTACGACACCGTCAACAATGGCGTCTACAAGGCCGGCTTCGCCACCTCGCAGGATGCTTATGAGAACGCGGTCAACGCCCTGTTTGCAATGCTGGACGAGCTGGAAAACCGGCTGTCGGGCCAACGCTATCTGGTCGGCAATCGGCTGACAGAGGCCGATATCCGGCTGTTCACCACGCTCGTGCGCTTTGATGCGGTCTATGTCGGCCACTTCAAGTGCAATCTGTCCCGTATCGCCGATTACCCGAACCTGTCGGCCTATCTGCGCGACCTCTATCAGCATGACGGCGTGCGCGAGACGGTGAATTTCTCCCATATCAAGAGGCACTATTACGGCAGCCACGCGACGATCAACCCGACCGGGATCGTGCCGCTCGGTCCGGTGCTGGATCTTGATCGTCCGCATGGGCGAGAAGCGCTGGGTCCTGCAGCCTGATTGCAAAACGCGAAGGCGGACCTCTACCAGATGTCCGCCTTCTGCACCTCGCCGCTCAGTTCGCGAAGCCGTGCAAGCGTGGCCGTCGTCACCTTGTCGGGCAGCGCATCGAGCGCGAAGAAACCGCATTCGACGATTTCCCGGTCGGGAGGACGCGGCGCCGTCTGGCGCACCTTGACCCGGTAGAACACCACATGGTCGCGCGCGCTTGCGCCCTGGTTCTGGTAGACGTGGAAAAGCTCTGGCTCTGCGAGAATGACCAGATTGCCCTCCTCGCGCAATTCCTTGGCAAGCGCTGCCGGCACGGTTTCGCCGCGCTCGACGCCGCCGCCCGGCATGTACCAACCGGGCACATAGGAGTGACGGACGAGAAAAATCCGCCCCTCTTCGTCAAAGCAGGCCGCGCGCACGCCCAGTGTCATACTGCGCGTCACGGCAAAGACCTTGTGCATCAGAAAGACCATGACCCGTGTTGTAAGCCCTGAAATTTCCGGAATGCCCTTACCGTTCATTGCAACCTTCCTGCCGCCATGCCTTGCCCGAAGGGGTGCTTGGCTCTATGTCTCGACCCATGTTCAAGTTTGCGCATATCTCCGACATTCATCTGGGACCGCTTCCGCGCCTGACCCTGCGTGAACTAGCATCGAAACGCATCACCGGCTTTGTGAACTGGCATCGCAACCGCCGCAAGCATCTTCTGGTCAACACACTGGATCTGCTGCTGTCCGATATGCGGCTGAAACAGCCCGACCACCTGATGATCACCGGCGATCTGGTCAATCTTGCGACGTCGATCGAAATCCGGCTTGCAGGCGAGTGGCTGCGCAGCATCGGCGAGCCGCTGGAGACGACGGTGGTGCCCGGCAATCACGATGCCTATGTGCCCGGCGCCCATGATCGATCCGTCCGGGAATGGTATCCCTTCATCTCCGGCGATGGCGCGCCGGAAGACTGGCCGGACGAGGAGCATGTGTTTCCGACCTACCGTCGGCGCGGGCCGCTCGCCATCATCGGCTGCTCCACTTCCAATGCAACACTGCCGTTTTCCGCCGGCGGCTTCTTCAGCGCCCGCCAGGCGCGCGAAACGGCAAACCTGCTGAACCGGGCAAAGGACGAAGGCCTGTTTCGCGTCGTGATGATCCATCATCCGCCGATCCGCGGGGCTGCCCCCTCCCACAAGCGCATGATCGGCATTCGTCGCTTTGCCGCCGCGCTGTCGGTCGGCGGAGCCGAGCTCGTGCTACATGGCCACACCCATCTCAACACCGTCTATCAGCTGAAAACCCATCACGGCCAGGTGCCGGTGGTGGGCATCGCGTCCGCCTCGCAGGGACCCGGCGGGCACAAGCCGCCGGCCGCCTACAATCTCTTCTCGCTGTCGGGCGAACCGGGTGCCTGGAATCTCTCCTGCGATCGCTACGGGCTGACCGCGGCCGCCGATGCAATTGCGCTCGAAAAACGCCATGTTTTCTACGGAAATCCACCGGATCTTGCCGAACCTCCCGTAATTGAGGCACAATTCTGAGACAGCCTGGGGAAAGCCAGATCTGGTTTCTTCCCGTTACCGAATGAAAGACCATTCCATCCAGCAGTCAGGCCAGCGGTTTTCATGAGCGATAAAACCCGACAGACGGATATCAGGCGCGACCTCGTGGGCTTTCTCCCGCAGATCCGCCGCTTTGCCATGGCGCTCACCAGACACCCGGCCGGCATCGACCAGCTGGTGGTGCGCGCCTGCGAGGAGGCGGTGGACAAGTCGCACCTGCGGCGCGAAGACCAGCGGCTGGACCATTGGGTCTTCATGCTAATGCGCACGCTGTGGGCTGCCGGCGCGCTTGCCAAGGATTTTGGCGATACCGACACCTTGCCCCAGAGCACACGTGTTGGCGCTGGTTCTTCCGGTCATGCGGCCCTCGACGGCCTGCCCTTCACTAGTGCACCGGTGTTCCTGCTCTGCGCGGTAGAGGGCTTGAGCTATGCCGAGGCTGCCACGGTCATGGGGATCACGCCGGACGCCGTTGCCGTGCGCATGCTGCTTGCCCGCCGCGAGCTTTCCGCCCAGAAAACCCATGCCAGCGAACGCAGGGCCTGATTGATGGAAAATCTTCGACATGCGCCGCTCGACATGCGCATCAGCGCGCTTCTCGACAACGAATTGAGCGAGCCGGAGCGGCTTGAACTGGAAGCGCTGCTGGGCACCGATCCGCAGGCGCGGGCGTTGTTCGATACGCTGCGCGCGGCCGATGACGAGGCGTGCCTTGCCTTCAAGGCCATGCTGAAGGAGCCGGTATCGCTGGACCTCGTGCGCTCCATCAAGACCGCCACGCCGCCGCGACGCGCCGTGCGCCTGCCCGAGGAGCAGCGGCCGCGCTGGACGCTGCGCCCCTCGTTCAGTCTTGTCTGCGCCGCATCCTTCCTGATGTTCGGGCTTGGCACCGCGGCCGGATATCTGGTGGCCGGGCGCCCGCAGATGGTGACCTATGCGGAACTCGCCGGAGACCCAGTGCGTGCCTGGCTGGACGACGTTGCCTCCTATTACCGGCTCTATTCCCGCCAGACCCGCCATCTGGTGGAAGTACCTGCCACCGAATCAGCCCATATCGTTGACTGGCTGATGGCAACGACCGGCGTCTCCTTCCGCATTCCAAACCTTGCGGCTGAGAAGCTCGATTTCGTCGGCGCCCGCCTGTTTTCCGCCGGTGGACGACCGGTCGGCCAGCTCGTCTACCGCAACAGCGATGGAGAGGTGATTGCCATCTCCTTCACCAAGCTGATCACGCCGAACGAGCCGCAAACCGACGCACCTCCGCTGCGCCAGACGATCCGCGACGACATTGGCCTCGTTACCTGGCAGGGCCTGCAGGCAAGCTATGTGCTGACCGGCCCCTCCTCCGATGCCGACCTCGATACGCTGGCCGCCAGGATCGCGGGCATCATCTGATCCGGCGCGTCCGGCCGCGCCTGCCTTGCGATCCTACCTCGCAAAGCGCCTTGCGCCCGCCACGCACAGCACGACGCCGAGTGTCACGACCAGCATCAGCGGGCTTACCGGCTCATGCAGCAGAAGGCCGGCGAGAAGCAGGCCGAAAAACGGCTGCAGAAGCTGCAACTGGCCAACGGCCGCGATACCGCCGAGCGCCAGTCCCCGGTACCAGAAGATAAAGCCGATCAGCATGCTGAACACCGAGACATAGGCAAGGCCTGCCCAGGCAGCGGCACCGACCGCCGACCAGTCGGCCGGAAGGCTTGCGAGGGAAATGACCAGCATCGGCGGCAGCGCCAAGACGAGCGCCCAGGAAATGACCTGCCAGCCGCCGAGACGGCGAGACAGGCGCGCCCCTTCCGCATAGCCGAGCCCGCAGACAAGGATGGCGGCAAGCATCAGCAGATCGCCGGAGACAGTGCCCGCACCACCGGTTGTGAGGGCAAAGCCTGCAACGGCAGCGCTGCCCAGCCCGGAAAACAGCCAGAACAGCGGCTTTGGCCGTTCGCCCCCGCGCAGCACGCCAAAGAGCGCAGTGGCCAGCGGCAGGAGACCTATGAAGACGATCGAATGGGCCGAGGTGATGGTTTTGAGCGCAAGCGCCGTCAACAGGGGAAAGCCGACCACGACGCCAGCGGCGATCACGGCAAGCGACAGGAGATCGGCACGCGCCGGGCGCGCTTCGCGCAGGCCCTTGAGCAGAATAGCGCCAAGCACGGCGGCAATCACAGCACGGGCCGATGTGAGAAACAGCGGCGAAAGATCCGCCACGGCCACACGCGTCGCCGGAAGCGATCCGCTAAAAATCACCACGCCGGCCAGGCCGCACATCCATCCATCCACTGACGCTTTCATTGTCCCTCGCTTGTCTGCTCTTGCGGGCACGATGGTGCGGCTCGACCGTCGACACCTGCCCCGGCCACTTTACGCCGGGCTGCTTGCCAGAGACAGCAACAGAGGAATACAATTCGATCAAACTGTACTGGCAACAAAAGCAATACAGATGAGCGATCCATGATCCGCAATGCCGCCGGCACACGCACAGGCGACGTGATGAGTTCCATCCGTACGCGGATCGACAGCCGCGCGCTCGTGGCGGGTGATCGCCTGCCTTCGGTGCGGGCGCTGGCCGAGACGATGAAGGTATCGGCCACCACCGTGGTGGAGGCCTATGACCGGCTGGTGGCTGAAGGGCTGATCCGGGCGCGGCGGGGCGCGGGGTTTTTCGTGGCGGAAAACACCACGCCACCGCTCTCCCTTGCCCGGGCGGACACGCCGCAGGCCCGCGCGGTCGATCCGTTCTGGGTGTCGCGCCAGTCGCTCGATGCAGCAGAGGGCGTGCTGAAACCCGGCTGCGGCTGGCTTCCCGCCGACTGGATGCCGCAGGAGGCCATTTCGCGCGCCATGCGCCATCTTGCCCGAACCGATCCTGCCGTTCTTGTCGATTACGCAGAGACGCGCGGCTCACCAAGCCTGCGCCGCCTGCTTCTGGCGCGGCTTGCCGATCAGGGAATTGCCGCGGGCCCGGACCAGGTGTTGCTCACGGCAACGGGCACGCAGGCGCTGGATCTGGTCTGCCGCTTCCTCCTGCGCCCCGGCGATACGGTGCTGATCGACGATCCCTGCTATTTCAACTTCCGGGCCCTTCTGCAGGCGCATCAACTGCGCATCGTCGGCGTGTCGATGACCGACGGCGGACCGGATCTCGCCGCCTTCGAGGCGGTACTGTCTGCGGAAAAGCCGCGCCTCTACATCACCAATTCCGGACTGCACAACCCGACCGGCGCGACCCTATCCCCGCAAACGGCCCATCGCGTGCTGAACATGGCCGGCCAGCACAATGTCACGATCATCGAAGACGATATCTTCGGCGATTTCCAGCCGGAGGCCGGCGCCACGCTTGCCGCACTCGACGGCTTGAAACAGGTGATCCGCATCGGCAGTTTTTCAAAGACGCTCTCGGCGTCCATCCGCTGCGGCTATGTCTTTGCCCGCCCCGACTGGATCGAGGGACTGGCAGACCTGCAGGTCGCGACCAATTTCGGTGGCCCGAGCCCCGTCTCGGCAGACATCATCGCCCATGTCCTGTCCGGCGGCAGCTACCGCAAACACATGGAAGACCTGCGCCGCAAACTTTCCCATGCCCGCCGCGATGTGACGACCCGCCTCGCCCGCCTCGGCATCGAACCGGTCCTTGTCCCGCGCGGCGGCTTTTACCTCTGGTGTCGCCTGCCGGATGGCGCGGGGTCCGCAAGCCTTGCGCAAAAGGCACTGGCATCCGGCGTGGTTCTGGCGCCGGGCAATGTGTTCAGCCTCGGCCAGACGGCGGACAACAGAATGCGCTTCAATGTGGCGCAGATGCACGACCCGCGCATCGATGAGGTGCTGGCAGAGGCGTTGCAGCAGAATTGCTGAAGGCCTCTTTCAATGAGGCGGGTATCTCGGCAACGCAAAACGCCCGGGCTTGCGCATCGGACGTTCTGTAGACGTGAAAAGCCGGGACCGGTCAGCGGCTTGCGATCACCCGGTTTGCCGCAGAGACGATGGCTTCCAGCGAGGCTGCCACGATGTTCGTATTGATGCCGACGCCGAACAGCTTGCCGCCGGGATGCTCCACCTCGACATAGGCAATGGCAGACGCGTTCGATCCATGCTGCAGCGAATGCTCGGAGTAATCGGCAACCGACAGGTCAATGCCGAGATAGGCCGACAGGGCATTGATGAAACCATCGATCGGGCCGGTTCCCTTGCCCTCGATACGCTTGACCTCGCCATTGTCGGTGATCTCGGCGGAAACGACCCGCACGCCCTTGTGCTCCATGCCGGCCGGATAGGTCTGGTGATCGACGAACTTGATGCGGCCTTCCGGCTGCTCGACATAATGCTTGAGGAAGTGCTCGTGGATACGCTTGGACGGCAGCTCCACACCCTCTTCGTCGGTGATGCGCTGGATCTCCTCGCGGAATTCCACCTGCAGGTTACGCGGCAGGTTGATGCCGTAGTCCTGAGAGAGGATATAGGCGATGCCGCCCTTGCCGGACTGCGAGTTGATGCGGATGATCGCCTCATAGGTGCGGCCGACATCCTGCGGATCGATCGGCAGATAGGGCACTTCCCAAACCGGAGAATTGGCCGTCTTGATCGCCTTCATGCCCTTATTGATGGCATCCTGGTGCGAGCCGGAAAAGGCCGTGTAGACCAGTTCGCCGACATACGGATGGCGCTCGGGGATGACCATCTCGTTGGAATATTCATAGACGGCCTTGATGCGCTCGATGTCCGTGCAGTCCAGCTCGGGATCGACACCTTGCGTGAACATGTTGAGCGCCAGCGTCACGACATCGACATTGCCGGTGCGCTCGCCATTGCCGAACAGCGTGCCTTCGACGCGGTCTGCGCCTGCCATCAGGCCGAGTTCGGTTGCGGCAATGCCGGTGCCGCGGTCATTGTGCGGATGCAGCGAAATGATGACGTTCTCGCGGTTGTCGATGTTGCGGCACATCCATTCGATCTGGTCGGCATAGATGTTCGGGGTTGCCATTTCCACGGTGGACGGCAGGTTGAGGATCAGCTTGTTGTCGGCCGTCGGCTTCACTTCGGCAATCACCGCATTGCAGATCTCCAGCGCCACCTCGAGTTCCGTGCCGGTAAAGCTTTCCGGCGAATATTCGAAGCGATAGCCGCCACCAGCCTTCTGAGACATGTCCATGATCATCTTGGCCGCATCGACGGCAATCTGCTTGATGCCCGGCACATCCTTGGCAAACACCACGCGGCGCTGCAGTTCTGACGTGGAATTGTAGAAGTGGATGATCGGCTTGTGCGCGCCTTCGAGCGATTCAAAAGTGCGAGTGATCAGCTCGGGACGGCACTGCACCAGCACCTGCAGGGAAACATCCTCCGGCACGCCCCCCTCCTCCACGCACCAGCGGGCAAAATCGAAATCGGTCTGCGAGGCAGACGGGAAACCGATCTCGATTTCCTTGAAGCCCATGTCAAGCAACAGCTTGAACATGCGCGCCTTGCGGTCATGGCCCATCGGGTTGACCAGCGACTGGTTGCCGTCGCGCAGATCGACCGAGCACCAGATCGGCGCCTTGTCGATGACCTTCGAGGGCCAGGTGCGATCGGGGATCTGGATCTGCGGATAGGCGCGGTATTTGCGCGATGCGTCGGGCATGCCCTTGATGCCGGAAGCGGTCACGGCGGTAGTGGAATTCTTGGCGTCCATGGTTCTTCTCCTTCGCGTCCAGCGTCGGCGCTTGTGGCCCAAGGCTGTTACAGCGCCGTGACGGTGGATCAAGGCCTCCTCAGAGGCTTTTGGTCTCAAATCGGGGATTTTCTGCGAGGAGCTTTCTGCCGACGGGCGCTTACGGCCGCCGGGCGCTCCTCAACGGACCCGGCAACCGCGGATAAGGCCGAGGAGAAGAAGCGAGTTTAGGGCGAACGACGACGCACGGTCAGCCATGCGGCCCGCAGCGTATGAAGCAGAAATGGTTTCGCCCGAAATCTTCATGAGCCGAGAGATAACGCGAGAGAGAATGCAGCGCAAGGGGTTATTGGGGCCAGGGCGCGCCTTTCAGCTTCTCGCCGATCCATACAGCGACAAGAGCTTCACGCGTCACACCCAGTCGAGTGGCTTCAGCGTCTAACTGCCGCAATTGCAATGCTGACAGACGCAAGCTGGTCTCGATCTGCTCATTGGGACGCCAAGCATTCTCCCAATCGAGATACTCCGAGACATCCTCTCCGTCATCGAACTTCTTATCGAATTCGGCTGCGGTTATAGTCTTCATAGCGTTCTTTCTCCATGGCTCGTGCCCGCCTGACGGAAATCAAACGGACCGTTTCATCGCGCAGCACGTAGACGGCAAGTCATAATCGCCCATGCATTTCGGCGATTAAAGCATATCGCGGCTCGTTGACATGCCTTGCCTTGATAACAAGCCTGAGTTTGTCCTTCCAGAGAGCCTGCGCATCGACGAAATCGACACCATGCTTGTCCTTGTTGCTCTTGCTTTTGGCCGGGTCAAACTCAAAGTCCATGAGCTAAAATAACACTAGCGCCGCCGGATTTCCAGCACCTCAGCCCTTCGTCGCCACCCGCTTCAGCCCCAGCATGACCGCCCCGGCAATCAGTCCCCAGAAGGCACCGGAGACGCCGGCAAACGCAAGGCCGGATGCTGTGACAAGGAAGGTGATGGCGGAAGCTTCGCGGGTTTCGGCATCGCGAAAGGCCGCCTGCGCCGAATTGGAAAAGGCGCCGATGAGCGCAAGGCCCGCCACCGCCTGCAACAGGATCGGCGGCGACAGCGCGACGAAGGCGATGATGGCAGAGGCCAGAAGCCCAAGCAAAATATAGCCGATCCCGCCGATCAGCGCCGACCAGTAGCGGCGCTTTGGATCGGCATGCGATTCTTCGCCCGCGCACATGGCGGCCGTGATTGCCGCAAGGTTGACCGGCACCGCCCCGAACAGGGCTGCGACCGCGGAAAAAAGGCCGGTGGACACGAACAGATGGCTCGGCGCCGGCTCATAGCCATTGACCTTCAGGATGGCGATGCCCGGAATGTTCTGCGAGGCCATGGTGACGATGAACAGCGGCACGGCAACCGAGATGAAGGCGTGCAGGCCAAAGACCGGGGGCACGACGATGAGGTCCGGGTGAATGGCACCGCCCAGCCGCGCAAACACATCCGGCGGCAGATCGACCCCAAAGACGAGAACGGCGACGAAGGCGAGAAGGGCCGCCGGCACCGCCCAGAGGCGCTTCCAGATGACGACGATCATCCAGGTCGCGACGATAGGCAGGCCAAGGACGGGGTTGAACGCAATCGCCTTCACCGGCGCGAGGCAGAGATTGACCAGAATGCCGGCGAGCATGGCATTGGCAAGCGGCGCCGGAATCATCCGCACCGCCTTGCCGAGCGGCGAAAACAGTCCGGCCAGCACGATGAGGCCGGCCGCCATGACAAAGGCCCCGACCGCCGCCGGAAAGCCGCCCTCGATGACGCCGATGCTGGTGAGAAGTGCAGCGCCGGGCGTCGACCAGGCAATGCTGATCGGCATGCGCTTCCAGATCGGCAGGATGATGCCGAGCACACCCATCAGCAGCGACAGCGCCAGAAGCGCCGAAGCCACCTCTTCCGGCCGCGCCCCCATGGCCGTGAGCCCCTGCATGATGACGGCAAAGGAACTGACAAAGCCGACAAAGGCCACGAGCAGACCCATGATGAAGGCCTGGATGGAAAAATCTTTCAGCATGCTGGAAACCCGGATAGCGGCGGCAAGAACCTGTCTGCAGAACCAGAACCGTGCCGGCTTGGCAAGCCGAAAGGCAGCCGCGACCGGCCTGTCGGGCTTTAAATCAGGCGCCATGCCCCTTTCGGCGCGCAAGCCTGCGCCATCTTTGGCGCCACCTCACATGGATGCGGACCGTTGCGCCATGCGCTTTTCCGCATTTTTCCGGAAAAACGTCAAATTGTGGCAGAGATTTCCCCTTGGCGCTTGCCTATGACAACGCTTTTCCCTACCTCGCGGGCCTTGGTTTTTATGCAGCGTGAGGAACAGCCCGTGATCCAGACGCCCTATTATCTGATCGACAAGTCGAAACTTCTGCGCAACATGGAGAAGATCGCGACCCTGCGCGAACTTTCCGGCGCAAAGGCGCTGTTGGCATTGAAGTGCTTTGCCGCCTGGGGCGTATTCGATTTCATGCGCGACTACATGGACGGCACCACGTCCTCATCGCTCAACGAAGTGCGCCTCGGCCACGAGCGTTTCGGCAAGGAGACGCATGCCTATTCCGTCGCCTATGCCGATTACGAGATCGACGAGGTGATTTCGTATGCCGACAAGATCATCTTCAACTCTGTCGGCCAGCTGACCCGCTATGCCGACAAGGCCTCCGGCATCACGCGCGGCCTGCGGCTCAATCCCGGCGTCTCGTCCTCCTCGTTTGATCTTGCCGATCCGGCCCGCCCCTTCTCGCGGCTTGGCGAATGGGATGTGAAGACGGTCGAACCGGTGATGGATCTCGTCTCCGGCTTCATGATCCACAACAATTGCGAAAACGGCGATTTCGATCTGTTTGACCGGATGCTGGGTGAGATCGAGACAAAATTCGCCCCGCTTCTGAGGAAGGCCGAATGGGTAAGCCTTGGCGGCGGCATTCATTTCACCGGGGAGGAATATCCGCTCGAAAAATTTGCCGAACGGCTGAAGCGCTTTTCGGGCGAATATGGCGTACAGGTCTATCTGGAGCCGGGCGAGGCCTCGATCACGAAGTCCACGACGCTCGAAGTGTCCGTCCTCGACACGCTCTATAACGGCAAGAAACTGGCCATCGTCGATTCATCCGTCGAGGCCCATATGCTCGACCTCCTCATCTACCGCGAGAGCGCCAAGATGAGCCCGAACGAGGGCCCGCACCGCATCATGATCTGCGGCAAGTCCTGCCTTGCCGGCGATATCTTTGGGGAATTCAATTTCGACCATGACCTTCAGGTCGGCGACCGGATCTCGATCCAGGACGCGGCCGGTTATACCATGGTCAAGAAGAACTGGTTTAACGGCGTGCAAATGCCGTCAATCGCCATCCGCGAGCTGGATGGCAGCATCAGGACGGTCCGTGAGTTTGACTACACGGACTACGAACACAGCCTTTCCTAAGGCTTCTGACGATTGGACACGAAGGAGTTAGTCCTCATCATGAAAAAGAACGTTCTCATCATCGGCGCCGGTGGCGTCGCCCAGGTGGTTGCTCACAAATGTGCGCAGAACAACGACGTGCTGGGCGATATCCATATCGCCTCGCGCACCAAGGCGAAGTGCGACGCGATCATCGCCTCGGTTCACGAGAAGAAGGCGATGAAGCAGGCAGGCGTTCTTGAAGCCCATGCGCTCGATGCGCTGGACATTGAAGCCACCAAGGCGCTGATCAAGAAGCTGGGCACCGAGATCGTCATCAATGTCGGCACCGCCTTTTTGAACATGTCGGTGCTGCGCGCCTGCATGGACACCGGTGTGGCCTATATCGACACCGCGATCCACGAAGAGCCGAACAAGATCTGCGAAACCCCGCCGTGGTATGGCAACTACGAATGGAAGCGTGCGGAAGAATGCGCTGAAAAAGGCATCACCGCCATTCTCGGCGCCGGCTTCGATCCGGGCGTGGTCAACGCCTATGCCAAGCTCGCCAAGGACGAATATCTCGACAAGGTGACGGACGTCGACATCGTCGACATCAATGCCGGCAGCCACGGCAAATACTTCGCCACGAACTTCGACCCGGAAATCAATTTCCGCGAGTTCACCGGCGTCGTCTATTCCTGGCAGGGCGGCGAATGGAAGGTCAACAAGATGTTCGAGATCGGCAAGGACTATGACCTGCCGGTCGTCGGCACCCGCCGCGCCTATCTCTGCGGCCATGACGAGGTGCATTCGCTGGCGAAAAACATGGACGGCGCCGACGTGCGCTTCTGGATGGGCTTTGGCGATCACTACATCAACGTCTTCACCGTGCTGAAGTCGATCGGCCTTCTCTCCGAACAGCCGGTGAAGCTTGCTGACGGTTCCGAAGTGGTCCCGCTGAAGGTGGTCAAAGCCTGCCTGCCCGACCCGGCATCGCTTGCCCCCAACTACGAAGGCAAGACCTGCATCGGCGACTACGTGAAGGGTTTCAAGGACGGCAAGGAAAAAACCGTCTTCCTCTACAACGTCGCCGACCACAAGGAAGCTTACAACGAAGTGGGAAGCCAGGGCATCTCCTACACAGCGGGTGTCCCGCCGGTTGCTGCGGCCATGCTGGTCGCCACGGGCGAATGGGACGTGAAGAAGATGGCCAACGTCGAAGAACTGCCGCCGAAGCCCTTCATCAACCTCCTGAACAAGATCGGCCTGCCGACCCGCATTCAGGACGAGAACGGCGATCGGGCTGTGGAGTTCTGAGAGCGCGAAGAAGCGCTTGGGGATTTGAGGGAATGTGGGACCCCGCCGGAGAGATTCGGCGGGGTTTTTCATGTAATTGAAGTTGATAATTCTCCCGCACAATCTTCATTTAAATGAACCTCAATGGCCACCGATGCATTTACGAAGACTCTAAGCAACATGATTTCGTTTCAACCAACAAATGAACAATACAAATATCAATAAATAAAACAGGCAAAAAATTTAGAAATCAATTTGGAATTCATATCCTAGATAAGCTTACTTTGGAAAGGAAATTAAAAATTCAACTTATCGTTGCCTTGGCGACAATTTTATGGATTAATATCAATCGTTCCCAAGAAACGAACTATGCCGATGAAAACACTAAGCATAGAACTAACACTTATAATCAGCATAATGGCCAGCGGCATTGTGCCTCTATTTCCGCTGCTCAATAGAAAAGACATAACATTTTCCAGGCGCTTAATTTATATAATTCTATCGATTCCAATTGTGATTTTTACTGTATACACACTGGTAAAAACAATAAGACTCGAGATTTTCGGTCAAGATATGCCGAAATTTTGCGAATTTGTAAGTCTACCTACTTGTGGTGACGCAACAGGGGGCGACTCGAAGGCTTTATCGTCTCAGTATTTGCCGTCGATAGGATTAACGTCAGTCGAGATATGTGGGAGGGCACTCGCCGCTGACAGGCGGTCATGGAGCAATGACACGAGCCAGTTGACTTTCGTGAATAAATCCAAGGAGACCGGTGAAACAATCGACACCTGCCGCTTAAAGCTGGGAATGAAGTCAGTTTCTGAAGCAGATAAGGAGCAAGAATTAAGCGTGCTACGCGCCCTCTCCAATGCGCAGTTGTGCAGGTACGCGTACGACAATTCTTCGATGAAATTCACGGAAGCTGATAATTATAAAAAATATTCGTTGGAAACACTAAGTAGAGGCTTGTCGATTGAGGACTGCAAAAGAATTCTTGGCGTTTATCAACCGATTCAGAACACCGGATCGGAAAGAGAAGCTGAAAACAATCTCGGCGACGGGTCAGGCGTTCCCAAAGCAGAAAGTCACCAGCTGGATAGTCGATCAGGACTTCCGATCTCCTACGTTTTGAATAAGTCTGGAAACTCTTCCAATCTTCGCAGCGGGCCGGGAAAGACATTCCCGGCAATAATGCGTCTTCCAAACAACATCGAGGTTGTAATTCTAGGAAGCTCAACGTCGGCAACCGGATACGTCTGGTGCGAAGTATCCCTCAGCAGCGGAAAACGAGGGTTCCTATCATCCGACTTGGTAGCACACTCTTGTGAATTGAGTCCGACGCAGATCCAGAATGCGATCCGCACACAAGAAGCGCAGCGGGAGCAAACCCAACAGCTTGCCAATGGGCTGCTGGGAATCATCGGTTCAATTGTAAAGAAATGAGGCGGCATTGATGATCCGGCCCGGAGCCCCATCGTCCTCTGCAGCGGCGACAAACAGGGCATCAGACAACGCTGCCTTACAAGGCCCGAACCGGCAAAGCCGATGTCCATTTCTCGCCATAGCTGAAGGATCGGAAGGCATTGGCCGAGGTCCGCAAGGTGATACAGGTGCCCAGCAAGATATCCCTGCAGCGCTGTCTCGAAGATCGAGTATGCGGAGGATGTGCCGCTTTTCGCGATCGTCGCTTTACATGTGACCGGCTGACAATAGCCTCAAATTCTTCCTGAAGATCGCAGATGGCAGAGCAAGGCACGGCGAGCGTACGCCCAATTCTCGGCGCGGGAGCCTCCACCCCTCAAATATAAAGCGGTGCCATCCTCCGCCACGCACTCCCGCGGTGGGCGCGGCCGGTCCAGAGGTGGAGGCGGTGGTCGATGCCTTTTTCGGCCAGCAGGCGGCTCAAGTGAAAATTGTTGTCGAGGAAGGGGTCGGCCTCGCCGATGGTGAGCACGATCTCCATCTGGCGCAGACGCTCCAGGCGCCAGTCGCTCTCAAGGCCCGGCAGAAAATGCGTGGGCGTGCGGAAATAGACCTCGTCGTCGTAATAGCCATCCATGAGGTCACCGAAGCTGTCCACCTTCAGCGTCAGGTCATAACGGCCGGAAAAGGCCACAAGCTTGCGGAAGAGATGCGGGTGGCGAAGCGCAAGGCTCATCGCCTGATAGGCGCCGAGGCTGCAGCCCTGCACAATCGTGCAGTCATGCGGGTTTTTCGCCGCCATCAGCGGCAGAACCTCGTTCAGCACATAGTCTTCAAAGGCGGCATGGCGGCGGATGCGTTCGGCGGGCGGGCGGTTGCCATCGTAGAAACTTTCGCTCGCCAGCCCCTCGATGCAGAAAAGCTGAAGCTGCCCTGCCCTCACCTTGTCGCCGAGGCTCTCAACCACGCCCAGTTGTTCATATTCGAAAAACCGGCCCTCGCGGGTCGGGAACATCAGAACTTTTGCGCCGGCATGGCCGAAAACGAGAAGCTCCATGTCTCTGTGGAGCCGTTGACTGTACCAGCGCAGATATTCCCTGTTCATGGCACCCCGAAAAACCGCCGGATCTTCTGCGATAATTGCGCATGTTGCGCTGCAGAACCAGGATAATCGAAATGCCCGGCATCGAGAATGAAAGTTTCATTAAACTTTGATGGCGGCAGCGCGTTGGCGATGGTGAACTGACAGGGCGGAGCGACGGACGGATCAAAGCGCGCCGCGGCCACCAGCATGGGGGCCTCGATGCGGGTGGCGGCGGTTGCTGCATCGAAGAACCGCAGCACCTCATCCACCTGCGGATGCCGCTTGCGGTAAATCTGCACGGCAGCGCCGCTGCCGTTTGTCGGCAGGGTCAGCCAGAGCGGCCGGTTGCCAAAGGTCGGCACTTCCAGAAAACCACGATCGATGCGCGGATCGAAGGGCATGGCGAGCGCGCCGATGCCGCCGCCAAAGCTGATGCCGCTATAGCCGATGCGGCCGGCCACTTCCGGGTGAAGGGAGGCAAGCGTAGAGACCGCAATCCACAGATCCTCGACGCAGCCGCCGATGACGTATTTGTCCGGATCGTCGATATTGTGCAGCACGTGCCAGTGCGATTGCGGCGAAATCGGCGGATGCGGGCTTTTCGACAGGCCGCGAAAGCAGGGAAACAGAAGCACCGCATCACGCACCGGAAAATCGAAATCCGGCGCCTCGCGCCCGCCATAGCCATGGCCGACGACGATGCCGCGGCGGGGCTTTTCATGCGCCGGCGTCAACAGCCAGCCGCCGATCAGCACGCCGTCCGTCGAGGTGTAGGAAAGCTCTTCGACGCGAAAATCGGGATGCGACAGCGGGCTTGGCCGCAGCTGCGGTTCAGGCGCAAGGGCAAGCGCGCGCTTGTAGCGCCGGCTCCAGAAGGCGTCGAAACCCTTCGGCGCCTCCGGCGCGCGAAGCGCAAGCAGCGCCTCCAGCGACAGGCCATAGGTGGGATCGAAGGCGAAGGGGTGTTTTGTCGGAATGCTCATGGAAGCGGTTGTTTCGAAAAAGGGCAGCACAGACAAGGCAAAAGCGAAGAGCACTCGTCAAAGGCCGCCGAAATTTTCCGTCCCGGGCGGTTTGCCCTTCAGGTCCCGGACATGAAAAACCCGCCGGCTTGATACCGACGGGCCCAATTCTACGGCAAACAGGGTTTGCGAAAGGCTCAGCCGATTTCCGACTGGCTTTCGACGATCTTCGAGACCAGACCGTAGCCAACGGCATCTTCGGCCGATAGCCAGTAGTCGCGGTCGATGTCCTTGGCGATCTTGTCTTCGCTCTGGCCGGTGGCCTTGGCAAAAATCTTGATCAGGCGCTGGTTCATCTTGATGATTTCGCGGGCCTGGATCTCGATATCGGAGGCCATGCCGCGGGTGCCGCCGGACGGTTGGTGCAGGAGGAAGCGCGTGTTGGGCAGGCAGATGCGGCGTTCCTTCGGAACCGAGACGTAGATCAGCGCGCCGGCGGAGGCGACCCAGCCGGTGCCGATGATCCATACCTTCGGCTTGATGAACTTGATCATGTCATGGATGGAATCGCCCGATTCCACGTGGCCGCCCGGCGAGTTCACGTAGATGCGGATGTCGTCATCGCTGGCGGCTGCCAGCGCCACAAGCTGCGTGCAGACTTTTTGCGCCAGTTCCTGGGTAATGCCGCCATAGATGAAGATCGAACGCGACTTGAAAAGGTTCGCCTCCGTTTCCTTGCCGAGCGCCAATTCCTTCGTCTTGTCGTCGTCGTTCTCATCAAGCATCGAGCAGTCTCCAGTGTGGATTTCCTAACCCCGGACATAATGCGTTCGCCGCCACAAAACAATGCGCCATTCGCGAGGAAGCGCGCCGTAACGTGCCGTAAGGTGAATACCGTCTTCGTCATTTTGCGGATGGACAGATTTTTAGGCACTGCCTAATCTTGTCGCGATTGCGTTGCGGCGGGCTCCCACCGTCGGCGCCGCCAAATCCATTCAAGGGGAACTTGTCATGTTGAAACGTCTCACGCTGACCGCCGCCGCTTTTGCGGCAGCCGCCGCACCTGCCTTTGCCCATCTCGATCCGCTGGCGCATGGATCCTTTGCCGCCGGCCTGTCGCATCCGCTGTTTGGGGCAGACCATGTGCTGGCCATGGTGGCGGTTGGCCTGTGGGCGGCGCAGATCGCTTCCGTGCCGGGGCGCCGGGCAGCGCTTGTCATCGTACCTGCCACCTTCGTCGCCACCATGGCGCTCGGCTTTGCCCTTGCTCTCGTCGGTGTTCAGCTTCCCTTCGTCGAGCCCGGCATTCTGGCCTCGGTCATCGGGCTTGGCCTGCTCGTGGCCATGGCCGTGCGTCTTCCGGTCGCCATCTCGGCTGCCATCGTCGCCGTCTTTGCGCTGTTCCATGGCCATGCGCATGGGGCGGAACTGGGCGCGGCAGGCGCCTGGAAATTCGGCGTCGGCTTCGTCATCGCCACCGCCTTCCTGCACGCGGCCGGCATTGTTGTCGGCCTTGCGGCCGGACGTGCCGCACCGGTGCTGACGCGCATTGCCGGCGGTCTCACCGCCCTTGCCGGCCTGTCGCTGGCATTCGGCTGAAAAGCCCCACGCGGCAGGGGCTTCGGGGGCGCTCGACGCTCCCGAAGCTTACGGCGATTTAACAATCGCCGCTGATGAAAAAGCCCGAATCCGGCCCCATTTTCTCCTCATGGGCAGGGCTTGCCCGCGAAGGCATCGGCAGGCACGATGCTTGTCGAAAACAACGCAACCACCGGCGCCGCCGCTGCCGCATCGAGATGCCGGGCGCGCCTGTCGAGGAGATGACCATGTCACCGGAAGAACGCCAACTGCTGAGCGCCTTGTTCGACCGTATCCGCACGGCCAGCAGCACGCCGCGCGATCCCGAAGCCGAGCGCCTGATTGCCGATGCGATGCGCCTGACGCCGTCGGCGCCCTATTACCTGGCGCAGGCCGTCATCGTGCAGGAAAAGGGGTTGGAAGCGGCATCCGCCCGTATCAACGAGCTTGAGGCGCGCATTCGGGAGCTTGAAGCGGCAGCAGTGCAGGAACAGCCCCAGGCCCGCGGCGGCTTTCTGGATTCGATCTTCGGCTCCGGGCGCACCCCGGCACCAAGCGCCCGACCAGCGCAAGCCCCCGTGCAATCACAAGCTCCGGCTGCCGGCCCCTGGGGCAGCCCGCAATCGGCAGGCTATGGACAACAGCAGGCTCCGATAGCGCCGCAGGGCTATGCACAGCAACCGGCCTACCCGCCTCAGCCGTCCGGTCCCTGGTCTGCAGCGCGCGGCCCGTCCATGGGCGGCGGCGGCTTCCTCACCGGCGCACTCGGAACGGCGGCAGGCGTTGCTGGCGGCATGCTGCTTGCCAATTCGCTGAGTGGCATTTTCAGCAACCACATGTCGGGCCTAGGCCTCGGCAATCCGGCCGCCGAAGGGTTTGGCGGCGGGCCGATCGAGGAAACGGTGATCAACAATTATTATGGCGATGCGCCGAACGAGACGATCGATGCCAGCGACGTGCCGGACACGTCAGCCGACGACGACATCCAGCAGGCCGACGCCAGCTGGGGCGGTGATGACAGCGATTTCGACAACAGCGACGACAGCGATTTTGCGTAACTGCTCAAATCGCTCCGCTGGAGCGATTTGCCGGCTTGCTGACAAACCTTCTTGACCTCAAGATTGGAGTGACGGGCGGCTGCAAGGGCCCTTCGCCCCGTCTTGACGGGGAGAAGGTCGCGGCAGCGGGATAAGGGGCTAATTCGCTGCCTAATCAAAAGTTTAAAGCCCCTCACCCCAGCCCTCTCCCCGCACGCGGGGCGAGGGGGCAAAGACGTCGTCAATGCCGATCCCGGCGATGTCATTGACTTTGTCAGCAGTCTGTCAAATCGCTCCACTGGAGCGATTTGCCGGCTTTGCCGTCGCAGCTGGCTATGCCCCGGCCCTTCGCTTTGGCTCAGGGCGTTCGCTGCTCAAATCGCTCCACTGGAGCGATTTGCCAGCTACGCCGTCGCAGCTGGCTTTCGCCCCGGCCCTTCGCTTTGGCTCAGGGCGTTCGCTGCTCAAATCGCTCCACTGGAGCGATTTGCCAGCTACGCCGTCGCAGCTGGCTTTCGCCCCGGCCCTTCGCTTTGGCTCAGGGCGTTCGCTGCTCAAATCGCTCCACTGGAGCGATTTGCCGGCTACGCCGTCGCAGCTCACCCACGGCCGCGGTAGGTGGGGACGCCTTGGTCGGGGAGCCAGACACCCTTCGGAAGCTCGCCGGTCTGCCAGAACACATCGATCGGGATGCCGCCGCGCGGATACCAGTAAGCGCCGATGCGCAGCCATTTCGGATCGAGAAGCTCCACGATGCGCCGGGCGATATAGACCGAGCAATCCTCGTGAAAGGCACCATGGTTGCGGAAAGACTGCAGGAACAGTTTTAGCGATTTCGATTCGACCAGAAAGCCGTTCGGGATGTAGTCGATCACGATATGCGCAAAGTCCGGCTGGCCGGTCATCGGGCAGAGCGAGGTGAATTCCGGCGCGGTGAAGCGCACGACATAATCGGTGCCGGCATTGCTGTTGGGCACTTTTTCCAGAACGGCCTGTTCCGGACTTTGCGGGGCATCCACCTTCTGGCCGAGCTGCGACAGCCCGCTGACATCCGTCATGCTCATTGTTCGTGACCTTCTACCTGAACCTTCATACCATGTGCCCGCTCGCCTTCGGGCTCCACGTGAATGGCGAGAGAGGCGCCGGGAATAGCCTCTTTGATCGCATCTTCCAAGCGGTCGCAGATGGCATGCGCCGCAATGACTGTCATCGAAGCCGGCACCACCAGATGGAAATCGATGAAGGCGACGGCGCCGGCCCGGCGGGTGCGCAGATCATGCACGTCAAGCACGCCGGCCGAATGGGCCGTAATCGCTGCCTTGATCGCCGCTTCCTCTTCCGGCTCGACCGCCCGGTCCATCAGCCCGCCCACCGAATGGGAAATGACCTTGCCACCCTGATAGAGAATGTTGATGCCGACAATGATGGCGAGTAGCGGATCGAGGATGGCGTAACCCGTTATGATGGCCAGCACCAGGCCGATCAGCACGCCGACGGAGGTGACGACATCCGACATGATGTGGTGGCCATCCGCCTTTAGCGCCGGCGAGCGATGGCTGGTGCCGATGCGGATGAGAAGCGTTGCCCAGGCCGCGTTGATGACGCCGGCGAGTGCATTGATGGCAAGGCCGAGCACGGGCGCATCCGGCAGGCGCGGCTCCATAAGTCCGCCCCAGGCTTCCTTGACGATCAGAAGCGCGGCGACGACGATCAGCACGCCCTCGATGACCGCCGAAATATATTCTGCCTTGTGGTGGCCGAACTGGTGGTCGTCATCGGCCGGACGCTGCGCATAGCGGATGACGAAATAGGCGATGAAGGCTGCCGTCACATTGACCGAGCTTTCCAGCCCGTCCGACAGAAGCGCCACCGACCCGGTCACCCACCAAGCCAGCATCTTCAGGCCCATGACGCCGATGGCGAGCGGGATACCCCACAGCGCCAGGCGCTGAACCAGTGCGTTTTTCGTGTCGGTCATCGTCTTTCCATGCGTCTGCGAATGAGTTGCAAGTGCCCTGAAACGGCGAAACCGCCGGAGCGCACTGTAGCGCCCGGCGGTTTCGATTTCGTGGCGTCTATGACGAAGATTGCACGAAATGTCAAAGGACGTTTTTCATGCATTTGTCGTTGAACGCTGTTAGAGAATTCCGGGGAAAACAGCGCGACCCGAATTTCCCGGTCTATTCGCTTTACGCAGTCCGAGCCAGAACCGCTCACGCACTTTTGGTTTCGACAGGCTCCCGGGCGCGGCGGCAAGCCTTAAATTTGCCATTGCGGCGGCATTCTGCTTTTTTCAAATCTGGGCACGACGGGCGCCCGTTCGAGGGCATTTCATGAGCATGAAACGGATATTGACGCGGTCGGGGCTTGCCCTGCTCGGGCTTGGCTCAGCGCTCTTCGGTTACCTTGCCGTCCTGCAATGGACCGGCAATTTCCACGAGGTCCTGCCGGGACGCTACTATCGCTCGGCGCAGCTTTCGCCAGACATGCTCGCCGCCGAGATTGACCGATATCATATCAAGACCATCATCAACCTGCGCGGCGCAAAGCCCGGCGCCCGCTGGTATGAGGATGAACTGGCCGTGGCCAGGGCTCACGGTGCGACCCATGTCGATTTTGCGATGTCGGCCAACAAGCGGCTGACGCGCGAAGAGAGCTATGCCCTGGTGGCCGTGCTGCGGCAGGCGCAAGGCCCCCTCCTCGTTCACTGCAAGAGCGGCGCCGACCGCACCGGCCTTGCCTCCGTAATGTATCTGCAGCAGGTGGCCGGCGTCGATGAAGAGACGGCCGAATGGCAGCTGACGCCACTCTACGGCCACGTGAACATTCCCTTCACCGGCGTTTACGCCATGGACGACACTTGGGAAGCGTTCGAAAAGCTGATCGGGCTGCCGAGTTGACGGAGTGTGTGCCGCAGTCCCTTTCGCTCTGGTATCGTCAGTTTGGCGCGCCGGATGCCGTGCTATCTCTGGAAGAGCGCAGCCTTGCGGAGCGCAATCCCGGGCACATCCGCGTGCGCATGTCCGCCGCGCCCATCAACCCGTCCGACCTGATCCCGATAACCGGCGCTTATCGCCATCGCGTCCAGCCGCCGATGATTGCGGGATATGAAGGGGTCGGCACCGTGGTGGAGGCGCCGCCGCATGGACCTTACAAGGTCGGACAGCGTGTCCTGCCCTTGCGCGGCGCCGGCACCTGGCAAAGCCATGTGGACTGCGATCCGGCCTTTGCCGTTCCGGTCCCTGAAGACATCGACGATGACCTTGCCTTGCGCGCCTATATCAACCCGCTTGCCGCCTTCCTGATGCTGCGCCGCTTCAGACCTGCCGGCCGCACCGTGCTGCTGACCGCGGCCAGTTCGACCTGCGCCGGGCTGCTTACGCAATGGTGCCTTGCTGCCGGAGCCCGGTCCGTCATCGGCATCCATCGGTCTCCGCATCCGCTCAAGGCTCTGCAGGCATCCGGCATGACCCTCGTTCAGGCAGACGACCGCGAGACCATCACAGCCTTTGCAAAAACCAGCGATCTCGTCTTCGATGCCGTCGGAGGAGGTCTTGCCACACGGATCCTAGCAAGCCTGCGCCCGGACGCGACAGTCGTCTCCTACGGCCTGCTCTCGGGGGAACTACCGGTATTTGCCAGCGGCGGGCCCATGCCGCAGCGCTTCCATATTCGCGATCACCTTGCCGGTGTCACGCCAGGGCTCTGGCAGGACTGGTTTGCCGCGATCTGGCCCTTGCTGCGCGCGGCGCACCTTCCGCCGGTCGCGCGGTTTCCTGTCGCGGACTGGCGGCAAGCGCTTGCGAATTTCTATACGCCGGGGCGCCGGTCAAAGCCCGTCCTGGTGTTCGACCCCTGATCTGACGCCGCAACGGTTGCGATGCCATGGCATCAGACTGCGGCGGAAGCGCCTGTTGCGCGCCCGCCGCCTCGCCTTTTCAGGCCGCCTTTTCCTTCAAGCGCTTGGCAAGCTTTTCCACCACGTTCTCGATCATCCGCATGCCGGCATCGCCGCCGAGCGTCATGATGGATTCCGGGTGGAACTGCACGGCCGCCACGGGCTCGCGAGCATGTTCTATGCCCATGATCGTGCCATCCTCGCTTTCGGCGGTGATGATGAAATCCTGCGGCAGCGTTTTCGGGTCGGCAAAGATCGAGTGATAGCGGCCGACCGTGACTTCGCGGCCAAGGCCTTCAAACACCGTGCCCGCTTCCAGCACGCGAATACGCGACGGCTTTCCGTGCATCGGCACGGCAAGCTGGCGCAGTTCGCCACCATAGGCTTCGGCCAGCGCCTGCAGGCCGAGGCATACGCCGAAGATCGGCAGGTTTTTCGCCCGCGCGGCCTTGATGGTGGCCTTGCAGTCAAAATCCTTCGGGCTTCCCGGTCCGGGCGACAGAACCACCAGATCCGGATTGACGCGATCGTAGATTTCCGCCGGCACCGGCGAGCGCACGGTCGACACCTCCGCCCCCGTCTGGCGGAAATAGTTGGCAAGTGTGTGGACAAAGCTGTCCTCGTGATCGACCAGCAGGATTTTCACCCCCTGTCCGACCTTCTGGACATCACGCCCGACCTTGGCCGTATTGCCGGCACGGGCGTCGCGGATGGCGGAAATCATGGCGGATGCCTTCAGTTCGGTTTCGGCCTCTTCTTCCTGCGGGTCGCTGTCGTTCAGAAGCGTTGCGCCCGCGCGCACCTCGGCAATGCCGTCCTTGATGCGGATGGTGCGCAGCGTGAGCCCCGTGTTCATGTTGCCATCGAAACCCACCATGCCGATCGCCCCGCCATACCAGGCGCGCGGGCTCTTTTCGTGTTTCTCGATGAAGCGCATGGCCCAGAGTTTTGGCGCGCCGGTCACCGTCACGGCCCAGGCATGGCTGAGGAAACCGTCAAACGCATCCATGTCGGGGCGAAGACGGCCCTCGATATGGTCCACCGTATGGATGAGGCGCGAATACATCTCGATCTGGCGCCGGCCGATGACCTTGACCGAGCCCGGTTCGCACACGCGGCTCTTGTCGTTGCGATCGACGTCCGAGCACATGGTAAGCTCGCTCTCGTCCTTCTTGGAATTCAAGAGCTTCAGGATCTGCTCCGAGTCGGAGATGGCATCCTCGCCGCGCCGGATGGTGCCGGAAATCGGGCAGGTCTCGATGCGCCGGCCAGACACGCGCACGAACATTTCCGGCGAGGCGCCGACCAGATATTCCTGATGGCCGAGATTGATGAAGAAGGAATAGGGCGACGGATTGATCGCCTTCAGGCGGTTGGAAATCTGCGAGGGTTTGGAATCGCAGCGTTCCATGAACTTCTGGCCGGGAACGACCTCGAACAGATCACCGCGGCGAAAGCTTTCCTTGGCCTTCACCACCAGTTCGGCATATTCGCCCGGCCGGTGATCGCCCTTCGGCGGAATTTTATCGGTGGTGCGGAAGTGATCGGGTGTGATCTCCTGATCCTTGCCGAGGGTCGTCACGTCGCCCCGCGAAAAATCATAGCGGTCGATCCAGGCCTTGGCGGCATGATGGTCCACGACCAGGATCTCGTCGGGCAGGAACAGCACCATGTCGCGCTGGTCGTCCGGCCGGTGCAGCGTGAGGTCGATTGCGTCGAACTGGAAGGCAAGATCGTAGCCGAAGGCGCCGAACAGGCCAATGGCGGAATCCGCATCCGAATAGAAGAGATCGACGACAGCCCGCAGGACCGTAAACACCGTCGGCATTTTCGAGCGCTCTTCCTCGGTAAAGGCGCGCGTCGGTGTGTTGACGGTCAGATCCAGCCGGCGCGCACTGCGCTCACCCAGCGTCAGTTCGCTTTCGGTCGCCAAACGATCGGCAATGAAATCGAGTAGGACTTCGCCGCGTCCGTTATAGGCCTCGATCCAGACCTTGCGGCCGAACGAGGAGAGGCCGAGCGGCGGATCGACAATCGCCGTATCCCAGCGCGTATAGCGACCCGGATATTCGTAATTAGAGGAAAACACCGCGCCGCGGCGCTCGTCGAGCTTGTCCACATAGCTGGAAATGGCGTCCGCATAGGGCGCCGGCCGGCGCTTGCGGCTCACCGTGATGCCACCGCGGGTCTCGTAGACCTCAGAGCCATCGTCTTCGATAATCGTTACCATGCAGCTGCTCTCCATTATCCTTTGATCCGGACCTGGAAGGCGCTCTTAAGACAAAAAAGCCGCCTCGAGGTTCGGGCGGCTTTGTCTTGTCTTAGAACATGACTGGTCAAGGCCGCGTTTCAGCGAGCCCACCACCAGATAGCCATGATCATCGACGTTTTCATGGCAATGGTGATACCGCGTGACGACGGTTCCCGCAAGCCCCCTGTTTGGCGACACGAGTGGGCCGACAGACCATGGGGGAAAGCGCTCTCCAGCTGCCGTGCAGCAGCGATCAAGGCCAAAACATCAGTTAGTCCTTAAATAATAAATCTATGTTTTAGTTACCGCAGGACTAATGGCCGCGCCATACCGCAGCGGCACCTCTGACACAGTATCGGGGCCTGGGCATGAAAATAACAATCTCTCGGTTTCTTGCGCTGTTCGGCGTTACGCTTCTTGCAAGCGTCGGACTTGCCGTCGGGACATTGCTTTACTCCTTGCAGCAACTGAAAATCGACGGGCCGCAATATGGCTTGATAGTTGACGCCAAGGATCTGGTGGCCGACATCCTGCCGCCGCCGATGTTTCTGGTGGAGGCCTATCTGACGGCAATCGAGACGGCCCGGCACCCGGAAGAGACGCTCGCCAATATCGCCATGCTGGAAAAACTGCGCCAGGACAGCGAGACACGGCTGGCTTTCTGGGCGAGGAAAGACCTGCCGCCCGAGATTCGCGCCCAGATCGACACCAAGCTTAAGCCGGCGACAGAAGCCTTCTGGGATATGCTGTTCAAGCGGATCGTGCCGCAATTCAAGCTTGCCATGACGGACGGACGAGACACCAACATGGCGCCGCTGCGTCGGCTGTTTCTGGAGCAGCGCGCCGCCGTCGTGACGCTGGTCGGCCTGTCGGACACCTATATGGCGCGCGTGGAAGCACAGGCGAAACAGCAGGACGTCACGTTCCGTCTTCTGGCCTATGGCGCGTGCGTGTTTGCGGCAGCATCGCTGATCGCCGGCCTCGTCCTGTTCCGTCGCCTCGCGGTCAACCCGATGCGCGACATGGGCCGCTTCATGACCAATCTTGCCGGCGGCGATTACCAGACGGCCGTTCCGCATCTTGGCCGTCAAGACGAGGTGGGCGAAATGGCCAAGGCCGTAGGCCATTTCAAGACAGCAGCGCTCGACAAGCTGGCGCTGGAGCAGGAAGCGGTTCGCCATGCCGACCAGGCCGCCGGCGAACGCAATCGCCAGCTTGCCGCCGAACAGGAACGGGCTGCCACGCTGAAGACGGTGATCGACGATCTCGGCGCGGGGCTCGACCGGCTGTCGAAGTTCAACATCCACGAGACGCTCGACGAGCCTTTCCATGCAGAGTTCGAGGTGCTGCGCGAAAACTTCAACCGCTCGCTTGCGGTCTTCCAGGACACCATGAAGCAGGTTCTGGGCAAGGCCGACGAAATCCGTGCCAATTCCGAAAGCCTTGACGGCTCTGCCGACAATCTGGCGCGACGCACCGAACAGCAGGCGGCAGCGCTGGAGGAAACCGCCGCAGCACTTGACCAGATCACCTCGAAGGTTGCGTCCTCCAGCAGCCTGACCCGCCACACCAAGATCAAGAGCAACCATGCCCGCAGCAATGTCGAGCGCTCCTCGTCTATCGTGCGCGAAGCCATCACCGCCATGAGCCGCATCGAGGATGCCTCGAACCAGATTGCCTCGATCACCGGCGTCATCGACGAAATCGCCTTCCAGACCAACCTGCTGGCGCTGAATGCCGGCGTGGAGGCCGCACGCGCCGGCGAGGCCGGAAAGGGCTTTGCCGTGGTGGCGCAGGAGGTGCGGGCCCTTGCCCAGCGCTCCGCCAGCGCCGCGCAGGAGATCAACACGCTCATCGGCCGGTCCGCCATGGCCGTGGCCGGCGGCGTCGACCTCGTCAGCCGCACCGGCGAGGCCTTGACCGAGATCGAAAGCGATATTGAAGCCATTGCCGCCGACATCGACACCATTGCGCTTGGCGCCGGCGAACAGGCCGACGTGCTGCAGGCCATCAACACCTCTGTCAACCAGATGGACCAGATCACCCAGAAGAACGCCGCCATGGTGGAGGAAATGAATGCCGCCACCCATTCGCTCACCGAGGAAGTGGGCGAGATGGTGAGCCTCGTCGGCCAGTTCATCCGCGACCACAGGCGGGCGGGTTCGACGGGAGCCCATGTCCGCGCCGCCTGAACGAAGGCCAGGCTGAGGAAGGATGTGCGGGCGAAAGGTCGATGGCCCCGCATCGGCTGGTCCTGAGACTGCCCATCATCCCTCGTCGCCCGACGCCTCGTTGGCGGGCGATGAGACCAAATCCCCGCTCGTGCGTTGTGCCTGCCGCAACGGACAAGAGGAGCGGGATCATGGGTCGCAGAACGGCGGGCACGAACACCACGGGCAGGACATCGCTTTTTCTGGCAGCGGCAAGCCTGCTGCTGATGGGCATGAGCCTGCCGGAAGACGGCCCGCGTCCACCGCAAAAGCCGCAAGTCCCCGATGAGGCGGTGACGGCAGTCCCGGACCCGGCCGGAACCGCCGCCCCGCCGGCAACCGGTGCGGCCGCCGCCGAGGCAGCACAGGACGCCGCGACGACGAAAGCCGGCACTCCGGAAAAGAACGTCGCAATTCCGGGCATTCCCGTACCGACCGAAAAACCTGACGATGCCGGCTTGGCACGTAAATCCGGCGAAGGCGGTGAGAGGAGCCCCGATGGCGCCAGCACCTCCGAGCCCGGGAAAGCTGCCCCGACCGGCACCGCCCCATCGAACGGCAAGGCGGCTGCCGCGGAGGACAAGCCGGACGGGGGACAGCAGCCGGACACCAAGAGCGACCCGGCAAAGGACAAGGACGCGACCGAGCCCGCCAAGGACGCATCCCCTGCCCCGCCGCCGATCGTCAAGGAAGATCCGGAGGCGTTGCAAGCCTGCCTCAGCGAACTCACCTCCCTTGGCGCCGAGTTCAAAACCCTGCCGGAGGTGAAGGATGACGAGAACGGATGCGGCATCGAAAAGCCGATCGCGCTTTCACAGGTTCTGCCGGGCATTCCGCTTGCCGACCAGTCCCCGATGCGCTGCGAGGCGGCCTTGTCCTTGGCACGCTGGATGAAGGGCACCGTAGAGCCGAGCCTAAAACTTGCCCTGCCGGAGCGGCGCATCATCGGCATCGACAATGCATCGAGCTATGCCTGCCGGCTGCGCAACCATGCCGAAACCGGGAAAATCTCCGAGCATGCCCGCGGCAATGCCATCGACATCGGCGGCTTCAAGCTGGACAATGGCGACACCATCGCAATGACGCCGAAGGAAGAGGACTCAACCCTCACCGGCGCCTTCCAGCGCACGGCCACGGCCGGCGCCTGCCTCTATTTCACCACCGTACTTTCCCCCGGCAGCGACGCCACCCACCAGGACCACCTGCATCTCGACGTGCTGGAGCGCAAGGGCGGTTATCGGTACTGCCGGTAACGCGGAGGCCTCAGAACAGCCCCTCGATATACCCCGCATCGTTCAGCGCAATCCGTTCGGCAGACGGTGAGCGCGGAAGGCCCGGCATGGTGCGGATTTCGCCGGTGATGGCCACCACGAAACCGGCGCCGGCCGAAAGGCGCACTTCACGCACCGGTACCACATGGCCGCTCGGTGCACCGAGCAGGTCCGGTGTGGTGGAGAAGGAATATTGCGTCTTGGCAATGCAGACCGGCAGGTGGCCGTAGCCTTCCTCTTCGAAACGGCGCAGCTGTTCGCGCACGGCAGGATCCGCGGTCACGTCTCCGGCCCGATAGATTTCCCGCGCCACCGTCTCGATCTTCTCCATCAGCGGCAGGTGATCGGGGTAAAGCGGCTTGAAATCGGCCGTGCCTCCATCGGCAATCTCGGCCACGCGGCGGGCGAGATCCTCGATGCCGGCCGATCCTTCGGCCCAGTGACGGCAGAGGATGGCTTCCACGCCCAGTTCGGCCGCGTAGGCCTTCACCGCCTCGACCTCTTGCGGCGTGTCGGAGGAGAAATGGTTGATGGCAACCACGACAGGCACGCCGAACTTCTGAAGATTTTCGATATGGCGGCCAAGGTTGACGCAGCCGCGCTTCAGCGCCTCGACATTTTCAGCGCCAAGATCCGCCTTTGCCACGCCGCCGTTCATTTTCAGGGCGCGAACGGTTGCAACGATGACGGCAGCCGCCGGGGAAAGCCCTGCCTTGCGGCACTTGATGTCGAAGAACTTTTCAGCGCCGAGATCGGCACCGAAGCCGGCTTCCGTCACGACGTAATCGGCAAGTTTCAGCGCCGTCTGCGTCGCCACCACGGAATTGCAGCCATGGGCAATATTGGCAAACGGACCGCCATGGACGAAGGCCGGGTTGTTTTCGAGCGTCTGCACGAGGTTCGGCTGCATGGCATCCTTGAGGAGGACGGCCATGGCGCCATCGGCCTTCAGGTCGCGGGCAAAGACCGGAGTGCGGTCGCGGCGATAGCCGACGATGATGGCCCCGAGCCGCTGTTCCAGATCCTGCAGGTCCGTCGACAGGCAGAGGATCGCCATGATTTCGGACGCAACCGTGATGTCGAAGCCGCTTTCGCGCGGAAATCCGTTGGAGACGCCGCCGAGCGGGCCGACAATCTGGCGCAGCGCCCGGTCGTTCATGTCCATCACCCGCTTCCAGGTGATGCGGCGCAGATCGAGATCCAGCGCATTGCCCCAGTAGATATGGTTGTCCAGCATGGCGGCGAGCAGATTGTGCGCCGAGGTAATGGCATGGAAATCGCCGGTGAAATGGAGATTGATGTCCTCCATCGGCACGACCTGCGCATATCCGCCGCCGGCCGCCCCGCCCTTCACGCCGAAACAGGGGCCGAGCGAAGGTTCGCGCACGCAGATGATGGCGCGCTTGCCGATGCGGTTCAGACCATCGCCGAGCCCGACAGTGGTCGTCGTCTTGCCTTCGCCGGCCGGCGTCGGGTTGATGGCGGTCACCAGGATCAGCTTGCCATCCGGTCTGCCAGCCTGCGCGGCAATGAAGCGTGCGGAAAGCTTTGCCTTGTCATGGCCGTAGGGAACAAGATCCTCTGCTGGAATGCCAAGCGCTTCCCCGATCTGAAAGATCGGCTTCTTGACGGCGGCACGGGCAATCTCGATGTCGGACGGCACGGTTCCCATTCATTCCCTCGCTCTGGCATGCTGCGTGATGACGCCCTCATTAGCGCATCGGGATGCCGTCTGGAATGGCCGGCGCCATCGGATCGACGATGACGAACAGAAAAGGCGGCGCAACAACCATTGCGCCGCCTCACCTGACACACGGTGACTGGAGGTCAGAAACGCTGTGTCAGCGAAATCTTGAAGCTGCGACCAGGCTCCGAATAGAAGGCATTGTTGGTGGCGCCGCTCGTCGCGCGGATGGTGGTGTAGTCATAATAGGTCCGGTCGAAGAGGTTATAGACACCGGCATTAATGCGTAGGCCCTTCACCTGCTCGGGCTCCCACCAGGCCGTCAGATCGACGAGGCCATAGCCTGCAGCACGCGAATAGGTGGTCTGGTCGACCTTGCCATTGTCATGCGAACCGGCAACTCCCGTCACGTCGACGCCGACGCCCCAGATTTCGGTGTCATAGCCGAGGCTTGCCACCACCTTCATCGGAGCGACGGAGGCGAGGTTCTTGGAGGTGTCGAGGTTCTTGCCGGTCGAGGCCGCAAGGCCGCCGCCGATGCGGAACCCGTTGTCGAAGGTCTTGTGTGCGGAAAGTTCGACGCCGTAGATTTCAGCACGGGCGACGTTGACATATTGCGAGATGCCGCCTTGCGGATAATCCGACAGGGACAGGCCAAGGGCGCTCGCCTCGGCAGCACTCAGGCTGCGCGTGTCGATGAAATTCTTGTAGCGGTTATAGAACAGGCTGATGCGGCCGCCGAAGTCCTGGTCGCCGAGGTTTGCCCCGGCTTCAAAGCCGTGGCTGGTTTCGGTTTCGAGATCAGGATTGCCGCGCCGCAGATAGGTGCCCGGACCACCGAACGAGCTGTACAATTCTCCGGCCGATGGCGCCCTGAAACCCATGGCCCACTGCCCGTAAAGCTCGACCTGCGGGGCCAGATCATAGGCCAGCCGCACTTTTGGGGAGAGACCGGAATCCTGGAACCCATCGGGCAATGCGGGATTGCTGGCATTGCTGGCAAAGGCATCCGTCATCTTCGGGTCATGCTTCACCCAGTCGAAGCGCACACCGGGCGTCAGCTTGACGCCGCTGTCACCGATGGAAATCTCGTCATCGAGGTAAAGACCGATGCGGTTGCTGTCGACCTTCGGCGTATCGGCCTGGTTGGTATGAAGATTGGCGCAGGCGGAATAGCCGCTCGGATAGCTGCCATTGGACAGCGGCGCCGGGCAATTATCGTAGCCTGCGGAATATTGTTCGATCGTGCTGGTGGCAAGATCGAAGCCGAAGGTGAAGAGGTGGTTGGTCGCGCCGAGATCGACTTGCCTCTGCAGCGCGCCGATGAGGCCGAAGGTGCTTTCCTCGTTGGAATTGGCGCGTCCGATCGGGCCGACGACGGAGTTCGAACGATAGCCGGTATAGCCATCCATCGTGCGGGTCCTCATCCAGTAGAGCGAAGCCCAGGCATTATCGATGATGCTGTCATCGCTCTCGCTGTCGAACTTGTAGTCCAGCGATACGCGGTCCCGCTCGTTTTCCTTGTTGTTGGTGTAACCGCCGGGACGATAATTGCCGGTCGGCGTCTGCGTGCTCATCATGTCGGTATCGCGATCCTTGCGATAGCGTTCCGCCGTGATGCCGATGGTGTGGCCGCCTTCCAGCTCCTGGCGCAGCTTGACCAGAAAATTGTGCTGGTCGAAATCGGAGGGGTTCGCCTCGGTGCGTGTTGCGCCATAGCCACCGGTCGTGCCGTTCGTTTCGCGCTCGTGACCCTTGCGATAGCTGCCCTGGAACAGCATCGAGGTGTTGCCGATCTTCTTGGCGACGGCAGCCGAGCCTTCCCAGCTTTTGTCCGCACTGTCATAGGTGGACTTCAAGAGCACGCCCCAGTCACGTCCCTCGCCGATCAGGTCCCCAGGCTCGAGCGTGCGGTAGGCGATGACGCCGCCGAGCGCACCGGCACCGGCACGGCTGGAATCGGCGCCGCGCATAACGTCGACTGCCGAGAGCGACGAGAAACTGAACGTATCGACGCCCCCGGTCGCGCTGCGCGTCGGGTCGTTGAAATAGGGGATCGGGATGCCGTCGATGGTGGAGAGAACGCGGTTGCCCTCGAGGCCGCGGATGTTGACGGCACCGGTCGAGCGGTTGAACGTGACGCCCGGTTCGGCAACACGGCCGAGATCTTCCAGATTGGTGATCTGCTTCTTGTCAAGCTCGGCGCGCGTGGTTTCGGTGGTGAGTGGACTATCGGTCGCGCTCCCCTTGGCAGCCGCCGTCAACCGTTCACCTTTGATGGACACTTTCGGCAGCACGGTCGTATCGGAAGCGGCACTTTGCTGGGAAACGGCCGCATTCTGTGCCGTGGCTGGAAGAGCCGGCGCAAGAAGCGAAAGACCTGAGCAGGCCAGGAGAGAAACACGCAAACGGTGGAGCATGACAACCTTTCCCATCCCCAAGCAACGGCGCGCGCAAAACCGCGGCCGCGCAAGGAGCGACGTTTGATACTGAGGATGAAGTGACCGGCGACGCAGGAGCGCCTTGTCCATGCCCAATAAAAAACATGATTGCCTTTGTCAACATTAAACATGACTATTACGATCATGTTTAAATGCACATTTCGTGATATATCCGACACATAGTCAGACAACTGCAAAAAAGCCGGCGGAATTCTCTGGAAATCCCTTGGGTCCTCCCTATACGCCGCGCATACATTCGCCCAAAACACGAGCTTGACACGAGCCGCGTTGGTAAGGGGGGCCGTTAATTGTAAATTCGCATATACGAAAATGGAGGCTGGTTCCCGCTTAGGAACTGTATTACATGTTCATGTGACGGCATTTGTCACACTTTTTAACAAGCGCGATTATGATTACCCTTGAACGGCAGTCGCTGATCAGCAAACACTTGTCGTCGGCTGAGACGCAAGCCGAAGTCGTCACTGCTTTATCCCGTATTGCCTACCATTTTGGTTTTACCTATTTCACTCTGGCCAATGCTCCCGTCTCCACGGATAATCTTCTGGAGCCGTTGATCGTCGAGACGACACTGCCGATCGACTATATCCGCACCTTTGACGAGAACCGCTTTCTGCCGATCTGTCCACTGGTGCCTTTGATGAAGAACATGGTTCTGCCGCTCTGCTGGATGTGCCGACCGGCGGATGTCGAGGGCGGGCCGCCGCAATTTCCCGCCGCGTTGTGCAACCTTCTCCTTGATCACAACATGTCGACCGGCGTCGCCATGCCGCTGCAGTCCAGCGACGGTTCCAGCTATTTCATTCGGCTCGATGGCGCGCGACCGCTTCTGACGCTGCCCGAACTGAACGAAGTCGGCATGTTGCTGTTGCAGGCCTTTACCGTCTATGACCGGCTGCGCCGAGAGGCGCCAGCGACGGCCAAGCTGCTCTCGATCCGGGAGCTTGAGGTGTTGCGCTGGACATCGCAGGGAAAGACCTCCTCGGAAATCGCCAGGATTCTTTCGCTGTCTGACCACACCGTGAACGCCTATCTCAACAAGGCGATCAAGAAGCTGGATTGCGTCAACCGCACGCAGCTGGTTGCCAAGGCCATTCGCCTGCGGCTGATCAACTAAATCAACACACCGCGCCATCAAGGAGCCTTCCAGGTTTGCTTCAGTTCCTCGAAAACGACACGATCAAGTTCGGCTATGAAAGCTATGGTCTCTGTCCAAAGGAAATCTTGCAACTCTTCATGAAATTCAACCGGACCGGTTTCTGGCGACTCGATGTAGATACGGGTCTCGTGTTCTGCTGCCCGGAGGCCTGCCGGATTTTCAGCATGGATCCGACCGACGGCCCGATCGACCTCGTCGAGCTCACCTCACGCATCCATCCGGAGGATCTGGCAGCGGTGATGGAGGGCCATGAGGCTGCAGCTGCCACGCGTGTAGCCATCCAGAAGACCTACCGCGTGCGCAATGCCGACGACAGTTACAAGCCGTGCTGCTCCATCGGTTTCTTCCGCGAGAAAGCCGGCACTGGTGGCGAGATCGTCGGCTTCACCTACGAAATGCCGTCGCACCACTGCGAACTGCGGATCATCCCGCCGGTCGGCGAAACTGCGCAGGACCATGATGTCTGAAGCGGCGCATGCCGCTTGAGCCCGGACCCCGCGCCGGCCCCCGTGATGCCGGCTTTTCCTGGCAGAGCTTTGAGGCTCAGCGGTCGAGCACCGCGCGCATTTCAACGAGATTGGAGCGGGTGCGCAGGATGTAGAAGCCCATCGTCGCCAGATGGGTCGGCATGATCCAGCCATCCTCGCGGCCATTGGAAATAATGGCCGGTTGGATCCGCAGGGCCGACTGGAACTGCGACAGTGTATCGGAAAACAGCGGCGCCAGATTGCGCTCGCGCACCACCTGGTCGAAATCGGCGCGGGCAGCGGCCAGAATACCGTAATAGCCATAGAGCTGACCGTAGGCGAACCAGAACCGATCATCGGCGCGCGTGTCGAACCAGCCGCCATTGTGGTTTTCCGACCGTTCCCGCAGAACTGCCGAGGTGGAGCCGAGATCATTGGCGATGCGATCGATGAACTGCACGAGGTTGTCGGCGCGGGTATCGAAAATCGCATTGCAGGCCGCCAGATCCGTGTTGAACTTGCGCAGGCTCTTGATGGCGGAACGGTAATAGCTCGGGCTCGGCGTCTTGAAGCCGAAGGGATTGAGGCCGAAATACCAGGAAAACTCGTCAAACTGCAGGTTGCCGCGCGCATCCTGCAGATCGCCATTGATGCCGGACGTGCCGCGCACGCGCCCGAGTGTGTCGACTAGTTCGGCAGACGTGCGGCGCACCGCCTGGTTCACGCCGCGCTGAAAACTGGCCTTGTTGTCGAGGAAGGGCGTATGGTCCCAATCGATGCCGAAAAAGCCCGCCCGGTAGAGCAGCATGGACGAAATCCAGGCATTCTGGTTGACGTTCACGTCGGTCAGGTCCGCTGCGACATCCACGATGGCCGAGGTCTGGCAGTGGCGGGGTGCAGGCGGTGCCGCTGCGGCTTGCGTTCCCGCAACAACCGCGGCAGGTTGCGGAGCCGCTGGCAGTTCCTGACCCGCCGAGAGCTTGCGTTCGGTCAGATTGTAGCGCGAGACGAAATTCGGATCAAAACCCGTCCAGACCTGGGTCTGCCAGACGAAATAGCCGTAAAGGCCTGCAAGTCCTAGAAGAACAACGGCAAGCGGCACCTTGATCATCAGGTTGCGGCGGCCGTACCAGCCATGGGCGGCCATGAAGGGCCAGGCGATCCCGGCAAAGAGCAGCCGGGCGCTGCGTTTCAGGGCGTCCAGAAACCGGCTCAACAACGCAGCGACCATGCCTGAGATCTCCTCTGTTCTATCGGCCTTCAGGTAGGGATGCGGTGGTCGCTTGTCGAGCGCCGCCGAAACGATGATGATAAACCTCTATGAGATGTACACGGCGGGTCTCGATGTGTCGCGCCGACAACAGCCCGGCCTGCCAGAGCCTGATGTGCCGCGACAGGGGCGGCAGTTCACGCTCCATCTCGCCGACAAGCCCGGCATCGACGCCCGCCACCAGAAGAACAAAGGTCTCGACTTCCACGGACAGCAGGTTGCTGAGGATATGGACGCTTGCCAGCATGTCGATGACGAGATCGACCAGATCATTGGCCAGTTCCGCCAGGCCTTCGACCTGCTGCGGGTTTGTCTTCCGTGGCGCGTCAGCTGTTGCGGCAGCGGGAAGGCCACCGGCTTGCGCCAGTGTCTCGGCGCGTGTTTCCGCAAGGGTCTCGGCGCTTGCCAACAAATCCTCCAGAAAGAGGCGCTGCGTGTCCAGAACCGACAGGAGGGCTGCGATATCGGCGCCAAGAGGCCGTGCCCGCACGGCAAAGGCGGGCGGCGAGCCCGGCCCGGGCCGCTGCATGCCGGAAGGTCGGAACAACCGCACAAGCCGCGACGGGTCCGGTTTTGAAAGAGGCATGAGGTAGGGCGCAGACAGGTGCCGGATGGCGCCGGCAAGCCCGGCCAACCGGTGAGCGGCGGCACTTTCGGCGACACGAAAACGGCGGGCGATGTCGCCCAGGCCCTCCTCCAGCGCATCGAGCCGGGCGCGATCGGAGAAGTGGGGCTCTGCCGCATACGACCGCAGATCGGAGAGAGACGCCGTCAGTGCTTCGCGGATGCCCGAGAAAAGATGGCCCGCCTCATCCCCGTGTCGTGTCGTTTCGCCATCCGCCATAGTGCCTCTCCAAAGCGCGCAGCGACTGAACGTCTGTCGCATCTCCTGCATCCGCCCGCGATGCACTCCCACGCATATACGATTTGCATCAAGGATTTAACACAGGATATCGCCTTTGCCGCAGAGCTTGCCTGATCGCAGGACCTCATGGGCGAGCTTTTGCCGGCGCGATGGCGGTTGGCCCGCGCCCGCGCCAGAGGCGGGCGCAGAGCCGGCGCATGTGGTGACGGACACCAAGGCCCGTCACCCGCGGCCATCGCTCAAAGGCCAAGCTTGGCGATCTCTGCGTCCAGGCGGTCGCGGGTCTTCTTCGCCATCTTGGCGGATTTTACCGCATCGAGATTGGCCGGCGTGCCATCGCCTGCGACGACCAGCGCCACCATGCCCATGCCCCAATGGGGCGTGCACTTGAACACGTAGGCACCTTCCTTCTCGATCTTGACGACCAGTTCCTGGTTCATCTTGCCCTTGGATTCCTCGGCCCCTTCCGGGATCAGTTCCTTGACGGCTGCCGCGTCATGCCCCTTGTCCACCGGCACGAAATGCACCACATCGCCAACGGCCACCTTCACGGCTGCAGGCTCAAACACCATGGCTTCGCCGTCGCTGCCCTTGTTGAGCATCTTCACCTCGATATCGGCGGCAAAGGCGGCTTGGGAGAGCAAGGCAAAGCCGAGAGCGGCAAGACCGGTTCTGATGAGGGCGGTTTTCATGGATCAAAAACTCCTGGCAGGCCGCCTCTCCTAAAACGGAACGAGACGGGCGGATATCGCGTGATTGGTGCGGTCCTGCTCATACGCGCTCGGGGCGGCGACAGTTTTGACTGAGGTCAAATGGAAAATGATCCAAATTGTCGCAAATACACCCTGTGGAGCGCCGCGATCCGGCGCGCTTGCTTGCGCTTCTTGGATATTGATAATGGCGGGGAACAAAAAGAAGGAACCACCATGCGCGCAACATCGATGAAATTCACGCTCGCCGCTTCCATCGCCGCGATCGTTTCAAGCCAGGCTTTGGCTGCCGATCCGGCAAGCTGTAGCGCCGTTCGGTTTTCGGATGTCGGCTGGACCGACATCACGGCGACGACGGCAACCGCCTCCGTCATCCTGGACGCGCTCGGCTACAAGCCGCAGGTGCAGGTTCTGTCGGTGCCGGTCACCTACCAGTCGCTGAAGAACAAGGATATCGACGTCTTCCTCGGCAACTGGATGCCGACGCAGGAAAACGACGTACGGCCCTTCCTCAACGACAAATCAGTGGAATCCTTCGGTCCGAACCTCGTCGGCGCAAAGTACACGCTGGCGACCAATGCCAAGGGCGCCGAGCTCGGCATCAAGGACTTCAAGGATATCGCCGCCCACAAGGCCGAACTGGAAGGCAAGATCTACGGTATCGAGCCGGGCAATGACGGCAATCGCCTGGTCATCGACATGGTCGACAAGAACACCTTTGGCCTGAAGGGCTTCGAAGTGGTCGAATCGTCCGAGCAGGGCATGCTGGCACAGGTTGCCCGCGCCGACCGCTCGTCCAAGCCGGTGGTCTTCCTCGGCTGGGAACCGCACCCGATGAACGCCACCTTCAAGCTGACCTACCTGACCGGCGGCGACGACATCTTCGGGCCCAATTTCGGCGGCGCCAGCGTGTTTACCAATATCCGCGCCGGCTTCACCAAGGACTGCCCGAATGCCGGCACCTTCATCACCAACCTGAAATTCTCGCTGCCCATGGAAAACCAGATCATGGGCAAGATCCTGAATGATGGCGAAGACCCGCAGAAGGCGGCAACCGCCTGGCTGAAGGCCAACCCAACGGCCGTCGAGCCCTGGCTTGCCAAGGTCACGACGCTGGACGGCAAGGACGGCCTCGCCGCCGTCAAGAGCAAGCTCGGCCTCTAAAGGCTTTCTGCCCGCCCGGTCCCTCTCGAGCGGCAGCTGAGCTTGCCGCAGAAGTCGGACCGGGCGGGGATTCCGATGTGTTCATCCGTCGCCCGCAAATCCATCCGCGCGACGGAGTTCGCCGAAGAGCGGCCGCCCGACCGTTGCGGCCCGTCTTCCTGCCGAAACCTGACCCGCACTGGAAGAAGCCCTTGGAAATTCTGACCGACCACCGTATTCCGATCGGGATGTGGGCCAAAAATGCCGTGGACTGGCTGACGCTCAACGGCGCCTGGTTCTTCGACTGGCTCTCCTCCGTCCTGTCGAGCGTGATCAATGGCCTGCTGTTCGTGCTGCAATGGCCGCATCCGCTCGTCATCGTCTTTGCCTTTACCGCCCTGTCCTGGTTCATGCGCCGCTCGTTCGGCACGGCCCTCTTCACCTGTCTCGGGCTGCTCCTGATCATCAACCAGGGCTACTGGAAGGAAACCACCGAGACACTGGCTCTGGTCGTGGCCTCTGCCGCCGTCAGCATGGCGATCGGCGTGCCGCTCGGCATTGCGGCGGCCCGCAGGCCCTGGCTTTACGAGGTCATGCGCCCGGTGCTCGACCTCATGCAGACCATCCCGACCTTCGTCTACCTCATTCCGGCGCTCATCCTCTTCGGGCTCGGCATGGTGCCGGGCCTCATCGCCACCGTTATCTTCGCCATCCCGGCCCCGATCCGGCTCACCCGGCTCGGCATCGTCTCGACGCCGGATGCCTTGACGGAAGCGGCCATGGCCTTTGGGGCGACGCCCGCGCAGGTGCTGCGCAAGGTGGAACTGCCCTTTGCCATGCCGCAGATCATGGCGGGCCTCACCCAGACGATCATGCTGTCGCTGTCGATGGTCGTCATTGCGGCCCTTGTCGGCGCAAGCGGCCTTGGGGTGCCGGTGGTGCGGGCTCTCAACACCGTCAACATCGCCCGCGGCTTTGAGGCGGGCCTGTGCATCGTCATCCTCGCGATCATTCTCGACCGCATGTTCCGCACCGACACAGGAGAAGGCGCATGAGCGACGCGATCATATTCGGCGGTGTCGACATCGTCTTCGGCGATCGGCCCGATCGGGCGCTGCCGCTGATGGACCAGGGCCGCACCCGCGACGAGATCAGCGCCCAGACGGGTCTGGTGCTCGGGGTCTCGAACGCCTCGCTCACCATCAAGGAGGGCGAGATCCTCGTGCTGATGGGCCTGTCCGGATCGGGAAAGTCGACACTCCTGCGTGCCGTCAACGGACTTGCGCCGGTTGTGCGCGGCAGTGTCACGGTGCAAAGCGCCAAGGGCTCGATCGATCCCTACCGGGCCTCGGCAAAGGCGCTGCGCGACCTTCGCATGCACACGGTCTCGATGGTGTTCCAGCAGTTCGGGCTTCTGCCCTGGCGCACGGTTGCCGACAATGTCGGCTTCGGCCTGGAGCTTGCCGGCGTGCCGGAGGCGGAGCGGAAACAGCGTGTCGCCGAACAGCTGGAGCTGGTCAACCTGTCGCGCTGGGGAGAGCGCAAGGTGGGCGAATTGTCAGGCGGCATGCAGCAGCGTGTCGGGCTTGCCCGCGCCTTTGCCACCGGCGCGCCAATCCTTCTGATGGACGAGCCGTTTTCCGCGCTCGATCCCTTGATCCGCACGCGGCTGCAGGACGAGTTGCTGGAATTCCAGAGCCGGTTGAAGAAAACCATCCTCTTCGTCAGCCATGATCTGGACGAGGCCTTCCGCATCGGCAACCGCATTGCCATCATGGAGGGCGGGCGCATCATCCAGTGCGGCACGCCGCAGCAGATCGTGCAGGCGCCGGCCGACCAGTATGTCGCCGATTTCGTGCAGAACCTCAATCCGATCACCATGCTGACCGCCGGCGACATCATGCGGCAGGGCGCGGCCCTCTCCGGCGCGCAGCAACCCGTCACGGCCACCGCACGGGCCGAAACGCCGCTCGTCGACATCCTCGATGCCATGGCGCGCCAGCCGGGCGTGGTCGGCATTGTAGACAATGGCACCGTGATCGGCACGGTTGGCGCCGACGAGGTGATCGCCGGCCTGACGCGGCATCGCCGGCGCGAGGTCTAGCAACGTGTCTGACAAGCCTTCGGTTCTGCGGGACACAGACGAGGCAGCGCTCAAACAGGCGCGCTGCCTCGTGCGGGCGGCCCGCAGCGTGTCATTGGGTGTCCTTGATCCGGAAACCGGCTTTCCGCAGGTCAGCCGCGCGCTGGTTGCAACCGATCTCGATGGCGTACCGATCATCCTCGTCTCGCAGTTGGCAGGGCATACAAGAAGCCTTGAGGCAGATCCGCGCTGCTCGCTGCTGGCCGGCGAACCGGGCAAGGGAGATCCGCTTGCCCATCCGCGCATCACCGTGTCCTGCACGGCGGAAGCGGTCGCGCGCGACGGCGACGACCATTTTCGCATACGCATGCGTTTCCTCAACCGGCACCCTAAGGCCTCTCTTTATATCGACTTTCCGGATTTCCGATTCTTCCGATTGATACCGCAACTGGCCGCGCTCAACGGCGGCTTCGGGCGCGCCTACCGAATCGATGGCAGTGCGCTGTTTTTCAAAATGCCGGAGGATCTGCCGGACTGGCTGGCTCTTCAGGAAACTATTATAATGCAGCATAGCGATGTCCGCGGGATTGCTGCGGCAGCCGGGGCACGAGATTCAAAAATCTACCGAATTTGTGGGGTAGATCCGGCGGGATTCGACCTGATTTGCCCGTCGAATGCCGTTCGCCATGAATTTTCGTCCCTCTGCCGTACCTCTAAAGACGCACAGCAGGAAATTGATATAATACTTAAAGCTGTATAACGAGTACGTAAAATTTAGGGATATACAATCCGACCCGAAAATTGCTAGATTTGTGATACATTGTTACCGGTTACGGTCGGTGGCGATCGCTAGGGGATGACTGAGGAACGAAGAGATGAACCCACTTACTGATCACTCGGCTGCAGCAGCGAATTTATTGTCTGCCATGGCCAACCCGAAACGGCTTATGATTTTGTGTTGCCTGGTCAAGGGCGAGGTTGCCGTCGGGGCACTGGCGACGAAGGTCGGGCTCAGCCAGTCGGCTCTGTCTCAGCATCTGTCCAAGCTGCGCGCCCAGAAGCTCGTCAACACGCGCCGCGATGCGCAGACGATCTACTATTCCAGCTCGGCCGAGTCTGTGATGAAAGTTCTCGAAACGCTCGAGTTCCTGTATTGCGAGCCGGAACAGGCTAAATCTGCAGCCTGATGACAGCGCTGCCATCTGGCTGAACATGATTGAATGACAGGCGGGAGCCGGGCAAGATTTTGCTCCGGTCTGTCAGTTTTGGCGCGCTTTTGGGCGCGCCCTTGCCGGTTTTGGTGCGCCTTGGCGCTGCACCGGCCGCTGACTTTCCTTTCATCAAATTTCGTCGCGAGTTGAGGTCTTTGCATCGGCAAAGCCCGCTTGACGACCGTGCCGCGCTCGGTAACTTTAAGCGCATTGCCGCTGGCCAGAGGGTCGCCGGCCGGGTACTGGCCCCCGCTCTGGCAAGGCCATGGAGATCATGATGTCGAATCGCCTGAATACCGCCCCCAACGACTTGCGGGCGTTCTGGATGCCGTTCACGGCAAACCGCCAGTTCAAGAAGGAACCGCGCCTCTTCGTCGGCGCCAAGGACATGCACTACACGACCCATGACGGCCGTCAGGTGCTGGACGCGACGGCGGGCCTCTGGTGCGTCAATGCCGGCCACTGCCGCCCGAAGATCACCGAGGCGATCCGCGAACAGGCCGGCGAACTGGATTATGCGCCGGCCTTCCAGCTCGGCCATCCGAAAGCCTTCGAACTCGCCAACCGCCTGGTCGACATCGCGCCCGAGGGTCTCGAGCATGTGCTCTACACCAATTCCGGCTCCGAATCGGTCGACACTGCGCTGAAGGTCGCGATCGCCTACCACCGCGCCAAGGGCAATGGCGCCAAGTTCCGCCTGATCGGGCGCGAGCGCGGCTATCATGGTGTGAATTTCGGCGGCATTTCGGTGGGCGGCATCGTCTCTAACCGCAAGATGTTCGGCACGCTGCTGACCGGCGTCGATCACATGCCGCATACCCACCTGCCCGGCCAGAATGCCTTCACCCGCGGCGAGCCCGAAGTGGGCGGCGATCTGGCGGCGGAACTGGAACGCATCGTGACCCTGCACGACGCCTCCACCGTGGCCGCCGTCATCGTGGAGCCGGTTGCAGGCTCCACCGGCGTGCTCATTCCGCCGAAGGGCTATCTGCAGAAGCTGCGCGACATCTGCACCAAGCACGGCATCCTGCTGATCTTCGATGAGGTCATCACCGGTTATGGCCGCCTCGGCACGCCGTTCGCATCACAGTATTTCGGCGTGAAGCCGGATATCATGGTGACCGCCAAGGGCCTGACCAATGGTGTGATCCCGATGGGCGCCGTGTTTGTCACCGCCGAAATTCATGATGCCTTCATGAACGGCCCGGAACACATGATCGAGTTCTTCCACGGCTATACCTATTCCGGCAACCCGATCGCTTCTGCCGCAGCCCTTGCCACGCTCGACACCTACAAGGAAGAAGGCCTGTTCGAGCGCGCAGCCGACATCGCCTCCTATTGGGAAGACGGCCTGCATTCGCTGAAGGATTGCAAGAATGTCATCGACATCCGCAATCTCGGCCTGATCGGCGCCATCGAACTCGATCCGATCGCCGGCGAACCGACCAAGCGCGCCTTCTCCGCCTTCCTGAAGGCCTATGAGAATGGCCTGTTGATCCGTACCACCGGCGACATCATCGCCATGTCGCCGCCGCTCATCGTCGAAAAGCACCATATCGACGAGATTTTCGGCAAGCTGCGCGAGATCCTCAACAACAACATCTGATCATCACCGGGGGCGGCGGCGTCATGCGTCCGCCCCGGCATCATCTCTCTGCGGGAACCCGCCTGCCCAGCCATGCGGGAAGCAAATACCGCCCTGCCCCTTTCCGCCCCGGCGCCATCCCGGTAATCTCTGTCCATGGAAACAGACCGAGGTAGACGATGAGCGATCTTGAGAGCCGCATAGACCAGGGCACCGGCCGGGCGAAAGCCGATATCGTGCTGAAGGGTGGCCGCTTCTTTGATCTGGTTACCGGTGACCTTGTCGCCTCCGACATCGCGCTTTGCGGCGATACCATTGTCGGCACCTGCGAGGCCTATGAGGGCATCGAGGAAATCGACATTTCCGGAAAAATCGTCGTGCCGGGCTTCATCGATACGCATCTGCACATCGAATCCTCGCTGGTGACCCCGCATGAATTCGACCGCTGCGTGCTGCCCTATGGGGTGACGACGGTCATCTGCGATCCGCACGAGATCGCCAATGTCATCGGCACCGAGGGCATCCAGTTCTTCCTCGACTCGGCCGAGCAGACGATCATGGATATCCGCGTGCAGCTCTCCTCCTGCGTGCCGGCCACGCACCTGGAAACGGCAGGCGCTGATCTGCCGATCGAGCGGCTCCTGCCGTTTCGCCATCATCCGAAGGTCATCGGTCTTGCCGAGTTCATGAATTTCCCGGGCGTGATCCACAAGGATCCGATCTGCATGGCAAAGCTTCAAGCCTTTCAGGGCGGCCATATCGACGGCCATGCGCCGCTGCTTCTCGGCCACGGCCTCAACGGCTATCTGTCGGCGGGCATCCGCACCGAGCACGAGGCGACGAGCGCCGAAGAGGCGATGGAAAAGATCCGCAAGGGCATGCACATCCTGGTGCGCGAAGGCTCCGTCTCGAAGGATCTGCATGCGTTGATGCCCATCATCACCGAGCGCCTGTCGCCCTATCTGGCGCTCTGCACCGATGACCGCAATCCGCTCGACATCGCCGAGGAAGGCCATCTGGATTTCATGATCCGCACGGCGATTGCCCATGGCGTCGAACCGCTCGCCATCTATCGCGCCGCCTCGATTTCGGCGGCCCGGGCCTTCGGCCTTTGCGATCGTGGTCTTGTGGCGCCCGGCTGGCGGGCTGATCTCGTCGTCATCGACAGCCTTGAAAACTGCAAGGCAGAGATGGTGTTTGCCGCCGGCCGCCGCGTTACGAAAGAACTGTTTGCCACCCGCCTGCCGGTCGAGCCGGTCGGCCTCGACAGCGTCAAGGCGCGCATGGTCAAGGCCGCGGATTTCGCCGTCCCGGTGAAGACGGAAGAACAGCCGGTGATCGGCGTTCTGCCGGGAAAGATCATCACCGAGCACCGCCGCTACCGCCTGCCGTCCTCCGGCAACCAGACGACGGTCGATCTCGCAAACGACATCATCAAGGTCGCCGTCATCGAACGCCACGGCAAGAACGGCAACCATGCCAATGGTTTCGTACAGGGGTTTGGCCTGAAGCGCGGCGCGATCGCCTCCACCGTCGGCCATGACAGCCACAATATCTGCGTCGTCGGCGTCAGCGAAGAGGACATGGCGCTGGCCGCCAACCGACTGTCGGACATCCGCGGCGGCTTCGTCGTGGTCGAGGATGGCAAGGTGACCGGCGAGATTGCGCTACCTCTGGCCGGCCTGATGAGCCTTGAGCCCTATGAGCGCGTGCGTGACACGCTGACGGACCTGCGCAAGGCGGCGTTTGCACTCGGCACCACGCTTGCCGAACCGTTCCTGCAGGTGGCCTTCCTGCCGCTGCCGGTCATCCCACACCTGAAGATTTCCGACAAAGGCATGGTCGACGTCGACAAGTTCATGCTGCTGGCTTGAGGGCCGGGATGGCGCACGGGCCGCCTATTGCGGTCCCCTCGCCTCTCCCGGTGTCAGCACATGGGCCACGGCTTCGGCGGCCGAGGTCGCCGTCGTCTTGATCGCCTCGGTGATCGCTTCCACATGCGCCACCTGGCGATGGAACTCATCAAGCGCCCGTCCGCGCAGCACGGTCCCGGCTGGCATCTGCGCCTTGGTCGGGTCTTCGTAATTATTGCCGACGCGCAGTTCGTAATAGAGATGCGGGCCGGTGGAGAGACCGGTGGAGCCGACAAAGGCAATCACCTGTCCCTGCGAGACCCGCTGGCCGACCTTCAAATCCTTCGGGGTGCCGTCGATATGGGCATAGGTGGTCTCGTAACCGCCATCGTGGCGGATGCGCACGAATTTGCCATAGCCGTCTTCCCAGGAAATCTTCTCCACAACGCCATCGCCGGCGGCCATGATCGGGGATCCCTTGGGCGCCCTGAAATCCACGCCGTTGTGAAACTTCTTCACCTGCAGAATGGGGTGGACGCGCCAGCCGAAACCATCGCCCTGCTTGCCCGCCGGCACCGGCTTGTGCATCAGGCTTTTTGAAACGGACCGTCCCTCATGGTCGAAAAATTCCGTTCGCCCGTCCTCGGAGGCCTGGTAGCGATAGAAATGCCGCTCGGCATCGCCTTCATGTAGCGTGATCGAGACGAGATCGTCGCTGCCGTCCTCGCTCTTGCGGAACACCACGTCGAGCACGGGCATCTCGTCGGGCTTCGACCAGTGGATATCATTGGCCTTCAACAGCTCGATGACCTGAAGGCCAACGCGGACCGGCACCTTGCCCTGTTTCAGATGGGCAGCAAGCTTGGGAAAATCGGCGGCCGCCCGGCCAAGATCACGGCTTTCCTGCGGGCGAACAGCCGGCTTCGGCGCGGCCGGAGCCTCCGCCGCCATCGCTTCTGCCACCAGCCGGTCGTAGAGATGGCGGTCGGGAGCAGTCCGGAACCGCCCGTCATCCAGACGCGCCAGAAGCCGCTCGCCGCGTCCCTTGGAGACATGGCGGGCATAGACGATCTGCGTCGGGCCCTGCCCCGGCTGCTGCACCAGAATATCCAGTTCCTCGCCCGGCTTGACGCTGTCGGCGCCCAGTTCCCGGGCAAGGCTTGCAAACTCTTCCCGGGGCACATCGACCGCACCCTCGATATTGCCGAGCGGTTCCTCACGCGCCGGCAAGGAAACAAGCCGGCGAATGCTGGATACCGCAGGCTTCACCGGTGCGACGCTGACATTGATGGGTTCACTGCGCACAAAAGCCTGACGCCCGGCCTTGACGACCGTTGCAAGCTTTGCAGGACGCGCGCTCGGCAGCACAGTGGCCGGCGCAGGCGCACCGCTCGCAAGGCCGCCCCGCATGACGAGATCGAACGGATCGCTGCGCGCCGGCGCCTCCTGATAGGCACTGACGGGCGTCGGTTTCACCGCGTCCGCATCCGCTGCCAGATCAAGCGACACGTCGAAATAGGCGGAGCGGGCAAAGGACCCGTCGCTCATGCGCTCGATGAGGTCGAGCTTCGGCGCGTCGGCCAGGACCGGCATCCAGACACGGCTCTGCTTGGGCGTGCTCCTCGCCTCACGGCGCGGCGCGCGCCACACGGTGGATTTTTGCGGTACGGCCCGGCTTGCCAGCGTAAACGCCATGCATTCGCCGAGCAGGAAGAGGGAGGCGGTCGCCAGCAGCACGAGGGCGAGGATCGCGCGCCAGTGGCTGAGCAGGGAAAACCGGATAACGGTTTGTGCCGGATGGATAAATCCAAACCCGCGCTGCTGCGTCGGTTCGCGCAGTATCCAATCCGTCATCCGCCAATGCCCTCTCAGGTCCCAGCGTGACACTATCAGGATCCGTGGCAAAAATGTGTCGCGGGGGTGCGGGCGACAGTTTCACACAGGCCACCACCATCCCTGGGCGGCAGGACCAGAGATCAGCGCAAGCGTTGCGTGCGCATGACCTTTCCCTTGCGGTGCCCGCCCAGCCTTGCGGCGACCAGATCAACGCCAAGCCGCCGACTTTGTGAGCACAGATGCGGCAGTTCTAGTCGCGGGTAAGCACCATGCCGGCGTGATAGAGGATATCGTTGCGAAACTCTCCGTCGGCGGTAAAGCCGGTATCGTCCTTGTAGAAAATCTGGTCGCCCTTGATCTCGTAGCGCCCCTTGTAGGCGCCTTCGCGGGAACCGCGCGCTTCCACGTAGCGCCCATTGGGCAAAAGTGCGTGGCGGATATGGCCATCCGCAGTGACCCAGAGGCCGGTATAAGCGTGAGACGTCATCGTCATCTCCCTGTCGAAATTGGAAGGATGGGAAGCCGGCAGGGCAAATGCCGGCCCGCCGAGGTCAACCGTTCATGTAGCGGCGGCGAAGATCCGCATCCCGGCGCCTGGCAAGCGTCGCGCGATAGGTTTGCCGGGCCCGGTCAAACCGGTCCACGAGCCATGTCATGGGACTTTCGAGCAGTCGCTGGAAATTACGCATCTCCGTCTCCTTTCTTCGACATCATCAGCATGTCGTTTGCTGAACCCAATATGGCCGAGGCCAGCAGGAACGCGGTAGATCAGGAATCCGCGAAGATTGCACAAAAATCCGGAAGTTCGGAACAGGCTCTTTCGCAGGCACAGCCGGGCTGCTAGTTTCACCCTACACAAAAGGCCGCAACGCACGGTTTTCCAAGGAGTGTCGAGTCTGCCGATGATGCACCGATTGAACGAACTCACCCGCCTTATTGCACAACACACCGATCAGGACGGCATGGTTGCAACCGCCATCCCGCGGCTTTCGCTGGTGCGCATGTCCAAGGAGACGGAACCGTCGCAAAGCGTGCAGCAACCCTCGCTCTGCATCATCGCGCAGGGCACGAAGCAGGTGCTGCTGGCGGATGAAGTCTTTGAATACGGGCCTTCCCGCCATCTGATCGCCTCGGCCGACCTGCCGATCACCGGCCAGGTGACCAATGCGACGCCGCAGCAGCCCTATCTGAGCCTGAGGCTTGATCTCGACATGACGGCACTGAGTGCCATGATGATGGAGGTGATGCCGCAGGCCGCCAAAAGCCCGGCAACCGCGCCCTATACGAAGAGCTGCGGCAAGGCACTGTGCCTCAGCCGCAGCGATCCGCAGCTTCTCGATGCGGCCGTCCGGCTTGTGCGTTTGCTCGATACACCGGAGGATATTCCGTTTCTGGCGCCGCTTGCCGAGCGCGAACTGCTCTACCGGCTGATGCGCGGCGATCAGGGCGAGAAACTGAAGCGCATGCTGATGCCGGAAAGCCGGCTGTCGCAGGTGAACCGCGCGATCGCCTGGATCCGCCAGAATTTCGACAAGCCGTTCAGCATCGACAGAGTGGCCGAAGAAGCGCGCATGAGCGCATCCTCGCTGCACGAGCATTTTCGAGAAGTCACCGCCATGAGCCCGCTGCAATACCAGAAACAGCTGCGGCTTCAGGAAGGGCGGCGGCTCATTCTGTCGGAAGCGCTGGATGCCGCAAGTGCTGCCCACCGCGTCGGTTATGACAGCCCCTCGCAGTTCAGCCGCGAATACCGCCGCCTCTTCGGCGCACCGCCCATTCAGGACGTCTCGCGCCTGAAGAGCGAGCCGGCGCGCTATGCGCCGGCCTCGGCCTGATCGTTCAGAAAGGACTCCGGGTCAGAGGCGGGCGCAGAACACGTCGAGTGCCGCGAGCTTAACGACGCCAGCCTCGACCGGCGGATCATAGCCGGGCATCGGCTGCGGCGTAGCGCCCGCCATCGCCGCCGGCAGGGCAAAGTCCTGCGGCGCGCGCGTGAGGTTGAAGACGAACAGCAGCCGCTCGCCGGCCTTTTCCCGCACGAAGGCGAGAAGATCGGCCGTCGTCTCGAGGAAGGTCATGTCGCCATCGAGCAGCACCGGATGCGCCTTGCGGAAGGCAAGCGTGCGGCGATAGTGGTTGAGCACCGAGGTCTCGACATTCTCCTGCCCGTTGACGGCGAGCGCCTGATGCTCCGGGGGAACCGGCAACCAGGCCTTGTTGGCCTCGCTGAAGCCGGCCAGCGGTTTGTCGACATCCCAGGCCATCGGCGTGCGGCATCCGTCACGGCCCTTGAAGGCTGGCCAGAAGCGGATGCCGTAAGGATCGCGCAGATCCTCGAAGGCAAGCTCGGCTTCCGGCAGACCCAGTTCCTCACCCTGATAGAGGCAGATGGAACCGCGAAGCGTGGAAAGCACGCTGATCGCAATCTTGGCCACTGCTTCCCGCTCGCCGGCATGTTCCATGAAGCGCGTCACATGGCGCACCACGTCATGGTTGGAAAAGGCCCAGCAGACCCAGCCATTGGTGACGATTTCCTGGCACTTCGACACGACGCTGCGAATATGCTCGGCAGTAAAGCGCGGGCTCAGCAGGTCGAACGTGTAGCACATGTGCAGCTTGTCATTGCCGCTGGTATAGATGGCGAGCGTGGTGAGCGAGCGATCGCCGTCCCCCACTTCGCCCACCGTTGTGCGGCAGTCGTATTCGTCCAGCAGCGCGCGCAGCCGCTTCAGGAAGTCGATGTTTTCCGGCTGGCTCTTGTCATAGAGATGGTGCTGCATCGAATAGGGATTGGTATCGGTTTCCAGCCCCGTCGAATGCGGGTCGTAGACCATCGGCGGATTGTCGCGCAGCTGCCGGTCGTGGAAATAATAGTTGACCGTATCGAGGCGGAAGCCGTGCACGCCGCGCTCGAGCCAGAATTTCACCGTGGCCAGCATCGCATCCTGCACATCCGGATTGTGAAAGTTCAGATCCGGCTGCGAGGCGAGGAAGTTGTGCATGTAATACTGCTTGCGCACGCCATCCCATTCCCAGCCCGGCCCGCCGAAGATCGACAGCCAGTTGTTGGGGGCGGTGCCATCGGGCTTGGGGTCGGCCCAGATATACCAGTCGGCGCGCGGATTGCTGCGGCTCGACCGGCTTTCGATGAACCAGGGATGCTGGTCGGAGGTGTGCGAGATCACCTGGTCGATGATGACCTTGAGCCCCAGTCGCTCGCATTCGGCCATCATGGCGTCGAAATCGGCAAGCGTTCCGAACATCGGGTCGACATTGCAGTAATCGGCAACGTCATAGCCCATGTCGGCCATGGGCGAGGTGAAGAAGGGCGAGAGCCAGATCCCGTCGACGCCAAGCGAGGCGATATGCGGCAGGCGCTCAGTAATGCCCCTGATATCGCCGATGCCATCGCCGGTCGTGTCCTGAAAAGAGCGCGGGTAGACCTGATAAATCACCGCGCCGCGCCACCAGTTCGGATCGCCTTTCTGTGCCGTTAGCATCGCCATGTGCGTCTTTCACTCCTTCCATGTTCCGTTCACCCCACAACCTAGCTCCCTTCTCACAAAAGACAAATGTCGACATCATGGCGAGCCCGAAGATGCAGGCAAAAGCCTGAACATCGCCACAGACCGGGCCTTGCCTTGGCCGCCGCTTCAGCCTATTGCCGAACGGTGTCACGGGGAGAATGGGATGGCAAAGCGGGTTCTTTCGATCGGCGAATGCATGGTGGAACTGGCCCAGGCGGGCCAGGGACTGCTGCGCAAGGGCTTTGCCGGCGATACGTTCAACACGGCCTGGTATCTGCGCGCGGCCCTTCCCGCCGATTGGCAGGTGGATTACCTGACCGGTCTTGGCGATGATCCGCTGTCGGATGAAATGCTGTCCTTCATGGAAAAGGCCGATATCGGCACGCAATCGATCCGGCGGATTCCCGGCCGCACGCCGGGCCTCTACCTGATATCCCTGAAAGACGGCGAGCGCACCTTCAGCTACTGGCGCGACACCTCTGCCGCCAGGCTTCTGGCCGATGATGCCGATCACCTGCGGCAGGCCATCGAAAGTTCTGACCTCCTCTATTTCTCCGGCATAACGCTTGCCATTCTCGGCGTCACCGGCACTGAGACACTGCTTTCGGAACTGCGCCGCGCGCGCGCCGCCGGTAAGACGGTGGCCTTCGACCCGAATATCCGCCCGCGTCTCTGGAGCGACCGTGTGCGCATGCTCGACACGATCAGCGCCGGCGCCCGCGCCGCCTCCATCGTGCTGCCGAGCTTTGACGACGAAGCGGCCCATTTCGAGGATGCCAATGTCGCCGCGACCATCGAGCGCTACCGCTCGCTCGGTGCCGAAAAGATCGTGGTGAAGAACGGCGCTCAGGGTGCAACCGTCGCCGAGGGCGACAGCACCGTCTTCGTACCCGCCGTGCCGCCAGAAAAACTGGTCGACACGACGAGCGCCGGCGACAGTTTCAACGCCGGCTTCCTCGCGCGCCTGATGACCGGTGCCTCGCTTGCCGAATCAGCCGCCCACGGCGCCGCCATCGCCTCCGTCGTCATCGGCCACCACGGCGCCCTCATCGAGCCCGCGCTACTGCCGGAGTGATGTTTCAGGCGAGATCCGTCTGACGAAAATCCTCACCCTTGTAGAGCAGCGTCAGCCCGGCTGACTTGCAGCAGGCGTAGGCAAAACAATCGCCCATATTCAGCCGGGCAGCATGGCCAACGGTCTTGCCGTAGCGGAGCGCAGCATTGCGAGCGGCAAGGCCAATCTCGCTCGTGATCGGCATGTCTTCAACCGCCAAGGCTTCCATGAATTGATCGACGGCTCGGCCTGCTGCGCTGAGGATATCCGGCATCCGGCGGTTCTTCAGCGGAAGAGCATCCGCCTTGGCACGCGCCAGCGAGAGGCTCGCCTCCATTCGAACCACAGGCGATATATGGAAGGGGCCTCCGGCCTGTTCCAGCGTCAGCATCCAGTCCTCGGCATCGCGCTCCGGCTTCAGGATCGCAATGATGACGGAAGCATCGATGAAATACACTACTCGCCCCAGAGTTCGTCGGTAAATGCTTTCTGGTCAAACCCGTCCGCCGACGGACCGATCGCGTCGGCCGTTGCGCGCGCCGCGGCCAATCGTTCACGCACGGGCAGTTGCTGGCGCGTGCGGGCAAGCTCGTTGCGCAACGCCCGGCGCAAGGCTTCCGTCTTGCTGGGCGCCTTCGTGAGGTGCTGCAACTCAGCGGCCATGGCGGTGATCTCATCATCACGCACGAAAAGCGGCATAGGATATCTCCACGTCACGCCTAAGATATCATTTCCGCCGTATGGGGGCAACAAAGGGTCGGAGCCCGCACTACTGCCGGAGTGACGCTGACATTCCCCTGTTACAAATCTGGCCGATAGAAACGGCCAGAGACGCCGCAATGCGCGAGTCGGTCGCGCACTGGCACCAGGGGGCCTGCGCCGCACATGACCAAGATCACCATCGTCACCGACGCCTGGTATCCGCAAGTGAACGGCGTGGTACGCTCCATCGAAAACACCAATCGCGAACTCACGCGCATGGGCATCGAGGTTTCGATGATCACGCCGCAGGAGTTTAGCAGTGTGCCCTGCCCCACCTATCCGGAAATCCGGCTGTCGGTGGCAAGCTATGCCGCCGTGGCCCGCGCCATCGAAAAGTTCGGACCGACCTCGGTGCATATCGCGACCGAAGGTCCGCTGGGGCTGCTTGCCCGCCGCTGGTGCCTCAAGAACAACCTGCCCTTCTCCACGAGCTATCATACGCGGTTTCCGGAATATGTTGCCGCTCGCTTTCCCGTGCCGATCCGCTGGCTGCGCGCCTTCGTGCGCTGGTTCCACAATGCCGGCAATGGCTGCATGGTGGCAACGGCAAGCCTGGAGCGGGAACTTTCCAAACTGGGCCTCAAGAACCTTCTGCGCTGGAGCAGGGGGATCGACCAGACGCAGTTCCACCCGATGCCGCTCGAAGCCGCCCCCTTCGGCCTTCCCCGGCCGATCTTCATGACGGTGAGCCGCATCGCGGTGGAAAAGAACCTGCCGGCCTTTCTCGATCTCGATCTGCCGGGCTCCAAGGTGGTGGTGGGCGACGGGCCGGAGCGCGAGGAATTGCAGCGGCGCTATCCGCATGTGCTGTTTACCGGCATGAAGACGGGCGAGGATCTGGCACGCGCCTATGCGCAGGCGGATGTTTTCGTCTTTTCGTCCAAGACCGATACCTTCGGCAACACGATCCTGGAAGCGCTCGCAAGTGGCGTTCCGGTTGCCGCCTATCCGGTGACGGGCCCGGTTGATATTATTGCCGAGGGAAGTGGCGCCGGTGCCCTCAACGAGGATCTTCGTCTTGCCTGCCTAGAAGCGCTCTCCTGCTCGCGCGAAAACGCAAGGCGGCTTGCGCGCGACTTTACCTGGGAAGCGGCGTCAAAACAGTTCCTCAACAATGTGCTGATCGCACAGGGGCGCAAGATGCGTCCCCTCGCCCGCAACGGTTTTCGCGCGCTTCCCTCGTAAACGCCGGCGCCTTCCCGGCGTCAGCGCTTCTTGCGCTTGTTTTCGAACGGGTTTTCAGACGCGCGCAAATGAATGCGGATCGGCACGCCCGGCATGGCAAAATCGGCGCGCAGGCCGTTCGTCAGATAGCGCAGGTAGGATTCCGGGACCGAATCGGGACGCGTGCACGAAATCATGAAAGCCGGCGGACGGGCCTTCACCTGCGTCATATATTTCAGCTTCAGGCGACGGCCGGAGACTGCCGGTGGCGGATGCTGAACCTGCACCGTATCCAGCCAGCGGTTCAGCTTTGCCGTCGAGATGCGCTTGTTCCACACCATGTCGGTGTCGATGATGTTCTGCATCAGCTTGTCGAGACCATAGCCGGTCTGGCCGGATATCGGTACGGCACGGATGCCGCGCGCCTGCGGCAGAAGCCGTTCGGTCTTTTCGCGAAGCTCGGCCAGCAGCGCCTGCGGGTCTTCCACCAGATCCCACTTGTTGAAGGCGAGCACCGCCGCGCGGCCCTCGCGCAGCACCAGATCGACGATCTGCAGGTCCTGCTTTTCGAACGGGATGGTGGCATCGAAAACGATGACCACGGTTTCGGCAAAGCGGATGGCGCGCAGAGCATCGGCCACCGACAGCTTTTCGAGCTTTTCCTGGACGCGAGCCTTGCGGCGCATGCCGGCGGTGTCGAACATCTTGATCGTGCGGCCGCGCCAGTCCCATTCGACGGAAATGCTGTCGCGGGTAATGCCGGCCTCCGGGCCCGTCAGCAGACGGTCTTCGCCGAGAAAGCGGTTGATCAACGTCGACTTGCCGGCGTTCGGACGCCCGACGATGGCCACGCGCAGCGGCTTGGTGTCGTCATAGGCCGGCTCGAAGTCCTCGTCCTCGTCGCCGTCGCGCTCGTGGTCACGCAGGTCGACATCGGTTTCAGCCTCGTCATCGTCGTCGCCAAAGGCCATCTCCGGGCCGATGGCCTCGACGATGGCATCGCGCAGGTCGATCATGCCCTGGCCGTGTTCGGCCGAAATCGGCACCGGATCGCCAAGGCCGAGCGTGAAGGCGTCGTAGAAACCGCCATCGGAGCCGCGCGCTTCGGACTTGTTGGCAACCAGCACGACCGGCTTGCCGCGCCGGCGCAGCATTTCGCCAAGCGTCTGGTCGACGGGGGTGAGACCAAACTTCGCATCCACCACGAAGAGCGACAGGTCCGCCTCGTCGATGGCCGCTTCCGTCTGGGCGCGCATGCGGCCCTCGAGCGTTTCCGGCCCGGCTTCTTCAAGCCCTGCCGTGTCGATGATGGTGAAGCGCAGGTCGATGAGTTTTGCGTCGCCCGGGCGACGGTCGCGCGTGACACCGGGCGTATCGTCCACCAGCGCAAGCTTCTTGCCCACCAGCCGGTTGAACAGCGTGGACTTGCCGACATTCGGGCGCCCGACGATGGCGACTGTGAAGCTCATGGGTGGATCCCTTTCCGGGCTTTGTCTTGTTGTTTGTCGTCCTGGTGGTTCTGCCCCAGGCAGTTCTGTCTCAGACAGTTCTGCCTCAGGCAGCCTTGCCGGAGGCGGCAATCGTATCGAGCATGATCTGCGCACGGTTGGCAACATTGCGCGGCGCCGCCGCATCGCTGGCAATCTGCTGGAACCAGTCCTTGGCCTTCGCCATGTCGCCGGCCTTGTAGGCGGCAAGACCCAGGGCCTCGCGCGCCGAATTGCGCAGCGCATGGCCGGGCGTTGCCATGACTTCCACCTGTGCCGAAACCTGATCATAGGTTCCGCCATCGATGAGCAACCAGCCGGCGCGCACGCGCGCCACATCCCGGATGATGGCCGGCACGGCATTATCCTTGGACACCGCATCAAAGGCCGCCACGGCGCCGGTCACGTCGCCCTTTTCAGCCAGAAGCGTTGCCGAGCGCAGACGCGCCAGAACCGGATAGGAGCCACTGCCATCCTTTTCCAGCGTTGCAAAGGCTGCCAGCGCCTGGTCCGCCTTGTTGTCCTTGGCAAGGTTGAGGGCTGCCAGGAACTGGTCGCCATACTGCGAGGAATTGCGGTTGTGCCAGTATTCATAACCGCGATAGCCGGCCGTGCCGAGAACGATCAGCACCGCCACGCCCATGATGACATAGCGGAACCGCTTCCAAGCCCCGGTGAACTGCTCGGAACGCAGTTCGTCGTTGACTTCGCGGATAAAGCTGTCGTTGTCCTGTACCATGCCAAACTCCGGCCGCACGGCGGCCCTTCAACTCGAAAGCCTGCCTTCTAACCTATTTTTCCCGCGATGTAAGGGGGTGCGTGACGACAGTTGCCGCAGAGTTGATGCCCTGTCGATGACCTATCCTTCCAACGATTGCCGCATTCCAACAGCACAAGACCGCCTTTGCATTCCCAGACAGGTTTTTCTCTTGCCGATTTCAGCCTCCCTTTGCCGTCCATTGACTGTCACGCTTGCCAGTCTCTTCCTGGGTGTCTTGCCTGTTCATGCACAAGAGAAGCCGAAACAACTGGTGATGATCTCATTCGACGGCGCCGGCAACAATGCGCTGTGGGAGAGAAGCCGGGAGATGGCAAAGCGGGTGAACGCCCATTTCACCTACTTCCTCTCCTGCACGCTGGTCATCGACCGGGCGCGGGCCAAGACCTACGAAGGCCCGCAGCAGAAGCCGGGCCGCTCCAATATCGGCTTTGCCCAGACGGCCGAGGAGGCGCGCACCCGGCTCGACCATATCTGGAACGCCCATCTGGAAGGCCATGAGATTGCCAGCCATACCTGCGGCCATTTTGACGGGCGGCAGTGGTCGAGTGCGCAATGGCGCGAGGAGATGGTCAAGTTCCGCTCTGTGCTCACCTCCGCCTGGGGCGATCTCGATGCGGGCGATCGCGAGCCGCAGGGCTGGCGGCCCTTCATTGCCGGCATCAAGGGGTTTCGCGCCCCGTATCTGTCGACGAGCGAGGCATTGAACACCGCCGAGAAGCAGGAAGGCTTTGCCTATGATGCAAGCGGGGTCACCAAGGGGCCGATGCGGCCGCGGCGTGAAAACGGCGTCTTAAACTTCGGCCTGCCGCTGATCCCGGAGGGACCGGAGGGGCGCAACATCATCGCCATGGACTATAACCTCTTCATCCGCCATTCGGCCGGCGTCGAAAATCCCAGCCGCTCTGCCGAATTCGAGGACCGTGCCTATTCGGCCTTCCGCAAGGCCTTCGATGCGCAATACGACGGCGAGCGCCTGCCACTGCAATTCGGCTTTCACTTCGTGCTGATGAACGGGGGAGCCTATTGGCGCGCGCTCGACCGGCTGGCTTCGGACATCTGTTCCCTCCCCGATGTCGCCTGCGTGACCTATGGCGAGGCCATGGCCGCCCTTGAAAAGACCGGCGCGCCGGGGCGCGGGCACGACACCGAACGGGCGGCATCCGGCCTTTGAGCGCAGAAAAACCGCACCGGTTGCCCGATGCGGTTCAAAATGCGTGCTGCTTGCGTCGCAGGCGCGGCCGTCAGTAAGGCCGGTCCGCGGCGATCTCGCCAGCCTCTGCCTCGCGCTTCAGGTAACGCTGGTCGATCTCCGGCAACGGCTTGTCGTCGATCGCCGCCTCGAACGCCTTGAGACGCTTATGGATCGACAGCAACTCGATGATCGTCGACCAGTAGCTGACCAGATACTGGAAGCTGTTGGTGACTTCGCCGAATGCCGTGGCGATCTGTTGCCAGAGGCCCATGGTGATCCGACCGGCCACCACCGTCGGGATCAGGATTACCGTCAGGAAAATGCCGTCAAGCTGGTTGTAGCCGAAGCGCGCAACGTTGAAATAGGTGTAGTGCCAGTACATGCGGAAATAGTTTTTGCGCACATTGGCAAAGAGTTCGCGCACGGTGGCAGGCTGGGCACGCTCGGCATGATCTTCGCCATAGACCAGCTCCTTGCGGAAGGCCGCCTCGACGCGCTGGTTGCGGAAATTCAGGCCCGGCAGCTTGATACCGGCGACCATCAGCAGAACGGTACCGAACAGCGACCAGCCGATCGCCAGCCAGAACAGCGCGTGCGGCACGGCGCCCAACAGCGGCAGTTCGCTGACATGTTCCGACATCCGAAACAGGATCGGCAGGAAGACCACCAGCGTCATGACGGAATTGATCAGCGCGACGCCCAGACCCTCTAGGATATTGGCAAACCGCATCGTGTCTTCCTGCACACGCTGCGAGGCGCCTTCGATATGGCGCAGCTTGTCCCATTTCGACAGGTAGAAGTCGTTCATCGCCTGGCGCCAGCGAAAGACATAGTGGTTGGTAAAGAACGCGGTGACGACCGAGAGCGTTACGCCGACCAGACCGATTTCGAGGAAGCGCAGCTGCAACTCGTAAAGCTGGCCCGCCGTCACCGTGCCACCACCATTCAGCGCCTGCTGGAACAGGTCGAAGAAGGGACCGCGCCAGTTGTTGACGGCGACCGAGATCTGCACGCTGAAATAGGCGATGAAGATAATGAAGGCCGACCCCCAGACCGACCAGTTGAGCCAGGGGTGGCCACGGGCGATCACCTGCCATGTGAGGCCGAACAGGCCGACGAAGACGGTGAAGTAGAGATAGAACCACAGATTGTCGGGGGTGAAGAAGAAGGCAAGGCCCACCGGCGGGGTCTGGCCGGCGGCCAGCGGCGGCAAGCCGACGGCGGCGCCGAGCCGCGGGCCAACCGTATACCAGACCAGGATACAGACCAGCGACCAGATGGCTGCGGAGGTGAAAAACAGTTTCGGTTTGGGAAAGAAGGAGTGGAACACGGAAACGGACTTTCCTTGATGCTGATCCGGCCGTGATACGGGTCCGGCCGTGATACGGATCTGGCACGGATGCTGCCAGCTTCGGGCGGCGAAACTATGCCAGTTCGATGCAGGCGGCAATGGCGGGCATGCAATGTGAAGGAAATGTAAGAGAAGCGCTGAAGGACCGCCGCACCGATCCCGTTTCCGTGACCGCGCAAAACCACGTTCTCAATCCGACCGATCAGTCGGACTTAAAAATCCGCGCTTTGCCTTAATCTTCTGGCAACCACAAAATGTGATGACGTAACTGATCTTTTCGGCTTGATGACCAAGCTTTGTCCGCGCATGGCTCCTGTTATCATCCGACCACTTCCGACGCGGGGAAGAAACGGATCTCTCTATTTGAGGTCATGTTTTGTCCTTCCTGAAGAATACTCCCATTCGATTGAAGATCCTGTCGCTGGTCGCCTCCATCGGCCTTATCGGCATTGGCGGCGTCAGCCTGATGGCCACGAGCTACAAGGCGGCAAACAGCACGTATTCCACCTTCCTCAATCAGGATACGGTGGCATCCGTCGAGATGGCGCGCTCGACCGCCTCGCTGGTCGCTGCCGCCTATGCCGCCTACCAGATGACCGTGTTCGACCCGGCCACGGTGCAACGGCTGAAGACGAGGGAAAGCTTCGCCTCGGGCGAAACCACGCTGTTCAAACGTCTCGAAACGGCAAAGACGCTGACGCCGGAAAATGCCGCAGCCATCGACAGCTTCACCGTGCGCGCCCACGCCATTTTCAACAACCTGCACAAGGCGCTGGAGCTTGCCGGGCAGAACAGGACCAGCGATGCGCTGGCTTTGCTGTCTGATATGGACACCGAAGTGTCCGGCTGGCGCAATGACGTGCGGGACTGGAACGACCAGAGGCTACTGAGGCTGAAAGGCATGGCTCAGGATCTCGCCGATCAGGCCAATAGCACGATCTTCACGACGCTTTTGACGCTCGGCCTCCTGTTTGCCGCCATCTTTGCCGCCTCCCTTCTTGTTGCCTCGCGCGGCATCATCCAGCCGCTTGTCGCGCTGCGGGCGCGCATGACGACGCTTGCGGCCGGCGAGACGAAAGAGCCGGTCGACGGTCTCGACCGGCGTGACGAGCTGGGCCAGATGGCCGCTGCCGTTGCGGTTTTCCGCGACAACGCCATAGAGCGGACACGGCTGTCGCAGGAGGCCGAGGCCAATCGCAGCCTGTCGGAACGCGAACGGATCGAGCGGGACGAACAACGCGCCCGCGAGGCGGCCGGTGTGCAGCATGCCGTCGACAGTCTGGCGGCTGGCCTGTCGCACCTGTCGGACGGTGATGTCACCTACCGCATCAACGATCCTTTCACGCCGGCGCTCGACACGGTGCGCCATGATTTCAACCGCTCCGCCGAAAAGCTGCAATCGACGCTGGTGCAGGTCGCGGAAAATGCCCGCGGCATCGATGCCGGCGCAAACGAGATCAGGTCGGCCGCCGACGATCTTGCCAAGCGCACCGAGCAGCAGGCGGCATCCGTCGAGGAAACCGCCGCAGCCCTGGAGCAGATCACCACGACGGTGCGCGATTCCACCCGCCGCGCGCAGGAAGCCGGCCAGTTGGTGGCCCGCACCCGGACCGGCGCCGAAACGTCCGGCGAGATCGTGCGGCGTGCCGTTATCGCCATGGGCAAGATCGAAACCTCATCCAGCGAGATTTCCTCGATCATCGGCGTGATTGACGAGATCGCCTTCCAGACGAACCTCCTGGCGCTCAATGCCGGCGTCGAGGCAGCGCGTGCGGGAGAGGCCGGCAAGGGCTTTGCCGTGGTTGCCCAGGAAGTGCGCGAGCTTGCCCAGCGCTCTGCCCAGGCCGCCAAGGAAATCAAGGCGCTGATCAACGCCTCCAACGCCCAGGTGGCCGAAGGCGTCAACCTCGTCGATGAAACCGGCAGGGCGCTGCAGGCAATCGTTTCCGAGGTTCAGGAGATCAACCAGCATGTGAGCGCCATCGTCGAATCCGCGCAGGAGCAGTCGTCGGGCCTCCAGCAGATCAACACCGCCGTCAACCAGATGGACCAGGACACGCAGAAAAATGCGGCGATGGTGGAGGAATCGACCGCTGCGAGCCACAGCCTTGCCCGCGAAGTGACGGCGCTTAACCAGCTGCTCACGCAGTTCAAGCTGCAGGACGGCACCCGGCAGGCCGCACCGACCGCTCTGCCGGCCGCCAGCCGCCCGGTGCCCTCGCCGGCACGTGCCCTCGGCCGCAAACTGGCCGGAGCGTTTTCCGGGCGCAGCACGGCAGCCGTTGCACAGGAAAGCTGGAGCGAGTTCTGACCGTTACACGTCGTTCCGAAAACATGAAGGGCGCGCGGCCACGGCTGCGCGCCCTTCTTCTTTGCGGGTCTGTCCATCCGCGCGCATCCTCAAAGCAGCGTCAGCCGGCCGAGGATGACGCCGTGTGAAGGTCACTCGGCAAGCGTCAGGATCAACGGGCCGTTGCGGGTCACGACGATGGTGTGCTCGAACTGCACGGTCGGCGCCTTCGGATCGCCGTAGAGCGTCCAGGGATCGCCGTTGCCGCCGTCTTCCGCCCAGGTGGCGCCAAGCGACAGGAAGGGCTCGACGGTAAACACCAGCCCTTCCTGCATCAGCCGGGTCTCGTCGACATCCGGCCAGGTCGGCACTTCCGTCGGCTCCTCGTGGAGGGAACGACCGACGCCGTGGCTCGCCAGATTGGTGATCAGCGTATAGCGGTTCTTGGCGGCGAATGTGCCGATGGCATTACCGATGCCAGCGATCGGCTTGCCGGTTTTCACCTGCTGCAGGCCTGTCCAGAGGGCGCGCCTGCCGTCTCGCACCAGCCGCTCGATCTCGCGCTTGACCGGCGGAACCGCAAAGGACGCGCCGGTATCGCCGAAGAAACCGTCCCTGACAGCCGACACATCGATATTGACGAGATCGCCGGCCCGGATCACCCGATCACCGGGAATACCGTGGGCGACTTCCTCGTTGACACTGATGCAGGTGGCACCGGGAAACTGGTAGCAGAATTCCGGGGCCGACTGCGCGCCGGCCTCTTCCAGAACCTTTCGGCCGATGAGATCGAGTTCGGCCGTGGTGATGCCCGGTTCCAGCGCCTTTGCCATCGCATTGACGGCCTGCGCGCACAGGCGGCCGATCGCTTTCAGCTTGTCGAGTTCGGTCTCGTTGGAAACGATCATGCCATAAATTCCCGGTCGGCTTTTTTCAGGCCGCCGGTTTCGCCCCATCCTGCGCAGGCGTCAACGCTTTTCTGACCAGCGGTGCAACCTTCGTGCCGAAGAGTTCGATACCGCGCATGATCTGCTCATGCGGCATCAGGCCAATCGCCATCTGGATCAGCAGCCGGTCATTGCCGAACACCTTGTGCGCAGCGACGATCTTTTCCGCCACCGTTTCCGGATCGCCGACGAAGAGATTGCCGGGGGCCGAGCGGGCGCGATCGAACTGGGCGCGATTGGTGGGCGGCCAGCCGCGCTCGCGGCCAAGCCGGTCCATCACGGCGGCCTGCGGGCCGTAAAACTGGTCGGCCGCCTTGTCGGTCGTATCGGCGATGAAACCGTGCACATTGATGCTGGTCTTCAGCGATTTCGGATCCTGCCCGGCGCGCCGGGCCGATTCGCGGTACAGCTCGAAGAAGGGCGCAAAGCGGGCATAGTCGCCGCCGATGATCGCCACGGCGAGCGGCAGGCCCATGGCACCGGCGCGTGCCACCGATTGCGGCGTCCCGCCGACGGCAATCCACACCGGAAGCTTCTCCTGCAGCGGACGCGGATAGACGCCGCGCCGCGTGATCGGCGCGCGAAGCTCCCCTTCCCAGTCGACGATCTCGTTGTCGCGCAGCGTCAGAAGCAGGTCGAGCTTTTCGGAAAACAGCCGGTCGTAATCGTTCAGGTCGTAACCGAACAGGGGGTAGGATTCGATGAAGGAGCCCCGCCCCGCCATGATTTCCGCCCGGCCGTTGGACAGAAGATCCACGGTCGAAAACTGCTGGAAGACGCGGATCGGATCATCCGAACTCAGCACCGAGACGGCACTGGTGAGGCGGATGTTCTTCGTCTTCACCGCAGCCGCCGCCAGCACGGTCGACGGCGAGGAGACGGCGTAATCGGGCCGGTGATGCTCGCCGAGGCCAAAGACGTCGAGCCCCACCTGATCGGCAAGCTCGATCTCTTCCAGGAGATGTTTCAGGCGAACGGCGGCATCTGTGCCACGGCTACCGCTTGCAATGGCCGGATCGACGTCCGCGAAAGTGTAAAGGCCAAGTTCCATCATCTGTATCCATGATTTGCGTTTGGACCCTAGATAGAAAGACCGCCCCTAAACTCAAAGGCGAAAGTTTCGACCGCGGACTTCGAGAATCTGGATAGCGCCCCGGCAAAAGAGCGCCTGTTTCCAGAGGCTTGTCGCGCTTGGCGGACTCAATATCGCAGGCAGCATCGTCGCCCTAGGCGAAAAATGCAGCAGATTCAGGGGCTTTGCAGGCAGAGTAGCAGCCTTCGCCTGCATCTGACTGAAAAGAAAAAGAAAGTCACGACTGACCAAAGCGGTGCAGCGCGCGGCATCAAAGCCGGGCGATTGGAAGCCTTCGCCCCCCTTGCCCGCCCCTTCCGGCACGCATGTGCGCTGAAGGCAAGCCGTTACTGGCGGACCCGCCTCCCCTTCCAGCGCAGGACTGCGGCAAAATCCGACAGCCTGTCATCAACCCTTTGTGAGGCGCGAGCGCCAAGGGTTGATCCCGCCCTTAACCTTTCGCTAATCCTCTGCCCTTTCAATCGCACGCTGTTGCACCCGCTGTCGTTTCGCGCGGCGGATGTTGCCATCCAACTCATTTCGTGGAGTATTTGATGTCCAGAAAGACATATGTCCTTGCCGTATCCGCCCTCCTGATGTCCGCGCTTGCCGCCAGCGCCCAGCCGACCCGGGTCAAGCAGTTCGATGCATGGGGCGTATATTCTTATGGCAGCGGCAAGGCCAAGCGCTGCTACGCGCTGTCGGTGCCGACCTCGCAGCAGCCGGCGGCAGTCAACCATGGCGAAAACTTCTTCCTCGTCGCACCCCAGGCCGGTTCCTCCAATCTGATGCCGCAGGCCATCATGGGCTACGGACTGAAAGCGGATTCGCGCGTCGCGCTGTCGCTCGGTGCGGACAACTTCACGCTGGTGCCGAAGGAAAACGCCGCCTGGGTGCGCGATCCGGCCCGCGAACCGGCTCTGGTGACCGCCATGCGCGCCGGAACCGACATGACCCTGAAGGCCGTCTCCGCCCGCGGCACGAATACGACCTATACCTATTCGCTGAAAGGCATTACGGCCGCCCTCAACGAAGTCAGCCGCTGCCGGTAAACCACGACAACCGGGTGGTGCGATGACACACTCACCCGGTTGAAACAGCCGTTGCCAGCCCTCCCCGTTTGCGCATACCTTGCCTCTTGCGCTGCAGCAGAACCGGCGCAGGGGGAGAGAGGCATGGAAAGAACCGTGGTCGTCACCGGATCCACCAGCGGCATCGGGCTTGGCATTGCCCGCGCCTTTGCGCGCGACGGTGCGCATGTGGTGATCAACGGGTTCGGCAAGGCCGACGAGATCGAGGCCGCGCGCGCCGAGCTTGAAACACTCGGCCCCGGCCGGGCGCTTTACCACGGCGCCGACATGACGAAGCCGGACGAAATCGCCGACCTCATCGCAACGGCAAAGGATGCCTTCGGCAGCGTCGATGTCCTCGTCAACAATGCCGGCATCCAGCATGTGGCGAAGATCGAGGATTTCCCGGTCGAAAAGTGGGATCAGCTGATCGCCATCCTGCTGTCATCGGCTTTCCACACCATGCGCCACACCATTCCCCTGATGAAAGCCGCCGGCAAAGGCCGCATCATCAATGTCGCCTCGGCGCATGCACTTGTTGCATCGCCGTTCAAATCTGCTTATGTGGCTGCAAAGCACGGCATTCTTGGTCTCACCAAGACCGCCGCACTGGAATTGGCCGAATTCGGCATTACAGTGAACGCCATCTGCCCCGGCTATGTGCTGACGCCTCTCGTGGAAAAACAGATTCCCGACACGGCGCGCGAACGTGGTATCTCGGAAGAGGCGGTCAAGACGGATGTCATGCTCCGTTTGCAGGCGACGAAGCAATTCGTCAGCATCGAAGAGGTTGCGGCCACCGCCCTCTATCTCGCCAGCGACGCCGCACGACAGATCACCGGAACCCATATCTCCATCGATGGCGGCTGGACCGCCCAGTAACGACTGCAGGGGCACGCATGACTTCAGCCATCCGCTTCATCCTGAACGGCGACGACATTGTGCTGGGGGATTTTCATCCCACCGAAACGCTGCTCGATTATCTGCGCCTCAGAAAGCGGCTGACCGGCTCGAAGGAAGGCTGCGCGGAAGGCGATTGCGGCGCCTGCACGGTGCTGGTCGGGCGCCTCGTCGGCGGCGCACTGCGCTATGAGAGCGTCAATGCCTGCATCCGGTTCCTCGGCTCGCTGCACGGCACGCATGTGGTGACGGTGGAGCATCTGGCTGCGAAGGATGGAAAGCTGCACCCGGTGCAGCAGGCGATGGTCGACTGTCACGGCTCGCAATGCGGCTTCTGCACGCCGGGCTTCGTGATGTCGCTCTATGGCCTGTGGATGGCCAATGGCGAGCCGAACCGCGAGGAAATCGAGCAGGCGCTGCAGGGCAATCTCTGTCGCTGCACGGGCTACGAGCCCATCGTGAAGGCGGCTGAACAGGTGGCCGCGGAGCGTCCGAGCGCGCTGTTCGACCCGATCGAGCGCGACCGCGCCGAGGTGATGGCAAAGCTATGGACCATCCGCGCCACCTCCGACACGATCACCGTCACCAAGGGCAATGATCGCGCCATCATTCCCGGCACACTCGCAGCGCTCGCCGACACACTGGCCCGCGAGCCGCAGGCGACCGTGGTGGCCGGCGGCACAGATGTCGGGCTCTGGGTCACCAAGCAAATGCGCAAGCTGGATCCGGTCGTCTTCATCAACCAGCTGACGGATCTGCAGACCATCACCGAGGACGAGGCCGGCATCACGCTCGGGGCCGGCGTCACCTATGCCCATGCGCTGAACGCTCTCGACCTTGCCTATCCCGCCCTTGGCCGCCTGATCGACCGCATCGGCGGCGCGCAGGTGCGCAACATGGGCACGATCGGCGGCAATATCGCCAATGGCTCGCCGATCGGCGACATGCCGCCGGCACTGATTGCGCTCGGGGCAACCGTCACGCTGCGCTCGGCGACAGGATCGCGCACGCTGCCGCTTGAGGATTACTTCATCGACTACGGCCGGCAGGACCGCCAACCCGGCGAATTCGTCGAAAAGATCGTCGTGCCGGCCTTGCATGAGGATGCGTTTTACGCGGTCTACAAGATCTCCAAGCGCCGCGACGAGGATATCTCTGCGCTCTGCGGCGCCTTCCTCATCACGCTCGACGGCGAAGGCTGCGTCGAGACCTGCCGCATCGCCTTCGGCGGCATGGCGGGCACGCCCAAGCGCGCCAAAGCCGTGGAAGCCGCCCTTCTCGGCCAGCCCTGGAGCTGGAACACGGTGGCTTCTGCGCAGGACGCCTTTGCCGAAGATTACCAACCGCTGACCGACTGGCGTGCCAGCGCCGAATACCGTGCGCTGACGGCGAGAAACCTACTTACTCGCTTCTTCCTCGAAACCGCCGGCCAGCCGCATGAGCTGAAGCGGTTTGACGTGGAGGAGGCGTGAGGATGATGATCTATACCCGTCAGCAAAAGAAAAACCCCTCCCCAACCCCTCCCCACAAGGGGGAGGGGCTTAACATGCCGCGCCGTCAGTGTTCACATTTGGCGAGAGCGTTGCCGCGGGTCCTCTCCCCCCTTGTGGGGGAGATGGCGGCAGCCAGAGGGGGTCTTTTCCGAGCCGGACAGTGTCATCGCCACCAGCCGTTTGCTAAACATATCGTCATCGAAGGAACCCGCTGATGGACAACACCACCTTCGAAGCAAAAACCACCATCAACGGCCCGATGCACGCCTCCCTGCGGCACGATTCGGCGCACAAGCATGTGACCGGCACGGCCGAATATATCGATGACATGCCCGAGCCCGCCGGCACGCTGCATGCAGCCCTTGGCATGGCGGACCGGGCGCATGCCGAAATCCTGTCCATCGATTTGTCGGCCGTGCGCTCCGCCCCCGGCGTGGTGGCGGTGCTGACGGCAGACGACATTCCGGGGGTCAACGACGTCTCCTCCAACGGCAGCCATGACGAACCGCTGCTGGCAACGGACAGAATCGAGTTCCACGGCCAGCCGATCTTCGTCGTGATCGGCGAAAGCCGCGATGCGGCGCGCCGGGCAGCACGGCTTGCCAGGATCGACTACCGCGACCTGCCCCACTGGACCGATATCGAAGGCGCGCTTGCCAATGGTGCGCCGATGGTCGTCTCGCCCATGACGCTGAAGCGCGGCGAGCCGGAGACCGAAATCAACCGGCCGCCGCTTCGCATCCAGAACCGCATGGTGATCGGCGGGCAGGAGCATTTCTACCTCGAAGGCCAGATCGCGCTTGCCATTCCCGGCGAAGACGAGGATGTCACAGTCTGGTCCTCCACCCAGCATCCGACCGAGGTGCAGCATATGGTGGCGCATGTGCTGGCCTGCGCAAACCATGCCGTGACCGTCAACACGCGGCGCATGGGCGGCGGGTTCGGCGGCAAGGAAACGCAGGGCAACCATTTTGCCTGCCTCGCCGCCGTTGCCGCCAAGAAGCTGAACCGCGCCGTCAAATTTCGCCCCGACCGCGACGAGGACATGGCCGTCACCGGCAAGCGCCATGATTTCCGCGTCGATTACGATCTGGCCTTCGACGAGGAAGGCCGCATCCATGCGGTGGATGCGACCTTTGCGGCGCGCTGCGGCTTTTCCTCGGATCTGTCCGGCCCCGTCACCGACCGCGCGCTGTTTCATGCCGATTCGAGCTATTTCTATCCGCATGTGCACCTGACCTCGCAGCCGCTGAAAACGCATACCTGCTCCAACACCGCCTTTCGCGGGTTCGGCGGGCCGCAGGGTCTGCTCGGCGGCGAGCGCTTCATCGAGGAAATCGCCTATGCGGTGGGAAAGGACCCGCTCGACGTGCGCAAGCTGAATTTCTATGGCGAGACGGGGTCCGGCCGCACGCTCACCCCCTATCACCAGGAAGTGGAGGACAATGTAATCCTGCGCGTGGTGGAGGAACTGGAAGCCTCCAGCGACTACCGCGCGCGCCGCCAGGCGATCATCGATTTCAACAGGAACAGCCCGGTCATCCGCAAGGGCATTGCGCTCACCCCGGTCAAATTCGGCATATCCTTCACCATGACCGCCTTCAACCAGGCGGGGGCCCTCGTGCATGTCTATTCCGATGGCTCGATCCATCTGAACCACGGCGGCACCGAGATGGGCCAGGGCCTCTATACCAAGGTGGCGCAGGTGGTGGCGGATGCCTTCAATGTCGATATCGAGCGGGTGAAGATCACCGCGACGACGACCGGCAAGGTGCCGAACACCTCTGCCACCGCCGCTTCCTCCGGCTCGGACCTCAACGGCATGGCCGCCTATGATGCCGCACGCCAGATCCGCGAGAGGCTCGTCGAGTTCGCCTGCCGCAAATGGCAAGTGACGGCAACCGATGTGGAATTCCTGCCCAACCGGGTGCGCGTCGGCACCGACACGATCTCCTTCGACGCACTGGTGAAGGCCGCCTATTTCGACCGCGTGCAACTGTCTGCCGCCGGTTTCTACAAGACGCCGAAAATCCACTGGGATCGCGCCGCCGGCCGCGGCCGCCCCTTCTATTACTACGCCTATGGCGCCGCCTGCTCGGAAGTTTCCATCGACACGCTGACGGGCGAATACATGGTGGAGCGCACCGACATCCTGCATGATGTCGGCCGCTCGCTGAACCCGATCATCGACATCGGGCAGGTGGAAGGCGCCTTCGTGCAGGGCATGGGCTGGCTGACGACGGAGGAATTGTGGTGGGATGGCAAGGGCAGGCTTCGCACGCATGCCCCCTCCACCTACAAGATCCCGCTTGCCTCCGACCGGCCCAAGATTTTCAACGTGAAGCTGGCCGAATGGTCGGAAAACCGCGAGCCCACCATCGGCCGCTCCAAGGCTGTCGGCGAGCCGCCCTTCATGCTGGCGATTTCGGTGCTGGAGGCGATTTCCATGGCGGTGGCTTCCATCGCCGATTACACCGTCTGCCCGCGGCTCGATGCACCGGCGACGCCCGAACGCGTGCTGATGGCGGTGGAGAGACTGAAAGCATTATAACCCTCACCCGGCCGCACATGCGCCCTATCGGACACCGGTTGCGATCGATAAGGTTGAAACCCTATGAAATGCGGTCGGAGACAAGACGCAGTGAAGGAATTCCCGAAAGACGGCGGCCAGATGGGACAGGCGATCCGCCTGTTCGACTGGTCCCGCACGGGGCTCGGTGACATCGACACCTGGCCCTCGTCGCTGCGCGCCATCTTGCAGATGATGGTCCAGCAGGGGCATTCGATCTGCCTTTTCTGGGGGCCCGACCTCAACATGCTTTATAACGATGCCTATCGGCCGTTTCTCGGCGCGAAGGAGGCGGGCGCCCTTGGGCAACCGTTCCACATCATCTGGTCCGACGTCTGGGACGACGTAAAACCGCTGGTGGATCAGGCACTGTCGGGCAAGAGCACCTTTGTCGAAAACATGCGCCTCATCATGACGCGCAACGGCTATCCGGAGGAAACCTTCTGGACCTTTTCCTATAGCCCGCTTTACGATGACGAGGGCATGGTGCGCGGCCTGATCAATGTCGCCGTCGACACAACGCCCCTCGTCAAGAGCCAGCGTGAGCAGGAAATGCTGCGGCGGGAACTGGTGCATCGGGTCAAGAACACCATGGCTGTCACTACCGCCGTTGTCAGCGCCACCATGCGCCATGCCCAGACGCTGGAAGAAGCGCGCCTGACGCTTGGAAACCGTGTTGCAGCGCTTGGCAAGGCCCAAAGCCTCATTCACCAGTCGGAAAACGATGCGCTGATCGAGGCGATCGTGACGGAAAGCATGGCAGCCCATGTGGATGATCCCGCACGCGTCCGCATCTCCGGTCCGGACGTTCGCGTTTCGCCGCAGCAAGCTGTTGGCCTGTCTCTTGCCGTCTATGAACTTGCCACCAATGCGCTGAAATATGGCGCGCTGTCCAATGGCAGCGGAACCATCGATATCATCTGGTCGGCCGGGGCGGACAATGCCTTTCGCTTTACCTGGCACGAAAGAGGTGGACCGCCGGTTTCCGCCCCGACGCGCCGCGGCTTCGGCTCGCGCCTCACCGACCAGATCGTCGCCAACTATTTTTCCGGAACCGGCGCGACGATCTACGACCCGGACGGGCTGAGGTTCGAACTGGTTGGCGTCTTCCGCCAGGGCGACGATGTCTGACGCCGGGCTAGAACTGTTTCTCAACAGGCATTCCGCTTGCGTCTGCGTGACGATCCGCCAGGCCAAGGGATCGACGCCGCGTGAGGCAGGCGCCATCATGCTCGTTGCCCCCACCGCAAGCTGGGGCACGATCGGCGGTGGGCAGCTGGAATTCATGGCCATCGACAATGCACGTCGCATGCTCGACGGCCAAGGTCTGGGCGAGATGGACATTCCGCTCGGCCCTGATATCGGCCAGTGCTGCGGCGGGCGCACGCTGCTGAGTTTCGAGACGGTGACGCCACAGATGGCCGCTGACCTTCGGGCACGCGCTGCCGCAGAGTCTGCCGCCTTCCCCGGAGTCATGCTGTTCGGCGCTGGCCATGTCGGGCAGGCGCTGGCGCGCACGCTCCTGCCCCTGCCCTTTGCCGTTACCGTGGTCGAGACGCGCGCCGAGGCGCTGGAAGGCTTGCCCGAGGGCGTAAAAACGCACCATGTCGCCATGCCGGAAGCGCTGGTTAAAAACCTTGCCCCCGGCAGCGCCGTCCTCATCCTCACCCACGATCACGCGCTGGATTTTCTGATCGCCCGCGAGGCGCTTTCCCGCACCGATCTGCCTTATGTCGGCATGATCGGTTCGGCCACCAAGCGCGCAACGTTCCGAAACTGGCTGGCGCGGGAAACGGACGGCGTCCTCTCCGCCGATCGGCTCATCCTGCCCATAGGGGGCACAACGGTGCGTGACAAGCGTCCAGCCGTCATCGCAGCGCTGGTGGCCGCCGAACTGCTCGCCGTTTATGCGAGCCTCCCCGGCGCATCTTCATAACGACCGGCGCAGCATGGCATCGCGGGCAGCGTCAAAGGCGGTCTTGTGCGGCACACCGTGACGTGTCTGGCGCCCATCGCAAAACCCGATGTCCTGCAACTGCGATGCCGGCATCTCCTCCAGATGAAGCGCATTGCTGCGTGGCCTGCTCTTTCCGCCAAGCCACACGCCGATCCGGCGCCACATATCAAGCAGCAGTCTCGGCCGTACGACACCTCTAATTTCGTGCAAACTCATGGACTTGCTCCCTCTATCCTGTCGAGTGAATTGTCTTTAGGATGCGGGAAAAGACGGCGAGGATCCAATCGAAGCTTCGTCTGCATGGATCAAGAGGATTGATGCAATGAAAATGTCGAAACAGTTCCCGCTGAATGCCTTGCGGGTGTTCGAGGCGGTGGCGCGCCACCTGAGCTTTACCAAGGCCGGCGAAGAACTTGGCCTGACACAGACGGCCGTGAGCTACCAGGTGAAACTGCTGGAGGATACGCTGGGCGAAATCCTGTTCCTGCGCCAGCCGCGCAAGATCCTGCTGACAGACGCCGGGCAGCGGCTGGCGCCCAAGGTGTCCGACGGGTTTGACCTGCTGCGGTCGGCCGTCAGCGAGATGCAGGGCGTTGCCGACGGCACCCTCATCATTCACGCCACAACCACCTTTGCCAGCCAGTGGCTGGCGCGTCATCTCGGCATTTTCCAGCTCGACAATCCAAACCTTGCGGTGCGCCTGGAGACCTCGCAGGAGGTCATCGATTTTTCAAAGACCGAGGCGGATCTTGCCATTCGATCCGGCAAGGGCGAATGGCCTGGCCTGCAGGCGCATTTCGTCATGCGCAATCATTTTACGCCGATGCTCTCCCCCAAGCTTGCCGAGACGATCGGCGGCGTCAGGGAACCGCTCGATCTCCTGAAGCTGAAGATCATCGATCCGAGCGATCCCTGGTGGAGGCTGTGGTTTACGGCGGCCGGCCATCCCGATGCGCCGCTCGAAGACCGGTCACGCACCCGGCTTGGCGCGCAGTCCGTCGAAGCGGCCGCCGCCATGGCCGGTCATGGCGTGGCCATTCTGCGCCCGGAATTCTACCAGGACGACGTGGCGATGGGTCGGCTCATCCAGCCCTTTCCGCTGACCTGCGAGGATGGATCGCACTACTGGCTGGTCTATCCGCACGCGCGCCGCCACACCGCCAAGATCCGCGCCTTCCGCGACTTCCTCAAGAAGGCGCTGCCGGATTTTGATGCGGGCCCGCCCGACAGCACGGCGTGACGCAAAAGGCATCAAAGCCGTGGCAATCGCGCCGTGCGAATGCGCTCCCACAGCTCGTCCTGTCGTGCCGGGAGCTGTGGCGGTGGCGCCGATACATCGATGCGCAGCGCATCGGGCAGTTCAGTGACAGGAATTGGTGAACGCCGCCACGCCGGTTTCAGCCAGAACGAGAACACGCGTCTCCACCCGGCAGAACCTCTGGTCCAGACCGCCATCATCGTCTCCAAATCTATGTTTTTTTGATATCTGGCTCGACAGATGAGCCGATATGCGATGACATACCATCCGTTTACGGCGACATACCAATTCAATCGAAAACAGCAGCCAGAAAGAGAGCTTATCGATGAAGCTGTCACGCAAGGTGCCGCTCAACGCGATCCGGGTGTTTGAGTCCGTGGCGCGGCTTGGCAGCTTCACCAGAGCGGGCGAGGAACTCGGCATGACGCAAACGGCGGTCAGCTACCAGATCAGGCTTCTGGAGGAGCATGTCGGCGAGATGCTGTTTCTCCGGCAGGCGCGGCGCAGCATCCTGACGGCGACCGGCGAGCGCATGCTGCCGAAGATCGTGGACGCGTTTGCACTCCTGACCGATGCGCTGGCCGACGCACGCGAACAGGCGGACGGCATTCTGGAAATCCGTTCGACGCCGACCTTTGCCTCTCACTGGCTTGCTCGCCATATCGGCGCCTTCCAGTTGCAGCATCCGGGGCTGGCGGTGCGTATCCTGCGCATGGACAAACCGGCGGAGTTCAGCATCGACAATGCCGATGTCGCCATCTGGCGGGGCGAGCGGCCGCCGGCGGATATGGAGGCGCAGGAACTGTTCCGGCTCACCTATGCACCCATGCTGAGCCCGAAGCTCGCCGAGACAATCGGCGGCGCAACCACCCCGGCGGATCTTCTGAAACTGCCGCTGATCGGCGCCAGCAGCAAATGGTGGGGGATCTGGTTTCGCTCGAACGGCATCGACACTGCCCTCCCCAGCACGATCACCATCGATGCCGACGGTGCGCTGGATCTGGAAGGCAGCGCCGCCATTGCCGGCCACGGCGTGGCGCTGCTCAGCCCGTTTCTTCACCGCGAGGAACTGGAGGCCGGCCGCCTGATCCTGCCCTTCGATGTCTTCAAGACGGACGACCTGAGCTACTGGCTGATCTCGCCGAAAAGCCGCCGGAAATCGGCAAAGGTGATCGCCTTCCGCGAGTGGATCGCGAAGACCCTGCCGGCTTGGGTGTCACCGGGTCAATAGCCCATGTCCGGCGCGTAGAAGCAGCGCAGCGTATCCTCATTCGGATAGAGACAGAGATGATAGTCCTCGTCGCCACTGCGGCGCGTCTGGCTCTGCGGCACGATAAATTCGTGGCTCCGCGTCACCAGCCGGTGTTCGCCGGGCCGCAGCGAGATATCATAGCCCTGCGGCGTCACCTTGACATTCTTCGTCGAGATCATCTGGCAATCGCCATTGTGCTCGTTGCCATTGCAACAGAAGGCTTCATACTTCCACCCGGACAGCGCCTCATGGGCGAAAAGGCCGGACGGGAACGCAGACGCAACCACCATCAGTATCGGAATGCCTCGCATGAGCTTACTCTCCGTTGATGCGTGCATGTCATCGCCGGTGGCATGCTTGCCTTCACCGGCTGCATTGCGACGACCACTTTAGCGCATTCGCATGCAGCGGCTAAGCCGCATTTGTCGCGATGCACAAATGACAGTTGCCGACAGCCTCGCGCCAGCCTCGCCCGCGGCCGTTTTCACCGCATGGCATCTGTTGCGGCGCACCCTTTCCGCTTCCCTTCGTCTTAAAATTTTCGCAAAGTATCTGGCCGGGGAACAAGAAGGGATTCTGGAATGTACGAATATGCCATCGCCTGGGAATGGCTGAGCTTTGCCGCGCGCTGGCTGCATGTGATCACTGCGATTGCCTGGATCGGTTCGTCCTTCTATTTCATCGCACTCGATCTCGGGCTGGTGAAACGTCCCCATCTGCCGGCCGGCGCCTATGGCGAGGAATGGCAGGTGCATGGCGGCGGCTTCTACCACATCCAGAAATATCTCGTGGCGCCAGCCTCCATGCCGGAGCACCTGACCTGGTTCAAGTGGGAAAGTTATGCCACCTGGATGTCCGGCTTCCTGATGCTCGCGATCGTCTATTATGGCGGCGCGGATCTCTTCCTCATCGACCACAGCATTCTGGAACTGGCCCCCTGGCAGGCGATCTGTCTGTCCATCGCCTCGCTGTCGGTTGGCTGGATCATCTATGACCAGCTCTGCAAATCACCCATCGGCAATAATACCTGGGGCCTGATGGCGCTCCTCTATGTCGTGCTGGTCGCCATGGCCTGGGGCTATACACAGGTGTTTACCGGCCGCGCCGCCTTCCTGCATCTCGGCGCCTTCACCGCCACCATCATGTCGGCCAATGTCTTCTTCATCATCATTCCCAACCAGAAGATCGTCGTCGCCGACCTGATTGCCGGGCGCACGCCCGATCCGAAATATGGCCGCATCGCCAAGCAGCGCTCGCTGCACAACAACTACCTGACGCTGCCCGTCATCTTCTTCATGCTGTCGAACCATTATCCGCTGGCCTTTGGTACGCAGTTTAACTGGATCATCGCTGCGCTGGTGTTTCTGATGGGCGTCACGATCCGCCACTGGTTCAACACCACCCATGCCCGCAAGGGAAAGCCGACCTGGACATGGCTCGTCACGGTGATCCTGTTCATCCTCATCATGTGGCTGTCGACCGTGCCAAAAGTGCTGACGGGCGAGACGGAGGTTTCGCTGTCGCCCGTCCAGCAGAAATTTGCGAGCGACGTGCATTTCGCCTCCGCCCGCGATGTCGTGCAGGGGCGCTGCGCCATGTGCCATGCGGCAGAACCCGCATGGGAGGGCATCAGTTTTGCGCCAAAAGGGGTAAAATTCGAAACGGATGGCGAGATTGCCGCCCATGCCCACGAGATCTATATCCAGGCCGGCCGCAGCCATGCCATGCCGCCCGGCAATATCACAGCCATCACGCCGGAGGAGCGCAAGCTTCTGACCGCGTGGTATGAGAGCGCCACCGGAGCCACACGATAATGACATGCCTTCTCCTGCGCGGCCGCCTTCTGTCCTTCCACCGCGCGCCCGAAAGCCTCGCCGATACCGCAAGCTACCTCTATGAGGAGGATGGCGGGCTGCTGATCAAGGATGGTCGCATCGTCAAAGCCGGCGCTTATCGCGACGTGAAGGCGCACGCTCCTGAGACCGCCGAGGAGGTGGATCACCGCCCGCACCTCATCCTGCCCGGCCTCATCGACACGCATGTGCATTTTCCGCAGATGCAGGTGATTGCCTCCTACGCCGCAAACCTGCTCGAATGGCTGGACACCTACACGTTTCCCGAGGAATGCCGCTTCGTGGAAACCGCCCATGCGGCACGCATCGCCACGCATTTTTATGACGAATTCCTGCGCCAGGGAACGACCACGGCCGTTGCCTATTGCTCGGTTCACAAAACCTCCGCCGATGCCTTCTTTGCCGAAGCCATGCGCCGCAACATGCTGATGGTGGGCGGCAAGGTGATGATGGACCGCAACGCACCGCAGGGCCTGCTCGACACCGCCCAGCTCGGTTATGACGAAACCCGCGCGGTGATCGAGGAATGGCACGGCAAGGGCAGAAACCACGTCGCGATCACGCCGCGTTTTGCCATCACCTCGACGCCGGGCCAGATGAGCGCCGCGCAGGCGCTGGCGCAAGAATTTCCCGACCTGCATATCCAGACACATCTGTCGGAAAACCACGACGAGATCCGCTACACCTGCGAGCTTTACCCTGAAGCGACCGACTACACCGATATCTATGCCCGCTACGGACTTCTCGGAAAGAAGACCCTGCTCGGCCATGCCATCCATCTGTCGGAGCGCGAGGCAGACGTGCTGGCAGACACCGGCTCGGTGGCGGTGCATTGCCCGACCTCCAACCTCTTTCTCGGCTCGGGCCTGTTTCCGCTGAAGGCGCTCGCACGCCGGGAAAAGCCGGTGCGGATCGGGGTCGCCACCGATATCGGCGGCGGCTCCAGCTATTCCATGCTGAAGACGCTGGACGAAGGCTACAAGATCCAGCAGCTGCTCGGCGAGCGCCTGAACCCGCTCGACAGTTTTTATCACATGACGCGCGGCAATGCCGAAGCGCTGTCGCTCGCAGACCGCATCGGCACCTTGGAGGAAGGCACAGACGCCGACATTGTGGTGCTCGATGCCGCAGCGACCCCCGCGATGAAACTGCGCATGGAAACGATCAGCACGCTGCCGGAGGAGCTTTTCCTGCTGCAGACGCTGGGGGATGACCGCAGCGTGATGGAGACTTATGTGGCGGGACGGGCGATGAAGAGCGGGCTATGACCGCGTTTGGCTGGCCTTGTAGACAGCCGAACGCTCCCGCTTGCCGACGGCAACGACAACCACGGTGATGCGTGTGTCTTCCACCCGGTAGACCAGCCGATATCCGGCGGCGCGCAGTTTGATCTTATAGTGATCGGGCATGCCACGCAGGAGATCGGCAGCGACACGTGGATGCTCCAGCCGCTCAGCCAGTTTGCGCTTGAACTGGGCGCGCAACGTATCCCCGAGTTTTTCCCATTCCTTGAGGGCTACGGGCAGGAACTCGAGCCTATAGGTCATCGAGTTCGACCGGAACGCCCTTATCCCCTGCCCGTGCCCGTGCAATTTCGGCAAGCGTCTGGTCGTCAAGCGCATCCATCAGCGCTTCGTATGTCCGCGCCGGCACCATGTAGGCGATCACTCGGTTATGGTTGAGGACGGCAACCGCCTGTCCGTTTGCCCCGTCCACGACAGCGGTCGGGTTCTTCTTCATATCGGAGACACTGACCGCCACTTCGGCTTCCACACGCTGCATTTGACACCTTTTTACGGTCTGGTTTTAGTACCCTATATCATACTCAAGACAATGTGTCACAGGGGGCCTCGCCTGGATTGCTTCTTAAGGAATTCGCTTTCCTCACCCGCCCCATATGCTAGTGATCTAGCAAGCCCTTCGGAGGAGAATACCGCACCCATGTCCAAGCCGCTCACCATTGCCGACCTCAAAAACCTCGCCCGCCGCCGCGTGCCAAAGATGTTCTTCGATTATGCCGACAGCGGCTCGTGGACGGAGGGGACATACCGGGCAAACGAGCAGGATTTTGCGGCGATCAAGCTGCGCCAGCGGGTGCTGGTGGACATGACGAACCGGTCGCTGAAAAGTGAGATGATCGGCCACCCGGTGACGATGCCGGTGGCGCTTGCCCCGACAGGCATGACCGGCATGCAGCATGCCGATGGCGAGATGCTGGCGGCCAAGGCTGCCGAAGAGTTCGGCGTGCCCTTCACGCTCTCGACGATGAGCATCTGCTCGATCGAGGACGTCGCCTCCGTCACCACCAAGCCGTTCTGGTTCCAGCTTTACGTGATGAAGGACCGCGCCTTCATCGAAAACCTCATCGAACGCGCCAAGACCGCAGGCTGCTCGGCGCTTGTCGTCACCGCCGACCTGCAGATTCTCGGCCAGCGCCACAAGGATTTGCGAAACGGCCTGTCGGCCCCGCCGAAATTCACGCCCAAGCATATCTGGCAGATGGCAACGCGGCCCAAATGGTGCCTCGACATGGCGCGCACCAAGCGCCACGGTTTCGGCAATATCGTTGGCCATGCCAAAAATGTCTCCGACCTCTCCTCGCTCAGCGTGTGGACGGCCGAACAGTTCGATCCGCGACTCTCCTGGGCCGATATCGCCTGGATCAAGGAACGTTGGCAGGGCAAGCTGATCATCAAGGGCATTCTCGACGAGGAGGATGCGCGCGCCGCTGCCGACACCGGCGCCGATGCCATCATCGTCTCCAACCATGGCGGACGCCAGCTCGACGGCGCACCCTCTGCCATCAGCATGCTGCCGAAGATCGTCGATGCCGTGGGCGAGCGCATCGAAGTGCATCTGGATAGCGGCATCCGCTCCGGCCAGGACGTGCTGAAGGCCGTCGCGCTCGGCGCCAAGGGCACCTATATAGGCCGCCCCTTCCTCTACGGCCTCGGCGCCATGGGCAAGGAAGGCGTCGAGCTTGCGCTATCCATCATCGCCAAGGAGATGGACATCACCATGGCGCTTTGCGGAAAGCGCGACATCAAGGCCGTGGGCAAGGATATTATTGCGCATTCGCCGTATTGAGGCGAGGCGTTACGCCAGCCACCCCGTCGCCAGACCGGCCGCCCAATCAGGGCGGCCGTTTTCGTCTGCGAGGCGTGACTGCGCCATGTTGTCGTAGCGGACCAGGCGAAAACTGACGGTCCAGCCGGCATCACCCGTTTCGCAGATGGCATAGGAGGCCATCGGCGTTCCGGCCTCGACGCGGTGGTAGACCGGGGTATCGTCGTCATAGGCCGGGCAGCCGACGCTGCCGGGATTGACGATCAGCCGGCCGTCCGACAGTTGCACCGCGCGCGGCAGGTGCGAATGGCCGCAGAGGATGAGCGACTGCGAAATGCCTTCGGCGCGCGCCTCGATCTCGGCGCGTGGCCGCAGATGCACGGCGCCGTCCGGCGAGACGCTTTCCAGCCAGTAGGTGTTATCGTCGTCCGGTGTCGCATGACAAAGATAGACGTCGCGTTGCCAGGTGAGCGAGACCGGCAGGCTGTTCAGCCATTCCAGATGGTCTGGCAAAAGCAGGTCATAGGCGGCGGCATCCGAGGCGTACATGTCCGCCCGCGCCTGCTCGATCAGATAACGATCATGGTTGCCACGCACGGTTGGAAGATCGAGCGAGATCAGCAGGTCCGCGACACGGTCGGCTTCCAGCGGGCCGGAAAAACAGTCGCCCAGGTTGACGATGGCGTTGGTGGCAATGCCCTGCGCGCCGATGTCGAGCAGCACGGCCTCCAGGGCGGCACAATTGCCATGAATGTCGGCGATGGCGGCAAAACGCATCCGGTCAGCTCCCGCGATAGGTGGAATAGCCATAGGGCGAGATGAGAAGCGGCACGTGATAGTGCCCCGCTTCATCGGCAATGCCGAAGCGGATCGGGATCACGTCCAGAAACGCCGGCTCGGCAAGCGGCGCCTGCACCGTGCGCAGGTAATCGCCGGCATGAAACACCAGCTCGTAGATGCCGGCCTTGAAATCCTCGCCAACCAGAATGGGACCTCCATCAACACGCCCGTCGGCATTGGTCACAACGCTCTTCAATAGGTCACGGCCTTCGCCGTCCAATCGGAAGAGGTCGATGCGCAGCCCTTGCGCAGGCGTGCCAAGGGCCGTGTCGAGAACATGCGTGGTCAATCCGGTCATGAGTGTGGCTCGCTGATGAGAAAAGGCTGATCGAAGAAGAATTCTTCCAGATTGTTGCCGGGCCCGTCGCGATCGACAACCAGGAAGTCGCTGGCGGCACCGATCGTCATCAGGGGATGGTGCCAGACATTGGCCCGATAGTTCACGCCCTGATCGCCACGTGCCAGAAATGCCTGCGGCACGCCTGGGCGCCCACCCTCATCCTCCGACACCACGACCAGATAGGGTCGGCCGGAAAGCGGCGAAAAGCTCTGGCTGCCGTAAGGGTGACGCTCCATCATGGTCACGGAATAGGGGAAGCTGCGTGGCTGGCCGCGAAAGATGTTGAGGATGACGCGGGCGCCCTCGCCCAGCGCTTCAGTGCTCCCGAGCGCATGAAACCGCTCGGTATTGCCGCCATTGATGAGCTTCATTGTGGCGGGATCGGCCTCGATCACGTCGCCGAAGGGCAGGAAGGCATCGCGCGTCAGCGCACGAACGGGGAGCGTGGTCGGCATCGAAATTCATTCACCCTGGGCATGGATCTGGCGCAAATCCCGCAACTGCGACACCAGCAGCGGAAGTTGCTCTTGCATGGTTTTCCAGACCACATCGAGTTCAAGCTCGAAATAGTCATGGGCGATCAGATTTCGCATCCCTTTGATCTTCATCCACGGCACCTGGGGATGGTTGTCCTCAATGTGGGGATCAACGGCGAGAATGCGCGATACGCTCTCGCCCAGGATGACGAAGCTCATCGCCACCGCCATTTGCGTTTTGGCATCGGCAAGAAAATCATGGCGCGTCATACCGGCGGCAAACGAAAGGGCACTGGTGGCCGCCTTCTCCATCTGCTCAATATAGTCCAGCAGGCGCTGTGCCGTCATATGACGCGGGCCTCGGCCATGATCCGATCGCGCACGCGCGGCCGAAGACGGCCCGACGTGGCGACGTCGATCCGGATTTCGAGGTGTTTTTCAAGGTCGGATTGCAGCCCGCCCAGATCAAACAGCGTCGTGTCAGGAAGTGTATCCACCAAGATATCAAGATCGCTATCCTCGCGATCCTCACCGCGTGCGACAGAGCCGAAGACACGCGGATTGGTGACCTTGTGCTTTGCCACAAGGCGGCGAATGACGTCCCGGTTTTTCTCCAGCACTTCCGATGGGCGCATAAAAACATCCTTCTGCAGCGACGACTATAAGCGACGTTGCCTTGGGCGCAAAGCCGTCTTCACGGATCCGGCAGCAGGCCTTCGAGCCGCAGCAGCGCGATGCGCTCCACCTGCGCGCAGGCCGTCTCGAACTCCGTCTCGCGACTGTTGCCGATGCGGGCCTCGAAGGCTGCCAGAATGTCGTTCTTGTTCAGCCCCTTCACGGCGATGATGAAGGGAAAGCCGAATTTTTCGACATAGCCCGTGTTCAGCTCGGTAAAGCGGGCGTGCTCCTGCGGGCTCAGCCGATCAAGGCCGGCACCCGCCTGTTCGCGGGCGCTGTCCTCGGTCAGACCGCCGGAAATCGCAAGCTTTCCGGCAAGATCGGGGTGAGCGCGCAGAACGCCAAGTTTCTCCTTGGCGGTTGCGGTGCGAAACACCGCCACCAGGGCCGCATGCACGCGGTCGACGTTCAGATGGTTGCCGAGAACCATGCCGTCATCATAGGCACGCTCGGCAATAAAAGGTGAATGTTCGAAGACACCGCCGAAGCGGTCGACAAATTCATCTCGCGAGATCATCAGAGACTGTCCGGTTTGTGATGCGCGTGCCAGTGGCGGGCGATCTCGATGCGTTTCGGGATCCAGACTTTTTCGTGTGACAGCACATATTCCATGAAGCGCTTCAGCGCGGCGATACGGCCCGGACGCCCGACAAGGCGGCAATGCAGGCCGACAGACATCATCTTCGGTGCCCCTTCCTGGCCTTCCAGATAGAGCGTATCGAATGTGTCCTTCAGGTAAGAATAGAACTGGTCGCCCGAATTGAAACCCTGCGGCGTTGCAAAACGCATGTCATTGGCGTCGAGCGTGTAGGGAATGATGAGGAACGGCTTGCCGTCCACGCCCTTCACCCAGAACGGCAGGTCATCGGCATAGCTGTCGGAGGAATAGAGAAAACCGCCCTCCTCCTGCACCAGCCGCAAGGTGTTCACCGAAGGCTTGCCCTGGTACATTCCGTAGGGCCGCTCGCCGGCGACCTCCGTGTGCAGGCGCACGGCATCCAGAATGTGCTGGCGCTCCAGTTCCTCCGGGTAATCCTTGTATTCGTGCCAGCGATAGCCGTGGGAGGCTATTTCCCAGCCCGCCTCGTTCATGGCAGCCACGGCTTCGGGGTTGCGCAGCATGGCAAGCGTTACCCCATAGACGGTGCAGGGCACGTTCAGGCCGGTGAACAGCCGGTGCAGGCGCCAGAACCCGGCGCGCGAGCCGTATTCGTAGATGCTTTCCATGTTGAGATTGCGCTGGCCCGGCCAGGGGGCCGCGCCGACGATTTCCGACAGCAGGTTTTCAGAGGCCGGATCGCCGTCGAGAATGGAGCTTTCGCCGCCCTCCTCGTAGTTGATCACGAATTGCACGGCTACCCGCGCATCGCCGGGCCAGACGGGATGCGGAATATGACGCCCATAGCCCTTGAGATCGCGGGGGTAATCAGTCTCTGCCATCATCAAATCACCTTTTGAAGCAAAGGCCTGACGGTAGCATCCACGTGGTGAATGTCGAGACGCAATGATGCCGCGGCGGACAGCTTTTGTCAGGCGATGCGGCGCGCAGAGACGCTGCCGAGAGGATGCAGCGAATGCACGACGAACGGCGCCCCCGGCTCGCTTTCCACAAACAGCGCGAGATTGAGAACCTCCGGCGGCCGTTCGAGGAAGGGCTCGAAATAGCGGCGCAGCATCTCGTCGAAGCGGGGGATTTCGGAAGGCCCCACAGGCCCGGTCAGCGTCATGTGGAAGCGGAACTCGTCCATCACATGGGGATGGCCGAAGCGGTAGAGATTGGAAAACTGCGCCGCCGACAGACGGCCGGGATCGGCGCGCTCCAGTTCCGCCTCGGTGAGGCTTGCGCGAAACACGTCGAAGTGCTGCACGACGGCGCCGGCCAGATGATGCAGTTGTTCGCAGGGCAGCACGGGGGCGAGGGCAAAGCGGTTGCCCAAGCGCACCACATCCAGCTTTGGCAGCCTGAACGGCGGATGCTGGCCGGAAAAATGCATCAGATTGCGCAACAGCAGGGCCTCCGTCATGCCGTCCGCCAGCCTGAACGGCGGCTTCAGCGTGCCGTGGAACCCGTAACGGCGCGGAACGGCCGTATTAAAGGCAATCTCGTGCAGCCCCAGTCCGCGAATCGCCGGCGGCTCCATGGCCTCGCCGGAAAAGGCGTTGCGGCCCAGCCATTGCGCGGCGGCAAGCGTCAGCGGATCACTGGCCGGCGGCGTGAAATTGATGGCATATCGCATGCGTCACCTCGTCGTCTCGCCCGCCTGGACCCGTCCCTGTCGAGAGGATCTAGGTGATTTGCGTGACAGATTGACGACGCGGCATAGGGGTTATTTTTGCGTTTGCGCAACTTCAAGATGATGTAACAGGGAAAAGGAAGCCGGTAGCGAGCAAGCCGTCGCGCCGGTCGCGGCAAGCGCGGCATCAGCCGACCGGTGGGCAAGACCGAAACTCACCTTGAAGCCCCCCGTCAAAGCAATGACATGCGGAAAATCGGGATGAGGACCCACCATCGGGTCGCGATCGATGGCTTTGGGTCGGAGGCCGGCCCAGCGTTCCACGATCTCTGCGTCATGAAGTTTTGGCGACAGCGCCCGCGCCTTTTCGATCAGCTGGTCCAACTGGCCATCGGTGGTGAAGGGCGCATCGAACACGTCTTCGCTGGTGCTGCCGATCGCCACATGACCATCCTCGTGCGCCACGACATAAAGCCCGTTGAGGAACAGCACCGGCAGATCCGGATCGACATCCGCCTTCAACAGCGCCGCCTGCCCCTTGACGGCTGCCCCGAGCGGCCGCACGAGCGGCAGGCTTGCGGCCCCCAGCTGCTGCAGGAGCGGAAACGAGCCCGGCCCGGCAGCGATGATGACATGCCCGAAGGCAATGGTCTCGCCATTGGACAGATGCGCCGCCCGCCCCTCCAGCCGGTCGACGCCAAGGCCGTCCACCCGTCGCACATGCCGCCCCGCATCGATCGCCTGGACGAGCGCCGCCGTCAGCCGACGCGGCGAAACGCGTGCGGCAAACGTATCCTCGACCACGCCCGAGGGGGCGGCGTCCTGCGACAACCAGTCCGGCTGCGGCGGCCGGTCGAGCACGTTCCAGAAAAACCGCCGCCCGGGCGCCTGCCAGTGGGCTTCGGCCTGTCTCGAATGGCCTTCGGCAAGGCTGCGCAGATGCGGTTTTGGCAGCGGGATCAGCCGGCCACAGCGGCGGTACCCGCAGGAGAGCCCGGTTTCGGCCTCAAGGCGCGCCACTTCGTCTTCCAGCGAAAGCAGCGCATCGAACTGGAACTGCTTCTTGTCGTTGAAGCGATCCGGCATGTGCGGCATGAGCGCGCCGAGAAGACCGCCGCTTGCACCGGCTGCGGGATGAGCCAGATCGATGAGCAGCGTGTTGATCCCCAGCCGATCCGCCTTGACGGCCGCCCAAAGCCCCATGATGCCCGCACCGACGATCAGAAGATCGACACGGGCCGGGATCGCCGCGGCAGGACTTGCGGATTGACCGCCGAGCGAGACGGGACTATCGGCTTTTGCCATGAGAGACTGGCCCCTTACAGATCCTGCGTCAGATGCCGAAATGACAGAGACAAAACCGGATAGCGCGCTGCAATGGCGCGACGGCGATATGCCCTATTCAAGCCAGTTTGGCGATCATTTTTATTGCCAGACCGATGGCCGTCTGGAATGCGGCCATGTGTTTCTGGCCGGAAACGGCCTGCCCGAGCGCTGGCAAGAGGCGCCATGCTTTCGCATCGGCGAGCTGGGTTTTGGCACCGGCCTTAATTTTTGCGAGACGCTTCGCCAGTGGAAGCTCTTTGCCCCCTCAAGCGCCAGCCTGCACTTCACCTCGTTCGAACTTTACCCGATGGCAGGCTCCGACATCGACCGGGCGCTGGCGCACTGGCCGCAGATCGATCAGGAGCGCCAGGCCCTCGTTGCCCTCTGGCCGGATGTCCGGGAAGGATCGATCACGCTGCAGGTGGAGCCGAACGTGCATCTGACCGTCGTCTGTGGCCCGGCGGAAAACACGGTGGCGAAGGTCGATACCGGCTTCGACGCCTGGTTTCTCGACGGCTTTGCGCCGTCGCGCAATCCCGCCATGTGGTCACCGGAACTGATGCAGGCGGTGTTTGACAAGACAAGCCCTGGCGGCAGCTTCGCCACCTATGCGGCCGCCGGCTTCGTGCGCCGAAACCTCCAGGCCGCAGGCTTTGCCGTGTCGCGCCGTCCGGGCTTTGCGGGAAAGCGCGAAATGCTCTGCGGCACGAAACCCGGCTGACGAGCCCGCAAACTCAGCCGCGCGAAACCTCGCTGCTGCGGGCATTCACCCGCCAGCGGCTCATCTTCGCCTCCAAAATTTCCGGACTGATCGGTTTCGACAGGTAATCGTCCATGCCGGCGGCCAGGCAGAGATCCCGGTCGCTTTCCAGCGCGTGGGCGGTCACGCCGACGATGGGCACATGGCCACCCTCCTGCGCCTCTATCTCGCGGATCCGGCGGCAGGCCTGATGACCGTTCATCACCGGCATGGAGACATCCATCAGGATGAGCGCGGGCTTCTGCGCCTTCCAGGCCTCGACGGCCTCGGCCCCATTACCGACGATGCGGAAACGCAGCCCCGTCGCCTGCAGGATCTGGGTGAAGACGATCTGGTTGACCTCGTTGTCTTCCGCCACCAGCACGTCAAGCTGGTCGACGCGCTCGGCCGGCCTGTCGGTGATCATGTGGGCAATCACGCTGGTCGAAACGGGGGTCGCCACGGGTGCGGCGAGCGCCGGCGCCTGCGTCTGTACTTGGTGCCCCGACGGCACTGTGGCCCGGCGACGGTCCTCACGGCTGGTGCGCACCACATCGGCAATGGTCGAGCGCAGAAGATGCGCACGCGCCGGCTTCATCAGATGCGCCTGGATGTTGAGCGTCTGGAAGGCCTGCTCGCTGCTGGCCGTATCCATCGACGTCAGAAAGACGATGGCGAGATCGGCAAGGGCCTTGTCCTTGCGGATTTCCACGGCGACATCGAGCCCGCTCATCTGCGGCATGTGGTAGTCGAGGATGATCGCGTCGACGTCCACCCCCATGGCCGCCGCCGCGCGCAGCACGGCAAGGCCCTCCAAGCCGCTGTCCACGGCAACGGCGTCAAACTCCCAGTGCGACAGCTGTTCGGTGAGGATCTGCCGGTTGACCGGGTTATCGTCGATGACGAGGATGCGGGCACCGCGGGTGCTCGCCGTCGAGGGCTGGCTGATGCTGCGCCTGGCGCCGACCGCAAACGGCAGGGTGACGGAAAACACCGAGCCCTTGCCGTGCACGCTTTCAACGCCGATCGTGCCGCCGAACAGCTTCACAAGGCCCGCCGTGATGGCAAGGCCGAGGCCCGTGCCTTCGTAGCGGCGGGTCGAGGATGTATCGACCTGCGAAAACTTGTCGAAGATCGTCTTCAGCTTGTCTTCGGGAATGCCAAGGCCCGTATCCTCGATACGGATCGTCAGGGACACCGTCGCCTCATCGAGTGGCGTGGTGGACACGTCGATCAGCACGTGCCCCTTCTCGGTGAATTTCACCGCATTGCCGACGAGATTGGTGACGATCTGGCGAAACCGGCCGGGATCGCCGACCACCGTATCGTGGGTCGAGGCGCCGCGCACCAGAAGCTCGATGTCCTTTTCGGCCGCCGAGGACGACAGAAGGGTTGCCACGTCCTCAATGGCGTCCACCGGATCGAAATCCGCCTTGCGCAGCGTCATCTGCCCGGCATCGATCTTGGAGAAATCCAGGATGTCATTGATGATGGTGAGCAGCGCATTGCCGGATTTGACGATGATATCGGTAAACGTCTTCTGGCGCGTATCCAGATTGGACTTGGCCAGCAGTTCGGCCATGCCCAGCACGCCGTTCATCGGAGTGCGGATCTCGTGGCTCATATTGGCGAGAAATTCGGATTTTGCCCGATCGGCCGATTCGGCGCGTTCCAGCAGCCGTTCCAGCTGGCGCTCGCGCTGACGCACCTCGGTGACGTCGGTGAAGACGGCCAGCCAGTTGCCATTGCCGCTGAGGTTCATCTCCACGTCGATCCAGCAGGTCTCCTCGATGCAGAGCGAGGCGGAAAAGCCCTTGCCCTCCGTTTCCATCGTCTGCCAGTAGCGAAACGTGTCCTCCGCCTGTTCCGGCGAACCGAAATCGCCGCGGGCTGCCATATAGGCAAACACCGCCCGCCAGGGTTTTCCCGCCTGGATCAGGCCTTGTGGCACCTGCAGGATATCGGCGAGCGCCTCGTTGGAAAACACCACCCGCCCCTCGCGCAGGATCAACAGCCCCTGCGACATCACGCTCGTTGCATCCTGCATCATGGCGCCGTGCTGTTCGAGGGCGGCGCGCGCCTCCTGCACCTCCTGCTCGCGCCGGCGCATGGCCGTCGTGTCGATGTAGCTCAGCAGCATCTTTGCGTCGGACAGATGCTCGCGCGACATCACAAGCGTGCGGCCCTCCGTGGTCAAAAGCTCGATCGGCGGCAAATCGTCCGGGCTGGTGAGTGCTTTAAGGCGCGCGGCATAAAAGGCATCAAAACCGTCCGGGTCTTGCCCATAGACCCCCGCATTGTATTGCGTGCGCAGAAAGTCGCGGTATGCCTGACCGGCAAGGTTGCCGCAGCTCTCCCCTTCGCCGCACAGCAGTTCGTGAAAGCTGCGATTGGCATATTCGAAGGCGTGGTTACGATCGAGAATGGCAACGCCGACGGGAAGCGAATCCAGAATGGCCTGCACTTCAAGATGCAGCCGCTCAGCCTCCTTCTGGGCTTTGCGCACCAGGGAGACATCGGTGATGGAGCCGACGACATAGGGCTCACCTGCCGGTGAGGAAATGCGCGCCAGCCGCGTGATTGCCGCGATGCTGGTCCCTTGCGGAAGCGCAATATCCTCCGTCTTCTCGATCGAGCCGCCTTTGGCGAGCAGCTCTTCATTTTCCCGGCGGAAACGGTCGGCATCGTCCGGAAACATGTCCTCTTCAGTAAGTCCGATCAGGTCGCTGCGCGATTTGCCCAGCATCGTCTCATAGGCGCCATTGGCATAGACCAGACGGCGCTGGCTGTCGCGCAGGAACACGGCCACCGGCAGATCCTCGAAGGCCGCACGGAAGATCTCGGCCTCCTCGATATTCTTGCCGAGGCGCATTTCCTGTACCTTGTATTCGGTGACATCCAGCCGCAGCATGATCAGCCAGCCATTGTCCAGCCGACGGTTGACGCTACGCATCCAGCGTCCATCCATCAGCGGCTCCATGGCCTGCCAGCTCTGCAGATGGAGAATGCGCATGCGCTCTTCGATCCATTCGCGGCGCCGATCGCCCGCCCCGTCTTCCTCGGGCACGCCTGCCTTGTGATCATAGAGCCGCTCGACCAACTGATCGAGCTTCAGGCGCGGTGAAAGCGCGACGCCGAGGCTCTCGAAATACTGCCCCAGCTGTTCGTTATGATAGAGGAGCTCGTCGGTTTCGCTGAAAATGCCGATGCCGGCATCCAGGAGATCGAGCGCCGTGCCCAGCATTTCGAGGCTCACATGCCCGCTCGCCAGCCGGCTTGCCAACTCATTCACCTCTCCGCCTTCTTCATCGGCGGCGCCTTGCGGCACGGCGGCAGATGCCACAGGCTCGAAAATGCCGAAGAGATAGGCCCGGTCATCATCGGTGACGAAGCGTTCGATGCTGAGTTCATGGCGCAGGACGCCTGCCTCATCCCGGCACGGTGCCACCTCGTCGCTGCCGAAGACCAGCGCCCTACGCTGCTTGTCGAGCGCCGCATCGTCTTCCAGCGAGCGCGCAACATCGCCCGTGGACAGCCCCGCAAAAGCCGCCCGCGTGACGCCGCATAGTTGGGCGTAGGCATCGTTGACGCAGACGTACCGAAGCGTCCCATCCTTGATGAAGGCCGGCACGTCGAGATCGTTGATCCTTTCGCAGGCCCGCTGCAGAAGTTCACTATCGCTACTCACCCGATCCCCCAACGAACCGCCACACGGACGCCACCGCCCATGATTCGCACCATGATGCATCAAACCGGAACTTGAGCACCAGTATGGTTAACAATCGGTTTCGAGGGGCACTTCAGCCGCGCCCGAGACAGAGGATGCGCGATCAAAGGCACCCGCAGACACCCAAAATGGCCTGCCATTCTTTTACCACTGAGCCGGCGCCATTTCGCCACAATACCATCAGCCCGTGCCGGCAGCACGCGAGACTTCAACCTCAGACTTTCGCCAGATGAACGGATGTTCAGACTTATCCGTTTGTTTTTCCTTAGATTCGCCGCGATCCAGGATGATCTTGTTGCTGTACCCGAACGGATCAGACGGGTGAAAGGAACAGAGCCATGTCAGTTGTCAGAAAGAGTTTTACTGCGGGTCTCGTCGCGCTTTCGCTGACGAGCGCGCTCATTGCCACCGCCCCTGCTGCTGAAGCGCGGGATCATTTCTGGGCCGGTGTCGCAGCCGGCACGGTTGGTGGCCTCATCGGTGGCGCGATCGCTTCGCAGCCGCGCGGGCCTGTCTATGAAGAACGCATCTATGATGTGCCGCCGCCGCCCCCGCCGCGCCAGGTGGTTTATGAACGCACCTACTACCGCGAAGCGCCGCGCCCGCATTGCCATTTCGAATGGCAGGAGAATGAATGGGGCGATGCCTACCGCGTCCGCGTCTGCCCGGCCTATTGACGGCAGGCGCGATGACGGTCGGGCGTTGCAGCCTTTACCATAATGCCCAAATAGACCATCGCTCGATTAAAGGAGCCCGCGCCGATCTCGACGCGGGCTCTTGACTTTCAGGTGCAAAAGACGCACATGCAGCATCAGCTTTCACCTTCCGGCCGCCGCGTGAGCTGGCCCTGCGACGAGAATATTCGCGAAGAAGGAACAAGGCGCACTTACTCAAGGCCCAAAGAGGCCAGCGCTGGGAAGCAATTTCCACAGACAAGTTCCCACTTCACGCGGGGTTCTTGACGCCAGAAGCAGACCGGACGGCATGGTGCCGCACCGGCGGCACGCTTTTGGCGCCCCGAAAAGGTATTCGACTTGACGAATTTCCACGAGCTTGGTCTGACCAAGCAGCTCGTTGCCGCCGTAACCAGCCTTGGCTATGACACCCCCACCCCGATCCAGGCCCAGGCCATTCCGCTTCTGCTCGAAGGCCGCGACATGATCGGCCTTGCCCAGACCGGCACCGGCAAGACCGCAGCGTTTGGCCTGCCCCTCATCGAAATGCTGCTGAAGGAACAGAAGCGTCCGGACAACCGCACGACGCGTACCCTGATCCTCGCACCGACCCGCGAACTGGTGAACCAGATCGCCACCAACCTCAAAAGCTATGTGCGCAACACGCCGCTGAAGATCAATTCCGTCGTGGGCGGCGCTTCGATCAACAAGCAGCAGATGCAGCTTGAAAAGGGCACCGACATCCTGGTCGCCACGCCCGGCCGCCTGCTCGACCTGATCAGCCGCCGCGCCATCGGGCTCACCACCGTGCGCTACCTGGTGCTCGACGAGGCCGACCAGATGCTGGACCTCGGTTTCGTGCATGACCTGCGCAAGATTGCCAAGATGGTGCCGGCCCGGCGCCAGACGCTGCTCTTCTCGGCCACCATGCCGAAGGCGATTGCCGATCTCGCCGGCGATTTCCTGAAGGATCCGGTCAAGGTCGAAGTCACGCCTCCGGGCAAGGCTGCCGACAAGGTCGAGCAGTATGTGCACTTCGTCAACGGCAAGAACGACAAGACGGAACTCCTGAAGGCCTCGCTGGAAAAGAACCCCGATGGCCGCGCCATGGTGTTCCTGCGCACCAAGCATGGCGCTGAAAAGCTGTTCAAGTATCTGGAGCATATCGGCTTCAAGGTTGCCTCCATTCACGGCAACAAGAGCCAGGGCCAGCGCGAGCGCGCGCTCAAAGCCTTCCGCGACGGCGAAATCCGCGTTCTCGTGGCAACCGACGTGGCAGCCCGCGGCATCGACATCCCGGGCGTCACGCATGTGTTCAACTACGACCTGCCGGAAGTGGCCGACGCCTATGTTCACCGCATCGGCCGCACCGCGCGCGCCGGCCGTGACGGCATCGCGATTGCCTTCTGCGCGCCAGACGAAACGCGCCTGCTGCGCGACATCGAGCGCCTGATGAACATCGAGATCACGGTTGCCTCCGGCGAACGCCCGACGGTGCTGGCAAGCCCTGCCCGCTCCAGCGGCAAGCCTGCCCGTAGCGGCCCTGCCCGCAATGGCGCCGGCCGCGGCCGCCCGGAAGGTGGACGTTCTGAAGGTGGACGCGGTGAAGGTGCCGGCCGTGGCCGCGCCGAAAATCGTCCGTCGCGGCGTCCGCGCACGCCGGAAGGCGCTGCCCTTTCGGCCCGTGGCGAGGAACTGGGCGAACGCTCCTTCCGCGGCCAGCGCCGCGGCGAAGAAGCGCCCCGCTTCGAAGCCGACAACGATCTTGCCTCGACCTCGGATTTCCGCGCGACGAAGAAGCCGGCCGGTGGCCGCCCCGACGGTCGCCCGGCCCGCAACGGCGAGCGCAAGGGTGGCCACGCCGCCCATGGCGCTCATGAGCCGGCAACCCAGCGCACGGCCCGCGCCGGCCAGGGTCGTCCCGGCCAGAAGCCGGCCGGCAATGGTGGCCCGGTAAAGTTCGGCGGCGAAAACCGCACCGGTGGCCAGGGCGGCCGCAACCGCGACCGCGCCTGAGCCTTTGCCAGCCGACAAAAGAACGTCACCCGCTCCCTTCCAGCCCGAGGGGCGCGGGTTTTCTTTGGGTGCGCGTGGACGCACTGCCGGCGGTTGCAACCCTTGACACCACCCGCCAGACCGTTGCCCCGCAGACGCGGAAAAATCGTCCCGCGCGCCCCGCACGCCGCGGCGGCGGAACTGCCGCGACTTTGTGCACGCCCCGTCAAACGCCTGTCTGTTTTCTGTCCAGCCGCAATAGTTTGAAGGACTTGGCGCCGCCGATCGTGGCGCGGCGCAAGGTGTCCGCGCATTTTAGCGCCCCATCACGTAGCCTGTCCGACAGGCCTTGGCGCCGCTTGCCGCTGCCGCCGACCGACCGTACCCTGCCCTTTCGGCCGCCTTTGAATTAAATCAACGCGGACTGTGCATGGTTCTTGCATTGCCATCTGCGTTGTACTCTTATGGTCAAAAACCGGGGACGCACCATTGGCATTCGATGAAATGTTAACCGCGGACAATAGTCCGCGTCCGCCTTACCAGACTTACCAGGAGTGGTATGCAAGCCAGGATCCGGCGCATCTCATCCAGAAATCGCGGGACGCGGAAAACATCTTCCGCAAGACCGGCATTACCTTTGCAGTCTACGGCCATGCCGATTCCTCCGAAAAGCTGATCCCCTTCGACATCATCCCGCGCATCATTGCCGCCCGTGAGTGGCGAAGGCTGGCGCAGGGCATCGAGCAGCGCGTTCTGGCGCTCAACGCCTTTCTGGACGACATCTACCACAAGCAGGAGATCATCCGCGCCGGGCGCATTCCGCGCGAACTGATCGAGAAGAACGTCGCCTTCCTGCCGGAAATGATCGGCTTCAAGCCGCCGGGCGGCGTCTATACCCATATCGTCGGCACCGACATCGTGCGCACCGGCGAAGACCAGTTCTATGTGCTGGAAGACAATGCCCGCACGCCCTCCGGCGTCTCCTACATGCTGGAGAACCGGGAAACCATGATGCAGATGTTTCCCGAGCTGTTTTCGCAGAACAAGGTGCAGCGCGTCGAGGATTATCCCTATCTGCTGCGCCAGTCGCTGGCCTCGCTTGCGCCTCCCGGCTGCAAGGGGCGCCCGCGCGTCGCCGTCCTCACGCCCGGCATCTACAATTCGGCCTATTACGAACACTCCTTCCTCGCCGATACGATGGGCGTGGAACTGGTGGAGGGATCGGACCTGCGCGTCATTGACGGCAAGGTGAAGATGCGCACCACCCGCGGTTACGAGGCGATCGACGTGCTCTATCGCCGCGTCGACGACGACTATCTCGATCCGCTGACTTTCCGGCCGGATTCGGCGCTCGGCATTCCCGGCATCATGGATGTCTATCGCTCCGGCAACATCACCATTGCCAATGCGCCGGGCACCGGCATCTGCGACGACAAGGCGATCTATTCCTACATGCCGGAAATCGTCGAATTCTATACCGGCCGCAAGGCGCTTCTGGAAAACGTGCCGACCTGGCGCTGTTCGGAAGCCGCAAGCCTCAAATACGTGCTGGAGCATCTGGAAGAGCTGGTGGTGAAGGAAGTGCACGGCTCCGGCGGCTATGGCATGCTGGTCGGCCCGACCGCGTCCAAGAAGGAGCGCGCCGATTTTGCCGAAAAACTGAAGGCACGGCCCTCAAACTACATCGCCCAGCCGACCCTGTCTCTCTCGACCGTGCCGATCCTCGTCAACAAGGGGATAGCACCCCGCCACGTGGATCTGCGCCCCTACGTTCTGGTGTCGGACAAGGTGAAGATCATTCCGGGTGGGTTGACCCGCGTGGCGCTGAAGCAGGGCTCGCTGGTGGTCAATTCCAGCCAGGGCGGCGGCACCAAGGACACCTGGGTACTGGAAGATTGAGGGCGTAGAGCAATGCTGGGAAGAACTGCAAACGGCCTCTACTGGATGTTCCGTTACATCGAGCGCGCCGAAAACATCGCCCGCCTAGTCGATGCGGGGCTTCGTGTCTCGCTGACCCGGGCCGGCTCCTCCGACGAGGACTGGGACGGCGTGCTGCAAAGTGCCGGTGTGCGCGACGCCTATGCGAGCGTGCATGACACAATGACCGCGGCAAACGCCATCGATTACCTGCTGCGCGACACCTCCAACCCGTCGAGCGTCATGTCCTGCATCGAATCAGGCCGCAACAATGCCCGCATGGTGCGCACGGCGCTGACGCGCGAGACCTGGGAAGCCACCAACGAGTGCTGGATCGAGCTGAAGCAGCTCCTGTCGCGCAAGGTGAAGGCCGCCGACCTGCCGGAAGTCATCGACGTGATCAAGCGGCGCGCCGGCCTCATCCGTGGTGCCTTTCACGGCTCGATGCTGCGCAACGATCTCTACAATTTCTCGCGCATCGGCACCTTCATCGAGCGGGCGGACAATACGAGCCGCATTCTCGACGTGAAATATTACGTGCTTCTGCCGGCTGTCAGCCAGGTCGGCTCCTCGCTGGATAATTTCCAGTGGGAATCCATCCTGCGCTCGGTCTCGGCGCACCGCTCCTATGGCTGGGTCTATGATGGCGAGTACAAGCCGTCGAGCATCGCCGATTTCCTGATCCTCAACGTGCGCATGCCGCGCTCGCTTGCCTATTGCTACGAAAAGATCGTCAGCAATCTGCATTACCTGGAGGAGGAATACGGCGAGCGGCACAAGGCGCATGATACGGCAGCCACGATCAAGGCCATGCTGAAGCGCGGTTCCATTTCCGACGTGATGGACCAGGGCCTGCACGAGTTCCTGGAGGATTTCATCAACCGGAACAACCAATTGAGCGCCGAAATATCAGAAGGCTACCGCTTCTATCGATAGACGGCGCCGGGGGACGACAAGGTCATGCGTTTAAAAATTTCCCACACCACGGAATATCTCTACGACGAGCCGGTGGCCTATGCGCTGCAACGCTTGCGCCTCAAGCCGCTCGATGGCTCGACGCAGAAGGTCATCAACTGGGCGATCAGCGTGGATGGCGCCAAGGTGGAGGCCGGCTATGCCGACCAGTTCGGCAACCATGTGGAGCTTGTGTCCATCGAAGGCGGCGAGCGCACCATCCGCATCACCGCGGCAGGCGAGGTGGACACCATCGACAAGGCGGGCGTGGTTGGCCCCCATACCGGCTTCGTGCCGCTCTGGCTCTATCTGCGCGACACACCGCGCACCAAGCCCGGCAAGCTGCTTCGGGAACTCGCCCGCTCGCTGAAAGGCGACAGCGAGCTGGCGCAGATGCATACCCTGATGGAGACGATCCACGAGACGGTGGCCTATCTGCCCGGCGCGACCGACGCGGAAACGACGGCGGAAGAGGCGCTGGAGGCCAAATCCGGCGTCTGCCAGGATCACGCCCATATCTTCGTGGCGGCGGCGCGCCTGGCGAAGCTTCCCGCCCGCTATGTCTCCGGCTACCTGATGATGGAAGGTCAGGTCGAACAGGTGGCGACCCATGCCTGGGCGGAGGCGCATATTCCGGGTCTCGGCTGGGTGGGGTTTGACGCCGCCAATAAGATCTGCCCGGATGACCGCTATGTGCGGCTTGCAACCGGCCTCTGCTATCACGACTGCGCCCCGGTCTCCGGCATGCGTGTCGGGACCCACGGCGAAAGCCTGACGGTGTCGCTCACCGTGCAGCCCGCAAACGGCCAGATGCAGAGCCAGAGTTCCGGCCCGCCCGCCTCGGAAGCGGGTCAGGGGCAGGTCCAGGCCTGATCCGGGAACGCCTGGCCGCATAACGGTCGGCCGCGCGCTCCTCACCGCGCCCATGCCCGGCACCCTCGGCCTCGCATGTGCCCCACAAGCCCCGCACCATATCCGCATGATCGGATAGGCGCACACGGATTGGGCTGAACAAGACGGGATCAGGGACCAGGAGATGCTGTTCGGACGATCGGTTTTCCAGACCATCCTGACCCGCCTTGACGTGGAGGCACAGGACAACACGCCCGCCCCCTCGCCATCCTATCGCGTGGCAGGCCTCAACAGCGGCTTCGTCATGGCCGCGGGTGCCGCGCCGGATGCCGATGCGGCAGGCTTTGACGATCCCTATCGCTCCGTCCTCGATGCCTTGGGTGCGGAGATGCGACAACAGCCGGCGGACCGCCCCGAACCTCTTCCTCCTGTCATGCCGGCTGAGCTTGCACGCCTATCGGAACAGGAGGTGGCGGAAGATCTTGGCATCCTGCCGACCGACAGCCACGAAACCCTTGCCGAACGCCGCCGCCTATTTGCCCGCCACAACCACCCCGACAGCGTCGACGCGCTGTTTCGCGACAGGGCCAATACCCGCATGATGCTGGCCAACATGCTGATCGACCGCGCCCAGCGCCTCACCGCGCTGCGCTGACCAACTGCCTCGTCGCTACCCGATTGCCATCACCTACTGCCTACTGGCTATTCGCTACTGGCTCCCCGCCCCTGCCCCTCCACAATCCGCAATCTTTCCGCCCCACACGACATTTTCTGTGTTTTGCCGATTGCTGCCGCCCCTGACCTTTGTTATGAACCCTCCACCGGCAACAACAGTGCGTCACGCATCTGTTTCAAAAGCACCCGTAGCTCAGCTGGATAGAGTGTTGGATTCCGATTCCAAAGGTCACAGGTTCGAATCCTGTCGGGTGCGCCATTTCCTTTCCGCCTCTCATCATACCACTCAAATCACACCTGAATTCCCTTTGGTGCGCAATCGCGCGTGTCCACGCGATTGCGTCCGGCTAACAAGACGGTTGACGCTCCGGCTTATTCCGACAAGGCATACATAAGAGCAACAAGCGGAAGCGAAAAGCCGATCCAGGAGGTGAGCGTCCAGCCGCCTTGCGCGTAGGCCCAACCGCCGAGAGCGGATCCAATGGCTCCGCCGACGAAGAACGTCGCCATGTAGAGCCCGTTGAGGCGGCTTCGAAACTCGGGCCCCAGGGCAAAGATCGCCCTCTGGCCGAGCGTCATGTTGGCGGAAACGCCAAAATCGAGCACGATGGCCGCGATGACCAGCAGTGCGAGGGACCAGGGCGAGCCGAGGGGCGCGAGATGCGTCATCAGGAAGGCGATCGCCACGGCCAGCATTGCAAAGAATGTTGCAAGCCGTGTCCAGCCACGATCGGCAACGCGTCCGGCGATTGGCGCTGCGACGGCGCCGGCGACACCCGCCAGCGCAAACAGTGCGATGCCGCCCTGCGACAGGCCAAATGCCGGTCCTGCCAGCAGCAACGGCGTCGTCGTCCAGAACAGGCTGAACGCGGCAAACAGGCAGGCATGGTAGAGCGCACGCCGTTGCAAAATCGGCGTCGTGGCTGCCAGCCGCGCCATCGACGCCAGCAACTGGCCGTAGCGCAATTTGGAGGTCGGCGCGCGCTGGGGCAGCGCCCGTGCGAGAACCAGGGAGAGCGCGATCATCGCGGCAGCCGATGCCAGAAACACCGCATGCCACGAGGACAGTTTGGCGATGAAGCTGGAAACCGGGCGGGCCAGCATGATGCCGAGCATCAGGCCGCTCATGACATTACCGACGACACGACCTCTGATCGCTTCGGGCGCCAGATGCGCAGCATAGGGAACAAGCACCTGCACGGCGACGGAGCCAAGGCCAATCAGCAGGGATGCGGCGAGGAATGGGCCAGCACTCGGCGAAAGCGCTGCTCCGAGAAGGCCGAGCGTCGCGAGGCCGATCATCACGAGCGCCAGCCTGCGGTTCTCGACGAGATCTCCGAGCGGCACGACGAACAGCAGTCCGGCGCCATATCCGATCTGCGTCAGGGTGACGATCAATCCCGCCGCCTGCGGCGAGAGCCCAAGGGCGGCGCTGATCGGTCCCGCCAGAGGTTGAGCATAATAGATGTTGGCGGCGACAAGGCCGCAGGCGGCGGCGAGCAGAAAGGTCATTCCGGCGGAAACTCTGCCAGTGTCCGGTCGATGTTCGGTGGCGTAGGTCATAGGGGCCTCAAATTAGGAAATGAATGTTTTCTATTTGGGTAAAAAAATTAGCTGAGCGTGCGCATGGCAACCTCCATCACGGCTGCCATCTCGGCGCGCGTGCGCCCTGTCTTGCCGACGACCCGCATGCCCTGAAGCAGGCAGAGCATCAGCCGGGCCGTGGCCTTGCTGTCGATTCTCGTGGGAATGGAGCCGTCCGCTCGGCCCTCTTCGATCAGTTCTTCCATCAGCTTCTCATTCCGATCGAAGGACGCCTCGATCCGCTGGGCGACCTCGCTGTCGAAGATCGCAAGTTCCGCTGCACTGCCCACCACGAGGCAACCTTGCAGGCCCTCCGCACCCTGGGACGATTCCACATAGAAGGCGAGTGCATTGCGAACGCGCTCCAGCCCCGTCCTGCCAGGCGCGATGGCGCGGGCAAGCTTCTCGGTGCGAACCAGCTTGTTGCGGTCGAAAGCCGCAAGAAAAACGGCACGTTTGTCCTTGAAGGCCTTGTAGATGCTGCCCTGGGTCAGTTCCATCGCCTCCGTCAGGTCGCCGATCGAGGTGGCGTGATAGCCGCGCTCGCAGAACACCCTGATCGCCTTGTCGAGCGCCTCGTCGATATCGAACTCGCGCGGGCGACCCGGGCTGCGGGTGACGGGGGAGGATGGTGAAGTCTTGGACATGCGCGACATATAGAAAACGATCGTTTTCAAATCAAGCGAATTTTACGTCCCGGGCTCCTGCAATCCCTCCGGCTGTTGGTGATGGGCGAAAGAACGATGAGCTGCAGCTCGACCTGACGACGCCGAAACAGCCGACCATCCAGACTGACACGCATCTTTGCAGTTGTGAGGCGAGATTAAACGTCAGGGCTGCACCGCGCTGATCCGCATGACATCGCCGCGCGTAAAACACCCAAAAGTGATGGGGTGCCTCCATGGCGAAAACGGTGAAGAAAAGCGAGCTGCCGAGCAAGATCTGCCCGGCCTGCGCGCGGCCGTTTTCCTGGCGGCGCAAGTGGGTGCGGGATTGGCCGGCGGTGGTGTATTGCTCCGAGCGGTGTCGCCGGACCAAGGGAGACAGGGCACGATGAGACAGCCTTCGATTGCCATCATCGGCGCGGGTATTGCCGGTCTTGCGCTGGCACATCAGCTTTCGGCGCATGCGCGGGTCACCCTCTTCGACAAGAGCCGGGGCCTCGGCGGACGGCTTGCCACGCGGCGCCAAGGTGAAACGGGCTTCGATCACGGGGCACAATATTTTACCGTGCGGGATGCCCGTTTTCACGCGGCACTGGAACCGTTTCTCGAGGCGGGCCATGTCGAGGCGTGGAACGCGCCCCTGATGCGGCTGAACGCTGACCGGACGCTGGAGCGGCTCGTCGATCGCGCCCCGCGCTTTGTCGGCGTGCCGACGATGACCGCTCTTGCCAAGGCGATGGCTCAGGCCATCGAGGTCAGGCTCGACCGGCAGGTGCTTTCGCTTGCCGGCGAGCCGGGGCACTGGTTTCTGGTGACGCCGGAGGAGCGGTCTGGCCCGTTCGACTGGGTTCTGTCCAGCGCCCCGGCGCCGCAGACCGCCCGCCTTCTGCCGCTTGATGCGGCGGATGCGGCAGCGGTTGCAGAAGTGCGGATGAACGGCTGCTTCACGTTGATGCTGCAGTTGCCAGGCGACACCCAGCTTCCCTTCGAAGCCTGCCAGGTGGCGGTGGAAGGAGATGCGGGCGACCCCTTGCCGGTGATCAGTTGGATGGCCGCCAACAACAGCAAGCCGCAGCGCGATGCGGCCGTCTCGCTGGTCGTTCATGCCGGCAGCGCCTGGTCGGATGCGCATCTGGAGGACGAGCCGGATCAGGTGCGCGAGCGGATGCTGGCCGCCTGCCGCAATCTGTTTCCGACCATCCCCTTCGACGCGGCAAGCGGGATCACCCTGCACCGCTGGCGCTATGCCAACGTGGAACGGCCGCTCGGCCGCCCCTTCATCCTCGACACCAACCGCCGGATCGGCGCCTGCGGCGACTGGTGCATCGGCAATCGCGTCGAGGCCGGGTTTCTGAGCGGCCATCTGCTCGGGGAAACCCTCACGGATGTCATGGGCAAGCTCACGGCAAAGCCGCTCTCGCCAAAGCTGGAGGCATGATGCAAAACTCTCAACGGCTGACTGTTCTCCTCACCGTCTGCGGTGCCCTGCCGTTTTACCTTGCACAACTCCCGGTCCTGGACGAGGCCACCCGACTTTATGCCTTCCTCTCCTATGGCGCGGTGATCGCCTCCTTCATGGCGGGCACGCTGTGGGGGCTGGTTCAGGCGAGGGAAAGACCGCCTCTGTCGGCGATTGCCATCAGCAACGGGTTTGCACTCGCCGCCTGGGCCTCGTTGCTGATGCCGGCCGGGCGCCTGGCGCTTGCGGTTCAGGCGATAAGCTTCATCGGGCTTCTGGCCACCGACCGGTCGCTGCTGTCGCGGGCGCTCGAAAAATCCTGGTATTTCGCCTTGCGGCTGCGGGTCACGCTTCTGGTTCTTGCCGCCTATGGACTGGCGCTTCTCACCTTTGCCTGATCAGCCGATCGATCTCTACCAGTCGATCGGCTGGCCGTCATAGGCGAAGAAGCGTCCGCTTTCCTCCGGCGTCAGGCGGTCGAGCACGCCAAGCATGGCATTGGCGGCAGCACTCGGCTCGCTGCGCTGGTGGCCGCCGGAATATTTCTCCGAAAGCTGCGTGGCAACCGTGCCCGGATGAAGCGGCACCAGCACCGCCATCGGATGGGTGCGGGCAAGCTCGATCGACGCGGTGCGCACGATCTGGTTGAGCCCGGCCTTGGCGGCGCGATAGGAAATCCAGCCGCCCAGCTGATTGTCGCCGATGGAGCCGACGCGGGCCGAGAGAAAGGCCATCAGCGCCCGTTCTCGCTTGGCAAGGAGCGGCGAAAAGGATTTTATCACCAGCGCAGGCCCGACGGCGTTCAGCTGGAACTGGCGCATCATCGCCTCGGCCGAAATCTGCCGGAGCGATTTTTCCGGCCCGATGCCATCAATGGTAAGACCGCCGGTTGCGCAGAGGATCAGCTGGAATTCGCCCGTGAGCCCTGCCGCTGCGCGCGCCACGCTCAGTTCATCCGTCAGATCCAGCCCGTCGACGCTGCGGGACAGGCGCTTAAGCTCGCCGCAGCGCGGGTCATTGCCGATCGTCCTCGACAGCGCCTCGCCAATGCCGCCGCTCGCGCCGATCACCAGCGCGCGGTAGCCATGTGGAAGGGACGTCATCAGTCCTTCTGTCATCATCGTCTCCACCCGTTCAATCTCCCATCCTCTACGCAGAAAGACGGCAACCGGTTCTTCGCCTTACACGCGTTCCGCCGCATCGAGCTTTTGCAGAAAACGCCGGGCGGAGGCGCGAAAATCCTGCCGCTGCGCATCGCTCATGCGCGACCAGGTGGCATAGGGCTGGGCAAGGCGCCGGTTGCGCGACAGACGCTCCCGGTTGCGATCGAGAAAATCCCAATAGAGCGCGTTGAACGGACAGGCCCCCTCGCCCGTCTTCTTCTTCACGTCGTAGCGGCAGCCCGTGCAGTAATCCGACATCTTGGAAATGTAGTTACCGCTTGCCGCATAGGGCTTGGAGCCCAGAAGCCCGCCGTCGGCAAACTGGCTCATGCCGATCACATTGGGCATTTCCACCCATTCATAGGCATCGGCATAGACTTCCAGATACCATTCATGCACGGCATGCGGCGCAAGGCCCGCAAGAAGCGCAAAATTGCCGGTGATCATCAGGCGCTGGATGTGATGGGCGTATGCGGTGTCGATCGTGTCGCGGATCACCGTTCGAAGGCAGGCCATATCCGTCTCGGCTGTCCAGAAGAAATCCGGCAGCGGGCGCTTTGCCTCGAAAAAATTGCTCTCGGCATAGTCCGGCATTTTCAGCCAATAGATGCCGCGCATGTATTCGCGCCAGCCGATGATCTGGCGAATGAAGCCCTCGACGGCATTCAGCGGCGCATACCCTTCCAGATAGGCGCGCTCGGCGGCGCGGCAGACAGCCAGCGGATCGAGAAAGCCGATATTGATGTAGAACGACAAAAGCGCGTGGTTGAGGTTCGGGTCGGACGTCAGCATCGCGTCCTGCGTCTCGCCGAAGGCCGGCAGAAAATCGGCGATGAAATCGTCAAGCAGCGTTTCGGCATCGGCGCGGGTGACGGCAAAACCAAAACCCTCCAGCCGACCGATGTGATCGGCAAAGCGGTCTTCCACGAGAGACAGCACGTCGCGGGTGATCGCGTCCGGGGAAAACTGCCGGCGACGCGGGCGCAACAAATCCTGCTGTGCGGGCTTGCGGTTCTCCGCATCGAAATTCCAGCGCCCGCCGGCCGGAGCATCCCCGTCCATCAGGAGGCCCGTCTTGCGGCGCATCTCGCGATAGAAGAATTCCATGGTCAGCTCGCGGCGCGTACCCGCCCAGGCGGCGAACTCCTCGTGCGTGGCTAGGAAGCGGCGGTCGGGGCGGATTTCCACCGGACAGCGGGCAGCATCGCTCCAGCCGCGCATATCATCGAGCACGCGCCATTCGCCAGGCTCGGTGACGACCACCCGTTGCGGTGCAAGCGCCTCGACGGCACGCAGCAATTCACCGCGAAACGAGCCGGCATTGTCCGGATCGTCCAGACGAATGTAGCGCACCGCAAAGCCAGCCGTCTCCAGTTCTTCGGCAAAATGGCGCATGGCCGACAGGATGAAGGCGATCTTGCGCTTGTGATGGCGCACATAGGTCGCCTCTGCCATCACCTCGCACATCAGGATCCCGTCGCAGGCCGGGTCGGCATCGCGAAGGCTTGAGAGGTCGGGTGACAGCTGGTCACCGAGAATGAAGATAAGATTGCGCATCAGCGGCCGGGCATCCTGGCGATTAAGGATCGTTCCTGCCCTTACGCGCGCAAGACCGGATCAGATCGCAGGCGGCAGGGCGAGCCGACCGTCGGAGTTCGCTTATGAGCGATAGAGAAGTCCGGCACTCTGCAATTGCCAAGCCCCGTGGTGGCTGACCAGCGACCGGGCCATGGAGCAGAATGCCTGCGGGTTCTGCCCATAGGCGATCGTGCTGGCGGCGACGCGCGCCTCTGCCTGTTGGCGGCTGCGCGTGGCCGACCACTTCATGGCACCACCCAGATTGAACAGTTCGACCTGCAGATTGTCGACGTTGAAATTCAGGCCAAGGCAATTGGCGTTTGCAACGACAAAAACCGCATAGTTTTCAAACACTTTCATCGGGTCCTGGGCAGGCTGATCTGCCGCTGCCGACGTCGAGAAAGCCAGGGATGCAAGAAGAATGGTTTTGCGCAACATGAGACGCCCTCCTGAGTGTGAAATTACGCTCAGCGGGATTTTTCACAATTGCTACTTTTCACCTGTCTAAAATGTTAACCATATTCGGGCAGAAATGACGCCCCCTGTGGCAGGCAGACCCTTGCGCGGCGCTCATGCCCGCCTGAGCGGAATGATTCGGGCCGGTTCCGGCGCCTCGGTTCCCGAGCGGGCAGAGCCCGGCAGACGGGTTCGGCCAATGGGAAACCGCAGGATGCACTCATTCTCCTCCAGCTCGTCCGGGCGACGGGTCAAGAGATCATAAAGCTCCGGCACCAGGCCATCGCCGTTCTGTTGGGCAAGCTTGTGCAGACCGATCAAAAGGCTCGGGTTGCGGCCGTCGTCACTCATCGCGTCTCTCTCTGTTCACTGCGCTCATGCATGGTCTGAAGCGCCCGCTCGAGCGAGGATTTCGAGCCGTTGCGCAGCGGGATAAAGGCTTTGGAAAACTTCTTGCAGCCGGTCTTTACCCGCAGACAGGCATCATGGCTGATACAGTCGATAGGGCAGAACACGCAGTCGACGGAAGGCAGAAGCGTATCGATGCGTGAGACGGCTTCGCGCAGGCCGCCATCGTGATGGATCAGCTCGGCGCCGAAATTGCTGGCGATCTGGCGCAGATGCGCCACCTGGCAATCGCGCCCGCCGACATAGAGAAAGCTTTTGACGCCGCCTCTGTCCTCGGCCTTTGCCGGCACGTCCTCATCCCGCCCCCGGTTCTCTCCCCTGCGCTTGTCCTTTTTTGCCACGGCTCGTCTTCCTCTTCATCGTCCGAGTCATTTCCCCTGGCGGGGCGCTTGGGCGGCACCATAGATAACATGAGAAATCGAGTAAAGAATAAACTTGACTGTTTGCATCATGATTAGTCCGCCAACGCCAACAATGGCCTGAGCGGCGGGTGATTTGACGAAACGCAGATCCAAAATTTTACCGTTTGATAAAAATTTTGACCGTGTTACGCTTCCTCAGTTGCGTAAGAATTCCATGATAAAAGAGGGATGCAACATGGACAGACTGGGAAGCGGCATTGCAGGCGGCCGGCTGGCACCTGCGGACTACGAGCGTAATTTTTCCGACCTACATCCACGGTTCGACCGGCACGAAGCGCTTGTCGCGGCCGATCGCTGTTACTTCTGCCACGACGCGCCGTGCATGACGGCCTGTCCCACCGCCATCGACATTCCGCTGTTCATCCGGCAGATCTCGACGGCCAATCCGCTGGGCGCTGCCCGCACCATTTTCTCGCAAAACAGTCTCGGCGGCATGTGCGCCCGCGTCTGTCCCACCGAAACGCTGTGTGAGGAAGCCTGCGTGCGCCACACGGCGGAAGACAGACCCGTCGAGATCGGCCGGCTGCAGCGCTATGCCACCGATATTGCCATGGAGACCGGCCGGCAGTTTTTTGCCCGCGCGCCAGAAACCGGCAAAACCATCGCCGTGGTCGGCGCCGGCCCGGCGGGCCTTGCCTGCGCGCACCGGGCTGCCCTCAACGGCCACACCGCCATCGTCTTCGACGCCCGCGAAAAACCCGGCGGGCTCAACGAATATGGCATTGCCGCCTACAAGGCAGCCGATGATTTCGCCCAGCGCGAGGTGGACTATCTGCTCGCCATCGGCGGGATCGAGATCCGCAACGGCCACGCGCTCGGCCGCGATTTCTCGCTGTCGGACCTCACCCGCGATTACGACGCGGTGTTTCTCGGCCTTGGCCTTGCCGGCGTCAACGCACTCGGTCTTGAGGGCGAAGATCTTGCCGGTGTCGATGATGCGGTGGATTTCATTGCTGCTCTTCGCCAGGCCGAAAACAAGGCCGATGTCCCGATTGGCCGGCGCGTCGTTGTGCTCGGCGGCGGCATGACGGCCATCGATGCGGCCATCCAGGCAAAGCTGCTCGGTGCCGAAGAGGTGACGATCTGCTACCGGCGCGGCAAGGACCAGATGAACGCCTCCGAATACGAACAGGATCTGGCGGCCTCCAAAGGCGTGCTGATCCGCCACTGGCTGTCGCCGAAGCGCATCTTGGGCCGCGACGGCGCAGTGGCCGGCATCGAACTGGACTATACGGCGCTGCGCGACGGTCACCTGACCGGCACCGGCGAAACGGGCGTCATCGCCTGCGATCAGGTGCTGAAGGCCATCGGCCAGTCGTTTCGGGCAAGCGGGCTCGGGACCCTTGCGATGGAGCGCGGCCGCATCGTCATCGACGAGCACTGTCGAACCTCCATGGACGGCGTCTATGCGGGAGGCGACTGCACCAACCGCGGCGAGGACCTGACCGTTCAGGCCGTGGCCCATGGCCGCGATGCGGCGGACGCCATTCATCGTCATCTTGCCGCAGCCGGTCAGCCGGCCGTGGCTGTCGCGTGAACAGGGGGAGGATGAACCATGGCTGATCTGCGCAATAATTTTGTCGGCATCACATCGCCGAACCCCTTCTGGCTCGCATCCGCGCCCCCCACCGACAAGGCCTATAACGTGGAGCGCGCCTTCAAGGCGGGCTGGGGCGGCGTCGTGTGGAAGACACTCGGCTCGGAAGGCCCGCCGGTCGTCAACGTCAATGGCCCGCGCTATGGCGCGATCTGGGGCGCCGACCGCAGGCTTCTGGGCCTCAACAATATCGAACTCATCACCGACCGTGACCTGCAGACGAACCTGCGTGAAATGAAGCAGGTCAAGATGAACTGGCCCGACCGGGCGCTGGTCGCCTCGATCATGGTGCCTTGCGTGGAGGAAGAGTGGCGCGCCATCCTGCCGCTGGTCGAAGAAACCGGTGTCGATGGCATCGAGCTGAATTTCGGCTGTCCACACGGCATGTCGGAGCGCGGCATGGGATCGGCCGTCGGTCAGGTGCCGGAATATATCGAAATGGTGGTGCGCTGGTGCAAGCAGTACACCCGCATGCCGGTGATCACGAAGCTGACGCCCAACATCACCGATATCCGCCACCCGGCACGCGCGGCCAAGCGCGGCGGTACCGATGCCGTTTCGCTGATCAACACCATATCCTCCATCGTCTCGGTCGATCTCGATACGTTTTCGCCCAATCCCTCCATTGGAGGAAAAGGCAGCCATGGCGGCTATTGCGGCCCGGCGGTGAAGCCGATCGCGCTGAACATGGTGGCCGAAATCGCCCGCGATCCGGAAACCTACCGCATGCCGATCTCCGGCATCGGCGGCGTCACCACCTGGCGCGATGCGGCAGAATTCCTGGCATTGGGCGCCGGCAATGTGCAGGTCTGCACGGCCGCCATGACCTATGGCTTCAAGATCGTCCAAGAGATGATATCCGGCCTCTCCGACTGGATGGACGAGAAGGGCCACAAGACGCTCGACGACATTACCGGCCGCGCCGTCGGCAATGTCACTGACTGGCAGTATCTCAACCTCAATTATGTGGCCAAAGCCCATATCGACCAGGACGCCTGCATCAAATGCGGCCGCTGCCACATTGCCTGCGAAGACACCTCCCACCAGGCAATCACGCACATGGTCGATGGGGTGCGACATTTCGAGGTAATCGAAGAGGAGTGCGTCGGCTGCAACCTCTGCGTCAATGTCTGCCCGGTGGAAAACTGCATCACCATGGAAACACTGCCGGCCGGCGAATTGGACAAGCGCACCGGCAAGGTGGTGGACCCGACTTACGCCAACTGGACGCAGCATCCGAACAACCCGATGGCACAGGTGGCTGCGGAGTAAGAGGATCTAAGGCAGGCGGGGCGCCAAGGTGCCCCGCTTCTTCGGTTGCTTCTAGCCCCCTGAGGCCAAGGCATATCTTCTTCATGCTCAAAACGCGCGTATGGAGCATCTATTGGTTTGATAATCCCTCGCTTCTCTTCGCTGAACGACAAGAGCGCCGTGATAGCGGTTCCTCAGGCGTAGAATTCGGCACCAAATGGCGTTATAATTGATGCTTGAGAGGGCACTTGCCATGCGATCCACCATCAACCTTGATGACCAACTTCTAGAACGCGCCCGTGCCCTGACCGGCACGAAAGAGACGGTAGCGCTTGTGCGACAGGCGCTGGAAACACTTGTCCGCGTCGAGTCCGGCAAGCGCCTCATCGCGCTGGGAGGCTCCATGCCGGATGCAGAGGCGGCACCTCGCCGCCGAACTGGCGCCGCTCAATGATCCTGGTCGATACGTCGATCTGGATTGATCACTTCCGATCCCCGGATGATGAGTTGCGGCGGATCATCGAGGAGGACGAACTGCTGTGCCACCCGTTCGTCATCGGCGAACTGGCGCTTGGCAGTCTTCGAAACCGCGACACTGTGCTGGAGCTTTTGGCACAACAGCGGCAGGCTGTCGTCGCGACGCATCAGGAGGTGATGGTTATGATCAACCGCCATTCCATCTTCAGCATGGGGATCGGCTATACAGATGCGCATCTGCTGGCTTCGACCTTGCTCGATCGCCGATCATCTCTGTGGACAAGAGACCGGCGCCTGGCGGCAGCGGCTGAAAAGGCAGGCGTGCGACTTTACATGCCCGGGAAGGCGACGAACTGAGTGATCGAGAACGATCCCCTGCCCAACCCACGTTACAAATCAGCACCAATGCGGTAAGGGCTAATCCCACTCTGTGGCGAACGCCCGCCACCTCCGTGGTATCACCTCACCTTTTCTGCTCTGGAGAAACAACATTATCAAGATCATGGTTTTGCTGCACAGCGCGGTTGGCGCGGGCTGGCAGTCTCCGCCGAAGGGCACCAGCCTGAAGACGTTGGGCGAAGCCGAGGAACAAGGGTTCATCGAGGTGCGCGGAGAGTTCCAGAAGCGGCAGATGCGCCTCACCGAACGGGGCCTGCGGCATCTGGACGAGGACAAGCGGCGGCTTGCCGCGCGCAGGATGTGACGCTTTAAGGCGCTTTTTCCACCTTCAGCCCGCGCAGAAAAAGCTCTTCCAGATAGCGGGCCGCATCCTCGAACCGCCCCTCGCCGGCCTTGTCGCCCAGAACGGCGCGCACCTGCACGTCGAAATCGGCATAATGCTGGGTGGTCGACCAGATCGAAAAGATCAGGTGGTACGGATCGCATCGGACAATCTTGCCGGCCTTGGCCCAGGCTCGGATCACCTGCGCCTTCTCGTCCACCAGCGCTTTCAGCGGACCGGTCAACTCGTCTTCGATATGCGGTGCGCCCTGCAGGATCTCATTGGCAAAGAGCCGGCTTTCGCGGGGAAAATCCCGTGACATTTCAAGCTTGCGGCGAATATAGGAGCGGATTTCCGTCTCCGGATCGCCGTCCGCATCAAAGGCCTTCAGCGGCTCCAGCCAGGTAAACAGCATGCGATCGAGAAGCGTGCGGTGCACCGCCTCCTTGGTGCGGAAATAATAGAGCAGATTGGGTTTCGACATGCCCGCGGCCTCAGCGATCTGATCGATCGTTGCGCCACGAAAGCCATAGGCGGAAAAGACGTCCAGCGCCGCTTCGAGGATTTTTTCCTCTTTCTCCTCCTGGATGCGCGTTCGCCGCTGCGTCTTCGCCGCTCTTGGAATCATGGTGTCGTTATCTCCTCTTGCACCGCCCGCGGCAAGACGCAGATGCACAAATTTTACCCCGGAAACCCTGCTGCCGGATTTCTGCTCATTTTTCACGACAGTGTACGTTTTTCGACTTGAGTGCACCCACGGAAATTGTAAGGTTTTACCAACCGGTCAATTTATCGGCGACGCACCCGACAAAGGCAAGCCATTGCTTGCTTCGTAACAAGAGGCGCGCGCCGGGACCTTAAGGGAACAGCGGTCGTGCCTCACATAACCGACTGAAACAGACATGAAGGATGACGCAAATGGTGGCGGCACCAGGCGAGAACTTGCGCGTGAACGGCGATCGGCTGTGGGATATGCTGACGGAAATGGCGAAAATCGGTCCCGGCATTGCCGGCGGCAACAATCGCCAGACCCTGACGGATGAAGATTCAGACGGTCGGCATCTTTTCAAGCGCTGGTGCGAGGCGGAAGGCCTCAGCATGGGCGTCGACAAGATGGGCACGATGTTTGCCACGCGCGCCGGCACTGATCCGGATGCGCTTCCCGTCTATATCGGCAGCCATCTCGACACGCAGCCGACCGGCGGCAAATATGACGGCGTGCTGGGCGTGCTGGCGGGGCTCGAAGTCGTGCGCACGCTGAACGACCTCAACATCAAGACCAAGCACCCGATCGTCGTTACCAACTGGGCGAACGAGGAAGGCGCACGCTTTGCCCCGGCCATGCTCGCCTCCGGCGTGTTTGCCGGCGTGCATTCGCTGGACTATGCCTATGGCCGCAAAGACCCCGACGGCAAGACCTATGGCGAGGAGTTGAAGCGCATCGGTTGGCTGGGCGAGGAAGAGGTCGGCGCGCGCAAGATGCACGCCTATTTTGAATACCACATCGAGCAGGGCCCGATCCTCGAAGCGGACGAGAAGCAGATCGGCGTCGTCACCCATTGCCAGGGCCTCTGGTGGCTGGAGTTCACGCTGACCGGCCGCGAAGCCCATACGGGCTCCACGCCGATGGCCATGCGGGTGAATGCCGGTCTTGCCCTGTCGCGCATCATCGAGATGGTGCAGGGCGTGGCCATGGAAGAACAACCGGGTGCCGTTGCCGGTGTCGGCCAGGTGTTCTTCTCCCCCAATTCCCGCAATGTTCTGCCGGGCAAGGTGGTGTTCACCGTCGACCTTCGCACGCCGTCCCAGGAAAAGCTGGACCGCATGCGCGCGAAAATCGAGGCGGAAGCGGCAAAGATCTGCGCACCGCTCGGCGTCGGCTGCGCTGTAGAGGCGGTCGGCCATTTCGATCCGGTGACGTTCGATCCGGTTCTGGTGGAACGGGTGCGCTCGGCGGCCGAAAAGCTCGGCTACAGCCACATGGACATCATTTCCGGCGCCGGACACGATGCCTGCTGGGCGGCAAAACTTGCACCGTCCACCATGATCTTCTGCCCCTGCGTCGGCGGGCTTTCCCACAACGAAGCGGAAGAGATTTCCAAGGAATGGGCCGCCGCCGGCTGCGACGTGCTGTTTCACGCGGTGGTTGAAACGGCGGAGATTGTGGGGTGATACCTTTCAGGCTACAATTGCCGCCAGAACACCAAGCGGAGACAAAGACATGTCACCTGCGTCGGAAAATCTGGTGCTGGAACATCTCAGGGCGATCCGGGCAACGCAGGATCGGCATTCCCAGGACCTTCTGGAAATCAAGGGCCGCCTCGGCATCCTCGAGCAGCAATATGCCAGTATCTCGCGCCGCGTTGATCACATCGACCAGCGGCTCGACCGCGTGGAGCGGCGCCTCGACCTCGTGGAGGTTTGAGGACCGCCGCCATACCGCACCAGCAAAACGACGATAAGCATCGGGCCGCCGGCACCGATGCTGCCGGTGGTCCTCCTATAAAGAAGAGAGGGAACGGGACCCATGAGCACAGTCATCAAAAACGGCACCATCGTCACCGCCGATCTTACCTACAAGGCGGATGTGAAGGTGGACGGCGGAAAGATCGTCGAGATCGGCCCGAACCTGTCCGGCAATACGGTGCTCGACGCGACCGGCTGTTATGTCATGCCCGGCGGCATCGATCCGCATGTGCATCTGGAAATGCCGTTCATGGGCACCTATTCGGCCGATGATTTCGAAAGCGGCACGCGCGCCGGGCTCGCCGGCGGCACCACCATGGTGGTGGATTTCTGTCTGCCCGATCCCGGCCAGTCGCTCATCGATGCGCTGAAGCGCTGGGACAACAAGGCGACGCGCGCCAATTGCGACTATTCCTTCCACATGTCGGTGACCTGGTGGGGTGAGCAGGTGTTCAACGACATGAAGACCGTGGTTCAGGAAAAGGGCATCAACACCTTCAAGCACTTCATGGCCTACAAGGGGGCCCTGATGGTGAACGATGACGAGATGTTCGCCTCCTTCTCGCGCTGCGCCGAGCTGGGCGCACTGCCGCTCGTCCACGCCGAAAACGGCGACGTGGTGGCGGCCATGCAAGCCAAGCTGATGGATGAGGGCAATAACGGCCCGGAGGCGCATGCCTATTCGAGGCCCGCGACGGTGGAAGGCGAAGCGACCAACCGCGCCATCATCATCGCCGATATGGCGGGCGCGCCGCTTTACGTCGTCCACACCTCCTGCGAACAGGCGCATGAAGCCATCCGCCGCGCCCGCCAGAACGGCATGCGCGTCTATGGCGAGCCGCTGATCCAGCACCTGACGCTGGACGAAAGCGAGTATTCGAACCCCGACTGGGACCATGCGGCGCGGCGCGTCATGAGCCCACCGTTCCGCAACAAGCTGCATCAGGATAGCCTCTGGGCCGGCCTGGCCTCTGGCTCCCTGCAGGTGGTGGCGACCGATCACTGCGCCTTCACCACCGACCAGAAGCGATACGGCGTCGGCGATTTCCGAAAGATCCCGAACGGCACCGGCGGTCTGGAAGATCGCATGCCGATGCTTTGGACCTATGGCGTGGCGACCGGCCGCATCACCATGAACGAGTTCGTCGCGGTCACCTCCACCAACATTGCGAAAATCCTCAACGTCTATCCGCGGAAAGGCGCAATCCTGGTCGGCGCCGATGCCGATCTCGTCGTCTGGGATCCGGAAAAGGAAAAGACGATCACCGCGAAAAGCCAGCAATCCGCCATCGATTACAACGTCTTCGAGGGCAAGACCGTAAAGGGCCTGCCGCGCTACACCCTGACCCGCGGCGTGGTTGCCATCGAGGACGGCGCCATCAAGACCCGCGAGGGCCACGGCCAGTTCGTCGCCCGCGAACCCTATTCGGCGGTCTCCAAGGCGCTGTCCGCCTGGAAGGAACTGACGGCGCCGCGCAAGGTGGAACGCACCGGCATTCCGGCTTCGGGCGTGTGAGGCGCGGATGACCCGATTTTCGACGCGGCGTCCAACTCCCGGGGGCGGTTTTGGCGCCTGCGCCTCCGTTTTTCTCCACAAGGCTTTTTCATGACTACCTCGCCTTTATCCGTCGTTTCCGCCAAAAACCTTGGTCTCACCTTCGAGACCAATGACGGCCCCGTGCATGCGCTGTCGAATGTCGATCTTGAGATCAACAAAGGCGATTTCGTCTCCTTCATCGGCCCGTCCGGCTGCGGCAAGACGACCTTTCTGCGCGTCATTGCCGATCTCGAAAAGCACACGGCCGGCACCATCACCGTCAATGGCATGACGCCGGAAGAGGCGCGCAAGAGCCGGTCCTATGGCTATGTGTTCCAGGCCGCCGCCCTTTATCCGTGGCGCAGCATCGAAAAAAACATCGCACTGCCGCTCGAAATCATGGGCTACGCGAAATCCGAGCAGGACAAGCGGGTCGCGGCCATGCTCGATCTCGTCAATCTCTCGGGCTTTGGCAAAAAATATCCCTGGCAGCTCTCGGGCGGCATGCAGCAACGCGCCTCGATTGCCCGCGCGCTCGCCTTCGATGCCGACCTTTTGCTGATGGACGAACCTTTTGGCGCACTGGACGAAATCGTGCGCGACCATTTGAACGAACAACTGCTCAAGCTCTGGGCGGCCACGAAAAAGACCATCTGCTTCGTCACCCACTCCATCCCCGAAGCCGTCTATCTCTCCACCAAGATCGTCGTAATGAGCCCTCGCCCCGGCCGCGTCACCGATGTCATCACATCGACGCTGCCCAAGGAGCGCCCGCTCGACATCCGCGAGACACCGGAATTCCTGGAAATCGCCCACCGCGTGCGCCAGGGGCTGAAGGCGGGGCACAGCTATGAGGAATAGCATTCAGGAAAAAACCCCTCCCCAACCCCTCCCCACAAGGGGGAGGGGCTTACGTGCCACAAGCACTCGCCCCACCAGGCAGAGATCTTGTGCGCGTTCAGCTCAAACTCTTCAAATTAAACGTGAGGCAGAGAGCTCGCCCCTCGCGGTCTCCCCCCTTGTGGGGGAGATGGCCGGCAGGCCAGAGGGGGGGTTGGCGGCGACAACCAACTTTCCAAAAAGGTGCGCGTGGAGCGTGGCGAAAAAGACCCCTCCCCAACCCCTCCCCACAAGGGGGAGGGGCTTACCTGCCACAAGCGCCCGCCTCACCAGGACGAGATCTCGTTCGCGTTCAGCTCGAACGTTTAAAGTTGAGATTGGGGCAGTGAGCCCGCCCCACACGGTCTCCCCCCTTGTGGGGGAGATGGCCGGCAGGCCAGAGGGGGTGTTGGCCTCAACGACCTTGAAAAAGGAGTGCCCGATGCCGCATTCCAACATCGATGCCAAGACGCGCGGTCGTGCAAAAACATTGCGACGGGAATTGACGAAGGCAGAACGGCAGATGTGGGATCTGCTGCGAGACCTTCGCTCCCGTGGCGCTCGCTTCCGTCGGGAAACGCCGATCGGGCCCTACATCGCCGATTTCGCGTGGCTCTCTGCCCGCATTATCATCGAAGTGGATGGCGACAGCCATGAGACAGAGTTTGGCCGCAAGCACGACGCGCAGCGAGACGCGTTTCTGACGAGGCAAGGTTTTAAGGTCCTGCGCTTCGACAATGCGGACGTGATCGGCTGCCCGGACGCGATCTTCACGATGCTGGAGACGGAGCTTGCCCCCTTTCTGACGGAGGGCGTCACCCCATGACCAGCCTATTCCGCGACCGCATCCTGCCGGTCCTTACCGTCATTGCCGCCATACTCGTGCTCTGGCATGTCGCCGTCGTTTATCTGAATGCTCCCTTTGTGCGCGATCAGGCCGCACGCGCCGGCGAAACGGTCACGCTGTCGCAACTGGTGGAGCGCAGCTTCGCGCAGGAGCGGCCGGTTCTGCCCGCACCGCACCAGATCCTCGCGGAGCTTTGGGATACGACCGTCAACAAGGCGGTCACCTCCAAGCGCAGCCTCGTCTATCACGCATGGGTGACGCTGTCGGCGACGCTTGCGGGCTTCGGCATGGGCACGGTACTGGGCATCGCGCTTGCCATCGGCATCGTTCACAGCCGGGCGATGGATCGCTCGCTGATGCCCTGGGTGATCGCCAGCCAGACCATCCCGATCCTTGCCATTGCGCCAATGATCATCGTCGTTTTGAACTCAATCGGTATTTCCGGGCTGATGCCGAAGGCGCTGATTTCCACCTATCTGTCCTTCTTCCCCATCGTCGTCGGCATGGTGAAGGGCCTGCGCAGTCCCGACGTGCTGCTGATCGATCTCATGCACACCTATCATGCAAGCCCGGCGCAAACCTTCTGGAAGCTGCGCTGGCCGGCCTCCATGCCTTATCTCTTCACCTCGCTGAAGGTGGCGATTGCCATTTCGCTGGTCGGCGCCATCGTTGGCGAACTGCCGACGGGTGCGGTGGCGGGGCTTGGCGCGCGCCTGCTGTCCGGCTCCTATTACGGCCAGACGATCCAGATCTGGGCTGCCCTCTTCATGGCCGCCGGCCTTGCCGCCGTGCTCGTTTCCATCGTCGGCTTTGCCCATCACCGCGTGCTGAAGCGCATGGGGGTAAAGCCATGAACGGCACTCTCGTCTTTGCCCTCCTCTTCTGGATCTTTGCCTGGGGGCTGAATGCCTGGCTGGTGAAGCAGAGGCCGAAAAACCTGGCGCTTGCACGCCTGATCGGGATTGCCGTGCCCGTACTGTTCGGCATCACGCTGCTCGTCATCTGGGAATGCGTCGTGCGCGGCTTTGCCATCCCGACGATCCTCCTGCCGCCGCCGTCTATGATCGGCGCGCGCATCCTCTCCTCGACCCCGATCCTCTGGGCGGATTTCCAGCAGACATTTCTGAAATCGGTCATCACCGGCTATGTCGCCGGCTGCGGGCTCGGCTTTGTCGTGGCGATCCTCATCGACCGCTCGCCCTTCCTGCAGAAAGGCCTGCTGCCCATCGGCAATTTCGTCTCGGCGCTGCCGGTCGTCGGGGTTGCACCGATCATGGTCATGTGGTTCGGATTCGACTGGCCTTCCAAGGTGGCCGTCGTCGTCATCATGACCTTCTTCCCCATGCTGGTGAACACGGTGCAGGGGCTTTCGGCCTCCAGCCACATGGAACGCGACCTGATGCGCACCTATGCCGCCGGCTGGGGCCAGACGCTCGTCAAGCTTAGGCTTCCGGCCGCCTGGCCGTTCATCTTCAACGCGCTGAAGATCAATTCGACGCTGGCGCTGATCGGTGCCATCGTGGCGGAGTTCTTCGGCACACCCATTGTCGGCATGGGCTTTCGCATTTCCACCGAAGTCGGGCGCAGCAATGTCGACATGGTCTGGGCCGAAATCGCGGTTGCAGCCGTCGCAGGCTCGGTCTTCTATGGTCTGGTGGCGCTCGGGGAGCGGGCCGTCACCTTCTGGCATCCGTCCGTCCGTGGTGGGCGGGCGTAAGGGTAGAAACGAACACAACAACAAGAGGGAACTGAACCATGACAATCAAACTTGCCTCCCTGCTGCTGGCTGCAGCCGTGTCCCTGACGGCCATGCAGGCCGCTGCCGCCGACAAGGTGACGCTGCAGCTGAAATGGGTGACGCAGGCCCAGTTCGCCGGCTATTACGTTGCCAAGGACAAGGGCTTCTACAAGGAAGAAGGCCTCGACGTCGACATCAAGCCGGGCGGCCCGGACATCGCGCCCCCGCAGGTTCTGGCTGGCGGCGGCGCCGACGTGATCGTCGACTGGATGCCGTCGGCGCTTGCCACGCGCGAAAAGGGCGTTCCGCTCGTCAACATCGCCCAGCCCTTCAAGTCCTCCGGCATGATGCTGACGTGCCTGAAGGAAACTGCCATCACCAAGCCGGCCGACTTCAAGGGCAAGACGCTCGGCGTCTGGTTCTTCGGCAACGAATATCCGTTCCTCTCCTGGATGGCGACGCTCGGCATCAAGACGGACGGATCGGCCGATGGCGTGAAGGTGCTGAAGCAGGGCTTCAACGTCGATCCGCTCCTGCAGAAGCAGGCCGCCTGCATTTCCACCATGACCTATAACGAATACTGGCAGGTCATTGATGCCGGCATCAAGCCGGAGCAACTGGTCACCTTCAAGTATGAGACGGAAGGCGTGGCAACGCTCGAAGACGGCCTCTACGTGCTGGAAGACAAGCTGAAGGACCCGGCCTTCAAGGAAAAGATGGTCAAGTTCGTCCGCGCCTCGATGAAGGGCTGGAAATGGGCCGAGAAGAACCCGGACGAAGCCGCCGGCATCGTGCTGGATAACGACGCGTCCGGCGCGCAGACCGAAAAGCACCAGAAGCGCATGATGGGTGAAGTGGCCAAGCTGACCGCCGGCTCCAACGGCGCGCTCGACAAGGCCGATTATGATCGCACGGTGAAGACGCTGCTTGGCGGCGGTTCCGATCCGGTCATCACCAAGGAACCGAAGGGCGCCTATACGACCGAAATCACGGCAGCGGCCCTGAAGTAATAAAAAGACATCCCGGACTATACCGGAACATCATCTTGACGCGCGGCCTTGGCCGCGCGTTTTTTATTGTTTTTGGGTGACAGGTTCGCCCTATCGGCGAAGCTCATGCCGCCCTGCAATTGATCCTCCCGACCGTTACGGTTAAGCTGATCATGTTTCAGCACCGGGTGATCTTGCGCAGCATTTTCCGCGTAACCACCTATCAGTCGGCAAGGTGTTCGCGCACCGGCTGCGACACGGACCGGGCGGACGGCGGGGAGGCTGGTCGCATCGGCATACTTCAAATTGCTCTCGGATAAAGCCGCCCCTTGCGACAAGGGAAGCGGCCGCTTGCAGGAACAGGTCCAGACTGCCGATGACACGCCCAATGACGCCGATTGCCGCCCTGACAACCGCCGCCCTGCTGTGGACAACACCATATGTGCCTCATGCCCGTGCCGAAGAACCGGCGGCACCGGTTGCCACGCGCGCGGCCCTTCCCGCGATTGTCGTGACGGAGGCGGTCGCGCGGCCGCTGGTCGATAGCGTGGTGGCGAGCGGCACGATCCGCGCCGTCCAGGAAATCTATGTGCAGCCGCTGGTGGACGGCCTGTCGATCAAGACGCTGGGCGCCGATGTCGGCGACCGCGTCAAGGCGGGCGACGTGATGGCGACGCTGAACGAAGACGCCCTTCTGCTGCAGAAAAGCCAGCAGCAGGCCAACAAGGTCAAGGCAGAGGCAGCGCTTGCGCAGTATCAGGCGCAGGTCATCGAGGCGCAGGCCAATGCCGAGGACGCGGTGCGCCAGCGCAACCGCGCCGAAACCTTGAGCCGCAACGGCACCGTGTCCGCCTCGCAGGTGGAGCAGCTCACCGCCTCTGCCGCCGCCGCCGAAGCCCGCCTCAATGCGGCGCGCCAGGCCGTCAGCGTCGGAGAGGCCGACATCAAGGTGGTCGCCGCCCAGATCGACGATATCGATCTCCGGCTGGAGCGCACCGCCGTCAAGGCGCCTGTCGATGGCGTGGTGTCCGTGCGCAATGCCAAGGTCGGCGCCATTGCCGCCGGGACTAGCTCGCCGCTGTTTACCCTCATTCGCGAAGGCCGCATCGAACTGGTGGCCGACGTTGCCGAAAGCGATGTCCGCCGCATCAAGTCCGGCCAGACGGCGCGGATTGCGGTCAATGGCGGCAGCGATACGCTGTCGGGAACGGTGCGGCTCGTTGCCCCGACCGTCGATCCGGTGACCCGGCTCGGCGCGGTGCACATCACCGTCGATGAAAACAGCGGCGCCAAGGCCGGCATGTATGGTACGGCCGAGATCATCATCACCGAAACTACGGCGCTGACGCTCCCGCAATCGGCCGTCAACACCGACCGCCATGGCTCCATCGCCCGCAAGGTCGAGGATAACGTCGTCAAGCAGGTGACGATCGAGACCGGCATCCAGTCCAAGGGCTTCGTGGAGATCCGCAGCGGTCTTTCCGAAGGAGACGTGGTGGTTGCCAAGGCCGGCGCCTTCGTGCGCGACGGCGACCGCATCACGCCGGTGCGGGCCGCGCCCGTCGCGTCGAACCAGGGGCTCACCCGATGAATTTTTCCGCCTGGTCGATCCGCAACCCGATTGCGCCGCTGCTTGCCTTTGCCCTTCTGATGTTCATGGGCATCCAGGCCTTCAACAAGCTGCCGATCACCCGTTTTCCGAATATCGACGTGCCGGTGGTGTCGATCACCGTCACGCAGAGCGGCGCCTCGCCCGCTGAACTCGAGATGCAGGTGACGAAGGAGATCGAGGATGCGGTCGCCTCGATCAGCGGTGTCGATGAGATCTCGTCCACCGTCACCGACGGCCAGTCGCAGACGGTCGTCCTGTTCCGCATCGAAAAGCCGACGGAAGAAGCCGTCCAGGATGCCAAGGACGCCATCGACCGCATTCGGGGCGATCTGCCCGCCTCCGTCGACGAGCCGATCGTCACCAAGGTGGATGTCGAAGGCCAGGCGATCCAGACCTTTGCCGTCTCCTCCCCCAACATGACGATCGAGGAACTCTCGTGGTTCGTCGACGACACGATCAAGCGCGCCCTGCAGGGCCAGCCGGGCATCGGCCGCATCGACCGCTACGGCGGTGCCGATCGGGAAATCCGCATCGCGCTCGATCCGGCAAAGCTGAATTCCTACGGCATCACCGCACCGCAGGTGAACACGCAGCTGCGCGGCACCAATGTCGATCTGGGCTCCGGCCGGGGACAGGTTGCCGGCAACGAGCAGACGATCCGCACGCTTGGCGATTCGCGCGACGTGACCGACCTTGCCAACACAACGATTGCGCTTCCGACCGGCAATTTCGTGACGCTGTCGGATCTCGGCAGGGTGACCGATACTTATGAGGAGCCACGCTCCTTCTCGCGCTTCAACGGCGAGCCGAACGTCACCTTCGCCGTCTTCCGTGCCAAGGGCGCAAGCGAGGTTTCGGTGGCCGAGACGGTGGCGACGCAGCTGGACGAGATCCGCAAGGCCCACCCGAACGTCACCATCCAGATGGTGGACGATTCCGTCTACTTCACCTACGGCAATTACGAAGCGGCGATCCACACGCTGATTGAAGGCGCGCTGCTTGCTGTTGTCGTGGTGCTTCTCTTCCTGCGCAACTGGCGCGCCACGCTGATTTCCGCCCTTGCCTTGCCACTGTCGGCCATTCCCACATTCTGGGTGATGGACCTGATGGGCTTTTCGCTGAACCTCGTCAGCTTCCTGGCGCTGACGCTTGCGACCGGCATTCTCGTCGATGATGCCATCGTCGAGGTGGAAAACATTGCCCGCCATATCAAGATGGGCAAGACGCCCTATCGCGCCGCCCTCGAAGCGGCCGATGAAATCGGGCTTGCGGTCATTGCCACCAGCTTCACCATCATCGCCGTCTTCGTGCCGGTTTCCTTCATGCCGGGCATTCCGGGCCAGTATTTCATCCAGTTCGGCCTGACGGTTGCCTTCTCGGTCTTCTTCTCGCTGCTGGTGGCGCGTCTCATCACACCGCTGATGGCCGCCTACCTGATGCGCGCCGAAGACGCGATGGACGATCATCACGACAATGATGGCCGGCTGATGAAGGCCTATACCTGGCTTGTCACCGGAACGACGCGGCGCTGGTACATGCGCTATCTGACGCTGGTCGGTGCCGTCGGCTTTCTCATCGGCTCGATCATGCTTCTCGCGCAGGTGCCGGGCAGCTTCCTGCCGCCGGAAGATGCCTCGCGCATCGTCCTGTCCGTCGAACTGCCGCCCAACGCGACGCTGGACGAAACCGCCGCCACCTCCACGGCGATCTACGACACGATCAAGTCGCTTGAGGGCGTGGAAAGCGTCTTCGTGCTCGGCGGTGCATCGCCCAAGGGCGACCTGGAGCTTCGGCGCGCCACCGTGCGTGTCATCCTCGGCAAGATCGAGCATTCGCTCGTGAAGACGCTCGTCAACAAGGCGTTCGGCAACTTGCCGCTGATCGGCCCGTACCTGCCGAAAATGCAGGAAAACGGCCGCACCCACCCGCAATGGGAGATCGAGAAGGAGATCTTTGCAAAGGTTGCCTCGATCCCGGATGTGCGCATCACCAAGCTCAACGATCGCGGCGAACGGGAGCTGACCTTCAACTTCCTGTCGACCAGCAGCGACGACCTGAACGATGCGGTGGCGACGCTCGAAAGCCGGCTGCGCGCCTCGCCTATCCTCGCCAATGTGTCTTCCGAAGGCGCCCTGCCCCGGCCGGAACTGCAGATCCGCCCGCGCAAGGCGGAAGCCGCACGGCTTGGCATCACCCCGCAGCAGATTTCCGAAACCGTGCGCGTCGCCACCATCGGCGATATCGATGCGGCGCTGCCAAAAATCTCGCTGGATGACCGGCTGATCCCGATCCGCGTGCAGGCCTCGCTCGATCTGCGCCGCGACCTGCAATCCATCCGGGCGCTCAAGATCCGCACGGCAGCCGGAGCCTCGGTGCCGCTGTCCAGCGTGGCCGACATCGATTATTCGGAAGGCCCAAGCTCGATCAAGCGCCATTCGCGCCAGCGCGTGGTGGTGATCGGATCGGACGTGCCGCAGGGCACAGCACTCGATACGGCAACGGCGGAATTCCGCCGTATCGTGGAGGAAACCAAGCTGCCGCCAACCGTGCAGCTCGCCGAAAGCGGCGACGCCAAGGTGCAGGGCGAAATGGTGCAGGGTTTTGCCAATGCCATGCTGCTGGGTCTGCTGCTGGTGCTGGTGGTGCTGATCCTGCTGTTCAAGGATGTGATCCAGCCCTTCACCATTCTCTTCTCGCTGCCGCTGGCAATCGGCGGCGTGGCCGTGGCGCTGATCATCACCAACAATGCGCTCTCCATGCCGGTGCTGATCGGCATCCTGATGCTGATGGGGATCGTCACGAAAAACGCCATTCTTCTGGTCGATTTCGCCGTAGAAATGCGCCGTCACGGGCTGGAACGGGTCCATGCCATGGTGGAAGCCGGCCGCAAGCGTGCCCGACCGATCATCATGACCTCGATTGCCATGTCGGCCGGCATGCTGCCGTCAGCGCTTGGCGTCGGCGAAGGCGGGTCTTTCCGCTCGCCGATGGCGATTGCGGTGATCGGCGGCATCATCGTCTCGACGGTGCTGAGCCTGCTGGTGGTGCCGGCCTTCTTCCTGATCATGGATGATCTGTCGCGACTGCTCGGCCGCATCTTCGGCCGCTTCGTCGGCAAGAAGGAAGAGGAAGAAGCCGTGCTGTCAGCCGAGCAACTGAGCGATGCGGTGCGGGCCAATGCGGCACGGCTTGCCGAGCTTGAGGGGCGGATACCCGCACCGGCGACCGGCCAGGACAACCGCTCCGGTGCCCCCGCGGCAAACAATGTGCTGCGCCTGCCGCCCCTTGCGGCGGAATAGGCAGGCGGGCGCCAGACGGCGCGTTTCAAGGAAAGAATGCTATTTTTGCGGGCGCCCGGTTTGATCGATGTCAAATCGGGCGTTTCCGCGCAATGCTAGATATTCCCCCGGATGCACGTAAACGCACGAGGACATGCGAAGGGGGCATGACATGCTGGACAAGAGCCACAAAGCCAATATCCGTGAACGCGGTCTTCTGACGAAGACGCCATTCCTGCATTCGCTGACGGGTAATGCGCTGGCGCGGATGCTGGATTCGGCCCATGTCTACAGCATGCCGGCTCGGGCCAATGTGTTTCGCGAGGGCGAACCGGCACTTGCCTTCTACTGCGTGCTTGCCGGCTATGTGAGGCTCTACCGCGTCAGCCGCGACGGACGGCAGGCCGATATCCGCATCTGCGCGCCCGGAGACGTGTTTGCCGAATGCCTGATTTTCGGCGGCGAGAAATACCGGTTCAGCGCCCAGGCGGCCGAAAATGTCAGCCTTGCCCGTTTCGACATGCGGGATGTGCGCGAGCTTGCCGAACAGGATACGCAGGTGGCAAAGGCCATCATGACGGCCCTTTCCGGCCACCTCCTCTCCACCATGGATTGCGTGGTGAACGACCGCCTGCACACGGCCCCGCAGCGTGTGGCCGATTACCTGATCAACCGCTGCCCGACGGCGACCGGAACCGCCTCCATCCGCCTGCCCTTCCAGAAGAACCTGCTCGCCGGCATGCTCGGCCTTGCCCCGGAAGCGCTGTCGCGCGCCTTCTCGTCGCTGCGCCGCACCGGCGTTACCGTGCGCGGACGGGTGATCCAGATCGGTGACGTGGAAGCGTTGAAGCAGATTTGACGCGGGGGCGTTTTTCCGCCCCCCGTCCGGCAGGCGCGACGAAGCCCTGTCAGAACAGATCGAGCCGGAAGGCGTGGCCTTCCCGTTCAACCCGGCCATAGCCATCGATATGGCACCCCGTCACCGCAAAGCCGTCCTCGGCTGCGGCAGCCAGAAGTGCAAGCCGTGTCTTCGCCGCCGCGTCGGCATCAAGATCATAGACCAGGCACAGATCGAGATCCTGCGGCTGGTAAGCGGCCAGATGCAGGGCATCGGCAAAGATCAGCAGACCATCCTTGCCCGCCCCGATGCGATAGCCGGTGTGACCGGGCGTATGGCCCGGCAGGGCAACCGCTTCGATCCCGTCGAGAACCGGTCCGTGCGGGATCGACTGCACCCGCGCGCCATAGGCCTTGATGAGATGAGCAGCAAGCCCGAAGCCGCTGCGGCGCGCTTCCGGCACGCTCTGGCGCGCCGCCTCGTCCGTGAAGAAGGAAAGCTCAACCTCCGGCACGAGAATTTTCGCGCGCGGAAAATAGGGCGTCTCGTCGTCCCAGAGGCCGGGCACATGATCGCCGTGCAGATGCGTGACGAGGACGCGATCGACATCCTGCGGCGCGATGCCGAGATCGGCAAGCGCAAGGCGGGCTTTTCCGAAATCAGCGCCCCAGGCAGTGCCGCAGCCTGCATCGACGAGCGTCACCCCGTTCTCACCCGTGAGGAGGAAACAGTTGACGACGAGCGGAAAGCTGCCGATGCGCGCGCGGGCTTCCGCGAGGGCATCCTCGCCCCGCCGATGGACAAGATGATCGGTGGACGCTTGCACCACGCCATCGCGTAGCATGGTAACGTCATAGGCGCCGAAGCGGCGGGACATGGTCGACATGCGATATTCCTTCAAAGGATCCGGGCGGGCGGTGCAGCGCCGAGCATATCAGGCCGCAAGACCGCCATGGGTTTCCAGAAACCGCACCAGATGATCGACGCCTTCGCCGCGCTTCAGGTCGGTAAAGACGAAGGGCATGCCGGCGCGCTGCTTGCTGGCATCGCGGTCCATCACGTCGAGATCGGCCCCGACGTAAGGCGCCAGATCCTTCTTGTTGATCACCAGCATGTCCGAGCGGGTAATGCCCGGCCCGCCCTTGCGCGGGATTTCCTCGCCCTGGCAGGTGGAGATGACATAGATGGTGATGTCGGCAAGATCCGGTGAGAAGGTGGCCGCCAGATTATCGCCGCCCGATTCGATGAAGATCAGGTCGAGATCGGGAAATCTCTCGTTGAGGCCTGCAATCGCCTGCAGGTTGATCGTCGCATCCTCGCGGATGGCCGTGTGCGGGCAGCCGCCGGTTTCAACGCCGACAATCCGGTCCGAGGACAGGGCCTGCATGCGCACCAGCGCCTCGGCATCTTCCTTGGTGTAGATATCGTTGGTGACGACGGCGACGGAATATTTGTCGCGCATCGCCTTGCAGAGCTTTTCCGTCAGCGCCGTCTTGCCGGAGCCGACCGGTCCGCCGATGCCGACGCGCAAGGGTCCGTTTGCCGATTTCATCTCTTTGTTCCCTTCACTTCCCAAAAGTCAGAATAGCGCGCACCCGAAGCGGCGCAAGGCGATGGTCACTCTATGTTCGAAAAAGCCGTGAGGCCTGCGTCTCGTGGCGCAAAGAGGCAATATCGGCCTGTACGGTTGCGGTGCCGAGATCGTCCAGGCTGGCGGTGCTGGCACGCTCGGCCATCTCTCCCATCGGCGCCTCGAGCGCGGCAAGGATGGCAACCCCGCCATGCTGGCCGAGAACGCCGAGCCGGATGCCGGCCGAGACGCCCTGCGACAGGGCCGCATGCAGAAAAGCCGCAAGCGCCGGCACGCAGCTGATGCCATGGGCGGCAGAGACCGCACCGACGGCGACAGGATAGGGACAGTCTGCGGGCAGCACGTCGAACACCGGCTGCGGCCAGGCGATGGCGGCAGCAAGAAAGGCACGCCCCAGCGACAGGGTTTCCAGATAGCGCTCGCCGGAGCCTGCCAGCGCAAGGCCGAGCGCCGAGAGATCGGCCAGCGCCTCGCCAGCGCCATTTGGATGCTGAACGGCGCGATGGGCGGCCGAAAACAGCACGGCATCGTTCCAGCCGGTGCCGTGGCGCAATTGCGTTTCCAGCCAAAGCTGCAGCCCCGGCGCATCCGTCACCAGCCCGTCATGCACGGCCCGTTCCAGCCCGCTGGAATAGGCAAAGCCGCCCACCGGAAAGGCCGGAGACAGCCAAGCCATCAGCCGCAGCAGCGCCTGCGTTTCCAGAGCCGCATGCATCAGGCGTCAGTCATGGCTGTGATCGTGGCCGCCATGATCATGACCGTGGTGATCGTGCCCGTGGTGGTCATGCCCGTGGTCATGGTTGTGATGATCGTGCCCATGGCTGCCATGCGAATGATAGGCGCCGCGGGCCGGCTGGAACGCTTCCTCGACATCGAGAACCGTAGCGCCCAACCCCTGCAGCATGGAGCGAATGACATGGTCGCGCAGGATGAGGATGCGATCTTCCTCGATCTGCGCCGACAGGTGGCGGTTGCCGAGATGCCAGGCAAGTTCGATGAGGTGCAGCCGGCTCTTGCCGCGCACCTCAAACAGCTTTTCCGCCGCCGCCTTCACTTCCACCGTGTCGCCATTGTCGAGCACCAGCCTGTCGCCGTCGTGAAACAGCACAGCCTCCTTGAGGTCGAGCATGACCATATCGCCATTCGACAGATGCAGAAGCTTGCGGCGCAGATGGCGCAGGTCGTGCGGGAGCGTAACGGTATCGACGGGCGGATCGATCACTTCACCGGCCGGACGATAGGAATGGACATGCTGCATGGGAGATTTCCTGTGATGAGGACCGGCATCATTGCCAAGCCGCGCGCCCATGACAAGCGGATTTTGCTTGGCGTGGCTTTGATGCCGGGGTCACGCAAGCAGACGGGAGGCGGCGCATCAAACGCACCGCCCCACAAAAACCTCAGGCGGCTTCCTTGCGGCGCAGGTGTTCCAGAATGTTCTGCGGCGACGACACGCCATAAGGGTCGCTGTCGCAATTGTCCGAAAAACCCTCTTCCTCGAACCACTGCTCGACGAAGCCATCATTGATGATGGCGGCGTAGCGCCAGGAGCGCATGCCGAAGCCGAGATTGTCCTTGGCAACCAGCATGCCCATCTTGCGGGTAAACTCGCCGGAGCCGTCGGGGATCAGCTTTACGTTTTCGAGATTCTGGGTCTTGCCCCAGGCGTTCATCACGAAGGCATCGTTGACGGAGATGCAATAGATCTCATCAATGCCCTCGGCGCGGAAATCGCCGGCGAGCTTTTCGAAATCCGGCAGCTGGAAGGTGGAGCAGGTGGGCGTGAAGGCGCCCGGCAGCGAAAAGAGGATGACCCGCTTGCCGGCAAAATAGTCGCTGGAGGTCATGTCCTGCCAGCGGAAGGGATTGGGGCCACCAACGGCTTCATCGCGCACGCGCGTGCGGAACGTCACATCGGGTACCTTGCGGCCAATCAGCATTCTGTGTCTCCTGTCAAAACCATGGCCGCAGCTTTCTGGCAAGCCGCGGCAAAGGCCGACTGGTAGCGGAGATTCGCGTGCAGTGCAGCATGGAAGGCGGATTTCAACAGTCCCGCATGGCCGCTATGCGCCAGGCTCATGGCAGAGGCGAGGAAGAACCGTGGAGAGTGAGCGACAGGTCGAGAAGTTGCGGCAGAGGCGTCCACCAGCCGGTGCGAAGTCCGCCCTCCCGCAGCATGGCGGCGGTCCAGGTGTTGCAGCCCAAAAGCGCGTTGAAGCGGCCATTCGCCTCGAAGAACAGGTCGTTGTCGCCATAGGCGGCATCGGGGACTGACTGCACCCTGCCCTCCTTTTGCAAAAAGCTCGCCTTGATGGCCTTCACCATCTGCCGGTAGCCGGTTTCCGACAGCCTGAGGCTGCGCACCTGCGGCAAGTTACGCGGAATGTCTGCGGTCAGATCCACATGCATGACTGAACGATCAACGGTCAGCGCCCGCAACACCGGCATCGGCTTCACATCGCCCCAGGTGGGGGTTTCGATGTAAAACGACCGCCCGCCCCAGCCGATCACAAGATAAACCGCATCCGGCCGGCCGATGGCAAAGCCCGCATTCGCAAGCTCTGCAAACTCAGAACGGAGATCCTCATCGAGGCGCAGGGCAATGTCTGTGTGGATCGGATTGTGCAGAAGAAGGATTTCGCGGCTCGGCTGACGATCGACTGCGGGAGAAACGAACGGACGCGGCACCAGCGTGCCGAGGATGAGGATCAGCAAGGGGATAAGCCCAAGCACCAAAGGCAGGCGAAAAGACCTCATGCCGTTCGCCCTGCCGGAATATTCACGCAGGACAGCCTGACCGGTCTTGACGCCCGATCAATCGGCAACATCAAGCCGGCATTCGATGTGTTGCCGCGTGCCGGCCAGCCGGTCCAGCTTCAGGCCCATCCCTGCCACGCCTTATGCATCGGCCGCCTGGTCCCGTCGAAGACCGGCAAGCCCAACCTCGATACGCGTCAGACGACTGCCTTGCTCCCGCAGGATATCACGCATGTCGCGCATGTCCGCGCGGACGGCACGCAGATACTCGAGGACATGATTGTTGATATCGTCAGCCATGGTGTCACCTGATCCGTGAGCCATAAGTCTACACCAAATGCCGGCACCGGCAATCAGAGCGGCTTGCGGAAATAGACCACCCGCTCTGTTTCGGCAAATCCCCAGGCCGCATGGGCTTGATGGGACGTGATATTGTCGATTTCCGCATCCGAACAAAGCTCCGCATAGCCCTCTTCCCGAAGCACCGCAGAGATGTGCGACAGCAGCGCGCCACCCGTTCCGGACCTGCGCGCGTCCGGCTCAACCCAAATGCCCTCGAGAAAAGGCACCGGCGTGGCGGTACAGCCATTGGCGTATTCGCGAATGGCCAGTTCGGCAAAGCCCCGTACCCGCCCATCTTCTGCAACAGCGAGATAGGCCCGGTAATGGTCCTTGCCAAGCTCGGCCATCACCTCGGCCCTGTGGCCGGCAGCATCAAGGCTGCTCCACAGACAGGCGCGCATGCGAACCCATTCGTCGATGTCGCCCACGTCCATCCTGCGGATCTGCGTGGGCATCGCCGCCCGCTCAGAACAGGAAATAGCGCTGCGCCATCGGCAGCACCGTTGCCGGTTCGCAGGTCAGAAGTTCGCCATCGGCGCGCACTTCGTAGGTTTCCGGGTCCACCTCGATATGCGGCGTGAGGTCGTTGTGGATCATCGACTTCTTGGAAATGCCGCCGCGGGTGTTTTTCACCGCCACCAGTTGTTTTGCAACGCCGAGGCGGTTTGCAAGACCCGCATCAAGCGAGGCCTGGGAGACGAAGGTGACGGACGAATTGGTGCGGGCCTTGCCGTAGGAGCCGAACATCGGGCGGTAATGCACTGGTTGCGGCGTCGGGATGGAGGCGTTCGGATCGCCCATCGGAGCTGCCGCAATCATGCCACCAAGCAGAACCATGTCCGGCTTCACGCCAAAGAAGGCCGGGTTCCACATGACGAGATCGGCACGCTTGCCCACTTCCACCGAGCCGATCTCATGGGAAAGACCATGGGCAATCGCCGGGTTGATCGTGTATTTGGCGATGTAGCGCTTGACGCGGAAATTGTCGTTGTCGCCGGTTTCCTGCGCCAGACGGCCGCGCTGGCGCTTCATCTTGTCGGCGGTCTGCCAGGTGCGGATGGCCACTTCGCCGACGCGGCCCATGGCCTGGCTGTCGGACGAAATGATCGAAAACGCACCGATATCGTGGAGAATGTCTTCCGCCGCAATCGTTTCCTTGCGGATACGGCTTTCGGCAAACGCAATGTCTTCCGGGATCGACGGCGACAGGTGATGGCAGACCATCAGCATGTCGAGATGCTCGGCGAGCGTATTGACCGTATAGGGGCGCGTCGGATTGGTCGAGGACGGGATGACATTCATCTGACCACAGATCTTGATGATGTCGGGCGCGTGCCCGCCGCCGGCGCCTTCGGTGTGGAAGGCATGGATGGTGCGGCCCTTGATGGCGCCGATCGTGTCTTCGACGAAGCCGCTTTCGTTCAGCGTATCGGTGTGGATCATCACCTGCACGTCGTATTCATCGGCAACCGAGAGGCAGCAATCGATGGCGCCGGGGGTCGTGCCCCAGTCCTCGTGCAGCTTCAGCGAGGTAGCGCCACCGAGCACCATTTCTTCGAGCGCGCCGGGAAGCGAGGCATTGCCCTTGCCGGCAAAGGCAAGGTTCATCGGGAAGGCGTCGGCTGCCTCGATCATGCGGGCGATATGCCAGGGGCCGGGCGTGCAGGTGGTGGCAAGCGTGCCATGCGCCGGGCCCGTGCCGCCGCCCAGCATGCAGGTGAGGCCCGACATCAGCGCCTCCTCGATCTGCTGCGGGCAGATGAAGTGGATATGCGCATCCATGCCGCCGGCGGTGATGATCTTGCCTTCGGCGGCAATCGCCTCCGTGCCCGGGCCGACGATGATGTTGACGCCCGGCTGTGTATCGGGATTGCCGGCCTTGCCGATCGCCACGATCCGCCCGTCCTTCAGGCCGATATCGGCCTTGATGATCCCGGAATGATCGACGATGACGGCATTGGTGATGACAGTGTCGACGGCGCCATCGGCGCGCGTTACCTGGCTCTGGCCCATGCCATCGCGGATGACCTTGCCGCCCCCGAACTTCACCTCTTCGCCATAGGTGGTGAAATCCTTCTCCACCTCGATGAACAGTTCGGTATCGGCAAGGCGCACCTTGTCGCCAATGGTGGGGCCGAACATCGAGGCATAGGCCGCGCGGGACATCTTGTAAGGCATGGGCTTTCTCGCTTTAGAACTCTTGCTTGGACGAACCGGCGCCCCTCGCGCCGATCCAGCCGGTTCATTCTTGGCCGATGGTCTCGGCGAGTGTTTTCAATTCTTCGGTGCGAACCTTGCTGATTTCAGCCTTGCAGGACATCAGCAGCATGGGTTCGAGCGTGCCGCCGCGGGCCGCGAAGGCTTCCGATTCGCACTGGCCGTCGCGATAGTCGAGCCAGGCCCGCTGGCCTTTCAGAAGCGCTTTTTCGGCGCCGCGCTGATCGGCAGGGAGCGCCTTGTCCCAATCGACCATCACCTGGCGGGTGATCTTCCACTGGGCATTGAGATCGGCATCGGCGGCCGTAAAATCGCGCCCCGCGCAGATGTTCATATCCGCCTGCGTCTCCGCCTTGTCGCAATCCACCTTCGGCGCCTCTTGCGCCTGCACAGCACCGGCCAAAAGGACGCCACCAAGGCCGAGCCGGAACGACAGGAGAAGGCGGGGCACGGCCTGCATCACAGCGCGCCCATCACCTTCTGGCGGAAACCATAGACCTCGCGCTTGCCGGAGAGCGGAATGAGGGTGACCTCGCGCGTCTGGCCGGGCTCGAAGCGCACGGCGGTGCCGGCGGGAATATCGAGCCGCATGCCGCGTGCCTTGTCGCGTTCGAAGGACAGGCCGGCATTGGTTTCGAAGAAATGGTAGTGGCTGCCCACCTGCACCGGCCGGTCGCCGGTGTTGGATACGTCCAGCGTTACCGTCGGCTGGCCGGCATTCAGCTCGATCTCGCCCTCTGCGGCAATGATTTCACCCGGTATCATCTTTGCTCTTCCTCTGTGCGGCCCCTGTGGGTGGCCGTCTCATGCAGCATGTGTCGGCAAACAACCTTCAGCCTTCAGCACGCGTTTCGTGGAGGCCGGATTGTTGATGAGCTTGGCCGCCGGGCGCACCGGCCGGCGCACCAGTTCGCCCCCGCAATTGGGGCAGACGCCGGAAAGCGTGTTGGTGGCGCAATCGGCGCAATAGGTGCATTCGAAGCTGCACATCATGGCGTCCAGACTGTCCGCAGGCAGATCGCGGTCGCAGCATTCGCAGTTGGGGCGCAGCTCCAGCATGGCGTTTACCGGATCGGTTCGTGGACAGTCACCAGCTTGGTGCCGTCCGGGAAGGTCGCTTCCACCTGGATGTCGTGGATCATCTCGGCAATTCCCTCCATCACCTGGTCGCGGGTGATGACATGGGCGCCCGCTTCCATGAGGTCTGCCACGGCGCGGCCGTCGCGCGCGCCTTCCACGACGAAATCGGTAATCAGGGCGATGGCTTCCGGATGGTTCAGCTTTACGCCGCGCTCCAGCCTGCGACGCGCAACCATGGCTGCCATCGAAATCAGGAGCTTGTCTTTTTCTCTTGGACTGAGGTTCATGGGTTCCCCGAATTTATGCTCAGATGTTCCAGACTTTCGGCACTGGCGCGCCGTTTCGCAAGAGCGAAATGACGGGAACCAGAATTTTTCTCAAGGCAAAGCCATCGCCGGCTGCAATGCGCACCACAAGCTTGTCCTGCCAATGGCTTGCACCGGAATAGCCATCCGCCAAAAGCGCGCGCAGGCGCGGCAGGAACGCCTCGGCACGAGGGCCGGCATAGAACACCGTGGCAAAGGCGACGCGGCCGGAGAGAACGGCGGACCTTTGCCCGAGAGCAGAAATTTCGCCGGCCAGGCGCACGTCTTCGGCATGGATCAGGCGGCCTTCGCGGCGAATGCGCCAGCGATCGCGAAACAGTCCGTGGTCGGCGCTTTCGCCCATGGCGGTGCGGCCGAGAATGATGGCTTCGACGGCGAGAAACTCCGCATCATGCGCCAGATCCACCTCCAGCTGACGGGTCAGCGAGGCGCGATCGAAAAGGATGCTTTCCTGCGGCAGCCAGGCGACGCGGGCGCCCTCGCCCGCCTCGATACGGCTCGACAGAAGGGCCGTATCGGCAGACGCCTTGTAGATCTTTTCATTCGCCTGGGTGGTGACGGTCACATCCGTGCCGGGACCGGCTTTCAGCGACCAGGACAGCCGGTCGCCGCCGGTCAGCCCGCCGGAGCTGTTGATCAGGACCGCCTCGAGTGCGGGGGTAAAACTTTCCGGCAGGCGGATCTTTGCGCAGCCGTCCTGATAGAGTTCGGCGAGCCGCGAGCGGCCCGCCAGATGTTTGGTTACAAGGCGCCCTTCGCCCCGAGCCCGCTGCGGCGCTGGTCTGTTGGCTGGCTGTTGCTGCACGTCGCTCCCTCGGCCGACATCCCATCGGCATTGCTGGAGGCCGACGCACCGGCGCAGACGGCAACCGTGCCCACTTTTGCGGTGGGTTGAACGGCAGTCGCCACGACATCGGTCATATCGGCCTTTCGGAAGAAGTCCCACATCCGCGCGGCCGGATCAATATTGGGATCGAAGCTTTGCTTCTTGCCCGCAGAAACCTTGACGACACCCGACTGCGTCTCAACGGCGGCGGCAATCACATTGGCCTTGGCGGACGGGCGCGGCCAATCGTGGCTTCCCTCGGCAAATTCATAGGTCGCAATGCGCGCACCGCTCATGCAGGTGTCGAACAGGCTGAATGTGACGCCGTCGATGCTGGCGGAGGTGCCGTTGCCCTTGCAGCCATCAAGTTCGGTCCAGCGCTGCAGCGCCGTCTTGAAGCCATATTGCCAGTAGGGCTTGCCGCCACCGGCGTAAGGATTTGCCTCGTCCTTGACGCCGGCAAAGGCCATGATCGACACCGGGCGCGCCGGCTTGCAGGTCGCCGGATCCGGACCCCACTTCCCGTCGCGCCGCTCGACGGGCAAGCCGACGCGCAGCGAGTTGACGAAACCGGCGGCAGCGAAATCCGAAGCCCCCGAGCAGAGATAGGCTGACAGCATGCGCCCGCCGCCGGAATAGCCGGAGGCGTAGATGCGAGCCGGATCAACGCAGTAATCCTGCTTCACCGTCTCGACGGCCGCCTTGATGAATGAGATTTCATCAAGACCACCGGCTTGCGTCGTCACACCGGGGACGTTCCAAGCATGGGTGCCCGGCGGCTTGCCATCCAGGCTCCCCTGCGGGGCAAGCACGATAAAGCCTTCGCGCTCCGCCACCTTGTCCCAGGAACTGCGGCGCATCTGGGCGCGCGGATAGCTGTTGCTGCCGTGGAAATCGAACACCACGGCCAGCTTGTCCGTGCCGGTATAGGCCGATGGCACATAGGAGACAGCCTGACGGGAAACGCCGTCTACCGTGATGTCGATATCATGGTAACCGGCCTCGACGGCCACGCCGCAACCGGCACTGGCCGAAGTCGCGCCAAGCAGGAGGGCGCCGGCGGCGGCCAGGCCGCTAAAGACTCGGGAAAGGAAGATGCCGGAGCGTAGTCCAGATGCCATCAAGCGCCTCATCAAACGGGAGTGCGTGAAAACGGAGTATGTATTGGATTAAACCGGGCTCTGGTTAGCATATTAGAATTCACTATGAAACTCCCCTCCGACAGAAGAGCAGCTATGCGATAAAATGGCATCACACGGTGAGGTGGCGCCTTGCTTCCGCCGTGTCCAGCGTTTCGGCCGCCCCTTCATGCACGATTTCGCCACGATCCATGATATAGACGTGATCGGCAAGCTCCCGGCAGAAATCCAGATACTGTTCCACAAGAAGAATCGCCATGCCGGTCGAATCGCGCAGATACCGGATGGCGCGGCCGATATCCTTGATGATCGATGGCTGGATTCCTTCCGTCGGCTCGTCCAAGACGAGGATCTTTGGGCGCGTGACCATGGCGCGGCCGATGGCGAGCTGCTGCTGCTGGCCACCGGACAGATCGCCGCCACGCCGAGACAGCATGGAATTCAACACCGGAAACAGCGCAAAAATGTCATCCGGGATAAACTTTTCCTTGCGGCCCAGCGGTGCAAAACCGGTTTCGAGATTTTCCTTCACCGTCAGCAGCGGAAAGATTTCCCGTCCCTGCGGCACGTAGCCGATGCCGTGCTTGGCGCGGGCGTAAGGGGCCAGGCCGTTCAGGGTCGCGCCATTGAAGGCAATCGCCCCGGCGCTCACCGCCTGCTGGCCGGTGATGGCGCGCAGCAGCGAGGACTTGCCCACGCCGTTTCGCCCCAGAACGCAGGTGATCCTGCCCATCGGCGCGGTGATGGAAACGCCGCGCAGCGCCTGGGCGGCACCGTAATGCAGGTTGATGTTATCGACTGTCAGCATGGGGGCCTCCGTGAATTCAGTACAGGATAAAACCCCCTCTGGCCTGCCGGCCATCTCCTCCACAAGGGGGGAGAAAACTCGCGGCACCGCCTTGCCATACGGGAGAAAGGTCGAGCTAGGTTAAGCCCTCCCCCTTGTGGGGAGGGTGGGGAGGGGATTTTTGGGGATGCGCAGATCTGCATAAAACCTCACCGCCCCAGATAGTTCTCGATCACCTTCGGATCGCTGGAGACGAAATCGATAGAACCTTCCGCAAGCACCGAGCCTTCCGCCAGACACGTCACCTTCACCCCGAGATCGCGGATAAAACCCATGTCGTGCTCCACCACCACGACGGAGCGGGTCTTGGCGATTTCGCGCAGGAGAATGGCGGTCTCGGCGGTTTCGGCATCGGTCATGCCGGCAACCGGTTCATCGACCAACAGGAGTTTCGGCTCCTGCGCCAGAAGCATGCCGATTTCCAGCCATTGCTTCTGGCCATGGGAGAGATTGGCGGCCAGTTCGTCGCGGCGATGCGTGAGGCGGATCGTCGTCAGGATTTCGTCGATGCGCGCCTTGTCCTGCGGCGTCAGACGATAGAACAGCGTGGCAAAGACGCCGCGCTTGCGGTTGAGCGCCAGTTCCAGATTGTCCCAGACCGTATGGCTCTCGAACACCGTCGGCTTCTGGAATTTTCGGCCGATGCCGAGCTGGGCGATGTCGGCCTCGTCCTTGCGGGTAAGGTCTATGGTGTCCTCGAACAGGACGGTGCCGCTGTCGGGCCGCGTCTTGCCGGTGATGATATCCATCATCGTCGTCTTGCCCGCACCGTTCGGGCCGATGATGGCGCGCAATTCCCCCGGCTCCACCACGAAGGACAGAGAATTCAGCGCCTTGAAGCCATCGAAGGAGACGGAGACACCATCGAGATAAAGGAGCGAGGCAGGACGGGTTTCGCTGACGAGCTGGCTCATGGGTTCACTCCGCTGCCTGGATCTGGTTTGCCACTGCCGTGTCGGCAGCGCTCTTTTCGGCCTCGTCCGCTGCCTTTGCGGCCCGGCGCCCGGCAAAGCGGTGCTGTATCGTGCCGACGATACCCTTGGGCAGGAACAGCGTGACGCCGATGAACAGCGCGCCCAGTGCATAAAGCCAGGCTTCCGGGAAGGCGCCGGTGAAGAAGCTCTTGCCGCCGTTGACGAGGATCGCACCGATGATCGGACCGATCAGCGTGCCGCGCCCGCCGACCGCCGTCCACACCACCACCTCGATGGAATTGGCCGGCGCGAACTCGCCCGGGTTGATGATGCCGACCTGCGGCACGAAGAGCGCACCGGCAATGCCCGCCATCATCGCCGAGACGACGAAGGTGAAGAGTTTGATGTTTTCGACGCGGAAGCCAAGGAAGCGCACGCGGCTTTCGGCATCGCGAACGCCGACCAGAACCTTGCCGAACTTGGAGCGGACGATGCCTGAGGAAATGACGAGGCAGAGCGATAGCATGATGGCCGAGAGCGCAAAGAGCACGGCGCGCGTGCCATCCGCCTGCACGGAAAAGCCGAGGATTTCCTTATAGTCGGTGAGCCCGTTATTGCCGCCAAAGCCCATGTCGTTGCGGAAGAAGGCGAGCAGCAGCGCATAGGTCATCGCCTGCGTGATGATCGACAGATAGACGCCGTTGACGCGGGAGCGGAAGGCAAACCAGCCGAAGATGAAGGCAAGAAGGCCCGGCACCACCAGTACCATCAGCACGGCAAACCAGAACATGTCCATGCCATGCCAGAACCACGGCAGTTCCTTCCAGTTCAGGAAGACCATGAAATCGGGCAGATCCGGATTGCCGTAGACGCCGCGCGAGCCGATCTGGCGCATCAGGTACATGCCCATGGCATAGCCGCCGAGCGCAAAGAAGGCGCCGTGGCCGAGCGAGAGAATGCCGCAATAACCCCAGACCAGATCGAGCGCGAGTGCCAGAAGCGCGTAGCAGAGATATTTGCCCATCAGCGAGACGGCATAGGTCGGGATGTGCAGCGCGCTGTCGGGCGCGGTCAAGAGATTGGCAGCAGGGACCAGCAGGGCAACGGCGAGAAGCACCGCGACGGCTGCAAGGATTCGGCCCTCGAGGGCGCGCAGAAAAAAGCTCGAAATCATGCTTCGATCGCCCTTCCCTTGAGTGCGAAGAGACCGCGCGGCCGCTTCTGGATGAAAAGGATGATGAGGACGAGCACCAGGATCTTGCCGAGCACGGCACCGACCGAGGGCTCGAGGAACTTGTTGAGGACGCCGAGCGACAGCGCGCCGACCAGCGTACCCCAGAGATTGCCGACCCCGCCGAAGACCACGACCATGAAACTGTCGATGATGTAGGATTGGCCGAGATTGGGCGAGACGTTGTCGATCTGGGAGAGCGCCACACCCGCAATGCCGGCAATGCCGGAGCCGAGCGCAAAGGTGAAGGCATCGACCCAGGCGGTGCGGATGCCCATGGAGGAGGCCATGCGGCGGTTCTGCGTGACGGCACGCATCTGCAGGCCGAAGGCGGAGCGCTTCATCAGGATGAGCAGGCCGAAGAATATCGACAGCGAGAAGGCCACGATCCAAAGCCGGTTCCAGGTGATCGACAGGCCACCCAGGGCAAAGGAGCCGGACATCCAGGACGGATTGCCCACTTCGCGGTTGGTCGGCCCGAAGATGCTGCGCACCGTCTGCTGCAGGATCAGCGACACACCCCAGGTGGCAAGCAGTGTTTCCAGCGGCCGCCCATAGAGGAAGCGGATGACGCCGCGTTCGATGACGAGCCCGATGGCGCCGGTGACGAGGAAGGCGACCGGCACGGCAATCGCCAGCGACCAGTCAAACAGCTGCGGCGCCGAGGTTCGGATCACCTCCTGCACCATGAAGGTGGCATAGGCGCCGATCATCACCATTTCGCCATGGGCCATGTTGATGATGCCCATCACGCCGAAGGTGATGGCAAGCCCGATGGCGGCCAGCAGCAGCACCGAGCCGAGCGAGATGCCGTACCAGACATTCTGCCCGAGATCCCAGAAGGCAAGCGAACTCTGGATCTTCGAAATTGCACGGTCGACATCCGGCTTCAGCGAAGCATCGAGCGAGGCCGACGCGCTCATCAGGATGCTGATCGCATCGCGCCCGCCGATGCTGCCAATGGTCTCGATGGCCGCGCGCTTCTGGTCGACGGGGCGATCGGAGGAGAGTACGGAGGCGGCGCGCGCTTCTTCCATGCGCGCCTTCACCTCGCGGTCGGTTTCCTTGGCAAGGGCCGCCTCGACCAGTTCGAGGTTTTCGGCGCTCGGCGAACGCAACACCGCATCCGCAGCCGAGAGGCGCACGTTGCGGTCGGGGCTCAAGAGCGTGAGGCCACCAAGCGCCGAGCGAAGGACGCGGCGAAGGCTGTTGTTGATCTTGAGCTTTGTCATGGCGCCCTTTGGTGCCTCGCCGGCCGCAGCTCCAGACAGAGGATCGATGAGCGCCAGGTTGGCGCCGGATGCCCTGGTGATGAACACCGCGCCATCGGACTTGCGGACGTAAAGATCGCCGTCATTGAAGGCTTCGAGCGCCGGCACGACCCGCGGATCGGCCGAGGCGGCAATCTGGCCGAGCAGGTCTTCTGCCTGCTTGAAATCTGCCTTGCCGAGCGCATCGATCAAAGCCTTTGGATCGGATTGCGCCACGGATTGGGTGGCAAGCGCCAGGATCATCAAAAGAATGGAGAGAAAAAATCGCAGCATGATGTCAGCCCCTCATCCGCCGGTCTGCGCCGCCTGCCCCTTCGGGCTTCGGCGCGCCGGCGCCTGCCCGGCCCCCGATGGCCTGGACATTGTGCCAAAGGCACGTTGCCTCCCCCCGCCTGACGCGGGGAGAGGTCTTGTTCACAGGGTGTGTCAGGCACCCCTTCGCAACAGACCGGAAGCAGGCCGATCAGCTGCCCTTGCCACCGCACTTGCCGGTTGCAACGTTGAAGTTGCCGCAGGACATCGGCTTGCGCCAATCGGAGATCAGGTTCTTCGAATCCGGCAGGTAGTCGGACCATTCGTCACCGACCACGGACGGGGTCTGCTGGACGATTTCGAACTGACCGTTGGACTGGATTTCGCCGATCAGGACCGGCTTGGTGATGTGGTGGTTCGGCATGACGGTGGAGGTGCCGCCCGACAGGTTCGGCACGGAAACGCCGATGATGCTGTCGAGAACCTTGTCGGTATCGGTGGTGCCGGCGGCTTCCACGGCCTTTACCCAGGCGTTGAAGCCGATATAGGCGGCTTCCATCGGGTCGTTGGTCACGCGCTTGTCGTTCTTGGTGAACGCATGCCATTCCTTGATGAACTCGGCATTGACGGGCGCATCGACGGACTGGAAGTAGTTCCAGGCGGCCAGATGCCCAACCAGCGGCGTGGTGTCGAGACCGGCCAGTTCTTCTTCGCCGACCGAGAAGGCAACGACCGGAATGTCCTCAGCCTTGATGCCCTGGTTTGCCAGTTCCTTGTAGAAGGGAACGTTGGCGTCACCATTGATGGTGGAGACGACGGCGGTCTTCTTGCCGGCCGAGCCGAACTTCTTGATGTCGGTGACGATCGTCTGCCAGTCGGAATGACCGAAGGGCGTGTAGTTGATCATGATGTCCTCGGCCTTGACGCCCTTCGACATCAGGTAGGCCTTCAGGATCTTGTTGGTCGTCTGCGGATAGACGTAGTCGGTGCCGGCCAGAACCCAGCGCTGAACGCCTTCCTTCTCGGCGAGATAATCTACCGCCGGGATGGCCTGCTGGTTGGGAGCGGCACCGGTGTAGAAGATGTTGCGCGAGGATTCTTCACCCTCGTACTGCACCGGGTAGAAGAGGATGGAGTTCAGCTCTTCGAAGACCGGCAGGACAGACTTGCGCGACGACGAGGTCCAGCAACCGAAGACGGCGGCAACCTTGTCCTGGGAGATCAGCTGGCGGGCCTTTTCGGCAAACAGCGGCCAGTCGGAGGCCGGATCGACGACGACGGCTTCGAGCTTCTTGCCGAGAACGCCGCCCTTCTTGTTCTGCTCTTCAACGAGCATCAGCATGACGTCTTTCAGCGTCGTTTCCGAAATCGCCATCGTGCCCGACAGCGAATGGAGAACGCCGATCTTGATCGTGTCTTCGGCGGCAAAGGCGCCGTGGAACGACGTGGTGGACATGATGGCGGCGAGCATAGCGCCCCCGAGCCGTGCCTTGAAATTCATGGTTCGAACCCCTCTTCTTGTTCGTTCGCAACCGACCTGGAACCGGCCGTTGATCGTTGCTGTCCGAACTATGGTTCGCTGCAGCGCAAAACCACATACGTCATATGACGTAAGGCAGGGGGCGAAACGGGAAGCAGTATCACAAAGACCGGCGGAACCGATCCGGGCTTCAGCAGTTGCCTCGCAGGCAAGAAGGGAGCCCGTCATGATCAACGATCTCTGGTACAAGAACGCCGTCATCTACTGCCTGTCGGTGGAGACCTTCATGGATTCCAACGGCGATGGCGTCGGCGATTTTCCGGGCTTGATGCGAAGGCTCGATTATCTGTCCGGCATGGGGATCGACGCGATCTGGCTCATGCCCTTCCAGGCCTCGCCCGGCAAGGACGATGGCTATGATGTCTCCAACTACTATGACATCGATCCGCGTTTCGGCACGCTTGGCGATTTCGTTGAATTCACCCATGCCGCAAAACAGCGCGGCATCCGCGTGCTGATCGATATCGTCGTCAATCACACATCCGACCAGCATCCCTGGTTCCAGAGCGCTCGCAGCGATCCGGCCTCACCCTACCGCGACTGGTATGTCTGGTCGAAGAAGAAACCCGCAAATGCCGATGAGGGACTGGTCTTTCCAGGCGTGCAGGAAAGCACCTGGACCTATGACGAAAAGGCCGGCGAATACTATTTTCACCGCTTCTACAAGTTCCAGCCCGACCTCAACACGGCCAACCCGCATGTGCGCGCCGAAATCCTGAAGATCATGGGTTTCTGGATCCAGCTTGGCGTCAGCGGCTTTCGCATGGATGCGGTGCCCTTCGTGATTGCCGACAAGGGAGCGGACACACAGAGACCGCAGCAACAATACGACCTCCTGCGCTGGTTCCGGGCCTTCCTGCAGTGGCGCAAGGGCGATGCCATCATTCTGGCCGAAGCCAATGTGCCGCCGAAGCAGAACCTCGAATATTTCGGCGAGGATGGCGACCGCATGCACATGATGTTCAATTTCCAGGTCAACCAGTCGATGTTCTACGCGCTTGCCAGCGCCGATACCCGTCCGCTCGCCAAGGCGCTCAATGAGACGCGGGCACGGCCGGAGACCGCGCAGTGGGGCACGTTCCTGCGCAATCACGACGAACTCGACCTCGGCCGGCTGACGGACAAGCAGCGCGAGTTGGTGTTCGAGAAGTTCGGCCCCGACAAGACCATGCAGCTTTACAATCGCGGCATCCGCCGGCGGCTGGCGCCGATGCTTGGCGGCGACCAGCGGCGCCTGGAACTGGCCTACAGCTTCATGTTGTCGATGCCGGGAACGCCGGTTCTGCGCTACGGCGACGAAATCGGCATGGGCGATGACCTGTCGCTTCCCGAGCGCAACTGTGCGCGCACGCCCATGCAATGGTCCGACGAGCCGCAGGGCGGGTTCAGCCTGGCCGACGAGACCGTGCTGCCGGTGATTTCGGAGGGACCTTACGGCTTCGAGCATATCAACGTGGCAAACCAGCGCCGTGATCCGACCTCGCTCCTCAATTGGACGGAACGCATGATCCGCATGCGCCACGAGACGCCGGAAATCGGCTGGGGCGATTACACTGTTCTGGAAACGGGACAGAAGGGCGTACTGGCCATGCGCTACGACTGGCGCAACAACTCGGTCCTCGTCATCCACAATCTGTGTGACCACCCACAGAAAATCGAACTCGACCCCGGCGTCGGCGAACAGGGGCTCACCCTCATCGACATCGCCGATGGCGCAAGCAGTAAGGCCGACGAAACAGGCAAGCACGTCATCCTGCTCGACCCTTACGGCTATCGCTGGTACCGCGTCGGCGGGCTGGATTATATCCTGCGCCGCACGGAGATCTAGGTTCAGGGCTCAGGTCAGCCGAGCGCCCGCACCTCCCGCACGCCGCGGCCGAGCCTGCGGCGCAGCAGGGTCCGCAATGTCACGCCATCGGCATAGCCCACCATGCCGGCGATCTCATCCGGGCTTTTGTCGCTGGTCTTCAGCAGATGCACGGCACGCTCGACGCGCAGATCCTGAAAGTAGGACAGCGGCGTCTTGCCAAGCACCTGCTGCAGGCGGCGTGCCAGTGTGCGTTTGCTGGCGCCCACGGCATCGGCCGCATCGTCGAGCGAAAAGCCTTCGGACAACCGTGCCCGCGCCCAGCGCTCGAACTTCTCGACCACAGGATCGGCATGGGCCAGATGATCCATTATGACATAAGCGGATTGCGCCGGTCGGCTATCGACGATGAGATAGCGTGCCACGAGGTTTGCCAGTTCCGGGCTTGCCCGGCGCACCAGCCAGAGTGCCATGTCCACATGGCCAAGGGCCGCGCCGGCCGTGACCAGCGCACCAGACTTCACCACCATACGCCCATCTTCCAGCCGAACCGTCGGATAACGCTGGCGAAAGAGCGGCGCAAGCCACCACGTGGTCGTTGCCCTTTCCCCGTCGAGGAGACCGGTTTCAGCAAGCACGAAGGTTCCGATACAGGCGGCGGCAAGATGAATGCCGCCGGCCCTCGCCTCCCGCAACGCGGCTGCGGCATCCTGGACATCCGGCCGGGCCAGCGCCGGCACAAGCAGGTCCGGCATCTTGTAGCCAATCGCCGGAACCACAAGCCAGTCGCCTCCCGCCGGAGCCGGCATGGCCGAGACCGGAACGCCAAACCCTTGCGCCGTTTTTACCTCGCGTCGCATACCGACGACCGAGACCTCGAAAGGCGGCACGTCGAGCGCGAGCATCATGGCAAGTTCATTGGCGGTGGTGAGGACATCGAGGATGGACGAGAGACCGGTGTCGAAGACGCCATCAAGGGCCAGCACCTGCACTTTCATGGCAATATTCCTATCGAGACTGTCAATATTGACAATAGCAGACCCCAACAACCTCCACCATCATGGGCCGCATGACAACAGGAATGCGCATGGCCATGAGGTCACGACGATCGGCGAACAGCCATGACGAAGGCCGCGGGCTTTGCCAGACCAGCAGCCATCGAGACATCACGATGCGTCGCCTGCCCAGGCCGCTCGTCTGACCCCAGGCGCGATCTCTGAAGGCCGCGTGGTGCTGCTCGCTGTTTTGATTCCTGTAGAACCCCAATCTTGAACGCCGCCGGGAGAGCGCATCCCCGCAGGGAGTGCCAACTCATGCCATACGAAACTGTATTTGCGGTCGCTCTTTTTGCCTTCGTCGGCTCGGTGTCGCCCGGGCCCAGCAATTTCATGCTGCTAGCCTCGGGCACCAATTTCGGCTTCTGGCGCACGGTGCCGCAGATCCTCGGTATCACCGCCGGCTTCTCCACCGTGCTTCTGGCCGTGGGTTTCGGGCTCGGCGCCCTGATCACCGCCTGGCCGCCGATTGGCCTGGCGCTGAAGATCGCTGGCGGCGGCTATCTCCTCTATCTTGCCTGGCGGATCGGCACGTCCCGCGCGGTCCCGGACGGCCAGACAGATGCTGCGCGACCGCTAACCTTGCTGGAATCCGCTGCGTTCCAATGGGTTAACCCGAAGGCCTGGATTGCGGCGATGACCGCCATGGCGGCTTATTCCAGGGCGGACAATCCATTTGCATCGATCTTGCTGATCACGGTGGTGATCTCCATTGTGAACCTGCCGAGCGTCGCGGTCTGGGCAGGCTTCGGGGTGGTGCTGCGCCAGTTCCTCACGCAACCGTCACGAGTTAAATGGTTCAACATTGCCATGGGTGTGCTGCTCGTTGCGACCCTCTGGCCGCTTCTCCAATAGCGGCCGGAACCGATGGTTCCTAACCGGTGCCCGGAATAAGATGCGCCAGACCTGCGATCAGGGACAGCGCTGGTCATGCCGCCGTTGCTCGGTCCTCAGGTCGGCCGGTTTCTCAGCTTCTCCGCCTCGGCGTAAAACTTGCGCTCCCACTCCTTGTGGTTATCCAGCCCCTCCCGGATGAACGGGGTGAAGACGGCGAGATTCATCAGCAGCCAGTTGACGAGGCGGGCGGGGAATTTCAGCGGTTTGACAAAGTCCACGAAGAGAACCACGCGGGTCTGATCCGTGTGGTTCCAGGCCTCGTGTTCATAGGCATCGTCGAAAATCAGCACCTTGCCCTCCTGCCAGTGGCAGATCTGGTCTGCGACGCGGATTGCAAGCTTATCGCGCGGTTCGGGCACGATGAGGCCGAGATGCAGGCGCAGCACGCCGTTATAAGGGCCGCGATGGGCCGGTAGGTGTTTTCCCGGCTCGAAGATCGAGAACATCACCGTGGTGAGGCCGGGGATTTTTTGCATGGCCGCCCAGGTGTTCGGGCAAGCAGCGATGTTCTGGTCGGAGCGCACGCCAAAGCCCAGCAGGAAAAACGTCTTCCAGCGGTTGTCGGTGGAAATCGTCTTCACGTCGGCGGAAATATCCTGGAAAGACGGAAGCTCATCCTGCCGCGTCAGGATCCGGTCCAGCTCGGCGCGGATGGCCGGTGCCGCCTTCTCGATCTCCAGCGCCCAGGGAAAGGTCGCGGTGTCGTAGACCGGCGGATTGCCGAGCTTTGCATATTTCAGGTTCAGCCGCTCGGCAAAGGCGACGATGCCCATGAAGAAGCGCGTGATGCGGCTGGGGCGATCCATCGGCTGGAGGCCCTTGGTTCCAAAACTCTGCTGGGCATGCGGGGCGGCGGAATTGGGCAGAACTGTCATGAGGGATGACCGTCTTCGAACAAGGTTGCGGGACCTGCCGGGTGTTTGAGGACCTCACCCTGCAGGGCATCGGGAACGCACGTGCATTTGGTGCGCAAACCATCCGTGACAAGGACTGTGGCGGACTTGTGGCAGTTGAAACGGGCTTGCAAAAGGCCTGCGAACCCGTGACAGTGCCTAAACCCTCATCATGCCCAAAAGGACGCCAGAACACGCATGACAGCGCGGCAACGCATCATCCCCGTCCGGCGCGATTATAACCGCTGGGTCGCCGACCAGACGCTGGAAGATTATGCGCTTCGCTTCACCGCCAAGGGCGCACGGCGCTTCTCCTCCACCCGCATTGCCCAGACCGCGATCGGCGCGATTTCCTTCCTGGCGCTGGAGGCGATCGGCGGCGCGATCACGCTTTCCTACGGCACGACCAATGCCTTCTTCGCCATTCTGGTGGCCGCCGTCGTCATGCTGGTGGTCGGCCTGCCGATCAGCCGCTATGCCATCCGCCACGGCGTCGATATCGATCTTCTGACGCGCGGCGCAAGCTTTGGCTATATCGGCTCCACCATCACCTCGCTGATCTATGCGAGCTTTACCTTCATGCTGTTTGCCATCGAGGCCTCGATCATGACAGGGGCGCTTGAGCTCGCCCTCGGCATACCGCCGGCCATCGGCTATATCATCAGCGCGGCCGTGGTGATCCCGCTCGTCATCTACGGCGTGCAGCTGATCTCGCGCTTCCAGCTGATCACCCAGCCGTTCTGGATCGTGCTCAACATCCTGCCCTTCATCTTCATCGCGTTCATGGATTGGCAGAAGTTCGATCTGTGGCGCGCCTTTGCCGGCATCAATCATTCGAATGCGCAGGTGGGGGGGACCGCCCCGTTCAACCTCTTGGAATTTGGCGCCGCCTCCGCCGTGATCCTGGCGCTGATGCCGCAGATCGGCGAGCAGGTGGATTTCCTGCGCTTCCTGCCGGCGGAGGGCCAGCAGAAATGGCGCCACCGGCTGGCGATCTTTCTGGCCGGCCCCGGCTGGGTGGTGGTGGGCGTGCCAAAGCTTCTGGCCGGCTCGTTTCTGGCGGTCCTCACCCTTTCCACCGGCGTGCCCGTGCGCGAATCCGGCGATCCAGCCCACATGTATCTGACCGCCTTCGGTTACATGATCCCCAACGAGACGGCCGCCCTTCTCCTGATGGCCGCCTTCGTGGTGGTGTCGCAGCTGAAGATAAACGTGATGAACGCCTATGCGGGCTCGCTTGCCTGGTCGAACTTCTTTTCCCGCCTCACCCACAGCCATCCCGGCCGTGTCGTCTGGCTGATCTTCAACGTGGCGATCGCGCTCCTGCTGATGGAGCTTGGCATCTACCGGCTTCTGGAGGCGACGCTCGGGATTTTCTCGATCATCGCCATGGCCTGGCTCTGCACGATTTCCGCCGATCTCTTCGTCAACAAGCCGCTCGGCCTGTCGCCCCCCGGCATCGAATTCAAGCGGGCGCATCTCTATGACCTGAATCCGGTCGGGCTCGGCGCCATGCTGGGCTCAACCGCGATTGCCCTTTCGGCGCATTTCGGCGCCTTCGGGCCGCTCGCCGCCTCGCTGTCCACCTTCCTCACCTTGTCCGCCTTCCTGCTTTCGCCACTGATTGCCTGGGGCACGCGCGGACGTTTCTATCTCGCCCGCAAGCCCCGCCATGCCTGGAAGAACCTCACCGCCATCACCTGCTCGATCTGCGAACATCCGTTCGAGCCGGAGGACATGGCCTGGTGTCCCGCCTATGCGGCGCCGATCTGTTCGCTCTGCTGTTCGCTCGACAGCCGCTGCCACGATATGTGCAAGCCGAAAGCCCAGATGAAGGCGCAGATCGGCAGCGTCGCGCGCTCCTTCCTCTCCGACCAGATCGTCGAGAGGCTGATGACGCGGCTTGGCCGCTACGCCATGACCGCCATCCTCTCGATTTCGCTGATCGGCGCCATCATGGCGATGATCTCCTATCAGGTGAGCGAGGCGACGCCGGCCAATGCCGAGGTGGTCTATGGCACCATCCTCATCGTCTTTTTCGTTTTTGCCATCATCGCCGGCATCGTCTCGTGGTTTTATGTGCTGGCCCATGACAGCCGGGTGGTGGCGGAAGAAGAATCCTCGCGCCAGAACACGCTACTGTTGAAGGAAATCGCCGCCCACAAGAAAACCGATGCCGCCCTGCAGAAGGCGAAGGAAACGGCAGAAGCCGCCAACCGCGCCAAAAGCCGCTATGTCGTCGGCCTCAGCCACGAGCTGCGCACGCCGCTCAACGCCGTCATGGGTTATGCGCAGATCCTCGAGCGCGACGAGAGCATCCCTGCCCCGCGCCAATCCGCCATCAAGGTGATCAAACGCTCGGCCGATCACCTCTCCGGCCTCATCGACGGGCTGCTGGATATTTCCAAGATCGAGGCCGGCCGGTTGCAGGTCTATTCGAACGAGATCAACATCCAGGATTTTCTGGACCAGATCGTGGAAATGTTTCGCCCGCAGGCGCAGGCCAAGGGCCTGACATTCCTGCACGAGCGGGCCCGCGGCCTGCCCCATTACGTGCGAAGCGACGAAAAGCGCCTGCGCCAGATCCTCGTCAATCTCCTCTCCAACGCCATCAAGTTTACCGACCAGGGCACCGTCACCTTCGACGTCGCCTATCGCAGCCAGGTCGCCACCTTCACCGTCAGCGATACCGGCCGCGGCATCGCGGAAAAGGACCTGCCGCGCATCTACGAGCCGTTTCAGCGCGGAGAAGCGGATAATATTCGCCCCATGCCGGGACTTGGGCTTGGGCTCACCATCACGCAATTGCTGACCAATACGCTCGGCGGCGAGATTTCGGTGAAAAGCGAGAAAGGCAAGGGATCGACATTCCGCGTGCGCCTGATGCTGTCGGCCATCGACAGGCCGAGCACCATGCCGGCGCCGGAAAAGAAGATCGTCTCCTATAGCGGCCCGCGCCGCACGCTGGTGGTGGTGGACGACAATGAGGACCACCGCGACCTGATGCGCGAAGTGCTCTCCCCGCTGGATTTCGTCGTGCTGACGGCCAATGGCGCCACCGAATGCCTGACACTGATCGAAGGCGTGAAGCCGGATCTTTTCCTTGTCGATATCCTGATGCCGGGCATGAACGGCTGGCAGCTGGTGGAGCGCTTGCGCGAAAGCGGCCAGACGGCGCCGATCCTGATGCTGTCGGCCAATATCGGCGATGGTGCGAGCACGCTGCGCGACGGCGACGGCCACAGCGACATGATCGCGAAGCCCGTCGATATCCGCCAGCTCTCCGACAAGCTCGCCCTGCATCTGGGCCTCACCTGGATCTACGAGGGTGACCGGCCGCCGGAGCCTGTGCCGGTGGCGCCGGTTCTGAAAAGCCCCGGCCCTGCCCATCTGCAGGACCTGATCCAGCTCGGCGAAATCGGCTATATCCGCGGTATCGAGGCGAAACTGACCGAACTCGACCGGCTGGCGGAAAACGCCCCCTTTACCACCGCCGCCGGGGCCTATATCCAGGCCTTCGATCTGGCTGGGTATCTTGCCTTCCTCAATCGGTTCCGCGAGGAAAGGGTCGCCGACGATGCCTGACATAGCCCGCGACCAGATGCCCCGCGACATCGTGCTTCTGGTGGACGACAGCCCGGAAGCGCTGGGATTTCTGACCGAAGCGCTCGAACAATCCGGCTTTTCCGTGCTGATTGCGACGTCCGGCCAGTCGGCGCTCAACATCGTGGAGCGCATCACGCCCGACCTCATCCTGCTGGATGCGGTGATGCCCGCAATGGATGGCTTTGCCACATGCCGGCGCCTGAAGGCCAATCCCGCCGTCTCGCAGGTGCCGGTCATCTTCATGACGGGGCTGACCGAGACCGAACATGTGGTGCATGCGCTCGATTCGGGCGGCGTCGATTACCTGACCAAACCGATCAATATCGATGAGCTGCGCGCGCGCATAAGGGTGCATCTCTCCAATGCACGCTCGGCCCAGAGCGCGCGCGTGGCGCTCGATGCCGCCGGCCGCCATCTGCTGGCGGTGAAAGGCAATGGTCAGTTGCACTGGTCCACCCCGCAGGCGACGCGGCTCATCAATGCGGCAACCGGCAGCGATGACGGGCTCGATCTGGTTGTTGCCCAGATCGCCGCCTGGATGGCCGGGCGCGACAAGCCCGGCTTTTCCCGCGACGCCTCGTTTGCCTTTGCGCAGGCCGGCGAGGCAAGCCTCCAATTTGCCTTTCTTGGCGCCATCGGGGCCGACGAATACCTGTTTCGCGTGACCGGCCAGAACAATCGGGCGGGCGATGCAGCGCTTCGCGAACATTTTCCCCTGACGATCCGCGAATCCGAAGTGCTGCTGTGGATTGCCAAGGGCAAGTCCAACAAGGATATCGGCGATATCCTGGGGCTTTCGGCCCGCACGGTGAACAAGCACCTGGAGCAGATCTACGTCAAACTCGGCGTTGAAAACCGCGCATCGGCCGCCGTGAAGGCCGCCCATGTGCTGCACGAGGGTTGACGCCTCGCGCTTATGTGCGATCAGGCCCGCGACATCCTTGGCGGGCCTGATCGGAAGGACGAGCGGCTGCGGCTGCCGCCGGACGAACGCTCAGGCCGGGACCTCGCGGCGCGTGCGGCGGAACAGGAGGCCGACGGTAAAGACGCCCGTGAGAACGGTGAGCGGCACTAGCGCGAACATGACACCGGACGGCGTTGCACCGGCCGCCACCAGCCAGCCGGTAAACAGCGGGCCCGCAATCGAGCCGAGGCGCCCCACGGCAACCGCCAGACCGACGCCGGTTCCCCGGATTTCGAAGGGATAGCATTGCGGTGCCGTGGCATAGAGAATAGCCTGCATGCACAGGATCGCGGCTCCGACAAGCGCGCCCCCCACCAGCATCAAAGCGAGCTCCGCCGGCAGAACGCCGAGCATGACGAGCGCTGCCGCAGAGGCCGCAAAGGCAAGCAGCACAGGGACTGCCGGCCGCGGGCTGTCGAAGATGCGCCCGCCGATGAGGCTGCCGAAAACGCCGCCGACATTGAACAGCAGCTGCACCAGAGACGCCTCGCTCTTTTCCAGACCACGCGCCACCAGCAGCTGCGGCATCCAGTTGAGGAGAACGTAGACGACCATCAGGCCGAGGAAGAAGGCAAGCCAGAGCAAAAGCGTTGCGACGAGCGTTTCCGGCGCAAACAGTTTCGCAAGCCGCCCCGTTGCGACAGCCGCCTTCTGGCGCACGACGGCAAGCGGCGGCAGCAGAAGCTGGACGAAGGGCGCAAGAATGAGCGGCATCAGCCCACCGACGAGGAAGATCATGTGCCAGTCACCGCCATGCAGACCGAGAGCAGCAATTCCGCTGGCAATGGCGCCACCAAGCGGCACGCCGGCATACATGACGGAAACGGCCCAACCGCGACGACCGGGCTCCACCGATTCGGCGGCAATGTTGATGAGGTTCGGAAAGGCGCCGCCGAGCCCGACGCCGGTCAGGATGCGCAGCACCAGAAGTTGCTCGAAGCTCGTGGCAAAGATGGTTGCGACCGAAAAGATGCCGAAAACCAGAAGGGAAAGAAAAAGCCCTGCCCGGCGGCCCCATCGGTCGGCGATCCAGCCGCCGGAAAGCGCGCCGAAAATCAACCCGAAGGTTGCCGCCGACAGGAAAAGCCCGATCTGCGGCGGCGTCAGCCCGAAGGCCGGTACAAGTTTCGGCACAGCGACACCTGCCGCCTGCAGATCAAATCCTTCAATCACCGCCGCCAGAAAGGCAAGCGCCAGCGCTCGCCCTCCACCCGCGTGGAGCGCAACAGTCTTCGTCATCGCAAAATTTCTCCCATTCATGGCAGGCTTGGAGCGGCCGCCACCTCCAGCACCGTCGTCGCCCCGTCATTCGTCCGGTTCGACATCGACGTTCCAGCACACCTCCTCCAAGGCGTGGCCTTCAGCACCGCACATCCGTGGCGGCTCTCATTCAGGCAGATGTCAAAATAATGCTATACAGCATAACGGTCAACACACTTATCCCGTGGGCGGATCTGCCCGATCCGGCTTTCCTGCAACTGCAGAACGTGTGAAAGGAGACGGCGCATGAACCGTTTCGTCATTCTCTCCGGCTGTTCCGGCGGCGGGAAATCAAGCCTTCTTGAGGAATTGCGCCGGCGCGGCCATGCGGTCGTCGACGAACCGGGGCGCCGGATCGTGGCAGAGGAGCTTGCCGGAGATGGCGCGGCGCTGCCGTGGAACGATCTTCCGGCGTTTGCGCGGCGCGCCATTGCGCTCTCGATTGCCGATCGGGCGGCAATGGGCGACAGGACCGGCTGGATTTTCTTTGACCGCTGCCTCATCGATGCGGCCGCAGCACTTGCCCACGCAACCGGCGATGAGCGGATGATGCACGATCTCTGCGGCCGGCATCGGTACCACGACCGGGTGTTTCTCACGCCGCCCTGGCCCGAAATCTACATGAAGGATGACGCCCGCCAGCATGCCTTTGCAGAGGCGGTGGCGGAATACGAGCGGCTATGCGCCGTCTATCCCGCACTCGGCTACGAGCCCGTCATCCTCCCCAAAACCTCGGTTTCAAAGCGCGCTGATTTTCTGCTTACCCGTCTTTCCGCCTGATATGGCGCAGCATCGACAGGAACGGCCGCAACGAAAAAAGCCCGGCGCGAACCGGGCTTTCCGTTAAGGTTGGCAGCGGTGTCCCGCCTGCCAAAATCTTACATCTGGAAGTAGCTGTACTTGCCGTCAGCGCCCTTCTTCCACTCGTACATGACATAGTCAGGACGGGTGATGTCGCCCTTGGCGTCGAAGCCGATGTCGCCGATTGCGGTCTTGAACGGACCCTTGGCCTTCATCGCTTCGGCAACCTTGGTCGGATCATTGCTGCCGGCAGCCTTGGCGGCGGCAGCGAAGATCTGCAGGGCAGCGTAGGAGTAGAGCGTGTAGGCTTCCGGCTCGAAGTTCGCAGCGCGGAACTTTGCCACGATGTCCTTGGCGCTCGGGTTCGTGCGCGGATCCGGCGGGAAGGTCATCAGCGTGCCGTTGACGGCGTCGCCGGCGATCGAAGCCAGTTCGTTGGAGGTGATGCCGTCACCCGACATCAGCGGAGCCTTGAGGCCCTGGTCGGCCATCTGACGCATCAGCAGGCCGGCTTCGGTGTGCAGGCCGCCGAAGTAAACGATGCCGACGCCGGCTTCCTTCATCTTCGACACGAGGGCGGAGAAGTCCTTGTCGCCGACAGTGATGCCTTCGTAGATGACTTCCTTGATGCCAAGCTTGTTCATGGCCTTCTTGGTTTCGTCAGCAAGACCCTGACCGTAGGTGGTCTTGTCATGCACGACGGCAACCTTGGCGGTCTTGAACTTTTCAGCGATGTACTGGCCGGCAACGGCGCCCTGCTGGTCGTCACGACCGCAGGTGCGGAACGTGTTCCACAGGCCGCGCTCGGTGAACTTCGGGTTGGTGGAGGCCGGGGTGATCTGGACGATGCCGTTTTCGGCATAGACTTCAGAGGCCGGGATCGAAACCGACGAGTTGAAGTGACCGACGACGAACTTCACGCCATCCGCCACAAACTTGTTGGCAACCGAAACGCCCTGCTTCGGGTCCGACACGTCGTCGCCGAGAACAAGCTTGATCTTTTCGCCGTTGATGCCGCCGGCAGCATTGATGTCGGCTGCGGCCTGTTCGGCACCCTTCTGGAGCTGTGCGCCGAAGGCTGCGTTCGGACCCGTCAGCGGGCCGCCGACGCCAACGAGGACATCGGCCCAGGCCGAACCGCTGAACGCCATCACGGCTGTCAGCGCCACGGCCGAAAGAAGAGACTTCTTCATTGTGTTACTCCCAGTTTTTTGAGCGGGTTTGAATTAAAACCTGCGCGAGACCCACCACACCCTCGCGCCGGAAACGTGTTCCCTGTTGATTGCAGTCTGGAGCCGAAAGGCTCAGCCTGTCAATTCTTCTTATGCCACGAAAAAGCAGAGCTTTTTTCGTAGAGCCAGTAGTAGTTTTCCACCATCTGGCGGGTGCGGCGATGGCGAAAGCCAGCCGTTGCGACGATGAGCAGCAGCACGACATCGAGCGCGTAGAAACCGAGGCTGAGGAACGGCCCCTGGAAGAGCGAAAAGTGCAGGAAGCGAAGCAGCACGCCGAGAAGAAGCACGTAGCCGATGACCATCGGATAGTCCTTCCAGCTTTCGGCCACCGCCTTGCCGGTGCGCCAGGCCGTCCACAGCCCGATCATCAGAACGATGAAGCGCAGGATGTAGCGGGCGCCGGTATCATCCTCGAAAAACAGTCCCTGCATATCAAGCTCTCCCTGCCGATTGGCCAAGCAGCGGCGCGTCTGACAAACGCACCGCGATCCGGAACGAAGATGGCGCGTTCAATGCCGTCCCCCTTCCAGATAGGCTGCCCGCACTTCCGGATTGGCCAGCAGTTCCTTGCCCGATCCGCTCATCGTCACCTTGCCGTTCACCATCACATAGGCGCGGTGCGACAGCTTCAGCGCCGCAAAGGCGTTCTGTTCGACGAGGAAGACGGTGAGCCCCTCCTTCTCGTTCAAGACCTTGATCGCCTCGAAGATCTGCTTGACGATCAAAGGCGCCAGACCGAGCGAGGGCTCGTCGAGCAGGAGAAGCTTTGGGCGAGCCATCAGCGCACGGCCGATGGAGAGCATCTGCTGCTCGCCGCCCGACAGCGTTCCGCCGCGCTGCGCCTGTCTTTCCTTGAGGCGCGGAAAAAGCGTAAAGATCTTTTCCACGTCCTCGTTGAAATATTTCAGCTGGTCGAGCCCAGCACCCATCTGCAGGTTCTCGTAGACCGTCATGCGCGGAAAGATGCGCCGGCCTTCGGGCGACTGGGCGATGCGCTGGCGGGCGATCAGATGCGTCGGCGTGCGGGTAATGTCGGTTCCGTCGAAGATGACGGAGCCGGTGCGCGCCTGCGGACTGCCGCAGATCGTCATCATCAGCGTCGACTTGCCGGCGCCGTTGGCCCCGATCAGGCTGACGATCTCGCCCTTGTTCACCTCGATATCGACACCGGCAAGCGCACGGATATTGCCGTAATAGGTTTCGACGCCGCTGACCTTCAGCAGAGGTTCGGCTTTGTTCGTGTTGACGGCCATCACGGCGTGCCCCCGTCGAGTTCTTCGGCAATCACCTCTTCCACCTCGTCGTCCTCGACGCCGAGATAGGCGGCAATCACCTTCGGATCGTTCTTCACATGGTCCGGGGTGCCATCGGAAATCTTCTGCCCGTATTCCAGCACCACCACATGATCGGAGATTTCCATCACCACCGACATGTCGTGTTCGATGAGCAGGATCGAGGTGCCCGTCTCGTCGCGAATGCTGTTGAGCAGCGTGTTGAGCGCCAGCGATTCGCGCGGGTTGAGGCCCGCTGCCGGCTCGTCGAGGCACAGAAGTTCCGGACCCGTGCACATGGCGCGGGCAATTTCCAGACGGCGCTGGGCGCCGTAGGGAAGATCGCCGGCCGGATCATCGGCACGGTCGATCAGATCTGCCTTTTCAAGCCAGTGGCGGGCAAGCTCAATTGCGGCTGCCGCCTCGCGCTTGTAGGAACCAAGGCCGATGAGGCCCATCACCGTATAGCCGGACGCCTTCATCAGCTTGTTGTGCTGGGCGACCAGCAGGTTTTCCAGCACGGTGAGACCCGAAAACAGCCGGATGTTCTGGAAGGTGCGGGCGACCTTCGCATGCTTGGTGATTTCGAAGTCGCTCAGCCGCTCCAGCAGGAACTCCTTGCCGCCCTTCTGGCGCATGGTGATCATGCCCATCGTCGGCTTGTAGAAGCCGGTGATGCAGTTGAAGACGGTCGTCTTGCCGGCACCGTTCGGACCGATCAGCGCGGTGATTTCCCCGCGCCTGACCTCCAGCGAGAGGTCGTTGATCGCCATCAGGCCGCCGAAGCGCATCGACAGATGCTCTACCTTGAGAATGGTATCGGGTGTCATGGTCTCAATCGCGGACGTCATCAGCCGTGACCTTCCTTGGTGAAGCTGCCGGATACGGACTTGCGCTCCTTGAGGAAGGCCGTGGGTTCACGCGAGCCGACGAAACCGCGCGGCTTGAACAGCATGACCACAACCATGGCTAGGCCGAAGAGCAGCATGCGGTAGAGTTCCGGCGTGAAATCCGGGCCGAAGACATGTTTCAGGAATTCCATCTCGCGCAGCAGTTCGGTACCGCCGATCATCACCACGGCCGCAACCGCGATGCCGGTGAGCGAGCCCATGCCGCCGAGAACGACGATGGCTAGAATGACCGCAGATTCCAGGAAGACAAAGCTTTCCGGCGACACGAACCCCTGACGGGCGGCAAAGAACGAACCCGCAAAGCCGCCGAACATGGCGCCGATGGCAAAGGCGGTGAGCTTTGTCGTGACCGTATTGATGCCGAGCGAGCGGCAGGCGATCTCATCCTCGCGCAGCGCTTCCCAGGCACGGCCGATCGGCATGCGGCGCAGGCGGATCGTCACGTAAGCGGTGATGAGGCAGAGCGCCAGGATCACGTAGAACAGGAAGATCTTGTAGTAGGCCGAGGACATCGGCAGCGCGAAGGCTTTTGCAAAATTGTTCGACGCCCCGACATCAAAAGACCAGATGCCGAAGATGGAGGCCTTGGCAACGCCGGAGATACCCGCCGTACCACCGGTGACTTCCGCCCAGTTCATCAGCACGAGGCGGATGATTTCCCCGAAGGCGAGTGTGACGATGGCAAGATAATCGCCGCGCAGGCGAAGCACCGGGAAGCCGAGGATGATCCCCCAGAAGGCAGCCAGAATGCCTGCCATCGGCAAGAGCACCCAGAAGGACAGGCCAAAATGATCCGACAGCAGCGCGTAGGAATAGGCACCCACCGCATAGAAGGCCACGTAGCCGAGATCGAGCAGGCCGGCGAGGCCAACCACGACGTTCAGACCCCAGGCGAGCATCACGTAGATGAGGATCTGGATGCCGAAATTGTCGACGAATTTCAGCGAGCCCTGCACGCCGTAAAGGCTGACGATGACCGGCGGATAGAGCACAAGCACGATCATCGCGATCTTGAGGAAGTGCTTGTGGAAAAAGCCCTTGTCCTCGGACACGTCGAGCAGGCCGGCCTTGGCCTTGTTCAGCTTGCGTCGGTCCAGGCTCGGCCGCAGGAAGGCGACGACGAGGAAGCGGCCCACGGCGGCAATCGCCACGAAGACGGCCAGAAGCCCCCAGCGCATGCGCCAGACCAGCGCATTGTCGATGTTCTGGTAGGTTTCGACGCCGACATAGAGAAGGAACATGCCGAACGCCAGCACACCGGCGAAGAGGCCCTCGCGGAGCGCCTTTGCCATCAGGCCCGGCGCCACATCGGTCGCCGGAGAATTTGCATTGCTCATGATGTTACACCTTCTCCACTTCAGGCCGGCCCAGAATGCCGGTCGGCTTGAAGATCAGAACGAAAGCGAGAATGGCAAACGTCGCTACGTCCTTGTAGGCAATGGAGAAATAGGCCGACCACAGGGATTCGATAAGGCCGATCAGGAGGCCGCCGAGAACGGCGCCCGGCAGCGAGCCGATGCCGCCGAGAACGGCTGCGGTGAAGGCCTTGACGCCCGGGATGAAGCCATCGTTGAACGAGGCGACACCGTAATACATGAGGTACATGGTGCCGGCGACGGCAGCGAGTGCTGCGCCCATGACGAATGTGATCGAGATGGTGCGATCGACATCGACGCCAAGCAGGGCCGCCATCTTGCGATCCTGTTCGGTGGCGCGCTGCGCGCGTCCCAGCGGCGTCTTGTTGACGATGTACCAGAAGGCGGCAAGCAGCACGCTGGTGACGATGACGATCAGGATCTGCTTCAGCGAGACGGTGATCGAGCCGAAGTGGAAGACATCGTTGACCAGCGGCGGAACCGGCTTGTTGCGCGGGCCCTGCGTGACCTGGATAAAGTTCGACAGCACGATCGACATGCCGATGGCCGTGATCAGCGGCGCAAGGCGGAAGGAGCCACGCAGCGGCCGGTAGGCGACGCGCTCGATCGTCCAGTTCCACAGGCTCGTCACCAGCATGGCGACCACCAGCATGACCAGCAGCGCAAGCGCGACGGGAATGCCGGCGAAGAACGAGGTGAGGATCAAAAAGACGATGAGAGCGGCGAACCCGCCAAGCATGAAGATGTCACCATGGGCAAAGTTGATCATGCCGATGATGCCGTAAACCATCGTGTAGCCAATCGCCACGAGGCCGTAAATAGATCCAAGAGTCAGCCCGTTGAGGAGCTGCTGGATGAAATACTCCATATTTTTCCCCCGGACACAATTCGCTGAAACGATTGTGTCTCTTGTCTGTGGGCCCTTACGGGTTCTTTGGTTTTGTCGAATTGATACCGCTTTCGCTTCAAATGTGAAGTCAAAAAGGCATGACCGGGAGAGATTCCCCAAGCTTTCCCTGGATATGACGCAAATAAAATCATCTGTGCCACAAAAGCGGCATCTGCTGATCATTTTGGCAGCGGCGTCACCCCCGCATGCGCTCGCCTTTCGGATCAAACAGGGCCGCATCGATCAGGCGTGCCGGCAGCATTTCGCCCAAAATCTCCACCTCCCACCCATCGGTGGTGGCGGCAAATTCCTTCGGCACATAGCCCATGGCGACGGATACGCCGGAGGCGTGGGCAAAACCGCCGGAGGTCACCCAGCCGACCACCGAGCCATCCATCGAGATCGGCTCGTCGCCCAGCACATCGGCATCGCGCGCCTCCACGGCAACCGTCACCAGGCGCAGCGAGCCGCCGGCGAGCTTTTCTTCGATGGCGCCCATCTTGCCGATGAAATTCACCTCCTTTTTCAAGGCGATGAAGCGGGAAAGCCCGGCCTCCATGGGGCCATAGAGGGGGCGATATTCGCGCGCCCAGCTGCCAAAACCCTTTTCGAGCCTCAGCGCATTGAGCGCCCTGAGGCCAAACAGCCGGATGCCGAATTCCTCACCCGCCGTCATCAGCGCCTGAAACAGGCTGCGCTGGTATTCCGGCCGCATCCAGATCTCGTAGCCGAGATCGCCGGTATAGCTCACCCGCCCGACGATGGCCGGCACCATGCCCAGCTCCATTTCGCGGATCGACATGAAGGGGAAGGCCTCGTTGGAGAGATCGAGATGGGTGAGTTTCTGAATGACCGCCCGCGCCTTCGGGCCGGCGACCGAGAGGCCGACCAGACCAAGGCCCAGCGCGCCGAGCACGACCGAACCGTCATCCGGCAGATGCTCCTCGAACCAGCGCATGTGGTAATCCTCGGCAATGCCGGAGCCGATCAGCAGAAACTCGTCGCCATCCATATTGGCGACCGTGAAATCGCCGATCAGCTTGCCGGCCTCGTTCAGCATCGGGGCAAGCGCCATGCTGCCGATGGAGGGAAGCCGGCCGGCCAGCATGACGTCCAGCCATTCGGCGGCGCCCTCGCCGCTCACCGAATATTTGGCAAAGCCCGAGGTTTCCATGAGCCCGACGCTTTGGCGCACCGCTCTTGCTTCCTCGCCCACCGTGTCGAAATCGCTCGACCGGCGCCAGGAGAATTTATCTTCAACGCCTTGCGGTGCAAACCAGAGCGGCGTTTCGAGCCCGGCATAGGCGCCGAACACCGCCCCTTCCGCCTTCAGCCGGTCATAGATCGGTGTCGTCAGGAGCGGCCGGCCGGCCGTTAGTTCCTCGTTGGGATAGCGGATGGAAAAGCGCCGTGCATAGTTTTCCCGCACCTTCGCATTGGTATAGGCGGGCGTTGCATAGTCGCCGAAGCGGCAGACATCCATCGCAAAGACGTCAAAGCCCGGATCGCCCTCGATCATCCAGTTGGCAAGCGCAAGCCCCACGCCGCCCCCCTGGCTGAAGCCGGCCATGACGGCGCAGGCCGACCAGTAATTGGTCAATCCCCGCACCGGCCCGACCAGCGGATTGCCATCCGGCGAGAAGGTGAAGGGGCCGTTGACGATCTTCCGGATGCCGGCATTGTTGAAGGCGGGGAAATGGCGAAAGCCCACTTCCAGCTCGCCGCTGATGCGCTCAAGATCTTCGGCCAACAGTTCCGGGCCGAAATCCCACGGGGTTTCCAGCGGCGACCATGGGCGACAATCCTTTTCATAGGTGCCCATCAGCATGCCGTTGCGCTCTTGGCGGATATAGATCTCGCCGTCGAAATCGACGCAGTGCATCAGCTCGCGGCCGGTCGTCCGGTTGAACTCGATTACTTCCGGCATGTCTTCGGTGATGAGATACATGTGCTCCATGGCCAGAACCGGCAGTTCCACGCCCACCATGCGCCCCACCTCGCGCGCCCAGAGGCCGGCGGCGTTCACCACATGCTCCGCATAGATATCGCCCTTGTCGGTGATCACCCGCCAGCTGCCGTCTTCCAGCGGAATGAGGTTCTCGACCTTGGTGTGGAGATAAATCTCGGCACCGTTCTTACGGGCCGATTTCGCATAGGCATGGGTGGTGCCGTAGGGGTCGAGATGGCCCTCATGCGGATCAAACACGGCGCCGACGAACTGCTTGGGATCGAGCAGCGGCATCATCTCATAGGCTTCTTCGGCCGAAATCAGCCGCGCCTCGCCGCCGGCATATTTGCCCTTCGCCAGCAGCGATTTCATCCAGTCGAAACGCTCCGGCGTTGCCGCCAGCATCAGGCCGGAGGTCATGTGCAGCCCGATATCCTGGCCGGAATACTCTTCGATCTCCTTGTAGAGCTCGACTGTGTATTTCTGCAGCTTGGCAACGTTCGGATCGCCATTGATCGTATGCATGCCGCCCGCCGCATGCCAGGTGGAGCCGGCCGTCAGTTCGGCACGCTCGACCAGAACCACATCCGTCCAGCCGAACTTGGTCAGGTGATACAGCACCGAACACCCGACGACCCCACCCCCGATGACGACGACTCTGGCATGATTCTTCATGGATGGCGGCTCCCTTGGATTAAACGAGGATATCGGAGCCTAGTGACTGCCGACGACAGGACATAGTCGTTTTCGCGAAAGAAATTGTAGTTTTTGCGCCGTGGTTACGGGATCCGGGCCGCCGCAACAGTCAGGAGCCTTTCAGGTCGATCAAGTGTCCCCGGTAAGCGAGCCTCAGGATGACGATGCTGTCGTTCTCCACGATGAAGGCGACACTGATGGCACGCTCGAAACCGATAACCCGCAAGCCCTCCCGCACATCGCGGCGAACGGTCCCCCGGTGAGGGCCCGTCTCCAGAGCGGCCAGGAACCGCCGGATACGCGCCAGATAGCTGGTTGCAACTGCCGCAGAACCCGATCTCTCACGCACGAAGAGGTAAATGTCCAGGAGATCCGTTTCCGCCTCTGGCATCAGGCGAACGACGTATCGCTTCACGACGGCTTTTTCTCGATGGCTGCAATGCGTGCATCAAGCCGTGCCATGGCTTCGTCAAGGGAGGACGCTGAAGCCGGATCCCGGCTGTAGCGATCATAGGTCGGCGCGACCTCATCCTGCAGCCATCTCTGCACTGCTGAATCCTCCATGGCGAGCGTCAGGAGGCCCTGGCGAATGACCTCGCTTTCGCTGGCATATTCGCCGGAGGCAACTTTCTCATGCAGCAGATCAGCAAGGTCTGCCGGGAGGGTAATCTGGAAGGAGCGAGAATGCTGCATGGCGACCTTTTCCATCAAGGCCCCATCTTGCCATAGAGAGCGCTGAAAGAATAGCCGACCGTCAGCCGCCCGTCCCTCTCAGCCGAACCCGGCGGTCAGCGCCACGTCGCGGCCCATCTCCTTCATCTCCTCGAACACCGTTCCGGCAAAACTGCGCGGCACGATGATCTCGAAGCTGTTTTCGCCGGTGCGCGCCAGATTGCCCGCCACATGCGCAATCAGCATGGGCGCCGACATGTCTATCGGGAAGACATCCGGGTGAAGATCGACGGCGACGCATTTGGCAAGCACCTTGCGGGCATGCGGACCATCGATCCGCATCAGCACGTGGCCGTCGCTGCCATCCAGCACGGACGCGCCGGGAATGGAGGTCAGCGCCCGCAGCAGGCTCTCCGGCGTCCTGTCCTGCGCAACGGCCAGCCATTCCGCCGGGCCGCAGACGCGCTTTGAGACGCCCTCGATCATGTCGAGCGCCAGGTCCACATCGCTCTCCGCGCCGCCATGGGCCAGCACCACGGCCATGGCCGGGCGACGAATGACGCTCAGATGGTTGACGTTGGGGCGGGCTTCGAAGCCCGTGATATGGTCTTCCAGCACATGCCGGTGGGTGTAGGTGATCGACATCTGAAATCCCCTCAGTCCCGCAGTTTGAGATTGTCCGGATCGACGAAGACGGGGCTGCAGACTTCCGCCAGCACCTCGCTTTCGCGGAGCCGATCCCAGACGAGGATCTTTTCGCCGATCCGCTCGCGCCCGGATTTCAGAAGCGCCAGCGCGATATGGCGGCCAAGCGTCGGCGAATAACAGGCAGACGAGACAAAGCCCTGGTCGTTGGTGGTCGAGGGCTTGGCATTCTCCTTCAGGAGATGCGCGCCGGCCCGGATCTCGGCATCCGGCTCGATGGGCTTGAGGCCCACCATCTGCAGCCGATCGGCCGCCGTCAGGCCAAAGCGCGTCGAGAGGCGCTTGCCGATGAAATCCGGCTTCTGCAGGGCCATCATGCGGCCAAGACCGACATCGTCGGCGGTGGTGCGGCCGTCGAGTTCGCTGTGCGTGACATGACCTTTTTCGATGCGCAGCACGTTCAGCGCCTCCACCCCATAGGCGCAGATGCCATCCTCGCGGCCGGCTTCCATCAGATGGTCGGCCACCGCCTCGCCGAAGCCTGCCGGCACGGCAAGCTCATAGGCAAGTTCGCCGGAAAACGAGATGCGGAACAGGCGTGCCGCAAGCCCGCCCTTCAGCGTCACCTCGCGCGCGGCAAGGAAGGGGAAGGCTGAATCGGAGAGATCATCCTCCACCAGGCGCTGCAGGATGATGCGCGATTTCGGCCCTGCCAGCGACATCTGCGCCCACTGGTCGGTGGTGGATGCGAAGCGCACGTCAAGCTCGGGAAACAGCACCTGCGCGCAGTAGTCGAGATGCGCCATCACCTCGGCCGCATAGGCCGTGGTGGTGGTCATCACGTAATGGTTCGGCCCAAGCCGGCTCGTGGTGCCGTCGTCAAAGACGATGCCGTCCTCGCGCAGCATCAGGCCGTAGCGGGCCTTGCCGACGGAAAGCTTCAGAAAGGCGTTGCTGTAGACGCGGTTTAAAAACTCCGCCGCCTGCGTGCCGAATATCTCGATCTTGCCGAGCGTCGAGACATCGCAGAGCCCGGCGTTTTCGCGCACCGTCAGCACTTCGCGGTCGACCGCCTCGCGCCAGGTTTTTTCGCCGGCGCGCGGAAACCAGGCGGAGCGATGCCAGAGGCCGGCTTCGACAAACACCGCGCCGTGTCTCGCCGCCCAGCCATGCAGCGGCGAGCGGCGGGTGGGGCGCGCCTGTTCGGCGCGCGCGGTGCCGGCCAGAGCGCCGAAGGACACCGGCGTATAGAAGGGCCTGAACGTCGTGGTGCCGACCGCCTCCGGCGAAACGCCGCGCATGCCCGATACGATGCCGATGGTGTTGACGTTGCCGAGCTTGCCCTGGTCGGTCGCCATGCCGCCGGTCGTGTAGCGCTTGGTGTGCTCGATATGGCCGAAGGCTTCACGCTGCGAAAGGCTGAGATCGCCAACGGTCACGTCATTCTGGAAATCGACAAAGGCCTTGCCCTTCGAGCCCTGGACATACCAGAGCGGCGCAAAGGCCGGATCATACTCGCCCTCCACCGGCGGGATATCGGTGTCATAGGCGGCAAAGCCCAGATCGCGGGCAAGCGCCACGGCTTTTTCCGCCCCGTCCCTCAGGCAGGCCGAGAGCCGGGCGAGACCGGCAGCCGATCCGGCCGGGACAAAGGCCGCGCCCACATCGGGCGCCAGAAAGGCCTGGTGCGCCACGCTCCAGACCGGCTTTCTGCCGCGCTGGCACAGGAGATGGACGACGGGAGACCAGCCGCCGGACATCAGAAGCGCGTCGCAATCGATCACCTCTTCATGGCCGGATCGCTCGGCCACAAGCCCGGCGAGCCCGAGCCGCCCGCGCGTTGCCGTGACCGAGGCGCCGGAGAGAATGCGCAGGCTCTCCCCCGCCAGATCCACTTGGGCGCGCGAAATCTCCGTGCGCGGATCGATGATCGCGGTCACATCGATGCCGGCAGCCGTCAGATCGGCTGCCGTGCGATAGCCGGAGCCGCCATTGGCAAACACGGCCACCTTGCGGCCGACCGCAACACCGTATCGATTGAGATAGGTGCGCGCGGCACCGGCCGTCATCACGCCGGGGCGATCATTGCCGCCAAACGCCAGCGGCCGTTCCTCGGCACCGGTCGCCAGAAGCGCCCGCTTGGCCACGATGCGCCAGACACGTTCCACCGGCAGGTCGGGATCGGGCAGCGCCACATGCTTCTGCACCTTTTCGACGGCACCGAACACCATGTCGTCATACCAGCCGAACACGGTGGTGCGTGCCATCAGCGTGACATTGGAGAGAGTTTCCAGTTCGGCGAGGATGGCTGCGGCAAAATCCGCCGCCGGCAGTCCGCCGACAACGGCGGTTTCCGACAGAAGCGATCCGCCTTGGCGAAAATCCTCGTCCGCCAGAATGACGCGAAGGCCGGCGCGGGCAGCGGCAAGCGTTGCCATCAGCCCGGTCGGTCCGGCGCCGATGACCAGCAGGTCGCAATGCGCCCAGGCCTTTTCGTAGCGATCCGGATCGGGCGCCATGACCGCGCGACCAAGGCCCGCGGCGCGGCGGATCAGCGGCTCGTAGACCTTTTCCCAGAAGGAAGCGGGCCACATGAAGGTCTTGTAGTAAAAGCCGGCCGACAGGAAGGGCGAAAACAGGCTGTTGACCGACCCGACATCATAGGACAGCGACGGCCAGCGGTTCTGGCTGCGCGCTGCCATTCCCTCGTAAAGCTCCGCCACGGTGGCGCGCGCATTGGGCTCGCTGCGCGCGCCCTCACCCAGCGTGACCAGCGCGTTCGGTTCGGCGGAGCCTGCGGTGACGGGTCCGCGCGGCCGGTGATATTTGAAGCTGCGGCCCATCAGCATCTGGCCATTGGCGAGAAGCGCCGAGGACAGGGTGTCGCCGGCAAAGCCCTTCAGCGGCTTGCCATCGAAGCTGAAGCGCAGCGGCATCGCGCGGTTGACGAGCCCACCGGTGGAAAGACGATGCGGGGTCATGCGAGGTCCTTTCCGGCAGCAACCACGCCGTCCTGCCCGGAAGCCGCGGCACGCCTGAACCGGGCGGCATCCGTGACCGACAGCACATCATGGCTGACATTATCCCGCTCCACCACCAGATAACGCCGGCAGCCGCCCACATGGTGCCAGTGTTCGAAGATGACGCCCTTCACATTGTCGCGCAGATAGACATAGGCGTGCCAGGCTTCGTCCGGCGCGTGAGCGGCTGGGCGCTGAGGCAGGGCATCGCCGCGAATGGAGAACTCTTCTTTCGGCCGGCTGCCGCAATGGGGACAGGTGATCAGGCTTGCCATGATAGATACTCGTCAGTGCAGGTCGTGCGGGCTTGATGAATGAAGGTTCGCCTAATGCAGGTTCGGCTGAGGCCCCTTGCCGCCTTCGTCGATGGCAAGGCCGCGCTCGAAACGGTCGAGCCTAAGGAAGCGGGCCGTATAATGCGGCTCGTCCTTGGCGATCAGATGGGCAAAGCAGAAGCCGGAGGCAGGTGTGGCCTTGAAGCCGCCATAGCACCAGCCGCAATTCAGATAGAGGTTGTCGATCGGCGTCCTGTCGATGATCGGCGATCCGTCCATCGACATGTCCATCACGCCACCCCAGGCGCGCAGCACCTTTACCCGAGACAGCCCCGGGATCAGCGACACGCCTTCCTCGATCGTGTGCTCGACGGTGGCGAGATTGCCGCGCTGCGCATAGGAGGAATAGTAATCGATGTCTGCGCCGAAGACCAAGCCGCCTTTGTCGGACTGCGAGATATAGAAGTGACCGGCGCCATAGGTAATGACATTGTGGATGACCGGCTTCAGGCCCTCCGAGACGAAGGCCTGCAGGACATGCGTTTCGATGGGAAGCCGAAGCCCGGCCATCTGCCCCGTCACCGAGGTGTGGCCGGCCGTGGCAAGCGCCAGCTTGTTGCAGCCGATAAAGCCCTTTGACGTCTCGACGCCCAGAACCCTGCCCGCTTCGTCGCGACGTATACCGGTCACCTCGCAGTGCTGGATGAGGTCGACGCCGCGCTGATCGGCACCGCGGGCATAGCCCCAGGCCACCGCATCATGGCGGGCCGTGCCGCCGCGCTTCTGCAGAAGGCCGCCGAGAACGGGAAAGCGCGCATGGTCGAAATTGAGGTAGGGCATCATCTTGCGCACCTCCTCGCGATCCAGCAGCTGCGCATCGACGCCATGCATCATCATGGCATTGCCGCGCCGCGCATAGGCGTCGCGCTGGCCATCGGAGTGGAAGAGATTGATCACGCCGCGCTGCGACACCATGGCGTTATAATTGAAATCCTGCTCCAGCCCTTCCCACAGTTTCATGGAGAACTCGTAGAAGGGCTCGTTGCCTTCCAGCAGATAATTGGAGCGGATGATCGTGGTGTTTCGCCCGACATTGCCGGAGCCGATGTAGCCCTTTTCCAGCACGGCGATATTGGTGATGCCGAACTCCTTGGCAAGATAATAGGCGGTCGACAGGCCATGCCCGCCGCCACCGACGATGATCACATCGTAATGCGCCTTCGGTTGCGGCTCGCGCCAGACAGGCTTCCAGTGGCGGTTGCCGGAAAAGGCCTGCCGAACGATGTCTAGGGCGGAATAGCGCATGCGGGATCCTGTCTCAAATCTCGTCGTCACCTTCGCATATGCAAATCAAAGGACAAGGGCATTCACACCGCCATTCCGTCGCATCCCTGGCGCGTGTTTCAGGAAGATGACGGGCGTGGCCCGCCGGCCACGGCCCCGGCTGCGGCGGCCCGGTCGCTGACCTGATCGATAGCCGGCCGGGGATGTTTTCCGGCCCCGCGCCAATGCTTTCAACGGCTTGATGCCTTCGCCATGCCCGTGTGCCGCCATGCACTTAAAATGGCCTTCCACACGCAGGGAGAACACGCCATGGCCGACACGACACCGAACCTCAGACTGCCCTATATCCTGCCTTCCCAGGCCCAGAAACACGTCACTCACAATGAGGCGCTGCTTCGGCTGGACACGCTGGTCCAGCTGGCCATCGACTATGAGGGTGCCGCACCGCCCGCCAGTCCCGTCGAGGGCAGCCATTACGCCGTCACCGGCACGGCGACCGGCGCCTGGGCAGGACATGCCGGCACCATCGCCACCTTTCAGGATGGCGCCTGGAGCTTTCTGCAGCCAAACACCGGCTTTCTCGCCTGGTTCAAGTCGCTGTCAGCCATCCGGGCCTTTTCCGGCACCGCCTGGGTCACCCCCGGCCTGCCCGATATCCTGACGCCTTCACGGCTTGGCATCAGCGCGACGCCGGACGACAGCAACCGGTTGTCGATCTCGTCGGCCGCCTCGCTGTTCAACAATGCCGGCGCCGGGCACCAGTTGATGATCAACAAGGCGGCGGTGTCCGATACCGCCTCGCTGCTGTTCCAGAGCGGATGGTCGGGCCGGGCGGAAATGGGCCTTGCCGGAAATGACCAGTTTGCCGTGAAGGTGAGCGCCGATGGCGGCAGCTGGAAAACCGGCATGAGCTTTGATGGCGCCGGCCGGCCGAGCTTTCCCAACCGGCCGCTTGCCCGCGCCCATCGCGCCACCGGCACGTCCAGCCCCGCCTCCGGCGCCTCGACCGGCTTTACCACCCTTGCGCTCGAGCAGGGTGGCGTCACGCTCGGCGCTGCCGTGAGCGGCGGCGGCAACGCGCTGGTGGTGCCCGCAAGCGGGATCTACAAACTGACGATGATGGTGTCTGTCACCTCGTCTTCCGGCCATACCGCAAGCCTCAGGCGCAATGCCTCGACGACGCTTCTGAGCCTCAGCCTCCCCTCGGCGGCACCGCTGACGGTCTGCGCATCGACGCTTGCCAGTTTGACACTGGGCGATACGCTGACCTTCCTGCACGCCGGAACGGCAGTCCTCGATGAGGGCGCCGGGCGCACCGAACTGTCGCTTCAGATGATCTGACCGGGCCGCAGATGAATTAAAAGACGTCGCCCGCCGGGTTTTCCACCGCAAAATCCGGCCGGGTCACCCGGTCACCGTTTCTTGGCAAAGATTGCTAAAATGCAGCATAAACCTTGATGCGCCGCAATCAAATCGTTCGAAAGAACATTCTAATCTTACGAAACACACAAGGTCGGTCGTGAATTGCGAAAAAAACGCGAAAGAATTGTGGTCCAAATGCGGTTTCCTGCAAAACACGGTTTCCATTTAGTCAAATGTTAAAACTGCCGGGCTACGGTCGGCCTCGTGGTCTTGTGTAGTGTAGAGAGTCCAATGACCGAAATGATCCGGCCTCGAGTTAAATATGTCATCGGCCCCGATGGCAGCCCCCTGACGATTGCGGATCTTCCGCCGGCCAATACGCGCCGCTGGGTGATCCGTCGCAAGGCGGAGGTGGTTGCAGCGGTTCGCGGTGGCCTGTTGAGCCTCGAGGAAGCTTGCGAGCGTTATACCCTGACAGTGGAAGAATTCCTGTCCTGGCAGTCGTCCATCAACGACCATGGCCTTGCCGGCCTCAGAACCACGCGGATTCAGCAGTACCGCCACTAGTCAAGGCGTTCGCAAGCCGTCCCCGACCATCCTGACTATCCTCCGGAGCCCGCCTCCCGAGGAGGCTTAACGCATGTCGGTGTCTGGCCGCTTGTCGGCGGCCATCGAAGAAAAGGGCGACAAGAGCCCGGTCATGATGGCTGAACCTGCATAGAACCACAGACCCGGCTGGGCGACGGCTGTCGCCAGCCCACTCCCCTTGGCCGCGAAGATCGCGATCGCCACCAGCATCACGTCCATCATAGACCACTTTGACAGATGCGGCAGCGCGCGGCCGAAAACCCCCATCCGATCCTGACCGAGCCGCCAACCTGCCTCCTGGCAAAACACCAGCAGAAGCTTGGCTGCGGGAAACACGATCGAAAACAGCGCAATCAGGAGCGCAAGCCCGAAGTCTCCCTGCTCAAACAGGCCCGAGACCAGATCGATCAGCGACGGCGTCTGGCTGAACAGGAACAGCCGGTCGATCTGAAGGATCGGCAGGTAAATTCCAAAGAGAAGAAAAACCGCCGAGACCAGCAGCAATGCCTGGCGCAGCCTGCGCATGCCCCCCCTCTCATCCTCTCCCCGGTTCCGCCCGATCATTGGACACGCGCCCTTCGGCACGGCCGCCTGGACAAGGCGGTCTGGCATCTGGGCGATTTCGTCCTACATCAGCAGGATCATGGATAAAACAAGGGGCAGCAGGATGAAGATTACCGAAGAAACGCATTCCTCGGGCGGAGCCTACCGGGCGGAACTTGATGGCGCATCGGCGGAAATGACGTTTTCGCGCGCCTCGCCGCATCTGATCATCATCGATCATACGCAGGTGGACGACGCATTGCGCGGCAAGGGCGTCGGACAGGCGCTGGCGGTGCATGCGGTGGAGGCGGCACGGTCGGGCGGCTGGAAGATCATTCCGCTCTGCCCCTTCTTCAAGGCACAGCTTGAGCGTCACCCCGACTGGCAGGATGTGATCAACCGCTGAGCGGCAGGCGCAGATCTGCGCCGCGGCGTGGACGCCTCAGGCGTCCTCGCAACGTTTACCCCCAAAAAAAGATCGCAGGCGGGATCAGGCGCGGGCGCGCATGCCACCGTCGCGTTCTTCGAGAGCCGTGGCTTTCGAAAGTTCGGCCTGCGCTTCTTCAAGCGCAAGTTCGGCACTTTCCTGCTGGACGCGCAATTCGCGGATCGAAACCTGCAGATTGTCTGCCCGCTGACGGGCCGCCTTGGCAAAAGTCGGATAGGCGAAATGATTCGGGTCTGTGATTCCCGATTTCTTTTCTTCCAGCGAAATCTGGTGCTCCAGTTCCTTCGCCATACGTTCGAATTCCGCCATCATCAGCTGTAACTGCTGCAACTGGCGGCGCTTTTCATTCACCTGAAATTCTTTCAGGCGCACAAGGCTGTCACGCGTCTTCATACGCAATACTCCCGTGGATAGCGAGACCCCGGCTATGTTCCCAATTCCCCCTGAGTCCGACCTGCAACAGTTCGGACTGAAAAATTGCCGCGCCGTTAACAAATTGGGCGCCGCGGTAACCTTTCATTTACGGGCATCGTTAATGATAGGGACGATCGTTTAAGGGTCCGTAAATGCCATGGTCGATTTCGACCGACGACAATGATGAGTCGTATGAATCACTTGGGAGGAATTCCTCACAAAATGATTCAGGTATGGCGCTGGCAGATTCACATGATAAATCAGGCAAATACCAAGTTTGTTTAACGAATTCCTGTGCCTTGCCAAAGGCGGTCAGAGTTTGTTAACCAATTGGTGTCAGCTTCCAAATCAGGCAACGTCTGGATCCGTCTCGCGTTAGGGGGCCATTCACACCTTCGCGGCGGTAAAGGGGAAAATTATGCGGGTTCTACTCATCGAAGATGACAGCGCGACTGCCCAGAGCATCGAGCTGATGCTGAAGTCGGAAAGCTTCAATGTGTATACGACGGATCTCGGGGAAGAGGGCGTCGACCTCGGCAAGCTGTACGATTACGACATCATCCTGCTTGACCTCAACCTGCCGGACATGTCCGGCTACGAGGTTCTGCGGACACTGCGTCTTTCCAAGGTGAAGACACCGATCCTCATCCTGTCCGGCATGGCCGGCATCGAGGACAAGGTTCGTGGTCTCGGCTTCGGCGCAGACGACTACATGACCAAGCCGTTCCACAAGGACGAGCTTGTTGCACGCATCCATGCCATCGTCCGTCGTTCGAAGGGCCATGCCCAGTCGATCATCATCACGGGCGAGCTGATCGTGAACCTCGACGCCAAGACCGTCGAAGTGGGCGGCCAGCGGGTTCACCTGACCGGCAAGGAATATCAGATGCTGGAACTGCTCTCGCTGCGCAAGGGCACCACGCTGACCAAGGAAATGTTCCTCAACCACCTCTATGGTGGCATGGACGAACCGGAACTGAAAATCATCGACGTGTTCATCTGCAAGCTTCGCAAGAAGCTGGCAAACGCCGCAGGCGGCGCGAACTACATCGAAACCGTCTGGGGCCGCGGCTATGTGCTGCGCGAACCGGATGGCGGCGAATACGCCGAAACGGCCTGATCTTTTATACCCCTATCGGATCCGCGATCAGTCAAACGTCCGGGAATTTTTTCCCGGGCGTTTTTCGTTGTGGGCATGGGTTTCGTGGACGAGCCAAAGCACGGCAGCCCCCAAGGGCACAGGGCGGCTTAACCCGGCAGATGTTCGGACATCGGGAGAATGCGGCTCAGGCGGCGGCGGAAAGACCGGAAAACACGGCGGTCAGGATCTTGCGATCGAAGGGCTTCAGGAGAAAATCATCGGCGCCGGCGCGCTTGCCCGTCATCATCGTCTTCAGGTCCGCCTCGATGATGCAGTAATAGATGCGCACACGGTTGGCGCCCGGCAGGGCCTTGACCGCGGCGATGAGTTCCAGAGCCCCCTCAAGCGCCGCATCAACGATCAGGATCGCCGGCAGTTCGGCCTGGCAGCGCATCAAAGCCTCCCGGTCGCCGGAGGCTTCGCTCACCAGAAAGCCCAGTTCCGACAGGATGCGCTTGGCAACCGTGCGGACGATATCGGAACTGTCGGCAATCATCAGGCGCTGCATCTGGCTCCCTCCCGGACCGCAGAACAAAAGCCGAGCGTGCAACGGCTTTTGGCCACGATAGGACGAACCGGCTAACGAACCGTTACCGGGCAACGCCCGGCAACGGCAGCACAAGGCGTCAGGCGGCCGAAATTTCGGCGGTGAAGACGATGTTGTCGTCATTGACGACATGGCTGAGGTCCATCCCGCATTCTTCCGAAAGAAGAACGGTGTAATAGGGCTGGATCGTGTGGGCATCGGCCAGTTCCTCGGCCGTGCCATTGCACAGTTCGACGTATTTCGGCGGAAGGCGCAGCATGCGGCCCTTCACCGTCAGCGTGAACTTTGCATCGGTTTCCGGATTTTCCAGCACCACATCAATGCTGCCGCCGCGCGGAATGGCGCTATAGGCCACCATGAACAGGTTGAGGAGCAACTTGACGCGGTTCTTCGGGATGATCGCCCGCGGCCCGTTCCAGGAAACTTCGGTCTTCTTTTCGGCAGCGGCAAAGTCCTTGGCAGCCTTTTCCGCTTCGCCGGTATCGATGGAGGCGCCGACGGAACCGGAGGCGCCAAAGGCGAGACGGGCAAATTTCAGACGCACGGAGGCGTTCTGCGCCGAGGTGCGGATGAGGTCCAGCGCGTCCTCGTCGGCACCGCCCTCGTCCAGCAGTTCAAGACCGTTACAGATCGCGCCCACCGGCGAGATCACATCATGGCAGACGCGGCTGCACAGGAGCGCCGCCAGATCGGGACCGCTAAGGATAAGGTTCGGATTCTTCGGCATCTGATTTTCCTGGATGTAGCCTTAATGATGATCGGCTATGTCTCACGACAATGTTGCGTGAAGGTGGCTTGGGGTTGGCATTTCCGTCTTACGCCGCCATAAAGACACCATTTTTGGTAAACCGGTTGTTAACGGGATGGTCTCAAGATGGCTCAGCCGCGATCTGAGGCACCAATTGATTAAAAAAACGGACAGGCCCCATGCGCTTCGATAGATTCTTTGCTCTTGCTCGACTGCTCGTCCTGCCAATTCTGGTGGCCACGATCGCCGCCCCGGCTGAGGCCCAGCAGCGATCGGGTGAACAATATACGCTGCAGGAAATCGTGGATGCCGGCCACGGCTTCTTCGGCAACACGACCGGCGGGCTGGCCAAGGTTGTCGAAAAGGCCTTCCAGCAATACGGCCTTCCCAATGGCTACGTGCTCGGCCAGGAAGGCTCCGGCGCCTTCATCGCCGGTCTCACCTATGGCGAAGGCCAGCTTTATACGAAGAATGCCGGCAATCACCCCGTCTTCTGGCAGGGCCCCTCGCTCGGCATCGATTACGGCGGCCAGGGCGCGCGCGCCATGATGCTCGTCTATAATCTGCCGGCCGTCCAGAACCTTTATGCCCGCTATGGCGGCGTGAGCGGCTCGGCCTTCGTGGTGGCCGGCGTCGGCATGACGGCACTGCGCAACAGCGACGTGATTGTCGTGCCGATCCGCACCGGCGTCGGTGCCCGTCTCGGCGTCAATGTCGGCTATCTCAAATTCACCGAAGCGCCGACCTGGAACCCCTTCTGATCGCTTCTCTGCCCGCCACGCTCGAAACGCCTGGCGGGCCACCCCGAGCTTGCTGTTGCCTATCCCGTGTCGATATTCTAGCTGTAGCTGAATTTAGATTTTCCTGAAATGCCAGACCGCAGGATGGACCGCCCGTGATCCAGTTCGCGCTTCTTTATGGGCTGGGCTTTCTCAGCGCCACGCTTCTGGTTCTGGTGCTGGCGCCGGCCGTCCATCGGCGCGTCGTGCACTATACGGAAAACCGCCTGAAGGCGACGATGCCGATCAGCCCGGCGGAAGTGCGCGCCCAGCGCGACATGGCGCGCGCCGTCTATGCCGCCGAAAATGCCCGCACACGGCAGGAATTGGCCGAAGAACGCGATCGCAATGTCTCGCTGCAACTGCGCTTCGACCGGTTGAGCGACGAAGCAGCGCACCTGCAGGCCAGCCATCACGAGATGCAGATGCAGGTGAGCGACATGAGCGTGGAAGCCGCAGACCTGCGCTCGAGGCTCCGGCGCGAGGAAGGCCTCATCCGCCAATTGAAGCAGTCGCTTTCGGCGGTGGAATTGACGGTGGCCAGCAAGAACGGTGAAATCGAAACGCTGCGCAAGCGCATCCACAAGCTGACCGGCGATCTCGACAACCTGAACATAGACCTCTCCACCCGCGACAGCACCGCAGACAGTCTGAAGCAGCGGGCCGCCGTGCTGCGCGAGGAGCGCGAGGCCCTGCGCACCGACCTGAAGCTGATGACCACCCGCGCGCGGGATGCCGAGCAGCGTCTTTCCCAGGAGGAAGCCCGTTCAGCAAGGTTGGAGGAAAAGCTGGCGCGCGAGATGGCGCAGAAGGCCGACACGCAGGACGCACTCGACCGCCGCCTGCAGGAAATCGAACAGTTGCGTGGCCGCGACACCGCTGATGCCGACGAATGGCGCGAGCCGATCACCGGCAGCTACCCGCTGCCGCGCAAGAAGATCGCCGCCCTTGAAAAACACGCGCTCTCGGCGCGCAAGCACCGCCGCGGCCGCAACCGCCCGCAGGACGGCCAGCCCGCCGTTGCAGAGACCACCGACGACCGGAGTGAGCAGACCATGCGCGACCTTGGCCAGATGCAGGACGATATCCGCGCACGAAGTGCCGCCCTTGGCGCGGAGCTTTCAAGCCCGACGCCATTACAATCGGACGAGACGCTGCGACGGGAACTTGCAACGATTGCCGCCGACATGGTGGCGCTGACGGCGGTAGCCGAAGGCCCGACCTCGCCGATCATGGCCATTCTCGACAAGGATGACGAAGCGCGCAGGGACGGCGACAACACATCGGGCAACGCGGACGAGCCCGATCTTGCCCGCCGCGCCCGCCAGTCGCTCGACCGCATCCACGCCTCCGATCCGTGACACCTCGGCCACGGCAAGGAAGTCCGGTGTCAGATGACGCCTTGCAGCCTTGAAATCTCGTAGAGCGCAATGCCGGTGGCGGTTGCGGCATTGAGGCTGTCGAGGCCCGGCATCTGCGGAATACGGGCATTGCGGAACCGCGACAGGATGTCTGCGGGAAGCCCCTCGCCTTCCGTACCCGTCACCAGCGCGATGCGTCGCTCGGCCGGGATATCGCGGATGTCGCTGTCCCCCTGCGGCGACAGGCCCCAGACGGCAAAGCCCCTGGCATGCACGGTTTCCAGAAGAGACAGAGCGCTTCCGCCGCGCGCATAGGGAACCGACAGGACCGAGCCGACGGAAACGCGCAGCGCCTTGCGGTAGAGCGGATCGCAGCAGGTTTCATCGAGAAGCACCGCCTGCGCCCCGAAGGCTGCGGCATTGCGGAAGATCGACCCAATATTGTCGTGGTTGGAAATGCCGCAGGCGACGATGACCAGCGCCGGTTCCGCGCAGGCATCGAGCAATTGATCTGCATGAGGGGCAGCGCTGCGCCGCCCGAGCGCCAGCACGCCCCGATGCAGGTGAAATCCGGCAATGGCATCCAGAACGCCGGCATCGGCCACATAGACCGGGACTTCGGCGGCAAATTCCGCCAGAAGATCGGCAAGACCTGCCACGCGGTTTTCCAGAAGCAGGATCTTTTCCGCCGCAATCGCCCCCTTCCCGGCATGCGCCCTTGCCAGCATGCGCAGCACCACCGTGCCTTCCGCAATGAAGCCGCCGCCGCGCCCGACGAGATCGCGCTCGCGGATCGAACGAAACTCCGCAATTTGCGGATCAGCGGCATCGGTGATGCGGATGAGCGGGCGGGCGTCCGTCATGGTCAGCGGTCTTGAACGGTCACGTCGGCGACGATGCGGCCGACCGCAAGATCAAAGATCAGCGCCTTGCGAACGCCGCCCACCACGCCGTAAAACAGGATCTGCCCGCCGGAATGCGACACCGACTGCACCTCGAAGCCGGGCGGCAGATGCGCGGTGACGGCAAGCGGCTGATCGGCCGGCACGGCAAAACCGGTGCCGGTCACCAGAGGCGCTGGCGTTTGCGGCGCATGGCGCACCTTGTAGACAACCGCTCCCAACACCGCCATAAGGCTGATGAACATGATGCTTCCGGAAACGATCTGCAGACGCACCATCTTGCGCCGGACGTTATCCATCACCGGATCGAGTGGCGCGTCTTCCTGTTGCTCGGGTTCGAGATTGGCCATCGGGCAAAAGTCCTTCGCTTTAACTGTCATCGGGATGAACACATGAACGACCCCTTTAACCAAGGCGAGACGCCAAGGAAAGTGCTGACTGCCGGCGAGGATGCGGCCGGCCGGCTGGATGCCTGGCTGACGTCGGTGCTCGAGGGCGAATTTTCCCGCAGCCGGCTGAAGGCGCTCATCGAACAGGGCGCCATCACGCTGAACGGCAAGACCTGCACGGAGCCGAAGAAGAAGATCGCCGCCGGCGACACGATCACCATCGATCTGCCGGAGGCGGAAGACCCGGAACCGAAGGGCGAAGACATTCCCCTCGAGGTTCTCTACGAGGACGAGGACCTGATCGTGCTGGTGAAGCCCGCCGGTCTCGTCGTCCATCCGGGCGCCGGCAACTGGACGGGCACGCTGGTCAATGCCCTCATTCACCATTGCGCCGGCAGCCTGTCGGGCATCGGCGGGGTCAAGCGTCCCGGCATCGTCCACCGGCTCGACAAGGAGACGAGCGGCGTGATGGTGGTGGCCAAGAACGATATCGCCCATCGTCATCTCGCGGCGCAATTTGCCGACCATGGCCGCACCGGCGACCTGGAGCGCGCCTATGTCGCCCTCGTCTGGGGTCGCCCTCGCCAGCTGCGCGGCACGATCGACGCGCCGCTCGGCCGCTCCGGCGCCGACCGCACCAAGCGCTCGGTGAAGCGCGAGGATACCGATGACGCACGCGAGGCCGTGACCCATTATGTCGTCACCGAACGCTTTCACGAAAAGCCCGATTCGACCTGCCTTGCCTCTCTGGTGGAGTGCCGGCTGGAAACCGGGCGCACCCACCAGATCCGCGTGCACATGGCCCATATCGGCCATCCGCTGATCGGCGATCCGGAATATGGCGCAGCCTTCCGGACAAAGGCCAATCTTCTGCCGGAAGCCGCCCGCGCCGTCGTCAGCCGCTTCCACCGGCAGGCCCTGCATGCCTTTCTCCTGGCCTTCGAACATCCGCGCACCGGCGAGGTGATGGAGTTCGAAGCCCCGGTGCCGGACGACATGGAGGAATTGCTGGAGGCGTTGCGGAGCGAAAGCGAGTAGCGAGTAGCGAGTAGCGAGTAGCGAGTAGCGAGTAGCGAGTAGCGAGTAGCGAGTAGCGAAAACGTGAGCCGGCACCGATGGGCGCGGCAAGCGCTTTTCCTGTGATCCGCTCCCCCGTGAGCTCGTAATGTCATAACAGGGTCGTGACCGGCGCATGTGCTTGAATCACCCTTTCGCCGCACTTATCTGTTAGCTGGATGGGTGCGGGGTCGAGGGAAAGACCCGCATCTTACGGCTCGCCTTTCGATCGGCAGAACGATCACGGGAGCCGGAACACGATCAGAAGGGGGTGCTTTATGGCCCGCAATTCTCTGCCTTCGATTACAGCCGGCGAAGCTGGCCTTAATCGTTATCTCGACGAAATCCGCAAGTTTCCGATGCTGGAGCCCCAGCAGGAATACATGCTTGCGAAGCGTTATGCCGAACATGGGGATCGCGACGCGGCCCATCAACTCGTCACCAGCCATTTGCGCCTCGTGGCCAAGATCGCCATGGGCTATCGCGGCTACGGCCTGCCGATCGGCGAAGTCGTGTCGGAAGGCAATGTCGGCCTGATGCAGGCGGTCAAGAAATTCGATCCCGAGCGCGGTTTTCGTCTCGCCACCTATGCCATGTGGTGGATCAAGGCCTCGATCCAGGAATACATCCTGCGCTCCTGGTCGCTCGTCAAGATGGGCACGACCGCCAATCAGAAGCGGCTGTTCTTCAATCTGCGCCGCCTGAAAGGCCGTATCCAGGCCATCGACGAAGGCGATCTGAAGCCGGATCAGGTGACGGAAATCGCCACCAAGCTTCGGGTCTCGGAGGAAGAAGTCGTCTCGATGAACCGCCGCCTGTCGGGTGACGCGTCGCTGAATGCACCGATCCGGGCAGCCGAAGGCGAAGCGGGCCAGTGGCAGGACTGGCTGGTCGATGACCACGACACCCAGGAAGCCGTGCTGATCGAGCAGGACGAGCTGGAAACCCGCCGGCGCATGCTCGACAAGGCGCTCAGCGTCTTGAACGAACGCGAGCGCCGCATCTTCGAGGCCCGTCGCCTCTCGGAAGATCCGGTGACGCTGGAAGACCTGTCGACCGAGTTCGACATCAGCCGCGAACGCGTGCGCCAGATCGAGGTGCGCGCCTTCGAAAAGGTTCAGGAAGCCGTTCAGAAGGAAGCCCTGGCGCAGGCCAAGGCCCTTCGCGTCGTCGACGCCTGAGCGGCACAGCCGGCCGAAACGTCCCTTTCGTTTAGAGGCCCGGCAAATGCCGAGCTTAGCTAGCTAGCGAACTTTGCATGTTTCAAGATTTAGAGTGAAGGGCGGCCTCAATGGCCCTTCGCCCCGTCTTGACGGGGAGAAGGTCGCGGCAGCGGGATGAGGGGCCAATTCGCCGCCTAATCAATAGTTTAAGGCCCCTCACCCCAGCCCTCTCCCCGCACGCGGGGCGAGGGGGCAAAGACGTCGTCAATGCCGATCCCGGCGATGTCGTTGACTTTGTCAGCAGTCTGGGCCCGGCAAGTGCCGGGCTTTTCCATGTCTGGAAACTCTGCAGGTCCGGCAGCCGCCTTTTCAGGCAAGCGGCGCCCCCTTGCTCCGGTCATCACGACGCAGGCGATCCTCCAGCGTGCCGACATGCAGTTCGAACATGTGATTGTCGTCGTCGTAGAAATAGATCGAGTGGCCCTCCTCGCCGTGCAGGCCCCTACCCGTCCCGTGGGGATGCCCGTCATGCAGATCAAGACCCAAGGCCTCGATGGCGGCCAGACGCTCTTCGACATCTTCCTCGCGAATGATGAAAGCCACATGGTTGTAGCTGCGCGCCAAGTCGACCGAGCCTTCAATAAGAACGATCCAGACGGACGAAAGCCCTTCGCCGATCTGAAAGATCCGTTCCTTGGTCAGCGTGAATTCGTCGGCGCCGGGATCCTCAACCTTGCGCGCCTTCATGACGGTCGTCAGGATCTTCTCCATCCGGTCGAGGTTTTTCGTGACAAAGGTGATGTGACACAATCCGCCAGCCATTGCCGTTCTCCCATCTGCCGCGGCCGACATCCTGAGAGGAGGCGACACCGCCTCACCTTCTCCCGGATGATGGCGGCAGGATGGCCCGGCGGCGCGCCCGGCATCCCAAAAAAATCCGCCGGGCGAAACCGGCGGACCTTGATGTTCTCCTGAACCGAAGCCTGACCTTACTGGCCGGCCGGCGAAAGGGCCGCCCACTGGCGGATCGCCTCATCGAAGGCTTTCACGCCTTCAGAGCCCTTCTGGAGGGTGAGTAGCGCGCGACGGCCGGTGCCGTAGATGATCGGCACGTCCAGCCAGTTGCGGCTCTTCAGAAGCTCCATGTTGCGGGCGCGCGCATCGGGAAAATCGTTGAGCGCAATCATGTGGAAGTCCGGCGTGATCTTGGCCGGAACCGCAATCAGCGGATCGCCGCGATCCTGCTCGGTCTGCTTCATCGAAATGCGCTGCACGCTTTCGATGGCACCGCCCTCGAAATCCGCCGGCAGCGAGAAGACGAACTCGACCAGGTGGCTCGCCGGCAGCGAGGCATCCGCGTTCCGCTTGAAGGTGATGAGCGCCGTCAGCCCGCGTTCCGGCAGGTTGATGCGGCCCTGGACCACAGGCTCAGGCCGGCCGTTTTCGCCGGTTTCGCTCTGCAGCGACCAGGACACTCTGCCTTCGATGGCAGTCGGCGATGACTGGCCGATGCGTTCCTCGTACAGGAAGATCTTCTCTCCCGAAACGGCCGGCGTTGCAGCCGGGGTTGCAGGCGGCGCACTGCTGCTCGGTGCGGCCGGCGTCGTCACCGCATTGGTGTTACCGCCGGCATCGGGTGCCGCCGGAGCGTTCAGCTGGGCAATCGACTGGCTTGCGCCACCGGCTGCCGGTCCGCCGGCGCCGTCATCGACTTCCGTACCGTTTGCCAGCAGGCGCTGCGTAAACTTGGTCGGGCCGGTCGCCGCCGGTGTGCCAGACGCGGCGGCAGGCGCCGTGGCGGTGGCAGTCGCAGTTCCCTTGGGGGCCTGCGTCGAAGCCGGCGCCGTCGCGTTGTTCGAAGACGGCGGTGCCGACGCGGTCGTGGCAGCCGGAGCCGTCTTCTCGCCCGCGACATTGCCGATCATGTTGTCCAGCGCATCGCGGTTCAGCCAGATGGCATAGCCACCACCGCCGAGGACGGCGAGACCGAGGATGGCCAGCACCCAAACGCCGTAATTGCGCTTGGGCTTGGACTGGACGCGGTAGGCGCGTGCAGGAGCCGCTTCCGCCAGATCCGGTTCTTCCGCCGGCAGGTCTTCCCCGCGTCCGCCCTTTTCGGCGGCTGTCTTGTCATAGCCGATCAGTTGTTCCAGATCGTTCCACGGGTCGCTGGACGCAGCCGGCGCATCGACCTTCGCTGTCGTCTGGATCGGCTGAAGATAGGTGGCAAGCGGATCAGGCACATCCGGCTCGGCCTTGGCCGGCGTCGGATAATCAGGCAGGTCCGTCACGGCCGGCATCTCGACCTTGGCCGTGACATGGGCTTCGCGATCGAAATGCGCCTCGAACAGATCGGCAGCCTGCCGATCGATGAAGGCCGGCACAACGGGTGCTGCCGCCGGCGTCTCGGGGCGCTCTGCATCGTCCTGCGCCTGCCAATCGGGCTGCGCGTTCCAGCCGGCGGAGTTGTTCCAGTCCGCGACAGGCGCGGGCTCCACGGCAATGGAGGCGGATTCGGACAGGGTCTCACCGGTCGCGGCGGACGCGGCCTGCGCGCTGTCATGCCAGTCGTCATGGCCGGAGACCTGCGGCGCAGTCTCTTGCGGGTGCTGATCCGCTTCGGGCCCGTCCGACGAGAAGGGATCTTCCCTCTGCAGGGATGGCGCTGTCGATGGGGCATCCGGCCAGGCGGGCGCCATCTGTGCCCGGGTGCGCGGCGGCTCGTCATAGACCGGGAAACGCGGTGCCTCGGCGTAGGTCCGTGCCTCGACCTCATGGGCAAGGGGAGCGTCTGCACGCGGCACATCGGCCTCGTCAGCAAAGGGATTTTCGTCGGCCGGCGCATGGGCCTCGGGCATCGCAGCCGGAACCGCGGTCAGGTCCTGATGCGCGTCATGGGCCGGCGTCTGCGGCTCGGTATCGGCCGGTTCATGGACAGGCGCCACCGGTTCGGCATTGAACGACCGCGCATCATCCTGCTCCGGCGCCGCGCCATACGGATCTGCGGAGTGGACCGGCTCGGCCTGATACGCTTCCGGTTCCGGCACGGCTTCGGGCTGCGGCTCATGATACGGTGCTTCGTAGGGCGCTTCCTGCGCTTCGGGGACGGCAGCCGGGCTTGCCGGCGTCTCGTCCTGAGGCTCCGGCTGGACGGCCGTCTCGGCAAAGGCTTGAGGCTCTGCGCGCACGGGCTCGGGCGAAGGCTCGGGTTCGGGCAAAAGCTCTGGCACAGCGGCCGGTTCCTGCCAGGCCGCCGGCGCGACATCGACGGGCGGTGGCTGCACGAACGGTTCGTCGGCCGCGGGCGCAGCTTCGCGATGCTCGGCCTCGACCTCGCGGATCGCAGCTTCCAGCTTGTCCATCTGGCGGCGCAGCATCTCGTCCGAGGGGCGCGGCTTCATGTTCTCCAGCTGCCGCTGAACGGCGCCGCGAGCCTTTTCGTATACCCGAATACGCATTTCGGGATTATTGTTCGCCAGGCCATCCACGGCCCGGCGAATAACCGCTACAAAATCAGCCATTGATACTTTCTCTTGATCACCGGCAGCGCGCCGAGTGAAAAGGTAGATAGCGCTGGACTTTAGTCTTCAAAAGGGTCTGTCACAAGTATCGTGTCGTCGCGCTCGGGGCTGGTGGACAGAAGCGCCACCGGCGCCCCGATCAGTTCTTCCACCTGACGCACGTATTTGATCGCCTGAGCCGGCAGATCCGCCCACTTACGGGCACCGACGGTTGACTCTTTCCAACCTTCCAGCGTGATGTAAATCGGTTCGACACGCGCCTGCGCTGCCTGGGCAGCCGGCAGGTAATCGATTTCCTGGCCGTCCAGCGTGTAGCCGACGCAGATCTTCAACTCGTCCAGCCCGTCCAGCACGTCGAGCTTGGTGAGCGCAATGCCGGTGATGCCGTTGGTGGCCACCGACTGGCGAACGAGTGCCGCATCAAACCAGCCGCAGCGGCGCTTGCGCCCCGTCACGGTGCCGAACTCATGGCCCTTTTCGCCGAGGAACTGGCCAATTTCATCGGTCAGTTCCGTCGGGAACGGGCCTTCGCCGACGCGCGTCGTATAGGCCTTGGTGATGCCGAGGATATAACCGAGCGAGCCGGGACCCATGCCGGAACCGGCAGCGGCCTGGCCGGCCACCGTGTTCGAGGAGGTCACGAACGGATAGGTGCCGTGGTCGATGTCGAGCAGCGAGCCCTGCGCGCCCTCAAACAGGATGCGCGAGCCTTGGCGGCGCTCCTTGTCGAGCAGGCGCCAGACCGAATCCATGAAGGGGAGAACGCGATCGGCAATCGAGGTCAGCTCTTCCATGATCGTGGAGTGCTCGACTTCGGGCGCGCCAAAACCACGGCGCAGCGCGTTGTGATGGGTAAGAATCCGCTCCACCTTGGCTTCCAGCGCATCGAGATCGGCCAGATCCATGACGCGGATGGCGCGGCGGCCGACCTTGTCTTCATAGGCCGGGCCAATGCCGCGGCGCGTGGTTCCGATCTTGGTGCCGCTGTTGGAGGCGGCGTCTTCGCGCATGCCGTCCAGTTCGCGGTGAAGGGACAGGATAAGCGTGGCGTTTTCCGCGATGCGCAGGTTTTCCGGCGTCACATCGACATTCTGCGCCTTCAGCCGGCCGATTTCGGCAATCAGCGCATGCGGATCGACCACGACGCCATTGCCGATGACGGCCATCTTGCCGGGACGCACGACGCCGGACGGGAGAAGCGAAAGCTTGTAGCTGACGCCATCGATCACCAATGTATGGCCGGCATTGTGGCCACCCTGGAAGCGCACGACGATATCGGCTCGTTCCGAGAGCCAATCAACGATCTTGCCCTTGCCCTCGTCACCCCATTGCGAACCGATTACCACGACATTCGTCATCTTAAAGCTTTCCTGCTCTGTCGCCAGGCTTCAACGCCCCGCCCAAACCGGCGCATCTATACTGTGTGATTTCAGGGAAAGCGACCCGTTTATGAGCTTTTCGCCTGTTTTTAGATGACAGCGCGCTTCGCTCGCGGTTATTTGCGCGACAAAACAATCGGGAAGTCATGCTCTTTCCGGATCTTCCCCGGAGTGCACCCTTGCATATCAGAGCCTATACCTACCTGATCATCGCCACTTTGTGCTGGGGCGGCAATGCTGTCGTCGGCAAGCTCGCCGTCGGCCATGTCAGCCCGATGATGCTGACCATGCTGCGCTGGGTGATTGCCTGCGCCATCATTTTCGCCATCTCGCTGCCGCAGCTGAAACGTGACTGGCCGGTGGCTAGGCAGCACCTGCCGCTGATGATCTTTCTCGGTGCGGTCGGCTACACGCTGTTCAACGTGCTTCTCTATAATGCCGTGCATTATACGACGGCCATCAACGTCACGATCGAGCAGGCCGGCATTCCGTTCCTGATCTTTCTCGCCAATTTCGTGTTTTTCCGTATCCGTGTGTCGCTCGCACAGATCCTGGGCTTTTCTCTGACGCTGGTCGGCGTGGCCATCACCGTCTCTCATGGGGATCTCGCGACGCTTCTGTCGCTGACAGTGAATTTCGGCGATCTGCTGATGGTGATCGCCGTGATTGCCTATGCGGCCTATACGATCGTCTTGCGCTGGCGCCCGCCGGTTGACTGGCGCACGCTGATGGCCATTCCGGCGCTGGTGGCACTCTTGTGCACGTTGCCGCTGGTGGCGTGGGAATATTCGGCCGGAACGCTGATGTGGCCGGATGCCTCCGGCTGGACGGCCGCCCTCTATACGGGGCTATTTGCCTCGCTGGTGGCGCAGATCCTCTATATCCAGGGCATCGGCCATATCGGCGCCAACCGCGCCGGCCTCTTCATCAATCTGGTGCCGGTGTTCGGCACGCTGCTGTCCGTCCTGGTCATCGGCGAGCAGCTACAGCTGTTTCATGTGCTGGCGCTGGTGCTGGCGCTCGGCGGCATTGCCATTGCCGAACGCGGGAAGCCGGCAACCGGAAGCCCGTAACGTCAGGCGCTCCTCAGATCTGCGGCACGCGGTTGTCGAGAACCAGATCGCCATTGTCGGTGGACACGATCAGCACGCGCTCCACTGTGCCCGCAGGCGTCATCAGGAAGCCGATGCGCAGTTCGTCTAAGGGCTGTCCACGGCCGATCAGCGCCTCCTGCTTGAGACGCGCGCAATCGGTGCAGGACCCGGGACGCGCCGGGCCACCGGTCGCGTCGGAAACCAGGCTGTCGAAATAGCCGTCCAGCGAGCCGACCGTCTCGTTGACGGCGATGTTGAGTGCCTGCACCGCCGCGTAATCGGTTTCATAGGGGGCGGGAGCCGCCTTGGCTGTCGCCACTTCGTGCGACTGCGACAGGACCGTAAAGGCACCACGGGCAAGACCTCCCGGGCCGGCTGCATCGGCTGTGCCGCAGGTGAAGACCGAGAGAAGCGCCGCAACGGCAATGATGGTTTTCGACATAATCGCTTGCCTTTGTCAAAGCGGAGGGTCGCCGTTTTGCGCACCGTCCCGTTTCGGATCATCGGCCCTTCATCAGAGCCTGCCCGGTCCTGTGTCCCGGGATTGACCGAGTTATAACCCGCTGCTTTTGCGGGCGACTTAAGCCAGTGACGACAATTTTAGCGAAACGCACTTTTTTCCCGAAACGGGACTGCCCCGAAAAGAGACAGCGGCAATGCGCGCAAAAAGGCAGCAAGCCGCACGGAATTTGGCGCTTTTCGGACCCGCTGGGATTGCCTTATCCAGAGTGCAAGGACTGCGAGAGGATATGCCATGGCCAAGCCGTTTTACTGGAATGAACTGAACACCTACGATTTCGCCGGCCTCTCTCCGGACAGGACCATTGCCATCCTGCCGCTTGCTTCGACCGAGCAGCACGGGCCGCATCTGCCGATCGCAACCGATGTGGCAATTGCCAATGGCATGCTGGCAGAGCTGAAGGTTCAGCGTCCCGACGACCTCGACATTTTGGTTCTGCCGACGCAGGAAATCGGCAAGGCCAACGAGCACATCTACGGGCCCGGCACCCTCTCGCTCGGCGCCGACATTCTCATTCCCGCCTGGACGGCGATCGGCGGCAAGGTGGCGGAAGCCGGCATCCGCAAGCTGGTGATGGTCAATTCGCACGGCGGCAATCTCGACATCATGAGCATCGTCTCGCGCGAGATGCGCGTGCGCTTCGGCATGGCGGCCGTGGCCACCCAATGGGCTCGCTTCGGCCAGCCGGAAGGCATGATCAGCGAGCACGAGCAGAAATTCGGCATTCACGGCGGCGAAGTGGAAACCTCGCTGATGCTGCACTTCCGCCCGGACTTGGTGCGGATGGACAAGGCGCAGAATTTCGCCTCCAAGGCCGAATGGATGAAGGAAAACACCCGCTTCCTGCAGCCGCTGCCGCCGCATGCGCTCGCCTGGATTGCCCATGACCTCAATCCGGCAGGCGTCGTCGGCAATGCGGCAGCGGGTACGGCGGAAAAGGGAGCTGCCATCTGCCGCCATCAGGTGGCGGGCTTCATCCGGCTGTTGCGCGATGTGGAATCCTATCCGCTGTCGAACCTTTATACGGCCTGATCTACTCGATCTCCTCCTCGAAACCATTGAGGAGCGCGCGAACCGGGCCGCTGCGATATTTTTGCTTGAGCGCCTTCAGCCTGGCATCGGTGCCGCGGCAGGAGGCTTCAAGGGCAGCGGCAATCTCCTGCCGGCGCGCGGCATCGCCGGGCGGCTCCTCGCGAAAATGATCGCATTGCTCTCTCTTGGCAACGAAGGCGGAAACGTCCGCCGGCAGATCGCGGCCAGAGACAGACGCTGCGGCACCAACCAGCAGCAGGCTTGCAAGCACAAGGCGCCTCATGACCGCAGCTCTGTCGGCTGCCGCTGCGGCGGCACATGCCCCTTTGCCTCCAGTTCCTCCACCAGCGCGCCGAGTTCCCCGAGCAGAAACTCCACAAACAGGCTGGTCGCCGTATCGAGCGTGGCACGCGCGCGGGCAAACAGCTTCATCGGCTGGTGGCGGCGCTGCGATTCGACGAGCGGGCGAAAGACCAGTTCGCCGCGCCGGCAATCGCCGATCACATCGAGCGGATTGAGAAAGGTCAGCCCCGTGCCGCGCTTCACGAGGTGGCGCAGCGTCTCCGGTGCACCGGTTTCCACCACCGGCTCGACCGACATCGGCAAGGGCGACAGGATGAGATTGATCATGGTGCGCAGGCTCATGCCGGGCTGGGCAAGAACCAGCGGCTCCTGCAGCACCTTGGCGAGATCCACCGGCCCCTCCTCGCCGGCCAGCGGATGATCGGGCGGCAGCACGACCCCGATCGGGATATCGAAGGTGGCGAGCGTGCGAAGCCCGGGCGTTGCCGGAATATTAAAGCCGATGCCGAGATCGACCTCGCCGGAGAGGACCGGGTTCGCCGTCGTCGTCGCCCCGTCAATGGCAAGCTGGATGCGCATGCGCGGATGTTTTTCGACGAAGCGGGCAATAAATTCCGGCAGCGGACCGGCGGCAAGCCCGACCGTGGAAATCATCGACACGCGACCCACCTGCGGCATCTTGAGGCCGCGCACGCGCGTCTCCAGCTTGTCATAGGCCTTCAGCACGTCGCGGATATGCTCGATGCACAATTCCCCCGCTGCCGTCAGTCGCAATCCGCGCGGCAGGCGCTCGAAAATCTGTGCCCCAAGCTCCTCCTCGAGCGCCAGGATCTGCCGGTTGATCGCCGAGGAGGCGACGTTGAGGCGCGCCGCCGCCTTGCGGATCGACCCGCAGCGGGCAATTTCGTCAATGTATTGCAGTTTTCGCGAGTGCAGCATGCCGGGCCCCATTGCTTAAGATTTCATCATGCCGCACAATTTGTGCAGTGACCAGATGAGCGCTGCCACAAAGGCATCAATCCGTGCGAATTTTGATGCTTTTCAAAGCGCAAAACCAATGGCTGAAATGGATGAAAGGGATGCCGCAAAGAGCGTCCCGGCATCGGAAAAGGGAACAGGTGGAATGGACACGCTGCGGAAATTGAAGACCACTCTCGCCGGCATGGCTCTGGGCACCGGCATTGCAATGAGCGGCCAGGCGCTCGCTCTCGACGAGGTAAGCTACGGCACCAACTGGCTGGCGCAGGCCGAACATGGCGGCTTTTATCAGGCCGTGGCTGATGGAACCTATGAAAAGCACGGGCTGAAAGTCACCATCGTGCAGGGTGGACCGAATGCCGCCAACCGGGCGCTGCTGATTGCCGGCAAGGTGGATTTCTACATGGGCGGTCCGCTCGGCGACATGGACGCCGTCAAGCAGGGCATCCCGCTCGTCTCGGTCGCCTCGATCTTCCAGAAGGACCCGCAGGTCCTGCTCGCCCATCCGGATGCCGGCGTCGAAAAGTTCGGCGACCTTGCCAAGCTCGACACCATCTTCATGGGCAAGGAAGGCTATGTCACCTATTTCGAGTGGATGAAGAAGAACTTTCCGGGCTTCAAGGAAGAGCAGTACAAGCCCTACACGTTCAACCCCGCCCCCTTCATCGCCGACAAGAAATCCGCCCAGCAGGGCTATTTGACGTCGGAACCCTATGAGATCGGCAAGCAGGCCGGCTGGACGCCGAAAGTCTTCCTGCTGGCGGATGCCGGCTACAGCCCCTATTCGACGATGATCACCACCACGCAGAAGATGATCGACACCAAGGCGGACGTGGTGCAGCGCTTCGTCGATGCCACGATCGAAGGCTGGTACACCTATCTCTACGGCGACAATTCCAAGGCGAACGCGCTGATCAAGAAGGACAATCCGGAAATGACGGATGGCCAGATCGCCTATTCCATTCAAAAGATGAAGGAATACGGCATCGTGGAATCCGGCGACGCGCTGACCAAGGGCATCGGCTGCATCACCGACGAGCGTTACAAGAAATTCTTCGAAGAGATGGTGCAGATCGGCGTGCAGCCGGCCGACCTCGACTACAAGAAGGCCTATTCCACCAAGTTCGTCTGCAAGGGCGTCGGCATGGCGCTGAAGAAGTAAACGGCGAAGTCCCCTCCCCACAAGGGGGAGGGGCTTGTCCATCCCTCGCCACTCTTCGGGCTGAGGCAACGGTTGCCTCCTGCAGTCCCCCCCTTGTGGCGGGGTCCGAAGGACGGGGTGAGACCGGTGGCTCGACCCAAAAGCCGGCAGGCCAGAGGGGGTCTTTGCCAGCATCGGCTCGCTTGGCGCATGTCGCGACAGCCGCTGAGTCTGACAGTGCCTTTGGCGCACAACGAAGTCCCCTCCCCCCGTCCCCACGGGGAGAGGGTTAGGGTGAGGGGCAGCTTTTCGAAAAACTCTGGAAAGCCCCCACACACATGCAAAGAACACAAGGCCCTTTATGACCGAGACTGATGCCCCACTGCCCCCCGCCTCCCACAAGCGCCCGTTGGTGGTGATGCGCAATGTCTCCAAGAGCTTTTCGAGCGGCACGCTGGCGCTGTCGGATATGTCGCTCACCGTCCAGGGTGGAGAGTTCGTGAGCCTGCTTGGTCCCTCCGGCTGCGGCAAGTCGACGGCGCTGCGCATCATTGCGGGGCTCGGCGACGTCAGCACCGGCGAGATCGACTGGCCAAGCTCGCGCATCAATTCCAAGGGCCTGCCGGAAGGCGATATTTCCTTCGTCTTCCAGGAGCCGACGCTGATGCCGTGGCAGACGGTGTTCGGCAATGTCTACCTGCCGCTCAGGCTTGCCGGCGTCTCGAAGGCTGCCGCGCGCGAAAACATCATGACCTCACTCGACATGGTGGGGCTCAAGGATTTTGCCGATGCCTATCCGCGAGAACTTTCCGGCGGCATGAAGATGCGTGTTTCGATTGCCCGCGCGCTCGTCACCAAGCCAAAACTTCTCCTGATGGACGAGCCTTTCGCGGCGCTCGACGAAATCACCCGCCAGAAACTCAATGACGACGTGCTGCGGCTCTGGCGCGAAACGGGTATCACCGTCATCTTCGTCACCCATTCGGTGTTCGAGAGCGCCTATCTCTCCAACCGCATCGTGGTGATGAAGGCGCGGCCCGGCCGGGTGCATGCGGATTTTCCGCTTTCCACCAGCCTGGATCGCGGCCCGCTTTATCGCAGCTCGGAAGAATATCGCGCAACTTGCGAAAAGGTGTCGCATTCGCTGATGGAAGCGATCGGCTTTCCGCTTGCCGATGGCATGGAGATGCATTGATGGCCGCCTTGCACGAACCGGGCTTTGTCTTCCGCCATCGCGAAACGCTGCTGCGCATCGCCATTCCGATCCTCGTCGTCGTCTGCCTGGTGCTTCTCTGGCAGGTGCTGGTCACGGCAACCGGCGTTCCGCAATATATCCTGCCCGGCCCGGGCGCGGTGGCGCTTGCCCTCGTCAAGGACTGGGGCACGCTGTCGCCGGCGCTTTGGGTCACGACAAAGATCACGATGTCGGCGCTGGCCCTGGCGCTTGTCGGCGGCGTCGGTATCGCCGTCTTCCTCGTGCAATCGAAATGGATCGAAACGGCATTTTATCCGATCGCCGTCATCCTGCAGGTGACCCCGATCGTGGCCATCGCGCCGCTGATCCTCATCTATGCGCCGACCACGCAGGTGGCACTTCTCATCTGCGCCTTCCTCGTCGCCTTCTTTCCGATCCTGTCGAACATGGTGCAGGGGCTGAAGAGCGTCGATCATAACCTGCTGAATCTTTTTGACCTCTACGGCGCCTCGCGCTGGCAGACGCTGATCTATTTGAAACTTCCGGCATCGCTCCCCTATTTCATGACCGGGCTTCGCATCGGCGGCGGTCTGTCGCTGATTGCAGCCGTGGTGGCCGAATTTGCCGCGGGCTCGGCCGGTGCCGGCTCCGGTCTCGCCTTCCGTCTCCTGGAAGCCCAGTACCGCCTGAATATTCCGCGTCTCTTTGCAGCACTGATCCTCCTCTCGGCGCTCGGCGTGGTGATCTTCGGCATCACCTCCTTCATCGCCTGGCTCGGGCTTCACCGCTGGCACGAGAGCAGCATAAGGAGAGAAAACTGATGTCCTTTCTCGATCTTCCCAAGGCCGACCATTTCGTTCTGGCCAATGCCACGCTGCCCTCCATCACCGTCGAAGGCTACGAGGCCCCGGCCAAGGAAGGCCTCGTCTCGGCCGACCTGATCATTGCCGGCGGCAAAATTGAAAGCATCGTCTCGCCCGGCACGGCACCGGCTGCCCTTCCGCGCGCCGACCTTCGCGATGGCATGGTGTTTCCCTGTTTTGTCGATATGCACACGCATCTCGACAAGGGCCATATCTGGGAGCGCCGGCGCAACCCGGATGGCACTTTCCTGGGCGCGCTCGAAAATGTCAGTGCCGACCGCGCGCAAAACTGGTCGGCGCAAGACGTGCGCGCTCGTATGGAATTTTCACTGAAAACGGCCTATGCGCACGGCACAAAGCTCATCCGCACCCATCTCGACAGCATTCCGCCGCAGCACGGCATTTCCTTTACCGTCTTTTCCGAGCTGCGCGCGGAATGGCAGGACCGTGTCGCCCTGCAGGCCGTGGCGCTTCTGCCGCTGGAGCAAGTGCTGAACGAACCGGTGTTTGCCGATATCGTGGCAGTCACGAAACGCCATGGCGGCCTTCTGGGCGGCGCCACCCGCATCCTGCCCGACTTCGAAAAGATCCTCGAAACACTGTTTCGTGCCGCCGCCGACAATGGGCTCGACATCGACCTGCATGTGGACGAGACGGAAGACAAGCAGGTTCTGACGCTCAAAACAATTGCCGAAACGAAACTGCGCCTTGGCTTTGAAGGCAAGGTCACCGTCGGTCACTGCTGCTCGCTGGCGCGCCAGGACGAGGAGCTGGCAAAACGCACCGTCGATCTGGTGGCCGAAGCCGGTCTTTCGGTCGTGTCACTGCCGATGTGCAACATGTATCTGCAGGACCGACATGCGGGCCGCACGCCGCGCTGGCGGGGCGTCACGCTGTTTCATGAATTGACGGCGGCGGGGGTCAAGACCTCGGTTTCCTCCGACAATACCCGCGACCCCTTCTACGCCTATGGCGATCTCGATGCGGTCGAGGTGTTTCGCGAGTCGGTGCGCATCCTGCATCTCGACCATCCGCTCGACGAGGCGGCCCGCGTGGTGACGACCACCCCCGCCGACAGTCTCGGTCGCTCCGACATCGGCCGCATCAAGGCAGGCCTTGCCGCCGATCTCGTGCTGTTTTCGGCGCGCCGCTGGAGCGAATTTCTTTCCCGTCCGCAGGCGGACCGCATCGTGATGCGGAATGGCATGGGCATCGACCGCCGCCTGCCGGATTACCGTGACCTTGACCCGATCCTGGACCGATAACATGGCCGATTACGCACAGATCAAACGCGACCTCGACGGCATTGCGGTGGAAGACAATCCGGCACTGGTGCGCCAGAAGAGCCGCGATTTCTACTGGTATTCGCCGATTCTCAAGGCAGAACTCGACCATGTGACGGCCGATCTCGTGGTGTCGCCGAAAAACGAGGAAGAGGTCATCCGCACGCTGAAGGTGGCCTATGCCCATGGCGTTCCGGTCACCCCGCGCGGCGCCGGCACCGGCAATTACGGGCAGGCCATGCCGCTTGCCGGCGGCATCGTCTTGAACCTCATCAACATGAACAAGGTGAAGGAAATCCATCCCGGCCGCGTCATCTGCGAACCGGGCATCGTGATTGCCGAACTTGACCGGCAGACCAAGGCCCATTCCGGCCAAGAACTGCGCTTCCACCCCTCCACCGCCCAGACCGCCACCATCGGCGGGTTCGTGGCCGGCGGCTCGGGCGGCGTCGGCTCCATCCATTGGGGCGGCCTTCGCGATCTCGGCAATATCCTGTCGCTGCGTGTCGTCACCATGGAGGCGGAACCGCGTGTGCTGGATCTCAAAGCCTGGGACCTGCAGAAGGTGACCCATGCCTATGGCACCAATGGCATCATCACGCAGGTGGAAATGCCGCTGGCGCCGGCCTATGACTGGGTGGATGTGCTCGTCGGCTACGACGACTACATGGATGCCGTGCGGCTTGCCGATGCGCTCGCCCACAAGAACGGCATTCTCTTGAAGGAAGTGGCGCCGATCGCAGCGCCCATTCCTTACGACTTCTTCCCGCGCCACAAGCCGTTCATCCGCCACCGCAACCAGTCGATCGTGGTGCTGATGGTGGCGCCGCATTCGATGGAGCCGTTCCTGGCGCTGACGCAGAAGATGAAGGGCGAGGTGCTGTTCCGCTCCGATACCGTGGAAAGCATGAAGGGCATTCCGCATGCCTATGAACTCGGTTGGAACCACACGACGCTGCGGGCGCTGAAGGTCGATCCGGGCTTCACCTATCTGCAGGTGCAATATCCCGGCCCCGACCATGTGGCAAAGGTTGCGAAGATGACGGAAATCTTCGGCGACGAGGTGCCCGGCCATCTGGAGTTCATCAAGTTCGACGGGCGCATGCAATGCTCCGGCCTGCCGCTGGTGCGCTACACCACACGGGAGCGGCTGGAAGAAATCATCCGCATCCACGAGGAGAATGGCTGCCCGGTGTTCAACCCGCACCGCTACACGCTGGAAGAAGGCGGCATGAAGCAGACCGACGAGGTGCAACTGGCCTTCAAGAAGGAAACCGATCCGAAGGGGCTTCTGAACCCCGGCAAGATGATTGCCTGGGACAATCCCGATTTCGACTTCAAGGCCGGCCAGAATTACCTGTTTCCCGGCCTGCAGGCCTTTTCCGAAGCAGGGGAGTAGGATCGCGTTCGTCTCACCCCGGGTCTACCCCCTCTGCCCTGCCGGGCATCTCCCCCTCAAGGGGGGGGGAGATTGGCAAGAGGCAAAACCGCCGGTCCAAGATGTGCATTGCGATTAAGTCTGGCGAAACGCTGCATTGAGAAAGCGGACGGCATCAACACGATGATCTCCCCCCTTGAGGGGGAGATGTCCGGCAGGACAGAGGGGGGGCATCACACACAACATCTGAGGACACGACAGGATTAACCGCCACTTTATCCATTCCGAAGGTACTCCCGGCCGGGCGCTCCGGCTCATGCGATCACTCACATGGCATCCCTATTTTTCTCGGCTGGGCGGCGAGGGAATGCGGTGCTGGGACAAACGGCGCGGAAGTTTTGACCTGACGTCCGGGCGGGGTTCGCGCCGGACCAAGATTTGGAGCTTTGCTGATGCGCGTACTGGTTCTGCACTCCCACCCCGTCGAGGAAAGCTATGGCAAGGCGCTGTTTCGCCAGACCTGCGCAAGCCTTGCGGAGGCTGGTCATACGGTCGATGCCTGCGATCTCTATGCGGAAGGGTTCGATCCGGTCCTCTCCGCCCATGGAAGGCGGATCTATCACGATTACCCGGACAATATGGCGGGGCTTGAGAGCTACGTGGAACGCCTGAAGCAGGCCGAGGGGCTGGTCATCTGCACGCCGGTGTGGAATTTCGGCTTTCCCGCCATGCTGAAGGGCTATTTCGATCGGGTCTGGCTGCCCGGCGTTTCCTTCGGTCTTCAGGACGGAAAGCTCACGCCGACGCTTCGCCACATCCGCAAGCTCGGCGCCGTCCTGACCTATGGCGGCACGCCCATGCGCGCGTTTCTCGTCGGGGACCCGCCGAAAAAGATCATCAAGCGTGTCATCCGGGCACAGATCGCCATCGGCGCGCCGGTTAAATTCCTCGCCCATTACGACATGAACAACTGCACGGAGGCCACGCGCGCTGCGTTCCTCATGCGTGTGAAGACGGAAATGATACACTTTTAAGATTGTATCATTTAAAGACATCGTTAAATTTTCATCGCTATAAATCTCTTGGAACAAGAGGTTAAGCGATGCGCATTGTCTTTCTGATCGCCCTTCTGATGCTGGTTGGGTGCGGTACCGCCCCCAACAGGATCGACAATGCCTGCGCCATATTCGCACAACGTGATGGACTGTTCAACAACTGGGCCCGCGACGCAAGGACTGCTTCACAACGATACGGTGTGCCGGTTCCGGTTCTGATGGCGACGATCTATACGGAATCCGGTTTCCGCGCCCGCGCCCGGCCGCCGCGCACCAAGCTCCTAGGCTTCATTCCCTGGACGCGCGCCTCCTCTGCCTATGGCTATGCGCAGGCGCTCGACGGCACCTGGGAGACCTATCGCCGCGAGACCGGTCGCTGGGGGGCCAGCCGCTCCAACTTCGGCGACGCCATCGATTTCGTCGGCTGGTATCACCGCAAGAGCCATGACACGAACGGCATCCCGCTCCAGGACGGCTACCGGCTCTACCTCGCCTATTATTCCGGCCATAGCGGCTATGAACGCGGCGAGTTTTCCTCCGGCACCCGTCAGGCGGCACAGCGTTCGGCCAGCATGGCCAGCCGCTACGAGAACCAGCTGCGCGCCTGCGGTTACTAGGCAGGACGCGTTTGCCGGCGCCAAAGCCGGGTTTCCCTTGCGCCAAGACGTCGCACTGCGATCAATCTGACGGCCGGATTTGCGCTGGCGCAAGGCCGGCCGTTTCCTGTCATACCACCGTCAACTCCGTAGCCCAGCCTTGGGCCCAGAGATGCGGAGAACACCATGCTTCAGGCACAGAGAGACACCCTTATTCCAGCCGGAGCCGCAGACGCGGCAAACGGCGTCGCCCCGGGCAACCGACAGGACGTTTTGGAGACCAGCGAAGAGGATGCTCGCGCAATGCAGGCGCTCTTCGACGAACTTGTGGCGCTGCGTACAGCGATCGCCGAGAGTGCCGTACCGCTTGCCGATGCTCTGTTTTCGAAAGCGCCCGTCTCCGACCGGGACTGCAAGCGCCTTGCCAATCTCTCACACTATCTGACGCTGCGCCGGCGCGATATCCGCCCCCTGCAGCGGCTTCTGATGCGGCTCGGCTTTTCCTCGCTCGGGCGGCTGGAAGGTCGCGTGCTGCCGACGCTCGATGCGGTGCTGGCAAGCCTTGCGGCGGCAACCGGTGCCCCACCGCCATTCCCACGCCCGACGGAAGCGGCGTTCTTTGACGGTGAGTCAGCCCTTGCCGCAGCGGCAGACGAGCTACTGGGGCCGGAGCCCTCGCATCGGCACTGCCGCATCATGGTGACGCTGCCGAGCGAGGCGGCCGAAGCCCCCGACATGGTGGCCGATCTCGTGGCGCGCGGCATGACCATTGCCCGCATCAACTGCGCCCATGACGATCGCGACGCCTGGCGCGCCATGGCCGGCCATGCGCGCGAAGCCGGCGAGCGGCTGGGACGCCCGGTGAAGCTCCTCATGGATATTGCCGGTCCCAAAATCCGCATGGAGGCCGTGGTGCCGGCCAAGGGCACCAAGCTCGACGTCGGTGATCTCTTCCGGCTGGTGGCCGAGGGAGAACCGGCGCTTGCCGGCGAGGCGCGGGTTTGCGCATCGGTGTCGCTGCCGCAGATCGTCACCCGGCTGTCGCTCGGCGACCGTGTTCGCTATGACGACGGAAAGCTGGAAGGCGTGGTCGAGGCGCTGTCGGAGGGTGCCGCGCTCATCCGCGTCACCCGCTGCAAGACGGGCGGCACCAAGATCAAACCGGAAAAGGGGCTGAACCTGCCCGATACGGCGCTTGGCCTTTCGCCGCTCACCGCCAAGGACGAGGCGGACCTGATGAGCGTCGTCGAATGCGCCGACATGATAGGCTATTCCTTCGTCAGCCGGTCAGAGGATATTGATCTTCTGGAGGAAGCTCTTCGCCGCCATGACGGCGCAGAGGCTGGCGGCGCAGAGGGTGCGGGGGCCAGAAAAGGCAGGCTGGGTCTCGTGGCCAAGATCGAACAGCCGGCTGCGGTGCGCAACCTTCCCGTCCTGATCGCCACGGCGCTGCGCCACCAGCGCCCCTTCGGCGTGATGATCGCGCGCGGGGATCTGGCGGCTGAAATCGGCTTCGAGCGCGTGGCGGAAATGCAGGAGGAAATCCTGTGGATCTGCGAATCGGCCTCGGTGCCGACCATCTGGGCGACCCAGGTGCTGGAAGATCTGGTCAAAACCGGCCTTCCCTCGCGCGGCGAAATGACCGATGCGGCAATGGCAGCGCGGGCCGAATGCGTCATGCTGAACAAGGGGCCGGCGGTGGCTGAAGCCGTCACCCTGCTCGACACTCTTCTCGCACGCATGGACGGCCATATTTTCAAGAAAACGCCGATGCTGCGGGCACTGCAATCCTGGCCGGACTAACCACGCCCCCGTCTCGAAGGCGCCGCCGTCAAAACACCTTGGCGGCGGTGACCTCCACCTCGACCAGAAATTCCGGCCGCGTAAAGCCGCCCACGATAATCAGCGTGGATACCGGCTTCGGGTCAAGCGTGTAGCGATCGCGCACCGCCATATAGGGCGCAAAATCCTCCCGCCTGGTGACGAAGCCGGAAATGCGGATGACATCGGCAAAGCTCATCCCGGCCTCATCAAGGATCGCCCGGATCGCCTGGAAACACAGCTCCGCCTGCCCCGTCACATCCGGCGGAATGCTGTCATCGGTCGCGATGCCGAGCTGCCCCGACGTGACGAGAAGCGACGCGCCCGGCGGCACCAGAAGGCCGTGGTTATAATGACCGAACGGCTTTCGAACCGAAGGAGGGTTGAAGACCTGTTTTGCTGCTGACGTCATGCCGTTGCCTTGTCGATTCCCGGTGATCCAGCACCACTATAACCGGGTCAGGAGGCTCTGGAAGAGCTTCCGCACTCAAATGCACACGCCTTCAGGCCCGCGTCGGCATCGCCGGGAATGCGGTCAGCGCAGGATCGATGACGTCCCAGGCTTGGGCTGCATCGGTCCAGGTCACCATGGACGGCGTGTAGCGGGCGGGATCATCGAGACTTGCCGCACGGATGATGAAGATATCCGGCATGGATGGAAAGGTCATGTAGACGGGCGAGCCGCACACCGGGCAGAAGGCGCGCCGCTTGACGGTACCGCTGTCTCCGGTCAGTTCCCATTCCGTTGCATCGCCACCTTTTAAGACTTCGGCAGCCTGAAAGACCAGATGCGATTGGTGACCGGTTCCACTTTCCCGCTGGCACTGCCGGCACTGGCAATCGACCATGGCGACCGGCTGGCCTTCGACGCGGTAGCGAAGCGCGCCACAGGCGCAGCCTCCTGTATAGGCATCGCTCATCACTGTTCTCCTTCGTCGGGGGCTTGCTGAACGTCGTCAAGCAGCGGAGAGATGCGGGGAACCACCGTCTTCCATCCTCCGCTCATGTTTGCGTAGGCGGTTTCGTTGCGGGGAAGGTCGAAGCCCGAGTGGACAAGCCGCAGCCGCGTACCTTGCGTGGTCGGGGCAAGCGTCCAGGTCACGACCGTATCGAGGCGCGAGCCATAGCCTGTATTGGCGTCATCGCCGCCTTTCCAGGAGTATGAGAAACGCTTGTTCGGAACGACCTCCAGCACCTCACAATGGATGGTGCCGTCCCAGGCGCCGGCCGCTTTCGTCTGAAAGGTAAAACGCGTGCCCGCAACGGGCCGGAAACCGGTTGGCGGCATCAGGAAGCGGGCAATGAGTGCGCCATCGGTCAGCGCGCGCCAGATCACCTCGGGAGAGTGCGGAAAGTTTTCCTCCACGACGATGCTCCGGCTGCCCGGCATTCCACCCGTCCCGTTCATGGATTGATCTCCTTCAGGATATCCCTCAGATGTGTAAAGCGTTGGCGCCAGAAGGTGTCGTAATGGCTCATCCAGTCGGCAAGAGAGGCAAGCCCCTCCGGTTCCACGCGGTAGTAAACATTGCGCCCGTCGGGCCTTTCATTGACGAGGCCTGCCAGTTTCAACGTCTTGAGATGTTGCGAAACCGCCCCTTTGGTCACGCCGCTGCCAATGGTCAACTGCGAGACGGAAATCTCGTCGCTCCTGGCAATTCGTTCGAAAACCGCCCGGCGGGTCGGATCTGCCAGAGCGCGCAGAATGCTGTTGATTGGATCGGGCTGGTTCATTCAAAAAAGATAGTGTGCGCTAAACGTTTAGTCAACACTAAACTTTTAGCGCACACTGGCAGGCTTGGGAATCGGCGGGAATGGCCTCGCAAAAGCCACCCGAACGGCGCACGAACCGTTAGGCGCCGTAGGGCTGAAGAAAAGCCTTCAGCGCGTCGATCTCGTTCGGACGGATTTCGTGGCCGCCCGGGTGCCAGTCGAGCGTCACGTCCTCGCCCTGGGCGGTAAAATAATCCGCCAGCGCCTTGGTGAGCGGCACCGGGCAGATCGGGTCCCTCTCACCCGCGGTGATCAGCACCCGGGATGTGCCGGGGCGCGGCGTGGGGTGGAAGGGGATCAGCGGATGCATCAGCACGGAGGCGGCAAAGAGGTCCGGCTGTTCGATGACGACATTGGCCAGAATGTTGGCGCCGTTCGAAAAGCCGAGGCCGATGACCGGTCCCGCCTGGTATTTGTCGCGGTTGGCGGCAACGAAGCCCGCCATCCGCTTGGTTGCGCGGGAAAGGTCGTCGAGGTCGTAAAGGCCCTCTGCCTTGCGGCGGAAGAAGCGCGCTGCGCCGTGTTCGGACACATCGCCGCGCGGCGAGATCACCGTGGCCTCCGGCAAAAGCCGGCTGCCGAAATCGAAGAACTGGTTTTCATCGCCCCCCGTGCCGTGAAACACGAAGAGGATGGGAGCGCCCGGTTTTCCCGGGCGCACGCGGTGCAGATAGCTTTCGGTGCTCATGACAGCGTCCTCTTAGCCTTCCAGCTTTTCCAGATGCTCTTCGAGGTAAGAGCGCAGGTGGCGGTGCTGGGTCGGCAGTTGCAGGGCTTGCCCCAGATGCGCAGTATCCTCGTCGCGGTCAAAGCCCGGCTCGTTGGTGGCGATTTCGAACAGGACGCCGCCCGGCGTGCGGAAATAGATCGCCCAGAAGTAATCACGGTCGATGACCGGGGTCACCTGGTAACCGGTATCCATCAGTGCCTTGCGCACTTCCAGCTGCTTTGCGCGGTTCTCAACGGCAAAGGCAATGTGATGCACGGAGCCGGCGCCCTGCTGGGCACGGGCAATGTTCGGCATGGTTTCGATGTCGATCGTATCGGCGCCATTGCCGCCGGGGATGGCAAGACGGGTGACGCCATCCTTGCGATCGACTTCCTGATAGCCCATGAACTTCAACAGTTCCACCGTTGCCCCTTCGTCGCGAAGACGCATGGAGGCGGAATGAAAACCGCGAATGGCGTGATCGGCGTCGACGCCATTGCCGGTCCAGCCGGTGCGGGCATCGTTCTTGACTTCGGCAAGCGCAAAGCCGTCGCCATCCGGACCGAAGAAGTTCAGGCGCTTTTCACCGAAAGCCTCGTCGGCCTTCATTTCCAGGCTGCCCTTGGCGGCCAGGCGGTTTGCCCAGTAGCCGAGCGAGCCTTCCGGAACGGCAAAGACCGTGGTGCCCACTTCGCCGGTGCCCGGACGACCCCTGGCGATATGCGGGAACGGAAAATAGGTCATGACGGAACCGGGCGTGCCGACCTCATCGCCATAGTACAGATGGTAGACATCCGGTGCGTCGAAATTGACCGTCTGCTTGACGCGGCGCAGGCCGAGCGTATCGGTGAAGAACTTGTTGTTGCCGCGGGCGCTGGCGGCCATGGACGTAACGTGATGCAGGCCCTTGATCTGGTCAATCATCTTGAAAACCCCTTTGTTCCTGCGAGACCGTCGACCGGCTCGCTTGTCTGGGGTGAAGATGGCCCTCTTCTGCGAAATTGCATAGAGTGAACAATCAGAACGCATTGTTCACAAAACAGAGCTAGACGGCCTCAGGCACTCCCGGCAGCGATGGCGGGCAGTTGCCAGTCGATGGGATCGCGGCCGTTGGACATCAGATAGGCATTCGCCCTGGAAAAATGACCCGAGCCGAAGAAGCCGTTATGGGCAGACAGCGGCGAGGGATGCGGCGCCTTCAGCACCAGATGCCGGCGCTGATCGACGAAGGCTGCCTTCTTCTGCGCATAGGCGCCCCAGAGCAGGAAGACGACGTGCCTGCATTCGTCATTCACCGTGCGGATGACGGCGTCGGTAAAGCGTTCCCAGCCCTTGCCCTGATGGGCGGCGGCGCGCCCCTCCTCCACCGTCAACACGCTGTTCAGGAGCAGCACGCCCTGGCGCGCCCAATGCTCCAGAAAGCCGTGCGCCGGCTGTTCGATGCCGAGATCGCTGCGCATTTCCTTGTAGATGTTGACGAGCGACGGCGGCACGCGCACGCCGGGGCGCACGCTGAAGCACAGGCCATGCGCCTGCCCTGCCCCGTGATAGGGGTCCTGCCCGAGGATCACGACCTTCACCTCAGCCAAAGGCGTGAGATCGAGCGCGCGGAAGTAATCGGAGCCCTTGGGAAAAATATGCTTTCCCGCCTGTTTTTCCAAGAGCAAGAATTGGCGAAGTTCAGCCATATAGGGCGCTTCGAACTCGCCTCTCAGCGCCTGTTTCCAGCTTTCCTCCAGCTTGACGCTGCCCATATCCGCCATCGCGGGTCCCCGTCTCAGTTCAGATGAAAATTCGCCTTGGAATGCCAGTCCCAGGCCGAGCGGATGATGTCGTGCAGGGTGTATTGCGGCTCCCAGCCGAGCACGGCCTTTGCCTTGTCATTGTTGGCGACAAGCGTGGTGGAATCGCCATCGCGACGGCCGACATACTCGACCGGAAACGGCTTGCCCGAAACTTCGGAGATCGTCGCCAGCAGTTCCTTCACCGTGGTGCCGGTGCCGGTGCCGAGGTTCAGTTCCACCGTCTCGCCGCCATTCAGCAGGTAATCGACGGCGCGCACATGGGCGTCAGCCAGATCGAGCACGTGGATATAGTCGCGCACGCAGGTGCCGTCGCGCGTGTCGTAATCATCGCCGAACACCTTGAAGCCCTGGCGGCGACCAAGCGCTGCCTCGATGGCAAGCGGAATGGCGTGGGTTTCCGGCGTATGCCATTCGCCGATGCGGCCTTCGAAATCGGCGCCGGCGGCATTGAAGTAGCGCAGCATGACCGAGCGCAGGCCCTTGTAGGTGCCGTAATCCTTCAGCGCCTGCTCGATGATGAATTTCGTGCGGCCATAAGGATTGATGGGCGCCTGCGGATGGGTTTCGTCCATCGGCACCTGCACCGGCAGGCCATAGGTGGCGCAGGTGGAGGAGAAGACGAAGGCTTTTACGCCGGCATCCATCGCAGCCGAGAGAAGCGTCAGCGCCCCGATGACATTGTTGTCGTAGAAGGCAACCGGGTTCTTCACCGATTCGCCGACTTCGATCAGCGCGGCAAAGTGCAGGACGGCATCGGGCTTGTACTTTTCAAACACCTCCTCCAGCCGCGCCCGGTCGCGGATATCGCCCTCTTCCAGCGGTCCCCATTTGGCAAATTCCGCATGGCCGTTCGACAGGTTGTCAAAGACGATCGGCAGGTAGCCACGCTCAGCAAGAAGAAGGCAATTATGCGAACCGATATACCCGGCACCACCGACAACCAGGACCTTCTTTTGCGACATGGGCACTTGCAACTCCGTTGATGTTGCGCGGCAATATAACGGTCCGAAACAGGATTACCAGCCGGCAGTTCCACTGAGCCGGTTCGTCATCATTCGAACGGGCAGCAGGGCCACATATTCGTGACAGCGCCCTGATCGGCGACCGGTGACAGGAACTGCAGAGCGTGCGGACGGTTTCGCAAGCCTGCAGTTTCCGCTAGGGTGCGGACCTCAGGTTTTGGGATTTATCCACCATGCGTTGGTTGTTTATGGGCCTTGGCTGGCTGTTCGTGGCACTGGGCGTGATCGGTGCGTTCTTGCCGGTGATGCCGACCACGCCGTTTCTACTGCTGGCCGTTGCCTGCTTCACGCGCTCCTCGCCGCGGCTGGAAGCCTGGCTCCTCAATCATCCGCGGTTTGGAAAGCCGCTGCGCGACTGGCGCAGGAGCGGCGCGATTGCGCGCAAGGCCAAGATTGCCGCCGTCTCGCTGATGAGCGTCAGCTACGCCATCTTCTTCTTCGGCACCGCGCCACCGCTCTGGCGGGCGCTGCTGGTGGCAGCGGTGATGGTCGGCTCATCGATCTTCATCCTGACGAGGCCGGATGCGGCCTGATCTCTACAGCGCTGCGCGGTGGCGCGATTGCGGCAGCACGAAGGGGATATGGGCGGCCGGCATGCGCCCGACGGCACCGGCAATGCCATAGACATCGGCAACGACCGTATCGCTCAATGTCTGCGCCGCCGGTCCTTCCGCAACTACCCTGCCCTTTGAGAGCACCACGACCTGGTCGGCAAATTCGGCGGCGAGGTTGAGATCGTGCAGGATGGCAAGCACCGCTCCACCCTCGCGGGCAAAGCGGGCGGCAATTTCCAGGACGGAGATCTGGTGGCCGAGATCAAGGCTTGCGGTCGGCTCATCAAGGAAGAGCGCCCGCGGCCGGCCGCCTTCGACCGGGTGAGGCACCTGCGCCAGCGCGCGGGCGAACTGCACCCGTTGCTGCTCGCCGCCCGAAAGCGACGGATAAGGCCGCCCCTCGAAACCGGCAAGCCCAACACGGGCAAGTGCCCGCCGCGCTTCGGCTGCCGGATCAAGCGCCCCTCTTGCGACCGCCCCCATGCGCACAATTTCAAGCGCGGAAAACGGGAAGGCCAGTTCGCTTGCCTGCGGCAGCACGGCCCGGCAGGCCGCAAGCTTTCTCGGGTCGAGCAGCGACACATCGATGCTATCGTAACGGACATGCCCGTCGGACACCGCGATCTCGCCGGAGAGCGCCTTCATCAGGGTCGACTTGCCGGCGCCGTTCGGGCCGATCACCACCGTCACTTCGCCAGGGCGAAGGGTGAGCGACACGGCGTCAATCAGGCGACGGCCGGCACGTTCGACGGTGAGCGCGTGAGCACGGATCATCACAAACCTCCCATGCCGGCGCCGCCCTTGCGGCCCAGCAGCAACATCAGGAAAACCGGCGCACCGAACAAAGCGGTGATGATACCGATCGGCAGTTCGGCGGGCGAGACGATGGTGCGTGCGACGCTATCGGCGATGAGAAGCAGCGCCGCCCCTCCAAGGGCCGAGCCCGGCAGCAGGAACCGGTGCGACGGGCCAATCACCAGCCGCAACAGATGCGGCACGACGATGCCGACAAAGCCGATGGAGCCGGCAACGGCAACCGTTGCACCACAGGCGGCAGCAACGGCCAGGATCACCAGCCGCTTCAGCCGCTGCACCGGAATGCCCATGTGAAAGGCGGCCGCATCGCCAAGGATCAGCGCATCGAGCCCGCGCGCGACGAAGGGAATGATGCCGGTGACGACCGCGACGAAGGGCAGGATGGAAAGGACGCGGGTAAAGGTGGCGCCGCCGAGCGAACCGAGGTTCCAGAAGGTGATGTCGCGCAACTGACGGTCGTCGGCCATGAAGATCAAGAGCCCCATGGCGGCAAGGCTGAGTGCCCCAACCGCGATGCCGGAGAGAATGAGCTTCGACGTGCTGGTCTCGCCATCGCGGGTGGCGATGAGGTAGAGAACCCAGGTGTTCAAGAGCCCGCCGAGAAAGGCCATCAGCGGCAGGAAATGGCTGCCGAGCAGCATCGAGACGGGCGCAAGGACCGACGCGCCGAGCACGATGCCGGCAACCGCAAAGAGGGCAGCACCCGAGGTGACGCCGACAATGCCGGGATCGGCGAGCGGATTGCGAAACAGGCCCTGCATCATGGCGCCGGAAACGCCAAGACCGGCACCGACGAGGACGCCAAGCGCCGTGCGCGGCAGGCGCACCGCCTCCAGCACCACCCGCTCCTGCACCGCAAGCTCTGCGCTTCTGCCGGTAAGATAAAGCCAGAGATGGCCAAGATCGGCGCCGGTCGGGCCGCTGCCGAGCGATATCAGGCAGGCGATAACCAGAAGCAGCGTCAGAACGACGAGCATGGCCATGCCAAGCCGCGAGCGGTCGCCGTTATCCTCGCCCAGATGGAAGGGAAGCGTCAGGCTTTTCATCCCGGAAACGCTTCCGGGTAAAGATGGGCGGCAAGGGCGCGTCCCGCTTCCGGTGTGCGCGGACCAAAGCCTAGGAGCAGCAGGCCATCCATCTGGATCAGCGATCGGGTTGCGGCCGCCGGCGTCGACTGGAAGGCGGGCAGCGCAAACACCTCGTCCGGCTTTACGCCGTGGTTGCCCGATTGCATGACGAGGATGACATCGGGACGGGCGCCGATCACCGCCTCGTCGGTCAGCGGCTTGTAGCCGGAAATGCCGTCTGCCGCGTTTATGCCGCCGGCCATTTCGATGATGGCGGCTGCCTCCGTCTCCTTGCCGCCGGCCATGATGCGACCACCGGCAAGCGACAGAACGAACAGCACGCGCTTTCGCTTTTCGGGCAGCTTTGCCACCGTTTCGGACAGCGCCTTCAGATCCCGATCGGTCTTGTCGGCCAGCACGGCCGCCTTGTCATCCAGCCCGACTGCGTGGCCGACATCGCGGATCTTCTTGGCGATGGCAGATCCTTCCGGCGGCGTGTCGATGGTGACGACCGGGATTTCGCTGGCCTTCAGGATTGACAGAGCATCGGGCGGACCGGCCCCGTCTTCGGTGAGGATGAGATCCGGCGTCTTGCCCAGAATGCCTTCGGCCGAGAGCGCGCGCATATAGCCGACATCGGCCTTGCCCCTGGTGCCCGGCGGATAGCTGCTGGTCGAATCCACCGCGACAATGCGGTCCTCGGCGCCGAGTGCGTAGAGGATTTCGGTGACCGTGCCGCCGATGGAGACGATGCGCTGCGCCTTCGGATTTTGTCCGTCCGAGGCAAACGCCGCCGCGCCCGGGAGCGGTGCTGCCAAAAGAAGCGCCAGAAAACCTGTTTTGAGAAAAGCCTGCATCGTCCTATCATCCAGCACAATTCGGAGGCGCCCCAACCGACCCGCCCCCACATAACATGAGTGTTGTCGACAAGAATTAGGGCTTTTCAACCGACGGGGCAACAGATATCTTGAGCCATTCGCACTAGTTTAAAGGATCTGCCATGTACATCGCCATGAACCGTTTCCGCGTCGTGCCGGGTTTCGAGGAGGCATTCGAAGAGATGTGGCGCAGCCGCCAGCGTCATCTGTCGACTGTGCCGGGCTATATGGAATTCCACATGCTGAAGGGGCGCACGCACGAAGATCACACGCTCTATGCGTCGCACACGGTCTGGGAAAGCCAGGAGCATTTCACCGCATGGACCAAGTCGGAGCAGTTCCGCGCCGCCCATGCCCGCGCCGGTGAAAATCGCGGCAAGGTGGAATATCTGTCGGGCCCGCATTTCGAAGGCTTTGACGTGATCATCCACGAAGGTCGCGACGGAAACGCTGCGGAGGCCGCATGAGCGCGGCGCTCTCCCCATCCCTCGACGAGGCTGAGGCACGCCGGGCGCGCGCCATGGCAGCCCTTGGCGAGAAGCCGGATGGCGTGGTGGAGGCGATTGCCGCAACGGCTGCAGTAACGCCCGCCGAAATTCTGGCGCTCCTGCCAGCGGGCGCCGCGACCCAGGCGCCGGAAACAGCGTTTGAAGCGATCTGGGCAGCGATGACCGGCTGGGGCGAGGTTCTCTTCATCGTCCACACCGACGATATCGTCCTGGAGGCCGAAGGATCTCTGCCGGCCGGCAGCGAGGGCCATGGCTGGTTCAACATCCATGGCGACAGCCCGATCGGCGGCCATATCCGCAAGGAGAACTGCGCCGGCATCACCTTTGTCGACCGCGCCTTCCATGGCCGCCGTTCCTGCTCGGTCTGGTTCATGAACCGGAAGGGGGCCGCCATGTTCAAGGTCTTCGTCAGGCGGGATGCCGCCCGTGAACTGATCGGCGAACAGCTTACCCGCTTCGAGGCGCTGCGCGACAGCTATGCCTGAGAAGGCTGGAGCGGCTCTGCCGCTCCAACACCGGTTCAGGTCAGGCGCCGGTCTCTTCCGGCTCCCTGTTCTCCAGAAGATCGGCCAGAACCGCGCAGTTCGGATCGTTCCGGTCGAGGAAGGACGACGGCGTCGTCCAGCCGAATGTGACGCCGAGCGCCGTCGTCACTGCCCAGACCGGCTCCTGGCCGGCGCGTTCGATGAGGCGCGGGCCCTGCGTTGCAAGGCACTGCTGGGCCTGACGCACAGTCTGCGTCGAGGCGTTCATCTGCTGCAGATGCGACTGCAGCTCGGCCTGCACCGGGGTAATGACGAACATGGTCATGAACCACGCGAAAATATCGGAAATCATGTCTGGCTCTCTCAATCGACGGGAATGTCGTTATGAGGTCCGACATCGTGAAAGCGTCGATCCCTTTCACCAGAGGGGCCCGGACCACCGGGTCCGCTCAGATATGGGGATTGCCGCGTGCCGTTCAAGATGATGCTGCTGCAGCCACGCTCGGTTATTACTCAAGGGCGTGCCGGCTCAAAGCGCCGGCACCCATTTCCACATCACCGCTTCCTTGCGCTCGGGATAATGCTTGAACTCGCAGTCATGGCGCCTTGCAAAGGCGGCGGCTTCATCGAGCGCTTCGGCGCTCACCGGATCCATTCCCGTCCCCGGCGCGAACCAGTCCTCCAGCAGGTCATCGGGCACGTAAAGCCCGATCCGGAGCGGCAGCGCCTCCAGCGCCCGTGACAGGGCAGACCGTTCCTCTTGCGTTGCCGGCACGTTCATCGCCACCGTCATGATTTCCCCGCATGCTGCGGCTTGCCGGTGCGTTTGGTGGCGGCCATGTCGTGCAACTCCTTTTCCGACATGGATTTTTCCATGTTCTTCGAGGCGCCCTGAAGCGCGCTCTTCTTGATATCGCCGCGTTTGGCGGCAAGCGCTGCCCCTGCTGCCTTCTGCTGTGCCTTGGATTTTGCCGGCATTGTCTTCTCCTTATGCCTGCCCGCTCTTGCCCTCAAAACTTCCCGCGGCAATCGTGGTTCCATTGCGCCGCCCGCGGCATAGGGAACCGCAAGGCCTCTCGACGGGTTTCTCTCGCAACCGGCGATTTTCGGCCGTGCCTCGAAAGGACGAAAGATCATGACTGCACAAGACAACCAGGACGCCCGCGACAAGATGAAGGACGAAGGCTCGCGCCGGTTTTCCCAGGATGACCGGGAACGGGCGGAAGACGCCTTGCAGGGGCAGGTCGACAAGACCAACCTGAAAGCCCAGCAGGAGGCATCGCGCCTCGGCGGCGATGTGTATCTCGTCAAGAGCGACCTCGAAGACCAGGACGAACGCATGGGTGAAGACCAGCTGGATGGCCGCCCAAGCCCGATGGCAAATGCCGACAATCCGGAACGCTGATTGCTGACGGTCAACACGCCATGACCTCTCCAGCACCTGCGCCGCCTTAGCGCAGGTGCTGTTGTTTTCAGCCAATGCTTGCGTTTTTACGAGACGTAACCGAAAGGGCGGAACCGGCGTGCCGCCCCGACGTTAGAGGGGGCTTGACCTCACCATGGATTGATGACCTCGACCATGAACACGCGTCGGAGGCGCATATCGCTTGACAATTCCCACCTCGACCTACCGGATCCAGTTCCGCAACGGCATGACCTTCGATCGCGCGGTGGAGCTTGTGCCCTACCTCAAGCGGATGGGCATCAGCCATCTTTATGCCTCGCCGATTTTCACGGCCGCAGAGGGCTCGACGCATGGTTATGACGTGGCAGATGCCAACGAGATTGCCGAGGAAATCGGCGGCCGCGAAGGCTTCGAGCGGCTGAGCGCTGCACTCAAAGACCATGGCCTCGGTCTTATCCTGGACATCGTGCCGAACCATATGGCTGCGGCGCTGGAAAACCGGTGGTGGCGCAACATCATCGAATGGGGCAAGCAAAGCCCGTTCAGCCATTTCTTCGACGTCAACTGGCAGCACCGGCTGACGCTGCCGGTGCTGGGCGACGATTTCGACACTGTCGCGGACAAGGGCGATCTGACCGTCAGCCTCGACACCAAGGCCGCCTGCCTGACGCTGTCCTATTTCGACAGCCACTATCCGCTGTCGCCTGCAACCTATGACCTGGCGCTTCAGGGCATCGACCTTGCACTCGCCGACAAAATCCGCGCTGCCGCCGCCTCGGCAACGCCCGCCGGCGAAGAGGACTTTCATGAAACGATGCGCAGGCTCTGCGCCGATCCCGAAGCCGCAACGCTTGCCCAGAAGCTGAAGGACCGCGCGCTTGGGCCGGAAAAGCTGTCGGCTCTTCACGAGGCGCAGCCTTACCGCCTGATGAACTGGCGCGACGCACCGAGCGAGCTGAGCTACCGCCGTTTCTTCGAAATCACCGGTCTTGCGGGTCTGCGCGTCGAGACGGAGGAAGTCTTTCTGGAAAGCCACCGGCTGATCCTCGACCTCGTGCGCTCCGGCAAGGTGGACGGGTTGCGCATCGACCATGTCGACGGGCTTGCCGATCCGCGCGCCTATCTGCAGCGGCTGCGCGAGGCCGTGGGGCCGGCCTGCTACCTGGTGGTCGAAAAGATCCTCGCCCATGGCGAGCGTCTGCCGTCCGACTGGCCGGTATCCGGCACAACCGGCTATGAGTTCATCGCCAGCCTGTCGGATGTTCTGGCCGAGCCGCAGAACCTTGCCGCCTTCCACAGCCATTACAGCGAAACTCTCGGTCGCCCCCTCGACCTGGAGGCCGAGATGCACAAGGCCAAGGGGCTGATGGTCGATGTTAATTTTGCCGGCGAGGTCAGCACCCTCCTGTCGATCGCACTTGCCATCGCCGCCGGTCATGAAGACAGCGGCCGGTTTGACGACGAGGCCATGCGAGAGGCGCTGCGGGCGCTGCTGATCGCGTTTCCGGTCTACCGCACCTACGGCACCGCGCTTGGGCTGGAGCCAGCCGACCGCCAGCGATTGAGCGATGTTCTCTCAGACGTGCGCGCCGGCGAAAATCCGCCGCAGCCGCAGCCGCTCGGCTTCCTGGCCCGCATTCTGGTCGGCGATGTCAGCGAGGAATTCGATGCGCGCGCGGCAGAATTCCGCACCCGCTTCCAGCAGCTGACCGGGCCCCTGATGGCCAAATCGCTGGAGGACACGCTGTTCTTCCGCATCAACCCGCTGATTGCGCTGAACGAAGTGGGCGGCGAGCCTCTGCCGCCGCTGGCCGGCCTTGCGCAATTCCATGACGAAATGCAGTCCCGTTTGGAAGACCAGCCGCACGGACTGTCGGCAAGCTCCACCCATGATACCAAGCGCGGCGAAGACGCCCGTGCCCGCCTCTATGCGCTCTCCGAAGCGCCCGATCTCTGGCGCGAAGCCTTCGATCACTGGCGGCAGATGAACGGCAAGGCCCTGCGTCAGCTGGATGCCGGCGCCGCGCCGGAGCCGGAGCTGGAATGGCTGATCTATCAGGCCCTTATCGGTGTATGGCCACACGATCTGGCACCCGACGATGCGGATGGGCTAAAGGCGCTCGAGGAACGGTTCGTTTCCTATCTCGAAAAGTCCCTGCGCGAAGCCAAGCTGAAGACGAGCTGGAACGATCCGGACAGCGCCTATGAGGAGGCCGTCATCGACTATGCCCGCCATCTGCTAGGCCCCGACGGCGGAGAGTTCCGGCGTGACTTTGTGGCCCGCATGAAGCCGGTGTTTGCCGCAGGCGGCCTCAACAGCATCACCCAGACCCTGATCAAGCTTGCAGCGCCCGGCATTCCCGATATCTACCAGGGGAGCGAAGGAACCGACTTAAGCCTTGTCGACCCTGACAACCGCCGCGCGCCGGACTTCACCGCGCTGATGGCCGGGCTCGACTGCAGCTGCGATCCGGCCGATCCGGAGGCGTGGCTCGACGGACGGCTGAAGCAGCGACTGATCGCCACCATACTGCCCCTGCGCAACAAATGGCCGGACCTGTTTCTGGAAGGCGACTATGTGCCGCTCGACGTGTCCGGCTCAAACGCCGACCATCTTGTCGCCTTCGCGCGCCGCCACGGGGACAAGATGGTCATCATCGTTGCACCGCGCCTGATGCTGCGCACCCTTCTCGGCGAAACGGGGACGCAACTGCCCTCCCCCACGCTCTGGACGGAAAGCGTCTTGAAGCTGGATGTCGGCCTTGCCGGCCATGGCTATCGGGATCTGCTGACCGACGCCGTCATCCAGCCGGCCGCCGAACTTCGCCTGGGCGACCTGCTCGCCCGCCAGCCCTTCTGCGTGCTGATCTCCGCCTGATAACTGCCTGCGGCCACGGGGACCTCCCCCTGTGGCCGCAGATCCGTATCTGCCGTTCGCTGTCACCCGCGCACGAAAAAAGGTGCCGCCCGAGGAAGGCAGCACCTTTTAAACAACGTCCGTGACTGTCGTTAGAACCTCAGGCGAGGCCGACGAAAGACAGGATTGCGATGACGATGACGACGGCTCCAACGAGCCAGACGATGCTGTTCATGTTTTCTCTCCTTTGATCAGTTCGCCACCTTCACAGGGGTGGCCTTCGGGGTTCAGGATCAGGCGAACCCGACCAGATTGAGGACCGCAATGACGATGACGACGGCTCCGACAAGCCAGACGATGCTGTTCATACCCAGGCTCCATTTTGTTTCGCTGCTTCAACGATGGCGCGCAGCAAAGGTTCCATCACCCACGCAGGAACCTTTGACGGAACAATGGGTTCGGGTCCGCATCCGGTCCTTTCGCAACCGGAGACGGAGACAGTGCCGATGAGCTTCCACCCCTATACCAGCACGCTGCAGACCGAACGGCCGCAACAGGCGCCAGACGGTGCAGCACGCGGCAGGCCCCTTCGGGTGGTCATTGTCGGGGCAGGCTTTGGCGGGCTGGCGGTTGCGCGCGAGCTTGGCAACACGGCGATCGACGTGACGGTCATTGACCGGCGCAATCACAATCTCTTCCAGCCTCTGCTTTACCAGGTAGCAACCGCCGCCCTCTCCCCCGCCGATATTTCCGAGCCGATCCGCCGCACGCTGGGGCGCTATCACAATATCAAGGTGATGCTGGCGGAGGTCACCGGTATTGATGCGAGTACCCGCATGGTGCTGCTCGATCAGGCGCTTCCGGTGCCTTACGACCGGCTGATCATTGCGACCGGTTCGGACTACAATTACTTCGGCCATGACGAGTGGCGGGCGCTTGCCCCGGGGCTAAAAACCATCCACGAGGCGCGCCAGATCCGCCACCGGCTGCTTGTCGCCTTCGAGCGGGCCGAGATGTCGCAGGACCCCGAGGAGAAGAAGGCGCTGCTTACCAGCGTGATCATCGGCGGCGGGCCGACCGGCGTGGAAATGGCCGGCGCAATTGCAGAGCTTGGCCGCTTCATGATCACGCGGGATTTCCGCAAGCTGGCGCCCGAGCATTTTCGCGTGCTGCTGGTGGAGGCGGGTCCGCGGATTCTGGCTGCCTTCCCGGAGGAACTCACCACCTATGCCAGGCGCGAGCTTGACCGCATGGGCGTGGAGGTGATGACCGGCCGCATGGTCGAAGACATCTCGGACGGGATCGTGATTGCCAATGGCGAGACGATCCGCACCGCCAATGTCATCTGGGGCGCCGGCGTCAAGGCTTCGCCCGCCGCCGGCTGGCTCGGCGTCGAGGGCAAGGCCGGCGGGCGCATTCCGGTCGATGGCACTCTGAGGGTATCCGGCCATACCGACATCTTTGCGCTTGGCGACACGGCGCTTGGCACGGACGAGGCCGGAAAGCCGCTCCCTGCGCTTGCGCAGGTGGCAAAGCAACAGGGCCAGTATCTCGGCAAGGCGCTACGCCATGAACTCCTCGATGGCAAAGCGTCTGCGCCCTTCCACTTCAACAATCGCGGCAATACCGCCGTGATCGGCCGCCATGCCGCCATTTTTGATTTCGGAAAGTGGAGACTTAAGGGCCGTATCGCCTGGTTCCTCTGGGCGCTGGTCCATGTCTACCTGCTGGTGAATTTCGAGAAGCGGCTGCTGGTCACCATCCAGTGGATCTGGCGCTATCTCACCCGCCAGCGCGGCGCACGCCTGATCGATGAAAACGTCACACGATCGATCACGCCGGACAGAAAGCCCTAAACCCGCAACGGAGAAAGGCGGCAGGAGACCCGCCGCCTTCAAAAACTCGTAGATCTCGCGGCATCCTTCTGCCGCGGCAAGCCGCCGATCAGATGATCGGCTTGCCGCCGGTCACCGCAATGGTCGCGCCCGAGACATAACTGGACAGCGGATCGGCGAGCATCACATAGGCCGTCGCCAGTTCCGCCGGCTGGCCCGGACGCTTCATCGGCACCTGCTGGCCGAAGGATTTGACCGACTCCTCCGGCATTGTGGACGGGATGAGCGGCGTCCAGATCGGACCGGGTGCAACCGCATTGGCGCGGATGCCCTGTTCCGCGAGCATCTGTGCAAGGCCTGCGGTGAAATTCTGGATCGCCCCCTTCGTCGTTGCATAGGCGAGCAGGGACGGGTTGGGGCTATCGGCATTGATCGACGTGGTGTTGATGATGGCGCTGCCCGGCTTCATATGCGCGACAGCCGCCTTCGTCAGATAGAACATCGCGTGGATGTTGACCTTGAACGTCAGCTCCCATTCCTCGTCAGAAATCTCGGAAATGGAGGGAAATGTCGCCTGATGCGCGGCATTGTTGACCAGGATGTCGATGCCGCCCAGTTGCTGGACGGCCGTGTCGATCACCTTGCGGCAATGCTCCGGCGACTGCAGGTCGCCCGCCACCAGCACCGCCTTGCGGCCGGCCTCTTCCACGAGACGTGCCGTTTCCGCCGCATCCTCGTCTTCGTCGAGATAGGAGATCACGACGTCCGCGCCCTCGCGGGCAAAGGCGATGGCAACCGCGCGGCCGATACCGCTGTCGGAACCGGTAATGACGGCCTTCTTGCCGGCGAGCCTGCCCGAACCGCGATAGGAGCTTTCACCGTGATCCGGCACCGGCTGCATCTCTTTGGTAAGGCCAGGCATGGCAATCTTCGGCTGGGAAAAGGGCGGCGTGGGATGGTTTTGTGACATGCGTCAACCTCGCTTTCATGATGGGATTCAAGGGTCGAACTCTGCGCAAGGGGCAGATGTTCCCGTTATCCGTACGCGCCAGATCCGGGCCATGCGGTCGCCGGTGACCTGATCACGTCCCCCATCGGATGCGTGAACGATGCCATCCCCCCTCATTTGCATGGACATCGGGTGGATCGCCATGGCACTCCTGCCGCCTGACCATCGGCCTTGAAAAATTCTGTCATCCGGCCGTGCTACGGCATCGACCTCCAGGCCCTCCGCCCTGTGCCGGGGGCAAACGTTACAGGTGAAGGTATCCTCATGCACACATCCGCGCCCGGTCTCGACATTCTCCACGACGGGCATCGCACCCGGCTCAAATGGCACCGGCTTCGGCTGACGCTTTCGGCCCCGCTATTTTCCGCCGAAACGATGGCGCTCGGCTTTTCGCTCGGGGCATCCATGGAGCTCGATCTCAGGGTACGCGGCGATGGCGGCTTCGTGGTGCTGCATGATGCCGATCTGGAAGGAGAAACGAATGGCCATGGCCCGGTGCGCGCGGCATCGGCAGACGATCTGCGCCAGCTTGCCATGAAGGCAGGCGGCACGCCGCCCATTCTCAGCGAAGACCTTGCCCGGATGCTGACCACCGCCCATCCGCAAGCGCTGTTGCAGTTCGACATGAAGGATGATCTTGCAACGATCGGCGAAGGCGGCCTGTCGCATCTCGTCGAGCATTTCGGCAGTGCCGACCGCTCGATCATCGTCAGCGCCGGCGATCTCGACCTGATCGTTGCGATCGGACACCGCCTGCCCGATCTCGCCCGCGGCATCGACCCGACCGACAAGCTGCTGGAACTCCTTCACGCCCGTGGCCCGGCAGCCGTGGAGGCCGAACTTCGGTCGGATCTGCAGGGGCCGACGCAACCCGACACGATCTATCTGTCCTGGCCGCTGGTGCTGAAAGCCTCCGCGCAGGGCCTCGACCTCATCTCCCTCTGCCACGCCCATGGCTGCAAGGTGGATGCCTGGACCTTCAACCTTCAAAACGCCGAGACCGGTTTCAGCGATGAGGAATGGGCGCATTTCTCTGCCCTCATGGCGCTGAAGCCCGACCAGGTGACGACCGATGAGGCACCGGCGACCGAACGCGCCTGGGCTGCCCGAATGGTTTTTTGACCCGATTGCCAGATGCGGCTTGCAAGGAAGCTTTGCAGGTCAATGGCGAAGATAGGGCCATGAAAAACCCCGGAAAGCTGTCTTGCGCTTTCCAGGGTCAAGTGAACCGACGATGGTTCGGCTAAGAAGGGATGCCGCTCAGATTTCCGGGCAGCCGCGCTCATTGGCAAAGGTGATGCGGCTTGGGCCACGACGGGTAAAGCCCTGCACCACGACGCGGCCGGGCGTTACGCGCACCACTTGCGGATCGCGCAGACCGGAATCGCGGGCGGCGGCGCGGGCTTCGCGTTCGCTGCAGCCGCGGCGCGGCGGGCCGCGGCGGTCACGGTCGTTGTCGCGAATCACCGGACGGACTCCGTCCGGGCCAACCCGCAGCTCCATCTGTTGCGCCTGCGCGGTCGTCGCAGCACTCAGGCCCGTCACCGCCATGGCAAGCGCAAGACCCGCGCTCTGGATCACCTTCAGCATGATAGTCTCCTTGTCGCCCGCCTGTTGCGGCAGGCTCGTTATTAAGCCAGCACCCAACGTCAATCCCGCCGTTTGGTTCCAGATGACCAGGCGGCAGTATCGGCTAAGATAAGCATTAAAAGGTCAGGAGACGGTGCGGTGCGGCGGCCGCTATTACTATAGTTTGTCACTTTGGCTATACCCGGACTTAACCAATTTGCCGGACTGTCCATGCCGGGCAGGATGGAAAAATTTCTTTGATCGAGACAATTTGCTGCCTTTTCCCGGGCAAGGAGGAGACAGGAGGTCGCCTTACTTCAGCCTTTGCGCTTTCAATAGGTCAAAGATGTTACGACACTTGTCGATCCGGACGAAGATCCTGTCCGTCATCCTGTTTCTCGGGCTGGTTTCCCTGAGCGGTATTTTCTACATCAGCAATCGCTTTGACAGCGTCAATGATCGCTATGCGAACTTCATCGCCAACAATGCAGCGGCCGCGGTTCTCGGCGCCCGCTCGTCGGCCGGCATGTGGACGGCGGTCAATGCCATCACGCGCGTTGCGCTGAGCGAAACCGGTTCGCCGGCCTATGACGAAGGAAAAGCCGCCTTCGTGCGCAATCTCGACGGCGCCAAGACGAAGATGGTCGATATCGGCCGCATGGTGCCGGCCCTGAAGCCGCCGTCGGACGAGTTGATGGACCTGATGGACCAGTTTGGCGTCGTCTACGACAAGGTCGTCGCCGCAAAGCAGGCTGGGCGCAATGACGAGGCGATCGCGCTGGTGCGCTCGCTCGACCAGCTGTCCCCGGTCTTCTCGACCAAATCGGGCGCCAATAATACCGCGCTCAACGAAATGGTGGCCAATGGCGGCAAGACCATCTCCAGCGACACGTCCTCCATCATCACCACGAGCGTCGTAACTCTTGTGATCAGCGTGCTCGCCACCATTGCGCTTGCCTTCTACATGTCCCGCGCCGGTATCACCCGGCCGATGGAATTGCTGCGGCAGCGCATGACCGCGCTTGCCGACGGCGAAACCGAGACAGAAATTGCCGGAACGGACCGGAAGGACGAAATCGGCGCCATGGCCAAGACCGTCGACATTTTCCGCACCAATGCCCAGGAACGGGCCCGCCTTGCGGCAGCCGCCGAAGCCACGCGTCGCCAGGCCGATGCCGAAAGGGCCGCCAATGAGGCGATCCGCTCGGAAGAAGCGGGCACGCTCGCCGAAGTGGTGCAGGCGCTGGCAGGCGGACTTCGCGCCCTGGCCGATGGCGACCTGTCGCACCGCATCGAGCGCCCCTTTACCGCCAAGCTTGACACGCTGCGCAACGACTTCAACCATTCGGTGGAAAAGCTCAACCAGGCCATGCAGCTGGTCGGCACCAATGCGCAGGCTATTACCGCCGGCGCCAACGAGATCCGCACCTCCAGCGACGATCTTTCCCGCCGCACCGAACAGCAGGCAGCCTCCGTCGAGCAGACGGCAGCAGCCCTTGAAGAGATCACCACCACCGTGCGCGATGGTGCAAAGCGGGCGGAAGAGGCCCGCAAGCTGGTGGTCGCAACCGGCGAGGATGCCCGCAATTCCGGCACCGTGGTGCGCTCGGCCGTCGATGCCATGCATGCCATCGAACAGTCTTCCGGCGAGATTTCCAACATCATCGGCGTGATCGACGAGATCGCCTTCCAGACCAACCTGCTTGCCCTCAATGCCGGCGTCGAAGCCGCGCGTGCCGGGGAAGCCGGCAAGGGCTTTGCGGTGGTGGCGCAGGAAGTGCGTGAGCTTGCCCAGCGCTCGGCTCAGGCCGCCAAGGAAATCAAGGGGCTGATCAACACGTCGAGCGCCCAGGTGGCCAATGGCGTGACGCTTGTCGGCAATACCGGCAAGGCGCTCGAAGGCATCGTCAACCAGGTGCAGCACATCACCGGCCACGTGCAGGCGATTGCCGACGCCTATCGCGAACAGTCACTCGGCCTTCAGGAAATCAACACCGCCGTCAACACCATGGACCAGGGCACCCAGCAGAACGCCGCCATGGTGGAAGAGGCAACGGCCACAGCCCACCAGCTGTCGACCGAAGCCGAAACGCTGACCCGCCTGCTCGGCCAGTTCCGCCTGGCGGAAGCACAGCGCTCCGGCCAGTACGCCCGCGCCGCCTGATCACCCAAGGCGAGCTCCGACAACGGGACCCCGGATCCGCCCGATCCGGGGTCGTTTCTATTCAGGACGCAGAACGGTTATCTAGACGTCCAGCGCATCCTTCAGCGCAAGGCCTTCGCGCACGCGCAGATCAAGATCGGCTTCGATGTGGTCGATATGGTGCAGCATCAGGGCAGAGGCGCGGACGGCATCCCGGCGTTCCAGTGCGTCGAGGATCTCGCCATGTTCGCCGTGGCCGCAGCGCGAGACGCCGGTGCTGCCATAGAGCGCGATGACCAGCGACGAGCGCGCCACAAGCTCATCCATGAAGCGCTGCAGGATGGCGTTGCCGGCAACGCTTGCCAGCATCAGGTGGAAATCGCCGGAGGCCTTGATTTCCGCCCGCCTCGCAGCCGGCCCATGCTCGCTCATATAGCGCGCCTCTTCCTGCAGCTGGTGGCGGAAGGCATCGAGATCGGCGCTGGTGATACGCTCGATGGCGGCCGTGACGATGCCGGGCTCCAGAAGACGCCGTGAGGCAAACACCTGGCGGGCCTCTTCCGGCGTCGGATTGGAGACGAAGGCGCCGCGGTTGCGCTCCGCCCGCACCAGCCCCTCGAAAGCCAGCATCTGGAGGGCAGCGCGCACCACCGTGCGGCTGGCATCGAAAAGCGCGCCCACTTCGCTTTCCGACAATTTGGTGCCCGGCACCAGGCGCCGGTCGACAATGGCGTTGCGAAGTGCCTCGCGAATGGCAAGCGCCCGATCGTCCGGCACCAGGTCGAAGGGGCTGATTTTGTCGCTGATCTGCATTGCAGGTTCCCGTTTTGCTCTTGTGTAACGCGAACAGCCGTCACTGCAAAGCGGGAACCGCGCTTCCTTTGCGCGATGGATACAATCAAGTGGTGGCATCGTACACAATCGTCTATTTTTTGCGCAGCCATAGCTCAGTCCATGTGCATCCAGATTGAGCACTGCCCGTCGACATCAATTAAGTGCCCGAGATTCCAGATGAAGCAGCACTTGGCACGGCGCATGCATTGCTGTTGGCCAAGACAAGGGAGTCCCCATGACGAAAGCCGCAGAAATAGACATCGCTTCGGTCTCGAAGGTCTACGGCACCACCACGGCCGTCCACTCGATCAGCCTCAAAATCCCCGCCGGCAGTTACTGCTGCCTGCTCGGCCCCTCCGGCTGCGGCAAGACGACGACGCTGCGCATGATCGCCGGCCACGAGACGATCACCAGCGGCGATGTTCTGCTGGGCAACAAGAACGTTACCGATCTGGCGCCGGCCGAGCGCGGCACGGCGATGATGTTCCAGTCCTATGCGCTGTTTCCCCATCTCGATCTTGTCGACAATGTTGCCTTCTCGCTGAAGATGAAGGGCGTCGACAAGGAGACCCGCCGCGCCAAGGCGCTCGACATGCTGAAGCTGATGCAGCTCGATGCCTATGCGACGAGACGGCCTGCCCAGCTTTCGGGCGGCCAGCAGCAGCGCGTGGCGCTTGCCCGCGCACTGATCACCGATCCGGAGGCGCTGCTGCTGGACGAGCCGCTGTCGGCGCTCGATCCCTTCCTCAAGGTGCGCATGCGCGCCGAGTTGAAGAAGCTGCAGACCTCGCTTGGCATCACCTTCGTGCATGTGACGCACAGCCAGGAAGAGGCGATGGCGCTCGCCGACCTGGTCGTCGTGATGAACGATGGTCGCATCGAGCAGGCAGCGCCGCCACGCACGGTGTTCGAGCGTCCGGCGACCGCCTTCGTTGCCCGTTTCATGGGCGATCACAACGTGATTTCCGGCCGGGTGACCGAGGTCAGCGAAGGCCGCCTGACGCTTGCCGTCGCCGCCGGCGCAAGCTTTTCGGCACCGGCGGACACCGCCGAGATCGGCGCTCCGGCCGATATCGCCATCCGCACCGACCGCGTTCAGGTGGGTGTGGACGCCGCAGACGGCTACGGGTTTACCGGCACCATCAACAATATCGAATATCGTGGCTCCTCCGTGAAGCTCGCCGTCAACGGCGCCGGCATCGAGGATTTCACGGCCATCCTCAGCGACAAGGTGTTCTTTGCCAATCCCGTCAAGGTCGGCGAAGCCATCCAGCTGTCCTGGAACGCCGAGGACGTGATCGTTCTCGGGCGCCCCTCCTAACCACGAGCCAAAACACAAACAACAACCTTCAGAGGAGACATGGCATGACCAATACAACGAGCAAGCCTACGGGCATCAGCCGCCGCAGCCTGCTGAAAACGGCCTCTGCCGCCGCCGGCCTTGCTGCCGGCTCGGGCGCCATCACCGGCTTCCCGACCATCTGGGCGCAGAACCCGATCACGCTGCGCCAGTTCGGCACCGGCGTGTCGAACATCAATGCCATTGCCGAAAAGTGCAAGGCAGACCTCGGTATCACGCTGGAAATGACGGCAACCGATTCGGACGCAGCCGCCCAGCGCGCCGTGACGCAGCCCAATTCCTACGACATCGCCGATATCGAATACTGGATCCTGAAAAAGGTCTTTGCCGCCGGCGTCATCCAGCCGATGGACGTGAAGAAGCTGAAATATTACGACAAGGTCGTTCCGCTGTTCAAAACCGGCAAACTGAAGCCGGACAGCGTCATTGCGCAGGGCACGGCCCCGCACACGGTCGGCTTCGTCGAAAAGCCGGGCGACAAGAAATTCGCCAAGGGTGAAACCCAGTGGTTCACCATGATGCCGACGATCTACAATGCCGATACGCTCGGCATCCGCCCCGACCTCGTCGGCCGCGAGATCACCTCCTGGGCCGATATCATGGACCCCGCCTTCAAGGGCAAGACCTCCATCCTCAACATCCCTTCCATCGGCATCATGGATGCCGCCATGATCATGGAGGCGATGGGCAACATCAAGTACAAGGACAAGGGTAACATGACGAAGGAGGAGATCGACAAGACGATCGATTTCCTCATCAAGGCCAAGCAGGGCGGCCAGTTCCGCGCCTTCTGGAAGTCGTTCGACGAGTCGGTCAACCTGATGGCGTCTGGCGAAGTGGTCATCCAGTCCATGTGGTCGCCGGCGGTTGCTGCCGTGCGCTCCAAGGGCATCGCCTGCAAATACCAGCCGCTGAAGGAAGGCTATCGTTCCTGGGGCGGCGGTCTGGGTCTGGCCTCCCACCTCAAGGGGGCGCAGCTCGATGCCGCCTATGAATATATCAACTGGTACACGTCCGGCTGGGTCGGCGCCTACCTCAACCGCCAGGGCTACTATTCGGCCGCCATGGAAACGGCAAAGGGCCATATGTCGGCCGACGAGTGGGGCTATTGGATCGAAGGCAAGCCTGCCCAGGGCGACATTCTCTCGCCGGAAGGCAAGGTCATGGAAAAGGCCGGCGCCGTGCGCGATGGCGGTTCCTTCGAAGACCGCATGGGCAAGGTCGCCTGCTGGAACTCCGTGATGGACGAAGACCGCTACATGGTCCGCCGCTGGAACGAGTTCATCGCAGCTTAAGGTCGGATATCCCTGCAGGGGAGGCTCGGGGAATATTCCTGCTCCTCCTCTCCAGACATACCCCTCCCGGCCTACCGGCCACCCTCCCCACAAGGGTACGGCTATCGCAATTGAAATAAGACCCTCTCTGCCCTGCCGGGCATCTCCCCCACACGGGGGGAGATACGATGCGGCAAGCGTCCCGTTCCCGCATCAGAGGGTGCGGCCGGGTTAAGCCCTCCCCCTTGTGGGGAGGGTTTGGGAGGGGACTTGTTTCATATGCGATAGCCCTCCCCACAAGGGGGAGGGAGATCCGCGGACCTGCTTCGGTCTTGAAGCAGGATCCGGACAAGAGGACGCGCCGGACGACAAACGCGCTCCGCGGCTCGCTGCGGAGTATTCCCTCCACGGAGGGCAGGACTTGGCCGCTTGCGGTCTCCCCCTTGTGGGGGAGATGGCCGGCAGGCCAGAGGGGACTTTCCCGACAGGAGACGATATGACCACAGTACGCTTCATCGGTGTTGGCGAACCGAAGCCGAAACGCAGCCTGCGGCTGCCGCTCAAGCTTGTCTCCTATATCCAGGCAACGCCGCTCACGCTCATTCTCGGCGCCTTCCTGCTTTTGCCGCTGCTGATGATCGTCACCGTCAGCTTCTGGGACTATGACTTTGCCCAGATGTATCCGGATTTCGTCACCTTCAACTATACCGAGACGCTGGGCTCGTGGGTGACCTGGAAGACCTATCTCAATACGCTGAAATTCGCCTTCCTGGTCTGGGCGATCACGCTGTTCATCGGCTTCTGGGTCGCCTATTTCCTTGCCTTCCACATCCGCACCGCCGCCATGCAGATGGTGCTGTTTCTCGTCTGCACCGTGCCCTTCCTCACCTCCAACATCATCCGCATGATTTCCTGGATCCCGGTGCTCGGGCGAAACGGCCTGATCAATTCCGGGCTGATCCATGCGGGCCTCGTGTCCGAACCGGTGGAATGGCTGCTCTATTCGGATTTTGCCGTGGTGCTCGCCATGGTGCATCTCTACACGCTGTTCATGGTGACGCCGATCTTCAACACACTGATGCGCATCGATAAAAGCCTTGTAGAAGCTGCGCGCGATGCCGGCGCCTCCAGCGTTCAGGTGCTCACCAACGTCATCCTGCCGCTCGCAAAGCCCGGCATGGCGATCGGCACCATCTTTGTCGTTACGCTGGTGATGGCGGATTTTTCGACCGTGCAGGTGATGTCCGGCGGCCAGAGCGCGTCTGTCGCGCTGATGATGAAGAACCAGATGTCGCTTCTGCAATATCCGGCAGCGGCCGCTAATGCCGTGGTGCTGCTCGTCCTCGTTCTCCTGATGGTCGCGGGCATCCTGCGCATCGTCGATATCCGCAAGGAGCTTTAACCGATGTATGCCGACAAGCGCTCCCGCGAATTCTATATCCTCGCTATCTTCTTCGGCCTCTTCGTGCTGTTTCTCTACGGGCCGCTGTCGGCCATCCTCATCCTGTCCTTCCAGGGGCCGAACGGGGGGCTGACCTTTCCGCTGAACGGCGTGTCGCTGCGGTGGTTTGCCAATCTTCTGGAAACACAGGCGGTGGGCGATTTCGGCGGTTCGTTCCGCCGCTCGCTGATGCTCGGCATCATGGTGATGCTGGTGACCGTTGCCGTGTCGCTGCTCGCCGGCCTTGCCTTCCGGCGCAAGTTTCTGGGTGCGACCGTTTTGTTCTATCTGTCGGTCGCAAGTCTCGTCGTGCCCTCCATCATCATCTCGCTCGGCATCGGCGTCGTCTTCCAGCAGTTCGGCATCCAGCCGGCCTGGTATTCCTCGGCCTTCGGCGCCCACCTCACCTGGACGCTGCCGTTTGGCGTGCTGATCATGTTTGCCGTGTTCAACCGGTTTTCCCCCTCCTACGAGGAAGCCGCGCGCGATCTCGGCGCCACCTCCTGGCAGACGTTCCGCTATGTCGTCCTGCCGATGATTGCCCCATCCCTCATCGGCGTCGGCCTGTTCGGCTTCACGCTCTCCTATGACGAATTTGCCCGCACGCTGATGACGGCCGGCACCTACAATACGCTGCCGCTCGAGATCTATGGCATGACGACCAATGTCACGACGCCGGTGCTTTATGCGCTCGGCACCGTCACCACCGTCTTTTCCTTCCTCGTCATTGCCGGAACGCTCGGGCTCATCATCGCCATGAACCGTCACCGGTCCAAAGGCTGATCGATGCGCATTCTCCTGATCAATCCGAACACCACCGAAAGCATGACGGCGACGGCCGCGGATGCGGCACGCCGAGTCGCGGCCATCGGCACCGAGATCATGCCCGTCACCTCGAAGATGGGTCCGGTCTCCATCGAAGGCTATTATGACGAGGCGCTTGCCGTGCCCGGCCTGCTGGTCGAACTTGCCGAGGGCGAAAAGGCCGGCGCCGATGCCGCCATCATCGCCTGTTTCGACGATACCGGGCTTGATGCGGCGCGTGCCCTTGCCGTCATTCCCGTGATCGGCATCTGCGAGGCGGCGCTTGCCTCTGCCGCCTTCATTTCCCAGCGCACGACGATCGTCACCACCATGGAGCGCTCGCGCCTGCCCATCGAACATCTGGTGCAGCGCTATGGTATGACCGGCCGGGTCAAGGTGCGCGCCGCCGATATTCCGGTGCTCTCGCTAGAAGACCCCTCCTCCAATGCCGGCGAACGGTTGCGCGCCGAAATCACGGCGGCCCTTCGCGATGACCGGGCAGATGCCATCGTGCTCGGCTGCGCCGGCATGGCGGATCTCACGGCAGAACTCTCCCGCGAATTCGGCGTGCCGGTGGTGGATGGCGTGGCGGCGGCCGTCAAACAGGCGGAAGCACTGGTGACGCTAAAACTCTCCACCGCCAAGCGCGGTGCCTATGCCTCTCCGGTGGAGAAGCCCTATCTCGGTCTTCTGGAAGGGTTTCGGCCCAAGGCGATGACCGCATGACGACGGCCAAGATCCGGGTGCTGACGCCTGCAGAACTCAGCCAGCTCATCGGATGGGCGAAGGCAGAGGGTTGGAACCCCGGACTTGACGATGCGGCCGCTTTTCACGCCGCCGATCCGTCCGGCTTCTTCGGCTGTTTCGTCGATGGACAGATGGTTGCCGGCATCTCCGCCGTGGCTTACGGCGAAACCTTCGGCTTCATCGGTCTGTACATCAGCCACCCGGACCACCGCGGCAAGGGCTATGGCCTGAAGGCGTGGGACCAGGCCATGACCTATCTTTCCGGCCGCAGCATCGGGCTTGATGGTGTGCCGGCGCAGCAGGCAAACTATGCCCGCATGGGCTTCGTGCCGACCTATGGCACCCTGCGCTGGAGCGGGCGCTATCCGGCGCTGCCGCCCCTTCATTCCCCCGTGGTCTCGGTCGCCCCCGAGCATTTCGACGCGATCGAAGCCTTTGATAGCCTCGCCTTTCCAGCCCCGCGCGCGGCTTTCCTGCAGCAATGGCTGAAGCCGCCGCGGATCGCCCGCGCGATCTTTCGCGGACAAGAGCTTGCCGGCTACGGTGTCGCGCGCCGCTGTCATGAGGGGGTGAAGATCGGGCCGCTGTTTGCCAGCACCGATCAGGATGCGGAAACCCTGTTTTCGGCGCTCGCGACGGCGGCCGGACCAGAAACGCTGTCCATCGACGTGCCGGAAAGCCAGACGGCGTTCTCCACCCATCTCGCCGGCCTTGGTTTTGCAAAAGGCTTTGAAACGAAGCGCATGGTTCACGGCGCTCCCCTCATCTGCGAGGAGCGCCTTGTCTTTGGCGTCACGACGCTGGAGCTCGGCTGATCAGCGGGCGATAAGGACTGGCACCGGCGCCTCTTCAAGAAGCGCCTGGGTGACGCCACCAAAGACCCGTTCGCGCAGGCGTGAATGGCCATAGGCACCCATGACGATCAGGTCGGCTCCGATCTCGCCCGCATGGCTTTTCAGCACATCCTCGACGGGACGGCCACCACTCGGCAGTTGGTCTACCACGACGGTCACGCCGTGGCGCGCCAGAAAGGCTGCGACATCCGCCCCCGGTTCACCGCCATTGACCGTATAGGACGCATCCGGATCGATCAGCGTCACATGCACGCTTTCCGCCTGGGTGAGGATTTCGATCGCCTCGCGGGCCGCCCGCCCGGCTTCGGCACGGGAGTTCCAGGCCAGAAGCACCGTCTTCACCTTGACCGGCGCCTGCCCGGCCGGCAGCAGCAGCAGGGGACGCCCGGCATCGAACACGGCGCCGTCCACCACGGCATTGATGAGGGCCGACTGCGCCCGGAGCTTCGGCCCCACCACGACGAGATCGGCATAGAGCGCCCGCTGGAAGATCGTATCAGCGAGGAAGGACCGCTCGGTATAGAAGCGGTCGATGTCGAAGGGAATTTCGGCGGTTTCGCAGTGGGTTCGCGCCAGATCGGCGACCGCGTGAAGCGTCTTCAGATCTTCGACGCGCTGGTCGAGCCAGGCGGTGCCGACCGGATAATCGCCAACCGTCGGGGGCGCTGCGATATCCACCACCAGAAGCGAAAGATGGGCGCCGAGCTGGCCTGCAAGATCGGTCGCGCGGTTGATGTCGGCGGCGTCTTCATGGCTGCCGATGATGGCCAGAACTGTCTTGAACAACATGATGGTGCTCCCTTTGCCAAGGCCGCGTCGGCCTCGTTGAAAAGGAGCTTAGGCGCATCAGCCCCCGCCCCATATGATCTCTGTCAAAAACAGGGGGCAAAAGCCGCAGGCTTCGCCCCTTTGCTCCTCACGCGGTCACGCGCTCGCCAGCCAGGCAGCCGCCTGCTCCTCGTGGCGGGCAGCGCAGGCATCACCATACAGTCTCAAAATATCTGCGCGTTGGCAGAGTTCGGTTCCTTCCGTCATGACGGCGGCGGCACCGGCTGCAAGACCGAAGCGGAAGGCCTCGCGGATATCCTGTCCCTTCGACAGCGCCCAGACGATTGCGCCGACAAAACTGTCTCCGGCACCGACGGCCGAGCGCACCGTCACCCTGATCGCCGGCATCAGAAGGCGCCCTTCCGGGCCAACCAGCAGGGCGCCCTCCTCCCCCAGCGTCAGCGCCACATAACGGGTCACACCGCGGGCGACGAGGTCGGCGGCAAAGGCTGCGGCCGTCTCGATATCCAGCCCATGGCCGACGAGCCGTTCCAGTTCGCTGAGGCTCGGCTTGAAGAGAAAGATGCCGCCCTCGGCAATCGCTGCCGACAGCGCCTCGCCGGACGCGTCCAGCACGAAACGCCCCCCGTTTGCCGCCGTCAATCGCGCCATGCGGGCGTACGTATCACATGAAACGCCGCGGGGCAGGCTGCCGCTTGCGACAACATAGGCCCATCTCCGCTCTCCGACGAGGTCCATCACCGGTTCCACTTCGAGCGGCGAAACCACCGGACCTTCCGGCACGAAGCGATATTCAAGCCCGCTCTCATCCTCATGAACCATGAAGGCGATGCGCACGGAGCCATTGATGGGAAAGATATGCAGCCCGAGCGGCAGCGCCCTCAGCGCCTCGACGAGAATGGTTCCGGTGGCGCCGCCTGACAGCACCGCCACATCCGGCTCGCCGCCCATTTCGGCAATGAGCCGCGCTACGTTGACGCCGCCTCCCCCCACTTCCTGGCGTTGGTTGCGCACCCGCATCTTGTGGGTCGGCACGATGCGCGTGACATCGTTCGACAGATCAAGCGTCGGGTTGAGGGTGATGCACAGAATAGCGGGCGGAGACATCGGTTGGGACATCGGCGGAGCGCTCCAGGGCGAGGATCATCGAACGCAACCACACCAGGCCGCGTCAGGCTTCAAGGAGCTAACACGCAAGGCGGCAAATCGTTTGATCCAGCGCATCCGCGGCCGAATATTTCTCCGCCCGCCGCCCTCATGGCCATAGTGCAATGCGGGCACGCGTTCAGATCAGGCGTCAGTAGATCGGGTACATGCCCCAGAAAAAGGCATCCGAGGGCAGATCCCTCTCTTCGGTCGCATCGGCCTTTTTGTCCGGCCCATTCCCTTCGCGTGCAACCGCCTGATCACTTTTGCGTTCATGGCTGAGCGTGGATTTCTGCCCCAAGCCAAACAGGTCGAAACCAAACTGCATAAAGCCTGCTATCATCATTCAAGCCTCCAGTTGGAAGGGCATCATGCCCATATTGATTTCACCGCAAGTCGAAGCGGTCGTCAAGATGGCGAAATGCCGGCAAAAATCCGGCAGAAAACCGTCTATGACACTACTGCAGGCTCCGTTCGGTTGTGATTGCCGCCTTTATGCAAGATATCTCTAATTTACATCAATCGGCCAGCATCTCGCTAACCGGCGCGGTGTATACAAGGATGACGGGTTGCCGATCCTTGGTGCGGACCGAAATACGCACGGCTTCGGCGACGTGCCTGCGCAAAACCTTGGACTCTGCGGCAGAAAGGACTATCTATGTTGCGCTGCAGCAAGTTCACCGCGTATCGCGCAGCGTCCTTTGAGCTGATGCCCAAAATTTCCGACCTTGGTCGGCACTACCAAAGGAGTTGATAATGACAATGTCCCAGACCAATTTTGATAAAAGCCAGCCTGTCTCCATCGCCGGCGCGATCGCCGAAGGGCGTCGTGCATCCGGCTATAGCCTGGAAGACCTGGCCATTACCTGCGGCCTGACGGTTGAAGAACTGGAAGCCATCGAAGCCGGCGCGGATCAGGATCCCGCCCATGTCCGCCGCGTTGCCGCAGCGCTCAAGCTGCAGACGCTTGCCCTCTGACCAGACTGAAGCTTGCCGTAGAGCGGGTCAAAAGCCCGCTCTCACGCCTCCTGCAAGGCGGACATCTTTGTCGAACATCTTGATAAATAGAAGAATTTGGTAGCGGGGGGCGGAATTGAACCGCCGACCTCAGGGTTATGAATCCTGCGCTCTCACCAACTGAGCTACCCCGCCAAGAGCGACTTCCGCGTGTCAACTGTGTGACCCGTCCGGCGCGCTGGAGGGCTTATAAAGGGATGCTCCGACCAAAGTCAAGCGCGCTTGCGGCAAAAAGCCAGGGCTTTCTGCGCGCGAATTTTCAAACGCTGCTCAGGCTGCCGCCGGCGTCGAAAGAAGCGCCTTCAGCGATGCTTCTGCCGCCGCATCCCGCTCCGAGCGGTCGATGAAACCGCCGCCATAGACGCGTGCATCCGCCCCTTCCGCCGAATAGAGCACGCAGGCCTGGCCGGGCGCCACGCCTGCTTCGCCGATCGCCAGATCCACATAGATGCCGTTTTCATCCGCATGCAGCGTGGCAGGCGTGGGCGGGCGCGTGGAGCGCACCTTGGCAAAACAGTCAAAGCCGGTGCGCGCATCGTCAGCCAGCGTCTTGTCGCCGATCCAGTTGACATCGCGCAGATAAACCCGGCGCGTTTCCAGCGCCTCCCGCGGCCCGACGATCACCCGGCGACCGCGCGCATCGAGATAGACCACGTAGAGCGGCTCGCCGGTCGCAACGCCGAGCCCCTTCCGCTGGCCGATCGTGTAATGCAGGATGCCTTCGTGGCGGCCGAGCACCCGACCGTCGATATGGACGATCTCGCCGGACAGCGCAGCATTCGGCTTCACCTTGTTGATGATATCGGCATACTTGCCCTGCGGGACGAAACATATGTCCTGACTATCGGCCTTCTTGGCAACGACCAGCCCCATGTCTTCGGCGAGAAGCCGCACATCCGCCTTCGACATGCCGCCGAGCGGAAAACGCAGGTAATCGATCTGCTCCTGGGTCGTTGCAAACAGGAACCAGCTCTGGTCGCGATCGGCATCGATCGGGCGAAACAGCGCACGACGGTTTGGATTGTCCGGCGATGGATTGCGGCGGGAGCGGATGTAATGGCCGGTTGCCAGCGCATCGGCGCCCAGATCCTTCGCCGTTGCCAGAAGATCGGCAAACTTGACGGTCTGGTTGCAGGCCACGCAGGGGATCGGCGTTTCGCCCATCGCATAAGCTTCGGCAAACGGATTGATCACCGTTTCGCGAAACCGCTTTTCGTAATCCAGAACGTAATGCGGAATGCCGAGCGTTTCCGAGACGCGCCGGGCATCATCGATGTCCTGGCCGGCGCAGCAGGAGCCGGCGCGGTGCACGGCGGCGCCGTGGTCGTAAAGCTGCAGCGTGATGCCCAGCACATCATAGCCCTGGCGCTTCAAAAGGCCCGCGACCACGGAGGAATCCACGCCGCCCGACATCGCCACGACGACGCGCGTATCCTCCGGCTTCTTGTCAAAATCCAGCGTATTCACAGGAACTCTCTTCATCATCAGCCGGGGCCTGGCCTGCGCTGAGGCAGCGCCGCCCCGCAACGGCCGGGTCTCGCCGTCAGGAATAGACTGTGGATATAGAAAGAGCGCGGCAAAAACGCAAGGTTCACCGCGTTTTCGAGGCGCGCGTGCGGTCTGCTACTGCTGCATCGTGCGGCCATCGGCCGTCGCAGCCAATCCTGCAGCGCGCGCCTCTTCCACAATCGTGCCCGACGCCCGCACCTGCGGCAGGGCATGCGGATACTCCCGCTGGATGAAGTCCACCAGTTTTTCGCGCACTTCGCAGCGCAGGTCGAAGGCCTTGCCAGCATCGGGGGCTGAAACAAGAATGCGGATTTCCATGACATTCTGCTTGAAGTCCGTCACGGCGACATTCACCACCTGGCGATCCCAGAGCTTTGACTTGCCGGCGATCTCCTCCACCTTCTGACGCAGGACCGAAACGGGAACCGTATAATCGAGATAGATCATCACGGTGCCGATGAGGGCTGCCCCTTCCCGCGTCCAGTTCTGGAAGGGATTTTCGATGAAATAGCCGAGCGGCAGGATCATCCGGCGCCAGTCCCAGAGCTTGACCACCACATAGGTCGAGGTGATTTCCTCGACCTTGCCCCACTCGCCTTCCACCAGCAGCGCATCATCGATGCGGATCGGCTGGGTGATGGCAAGCTGGATGCCGGCAAACAGGTTCTTCAAGACCGGCTGCAGCGCAAGGCCCAGCACGATACCGGCAACACCCGCCGATGCCATCAGCGAAACGCCATACTGTCGCACCGCCGGAAAAGTCATCAGCGCGAAGGAGAGCGTAAAACCAATGATCAGCGTCGCCGCCACCCGCTCCAGGATCCGCGACTGCGTGACATGCTTGCGCGCCAGAAGATTATCCTCCGCATCGAGCTTGAAGCGGCGCAGATAGACGGTCGTCCAGATATGCAGCGTCGTGCGCGCCATCCAGCCGATGAGAAGGATGAAGCAGAGAAGAAGGCCGTGACGCAGGAGGCCGGTCTGCTGGTCGCTGAGCGGCGCAATACCGATCGCCGGCACCATGACCCAGGCAACGATGGCCAGCCTCATGGGTTGTTCGGTGCGCGAGACGAGCGACCGCCAGAAAAGATCCCGTTGGGCAACGATCCGGGTAAGGATCCGGAAAACGAAACGGTGGATGAGAGATCCCACCAGCACCGCGGCCACGAGCACGATCATCGCCAGCAGCCAGTTGGGCAACCAGCTGACGACGAAAGAGAGATAGTCTTCAAGACGCTGTTCCATCCACAGGCACTTAGGGTGCAGTGCAGCAGAGAAAAGGGAAGCGAGCTGAATTTCCCGTGAGGCGGATACAACTGGACGACGAAACCCGATGCGTGCCGAAGCGTTAGGGGCCGGTATCGATCATGCACATCAAGAAGGAGGCATCCATCATGGCGGATGAAAAATCTTTGCGGCGGTTCATCGAAGCGCAGGCGCCGGTCTATGCCGAGGCGCTTGAAGAACTGCGCCACGGCGCCAAACGGTCGCACTGGATGTGGTTCATCTTTCCGCAGATCGCGGGGCTTGGCCATTCACCGACGGCGCGCTTCTATGCGATTGCCGACCGCAAAGAGGCGCAGGCCTATCTTGCCCATCCCCTGCTTGGCAGCCGGCTGATCGAATGCACGCAGGCCATGCTGATGCACTCGGACAAAACGGCAAACGCCATCCTCGGCTCGCCGGACGACCTGAAATTCCGCTCGTCGATGACGCTGTTTGATGCGGTGTCGGAAGCAGAAACCGAAAAGGGCTCGCCTTTCGGACAAGCCCTTCTCACATTCTACGATGGCAGGCCGGACGAAGCGACGCTTACCCGGCTCTGATCTTAGTTGACGCCCTGGATAGCAGACAGCTTCCAGGCCTCGCCGCCCTTGCGCACGAAAGTCCAGATTTCGGTGGATTCCGTCGGATGCGTCGCATCGCCGGAAACCACCTTGCCCGTGTCACGGTCGCGCATCACGTCGATGCTCTGGTAACGCATGGCAACGGTCGCGTATTCCAGGCCATTTTCGCGCCAGGCTTCCGACAGGTCACCCTGCAGGAGCTGCACGTCCTTCACCTCGTTGCGCTGGCCGTTCGTGGCATTCTCGCCCAGTTCCTCGGCAAGGTATGACATGGCTTCGGGCGTGGTCAGCGCGCGCAGGCGGGCATAATCTTCCGCACCATAAGCGCCCTGCACCTCGGTCAGCATCTTTTCGAACTGGTCGAAATCGCGGTTGGTGATGCCGATCTCATCCGTGCGGGCCGAGGCGGCACGGGGCTTTTGCGAAGAGGCTGCAGCGCTGCCGCCCAGCGACCCCATCTGCGGGATCTTGAAGCCACCGAAATTATTGCCCTGCGGCGCCTGCGTTTCATAGCGACCAAGACCGCCGGCCGGACCGCTGGCGGCCGGCTGCTGGCGACGGGCAAAGAAGCGCATGGCCAGGAAGATCAGGCCACCGATCAACAGCATCTGGAACAGCATGCCGAACATGCCGGCCATGCCGCCGAAACCATTGCCCATCAGCATGCCGAACATGCCGCCAAGGAAAAGGCCGCCCAGAATGCCGCCGCCGAAGCCGCCGAACAGGCCGCGGCGCTGGCCGCCTGCCGCCTGAGCGCCAGCCGCCGTGGCCGGATTGGTCGCCTGGCTATTGGGCGTCATCGAACGCTGGATCGGCGCGGCCGTCGTCGGTGCGGTGCTGGTGGATGGCGGGGCGGAATAGGTGCGCGTGCCGCGGCTGCCGAAACTGCTGCCGCCACCGGCGCGACGCGCCTCGGCAAAATCCACCGCCGAAAGCGATACGACCATTCCGAGCGCCAGCACGGACAGAACGTGCCTGTAGCGTCGAAGCGTTGAAAACATTTCTCTCTCCTCACAGAAGCGCCTTTTGAGGGCGTTGCTTCCTATATAGAGAGCATGGGTTGCAGCTGTTAGGTGATCGGACGGAATTTTTCGAAATCGTGATCACTGTTGATCGGCGATTTGAGTGAACCACCCTCCCCCGAAAGACAAAAGACCCGGCGCGGAAACGCTCCGGCCGGGTCCCGATGGCTAAGAGGCCAGAACGATCAGTCGACGTTGAACGTCAACGGCTTGGCCTGCTTGATCGCCGGGTTTGCGGTCAGCTGGTCGAGAACGGCCTGCTCGACGGCACCATCGACATAGAGCAGCGCGATGGCATCGCCGTTTTCCTTCTCGCGGCCGAGCTGGAAGTTGGCGATGTTGACGCCGGCATTGCCGAGCGTCGTGCCCATGAAGCCGATCATGCCGGGAACGTCGGTGTTGGAGATGTAGATCATGTTCGGACCGACATCCGCATCCATGTTGATGCCCTTGATCTGGATGAAGCGCGGCTTGCCGTCGGAGAAGACGGTACCGGCAACCGAGCGGGTCTGCTTGTCGGTCGTCACCGTCAGCTTGATGTAGCCGTCATAGACGCCGGTCTTGTCGCGCTTGACCTCGGAGAGCACGATGCCCTTTTCCTTGATCATGATCGGGGCCGAAACCATGTTCACATCGGCAACCTGGTTGCGGATGAGACCGGCCAGCAGCGCCGAGGTGAGCGCCTTGGTGTTCATGCCGGCGGTGGCGCCGTCATAGAGGATTTCGATCGCCTTGATCGGGCTTTCGGTGACCTGGCCGGCAAACGAGCCGAGGACGTCGGCGAGACGAATGAACGGCTTCAGGATCGGTGCTTCTTCCGCGGTGATCGAGGGCATGTTGATGGCGTTGGATACCGCACCCTTCACCAGATAGTCCGACATCTGTTCGGCAACCTGGAGGGCGACGTTTTCCTGGGCTTCCGTGGTGGATGCACCAAGATGCGGCGTGCACACGACGTTCGGCAGGCCAAACAGCGGGCTTTCCTTGGCGGGCTCGACTTCGAAGACGTCGAAGCCGGCGCCGGCGACATGGCCGGACTTAATGGCTTCGGCAAGGGCTGCCTCATCGACGAGACCGCCGCGGGCGCAGTTGATGATGCGCACGCCGGGCTTCGTCTTGGCGATGTTTTCCTTGCCGAGGATGCCGCGCGTCTTGTCGGTCATCGGCACATGCAGGGTGATGAAATCGGCGCGCGGCAGAAGCTCCTCGAGCTCAACCTTCTCGACGCCCATTTCCTGGGCGCGTTCGGCCGAGAGGAAGGGGTCATAGGCAATCACATGCATGCCAAGGCCAATCGCCTTCTTGCAGACGATGCCGCCGATATTGCCGGCACCGATGACGCCGAGCGTCTTGCCGGTGATTTCGACACCCATGAACTTCGACTTCTCCCACTTGCCGGCCTGCGTCGAGGCATCGGCCTGCGGCAGCTGGCGGGCAACGGCAAACATCAGCGCGATGGCGTGTTCAGCCGTGGTGATCGAGTTGCCGAACGGCGTGTTCATCACGATGATACCGCGCTTGGAGGCGGCCGGAATATCGACATTGTCGACGCCGATGCCGGCGCGGCCGATGACCTTCAGGTTGGTCGCGGCAGCGATCAGCTTTTCCGTCGCCTTGGTGGCGGAGCGGATGGCCAGGCCATCGTAATTGCCGATGATTTCGGCGAGCTTATCCTTGTCCTTGCCGAGCTGCGGCTGGAAATCAACGTCTACGCCGCGATCGCGGAAGATCTGGACGGCGGTTTCCGACAATTCGTCGGATACGAGAACGCGAGGTGCCATGAGAGGCCTCCTTCAGAAGGGTTCAATCTGTATGGGGAAAGCGGCTTCGCCGTATGGCGAAGCCGAAAGCACTCAAAGCTTTATGCGGCGGCCTTGGCGAGCGCTGCCTTCTGGGTCTCAAAGGCCCAGGTCAGCCACGGCATGACGGCCTGCATGTCGGCAGTCTCGATGGTGGCGCCAGCCCAGATGCGAAGACCGGACGGAGCATCGCGATAGGCGCCGATATCGAGCGCGACGTTTTCCTTCTCCAGAAGCGCAACAACGCCCTTGGCAAAGGCCGCCTGCTGGTCGGCATCAAGCACTGCAACGGCCGGATCGACGATCTTCAGGCACACCGAGGTGTTGGAGCGGGTGGCCGGATCAACCGCAAGGTTGGCGATCCAGTCATTGGCATCGACGAAATCGAAGATGACCTTGGCATTGGCATCGGCACGGGCGATGAGGGCTTCAAGGCCACCCAGCGACTTTGCCCAGTTCAGCGCGTCGATATAGTCTTCCACGCAGAGCATGGAGGGCGTGTTGATGGTTTCGCCGACAAAAATGCCTTCGATCAGCTTGCCGCCCGAGGTCATGCGGAAGATTTTCGGCAGCGGCCAGGCCGGAACATAGGTGGTGAGGCGCTCGACAGCGCGGGGGCTCAGAATGATCATGCCGTGACCACCCTCGCCGCCCAGAACCTTCTGCCAGGAGAAGGTGGTGACATCGAGCTTGGCAAAGTCGAGCTTCTGCGCGAAGGCCGCCGAGGTGGCGTCGCAGATCGTCAGGCCCTTGCGGTCGGCCGGGATAAAATCGGCATCGGCGACGCGCACGCCGGAGGTCGTGCCGTTCCAGGTGAAGACGACGTCACGGTCGAAATCGACCTGCGTCAGATCGGGCAGCAGACCGTAGTCGGCGTTGAACTTGCGCACATCGGCAAGCTTCAGCTGCTTGACCACATCGGTGACCCAGCCGGCGCCAAAGCTTTCCCAGGACAGCAGGTCGACGCCGCGTTCGCCAAGCAGCGACCACAGGGCCATTTCGACAGCGCCCGTATCGGAAGCCGGTACGATGCCGATGCGGTAATCCGCCGGCACCTGAAGAATTTCGCGGGTAAGATCAATGGCCTGCTTCAGCTTCGTCTTGCCGACCTTGGCCCGGTGCGAGCGACCGAGCGGGGCATCAGAGAGCGCGTCAAGCGACCAACCGGGGCGCTTCGAGCAAGGGCCAGAAGAAAAATGGGTATTGTTCGGACGGGTGTCCGGCTTTGCGATGTTCGCCATCTTGGCTATCCTTCCAGATAGAAAGCCCTTCGTTGGGGAAGGGTGTCCCGCCGCTGGTGTTAGTGGATGGCCGGATTTCGGTCAAGTCGCAAATCAAACGATCTCTGTCTTTTTTGCGTTGGCACCGGCGCGCATCGAAAACTTGACCTGGATCAACGTGTTTTGTTCGACGCCGATTATGATCGGCTATCGGTTGTGAATGCGGCGGAGATGAGTGCTCCGCCTGGCCGTTCCGCCCGCTGGACCGTGTATCCGCTTTCCGGTCCGATGACCAATTCATATTCAAAAACAAGGACCTGTATCATGGCCATGCAAAGCATCTATACTCCCGTGCAGCAGCAGGAAAAGAGCCATTTCTATCTGCCGTTCCTTGCCGGCTTCTACGAGCATTTCGCGCAGCCCTTCGCCTTCACGGCCTTTCGCGTCGCCATTGGCGGCATGCTGATGGTCGAGGGCTATCCGAAGATCATGGCGCCCATGGCGCAGGTGGGATTTGTTGAAAATCTCGGCTTCTATCCGGGTTGGATCTGGTCGCCGACGCTGGCTGCCATGCAGTTCTTTGGTGGCCTGATGATTGCGCTCGGGCTCCTCACCCGCCCGGTGGCACTTGCCAATGCGGTGATGCTGACGATCACGCTTTGGTTCCACTTCGCCCACCCCTACGGCCACGCCCTGCTGACGGATGGCGGCATTGCCGCGCTGAAAGCCGGCAGCGACCTGTTCACGCCCAATGCGGCTGTGCGCCTGATGGATGGCGGTGCGAAATTCCTCGAACAGGTGCAGACCAAGGCCGAGCTTGCCTCGCTGTTCTGGACCGGCGGCGCCTTCCTGTTTGCCGCCTGCGGCGCGGGCCATTGGTCGCTCGACCGGCTGGTGCTGAAGCGCGAGTTCTAAGGGATTTTAGCAGTCCGGACTTTTGCCGGACATGCGTTGGAAGACGGTCTTCAAGCAGAAATGCCGCCTCGGGCAACCGGGGCGGCTTTTGTTGCGGCTTTTGTTATCGGAAGAGTGGTGCAGCTTATTTGTAGACCAGCGGCGGCTGCGGTTCGTCATAGGCCACGGACGCCTGCGGGCAGCCGCCGAACAGATAGCGCGCGCCAACACGGGCTTCGTGCACGTCAAACCCCTTGTCGGAGCCCGGACCGCCGTTCGAGGCAAAACCGAACATGTCTCCGCCTTCCACATGGCGGTAACGATAGCCGATATCGGCCTTCAGGTTGCAGGTCACATCGACCGTTGCACCGGCCATCAGCGCATAGGTGAAGCGCCAGCTGCCCTTGCCGCCGTGCTCCACGGTGCTGTCGCAGCCGCTGCCATTGTCGGCGCAGGATGTGTTTTTCAGCTTGTCCCATTTGACATAGGTGCCGCCAAGGCCGCCCCCGACGTAAGGCGTCACGTATCCGAAGGTACCGAGATCGACATAGGCGTTGGCCAGCAGGCTGTAGGCCCGCATATGGGAAATATCGCTGGAGGTGCAGTTTCCGACGCAGGCGCCGAAGGCCGCGCCACTGCCGTGGGTGGAGCCCTCGAACTTGCTCCTGCTCAGGTAATCGAAGGTGAGATCGGTGCGCAGCGCGCTGTTGATCTGGTAGCCGACGCCTGCCCCGAGCAGAAAGCTGTCCTTGAGGTGGGCGCTGGAGAAATCCGTCGTGGAGGCGGAAGACCCGCCCTGATAGAATTTCGCGCCCTTCATGTCCTTGAAGGCATAGCCGGCATCGCCGCGCAGATACCAGCCGGTCGCGGCCTCCTGCACGGTCACTTCCGGGGCATTCATCAGCACAGGATCCATGGCCGGCTGGGCAACATCGGCGGCATGGGATGCGCCAGCGGCAAGCATCACGGCGAAAGCGCCGAACAGGGTTCTTCTCATGGAATCAGGCTCCGCATTCCAAAATCGTCACGCGCGCAAGATGGCGTCGTTCTTCAAATCTGGAGCGATCATTAACCAAAAAGGTAAAGGAGCAATTAAGCCTAACAGAATATAAATATTTGTAAAATAAAGCCTTTCGGCATTTACTGATCGTTAATCCGAATCCGTCAGCGCATGAAAAAACCCGCAGAAGAAGCTCCTGCGGGCCTCGGGTAGAGCAGTTAGACAGGCTCAGGCGGCGCTGCGCACATTGGAAATCACGCCGACGAGGTCGCCGACGATGCGCTCGATCTGGCCGCGGTCATCGCCTTCGGCCATGACGCGAATCAGCGGCTCCGTGCCGGAGGGGCGAATCACCAGACGGCCGCGGCCACCGAGTTCGGCCTGGGCGCTGTCGATGGCCTGGCGCACGATGATATCCTCCAGCGGCTTGCCGCCGGCAAAGCGGACATTGCGCAGAAGCTGCGGCACCGGCTCGAAACGGCGGCAGACTTCGCTCACCGGCTGGCCAAGCCGCTTGACGCGGGCAAGCACCTGAAGGGCGGCCACAAGACCATCCCCCGTGGTGCCGAAATCCGACAGCACGATATGGCCGGACTGTTCGCCGCCGACGTTGAAATCATGGTGGCGCATATGCTCGACCACGTAGCGGTCACCAACCTTGGTGCGGGCCAGCGTGAGGCCCTTGTTGCCGAGGAACCGCTCAAGGCCGAGATTGGACATGATGGTGGCGACGATCCCGCCGCCGCGCAGTTTTTCGTCATCGGCCCAGCTTTCGGCAATGACGGCCATCAGCTGGTCGCCATCGATGATCTCGCCGCGCTCGTCGACGATGATGACGCGGTCGGCATCGCCGTCCAGCGCAATGCCGATATCGGCGCGCACTTCATGCACCTTCTTGCGCAGCGCGTCCGGGCTGGTGGACCCGCAGTCGAGGTTGATATTGGTGCCGTTCGGCGTGTTGCCGATCGTCACCACATCGGCGCCCAGCTCCCATAGTGCCGTGGGGGCAACCTTGTAGGCAGCACCGTTTGCGCAGTCGATGGCAATCCGCAAGCCGGCCAGCGTGACATCGCGCGGCAGCGTGCGCTTGACGAATTCGATATAGCGATAGATGTCGCCATCCACGCGCTTGGCGCGGCCGATCTCGTCGGGCTTAGCCAGCTGCGAATAGAGATCCTTGTCGAGAAGCTCCTCGATCTCCTGCTCCAGCTCGTCCGACAGCTTGTAGCCATCCGGACCGAAGAGCTTGATGCCGTTATCGGCAAAGGGATTGTGCGAGGCCGAAATCATCACACCGATATCGGCGCGCAGTGAGCGCGTCAGCATGGCAACGGCCGGCGTCGGGATCGGCCCGAGCAGAAAGACGTCAAGACCGGCGGCCGTGAAGCCTGCCACCAGCGCGTTTTCCAGCATGTAGCCCGAAAGGCGGGTGTCCTTGCCGATCACCACCCGATGGCGATGATTGCCACGCCGGAAGATGGTGCCGACCGCGATGCCCACCCGCATGGCAAGATCCGGCGTCATCGGAAAAACATTCGACTGTCCGCGAATACCGTCAGTGCCAAAATAGCGGCGTGTCATGCGTGCTCCTTGGGGCTGGCGCAGTTTGCCTTGCGCCTTTCAGTCTCGGGGTAGATGCCCGCCTCATCGTGAGGGCGGGACCGCATTCCTGCTGGCTCATGCCATACCTTGTGCCGGCAGGCACCTAAATTACCGTCAAAATCCATTACATCCCGTTACCGAAGCGTAAAGCATACGGCAGGGCAGATGATGAAAGACCGCCCGGGCAGGCCCGGACGGTCTTGATGCGACAGAGATAGCGCAGCCTTTCATTTCGGCCACGGTCAGCGCGACGTTTTAGTGCGGCTGGGGTTCCAGTCCGCCTTCCGCTTCGCCGTCGCCCTTCGGCTCGTCCTTCTTGGCGCCGGCCTTCGGAACAGCCGAACCACGCGCCGGCGGCGCATCGTCACCCAGATCGCGCGACGGCTTCTGACCGTTGATCAGCGCCTTGATTTCCTCGCCCGACAGCGTCTCGTATTCCAGGAGACCTTCCGCCAGCGTGACGAATTCGTCGTGCTTTTCGGTAAGGATGCGGCGGGCTTCCGCATAGGCCTCGTCGATCAGGCGGCGCACTTCCGTATCGATCTTCTGGGCAGTGGCTTCCGACACGTTCTTAGACTGCGACACGGAATGACCGAGGAAGACTTCCTGCTGGTTTTCGCCGTAGGAGACCTGACCGAGGATGTCGGAGAAGCCCCACTGCGTGACCATGGCGCGGGCAAGCTTGGTGGCCTGCTCGATATCGGAGGAAGCGCCCGAGGTGATGTTTTCCTTGCCGAAGGTCAGCTCTTCCGCCACGCGGCCGCCCATCATGATGACGAGACGCGACACCATCCACTTGTAGCTCATGGAATAGCGGTCGCCTTCCGGCAGCTGCATGACCATGCCGAGTGCACGGCCGCGCGGAATGATGGTGGCCTTGTGCAGCGGATCGGCCACCGGCACTTCCAGTGCCGTGATGGCATGGCCCGCTTCGTGGTAGGCGGTCAGCTTCTTTTCGGCTTCGGTCATGGCGGACGAACGACGTTCGGCGCCCATCATGATCTTGTCCTTGGCGTCTTCGAATTCCGCCATGGTGACGACGCGCTTGTTGCGGCGGGCCGCCATCAGCGCTGCCTCGTTGACGAGGTTCATGAGGTCAGCACCGGAGAAGCCGGGCGTACCACGCGCCAAAACCTTCAGATCGACATTCGGTGCCAGCGGCACGTTGCGCGCATGCACCTTGAGGATGCGTTCGCGGCCGACGATATCCGGGTTCGGCACAACGACCTGACGGTCGAAGCGGCCGGGACGCAGCAGCGCCGGGTCGAGAACGTCCGGGCGGTTCGTGGCGGCAATCAGGATGATGCCTTCGTTCGCCTCGAAGCCGTCCATCTCGACCAGCAGCTGGTTGAGCGTCTGTTCACGTTCGTCATTGCCACCGCCAAGGCCTGCGCCACGATGACGGCCAACGGCGTCGATTTCGTCGATGAAGATGATGCAGGGCGCATTCTTCTTGGCCTGTTCGAACATGTCACGCACGCGGCTTGCGCCGACGCCGACGAACATTTCGACGAAGTCCGAACCGGAAATCGTGAAGAAGGGCACGTTGGCTTCGCCAGCGACCGAGCGCGCCAGTAGCGTCTTGCCCGTACCCGGAGGGCCGACAAGCAGCACGCCACGCGGAATACGGCCGCCGAGGCGCTGGAATTTCTGTGGGTCACGCAGGAATTCGACGATTTCCTCGAGATCCTGCTTGGCTTCGTCGACACCGGCGACATCGTCAAACGTGACGCGACCATGCGCTTCGGTGAGAAGCTTTGCCTTCGATTTGCCAAAGCCCATCGCACCGCGCGAACCACCCTGCATCTGGCGCATGAAGAACAGCCAGACGCCCAGAATGAGCAGCATCGGCAACAGCGTGCCGAGGTAGCTCAAAAAACCCGAGGAGCCGTCCGATTCGGGCCGTGCCACGATGGTGACGTTCTTCGACTGAAGACGCGACATCAGCGAATCATCGATGACAGGCGAATAGGTCTGAAAGCCCGTCCCGTTCTCGGCATAGGTGCCGAGAACGCGATTGCCGGTCACGACCACGTCGCGCACACGTCCCGCATCCACATCGCGCAGGAACTGCGAGTATGGAACTTCCCGCGAGCTCGTCTGCGTCGGCGCCGACTGGAACATGCTGAACAGGGCGATCAGCAAGAGGGCGATTATCGCCCAAAGGGCGAAATTACGAAAGTTTGGGTTCATCGAACTCCCCGGACAATGACGGCTCGCTCATCGGCAGCCGCCTTACTTGTCGCTTAACATAGGATTGCCGCGGGGCCTTGCCAAGGCAACACGACCCGCCGATCACCTTTTACGGTCGAAAACGTTAAATGGTAATGGCGCAAATACACGTAATCCCATCGCGATGGCCAAAGAATTGGCAATATCCACGTCAAAGGCCGGCAGGAACGCGTCGAAAGGCTGCAGGACAGGCTTGATCAACACCGCGTCAGCCCCCTGAAACGTCCGCTCCAGTTGCGGCAGGCTGCGATAAGCTGCAAGCGCAATGGCCGGCGGGGCATCGGCAAACCGCGCCTGCGCTGCCATCTGATCCGGCGCACCGGGCCCCACGTCCACGCCGCACGCTGCGGATGTTCGAATGCGAAAGCGACCGTCCCAGAGAATTTCCGGCCCATGTACCACGGCCACGTGCGGCAGGTCCCGGCTTTCGCGGGTCATGAAAAGGGCCTGCCTGTGCCGCTGGAACAGGACACGACCCGCCGTCAGCCGACCCGCCCCCCCTTCCCCGACAAAGGCTGCGATGCGTCTCAGGCTGTCGCGCCCTGGCCCATGCGCCCGTCCGCCGAGAACGGCGGTGAGATTTGAAAGCGCGCACAGCAGCACCGCCGGTTCCGCGTCCAGCGCCGGCGCCTGAAGGCGGGCGAGAACAGATCCCTCGATCGTCAGGTGGCGGGCAAACAGATCGGCGACTTCCGCCCCGAGGCGTGCCCTCTCGGCGCCGATTCGCGTGGCGGATTGCAGCAGCGCTTGCCCATCCCCTCCTCCATCAGCCAGCCGCTGCCGCGTGCGGGCGCGCTCGAAGCGCGGATCGACATTCGACGGATCATCGATCCAGCCGATGGCCGATGCCTGGAGCATCTGGCGGATATCGGCGCGCTGAACATCCAGAAAGGGTCTGAGAAGCCAGTGCCGTCCCTCGACAAGGACTGCACTTGCCATCCCGGCAAGGCCGGGGTTGAACAGGTATTCGGCCGACGGTTCCGACGTGTCGCATGCGGCGGCATCCGCCAGAGAGTCGTGCTTGCCGTGCAGGCGGGCGCCGCGCATGACGAGCGTCTCGATCTGATCGTCCCGCGTGTGGCCGGTGAGGATCGCCGTTGCACCGAATTCATCTGCCGTGTCGCACAGCAGGCGGTAACGGGCGGCGCGCGCGGCAGCGGAGAGCCCGGTTGCGGGTTTTTCGCCGTCCCAGCGGCGGATCACATGGGGAATCACAAGCTGGCGGCAGAGTTTGGCGACGCAGAGCGCTTCATCGGCGGAATTGGGTCGCAGCGCATGATCGACCGTCACGGCCAGAAGTTCGATGGAGCCGGACGGATAGGCTTTGAGGATAACCTCGCGCAGCGCGACCAGCAGGCCGGTCGAGTCGCTTCCGCCGGAAATGGCGACCAGCAGGCGGGCGGGTTTTTCAAGGCGCGTCAGAAAGGTGGCAATCGCCGCTTCGGGCGATACGAGGGTGGGATGTGCGGTGGCGGATGCCGCCACTGTCAGCAGCCCAGGCGCTTCTGCTCGCTCGTCACCTTGCCCAGCACGGCGCGGGCGGCATTGGGGTAACGCTTGGGCACTTCGCGAAGCGTCGCGCAGGCGGTTTCGCGGTTATCCAGGGCGGCAAGCGACATGCCGAGCTTCAGCAGCATTTCCGGTGCCTTGGTGGAGGTGCCATAGGCCTGGTGCGCGTTGAGAAAGGTTTTGGCCGATTCGTTGTACTTGCCCTGCGAGAACTGCGCTTCGCCCAGCCAGAAATTGGCATCCGCCGCGCGCGCGCTGCTCGGATAGGCCTGCAGATAGGCGTTGAATTCGGTTTCAGCGAGCGGATAGTCGCCCGAAAGCACATGGTTATAAGCGGCCCGATAGGCATCGCTTTCGTTGCCCAGCGACGCCGTCTTCGTCGAATCCGGCGTTGCAGGCTTCGAGCCGAGATCGACGCCCGGCAGAGCCGAAGAATTGCGTCCGGTATTGTTGGCCGTGGCCCGCACGGGCGCACCATTCTTGTCCATCTCGATGGAGCCGAGCGTGGTTTCGGCCGGAGCCGTCGTTTTGTTCGATGCAACGGAGCCGGGCAGATCAGACGCGCCAGCCGGGGAGGACGACGCGCCCGGATCGATCAATCGGCCAATTTCATCGTTTTTTTTTGAGCCGGCTGCCGGCGCGGCAGCGACAGAGGGAGTTGCCGGGGCAGCTCCGCCGGAGCTTTTTTCAAGCTCCTGGAAACGGAATTCATTATCGGCCTGCGTCTTGCGCATCTGTTCCTGCATCTGCAGCAACTGGAAGCTCATTTCCTCGACGCGGCCGTTCAACTGGCGCACGACTTCCTCCAGCTGCTGGATGCGCACGGCATCACCGCTGCTCTGGGCCAGGATGACCGGCCGTTCTGCCGCCTGACGTGGCGACGGCGCCGATCTCGCCGAACCGGGAACCAGTTCGGACAAGGAAAAGGCGCCAGCCTGCCCGCTCGTTGCCGCAAGCCCCAGCATCGCTGCCAAGACAAGTTTCTTCATATCGTTCGTCCTGCTTTATCTTAAGCTGTGCCCTTCAAGGCGCCAGCAGAGTTTTCCAAATGTCGGCAAAAAGCAATCGCGTTAACCTTAAAAGAGAACGCAAGTTCGGCCAAACTATGAACGAAGGCAAGAAAAGAAAAGGGCGGCCCAATGACCGCCCTCTTTAGTTGCCTGAGCGTCCGATCAGGAGCCGGCGCCGCCGAGAACGGTAACGGCGCGGCGGTTCTGCGACCAGCACGAGATGTCGTCGCAGACGGCGACCGGGCGCTCCTTGCCGTAGGAGATGGTCTTCATGCGGTTGGCCGGTACGCCGCGCGAGGCGAGGTAATCGCGGGTGGCTGCAGCACGGCGGGCGCCGAGCGCAAGGTTGTATTCGCGCGTGCCGCGTTCGTCAGCATGGCCTTCGATGGTGATGGCGTAGCGCGGATAGCGCGACAGCCACTGCGCCTGGCGGTCAAGCGTCTGCTGCGCATCGGCGCGGATCGAGGTGGAATCGGTGTCGAAGAAGATGCGGTCGCCGACATTGACCGTGAAGTCCTGGCTGGAGCCCGGCGTTGCGGCACCGGCACCACCGGCACCGAGGCCCAGATCACCGGCGCTGTTGGGCATGTTCTTCTTGTTGGCGCAACCGGCCAGTGCCAGCGCCAGCGTCAGCGCGATGACAGCGGGGTTGCGTGCGAGGCTCTGCATGCGGCTCATCGCCGGGGTAATCGTGCGGCTCATGGCCGGTCTCTCCTTGATCAAGATTTCAGCGTTGCCAGACCGTAACCGTTTCTGGTTAACCCTAGTTCAACAATTATGGTTAACGATCCGCTACCAAACTACATTTCTTCGCAATTTCAGCCGATTGCGGCGACACCGTGGCAGGAGGCCATAAGGTCCGGTCGACTGGACCCGTCACGCCCCGCTCGGCTGACCTTGAGGGCGTTCAGTCAGAAAGGCCGTGCATCTTTCGATGCACGGCCATCAAGAGGCGCTATTCGAGCAGCGGAGACCAGGCCGGGTCGGAGCCGTAGCTCGGGGTCTTGACCAGCTGTTCGTTATAGCCGGTCAGATCGATCGAATAGAGTTGCGGACCGCCGGCGCCGGCAGCCTGCCGGAAGAACATCAGCACGCGGCCATTCGGCGCCCAGGTGGGACCCTCATTGTGGAAGCCCGTCGTCAGGATGCGTTCGCCCGAACCATCCGGCTTCATCACGCCGATCGAGAACTTGCCGCCCGACTGCTTGGTGAAGGCGATGAGATCGCCGCGCGGCGACCAGACCGGCGTCGAATAGGACCCGTCGCCGAAGGAGATGCGGGTCTGGCCCGAACCGTCGGTGTTCATGACGTAAAGCTGCTGGCGGCCGCCGCGATCACTTTCGAACACGATGCGGGCACCATCCGGCGAATAGGAGGGCGACGTGTCGATGGCGGCCGTGTTGGTGAGCCGGGTCGTTGTGCGCGACCGCAGGTCCATCGTATAGATGTTGGCATTGCCGTCCTGCTGCAGGCTCATGATGACCTTCTGGCCATCCGGCGAAAAGCGCGGCGCAAACGTCATGCCGGGGAAATTGCCGACCACTTCACGCTGTCCGGTTTCCAGCTGCAGCAGATAGACGCGCGGCTGCTGGCCCTCGAACGACATGTAGGTGACTTCCTGGCGGTTCGGCGAGAAGCGCGGCGTCAGCACGATGTCCTTGGCGTTGGTCAGCATGCGCACGTTGAAGCCGTCCTGATCCATGATCGCCAGCTGACGCTGACGGGCATTCTTCGGACCGTTCTCCGAGACGAAGACGACACGGGTATCGAAATAACCGTCTTCACCGGTGATCTGCTTGTAGATCGCATCGGCGATGATATGGGCGACGCGGCGCCAGTTTTCCGGCTGCGTAAAGAACTGCTGGCCAGTCATCTGCGAACCGGCATAGGTGTCCCACAGGCGAAACTCGGCGCGCAGGCGGCCGTCGTTTTCGCGCGTGACGCGACCCGTCACCAGGGCTTGCGCATTGATGACCTTCCAGTCGTCAAAGCGCGGAGCCTTGTTGGGATCGGTGATCTTTTCGATGAACGCGCTGCGATTGACCGGAGCAAACAGTCCGGACCGCTGCAAGTCTGCGGCGATCACCGCGGAGATCTGCGGCCCCAGTTCGTTGCCGGAGAGAAAGTCGGTGACCGCAATCGGCAGCGGCTCGACATTGCCCCGGTTGATATTGATTTCAACGCGGGCCTGTGCCGGGGCCGTGAACATCACGGTCATCCCGGCCAATGCAACAAGCACACGGATGAAAGTCCGTTTCATCATGATAACATAGCCTTTCAAAGCAGTTCGCTTGGATCGAAGTTGACGACAACTTCGCTCCAGGAGTCGTATTTGTCGGCGGGAAGGTTCTTGAACGGCGAGGAGCGCATGACGGCGCGAAGCGCGCTGCCCTCCAGCATGCGACGGGCGCTCTCCGATCCGCCAGTGGTACTGACTTGCGGTCGGCCGATAATGGCGCCGGACTCGTCAAGCTTCATGGTCACGGTGATCACCATGCCCTGAGCGCCCTCGATCCCGGCAATCACCGACCAGTTGTTCTGGATCTGCCCCTTCAAGGCATCCATTTCGCTCTGGCTGAGCGAGGAGCCGCTTGTGGTCTTCTTGCCGCCGAGTGCTGCCGGCTGGGCCGAGCGCTTGGCGCCTCCGCCTGCCGCATCCTGCTTGTTGAGCAGCGAGGCAATCTCGTCGGCATTGAAATCGCTCTGCTTGGACGACGCGGACTTGGCCGTTTCCTGCTTCTTGTCCGCCACCTTCTTGTCCGGCGTCTTTTCAGCAGCCTTGGCCGTTTCGGTCTTCTTCGGCTCCGGCTTCTCTTCCGGCTTGGCTTCGGCGGGCTTGGGCAGTTCCGGACGCGGGCGCGCGGCAGGCACCGGCACGCTGTCCGGCAGCGGGATCTCTTCGGCCTGCTGTTCAGCAGGCTTGGCATCGGGCTTGGGCGTCGGTTCAGGCGTCGGCGGCGTCGGCTCCGGCTTGGGTTGCGGCAGAGCGGCTACTTCCTGCGGTTTCGGCGCGGTTTCCTCCGGCACGACATCCTTGACCTTGTTGGTCTCGGGCGTCGGCTTCGGCAGCGGCTTTTCGGCCTTTTCGGGCGCGGCGGCGGTTTCCGTCTGGACGGGTTTCTTCACCGGCGTCGGCGGGTTCTTCAGGTCGACATCGTTGTCGCCGGCGTTTTCGGCATGCTCGACGATGTCGGGCCGTTTCGTCGGCGTCGGCGCTGCCTTTTCGGCCAGAGGCGCCTTCTTGTCACCCTGCTGGATCTGGGTGATCGATTCCACCGGCACGATATCGACAGGCAGCGCTTCCACATCGGCAACGTTCAACGCCGCCGGCGCGCTCAGCGAAAAGAGCGCCCAGGTCAAAACCAGCGTGTGCAGAACCAGCGATGTACCAAGGCTCGTCTTCATCGAAAAACGATCACTTCTCCTGTTCCTGCAGCGTCACAAGACCGATGTTCTTGAAACCTGCTGCAGAAATGCGCGCCATGACCTTCATGACCACGCCATAGGCCGCGGCCGTATCGCCACGCACATAAATCCGCTCGTTATAACCGGTCGTGGCAATCGCCTCGAGCTTCGGCACCACTTCCTCAAGCGGAATGGCGCTTTCCTGCAGATAGATCTCACCGGCCGGATTGACCGAGATGGTGATCGGCTGCGTATCGGAATTCATCGCCTTCGCCTGCGTCTGCGGCAGATCGATCGGCACGCCGACCGTCATCATCGGAGCCGCCACCATGAAGATGATGAGCAGCACGAGCATGACGTCGACGAGCGGCGTTACGTTGATTTCGCTGATGGCACCGCCGCGACCGCGACCGCCACGACGACGGCCGCCGCGACCACCGCCTGAGCCTTTGCCTCCGCCTGCCGACATACCCATATCATCTACTCCTGCGCGTCACGCTTACTGTGCAGCCTGACGCGGCTGCAGTTTCTCATCGATCTGGCGCGAAAGAATGGCGGAAAATTCGTCGGCGAAGCCTTCCATGCGCGCCGACAGCTTGCCGGCATCGCCCATGAACTTGTTATAGGCCATGACGGCTGGGATAGCGGCGACGAGACCGATGGCCGTTGCCAGCAGCGCTTCGGCGATACCGGGGGCAACGACGGCTAGATTGGTCGATTTCGACCCAGCAATGGCCTGGAACGAGGTCATGATACCGACCACGGTGCCGAAAAGACCGATGAAGGGACCGGCAGAGCCGATGGTGGCAAGCGAACCGAGGCGCGCCTCAAACACCTCGCCCTCACGGGCAATCGTCACGTCCATGGCGCGGTCGATGCGCATCTGAAGGCCGATCGGCGAGCGGGCACCCCGCTCGAAACTCTTCTTCCACTCGCGCATCGCTGCCACGAAGATGGCGGCAAGACCGGTGTTCTGGCGTTCCGCCAGCGTGCGGTACAGCTCTTCCAGCGACTGGCCCGACCAGAACACCTGTTCGAACTGGTCGAACTGGCGCTTGGCCTTGGTGAAGCTCATATATTTGTCGATGACGATTGCCCAGGTCCAGACCGAGGCACCCATAAGGCCAAGCATGACCAGCTTGACGATCAGACCGGCCTGCATGAAGAGCGACAGGAGGCTTACCGAGCCTGCGGCCGCAGCCAAATCCGCGTGTTCCATCTATCCACTATCCCCGAATCCAATCGCCCGGCACGTCAACAACGAGCCGGTTCGCAAGCGCAGTATTTGAATGCGCGCAAGCGCTGAAATGCCCGTTTACCTTGAGGTATCTGAGGCCTTCTCGCCTTCAATTTTGGTTAAACGAAGGCGTGCAGCGCACAATTCCATGAGCGCCAGTAAGACAATATTATCGTTAAGAATGTGTTACAGTGGCGGGAAGATGATCGCGTCACGCCGGGCGGAAGGCCTCGGCTAGACTGTCCGGCAGGCGTCTTGGACGACCCACGCGATTGATGACGGCGATGATCACGCGCGCAGCAATGAGAAGCGTGTCGCCGCGGCGGATCTCCTGCACCAGCACCATCTTGGCGCCACCCGCCTTTTCCGTGCGGGTGTGGATGACGAGGACATCATCCATGCGCGCCGGTGCCTTGAAATCGATCTCCATGCGGTGAACCACGAACACCAGCCCTTCGTCATCGACCGACAGCAGTGCACTCTGCTCGCAGCCGAGGCAGCGCAGGTAATCGGTGCGGCCGCGCTCAAGGAAATGCAGATAGCGGGCGTGATACACAAGGCCGGAAAAATCCGTGTCCTCGTAATAGACCCGCTGAACGAGGCGATGGGCGCCCTCGATCAGTTCCCCGGCAAGGCAAACACTTATCTGGTCCATCAAAACATTCCCATCGACATCCAGTTGGTCGCGGCCGTTCTAGCGGCAGTTCCGGCTGATGGCCAGTGCGCACGGACCGCGGACAATCAGGATTTTGCGTCGAGATTGCGGTCGTCCCAGATGAGATGTCGCGGCGCCTCCGGCAGATTTTCGATCTCGTCGGCGATGAAATAGGGCGGGATATCAAGCGCCTTCAGGGCGCTTGCCGTCGCCTCCACCCATTTGAATTCCAGATCGTTATCGCCATCGCGGATGCGGTGCACGATGCCGTCCGGCGCGAAGGGAAAGCTTTCCGGTACGCTCATCCGGTAATAGATGCCAAGCTCGTGCCAATCGCGGCCTTCATAGTGAAAGAAGTTCTCGACGATCCACAGCATGCGATCGACAGTGACGTGGACACCCAGTTCCTCGACCATTTCGCGCTTCAGCGTTTCCTCGGACGTCTCGCCGATTTCCGCGCCGCCGCCCGGAAAGGTCCAGAATTTTTCGTGGGTGGCGCGGTGGACGAGCACATGGTCATTGCGGAATCCAAGCCCTGCGACCCGCATCTGAAAGGTGCGCTTCGGCTTGGTCTTGATGCGGACGCGGGTCATGGCGCTATTCGTCCTCAAGGCTGAGACGAAACTGGGCCGCTTCCAGATCCTTCGGCGGCTGCAGGCCGAGATGTTTCCAGGCGGTTGCCGTCAGCACCCGACCCCGCGGGGTGCGCTGGATAAAGCCTTGCTGGATCATGTAGGGCTCGATGATATCTTCGATGGCATCGCGCGGCTCCGAGAGACCTGCCGCGATGGTTTCGATGCCGACAGGCCCGCCTGCAAAATTGACGGCAATCATCGAAAGATAGCGTTTGTCCAGTTGGTCGAGGCCCATGTTGTCGACATTGAGCCGCGTCAGCGCCTCGTCGGCGATCTGGCGGGTGACCGCCTCCGCGCGCGCCACTTCGGCGAAATCGCGGACGCGCCGAAGGAGACGGCCGGCGATACGGGGCGTGCCACGGGCACGGCGGGCAATTTCGCGGGCGCCATCTTCGGTGATGCCAAGGCCCATCAGCCGCGCACCCCGCCGGACAATGAGTTCCAGTTCCTCGACCGTATAGAAATTCAGGCGCACCGGAATGCCGAAACGGTCACGCAGCGGCGTCGTCAAAAGGCCAAGTCGCGTGGTGGCCGCCACCAGCGTGAATTTCGACAGGTCGATCTTCACCGAGCGCGCCGCCGGCCCCTCCCCGATGATCAGGTCGAGCTGAAAATCCTCCATGGCCGGATAGAGAATTTCCTCGACCGCCGGGTTGAGGCGATGGATCTCGTCGATGAACAAAACATCGCGATCTTCCAGATTGGTGAGAAGTGCCGCCAGATCGCCAGCCTTTGCAATCACCGGGCCGGAGGTGGAGCGGAAATTGACGCCGAGTTCCTTGGCCATGATCTGGGCGAGCGTCGTCTTGCCAAGGCCGGGCGGACCGACGAACAGCACATGGTCCAGCGCCTCGCCGCGGTTCTTTGCCGCCTCGATGAAAATCTTCAGATTGGCACGCGCCTCGGCCTGGCCGGTAAACTCGTCCAGCGTCTGCGGGCGCAGCGCCACATCGAGGTCTTCCCCCTTCTTTTCCGGCGACAGGATGGAGTTGGGGAGGGTCATGCAAGCAGTTCCATTCCAGGCACGCGGGCCGCGGCTTTTTGGTCGAAGGTCATTGTCACTCGACAGCCCGACAACCGGTTCATTTCGCTGAGCAAGGCATCGGCAAAATCGACATTCACGCTGCGGCAGAGATGCAGCGCATTGCCAACTGCTTCATAATCCGCCACCTCGATTTCACGTCGTTCCAGCACCGCCTGCAGGAAGGCAAGCACGTCCTCGCGCGGATAGCGGTACAGGCGCCGCAAGACCCACCCGGCCTCCAGAAGAACGGAAATATTGACGTATAACACCTCGTCCTCCCCCAGCCGGGCGAGCAAACTGTTCACGGTGGCGGCCTGACTGCCATCATCACCCACCGCCATGCGCAACAGCACATTCGTGTCGATACCCAGCCTCTTCGTCATACATCGCCACCCGCGGCGTGACGAAACCGCTCGACCGCTTCATCCATCACAGCCTCATCCATCGTCTGGTCCGCGGCGACAGCCCTGGATGGCGGCTCACCAAGCACACCTGCGAGTTCAGACAGAGGTCTGTTGCGAGGCACGATGATCATCTCGCCATCGCGGACCCATGCGTAGCACTTGTCACCGGGCTTGACGTTCAACTGCTCGCGCAGATGCTTGGGGATCGTCATCTGCCCCTTCGATGTGATGGTGACATGAGAGCCCATGGCAACCTCCGCTCGCCTTACGATCTCACGATAGTAAGGAAGACCTCTGTTGGCAATCGCCTCAGCGCGAAAGCTCCTTCAGCCCGAGCCGGATCAGCTTGGCGCTGTCGGCGCCCTCGCCGCCATTCTTCAGCGCTGCGGCAACGGCATTGGCCGCCTGGTCGCGCGAGTAACCGAGATTGGTGAGGGCCGAGACTGCATCGGACACCGGCGCAGACGCAACGCCCTCCCCGAGTTCCTGCTTGAGGCCGATATTGACCCCGGCCTCGCCGGCAAAGGCGGGCGCCTTGTTCTTCAGTTCCGTGACGATGCGCACCGCAACCTTCGGGCCAACGCCCGGCGCGCGCGAAATCGCCGCCTTGTCCTGCAGCGCAATGGCATTGGCAAGCTCGGAGGGCGTGAGCGTGGAAAGCACCGCAAGCGCCACTTTGGCGCCCACCCCTTGCACGCTCTGCAACAGGTTGAACCACTCCCGTTCCAGCGCGCTCATGAAGCCGAACAGCTTCAACTGGTCCTCGCGCACATAGGTCTCGATGAACAGTACCACCGCCTCGCCGACGGACCCGATGCGCGACAGCGTCCGCGACGAACAATGCGCCACATAGCAGACACCATGCACATCCACGAGCACGTGATCGTCGCCGATTTCGTCAATGGTGCCTTTGAGCTTGCCGATCATGGTGAAGGTCCGCCACGGGGTTTTTCATCACAAGCGCTGCTGAAGCCTTGTGCTCCAGCGCTAGGGCTGATGCCGGAACAAGTCAAGAACAAACTCACCGACTCTCAGGCAGAAGCAAGGATCTGACGCATGCGATGGCCGCCGCGGTTATGGGCGTGGCAGATGGCGATCGCCAATGCGTCCGCCGCATCATTGCCCTTGAATTCGGCCTTCGGCATCAGGATCTTCAGCATCATGTGGATCTGCTGCTTTTCGCCGTGACCAACGCCGATGACCGCCTTCTTGACGGCGTTCGGCGCATATTCGGCAACCGGCAAGCCGGCACGCGCCGGCACCAGCATGACGACGCCGCGCGCCTGACCAAGCTTCAGGGTGGCGACCGCATCCTTGTTGACGAATGTCTGCTCGACGGCGGCCTCATCCGGCTGAAAGGCGTGCACCACCTCGGCAAGACCGTCGTGCAGCTGGCAAAGCCGCGAGGCCAGATCCATGTCGCCATCGGAGGTGACCGTGCCGGAGGCGACAAAGCGCAGGCTGTTGCCGAGCGTCTCGATGACGCCCCAGCCGGTGCGGCGAAGGCCCGGATCGATGCCAATAATGCGAATCGTCTGTGTCATGGCCTGTATCCTAATGCGCCACATCGTCTATTTGCCAGCGGCAATTCGAACAAAAACAGAACAGGTAACGGACGGGCCTTAACTCTCCGTTAATGATAGCCTTTCATTCCGCACACAAGCGCCGCAAGTTCGGCAACAGTATCGGCCGAATCACATTAGGTGATTGCTCACAACAAGATTGGAGGTCCATCATGATGATGTTCACCCGCTTGAAGAACAGGCCGATCGAGGCGATCCTTCTTTTCGTCACGTTCAATCTCGTTGCGGTAAACCTGATCGCCATCAAGGCGTTTCACGTCTCGCCAGAGATCCTGGGCTTCAGCATTGCAGCGGCCATGGCCGCAGGCGCGGCGGTCGTAACGCTTGCCTTTAAACTGGGCGATCCGCTTGCGCGGCTTGCACGCCATGCCGGCGACTGGAATGCCGGCGACAGCCCGGCAGACATCGCCGACCGTGCCCGCAAGGACCATCTGGGCGCCGTTGCGCGCGCCATGGCACAGATGAAGACGCGGATCCACGCACAGGATGAGCAGCACGCCGTGCCGCTTTCCCACCTGGAAGACGGGTTGCGCCGGTTGTCCAACGGCGATCTTGCGAGCGCGCTGCCGCAGCCGTTTCCGGATGCGCTTGAGGGTCTTCGTGTGCGTTTCAACCGGCTCGCCTCCATGCTGAACCTCAACCTGTCGGTGGTGGCCGGCAGCGTCGGAGCGATCCGCGAACAGGCGCGCTCCAGCCAGGCCGACATGGCGGTGATTGCAGAGCGGCTGTCGGCCGCCCTGCCCGCGCTGCAGAAAACCCACGGCTCCATCGAGATCATGCAGCGGGCAACGCGGCTGCGCGGCGAAGACGCCGCAAGCGTCTCGCGCCATTCCGCCAAGGCCGCCAACAGCAATGCCCGCCTGCAGGACATGGCAGCCGATGGTCACGCCGCGACCACAGCCGCGCATCTGTCCATGCAGCGGATGCGGGGCCTGGTCGACCAGGTCGGCACGCTTGCAATTCGCGCAGAAAGCCTTGCCGCCGATCTTGGCGAGCGCCAGCGCATGCCGGATGCAGATGCGGCACCCCATGATGTGTCCGACCGGGCCGCCCTTGCCCTTCTCGTGCGCCAGTTCGCCGAAGAGTGCACCGAGACGGCGCGCGGCCTGATGCTGCAAAGCCATGAGACCGGCACGCATCTTAACGATGCGCTGCAGGCGCTCGCTCCCCTGAAGCGCGAAACCGAGACGCTGAGCGGGGCGCTTGCAGAGCTTGCACCGGCGGCTGAGCGCCTGTCGCGCAATGTCGATCTGGAGAGCCAGCGGCTTTCGCTGGCCCAGACGGCCGTTGGCGAGAGCGAAACCGTTCTCTGCCGCGCCCGTTCGATGGCCGAGGCTACCGAAACCGCCCTCATTCGCATCATGACCGAGGCAGGCTCGGCCGATACCCGGCTCTCGCTGTTTTCGCTCGACGCATCCGGCGAACCGTCCGGCAGCCTGCGGGGCATGCGCCCAAACCTGCGCTGCGTCACCTGACGCACCGGTCGTCCCGTCTCTCCCGATCCTCGCCGCATATTGCCGCGGCGGGGATCGCCCTTTCCTGATACCAAGTGTCGATGATAGGAACCTATAGGATGGGTCACGACCGGTTTCTGGCTAGGCGCGGTGTGCAGCGCGATGCTGTCGCATCGGGCAAGCGCCGCAACGACGGCAGGGACCGGTCGTGACCCACTGTCGGCAGGCTTATCGAGCTTTCTGGCGTTGTCGAGGTTCTTGACCGATGCGAAAGCATCGCTCTGCAAACCCCTCCTAGCCAGAAAACTCGATAAGCCTGTCCTATAGGTTTCTATCATCGACACTTGGTATAAATCACCGCCGAGCGAGCGAATTCGATCGCCCGCCCTTAGAAACGGTGCCCGTCCTGCCTAAATGAAGGGAAAGCACGATCCACCCTTTGCAGAGTGAAGTTCATGATCCCCTTTTCCATCCTTGACCTGTCGCCCGTTCCGGAAGGCGCAACCGTGCGCGATGCGCTGCAGCAGTCCAGCCGGCTGGCACAGAAGGCCGAGGCGCTCGGCTATAACCGCCTCTGGCTTGCCGAGCACCATGGCATGCCCGGTATTGCGAGCGCCGCAACCTCCATCGTCATCGGCCATGTCGGCGCAGCGACCAGCCGCATTCGCATCGGATCCGGCGGCGTGATGCTGCCGAACCATTCGCCGCTGGTGATTGCCGAACAGTTCGGCACGCTGGAAGCGCTGTTTCCCGGTCGCGTCGATCTTGGTCTCGGCCGCGCCCCCGGCACGGACATGCGCACGGCGCGCGCGCTTCGCCGCAACCTCGATGCCGGCGCTGAAAACTTTCCCCATGACATCGTCGAGCTTCAACGGCTGCTCGGCAAGCCCAGCGAGGAGCAGGCGATCCTGGCGGTGCCCGGAACCGAAGCGAACGTGCCCGTGTGGCTGCTCGGCTCCAGTCTCTACAGCGCGCATCTGGCCGCAGCCCTGGGCCTGCCTTACGCCTTTGCCTCGCATTTCGCGCCGGACATGCTGTTTGATGCGATCGCCATCTACCGCGAGCGCTTCCAGCCGTCGCCGACGCTTGCAAAGCCCTATGTGATGGTCGGCGTGATGGGCGTGGCGGCGGAGACGGACGCCGAAGCCGCACATCTGTTCACCTCGGCCCAGCAGCAGTTCGTCAACCTGCGCCGCAATGTGCGGGGCCGTTTTCCGCGCCCGCTCGCCAGCATGGACGGCTTCTGGTCCGACATGGAACGCATCAATGTCGAGCACACGCTGCGCTTTGCCGCCGTCGGCTCGCCCAAGACCATCGAAGAGAAGCTTGGCGCTTTCCTCAGCGAAACCGGCGCAGACGAGCTGATCATTTCCATGCCGGTGCATGACATCGAAAAGCGTCTTGCCTCGGCGGAGTTGTTTGCCGGCCTTTCGTTAATGCAGCCGGTGCTGGCGCAGGCGGCCTGAACAGCCGCAGCCGGACCGGGACATCCCTTTGCCGAGGTGCGGCCGAGGCGGTCTGCATCCGCCTCTGTCTGCGCTCTTATGGCATGACATCGGCCGCACGATCCTGAGGGATGGACTGCCGAGCCGGCTGCCAAGGGCGACCGCACCCCCTTGGCGGGCCTCCCGATCCGCGGGCACACAACTCTTTCCGCACCACGGCCGCCGGCCGGATCGCCCTACCCTTTACCCCCTGCCTTTCCCCCCTGGCTTTGCCCTTTGTCCTCTGCCCTCCGGGCCCGCAAGCCGGGACTGCATTCAGAAGCGGCTGGCGGCCCCAACCCGCAGACCGAAGCCGACATCGCCATCCCCTTCGATCGTGAACAGCAGGCGCGCGTTGACGGACATTTTTGAGGCCGTTTCCAGGCTCATGCCTGCCGAGACCGTTCCGAAGGCGCCGGCGCCGTCGAGGCCGGAAAAGCCGACGCTGGCGCCCAGAACGGGCGTCATCTGGGCACCGCTGTCCAGCGTGAAATTGCGGGAAATCTCTGCACCGAGGCTGGCCCGCAACTGCTCCGTGGTAAAGCCGTCCAAGCCGATCTCATCGCCCAGATCATTGGAAACCGAATAGGTTTCGACCTTTTCCGACAGATAGAGAAGCCGAGCCTTCGGGCTCAGGATCACATCATTATCCAGCTCCCATTGCCCCTTCAGCGCCGTATCGAACACGAAGCGTCGGGTGTCGAACTTACCATCCCAGAACGCCGTATCGATGTCGTTGGACGATCCGCCGTAAAGCACGCTGGTATCGAAATAGACGCCGTGCCCCAGTTCCAGTGACGCATAGGGTCCGGCAAGCCAGCCATTGCCGGTGAGTTCGGCGTCCTCGTCGCTCGGGTCGGTCATGTGGTCATAGTGGAAGGACAGCCCGATCAAGGCTTTTTCGCTGAGCAGATAGTCGGCCCCGACGGAGATCATGGCGAATTGCCCCCACTTGTCGCCATTGTCGTCACGGTTATGCGCCATGACCGCCCCATCGATCCACAGGTTGAACGGCCGCAGATCGCCAGAGGCAACCCCATCGGCATGATCGCGGGCTGCCTCGATCTGCGCCAGGCTGGTCGAAAATCCGAGCGTCATGCCGTCTGGCGAGGGGGACATGCGCATCGTGATGGGATCTGTCGCCGTGGCCATGCGGCGCCGTTCCAGAAGCCCCGGCACGTTGAGCGTCGAGGCAATCAGGCTCTGGCGGCTGCGCACGAAGCCGCGCACCAGCCCCTCGATATCCTGCACCACCGAATCGGGATCATAGCCGAGATTATAGGTCACGGTTCCGGTGTTGGAGACGCCGAGCGCGCTCGTCAGCCGGAAGCCGACGCGCACCTGGCCCGAATAGGAAAAATTGGGGGTGAACTGCAGATACCAGCCGACGGGCGTGACCGGCCCGGCCTGCGCCACCTGCCCCTGAATGATGGTGGCGGTCCCGGCATTGGCCGGCTCGACAAAGGTCAGGTCCGCAGCGGTAAACGGACCGCCCGTTGCGCCGCTGTTCAGATAGACATCCGCCGGCGTCGTTCCGGGCGCAACCGTGACGACCTTGTCCGAAACCGTCACCGCCCTTGCCACCACTTTCAGCGTATAGGCGACCGTCGTGGTGTCGCCATTGCCATCCTCCACGGCCACCGTGAAGCTGTAATCGCCTTCCGTGTCATTATCGAGCGGGCCGGTCAGCGCACCGGTCGATACGTTGAGCACCATGCCGTCCGGCAGGCTCCCGGCCGAGATGCTGAACAGCAGTGGTGTAACGCCACCGCTGACACTGATCTCCTGATGATAGTCCTCCCCGGCCATGGCCTCCGGCAGAGGACCGGCGCCCGGTGAAATGGCAAAGGTCGGCGCAACCGCGCGTATGACCACCACAGTATAGGTCTTCGTCGTGCTGCCATCTTCGGCCGTCACCACCGTGGTGATCGTATTGGTGCCGACCGACAGGCTGATCGAGCCCGACGCCGTGCCGGAGGTGACCGTGGTGTTGTTCACCGTCACCCTCGCATTGGCGTCCGTCACCGTCGGCGTCACGGTGATCGACGTCGTCGTGTTGGGCACCGAGGCCGTGTAGCTGACCGTATTGGCGGCAAAGCTTGGCGACAGCGTGCCCGACGACAGAGACAGCGCCGACAGCGTCGCATCTGTCGAGGCCGGTGCTGCCCGTGTCACGACCACCGTATAGGTCTTCGTCGTGCTGCCATCCTCGGCCGTCACCACCGTGGTGATCGTATTGGTGCCGACGGAAAGGCTGATCGAGCCTGACGCCGTGCCGGAGGTGACCGTGGTGTTGTTCACCGTCACCCTCGCATTGGCATCCGTCACCGTCGGCGTCACGGTGATCGACGTCGTCGTGTTGGGCACCGAGGCCGTGTAGCTGACCGTACTCGCGGCAAAGCTTGGCGACAGCGTGCCGGACGACAGAGACAGCGCCGACAGCGTCGCATCCGTCGAGGCGGGTGCTGCCCGTGTCACGACCACCGTATAGGTCTTCGTCGTGCTGCCATCTTCGGCCGTCACCACCGTGGTGATCGTATTGGTGCCGACGGAAAGGCTGATCGAGCCCGACGCCGTGCCGGAGGTGACGGGAACGTTGTTCACCGTCACCGTCGCATTGGCGTCCGTCACCGTCGGCGTCACGGTGATCGACGTCGTCGTATTGGGCACCGAGGCCGTGTAGCTCACCGTACTCGCGGCAAAGCTTGGCGAGAGCGTGCCGGACGACAGAGACAGCGCCGACAGCGTCGCATCTGTCGAGGCGGGTGCTGCCCGTGTGACGACCACCGTATAGGTCTTCGTCGTGCTGCCATCTTCGGCCGTCACCACCGTGGTGATCGTATTGGTGCCGACGGAAAGGCTGATCGAGCCCGACGCCGTGCCGGAGGTGACGGGAACGTTGTTCACCGTCACCGTCGCATTGGCGTCCGTCACCGTCGGCGTCACGGTGATCGACGTCGTCGTGTTGGGCACCGAGGCCGTGTAGTTCACCGTATTGGCTGCAAAGCCTGGCGACAGCGTGCCCGACGACAAGGACAGCGCCGACAGCGTCGCATCCGTCGAGGCCGGTGCTGCCCGTGTCACCACCACCGTATAGGTCTTCGTCGTGCTGCCATCTTCGGCCGTCACCACCGTGGTGATCGTATTGGTGCCGACCGACAGGCTGATCGCGCCCGACGCCGTGCCGGAGGTGACGGGAACATTGTTCACCGTCACCGTCGCATTGGCGTCCGTCACCGTCGGCGTCACGGTGATCGACGTCGTCGTGTTGGGCACCGAGGCCGTGTAGCTCACCGTACTCGCGGCAAAGCTTGGCGAGAGGATGCCCG
>NZ_JAGIPH010000001.1 GCF_017877135.1 Neorhizobium galegae | reverse complement strand
GAACCCGGAAAAAAATAACGCGGGGTGGAGCAGCCCGGTAGCTCGTCAGGCTCATAACCTGAAGGCCGCAGGTTCAAATCCTGCCCCCGCAACCAAATATCCATGCGATCCCAAAAGCCCCCTACGTGGGGCTTTTGGCGTTGAGCCCGCTCGCGAAGCCAGCAATTGCCCTTTAAGCTGTGCTGAAGCAAGGCGCTGTTGGAGAGGTCTTTTTGACGTGCTCCCCGATGCAATGCGGGTCATCATATCGTTTTGAGCGGAAGCGACAAACTGCTGCTGCATCACGTCGATGACATCCATGGACGCCATGATATTGGCGATGTCGCCATGGACCTGCAGGGCTGCCGGTTGGTGGCCGGGCGTTTTGCCGATCACGACAGTCTGGATGAGATCACGCACGATCGGCATCAGGCGCCGCTTTGCATGCTCGTCGGCATTGCTGCGGGCGAGGAAGATCAGAGGGAGCCAGCTTCTCATACATATATTGGAACTCACCCGCCCTTACCCGGCGATCAGAGCAAGGCCCGGGGGGCGCCCTGGCCAGCGTGATGCAGCATGTGGTTTCACTGCCCCGGGAATACCCCGAGGTGATCCTTCATGGTGTGCGGCTTGCATCGATGCTCCGTGCCACCTCCATGATGATCCGGCTATAATCACGAGCCGATTCGAGCAAAGGCCAAGTCCGGCAGAACGCCTAAGACAGTGTCTATGCTCAAGACCTGCCCTCAAGCGGCGCGGCGGGTTGTTTCTTCGCCCATGCGGAACTGCTGGAGAAGTTCTGACAAGGTGGCGGCTTCCTGCGCAAGGCCTGCTCCGGCCGCGTTCATCTCCTCGACCATCGCCGCATTCTGTTGTGTCGCCTGGTCCATATGGTTCACGGCTGTGTTGACCTCCGAAAGCCCGCTCGACTGTTCCTGCGCAGCCGTTGCAATTGCGTCCATGTGCTGGTTGATCAGCTGGACCAGACCAGCAATCTCGTGGAGGCCGGAGCCGGTGTCATTCACCAGCTTGACGCCCTCCGATACGGCCGTTTCCGAATTGCCGATCAGCGTCTTGATCTCTTTTGCTGCAGACGCGGAACGCTGGGCAAGCTCGCGCACTTCCTGGGCCACGACGGCAAAGCCTTTGCCCGCCTCACCGGCACGCGCGGCCTCAACACCCGCATTCAGGGCGAGAAGGTTGGTCTGGAAGGCGATCTCGTCGATGACACCAATGATCTGGCTGATTTGGCGCGAGGCATCCTCGATGCGGCTCATCGCCGTCACGCAATTGCCGACCACGACGCCCGAGCGCTCGGCACGACCGCTGGCATCGCGCACGATGGTGCGGGCTTCGCTCGCCCTCTGCGAGGTGTTGCGGACATTGGCGGTGATTTCCTCCAGCGCGGCTGCCGTCTCTTCCAGAGAGGCGGCCTGCTGCTCTGTCCGTCGCGCCAGGTCGTCGGACGCATGTGAAATTTCAGAAGAACCGCTGGTGACGGCACGGCCGGCATTGCCAACACTCACCAGAACGCCGCGCAGCTGACGGACCGAAGCATTGAAGTCGTGACGCAAGGCCTCGAACTGCGGGGCGAACTGATCGTTGATTTCGCACAGCATGTCGCCTGCCGCCAGACGCTTCAGCCCACCTGCAAGAGCGCCGGTTGCCCGGTTCAGCCGCTCTTCGGCTTCGGCCTCGGCAAGCCGCTGCACTTCGACGCGTTCAAGCTCGGACCGTTTGCGGTTCTCATCGGCTTCTTTCTCAAGCTGCGCATTGCGTATGGCCGCCTGTCGGAACACCTCTACAGATTGCGCCATTGCACCAATTTCATCCTGTCGGCTGGTGAACGGGATCTGCGACTGCGTATCTCCCTCGGCAAGAGCGCCCATGGAACGGGTCAGGATACCGATCGGCATGGCCACGCGCCGGGCCACGACCATCATGCCGGCAATGGTCACCGCGACGGCTCCCAGGAGCAGGAGCCCGTAGGCGATGACGCTGGCGAGTGCTGCGTCTGCCAAGGCGTTCGCCTTGTCATCCATGATCTTCATGGAGCCGACGACGACATCTGCGATCGCCGCCTGCGACTTGGAGCTCGGGGTGAGCCAGTCATCGAGCGCGACACCAACCGGTTCGCGAGCGACGACCTTGTTGAACATGGAATCGCGCATTTCGGCGACAGGTCCGGTGAAATAGCCCGCCTCTGCCTTTTCGAGCAATTGCTTCAACTCGGCGGACACCGTCGGGTGATTGATCAACGTCCGCACCTGCAGCCAGCTGGCATTCACCTTGGCGTCCTGAGCAACGAGTTGAACGATGTCGGCAGTCGAGAGCGCACCGCCCGCGGCCGCAGCCTTGTTGATAACGATATTCTCAGCGCCCGCCCCCGAACGGGCCGCCCAGGAGTTTGCCCGGATCTGCAAAAGGTCGGTCAGGCCGTTGTCGAGAACGCGGATAGCCGCTTCCGTCATGTTCGCATTGGCTTCAAGATCGGTCAGAACGGTGTCGCCGAAAGACATCTGCTTCGTGTTGACGTCCTTGTTCCGTTTCTCCAGCGGCAGCGCGAGCTGCGCATCGATCTGCGGGCGCATCGAAACGATAGTGTCGTAGTTTCCCTTGACCTTCGTGAGCATGCTCGAGAATTCGGAACGATCTGCCAGTAGAACGGCCTGTTCGATCGCCTTCATGGCGGCATCGACCTTTTGACGATCGACGGGAATAGCCGCCAGTGTCGAGCCGGCCTTTTCTGGCGTGGTGATCATGGCCGTGTTGGTATGACCTCGTTCAAGCCGGTAGTTCAACAGGAAATCGAACAGCGACTTGTCAACGGCCGTCAAGGCGGCGACCTTGGTGAAGGTGTTGTAGGTGGAGTAGGACGTCAAAAGCGATTTTGAAACCACAGCGCCCAAGGCGAGGCTGATCACGAGGAAGACGGACACGAGGACGTTTCTGATAGAAAACATGATAAGCCCAACCGATGAATGTTAGGCTCATTCCGTCACATTTGAGTAAAGCCCTACTAACTGGTGCACTACAAGAAATAGGGGGTGTTTATTTTAAAACGTTCCTTGAGTAATGCGACACAGATTCACAATGAGACTTGGCCACATCAGGCGAGTTTGGGTGATCCGGGCTGATGGGACCCTGAACACCCACCTTCCGTCATATGCCACCAGGGTCAGTCCAGAGAACACGTGGCCCCTCGCTATCAAAGTGCGCCATTCGTCGAACCGCCTTGCGTCGTAACGAAAGTTTCCGCAGGTGGTTGGGCGTTATGCGAGGAAGGCCGTGCCTTCTGACAAAACAGCCTTCGCAAGCAGTTTACAACAATGCACGGCTGTGCAAATGTCCGTTCATCGCATTTCTGGATGACGCGGATGCTCGACGACAAGGTGGATTTCTGCAGGCAAATCATCATTCGTGCAGGCGAACTGGTGATGCAGGGCTTTGGACAGGTTCGCGCTGTGCAGATGAAGGGCCGCCAGGACTATTTGACCGAGTTCGACGGGCGCTGCGAAGCGTTCCTGCGCAAAGCCATTGCCGAAGCATATCCGGACGATGGCTTCTTTGGCGAGGAGGGAGGCGGCAGCGATGCGTCCAAACTCTGGGTCGTCGATCCAATCGATGGCACGGCCAATTTTGCCCGCAACATCCCGCATTTCTGCATCGCGATCGCCTATGTCGAAAACGGTCGGGCTGAATTCGGTGCGATCTATAATCCGGTGCTGCGTGAACTTCACTTTGCGCGGCGCGGTCTCGGCGCAACCCTTAATGGGCGGCCGATCCACGTCTCCAGTGTCGCTGCGGCGGAGGCAGCAACGGTGGAGCTTGGGTGGTCTTCACGCATTGAAAAGCAGGACTATCTCGGTGTGATGGACGGTTTGCTTGAGTTCGGCTTCAACGTTCGTCGAGCAGGCTCCGGCGCACTCGGACTGGCTTACGTCGCGGATGGGCGCAATGAAGCCTATGTCGAGCGCCACATGAATTCCTGGGATTGCATGGCTGGATTGCTGATGGTCGAAGAGGCAGGCGGGAGGGTCTGCTCATTCGAAGGTGGCGAAAAGATCCTGTGCGGTGGTCCTGTGCTGGCAAGCGTGCCGGATCTTGCCGAGCCGATCAGTCATATTATGCGCATACCGCTTGCCGCGTCTCGGGAGGAGACGCGTTAAGGCACATTTTGCCTTGTCGGGGCAGTGTGTCATAAAACCGTTGCACAGCTGTGCAATGTTCATTGGTATTGGAGGGACCGATGGAAGGCTACCTGAATATATCACACACCCGCGTGCGCTACGGTGAGAACGAGATTCTGAAGGGGATCGATCTGTCCGTGCGCAAGGGCGAATTCGTCGCCCTGCTTGGCTCGTCGGGGTGTGGCAAGACAACCTTGTTGCGCACCGTTGCGGGCTTCAACACACCCACCGAAGGCACGATTTCCATTGGCGGCCGCGACGTGACGCGCCAGCCGCCAGACAAGCGCGGCATGGCGCTGGTGTTTCAGTCCTACGCGCTCTGGCCCCATATGACGGTCGATCAGAACATCGGTTATGGTCTGAAATTGCGTCGCGTTGAGCGGGAGGCGGCGCGCCAGCGCATCGACGAGATGAAGGCGCTTCTCGGACTTCAGGCCTTGGGGCACCGCAAGCCCGCCGAACTTTCCGGCGGCCAGCGCCAGCGCGTCGCCCTTGGCCGTGCGCTTGCCATCAATCCGGACATCCTGCTGCTCGATGAGCCGCTCTCCAATCTCGACGCGCGCATTCGCCTCACGGTTCGTCACGAAATCAGCGCCTTGCAGCGCCGGCTGGGCATCACCGCCGTGCACGTGACCCATGATCGAGAGGAAGCCATGGTCATGGCCGACCGCATCGTCATCATGAATGGCGGTGAGATCGCCCAGGCCGGCACCCCGCAGGAGGTCTACAACCAGCCGAACTCGGACTTCGTGGCGGCGTTCATGGGCGCCGAAAACATCGTCGAGATCGATATTGAGGTGTCCGGCAGCAGCATCGGCATCTCCGAGGGCCGCAACAACCGCAAAGCCGTGATCGACCGCGGTGATCGACCGCTTGTCTCAGGGCCTGCGATCGCTCGTTTCCGCAGCGAAACAGTGCGCATGACCGCGGCGGCGGACGCTGCATCTGGCGCGCACCGGGATGGTCTTGTGCTGACCGGTCAGGTTGCGCAGGTGAGCTACCCCGGCGGGCTCTGGCGCCATGTCGTCCATCTTGGCGACACCAGCCTGATTGTGGACGCCGCCGCCCGCTTTGAAGAGGGCGCGTCCGTCGACATCACGGTGCCCGACACGGCGCTCTACATTTTTCCGCGCCCGTAATTTCGCGTGGCCCGCTTGAGCCTTGGCGGGCTCCCGCAACACCCCGTTCCATGCCTCGCATACACTTCAACTGTCTGTAATCACCTCGAAAAGGACTGATGAGATGAAAACCCTTGCCTATTCTCTGCTCGCCCTCGGGCTGACAACCTCGCCGCTCATGGCTGAAGATCTGACCGTCATGACGGCTGGTGACCAGAACATGGTCGATTACATCAACGACTATCTGGGTCCGCTGTTTGAAAAGCAGAACCCGGGCGTCAAGGTTCGCGCCGTCGGCACCGGCCCCGGTGATGCCGGATCGCAGAAAATCCTGGAGCGCTTTGATGCGCAGGCCGGCGCCAATGTTGCCACCTGGGATGCTGATGTTGCCGTGGTGCATGAAAAGTTCGTCGGCCCCATGGTCGAGAAAAAGTATCTGGCGAAGTATCGCGACCAGATCGAGAGCGGCAAGCTGGTGACGCGCGAGAATGCCAAGATGGCGCTCGGCACCAATGTCGATGGCTATGTCATGCCGATGTTCAACAGCCAGACGGCCCTTGCCTACAACCCGGCGCTGGTTGCAACGCCGCCGAAGAGTTATGACGAGCTTGTGGCCTGGGCCAAGGCAAACCCCAAGCAGTTCGGCTATAACGGCATCAAGGGCGGCGCCTCCGGTGTGAGCTTCGTCATGGGCTGGATCTATGCCTTTGCCGGCGACGGCGACAAGCTGCAGCAGGGGCCGTTCGAGGCAAGCGAAGCCGAAAAGTGGGCGCCTGCCTTTGCCAAGCTCAAGGACTTCACCACGAATGCCACGTTGACGCCCGGCAATGCCGGAACACTGGATATGCTGAGCCGCGGCGAAATCGCCATCGGCCCGGTCTGGGTGGACATGTTCTACAGCTGGAAGGCCACCGGCAAGCTGCCACCGGACATGAAGCTGGTTCTTCCCGCCCCCGGCATGCCCGGTCAGCCGATGCATTACACCATTCCGGAAAAGGCGCCCCACAAGGATCTGGCCGAGAAGTTCGTCAACCTCGCCACCAGCCCGGAAGTCCAGGCCAAGGGCATCGTCGAGCGCTTCAACTGGTATCCTGGGATTGATGCGCAGCACGTTCAGGCCAAGCTCGACAAGGCAACCTGGGAGAAGCTGTTTACCGATATCGGCCCGGCGGATCTTGCCAAGAACGGCAAGGCCTTCCCGATCGCACCCTACAACAAGGCGATCCTCGAAGCTTACGAGCGCCAGGTCGGCAACTGATCGAAGACCTGCCGGGCGGCGTGACAATCGCCGCCCGGCACTCTTGCTGCCAGAAATGGCAAACCTGATCGAAACACGAATTCGGTGAAAGCCATGCCGATCCCGCTTCTCGGACTTTTGCTGGTCATGCCAGCGCTGGTCATCGTGCTCATTCTCTTCATCGTGCCTCTGGTGAGTTCCATCACCGGGGCTTTTGCGGTGGACGGCCTGTTCGGCTTTGCCAATTTTCAAAAGGCATTCGAACTCTACAGCAGCGATATTGTCTTCACGATCGTGATCGTCAGCCTGTCTGCGGTGTTGATCGGGCTTCTCTCGGTCGCGATTGGCGGATACCTGACGCTTGGCTCCAACCCGCGCGCCGTGGCGATCCTGCGTTGGCTCTACCGCTGGCCACTTTTCGTGCCGTTCATCGTCGTCGGCCAGATTTTGAGAACCTTTCTCGCCAAGAACGGCTTGATGAACAGCCTTCTCATGCAGGCGGATATTCTGACACCCATGCAGACCACCAGCTTTCTCGATTGGCGCGGCATTGTGATTGCGTTCGTCTGGAAGCAGACGCCCTTTGTGACCTTGCTACTGGCTGGCGCAATGGCCTCGCTCGACCGCTCGATGATCGAGTCCGCTCGCAATCTGGGCGCAAGCCGTTTGCGCATCCTCATCGAAATCATCCTGCCGCAAGTGCTTCCCACCCTGCTCGTGGGTCTCATCCTGAGCTTTGTAACGATGATGTCGGTTCTTTCCGTGCCGCTGATGATCAATGCGCAATCCCCGACCATGATCACGGCCAGCATGGCCTTCCGCATCAACGCCTATGGCGATTACGGTGTCGCCAACGCACTGGGTGTCATCTCGCTCTTGACGACCAGCCTTGTGGGATGGGTCTATCTGCGCCAGACGATGAGGGAACATCGATGAAGACGACCATGATCGACCTCAAGTGGATACCCCGCGCGCTTGGCCTCGGGCTGCTGGCCTTCGCCATCTTCGGACCATTGACCAATCTCGTGCTCTGGGCGGTGGCGGAGAAATGGTATTTTCCCCATGCTCTTCCCCTGCAATACGGCTTTTCCTACTGGGTGAGCGTCTTTTCCCCGCGCGGTAATGCCACGACCTCGCTGACGATGAGCGTCCTCATCGCCTGCCTTACCGTCATCTTCTCCATCGGGCTTGCTGTCCCCGCCGGCTACGCGCTGGCGCGGCTGAAACTGCCCTTCCGCGGCGCCATCCTGCTCGTGCTCCTCATCCCGCAGGCGTTTCCGAACCTGCCGGTCTATGTGAACATCGCGCGTCTTTTCTATCAGTTGGGGCTGAACGGCACGGTCGTCGGCGTCGTCCTGGTCCATGTCACGCATGGCCTCGTCTATGCGGTATGGATCGCGACGGCTGCTTTTTCTGCGATCGACCGCGAGCTTGAGGAAGCGGCGCGATCCATGGGTGCGTCTGCGTTCAAAACCTTCTGCGATGTGACGCTGCCGATCGCAGCGCCGGGCCTGCTGGCAAGCGCCATCTTCGTCTTTCTGGAATCGCTCGACGAATTTACCGGCACCTATTTCGTCGGCGCACCCGATATCTCCACCCTGCCGCTGCTGCTCTACACGGCAGGATCGGGTGGAAATTACCAGATCGCCTCGATCACCGCGCTCATCCTGCTGGTGCCGTCCATCGCCTTCATGATCGTCATCGAACGCTTTCTCAAGGCCGATGTGCTGTCCAAGGTGGGACGCTGATGCGGGAGAAAGAAGAGACGGACATCTCCGGCTTGCCACGCTATATCAGCGCGCATGAAGTGGCCGAACGCGCGGGCGTCTCCCGCTCCGCTGTCTCGCGCACCTTCACCCACGGCGCCAGCGTCTCTGTGGCGACGCGCGAGAAAGTCATGCGTGCCGCTGAGGAGTTGGGGTATCAGGTCAACGATCTGGCGCGCGGACTTCTCGCCAACCGCAGCCAGTTGGTCGGCATGATCGCCTCCGATACGGAAACGCCCTTCCGCTCGCTGCAGATCTCGACGCTCTCGCGCCTGCTCATTGAAAGCGGTCGCGTGCCGGTACTCATCACCACCGACAGCACGGCGAGCGGGCAGGCCTCTCACGCCAATCTGCTGCGCTACCGGGCCCAGGCGACGGTGGTTCTATCGGGCATGCCCTCGCGCGCCTTCATCGAACTTGCCCAGCGCAATGGACAGCCGCTCATTGCCGTCGGCCGCAATGAGGAAGGCCCCGACCACATCCGCGTCAACAACAAGCTGGCCGCTGCCACGGCCGTCCAGGTCTTTGCGGCGCGCGGAATGCAGCGCGTTGGCATGGTCACCTCGGCGGTGGGCAGCCCCAATCTTCTGGAGCGCGAGCAGACCTATGTCGACGCCGCCCGCGCGGCAGGGCTTGAGGTCTTCGTGGAACGTGCCGAGCGCACGGATTATGAGGGGGGCAGCCTGGCCGCCTCACTGTTGCTGTCTCCCGCACGACGCGTTGAAGGCGTGTTCTGTGTCAACGACCTGATGGCGCTGGGGCTCATGGATTATGCCCGCAACATGCTGGGTCTGCGGCTTCCCGAAGATCTCTCGGTCATCGGTTTCGATGACATTCCGGAGGCGAGCTGGGGCGCCTACAGGCTGACGACCTTCCAGCAAAGCGCCGAAAAACAGGCCCGCGAAATCCTGCGTGTTCTCGATCTGCGGCTGGCAAATCCCTCCGCTCCGCCGATGGTGACGCAGCTGGATGTGCCGCTCATCATGCGCGACACGGTGCGGTCGATGACGCTGGACCGGACATCGCCCGCCCCATAAAGAACGAGAGACATCAAACCATGAGCGATTGGCATTCCATCTGGCTGCAACCGGCAGCCCCCGATCTTGAACGCCTTGAGGCAACCGTCAACCGGCTCGCCGAACAGTTCGGTACGCCGCGTTTCGCGCCGCATCTGACGCTCGTCGAGGACATGCAAAGAACAGCCCAGGATCTTGCCGGCGTTCTCGACCGGAATTTTGCCGGAGAGACCGCCTTCTCGGCCGCCGTCACCACCATCCACGGATTGCCGCAGTTCTTCCGCTCGCTCTATGCCGGCTTCGAACCGGCCGGTCGGCTCAAGCATCTGAAGGCCCGTGCAGTCGAGGCTTTCGGCACCGGTTCTGTCGATACCTTCATGCCGCATATCTCGCTCGCCTATGGCGTGACGGCCGAGCAGCGGGCAAGCGTATTTGCCGCCCTCGAACGGGAGTTTTCAGGCGAAACCATCCGCTTCGACGCCGTTGCCGTGATCAGCTCGGCACAATCCGTGCCGATTGAGAACTGGCAGGTCGTTCACACGCTGAGGCTCGGCTAGAGCAACGCCAGCAAGACCAGGCGCTGGCCTTGCACCGATGCAGCCCGTGTGGCGAGAAGTGGGCTTGAACTCGTCAATGCCCTGTGGAGGGTAGGTGAGGCTGCTTCCAGGCCAGCATGGCGACACCGGATGATTTCTTGTGAAAGGATGATTGTGCGTAGAGGAAACCTGCATCTAATGATTGAGTACGTTTTTCCTTAATTTACCGCGTGCATTTTCGATGGCGTAAGACAGGTTTGCTAGTGCTCTGGTGTGGGAGCTCTTGGATGAACATGATCAGCGCCAGATTGAAGTTGCAGGAATTCATCTCCGTCCGTTCGGACAATCCGGACCTGTTGAAAGCGCAGTACCGCGCCTTCACGCGCCAGATGCCGATGATGTATTTCATATTGCTATCGAGCACGTGGGCGCTGGCGATCACGCATCTGAAACTGGCGCCGGTCTGGCTGACCGTCGGCATTCCCCTAGCCTTTACGATAGGGTGTGCGCTCCGAATTGCCTTCTGGTGGCGCACGCGCGGCCTCGATCCTGAGCCGCAGGTTGCCTATGCAGCGCTGCGGCGCACGAACCGTCTCGCAGTCGGAATTGCCACGGCATTTACGCTCTGGTCATTTCTGCTCATTCCCTACGGAGATGCCTACACACAGTCACACGTCGCCTTCTACATGGCGATCACAGTGATTTCCTGCATCTTCTGTCTGATGCATGTCCGCTCGGCTGCTCTCACGGTGACGCTTATCGTCAACGGCGCCTTCATCATCTTTTTTCTGGCCTCGCAGCAGCCGACCTTCATTGCCATCGCCATCAACGTGTTCCTGGTGTGCGGTGGCATGATGTCGATCCTGTCGACCAATTACCGCAATTTCGAGCGCATGGTGGTTTCCCAACAGCGTACCGAGGCGCTCAGCAACGAGAACTTCTTGCTCGCCAATCAAGACAGTCTGACGGAACTGCCCAATCGGCGCGCGTTTTTCACCCATCTGGAAGCAGAACTGGAGAAAGCGAGGGCGGCGGGGACCCGGCTGGCCCTCGGCGTCATCGATCTTGATGGTTTCAAGCCGGTGAACGATCTCCACGGCCATTCCGTGGGTGATCGGCTGCTGGTCAGCGTCGGTCATCGACTGACCGCCAGCCTGAAGGCCAGCCGGGCTTTCAGGCTGGGCGGAGACGAGTTCGCCATCGTGGCCCCGGTGATACCAGAGGATGCGCAACTCGTTGCAAACGCCAACGCCATTTCCGAACAACTGCGCGCACCTTACCATCTTGCCGAAGGTACGGTGCATGTTTCAGCCTCGATGGGGATTGCGGTCTTTCCCACTCTCGCCTCAACGCTTGAGCAACTTTTCGACAGGGCGGATTACGCACTCTATCATGCCAAGAAGGCGCAGCGGGGTGGCGCCGTGCTGTTTGACGCAGAACACGAGCAGCAGATCAATCTAGAAGCCCGAATTCAGCATCTGCTCAAGCAAACAGATATAGAAGACGAGCTTTCGGTCGTGTTCCAGCCCATCGTCGACATCCGCAGCGGACTTGTCCGAGGCTTTGAGGGATTGGCCCGTTGGCGCAACGGCGTGCTCGGCGAGGTGCCGCCCGACAGATTTTTTTCAATCGCAGAGCGAGCCGGTATCGTGAGCGCGCTGACCCGGCCACTTCTGAAGACGGCCCTTGCTTGCGCAACCGGTTGGGAGACCTCCCTGCGGCTATCCTTTAATCTGTCGGCTCATGATCTCAACTCGCAGGACGGCGTTTCCTCCGTTATCGCAATTATTAAGGACAGCGGTTTCGATCCGAGGCGGCTTGACCTGGAGATCACCGAAACGGCCTTCGCTCACGACTTCGGGCAGGTGAGACAATCGGTCGAGTTGCTGCGGCGGCTGGGCTGCGGCGTCTCTCTGGACGATTTCGGTACCGGCTATTCCAGCCTGACACGACTGCACGCTCTTCCTCTCACCAAGATCAAGATCGATCGTAGCTTCGTCACCGACTTACACCGAAAGCCTGCCAGCTATAAAATCGTAAAATCACTCCTCACGCTCAGCCGGGATATGGAACTGGAATGCGTTGTGGAAGGGGTCGAAACGCTTGAGGAACTGGCAGTCCTCAAGGCGCTCGGGGCTCGGCTGGTCCAAGGCTATATCTTCAGCGGCCCGATGAAAGCAGACGATATCGCTGATTTCCTGTCGGCGCACGCAAATTCCCAGACACAGCCGTCAAGCTTCGCTCTCTGCAGAGCTTAGCAACCTCGCCTGCTTGGATTCTGTGGGCTAGCAACGCAGTTGCTGAACACAGGAGGCCGACCACAAGCTCCGGCACGCAAAATTTTGCCTCCTGTATGTGTAAATTTAAACAATCTAATATGCTATGGTGGGCTTGACGTTGTCTTTGTTCACAGGAAGTCGATATGCTCCCCGCCTATGGGAACCGCGCAAAGTGGGAACTGCTTGTCTGGCTTGCGGCCTTCTTAATCATCTACGGCCTTGCCCTTTGGTTCAACGGACATGAGGCCCTTGATGCATTGTTTCGCTCGCATGAGGATTATGATCTTGACGAGGTCTTCACTGCACTGAATGTGGCAGGGTCGCTTGGCCTGATTTACTCAATCTTGCGTATCAAGGACATGTCGAAGGAAATTCAGCGGCGGCTGGCTGCCGAAGAACATGTCGACTGGATCGCCTGTCACGACCCGCTGACGGAGTTGCCAAATAGGCGCTTTCTGGAGTCCGTCGTATCGCGCGGAAGTAGTCTTGCGGTCGGAGCTAAGTATGCGGTCTACAGCATCGATCTCGATGGCTTCAAGAAAATCAACGATCTTCTCGGGCATGAAAAAGGTGATCTTGCCCTTAAAGTCATTGCGCAACGCCTGCTCGGCCTCTTTGCGGACGACAAGGTGTTTCGCCTCGGCGGCGACGAATTTATCGTCGTCATCGAGCGGAACAACAATCCGGAACTGACCGCCTTGGGCAGAAGGGTTGTCAGCGCCATCTGCAAGCCAATCCTGATTGAGGGAGCAAGCATCGAATTGGGCGCAAGCGTTGGTTTTGCGCGCGTGCCGGAAGACTGTGAGTCCTTAAGAGAAGCAATCCGTTATTCCGACAGCGCCATGTACGCGGCCAAGAAAGCCGGACGTAATTGTGTGCAGGGGTTTCGCCCTGAGATGCAGGAGGAACTGGTCCGAAAGCTCCGGATGGAAGCCGATCTCAAGGTAGCCATGAAGCGAAATGAGATCCGTCCGTTTTATCAGCCGCTCGTCGACCTCAAGACGCGGGAAATTATTGGTTATGAGGCACTGGCGCGATGGGAGAGAGAGACCGGTGAGTTCGTTCCGCCGTCTGAGTTCATTCCCCTGGCAGAAAACGCGGGCCTTATCGTGCAACTGACGGACCAGTTGTTCCGCATCGCGTGCCGGGATGCCTTGGGCTGGCCGGCTCACACCATTCTGTCGTTCAATCTTTCTCCCCTCCAGCTGAATGATCGCTTGCTCAGGCTGCGGATCATCAAGGTCCTCGAAGAGGTTGGCTTGCCTGTGCACCGCCTGGAACTCGAGGTTACGGAAGGAGCACTCATCGCAGATCCGGAGACGGCACGGGATGTGCTGAATGAGCTGTCCCAGGAAGGGATCAAGATCGCCCTTGATGACTTCGGAACGGGTTTCTCAAGCCTCTCGCAACTCTCCAATTATCCCTTCGACAAGATAAAGATCGATAAGAGCTTCGTGGCAACGTTTGAAGAAAGCAACAAGCAGGGGAAGGTGGTCCGGGCGATCATTTCGCTTGGGAGTGGTCTGGGCGTGAAGATCACTGCCGAGGGAATAGAGGAGGAGGGCCAGCTTCGCCTGTTGCAGGATCTTGGCTGCGATATTGGCCAGGGGTTCCTCCTCGGCAGGCCTCAGCCAGTTGACCAGACACTCAAAGCCTCGCAAACCGATGACAGCATGGCGGGCGCTGCCCTTCGTCGAATTTGACAGCCTAAAGCCGCCTGAGATTGGTTAACGTGGGAACGATAACTGGAACAGGTAAGAGGCTGGCCCCTCGTCACCCTGCCCCAATTTACCCAGTTTTGAACTCGCTCCAGCAGCTTTGGTTTGCTCGGGGCGGTAGCGGCGCTTGCTGTTGGGATAATTCCGACTGTGCACCGCACGTCACGGATTGATCATCAGAGCAAACGCGGCAGGTGTCAGCAGCCCGAGGCCGGACTACGATTGGCAATTTTGTAATCCCGGTGCCAGCTTGAAGGCGCTGATAGAGCGTCGTCAGGCTATTTTTCCACTTGACGTATTTGGATCGTTCCATATGGTAATTGGAACGATCCAATAAGGGCGGCTTTCGGGGAGGGAAGGATGAGGTGGGCTCTTGTGGGCGCGAGTACGATCGCGTCGCAACACATGATCCGGGCGATCCGAGCCCAAGCGGGCGGCGAGGTTGCACGTGTTGTCAGCGGCTCCCGGGATCGTGCCGAGGCTTATGCCGTCGAGCATGGCATTCCGGCCTACGGCGCCGATCTCACTGAAGCTCTGGCCGATCCGACCATTGAGGCCGTCTACATTTCCACGACAAACGAGAAGCACCTGCCACAGGCGCTTGCCGCCATTGCCGCCGGAAAGCATGTGCTGTGCGAAAAGCCGCTGGCCATGACCGTTGCCGATGCTGCCGCCATGGTGCGCGCCGCCGGCGAGGCGGGCGTGACATTCGCGACCAATCATCATCTGCGCTGCTCCGGTAGCCACCGCGCCGTCCGCGCGCTGATCCGCGAGGGTCGCGTCGGCAAGGTTCTTTCGGTGCGCGTTTTCCATGCCGTGCACCTGCCGGAAAACCTGCAGGGCTGGCGCATCAATTCGGTGGCAGAAGGTGGCGGCGTCATTCCCGATATCACCGTGCATGATGCCGATGTCGTGCGATTTCTGCTGGACGAGGACCCGATTTCGGTCGTGGCGCAGGCGACAAGCTCTGGCATGGGGCAGGGCGTTGAGGATTCCGCCATGTCGGTCTGGGCCATGCCATCCGGCGCGATGGTCATGAGCCACGAGAGCTTCACCCATCCCTTCGCCGGCAGCGGTCTCGAAGTCCACGGCACGCAGGGCTCGATCTTCGCGAGCGGCGTGATGACCCAGAAGCCGGTCGGCGAGATCGAGCTGGTCGATGCCGCAGGCCGCCATGCGATCCCCTTCGATGTGCATGATCTCTACATCACCGGCGTCGCCGAATTCGAGGCCGCCGTGCGGGGCGAGGGCCAGCCTGCTGCAACCGGCATCGATGGCGTGAAGTCGCTGGCCGTTGCCGCAGCGGTGCGCGAGGCCGCGGAAACGGGCGCGCGCGTGACAATCAATTATGGAGGCACGACGTGAGCAAGGTCGTCAGCGCGGCAGAGGCCGTTGCGCGCATTCCCGATGGCGCGGTGGTCACCGTCTCCTCGTCCTCGGCACTCGGCTGTCCTGATCTGGTGCTGAAGGCGCTGGGCGAGCGCTTCGACGCGGAAGGCCTCCCGCGCAATCTCACCACGCTGCATCCGATTGCCGCCGGTGACATGTATGGCGTGAAGGGCATGGATCATATCGCCAAGGACGGGCTGCTGACCCGCGTGCTTGCCGGCTCCTATCCCTCCGGCCCGTCGAACCTGCCGATGCCGGAAATCTGGAAGATGATCGTCGAGGATCGGGTTGCGGCCTATAACGTACCGTCGGGCGTGATGTTCGATATGCATCGTGAGGCCGCCGCCCGCCGTCCCGGCGTTCTCACCCGCGTCGGCCTCGAAACCTTCGTCGATCCGATCCGCCAAGGCTGTGCGATGAATGCGAAGGGCGCGGCCGAGCCCATCGTGTCGCGCGTCGAATTCGGCGGTGAAACCTGGCTACATTTTCCCAATATCGTGCCGAACGTCTGCATCCTGCGCGCAACGACGGCGGACGAGCGCGGCAACCTCACCTATGAGCATGAGGGCGCCTATCTCGGTGGGCTGGAACAGGCGATTACCGTGCGTAACCATGGCGGCCTCGTGATCGCGCAGGTCAGCCGCACCACGGCGGCGGGAAGTCTGCGCCCACATGACGTGCGCGTGCCCGGCCACCTCGTCGATCTCCTCGTTGTCGATCCGCATCAGAAGCAGACCTGCGAAACGCCTTACGACCCGGCGATCTCCGGCCAGATCATGCAGCCCTGGTCGAGCTTCACACTGGCGGAGCATGGCGTCGAGAAGGTCATTGCGCGGCGCGCGGCGATGGAGCTGAAGGGCGGCATGACGGCCAATCTCGGCTTCGGCATCAGCGCGCAGGTGCCGCGCATCCTGCTCGAAGAAGGCCATCCGGATGCTGTCACCTGGGCGATCGAACAGGGGGCCGTCGGCGGCATGCCGCTGACTGATTTCGCCTTCGGCTGCGCCTCCAATGCGGACGCCTATGTGCCCTCGCCCCAGCAGTTCATCTATTTTCAGGGCGCCGGCTTCGATGTCTCCTTCCTCTCCTTCTTGGAGGTCGATGTCGAAGGCAATGTGAACGTCTCCAAGCTCGGCAAGAAGCCCTATCTGACAGCCGGCTGCGGCGGGTTTGTCGATATCACGGCGCATGCGAAGAAGATCGTCTTCTCCGGCTGGTTCGAGGCGGGCGCGGAGATCGTGCTGAGCGACAGCGGCATTCGCGTCGCAAAATCCGGCAAGTTCACCAAGATGGTCGAACGGGTCGAACACGTCACCTTCTCCGGCAACCGCGCGCGGGCACAAGGACAGGATGTGCTCTATATCACCGAGCGCTGCGTCATGCGGCTTGGCGATGGCGGGCTGGTCGCAACCGAAATCATGCCGGGCATCGACCCGCAGGCGGATATTGTTGGTGCCTCGCAGGGTCGGGTTCGCGTTGCCGAAAACGCCACGACCATGCCGGCAAGCCTCTTTGGCGATCAGCCCATGGGGTGGACGCCATGAGCGACGTGCATCTCGACATTCGCGGCCGCATCGCGGAAATCCGGTTGGACAATCCGGCGAAGCTCAATGCCTTCACGGTCGACATGCTGGCGCGGCTCGCCGCCCATCTCGACACGATCGAACGAGACGCGCAGATCGCCTGCGTCCTCGTCACCGCCGAGGGCGAGAAGGCCTTCTGCTCGGGCGCCGATATCAACGGCTGGGGCGATCTGACGCCGGCCGAATTTGCCCGCCACTGGGTGCGCGGCGGCCACCGCATCTTCGACCGGCTGGCGCGGCTCTCCAAGCCGACGATTGCCGTGCTGAACGGCCACGCCTTCGGCGGCGGGCTGGAGCTGGCCTCCGCCTGCGACATCCGCGTGATGACGCCTCGCGCGACGATCGCACTCCCCGAAGCCGCCGTCGGCATCGTGCCGGGCTGGTCGGGCACGCAGCGGCTGGCGCGGCTGCTGCCCGAGCCGGTGCTGAAGGAAATGGCGCTCTTCGGCCGCCGGATCAGCGCCGAGCGGGCGCTGCAATTCGGCTTCGCCGCCGAGGTAGGTGAGGATGTCCGGGCGCTCGCGGAAGCAATCGCCGCGCGCGTGACGGAACTTTCGCCCCGCGCCGTCGAGATCGCCAAATCCATGATCCACGCCGCGAAAGACGAAGATGCCGGCGCAATGATCGAGGCGCTGGGCAGCGCCGCCATTTCCGCCAGTGACGACCGCAATGAAGGCGTTGCCGCCTTCAGGGAAAAGCGCAAACCCACATTTTCCGGACAATGACCATGAATGACCTGACCATCATCACCACCGCCAGCATCGCGCTTCCGGCAAGCCCGTTCGAAGGCCGCCATTTCATCGATGGCACATGGTGCGACAGCGCCAATGGCGAAACGTTTGAGCGCGTCTCGCCCTCGCATGGCGTCGTCGTCAGCCGCTCGGCCAAGGGCGGGCGCGAGGATGCGGAGCGCGCCATCGCCGCCGCCCGCAAGGCCTTCGACGCCGGCATCTGGAGCCGCATTTCGGGCAAGGAACGGGCGACCGTGCTGCTCAAGGTCGCCGACCTGATCGAGGCGAATGTCGAGCGCATGGCAATGCTCGAAACGCTGGAAAGCGGCAAGCCGATCTCCCAGGCGCGGGGCGAGGTTTCGGGCGCTGCCGATCTTTGGCGATACGCTGCTTCGCTCGCCCGCACGCTCCATGGCGACAGCCACAATTCGCTCGGGCAGCAGATGCTTGGCGTCGTGCTCAAGGAGCCGATCGGCGTCGTCTCGATCATCACGCCGTGGAACTTTCCCTTCTGGATCCTGAGCCAGAAGCTCCCCTTCGCGCTCGCCGCCGGCTGCACCTGCGTCATCAAGCCGTCCGAGATGACGCCCTCGACGACGGTCATGCTGGCCGACCTCCTCGTGGAGGCCGGCCTTCCCACCGGCGTCGTCAACATCGTGCTCGGCTTTGGCCAGCCTGTAGGGCAGGTCATGGCGGAGCACGCCCATGTCGACATGGTGACCTTCACCGGCTCGACGGTGGTCGGCAAGGCGATCATGGCGGCCGCATCGGGAACGCTGAAGAAGGTGGCGCTGGAACTCGGCGGCAAGAACCCACAGGTGATTTTCCCGGATGCCGATCTCGACTCCGCCGCCGATGCCGTGACCTTCGGCGTTTATTTCAATGCCGGCGAATGCTGCAATTCCGGCAGCCGGGTGATCGTGCATGAGGATATCGCCGAAGCCTTTGTTGCCCGCGTCGTGGCCTTGTCGAAGAAGGTCGCCTTCGGCGATCCGCTGAACCCTGACACGCAGGTTGGCGCGATCATCTCTTCGGCGCATCAGGAGAAGATCGACGGCTATGTCCGCGCCGCCGTTGCTGCGGGCGCGAAGGTTCAGCTCGGCGGCGCGGCGCTGCCGATCGCCGAGTTGCCGGGCCGCTTCTACCAGCCGACGGTCGTCACCGGCGTGACGTCCGACATGCCGATCGCGCGCGAGGAAGTCTTCGGCCCGGTTCTCTCGGTACTGACCTTCCGCACGCTCGAAGAGGCGATCGATCTCGTCAACGACGCCTCTTATGGTCTCTCGGCCGGCGTCTGGAGCGAGAACGTCCATACCTGTCTCGAATTTTCCCGCCGCGTGCAGGCCGGAACCGTCTGGACCAATACCTGGATGGACGGCTTCCCCGAACTCACCTTCGGCGGGTTCAAGCAAAGCGGCCAGGGCCGCGAGATCGGGCCTTACGGGCTCGACGAATTTCTGGAGGTCAAAACTGTCGTCATGCGGATCGGCCGGACGAGGCCGAACTGGGTGGCGACCTGATCGGCTGACGGAAGGCATGAAGTCACGCAACGCATCACCAAGGAGGAGGAGTACATGCGTAGCTTTATCAAGACGGCATTGGCCAGTGCGGCCGTGCTCGCAGCAACCACCACACTCTCTTATGCAACCGATGTCGAGGTTCTGCACTGGTGGACCTCGGGGGGCGAGGCGGCAGCGCTTAACGTGCTGAAGGACGACCTCAAGACCAAGGGGATTGGCTGGGTCGATATGCCGGTCGCCGGTGGCGGCGGGGAGGCTGCCATGACGGCGTTGCGTGCCCGCGTCACGGCCGGTAACCCGCCGACGGCCGTACAAATGCTCGGTTTCGACATTCTCGACTGGGCCCAGCAGGGCGCGCTCGGCAATCTCGATGGCGTGGCCTCCAAGGAGGGCTGGGACAAGGTCGTGCCGGCAGCACTGCAGAAGTTCTCCAAGTATGACGGCCACTGGATTGCAGCGCCGGTCAACGTGCATTCGACCAACTGGATCTGGATCAGCAAGGCAGCGCTGGACAAGACCGGCCTCAAGGCTCCGGAAAACTGGGATCAGCTGATCGCCGTTCTCGACAAGATGAAGGCCAATGGCATCACGCCGCTCGCCCATGGCGGCCAGCCCTGGCAGGAAGCCACGATCTTCGACGGCGTGGTGCTGTCCGAAGGCACGGATTTCTACAAGAAAGCCTTTGTCGATCTCGACCCGGCGACGCTCGGCGGCGACAAGATGGCGGAAGCCTTCACCCGGCTCCTGAAGCTGCGCACCTATGTGGACGACAACTTCTCCGGCCGTGACTGGAATCTGGCGTCTGCCATGGTCATCAACGGCAAGGCCGGCATGCAGATCATGGGTGACTGGGCAAAGGGCGAGTTCCTGAAAGCCGGCCAGAAACCGGGCACGGACTTCGTCTGCATCCGCTTTCCCGGAACGCAGGGCGCCGTCACCTTCAACTCCGACCAGTTCGCGATGTTTAACGTGAAGGGCGACGACAAGATCAAGGCGCAGGTGGAAATGGCGTCTTCCATCGAAAGCCCGAAGTTCCAGTCGGCCTTCAACGTGGTGAAGGGTTCCGTTCCGGCCCGCACCGACGTGCCGGACACCGCCTTCGACGATTGCGGCAAGAAGGGCATCAAGGATCTCGCCGAAGCCAATTCGAAGGGCACGCTGTTCGGCTCCATGGCCCATGGCCATGCCGCACCTGCTGCGGTGAAGAGCGCTGTCTATGATGTCGTGACCAAGGCTTTCAACGGCGGTTTCAAGACCGGCAAGGACGCCGCAAAGGCGCTGGCCGACGCGGTTGCTGCGGCCAAGTAGGCCTTGAACGCAAGGAGAGGGCGGCGCCTCGGCCGCCCTTGATCTTTGCCCACCTGGCCCGGAGACATCCGGCCGGCCGGTAAAACGACATTCATGGGAGACCTGACATGGCCAGCTCAGCAGAGGCCGATCTTCGCACGCGCATACAGGACTGGCTGCCCAAGATCGTGCTGGCGCCGTCCTTCGCGGTGACGCTGCTCTTCGTCTACGGCTTCATTCTCTTCACCGTCTTCCTGTCGTTCACCGGCTCCAAGATGCTGCCGAACTATACGCTCATCGGCTGGGAGAACTATCGCAAGCTCTGGGCGCTCGAAAACTGGCACATCGCCATCGTCAATATCGGCATTTTTGCGAGCCTCTACATCGTCATCTGCACCGTGCTTGGGCTTATGCTGGCGATCTTTCTCGACCAGAAGATCCGCGGCGAGGGCGTACTGCGCCCGATCTATCTCTACCCGATGGCGCTCTCCTTCATCGTCACTGGCACGGCGTGGAAATGGTTTCTCGATCCGGGCATCGGGCTCGAACATGTCATGCAGCTCTGGGGCTGGGAGAGCTTTTCCTTCACCTGGATCAAGGACAACAACATGGCGATCTACACGATCGTCATCGCCGCCGTCTGGCAGACCAGCGGCTTTGTGATGGCCATGTTTCTCGCCGGCCTTCGCGGCATCGACAACGAGATCCTGAAAGCGGCGCAGATCGATGGCGCCTCGAGCTTCCAGCTTTATCGCCGCATCGTCATCCCCATGCTGCGTCCGGCCTTTCTCTCGTCCTTCGTCATTTTGAGCCACCTCGCCATCAAGTCCTATGACCTCGTGATCGCGCTGACGGGCGGCGGACCGGGGCGGGCGACCGAAATGCCGGCGACCTTCATGTATTCCTACACATTCACCCGCAACCAGATGGGCATCGGCGCAGCATCCGCCGTGATCATGCTGATGACGATCGCCGCCATCATGGTTCCCTATCTCTATGCCGAGCTGAAGGAGAAGCAATGATGTCCGCCGTCAGCCAGGATACCGCCGTCAATACAGGCCAGATCGCCCGCACCTTCATCTATCTCCTGCTCCTGCTTTTCGCGCTGTTCTATCTGCTGCCGCTTTATGTGATGGTGGTGAACTCGCTGAAGCCGCTCTCGGAGGTCACCGGCGGCAACATGATGGCGCTGCCTGAGACCTGGACGCTGGAGGCCTGGAAATCCGCCTGGTCCACGGCGCAGATCGGCGTTTCGCCGACGGGTCTTGAGCCGTATTTCCTCAACTCGATCCTGATGGTCGTGCCGGCTGTGGCGATCTCGACGGTGATCGGCGCGCTGAACGGCTATGTGCTGACCAAATGGCGCTTCCGCTTCGACACGATCGTCTTCGGGCTGATGCTGTTTTCCTGCTTCATCCCGTTCCAGATCGTGCTGATCCCGATGGCGATGGTGCTCGGCAAGCTCGGCCTCGCAGGCACAGTGCCCGGCCTCGTGCTCGTCCATGTCGTCTACGGCATCGGGTTCACGACGCTCTACTATCGCAATTACTACGCCACGTTCCCGACCGAACTGGTGCGGGCGGCGCAGATCGACGGGGCGGGCTTCTTTCGCATCTTCTGGCGCATTCTCTTGCCGATCTCCGGACCGATCACCGTCGTCTCCGTCATCTGGCAGTTCACCAATATCTGGAACGACTTTCTCTTCGGTGTCTCCTTCGGCGGCACCAGCCAGCCGATGACGGCAGCGCTCAACAACCTCGTTCAGTCCTCCACGGGCGTGAAGGAATATAACGTCCATTTCGCAGGCGCGATCATCGCCGCCCTTCCCACTCTCTTCGTCTACATCGTCGCCGGGCGCTATTTCGTGCGCGGCCTGATGGCGGGCTCTGTCAAAGGATAAGAACCATGGGCTTTCTCGACATCGCAAACGTCACCAAGTCCTATGGCAAGCTGGAAGTGCTGCATCGCGTCGATATATCCATCGAGGAGGGCGAGTTTCTGGTTCTCGTCGGCCCGTCCGGCTGCGGCAAGTCTACCCTGCTCGGCATGATCGCGGGGCTTGAGGGGATCTCGTCCGGCAATATCTCGATCAAGGGCCGCGTGATCAACGGCGTGCACCCGTCCAAGCGCAACATCGCCATGGTGTTCCAGAGTTATGCGCTCTATCCCAACATGACCGTGGCGCAGAACATCACCTTCGGCCTTGAAATGCACGGGGTGCCGAAGCCGGAGCGCGACAAGGCGCTGGGCGATGTGGCGAAGCTCCTCCAGATCGACCATCTGCTCGACCGCAAGCCCGGCCAGCTCTCCGGCGGCCAGCGCCAGCGCGTCGCCATGGGGCGGGCGCTGGTGCGCGATCCGGACGTCTTCCTCTTCGATGAGCCGCTGTCGAACCTCGACGCGAAGCTGCGCGTCGACATGCGCACCGAGATCAAGAAGCTGCATGAAAAGCTGAAGACGACCATCGTCTATGTGACGCATGACCAGATCGAGGCGATGACGCTCTCGACCCGCATCGCCGTCATGTACAAGGGCTATATCCAGCAGCTCGGCACGCCGAAGGAAATCTACGACACGCCAGCCAATGTCTTCGTCGCCACCTTCATGGGCAGCCCGGCAATGAACGTCATTTCCGCGAAAGTCGTCGTGAAGGAGGGCATGCCCTATGCCGAGGTGAAGGATGCCAAGGGCGCGGCACAGCACCTGCGCTTCAGCCAGCAGAACCTCGCCGCCTGGGATGGCCGCGAAATCCTTCTCGGCATCCGCCCGGAAGCGATCACCGATCCGGAAGGGGCGGACCGCAAGTCCAACAATATCGTACCGCTCGTCAACGAGGTCATCGTGACCGAGCCGGCGGGCTCTGACACGTTCGTCACCATGTCGCTGTCCGGCAAGGATGTCATCGCGCGCATGCGCGCCGATACCGATATCCGCGCCGGCCAGCGGTTCGACTTCGCCGTCAACATGGAGAAGGCGGTTGCCTTCGATCCCGCATCCGAGGAGCGGATCAAGCCGTGAGCGAACACGACATCATCATCATCGGCTCTGGAATGGGTGGCGCGACGCTCGCCGCCGCGCTTGCCTCTCCCTTGGCTTCCTCCCGGCGCCGCATCCTGATCCTTGAAAAGGGCGAGCGGCTGCAACCCTCTCCCGCCGATCGGGATGCAGCTTCGATCTTCGCCCGCGGCCACTTCCGCCCGAAGGAGGAATGGCTGGACGGGGAGGGAAAGCCGTTCAACCCCGGCAACTATTACAATGTCGGCGGCAATTCGAAATTCTACGGCGCTGTGCTGATCCGCTATCGCAGGGAGGATTTCAGTCCGCTCCGCCACATGGGCGGCATGACGCCCGGCTGGCCGCTCTCCTATGACGAGATCGAACCCTTCTATCAGCAGGCCGAAACGCTCTATCGCGTGCGCGGCGAACTCGGCGACGACCCAACCGAACCGCATCACTCCGGCACCTACCCCTATCCGCCGGTCCGCGACGAAGCCTCGATTGCCGATCTGCGCCAGCGCCTCAAGCGCGTCGGCTTGCACCCGGCTTCGCTGCCGCTCGGTGTCGATATCGAGCGCTGGCTGAAGGCCGGCCAGACGACCTGGGACGCCTATCCCAACACCTGCGGCGGCAAGATGGATGCCGAGACGGTGGGGCTGGAAGAGGCGCTGAAACATCCGAACGTGACGCTTCGAACCGGCTGTGAAGTGACGCGGCTGATCGCCGGGGCCGATGGGCGCATTACCGGCGTCGAGGTTCTGGAGGCGGGGCAGCGGCAGATGCTCGAAGCGCCGGTTATCGTTCTGGCGGCGGGTGCCGTCCGCTCGGCCTCGATCCTGCTCGCCTCGGCCAGTGAGCGCCACCCGCACGGGCTTGCCAACAGTTCCGATCAGGTCGGCCGCAATTTCATGAACCACAATTGCTCGGCCGTGCTGGCGCTGCATCCCTTCCGGAAGAACAAGTCGATCTATCAGAAGACCCTGATGGTCAATGACTTTTACCTCACCGGCGGGCCGAACGGCGAGCCGCTGGGCAATATCCAGCTTCTCGGCAAGATCACCGGCACGATCCTCAAGGCGAACTCGCCGCTGCCCGGACCGATTGCGGACTGGATTGCAGCCCGCGCCGTCGATCTCTACGCCATGTCGGAAGACCTGCCGAACCCGCAAAGCCGGGTGACGCTGCGCAACGGCCAGATCGTGCTCGACTGGAAGCGCTCGAACTGGGAGGCGCATCTGCAGCTGGTCGAGACGCTGAAGGTGCTTTTGCGCAAGGCAGGCTATCCGGTCGTGATGTCGCGTCCCTTCGACCGCCGCACCCCATCACATCAATGTGGCACGGCGCGGATGGGCAAGGACCCGGCCTCCAGCGTCGTCAATTCCTTTGGCCGCAGCCATGACCACCGTAATCTCTTCATCGCGGATGCCTCGGTCCTGCCGACCTCGGCGGCGGTCAACCCGGCACTGACGATTGCCGCACTCTCGCTGCGCATGGCGAAACATATTCTCGAAACGGAGGTCACGGCATGAGCCCGCTTGCTCTCATCACCGGTGGCCAGCAGGGCATCGGTTTCGGCATCGTTGAGGCTTTGGTCGCGGCGGGTTTCCGGGTGGCGCTCGTGGCGGAAGTCTCGCCGGAGGCGGAAGTCGTGGGCGAGGCGCTGGCGGCACTGGGCTCCCAGGCGCGGTATTTCCAGCATGACCTGCGTGACATTAACCGCGCGGAAGCCTGCATCGCTGATGTCATCCGCGCCCTGGGGCCGATCGACACGTTCGTCTCCAATGCCGGCGTGCCGGCGAAAGTGCGCGGCGACATGCTGGAGATGCTGCCCGAAAACTTCGATTTCGTCTTCGGCATCAACCTGCGCGGCGCCTTCTTCCTGGCGCAAGCGGCGGCGCGGCACATGTTGACAACGGTCAGCGAACACTATCGCTCCATGCTCTTCGTCACCTCCGTGAGCGCCGACATGATCTCCATCGAGCGCGCCGAATACTGCATGTCGAAATCGGCGGCCTCGATGATGGCGCAGCTTTTCGCGGTGCGTTTGGCCCCGCATCAGATCGGCGTCTTCGAGCTTCGCCCCGGCATCATCGAGACCGGCATGACGGCGGGCGTGAAGGACAAATATACCGCACGGATCGAGCGCGGGCTCGTGCCGGCGGCGCGCTGGGGACAGCCGGGCGATATCGGCGCGACCGTCGTGCCGCTCGCCACCGGGCAATTCAGTTTCGCAACCGGTGCCGTGATCCCGGTCGACGGCGGCCTCTCGCTGCCGAGACTCTAGATTTTTGCGCAATTCCAAACGCGAAACCGGTTCCCGCTTTCGCTGGAATTGCTTGTAGGAGTTAAAGACAAAAATGCAGACCTCTTACGATTTCATCATCTGCGGCGGCGGGTCGGCCGGGTCGGTTCTGGCGGCGCGGCTTTCGGAAAATCCCAAGGCGCGCGTGCTGCTCCTGGAGGCCGGCGGGCGCGACTGGCATCCGTTCTATCACATGCCGGCGGGCTTTGCGAAAATGACCAAGGGCATCGGCAGCTGGGGCTGGCACAGCGTACCGCAGAAGCACATGAACAACATGGTCATCCGCTACACCCAGGCCAAGGTTCTGGGCGGCGGCTCGACCATCAATGCGCAGATCTACACGCGCGGCAATGCGCTCGACTATGACGACTGGCGGCAGATGGGCTGCGAGGGCTGGGCTTACGAGGACGTGCTGCTCTATTTCCGCAAGGCGGAAGACAACGACACCTATGACAACCGCTATCACGGCAAGGGCGGCCCGCTCGGCGTCAGCAAACCGGCAGCCCCGCTGCCGATCTGCGAGGCCTATTTCAGGGCCGCAGGCCAGCTCGGCATTCCGACCAACGAAGACATGACCGGCGAGAAGCAGGATGGCGTCGGCTATTACCTGCTGACCCAGCGCAACGTCCGTCGCTCCTCAGCCTCGGTCGCTTATCTGAACCCGGCCCGCAGCCGGCCGAACCTGACAATCAGGACCGGCGCCCAGATCCTGCGCGTGCTCGTCGAGAACGGCAAGGCGGTGGGCGTCGAGGTGGCTGGCGAGGGGACGATCCGCGCCGATGTCGAGGTCATCCTGTCGTCGGGTGCCATCGGCAGCCCGCGCCTGCTGATACTCTCCGGCATCGGTCCGGCGGATCACCTGCGCTCTCTGGGGCTTCCCGTCGTCTACGACCAGCCGGGCGTCGGCTCCAACCTGCAGGACCATGTCGATCTCTTCGTCATTGCCGAATGCACAGGGCCGCATACCTATGACCGCTATGCCAAGCCGCATCTGTCGGTGCTCGCCGGCCTGCAATATCTGTTGCAGAAAAAGGGGCCGGTGGCCTCCAGCCTCTTCGAGACGGGCGGTTTCTGGTATGCCGATCCGGAGGCCCGCTCGCCGGATATCCAGTTCCATCTCGGCCTCGGCTCCGGCATCGAGGCAGGCGTGACCGCCATGGAAAATGGCGGCGTGACGCTGAATTCCGCCTATCTGCGCCCCCGCTCGCGCGGCACCGTGCGCCTTGCCTCCTCCGATCCGCTGGCCGCGCCGCTGATCGATCCGAATTACTGGGCCGATCCCTATGATCGCGAGATGTCGATCAAGGGCCTGAAGCTTGCGCAGGAGATCATGCGGCAGGATGCGCTGAAGCCCTATGTGAAGGCGGAACGCCTGCCGGGGCCGGACGTGCGGACGGATGAAGATTACTTCAACTATGCCTGCCGCCACGCCAAGACCGACCATCACCCCGCCGGCACCTGCCGCATGGGCCCTGATCCGGCCGCCGTCGTCGATCCGCAGCTGCGTTTCAACGGCATTAAGCGCTTACGCGTCGTCGATGCCTCTATCATGCCGACGCTGGTCTCCTCCAACACGAATGCGCCGACGATCATGATTGCGGAAAAGGCTGCCGACATGATCCGCGCCGCGCATGGCCTCTGAGAGGAAACCGCTCATGATGATCCGCCATATCGTCCTCATCCGCTTTCGCACGGAAGTGACCGAAGCCCAGTTCGCCGCCCTGTTCGCCGAGCTTGAGGAGATCCGCACCAAGATTTCCGGCGTGCTCGCCATCACATCCGGGCGCAGCGAAAGCCCGGAAAAGATCGAGCGCGGCTACTTGCACGGCTTCGTCGTCGATTTCGACGGCTGGGAGGCGCTCGAAGCCTACCAGACCCATCCCGACCACAAGGCGCTTGGCGCGAAGCTTGTCGCCCATGCGCAAGGCGGGCTCGACGGCATTCTCGTCTTCGATCTTCCGGTCAACGAATAGGAGCGCTTCCATGCTGAAACTGCCGAAAGCCGATCACACGCTCGAAGCCTATTCGCTCACCGGAACGCCGCTCGTGCCCCGCGCGCCGCGCATCGCGCTGACCCGTACCGCGTTCGCAGCAGCGCACGTCGTTTCCGATCCCTTGCGTGAGCGCAATCCCTGGGACACCCGCCCCGCCGTCGATTGGGACGCGACGCTCGCCTTCCGGAAGGGTCTCTGGGATCAGGGGCTTGGCCTTGCCGAAGCCATGGACACGGCGCAGCGCGGCATGGGCGTCGACTGGCTGACAGCGAAGGAGTTGATCGAGCGGACCATGCCGGCTGCAAAAGCCCATCCGCTAAAGCCGCGCGTTGCCTGCGGTGCCGGCACCGATCATATCGCGCTTGCCGATCTCAAGGACTCTGACGCGATCCTTGCGGCTTACGAAACGCAAGCCTCGGCCATCGAGGCGGCCGGCGGGCAACTGATCCTCATGGCCTCGCGCGGCTTTACGGCCATCAAGGCAGACCGCGGCCTCTACCGCAAGGTCTATCGCCGGCTGATCGATGGCGCGGCCGAGCCCGTCATCCTGCACTGGCTCGGCGACATGTTCGATCCGGCGCTTTCCGGTTACTGGGGCACGACGGATGTGGGGCAAGCGAGTGACTTCGTGCTCGACCTGATCGCGGAAAATCCGGCAAAGGTCGATGGTATCAAGATCTCGCTGCTCGATCAGGCGCATGAGGAAGCTTTCCGGGGGCGGCTTCCCGCCGGTGTGCGGCTCTATACCGGCGACGACTTTAACTATGCGGCGCTGATCGAAGGCGATGGCGAGCATTATTCGCATGCGCTGCTCGGTATTTTCGCCGCCATCGCGCCGGCGGCAAGCCAGGCACTTGAGGCGCTGGCTGAAGGCGACAGGGAGACCTATCACAGGCTTTTCGCGCCCACCGTGCCGCTCAGCCGTGAGATTTTTCGCGCGCCGACGCGCTTCTACAAGGCGGGGATCGCGTTTCTGTCCTGGCTCAACGGATACCAGACGCATTTCATCATGCCGGCCGGGTTCCAATCGAGCCGCGACATAACCCATTATGCACAGGTCTTCCGGCTGGCGGATCAGGCGGGGCTTCTCATTAGGCCGGATCTCGCCGTCCACAGGATGCGAACCTTGCTTGCGCTCCACGGAATCGAATAGGGTCCGCTGATGGAGCGCAGACCGACCATCGTCGATGTGGCGCGCGAGGCGGGGGTGTCGAAATCCACCGTCAGCCTCGTGTTGCAGCAAAGCCCGCTGGTGCGGGAGGAGAAGCGCGTGCTGGTCCGCGAGGCGATGGATAAGCTCGGCTATGTCTACAATCGTTCGGCCGCCAATCTGCGCTCGGCCAATGTCGGTCTGATCGGGGTCGTCATCAACGACCTCAGAAATCCCTTCTTCACGGAATTCGCCACCTCGCTGCAGATGGCGCTTTCGGCGCGTGGCTATGCGACGGTGCTTGCCAATACGGATGAAGACCCCGTGATTCAGGCGCAGGTCGTTTCCGCCATCATCGAGCATGGCGTTTCGGCACTGATCATCTCGCCCGCCTATGGCGAGGAGGCCGCGACCTTCGATGCTATTGCGCGCGCTAACATTCCGGCCATGCAGGTGCTGCGCAAGGTCGATCCGCGCGTCGAAACCTTCCCCTTTGCCGCGCCCGACTATCTGTCCGGAAGTCGCCTGGCGGCGGAGCATCTGGTCAGAGTTGGCGCGCGCCGTGTCGCCTTTGTGGGTGGCTTTGAGGGACGGGCGGTGGCGCAGGAGCGCATGTCCGGTTACTTCGAGGTGATGGCAGAGGCAGGCATGAAGCCCTTCGTGCTGTCTGGCCGCGCGAGCCGCGCATTTGGACACGAAGCGGCAGCGATCCTGACGCGCGACCATCCGGACATCGACGCGGCCATCTGTTTCTCCGATCTGGTGGCGCTCGGCCTGTTGTCCGGCTGCGCCCGCATCGGCCGCAAGGTGGGCGAGGATTTCCGCATCGTCGGTTTCGACGATATCGAGGAATGCGCGCAGGTCTATCCGCCGCTCACCACGGTGCGGTGCGATATTGCCGGATTCGGCGAGGCGGTTGCCTCGACTGTGCTCAACTGGCTCGAAGACAACCAGGCGCCGATCAGCGACCATCGAAGGCCCGTCGAATTGATCGTGCGCGACTCCAGCGGGGGTAGTTCAACCTATGACACCTGAAGTTTTTCTCCGGCATCTTTTCGACAAGGCGGTGGAGGTGGCAGATCCCATGCGCTCGCTTGCCCGCTTCCTGCCCAAGCGGCCGCAAGGCCGTGTGATCGTCATCGGGGCTGGCAAGGCGAGTGCCCGCATGGCCGAGGCGGTCGAGGCGGCGTGGGGTCCTTGCGAGGGCCTGGTCATTACCCGTTATGGCTATGGCCGGCCCTGCCGCGGCATCGAGATTGTGGAAGCGGCGCATCCCGTGCCGGATGAGAACGGGCTTAATGCGACGGCCCGCATGCTCGATCTTGTGAAGTCAGCAGGCGAGGGCGATTTCGTCCTCGCGCTCATTTCAGGTGGGGCATCTGCGCTTCTGGTCGCGCCCGCCGAAGGGGTCCGCTTGGCCGAGAAGCAGGCGGTCAATGCAGCCCTGCTCGCCTCCGGCGCGCCAATCGACAAGATGAACACCGTGCGCAAGCATCTGAGCCGCGTGAAGGGCGGACAGCTGGCCGCTGCTGCCTATCCGGCGCAGATGCTTTCGCTTCTGATTTCTGACGTGCCGGGCGACGATCCCGCCTTCATCGGATCCGGCCCGACGGTCGGCGATGCATCCACGCCTGACGACGCTCTGGCGATCCTGAAACAGTGGAAGGTTGAGGTTCCGGCAAGTGTCCGGGCCGCCCTTGCCGCGCCTCCACGGGTTCTGACGCCGCAAGATCCGCGCCTTTCCCGCGTCGAAAACGTCATCTATGCCGCGCCGAAACAGTCGCTCGCGGCGGCTGCCGCACTGGCTGAAAGCGCGGGATATGATGTGCGCCTGCTCGGCGATGCGCTGGAGGGCGAGGCCCGTGATGTGGGACGCGCGCAGGCGGAACTCGCCCTCAAGATCCGCGCTTCGCGTCACCCCGGGGATCGCCCCGTTCTCCTGCTGTCCGGCGGCGAACTGACCGTCACCCGGCGCGGCGACGGTGTCGGCGGACCGAACGCCGAATTCTGCCTCGCCCTGGCGCTTGCGCTGAAGGGGGAGGACTGCATTCACGCAATTGCCTGCGATACCGACGGCGTCGATGGCGCGGCCGAGGTGGCGGGCGCGGTCATCGGACCGCAAACGCTTGGATTGGCCAGCGCTGCCGGTGTCGATCCGCAGGCGGCCCTTGCCGCCAACGATGCGCACAGCTTCTTCGCCGCGATTGGCAGTCAGGTCGTGACAGGCCCGACGCTGACCAATGTCAACGATTTCCGTGCGATATCCATTGGTCGCTGACGGGTATCCGATCGGTGTCCGATGCATCAGGGCACGGCGGGCGGTTGCAATTTTGACCTTGCCGAGCAGCCCCCTAAATGCCGTGCGTGGTGCTCCGAGCATATCGCCCTCGCGAGGCACGCAGTTCAGCCTTGCGAATCAAGGTGTTTGCCCACTGCAGCCTTCAATGCGACGCCGCTGACTCGGGTTTGGATCATGTCGCGGATGAGGCTTGTGATCAGGTCTGCCGCCTCGCTAATGGTCATGCCGCCCTCGCGAATGTTGGAGATGCAGTTGCGGCCGGAATCGGGGGTGCCGGATTTTGGGTCATAGGTCAGGTAGACGCCGAGGCTGTCAGAGGCCGAGAGGCCGGGGCGCTCGCCGACCATCAGGATTGTCAGCCGCACGCCCAGCGCCTCGCCGACGGGGTCGCCGAGCGCAACACGGGCTTGGTTCGCCAGGACGACCGGTGCAATTGCAAGGCCGAGGGAGTGAAGCTTCGGCACGAGCGCCTCGATCAGCGGAATCGCGTTGAGATCGACCGCGCTCGATGACAGCCCGTCCGCTACGACGATCACGATATCGTACGTGCTGTCTGCGGCTGCCTTATGGAGGCGATCCACAGACTGCGGGGTCAGCAGTCGGCCGAGATCGGGCCGGCGCACATAGATGCTGCGATCGGCAGCCTGGCTTTCCACCTTGATGACGGAGAGGCCAGCCCGGTTCAGCCGCTCGCCAAGCGCCTGCGTATCGACGCTGCGCCAGACGGCTTCGCGGGCTCGGGCATGGTCGAGCTGAAAGGACAGCTGCGCCCGTGTGGGCTGCCCTGAGCCGTGGCGTCCCAGCGCCACGCGCGCATTGGTCATTGCCCGAAGGTCGAGCACGGGTTCGTCTTCAGAGGGCGCGATTTGCGTGGCTTTGCGCGCGTCAATCATCCGTCCCATGTCAGGCTCCGATCAGCAGGCTGTCTTGAACATAGTGCGACAGGGCGGCCGGCATGCCGCGCAGCCTGCCGTCCCGGTCCGTCAGTCCGATCTCGGCAAGCCACGCTTCGAATTCCGGTGCGGGTGGCCGCTTCAGCGTCTCTCGGCAATAGATCGCGTCGTGATGCGACAGCGACTGATAGTTCAGCATGATGTCGTCGGCGCCGGGCACCGTGATGACGAAATTGACGTTGGCGGCGCAGAGCAGCGTCAGCAGCGTATCCATGTCTTCCTGGTCGGCATCGGCGTGATTGGTGTAGCAGACATCCACCCCCATCGGCAGGCCGAGCAGCTTGCCGCAGAAGTGGTCCTCGATCCCGGCCCGGATGATCTGCTTGCCGTTGAAGAGATATTCCGGACCGATGAAACCGACGACCGTATTGACCAACAGCGGATCGAATTCGCGCGCCACTGCATAGGCGCGGGCTTCCATGGTCTGCTGGTCCACGCCGAAATGCGCATCCGAAGAGAGTGCCGCGCCCTGACCCGTCTCGAAATACATGATGCTGGCGCCCGGCAGACCGCGCTTCAGCGACCGGCCGGCCCCGTGCGCCTCCCGCAACAGGGCAAGATCGACGCCGAAGCCGCGATTGGCCTTCTCTGACCCCGCAACCGACTGGAAGACGAGATCGACGGGCGCACGTCTTTCAATCGCCTCGATGGCCGTCGTCACGTGGCCGAGGCAGCAGGTCTGGGTGGGGATCGCGAGCTTCTCGCGCAATTCGTCGAGCAGCGACACGATGCGGATGTAATCCTCGGTGCTGTCGGTTGCGGGGTTTACGCCGATCACTGCATCGCCAGAGCCCATCAGCAGGCCGTCGATGGCCGAGGCGATGATGCCGCGGCTGTCATCAGTCGGGTGGTTCGGCTGGTTGCGCGTCGAAAGCCGGCCTGAAAGGCCGATCGTGTTGCGGAAGCGGGTGACCACCTGGCGCTTGGCTGAAACCGTGATCATATCCTGCAGCCGCATGATCTTCGAGACGGCCGCGACCATTTCGGGCGTCAGCCCCCAGGTGACGGCTTCCAGCTGCCTCTGCGTCGTCTCCGGCCGCAGCAGCCACTCCCGCAATTCGCCGACAGTCAGTGTCGAGATGAGCGAAAAGGCTGCCGGATCATGTTGATCGATGATCAGGCGGGAGACTTCGTCGTCCTCGGCCGGGATCAGTTCCTCGCCGAGAAAGGCCGTGAGCGGCAGGTCGGCCAGCGCCATCTGTGCGGCCAGCCGTTCGACCGGCCCCTCAGCGGCAAGTCCCGCCAGCTGATCACCGGATCGCTCCGGCGTGGCCTTGGCAAGCAGGGTTTTCAGGTCGTCGAAGCGAAAAACCGTCTGCTCGATCGTCGTCTTGTAGGTCATTGTCGAAAATACCGGTTAAGGAGCGTCAGGGCCTCGTCGTGCAGCTTCGGTGTAGCCGATGCCAGAACCCGTCCGTCGGACTGGAATGACAGGGCGTTTCCCCGCCAATCGGTGATGCAGCCGCCCGCGCCGGTCACGACGGGCACGAGCGCCATGTAGTCGTAAGGCTGGAGACCCGTCTCCATCGCAATATCGCAGTGGCCCGATGCGATGAGGCCGTAGATGTAGCAATCGCCGCCGAACCGCCGAAGCTTCGCCTGGCGCGAGAGGTTTGAGAAACATTCGGCGTCCGCGCCCGAAAACATGTCGGGCGAGGTTGTATAGAAGCGCGCGTCCGCCAGGCGTTCGCATCCGCTGCTTCGGGCTTTCTCACTGCCAAACAGGGTCTGTCCGGGCAGGCCTCGCCAGCGCTCTCCGGTTGCCGGGATGTCGATCAGCCCCAAGAAGGGTTTTTCGTCCAGGGTGAGCGAAATCAGCGTGCCGAACAGCGGAAAGCCGGTGATGAAGCTCTTGGTGCCATCGATCGGATCGAGCACCCAAGTGAAGGCATTGCCTTGCTTGATCCCCATCTCCTCGCCATACATGCCGTGGTCTGGAAAACGGGCCTCGATCATCGCCCGAAGCTGCTTTTCGATGGTGCGGTCAGCAATGGTGACGGGGCTCTCATCCAACTTGGAGATGATGTCGAGCGGGGTTCTAAAATAGGAAAGCGCCAAAGGACGCACGGCATCCGCCAGCTCTTCCGCAAAGGTCATGTAGGCGTCCGCCTCGACCGGATCAATGGAGACGAGGGGCATTAAAGTGCCTTCAGGAAGAGGGGCCAGCGGGGGTCGTGGATGATCGAGCGTGCACGCATATGCTTCCAGATGCCGTATTTGTAAAAATCGAAATCGAGCGTCGAAATCCGGTTCTGCACCATGGCCCAGGTGCTCCACTTGATGTCGGCGAGCGCCTTGTGGACGATGAAGCGGGCATGCCGGGACGCATCATAATGTCCGAAATATTCTTCGATAATGGTGCGGTCGATTTCCTCGGAAAAGAACATCTCGCCGCTCCAGATGGCGAGGTCATAGAGCCTTTCGTTGTTCGATGCATACTCGAAATCGATCAGCTTGATCGATTTGTCGTCGCCGATCAGGAAGTTGCCGGGCATCGGATCGTTAAAGCAGGGAACGAGGTCGAGGCCGGACGCCTCCAGCGCGGCACGAGCCTGCCTGTAGGAGCGGTAAAGCCATGCGTGATCCGGTGGCCAGTAGCCGTCGAGCTCGCGCACCTGGGCAAAATGCTCCTCGATCATGTCGAAGACGGTCTTCGTCAGCGGCAGAGCAGGTGCTTCGTGAAACTGTCGGTAAAGGCGGACGGCAGCGTTGCGGATGTCTGGATCGGCGAAATCGCGATGCGTCGAGGGGCGGCGGCCTTCGATGAATTCGGCGATCTCGATATCGAGGTGGCTCAGATAGTCGAATGTCCGGGGGCCGACGCCGATCGCTTCCGCCTGCTTGCTGGCGACCGCTGCGGCCTTGCGGTCGATGAACATTTCGGTACCGCGACCTGGGATCTTCAGAAAATAGTCGCGTTCATGCCCTTCTACATCGATGCGGAAATTGGTGTTGCTGATCCCGCCCGATACCGGCCGGTAGCGCAGGCGACGGCCGCTCCATGCCTCCACCTTTACGATTGCCGCCTCCAGCGCCCGTTCGGCATCGGAGCGTGCCATTCCCAGTTCGTTCATTGCCTCGTTCCCCTTTTTTTGTTCTGCTCAGAGCGCTCTCAGACGGGCTTCGAAGTCGGGGTGTCCGAGAAGCATGCGACATCTGAGAAAGCGCCAGTTGGCATATTTCAGAAACTCGATACCGCGCGGGGGCGAGCGCAGCTCAAGCACCAGGCTGCGCAAGGCCCAGTAGAAATCATCGGCGGCCGCATAGACACGGCAACGGTTGAAGGCTTTGTCGCTGAAGCTGCCGTCATGCATTTCCAGCAGCGGCTTCATCTGGCTTTCGAACTGGTAAAGTTCGTTCATCTGGACCCCGAGCTGGTAATAGGGATCCATGTCGCCGGCCATGTCAAAGTCCACAAGGCAAAGCGCCCCGTTCGAGCCCAGCATCACATTGGACGCGTGCGGATCGCCATGGGCCGGCCTGATGTCGATGCCGGATGCCGTGACCGCCTCGCGGATCGTTTCTGTCCAGGAAAGCATCCAGTCCGTGTCGCCGGGGAGGTCGCCTCCGTCCCGCACAGCGATTGTCCAAAGCTCCGTGATCCCGTCGAAGACAGACCAGGAGCGCCCGAGCAAGGCGCCCGCCGCGATCTCCTTCTGGATCTCGATCAGACGCGACACCCGTTCCGTTCGTATCAGATCATCGATTCTCGCGGCTCGCCAACCCTCGTCGAGACGGGCAAAAAGCACGCTGCGCGTCTCGACATCACGGACCAACGGTTGTGGCGAGAGACCCAGATGATGGAAACGGATGGCGGCCGCAAAGGCGGCGGCGTCATCGACGAGATCGGCAACCTCGTCAAGGCCAAGACGCAGGAAGAACGAGGGGGCTCCCTCTGCCGGAGACACCGCAAAACTTGCGGATTCGACCGCATGATAGGACGGAGACGCAACCGCCGGGACGAGAGGCGCATAGCGTGGCGTGGAGCCGACGATCTCGGAAAAGGCAGCAAGCGCTGCCTCTGCGCGGCTTTCCAACGGGCTTTCGGGAGATCCGGGTGTCTTCATTGCGCAGCCTCGCTCAGTTCGGCAGCCTGCAGGCCGTCACAGGCAATGCTGTAGAGCATGTCCGCCAGAATCTGCGTTCCCAAGGCTTGATCCTCCGGTGAGGTGAATTCGGTCGGATGATGGATCACGCCGTCGCGGCTCTGCACGGCCAGAACGACGGAGGGGCAGGCTGCGGACATCGCCACGGCATCATGCCCGCCGATGGTATCGAGATGACGGGCACTCTCGCCAAGCCTTGCCGCTGCACGTTCCGCAAGCATCACCAGGCCGGGTGCGAACGCTCCCGCCTTGCGCCGGTCGATCGCGCGAACCTCGAAGGTCACGCTAGCCTTCAAAGCGGCCTCTTCAATGCCGACCTGCATCTTGCGTTCCGCTTCGGCCAGCACCTCTGGCGAACCCGATCGCAGTTCGATGAACAGCACGGCCTCGGCCGGCACCACATTCGGCGAATTTGGATACACCTCAAGACGGCCGACCGAGGTGTGCAGGTCCAGACCGTATTCGGTGGACATCTGCTTGAGATCTGCAATCAGGTAGGCGGCAGAGAGGAGCGCATCCTTCCGGTCCGCCATCGGGGTTGCGCCTGTGTGGGCCTGTCGGCCGAGGAAGGCCACACGATATTTGGTGGCTCCCCAGAAGCGGGTAAAAATGCCAAAACGTTCGCCGGCCCGGCACAGGGTCGTATCGCCCTCGATATGCAGCTCGATCAGCGCTTCCGGGATCTCGACCTTGTCCTTACCGGCATAGCCGATCTCGTTCAGCGCCTCGCGAACGGTAATGCCGTTGCCGTCGGTGCGCTCGAGCGCCCATTCAAGGTCTGCTGCGCCGGAAAAGACACTGCTGCCGAGAAGGCTCGGTTGAAAGCGTGCGCCTTCCTCGTTCGTCCAGTTGACGACCTGGAAGTTGCAGGCGGAGAGACGCCCCTCTGCCTTCAGGCGCTCCGTGACGGACAGAACCGCTTCGCAGGCCGCGATCACCCCGAGCGCCCCGTCGAAACGGCCGCCATTCGGCTGACTGTCGATATGCGATCCCACCATGATGACCGGTGCATTCGGGCCTGCAAGCGTCATCTTGCCGAACTGGTTGCCGATGGGGTCCACGGCCTGGACGAAGCCGTTTTCGGAAAACCAGCGGCCGAGCCAGTCGCGGGCCATGCCGTCTTCCCGGGAAAGCGTGAGGCGTGTCATGGAACCATCCGGCCCACCGCCGAAGGCGGACACGGCCTCCATGAGCGACTGGAGCCGTTCGGCATTGATCGGGGTCGAGGAAGCGGAGGCGGCGTCAGGCATGTATGATGTCCACGTTGGATTGATTGAACTGGTCTGAAAACTCCTTGGCCATCACGCCGCTCGTCACCACAGCGTCGATATCGGTAAGGCCAAAGGTATGGATGGAGCCGAGGCGGCCGAACTTGGAGCTATCGGCGACGACGACCGAGCGCTTGGCCTGCGCCTTGGCGACACGCCGCAGGATCGCTTCGTCCTCGCCGAAATCCATGAAGCCGCGCTCGGCGTGTATGGCGCTGATGGCGATGATGGCCAGATCGAAGAAGTGCTCCTTCAGCGCAGTCACCGTCTCGTGGCCATAGGTCGCCTGATACTCCGGGCGCATGCGCCCGCCGAGCACGCGCACGCTCGCGTGCGGCATATGGAAGAAATGCGCGGCAACGGCCAGAGAATTGCTGACGATGGTGATGTCCTTGCGCGCTTCCAGATGCCGCAGGCAGGCAATCGTGGTCGTGCCCGTATCGATGAAGACCTTCATGCCGTCTTCGACCAGTGCGGCGGCGGCCTCACCGATCCGGGCCTTCTCCCGGGCGCTCACCCGAAGGCGGTCGGAGAAGGGCTGGTCGCTTTCCTGCTGTTCCAGAACGGCTCCGCCATAGACTCGACGGGCATAGCCGCGGGCCTCAAGCTCCTTGAGATCGCGCCGGATCGACTCCTGGCTCACCTGCAGATGATCGGCAAGATCCTTGACGGTAACGCGCTGCTTCTGCTTCAGCACGTCCAGAATGACCTTGAGGCGGTTTTCCGTAAAACTCATGAATGCACCTTGGATTGCAGGGACGTCACGGCATTCGACACGGTCTGCCGTGACAGTGTTCAGACTAACACCGCTCGGCCACCCGCCCCGCCGGCCGTCTGCGGGGCAACGAGATGACAGGCGGCAAAATCCTGGCTGCCGCGAACGGTGAGAGCCGGTTGCAACGTGCCGCATTTCTCCATCGCATGCGGGCAGCGAGACTTGAAGCTGCAACCGGCCGGAATGTCGATCGGACTTGGTGGCTCACCCTCCAGAAGACAATCCTCCGGCTGGTACCGGCGCTCTTCCAGCGTCGGCATCGCGCTCAGAAGCGCCATCGTGTAGGGGTGGCCGGGATCGAAGAACAGACGCTCGTTGTCCGCCAGTTCGAAGACCTCGCCCAGATACATCACCGCGACGCGGTTACAGACCTTCCGGACCATTGCAAGATCGTGCGAGATGAAGATGTAGGTCAGGTCGTACTCCCGCTGCAGCGTCTGAAAGAGATCGAGCAGCTTGAACTGTTCCGTCTGGTCGAGGGCCGAGAGGGTCTCGTCCATGATGAGGATTTCCGGTTGCAGCACGAGCGCGCGGGCAACATTGATGCGCTGACGCTGGCCGGCGCTGAGGCCCAGCGGCAATTCCTCGTAAAGCTCAGTCGGAAGCCCCACCTCCGCCATCACCTTCAATACCCGCGCCCGGATCGCTGCGCCGTCCTTCCAGCCATGGGTGCGCAGCGGTCCTTCCAGCATCTTGCCGACAGAGGTGCGCGGCGGCAGCGAGCCGAACGGATCCTGAAGCACCATCTGCAGCTTCTTGCGGAAGGCCAGGAGGTCCTTGCCGGCGAGCTTTGCCGTGTCGTCCGATCCGTAAAGCACCTGCCCGGCGCTCGGCAGTTCCAGCCGGCTGAGAAGACGCATCAGGGTCGACTTGCCGCATCCGGATTCACCCACGATGGCGAAGCTGTCGCCGCGCCGGATATCGAAGGTCACGTTGCGCACCGCGCGCACGTGGTTGAAGCCGCCGAAGCCGGTTTTCTTTCTGACCTTGTAGACTTGGGAGACATCCCGCAGGCTCAGAACCACATCGCGCTTGTCGTTGAGGCGCGGCAGGTCGTGCTTGCCGATCCAGATCTTCGGTGTCTGCTCGACCAGTTCCCGGGTATAGGGGGAAGCCGGGGCGGCAATCAGTCGCTCTGTTTCCTGTTCCTCGACGATGCGGCCTTGCTCCATCACGAGGATGCGGCTGCAGGCCTCGCGGGCGACGGGCAGGGAGGAGGATACGAAGAGCACAGCCGTGTCGAAGCCGTCACTCAATTCCTTCATCAGCCGTATGACCTGGGCGGCCACCGTGACATCCAGTGGCTGGGTTACATTGTCCGCGATCAGCAGAGCGGGGTTCGTGGCAAGGGCATCGACGATCAGAGCCCGCTGCATCATCCCGCCGGAAAACTGGGAGGGGTAATCATTGAAGCGGGTGCGCGCCGAAGGAATGCGCACGGCATCCAGCAGTTCTATCGTGCGCTTCTGCGCTTCGCCGCGCGACGTCCCCGGCATCACCGCGCGGATTTTCTCGACGATTTGGGCGCCAACCGGAAGCGTCGGATCGAGAGCGCCCATGGGATTGGCGCCAACATAGGCAACACGCCGTCGAAGCGCGCGCATTTCACCTTCCGCCAGGTCATAGATATCCCGGCCTTCGAAGAGAACCGTTCCGGATCGCTTAACGAGCGGGGCCTCAAGCCAGTTGACGACTGCCTTTGACAAGACCGTCTTGCCGGAACCGCTTGCGCCGACAACACCGACGATCTCCCGCGGGGCGAGAGAAAAGGAGATGCCGTCGAGGATGGTCCTTGCCTTGTCGGTTCGGCCTGCCGATACGGTCAGATCCTTCAGTTCGAGAAGCGGCTGGTTCATTGGTCCGACCCTCCGTGAATGGTGTTGCGGGCCCGTTCCAGCGAAGCGCCGACGAGGTTGATGCTGGTGAGCGTCAGCCCGAGAAAGACACCCGGCATGGTGGCGATCCACCAGGCGTTGAGCAGGTATTTCCGGCCATCGGCGATGATGTTGCCGAAAGTTGGTGTCGGCGGCTGCACGCCGAGCCCGAGGAAGCCCAGGATGGATTCGAAGATCATCATGCGGGCGACGTCCAGCACCGAGGTGAAGATCACGGGTGGCAGAAGCAGCGGCACCAGCAGGCCGAGGATGATGCGCAGATCCGTGGAGCCGCCAAGCTTTGCCGCCCGCACATATTCCCTCTGCCGTTCCGTCATCACGATGCTGCGCATGATGCGGGCATAGACGGGCCAGTTCGACAGGCCGAGCACGAGGATGATGGCGGGAATGGTGGGGCGGGAAACGCCGAGCACGGCAATCGCCAGAATGATCATCGGGATCGACAGCTGCGCATCGGTGAGCCGCATGATCAGCATGTCGATGCGGCCGCCGAAATAGCCGGCGATCGTGCCCAGCGAGCAGCCGATGATCAGTGTGACCGCAACGGAAGAGAGGCCGATGAGGAAGGAGTAGCGCAGCCCGACCAGCGACCGCACCAGCATGTCGCGCCCGATCTGGTCCGTGCCGAGCGGATGAAGCCAGCTCCACTTTTCACCCATGAACAGCGGCGGTAACAGGCGGGCGCGCACGTCCATCTTCGTCGGGTCTATGCCGCTCAGTTCCGGATAGAGAGCGGCAGCCAGTGCGAGGATCAGAAAGATCGCAAGGCCGACGCGAAAGCCGGGTGTTGCGACAGCGCGATCGACAATGCGCCGCGCAATGGAACGGGCGGCTACTTTTGGCGAAACCGGGCTGTCGAGTGTCAATGGAACGGACATCAGTATTCAAGCCTCGGATCGATGGTGGTTGCAACGAGATCGACGGCGATGTTGATCAGAACGAAAATGGCGCTGGTGACGATGGCGATGCCCTGGATGAGCGGGAAGTCGCGCTGCAGCACGGCATTGATGGTCAAAAGCCCGAGGCCCGGATAATCGAAGATGTATTCGACGATGATGACGCCGCCGAGCAGGCTCGAAAACTGCACGCCAAGCAGGTTGAGCAGGGGCACCGACGCATTGCGCAGCGCATGGTTGAAGATGATGCGGGTGCGACCGAGCCCGCGGACCCGACCGACTGCGACATAGGGCTCCATCATCTGGGTCGACACGGAACTGACGAGCGTGCGAATGAGCACCGGCGACAGTTCCACGGCCAGCACGATCGCCGGCAGGATCGTATAGGCAAAGCCCTTGTAGCCGATGGCCGGCAGCCATCCGAGTTTGACCGAAAACAGCAGCGCAAGCACGATCCCCAGCCAGAAATTCGGCAGCGAGATGAAGATCGAGGAGATGTAGAAGGCGAGCTTGTCCGGCCATCGGCCGATTGCCAGACCACCGGCTATGCCGATGATCGCCGAGAATACCAGCGCGATCACAAGCGCTACGGCTGCGAGCTGAAGGGTCATCGGCAGGGCCTCGAAGATCAGGTCGAACACCTTGGCGCGCTCGCCGCGCGTGGTGTCGTTGAAGGTAGCACCCCCGGTCGAGGCACCGTTGGCTGGACGCACGAAGGACTGGCCGAGGTCGCCGTGCACCACGCCTCCCATGTAACGACCGAACTGCACGAGGATCGGATCGCGCAGGCCCATGTCCTTGGCGATTTTCTCAATCAGGGCCTCAGGCGCCATGCCGCCGGCCATCAGGCGCACCGGGTCGCCCGGCACGACCCTCAGCAGGGTGAAGATCAGCAGGGACACGAGGAAGATGATGATGATGCCCTGAAGAAGGCGACGCAGCAGGAAATTCACGGTGAACATGTCGTCGTTCCGCTTGATGAGTCACGGGAAGACCCGCATGCCGCGCCTCTGCGGCATGCGGGTCAGCACTGTCAGGCGGCGGGCTTCGATGCGTCGATCGATCCGTCAGGATAGATGTACATGCCCTGGAAATCCTTCTGCATGGCGTGGATCATCACGGAGGTGAACAGCGATAGCGCTGGCATTTTGGCGGCGATCAGCGGCATGGTTTCTTCCTGCAGGACCTTCTGGCGGGCTTCCAGCGTCGGCGCATTGCGCTCCTTGTCGAGGCTCGCATCCAGATCCTTGTCCTCGATGCCGCAGATGCGGTGCGAGGAGGAATGGAAATGGGTGCGCAGAACCAGATCCGGCTCCGGTGAGGCGGTTGACCAGCCGCAATCGACCATGTGGCCCGGACCGCCGCCGGGACGGTGGTAAAGCTGTTCGTTCCATGCTGCCGGCTCGAGCACGGTAAGGCTAACGTTGAAGCCCTGCTCCTGCAGCATGGCCGTAATCATCTCGCCGTATTCCTTGGTTTTCGGATAGAAGCCGACCGATGTGATGTATTCGAGCGGTGGCAGTCCCTTGCCGTTCGGGAAGCCGGCCTCTGCCAGCAGCGCCTGTGCCTTTTCGGGATCGTATTTCGGATAGTTCGGCAGGTCGATGTAACCGAACTTGACGGGCGACACGAAGTTCGACGAGGCGTGACCGGCGGAGCCCATCAGTTCCATGATCATGTCGCGGTTGATGGAATGGCAGGCGGCGAGGCGGATGCGGGGATCGTTGAAGGGAGGCTTGGAGCAACGGAACCAGAGATACTTGTTTTCGACGGAGACCACCTTGTTGATGTAGATCGCCGGGTTGTCCTTGATCGAATCCACCTGTTCCGGCTCCAGCCGTTCGACGATCGACGCCTGACCGTTCATCAGCGACAGCATTCGCGTCGTCGAATCGCCGGTGAAGGTGAAATTGATGCCGGGAATGGCTGGCTTGCCCTTGAAGTAGCCTTCGAAGGCTTCCATCACCGTGTCGTTGCCGCGCTGCGCGACGAACTTGAACGGGCCGGTGCCGTTGAGGCGCTGCGACAGCGGGCCGCCCGGACCAGCCGCCACATCCTTTGCCGACATGATGGGCAGGAAGGAGGCGAGGAAGATGAAGAGATGCGCCGGATAGCCGCCCTTAGACGTATCCACGATGACGGTATAGTCGTCCGGCGTCTCGATGGTCAGCGTTTCGCTCGGGCCGGGATACCATTGCGCCGGCCGGTCGCTGCGCGATCCATACTCGAAGGTGGCCTTGACGTCCTCGGCCTTGAACGGTTTGCCGTCGTGAAAGACGATGCCCTGGCGCAGCTTGATCTGTAGGCGGTGGGGATCGAGAAGCTTGATGTCGGTTGCCAGTTCGTAGACGACGTCGCCGGGTTTCTCGAGCTTCATCGGCGTTCGCGTGAGAAAGCCCATGACGAAGCCTTCGATGTTCTTCTGCGAAAGCGTCGTATGGGCGGTCGGATCCCAGTTGCCTGTGATGTTCTCTGCCGAAAGAAAGGTCATGGTCTTGCCGGTCTGCGCGAAGGCCGACGAGATGAAGAAGTCAGGATTGATCTGCATGTATCCCGCGGCTGCGGCTGCACCGGCAGCACCTTGCAGGAAGCGACGACGATTGAATTGCGAACCCATCGAGTTCCCCTTTTTTCTGTTAAACCGCCAAATCAGTAAAAACGGTCGAAACAGTCAAAGCAAACACCGTGCCAGGGCTGTTATGCCTCTAATCCAGCATGTTTTATGGGCCAGTTTTGTGAGATTTGACCGTTTCTTGGTCGAGCAAGCATCAAATTGGTGCAGCGTGCCGTATTCGTCAGCTCTCTCTTGGTGATCGCAATTCGGCGAAACGGAGCGCGCTTGCAGAAAACATCGGGCGGGGCATAGAAACGCGGGGCCTATTGGCGGCCTGTTCAACGCGGCCGCGGCGGATGATGCACACGGGTCTTCGCAGTCTCCCGGAAACCCTTGTGACTTTTGCGCGTTTCGTCCCATACACACACGATTGAGGAGACGAGGCGATGGCAGATGATACGACGCTGACGGTTACGGCGACATTCCAGACGCGGGCGCAGGCGGACCTGGCGGTCGAGCACCTGGTGCAGCAGCACGGCATTGCAAGGCCGGACATCTTCGTCCAGGCGGTGGGCGCCGACAATACGACGGGATCAAGGCCCTCGGGCGGAGACGCGTCCCATCAGAATGGGCCGCGCGACGATGCGCCGCTTTCCGGAGAAATCGAAGTCTCTGCCGACATTGCCGAACGCGCGCTGGACACCGTGACGCGCAGCCTTGCAGACGCCGGCGCGATCCGGGTCACGGAGCGATAACCGCGTCCGCCCACGCGCCCGGCTCTGTGGCAGGATGCAGTGCACGGCACCGGTTCTGCGTCAGGCCGGTGGGAGGGCGGCGCGTGCTGCCTTGACCTTGAGCGCAGGATGAGACAAGGTTTCCAAAGGTTCAGCGTCAAGAGTTTCGCAATGATCAGGACTACGCCTTGCGCCATCCTGGCCCTCTTGACCCTGATGTTGCCCTTCCCCGTCCTTGCCGCTCCCTTGGATCGTGCGTCCGGCGCGACAGATGTGTCTGATGCCGCGAACGAGGTTGATCCGGGTCAGGGCGGGTGGATTGTCACGATCGGCGCGAGCGGTGAACTCGGCCCGAAATTTCCAGGCGCTGCCCATTATGGCGCAAGCGTCATGCCCTCCTTCGATATCCGCCGCTTTGGCGAACCGGCTGAAAATTCCGCGGCCGACGACAATATCGATTACGGTCTTTTCGATATTGCGGGCATCGAGATCGGCCCGGTGCTTGGCTTTCGCGATAGCCGCTCCACCAGCGATGACGGCCGCCTCAAGGGGCTGCGTACCCTCAACTGGGGCGTGGATGGCGGTCTCTTTGCGCAGGGCTGGCCGATTGCGGATCGGTTGCGGGTGCGCAGCGAAATTCGGCAGGCGCTCAACAATGATACCGGGCTTGTGATTGCTCTGGGCGCCGACTGGTTCCAGCCGCTAAATGACAAATGGCTGCTTTCGGCAGGCCCGCGCGCCACGTTCGGCAACCGGACCTATATGCGCAAGTATTTTGGGGTGACCGATGCGGAATCGGCGGCCAATGGCGTCCTGCCGTCCTTTCAGGCAGAAGGCGGGCTGCAATCCGTGGGCTTCGTCGTCTCGGCCTCCTATGCCGTGACGCCGGATATGACCGTTGAGTTCTACAACCGCTTCGATCGGCTGACGGGCGATGCTGCCGACAGTCCCATCACCTCTTCCTTCGGCAGCCGCAACCAGAATGTCTTCGGCATTTCCATCTCCAAGGCTTTTGCGGTTCGCTTCTGAAGCCTTGTCGTAAAACGGTTCAGGCCGAAGGGCGGCTTGCCGTTGCAATAAGCCAAGTGCCGGCAAGGATGAGCAGGCTGCCCATCCCTTGAAGGGGCTGTATGGGTTCCCCGAAGGCAAACCAGGCGGTGGCCATGATGAGCACATAGCTGACGGCCGACAGCGGAAAGGCCTTGGCCAGATCCACATGTGAAAGCACCGTCATCCAGATGCCAAAGCAGGCTATTTCCGCTCCGATCGCCGCCAGGAACCAGGGCGAGGAGAGAAGGGGCGCCAGCCAGGAGGCGCCCGTGTCAGAGGCATTCTTCGGTGCTGCATCAAGCGCGCTCAGCTTGAGCAGGATCTGCTGGAGCGCATTCAAAAACGGCACGGCAAGCCAGAGCGTCCGCATGGTGGTCACGCCGGATGCTCCTCGGTGCCATCTGCGGCAAGCCATCCGGAGACCCATCTCAGGATCACCTGCATCAGCGGATTGCGGTGGCGAAAGAAGAGCGCGTTTTCCGTCAGCTGGCTGCCGAGCCGCACCTTGTTGCGATAATAGGCCTGTCCGCTCTGGTAGCGGCTCAGCCCGTGGCGCAGGCAGTAATCAAGGTTGGTGAACCAGCTCAGATAATAGAGATTGTAGGGCCTTCCAGCCTCGGCATCCATGCAGAAGAACTTGTCGATGAGGCGGTCTTCATCGTGCACCAGAAGATTGGCGGCCAGCAGTTCGTCTCCGACGAAGTACAAAACGCAGAAGGCATTGTCCGGCATGCGCTTCAGGATACCGTCGAAATAGGCGCCCGTCAGCGCCTCGAACTGCCATTCGCTGCGCGCGCGCGTCTGGCGATAAAGTTCCATCACCCTTGGCAGGAGGGGGCCGAAATCGGTCGTGTATTCGATGCGCACGCTGTCGCGGCTGCGCAGCTTGCGGCGCATATCCTTGCGGGTGCCCGGTGAGAGAGTGGCGAGATAGGCCTCGATCGTGTCGAAATCGATGTCGAGCCAGGCCGTCGGCATGCTGTCAACCGGGCTGTAGCCGCGCGCCAGAAGTGTCGGCTGGAGGTGCGAGGGCAGGGGTAGGTCCTTGACAGCCGTGAGTGCACAGCCTTTGGCAGAGGCATGGGCCTCGAACGCGTCGAGCAGGGCGCAAAACAGGGCCGGCTGGCGCTCCGCTGCCACGCGCGGATGAAAGCCGACAAGGCCTGCCTCGGTGCAGGGCGAGCCCAGGCAGGCCAGACGAAATTTGAGAAAACCATCGACCATGCGGCGGATCCGCTCGATGGCCTGGCGGATACGGCCGGCCTCCAGCGTCGTCTCCAGAGCGTAGTGGCAGAGGAAAATGGGCATGGCGGCCAGGATCTCGCCGCCTTCCCGCACAACGACATAATGCCAGTCAAAGCCGTCGAGCCCGGCTTCCTCGACAGCCAGCAGGTAATCATAGGTCTCGATTTCACCGGCAAAGCAGGTATTCCACGCGTCGCGTCCGATCATGCGGATGCTGCTGAAGACGGCGGCTGCGGACGCTGAGGTGGCGCCTGCGAGCGGCAAGGGGGCGGCAATGTCAATTCCAAGTGCTTGACGCATGGTCTGCCTCGAAGAAATCTGCCGTCAGATCGGCCACCTGCCGGTGCTGCCGGTCGACATGGATCATGTGATAACTATCGTCGAGCCAGTGAAGCTCGCGCCTGCCGCCGAGATGGGCGGCAATATATTCGGCATGGGTCGGGCCGCTCAGATCATCCTCGCGCGAATGCAGGATGAGGGTCGGCGTACGGATTTCGGGCAGGTGTGTTTTGAGCGCTCGCCCGAGCCTGTACATCTCCACGAGGCCGCGTCCGGGAAAGCTGTCCAGCATGCCTTCACCGGTCATGCCGGCCACCATGCGGCGCATGCGGGCATCCTTGATGCCAAGCGAGGCGGTTTCTCGAAAGTTCAGCCGGTCCAGGAAGGGAATATGCGAGATCCAGCCGATATGGGGCGAGATCAGCGCGTAATGGCGCGGAACGTCCCAGCCGTCATAGTTGAAGCAGGGCGAATAGACGCCGACGGCACGGATGCGATCGGGATTGCGGTAGGCCGCCATCATCGCAAGCTTGCCGCCGACGCAGATTCCGGCCGCAAACACCGCATCGGTGCGTGCCCCAAGCCAGGCGCTTCCCGTCTCGACGCTGTCCAGCCAGTCCTGCCAGCGCGAGCGGCGCAGCACGGCAGCCGTCTCGCCGTGGCCGGCGAGCAGCGGCGCGTGGACACTGAAGCCGCGGCGATGGAATTGGCGGGCGACCAGCCGCATCTCGGCGGGCGCCCCCGTCAATCCGTGGACCAGGACGATACCCAGGCCATTGGTGCCCTCCAGGAAGAAGGAGCGTCCATCAGCCGGCATGGGGAGCTTCCTCCTGCTGGCGGTTTTCCGGCGCCATGAAGCCGAGCGCGTGGCAGGTGCTGATCACATGCGTCCCGGCCGCCTCCTGCTCCTGCCTGATCTCATCATGGAAGGCACGCAGCTTCGTCCAGTGGGTCTTTGGCCGGTAGTGATGCTCGGCATGGTAGCCATTGCCGAACCACAGCCAGTTGTAAAAGCTGTTATGGCTGCTGACACCCCAGGCGATCGGCTCGTCGGGATCACCGTTCAGATGCTCGTAATAGCCGTTGAGCGAGGAGAGGCAGTTGCCGAGATAATAGAAGGGAAGGAAGAACAGAACGGCCTTCCAGTCGACGAGGAGCGCCAGCGTCACGAAGCCCAGGAAGGAGAAGAGTTCGAACCGGCCGAACTTCGCTTCGAAGGGCCGCTTGGCTGCGATCGCCTTGTGGATGTCGCCGATATCGTCGCGGAAGAAGCTGAGGAAGGTGTAGGAGAAGACATTTTCCGGCTCGCCATTGCGGCCGTGCCGGTAGATGGACAGAAGATCCACTGTTTCACCCTTTTCGTTCGGGCGGTCGCTGTTGCCCGAGTGGTGGCGCATGTGAATCCAGTGATAGTAGACCTGCGAAAAGCCGATGGTGACGGATTCCAAGAGGCTGAAGGCATAGTTCATCCAGCGCGGCCGGAAATAGGGCGTGTGGATGAAGTTGTGGGAGATGCTGTTGATGTTCCAGGAGATCGACACGGCATAGACCGCGCCGAGCACGGCCGACAGCCAGAGCGGGCGGCTTTCAAAGCCGAGGATCAGGGTGATGTTGAAGGCAAGGTGCACAAGGGCTGCAAGCACCGGCAGGATATCCCATCTGGAATGCGCAAAGATTTTCATAGTCCCGTTGCTCCGACACAGACCACGCCGATCGTCACAAGGCCGATGCCGAGTGCGTGGCGCGGGTTGATCATTTCCTTAAAGACGAGGGCGCTCGCTGCAGCGATTGCCGCATAGCTCAGCGCCATCAGCGGAAAGGCGACCGACAGCGCCACCTTTTCCAGCACCCGTGTCCAGGCAAGCAGTTCGACGGCCCAGAACAGAATGCCAAGCCAGACGACCGGCCTTGCCAGCGCCTGGAAAAGCGTGCCTTCCGCCCCCAGTTTGAAACACAGCTCGCGCCCCGTTTCTGCAACAATGCAGAAAAGGATCAGCGACAGCGTGCCGATGGAGAGCGTCGTGGTCATGGCATCACCTCCGAGAGCACTTCGAGCAGCGCGTGGTTGGCCGCACTGTTGATGGTGCGGATGGCCTGCACGTCGCACGATCGGCGCGGCTGGTCGATCAGCACTTCGGCCTGTTTCAGCAGGCGGGTGGCGAGGCTGCCGCCATAGCCGGGCGCCGAGTAATCGCCCGTCACATCGGCGCCGATAACCCGGTGGCGCTCGCCAATCGCGCGCAACAGTTCCAGCACATAGGGCAGGCTCATCGAGCCCTGGTCCCAGTTGGTCACCGCATCGGCTGCGCAGAGCGCGTCCTTGTCGAGCGTGATGTAGACGGCTTCGGTGTCGATGCGCGACAGAAGCAGGTCGATGAAGTTCTCCTCGCCCAGATCGGCGATCGACTGCCAGTGAAGCGCACCGTCGACCTGGCGAAAGCCCGGGCCGCAGCCGTAGGTGCGGCGCACCTTGCTCGGCGCGTGCCGGTATGGGTAAAGCTCCAGCCCGCCGCCTGCCAGCAGGGACAGGTTGGCCCCCTTTTTCTCCGGTGACGTCAGATCGTCGCTGCACACGCCAAGCGTGATCACCTTCCTGACAAGAGGGTGCGCCAGCGCGCGGTTCACCCAGGATCCGCAATGCATGCCGCTCTGGAAATGCACCCAGTCCGGATGGTTGTCGATGTGGATGACCGTCACCGGTTGCGTCATTGTCTCCAGCGCTGCCGCAAGGAGCAGCGCCGTGACGTGATGAAAATCGCCGGACCCCATGAAGGAGAGCCGTGCGCCCCCGGTCCTTTTCGGCGGGGTGCGGCACAGCGCCTGCCAGAGCGCATCGAGCCCCGGCTCTCTGCCCCAAAGGCGGATGGCGCGGCCGCTGTCCTTGGCGGCGATCTCGTGCGCACCGGCCATCAGGCAGGCTTGCACGAAGCCGGGCTGCAACTCCAACGCATCATCGAGATGAAGAAGAAGGAGTTGCACCGTCCTACCTCCGTTCGGCGCGCGTCAGCAACTGGTCGAGCAGAACCAGCGCCAGATCGATCTCGGCATGGGAGATCATCAGGTTCGGGGCAAGGGTGATGACATTCTTGTGGTAGCCGCCGACATCCAGCACCAGACCATACTTGCGGCCATCCACCAGAAGATCGCCCTTCATGCCCTCGTCCGACATCCAGTCGAGCGTGGCCTTGTCCGGCGTGTAGCTGTCGGACTTGCAGATCTCCATGCGCAAAGCAAGCCCCAGCCCGTCGACCTCGCCGACGATGGCGTGGCGGCTTTGCAGATCCTTCAGGCCGTCGAGGAAGCGGGCACCTTTTTCCATCACGCCGGCGCCGAAATCCGTTTCACCCACCATCCTGAGGGTTTCGAGCGCGACAGCCGTGCCCATCGGGTTCGACGCGAAGGTCGAGTGGGTGGAGCCGGGCGGAAAGATGGTCGGGTTGATCATCTCTTCCCGGGCCCAGATGCCCGAAAGCGGGTTGAGGCCGTTGGTGATGGCCTTGCCGAAGACCAGCACGTCCGGCGATACGCCGAAATGCTCGATCGACCACAGTTTTCCGGTGCGGTAGACGCCCATCTGGATCTCGTCCACCACCAGGAGAATGCCGTGGTCGTCGAGAACCTTCTTCAGCTCCTTGAAGAAGTTCATCGGCGGAATGACATAGCCGCCAGTGCCCTGGATCGGCTCGATGTAGAAGGCGGCATATTCCGACTTGCCGGCCTTCGGATCCCAGACGCCGTTATACTCGCTCTCGAACAGGCGGGCGAATTTCTGCACGCAGGCGTGGCCGTATTCCTCCTTCGACATGCCCTTGGGGCCGCGGAAGTGGTAGGGGAACTCGATGAACTGCGCGCGCTCGCCGAAATGGCCGTAGCGGCGGCGATAGCGATAGCTCGACGTGATCGAGGTCGCCCCCAGCGTGCGGCCGTGATAGCCGCCCTCGAAGGCAAACATCAGGCTCTTGCCGCCGGTATAGTTGCGCACAAGCTTCAGCGAGTCTTCGATGGCCTGCGAGCCGCCGACGTTGAAATGCACGCGGCCCTTGTGGCCGAACTTCTCTTCCGCATCGCGCGCGATGAGCGCTGCCAGCTCCACTTTCTCGCGGTGCAGATACTGCGACGCCACCTGCGGCAGGCAATCCAGCTGGCGGTGGGCGGCCGCATTCAGGCGCTCGTTGCGATAGCCGAAATTGACCGCCGAGTACCACATCTGCAGATCAAGGAACGGCGTCTCGGTTGCATCATAGACGAAGGAGCCTTCGCAGCCGCTGAAGAATTTCGGCTTGTCCGTGTAATGGACGGTATCGCCATGGGAGCAATAGGTCTCCTCGAGATGACGCAATTCGTCTTCGCTGAGGGCGGGCACTGCCGGTTTGGCCAGTTTAAGGTTGGAGCGCATGGAAACCTCTTCTCACGCAGATTTTGCCAGGGGCCGCGCAAACGGCTGCCTGGAGGGGGTGGAAAGCATGGCGGCGACGGAGGCCTGAACATCGGCAAATCCGTCGTAGGGAATGAAGGCGATGCGCTGGCTTGCGCAGTAATCGGCGAGCTTCGCCTTGGCAAAGACAGCCGTCGCCATGCGGGACACGCAGAAATCGCTGCGCCCGTCGCCGACATAGATGCTGTGGGGCGAGGGGGAGACGACCGCGCATTTGCAGACGCCCGAGCCTGCGGCGCAATCTGCCCGCATGAAGGGAAAGGCGAGATCAAGACCGCCGGATGCCGCCGAGGCGACGAGACGGTTGGCGATGACGGGAATGTCGGGCATGCCGTGGCGCGACAGGACCCGGCGGATGAAATACGCAACCCCGTCGCTGACAATGGTGAGCGGCAGGCCATGGGCACGGCAGAAATCGCGGAAGGCAACGAAGCCTTCATCGATCTCGACCGTATCGAGAAAGGCGTCGATCGTGTCGCGCTCGGCGCGGATGAGCCGGACCTGGCGCTCCATGCACTGGGCGGAGGTAATCCTGCCGGCGGTCCATTGATCCTCGATGGCGTGCCATTCGGGCAGCGCAAACTGCTGCAGCACGAGATCGGTCACATCCTTTTTGGAAATGGTCCCGTCGAAATCGCAAAACACCTGCATCGCATTCTCCTTCTGTCGATGAAGGGTCTAGCGCGGGCTGCTGAAAGCAGGATGAGACGAAGATGAAGCGAAACTGAATTCGTCAGGACAGGATAGGGCAGCGGATTCGGCCTCCCGGGGGCCGCTCAGGCCGCGGGGATATCGAGATCGATGCGCAGGCCTGGCCCCCAGTCGGCCGCCGAAAGCGCAATGGCGATCTCCAGCCGCTGGGCGATGTCGGCCACGATCGCAAGGCCCAGGCCGGCCCCTTCTGCGGCACTTTCGCCGAGCCGGTTGAAGCGCTGGAAGGCGGCCTGGCGCTGGTCCGGGGCAATGCCGGGGCCGCTGTCCATGAGGGAAAGCCGCCAGCCCCCTTCGCGTCTCTCCAGCGAAAGCGCGATGCGGCCACCGTCCGGAGAATATTTGATCGCATTGTCGAGCAGGTTGTCGATCATGATCCGCAGGAGTGCCCGGTCGCCACGCACCGACGCCTCCGCCGGCCCGCTCAGCGAGACATCGAGATTGCGATTGTTGATGATCACGCCAAAATCGGCAATGGCTGCGGCCGCCACGTCATGAAGCGGAAGGGGTTCGAGCCGCACCGCCTGATGGCCGACGCGGGCAAGCCGCAGCAGCTGCTCGGTCATGTGCATGGCCCTCTCGTTACTGATGACGAGATCCTTCAGAAGCGCCGTGCGCTCTTCTTCGGTGTCGGCCCGCGCAAACATCTGCAGCAGAAGCTTGATGCCGGCCTGCGGTGTGCGCAGCTGATGGGCGGCAAGGTCGGAAAATCGGCGCTCCATCGTCAGCGACTGGCCAAGCTTGCGCAAGAGGTTGTTCAGGGAATGGACAACCGGGGCAAGGTCGCGCGGAAGATCGCGCGTCTCGATCATCGACAGGTCGTCGGGGGTGCGGGCGCGGATCTCCGACACCAGCTCCCGGATCCTGGCAATGCCGTTATAGATGGCAAGCCAGATGATGATGGCGATGACCGGCACCAGCACCAGCAGCGGAAAGGCCAGGTTCAAAACGATGTTTTCGACAAGCCCCTCGCGCAGGTCGATGTTTTCGGCCACTTCCATGGTGATGGTCGTATCGGGAATGGGCAGCGAATAGACCCGCCAGAGCTCACCCTGGTAGGTGACATCGGAAAAGCCGGCCTTCATCCGCTGCACCTTGGCCGGAAAGGCATTGCTGCTGGCAATCGCCAGTGCATCGTCCTTCCAGGCGCGGAAGGAATGGGCGTCGGCGTAATCGTCGGCATCCTGGTTCAGCGCCAGCTGATTGTCCATGTTGAAGTCGATATCCGGCACCTGCACCGTCGGTCTGCTGCGGCGCTCGCGCAGGAGAGGACGTTTCATCACCGACCACAGCACATTGGCATCGTTGATCAGCTGGGCATCGTAGATGTTGTCGATCTCGCGGGTGGCGCTGCGATAGGCGAGGAACCCTATGACGGCGATGGTCACCATCAGCGTCGGCAGGATGCGGAAGAACAGGCGTTGGCTGAGCGTCACGGTTGGCGCTCGACCATGTAGCCGACACCGCGGATCGAGCGGATGAAATCGGGACCCAGCTTCTTGCGCAGCGTATAGATGGTCACCTCGATCGTGTTGCTTTCGACGGAGACATCCGTGTCGTAGAGCGCGTATTCGATATCGCTTTTGGTCACGTAGCGCCCGGCCCGTTCCATCAGGAGGCGCAGCAGGTGAAACTCCTTGGCCGCCATGTGAAGCGGCACGCCGCGGCAGCGCGCCACCATGGCGGAGGGATCAAGCTCCACCTCGCCGCAGCGGATCACCGTTTCGCTGCGGCCCTGACGGCGGCGGATAAGCGCGCGCAGGCGCGCCAGCAGTTCATCGAGATCGAAAGGCTTGATCAGGTAATCGTCGGCTCCTTCGTCCAGTCCCGTCACCCGGTCGCGCACGCTGTCGAGCGCCGTCAGCATCAGGATCGGCACGTCGTCGCCGCGGGTGCGCAGGGCACGCACCACGTCGAAGCCGCTCGCCTTCGGCAGGTTGACGTCGAGAATGACGGAGCCATAGGTGCTGTCGCGCAGCGCCTCGAGCGCGGTTTCGGCGTCGCGGAACCAGTCGACGCCATAGGCATGCTTCTCGAACGCCTTTTTCAGCGACGATCCGAGAATGCGGTCGTCTTCGACAAGCAGGAGGCGCAAGGGCTCATCTCCGGGAGGTGGTTTGGCAATCTTTGCCCACGCCATTGTGGCAGAATTTATCCAATGTGCGAGTGGACGTCTTCGCAATGGCGGTGCGGGCGGGGCAAGGCGCAAGGCGTTGCAAGGGACGGAGGAATGGGCGGTGTGCCATGCGCGGTCCTGCCACAGCGTTTGTTGATTCAGATCAAGGTCTTGTCTTCACGAAAATGAGAACTCTCCCCATCAGGCGGGGTTTGTCGGCACATCGATGACACCCCTCTTCCATTGTTCGCCTCTGGGGGATGTTCAAGATGAACAATAGCGTACCGATCGTGGCGCTGACCGTGGGCGCCTTCCTGGCGCTGCTCGGTGCAGGTTTTGCCCACGATGATCTGTTTTCAGCCCATATGTGGGTGCTTTTCTTTACCCTTGCCATCTTCACGGTGGTACTTCTGCGCCGGGTGCGCTTTGCCCCGGCTGCCGTGCCCGCACCGGCAAGGTCCGGCGATGCGCCGGTCTATTTCGACGAGGTGGTCAAGTATGGCACCATCGCCACCGTCTTCTGGGGCGTTGTCGGCTTCCTCGTCGGCGTCGTCGTGGCGCTGCAGCTGGCCTTTCCGGATCTCAACTTCGGCCCCTGGTTCAATTTCGGCCGGCTGCGGCCGCTGCACACCTCGGCCGTCATCTTTGCCTTCGGCGGCAATGCGCTGATCTGTACGTCGCTCTATGTCGTGCAGCGCACCTCGCGGGTGCGGCTGTTCGGCGGTGACGGGCTCGGCTGGTTCGTGTTCTGGGGCTACCAGCTGTTCATCGTCATGGCCGCCACCGGCTATCTGCTCGGCATCACGCAGGGCCGCGAATATGCCGAGCCGGAATGGTATGTCGACATCTGGCTGACCGTCGTATGGGTCGCCTATCTCGTCGCCTTCCTCGGCACGATCCTGATGCGCAAGGAGCCGCATATCTATGTGGCCAACTGGTTCTATCTCGCCTTCATCGTGACGATTGCCATGCTGCATATCGTCAACAACCTGGCGGTTCCCGTCTCCTTCCTCGGCGTGAAGAGCTATTCGGTCTTCTCCGGCGTGCAGGATGCGCTGACGCAGTGGTGGTACGGCCATAACGCCGTCGGCTTCTTCCTGACGGCGGGCTTCCTCGGCATGATGTATTATTTCGTGCCCAAGCAGGCCGGTCGCCCGGTCTATTCCTACCGGCTGTCGATCATCCACTTCTGGGCGCTGATCTTCATGTATATCTGGGCCGGCCCCCACCACCTGCATTATACCGCGCTGCCCGACTGGGCGCAGACGCTTGGCATGGTGTTTTCCATCATGCTGTGGATGCCCTCCTGGGGCGGCATGATCAACGGCCTGATGACGCTGTCCGGCGCCTGGGACAAGATCCGCACCGATCCGATCATCCGCATGATGGTGATTGCCATTGCCTTCTACGGCATGTCGACCTTCGAAGGCCCGATGATGTCGATCAAGGCGGTCAATTCGCTCAGCCACTACACGGAATGGACCATTGGTCACGTGCATTCGGGCGCGCTCGGCTGGGTAGGTATGATCTCTTTCGGTGCGGTCTACTTCCTTGTTCCGAAACTGTGGCACCGCAACCGCCTCTACAGCCTTGCCATGGTCAACTGGCACTTCTGGCTCGCCACCCTCGGCATCGTCGTCTACGCCGCCGTCATGTGGGTGGCCGGCGTCCAGCAGGGCCTGATGTGGCGCGAGTACGATGACCAGGGCTTCCTCGTCTATTCGTTCGCCGAAGCCGTTGCCGCCATGTTCCCCTATTACGTGCTGCGGTCCGTGGGCGGGATCATGTACCTCAGCGGCGCACTGATCATGGCCTACAACATCACCATGACCATCCTCGGTTACGAGCGGCGCGAAACCCTGCCGGGCGGCGTACCGTCCGGCCTGCAGCCGGCCGAATAAGGAGCGCAACCCATGTCCATTCTCGACAAACATCAATTTATCGAGCGTAACGCCACGCTGCTCCTGGTGGGGTCCCTGCTGGTCGTGTCCATCGGCGGCATCGTGGAAATCGCGCCGCTCTTCTATCTCGAAAACACCATCGAGAAGGTGGAAGGTATGCGGCCCTATTCGCCGCTCGAACTGGCCGGACGCGACATCTACATTCGCGAGGGCTGCTATGTCTGCCACAGCCAGATGATCCGTCCGTTCCGCGACGAAGTGGAACGCTACGGGCATTACAGCCTGGCGGCGGAATCCATGTATGACCATCCGTTCCAGTGGGGCTCCAAGCGCACCGGGCCGGATCTGGCCCGCGTCGGCGACCGCTATTCCAACCAGTGGCACGTGCAGCATCTCACGCGTCCCCGCGACGTGGTGCCGGAATCGGTGATGCCGAGCTATGCCTTCCTCAAGGAAACGCCGCTCAAGATCACCGATGTCACCATGGAGCTGAAGGCCAACCGTACCGTCGGTGTGCCCTATACGGATGACATGCTCGATAATGCCAAGGCGGACCTTGCCGCCCAGGCCGATCCGAACGCCGATACGGCCGGTCTTCTGTCACGCTATCCGAAGGCCAAGGTCGGCGATTTCGACGGCGATCCGACCAAGCTCACCGAGATGGACGCACTCGTTGCCTATCTCCAGATGCTCGGCACGCTGGTCGATTTCTCCACCTATGACGACGCCACCGGTTACCGCTGAGGAGATGGGAAAATGGAAGTCTATACCGCAATGCGCCACTTCGCCGATAGCTGGGGTCTGCTCGCCATGACCCTGTTCTTCCTCGGCGCCGTGTTCCTGACCCTTCGTCCCGGCGCCAAGAGCCTCGCCGATGAAGCGGCAAAAATCCCTCTGAAGGAGGATTGATCATGGCGGACAAACATATTGATGACATCAGCGGCGTCGAAACCACCGGCCATGAGTGGGACGGCATCCGCGAACTGAACAACCCGCTGCCGCGCTGGTGGCTGTGGACCTTCTATGCCTGTATCGCCTGGGCGATCGGCTATATGGTGGTCTATCCGGCCGTGCCGCTTTTGACGGGCGCGACCCGGGGCGTGCTTGGCTATTCCAGCCGCGCCGAGCTGTCGGCCGAACTGGCGGGCGCCAAGACCGCGCAAGGGGCGATCGTCGAGAAGATCTCGACCTCGTCGCTGCCGGAAATCCTCGCCGATCCGCAGATGGCCCAGTTTGCAACGGCGGCCGGCGCTGCCGCCTTCAAGGTCAATTGCGTGCAGTGCCACGGCTCGGGCGCGACCGGCGGTGCCGGTTATCCGAACCTCAACGACGACGACTGGCTGTGGGGCGGCAAGATCGAGGACATCCACCAGACCATCGCCCATGGCATTCGCTATGCGGACGATGCGGAAACCCGCGTGTCCGAAATGCCGGCCTTTGCCGATATCCTGAAGCCGATCGAAATCCGCCAGGTCGCCGCCTATGTCGTCAGCCTCACCGGAACGCCGCATGATCCGGCAATGGTGGAACCAGGCAAGGCGCTGTTTGCCGACAACTGTGCCTCCTGCCATGGCGAAGACGCCAAGGGCAACCGCGAGTTCGGTGCGCCGAACCTTGCCGATGCCATCTGGCTGAAGGTGAAGGGCGAGGAGCAGATCGCCGGCCAGGTGCGCCAGCCCAAGCACGGTGTGATGCCGGCCTGGCAGACCCGCCTCGGCGATACCACCGTCAAGGAACTGGCCGTCTACATCCATGCGCTGGGCGGCGGCGAATAATTTCGCCGCCCCCTTCTGCAGTACCTTTGAAGCCGCGCTCTTCGGGCGCGGCCTTTTTCGTTTCGGGAGCCAGACGCTGCGACATCGGCGCGCGCCCATCTGGAACTTGACCCAAGTCAAGGATCGCCGGGCGGATCGATGGGAAAACGGCGCCGATGAGAAGTGGATCAGCCCCCATGAACCTTTATACCGCCAAAGACCCGAAGGCCGAACAGAGCGGCGGAAAGCCGCCGTCGGTACCCAACGAGCCGCTCTATGCCGCGCGCAAGAAAATTTTTCCCAAGCGGGCGGAGGGGCGTTTTCGCCGGTTCAAATGGCTGGTCATGCTGATCACGCTCGGCATCTACTATCTGACGCCCTGGATCCGCTTTGACCGTGGCCCGTTTGCGCCTGACCAGGCGGTGCTGGTGGATCTCGCCAACCGGCGCTTCTATGTCTTCTTCATCGAGATCTGGCCGCAGGAATTCTTCTTCGTCGCAGGCCTTCTGGTCATGGCGGGCTTCGGCCTGTTTCTCGTCACCTCCGCCGTGGGGCGGGCCTGGTGCGGCTATACCTGTCCACAGACCGTCTGGGTCGATCTGTTCCTGGTGGTCGAGCGCTTCATCGAGGGCGACCGCAATGCTCGCATGAAGCTCGATGCCGGTCCCTGGACAGCCGACAAGATCGTCAAGCGGGTGACAAAGCATGCGATCTGGCTGATGATCGCGGTGGCAACCGGCGGCGCCTGGATCTTCTACTTTGCCGATGCGCCCTCCCTTGCCTTCGATTTCCTGACGGGCCAGGCGGCTTTCGTTGCCTATTCGACCGTCGCCTTTCTCACCGCCACCACCTATGTGCTGGGCGGGCTGATGCGCGAGCAGGTGTGCATCTACATGTGCCCCTGGCCGCGCATCCAGGGCGCCATGCTGGACGACAATTCGCTGGTCGTCACCTATAATGACTGGCGGGGCGAACCGCGCGGCAAGCACCAGAAAAAAGTGGCGGCCGCCAATGAAGCCGTCGGCGATTGCGTCGATTGCAATGCCTGCGTCGCGGTCTGTCCCATGGGCATCGACATTCGCGACGGCCAGCAGATGGAATGCATCACCTGTGCGCTCTGCATCGACGCCTGCGACAGCGTCATGGACAAGCTGGAGCGCCCGCGCGGCCTGATCGGCTATGCGACGCTCAACGAGTACCAGTCGAACATGGCGCTTGCGACAGACAATGGGCAGACCGCCATCCAGCCCGCCCGGGTGCGCAAACCCGACGGCATGTTCAGCGACCGCGTGCGCCATTTCAACTGGCGCATCATCCTGCGGCCGCGCACGCTGCTTTACATGGGCGTCTGGACCGCCGTCGGGATCGGCCTCATCATTGCTCTCCTCAGCCGCGACCGGCTGGAGATCAATGTGCTGCATGACCGCAATCCGCAATATGTGCTGGAATCGGACGGATCCATCCGCAACGGCTATACGATCCGGCTTCTCAACATGATCCCCGAACGGCGCACGGTGCTGTTGTCAATGATGGGGCTTGCCGGTGCCGAGATGAAGATCCCGACGCTCACCGACACCTCCGACCGCGTCTTTGCCATTCCGGTGGAGCCGGACAAGGCGACCACGCTGAAGGTCTTCGTGACGCTGCCGAAGGGAGCCGTGGGCGATGCCCGCGAAGGCTTCAGCTTCATCGCCGAAGACCGCGCCAGCCATGAAAAAGATGTCTACCGCGCCAATTTCAATACTCCGGGAGCCAAGTGATGACCCATACCAAGAGTTTCGTCTTTACCGGATGGCATATGATGGGCGTCGTCTGCCTGTTCTTCGGCACGATCATCTCGGTCAATTTCTATATGGCCTATCAGGCCGTGCATTCCTGGAGCGGGCTGGTGGTGGAAAATACCTATGTCGCCAGTCAGCAGTTCAATTCCAAGGTGGCCGAAGCCAAGGCTCTGGGCGCAAGCGGCGTGACAGGCACGCTCTCGGTGGAAAAGGGCGTGATCCGCTATGTGATTACCGGCCCGGACCAGAAGCCGGTGCCGATCGATACGGTCACGGCCACTTTCAAGCGGCCCGTGGGCGACCACCAGGATTTTTCGGTCACCCTGTCGGATGTCGGCAACGGCACCTATGAGGCGGCGCACGAGGTGGCCACCGGCCACTGGATCGTCGATACCAGCGCCATGCGCAACGGCCAGCGCATCCTCCACCACAACAAGCGCATCGCGGTGATCGGAGAGGTAAAATGAGCTGCTGCGCACCGGGAACGGAAGGCTCGCTGGACATGGCGGGGGCAACGCTTGCGCTGCCATCGGCCGAGGAACTGATGCTGGCAAGCCGCGATCTCGGCGACGGCCTCTACCAGCTCGACCTCAGCGTGCCCGGCGTGCACTGCGGCACCTGCATCAGCGCCGTCGAGCAGGCTCTGATGGCGCTCTCTCCCGTCTCCAAGGCTCGCGTCAATCTGTCGACCCGCCGTGTGTCCATCGTCTGGCAGGTGCCGCAGGACGAGACGGCGATGGATCCGGTCGATCTGGTGCGAGCCATCAAGCGGGCGACCGGCTATGATGCGCATCTGCTGTCGGCCGCGGAAGAGGCGGGCGATGTGATGAAGGCGCAGCTCATTCGCGGCGTTGCCGTCACCGGCTTTGCCGCTGCCAATATCATGCTGCTGTCGGTCTCCGTCTGGTCGGGGGCTGAAGCATCGACGCGCGATCTCTTTCACTGGATCTCGGCGATGATCGCCGCCCCCGCGCTCGTCTATGGCGGCCGCTTCTTCTACCGGTCGGCCTATGCGGCGCTGAAACGCGGGCACACCAACATGGATGTGCCGATCGCGCTTGCGATTACGCTATCCTATGCGGTCTCGCTCTGGGAAACCCTTCATCACGGCGAGCATGCCTGGTTCGATGCAACTGTCTCGCTCCTCTTCTTCCTGCTGATCGGGCGCACGCTCGATCATATCATGCGCGACCGGGCGCGCTCGGCCATTACCGGCCTTGCCCGCATTTCTCCGCGCGGCGCCATGGTGGTGGCGGCCGACGGCAGCCGGGAATATCGTCCGGTCGAGGAGGTCATGCCGGGGGATCATATCGCCATTGCCGCCGGCGACCGCGTGCCGGTGGATGGGCTGGTCATCGAGGGAGAAAGCGACCTCGACCTATCGATCGTGAGCGGCGAAAGCGCGCCGGTTGCCGTGGGCCCGGGCGCGGCCGTGCAGGCCGGCACCGTCAGCCTCACCGGTTCGCTGCTGCTTCAGGCAACGGCGACGGCGCGTCAGTCCTTTCTGTCGGAAATCATCGCGCTGATGGAAGCGGCCGAAGGCGGGCGGGCGCAGTATCGCCGCATCGCGGACCGGGCCGCCCAGATCTACTCGCCGGCGGTGCATCTTCTGGCCTTCCTCACCTTTCTCGGCTGGGGCCTCTTCGGCGGCGACTGGAAACAGGCCATGCTGATTGCCATTGCTGTCCTGATCATCACCTGCCCCTGCGCGCTCGGCCTTGCCGTGCCGGTCGTGCAGGTGGTGGCGGCCGGGCGGCTCTTCCAGAACGGCGTCATGGTCAAGGACGGATCGGCCATGGAGAGGCTCGCCGAGATCGATACGGTGGTCTTCGACAAGACCGGAACGCTGACGCTCGGGCGTCCGCAACTCATTGACACGGTGGGCACGCCGACCAATATCGCGATGGCGGCAGCCATGGCATCGCGCTCCCGCCACCCGCTGTCGCAGGCCATCTACAATGCCTTTGCCGGGCCGGTGCCCATCCTCGGCACGGTGACGGAACTGGCAGGCGAGGGGCTTTCCTGCGACCGGCCCGAAGGGCGATATCGCCTCGGCAGCCGCGCCTTTGCCTGCTCGGGAACGGTAAGCACGAGCGATGGCGGTTCCGAAGTGGTCCTGTCGCTCGACGGGCTGGAAATCGCACGCTTCCTGGCTGAAGACCGGCCGCGCCCCGATGCCGAGGCGGCGATTGCCACGCTGCAGCAGGGAGGGTTCGAAACGCAGGTGCTTTCGGGCGACCGCCGCCCCGTTGTTGCCGCCATGGCCGCACGGCTCGGTATCGATGCCTTCGAGGCTGAACTGTCGCCCGGCGGCAAGACACAGGCGATTGCCGCCCTGCAGGGGGACGGACGGCGGGTGCTGATGGTGGGCGACGGCATCAACGATGCGCCGGCGCTCAGCGCCGCCCACGTCTCTATGGCGCCGGCAACGGCCGCCGATATCGGCCGGCAGGCGGCGGACTTCGTCTTCATGCATGACACACTTGAGGCGGTGCCGATGGCAATCCGCATTTCTGCCAAGGCCGGCCGGCTGATCCGCGAGAATTTCGCCCTCGCCATCGGCTACAATATCATCGCCGTGCCGATCGCAATCGCCGGCTATGCCACGCCGCTGATTGCCGCGATTGCCATGTCGACATCCTCGCTGATCGTAGTCGCCAATTCCCTGCGGCTGAACCATGCGGCGCGGCAGGCAAAGGTGTCGCTTCCCGAGCCGGACCGGCGGCGCCCCGCGGCGCTCACCGCAAAGGTCTCGCCCGCATGAACATGCTGATCTATCTGATCCCGGTTGCCCTGCTGCTCGGCGGCCTTGGCCTCGGGGCTTTCCTGTGGTCGCTGCGCAACGGCCAGTATGACGATCTGGACGGCGCTGCCTGGCGCGTACTGGAGGATGAGGACCAGCCGCGCGGATAAAACAGCGGCTGTATTACCCCTGTCGAGGCAAAGAATTGCCGCCGCCCGTTTGAGAGCCGGCGGCCTGATGTCATGAAAGGATTATCGGGCCGCCATGCGCGCCGCGCCAACCTGTGCCCCCGGCACGCGCCGCACGATTTCCTCGGCGTAGAGCCTTGCGTTCTCGCGGGCCTTGTCGAGATTGCTGATGCGCTCGCCATCCATCGTATGCAGTGTTCCGCCGCAGTCGAAGATGTCGCGATAGGCGGAGCGCTCGATGATCGGGGTGTTCAGCACATCGACATTGCGCTGTGCAAGAAGGCCCTTGACCGCCAGAAGCGCCCGCGTCGTCACCATGGAATTGACGCGGGTCAGCACCACCGAATGGGGCACGTGCATGCCGAGCTTTTCACCCAGATACTGAAGGAGTTCCAGGACATGGGCGCCGCCCTGCGCGTCCATGGCGCAGCCCTGGATGGGGATCAGCACGTGATCGGAAAGGCCGATGGCCTTTGCCAGAAGCGGGCTGCGCGCCCCTGGAAGATCGACCAGCACGTAATCGCTTGCCGCCTGCGCCTCAGCCAGATGGCGGTCGATCGAGGCTTGCGTCACATAGGAGATGACGGACAGGCGGGGAATGGGCGGGGAGGCATCGAACCAGCGCGACATCCAGTATTGCGGATCGGCGTCGAGAACGGTGACGCGATGGCCGGCATGGGCAAGTTCTGAGGCCAGCAGCAGCACGGCCGTGGTCTTGCCGGCTCCGCCCTTGGTGTTTGCAAAGGTAATGACGGGCATCGTCGATCCTCAGGAAAAAGGTTCGTGAGCCGGCATTGCTCGCAAAGGCACGCGCGTCATGGTGCCCTCGCACTATCCCGCAGCATGGTTAAAAAAGCGAAAAGGCGCGGATGCAGGAGATAGCGCCGGAGCGCTTCGCAGGCGTGCAGACGGGGCCTTCGAAGGCCCCGCCGTCATCATTGCGAGTGCGGGGACGCTCTCTTCAGTGGCGCTTGTCGGCGGCCAGGATTTCGCGGGCGATCTGGTCGAGCGGCACGATACGGTCGACGCCGCCGCGGGCGATCGCTTCCTTCGGCATGCCGAACACCACCGAGCTTGCTTCGTCCTGCGCCAGCGTGAAGGCGCCGCCCTCGTGCATTTCCAGCATGCCGCGCGCGCCGTCATCGCCCATGCCGGTCATGATGACACCGACCGCATTGCTGCCGGCCGCGCGTGCGGCCGAGCGAAACAGAACATCGACGGAGGGGCGGTGGCGGCTCACCAGGGGGCCGGCGCGGACGGACACATGATAGCGGGCACCGCGCCGCTCGAGCAGCATATGCTTGTCGCCCGGGGCAATCAGCACATGGCCGCGCAGAACCGGGTCCCCGTCTTCGGCTTCCTTCACCTCGACCTCGCACAGGCTGTTCAGCCGCTTGGCAAAGGCTGCGGTAAATTTCTCCGGCATGTGCTGCACGATGATGATGCCGGGGGCGTTTGCCGGAAGCGCTTCCAACAATTCGCGCAAGGCCTCGGTGCCGCCGGTGGAGGCACCGATGCACACCACCATTTCGGTGGTCTTGGCCATGGCCCCCACCTTCGGCGGCGGCAGGACGGCATCTGCCGTCAATTTCTGCGCCACCGGTTCGGGACTCCTGAACCGACGCAGCTTGCCGAGCCGCGCCTTGGCGGCGGCCTTGACGGCCGTGCGGATGCGCTCGGCACTTTCGGCAAGATGGTCCGCCGCACCGATCTTCGGTTTCTGGATGATGTCGATGGCGCCGGCTTCCAGCGCCTGCATCAGCGTTTCGGAGCCGGCTTCCGTCAGCGAGGAACACATGACGACCGGGATCGGGTGCTGCGACATCAGCTTGCGCAGGAAGGTGATGCCGTCCATCTGCGGCATTTCCACATCGAGCGTGATGACGTCCGGCACATCGTCGCGGATACGGCGGGCTGCAGCAAACGGGTCTGTCGCCGTGCCTATGACCTCGATTTCGGGATCTTCCGACAGGACCATGGTGAGCGTCTGCCGGATACTGGCGGAATCATCGACAATCAGGACGCGGATCTTCTTGGCAATCTCGGTGCCCATGGCTCACACCCGTTTGAAGACTGTATTGGCCACCTGCTTGATCGGCAGGCTGAAGCCGGTTGCTGTCTCCGAATGACCGATGAACAGGTAGCCGCCCGGCAATAGGCAGTCGCATAGCCGGCTCAAGACATGCTGCTGTGTCGGTTTATCGAAGTATATCAGAACGTTACGGCAGAAGATCACGTGCTGCATGTCCTTGATCGCGTAGGCGTCGTCCATCAGGTTCAGCCGGCCGAAGCCGACGCGCTGGCGAAGCTGGGGGGTGATGCGGACTTCGCCCCGCTTGGGGTCGACAGACTGCATGACGTATTTGCGCCGTGCCTCCCTGGAGACGGGGGCAACGGTTTCTTCCGTATAGATCGCCCGACGCGCCGTGTGCAGCACTTCGGTCGACAGGTCGGTGGCAATGATGCGGAAGTCGATGCCGGGCTTCTGGGCCAGGCAATCGGCCAGCACCATGGCCATGGTATAAGGCTCGGCGCCGGTCGAGCAGGCGGAACTCCATGCCCTGATCAACGGTACACCTTCCTGGACAAGTTCCGGAACGACGGTGCCGGCAAGGTAATCGAAGTGCTTGGGCTCGCGGAAGAAGTCCGTCTTGTTTGTGGTCACCGCATCGATCAGGTAGACCTGTTCTCTTTCGAGGCCGTTCTGATTGAACAGGTAATCGCAATAGTCATCGAACGTCGCAATGCCGGTCACGCGAAGCCTGCGGCGCAGGCGTCCCTCCAGCATTGTCACCTTGGTCACAGGCATCTTGATGCCGCTGTAATCGTAGATGTATTTGGCTAGTTGTTCGAAGTTCCGCGTGCTCAGGCGGTCGTCGAGCGACTGGCGGGCAAGTTCCGGGGCTGCGGCCACTCTGGTCTCCTGCTCACGCCACCTGCAGGGTGGAGGACACCCCGGCAAGCGCGTGGCTCTCGTCTGAAAACAGGCGGGCAAGATCGATGATGACGACAAAGCCGCCATTGCGCCGCACGACGCCCGAAATATATTCGGAGCGCCAGCGAATGCCGATATCCGGCGCGGCCTCGATCTGCTCGCGCAGGAAGGGCACGACCTCGTAGACCCGGTCTGCGACGAGGCCGAGCACCAGCACCTTGTTGCCGACGGGCACATCGAGCACCAGGATGCGGGTATGCGGCGTCTTTTCCGTGCGGCTGAGGCCGAGCCTCAGGCGCAGATCGATCACCGGAACGCCCTGTCCGCGCACATCCCGCAGCCCCAGAAGATAATCGGGGCCGTGGGGAATCTTGAACGGTTCCTCGTGGTCCAGGATCTCCCGGACCACTTCGACCGGCACGGCGAAGATTTCCTCGCCGAGGCTGAAAGTTACGAACTGGGCTTCCGACTGTATCGTCATGATGTCACGCGCTCTCCCTGAAATCGGCATCGTCGTCGTCAGGACCACCCATCGACATGTCCAGTGCAAAGCCCTTGGCGCGGGCCTGCTGGGCGGCAACCGACTGGCTGGCGGCCGGGCGCTGCACCGGCCTTGCCTTGGCAACAGACGGCGCCGGCTTGGCGGATCTTGCCGGGCCGCGCTGCTGTGCGTTGCGGCCGGCATTGGTCTGGTCCACGCGGAAGAAGGCGATGGAGGCCTGCAGTTCTTCCGCCTGGGCGGCAAGCTCTTCGGATGTCGCCGACATCTGCTCGGAGGCGCCGGCATTCTGCTGGGTGACCTTGTCGAGCTGCTGGATCGCCTCGTTGATCTGCGAGGCCCCGATATCCTGCTCGCGGCAGGCGGCCGAGATTTCGGAAATCAGTTCGGCGGTCTTCTGGATGTCGGGAACCAGCCGGCTCAGCATCTCGCCGGCATCGGTTGCCACCTGGACCGTATCGCCCGAGAGGGCGGAGATTTCGGCGGCGGCCGCCTGGCTGCGCTCGGCAAGCTTTCTCACTTCCGAGGCAACGACGGCAAAGCCCTTGCCATGCTCGCCGGCGCGGGCCGCTTCAACGGCGGCATTCAGCGCCAGAAGGTCGGTCTGGCGGGCGATTTCCTGGACGATGGAGATCTTTTCGGCAATCGTGCGCATGGCGCCGACAGCACGCGACACTGCCTGGCCGGAGGCTTCGGCATCGCGCGAGGACTGGCGGGCGATCTTTTCCGTCTGGGCGGCGTTATCGGCGTTCTGCTTGATGTTGGCGGCCATCTGTTCCATGGCGGCAGAGGCTTCTTCCGCCGCAGACGCCTGTTCGGTGGCCCCCTGCGACAGCTGCTCGGAGCTTGCCGACAGTTCCTGGCTACCCGACGAGACATTGTCGCCAGCGGCCAGCGCATCACCCACGACGCCGCGCAGACGCGCAACCATACTTTCCAGCGACTTGCCGAGCGTATCCTTGTCCGACAGCGGCTTGGGCGATACCGTCAGGTTGCCGTTCGAAATCTGGTCGGCAATGTCTGCGGTATTGCGCAGGTTGCCGGTCATCACCCGGACGCTGTCCACGACGTCGCGGATTTCGTCATTGGTCTTGATCTCGATGTTCTGGTTGAGATCGCCGATGGCAACGGCATCCGCAACAGCCTTGATCTTCTTCAGGCCGCTGTTGATGCCAAGCGCGATCCAGAGGGCGACGGCGGCGGACAGAACAAACATCACGGCAAGGCCGGTGATCAGGAGATTGCGCGAGGTGGTGTACTGCTCGTTGGTCGCTTCATCCGTCGTGCGAAGATCGGCAGCGATCGCTTCGTTGACCGCGTTCAACGAGATCAGAACCTCATTGAAGGCCTTGCGACCGTCTCCCATGGAAATCTCGCCCGCCTTGCGGTTGCTTTCGTCCGTGTTCTCGGTCGCAAGCTTGATGACCTGCTCATCAATCTGCTTCCAAGCCGGCAGCTGCCGGTTCATCTGAGCGACCTTCTCGATAACCGCCGGATTGTGGCTTTGCGCCAGCTTCTGCAGGGCCACATCCGCCTTCTGCAGGTTGGTCCGGATCTGTGTGACGAACGTATCGATCTGCTTGGGATCAGTATTGATGATCGCGTTCTTTTCGTCCCGGATCGCGTTCAGGATCGCCGTCGACAGGTCCGAGGAGATCCGCAGATTCGCTGCCGGCCCCTGTACGATGCCGCTGATGGCGGAATTCAGATTGCCGAGATTGATGATGGCGACAATCACCGTCGCACTGGAGAGCAGGATCAGAAAGCCAAAGGCCAAGGCCAGCTTGAGCTTGATGGTGAAACGCATGGTTATGTCCCACAGGAAAGAGAGATTTTACTTCAACTTTCCGCACCAGGAACGATGACATTCACCCTTGTGCGCACCGGTTGACCGGTATGATGCGGCCCCTGCATCGGGCCGCTTGAATTTGCTCAGTTTAGCCGGAATTGTGAAAGCAACGGTTAAGCCATCTGCCTGAAATCCTGGTCTTCCTCGTCCGGCCCGCCGCCCGACATGTCGAGGACAAAGCCTTTTGCGCGTGAAAGCTGGGCCGAAACTGTCTGCCGTTTCACCGCTGCGGCCTTGCCCGCTGTCCGGGGTGCCGGTGCTGCCGCCGTCCGGTGCGCGGTCGGGGCCCGATCGACGCGGAAGAAGGCGATGGAGGCCTGCAGTTCCTCGGCCTGTGCCGCCAGTTCCTCCGACGTGGAGGACATTTCCTCAGACGCGCCGGCATTCTGCTGGATGACCTTGTCGAGCTGCTGGATCGCCTCGTTGATCTGCGAGGCGCCGATATCCTGCTCGCGGCAGGCCGCCGAGATTTCAGACACGAGTTCCGCGGTTTTCTGGATATCGGGCACCAGCCGGTTCAGCATTTCGCCGGCATCGGTTGCCACCTGGACGGTGCTGCCGGAGAGCGAGGAGATTTCGGCGGCTGCCGCCTGGCTGCGTTCGGCAAGCTTTCTCACTTCCGAGGCAACCACGGCAAAGCCCTTGCCGTGTTCACCGGCGCGGGCGGCTTCAACGGCGGCATTCAATGCCAGAAGGTCGGTCTGGCGCGCGATTTCCTGGACGATGGAGATCTTTTCGGCGATCGTGCGCATGGCGCCGACGGCGCGGGAGACCGCCTGGCCGGAGGCTTCGGCATCGCGCGAGGACTGCCGGGCGATCTTTTCCGTCTGGGCGGCGTTATCGGCGTTCTGCTTGATGTTGGCGGCCATCTCCTCCATCGAGGCGGAGGCCTGTTCGGCGGCTGCCGCCTGTTCGGTCGAGCCCTGAGACAGCTGCTCGGCACCCGCCGAAAGCTCCTGGCTGCCCGACGAGACATTGTCGGACGCCGACAATGCGTCGCCGACGACGCCACGCAGACGCTGAACCATGGATTCCAGCGCCGTGCCGAGAACGTCGTCCTTGGACTGACGACGGGCTTCGACCGTCAGGTCACCGGCGGAAATGCTCTCGGCCAGGTTTGCCGTCACGCTGAGATAGGCCACCATGTCCTGCATGGCATGGCCAAGCGTGTCCTTGTCGGAGAGCGGCGTGACCGACACCTTGATGTCGCCGAGCGCCACGCGGCTGGCAACCCCTGCCGTCTGGCGCAGATTGGCTGCCATGCGGTTGACCGTGTCGACCACGTCCTTGATTTCGTCATTGCCGGAAACCCGGATCTCCTGGTCGAGGTCGCCCAGGGCAACAGCACTCGTTGCCTCCTGCAGGGACCGCAGGCCGCGGCCGATACCGCGCAGGATGAGGACGGCGCAAATGAGGCCGGAGAGCAAGGCGACGGCAAGGGCAATGCCGACCACGATCTGGGTCGTGGCGCGCGTTTCAACCGCATGGGCTTCCGCCTCCTGCATCTGGCTGCGATTGTTGGCAAGGCGTCCGTCGATCAGAGCCTCGACCTTGTCCATCAGGGCGTCATTGGGGCCCTTGGCGAGCTTGAGGGCGCCTGCCGAATCGCCGGCCCTGACCAGCGCCCGGATCTGCTCGTCGATGCGCGCGCCATCGCGCAGGAGGAGGATGATATCGGCATAGGCCTTCTTGCCGGCCTCCGTTTCTGCGGCATCCACGGCCCATTCGGCCGATTTTACAAGCTGCTCGCGCAAGTCGTCGGCCGTGCGTATCAGCTGGGCTGCGTCCTCGGCGCTTTGCGCCTCGATCAGTTCCAGCTGGGCCCGGCCGAGCTTCAGCTGCAGGCTGACCATGGTCATGGCATTGGCCTGACGCGCCACGGGGCCGGCCAGTGTATGATGGAGGGTCTCGCCGGCATCATCGATAGCATAGAGTCCATAGGCACCCATGGCCGCCATCAGCGACAACAGGAGGGCAAATGCAGCCGTGAGCTTGGTCTTGATGGTCATCCGCATGACAGCGTTTCCTCATGAAGTCTGTGGCCGCTCAAATTCCCGGGCAACATCCGGAGGTTTCGGCGGTAGTCCTCTTTGCCAGAGCGCCCTCAGGCGCTCTGGCGAAAATCGTGGTCGTCGTCGTCCGGGCCACCCATCGACATATCCAGCGCAAAGCCCTTCACGCGGGCCTGCTGGGCCGCAACCGATTGCTGGCTCTGGCGCTTCTGCTGTGGTTGAGCGCGATGGGTGGGGGTAGCCCGCTGCGGGGCCGCCGGGCGGGCGGCGGCCTTGTGGCCGTTTTCCACGCGGAAGAAGGCGATGGAGGCCTGCAGTTCCTCGGCCTGGGCGGCAAGCTCTTCGGATGTTGCCGACATCTGTTCGGAGGCCCCGGCATTCTGCTGGGTGACCTTGTCGAGCTGCTGGATCGCCTCGTTGATCTGCGAGGCCCCGATATCCTGCTCGCGGCAGGCCGCCGAGATTTCGGAAATCAGTTCTGCCGTCTTCTGGATGTCGGGCACCAGCCGGCTCAGCATCTCGCCGGCATCGGTGGCTACCTGGACCGTATCGCCCGAGAGGGCGGAGATTTCGGCGGCGGCCGCCTGGCTGCGCTCGGCAAGCTTTCGCACTTCCGAGGCAACGACGGCAAAGCCCTTGCCGTGTTCACCGGCGCGGGCCGCTTCAACGGCGGCATTCAATGCCAGAAGGTCGGTCTGGCGGGCGATTTCCTGCACGATGGAGATCTTTTCGGCAATCGTGCGCATGGCGCCGACGGCGCGGGAGACTGCCTGGCCGGAGGCTTCGGCATCGCGCGAGGACTGGCGGGCGATCTTTTCCGTCTGGGCGGCATTATCGGCGTTCTGCTTGATGTTGGCGGCCATCTGTTCCATCGAAGCGGAGGCTTCTTCAGCGGCTGATGCCTGTTCCGTCGCACCCTGCGACAGCTGCTCGGAGCTGGCCGACAGTTCCTGGCTGCCCGACGAGACGTTGTCGGAGGCCGAAAGCGCATCGCCGACGACGCCGCGCAGGCGCTCGATCATGGTGTTGACATAGCCGAGCAGGTCACCGATTTCGTCCCTTGTGGTGATGGTGACAAGCTTGGTCAGATCGCCTTCCGCAACACTCTGCACGGCGTTCGTTGCGTTGCGCAGGCCGCGGTTGATCGACACGGCGATCCAGAGCGCTGCGCCAACGGCCACCAGAAGGGCAAAGCCGGCAACCGACAGCATGATCATGCGGGTCTGGAGATAATCTTCATAGGCGCCCTGCTTGGAGTCATGCAGGCGCTTGGTTTCCAGCGTCACCACGTCCTCGAGGACCTTGTCGATCTCGCCGGCGGTGGCGCGATTTTCCGTCGTGGAGATCTTGAGGGCGGCCGGCTGGTCGCCGCCCATCAGCAGGCTGCGGATCTGGTCGTCCTGGCGGCGGTAATCGGCGGTGAGGCCCTGCAGCTTGCTCCAGATCGCCCGGCCCTCCTGAGTGGCCTTGGCCTGAACCTCATTGAATTCGCGATCGAATTCGGCGCGTGCCTGGTCAAGCTTGCTGGTATAGTCGCGCGCGGCCGATGCATTGGTGGCCAAGAGCATGTTCTTCTGCTGGCGGATCTGTTCCAGCTGAAGATTGCTGAGGTCCTGTGCAAGCTTCAGCCGGGCAGCCGGGCCTTCCACCACATTTTCCAGCTCATCGTTGAGGCTTCCGAGGCTGTAGACGCCGAGGCCGGCGACTGCCAGCAGAAGAAGGATGACGAAGCCGAAGGCCACGGTGAGCTTTAACTTGATGGAAGCGCGCATGATGAAATCTCCTGTGCCGGCCTAGGCTTGCAGCGGTTGGTTGGGCATTCGCTCTTGCTGTGCCGAAAAAATGGTGTGCAGGTTGGGAATGATGATGAATTCGCCGCCGCGCCGCACCAGGCAGTCGATGAAATCCGGCCGCCAGCGCATGCCGACGCTCGGCGGTGGCTCGCCAGCCGCCTTCATCAGGGTCGTGACCTCGTTGACCTTGTCGGTGCGGATACCGGTCAGCGTCGGTTCGTCATCGATATCCAGCTCGATCACGATGATGCGGCTGTCGATTGTCGGCTTGGTGGCCTCCATGCCGAAGGCCAGCCGGATATCGGCGAGCGGAATGACCTTGCCGCGAAAATTGATGACGCTGCCGACGAAGGGTTTTGCGCCGGGCACGGTGGTTTCCGGCAGGAGATCGAGGATTTCCTGAACCTTGACGGCCTCAAGCGCGAACATTTCGCCGGCGATGTCGAAGGTCAGGACCTCCACCTCTTCGCGGCCGTTCCAAAGGTCCTCGGCTAAGTTTCTCTGTGCTTGGCTCATCCTGCAGCGCGCAACTGCGCCTCCTGTTGCTGGCCTGCGGCGACCAGATGGCCGACGTCGAGAATAAGGGCGACGCCACCGTCGCCAAGGATCGTGGCGCCCGAGAAGGTCGCCACGTCATGGTGCAGCTTCGACATGCCCTTGATGACGGTCTGGTGGTCGCCGATGATCTGGTCGACGACGAGGCCCACCCGCTCGGCGCCGGTGGAAATGACGACGACTTTCTGGAAGGGGTCCGGCTTGGTCCCGGTGCGGAAGAGATCACGCAGGCGGATGAAGGGAACCAGGCTATCGCGCAGCGAGATGAAGGAGCGACCGCGCGAGCGCATGTCCTCATCGAGCGACAGTTCCAGGCACTCTTCCACGGCCGAGAGCGGAATGACGTAGCGGCCATTGCCGACGCGCACCAGAAGACCGTCGATGATGGCAAGCGTGAGCGGGATAGCGAGCGAGATGTTGGAGCCTTCGCCGTTCTGGCTGGCGACATTGATCGTGCCGCGCAGCGCGTCGATCGTGCGTTTCACCACGTCCATGCCGACGCCGCGGCCCGACAGGTTCGTCACCTGCTGGGCGGTCGAGAAACCCGGCTGGAAGATCAGCTGCAAAAGCTCCTGGTCGCTGAGGGTGGCGTTGGAAGCAATGAGGCCGGAGGCTTCCGCCTTGGCGCGCACGCGTTCGCGGTTGATGCCGCGCCCGTCGTCGCGGATGGTGATGATCACCTCGCCGGCCTGCTGGCGGGCGGTGAGATAGATGCGGCCGGCGGCCGGCTTGCCGGCGGCAATTCGTTCTTCCGGCGTCTCCAGTCCGTGGTCGCAGGAATTGCGCACCAGGTGCACCAGCGGATCGGCCAGGCGTTCGACCACGCTCTTGTCGACTTCGGTGGTTTCGCCTTCGGTGATCAGTTCGATCTTCTTGCCGGTTTCGATGGCGAGATCATGCACGAGGCGGCGGAAGCGGCTGAAGAGATGCGCAACCGGCACCATGCGCAGCACCATCATCGTGTCGCGCAACTCGCCCGACAGGCGCTCGACATCTTCCGAGACGGCGCGCAGCTGCAGGTCGGCGCTGGAATTGGCCAGCTGGCTGAGGCGCGACTGGGCAATCACCAGTTCACCGACGCGGTCCATCAGCTCGTCGAGGCGCTCGGCGGGCACGCGGACGTTTTCAGCCGATTTGGCCTGCTTGGTCTCGTTCTGGCGCGTTTCGGCCGGGACCGGTGCAGTTGCCGGTGCTGGTGCCGGAGCAGACGCGAGGGCCGGTGCCGGCGTGGGCGCTGCAACAACGGGTGCGGGGGTCGCGGACGATACGGGAGCCGCGACCGCGGGCACTGCCGCCGGCGCCGCAGCCGGGTTTGGCGAGAGCGCCGCGATGTCCAGCTGCATTTCATCCATCACGAAGATGAACACGTCCTCGATGGCCGAGCGGGGCTGGTCGGTCAGCAGTTCCACGTCCCAGCGGACATGCAGATCGCTTGCAACGATGAGGTCGAGGGAAGGGATGTCGGATTTGTCGGCGCGAATGCGGCAGGTGCCGAGTTCGGCAAGCTCGTCGAGAAGGCCGAGCGGATTGGTGCCATTGGCCATGGCATTGGCCGGAAGGCTGAAGCGGATGCGGTAGCCTACGTCCTGCGGCTTTGCCGGTGCGGCCGCCGCAGGCGTCTGCGAGGGGTCGGCAGCGGCGGCGACGGCAGCGCGAAGACCGGCCAGCAGGACCTCGCTTGCCGCCTCGTGATCGCCGTTCGGCGTTTCAATGAGCGCGCGCATGTGGTCGGTGGCGCCGAGAACGGCCGTCACCAGATCATGGGTTGCCGGCACGATGCCCTTGCGCACCTGGTCAAAGGCGGTTTCGCAATGATGGGTAAACGCGGCAAGGGCCTCGAAGCCGAACATGGCGCCGGAGCCCTTCAACGTGTGCAGGCCGCGGAACACCGCGTCCACCTGTTCCTTGTCGGCCAGGTCGTGGTTCAGATCCAGTAGACCGGTCTCTATCTGCTCAAGCAGCTCGGCCGCCTCGGTTCTGAAAACGGCTATCGGATCTGGGAAACTCATCGGCCAAGGACCTTTCTGACAATCTTTACCAGGCTTTCCGGATCGAAAGGCTTGGTCAGCCAGCCGGTGGCGCCGGCGGCCTTGGCCTGCTGCTTGATGGCGGCATCGGATTCGGTGGTGAGGAAAATGACGGGAACGCCCATATGGGCCGGCAGCTTGCGCAGCTCGCGGATCATCGTCAGTCCGTCCATGCCCGGCATGTTGAGGTCGGTGACGATCAGATCGTATTGTCCGCCCTTCAGCTTGGCGATGCCGTCATTGCCGTCCACCGCTTCGGTCACCTGGTAACCGGCGTTGGAGAGGGCCACGCGCGTGGTAAGACGGATACTGGCGGAATCATCCACGGTGAGGATGCTGGCAGTCATTGAATTTCCCCTTGATGTAACCAGAAACCGGCATCGTCCGCGGACATGTCCTCGGCAAATCCGGCCCTTTGCAAAAGCGAAAGGAGCCGTCCCTCGACGGGGCTTTCCAGGGCCAGCCGCTTGCCGGCAGTGCCGGCATAGATGCGCGCCGACTCGATCAGCTGCAGAAAGCTCAGATCTGCCTGCGCATCGGCCGGCACCTGGACGATGACGGTGTCTTGGTCTTGAATGGCTTGCAGTAAATCGTCCCGCACGGACGCGATGCTTCTGATCGTCAGCGTGTCGGGAAGGGTGATCGTAAAGGAGGCAGACGGGGTGGAAAGCATCAAGGCTCCTCCAATTTGTATAAAGCGCGACGCATTGCTCCCGAAAGCTCCTCCCGGCCGATTAACGAACCCCTAATTCCCAAGTATGAGTTATGATGTGGAAGGAATCATCATGGGTTCCCGCGTGCGGGCACTCAGGAAAATTAACCACTCGCCCCGAAAGTGAACCTCGGTTTTTTGCCTGTTAACGTTGAGGCATCACAACAGGTTACGCGTCGCAATACAGGCGGCTCATCGGCTGCCTGACGCAGGTTCCAAGGACTGCGGTGCGTGCAATTCTTCGGTGATGATTTAAGGGTGTAATGGCATTGTCAGCAGCGGCGAAACAGCTCTCGATCCTTGGCGGCAACAGCGTCCGGCATACCGTTGATCGCATGGAGGACGCGCGCTCGCGCATCGAGCAGCGCTTCCTGGACGGCGGCGGCGTGCTTTTGTCCGTTCTCGACATCCTCAACAAGATGATCGCCTCCCTCGATAATCTCACCGGATCGCTGGACGAGGGGACGGCGAAAGCCACCATGGGCGAGCTCAACACCACGGTCGCGGCGCTGTCGCAGCTGACGGCTGCCGAAGGAGAGCGCCAGGTCCGCTTTCGGGAAATCTCCTCCACCGAGCGCGTTCTGCGCCCCCATGTCAGCAGCATGCAGGAAACGCTGCGCTACCTGCGCACTTTTGCCGTGACCGCCAAGATCACCGGCGCCGGCATCGACGATTTCGCCGGCTTTGCCGAAGAGATCCTTCAGCGCATCCAGGAGGGTGCCCAGCAGGTCAACAATTTTTCCGACAAACTGCGCGATCTCGGCGAGGGCCTTGCGCCCGTCATCGTCAAGGGTGACGCCATTCTCTTGCGCTATGGCCAGACGGTGCCGAAAATCGTGGCCAGCCTTTCCACCGGCGTCGACCAGATCCGCGATCAGCGCCGGCATCTGGCGGAGCGGGCTGACAAGGTTCGCATCATCGCGCGCGGTATCCAGAACAAGCTTGCCTCCACTTTGTCTGCCATGCAGATCGGCGATATTACCCGCCAGCGTGTCGAACACTGCCAGACGAGCTTCGAGATCCTGGAGGACTATCTCGCAACGCCGCAGGCGGCGTCGCTCACGGGCGAGGACCGCGAGCGTCTGTCTGCGATCATCCGCCAGCTGGTGTCGTTGCAGCTGGACCAGACGCGCGGTGATTTCGACCGCGACACCAGGAAGATCGTCGAGACGATCGAAAGCTTTCGCGAGGATCTTCTGGAGATTACCCAGATCCAGCAGTCGATGATGGGCGAGGGGGATGGCCAGTCGACCCATGCATTGCGTGAACTGGAGCAGGGCGTTTCGGAAGCCCGCGAGGCGGTGGCGGAAATCGATCTGGTGGCGCAGGCCGCCTCCAATCTCAGCCGCACCACTGTCGGCACGGTCCGCGATCTCCTGGACGGGATCAGCCTGGTCCAGGTGGTGCGCGGCGACATTCACTACATGGCGCTCAACACAAACCTGCGCTGCGGCAAGATCGGCGAAGCGGGCAAGGCGATTAATGTCGTCACCGCCGAACTGCGCGTCTTTGCCGGTCATCTGGACGAGGCGGCGGAAAAGATCCTCGCGGAGCTGCATGTCCTCGAAAACGCGGCACAACAGCTGCTCAACGATCCGCAGGCACTGTCGGATGAAGAGAATCTCGATGTCCGGCTGGAACGGGCGCTTGCCCGCATCCGCGCCGTCGGCGACAGCATGGATGCGGATCTGAAGGTCATGGCCGAGGAAGGTCGCGCCGGCGTCAATGCCATGAATGCGTCGCTCAAGCGTCTGGACTTCCATGCCGAACTCGGCGCCATCCTCAGCGCTTGCGCCGACGATATCGCCGTCGATCCGCGCCAGGATCTGTCGGCGGCGGGTCTTGACGCGGCGCTTGCAGCCATCGGGCCTCAGATCGCGCAGATCTATACGATGGCAAGCGAACGGGAACTGCATGCCCATGTGCTGGGCACCGAGCTTGCGCCGGAGGAGCCCGTCACGCCACTCAGCGACGACGACCTTGAGGACGCGCTTTTCTAGCGTGTCCCGCTTGACCAACCGGCCCGCTATGTCCTGATCCTGCCTCGGGCCGATATCCTCCAAATGCCGTGCGGCGATCAGTCGTCCACGTGGTCGTGGCCGCCGTTGCGGCCCGGCCGCCAGTATCCTTCGGACGCAATCTGCGGGCGGGAAAGCCCGCGTTCGATCAGGTGATGCCGCTGGGCGCGCACATTGCTGGTCTCGCCGATGATCAGCGCCTGGCCGTGGCCGTCCGGCAGCGCGAAGGCCTTGATGCGGTCCAGCATGACAGTGCTTGGGCCCGCTGGAATATCCCCGCGATAAATCCATTCCAGCACGGCCTGGCCCGAGGTCACCACCGGTTGCCGCCAGCTTTCGCCCGGAACTTCGATGAAGGCGAAGGCGCGCGCGTTTGCGGGCATGGTTTCCAGAATGTGCAGAATGCCCGGAATGCAGGTTTCGTCACCGGTCATCAGATGCCAGTCGGCCTTGTCGTTGAACACGATGCGCCCGCGCGGTCCCTTCACCTCCACCGTGTCGCCGGCCTTGGCCGAGCGGGCAAAGCGCGGGCCGACGGTATCGCCATGCATCACGAAGTCCACCGCGATTGTGCCGGTCGTCCGGTCGAGCGCGCGAATGGTGTAATGACGGCGGCCGGTTTCACCATTGCCCAGCGGCAGGAAGAAGACGATGTCCTGGCCCGGCCTGTAGGTGAATTCCTCGATCCGTTCCGGCGCCAGAAGCACGCGGCGCATGTAGGGCGACAGATCGAAGGCATCCATGACGGTCAGCGTCCAGGCAGGCAGGTTCGGACGCTGGCGGGGCGGCTCGGTGGTGGGGGACACGGGCTGGTCCATGCGGAAAATCCTTTCAACGCGCGTTGCGGCATCAGCCGCAGTGTGTGTCGCAGGGATAGCGCCTTATACCTTCAAATTAAAGTCATGTTTTGGTGTCCGAGCGAGGGAGGGGCGCTCACGCCTGATTGGCAAACGGCAGCGCAATGCCATAGGCGACGGCAAAGCGGCGAAATGCCTCCTGCGTCGCCGGATCGAGCGGTATCCCGTCCCGCTCGCGCGCCTCGGCCACCTGCCATTCACGGTCGCCGGGCGCCATCACATGCGTTTCGGCACCCGCATCGGCGCGGACAGGCGACTGGCGAAGGCTCTTCAGGTAATGCGTCATGCCGGCGTCGAAGGTCGCTTCGTCGAGAAAGGCGGTGGGTTTGAGCGCCAGCACGAAGGCGCCGAGCCCCCGCGGCGTCGACAAATCCGGCCCGCCCATCGGCAGGATGTCGAAGCTGAGTTTCATGCCGGAGAGCACGGCACTCAGGATCTCGACGAGACCGGCAAGGGCTGCTCCCTTGAAGCCGAAGGCTCCGCCGAGCGGCGCCAGCATGTCGGCTTTGCGCGGCTCGATCGTATCATGGCCTTGCGCATCCGAGGCAACGCCGTCGGGGAGCGAGACGCCAAGGCTCTCGTAAAGCTTGACCCGGTTATAGGGAATGGCGCTGGTCGCCATGTCGAGAAGCCACGGTTCTGTTCCTGCTACCGGCACGCCAAAGGCAATCGGATTGGTGCCGTGAAAGCGCATGGCGCCATCATGCAGGCGCACGAAACTGTCGGAATTGCAGACGGCAAGCCCGATGAAGCCGCGCTCGGCGGCCTCGAGCGCATAGGCTCCCGCTGCACCGAAGTGCGAACTGTTGCGGATGGAGACGGCACCGATGCCAAAGCGGTCGGCAAGCGCGGTTGCCTTGTCCATGGCGTGATAGGTGGCGCGCGCGCCATGGGCATTGTCGGCATCGAGGACGGCAACGGCCCCGCCTTCGCCGGAAAAGCGCATGTCGGGGCAGCCGTTGACGCGGCCATGTTCGATCACGGTGACATAATGGTCCAGAAGCCGGATGCCGTGGCTGTCGACGCCAAGACGCGAGGCATGCAGCATGGCGCGGGTGGCCGCCTCGGCGGTTGCCGCGTCGGCGCCTGCGGCGCTGAGAACGGCGCGGCTATAGTCTGCCATCGCCTCGAGCTGCGCAAGGATCACGGCGGCGGATTGGGGCTTGGTCATGATGTGTCTCCTCCCTGAAACAGGACAGGCCCCGAAGGGCCTGTCGTTACTCTCATTGCTGCAGTGTGCGTCAAACGTGGCTGCTGCTCAACTGCACATCCCCGTCGCGTTCCCGCTCGCGGCGGTTGTAGCGGATGGAGGACCAGAGCGAGAGGCCGATCAGCCCCGCCCCGCCAAGCCCGGTGATGACCTCCGGAATGTGGAACAGCGTCTGGATATACATGATGACCGAGAGGATCAGGATGGCATAGAAGGCGCCGTGCTCCAGATAGCGGTATTCGGCAAGCGTGCCCTTTTCCACCAGCATGATGGTCATCGAGCGCACATACATGGCGCCGATGCCAAGGCCGATGGCGATGATGAAGAGGTTCTGCGTCAGCGCAAAGGCGCCGATCACGCCGTCGAAGGAGAAGCTGGCATCGAGCACTTCCAGATAGATGAAGGCGCCGAGACCACCCTTTGCCGCTTCGCTCATGGTTTTCTGCGAGGCATCCAGCACACCGCCCAGAACTTCCACGAGAAGGAAGGTGAGGAGCCCGTAGACTGCCGAATGCACGAAGGTCGAGGCGTCTGCTTCCGGCAGAAGCTGCGAGAACAGCATGATCAGCAGGAGCACGAAAGCGATCTCGATGCCCTTGATGGAGGAAAAGCGCGCAACGCGGCTTTCCAGCACCTCGATCCAGTGCACGTCCTTCTCATGGTTGAAGAAGAAGGTGAGGCCGACCATCATCAGGAAGGTGCCGCCGAAGGCTGCGATCGGCAGATGCGCATCGTTCATGATGCGGGCATATTCTTCCGGCTTGGCTGCCGCCAGAATGATCGCATCGATCGGGCCGATGCCGGCGGCGATGACGACGATCAACAGCGGGAAGACGATGCGCATGCCGAAGACGGCAATCAGGATGCCCCAGGTGAGGAACCGCTGCTGCCAGACCGGCGTCATGTCCTTCAGCTTGTTGGCGTTGACGATGGCATTGTCGAAGGACAGCGAGATTTCCAGCACGGCGAGGACCGCACAGATGAAAAACACGGTCAGCATGCCGCTGATCGTGCCGCTCGACTGCCAGCCGAGAACGCCGCCGAGGATAAGGCCGATGACGGTGACAATGAAGGCCCAGCGGAAGTAACCGAGGGTGGAGCTTTGGGGCTTGTTCATGTGCGCACCTCTGCATGGAGAGCGTGCGCAAAAGCAAAACGCGGATGCGCGCAAGGAGCGGCATCCGGAATTCGGATGTTGAGAGATTTCATGGGGTTCAATCCGCCGGCTTGCTTGCAGGCGGTACCGACATCGCGAGAGCGCCGTAAAACTCTCGCCAGAGGGGCCCGGCACCAGTGTTCCGTCCCCAGGCAGTCTGCGCGTGGGGAGACAGACCTAGAAGTGGTCAAATCCCGCCAAACGTCAAGAGCCTAATCATCGCGCTTAAGGGGCTTGTCAGCACTCCGGCAGGGCTCGCACTTGCCGCCTTGCCTTGACCTTTTGGCATTCGCAAGGCATGGAGCACGCCTGCCCGCGCCATTTCACCGCGTTTCTGCTAGGATGCGCGTGATGAAACGGCCCGAAGGAAAGAAAAACAACCATGAGCAAACCTACATCTTCCGCCCCGTCGCAGCGGATGCTGCGCGTTGGCGAGCAGGTCCGCGCCGCCATCACCCAGGTTCTCCAGCGTGGCGAAGTGCGCGACGACCTCATCGAGAAGACGGTGATCTCTATTTCGGAAGTGCGCATGTCGACGGACCTGAAGCTGGCGACGGCCTATGTGACGCCGCTCGGCGTCGCCGATCATGAAAAGATCATCGACGCCCTCAACCGCCATGCCAAGTTCATCCGCGGGCGCATCGGCGGCCAGTTGCGCCAGATGAAATACATGCCGGAAGTGCGCTTCCGCGATGATACCAGCTTCGACAACTACAAGAAGATCGATGCCCTTTTGCGCTCGCCCGAAGTCAGCCGTGACCTCGACCACGATGCCGGCACCGACGAACAAGAATAGAGACCCATGTCCAAACCGCGCAAACCCAAGGGCCGGCCGATTTCCGGCTGGCTGATCCTCGACAAGCCGGTGGATTTCGGCTCGACCGAAGCCGTCGGCAAGATCAAGTGGCTGTTCAACGCCCAGAAGGCCGGTCACGCCGGCACGCTCGATCCGCTCGCGTCCGGCATGCTGCCGATTGCGCTGGGCGATGCGACCAAGACCGTGCCCTACGTCATGGACGGCCGCAAGATCTACGAATTCACCGTGACCTGGGGCGAAGAGCGTTCGACCGACGACCTGGAGGGCGAGGTCACGCAGTCTTCCGACAACCGGCCTTCCGAGGAGGACATCCGCGCCATCCTGCCGAATTATACCGGCACGATCAGCCAGATCCCGCCGCAGTTTTCCGCCATCAAGATTGCCGGCGAGCGCGCCTATGATCTGGCGCGCGACGGCGAAGTGGTGGACATTCCGGCCCGCGAGGTGGAAATTTTTCGCCTGACGCTGCTGAAGGCAGAAACCGACCGCGCCTTCTTCGAGGTGGAATGCGGCAAGGGCACCTATGTGCGGTCGCTGGCACGCGATTTCGGTCGCGACCTCGGCTGCTATGCGCATATCTCCGAGCTTCGCCGCTCTTATGTGGCCCCGTTTGCCGAAGAGACCATGGTGCCGCTTGCCGATCTCATCGCGCTTGAAGCCATCGAGGATCGCGACGAGCGGCTGGCCGCCCTCGACGCTTTCCTCGTCGATACCAGCGAGGCCTTGTCGGCGCTGCCGCAGATCCGCATCACCGACGATCAGGCCCACCGCCTGCGCATGGGCAACCCGATCATTCTGCGCGGGCGCGATGCGCCGGTGGCCGAACCGGAGGCGGTGGCCCTTGCCGGCGGCAAGCTGATTGCCATCGGCGAGATCGGTGAGGGGGAGTTCCGGCCGAAGCGCGTCTTCGGCTGAGAAGCCCTCAATTACATGCCTCTTCCCAAGGCGGGCCGAATGGTTTATAGGCACCGCCAGCATTGAGATGCGTCATTTTCGCTCTCTTGCCTTCATGGCCAAGGCTGGACGACATCCCGGCCTATGGCGACCCCTTCCATCCTCACATCGAAAGGATTTACGATGTCGATCACTGCAGAGCGCAAGGCCGCCCTCATCAAGGAATACGCAACCAAGGAAGGCGACACCGGTTCGCCGGAAGTTCAGGTCGCGATCCTGACCGAGCGTATCACCAACCTGACGGAACACTTCAAGGGTCACAAGAAGGACAACCACTCGCGTCGTGGCCTTCTGACCATGGTTTCGACCCGCCGCTCGCTTCTCGACTACGTCAAGAAGCAGGACGAGGCTCGTTACACCAACCTGATCACCCGTCTCGGCATCCGCCGCTAAAACAGATTTCCGGCGGGCCGTCGAACAGACGGTCCGCCGGTTTCCGATCCGGGCCCGATGTGCCCGGCAAGGCATGAACCGTTCGATACCGGACGGCACTGGCGGGCCGGATGGCCGGGCCGCCGAACGTAACCGATGACCTGTCATGGGGCAGGATTGCCGGATGCTTTCGCTGACGTTCCCAATGCGGGCGCCGGCGGGCGATGCCTTTGAGGCCTTAACCGGCGAGGCATTGCCAAGCGCTGCGGAACAGCCGCAACGCCTCTGAAAGCCTCCCGTTGTCTTGCCCGTGATCGTGTCGCATTGCGCAAAGGCCGCGCGACGCCTGGGGATCCTCCTGGATGCCGATGCCGCGCCGCCGCGCTACGAAGGACATAGCATGTTCAATACACACACTGTCGAAATCGAGTGGGCAGGACGCCCGCTGAAGCTGGAAACCGGCAAGATCGCCCGTCAGGCCGACGGCGCGGTTCTCGCCACCTACGGCGAAACCGTTGTTCTCGCCACCGTTGTTTCGGCCAAGTCGCCGAAGCCGGGCCAGGACTTCTTCCCGCTCACCGTCAACTACCAGGAAAAGACCTATGCCGCCGGCAAGATCCCGGGTGGCTATTTCAAGCGTGAAGGCCGTCCGTCGGAAAACGAAACGCTGGTTTCGCGCCTGATCGACCGTCCGATCCGCCCGCTCTTCCCGGAAGGCTACAAGAACGACACGCAGGTTGTCGTCACGGTCATTCAGCATGACCTGGAAAACAACCCGGACATCCTGTCCATGGTTGCCACCTCGGCAGCGCTGACGCTCTCCGGCGTTCCTTTCATGGGCCCGGTCGGTGGTGCGCGCGTTGGCTACATCAACGGCGAATATGTTCTGAACCCGCATCTCGACGAGATGGACGAATCGGTTCTCGATCTCGTGGTTGCCGGCACGCAGGACGCCGTCCTGATGGTGGAATCGGAAGCCAAGGAACTGAACGAAGACGTCATGCTCGGCGCCGTCATGTTCGGCCACAAGGGCTTCCAGCCGGTCATCGACGCGATCATCAAGCTTGCTGAAGTGGCCGCCAAGGAGCCGCGCGAATTCGAGCCGGAAGATCATTCCGCTCTCGAAGCCGAAATGCTCTCGATTGCCGAAACCGAGCTGCGCGCCGCCTACAAGATCACCCAGAAGGCTGATCGTTACGCTGCCGTCGACGCCGTCAAGGCCAAGGTGAAGGCTCACTTCTTCCCCGAAGGCGTAGAGCCGAAGTACACAGCCGAAGTCATCGGCGCCGTCTTCAAGCACCTGCAGGCCAAGATCGTTCGCTGGAACATTCTCGACACCAAGAGCCGCATCGACGGCCGCGACCTCGAAACGGTTCGCGCCATCGTGTCGGAAGTCGGCATCCTGCCGCGCACCCACGGTTCTGCTCTCTTCACCCGCGGCGAAACGCAGGCGATCGTTGTCGCCACGCTCGGCACCGGCGAAGACGAGCAGTATGTCGACAGCCTCACCGGCATGTACAAGGAACGCTTCCTTCTGCATTACAACTTCCCGCCCTACTCGGTCGGTGAAACGGGCCGCATGGGCTCCCCGGGCCGCCGCGAAATCGGCCATGGCAAGCTTGCCTGGCGCGCCATTCGTCCGATGCTGCCGTCGCCGGAACAGTTCCCCTACACGCTGCGCGTCGTCTCCGAGATCACCGAGTCCAACGGCTCGTCCTCGATGGCAACCGTCTGCGGCACCTCTCTCGCTCTGATGGACGCCGGCGTTCCGCTGGCAAAGCCGGTGGCCGGTATCGCCATGGGCCTCATCCTTGAAGGCGAGCGTTTTGCGGTTCTCTCCGACATCCTCGGTGACGAAGACCACCTCGGCGACATGGACTTCAAGGTTGCAGGTACCGCCGACGGCATCACCTCGCTGCAGATGGACATCAAGATCGCCGGTATCACCGAAGAGATCATGAAGGTGGCTCTCGCCCAGGCACAGGGCGGCCGCAAGCACATCCTCGGCGAAATGGCGAACGCCATCAGCGAAGGTCGCTCGCAGCTCGGCGAATTTGCACCGCGCATCGAAGTGATGAACATCCCGGTCGACAAGATCCGCGAAGTCATCGGTTCGGGCGGCAAGGTCATCCGCGAAATCGTCGAAAAGACCGGCGCCAAGATCAACATCGAAGACGACGGCACGATCAAGATCGCCTCTTCCTCCGGCAAGGAGATCGAAGCGGCCCGCAAGTGGATCCACTCGATCGTGGCCGAGCCGGAAATCGGTGCCATCTACGAAGGCACGGTTGTGAAGACCGCCGATTTCGGCGCCTTCGTCAACTTCTTCGGCGCCCGTGACGGCCTCGTGCACATCTCGCAGCTGGCGGCAGATCGCGTTGCCAAGACCCAGGACGTGGTCAAGGAAGGCCAGAAGGTCTGGGTCAAGCTGATGGGCTTTGACGAGCGCGGCAAGGTTCGCCTGTCCATGAAGGTTGTCGACCAGACGACCGGCCAGGAAATCGCCGCCGACAAGAAGAAGGAAGGCGAAGCCGCCGAATAAGGCGCTCGCATCCGGATGACTTCTGGGGCGCGGAAAAGTTTCCGCGCCCTTTTCCTATTCGGGCCTCCTGGTCCGCTTCGGGCCGTTGCAGCACTCGTATGGTCAGCAGCACAGCCCCAACCCTTAGAGATCGAGCGTTTGTCGGCCAGGCTCTGGCGCACGCTCCACAGATCGGAAACTCTTCATGATCCGCGACGCCGTGAAAACGCTGTTCCATCCTTTCGCCATCGGCACGCTGCCCATGCCCGGCGAAGGCTCCCGCATCCTGTTTCTGGCCGCCGAGAGCGGCCCGCGCCTGCCGGAAGGCTTTGGCGCCACGATTACCAATGTCCAGCCGCTGCGGCCGCTCTATTGCCCGCTGTCGGTCGCTGGCGCCCATATCGTGCCGGAGCCGGAAGGCGAGGACTATGACGGCGCGCTGGTGCTTTGTGGCAAGCACCGCGGCGAGAACGACAACAACATGGCCGAGGCGCTGTCTCGCGTGAAGCCGGGCGGCATCATCACCGTTGCCGGCTCAAAGGAAGACGGCATCCAGCCGCTGCGCAAGCAACTGCTCAACCTGGGCTTTGCCATCGAATCCATGCCGAAATATCACGGTGTCGTCGTCTGGTTCCAGCGCCCGGACGATGTCGATGCAGCCCTTGCGTCCCTTCGCCGTCCGGTTTCGATCATCGATGCCCGCTTCGAAGCACTGCCGGGCACGTTTTCGCATGAGCATGCCGATGCCGGCTCGGAGCTCCTGGCAAGCCGCCTGCCGCGCGATTTCGATGGCAATGCCGCCGATCTCGGCGCCGGTTGGGGCTATCTCTCGGTGATGCTGGCGGATGCTTCGCCGCGGGTGAACCGCATCGACCTGTTCGAGGCCGATCACCGCGCGCTTGAATGCGCCCGCAAGAACCTTGCCCGCAATTGCCCGCAGCTTTCGACGCGCTTCTTCTGGCAGGATCTGACGGCCGAGCCGATCAAGGAAAAATACGATCTCGTCATCATGAACCCGCCCTTCCATGAAGGCCATGCGGCCAATCCGGAAATCGGCCAGAGCTTCATCAAGGCGGCGTCCTCTGCGCTTCGCATCGGCGGTCGCCTGCTGATGGTCGCCAATCGCGGCCTGCCTTACGAGCCGGTCCTGGCGGCGGAGTTCAAGGAAAGCGGCGAAGTGTGCCGCAATGCCCGCTTCAAGGTGCTGCAGGCGAAGAAGTGACGCTTCGCAGCTTCCATGAAGACCAAGAGAAAAGGCCTCCCGATCGACGATCCGGAGGCCTTTTTCATGACAGGAGGCGCGAAGCGCTCACTCCGAATCGGCGTTGCGCAGCCGATCGAGCGAGGGAAGCGAGGTAATGTTGTAGCCGGCATCCACATAGTGGATCTCGCCGGTCACGCCGCGCGACAGGTCCGACAGAAGGTAAAGCGCCGAGCCACCGATATCCTCGATGGTCGCGGTGCGGCGCAGCGGCGCATTCTTCTGGTTCCACGAGTAGATGGCGCGCGCGTCCGAAATGCCCGCACCCGCCAGCGTGCGCACGGGGCCCGCCGAGATGGCATTGACGCGGATGCCCTTCGGACCGTAATCGGCCGCCAGATAGCGCACGGACGATTCCAGGGCGGCCTTGGCGACGCCCATCACGTTGTAGTTCGGGATCACCCGCATGGAGCCGCCATAGGTCAGCGTCAGCATCGCACCGTCATCGACCATCAGGTCTGCGGCGCGCTTGGCGATCTCGGTGAAGGAGAAGCAGGAGATCACCATGGTGCGGCTGAAATTGTCCCGCGTGGTATCGGCGTAGAGGCCCTTCAGCTCGTTCTTGTCGGAAAAGCCGATGGCGTGCACGACAAAGTCGAGCTTGCCCCAGCGCTCCTTGATGGCCGCGAACGTGGCATCCACGGAGGCAAGGTCCTCCACGTCGCAGGGAAGCACGAAATCGGAACCGACTTCGGCGGCAAGCGGCTTCACGCGCCGCCCCAGTGCATCGCCCTGGTAGGTGAAGGCAAGTTCGGCCCCCTGGGCGGCGAGCGCCTTAGAAATACCCCAGGCGATGGAGTGATTGTTCGCGACCCCCATGATGAGGCCGCGCTTACCCTGCATGATACCGCTCATGGTCTTATCCGTTATAGCGCTGGAAGACGAGCGTGGCGTTGGTGCCGCCGAACCCGAAGGAATTGGAAAGGGCAATATCGATCTTGGCATTGTCGATGCGCGAGCGCACCACCGGCATGCCTTCAAATTCAGGATCGAGTTCGGTGATATGGGCACTTTCGCCGATAAAGCCGGCCTGCATCATCAAGAGCGAATAGATCGATTCCTGCACGCCGGCAGCACCCAGCGAATGGCCGGTCAGCGACTTGGTCGACTGGATATGCGGCAGGTTTTCGCCAAACACTTCGCGGATGGCGCCCATTTCCTTGGCGTCGCCCACCGGCGTCGAGGTGCCGTGCGTGTTGATGTAATCGACCTTGCCGTCGACGGTGGCAAGCGCCTGGCGCATGCAGCGGATCGCGCCCTCGCCGGACGGGGCCACCATGTCGTAACCGTCGGAGGTGGCGCCGTAGCCGACCACTTCGGCATAGATCTTGGCGCCGCGGGCCTTGGCATGCTCCAGTTCTTCCAGAACGAGGACGCCAGCGCCACCGGCGATGACAAAACCGTCGCGGCTGACGTCATAGGCGCGCGAGGCGGTGGAGGGCGTGTCATTGTATTTCGAAGACATGGCGCCCATGGCGTCGAACAGGTTCGACATGGTCCAGTCGAGATCCTCGTGGCCGCCGGCAAACATCATGTCCTGCTTGCCCCACTGGATCATCTCCACCGCATTGCCGATGCAATGCGCAGAGGTCGAGCAGGCAGACGAGATGGAATAGTTGACGCCGTGGATCTTGAACCAGGTGGCAAGTGTGGCAGACGCTGTCGAGGACATCGCCTTCGGCACGGCAAACGGGCCGATGCGCTTGGGGCTGTTGTTCTTGATCGTGATGTCGGCTGCTTCGATCAGCGTGCGGGTGGAGGGGCCACCGGAGCCCATGATGATGCCGACGCGCTCGTTCTGGGCGTAGTCGCTCTCTTCGAGGCCCGAATCGGCAATCGCCTGCCTCATGGCCACATGGTTCCAGGCGCCGCCTTGGCTCAGGAACCGCATGGCGCGGCGATCGACTAGATCGGTCGGATCGAGCTGCGGCTTGCCCCAGACCTGGCACTTGAAGCCATGCTCGGCAAAATCGCTGGAGAAGGAGATGCCGGATTTCGCATCGCGCAGAGACGCGGTGACCTCGGCGGCATCATTGCCGATGGAGGAAACGACACCCAAGCCTGTGACAACTACCCGTCGCATGAGATTGACCTTTTCAGTTCGTTTTGAGCAGGCGGCCGGCCGTCAGGCGGCCTTTTCCTGGAAGAGACCGACGCGCAGATCGCTGGCGCGGTAGATGACTTCGCCATCGGCCTTCATCCAGCCGTCGGCGATGCCGAGCACGAGGCGGCCACGCATGACGCGCTTGAAGTCGATGCCGTATTCGACAAGCTTGGTCTTCGGCGTCACCATGCCGGTGAACTTGACCTCGCCGGTGGAAATGGCGCGGCCCTTGCCGGGCTCGCCGAGCCAGCCGAGATAAAAGCCGGTGAGCTGCCACATGGCATCGAGGCCGAGGCAACCGGGCATCACCGGATCGCCTTCGAAATGGCAGGGGAAGAACCACAGATCCGGCGTGATGTCGAATTCGGCGCGGATGAAGCCCTTGTCGTTCGGGCCGCCCGTTTCGGAAATCTCGGTGATGCGGTGGAACATCAGCATGGGCGGCAGGGGCAGCTGCGCATTGCCTGGCCCGAACATGTCTCCATGTGCGCAGGTCAGTATTTCTTCATACGAGAAGCTCGATTGTCTGCTGTCCATGAGGCCTGTCCGTTCCCCCTCTTCGCCGGTCGTTGCGCCTGTTTAAAGCAAGAGCGGCGTAAATTGAAGCGCATGAATCCGCTCCCCGGTGTTGCCAGGGAACCGATCCAGATTGATTCAGGTCGGCATATAGGAACGGAACCCGGCAAACCAGAGGCATTTCGTGCAAAATTGCGCATTTTCCTTGCTGGGCGGTTTACGGCGAGGGCGCTGGCGCTATTGAAAGCGGCACGCATAAAAGTTATATGCAAAAGTCGAGAATACCGGCTTTACAGGAGCTTGCCTCACTCATGGCTGACGCCATCACCGACGTGGAAACCAGATTGCGCGATTGCGGGCTGCGGCCGACGCGGCAACGCGTGGCTTTGGCCGACCTTCTGTTTGCCAAGGGTGATCGCCACCTGACCGTCGAGGAACTGCACGAGGAGGCAATCACCGCCGACGTGCCCGTGTCGCTGGCGACCGTCTACAACACGCTGCACCAGTTCACCGAGGCGGGCCTGATCCGCGTTCTCGCCGTTGAGGGTGCGCGCACCTATTTCGACACCAACGTGTCCGATCACCATCATTTCTTTGTCGAAGGCCGCAACGAGGTTCTCGACATTCCCGTCAGCAATCTGGAAATCGGCAATCTGCCCGAGGCACCCGAGGGCATGGAAATCGCCCATGTGGACGTCATCATCCGGCTGCGCGAGAAGAAGGCCTGAGGCCGGCGCCTCTCAATCCAGCGTCTATTTCTTCCGTTTCTTCAGCGCCTCGTCCGCCGGCCGTCCCGGTCGTGCGCGGTAGCGCGGCAGCGTCCAGCCATAGTAGAGCGCCCCGCCGCGCAGGCCAAAGGCAATGGCAAAGCCTGCGGCCGAACTGACCGGCAGCGGCAGGCCGAGAAGGTTTGCGCCGGTAAAGACCGTGGCGCCAGCCAGCGCTGCCGTCACATAGATTTCCGGCCGCAGCAGGATCGACGGCTCGTTGGCGATGAGGTCGCGCAGGATGCCGCCGAAGGTGGCCGTCATGGTGCCGGTAACGATGGCAATCGTCAGCGAACCGGTGGTCGCAAAGCCCTTCGCCGCCCCCATGACGCTATAGGCGGAAAGCCCGACCGCATCGAGCCAGATCAGCAGCTTGTAGCGCCATTCCACCCGGTGGGCGGTGAGGAAGACGAAGATGCCGACGGCCGCGCAGATCACCAGATAGGTCGGGTCCATCACCCAGAAGACCGGTGTGCGGCCAAGCACCAGATCGCGCAGTGTTCCCCCGCCGATGCCCGTTGCCGCTGCAAAGAACAGGAAGCCGATCAGGTCCAGTTGCTTGCGCGAGGCGGCAAGCGCACCCGTTGCGGCAAACAGCGCGACGCCTGCATAATCCAGCATCATCAGCACAGACATGTGACCTCGACCTCCCACGGCACGCCAGCGTCGCGCAAGCGGCAGGGTGCATCATATCCGCGCATCCGGCCTGCCGCCATTGGCAGCGGGCCTTGTCTACAGGCAATCCATGGGGAAGACCAAGGGCGTGGCAAAACTTCTGATCATTCTTCTGCAGGCGGCCCTGCTCTCGCTCCTGCCCGCCATGGCAGGTGCCCAGCAGGCGCTGCTCAGCGATCCGGAAATCTACGAGAAGGACCATTTCCGCAAGATCTGCGCCAGCCCCACTTTCGCTGACGATTTCATCACCCGCACGGACATCAACAATGACGGCATCATCGATGCTATCGTCAATCATGGCGCCGTCACCTGCAATGGCGAAAAGGGCGTGGGCTGCGATGCCGATGGCTGCCCGTATAATTTCTATCTGCAGGTGAAGGAGGGCGGTTATTTCATGATGTCGACGGCCAAGATTTATGGCTATGACTTCGTCAAGCGGTTCGGCAACATGGTCTTCGTCTTCCGGATGCATCCGAAATTCTGCGACCGCACGGATGCCACCCCCTGTGAGATGACCGTGCGCGTGCGCGGCGCCAAGATGGTGACGATCTCGCGCAAATAGCGCTCAGAACGGCCAGTCGATGCGGCCTGCCGCGTAATAGCCGAAGAGACCCAGCCATTCGCGGACCGCCGTCGACATGTTCTGTGCGTTAAGAGACGGCTGGGTAAAATCGAAACCGACTGTCACCGTGCCGCTCGTGCGGTAATCGACCGGATAGGGCGTGACCGTGAGCCCCGCTTTGTCAAACAGCGCCATCGACCGCGGCATATGGAAGGCCGAGGTGATCAGCAGGCAGTTTGCCAAGCCGTCGCGCGCAAGGATGTCGCGCGTGTTCAGCGTGTTCTCGAAGGTGTTGCGGGACGTGTTTTCGGCAATCAGCCGCTCGGGTTTCACGCCGTAGGCGGCAAAGAACCGCGCGGCGGCACCGGCCTCGCCCTCGTAGGCGCCGCTGAAGGACCCGTCGCCGCCCGAGATGAGGATCCTGGCCGCCGGATGGGCAAGCGCCAGTCGCAGGGCCTGGGTATAGCGATCGGCGGCCGCGTTCAGCTCGATGCCGCCACGGCCGCTCATAACCTCGTTCTCGATCGCACCGCCGAGCACGATCATGCAGGAGATATCGGCCGGATCATTGGGCGGCCGCGCCACCCGGTTCTCGAGCGACTGCAGCAGAAGGTTTCCGGTCGTGGTGTAGAGCGTGACGAAGAGGAGGAGGGCTGCCGCCGCGGCCATCAGCCCGCCGCTGCGCCGAAAGCCGCAGAAGGCGGCTACGGCTGCAAGACAAGACAGGAAAAACGACAGCGACAGAGGCTGAACCAGCAGCCAGACGATTTTTGACAGATAAAACATTCACTCACTTGGTGCCGGACGCGCGGGCGATGCGCTGGTTATAGCGGTGATGCAATGTGCGGCGCATCAGAAGCGTGGATAGAGCGACGAACAGTGTCAGCACTGCGGCAATGAACAGGGCATCTCCCGGAAGCGCCAGTCCGAGAACAGAACCGCAGAGCGCGCCGGAGATCATGCCGAGCCACGGAACCGCCTGGATGGTCCAGTCCATCTTGCGCTCGCCCATGATAAAGCGCCCGATGCCGCGCCCGAAGCGTGACAGGGCACCCGTGACGTAGGTGAGCCCGATCGGCAGGCCTTCGATGTGCTCGATGGTGGCATTGACCATGCCCATGGAGAGCACGACCATGTAAAAGCGCAGGAGATGCAGATCCGGATCCTGCAGCATGGAGGCAAGCGAAAGCAGCATGGCGACACCGGCCAGAACACCGAACATGCGCCGCTGCACGAGATGGGCAACGACGATGCCAGCGGCATTGCCCAGCACGAAGACGAGGACGGCACCGAGCAGCACCAGCCCGTGGTGCAGATCGCCATCGGCCAGGGAAATCGCCGCCCGCGTGGTATTGCCGGTCATGAAGGAGACGAAATCGCCGGAGAGACGCAGCCCGATCGCATCGGTCATGCCGGCGATGAAGGAAATCGCCGCCACCAGCGCAAGCCCCGTGCCCGTTCGCTGCACACGAATGATCCTGCGCCGTCTTGCCCGTGTCATATCGCCCTCGGCAGCCCGAATCATCGGGCCGATGATGTTTTGCAAGAGCCTAGCCGGTCCGGCTGCCCGAAGGAAATGTCCCGGCGATAATCACCGGCTCACATATTGCGTCGCATCATGACAAGAGCGTGAGCGTCAGCGGATGGTTCCTGTCGGCAAGTCCGTCGATTACCGTGAAATGGTGGCGATCGGGTTCGACATAGGCACCGGTCTCTGCCCCGAGCCCCAGCCAGATGCTGGCCATCAGGGCATTCTGGCGCAGGAACTCGGCGCGCTCATTGCCGCCCACCCAGCAGAACAGTCGCCCGCCGTGTCCGGGCTCCATCAGAACCGGGCTTTCGGCCGCGGCCTCCTGCGGCGTTAGCTGCAGCTTGGTATTGAGGCCGGTGTTGACGAGGGGTCGCAGATCATGCACGCCGGAGATGGACACGACATTGTTCACCCGCGCCCGGATATCCTCGGGCAGTGGCGAGGTCTTTGCCATCATCCGCGTCACCAGATGGCCGCCGGCGGAATGGCCGGTGAGGTGGATCGGCCCATCGATCTCGGTTGCCGCATCGATAATCGCCGCACCGATTTCCCGAACGATATCACCGACCCGGGCCTCAGGGCACAGCGTATAGGAGGGCATGGCGACAGCAAATCCGCTGTCGACGCTGCCTTTTGCCAGATGCGACCAGAAGGATTTGTCGAGCGCCTGCCAGTATCCGCCATGGACAAAGACGACGAGGCCTTTGGGCGTGCTTTCCGGCAAAAACAGGTCGTAGCGATTGCGGGGGGCATCGCCATAGGAGAGGTCGAGCTTGGCGCGGCCCTCTGCGGCCAGGTCTTCGCGATAGGCAAGAGCCGGCGCCACCCAACGGCTCGGCCACTCCTCGCCACGCGGAATATTGGCGCCGTTGGTATAGGCGTCGTCCCAGTCGTTGATGCGGTGAAAGAGCATGAATGTGGCCTCGCCAGCGTGTTTGGGTTGATCGGTCAGAGAACGGTGCGCACCCGCCAAAGCTCCGGAAACAGTTCCACTTCCAGCATCTTCTTCAGGTAATGCGTGCCGGAGGTGCCGCCGGTGCCGCGCTTGAAGCCGATGACGCGCTCCACAGTCGTGACATGGTTGAAGCGCCAGCGGCGGAAGTAATCTTCGAAGTCCACCAGTTTTTCCGCCAGCTCATAGAGATCCCAAAAGCGCGAGGGGGCGGCATAGACCTGCCGCCAGGCCTCCAGCACCTTTTCGCTTTCCACGCGCTTCTCACGAAATGTCGTCCGCTCGCCATCGGCGCCGATGTCGAAACCGTTGCGGCCAAGAAGCAGGATCGCCTCGTCATAAAGGCTCGGGCTCGCCAGGATGTCTTCCAGGTGGGAGAGCAGGTCAGGCCGGTGGCTGTGGGGCCCGAGCATGGCGAGGTTGCGGTTGCCGGCGAGGAACTCGATGGCGCGGTACTGCGCCGACTGAAAGCCGGACGACTGGCCGAGCGCATCGCGAAACTGCGTATATTCGCTCGGCGTCATGGTGCGCAGCACGTCCCAGGCATTGTTCAACTGTTCAAAGATGCGGGCCACGCGCGACAGCATCTTGAAGGCCGGCTGCGGCTCGTCCCGGCGGATCGCTGCAATGGCCGAGCGGATCTCGTGGATGGCAAGCTTCATCCAAAGCTCCGAGGTCTGGTGCTGGATGATGAACAGCAGTTCGTCATGCGCCGACGACAGCGGCTTTTGCGCCGACAGGATCGGGTCGAGCTGCAGGTAATCGGTGTAGGACATTTTTTCGCGGAACGACATTTCGGCGCCGTCTTCGGCCGGATTGTAGGGTTTTCCGCTCACGTCACAACACCCCTCTGCTTGAATTCGGGCCTGTCCCAGAGCCGCTGGTCCATGATCTCCGCCAGAATGTCGACGGCAGACACGACATCGCGCTCGTCGATGTAAAGCGGCGTAAAGCCGAAACGGATGGCGTTCGGCGCACGGAAATCGCCGATTACGCCGCGTGCGATGAGCGCCTGCATGATGGCGTAGCCCTCGTCATGCAGAAACGACACCTGGCTGCCGCGGCTCCTGCCGTCGCGCGGCGAGGCAAGCGTGAGCGAGGGGCATCGCGCCTCCACGTCAGCGATGAAGAGATCGCAAAGAGCAATCGACTTTTCGCGCACGTCGGCCATGTCCACATCGTCCCAGGCGTCGAGTGCTGCATCCAGGGCCGCAAGCGCCAGGATGGGCGGGGTGCCGACGCGCATGCGGTCGATGCCCTCACCGGGGCGATAGGAGAGATCGAAGGCAAAGGGCTTTTCGTGGCCGAGCCAGCCGGAGAGCGCCGGCCGCGCCTGGTCAGCATGGCGGGGAGCGACATAGATGAAGGCTGGCGCGCCGGGGCCGCCGTTTAAGTATTTATAGGTACAACCGACGGCAAAATCGGCATCGGCGCCCAAGAGATCGACGGGAATGGCACCGGCGGAATGGGCAAGATCCCAGATGGTGAATGCGCCGGCCGCATGTGCCTTCTTCGTCAGCGCCTTCATGTCGTGCAGGCGCCCCGTGCGGTAATCGACTTCGGTGAGCATGGTGACGGCAACCGTCTCGTCGATCGCCTCTTCCACCGCCAGAGGATCGACCACTTTCAGCACATAGCCGCGATCGAGCGACGTGATCAGCCCTTCGGCCATATAGAGATCGGAGGGAAAATTGCCGCTGTCGGAGAGGATGACGCGCCGGGCGGGATCACGTTCCTCGGCCAGTTGCAGGGCGGAAGCCAGCGCCTGATAAACCTTGATGGAGAGCGTGTCGCCCATCACCACCGTGCCTTCGGACGCGCCGATGAGGCGGCCGACCCGGTCGCCGATGCGACGCGGTGTCGCCATCCAGCCACCCTGGTTCCAGCCGCGAATCAGCATTTCGCCCCACTGGTCCACCATCAGGGCGCGCACCCGTTCGGTCGCGGAAAGGGGCAGCGGCCCCAGCGAGTTGCCATCCAGGTAGATGACGCCGTCCGGCATGTGAAACAGCGCCCGTGTCTTTTGAAAGTCCGTCATTCTCTCTGTGCCCCACAGGGGATTCTTGCCGCCCCCGACCGGTCCATGCTCCCGACGCCGCTGCGGGCGTTTCCGGCATGATACCCAAATCATTTTAAGTTTAAACTAGGTATTCCACCCCGCGCGTCACTTTATGGCGCGGCAGGCGGTGCCTTCCCATCTGCCGGAAAGCGGCGGCTGAGATGAGCAGAACCTTCAAGGCCGAAGCGCCAGGGCAGATCGGTCGCCTTGGTGATGCCGATGCGGGGGCCGCTGAGGATGAGGGGAGGGGTCGCTGCAGCTTCCAGCACGAAAGGCGGCGCATCAAGCGGCGCGCCATCGTGCCGGCTGTCGATGCCGAGCGCCTGCGCCAGGCGTCCTGGCCCGGAGCAGAGGATCACCGGGTCGGCGCGCCCGCGCCGGCGTGCCATCTCGTTGAGGCCGATCGTCGGTGCAAGCGCGCGGATGAGCACGGCACTGCCCGGGCGGCAGACGAAATTCAGGCACCAGTGAATGCCGTAGGACCGATAGACATAGGCATGACCGGCGGGGCCGAACATGGTGCGGGTTCGGGCTGTCGGTCCGCGAAAGCTGTGCGAGGCCGGGTCATCCGGCTCATAGGCTTCTGTTTCGACGATCATGCCGCCAACGCCGTTGACCGTAAGCATGGCGCCGATCAGGTCTTGTGCGACGATAACGGCGCTGCGGTCGAAAAAAGCGCGCTCCTGCATGGCCTTCGCTCCCTGCTCCAGTCCCGAACCGGCGTTGTCGCCCGACGTGCCGGCGGATGCAAGGCTACAATGGCGGATCGCGGATCAGGCGAGGGGACGCAAGCGCCTCTGGCTGCCATCGCGGTTTTGCCGGCGCCTGCTTCTCCCCGGTCTTGTCAGGGCAAGGTGGAGCGTCTACTTACCCCCGCATGGCTGCACGCGACCGATATTCCCGAAAACTCGAATGCCCGCAATGCGGACACTCCGGCTTTGCCGAGGTGTCGGAAGACGACGACCCGCGCCGCAAGGACCCGGGCTTTGCCATCGACGAGATGCCCAAGGGCTTCACCACCGAATTTGCCGCCCGCGACCCCAAAAAATACATGCTGCGCTGCCAGTGCGGCCACAAATTCCTGTTTGCCCGCAAAAGCGTTTACGCGCCGGGCGGCGAACCGCGGCGGTGATGCCGAATTCGCCGTCGCGCCATCCCAGAGGGCTGCAGCCCGTCCGTCAGAAGCTGGTGGTGACCGTGAAGAGGAAGCGCGGCTTATCGATCTCGATGTTTTTGTTCATCTCCGGATCGATCGCCCAGGCTACCGATAGGTCGCCGCTCAGGTGCCCGCCAATGTCGAAATCCAGCCCAAAGCCCGCATCCGAGTAGAAGCTGCTGGATTCGCCGCGCAGGTAATCGTCAAACACGGCGCCGACATCGTAGAAGGCGCGGATGCCGGATGAGAAGGGAATGCCGAGCGCCTGCTGCATGCCGCTGTTGTAATAGTCGGAACTGTAGCGGATCTGGTTGGCAAGGTAGAGGCCGTTGTCTCCGGACAGGGACGACAGCTCGTAGGCGGGTAGCGTGCTGACCCCGCCGAGATACCAGAGTTCGCCGGAGGGTAGGCGCTTTTCCGGCGTATATTGTCCGCCCGCCCGCATCATCAGGCTGAGCCCGTCGCCCATCGACTGGAACAGCGTGGCGCTGCCCACGATGCGGGTGATGGTGTCGCGGTCATGGCCGCTCAGCCCCTTGGTGTCGACCCAGGACTGGATGAGGCGGAGCTCGGTTTCGATATAGGTGCCGGTGGTGGGGAAGGTTGCCTGCCCCTTTACACCGCCGAACACGCGAAACGACAGCGTGTCGGTATCGACGGTGCTGACCTCGCTGTGGGTATCGCTCCACTGCCCGCCGCTGACGGTCGAGAAGTTCCAGGTCGGCGTGGTGTAGAAAGGCTGCGTATAGGTGAGGCTGACGAGATCGCCGCGGCCCAGCACGCCGAGCGAGGCAAAGCTGCCTTCCAGCACCTTGGAATCCGAATGCGAATACAGCAGGCGCAGCCCGCCATTGCCCACCGGCATCGGAAGATCCGCGTCGAAGAAATAGGAGCCGACGTCGAAATCCTGCAACATGTTGCTCATGTCGCTGACGGAGGTGGTCAGGCCGGCGGAAAGGGTCTCGTCATAGCCGAAGGGCGAGTAGAGGCTGGCGGTGGCGCCGAGCGTATAGCGACCGCTGTCGCGGGTGCCCTGGTTGTTCATATAGACGGTGCCGCTGAAGGGCTTCGGCTCGCTGGTGACCTGCAACTGAAGATCCGTGGTGCCGGTCTCCTTGCCGGGCTTCAGCCCGGCCGTGACCTGGAACTTGCGGTTCTGGTTGACCGCGGCCAGCCGCCGCTCGATCAGCTGGATGGTGGGAATGCTGCCCGGCAGCACCTCGACATGGTCGATCACCACATCGGAGCGAACCTTCTTGTTGCCGGACACCTCGACGGCGCCGATCGTGCCTTCCACCAGCTGGATGCGGACATGACCGCCAGCGATCTGCTGCGGCACCAGCACCGCCTGTGCCGTGATATAGCCCCGCTCGCGATAGGTCGCGTTGATCTTTGCCGTCATGCGGAACAGGTCCGCGACGGAGATCTTGCGGTTGAGATAAGGCGCGACGATTGCGTCGAGATCGGCCTTGGTGAAGATGCGGCTCTCGTTGAACGCGACATCCTTCAGCACGAAACTCGCGCGCTCTGCCCCCTTCGGCACGGCCACGTCCTCGTGCTCCGGCGCGCTCGGGGCTGCCGGCTGCCGGTCGGTGGCGCGCTCCAGCGCGCGCTGGCGTTCACGCTCCTCGAAATCGCTCACGGCGCGCGGATTGTTGATATCGGCATTGGTCGCCGAAGGCACCGTCGGCAGGGCCGGTGCCGCGTCGGCCGGAGCCGCAGCCAGGCCGCAAGACAGGCCTACCAGCATGGCGCCTGCCCACACCAGACGACCGGTCAAAGCCATGCCCTGTCCGGCATCCGTCGCTGTCCCGATCTGTTGTGCCTTGTCGCGCCGGCTCAATCCGCCGCGCTGTGTGTCCCGAACCGACCGCACCTGAACCCCCGATATTCCGCAGGGAGACCCCCCGCGGGCCTCCCCAGTCTGCTTGCATGGCGTCGGGCGGCGAAGGCCGCCCGTATCTGCCTCAGCCCTTCGGCTGCTGCGCTGCCATCCGCGTGTTTTCCTTGATCATTTCTTCATAGGCCTTGGAGAAGCCGGCGACCGAGAAGCCGATGCCGACCTTCTGGCCGGTGCGCGACACGATCACGACGCGGCCACCGTCCTTGGCGCCCTGCATCGCCTTGATGAAGGCATCGTCGGTGGTGCCTTCGACGAAGCAGCCCTGGGCCGAGCATCGGTTGACGCCGGCGGTCGTCTGGTAGCTGCCGACCTCGACGGAGACGCCGGGCGTGAGCAGGAAGTCCAGCGGCAACACATACTGGATGACATTGCTCTTGGCCTTCGGATCGAAGGCGATGCTCATCACCAGAATGTTGCGGTCGGTATCCTTCTGGGCGATCCGCTGCTTGATCTGGCAGTTCACGTTGTTGACGGCCGGATCGTAGCATTCCATCAGCCAGTCGCCGTGCTGCTGCACCGTGACCTTCGGGCCGCTCTGGATGTCGCCGCCGGCGGCGGCATCCTTGCCCTTCTGGGCCGCGTCGGCCTGCTGGGCGGCTGGCGCTGGGGCGGCCGGCGCAGCGGCTGCGGTGGCCGGTGCGGCCGCATCGACGGCCTTCGGCTTGTCGCCGGTGCCGGCGGCCTCTGCCACCAGCGGCACAGCAACGCCAAGCGCCAGGCAGGCAGCAAAGGCAGTGGTCAGGGAGTTCAAACGGAATGCATTCTTGGACACGACATCCTCACTTCTGGAAATAATCTTCGCTGCTCTTGTGGCACGAAGGTCGTTGCTGCGGGAGGCCAGCCCATCTGCTTCCACAGATTGCTGCCCTCCCGCACGGGTTCAGGTTTACGGCGCCAGAACGATGGCTCCATTTTCATCGCTTTCCACCTCCTCGGCACCGACGCTCGTGCCGCGGTTGACGATGCCGACCCGGCCGTCCTGCAGGGCACGCAGTGCCCGCAGGTAAAGGTCCGCATCCGGCACCACCGGCATCAGCGCGGCCACATCGATGCGGGCATTGCGCATCTCGGTGTCCAGCACATTGCGATGGGCATTGCCGCCGTCGTCGATATAGTTGCCGGCCGTCGCCATGATCCGGTAGCGCGACGGATAGCTGGAGCGGACATCGCGCAGCACCACATCGAAGGCACCATGGATACGCACCTGACCGCGGCCGCCGTCGATCCAGGAACCCTGCGCCTGGATGACGCTGTCCTGAAGCGTGCGGATGTTGATGTCCCCTGCCCCTTGCGCCGTGAGGTCGGACGTGGCCGCGATGAAGACATTGTGCTGGGCCAGAATGTTCATGGAGCCTTCCGCGGTATCGATATCGTTCTCCAGGAAGACATTGCCCTGGCGGCTGACGATCCCGATGTCGCCGTTGCCCGCGGTCCGGACGGTCTGCAGGATTGCGTCGTGACCGGCCAGCAGATCCACATCGCCGGTTCCCCCGTCGATGATGGCGCCCAGCGCCTGGGTCAGCAGCCCGGTGGTGGCATCAAGGCGAATATTGCCCGCGCCGGCCGCCGTCACGTGACCGGCATCGGCAAGCGTCAGGTCGGTATAGGCCGTCACGCTGATATTGCCTTCTGCCGTGCTGATCTCCTTGTTCAGGTTGATCTGACCGGTCAGCGCCGCCACGTCGATATTGCCGTTGCCACCCGTCAGGATGCGGTTCAGCACCGCATCCGTACCGGCCGACAGCGAAACCGATCCCGTGCCGCCGTTGATGACGGCAAGCGCGCCCTGGGTCAGCTGGCCAGTTGTGGCCGTCAGCGACACGTCGCCGGCACCGGCCGCCGTCACGTTGGCGGCATCGGCGAGCGTGAGGTTCGTATGGGCCGTGACGCTGATGTCGCCCTCGGCGGTGCTGACTTCCTTGTTGAGATCGACCCGGCCCGTCAGTGCCGCCACGGCGATATTGCCGTTGCCGCCCGTCAGGATGCGGTTCAGCACCGCATCCGTACCGGCCGACAGGGAAACCGACCCCGTGCCGCCGTTGATGACGGCAAGCGCGCCCTGGGTCAGCTGGCCAGTTGTGGCCGTCAGCGACACGTCGCCGGCACCGGCCGCCGTCACGTTGGCAGTATCGGCGAGTGACAGATCCGTCGCGGCTGTGACGCTGATCGAGCCTTCGGCGGTGCTGACGTCCTTGTTGAGGCTGACCTCACCGGTCAGCGCGGCCACATCGATATTGCCGTTTCCGGCCGTCATGATGCGGTAAAGCAGCGCATCCGTGCCCGCCGTGATCGCAATCGACCCTGTGCCGGCATTGATGACGGCGTTCTGGACCTGGGTCAGCTTGGCATCGGCCGAGAGCGCAATGTCGCCATCGACCGCGGTGACGGACTGCGTCAGCAGGTCACCCGCCGTCGAGACGCTGATGGAAGAGCCCGCGCCCACGCTGCTGTTTTCCAGCGTCATGCTGCGGCTGTTTTCGATCGCCACGTCGCCGCCATCGACATTGGTGAAGGTCAGGCGGGCGAGATTGGTGGCGAGCGCCGTGTCGCCGCCGATACCGCCATGGGCCGAAAGCGTCACGCCTGCGGTATCGTCGGAGACGTCGATATCCTTCAGACTGTCGCCATTGCCGTTGATCGAACCACCGGCATCCACGACGATGACATTGTCGCCGCCCTTCGTGCTGACGAGGTTGCCAAGCACGACATTTCCGGCCGCGCCGATATCAATGCCATTGCCCTCAGCATCAATGGTCGAGCCTTCGCCCATCACCAGATTGGCATAGGTGCGGAACTTGGCAGTGCCGTCACGCGAGATGACCTTGCTGTTCTCTTCGAAGGTGATGTCGTCCGGCGCGAACCAGTCGATGACGCTTGCCGAGAAGGTCTGACCCGCCTCGACCAGGATCTGGCTGGCTGAGACGATCTTCGAGAGGCCGCCGACGACGGCCTCTTTCACCGTCACGGGAAGATCCGGGGCATAGACAAAGGAATCGCCGGGCGTCTCTACCGAGATCGAGCCTTTGACGCGCGTTGTCACGTCGAGATCGGCGCCCTCTGTGCCGATGCCGTCGCGGGCGAAGAGCTTCACATTGTCGCCGTTGATCTCCACGCCCTTGTCGTTCAACGCATCGACGATCCGGCCGTCATTGGCCTGCAGGTCGAGCGTCGGGCCGGCCGCATCCTGCAGGCGCAGGTCGCCGGTCTTTTCCAACAGATAGGCCGAACCGTCGGTGCGCAGCTGCACATAGCCGTCATCGGTGGTGTCGGTGACGAAGCGCTTGTCGGCGGTTCCGAGATTGTCGCCGGCGGAGGAGAGGATCAGGTTGCGACCGGTCACGTTGGCCGTGCTGTCGTCATTGGCGTTCAGCAGGCTTCCGGAGGTGACAAGCTGCAGCGTTTCGCCGACCGCAATCGTCTTCACGTTGAGGTCGCCCTGGCTCTGCAGATAGGCATCCTGACCGGCGGTCACGCTGACGGTGCCATCGGTATTGATCGACACGCCCTCATGATTGGTCAGCGTGACCGTCCCGTCGTCGTGGTACTGTATATCGCCGGCCTGGGCGGTGCGCATCTTCTGCATGTCCGCCACGGACATCGTCTTGTCGCCGTCAGCGTTGAGCGTCACGCTTTGGCTGGAATCGCCGATCGTGCCGCTGACGTCGATGTTGAGGCTGCCGGCCTGGATATTGCTGGCGAGCGTCGAACCGGTTGCATTGCCACCCACGACCTCCGCATTGACAGCCGAGAGGACTGCGTCGCGATCGAGCGTCAGGCCCTGCGTGTTGGCGGTGCGTTCTGCATCCGTCAACTGGTAGGTGAAGTTCTCGTCATAGGTGCCTTCGGCAGCGGCGCCCAGCTTGTCATGCGCGTCGTGATAGAAGGCTGTCTGCTTCGCCTCATACGCCACAATGTCGGCATCGGAGAAGCCGTTGGCCTTGAGCGCCGTCCGGTCCGTGTTCGACACGTGGTAGACGAAGTTCTTGTCGTAGGGGGCGATCGTGCTTTCGGTCGCAGCGACGCGCGCCAGGCTATTGGTGCTGCCGGAACCGGCACCCCGCATCTTCCAGTAGGCCTTATACATCTGCGTCATCTGCTCGGCCTTGGCATCGTTGACCAGTTTGGTCTCACTCTGCGTGTAGGACGCCGTGCCGATGCCGCGGCTGTCGAGATAGCTTGCGAAGCCTGCGTCGTAGGCTGTCAGATCGAGCGTATCGTCCTGTCCGTTCAGCAGATCGCCATTGACCATCAGCGTCAGGTCGCCGGCAATGTCGATCGTATCGACGCGCAGGTCGCCGGACACTTCGCGGATGGTGACCGCATTTGGATCCTTCGTCTTTACGCTCAGCGTGCCACCACCCGCCGCATCGGTGTCCACGTCCAGTCCGTTGTCGGCGACATTGGTGAGAAGCTTGCCGGTCTTGCTTTCCAGCTGGATCCGGCCCGCCGTAACCACCGAGCCCATGTTGGAGGCGCGGAAATCGATGTCGCCGCGCGCGATCAGCGTCAGGTCGCCGCCATTGGCCGTCTTCGCCGTATCGACATTGACCTGGCCGAGGCGCAGGCCACCCGTAACCTCTTCGAGATAGAGGTTCGGTGCCGTGGCATTGACGATGGCATCGTCGCCCGTCTGTTCGATGCGGAACGTGTCGGTTGCCGAGCTGCCAATGCTGGTATTGCCGGTCAGCGTGACGTTGTTGGCAATCAGCACACCCTTCTGGCCGTCATTTTCGGCCGTGTAGATGCCACCCTGATGGCTGGTCAGCACCGTTTCGCCGGTCACGTTGCGAACCGTGCCGCCGATCAGGACGTCGCCCTGGCTGTCCACTGCGATCCGTCCGGTATCCTCGCCGAAGAAGCCGATATTGATCGTCTTGTCCGCCTTTACCGAATAGGTCTGGTTGCTGTGGTAATAGATGCGGTAGTCCATCTTCGGACGGACTTCGTAGTCCAAGCAGACGATAAACTCAGCTTCGCAGACCGTCTCGCTCTGGAAATTCTGCACCTGGCGGCCCGTTTCGGTGACCTGACGGGTATAGTGGAACTCTGAGCTATCGGAGGTATCAACGATCAGCGAGCCGATCGGGTCGCTGCCATAGGTCGGGCTTGACCAACTCTGATGGTCATCACCCCAGCGTTCCCAGTCACCGCCGGTCAGCTTGTTGCGGATCCAGCTGTAATCGGCAGAGGTCCAGTCGGCGCCGTTCTGGTGGCTGATGATGTCGTTGACGTCATCCTCACCATCGCTCTTGTCCTCGTGGTGCGAGTAGAACTGTTCCAGATCATAATAATCGGCCGTTACGGTCCACTTGTAGCGCTGGCCGGCCATCGGATCATAGGTCGCGGCTGCGGCGCCTGTTGCCACCTGCGTCATCGCCACGCCGTTCGTCAGCTGGTTAGAGGTATTCTCGTACTTGACGATATCGCTGCCGACGCGGGCCCAGCGGGTCTGCAGGTAGCTGCTGTCGGCCGTCTGGTAGTTGTGGTCGTTGAAGACGATCGTGCCTTCTACGCCATCGCCGGTGTCGATGTCGCGCAGTTCGAGCGCGCTGGTCGACTGGTTGGTGATGTCGAAGCGGGCATAGCCGTCCAGCGCTTCCACCTTGCCGCGGCCGGTGCTGGCGATGCGCCCTTCGATCACGATGGTGCCGCCTTCCGCCTGCAGGTTCTTCGCGACGATGTGACCGGTCGCGTAGTCGTAATAGAGCGGAATTTCGGCAAGATCATCGATCGAGATGCTGGCCAGCTGCTCGCGCGTTGCCGTCAGCGGATCGAAGCCGAGGCCCGCATTGAGCTGATAGTAGCGATCGGATTCGCTCTTGGTCTGCTCGTAACGGGTCTTCTGGTTGCTCGACAGGGCCGAATTGACCTGCGCCTGCGTCACCGTGGTGTCGCGGCCGCTGACGCCCGAGCGGATGGTGCCGTTGATGTTGACCGCCGCGGCCTTGATATAGATGTTGCCGAGCGCTTCGATCGAGCCGGCAGCACCCTGCGGCGTGCCGGAGGACGACAGCTTGACGTCCGAATTGGAGGCCGTCTGAGTGTTGTTGTAGGAATTGGCGAGGTTGCTGTACTCGCTGATCGGATCGTTGCCGAGGTTGATGTCGTCATCGCTGTCGATACGGAAGTCACGGCCGGCAAGGATGGTCAGATCGGCCGCCTGCACGCGGGCTTGCAGCGACACCGAGCCATAGATGTTGGCCAGCGTTACCGAGCCACCGAGATTGCTGATCTGTCCGTTGACGGTCAAATCGGCGCCGGCGGCATTGGTGCTGACGACGGAGAGCACGCTGTCTTGGGTCGGGAGCGTGTAATTGACGGTCCCGAGCAGCGTCGAGCCGTTCTGCTTCACCTGCGTCCCGTTCACGTAGAGCTTGCCGCCGACGAGATAGGGGATCGACAGGCCGGTGATCGACAGCGCATCCGAGGAGGTGTTGACCACGCGCAGATCCGCGTCGCGCGGGGTCACGATGGTGCCCGTGCCGATCAGACCGCCATGGTTGACGCCCGTGCGCAGCACCACGTCGCCGAGCGGCGCCTCATAGTTCACGTTCCACGTATTCCCGGACTTGCTCACACCCTTGCGCCAGTTGTAGCCCTTGCCGGAGACGGAGTTCGCATCGGTGCCGTCGATTGAAATCCAGCGGGTGCGGTCGGCACCCGTTTCCAGTGTGCCGTTGAGATTGACCACCCCGGCCTTGCTGGATTTGCCAACGCCCTTGATGTCCATGAAGGCCGTCAGGAAGCTCGTTGCGGAATAGTTGCGCACGTCGATATAGGCCGTGGCACCGCCCCGCAGGTCGTCGGAGGCCCCCGCATGCAGGTTGTCGGCCGACTGGACCTTGCTGCCGCTGGCAATGTTCAGGAGGTTGTGCTGGTCGCTGGTGGCGCGCGAGATATTGTCGCGCGGAATGCCGATGGCAGCCCCGATGATCGAAACGACCGAGGAAGCAACCGTATTGTTGTTGATACGATAGCCGACAAGGCGATCGCCCGCGAGCGCAGTCTTGTTGTCGGCCGCCACATAGTCCTCGCCGGCGCCCAGGAAGACGTCGCCGTAGCTGGTCACGGTGGCATTGGTGCCGATCGTCACCACGTTGTCCGAGGTGGACGCGCTGACCGAATCAACCCGCAGCGTGGCGCCAAGGCCATAGGCCGAGCCGTCGCCTGAGGTCGAGATGTTGGTGTCGGTCACGGCCGAGGCTTCCAGGTGCTCGCCGGCAAACAGCGCGGCCGAATCACCCACCGTGACGAAGGACTGCGCACGGTCGCCGGTCGTTCCGGTGTGGGTAAACTTCGTCTTGCCCGTGGCGGCGGCAGCCGCACCGGCAGAATCGATGGTGATCACATCGTCGCCGCTGACGTTCGCCATCGACTTGATGGTGAGGTCGCCCGCCGAATAGATCTGAGCATTGCGGCCGATCGCAACACCGGTATTGGTCTTGACGGTAATGTCCGAATCCACCTCGGCCACGGCAATTGCGCCATAGGCCTTCAGGTTGAGATTGGTGCCGCTGAACAGGTCCTTGGCGATTGCGTTACGGGCGAGGATCTGGATGTTCTCGCCATTGCTCTGATCGTCATAGGTCTTCGAGACGATCTTGCGGTTGTCGCCGATGTCGACCGTCGAGGAGCCTGCCACGTCGTAAACGGTGGTGCCGTCGCCGCCGCCCACCAGGCCGACGCCGAAGGAGTTCATCTTGCCGTCGAAGTGGCGTTCGTGATCGGCCTTGATGATGATCGTGCCGGTCGCGCTGATGTCGTCACCGGTCGTCACCGTTCCGAGATCGCGCAATTCGATGGTTGTCGCGCCGCGGTCGATCACCTTGGCCATGGAAATGCCGGCCGTATAGATGCCGCCGGACACGGCGAAGCTCTCCGCCGTGGCGCGGGTGTCGCTGTTGGCGAGGATGGAAATATCCTTCGCATTGATCGAGGAGCCGAGGACGATGCGGCTGTTGTTCTCGTTCTTCGTCTGCGCCACATGCGCACCGAGCGACAGGGCGCCGACGGTGATGCCGATGATCTTGGTCTGCAGCGATGCCTCATTTTCAGTGCTGATGTCGACATCGCCGCTGCGCGCAGTGATCTGGCCATAGCCGAGGTCGACAAGGGTATCGTTGCCCGTCATCGCGGCGATGTTGCTGCCCTGAGCTGCACCAATGCCACCGGCGGCCGCCAGCGCGAAGCTGTCGGCGCGACGATAGGTCGAGCGGACGAGGCCGATATATTCAAGTGCAGTTGCAACGGCGCTGCGGTCGCCGGCGATCGTGCCGAGCGTAGCGGAACCGGCCAGACGACCGACCGACTGCAGGTCGCCGACGAGAGCGGAGATGTCCACCGCGCTGCCGGTCAGGTGATGGTTGTTGCCGGCCAATACCGAGGCATCGCCATAGCTTTCGGCATAGGAATGGACATAGCCGGCCGCGACCGCGCCGAACGCGATGCCGACAACGTTGGAGACCGACCAGCCGAGATTCTGAGCCTCAAGGTTGAGCACGCCGGCCGAGTCGAGCGTCACGTTGTCGCCGAGTTGCACCGTAGCGTCGCTGTCTTCCTCGATTTCAGAGACCGCCGCCTGGCCAGCCACGGCACCACCAGCACCCGCCAGTCCGTCAACCGACATGCGGAAGCGCTGTTCGGCCAGCACGTCAAGATCGCCGGAGAGCGTCGTCACCGTCGCACCGTTGCCGATCGTCGTGAAGGCGCCGCCTTCCAGTTCTGCGCGCGTATAGGAGACGCCAACACCGACAAAGCCGCCCGCGATACCGATGGTGGTCGCGGCCAGATTCTGCTCGTTTTCGGCAATGATCTGGGCCTGGGAGGCGGTGACCTGAGCCCCGGCGCCGATCGACGTATTGGCCGTGTTGCGCAGGCGGTTGTAGTTGATCGAGCCGGCCACGCCGACAAGACCGGCCGCCCCGGCAAAGTTGACCGCCTCCAGCACGGAGACGTTTTCTGCATCCATCGACAGCGTGGTGCCTGCGGTTACGCGGGCATTGTTGCCGATGGCGGTGATTGCCGAGGATGAGAAGTCGTTGACGCCGACGGTGAGACCGACGCCGACCGTTCCGCCCACGCCGACCGTCCCGGCCAGCTGGTAGACGCGTCCGTAATCGGCAGCGGCGAGACTGACCGCGCGGCCGGCGACGACCTGAGCGCTATCGCCAATGGTGGCGGAGGTGCGGTCATGACCGTCCTTGGTCAGCATGGCCGAAACGCTGGTCGCGTCACCGGAGAGGCTGGAGGCCGTGGCACCATTCGCCTTGGCAACGGTCGCGTCGAGCGAGGCATTGCCGCTGCTTTGGATACGGCTCGCCGCGACTTTGGAGAGAACACCGTCAATATCGGCAGCCATGCCGCCGCCATCGACAGCCGAGGTACCGTCATTGTTCTGGTAGCCGTTCAGATTGCCGGAGCCGGTGCGGTTGATGACCACCGCGCCGCCGACGCCCACCACGCCGCCGACGCCGCCGGCAATGGTGTTGGAGGCATAATTCTTCGCCGAGACGGCATCGATATCGACATTGCCGCCGGTATAGACCTTGGCATTGCCACCGATGGCCGCGTCGGTCTGGTTGAGGATGGTCGCCATGTCGAAGCTCACACCGACGCCGACCGTGCCGCCGCCGCCGAGACCGCCGACCAGGCGATACATGTCGATTGCGCTGGACGCTTCGATCTCGACATCCTGGCCGCTGCCGGCCGACTGGAAGGCGGCATCCTGGTTGATGCGGCCATAGGCATAGGAGGAAATGCCGCGGCGGGAATCGACCACGTTGATCGAGGCGCCGACGCCGACCGTGCCGCCCACGCCACCGGCGACGATGATGTTGCCGATATATTCGCGGGCGCGCGCCGTGATGCTGGTATCGCCGATCGCATTGATCGCACCGGAGGCGCCGAGCACGGCGGAGGTGGTGCTGCTGGCGACGGCAACGTTGATCGCACCGCCGACGCCGGCCGTGCCGGCCACGCCGATCGCGCCGACCACTTCGAGATGCTGCGAGCTTTCGCGCGCGTTGATGGAGACGTCGCGATAGGCGTCCGCGCGGCCGTCGAGGCGGGCAAGCGTCGTTCCGGAAATCGTCGTCACGTTGACCGCAGCACCCACGCCGGCTGCACCGCTCGACGCACCCATGGCGAAGCCGGCGACGCCGATCTGTTGCTGGCGCCGGGCGGCGAGTTCAACGTCCCGCCGGGCCTTGACCACCGCGCCGCTATCGACGACGGCTTCGGTCGTGCCGCTGAAGACGTTGACGGTCGCGCCGCCGCCGACGCCGGCCGTGGCGGCAGCGCCGACCATGCCCGCAAAGCCGATCATGCGGCCCGTCGACTGGGCACTGATGATCGTATCCTGGCTAGAACCGTAATCGCCAAGCGTCGCAGCCGTCAGACCTTCATTGATGCTGGCGCCGTTTGCGACATGCGCCGTCACGGTGTTGCTGAACACGCCGACATCCACGACGCCGCCGACGCCGGCAGTCCCCGTCGAGGCACCGACGGCCAGCGAGATGGCGACGGCGCGATGATCGCCATTGGCGGTCATCACAAAACCCTTGGCGGTACGCGTCGTCGTCGGCATGGCGAGCAGCGCATCGCGCTCCGCCTTCGACTTGCCGACATCCCCGAGCGTATCGAAGGCTGCCTTCACGTCGTCGGCAAAGGCAAGGCCGGTATCTTCCAGTGCCTCGAAACTACCGACAATGCCGGTCCGTTGCGATTCCTTCGCCTCGTCCACCTCCTGCAACTGCTGGAAGGTCACGACCTCGCTCTCCAGTCCGCGTGCCGTGACGGTCGCATTGCTGCCGACCTCGGCCAGCGTATTGCCGAGCACGACCAGCGAGCCGACGCTTGCGCCGACGCCGACATTCTGGCCGGCGCCGATGCCGCCGCCGAACTGCAGCAGGCTGCTGTCATCGGCCGCATCCAACCAGACATTGCCGTTGGCCGTAACAGTGGCCCCTGCGGCAATACGGGCGGTCACGTCGTTATCCAGCACCAGAACGGATACCGTTCCGCCTGCGCCCGTGCTCTGCGTGCTAGCGGCGCCGGCGCCGGCCAGCTGGCGGATATCGTTGGAGGAGCGCGCGGCAATCTCTATGTTGCGCGCCTCGGCGTTGCCGATCTGCGCTTCCACCGTCTTGTTGACGCCGGTGCCGGGCATTGTGAGACCGAAGGCGGCACCATTCATGGAGAAGGCAATGGTACCGGCGATTTCCAGCACGTCAGACGTGTTCTCTGCCGTCACCGAGACATCGCCGTTCTCGGCCGTAAGCGTCGACGTTGCGTCTGCAACGGCGCGCGTGGTGCTGTCGACCACAGTGACGCTCAAAACACCTGCACGGCCACCGCCGGCCACCGGCACGGACAGAAGCCGTTCGCTGGTGGCGGCGCCGAGATTGACGGAGCCGTCGGTCGAGGTCACGGTCACGCCGGAGGCGAGCAGGCTCTCCGCCGAAGAGAGCTGCGTGTTGCTGACCACGGTGGCGGCAACCGGATTGGCGCCGCCGAAGCTGACGCCGAGTGCGCCGGCAAAGGCAAAGGCCTCAATGGCATTGCGCGAGGTAATGTTGGTATCGTCGGCCGAGGTGATCGACACGTTGTCAGCGATCGATGTCTTGGCCGAACTCTGGAAGGTGTTGGAGGCGATGTTGGCCGCAACCGTCGTCGAGCTGGAGCCGGACAGCGAGGCAACCGCGGTGATTGACATCGCCTGCGTCTCGGCTTCGGAGGTGAAGTCGGCCCCGCCGCCATTGGCGACGAAGACGCCGCCCTTGCCAACAGAGGTCAGCACGTCGTCCATCACCACGTTGACGGCACCCTGCACGCCGAAGGTGCCGCCAGAGCCCGAAAGGCTGACCGTCAGCGAACCACCGATACCCAGCATTTCCTGGTTCATTCGGCTTTCGACATTGATCGTGTCGGCCTCGACATGGGCGCGATCGCCGATCGCCACCTTCGTGACGCCGTTGGCAACCGTAATGCCGAGCGCACCGCTGAAGGAGGCCTGCGTGCTCTGGCCGGCGGCCGCGGCCGCGATCACCTGGTTGTGCAGCGACTGCGTCACCGCCGGATCGGCCTTGCGCAAGGGTGCGGCAAGGTCGCCGCCAAGCAACGGATCGACATAATCAAGCCAGGTGGTGGAGGAGGTGACGCCGTCATCGTCTGGCCCCACCCAGGCCTCGGATGGCATCAGAACCTTGGCGACGATATCGGCTGCGCCCTCCGTCTGAAGATCAAGGTCGGTGCCGATGGTGGTGGTCACCGAGCGGCCGCGATAGATGATCGAGCCGACGGCGCCGCGTGCCGATTTGTTGACGCTCGTCCCGGTGCCAAGCGCGGCAGACACGCCCCAGGCCTTGTTGGCGACCTGAGAACGGTCATAGGCGCCGATGGTCGTGTCGCCGGTCGCATTGATCTTGACGCCGTTGCCAAGTGTCGTCGCGGTATCGCCGAGATAGACGGTCGCGGCAAACGCGCCCGTCAGCGCGGAGCCCTTGCCGCCGGCACCGGCGATGGCTTCGGCAGAATAGGTGAAATCGGGTAAGGTTTCGTCGAGAACCTTCTCGCCGTTATCGAGAATGTAATTGCCGTCGTCGTCGGTCTTGTAGACCAGGAGATCATCGACATTGACGCCCGTATTGAACCGGCTCATCGCCTGGACAGTCACATCGCCGGCCTGCGTTGCAGCGGTGCCCAGCACGACATTCTTGCCGATATTGGCCGCCACCGTGGTGTTGATGACGTTGATGCTCATCGCCGCGCCGGTTGCGTCGTCGCTGAGAACGGCTGCACCGGAGGCTTCGACCATCGACATGGCATCATGGTCGGCAATGACGCTGATTGCGCCGGGCGTTTCGATCTTCACATTGTCAGAGACGATCGCCTTGGTATCGTGATCGGCGAAGTTGAATCCGACAGCCGCAGCAAAGGCCTGGGTGGGTTTGGCATTGTTCAGTTCTTCGGTCGTGCTGCTGACCTTGTCATAGGTGCTCTTGAAGCGGTCGGCGGCCCGGCCGAAGATGCTGGTGTTCGGATTGCTGCCGTTGGTGCCGATCAGCAGGTTGTTGACCGAGCTCTTCAGCTTCGAGGCATAGGCTTCCACCGGCGTGCCGCGCGCAGAGGCCTCGGCACTGACCACTTCCACCGTATCGGAGGTGGCGGTAACCGCCACATCGCCGGTGGCACGGATGGAGGCAGACAGCGTGGCGGTCGTGTCGAAATCATGCAGGTTGATGGCACCGGCAGCACCATCCGCCGCCTGGGCACCGGCCGCCTTGCCGTCAGCGGTCGCCTCGGCCATGGCCTGGGTCTTGGCGCTGACCGTCACCGTATCGGCATAGATGTAGCCGTCGGCGAGAAGCGCCTCGAGGTCCGCATCGGCATCGGCGGCACGCAGCGTGCCGGTGCGCGTCGTGCCGATGGCGGCCGAGACATCGCCATAGACAACGTTGATCGCCGCGGCCGCATCCATGGCGGTGGCAGCCGATTCGCTCGCCTCCGGCGAAAGGCTGAGGATCTCGCCCGAGGGGCCGGTACCGGCCACGCCCTGTGCACTGGTGCGGACCTGCGCATCAGTGGTGACCGCAAGATCGCCGATATCGACGATCGCATTGTCGTCGCCGATCTTGGACGTGACATCGATGGAGCCGATATTGATGCCGATGCCGAAGCCCTTGGCATCGCCCTCTCCAGCGGCGCTATGACCTTCTGTAAGTTCGGACTGACGTTGTTTGACGCGGGCGTCCAGATAGCCGGCGATCAGCGGCGTTGCCATCTTGGCGATAGACAGGCCGAGCGCGCCGCCGCGCATGCCTTCGGTGGACTCGTAATAGCCGAGCAGGCCGTCCTCGCCATCGAAGAACAGGCCATTGGTGCCGTTGGCGGCGTTGCCTTCGGCTTTCAGCGTCATGGCGGCGGCCGAGTTCACAGAAACGGCTGGCTTGTCGTCGCCGCTGGCGATCACGCCGGCGAGATCGGACTGGTTGGCTGCGTCGTAAGCAGCCTGCGACAGTACAGTCACATTGTTGCCGACGGTTGCTTCATTCTCGAAGTCGACGATATTGAGGCCAAGCGCGATGATCATCTGCTTGCCCTTCAGGCCGGACTTGCCGGTGCTGCGGGCAAAGAAATCACTGGTGTCGTCATCCAGCGTCTCGTCGCCATTCTCATCAGTGCCATAGGCCTTGGTGGCGGCCTCGACGGTCAGGCCATCCTGACCGACGATGATCGTGCTGCCGGAGCCGATCAGGGCACGGTTGTCCTGGTTGGCAAGGTTGGCGGCCACCGACAGAACTGTCGCGCCGGCGCCTTCGTCGAATTCCGAATTCGACGTGACGGTTACATCAGCGTCGGTGACATTGTAGGCGCCGACTGTCACGCCTTCGCCGCGCAGCGTCAGGTTGGAGGCGGTTTCCGCCACACTGTCGAAGGAATTATAGGAGAAGCCGGCGCTGAGGACGAAGTCCTTCTTGCCCTGCTCCTTCATCACGCCCTGCGCGTCTTCTTCCGCGCTCATGGCCTTCTCGGCCGATTCCATCATCGAGGCACTGTTGCGAAGGGCGCTCGCCACCATTGCGACGTTCAGAATGGCGCCGATGCCAAGCTTGGCGTTGGAAGAAGTCTCATCTTCGTCCCCCTCGTCTGCCGGCGGCTCGCCTTCCTCTTCCTCATCGCCGAGGTCGTAGCCGGCAATGCCGGCAATCAGGTCGAGCCCGTTGGTCACGGCGTTGCTGACGGGCGACACCGCGCCACCTGCCGTCGTGCCGATCAGGTAGGTTGCCACCGTATTGGCGCTCGCTGCCTCCACGGTCAGCGCGCCGTCGGCGAGCACGCTGCGCTCCAGGCGCGCGCCGGTGTCCAGCATCTGGATGCCGCCGGAGAGCGTGATCAGGTTGGCAGAGGTGGCGTCCCCGGACATCTTCTCCGGCGTCGCACTTTTGTTGACGATCTGGAAGGAGGTCTCGTTGCGGGCGCTGACCGTGACGTCGCCGCTCGAGGCCAGGGTGTTCTGGGCATTCGACCCACCACCGGAGCCTGCCTTCTCGGCAATCTTGGCCGTCGTTTCGCCGAGCAGCACGTTCACGCCGATGTTAAGGGCCGTGCCGCTGGAGGCAGATTTTGCGCTGCCGCCGTTCAGCGTCGCATAGGTGCTGAGCCCGCCTTCCATGCCGGAATGCGCAGTCACTGCGATATCACCCACCGCGCCGGACAGGACGCCGTTCGACACTTCCGAACCGATCGAGGCTCCGCCGCGAAGCTCAGCCTTGGTGTTCTGGTCGATCATGTTGAAGCCAACGGTATAGGTGGAACCGAGCGAGGCAACCGGGTTCGCGGCAGCGGCTTCCGCTTCCGTCTTCGTTTCCTCGACCTTGGCCTCCTGGACTTCCGTCTTCTTCAGGTCGGCATCGGCCGCGGCAATCTTCTTGTCGGCTGCAGCCTTCGCCTCGGCTGTGGTCGCATTGGCCTTTTCGCTCTCGGCGGCGGCCTTGGCGGCCGCCTTCGCATCGCGGATCTCAGACAATTGATCGGCAAGGCGCCCTGTCGCAGCTTCCTGCGCCAGCACCGCCATGTCTTCGGCGTCACCGGCTTCCATGTAGAGAACGGACAGCACGTTCTCCGCGCCGATCGACAGCGCGCCGTCCTCGGCAAGCTTCAAGGCGGCGTTGTCGACATAGGCCTCCACATCCCGCATGGAAACGCCGATGCCGATCGCATAGGTGTTGGCCGTCGCGTCCGGCGCTGCGGCGCGCGCATTGGCGATGACGCTGCGACCATTGGCATAGTGCCCGGCATTCATTTCCTCGCCCCGGAACTCCAGATATTCGACCTCTTCGTCATCCGGATCCGTTGTGGTCTCGAACTGCGTCGCCTGCACCGAAACGGCACCTGCATCCACTGCGAGCGTGCCGCCGGCGCCATCGATGACGGCGCGGTTGGAGATGTTTTCGTAGGAAAGATTGAGTGACAGTGAGGTGGCACTGCCCCCTTCGCCTTCGTAAGCCACTTCGCTTGCGACGGAGTTCATGGTCAGCGCATTCGAACGGCTTTCGACGTTGAGGTCGCCGCCGGCGGTGATGCTGACGGATTTTCCGCCATCCGCCGTCACTTCCGCCGAGCTGTTGTCAAGGGCAATCAGCGCGCCTGCGGCCGCGCCCCAGACCTTGTCCTTGCCTTCCTGACGCTTGCCGGAAATCCCGGATTTTTCGCCCCAGGCAGCACTATAGACGGAGGCCAGCGCATCGATCGCTGTCGCGGCATCCTTGGTAATGTCCCAGTAGGTGGTGATCTTGTCGCCGGTCTCGTTGACCTCGCCATCGTCCGTGAAGAATTCGTCCACCACGGCCGTGACCACGCCGTCCAGGAGGTCGAGAATGTTGTCAGTCGCGCTGTCCTTCACCGACAGCGTTCCAGCCTGTTCGGCGCGCAAAATGCTTTCGGTCTGGACGTTGATATCACCATTGGTGGCGGTCACGTCGGAATTGTGAACGCGGGCAACCGCCTGGTGATCGGTGAAGTTGAAGCCGATTCCGAGCGCACCGGTGGTGGATCCACCGGCCAGGACGTTGAAGGTGTTGCTGTTGTCGCTCAGCGCATAGGCGCGGACATTGACGTCCTCGGCGGCCGTCAGCGTCGAATTGTCGACATTGACCGTTGCATCATTGGTGAGAACGCCAACCGAAACGGCAGCCGCATAGGGAAGAGATGCCTGTCCGAAGGTAATGTTGCGCGCAGTCGCGATCGCCTCTACCTCGGCGCGGCTGTCGGCCGTCAGGCTGACGCTTGCCGTGTCGCTGATGATGTTCGATCCGTTCTGCACATTGACTGTGGCGCTGGAGAGCGCGACGCCTACGGCGGCATCGAAGGGAATTGGAATGGGCAGAACGCTGTCAGTCAGGAGGTCGCTGGCGAGCGAAACGGTCTTGGCATTGGCATCGACGGTCACATCGTCCCGGGCGATGAGGCTCGAATTGTCTATCGTGACAGAAGCGGTGGCCTTGTTAGCCGAGGAGAGCAGATAGGGGCGGTTGACGTTGAGGCTGAGATCCTCGACCACCGAGGAGGCGGTCGCGGTCACGTCCAGCGTGCCGTCTGCCTTGATGCGGCTGCCTTTGGTGATGTTGACGCTGCTGAAGGCCGTGCCGGTCTGCACGAGGAAGGCGACGGAATCCGACTGTTCGTCGCTGGCGGCGAGCGCCACGTTCTTGCCGGAGATCGTTGCGTTTTCGAGGTTGATCGTCTGACCGGAGAGGGTCACGTCGCCACCGGCATAATTGCCGCTGCCCTGGGCATAGATGGCCGAACCGCTCTTCAGGTCGATCTTGGCAGCCGTCAGTTCGACATTGCCGGAGGCACCGGTGGAGGCGGCATTGGCGTGGCTGTTTCGATCGGTTGCGCCGCCCACCTGGCGGGTGGAGAGGAAGACGTTTTGCGCCAGCGTGATGCTTTGGCTCGCCTGAAGGCTGAAGGTGGTGCCGGCCGAAATGGCGCCGGAATAGGCCCCGCCGCAGCCGAGGCAGGTGTTGGCGGCAATGACGATCTGGGCCGGATCGATCAGCACCTTGCCGCCCTCGCCGAAGAAGGCGGCGGCTTCCAGCGTGCCGCCGGACAGGGTCACGACATTGCGGCCGCTGAACTCGATGAAGCCGCCATTGCCCGACACGTCGCCGCCGAGCGCCATGACCGAAGCGTCCGCTGCCAGCTGTGATTCGTTCTCGGCGAAGATGACCACCGAACCGCCGTCAGAGTTGGCACCCTTGCCGCTTGCCGAAATCAGGCTGCCGGCCTTCACCGTCACGTCGTTGCCGGAGCGGATGCTGATCGAGCCGGCATCGCGGCCGTTTGCGCCATCGGCGCGGATGCCCGCGCCGTTGATCACGGTGTCCTCGACCGACTGCACCACGATCTGCGGCGCAATACCGGCAGCGCCTGAACCTTCCACGGTCAACTGACCGGAGAGATCGACATCCTTTGCCGCCACAGTGATGTTCGACTTCGCCTGAACGACGCCCGCAACGTTGACGATGCCCTTGCTGTTCTTCTGCAAGGCGCCGAGCGTCAGAAGCGATAGCGCGTCATTTTGCGCCGGCGCGCGACCGGTCTTTAGAAGCTGATCCACATCCTCGGTGGAGGGAGTGGCGAGCGTGATGCTGTCGGCCCGCAGGATGCCGCTGGCACCGACCACGATGCCATAGGGGTTGAGGAAGAACACATTGCCGCCAACCTGGCCGTTCTTCAATGTATTGAGCTGGCCGTCGATGTTCGACTGCTTGTCGTGGACGACGTTGATCAGGTTGGAGACGGTGGAGGGAACGATCAGATTGACCGTCTGCCCCGCATAGACGTCGAAGACACTGAAGGAGTTATAGGCATTGTTGCCGTTGATGGTGTTGGTCGAGATGTCGACCAGGCCCTCACGGATGGTGAGCGAAGTTTCGGTGCGTGTGTCGGCCTTCTGGTCCAGCGCGATCATCTTGGGTGCGGCCGTCGTCTGGCCTGCTCCCAGCAGCGAGATCGTGCCGTCGGCGCCGACCGCGACCGACTGCGCCCCTTTCTGCAGGCCATCCGTGTTGACGACATGCTCGAAAATGGCACGCGAGGCTTCGGCCCCTTGCCGCACCGTGCCGTGGATTTCCTGGCTGGCCGAGCGGATGATCAGCTGGTCGCGGGCATTCACCTCGCCCAGAATGCGCACGCTTCCGTCCTTCGACAGCGGGATCTCGCCGCGCACGGCGGCATCCACCTGCGCATGGCTGATGGCGCCGCGGTTGTCGATCAGGCCATCGACGAAGTCGGAGGTCGGGGTCTGCAGCGTCAGGCGGCCCGTATTGACGACACCGCCTTCACCCACCACCACCCCGTGGGGGTTGAGGAAATAAACGTCGCCGCCAATCTCGCCGTGCTGATAGCTGTTCAGGATGCCGTTGATCGAGGTCTGGGTGTCGCGGACGATGTTCAGCAGACGGTCGGCGCCCTCAGGCACATAGAGATTGACCGTATTGCCGGAATCCACGTTGAACTTGGAAAACGAGTTAAGCGCATTGCCATTGGCGATCGTCTTCGTCGTCACGTCCGTGACGGCGCCGTGCACCTGCAGCGAAGTTTGCGTGCGTCCGTCGATGACGATTTGCTGCGCGTGCACGAGGAAGGGCTGCAGCGCCAGACTTCCTGACACGACAGTGGCCGTCAGCGTGCGGGAAAAACGCGCAAAACCAGGATACCAGTGACGAGACCGATCAACCATTTGAAAGAACCCCCGGCGCCGCCCAGCATCGGCCGCACCTTCTCAATTTTTTCAATCGGCCAGTATATTTTAGTAATAAATAATACTGATCCGATTCCACCCGATGTTTCTAGAGATACAGAGTTGAAAAATGGAAGTCTAGATGCGGATGTGGTGAGGTTTCAAATATTTAATCGTGTTTTATAAGTAGAATTATAATATACTGAAAGGTGTTCCTTTTAGAAACTCGCGTCAAAGATGCGTTTGACGGCCCGTGATAGCCATCTCGGCGCTTGTGCCACACCGCAGACATGCGGTTTGTGCCACGGATCATCGCAGCCTCGTTGACCAGCGTCGAGAGGTTGCCTGCTCTCATGAAAGTCAAAATATTGAATATATGTGATTTTTTCTAAAGTAGTGAGCGCGGCTGCAGTGAGCGGTGGCGGCAGGCGAGTGTCGACAAATAACGCCGCTGGCAGTTCTGATCACACTTCCTGAAATGTACCGATTTGAGCCAATATTCTCTATGTTAGACAAACGTATCGATTTGCGGGTGGGGAAGAATCAAAATCACGCAATAATTTCGAATTAAATACTTATTTTTATTTCATGATCTAGGAGGTTTTACTTTCGTTGTAACCGTGGCCGGCAATGGTCTGATCGTCTCGGCAGTCCGTATGGTGGATGGTTTGACCAGGCCTCCGACACAGCGCCGGGTATCCTCGCTGCTCCGTTTCCGAGCATTGCGCAACGGATGCATTACCGCCGAGAAGGGCTGTCGGATCGCATTGAGGTTCGGCGAAGACGGAAACAGGAATCAGAGGTTTGCACTTGCCGCTTCGATCGCGCTTCGGACGGCGGGCCGAGGTCGCCCATGAGATGGCCATGTCACCTGCCTTGGGGTAGGAGCAAACCGCCGTTCGACGTCAGCGCGAAGCACTCACCGTTGATCTGTCCGTCATTGACACAGCGTTCTGCCAGCCAGCCTTTGCTCAAGGCGCCCGGGAATGTCAGCATGCGCCAATAACTGCGCGGGCATCGTGAGGGATCAACGAGGGCGAGGCGTACACATCGGAAGCATCTGAGAATTGATCGGCGTCTTGACGGAAAATCCGAATTATTGGCGAAAAGAACTAAAACTCGGAAAGAAAAAATTTGGTGGAGCTAAGCGGGATCGAACCGCTGACCTCTTGCATGCCATGCAAGCGCTCTCCCAGCTGAGCTATAGCCCCATCAGGGTACCGGGCATTAACCGGTTCCGGGAACCCCTTGAAAGCGCTGCTTTCGTCGGGGTGGCGGCTTATTACTTCCGGTGGTTTCGGAGTGCAAGCCTAAAAATGAAAAGCCCGGACGTTTTTTTCGTCCGGGCCTAAAAATCAACGTCTTAGACTTCGTCTTCGTCGCCGCCAACGCCGATGATGCCGGAGACGTCGTCGTCATCGTCATCTTCATCGGCTTCCAGGAAGGTGTCGTCGTCGTCGCCGTCGATTTCGACGTCGTCATCGCCCATATCGGGAATGTCGTCACCGGATGCCGCCTCGTCGCCCTCTTCGAGCGAGACGAGTTCGACATCGGTGTTTTCCGTATCGACTTCGGCGACTTCTTCCTCTTCGGCCTGTTCCATCTTCATCTGGGCCGTCGTCTCTTCGAAGAAGGAGAGCGGCCAGGACTTGCCGGTGTAAGGAGAAACAACCGGGTCGCGGTTGAGGTCGTAGAATTTTTTGCCCGTATCCGGGTCGGTGCGCTTGGTACCAAGTTCCGCTTTTGCCACTGTCGAAGCCCCGTGAGAATGGCCGATCAATTCGGCTGATGCCGCAAAGGCGGCGCTAAAATGCTAGCCGGTCCCCTTAATGCTTGTGCCTCGGCATGTCAAAGGCAAACTTTTTGCGCCAAACACCCGGATTTGCGCGATAACCGCCCTGGAATGGCCTCCTCTTCGTGACGCCGGGGCTTTGTGGGCAGGCGTGCGCTTGGTTGCGTGAGCGGATCGGTCGAGAGCATGGAACAGGGTGCGCGCGGAGCGGTTTTCCGCTAAGCGAGGCTCTCCAGGAGAAAAAGAGCTGCCGAGGGATTTCATGACTTTCACCATCGCCATCGACGGGCCGGCTGCGGCTGGCAAGGGAACGTTGTCGCGCCGCATCGCGCAGACCTATGGCTATCATCATCTCGACACGGGGCTCACCTACCGCGCCACAGCCAAGGCGCTGCTCGACGCCGGTCTTCCGCTCGATGACGAGGCGGTGGCGGAAGGGATGGCACGGAAGGTGGATCTCGCCGGTCTCGATCGCTCGGTCCTCTCGGCCCATGCCATCGGCGAGGCGGCGTCGAAGATTGCGGTCATGCCGGCGGTGCGGCGCGCGCTTGTGGAGGCGCAGCGCGCCTTTGCAGAGCTTGAGCCGGGCACGGTCATCGACGGGCGCGATATCGGCACCGTGGTCTGCCCGCAGGCGCCGGTTAAACTTTACGTCACGGCAGCGCCCGAAGTGCGTGCGCGCCGCCGTTACGACGAGATCCTCGCCTCCGGCAAGGAGGCGGATTTCGATACCATCTTTGCCGATGTGAAGCTGCGGGACGAGCGCGACATGGGCCGCGCCGACAGCCCCTTGAAACCGGCAGCCGATGCGCACTTGCTTGATACCTCGGAAATGAGTATAGAGGCCGCGTTTCAGGCAGCATCGGTCATCATCGACGCCGCCTTGAGAAAGAATTGACGATTTGCCGGTTCGCCGGCACCTCGACAGACAGTGCTTGCCCCAAAGCTCGGATCCCCGCGCCGGATTGCCCTCTTTGATGAGATGGGCGGATTTGTTCTTTGGGTATGTTTAACACAAACCCCCCGGCGCCATCCGTGTCCGAACAAGGGACACGACCAGGAGATTTCATGTCAGTAGCAAACCCCACGCGGGAGGATTTCGCAGCCCTCCTCGAAGAATCCTTCGTCACGAACGACCTTGCTGAAGGCTATGTTGCCAAGGGTATCGTCACCGGGATCGAAAAGGACGTCGCCGTCATCGACGTCGGCCTGAAGGTTGAAGGCCGCGTTCCGTTGAAGGAATTCGGCGCCAAGGGCAAAGACGGCACGCTGAAGGTCGGCGACGAAGTCGAAGTCTATGTCGAGCGCATCGAAAACGCGCTGGGCGAAGCTGTTCTGTCGCGCGAAAAGGCTCGCCGCGAAGAAAGCTGGATCAAGCTCGAAGCCAAGTTCGAAGCCGGCGAACGCGTCGAAGGCGTCATCTTCAACCAGGTCAAGGGTGGTTTCACCGTCGATCTGGATGGTGCCGTTGCCTTCCTGCCGCGCAGCCAGGTCGACATCCGCCCGATCCGCGACGTCACGCCGCTCATGCACAACCCGCAGCCCTTCGAAATCCTCAAGATGGACAAGCGTCGCGGCAACATCGTTGTATCGCGCCGTACGGTTCTCGAAGAAAGCCGCGCTGAACAGCGTTCGGAAATCGTGCAGAACCTCGAAGAAGGCCAGGTTGTTGACGGCGTCGTCAAGAACATCACCGATTACGGTGCGTTCGTTGACCTCGGCGGCATCGACGGCCTGCTGCACGTCACCGACATGGCATGGCGCCGTGTGAACCATCCGTCGGAAATCCTGAACATCGGCCAGTCGGTCAAGGTTCAGATCATCCGCATCAACCAGGAAACCCACCGCATCTCGCTAGGTATGAAGCAGCTCGAGTCGGATCCGTGGGATGGCATCTCGGCCAAGTATCCGGTCGGCAAGAAGATCTCCGGTACCGTTACGAACATCACCGACTACGGTGCATTCGTTGAGCTGGAGCCGGGCATCGAAGGCCTCATCCACATCTCCGAAATGTCCTGGACGAAGAAGAACGTTCATCCCGGCAAGATCCTTTCGACCACGCAGGACGTCGACGTTGTCGTTCTCGAAGTCGATCCGTCCAAGCGCCGTATCTCGCTTGGCCTGAAGCAGACGCTGGAAAACCCGTGGCAGGCATTTGCCTTCAGCCACCCGGCCGGCACTGAAGTCGAAGGCGAAGTGAAGAACAAGACCGAATTCGGTCTCTTCATCGGTCTCGACGGCGATGTCGACGGCATGGTTCACCTGTCGGATCTCGACTGGAACCGTCCGGGCGAACAGGTCATCGAAGAGTTCAACAAGGGCGACGTCGTCAAGGCTGTCGTTCTGGATGTGGACGTCGACAAGGAGCGCATCTCGCTCGGCATCAAGCAGCTCGGCCGCGATGCGGTTGGTGAAGCTGCAACGTCTGGCGAACTGCGCAAGAACGCTGTCGTTTCGTGCGAAGTCATCGCCGTTAACGACGGTGGCGTCGAAGTGAAGCTGGTTGCTCACGAAGACATCACGTCCTTCATCCGCCGTGGCGACCTCGCACGCGATCGTGACGATCAGCGTCCGGAGCGTTTCTCGGTTGGCCAGGTGTTCGACGCCCGCGTCGTCAACTTCTCCAAGAAGGACCGCAAGGTTATGCTGTCGATCAAGGCTCTCGAGATCGCAGAAGAGAAGGAAGCCGTGGCTCAGTTCGGTTCGTCCGACTCGGGCGCCTCGCTCGGCGACATCTTGGGCGCAGCCCTGAAGAACCGCACCAACGACTAATCCTCGTTAAAGACTGAATTGAAGAACCCGCCGGGAGCGATCCCGGCGGGTTTTTTATGCGTAAGATCCGGACACAGCTGCCAGATACGGTCCGAACGTGCCTACCAGCCGGCCATGCGCCGATAATAGGCCTGCGCATCATCGCCACCGGACGGCGCGTCCTGCGGAACGAGTTCTTCCGTGGCGGTCGCATCCAGTGCCGGGACAAGATCCTGAAGACCATCCTCGTCATCGGCTGCGGAAAGCTCCATGTCCGCCTGCCGCTGCTTGTCTTCACGATCATCGCCACTCTTGGCGCCGCCGCCGGACCGGCCCCCGCCTTCGCGACGGTCGTCCTCTGCTTCGATGGCCGAGACGAGGGGTTTCGGCTTTTCCGCGATGCCGCCTGCCGGCGCATAGGGGACATAGGCCGGCATGAGGCTGTCGCGCAGAAAACCTTGTGCGGCCTGCGCCTGGAGCATCATGGCCGCCGGCTGCGCAGCAGCAGGCGCTGCGCCGGATGCCGGTCCACCGGCGCCGGGCAAGGTTTGCACGGTTGTGAGGGGCGCGGACGACGTTGCAGACCTCGCGTTGGATGCGGGACCTGCGTCCGCCCCGCCGGCTGTCTTTGCCTTTGCGTCAGGCGCCTGTGCCGTCTCGGCGCTCTCATCAGGTGTCGGCAGGGCAGCATTTGCGAGCCCCCAGGAAGCGCCACCCTCATCCGCGTAAAGGCCGGAGAGCCAGGCGACAGGGACGGGTTCCGAGATGACAACGGCGACCGCCAGCTGCACCGGGCCCGGCGCTTCTCCCGCCTGTGAACGAAGGGGCTGGCCGGGAGCTGTCAAACGCGCGCTCGAGGCGGGGCTTGCCGGTTCTGTTTCGGCCTGTATCTGCCGAGCAAGCGCCGGCGCGTCATAGGTCACATCATCTGTTGTTTCGTCGGCAGCATTGTTGGTCCCGGCCGCGTCCAGGCCTGCCGCGTCCGCCGAAGAGGCGTTTCCTTCAAGGGAAGCAGGCTCGAGCGGGGAGGCGTTCCCGGTTGGTTGCCCGGCAATGGCCATGCGTTCGGCAGTCTCCGGCTGTGCGGGAAGGGCGACGGTGGTCATCTGCCGGCCCGGCATAGGGAAATCCGGAGCCGCTTTCGCGCCGGCCCTTCGCGCTGGCGTCGCTGCGGTTTCATCCGGATCCTGCCGCCGATCCACGGCGGGGTTGCGCGATGTCGAAAGAGCCGAAGCCTCCTCGTGCACTTCCCGGGGCGCTAAAGGCGGGTCGGTACCCATGGTGGAAGCGACGGCCTGTCGCGGGCCACCCGCCGGGGCAATCGCGGGGGCGTTCGCACGGCTGCCGGTCGGCGGTTGTGCCTCCGCGCCGCCGTTCTGGCGATAGGAGGTCACCACCTGGCGGGCGACCGGATCGCGCTCCAGATAGGCCGCCGCCTCCAGCCGCAGTGCCAGCCGCGTAGCCTCCGGTCCGACGGGATTTTTGAGGATCTCGGTCAGCAGACGCAGGGTAAATCCCTGCATCAGCTGGTTGAGGGCCCGCTGCAGAGAGAGCCGTTCGGTGGAAGACAGCTTGGCGATCACCTCCGTGATTCGCTCGGCATAGTCGGCGAGCGGTTCGCCCTGGTTGCGGCTGACGGAAAGAAGCGCGCCGATGGTTTCCACCACCGAAAGTCCCTGCGCCAATTGCAGCTGGCCCGAGAGAGACATGATGTCCAGCCGGCTGCCGCTGCGGATGGAAGGTTCGCGCGACAGGCGCGCATCCACACCGGTCGATGACAACAGCACCTCGATGCGGGGTGCCGAAAAAACGATGCCGGACTGGTCATGGGTGTTGAAGGCGGTATCGGAAGATGCGGCGACCGGAGGCAACATGGGTCTGCTCCACGCTGTGTCGGTTGAAGGGCAGACCGGCTGGCGGGGCGTTTCTACTGCGACCGAACGGGCCGCAACCGCGGCGCCTCATGGCGTCATCTAAAGCCGATTAAGGACTTATTAGAATATAATTTTATTAAAAATGCATTAAGACGCCGTCGTGTGTCTGCCGCCGTATGCCCGATTGCACACCCTCAGCTATGGGCAAAGATGTCGGTTTCTTCCCAGCCGAGAAGATCGAGCTTGGCGCGGGTGGGCAGGAAGTCGAAGCAGGCTTTGGCAAGCTCCAGCCGCTCATCGCGCTTGAGCCGGGCCATCAGCTTGTCACGCAGGCCATGCAGGTAAAGCACGTCGGAGGCTGCGTAATCCAACTGCGCCTGTGACAGCGTTTCGGCGGCCCAATCGGTCTGCTGCTGTGCCTTTGACACGTCGATATCCAGCATTTCCTTCAGATTGTCCTTCAGCCCATGCCGGTCGGTATAGGTACGCGTCAGGCGTGAGGCGATCTTGGTGCAGAAGACCGAAGCGGTGGTCACACCGAACGTGTGGTAGAGCACGGCGATGTCGAAGCGACCATAATGGAAGATTTTCTCCCGGCCGGCATCGGCCAGCATGGCGGTCAGGTTTGGCGCCTGCGTCTGATGAGCGGCAATGCGGATGACGTCTGCTGTTCCGTCGCCCGGCGAAAGCTGCACGACGCAGAGCCTGTCGCGACGCGGAACCAGTCCCAGCGTTTCGGTATCGATGGCGATAGCGCCCGTGTAGCGCGCTGCATCCTCTGCAGAAATATCGCCCTCGTGCGTCCTGATCCTGCTCATGGCCTGCCTCCTGCTTGACCCTGTTGGCTATAAACCAAGGCGCAGGGTCTGAATATGGCAATTTTCTGCCGCATCGGGCAGCAATCACTCGCCAAGCCTTGCGCGGGATGCATTGCTGCGTTGCGGCAGAGCGGTTGTTCGAATCGAAGCCATGGCCTATATACAAACCATCGAAGCGGCGCACTCCTCCTCCCGGTGCTGCTTCGTTGAGATCGGCAATCTCCTCCTCCTCCCAATTGCCGATCAAGTTTAAAAGCCTGCCGCACCTCCTCCCGCGGCAGGCTTTTTCCGTTTCTGGCTCCCCGAAACGTCATTTTCCCTGCAGTTCCCCGTACCGTCGGACAAAAAAGCCGCCGGACCCTTGGGCGCGGCGGCATCTCGATTTCACCCGGTGAAGAAGCGCCTCTCAAAGGGCGGCGATCGCCTGCATCACGCTGTCGTCGATAGAAAGGCCTGTTTCCAGGGCTTCACGACGCAAGGAGCGGCCGCGGCGGCCGGGCAGGCGCACGCCCTCTTCGCTGGCCATGAGCGTGGCAAGCGCTGCCATGCGCGCACCAAAGCCGGCCCCGGCTGTCGCCTGCGGATCGATGGCGATGATGAAATGGCCAAGCGCCGGCGGTGGTCCCTTGTCGTCGAAGAGGGAGGAAGCCTCGTGTGAAAAATTGGCGCCGGTGATGCCGGCGGAAAGAACCTCCACCATCAGCGCAAGGGCTGCACCCTTGGCACCACCGGCCGGCGCCATCGTGCCCTGCATGGCAATGTCGGGATCCGTGGTCGGCTGCCCTTGCGGGTCGAGCGCCCAGTCGTCGGGAATGGAGACGCGCTTCTGCTGGGCCTCCATCACCTTGCCGCGCGCCACCTTGGAGAGCGCCAGATCGATGACGATCGGATCGGTGCCGTCGGCCGGCTCGCCCACGGGCACGGCAAAGGCAATGGGATTGGTGCCGAACAGCGGCTTTCGGCCACCCCAGGGCGCCATGGCGGCCGGGGCATTGGCAAACATCATGGCAACCAGCCCTTCTTCGGCAAAGCGTTCGACCGTCAGCGCCATCACGCCGGCATGGTGCGAGCGGAAGATACCGGCCGAGGCGATCCCCTGGCTGCGGGCGAGCGGCGCAAGCGTACTGACCGCCAGATCGAGCGCCGGATAGGCAAAGCCGTCGCGTGCATCGATGGCCAGCACGCCGGGTCTCGGATGAGCGAGGCTTGCCTGCGCAAGGCCATCCACCTTGCCGCTTCTGACCTGTTTCACATAGGCCGGTACCCGGCGCAGGCCATGGCCGGACTGGCCGGCGGCTTCTGCAGCCACCAGCGCGCGGGCAACCGAGCGCGCAGATGCGGGCAGAACGCCGCTTGTTTCGAAAACCGTGGCGATCTGCCGTTCAAGGTCGGCAAGGGTATGGTGCATGCTGCTTATTCCTGAGGCGGGCGGGCCGCGCCGCCTCATCAACGGCGCAAACCCCGGATGGCCTGAACTAGCAGTTTTTATAGCCGAGCGGAACCGTGACCTTGTTGCCGATGCCAGCCGGAGGCGGCGGAACGGGGGAGGCACGGCGCACGAGTTCGACCATATAGTTGTCGAAATCGGAATAACCGGAGGATCTGGCCAGCGAGACGGCTGAAAGATTGCCGCCGTCATCGATCCGGAAGGTCACATAGGCCGTACTGCCGCGGCCGGTCGCCGGGCAGCGGCCCCTCTGGCGGCCGAGATGTGCGGCAAGCTTGGTCTGCCAGCGCGCCGGCGAAAGCGAACTGCCGCCAAGGCTGGTGGACGTCGCCGCCGCTGCCGTGCGATCGGATTGCTGAACCTCTGCCTTGGCCTGCTGGGCAGCCTTTGCTGCAGGCGGCTTCGGCCTTGGCTTTTCGGCGCGCACCACCTTCTTCTCGACCGGCTTCGGCTTTTCCTCGGTAATCTCAGGCTTTTGCTCCTCGACCTCCGGCGGGCGCACCACCGGAAGCGGCACTTCGACATTCTGCAGAAGCGCAAGCTGCTGCTCGGCAGGCTGATCTACCGTCTCCTCGATCGGCTCCGGCGGCTTTTCAGGAATGGTTTCCGTAACCTCCTTGACCGGCTCTTCCGGCTTCGGTTCCTCCATGACGGGTTCCGGCGGCGGCGGCTCAGGGGTTTCCGCGACCTCCTGGGGTGGCTCTGGCGGCGGCTCCGGGGCAGGCTCGACAACCGGTTCGGGCAGCGGTTCGTCTACCGGCTGCGTCGTGTCGCTCTTGACCTCTTCGGAATCCTGCTGGTCTTCGGCCACCAGCGTTTCATCGGTCTGGGTCGCTTCCGGTTCCGGGGCAAGCTCGATCATGATGGCGGCCGGCTGCGAGGCTTCCGCCGTGTCTTCCGGCTCCTCGCGCAGCATCACGGAGGCTGCTGCCAGATGCGCGGCCAGAACCGTGGCGCAGGCACCGGACCAGAGGGCTGCCTCGCCAAGCTTGCTCCAGCGGCTGCGGGGAAGCATCTGGCTCATGGCGTTGCGCCCTGCGGGGCTGCAGAAGCGGCTTGCGGCGCCTTAGGCAGCGTTTCAAGCCCGACCAGCGCGATCTTCAGATATCCGGAATCGCGCAACAGATTCATGACCTCCATGAACTGCCCGTAATCGACCGACTTGTCGGCGCGCAGGAAAATCCGTCGGTCCGTATTGCCGCCGGTCACCTGCGACAGCCGGGATGCCAACTGCTCGCGGCTGACGGGATCATTGCCGAGATTCAGCGTCAGGTCCTGCTTGACGGTCAGATAAAGCGGCTCGTCTGTGCGTGGGGCAGGCTTGGCGGTCGAAGCAGGCAGATCGACCTTGATGTCGACGGTTGCAAGCGGGGCCGCCACCATGAAGATGATCAGCAGCACCAGCATCACGTCGATGAAGGGCGTGACGTTGATCTCATGGTTTTCGGCCATGTCCTCACCGCCATGTTCGCGAATGCCTCCGGCCATGGCTCATTCTCCTGCAACAAGCGATACGGTCGATTTGCGAGTGCCGGGCGGCACCTTGCGGAAATCGAGGTCGCGGCTGACCAGCCGTTCGACGCCGGCCGCCGCATCGGCGAGAAGCTGGCGGTAGCCGGTAATCGAGCGGGCGAAGATATTGTAGATGACAACGGCCGGAATGGCGGCAACGAGGCCGATGGCGGTGGCGAGCAATGCCTCGGCAATGCCGGGTGCGACGACGGCAAGATTGGTCGTCTGCGCCTGGGAAATGCCGATGAACGAGTTCATGATGCCCCAGACCGTGCCGAAGAGGCCGACGAAGGGACCGACCGAACCGATGGTGGCGAGCGCACCGGTGCCGCGCATCATGCGCCGCCCGGCGCCCGCCTCGATGCGGCCGAGCGTCGAGGATACGCGTTCCTTCACGCCGCTGTTTTCCGCATGATCAAGCGCACCCTCGGACAGCGTCAGCTCCGTTGCCGCCTCGCGCAGCATCAGGGCTGCGGGACCGCCGCGCTTTTCGGTGGCGTTCAGCGCCTCGGACAGCGTCTTTGCCCGGGCGATCGCCTTGATCACGCCCTTCACCCGGCGCCGCGCCGCTGCTAGTTCCAGCGATTTCGCAAGCCATACGGTCCAGGTGATCAGCGAGGCGACCGCAAGCCCGATCATGACGCCCTTCACCACCCAGTCGGCGGCCATGAACATGCCGATGGGCGACAGATTATGCGGGATATCGCCGCGCGCCTGCGGATCGACCAGCGACGTCGGCACACCGACAGGCTCTTCCGCGGCAGCCGACGGTAGCGTCAGAGGCTGGGCGCCGGAGACGGCCGGATCGGGGGTAGGGGACACTGGTGTCTGGTTGGTTGGGGGAGTGGCCGAGGGCGCGGCCGGAGAAGCGGCCGATGGTTCGGTCGCACCTGCCGCTGGTACCTCGGGTGCTGGTGCCGTTGGCTGGGCAAGGCGCGGCTGGGTGGTGCCTGGCGCCTCCGGGGCAGGCGGCGTCTGCGACCAGGCCGGGGCGGCAGCCAGCGAAGCGGCCAGGACAAGAGCCGCAAGGCCGCCGGCTGCACCTGTCTTTGCTTGGCGGGCAGAGGCGGTGGACGGGAGGGACAGGATCGGCATCAGGCAAACTCCGGATGATCTTACGCAGGGGCCAGGGCACCCGGCCGGTCTGGCCATTGCTGCAGAAAGCGGGCGCCCAACGCGGTGTCGCACCGGATTAATCCCGCGCGGCCACGCCAGTTGCCTACCCCGATAATAAACTTGAGTGCCTTTAGCAACTATAATGTGCCGTTAAAGCCGAGCTTGTTATTCAACTTTTGCAGAGTGCAGCGCGTGAGGACGCAGAGGCGGCTGAACGGCACAAAAAAAAACGCCGGGCATGAGGGCCCGGCGTTGATTGTCTGACGGCTGACGTCGATCAGAGTGTGCGCGTGATATGTTCCACGCGGAAGCATTCGATCGTATCACCGGCGCGGATGTCTTCGTAATTCTCGAAGGCCATGCCGCATTCCTGGCCCATCGGCACTTCGGAGACTTCGTCCTTGAAGCGCTTGAGCGTCTTGAGCTTGCCTTCGTGGATGACGACGTTGTCGCGCACCAGGCGCACGCCCGCACCACGCTCCACCTTGCCTTCGATGACGCGGCAACCGGCGACCTTGCCGACCTTCGTGATGTTGAACACCTCGAGGATCTCGGCATTGCCGAGGAAGGTTTCGCGACGTTCCGGCGAGAGCAGGCCCGACATCGCCGCCTTCACGTCATCCACCAGATCGTAGATGATGTTGTAGTAGCGGATCTCGATGCCGGCACGCTCGGAAGCGGTCCGGGCCTGCGCATTGGCGCGCACGTTGAAGCCGATGATGGCGGCATTGGACGCCTCGGCGAGCGAGATATCCGATTCCGTGATGGCACCGGCGCCCGAATGGACGATGCGGGCCCGCACTTCGTCGGTGCCGAGCTTGTCGAGAGCGGCAACGATGGCTTCGACGGAACCCTGCACGTCGGCCTTGATGACCAGCGGGAACTCCTTGAAACCGGTGTTCTGCAGCTGGCTCATCATCTGTTCCAGCGAACCGCGCTGACCCGACTGACGGGCAGCGGCCTTGTCGCGGGCCAGACGCTGACGATACTCGGAGATTTCGCGGGCACGGCTTTCGTTTTCAACCACGGCGAACTTGTCACCGGCAGCGGGCGTGCCCGACAGGCCGAGGATTTCGACCGGCATGGCAGGACCTGCTTCCTTGACGTGGTCGCCCTGGTCGTTGACCAGCGCGCGCACACGGCCCCACTGGTCGCCGGCCACGATGATCTGGCCCGGACGCAGCGTTCCCTTCTGGACGAGAACGGTTGCCACGGCGCCACGGCCGCGATCGAGCTGGGCTTCGATGACGGTGCCTTCGGCTGTGCGCGTCGGGTCGGCCTTGAGGTCAAGGATTTCCGCCTGCAGCAGCACGGCTTCGAGCAGCTTGTCTAGGTTGAGCTTGTTCTTTGCCGAAACCTCGACATCGAGCACTTCACCGCCCATGGATTCCACGAAGACTTCGTGCTGCAGAAGCTGCTGGCGAACCTTGTCCGGGTTTGCCTCGTGCTTGTCGATCTTGTTGATCGCCACGATGATCGGCACGTTGGCGGCCTTGGCGTGGTTGATCGATTCAATCGTCTGCGGCATCACGCTGTCGTCGGCGGCAACCACGAGGATCGCGATATCCGTCGCCTGGGCGCCACGGGCACGCATGGCCGTAAAGGCGGCGTGGCCGGGGGTGTCGATAAAGGTGATCTTCTGGCCGTTCTGTTCGACCTGATAGGCACCGATATGCTGGGTGATGCCACCGGCTTCGCCCGACACGACCGAAGTTTTGCGGATAGCGTCGAGCAGCGAGGTCTTGCCGTGGTCGACGTGACCCATGATGGTGACGACCGGAGGACGCGATACCAGCTCGCCTTCGTCGTCCTTGACGTTGAAGATGCCTTCTTCGACGTCGGATTCCGAGACGCGCTTGACGGTATGGCCGAATTCGGTCGCGATGAGTTCGGCAAGGTCGGCGTCGATGACGTCGCCCGGCTTCATCATCTGGCCTTCTTTCATCAGGTACTTGATGACGTCGACGGCGCGTTCGGACATGCGCTGCGACAGTTCCTGAATGGTGATGGTTTCCGGCAGGATGACTTCGCGCATGACCTTTTCGCGGGTTTCCTGCATCTGGCTGCGGCGGAACTTTTCCTGGCGGCGACGGGTCGCGGCCATCGAGCGGCCACGGGCGTTGCCGTCATCGTCCGTGCTGACGGTGGTGACGGTCAGCTTGCCGCGGCGACGGTCTTCCTCGACCTTCGGGCGGGCAGGAACCTTCGCCGGAACCGGAGCGGTTACCTTGCCACGGTTCGGGGCGCCACGCGCGGGACCGCGATCATCGTCCTCGTCACCGCTCTTGCGGCCACGCACGGCACCGGGAAGACCGGCAGCCGGTGCCGTAACCGGGGCACGCGGGGCCTGCGGACGGCCTTCGGGCGCACGGGCTGCCGCCGGTGCGGCTGCGCGTTCAACCGGGGCTTCGACCGGAGCAGGCGCCACCGGGCCCGCCTTTTCGGCTTCTTCGGCGCGAAGCTTGGCTTCTGCTGCCAGGCGCTCGTTCTCGATCGCCTGTTCGGCGGCGCGACGCTCGTCCTCGATCTTGCGGCGGGCTTCTTCTTCCGCACGCTGCTTCGCTTCGATCACGTCACGGGCCTGCGCTTCGGCAAGCGCGCGGCGGCGGGCGTCCATTTCGCTCGCGGAGAGATCGTGCAGGACGGTGCGCGGACGATCCGGCTGGCGCTGCGGCTGCGAGGGGCGCTGCGGCTGCGACGAGGACGGGCGCTGCTGCGAATGCTGCGGGCGGTTGCCCTGCTGGTTCGGGCGCTGCTGGTTGTTCTGGCCTGCGCCATAGCCCGAAGTCTGAGCCGGACGCTGCGGCTGGGGCGCTGCGGGGCGCGGAGCGGCCGTGGAAGCAACCGGTGCTGCGGGTGCCGGGGCCTGCGCCGCCGGCGCTACCGCCGGTGCGGCAGCAACAGGCTGGGGAGCCGGCTGTTCGGCGCGCGGTGCCGGAGCGGCCGGCGCTGCAACGGGCGTCACGATCGGTGTAATCGGCTTTTCGTCTTCCGGACGCAGCGGGCGACGCTTGCGCGTTTCCACCACGACCGCCTTGGTGCGACCGCGACCCATTTCCTGGCGCACGGTACCCTGGCTCATCCCCGAAGGCTTCAGGGTGAGGGTCTTCTTTGCCGTAACGCTGAGCGTCTTGTCGTCTTTGTTGTCGGTCATCCGTTCCTGTTCCTTCCGACAGGAACAGAGATGGAAGCCATCAGATCCTGTCGTTCAATACACTTTTCCAGTGCGGCTGCCGGCGAATGCCGGTGACCACGTCATGTCTCTGACCGGCCAGCGCCGCCATTTGCTCCGGAGTGACCGCCGTTGCGGTACGTATCGAGCATGGTTGCGCGTTTCACTACACCCTCACCCGCCTGTCCGGCAAGCGCCGCGGCATGGATAAAAGCACTCTGGCCCATCAGTTCGTCCATTTCGGCTGCGGCAAAGAGCATGAAGGAGGGGATCTCCTCGTCGCTCTCGGTTCCGAGCCGCCAGGCCTTGCGGGCTTGGTCCAATTTTCGCACACCGTCCGCTGCCGCATCCGATGCATGGAACACGCCGAGCGCCTGGCCCGAGCGGATCGCGGCATCCACTTTCGTGGCGCCGGAAACGAACTGGCCCGCCTTGCGCGCCAAGCTCATCATGCCGGCAAGGTCCGCCACCAGCAGTCTATCCACCAGCGCGGCAAGTTCCGGGGCCGCCTTCACGTCCGCCTTCAGGGCGCGGGCGAAGATCTTGCGCTTGATGGCGGTTTCCACCAGCGCACGATCCATCGACACCCAGCATCCCCGGCCCGGCAATTGCCGCTTCAGGTCCGGCACCACCGTTCCATCGGGTGCCGCCACGAAGCGGATCAGCTTTTCCGGCGAAACGGCCTGGCGCGTGACGATGCAGGTCCGGTCGTTCACAACCAATTCCGCATCGTCTGCGCTCCCGTCACCGGCCTCAGCCGCCGCAATCATTCCTGAACTGCGGCGTCCGCCTCCTCGTCCGCCAACTCGGCGTCTTCGCCGTCAGCCTGCTGCTGTGCAAGGTCTTCCTCGGTGATCCAGCCGGCCAGCAGGCGGGCCTGCACGATCATGTTTTCCGCCTCGACGCGCGATACGTCGAACTTGGAGAACAGGCCTTCGAACTTCTTCGTCTCGCCGTCCTTGCGTTCCGACCAGCCGATGAGGTCGTCGGCGGCGCAGCCGGCAAAGTCTTCCACCGTCTTGATGCCGTCTTCGCCCAGCGCCACCAGCATCTTGCCGGTGAGGCCATCGATCTGCTTCAGCTCGTCCTCTACGCCGAGTTCGACGCGCTTGGCATCCATTTCGGCTTCGAGGCGCTCCAGGTATTCCTTGGCGCGCATCTGGATTTCGCTGGCGGTATCTTCGTCGAAACCGTCGATGGAGGCGATTTCGTCCAGCTCGACATAGGCCAGTTCCTCGACCTGCGCGAAACCTTCCGATGCCAGAACCTGGCCGACCATCTCGTCGACATCGAGCGCGTCCATGAAGAGATTGGTGCGTTCGTTGAATTCCTTCTGGCGGCGTTCCGATTCCTCGGCTTCCGTCATGATGTCGATGTCCCAGCCGGTCAGCTGCGAGGCAAGGCGCACGTTCTGGCCGCGACGGCCGATGGCGAGCGACAGCTGCTCGTCGGGAACAACCACTTCGATGCGCTCTGCGTCTTCATCCAGAACCACCTTGGCGACTTCCGCCGGCTGCAGGGCGTTGACGATGAAGGAAGCCGGATCCTGGCTCCACGGAATGATGTCGATCTTTTCGCCCTGCAGCTCGCCGACGACGGCCTGGACGCGCGAACCACGCATACCGACGCAGGCGCCGACCGGATCGATCGACGAATCGTTCGAGATGACGGCGATCTTGGCGCGCGAACCCGGATCACGGGCCACCGACTTGATCTGGATGATGCCGTCGTAGATTTCCGGCACTTCCATGGTGAACAGCTTCACCATGAACTGCGGATGTGTGCGCGACAGGAAGATCTGCGGACCGCGCTGCTCGCGGCGCACGTCGTAGACGTAAGCGCGAACACGATCGCCATAGCGCATGTTTTCGCGCGGGATCATTTCGTCGCGACGGATGATGCCTTCGCCACGGCCGAGATCGACGATCACGTTGCCGTATTCGACGCGCTTGACGGTGCCGTTGACGATTTCGCCGACGCGATCCTTGAACTCGTCGAACTGCCGGTCACGCTCGGCTTCGCGCACCTTCTGCACGATGACCTGCTTGGCCGACTGGGCCGCGATGCGGCCAAAGTCCATCGGCGGCAGCGGATCGGCAATGAAGTCGCCGATCTTGGCATCGACATTGCGGTCGCGGGCGAGCGCCAGCGGGATCTGCGTCGTGTAGTCTTCCGCGTGATCGACCACTTCCAGAAGACGCTGCAGGCGGATTTCGCCGGTCTTGGAATTGATGTCGGCGCGGATATTGCTTTCGGTGCCGTAACGCGAGCGGGCGGCCTTCTGGATCGCGTCGGCCATTGCGGCCAGCACGATCTCGCGGTCGATGACCTTTTCGCGCGCCACTGCATCTGCAATCTGCAGAAGTTCTAGCCGGTTCGCACTCACTGCCATTGTCGTCGGTCTCCGTAGATCGAATGGGTTCGTGCCTGCAAGGCAGGCAGCGTGGATCGGTTGGTCCGGGAGCGGTCAGCCCTGGTGATCTTCACCCAGGTCGTCATCACTCAGGTCTTCGTCGTTCTGGTTTGCAGCTTCGGCCTTGGCCAGCTTGTCGGCCTTCAAGGCGTCGCGGATCAGGTCGTCGGTCAGGATCAGCTTTGCCTCGGCCAGCGCCGAATAGGGCACGGTCACGCGCGGCTCTTCGCCATAGGCGGCCTGGTCGCGCTCCAGCGTGAAACCATTCTCGTCGGTTGCGATGATCTTGCCGCGGAAACGCTTGCGGCCATCGAGCATCACGGAGGTCTCGCACTTCAAGAGGTGCCCGCTCCAGCGGCTGAAATCGGACTTGCGCACCATCGGACGGTCGATGCCGGGCGACGACACTTCCAGATGATACGCCTTGTCGATCGGATCTTCCACATCCAGAACCGGAGAAACCGCCATGGATACGGCTTCGCAGCCCTCGACATCCATGGTTCCGTCGTCACGCTCGCACATGATCTGCAAGGTCAGGCCGTTCTGGTTCATCAGACGAACCCTGACGAGACGGAAATCCATTGCTTCGAGCGTCGGCTCGATGATTTCGGCGACCCGGAGGTCGAGGCCTGTCTCGACGATGAGACGCGGTTCCTTGGTGCTGTCCTGCATTTGGTCTTTCGGCGCTGTCGCCGTCCCGGCGATGATGCTGCGAACTGACCGCCTAACAAAAAAGAGCGGGTCCCGGTCAGGCCCCACCCTTCATCTGACGATCAAGAATATGAGAGCCATATACGCTTTCAGCGCCGCAATTGCAAGCGTGCCCGCAAAGCCTGGGTATTTGCGGGCAAGGAAGCGCTCCGCGCGCGGCTGATCCAGACTGCGGCGGCTCGCTGGAGAGGTTTGCGGCCGGGCGGCGCAGATCGGTGGTATGAGGACGGGCCGCTGTGTTTTTGCGCTTGCCGTCAGCTCGGCGCTGACTAGTTTAGCCGGCAGCATCAAGAGCATGAAGAGGTTCACCGTGCCCGAGCGGGTCTCACCCCTGGCGCCTTTCGGTTACCAGACATTCCGCACCATCTGGATTGCCAGCATCGCCTCCAATTTCGGTGGGCTGATCCAGGCCGTGGGGGCTGCTTGGATGATGACGGCGATTTCCTCGTCGGAGAACATGGTGGCCTTGGTGCAGTCCTCCACGGCGCTGCCGATCATGCTGTTTTCGCTGGTCGCAGGCGCCCTTGCCGATAATTACAACCGCCGCCGCATCATGCTGACGGCGCAGGGTTTCATGCTGGCGATCTCGCTTTTGCTGACGGTCTTTGCCTTCTTCGGTTGGCTGACACCCTGGGCGCTGCTTGCCTTCACCTTCCTCATCGGCTGCGGCACGGCGCTCAACAATCCGTCCTGGCAGGCGTCTGTCGGGGATCTCGTGCCGCGCCCTGTTCTGCCGGCGGCGGTGACGCTGAACAGCGTCGGCTTCAACATCACCCGAAGCGTCGGCCCGGCCATCGGCGGCGCCATTGTCGCAGCTTTCGGGGCGGCTGCGGCCTTTGCCGTCAATGCCACCAGCTATTTTGCGCTGATCTATGCGCTGTGGCGCTGGAAGCAGGAGGAGGCGGAAAGCAGGCTGCCGCGCGAAACGCTGGGGCGGGCGCTGTCGGCCGGCTTCGGCTATGTGGCGATGTCACCGAAACTCCTGAACGTGCTGTTCCGCTCGGCTCTCTTCGGTCTTTCGGCGAGCGCCATCCTGGCGCTTCTGCCGCTGGTCGCCCGCGATCTCGTCTCCGGCGGGCCGCTGACCTATGGCTTCATGCTAGGCGCTTTCGGCGTCGGGGCGGTGGGCGGCGCCATGCTGAATGCCCGGCTGCGCGAGATGTTTTCGAGCGAGATGATCGTGCGCATCGCCTTTACCGGCTTTGCAGTCAGTGCCGTGGTCTCCGCGCTGTCGACCGTCACTTGGCTCACCTGTCTCGTGCTTCTGATCCCCGGCGCCTGTTGGGTGCTGGCGCTTTCCCTGTTCAACACCACGGTGCAGCTGTCGACGCCGCGCTGGGTGGTCGGGCGGGCGCTTTCCTTCTACCAGACGGCGGCCTTCGGCGGCATTGCAGTTGGCAGTTGGGTCTGGGGCGCGCTTGCCGAAGAGCATGGAGTGGCGACGGCGCTGATGCTGGCAAGCCTTGCCATGGTGGTGGGCGCCGCGATCGGCTGGAAACTGTGGCTGCCCTCGCTGGAAACGCTGAACCTTGATCCCGTCAACACCTTTCGCGAACCCTCGCTGAGGCTCGACCTCCAGCCGCGCAGCGGCCCGATCGTGCTGCTCGTCGATTATACGATCCGCGAGGAAAACGTCGCCGAGTTCCTGACCCTGATGTCGGAGCGCCGGCGCATCCGCATCCGTGACGGCGCGCGCCAATGGGGGCTGCTGCGCGACCTGGAAAACCCGGATATCTGGACGGAAACCTATCACACGGCAACCTGGGCTGATTACGTGCGCCACAACCAGCGCCGCACCCAGGCCGATGCCGAGGTCTGGTCGCGCATCCGGGCGCTTCATGCCGGGCCGGAGGGACCGCGCGTCCACCGCATGATCGAGCGCCAGGCCATTCCGCCGCTTAATGCGCGCGACGAAGTCTTTCTGAAGTCTGCGCTTGATATTCACCACTGACAGCAACGGATTCTCGGAGGCACGCATGGTGACGATCCGCAAGGCACGCCGCGACGACCTTTCCGCCATCGTCGCCATGCTTGCCGACGACGCGCTGGGCCTTGCCCGCGAAGTGGTGTCGGATCCCGTCGATCGGCGCTATGTCGAGGCCTTCGAGGCCATCGACCGGGATGAAAACCAGATGCTCGCCGTCGCCGTGTCCGAAGAGGGTCAGGTGATCGGCTGTCTTCAGGTAAGCTTCATCCCCGGCCTGTCGCGGCTTGGCCTGTGGCGCGGGCAGATCGAAAGTGTGCGGGTGGCCGGGCAGGCGCGTGGACGCGGCATCGGCCGCGACATGATGGTCTGGGCCATCGAGGCGTGTCGAAAGCGCGGCTGCAGGCTCGTGCAACTCACCTCTGATCGCAGGCGCGAGGATGCCCTGCGCTTCTATGAAAAGCTTGGCTTTGAAAACAGCCATGCGGGTTTGAAGCTAACGCTCTAGTGGTCTCATTTCCCGATTTCCGACCGTTGCCAGCTTCGTCCCAATGTATATTTCAAGTTCATTAACATGGAAGAGGTCGAGATTTTCGTCAAGAATACGCGATAAGCGGATTGATATGGTGTTTGATAGCGCCGGATCTTGTCGTGTGACGAACCACGAAGGCAGGAGTTGTGAGGTTTTCGGGTGGAAGAAGGTCGTCTCAAGTTTTATTGTGCTTTGATTGGCAAGATCCTTTTAGGACCCATAGTCTTGGGCATGGTGGTTCATCATCTGATCAACGGGGTCATCATGGGTTTGAGCAGAAGGGACAGCACACTGATCGAGCTGAGTAGCGACCCCGCTGCATTCTACGTTTTCGCCGGCCTGTGGCTCGTTTTGGCCGCGTTCACAATGGCAATCAGCGTCAAAGCGCTCATGTTCTATTTCAAAAATCGGCGTTGATGCTGCCTATACCGAGATAGTCTGTTGAGGCTCGAAAGTGAGCCGTCAGCGTAGCTTTGCCTTCAGGCTCTCGTCGGGAAAACAGGTGGGGGAAAGGCCGGTTTTCGTCTGCCAATCACCGAGCGAACGGCGGGTCTTGAAGCCGGCAAGCCCATCGGCATTGCCGACATCGTAGCCCTTGGACTGCAAGGTCTTCTGCATAGCGAGTACATCCGATCGCAGCATTTTCCCGACCGGCCCCCAACTGCCCTCGAAGGCGCTGCCGCCATAGGCGATACGATCGGCCAGATTGCCGATGAAGAGCGCGTAGAGGTCGGAATTGTTGTATTCCTTCAGCACGTAGAAATTCGGCGTGACGATGAATTCCGGACCGTGGCGGCCGGCCGGCACAAGCATCATGCCGTCCACCCTCTGCTCCGTGGAGGGAAAGGCCTTGCCCGAGACGCGGCGGATGCCCATGCCAGCCCAGGTGGAAATCGGCTTGGCCAGATCCGGCCCCTCCTGCGCGCAGGAGACGTTTTGCGGGATAGACACCTCAAATCCCCAGTTGCGCCCTCGGCTCCAGCCCTTCAGCGCCAGATAATGGGCAATCGAGGCCAGCGTGTCCGGCACCGAATTCCAGATGTCGGCGCGTCCGTCGCCGTCGAAATCCACCGCATAGCGGGCATAGCTCGACGGCATGAACTGCGGCTGGCCAAGGGCGCCCGCCCAGGAGCCCATCATTCTGTCGGGAGTGATGTCGCCATGCTCGATGATGCGCAGCGCATCGATGAGTTCGGTGCGGAACATCTCCTTGCGGGTCGACATGAAGGCTTTCGTCGCCAGGACGTCGAGTGCCGGGTAGGGCAGCTTTGCCCGCCCATAGCCGGATTCTCGACCCCAGACGGCGAGCACGATGGCGCCTGGCACGCCATAGGTCTGCTCGATCTTGCGCAGCGTTGCGGCATGGGTTGCGGCAAGCGACCGGCCGGTCACGGCAAGGCCCTGCAGCCGCTGCTCGGAAAAATAGGCGCCGGGTGATGAAAACTCCGCCTGGCTCTGGTCGCGCTCCTTCGGTGGCGTGGTGCCGGGCGGCACCAGATCCGGCAGGTCCCAATACAGTTTCACGCCGTTCAGCGCGTTCTCGACGGTGCGAGCGGAAACGCCGGCCTTGCGCGCCTCTGGCGTGATTTCGCTGGCAAGCCAGGTGCGGAACTGCCCTTCCACCTGAGCTTTGGAGGGGGCGGCCAGCGCCGGAAGCGGCAGGAGAGACAGGGCAAGAATGGCGATGGCGCCGGCTATGCGCCACCGGGCAGTCGTTCTCAACATGAGCCTGTTCTCCTCAGATCGCGGTGCGCGCACGAAGCGCTGCCGTCAGCGTGCCCTCGTCGAGATAGTCAAGCTCGCCGCCGACCGGCACGCCATGGGCAAGCCGCGTGATGCGCACGTCGAGATCGCCCAGACGGTCGGTAATGTAATGGGCCGTCGCCTGTCCCTCGACGGTGGCGTTCACCGCAAGAATGATTTCGCGGATGCCGCCTTCGCTCACCCGGTCGATGAGACCCTTGATGTTGAGGTCATCCGGTCCGACGCCATCGAGCGGCGACAGCGTGCCGCCAAGCACGTGGTAGGACGTGTTCATCGCGCCGGCCCGCTCCAGCGCCCAGAGGTCCGACACATCCTCCACCACGATGATGACGGCCTGGTCGCGTCGCTCGTCGGTGCAGACCGTGCAAGGGTCGACCGTATCGACATTGCCGCAGCGCGAGCAGACTTTCACCTTGTCATAGGCCTCGCCCATCGCGGCCGACAGCGGCCCCATCAGCTGTTCGCGCTTCTTGATGAGATGAAGCGCCGCGCGCCGGGCGGAGCGGGGGCCAAGCCCCGGAACCTTTGCCAGCAGCTGGATGAGTTTTTCGATTTCCGGACCGGTCACACGTTTTGCCATGCGCCGCTTTTAGACCATATGTCTGCAAAACGGAATCGCCAAAACGCAGTCGTAAAGTGAGGCTTGCCGCATGAAAGTCAGCGCCATCTGCCTGGGTCAGGCGGAAAAACTGCCGGGAAAAAGCTACAAGACCGGCATCAACAAGCACCCGGTCGCGGCGGCGGTGCTCATCGATGAAACCGGCCTTGTCGGGGACAGGATCTGCAACCGCAAATATCATGGAGGGCCGGATCAGGCGGTCTATGTGGAAGGCAGCCTGACACTGGACTGGTGGGCTGAGGCGCTGGGCCGCCCGATAGAGCCCGGCACGTTCGGCGAAAATCTCGTCATCGACGGGCTCGACAACCGCGATGTCGCAGCCGGTGACCGGTTCTGCCTCTCGGGCGGCGTAGTGCTCGAGGCGACCTCGGCGCGCATTCCCTGCAACACGTTTTCGGCCCGGATGGGAGACGCGGCATTTGCCAAGCGGTACATGGCAGCGGCCCGGCCTGGCATTTACTGCCGTGTTCTGAAGCCCGGAACGGCAAGCCCGGAGGAAGACGCCAGCCACGTCGCTTTTACCGGCGAAAAAGTGCCGATCGCGGAGATGATGCGCACCTTCGGCAAGAGGCTGACGCCGCAAGACCGGGCGCGGTATCTCTCAGCACCGATCCACACGAAGCTCCGCGCGGACCTGGAAAAGGCGGGCAGCTGAGGCGGGGCTGTCTGCCCCTCATCCGCCTGCCGGCACCTTCTCCCCGTTTTAACGGTAGGGCTATCGCATTTGAAATAAGACCCTCTCTGCCCTGCCGGGCATCTCCCCCACAAGGGGGGAGAAGCGACGTGACAAGCGCCCTGTTCCCGCATCAGACGGTGCGACTGGATTAAGCCCTCCCCCTTGTGGGGAGGGTTTGGGAGGGGACTTGTCTCATATGAGACAGCCCTGGTTTTGACGGGGAGAAGGGACATTGTGGCGACTCGTTTGCCCTCATGCACTGTCTTAGACCGCAAAAGCTTGTTTCCCAGCGTTCCCGCTGCGGCCTTGCGCCTTAGTTAGAACGGCAGCTTCATGCCGGGCGGCAGCGGCAGGCCGGCGGTCAAGGCTGCCATCTTTTCCTGCGCCTGGGCTTCGCCCTTGTCCTTGGCGTCCTTGTGGGCGGCAACGATCAGGTCTTCGAGGATTTCCACCTCGTCTTCCTTGAAGAGGGAGGGGTCGATCTTCAGGCCGCGCATCTCGCCCTTGCCGTTGAGGACGACAGTGACGAGGCCGCCACCGGCCTTGCCTTCGATTTCAAGGGCAGCGATCTCCTCCTGCACCTTTTCCATCTTGGCCTGCATTTCCTTGACCTTGCCCATCATGCCCATGATGTCGCGCATCGGGTCGCTCCTTTATGCTTGTCGTTAGAATTCCATGTCGTCGCCGGGCAGGATATCGCCCTCGGCACTTTCGATGGTTGCCGGTGGCGGCGCCTCGTCGGCATCGTCCGTTATCTCCGCCACCCGGATGCGCACGTCGGTGATGCGGGCGCCGGGAAACTGCGACAGGATGGCGGCGACATCCGGATCGGATCGCGCATCGGTGAGGCGCGCCTCGCGGGCCTCCGTTTCCTGCTCGGACAGCGTCTGCGACCCGGCTTCGCGGCTGAGGATCACCATCCAGCGGATGTCGGTCCATTCTTCGAGGCGCTTCTGCAGGTCGCCGACAATGCTTTTCGGCGCATCGGTCGGCAGGTTGATTTCGAGCCGGCCGGGTTCCACCTTCACCAGCCGCACGAAGCCGCGCAACAGCGCCTTCAGCTTCGGATCGCGATTCTTGGTGCAGAGATCGGCAATGTCCGACAGCGAGGTGATCGACACCTTCGGCTGCGTCTGCTGTTTCTGCTGCGGCGCGGGCCTGGCATCCGGCTGCGCCTCGGTCTGCCCCATCGCCATCGGCGGGGAGGAGGCTGGGACAGCGGCCAGCATGGCGGTCGCGCCGCCTGAAGGCATGCGGGCAGCCTGTCCCGCATCGGAACCGCGTGCCATTGCCGTCATCTGCGGGGCCGCCATTGCGCGCGCGCCGCCATTGCCATTGCCGGCCGGCGAGGGTGAGGCCGCCGGATCGCTGCCGCCGCTGGAGAGAAGATCGGCCATGCGGCGCGCGGCATCTTCCGGCGAGGGAAGGTGCGCGGCATGGGTGAGCCGGATCAGCACCATTTCGGCAGCGCCGGCCGGACGCGACGAATTTTCAGCCTCCGGAATGCCCTTCAGCAGCATCTGCCAGATGCGCGACAGCGTGCTGACGGCAACCGTGCCGGCAAATTCGGCGCCGCGCAGGCGCTCCACTTCGCTCAAGGACGGGTCGTCGGCGGCATCCGGAATATATTTGATGCGGGTGACGAGATGGGTGAAGTCGGCGAGATCCGTCAGCACCACGACGGGGCTCGCGCCGGCTTCATACTGGGCGGTAAATTCGGACAGCGCCGCCGTCACATCGCCCTTCACCACATGCTCGAAGAGATCGACGATGCGGGCGCGGTCGGCAAGGCCCAGCATGCCGCGCACGGTTTCCACCTGCACGCTGCCGCCGCCATGGGCAATCGCCTGGTCGAGGAGCGACAGGCCGTCGCGCGCCGAACCCTCGGCGGCACGCGCCACCATGGAGAGCGCCTCCGGCTCGAAGGGCACGGCTTCCTTGTCGAGAATGGTCGAGAACAGGCCGACCAGATCGGCCGCACTGATGCGGCGCAGGTCAAATCGCTGGCAGCGCGACAGGACGGTGATCGGAACCTTGCGGATTTCGGTGGTGGCGAAGATGAATTTCACATGCTCCGGCGGCTCTTCGAGCGTCTTCAACAGGCCGTTGAAGGCCTGCGTCGAGAGCATGTGCACTTCGTCGATGATATAGACCTTGTAGCGCGCCGATACCGGGCGGTAGCGCACCTGCTCGATGATTTCTCTGATATCGTCGATGCCGGTATGGGAGGCAGCGTCCATCTCGATCACGTCGACATGGCGGCCTTCCATGATCGCCTGGCAATGTTCGCCGGGGATGCGAAGGTCGATGGTCGGCTTGTCGATCTCGGGCGTCTTGTAATTCAGCGCGCGCGCCAGAATGCGGGCGGTCGTCGTCTTGCCGACGCCGCGCACGCCGGTCAGCATGTAGGCCTGCGCGATGCGGCCGGTCTCGAACGCGTTGGTGAGGGTGCGCACCATCGGTTCCTGGCCGACCATCAGGTCGGAGAAATCCTTCGGGCGGTATTTTCGTGCCAGGACCCGGTAGCCGGCATTGCTGGCCGTCGCGGTGTTTCCCGAAACTGTCGGCCCGTTTACCGGCGGCTCTATGTCGCTCATGAGGTTCCGCCAGCCTTCTTCAAGACCGCCCCCGGCCTCTGCCGGATTGCGGACCGACCGGACGCTGGCCAACTAGGAAATGAGGTGGGAGGCTGGCACGGCGACCCGTGCCTGGCTCGTTAGGGCTGCTTCCTTCCGGACCTGACCCGGTTGGCGAGTGGCTCGTCCACCACCAACCTCCCGAGGCGACATATCGGCAATAACGTACGCAAATGCAAGCCAAGCTTCCAAAAAACTGCTAGCAAGACAAAAAAGCAGGAGGAAACCCTTGAGCCATTTCGACCTGGATGCCCGGCTGGCGCGCGATTCCGATCTCGTGACGGTTCTGGGCCTTTGTCAGCTGCGCATCCTGAACGACAGCCGCTGGCCTTGGCTGATGCTGGTGCCGCAGCGGCCGGAAATGACCGAGATCTTCGAGCTGACGCCGCTTGACCAGGCCATGCTGACCTTCGAGACGAACCTCGTGGCGCAGGCACTGAAGCGGGTCACCGGCGCGAAAAAGATCAATGTCGGGGCGCTCGGCAATATCGTGTCGCAGCTACACGTTCATGTGGTGGCGCGAAACGAGGGGGATCCCAACTGGCCAGGGCCGATCTGGGGCCACGGTTCTGCCGTAGCCTACGCGCAGGAAGACAAGCGCGCCTTTCTCCTCGCGCTTGAAAAAGCCCTCTGACCCTGCAAGATCTGGCCCCATGACCCTTTCCCTCTTCGATACCGATTCCCCGCATGGCGAAGCAAGCCGGCTGACGGCCTTTACCGGCAACCGGCTGGACCGCGACGCCGAACACCGCACGGAAGACAGCCTTGAACAGGCGCTGGCGGTGGGCGGCGCGACCATCCTTGCCTTTACCGGCAACCGGCTCCTGCTGAAGGAGACCGGGGGCAGGCTTGATCCGCTGTTTGAGCGTGCGGAGCTTGAGGCTTTTCGGCCGGATCTGGCGGGCGCCATCCTTTTGGGAAAGCGCCAGGATGGGTCGCCGCGCCTTGCCATTCCGGTCCTTGAGCCTGCGGACGCGCTTGCACTGTCGTTCCGCCTGACGGATCCCCGCTCGGCCCTGCGCGATGGCCTGGTCGAGGAGGAGGTGCTGGGCGAGGTGGCGCAGGCCGTCAGCCTTCTCCACTGGAACGAGGCCAACCGCTTCTGCGGCAAATGCGGCACGAGGACGCAAAGCCGCCTTGCCGGCTACAAGCGCATCTGTCCGGCCTGCGCGCATATGATGTTTCCGCGCACCGATCCCGTCGTCATCATGCTGACCGTCGATGAGAAACGTGATCGCGTGCTGCTCGGCCGCGGCCCGCATTTTACGCCGGGCATGTATTCGGCGCTTGCCGGTTTCGTCGAGCCGGCCGAAACCATCGAGGATGCCGTGCGCCGCGAAACGCGCGAGGAATCGGGCATCATCACCGGACGCGTGCGCTATCATGCGTCACAGCCTTGGCCGATGCCGCATTCGCTGATGATCGGCTGCTACGCCGAGGCTCTGAGCGAGGAGATCCACATCGACGCCCAGGAGCTGGAGGATTGCCGCTGGTTTTCGCGCGCCGAGGTCACTGCCATGCTGGCGGCCGATCCGGCGGGCGAGGGGCCGTCGGCGCCGTTGCGCGGTGCCATTGCCCATCGCCTGCTGCGCGACTGGGTGGAGTGGAGCCGCTGATCAGGACGCCGTTTTCCGCCGGGTGAATTCGCGCACGGCAAGCGAGACGCCGATCACCTGCAGCAGGCAGCCGAACCCTTCCGATGGGGTCGGCAGGCGCAGATCCATGGTGAGGCCGAAGATCAGGCCGAAGACGGTTTCCGCCACGATGAGCTGCGCCGTCAGCGCCAGCGGCAACCGGTTCGAGGCAAAGCTCCAGCACCAGGTGGCGAGCCAGGAAGCGGCCATGCCCAGTACCAAGGACCAGAGGACGAAGCGTGTCAGCACCTCGGAGGGTACGGTCTGGTAGGCGTCGGAGGCCATGGGCAGAAGCAGGATCGAACCGATCAGCGCGCCCAGCCCATGCAGGGTGGTCCAGTCCATGGCGCTTGGAGGATTGTCGGCCCGCATCAGGCGGGAATTGACGATGCCGTAGATCACCCAGACGAGAAGGGCCGCCACCGCGCAGCCGGCACCCGCCAGCACCATGTGCTGTCCGGCAATGTCGAGCTTAGCCACCAGTTCGAGATTGACCACCAGGATGCCGGCCGCAATCATCACCAGAGGTGCGGCAAGCCGGCGCCAGGCGATGGTGCGCTCCATCAGGTTGGCGATTGCCGGCAGCACCACCGGCGTGACGCCGATGATCAGCGGCGGAATGACGGGACCGGCCAGAAGGACGGCCTGCGAGGCGAGCAGAAAATAGCCGACATATCCAATGACGCCGAGCGCCATGCCGATCAGCGCGCGCTTGACGCCGACACCCTGCAGGCGAAAGCGCGGATGCAGCATGGTGATGAGGCAGGTGATGCCGAAGACGAAGTAGCGGCCGATCGTGATGTCCCAGACGGAGAAGGGATGCACGAGGCGCGCGGCCACAAAGGTCAGGCCCCACAGCGCTCCTGTGAGGAGGCCGGCCAAGATCCCCAAAAGCATGCGGTCTCCTTTTCAGGCTCGTTACGAGCCGTTCAGCGACCGGCGCATGGGATGGCCGAGATAGCTGCCGAGAATGCGAACCTTTTCGGAAAAGAAGCGCAATTCCTCCAAGGCGCGGCGCACCGGCGCATCCTCCGGATGTCCCTCGATATCGGCATAAAACTGCGTTGCCACGAACTTGCCGCCGATCTGGTAGCTTTCGAGCTTCGTCATGTTGATGCCGTTCGTCGCAAAGCCGCCCATCGCCTTGTAGAGGGCGGCTGGAATATTGCGCACATTGAAGACGAAGGTGGTGACGATGAGGTCGTCGGCGCTCGTTCGGTGAGCCCATTGCTCGTCGCGCGACAGCACCACGAAACGGGTGACGTTATGCTCGGAATCCTCGACGTTTTCCTGCATGATTTCAAGCCCGTAGAGGCCGGCGGCCAGACGCGGCGCAAGGGCTGCCATCGAGCGATCCCCACGCTCCGACACCAGCCGTGCGGCACCGGCCGTATCGCCGGCGACGACGCCCTTCCAGCCGTTCGAGCGGATGATCTTGCGGCACTGGCCAAGCGCATGGATATGGCTGTGGACGGTGCGGATCTCTTCGCGCGAAACGCCCGGCAGCACCATCAGCTGGAAGCGGATCGGCATGAAATATTCGCCGATGATGTGCAGGCGCGAATCGGGCAGCAGGTGGTGGATGTCGGCGACACGCCCGGCCAGCGTATTTTCGATGGGGATCATCGCCAGATCCGCCTCGCCGCTTTCCAGCGCCGTAAACGCATCCTCGAAGGTCGGGCAGGGCAGGGGTTCCATGGTCGGGAACATGTCCCGGCAGGCCATGTCGGAGTTGGCGCCGTGATCGCCCTGGAAGGCGATGCGATTGGTGGTCGAAGCCATGAGGGGATGTCCGGTCAGAGGGGGCGGCTGGCGAGGATCGCACGCGCCTTGGCAAGGTCGGCGGGAGTATCGACGCCGAGCGGCACGGAGTCAACGATCTCCACGTCGATGCGCATGCCGGCCTCGAGCGCCCGCAATTGCTCAAGCTTCTCGCGCTGTTCCAGGACGGAGGGACCGAGCGTGACGAAGCGTTCGAGCGCTGCGCGGCGATAGGTGTAAAGGCCGATATGGTGGTAGAGCGGGCCATCGCCATAAGGAGCGGTGGCGCGTGTGAAATAGAGGGCGCGCAGGCGGTTTGCGGCAATCGGCGAGCCGACCACCTTGACGATATGCGGCAGAACCTTGTCTTCCTCGTTGTCGATCTCGACGGTCAGCGTGGCGATATCGACGGCCGGATCCTGCATCGGACGCAGCGAGGCATGGACGGCGTCCGCCTCGATGGTGGGAAGATCCCCCTGGATGTTGACGACATATTCGACCTTGCCGTCGGGGTCTGCGGCCACCAGGGCCTCGTGGATACGGTCGGAGCCGGACTGGTGGTCGGCGCGCGTCATCACCACGTCGAAGCCCGCCGCCTTGACGGCATTGTAGACGTCCTGGTCGTCGACGGCCACCATGACGCGGCCGACGTCGGCTTCACGGGCGCGGCGCGCCACCTGCACGATCATCGGGGCACCGTTGATGTCGGCGAGCGGCTTTCCCGGCAGGCGGGTGGAGGCCATGCGCGCCGGAATAAGAACGAGCGTCTTGTCAAAAGCCGTATTGCGCATTGATTTCTCTTCTGGCACTGCCGGTGGGATGGCAAAAGGTCTCAGGGGCTGCAACGTGATTCAGGTTGCACCGATCCTGCAAAAGACATAGCTTTCAACGGATTTCAAGGTGGGACGCCTGTGATTCCGGCGGGTGGGCCGGCGGGCGGGAAGGAGCTTTTCTCGGATGAATTCCTATACGAACATGGCCGCGGGGGCCCTGCTCGGCACTGTCTTTGTGATGATGTCGGTCTCGATCGCCTCGGAAGGTCTTTTCCACGCGAAAGCACCCGAAAAGCCGGGATTTGCCATCGTGGCCGAAGAGGCGCCCGCAGAGGGTGGCGCTGCCGGTGCCGCCGCGCCGGCCGCCGTGCCGATCGCCAAGCTGCTGGCCAGCGCCGATGCAACGGCAGGGGCAACCGTGTTCAAGAAATGTGCGAGCTGTCATTCGGCCGAACCGAGCAGCCCCAACAAGGTCGGACCCGGCCTGTGGGGCGTCGTCAATCGGCCGATCGCAGCGCATGAAGCCTTTAGCTATTCCGCGGCCATCAAGGACTTTTCCAAGGGTGGCGCGGAGAAGTGGGATTATGAGCATCTTAACCACTTCCTGACGGCGCCGAAGGCCTATATCAAGGGCACAGCCATGGGCTTTGCCGGCCTGAAGAACGATCAGGAGCGGGCAAACGTGATCGCTTATCTGCGGTCGCTGTCCGATAGCCCGGCACCGCTGCCGGATCCGGCTGCCGCACCGGCGACCAACTGATTTTTCGATGAAGTCCGAAAAGGCCCGGTTCGTCCGGGCCTTTTTGCGTCCGAGGTCAGCTCAGCAGCCAGGCCCAGAAGCTGACGGTGACGATGCCGGTGATGGTGGTGATGCTGATCACCGAGGCGGCAAGGCTCTGGCCGGAGCGGAAGCGGGTGGCGATGATCCAGGCATTGATGCCGGTCGGCACCGAAGAGGTCAGCACGATCGCCGCCGTCCAGGGTTTCGACAGACCGAGCAGATGGGCAAGACCATAAACGACAGCCGGCAGCAGCAGCAGTTTCAGCACGGCCATCACTGCTGCCAGCGACAGATTGCCATGCACCGGATATTTCTTCAGCGTCATGCCGAGCGAAATAAGCGCGGACGCGGCAGTCACGGCGGCGATCTGGTCCACCACGCTCTTCAGCACGACCGGAAGCGCGCCAAGGCCGGAGATGTTGAAGGCAAGGCCGAACGTCAGCGCAATCACCAGCGGGTTGCGCGAGAGATTGGTGGCCACCTGTTTCAGAACCGTCACCAGGCTGCGCCGCCCGCCACCATCCACTTTGGCGCTCGCATGTTCCATCAGGATCGTGCCAGCCACCATCATCAGCGGCAGGTGGATGGCAAGCAGAATGGAAAGGGCCACCAACCCGTCATCGCCGACCGAGCGGCCGACCAGCGGCAGGCCGATGAAGACGTTGTTGGCAAAGGCGGACGACATGCCGGCAATCACGCCGATCTTGTCGTCGCGCCCGAAAACATGCTTGGCAATCAGATGGCCCGCGGTCCAGGTCACCGCCACGCCGCCGAAATAGGCGATCCACAGCCGAAACGGCGAGGCGCCCTCGAAATGCGCTTCCGCCAGCGTGCGAAAGATGAGGGTCGGCAGCGCGATCTTGAAGACGAATTCGGCCAGCGCATCCCCGGTCTCTTCGCGCATCAGGCCGGTGCGCGCCACCAGAAAGCCGATGAGGATCAACAGGAAGACGGGCGCGACATTGACGAAGACGGCTGACACGGGGGAAGGGCTTTCAAAGAGGAGATACCCCGTTTAGCCCATTCGGCCGTGACCGACAAACGCGAACCCGGCCGCCAGCTCAAAAAAAGAAAGCGGGCATCGAGCCCGCTTGTCACCCGAAACCGGGTCCCGGTATCGCCTCCTGCCAGTTCATCCGTGGTCCTGGAAGCGATCCGATGATGTGACGTATAGCGCCCTTTCGTGACGGGAGAATGACGGTTCTCGCCGTAAGCTGCGGCGGTTTTTTCCTTTTCTTCAACTCTGAAAGCTATATGAGGAGGCTGTCGCCAACCGCGGAGATTGAAGGCTTCATGAGCAAGTTCGACGTTCTGACCATCGGCAATGCCATCGTGGATATCATTTCACGCTGCGACGACCGGTTTCTCGAAGAGAACGGCATTATCAAGGCTGCCATGAACCTCATTGATGCGGAACGCGCGGAACACCTCTATGCGCTGATGGGCCCCGCCCACGAAGCCTCCGGCGGCAGCGCCGGCAATACGGCAGCGGGCGTCGCCAGTTTTGGCGGGCGTGCGGCCTATTTCGGCAAGGTGGCCGAGGATGAGCTTGGCAAGATTTTTGCCCACGACATCCGCGCCCAGGGCGTGCATTACGAGACGAAGCCGGATGGCACCTTTCCGCCGACCGCCCGCTCGATGATTTTTGTGACCCCCGATGGCGAGCGTTCGATGAACACCTATCTCGGCGCCTGCGTCGATCTGGGGCCGGAGCATGTGGAGCCCGAGGTGGTGGCCCAGTCGAAGGTGACCTATTTCGAAGGCTATCTCTGGGATCCGCCGCGCGCCAAGGAAGCCATCCGCGAATGCGCCCGCATCGCCCATGAAAACGGTCGTGAAGTGTCGATGACGCTGTCCGATCCGTTCTGCGTCGGCCGCTACCGCGACGAGTTTCTCGATCTGATGCGCTCCGGCACGGTCGATATCGTGTTTGCAAACCGCCAGGAGGTTCTGTCGCTCTACGAGACGGATGATCTGGAAACGGCGCTTCAAAACATCGCAGGCGATAGCAAGCTTGCCTGCGTCACGTTGAGCGAAGAGGGCGCCATCGTCGTGCGCGGCACCGAGCGTTTCAAGATTGAGGCGTTGAAGATCGACAAGGTGCTGGATACCACAGGTGCCGGCGACCTGTTTGCCGCCGGATTCCTGGCCGGCTACACGGCCGGCCGGCCACTCGATGTGTGTGGCAAGATGGGTTGCCTTGCCGCCGGCATCGTCATCCAGCATTTCGGGCCGCGCCCGATGGTATCGCTGAAGGAAGCCGGGCAAGAGGCTGGCCTTATTTAAGCCGGTTGAGGCCTACTTGAAGGCTTCGTCGGGATAGGCACCCCATATCTCGGCCTGCGAGACCCAGCCCTCCACGGAGCCGGCAATGGCCTGGCACCAGGTGCCGTTGCACTGTTTCAGGCGCATGATCACGCCGGGCTCCAGCTTGGCCAGAACCTGGGCGGAGCTTTGCGGATCGCGGCGCATGTTGACGAAGACATCCTGGCCCTTGCTGCGCATCCAGGGGGCGGCAATGGCGCTGCGCTCGCCCGACAAGAGCGCTTGGTTGACCCATCCTTCGGTGCCGTCGGCATCGCGCACGCGGCGCCAGTTTTCGTATTCCTGGATGATTTCCATCGGCAGCCCCTCCTTCATGTACATCCAGGAGACGGCATAATCGGTGCTGGGACCGATGCGGATATTGACGCGGCGGGATTTCAGGCTGACGAAGCGCGGCAGAGGCAGGCCGCTTGCCCCTTTCGAGGCGCCCTGGGCAAAGGCCGGTGCCGTCACCGGGGCGATACCGGATATGGCGACGAGAAGCAGGGCTGCGAGGCTGGCGATACGGATGGAGCGGTTCATGTTTCTTCTCTTTGCGGGTCGTCAGGTGCTGCAAACCCGAGCCATCGGTCAAACAGCAGCCGGTCCTCGCTGAGGTTTTGTTTGTCTTCGCCGATGGGTCTGGTAGAAAACGCCTGATCCGCCGAATGTCACCTATCTTGGTTAACGACTTCTGAACGAGCTTCTGTAGGACACCCATGACCGCCAGGAAAAAGCCCAAGGTTTATATTACCCGCAAGCTGCCGGATGCGGTCGAGACACGCATGCGCGAATTGTTCGATGCGCAGTTGAACGTCGATGATGTCGTGCGCACGCCCGAGCAGCTCATGGAGGCAATGAAGACGGCGGAAGTCCTGGTGCCGACCGTGACGGACCGAATCGATTCGGCGCTGATTGAGGCCGCCGGGCCGCAGCTGAAGCTGATCGCGAGCTTTTCCAACGGCGTCGATCATATCGATGTGGATGCGGCGGCCAGGAAGGGCATTACCGTCACCAACACGCCGAACGTGCTCACCGAAGACACAGCCGACATGACCATGGTGCTGATCTTTGCGGTCTTGCGCCGTCTGATCGAAGGCTCGCGGGTGCTCACCGAATCGCCCGCAAGCTGGGCCGGCTGGTCGCCCACCTGGATGCTCGGCCGGCGCATCGGCGGCAAGCGCATCGGCATCGTCGGCATGGGGCGCATCGGCACCGCCGTTGCCCGCCGCGCCAAGGCCTTCGGCCTGTCCATCCATTATCACAACCGCAAGCGGGTGAACCCGGCGACCGAGGAGGAACTGGAGGCGACCTACTGGGACAGCCTCGACCAGATGCTGGCGCGTGTCGATATCGTCTCGGTCAACTGCCCCTCGACGCCGGCGACGTTTCATCTGTTGTCGGCACGGCGGCTGGCGCTGATGCAGCCGTCGAGCATCATCGTCAATACCGCGCGCGGCGATATCATCGATGAAGCCGCTCTCGTCCAGCTGCTGCGCGAGGGCAAGATTGCCGGCGCCGGCCTTGACGTGTTTTCCAACGAGCCGCTGGTCAACCCGAAGCTCCTGAAGCTTGCCCATCATGGCAAGGCGGTGCTTTTGCCGCATATGGGCTCGGCGACGATCGAAGGGCGCATCGACATGGGCGATAAGGTCATCATCAACATCCGCACCTTCTTCGACGGACATCGGCCCCCGAACCGCGTGCTGCCGAGCCGCCTCTGAGGCGCGCCTTCCTGCTTCGAGATGCCGATCCTGTCGGATAGAAGCCCCCCGGGAGAGGAGGCATGCCTGACCTCTCCTTCGATCTCGCAACATCGTGACGATCTTTCTTGGCGTCTCATCGATCCAGCCGGGAACACGCGCCGTAAAGCCACAGCAGAGATGAAAGGAGGCAGCCATGAAAACGGCTTTGGTCTCGCTCACGATGGGGCTTTCGATGGTGACACTGACGCAGACGGCCGAGGCCGCGGATCTGGTGTTTGAACGGTATTTCGCCGGCAGGACGACCGCCACCGGCTCTTTTGGCGCCATCAACGGCGTCAGGCGCGATTTCAAGGTGGACCTCGACGGTCGCTGGAACGGCAAGACGCTGGTGCTGCGCGAGGATTTCGTCTTCTCCGACGGCGAGAAGGACACCAAGACCTGGCGCTTCACCAAGACCGGCGAGGGCCGCTACAGCGGGACCCGTGAGGATGTCATCGGTTCGACCGATGTGGTGATCGAAGGCAAGGTTGCGAAGTTCACCTATCTCGTCAACCTTGGCACGGCGGCAAAGCCCAACACCGTGCGTTTCCATGACACGATGGTGCTGCAGCCGGACGGACGGGTGATCAACACCGCCTGGGTGACGAAATACCTGTTTCCGGTGGCAAAGACCCGCGTCGTGTTCAGCCGCTGAACGCGGGGCCAAGGGTCGGACCGTCAGAGCGTCTTGCGCATTTCGATGAAGGTCGGCCGGTCATAGCCGGGATGGGATTTTTCCGCGGTCTTCGCAAAGCCCCAGGCGGCGAAGGTCGCATGATTGGCAACGAGCTCGATGCGCGTGTCCAACCGAAGAGCCGGCAGGTTCAAGCGCTTCGCTTCTGCCTCCGCCGCTTGCAGTAGCAGCCGGCCGATGCCGCGCCCCTGGCAGGCGGGAGAGATGGCAAGCTTGCCGACATAAAGACTGGCCGTCTCCGGCTTCAGAAACATGCAGCCGACCAGCGTGTCGCCGTCATGGGCAAGAAAGCCCGTCTCGTCGCGCGCCTTTTCAGCGAGCGTCGCCGGCGTCAGGCGATGGGCAGAGGACGGCGGATCAATGACCGCGTCCATATAGGAAAAGGCCTGCAGGATGAGGGAGAGCAGACCTTGCCAATCGGCAAAGTCCGAAGGGATGGGGGCAATGGTAATCATCGACTTTCAGGTTTCATGCGGCGCTTGTAGCGGATCGTGTTGAAGGTGGCGGCCAGCGCGTCATAGATCAGCAGGCGGCCGACGAGCGGTTCGCCGATGCCGGCAATCAGCTTGATCGCTTCCATGGCCATCAGCGTGCCGATGACGCCGGTGAGGGCGCCGATGACCCCGGTTTCCGCACAGACCGGCACCAGGCCCTGCGGGGGAGCTTCCGGAAAAAGATCGCGGTAACGCGGATTCTGTCGGCCCTCGGCATCGGTCTCATAGGGTTTCAGCACCGTCACCGTTCCATCGAAACGGCCGACGGCCCCCGTCACCAGCGGTATCTTGAATGCGTCCGTCGCATCGGCTGCCGCATAGCGGGTGTCGAAATTGTCCGATCCATCGATGACCAGGTGAAACCTTGCCAGATGCTGGGCTGCAAATTCAGGCCCGAAGCGATCTTCGAACCTGAGGGTGCGCACATGCGGGTTAAGCCGTGCGATGGCATCTGCCGCACTTTGCGTCTTCAATTCGCCAAGCGTGCCGCTGTCGTGAATGACCTGCCTTTGCAGGTTGGAGAGCGACACCCGGTCGTCGTCCACGATGCCAAGCGTGCCCACGCCGGCGGCCGCCAGATAGTGCAGCACGGGGGCACCCAGCCCACCGGCGCCGATGACGAGCACGCGGGCCCCCTTCAGCTTCTTCTGGCCTTCCCCGCCCACTTCCGGCAGCAGGATATGGCGCTTGTAGCGTTCGATTTCGTCCGATGTCAGGTGATCCATGAGAAAGAGCCTAGCACGGGGAAAGCCCGGGTGGAATCAGCCATGAACGGCCCCCTGCGCCACGGTCAGAAATTGCGCCCGCGCGCCGAGCGCTGAAAACATGGCCCGGTCGGTGCCGGTCATGAAGGATTGGCCGCCGAGATCATCGACCAGATCGAAGAGTGCGGCCCGGCGGCCCTCATCCAGGTGTGCTGCGATCTCGTCGAGCAGCAGCACCGGCGCGTGACCGGTCATGTCGGCCGTCAGCCGCGCATGGGCAAGCACAAGCCCGACCAGCAGCGCCTTCTGTTCGCCCGTCGAGCAGCGGCCGGCATCCATATCCTTCTCGCGGTGGCGCACCAGAAGATCGGCGCGGTGCGGCCCCGTCAGCGTGCGCCCGGCGGCGGCGTCGCGGGCGCGGGTCTCGCGCAGCGTTTCCAGAAACGCCTCTTCCAGCTCGGCAAAGGGCCGGCCAGCGCCGTCTTCGAGAAACCCGGATAGCGCAAGATGCGGCGTCGGGAAGGGCGATGCGGCACGCTCAATGAGGGCCGACAACAGGTCGAGCATTTCGATGCGCGCGGCCGCCATCGCCATGCCGAGCTCGGCCATCTGCAGCTCGATGCCGGTGAGCCAGGTCGGATCGAACCGCCCCTCCGACAAAAGCCTGTTGCGGCTGCGCATGGCGCGCTCATAGTCGGCGGCGCGCCGGCCATGGGCGGGATCGAGCGACAGGACGAGGCGATCGAGAAAGCGACGGCGATCCGACGAGCCGCCGGTAAACAGGCCATCCATGGCGGGCGTCAGCCACAGGACGTTCAGATGATCGGTGAGTTCCTCCACCGAGCGTGCCGGTGTTCCGTTCAATCGCAGGCGCCGGCTGACGGTCTCTTCACCGCCCTCGATCCCGGTGCCGATCGCCACCTCGCCCTCTCGGCCTTCGACATCGGCAAAGACGGAAAAGCCGCCGCTCGCCCCGACGCGCGTCACATCCGAAAGCACCGCGCGGCGCAGGCCGCGGCCGGGGGACAGGAAGGAAACGGCTTCGAGAAGGTTCGTCTTGCCTGAGCCGTTATCGCCAGTCAGCACCACATGGCGATCATCGAAGGACAGCGCGGCCGCCGCATAGTTGCGGAAGTCGGTGAGCTTCAGTGTCGAAAGGAAGGTTTTCTGCGCCATGGTGCTTCGCATTGATCGTGCCTAGCAGCTAATGCTTCGGCCAGGCGATGGCAAGCTTGCGCCGGATTTTTGCCGTTCAGTGGGCGCCTGCCCGCCCCGGCCGGAGCAAAAAACAATGGAACCCTGCGCGCCAAATCATGTTAGGATCCGCTGAAATTCACCAGTCCGTGGGGAGAGCGGGCATGAACAGAGAGCAAAGCCATCAGCCTTTGAGCGCACGGGAGGCGCAGGCGGACCATTGGAGCATGATGCGGTTTCTGGCCATCAATGCCTGCGTCGGCTTTCTGATCGGCCTTGGCGTTGCCTTCAGCCTTGTCTGGTTTGATCTTGGAGGGCTCGGCACGCGCGTTGCCCGTTCGCACACACCCTTCATGGTGATGTTCATGCTGTCTGTGCCGATGGCGTTTACCTTCAGCGGTGCCGTCACCGCATCGGCTGTCATGCTGATGCCCTATAAGGCTAAGACACAGGCCTAACCCTTCTCGACGTCCGGAAGAACGCTTTCCAATCCAGCGCACCTGCAGTAGAGGAGGCATCATGTCCGATACGATCCCGACCGAAACCGTCCCCTCGCAGAACGAGCGCATCGTCAAGCTCGAGGAGATCGTCGCTTACCAGGCAAAAACGATTGACGAGCTGTCCGAGCAACTGGTCGAGCAGTGGAAAGTGGTGGAGCAGACCCGCGCCAAACTCGACCGGCTGACCGAGCGCTTCCTGACGCTGGAAGAGAGCTCGCTGGATGCGCCGGCGATCACCAGGCCACCGCATTACTGAGAGCAGTGCGCCGATCCCGGCCGTCTGCAGGATGCCGTTCAATCAGCGCTTGCGCAGGCCTTGCGTGAACTGCCGTGCGGCAAGCCGCAGCTCGGAATCGGACATGTCCAGCCGGTGCATCACCAGCCGCGCGATGGCAAAGCTTGCGATCTGCTCGCCGGCCATGTCCGCATCGACATCGTCAGCCAGCGTGCCACGCGCTTTGTTGCGCGAAAGAACCTCGCCGATCCAGTGATAGCGCCCCGCAGTGTAGTCGCCGACCACGCGCGCCGAGGCATCGTTAGACTGTGCTTCGGCCAGGATCGAGCGATAGATGGCGCCGGCCGGAGTGTCCCGCCAGTGGCCGATCAGGCCCTTCAGGAACAAAAAAATGTCCTCCTCCAGCGCGCCGGTGTCGGGCATCTTGAGGTCCGGTTTCTGCAGCTCGTAGATTGCCAGAAGCAGCGCGCCGCGCGACGGCCACCAGCGATAGATGGTGGGCTTGCCGGCCCGCGCGCGCCGCGCCACCGCCTCGATGGAGAAGCCGGCCAGCCCGGATTCCGTAATGATGTCGGTTGCCGCCTTCAGGATCGCATCGCGGCTTTCCGGATTGCGTTGCGCACCGATGGAGGTTCTGCGGATGTCTGACGTCATGCTGTTTCCTTGCCGCGACTTGGCTCGTGTCGAGCGGCCGCTGCGGTCCTGTGGTCTGGTAGCATGAAATGCCCCAACGCGGAAAATCTCTTGCCTGGAAACACAAGTTTGAATAGATACGAAACGGATCGTTTTTATTGGATGGCCCCATGGCTCCGCAACAGACCTCTGTAAAGGCGCAGTCTCCGCATCCCGCCGCGCGGTCGGAAGAACCGGCAGCCGGCCTGCCGCAGGCTCTTGCCCACTCTCATTCCCACCCCCATCCGCACGCTCATCCCCACAGCCACGCCCATCACGATCATCCGCATCTGCAGCCGCAGGCGGATCAGAGGCCTGTTCTTGCGCCGCGGCAGGCACCGCATCGCCTTCGGCTCGCACTGGTCCTGATGCTCTGCGTCTATCCGGTCATCACCACGCTGCTCTACGTGCTGGTGCCCCTTACCGAGGGCTGGGCCACCTGGCATCGCACGCTGCTGATCACGCCGGTGATGGTGTTCAGCATCATCTTCGTCGTCACGCCGCTGATCCTGAAATATCTGCACTGGCTGGTCATTCCCCGCGCCCGCCCGCGGTCCTGACCGACCGTGCGAACCGCCCGGCAGATGTCGCACGACAGCTCCAAAGGCTCGATTGATATCGATCAGGACGGCACCTTGTCCGATCTGCTAGGAACTGCCGTATCCCATCGGTGAAAGGGTGAGGCGTGCTGACTTTCTGTCTGTCCATACTGTTGCTCCTGGCAACACCCGGTCCCACCAACACGCTGATGGCGCTCGCCGGTTATCAACACGGCTGGCAGAAGGCCGCGCCGCTGATCTCGGCGGAGCTTGCCGGTTATCTCCTCATCATCATCCCCGTTGCGACGCTTGCCGCGCCGCTGTTCGAGGAATGGCCGGTCCTTGCCCTCTGGGCGAAGCTTGCGGCCGGCGCCTGGGTCTTCTTCCTGGCAATCAAGCTCTGGACCATTCAGCCGGACGCCGCCGGCGCGCGCCAAATCGATTGGCGGAGCGTTTTCGTCACGACCTGCCTCAATCCGAAGGCGCTGATCATCGGCCTCGTCATCATGCCGCGCGGCGCGCTTGCCTCGCTTCTGCCCTGGCTTGTCGTGTTTGCTCTGCTGGTGTTTGGTGCAGCGAGCGTCTGGATCCTCGGCGGCAGCCTGCTGCAGCACAAGGGCGAATCCCCGCGCACCCACATCCTCATTCACCGCATCGCCGCCATCGGCCTGCTGCTGTTTGCCACGCTGCTTGCGGGGGCAGGGCTGAAGGCTGTCGCTTGACGACGGGCACCGGCCAGACATGCAAACGCCGGCCTGGAGGCCGGCGTTGGGACTTTGGATGGGGTGGGCGTCATGCGATCACCGCAGCTGGCCATCGCCCCGGCGCCTCGCTTTGGGCTCGGCGCGTTCGCTGCTCAAAACGTGCCACGGCTAAGTTTTGCCGGCTGCGCCGTCGCAGCTGGCTTGCGCCCCAGCCCTTCGCTTTGGCTCAGGGCGTTCGCTGCTCAAAATGTGCCACTGGCACATTTTGCCGGCTACGCCGTCGCAGCTGGCTTATCGCCCCGGCGCCTCGCTTTGGGCTCGGCGCGTTCGCTGCTCAAAACGTGCCACTGGCACGTTTTGCCGGCTACGCCGTCGCAGCTCACCCCTCAAAAAATTCTTTCATGCGGGCGAAGAAGCCGGTGGATTCCGGGTTGTTGTCCTTGGACGAGATTTCCTCGAACTCCTGCAGCAGTTCGCGCTGGCGCTTGGTCAGCTTCTGCGGGGTTTCGATCTGGATCTGGATATAGAGATCCCCCGTCTGCGAGGAGCGCAGAACCGGCATGCCCTTGCCCTTCAGCCGGAACTGCTTGCCCGGCTGGGTGCCTTCCGGAACCGAGACGCGCGATTTCGTACCGTCGAGCGTGGTCACGTCGAACGTGCCGCCCAGCGCTGCCGTCGTCATGGAAATCGGCACGGCGCAGTAGAGGTCCGCCCCGTCGCGCTGAAAGAACTCATGCGGCTTGACCGACAGAAAAATGTAGAGGTCCCCGGCTGGTCCGCCGCGCGCGCCGGCTTCGCCTTCGCCCTGCAGGCGGATGCGCGTGCCGTCCTCGATGCCCGAGGGAATGTTGACGGAAAGCGCCCGTTCCTCGGTGATGCGGCCCTGGCCGTTGCACTTCACGCAAGGGTCCGGAATGATCTGGCCACGGCCGTGGCAGGTCGGACAGGTGCGCTCGACCGAGAAGAAGCCCTGGCTGGCGCGAACCCGGCCGGAGCCCTGGCAGGTGCCGCAGGTCTTCGGCTGCGTGCCGGGCTTGGCGCCCGAGCCTGTGCAGACATCGCAGGTCACGGCGGTCGGCACACGGATCTGCGCGGTCTTGCCGGAATAGGCCTCTTCCAGTGAAATTTCCATGTTGTAGCGAAGGTCGGCGCCGCGTTCGCGCCCGCCGGACGAGCGCCGTGCACGGCCGCCACCCATCATTTCGCCAAAGATGTCTTCGAAAATGTCGGAGAAACCGCCACCGCCGGCAAAGCCGCCGCCCATGCCGCCACCGCCACCCATGCCGCCCTGCTCGAAGGCCGCATGGCCGAACCGGTCATAGGCCGCCCGCTTCTGCGGGTCCTTGAGCGTCTCGTAAGCCTCGTTGATTTCCTTGAATTTCTTCTCGGATTCAGCGTCGCCAGGGTTCTTGTCGGGATGATATTTCATCGCAAGCTTGCGGAAGGCGCTTTTCAGCTCCTTCTCGTCAGCGGTGCGGCCGACACCCAGCGTTTCGTAAAAGTCAGCTTTTGCCATGGAGGTAACGGCTCCCGAAAGGGGTCCGGCTGCACAGGGGCAGCCGGATGTCTACGCGATTACAGATTAAGCAGTCAAACGTCAGGCCGACTTCTTGTCGTCCTTGATTTCCTCGTAGTCGGCATCGACGACGCCGTCTTCATGCTTGCCGCCTTCAGCACCGGCTTCCGCCTTCTGCTGGGCCTCGTAGATCGCCTGGCCGAGCTTCATGGAGGTTTCCATCAGCGTCTGGGTCTTGGCCGTGATGTCCTCTGCCTCCGGCTCGGACGCTTCCGTTGCAGCCTTCAGGGCAGCAATCGCATCCTCGATCGCCTTGCGGTCGGCCTCGGATACCTTGTCGCCATATTCCTGCAGCGACTTTTCGGTGGAGTGAACAAGGCTTTCGGCCTGGTTCTTGGCTTCAACGACCGCGCGGCGCTTCTTGTCGGTCTCGGCATTGGCTTCGGCGTCCTTCACCATCTTCTCGATGTCGGCGTCGGAGAGGCCACCGGAGGCCTGGATGCGGATCTGCTGTTCCTTGCCGGTGCCCTTGTCCTTGGCCGAAACCTGAACGATGCCGTTGGCGTCGATATCGAAGGTGACTTCGATCTGCGGCATGCCACGCGGTGCCGGCGGCAGGCCGACCAGGTCGAACTGACCGAGCAGCTTGTTGTCGGCGGCCATTTCACGTTCACCCTGGGAAACGCGGATCGTCACGGCCTGCTGGTTGTCGTCAGCGGTCGAGAAGACCTGGCTCTTCTTCGTCGGGATCGTCGTGTTGCGGTCGATCAGACGGGTGAACACGCCACCCAGCGTTTCGATGCCGAGCGACAGCGGGGTCACGTCGAGCAGCAGAACGTCCTTGACGTCGCCCTGCAGAACGCCGGCCTGAATGGCAGCGCCAAGAGCCACGACTTCGTCCGGGTTCACACCCTTGTGCGGCTCCTTGCCGAACAGCTGCTTGACGACTTCCTGGACCTTCGGCATGCGGCTCATGCCGCCGACCAGAACGACTTCGTCAATTTCAGCAGGCGTTACGCCGGCATCCTTCAAGGCTGCCTTGCACGGTGCGATGGTGCGCTGGACGAGATCGTCGACCAGGCTTTCGAACTTGGCGCGGGTCAGCTTCATCGTCAGGTGCTTCGGGCCGGAAGCGTCTGCCGTGATGAAGGGCAGGTTGATTTCCGTCTGCTGCGACGAGGACAGCTCGATCTTTGCCTTTTCGGCTGCTTCCTTCAGGCGCTGCAGGGCCAGCTTGTCGCCCTTCAGGTCGATGCCCTGGTCCTTCTTGAATTCGCCGGCCAGATATTCGACGAGGCGCATGTCAAAATCTTCGCCGCCGAGGAAGGTGTCGCCGTTCGTCGACTTCACTTCGAAGACGCCGTCGCCGATTTCCAGAACAGAAATGTCGAAGGTACCGCCGCCAAGGTCGTAAACGGCAATGGTCTTGCCGTCCTTCTTGTCGAGGCCATAGGCGAGGGCCGCAGCCGTCGGCTCGTTGATGATGCGCAGAACTTCAAGGCCTGCAATGCGACCGGCATCCTTGGTGGCCTGGCGCTGGGCGTCGTTGAAGTAGGCGGGAACCGTGATGACGGCCTTTTCGACCTTTTCGCCGAGATAGGCTTCCGCCGTTTCCTTCATCTTCTGAAGGATCATGGCGGAGATCTGCGACGGGGAGTAGCCCTTGCCGTTGGCGGTGACCCAGGCATCGCCGTTGTCGCCGCGCGAAATTTCGAAGGGAACCAGGCCCTTGTCCTTTTCAACCGTCGGGTCTTCGTAGCGGCGGCCGATCAGGCGCTTGACGGCAAACAGCGTGTTGGTCGGGTTGGTGACTGCCTGGCGCTTCGCCGGCTGGCCAACCAGACGCTCGCCGTCATCCGAGAAGGCAACCATGGAGGGCGTCGTGCGCGCGCCTTCGGCATTCTCGATTACCTTTGCGTCCTTGCCGTCCATGACGGCGACGCAGGAATTGGTTGTGCCAAGGTCGATGCCAATTACTTTTGCCATTTCTTCTCTCTCCTTTAAGCGAACCGTCGGAACCCCCTCAAAGGCATTCCGCTGACAGTTCCTCGACTGGGATAACTTTTCAGCAGTGGTCTGCTGTCATGCGGCGTATATAAGGACCGGTTTTTCCGACTGCAAGGCGGGAAACACCGTGCAGATCAGCAAAAAAACAAGTCGTTGATGCGGGCAGTCGAAGACGGGTTACTGCCCCATGATGAGGTCGAAAAGTGTCGTCTGGTGCGGCCTTGCCTCATGCCTGCCGCCGCCGACGTCACCCGGTGGTACCGGCCCTTCTCCCACATCGCCCGGCGGCACCGGTTGATCGAAGGGGCCGCGGTATTGGCGGTAGTCCCGCACCGGCTCGTCCGGGGAGGCGGGAAGCGCCGGCCTTTCGCTGCGGTCAACAGGCGGCAAGGGGCGATTTTGCGCGGCGGGCGCTGCAGGTGCCGGCGGATAGGCGTCCTTGCTGGCCTGGCCCGGCAGAACGCCGGAAATGATGTCGCCGATCGACAAGGAACCGGAGTCCGGCGCCTGCGGCAGGGCTGGCTGAATGCCGACACCGTAAAGCGGCGTCGGGCGATATCCTTTGAGCGCGGCCGTCATATAGTTTTTCCAGGCGCGCGCCGGAAGGCCGCCGCCGGTCACCTTCTTCATCGAGGTGCCGTCGTCATTGCCGAACCAGACGCCGGTGGTCAGCGTGCTGGTATATCCGACAAACAGGGCGTCGCGGAATGATTGCGTCGTGCCGGATTTTCCGGCGGCCTCCCAGTTGGCAAGCCGTGCCGCCTTGCCGGTGCCCTCTACCATCACCCGGTTCAGCATGCCGTTCATGGTGGCCACCACCGTATCGCTCAACACTTTCGGCGGATTGGAGTAATCGGCCTCGTACAACACCTTGCCATCGGCATCGAGGATGCGGGTGACGGTGTGCGGCGTTGCCTTGAAGCCGCCATTCATGAAGGGCGCATAGGCGGATGTCAGCTCCAGCAGCGAGACTTCCGATGTTCCGAGCGCAATCGAGGCATTGGGCTGAAGTTCCGATTCGATGCCCAGCCGATGCGCCGTGCTGACCACCTTCTCCGGCCCCACCTGCATGACGAGCTGGGCGGCAATGGTGTTCAGCGAATTGGCAAGCGCCGTCGCAAGCGTGACATTGCCGCGATACTTCTGGTCATAATTTTCCGGCGTCCAGTTGCCAATCTTCACCGGCCCGTCGGTCATGACGGTATCCGGGGTAAAGCCTGCTTCGAGCGCGGTGGTATAGACGAAGGGCTTGAAGGCGGAGCCCGGCTGGCGCTTGGCGCGTACGGCGCGGTTGAACTGGCTTGCGGCATAATCCCGCCCGCCGACCAGCGCGCGCACCGCACCGGTCGCATCCACCGAGACGAGCGCTGCCTGCGAGGCGTTGAGCTTGCCGCCATCGCTTGCCAACAGGTCGTCCAGGGCCTTCTCGGCGTCCTTTTCCAGCCGCATGTCGAGGGTGGTTTCCACCGTGATATCGGTCTTCACCTCACCAATCAGCGTTTTCACCTCGTCCATCACCGTATCGGCGGCATAATGCTCGGCACCGGACCAGTAGCTGCGCGCCTTGGTCGGCGGCTGCGACATGGCCGTCTTTGCCTCTTCCTCGGTAATATAGCCCTCTTCGCGCATCGCGCCGAGCACGACTTGCGCCCGCGCCTCGGCGGCCTGCGGGTCGCGCGCCGGCGACAGCCGCGTCGGCGCCTTCAGGAGGCCCGCCAGAAGGGCTGCTTCGCCGAGGCTCACATCGCGCGCCGACTTGTTGAAATAGCGCCGCGAAGCCGCTTCCACCCCGTACGCACTGGAGCCGAAGAACATGCGGTTGAGATACATCGCCAGGATCTGGTCCTTGGTGAACTTGTGCTCCAGCCAGAAGGCGAGCATCACTTCCTGGATCTTGCGCTCGAACGTGCGGTCGGGCGAGAGGAACAGGTTCTTGGCCAGCTGCTGGGTGAGCGTCGAGCCGCCCTGGATGCTCTGGCCGGTGAGATTGTTGACGAAGGCACGCGCCAGGCCGAGCGGGTCGACGCCGAAATGGGAATAGAAGCGCCGGTCTTCGATCGCCATCACCGCCTGGGGAAGGAAGGGCGACATTTCCTCAAGCGCCAGCGCCTCGCCGCCGGTCACGCCGCGATTGGCAATCAGGGTGCCGTCAAGGGCGGTGATCTTCACATTGGGCGGGCGGTCGGGAATGGCCCAGGAGCCGGCGCTCGGCATCTGCGCGGCATAATAGACCACCAGCCCGCCAACCCCGATGGCGCCCCAGATGCCAAGGACGATGCACCAGTAGATGAGTGCGCGCAGCGTGCCGAAGAGACCGCGGCGCGGCTCGTCCCGGCGTTTCTTCCGCCCGCTGCGTTCCTGTCTGGCGGGAGGTTTTTGCGCAGGTTTTCGCGAGCCGTTGCCTATGATCCGCTCGTCGGCATCGATGTGCACGTCATCTTCGGTCTCGTCTTCGTCAAACGATGGGTCGACGCGGTGGCGCGATTTCTTCCACGATGCCATGAATTGAGGCTGTGCTCCCCATCTGCGTGCATGCGACCCGTGATCCTGAAGCGAAGGGCAGCACGATCTCACTTGAAGGCGGAAATGGATCTCAAGGCTGACCCGGCACGGATGCAACCGGTCCAGAGACGCTCGCTGCACCTTAAATGCGGCGATTTAAGGGGAGGTTAAGGAAGGGCGGCTGCAGTCCTGTCGCACGGGCATCCGTGATGCCCGCCACCGCCCGCCAGATCAAAAATATCGGCGTCGCAAGGCCGATGGTCCAAAAGATGCCAAGATGAAGATATACTAACTTACCTACCAATAATGAGAGTTGCCATTTCGGAGAAGTGACATACAACTTGAGAAATCCAACCTTCTGCGTCCTTCTATAATGGGCGGTAGACCGGCGGGAACACGGGATATTCGGCAAGAGGGAAGCCGGATGTCCGGGAGCATTCGTCCAACGGACGCAACGCCAGCGCCGTTGATGAACACACTCAAGGAATGGATGCGAGATAAAGGCGCTGCGGCTGCCACAAAAGGAGGTTTTGATGCGCGCACCGGTTGTTAGACGCCCTGTCCATCCCGACCAGCTGAGCTTGCTTCAGCAGGTTTTCGATGCCGCCTGCGCGCAGCACCAGATCAGCAAGGCAAGCCCCGATGGCGAGGCCCTGGCGCTGATCCTGGTCAACTCCCTGCAGAAGGGCATGAGCGAGAAAGAGGCGCTGGCCTCGCTTGCCGAAGCGCTTGCCCAAGGACGCTGAACCAAGGGTGCTGATCGCACGCTTATCCTCAAATCCCGGTCGCCCTGCGCGGGTTACAGATTGGGCTCGTCCCCCGTTGCACCCACCTGTTTCAGCGGTTTCCCTGCGCTTAAAAACGCCTGGAACCTATCGGCGCTTCGCAAGTTGACCCGGCTCCTGACCATCATCGGCCTGATTGACGGGCCGCCAGCCAAGGAGATCCGCATGGAAAACCCCGAAACAGGCATGGGCATTGCACAGCAGCGTGCCGGCGAAGATGCAAATGCTGCCGTGCGCTCGGAGATTTCCGCGCTGCGCGCCGAGATCGCCAGCATCCGCGAAAAGCTGACCGAATTCAGCGGCGAGGCCTATGAAAGCGTCGCACGCAGCGCCGGCAGCGCTGCCGCCTACGTGCAGGACGAGGCAAGCTCGGTCGCCGGCGCCATCCGCCAGCATCCGGCCACCGCCACGACCCTGATGACGCTGGTGGGCGGCATCGGCTTTGCCATCGGCTATCTGGTGGCATCGACCTCCTTCGAACAGAAGCAGGCCTGGTATCGTCGCTACTATTCCTGATAGTCTCCGGCGCTGATCATCGCAGCGCTTCAGCAAGACAAAAAACCCGGCAGCGCCCTTCGCCTTCCAAGGCGTGGCGGCGCCAAGCCGGGTCTATTTTTCCGGGCCGAAAGCGTCAGGCGTTTGCGGTCGCTTGGCAGACATCCACCCATTCGCCTGACACCAGCTCTGCCATGCGCTCCGGCGAAATGCGGACGGCCGCGTTGATGGCGCCGGCTGCGGGAACCACTTCTGTGTATCGTTTCAACGACACGTCGAGATAAACCGCAAGCGGCTGCGGCAGGCCAAACGGGCAGACGCCGCCCACCGGATGGCTTGTCTGCTCCACCACCTCTTCGGCACCCAGCATGCGTGGCTTGGCGGAAAATCGGTCGCGGAATTTTCGGTTGTCGAGCCGGCTGGTGCCTGACGCAACGACGAGAATCACCGCATCACCCGCCCGCAGGCAGATGGTCTTGGCGATCTGATCGGGATCCACGCCATGGGCTTCGGCCGCGAGCGTCACGGTTGCGGAGCTCGCTTCCGTTTCGATCACCGCAATGTCGGGCGCGTGGGTGGCAAAGAAGGTCTTGACGGATGTAAGGCTCATGACGCCAGCCTAGCCAAGGGGGTGCCGAAGCGCAAGACGCGGCGAGATATGCCGTTTTTGCATTGCTGCACTGCAAAAGTCTGGCTGTTTTTTGGGCGAGACCGCTGTATAGTCAAATCATCGAACGGCGCACTCCTCCTCCCAGCGCCGAACGATGGGACTGGCAACACCTCCTCCTCCCGGTTGCTGGTCAGTTTTAGAAGCCCGGTGCACCTCCTCCCGCACCGGGCTTCTTTCGTTTTAGTGCCATTTCATCCGGTTGATTTGTCTAGGTTTTTTGCTTCCGCCTGCAGGGTGTGCGGCAAGGTGCCTGCACGCGGAATGTCATCTCCGCCTTGACAGAAGGCCCCATCCGGGGCTACCTCACCCGCATCGATATTTGTTTGACAAGTGGCACTACAGCGTCAAAAGCGCTGACGACGACCTTTCTTCAAATACGAAATCCGCGTTCCCCGCCGCCCGCGGCGAGGAACAGAGTCAACGTTGCGAACGAAAGGAATCGTAATGGCTACCGGTACTGTAAAATGGTTCAACGCCACCAAGGGTTTTGGTTTCATCCAGCCGGATGACGGCGCACAGGACGTGTTCGTCCACATCTCTGCTGTTGAGCGCGCTGGACTGTCCGGCCTCAACGACGGCCAGAAGATCTCCTACGAACTGGTTTCCGACAAGCGTTCGGGCCGCATGTCCGCAGACAACCTGCGCGCAGCCTGAGCCTTTAGAGGCTTCTGACTTTAAAATCAGACGAAAATCGAATGGCGCCCTTGCAATCGCGGGGCGCCATTCCCATTTCAGGATCAAGCGGCAGGACGAGTGTGTGCCGGCGGTCGATCGTGATCGCGCCGTCTATCAGGAAGAGTGAATATCTTAACCCGATGTTTACCTTCGTGGGAGATGATGAAGGCACAGGCGGCGGTGATGAACCGAAGCCATCGAAATGCCAACCCCGTTTCGTGTTTGACCACGGATGTACTGGCAGGGACTGAGACGGGAATGAAAGGTCGGGCTTGTCCCGGCCTTTTTGTTTTTTAAGCCTTTTCAAGGCGGAGACCTTGCTCCTCACCGCAGGGATGAGGAGCAGCGACGGCGGCGATCAGAGCGCCGCGAGGATGCGGATCCAGGAACGGATGCCCTTGTGGAACGAGACGAGGTCGTATTTCTCGTTCGGGGAATGGATCCGGTCATCGATCAGGCCATAGCCGACCAGCAGCGAATCCATGCCGAGATAGGTCTGGAAATCCCCCACGATCGGGATGGAGCCGCCCATGCCGACGACAACGGCCGGCTTCGGCCATTCGTCGGAAAGGGCCGACTTTGCCTTGGTGAGCACCGGCGAATCATAGGACAGCTGAATGGCGGGCGAGGCGCCGTGCTCGTGAAACGCGACGCTGCAATCGGCCGGGATCCGGGAGCGGACATAGGCGCGAAAACTGTCGCGGATCTTTGCCGGGTCCTGCGTGCCGACGAGGCGGAACGAGACCTTGGCGGATGCCTTGGCGGCAATCACCGTCTTGAAGCCTTCGCCCGTATAACCGCCCCAGATGCCGTTCACCTCGCAGGTCGGCCGCGCCCAGGTCAATTCCAAGACCGAATGCCCCTTTTCGCCGGAGGGTTCTGAAAGCCCCACCTCGCCAAGAAAGCTATGGGCGTCGCGGCCAAGCGTGCTCCAGCTCGCCTTGATGCTTTCCGGCGTTTCTTCCACGCCGTCGTAAAAGCCGTCCAGCGTCACGCGTCCGGTCTCGTCGCGAAGCCCGGCCAGCACCTCTGCCAGGATGTGGATCGGGTTAGCGGCAGCGCCGCCGAAGAGGCCCGAATGCAGATCGCGGTCGGCGGCGGTCACGGTCAGCTCCTCGCCTACGAGGCCGCGCAGCGTTGCGGCAATGGCCGGCGTTTCGCCATCCCACATGCTGGTGTCGCAGACCAGCGCATAGTCGGCCTTCAACTCGTCCGCATTGGCTTCCAGGAACGGCTTCAGCGATGGCGAGCCGGATTCCTCCTCGCCTTCGAAGAGAATGGTGATTCGCACCGGCAGCGCGCCGGCGGTTTCCTTGTAGGCGCGGCAGGCTTCGACGAAGGTCATCAGCTGGCCCTTGTCGTCGGACGTGCCACGGCCCGTCAGCACCTGGCGGCCATTCCCCAGATCCTTCACCTTCGGATCGAAAGGATCGCTTTCCCAAAGCTCCAGCGGATCGACCGGCTGCACGTCGTAATGGCCGTAAAACAGCACATGCGGAGCGTCGGCGCGGCCGGCGGCGTGGTGGGCAACCACCATCGGATGGCCGGGCGTGTCGCGCAGCGAGGCTTCAAAGCCAAGCTCCGAAAGAGCCACCACCAGCCATTCGGCCGCCTTGCGGCAATCGGGCTTGTAGGCCGGATCGGTGGAAATGGAGGGGATTCGCACCAGATCGAACAGCCGCTCGAGGCTTGCGGTGAGATTGCTGTCGGCTTGGGCGAGGATCGGGGAAAGTTCTGTCATGGGAGAGCCTTGCGGGGGTCATCGGGTCTAAGGCGGCCACGTTAGACCCTTCCCGCGCGCGAGGGAACTGGCTCAGCCAAGGAATGTGGATAGCCTATCGAAGCCGGCAGAGCAGGCGAGGGGATGGGCTGCGGTGGTCAATCAATCCCGTTGCAGGTTGCGCGCATTGGCAAGCGCCATGCGCATGTATTCCATCAGCAGTTCGCGCTCGAAGGTGCGAAAGCCGGCAAAGATCTCGTCATCGGCAAGGGTTGCCGCCTCCGTGGCAAAACGTTCCAGTTCGCGCCCGCGCGCCGTCAGCGTCACGATCTGCGCGCGTCGGTCGCAAGGATGCGGCGAGCGCAGGATCAGTCCATCGCGCTCCATGCGGGCGAGCGTATTGGCAAGCGTTGCCTGCTCCACCTCCATCCGGTCGAGGAGCTGGCGCTGGGTGAGGCCGTCCTCATGCCAGAGCACGAGCAGAACCGGAAACTGGCCGGGAGAGAATCCGAGCGCTGCCGCGCGCTTGTGCAGCGCGCGCCCCAGGCCTTTTGCCAGCTGGCTGCTGAGGTAGAGAGCGGAATTCGTGCGCTCGAAGCTCATATGCGCTCAGAACCCTCTGCGCTTCAATGACAAGCACATGCGTGCAAATGAACGTGTGCCGAGCGACTGCAACGGCATGATCAATAGCACGATATCCTTCGATGGACAGTCTTGCAACAGCAACGGCCGAGGCCAGCAAAGTAAAACCGCCACGGCCGGGAGGGGAAGCCGTGGCGGTCAGAGAGAGGGACAAAGGCCCGGAGAGGGGGATAAGGCCTTTGTCCGGTCTGGTGCGGCTGGGGGACAAGCCGGCTGCCAGACTGCGGCATGATCAGTGCCGGTGAACAGGAAATGGCCGCGGTCCGGCGCCTTTTCAAGGGCGGCCCCGGCGAGGGCGAGGTCACGTTCCGGTGAAGGCTTCGTGTTCAGGAGCGGCGTTTGCGCCAGCTGAAAAACAGCTGCAGCGGCAGGGCAATGAGAACGAACAGGGCAAACATCAGGATCTGGCGCACCACGTTGTGGCCCATTTCGGGCGTAGCGATGAGAACGAAGAAGGCGCCGGTGACGCAGGCTGAGAGAAGCTGGAATTCCACCTCCGCCGGCCAGCTGCGCGTGGCATCCTTTTCCGGCGGAAAGAAGCCCCGCAGGCCGCGCCAGGCCATGGGCAGGAGAAGGGCGATCAGGATCTTGTGGAACGTCATGGCCGGCGGAGCCCCCTCGAGCCGGCACAGGAGGCCGACGAAGACAGCAAGGCCCGCAGGCGCCGCGTAGGCAGAAACGATATCGCGTGATGTCATGGGACTGTGTTCCGGCAAAAGGATGGCTACTTTTATAGAGGCCCCGGCCCGCCCGCAATGGACCTTTGCGCCGCATCGCGCTATCCATCGGCCATGAAAAAAGGCGATCATCTCTTCCTTGTCGACGGCTCCGGCTTCATCTTCCGGGCCTTTCACGCTTTGCCGCCGCTGACGCGCAAGACCGACGGACTGCCGGTCGGCGCCGTGTCCGGTTTCTGCAACATGCTGTGGAAGCTTCTGACCAATGCGCGCGACACCAATGTGGGTGTGACGCCGACGCATTTCGCCGTGATCTTCGACTATTCGTCGAAGACCTTCCGCAAGGATCTCTATGCGGACTACAAGGCCAATCGTTCGGCGCCGCCGGAAGAGCTGGTGCCGCAGTTCGGCCTGATCCGCCAGGCGACACGCGCCTTCAACCTGCCCTGCATCGAGACGGAAGGTTTTGAGGCCGACGATATCATCGCCACCTATGCCCGCGCCGCCGAAGCCATCGGCGCCGATGTGACCATCATCTCCTCCGACAAGGATCTGATGCAGCTGGTGACGCCGAACGTCCATATGTACGACAGCATGAAGGACAAGCAGATCGGCATTCCCGATGTCATCGAGAAATGGGGTGTCACCCCGGACAAGATGATCGACCTGCAGGCGCTGGTGGGCGATTCGGTGGACAATGTCCCGGGCATTCCCGGCATCGGCCCGAAGACGGCGGCCCAGCTTCTGGAAGAGTTCGGCGATCTGGAAACGCTTCTTGCCCGCGCCTCCGAGATCAAGCAGGTCAAGCGGCGCGAGAATATCGTGGCGAATGCGGAGCTTGCCCGCCTGTCGCGCCGGCTGGTGGAACTGCGCACCGATGTGCCGCTCGATCTGCCGCTCGATGCGCTGGTTCTGGAAAAGCAGGACGGGCCAAAACTCGTCGGTTTCCTCAAGGCGATGGAATTCGGCACGCTGACGCGGCGCGTCGCCGATGCCTGCGACTGCGATGCAGGCGCGATCGAGCCCTCCGAAATCCAGGTGGAATGGGGGCCGGCCGCCCACGGGCCGGATCTTGATCCCGGTGCCGAGCATTCGCAGGACCTTCTGGCTGATGGAAGTGCAGCGACATCCGCCCCGCAGTCTGCCTTGAGCGAGCCGGCAGGCGATGGCACTCGGGCAGCCGAGATTGCCGCGTCCCGCCATGAAGCGTTTTCAGCCGCCAAGATCGACCATTCCACCTATGTCGCCATCCGCGATGTCGAGACGCTGAAAACCTGGATTGCCAGCGCGCGCGAAACCGGCGTGGTGGCCTTCGATACGGAAACCACCTCGCTTGACCCGATGCGGGCGGAGCTGGTCGGCGTGTCGCTTGCCGTGCAGGACAATCGCGCGTCGCCCGCGTCTGCCGTCATCCGTGCCGCTTATGTGCCGCTTGGCCACCGCAGCGGCGGCGAGGATCTGTTCAGCGAGGGGCTGAAGCTCGTCGATGGCCAGATCCCCATGGGCGAGGCGCTGGCGCTTCTGAAGGATCTGCTGGAAGATCCGTCCGTGCTGAAGGTCGCGCAGAACCTCAAATATGATTATCTCGTCATGAAGCGGCACGGCATCACGCTGGCCGGCTTCGACGATACGATGCTGATCTCCTATGTGCTGGAAGCGGGCCAGGGCAATCACGGCATGGACAGCCTGTCGGAGCGCTGGCTCGGCCACACGCCGATCGCCTACAAGGATGTCACCGGGTCGGGCAAATCCTCCGTCAGCTTCGACCGGGTGGAGATCGACAAGGCAACCGCCTATGCGGCTGAAGATGCCGACGTGACGCTGCGGCTCTGGCTCGTGCTGAAGCCTCGGCTTGCCGCCGATGGGCTGACGCGCGTCTATGAGCGCCTGGAGCGGCCGCTTGTGCCGGTGCTTGCCCATATGGAAGAGCGCGGCATCACCATCGACCGGCAGATCCTGTCGCGCCTCTCCGGCGAGCTTGCGCAGAAGGCCGCGGCTTTCGAGGACGAGATCTATGAGCTGGCCGGCGAGCGCTTCAACATCGGCTCGCCCAAGCAGCTGGGCGATATCCTGTTCGGCAAGATGAGCCTGCCGGGGGGCGCCAAGACCAAGACCGGCCAATGGTCCACGTCGGCGCAGGTGCTGGAGGATCTGGCAGCGCAAGGGCTCGACCTGCCACGCAGAATTGTCGACTGGCGCCAGCTGACCAAGCTCAAGTCCACCTATACGGACGCGCTTCCGGGCTATGTGCATCCCGAAACGAAGAGGGTGCATACCGGCTATTCCATGGCGGCAACCTCCACGGGACGGCTGTCCTCCTCGGAGCCGAACCTGCAGAATATTCCGGTGCGCAATGCCGAAGGCCGCAAGATCCGCACCGCCTTCATCTCGACTCCCGGCCACAAGCTGCTGTCGGCCGATTACAGCCAGATCGAACTGCGCGTGCTCGCCCACGTCGCCGATATTCCGCAGCTGCGCCAGGCCTTTGCCGATGGCATCGACATCCATGCCATGACGGCCTCGGAAATGTTCGGTGTGCCGGTGGACGGCATGCCATCGGACATTCGGCGCCGGGCCAAAGCGATCAATTTCGGCATCATCTACGGCATTTCCGCCTTCGGTCTTGCCAACCAGCTGTCGATCGAGCGTTCGGAAGCGGGCGAATACATCAAGAAATATTTCGAGCGCTTCCCCGGCATCCGCGATTACATGGATCAGACGAAGGCCTTTGCCCGCGAGCATGGCTATGTGGAAACCATTTTCGGGCGCCGGGCGCATTATCCGGAAATCAAGTCCTCCAATCCGTCGGTGCGCGCCTTCAACGAGCGTGCGGCCATCAATGCGCCGATCCAGGGATCGGCCGCCGATGTCATCCGCCGGGCAATGATCCAGGTGGAGCCGGTGCTGCAGAAGGCGGGCCTTGGCGAGAAGGTGCGCATGCTGCTGCAGGTGCATGACGAACTGATCTTCGAGGTCGAGGACGAGGCGATCGACGAAGCCATGCCGCTCATCGTTCGCACCATGGAGCATGCGGCGCTCCCGGCGCTTGACATGCGCGTGCCGCTGAAGGTGGACGCGCGCGCGGCCCTCAACTGGGACGAGGCACACTGAATATGACCCCTGCTCGCCGGGGGTGAGGGCGCTCCCCCGCCCTGCGGGAGGGCTTTCAGTGCTGTCAGTGGGCCTGGGCAGGGTAAAGCGATGCCAGCGCCGTCGCCAGAAGCGCGCGCGCATAGTTTGCCGCCGTGTTGCGACTTTCCTGCGAAAGACGCAGTTCGCCGCAGCGCTGGTCAACGGTTTCCAGGATGAGGTCGGCGAGGCTGCTGGCCTGCACGGGATCCGACGTGTCGAGCGCCATCGCAAGCGCCGACATTGTAACGATCTCGAGCACCACCATCCGTGCTTCAAGCGCGGCCAAAGGATCGTGGGAGGGATCGTAGACAGCACTGATCGTGGTCATGCCGCTTCCCTTCGCGTCTACACCAAAAGGCGCAAAGAAGTATTCTGAATACTTTAACGCGAAGCCTCGACCACTTCTACTGGCTGATTCGAGGGGGGTGTCAGGTTTTCCGTCAGAATTCCCACCAGTTCCGCGCCGGCCTTTTCGACGCTGTCGCTGTTGTCGATCGTGGCGACCCGGTAATCTCCGGAAAGCGGCAGCGTTGCGCGCTGCAGCCGGGCGAGGATGTCGTCGCGTGTTTCGCGCCCGCGCGCCATCAGCCGTTCGGCCAGTATGTCCGGGCGAGCCGTGATGTTGATCACCAGAAGCCGGTCATAGGCCGCCTGAAATAGCGGCAGCGCCGAGCGCGAGCCGTTGGCAACCAGAAGCTGGCCGGCCGCGAGCGCCTCCTTCGTGCGGCGCGGAATGCCGTAATGAAGGCCGTGCGCATGCCAGGACACCGCAAATTCGCCGGCCTGCTCTGCGGCGAGAAAGCCCTCGGGCGTCATCCCCTCATGGTCTTCGCCGCCGGCGGAGGCATCGCGGGTAATGCACCGGCGCACGAAGGACACGCGCGGATCACGCGTAAAATAGGCCGCGGCATAGCCGATCAGCGTGTCCTTGCCGGCGCCGCTCGGGCCGACGACCACCGCCATCGTGCCTCCGACCGTCGCGGTCTCTCTCGCGGGTGGCTTTTGCATCAGGCAACCCGCCGGCCGCTGCGCCATACGGCGCGGGTGATCGGCACGCCATGGCTGCGATGCACGCGCACGAGATCTGCCCGAAGTCCGGCTGCGATTCGGCCGCGATCGTTGAGGTTGACGGTTCTGGCCGGCGTCGCGCTCACCATGGCAATCGCCTGCGGCAGGCTAAGCCCCTCCACCGTGTCGGCAAGGATAAAGGGCGCGTGCAGCAGGCTGAACGGCACATAATCGGACGACAGGACATCGAGAACGCCGAGCTCTGCCAGATCGCGCGCGGCGATATTTCCGGAATGCGACTGTCCGCGCACGACATTCGGCGCGCCCATCAGCACGCTCATGCCGGCCGCATGCGAAGCCTTGGCCGCAGCTTCGCTTGTCGGAAACTCCGCAAGGCGCACACCGTGGCCTTCCGCTTCGGCCACATGCGCAAGCGTCGCGTCGTCATGGCTTGCAACGGTAATGCCAAGCGCCGCACAGCGGGCGGCAATCGCATCGCGGTGGGGCGCGGAATACTGCGCCGATGCGGCCATGCGCCGTTCGATAAAGGCATCAAAGGCCTCGTCCGTCATGCCGCGCTTCTTCTTGTAGAAGAAGATATACTGGTCGAGCGACTGGAACTGTCGCTGGCCGGGCGCATGATCCATCAGCGAGGCAAGCCGGACCCGGGGATCACCCTCGAAATCGGAAAACTGTTCCAGCACGTCGGCGCAGGGAACCTCGCAGCGCAGGTGGATCAGGTGGTCGGCCCGCAAGCGTCCGGCCGCGTCGGCGGCCGCAATGGCATCGGCCAGGGCGCGCATGTCGCCACGCGCAAAACCGCTGTCTTCATCCGAGCCCAGCCGCAGGCAGTCGAGCACCGTGGTAATGCCGGAGGTGGCGATCTGCGCGTCATGCGACTGGATGGCCGAGGTCGTGTCCCAACGCACGCCGGGACGGGGCGAATAATGGGTCTCCAGATGGTCGGTGTGCAGTTCCACCAGACCCGGGATCAGGTAGTCGCCATCCATGTCCTCGCCGATTGTCGTGCGGCCTTCGCTGATATCGGCAATCAGGCCGCCTTTGACCTGAACGGTGCCGTCCAGCATCTGGTCTTCAAGCACCACGCGGGCATTGGTCAGGATCAGTTCGTGGCTCATGCGATGGTCTCTCCGGTGTTCGCCTTGCCGGACAACGGCGCAAGGCGCGCAATGGCAAAGGCGGCGCCGCGTTCCGGTTCGACCGACAGGCCGAGATGGGAAACGGGCAGGGGGCGGTCGGTGAAGGCTGAAAAACGTTCTGTGAGAAGATCGCGCATGCGCGGTTGATCTGCTTCGGCAACGGGGCCGGTCAGCGTCATGTGAAAGCGGAATTCATCAAAGACATACGGATAGCCCCAGCGATCGAGATGGGCGCGCTGCCGCTCCGTCAGTCGCTCGGGGCGACGCCGTGCAATGTCTTCCGGCGAAAGCGCTGCGCGAAACGGCTCGAACGCCTCGACCACGGCCGCGCAGAGGTTATCCACGCTCTCTGACGATCCGATCTCGGGCACCAGGGCAAAGAAAGGACCAAGTTGCGCAAGCACCAGCTTCGGGATGACGACCGGCGCCGCTTGCGCGCAAAAACGTTCGAAGGCTGCTTCAAGGTCTGCCGGGCTGCAGCCTTCGGCGAGCGTGAAGGGCGCTTTCAGAGTCGCATGAAAGCCATAGCGGCGCGGATCGGCCGTCAGCGCCTCCCAATCGGAAAGCGCCATGCCTGCATCGGAAGGCGGTGTCATCGCGGGGCCGGCAAAGGCATCGCGTCCAAGCCATGCAACGGCGGCGCGGGTCAACGGGTCATCCTGGGGAGGCGTGAAATAGACGGCGTAACGCACGGGCGGGGGAATCACTTCTGTTGCTGCGGGAAAGTCTAACGGATCGCGTGCCTGCTGCTAGCGGAAAGCTGTGACGCAAGCATGTCAAAGACGGGCCTTTGCTCCCGCCGTGCCACGACCTCGCAACCAAATTCGCTTTTGGCGCGTTCACCTTGCAACAAAGAAGACAGGACAACCTTGAAAGACAGGAGACAGGTCAATGGAAACGAGCATTCTCATCACCACTTTCCTCTCGGTTTTTGCCGCAAGCGGTCTTTTGAGCGCCTACTGGTACGCCAAGTAAGTCTTGGAAAAGATAAAGCGCCGCCGGAGGCCGGCAGCGCTTCGAAATGTCAGAACCGGGCGGCTCAGTGGGCGCCGGACATATCGCCCAGAACAACCTTCGACGCCACGGTCGAATCGGCGTTCAGCGTGTAGACCATCGGCACGCCGGTCGCGAGGTTGAGCTTCAGGATTTCTTCCTTCGAAAGCCGGTCAAGAACCATCACCAGCGAGCGCAGCGAATTGCCGTGTGCTGCCACCAGAACCTTTTCGCCGCGCAGCACGCGGGGCAGGATTTCGGTGAGGTAGTAGGGCCAGACGCGTGCGCCGGTGTCGCGCAGGCTTTCGCCGCCGGGTGGCGGGATGTCGTAGGACCGGCGCCAGATATGCACCTGTTCCTCACCCCACTTGGCGCGCGCATCATCCTTGTTGAGACCGGAAAGATCGCCGTAATCACGCTCGTTGAGCGCCTGGTCGCGGATGGTCTGAAGGTCGGGCTGGCCGACCTTGTCGAGAACGATGCGGCAGGTTTCCTGCGCGCGCTTCAGAACCGAGGTGAAGGCGATATCGAACTTGATGCCGGTATCGGCCAGCGCCTTGCCGCCGGTGGTGGCCTCTTCCACGCCAAGCTCTGTCAGTTCCGGGTCTTTCCAGCCGGTAAACAGGTTCTTGAGGTTCCAGTCGCTCTGGCCGTGACGAACAAGGACGAGTGTTCCGCTCATGTAATCCTCCAGGAATGTTGAGATCAGTCAGAAAGCCCGAGAACGTCGAGCATGGAATAGAAGCCGGGTTTTTGAGCCCGGGCCCAAAGGGCTGCCGACACGGCGCCGCGGGCAAAGATCGACCGGTCGAGCGCCGAATGGGAGAGTGTCACCAGTTCGCCTTCGCCAGCGAGGATGACAGAATGCTCACCGATCACCGAACCGCCGCGCAGTGTCGCAAAGCCGATCGTGCCGGTTTCGCGCGCGCCGGTATGGCCATCGCGCACCCGAACGGACTGCGTCTTGAGGTCGATGTCGCGCCCCTTGGCCGCCGCCTGGCCCAGAAGAAGGGCCGTGCCGGAGGGCGCATCCACCTTGTGCTTGTGATGCATTTCGAGCACCTCGATATCCCAGCCGGCGGCCGGCAGCGCCTTGGCCGCCTTTTCCACCAGGACGCCCAGAAGATTGACGCCTAGGCTCATATTGCCGGATTTGACGACACGGGCATGACGGGCGGCGGCGGCAAATTTTTCCTCATCGGCTTCGGAGCAACCGGTGGTGCCGATGACGTGGACGATGCGCGCCTGGGCGGCAAGGCCCGAAAATTCCACGCTTCCAGCAGGAGAGGTGAAATCGATGACGCCGTCTGCATGAAGAAAGGCGGCCAGCGGATCGGAGGTCACGGGAACGCCGAGAAAACCGGCGCCAGCCAGTTCGCCGGCATCCTTGCCGATGAAGGGCGAAGCATCCCGCTCCACTGCCGCATGCAGTTTGACCCCCGGCATGTCCTGGATGACGCGGATAATGGTCTGCCCCATGCGTCCGGCCGCGCCCACGACCACCAGTTTCATGTCATGCTCGCTCATGCGGAAATTCGGCTCCGTTTGATGTGGGGCGCCCGTCAGATGGGCGTGTGAAGGTTGTTGAGGCGAGCGTAAAGCCCGTCCGGACGTCGCGCAAGGCTTTCATGATCGCCCTCTTCCACCACCCGGCCTTCCGCCATCACGACGATCTTGTCGGCCTTGACGACCGTCGACAGGCGGTGGGCGACGACGACCACGGTGCGACCGTTCATAGCGGTATCGAGCGCCTTCTGGACGGCGGCTTCCGATTCGTTGTCGAGCGCCGAAGTTGCCTCGTCGAGGAGAAGAATGGGGGCATTGCGCACCAGCGCGCGGGCAATCGACAGGCGCTGGCGCTGGCCGCCGGACAGCGTCACGCCGTTTTCGCCGACCGGGGTGTCATAGCCTTGCGGCTGGGCGAGGATGAAATCATGGGCATAGGCTAGGCGCGCCGCCTCTTCCACATCCGCATCCGTCGCTTCCGGGCGGCCGTAGCGGATGTTGTCGCGGATGGTGCCTTCGAAGAGGTAGGGCTGCTGCGAGACATAGGCGAGGTGATGGCGCAGCGACGCCTTGGTGACGTGCGATATGTCCTGCCCGTCGATCAGGATCGCCCCCTCGGCCGGATCATAGAAGCGCGGGATGAGCGAGATGATCGTCGATTTGCCGGCGCCGGAGGGGCCGACAAGCGCCGTCGTCTTGCCGCCTTCGGCAACAATATCGACCGTCTTCAGGATGTTGTCGCCATTGCCATAGCGGAAGCTGACGCCCTTCAGTTCGATCGTCGCGTTCGTGACGACGAGATCCTTGGCGCCGGGGCGTTCGCGCTGCTGCGGCTGCAGGTCAAGGATGGTGTAGATCATGCGGGCATTGACGACGGCGCGCTCCATCTGCACCTGCAGCTTGGCAAGCCGGCGGGCCGGATCATAGGCCATCAAAAGTGCGGCCACGAAGGCAAAGAAGGCGCCCGGCGGCACGCCGTCATAGATCGAGCGGAAGGCCGCATAGGCGAGAACACTGGAGATCGCGAGCCCGGCAAAGGTTTCGGTGAGCGGCGAGGTGCGCTCCGACAGGCGGGCAATGCGGTTGGCGCGGTTTTCGGCGTCGCCGATAATGCCGTTCACCTTGTTGCTCAGCTGGGCTTCCATCGTGAACGCCTTGACGATGGAAATGCCCTGGATCGTCTCCTGCATGGCGCCCACGACATGGCTGTTCAGCTCTACCGATTCGCGGGTGGCGCTGCGCAGGCGCTTCGACACATAGCGCAGCGCATAAAGAAGCGGCGGGGCAACGCCGAAGACGATCAGCGACAGCACCGGATCCTTGCTGACCATGACGCCGATCAGCGAGATCAGCGTCAGGAAATCACGCGCGGTGGAGGTGACGGTGAGGTTCAGCACGTCGCGGATGCCGTTGACGTTCTGGCTGATCTGGGCGGCCAGATGCGCCGAGCGGGATTCGCTGAAGAAGCCGACCGACAGCTTCATGAGATGCGTATAGAGGCGCTTCTGGTATTCGGCGACGATATTGTTGCCGATCTTCGACAGGGTGACCGCCTGCCCGTAGGTGGCAAGGCCGCGCAGCACGAAGGCGATGAAGATGGCACCGCAGATCATCCAGACGAGATCGGCGCGCTTGTTGGCGAAGGCCTCGTTGACGACGGATTCCATGATCCAGGCGGTAAATGCCGTCGACAGGGCAACGACCACCAGGCACAGGATTGCAAAGGCATAACCGCGCACATGCTCACGACCGTTTTCCGCAATGATGCGCCGAAGCACGCTGGTGACGGTGCCGGAATCGACATGGGGCTTGCGTTGCGTGGCTGTATCGACTGCTTCCAACAAGACGTTCCCATCCAGAGCATGTCCGAGCCAAAAGTGCGTGAGCGGCTTTGTATCCGGACTTGCGTAAATCGAAGAGATAGAGGCGCAGCTTCATGCCACGCCCGGGGTCATAACCTGTCGCGGTCTTAACCAGTCACGGCATTCTTGGCTAGCGCCCGGCCACGATTCCCGGCGCCTGTTGCATTCCGGTCTTTCCCGGCATCAGCGGCGCCAGCGCCGACCTTCGGTGGCGATGCCGAAATGCTGCGGCGTGCGGGCAAAGGAGGCAAGGCCGGCAAGGGCGGCCTGCGGGTGGGTCACGACGAAGGTTGGGATGTGCTTCATCAGCGCTGAATGCGGCGCCTTGTCTTCAAAGCCGGCTCTGAATTCCGGCCGCTTCAGCGCAGGCAGGATCTTTTGCGAAATGCCGCCGGCCAGATAGACGCCGCCCTTTGCCATCATCACCAGCGCCATGTCGCCGGCAACGCGGCCGAGATAGGTCACGAAAAGGCGCAGCGCTTCCGCGGCCTGGGCATTGCTGTCTGCAAGGCCGTGTGCGGTCACGTCGGCCGGAATGGACAGCACGGGCTCGATGCCGTCGGCCATGCAGATGGCGCGGTAAAGATTGACGAGGCCGCGGCCGCAGAGGATCTGTTCCGCCGATACCCGGCCCTCGATGCGCTCGATATTCGGGAAGACCTGGTAATCGCGGTCGCTGCGCGGGCCGAGATCCACATGGCCCCCTTCGCCGGGCACCGGAAACCAGGTTTCCTGCGCATGCACAAGGCCTGCCACGCCAAGCCCGGTGCCGGGGCCGAGCACGACGCGCGAAAACACAGGCGCCGTGGTGACCGGGCCGATCGGGTCGCGGTAGTGTTCCGGTAGCGAGGCAACTGCCAGCGCCTGCGCCTCGAAATCATTGATCACCAGCACGTCGGAAAAGCCGAGATCGTCGATCAGCTGCTTCGGGCGCACTACCCAGTCGCAATTGGTGAGCGGAATCTCGTCGCCTTCGATCGGGCCGGCGATGGCAAGGATCGCCGATTTTGGCTGCTGTGCGGTCTTGTCCAGCACTTCGGCCTGAATGGCGGCATCGATGGTGTCGTAATCGGCGGTGTGGATGTTGGGAAACTGCTGCGGTTCGCCAAACACATCCGTCAGGATCCAGAAGCGCGCATTGGTGCCGCCGATATCGCCGATCAGGATCGGGAAGGCGGGCTTGTCACTGTCCTGAGGTCTTGCCATCAAAGGGCTCCGTCGTCCGGGTGGGCGGGTCTTACTGGAAATCGATCAGCTTTTCGGCGGTCGCCCGGTTGAGCGCCATCGGAATGTCGTAGACCGTGGCAAGCCGTGTCAGCGCCTTGACGTCGACATCGTGCGGCAGGGGCGTCAGCGGGTCGGTGAAGAAGATCAGCATGGAAACTTCGCCGGTCGCAATCAGCGCGCCGATCTGCTGGTCGCCGCCAAGCGGGCCGCTTTTCAGCCGGGTCACGTCAAGGCCGGGGGCCGCTTCCAGAACGCGCCCGCCGGTGGTGCCGGTCGCCACGATGCGAAACTTTAAAAGCGCCTGCTCATGGCGCTTGGCAAACTGCGCCATCTCATCCTTTTTCTGATCATGCGCGATCAGGGCGATGCAGGGCTTTTCCGGCACGGATGCGTTCCTCGGATTTCCATCGGGCCGCGATTTCTATACCGAAGACCGGCCCGAAGGGAAGGGATTAAACCGTTTATATCGTTGCAAAGCCAGATCTGGCGGCAATCCTCAAGGGCGCGCCCGTGGCAGCGGAACCGCCTCCATGTCATCCGGCACGCCGGCGGCGTCCGACGCATCCTCGCCGTCAGGATAGGGAGCGGCCGCGGGCGGAGCAGCCTGGTAAGCTGCCGCCGCCGTGGAGGCCGGCGCCGTCAGAAGGGCCGCACAGGCTTTGGGCAGGTCCGAAACCATGACCGGCCGGGGCGGCGGTGGCGGCTTGCGGTTGGGATCGGGCTTCGGCTTTGCCCAGGGTTCGGGCGTGAACCACCAGGCCAGCGACTTGTCGCAGCCGTCGCCGGCGGCGACCGGCGCCTGCGGCTTGCAGCTGGCAAGGCCCGGCGGGCAGGCAAGGCGAATGTGGAAATGCTCGTCATGGCCGTACATCGGGCGCACCTTGCCAAGCGCCGAACGGTCGCCGGTCCAGGCCTCGCAGAGCTTCTTCTTGATGGCCGGATTGACAAAAATGCGCTCCACCTGCGGATAGCTTGCCGCCGTCATCACAAGGCGGGCGGCCGTCGGGGTGAAGCGGCGTTCGTTGACCGTGAGGAAACGGCTCTTGTCCAGCATGGAGGTGAAGGGAATGGTTTCGCGCTGTTCCCGCGTCAGCCGCTTGGCCGGCATCGGCGTGAACCAGACGTCGACATCGAGGCCCACCTGATGGGAGGCATGGCCTGATGCCATCGGCCCGCCCCGCGGCTGCGACATGTCGCCGATCAGGATGCCGCTGCCCCAGCCGATGCGCACCGCATCCTGCGAGAGGCGCTCCAGAAGCGAGATCGTCTGCGGCATGCCCCAGTGACGGTTACGGGAAATCCGCATGGCCTGCCAGTGCGGTCCGTCGTCGCCGAGCGCCACCGCGCCGGAAATGCAGCCCTTGGCATAGGACCCGATCGGCTGCGGCGCGCCAGCGCTCGGAAGCGTCACGGCGCCGAACGCCTGTTTTGCCGGCTGGTCGGCTCTGGCACTTAAGTCCATCCCGGAGGTCACAAGGCCGAGCGTGGCAAGGCTGGTCAGAAGAAGAGCCCGGCAGCGGGCAAAATCGGCAGTCAGCATGAAGGATCAAATACCTGCAGGGAACGGGGCTTTCGGCACAAGTCTAGACTGATTTGCGCCAGCCGTTAATCCGTCGCATCACGATGAGGGCGCAAGCATGGCGGTCCGATAAAAAGCTTGTGAGCGTGGCAGGCTGTATTTTGGCCGGGTTTTGCCTATCATTGCCGGACAAGAACAACCACAAAGGGATCACCGCATGAGATTGGCACGCCTGAAAACCGGATTTTTCGTGCTTGCGGCAGCCGTCATCGCCGGCCAACCTGGATTGGCGCTTGCGCAGGAACCGGTCTGGCGCCATGCGGTCGCCGTTCTGGAGGCGCCAAAACTTGCCCCGGATTTCAAGCAGCTGCCCTATGTCAATGCGGATGCGCCGAAGACGGGGGAGTTGCGGCTTTCCGAGGAAGGCACGTTCGACAGCCTCAACCCGCTGGTCGACCGCGGCAATCCGGCGGTTGGCATCGGAATCGTCTTCGATACGCTGATGAAGCAATCGGAGGACGAAGTGTCGGTGAGCTACGGCCTGCTTGCGGAGGCGCTGTCCTATCCCGACGACATGTCTTCCGTCAGCTTCCGGCTGCGGCCAGAGGCGAAATGGGCCGATGGCGAGCCGGTAACGCCGGAAGACGTGATCTTCAGCTTCAATGCGGCCAAGGAAAACAGCACCCTGTTCGGTAGTTACTATCGCCATGTGGTGGCGGCAGAGAAGACCGGCGAGCGCGAGGTGACCTTCCGCTTCGACGAGAAGAACAACAAGGAACTGCCCGCCATTGTCGGTGATTTCCCCATCCTGCCGAAGCATTGGTGGGAAGGAAAGGACAGCGCCGGCAAGCCGCGCGACATCTCCCGCACCACGCTCGAACCGTTGATGGGATCCGGCCCCTACAAGATCGCCGCCGTGCAGCCGGGTTCGGTCGTCCGCTACGAACGGCGCGACGATTATTGGGGCAAGGACCTGCCGATCAATGTCGGCCAGAACAATTTCAAGACGATCAGCTACACCTATTTCGCCGACCGCGACGTGGAATTCGAAGCGTTCCGCGCCGGCACCATCGATTACCAGCAGGAGAACAGCTCCAGCCGCTGGGCCACCCGCTATGATTTCGCCGCCGTCAAGGACGGACGGGTCATCCGCGAGGCGCTGTCCAACCCCTTCCGCGCCACCGGCATCATGCAGGCCATGGTGCCCAATATGCGCCGCGACCAGTTCAAGGATGCGCGGGTGCGCGAGGCGCTGAACTATGCCTTCGATTTCGAGGACCTCAACAAGAACCTTGCCTATGGTGGGCTAAAGCGCGTCGACAGCTATTTCTGGGGCACCGAGCTTGCCTCCTCAGGCCTGCCCGAGGGGCGTGAGCTGGAAATCCTGAACGGACTGAAGGACAAGGTGCCGGCTTCCGTCTTCACCACGCCCTACACCAACCCTGTAGGCGGCGATCCGCAAAAGGTGCGCGACAATTTCCGCAAGGCGATCAGCCTCTTCAAGGACGCCGGCTGGGAGCTGAAGGGCAACCGGATGGTGAACGCAAAGACCGGCCAGCCGATGGCCTTCGAGATCCTGCTCAGCAGCGCCTCGCAGGAACGCTCCGTGCTGCCCTATGTGGCAAGCCTCAAGAAGATTGGCGTGGAGGCCACCATCCGTACGGTGGATTCCTCGCAATATGTCAACCGCGTCAGAAGCTTCGATTATGACGTGATCTGGGCGGTGTGGGCGCAGACCATGAACCCCGGCAACGAGCAGGCCAATTACTGGGGCTCCACCTCCGCCAACCAGCCGGGCTCGCGCAATTATGCTGGCATCGCCGATCCCGCTATCGACCAGCTGATCCGCCTCATCACCACGGCGCCCAACCGCGCCGAACAGGTGGCGGCGGTTCATGCACTCGACCGGGTGCTGCTCGCCAACCATTTCGTCATGCCGCTGTTTTATTCCGGTGAGGCGAAGATCGCCTACTGGAACCGGATTACCCATCCGGACACGCTGCCGGAATACGGCATCGGCTTCCCGACGATCTGGTGGTTCAAGGCTTCCCCGTAAAAACCTTGCGTCGGGCCATGCGCCGGGTCCAAATGCGGTTTTATGCACTGATTCTCATGATCCCGAAGATGCAAAGGATGCACACGCCTTGATGCCGATCGACACCAGAGGCCGCTCTTTTAGCCGAAGCGGAAACGCCTGATGGGCGCCTATATCCTGCGCCGTCTTCTCCTGATGATCCCGACCATTGTCGGGATCATGGGCATTTCCTTTCTGGTCGTGCAGTTTGCGCCCGGCGGCCCCGTCGAACAGGTGATCGCCCAGATCCAGGGCACCGATTCCGGTGACCGGCTATCGGGTGGTGGCGATTTCACGCAAAGTGGCGGCGGCGAGGAATCGCGTTATCGCGGCGCCCAGGGGCTCGATCCGGATCTCATAGCCAAGCTTGAGAAGCAGTTTGGCTTCGACAAGCCACCGCTTACCCGCTTCCTCGAGATGATGTGGAACTACATCCGGTTCGATTTCGGCGAGAGCTTCTTTCGCAATACGCCGGTGATCGATCTCATCATCGACAAGCTGCCGGTGTCGATCTCGCTTGGTGTGTGGATCCTGATTGCATCCTATGTCGTCTCCATTCCGCTGGGCATCCGCAAGGCGGTTACGGACGGGTCCGCCTTCGACGTCTGGACCTCCGGCATCATCATCGTCGGTTATGCGGTGCCGAGCTTTCTCTTCGGCATCCTGCTGATCGTGGTTTTTGCCGGCGGTTCCTTCTTCGACTGGTTTCCGCTGCGCGGCCTCGTGTCGGATAATTTTGCCGAGCTTTCGTGGTGGCAGAAGATCATCGACTATTTCTGGCACCTGACGCTGCCGCTGATCGCGCTGTCGCTATCGGCCTTTGCCACGACGACGCTCCTGACCAAAAATTCCTTCATCGACGAGATCAAGAAACAATATGTGGTGACGGCCCGCGCAAAAGGCCTGCCGGAGCGGCGGGTGCTTTACGGCCACGTGTTCCGCAATGCCATGCTGATCGTGATTGCCGGCTTTCCCGCCTCGTTCATCTCGGCCTTCTTCACTGGCTCGCTCCTCATCGAAAACATATTTTCGCTCGATGGGCTGGGCCGCCTCGGCTATCTCGCCATCGTCAACCGCGATTATCCGATCGTGTTCGGTACGCTCTATATCTTCTCGCTGCTGGGCCTGGTCGTCGGCCTGATTTCCGATCTGATCTACACCTGGATCGATCCGCGCATCGACTTTGAAAAGAGGGAGGTGTGATGAACACGGCCCAGATCTCCCCGCTTGCTCCTGCAACCGACACGCCGCCGCGCAAGACCTTCCTCAACCCGACCAACCGGCGCCGCCTGCAGAATTTTCGTGCCAATCGCCGCGGTTACTGGTCGTTCTGGATCTTCATGGTGCTGTTTGCCCTGTCGCTTGCCGCCGAATTTGTCGCCAATGACCGGCCGATCCTCGTCTCCTACAAAGGCGAGATGCTGTTTCCGGTGGTCGTCAATTACCCGGAAGAAAAGTTCGGCGGGTTTCTCGCCACCACCGATTATCGCTCCGCCTATATTCAGGAGGAGATCAACGCCAATGGCTGGATGATCTGGCCGCCGATCCGCTATTCCTACCAGACGGTGAATTCCGAAATTCCCCATTCCGCCCCGACCGCGCCCTTCTGGCTGATGGGAGCGGAAGAACGCTGCAGCGCCTATCCGCAAGGGGCGTCCGATCCCAATTGCACGCTCGGCAACCTCAATTGGCTGGGCACCGACGATCAGGCGCGCGATGTGACGGCGCGGCTGATCTATGGGTTCCGCATCTCGGTTCTGTTCGGATTGGCGCTCACCGTCTGTTCGGCGCTGATCGGGGTGACGGCCGGTGCGATCCAGGGCTTTTTCGGCGGCTGGACGGATCTTCTGCTACAGCGCTTCATCGAGATCTGGTCCTCGATGCCGGTGCTCTACATCCTGCTGATCATCGCCGCCATCCTGCCGCCCGGCTTCTTCGTGCTGCTCGGCATCATGCTGCTGTTCCAGTGGGTAGGTTTTGTCGGCGTGGTGCGCGCTGAATTCTTGAGAGCCCGCAATTTCGAATATGTGCGCGCTGCCCGCGCACTCGGCGTCGGTGACTGGACGATCATGTTCCGCCACCTGCTGCCCAATGCCATGGTGGCAACGCTGACCTTCATGCCCTTCATCCTGTCGGGGTCGATCGCCACGCTCACCTCGCTGGACTTCCTGGGCTTCGGCATGCCGCCCGGCTCGCCGTCGCTCGGGGAAATGATCGCGCAGGGCAAGAACAACCTGCAGGCACCCTGGCTCGGGCTCACCGCCTTCTTCACCATGTCGATCATGCTGTCGCTTCTGATCTTCATCGGCGAGGCCGTGCGCGATGCCTTCGATCCGCGAAAGACCTTTGGGTGAAGCGCATCGTGTTTGAAGGGTTTTGTGGCATAATGGCCGGGCAAGCACGTGAGAGGGACGCCATGAACAAGATCGTGCGTGAGCATTACCCCGTGGAAAACCTGCCGGAAGACCTGCGCGAGGGGCTTCAGGCAGGCGTCACCGTGCGCGTGGTGCTGGAGGTGGAAGACGTTGGGATCGCACAGCCCTTGATGAGTTTCGAGGAATCCATGCGCCTGATCAACGACTACAGGCGCGACAATCCGGAGCGTGTCTCGGCTGAAGATGCTGTGCAACGTGTCCGCGACCTGCGTGACGAATGGGATGAGCGATGACGGTGAACCACCGTCTCTATCTCGATACCAATGCGCTGATCCTTCTGAACGAAGGTGAAGGTGCTGCAAGACGTGTGTTGGAACAAATCGTTACGGCGGCGGCGTCAAAGCCTGCACCGCTTTTGATGACCAGCGCGCTCACCCTGTCGGAGCTTCTGGTGAAGCCATACCGTGATGGACAGATACAGTTGATCACCGCCTATCGATCCTGGTTTGGCGGTCTCTCGTGGCTCGACATTCTTCCCGTATCGCATGAGGTTCTTGATCTCGCGTCCTTGCTGCGAGCCACGCGGCCGGGCCTGAAACTGCCTGATGGTATCCAGCTGGCGACCGCTCTCATCGCGGGAGCGAGCCATTTCGTCAGTGCCGACAAAGGCCTCCACGCGGTCGACCAGATTGTCCATCCCTTGCTTGGACCTCTGCCCTATTCGCCGCTCACTATCCTACGCCCCGACGAACCCTCTCTTTCCGCCCTTCTTGAAAGCATTTCCGCATGACACAGCCGCTTCTTTCCGTGCGTGACCTGTCCGTCGCCTTCCACCAGGGTGGCGCGCAGTCGCTGGCGGTCAATCGTGTCTCCTTCGATATCGCGCCGGGGGAGGTGATGGCGCTGGTGGGCGAATCCGGCTCCGGCAAGTCGGTGACGGCAAGCTCGGTGCTGAAGCTTCTGCCTTATCCGTCCGCCAGTCATCCCTCCGGGGAAATCCTGTTTGAGGGACGCGACCTCCTGAAGGCGCCCGAGCAGGCGCTGCGGGCAGTGCGCGGCAACGACATCACCATGATCTTCCAGGAGCCGATGACCTCGCTCAACCCGCTGCACACGATCGAGCAGCAGGTGTCGGAAATTCTGGAACTGCACCAGGCGGTGACGGGGGCGGCCGCGCGCACCCGCGTGCTCGACCTGTTGAACCAGGTGGGCATCCGCGAGCCGGAAAAGCGGCTGAAAGCCTATCCGCACGAACTGTCCGGCGGCCAGCGCCAGCGCGTGATGATTGCCATGGCGCTTGCCAACCGGCCAAAACTTCTGATCGCGGACGAGCCGACCACAGCGCTCGATGTGACGGTACAGGCGCAGATCCTGGAGCTTCTGAAGCGGCTGCAGGTGGAATATGGCATGTCCATCCTGTTCATCACCCATGATCTTGGCATCGTCCGGCGCTTTGCCGATCGGGTCTGCGTGATGACCAAGGGTGAAATCGTCGAGCGCGGCACGGTCGAAGAGGTGTTCGAGCGCCCGCAGCATGCCTACACCCGCCATCTTCTGGCGTCTGAACCGCGCGGCGAACCGCCCCTTGCCGATCCTTCGCGCCCCGTCGTCATGGAGGGCCGGGATGTAAAGGTGTGGTTTCCCATCAAGGCCGGCTTCCTGCGCCGGGTGGTCGACCATGTGAAGGCCGTCGATGGGATCGACGTGACGCTTAGAGCCGGCGAGACCGTCGGCATTGTCGGGGAGAGCGGTTCCGGCAAGACGACGCTTGGGCTGGCGCTTGCCCGCCTCATTTCCTCAAAGGGCAGGATCAGTTTCATCGGCAGCGATATCGGTGCCTATTCCTTCAAGGAGATGCGGCCGCTGCGCGACAAGCTGCAGGTGGTGTTCCAGGATCCCTATGGTTCGCTGTCACCGCGCATGTCGGTGGGTGACATTATCGCCGAGGGGCTGACGGTGCATCAGCCGAACATGACTGCGACCGAGCGCGACCGGCAGGTGTCCTGGTCGCTGGAGGAAGTCGGGCTCGATCCCGCCACCCGCTGGCGTTACCCGCACGAGTTTTCCGGTGGCCAGCGGCAGCGCATCGCCATTGCCCGCGCCATGGTGTTGAAGCCGCGCTTCGTCATGCTGGACGAGCCGACATCGGCCCTCGACATGACGGTGCAGGCGCAGGTGGTGGATCTGTTGCGGGATCTGCAGAAGAAGCATGATCTCGCCTATCTCTTCATCAGCCATGACCTGAAGGTGGTGAAGGCGCTTGCCAACCACGTCATCGTCATGCGCGCGGGCAAGGTGATGGAGGAGGGGCCGTCGCGGCAGATATTCGAGGCGCCGCAGAATGCCTATACCCGAGCGCTTCTGGCGGCAGCCTTCAATCTGAAGGCCGTGGAAGCCGCGCACCTCCAGCAATAGGCGCCCTGCGCCCCCCCCCCTCCCCCCGGGAACAAAGCCGGCTTCGACCCGTTGCCTTTTCATGACAACCCCAGGGTGATTTCATCCTGCGGAACCTGAAAAGGACCACGCGCATGAACAACCGCCTCGATCCCAACGACACAACATCCGATCCGCTGACCGACACGCCGCCGGCGCATCTGCAGGACCCAACTTTCACCCGCAGCGCCACACGCGCGGTGGAACCGCCCCTTGGGGGGCAGCCTGCGGCGGAACGTCCGCTGAGCCCCACCGAAGCGCGCCAGGGAAATACCGGGCGCCCGGTGCTGATGGTTCTGGTCGCGGGCCTCGTGCTGGCCTTGATCGCCTGGGGCGCCTCGGAATGGTGGGGTCAGTCGACGGAACCGCCGGCCGAGCAGACGGCAACGCCGCCCGCCGGTGATACGACGCCGGCCAATCCGGCAACGCAGCCTTCTTCCACGCCGTAACATAAGTCACGGCCGGGAGCCGCAGTGAAAGCTGCGGCTCCCAATGCCGGCCTGGTGCCGGGCCGGAAACCTTGCCTTCTATCGAGTCTGCCGCGTCTGCCTTTTCTCCGCGCGGACAGAACGTTTGCGCAATAGCAGTGGACTTTGCCTTGTGTTTTTTCGATAACGTCGCCGGAGGTTTCGATGGATACCTTCGCCCTTCGAAGCAATGCAAGCCGCTCCCGGGGAGGAGCGCTGGGCAGAGGCAGCCATGACAACGAAGACCGATATCGCCAAGCGTGTCTATAACCACACGTGGAAGCTCGACCCGATCATCCGCAGCCTCATCGATACGGATTTCTACAAGCTGTTGATGTTGCAGATGATCTGGAAACTCTATCCGACAACGGATGTGACGTTTTCCGTCATCAATCGCACCAAGCGGGTGCGCCTTGCCGATGAAATCGATGAGATGGAACTGCGCGAGCAACTCGATCACGCCCGCGAAGTGAAGCTCTCCAAGAAGGAAATGATCTGGCTTGCCGGTAACAGCTTTTATGGCAAGGCGCAGATCTTCGAGCCGGAATTTCTGGCCTGGCTCGCCAATTATCGGCTGCCCGACTATGAACTGTCGAAGCGCGACGGACAGTATGAACTGACCTTTCATGGTCGCTGGATGGATACGACGCTCTGGGAAATTCCAGCGCTTGCCATCATCAACGAGCTTCGCTCACGCGCCGCCATGCGCTCGCTCGGGCCTTTCACGCTCGATGTGCTCTATGCCCGCGCCAAGGCCAAGATGTGGGAGAAGGTGGAACGGCTGCAAACGCTTCCGGGCCTGCGCATTTCCGATTTCGGCACCCGCCGGCGCCACAGCTTCCTCTGGCAGCGCTGGTGCGTTGAAGCGTTGAAGGAAGGCGTCGGGTCCGGCTTTACCGGCACCAGCAACGTGCTTCTGGCGATGGATTCCGATCTGGAAGCCGTCGGTACCAATGCCCATGAACTGCCGATGGTGATGGCAGCGCTTGCCAATTCCGATGCGGAACTGCGTGCCGCTCCCTACCAGGTCTTGAAAGACTGGAACCGCCTCTATGGCGGGAACCTGCTGATCGTGCTGCCGGATGCCTTCGGCACGGCGGCCTTCCTGCGCGATGCGCCGGAATGGGTGGCGGACTGGACCGGGTTTCGCCCCGACAGCGCGCCCCCCATCGAAGGAGGCGAAAAGATCATTGCCTGGTGGGAAAAGATGGGGCGTGACCCGAAGCAGAAGCTTTTGATCTTTTCCGATGGCCTCGATGTCGATGCCATCATCGATACGCACCGTCACTTTGCCGGGCGCGTGCGCATGAGCTTTGGCTGGGGCACCAACCTCACCAATGACTTTGCCGGCTGTGCGCCAAGCGAGATCGACGGCCTGAAGCCGATCTCCGTTGTCTGCAAGGTCAGCGAAGCCAATGGCCGGCCGGCCGTGAAGCTGTCGGACAATCCGCAGAAGGCTACGGGAGAGCCGGACGAGGTGCAGCGCTACCTGCGCTTCTTTGGCCAGCAGGACCGCGTGGACCAGGCGGTCCTCGTCTGAAACTGTCTTCAGGTGTCCGTCGATGGGCAGCTTTGCTGCTTACCCAATAAAAAACAGGCCCGCTTGTCAGCGAGCCTGCTCTTGCCGATTGGCTTTTATGCGGATTACTCGATGATCTGGACGACGGTGTGCGTCTTCGGATCGACGATGACGCGCCGATCGTTGACCATCGCATAGGAATACTCGCGATGCTCGGGAACCGGCGTCAGGACGACCGTTTCCGGGATCGGTTCACCCACCACGACCTGGCGCTCGACGACGACCGGTGCCGGCGCCGGCTGCTGGCGCACATAGGTAACGACTTCTGCCGGCGGCGGATCGATTGCGGTGCCAAGGGCTGCACCGGCAATGCCACCCACGGCAGCACCGATCGGACCACCGACAATCGCACCGGTGATGGCGCCACCGGCGGCACCCGTCGTCGTGCCATCCTGGGCGGAGGCAGCGGTGGCAAGGCCCGCTGCAAGAAGCGTGGCCGAGGCGATAATGAACTTGCGCATGGTTGTTTCCTCTTCCTGTAATGTTGGTGGTGCAATAATTCACGAGCGTTGAAAACGTTCCGCTTTTGGCATTCACCGCCCAAAAACACCTGTTACAGGCCGTGAGGGATGCGGTCCGGGTGCCGACGAAAAACGCCGCTTCTAAAACAATTGTTGACACCATAGTCAAAAGATTTATTGAGGAGGAAAGCAAGCGGAGGCAGATGTCATGGACGAATTGGGAGCGCAGGAAGCTGCCGTCTTTGCCCTCATCAAAGACAACCCCTTCATCGGCCAGCAGGAGATCGCCGACGCCCTTGGGCTTGCCCGTTCCACCGTTGCGGCCCACATCGCCCAGCTCGTGCAGAAGGGCTATCTGCTGGGGCGCGGTTATATGTTGCCGCAGCCAAGCCGCGCGGTGCTGATCGGTGGCGCCGTGTTCGATCGCAAGTATCGGGCGCGACAGGCCATCGTTCTGGAAACCTCCAACCCGGTGGATGGCATGCGCAGCTTCGGCGGCGTTGCCAGAAACGTCGCGGAAAACCTGTCGCTTCTCGGCACGCCGACGAGCTTCATCTCGATCATCGGCAATGACGAGGCGGGTGCTGCCCTGCTTGCGCATCTGCGTGATCGCGGTATCGATGTGAGCCAGGTGGTGGTGACGGATGAAAGGCCGACGGCCGAATACGCGGCCATTCTCGATCCGGCCGGCGATCTGGTCGTAGGGCTTGCCGACATGGGGATTTTCGACCTGTTCCAGCCCGGTTATCTCGATCGCGCCTGGTCGCATCTGGCCTCGGCCAGTCTCGTCTTTGCCGATTGCAACCTGCCGGCAGAAACCCTGCAGCATCTGATCCAGCGCCGCCGCAGTGCCCGCTTCCGGCTGGCCATCGATGCGGTGTCCACCCACAAGGTCGTGCGCCTGCCCGAGGATCTGACGGGCATCGACCTGTTGTTCATGAACATCGACGAGGCCAATGCGCGCCTGTCGCGGCGTGGGGCCGCAAGCCTGCAGGATGCGGCAGAGGCGGCCCGTCTGCTGTGCGATGCCGGTGCCGGCGAAGTCGTCGTCACCATGGGTGCGCGCGGCATTGCGGTCGCAGGCACGGATGCTGTTCGCACGGCCAGCGCCGTGCCGGCAGATCCCCGCGACATGACCGGGGCCGGCGATGCCATGATTGCCGGCACCCTGCACGGTCTGATGGCCGGACAGGACAGTTTCGCCGCCGCCGGCATCGGCGCACTTCTGGGCGCGCTGACCACCGAGAGCGCCGCCAGCGTTCATCCCGATCTTTCACCGCGCTTCCTCGAAGCGAACCTGCACCGGCTTGCCGAGCACAAAGGATAATCTCATGACCCTTCTTCAGCCGAAACTCAGCCGCGAGGTTGCCGAAGCCGTCCGCGCCGGTGGCCCGGTCGTGGCGCTCGAATCCACCATCATCACCCATGGCATGCCCTATCCCGCCAATCTTGAGACCGCGCTTGCCGTGGAAGCCGTGGTGCGTGAAAACGGCGCGGTGCCCGCCACCATCGCCGTCATCGATGGCGAGTTGCGGGCAGGCCTCGAGCATGCCGAACTGGAATCGCTGGCGAAGGCGCAAGGCGTGGTGAAAGCCTCCGGGCGCGATCTGGCCGTTGCCATGGTGCGCAAGGCCTCGGCCGGCACCACGGTCTCGGCCACCATGCTGCTTGCCGATCTCGCCGGCATCGATATCTTTGCCACCGGTGGCGTTGGCGGCGTGCATCGCGGCGCCGAGCAGACTTTTGACATTTCCGCCGACCTCACCGAACTTGGCCGTACCAAGACCGCCGTCGTCTGCGCTGGCGTAAAATCCATTCTCGATATCGCCAAGACGCTCGAATATCTGGAAACCCAGCGCGTACCTGTCATTGCCTATGGCACGGATGCGTTTCCGGCCTTCTTCACCCGCGAAAGCGGCTACAAGGCCGACCACCGCCTCGATACGGCCGAAGAGATTGCCAAGGCCATGCACCTGCACCACCGCCTGGGCACCGGCACCGGCCTTCTGATCGCCAACCCGATCCCGGAAACGGCAGCCCTGTCGCCCGATTTCATCGACGGCACGATTGCCGACGCCGTGCGCGAGGCCGAAGAGCGTGGCATCGGCCGCAAGGAACTGACGCCCTTCCTGCTCGGCCGTATCAACGAGCTTTCCAACGGCGAAAGCCTGAAGGCCAATATCGCACTGGTCAAAAACAACGCAGCGCTCGCCGCCCGTATGGCCGTTGCCTATGCGGCGCTGAAGAAGAGCCATTAATCAGACATGGGAGGAAGCGGCGCTGCCGCTTCCTCTTGAATTGTTCCCATTTTGGGAATAGTGTCTGTTATGCAGATCATCGCGAAATCCCGGCTGAGAGATTTTTGGGAGACGCATCCCCAGGCGCGAAAGCCTCTGGCCGAATGGTATCGCCTGGTCAACGCGGCCCGCTGGGAAACACCGTCGGACGTGAAAGCCATGTTTGGCGCGGCGGTGGATTTTGTCGGCGATAACCGCATCATCTTCGATATCGCCGGCAACAAGTACCGGCTTGTCGTGCATGTGGCCTATCCGTATCAGCGCGTGCTGATCAAATTCGTCGGCAGCCATGCGGATTATGACAGGATCAACGCGGAGACAATCTCATGAAGGATGTGAGGCTCATGAAGGATGTGAGGCCGATCAGAACCCCGGACGATCTTGAATGGGCGCTTGCCGAAGTTGAGCCCTATTTCGATCATCCACCTCAGGCGAATTCACCTGAGGCAGATCGGTTCGATATTCTTTCAGACCTGATCGAGGCTTACGAGAACCGGACTGTGGATCTGCCCGCAGCCGATCCCATCGATCTCCTTACCTTCTATATGCAGACGACCGGACGCAGCCAGGCCGATCTGGCTGAGGTTCTCGGCTCTCGTCCGCGCGCATCCGAAGTGCTCCGGCGCAAGAGGGCGCTGACGCTCGACATGATCAACCGCATTCGCCAGGCTTGGCATATTCCGGCCGACAGTCTGATTGCGCCCTACGCCCTCGTTGCCTGATGTCTTAGACCCTAGGTCTCAAGGCTTCGCCGGCAGCCGGGCCAGGCGCTCGGTCAGCAGGGTGTAAAACCCGTCGGCATCCACGTCGCGGACGAAGAACGCGTTCTTCGGGCGCTGCGTGACGCCCCACCAGTCGGCAACCGTCATGCCCTTGGTCAGTTCCGACGTGGTCTCGATCTCCACATTGCAGAGGCGCCCTGAGTAAAGTTCGGGCTTCAGGAGGTAGGCAATCACGTTCGGATCGTGCAGCGGGCCGCCATCGGTGCCGTATTTCGCCTCGTCGAAGCGCTCGAAGAATTCAAGCCAGCCGGTGACGGCGTCGGCAAGCGGCGTGCCGAGCGCCTTGATGGCGGCGACGCGCTTGGCCGTGGTCAGCACCTGGTGGGTGACGTCGAGCGGCATCATCACGATCGGCGCGCCGCACGACAGCACGATGCGGGCAGCTTCGGGATCCACGAAGATGTTGAACTCGGCGGCCGGCGTCACATTGCCGCCTTCGAACAGGCCGCCGCCCATCAGCACGACGCTTTTGATGCGTGCGGCAAGGGCGGGTTCGCGGGACAGCGCAGTGGCAAGGTTGGTCATCGGTCCAAGCGTGCAGATGGTCACCGTGCCCGGCTCGTGCGCCATCAGCGTCTCGATAAGGAAATCGACGCCATGCTGGGCTTGAAGCGGCATGGTCGGTTCGGGAAGGTCGGCGCCATCCATGCCGGTTGCGCCATGCACATATTCGGCGGTGAACAGGCTGCCCTGCATCGGGCCTTCGCAGCCGGCGAAGACGCGGATGTCGCGGCGGCCGGCGAGCTCGCAAACCTTGCGGATGTTTTTCGAGGTGAGCGCCACCGGCACGTTGCCGGCCGCAGCCGTGATCCCCAGAACCTCCAGTTCAGGGCTTGCCAGCGCCAGAAGAATGGCCAGCGCGTCGTCCTGGCCGGGGTCGGTATCGATAATGATCTTCTGGGGCATGACAGTATCTCTTTCTGCGGAGCGGCGGTCTTTTTGCGCAAAAGGATGTGCCATGACACGGCCGGCCCGGCAAGGGGCGAGCGTTCGCATCCGCGACAGAACCAAACGCGCCGCCATCCGTAGTGAGAGATAAACGGAGGCAGTCATGGACAGCAAAGAGACATCAAGCCCGGCGCAGAGCGGCAAGCTTGCCTGGGTCACCGGCGCAAGTTCCGGCATCGGGCGCGCCGTGGCGCTGAGGCTTGCCCGCGATGGCTGGCGGGTCATCGTCAGCGCGCGAAGTGCCGACAAGCTTTCGGCTCTTGCCGCGCAGGATCCTCAGCGGATCTTTGCCTTTCCGCTGGATGTGACCGATCGCGCCGCAGCCCTTGCCACCGCCGATGCGGTGCGCCAGAGCCATGGCCCGATCGATCTGGCGCTGTTTTGCGCCGGCACCTACAGGCGCGACAGCGTGCGCGCCTTCGACAGCCGGGATCTTGCCGACACCTTCAACCTCAATGTCATCGGAACGGGGCATACGCTGGAGGCGGTCATTCCCGATATGATTGCGCGCCATCAGGGCGAGATTGCCGTCGTTGCCTCGGTCGCGGGTCTCGTCGGCCTGCCGGGCGGCGGCTTTTACGGGGCCAGCAAGGCAGCACTCAACAATCTCTGCCAGGCGCTCTATCCGGAACTGGAGCGGGAAGGGGTGCGGCTTCGGATCATCAATCCGGGCTTTGTCGACACACCGCTCACGCAGAAGAACGATTTTCCGATGCCCTTCCTCATCTCGTCGGAAAAGGCGGCCGATGCGATCGTCGACGGGCTGAAGACGGGGCGCTACGAGATCATCTTTCCCTGGAAGATGGCGGTGTCGATCAAGCTTCTGGCGGCGCTGCCGAAGTCGCTTCTGTTTCGCCTCACGAGGAAGATGCTGCGCAAATAGCCGGGTTTAAGAGGTTCGGGGAGGCGGTCACATGCGCGCTCCCCGAGCCTTTCCGAGCTAAAAGCCGTCAGCCTGCCGGGTTCAGCAGCCGGAACTGCGCGACGTCGATGCGGCCCTTGCGAAACCCCGTGGCGCAATAGTGCAGATAATAATGCCAGGTGCGGAAGAAGCGCTCGTCAAAGCCGAGCGGCGCAATCTTTGGCCAGTGCGCGCTGAAGGTGCGATCCCACGACAGCAGCGTGCGCTCGTAATCGCGCCCGAAGCGGAAGCAATCCTCCACCTTCAGCCTTGCCTTTTCCGCAATGGCGCCGAAGCCCGACAGGGTCGGCAGCATGCCGCCCGGAAAGATATAGGTCTGGATGAAATCCGCGTGGCGGCGATAATGTTCGAAGCGGCTTTCGTCGATGGTGATCACCTGGATCATCGCCTGCCCGCCGGGCACGAGGAGATCGCGCACCTGGTCGAAATAGATCGGCCAATGCTCCTCGCCGACGGCCTCGAACATTTCGATGGAGACGATCTTGGAAAACCGGCCCGTGCAGTCGCGATAGTCCTGAAGGCGGATCTCGCCGTTCTGGGCAAGCCCCGCCTGTGCGAGCCGGTCGGTCGCATAGGCCGCCTGCTCGCGCGACAGCGTCAGCCCGGTCACGCGGCAGCCCGTCTCGCGGATCGCCTGTTCCATGAAGCCGCCCCAGCCGCAGCCGATTTCAAGCACATGGTCGGTGTGGGTAATGCCCAGTTCGCGGATGATGCGGGCGTATTTTTCCCGCTGGGCCGCTTCGAGGGTCATATCCGGGCGCGCGTAGATGGCCGAGGAATAGGTCATCGAGCGGTCGAGCCAGGTCTTGTAGAAGGTGTTGCCGAGATCGTAGTGGAAGGCGATGTTGCGCCGGCTGCCGGCGCGGGAATTGCGCCGCAGGCGATGGCGAAGATGCGCCACCCGGGCGATCAGCGCCATCGGACGGGCAAGCTTTGCCCAACCGTGTTCGTTGGCCATGGCGAGATCCAGCACCTGCCCAAGGTCCGGCGTCTCCCAGTCGCCATCCATGTAGGAGCGTGCAAAGCCCAGCCCGCCACCGGCCGTCACCCGGCGCAGGATGCGCGACCGGTGAATGCGGATGGTCGCACAAGGGCCGGACGGGTCCTCGCCGAAATGATATTCACGCTCGCCGGGAAAGATCACCGTCAGGCGTCCGTGGCGCGTGCCCTTCAGCATGCGGCAGAGAAGGCGTTCCCACAGCGGCGCGGGATCGGCCAGAAGATTGTTGTCCCGTTCTCCGGCATGCGTCATCGGTCAGGTCCTCCACGTAACTCACCCACTTCCACGGAACTTGCGATGCGGTTTGCCGCCGGGCGGTGGCGATACAGCGGCACCCCCTTCAGCCACAGGCGCAAGGCCTCGATGTGGATGCCCGCCATCACCTTCATGGTCATCAGCGGGTATGAAAACAGCGCACGGGCAAGGCTTCTATCGCTCAGCGCCTGCCGGCGCCCGGCAAAGCTTGCAAACAGAAGATCGCCTTCGGCATCCCGCTCGTTGATCGCGATTTTCACGCGCTCGCCCGGCGGGGTGATGTCGAAGTCGTACTGGCAGTCCATGGGAACGAAAGGCGAGACATACATGGCCTTGGCGCAGCTGTGGCGCACCGGCCCCGGACCGTCTGCCTTCGCGGGTATGATATATGTATGCCGTTCATGAAATGTATTGCAGACCTCATAGAGCAAGGCCAGCAGATTTCCTTGAGCATCGCTGCAGAAATAGAGGGTCAGCGGGTTGAAGACATAGCCGAACAGGCGCGGATAGCAGAGAACCCGGATGCGGATATTATCGTGCGGGATGCCGGCATCCGAAAGGTGGCTTTCCACCCAGCGGCGAAGGCCGCCCGTCTCGCCCGTGCCATGGTCCCGGTCGTGGAAGCTGTAGACGGCGGCGCGATTGTAGCCGAACAGTTTCAGGCGCCGATCAAGGCTTTCCAGCTCGTCGAGATCGACCAGCAGGGAAAACACGCGGTAAGTCAGCGCATGCTTTTTCGGGCGATGACGTGAATGCACCACCGTGCCGAGATAGAGGGCCGATCCGCCCGTCATTCGGCGGCCGCCAGCAGAGGCTCTGCATGGATGCGGCCGGATTCGTCGGGCACCTGCCAGGGGCGCTTGAGGCCGGTTGCGGCCTCGGCCGCCGCAAGGCCCGCCTGCAACCCGTCTTCGTGAAAGCCGCTGCCGAAATGGGCGCCGCAGAAGAAGGTGTTGCGCCGCCCCTGCAGCGCCCAGACCTCGCGTTGGGCGGCCATGGAGGAGAGATCAAACAGCGGGTGCGTGTAATGATAGGTGCCGATCACCGCCTCCTGCCGGATCTCCCGGCAGGCATTCAGCGTCACGAACAGCGGATGATGCTCCGGCAGGCTCTGCAGGCGGTTCATCCAGTAGGTGACGCACAGCGGCGCGCTGTCGTTTTCGCGTTTGCCGCCGATATAGTTCCAGCTCGACCAGACGGCTTTCCGCTTCGGCATCAGGCGTGCATCCGAATGCAGCACGGCGACATTGTCGGTATAGCGGAAGCCGCCGAGGATGCGCGTCTCCATTGCGTCGGCATCGCCCAGCATTTGGAGTGCGTCATTGGCGTGGGTGGCGATGATCACGTCGTCGAAGCGATCGGTTCCGCCTTTCACATCGGCCACGGTCACGCCGCCGGATGCCAGCCGGTCGATCCGCGCCACGCCGCAATTGAGGCGGATCTCGCCTTTGAAATCTTCGGCGATGCGTTTCACATAGGCGCGGCTGCCGCCGGTCACGGTGCGCCAGCGCGGCCGGCCCGACAGAAGAATGAGGCCGTGATGGACGAAGAAGCGGATGAAGGCCTGCAAGGGATAGGCGCGCATGTCCGTCGTCGTCATCGACCAGATGGCCGCACCCATCGGCAGCAGGTGATCGTCGATGAAGGCTTTCGAATAGCCCTCGCGGTCGAGATAGTTGCCCAGCGTCAGAGCCTGCAGGTCGGCGCGCCCCATCAGGCCTTCCGCCTCGCGGTAGAAGCGCAGCACATCCGACAGCATGCGCCAGAAGCGGGGGCGGGCGGCATTGCGGCGCTGGCCGAGAAGACCCCTCAGGCCAGTGCCGGAATATTCAAAGGCGCCATCCTCGATGGAGGCGGCAAAGGACATGTCGGAGGCTTGGGTGGCAACGCCCAGATGGTCAAACAGTGCAACGAGATTGGGATAATTCTTGTCGTTGAAGACAATGAAGCCTGTATCGACGGGAATGTCGGCGTCGGCCGTGTGAACCATCACGGTGTTGGAATGACCGCCGAGCCGGTCTGCGGCCTCATAGAGCACCACGTCATTGGTCCTGCATGCCAGCCAGGCGGCTGAAAGACCGCTGATGCCGGAGCCGATCACGGCAATGCGACGATGTTCTCTTTTCACAGCAACCATACCCCGTCTGCTTTGTTCATTTATGTTTTCCTTCTACGGAGGCTCGGCGCAAATGGTTTCCCGCAAAATTTCTTTTTGCCGGTGATCCGGCCTGCAGGGGCGGGCGTAAGAGCTGCCATGAGCGCCAGTATTTCAATATCCTCAAGGACGTGTCACAACGAAAAAAAGGCGGGGGTCTTCCCGCTTTCGCGCGTTCAGCATGGCCTTAAGATGAAGCGGACTGACAGGAACCTACCCGAACCGGATCTTTCGCCGGCACAGCTTTGCGACCTGCTGGGGCGGGTCGGAACCGAGCGCAGCGTCGCAGCGTTCGAGACGATCTTCCGTTATTACGGGCCGCGCGTGCGCTCCTTCATGGCGATGAAGACAAGGGATGCGCAGCTTGCGGAAGAGCTGATGCAGGAAACCATGGCCGCCGTCTGGAACAAGGCCACCCAGTTCGATCCGGACCGCGGCAATGTTTCGGCCTGGATCTTTACGATTGCGCGCAACCAGCGCATCGATGCCTTCCGGCGCAAGCGGCCGGCCTTTGATGAAAACGATCCGGTGTTCGTCGCCGACAACGGTCCGCTCGCCGATGTCGAACTGGAAGGACGCCAGGACGCCGAACTGTTGCGCAAGGCAATGGAAAGCCTGCCGCCGGAACAGCTCGATGTGCTCAAGCGCGCCTTCTTCGATGAAGCGTCGCATTCCACCATAGCAGAAGACATGGGAATTCCATTGGGTACCGTGAAATCGCGCATTCGACTTGCGTTTGAAAAACTGCGCACCACGCTGGAGGGCCGGCGATGAGCGTCAACCATCATATCAGCGATGCGCTGCTCCTCGATTACGCATCCGGCAATCTGTCGGAGGGCTGGAGCCTTGCCGTTGCAACCCATCTGGCGCTCTGCCCCTCCTGTCGGCGCACGCTTGCGGCCATGGAGGGCGCCGCCGGCGCGCTTTTCGACAAGGTCGTGAGCGAGCGCCCTGTCACCACCTCGGACTGGGATGCCATGATGGCGCGCATTTCCGGCCCAGATACGGCGCGGGAACCGGCGGCGGCGGCGCCCAAGCCTTCCACGCATGCCCGGACGTCTGCCGGCGTCATTCCGGAGCCGCTGCGCTCCTATCTCGGCGGCGATGTCGAGACGCTGAAATGGCAGGCGCTCGGGCGCGGCGCCTATCAGATCCGCATCCCGACGTCCGATCCGGCAACGCAGGTGCGTCTCCTGAAGATTCCCGCCGGAAAGCCGGTGCCGGAACATACCCACGAGGGGCGTGAACTGACGCTGGTCCTCGCCGGCAGTTTCCGCGATGGCGAGGATCTGTTTGCCCGCGGTGACCTGGAAGAGGCCGATGGCAGCCTCCTGCACACGCCGACGGCAACGGAAGGCGAGGATTGCATCTGTCTTGCCGTCACCGAAGCGCCGCTCAAGTTCAGCAGCTGGATCGTGCGCATGATCCAGCCCATCCTCAAGATCTGAGGACAAAAACGGAGAAGTCCCATGGTCGTCTATGCGGTGGCTTACCTGTCGACGGCCTTTGTCTTCTTCGGCCTCGATTTTCTCTGGCTGGGCAAGGTTGCGACCGGTTTTTACCGGAGCCAGCTCGGCGAGATGATGCGCGACCGGCCGGATTTTGCCGCAGCCGGGGCCTTCTATCTCGTCTATGTCGCAGGCATTGTCTATTTCGCCGTCCAGCCGAACCTTCAGGGCGGCAGCTGGACGCAGGCGCTGCTGTCCGGCGCCATTCTCGGCCTCATCGCCTATGGCACCTACGACATGACAAACCTTGCCACGCTCAAGAACTGGCCGATCACGGTCACGCTGGTCGATCTGGCCTGGGGTACCGCCTTGACGGGCACGTCTGCCGCCATCGGCCTTCTCGTCACCCGCAAGCTTCTCGGCTGACCGCAAGCCCTCTCCCTCCTCCTGCTTGAACGTTTGCCAGCTTTGCCAGGCAGCCTGGAACAATAACGACTACCTTCTGTTGGGACCCTGATCGCAGCGAACTCTTCGCAAAGCCGATCACCCGTCAATGAAGGGAGAGTTCCATGGCAGACAACGAGATTGGAAGCGGCAGGACCGGTTCCACCTATTCGCCTCTTCGAGACCAGCCGGTCCAGCCGGCGGACGTATCCGCAGCCGAGCCGGGCGCAAGCCTCTATGAGGGCGACAGCAGTTCAACTGCGCAATCCGATGGCGAGAAGAATGCCCGACAGGCTTCCACAAGCGATCTGCGCCAGATGGCACGCGATGACGTCGCCTCGGTGCGCCACGCGGCAGAGGATGGCATGTCGAAGGTTTCGGCGGCCGCAAGCCAGGCGGCCGATCAGCAGAAGACCTATGCGGCAGACCGTGTTGCCGGCGTCGCGAACGCCATCGAAAGGGTCGGATCCGAGCTTGAAGGCGATGAGCCCGAGCTTGGCCGCATGACGCGCCAGATGGGCGAAAGCGTGCAACGGTTTGCCGAAGACATCAAGGGCCGCGACCTTGGCGAGATTGCCGGCATGGCCGAAGATTTCGGCCGTCGCCAGCCGCTTGCCTTCTTAGGGATTGCCGCCATCGCCGGTCTTGCCGCCAGCCGCTTTATCGGCGCATCGGCCCACCGCCAGACCGCAATGACATCGCGCGCAGGCTCCGGCCAAACCGGACGCGCGGCGCCTGTCGCTCCGTCCGCCCCACCCAAGGCGACATCGCCGTCCATGACCAGCACGTCCTCGCCAGTGGGAGGGTCCAATGTCTAATACACCTGAAAACCGCCCGCTTGCCGAACTGGTGACCGGCCTCGTCGGAGACATATCCGGCCTGTTCCGCAAGGAAATCAATCTGGCCAAGGCGGAAGCCTCGGAAAAGATGTCCCATGCCCTGACCGGCGTTGAAGCGCTTGCCGCAGGCCTGGTCTTTGCCATCGCCGCCGTTGGCGTCCTCCTGGCGGCCGTGGTGAACGGCCTCACCGCCTTTCTCGTCGCGCGCGGCTTTGCCGAACATAACGCCGATGCGATTTCGTCGGTGGTCGTCGGCGTCATCGTTGCACTCATTGCCTGGGCCATGATTTCCAAGGGACTTTCGGCTCTTCGCAGCAACAATCTCAATCTCGATCGCACCACCAACTCGCTTCGCCGTGATGCGCAGGTCCTCAAGGAGAGAACGTGATGGCTTATGCTACCGATACGACGCGCCCGGAGGATATCGAGCGCGAAATCGAACAGGATCGCGAGCGCATCAGCGCCAAACTGGATGAAATCCAGAGCCGCATGTCGCCCGGGCAATTGGTGGACGAAGCGCTTGCCTATGCCAAATCGAGCGGCGGCGGCGAGTTCTTCTCAAACCTTGCCGGCTCCGTCAAAAACAATCCGGTGCCGATGGCGCTGATGGGTGTCAGCCTCGCCTGGCTGATGGCGAGCCAGAACCGGGCGCCTTCCGACACGTCCCGCGTCGCCGACAAGGAGCCGGACTATCCGCTGGCGACCGTCTCGGGCCCTTTGCGCCGTGTCGGCCCGGTGGAAGATGATGCGTCCGGCCGCTACAGCCATTTTTCCGATGACAGCGGCAGCCGCTTCAAGGCGCTCACCGATGCATCGGGACGACGTGCGGGTCACTTCATCGACCAGAGCGGCAAGACCTATCGCGGCTTTGCCGATAGCACCGGGCGCCGGGTGCAGGATGTCCGCGACGAGACGGGCAAGATCTTCGATGACGCTTCCGGCTGGCTCTCCGATACCTGGGACAGCCTGAGCCATAGTGCAAGCCGGATGGCCCGCACCGTTTCGGAAGCCGGTCGTTCCGCCGGCCGTACGTCGCTGGACCTGGGCGCCTCTCTCAAGGACCAGTCCGCCCAGATCAACGAAACGATCCTGCGCACGTTCAAGGATCAGCCGCTGGTGGGCGGGGCGCTGGCCTTTGCCGTCGGCGCAGCCATCGGGGCAGCACTGCCGCGCACCGAGCGCGAAGACGAGCTCGTCGGCGACATGTCGGACCAGCTGAAGGAACAGGTCGCAAGCCGCGCATCCGAAGCGATGGACCGGGCAGAGCATGTCGCAGCCGATGTGTCGCACAAGGCAGCGGCAGTGGCCGCAGACCTTCATGATGCCGCCCGCGAGCGCATTGTCGAAGAGACCCGCGCCTATCGCGAGGGAGACCATTCAGCCACGCGCGCGCAGTGATCAATTACCTTCAACACGGGAACCCGCCGGCGCCCCAGCGCGCTGGCGGGTTTTCTCGTGGTGACCTAGGTGTTTGGGGGTGTTTTTACATTTTCACGCACACCGTCACATCGCGATTGAACCTTTTGCCTGTCTTGCGGTTTCTCCCGTCGCCGAGCGGCACATTTTCGTCTGACAGATCACTGCGGGGATTTTTCCATGGACACGACACGTAAACTCGAATGGCTTGCGCGGGCCGGCTATGTGGCGCGCGGCCTTGTTTACGTGCTGGTCGCGGGCCTCGTCCTCATCGGCAGCGTCGGCGGCGGCAGTCCGGATTCGGAATCGGCGCTGCAATGGGTGCTCGGCCAGCCGCTCGGACGCATCTGGCTCGGTGTCATCGCGGTGGCGCTGATCGGTTTTGTTGCCTGGCGCGTTTCGCAGGCGCTCGCCAATGCCGATAACCATCCGGACAACCTGAAAGGCTATGTGGTGCGCGCCGGCATGCTGGTGAGTGCCGCGACCTATACTGGTCTTGCCTTTTATGCGGCCAGTCATGCCCTGCAGATGGGGGAGGGATCCGGTGGCGGTGGATCGCAAACCTGGACGGCCTGGCTCATGCAGCAGCCGTTCGGCCCTTATCTGGTTGGCTGCGTCGGCCTTGCCATCCTCGGGGCTGGAAGCGCCCTCATCATCAAGGGCGTTGGCCGGCGGTATCACCGCTATCTGTCCTTCGACGCGAAGCGCCACGGCTGGATCGATCTGTTCTGCGTGGCGGGCCTCGTCGCCAAGGGCATCGTCTTCCTCATCATCGGCTGCTTCTTCCTCTACGCCGCCTATGCGGTCGATCCGCAGGAAGCCGGCAGCATGGCCGATGCGCTCTCCTTCATCCGGCAATTGCCCTTCGGCGCCCCGCTCTATCTGGCCATGGGGCTTGGCTTGCTCTGCTTTGGCATCTATGGCTTCATCGAAGCGCGTTACCGCAAGGTTACGCCGCCAAGCCTTGCCGAAGCGCGCCGCGCGATGCCGGTCTGAGGTTTTTTGGAGATACGGTCCGCGTCACCGGCTACCCTGCCATGATGACGCGTCCGTCCCCTCCTGACGATTTATCCCGTTCCTGAAAGGGTCCCCATGCTGCCGCGCCGGATCGCAAGCCGCCTCATCGACCGTGTAAAGGCCATGGAACTGGCAACGCTGCTGTTCTTTGCGATTTTTGCAGGTGGCCTGTTTCTGTTTGCGCAGCTGACAGGCGAAGTTCTGGAGGGGGATACGCATGCGCTGGACGAGGCGATCCTGCTCGCTCTTCGCCAGACGGGAGACCTCGCCACCCCCATCGGCCCATACTGGCTGTCGCATGCCATGGACGATATCACCAGCCTCGGCGGCATCACGGTGCTCTCGATCATGACGGCTATCGCAACGCTCTATCTCGTGCTTGCCCGCCGCAGAAGAATTGCCGCCTTCATGCTGTTTTCGGTTGCGGGCGGCTGGGCCACCAGCACGGCGCTCAAGATGATCATCGCGCGGCCGCGGCCGGAAATCGTGCCGCATCTCGTCAACGTTCAGGACTTGAGCTTTCCAAGCGGCCACGCCATGCTGTCGGCGGTGACCTATCTCACGCTTGGCGCGCTTCTCTCGCGCACGCAGCCGACGCGCACCACGCGCCTGTTCATGATCGGAACGGCGCTGTTCCTCACGCTGATCATCGGGCTGAGCCGCATTTATCTCGGGGTGCATTATCCGACGGATGTGCTCGGCGGCTGGTGCGCCGGCGCAAGCTGGGCGGTCGGCTGCTGGCTTGTGGCGCGGCGTTACGTGCCGGCCGGAGCCTCGCGCGCATGACGGGCGGCGGCGGGCGCCAAAAGCGCGCCGCCTGAAATATCAGCTCGGCACGCGCTGCTGGTGGCTGCGGGCTTCGGTCAGTTCGTTGGTGGTGTGGTTCAGGCGGTTTGCCAGAACGCGCATGATTTCCACGGCCATGTCTGGAAAATCGCTCATCAGCTCCAGAAAGTTTTCCTTGCTGATCTTCAACACTTCCAGACGCGAGGAGGCGCGCACCGTTGCCGTTCGCGCCGTATCGCACAGAATGGCGATTTCGCCGACGATCGAGTTCTTTTCGACTTCCGCCACCCGGATCTCGCCCGCCTCCGACTGGACCAGCACGTCGGCGGTGCCCGACAGGATCACATAGGCCGCATCGCCGATGTCGCCTTGGCGAAACAGGTTCTGCCCTTCGCGACAGGTCATGCGCTCGGAGGCAAACGCGAGAAGCTTCAGCTTTGCCGGCGCGATCTGGCAGAACAGCGGCACGCGCCGCAACATGTCAACCTCGTCCTTGAGTAGCATCGGTGTTTCACCTTCTGTCCCACACTCACACGATATTATGAGAGCAGTTGATTGAACATCCCATTTTTGCCCGAAAGTTCGTCAAAAGAACCGCTTTCGACCAGATTTCCATTATCAAAAACAAGAATCCGGCCAAAAAGTTCACCCATTTGCGCATTTGGCAGCACCCAGACGATGGCGGGGCGATGTCCTTCCTCGTGCAGGTCCTTGACGATATTGGTGACGATCCGGTCCTGCGCCCGCTGATCGAGCGCCGAAAGCGGCCGGTTGAAGATGAAGTAATCCGAGCGCTTGAGCAGGGCGCGCGCCAGGTTCAGCTTCTGCCGCTGCACCGCGTTCAGCCGCCGCCCTTGCGATCCGACATCGAAATCGAGACCGATCGACAGGACATGATCGGCAAGGCCGAGTTCCTCGAACAGGTCGCGGATCGTCTGGCGGAGGCGCTCGGTCGTGTCCACTTCCTGGAATGACAGCCGCCCGAACAGGACATTGTCCATCAGCGAGACCGAGGCGGTAAACTGCTCGGCGTCGTGACGCTCGATGCGCTCGGCAAGATCGGCCGGAATATTGGCATAGAAGGCCTCGCGCGCCTCGACGATGCGCGTCATCAGCGCCTCCGTCAGCAGACCGAAACGATGGCGCGGTTCGACATAGGAAAAGCTCAGCCGGATGATGCTCGTGCGGTCGCTGGCGGAGGCCTCCTCGAAGGGCGTGCCTTGCAGCTTCTGCAGCAGGGCCTCATAGGCCGGGATATCGTCGGCGCTCATGAAGGTCAACTGCTGGAAGAACGGGTGGTCCGGCGGCAGGTCGCGGAACAGCTCGACGGCATTCTCGGCGATCGCAAGCCCCATCTGATAAAGCTCTGCCGAGACACCGGTCTCTCCCATCACCTTGCGGAAATAGCGGTGGGCGGCCAGCGCCTGGCCGGTCATGCCCTGCCGCATCGTGCCGAACAGCAGGTTTTCGCCCACCGTCGCCTGCAGGTTATAGGCATGCGCTTCGAACGGCGCGACAATGTCTTCCAGATTGTCGGCTCGCAGCCTGCGCCGCATGGCCTGGCGGATCTCGATGATCCGGTCGGTCAGGGCATGATGGGCCATGACATCCACCTGTGAGCGCAGCGCCAGATCAAAAATGTCCTGCGAAATCATCACCGCATCGAGCACCGGCCGGATGACCTTCAGGAGATCGTCGGGACCGCTCGCACCGGCCGAGCGGTAGTCGATCCAGTCGCTGTTGAGATCAAGCGCCGGATTGCCGGAACGTTGCGCCTCCAGGAGATTGCGCTTGTACTTACGCTGGTGCTTGCCGCCGTATTCGATCGTCTTCAGCGGCGCGTGCTTCAGCCCGTAGAGCAGGTTGTCGCGCAGCGTGGCGTGAAAGAAATAGGTTTCCGAGGAGACGAAGGAGATGCGCCGCCCGGTCACGCTTTCCGGCAGGTCGAGAATATCCCGGCCGCCGATGGAAATGTGCCCGGAGGTTGGCCAGAGAATGCGACCGAAGGCTTCGGCCAGCGCCTCGGCGCCGCTGTTGCTGCGCCCGACAATGGCCACCGTCTCGTCCGGCGCAATCTCCAGCGACAGGCGGTTGATGAGGGGGGCGCCGCTATCGTCGCTCAGCACGAGATTGCTCACCACCAGCGCGTCCGACAATCTTTCGACGGGCGTCGTCACCAGCGTCTGGATGTGCGGCCCGACCAGCGTTTCCACGTCGAACTGCTCCACCACCTGGGCATATTTCACCTGCACGTCCTGGCGCGCCTGGTCCCAGTCAATCAGCTCCTTAAGCGGCCCCGGCAGATCCTTGTAGGCGCTGATCACGGCAATCAGCTGGCCGATGTCCAGACGGCCCTGCAGCGCCAGATAGCCGCCGATCGCGTAAAACAGGAAGGGTGTCACCTGCGCGAGGAAATTGTTGATGAACTTTACCATGAACTTCCACTGGTAAAGGTCGTAGCGGATGAAGAAGATCGTGCCGAGGCGGTCGGCAATATCGGCGCGCTCGAGGTTAGAGGCGTCGTGGCCGCGGATGGTGTGAATGCCGTCGACGATCTCGCTGACGCGGCCGGACAGCTGGCGCGCGGTGATCTGGCGCTGGCGCCCCAGTTCCAGCAGCCGTCTGCGCATGCGCGGAATGATCAGCGCCTGCAGGGCAACGATGGCCGCGGCAATCATGCCGAGCCAGAAATTCTGCAGGATGATGAAGCCGAGCGCCGTCAGCGCCTGGCCGCCGAGAAGCGCCGGCTGCACGAAGGCATCGCCGGTAAAGCCGCCGAGCGGCTCCACCTCGTCCTTGATCATGGTTGCGATTTCGGCCGATTTGACCCGCTTGAAATGCATCGGCGGAAAGCGCAGCACCCGATCGACGAGGCTGAAGCGGATGCGCCGCAGCATGCGCTCCCCAAGCCGGCCCTTGTAGGTGTTGATATAGAACTTGAACAGGCCGTTGAGGACGACGAGGGCGAGGAAGACGGAACTCAGCGCCATCAGCGTTCCGACGCGGCCGAGCGGAAATCCCTCGAAGAACTCGATATGGCCGAGCCACGGCAGGTCAAAGGCAATCGCCATGAAATGCTGCGTGGCGTCCGGATCTTCAAACCCCTGACCCTGGATCGGGCCATTGACGATGCGCTTGGGCAGGTCGAAGGCGAGGAAGTAGGGAACCATCGAAGCCGCAACCACCAGCAGGATCCACACCTGCTGCGGATAGGTGTTGGACCAGATGTAACGCGCCAGACTTTTTTCCATTATCCCCCGCGAAATCCGCTGCCCTTGCGAACACATGCCCGTTCGGCGCCGGATGGCGTCACGTCGAGCTTACCATTACGCAATACGCATGATCCAATGTAATGGACGGGAGCGGCAATGACCTTGCAAAAAAGCGTCGTTCTGGCGATTGCCGGAGGGTGTTGCCCTTATTGCAACAGCTTGTCGAGGAGAGGCACCGTGCGGCGCTTGACGGCAATGCCCGTTGCATCCCGGTGCAACAGGATCAGGCGCTCGGCCTCCGACAGCGCCTTGCGTTCGATGTCGGCCAGCGTTTCGTCCACCAGGGCCTCGTCGGGGCGCGGTCTTGGCCGCAGGAGCGTCACCCGCTGGCGCACGCCGCGCAGCTTTTCCTCGCCCAGCTTGTCCCATTCGCCGCCGCTATAGCCGACGAATGCCTGGCTTGCGACGACGTTGGAGCCGTATTTCTTGGTCAGCGATTGCAGGCGCACCGCCTCGTTGACGGCCGAGCCGAAGGCCGAAAACGTCAGGCGCTCCTGCAGGCCGACATTGCCGAACATCACATTGCCGACATGCAGGCCGATGCCGTACCCGATGCTCGGCAGGCTCTTTGCCGCCCGCCGCGCGTTAAGGGCAGACAGTCTCGCCTGCGCATGGTTGACCGCCACCATGGCGGCGCGGCAGGCGTCGCGCGAGGGATCGCGGTGGCGGTCGCACGGATAGACCGCCAGAAAGCCGTCGCCGAGAAAGCTCAGGATCTGTCCACCATCGCGGTTGAACGGGGAGGCGATCGCGTCGAAGAACTCGTTCAGCGTGTCGATATAGGCCTGGCGGCCTTCCTTTTCGGCAAAGATGGTGGACTGGCGCATGTCGCCCACGACAAGGGCTGCGCGGATCGTTTCGCCATCGCCCCGGCGGATCTGGCCGTTCAGAACCCGCTTGCCGGCATCGCCGCCGAGATAGGTGGTCAGCATGTTGTTGGCAAGCTTGTCGAGCACGGCCATCTTGGCCGCCACGGCCAGATAGTTCTGGATGCGCAGGAGCGCTGCGATCATGTCGTCGCTGAAGCCGCTCGGCGCATCGGTGGACCAGGACCCCATCATGCCCTGAACCGTATGTTCGCCGAAGGGCTGCATGAAGGCGATGTAATCGGTGATCTTTTCCCGCTGCAGGTCCTCGAACACCGGAAATTCCACCGGGCCTTCTGCTGGAATGCGCCGGCGCATGTGGTCAAGATTGCGCGCCAGCAACTGGTAATAGGGACTGCGCAGAAACACTTCGGGATTGCCGACATCGTGGCGATAGCCTTCCACGGTGAGGCCATCCTTCGGCCGCCATGTAAAGCCCAGTGCATCATAAAGCGGATGCAGCATGGCAAAGGACAGGTGAACGCGCGCAATCGGCAGGCCGGCTCCGGCAATGCGGTCGCACAGGCCCCGCACGATATTTTCCAGCGTGCTGCCGGAAAGCGCTGCCTGCGTCAGCCAGTCTGCCACCTTATCCATCAGGATGGAGGATACCTGTCCAGAAGCGGTCGTCATGTGGAGCCCTATCGTATGGATGGCGTCCGATGGGCGCCCGTTCGTGGTCGAAGGGCAAGGTGTTCCTGCCCTTTACCGTCGGCTTGAGGGTGGCTCCAGACCCGCTGGAACGGGGCATGGACCACTGGCTGGCGATGATCTTGTCGTGCGGGCACACACCGTCGTGCCAATGCCCGGCTCTATGAGAGATCGGTGCAATGCGACAGTCTTGCAAGGGCCGCGCCCGATTTTGTTTTTAGGGTGTAAGCCGCGAGGCCACAATCCTTGATCATCACACGGGATCGGTACTTCGTTTGCCGGAGAGCTTGCTTGCGGCAATAGCATAGCCACCGCCGCCGCCATCGACAAAATGCATATGATTGCGCGTCATCGGGCTCAGCACGAAACAGGTCATCAGCGCGCTGTCCTGTCGGTGGATACCATAGCGGCACACGCCCGTTTCCTCGGCCTCGGCCAACAGTTTTTCGATGCGCAGGCGGTGCGGCTCGTCCACGTCCACCGTCATTTTCAGTCCGTCATCGAACTTTCGAAAATCTGAGTTGGCGGCGACGTCGCGCGTGTAGCGTCGCGTGTCGAAACGCCCAAGCGGAATGTTCAGCCGATGGAGGAGAGCGGTCAGCGCAACCAGCAGACGGATGCGCAACGACTGTAAAAGCCGCTGCCTGGGCGCAAAGGCTAAGGTTTCTGCTTTGATGCCGTCCGTCGAAAAGGCAAGCTGCGGTCCCTCTTCGGGAACCGGATGGCCGTTTCGGCTCTGTTCGGCCGTCACCTGGATGATGGCCGACACGAGCGCTTCGAACTGAGCCATGGTGGCCGGTGAGGTCGGCTGGGCGATAATCGAGACGATCTCGCCGTTATGCGCCTGCATCGGGCTCCAGCGGCAGGAAAGGCCGGTGAGGTCAGGCGGCGCCTCAGTCTTGGCCTCGATGGTATAGCGGCCCGCCTTCATCTGCCGCTCGGCCCAGCTTGCACCGCCGCCGGTAAACATCGCATAGGAGACGAGCGGGCTTGCGGCAAAGCGTGCCACAGCCACATCCAGGCCCGCCTGGCGGATATCGGCGATCGGAACCAGTGCCACCCGCATGTCGAGGGCAAGCTCGCGCCCGGCCCAGGCGCGAACGGCGGCAAGGGCTGCCCGGGCGGCTTCGGCATGGTGTGCGGGAAGTGCGACCATCGCGCCATCGCCGCCGAAGCTGAACGGATAATCCTCATGGCCAAGGGCATTGAGAACGGCGGAGATGACGCTGGCGCCGGCCATGTTGACCTGCTTGTAGCGGCCCTCTGCGATCGCCTTGGTGGAGCCGACAATATCGGCAACCGCCAGAACCCAGTCCTGCGGCAGCGGCTGGTAATTGCGCGCGTCCGCCACCCCTTCGAACCGGGTGAAGATCGGCAGCGACTGGTAGAAAGCGTCTGTCATGGCGTGACCGTAGCATGGCACGTATCCCGGCGCATCCGGGCCTGTGGCATTAACTCTGCACCTGCGCTTCTGCCGGGGGCAAGGCTTGTTTGAGGTCCTCGGCCACGCTTTCATCCAGCACGAAGACGCGCAAGGGAAGGGCCCGGCCGCGGATCGGAACTTCGCGTGCGGTGTGTCGCGCAAGGTCAAGCCCGGCAAGTCGCGCCACCGGCTCGGAAATCACCAGGGTTGCGTCAAACTCCTTGGCCACGCTTTCAAGCCGGCTTGCGACATTCACCGTATCGCCGATGGCCGTCAGATTGCGCACGGTGCCGTAGCCAAGCGTGCCGACGACGGCAGGCCCGGTGTGAATGCCGATGGCGAGCCTCAGCGGCATGCTCAGTTCTTCGGCCAGCGTCCGGTTCAACTCCTCGATGCCGATCATGATCTTTGCTGCGGCCTCGAGCGCCTGGCGTCCGGACAATTGCGCATCGCCGGAGACGCCGAAGAGAGCCATGGCGCCATCGCCGATGAACTTGTCCATGCGCCCGCCCGCCTCCTCGACGGCACGGCCGACCACGGCGAAATAGCGGTTGAGCAGGAAGACGATGTCGAAGGGCAGCCGGGTTTCGGTTCGGGCGGTAAAATTGCGGATGTCGCAGAAGAGAACGGTAATCTCCTGCTCGCGCCCGGGCATGGCTTCGTAATTGTTTCCCTCGGTGTCCGTTTCCGGCATCGCCATCAGGATCGGGGCAAGCGTCACATCGGTCTTCGGGCGCAACTGGCAGGCAAGCCGAACGCCGGGGCCGGCCTTGATGCGGATCAGCGTTCGCTGCTCTAGCGGTTCCGCCGGCGGCAGCGCCTCCTCGCCCTCGATCACCTGCACGCGGCAGGTGGAACAGCGCCCCTTGCCGCCGCAGGCCGAATAATGCGGTTTGCCGGCCATGCGGCTTGCTTCCAGAACGGTAAAGCCACGCGGCACGCTGATGATCTGGCCGTTCGGATACCTTATGGTGACGAGATGCGCGCGCTCGCGCAGCCAGCGCAGGCCGCGAAGGCCAAGCGCTGCGGCCAGCGACAACCCGAAGCCGGCATAAAGCGCGATCCTTATCTTGTTTAGCGTCTCCTGTGCCGAGGAGGACAGGACCGTCGGATCATAATAGCCGCCGGGAAAACCGCTCAGCATGAAGGCCGGGCTTGCGATATTGCGGCCCATCTGGGCAAAACCCAGCAAGGCGAGCGTCGGCAGAAGAATGGCAACCGTCAGCAGAAATGGCGTGGCGTTTCGATACCAGAGGCGGGAGCGCAGCCAGAAATGGATGCCGATGCAGCCATGCAGCCAGACGACCACGATGGCGACCGACTGGCGCAACCCATCAAAGGGCGATGTCGTCCACATGATGTGGACCAGGCTTTCGTAGTTGTCGCGCAGGCGAAACAGGCTCGACGCAATGCGCGTGCCCACGATGTGGTCGATGATCAGAAGCGGGATCATCAGCCCGAAAATGATCTGCGCGGCTTCCGATTTCGGCATGATGAAACTGCGCCGCCGGTAAATCGACTGCAACACCAGCGCGATGTGAACGAGGAAGGAGCCGTAGAGCAGCGCCGATCCCACCGGATTGCGCCAGACCGAGAGGAAGATGCGACGCGCATCGTCTGCGGCATTGACGGAAATGAGGCCCACCGTGTGGTTGCTCATGTGCATGATCATGAACAGGAAGATCACCAGCCCGGAGGCAAGGCGCGCCATGCGGATCCGGCGTGGCGAAAACAGGCTCTCTTTCACGTCCGAAGCCATGGCATCCGATGCTTTGTAAAGTCTTCAAAAACAATGGATCGCAGTTTTAGCGCGGTCTGTAAATCACCGTGGTGACGGCAGGCCTCTTGCGTTGGCCGAGTGGCCGTGACCGTTCCTTCAAAAAATCGTTGCCCCGACGCTTGAGGGAAAGAGGGATCAGAGGTCGATTACCATGCCGTCGCGGGCGGCAAGACAAGCGGGGAATTCCTCCTGCGCCAGACGCTCGATCAGGCCCATTTCATCATCGGTGCGCGAGGGCGAGTGATGAAACAGAATGAGCTTTCCGATGCCGGCGGCCTTTGCAAGTTTCACGCCCTGTTCCCAGGTGGAATGGCCAAAGCCGCGGTAGCGCTCCATCTCGGCTTCGGTAAAGGCGCTGTCATAGACGGCAAGATCCGCCCCTTCCATCAGTTTCAGCGCCGTCTCGTCGAGCACGCCCGGCTGGTGCTCGATGTCGAAGACCAGGGCCAGCGACCGGCCTGCCCATTCGACACGATAGCCGATGCAGCCGCCTGGATGGTTGAGCGTGAAGGTGCGGATTGAAATGCCCGGCCGCGGCGTCAAAACATCGCCGGCGTGAAAATCGAAGAAATTCAGCCGTGCCTTGCAGATGTCGAGATTGACCGGAAAATAGGGCGGGCTGACGAATTGCCGGACCATCTCGGCCGTCGTCATCCGGCCCGCCAGATGGCCGGACCACAGGTTGACCACGATTGCGGGGTGGTAGATCGGCTTGAAGAAGGGCAGGCCGATGATGTGATCGTAATGACAGTGCGTGAAGAACAGGTCGACCTGGGAGGTGCCGTCGCCAAGCATTGCAAGGCCCGCATTGTGGATGCCCGACCCGGCGTCGAAGATCAACCGGTGGGGGCCACAGTGCACTTCAATACACGGCGTGTTGCCGCCGTACTTTTCAAACTCCTTGCCCGAGACGGGGATGCTGCCCCGTGCTCCCCAGATCTTGATCTGGAACACATCGTCTTTCATTTTGCCTATGATACTTCCCGGATCTTCGACACCGGATCTCGCACGTGTTGCCGTTCACCTAGCCAATGGCCTTTTCCCCCCGAATGCAAGGCCCCTCAGCCGAAATAATGGGCAGATTGGGCGACGCCGGCGAGATTGTCCGACTTTTCGGATTGAACGGGCGCTCGCAGCAGGTGACATGCCGTCCCGTCGCGCAAATCTTAGACAGATTGAGACACCTGATCGGAGGAAGGATGATCCGGGATGCGGTTTAACGATTGCCGCGGGCGCCTCGCACGCCTACCTCTGTCGGCAGTTCCCGCATCCAACATCGAGACATTATCATGATGCCTTTCTCCCCCGTTCCCGTATTCGACGGCCACAACGATGTGCTGTCGCGGATGTATCGCCCCGGCCAGGCCGATGCCGTCGGCGGCTTCCTGGAGGGTGAGGCAGGCGGCCATATCGACCTGCCGCGCGCCCGTGCGGGCGGCCTGGCGGGCGGCCTCTGCGCCGTCTATGTGTCCTCGCCTACCATGCGCCCGGATGCCAATGGTGATTTCGTGGCCCCCGCCCAGCCGCAGGCCCTCAATGACACGATGGCCATGGCGCGGCTGCTGTTTGATCTCGAAGCCCGCTCGAACGGTGCCGTATCGGTCTGCCGTTCGGCCGCCGATATCCGTTCCTCGATGGACAAGGGCGCCTTTGCCGCCGTGCTCCATATCGAAGGCCTGGAAGCCGTCGGGGACAATCTCGATGCGCTTTATGTGCTCCACCAGGCGGGCCTTCGCAGCCTTGGGCCCGTCTGGAGCCGGCCGAACATTTTTGCCCATGGCGTGCCCTTCCGCTTTCCCTCCTCGCCGGATATCGGGCCGGGCCTCACGGAGGTCGGCAAGGACCTCATCCGCGCCTGCAATGCGCTCAACATCCTGATCGACCTGTCGCACATGAACGAGAAGGGATTTTGGGATATCGCCGCGCTCTCCCAGGCGCCGCTCGTTGCCTCCCATTCCAACGCCCATGCGCTTTGCTCGCACAGCCGCAATCTCACCGATCGCCAGCTTGACTCCATCCGCGACACCGGCGGCCTCGTCGGCATCAATTTCGGCGTGCTGTTTCTGCGCGACGACGGGGTGAAGAACCCGCAGACACCGGTTGAACGCATCGTCGATCATGTCGCCTACATCGCCGATCGCATCGGCATCGACCATGTCGGCCTCGGTTCCGATTTCGACGGAACGACCGTGCCGGAGGAACTGGTTGACGCAAGCGGCCTGCCGCGCCTCATTGCCGCCCTTGAATCCCGCGGTTTCGACCGCGATGCCATCGAGCGCATCGCCCATCGCAACTGGCTCTCGGTTCTGGAGCGCACGCTCGGGCACTGATCTGCGAGCCTTGTGCGAGACATCTGGATACGGCGCAAAAACACGCGCCGCATCGCAGGCAAGACGCGAGACGCTGGCGGACGGATCATTCTGACGAGTGGAGGAGGAGGGGGATGGCGGACAGAGAGGGATTCGAACCCTCGATACGCTTTCACGTATACACGCGTTCCAGGCGTGCGCCTTCAACCACTCGGCCACCTGTCCTTGATCCAAGGGCTGCTTTGCAAGATCGGGCGAAGCAGCGGTCGGGGCGGATATATACCGATGAATTTCAAGGTGGCAACCGGAATCTGAAAGATTTGTGACCTGTCCCCGGATGCTGTGTCCGCTGCAGGGAAAACGGCGTCTTTCTGATGCACTGGCCCTGGCTGAGGCAGGAGGGGTCACGCACAAGGCCTGAAGGGTGATCGATGCGGACGTCACGCCCGCTGCCGGTACCTTTGCCGTTGCAATCGAAAGCACCGTCCGTGCATTTCCGTCGCGAGCGTCCATCACTCGGCGGTGCGCGTTGCAAAGCCGGTTCGGCCGCCCTAGATTTCTCGCCACAAGCGCCTTACTTGCCAAACGAGGGAACGCGTATGGCTTTCTTCTTCCGCTTTCTCAGTCTTCTGGCGCTGGTTCTGGCCATCGCTGCCGGCACGGTCGATGCCGTGCTGTCGGTCTCGTCCTCCTCCGTGGTGCTCACCAGCCTCGAGGCGGATTGGGTTGCGGTCGATCCGGGGTCGCTTACTCTGGTGGAAGCCTGGATCAATCACTATATTCACCCGCAAGCCTGGCAGAGCGGCCTTGCCGTCATCATCCAGCAGCCGGCCTTTGCGATTTTTCTCGCACTGTCCCTGCTGTTGTGGATGATCGGTTATCGGCGGGCGACGCTTGGAGCCTCGTCCGCATGAGGCGGACAGGGTGCTCTTCAACCGGCCGGGCTTTAAGGAGGCATGGATGTTTCTGATCGACATGTTCAACAAGAAGACGGTCATGCCGGCGCCGGATGCGGCGCTGCCGGGGCGCGCTGAGCCGCTTGCGACCGCAGAACACCATTTCGTCAACGCACGCCCGCTGAAGGGGCCGTATCCCGATCACCTGCATGTGGCCTATTTCGGCATGGGGTGCTTCTGGGGTGCCGAGCGGCTGTTCTGGAAGATCCCCGGCGTCTGGGTGACCGCCGTCGGCTATCAGGGTGGCTTGACGCCCAACCCCACCTACCACGAAACGACGACGGGCCTCACCGGCCATGCGGAAATGGTAAAGGTGGTCTATGATCCGGCCGTGGTGAGCTTCGAGGCCCTGCTGAAGACCTTCTTCGAAGAACACGACCCGACCCAGGGCATGCGCCAGGGCAATGATATCGGCACCACCTACCGCTCGGCGCTCTATACGACGACGCCCGAACAGCTTGCGGCAGCAAAGGCGGCGCGCGATGCCTTCCAGGCGGCGTTGACCGCAGCCGGGCACAAGGCGGCGATCACCACCGAAATTGCGCCCGCGGCGGAGTTCTTCTACGCCGAGGATTACCATCAGCAGTATCTGGCCAAGAACCCCGGCGGCTATTGCGGCCTGCGCGGGACGGGCGTCAGTTGCCCCATCGAACGCTGAACTTGATCATTTGGACAGCACGACGCCGCGGATCTGAGCAGATCCGCGGCGTTCTTGTATAAGTCTTCAGCAGTTTTTTCGTTTTTGACCAAACGAAAAATTTCTGATGAATTTCGCTGCAAGCCATGCAAGGATAAGCGCTAGCCAGACATAACCAAACGATACTGGCAACCGCAGACATGCCCCTTCGGGGGCCGTGCGGGGGGACCCATTATGACTATCAAAAACAGGGCTGCACGATGAAGAAAACCCTTTTGACTCTGATCGCCATGGCGGCGCTTTCGACCACGGCGCTCGGCGCCGATATCAAGCCGGCCTTGGTCTATGGCACCGGCGGCAAGTTCGACAAATCCTTCAACGAAGCGGCTTTCCACGGCGCAGAGCAGTACAAGAAGGAAACCGGCACCGACTTCCGCGACTTCGAGCCGACCAGCGATACGCAGGGCGAGCAGGCCATCCGCAACTTCGCCTCGAAGGGTTTCAACCCGGTCGTGGCCGTTTCCTTTGCCTGGACGTCGGCGATGGAAAAGGTCGCCGCGGAATTCCCGGATACCAAGTTCGTCATCGTTGACTCCGTCGTCAAGCTGCCGAATGTCCGCTCGGTCGTCTTCAAGGAAGAAGAAGGCTCCTATCTCGTCGGCGTCATGGCCGGCATGGCATCGAAGTCCGGCAAGGTCGGCTTCATCGGCGGCATGGACATTCCGCTCATCCGCAAATTTGCCTGCGGCTATGCCCAGGGCGCCAAGGCTGCCAATGCCAAGATCACCGTTCTCCAGAACATGACCGGCACCACCGGCGCTGCCTGGAACGATCCGGTCCGCGGCGGTGAACTCACCAAGAACCAGATCGACCAGGGTGCTGACGTCGTATACGCGGCAGCCGGCGCCACCGGCCTTGGCGTGCTGCAGACCGCCGCCGACAACAAGAAGCTTTCGATCGGCGTCGACAGCAACCAGAACCACCTGCATCCCGGCTCGGTGCTGACCTCGATGGTCAAGCGCGTCGATCTGGCCGTCTACAACGCCTACAAGGACACCGCTGGCGGCAAGTTCACGGGCGGCATCCAGGTGAACGGCGTCAAGGAAGACGGCGTTGCCTATGCGCTCGACGACAACAACGCCAAGCTGGTGACGCCGGAAATGAAGGCCGCCGTCGAAAAGGCCAAGGCTGACATCGTCTCGGGTGCCGTCAAGGTTCACGATTACATGTCGGACAACACCTGCCCGATGTAATGAAACGACGAGAGGGCGTATGGCGGTATCCGTCATACGCCCTCTTCATGTCCGGCGTCCGGAAAAGGAAAGGCAAAGGCGTGTGAGCCAGCATCCTGCCATCGAACTGGTGGGTATCGACAAGAGTTTCGGTACCGTTCATGCCAACAAGAACATCAATCTGAAGGTGGAAAAGGGAACGATCCACGGCATCATCGGGGAAAACGGTGCCGGGAAATCGACGCTCATGTCCATTCTCTACGGCTTTTACCAGGCCGATCGCGGCGAGATCCGCATCGATGGCAAGCCGCTGACCATCCGTGACAGCCAGGCGGCGATTGCAGCCGGTATCGGCATGGTCCATCAGCATTTCATGCTGGTGGAAAATTTCACCGTGCTGGAAAACATCATGCTCGGCGCTGAAGGCGGGCAGTTGCTCGCCAAGGGCGTTGCCGGTGCGCGCAAGGAATTGAAGCGCCTGGAAACCGATTACGGGCTGGATGTCGATCCGGATGCGGTGATCGAAGACCTGCCGGTGGGCAAGCAGCAGCGGGTGGAAATCCTGAAGGCGCTTTATCGCAGCGCCGATATCCTGATCCTCGACGAACCGACGGGCGTTCTGACGCCGGCGGAAGCCGACCACCTGTTTAAGGTGCTGAAAGTGCTGCGCGATCAGGGCAAGACGGTGATCCTCATCACCCACAAGCTGCGCGAGATCATGGCGATCACCGATGATGTATCCGTCATGCGCCGCGGCGAGATGGTGGCAACCCGCAAGACCGCCGAGACGACGGTCGAGGAGCTGGCCGAGCTGATGGTCGGCCGCCGCGTTCTCCTGCGCGTCGAAAAGGGCGAGCCACGGCCCGGTAAGGTGCTGATGTCGGTGAAGAACCTCACCGTCAAGGACAGCCGTGGCGTCACCATGGTTGATGACGTCTCGTTCGAGGTGCGCGAGGGCGAGATTGTCGGCATTGCCGGCGTGGCCGGAAACGGCCAGTCCGAGCTTCTCGAGGCGATTGCCGGCATCCGCAAGCCCGCCTCCGGAGAAATCCTGCTCGATGGGCAACCGATTGCCGGGGCCGATCCCGCGCGGCTTCGCGCGCTCGGCCTTGCGCATATTCCGGAAGACCGCCATCACATGGGCCTCGTGCTGAAGTTCGAGGAATATGAAAACGCCGTTCTCGGCTATCACCGCGATCCGCGCTATGGCAAAGGCGGCCTGCTGGATCTGAAGGCGATCCGCGCGGAAGCGGCCGAAAAGATCGAGAAATACGATATCCGCCCGCCGAACCCGCGGCTGAAGACCGCCAATTTCTCTGGCGGCAACCAGCAGAAGATCGTGGTTGCCCGCGAGATCGAGCGCGATCCGAAGGCGCTCATCATCGGCCAGCCGACGCGCGGCGTCGATATCGGCGCCATTGAATTCATTCACCGCCGGATCGTGGAAATGCGCGATGCCGGCAAGGCGATCCTGGTCGTCTCCGTCGAACTCGACGAGATCCGTTCGCTGTCGGACCGTATCCTCGTGATGTTTGCCGGCAAGGTGGTCGGCGAAAAGACCGCGGAGGCGGGCGAACAGACGCTCGGCCTGATGATGGCAGGCATCGCCGCATGAGGACGAACCGTTCATGAGTACCGCATCCGTACCCTTGCCCAACTGGATCACCTACGGCCTGATGCCGCTGTTGAACCTGCTTGTGGCCTTTCTGATTTCCGGCCTCGTCGTCTGGTGGATCGGTGAAAATCCCGTCGAGGCGCTGAAACTTCTGATCGAAGGCGCGCTCGGACGCGGCGATGCGATCGGCTTCACGCTGTTTTATACGACCAGCTTCATCTTCACCGGGCTCTCGGTCGCCGTCGCCTTCCATGCCGGCTTGTTCAATATCGGCGCGGAAGGCCAGGCCTATATCGGCGGGCTCGGTGCGGCCCTCGTTGCCCTGACGCTCGATCGCTACGTGCCCTGGTATGTGACGATGCCGTTTGCCGTCATCGGTGCGGCCATCTTCGGTGCGGCCTGGGCCTTCATCCCCGCCTGGCTGCAGGCAAAACGCGGCAGCCATGTCGTCATCACCACCATCATGTTCAACTTCATCGGCGCAGCGCTGATGGTCTACCTGCTGGTCAACGTCTTCATCGTGCCGGGCAAGATGGCGCCGGAAACGCGCACCTTCCTGCCGGGCGGGCAGTTGCCGAAGCTCGACTGGCTGATGGCCTGGTTCGGGCTGAAGCTCGGTCCTGCTCCGTTCAACGTCTCCTTCCTCATTGCGCTTGTCATGTGCTTCCTTGTCTGGCTTCTGATCTGGCGCTCCAAGCTCGGCTATGAAATGCGCACGCTCGGCATCAGCCCGTCTGCGGCCGTCTATGCCGGCATTCCCTATGCGCGCACGGTCATCATCGCCATGCTGATCTCGGGCGGCCTTGCCGGCATGATGGCGCTGAACCCGGTCATGGGGGCCTCGGCGCGCCTGCAGGTGGAATTTGTCGGCGGCGCCGGCTTTGTCGGCATTGCCGTGTCGCTGATGGGACGAAGCCACCCGGTCGGCATCATTCTGGCGGCGCTTCTGTTCGGCATCCTTTACCAGGGAGGCGCCGATCTTTCCTTCGAAATGCCCAATATCACCCGCGAGATGATCGTCGTCATCCAGGGCCTGGTGATCCTGTTTGCCGGTGCGCTGGAATACATGTTCCGCCCGACCATGGTTCACCTCTACCAACGCTTCAAGCGGGCTTAAGGAGGACGGCATGGACTATTTCGATATCCTCGTCAGCATTCTGGGCTCGACCATCCGCCTGTCGATCCCGCTGCTGTTTACCGCCCTTGCCGGCCTGTTTTCCGAGCGTGCCGGCATTTTCGACATCGGGCTCGAAGGCAAGATGCTGGCCGCCGCCTTTGCGTCTGCCTGCCTGGCCTATGTCACCGGCAATCCCTGGCTCGGGCTTTTAGGCGGCATTGCCGTCTCCATCATCTTCTCGCTGATCCACGGCTTTGCCTCGATCACCAATCGCGGCAACCAGATCGTGTCGGGCGTGGCGCTCAATTTCGTGGCAGCGGGCCTCACCATTGTGCTGGGCCAGGCCTGGTTCAGCCAGGGTGGACGCACGCCGCAGCTTGCCGGCGATGCCCGCTTTTCGCCGATCACGCTGCCGGGTGTCGATCTGATGCGCGACGTGCCCTATCTCGGGCCGTTGTATGTCAACGTGATCTCCGGCAACAACATCCTCACTTATCTCGCCTTTGCCGCCGTGCCGCTCTCCTGGTGGGTGCTGTTTCGCACGCGCTTCGGTCTTCGTCTGCGCGCCGTCGGTGAAAATCCCGGTGCCGTCGATACGGCCGGCATTTCCGTCACCTTCCTGCGTTACCGCGCGGTCATCGTTGCGGGTTTCCTCTGCGGCTTTTCCGGTGCCTATCTGTCGATTGCCCAGTCGGCGGCCTTCATCAAGGACATGTCGGCCGGCAAGGGCTATATTGCGCTCGCCGCCCTCATCTTCGCCAAGTGGAAGCCGGTGCCGGTGATGTTTGCCTGCCTGCTCTTCGGTTTCCTCGATGCCTTTGCCAATTTCATGCAGGGCAAGGCGGTGCCTGGCATCGGAGAAGTGCCGGTGCAGATCTTCCAGGCGCTGCCCTATGTGCTGACCTGCATCCTACTGGCCGGCTTTATCGGCATTGCCCATCCGCCAAAGGCCGGTGGCGTGCCCTATACGAAGGAGCGGTAGACCCATGTCGCACGACCTGTTCGAGGCAGCCCGCGCTGCCATGGCACGCGCCTATGCGCCCTATTCGAAGTTTCCTGTGGGTGCGGCCATCCGTGCCGATGACGGAAAGATCTATCTCGGCGCCAACATCGAGAACCTCTCCTTTCCGCAAGGCTGGTGCGCCGAACCGACGGCCATCGGCGCGATGGTCATGGGCGGAGCGACGAAGATCGTCGAAATGGCGGTGATTGCCGAAAAGCTCGCCTGCTGCCCGCCCTGCGGCGGCTGCCGCCAGAAGATCGCCGAGTTTGCCGGCCCGGACACCCGCATCTATCTCTGCGACGAGGTGGGCGTTCAAAAGACCATGACGATGGAGGAGCTTCTGCCCTTCTCGTTCAAGACGGATGTGCTCGGATGAAGTCGGTCATCGATCATCTGGTCGATCGCCTCGATGGGCTGATGCCGCGCCATGCCATCGTTCTCGGCTCCGGCCTCGGCTCGCTGGTAACCGAGGTGGCCGATCCCATCCGCATTTCCTATGGCGAGTTGCCGGGCTTTCCGGCAAGCGGCGTCACCGGCCATGCCGGCGAACTGGTGGCGGGCCGGCTTGGCCGCCATCCGGTCATCATGCTGTCGGGGCGCGCCCATTACTACGAGCATGGCGATGCCTCCGCCATGCGCTTTCCCATTGAGGTGCTGCAGGGCATCGGCGTGCAGTCGCTGATCCTCACCAATTCGGCCGGCTCGCTGCGGCAGGACATGCCCCCGGGTTCGGTCATGCAGATCAGCGACCACATCAATTATTCCGGCATGAACCCGCTGATCGGCGAAAGCGGCGACCGGCGGTTTGTCGGCATGACCAGCGCCTATGATGCGGCTCTGTCGCTGGCCATCCGCAACGCCGCCATCCGCACCGCAACGCCGCTTTACGAGGGCGTCTACATGTGGTTTTCCGGCCCAAGCTTCGAAACGCCGGCGGAAGTGCGCATGGCGCGCATCCTGGGCGCCGATGCGGTCGGCATGTCCACCGTGCCGGAGGTCATCCTGGCCCGCTATGCGGGGCTGAAGGTTGCCGCCTGTTCCGTCATCACCAATTACGGTGCCGGCATGACGGGCTCGGAACTCAGCCATTCCGAAACCAAGGAGATGGCGCCAAAGGGCGGTCTTCGGCTTGCCGCCATTCTGCGCGACCTGTTTGCCCAGGAAATGCTCGGTTGAACTCCCAATGAAATGAGAAGCTTGAGCGGCGGCACGGTGTGATCCTGCTCTCACGACTTGCGTCTAATCGATTGAAGGATAACTATGCCCATTCCGACACAGCCGGGAGACACTGCCATGGAACTGCTGAGCCCGCGCGAAATCGCGACCTTCGCCCTGTCCCTGCTCGACCTGACCAACCTGCGTGACGATTGCGATTCCGCCGCCATCCAGCATCTGTGCGCGCGTGCGCAGACGCCGAACGGTCATGCGGCCGCCATCTGCATCTGGCCGCGCTTCGTGGGCGAGGCGCGCGCCATCCTCGGCGCCGGCCATCCGGTGCGCATCGCAACCGTCGTCAATTTCCCCTCCGGTGATCTGCCGGTGGCAGAGGTCGTGGTCGAAACCGAACAGGCGATGGCCGACGGTGCCGACGAAATCGATCTCGTCATTCCCTACAAGGCCTATCTCGCCGGCGATGACGCCGCCGTGACCGAGATGGTCAAGGCCGTGCGCGCCGCCTGCCCGAAAGCCTGCCTGAAGGTCATTCTGGAAACGGGCGAGATCCGCGACAGCGGCAAGATCCGTCAGGCCTCCGAGCTTGCCATTGCAGCCGGGGCCGATTTCATCAAGACGTCCACCGGCAAGGTTGCCGTCAATGCGACGCTCGAGGCCGCAGACATCATGCTGCAGGCGATCCGCGACAGCCGCAAGAAGGTCGGCTTCAAGCCCGCCGGCGGGATTTCCACCGTCTCGGATGCAGACCTTTACCTGCGGCTGGCTGAAACCATCATGGGCGCCAACTGGCTGATGCCCTCCACCTTCCGCTTCGGCGCATCGAGTCTTCTGGACGACATTTTGGGCGTCATCGCCGGCGCTCCCTCGCAGCGCACGGCTGCCGGATACTGATCGCGTGATCCCGCAGGAAATCATCCGGCGCAAGCGTGACGGAGAGGTGCTGAGCGAGGGCGAAATCCGCGCCTTCATCGAAGCGCTCACGGTGGAAACCATTTCCGAGGGGCAGGTCGCTGCCTTTGCCATGGCGACCTTCTTTCGTGGCATGACGCGGCATGAAACCGTGGCACTGACTCTTGCCATGCGCGACAGCGGCGATGTGCTCTCGTGGCGCGGCGTCGGAAAGCCGATTGCCGACAAGCATTCGACCGGCGGCGTCGGCGACAATGTCTCGCTGATGCTCGCCCCGATCGTGGCTGCCTGTGGCCTTGCCGTGCCGATGATTTCGGGCCGCGGCCTTGGCCATACGGGCGGCACGCTCGACAAGCTGGAGGCCATTCCCGGCTACACGGTCATGGCGGATGAAGCTTTGTTTCGCCGTGTCATCGATACGGTCGGATGCGCCATAGTTGGCCAGACCGGCGATCTCGCCCCGGCCGACAAGCGGCTTTATGCCGTGCGCGACGTGACCGCGACGGTCGATTCCCTGCCGCTGATTACCGCCTCCATCCTCTCGAAGAAGCTTGCGGCCGGCCTTGAGACGCTGGTGCTCGATGTGAAATTCGGCAATGGCGCCTTCATGCAGAAGGTGGAGGATGCCCGCGCGCTTGCTCAAGCCATGGTCGAGGTGGCAAACGGTGCCGGCGTCAGAACCTCTGCACTGTTGACCGATATGAGCGAGCCCCTGGCGGATGCCGCCGGCAATGCCCTTGAGATCGTCAATTGCCTGGATTTCCTCAAGGGGAAAAAATCCGGCACGCGGCTTGAAGAGGTGACGCTTGCCTTTGCCGTCGAGATGCTGGTGCGGGCAGGGGTCGCTGCTGACCGCGATGAAGCCCGTCTCGCCGCCCGCGAGGCGCTTTCCAGTGGCCGCGCGCTCGATATGTTTGGCCGCATGGTGCATGCGCTTGGCGGCCCGGCCGATTTCGTCGAGCGATCCGAGGCCTATCTTGCCAAGGCCCCGGTGATCGTTGCGGTTCCGGCCGAACGCTCCGGCTATCTGGAAAGCTGCGATACGCGCGGGCTTGGCCTTGCCGTGGTCGATCTTGGCGGCGGGCGAAAGACGCCGTCGGACGTGCTCGATCACCGCGTCGGCTTTTCAAACCTCTTGCCGCTCGGGTCAGCGGTTGCGAAGGGCGAGCCGATCGCGTTTGTTCATGCCGCAGACGCGGCTTCGGCGGCCCGCGCCCAGGATGCGGTGCGCCTGCTCTACACGATTGGCGATGCGCCCCCAGATTTGCGCCCCGTGGTGCTGGAAACGGTCGGATGAGGTAGGCGACACATGAAAAAGCCCGAGGTGGTGGCCCCGGGCTTTGGCATTCGACAGCAGTCGAAAATCTTACTTGGTGCCGTACATGCGGTCGCCGGCATCGCCGAGGCCGGGCATGATATAGCCCTTCTCGTTCAAGTGGCTGTCGATGGAGGCGGTGAAGATCGGTACATCCGGATGGGCCGCCTGAAAGTTCTTGATGCCTTCGGGCGCCGCCAGCAGGCAGAGGAAGCGCAGGTTCTTTGCGCCGCGTTCCTTCAGCTTTTCAATGGCGGCAATCGAGGAATTGCCTGTCGCCAGCATCGGGTCGACCACGATGACGAGGCGTTCCGACAGGGCGTCCGGGGCCTTGAAGTAATATTCGACCGCCTGCAGCGTTTCATGGTCGCGGTAGACGCCGACATGGGCGACACGGGCGGCCGGCACCAGTTCCAGCATGCCTTCCAGAAGGCCGTTTCCGGCGCGCAGGATGGAGGCGAAGACCAGCTTCTTGCCTTCAAGGATCGGCGACTGCATTTCCGTCAGCGGCGTCTCGATGGTTTCCATCGTCAGCTCTAGATCGCGCGTCACCTCATAGCAGAGGAGCGTCGAGATTTCGCGCAGCAGGCGGCGAAAACTCGAGGTCGAGGTTTCCTTGCGACGCATGATGGTGAGCTTGTGCTGCACCAGCGGATGATTGATGACTGTAACGCCGTCCATGAGAACCTGCCTTCGCTCTTCTTCTTGATCGTTTCATTCTTTCTTCCACGGAAACCGGAAAGACCGCAAGCGTTCAAGCCCGGTTTGCGGCATCATCCCCAGCGGTCTCGGCTGTCGCATCAAAACGCGCCAGAAGCACCTGCCGGGTTTCCTCGTCCACGAAGGCGCATTCCAGGGCCGTGCGCGTCATCCGGTTGATCTCGGCCTCGCTGAAACCCATCACGCCGCGCGCGATCTCGTATTCCCGCTTCAGCGAGGTGCGGAAGAAGGGCGGGTCGTCGGAATTGATGCAGACACGCACGCCGGCTTCGAACAGCTTTCGCAAGGGATGGCTGTCAAAATCGGGATAGACCGACAGGGCAATGTTGGAGCCGGGGCAGACTTCCAGCACCACGCCCATCTCGGCAAGCCGCGCCACAAGCGCCTCATCCTCGATGGCGCGCACGCCATGGCCGATGCGCGCCGGTTTGACGAGATCAAGCGCATCGGTGACGGAAAAGGCGCCGCAGACTTCGCCGGCATGGATGGTAAGGCCAAGGCCTGCATCGCGGGCAATGTCGAAGGCGCGGGCATAATCGGCCACGCGCCCCATGCGCTCCTCGCCGGCCATGTTGAAGCCCGTTACCAGCGGATTTCTGCTGCGGGCCGCATACTCGGCAGCAGCAATCACCCGGTCGGGGCCGAAATGGCGCTCGCCGGTCACGATGATGCGGGCCTCGATGCCGGTCTTTTCCTTCGCCGCCCAAATGCCGTCGGTAATGCCGGCAAGATAGGCGTCGGCGCCAAGGCCAATGCGGTCGCCATGGTCGGGCGAGACGATGATCTCGCTGTAGATCGTTTGGATGGCGGCAAGTTCGGTGAGATAGCTTTCCGTCAGCAGCGCATAGTCTTCCTGCGTGCGAAACAGCGCCGCCACCTTGTCATAAGCCTGGATGAAGGCGGCAAAGTCCGTCCAGGCATAGCTGTCGCCAGCCATGAAACCGTTCGGATCGACGCCGTATTTTTCCGCTTGGCGGAGCGCAAGAGCCGGCGGGGCCGCCCCTTCGATGTGGCAGTGGATTTCAGCTTTCAGAAGATGATCCGTCACAGAAAACTCCGTCCGTGGGCGCCGGGGGCGATGCCGAGATGGGCGGCCACCGTCTCGCCGATATCGGCAAAGGTGTTGCGGATGCCGATCGCGCCGGCGGGCATGCCCGGGCCATAGGTCAGGATCGGCACGCGTTCGCGGGTGTGGTCGGTGCCGCGCCAGGTCGGGTCGCAGCCGTGGTCGGCGGTGAGCAGCATCAGGTCGCCCGGCTTCATGCGCCGGTGCACGTCGACCAGCCGCCGGTCAAAGGCTTCGAGCGCTGCCGCATAGCCCGCCACATCGCGGCGATGGCCGTAGAGCATGTCGAAATCGACAAAATTGGTGAAGACGAGATCGCCGTCGGCTGCCTCTTCGATCGCGGCAAGCGTTGTATCCATCAGCGCCATGTTGCCATTGCCCTTCAGAACGCGCGACACGCCCTGATGGGCAAAGATATCGCCGATCTTGCCCACCGCATGCACCGTGCGGCCGGCCTCCACCAGCCGGTCGAGCAGCGTCGGCTCCGGCGGCAGAACGGAAAAATCCCGCCGGTTGCCGGTGCGCTCGAAAGTGTCGACCGTTTCCCCGACAAAGGGTCGGGCAATGACGCGGCCGATGTTCAAGGGGTCGATCAGCCGGCGCACGATCTGGCAAAGTGCAATCAGCCGCTCCAGCCCGAAATGGGTCTCGTGGGCGGCAATCTGGAAGACGGAATCGGTCGAGGTGTAGAAGATGGGTTTTCCGGTACGGATATGTTCTTCGCCGTGGGCGGCGATGATATCCGTGCCTGAGGCATGGCAATTGCCCAGAATGCCGGGAAGGTCGGCCGCCTGGCAGATCGCCTCCACCAGTTCCGGCGAAAAGGCGTCGCCTTCGGCGGGAAAATACCCCCAGTCGAACATCACCGGGGTTCCGGCGATTTCCCAGTGGCCGGAAGGCGTGTCCTTGCCGCGCGAGACTTCGCTTGCCGCACCGTGCAGGCCAAACACCCGCTCGGGAACGGCCATGCCCGCCGGCCAATCGCCGCTTGCAAGCTGTGCCACGTGGACGAGGCCGAGTGCCGACATGTTGGGAAGCCTCAACGGCCCCTTGCGCAGGCCGGCGCGATCGGCAGCGCCCGCTGCGCAGAATTCGGCGATATGGCCGAGCGTATTGGCACCGAGGTCATTATAGTGTTCTGCATCGGGGGCGCCACCGATGCCGAAGGAATCGAGGACGAAAAGAAAGGCGCGGGCCATCGTTCACCTGGTCTGAGGAGCGTCCGGCACGAGGATCAGCCGAGCCGTGCCAAAGCCTTCTCATACAGAGGACCGCCCCGCTTGGCAAAGCCTGCGCTCAGCAATCAGAGCATGTAATGCTGTCGCCCACCCGCTGGCGGTCATAAAAGGTCCGGCTGATGGTAATGCTGCGGGTATCCGTCGACAGAAGCCCGGGCAGGAACAGCAACAGCGTGTGCGGCACGGAAAGCTCGGCGCGCACCAGAAAGCTGTTGGCGGTCTTCATGTCGTCCGGCACGTCGTTGATTACGGTGCCTGCCGCATAGGGCAGGCCACCATCCTGTTGCCATGACCAGAGAACTTTCGGCGTCTTCGTTTGATCGATGGTGATGCCGGTGATCTTCAGGCTCACCGCGCTTGCATCATACGGCACGAAGATCGCCTGCGTCACATCCAGCATGGTGGAAAGAAAGGTCGTGTTGACGGAGGTCTGCTGCGTCACGAGATCGGCGACGGTTGCTGCCGAGCGGGTGACGCGCTTGGCCGTGGATAGCCCCATCGTCAGCTCGAAGCAGCAGATGTAGAGCGAGATCAGGATCGGCGCCAGAATGGCAAATTCCACGCTGCCGACACCCTGCCGGTCGCGGACCAGCCGGGCCAGTTTCGTGAGGATGCCGCGTGGCTTCGGATGCGGCATCACGGGTAATCCTCGTTCTGGAAGGCGGAGGTCGCGATGATCAGGAAGTCGCGCGGCAGCGAACCGTCGCTGGGGCGGATGGTGGTGATATAGGGGCGCACCAGATCGGTGATCACCTGCCAGCGATAATAGGCGCGCACCATGTTGATCGATTTTGCCCCGCCCGGAGCATAGGCAAAGGAGGTGGTGTCGAGATCGGCATAGGTGTCCGCCGATGCGCGCGGGATGGTTTTGGGAATATCGGCAAAGGAGGAAAAGCTGCGCACGTCGAGATAAAGCTGGCTGGGCGTTGCGATTTCTGCCGCCGAGCATTGGATGAGAATGGACACCTCGTCGCAGAAGCGCGTGCGAAAGGCCGTCACATCCTGGTCCGTCGTGCGGTTGAGGCCATAGGTGATGCGTCCGGTGCGCAGATCGCGGGAGACATTTTCCACCGCATTGGACACCAGTTGTTCTGCGGCAAAAGCGACGAACGTCTCGATGATGGCAAATACGATCAGGAAATAGGGAATGGCGAGAATGGCAAATTCGATGGCCGCCGCCCCATCCTCGGCACGCCAGAAGCTCCCGCTGCCAGGGTTCATCTGATCCGGGCCGGGCAAGCGCGGGAGATGATCGTCAGTCTGCCCCATTCTGTGCTCCCGGTACATTCTCGTCCTTCAAGGGGGCGTCCAAGCGTGGCGCTCCCTGGGGTGCGGATAGGGCACGTTCCGGCGGCTTTCCCTTATCCCTTGCCCAAAGGCTAGGCATATTGTCTTGAGATTCCGTTTCCCGGCGCTGCGATTTGCTGTAATCCGATACAGTCTCAGATCCGTCGTGCTGGTGTTCGGAAGGGATCAGTTGCTGGCCGTCTTCGCGTTCTTCTCGCAGGCCGGCGTGCAGGAGAGCACGCTGCGCTCCGTCTGGCGGTAGACCCGCACTGTATTGCCCTCATCGATCGACACCAGAACACGCTCGTCGGCAATCGCTTCGCCGGCGCTGTCCAAGAGCACGAGATTGGTGGTGCCGAAGGAACGGCCGGTCAGCACGATCGTCGTCGGGTCCGCAACCGTCGCATCGGCCACCTCGGCATTGCCGATGATCACCTTGGCCACCGGCCGGTCGAGTTTGAGCACCCGCGCCTGGTTCATGTAGACCCGCAGCAGACCGTCAGCGGTCTGCGCCTTTGCGGCCGGGACCATGCCCAGTGTGCCGAGCAGCGGCAGGCAGACCAGGAAGAGGCGGGGCATCAGCGACATGAACGGGCAGCCTTCGGGGTTCAGCGATTCTCGATAAAAGCATGGCCGTTAATGGTGAATGAAGCATGAAGCTGCAGGTGTCGGTTGCCCTCGTCATTCTGGGACAGGCAGTTCGCGCGCATTTTTCGTTTACCAGTCGACCGGCAAGGCCGGGGCGATGGCGGGAGCCGTTGTCCGGCAAGGCCTATCAGAAAGGGCTGATGGGCGGGGCCGGCGCCGCGAGACCCCGCAAGATCGGGTCTGCGGTTCTTGGCTCTCACCCGCCTCTTTCGGGCTTAGGCTTTTCTTAACCAGAAATCTTAAGCGCATCGAAATGCACTGCCCGTAACGTGTTGCCACCACCGTACAGCGGGCATTTGGCGTCGGTGTTGTCGGTCATGCTGCCCCAAGACCCTGAGTAGGAGAGAATGATGTCCAAGATTTTCGCACGTTTCCTGAAGGATGAATCGGGCGCGACGGCGATCGAATACGGCCTGATCGCCGCCCTGATTTCGGTTGCCCTGATCGCAGGCGCCAGCACGCTCGGCAACAACCTCAGCAACACGTTCAACGGTATCTCCACCAAGATGTCCACCGCCAACGCCGCCCACTGAAGCCCGCCTTTACGGGAGGATGGAAGCCGCCGCGTGGCGGCTTTTTGTGTTTTTCCGCCCGCCGCTTGTCTGCACGGGCGCGTCACAACCGGAGAGGTCGATGATCGCAAGTCTTGCCCTCGGGATCCTGCCGCTCGGGCTTGCCTTTGCGGCGACAAGCGATCTCCTGACCATGAAGATCCCGAACGCGATCCCGCTCACGCTTTTCCTGGCGTTCTTTCCCGTGGCCGGTCTTGCCGGGTTCGGCGGCGTTGCCATCGGCTGGTCGTGCCTTGCCGCGCTTGCGGTGTTCTGTGCCTGCTTTGCGCTCTTTGCGGTCAATGCCATGGGCGGCGGCGATGCCAAACTGTTGACGGCGGTCGCCCTCTGGTACGGGTTTAACATATCGCTTTTCGAATACCTTGTCACAGTTGCCTTTGTCGGCGGTGTGCTGACGCTCGTCATTCTGCTCATCCGGTCCAAAGCCGATCGTCTCCTGTCGCTCGGCCTTCGCCTGCCCGCCTCGCTGGTGACGGCGCGCAAGATCCCGTATGGCATCGCCATTGCCATCGGCGGCATCCTGACCTTCGGCAGCACGCCGCTCGCGGGCTTGATCAGGACTGCCTTGTAAGGACGAAACGCGCCCCTTCCTGAAGAAAGGGTTAACAAAGCGGATCAGTGGTTAGCGTCCGTTAACCATTTCCCTAAGGGCAGCATTAACTATATTTCCACCAATGACGGCCATCCTGAAGGGGTTAATCCTGCCCCTTCCAAGGTCATGTCATGAAATCCGCCCGTCTCGTCATCCTTCTTGTCGCCGTCGTCGCGGCCGGCCTTGCCGGCGTGCTCGCCATGCGGCTTGCCGGGGGACGCGCCGTCGTGGAGCAGGCGACCAATGTGATCCGCCGCGAGCCGACGGTGAATGTCTTGGTGTCCGCGGAAAGCCTTGCGGTCGGCAGCAGGCTGAAGGAAAATTCGATTCGCTGGATAGCCTGGCCGCAGGCAGGCGTCACGGATGGCTTTATCACCGATACGCAACGCCCCAAGGCGATTCAGGAGCTTGCCGGGCTTGTGGTGCGCCTGCCGATGTTTGCCGGCGAACCGGTGCGCGCCGAAAAGCTGGCGGATGGCTCCAACCGCATCATGTCGTCGCTCCTGCCGTCGGGCAAACGCGCCGTCGCCACGGAAATCTCCGTTGCCACCGGCGCCGGTGGCTTCGTGCTGCCAAACGACCGCGTCGATGTCATCATGGTGCGCCGCAGTGACGAGGGCCGCTATCTCACCGAAGCCGTCCTCAACAATATTCGTGTGCTCGCCATCGACCAGCATGTCGAGGAAAAGGGTGATGGTACGCGTTCGGTGATCGGAACGACCGCCACGCTGGAACTGACGCCGGACCAGGCCCGCGTCATCACCGTTGCCCAGCAGATCGCTGAAAGGCTGACCTTGGCCCTGCGCTCGGTCGCCGATGCGGAGGAGCCGGATACGAAAGTGGCCGATTATCTTCTGTCCGGCAGCGAGGGCAAGGCCGAGGTGCAGGTGATCAAGTCCGGCACCATCGTGAAGGCCACGCCAACGGCGTCGGTGCAGCGATGAGACAGGCCAGGAGCATCGCCATGACCCCGACGACCAGACGCATCCGCTTTCCTGCCATGATCCTGCTCACGGCCGGCCTTGTCGCCGGCGATCTGCCGCTTGCCATGTACTCCGGGGCCGGCCCGGAATCGGCTGTCGCGGCCGAACAGAGCGTCGTGCGCATCACGGAGGCGGGAAGGGGGGTGCGCAAGCGCCTCAATCTCGGCCTCAACAAGGCGCTGGTGGTGGATCTGCCGAGCGACGCCCATGATATTCTCGTCGCCGACCCGACCATGGCGGACGCCGTCACCCGCACCGCGCGGCGCATCTATCTGTTCGGCAAGTCGGTCGGCCAGACCAATATCTTCATCTTCGGCCCGGGTGGGGAGGAAATCGTCAGCCTCGATCTGGAGATCGAGCGCGATATTGCAGGTCTCCAGCAGAACCTGCGCCGCTTCCTGCCCGAATCCGACATCAAGGTCGAGATCATTTCCGATAACATCGTGCTCACCGGCACGGTGCGCACGCCGCAGGATGCGACCCAGGCGGAAAAGCTTGCCCGCGCCTTCCTGAAGGGCGGCGAGGCGACGACGCGCAACCAGACGGCCAGCAGTTCGACCGAAAACGGCGATGTGGCGATCTTTGCCGAAGACCGGCAGGTCTCGCAGATCGTCAACCTGCTCACCATCGAGGGCGAGGATCAGGTGACGCTGAAGGTCACCGTAGCCGAAGTCAGCCGCCAGGTTCTGAAACAGCTCGGCTTCAACGGTCAGGTTTCCACGAGCGGGCGCGCCAGCGGCGGCATTTCCTTCGCCAATCCGGCCAATCTCGGCAATGCCATCGATGCCGGGGGCATCGGCGGCGTGGTGGGATCGATCGGCACCACCAGCATTGCCAGCTATGTCAATGCCATGGAGCAGGCAGGCGTCATGCGCACGCTGGCCGAACCCAGCCTCACGGCGATTTCCGGCGAGCAGGCGAAATTCTATGTCGGTGGCCAGTATCGCCTTGCCGGCCAGCAGGAAGTGGATGTCGACAGTTCCAACAAGACGACCGTCAGCCGCACGGTCGAGACCGTCGATTACGGCGTCGAGCTGAATTTCCGCCCGGTCGTGCTGTCGGCGGGGCGCATCAGCCTGAAGATCGAGACCAATGTGTCGGAGCCGACCTATGAGGGCTCGATCGCCACCGGCAACGGCACGTCCAACGCCATTCCCGGCTCCACCTACCTGTCGCTGCGCAAGCGCGAGGCCTCCACCAGCGTCGAGCTTCCCTCCGGCGGTTCGATCGTGATTGCCGGTCTCGTGCAGGACAATGTGCGCCAGGCGATGTCCGGGCTGCCCGGCATTTCCAAGGTGCCGGTGTTCGGCACGCTGTTCCGCAGCAAGGATTTCATCCGCAACGAAACCGAACTGGTCATCATCGCCACGCCCTATCTGGTGCGGCCGGTGGCGCGCAACCAGATCGCCCGGCCCGACGACAATTTCAACCCGGAGGCTGACGGCGCGATGTTCTTCCTCAACCGGGTCAACAAGCTTTACGGGCGCAAGGATGAGGCCGTGGCCGGCCGCTATCACGGCGCCGTCGGTTTCATCTACAAGTGAGAGGGCAGGGACAATGACGAGGATTGTGTGTGGCGCCGCCCTTGTTGCAGCCTTGGCCCTTACGGCCGGCTGCGCCAACAGGGAGATGACCACCGGTTCCATCCCGATGGATTACCGCGAGCGCCATCCGATCGTGCTCACCGAGGCGCAGACGGCGCTCGACATTCCCGTCGGGCCGAACGATGCGCGCCTCACCATCGGCATGAAGGATACGATCCGGGGCTTTGCGCAAAGCTTTGCCGCCTCCTCCGCCGGGCAGATCGCGATCCAGATGCCGCACGGTTCGCCGAATGCTGCTGCGGCGGCAAGGCTGTCGCAGGATATCCGCGCAACGCTTGCCGCCGCCGGCATTCGAAGCCAGCGGATCGTGATCACCGGCTATGCGGCGCAAGCTGAGAGCGATGCGGCGCCGATCCGGCTGTCCTACATTGCCACCCGTGCGGTGACGGCCCCGTGCGGGCAATGGCCGGAGGATCTGTCCAACGATACCGCCGGCAATCGCAACTGGTATAATTTCGGCTGCGCCAGCCAGAACAATCTCGCCGCCCAGGTCGCCAATCCGTCGGATCTCGTCGCGCCGCGCGGGCAAACGCCCATCGATGCGGCGCGCCGGTCCACGGTCATCGGGCTTTACCGGGCCGGTTCCGATACATCTTCAGACTAATGCGGCAGTGCAGGACGGCATGACATGAGCGCCATCGACTACGATATCCGCACAGCCGATCAGACCGAAGGCGAGGCGGAGCCGGTGCGTCCGGGCGACGTGGATGCACTCAGGCCGCTGCCGCGCATTTCGGTGCATGCCTTCTGCGAGAGCGAGGCGCTTCTGAAGGTGGTGGAACGGCTCGGTCAGGACCGGCGCATGGCCAAGGTCAACCTGCGCGTCACCAGCGGCGGCACCTCGGCTGCCGCCAACATGTTTGCAGCAGCCCCGACGCCCAATCTGATCATCCTGGAAACGGACGCGACCCCAGACAGATTGTTAGGGGAACTGGCGCCGCTTGCCGCCGTCTGTGATCCGAGCACTCGCGTCATCCTCGTCGGCCGCCACAACGATATCACGCTTTACCGCGAGCTGATCCGCAACGGCATTTCCGAATATCTGGTCGCGCCGGTGCGGATGGCGGACCTGCTTGTCTCGATGGCGGCCATCTTCATCGATCCCGATGCCGAACCGCTCGGCCGCTCCATCGCCTTCATCGGGGCCAAAGGCGGGGTCGGCTCCTCCACCATCGCGCACAACTGTGCCTTCGGCATGTCGACGCTGTTTTCGACCGAGACGATTCTCGCCGATCTCGATCTCGCCTATGGCACCGCCAATATCGATTTCGACCAGGATCCGGCCCAGGGCATTGCCGAGGCGGTCTATGCGCCGGAGCGGCTGGACGAGGTGTTTCTCGATCGACTGCTGACGAAATGTTCGCAGCACCTGTCGCTGCTGGCCGCACCCTCCCTGCTCGATCGCGCCTATGATTTCGAGGCGCGCGCCTTCCAGCCGGTCATCGACGTGCTCCAGCGCAGCGCCCCGATTGCCGTGCTGGATGTCCCGCATGCCTGGTCGGATTGGACCCGCAGCGTGCTGTCGGATGTGGATGAGGTGGTCATCACCGCGGTGCCGGATCTGCCCAACCTGCGCAACGCCAAGAACCTCATCGACGCCTTGAAGAAACTGCGGCCCAACGACCGGGCGCCGCATCTGGTGCTGAACCAGGTGGGCATGCCGAGACGGCCGGAAATTCCGCCGGCCGATTTCTTCGAGCCGCTGGAAATCGAGCCGACGGCGATCATTCCCTTCGATGCGAACCTGTTTGGCAATGCCTCCAACAGCGGCCGCATGATCTGCGAGATCGACGCGCGCTGCCCGACGGCGGAAACCTTTGCGCAGCTGGCGCATGTGCTGACCGGCCGCGTCACCGTCAAGAAACAGAAGAAGAGCGGGCTTGGCAGGATGCTGGGCCTTCTGTCGCGCCAGGGATAACCGCTGATGGCAAAGCCCGCCTGAAGGACACCGATCACAGATGTTTGGAAAACGCACGAACGAGGGATCGCAAGGGGCAGCAGCAGTGCCTGCCCCTGCCGTGCCGGTGCCTGCCCAGCCCGCGCGCCAGAGCCCCGACATTCTGGTCGAGACGGGGCCGGGCGCCGGCCTGCCGCGTCCGCAGCCTGCGTTGACGGCGCCTGCATCCGCTTCCGCGCCGCGCCGCCGCCCGGCCCGCACGCAGACCTATTACGACACCAAGGGGCAGATCTTTTCCGCGCTGATCGATACGATCGACCTGTCGCAGCTGGCGCGGCTCGATGGCGAGAGCGCGCGCGAGGAAATCCGCGATATCGTCAACGATATCATCACGATCAAGAATTTCGTCATGTCGATTTCCGAGCAGGAGGAGCTGCTTGAGGATATCTGCAACGACGTGCTTGGCTACGGTCCGCTGGAACCGCTTCTGGCGCGCGACGACATTGCCGACATCATGGTGAACGGCGCCGGCCAGACCTTTATCGAAGTGGGCGGCAAGACAATCGAATCGGAAATCCGTTTTCGCGACAATGCCCAGCTTCTCTCCATCTGCCAGCGCATCGTCAGCCAGGTCGGGCGGCGCGTCGACGAATCGAGCCCGATCTGCGATGCCCGCCTGCCGGACGGATCGCGCGTCAATGTCATTGCCCCGCCGCTGGCGCTCGATGGCCCGGCGCTGACCATCCGCAAGTTCAAGAAGGACAAGCTGACGCTCGAGCAGCTGGTCAAATTCGGCGCGATCAGCCCGGAAGGAGCAACCCTCCTGCAGATCATCGGGCGCGTGCGCTGCAATGTCGTCATTTCCGGCGGCACAGGATCCGGCAAGACGACGCTTCTCAACTGTCTCACCCGCTACATCGATCTCGATGAGCGCGTCATCACCTGCGAGGATACGGCCGAACTGCAATTGCAGCAGCCGCATGTGGTGCGGCTCGAAACCCGTCCGCCCAATATCGAGGGCGAAGGCGAGATCACCATGCGCGATCTCGTCAAGAACTGCCTGCGCATGCGGCCCGAGCGCATCATCGTCGGCGAAGTGCGCGGAGCAGAGGTCTTTGACCTCCTGCAGGCGATGAACACCGGCCATGACGGCTCCATGGGCACGATCCATGCCAATACGCCGCGCGAATGCCTGAGCCGCATGGAATCGATGATTGCCATGGGCGGCTTTTCGCTGCCGGCGAAAACGGTGCGCGAAATCATGTCCGGCTCCGTCGATGTCATCATCCAGGCCGCCCGGCTGCGCGACGGTTCGCGCCGCATCACCCAGATCACCGAGGTGATCGGCATGGAAGGCGACGTGATCATCACCCAGGACCTGATGCGCTACGAGATCGAGGGCGAGGATGCCGCCGGCCGGCTCATCGGCCGCCATGTATCGACCGGCATCGTCAAGCCGCATTTCTGGGAGCGGGCGCGCTATTACAACGAGGAACGGCGGCTGGCGGCCGCGCTCGACCAGATGGAAAAGCTGAGCAGCTAGCGCATTGCCGGTGATCCCGTGATTACCCGCAATGCTCCAGCAATTATTTAAACGCATTTTCCGACGCCGAAGCGCGCACGCTTCGGCTGGAAATGCTTGGGGGGAGTAGGCGATGTTCGGGTTGGATGGGACGGTCCTCGCGCTTGCGGCTCTGGTCGCCATTGCCGTGGTGGCGTTCGCCACCGCGCTTCTCTTTCCGTATTTCGAAAAAAATCGCGCGATTGCCAGCCGTGTCACCCGGCTTACCGCCAGTGAAGCCGATCGCGGGCAGGTGAAGGCGGCACGTGATCGCGTGCAGGAACTGTCGAAGCGCCGCAAATCCGTCCAGGACCAGCTGAAGGAGCTGGAACGGAAACAGCTGGAGCAATCGAAGAAGGTCGGGGACCGCACGACGAGGGCCAGGCTGTCGCGCGCCGGCCTGTCGCTTTCGCCCCGCCGGTTCCATCTCCTCTCTTTCGCGCTTGGCCTTTTCGTCGCCATGCTTTTCCTCTTCTGCGGCCTGCCGCTCTGGGCGGCCGCTGGCGCGGGTTTTGCCGCAGGCGCCGGCCTTCCGCGCTGGATCATCGGATCGCTGATCAGCCGGCGCCAGAACCGTTTTCTGGAAGAATTTCCCAATGCGCTCGATGTCATCACGCGCTCCATCCGCTCGGGCCTGCCGCTGCACGATGCCATGCGGTTGATCGCAAGCGATGGACAGGAGCCGGTGAAGAGCGAATTTCGCCGCGTGGTGGAAAGCCAGCAGGTCGGCTTCAGCGTTGCGGAGGCCTGCGCGCGCATGGTGGTCACCATGCCGCTGCCGGAGGTGAATTTCTTCTCGATCGTCATCACCATCCAGGGCCAGGCGGGTGGCAACCTGTCGGAGGCGCTCGGCAACCTTTCCAAGGTGCTGCGCGAGCGGCGCAAGATGAAGGCCAAGGTGAAGGCGCTGTCGATGGAGGCGAAGGCGTCCGGCGCCATCATAGGCTCGCTTCCCTTTGTCGTTGCCCTGCTCGTCTATCTTACCTCGCCGCATTATCTGGAGGTGCTGTTTTCCGATCCGCGCGGCCACATGATCCTGATCTTTTCCGCCGTCTGGATGTCGCTCGGCATTGTCGTCATGCGCACCATGATCAAGTTCGACATCTGAGGGGGCAAAGACCATGCCGACGCAGCTGATCAATGCCCTTGCCGATCCGGCCGTGCTGCTGGCCATCCTGGTCGCCATTGCCGTGGCGGCGACGCTCTATACGGTTGCCCTGCCGTTGTTTGAGGGCGATGATCTCAAGAAGCGCATGAAGGCTGTCTCCACCGAGCGCGAGCAGCTGCGCGCACGCGAACGGGCGCGCATGACGGCCGAGCATTCGAAGGCCACGCTTCGCGCCCAGAACAACAAGTCGATGCGCCAGATCGTCGAGCGCTTCAACCTGCGCAAGGCGCTGGTGGATGACAACACCGTCAACCGGCTGAAGGCGGCGGGGCTTCGCTCGCAAAACGCCCTCAACATCTTTCTCGTCTGCCGCTTCGTGCTGCCCTTCGTGTGCCTGGGGCTGGCCGTCATCTGGATCTTCGGCTTCGACAATCTTGCCGGGCGACCGATCGGCATCCGGCTGCTGGCGGCGGTGGTGGCGGCCTATGCCGGGTTCTATGCCCCCAATGTCTATGTGAGCAATCGGGTCGGCAAGCGGCAGGCCTCCATCACGCGGGCCTGGCCGGATGCGCTCGACCTCATGCTGATCTGCATCGAGGCCGGCATTTCGCTGGAGGCGGCCATGCGCCGGGTGGCCGACGAGATCGCGGTGCAATCGCCGGCGCTGGCGGAGGAAATGGTGCTGACGACGGCCGAGCTCTCCTTCCTGCCGGAGCGGCGTATGGCGCTGGAGAATCTCGCCGCCCGCACGCAGCTCGATATGGTGAAATCCGTCACCGCAGCCCTCATCCAGGCCGATCGCTACGGCACGCCGATTGCCCAGGCGCTGCGGGTGCTTGCGCAGGAAAGCCGCGACGAGCGGATGAACGAGGCGGAAAAGAAGGCGGCCGCCCTGCCGCCGAAACTGACGGTGCCGATGATCCTGTTTTTCCTGCCGGTGCTGATCGCCGTCATTTTGGGGCCTGCCGCCATCCAGATCGCCGACCGCTTTTAAGGCCTCACCCGTCACCCGGCCGGCGAATTTGTCCGCCGGCGGTCCGCCACCACGGCAGAGAAAACCGTCAGCGGGTCGCCTGCTTTGACTTGGCGTCCTTGCCGGCGAGTTTCGCCCAGGCATTCTGTTGGGCCAGCATGTCGCGAAGATAAGTCACGTTAGCCTCTGCCTGCACCGGCGAAAGCTCGCGGCTTGCAATCTGCTCGGCCTCGGCAAAGCGTCCCTGCAGGCCGACGACGAGCGCCAGATTCTGGCGCACGCGGCTGTCGGCCATCGGCTGCTGGCTTGCCGTGCGCAGATGGGTTTCGGCGGTGCGCAGGTCGCCGGACAACACGTAAGACATGCCAAGGTTCGACAGCACGCTCGGTTCGTTCGGCTCGACCTCCAGCGCCATGCGGTATTTGCGCCGCGCCTCGTCCGTCCTGCCAAGCTGGTCCAGCACCGCGCCTTCAGCCGAATAGAGCCGCCAGTCGGGCCGGTCCGGCGTCTGGGCGCGGGAAATGGTGGCAAGCGCCTGTTCCAGCTGCCCGGCGCCGGCCTGGGCCTTGCCGTAGGCGGCAAGCACCGCGCGGTCGGAGGGATAGGCGATCACCACCTGCTGCATCACCGCAAGCGCCTGGGCGTTCTTGCCGTTCATGCGCAGGACATTGGCATAGGCAAGGCCGGTGGCGCGCTCTTTCGGGTTACGCTCGTAGGCGCTGCCCATGCTGCGTTCGGCCATGGCAAGTTCAGGGCCGGTCATCGCGTCCAGCGGCTTGGAGAGGGAAGGGCCGGAGCCGCTGGCGGGGATCGAGCCCGTCGTCATCCTGTCGTGCCGCTCGGTGGCGCAGGAGCCAAGGGCAAGCGACAGGATCGCGCAGCACGCCGAAAGACGCAGGCGCCGGTGCGATCTGAGCAAAAAAGGGTGTACCGTCATCGTGGTCTCTCGCAAGTATCCTTGCCGGCCATTTTTCTGACGCGGGACATGCAGATCATGGGTGGCGCTCTCTTGCCTCAAGCAATAGTCTGTTAACCCTAACAACCCGTTAAGTGCCCGATTCTGAAAGCATTAAGCCATGGCCCCCGCACCGCGTTCTCCCTACCAGTTCATCGAAAGAGCCTCCCCCTTTCGCCCTCATGATGCGGATGCGCTGACCGTTCACGCGCTGACGCCGGACGAGTTTCAGTCCGCAAGTCTTGCGCCGGAGGTAAAGGCCTTTGCAAGCGCCGCAGGCTTTACTGCCGATGCGGGAAGTCTGCTTCTCCTGCCGGGACAGGAGGGTGCGCTTGCCGGTGCGCTGTTCGGCCTGGGCAAGGAGCCCACCGACCAGCCCTTCCTTGCCGGCAAGCTCGCCCGCCTGCTTCCCGCCGGCACCTGGACGATCTCCGCCTCTGCGCTTGCGCCGGAGCGCCTGGCGCTGGGCTTCGGCCTTGGCAGCTACAGTTTCGACAGCTATCGCACAGCAAAGCCTTCGGAGGTGTTTCTGTCCGTGCCGCAGGATCTCGATGGCGCCAAGCTTGACCGCACGCTTGCCGCCGTCTTCCTTGCCCGCGACCTCGTCAACACGCCGACCAATGACATGGGTCCGGAAACGCTGGAACGGGTGTTTTTTTCGCTCGCCAGCCATTATGGCGCAGAGGCCTCGTCCATCGTCGGCGAGGATCTGCTGGCAGAGAACTTTCCGCTCATCCACACCGTCGGGCGCGCCAGCGCCGAGGCGCCGAGGCTCCTGGAGATGCGCTTTGGCCGCAAGGGCGCCCGCAAGGTGACGCTCGTCGGCAAGGGCGTCTGCTTCGATACGGGCGGCCTCGACATCAAGCCGCCGGCCTCGATGCTGCTCATGAAGAAGGACATGGGCGGCGCGGCCAATGTTCTGGCGCTTGCCCTGATGATCATGGATGCCGGCCTCGACATCGATCTGCGCGTTCTCGTGCCGGCGGTGGAGAATTCCATTTCCGCCAATGCCTTCCGGCCGGGTGACATCTATCGCAGCCGCAAGGGGCTTTCCGTCCAGATCGACAATACTGATGCCGAAGGCCGCCTGATCCTTGCCGATGCGCTGGCCTATGCCGATGAGGAGGCGCCGGACCTGATGGTGGACATGGCAACGCTGACCGGGGCTGCCCGTGTCGCGCTTGGCCCGGATCTGCCGCCCTTCTTCACCGATGACGAGGCGCTGGCGGCAAGCCTGTCTGCCGCAAGCCTTGCCGAGGACGACCCGATCTGGCGCCTGCCGCTCTACAAGGGCTATGAAAAGGATGTGCGCGCCAAGGTGGCCGATCTTACCAATGCGCCGGCCGGCGGCATGGCGGGCGCGATCACCGCGGCCTTGTTCCTCAAACGCTTCGTCGAACACAGCCGAAGCTGGGTGCATTTCGATGTTTTTGCCTGGGTTCCGGCGGAAAAGCCGCATGCGCCGGCGGGCGGGGAGGCGCAGGCGATCCGCGCTCTCTATCGCCACATCGCCTCGCTGTGCTGACGGTTTGGCCTTTCTGAAGGGCTTGCGGCGGATCGGTGTTCGGTTGAGGATAGACAAAAAGCCCATGCCAGGGAGTTGCAATGCCCGCTGATCTTTCGGCCACCGAAGCGCTGGGGCTTTTCCACCGCGTGACGCTGGAACAGGTGCGCCAGGATGGACCTGACCTCAGCCTGCGCCAGCTCGCCCTTCTCCTGCATATCTATCTCGTGCCGCCGCCGCATACGGTGCGCGGGCTTGCGGCCGCGCTTGGCGTCACCAAGCCGGTGATCACCCGCGCGCTCGATACGATGGGCGCCATGCAACTCGTGGACCGGGCGCGCGACGAGCGCGACCGGCGCAATGTCATCATTAAGCGCACGGTGACCGGAGCGCTTTATCTCGAAAGACTGGGCGACCTCGTGCGCAACGAGGCCCGCCGACCCATGCCCTGAGGAGGGGCCGCCATGACAGAGACCTCAGTTCCGGCACTTGATCGTCGCCTCAACGCCTTCCGCGCGGATCTCGCGGACGAAACCTTGCGCGGCAAAGTGGAGGCGGCCGCTTTCGCGCGGGGCGAACCGGCATTCGTTGCCGTGCCGGTGGCCGATCTTCGCCCCGCCCCGGATTTATCGCGGGGCATCGATACGCAATTGCTGTTCGGCGAGCCGTTGCGCGTCTTTGATCGGCGCGATGGCTTTGCCTGGGTGCAGGCGCTGGAGGATGGCTATGTCGGCTATCTGCCGGAGGCGCAGCTGACCTCGGAAACCGTGCCGACGCACCGCATCTCAGTGCCGCGCACCTTCGTCTATCCGCAGGCGGAGCTGCGCATGGTGCCGCTTCAGGCGCTTTCGATGGGAAGCCGAATCACGGTGATCGGTGAGGCCGAAACGCGCGGCACGCGCTATTTCCTGCTGGCCTCGGGCGGTGCGGTGATTGCCCGCCACTGCATCGAGGAGACTGCCGTTCTGTCTTCCGATTACGTCACGATCGCCGAAAGCTTTCTGGAAACCCCCTATCTCTGGGGCGGCCGTTCCGGCTTCGGCATTGATTGTTCGGGCCTCGTTCAGCTTGCCATGATGATGGCCGGTAGAAAGATCCTGCGCGATTCCGATATGCAGGCGGGCTCAGGCACGCCGATTGCCCGCCAGGACCTTGTGCGCGGCGACCTCGTCTTTTGGAAGGGCCATGTCGGCATCATGGAAGATGAGAAGACCCTCCTCCACGCCAACGGCCACACGATGACGGTGGCGCGTGAAAATCTCGATGCGGCAATCGACCGGATCGGCTGGCTCTACGAGCAACCCACGGCGTTTCGCCGACCGCCTGCCTGATGCCTGCCGGTCTTGCGGCGGTGCCGATCACGCAAATGTATTTACCGGAGATGGCAGTCACGCGTCCGATTGACTACATGAAGACCAGATGACAAGGATCGGAGCAGACGCCATGGCTGGAAGATCGCAACGGACGGCAAGGGTTGCGCTCAGTGTCCTCGGGCTTGTCGCGCTCGGCCTCATCCAGGCACTGCCGGCGCAGGCGTCTGACGCCAAGCCGCAGCCGAACTGGTCCAATCCCGCCCCGGCGCCGGCCTTCAAGGACCTGCCGGGTGTCGTGCCGGAAGAGGCCCGCGTGCGCAAGGAAGCAGCCGACAGTCCCAACTGCACCACCGGGGTGGAATATCGCCGCTGGCGCCGGGACAGCATCTTGAGCTCCGACAGCCTGCCGGTGCAGGTCTACCGCTGCGAACAGGGCGGGTTCACCTATTCCGGCACCGAACTGCCGGACCGCCCCTGGGTGCCGGGCCTGAACCCCTACGACCTGCCGCGGGATTGACCAGCCGCCGCCTGATAACGCCTTCAGGCTTGCGGATGCGCGAACGGCCCCCACACCGAAAGCACGCCGATGAAGCTGAACACGATGGACAGCACGAGCAGGATGACGAAGGCGATGAAGACGGCTTTGGGCACGGATGGTCTCCTGAACAAGGGCAGCCTGCGATCTGTGGCGCGCGCCTGACGGTCTTTAGGCAGGCGTGCCGCGGAAAACGCGGGGCAGGCGGTCCGGCCCCCTGTCCCTGAAGGCCCGACTACGGCCCTCCTTACACCATTCCGGCCGAAAGGTCTGTCCTCAAAACATCTGCCGGAACGGCGATGCCGGACGAAATGCAAGGCACAAAAAAAGCCCGGCGAACCGAGCTTTCTTTTGTGTTTCCCGACCGTGTGACACAGTCTGAAACTGGAATTTGGTGCCCAGAAGAGGACTCGAACCTCCACACCCTTTCGAGTACCAGCACCTGAAGCTGGCGCGTCTACCAATTCCGCCATCTGGGCGACGAGGAGCGATGTACTGGTAGCTGCCGCCCCTGTCAACGGCCTTTTTGAAGTTTCTGTGTCAGCTGCGATTTTTCTCGAGGTGATGTGTATTAGCAGGTGCGCGCAAGCCTTGGGATCAAACGCTTTCGCCGCTATCTGCCTTGTTTTCCTTGGAAGAACGGTCAAGGTGTCCCAGATCGCGATCGGGTGCGATCACGTCGCGCACGCGCTGCTTGAGGTCCTTCGGGCCTGGAAAACCACCGTCGCGCACCCGCTCCCAGACGAGTGCGTCGTTGATGCGGATTTCGAAAATGCCACCGGTTCCGGGGATCAGCGCCACCTCGCCAAGGCTGTCGCCGAAGGTGTGCAGCAGCTCCTGCGCCATCCAGGCGGAGCGCAGCAGCCAGTTGCACTGGGTGCAGTAGTGAATGGTAATCCGGGCCTTCCCGCTCATCGCCTTACTCCTTCATCGTGTCGGTCGCAGCACGCACCATGGTGGCAAGATCCGCCTCGCCATGGCCGTTGTCCTGCGCTTGTCGGAAACTTTCCAAGGCCGCCCCCATCGTCGGCAGGTCCACGTCCAGCTGCTGGGCAAGATCTGCCACGACGCGGGCATCCTTCACCACGCCCGACAGCGAAAAGCCGACCGCATCGCTCGTTCCAAGGATAACCGGCAGGCGGGATTTGAGCGCCGGGCTTGCGGCCGGACTGCCTTCGAGAAAATTGAGCATGGTTTCGCGGGTGAGGCCGGCGGCTTGGCCGAGAAGCAGCGCTTCCTTCAGCGTCTGCCAGAGCCCGAGCAGCATCATGTTGTTGACGAGCTTTGCCGCCGCACCATGGCCAAGCGGCCCGATATGGTGGATGCGGTCGGACAGCACCTCGGCAACCGGCAGGAACCGCTCCACATCCTCCTTCGCGCCGCCGATATAGAGCCCGATGCGGCCCTGCAGAACCTGGTCCGGCCCGCCGGAAATCGGCGCGTCGATGGCGCGCGCGCCGGCAGCTTCCAGGGCGCCTGCATGGGCACTCGGTGTCTGCGGGCCAACCGTGCTCGTGTCGACAATCAGGCGCCCGTCAAGCGCGCCGGTCTGGGCAAGGACAGAGAGAACGGAGGACACGGCAGCATCATCCATCAGGGACAGAATGAGGATGCGGGAGGAGGCCGCGAGCTTTCCCAGAGTGTCTGCGCCGGCAATGCCGAGCTCGTCTGCGCGTGCGGGATCGATGCCGCTCCGGCTCCAGCCGGTTACCGAAAACCCCGCCGCTGCGAGGCGCCGGGCCATGGCAGAGCCCATGCGGCCAAGCCCGATGATGCCGATCGTTTCACGCGTCATGCCATCCCCTTCTTTTCTCTCATCGTCCCGGGCACCGCCCGCATAGCGGGAGCGCGGACGCAAAGACTAGCGCCATAGCGCAAGGCGACGATAGAGGCTTTTCCGAAGGGGGATCATAAAACCGCCGCCGGGGTCGGTTTCTCCTGCGCGTGCAGGGCCCTCGTTCTGTCATCGCGACGAGAAACATCGGAACCAGACCGGGTCGGGCGGGGTTTGTCGATCAGTGTACAATCAATGACTGGAGAAAACACATGTCACGCAAGCTCATCGCTGCCCTTGCTCTATCCACCGTTCTGCCGTTTGCAGCCCTGGCGCAGACCACGACGACGGCGCCCGTTACTCCCGGCCAGACGACAAACCAGAACAATGCGCATGGCGGCATGGCCGATAGCCATCGCAGCACGGAGGCAACGACCGCCGGGCCGTTCGTCACGGTGCCGGGTGAAGGCGCCTGGCGCTTCAGCGATCTGGAAGGCAAGGCTGTTTATGGGGCCGACGGTGAGAATATCGGCCAGATCAATGACGTCCTCGTCAGCCAAAACGGCAGTGTCAATGCCGTGATCATCGGGGTCGGTGGCTTTCTCGGTATCGGCGAAAAGGATGTCGCTGTGGATATGAGCGCCCTGCAGCTCGGCCCGGGCATGAGCCAGGAAGAGGCCAATGCCGCAGCCGCCCAGTCCAGCGCGGTCTCGCCGGAAACCACCGCCGCAACCCAGCCCGGCACGACGACTCCGCCCGCCGCCGGCGCCGCCCGCACCACCACCGATCCGGCCGGAACCGGCATGGGTGCCGCCAGCAACCGCACGGGCGCCCCGGGTGCTGCCACCTCCAATAGCGAAAGCAACGGTCAGCTGGCCAATGCCGACGCCGCCCAGATCGGCGACGACGGCCTGCCGCAGCGCATCGTGCTCAACGTGACGCGCGAACAGCTGCAGGATGCACCGGCCTTCGAAGGCATGACGCCCGCCCGCTAAGGGTTTTATCGCCGAGTTTCCCCGGATCCCGCAGGTCATGCCTGCGGGATTTTCCGTTTTAAGGTCTCAAAATCCCTGAAACAGGAAATCGGTTGCCGCCGTGATGTCATCCGCGCGTGCGGAGAGATCGGCGACGAAGGGGCCGAAAAGCGCGATGTTGATGGCGGCAATCCGTTGAGTTGCCATCGTGTAACGGATCCCCTCGATGTCAAATCGAGGATTCATGCGGCCGATTGACCAGGACATCATTTCCACCGGGTATAAGGGCACAACGACACGCGTGCGAAGCGCGTCAAGAACATCGGCCTGAAGGTCAAGGATCAGTATTGCCTCTTCAGTTGAACGGTAGACTGAAAACCGCGCCATGCTACCACAGCCGGTATTTGGCCAGTGGCAAACCGTGTTTCTCGATGTCGTCGTTTTCCGCCTTGATCGCCTCGGCGTTTTCGATCTTCCAAAGGCGCTCTTTTTCGGCCTTCACGGCACGCGCAATGCCGTCCGTTGCGGCCTGCGAGACGTCTAGCTTCAGGTCGCGCGCTTCCAGAAGAAGCCGCTCGTCCACATGGATGGCATTGGTGATGCCGTCCGTGCTGCCATTCGGCTTTCGCGATGTCTGTGCCATGCGCTTTGCGGCCTCCCGTGAGAGGCCGGATTATGAGGCAGATAGTCTCGCTTGAGAAGCCTATTCGTCGCTCATCTTCAGCGCGGCGATAAACGCTTCCTGCGGGATTTCCACCTTGCCGAACTGGCGCATGCGCTTCTTGCCGGCCTTCTGCTTGTCGAGAAGCTTGCGCTTGCGCGATGCGTCGCCGCCGTAGCACTTTGCCGTCACGTCCTTGCGCATGGCCGATATGGTTTCGCGCGCGATCACGTTGCCGCCGATGGCAGCCTGGATCGGGATCTTGAACATGTGGCGCGGAATGAGGTCCTTCAGCTTTTCGCACATGTCGCGGCCGCGCTTTTCCGCCGCCGAACGGTGGACCAGCATGGAGAGCGCATCGACCGGCTCGCCATTCACCATGATCGACATTTTCACGAGGTTGCCCTCGCGATAGGTATCGAGATGGTAGTCGAAGGAGGCATAGCCCTTCGAGATCGACTTCAGGCGATCGTAGAAATCGAAGACCACTTCGTTGAGCGGGAGCTCATAGGTGATCATCGCGCGCTTGCCCACATAGGTAAGCTCGGTCTGGATGCCGCGCCGGTCCTGGCAGAGCTTGAGGATCCCGCCGAGATAATCGTCGGGGGTGAGGATCGTCGCCTTGATCCACGGCTCGTGGATTTCGTCGATCCGCACGACGTCGGGCATGTCGGCGGGATTGTGCAGCTCGCGCTCGGTGCCGTCGGTCATGTAGAGCTTGTAGACGACGGAGGGCGCGGTCGCGATCAGGTCGAGATCGAATTCACGCTCGAGGCGCTCCTGGATGATTTCGAGGTGGAGCAGGCCGAGGAAGCCGCAGCGGAAGCCGAAGCCGAGGGCCGCGGATGATTCCATTTCGAAGGAGAAGGAGGCGTCGTTGAGGCGCAGCTTCCCCATGGCAGCGCGCAGGTCTTCGAAGTCTGCCGCATCGACCGGGAAGAGGCCGCAGAACACGACCGGCTGCGCCGGCTTGAAGCCCGGCAGCATCTTGTCGGTCGGGCGCTTGTCTTCGGTGATCGTATCACCGACGCGGGTATCGGCCACTTCCTTGATCGAACCGGTGAAGAAGCCGATTTCGCCGGGCCCCAGTGAATCGACGGACACCATTTTCGGGGTCAGCACGCCAACGCGCTCGACATTGTATTTGGCATCCGTACCCATCATGCGGATGACCTGGCCCTTGGACAGGACGCCGTCCAGCACGCGCACGAGAACCATGACGCCGAGATAGGTATCGTACCAGCTGTCGACGAGCAGCGCCTTCAGTGGAGCCTTCTCGCCGCCTTCGCTCTTCGGCGCCGGCAGCTTGTGCACGATGGCTTCCAGAACGTCGGGGATGCCGAGGCCCGTCTTTGCCGAAATCAGCACGGCTTCGGAAGCATCGATGCCGATCACTTCCTCGATCTGTTCCTTGATACGCTCGGGCTCGGCGGCCGGCAGATCCACCTTGTTGAGGACCGTCACCAGCTCATGATTGTTGTCGATCGCCTGATAGACGTTGGCCAGCGTCTGCGCTTCCACGCCCTGCGACGCATCGACGACCAGCAGCGAGCCTTCGCAGGCAGACAGCGAGCGCGACACTTCATAGGCGAAGTCGACATGGCCGGGCGTGTCGATCAGGTTCAGCACATAGGTTTCGCCATTGTTGGCCTTGTAGTGCAGGCGCACCGTCTGGGCCTTGATGGTGATGCCGCGTTCCTTCTCGATATCCATCGAGTCCAGCACCTGCTCGGACATCTCGCGCTCGGCAAGGCCCCCGGTCATCTGGATCAGACGGTCGGCGAGGGTGGACTTGCCATGGTCGATATGGGCGACGATGGAAAAGTTGCGGATATGGTCGAGGGGCGTGCGATCGGTGCTCATGGTCGCGCATATAGCAGCGGCCCGTTTCAACGCCTAGCGGGAAAATAAGCAAGAGAGGGCGAAAACAGCCTGCGCGCGGGCAAAATCCGGTCTTCTGGTGCCGTCTTTCCGCCCACGGCTTGCCGTCGGCAGCGGTCGGGCCTCCCTGGCTTGCGTCTCAGGGGTCCGGCAGCCCGGCATCGGGATCGGTCAGAGTGGCGGCATTCGGCACCTGGGCGCTGCGCAGTTCGAACGTCTCGCGCGCCTGCGAGGGCACCGGGTTGCGCTCGTTGAGCCGCCACAGCACGAATATGCCATAGGCGATCGCCACCAGCATGGCGGCGCCGATAAAGGTCTTCTGGCCGAGCACCGGCGTGAGTGCAGTCACGCCCAGAGGCACCACGGTTGCCGCCGCCGACCAGGCCACCAGCAGCGTGCTCGACAGCGGTACATAGTCATCCGGATCGGCGCGGTCGTTGGAATGGGCATTGGCGATGGAATAGATCGTCTCGATGGCGCCGCCGAACACCAGGAAGACGATCATCAGGACGATCATCTGGGAAAAGGAGGTGAACAGTGCTGCGCCCGCAGCGCAGGTGATGAGGACGCAGGTGATGAGCAGCACCCGGCGCCGGTCGATGCGGTCCGACAGGATGCCGAGCGGATATTGCACGAAGAGCAGGCCGGTCTGCATCACGAACATCAACAGCGCCACCTGGCTCTGCGACACGTTGTTGACGGCGGCATAGATCGGCACGAAACCCTGCACCACCATGGAAAGCCCGCCGGAGGCCAGCACGCCGATCAGGCCGACCGGCGAAATGCGCCAGGCCATGCGCAGGTCGACGTTGACGCGCGCCGGCGCGGGCGGGTTGGGCAGGCGGGTGAGCCCGATCGGCAGGATCGCAAGTGCCGTAAACAGCACGGTCAGCAGCGGTGTCACGTTGCCGGCGGTGGAGATCTGGCCAAACAGCCAGGCCCCGCAGCCGAGCGCCAGCACATAGGCCATATAGAAGAAGGACATCGCCCGTCCGCGCCAGGCATTGGAGGCGGCATGATTCAGCCAGCTCTGCGCGATGATGAAATTGCAGTTGGCTGCAGCGCCATAAAGCCCGCGGGCCAGAATCCACCAGCCGGCCGGAAGTCCCGAGGCGATGATGACGGCGGCGATGATGACGATGGCCATCGAGCAGGCAAAAAGCCGCGCATGGCCGACCCGGCGGATCAGCGGGCCGGTGACGACGCAGCCCACCAGCCCGCCGAAGGCAACGGCCGTGACGGCTGCTCCCGGCGCCCAGCTGGCCGCCTCCGAGCGGGCCAGCATGTAGGGGCTGTAGGCAAACATCAGGCCGCTGCCGACAGCCGCCGTCGACATCGACAGGACGATGCTGGCAATCGACAGCGGGGATGCGCCGGATAAGGGCTTGTCGTGCATCGAAACTCCATGAAGGCAGGCACACGACGAGGCCGGCGCGGTTGAGCGCGCGGATGCGGGAGCTTTGGTTCATCCTAGCGAACGGACGGTGTGCGTGGCTATCGCGAAAACGCCGACATCCCGTTCGTCCCCGTCAGGCGCGTCTCAAAAATCCACTATGAGAGCGATTGACTCCATTATAAGAGAAATGCAAACTCTTTTCATGGAAAAGACAGATCAGGATTTCGAAATCGCGATCGGTGACCGGCTGAAGGCGCTGCGGCTTGCGCAGAAGTTCACGCTGGACCGTCTGGCGGCCGATGCGCGTGTCAGCCGCGCGATGATTTCGCGCATCGAGCGAGGGGAGGCAAGCCCGACGGCGGCCCTTTTGGCACGGCTCTGCGAGGCGCTCGGCCTGTCGCTCTCGGCCTTCTTTGCCCCTGATGATCCCGGAACGTCGCCCGTGTCGCGTCGCGAGACGCAGCGCCTCTGGCGCGATCCGACGACCGGCTATCTGCGCCGCTCGGTCTCGCCGCCCGGCATGCCGTCAAGGGTCGATATCGTCGAGGTGGAGTTTCCGCCGGGTGCGCGCGTCTCCTTTCCGCCGCGGCCGGAAAGCCGGTTCATGACGCAGCATGTCTGGCTGTTTGCCGGCGTGCTCGACATGGAGCTTGCCGGCGAAACCCACCGGCTTCACCCCGGCGATTGCCTGTTCATGGATATCGGCGACGCCTTTGCCTTCTTCAATCCGTCCGACCAGCTCGCCCGCTACGGCGTCATTCTGGATCGCGGACAAGTTCCCGGACGATGATCCCGTCCGAGCATTCCTCCAAAAAACTGAACGAGATTTTCCGATGACCAGTTTTCACATTCTTGACGCGCAGGCTGCCGAACAGGCGATCGATGACCTTTGCGATGTGCTGAGCGATTGTATCAATGGCGGCGCCTCTCTGGGCTTCATGCTGCCGTTCACCCCTGGCGATGCGCAGGCTTACTGGCGCGGCGTGGCTGAAGCGGTGCGCCTTGGTCAGACGATCCTGGCGGTGGCTGAGATCGAGGGCCGGGTGGTGGCCACGGTGCAGGTCGGGCTTGCCCAGAAACCGAACCAGCCGCATCGCGGCGATCTGATGAAGCTTCTGGTGCATCGCGATGCGCGCGGTCTCGGCCTGTCGCGCAAGCTGATGGATCTGGTGGAGCAGGAGGCCGCCCGGCGCGGGCGCACGCTCCTGGTGCTGGACACGGCAACCGGCAGCGATGCGGAGGCGATCTATCCCCGCTTTGGCTGGCAGCGGGTCGGCGTCATCCCCGATTATGCGCTCTGGCCGCAGGGCGGGTTCTGCGACACCACGCTGTTCTACAAACGGGTCGGCTGAACGCGCATCCGGAGTGAAAAAGTCAGGAACCTCACCGCTCTCAGGCTGTTAGTCCTGTTCGACCGACATGAAAACGGAGGCGAACATGACCAAGACCGATATCAAGGCGCAGCAGGATCGGGCCAAGGCACAGGTGGACAATACCAGCGCCGGCGGCCATCTCGGCGGCACCTATTACGGCCAGGAGCCGGACGGCAAGACGATCAGCGGCAATGACCGCGTCGGCTCCAAGGCGCGCCCGAACAACGGCCGCAACTGACGGTCAAAGGGCGTCGGCCGGACTGGCCGAGGCGGACGATATTCAGCGGCGGGGCCCGGTCGATGATCGCGTCCCGCCGGTGCTTTCGGGGCTCGCGCCTGCGGCTTTGCCGGAGCGGCTTGCGGAAAAGCGGTCGGCGGCACTGCCGGTGATCCGCGCGTGGTCTGCAAGCCTTGCAGCAAACATCGAGAGCTTTGCCGGATCGGTCAGGCCCATGCGGTAGAGGCGCAGCACGATGCGCGCCAGCTTCTCCTGGTCAAGCTTGTTGGGCTTGCCGCTGCCGGTAAACACGATGGAGCGGATGACCGCGTCGATCACCGCAAAATCGCTGGGCACCAGAATGTTCGGGTAAAACCGCACGTCCGAATGAGGCATGGTTCTCTCCGGTTGACGCCCGCCACCATAGGCATCGAAGACTGTCGCGCAATATCAAATGTTATAGCGCGCGATCGCAGCTTGCGTCGGCTGCCGCCAAACCTCTTGCCGGGGCGCAACAAAAAACGGCGGCTCACTTGCGTGGCCGCCGTGTCGATCAGGGCTCTTCGGCGTCTCAAAGATTGCCGTTGCGCTGCTGGATCATCATGAACGTGTCGAAGCTGTAGTCGGCAATCTGCAGCCACAGGTAACCATCCTTTTTGAAGGCCTGCTGGCTGTCGTAGATCTTCTTGAAGGCCGGGTTCTTGGCGGAGATTTCCGCGTAGGTTTCCTGGGCCGCCTTGTAGCAGACCTCCAGGATATCCTGGCTGAACGGCTTCAGCACGGCGCCTTCGGCCACCAGCTGGCGCAGCGCCTTGGCGTTCAGCGCATCATAGCTTTCCAGCATCAGCGCATTTGCCCGCGCGCAGGCATCGGTCAGCACGCGCTGATAACGCTTGGGAAGCGCCTTGAACTTTTCCAGGTTGAAGAAGGCATGCACCGTCGGGCCCCCTTCCCACCAGGCCGGGTAGTAGTAATATTTGGCAACCTTGTAGAAGCCGAGCTTGTGATCGTCATAGGGACCGACGAATTCGGTGGCATCGATCGTACCCTTTTCGAGCGCCGCATAAACGTCACCGCCGGCAATCTGCTGCGGCGTCACGCCCACCTTGGTCATCACCTGGCCGGCCAAGCCCGCGATGCGCATCTTCAGACCCTTCAGATCATCGACGGTCTTGATTTCCTTGCGAAACCAGCCGCCCATCTGGGCGCCGGTATTGCCGGCCGGCAGCGCATAAAGATTGTGGCCGGCAAAGAATTCGTTGAGCAGTTCGGTGCCGCCGCCAACCGAGAACCAGGAATTGGCAAGCCGGGCATTGAGGCCGAAGGGAATGGCCGTGCCCAGTGCAAAGGTCGGATCCTTGCCCACATAGTAATAGGCGCAGGTATGGGCCATTTCCACCGTGCCGGCGGCCACCGCGTCGGCAGCCTGCAGCGGCGGCACGATTTCGCCGGCCGCATAGGTCTGGATCCTGAACTTGCCGTCGGTTGCTTCCGAGACGCTCTTGGCGATTTCCGTCGAGGAATTGAACAGAACATCAAGGCTCTTCGGGAAGGACGAGGTCAGGCGCCAGGTAATATCCGGGCTTTCCTGCGCGATGGCGGGGGCGGCAAGGGCTGCGGCGCCAACACCGGCTGCACCGGCCTGGCGAAAGAAGGATCTGCGGTTCATGGAACTTACGCCTTTAATTTCATCATGATGCGGCATGCGTTTTAGCCCTAAATCATTTTGTTGCTGTGCCTGCAAGCCAAAATGGCGGAAGATTGCGCATCGGCAACCTCTGGCGTCGCATCCTTGCGACAGCGCTTCCGCTTTCCCTTTGCGATTTTTGCACCGCATCGGGCTTGAATTTCCCCCGTCTCGCGTTAAAATTAGAATAATTCTAAAAGAGGTCATCGCCATGTTTGAATTGTTTCGCGCCGGCGGACGCCGCGCCTTCGAAACGCTGAGCGAGGCTGAAATCCTGGCGCTTGCCATTTCCTCGGAAGAAGAGGATGCGCGGATCTATCAGTCCTATGCCGCATCCCTTGCCGATCGTGCGCCGGATTCGGCTAAGGTGTTTCGCGACATGGCGGAGGTGGAGCAATCCCACCGCAACATGCTGATCGGCCAGTTCCGGCAGCGGTTCGGCGAAACCATTCCGCTCATCCGCCGCGAGCATGTGCGTGGCTTCTATCAGCGCCGGCCCGACTGGCTGATGACCAACCTGTCGCTGGACACCATCCGCGCCCAGGCCGAGATCATGGAAGCGCAGGCCTTCCGCTTCTACACGGAAGCCATGAAGCGCGTAAGCGACGCCTCGACCCGTCAGTTGCTGGGCGATCTGGCGCTCGCCGAGCAGGGGCATGGCGAAATTGCCCATATGTTGGGCGACAAGCATACGCCGGAAGAGGTTCGCGAGGCGGAAACGGCCGGCGAACGTCGCCAGTTCATCCTGACCTATGTGCAACCGGGTCTTGCCGGCCTGATGGACGGGTCGGTATCGACGCTAGCGCCGATCTTTGCGGCGGCCTTTGCCACCGGCGATACCTGGTCGACCTTCCTCATCGGCCTGTCGGCCTCGGTCGGTGCCGGCATTTCCATGGGCTTTACGGAGGCCGCCCATGACGATGGCAAGCTGTCGGGCCGCGGCTCGCCGCTGAAGCGGGGCCTTGCCTCCGGCATCATGACCGCCATCGGCGGCCTCGGCCACGCGCTGCCCTATCTTATTCCGCATTTCTGGACGGCGACCATTGTCGCGGCCATCGTCGTCTTCGTCGAGCTGTGGGCGATCGCCTTCATCCAGAACCGTTTCATGGAAACGCCCTTCCTGCGGGCCGTCTTCCAGGTGGTCTTCGGCGGCTCCCTCGTCCTCGCCGCCGGCATCCTGATTGGGCAGGGGTGAGGAGCGGTTGGCCGAAGGCCAAGCTATCGATCCAGTGGATCGATAGCAGCGACGAACGCCCTGAGCTCAAGCGAAGGGCCGGGGGGTGCAACCCGGAGCGACGGCCGAAGGCCAAGCTATCGATCCAGTGGATCGATAGCAGCGACGAACGCCCTGAGCCCTAAGCGAAGGGCCGGGGGGCAACCCGGAGCGACGGCCAAAGGCCAAGCCATCGATCCAGCGGATCGATAGCAGCGACGAAAGCCCGGAGCCCAAGCGAAGGGCCGGGGGCACAACCCGGAGCGACGGCAAGGCCGTCAACGTCCGGTCATGGCCTTCTCGACCAACCCCCGGCACGAAATCCCGTTCCCCCAAAACATTTCCCGCGTCAGCGGACCGTTTCTGCGCTAAGAGACAGGCAAAGACCGCGATCAGGCGACGGAAAGCGAACACACATGGCCTCTTCTCTTACCCATCGGGCCCGTTCTTGACGGCTCCTCGCGGCACCGCCGCACTTCAGCGGCTGGGCTGGTCGGATTTTTTTGCCGGGCAGATAAGGCCCGGCGAGGAGATCTGTCTGGTGCGGCGCATTTCGTCCGTGCACCGGGCGCGGCTTGAGGCGATCGATGCCGACGGCCCCGCTCACCTCGAACTTGCCCCGAACGCCAACACTGCCGATTATGCCGTGGGTGACTGGGTGCTGGCGGAGCCGCAGAGCGGCCTTCTCACGCGCCGCCTCGAGCGCCGCACCCTGCTGCAAAGGCGCACGGAAGGCGCCATCGGCCAGCAGCTGGCGGCTGCCAATGTCGATACGCTGTTCATCGTCACCTCCTGCAATGCCGATTTCAACCTGTCGCGGCTGGAACGCTATCTCATCATGGCAAACGAGGCCGGCACGCGCCCGGTCATCGTGCTCACTAAGGCCGATCTGGTGGCAGATGCCGAAACCTATGCGACACAGGCCGCCGCCCTGCAGCGCGATCTGCCCGTCGTCGTCGTCAATGCGCGCGCTGCCGATGCCGTCGAACCCTTAAAGCCCTGGTGTGCGCAAGGCCAGACGGTGGCGCTCGTCGGCTCGTCCGGTGTCGGCAAGTCGACGCTGGTCAATACGCTTGCCGGCCCGTCCACAGAGACCCCGCAAAAGACCGGTGCCATCCGCGAACACGATGCCAAGGGCCGCCACACCACGACGGCCCGCTCCCTGCATGAAATGGCCGGCGGCGGCTGGGTCATCGATACGCCCGGCATCCGCACGCTCTATGTGAGCGACATCACCGGCGGCATCGACACACTCTTTGCCGAAATCACCGAGCTTGCCCCCCACTGCCGATTTCGCGATTGCACCCATGCGCACGAGCCCGGCTGCGCCGTGCAGGCGGCCGTGAAAGCCGGCACGCTCGATGCCGACCGGCTGGAGCGCTGGCGCACGCTGACTGCCGAAAACCGCGATCGCACTCCCGTCTACAGCGGCCCAAAGGGCAACAAGACACTGCGCAAGAACAAATATTGAGCTTTTGCGCCTCAATACCCATATAAAGCCTCGAGGGGCCGTCAGGCCCATTTTTCTGCGCGCGGATGTCCGGTTTCATGGACGCGCGCCTCAAAACCTCTCGACCGATACCGTACGGCACACCGGCATCCCGCCGGCGCCCCGACCCTTGGAGACAGATCATGTCCGATCAGAAAACCGCCGATAAGGCCTATGAACCCGTTGCCTTTGCCAAGCGGCACCGCATTTCGCTGGAAGATGCCAAGGCCATCCTCGAAAAACACGGCAGCGACCACAAGAACGCCGACAAGGAAGGCCGCCGCGTCAGCCTCTGATCGCAGGCACCAACCGCGTGCCCCCTTCTCCTCGAAAGGAGAAGGGACCGCCGGATGCAGGCGGTGAGGGGACGGCATCCACTGTCGCTGGCCCACCCCTGACGAAATGCCGAATGCAATTTCCTCACTGGTCATGCTGTATCGTTATTGATACAATTCAGCCATGAAGCTGATCGAATGGCTTGGAAGCAGTCGGGCGGATGTTCGTGCGTTTCCCGAAGAGGCGCGCCTTGAGGCCGGCTGGCAGCTCGAACTTGTCCAGCGCGGGGATGACCCCGATGACTGGAAACCCATGCAAACGGTCGGCCCCGGCGTCAAGGAGATCAGAATTCGAGAGCCGTCCGGCGCCTTTCGCATCCTCTATCTGGCAGCCCTGGAAGACCGGGTTCTGGTCCTTCATGCCTTCCAGAAGAAATCGCAGGCGACATCGAAGAAAGACCTCGATCTGGCGACGCAACGGTTGAAACGATGGAAGGCAGAACGATGACGGCGGAGACCTATGAAAATGTCTGGGATGCCCTGACCGACACAGCGCAGGAAGCTGCAAACCTCAAGGCCCGCTCCACACTGCTTTATGAAATCCGCAAAGCGGTGAAGCGCTGGGACCTCTCTCAGGAAGAGGCCGCCAAACGTCTTGGCCTGACGCGTCCCCGCACGAATGACCTGTTGCGCGGCAAGCTCTCAAAGTTCTCGCTCGACGCCCTCGTCAACATCGCCGCCGCCGCCCATCTCGGTATCGAAATCCGCGTCACGGACGCAGCGTAAGGGTAAAAAAGCGCAGACGGCACTGCTCTGACTCCTGGCTCCAAGGCAAGGCGGTGCCGGCAGGCGGATGAGGGGGCATTCGCCGCCGCTTCTACGGCTGGCGGGTCTTGTTATTCTTCTTTTCCTGATCGCGATGCCACTTGATGGCGAAGAACATGCCGATCCCGAGCACGAGAATCTTGAGCGGGAAGAAGACGATAGGAAACCAATCCCACATTTTTATATTCCGGGCTGTTCGTTGACATTGTCGACTTTAAGGGGACCCTTACCGCGATACGGTACGATGAGACATCAGCCATGTTGACGCAGACGAGGTCGTAATCGCGCAACTGCGCTGCTAGCTACGGCTCGTTTAAAAAATCTCCATCACAATTTCCTCATCCCCCACAACCTTACTTACAATGGCTCCGTCTCGCAGCGGATACACCAGAAGGCGTTCTGGCGATGCGGGGCCGGCGCGGGATGTGAGGGTCAGACGCAAAACCTCATGCACCGGGTTCGCGGAAACTGGTCTCCCTCCGGCGACACGGGGGAAATGGCAGGCCCCGGACAGGTCCTTGCCGTTTCCTGTTCGATAAATCGCGCCGGGCGTGTCTGTGCGGCACACAGGGGGGCAGGAGGTTTTTCGGGTTCGTCGCCCGCTGTCCGCTCCCGGCTTTCGGGAGTGCGGCGATGGCAAAGCCTAAGAAATCACCTGTCAGGCAGAGGGACCCCACGAGCGAGCAGAAACCGCTGAACGGGGCGCTGAAAGGTGTCACTTCTATAAAATTCATACGAGGCAGCCTTCAGCCCCCGGTCCGCCTATCGTTGAAACACGGGTTTTGCTGCCGCGTGGCCGCTCGCCCATGGCTCTTTACGAATCTTGGATCCGCATGTCCGTTCTTTGATAGCTTCTGAAACGAAGGGCAGATTGCGGGCCGCGGTGCCGCATGAAAACGCCCCTCTCTTGCGGGCAAGAAAGGGGCGCGAAGAGAACGGAGCCGCCATTCGGGAACGGCAGTTCGTTTTGCGGAAAACCTCAGGCGCGCAAAATGCCGCCGGTCGATTTTTCAACGTTTGCGACGATCTTTTTCGTCAGCGCATCAAAATCCTCGTCCGTCAGCGTCTTGTCGACGGGCTGGATCAGCACTTCGATGGCGATCGACTTCTTGTTTTCGCCGAGCGAAGCCCCCTCGAACACGTCGAAGACGGAAACGCCGGTCACCAGCTTGCGGTCGGCGGTGGTGGCGGCCTTGATGAGGGCGCCGGCCTCCACGGTGCGATCCACCACAAAGGCGAAATCGCGCTTCACCATCTGGAAGGGCGAAAGATCAAGCGCCGGCTTGGTGCGGGTCGCCTTCTTCTTCGGCTCCGGCATAGCGTCGAGATAGACCTCGAAGCCGCACAGCGCGCCGGTCACGTCCAGCGCCGACAGCGTATTGGGGTGGAACTCCCCGAAATGGCCGAGCACCACTTTCGGGCCCATCTTGATCGTGCCGGACCGGCCCGGGTGATACCAGGCAGGGCCGCCCTGCTCCACCTGCACATTAGCCATCGGCAGGCCGCAGGCCTCGATCACGGCGAGCGCATCGGCCTTGGCATCATAGACATCGACCGGCTTGCCGCCCCCCTTTGCCGCATTCGACCAGGATTTGCCGGCACCGGCAAGCGAGGCCGTGCCGCGGCGGATGCCGCCGGCCACACGCCGCTGGGCCTCCGGCGTGTCGCCCTCATAGGTGCCGGAGACCTCGAAGATCGCCACATCGCCAAAGCCCTTGTCGGCATTGCGCTGAGCCGCCGTCAAAAGCCCCGGCAGAAGCGAGGGGCGCATGTCCGACATGTCGGCGGCAATCGGGTTCACCAGTTTCAGCGAAGGCTTGCCGCCGCCGAACAGCTTTGCCTGGTCTTCCGGAATGAAGGACCAGGTGACGGCTTCCAGCATGCCGCGCGAAGCAAGCGCGCGCTTGGCCGTACGGGTGCGGATCTGCAGCGTCGTCAGGATGCGGCCGTTGACGGCGCCCTGGTGTTCCAGCGGTGCAGGCAGGATCTTGTCGACGCCGTGGATGCGCATCACCTCCTCGACGAGGTCCGCCTTGCCATCCACATCCGGGCGCCAGGAGGGCACGGCAACGGTGGCACGTTCCTCATTGCCCGAGACGATCTCGAAGCCGAGCGCGGTCAGGATCGTGCGGCTCTCCTCGACGGAGACGTCAAGCCCCGTCAGGCGCTTCACCTCGGAGAAGGGAAACTCGACATGGCGGGCGTCATAGCCCTTGTAGCCGGCCACTTTCGCCTTGGCGGCGGTGCCGCCGCAAAGCTCCAGTACCAGCTGCGTCGTGCGCTCCAGCCCCGGCATCATGTAGTTCGGATCGACGCCGCGTTCGAAACGGTAGCGCGCATCGGTGATGATGCCGAGCGCCCGGCCGGATTTGGCGATGTTGATCGGGTCCCAGAGCGCCGATTCGATCAGCACGTCCACGGTGTTCTCGTCGCAGCCGGAATGCTCGCCGCCCATGATGCCGCCGATGGATTCGACGCCCTTATCATCGGCAATCACCACATTCGATGGTGACAGCGTGTAGGTGCGGGTGTCGAGCGCCAGAATCTCCTCGCCGTCTTTTGCCCGGCGCACAGTGAGGTTGCCCGAAACCTTGGCGGCATCGAAGACATGCATCGGCCGGCCCTGGTCGAAGGTCATGTAATTGGTGATGTCGACCAGCGCATTGATCGGACGAAGGCCGATCGCTTTGAGCCGCTGCTGCATCCAGGCCGGGCTCGGGCCGTTTTTCACGCCGCGCACGAGGCGCAGCGCAAAGCCGGGGCAGAGCTTTTCATCGTCAAGATCGATCACGACCTCCACCGGTGTTTCGCCGGATACGGAAAAATCGGGCGCCTTCGGCTGCTTCAGCGTGCCAAGGCCGGAGGCGGCGAGATCGCGCGCGATCCCGAAAATGCTCGTGCAATCCGGACGGTTCGGCGTCAGGTTGATCTCGATCATCGGGTCGTCGAGACCGGCATAAGCGGCAAAAGGCGTGCCGACCGGCGCATCGGCCGGCAGGTCGATGATGCCGTCATGATTGTCCGACATGTTCAGCTCCTTTTCGGAGCACATCATGCCATGGCTTTCGACACCGCGGATATTGCCGACGGCAAGCGTGACATCGAGACCCGGCACATAGGTGCCCGGCTGCGCCAGCGCACCGACAAGGCCCGCCCGCGCATTCGGCGCACCGCAGACAACCTGCACTGGCTTTTCACCGCCGGCATCCACCATCAACACCTTCAGCCGGTCGGCGGACGGATGCTTTTCGGCCGAGAGGACCTTGGCAATGACGAAGGGCCAGTAGGCCGCCTTGTCATCGACATCCTCGACTTCGAGACCGATCGCCGTCAGGCGCTCGCAAACCTCATCGAGCGTCGCGTCGGTTTCCAGATGTTCCTTCAGCCAGGAGAGCGTGAATTTCATGGGTATTTTCCACCATTACCAGAGCGCAATTCGCGGTCAGCGCCTGTGCTATTTAAAACGTGAAAGGCAACATCTTTCGAAGTTTGCCCGCAGTGATCTTTTTGGCTCAAAGCAACCGTTACACAGCGCCATCTCGAGCTTGGGCGTTTTCGGCACTTGCGTCAGAACCCGGATCGGCTGACAGGCGGTATTGTCGAAACAAGAAGAGAAACCCGCTTGAGCAGTGACATGGAAGGATCCTAGGCCGCCTTGTCCGGAGCCTTGGCCTTGGGGTACTTCCAACCCGCCAACATGCCGCGCACAGACAGATCCTCATCGACATCCGGCCAATGAACACCTGCCACCATCAACTCGACATTGTTGCGTTCCGCTGGCGTTGCCGCGTAAAGGCTCGGATACCACCACAACGGCGTGACCACCTCGCGTCCATCGGCAAGGCGGACATGGACGTTATGCAGATCGCACCATGCTTCCACCGGACGTTCGTTCTCAGGATACAGACTTGGCGAATTCATCCCATGCCTCCACAAATTGCCCGTGGTGATCATTTACGACGTCCATGATACGCTTCAGATCTCCGGTGTTGAAGCCCTTCGCTTCGACCAGTTCGATCGGCTCGAGCCAGATCTTTGCCGTCCCCCCGTGACCGGTGACATGAATGTGCCGGGGCTCGTTCATGTCAAAACCGTAGAAGTGGAAACGGAAACCGTATTTGCGAAGGACCGTCGGCATCTCGTTTAAGCGCTCAGACCGCCGAACAGCGTCGGCATGTCGAGCGGGCGGAAACCGTAATGGCTCATCCAGCGCACGTCGGCGTTGAAGAAGTCGCGCAGGTCCGGCATGCCGTATTTCAGCATGGCGATGCGGTCGAGGCCCATGCCCCAGGCAAAGCCTTGGTATTCATCGGGATCGAGGCCGACGGCGCGCAGCACGTTCGGGTGTACCATGCCGCAGCCGAGGATTTCCATCCAGTCGGTGCCCTCGCCGAACTTGACGATCGGGCCGGACGAGCGGTCGCACTGGATGTCCACCTCGAAGCTCGGCTCAGTGAAGGGGAAGAAGGACGGGCGGAAGCGCATGGTGACGTTGTCCACCTCGAAGAAGGCCTTGCAGAATTCTTCGAGAACCCAGCGGATATTGCCGACATGGCTCTTTTTGTCGATGACGAGGCCTTCGACCTGATGGAACATCGGCGAATGGGTGGCGTCGCTGTCCTGGCGATAGGTCTTGCCGGGAATGACGATGCGGATCGGCGGCTTCTGGGTTTCCATGGTGCGCACCTGCACGGGCGAGGTATGGGTGCGCAGAACCTTGCGCTCGCCATTCTCGTCCGGCTGGAAAAAGAAGGTGTCGTGCATCTCGCGGGCCGGATGGCCTTCGGGGAAATTGAGCGCGGTGAAATTGTAATAGTCGGTCTCGATATCGGGACCTTCCGCGATGGAAAAGCCCATGTCGGCAAAGATCGCGGTGATTTCATCGACGATCTGGCTGATCGGATGGATACGGCCGCGCTCGGCCGGCGAGGAGCGCACCGGCAGCGTCACGTCGAGCGTTTCAGCGGCAAGACGGGCGTTGATCGCGGCATCGCGAAGCACGGCCTTGCGGGCGGCTAGCGCTTCCGTCACCTCGGTCTTCAGCGCATTGATCGCCGCGCCGCGGGTCTGGCGCTCGTCCGGGGTCATGGTGCCCAGCGTCTTGAGGAGCTCGGATACGGATCCCTTCTTGCCAAGGGCTGCCACGCGCACCGCCTCGATGGCCGGCTCGTCGGCGGCAGCGGCGATATCGGCAAGAAGCGAGGTCTTCAGGTTTTCCAGATCGGACATGATGGTTTCCGTGTGAAGATCGGGTAGGTTTGGCCAAAGCCAGCCGGACGCGCGACGGCGAATAAAACGTGAAAAACCCGCGCCAGCCCAGACCAGCGCGGGTTTCCCAAATCAGTGAAGCAATAAGCTTGGGAAGCGCTGGTTACTTGACCGCGCTTTCAAACTCGTTGGTGGTGCCGGCTTCCTTCAGGTATTCGAGAGCCTTCTTGGAGGCTTCGACCAGCGCGCCGAAAGCGGCCGGCTCATGGATGGCGAGGTCGGAGAGAACCTTGCGGTCCACTTCGATGCCAGCCTTGTTCAGGCCGTCGATGAAGCGGCCGTAGGTCAGGCCGAATTCGCGAACGGCAGCGTTGATACGCTGGATCCACAGAGCGCGGAAATTGCGCTTCTTGACCTTGCGGTCGCGGGTGGCGAACTGGCGCGAACGATCCACGGCCGCCTTTGCGGCGCGGATGGTGTTCTTGCGGCGGCCGTAGAAGCCCTTGGCTGCCTTGAGGGTCTTGGTGTGCTTGGCGCGAGAGGTTACGCCACGTTTTACGCGTGCCATGTCATGATCTCCTTAACTGATCCAAAAAGCGAAAGGGTCTCAGAGACCGTTCGGCAGGTAGTTCTTGATGACCTTCTTGCCATCCGGTTCGGCCAGAACCATCGTGCCGCGTGCGTCACGAATGAACTTGTTGGACCGCTTGATCATGCCGTGGCGCTTGCCGGCGGCAGCCGCAACGACCTTGCCGGTCGCCGTGATCTTGAACCGCTTCTTGGCCGCGGATTTCGTCTTCATCTTGGGCATTTTGCTACTCCATATCTTGTATCGAACCCCGCTGACGAAAGGCGGGCTTCAAGCTCTTCTGGAACGGCCACGGCATGCCCTGCCGGGCCGTTCGGACGCGCGCTTATACCGGCAGGCGGTCAAAAGCGCAATGGGGAAAGATAAGGCATAAAAGGTTCAGCGAACGAAGGGCAGGAACCCCTCGTGCGAACCGTGATCCGCGAAAGCCCTGCCGGTCGGGCCAGGGCAAGTGCCGGCCTCAGCGAGGGGCCAGCACCATCATCATCTGGCGGCCTTCGAGCTTCGGCTCGGCTTCCACCTTGGCAATCGTTGCCGTGTCGTCCTTGACCTGAAGCAGAAGCTTCATGCCCAGTTCCTGGTGCGCCATTTCGCGGCCGCGGAAACGCAGCGTGACGCGAACCTTGTCGCCGTCTTCGAAGAAACGCAGGATCGACTTCATCTTCACCTCATAGTCATGGGTGTCGATGTTCGGGCGCATCTTGATTTCTTTGATTTCGACGATCTTCTGCTTCTTGCGCGCTTCGGCCGCCTTCTTCTGGTTGGCGTATTTCAGCTTGCCAAGGTCGAGGATCTTGCACACCGGTGGATCATTGTTGGGCGAAATCTCGACCAGGTCGAGACCGGCCTCTTCCGCCATCCTGAGAGCCTGATCGGTCGGCACGGGGCCGAGGTTTTCGCCCTCTGCGTTGATCAGCTGAACGCGAGGTACGCGGATTTCCCGGTTGGAGCGCGGCCCGTCCTTGACTGGAGCGTCGGCTTTGAAAGGTCTGCGAATGGTCGTATTCTCCTCGAATTATTTCGAAATGCAGCGGCGCACATCGGCGCCTGGCGCGATTGCGGGTCAATGTCGTCAACGCTGCGGCGAAGTCAATAGCATAATCCGCGCAGGAAATCACCTGCTGTCGCCTTTTCGCGAATCTGTTTTATAGAAGGCGGAAAAGCCTTCAAGGAGAATGCCATGACAGACGACACGCCACCGGCCGGACTTTCCCGTATCGAGGTCGGCGTAGACGGCGACAGCCGCTCGATTGCCATGCTCATCCGGCCCGCGGCAGACGGCGTGGATGGACCCGTGCTCGTCTGGCTTGGCGGCTACCGCTCCGACATGACCGGCACCAAGGCGGTCGAGATGGATGCGCTCGCTGGCGAACTCGGCCTTGCAGCACTGCGGCTTGACTATTCCGGCCATGGCCAGTCGGGTGGCGAATTCCGCAAGGGCACGATCAGCCGCTGGCTGGAGGAAAGCCTTGCGGCCATCGCGACCCTTGCGGCGCGCGAGATCATCCTTGTCGGCTCCTCCATGGGGGGCTGGATTGCGCTGAGGGCCGTGGCGGAGCTGAAGCGGAGCCCCGCGGCGCCAAAGGTTCGCGGCATGGTTCTCATCGCACCGGCTCCCGATTTCACCAGCGCCCTGATCGAACCGGCGCTTGGGGAGGCCGAACGCCGGTCTCTGGAAGAGCGCGGCTATTTCGAGGAACATTCGGAATACAGCCCGGAACCGAACATCTTTACCCGCGACCTCATCGAGGACGGGCGACAGAACCGGGTGCTGACCGGCATCATCGAAACCGGCTGCCCGGTTCACATCTTGCAGGGCATGCAGGATACGGATGTGCCCTATCGTCATGCACTGACGCTGGTTGAACACCTGCCTGCCGACGACGTGGTGCTGACGCTGGTGCGCGACGGCGACCACCGCCTGTCACGCCCGCAGGATATCGAGCGGATGCGCGCCGCCATCAAGGCGCTGGTCTGAGACCTTCAAGCTTAACATGCAGAGGAGGGCGGTGCGGTTCGCCGCGCCGTCGCTCGTCCATAAGCTGCGACTGAAAAGCCGCAATCTTAACCATAAACGCAGAGCCCCGCTGTTAAGACTCTGTTCATAATTGACACCCCCGCCTTCCCGGCCTTAACCTTTTGTTAGGATTTAGAGGGACGGGTCCATGATGAATGCCCTGAAAGCGCGCCACATTGCGCTGCTGCTCATTGCCATGTTTGCGCCGGCGACCGCAGCCGTTCCGGCGCCGCAGCCCACCTTGCATATGGTGACGGGCAACATCACCTCGCAGCCGATCGGCCATTACGAATTCTGTCAGCTGCACAAGGACGAGTGCAACATCCGCTTTGCCTCCTCGCCACCGCCGAAAGTCACCGACTATGGCTGGCAGATGATCCACGAGGTCAACAGCTCGGTTAATTCCCGCATCACCGCCCGCACCGACATGGAAGTCTATGGCCGGGAAGAAGTGTGGGCCTATCCGGTCGATGCCGGCGACTGCGAGGATTATGTCCTGCAGAAGCGCAAGGAACTGTCCGAGCGCGGCTTTTCGCTCGCCGACCTGCTGATCACCGTCGTACGCAAGCCCGATGGCGAAGGTCATGCGGTACTGACGGTGCGCACCTCCGAAGGCGACTTCATCCTCGACAACCTGACGGACGACGTGAAGATCTGGACCCAGACGCCCTATACCTACCTGAAGCGTCAGGCCTCGTTCAACACGGGCCGCTGGGTCACCATCGAGGACGGCCGCGAAATCGTGGTCGGCGCCGTCCGCTGAATTTTCCACCCGATACCTGAGACGACATGGCCGGCGTGATGCCGGCCATTTTCGTTGGGCTGCAAGGGGTTGTCGGAGCAGAGAACGCGGCAAAAGCTCGGGCTGCTCACAAAGTCAAGACGTAGACAAGAGCAGGATCCTCTTCGCCTTTTCCCCCTCTCCCCGCCAAGCGGGGAGAGGGCTGGGGTGAGGGTCGATACACCATTGAAAGCTGGGCAAATCAGCCCCTCATCCCGCTGCCGCGACCTTCTCCCCGTTGAAACGGGGCGAAGGGCCTTCGCGGCCACCCATCACGCCAAAGCTTAAAGTGAGGAAGGCTTGTCAGCAGTCTGATCCTCCTCACAAGGGAAGGCCATAACATGCCGCACCGCTTCTACGGCCTACTGGCCACGTCCTCCCGCCTCATTCTACCGGTTGGCCATTTTCGCCATCGATTCCGGGTAGCGCGCGCCTTTGACCTTGTCGGGCGACAGGAGATCGCCGAGCTGCTTCACCTCGTCCGGCGAGAGCTTGATATCGGCGGCGGCGACGTTCTTTTCGAGATTGGCGATCTTGGTGGTGCCGGGGATGGGCACGATGAAATCGCCCTGCGCCAGAACCCAGGCGAGCGCCAGCTGGCCGGCCGTGGTGTTCTTGTCCGCGGCCATCTGTTCCAGCGCCGAGACAAGCGCCAGGTTGGCATCAAAGTTTTCCGCCTGAAAACGCGGCAGGCCGCGGCGGAAATCCGTATCGGAGAGGCCGTCGAGGTTTTTCAGCGCCCCGGTGAGGGCGCCGCGGCCGAGCGGCGAGAAGGGGACAAAGCCGATGCCTAGCTCGCGGCAGGTGGCCAGCACGCCGTTTTCCTCCGGATCGCGCGTCCACAGTGAATATTCGCTCTGGATGGCGGCAATCGGGTGGGTGGCATGGGCGCGGCGAAGGGTTTCGGCGCTGGCTTCAGACAGGCCGAGTGCCCGCACCTTGCCGGCCTTGACGAGATCGGCCATGGCGCCGACGGTTTCTTCAATCGCCACATCGGGATCGACGCGGTGCTGGTAGAAGAGATCGATCACCTCGACGCCGAGGCGTTTCAGGGAGGCTTCGGCAACGGCGCGGACATTTTCCGGCCGGCTGTCGGTGCCGGAGGGGCGGGCGGCCTTGGCGTCGTCACCGATGGTGAAGCCGAACTTGGTGGCGATCTGCACCCGGTCGCGGTAGGATTTCAGCCCCTTGCCGACGAGAATTTCATTCGTATAGGGGCCGTAGACTTCGGCCGTATCAAACAGCGTGACGCCCAGTTCGACGGCGCGGGCAAGCGTGGCGAGCGCGCCGGTTTCATCGGCCACCGGGCTATAGGCATGGGTCATGCCCATGCAGCCAAGGCCAAGGGCGGAAACATTGAGCGTTCCAAGTGTGCGGGTGTGCATGGGATCTCCTTGAGGGGTCATTGAGACAGGCGCGGCGCGGCGAAGGCGCCGTCGTAGAGATCAATCTAGGGCGTTCGGGCATCGGTGAAAACCGCTGCAATTGGGCGCGGGCTGTTCTATAGGATAGAACAATGAACCGTATCCAGTTGTCTCAAATGGCCGTTTTCGCAGCCGTTGCCGAAGCCCAGAGCTTTCGCAAGGCGGCGGCCGATCTTGGCATTGCGCCGTCCGCCGTCAGTCATGCGGTCTCGGCGCTGGAAGAAAGCCTTGGCGTGCGCCTGTTGCAGCGCACGACACGGTCTGTTGCGCCAACCCAGGAAGGGCGGCTTTTGATCGCAGCCCTTTCGCCGGCGCTTTCGGATATCGATGCGGCGATGCGGGCCCTGTCTGAGCGCAGCGAACGGCCGGCCGGGCCGCTGAAGATCACCATGCCGATGCTGGCGGCTGACGAGATCGTGGCGCCGCGGATCGGCGCGTTTCTGGCGCTTTATCCGGACATCGAGCTGGAGATACGCACCGACGACCGTTTCGAGGACATCGTCCAGCAGGAATGCGATGCAGGCCTGCGGCTCGGCGAGCATCTGCAGGCAGACATGATTGCCGTGCGCGCAAGCGGCCCCTGGCAGGGCGTCATCGTCGGGTCGCCGGGTTATTTCGAACAGCATCCGGTGCCGCAGCATCCGCGCGATCTCGTTGACCACCGCTGCATCCGGCGCCGGTTTGCCAGCGGCCGCGTCTATCGCTGGGAGCTGGAAAAGGATGGCAAGCCGGTGGTGGTGAACGTGGATGGTCCGCTGATCCTGCCGGACCAGCGGTTGATGCGCCGCGCCGCCTGCGACGGCGTCGGGCTGGCCTTCCTGTTTGATCCGGCCGTCGAGACCGATATTGCCGAGGGACGGCTGGTGCGGGTGCTTGAAGCGTGGTGCCCGCCCTTCGACGGGTTCTACATCTACTATCCCTCGCGCCGGCAGATGCGCCCGTCGCTGCGCGCCTTCATCGATTTCTTCCGCTTTCGGGGCTGATGGTCGGGCTCAGAGCTTGATCCGGTAACGCACATGTCCATCGGAGGCGACGAAGCTGTCATAAAGCTTGCGCGCGGTGACATTGCCCTCGTCGGTGTGCCAGTAGAGGCGCGCCCAGCCGTGTTTGCGGCAGATCGCCACCAGATCCTCCATCAGCGCGCGGCCGATGCCACGGCCGCGAAATGTCGCGTCGAGGAACAGGTCTTCGAGATAGCAATCCGGGGCCTTCACCCAGGTGGAATCGTGAAAGTGGTGGATGGCGAAGCCGGCAAGCTGCCCCTCCACCTCCGCCACGCGCATGGCAACACGCGAGGCGGGATCGAGAATGCGCGACCAGGTGTAATCGGTCACGTCATCGGCGAGCGTCACCTTGTAGAAGGCGAGATAATCCGCCCAGAGTTTTCTCCAGGCGGCTTCGTCTTGCGCGGTTGCGTCGCGCACCACAACCGGTGTGCTCATGCGCCGGCCTCGGTGAGGCGGGCCATCTGCGCGTCGGACAGGGTAAGCGTGCCGGCGGCGGTCATCGCCGTCAGCTGCTCGAGGCTGGTGGCCGAGGCGATCGGGGCGGTGATGCCGGGGCGGGCGGCGACCCAGGCGATGGCAACGGTTGCCATGCTGGTGCCGGTTTCGCGGGCCACCTCGTCGAGTGCTGCAAGCACGCTTTCCCCGCGCGGATTAAGATAATCGCCGACGCGCCCGCCGCGCGCTTTGCCGGCGGCATCTTCCACCTTGCGGTACTTGCCGGTGAGGAAGCCGGCGGCCAGCGCATAATAGCTGATGACGCCGATGTTTTCCGCGATGCAGAGATCGGCGATCGGGCCTTCGAACTTCTGGCGGGTGTAGAGATTATATTCCGGCTGCAGCACATCGAACCGCGGCAGGCCGGATTTTTCGGCGGCATCGAGAGAGGCCTTCAGCTGGCCCGCGTCATAGTTGGAGCAGCCGATGGCGCGGATCTTTCCGGCATCCTTCAGCTTGGAAAAGGCTTCCAGCGTTTCCTCGACAGGCGTTGCCGTGTCCGGCTTGTGGGCGAGGTAAAGGTCGATGTAATCGGTGTCGAGACGCTTCAGCGAGGCCTCTACCGCTTCTGCGATCCAGCCTTTCGACAGGCCGGTCTTCTGGCCCTTGTTGTCGAAGCCGACCTTGGTGACGATGACCGCCTTGTCACGCGAAACGCTGCCGCGTTTCAGCCACTTGCCGATGATGGTTTCGCTTTCGCCGCCGACATGGCTGTCCACCCAGGCGGAATAAACGTCGGCCGTATCGATCGTGTTGTAGCCGGCGTCGAAGAAGGCATCGAGCAGGTCGAACGAGGTCTTTTCGTCCGCCGTCCAGCCGAAGACATTGCCGCCGAAGACGACGGGGGCGATGGTAAGGCCGGTTCGGCCGAGCGGGCGCAACTGCATGGGAGACCTCGTGGGTTAAGGGGATGGGTGACCTCGATATGGGGTTAACCTAGGGTCCCGGGAAGGCTTGCGCCATTCAAATTCCGTGATGGGTCGATCAGCAGGCTGCGCGGTGGAGGCTCGGCGGATCGGCATGGTGCTGGCGCCAGACACGGCGCAGGTGCCGTGCGGAGGAAAAGCCGCAGCGGGCTGCGACATTTTCAAGATCGAGCCGTGTCTGGGAAATGAGATCGCGCGCCAGCGCCACCCGCATCTGGTTGACGTAATCGATCAGCGACAGGCCGGCATGCTCGCGAAACAGCCGCGACAGGTGCCGCTCGCTCAGATGCGCGACAGCCGTCAGGCGGGCAACCGGCCAGTCGGCGGCGGGATCGGCCATGATGGCATCCTGCACCTGATGAATGGCCGGGTGGACATGGTTGCGGCCCGAAAGCCAGGGCGAAATCTGCGGATCGCTCCCGTTCCGGCGCAGGTAGATCACCATCTTGCGGGCGGCCGCCAGTGCCACCGGTGCAGACGTCATCTTCGCCACGATATGCAGCATCAGATCGATGCCGGTTGCAATGCCGGCGCTGGAAAAGCAGCGGCCATCCTCGACGTAAAGCCGGTTTTCCAGCACCTGCGCGGTGGGTGCCAGGCGGCGAAGTTCGGCAATGCAATCGGCATGGGTGGTGCAGTGGCGCCCTTCCATTAGCCCCGCCTCTGCCACCAGAAGGGCGCCGGAACAGATGCTGGCAATGCGGGTGTCGGGGCGCACGGCATCGCGCATCCAGCGCGCCAGTCTTGCGCGCTCCGCCGCCATCGCCAGCTTTTCCTCCCCTTCTGTTGCGCCCGAGACCACCAGGAGCGTATCGGCTTCCAGCGTCTGCGGCAGCGGTTCCAGACCATCGAGCATGAGGCCGATCGAGGTTGTCTGGCGCGGGCTCGCCGAGACGTAGCGGCAGTCGAAGCGGATGCCGTTCTGGTGCTGGTTGGCATATCGCAGGACCTCCATCGGCCCTGCGATATCCAGAAGCAGCGCCTGCGGCGGCACCACGATCACCACCGGAACATTTTGGGGCGAGGCAGTGCCGGCAAGGCTCATGCGCGGGCCCCGTCGCCCAAGAGGGCTTCTTCGACGGTTGCGATGCGGGCAAAGCGGTCCTTCAGCACCATGGCCGTGTGGCGGCGGATATCCTCCGGCGAATGGACGTTTCCGGCGTCATCGGTCATCGGGAAGGTCAGCGTTGCCTCTGCCACATAGGTGACGGCAAAGCCGAGATCGGAGGCATGGCGGGTGGTGGTTTCGCAGCATTGTTCGGTGCGGATGCCGGAGACAATGAGATTGCGGATGCCGTGTTCTGTCAGCCAGACGTCGAGGCCAGTGCCGACCATGGCGGAATGGCGATGCTTTTCAAAGATCCGGGTCGGCGCGATGGTGACGCCGTCCAGCGTGCGCACATGGCCGCTTTCCTTCGAAAAGTCGCCGCTGTCTGCAAGGTGAAAGATCTGCAGCACGGGGATGCCGCGGGCCGTGGCTCCGTCGATCAGCGCCTGCTGGCGCTCCAGATAACGCGGCACATCGGCCGCATCCCAGTAAGGGCGATGCGGGAAGGATTGCTGCACGTCGATGACGAGAAGGGCGGTATCGGACATTTTCTGTTCTCCGGTTTGTGAAGATAGCACGAAGATAGCCGTTTGACCAAAAGGCAAAAGCAAGCCTTCGGACGAAGAGCGGACATTTTCGGCCATTCATGGTGACGCCCGGTGCTGGTGCCGAGGCGATGGCGCGAGCCGGAAAAGCGCCTGGCATTGAGGGGTCGAAAACGCTCCGCCTGCAAAAACTCCGATAAATTTGCTGCGCAGACGAAAGGGACATGCGCTAGGGTGCCGCCGCACAATGATCAGGAGGAACTCATGTTGCGTTTTGGTATTCTTTCCACCGCCAAGATCGGTCGCGATGCCGTGGTGCCGGCCATTCAGGATGCGGAAAACTGCGTGGTGAGCGCCATTGCCAGCCGCGATTTTTCCCGCGCACGCGAAATGGCGGATCGGTTTTCGGTGCCGCATGCCTTTGGCTCCTACGAGGAGATGCTGGCGTCCGACGTGATCGATGCGGTCTATATTCCGCTGCCGACCAGCCAGCATGTGGAATGGTCGCTGAAGGCGGCCGCGGCCGGCAAGCATGTGCTGTGCGAAAAGCCGATTTCGCTGAAGGCCGACGAGATCGACCAACTGATCGCGGCGCGCGACCGCCATGGCGTGCTGATTGCCGAAGCCTTCATGGTGACCTATGCACCGGTGTGGCTGAAGGTGCGCGAGCTTTTGGCCTCCGGCGCCATCGGCCGGCTGCGCCACGTGCAGGGCGCGTTCACCTATTTCAACCGCGATCCGTCCAATATGCGCAACATTCCAGAACTTGGTGGCGGCGGCCTGCCGGATATCGGCGTCTACCCGACGATTACCACGCGCTTCTCCACGGGCCGCGAGCCGATCCGGGTGCAGGCGACGACGGAGCGCGACAAGGAATTCGGCACCGACATCTATTCGACCGTAAAGGCCGATTTCGGCGATTTCGACCTCACCTTCTACATCTCCACCCAGCTTGCGGCGCGCCAGCTGATGGTGTTCCACGGCACCGATGGCTTTATCGAGGTGAAATCGCCGTTCAATGCCGACCGCTGGGGGGCTGAGGAGGTGGAACTTACCGACCAGAAGCATGGCCGTTCGGAAATCTTCCGCTTTCCCGACAGCCGCCAGTATCGGCGCCAGGCGGAAGCCTTTGCGAAAAAGGCGTTGGGCGGGGATGCCGAGGTCGTGTCGCTTGAAAGCTCGGCCGCGAACCAGCGCTTCATCGATGCCATCTACCGGGCAAGCGAGAAGGATGGGTGGGAAACCGTCTGATGACAAAGTCTATCCCATAATTCTCTCTGGCGGGCTGCAAATGGCAATTTCTGCTTGTCCGGTACTCACCTACCTTTCAATACGCTCCGCTCCGATTCTCGAAATCACCATTTTCGCCGCGCCAGACAGAATTCTTGAACAGCCTTTCAAGGCTTAATCCTCTTTCGCGGTCCCGTTGCGGTGGCGAAAGACGAAGCGGGAATAGCCGAAGAAGGAATAGAGCGTGGCGGCGGCGGACGACAGCACCACCGCCGCCACGGGCTGGATCATCGGCAGGCGGTGGATAAGCGCCGCATAGATCCCGTAATTCAGAACGGCAGACGTTGCGCCGACGGCCCAGTAGCGAAAACCTTCTGCCGCCAGCGAATGCGGCGAGCGGCCAAAGGTGAAGGTGCGGTTGAACACCCAGGTGAAGGAGAGGGCGGCGGCAATCGCCGGCATGCGCGCCGCAAAGGGACTGAAGCCTGCACCGGCAATCAGCAGATGGGTAAGGCCCGCGTCGATGACGAAGCCAAAGCCGCCGGCCACCAGGAACCTAACAGGCCTTTTCACGCACGCCGCTTTCGTTTGAGCGCGATGGCGGGCGGGAGGTCGGCAGCCGCTGGCGGGTTCATGTCAAAGGTAAGGTGGGGCGCACTCAGATAATGCAGGCGCAGCAATTCGTTGCGTCCACGCGCCACGCTGTCCAGCACCACGCCGGCCGTCAGAGACATGGCCGAGACGCCGGCAAACGCAAGCGACAGAACCCAGGTCGGCAGGCGCGGCACGAGGCCCGTCTGAAGATAATCGGCGAGAACCGGCACGGCGAGCGCAAGGCCTGCCAGCATCAGGAGAAGCGCCAGGCCGCCGAACAGCGCAAAGGGGCGGGTTTCCTTGAGCAGCATGGCAAACATAAGAAGGATGCGCGCGCCATCGCCAAGCGTCGATAGTTTCGAGGCAGATCCCTCCAGCCGCCGTCCATAATCGAGCGGCAGTTCGCAGACCGGCATTTTCAGGCGAAAGGCGTGCACCGACATTTCCGTCTCCACTTCGAACCCGTCGGAGACGGCAGGAAAGCTTTTGACGAAGCGGCGGGAAAAGGCGCGGTAGCCGGAAAAGATATCGGTGAAACCGTCTGCGAACAGGCGCCGGTAAAGATGGTTGAACAGGCGGTTGCCAAGGGCGTGGCCGTGGCGTCCGGCCGTGTCGGACAGGTCCCGGCGGGTGCCGACGACCATGTCGGCGCGTTCGGTAATCAGGGTGCGGATAAGGTCTTCCGCATCGTCAGGCCCATAGGTGCCGTCACCATCGGCCATCAGGTAGATATCGGCATCGATATCGGCAAACATGCGGCGCACCACATGGCCCTTGCCCTGGCGGCGTTCGCGCAGCACCTCGGCGCCGGCAAGCATGGCCAGAAGTGCCGTGCCATCGGTGGAATTGTTGTCATAGACGTAGATGCGCGCCTCCGGCAGGGCCGAACGGAAGCCGCGCACCACCGCTGCAATCGACGGCGCCTCGTTATAGCAGGGAAGAAGCACGGCAATCCTGCGATGGCCGGCGGCAAAACTGTCCATGGATGTCACTCGGCGACACATCAATCCTTGAGCGCGGTGCCGGCACGCCTGACTTTACTATTTCTTGATAAGGTTAAGGCTAGGTTTCGCCGCAACGGGCAATCCGGCGAAAGCCCCTCAGGGCGGCGTTATGCCTCTGCTCAAAAAGGCCTCGCGCGGCCGCCAGCGGGATGAGACAGATGACGAAGACCACGCGCGGCGGCATGACAGAGGCCCGCAAACATGCCGGCACCGGTACCGGGCAGTCCGGCCCCTGGCAGCAGTTCTTTCCCTCGCTGATGGCCTATGCCGTGGTGGTGGTTGCCGCCATCGCGGTTATGGGCAGCGGCGCCGATTATGTCGGGCCGGACAATGACGATGTGATGCGTCTTGTCGAGGTGCGGGATTTTCTGGCCGGCCAAGGCTGGTTCGATCTCAAGCAATACCGGCTTGGGCTTGACGGCGGCACGCTGATGCACTGGTCGCGGCTTGTGGACTTGGCCATTGCGGGCCTTGTCCGGCTGTTCCAGATCGCGGGTGAGACGCAGGAGCGCGCCGAGGCGCTGGCGCTTGCCGTTTGGCCGCTTTTAATGGCTGTGCTGTTCATGGTGGCGGCGGGGCTTGGCGGGCGCAGGCTCGGCGGGGCCGCCACCATGCATATCGCCTTCGGGCTTGCGGCGCTCTCGGTCTTTACCTCGCTCAAATTCCATCCCGGCGCGATCGACCACCACAATATCCAGATGGTGGTGATGATGTTTCTGACGGCCTCGCTGGTGGAGCGGCGCGAAGGGCCAAGCCATGCGATTGCCGGCTGTCTTGCGGCGCTCGCCATGGCCATCGGCGCCGAGACACTGCCGCTGGTGGCAGTCGCCTGTGCCTGCGTTGCCGTACAATGGGCGGTTCACGGGACGGCGTTTTCCCGAAAGGCCGGGCAGTTCGGCCTGTCGCTGGCGATCTCGATCAGCCTCTTCTTTTTCGCGACCGTGCCGCCTTCGACCTATCGGGTGGTCACCTGCGATAACCTGTCTCTCGGCTTCTACGCGCTGGCAGCCGTCGGCGGCGGCGGGCTGTTTCTTCTGGCCCGTTTCGGGGAACGCGCCGGGGTGTTCGGCCGCGTGCTGCTGCTTGGCCTGCTTGCCCTCATAGTTCTCGGTACGGCCATGTTGATTGCGCCCGACTGCCTGGCAAGCCCGCTTGCCGGCCTTGATCCGATGCTGCAGGAGCTCTGGCTGAGCAAGGTCAGCGAGGCGCAGCCGGTTCTGTCGCAGATCCGCCTGGCGCCTGAGGCGGCGGGCGGCTTTTATGCCGTCGGCCTGTTTGCCATTGCCGTCTGCATTTTTCGCGCGCTGGATTTTCGCGGCGAGGATGCCGCCCGCGTGGAGCAGCACATGCTTCTCGGCGCACTCCTTGTGGCAGCTCTTGCCGTGGCGCTGATCCAGGTGCGAGGCGCCTATTTCTCCAATGCGCTGGCCATCCTGCCGCTGTCCCTCCTCATCAACGATTTGCGCCGGATGTCCCATGCCGAGCCGGAAAACATGAATGCCGGCTTTGCCTATATCGTTACCGTGCTCGCCTCGGTGCCGGTGGTGTGGTTCTTTGCCGGTATTGTCGGAGCGCGCGGCCTTGAGGCTTCGCTCAGCATGAATGCGCTGACGCAGGCAGCCACACCGATGCAGGCGGAAAACGGCTGCCGGAGCGAGGCAGACATGGCGCTGTTGAAGCGTCTGCCGGCCCGCACGGTGGCGGCCCCCTCCGACAGCGGTGCGGCCATCCTGCGCTTCACGCATCACCGGGTGCTGTCGGCGCCTTACCATCGCAACCAGGCGGGCATGCTGACGGAACTGCATATCGGGCTTGCGACGCCTGCGGAGGCCAAGGCCTTCCTCGATGGGGCGAATGTGGCGATCATCGCATTCTGCCCGGCGGATCCGCAGACGCGCGATTTGATCCGGCTGAAGCCGGACGGGCTCTATGCGCATCTGGCACGCGGGGATCTGCCGGATTACCTGCGGCCGGTGGCGGCCGCGATGACGGGTTTTCAGCTTTACGTGGTGCGTCCACGCTGACGCATGCATTTGCCGACCGCTTACCGACAGGACCTGCGGCGATCGGCCGGTCTGGCTCAGGCGGTCTGGCTGCGGCCTTCGGTGACGAAGATGGCGCCCATCAGGCCGATGATGCCGAGATTGTAGCCGGCAATGGCGATGGCCAGATTCCAGAACGAAACCGGTGCGGGCGACACGAACGCGGCCACGGCGAAGATGACCAGAATCATCGCTGCGACGAAGGCGATGGAAAACATCGAGCGCAGGGCGCCCGTTGTAAAGCCGATGCAGGTAGCCGTCAGTAAGAGCACGCTCGGTCTCCTTTTGTCTCTCTGGGCGTTGCGTCCACGATTAGACGGAAAAACGCTAACAGAGTCCGGCTCCAGGCCGCCTTGGCCCTAAATGATCGTTCCTAGCTTTAACGGGCCTTAAAGCGGATAACTCGAATTGTAGTCATTGGTTTCTTGTAGCATCGGCAAAGAAGAGCCGTTTTTCGCGCCAAGACAGGTGAAATGGCACCCGATCTGCGCTAAAACCCCGGCATGAACAGGCTGTCCTCCTCCGACCCCCATACCAATCTTGCAGAGCAAACTGTCTCGGAGCTTTCGGGCTCGATCAAGCGGACGGTGGAAACCGCATTCGATCACGTGCGGGTGCGCGGCGAGATTTCCGGCTATCGCGGCCCGCATTCCTCCGGCCACGCCTATTTTTCGCTGAAGGACGACAAGGCGCGCATCGACGCCGTCATCTGGAAGGGGTCGTTCTCGAAACTGCGCTTCCGCCCGGAAGAGGGCATGGAGGTGATTGCCACCGGCAAGGTGACGACCTTCCCGGGGTCATCGAAATACCAGATCGTCATCGAGAACCTGGAGCCGGCCGGTGCCGGCGCGCTGATGGCGCTGATCGAGGAGCGTAAGCGAAAGCTTTCCGCCGAGGGCCTGTTCGATCCGGCGGCAAAGCAGCTGCTGCCCTTTCTGCCGCAGGTGATCGGCGTCGTCACATCGCCGACCGGGGCTGTCATCCGCGATATTCTGCACCGCATTGCCGACCGCTTTCCGGTGCATGTCATCGTCTGGCCGGTGAAGGTGCAGGGCGAGGGGTCGGGCGACGAGGTGGCGAACGCCATCCGCGGCTTCAATGCACTTTTGCCCGGCGGGCCGATCCGGCGCCCGGACCTGCTGATCGTGGCCCGCGGTGGCGGCAGTCTCGAGGATCTCTGGAGTTTCAACGACGAGGCGGTGGTGCGGGCGGCAGCGGCGAGCGACATCCCGCTGATCTCGGCCGTCGGCCACGAGACCGACTGGACGCTCATTGATTATGCCGCCGATGTGCGGGCGCCGACGCCGACGGGGGCCGCCGAAATGGCAGTGCCCGTAAAGGCTGAGCTGCAGGCGCAGCTTGCCAATCTTGGCGCGCGCCTGCAGGGATCGACATCGCGCCAGATGGACAACCGCCGCCAGGGGCTTCGCGCGCTGGTGCGGGCACTGCCGTCGCTCGACCAGCTGCTGGCGCTGCCCCGCCGGCGTTTCGACGAGGCGGCAACGGGCCTGGGGCGGGGCCTGGAAAAAACCGCGATTGCCAAGCGCCGCAGCCTGGAGCGGGCAAGTGCGGGCCTGAGGCTCGATCTTCTCACCGTGCGACTTGCCGAGCGCCGCCGCCATCTGGTGGAGCAGGGTTTGCGCGCAGACCGCTGCGTGGAACGGCAGGTCTTGCGCGAGCGCGGCCGCATCGAACGGGCACAGGTGGCTCTGTCCGGGCTTCCGGGCCGGCTGCTCACCCATATCGGCCGCGAACGCCTGCAGCTGGCCTCCCTGATGCGCCATGCCGATAGCGCGCTTCAAAATGCCATGGGACGGCGCAAGGCGGCCGTCATGGCGCAGGACCGCGTGCTGCAATCACTCTCCTACAAGAACGTGCTGAAGCGCGGTTATGCCGTGATCCAGACGGCCGAGGGCAAACTGTTAACGCGCGCGGCCGAGGTGGCAAGCGGACAGGCGCTCGCCATCCAGTTTGCCGATGGTGCGGTGTCGGCAACCGCCGGCGACACGGCGGCGACCGCCGTCTCCCCCGCATCCCCGCCCCCGGCCGCTTCGCCCGCACCGAAGAAAAAGGCGCCAAAACCCGCGCCGGACGGAACGGAGCAGGGGAGCCTGTTTTGATGCCTAGGATATGTAGGGTTGAAATCGCTGGTAATGGACGCTCGGTTGCACGGGACGTAAGGGCTGGGTAACGGCCGCGTGTGCAGCATTGGCGCCATCTTGAGCCTTGCGGATCCCTACCCTTCGAATGCAGCGCGATATCTTACCGGAAAAGCCATAGCACTATTTGGTCCTATCGTTCAGACCTGAGATTGGTGGCGTAAGACTTACAAAACTACCTGCTTCGACCTGTAGGTTACGCACGCTGGCTTACCCGTCTTTGAGGAGGCAGATGGCGCGTAGAACAGGATACTGACGATAAGGTATTGTTTTTAAATATATTTTATCCTAGAAGGTCGGGAAAATCGTCGTGCAGAGAAGCACTTTCATCTCCGCCTGCAATGTCATACCTGCCCTCTGGGAGCTTACGAATCTCGTCTTTCATGCGCCACAGCATCGTTGTGAGGACGGCAAGCGGCTCCTTGCCTTCGATTATTAAGCCATCACCTACCAAAGTGTCATACAGTTCTTGCCTCGTCATTGGGCGTTGAGCGCGGCGAATCGCTTCACGTGCGGCAGCGGCAACTTCTTCTTTCGTGGAATTTTTCCGATTCTGGTTCTTATGAGTGCTGGATTGTTCCGTTTTTGTTTCTGCTTCCACATCTTTGGTAGGCGTTGATACAGCATCAGCGAAGAGGTGCCATGTTTTAATGAATGTATCAATTTCGCCTATTTCTCGATCCAGCTGTAAAATTTCAGCATTCAAAGATAAGCGTCTGTTTTGCAGCTGTTTTTTCCTGTTTTCAGCGTTCAGTAGGGCTTGGTCAGACATGCTGTATCCTCCATGGATTTCGAGTCCACTGTATGCGAATTTGCACATTCATACAAGGCGGTGGGCTTGTGGCGCCTGAATTTTGCCTGTATAGGTAAATCATGAATGCCGGAAATGAAAACGGCCCTACAAGGCGTTGCAGCGCCAGAGTAGGGCCGGTTCCGGTCCCGCTGAGCATTTCTCGACTCGCAAGCGGGATAAGATGGATACTATGGATAAGTCTCCCTCGCAGGGGCTTATACCCCAAGTCCGTCTGACATTCAAGAGTCCTCAGACCATAGAGGACCATGCATGTCGCTTCGCGCATGTCATTGGGTCTCACCGTACACTCGCGTTCGCTTCGGGCGTCGAGAGTATGTGTGTGGCCACTGGCGTTGCTGCCTGTAAGGCTGCCTATCGCCTATGCTTCTGCTCGACGGCGTAATCCGTCTATAGCGGTGCCTGAACGTCGGAGTACAGCTCCGGCGTTCTTTTCTGAGAGAGGTACTTCAGCCAAGGCTTACGCCCACTCGCCCTGCCGCATGACCGGAACCTTCGTGCCATCGGCGCGGACACCATCGATATCGACCTTGTCCGAGCCGATCATCCAGTCGATGTGGATGAGCGAGGAATTGCCGCCCTGCGCCTTGATCTGCTCTTGCGTCAGCGATGCGCCGTCGAGGAAGCATTTTGAATAGCACTGGCCAAGTGCGATGTGGCAGGAGGCATTTTCATCAAACAGTGTGTTGTAGAAGAGCACGCCGGAGGCGGAAATCGGCGAGGAATGCGGCACGAGCGCCACTTCGCCGAGGCGACGGGCGCCTTCATCGGTATCCAGAACCTTGTTCAGCACCTCTTCGCCCTTCGACGCTTTCGCTTCGACGATACGGCCCGCCTCGAACCGCACCTGTATGTTGTCGATCAGCGTTCCCTGGTGCGACAGCGGCTTGGTCGAGGAGACATGGCCTTCCACTTTCAGCGCATGCGGCGTGGTGAAGACTTCTTCCGTCGGGATATTCGGGTTGCAGGTGACGCCGTTCTTTGCTTTCGATGCGCCGCCATGCCATTCGTGGCCATCGGCAAGGCCAACCGTCAGGTCCGTGCCGGGGCCTGAAAAATGCAGCGCGGCAAAGCGTTCGCTATTGAGGAAGCTCGAACGCTTCTTCAGGTTGGCATTGTGGTCTGCCCAGGCGGCAATCGGGTCCGGCGTATTGATGCGCGAGGCGGAAAAGATCGCTTCGGCAAGCGCCCGCACGGCATCGTCTTCAGCCATATCCGGAAACACCTGCCGCGCCCAGGCCGGGTTCGGATAGGAGCAGATGTGCCAGTTGATGTCGAAATTGGAGATCTTTTCGAGCGCCGGTTTGTAGGCGATGGAGTTGGCCTTGTTGGCGCGCGCTACCTTTTCCGGATCCTGGGCGGCCAGCATCATCGGATTGTCGCCTGAAATGGCAAGGCGGGCCGCACCGCCGGCATAGGCTTTCGCCATGCCCTCGTAGAGCCAGCCGGAGGCTTTGTCGAAGCTTTCGTCCGGCGCTTCGGCATAGCGTGCAAGCGTGGTTTCCTCGTCCGAATAGAAGGTGGTGACGAGGCCGGCGCCGGCGCGGTAGGCATGGCGCGTGATGAAGCGCACGAGCGGCAAAGCGGCAATCGGCGCGGTGATGATGAGGTCCTGGTTCTTCTGCAGCTGCAGGCCAACCTTCACGGCCACTTCCGCCAGCTTCTCCAGCTTGACGGGATCGATGGCGCTGGTCTGATCGTGGGATTGGGTCATGGGCGGCCTGCTTCCTTGCAAAGTTTCAGAACGGGTGTGACGGGGAGATAGGTCGTGGGCTAGGCCTCTGCAACGACGCTGGCGACGATCGCCGCCAGCACCGTTTTCGCATCCGATGGCGAAAGGCGCACCTGAAGTCCGCGCTGGCCGCCGTTCATGTAGACGAGCGGCTCATCCATGGCGGCCGCCTCGATGGCGGTCGGCACCGTCTTCTTCTGGCCAAACGGGCTGATGCCGCCGACGACATAACCGGTTGCCTTTTCGGCATTGGCCGGCTTCATCATCGCCGCCGACTTGCCGCCAAAGGCTGCGGCGAGCTTCTTCATCGACACCTCGCGATCCGAGGGCACGACGACGCAGACCGGCTTCCCATCCACTTCCGCCATCAGCGTTTTCAAGACGCGGTGCGGTTCCTCGCCGATCGCCTCAGCCGCCTGAAGGCCGATGCGTTCGGCATTCGGATCGTAATCATAGGTGTGGATGGTAAAGGCAACGCCGGCTTTGGCAAGCGCCTGCGTGGCGCGGGTGGTTTTCGACATGGTGGAAACGCTGGTTTTCAGAAGGCGGGATCAGGATTTGGAGAACAGGGCCTCATAGGTTTCAGGCTTGAAGCCGACCGTCAAGCCGCCTTCGGTCTCCAGCACCGGCCGCTTGATCATCGAGGGCTGCGCCAGCATCAGCTCGATGGCCTTTTCGCGGGTGAGTACGGCCTTGTCGGCCTCGTCGAGCTTGCGAAACGTCGTGCCGGCCCGGTTGAGGATCGTGTCGACGCCGAGCTTGTCCGTCCATTCCTCCAGATGGGCGCGATCGATGCCATCGGTCTTGTAGTCGTGGAAGCGATAGGCAACGCCCTGCGCGTCCAGAAAGCTGCGGGCCTTCTTCATCGTGTCGCAGGCCTTGATGCCGTAAAGCGTGATCATGCGTGTCTCCCTTCGGGTCAGTCGGCCCGCCACTGTCTATAAAATTGCCAAATGGTAAAGCCTTGCGGCCTGCGACATGCGGGCGCTGCATGGCTCCCATCCTCTCTTGTGCGTTGCGATCGATGCCCTGCGCTCCCATATCTCAAGCATCACAAAGGAGATGAACATGTCTACGAATTTGAGCAGGATGCGCGGTGGCTTCATTGGTCGTGCCATCGCTGTTTTCGGTGCCGCTGCTGCTGCGTCTGCTGCCGTTGAAGGTGGCCGCAAGCCCTTGAAGCGCGACCTCGTGACGCTCGGTATCGATCCCAAGGCCTTCGACACCATCGCCTGATCTGCGGCCGGTCTATCCAAGGACAAGGCAGCCTCAATCGGCCGCTAGTCCTTCGGCGTCATGTCCGACCAGACCGGTTTGCTGACGCTTTGCAGGAGCTCCGGTGCCACGCCATCGATGCGGGCGATGACGGCCTTGGCCAGTTCCCGGCCGGCCTGGCGCACGTCCTCGTTGATGGCGTGAACCTCCGGGCGGATCCAGTTGAGGAACTCCGCCGATTGCTTCGACACCATGTCGATGCCGTCGCCGAGGCGGGCGCCGGCCGCCTCAAGCCCGGCCACCAGCGCAATTGCCGAACTGCCGCTGATCGAGATGATGCCATCCGGCGGCTCCGAAGAGGACATCAGCCCCTGCATATGGGTGCGGATCGTATCCAGAGACGCCTCGCTGGTGAGGCGGCCCATCGCAACTTCCGTGGCGCCGAAGGCCTTCAGGCCGCGCTCGAAGCCGATGCGGGTGTGCAGGTAATAGGACAGCTTGGCCGGCGGGGCGAGAAGCGCGATGCGGCGTCTTCCCCGCGATGCCAGCTTTTCCACCGCCTGATAGGCAAAGCTTTCATTGTCAAAATCATGAAACGGATGGCAGACGCCCATATCGGTGCGGCCATGGGTGGCGAAGGGGAAATTGCGCTCCGTCATCAGGGCAACGCGCGGATCGTCGGGTAAAGTGCGCGAGATGATCACGCCATCGGCCGAGCCGGTGTCCAAGATGTAACGCACCGGCGCCATCGGATCCTTCTGATGGGCATGCGGCGTCAGCACGAGATGATATTGCGTGCCGGCCAGAACCTCTGAAATCCCGAACATCATCTGGCTGGTAAAACCCATCAGCTCTTCTTCGATGCTCAGAACAAGCGCGATGACATTGGTCTTGCCGGTCCTCAGGCGCACGCCGGCGCGGTTCGGCTGGTAGCCGAGCTGGGCTGCCACCAGACGCACACGCTCTTTCGTGTCGGCACCGATATCGGGTGCATCCTTCAACGCCCGCGAGACGGTGGTGATGCCAAGCCCGGTCATATAGGCGATCGTCTTCAAGGTCGGGCGCGCGCTGCCGGTGCGCTCGGGGATCTTTAAAATGCTGCTGTCGTCCATGCACATCCATCCGGTTCAGGCGCGGCACTATAGCCGCCTTCTTCGTCCCTGAATACGAATGCCTCCTCGCCTTCCGGATTTTTCCGGATCGACAAACTGTAACGTTACAGTCGAAATGTCGAGGGCTAAATGTGCCTTGCTCCGCAATTCATGCCCCGATGGTTGTACAACGCATGCGCGGAATAAATTTTGCACCTGCGAAGGTGTGAATTCTTTCAGCCGGTTTAAAGCGTAAAATTATAAATTAAAATCAAAAGTTTAGGCAAACAATGGGTTCCGATCGTAACGGCTATCTTCGCCCGTTCAGGTTGATGGAGCGCTGCTTGGTAAAAAATCCGTCTCAGGCCGGTTGCATGCGATCTGACTTTGGCATAGGTTTTTTTACGGCAACGTTTCAGTGAGGGAGGAGACTCATGAATATGCGTGCATTGAAGGCCATTCTCGTGGCAAGCGCGATGTTACCCGCAACCTATGCAGGGGCGGCGGACCTGGAAGTGACTCATTGGTGGACCTCCGGAGGGGAGGCCGCAGCCGTCAAGGAGCTGGCCAAGGCCTTTGACGCCACCGGCAACAAATGGATCGACGGCGCGATCGCCGGATCCGGCGGCACCGCCCGCCCGATCATGATCTCCCGCATTACCGGCGGCGACCCGATGGGCGCCACTCAGTTCAACCACGGCCGCCAGGCCGAGGAACTGGCGCAATCCGGCCTGATGCGCGATCTGACGGCGGTTGCCGAAAAGGAAAAGTGGAAGGACATCATCAAGCCTGCAAGCCTGCTCGACAGCTGCACGATCAACGGCAAGATCTATTGCGCCCCGGTCAACATCCATTCCTGGCAGTGGCTGTGGCTGTCCAACGCCGCCTTCAAGACGGCCGGCGTCGCCGTGCCGAAGAACTGGAACGAATTCGTCGCAGCCGCGCCGGCGCTCGAAAAGGCCGGCATCATTCCGCTTGCCATCGGCGGACAGCCCTGGCAATCGACGGGCGCCTTCAACGTTCTGATGATTGCCATCAGCGGCAAGGACGTGTTCCAGAAGGTGTTTGCCGACAAGGACGCCAAGGTGGCGGCCGGTCCTGAGATCGCCAAGGTCTTCAAGGCAGCCGACGATGCGCGCCGCATGTCCAAGGGCAGCAATGTCCAGGACTGGAACCAGGCCACCAACATGGTCATCACCGGCAAGGCCGGCGGCCAGATCATGGGTGACTGGGCGCAGGGCGAATTTGCGCTCGCCAACCAGAAGGCCGGCGTCGATTACACCTGCCTGCCGGGCCTCGGTGTCAACGAAGTCATTTCCACCGATGGCGATGCCTTCTACTTCCCGCTTCTGAAGGATGCGGAAAAGTCCAAGGCACAGGAAGTGCTGGCGTCTACCATCGTCAGCCCCGGCGTGCAGGTGGCGTTCAACCTGAAGAAGGGCTCGCTGCCAATCCGCGGCGATATCGATCTTGCCGCCGCCAATGACTGCATGAAGAAGGGTCTGGAAATCCTGGCCAAGGGCAATGTGGTGCGCTCCACCAACCAGCTGATGTCGGCCGACAGCCAGAAGCAGCTGGAGGATCTGTTCTCGGAATTCTTCGCCAAGCCCGCCATGACCCCGGATGCCGCCCAGAAGCGGTTTGCCGAGATCATTGCCGCGGCCGACTGATCAGCATCGTGCCGGTTCTTTGCGTGAGGCCGGCACGACTTCTTCCGGGCGCGGGCCAATCCGTTGCCCGGAAGGCTTATCCCGAAGACGTCAGACAGCCTTGACCGGCGGCCGCTTGCGCGACCGCCTGACGGCAAAGCCTTGCCTGACATAGGTAAGGGTTTGCCGCCCGAGGCAGCCATTGAGGAGGATGCCCGCATGAGCACCCGCGCGACCGCCAGCGCCCAGCCCGGCATCGGTGCCGGCTCCGGTTCAAGTTCCAGCTCCGGAAGCCGTGCCGCAACCCGCCGGCCGAACCAGCTCTTTCGAAACCTGAATTCCAAGATCGCCTCGATCCCGATGATCCTCGTCGCGGTCTGCGTGTTCCTCGGCGGCACGCTGTGGACGGTGGTCTATTCGTTTACCAATTCCAAGCTTCTGCCGCGCTCCAGTTTTGTCGGGCTCGACCAGTATTACCGCCTGTGGGATGCGCCGCGCTGGGTGATCTCGATCCAGAATCTCGCCATCTACGGCGTGCTGTCGCTGATCTTCAGCCTCGCCATCGGCTTTCTGCTGGCCGCCCTCATGGACCAGAAGATCCGCTTCGAAAATACCTTCCGCACGATCTTTCTTTATCCCTTTGCGCTCTCCTTCATCGTCACCGGCCTCGTCTGGCAGTGGATCCTCAACCCGGAATATGGCGTGCAGTCGATTGTGCGCAGCCTCGGCTGGTCCACCTTCACCTTCGATCCGCTCTATGATTCCAGCATCGTCATCTACGGCGTCCTGATTGCCGGCCTCTGGCAGGGAACGGGGCTCGTGATGTGCCTGATGCTGGCGGGGCTTCGCGGCATCGACGAAGACATCTGGAAGGCCTCGCGCGTCGACGGTATCCCGATGTGGCGCACCTATCTCTTCATCGTCATTCCGATGATGCGGCCGGTCTTCATCACCACGCTCGTCATCATCGCAAGCGGCATCGTCAAGGTCTACGATCTCGTCGTGGCGCAGACGAGCGGCGGGCCGGGCATCGCATCGGAAGTGCCGGCCAAATACGTCTACGACTACATGTTCCAGGCGCAGAATCTCGGCCAGGGCTTTGCCGCCTCCACCATGATGCTCCTGACCGTCGCCATCATCGTCGTCCCCTGGGCCTATCTGGAATTCGGAGGAAAGAAGCGTGGCTAATATTTCCACCCTCAACACCACCGCGGCCGGCCTTGATGCCGTGTCCGGCCGGCTCGGTTCCGGGCCGAGCGGCGCAAGGCCCCGCAAGGTGCTGTCGCAGCGCAATATCATCCTCTACGGACTGCTGATCGTTGCCGCCCTTTACTACCTCCTGCCGCTCTATGTGATGATCGTCACCTCGATGAAGGGCATGCCGGAAATCCGGCTTGGCAACATTTTCTCGCCGCCCATGGAAATTACCTTCGAGCCCTGGGCGAAGGCCTGGGCGAGCGCCTGCACCGGTCTCAACTGCGACGGGCTGTCGCGCGGCTTCTGGAATTCCGTGCGCATCCTCGTTCCCTCCGTCGTCGTATCGATCGCGGTTGCCTCCGTCAGCGGCTATGCGCTCGCCAACTGGCGCTTCAAGGGCTCGGACGTGTTCTTTTCCATCCTCATCGTCGGCGCCTTCATTCCCTATCAGGTGATGATCTATCCGATCGTCATCCTGCTCCGGGAACTCGGCATCTACGGCACGCTGACCGGCCTTATCATCGTCCATACGATTTTCGGCATGCCGATCCTGACGCTGCTCTTCCGCAACTATTTCACCTCGCTGCCGGAGGAACTGTTCAAGGCGGCGCGTATCGATGGCGCCGGTTTCTGGCAGATCTTTCTGCGCATCATGCTGCCCATGTCGCTGCCGATCTTCGTCGTCGCCATGATCCTGCAGGTAACCGGCATCTGGAACGACTTCCTGTTCGGCGTCGTGTTCACCCGGCCGGACAGCTATCCGATGACCGTGCAGCTCAACAATATCGTCAACTCCGTGCAGGGGGTGAAGGAATACAACGTCAACATGGCCGCCACGCTTCTGACCGGCGCCGTGCCCCTGATCGTCTATTTCGTCTCCGGCAGATTGTTCGTCCGCGGCATTGCCGCCGGCGCAGTAAAGGGCTGAACTTCATGGCCAACAGCGTATCCATCCGCGATCTCTCGCTCTCCTTCGGCGCCGTGACAGTGCTGAAGGACCTGAACCTCGACATCCATGACGGGGAATTCCTCGTGCTGCTCGGCTCGTCCGGCTGCGGCAAGTCGACACTTCTGAACTGCATTGCGGGCCTGCTGGAGCCGACCGAAGGGCAGATCTACATCAAGGACCGCAACGTCACCTGGGAAGAACCCAAGGATCGCGGCATCGGCATGGTGTTCCAGTCCTACGCGCTTTATCCGCAGATGACGGTGGAGAAAAACCTCTCCTTCGGCCTGCAGGTCGCCAAGATGCCGAAGCCGGATATCGACAAACGCGTCGCCCGCGCCTCCGAAATCCTGCAGATCGGGCCGCTTTTGAAGCGCAAGCCGGCGGAACTCTCCGGCGGCCAGCGCCAGCGCGTGGCCATCGGCCGGGCGCTGGTGCGCGATGTCGACGTCTTCCTGTTCGACGAGCCGCTCTCCAACCTCGATGCCAAGCTGCGCTCGGAACTGCGCGTGGAAATCAAGCGGCTGCACCAGCAGTTGAAGAACACCATGATCTACGTGACCCATGACCAGATCGAGGCGCTGACGCTCGCCGACCGCATCGCCATCATGAAAAGCGGCGTCATCCAGCAGCTGGACGATCCGATCGTCATTTACAACCGCCCGAAAAACCTCTTCGTCGCTGGCTTCATCGGTTCACCCTCGATGAACTTTTTGCGCGGCGAAATCAGCGAGGTGGACGGCCGCCCGGTGTTTACCACCCATGGCGTCAATTTCTCGCTTGCAGGCTATCAGGCATCGGAACCGCTCTCGGCCGGGCGCAAGGTGGTGCTCGGCGCACGCCCGGAACACATCGCCATTGACAGCGATGTCATGGGCGGTGAGGCGCATGAGGCGGTGGTCGACATCGAAGAGCCGATGGGCGCCGACAATCTTTTGTGGCTGAAACATGCCGGCCACCTGATGTCGGTGCGCATCGGCGGGGCGCGCCGTTATGCGCCGGGAAGCCGCGTGCGCATGGCCTTCGACATGAGCATGGCCTCGCTGTTCGATGCCGAGACGGAAGACCGCATCTGATGGCTGTGGCGTGCAGACAGAAGGCCCCCTCTGGCCTGCCGGCCATCTCCCCCACAAGGGGGGAGAACCGATGGGGCTGCCGCCCAGTTCTTTCTATGACCCTTTGCCGGCATGAGCCGAAGGAAACGGTGCGCTTTCGGGGATCTGTCTCCCCCCTTGTGGGGGAGATGGCCGGCAGGCCAGAGGGGGTTTTTCTCCTCGCGTCCGCCACGCCCCAAAGCGCTGCCGAAGGAAAATCGCCATGACCATGATCGATCTTGCCGGCACCTGGCGCCTGTCCTCGCTTGACGAGGAAACCGCAGCCCTGATGCCGGTGCCCGGCGATGTGCATACCGCGCTGAAGAATGCCGGCCTGATCCCCGATCCCTATGTCGAGCGCAATGAACTGGATCTTCGCTGGGTGGCCGAGACCGACTGGCAGATCGAGCAGGATTTCTGGCTCGAGGATAGTGGTGGCGACTGGTATCTCGACGTGACCGATCTCGATACGGTGGCGACGATCGAGATCAACGGGCAGGTGGTGCTTGCCGCCGACAATGCCTTTCGCCGCTACCGGCCGGATGTGACACAGGCGCTGAAGGCGGGCGACAACCGCATCCGCATTGTCTTTTCCTCCAGCATCCGCGAAGGGGCCGCGCGGCAGGCCCGCCAGCCCTTCTACATTCCCTATTCCACCGCCAATTCGCCGATCCCCAACGGAAACATGCTGCGCAAGCCGCAATGCCATTTCGGCTGGGACTGGAATATCGCGCTGGCACCGCTCGGGCTCTACGGCACGATTGCCCTGAAGAAGCTGGAAACGGCCCGCATCGAGCATGTCGTCACCCATCAGGCGCATGACGAGACCGGTGTCGACGTGACGGTGACGGTGACGCTGCATGCCGAAGCACAAGGCTACGTGGCGCTTGCGCTGGAACTGGGCGAGGAGCGCGTCAAGCTTGATTGCGGGGTAAAGCCCGGCGAGACAAACGTCAGTTATGTGTTTCGCATTCATCAGCCGCGCCTCTGGTGGCCATCCGGCAACGGCGAGCAGGCGCTCTACAGGCTGACGGTGGACCTGCCCGATGAGACCGTCATCCGCCAGATCGGTCTTCGCACAGTAAAACTCATCACCGACCCGGACGAGGCGGGCAGCCGGTTTGCCTTCGCCATCAATGGCCGCGAGATCTTTTGCCGGGGCGCGAACTGGATCCCCGCCGATGCGCTGTTTTCGTTGACATCTCGCGACAAGACGCGCGACCTTCTGCAATCGGCGGTCGACGCCAACATGAACATGATCCGCGTCTGGGGCGGCGGTTTCTACGAGGCCGACTGGTTCTACGACCTCTGTGACGAACTGGGGCTGATGGTCTGGCAGGATTTTCAGTTTTCCTGCAACCTCTATCCTTCGACGCCGGATTTTCTCGACAGTGTCACAGCCGAGGTGGATTACCAGGTGCGCCGGCTCTCCTCGCATCCGTCCATCGTGCTCTGGTGCGGCGACAATGAGCTGGTCGGCGCGCTCACCTGGTTCAAGGAATCCGTCGAGAACCGCGACCGCTATCTCGTTTCTTACGACCGGCTGAACCGGACGATCGAGCAGGCGCTGGGCAAAGCCGTGCCGGAGGCGATCTGGTGGCCGTCGAGCCCTTCCACCGGCTACATGGACTATGGCGATGCCTGGCATGCCGATGGCTCCGGCGACATGCATTACTGGTCGGTCTGGCACGAGAACAAGCCGTTTGCCGATTACCGTGCGGTGAAGCCGCGCTTCTGCTCGGAATTCGGCTTCCAGTCCTATACCTCGCTGCCAGTGATCAGGACCTATGCCGGCGACCGGGATATGAACATCGCCTCGCCGGTGATGGAATGGCACCAGAAGAATGCCGGCGGCAATGAGCGGATCGCGGCAACGATGTTCCGGTATTTCCGCTTTCCGGAAGGCTTTGCCAATTTCGTCTATCTGTCCCAGGTGCAGCAGGCGCTCGCCATCCGCACCGCGGTCGATTACTGGCGTTCGCTCAAACCCCATTGCATGGGCACGCTCTATTGGCAGCTGAACGACACCTGGCCGGTGGCGTCCTGGTCGAGCCTCGATTACGGCGGCAGCTGGAAAGTGCTGCATTATCTCGCGCGGCGGTTTTTTCAGCCGGTTGCCGTGGCCGCCATCCGCTCCGAAGACGGGTCCGAGATCCGGATGTCGCTGGTCAATGATACGCTGTCGGACGTGACGGTGAGCCTTGCCGTGTCGCTGCTGACGCTGTCGGGTGAACGGCGCGACGTGCTGTCGATCGATTCGCTTGTCGCGCCGGATGCGGCGGTGACGGCGATCACTATTCCGGCGGCGGACATCCCGCCCGATTGCCTGCTCGCCTGGCACTTTTCGGCCTCGAACGGCATGGGCGGCGAGGGACATTTCGTGCCCGGCACCTACAAGGGGCTGGATCTTCAACCGGCGCGGCTCACCACCACCGTGTCACCGGCGCCTGCGGGTGGGTTCGACATTCTGGTGCAGTCCGACGGTCTGGCGCTCTTTGTGATGATCGAGACCGATACGCCCGGGCGCTTTTCCGACAATGCCTTTGATCTGGCAGCAGGCGAAAGCCGGCGGATCACCTATCTGCCCGCCGCCGGCGAACCGCTGTCGGAGGCTCCGCAATTTCGCATCTACGACCTTGCCTCTTCATCGGTCGCAGGCTGAACCATACGTCAAGAAAAGGGCCGTCCGGCCCGGGAGGATGACATGACCAAACTCGGCTTCCAGCTCTATAGTGCCCGCAACTTTCCACCGCTCAGCGAAACGCTCTCGAAGCTTTCGGCGGCAGGCTATGCCCATGTAGAAGGTTATGGCGGCATCTATGCGACGATGGACGATGCGGCGCTGAAGGCGCTGCGGGCCGATCTCGATACGGCGGGGCTTACCATGCCGACCGGCCATTTCGGCCTCGACATGCTGGAAAAGGAAACACGGCGGGCGCTGAAAGTGGCCGAAACGCTGGGAATCAAGGCCATCTATTGCCCCTATCTGCTGCCGGACCTGCGCCCCTCCGATGCCAGCGGCTGGTTCGCCTTCGGCCAGCGCCTGCAGGAGGCTGGAAAACCCTTCCGCGATGCGGGCTATGTGTTCGGCTGGCATAACCACGATTTCGAGTTCAAGACGTTGTCCGACGGCTCGACGCCGCAGGAGCAGATCCTGGCTGGCGGGCCGGAACTGTCCTGGGAGGCCGATATTGCCTGGGTGGTGCGCGGCGGGGCCGATCCCTTCGCCTGGATCGAAAGCTATGGCAAGCGCATCAGCGCCGTTCATGTCAAGGACATCGCGCCGGCCGGCGAGAACACCGACGAGGACGGCTGGGCCGATGTCGGCCATGGCACGGTGGCGTGGAAGGATCTGGTCGCGGCGCTTTCCTCGACGGCCGTCGAATATTACGTCGTCGAGCACGACAATCCAAACGATCTCGACCGGCTGATCACGCGCTCGATCGCGGCTTTCGAGGGCTACTGACCGCTTTTGGAAGGGGTGGGCGGTGACGGCTGCCCCTTCTTATCGTCTGCAACACTGCCGGCCCCGCCATTCGATATGCACGCCGGCAGACGCTATTTCCCACACATGTCATCTTCCCGGAGCGCCCCATGGCCAAGGAACTCGGTGTCGGCATCATCGGATGCGGCAATATCTCCACCACCTATTTTTCGCTGGCCCCGCTGTTCAAGGGCCTGAACATCCGCGCCTGCGCCGATATCAACCGCAGCGCCGCCGAACTGCGCGCCGAAGAGTATGGCGTGGCGGCGCAATCCGTCGACGAGCTTCTGGCCAATGACGAGCTGGACGTCATCGTCAACCTCACCATTCCCGCCACGCATTTTGCCGTGTCGAAGTCGATCCTTCAGGCGGGAAAGCACGTCTATTCAGAAAAGCCGCTGGTTCTGTCCCTTGAAGAGGGCGAGGAGCTGCAGGCGATGGCGAAGGCGAAGGGGCTGGCGGTCGGCTGTGCGCCTGATACCTTTCTCGGCGGTTCGCATCAGCTGGCCCGTCAATATATCGACGAGGGCGGTGTTGGCCGCATCACGTCGGGCACCTGCCATGTGATGAGCCCCGGCATGGAAATGTGGCATCCGAACCCCGGCTTCTTCTTCTTGGCCGGCGGCGGGCCGATCCTCGATCTCGGGCCCTATTACATCGCCAACCTCATCAACCTCATCGGGCCGGTGAAGCGGGTGGGGGCGCTCACCTCTATGGCAAATCCGACGCGTACGATCTCCAGCCAGCCGCTGGCAGGCCAGACGATCCCGGTGGAAACCCCGACGAACATTCACGCGCTCCTGGAATTTGTAAGCGGCGCGACGATCACGTTGTCGGCGAGCTGGGATGTCTGGTCGCACCGCCACGCCAATATGGAGCTTTATGGCACCGAAGGCTCGCTCTACGTGCCGGACCCGAACTTCTTCGGTGGCACCGTGGAAGCTTCCGGCCGCAACAAGGATATCAAGCCGCTGGAGGCTTGGGATCATCCCTTCGGCAAGGTCAACCAAGAGAGCCCGAACGGTCCGCGCGCCAATTACCGCACGGCCGGCCTTGCCGACATGGCGATCGCGCTGATCGACGGGCGTGATCCGCGCTGCTCGCTGGAGCGCGCGCTGCATGGCATCGACGTGATGACCTCTATCCTCAAATCGGGCGAGGAGGGCCGGTTCATTGACATGACCACGACCTGCACACAGCCGGCGGCACTGGGCATCGACGAGGCCCAGGCCTTGCTGCGCTGAGAGCGGACGCCGGCCGCGCCTTCGGGACAGGGCGCGGTCGGCCGTAACCTGAACGACGCTGCACCGGAGATAGAGCAACCATGATCCGCAATCCCATTCTGCCGGGCTTCAACCCCGATCCCTCGATCTGCCGCGTCGGCGAGGATTATTACATCGCCACCTCCACCTTCGAATGGTATCCGGGCGTGCAGATCCACCATTCGAAGGATCTTGCCAACTGGACGCTGGTGCGCCGGCCGCTGGAACGCCGCAGCCAGCTCGACATGCGCGGCAATCCCGACAGCTGCGGCATCTGGGCGCCGTGCCTCTCCTATGCGGATGGCCTGTTCTACCTGGTTTACACGGAAGTGAAGCGGTTGGATGGCAACTTCAAGGATGCCCACAACTACATCGTGACGGCCAGAAATATCGAGGACGAATGGTCCGATCCTGTCTATGTGAACTCTTCCGGCTTCGACCCGTCTCTGTTTCACGACGATGACGGGAAAAAGTGGTTCGTCAACATGCAGTGGAACCACCGCACCGAAAGCTATGGCGGCGCGCCGAAAACGCCGGCCTTCGACGGTATCCTGCTGCAGGAATGGGATGCCAAGGCCGGCCGCCTCGTCGGCCCGGTCAAGAACATCTTTGCCGGCAGCACGCTCGGGCTGGTGGAAGGCCCGCATCTCTTCAAGCGCAACGGCTGGTACTATCTGACGACGGCTGAAGGCGGCACCGGCTATGATCATGCGGTGACGATGGCGCGCGCGAAAACCATAGACGGACCTTACGAGATGCATCCGCACACGCATCTCATCACGTCCAAGGATCACCCGGAGGCGCCGCTGCAGCGCGCCGGCCACGGGCAATATGTAGAAACGCCGGACGGCGAGGCCTATCACAGCCATCTCTGCGGCCGGCCGCTTGCGCCGAAACGCCGCTGCACGCTCGGGCGCGAGACGGCGCTGCAAAAATGCGTCTGGCGGGACGACTGGCTGTATCTCGCCGACGGCGGCACCGTGCCGGCAGTCGAGGTGGAAGCTCCGAACGGCGCCGAGACGCATCCGAAAAATGCCCGCATCGAAACGACCTTCGAGGGCCCGGAGCTTCCTGCGGATTTCCAGTGGCTGCGCACGCCGGAGCCGGAGCGCATCTTCAGCCTGACCGTCCGGCCGGGTGCTCTGCGGCTTTACGGGCGCGAAAGCATCGGATCATGGTTCGAGCAGGCGCTTGTGGCGCGCCGGCAGGAGCATCACGCCTTCCGGACGGAAACCGTGCTGGATTTTTCGCCCGACACCTATCAGCAGGCGGCGGGGCTGACGCATTATTATAACCGCCACAAGTTCCATGCTGTGGCGGTCACCCTGCATGAACAGCTCGGCCGCGTCATCACGCTGTACTCCTGCCCCGGCGATTACCCGCATTCGCGGATGATCTTTCCCGTCGGCAGCGGCGAGTCACTGGCGGATGGCCCGGTACATCTGGCGCTGGAGGTCAACGACAATGACCTGCAGTTCTTCCATCGCACCTCGTCCGGCGGCAACTGGCAGCCCTTCGGTCCAGTGCTCGATGCCGGCGTGATTTCCGACGAAGGCGGACGCGGCGAACACGGTTCCTTCACCGGTGCCTTTGCCGGCATGTTCGCCTTCGATATCACCGGCCGAGCCGTTGCGGCGGATTTTTCGCTCTTTGCCTATGAGCCGCTTTGAAAATCGCCCGATCGTTAATTTTGCCGAGAAGGCTTTCCCTTGTAGAGGTGTCTGGAAGTCATTGATGTTTATGATATAAAAACTATTCATGGGGAATTATATTATAAAGTACGAAAACGTTACATAAAGAAATTTTGTGATTTCCGAAATACAACTCGACATTATTGATGGTATTCAATTAGAAATGCGATCGGGTGCGAATTTCAACTGTTCCTGATCGTATGCAAGGTCTGGTGGCTCTGACAATGCCTAGGGGAGGTGTCCTTGCCACCCTCTGGCCAAAGGATCTGATCGGGTTCCGTGAGCGGAAGGGGGTCGGATTGCGCGTACTGGATAATCCGCTGACTGCGTTTAATCTCAAGGTGCTTTGTACTCTTCTGGAAGAGAGGAATGTGACACAGGCGGCCAACAAGCTGCAATTGTCACAGCCTGCCACCAGTCTGGTTTTAAAGCAGCTGCGGGAAATATTCGGCGATCCGCTTCTCTTACGCGGCGACGGGCGCATGGTGCCGACGGAGCGCGCGCTGATGCTGCGCGACGCCGCAATCCGTGCGCTTGCCGACCTCAACGAACTGATTGTCCACCCGGATGATTTCGATCCGCAGAGCTTGCGCCAGACCTTTTCACTGGTGCTGTGTGGAAACCTGTCGCCATCGCTGCTTGCCCGTTTTGTTCGCGAGGTGACGCGGCAGGCACCGGGCGTGAAGCTCTTGATGCGAAAGGTGACGGACGTCAACGAGGTCGCGAACCTGCTGGTTGCCGGCGTGGCCGATCTGGCCGTCGGATCCTGGATCGACCCGCCGGCTCACCTCAACAGGGCTCTGCTGTTCGAGGAGGACTTCGTCTGTCTCGTCGACCGCGACCATGCCTTCACGCGCGCAACTCCGACCTTTGTCGATTACGCCAATGCCCGCCATGTGGTGACGCAGGATTGTGCCGAGACCGGTGCATTCGGCCTGGAGAAGCGCAGCCTCTCACTGCAGGTGACGCGAGAGCGCACGATCACGGCAACCGACGAATTGACATCGCCTTATCTTCTGGTTGGAACGGATCTCGTGGCAACTGTCACCCGCAGCGTCGCCGTTCATTACGCCAGCATGCTGCCGCTTGCGGTCATCATGTGTCCGGTCCCGTTTCTACACTCGCATTTCTACCAGATCTGGGATGAACGCTGCGATTATTCTCCGGCGCAGAAATGGCTGCGCGCGCAGCTTGCGGCAGCCTGTCGGAGTGACACGGTGGCGTGAGACGGGGGCGGGCAGGCCGGCAGACGCCCGTTCCGATGGACGCGGCCTTGTGCCGATGGCGCGCGCTGCGAGGAATGGGCCGGATCGGCCGTAAAAACGGCCGTGATTGCTCACGGCCGCCGGTTCAAATTATTCCCACTCGATCGTGCCCGGGGGCTTCGAGGTTACGTCGTAGACGACCCGGTTGATGCCGCGCACTTCGTTGATGATGCGGGTGGCGGTGCGGCCGAGAAAGTTCATGTCGTAAGGGTAGAAATCGGCGGTCATGCCGTCGACGGAGGTGACGGCGCGCAGGGCGCAGACGAAATCATAGGTGCGGTAATCGCCCATGACGCCAACGGTCTGGACCGGCAGCAGCACGGCAAAGGCCTGCCAGATGGTGTCGTAGAGGCCGGCCTTGCGGATCTCGTCGAGATAGATGGCATCGGCCTTGCGCAGGATGTCGAGCTTTTCGCGGGTGACGGCGCCGGGGCAGCGGATGGCGAGGCCCGGGCCCGGGAAGGGGTGGCGGCCGATAAAGCTGTCGGGAAGGCCAAGTTCGCGGCCAAGCGCGCGCACTTCGTCCTTAAACAGTTCGCGAAGCGGCTCCACCAGAGCCATGTTCATGCGCTCAGGCAGGCCGCCGACATTGTGGTGGCTCTTGATCGTGACGGACGGACCGCCCGAGAAGGAGACGCTTTCGATGACGTCCGGATAGAGCGTGCCCTGGGCGAGGAACTTTGGCGCACCCTTGCCGTCATTGGCGATCTTGCCGGCCTCGGCTTCGAAGACCTCTATGAACAGGCGGCCGATCGTCTTGCGCTTCACTTCCGGGTCGGTGACGCCGGCAAGCTCGGTGAGGAAGAGGTCGGACGCATCCACATGAACAAGCGGGATGTTGTAATGGTCGCGGAACATGCCGACCACCTGCTCGCTCTCGCCCATGCGCATCATGCCGTGATCGACATAGACGCAGGTCAGCTGGTCGCCGATCGCCTCGTGGATGAGAATGGCGGCCACGGAGGAATCGACACCGCCGGAGAGACCGCAGAGTACGCGGCCGGTGCCGACCTGCTCGCGGATCTTGCGGATCATTTCGGCGCGGTAGGCGGCCATGGTCCAGTCGGATTTCAGGCCGACGATCTTGTGGACGAAGTTGGAGAGAAGCTTTGCACCGTCAGGCGTGTGCACCACTTCCGGGTGGAACATGGTGGTGTAGTAGCGGCGCTTCTCATCGGCTGCGATGGCAAAGGGCGCATTTTCGGAGGTGGCGATGACCTCGAAGCCCTCGGGCAATTCGGTCACGCGGTCGCCATGGCTCATCCAGACGGGATAACGGCCACCGGCGGTCCAGAAGCCCTCGAACAGCGGACTGTCCTTCCGGATCTCGACATCGGCACGGCCGAATTCGGCGGCATGGCCACCCTCGACGGTGCCCCCGAGCTGGGTGCAGAGCGTCTGCTGGCCGTAGCAGATGCCAAGGATCGGCACGCCCGTCTCGAAGACTTCTTCCGGCGCGCGCGGGCTGCCTTCGGTGGTGACCGAAGCCGGGCCGCCGGAGAAGATGACGCCTTTCGGCGAAAGCTTCAGGAAGGCGTCGCGCGCATTCTGGAAGGGGTGGATTTCGCAATAGACGCCGGCCTCGCGGATGCGACGGGCGATCAGCTGCGTCACCTGGCTGCCGAAATCGATGATGAGGATGCTGTCGGGATGGGCTGTCTGGGTCATGGCGAGCCTTTAATGAAAACTTCCGCTTTTCGCAACCGGGTCAGAGCGCCAAATCGCCGGAAATCAGGGCCTGTGCGAGACGATCGACGGCATCTGCGAGTTTTTCGTCAATCACATGCAGATACTCGGTCCAGTCTCCCACATGGGCAAGTTCCGCCTTGCCGTCGGAAATACCGCGAAGCCCGATCAGCGGCACGCCAAAACCTTGCGCTGCGCGCAGCACCGCAAAGGTTTCCATGTCGACCATCTCTGCCTCAATCGCATCATAGGCCGGGCCCGAAATGATGTGGCCGCCGGTGGAGAGCGAGGCTGCGGGGATGCCGGGAATGGCATGCGGCAGAACAACTGCGGCCGGCAGATCGAGAAAGGGGGTGCGGCCCTTTTCGAAACCAAGCGGCGAGGCATCCATATCGCGGTAGCCGACGGAGGAGACCTGATAGACGCCTGTCTGTTTGAGGCTCCGCGATCCGGCAGATCCGAGGCAGACAACGAGATCGGGAAGATTGTCCTGCGCCTGAAGCCTTGTCAGCGTGCCTGTCACGGCAATGGCGGCCTCCACCGGTCCGACGCCGGTCATCAGCGGGCGGATGCGCGCCCTCAGGTGCGTGCCATATTCGGCATCCACGGCCATGACGAAGAGGACGGATCGGTCGGCGATGGTCAAAAGTTCAAAACTCATCCGGAAATATCCTGCCTGCCGCGGATCACCATCATGCTGCCGCTCATCGAGGCAATCAGTTTTGCCGGGCCGTCGCTCAAGGCATAGGCGCGACCATCGGCCACGATGATGGTGGAGCCGGGTTTGGTGATTTCGCCGCGAAAGAGAAAGCGCTCTCCGCGTCCCGGCGACATCAGGTTGACCTTGAACTCGATGGTCAGGATCGAAGCTTCCGGCTCGATCACCGTATAGGCGGCATACCCGCAGGCGGCATCGAGGCCGGTGGCAATGACGCCGGCATGCAGAAAGCCGTGCTGCTGGGTGAGTTTTGCATCGAAGGGCATTTCGATCTCGACCATGGCCTGTTCGACGCGGGTCAGTTTCGCCCCGATGGTCACCATCGCCTGCTGGCGATCGAAACTGCGCCTCACACGTGCGCGAAAATCTCCCGGATCGATATCGTCCATGCCCTGCCATTCCTTGTGCGGCCGCGAAAGTGGCATGGCCGGCGCCGGGCCGCAAGCCTAAGGCTAATTCAGAAGGAAAAGCGAAAGGTTGAGCAGGCTCGCAAATCCCACCCAGACGGCATAGGGCACAAAGAGGAGGGCGCTCACGCGGTCCGGCTGCCAGTTCTTGCCGATGAAGACGAGGATAGAGGCAAAGAGCGGGATGATGACGACGAGGCCGAGGGCGGTGCTTTCCATGCCGAAGAAGGCCGGCGTCCAGAGAAAATTCAGCGCCATCTGGCCAAACCACAGCTGCGTGCGGCTGGAGGCCGGCGCCTGAAGCCAGAGACGAGCCCCGGCGATGCCGATCAGCACGTAAAGCGCAGTCCAGACCGGCCCGAAAATCCAGTTCGGCGGATTGAAAGGGGGCTTCTGCAAGGACTGGTACCAGTGGCCCGGCACGTTTGAGACGCCGATCAAAGCCCCAAGGCCGACCACGACGAGAATGAACAGGAGATGGACGAGAAGCTTTTTCATGCGGCCTAACTAGGGCAGTTTGCGCCGATAACCATGGGTTGAGGCGAAGCGTCGCGACGGATGTGTGCCCTTAGGCAAGGTGCACGAGATGCTGGTCCCAGGCAACCTCCGAGCGGGTTACGGCGAGGCGCCCGTCATAGGAGGAAACGGCAAGACCCTGCGGCGCACCGGCAATGCCTGCCGCATCGGCAATCGCCTGTTCGGTAATCACCCGGCCGCTCCGGGTATCAAGGATGACAGCAGCCCCAACCTTGGGGGAGGCCAGGCCGACCAACCGCTCCTTGCGGTTGACGGCGATGGCGCCGACATAATTTCCCAGCCGCTGGGTGGTTTCGTCCGGAAGCGACACGAAACGCAGGTCTTCCCCCAGCGCAAACGAGCCGGCAAGCGGCGGCAGGTCGCTGCGGGGCCCTTCATACTGGCAGGCAAACCAGATGCGCCCGCCCTCATCCACATCCAGATGCCGGGTGGAGAGCTGGCTGAGATGGGCCGGCAGCGCGTGACGCTGCACCACATGGCCGCTCGCGGCATCCAGAAGGACGAGCGACGGCTGCATGCGGTCGAGATTAAGCTTGGTGCGGCCGAAATCCGGATGGGTTTCGATGCCGCCATTGGCGACAATCAGGTGGCGCCCGTCATCGGAGACGGTCATGTCGTGGGTGCCGATGCCGGCGGCCTCGAACTCGCCGATGCGGGCAAAGCCGTTTGTTGCATCGTAAAGCCCGATCATGCCGCGATTGCCATCGAAGTCGTTTTCGCTGGCATAGAGCAGGCGCCCGTCGGGGGAAAAATAGCCGTGACCATAGTAATGGCGGCCCTCCGGCGCGTGGATCAGCACCGGTTGTTCACCCCCCTTCGGATCGAAAATCATCGCGAAGGTGCCGGGGCGGCGGGCAAAGGCAACGCCGCGTCCGGTGACCTTGCAATAGGCAAGGCCGTGGGCGCGGGCAGGAAGCGCAATACGGTCGATGATCCGGCCCTCGGCAGTGGTCGTGGCAATGCCATAGGTGCCATCAGGGCTTCTGAAGCCCGCGGCAAAGACGGCATCCGCCCGCTCCAGCGCATAAAGGTTCTGCGGCGCAAGGGCGGCCAGGAAGCCGATGCCGGCGGCGCGCATGAACTGGCGCCGGTCGATCTCGCCGGTGCGCACCATGTCAGTCCCCATCCGAGAAGGAGAAGCCGGCACCGAGCCCCAGGCCGCCCCCCAGCCCGTCGCTGAGACGTAGAATGAGGTCACGGCTGTCTTTCAGCAGAACATCGAGCTTCTGGCGCTGTGCCTGGTCGGCAACGGCCACTTCCACATCGGGCTCCATCTCGTTTGCCAGCTTTGTCAGCGATATCAGCAGATCATCGATGGAGCCGACAATCGGCTGCTGGTCCGGAGCGAGAAGATCGCGAAAGCCGGAAGTATCCAGCAGCCGGTGAATGCCCTCGAGATTGCCCGCGAGCATGGAGAAGGTGAGCTTCGAGCGCCAGAACAGCGCCTGGCGGGGAAAGGTGTTGTTGGCCTCGCCCTTGTAGAAGGTTTCGATGCGCTGGTCGCGCGCGGCCTCTGCCGAATGCACGAGGATGCCGAGCGCCTCGGTGACACCTTCATGGCCGTCGCGGAAGACTGCGCTGTCCGCGCCGGGGTTCTTCCAGTCCTCCTGGATGCCGTCCGGCTCGTCCCAGAGCTGGGTGAGTTCGGTGGCGATGCGCTGCACATTGCCGGCAATGGACAGGCCATAGCGGCAGCGAAAACTGTCTTTCTCGCTGAGGAGGACGTCCTTGCCGGTGCCGTAAAGCACGAATTCCAGGGCGCCGAGCCCCTGCACGGCAACGCTTTTCTGCGCAAGACCGGCCGGCGATGTCGCCCCGTCATCGGCGCCTGCCAGCACGGCCTGCACTTGGCGAAGGCCGGTACCCTTGCGATCGGGATAAAACAGGATGCGCTCGAAGCGGTAGGCATCCAGCACCGGTCCGACCCGGACGATCTCGATGCGCGACCAGCTTCTGGCCGCATGTTCGAAGGCCGATTGGGCCGCCTCGTAGCTCTTTTGCGAAGGAGCCGCGCAGAGACCTGCCATGGCATCGGTCAGCATGGCGCTCTCTCCGGCAAATGCGCGATAGCCTGGGCGGATGAAGTCATCCACCACCTTTGCCATCACCTGTTTCGTCGCCTCCTCGCTCAAGGTTTTTGACGGGGCCGTCGCATCCACCTCCTCGGCAAGGCCCGGCGTGGCAAGGAACAGGGTGAGCGCGAGAGCAGACAGCCATCTCGACATCAGAGCGTCTCCAGGAATTTCAAAAGCAGATCCCGGTCGTGCCGGGTAAGTGCGGAAAATGCGGTACGGGCGCGTTCCGCCTCGCCACCATGCCACAGAATGGCTTCGGTGAGGGAGCGGGCGCGGCCGTCATGCAGGAAAAAACTGTGGCCGCTGACGGTCTTCGTGAGCCCGATGCCCCAGAGCGGCGGGGTGCGCCAGTCGCGGCCACCGGCCGTGCCGACGGTCTGGCCGTCCGCCAGGCCTTCGCCCATGTCGTGCAGCAGAAAATCCGAATAGGGCCAGATCAGCTGGAAGGCGAGCGCCTTATCGTCGGCGTTGCGTCGGGTGACATATTTCGGCCTGTGGCATGACGCGCAGCCCGAGGTGTAAAACAGCGCCTTGCCGGCCAGAACCTCCGGCGCATCGACATCCCGGCGCATGGGGACTGCGAGGTTTTCCGAATAGAAGGTGACGAGATCCATCACCGGATCGGGCGCCTCGCTGTCGCCAAGACGGGGCTGAACGCCATTGGCCAGCGCATGGCAGGCGGTTTGGGCAACCGTGCAGTCGCCATAGGGGTCGAGCCGGTCGGGCGTTGAAATTCCCATGTCGCCGGAAAAGGCAGCCGCCACCTGATCGCGCACGCTGGCATTCTGCGCCTTCCAGCCGAAGCGGCCGAGGGTCAGCCGACCGGTGCGGTGGTCCCTCACCACAGCCGCCTTGCCAAAGACGCCGTCATGATTGCGGTCGCCCGGATCGACATTGGCAAGAATATCAGCCTCGGCGATGGCTTCGATCAGTCCCATGCCGGGCATGGGCGGGGCAATGCGCGGGGAGAGCGTGGTGTCTTGGGCAAGCGGGCCATAGGCGCGTTTGGACACGTCATACCGGGGTTTGCGCAGCGTGACCACGGTGCCGTCGGCTAGCGTGACGGGCTGTTCCTCGTAGCGGATGTCGATTTCGCCTTCGGCGGCAAGACCAGGCACCGCCAGATCCTGCAGTTGTTCGCCATAGGTCGGATCGGGAAAATTGAGGAGATCGTGGCGGTCGATCATCGCCTGTTCGGCGGGCGTGCGGGCCGGTCGCGCAAGCCGCAAAAGCATCGAGGTCGCGTCGCCAGATCCCTCCGGCGGATGACCGCGGCCATCGCGGATATGGCAGCTGAGGCAGGAGCGGGCATTGTAAAGCGGCCCGAGCCCGTCGGAGGCCTGCGTGGAGGAGGGGGCGGCGACCCAGAGCTTGGAAAACAGCGCATTGCCGAGCGAAAATTGTTCGCGCGCGGAAAAATCCAGATTGGCGGAGAATTGCGAGAAGGCGTTTGCATCGACAGGTGCTGTCGACGTGGCGGCCCCGCCGGCCATGGCCTCGAAGGGTTCCGGCTTTGAAAAGTCGGTGGTGACGGCCGTGACGGCGTCGACGCGCTGGCGGTCCTTTGGCGAAAGATCGGTGCGCTGCTCTGCGCCAGGCGCTGCGCCAAGGGCTGCAGCAGGAGCAAGGCAGGCTGCGCCGGACAGGGCAATGACGAGGGCGAGAAATGCCGGGCGCTGGGTCATAGGAGGTGCGGGCCGGCCGTGGTTCAACGGCCGGCCCTCCGATCTTCTTACTTGAACACGGCGTTCGGATTGTCGAGGCTGTCGGATCCTTCCAGCTTGACCGTGCCGAGATCAAGAGCGGTGACGATGCGCTCGACAGTCTTGGTCTGGTCGATCAGCCCGTCGATGGCGGCCTGCACCACGGCATTGCCTTCCTTATTGCCCTCACCGATCATCTGGTCATAGGCTTCGACGGTTTCGCCGCGCTTGGCCATGGCATGCATGGCGGCAAGCGTCTTGTCGAGCTTGGCGGTCATTTCGGCATCGAGCGCCGGATCCTTCGCCTTGACGATTTCCGACAGCGACGGGCCGGTCATCTTCGTGCCGTCGATGCGCGTATAGGTGCCGTTATAGGCCGACGCGATGCCGATGGCGTCGTTCAGATGCGAGTTGAACGTATTGTCGGAGAAGCAGTCGTGCTCTTCTTCCGGATCGTGCAACAGAAGGCCTAGTTTCATGCGCTCGCCGGCCAGTTCCCCGTAGGAGAGCGAGCCCATGCCGGTGAGGATGGCGGTAAGGCCGGCCTTCGGATCGGCTTCGACCGCCTTTGCGGCTTCGCCCTCGGGCGCCCAGGCGGTGACCATTTCCTGCAGGTCTTCGACCAGCGCGGTGGAGGCGGCCTTCAGGTAATCGCCGCGACGGTCACAATTTCCATTGGTGCAATGGGCCTTGTCGTAATCGGTATAGGGACGCTCGCCGGCGCCGGGCCCGGTGCCGTGCAGGTCCTGGCCCCAGAGCAGGAATTCGATGGCGTGGTAGCCGGTCGTCACATTGGCTTCCACTTCGCCCGCCTCATGCAGGCTGCGGATCAGTTCCGGCGTGATCTTCGAAGCGTCGATTTCCTCGCCATTCACCTTCAGCTTCGGATTGGCGATGATGTTGGCGGTGTAGAAGGCATTGGCATCGCTTTCGGTGCCATAGGAAGCATCGACGTAATCGATGAGACCCTCGTCCAGCGGCCAGGCGTTCACCTTGCCTTCCCACTCATCGACGATCGGATTGCCGAAGCGGTAGACTTCCGACTGCTGATAGGGAACGCGCGCGGCAATCCAGGCCTTGCGCGCTGCGACAAGCGTTGCCTCGGAGGGCTTTGCGAGAAGCGCGTCGATGGCGCCGTCGAGCGCCTTTGCCGTCGTCAGCGCATCCTCATACTTGGCATGGGCGAGATCGGCGTAGTGGGTAAGAACCGCTGCCGGTTCTGCAGCGCCGGCCGGCGTCACGATGAAAGCGGCGGAGGCGGCCAGCACTCCAAGGCTCACGTTCAATAGCGTTCTACGGATCATGGTTTCTCCTGCGTCGGCGGATCTCGATTGCCGTGTCATGACGCAAACAAAAACCAGTGTCAAATAATCTAGATTAGAACGATTTGAAGGGGCGGTCGGGCCAGGGGCGCTGGAATACGCCTGATTTGACGAAGCGCAAGTCCGACCGCAACTGTCGTTATGCGTTGCGCTGCAGCCGGCAGAAGAAGAACCCGTCCGTACCGGTACTTGCCGGCGTCAGCGTCAGGCCCGATCCATCGGTGGAATAGGGCTTTGGTGCGTCTGCGCCAAACAGCTTTTCGTAAGACGGGAGGCTCGCCACCGGCTGAAATGAAGGATTTTCCGCCACGAAGCGTTCGACCTGGCGGGCGTTTTCTTCCGGCAGCACCGAGCAGGTGACGTAGATGAGCGCGCCGCCCGGCTTCACATAGGCGGATGCGGAGGCAAGCGCGTCGCGCTGCTGGTCCAGCCGCTCCTCGATATTCTTCTGCGTCAGCTTCCATTTCGTGTCCGGCCGGCGGCGCCAGGTGCCGGTGCCGGTGCAGGGCGCATCGACCAGAACCGTATCGAGGCGTCCCTCGAAGGCCTTCATCTGGGCCACATCGTCATGCACCTGCACATTGCGGGTGCCGGCGCGGCGCAGGCGCTCGATGATCGGGGCAAGGCGCTTGCGGTCGGCATCATAGGCATGGACCTGGCCCTTGTTGTTGAGGGCTGCCGAAAGCGCCAGCGTCTTGCCGCCACCGCCGGCGCAGTAATCCAGCACCTGCTGGCCCTCGGACGGCTGAACGAGATCGGCAACGATCTGCGACCCCTCGTCCTGCACCTCGAACCAGCCTTTCTGGAAGGACAGTTCGGCCGTGACATTGGGAAGACGCGAGGCGCCGGTGCCGCTCTCGATGCGAATGCCGTGGCGGGCAATGCGGGTGGGTTTCGCGCCAGAGCGATCCAGCGCCTTCACCACCTTGTCGCGGGAGGATTTCAGCGTATTGGCGCGCAGATCGAGGGAGGGGCGCTCGGCCATGGCCTTCGCCTCGGCGAGCCAGCGGTCGGCGCCGAAGGCGGCCTGGAAGGCGTCAACCAGCCATTCGGGAATGTCGCCCTGCACGTGAGCCGGCGCCTGCCCCAGATCGCGGGCGAGGAAGGCCGTCAGGTCCGGTGCGGCGGGGGCGAACTTGTCGTCGGCGAGTTCTGCGCCGAGCGTGTCCGGCGTAAAGCCCCATTGGCGCAGCAGCACCGCGTAGACGAGGGCGGCTTTGCCATCGTCCTGCATCAGATAGGCATGCGACAGCCGCATGCGCAGCGCGTCATAGACAATATTGCCGATGGCGGCGCGATCGCCGGAGCCGGCGAAGCGATGCGCAAGGCCCCAGTCCTTGAGGGCATCGGCGACGGGCCGCTTGCGCGCCTCGATATCGGCCAATACCTCGATGGCCGCCGCCATTCGTCCGCCCAAACGCATCTTTTGCTCTCCTACGGTGTATCAGCGCGTTTAGCCGCGATCCATGGCAAGAGCAAGGGCGGGCGTCAGAGGCGGGCGGCGGGCGCCGGTCAGCCGATGACTTCGTAGCAGACCTGGGCAGTGCCGGCGGCCACCATGCCGATGTTCTGGGCGGCAGCCTTGGAGAGATCGATGACGCGACCCTTGATGAACGGACCGCGATCGTTGATCCGCACGACGACCGTCTTGCCATTGCGCTTGTTGGTGACCTTTACCTTCGTGCCGAAGCCCAGCGACTTGTGCGCGGCAGTCAGCGTCGAAGCATTCATGCGTTCGCCCGAGGCTGTCTTGGAATTCAGCGCATACCAGGAGGCGTGACCACAACCGGGTGCTGCATGGGCGTTGATGGGGCCGAGAAGGCTTAAGGTGGCAATGGCAACCGTTACGAAAGTCGTGCGTTTAACGAGCGTCAAATTTCAGTATCCCCTGAGACCAGCGCCAGGAATTGGCGTGTGGGAGGCTTAGGGACGGCCAAAAAAGGCGAAAACGTGAGGTTTGCTATCACGCAATGTTAATGGCTGTAACATTCGTGAACTTAAGCCGGCTAAGGAAATTTGCGCTAAAATTGAAAAAAGTTTAACCGAATCAGTCATCAACTGGAAAACTGTTCCGACCCGATTCAGGGCCTGTACCGGCTCACGAAATCGGCCGAAATTTTTTTATCGTGCGAGGGGTCGAAACGCCATATTTGGACAGAATTTGTGGCGCCGTGCCCATTAGATTAAGAAATAATGACCGAAAAAGGCCGGAAGGATGGAATTTTCACCCGGAACGACCTGTTTCATTCCGGGACTCGTAACCCCGCAGATCAAGGCTTCCAGCGTCCGTCCGCCCAAAGCTGCGCCAACGACATGCGATATTCGGGATAGCGAAATTGAAATCCTAGGTTGCAGATCCTGGCATTGGAGACGCGCTTGTTCTCGCCATAGAAGGAGCGCGCCATGGGGCTGAGATCGGCCGTCTCGAAGGCCTGTTCCGGGGGAGGCGCCATGCCCATCAGTCGGGCGGCTTCGCTCACCACATCCTGCGGCGGAGCGGGCTCGTCATCGGTGATGTTGAAGATGCCGCCGAGATTTTTTGCGGCGAGAAACCGCGTGGCGGCACCGATATCTTCGACGCGGATGCGGTTGAACACCTGTCCGGGCTTCACCAGCCGGCGCGCCGTGCCCTGTGACAGGTTGACGAAGCCGTTGCGGCCCGGGCCGTAAATGCCGGAGAGCCTCAGCACCGCCATCGGGATGCCCGCCTGCATCGCCGCCTCCGCCCAGGCCTCTTCGGCCGCCACCCGTTCCACGGAACGCTGCGACACCGGCCGGCATGGCGTCTCCTCCGTCACCCATTGACCGCCGTGATCGCCATAGACGCCGACGGTGGAGAGGTAGGCGGCCCAGGCAAGGTTCGGAAAGAATGCCTTGAGATCGCCGCCGGTCAGCATCAGCAGCGGATCGCCGGTTCGGCCGGGGGCAATCGACTGGACGAGATGGGTGGTGCGCGCCATCTCGGCGACAAGCGCGTCCGACAGCCGTTCGCCATCAAACAGGAAGGGCGCAATATCCTGGTCGGCCAGAGCCTGCAGCCGCTCGGCGCTGCGGGTGGTGCCGGAGACGGTCGCCCCTGCCGCGCGGGCCTCTGCGGCAATCGCCTGACCGGAATAGCCGGCGCCAAAGATCATCATCTGCATGGGTCACGCTCCTGCCATCTGCCATTCCGCTTCCACCAGCGGGTCGTCGTCCTTGCCGCGTCCGGCGCAAAGGCCGGAGAAGGAGGATGCCGGCATGAGCCGCGACAGCGCCCAGACAGCCATGGCGCGCACCACCGGCGCTGCGTCCGTCAGAAGGGCAAGACAGGGCTCGATCAGGGACGCCTCGCCCGAATTGCCCGCCGCGATCAGCACATTGCGCACGAACCGGTCGCGGCCGATGCGCTTCACCGGCGAGCCGGAGAAGAAGGCGCGAAAGGCTTTGTCGTCAAGGCCGAGCAGAAAGGCGATCTCCGGTTCCTTGAGGTCCTCGCGTGCGGAAAACTTCATTTCAGACGCGCTGGCGGCAAACTTGTTCCACGGACAGGCGGCCAGACAATCGTCGCAGCCATAGATGCGGTTGCCGATGAGCGGGCGAAATTCCGCATCGATCGGGCCCTTATGCTCGATGGTGAGATAGGAAATGCAGCGGCGCGCATCGATCTGGTAGGGGGCGGGGAAGGCATTGGTCGGGCAGGCATCGAGGCAGGCGCGGCAGGAGCCGCAATGGTCGCGCTCGCCGACATCGAATTCCAGCTCCGCGGTGGTGAACAGGCTGCCGAGAAAGAGCCAGGAGCCGTGGCTGCGCGAGACGAGATTGGTATGCTTGCCCTGCCAGCCGAGGCCGGCGGCCGCAGCCAGCGGCTTTTCCATCACCGGCGCGGTGTCGACGAAGACTTTCACATCCTCGCCGGCGCGGGCGGCAAAGCGGGTGGCGATCTCCTTCAGCCGGCCCTTGATGACGTCGTGATAGTCGCGGTTGCGGGCATAGACGGAAATGGCGGCGCGATCGGGCTTGGCCTGAAGGCCGCGCGGGTCTTCGTCCGGGCCGTAGTTGAGGCCGAACATGACGATGGAGCGCACCTCGCTCCACAATGTGCGCGGATCGGCACGACGGGCATAGGTCTCTTCCATCCACTCCATCGTGCCGTGGCGACCGGCCTTAATAAAACTGGCAAGCCGGGCAGGTGCCTCGGGGATCGCGTCCGGGCGGGTGATGCGACAGAGATCGAAGCCCTGCGCTTCGGCCTCCTGCCGGATGAAGGCGGAAAGCTTGCGGCTTCGCAGGGCCTGCTTGTCTGGATCGGCGGGCTTATTCGCCTCAGAAGTCGAGATCCGCATAATGAGATACCGGCGTGATGCCGCGGATGCGTTCCGCCAGCATGGGGCGGAACGAGGGCCGCGATTTCAGCCTCTGATACCATTCCTTGGCAACCGGTGTCTCCTGCCAATCGATTTCGCCGAGATAATCGAGCACCGAGATCGAGGCGGCGGCGGCCAGATCCGCGTAGCTCAAGCGCCCGCCGGCAAGCCAGGTGCGCGAACCGGCCAGCCAGGAGAGGTATTTCATATGCTGGCGGATATTGGCGCGCGCCATGCGCAAGACCTTGCTGTCCGGCGCGCCGCCGCCCTGGGCCGGCGTCATCTGCAGCTTGTAGACGCGCTCGCGCGTCAGGGGCCGCGTGACGTCCTGCTCCATCTTCAGCAGAAACCATTCGGTGAGCCGACGGATCTCGGCACGTTGGAACGGATCTTCCGCCAGAAGCCGGCGATCGCGTTTCAGGACGCCGTGCGTCTCATCGAGGAATTCGAGAAGAACATTGGGGCCGCACAGAACCCGCATGCTGTCGTCCACATAGACGGGAAGCGTCGCTGCCGGATTGAGCGCCAGAAATTCGCGCCGCTTCTCCCAGGGCTGCTCTTCGACCAGATCCGTCTGAAAGCCGTATTCCGCCAGGATCAGACGGACGAAACGCGACGCGGAAGACATCGGGTGATGATAGAGGGTGGGCATGGACACATGAACTTTATGATGATTCGACAGGGAGGATGGCTCGCATCTTGCACAGGCCTGACGTAATGCAGCTATATGGGTTTGGTAAGCCCAGCACAAGCAATGCCGACCCAACTCCTTCAAACTGTCGTCATCTACTCAATAAAGGATTAAGAATGGCGGACCAGAGCATACTTAGCGCGTTCATTCTTGGGGTGGTCGAGGGGATCACCGAATTTTTGCCCATTTCCAGCACCGGCCATCTCATCATTGCCGAGCAGTGGCTGGGCAGCCGGTCCGACACGTTCAACATCGTGATCCAGGCCGGCGCGATCATCGCCGTCACCATCATCTACTGGCGCCGGCTTCTGAACCTCGTTCTCGGCTGGCGCGAACCGGAAAACCGCGATTATGCGCTGAAGCTCATCGTGGCCTTCCTGATCACCGCCGTGCTCGGCCTCCTCGTCAAGAAGCTGGGCTTTGAACTGCCGGAAGATGCAAGCCCGATTGCCTGGGCGCTGATCATCGGCGGGTTCTGGATGATCTTTGCCGAATGGGCGGCTGCCAAACGGCCGCAGAGCACGCGCATCACCTGGCTTGCCGCCATTCTGGTCGGTATTGCGCAGGTGGTGGCCGGGGTGTTTCCGGGCACGTCGCGCTCGGGCGCCACGATCTTCGTCGCCATGCTGGCCGGCACGGGCAACCGCGCCGCTGCCACGGAATTTGCCTTTCTCGTCGGCATTCCGACCATGTATGCGGCGAGCGCCTATCAGCTTTTGAAGACGCTGAAAGACCAGGGTGTGGCCGGTGAAGACTGGACATCGCTCGGCATCGCCTTCGTCACCTCGACGGTGGTTGCCTTCATCGCGGTCAAATGGCTGCTCTCCTATATCCAGACCAACCGTTTCACCGTGTTTGCCGTTTATCGCATCATCCTCGGCGTCCTGCTCCTCGGCTTTGCCTCCTTCGGCATGATCGCCTGATTCACCGTTGCCGGGACCAAAAACAAAGCCGGGTCGCAGAAGCGGCCCGGCTTTTTTGATGGGATCGGTTCGGTTCGCGATCGGTGCCTCAGACCCCTTGGGAGCGGGGCGGGCAGGCGCTTACGTGATCAGCGACGGATCGAGCTTGTGGTGCTGCACGGATCGACGCCATAGGCCGGGGCGCAGGCGCCCTTGTTGGCCGCAACCGTGCCCGGCGCCAGGAAGGAGCCGGCAAGAATGACCAGTGCCGCACACGCAAAAAACAGTGCGATGGACTTGCCCATGGAGAAGTGCCTTTCGGAGGATGGAATCTGTGTCACGGCCATACGAGTCGTCATTGAGAGAGGCTGCGGTTTACGGGCCGAGCCTCAAGACTTCAATAGGCCATGTTGATGAACCAGCGGTTAACGGCATGCGGTGAAGCCTTGCGACTTTTGTGTCACATCAGGAAATACGAAAACAGGCAGACGCTCGGCTTGCCTGTTTGTGTTGCATCCTGGATCAATTAACAGGCAAGCGCCTCAGGCGGCCTTGCCGGTGCCGGTAAACTGGCCGTGGATGCGATACTGCACGAGATAGCTCGGCAGGACGCTCGCCAGAAGCGTCGGGGCAATGCCGAGGCCTTTCAGCGTGCGCCCTTCCTTTTCGGCGGCGCTCGAGACCACATTGTCCGTCTTCAGCAGCGTCACCTGGTCGCCGGTGAGCGGCGGCGTGATGAGCGGGATCTTGGAGGCGATGTTGCCGATGAAGCTGGCGACGCCAAACGGCAGGCCGACGAAGCTGCGCTTGCGATAGGTGACGCGCAGCACTTCCTCGAGACACTGCCTGAAGCTCAGCACTTCCGGGCCGCCAAGTTCGTAGGTGGCGCCGGGCACGGCCTTGCCGTCCACCGAGAGCGCCACGGCTTCAGCCAGATCTTCCACGAAGACCGGCTGGAACTTCGTCTTGCCGCCGCCGATCAGTGGCAGGAAGGGCATGGTGCGGGCCATGTCGGCGAACTTGTTGAAGAAATTGTCCTCCTGACCGAACACGATCGAGGGGCGCAGGATCACCGCACCCGGCAGGATCGAGCGGATCGCCTCTTCGGCGCGGCCCTTGGAGCGGGCATAGGAGGAGGCCGACTTGGCGTCGGCACCGATGGCCGAGACATGCGTCAGGCCGGCGCCGGCGGCGCGGGCAGCCTCAGCCACGGCCTTGGCGCCGAATTCCTGCACGGCATCGAACGAGTTCTTGCCGCTTTCAAACAGGATGCCGACGCAGTTGACCACATGGCTCGAACCGGCAACGGCCTGATCGATCGAGGCGCGGTAGCGCAGGTTCGCCTGCACCAGCTGGATCTGGCCCGCATAGCCGGCCGGACGCAGGAAGCCCGCCAGATCGGGACGGCGCACCGCAACCCGGATGCGATAGCCACGCTTGGCGAGCGCGCGCACCACATGCCGGCCGACAAAGCCAGAGCCTCCGAACACGGTGACGAGCGGCGGAAGATTGGACATGGTCATGGCAGTGCTCCGGAAGCCTTGGGAGAGATCTATCTTCCTCTGTCTCTAGCCGATCCGCCCGGCAAGGTGAAGTGTCCTTCAAGGTCCAGGCGCGTGCAGGCGGCCAAAAACCGCAGGCCGGTTTGAATGCCGGCCGCATGGCCGGCCTTCGGCAGGATCAGACGCCTTCGACGACCAGAAGTTCGCCGTCTGCCACTTCCTGGCGGATCTTTGCGGCGATCTGGTATTCGGGCGAATGGAAGCAGTCGATGGCGGCCTGTGCGGAGGGAAATTCGATGACGACATTGCGGGCCCGGCCGGTGCCCTCCAGCGCCACGGCCTCGCCGCCGCGGGCCAGAAACACCGCGCCGTATTTTTCAAACGCCGGCTTGGCGGCCGCGACATAATCCTTGTAGCGCTCCGGCTCCTTGATATCGATGCGGGCGATCCAGTATCCCTTGGCCATGTCTTGCCTCTCCTTGTGCATGATTTTTCCAGAACCGAAGGCTTAAAGCGCCGTCGCCATCTCGGCAAGGATGGCACGGGCCGCTGCCTGCGGATCCGCAGCCTTGACGATCGGGCGGCCGACGACGAGATGGCTGGAGCCGGCCTTCAGGGCGTCGTAGGGAGTGACGACGCGCTTCTGGTCGCCGGCGTCAGCCCCTGTCGGTCGGATGCCGGGAGTGACGAGCGCCATGTCAGGACCGATGATCTTTCGCACGGCGGCCGATTCTTCCGCCGAGCAGACGATGCCGCCCATACCGGCTGCGCGTGCCTGCTCGGCGCGTGTCAGCACCAGCGTGTGCGGGTCGTATTCATAGCCGGCCTCGCGCAGATCGGCATCGTCCATGGAGGTGAGAACGGTAACGCCAAGCAGGCAGAGGTTCGAACCCTTTGCGGCGTCCACGGCCGCGCGCATGGCTTTCGGATAGGCGTGCAGCGTCAGCATGGTCACGCCCATCTTGACGATGTTTTCGACGCCCTTGGCCACCGTATTGTCGATGTCGAGCAGCTTCATGTCGAGAAACACCTGTTTGCCATCGGCCACCAGATCACGCGCCAGCTCCAGACCGCCGGCAAAGACCAGCTGATAGCCGATCTTGTAGAAGGAGACGTCCGAACCGAGCGTTGTGACAAGGCTTTCCGCCTCTGCAACGGTTGGAACGTCGAGCCCGACGATCAGGCGGTCGCGTGGGGTCATCCTCTGTCTCCTTGCCAGAATTCCATCGGCGTCCAGTCGCATGTGAGGCGGCAATCGACAAGGGAGCGGGCGGCCGTGAAGGCAAAAAGATTGCCGCCGCCGCCCGGCTGGTCGCCGTCCCGCGCAATCGCCTTGCTGGCGAGATGGCATTTGAGCAGGGTGCCGACGCCGCCATGGCCGACAAAGGCGATGGGCCGCGCCGGATCGTGATCGGCAAGCACGCGGGCGACGGCAGAAACGATCCGCGCCTGCGCATCCACCGCCCGCTCCCAGCCCTTGAAACTCTCCTGCGGGTGGGCAAAGAACCAGTCGGCGGCCGCCTCGAAGGCCGGCGGCGGCAGGAAGCCGGTCGCCGAACGGTCGTTTTCGTGCATGGCCTCATCGATCTCGGGTATCACCGAGGCCGCCTCGGCAAGGATCGCCGCCGTCTCGATGGCCTTCGTCTCGCCGCTTGAGACGATGCGCGACAGGCGCTTCACCCAGGGCAAGGCCGCGGCCTTGCGCGTGCGCTCGATCCCGATCTCGGACAGGCCCCATTGCGGCACCGGCACGTCGGCCGAAATCTTCACCTGCGGATGGGTGATGTAAAGGGCAAACATCGAAGGCGCGTCCCCGTTGAAACCGTCAGGGCCTTGTATAGGTCCACAGCTGCGCCGGGGGAATGTTACGCACGACGAAATCGTAGTGCTTGATCTGGTAGCGGTCAGGCCGGGCGACGATGGGCGAGACCGGACCATAGGTGATCTGGATCACCGGGCGGCCGCGGGGCATGCGGTCAAGCAGATCTTCCAGAAGCGCAATGCGCCGCTCCATCGGAAAGCTCAGCATCGGAATGGCGGAAATCACAGCGTCGAACTGGCGGTTGCGGAAATCCCCCAGCGTTCTGTCCAGATCGAAGGCATCGCCATTGATGAAGTTGACGCGCGGGAACGTCCGGGTGAGGTGCTGGTAGAAATCCGTCGAGAATTCGATCGAAACGAGATTTTCCGGCGCAATGCCCTTTTGCAGGATGGCCTTGGTGATGATGCCGGTGCCGGGTCCAAGCTCCAGCACGGGAAGGCCCGATTGCGGGTTAATGACGCTTGCCATGCGCCGCGCCGTGACGCCGGAAGTCGGAAGGATCGCGCCGACGCTTTTCGGCCCGTCCATCCAGCCCTTGAAGAAGCGAATTTCCTCATCGAATTTGCGGCCAAGCCGCTCTTTCAGGCGCAACTCCATGCATGATCTCCCGGCCATCAAAGCCTCACGTGATCGCGTCGTGATGACGCAAATTCATGAAAAAATGTCGCATCCAAAATGCGGCAAAAAAAGGGACCGGCGAACCGGTCCCTTTCAAAATCATACCCGCATGGGCATCAGAACATAGAGCGCATCGTCGCCTGCGGTGTCGCGCACCAGCGTCGGCGAGCCGGCGTCGGCCAGCATGAAGATGGCATCCTCGCCGGAAAGCTGTGCAGTAATATCAAGAAGATACTTGGCGTTGAAGCCGATCTCCATCGCGTCGTTGTCATAGCCGACGGCGACTTCTTCCGTCGCACTGCCCGAATCCGGATTGTTGACGGTGAGCAGCAGCTGGCCTTCGCTGAGCGCCAGTTTCACGGCGCGGCCGCGCTCGGAGGAAATCGTCGAGACGCGGTCTACGGCGCGGGTAAAGCTCTGGCAATCGACGCGCATTTCCTTGTCGTTGCCGGTCGGGATGACGCGCTGGTAATCGGGGAAGGTGCCGTCGATCAGCTTTGAGGTCATCACCACCTGGCCGATGGTGAGGCGGATTTTTGCGTCCGACACTTCGACGGTGACGATTGTCTCGGGGTTGTCCACGAGCTTCTGCAGCTCGCCGACGGTCTTGCGCGGAATGATGATGCCCGGCATGCCTTCCGAGCCCGAGGGCGCGATGATATCGGCGCGGGCGAGGCGATGGCCGTCGGTGGCGACAGCCCGCAGCTTCAGTTCGCCGCCGGCCTCGATCGTGTGGAAGAAGATGCCGTTGAGGTAATAGCGCGTCTCTTCGGTCGAGATGGCAAACTGCGTGCGGTCGATCAGCATCTTCAGATCGGTCGCCTTGATCTTGAAGCCGTGGCTGAATGTGCCGGCCGTCAGATCCGGAAAATCCGATTCCGGCAGGCATTGCAGCGAAAATTTTGAGCGGCCGGACTGCACAGTCATGCTGGCGCCATCCGGATTGGTGGCAAGCCGGACTTCGGCGCCATCCGGCAGCTTGCGCACGATTTCATAGAGAAGATGCGCCGGCACCGTGGTGGCGCCTGCCTGTTCGACCATGGCCGGCACTTCCTCGGTGATCTCCAGATCAAGGTCGGTCGCCTTCAGGGCCAGATCATTGCCGGAAGCCTTCAGCAGCACGTTTGACAGGATCGGGATCGTGTTGCGCCGCTCCACCACCCGGTGGACATGGTTCAGCGACTTCAGGAGGTTGGACCGCTCAAGAGTTATACGCATGGACGCTACCGCTTTCGACCGTGCCGGTTCGTAAGGGGAGCCGGCATGTTATTTCTGTCCGCAGTCTGGTCGGACGATGTGGACGGGCAAAATGGCAGAGTTTTTAACGAAAAGGCAAGAGGTGGCCGGGTCCGGCGGGGTTTATTTCCTGCCACGGGCTCATCGGCTCACAGCTTTCCGCAGGATGCGGCGCGCGCTTGCTGAATGAAGGCGCGTCCCGCATAAAGGCATCCTGAAAATGAAAGGCCTGATGAGACCGTGACGGAAGACGAAAATACCTCGGGGCGCACCTATCGGGTGGCCAATGTGGCAGTACCGGCACGGCCGCTGGAGCCGGCGCTCTATCTGGTGGCGACCCCCATCGGCAATCTCGGCGACATCACGCTTCGGGCGCTGGAGACGCTGGCCGGGGCCGATGTGCTGGCCTGCGAGGATACGCGCGTCACCCGCGTGCTGCTCGACCGCTTCGGCATCGTCAACCGCCCGTATGCCTATCACGAGCACAATGCCAATGAGGCGGGACCGCGGCTTCTCGCGGCGCTGGAGGCGGGCAAATCCGTGGCGCTGGTCTCGGATGCCGGCACGCCACTCGTCTCCGATCCCGGCTACCGGCTTGGGCAGATGGCGATTGAGGCGGGCTACCGCGTGGTGCCGATCCCCGGACCTTCGGCCCCGCTCGCAGCCCTTGTCGGTTCCGGCCTGCCGTCCGATGCCTTCCTGTTTGCGGGGTTTTTGCCGGTGAAGGACAAGGGGCGGCGCGACCGGCTGGCGGAACTGTCGAAAATTCCATCCACGCTGATCTTCTTTGAATCGCCGCACCGGATCGGCGATACGCTGGCGATTGCCGCCGACGTGCTGGGGCCGACGCGAGCGGCCTGCGTGTGCCGGGAACTCACCAAGACATTTGAAGAGTTTCGTCGCGGCACGCTTGGCGAACTCTCGGCCTATTACGACGAAGAGCGCACGGTAAAGGGCGAGATCGTGCTCGTCATCGGCCCGCCGGCCTATGACGATATTCCAGCCGCCGTCGATGTCGACGTGATGCTGAAGGAACTGGCGCTCTCCATGCCCGCCACAAAGGCCGCTGCGGAAGCAGCGCGCCTCACCGGCCTGTCGCGCAAGGATCTCTACCAGCGCCTGATCGAGCTGAAGGGTGCAGATGGCGGCTAAGAGCGGCACGCAGGGGAGGCGCCGAAAAGCCGAGCGCCGCGGCCGCTTTTCGGAATATCTCGCCGCCCTGTTCCTGGTGGCCAAGGGATACCGCATCCTTGCCCTTCGGGTGCGCACGCCCTTGGGCGAAATCGACATCGTGGCGCGCAAGGGTGACCTTGTGGCGTTCGTCGAGGTGAAGGCGAGGCGGCTGGAGACGGCGGCCGTGGATGCCGTCGGTTCGCTGTCGCAACAGCGCATCAGGGCGGCCAGCGACCTTTGGCTTTCGCGCCGTAGCGATGCGGCCCGCCTGTCGCAACGCTATGATATCATTGCCATCAGGCCGTGGCGGTTGCCGCGCCATTTCCCGGATGCGTTTTGACAAGGCCAAGCCCGTTGCCATCCAGGAGCCGCCGTCCTACATCTGGCGGGCAATTTGACAAGGGGCAGGGTATGGCCAAGATCCGCAAAGTCGCGTTCCAGATGGACCATGTGTCCAGCATCAACATCGCGGGTGATTCCACCTTCGCCATCGCTCTCGAGGCGCAGGCGCGCGGCTATGAGCTTTTCCACTACACGCCCGACCGGCTGACCATGCGCGACGGCCGCATCTTCGCCGCCATCGAACCGATGGCGCTGCGCGACGAAAAGGGCAATCATTTCACGCTGGGCGAACGCGAACGCGTCGATCTGTCGACGATGGATGTCATTCATCTGCGCCAGGATCCGCCCTTCGACATGGGCTATATCACCTCGACCCATCTGCTGGAGCGGCTGCATCCGAAGACGCTGGTGGTGAACGATCCGGCCTGGGTGCGCAATTCGCCGGAAAAGATCTTTGTCACCGAATTTGCCGACCTCATGCCGCCGACGCTGATCTCGCGCGATGTCGGCGAAATCACACGCTTCCGCGACGAGATCGGCGATATCATCCTGAAGCCGCTTTATGGCAATGGTGGCGCCGGCGTGTTTCACTCCACCCGCGACGACCGCAATTTCACCTCGCTGCTCGAAATGTTTTCCCAGATGTATCGCGGCGAACCCTTTATTGCGCAAGGTTATCTGCCGGCGGTGCGCAAGGGCGACAAGCGCATTCTGCTGGTCGACGGCAAGCCCGTTGGCGCCATCAACCGGGTGCCGGCCGAGCACGACGCGCGCTCGAACATGCATGTGGGCGGGCGCGCCGAGGCGACTGAATTGACGGCGCGCGAAGAAGAGATCTGCGCCCGCATCGGGCCTGCCCTTCGCGAACGCGGTTTTCTCTTCGTCGGCATCGACGTGATCGGCGACTTCATGACGGAGATCAACGTTACTTCGCCCACCGGCATTCGCGAGGTCAAGAAGTTCGGCGGTGCCGATGTTGCAGCTCTGTTGTGGGACGCTATCGAAGAAAAGCGGGGCTGATGCTGCGTCGCGCCCGTGTGCTCGTCACCCCTGTTCTCCTTTGTTCCGTTTATGGAAATACAGAAAAATCTAATACAGTAACTGGATAAAATTGTTCCGCGAATGTTCTTGTTTTAGTCCCGTGATTGTGTTTGATTGTATTTAGGCGCCACAACAACTTCAGTGAGTGGAACGCGGGCGCAAAAAGGGGCAGGGGCATGGTGGCGCGCGTCAGCACGGTGGCGTTCCAGGGCATAGAGGGCGTGCCTGTGGATGTGCAGGTCATGGTCGGCCCCGGCAAGCTGGGAATGCATATCGTCGGCCTGCCGGACAAGGCCGTGGCCGAAAGCCGGGAGCGGGTGCAGGCAGCGCTTCATGCGTCCGGCCTTGCGCTGCCGCCGAAGAAGATCACCATCAATCTTGCCCCGGCCGACCTGCCGAAGGAAGGTTCGCATTTCGACCTGCCGATCGCGCTCGGCCTGATGGCGGTTCTCGGCGCCATCCCGGCCGATGCGCTCGGCGGCTATGTGGTGCTGGGCGAGCTTAATCTGGATGGCACGCTTGCGGCCGTTGCCGGCGCGCTGCCGGCCGCCATCGGCGCCAATGCGCAGGATAAGGGCCTGATCTGCCCCTTCGACAGCGGCGCGGAAGCCGCCTGGGCCGGCAGCGCCATCGACATCCTGGCGCCGCGCAGCCTGATTGCGCTGGCCAACCATTTTCGCGGCACGCAGGTTCTGTCGCGGCCACAGCCGGCGGTGCGGGCAGCGCCCGCCAACCTGCCGGATCTCGCCGACATCAAGGGGCAGGAAAGCGCCAAGCGGGCGCTGGAAGTGGCCGCGGCCGGTGGCCACAATCTCCTGATGGTGGGGCCTCCCGGCTCGGGTAAATCCATGCTGGCGGCGCGGCTTCCCTCCATCCTCCCGCCGCTTTCGGCGGCGGAACTGCTGGAGGTTTCGATGATCCATTCGATTGCCGGCCAGCTGTCGGGCGGCAAGCTTTCGGACCGGCGGCCGTTTCGCACGCCGCATCACTCCGCCACCATGGCAGCGCTTGTCGGTGGTGGCCTCAGGGCAAAGCCCGGTGAGGCCTCGCTTGCCCATCATGGCGTGCTGTTTCTCGACGAATTTCCCGAATTTTCGCCGCAGGTGCTCGATGCGCTTCGCCAACCGCTGGAAACGGCCGAATGCGTCATTGCTCGCGCCAATCACCGCATCACCTATCCCGCCGCCATCCAACTGGTGGCGGCGATGAACCCGTGCCGCTGTGGCATGGCGGGAGAACCGGGGCATGCTTGCGCGCGCGGCCCGCGCTGCGTCAGCGATTACCAGAGCCGGATTTCCGGGCCGCTGATGGATCGCATCGATATCCGCATCGATGTGCCTTCGGTTTCGGCCACCGACCTCATCCGGCCGCGCCCGGCGGAAAGCAGCGCAACGGTTGCGGCAAGGGTTGCTGCAGCAAGAGACCGCCAGCGCGAGCGTTTTGCAAAGGCCGGCTTTCCAGCCATCGGCACCAATGCCCGCTGCTCGACAGCGCTGATCGAGGGCTTTGCCGAACCGGATGCCGGGGGACTGCAGCTTCTGCGCGATGCGGCGGAAAAGCTCAAATTTTCGGCGCGCGGCTATCACCGGGTGCTGAAGGTTGCCCGAACCCTGGCCGATCTCGACGGGCATGAGCGGGTGGGGCGCATTCATCTGGCCGAAGCGATTTCCTACCGGATTGCCGGCGAGCGGCTGACGGCTGCGGCGTAGGCGGCGCGGCTGCTCTCATCGCGCCCGATGCGCTCGTGTGACATGCAAGGAGGAGGCCGCCGCGGGCGTATGGGAACCGGCGGGAAGCCTCGGCCAGAGGCGGAGCGGCGTCAGCGGGCAGCGATATAGGCGGCGGTGCCTGCCAAGATGCTCGCGGCAGACCGGTTGAGAACCGTCAGCGCCGCCGGTCTCTTGAGGAGGAGGCGGGCGCGGGAGGCAAGCAGGATATAGGGAATGAGCACGGCCATCAGCACGACGAAGGTCAGCCCGACCAGCGCTGCATAATCTTTCGGGCCGATCGACTGCAGCGGAATGAGCGTCGGCACCAGCGCCACGTAGAACAGCATGGTTTTCGGATTGCCGAGTGTCACGAGCAGGCCGGAGAGGAAGGAAAGGCCGATGCTCGGGGCGCGTCTTGCCTCGATCTCCTGCGGCAGGAGGCCGGCGGTCCAGAGCTTGAAGGCAATGTAGATGAGGTAGGCGGCGCCTGCATATTTGATGATGAGGAAGGGCGTCGTGAAATTCTGCGCGACGATGGCAAGACCCAGAACGACAGCGGTGAGATAGACGAGATCGCCGAGAATGAGGCCGAGTCCCATGAAGAAGGTCGGGCGAAAGCCGGATCCCAATGCCCGCGCGACGATCGCCGTCATGCCGGGCCCGGGAATGGCGGCGGCAATGAAGAGGGCAGCAGCATAGGCAATGAGTGTGGTGATGGTCATGGGTTCCTCCTCTGGAAAAGCCAATACTCCAACATCGCGCATCGGAAAACCGGCTTCTGGCCGGAAGGCGCCATCAATTTCGGGGAGGCCAGCCGGCGGCGAAGGAGAAGCCGATCAGAAATCCGCCATGGGTGAAAGCCGCACCGGGCCTGCGGGGAACTCGCCGTCGCGGTGCCACATCATCAGTGCAAGCCCGTCGTCGGCAGCTGTTGTTGCAAAGCCGTCGGAGATCGAAAGGAGATCCGGCGGGAAATGGACATCCACCTCAACGGCCGTCGGGGCGAGGGCGGCTTGAAGCTGGCTCAGCGTCGGCATCTCGCTTGCGATGACATCGAGGAGCGACAGGCGGTCGGGCGATGATACATCCGTAGCCACGATGCAGTTTGCGTGTTCGAGCCAGTGCAGGGAAACGGAGGGAGAAAGCCAAGCGTTGAGCAGGAACATGTGGGACTGATCGAGCACGGCGAAATTTTTTGAGACCGGCGTGCGGTCCGCAAGGGCTTTGCGGAGGAGGGCAAGATCTGAGGCATCGCGGATATCGAGCCGGCGTGCGCGTGAAACTGTAGTCGACGCAACCCGTGCAGAGACTGGCCGTGACGGAGTGGGGCAAAAAAAGCGCGCCTGCGGCAGGGTTTTGAAGCCGTAGGGCTCGTAGAGGCCGGGATGCCGGGTCGTCAGCACCATGGCCTCATAACCGGCGGCGCGGCAGCGGTCGAAGGTGATGTCCATGAGCTGCCGGAACAGGCCGCGGCCACGCCATGCGGGGCGTACCGCGCCGGACTGCCAGCCGGCGGCGCGCACGATCCTTCCCGCGATCATGAGCGGCATTGAGAAAGCGCTGAGATTGGCGATGCAGCAGCCGTCCTGGTCGAAAAAGCCCGTGGGACTGCAGGTCGGGTCCGGGCCGCCGAGGCCTTCCAGCGGCGTCACATCGATGCCGAAGATATCCTTCAGAAGGTCGCAGAAGGCATGCCAGGCCCGGGGATCGTCAAAATAATCCGACCGCAGAACAAGCCGGGACGTGTCGGCGGCCCGGGGCATGATCAGACGCCTGTCGAGCCGAAGCCGCCGGCACCGCGGGCGGTTTCGCTCGTCGTATCGGTTTCCGTGACGCCCGCCTGCACCACGGGAGCAATGACGAGCTGGGCCACGCGCATGCCGCGCTCGATGATGAAATCGGCATCGCCGAGGTTGATCAGCAGCACTTTCACTTCGCCGCGGTAATCGCTGTCGATGGTGCCGGGCGTGTTGAGGCAGGTCACGCCGTGCTTGAAGGCAAGGCCGGAGCGCGGGCGCACCTGCATTTCAAAGCCGTGCGGGATCTCGAAGATGAAGCCGGTCGGCACGAGTGCGCGGGCGCCCGGCGCAAGGGTCATCGGGTCGGAGACGGCGGCGCGGATGTCCATGCCGGCGGCGCCGGCCGTCTCATAGGCGGGAAGCTCCAGGCCTTCGCCATGGGCAAGGCGCACGAGGTTGAGCATCGGGCCGCTTCGGCTAATGCCGGGATCCGCGTTCGGGTCAGGGCGCGTGTCGGACATGTCGGGCTCTCCTTCTGCGGCGCGGGCCATTCCTGTTGTCGAGGTCAATTGCATACTCGGCCTTAAATCGCTAGATACGCGGCAACTCAAAGGATTTTTGACCAATGGCCGAAAGCATTGCAGAGGCGGTTTCCCGCCGCCGCACCTTCGCGATCATCGCGCACCCGGACGCCGGCAAGACGACACTGACGGAAAAGCTGCTGCTGTTCGGCGGCGCCATCCAGTTGGCCGGTGAGGTGAAGGCGAAGAAAGACCGCATCCAGACGCGCTCCGACTGGATGAAGATCGAGCGCGAACGCGGCATTTCGGTCGTGACCTCGGTCATGACCTTCGAATTTGATGGCAATGTCTTCAACATTCTCGATACGCCCGGCCACGAGGACTTTGCCGACGATACCTATCGCACGCTGACGGCGGTGGATGCCGCCGTCATGGTGATCGATGGCGCCAAAGGCATCGAACCGCGCACGCTAAAACTGTTTGAAGTGTGCCGGATGCGCGACATCCCGATCATCACCTTCGTCAACAAGATGGACCGCGAAGCGCGCGACACGTTTGAGATCCTGGACGAGGTCGAGGAAAAGCTGGCGCTCGATACGGCCCCGGTGACCTGGCCCGTCGGGCGTTCGAAGAATTTCTGCGGTTCCTACAATCTGGCGCAAAACACCTATCGCGGCTCCGATACGCAGGTGGAGCCGACGCCGGTGAACGGTCCGCAGAGCGTGGCCGAGCATCTGCCGGAAAACGAACGCGATGCCTTTATCGACGAGCTGGAACTGGCGCGCGAGGCCTGTCGCCCGTTTGACCGCCAGGCCTTTCTCGAAGGCCATATGACGCCGGTCTTCTTCGGCTCGGCGCTCAGGAATTTTGGTGTGCGCGATCTTATCAACGCGCTTGGCGATTTTGCCCCTCCGCCGCGCGACCAGGTGGCGGATGTGCGCAAGGTGCATGCGGCTGAAGACAAGATGACGGCCTTCGTCTTCAAGATCCAGGCCAATATGGACCCCAACCACCGCGACCGCATCGCCTTTGCCCGCATCTGCTCGGGAAAGCTGGAGCGCGGCATGAAGGCAAAGCTTGCCCGCACGGGAAAACTGATGGGCCTGACGGCACCGCAGTTCTTCTTTGCTTCGCAGCGGCAGCTCGCCGATACGGCCTATGCCGGCGACGTGGTCGGGATCCCCAACCACGGCACGCTGCGCATCGGCGACACGCTGACGGAAGGCGAAAACCTCGTCTTCCAGGGCGTGCCGAACTTCTCGCCGGAAATCCTGCGCCGCGTGCGGCTGGAGGATGCGATGAAGGCGAAAAAGCTGAAGGAAGCGCTGCAGCAGATGGCCGAAGAAGGCGTCGTGCAGCTGTTTTCGCCGGAAGACGGTTCGCCCGCCATCGTCGGCGTCGTCGGCGCGCTGCAGCTCGACGTGCTGAAGGAGCGGCTGTCGGCGGAATATACGCTGCCGGTGTCGTTCGAAATGTCGCGCTTTTCGGTCTGCCGCTGGATTTCGTCGGACCAGCCGGCGGAGCTGGAAAAATTCCTCACCGTCAAGCGCGGCGATATCGCCCGCGACCTCGATGGCGATCCGGTGTTTCTGGCGCAGGACCAGTTTTCGCTGCGTTACGAGGCGGAGCGCTATCCGGCGATCAAGATGGTCGCCATCAAGGAATACCACGTCGCCAAGGCGGCGTGAGGGGGGCTTCCCCTCCCCACCCTCCCCACAAGGGGGAGGGCTTAACCCAGTCGTTCTGCCGGCGATTCAAACCGGGGTGTTTACCACACGGGTTCTCCCCCCTTGTGGGGGAGATGGCGGCAGCCAGAGGGGGACTGGAATCGAGAACGGGTTGAATCTGCGAGTTCACTCCCCCCGCGGAAAACGCTTGCTCTCTTCCAGCACGTTCAAGTCCATGTGGTTGCGCATGTAGCGCTCGGATGCTTTTTGCAGCGGCTGGTAATCCCAGGGAAAATAAGCGCCGTTGCGCAGTGCGGGATAAACCACCCAGCGCCGCGCCTGACTTTCGCGCACGGCCTCATCAAAGCGGGAAAGATCCCAGCGCGCAAGCATGGCGCCGGTCATGCGGATCATGGTTGCGGCATGGTCCGGATTGCCGGCAAGGTTTTCGCACTCGTGCGGATCGGTTTTGAGATCAAACAGCAGCGGCGGATCGGCCTCGCAGAGCGTCAGCTTGAAGCGGCCGTCGCGAAGCGCCACCAGCGGCGCAATCGAGCCTTCAGCGGCATATTCCATCGGAACGGGATTGCGTGAGCCGGTTCCCCTGGCCAGTGCCGAAAGGTTCTCGCCATCGGTCCAGCGGGCAAGCGAGGCCATATCGATGCCGGCAAGGCCCGCAAGCGTCGGCGTCACGTCGAGCGTCGAGACCGGCTGTTCGACCAACGCCGGTTGCCAGCCGGGCGCTGCGATCATCAGCGGTACGCGGGCAGATCCCTCGAAGAAGCACATCTTGAACCACAGGCCCTTTTCCCCCAGCATGTCGCCATGGTCGGAGACAAAGAGGATCACGGTATTCTCCGCCATCCTGGTGCGGTTCAGCACATCCAGAAGCTCGCCGATCTTGTCATCGACATAGGATATATTGGCGAAATAACCCTGGCGGGCGCGGCGCACCTGTTCCCGCGTGATGTCGAAGGCGCGAAAATCGCAGGCCTCCAGCAGGCGTTTCGAATGCGGGTCGAGATCCTCGAAGGCGGGGATGTCGCCCGGCGGGTCGAGCGCGGCGCAATCGTCGTAAAGGTCCCAGTATTTTTTGCGCGCGACATAAGGATCGTGCGGATGGGTGAAGCTGACGGTCAGGCACCACGGGCGCTCGTCGGCGCGGCGGGAAAGGTCGTAGAGCTTGGCGGAGGCATGGAAGGCCACCTCGTCGTCATATTCCATCTGGTTGGTGATTTCGGCAATGCCGGCGCCGGTGACGGAGCCCAGGTTATGATACCACCAGTCGATTCGCTCGCCGGGCTTGGTATAATCCGGCGTCCAGCCGAAATCGGCAGGGTAGATGTCGGTGGTCAGGCGTTCCTCGAAACCGTGCATCTGGTCGGGTCCGACGAAATGCATCTTTCCAGACAGCGCCGTATAATAGCCGCTGGCGCGCAGGTGATGGGCATAGGTCGGGATATCGGAGGCAAATTCGGCGGCATTGTCGTAGACGCGGGTGCGGCTCGGCAGTTGGCCGGACATGAAGCTTGCCCGCGCCGGCGCGCAGAGAGGGCTTGCCGTATAGGTGTTGGCAAAGCGGACGGACCGCTTTGCCAGCGCTTTCAGATGCGGTGCATGGAGGAAATCCGCCGGCCCGTCGGGAAACAGCGTGCCGTTCAGCTGGTCCACCATCAGAATGAGAATGTTTGGCCGGGTCATGCGGATATCCTGCTGCGATCGTGTTTTGGGATCAGAGGCCGAGGCTTTTGGTAACGGCTGCAAGGCCAGGCTTGCCATCAAGCGTCGAAACGCCGGAAAGCCAAGGCTCGATGGTTTTCGGATTGGCCTTCAGCCAGGTCTTGGCCGCGGCCTTCGGCTCCTCGCCGCCAAGGATAGCGCCCATCAACTCGTTTTCCATGCCGATCTCAAAGCGCATGTTCTTAAACAGCATGGCCGCGTTCGGGCATTTGGCCGGCCAGCCGGTGCGCGCCAGCGTATGAACCTCGGCACCGCCGAAGTTGGGGCCGAAATAGGCATCGCCGCCGGAAAGGTAGGTCAGCGAAAACTTCGTGTTCATCGGGTGCGGTGCCCAGGCGAGGAAGACGATATCACCCTTGTCGCGACCGGCGCGCTCCACCTGCGCCAGCATGGCCTGTTCACCCGATTCCACCAGTTCCCAGCCCTTGAGGCCAAAATCATTGGCGTCGATCATCTTCTGGATATTGGCGTTCGCCGGCGCGCCGGGCTCGATGCCATAGATCTTCCTGCCGAAACCGTCAGCCTGTTTCTGCAGGTCGGCGAAATCCTTGATGCCCTTGTCCGCGACATAGGTCGGGACGGCAAGCGTGAATTTCGCGCCTTCAAGATTGGTGCCCATCTGCTCGATGGCCTTGGCCTTCGTCAGGTCGTCGATAAAGGCCTTCTGGGCCGGCATCCAGTTGCCGAGGAAGACATCGATCTCGCCGTTCTTCATCGATTGGTAGCCGATCGGCACCGAGAGCGTCTTCACATCCGCCGTGTAGCCGAGGCCGTCCAGAACGACGGAGGCAACCGCATTGGTGGCGGTAATGTCCGTCCAGCCGGGATCGGACAGGCGGATGGTCTTGCAGGCGGCGTCGTCTGCGGCATTAGCGGCACCGGCAGCACAGACGGAGATGGTGAGGCCGGCGATCAGCCGGGCAAGGCACGAAACGGTTTTCATTGCAGTTCCCCTTCTCTTCGAGCAGTTTATTGATCACAAAGGCCTGAACGCCTGTGAAGAGGGCTTGTTTCAATGCTTGCCAAAAGGATTTTCTATGCCAGCGCGCCCGATTGACCTGGGGTGGATGCGGATCTTCTTCGAAGTCGGGCGCAGCGGCAATTTCACGGTCGCCGCCGAGCGACTGGGGCTGAGCCAACCCGCGGTGAGCTACCAGATCCGCCGCATCGAGGCGCATTTGCAGGTCGCCCTCCTGGAGCGGCGCCATCGGGGCGTTGCGCTGACGCCGGAGGGGCGGCGGCTATTCGAGGCGGTGCGGCGGGCGGTGGAGGATGTGGATGGCGTGGTGCAGGGTTTTCGGCGCAGTCCACGCCGCCCGGCGCTCAGGCTTTCCACCGACTATGCCTTTTCCGCGCTGTGGCTGATGCCGCGCATGCATGCCTATCGCGCGCTTTATCCGGATGTCGATATCCAGCTGGTCGCCACCCATCGGGAGGAACGGGCGCGCCCGGCCGAGAGCGAGGTGGCGGTGGTGTTCGGTACGCGGGACGAATTGGGGCGGGTCGGAACGCTCATCCTGCCCGAGCGGGTGGTGCCCGTCTGCGCGCCGGGCTTCCTGAAACAGAACGGCCCGCTCGACAGTCCCGATGCCATCGCACGGGCGATCCTGCTGCATCTCGATACGCAAGGGCCCTCGCCCTGGTATGACTGGCAGGCCTATCTGCGCGACCTTGGCACCAGCCATGATCTTCCGGACGGGCGGGGCGTCTTGTGCTTCAACACCTATGCGCTTGTGGTACAGGCAGCGATTGCCGGCGAGGGGCTGGCGCTCGGCTGGCTCGGACTTGTCGATCCGCTGCTGGAGGCCGGGCTGCTCATCAAGACCGGGCCGGTACTTCAGGCGCCGGAGCGGGGATACTGGATCCTGCCGCCGGAAGAGGCAACGGCGGAAACCGATCAACTCTGCGCCTGGCTCGTCTCCGGCTTTGCATCTGTTGCAGCCGTTTCCGCTGGTTCAGATGTGTCTGCCGGCTGATCGCTGGTGAGGTCGGCGAGAAAATCGTCGCACCAACGTTTGACGTCGTTTTCCAGGAGATGATCCATCATGCCGCGCCAGCGCTGCTTGCGTTCGTCCAGCCCCATGGTGAGCGCGCGCGCAATCGCATTGCCGGTGCCTTCGATGTCATAGGGGTTGACCAGAAGGCCGCCCTTCAGTTCGCGCGCGGCGCCTGCAAAGCGGGATAGAACGAGAACGCCCGGATCTTCTGGATCCTGCGCTGCCACGAACTCCTTGGCGACAAGGTTCATGCCGTCGCGCAGCGGCGTGACGAGGCCAACCTTCGCCAGCCGGTAAAGACCGGCGAGAACCGGGCGACCGATGGAGCGGTTGATATAGCGGATCGGCACCCAGTCGACGGCACCGAGCGCACCGTTGGCGCGACCGGCCTGCTCGGCCACGGTGCGCTGCATTTGCTCGTATTCCGGCACTTCGGAGCGGGATTTCGGCGTGATCTGCAGATAGGTGACCTTGCCCTGATGGGCCGGGTTGCGCTGCACGAAAGATTCGAACGCATCGATGCGCTGGGTGATGCCCTTGGAATAATCCAGCCGGTCGACGCCGATGATGAGATCGCGGTTTTCCATGCTCTGGCGCGCCTTGCGCACCATCACGCTGTTGGCGGCCTTGCGGGCATATTCGGCAAAGGCGGCCGTCTCGATGCCGATCGAATAGAAATCGCCCTTGAAGGTGCGCCCGTTGGAGGTGAACAGGCCATCGCCGATGGCGTTGCCAAAGCCTTCGCGCACCAGGCCGCCGCGAAAGTTTTCAAGATCATGATCGGTCTGGAAGCCGACGAGATCGTAATGGGAAAGCCCGCGCATGATTTCCTCATGCACCGGCATGGCAAACAGCACATCGGCCGGCGGCCAGGGAATGTGCAGGAAAAAGCCGATCTTGTTTTTAAAGCCCATCTGGCGCAGTTCGGCAGCCAGCGGGATCAGATGATAATCATGCACCCACAGCACGTCGTCGGGCTGGATCAGCGGTGCGACACGATGGGCAAAGAAGCGGTTGACGCGGAAATAGCCGGCCATTTCCTTGCGCGCATATTCGGCGAGATCCAGCCGGTAATGGCAGATCGGCCAGAGCACGCGGTTGGCAAAGCCGTGGTAATATTCCTCGACATCCGTCTGGGTGAGATCGGTCAGCGCATAGGTGATGTTGCCGCGCTCGGTAAGCTTCAGCGGCGCGGGCTCCTTGCTGCCGCTGGATTTGCCCGACCAGCCCATCCAGACGCCGCCGCGCTCTTCCAGCGCAGCCTCCAGCGCCACGGCAAGGCCGCCGGCAGGCGCATCGCCGTTTTTCTCCGGCATGGGAACGCGGTTGGAAATGACGACGAGACGGCTCAAGGGACATACTCCTTTTTGAGGCTTTGGACGCGGGTTTTCTCAGGCAGAGGCCAGTCGCTTCAGGATCTGTCGCAGGGCTTCGGCCGAGGGAAGGCTGAGACGGGCTGCCGTTTCACCGCCCTCGCCGATGCGGATGGAGAGGCCGCCCAACTCGTTTGCGACCTTGAACATGGCCTCGTCCGTCAGGTCGTCGCCGATGGCGATGGGCTTTCTGCCGGCAAAGGCGGGTTCGGACAGGAAGGCGCGCAGGGCAGCCCCCTTGCTGGCGCGGGCGGGCCGGATCTCGATCACCATCTTGCCGCGCTGCAGGGCGTAATCGGGGCCGGCCTCTTCCAGAGCCGAGGTCATGACGGAAAGGAGCGTCTCCTGCCGTTCCGGCGCCTGCCGATAATGGGCGGCAACGGCTGCCCCCTTGTCCTCGATGAGGACACCCGGCCAGTCGGCCGTGACGCGCTCCAGCGAGCGCTTGAGGGTGGCAAAGGCCGGAGTGTCGTCCACCTTGTCGATGCTGCCGTCGGCGCGCCGGCGCTCGGCGCCGTGCAAGCCGGCAATCGGCAGAACGAGGGGCGAAAACAACGCATCGGCAAAGGGCAGGGCACGGCCGGTCACCAGTACAAGCGCCCCTCCCAGCCGTTTCGACAGGGCCTCGAGATGGCCCGCCAGATCCGGCGGCACGACAATTCCTTCGGGCGTCTCCGCCAGATCGATCAGCGTGCCATCGATGTCGAGAAACACCGCCCAGCCGTGAGGCTCGCTCGAAAGGACCTCGAGTGCCTGTCCATCCGGTTGCAAGGCGCTCGCCCCGTCTTCACGTGATGTATCGGTCGGTAACATGAGGGGGAGGTAGGACGGCTGGAACAAAAGGCAAGGCCGGCGGTGGACGCAGGAGCTTTCGAGAGGGATGGGTCGTGGTCATCAAATCGACATCTTGCCGGTCGAACGCCATTGCCGAGGGGTTGAAACCGGGCGCATGCGTGGTAACCCTCGCTTAAGTTTTTAGGTCGATCTTTTTAACAGTGAGAGCCGCCGTTCCGGTGGCACGTTTGGCAACAGGACGAGATCATGTGCCGTTGGGCTGCCTATCGCGGCAATCCTTTGTATCTGGAGGAGCTTGTCTCCTCGCCCGCCCATTCGCTCATCGAGCAGAGCCATTGCGCCAGCCGTGCCAAGACCGCGACGAACGGCGATGGTTTTGGAATTGCCTGGTATGGCGATCATCCGGAACCGGGCCGCTACCGCGATATCCTGCCGGCCTGGTCCGACTGCAATCTGCGCAGCCTGTCGCGGCAGATCCGCTCGCCGCTGTTTCTGGCGCATGTGCGCGCTGCAACGCACGGGGCAACCCGGCGCGACAATTGCCATCCCTTCGTCCACCGCAACTGGTCCTTCATGCACAATGGCCAGATCGCCGGTTTCGACCGTATCCGCCGGCGCATGGAAGCACTTCTGTCGGACGAACTGTTCGAGGCGCGCAACGGCACGACGGATTCGGAACTTCTGTTCCTGCTGGCGCTTGAAATGGGAATGGCTGGGGATCCGCTCGGCGCCATGGCGCGCGCCATTGCGACGGTCGAGGATCTGTCGCGCGCTCACGATGTCAGCCCGCTGGTGCGCTTTACGGCGGCCTTCTCCGATGGCGCAAGCCTTTATGCGGTGCGTTATGCCACCGATCACCGTCCGCCGACCCTCTATGCCGCCCCGATGGGCGGCACTGCCGGCCACTGTCTTGTCTCCGAACCGCTGAATGACGATGTGGACGCCTGGGAGGAGATCCCCGACGGCAGCGCCGTCACCGTGTCGGCAAGCGGTCTTTCGCGCACTGCGTTTCAGCCGCAGACGGCGCTCGAAGCAGCCTGATCTCAGGATGCGTCGGGCGGGTTGCCGGCGCCTTTGACGTTGCGGCGCACTTCCTCGACAAAGCGGGCAAGAGCGCCTGTCTGTTCATCCCGACGCAGCGCGAGATAAAGCGGCGCGACGAGGCCGGAGCTCTGGGTGAAGCGGCGGTAGACGACACCGAAGGTTTCAAGCCGCGCCATGGATTCCGGAATGATCGAGGCGCCGAGGCCGGCGGCCACAAGGCTTAAGGTGGACACCATTTTCGGCGCTTCCTGGGCAACGCGCGGGCTGAACCCTGCCCTCTGGCAGGCGGCGATGATGCGGTCGTAGAGTCCCTGGCCGCTTGGGCGCCGGTAGAGGATGAACACATCTTCGCAGAGATCGGCAAGCTCGATCCGCCGCTTCTTCTGCGATGGATGCGCCAGCGGATGGACGTCGGGAATGGCGAGCAGCATTTCCTCCGTGTCGACATGGTTTATCACCAGCGATGACTGGGTGTCGCTTGCCGAGCGGATGAAGGCGGCATCCAGCCGGCCGGCCAGAAGATCGCCGGTCAGTTCGTCTGTCGCGCCTTCCTCCAGCCGCAGCGCAAGGTCCGGCAGGGCCTGCCGCAGCCCGCGAAAAATGGAGGAGACGAGCGGATGAAACGCTGCCGAACTGGTAAAGCCGACGGCAAGCGCCCCCGTTTCGCCACGCGCGGCGCGGCGGGCGGCATCCACGGTCGCATCGAGATCCAACAGCACCTGACGCGCCCGTTCCACGAAGGCACGCCCGGCCTCGGTCATCTCCATGCCGCGCGGCAGGCGGCGAAAGAGCGGTGCGCCCACCAGCGTCTCCAGCGCCTTGATCTGCTGGCTGAGCGGCGGCTGCTGGAGCCCCAGCCGCTCGGCCGCCCGCGTCATGTGGCCCTCTTCGGCAACGGCAATGGCGTAGCGCAGGTGGCGGATTTCCAGCATGTTCATATCTCCAGAATATGAAGATGACCCTATCCATATATTGGACATTGGGAAAGCGCCGGGATAGCAGTTGGATGCAAGACAACAAGGCATGGGCAATGACGACGATCAACATGGATGGCGAGGCCATAGAAAGACCGGGAAACGGCCAGCTGTTTTCGGGATTTCTCGGACTGGGGCTGATGGGGTTCGGCGGGGTGCTGCCGATGGCCCGGCGGATGATGGTGGATGACCGGCGCTGGCTGACGGCGGAGGAGTTCACCGATCTGCTCGGTCTCTGCCAGTTTCTGCCGGGCGGCAATATCATCAACATGTCGGTGGCGGTCGGCATGAAGTTTCAGGGCTGGCGCGGGGCGCTTGCCTCCATCCTGGGCCTTATCGCGGCCCCCACGGCCATCGTCATCTGTCTCGGCGCCATCTACGACCGCTATCGGCAGGATCCGTCTGTCGAGCATCTGTTTGCCGGACTTGCGGCGGCCGCGGCCGGCCTGCTCGTGTCTCTCGCATGGAAGGTGATGAAGCCGCTCCTCAACAGGCCGCTGGCACTTGCCATAGTGGTCGTGCTGTTCGTGGCAATTGCCGTGCTGCGTCTGCCGCTGCTTGCCACCATGCTGGTGATGGCGCCCATTTCCATTTTCCTGTCGTGGAGGCTTTCACGATGAGTGGGACCCTGATTGCACTGGCGGTGATCTTTACCGAACTCTCGCTGATTGCCTTTGGCGGCGGCAATTCCGTGCTGCCGGAAATGCAAAGGCGCGTGGTGGAGGTGCAGCATTGGGTCACGGCCGATGAATTCAGCGCGCTCTTTGCGCTGGCGCAGGCCGCCCCCGGCCCGAACATGATGATCGTGCCGCTGATCGGCTGGCATGTGGCGGGCTTTTCCGGCCTTCTCGTCAGTTCGGTGGCAAAATTCCTGCCGTCCTCGCTGATTGCCTGCTTTGCCGTGACGCTGTGGGACCGCTTTCGCGACCGGCCGTGGCGGGCCGTGGTCCAGGCTGGGCTGGTGCCGGTCACGGCAGGGCTGGTGGCGGCGAGTGCCGCCGTCATTACTGTGGCCTCGGTGCATTCCTGGCTGCTGGCGGCCATTACGGGTGTGACGGGTGGCCTTGCAGCCTTCACCCGCGCGCACCCGGTGGCTCTGCTGGGGCTCGGCGCGCTCGTCGGGCTCGCCTTCGGCGGCTTCTGAGCGCGCTCAGAGCGCGTTCAGCCGTTTCGCAATCGTCGCCGCCAGTCTTTCCGCCACCTCAACCTTGTCGAGGTCCGGCCAGGTTTCGATGCCGTTTTCGGCAATCAGCATGACCCGGTTGCGCTCGCCGCCCATCACGCCGGTCTGCGGCGAGACGTCATTGGCGACGATGAGGTCGGCGCCCTTGGCGGCAAGTTTCCGGCGGCCGTTTTCCTCGACATTCTGCGTTTCGGCCGCAAAACCGACGACGAAGCGCGGGCGCTGTTCGTGGTGGCCGACGGTTTTCAGAATGTCCGGATTTTCGGTGAGCTTAAGCGGCGGCGGCGCTTCGCCCGGCTGCTTCTTGATCTTCTGGCCGGAGGATGAGGCAACACGCCAATCGGCGACGGCTGCCACCATCACCGCAATGTCGGTGGGCAGATGGGAGGTGACCGCCGACAGCATCTCGGCTGCCGTTTCCACATGGATGGTCCTTAAGCCTGCCGGATCGGGGATCGTCACCGGGCCGGAGACCAGCGTCACCTCGGCGCCAAGTTTTGCAAGGGCAGCGGCAATCGCGTGGCCCTGCTTGCCGGAGGAGCGGTTGGCGATGTAGCGCACCGGGTCAATGGGTTCATGCGTCGGCCCGGAGGTGACGATGGCCGTCTTGCCGGCCAGCGGCTTTTCGCCGGGCGCCAGAAGTGCCACGACAGCGGCGACAATCTCCAGCGGCTCGGCCATGCGCCCGGTGCCGGCCTCGCCGCTTTCGGCCATTTCGCCGCTCTTTGGGCCAACGAGGTGAATGCCGTCGCTCTGCAGGGTCTGAAGGTTACGGCGCGTGGCGGGCGCATCCCACATTTTCGGGTTCATGGCGGGCGCCATCAGCACCGGACGGTCTGTGGCGAGAAGCACGGCGCCGGCCAGATCATCGGCAAGGCCGTGCGCCATCTTCGCCATCCGGCTGGCGGTTGCCGGCGCGACGAGAACGAGGTCACATTCACGCGCCAGCCGGATATGGCCGACATCCTGCTCATCCTCGCGGGAAAAAAGATCGGTGTAGACATGGGAGGCAGAGAGCGCGCCGACGGCAAGCGGCGTGATGAATTCCTGCGCCGAGCGCGTCATCACCGGGCGCACGGCTGCCCCGCGTTCGCGCAGCCGGCGGATCAGGTCGAGGCTCTTATAGGCGGCAATCCCGCCGGAAATGATCAGCAGGATGCGTTTGTCGTGAAGCTCCATCAGCCTCTCCCGTCGCGGGTGAGGGAGCGGCTGGTCATAACGCCAAAGGCCGCACCCATCTCTTTGCCCCAGACCCTAAGCGGTTGACGGCAAAGAAGCAATCGCGTCCGCGGCGCTCACATCCGCGAGGGAATGAAGAGCGCCATGGCGGGGATGAAGATCAGGAGAAGGATGCGCACGAGGTCCAGCGCGACAAAGGGGACGAGGCCGCGGAAGATGGTCGACAGCGGCACATCCTTCACCACCGAGCGCAGCACGAAGGCATTCATGCCGACCGGCGGCGTGATGTAGCTGATCTCGGTCACCACCACCACGAAGACGCCGAACCAGATGAGATCGAAGCCGGCCGCCGCCACAACCGGATAGAAGATCGGCACGGTCAGCGTGATCATCGACAGGCTTTCCAGCAGGCAGCCGAGCACGAGATAGATGGCCAGAATGATGAAGATGATGGCCCAAGGGTTGTCGAAGCCCGAAAGCGCCGCCTGCAGGTCTCCTGTCATGCCCGACAGGTTGACGTAATTGGTGAAGGTGAGCGCACCGAACAGGATGAAGAACATCATGGCGGTGTTCTTGGCCGTGTCATAGAGCGTGCGAAAGGTTTCCTTGAGGCGGAAGCGGCCCTTGAGCACGGTGAGCGCCATGGCGCCGGCCGCGCCCATGCCGGCGGATTCGGTTGCGGTAAACACGCCGAGATAGATGCCGCCCATGACGAAGGCAAAGAGCAGGAGGGCGCCGGAGACGCCGCGCGTGGCAAGAAGACGGTCGCGCAGCGGCAGTTTTTCCTCGGTCGGCAGGTCAAGGCCACGGGCGCGCACCGAAATCATAACCGCTATCGTATAACCGACCATGCCTATGATGCCGGGAATGATGCCGGCCAGAAACAGCTTGCCGATATCCTGCTGGGCAATGATGCCGTAGAAAACGAAGATCACCGAGGGCGGGATGAGAATGCCGAGCGTGCCGCCGGCCGCAATCGAGGCGGTGGACAGGGCGTCGGGGTAATTGTAGCGGCGCATGGAGGGCAGCGCGATCTTGGCCATGGTGGCGGCCGTGGCAAGCGAGGAGCCGCAGACCGAGGAAAAGCCGCCGCAGGCCAGAATGGTGGCAATGGCAAGGCCGCCCTTGCGGTGGCGCAGCCAGGCATGGGCTGCCTTGTAAAGATCATCCGCCACGCCCGACTGCACGACGAAATTGCCCATCATCAGGAAGAGCGGCAGGACCGAGAGCGAATATTCGCGGCCATTGTCGAAAAAGGTCTGGCCGAGCAGGGAGAGCGCCGGCTGCACACCGATGATCGACAGGGTGCCGATAAAGCCGATCAGCGCCATGGCAAAGGCAATGGGCAGGCCGGCAAACATCAGCACCAGGAAGAGAAGGCATCCGATCGGCCAGCTCATGGCGTGTCTTTCAGGTCAGGAACGGGAAATGGCGTGCCGCAGCGTGATGAGCGCGGCAACAGCAGTTGCTGCCGCACAGAGATAGGCAAAGGGCGCCACCGGCAGATGCAGGCTGACGGTGGTTTCGCCATAGGAGGAGAGCGCCTGCCCGTGGGCAAAGATGCGCCAGGCGGCGGCCATCAGCACCACGGCCGACAGCAGCCGGACGACAAGCCGCCGCGCCGGATGGATGAAGGCGGGCAGGTGGTCGGTGAGGAGGTCGACGGTGACGTTTTCCTCGTCCAGGCAGACGGCCGGCAGGCCGATGAAGATCGTGGAGACGAGAAGCAGCGCGGTGAGTTCCGTCGCCCCCTGCAGCGGACTGCCGAACAGGTAGCGACCGACGACATCAATCAGCGTCACGAACATCATGGAAAGAAGCATCAGCCCGCAGATTACCGAAAGGGCCGCATGCGTTGCCGTCAGCCGTTTTCCACCTGCGCCCGCAGGCTTGGACGTGCCGCTCATTGGCCCTTGGCCGCCTTTGCGATTTCGTCCCGCATGGCCGAAACGGCGGCTGCCGCATCGATGCCGGTGGAGGCGGTTTCGGCAAGCTTGGCATCAACGATGGGCTTCAGGCTCGTCTCGATTGCCTTCACCTGCTCGGGCGTTGCGGGAACGAACTTGATCTTGCCCTCCATGGCCGCCTTGCCGGCGGTGTCGGCGGCATCCCAGGCCTTGCCGGCGAGACGCGCCAGCGCTTCACCCGACACGCTGTCGATCGCCTTCTTGTCGGCGTCCGAGAGGGCGTCCCACTTGGCCTTGTTCATCGCCACGTAGAAGGAGGTGTTGTAAAGGCCGCCGGGCACGACAAGCGCCGTATCCAGCATCGGGATCAGCTTGAAGAAGGCAACCGATTCGAACGGAAAGGTAATGCCGTCGGCCACGCCGCTCGACATGATCTCATAGGTCTTGGAAGAGGGGCCTTCCACCGGCACGCCGCCCAGCGCCTTCACGAGATCGGCGACGATGCCGCCGCCGACGCGCATCTTGGCGCCCTTCAGCGGCTCGGTCCCGGAAACGTCGCGGCCCTTCAGGAAGATCTGGCCGGGGCCGTGGGTGAAGACGCCAAGCACATGGACCTTGTCATATTCGCCGGCCTTGCGCAGCGTCTTGTCGAAGACGCGCCAGTAGCCGACGGAGATGGATTCGGCCGTGTCGCCGAGGAAAGGGATTTCGGCGATGTTGGTCGTCTTGAAGCGGCCCGGATTATAGCCCTGCACGCCATAGGTGATGTCGGCGACGCCGTTGACGGCAAAATCGAAATGGGCGGCCGGCGGCCCGAGCGGCGCCTGCATGATGTTGACCGTCACGCGGCCCTCGGTCGCCGTCTTCACGGCCTCCGCATAAGGCTTCATCACCTCGGTGACGAGCGGATGGGTCGGTGGCAGCCAGTTGGCCATGTTGAGTGTCGTCTGCGCCATGGATGCCGTGGCAGAGAGAAGCGCGGCAGAGGCGGCAAAGGCTAGGCGAATGACATGAGGAGAGATGCGCATGGTTTCACTGGCTCCGCGTTCGGTTCAGCTGTTCCCGGGCTTCTTTGTTGAAGCCTCAAATTTTTTGGCACTGCGGCGCAGTTGAACCGAAAAGAGGAGAAACTGCAAGGGTGATCACGTTTGCGTTGCACGATAAAAAATCGAGGGCTGTGTCGCGCAAAGCAGAGCCGGCCCTGACGTCGGGCATCGTTGGGAGGGCGAGGCACAGGAAAGCGTGCCGCCCTGAGTTTTACGTTTTCTTGCGCGCCACGGCCGGGGGTGGGGGTGCCGTCACCAGCCTGAATTCCTTCAGCTCAGCCTCGGACAAATAGTAGAGCCGGTCCGGCGGGGTTTCCAGCGCATGGAACCAGAGGCCGGGGGCGATGCCCATGGCATCGAGATGGCGGGCGAGGCGGGCGGTGGTGGCCTGCGCGCCGGCCATGGCTTCCTCGGCCGTCGGGCGCGTGGTGCCGCCATTGAACACCTGGTGGACGCCGATGACGGCGTCCTTTTCCGCCTCCCGCACAATGCCGCCCGCCATGACGAGCGGGCAGGAGGAGGCGCAGAGCGCACCGGTGCGGACGCGCGTCGTCAGCTTCTTTTCGCGGATGAGGGCGGATATGGCCAAAGCATCGTTTACCGCGCCCCCCGGCGAATCCAGCGACACGATCTTCACATATTCGCCGCGCGCCTCGATTTCTGTCCTGAAACGATCCGCCGAGCCCGGATCGATGGTGCCGCGCGCCTCCAGAACGCCGCCTGCGGTAAGCTCGAAGCGGATTGGCTGGCGCAGCGCCGTCGCATCGGTTTTGGGCGCGACGGGGGCATCCTGCGGCTTGCCATCGGTGACGGCCGGCGGCAGCAGCGGCTGATCGGTCATTGGTTCGCGGGCGGGACCATATTCGTCACCCGATCCCGCCGCTTCGTTTGCAAATTCGCGGATATCGACGACGAGGAAAATGGCGGCCGTTACGAGGAGTGCGTAGAAGGCAGAACGCATCAGCACGCCGTCATCGGCGCGGGCAAGGGCTCGCCAGGCGCCGGATAAGGCGTCTCCCGGCCTCATGCCGGCAGGCCCGATGCGGGTGGTCCCTTGCGGGCAAGCGCGCTGCGGTCAAGGCTGGTGATCTTGTCGCTGGCGCGGGCGTCGGGCGCCGCCTCTTCCGGTGCTTGCCGATCCGGATCGTCTGCCAGATCTACCGCCTGCGTCTCCCGGTGGCTGTTGCGCCGGTCGGCGCGGGCAACAGCTTCCTCGACATCGATGCCATGGGCAGCGAGCGCCTTCTGCACCTCCAGCGCCTCCAGAAGCTCGGCTGCCGTGATGCGGTGCGAGAAGGGCAGGTTTTCCTCCTGCCGGCGGATTGCGCCATGCACGGTTGCCAGAATGAAGACGAGGACGGCGGGCAGAAGATCGATCGAGATGGCGCCGGCCCAGGCGGGAATGAAATCGGAGGCGTAACGCAGCACGGCCTCCGCTGACGAGAGCGGCACGAAGCGGCGCTCGGCCACCGGCGGGCGGGCGAGGATTTCGTCGGCGGCCTGGGAGAGCACCTTCGATTGCGCGGTGACGGAAGCCCGGATGGTTTCCATGACCTGATCCTGGCGATTGGCGAGATCCGGCGCCTGCCCATCGGCGACGGGCGCGATGAAGCCGAGCGACAGGTCGTCGGCGGCGCGGCGGATGGAGGGGGCAATCGAGGTCTGGTTGAGCGAGGTGATGACGCCGGTCAGCGCCACGACCTCTGCGGAAAACTGATCGGCGCGCGGGGCGACGGCGCCGGGGGCGGAAACGAGCGTGCGCATGGTCTCCAGCCGCTTCTGGCCTTGTTCGAAAAGGTTTGCCACCTGCTCGCGCGAGGCAACAATGCCGGTTCCGAGCTCCTTCAGTTGCGCCGACATCTGGGAAAGCAGCTGCACGACGCTGCCGGCGCCGGTGGTGCCGGTGAGCGCCCCGGACTGGCGCTCGGCATCTGCAAGCTGCGCAAAGCGTTCGGAGGCGCGCTGGATATCGGGAAGCAGGCTCTGGGCGGCCAGCGCATTCTGGTGCGCCCGGTCGAGATCGCCGGTATAGCCTTCGACGGTTTCGGCCAGATGCTGTTCAAGCGCGGCCGAACCGGCAAGCGCTGCCGCGTTGAGCCAGCTCGACATGGCAATGATCATCGCGCAGCCGAGTGCCATCACGCCGAGCATGGCGCCACGGGCGGCCGGACCCGTCACATGCGGAAAAAACCGCGCCATATAGGACCAGAAAGCATAGATCGCGACCGAGACGGAGCCGGAATAGATGATGGCGGCAAAGAAGACGGCGGTTGCGGATCCATCCAGGATGCTGCGCACGCCGAGATAGGTGTAGACGCCGGAGGCAAGCGCCAGAACGGCCAGCGCAAAGCGTGTCATCGTTTCGACGGCGGCAACCCCGTCATGCAGCCGGTGCGAAGCGCCAAGCGCCATGGATCGTCGTTCTCCGAGGAATGTTTTCTTAACAAACCATGAAGAAACGGGCAAAATGAAGGCCTGCTCGCGTTTTGCGCGCAGCCCCCCTCAGCTCAGCTGAATGGCGATATAGACGAGGCTTGCCGCAATCACCCAGAGCGCCGCGCGGCCGCCGCGACTGTGCTTGGCTTCCGATTTGCCGATGGCTTCCGCCGTGGCGTCGTCGAAGCGCACGCCGTGCTCGGTCATGTGCAAAAGCTGCTGGTGGAATTTTTCCGTCTTGGCAGCGATTTCCGGGGCCGCTTCGGCAAGTTTCACGGCGGCCTTCAACCCGTCGCGCAGATCGGTGACGATGCGCTTCGGGCCCAGATTGTCGCGGATCCAGCTGCCGACGACGGGTTCTGCCGCCTTCCACATGTTGAAGCGGGGATCGAGCATGCGCGACACGCCTTCGACCACGACCATGGTCTTCTGCAGCATGATGAGTTCCGGCCGCGTCTGCATTTCGAAGAGGTCGGTGACCTCGAACAGAAGGGCCAGCAGGCGGGCCATGGAAATGGTTTCGGCCGGTTGGCCATGGATCGGTTCGCCGATGGCGCGGATCGCCTGAGCAAAACTTGCGACATCATGGTGGGAGGGCACGTAACCCGCCTCGAAATGCACCTCTGCCACGCGCTGGTAATCGCGCGTGATGAAGCCATAGAGGATTTCGGCCAGGAACCGGCGTTCCTTCTTGCCGAGCCGCCCGACAATGCCCATGTCGACGGCGACGATCATGCCGTCCGGATCGACAAAGAGATTGCCCGGATGCATGTCGGCATGGAAAAAGCCGTCGCGCAGCGTGTGGCGCAGGAAGGACTGGATCAGCGTTTCGGCAAGTTTTTCGAGATCGTGGCCGGCGACGCGCAGGCCCTCGATATCCGACATCTTGACGCCGTCGATCCACTCCATGGTGATGACGTCGCGCCCGGTGCGTTCCCAATCCACCTGGGGTACGCGAAAGCCGGGATCGTCCTTGGTGTTTTCGCCGATTTCCGACAGGGCGGCTGCCTCAAGCCGCAAATCCATCTCGAGCTTGGTGGTCTGCTCCAGCGTGCGCGTCACCTCGACCGGGCGCAGGCGCCGCGAGGAGGGCATCAGCCGCTCCTGCATGCGCGCAATCAGGTACATACTCTCGATATCATGGGCAAAGCGCTGGCGAACGCCGGGGCGCACCACCTTTACCGCCACAGTGCGCTCGCCGTCCGGATAGCGCACGCTGGCCTGATGAACCTGCGCGATGGAGGCGGCTGCCAGCGGCTCATCGAAGCGGACGTAGAGATCGTCCATCGAGCGACCGAGCGAAGTCTCGATGGCCGTCTTTGCCTTGTCCGTCGGGAAAAACGCCATGCGGTCCTGCAGCATGGAGAGATCGAGCGCCCAGTCGACGCCGACGACATCCGGCCGGGTTGCCAGAAACTGGCCGATCTTCACATAGGACGGTCCGAGTCGATCCACGGCGTTCGTCAGGCGGACGCTGCGGCTTTCCTGGATCGAGGTCGGGCGGGTGAAGAGCTGGGCGGCGCGCTTTGCAAGACCGACGACGGCCGGCAGGCCCTCCGTCGGCAGCGCCGCCACCACGCCCTCGCGCACCAGAACCCAGCCGACGCGGGCCAGGCGAAAATAGGCGCCAAGCGTGCTCATGCCATGCCCTCGGCTCTCTCAGCGGTCTTTGCCATGCCGCTCAAAGCTTCCAGCCGGAGTGCAGGGCCGCGATACCGCCGGTGTAATTGGTATAGGTGACGCGCGAGAAGCCGGCGGCGCGGATCATCTTGGCAAAATCCTCCTGGTTGGGGAATTTGCGGATGGATTCGACCAGATACTGGTAGGGCTCGGAATCGCCGGTGATCATCTTGCCGAAGCGCGGAATGGCCTTGAACGACCATTCGTCATAGACCCGGTCGAGCAGCGGCATGTCCACCTCGGAAAATTCGAGCACCAGCAGGCGCCCGCCGCGTTTCAGCACACGAAAGGCTTCCGATAGCGCGACATCGATGCGCGGCACGTTGCGGATGCCAAACGCGATCGTATAGGCATCAAACGTGCCCGCCTCGAAGGGCAGTTCCTCGGCATTGGCCTCCACGAAGGTGAGGTTGTCGGAAAGCTTGCGCTTGGCGGCCCGTTCGGCGCCAACGGCCAGCATCGATCCGTTGATGTCGAGCACGGTGGCCTGCGCCTGGCGGCCGGAGGCTTCCACGATGCGAAAGGCGATGTCGCCGGTGCCGCCGGCCACGTCGAGCACGGAATAGGACGGATCCTTGCGCGGGTTGAGCGCGGCGATCATCGCATCCTTCCACACCCGGTGCAGGCCCGCCGACATCACGTCGTTCATGATATCGTAGCGCTTGGCCACCTTGTGGAACACGTCGTTGACGAGCGCCTGCTTCTCGCCCTCGGCCACATCGCGAAATCCATAGGAGGTTTCCATGCCGCCATTCGCAGAGGTTCGGCTTTCGGCCATGGGGATACTCCATCCTGTCAGTTTTCGCCGACCATAGCGAAGTCGGCGGGGCGATACTATGTCTTGGCGTGCTTGCGGCACTCTGCCGCTGGTCTATAGAGCACAGCGTACACTGTTGGAAACAGGAAGTTAGGGAGCCCATGCCGGAATTGCCAGAGGTGGAAACGGTGAGACGCGGCCTTGCCCCCAGCATGCAAGGCGCCGTCATCCTGGAGCTGGAGACGCGCCGCGCCGATCTGCGCTTTCCGTTTCCGGAGGCCTTTGCCGAGCGGGTGGCGGGCCGGCGCATCTTGGGGCTTGGGCGGCGGGCGAAATACCTGCTGATCGACCTTGATGACGGCATGACGATCATTGCGCATCTGGGCATGTCCGGCTCCTTCCGCATCGAGGAACAGCGGGCCGAGACGATGCCCGGCGAGTTTCACCATGCCCGCTCCAAGGATGGGAAACACGACCACGTGCTGTTTCATCTGGAGCGCGAGGGTGTGGCGATCCGCGTCATCTACAATGATCCGCGCCGGTTCGGCTTCATGCATTTGTGGGCGCGCGCCGATCTCGATCTTTATCCGGCCTTTGCAGGGCTTGGGCCGGAGCCCACCGGCAACACGCTCGATGCGGCGCATCTGGCATCCCGCTTTGCCGGTCGTGCCGCCCCGCTGAAATCGGTCCTGCTCGACCAGACGGTGATTGCGGGCCTTGGCAATATCTATGTCTGCGAGGCGCTGTGGCGGGCCGGGCTTTCGCCCGAGCGCAAAGCCGGAACACTCGTCACAAAAGCCGGCAAGCCGACGGCCCCGCTGATTTTGCTCACCGAATCCATTCGTGCGGTCATTGCCGATGCGATTGCGGCCGGCGGCTCGTCGCTGCGTGATCATATCCAGACGGATGGCTCGCTCGGCTATTTCCAGCACAGCTTCTCGGTCTATGACCAGGAGGGCAAGGCCTGCCGGCGGGCAGGCTGCCATGGCACGATCGGGCGCATCGTCCAGTCCGGCCGCTCGTCCTTCTTCTGTGCCGTTTGCCAGAAATGAATCGGCGATCAGCAGCTTACGGTGAAAGGTTCATGTCGGGGCCGCAAATTGCGCGTTGACTGCCCTTCGTATTCCGGTTATATCGCCGCCCACAGTTGGGAAAGCCATTGACGGCTTCCTCCATTGCTCCCGAATTGCTGGAAGACAGGTCGCAGGACCCGGCGCGGCGACGGCGGAGTTTTTGTTCGAATTCGAAGAGAGGCAGAGATGGCCAATACAACTTCGGCGAAAAAGGCGACCCGCAAGATCGCACGCCGCACTGCAGTCAACAAGGCACGCCGCTCGCGCGTTCGTGGCTTCATCCGCAAGGTCGAAGAAGCAATCGCCACCGGCGACATCGCGCTCGCTGCCGAGGCCCTGAAGGTCGCGCAGCCGGAAATCCAGCGCGCCGCCACCAAGGGCGTCATGCATCGCAACACGGCATCGCGCAAGGTGTCGCGTTTGGCCCAGCGCGTGAAGTCTCTGACGGCTTAATTTCGTCAAAAATGACTGTCATAATTGAAGCCCGGTCCCTGACCGGGCTTTTTGTGATTCTTACCCGTAAGAACTTGTTGTCTGTGGCCAATTGTCCCCGATGACACTGCCGTGACAGAAAATATCATTTATTTTCAATGGCTTGCGCGAGGATGTTGGTTGGCGCCAAAGTTTGTGACGAGCCCGTTCACGCCGCCTGCGAGTCAAGCGAAATTTATTTTGGACCGTTCACACGCCCCTCTCGACTGTGGCATTTTTGAATCTCTTTGATTCGATTGAGATTCTTTCCGGAAGGCCCATTCCGAGTCAAATCGGGCCTCCAGAGTCAACGCCGCGCCATTAATTTTGCGTAAAATTCATCGTTGATCTCCCCCCGTGATCCTGCCTTAATACGATCCAGCAAGAGGCGCGGAGAACTCTCCAGAAAGCATAGGATGCCAGCCGGACCACCGGTCGTCCATCTTTCGGCTCTTGCGACGGGTCAAGGAAACTTCCCGTTCTTTCACGTAACTTGAGGTTGTGTGCCGGTAATCAGACCAGATTCCGGGCCAGTCTCTTTGTGCCGTCTCATGGCGTGGGGCGGTGACAGACGAAGGAGCATGGTCGGTTTGCCCTTGCGAGGGTGGCAAACCGGATTGGGCGCACGGGGAGCGCCAGACCGGCAATCCGCTCTTGCGGCGTGTCGGCCCGCGCATGGCGCGGGGAAACGAACAAAGGCGGCTGCAGCGGGTTCTGACGAGGAGAACTGGCTTCAACGGCGATAACAGAAAAAAATAACCTGACGTTCGGCATGCGCCGAGCGGCGGATGAAACATGAGAAGGCGGCAAAGAATGCAGATGAATACGGTATCAGCCCGGACGCTGGACAGCGGGAACCAGACGTCCGAGCCTCTCGATTCAGTTTGCGCCAAGGCGGCGGGGGAAAAATCCGAAATGAAGCCAGATGCGCTCTTCGAGCGGTTCAGCGCACGTCTGAAGGCGCAGGTTGGCCCGGAAGTTTACGCAAGCTGGTTTGGTCGCCTGAAGCTCCATTCGGTCTCCAAGAGCGTCGTGCGCCTGACGGTGCCGACGACCTTCCTGAAGTCCTGGATCAACAACCGTTACCTCGATCTCATCACCACCATCTTCCAGGCGGAAGACAGCGAAATCCTCAAGGTGGAAATCCTGGTGCGCACGGCAAGCCGCGCCGCCCGTCCGGCAAGCGACGAGCAGCGCATGGTGCCAGCCAGCGAGGCCGCCCCGGCGCCTGCACCGCGCCGCGCAAGCGTCAGCGCCCCGCGCGAGATCGGCCAGATTGCCGCCTTTCCGGCGCAGCAGCAGCCCTCGCCGACCCGCCCGGCAACTGCCGCTGCCCCCCTGTTCGGCTCGCCGCTCGACGGCCGCTACACGTTCGACACCTATGTCGAAGGACCGGCAAACCGTGTGGCGCTGGCGGCTGCCAAGACCATTGCCGAAGCCGGCGCGAGCGCCGTGCGCTTCAACCCGCTGTTCATCCATTCGGGCGTCGGCCTTGGCAAGACGCATCTTCTGCAGGCCATTGCCAATGCGGCCGTATCCTCCTCGCGCAATCCGCGCGTGGTCTATCTGACGGCGGAATATTTCATGTGGCGCTTTGCCACCGCCATCCGTGACAATGACGCCCTGACGCTCAAGGAAACCCTGCGCAATATCGACCTTCTGATCATCGACGACATGCAGTTCCTGCAGGGCAAGATGATCCAGAATGAGTTCTGCCATCTGCTCAACATGCTGCTCGACAGCGCCAAGCAGGTGGTCGTGGCCGCCGACCGGGCGCCCTGGGAGCTGGAATCGCTCGATCCGCGGGTGCGCTCGCGCCTGCAGGGCGGCGTTGCCATCGAGATGGAAATTCCCGATTACGAGATGCGCTTCGAAATGCTGAAGCGCCGTCTGGAAATCGCCCGCAGCGACGATCCGGCGCTCGATATTCCCGATGCAATCCTCTCCCATGTCGCGCGCAATGTCGCCAATAGCGGGCGTGACCTTGAAGGCGCCTTCAACCAGCTGATCTTCCGCCGGTCGTTCGAGCCGGAACTGTCGCTGGAACGGGTGGACGAGTTGCTTGCCCATCTGGTCGGCGCCGGTGAAGCCAAGCGCGTGCGCATCGAGGACATCCAGCGCATTGTGGCGCGCCATTACAACGTGTCGCGCCAGGAACTGGTGTCCAACCGGCGCACCCGCGTCATCGTCAAGCCGCGCCAGATCGCCATGTATCTGTCGAAGACCCTGACGCCGCGCTCCTTCCCGGAAATCGGCCGCCGTTTTGGCGGGCGCGATCACACCACGGTGCTGCATGCCGTGCGCAAGATCGAGGACCTGATCTCCGGCGATAGCAAGCTCTCCCACGAGGTGGAGCTTCTGAAGCGGCTGATCAACGAAAACAACGCCTGATTCGGACGGGGGTGGCCATGGTCGATCAACCGAAGGCCACTCTCGACTTTTATGCGCAAAATTCCGCGCGCTATGCCGCCGATACGGGCGATAGCCCGCCCTCGCGCCATCTCGATGCCTTCATGGCAGCCTTGCCCGCGGGCGCTTGCGTGCTGGAGCTTGGCTGCGGCAGCGGGCGCGACAGTGCCGTGCTGTTGTCGCACGGCTTTGCCGTGACGCCGACCGATGGGACGCCCGAAATGGCGGCCGAAGCCGAACGACGCCTCGGCGTCCCGGTTTCGGTTCTGCCCTTTGCCGAAATCGCCGCCGTCTCAGCCTATGAGGCGGTCTGGGCCAATGCCTGCCTTTTGCATGTGCCGCGCAAGGATCTGCCTGGCATTCTGCAAGCTATCGCGCATGCCCTTCGCCCGGATGGCCTGTTTTACGCAAGCTACAAGGCGGGCGAGGCGGAAGGCTTTGACGATCTCGGCCGCTATTACAATTATCCCGACCGTCAATGGCTGATGGCCGCCTATGGCAAAGCCTGGTCGTCTATCGCCATCGAGGAAGTTTCGGGCTCCGGCTATGATCGCAAGCCGACCCGCTGGCTGCATGTGACGGCGCGTTCCGGACGCTGATCCGCCATCGTTCTGGCTGACGCATCCGGCCTCAGCGGCCGGCGCACTGGCAAAGCCAGTCGCGCAGGCGCCGCACCGCCGGCCGCTCAAGGGCCGTTGGCGGATAAACCAGGTAATAGGCGTATCGGCTGGTCAGACTTTGCGAAAACGGTGCGCACAGCCGCTGTTCGGCAAGATCCTGCGCAACGAAGGAGCGCCGCACCAGGGCAAACCCCAGGCCCGCACGGGCCGCATCCAGCGCACCGTTGCTATCGGGCGCGATCATGATGCCAGAGCGCCAGTCGACGGAGAGCGCATTGACGCCCGCAAGCCATAGCCGCCAGTGCTCGCGTTCCACATCATGGATCAGCAGCCGGCCGTCCAGCCGGTTCGGATCCGGTTGCGGACCCAGCATTTTTGCCCGCGCGGGATTGGTCACGACGATCATGTCGTCGTCGAGCAGCTTTTCGCTGATAAGCCCGGCATAACCGCCCAGCCCATGCCTCACGGCGATATCGATGTCGTCCTTCATGAAATCGACCAGCCGCGCGGTCGTTCCGATGCGCAGGTCGATCTCCGGATGCGCATCCTGAAGCCCGTCGAGCTTCGGCATCAGCCATTGGGTGGCAAAGCCGGTGGTGCAGCTCATCGTGACGATATGCGGCCCGCGACGGTGGCGCACGGCCTGCGTCGCCTCCCGCATCAGGCCAAAGGCGGTGCGCAGCGACAGGAAATACTCCGTTCCTGCGGCTGTGAGGGAGAGCTGGCGCGGATGCCGCTCGAAAAGCTTTACGTCGAGCGTCGCTTCCAACTCGCGGACCTGCAGGCTGATGGCGCCGGGTGTGACGTGCAATTCCTCGCTTGCGCGTTTCATGCTGAGGTGGCGGGCGCTCGCCTCAAACGCGCGCAAGCCCGACAGCGACGGGAGGTCATCGTTCATGCTTTAGTTTTTCTCGCCCATAAGGTCAGAAAGGCTCGTTTGCGCAGGAATTTCGGGCACAATATAAAAGAAAAATTCAAGCCGGGAAACGGCGGGTCGCTTCTGGAATCGGGTGGCGCCTTCACCGTCACCGGGCTTATAATCAGGCCAGAAACAGGGGATCATGCCATGCAGAGACAGATGAACGCGACCGAATGGCTGATGCTCGTGGCCCTGTCGCTGCTGTGGGGCGGTTCTTTCCTGTTCAACGGCATTCTGGTGAAGGCGTGGCCGCCGCTCACCATCGTCACGGCGCGGGTGTTTCTGGCAGCCGTGGCCCTCTGGCTGGTCGTCAAACTGTCCGGCCTTGCCGTGCCGCGCGGGCGGGCGGTGTGGCTGTCCTTCTTCGGCATGGGGCTTTTGAACAATGTCATCCCGTTCACGCTGATCGTCTGGGGCCAGACGCAGATCGCCAGCGGGCTTGCCGCCATTCTGAATGCCACGACACCGCTTTTCGGCGTGCTGGTCGCCCATTGGCTGACGGCGGATGAAAAGCTGACGGCCAACCGCATCGCCGGCGTGGTGATCGGCATTGCTGGCGTCGTCGCCATGATCGGTCCCTCGGTGCTCGGGCACGTCGGCGGCGATCTGGCCGGTGAGCTTGCGGTGCTGGCCGCCGCCATCTCCTATGCCTTTGCCGGCATCTTTGGCCGGCGTTTCAAGCGCATGGGCCTTGCCCCCATCATGCCGGCGGCAGGGCAGGTGACGGCGTCTGCCATTCTTCTCCTGCCCTTTGCGCTCTTCATCGATCACCCCTGGAGCTTGCCGCTTTCAGGCTTTGACACCTGGGCTGCGCTGTTCGGGCTTGCGCTTCTTTCCACCGCCGTTGCCTATCTGCTGTTCTTCCGCATTCTGGCAACCGCCGGCGCCACCAACCTGATGCTGGTGACGATCCTCATTCCGCCCAGCGCTATTCTCCTCAGCGCACTGGTGCTCGGCGAGCAGCTGGCGCTGCGCCATCTCGTCGGCCTCGTGCTGATCGGGATCGGTCTTGCGGCCATCGATGGCAGGCTCTGGCGCCGCTTTGCGGGCGCGCGGCGCACCGCGTAGGGTTTTCTGTCGAAAATAATCAGCTGGCGAGATCGGCCACGACCGAATCAAGGATCAGCATGCCCGACGGCGTGCAGCGGATGCGGGAATTGCCGAGCCGTTCGAGAAACCCGTGTCCCAGTAAAAATTCTTCCCGCGCCGGATCCAGCTCGCGGCCCGACAGCGCGCTCCACCGCGCAAGATCGATGCCCTCGCGCAGGCGAAGGCCCATCAGCAGAAGCTCGTCCGATTGCGCCTCCCGGTCGAGCATTTCCTCGTCCACCATGCCGTGACCGTTTGCCTCGACCAGATCGAGCCAGGCTTCCGGCTTGCGCTCGGTTGCCGTTGCAAGCTTGGAGCCGCCTGTCGTCAGGCGACCATGGGCGCCGGGGCCGATGCCGGCATAATCGCCGTAGCGCCAATAGGTGAGGTTGTGGCGACTTTCGGCGCCGGGTTTTGCGTGGTTCGAAACCTCATAGGCCGGCATGCCGAAGCCCTCGGTGATCTGCTGCGTCGCCTCATAAAGCTCGGCCGACTGGTCGCCATCCGGTACGATCAGCTTGCCGGCCTTGTGCAGGCCGTAAAAGGGCGTGCCTTCCTCGATGGTCAGCTGGTAGAGCGACAGGTGATCGACCGCATAGGAGACCGCCTCGTTCAGCTCGCGCTCCCACGCCTCCACCGTCTGGCCGGGGCGGGCATAGATGAGGTCGAAACTCATGCGGGGAAAGATGTCGCGCGCCAGCCGGATGGCCTTCAGCGCATCGGCAACGTCATGCAGACGGCCAAGGAATTTCAGGTCGCGGTCGTTCAGCGCCTGCACGCCGAGCGACACGCGGTTGACGCCGGCTGCCCGATAGCCGCGAAACCGCTCTGCCTCGACGCTCGAGGGATTGGCTTCCATGGTGACTTCAATGCCGGCCGGCACATGCCAGCGTGCGGCAATGCCATCGAGAATGGCCTCCACCGTCTGAGGGTCCATCAGCGAGGGCGTGCCACCGCCCATGAAAATGCTGGTCACGGTTTTCGGGCCGCTCAAGGCCCGCATCGCGTCCATTTCTTTCAGGAAGGCTGCGGCAAAGCGCGGCTGGTCCACCGGCTGATGGCGCACATGGCTGTTGAAATCGCAGTAAGGACACTTGGCCGCGCAAAACGGCCAGTGGACGTAAAGACCAAAGCCCGGTTCGCCGGTATCGGGCAGCAGGGGGGCGTCGGTCAGCACTTGTGTGTCAGCCTTCCAGGCAGGTTTCGACAAAGATCTTGAAGGCGCGGGCGCGGTGGGAGAGGGCGTGGTCGTCACCCGGCTTCCAGCCATGCTTTTCGTCTGCGCTCATTTCGCCGAATGTGGTGTCGAAACCCTCCGGTTGAAAGAGGGGATCATAGCCAAAACCGGCCGTGCCGCGGGGCGGCCAGGCGACCGTGCCCTCCACTTCGCCGCGGAACATTTCCGTGTGGCCATCCGGCCAGGCAAGGCAGAGCACGCTGACGAAGCGGGCGGTGCGCTCAGCCGGTGTGACAGCGCCCTTTTCGGCAAGCGCGGTTTCCACCTTCTGCATGGCCATGGCGAAATCGCGCGTGCCATCCTCGGTTTCGGCCCAGTTGGCGGTGTAGACGCCGGGTGCGCCATCCAGCGCATCGACGACAAGGCCGCTGTCGTCGGACAGCGCCGGAAGACCGGAAGCCTTGGCCGAAGCAAGTGCCTTGATGGCGGCGTTTTCCTCAAATGTCGTGCCCGTCTCGTCCGGCTCGACAAAATTCAGCTCTGCGGCCGATTTTGCCGAAAAGCCGAAGGGGCCGATCAGGTCGGCAATCTCGCGGATTTTTCCCGCATTGTGGCTGGCAACGACGATGGTGCGGGTCTCGAGCTTGCGCATCGCAAATGTCCTATTCAATGTTCCAGAGCGCGGGGCTTGCGCATTCCAGGCTGTTGCCGGCCGGATCGCGGAAATAGATCGAGCGGGCACCCTGCGGCCAGGTCACCTCGGACTCGATGGCAATGCCTGAGGCAATAAGATGCTCGACAACCTGATCGAGCGCCCGTTCTTCGACGCGAAAACAGGCATGTCCCGCACCGGTCGTGCCATGGGCGGGAACCGGCAGGGCACCTTCCGGCGCAGGCTTGATCGTTTCGGCCGCATTGAACAGCAAAAGCACGCCTTTGCCGCACCGGTAAAACAAATGCCGATTGTCGGCGCGCGTGATTTTTTCGAGCCCGAGCACGCCGCCGTAAAACGCCTCGACCGCGTCGAGATCATCCACGTAAAGCGCCGTCTCCAGAATGCCGTCGATCATCGCGCCGTTCTCCGCCTCAGGCGATCGCCTGCTTCTGCAGCGCCACCAGTTCGGCGGTGCCGGCGGCAGCCAGATCCAGAAGCTTCAACAGTTCCTCGCGGGAAAACGGCTTGCCTTCCGCCGTGCCCTGCACTTCGACAATGCCGCCGGCGCCGGTCATGACGAAATTGGCATCGGTTTCGGCGGCCGAATCTTCCAGGTAATCGAGATCGATCACCGGCTGGCCGGCAAAGATGCCGCAGGAAATGGCCGCGACATGATCCTTCAGCACCCGATCGAGCTTGATCATCTGGCGCGTTTCCATCCACTTCAGGCAATCATAAAGCGCGATGAAGCCACCGGTAATGGCAGCGGTGCGGGTGCCGCCATCGGCCTGGATGACGTCGCAATCCACCGTGATCTGCTTTTCGCCAAGCGCTTCCAGATCGATTACGGCGCGCAGCGAGCGGCCGATCAGGCGCTGGATTTCCTGGGTGCGGCCGCCCTGCTTGCCGGTTGCGGCCTCGCGCTTCATGCGGTCGCCGGTGGCGCGCGGCAGCATGCCGTATTCGGCCGTGACCCAGCCCTTGCCAGAATTGCGCAGCCATGGCGGCGTCTTTTCCTCAAGGCTTGCGGTGCACAGAACATGCGTATCGCCGAACTTCACCAGACAGGAGCCTTCCGCGTGCTTCGAGACATTGCGCTCGAAACTGACCTTGCGCATCTGGTCGGTTTTTCTGCCTGAGGGTCGCATATCGTTCTCCTGAAAGGATGTCTGAAGGGCGTCTTAAGGGGCTCACCGGGCTTTTGCAAAGAAAAACCCGGTACTGGCGGGTTCTTTGCTGCAGTGCCTGCGAATTCCGTTTTGCCAAAGGCGGGAGAGACATTATATTTGTCATGGAAAAGTCATTGATCGGAAGCTATGCGGCAGATGGGCGTTCACACACCGGGGGGAAGGCAGGGCGGTTCAGCCATGCTCGACGACCGTTCACGCGAAATCTTCCGGCGTATCGTCGAAAGCTATCTGGATACCGGAGAGCCGCTCGGCTCGCGCAGCCTGTCGCGGTTGCTGCCGATGTCGCTGTCACCGGCCTCCGTGCGCAATGTCATGAGCGATCTGGAAGAGCTTGGCCTCATCTATGCGCCGCATGTCAGCGCCGGTCGGCTTCCGACCCAGACGGGGCTTCGCTTCTTTGTCGATGCCTTCATGCAGGTGGGCGATCTTTCGATCGAGGAGCAGGCCGAGATCGAGCGGCAGATCCGCGCCGCCGACCGCGCCCAGCCGATGGAAAGCCTGATGACGGAGGCGACCCGCATGCTGTCGGGCGTGTCGCGCGGTGCGGGCATCGTCATTACGGCCAAGAGCGATTCCGTGCTGAAGCATGTCGAATTCATCCGGCTGGAGCCCACCAAGGCGCTGGCGATCCTTGTGGGCGAACACAACCAGATCGAAAACCGTATCATCGAGCTGCCGGCGGGTGTTACCTCCTCGCAGCTGACGGAGGCGGCCAATTTCCTCAATGCGCATCTTGCCGGCCAGACGCTGCCGGAACTGCGCACGCAGCTGAAGACCTTGAAGGACGAGGTGCTGACGGAGCTCGATGCGCTGTCGCAGGATCTCGTCAAGCGTGGTCTTGCCATCTGGTCGGGCGATAGCGAGGAGGGCAAACCTGCCCGCCTCATCGTGCGCGGCCGGGCAAATTTGCTGGAGGGCCTGGGCGGCGCCGAGGACCTTGATCGCCTGCGGCTTCTGTTCGACGATCTGGAAAAGAAGGACAGCCTGATCGAAATCCTCGAACTTGCCGAAAGCGGGCCGGGGGTTCGCATCTTTATCGGGTCCGAAAACAAGCTTTTCTCGCTGTCGGGCTCCTCGCTGATCGTCGCGCCCTACCGCGACGAGGAGGACCGGATCGTCGGCGCCGTCGGCGTCATCGGACCGACGCGGCTCAATTACTCGCGCATCGTGCCGATGGTGGATTATACGGCCCAGCTTCTGGCCCGGCTGAGCCGCAAGCCGCTCTGAGCCTTCAAACACCCCGTGACCGAAACGACCCAAGCTTAATCGGCCTGGAGTCTTGATTTTTGGGGGACAAACCTCGATATCGGGCACAAAATTCCAACCCTCTACCGGAGAACGTCATGACCGACGAGACGACCAAAAACGGACCTGACGCCACAGCGAACGAGAACACGGCGGAAGCCGTGGCCGCAGCGCTGAACGAGAGCGCGACCGAGACCGCCGAGACGCCAGCGCCCGATCCGATCGAAGTCCTTAAGACGGAAAATGCCGAACTGCGCGACCGCTTCCTGCGGCTTGCCGCCGAAATGGACAACCTGCGCCGCCGCACCGATCGCGAGATCAAGGATGCCAAGTCCTATGCCGTGACAGCCTTTGCCCGCGACATGCTGGCCGTGTCCGACAATCTGCGCCGGGCGCTCGATTCGATCCCGCAGGAGACGAAGGATGCCGGCGATGCGGGCCTCAAGGCGCTGATCGAAGGCGTCGACATGACGGAACGCTCCATGCTCTCGGCGCTTGAGCGCCACGGCGTCAAGAAGATCGAGCCGGAAGGCCAGAAGTTCGATCCGAACTTCCATCAGGCCATGTTCGAGATCCCCAACACGACGGTTGCCAACAACACCGTGATGCAGGTGGTGCAGGCCGGCTACGTGATCGGCGAGCGCGTGCTGCGCCCGGCCATGGTCGGTGTGTCGAAGGGTGGCCCGAAGGCCGCCGACATTGCAGAGGCAACGGCGGCCTCCAGCGACAGCAACTGAGCCGACGATACCCCAGAACGACAAGAGGCCCGTTTCCGACAAGGATGCGGGCCTTTTTCATGAGCGGGTCTTGTCGTGCGGTGTGCACCCCGGCCTGCACGCAGGCGGGTGAGAAGGATCAGGCGGCGTTCGACGCCTGTTCTTCATTGAGGAAGGCGTAGATGGCCGAGGCCGAATCGGTCGCACGCAGTTTCGCCACCAGCTCCTGGTCGCGAAGCACGCGGGCAATGCGTGACAAGGCCTTCAGGTGGTCGGCGCCGGCGCCTTCCGGGGCGAGCAGCAGAAACACCAGATCGACCGGTTCGTCGTCCAGCGCCTCGAAATCGACGGGTGTTTCAAGCCGTGCAAACAGGCCCTTGATCGAGCCGATCGTGCCGAGCTTGCCGTGGGGAATGGCGATGCCATGGCCGACGCCGGTGGAGCCCAGCCGCTCGCGCTGCAAGATGACGTCGAAGATCTCCCGCTCCGGCACGCCGGTGAGTTTGGACGCTCTTGCTGCCAGTTCCTGCAGCAATTGCTTCTTGGAATTCACCTTGAGGGCCGGGAGGATCGCATCTTGCTGCAACAGGTCTGCCAACGCCATTCTTTTCATCCTTCTGCCCCCGAAGGGGATTGGGAGTGCCCGAAGGCACTCCCGTCAGGCTATCCCTTGATACTGGCGGCGTCGATCCAGCCAATATTGCCGTCGTTGCGGCGATAAACAATGTTCAACTGCTTGCCCGGATTCCGGAAAAACAGAACGGGTTCGTCAGTCATGTCGAGCGCCATCACGGCGCTTGCGACGGTCATGGTCCTCAAAGGCTTGGAGCTTTCCGCCACGATCGTGGGCGCAAAGTCCTCCGGCACTTCGTCTGCTTCGTCAGGCACGCTGTCCATCACCGTATAGGCGATTTCGGCGTAGCCATTCTGGCTTTCGCCAGCATGGTGGTCGCGCAGCTTGCGCTTGTAGCGGCGGATGCGCTTCTCAATGCGCACAGCCGCTGCGTCGAAGCTCACCTGCGGATCATTGGCCTCGCCTGCGGCATGCAGCACGATCCCGGTGTCGAGATGAAGCTTGCAGTCCGTTGCAAATCGGGAGCCGGATTTCTCAACGATCACCTGCCCCGAATAGCCTCCGTCATAGTACTTTGTAACCGCCTCCCCGATATGGTCTTCGATCCGTTTTCTGAACGATTCGCCGATTTCCATATGCTTTCCGGATACACGCACACTCATGGAATTCTTTCCTTCTTGTCGTGACTTGCGGTGCCAGTCTACGTCAAGCGGTCCACTCATCCAAGCGTCTCTCGCATGGCTAAGCCGATTTCAATCTCGATTGCCCTTTATCAAGTGTTACCCTTGGGGCGACCCTGTGCTGAATTGCCGGTGCGGCGCGCTTCTAGCGGCGCACGCCCTGAAAGTCAACGCTTCGGGCACCACTTGTGCGCTCGCGCACGAAACCGGGGCCGGACAACAAAGGGGTCGGGGTGGCCGCTCTGCCTTCGGGGCGGCGGTCGAATCGTGAACGGACGTGATCAGCAGGCGGCAAGTTTTGCGCGGGCGCGCTTTTCGCGCCTGCGCTGCACGGAGGAGGGAATGTTCATGGCTTCCCGATACTTGGCGACCGTCCGCCTCGCCAGTTCGACGCCGGTGCTTTTCAGGCTGACGACAATGTCGTCGTCGGACAGAACGGCGTCCGGGCTTTCCTTTTCGATGAGCAGCCGGATGCGGTGACGCACCGCTTCGGCCGAGTGGCTGTCGCCGCCTTCGGCCGAGCTGATCGAGACGGTGAAGAAATATTTCAGTTCGAACAGGCCGCGCGGCGTCAGCATGTATTTGTTGGAGGTGACGCGGCTCACGGTCGATTCATGCATCTTGATGGCATCGGCAACCGTCTTCAGGTTGAGCGGGCGCAGGTGATCGACGCCATGAAGCAGGAAGGCATCCTGCTGGCGCACGATCTCGGTTGCCACCTTCATGATCGTCTTTGCGCGCTGGTCGAGGCTGCGGGTCAGCCAGTTGGCCGTCTGCATGCATTCGGAGAGAAAGTTCTGGTCCTCCCCGGGCCGCGTCGCCTTTTTCGACACCGTCTGGAAATAGGCCTGGTTGACGAGAACCTTGGGCAGCGTGTCCGGGTTCAGTTCCACCAGCCAGCTGCCGTCGGTGCTTGCGCGCACGACGATATCGGGCACGATCGCCTCGGAAATTCCCGTCTGGAAGCTGGCGCCGGGACGCGGGTTTAGCGCACGGATTTCCGCCAGCATGTCCATCAGGTCCTCGTCATCGACACCGCAGATCTTGCGCAGGCTTGCAAAATCGCGCTTGGCGAGGAGGTCGAGATGCGCCACCAGCGCCGCCATAGCCGGATCGAAACGGTCCTTCTGGCGCAGCTGGATGGCCAGGCATTCACTCAGCGAGCGGGCAAAGACACCGGGCGGATCAAGCGTCTGGGCAGCCGACAGGACGGCGTCGACGGCCGCAGACGTCGTGCCGAGCCGGGCGGCCATGTCGGCCATGTCGCCATGGAAATAGCCGTTCTCGTCCAACTGGTCGATGAGATGCTGGACGATCAGCATGTCGGCCGGCCGCGACAGGAGAAACGGCGCCTGCTGCATCAGGTGGTCTTTCAGCGTGACCACACCGGCGACGAAATCATCGAGATCGTAGCTTTCGCCGGCATCGGCGCCCGGCATGGATTTCCACTGGCTGATCAGTTCGGGGGCGTCGGCGCCGCGCGGGGCGACGTCATCCTGGAAGACGTTTTCGAAATTGGCGTCCAGCCGCTCGCTCAGCTGTTCGTGGCGCGCCGAGCCGTTGTCGAACCAGTCGGCATCGCTGCCGCTGTCGGAAGCCTCGCTCTGCATCTCGCTGAGAGAGGGTGCGCCGTCGCCATAGGTTTCGGCAGGTTCGGCATAGTCGCTGCCTGTTGCGCCATCATTTGGCGCAATTTCCAGCAGGGGGTTCTTTTCCACTTCCTGCGCGATGAAGTGATTGAGCTCGATATGGGTCATCTGCAGCAGCTGGATGGACTGCATCAGCTGCGGCGTCATGACGAGCGATTGGCTTTGACGCAGGAAAAGGCTGGCGGATAATGCCATGGCGGACGCTGAACTCCCGTACAAATCCCCCTTTCGCGCCCTTTGTCATCGACACGCAGGATCACACAGAGCACTTGGCCCAAAAATTGCTTTTTTAATAGATTTGGTCAAGCGCAGAGGTGACGGGAAAGTAAATTTCTTGTCAGCTCTATGTCAGAGACTGAAATTGTCGCCCAGATAGAGGCGGCGGACATCGGCATTGTTGACAATATCTTCAGCGCGTCCATGCGTGAGCACTTCACCGGCATGGATGATGTAGGCGCGATCGATCAAACCCAATGTCTCGCGCACATTATGGTCGGTTATCAGAACGCCAATACCGCGCGCCGTCAAGTGACGGACGAGATTCTGGATGTCGGAGACCGAAATCGGGTCGACGCCGGCAAAGGGTTCGTCGAGCAGCATGAAGGCAGGGTCGGTCGCAAGTGCGCGGGCAATTTCCAGGCGCCGGCGCTCGCCGCCCGAAAGCGCCACCGCCGGCGACTTGCGCAGGCGTTCGATGTGGAATTCCTCAAGCAGTTCATCAAGCTTGCGCTCGCGCTTCTGTCGGTCGCGCTCGTGCACTTCCAGGACGGCGCGAATGTTTTCCTCAACCGTCAGGCCGCGAAAGATCGAGGCTTCCTGCGGCAGGTAACCGACGCCGAGGCGCGCGCGCCGGTACATCGGCATGCGGGTGACGTCATTGCCGTTGATGGCAATCATGCCCTCGTCCACTCCGACGAGCCCGGTGATCATGTAGAAACAGGTGGTCTTGCCGGCCCCGTTCGGTCCAAGCAGGCCCACGGCCTCGCCCCGGCGCACGATCATCGAGACGCCGTTCACGACACGGCGCGTATCGTAGGTCTTCGACAGGCTGTGCGCAATCAACGTGCCTTCGTACCGCGCCTTGTCGCGCGGGTCGAAAGCTTCGGTCGCGTCCGCCTTGGGACGCCTTGAAAACAGGGACATCGTGATGTTCGGTTTCTTTACGGCTTCGGCTGCTGCTGCGGGCGGGACTTCGGGTCGAGCATGATCTCGACGCGACCGCCGCAGCTGTCGAGCTTGGCTTCGCCGGTGTTCATGAGAACCGTCAGCTTGCAGCCCTTGAACACGTTGGGGCCATCCGACAGCACGACCTGCTTGCCGGTCAGCACGAAGGTCTGGCTCGCCATGTCGAAGACGCCATTGTCGGCGGTCGCCTGCTGCGTGCCCGAGGTCAGCAAAACCTTGTTGTCGATGAAGATCTTGTCGATATCGGTCTGGCCGGACGAAACGGTGCTGCCTTCACCCTTGTACAGCACGATCATGGAGCCGGAATGCATGGTGGTCGCGCCCTGCACAACCTGCACGTTGCCGGTGAAGTAGGCTTTCTTTTCCTCGTCCTTGATCTCGAGCTGATCGCTCTGGATCTGGATCGGCTGATCCTTGGACAGCTTCATGCCGTCCATCTTTTTCGTCGTCGTCTGCGCCGATGCCGTTGTGGCAAGACAGGCGAGCGCCAGGCCGGCGATCAGCCGGGCGGCAAAGGGATGTGCGGTTTGGCGGCAAAGGGTCATGGGGCCGGGCTCTGGTTGCCTTGGTTGGTGAGAGCGGCGCCCGCCAGATTGACCTGGACCTGACCCGCGAAGGTGATGGTACGTCCCTTATCCGACATCTTCATCGACTGTGCAACAATGGAGGCCTTGTCGGTTGTAATCTTGACGGGATCCTTGCTTTCCATGGTGCTCTGCGGCACGTCGAGGAAGGCGGTCTGGAAATCGGCGGTGATGCCGTTGCTGAGGTTCACCTGGAAGGGCTTGGTCATGTTGAGCCGATCCTTCGAGCGGTCGAAGATGCCGCCCTGCGCCGTGACGCGGGCAATCACGTCGGCATTCATCGGCATCGCCGCCTTGACGTTTTCGAGCGTGATCATGTTCTGGTCGGCCAGATCCTGCAAGGCTCGCGTCGCCGTCAGCGAGTAGCTGATGCCCTTTTCATTGCGTCCGGCAATCGCCGGGCTCTCCATGACGATCTTGCCGTCCTCGATCGTGGCGCTCTGGATGGTGAGATTTTCAGGCAGGTAGGTGCGCACGACCGACACGGCGATGAAGATCGCCGAAATCACGGTTGCTGCGACGGGCAGCAGTACCCGGAGCCTGCGCACGCGTCTGGAATGCGCCATCGCTGCCTGGTAGGCATTGGCGCGCAGATCGGTGACCGTGGAGCTGGGCTGTGTCGTCGTTTTCTGCAGCATTGAAACCTTTGGGCCTCCCGGTGCAGGACGTCTGCGCCAGGGGGAGGCGAAATTGGGTGGACTTCCTCCAACTCCAATATGGCTTTTCTCCATCAAGAAACAATAAAGGCCGACACAATTTCGTGTAGCGCCGGCCCGGTTGCGTGCCATTCTTGTCTGTATGCGGCTTCAAGGACACGGTAGACGTGCTTTCCGCAACGAGGATTTATGCGGCCGCCCTGCCATGCTATGAGCAATCCCGGTCGGAGCGGACCGGTGCCGTCCTTGTCTGGATGGCAGGCGCGACAGAGTGAAACAAGCGAGGACCTTATGGACCAACTGGCCATTGCCGATCGGCGGATGCTGCGACGCAAGCTTACCTTCTGGCGGGTGGCGGCTGCCCTGCTCGTCGTTGCCATCGGTTTTTCCGTCTACCGCTATGCGGCAGGCGGCAGCAGCACGGTTGCCCCCCATGTGGCGCGCGTCGAGATCTCCGGCATGATCACCGATGACGACGAGCTGGTGGAGCGGCTGGAGAAGATCGCCAAGAACAGCCAGGCCAAGGCGCTGGTGGTCTCCATTTCCTCGCCGGGCGGCACGACCTATGGCGGCGAGCGCATCTTCAAGGCACTGCGCGCCGTGGCGGCCGAAAAGCCCGTCGTCTCCGATATCCGCACGCTTGCCGCCTCTGCCGGCTACATGATCGCATCTGCCGGCGACAATATCGTGGCCGGCGAAAGCTCGATCACCGGCTCGATCGGCGTCATCTTCCAGTATCCGCAGGTACAGCCGCTCCTGGAAAAGCTCGGCGTGTCGCTCGACGAGATCAAGTCGGCGCCGCTGAAGGCCGAGCCTTCGCCCTTCCATCCGGCCAGCGACGACGCAAAGGCAATGATCCGCGCCATGGTGATGGACAGCTATGACTGGTTCGTCGATCTGGTGGCCAGCCGGCGCGGCATGAGCCGCGACGAAGTTCTCAAACTTGCCGACGGCACCATCTTCACCGGTCGCCAGGCGCTGAAGGTGAAGCTGGTCGACCAGCTTGGCGGGACCCCCGAGATCCGTCGCTACCTTGCCTCGCGCGGCGTGGATGAGACGCTGCCGATCGTTGAATGGAAGAAGACGGACGATTCCTCCTTCCTGTCGCTCGCCTCTGCCGCAGGCCTTGCCGGATTGACGCGTCTCGATGCCGGCGCGGTGTCTGACACCCTTCGCAGATGGGGCGCGGGAAACTTGTTCCTTGACGGTCTTGTCTCGGTTTGGCAGGTTGGGCGCCAGTGAAAGTCTAATCCTTTCAGGGGGAAATCGTGATCAAGTCAGAACTGGTGCAGATCGTCGCGGCACGAAATCCGCACCTCTATCACCGCGACGTCGAGAATATCGTGAATGCGGTTCTGGACGAGATCACCGATGCGCTGGCGGCCGGCAATCGTGTCGAGCTGCGCGGCTTCGGCGCGTTTTCCGTGAAAAACCGCCCGTCGCGCTCCGGCCGCAATCCGCGCACCGGCGAGACGGTGTTTGTCGAGGAGAAGTGGGTGCCCTTCTTCAAGACCGGCAAGGAACTGCGCGAGCGGCTGAACCCTGATCTGGCGGACGAGGAAGACGAAGACGGCGATTGATCGCGGTCTCCTGCGGCCCGACTTTTTTAGGCCTGCCTTGAAAGCGCCGGGTCGGGCTCTATCATCGTCTTCCATCACGGCACCGCAGCCTGCGGTGCATTCTGCATGATATTTGCCAGGAGCCATCGATGAACCGCGTCAAGAAAATCGTCAGTCTGGTGGTTTTCGTGCCGCTGGCCATCGTGTTGATCGTGCTGTGCGTGGCCAACCGGCAGGTGGTGACGCTGGCGCTCAACCCGTTCGAACCGCAGGACACGGTTCTGGCGCTGAGCGGCCCGTTCTTCGTCTTCCTGTTTCTGGCGGTGATCTTCGGCATGCTGCTGGGCTCGATCGCCACCTGGATCGCGCAAGGGAAATACCGCCGCCAGGCCCGCATCGAGGCGCGCGAGGCGCTGAAGCGCCATCAGGGCATGCCGGCCGGCAGTCCGGCGCAGGCCAGCGCCCGCACGTCCTCTTCCCTGACGCTTCCGCCCGCCAAGGGCTGAAGCGCCGGGCGGGCGGTGTCTTTCAAAGATCGCTCTCGCGCTCGCCAACCGCCGCATTGAAATTGGCGAAGAACTGCTGGGCGAGCTTCTGCGACGTGGAGCCGATAAGGCGCGAGCCGAGCTGCGCGAGCTTGCCGCCCACCTGCGCATCCGCCTTATAGCTCAGAATGGTGCCGTCGCCGTCCTCGTGCAGGACCACATCGGCATAACCCTTGGCAAAGCCGGCAATGCCACCCTTGCCTTCGCCCGAAATGCGATAACTCTCCGGCGGGATGATGTCGAGCAGCGTCACCTCGCCGCTGAAACTGGCCGAAACCGGTCCGATCTTCACCTTTACGGTCGCTGCAAGCTCGGTCGGCGATGTCTGCTCCAGCGTCTGGCAGCCCGGAATGCACTGGCGCAGGATGTCCGGGTTGTTCAGCGCGGCCCAGACGATGGCGCGCGGCGCGGCAATGCGTTCTTCTCCAACAATATCCATGGCTCTCCTCCCAAAGTGCCGTGCGTCCGCAAGAGGGAGCCGGTGCGCGCAGAAACGCGGTGTCCGTTCGACCTTGCTCCCTGACGGCCGTTCACCTTCCTGTATCGCAGACGGGAAAGCGCTTTGCCAAGGGGGCTGCCAGTGCTATTTGCTCGCATCAGCCCAAAGACCAACGGACACGATGCGTTGAAGAAGAAATTTGAGCGGCGCGAGCCGCGTTCCCCGAAAAAATCCGGCGAGCCGCAAGGCCGCGGGCGCAGCGACGGCCGGGCGCTGGCAAAGGGTTTTGCCCCGTCGTCTGGAACGGCAGCGTCAAAGCCGCTCGCTAAACCCCTTGCAAAACAGCAGGCAAGACCAGCACGGCCGGATGCGGAGGTCGCAGCGCCGGCGGAAACCCGTCCGCTGATCTTGCGGACGGGCGAGCGCCCGCCCGAGCGCGTGCCTGTCATTCTTGCCTCGCAGGCGGCCGGCGATTTTCACCTGATCGACAGTGGCGCGGGCCTGAAGCTCGAGCAATATGGCCCCTACCGCATCGTGCGCCCGGAAGCGCAGGCGCTCTGGCAGCCGTCGCTGGACGCCTCCGTCTGGGACAATGCCGATGCGATCTTTACCGGCGATACGGATGAAGACGGCATGGGCCGCTGGCGGTTCCCGCGGCAGGCGCTCGGCGAAACCTGGCCGATGGCGCTTTGCGGCGTCGATTTTCTCGGCCGCTTCACCGCCTTTCGCCATGTCGGCGTGTTTCCCGAGCAGATCGTCCACTGGGCCTTCGTGAAGGAACAGGCGGAAAAGGCCGGGCGGCCGATCAAGGTCCTGAACCTTTTTGGCTATACCGGGGTCGCCTCGCTGGTGGCCGCCTCGGCAGGCGCCGAAGTCACCCATGTCGATGCCTCGAAGAAGGCGATCGGCTGGGCGCGCGAAAACCAGGCGCTGTCGCGGCTCGACAAGGCGCCGATCCGCTGGATCTGCGAGGATGCGATGAAGTTCATCCTGCGCGAGGAGCGCCGGGGCAATCGCTACGACATCATCCTTGCCGATCCGCCGAAATTCGGACGCGGCCCGAATGGCGAAGTGTTCCATCTCTTCGAACAACTGCCGCTGATGCTCGACGTGTGCCGCGAAATCCTGTCGCCGAACGCCATCGGCCTGGTGCTGACGGCCTATTCGATCCGCGCCAGCTTCTATTCGATCCATGAACTGATGCGCGAGACGATGCGCGGGGCAGGCGGCGTGGTCGAATCCGGCGAGCTGGTCATCCGCGAGGCGGGGCTTGACGGCCAGACGGCCGGGCGCACGCTTTCCACCTCCCTCTTCAGCCGCTGGGTACGCACATGACATATGACGACCGCCGGCCGGGAACGGGCCGGGTAGGGCAGGTGAAGGAAGTCACCAGCCTTGCCAATCCGATCATCAAGGACATCAAGGCGCTGTCCAACAAGAAGGACCGCGAGGAAACCGGCACCTTCATGGCGGAGGGCCTGAAGCTCGTCATCGACGCGCTGGAACTGGGGTTCGAGATCCGCACGCTCGTCTATGCCAAGGCGGCGAAGGGCAAGCCGCTTGTCGAGCAGGTGGCCTCCAAGACCGTGGCGCGCGGCGGACTTGTGCTGGAGGTCAGCGAGAAAGTCCTGTCCTCCGTCACGCGGCGCGACAATCCGCAAATGGTCGTCGGCATTTTCGAACAGCAGTGGAAGCGCCTGTCCGACCTGCGGCCGGACCTCGGCCAGACCTTCGTGGCGCTGGACCGGGTGCGCGATCCCGGCAATCTCGGCACGATCATCCGCACCGCCGATGCCGCCGGCGCCTCGGGCGTCATCCTCGTCGGCGAATGCACGGATCCCTATTCGCTGGAAACCGTGCGCGCCACGATGGGATCGATCTTTGCCATGCCGCTTTACCGCGCATCCCCAGCCGAATTCATCGGCTTTGCCGGAAAATCCGGCGCGCAGGTGGTTGCCACGCATCTAGCGGGGGCGGTGGATTATCGCACCATCGATTACAAGCGAAAACCGACCATTCTCCTGATGGGCAACGAGCAGTCGGGCCTGCCGGACGATCTGGCGAAGGCGGCCGACCGGCTGGCGCGCATTCCCCAGCAGGGGCTTGCCGATTCGCTCAATCTGGCGGTTGCCACAGCCGTCATGCTGTTTGAGGCCCGCCGTCACCTGCTCAGCCTGGAGGCCCGATGACCGAGCCCGCCGCCCACCGCACACTCCTGTCGCGGCCCCTGCCGATTGCCCTCTTCATCGGCCTTGCCGTTCTTCTCGACCAGCTGATCAAGCTTGCGGTGGAGGCCTGGCTGCCTCTGCAGGAGGCCGTGCCGCTTCTGCCGGTGCTTGCGCTGTACCGGACCTATAATCTCGGCGTCGCCTTTTCCATGCTGTCGGAGATGGAGGGATGGTTCATCGTCTCGATGCGCCTTGCCATCGTCGTCTTCGTTCTCTGGCTGTGGCGCCGCACGCCGAAGGACCGGGTCTTTGCGCATCTGGGATTTGCACTGATCATTTCCGGAGCACTCGGTAATATTCTCGACCGCCTATTTTATGGGCATGTTGTAGATTATATTCTCTTTCACACGCAGACCTGGTCTTTTGCTGTGTTCAATCTTGCCGACAGCTTTATAACGGTGGGGGCGGGGTGCGTCATTCTTGACGAACTTTTGGGGTCTAGACGCAAACGCACATAAACTTTACGGTTGAAGTGGTAAGCGTTTGGAAGGAACTTGTGCTAACCATGAGGCCTGCGCCTATGCGCAGATCATCATGGCTGGTTTGGAAGCGCTTTCTTTATCCGACCGAACTGGCAGACCGAACTGGCAGGATGGATCGTGAAGTAGATCCTGCGGAGTGAATGAGCGCAATGAGCCGTTTCCTGACAGAGGCCGGGGATTATCTTGAAGACGGGTCGGTACATGCGCCGGAGGCTTCGGCCGGCATTGCTCCTCTTGCGTTCCTGTCCAGTCAGGATCTGTTTTCCAACCCCGCGCTGGTGCGCACCGAAGACGGTGTCGTGAAGGGCTCCAATCGGACCTTCCGGCTTTTGACGGGCTTTAGATCGCCTGAAGGGCATTTGCTGGACGAACTGGGCATTGCGCTTGCGCCCGAACCGCTTCTGCATCCCAAGGACATCGAAATCCCGACCGTCGAGGGGCTGCGCATATTTTCTTGGCGGGATGTCGTGCTGCAGGATCCAGTCTCGCAGGCGATTCTCGTCTATGGCAGCGGCCGGGATGTGACGGCCGAGCGCGATGCGGCCCATCAGCGCGAGGAAGCGCGTCTGCATGCGGAAGAGGAAAGTGCCGCGAAAACCCGGCAGATGGCGACGGTCGTCCACGAATTGCGCACCCCGCTCACCGGCATTTTAGGCATGAGCCATCTTCTGGAGCAGACCAGCCTGACGCTGGAGCAGAAGAACTATATCGGCGCCGTGCATCAGGCCGGTCTTGCCATGGCGCAGCTCGTCGATGATCTTCTCGACTTCGCCACGCTGCAGGCCGGTCGCTTCCGGCTGAACAGCCGCGCTGAAAATCTGCGCCAGCTGCTGGAAAGCGTGGTGGAAATGCTGGCGCCACGCGCCCATGAAAAATCCATCGAGATCGGCTCGACGGTTGCCTTTGACGTGCCGACCCTGATGGACTTTGATCCCGCACGCCTGCGCCAGGTGCTGTTCAACGTCATCGGCAATGCCGTGAAGTTCACCCAGAAGGGCGGCGTGTTGACACGCGTCGGCATGGACGGCGCACAGGTGGTGATCACCGTGGCCGATACCGGGCCCGGCATGACGACGGAAGCGCAGCAGAATATCTTTGCCGAGTTCGAGCAGGTGGGCGAAGCGGTGGAGCGCAGCGGCGGAACGGGCCTCGGCCTTTCCATCGCCACCCGCATCCTCAATGAATTCGGCGGATCACTGTCGGTGGCGAGCGAAAAGGGCAAGGGCACCACCTTTACCATTCGCTTCCCGGCAAGCTTCGTCAAGGCGGGCAACGAAGGCAATGACCGCATGCTGCTGCTGCGCTCGTCACGCGTGCTCCTGATTGCGCCGACCGGTCCGGCGGCCGCGGCAACCATTGCCACGATCGAAACGCTCGGCGGTCGTTGCCGCCATGTCCGTACGCTTGCCGAAGCGGAGCACACGATCGGCCAGCTAGCGCGGCAGGGCATGGCCTTTACCGACATGATCGTCGATCACCGCACCGTGGGGACAGTTGCCTCGCTTGCGCATATGCAGGGCATGCGCCGCATCCTGCTGGTGAGCCCGGAGGAGCGCGCCGCGCAGCCCTGGGACAGTTACGATGCCTGGCTGATCCGGCCGCTGCGTGAACAGTCGCTGGTCGACGTGCTGCGCGGCAGACTGGGCGGAGGCGAGGGGCGTTCACCGTCAGCCATGCGCACGCAAGCCTCCCCGCAGACCACGATCCTGGCGCGCCGGCAGCTCTCCGTGCTGCTCGCCGAGGATGATCCGGTCAGCGCCATGATGGTCGGTTCGATCCTGAAGAGGGCCGGTTGCGTCGTGCATCATGTATCGGATCTGGCAGCGCTTCGCGACGCAGCGCTCAGCGAGCGGCATCCCGATCTCATCATTTCCGACATTCATATGCCCGGCGGCGATCTGGCTCAGGTGCTGCCGCTCCTGGCCAATGGCCGCAAGACTGGTTCGCGCGCGACGGCCCCGGTCCTCGTCCTCAGCGGCGAGATGGATGCCGTGCTGCAGAACAAGATGCTGGCACAGGGCGCGCGGCGCGTGCTGCAGAAGCCCATCGATCCGCAGGAGCTCCTGCGCGAGGTGGAGCTGGTTATGGCCGCGTCCGCCTGATGCGGTGATAAATCTGTTTCAGCCTTTCTTTTGCCGGAATTCGGTTTGTCACGTTGCTGTTGCACTTTGATGTTCTATGAAGACATTCATCAGAGACGGACGAAGCGTCATGACTATCGAATTGCTTGATCGCGACATCGCGTTTGGCGCCGAGCAGAGCCCGTCGCGTGCGCCGGCGCGCACGGATGTGCTCGGCCGGATCGGCAGCCTGGAAACGCGGCTTGCCCGCAACCCCCGTGAGGTGGATGCGGCCCAGGCGCTGCGCTACCGGGTGTTCGTCGAGGAAATGCAGGCGCAACTGCCGCCCGAGGCCATGCGCCGCGCCCGCGATGTCGACAGTTTCGACGATATCTGCGACCATCTTCTGGTGGTCGACACAGCGCTGGACGGCGATCCGGAAGACCAGATCGTCGGAACCTACCGGCTCTTGCGCCAGGATGTGGCGATCAACCATGGCGGTTTCTATTCGGCATGCGAGTTTGATATCGATCCGCTTCTGGCACGCCATCCGGACAAGCGCTTCATGGAGCTTGGCCGCTCCTGCGTGCTGCCGCATTATCGCACCAAGCGCACGGTGGAACTGCTGTGGCAGGGCAACTGGGCCTATGCGCTCAAACACAATATCCATGCCATGTTCGGTTGCGCTTCGTTTCCGGGCGTGCGGCCGGAGGAACATGCGCTGGCGCTGTCCTTCCTGCATCACACCGTCTGTGCCAAGGGCGACTGGGCAGCCTCTGCCAAGTCCGATCTGTTTTGTGAAATGGACCTGATGCCGGCCGAAGCGATCAACCCGAAGCGGGCGTTGATGTCGATGCCGCCGCTGGTGAAGGGCTATCTGCGGCTGGGCGCCATGGTTGGCCACGGCGCCGTCGTCGACCAGGCGTTCAACACCACCGACGTGCTGGTCATCCTGCCGATCGAAGCCATTTCCGGACGCTATATCAACTATTACGGTGCCGATGCCGGCCGGTTTGCCAGCTGATCCCTGGCTGGCAGAGACCCGGGTGGCACGTCGCCAGTCTACGCTTCAAACCAGCCGGATTGCCCCGCCATACTGCGCGATCGTTCGATCCGCAGTCAGAAGCGTCATGCCTTCATGAGCGCTCTGGGCAATCAGGATCCGGTCGAACGGGTCCTTGTGGATGGGGGGGCAACGAACTGAGGGCGAGCGCGTGGAGCGCTGATACAGGAAGCTCCATAAAGCCGTTGTCCAAGAGCGCTCGATGGAGAACAGGCGGTTCAAGCCGGAAGTCGACCTTCTTGAGTGCCTTCTTGATCGTCAACTCCCAGATGCTGGCTGAGCTGAAGAACAGCATGTTTCGGTCATCTTCGAGAATGCTGCGCGTCTCCGCGGTCAATTCCGCTGCATCCTCGGCAAACCATGCCAGAATGTGTGTGTCAGCGAGAACTCTCATTTGCCATAGAACATGTCTTCGATTTCTTTGGCATAGATGCTGTCAAAATCGTCAGGCAATGATGCCTGGCCTTTGAGGAAGCCCGCGCGGCGCTTCTTCTTCGGAGCATCTTCCACTGGCACCACCTTGACCACAGGCTTGCCATCCTTTTCAATGATGAAGGCTTCGCCGTTTGCCGCCTCGTCGACGAGGCTGGACAGCTGTGAGCGGGCTTCCTGCAGGCTGACCGTCTTCATGGGTGTTCCCCCGTATGGGCCGTGGGGCCGAGTGTAGCCCACACGGGGGATGTCCGGCAAGAAAGATCAGGACCCGGCGTTATAGGCGGCGATCGCTGCCATGTTCACGATATCGCTGTCCTTGGCGCCCATCGAGGTGATCTGCACCGACTTGTCGAGACCGACGAGCAGTGGGCCGATCAGTGTCGAGCCGCCGAGCTCCTCCAGCATGCGGGTGGAAATGGCAGCCGAATGGATGGCGGGCATGACGAGCACATTGGCGGTGCCGGAGAGACGCGTGAACGGATACTGCTCCATGCGGGTGGCATTGAGCGCAATATCGGCCCCCATTTCGCCGTCATATTCGAAATCGAGACGGCGCTGGTCGAGGATTTTCACTGCCTCGCGCACCCGCTCCGACCGTTCGCCGCGCGGCTGGCCGAAGGTGGAATAGGCAAGCAGCGCAACGCGCGGCTCGTATCCCATGCGCCGCGCCATGCGCGCGGCTTCCACGGCGATATCGGCGAGATCCTCGGCCGTCGGCATGTCATGCACCGCTGTATCCGTCACGAAGACGGTGCGGCCGCGCGAGACGACGAGCGAAACGCCGATGACCTTGTGGCCGGGTTTGGCATCGATGCAGCGGCGCACGTCAGACAGCGCCGTGGCGTAATTGCGGGTCGTGCCGGTTACCATCGCATCCGCATCCCCCAGCGCCACCATGCAGGCGGCAAAGTGGTTGCGGTCGTTATGGATGAGGCGCTGCACGTCACGCAGCAGGTACCCCTCGCGCTGAAGCCGTGCATAGAGATAGTCGATATAGGCCTCGACGCGGGTCGAAAGGCGGGCATTGACGATCTCGATGCCGGGGCGGTCCAGTTCGATGCCGGCGCGTTCGGCCGTGGAGCGGATCACGTCGTCACGTCCAAGCAGGATGGCGGTGCCGAGCCCTTGCGCGATGAAGGAGACGGCGGCGCGCATGACCTGCTCTTCTTCGGCCTCCGCAAACACCACGCGCTTGGGGCTGCGGCGCACCTGCTGGTAGATGCCCTGCGTGGTTGCCGCAATCGGATCGCGCCGGGCCGAAAGTTCCCGGCCGTAGCCGTCGAGGTCTGCGATCACCTTGCGGGCCACGCCGCTGTCGATGGCGGCCTTGGCGACGGCCACCGGAATGGCGGAGATCAGGCGCGGATCGAACGGCACCGGAATGATGTATTGCGGCCCGAAGCGCGGGCGCACGCCCTGATAGGCCGCGGCCACATCATCCGGCACGTCCTGGCGGGCGAGGTCTGCCAGCGCATTGGCGGCGGCAATCTTCATCGCGTCGTTGATCTGGCTTGCCCTGACGTCGAGCGCGCCACGGAACATATAGGGGAAGCAGAGGACGTTGTTCACCTGGTTCGGATAGTCCGAACGCCCGGTTGCCATGATCGCGTCGTCACGGATGCGCGCCACTTCCTCCGGCGTGATTTCCGGATCGGGGTTGGCCATGGCAAAGATGATCGGCTTGTCCGCCATCGAGCGGATCATGTCTTCGCTGAAGGCGCCCTTCTGCGACAGGCCGAGCACGACGTCTGCGCCGTTCATGGCCTCTTCCAGCGTGCGCCGGTCGGTTTTCACCGCATGCGCGCTCTTCCACTGGTTCATGCCTTCGGTGCGGCCCTGGTAGATGACGCCCTTGGTGTCGCAGAGGATGATGTTTTCGGGCGCAAAGCCCATGGCCTTGATCAGCTCGATGCAGGCGATGGCGGCAGCGCCGGCGCCGTTGCAGACGAGCTTCGTCGTCTTGAGGTCACGTCCGGTCAGTTCCAGCGCGTTGATGAGGCCGGCAGCGGCAATGATGGCGGTGCCGTGCTGGTCATCGTGAAAGACCGGGATGTCCATCAGTTCGCGCAAGCGGCTTTCGATGATGAAGCATTCCGGCGCCTTGATGTCTTCCAGGTTGATGCCGCCGAAGGAAGGACCGAGATAGCGCACGCAGTTGACGAACTCGTCGACATTTTCCGTGTCGACCTCAAGGTCGATGGAATCGACATCGGCAAAACGCTTGAAGAGAACGGACTTGCCTTCCATGACGGGCTTTGAGGCAAGCGCCCCCAGATTGCCAAGCCCGAGAATGGCGGTGCCATTGGAGATGACCGCCACCATGTTGCCGCGCGTGGTGTAGTCATAGGCGGTGGCCGGATCGGCAGCGATCGCCTTGACCGGCACGGCGACGCCCGGCGAATAGGCGAGCGACAGGTCGCGCTGGGTCGCCATCGGCTTGGTCGGCGTGATCTCCAGCTTGCCGGGACGGCCGCTACTGTGGAAATCGAGCGCCTCCTGTTCCGTCACCGAAGCGCGCTTGCGGGGCTCGCCCGAGGTCGGGCGGGTTTCCTTGGCAGACATGTCTCCTCCTCCAGCATGTTGTGGGCATCGCCCAAGTTTCAGGCGCGCTCTGTTGTATTGTCGGGGGCATAACCGATAGTGTCGCAGGTCACGCCACGCAACAGAAAACGGCCGGGAAACCTTTGGAACGCCTTACTTCAGATGTCTGGAATACAGCCGAACTGATCACGGCCGAAAGCCGCGCTTCGGCCACGCCGATGATGGAACAGTTCATCGAGATCAAGGCGAATAACCCCGACTCGCTGCTGTTCTATCGCATGGGCGATTTCTACGAGCTTTTCTTCGAGGATGCCGTGGAAGCCTCGCGGGCGCTCGGCATCACGCTCACCCGCCGCGGCCAGCACATGGGGCAGGATATCCAGATGTGCGGCGTGCCAATCCATGCGGCCGACGATTACCTGCAGAAGCTGATCGGGCTCGGCTATCGCGTCGCCGTCTGCGAGCAGGTGGAAGATCCGGCTGAAGCGCGCAAGCGCGGCTCCAAGTCGGTCGTGAAGCGCGATGTGGTGCGACTGGTAACACCGGGCACGCTCACCGAAGAGAAGCTGCTTTCGCCGTCGGAATCCAATTACCTGATGGCGCTCGCCCGCATTCGCGGTGGCACCGAGACGCAGATGGCGCTTGCCTGGATCGACATCTCGACCGGCATTTTCCGGGTTGCCGAAACCACGCCGCTGCGCCTGCTTGCCGATATCCTGCGCATCGAGCCGCGCGAACTGATCGTGCCCGACACCGTCTTTCACGATCCGGACCTCAAGGCGACATTCGATATCCTGGGACGCGTTGCGGTGCCGCAGCCGGGCGTGCTGTTTGACAGCGCGACGGCGGAAGGGCGCATCACGCGCTATTTCGGTGTCGGCACGCTGGACGGGTTCGGCACGTTTTCGCGCAGTGAACTCGCCGCTGCCGCCGCTGCCGTCGCCTATGTGGAAAAGACGCAGATTGCCGAACGGCCGCCGCTCAGCGCGCCCGAGCGCGAAAGCGGCGCCTCGACCCTCTTCATCGATCCCGCCACCCGGGCAAACCTTGAACTGACGCGCACGCTGTCGGGCGACCGAGACGGATCGCTGTTGAAGGCGATCGATCGTACCGTGACCGGCAGCGGCGCACGGCTGCTGGCCGAGCGGCTGATGTCGCCGCTGACCGATCCCGTCGTCATCAACGGCCGGTTGGATAGTGTCGCCTTCCTCATCGACGAGCCGTCGCTGTGCTCGGATCTGCGGGCGGCGCTGAAGCATGTGCCGGACATGCCGCGTGCGCTGTCCCGTCTTGCGCTCGACCGGGGCGGCCCGCGCGATCTCGGCGGCATCCGCCAGGGACTGTCCGCGGCCCGACAGGTGGTCGAGCGGTTTTCCGGCGCGCTCTTGCCAGAGGAACTGTCGGCGGCCCTCACCGACCTGCAGGCGCTGCCCTTTGCGCTGGAGCAGCAACTGGGTGCCACGCTTGCCGAGGATCTGCCGCTCCTTAAACGTGACGGCGGCTTCGTGCGTGATGGCGCCGATGGCGAACTGGACGAGGTACGGGCGCTGCGCGACCAGTCGCGTCGAGTGATTGCCGGCCTTCAGCTGCAATATGCCGAGGAAACCGGCATCAAGTCACTGAAGATCAAGCACAACAACGTGCTGGGCTATTTCATCGAAGTGACCGCCGGCAATGCCGGGCCGATGATCGATACACCGGAGGCAAAGGCCCGCTTCATTCACCGCCAGAGCATGGCGAATGCCATGCGCTTTACCACGACCGAGCTTGCCGATCTGGAAAGCCGCATCGCAAACGCCGCAAACCAGGCGCTGACCATCGAGCTTGCCGCCTTCGAGACGATGACGAAGGCGGTGCTGGCCAGTGCCGAGGCAATCAAGGCCGGCGCCCGCGCGCTTGCCGTCATCGATGTCGCCGCCGGGCTTTCGCTGCTGGCTGACGAATGGAACTATTGCCGTCCGCAGGTGGATGGTTCGCGCCAGTTCAACATCGAGGGCGGCCGCCATCCGGTGGTGGAGCAGGCGCTCAGGCGCCAGTCGGCGAGCGCCTTCATCGCCAATGATTGCGACCTCTCGCCCAACAGCGATGGCGGGTTCGGGGCGTTGTGGCTGCTCACCGGCCCGAACATGGGCGGTAAATCGACCTTTCTGCGCCAGAATGCGCTGATTGCGATCCTTGCCCAGATGGGCTCTTTCGTGCCAGCAGCGTCGGCCCAGATCGGCGTGGTCGACCGGCTGTTTTCCCGCGTCGGCGCGTCTGACGATCTGGCGCGTGGCCGCTCCACCTTCATGGTGGAAATGGTGGAAACCGCCGCCATCCTCAATCAGGCGACCGACCGCTCGCTGGTCATCCTCGACGAAATCGGCCGGGGAACCGCCACCTTCGACGGTCTGTCGATTGCCTGGGCCGCCGTTGAGCATCTGCACGAGGCCAACCGCTGCCGGGGCCTGTTTGCCACGCATTTCCATGAACTGACGGCGCTGTCTGAAAAGCTCGGACGGCTGTCGAATGCCACAATGCGGGTGAAGGAATGGGATGGCGACGTCATCTTCCTGCATGAGGTGGGACCCGGGGCTGCCGACCGCTCCTACGGTATCCAGGTGGCAAAGCTTGCCGGCCTGCCGGAGGCGGTCGTGTCGCGCGCCCGCGATGTGCTGAACAAGCTTGAGGATGCCGACCGCAAGAACCCGGCAAGCCAGTTGATCGACGATCTGCCGCTCTTCCAGGTGGCGGTGCGCAAGGAGCAGGAGAAGCGCGGACCCTCCAAGGTCGAAGAAGCACTGAAGGCCATCAACCCCGATGACATGACCCCGCGCGAGGCGCTGGATGCGCTTTATGCGTTGAAGAAGCAGCTCGAGGCAAAATAATCGGGCGACTGTCACCCTCCGGGCCGGCGCTTTTGGCGCCGCCCTTACAGCATCGCGACGGCATCGAAACCGCTTGGCAAGATCTGCCGTTCATTGTGCCGTGGCGCTGGCGCCGGCTTGCGATTTCATTGTGAAAGCGGTCCGGAAACGCTATAGCGCATGGCGGGAGCGGCACCGGCAGGGCAAGATGGCAAGACACGAGATTGAATTTTCAGAACTTCTGGATGTGAACCGCCTCAGAGACGAATGCGAGGCGGTCGCGCGCGCCGGAAACGACAGCATGCTGGAGATCCGGTCGGCCATCCTGCCGATCCTGCGCCGCGCCAGTGTCGAGGCCCGCGAAAAAGCCCGCCAGAAGCTGTCCGAGGATGGCAGCGGACTGAATTGCGCCGAGCGCATCTCCTGGGTTCAGGACCAGCTGATCTGCATTGTCCACGGGCTGATTTCGCGTCACGTCTATCCGAAATCGGGCGCGCGTATGGCCGTCACGGCCGTCGGCGGCTATGGGCGCGGAACGCTTGCGCCCGGATCCGACATCGACCTTCTGTTCCTGTTGCCGGTGAAGAATTCCGAGGAAGTGCGCAAGGCGGTGGAATTCCTGCTCTACGTGCTCTGGGATCTCGGCTTCAAGGTGGGCCATGCCACCCGCACGGTGGAAGAATGCATTGCGCTGTCGCGTCAGGACATGACGATCCGCACGACCATTCTGGAAATGCGGCTTCTGTGCGGAAAGGAAGCTCTGGCGGACGAGCTTCAGGCGCGTTTTGCGGCCGAAATCGTCAATCACAGCGGCCCGGATTTCATCGTGGCCAAGCTTGCCGAGCGCGACCAGCGCCACCAGAAGGCTGGCGATACCCGTTATCTGGTGGAGCCGAACGTCAAGGAAGGCAAGGGCGGCCTGCGCGATATCCAGACGCTGTTCTGGATCACCAAATACCATTACCGGGTGCGCGATCCCGCCGAACTGGTGAAGCTCGGCGTGCTGTCGCGCCAGGAATGGCGGCTGTTCCAGAAGGCGGAGGATTTTCTCTGGGCGGTGCGCTGTCAGATGCATTTCCTGACGGGCAAGGCGGAAGAGCGTCTGTCCTTCGATATCCAGCGCGAGATTGCCGAAAGCCTCGGCTATCATAACCGGCCGAACCTTTCGGCGGTCGAGCGCTTCATGAAGCACTATTTCCTCGTGACCAAGGATGTCGGCGATCTCACCCGCATTCTCTGTGCGGCCCTGGAAGAAGAGCAGGCAAAGCCGGCGCCGGGCCTGACGGGCGTCATTTCGCGCTTTCGCAAGCGCACGCGAAAAATCCCCGGCAGCGCCGAATTCGTCGAGGACCAGGGCCGCATTGCGCTTGCCGATCCGGACGTCTTCAAGCGCGATCCGGTCAGCATCATCCGGCTGTTTCATGTGGCCGACCTGCACGGGCTGGAATATCACCCGGATGCCCTGAAGGCGATCACCCGCGGCCTGCACCTGATCGATGACGAGCTGCGGGAAAACTCCGAGGCGAACCGGCTGTTCCTCTCCATTCTCACCTCGCGGCTGGAGCCGGCGCTGACGTTGCGTCGCATGAACGAGGCGGGCGTGCTTGGCCGGTTCATTCCCGAATTCGGCAAGATCGTCGCCATGATGCAGTTCAGCATGTACCACCACTATACGGTGGACGAGCATCTGATCCGCGCCGTGGAAGGCCTCTCCAACATCGACAAGGGCCGCTTTGCCGACGAGCATCCGCTGGCCAACAAGCTGATGCCCGGCATCGAGGAGCGCCAGGCGCTCTATGTGGCGGTGCTGCTGCACGATATCGCCAAGGGCCGTCAGGAGGATCATTCGGTGGCCGGCGCCCGCGTGGCGCGCAAGCTGTGCCCGCGCTTCGGGCTGAAGCCGAAGCAGACGGAACTCGTCGCCTGGCTCATCGACCAGCATTTGCTGATGTCGATGGTGGCGCAGACCCGCGACCTGCATGACCGCAAGACGATCACCGATTTCGCCGACAAGGTGCAGTCCCTCGACCGGCTGAAAATGCTGCTGATCCTGACGATCTGCGATATCCGCGCCGTTGGCCCCGGCGTTTGGAACGGCTGGAAAGGTCAGCTCTTGCGCACGCTCTACTATGAGACGGAATTGCTGCTGTCGGGCGGTTTTTCGGAAGTCTCGCGCAAGGAGCGGGCGAGTGCTGCCGAGGAGGCGCTGGCCAAGGCGCTCTCCAACTGGAGCCAGAAGGACCGCAAGACCTATTCGCGGCTGCATTACCAGCCTTATCTCCTATCCGTCCCTCTCGAAGACCAGCTGCGCCATGTCGGCTTCATCCGCGAAACCGACAAGGCGGGCCATGCGCTGGCCACGATGGTGCGCACCGACAGTTTTCGCGCCATTACTGAGATCACCGTTCTGGCGCCCGACCATCCGCGCCTCTTGTCGATCATTGCAGGCGCCTGTGCGGCCGCCGGCGCCAACATTGCCGATGCGCAGATCTACACGACGACCGACGGGCGCGCGCTCGACACCATCCTCATCAGCCGCGAATTCCAGAACGACGAGGACGAGATGCGCCGCGCTGGCACGATCGGGCGCATGATCGAGGACGTGCTGTCGGGCAAGAAGCGCCTGCCGGAGGTGATCGCCACCCGGGCGCGGGCCAAGAAGCGTAACAAGACCTTTACCGTTCACCCCTCGGTGACGCTCTCCAACACACTGTCGAACAAGTTCACCGTCATCGAGGTGGAGGGGCTCGACCGCACCGGCCTGCTGGCCGACATGACGGTGGTGCTTGCCGATCTTTCGCTCGACATCCACTCGGCGCGCATCACCACGTTCGGTGAAAAGGTCATCGACACCTTCTACGTGACGGATCTCGTCGGCCAGAAGGTGACCAACGAGAACCGCCAGGGCACCATCGTCACGCGGCTGAAAACGGTCATCTCCGAACAGGAGGACGAACTGCGCCGCGGCATGCCGTCGGGCATTATCGCGCCTGATCCGGCCGCCGTCTCCAGCGCTGCGGCGACAAAATCATGGACACAAGCATGAGCCTCGTCAAGAAGTTTGCGACCGTCGGTGGCGCCACGCTCGGCAGTCGCCTGTTCGGCTTTGCCCGCGAAACCCTGATGGCGGCAGCACTCGGCACCGGACCCATGGCCGACGTGTTCTATGCGGCCTTCCGCTTTCCGAACCTGTTTCGCCGCCTGTTTGCCGAAGGCGCCTTCAATGCCGCCTTCGTGCCCCTGTTTTCCAAGGAAATCGAGGCGAACGGCATCGAGGGCGCCAAACGCTTTTCCGAGGAAGTGTTCGGCGTTCTCTTTTCCGTTTTGCTTCTGATCACCATCGTCATGGAATTGTCCATGCCGCTTCTGGTGCATTTCGTGATCGCGCCCGGCTTTGCCGACGATGCGGAAAAGATGTCGATCACCATCCGCCTTGCGGCGGTGATGTTTCCCTATCTGATGTGCATGTCGCTGACGGCGATGATGAGCGGCATGCTGAATTCGCTGCATCATTTCTTTGCCGCCGCCATCGCGCCGGTTTTCCTCAACGTCGTGATGATCGGCGCGCTGTTCTATGCGCTGTGGAGCGGGGCCGATCCGCTGTCGACGGCATGGTATCTCTCCTGGAGCGTTCTCGCCGCAGGCCTTCTGCAGCTTGCCGTCGTCTATTTCGGCGTACGCCATGCGGGTGTCAGCATCGGCTTTCGTATGCCGCGCATCACGCCCAATGTGAAGCGGCTGCTGGTGCTGGCCGTGCCGGCGGCTGTCACCGGCGGCGTGACGCAGATCAACCAGATCATCGGCCAGGCGATTGCGTCGAGCAAGGAAGGTGCGATTGCCGCTCTCCAATATGCCGACCGCATCTACCAGCTGCCGCTCGGCGTCGTCGGCGTTGCCGTCGGCGTCGTGCTTTTGCCGGAACTGTCGCGCGCGCTCAAATCCGGGCACATGAAGGAGGCCGGCAATATCCAGAACCGGTCGCTGGAATTCGTGCTGTTCCTGACGCTGCCGGCCGCCGGTGGGCTCTGGATGCTGTCGGATGCCATCATCCGCGTGCTTTACGAGCGCGGCGCGTTTTCGGCGGAAAACACCACGGTGGTCGCCTCCATCCTTGCCATTTACGGGCTCGGCCTGCCGGGCTTCGTGCTCATCAAGGCCCTGCAGCCGGGCTTTTACGCCCGCGAGGACACCAAGACGCCGATGCGCTTTACCATGGCCTCGGTGGTCATCAACTCCGGTCTTGCCATCACGCTTTTCCCGCTGATTGCGGAGCGCGGCATCGCCACGGCAGAAGCGGCCGCCGGCTGGCTGAATACGGCGCTTCTGTTTTCCATGCTGCTGAGGCGCGGCCATCTGGTCTGGGAATGGGCGCTTGCCCGGCGTGCTGCCTTGCTTCTGGTCGCAACCGGCATCATGTGTGTGGCCTTGAGCTATGCGCTTGGCCATGCCGCTCCGTGGCTTGCGCCGGGAACCCGGCTCATCGAAAAGGTTCTGGCGCTCTTTGCCCTGATCGGCGTGGCGATGCTGGTCTATTTCGCCGCGGCCTTCGCCATTGGCGGTGCCGATCTCGGCATGATCCGCCGCAACCTCAAGCGCAAGCCGCGCAGCTGACGCGGCAGGCGCAAAAGCCGGTGTTGTGAGGCTCTTACGACTTGCCGCAATAGGCCCAGCGGCGCTTGGGCCCCACATCCACATGGATGATGCCGTTGCAATAGCGCCCGATGCCGCCAATGCCGGGGGCAGTCGAGGCGGCCGCAATCACCGCGCGGTCGGACACGCCGGGCACCCGGATATCGGCGGCCAGGCAACTGCTGTGCTGGGAGCGCCCCGCACGGGGCCGGTGGCCCGAGGTGACGACCGGCTTTCGCCCGGTCTCGATCGCGATATGGGCCAGGATGGCTTCCAGCCTTTCCGGGAAACACTCGGTCTTGACGCTCACCCGCTGCACCGTATAGGCGGCGCTGTAATCGTGGGTGAACAGATTGCCGCGTCGGATTTTCACAGGTTCCTTTTCCGCAGCCATGGCCGATGAAAGGCTGATGACGCTTGCGAGCGCGACGCACAACAGTTTGCGCATGAAGTCTCCGTCCGGTTCAAGGCCCATAAGAAAGGGCTAACTTTTAACTGGCGGAGCATTTCCTTCCTGAAAGTGACCTCAGTAAGGGCAAAATTGCTCAAATTTTAGATCTGTCTGCCTTTGATGTTAAATTCCATTAACCATTTTCCGCTGCACCCGCTCCAGACGGAGCGCTCATCACGGAGAAAACGGTGGTTCATGATCACGCATCCGTGCGCCAAAAGGCGGTCGCAACGGCGCAAAGATGTCGCAAATATGCCTGCATAATGTCGAATGCACTAACGTTCTACTTGTATTGTGATCAGGATTCGCATTTGCTCTGCGCCTCACACCCAGGATCACATTGGGGGAAGGGAAACAAAGAATGACGTTCATGAAAACCAGATTGGCGACTTCGATCCTCGTGGGATCGCTTCTGTTTGGCGCGAGCAATGCGCTGGCCGAAGCCGTTCTGCATCGCGGCAACAGTGGCGAGCCGCAGACGCTCGACTACGCCCACATCTCCATCGACATCGAAAGCTTCGTGGTCAAGGACCTGTTCGAGGGCCTGACGATCTATGATGCCAAGGGCGAGATCGTGCCCGGTGCCGCCGAAAGCTGGACCGTGTCCGACGACGGCACGGTCTATACCTTCAAGCTGCGCGACAATGCCAAATGGTCGGACGGCTCTGCCGTGACGGCCGAGGATTTCCTGTTCTCCCTGCGCCGCGTCGAAGATCCGAAGACGGCGGCCGGCTATGCCAATATTCTCTACCCGATCAAGAATGCGCAGAAGGTCAACAAGGGCGAACTCCCCGTCGACCAGCTGGGTGTGAAGGCGGTGGATGCCAAGACAGTGGAAATCACGCTCGAGCGTCCGACGCCGTTCTTCCTGCAGCTTCTGGCGCATCAGACGGCACTGCCGATCTCGAAGGCCAATTTCGAAAAGTTCGGCGATCAGTTCGTCAAGCCCGGCAACATGGTCTCCAACGGCGCCTTCAAGCTTGAGAGCCATGTGCCCAACGATACGCTGACCGTGGTGAAGAACGACCAGTACTGGGATGTCGCCAACGTCAAGCTCGACAAAGTGATCTTCTACCCGATCGATGACGATGCGGCGTCCGTGCGTCGTTTCGAGGCCAAGGAAATGGACCTCGTCTATAATTTCTCCGCCGACCAGATCAAACGCCTGCGGGAAAGCTATGGCGATCAGGTGCATGTGAACCCCTCGCTTGCCACCTATTACTACACCTTCGACACGCGCGAGGCGCCCTATAGCGACGTTCGGGTGCGCAACGCGCTCTCGATGGCTGTCGACCGCGATTTCCTGGCAGCCGAGATCTATTCCGGCGCGCAGCTTCCGGCCTACCATCTCGTGCCGCCGGGCATGGAAGGCTATGGCGAAGGCGCCGTGCCGGACTGGGCCGCGCTGTCGCAGATCGACCGCGAGGACAAGGCCGTCGCGCTGATGAAGGAGGCCGGCTACGGCGAAGGCGCAAAGCCGCTCAATATCGAGATCCGCTATAACACCAATGCCAACCATGAGCGTGTGGCAACCGCGGTCGCCGACATGTGGAAGAACACGTTCGGCGCCAATGTGTCGCTGGTCAATCTCGATGTCGCCTCGCACTATGCCTACCTGCAGGAAGGCGGCAAGTTCAATGTCGCCCGCGCCGGCTGGACGGCCGATTACGCCGATCCGGAAAACTTCCTGACGCTGAATGTCGGCTCCAACGTCACCTTCAACTACGCCAAATACAAGAATGACGAGTTCGATGCGCTGATGCAGCAGTCGAACGAGGAGCGGGATGTGGCAAAGCGCATGGAAATTCTGAAGAACGCGGAAGCCATTCTCAGCCGTGACCAGCCGATCGCGCCGTTCATGAACACGGCCAACCTGTGGCTCGTGGCGTCGCGTGTCTCCGGCTGGAGCGACAATGCGGTGAACGAGCATCTGTCCAAGTATTTGAACGTCTCCGAATAACCCTTAAAGGGAGAATGACGCGCGAAACCCAAAGGGTCTCGCGCGTCATGCTTTTTGACCCATGATCAGCTTCGTCCTGCGCCGGCTGATGAGCGCCATTCCCACGGTGTTCGTCGTCGTGACCATTTCGTTTTTCCTGATGCGCTTTGCGCCCGGCGGCCCGTTCAACCTGGAACGTCCGCTGCCGCCCCAGACCATGGCCAATCTGATGGCGACCTACCATCTCGATCAGCCGATCTGGCGGCAATACCTCACCTATATCGGCAATGCGCTGACCGGCGATTTCGGCCCGAGCTTCATCTACAAGGACAATACCGTTGCCGAACTCATCGGCAAGGCGCTGCCGTATTCGATGCAGCTGGGCTCCATGGCCATCCTGATCGCGCTCGTTGGCGGCGTGCTGCTCGGCACGATTGCGGCGCTGCGCCAAAACAGCGCCCTTGATTTCGGTCTGATGGCGTTTGCGACGGTGGGCGTCACCGTTCCCAATTTCGTCGTCGGCCCGGTGCTGACGCTGGTCTTTGCCGTGCTTCTGTCCTGGCTGCCCGCCGGCGGCTGGGGCGATGGCTCGGCGCAATATCTCATCCTGCCGATGATTGCTCTCGCGCTGCCGCAGTTGGCCGTCTTTGCCCGCCTCACGCGCGGCGCGATGATCGAGGCGCTGCACACCGACCATATCCGCACGGCCCGCGCCTATGGTCTGCCATCGCGGGTCGTGGTCGTCACCCATGCGCTGCGCGGGGCGATGCTGCCGGTCGTTTCCTATCTGGCGCCCTGTGCCGCAGCGCTGCTTACCGGTTCGGCTGTGGTGGAAAGCATTTTCACCATTCCAGGCGTTGGCCGCTATTTCGTGCTGGGGGCGCTGAACCGCGATTATCCGCTGGTGATGGGCACCGTCATCCTCGTCGCGATCTTCGTGATCCTCTTCAATCTCCTGGTCGATATCGCCTATGGCCTGCTCGACCCGAGGGTTCGCCATGACTGACATGACCACTCTTTCCGCGACAGCACCCGAAATGAAGGGCCGAAGCCTCGGGCAGCTGGCGCTCCTGCGCTTTCGCCGCAACACGGCGGCCATGGTCTCCTGCCTCGTGCTGCTGCTGATCGGCCTCTTCTCCTTTGCCGGTCCGCTCTTCGTGCCGCATGCCTATGACCAGGTGTTTGCCTCCTACGTCACCATTCCGCCGAGCCTTTCGCCCCGGCCGGACCCGAAGACGCTGGAAGATGTCGCCGCCTCGGCGGCAAAACGCGCCCGCCTGACGCTCGAAAGCTTCGAGATCGACAACGGCGTCTTTACAGCCAGAGTGACCTCCTCAAGCCCCATCGATCTGCGCTCTGTGCGCTATTTCGACCGGGTGAACGAGTTCAAGTCGACGGAGGTCAAGGAAACCGCCCCCGACCAGCTTTCCATGGTGCTGACCGGCACGGTGGACCAGAAATATTTCTTCTTCGGCACCGACAGCAACGGCCGTGACCTGATGGTGCGCGTCATGCTCGGCGGTCAGATTTCCATTGCCGTCGGACTTGCCGCCTCGCTGGTGTCGCTCGGCATCGGTGTCGTCTACGGCGCAACCTCCGGCTATCTCGGCGGGCGCGTCGACAATATCATGATGCGCTTCGTCGAAATCCTCTATTCGCTGCCCTTCGTCTTTCTCGTCGTGGTGCTGGTGGTCTTCTTCGGCCGTTCGGTGGTGCTGATCTTTGCGGTGATCGGTGCCGTGCAATGGCTGGAAATGGCGCGCATCGTGCGCGGCCAGACGCTGTCGCTGAAACGGCGCGAATTCGTCGGCGCAGCGCAGGCGCTCGGCCTCTCGGATTGGCAGATCATCCGCCGCCACATCATCCCCAACACCATCGGCCCGGTCATCGTCTTCGTGACGGTCGTGGTGCCGCAGGTGATCCTGACGGAAAGTTTCCTGTCCTTCCTCGGCCTTGGCGTCCAGGCGCCGCTTGCCAGCTGGGGCACGCTGATCTCGGAAGGGGCCAAGAACATGCAGAACGCGCCCTGGCTTTTGATCTTCCCGTCGATCTTCTTCGTCATCACGCTGTTTTCGCTGAATTTCGTCGGCGACGGCCTGCGCGACGCGCTCGATCCGAAGGACCGCTGAGCATGGATACGAACAACACAAGCGAGACCGTGCTGACGGTTGCCAATCTGAAGGTCGATTTCACCACGCCGGACGGCGAGGTGAATGCGGTCAAGGGCACCGGCTTTTCGGTGAAAAAGGGCGAAACGCTCGCCATCGTCGGCGAATCCGGCTCGGGCAAGAGCCAGACGATGATGGCCGTCATGGGGCTTCTGGCCAGCAATGGCCGCGTGTCCGGCTCGGCCCGATACGGTGAGACGGAACTGGTCGGCGCAAGCCTTTCGACGCTGAATAGCGTGCGCGGCTCCAAGATCACCATGATCTTCCAGGAGCCGATGACCTCGCTCGATCCGCTCTACACGATCGGCAGGCAGATCGCCGAACCGCTCATCCACCATCGCGGCATGGGCAAGCGTGAGGCGCGCTCCCGCGTGCTGGAACTGATGAAACTCGTCGGCATCCCGGACCCGGAGCGGCGCATCGACAGCTATCCTCATGAAATGTCCGGCGGCCAGCGCCAGCGCGTGATGATCGCCATGGCCTTGGCGAACGAACCGGACCTCTTGATTGCCGATGAACCGACAACGGCGCTCGACGTGACGATCCAGGCGCAGATTCTCGATCTTCTCGCCGATCTACAAAAGCGCTTCGGCATGGCCATCGTGCTGATCACCCATGATCTGGGTGTGGTGAAGCATGTCGCCGACCGCGTCGTGGTGATGCGGCGCGGCGAAATTGTCGAACAGGGCACGCGCGACGAGATCTTTGGCAATGCCCAGCATGACTATACCAAGATGCTGCTCGCCTCCGAGCCCGCCGGCATCAAGCCTGCGCCGCCTGCGGAGGCTCCGGTCATTCTGGAAGGCCGCAATGTCGTTGTTGATTTCGATATCGGCTCGGGCCTGCTCTTCAAGGGCAGCCAGACGTTTCGCGCCGTGGACAATGTGACCGTGAGGCTCCGCAAGGGCCAGACCATCGGCATCGTCGGCGAATCCGGTTCGGGCAAATCGACGCTCGGGCGCGCGCTCCTGCGGCTGCTCGAATCGGACGGGCGTTATCGCTTCGAGACGACCGATGTCTCGAGCCTCGACCGCAAGCAGATGCAGCCCTACCGGCGCCAGTTGCAGCTGGTGTTCCAGGACCCTTACGGGTCGCTCTCGCCGCGCCAGACGGTGGGCGAGATCATCACCGAAGGGCTTTATGTCCACGAGCCGGCGCTTTCCAAGGCCGACCGGGACAAGCGGGCCATCGAGGCGCTGAACGAGGTCGGGCTCGATCCGGCCGCGCGCAACCGCTATCCGCACGAGTTTTCCGGCGGCCAGCGCCAGCGCATCGCGATTGCCCGCTCGATGATCCTCAAACCCAAGGTGGTCATCCTCGACGAGCCGACGTCGGCGCTCGACCGGTCCGTGCAGCGCCAGGTGATCGAGCTTCTGCGCGACCTGCAGGCAAAACACGATCTGTCCTATGTCTTCATCAGCCACGATCTTTCGGTGGTGCGCGCCATGTCCGACCATGTGGTTGTCATGAAGAACGGCCGCATCGTGGAGGAGGGGCCGACGGAAGAGATTTTCGACAGCCCCGCCCAGGATTATACCAAGGCGCTGATTGCAGCCGCCTTCACGCACTGACATCTCTCGTGTTACGCCCGGTTCTGCCGGGCGTAACTGTTTTAAGGAGAGGACACATGCCGAGCCTGTTTCTCGTGACCCTTGTTGTCGATGACTATGACCGCGCGAAAGATTTTTATTGTGGGGTACTCGGCTTCGAACCCGTGTTCGACGCGCCCCTGCCGGAGGAGGGCAAGCGCTGGGTGGTCATCCGGCCGAAGGGTGGCGAGGGGGCATCCCTGCTTCTCGCCCGCGCCGATAGTGCGACCGAGCAGGCGGCGATCGGAAACCAGACGGCCGGCCGCGTCAGCTTCTTCCTGTCGACGGATGATTTTGCCCGCGATCATGCGGCTTTCCGGGAGAAGGGCGTGCGCTTCATCGAAGAGCCGCGCCACGAGCCTTACGGCACGGTTGCGGTGTTTTCCGACCTCTACGGCAATCTTTGGGATCTGATCCAGCACAACACCGATGCAGCCCCTTGATCGCAAGGCCCAAGCCGTGCTTCAAGCGCGCCGTTAGCACCATGGCCGTCAGGGGCGGAACGCGGAAAGATCTTCACCCTTTCCGATGATCCGTTTCCAAAAGCCTGTGGCCCTCCACCAGCCTGAATGAGGACGATATGAATACCTTCCAGCCGCTCGTTTTTTCCGGTGTCCAGCCGACGGGCAATCTGCATCTCGGCAATTATCTCGGCGCGATCCGCAAGTTCGTTGCGCTGCAGGAAAACAATGATTGCATCTATTGCGTCGTAGACCTGCATGCGATCACGGCCCAGCTCGTGCATGACGATCTGCGCGGCCAGATCCGCTCGATTGCAGCCGCCTTCATCGCCTCTGGCATCGATCCGAAGAAGCATATCGTCTTTAACCAGTCGGCCGTGCCGCAGCATGCGGAACTGGCCTGGATCTTCAACTGCGTTGCCCGCATCGGCTGGATGAACCGCATGACGCAGTTCAAGGACAAGGCCGGCAAGGACCGCGAAAATGCCTCGCTCGGCCTGCTTGCCTATCCGAGCCTGATGGCGGCCGACATTCTGGTCTACCGCGCCACCCATGTGCCTGTCGGCGACGACCAGAAGCAGCATCTGGAACTGGCCCGCGATATCGCGCAAAAATTCAACATCGACTTTCAGGAGAAAATCCGCGCCACCGGCACCGGCGTTGATATGGTCGTCGGCGAAGAGCCGATCCATGGCTATTTCCCGCTGGTCGAGCCGCTGATCGATGGCCCTGCGCCGCGTGTCATGTCGCTTCGCGACGGCACGAAGAAAATGTCGAAATCCGATCCGTCGGACCTGTCGCGCATCAACCTGATGGACGATGCCGACGAGATCCTGAAAAAGATCCGCAAGGCCAAGACCGATCCGGACGGCCTGCCGTCCGAACTGGAAGGCCTGAAAGGTCGTCCGGAGGCGGAAAACCTTGTCGGCATCTATGCGGCGCTCTCGGACAAGACCAAGGAAGACGTGATTGCCGAATTTGGCGGCCAGCAGTTTTCCGTGTTCAAGCCGGCGCTTGCCGATCTTGCCGTGCATGTTCTGTCGCCGATCACGGGCGAAATGCGCCGCCTGATGGACGATACCAGCCATATCGACGCCATCCTGCGCGATGGCGGCGAGCGCGCCGGCGCCCGCGCTGAAAAGGTGATGAACGAGGTGTTCGACATCGTGGGCTTCCTGCGCTGAACCGATAGCCGCGCCGAGAGACAGACACCCGCCGGGCTGTACAGGCCGGCGGGTTTTCATTTTCGCCGATTGGTATAAGTTCTCAAACGCGATACATCCGGTCGAGATGAGGGGGAGCGTCCATGGTTTCAAAGCGTCTTTCACGGCTTGAGGGGCATCGCCGCAAGTTCCTGGCCGTCATCGACGGCACGCCGGAATGTGAACGCGCCGTGCATTATGCCGGGCGCCGCGCCAAGAATTCCAATGGCGGGCTGATCCTCCTCTTCGTCATTCCGGAAGGCGATTTCCAGCAGTGGCTGGGTGTCGAGCAGATCATGCGCGCCGAAGCGCGCGAGGAAGCGGAAGCCGCCATGGCAAAGGCTGCCCAGAGGGTGCGCGAGACGATCGGCATCGATCCGGAAGTGGTGATTCGCGAAGGCAGTGCGTCGGACGAAATCAATGCGGTGATCGAGGAGGATCGCGATATCGCCATTCTCGTTCTGGCCGCCGGTTCCTCCTCCAAGGAAGGGCCGGGACCGCTTGTCACCTCGCTTGCCGCCCGCGGCGCGGCCTTCCCCATCCCCGTCACCGTGCTTCCCGATACGCTGACGGATGACGAGATCGACGCGCTCTGCTGATAGGGTCTTGATCGGGGTTTTGGAAATACGCACTTGAATATAAACATGAACCCGATTATCTTCTTTTGAAGAATTCTAAACTGGCGCCCCGGTGGCTGCCGAGGAGATCCCCAGATGTTCATCCAGACCGAATCTACGCCGAACCCGGCGACGCTGAAGTTCCTGCCCGGCAAGGTGGTGATGGAAAAGGGCACGGCGGATTTCCGCAACGCCGAAGAAGCCGAGGCTTCGCCGCTCGCAGCGCGCCTGTTTGCCATCAATGGCGTGACTGCCGTCTATTTCGGCTATGACTTCGTTACCGTGACGAAGGAGCGCCAGGAATGGCAGCACCTGAAGCCGGCCATTCTGGGCTCCATCATGGAGCATTTCATGTCCGGCCAGCCCGTGATGGGCCGATCGGCCAGCATGGCGGAAGCGACCGACGAGGAAGGCGAATTCTTTGAGGATGGTGACGAGACGATCGTTGCCACCATCAAGGAACTGCTGGAAACCCGCGTGCGCCCGGCCGTTGCCCAGGACGGCGGCGACATCACCTTCAAGGGTTTTCGCGATGGCACCGTCTATCTCAACATGAAGGGCGCCTGCTCCGGCTGCCCGTCGTCGACGGCAACGCTGAAGCACGGCGTGCAGAACCTCCTCAAGCATTTCGTGCCGGAAGTGCAGTCGGTCGAGGCGCTCTGATCCTTCATGATGCTTCTCGCCATCGATACGGCCGGGGTGGATTGTTCCGCCGCGGTCTATGACGCTTCCCAAGGCAAAATCCTGGCCGAGGTGACGGACCGCATCGGCAAGGGCCATGCGGAACGGCTGATGGCGATGATCGATGAGGTGCTGGAAACGGCCGGCGTGGCGCTGTCCGACATCACCCGGGTTGCTGTCACCATCGGGCCTGGCTCGTTTACCGGCATTCGCGTCGGCGTGGCGGCCGCACGGGGTCTGGCGCTGGCGCTTCCGGCCGATGCCGTGGGCGTCACCACGCTTTCCGCTCTCGCCCGCGCCCACCTTGCAAACGATGCGTCTCGTCCGGTGATCGCGGCCATGGATGCCAAGCGTGACGAGATTTATGCGCAGGTTTTTGGCACTGATGGTGCGCCAATAACCGAGGCTGCCGCCGTGTCTCTTGAGGATCTACGCCATTTAGCGGAAATCCAGGGCGCAGCCGTTACCGGCTCGGCAGCATCCCTTCTGTCCGGCGAAGGGGCAGCGTCCGAACCCGATCGCTTCGACATTGGCATTGTCGCGCGCCTCGGCGCGGAGGTTGAGGCGCATGTAGCGCGGCCGAAACCGCTTTACCTTCGCGGGCCTGATGCTAAACCGCAGGACGGATTTGCCCTTTCCCGCGCCTGACGATTCTTCATGTTCGACGATTACCTGACCTGGAAGCCCTTTTTCGATATCGTGCCGATGAAGGACAGCGATTGCCGCCCCGCATCGGAACTGCACGGGCAGCGCTTTGCGCGGCAGTGGAGCGAGGGTGAAGTCCTGGATCTTCTCGGGCAGGACGGCGTCTTTGGCTTTTGCGCATTGCAATCCAATGCCTTTTTCAGCCGGCCGCTCGGCGGCTTCGTGCTGTCGCGCGAGGTGGCGGGCGAAGCGGAAATCCTCACCATTGCCGTTGGCGAAAAGCTTGCGCGCACCGGCCTTGGCTGGCGCCTGATGCAGGCGGCGCTTCGCGAAGCGGCCGTCCGCGGTGCTGAAACCATGTTTCTGGAAGTCGAGGAAAACAATGCCGCCGCCGTCGGTCTTTACCGGCGTCTCGGCTTTTTGCAGGTGGCGCGCCGGCCCGCCTACTATGCCAGCGCCGATGGCACGCGGACCGCAGCGCTTGTCATGCGGCGCGATCTTCGCTAGTCCGATACAGATCCCATCTGCGATGCAAGGCCGTGACGACATGACAGACCTTTCCAAATCCCTGGAGGAGCTGTGCGCCGAGCGTGGCATGCGCATGACCGATCAGCGCCGCGTGATTGCGCGCATCCTGCAGGACAGCGATGACCATCCCGATGTGGAGGAGCTTTACCGCCGCGCCACCAAGGTCGATTCGCGCATCTCCATTTCCACGGTCTATCGCACGGTCAAACTGTTCGAGGATGCCGGCATCATCGAGAAGCACGATTTTCGCGATGGCCGCTCGCGCTATGAAACCGTGCCGGAAGAACATCACGACCACATGATCGACGTGAAGACCGGCGAGGTGGTGGAGTTCCGCTCCGCCGAGATCGAGGCGCTGCAGGAGCGCATTGCCCGTGAACACGGCTTTCGCCTTGTCGGCCACCGGCTTGAGCTATACGGCATTCCGCTCGACAAGGACGATCCGTGATCAACTGGCTGCGGATCGGGCTGGTCTTCCTGCTCCTCTCGGTGCTGACGCTTGTTCTTTTGCCGGTGCAGCTTCTGGCCCTGCGATTCGACTGGATGCTGCGCCGCCGCCTGCCGCGCGTCTGGCATCGCGCGGCCTGTTACCTGCTCGGCATCCGCATTCGCCAGCATGGCACACTTGAAAGCCGCCGGCCGCTGATGCTGGCCGCCAATCACGCGTCCTGGAAGGACATTCTCGTGCTCGGCGCGATTGCCGATGTCGTCTTCGTCGCCAAGGCCGAGGTGGCGGATTGGCCGGTGTTCGGTTGGCTGGCAAAGCTGCAGAAATCGGTCTTCGTGGTGCGCGAACAGAAACGGAAGGCCGGCGAGCAGGTGAACGAGATTGCCGCCCGTCTTGCCGCATCGGAAATCATCGTGCTGTTTCCCGAAGGCACGACATCGGATGGCAACCGGTTGATGGAGGTGAAATCCTCGCTGTTCGGCGCAGCCTCTGCTGCCGTCTCATCCGCACCCGGTGGTGTCGTTTATGTGCAGCCGGTGTCGATCGCCTATACCGGCATCTATGGCATGCCGATGGGCCGCTATCATCGCCCGATTGCCGCCTGGCCCGGCGATGTCGAACTTGTGCCGCATCTGATGGGCGTCCTGAAGGCGGAAGCCATGGAAGTGGATGTGGATTTCGGCGAGGTGGTGGAGTTTCGCGCCGAGACCAATCGCAAGGTGGCAGGTGCTACCGTGGTGGACCGGTTGCGCGCCATGCTGCGCGACAGGCTTTATCCACGCAGCCGCTGAGCACGAAGCCCTTCTAATTCAGGCCGTCTTGCAGTAAAGAGGCGGCCATGAGCGACCTTACAGCCACCCTTCCAGCCGCAGCACTGCATGGCGGCGACAGTGCCATTGCGCAGGCAAGCCCTGCTGCCAACACGCGAAAAGTGTTCATCAAGACCTACGGGTGCCAGATGAACGTCTACGATTCCATGCGCATGGGCGATGCGCTGGCAAGCGAAGGCTATGTGACGACCGAGGCGGTGGAAGAGGCCGATCTCGTTCTCTTGAACACCTGCCACATCCGCGAAAAGGCCGCCGACAAGGTCTATTCGGCGCTTGGCCGGCTGCGCGACATGAAGAAAGAGCGCAATGCCAACGGCCGCGAGATGATGATCGGCGTGGCCGGTTGCGTCGCGCAGGCGGAAGGCGAGGAAATCCTACGCCGGGCGCCTGCCGTCGATGTGGTGATCGGTCCGCAGACCTATCACCGGCTGCCGCAGGCGCTGAAGCGCGCGCGCGCCGGCGAACGCGTCATCGAGACGGATTATGCGGTCGAAGACAAGTTCGAGCATCTGCCGGGCGCCGAGCGCGCCGCGATCCGTTCGCGCGGCGTGACCGCCTTTTTGACCGTGCAGGAAGGCTGCGACAAGTTCTGTACCTTCTGCGTGGTGCCCTATACGCGCGGCTCGGAAGTGTCGCGGCCGCTGTCCCAGATCCTCGACGAAGCACAGCGCCTGGTGGATGCCGGCGTGCGCGAGGTGACGCTGCTTGGCCAGAACGTCAACGCCTGGCATGGGGCCGGTCCCTCCGGCGATGCCTGGAGCCTTGGCGATCTTCTCTATCGGCTGGCCGAGATTCCCGGTCTTGCGCGGCTTCGCTATACGACGAGCCATCCGCGCGACATGGACGACCGGCTGATCGAGGCGCATCGTAACCTGCGCGCCCTGATGCCCTATCTGCATCTGCCGGTGCAGGCGGGATCCGACCGGATCCTGAAGGCGATGAACCGGCGCCATACGGCCGCCGATTACCTGCGCCTCATCGAGCGCATCCGCACCGCACGTCCCGACATCGCGCTGTCGGGCGATTTTATCGTCGGTTTTCCCGGCGAAACGGATGCGGATTTCGAGGATACACTTCGGCTGGTCGAAACCGTCGAATATGCGCAGGCCTTCTCGTTCAAATATTCGACGCGGCCGGGAACTCCGGGTGCCGATCTCGGTTCTCAGGTGGACGATGCGGTGAAGGCCGAACGGCTCGAACGGTTGCAGGCGCTGCTTCTCAAGCAGCAGCACGCATTTGCTGAAAGCTGCGTGGGCAAGACCATCGATCTTCTGCTGGAAAAGCCAGGCCGGATGCCCGGTCAGCTGATCGGTCGTTCTCCCTGGCTCCAGTCCGTGAATGTTGATGCAAAAACATCGCAAATCGGTGACATTATCCAGGTACGAATCACGGGCACGGGACCAAACAGCTTGTTTGCCGAGAGGATCGAGCGTTAAATGGTTCAAAGCCGCTTATAGGAGCCTTGCTACTTGAACAGACAGGAATTGGTTTCCTCACCCTCGCGCAACACCCGCACCGCCGCGATCGATGCCAATCACTTCGTCTTGACGTTCGAGAACAACAGGCTGGCCAGCGAACTCTTCGGCCAATTCGACCAGAACCTGAAGCTCCTTGAGGAGCGCCTGCATATCGATGCGCGGGCGCGCGGCAACTCGGTCAGCATTTCAGGCGAGCTTCTGGCGACCAATCAGGCGCGCCGCGCCCTCGATTTCCTCTACGAGCGCCTGCAGAAGGGTGCTTCTGTCGAAACCTCCGACGTGGAAGGTGCAATCCGCATGGCAGTTGCCGCAGACGACCAGCTGATCCTGCCGACGCTCGAACGCAAGGCCAAGCTGTCGATGGCGCAGATCTCCACCCGCAAGAAGACGGTGGCGGCCCGCACCCCGACGCAGGATGCCTATATGCGGGCGCTGGAACGGTCGGAACTGGTCTTCGGCGTCGGCCCGGCCGGCACCGGCAAGACCTATCTCGCGGTGGCGCATGCCGCCCAGCTTCTGGAGCGCGGCGCCGTCGACCGGATCATCCTGTCGCGTCCGGCGGTGGAAGCGGGCGAACGGCTCGGCTTCCTGCCCGGTGACATGAAGGAAAAGGTCGATCCCTATCTGCGCCCGCTTTATGACGCGCTGTACGACATGATCCCCGGTGACAAGGTGGAGCGGGCAATCACCGCCGGCGTCATTGAAATTGCGCCTCTGGCCTTCATGCGCGGGCGTACGCTCGCCAATGCCGCCGTCATCCTCGACGAAGCGCAAAACACGACATCGATGCAGATGAAGATGTTTCTGACCCGTCTTGGCGAAAATGCCCGCATGATCGTGACCGGCGACCCGAGCCAGGTGGATTTGCCGCGCGGCGTCAAATCGGGCCTTGTGGAAGCGCTGCAGCTCTTGAGCGGCGTCGAGGGCATCTCCGTCGTGCGCTTCAAGGATACCGACATCGTGCGCCACCCGCTGGTCGGTCGCATCGTCCAGGCCTATGACGCGCAATACGCCGTTCATGAAGAAAGCGAGCACGAGAGCCGCTGAAGTCGGCCTTCAATCCCATGCCAGAGCTAGACATACAGATCAGCGTCGAGGACGAACGCTGGCCCGACGAAGAGACGCTCGCCACGATGGCCGAGCGGGTGATCCACGCGGCCGCCGATTACTTGGCACGCGAAGAAAAGCAGCCTTTCCAGCCGCATCCGGCCGAGCTTTCGCTGGTGTTTACCGACGATGCGGCGATCCGCGAGATCAATGCGCAGTGGCGCGACCAGGACAAGCCGACCAATGTCTTGTCCTTCCCCGCCTTTCCGGTGGCGCCCGGCAAGATGCCCGGCCCTATGCTGGGCGATATCGTCATTGCGCGCGAAACTGTCGAGCGCGAGGCGGTTGATCTGGACAAGTCCTTCGACGATCATCTGACGCATCTGATGGTGCACGGTTTCCTGCATCTTTTCGGCTACGACCACATCAAGGTGGACGAGGCGGAAAAAATGGAAGCGCTGGAGACTCGTATTTTGGCCACCCTTGGCCTATCTGATCCCTATGCGGGACAGGATCCGCTGGTATAAAACTGGAACCATGAACGAGATTTCGACACAGACCGCCCGCGGCGGCACCGAATCCGAGCAGTCTTCCTCCGAAGAGGGTGGCAGTCCGTTACGACGCGAACACCACGGCCGCTCGCACAGCACCTTCTGGGCGCGGGCGATCCGCCTGCTGCGGCCAGCCCAGGGCGAAAGGTTGCGCGAAGACCTCGCCGACGCCCTGATGACCGATACCTCCGTCAGCAGTGCCTTTTCGCCCGAAGAACGGGCGATGCTGCACAATATCCTGCGATTCCGGGAAGTGCGTGTCGAAGACATCATGGTGCCGCGCGCCGATATCGAGGCCGTCGACATGACCATGACGCTCGGCGAGCTGATGATCCATTTCGAGGAAACCGGCCGCTCGCGCATGCCCGTCTATAGCGATACGCTGGATGATCCGCGCGGCTTCGTGCACATTCGCGACCTTCTGTCTTATCTCGCCAAGCAAGCGCGCAACAAGCGCCGCAGCGCGCCGCAAAAGGCGGTGCAGGTGGACGGTGCCTCCGGTGCCGTGCTGAAGGAAAAGACGGTGCGCACCCCGCGTCCCGCCTTTGATCTTGGCCGCGTCGACCTGATGAAGACCGTCGCCGATGCGGGCCTCATCCGCCAGATCCTCTTCGTGCCCCCCTCCATGCTGGCGTCCGACCTGTTGCAGAGCATGCAGGCGGCGCGCACGCAGATGGCGCTTGTCATCGACGAATACGGCGGCACCGACGGTCTCGTCAGCCACGAGGACATCGTCGAAATGGTGATCGGCGATGTCGAGGACGAGCACGATGACGACGAGGCTTTGTTCTCGCGCACCAGCGAGGATGTATTCATCGCCGATGCTCGCGTGGAACTGGAAGAAATTGCCGAGGCCATCGGCCCGGATTTCGACGTGCGCGATCAGCTGGAAGATGTCGATACGCTGGGCGGCCTGATCTTTTCGGCGCTTGGCCGCATTCCGGTGCGCGGCGAGCTGGTGCAGGCGGTGCCGGGCTTCGAGTTTCAGATTCTCGATGCCGATCCGCGCCGCATCAAGCGCGTACGCATCATGCGCAAGCGCCATGTGGTCGCGCGCCGCCGCCAGCTGAAGGGGGATGCCTCCGCATCCGAGGCAGCACTGGGCGCGGCCGAGACGCCGGTGGATTCAGCACCTGTGTCGACAGCCCCCAACCCGCCGCAGGATGGTGTCGAGCGACCCGAAGGCTGATCCGGTGAAAGGGGTGCTGTGCCGAGGGCGCCGTCGCGTGCGGCGCGCCTGCGGCAAGTCAGGCCCAGGCGGCCGCCCGTCGCTTCCTTCCACGGCCAGCCGCGCCTTCCTTTGATCCGCCTCAGTTTTCCTGCAAAGCGTTTCCGGTTTCGGCCGTGATGTTGTAGGCGTTGCTTCAGTCACATGCGTATCAAGCCCGTCAGCGTGGCCCCGCACAGCCGGTTGCCTGCGCGTCCTTAAGAGATCGGAAAGGATGTCCATGGAGCGTTTCGCCGGCAGGGTCATGCTTCTATGGGGGTGGCGTCGAGCGGGTCTTGCGATCTTGGCCGGCGCTGTTGCGGCACTTTCCATGCCACCCGTCTCCTTTGTCGCCTCGCTCTTTGTTTCCTTCACCCTGCTTGTCTGGCTGATGGATGGCACCGCAACCGTCCCGGAAGCGGGGCGGCTCGGGCGTTTTCGCACGGCGTTTTCTCTCGGCTGGCTGTTCGGCTTCGGCTATTTCGTCGCCGGCCTCTGGTGGCTCGGCAATGCGCTGCTGGTGGATGCGGACGAATTTGCCTGGGCGCTGCCGCTGGCGATTTTCGGCCTGCCGGCGGTGCTTGCGGTGTTTTACGGATGCGCGACGCTGATCGCGAGCCTTCTGTGGTCGGACGGGTTCGGGCGTCTGGCGGCTCTCGGCGTGGGCTTTGCCCTTGCCGAATGGCTACGCAGCTTTCTGTTTACCGGTTTTCCCTGGAATGCGATCGGGTATGGCGTGATGCCGGTGCCGGTCATGATGCAGTCGGCGCAGGCGATCGGCATTTTTGGCGTCACGCTGCTGGCCGTGTTCGTGGCCGGCGCGCCGGCGCTCATTGCAACGCGCAAGGGTGCGGCCGGCGGCCTTGTCATCGCGGCGGCCCTGATTGCGGCCCATGTCGGATACGGCGTCTATCGCATGCATGTCGTCGCCGCCATTCCGTCGAGCCAGCCGCCTCTTTCCGTGCGGATCGTCCAGCCGGTGATCGACCAGGCCCGCAAGATGGACAATACCGACCGTCTGGCGGTGTTCGAGGAACATCTTGTGCTGTCGGCGCTGCCGCCGAAGCCGGGCGCCCGCAGACCGGATGTCATCGTCTGGCCGGAAACCTCGGTCCCCTTCATCCTGACCCAGAATCCGGGGGCTCTCACCCGCATTGCCGGCATGCTGCAGGACGGGCAGGTGCTGCTGGCGGGCGTTGTGCGGGCCGAAGAGGCAGCTCCCGGCGAGCCGACGCGCTACTACAATTCCGTTTATGCCATCGACAGCCAGGGCGAGATCATTGCCGCCTCCGACAAGGTGCACCTGACGCCGTTTGGTGAATATCTGCCGTTCCAGAGTTTCTGGGACAGGCTCGGCATCAGCAATATCGTCGAGATGCCGGGCGGCTTTACCGCCGGCGCCAGCCGGTCGCTGATCACGCTGCCGAGCGGGCGGTCCTTCTATCCGCTCATCTGCTATGAAGCGATCTTCCCCGCGGAAATCGGCGCAGACGTCACCCGCGCATCCGCCCTTTTGAACATTACAAATGATGCCTGGTTCGGCAATACACCCGGACCCTACCAGCACTTCCTGCAGGCGCGCTTGCGGGCGGTGGAAACGGGGCTTCCACTGATTCGCGGAGCCAATAACGGCATTTCCGCAATCATAAATGCCACTGGTGAGGTAGGAAATGCGCTTGACTTTGATCAAAAAGGCGTGATCGACTCCACTTTGAGTGGTGCTTCCGTCCCTGCTTGGGACAACTACACGCGGGAAACGCACTTCTGGTTGTTGATCCTCTCTATGGCGTTGATTGCAGCTGTTTCGCGCATGGGTTTAAAAAACCATCTCAATTGACCAGAAACCCCTAAAATTGCATAGTGTTGCAGCCTTTCGTTGGATCCTATGTTTCCGTGTATCGCCTGGGCAGCGATTGTTTTAGTAGAAACATAAGTTTGCACGTAATGCGGGTTATGGGGATTGAAGAGCAACCTAGGACATTGACGATGATTGAAAACAAGAAGAAGCCGAACCCGATTGATATCCATGTCGGGAGCCGAATCAGGCTTCGCCGTACCATGCTGGGCATGAGCCAGGAAAAGCTGGGCGAGAGCCTGGGCATCACCTTCCAGCAGATCCAGAAGTACGAAAAGGGTACCAACCGTGTCGGCGCCAGCCGGCTGCAGAACATTTCCAGCATTCTGAATGTGCCGGTCTCGTTCTTCTTCGAGGACGCACCTGGCGACCATGCGACCGGCCCATCCGGCATGGCCGAGGCATCCAGCTCCAATTACGTCGTCGACTTCCTGTCGTCCTCCGAAGGCCTGCAGCTCAACCGCGCCTTCGTGAAGATTTCCGACCCCAAGGTTCGCCGCAAGCTGGTCGATCTGGTCAAGGCGCTGGCCGCCGAGGCTGACGTCGAATAAGCGCTTCCCATCGCATATCCCCGGAAAAGCGGCCTGATCGGCCGCTTTTTTTAGTCCAAAATTGCTCCAAAGGCCCCGGCATAAACCTTTCGTTGTCGTATAAAGATATATTTATGTGGTTCTGTCCTTGTTTTTGAATGGCGAACTGACTACGACATTCAGCGGTTTGTTCTTGAGGGGAATCCCAGCATGCGCGCCAATTATCTGTTCACCAGCGAATCCGTTGCCGAAGGTCACCCCGACAAGGTATGCGATCGCATTTCCGATGAAATCGTCGATCTGGTCTACCGGGAAGCCGCCAAGACGGGCGTTGACCCGTGGACGGTTCGCATCGCCTGCGAGACGCTTGCCACCACCAACCGCGTGGTGATTGCCGGCGAAGTCCGTCTGCCGCCGAGCCTGATGAAGACCGACAAGAACGGCAACGAGGTGATCAACCCGGCCAAGTTCAAGACGGCGGCGCGCCGCGCCATCAAGGACATCGGCTACGAACAGGACGGCTTCCACTGGAAGACGGCCAAGATCGACGTGCTGCTGCACTCGCAGTCGGCGCATATCGCGCAGGGCGTCGACAATGCCGCCGACCAGCAGGGCAATGAAGGCGCCGGCGACCAGGGCATCATGTTCGGTTACGCCTGCAACGAGACGCCGGACCTGATGCCGGCCCCGATCTATTATTCGCACCGCATCCTGCAGCTGCTTTCGGCAGCCCGCAAGACGGGTGAAGGCGATGTCGGCAAGCTCGGACCGGACGCCAAGAGCCAGGTGACGGTGCGTTATGTCGATGGCAAGCCCTATGAGGCCGTCTCCATCGTGCTCTCCACCCAGCATCTCGACGAAAGCTGGGACAGCAAGAAGGTGCGCTCCGTTGTCGAGCCCTATATCCGCGAAGCGCTTGGCGATCTGAAGATCGCCGAGGACTGCGCCTGGTACATCAACCCAACCGGCAAGTTCGTCATCGGCGGCCCGGATGGCGATGCGGGCCTCACCGGCCGCAAGATCATCGTGGACACCTATGGTGGCGCAGCGCCCCATGGCGGCGGCGCGTTTTCCGGCAAGGACACGACGAAGGTGGACCGCTCGGCCGCCTATGCGGCGCGTTATCTCGCCAAGAACGTCGTCGCCGCCGGTCTGGCGGAAAAGTGCACGATCCAGATCTCCTACGCCATCGGCATTGCCCAGCCGCTGTCGATCTATGTTGACCTGCATGGCACCGGCAAGGTAACCGAGGATCAGGTCGAGGCGGCAATCCGCAAGGTGATGGACCTGTCACCCTCCGGCATCCGCCGTCACCTCGACCTCAACAAGCCGATTTATGCCAAGACCTCTTCCTACGGTCATTTCGGCCGCAAGGCCGGTCGCGACGGGTCCTTCTCCTGGGAGAAGCTCGATCTCGTCAAGCCGCTGAAGGAAGCCTTGAAGAACTGAGGACGTCAGACTGATGGAATCCGAGCGCCGTTCGCGAGCCACCGAGGCCTTTTTCGGGCGGCGCAAGGGAAAACCATTGCGGGAACGCCAGGCCGACCTGATGGCCTCGGTCCTGCCGGCGCTGAAAGTGGATCTGGCGCAGCCTGCGCCAGAGACCATCGCCTCGCTGTTTCCGCAGCCGGTCACATCCATTCGTCTGGAAATCGGCTTCGGCGGCGGCGAGCATCTCGTCCACCGGGCCGTTGAAAATCCCGATGTCGGCTTTTTCGGCGTCGAGCCCTTCGTCAATTCCATGGCCAAGCTTTTGGCACGCGTGGAAGAGCTGGGCCTGAAAAATATCCGGGTCTATGAGGATGATGCGACGGCGCTGCTGGACTGGCTGCCGGAGGCCTCGATCGACCATATCGATCTTCTCTATCCTGATCCCTGGCCGAAGAAGAAGCACTGGAAGCGGCGGTTCGTATCGGCCGTCAATCTGGCGCGCTTTCACCGGGTGCTGAAGCCCGGCGGCGTGTTCTGCTTTGCCTCCGACATCGATACCTATGTCAACTGGACGCTGTCCCATTGCGCCGCCCATGGTGGCTTTCAGTGGACAGCCGAGGAGCCGGCGGACTGGCTGACGCCTTACGCCAACTGGCCGAGCACGCGTTACGAGGCAAAGGCCCGCCGCGAAGGTCGGTCATCCGCCTATCTCACCTTCACCCGTGTCTGATTGAATTTTTGAGCTGTCGCGTGCCGGGCGTCTGTTGTCGCTCCGGCGTGGTGCGCGGCGGGAAGCGAAAGACCCTCAGTGGAGGCTTACGGTCTTCAGATCGTCTTCGGCAGCCTTGAAAAAGGTGCTGGAGCGGTTGTCGGTGAGCAGGATCGGCGTGCCGTCGGCGCCGAACAGCGCCCAGAGATCGAGCGTCGGGTCAATCTGCGGCGCTTCGGGAAAGCAGCGGGAGACATCTTCCGAGCGGATCTTGCGGATATAGCCGACTTCCCCGGAACCGAGGTGGGCCAGTTCGGATTCTGTCAGGCTTGCAGTCGCGTTTTTGAGGAGCATGTGAGCCTCCGTCTCGAAATGTCAGGCATTGCTGCCACGACTTTACTTTGAGACGGAAATGTTAATTTTTCGCACCATGCGTTCCGGCTCGGGACGAATGAGATCGACGCTCAGGAGCCCGTTGGTCAGCCGTGCGCCGGACACCTGCATGCCATCGGCCAGCACGAACATGCGCTGGAACTGGCGTGCGGCAATGCCGCGATAAAGGTAATCGCGTTCGCCCGTTTCGCTCTGGCGGCCGCGGATGACGAGCTGGTTTTCCTCGACACTGACGTCGAGATCATCCTGCGAGAACCCGGCGACGGCAAGCGTGATGCGCAGCCGCTCCGGCTCTCCCGCCGCATCCGGCGCCATGCGCTCGATATTGTAGGGAGGATAACCGTCATTCGCCTTGGCCAGGCGTTCCAAGGTCTTTTCCATGGTGTCGAAGCCCAGCAGCAGCGGGCTGGTGAACGGTGTCATGCGGCTCATTGTCCAGTCCTTGGGATCAAGCGACTTTTGCGCACCCTGAAAGGCATGCGTCTGATGGCCCTCATATGGGAAGTCTTGCGCTTGAGCGCAAGCCGCGCCGCCCCTGACAGACAGCGCGGCTGGTTGCCTGTCAGACCCTGGCATCCACGTCGGAAAACAGCGGAATGGCCGGCTGCGCGCCGGGCTTCAGGCAGGCAAGCGAACCGGCAACGGCCGCGCGGCGAAGCGCCGCCTCGAAGGAAAGTCCCTGGTCGAGGCTTGCCGCCAGATAGCCGCAGAACGTGTCGCCGGCGCCCACCGTATCGACAGGGTCGATGACGAGGCCCTTGGCGCGCAGAACCTGTCCATCATGCAGGGCGACGACACCGTCGCCGCCGAGCGTCACCACCAGCGTCTGCCCGGTCTTGGCATGCAGCGCCTGCATTTCCGCAAGGCGGCTTTCCGCGTCAAGGCCGCTCTTGCCGATCAGCAGTTCGAACTCGGTTTCATTGGCAACGACAATCGTGGCAAGGCCCGCCAGCCGGATGGCATCGGGCGTCAGCGGCGCGGTGTTGAACAGCGTGCGGATCGCGCGGCTCTTTGCCTCGACCATGGCCTTTTCGACCGCGTCGGCGGGAATTTCCATCTGCAGCATCAGGATGTCGCCGTCTGCCATGTTGGCGACGGCGGCAGCACCATCGTCCGCATCGAGCGTACCATTGGCGCCGGGTACGACGGCAATCATGTTTTCGCCGTCGCCGCCGACCAGAATCAGCGCCGTACCGGTCGGGCCGGGGACCGGGCTTACGGCGGAGAGGTCGGTGCCGGCGTCCTTCAGCAGGGCAAGGGCCGGTGCGGCAAATTCATCCTGGCCGACGGCCGACACCATGCGCACGGAACTTCCGGCGCGTGCGGCCGCCAGCGCCTGGTTTGCGCCCTTGCCGCCGGCGGCCGTTGCAAAGCTTGTGCCGGCAACCGTTTCCCCCGGCTCTGGCAGACGCGCCGTGGTGGCGATGAGGTCCATGTTGACGGAGCCGAAGACGGTGATCATGACAGGCGGCCTATGCTGTTGAGGTGTCCGATAAGCGATGTGCGAAAGATGCGCGCCGGACACTGCCCGACGAGATCAATCCTCGTCAACCACCCTCAGCTTCAACAAGCCTGTCCGGCTGTCGACACTCCGCTCCCGTGCCGGCGTTTCCGATGGCGGGAGACTTGCAGGCGGCGGTTCCAGATCAAGCGCGCCGATACGGGCACCCCGCCGCGTCAGCTTGTCGGACGAGGTAAGAATCTGCTCGACATCCTTCTGGGCCGCAAGGAAATGGCTCTGCAGTTTGCGCGTCCGTTCATCCAGCCGCAGAAGATCTTCCATCAGAAGCGCCACCTCGCCCTGGATCAGATGCGCCTGTTCGCGCATGCGCTGGTCCTTCAGCACCGCCTGGATGACCTGGATGGAGAGCATCAGCAGCGACGGCGAGACGATGACGAGGCGAGCGCGCTGCGCCTTTTGCACCACCGCCTCAAAATGCTCGTGGATTTCCGCAAAGATCGATTCGGACGGCACGAAGAGGAAGGCCGTATCCTGCGTTTCGCCCGCGATCAGATACTTTTCCGAGATATCGCGGATATGGGTTTCGAGATCGCGGCGAAACTGCGCGCCTGCCTGCTTGCGCGCCTCCGGCTGGGTCGAATCGCGAAAGGCGTGCCAGGCTTCCAGCGGAAATTTGGCGTCGACGACGAGGGGCGGTGCACCGTTCGGCATCGCGATGGTACAATCGGGGCGCATGCCGTTGGAAAGCGTCGGCTGGAAGGCATAGGCCCCTTGCGGCAGGGCATCGGCAATAATCGCCTCCATGCGGCCCTGCCCAAAGGCACCGCGCGTCTGCTTGTTGGAGAGGATTGCCTGCAGGCCAACGACGTCCTTGGCCAGCGTCTGGATGTTGTTTTGCGCCGCATCGATCACTGCCAGCCGCTCCTGCAGCTTGCGCAGGTTGTCATGGGTGGATTTCGTCTGCTCGGCAATCGTCGAGCCCAGCCGGTGCGTCATGCCATCCAGCCGCTGGTTGATCCCCCGGTTCAGCTCTGCCTGCCGGCTGGCGAGAGCCTCGGCCATGGCCGAAACGCGGCCCTGCATCTCCATCTGCGCGCGCATCAGATCGGCAAACCGCTCCTCGGCCTGTTCCGCGTCGTGGCGGGACGAGCGGCGCATCACAAGCACCAGCAGCAGCGCAAGCACAAGACCCGCGACCACGACAAGGCCGCCGGTTCCCTGAAGCGAAAGGAGGATCTGGTCGAAAAGGGGAAAATTCCGGTTCTGCATGGGGCAAGCCTACCGGAGATCCATGATTTCGGGAAGATCAAAACGGGAACATTTGTGAGCTCAGCGCAAAAACCGGTGGTTTGGGCTGTTTCATCGATCCAAAAGATGGGCTATGGGGATTTCATGACGATCAAGCCCCTCATCATCCTTCCCGACCCCCTCCTGCGTCAGGTTTCGCAGCCGATCGAGCGCGTGGACGCCGATGTGCTGAAGCTTGCCGACGACATGCTGGAGACCATGTACGAAGCGCCGGGCATCGGCCTTGCCGGCATCCAGATCGGCGTGGCCCGCCGCATCCTGGTGATCGATCTTGCCCGCGAAGGCGAGGAGAAGACGCCGCTCGTCATCATCAACCCGCAGATCGTCAAATCCTCCGATGACGCCTCGGTCTACGAGGAAGGCTGCCTGTCGATCCCGGACTATTATGCGGAAGTGGAGCGCCCTGCCGCGGTCACCGTCACCCATGTCGGCCGTGACGGCAAGGAGCATGTTCTGGAAGCCGACGGCCTGCTTGCCACCTGCCTCCAGCACGAGATCGACCACCTGAACGGCGTGCTGTTCATCGACCATATCTCCCGGCTGAAGCGCGAGATGGTGATCAAGAAATTCACCAAGGCGGCGAAAGGCAAGGCTGTCTGAGGCGCTTGAAAGCGGTCTTCTTGAAATTCGTGCGGCCTTCGTTCATGATATCACTGATATCATGGAGGGGCCGCAATGGGCGATCTGTTGATCCGCAATCTGGATGAGACCCTGAAGCAGGAATTGCAACGGCAGGCGCGTCAAAGCGGTCGGAGCCTCTCGGAAGAGGCGGCCCTGCATTTGCGGCGGTCGCTGCGCACGCTTCAGGAGGGAAATCCCGCTTCCGCCGGACAGCGCATTCGCACCCTGTTGGGAAGTGACGCGTGTTGGACGCCGGAGGAATTGGCCTTTCTCGAAGCGTCACGGCATGCACCAATGCGCGAACCGCCGCGATTTGACGAATGATCGTTCTGGATACGAATGTCTTTTCCGAGTTGAAGGGGCGCAAGCATAGCGAGCGGCTGATCCTGTGGCTGGACGGCTTCCTGATATCGGAGGTCTTCCTCACCACCATCACGCTTGCCGAAACGCGCTATGGCCTTGGTCTTCTGCCGGAAGGTGCCCGCAAGGAGCAACTCACGCACACCTACAGGGTGCTTGAAGAGGAGTTCGAGCCAAGGACCCTGGCGTTCTCAGCCGCCGCTGCCCATCGTTACGGCGAAATCTGCGCACACCGTCACCGCACGGGACATCCCATCGAAACGAAGGACGCCATGATCGCCGCCATCTGTCTCGTTCACGGGGCAAGCCTTGCCACGCGCAACACAAAAGACTTCGAAGGGCTTGATCTTCGTCTCGTGAACCCGTTTGAAGGGGCCTGACGAACAGGACAGCGCAAATGGCACTTCGCATCATCTTCATGGGAACGCCCGAATTTTCCGTGGCCACGCTCAAGGCGCTGGCAGAGGCGGGTCACGAGATCGTGGTGGTCTACACGCAGCCGCCACGGCCGGGCGGCCGGCGCGGGCTCGATGTGCAGAAATCGCCGGTGCATCAGGCCGCGGAAGAGCTCGGTATTCCGGTTCTGACGCCGCTCAATTTCAAGGAGCAGGACGAGCGTGACCGATTTGCCGCCTTTGGCGCGGATGTCGCTGTCGTTGTCGCCTATGGGTTGCTGTTGCCGGTGGCGGTGCTAGAGGGCACGCGGCTCGGCTGCTATAACGGTCACGCCTCGCTTCTGCCGCGCTGGCGCGGGGCTGCCCCGATCCAGCGGGCGATCATGGCGGGCGACCAGAAGACCGGCATGATGGTGATGCAGATGGAAAAGGGGCTCGATACCGGGCCCGTCGCCCTCACGCACGAAGTGGAGATCGGCGAGAATACCACGGCCGGCGAATTGCATGACCAGCTGATGCAGGTCGGTGCGGAAGCCATGGTCGAGGCCATGGCGCGGCTGGAGGCCGGCAACCTGCCGCTGGTGCCGCAGGCAGACGACGGCGTGCTTTACGCCGCAAAGATCGACAAGGGCGAGACGCGCATCGATTTCTCACGGAGCGCCCGTGAGGTTCATGACCATATCCGCGGTCTGTCGCCGTTTCCCGGTGCCTGGTTCGAGGTGGAGATCCATGGACGGACGGAGCGGGTGAAGGTGCTTTCCAGCGAGAGGGCCGACGGGCAGGGCGAGCCGGGCGTTCTGCTGGATGACGCCCTGACGGTCGCCTGCGGGGACGGCGCGGTGCGTCTGACGCGGCTGCAGAAGGCCGGCAGCAAGCCACTTGCCGCGGTGGATTTCCTGCGCGGCACGCCGCTTCCCGCCGGCTCAAGGATCGCCTGATGCCGCGCTTCAAGATGACCGTCGAATATGACGGCACGCCCTATGTCGGCTGGCAGCGCCAGGAGAATGGCCATTCGGTGCAGGCGGCGCTCGAAAAGGCGGTTCTGTCGCTGACACAGGAGACCGTCGTGGTGCGCGGCGCCGGCCGCACCGATTCCGGCGTCCATGCGCTCGGCCAGGTCGTCCACACCGATCTGTCGCGCGACTGGCAGCCTTACAAGCTGCGCAATGCGCTCAATGCCCATCTGATGATGGCAGGCGAAAAGGTGGCGGTCATTGACGTCGAACGGGTGGAAGACGGCTTTGACGCGCGCTTTTCAGCGCTGCGCCGGCATTACCTCTACCGCATCATTTCGCGCCGCGCGCCGCTGGCGGTGGAGGCGAAACGCGCCTGGTGGGTGTCGAAGGATCTCGATCATACGCTCATGCACGCGGCGGCCCAGACGCTGGTCGGCCACCATGATTTCACGACGTTCCGGTCCGTCCACTGCCAGGCGGCCAGTCCGGTGCGCACGCTCGACCGGCTGGACGTGACGCGCTCCGGCGATCTCATCGAGATCCGGGCGTCTGCGCAGAGTTTCCTGCACAACCAGATCCGCTCCTTTGCCGGCACGCTGAAAATGGCGGGCGAGGGCAAGATGACGGTTGCGGATGTGCGCGCGGCGCTCGAAGCCCGCAACCGCGCGGCCTGCGGGCCGGTTGCCCCGCCGGACGGGCTTTATTTCATGCAGGTGGATTACCCGGACGGGGCCGGTTCAGCCCGGATAGACGTCGAGAAATCGCTCCAGAACGTCCGAGAGGAGGAGTGAGGGCACGATCAGCACCATGGTGAGGGTGGCGATCATCAGCCGCTGATCGCCGAGCAGCATGCGGAAGATCCGGCTGAGCGATACGATGAGCGCGATGATGGCGCCAAGCCAGACCAGCGCAATCAGGCCAGTCAGGCCGGGCACGGCAATCAGCAGCAGGCTCAGCACGCCATACAGATAGGAAAACGGCACCGACAGCCAGTTGGTGACGAAGACGATGGCCGGAAAGTAGCGGCCGATGCCGAGCATCAGCGCAAGAATGCCGGCCAGAACCAGCGGAAACAGCCAGTTGGCCGCCTCCAGCATGGCCATGCGCAGGAAGAAGATGCCGCCGATCGATTGGCTGGGTGGAAGCCCCTGCTGATAGGCAAGACGCCACCAGAACCATGACAGGCCGATGGCCGGCAGGCACCAGACGATGGCCCAGAAGGAGCGCATCATGCCGCGGTCGCTCAGGTCGAGATACTTGAAGCCCGCTCGGTTGCCCTTGATCAGCAGCCAGAGACCGAAGAGGTAGAGCTTGATTTCATGGAAGGGAGGCAAGGGGGATCTCGTATCGGTTGAGACGGGGAGGCGGGGGATGTCAGGACGACAAATGGGTGCGAAGCGGCAACATGGCCAGAGGCGATAGCAAAAGGATCAGCAGGATCAGCAGCCGGATCCGGCTGTCGCCGCCAACGACGGTTGTCAGAAGGTGCCATTGAAGCGCGAACAAGGCGACGCCCGCGCCGATCAGCGCCAGCACGACGACCGCCAGGCTTGCAAGGTTCCAGGTCTGCAGGTTCATGAGAAAGAAGGGTGCGGCCACCAGATGGACGAGCGGCAGATAGACGAGTGCCGACCAGTTCCACGTCACGATCAGCGTGCGCAGGAGTACTCGGACGGTGAGAAGCGGCGAGGCAAGCGACAACAGGAGGATCGGCAAAACAATGCCGGCTGCCTCGTTGAGCAGGAATTTGAAGGCAAAGGAAAGGCTGCCGCCCATGGCCGCCGCAGGGTGGCCAAGACCCGGCGTCCCGCCACGTTCCACCAGCCAGCTGCCGATGCCATAGAAAGCGATGACCGGAAGCGTCCAGAGATAGGCGCTGAAGGAGCGTGCGAGCCCTTCGTCTGAAATATCAAACACCGACAGGCCACGGGCATCGCCCCGCACCAGCAGCAGCAGGCCGGCCAGATGCCGCTTCGGCTGGCTAAAGGGCAGCATGCGCGAACCAGCGCTCGATGAACACGCCGTAGATCCCGGTCAGTGTTTCGAGATCCGCCACGGCCACGCGCTCGTCCACCATGTGCATGGTCTGGCCGACAAGGCCGAATTCCACCACCGGGCAATAATCCTTGATGAAGCGCGCATCCGAGGTGCCGCCGGTGGTCGACAGTTTGGGCGTCTGGCCGGTCACGCTTTCGACGGCGCCGGAAAGCGAGGAGACGAGCGCATCGTTGCGGGTGAGAAAAACATGGCTCGGGCGCTCCGACCAGGTGATGTCATAGCGCATCGCCGGGCGACCGGGCCTCAGGCTCTCGTCGGCGCAGGCCTTGTCGAGACGGGCAAGCAATTCCGCCTGCAGGCTCTCCACGCTCCACAGATCGTTGAAGCGCACGTTGAAGGCAAATTTGACCTTTGCCGGAATGACATTGGTGGCTGTATTGCCCGTATCGATGGCGGTGACTTCAAGGTTCGACGGCGGAAAATTCTCGGTGCCCGCATCGAGCGGCGGGTTCATCAGCGCTTGCATCATGGCCGTTGCCGTCCGCAGCGGATTGTCGGCGAGGTGCGGATAGGCCACATGGCCCTGCACGCCATGCACGGTGACGAAGCCGGAGATCGAGCCGCGGCGGCCGATCTTGATCATGTCGCCGAGGCGGTCCGGATTGGTCGGTTCGCCAACCAGGCAGGCATCCCAGCGCTCGCCCTTTGCGGCGGCCCATTCCAGGAGTTTCACCGTGCCGTTGATCGCCGGGCCTTCCTCGTCGCCGGTGATGAGGAAGGAGATGGAGCCCTCAGGCGCCCCATGCTTTTCGATATGGCGGGCAACGGCTGCGATGAAGCAGGCGATGCCGCCCTTCATGTCGACGGCACCACGGCCGAACAGTTCGCCGCCGGCGATTTCGGCGGCAAAGGGCGGATGGCTCCAGGCACCCGCATCGCCGACCGGCACGACGTCGGTATGGCCGGCAAACATCAGGTGCGGTCCGGCCGTTCCCAGTCGTGCATAGAGGTTCTCGATGTCCGGCGTTCCCGCCTCCGTGGCCGTCACCCGCTCGACTGAAAAGCCGAGTGGTTCCAGCATGGCCTGAAGCGCCGACAGCGCGCCGCCTTCCGCCGGTGTGACCGACGGGCAGCGGATGAGAGTGCCGAGGTTTTCGACGGGATCGGTGGCAGACATCGGATAGGCTTTCGGTCAGTCGCGCAGCAGCTCGTTGATGCCGGTCTTCGAGCGGGTCTTTTCATCGACGCGCTTGACGATGACGGCGCAGTAGAGATGCGGGGCGGGAAGGCCGTTGCCCATCGTGGCGTTGGCAGACGGCATGGAGCCGGCAACGACGACCGAATAGGGCGGCACTTCGCCATACATGACCTCGCCCGTGGCGCGATCGACGATCTTGGTCGACTTGCCGATATAGACGCCCATGCCCAGAACCGAACCCTCGCGGATGATGCAGCCTTCGACCACTTCCGAGCGGGCGCCGATGAAGCAATTGTCCTCGATGATCGTGGGGCCGGCCTGCAGGGGCTCCAGAACGCCGCCGATGCCGACGCCGCCGGACAGGTGAACGTTGGAGCCGATCTGCGCGCAGGAGCCGACGGTCGCCCAGGTGTCGACCATGGTGTTTTCACCGACATAGGCGCCGAGATTGACGAAGGACGGCATCAATACGACGCCCTTCGAGACATAGGCCGAGCGGCGCACGACGGCATTCGGCACGGCGCGGAAGCCGGCGGCGCGGAACTGGTTCTCGCCCCAGCCTTCGAATTTCGACGGCACCTTGTCCCACCAGGTGGAGGCGCCGGGGCCGCCCTTCACCACTTCCATGTCGTTGAGGCGGAAGGAGAGAAGAACCGCCTTCTTCAGCCATTGGTGAACCGTCCACTGGCCGTCTGCGCCACGCGCGGCAACCCGCAGCGTGCCGGCGTCGAGAAGGTTCAGGGCTTCCTCGACGGCGTCGCGGATCTCGCCTTTGGTGCCAAGGTTGACGCTATCGCGGTTGTCGAAGGCCTGTTCGATGGTCGCTTCGAGGGAGGAGAAGTCCTTGGGCTCGGGGCTGGTCATGGGGGGTCCTTGGATGTCACACGGATCGTGATGAGGGCAAGCGCGCTGCCGGCTGGCAAATTCTTGCCTTTTGCTCTAAGCGACCGCCACTTAAGCGTCAATGTGGTTTGGCGTGCCGGCACGAAGACCCGCCCGGCGAAACGCAGCAATGCATCGCATGTGAATGGGGAACCGCACACTTCCTCAATCCATTGCGGATAGAACGAGACAGTGACATCAGGATTGCGAAGGACACGACAGATGGCCGCAGGAAAGAACGACGCGAAGAGACGCAAGGGTGGTGTCTTCGATCCGCTGAAGGACAGCTCCGTCGACAAGCTGCGTGCCCGCGCCATTCCCAGGACGCCGCAGTCGGAATCGCCCTCCTATCGGCTGGCCTATGTGGACGAGGATTTTCTCTGCCGTGACGAGTTGCGCCCCGTGCGCCTGCAGCTGGAGCTGCTGAAGCCGGAAATGACGCTTACCGAAATGGGCATCAAGTCCACCGTCGTTCTCTTCGGCGGCGCGCGCATCCCGGCCCCCGGCACCGAGCCCTGGGCTGCCCGCAACGAGGTGCAGCGCAAGAACCTGACCGCGGCCTCGACCTATTATGAGGAAGCGCGCAAGTTTGCCGCGCTCTGTGCGCAGGAGTCGGCCCTTCACGGCCATCAGGAATATGTCGTGGTGACCGGCGGTGGCCCCGGCGTGATGGAGGCCGGCAATCGCGGCGCTTCGGAAGCGGGGGCCCCGACGATCGGGCTCAACATTCTTCTGCCGCACGAGCAGGCGCCCAATCCCTATGTCACGCCGGCGCTCAGTTTCAACTTCCACTATTTCGCCATCCGCAAGATGCATTTCCTCATGCGGGCGCGGGCGATTGCGGTGTTTCCGGGCGGCTTTGGCACGCTGGACGAGCTGTTCGAGGCCGTCACGCTCATCCAGACGCGGCGCATGGCGCGCATCCCGCTCATCCTGTTCGGGGAGAAATTCTGGCACAAGATCATCGATTTCCAGGCGTTGGCCGATTTCGGCACCATTGCGCCGGAAGACATCGAGCTGTTGAATTTCGTCGAAACCGCCGAGGAGGCGTGGCAGGTGATGGCCGATTTCTACGACATGGAAAAGCCCGCTCCCTCGCGGTGAGGGGCGGGCCGTTTCTCTTCGTCAGAGCGTGAGGGCGAGGATCAGAACGGGCGGTCCGGCAGGTCGTCGATGGTGATGACACCGTCCTTGTTGCGATCCATGCGGTCAAACAGCTTGTCGATGGCCGCCGTTGCCTCGGCCTTGCTGATCTGGCCGTTCTCGTCGGTGTCGGCCATGTGAATGAGGGCCATCATCGGCATCATGCCGCGCGGACCCATGCCGTGATGCCGTCCATGCGGGCCGCGGGGACCTTCGCCACGGGGACCTTCGCCGCGGGGGCCGCCGTCATGCTTCATGGCATCGGGTCCACCGGGGCCGCGCGAGCCACCGGCTTCCGGCGGTGGTGGCGGGCCGCCTTCGTCATCGGCCATTTCGTCCGGCTCGGCGCCTGGGCCCTTCGGCTCGGCGGCGCGTTCGGCGCGGCGCTTTTCACGCCACTCTTCCATGCGCGCCTCGTGGTACTTGCGCAGTTCGCCCGGCGTCAGCACGCCGTCCTTGTTTTCGTCGGCTGCCGCAAACAGGCGATCACCCCAGGCCGCCACTTCTTCGCGGGTGATCTTGCCATCCTTGTTGGTGTCGGCTTCCTTCAGCAGACGAATGAACATCATGTCCCGCATCATGGCGCGCTCGGGGCCGGGCCGGCCGGGACCGTGATGGGGCCGCCCCTCGGGTGCTGCAAAGCTTGGCGCGGCTGCCCCGACGAGGAATGTCGCGCCAAGGGCTGCGAGAGCAAGTTTCTTGATCGTCATAGACATGCATCCTTCTGCTTGTTGTCTTGACACCAAGCTAGGGCTGCTTGCCCGCCTTCACCACTTAAACATCGGTAATCTCTAGTGAAGCTTTGGTAATGTTTTGCCGTCAGCGTTGAAGGATGGCGCCGAGGAAGGCCACCAGGTCGTCGGTCATGTAATCGACGTTGGGGTCCTCGTCCTGCGCCTGTTCCCAGCGTTCGATGATGAAATCGCCGAGATTGCGCGGCACCATCAGCACGGTCTTCATGCCGAGCGCACGGGGCACTTCGAGATTGCGCGGCAGATCCTCGAACATCGCCGCATGGCGCGTATCGACGCGGTTGAGGCTGGCGAACTTGTCATAGGTGGCGCCGGCGGGTTTCGGCACGTAATCGGCCGCCACGATGTCGAAGATATCGTCGAACTGATCGAGAATGCCGAGTGCCCGGGCCGCTGCCTGCGCATGCGAAACGGTGCCGTTGGTAAAGACGAACTTGCGCCCCGGCAGCGCCTTGATTGCCTCGCCCAGTTCCGGATGCGGCAGAAGCGCGGAATAGTCGATGGCATGCGCGCGCTCGAGGAACCCGTTCGGATCGATGCCGTGATGCACCATCAGGCCCTTCAGGGTCGTTCCGTGCTCGTGATAATAGCGCTTCTGGAGAACCCGTGCCTCCTGCGGCTCCATCTGCAGGAGTTCGGCCACGAAGGCCGTCATGTTGCGGTCGATCTGCGCAAACAGATTGACGTGGTGCGGATAAAGCGTGTTCTCGAGATCAAACACCCAGTCACGGACATTGGCGAAATCGGCGGGGTCGGGCGTGGCGTTGAGCTGTGGCATGGCCGCTTTATGCACCGCTCGCCACGGAAAGAAAAGCCATCCGGCCGTAAGCCGAACCGTTCCGGCCCGAGGTGGCCTTGGCGGGTGCACGGGCCTCATGCTAGCGCCACTCAATGGAACTCTGGATCCCCATCACCATTGCCGCCGCCTTTTTGCAGAATTTGCGCTCGGCCTTGCAAAAGCATCTGCAGGGCTCGCTCGGCACGCGGGGCGCAAGTTTTGTGCGCTTCGGTTACGGGTTTCCGGTCGCAGTGCTCTATGTCGCAGGCCTGCATCTCTTCGGCGGCTTCCGCCTGCCGCAGCCGACACTCGGCTTTGCCGTCTGGTCGATCATTGGCGGGCTTGCGCAGATCTATGCGACCATCATGCTGGTCTACCTGTTTTCGCTGCGCAATTTTACCGTCGGGACGGCCTATTCCAAGACCGAACCGATGCAGGCGGCGCTCTTCGGCCTCGTCATCCTGGGCGAACGCTTGAGCCTTGGCACGCTGGTTGCGATCCTCATCGGCATTGTCGGCGTGATGACGATTTCGGTGGCGCGCTCGCCTCTGACCTTTTCCGGCCTGTTCCGTTCGCTCGCCACCCGCACGGCCTTGATCGGCATTGCATCCGGGGCCGTGTTCGGCATTTCGGCGGTGGCCTATCGTTCGGCGTCGCTGTCGCTCGATGGGCCGAACGCCGTGATGCAGGCAGGCTTCACGCTGGCTTTCGTCACCGGCTTCCAGACGCTGTTCATGCTCTTCTGGATGCTGGCGACGGACCGAAGCGAAATCGGCAAGGTCATCCGCTCATGGAGAACGTCGGCTTTGGTGGGGCTTGCGGGCGTGGTGGGCTCTGCCGGGTGGTTCACGGCGATGACCCTGCAACAGGTGGCCTATGTGCGGGCGCTCGGCCAGATCGAACTGGTCTTCACCTTCATGGCCTCGGTCTTCCTCTTCCATGAGAAGATCAACCGGCTGGAGGTTCTGGGATGCCTGCTGATCGTTGCAGGCATCCTCGGTCTTCTGTTTCTCTGACGTCTGAGGTCAGGGAACGATCAGCGTTCCGGCACCACCTTCGGTGAAGATTTCGAGCAGCACCGAATGGGACGTCTTGCCGTTCAGGATGACGACACCCTGCACGCCGGCGCGGATGGCGTCGATGCAGGTTTCGACCTTGGGGATCATGCCGCCGGAAATCGTGCCGTCCTTGATGAGAGCCTGCGCCTGGGCAACCGACAGTTCCTTGATCAGGTTCTTGTCGCGGTCGAGCACGCCCGGAACGTCGGTCAGGAACAGCAGGCGGTCGGCGCGCAGCGCGCCGGCAATCGCGCCGGCAAAGGTATCGGCATTGATATTATAGGTCGCGCCGTCACGGCCGGGAGCGACGGGGGCAATCACCGGGATCATTTCGGACTTGGCCAGAAGATCAAGCAGCGTGCGGTCGACTTCCACCACTTCGCCGACGAAACCGAGATCGAGCACACGTTCGATATTGGAATCCGGGTCGATGACGGTCTTGCGGGCCTTTTCGGCAAACACCATGTTGCCGTCCTTGCCGCACAGCCCGATCGCCCATTCGCCGGTCTGGTTGATGAGGGCGACGATTTCCTTGTTGATGGAACCGGCAAGCACCATTTCGACGATCTCGACCGTCTTCTGGTCCGTCACGCGCAGGCCACCCTCGAATTTCGACTCGATGCCCATTTTCGACAGCATGGCGCCGATCTGCGGGCCGCCGCCATGAACCACGATCGGGTTGACGCCCGACTGCTTCAAAAGCGCGATGTCTTCGGCAAAGGCCTTGCCAAGCGCCGCATCGCCCATGGCATGGCCGCCATATTTCACGACGATGGTCTTGTTCTCGTAACGCTGCATGAAGGGCAGCGCCTGCGCGAGCAGCTGCGCCTGCATCTCACTTTCGGAAAGGGACATCGAATTACCTCTGGAACCTCAGGTGCGGCCTTGTAACGCATGTTTTTGACAGAGGAAATAATCCGGCGCCAACAAATGAGCGTAAGTGTCACGATGACGTCAAAAAAGGCAGGCTGCAATGCCGGGAGGCCGACCACGTGAAAAGCAGTGATGCGGAGCTTTCCCACCTGGTGGCGCAGATTGCGCTGAAGGATGGTGACGCCTTCCGGGCGGTCTATGAACGAACCTCGCCAAAACTTTTCGGCGTCTGCCTTCGTATCCTCAAGGATCGCGAGGATGCGCAGGATGCGCTGCAGGAGGTTTATGTGAAAATCTGGCGCAATGCCCAGCGCTTTGCCGGCTCCAATGTCGGGCCGATGCCCTGGCTGTGTGCGATCGCGCGCAACCATGCCATCGACGTGTTGCGCGCCCGCCGTCCCGCCTCCGACAGCCTGGAGGAGGGGGCGCAGCAGTTTCCAGATGATGCGCCGGACCCGGAAAGCACTGCCGTCATCAAAGGCGAGGGAAGGCGCATTGACAGGTGCATGCAAGAGTTGGATCCTCAGCGCGCCGAGGCTGTGAAAAGTGCCTATGTGGAGGGGCTGAGCTACCAGGAACTGGCAAAGCGTCATGCTGTTCCCCTGAACACCATGCGCACCTGGCTGAGGCGAAGCCTGTTGTCGTTGAGAGAGTGCATGGAGCGATGAGCAATCCTGACCAGAGCGAAGGCGACCGCGCCCGCGACGAGGTTCTTGCCGGTGAATATGTGCTGGGCGTGCTGTCGGCAGAAAGCCGCGCACGGGTGGAGGCGCGCATCCGTCGCGACCGCCCCTTTGCCGCCATCGTCGCCCGCTGGGAAGAGAATCTTTCGCCGCTCAACGACGAATATGAGGCGATCGCACCGCCCGACTTCATCCTGCCGATGGTGGAGCGCCGGGTGCTTGCCACCCGCCGTCGCGCGCTGGCATCGAGAACCAGCACGTTTGCCGGACTTTGGGGCTCGCTTGCCTTCTGGCGCACGCTTGCGCTTGCCTCCATCTTCCTGTTTGCCGGCACGATGTTCTTTACGTTCGTGGCGCCGCTGCCCGGCGCACCGGACGCTGGCCGGTCCGGTCAGCGGCAACCGGCCCCGCTTCGCCCGCTTGCAGAACTCGCCGGCCAGAACAATGCGGTGAGCCTGATTGCGCGCTACAGTGCCGGCGACGGTATTTTGCGCCTCACACCTGTCGCCACTGCCGGCGACCAGCCGCATTCGCTGGAACTCTGGGTGATCGACGGCAACGATAAGGCCGTCTCGCTCGGCATCCTGCCGCAATCGGGCGAGGGAGAGCTTGCCGTGCCGCAGGCCCTTCGACCGAAGCTGAAGGATGGCGTGACACTGGCTGTCAGCCTCGAACCCTATGGCGGCTCGCCGAGCGGCGCACCGACCGGCCCGGTTCTCGCGCTTGGCAAGGCGCAGATGCCCTGATTCCCCCTCCCGCCGGCCCCGACGACTGTCCGGGCCGGTGGAAGCGTGAGCCGGCCGGCCGGTTCGCAAGGTTGCCTGCCAGACGGGTCGCATGTCAACTGGGCAGTCGAATGCAGCATCACCTTTTTGCCGGCGTTGCTGAAACTCTTTCGTCTTTCCCCTCGTCCTTGCTGATGTCCCCGATGACGGGGACGGCGGCTGCGGCAAAAAGCCCGGCCGTCTCAAGGTTAGAGGAAGAGGAAAGCCCCATGTTGAAGACTGCCCTGCGCAGCGTCGCAATCGTTGCCCTTCTGTCCGCAAGTGCCGTCGCCACCCAGGCCGCCAATCCGAAGGTTGGCGGCGCAGCGATGTATGAAAACAAGAACATCGTCGAAAATGCCATGAATTCGAAGGACCACACCACGCTGGTGGCGGCTGTGAAGGCGGCGGGTCTTGTCGAGACGCTGGAAGGCAAGGGGCCGTTCACGGTGTTTGCGCCGACCAATGAAGCCTTCGCCAAGCTGCCGAAGGGCACGGTCGATACCCTGCTGAAGCCGGAGAACAAGGCTCAGCTCACCAAGATCCTCACCTGCCACGTGGTGGCGGCCGATGCCATGTCGAAGGCCATCGAAAAGATGATCAAGGACGACGGCGGCGAGCATGACGTCAAGACGGTCGGCGGCTGCGTACTGAAGGCCAAGGAAGCCAAGGGCAAGATCACGCTGACCGACGAAGCCGGCGGTGTCGCCCATGTCACGATCGCCGATGTCAAGCAGTCGAACGGCGTGATCCATGTGATCGACCACGTGCTGCTGCCGAAGATGTAACGAATAAATCGGCCATCACCGCCCGGGTGAGGCCTTGAGAAACGGCGCCGCGAGACCCGTCAGCTCTGACGTTCGTGGCGCCGCTGCCGGTCTGGCGGCTTTCCTTGTCGTCCCCTGAAGTCCGTCAGGCCGGTTTTCCGACGGTCAGCCCAATGGCCTGCCGCAGCTCGTCCAGCCCCTCGAACTTTTCGGAGGATGTCGACAGGACTTCCGGATAGGCTGCCGGATGCTTGCGGATCTTTTCCTGCGTTTCAGCCAGCAGCCGCACGACCGCCGGCGGCTTGATCTTGTCGGTCTTGGTCAGCACGATCTGGTAGGACACGGCGGCCTTGTCGAGAAGGTCGAGCACTTCGTCATCGTTCTTCTTGATGCCGTGGCGGCTGTCGATCAGCACATAGACGCGCTTCAGCGTGGCCCGCCCGCGCAGGTAATCGAAGACCAGTTTCGTCCAGTTGTCGACCATGTCCTTCGGCGCCTGCGCATAGCCGTAGCCGGGCATGTCGACGAGTGCCATCGGCGGCAGGTCGTCACCGGCGCCGGAATAGCCGTCGGGCACGAAATAGTTGAGCTCCTGCGTGCGACCCGGCGTATTGGAAGTGCGCGCCAGACCCTTCTGGCCGACCAGCGCATTGATCAGCGAGGATTTTCCGACATTGGAACGGCCCGCAAAAGCCACTTCCAGCGGTCCTTCCGGCGGCAGGAATTTCATCGCGGGAACGCCGCGGATGAAAACCCACGGCCGGCCGAAAAGCGGTCTTTCCTCGAAATTCTGATCTGTCGCCATGTCGTTTATCGCCATTTGTCTGTTTTGAAGGTCCGGCTTCATGCTTTTGGCCGGTAATGTCAAGCTTGAAGCGCCAGGCGCCGATTGACCGTATCCTGAAACGACAAGACCCCGGCAAGGCCGGGGTCTCGAACGATTTCGGCTATTTCGTCTCGGCCGGTTTTCGCTTGAACAGGCCCTTGATGTTGTCAATGAGTTCCACCTTGGCGCCGTGGCGCTTCATGATCAGCGCCTGCTGCGTGATCGACAGCGTATTGTTCCAGGCCCAGTAAATGACCAGACCGGCCGGGAAGGACGACAGCATGAAGGTGAAGACCAGCGGCATCCAGGTGAAGATCATCGCCTGGGTCGGGTCGGGCGGCGTCGGGTTCATGCGCATCTGCAGGAACATGGTGATGCCCATGATGATCGGCCAGACGCCAATCATCAGCGCATGCGGCACGTCATAGGGCAGAAGCCCGAACAGGTTGAACAGCGAGGTCGGGTCCGGAGCCGAAAGGTCCTGGATCCAGCCGAAGAAAGGCGCGTGGCGCATTTCGATGGTGACGTAGATCACCTTGTAGAGCGAGAAGAAGATCGGGATCTGCAGGACCACCGGCCAGCAGCCGGCAATCGGGTTGATCTTTTCTTCCTTGTAAAGCTGCATCATCGACTGCTGCAGCGCCATGCGGTCGTCGCCATGCTTCTCCTTCAGCTCGGCCATTTTCGGCTGGACGCGCTTCATGGCGGCCATCGAGGCATATTGCTTGCTGGCCAGCGGGAAGAACAGCGCCTTCACGACGATGGTGGTGCACAGGATCGCCACGCCAAAATTGCCGAAGTAGCGGAAGAAGAAGTCCATCAGTTTGAACATCGGCTTGGTGATGAAGTAGAACCATCCCCAATCGATCAGCAGGTCGAAGCGCGGGATCGAATAGCTCTGTTCGTAGCCATCGACCAGCGGTACTTCCTTGGCGCCGGCAAAGACGAGGTTCTTCAGCTGCGTCGACTGGCCGGGCGCGATGGTGATCGCATCGGTCTTGTAGTCGGCCTGGTAGCGCGGCTGGCCGTCGGTGAAATGCGTGAAGCGCGATTCATACGGCAGCTGCTGCGGCGGAACGATCGTCGAGGCCCAGTATTTGTCGGTGATGCCGAGCCAGCCGCCGGTGGCCTTGGCATTGACCGAGGCCTCCTTCTCGATGCTGCTGTAGCTGTGCTCCGAAAGGCCGCTCTGGGCGCCGAGGACGCCGAGGAAGCCTTCGTGGATGACGTAGACGGAGGGCGTGGCCGGCTTGTTGTAGCGCGTCACGCGGCCATAGCTTGCAAGACTGATGGCATCGCCCGTCGGGTTGTCGATCTTGTCGGTGATCGTCAGCATGTAATGGTCGTCGACGGAGATGGTGCGGTTGAACACCACGCCCTTGTCGTTGGTGAAGGAGAGCGTCACCGGGGTCGTCGTCGTCAGCTTGTCGCCGGAGGCCAGCGTCCAGACGGTGCCGGGCCCGGGCACGGTGCCGGAGGTGTCGCCGGCGATATAGCCCACTTCGGTGAAATAGCCGTCCTTGGTGTCGGCGGGCGACAGCAGCGTGATCGTCGGGCTCTTCGGGTCGACGGTCTCGGTATAGTCGCGCAGCTTCAGGTCATCGAAGCGGGCGCCGGTCAGGTTGATCGAGCCGGCAAGGGCGGGCGTATCGATGGCAACGCGGGCCGAGCGGGCAAGCGCCTGTTCGCGGGTGGCGGCTGCCGGGGCCTGGGTGGAGCCGGGCAGCGTGCCATTGGCGGTGCCGCCCACGGTCGGATTGGCCGGCTGCGGGTTTGCGGCCTGCTGCTGTGCAAGCTGTGCGCGCTGCGCCTCTTCGGCGCGCTGCTGCGCTTGCATCCTCGGGTTCATGTAGAGGAACTGCCAGGCAAGAACGATCAGCACCGAGAGCGCGATCGCGATGAAGTAATTGCGGTTCTTTTCCATCATGCTTTCCTGGAACGGGTCTCCTCGGACCGCTTGTGTTTCGGTCGGCTTCCCAGGCGTTCGGAAAGCGCCGCCGTGATATCGGCGAAGGATGCGTTCAGCATCTCGCGTCGGGCGACAATGACATAGTCATGACCGTCTTTCATTGCAGCGCCGCCGGAAAGCCGCACTGCCTCGCGCAACCGTCGCCGCATACGATTGCGCTCGACGGCATTGCCCTGCTTCTTGGTCACCGTGAAACCGACACGGGGACCGCCTTCCGGTTCCTTGCGGTCGAGCACTTCCATGAGGAAGAGGCGCCCGCGGCGTTTTTCGCCATCCCGGACAGCAAGAAACTGCGGCCGGCTTTTCAGCCGCCCGACAGTTTTCGTCTTCTGGTCTTCAGTCGTCATTTCCGGCACGGTCGCCGGGCATGCCGGCCTTAGGCCGACAGGCTCTGACGGCCGCGTGCGCGACGGGCGGACAGGACCTTGCGGCCACCCTTGGTTGCCATGCGGGCGCGGAAGCCGTGGCGACGCTTGCGAACAAGCTTGGACGGTTGGTAGGTACGCTTCATTTTTTAATACCGCGGTGTGCGGCCCTTCTTGGGTTTGTCCTTCTAGAGGACAAGAGCGTTGCTGGATAACGTATCGGCACAGGAACACGCTCGCGCGCGCCTGCGAAAGCCGGACGTGGGCGGCTTATAAGAGCAAGCCATCGCAAAAGTCAATTGGCGCCGGGCTTTTCCGCGCGCCGCTGCAGGCCTTTGTCGGCGGCGAAATCGCCCGTCCCACCGGTGGATGCGCCCCGTGTTCCCAAGTGGCGCAACTTCAAGCCTTCTTTAATTCCTCTATGCGAATATTCGGAAGCTGGAAAGGCGGAATGCCTCAAGGGTCCAGTGCCGGGTATGAAGGGTGATCTATGAAAATCAGGGGCAAAATCAATCTGCTGGTGGCCATGATGGGGCTGGTAGCGCTCGTGGTGGGGGCGATGTCGCTGTTTGCGATTTCCGAGTATGGACGGCGCATTGCGGCGTTTCACTCGGCTGCGGACCGAGCCTACATGGGCGAAAACCTCAACCGGCTCGTCACCAGCGTGGTGATGGAATCCCGCGGGATCTATGCGGCCAACACGCCGGACGAAACCGTCAAATTTGGTGAGGGGCTGACAAAGAACCTCTCGCAGATCGATGCGCTCCTGGCAAAATGGCGTCCGATGGTGCCGGCCGCGCAGCAAGCATCCTTTGAGGCGATGGCAAAGCGGGCGGAGGAATTCAAGGCATTCCGTTCCGAGACCGTCCGGCTTGGCAAGACCGAGGGACCTGAGGCAGCCAACAAGCAGGGCAATAACGAAGCCAACCGGAACAACCGCAAGGCCTTCCAGCAGGAAATCGACACCATTGTCGGTCAGGACCGCGCAGAACTGGACGAGGTGAGCAAGGGCATCGATCAGTTCGGAGACACGCTGTTCCTGTTGATTGCCATCATTACGGGCACGGGCGTGGCACTGGGCACCAGCCTTGCCGCCATCATCAGCCGCCGTTCGCTGATTGCGCCGATCCTTGCGCTGACCGATGCGATGAAGCGCATTGCGTCTGGTGATTTTGCCACGGCCGTCCCCGGGGCCGGGCAGAAGGACGAGATCGGCGAAATGGCCTCGGCCGTCGAGGTGTTCAAGCAGAACGGTATTGCTGTGCAGCGCATGAACGCCGAGGAAGGCGTGTCGCGCGCCCGCTCCGACGACCTGCAGACGCGCATGGCAGCCGTGATGGCTGCTGCTGCCGAGGGCGATTTTACCGCCCGGATCGACAAGCAGTTCGGCGACGAGGGCCTCGATCGATTTGCCCGCAATGTCGACCAGCTGCTGGCAACCGTCGATGGCGGCCTCACCCAGACCGGCCAGATCCTGAAGCGCCTTGCCGCCGGCGACCTCACCGACACCATGCATGGCAGCTTCCGCGGCGCCTTTGCCGAGCTGCAGCGCAATGTCAACGAGGCGATCCTCAACCTGCGCAACACGATGAGCGAAATCCGCAATGCCGCAGGCACGATCAACGGCAATGCCGGCGAATTGCGCGCGGCCGCCGACGACCTCTCGAAGCGCACCGAACAGCAGGCGGCGGCCCTCGAGCAGACGTCTGCTGCGCTCGACGAGATCACCGCCGTCGTCAAGTCCTCCACGGAGCGGGCCCAGGAGGCCAGCAGCATGGTGGGCGAAGCCAAGGAAAGCGCGGCCCAGTCGGCCGTCGTCGTGCGCGATGCGGTTGCCGCCATGGGCCGCATCGAACAGGCCTCGCGCGAGATTTCGCAGATCATCAACGTCATCGATGAGATCGCCTTCCAGACCAACCTGCTCGCGCTCAACGCCGGTGTGGAAGCCGCCCGCGCCGGTGAAGCCGGCAAGGGCTTTGCCGTGGTCGCGCAGGAAGTGCGCGAGCTTGCCCAGCGCTCGGCCAATGCCGCCAAGGATATCAAGGCGCTGATCACCAAATCCGGCGAGGAAGTGGCCGGCGGCGTCAAGCTTGTCCAGAAGACGGGCGAATCGCTGCACGAGATCGAAAGCCGCGTTCTCGGCATCAACGACCATATCCACTCGATCGCAACGGCCGCCCGCGAGCAGGCAACCGGCCTGCACGAGGTCAATACCGCCGTCAACCAGATGGACCAGGTGACGCAGAGGAACGCGGCCATGGTGGAGGAAACCTCGGCGGCCACCCACAAGCTGTCCCAGGAAGCCGATGGGCTGTTCTCGCTTTTGTCGCATTTCAACATCGGCGAAGGCGGCGATGCCGCGCGCCGAAGCTTTGACGCCGGCCCCGCCCGCCCGGCACCCGCCCGTGCTCCCGCCATCCACGTGGCAGACGAGCGCGCAGCGCCCAAGGCCTCGCCGGCCCGCCGCATCATGGGCAACCTTGCGCGCGCCATTGGCGCCGCACCTGCGGCCGCCGCCGCCGCTTCTCCGCGTGGGGAAAACTGGGAGGAATTCTGATGCCGCAGCGGCTCAGAACGCCCGTTGCGCCCCTCTGAAACGACGGACATGCCCGAGGGCTGGAAAAAGCGCTCGGGCATCTTTATTATACGGATGATAACAGGCGCTGCAGGAACCTGCCGCGCTGGCGCATGGACGGAACGGAGATCCGCATGATGAACGAGGCGGAGGGCTCCGCCCCGCTGGGGACGCACCCGGCAGAGGGGTTGGATATGCCTCTTCAGCCAATGCCCCGGCGCTTTCGCGGCCTGTCGGGACGGCTTCTCTGGCTGACCGTCATGTTCGTCATGTTTGCCGAAATCCTGATCTTCGTGCCCTCGATTTCGGTGATGCGCACTACCTGGCTGCGTGACCGGCTGGACACCGCCGCTGCGGCCGGCATCGTCATCGACGGGCTGCAGCCGGCCGAGCTGCCACGGGAAGTGCAGCAGGACACGCTGCTTGCCACCGGCACGAAGGTTCTGGCGCTGCGCAAGGACGGCACCTCGCGTCTTCTCGCCGCCATTGATGTTCCCCCGCAGGTGGATGTGCAGGTGGACCTTGCCCACGAGACGCCGCTTAGTGCCATGACCAATGCGCTCGACACGCTGATTTTCGGCGGCGGGCGCGCCATGCGGGTCTATGGCCCGATCAATGATACCGACATGATCATCGAACTGGTGATGAACGACGACACGCTGCGCAAGGCGATGATCGCCTTCTCGCGGCTGATGTTCGTCATTTCGCTGCTGATTTCGCTGGTCACCGCCTTTCTGATCTATCTCGCCATCAATCGCATGATGATCGGGCCCATCCGGCGCCTGACCCATGGCATGCAGGTGTTTTCGCAGCATCCGGAGGATCCGGCCCGCGTCTTCGTGCCTGGCCGCGCCAAGGGAGAGCTTGAGGTCGCGGGCCACCATCTGGCCGCCATGCAGCGCCAGCTGCAGCGCACGCTGAAGCAGCAGAAGAACCTCGCCGACCTTGGCCTTGCCGTCTCCAAGATCAACCACGACATGCGCAACATCCTGGCCTCGGCGCAGCTGATGTCGGACCGGCTCGTGGATGTGGAGGATCCGATGGTGCGCAGCTTCGCGCCGAAGCTCCTGCGCACCATCGACCGGGCCGTCGGCTACACCAACGAGGTGCTGGCCTATGGACAGGCCTCGGAAGCCGCCCCGCGACGCCGGCTGCTGCGCCTTGCCGGGCTGTGCCAGGATGTGCGGGAGATTCTGGCGCTCGATCCGGATGCCGGCATCGAATTCGTCGAGCAGATCGACGAGACGCTGGAAGTTGATGCCGACAGCGAGCAGCTGTTCCGGGTCATCCACAATCTCTGCCGCAATGCGGTTCAGGCGCTGATGCAGGCGCCGCTGCCGGAGGACGGGCAGCCGCATCGCATCTTCCTGTCTGCCCAGCGTGTCGGCAGCGTCGTCAGCATCACCGTGGACGACAACGGCCCCGGCATGCCGCGCAAGGCCCGTGAGAACCTGTTTGCCGCCTTCCGGGGCTCCGCCCGCTCCGGTGGCACCGGTCTCGGCCTTGCCATTGCCCGCGAACTGGTGCTGGCCCATGGCGGCACGATTGCGCTGGTCGAAAAGCCCGGTCCGGGCACGCTTTTCCGCATCGAAATTCCCGATCGCCCGGTGGCGCTGGACGCCTATCGCGTCCGTGCCTGAAATTTACCTAGTTTTTTCAATGGTTTGAAAAGTTGTTTCAACAAAATGACAAGTGGTTCGGCAAAATCGCTTGCAATCCCCGCAAGGAGGCTTTAGAGGATCGCCAACGCCGACGGACAGTCGGTGAGGCAAGCACCCGTAGCTCAGCTGGATAGAGCACCAGACTACGAATCTGGGGGTCAGGAGTTCGAATCTCTTCGGGTGCGCCACTCTTCTCTTCATGACATTTTCGTCGATCTGCGCTCCGGTTCAGCTTCAGCTGCGCCGGATGTTGCGTGCTCGACTTGCCGATGCGGTTCGACGTTGCCGGATGAGCGTACAGCAAAAAGGCGGCAAAGCCTTGCTTTGCCGCCCCCGATCCCCCTGTGTGCCCGCGCTCAGACGGTGCGATAATCCCGGTTGAAATAGATGAGCGCCTGGCCCTCGGTTCTGGAGTGGATCGCCTCCACCTCGCAGAACAGGACGTCATGGGTGCTGCCGTCAGCCACCGAGCGGATGCGGCAGTCGAAGGATGCAAGGGCGTCGTCGAGGCGGGGGCAGCCGGTGTCGCCGGTGGACCAGCTGGCGGCGGCAAAGCGTTCGTCGACGGGCGTCTTTCCGCCGAAGAGGCGGCTCACCTCGATATGATCGGCGGACAGAACGTTGACGCAAACGACCGCATTGGTCTTCACCGCCGCATAGGCTGACGAACCGCGGTTGAGGCAGACGATCAGCGTCGGCGGGTTGTCGGAGACGCTGCAGACGGCGGTGGCCGCAAAGCCTGCGCGCCCTCCCGGCCCGTCGGTGGTCACGATCGTGACGGCGGCGGCAAGCCGTGCCATCGCATCGCGAAAGGCAAGGCGGCGGGCTTCATCGGTGAGGGCCGGGGCGGTGGCCGGGGTGGCGGTGGCAGCGGGCATGCAGATCTCCAGAAGGCAGCTACGGGGCACTCTACGGCATTTTCGCGCCGGGAGTTCAATCACCGGCAAGGAATTCCGTCGGGGCAGTTTTTTGGCGCGGCGTTACTTTGAAAAGCCGCGCCCGGTCTCAGGCTTTCAGGAATTCGAGGACGGTCTGGTTGAATACCTGCGGAAAGACGATGTTCATGGCATGCGCGCCGCTGTCGCTGAGCGCCAGCGTGGCGTTTGGCAGGCCGTCCGCCAGCCGGTTCGAGCGCGTATAGGGCACCAGAAGGTCGTCGCGTGTTGCCATCACCAGCGTCGGCGTCGTGATCTCGCCAAGGCGTGCATCGACATCGAAGGCGCGCAGCGCCGCAATCCGGCGGGTGACATTGGTGCTGCCCTGAAAATGCGACACGCCGTGTCTGTCGTCGTCGGCAAGCCGCGCGGCATTCTCGCTCATCCACCAGGCGGGATAGAGAAACAGTGGCTGCGCCTTCACAAAGGCTTCCACGCCGGATTTCGCCAACAGTTCCAGGCGAATGTCGAAGCAGCGGCCGGAATGCGGATCCGCCTTGCTCCAGGCATTGATCAGCACGAGCTTTTCAATGAGGTCCGGGCGGCGAAGCGCGATGTCGAGGCCGATCAGGCCGCCGAGCGCATGGCCGATGAAGTGGAAACTCTTGAGCTTCAGCGTTTCCACGATCTCCAGCACGTCATCGGCCATGGCTGCGATGCCACCGACTTCGGGCACCTCGCCGCCGGTGCGGCCGCAACCGCGATGGTCGTAGGTGACGAGCCGAAAAGTTTCGCCAAGGGCTGCGATCTGCGGCGCCCAATAGGCGCCCGATCCGCCAAGCCCGGAGGAGAGGAGGATGGTGGGCGCGTCGGGCGCGGTCAGGCCGTGGATGTCGTAATGCATTGCGAACTTACCTTCAGCGCGTGTGTCTTGATTGCCCCTCACCCTAACCCTCTCCCCGCGGGCGGGGAGAGGGGACGGCGGCCCCGTGCAAGATCAACCTTTGGGGCAGGCTGTTGCGGCTTCTGCCCTTCGCCCCGCTTGCGGGGAGAAGGTGCCGGCAGGCGGATGAGGGGCGTTACCCATTCAGGTCTTGCCGATATGCGCGACCGTTGCGATTTCCACCAGGGCGTCAGGCTTTACCAGGCCGCATTGCACGCAGTAGCGGGCCGGCTTGTCGCCTGGGAAATACTCCGCATAGACCTTGTTGACCGCCTGATAGTTGGCCCAGTCGGTGACGAAAATGTGGTTCATGGTGACATCCTCCATCGTGCCGCCGGCTGTCTCGATGACGGATTTGATCGTCTCCAGCACATGGCGGGTCTGTGCGGCCGCATCACCCACATGCACAACGTCATTGTTCTTGTCGAAGGGAAGGGTCCCCGACACGTAGAGCACGCCATCGGCCAGTGCGCCGGGCGAATAGGGGGCGATGGGCTTCTGCGTGCCTTCGGGAACGACGATAGTCTTCGGCATTCTCATTCTCTCCGTTGCTTTGCGGGTGGTTATTCGGCGGCTTCGGCAGGGGCAGCCTGGCCGATCGCGCCACAGAAGTCATTGACGGTGGAAACCCAGCCGAAGAATTTTTCGACATTGTAGACCGTCGCCTGCTGGATGAACTCCGGCCCCAGGTGATGCGTCGCATCCTCCAGCATCACGCCGAAATATTCGAGGTGGAAGGCGTCGCGCAGCGAGCTTTCGACGCAGACATTGGTGGCGATGCCGACAAAGACGAGGTTGCGGATGCCGCGGGCGCGCAGCACGCTGTCCATATTGGTGTTGAAGAAGCCGGAATAGCGCGTCTTCGGCACCAGGATGTCGCCCGGTTGCGGCTGCAGCTCATCAACGATCGCATAATCCCAGGTGCCCTTGGCCAGCAGCTGGCCCTGCAGTTCGGGCCGTGTGCGCATGGTTTTGAGCGCATTCGACTTGTGCCAGTTGGGCGAGCCCGGGCCGCCGGCCTCGACATAGTCCTTGTCCCAGCCGTTCTGGAAATAGACGACCAGCACGCCGGCGGCGCGCGCCGCCTCGACCGTCTTCTTGATATTGGCAATCGTGCCCTTGGCGCCGGAAATGTCGAAACCGGCAAGATCCACATAACCGCCTTCGGTGGAATAGGCGTTCTGCATGTCGACGACGACGACGGCGGTTTCCGACGGCTTCAGGCTTATCGGCTCGGGACGGGCCGGAAGCGTGACGCTTTTCGTCCGCTCCGGGCGCGGCTGGTAGCCTGCAACGATAGTCTCGCTCATTCGGCAGCCTCCAGCATTTCGGTCACGTGGCGGCGGCTTTTCATCAGCGGCTGCACATACTTGCCGAATTTCTCGATGCCTTCGAGGAAATCGTCAAAGGTCAGCATCACCCCGCCGGTGCCGGGCACCTCGCTCATCTCGTCCAGCATGGCGGCCACTTCCGCATAGGAGCCGATCAGCGTGCCCATGTTGATGTTGACGGCCGAGACCGGGTTCGACATGTGGCGCACATTGGTGTCGGCGCCGGACTTGGTGTCGGCAGCGCTTTGGAGGCCAAGCCACTTGATGGCCTCCTCGTCGGCGCCGGCCTTGTAGTGCTCCCATTTGGCGAAGGCTTCCTCCGTGGTTTCCTCGGCCAGAACCATGGTCAGCACGAAGGAGCGCACGTCGCGGCCTGTCTTGGCGGTCGCCGCCAGCAGGCGGTCATTGGTGGGGGCAAAGGCCTTTGGCGTGTTGACGCCGACGCCGAAGCAAAAGCTGTAATCGGCAAACTTTGCGGAAAAATCCATGCCGGCATTGGACGAGCCGGCGCAGATCAGCTTCACGTCGCCTTCCGGGATCGGCTTCATGCGGCAATCATCCATCTGGAAATGCTTGCCCTTCAGGTCCGACTGGCCGGTGGTCAGCAGGTCCTTCAAAACGGTGGTGTATTCGCTCAGATATTCGTAGCGGTCGGAGAAATAGTCGTCGCCGGGCCACAGGCCCATCTGGCTGTATTCCGGGCGCTGCCAGCCGGTGACGAGGTTGACGCCGAAACGGCCGCCGGAGATCGAATCGATCGTGGTGGCCATGCGCGCCACGATCGCCGGCGGCATGATGAGGGTGGCGGCGGTGCCGAACAGCTTGATCTTGGAGGTGACGGCGGCAAGGCCTGCCATCAGCGTGAAGCTCTCCAGGTTGTAGTCCCAGAATTCCGTCTTGCCGCCAAAGCCGCGCAGCTTGATCATCGAGAGCGCAAAGTCGAAGCCGTATTCCTCGGCCTTGAGCGTGATCGCCTTGTTCAGCTCGAAGCTCGGCTTGTATTGCGGCGCGTTTTCCGAAATCAGCCAGCCATTGTTGCCGATCGGAATGAAGACACCAATTTCCATGTTCATGCTCCCTCTGTCGCGAGGCACGAGCGGCCCCGATATGACAAAAGGAAAAGCAATCCGCATGCCAGACTTGAATAATGTTTATATTTCAATCGGTTGGAAAATTGAGGCAAGAAAAATTTATCAATTGGTCAAAAATTTACCGGCTGATCAATAAAATTCGTGCGGCTTGCCCGGCCATTAGGCAGGCGCCTGTCTGTTTTTTGATCTTTGTCAGATTGGGTCGCAGCGGGTTTCCCACGGTACGCGGGGAGGGCGGTGCGTCAGCCGCAGCGCTTGGCCAGGCGCTCGAGATTGACGATCTCGATATGCCGGTTAGCCGTAATGGTGATGATGCCGTCCGATTTCAGCCGCGAGAACTGCCGGGATACGGTCTCGATGGTCAGCCCCAGATAGTCGGCGATATCGAGCCGCGAGATCGGCAGGTCGAAGACGCGCGCCTCGCCCGGCGCATCCGGATCAAGATGGGTGGCGATCAGCAGCAGGAGGCTTGCCACCTTTTCCGCCGCCGTCTTGCGCCCGAGCGTCACCATCCAGTCGCGCGCTTCGTCCAGTTCGCGCAGAGCCTGGTCCATCAGGCGCTTGCGCAAGGATGGATTGCGCTCGATCAGCCGTTCCAGCGTCGCCTTCGGCACGCGGCAGACGGTGACGTCTGAGGCCGCTTCGGCCGTCATCGGGCTTTCGCTGGCATAGAGCCGGCCGACCAGATCGGGCGCGAACTGCAGCCCGATGATCTGCTGGCGGCCATCTTCCAGCGTCTTCGACAGTTTGACCACGCCGCACATCACATTGTCATAGGCACCGACATCGGTGCTTTCCCCGACAAGCTCGGTGCCGGCCGGCTGCTCGATCTGGCGGGTCTGTCGCGACAGATACTGCAGGTCTTCCGGGGGCAGCGCCCCGCACATGCCCTTGTGCCGCACTTCGCAGCTTTTGCAGAGTACGGGGATGTCGAGGGAGTGGATGTCGCGGCGGGTCATGTCCATGGCCCGCAAGATATAGCCCGTCCGGTGCTGCCGCACCATCCGGCTTGATCTTGATCAAGGCAGCGCGGTTTTTCCCTTTGTATTCCAAGCTCAGAAAGGAAGGGACCATGCAGCCAGATCTTCTTGCCCGATATTCGGCGCCCGTGCCGCGCTATACGAGCTATCCCACTGCACCGCATTTCCATCCGGGCGTGGGGGCAGAGACCTATGCGCGGTGGCTGAGGGCCGAGGAGGGCGACGCGCCGCTGTCGCTTTACCTGCACGTTCCCTTCTGCGACCGGCTGTGCTGGTACTGCGGCTGTCACACCAAGCAGGTGCGGCGCTATGATCCGGTGGCTGCCTATGTGGACGCTCTGGTGGCGGAAATCGCGCTGGTGGCGTCCCACCTTCCCAAACGCCGGCAGGTCGGCACGATCCATTTCGGTGGCGGTTCGCCCACCATCCTGTCGCCGGCAGATCTCACCCGGCTTCGCCAGGTGCTGGATGCGCATTTCGACGTGGACCCCGCAGCCGAAGTCAGCGTCGAGATCGATCCCGGCTATGTGGATGCGGTCAGGCTTGCCGCCTGGCGCCAGTTCGGCATGACGCGGGCAAGCGTCGGCGTGCAGGATTTCGATCCGGCCGTGCAGGCGGCGATCAACCGACCGCAGAGCCTTCAGCAGACGCAGCGTGTCGTTGGTCTGCTGCGGGAACTGGGCATCGGCGGCGTCAATCTCGATGTCGTCTATGGCCTGCCGCACCAGACGAAGGAGAGCCTGAAGGAAACGCTGAGGCTTTCGCTCTCCATGCAGCCGGACCGTTTTGCGATTTTCGGCTATGCGCATGTGCCCTGGATGAAGAAGCACCAGACGCTGATCGACGAGGCAGCGCTTGCCGGTGTCGAGGAGCGCCTCGAGATGCAGCGCCTCATCGGCGAAGAGTTGCGTGCGGCCGGTTATGTCGCCGTCGGCATCGATCATTTCGCCCGTCCCGGCGACAGTCTCGCCCAGGCGCTGGAGCGCGGCGAGGTGAAGCGCAATTTCCAGGGCTATACGACCGATCGCGCGCCAAGCCTGATCGGTCTCGGCGCCTCGTCCATCGGGCGGGTCGAGGGCGGTTATGTGCAAAATATCGTTGCGACCGGCGAGTATATCCGCACCGTGGCGCAAGGGTACCTGCCGGTTGCCAAGGGGTTTGCGCTCTCTCCCCTCGACAAGGCGGTGGGGGATGCTATCGAGGGGCTTATGTGCTCTTACGCATTTTCCGTCGATGCCCTGAAGGCATGCCATGGCGCGGCGGCCGAAAGCGTGCGGGCGGATGCCGCCCGCATCGAAGAAGAGGATACGGATGGCTTCATCCGCTTCGACGGTGACCGTTTCGAGGTCCTGCCGCAGGGACGGCTCTTCGTGCGCACCATTGCGGCCCGCTTCGACCGCTATTTCGGTGCTGGCAAGGCGCGCCACTCGGTCGCGGTCTGAAGATCAACGCATGGGATCAGCGCCGGCCCCAGGCAATGAAGGCGGGGTTGGCAAAATCGGCCATATCCGGCCGGCGCCGCTTGCCATAGGAAAGCGGCGTCCCGTCGGTGAGAACGGTGGCGCCGCCGGCGGCTCGCAGCACCGCATCGCCGGCAGCTGTGTCCCACTCCATGGTGCGGCCAAAGCGCGGATAGACATCCGCAAGCCCTTCCGCCAGAAGGCCGAATTTCAGCGACGAGCCGATATGGCGACATTCTTCCACCTGCATCTGTTGCAGGCAGGCGGCGGTTTCGGCATCCTGATGCGAGCGGCTGGCCATGGCAATCGGCGGCGTGGCAACCGGGCGGGCGCGAATGGCCTGGCGCGCGACAACCGTCTGGTCGGCGTCGAGCGTCAGCTTGACGGCGCCGTCCGGCCCGCCGAGATAGGCGGTGGCAAGCACGGGTGCATAGACGATGCCGGCCACCGGCACGCCCTCATTGATGAGCGCGATGTTGACGGTGAATTCGCCATTGCGGCTGATGAATTCGCGGGTGCCATCCAGCGGATCGATGAGCAGGAATCGGCCGCCGGAAATATCCGGCACGATGCCGGCGGCGACCTCTTCTTCGGCGATGATCGGCAGGTCCGGAAAGGCCGGGCGCAGGATCGACAGGATGATCTCTTCGGCGCGGATATCGGCCTCCGTCACCGGGGTCGCATCGGCCTTCACGTCCACTGCGCAACCCTCGGCATAGATCTCCAGAATAACCCGTCCAGCCTTGAGAGCCGCCTGTTCAAAAATCGTCAGCATTCGCCATTCCATTGAGCCTATCGTTTCGGTGATGCGCCATCGGTTGCGAAAAAGCAAATCAACCGCCTTGCCCGCAGCCCGGCACCCGCCCTATGGTCCGCTGCCGCCGGACGAAGCAGGTGGCGACAGATCAGCATGAGAGGGCGGGCACCATGAGATGGAAACGGACGATGCAATTGCTGGACGTCCATGCCGAAGGGGAGATCGGCAAGGTGGCCATCGGCGGCGTGCCGAAAATCCCAGGGGTGACTACCGCCGACAAGCTCGCCTGGCTGAACAGCGACCCGAAGGGCCAGGCGCTGCGCCGTTTCCTCTGCCTTGAGCCGCGTGGAAACCCGATCGGTTCGGTAAACCTCCTCCTGCCGCCGAGCGATCCGTCAGCCGATGCGGCCTTTGTCATTCTCCAGCCGGATCAGGCGCATGCCAGTTCCGGGTCCAACTCCATCTGCGTGACGACGGCGCTTCTCGAAAGCGGCATGGTGGAGATGCAGGAGCCGGAAACCATCGTGGTGCTGGAAACGGCTGCGGGCCTCGTGCGGGCGCGCGCGACATGCCATGACGGCCGCTGCGAGCGCGTGGAACTGACCATGGTGCCGTCCTTCGTCCATGCGCTGGATGTAGCGCTGGAGACAAGGTGGGGCACGATCAGCCTCGATCTCGCCTATGGCGGCGTGTTTTACGCGCTGGTCTATGTGGGCCAGATCGGGCTCACCATCGAAAAGCACAATGCCGCCGCCCTCGTTGCCGCCGGCATGGAACTGAAGGCGCTGGTCAACGAGAAATTCCCGGTCGTTCATCCGGAAATCCCGGCCGTTTCCGGCGTCGCCTATGTGATGTTCCGCGATGTCGATCCGGATGGTGCCGTGCGCACCTGCACCACGATGTGGCCCGGCCGCGCCGACCGGTCGCCCTGCGGTACGGGAAATTCCGCCAACCTTGCGACGCTGTTTGCCCGCGGAAAGGTGAGGGAAGGCGACGTGTTTACCTCGCGCTCCATCATCGGGTCCGAATTCCGCGTCGGCCTCTCCGGCGTCACCGAGATTGCCGGGCGTCCGGCCGTCATTCCGACGATCAGTGGACGCGGCTTCACCTTCGGTCAGCAGACGGTGGCGCTTGACCCGTTCGATCCGCTGGCTGCGGGTTTTGCCATGACGGATGTCTGGGGCCCCTCGGCCGGCGATATTCCCGGCTGATTGCTAGATAGACAAGAGCGTCGAGGGAATTTCCACGTCGCCTTCCTGCAGAACCAGCATGTCGATGCCGCCCTTGGGGGTGTGGTCCGTGGTGGCAACATCGGGTGCCGGAGCCGGCACGACGCCTGCATCCTGCATTTCCTTCAGCTTCAGTGCGCCGAAACTGTCGCCGGCAGCTGCCGCCTCAGCATACATTTCGGCCGCCGCCTGCGGATTGGCCGCAATGCCTTCGCCTGCCTGATACATCAGGCCGAGATTGATCATGGCGTCCGCATTGCCGCGCTTGGCGGCAATGTCATACCAGGCAATCGCCAGCTGGTTGTCTTCGGCAACGAGGTCGCCTTCGTCATACATGGCGCCGATGTTGAAGGCTGCGGTGCTATCGCCGCCGGCGGCTGCCTTCTCGAACCAGGACAAGGCCTTTTCGCCGTTCTTGTCGGTGCCGAGCCCGTCGCGATAGGCGACGCCGAGATTATAGGCGGCCAGAACATTGCCGGTCGCTGCGGCCTCGCTATACATCTTGAACTCGGTCGAAGTGTCGCCCATACGACCCATCAGCATGCCGAAATTCACCTTCGCGGCGGAATAATCGGCGTTGACGGCCGTCTCATAGGCGGTCATCGCCTGATCGGCTTCCTGCGTGCGGTTGAGCGCCCGGCCAAGCTGATAGGCAAACCGCGGATTGTGGGTCGCCTCGAAGGCGATTCGGCAGGCGGTCACCGCCTCCGTGTCGATCTCTTCGATGCCGACCGGCGCATAGGCAGTGTTGCGGTTCTGGTCATAGGGGCTGCCGGCCATGCGGTCGCACTGGTCCTGCATGACGCTTGCGAGCACCACCGGAGCGGGTTCGCGTGCATTGGGTGCGACCGTCAGCGCGGCAAGCGCGACGGCGGTTCCGGCACAGAGCTTTGCGATGATTCTGACATGTGAAGAACGGGCGTTCATTCTTCTCTCCGGTTCAAAACTTTATATTTGATTAATGAACGCGGGACTTGACAGCCGGTTCCGCATCACTTTGCCGATCACGTCTTGATGATCGGCGAGCGTTCCCTTCAAGGTCTGCGGTAAAAAACTAGGGGTCGCTCGGTTGTCGGGCTTTGCCAACGGGTGCTATGGCCAAGGGTAAAGAGCGACCATACGGAAGAAGACGCCATGAACAGCATTCGCATCCACCGCCCCGACGACTGGCACCTGCATCTGCGTGACGGCGCGGTGATGGCGGCCGTGATTGGCGATACCAGTCGGCATTTTGCCCGCGCCATCATCATGCCGAACCTTGTGCCGCCGGTCGTCACCACGGCAGATGCCAAGGCTTACCGGCAGCGCATCCTGGATGTCCTGCCGGCCGGTGACCGCTTCCAGCCGCTGATGACGCTCTATCTGACCGAGCAGACCGATCCGGACGATGTCGAGGAGGGGCTGAAGAGCGGCCTCATCACCGCCGTCAAACTTTATCCGGCCGGCGCCACCACCAATTCCCATGGCGGCGTGCGCGATCTCGACAAGGCCATGCCGACGCTGGAGCGCATGGCCAAGATCGGCATGCCGCTGTGCGTGCATGGCGAGGTCACGACGCCGGAGGTCGATATTTTCGATCGCGAGGCGGTCTTTATCGACGAGAATCTCGATGTAATCCGTCGCCGCCTGCCGGATCTGCGCATCACCATGGAGCATGTGACGACGAAGGACGGCGTCGATTACATTCTGGGCGCCGACCGCAACCTTGCCGGCTCGATCACCACCCATCACCTCATCATCAACCGCAATGCGCTGCTCGTCGGCGGCATCCGGCCGCATTATTACTGCCTGCCGGTTGCCAAGCGTGAACATCACCGACAGGCGCTGCGCAAGGCGGCGACCTCCGGCGACGCCCGCTTTTTCCTCGGCACCGATTCGGCGCCGCATGTCGATCCGTTGAAGGAATGCGCCTGCGGCTGCGCCGGCATCTACACCTCGATCAACACCATGAGCTGCCTTGCCCATGTGTTCGAGGAGGAAGGCGCGCTCGAGCGGCTGGAGGCTTTCGCATCGCTGAACGGCCCGGCCTGGTACGGACTTGCCGCCAACGAGGACACCATTCTGCTTGAGAAGCAGGAACAGCCGGTGGCCTATCCGGCAAAACGCGACACCGAGGCAGGACCGGTCACCGTGTTTGACCCGATGTTCCCGCTGCACTGGACTGTCGTCTAGTCGGCCCAGTTCGTTGGCCAAGCCGCCCGTTGAGTATTGCTGCGCCATGCATCGGCCTTTGCGTGGTGTGACGGCTTGTGAGGGAAGACATGGGGTAGAGGGGCTCAATGCAAGACTGCACAAGTATGCCCGGCGCGCCTTGCCGTTCAGACTGCGAAGGATAGCTATACGTTTTAACGTTTTTGTTATAGGTGCATTAGTATTCTGAGTTCAGATCGGATGGGGAACAAAGTGACAGCCTGTCGCTTTAAAAAATCCGACAGTGCTTCGAAATCTGGCGGGCATGATGCTTGATTACAGGACCTTGCTGATTTCGCTCGGCGTTTCGACGCTTTGCCTGCTGGTCACCTTGTTCGCAACCTGGCTTGCGCGGCGTGGTGACGGGTTTCTGTTGACCTGGGTTCTGGGCCTTGCCTTCCTGGTCGCGGCCATATTCTGCTATAGCTACTATACGGAATTTCCCTCGGCAGCAGCGCTTGCCGCCAGCTTCAGCCCGATGCTGGTGGGCTTTGCCATCATTTATGCGGCCGCCTTTCAGTTTCGCACGGATCGCTCGCCTGTCCGCCATGTGGCTGTTGCCGGCCTCGTGTCGCTGCCCCTCACGCTTGTGCCGATCATCGTCGGTTATGACGGCATCGGCTTCATCATGCTCAACCTGTGTTGCGCCGTGATGCTGTTCGGCACGGCCATCGAATATGCGCGTGGCTGCCGGGAGGCTCCGGGTGCGCTTCTCGGCATGTCGCTCCTCTATGCCCTGACCGGGTTTTCGTTTGCTGTCTGTGCGGTGGTCATTGCGGCCGACGGTCGCTGGGTGATGGGCTCGGCGCCGGAAAACTGGGCGGAAACCTTCAATACCAGCATGAGCATCGCCGGCATGACCGGCATCGGCGCCATGTCCCTGATGGTGCATCAGGCGCGCATCACCGCCCGCCACCGCCGCGAGGCCATTACGGATGCGCTGACCGGGCTCTACAATCGCCGTGCGCTGTTTGAACTGCATGCGCGCGATCTGTTCACCGACGATATGGCGGTGATCGTCTTCGACATCGACCGCTTCAAGGCGGTGAACGACCAGTATGGCCATGCGGTGGGGGACGAGGTCATCCGCTGCCTTGCCGAGGATCTGAAGGACGCCTCGGGCTTGAGCACAACCGCAAGGCTCGGCGGCGAGGAATTCGCTGCGGTGCTTCGCACGGCCGCCCCCGGCTATGCCGAGTGGCTTGCCGAGCGCATCCGGCGCAATTTCGCCGAGCGGGAGCTGTCGGCGGGCGACGCCCGCTTCCGCGTCACCGTCAGCGCCGGCATCGCCTATGGCTTCAGCGAGGGGCGGGATTTCGACGGAATCCTGAACGCGGCCGATGCGGCGCTCTACGAGGCCAAGCGGAACGGCCGAAACCGCGTGCAGCGCGCCGCCGATCATCCCCGGCAGGGATCACGCACCAGCGCCTGAGGGACACGCCCTTAGGGGGCGCCCGCCCGGCAAAACCGCAATTTCTGCAGGCCCTCGATCGGATAAACCGCCTCTCCCGCTGGTCACTGCGGCGCGTTGCTGCTATCTGCGCGCAGGGCAAAAAAGATGGAGATGAGCATGGTCCGGTTGATCTATCCCGAGCGCGGCGTGATGGCCGAATTGATGGCAAAAATGCTCTGGGAAATCGGCGCGGTGCATTTCCGCCCTGAGGAGCCCTACAAGCTGGCTTCCGGCATGGCGAGCCCGGTCTATATCGACTGCCGCAAGCTTCTCTCCTATCCGCGGATCCGCTCCGCCATCATGGATTTCGCCGCCTCAACCGTCACCCGCGATGCCGGCTTTGAACGGTTCGACTGCATTGCCGGCGGCGAGACGGCGGGCATTCCCTTTGCCGCACTCCTGGCCGACCGGCTGGCGCTGCCGATGATCTACGTGCGCAAGAAGCCAAAAGGCCATGGCCGCGCCGCCCAGATCGAGGGCCATATGCCGGAGGGAGCGCGCGTGCTCGTCATCGAGGACCTGACGACGGTCGGCGGCAGCATGTTCCAGTTCATTGATGCCGTGCGGGCCGCCGGCGGTGTCGTCGATCACGCGATCGCGCTGTTCTACTACGGCTTTTTCCCGCAGGCCGAGGCCCGCTTTGCCAATGGCCGCGTCACGCTGCACCATATCGCCACCTGGCGCGAAGTGCTGGCAGTTGCCCGTGCGCAAAAGCTGTTCGATGACGCAACGCTTGGCGAGGTGGAAAGCTTCCTCGATGCGCCGCTTGCCTGGTCGGCGCGTCACGGCGGCGTTGCCGAATTGCCCGAGGCTTGAGGCTGGCCTTTTGCCGAAAGCTGATTTAATCGATTGAACAATCCGGTCCGTCTTCGAGGAGATGCAAATGATCTTGTGCTGCGGTGAGGCCCTCATCGACATGTTGCCGCGTGAAACCACGCTCGGCGAAAACGGCTTTGCGCCCTATGCCGGCGGCGCCATCTTCAACACGGCCATTGCGCTTGGCCGTCTTGGACAACCGACGGGTTTCTTCACCGGCCTTTCCGACGACATGATGGGCGACATCCTGCGCGAGACGCTGAAGAAAAGCCATGTGGATGCGCGTTTCTGCGCCGTCTCGTCGCGCCCGACGACGATTGCCTTCGTCAAGCTGGTGAACGGCCAGGCCACGTATGCCTTCTACGACGAGGGCACCGCCGGCCGCATGCTGTCGCGCGAGGACCTGCCGGAGCTTGGACCCGAAATCGAGGCCATGCATTTTGGCGCGATCAGCCTGATCCCGGAACCCTGCGGTGAAACCTACGAGACGCTGATGGCGCGCGAATACCAGAGCCGCGTCATCTCGTTTGATCCGAACATCCGTCCGGGCTTCATCAAGGATCGCGAAAAGCATCATGGCCGCGTCGCCCGCATGGCCGCCATGTCCGACATCATCAAGTTTTCCGATGAGGATCTCGACTGGTTCGGCATGGAAGGCGACCATGACACACTGGCCAAATACTGGCTGGGGCAGGGCGCCAAGCTCGTCGTCATCACCCGCGGTGCCGAAGGCGCCGTCGGCTATACGGCGGGCTTCAAGGTGGCTGTGCCGGCCGAGCGGGTTACGGTGGTCGATACCGTCGGTGCCGGCGATACGTTCGATGCGGGCATCCTTGCCTCGCTGAAGCGCCAGAACCTGCTGTCGAAGGAAAAGGTCGCAAACCTCTCCGAACAGGCGGTGAAGGATGCGCTTTTCCTCGGTGCCAAGGCGGCGGCTGTCACCGTGTCGCGCGCCGGCGCAAACCCGCCTTATGCCCACGAAATCGGCCTCTGAGGGCTTTTGCTCTTTCACATCTTTGCGGCCGGGGCAGGATCTGCCCCGGCTTTTTGTTGCCTGTCGCCTGGGTCGAAGGACGATGTCCTGACCGTTTCAGATGATCAGGCGGTTGTCATCTGTGGGAGAAGCCGTCCTGGTTCTGTCTGTGTGGCAGCTATTCCAGGATGAACATTTCCGTATGTTCGTCATAGGCGAAGAGTTCGGCGTAGCGCCCCCAGGAGATGATCGTCTTCAGCGTGTCTTCCGCATAGGCTTCCGACATATGGTCCTCGAGTTCGGTGAGGAAGCGCGCCGCCGGCGCCGTGTGTGTTGGACGTTCTTCCAGCACGCGGCGCATCAGGGCCGCCAGAGGCACATAGGCCGTCAGGTGGCTGGCAAACAGCTGCTTGCGGCTTTCCGTATCCAGATCGGCAAAGCGCCGGCCCTCGTCCGTCAGCACGACATCGCCTTCGCTCAACTGGGCAAAGCGCAGCAGCTGCAGGGCTTCGGCCAGATGGAACAGTTCGTCCGCCGCTAGCTGCAGAACGCCTGCCAGAACCGGCAGGTCGGCGCGGCCGTGATAGGGCTCGCGTGCCAAGGCCTCCAGCAGACCGGCCATGACATTGGTGGAAACCGGCTCCAGGATCATGCCGACGCCCGTGCCGGGAATACCTTCGACGCTCGGCACTCTCGGTTCCGGGCGCTGCGTCATGCGGGCATAGATGCTGTCCACGAGCTGGCGGAACATGGGGTCGAGACGGTTGCGCGGATGCGGCAGGTCCACCTTGATTTCCGAGGCCACGCGCCCCGGATTGGAGGAAAACACCAGGATGCGGTCGCACATCAGCACCGCTTCCTCGATGTTGTGGGTGACGATCAGCACGGATTTGATCGGCAGCCGGCCTTCCATCCACAGGTCGATCATGTCGGTGCGCAGCGTTTCTGCCGTCAGAACGTCGAGCGCGGAAAAAGGCTCGTCCATCAGCATCAGGTCCGGATGGACGACAAGCGCACGGGCAAAGCCGACACGCTGGCGCATGCCGCCGGAAAGCTCCTTCGGATAGGCGCTTTCGAAACCGCCAAGGCCGATCAGGTCGATGGCGGCTTCCGCCCGCTTGCGGCGCTCCCCGCGCTCCACGCCCTGTGCTTCGAGGCCGAGTTCCACATTCTGCAGAACCGTCAGCCAGGGAAAGAGGGCAAACGACTGGAATACCATGGCAATGCCCGGCGGCGGGCCGTCGATGACTTCGCCCCGGCACAGCGCCCGGCCGGCAGAGGGCGCGATCAGACCCGCGATGATGCGCAGCAGCGTGGACTTGCCGGAGCCTGAACGGCCGAGCAGACCGACGATCTCGCCTTCGCGAATGGTGAGATCGACATTTTCCAGCACCATCACGTCGTGGCCGCTGCCCTTGGGAAAGGAGCGGCAGGCCTGTTGAATGTCGATGAGCGGAGCCTTGTTGGTGATATCGAGCATGGAATGACCCTCCGGTCAGAAGTAAAGCGGCACATGGGTGGAGGTACGGTCGGCGGTTACAGTCTCAGGCGTCGTTCGCCGAGCGTGTAGAGAGGCCGCCAGACCAGCCGGTTGAAGAGCGTGACGAAGGCGCACATGACGATGATGCCGAGCACGACGCGCTGGAAATCGCCCTTCGTGGTCGCATCGGCGATGTAGGAGCCGAGGCCGGGGGTGGAGAGCTGCTCATTGCCCCAAGTGGCGACTTCCGCCACGATGCTGGCATTCCACGAGCCGCCGGATGCGGTAATCGCGCCGGTGACGTAATAGGGAAAAATGCCGGGCAGGATGACCTTCGCCCACCAGCGCCAGCCCCTGATTCCGAAGCTGCGGGCGGCTTCCTTCAACTCGCTCGGATAGGCGGAGGCGCCTGCGATGACGTTGAAGAGAATGTACCACTGCGTGCCGAGGATCATCAGCGGGCTCAGCCAGATATGCTGGTTGAGGTCGTAGCGGACGATGACCACGACGAAGACCGGAAAGGCGAGATTGGCCGGAAAGGCTGCGAGGAACTGCGCCAGCGGCTGCACCTTTTCGGCAATGGCCGGGCGAAGCCCGATCCACACGCCGACCGGCACCCAGACGGCCGTCGCAATCGCCATCAGCACCACCACGCGGAGAAGGGTGATGCAGCCGTCGAGCACGGCGGTCGCCACATCCCCCCAGCCGATCGTATCGCGAAGATAGACGATGCTCTGAAGGGCGGCATAGAGGCCGGCCGCCAGGATGACCGCCAGCCAGAGCCAGTCGAAAAGCCGCGACTGGACCGCACGGGTGCCGGCCTTTTGCGCCTTCGGACGAAATTCAGGCAGGCGCAGCGACCAGACCTGCCGCGCAAGCCAGGCCAGCGGCGCCGTCAGCATGGCGATGAGACGCGAACGGCGCATCAGGTCCAGCATCCAGGAGGTCGGCTCCTCGGTGGAGGCGGTGGTCTCGAAACGGAATTTGTCGGCCCAGGCGACCAGGGGGCGGAACAGGAACTGGTCGTACAGGATGATCACGGCCAGCATGGCGGCGATGGCATAACCGATAGCCGCGATGTTCTGTTGCCTGATGGCAAGCGCCACATAGGAACCGACGCCTGGCAGCGTCACCGTCGTGTCGCCCACAGTGATGGCTTCGGAGGCGACCACGAAGAACCAGCCGCCGGACATTGACATCATGGCATTCCATACCAGACCCGGCATGGCAAAGGGCACGTCCAGCCGCCAGAAGCGCTGCCAGGCGCTGAGGTGAAAGCTGGCGCTGGCCTCTTCCAGATCCTTCGGCTGGTTGCGCATGGACTGGTACATGCTGAAGGTCATGTTCCAGGCCTGACTGGTGAAGATGGCAAAGACGCTCGCCAGTTCCGCACCCAGCACCCTGCCGGGAAACAGGTTCATGAAGAAGGTGACGGTAAAGGTCAGGAAGCCGAGGATGGGAACGGACTGGAGAATGTCCAGCACGGGGACCATCACCATTTCCGCCCGGCGGCTGCGGGCGGCAAAGGTTGCGTAAATGAAGGTGAAGATCAGCGAACAGATGATGGCCGCCAGCATGCGCAGCATGGTGCGCAGCGCATAAAGCGGCAGGTTCGATGGATCGAGCGACAGGGGCGCGGCATCGAGTGCGGAAAGCGGCTCGTTGGTGGCTTCTGCCGCATAGGCAACGGCCACGATCAGGCCGATCACCAGAAGCAGGGCAACGACATCCCAAAAGGTCGGCAGGGCAGAGCGGCGCAGCGCAAGCGGTGCGTGTTTCGGAAAGAGCATGAGAACGCTCCGAAAATCGGAATTTGCGGGGAGATTGGTGAGATTTTGGATCCGGCCAGCCGGGCGTGATCTCAGGCCGTCACGTGGCCGCGATCCTCGCCCGCAAACAAGGCAAAAGCGCAGTCGCCCAAGGGGAATGCGATGGCATCAGCATGACCTGCGGCGCACCTTCAGCCCGCAGGCGAGGTGGAAAAACAGGCAATAAAGTCAGATTGAGAGCATGCATTGCGGCTCATCCTTTCCCGGTCACCGAAGACCGGCGGACGAGCGGAAAGCTCAGCCGGTCACGGGCCGAATGATAGAGGTTCTAGATCGACTGGAACTGTCCATAAGCTTTCATCTGCCAACGACCGTGGCGGAACCCATTTCCGAAACGATACGCCAGCTCCCTGGTTTGAAGGTCCGTCCGGCTTCATCCGGAAAGCGCCCTTCGTTGGTGCTCTTGCGCCTGTCTGATGGCTTCGTCAAGCGCCCGGAACTGGTGCGGATGCCAAAAAAGGCAGCGGCGCTTTGCTGCGCTGCACACAGTTTCGTGAAGGCCAGGCAAGTCCAATGGTGGCCGAGCGAGGCGCGTCGAACGCCCTCAATCGCCGCGCGAACCATGGGGTAAGGTGGTTACCGTCATGGTCGTGGAGCGAAGCGTCAAGCCGGCCGCATCCGCGCATGAACGAGATGCGGGCCGGTACCGCCCCGACTTTGCGCATGCTCGGGACCATAGTAGCGGGCCGCAACATCCCCGGGTCCCAGATCCTCGATGCCGGCATAGCCCATCGCCGCAAGCGCCGCTCGGATCTCGTGCGGATCGAGCAACGTGATCCAGGGCTCACCGGCTCTGGCCACCCGCTCCGCCATCGCAGCCATCGCCGGCCGCCGCTCCGGCGGGTAATTGTCGAGCGGCTCGGAATAATCGAAGACGATGCTGGCGTCCGGCGTGCGTGCCACCAGCTGCAGCAGTGACAGAACCGTGTCACGTTCAAGATAAGGCGTGACACCGAGCCAGATGTAGAAGGCGGGCTGATCTGCCCTAAAACCCGCCTCCCGCAGCCTGTCCGCCAGATCGTCGGTCTCGAAATCGACCGGCACCCAGACCAGTTCGGACGGTTCGCGCAGTTTCGCTGCAGACAGCCGTGCCCGTTTCCACGCCTGTGTCGGCGGTTGATCCACCTCGAAAACCGTCAGGCCGAGTTCGCGATAGGGATTGCGCAGGCCGAAGGTATCGAGGCCGGCACCGAGCACCACCACCTGCCGCAGCCCTTCCGCCACGGCAGCAGCGAGGCAATCTTCCGCAAAACGGCTTCTTGCTGCCATGAACAGCCGCATGCCGCGTGACGCAGGATCGCTCGCCCGCTCATCGGCCTCCGCCAGCGCCTCCGGTTCCAGAATGAGACGAGCAAAGGGGTCGCGGAACACCGTTGCCCCATCGATCGTCTGGTGCGCGGCACGATAGCCCGCGGCTCCCCGTGCCGTCTTGCTGGGACCGGGAAGGCGCATCGGTTGAGCCTCAGCCCACCAGCGCCTTGACCAGACCTGCCGTCGAGGCATCCTGCCCGTCGGTGCCGGCCTTGCCCTGGATGACCGGCAGAAGGCCGGTTGCCAGTTCCTTGCCAAGCTCCACGCCCCACTGGTCGAAGGAGTTGATCTTGAACAGCACGCCCTCGACGAAGACGCGGTGCTCGTAAAGCGCAATCAGGCGGCCGAGCGCGAACGGCGTCAGCTGGTCATGGACGAAGGTGATCGAAGGCCGGTTGCCGGTAAAGACGCGGTGCGGCGCGATATGGTCGATCTTTGTGGCATCCATGCCGGCCTTCTGCAGCTGGGCCTTTGCTTCGTCCAGGGTGCGGCCCTTCATCAGGGCTGCCGATTGGGCGAGGCAATTGGCAATCAGCAGCTCGTGCTGGTGGCGAAGGTTCGGCTCGAAGCCCGTCCGTGCGATCATGAATTCGGCCGGGATCACCGTCGTGCCCTGGTGGATCAGCTGGTAGAAGGCGTGCTGGCCATTGGTGCCGGGCTCGCCCCAGACCACCGGGCCGGAATTGCCCTTCACGGGCGAACCGTCGATGGTGACACCCTTGCCGTTCGATTCCATGTCGAGCTGCTGGAGATAGGCCGGGAAACGCGTCAGGCGCTGGTCATAGGGCAGGATCGCGCGCGAAGGGTAATCCAGCACGTTGCGATGGTAATAGCCGATGAGGCCGAGGAGCGCCGGCAGGTTTTCGCGCACCGGCGCCTTCAGGAAATGCGTGTCCATGGCATGGGCGCCATCGAGGAATTTGCCAAAGTTCCCCGGCCCGATCGCCAGCATCAGCGGCAGGCCGATGGCCGACCAGATGGAATAGCGTCCGCCGACCCAGTCCCAGAAGCCAAAGATACGGTCGCTGTCGATGCCAAAGGCGGCGACCTTGTCGAGCGCGGTGGAGACGGCGCAGAAGTGATGCTTGACCGCCTCTTCGCCCAGCGTATCGGCAATGAAGGCGCGCGCAGAGGCGGCATTCGTCATCGTCTCGATGGTGGTGAAGGTTTTGGAGGCGATGATGAACAGCGTGGTTTCCGCGTCCAGAAGCTTCAGCGTATCGGCAATATGGGCGCCGTCGACATTGGAGACGAAATGGGCGCGCGGGCCGTCATGGAAGGGGGCGAGCGCGAGCGTCGCCATGACCGGGCCAAGGTCGGAGCCGCCGATGCCGATATTGACGACGTCGGTGATCGCCTTGCCGGTCGCACCCTTCAGCGCGCCGGAGCGGATGCCGTCGGCAAAGGCGCCCATGGCGGAAAGCACGGCGTTCACATCCGGCATCACGTCACGACCATCGACGAGAACGGGCGTGTTGGAGCGGTTGCGCAGCGCCGTATGCAGCACGGCACGGTTTTCGGTGAAATTGATCGCTTCGCCGGCAAACATGGCTGCGCGCTTTTCCGCCACGCCGCCTTCGGCAAACAGGGTTTCGAGCAGGTCCATGATCTTGTCGTTCACGGCGCATTTCGAATAATCCATCAACAGGTCATCGAGGCGAGCGCTGAACTGTTCAAAGCGCGTCGGATCGGCGGCAAAGGCGGCGCGCAGATCCGTAGCCTTCGTGGCGGCGGCGGTAGACTTCAGCTGTTCAACGATTGCCTGCATGGCATTACCTCTTGGGTCATCAATGATAGAGGAGGGAACCTATTCGGTTTTAATGTCAAATCAAGGCTGACGACAGCCCGTCTTGGCAGATCGTCCTTACTGGCCGACAGCCGTCTGCACGGTTCCGCCGATCGTCTGGCCAAGTCGATCGACCTGTTCCACATACGTGCGGCGCGTGCGGGAATCGAAGACGGCAATCGGGGCGCTGACGGCAACGCTTGCCGCACCCCCCACCGTCTGGGCCGTGCCAAGCGCGATCGCCCCGATGCTCTCGCCCAGGCCGACGGAGGAATCGGTCACCGTCTGGCCGGCAATCAGCCGGTTGCCGAGAAGTTTTACCACATAGGGGCTTTCGGCAAATTTGCCGTGGTTGAGCTGGTCATTGCTCTGAAGCGCGGTGAGGTCCAGCACGGTGATGCCGGATTTTTCCAGCTCGGACCGGTAGGGCTCCTGGCGCGGATCGATCTGGCCGAGGCGGTCGACATTGCCGGAAATACGCCGCGACAATTGCAGCGCCCGGTCATCCTGCGAGACGAACAGGGTAATATTGGGCCTTTTCTTACCCATCTCGGCCAGCTGGCGGCCGAACACGTCGACGTCGAGATCGGGCGAGGCCAGAATGACGTTCTGGATCTTGGGCGATACCCGGCCGTCGCGGATCGCCATCTGGCGCAGCGCCTCCATCGTCAGCCACGAGCCCATGGAATGGGCCATCACCGTGACCTCGCCGACGCTTGGATCTTCCGAGGCCCGGCGCAGCATGGTCTCCAGCGCGTCGCGCGAATAATTGGTGCTTTCCTTGTCGTAGTTATAGGCAAAGATGCTGCCGCGCGATGGCCAGGTGAAGAGGACGGGCGCCACATCGGCGCCGCTGTCATGCACGATCTGCGCAAAGCGGTAGACGGCATCCTCGTAGCGGTTGTTGAAGCCGTGGACGAAGACGAGCACGCGCCGGCTTTTCGGCAGGTGGCCATGCACCCAGTGGCGCGCCTGCGCGAGCGACAGTTCGTTGACCGAAAGGGTGGCGAATTCGCGCGCCGGATCGGCCGGCAAGCGCTTGGGCCACTGAACCTGGCCGACCTTGCGCGCCGCTTCGGGCGGGATGGAGACGGCAATCTCGGTTACCTGCGGTTCCTTGCCGCGTTCACCGGAAAACAGAATGCCGGGATTGTCTGAGGCCTTGCGGGTGGTGGCCACCAGCACATCCACCTTGGACGTGCCGCGCGCCTCAACCGTGGTCGGCACCAGAACGCCTTCCGCGCGGCTCGCGCAACCCGACACGAGCGACAGAAGCGCAAGGAGGGCAAAGGCCAAGGCCGGAGGCTTCGGGCAGGACGACACGCGGATGCGGGGCAAGGACATGAGCGTGACCATTCTGTTGCGACATCCGTGTGTAGCGGGCCGGCGGCCCCTCTTGATGCTTTTCCATAGACGCCGTGCGGCAGGGCGTCCATCCCGGATGCGTCACAAATCGTGACGATCTTCACGGATCGTCACTTCGGCCGCAATTCGCGCCGCAGGATCTTGCCGACGGGCGATTTCGGCAGTTCCGTTCGAAACTCGATCAGTTTCGGCCGCTTGTAATTGGTCAGGTTTTCGGCGCAGTGTGCCTTCAGCGCCGCTTCCGTCAAGGTCTGATCCTTCTTGACGACGAAAAGCTTCACCGCTTCGCCGGAATTGCCGTCCGGCACGCCGATCGCGGCGCATTCGAGCACGCCGGGATGCATGGCGGCGACCTCCTCCACCTCGTTCGGATAGACGTTGAAGCCGGAGACGAGGATCATGTCCTTCTTGCGGTCGACGATCTTCACATAGCCGCGCTGGTCCATGAAACCCATGTCGCCGGAGCGGAAATAGCCGTCCGCCGTCATTGCCTTTGCCGTTTCATCCGGTCGGTTCCAGTAGCCGGCCATCACCTGCGGGCCGCGGATGCAGATCTCGCCCACCTCGCCATGGGTCAAGTCATGGCCGTCCTCGTCGCGGATGCTGACCTCGGTGGAAGACACCGGAAGGCCGATCGTGCCGGTGAATTCGGTCGTGTCGACGCGGTTTGCGGTGGCGACCGGGGCGGTTTCGGAAAGCCCGTAGCCTTCGGTGATCGGGCAACCGGTCATCTCGTACCAGCGCTCGGCCACCGGGCGCTGCACCGCCATGCCGCCGCCGAACACCAGCGTCAGCGACGAATGATCGAGCTTCTGGAATTCGGCATTGTTCAAAAGCGCGTTGAACAGCGTGTTGAGGCCGGGAAAGATGTGAATCCGGTGCTTGCGGATTTCGCCGACCAGGGCCGGCAGGTCGCGCGGGTTGGCGATCAGCACATTGTGGCTGCCGGTCGCAATGCCCATCAGCGAATTCACCGTCAGCGCAAAGATATGGTAGAGCGGCAGCGCGCAGAGAAACACCAGAACCTCCGGCCGCTGGCGTTTCAGGAAGGCGCTTTCCAGCCAGTAGCCCATCTGGTCCTTGTTGCAGAGAAGGTTGCGATGGGTGAGCATGGCGCCCTTGGATATGCCGGTCGTGCCGCCGGTATATTGCAGGAAGGCCAGGTCATCGAGCGCCACCTCGATCGGCCGCAGCGTGCCACGGCCGCCGGCCGACAGAACCTGCCGGAAAGAGGTTGCCATCGGCATGGACCAGGCAGGCACCAGCTTCTTCACGCGCCGCACGACGAGGTTGACCACGTGGCCCTTGAGGCCCAGCATGTCGCCCAGCGCTGTCACCACCACATGTTTCACATCGGTTCTGGCGACGACCTGCTGCACCGTATGGGCAAAGTTTTCCAGAACGAAGATGGCGCGCGCGCCGGAATCATTCAGCTGGTGTTCCAGCTCGCGCGGCGTGTAGAGCGGGTTGACGTTGACGACGACGAGGCCGGCGCGAAGGATACCGTAGACCACGACCGGGTTCTGCAGCACGTTCGGCATCATTACCGCCACGCGGTCGCCCTTGACGAGGCCGAGCCCCTGCAGCCAGATGCCGATCTTGCGGCTTTCCTCTTCCAGCGCGCGAAAGGTCATGCTCCGTCCCATGCTGGAAAAGGCGATGCGGTCGGCATAGCGCGTGCAGCTTTCCTCAAACAGCTGGGCGAGCGAGCGATGGGCAAGCGGCGGAAGGTCGGCGGGAACGGTCGGCGGATAGGATGCAAGCCAGATCTTCTTCGGCGTCTGAGCCTGAGCTGCGGGGGGGACGGGTGTCATGGCGGCGTATTCCTCCTCGGTTATCGAAGGGTCAGGCAACTGGCCTCCACTCCAGTTGCCTGACCCCTTGGCCCTGCCGGCTCTTGCGAAACCAGCCATGGCGGGAAGCTAGATAACTTTGACGTAAACGTCAATCGGCTGCGCGACAGGAGGCCGGCATCTGCGGGCAGGAGGCAAGGAGCGGTTGCGCCTTGCAGAGGAACCTTCCGCGGCGAGCCCCGTTTTCCTTTTATCCGAAACAACACGGAGGAAAAGCGATGTTGCACCAGGAACCAAGAGCCGGCCAGGACCCTTATGTAAAGGACACCTATGCGCTGATTGCCAGCGACAAGGTCGAAGGCACCAGCGTCTATGGCGCCGATGGCAAGCGGATCGGCTCGGTCGAGCGGCTGCTGCTGGAAAAGCGTGGCGGCAAGGTGGCTTACGCCGTCCTGAGCTTCGGTGGCTTTCTCGGCATCGGCGACGACTACTTTCCGCTGCCGTGGGAAAAGCTGCGTTATGACGAAACGCTCGACGGCTACCGCATCGATCTGACCAAGGACCAGATCATCGGCGCGCCCCGCTATCAGGATCGTGACGACGACCGGTACTACCGCGAAAACGATCGCACCATTTACGACTACTACGGCGTGCCGCCCTACTGGATGTAAGGTAAACCAAGTCCGTTCCGACAGAAGGCCCCGCATCTTACCCGATGCGGGGCCTTTTTGCGTACGCGGGCAGAGTATCGGGAGAGGGGCCTTGCGTCGCCCTCCATCCGTTGCCGGACAGAAAAAAAAAGGCCCGGAGCGCTCTGCCCCGGGCCTTTCGGTCGATCAGACGCCCATCAGCAATGCTGGTTCGGCGTGGTCTGGGCAGATGTGCCCTGCGTCTTCGAATTCGGCGTTGAGGTGTCCGGAGCGCAATTGGTGCCCGCGGTGCCGCCGGCGCCGGTTGCCGTATTGTTGGTATCGGTGCTGCCGCCCATGCTCCCCGTGCCGCTCTGGCCGGATGTTCCCGAGGTGCCGGTTGAACCCGAACCGGAGGTGCTGCCCGAAGTGCCGCTGCCGGATGTGCCCGAACCGCTGGTGCCGGAACCGCTCGTGCTGCCGGCACCACCGCCTGCGCCGCCCGAACCCGAACCGGATTGTGCAAAGGCAGTGCCTGCAAGACCGAGCGACAGGATGGCAACCGTGATCAGCTTTTTCATGATGGTATTTCCTCCGTGGCGGACAATGATTTGCCGGCCTTCAGGTGTCCAACAGGCCCAACACGGAATTGTTTCGGAAAAAACAACCAGGAGGAAAAGGAGGGCGCGGAGATGTGCCATCGAGCGGGTCGACAGGCGGTTTGGCGTGATCGATGTCGGGGAGAAGAAAGTGGTGCCGCTTGCAGGACTCGAACCTGCGACCCCATCATTACGAATGATGTGCTCTACCACCTGAGCTAAAGCGGCGCCGGCAAAACCGGTTGGTCTTGCTGTGTGACGGGGCTGATACAGGCAATGCGCAGAGATTTCAAGCGGGGATTTTCACATCCTGTGGATCTCTTTTGCCAAACTGCCTTGGAAGGGCCTTCTATGGCGCCAAAAGGAACAGAGAAGCGCCGGTGCTTGCAGTTCGTCCTGCGAGCGTTTACCGAAAGAACGACAGCGCCGCAGGGTGCAGGGCAGATGGGCGCCGAGGCAGCACCCGGATGACCGAACCGACGGCGAACGGACAGGACGGACAGCGAAAGTGAAGGCGACGCAGTGAGTGGATTGGAAACGGCAATCAGGAACGCGCTGTCACGCTCCGAGCGCGGCGATGCCGCAACGCGCGCCCGTATCTACCAGACGGCCCGCCAGGCGCTGGACGCCGGCCTCACCCGTCAGGCCGTGACCGATCCCGCCGTGATCGAGGCCGAACGCCAGCGCCTGGAAGCAAAAATCCGCGAGATCGAGAGCGAGGAAAAGGCGCGCGACGCCGAACGCCCGGCACCGGCATCGCCGGCTCCCGCTTCGGTGCCCCCTACCTCGGTGCTCCCAGTTGAGGTGCCCCCTGCGTCCGCACCGCAGCCGTCTTCACCGGCGCCTGTGGCCGCAAAGCCTGCTCCTGCGGCCGCTCCGATTTCCAGCCAAGCCCCGTCCGGTTCGCGCCCGATGCGGATCGATCCGGTTCTGTCTCCCGCCATCGATCCGGAGCCGACGGGCGAAGGTGTGTCCGCGCCGCTCCATGAGGTTCGCCGCGCCGAAGCGCCGAAGGTGGATGTGCGCACTGATGCCGCACGACCTGATGGGGCCCAGGCTGCGGTCCATGCGGAGCCGCGTCTCGACGGCGCCACGCGCCTTGGAGCCGGCGAGCCGGAAGCGTCGCCGCTTACGGCAGGTGACGGTCTTGCCGATCTCGGCGCCATGTCCGGCGAACGTCGAAACGAGCGGCTGGGTGCGGCGCCTGCGGGCGACCGCAAGGGGCGCGCCGGCAAGGCAAAAGCGTCGCGTGGCCGCAAAGGCCAAGCTCAGACGGCGGCAGAGAGCGGTGATTTTGCCCCCGGCATTCCCGGCGAAAAGCGCAAGCGCCGCCGGCGTGGCGTTTTTTCGCGCCTGTTCATCTGGCTGACCATGCTGACCTTTATCGTGATGGGCGGCTGGTGGGCCTGGACGTCCGGCCTGTTCCTCACGGCCGCCCAGCGCGATACGAGCGTTCCCAATCCGCCGGCCACCGTCAGCGAGGAAGATTTTTCCGGCGCGGCTCCCGGCACGCCCTCGGGCTTTGACCCGCAGCACGGTTTTTCCTCCGATTGGCTGGAGGTCTATGGGCCGAACCGCAAGGCGGCGGCTGCGGCGGGAGCGTCCGCCACCGTGGAAACGGTTGCCATGGCCGATGGTCCGGCGCTGCGCATCACGTCCACCTCGCCCAGCCAGAGCGGCGATGTCGCCATCGAGGTTCCGGTCGATGTCCTGCGGGAACTCTCCGGCAAGACCTCGACCATTGCGCTCACCCTGCAATCGGCGGCCGACAGTTCGGTGCAGGTGGCGGTACGCTGCGATTTCTCAAGCCTTGGCGATTGCGCGCGCCACCGCATTGCCGCCTCGCAGGAACGCGCCGACAGCCTGTTCCGCGTCACCTTCGATCGCACGCTGGCGCCGACCCAGCCGGGCCGCATCTATATCAACAGCGATATCCTCGGCGGCCGGTCGTCGATCTACCTGTTTTCGGTGCGGGTGCTGCCCGGCCAGTGAACCGGGCGCTTCTTGCCGTCGGGTGAGAAGCGAGCCTCAGGAGAAGGCATCCGGGCCAAAGCCCAGGATGTCGTCATCGATCTTGCCGATCGCCCTGTCGTCGCGGCCATCGTAATCGAGCGTCGTCAGGATGTGCCGGATGATGTTGAGCCGCGCGCGCCGCTTGTCATTGGCGCGCACAATCGTCCAGGGCGCTGCCTTGGTATGGGTCTTGTCCAGCATCAGGTCGCGCTTTTCGCTATAATCGTCCCATTTGGACAAGGCGGCGATATCCATCGGCGACAGTTTCCAGATTTTGAGCGGATCATGACGCCGGTCGTGAAAGCGCTTCATCTGCATTTCCCGGCCGATATTCAGCCAGAACTTGAAGAAATGAATGCCCTCGTCGACGATCAGCTGCTCGAAGGAGGGCGTCATCTTGAGGAAGTGCCGGTGCTGCTCGGGCGTGCAGAAACCCATCACGGGCTCCACCACGGCGCGGTTATACCAGGAGCGGTCAAACAGCACGAGCTCGCCCGCCGTCGGAAAATGCGTCACGTAACGCTGGAAATACCATTGCCCCGCTTCCGTTTCGGTGGGCTTGGTCAGCGCCACCACGCGCGCGGATCGCGGGTTGAGGCAGGCATGGATGGCAAAGATCGAGCCGCCCTTGCCGGCGGCGTCGCGGCCTTCAAACAGTGCCATCACGCGCTTGCCGGTCTTCTGCAGATAGATCTGCGCCTTCACCAGTTCGATCTGCAGCTTTTCCAGATCCTCGTGATAGCGGTCGTTATCGAGCTTCTTGTCGTAGGGATAGTTGTCGGAACCCAGCGCGTTTTCGGACACCCACTTGGGCAGATGCGGATCGTCGATATCGAAGCTTCGGCTCTTGCCGTCGATCGTCAGGTGCGCGATGCGGCTGCCGATCTCGCCCGTTCTGTCATATGCGTCCATCCGTGTGTCCTCATCCTGTGCGCTTATCTATCTAAAGCAGGAATGCGCGCCGTCAGGGAGACGATCCAAAAAAATGTTTTGCTGTTGAGAAAGCTGCAAGGGTTCCAATTTTGTGAAATGCCGCGCCGTGCCGATGTATATCTGTCATGCGAGACGATTATCACCATCCGTCAGGCTGGCGTTTCATCAGGGATTTTGCGGGGAGGGCGTGCATGGCGCGTGAGGTAAAGGCAGGGCGTGTCGAGCAGTTGCGGCGCGGCTGGCTGGTCGTTGCGGCGGCAAGCCTGCTGTCGGTCCTTGCGCTTGCAGCCGATGTCAACCCGGTCTTCGTCGGCGCGGGCTTCCTGCTGATCCTCCTGTCCCTGGCTCTTGGGCCCTCGCTTCCGATCGACGATGAGCCGTCAGCGCCGGTGGCGGCACCCGCGCCCGCGCCGCGCGATCCGCTGAAGGACGTTGCCGATGCCTATGGCGCGCTCGATATGCCGGTAATCGTTCTCGGCACCGATGCCAATGTGCTCTTCCAGAACCCGGCAGCCACCAGGGCCTTCGGCGAAATGACGCCGGGCGCCCATCTGTCGGCGCGGCTGCGCACGCCCGGCATTCTCGACATGGTGCGCGAAACCATCGCCACCGGCGAGCCGAACCAGATCGAGCATTCCGAACGCCTTCCCTCCGAACGGGTCTATATCTTGCGCGTGGCGCCCATAGAGGAGGAGGGCAGCCGCTCCGCCAAGCGTTACTTCGCGCTGTCCTTTCGCGATATTTCCGAGCTGCGCCGCATCGACCGCATGCGCTCCGATTTCGTCGCCAATGCCAGCCATGAGCTGCGCACGCCGCTTGCCTCGCTGCGCGGTTTCATCGAGACGCTGCAGGGGCCGGCGAAATCCGATCCCGGCGCGCATGAGCGCTTCCTGGCGATCATGCTGGACCAGGCGACCCGCATGAGCCGGCTGGTGGACGATCTCCTGTCCCTGTCGCGGCTGGAATCCAAGGCGCATATCGCGCCGAACCAGACCGTGGATCTCGTGCCGCTCGTCGGCAGCGTGCGCGATTCCCTTGTGCCGCTTGCCCATGAACTGGGGGTGGAAATCCGCATGCACCTGCCCGAGGGTAAGGTGGAGGTGACCGGTGACCGCGACGAACTGGTGCAGGTCATCGAAAACCTCATCGAGAACGCCTGCAAATATGGCCAGGAGGGCAAGATCGTCGATGTCCACCTGCGCCGCGAGCCGCAGCAGCCGGTGGAATTCAGCGTCGTCGACCGGGGTGCAGGCATTCCGGCCGAGCATGTGCCGCGTCTCACCGAGCGGTTTTACCGGGTGAGCGTGGCCGACAGCCGGTCGAAGAAAGGCACAGGTCTTGGCCTTGCCATCGTCAAGCATATCCTCACGCGCCATCGCGCACGGCTGATCGTCAAATCCGAACTGGGCAAGGGCACGGACTTTACCGTCCGGTTCTGACACAAAGCGCCCGGCGATCTGTGGGGCGATGATTATTTCCGATTAAAATCAATATCTTGTGCTGTCACAAATGTTTCACCGAAATGACATAAAAGGGTGAGGCTCGGGCGGCTAAGACAGGCTGCCTGATGATCGGCGAGAGCGACAGCCGGTTGCAGCCAGAATTCACACCAGCCCATGACGGGAGACTACAATGACCATCCTGAAACTTTCCGCAGCTGCCCTGGTGGCATCTGTCGCATTCGCAGGCGCAGCTGCCGCGCGCGACCAGATCCAGGTTGCCGGCTCGTCCACCGTTCTGCCCTATGCCAAGATTGTTGCTGAAACGTTCGGCGAAACTTTCCCGAACTTCAAGACCCCGGTTGTTGAATCCGGCGGCACCGGCGCTGGCCTGAAGGAATTCTGCAAGGGCGTCGGCGAAGCCACGATCGACGTCGCCAATGCCTCGCGCCCGATCAACAAGTCTGAACTGGAAGCCTGCAAGGCTGCCGGCGTCACGGACGTCCAGGAAGTCCGCATCGGTTATGACGGCATCGTTTTCGCCACCGATTCCGGCAATGGCGACATGAAGCTGGAGCCGAAGGACCTCTACAAGGCGCTGGCTGCTGAAGTCGTCGTCGATGGCAAGCTCGTTTCCAACCCCTACAAGAACTGGTCGGAGATCAACCCGACGCTGCCGAAGGGCCCGATCGCTGCCTATATCCCGGGCTCCAAGCACGGCACCCGCGAAGTCTTCGAAGAGAAGATCATGACGGAAGGCTGCAAGGAAGCAGGCGCTTCTGACGTGATCAAGGCTGCCATCACCGATGCCAAGCAGGCTGCCGCCAAGTGCGTTGCTGTCCGCAAGGACGGCGCTGCCGTCGACATCGACGGTGACTACACCGAAACGCTGGCCCGCATCTCGGCCAACAAGACCGGCCTTGGCGTGTTCGGCTTGGCCTTCTACGAAAACAACAAGGACAAGCTGAAGGTTGCAACCGTCAAGGACGTTGTTCCGTCGACGGAAACCATCTCGTCCGGCAAGTATCCGGTTTCGCGTCCGCTGTTCTTCTACGTGAAGAAGGCGCACCTCGGCGTGATCCCGGGCCTGAAGGAATACGTCGAGTTCTTCATCTCTGACGATATGGTCGGCCCCGACTCGCCGCTGGCCCAGTACGGCCTGGTTGCTGCCCCCGATGACCAGCGCGACGCTGTCCGCAAGGCATTCGCTGCCGGCAAGACCATGTAATTGCAAAACGATCGACCGGCGGGGCTTGGTCCCGCCGGTCGATGGCCGCCACGGCATGCCTGGATCGACCGGGCGACCAAAAGACATTTGCTAACACCTGTTTTTACCAAAATTTAGTCTGCTTCAATGAATGAAGCCGAACGGCCATGCACCATGGTGGCCGGACAGGCGGTAGCCGGGGGATTTCATGAGTACATCAATGCTCCTTCTGACGACGGCGGTGATAGCCATTCTGGGCTATCTGGCCGGGACGCGGCGGGCCCTTGCCCTGTCGGGCGGCCGGTCGTCCACCATGCATTCGCGCCCGGGCTATTACGGCTCCTTCGTCGCCGTCTGGACCGCGCTTCCTGCCCTTCTGGTGCTTGCCGCCTGGCTGATCATTTCTCCGGCGGTCATCAACAATGTCGTGCGCAGTGATTTCCCCGCAGAGGCGCTTGCCCAGTCGTCGGCAACCCAGAGCCTCAATTTCGGCATGATCGAAGGCATCGCCCGCGGCCTCAATGCGCTCTCGCCCGACGAGACGGCGCAGGCCGAGCGCAATCCCGGCGACCTTCGCGCCCTGATGGGCGGCCGCGGTGTCGCCATTGCCGGCGATCCGGAACCCTATATGGTCAAGGCCGCCATCGACCTTAACCGCATGCGTATGCTCAATTCCTGGGGCTCGACGGTCGGCGTCCTCATCGTCGCGGTGCTCGGCGCCCTCATTTCCTACCGGCTGATCGCGCCGCGGTTTCGCGCCCGCAACCGGGTCGAACATGTCATTCTCGGCAGCCTGATCCTTGCCTCCTCGATCGCCATCCTGACCACCGTCGGCATCGTTGCCTCGATGCTGACGGAAGCAACCCAGTTCTTCCACGCGATCCCCGCCTGGGAATTCTTCTTCGGCACGGTCTGGGATCCGCGCTTTGCGGCGGCCGGTTCCGGCGGCTCGGAAGGCCAGTTCGGCCTCGTTCCGCTTCTGCTCGGCACGCTCTATATCGGCTTCGTCGCCATGCTGTTTGCCGTGCCGGTCGGCCTCTTCTCGGCCATCTACATGGCCGAATATGCCTCGCCGCGCCTGCGCTCGGTGGTCAAGCCGCTTCTCGAAGTGCTGGCCGGTATCCCGACCATCGTCTACGGCTTCTTTGCACTGACCACGGTCGGGCCGTTCCTGCGCGATATCTCGGCGCAGATCGCGGGCCTCACCACCGGCAACTATACGAGCTTCATCCAGGCACAGAGCGTTCTGACGGCCGGCTTCGTCATGGGCATCATGCTGATTCCTTACGTCTCCTCGCTGTCGGACGACATCATCACGGCGGTGCCCCGCGCCATGCGGGACGGCTCGCTCGGCCTTGGCGCGACGCGGTCGGAAACGGTCAAGCGCGTCATCCTGCCGGCAGCACTTCCCGGCATCGTCGGCGCCATCCTGATGACCGCCTCGCGTGCCATCGGCGAAACCATGATCGTGGTGCTGGCCGCCGGCGTTGCCGCCCGCATGCAGATCAACCCGTTCGAGCCGATGACCACAGTGACGGTAAAAATCGTCAACCAGCTGACGGGTGACCTCGAGTTCACCTCGCCGCAGACGCTTGTCGCCTTTGCGCTCGGCATCACGCTCTTTGCCATCACGCTTTGCCTGAACATCTACGCGCTCTACATCGTGCGCAAATACCGGGAGCAGTACGAATGAGCCAGGTCATCACGCCTTCGGCCGCACCGGCCGCCGCTCTTGGCCGCCCGCGCCGCGATATCGGGATCAAGCGCCGCTATGCTGCCGAACGTCGTTTCCGCGCCTATGGCATTGCCGCGATCCTGTTCGGCCTCGTCTTCCTGTTCATCCTTCTTTGGTCGGTCGTCTCCAAGGGCTATACGGCCTTTCAGCAGACGATGATCACGGTGCCGATCGAGTTTTCCGAGCAGCTGATCGATCCTAAGAATGAGCGGGCAAGCAATCCGCAGAAGCTTTTGACCGCCAATTATCCGGTCCTCGCCCGCAATGCGGTGGCCAAGGTTCTGGGCGTTGCCGAAACCGACCGCACGGCCATGCGCGATGTGGGCCTTATGCTGTCTGACAGCGTGCGCTCGCAGCTGCGTGACCTCGTCGTTGCCGATCCGTCGATCATCGGCAAGACACAGCCCGTTCGGCTACTTGCCTCGGGGGATCTGGATTCGGCCTTCAAGGGCCAGATCAACCTGTCGGTGTCGGAAAACAATCGCAAGATTTCCGATCGCCAGGTCGGCTGGATGAACCAGCTCTCCGAGAAGGGCGTGCTCGCCAAGCACTTCAACACTGGCATTTTCTTCAACGGCGCTTCCAGCCGTCCGGAAGCCGCCGGCGTCGGCGTGGCGCTCATCGGCTCCTTCTACATGATGCTGATCGTGCTGGTGCTGGCGCTGCCCATTGGTGTCGCGGCCTCGATCTATCTGGAAGAGTTTGCCCCGAAGAACCGCTTTACTGATCTCATCGAGGTCAACATCAACAATCTGGCCGCCGTGCCCTCGATCGTCTACGGCCTGCTCGGGCTTGCCGTCTTCATCAACTTCATGGGCCTGCCGCGCTCGGCCTCGCTGATCGGCGGCCTGGTGCTGACGCTGATGACCCTGCCGACGATCATCATTGCCACGCGTGCGGCGCTGAAGGCTGTGCCGCCGTCGATTCGCGCCGCAGCGCTCGGGCTCGGCGCCTCCAAGATGCAGACGATCTTCCACCACGTCCTGCCGCTTGCCATGCCCGGCATCCTCACCGGCACCATTATCGGTCTTGCCCATGCGCTGGGCGAAACCGCACCGCTTCTTCTCATTGGCATGGTCGCCTTCGTCGCCAATTACCCGACGACGCCGCTCGACCCGTCGACGGCCTTGCCGGTGCAGATCTACATGTGGGCAAACGAGGCGGAACGCGCCTTTGTCGAGCGCACCTCCGGAGCAATCATCATCCTGCTCCTGTTCCTCATTGTCATGAATGTCGGCGCGATCCTCTTGCGTCGTCGCTTCGAACGGCGTTGGTAGAAGGATACGGCCAATGAACATGATGTCGGAAGCAGCAGTTGAAAAGGCTCTGGATCAGAAAATGAATGACGTTTCCTACAAGATGGTGGGCAAGGATGTTTCCGTCTATTACGGCGAGAAACGGGCCCTCTTCGACGTGAATCTCAATGTCCGCGAAAATACGGTGACGGCGCTGATCGGCCCTTCGGGCTGCGGCAAGTCGACCTTCCTGCGCTGCCTCAACCGCATGAACGATACGATCGAAAGCTGCCGCGTCACCGGCCGCATCACGCTCGATACGGACGATATCTACGATCCGTCGATCGACGTGGTGGAACTGCGCGCCCGCGTCGGCATGGTGTTCCAGAAGCCGAACCCGTTCCCGAAGTCGATCTATGAAAACATCGCCTACGGTCCGCGCATCCACGGTCTTGCCCGCAACAAGGCGGACATGGACCAGATCGTCGAGGCAAGCCTGCAGCGCGCCGGTCTCTGGAACGAAGCAAAGGACCGCCTGCAGGAATCCGGCACCGGCCTCTCGGGCGGCCAGCAGCAGCGCCTGTGCATTGCCCGCGCCATTGCCGTGTCGCCGGAAGTCATCCTGATGGACGAGCCCTGCTCGGCTCTCGATCCGATTGCGACGGCCAAGGTGGAAGAACTGATCCACGAACTGCGCAGCAATTACACCATCGTCATCGTCACCCACTCGATGCAGCAGGCGGCCCGCGTTTCGCAGCGCACCGCCATGTTCCACCTCGGCCAGCTGGTCGAGGAGAACGATACGGACAAGATGTTCACCAACCCGGATGATCAGCGCACGCAGGACTACATCATGGGCCGCTTTGGCTGATTGCCGTTAGACCCGCCTGTTGCGCTGACACCCCTATCCGAGGACGCCAAAATGCCTTCGCACATCCTTTCGGCCTATGACGAAGACCTGAAATACCTGAACCGCCGGATTTCCGAAATGGGCGGCCTTGCCGAGCAGATGTGCGGCGATGCCGTGCGCGCGCTCGTCAATTCCGATGGCGCGCTTGCCCAGAAGGTCATCTCCGACGACGTGATCCTCGATCACGCCGAGCGCGAGATCCAGGAAAAGGCGATCGTGACGATTGCCAAGCGCCAGCCGATGGCGGCGGACCTGCGCGAAATCATCGGCACGCTGCGCATTGCAGCCGATCTCGAGCGCGTCGGCGATCTGGGCAAGAACACCGCCAAGCGCGTCATCGCGGTCCAGGGCACCGGCGTTCCGCGCAAGCTTGCCCGTGGCCTCGAGCATCTGTCCGAGCTGGCGCTCGTGCAGCTGAAGGAAGTGCTCGACGTGTTTTCCAGCCGCTCGGTGCAGAAGGCGGAAGCCATCCGCCAGCGCGACGAGGAAATCGACGCCATGTACACCTCGCTGTTCCGCGAGCTGTTGACCTACATGATGGAAGACCCGCGCAACATCACGTCGTGCACGCATCTCCTGTTCTGCGCCAAGAACATCGAGCGCATCGGCGACCATGCCACCAATATCGCCGAGACGATCTATTACATCGCAACCGGTGCCCAGCCGGAAGGCGAGCGCCCCAAGGACGATACGTCCAACACGCTTGGTGCCGTGGCCGAGTGAGGCCATACTGACGGAGTGCCTGAACCATGCTGCCCAAAATTGCGGTTGTGGAGGACGAGGAAGCTCTCAGCGTCCTCCTGCGCTATAACCTCGAGGCCGAAGGCTACGAGGTCGAGACCATCCTGCGCGGCGACGAGGCGGAAATCCGCCTGCAGGAGCGGTTGCCGGATCTCTTGATCCTCGACTGGATGCTGCCGGGCGTCTCCGGCATCGAGCTTTGCCGGCGCCTGCGCATGCGTCCGGATACCGAACGCCTGCCGATCATCATGCTGACGGCACGCGGCGAGGAAAGCGAGCGTGTGCGCGGTCTGGCGACCGGTGCCGACGATTATGTGGTAAAGCCCTTCTCGACGCCGGAACTGATGGCGCGCGTGAAAGCCATGCTGCGCCGCGCCCGGCCGGAGGTTCTGTCGAGTGTGCTGCGCTGCGGCGACATCGAGCTCGACCGCGAAACGCATCGCGTTCACCGCAAGAGCCGCGAAGTGCGGCTTGGGCCCACCGAGTTTCGCCTGCTGGAATTCCTGATGACATCGCCCGGCCGCGTCTATTCGCGCTCGCAGCTTCTCGATGGCGTCTGGGGTCACGATATCTACGTGGACGAGCGCACCGTCGACGTGCATGTCGGGCGCCTGCGCAAGGCGCTCAACTTTTCCAACATGCAGGACGTCATCCGCACCGTGCGCGGCGCCGGCTATTCGATGGAAGCCTGAGGCTTTCCCCGCACGGCGGATTTGCCAGACCTGACACTTTCAACGCTCGGTGGCCCTGCTGCCGGGCGTTTGTCTTGTGGCCCGTTACCGGGCGCTGCCGATCACGCATAAAAAAACGGGCGCGGGGCCCGTTTTTCCTTCGCATCGGCTGAGGATCCCTTAAGGATCAGGCGCGGGCGGCGGCCGAGATGTTGGCGGCCTTGCGGCGCTCGTTCACCGGCTGGTAGGCGAGGCGCGCGTGATACTTGCAATAGGGCGAGGTATCGGCAGATTCCGAACCGCAGAAGTGGAAATCGTCCTTCAGCGGGTCGCCCATCGGCCACTTGCAGGTGCGCTCGGTGAGATCCGTCAGCGAAAGCTTGCGCGACATCGGCACGACGACATTGCTCGGTGCCTTGAATTCTGCCGGTTCGGCCGCTTCGACCTCGACCTCTTCCGTCACCAGCGTGGCGCCGAGCGGACGGGTAACGGTGCGGGTGGGGGCGCCGGCCGGGGTGCGGGCGGCAAAGTTCGGTGCGCGCGGCGCAGAAGTGGTGCGCTTGGCGGGCGCGGTACGCGCCGTCGCCTGCGTGCCGCCGGCCTTTGCGCGGCCCGGCAGGTTGAGGCGATGCACCTTGCCGATCACAGCGTTGCGGCTGACGCCGCCCAGCTGTGTGGCGATCTGGCTTGCGCTCAGGCCTTCGGCCCAAAGCCGCTTTAGTCTCTCGACGCGCTCGTCCGTCCAGTTCATGCTGTCTCTCCGCCTTAGAGCATCTGTGCGAGACAGAATCGTTCACCCTCCGGCGGGAGGATTTCCTGCCGGACATACCATATCTATACGTTTGGTGACTAGTTCCGCCGCATGCAGTCTAGTAATTGATCTTTAACCTATCGGCCCGGGGACTCGCTGACAAGAGTCGGTGGAATCGCCGCGAATCGATTTCCGGGTTTTCCCCAACTTGCTTTTAAGGCGAGTCTTTTTTGTCACAGCGCGAAAGCCTGGCGCAAGCCAGCCTCACGCAGCGGAAATCCCCCGGAATTCAAGCGATTTGTTGACAGTTGATCCTGAAATGCAGATAGTGCGCCTGCCGCCGCTCAAGGCGGCATTTTTGATTTCTGGTTTGCGTTCGGGCAGCCCGCGGGCGCCTGGACGGATGATTGCCCAAGGAGTGATGTCGCCATGGCTGAAGCCGCGCTTTTCGACACCTTTGCACGGGCCCCGCTGCGTTTTACGCGTGGCGAGGGGGTCTGGCTCGTGACGGAAACGGGCGAGCGATATCTCGATTTCGGTGCAGGCGTTGCCGTCACCTCCTGCGGCCATTCCAATCCGCATCTGGTTCAGGCCCTGAAGGATCAGGCCGAAAAGGTCTGGCACCTGTCCAACCTCTACGAGATCCCCGATCAGGAGCGGCTGGCCCGTCGTCTTGTCGAGGCGACCTTTGCCGACAAGGTGTTCTTCACCAATTCGGGCGCGGAAGCGCTGGAATGCGCCATCAAGACCGCCCGCCGCTACCATTTTTCCAAGGGTCACCCGGAAAAATTCCACATCATCACCTTCGAAGGCGCCTTCCATGGCCGTACGATCGCGACGATCGCTGCCGGCGGCCAGGAAAAATACATGGAAGGGTTCGGCCCGAAGGCGCAAGGCTTTGACCAGGTCCCCTTCGGCGATCTCGACGCGCTGAAGGCCGCCATCACGGAAAACACAGCGGCTCTGCTGATCGAGCCGATCCAGGGCGAAGGCGGTATCCGCGTGGTCGCCAAGGAATTCCTGCGCGAGCTGCGCCAGATCTGCGACGACCGCGGCATTCTCCTGATGTTTGACGAGGTGCAGTCCGGCGTTGGCCGTACCGGAAAATTCTTCGCCTATGAGGCAACCGGCATCGCGCCCGATATCATGGCCGTTGCCAAGGGCATCGGCGGCGGCTTTCCCTTCGGCGCCTGCCTTGCCACGGCCGAAGCCGCCTCCGGCATGAAGCCCGGCATCCACGGCACGACCTATGGCGGCAATCCGCTCGCCATGGCCGTCGGCAATGCCGTGCTTGACGTCGTGCTTGCTGATGGCTTTCTGGAAAATGTGCGTGACGTGGCGCTCGTCTTCCGTCAGGGCCTTGCTTCGCTAAAAGACCGTTTTCCCGACGTGATCGAGGAGATCCGCGGCGAAGGCCTGATGCTCGGCATCAAGGCGCGCGTGCCGGCCGGCGATCTGGCGCTTGCCATGCGCGAGGAACACCTGCTCGGCGTTCCCGCCGGGGACAACGTCATCCGCCTGCTGCCGCCTCTGGTGGTCACGGCCGACGAGGCCCGTGAAGGGATCGCGCGCATCGAACGGGCTGCCGAAAAGCTCAGCCGCGAACAGTTGAAGAAAACGGCCTGACGGGCTCTTTCGTAACGCAAAGGGCCGCCGGACGGCGCCCCGATGGATTGGACCATGGCATCACCTAAGCATTTTCTCGATCTCTCGGCGGTTTCGTCCGGGGAACTGCGCAGCATTCTCGATGACGCCCGCACCCGCAAGCAGGCCACCAAGGCCGGCACGGCAGACAAGCCGCTGGCCGGCAAGATGCTGGCGATGATCTTCGAAAAGCCGTCGACGCGCACCCGCGTGTCCTTCGATGTCGGCATGCGCCAGCTCGGCGGCGAGACGCTGTTTCTCTCCGGCACCGAAATGCAGCTCGGCCGCGCCGAAACCATCGGCGACACGGCCAAGGTCCTGTCGCGCTATGTCGATGCCATCATGATCCGCACCACGGATCACAAGCGCCTGCTGGAGCTTGCCGAACATGCGACAGTGCCCGTCATCAACGGCCTGACCGACGAAACGCATCCCTGCCAGATCATGGCCGACCTCCTCACCTTCGAGGAGCATCGCGGACCGGTGGCGGGAAAGACCTTTGCCTGGACGGGTGACGGCAACAACGTGCTGCATTCCTTCGTCGAGGGCGCTGCCCGTTTCGGCTACCGCATGAACATGGCCGTGCCGCTCGGGTCGGAGCCCTCCGACAAATATCTCAACTGGGCGCGCAACAATGGCGGCGACGTCAAGCTGTTCCATGATGCCGAGCGGGCCGTCGAAGGCGTCGACATGGTCGTCACCGATACCTGGGTCTCGATGAACCAGGAGCACAAGGCGCGCGGCCACAATGTCTTCCAGCCCTTCCAGGTCAACAGCCAGCTGATGCAGCGGGCAGGTTCCGATGCGCTGTTCATGCACTGCCTGCCGGCCCATCGCGGCGAGGAAGTCACCGACGAGGTGATCGATGGTCCGCAGTCGGTGGTCTTCGACGAGGCGGAAAACCGCCTGCATGCGCAGAAGTCGATCCTGGCCTGGTGCTTTGGCGCCGTCTAAGCGTGTTGGGCGCCCGGCTTGATTTAACCGCCGGGCCACCCCATCTGTCGGCTTTCCAATCGCGTCCGCAATCTGCCGGTTCGGGCGTTTCAAGACACATCGTCGGCCTCTTTGCCCGGTCAGCGGTTCCGCTCGGCCGCCTTTTGTGCGAAATGGGTGCTCCGGCGTGAAGGAGTAAGTCATGGCAGAAGCTGTAGTGGACCTGAGTGAACTTGATCTGGCGGGCGATGACCGCGTCATCCCGTTCCAGGTCGAGGGGCTGGATGTGCGCGGCCGTGCCGTGCAGCTCGGGCCGCTTTTGAATACCATTCTGGGGCGTCACGACTATCCGGCGCCGGTGGCGCGCCTGCTGGCCGAAGCCATCGTTCTGACGGCGCTCATCGGCACCTCCCTGAAGTTCGAGGGGCGGTTTACCGTTCAGACCAAGGGGAACGGTCCGGTCGACCTGCTGGTGGCGGATTTTTCGAGCCCCGAAAGCATGCGCGCCTATGCCCGTTTCGACGAGGAGGCGCTGGCGGATGCCGTCAAAGCCGGGCGCGTTTCGCCGCCCGAGCTTCTGGGCGAAGGGTTTCTCGCCTTCACCATCGACCAGGGCCATGGCATGACCCCCTATCAGGGCATCGTGCCGCTCGATGGCTCCTCGCTTGAGGAAATCGCCGGCGTTTATTTCCGCCAGTCGGAACAGATCCCGACCAAGGTGCGCCTTGGGGTGGCCGAACTGATCGACCGGGATGAAGCGGGAAAGCCGCGCCACAACTGGCGCGCCGGCGGCGTGCTGGCGCAGTTTCTGCCGCAGGCGCCGGAGCGCATGCGCCAGCAGGACCTGCATGGCGGTGACGGGGATGAGCGCGAGCTCGACCATGTCTCCGACGATGCCTGGACGGAGGCCAGCACGCTGGTGCAGACGGTGGATACCGACGAACTGACGGATCCGCTGGTCGGGATCGAGCGGCTGCTGTTTCGCCTCTTCCATGAGCGCGGCGTGCGCATTTTCGAACCGCAGGCGGTTCTTGACCGGTGCAGCTGCTCGCGCGACAAGATCAAGGGCGTGCTGGCCGGCTTTACCGCCGAGGAAATCACCGCCAGCATCGAAGAGGGCGAAATCGCGGTCACCTGCGAATTCTGCTCGACAACCTACCGCTACGATCCGTCGGAATTCGAGCCGGCCTGATCAACCCTTGCGCGGGACCTCAGTTCAGAACCCGCGCAAGACCCGGGCTATCCAGCGAGAAGGCGGGGATGTCGACGGTAAAAATCTCGCCTTCGTCGGTTTCCATCTGGTAATGGCCGAACATCAGGCCTGATGGCGTATCGAGCGGGCAGCCCGACGAATATTCATAGGTATCGCCCGGCTTCAGCCGCGGCTGCTCGCCGACGACGCCCGGCCCCTCCACTTCGTCCACGAGGCCGTTCTGGTCGGTAATGTGCCAGTAGCGGTGAATGAGGCGGACGGTGAGATCCGAGTGATTGGCGATGACGATGCGGTAGCCCCAGACATAGCGGCTGTCGTCCGGATCGGATTGCTCCTCCAGATAATAGGGTTCCACCTCGACTTCGATATCCTTCGTCCGGGCCCGGTACATGCGCGATACCTTTACTCTGTACACAGAGGGATATCGTACAGGATGGGCGCAAGGTCAAGAAATGCGCCCATCGGGACAGTCACGAACTGTCAATTAACCGCGTTCAACTGCGTGCTTTGCAGATGTCCCGGTGTTTTCAGGCGGAGACGGTCGCAAGCGCCCGCGTCAGATCGTCCACCAGGTCGTCGGTGTCTTCGATGCCGCAGGAGAGGCGCAGCGTGCCGCCGGAAATGCCAAGCTCGGCGCGGGCCTCGTCGGTGAGGTTCTTGTGCGTCGTCGTCGCCGGATGGGTGATCAGGCTCTTGGAATCGCCGAGATTGTTGGAAATCTTGATGACCTCCAGCGCGTCCTGCACGGCAAAGGCGGCTTCCTTGCCACCCTTCAGCTCGATGCAGATCAGCGTCGAGCCGCCGGTCATCTGCTTGGCAATGATGTCGGCCTGCGGATGGTCCTTGCGGCCGGGATAGATGACCTTGGCCACCTTCGGCTGGTCGGCGAGGAAATCGGCGATGCGGGCGGCACTTGCCGTCTGCTGACGCACGCGAAGCGGCAGCGTCTCCAGCCCCTTCAGCAGCGTCCAGGCATTGAACGGCGACATGGCCGGGCCCGTGTGGCGGAAATAGTCGTGCAGGTTCTCGTCGATCCACTGCTTGTCGGAGAGGATCACGCCGCCGAGGCAGCGGCCCTGACCGTCGATATGCTTCGTCGCGGAGTAGACGACGATATGCGCACCCAGTTCCAGCGGCTTCTGGAAGAGCGGGGTGGCAAACACATTGTCGACCACCACCTTGGCGCCGATCTGGTTGGCGAGCTTGGCAACGCCTGCGATGTCGACCACTTCCAGCGTCGGGTTGGTGGGGCTTTCGAGGAACATCACCTTGGTGTTGGGGCGGATCGCGGCTTCCCAGTTGGCAAGGTCGCGTCCATCGACCAGCGTACACTCGACGCCATATTTCGGCGCCAGCGTCTCGACGATGTAGCGGCAGGAGCCGAAGAGCGCGCGTGCAGCGACGATATGGTCGCCGGCCTTTACCTGGCACAGGATTGCCGCAGCAACCGCTGCCATGCCGGATGCCGTGGCGCGTGCATCTTCCGCACCTTCCAGCGCAATCATGCGCTTTTCGAACATGTCATTGGTGGGGCTGCCGTAGCGGGCGTAGATGAAACCGTCCGTCTCGCCCTTGAAGCGGGCTTCGGCGGCGGCGGAATTCTCGTAGACGAACCCTTGCGTCAGGTAGATCGCTTCGGACGTTTCGCCATACTGCGAGCGCAGCGTGCCTTCGTGAACCAATCGGGTTGCGGGGCGCCAGGTCTTGCTCATGCGTGTCACCTTCGTAACAAAAAAACCGGTCGCATATGCAGACCGGTTTCGCACCCGGTCTTTTTAGCCACTTATTTAACGTGGCTGCAAGCCGACCGGCCAAATCACCACGGGATAAGCCTGCCTTACGCCTCTCTGGAGCTTGCGTCAATTGCCCGCTTTTGCTTTTGTCCGACGATTGAAGGATAGGGTTTATGACACGTACATCAGGCATTCTGGCGGACAGCGCCATCGGCGCCCTTTTCGAGGCCGGCCGGCTGAAAAGCACGGCGCCGCTGGATGGCGACCAGATCCAGCCGGCAAGCCTCGACCTGCGCCTCGGCTCCAAGGCGCTGCGCGTGCGCGCAAGTTTCATGCCCGGCCCCAACCACACGGTGGCCGACAAGATCGAGCGGCTGACGCTGCACGAGATCGATCTTGAAAACGGCGCCGTGCTGGAAACCGGCTGCGTCTATATCGTGCCGCTGATGGAAAGCCTTGACCTTCCGGCCGATCTTTCGGCCTCCACCAATCCGAAAAGCTCGACCGGCCGTCTGGACATCTTTACCCGCGTGATGGTGGACCGTGCGCAGGAATTCGACAAGATCCCGGCCGGCTATACCGGACCCCTCTATCTCGAAATCTCCCCGCGCACCTTCCCCGTCATCGTGCGGCGCGGCTCGCGCCTGTCGCAGATCCGCTTCCGCACCGGCCACGCGCTTCTGACCGAACCGGAAGTTCTGGCACTGCATGAGGCGGAAACGCTGGTGGCGAGCGAAACCCCGAACGTATCCGGCGGCGGTATCGCGCTCTCCATCGATCTGAAGGGCACCGGTCCTGACGGCCTGATCGGCTACCGCGGCAAGCACCACACCTCGGTCATCGATGTCGACCAGAAGAGCGCCCATGACGTGCTCGATTTCTGGGAACCGCTCTACAGCCGCGGCCGCGACGAACTGATCCTTGACCCGGACGAGTTCTATATTCTCGTCTCGCGCGAGGCCGTCCACGTGCCGCCGCTCTATGCGGCCGAAATGACGCCCTATGATCCGCTGGTCGGCGAATTCCGCGTGCATTATGCCGGCTTCTTCGATCCGGGCTTCGGCCATGCCGCCGTTGGCGGGGCGGGCGCGCGGGCCGTTCTGGAAGTCCGAAGCCACGAAGTGCCCTTCATCCTGGAGCACGGCCAGATCGTCGGCCGCCTCGTCTACGAACACATGCTGGAGCGCCCGCAAGGCCTCTACGGCTCGGGCCTCGGCTCCAACTACCAGGCGCAGGGGCTGAAACTGTCCAAGCATTTCCGCAGCTGACGGCGGCTTGCTTTTTTCACGCTTTTGTCTTGAACGGCAAAGCCGCTTGATGCTAGAGCTTGGCCGCTCAAGCCTAAAGAGTGGGCGGGTGTAGCTCAATGGTAGAGCAGCAGCTTCCCAAGCTGAATACGAGGGTTCGATTCCCTTCACCCGCTCCAGCTTTCTCGCCTCCCTTTTTGTCTTTCCGCCTAGTGCGGATCGTGCCGTGAACCTCTTGTCAGCTGGCCTTTAAAAGCATTATCACCGCGGCCGGATTAAACACGGGACTTTGAGGCCCGCAGGCGGAGCGGTGATGAAGACAATCAAGATCTGGTACACCGACTTCTGGTCCAATTTCGATCCGCATAGCCTGTTTCTCATGGATGTCGTCTCGCCGGAGTTTCGCATCGTGCTCGATGAGAAAGATCCGGACATCCTGTTCTATTCCTGCTTCGGCACCGTCCATCGCACCTATGACTGCCTGCGGGTGTTTTTCACCGGCGAGAACGTGCGCCCGGATTTCAACATCTGCGATTACGCCATCGGCTTTGATCACCTGACGCTCGAAGACCGGCACCTGCGCTATCCGCTCTATTTCTGCGAGCCGGAGCGTGCCGAGGCAGCCCATCATCGTCCACCGGTGGATGTGACGCTGCTGGAGGGCCGCGGCTTCTGCACCTTCATCTATTCGAACGGCCGGGCCGATCCGGTGCGCGACGGTTTCTTCCATCGTCTGTCGGCCCGCCGCCCGGTCACGTCGCTTGGCCGCCACCTGCGCAACGATGATCGCTTCGACCGCGTCACGGGGCTCGATCCGGTCAGTGCCAAGGTTAAGGTGATGAGCGATTTCAATTTTGCCATCGCCTTTGAAAATTCCAGCACCCCCGGCTACACGACCGAAAAGCTGTTTCATGCCTTTGCGGCCCGCTGCATTCCCATCTACTGGGGCAACCCGAAGGTCGATCTCGATTTCAACCCGCGCGCCTTCATCAACCGGCATGATTTTGAGGACGACGACGCCTGCATCGACTCTGTGATGGCGCTGGCGGAGGATCCGGACCGTATGGTTGCCATGCTGAACGAGCCGGTGTTTGCGACGGGCAATGATCCGCAGCGTCGGCGTGGCGAGCTTGCCGCCTTCCTCAACTTCATTTTCGGGCAGGAGCCCGAAGCGGCGCGGCGCCGGACGCGCTACGGCTATGCGCCGATCTTCGTGCGCCGCAATGCGCCGTCCCAGCGCTCGTGGCTGAGCAGGCTGAATGCCAAGCGCAAGGCCTGGCGCCACCGCTGACGCCCGGTTGGGCGTATCGGTTTTGGCGTCATGTCTTCCGGCTTGGCCGGTGCGGGGTCTTCTTCCAGAAGAACGGGTTGGTGCGCAGCTCGTTCAGCGCCCGCCAGGCGGCATAGGATGTCATCATCCAGTGCAGCGGAACCGCAAGCCAGCGGTGGCCGACCTTCAGTTTCTCCAGGCCGATCATCGAGCCGACCCCGAGGCCGAGGAATGTCGCATAGCTGCCGAAGAGGTTGGTCGCATCGAGCAGCATGAGGCCGAGAACCGTGCCGGGGATCTGCGAAAGCGGCGTCGAGATGAGCGTCAGCCCGGCATTGGTCATGAACAGCAGGATGAGCGGGTGCAGGAGCGCCGACAACAGCATGCCGCCGATCATCAGGTGAAAGACGATGCTGGCCTTCATGCCCATCTCGCGTGCCGTCAGGATCGGGTTGCGAGTCAGCACCAGCCAGGTCTGCAGCCAGCCCTTGAACCAGCGGATGCGCTGGCCAGTCCACACCGGCAGCGAGACCGGCGCATCCTCGAGCGTCTGGCAGCGCAGCGTCTCGGATCGATACCCCAGCCGGTAGAGCCGCAAGCCGAGGTCGGCATCCTCCGTCACGTTGAACGGATCCCAGCCGCCGACCTTGCGCAGCACGGCGGTGCGGAAATGGTTGGAGGTGCCGCCAAGCGGCAGCGGCATGCGGTAGCGCGCCAGCATCGGCAGGAGGCCGCGAAACAGCGCGGCATATTCCACGGCAAACAGCGTGCTCACATAGCTCTCGTCGACATTGGCGATGATCAGCGGCGCCTGCAGGCAGGCAAGTTCGGGGCCGCTTGCCCGAAACCGCTCATAGGCTTCCATCAGCTGATGCGGATGCGGCCTGTCTTCCGCGTCGAAGATCGCCAGGAATTCACCGCGTGCGGCGGGAAGCGCATAGGCAAGCGCCTTCGGCTTGGTGCGCGGATGGTAGGGGGGAACGTGGACGATCTCGATATGGGCGGGCAGGTCGAGTGCGGCCAGGGCTGCCAGCGTCTCGGTATCATCCTCTTCGCAGACCAGCTTGATATCCAGCCGCGAGCGGGGCCATTCCAGCCGCTCCAGGCTGGACACCAGCTGGGAAACCATGCCGGCCTCGCGATAGATCGCCACCATCACCGTATAGACGGGAAGCGGGCCGGAAGGGGCCTCTGCGGATTTTGGCGATCGCTTGCGAAATTTCTGGTCAAACAGGGCGACGAAGCGCAACGAAAGCGAGGCGAGATAGGCACACGACACGACTGCATGCACCAGGGGAAGCAGGATGTCGGGGCGCATCATGCAGCCAAAGAGGGCTGCCGTGATGGTGGTGCCGAAAACCAGTCCCTGCCGGCCCGTCGCCACGATCCGCGCCGAATGGTCCGGCTGCAGGTCAAACAGTGCGGTGGCTGCCCTTCGCACCCGCCTTGCCGATCCGGCCTCCCAGACGGCGCGGCGCAGGGCGCTCGGCGTCGTCATCACCAGACTGCGGGTAAGGTCCGGCAGTCGTGCCAGCAGCTGCGCGAATTCCGACAGCTTTTCCGCGCGCGGCACCATGGCGATCTGCGGCATGCGGTTGGGATAGGTCAGCCGGACCTGGAGGGGACACACAAGCTGCGTGTCGATGCTGTCCATGTCGACAAGATGGGCCGGATCGATCGCATCGAGGAAGGGCAGGCCGAAGTAATCGGCAATCCTGCGGTAATAGCTCTCCTCCTGCACCTCACCGCCGTGCAGCAACTCCGTCTCGATCGTCGTGCCATGGCGCCTTGCGGTCTCGGCCATTCTGGCGATGGTCGATGTGGCAAAGCCGAGCGCCACCAGCACGTCTGCCTCGGTCCTTGCCCGAAAGATTGCCGGCCATTGCCCATGCGTCAGGACAACATTTCGCAAATCCGCCATCGTGGGCGGATATTCCCCCATCTTCGTCAAACTGATACACCGTCGAGTGAGATCTTCGCTGACTTTTCCCCATTCGGATCATAGACATACACGCCATGGTTTCACCTATCAAAAATCAGGGGTCTCTGCGAAAGAACGGTCTGTATGTCACATTATTGACGATACTGGCCCTCTGTTCGCCGGTCAGCGCAAAGGCGCAGAGCTCCGACATGCCGGTATTCTTCGATGGCAACGAGCGTCTGGCGAAACCGGATCTTTCAACCGTGCCGCGTCTTCGCGTGTTGATGACGGTGGATTTCCCGCCCTTCAGCTTCGTCGACCAGACGGGGCGGCTCTCCGGCTTCCATGTGGATCTGGTGCGCGACATCTGCGCGGAACTGGGCATCGAGGCGAAATGCCAGATCCAGGCCATGCCGTTTGGCGATCTGGAGGCCGCACTTCTTGCAGGAGACGGGGAGGCGGTGGCCGCCGGCATCACGGTCACACCGGCCTTGCGGGAAAAATTTGCCTTTTCGCGCCCCTATATGACGATCCCGGCGCGCTTTGCGAAACATCGGGCGGTGGTGCTGACCGGCGAGACCGGCGCAGCGCTCGATGGTCGCCCGGTGGGCGTGGTGGCGGGCACCGCCCACGAAAGAATGCTCAAGGCCTTCTTCCCCCGCATCCGCCCCGTCTCCTTCGACACGCAGGACGCCATGCTGGAGGCGGTGAAGACCCGCGCCGTCGATGCGGTGTTTTCCGATGCGCTGAGGCTTCCCTTCTGGGTGGCCAGTCCGGCGTCCGGCGATTGCTGTACCCTGTTTGGCGGGCCCTATCTGTCGGAGCGCTTTCTGGGCGAGGGCCTGATGCTGATGGCGCGCCCCAATGCGCCGCAGGTGGTCGCAGGCTTCGACTATGCGCTGGCCCAGCTTGCCCGCAAGGGCCGGCTGCAGGAGATCTACCTGCGCTATTTCCCCAACGGGTTCTACTGAGGGCCGCGCTTACTGGCTTGCCCAGATGATGCGGGCAATCCATTCCACCTCGGCCATGTCGAAGGTCCGGTTGGGATGATCGGGATTGAGCGACATGATCTCGATGCTGCGCGCGCTCTGGCGCAGCAGAACCTTGGCCATCACCTCGCCCTCGCGCGTCTTCAGCACGATGCGGTCGCCGCGGCGGATTTGTGCGCCCGGCTCGACAATCAGCCGGTCGCCGTCGCGGTAGAGCGGCAGCATGGAATCGCCCTGCACCTCCAGCGCGTAAACGCCTGCCTTGTGGGTGGGGTCCGTCGGAAAATCCACCACATCCCAGCCCTGGCCGGCGGGAAAGCCGCCATCATCGAAAAAGCCGCCGGCGCCGGCCTGGGCAAAGCCCAAAAGCGGGATTGCGCCGCGCTGGGGCGGAAAGGCGCCTTCCGGCAGGCCCGTCCGCTCCATCTCCGGGGGCAGGTAGCTCAGGAACTGGTCGAGCGAGGCGCCAGTGGCCTCCAGCACCTTGGCAATCGATTCCGTCGAGGGCCAGCGCAGCCGGCCATCGGGGCCTAAGCGTTTGGATTTGTTGAAGGAGGTCGGATCAAGGCCGGCGCGGCGGGCAAGGCCGGACGCGGTCATCCGGTGACGCTCGGCCAGCCTGTCGATCGCGTTCCAGATCGTTTCGTGCGACAACATCACCGTTCCTGCTCCGCGCCTTTTCCGCGCCTTATGCCGCGACGGCCGCAGGTCCGGACCTGAAGCGCAAGCGCCTGCCCGATCCTGACGCGCCACAAGACGACACCTGCCCTCGACGCAGCGACATCACGCGCCTGCCGCACGGATATCACCCCGGGGTGTCATCCGCAGGCCCCTGCCTGTCGCTTCAGCCTGCCATCTCTGCCTGTCACCTGGTAAAACAGGTGAAGCGGCGCGAAGCCGCTTGCCGCGCTATATCTAATGAATGCGGGTTCCCGAGTAAAGCGGAAAAGGAATAAAATCCTGTCCTCGTGCCTGAAAGGCGCGTTCAGGCCACCAGCGCCATGTTGACCTTGCCAAGCTTGATCACCGCCTGGGTGCGGCTGTCGACATCGAGCTTCAGGAGAATGGCGGAGACATGCGCCTTGATCGTTGCCTCCGAGACGCCGAGTTCATAGGCGATCTGCTTGTTGAGAAGGCCTTCGGCCAGCATCGACAGAACGCGGTTCTGCTGCGGGGTCAGTGTCTTCAGCCGTTCCATCAGTTCGGCCATGGCGGGATCCTGGTCCGGGCAGGCGGCCATATCCTTCGGCACCCAGATGCCCCCTTCGAGCACGGTGCGGATGGCGGCGCGGATATCGTCGAGCCCCGACGATTTCGAGATGAAGCCGGAGGCGCCCAGTTCCAGCGCCCGCCGCACGGTGGCGGTGTCGTCGCTCGCCGAGACGATGATGATCGGCAGGCTGCTGATCTCGCTGCGCAGCGACATCAGGCCGGAAAAGCCGCTGACGCCCGGCATGGAGAGGTCAAGCAGCATGAGGTCGGCATCCGGATGGGCAAGCGTTGCCTCGCGTGCGGCCTCGAACGTGCCCGCTTCGAGGATGGCCGGGCCATCGGCAATGTCGTTCAGCGCCTGGCGCAGCGCGCCGCGAAACAACGGGTGATCGTCTGCGATGATGATTTTAAGCTGTTGCATGTCCACGCTTCCTCCCAAAAGCATAGTCTGCTGCCATCCCATGATAGTCTTAGCCCGCAAGCCATGGGCAGACAAGTCTAAGTTTCAGCGGGTCAGGAATGCCAGTCGCCTCGGCATCTGCCCGACCACCCTCATGAACCGCCCGAATGGGCAGCCCGAAACCGTCAGCCACGGTTCGGCTGAACGGTATCGTTTTGGCGGAACTCCTCGATCAGCGCCATGAAACGGCGCATGACGCGCTCCATGATCGACAGCGACTGTTCGATCTCGGCCTCGCTTGGTCGTCGGTCGCCGGCGGCAAGGCGGTCGAGCCGTGCCTCCAGCGCCGTTACACGCCGTGCGAGCATGTCGAGTTCCTGATCATAGGCGGCCCGTTCATCGGCTGCCATGCGGCAGATCAATTCGCCGTCCTTTTCGCGGCAAAACGTGATCGCCCCCGTCTGCCGGTCAAGCCGGATGAAGCCCGTCTCGGTCTTTTCCAGACGGTAGCGTCCCGCATCCGTCGGAGGCGCCTCAGCCAAAACCGGCGTGGCGGCAAGGATCATGAGCATCGCCGAGGTATATAATCCTATCTGCATGTCGTGCTCCTGGTCTCGTGCCCGTTTCGGGCGGTGATTGCTTGGGCGGGGCCGTTCCCGCATGGACAATGGCAAGGCTTTGCGGCAAAGGCTCAGCAGTCTACCTGCGCAAAGGGGCAAAGCATGAGCGGTATCCTATATAAGATCGTGCCGGAGGATGTGTGGCAAAAAGCCAGGCTCGCCGGTGTTTTCGATGGCGCGCCCGTCGATCATGCCGATGGCTTCATTCATTTCTCCACCGCATCGCAGCTTCGTGAAACCGCCGCCCGCCATTTTGCCGGTGAGCCGGATCTGCTTCTGGTGGCGGTGGATGGCGGCCTGCTCGGCGACGACCTGGTCTACGAGGTCTCGCGCGGTGGCGCGCTCTTCCCGCATCTTTACGCCCGCCTGCCGCTCTCTGCCGTCCTTTGGGAGGCACCGCTGCCGCTTCTTGCCGATGGCACCCACCAGTTTCCGGAGTTGTCCGATGCCGCTGTTTGATCTTGCCCGCAACGCGCTGTTTGCGCTCGATCCCGAAACCGCCCACGGCCTGTCGATCGCCGTGTTGAAATCGGGTCTCGTGCCTGCCTGCCACCTTGCGCCGGATCCGCGGCTGCAGGTCAAGGTGGCGGGGCTCTCCTTTCCCAATCCGGTCGGGCTTGCCGCCGGCTATGACAAGAATGCCGAAGTGCCGGCGGCGATCCTGAGGCTCGGCTTCGGCTTTACCGAAGTCGGCACGCTGACGCCGAAACCGCAGGCCGGCAATCCACGCCCGCGCATCTTCCGCCTCGTCGAGGATGAGGGCATCATCAATCGCCTCGGCTTCAACAACGAGGGCCATGCGGCGGCCCATGCGCGGCTGTCTGCGCTAAAAACAGGCGGCATTGTCGGCGTCAATATCGGCGCCAACAAGGACAGTGCCGATCGCATTGCCGATTACGTCGCCGGCATCCACCGCTTTGCGGCTCTTGCCGCCTATTTCACCGTCAATATTTCCTCCCCCAATACGCCCGGACTGCGCGACCTGCAGGCACGCGAGAGCCTGGCGGCGCTGCTGACAGCCGTGCTTGCCGCGCGCGACGAAGAGACCGTCCGCATCGGCCGCAGCGTGCCGGTCTTCCTGAAGATCGCCCCGGATCTTACCGAAGAGGGCATGGACGATATTGCGGATGAAGTTCTCTCCCATGCGCTTGATGGCCTCATCGTCTCCAACACGACGCTTGCCCGCACGGGCCTGAAAACGGTTGCCCTGGCGGGCGAGGCGGGGGGGCTTTCCGGCACGCCGCTGTTTGCGCGCTCGACGGCCGTGCTTGCCCGCATGCGCAAGCGCATCGGCGAAGGCCTGCCGATCATTGCCGCCGGCGGTGTGTCTTCGGCCGAAACGGCGCTTGAGAAGATCCGGGCCGGCGCCGATCTGGTTCAGGTCTATAGTTGCATGGTCTATCGTGGACCCGGTCTTGCCGCTGAGATAATCCGGGGGCTGTCAGCGGAAATGCAACGCAGCGGCGTGCAATCCATTGGCGAGTATAAATCTTCCCGTCTGGAGACATGGGCGGCATACACGCTCTCAATTTGAAATTATTGGTAGCGCAATCAACAAAAGTCTTGATGAAGCAAAAAATCTACGACAATACAGGGGTATTCACGGATAGAGCGCGTCATGACTTTGACCGAAAAGCAACCTTTGGCCGTAATTTCAGGTCTTATCGTATTTATAATTGTTCTGCGCCTTCTGGTATGGATCGATATTGGATCCAAACTCAGAATTATTGAGTTTTTCCTCAACTAATTCTGATAATATTCGAAATATCTAAGAGTGTTTTGTGGTGAAAGACATCGCGCGCGATGACGCGCGATGGTTGCCTCTCGCAAGGGCGATCCGCTTCAGGCCGAGAGCACCATGGCCCAATAGGTGCGCATGCCGACAGGCGCGCGCGCAACGGCAACGCCGACAAAGCGGTAGGCGCCGAGCATGTTGGTGAGATGCTTGGGCGAATCGATCCAGGCCTGCACCGCATCCGTCACATTAGATTGGCCGCTCGCAATATTTTCCGCCGCCGGCAGGGGCACGCCGTTGCGCTTCATGCGGTCGCCGAAATCGTCGCCGAGCCCGATCAGGTGCTTCATTTCGCCGGCCCGTGCCATGCGCACCGCCTGCTCGGCGGCGGCTCGCCCCGTCGGGCCGCTGGCGGCGAGCGAAGAGAGGCCGTGCTTCTGGCGCAGCGCATTGACGAGCGGCAGTGCGGCGCGCGTATCATCCGTCGCGCCGTCGATGGGAACGGAGGTCTGCTTCGGCGTGCAGCCGGCAAGCGTTGCAAACGCCGCCCCTGAGACAAGCAAAAAACCGCGGCGGGCAACGAGCTGCGAAGAAAGGGTCATGAACGCCTGTAGCTTAAAATGCGAAGAATGATGAAGGCGGGGATGACGATGGTGGCTCCGAGGATCAGATAATCGCCGACGGCGCCGAGCGCGCTGAAGCCGCGATGCCACAGATCGATCACGAAATGCCGGATGCCGTAGTAGACATCCCAGGGGCGCACGTCGAAAATGGCCATGACGAAGCCGACGATGAGCGACACGACGATGAGTTTGACGATGGTACGGCCCGGACTGTCTCCCAGAACCCTGCTTACCTGATCGGCCATGCCCTTCGTTCCTCTGTGGTTGTGCGCTGATGACATAGGTCCGCTGCCCGGCCGCCGCAAGCAGCCCGGTCTCGTCCTGCGATAGAACTTGTATTTTTTTGTGGCTTCGGCCAGATGCGCAGATGTCCAAGAGGCGCAGAGCCCCGCATGCGTCGTCTTTTTGAACGCACAGGTCCATGACACCCATCCAATTCTCGTCCGGCGACGTGATCGCCGATCGCCGCGCCGATTATGCCCGCATGCTCATGGAAGCCGGTGATGCCGCAGCCGCCGCCGACCTGATGGCGCAGGCGCTGGAGCTTGCGCCCGGCTGGGCGGCCGGCTGGTTCCAGCTGGGGGAGTTCTTCGAAAAGGCCGGCCTGAAAGACGAGGCCGTTGAGGCCTATCGGCGCGCCGCAGAGCGCGATGAACCCGGCCTCTTCGGCGCGCCCCTGAAGCTTGCGCTGCTCGGGGCCGAACCCACGCCCGAAACTCCGCCCTCCGCCTATGTCGAGGGCCTGTTTGACGATTATGCCGACCGGTTTGAGGCCGCGCTCATCGAGAAGCTGAACTACAGCGTGCCGAAAAAGCTGTTTCGCCTCGTGCGCCCGCATGCGCCCTTTGCGCTCACCGTCGATCTCGGTTGCGGCACCGGCCTGTTCGGCGTCGAGGTTGCGGCGGCAAGCAGCCGTCTGGAAGGCTTTGATCTCTCCGCCAACATGCTGGCAAAGGCCGCCGAAAAGGGGCTCTACCAGCATCTTGGCCAGGCCGATTTGTCAGAACCCGCCGAAAGCTCCGGCCTCTTCTGCGCAGATCTTCCGAAGCACCGCGCCGATCTCGTCTCGGCCGCCGATGTGATGATGTATCTCGGCAGTCTTGAGGGGGCCTTTTCGCTCGCCCGCGACCTCCTGAAGCCGCAGGGGCTGTTTGCCTTTTCCGTCGAGGATGCAGCAACGGTGGAGGAGGGCGGCGATGCGAAGGCCGGCTTTTTCCTGCAGCCCTCGCTGCGCTATGCGCATGGCGAGGCCTATGTCGGGCAAGGTCTTGCCGATGCCGGCTTCACGATCATCGACACCTTGAAGACCGACATTCGCATGGATGCCGGAAAAGCAGTGTTCGGCATTCTGTTTCTTGCGAGGCTCAAGGGCTGAACGCACGCATTCTTTCCTTTTGGCAGGCTGCCCCTTCGCCATCTTGAAGGGGCGGGTTTTGCGGTGCACAATCGCTTAAAAAACCAAGGGGAAAGCAGTCTTGACGGACAAGAAGACACCGGTCTCGCAGAAGAAAACACTCGGCTTCTACAGTGCCGATCCGTCGCAGCACACGCTCCTGGAGGATAGCCAGGGCCTGCTCACCGGCGCGCTGGTCTCCGGCCTCGGCTTTTATTTTTTAAACCGCGTCGGGCTGTTGACGGGCGGCACGGCGGGTGTGGCCTTCCTTGTCCATTATGCCTTCCACATCTCCTTCGGCCTCCTGTTCTTCATCGTCAACCTGCCTTTCTATTACCTCTCCTTCCGTCGGCTCGGTCTTGCCTTTTCGGCAAAAACCTTTCTGGCCATCGGCCTTGTCTCCGTCATCACCGAAATCGAGGGGCGTTTCCTCGTCATCGATTATCTGCATCCCTTCTGGGGTGCGCTGATGGGGGGGCTGCTGCTCGGCTACGGGCTGCTGGCGCTTTACCGGCATCGGGCAAGCCTTGGCGGCGTCGGCATTCTCGCCATCTATATCCAGGAGCGGTTCGGCATCCAAGCGGGCCTCATCCAGCTTGCCTTCGATACCGGCGTCATGGCGGCCGCCTTTCTGGTGCTGCAGCCGGATGTGGTCGCCTGGTCCATCCTGGGCGCGGCCATCCTCAACCTGTTCCTGGCGGTCAACCATCGCTCCGACCGCTACATCGTGGTGCGCTGATGGCAGAAAGCGGCGACAAGCGGTCGACGGCAAGAACGCCGATCGGCCTTTGGGCCTCCAGCACCGAGCGCCACTCGCTGGTGGAGGATATTCAGGGCATCGCCGCCGGCTCGATGCTGGCAGCGCTTGGGGTGACGCTTCTGTCCTCGGCGCATCTCTTGATCGGCGGCACGGCGGGCCTCGGCTTCCTCCTGCGCTATGCAAGCGGCCTCAGTTTCGGCGTGGTGTTCTTCCTCCTCAACCTGCCGTTCTATGTGATTGCCTACAAGCGCCTCGGTCTTGCCTTCACGCTCAAAACCTTTTCGGCGGTCGCGCTCACCTCTGCGCTCACTGAAGTGCTGCCGGGCCTCATGCGCATCGAAGACATCCACCCGCTGGCAGCCGCCCTCTTCGGCGGCCTTCTGATCGGCACCGGCATGCTGGCGCTCTTTCGTCACCGCGCAAGCCTTGGCGGCTTCGGCATCGTGGCGCTTTATCTGCAGGACAAGTTCGGCTGGCGCGCGGGCCTGGTGCAGCTGGGGCTGGATGGCGTCGTTCTGGCGCTCTCCTTCCTCGTCGCCACGCCCCTGGTGATCCTCCTCTCGATCCTCGCCGCGCTGACCCTCAACCTCACCCTTGCGATCAACCATCGCACCGACCGCTACATCGTGCGGTGACCGTCGTTTCCTGCAGCCGCAAATGGCAGTCTCGGGCAGGGAGAGACGAGCGGTCGCAAGAGGAGCGAATAATGTAAGTTCATGCCATCTTCTCACGCAGTTTTGCTTTGAAGATTGCCCTTTGCTTCTGCCTCATGGGCCGGCAGCCCCGGCTCGGCAGTCTGCCGTTTCCGACGTTCTGCAGTGTCTGGCGTCCAATCCGGTGGAGGAGCAATGCGCATGAAACGGAGCGCGGTCGTGCTGTTGGTTTTGACAAGTCTCGCGGGGTGTGCGACCGCCGGTACCGACGGGGTGGAAACCCGCGTCTGGACGAAGAAGGTGGTGGCGGGCGAAAGAACATGGGTCGGAAATGCCTGGAAGCTTAACCGTGACTGCACGGCTGACGGGGTTCCGCAGGCCTATATCCTGTCGCCGCCCAAGCATGGCAAGCTGGTCTTTGTCCGGGAAAAACGCTTTCCGGCAATGGCCAAGGGGCCCTATGCCAAATGCCGCGACACCAAGGCGGATATGCTGGTCGGCTATTACACGTCGGATCCCGGCTATGCCGGCAAGGACGAGGCGAAATTCCGCCTGTCGTCCATGGATGGCCGGATCGGTGACAATGTGATGCGGGTGGACGTCCTGAAGTAACCGGGGCACCGTGCTGCTTCATGCGGCGCACGGCGGTATATCTTGTCGCCGTGCCCCTTCTCATTCCCGTCGGACCCATTACTTTGAGGGACGTGGATACGACCCTCGCCGATAACCCGAACAGCCTGCCCGATCTCCTGCCGCCTGCGTTTACCACCTGGTTTGCGCAAAAGGGCTGGAGCCCGCGCGCCCACCAGATGGAGCTTCTCGCGCGCGCTAGCGGCGGCGAGAACATGTTGCTGATTGCCCCGACCGGTGCCGGCAAGACGCTGGCTGGCTTCCTGCCGTCGCTGACGGATCTGACGAGACGTGGAAAACTGCCGCCGGGCGCGCCGTTTACCGGTGTCCACACGCTCTACATCTCGCCCTTGAAGGCGCTGGCCGTCGATATCGAGCGCAACCTGATGAAGCCGGTCGAGGAAATGCGCCTGCCCGTCTCCATCGAGAACCGCACCGGCGATACGCCGCAATCCAAGCGCCAGCGCCAGAAGCTCAGCCCGCCGGACATTCTGTTGACGACGCCCGAGCAGGTGGCGCTCCTGATTGCGAACAAGGATGCGACACGCTTTTTCAAGGATCTGAAATATGTCGTGCTGGACGAGCTGCATTCGCTCGTCACGTCGAAGCGCGGCCATCTCCTGTCGCTCGGGCTGGCGCGTCTTCGCCGCCTGGCGCCCGGCCTCACCACCATCGGCCTGTCGGCCACCGTCGCCGACCCGATGGATCTGCAGCGCTGGCTGGTGCCGCAGAATGGAGATGCGGAGGATGGGCCAGCGCCGCCGGCCGGCCTCGTGCATGTCACGGGCGGTGCCGCACCAAATATCTCGATCATGACCACGCAGGACCGCATCCCCTGGTCCGGCCATGTCGCGACCTATGCCATTCCGGCGGTCTACGAGGAAATCCGCAAGCACAAGACGACGCTGATCTTCGTCAACACGCGCTTCCAGGCCGAACTCCTGTTCCAGGAACTGTGGACGATCAACGAGGACAATCTGCCGATCGCGCTCCATCACGGCTCGCTCGATGCGGGCCTCAGGCGCAAGGTGGAGGCGGCGATGTCGGCCAACCGGCTGCGCGCCGTCGTTGCCACCTCGACGCTCGACATGGGGCTCGACTGGGGCGATGTCGATCTCGTCGTGCATGTCGGCGCGCCGAAGGGCGCCTCGCGCCTTGCCCAGCGCATCGGCCGCTCCAACCACCGCATGGACGAGCCGTCCAAGGCGATCCTCGTGCCAGCCAACCGCTTCGAGGTGATGGAGTGCCAGGCAGCGCTCGATGCCAATTATCTCGGCGCGCAGGATACGCCGCCGGTCGGGGAAGGGGCGCTTGATGTGCTTGCCCAGCATGTGCTCGGCATGGCCTGCGCCGAACCCTTCGATCCGCTGGAGCTTTTCAGCGAGATCACCAGCGCCTCGCCCTATGCCGACCTCTCCTGGGAGATGTTCGAGCGTATCGTCGATTTCGTCGCAACCGGCGGCTATGCGCTGCGCGCTTACGAGCGCTATGCCAAGATCCGCAAGACGAAGGAGGGCCGCTTCCGCGTCTCCAATCCGCAGGTCGCCCAGCAATACCGCATGAACCTCGGCACGATCGTCGAGGCGGCGGAGCTGAATGTCCGCCTCGTCAAGCACAATGCCAAGGGCGGCAGCGTCGGGCGCGGCGGCATGGTCCTCGGCAAGGTGGAGGAATATTTTCTCGAACAGCTGGTGCAGGGCGACACCTTCCTGTTTTCCGGCAAGGTGCTGCGCTTTGAAGGCATCCGCGAAAACGAATGCCTCGTCTCCAACGCCTTTTCGCTCGATCCGAAAATTCCAGCCTATGCCGGCGGCCGTTTTCCGCTCTCCACCTATCTCGCGGACCAGGTGCGCGCCATGCTCGCCGATCCCGCCCGCTGGCCCGTGCTGCCCGAACAGGTGCGTGACTGGCTGGCGCTTCAGCGCGAAAAATCCATGCTGCCGGCGCGTGACGAACTGCTGGTCGAAACCTTTCCCCGCGGCCAGCGCTTCTTTTTCATCGCCTATTGTTTCGAGGGCCGGCTGGCGCACCAGACGCTCGGCATGCTTCTGACGCGCCGGCTGGAGCGGGCGGGCGCGCGTCCGCTCGGCTTCGTCGCCACCGATTATTCGCTCGCCATCTGGGGATTGAACGATATCGGCGAGATGATCGCGCGCGGGGCATTGAGCCTTGCCGACCTCTTTGACGAGGACATGCTGGGCGACGATCTGGAAGCGTGGCTCGATGAAAGCTTCATGCTGAAGCGCACGTTCCGCAACTGCGCCGTCATTTCCGGCCTCATCGAACGGCGCCATCCGGGCAAGGAAAAGACCGGCCGGCAGGTGACGGTGTCCACCGATCTGATCTATGACGTGCTGCGCAGCCACGAGCCGGATCATGTCCTGCTGGAGGCCACGCGGCGGGATGCGGCGTCAGGGCTTTTGGACATTGGCCGGCTTGGCGCTATGCTTTCGCGAATCAAGGGCCATGTGGTGCATCGTCCGCTCGACCGCGTCTCGCCGCTTGCCGTGCCGGTCATGCTGGAAATCGGCAGGGAACCGGTCGCCGGCGAAGCGCAGGATGCGGTGCTGGCCGAGGCGGCAGAGGACCTGATTGCCGAGGCGATGGGCTGAGCGTCAGCGCTCAAGGACGGGGACGGCGGGAACGGGCTCGCCACAGATAACGACGATGATGAACCAGAGACTGGCGGTTGCCGCCGCAGACATCACGAGCCTTGCACCCGGTGCCGAGATCCTCGTCAACGGCGTGGCCGGCGTCTGCGATCCGCTCGGCGGGTTTTACCTGCCCGATCACGGCGTGCTCGTCGTTTCGGACCTGCATCTGGAAAAAGGTGCAGCCTTTGCCCGGCGCGGCATGATGCTGCCGCCCTATGATACGCTGGCGACGCTCAACATCCTCTCTGCTGTCATTGCCCGCTACGATCCGAGGATCGTCATTTCGCTGGGTGACAATTTTCATGACCGGCGCGGCTCGCAGCTGATGCCGCAGGCCTTTCGCGACACGATCAATGCCCTGGCGCGCGGTCGTGACTGGATCTGGATCAACGGCAACCATGATCCGGACGGCACGGTCGACCTGCCGGGCCAGTCTGCCGATGAACTGGTCTATGGCGGCCTCGTCTTCCGCCACGAGCCGAGCCTTGTCGCCGGCAAGGGGGAGGTGGCGGGCCACCTGCACCCCTCGGCAACCGTTGGCCGGCGCGGCAAATATGTGCGCCGCCCCTGCTTTGCAACGGACGGCACCCGCCTCGTCATGCCCGCCTTCGGCGTGCTCACCGGCGGGCTCGATTTGAAGCACAAGGCCATGCACGGCCTCTTCGACCGTGCCGCCCTCATTGCCCATCTTCTCGGCCGCGACCGGATCTATTCCGTGCGGTTCGACAGCCTGATCGGCTAGGCCAGCCGTCGCTGATGCCTTGATCCCGACTGTCTGCCCCCGGACGAGCGCGGCAGACTTAGAGCATTTCCAGGAAAAGTGTGAAACGGTTTTCCGTCCGGAAATGCTTTGAAACAAAGCGTTAGAGTATTTCGGTGTTGCCATGAAACACTGAAATACTCTAGCGCGGCAGCCTCGCCAGTCCCTTGGCCAGGATCGGGCCGGTCGGGCGACCGGTCGGGGAGCCGCCTTCCGGCTCGAGCGTGATTTCATACAATTGCGCATTCTGCGGGCGTGGCAGGGAAGGGGGATTGAGGCGCGCCGAGCGGGCCTCGTCAAGCAGACCGAGCGAAACCGGCCCCATCTCGCGGGATGGCAGCGTCCAGACCTGCATCGTGCGACCGGCTGGAACGGCGAGATCCTCGAGCAGGCGCACCACGGCCCGATTGGAGCCAAAGTCCTCGACCACGGCCTGCGCGGTACCATTCTCATTCACCAGCACGGCGACCACCACCGGCTCCGGCGTGCGGGTCAGGCTGAAGCCAAGGCCGGCGGCCAGAAGAAGGGTTGCCGCCATTCCCCCAAACGCGGCACGGCGCCAGCGCGTCGCCGCATTGTCGTTTGCCGTCTGGTGGCCGATCGGGGAGGCCTGCGCGCCGGACGTTGCCCTGGTCCCGTCTGCGACGGTCGCTTGTTCTCCTCCAAGGCGGGGCTCGATCTGCGCCCAGAGCGTGGCGCTGACCGCTACCGGGGTGACCGTCATGTCGAGCGGCAGGAAACGGTCGCGGGCCGAGGCCACGGCGCGCTGCAGGTCGATGTTGTGTGGCAGCTCGGCCTCCACGGCCATTTCATCGGCCTGTTCCAGCAGTCCCAGCACATAGTCGTCGGCGAGGGTGTGAACGTCGTCTACTCTCATGCCATGCACTCCCGAAGGGCGGCAAGGCCGCGGCGGATCCAGCTCTTTGCGGTCCCGAGCGGCAGGCACAACCGCCCGGCAATCTCGCCATGGCTGTAGCCGCCGACATAGGCCATCAGAATACCACGGCGGCGGGTTTCATCGAGCGTGTCGAGGCAGGCGCGCAGCCGGCTGTCCCGGTCCAGCGCCGCAAAGGCTGCGAGAACATGGTCGATCTGTTCGGCCTCGCGCATCGCCTCCAGCCGCTCGGCATCTACAAGCTCCTCGCGCCGTCCGTCGCGCAGGAGGTTCAGCGCCCGGTTGCGCACGATGGCATGGATCCATCCCCGCGCCGAACCGCGCTCGGGACTGTACTGGTGGGCCTTCGTCCAGATGTTGATGAAGGCCTCCTGCACCACCTCCTCGGCCAGGTCGCGTCGCTTGACGATCCGCTCGGCAACGGCTGTCAGCCGCCCCGCCTCGCGGTCGAAGATCCGTTTCAGCGCCTTGGCATCGCCGCGCGCACAGGCAAAGAGATCCCGATCCAGCCCATCCGATGTCATCTCCGCAGCCGCCAAGGCCTGTCCTCCCTCGTGTTCCTACGCTCCCATTACGCGTGAACGCCGCCCCGGGATGCAGGCCGCGCGGAAAAAATGAGAATTATTTCGGGCTGCTGCATCCAGCAGGCGCCTCCCATGTGTCGAAGGGGTGGAGAGTGCGTTCGGGAAAACCCCGCCGGAGCGTGCTCTGCCGTTCTTTTAACAACAGGAGACCGATGATGAAATTGACCAAAACCGTGCTTGTCGCATCCACCGTGCTTGCCGCCTCCGCTTCTTTCGCATGGGCGGCCCCCGCCGTCGGGCTTGTCGGTGAAAAGACGCTGGTGATGTTCGACACGCAGAAGCCTGTGGTGAGCAAAACCCTGGAGGTCGAGGGCGTTCAGCGCCTTGTCGGCATCGACCTGCGCCCCTCCAACGGCACGCTGGTCGGTGTCACGCCGGACGGTGTCATCGTCACCATTGATCTCAAAACCGGCCGCGCGGCGGAACTCGCCCGCATGGACAAGCCGCTTGCCATCGGGGATGCGCCCATCGTGGTTGACTTCAATCCGGCAGCCGACCGCCTGCGCTTCATGACCGGCACAACCAACCACCGCGTCCACCCCGATACGGGCGCCGTCACGGTGGATGGTAGCCTCGCCTTCGAGGAAGGTGACATGCACAAGGGCGAGACCCCGGCCATCGTTGCCGCCGCCTACACCAATTCGCATGGCAAGCCCGAGAAGACGGCCATGTTCAACATCGATGCCACGATCGGCGGGCTGATCCAGCAGACCAAGCCGAATGACGGCACGCTGAAGGCAATCGGCAAGCTCGGCCTTGCAGCAAAGCCCGCCACCTATGCCTTCGACATCCAGACGACGGCGGATGGGTCCAATACCGCCTGGCTCGTCGCGGACAATGTCGTGCACACCGTCGATCTTGAAACCGGCAAGGCGACGAGAATGGCGGACATCACCGGTACCAGCGGTGCCGTCCGCGACATTGCCGTTCTGCCGGCGATGTAAGCGCCGAACAGGAGACAACCAGGGCGCCGGGTGCCCGCACCCGGCGCTCAGTCCTTGCGGAACATGATGCTGGCGCCCCAGCCGGTGACGAGCGCCACCAGCACGCTGAACAGGCCATAGGCCAGCGGCTGCTGGTGGGCGGCATCGGTGATGGTCTGTTCAAGACCTGTCTTGACCACCCGCAGCGGCAGGTCGCGGCTTTGAATGAGTTCGCCGCTCTTGAACAGATAGGCATGCACCAGATGAACGCCATCCGGCACATTGGCCGGCAGGCGAAGCGTGGCGCGAAACAGGCTCGGGCTGACGAAGCGCACGCCGCGCGTGTCGCGCTGGTAAAGCCCGTTCGACAGTTTCAGGCGCCGATAGGCCTCGCGAAAGGCGCCGACCTGCGTCGCATTGCCGACGAAGCCGGTCGGCGAAAGCGTCAGGTGGTCGATGCCGAGACCCAGACGGTTGAGCGAAGGGGCAGGCTGGATGTCCTCGAGCTGGCGCGTGCTGGCAATGGAATAGGATTCCGGTACCTGCTCGAAGGTCATCGAATCGGTGTTCATCCAGATGCCGAAGATGCGCTGTTTGCGCCGCACGGTGGCATAATCGATCGGGCCGGACAGCGTCACCACGACATCATACTGGCCGATGGCGAGAAACAGTTCGTCGGCATTGTTGAGCGCCCCGAACACGGTGAGATCGGCGCCGCGAAAATCCGAGGTGATGGCGATTTCACTGGTCGAGGTGCCGATCTCCAGCCCCTCGCGCACCGTCGATGGTCCCTGGCCGAGCGGCACCTGGGCCCTTGCCGTCCCGGCCAGAAGAATGAGCGGCAGCAGGAGAAGGAGCGCGCGCATCATCGGTTGCCGAAGCCTCCGACCGCGATCGAATAGAGATCGGCCGGCGTCACGACGAGATCGATCGCAAGGCGCACGCCCACGGCCAGCACCAGCAGGCCGAGAAGTGCCCGCAGCTGTTCGCCGCGCAGCTTCTGCCCGACGCGCACGCCGTATTGCGCGCCGATGACGCCGGCCACCATCAGGATCGTCGCCAGCACGATGTCGACGGAGTAATTCGTCGTGGCCTGGACGATGGTCGTGTAGGCGGTGACGAAAATGATCTGGAACAGCGAGGTGCCCACCACGACATTGGTCGGGATGCGCAGGAGATAGATCATCGCCGGCACCATGATGAAGCCGCCGCCGACACCCATGACGGAGGTGAGGATGCCGATGCCGAAGCCGAGCGTCACCACCGGAATGGCGGAAAGATAAAGCTTCGACTTCTTGAAGCGCATTTTCAGCGGCAGCCGGTGCACCCAGTTGTGGTGGCCGGGGCGCTTCAGCGGCAGCGGCTCGTTGCGGGCCGCGCGGCGCATCGCGCGCAGGCTTTCAGTCAGCATCAGGCTGCCGATCGTGCCGAGAAAGACGACGTAGAGAAGCGAGATGATGAGGTCCAGCTGGCCCAGACGACGCAGCCAGGAAAAGATCCACACGCCGACCGTCGCGCCGGCGAGACCACCCGCCAGCAGCACGCTGCCCAGCTTCACATCCAGCGTGCCGCGCCGGAAATGGCTGATCGACCCTGACACCGAGGAGGCCACCACCTGGTTTGCGCCGGTTGCCACCGCCACGACCGGGGGAATGTTGTAGAAGATCAGCAGCGGCGTGATCAGAAAGCCGCCACCGACGCCGAACATGCCGGACAGGAAACCAACGGCCGCGCCCATGCCGAGAATGATGAAGATATTCACCGACAGCTCTGCAATGGGCAGATAGACAGTCACGGGCGTTCCTTAACCAGAAATAGCTTCGCCGTCGCGGGCGGTTTCGCGATGGGTTCCGCCCGTGCGGCGCCTTAAAAAAATCCTTGGCGCAACCACCCTGGTTTCCCAGGTCGGATGCAGGCTTCCGTCATGCGCCCGCCACCCCTGCCTGTCAATTGCAAAGCCGTTGAAAGCCTTGATTTGCGGCATCTGTGGCGCCTCGGTCGGGCGCCTGTTTCAGGCGCCCTGCACCTTGTTCTTCTCCAGAAGCTTGCGCACCAGCGCCTCGGAAATCGTGCCGTCCTCGGCAAGCCCGTTGCTGCGCTGGAAGGCCCGGATGGCCGAAACGGTCTTCCTGCCCATGCGCCCGTCCGGCTGACCGGCGTCAAAGCCGTTGCGGTTGAGGATGGCCTGGATGTTGCGGACCGCCTTCTCCATGTCGACGGGAGCCGAAGCCTCGGCCCTGGCGGCCCAGTCGGCGGGGGGCTGCGTGCCGTTCGCCTCGGCATCGAGCGGCTGCTGCTTCCAGCTTGCCACCTTCTGGCGGGCGCTTTCCAGTTGCGCCGGCTTCATCGCAGAGGCCACGTCGTCGCGCTTGGCGGCCGCATCGCGGTCGCCGCCATTGGCGGCAATGGCAAACCATTTGTAGGATTCTTCGAGATTCTGCACCGTGCCGTTGCCGCGCGCAAACAGGATGGCCAGGTTGAACTGGCTGTCGGTCACGCCGAGATCGGCGGCCCGGCCAAACCATTCCACCGCGGCCTTGTAATCGGCGCTTCCGGTGGCGCCGGAGGCGTAAAGCACGGCCAGATTATGCATGGCGCCGGCATTGCCGGCGTTTGCCGCCTGTTCGTAGAGGGAAACGGCCCGGGCGGGATCGCGCGGCACGCCGGTTCCCTTTTCATACAGGCTTGCCAGCCGATACTGCGCCGGGGCATAGCCGCGCTGAGCGGCAAGACCATAAAAGCGCGCCGCTTCTGCCGGATTGGGCGCGACGCCATCACCGTCGCCGAGGCGCACGGCGATTTCAAACAGCGCCTGGCGATTGCCGCCCGCGGCTGCGTCGGCCAGCGATTGCGGAGCAAGACCTGCCGGCACGATGATCGCGGCCTCCGTCGTGCTGTCCATGGCGGCGGCCGGTTCTGTCGGCAGGAGGTGGCGGGCCACCGGCGCCTGCGGTGCCGGCTCCAGGGCGGGCAGTTCGGTCGTTGCCGGGGCCGTTAATTGGGCCGTTGCTTGAACTGGAGCCTGCTCGAGCGCAGGGGCCTCTGCCGCATTGATAACCTGCGGCGCGGCAGCTTGCACGCTGGCTGTCCCCGGTGCCGCACCGGAAGGAGCCGGCGATGCGGCAGCGCTGGTTTCGGCCGCAGCCGGAATTGCCGGCTTTTGAGGAGCGGTGGCTGCGATACCTTGCGTCGGTGCGGAGGTCTTTGCCGGACGGGTTGCCTCGCCAGTCGTCACCGAGGGGGCGGGTGACGGCGCGTTCTTCGTCAACGCGGTAAACAGCGGCATGGCCATCAGGGCCAGAAGCACGGCACCGACGGCGATCAGGATCGGGCGGCGGTGGCGGGCAAAGGTGGCGCGCCCGCCGGAGGCGCCGGAACCGGCATAGGCTCTGGAGCCATCGGTCGGGGCCTGTCCCATTTCAAGGGCTGCCGCCTTGGCCGCCCGGCGGGCCGCAGCGATGTAATCCACGCGCTCGCCATCGCCGTCGCCGCTTGCCGGCTGCGTCGAGCTGCGCTCGGCCTCGGCGGCAGCCTGGGTGGCGCGCACGCGTTCCAGTATCTTGCGCACGTCCGGCGCGCCGGAGCCCGGCTCCAGAAGGTCGTTGTCGTGGTTGCCCTCGTCTTCATCGGCGGCAACGGCTGAGCCCGGGTCAAGCGATGGCGCCGGTTCCACCCGTGTCCGCCCGGTCTTGCCGGCTGATCCACGACGGGCGCGAAGACGCTTCGACAGGCTTGCCAGCAGGCCGGGCCGCCTGGCCTCGTCCTCGTCGGTCATCGGAGCAGGCTCGGCGTCCTGTGCCTTAAGGGCGGGGCTTGCCGCGGTTTCTGTCATCAGCTGTTCGCTGGCGCGGGCCAGCATGCCGCGCGGTTCGCCGGCGTCCACCGGCGAGCGCATGGGAGCGGCCGGCTGCGCCATCGGCGGCCGCAGCGTACTTTCAGTTTCCGCACGCGCCGGCGCCAGTGGAGCACCGCCGAACAGGGCGGTCGGGCGCTCGCTCATCCGGTCTTCCATGCGGTCCAGCCGCCCGGAAATCTCCAGCAGCGTGCGCTGCAGGCTGCTGAATGTCTGCTGCGTGCGCTCTTCCGAGCCGCGCGCCAGATCCTCGAGCTGGCGCAGGTCCTGCGCCAGCGCCAGAAGCGTTTCCGTCTCCTTTGATGTCTCGTTTCCGCTGCCGCGCGCGCCATTACGCGAATAGGCCTCGATCACGGTTTCGGCGGCCTGGCGGGCCGCCTCCAGCACATATTCGTCGCTGGTCGCCATATAGCCTTCGATGGCGGCCATGCGCTGGTCGAAATCCTCGGGAAGGCTCGTCGTTTCACGCCGCGGCTCGCTCATCAGGCTGGAAAGATGCGCAATCTGCTTTTCCAGGCCAAGCAGCGACAGGTTGTCGCCCTGCGGTGCAAGCGTTGCCTCTTCCAGGCGCGCGGCAATTTCATCGAGCCGGATTTCCAGCCGCCCGAGCCCTGCCGGGGATCCGGCTGCAGCCGTGCCCAGACCATCGATGCGGCGGGTCAGATCTTCCAGCCGGCGGGCAAGGTCATCGCTCGTGTGGTCGCTTGCCAGCGTCTCGATCCGGGCGGTCAGATCCGACAGGGAGCTTGCAATCTCCTGCTGCGGGCCACGGGCGAAAAATTCGGCCAGCTCCTCCAGCCGTTCTTCCAGCCGGTAGGCGTCCTGCACATGGGCGAGGCTCTCGATCCTGTCGTTGAGGGCAATCAGCCTCTCCTCCAGGCGCCGCAGGGCCTCGTGTTCGGCCGCTTCGTTGCGCGGCCGGCTGTTGTTGGCGGCAACCGCGCGGCTCAGTTCGTCCAGCCGGTGGTCGATATGGGAAAACTGGCCGGACACATGCTCGCTTTCCAGCGGTCGCTGGGCAAGGTCTTCCACCACGGCGGCCAGCATCAGCACCTTGTCTTCGAGCGTGCGGATCGCCGGGCTGTCGGCCATGGTGGCAAGCTCCGCCTTCACGCCGTCGATGCGATAGGCAAGCGCCACCAGCTCCTTCTGGATGCTGCCTGCGTCGAGTTCCTCCAGCCGTTCTTCCACCGCACTCCAGCGTGTCTCCATGCTGTGCAGGCTGTCCTGGCGGGCAAGGCCGTCGATCTGCGCCCGCAGGTCATCCAGTTCGGCGCGCAGATCGGTGGCCGCCGACGGGGTGCGGCTTGACAGCATGTCGATGCCGTCGGCCAGCCGTGCCAGCTCGTCGCGCAGGTCGCTTCCGAGATCCCGGCCATCGGCAAAGCCGCGCATCGACTGCACGTCGTCGCGCAGCGACTGCATTTCACGGGCAATGTTGTCGGAGATATCCTGCCGCAGCTCGCGCCGCAGCTCATGCAGCGCCTCAGCGATGGTGCCGGTGCCGGCATTGCCGGTGGGCTCGCTGTCGCGCGGGCTCAAGGCATCCAGGGCGCGGCCAGGTGCCGGGCGACGCGGCGCGATGATGCCTGGGCCTTCGCCCGGCCGAGCCTGCGCGGCGCCAAGGCGGGGCGCAGCGTCGCCCGCTGCCGTGCGCCGCTCGCGTGCGGCATCCAGCATGCGCTGGCGCTCGCGGATTTCCGCCAGCGCATCGGCATGCGGACGGTGAGGCGGCTCGCCCACTGGGGCGCGCAAAACGGGCTCCCTCGGCGCCATGGTCGGGATCGGCGTCGGAGAGGGCGCTGGCGCGGGTTTTTGCGGCTCGCGCGGGGCAGAGGCCTTCAACAGGCCCTCGATGCGTGCCTCGAGCCCTTCGATGGTACGGTTCAGCGCATCGAGAGAAGAGCGTTCTCCGCGGGCGTTGATGGTGAGGCGTGATCCGTTCATCTTGTACTCGTTTCGGCTGCGCACGTCGCGTGTGCATCGGGCTAACATTGGTCCAGCCACTGTCATTGCAGCGCCTGAAGGCTCTGCGCCGGCCGTTGCGTCGCTTCGGGATCGCCCCTCCGGGCCGATCCTGTCCCCGCGTCTTTCAACGTCCCCTGCCCAGTGGCCGAAGCACTGGCTGCTGCGGCGTTGCCCATCATTTCGCGAAACGTAGTTAATACCGTGTTAAGACAGGGCAAAGTTTTAACGAAGTTTCGCCGCACCGCAGGAAACAGCGGTTGGACGGGCCTCGATGACGGGAATTTCATCGCGCAGGGCACGGTATTTATCGATTGACGTTTACGCGCACGTCAATATTTTATAGGGTCATGAATGCCGGTTGATCCGGCCGCTGATTTGGAGGAGTTCGCGCCATGCCCGTCTACAAGGCCCCGGTCACAGACACGCTGTTTATCCTGAAGGACGTGCTCGGCATCGAGCGCTACAACAACCTGCCGGGTTTTGCCGATGCGACACCGGACATGATCGAGGCGATCGCTTCCGAAGCCGGGCGCCTGTCCGAAGAAGTGCTCTTTCCGCTCAATTATTCCGGTGACCAGGAAGGCTGTGTGCGCGCAGAAGACGGGTCGGTCACCACGCCGAAAGGCTTCAAGCAGGCCTATGACGCCTATTGCGAGGGCGGCTGGATCGGTCTCGCCGTGCCGGAAGAATTCGGTGGCCAGGGCCTGCCCTACACGCTGCATGCCGCCGTCGGCGAATATACCTCTGCCGCCAACATGTCGCTGATGATGTATCCGGGTCTCACCCAGGGCGCCATTGCCGCGATCCTCGTCCACGGCAGCGACGCGCAGAAGAAGACTTATCTCCCGAACATGGTCGCCGGCACCTGGTCCGGCACGATGAACCTCACCGAACCGCATTGCGGCACCGATCTTGGCCTGTTGCGCACGAAGGCGGTGCCGCAGGGCGATGGCTCCTACAAGCTGTCGGGCCAGAAGATCTTCATCTCGGCCGGCGAACACGACATGACGGACAATATCGTCCATCTGGTGCTTGCCCGCATCGAAGGCGCACCGGCCGGCACCAAGGGCATTTCGCTGTTCATCGTGCCGAAATTCCTGGTCAACGAAGACGGCTCGACGGGCGCCCGCAACGGCGTCGTCTGCGGCGCCATCGAGCACAAGATGGGCATTCACGGCAATGCCACCTGCGTGATGAACTATGACGAGGCGACGGGCTATCTGATCGGAGAAGAGAACCGGGGCCTCAACGCCATGTTCGTGATGATGAACGAGGCACGCCTCGGCGTCGGCCTGCAGGGGCTCGCCATCTCCGAAGTGGCCTATCAGAACGCGGTGTCTTACGCGAAGGACCGTCTGCAGGGCCGCGCGCTCTCCGGCGCCAAGGCACCGGACAAGGCGGCCGATCCGATCATCGTCCATCCCGACATCCGCCGCGCGCTGATGACGATCAAGGCCTTCAACGAGGCCGGCCGCGCCTTCATGCTGTGGACGGCGCTGAAATCCGACATCGCCCACCGCTCCTCGGACGCCGCCGAACGTCAGGCGGCGGACGACCTGCTCGGCCTTGCCACCCCGATCCTGAAAGGCGTCATGACCGACAAGGGCTTTGACCATGCGGTGATGGCCCAGCAGGTCTATGGCGGCCATGGCTATATCGAGGAATGGGGCATGAGCCAGTATGTCCGCGACGCCCGCATCGCCATGATCTACGAGGGCGCCAACGGCATCCAGGCTCTCGACCTCGTCGGCCGAAAACTGGCGCTGAACGGCGGCCGTGCCGTCATGGCCGCCTTCAAGGAAATCGGCGATTTCTGCGAGGAGAACCGCTCGAACGAACAGATGGCGCCCTTCACCAAGGCCCTGAAGAAGGGCCTGAACGACCTGCAGGCCTCCACCATGTGGTTCATGCAGAATGCCATGGCCAAGCCCGACAATGCCGGCGCCGGCTCCACCGATTACATGCACCTCTTCGGCCTCGTCATGCTCGGCTACATGTGGGCAAAAATGGCCAAATCCGCCCAGGACCTCCTCGCCGCCGGCGACGCGCGCGAGGATTTCTTGAAAACCAAGCTTGTCACGGCGCGCTTCTACATGGAGAAGATCATGCCTGAAACCGCGCTTCGCAAGACCCGCATCGAAGCGGGCAGCGAGACGCTGATGGAACTGGCCGCAGAGGCGTTCTGATTGCAGCGAGCCGGCAGAAGTTATATATTTGTATAACTTTCTTGGAGATGGAAATGGCGACGTCAACTTTGCGCAATGTCGGTGGTTCCGTGATGATGACTATTCCGAAGTCCGTGCTCGAAGAGCTCGGCCTTTCGGCAAACAACAAACTCGAGGTGTCTGCTGAAGGCGGGCGGTTGGTCGCCGTCGCCCAGACGCGTCCCAAATACACGCTTGAGGAGCTTGTTGCGCAGTGCGATCCGGATGCGCCGCAGACGCAAGAGGATAGTGAGTGGATGAACGATCCACCCGCCGGCCGGGAGATCCTGTAATGGAGCGCGGCGAGATCTGGCACGTCGATCTTGAGCCCATCAAGGGGCGCGAGCAGGCCGGATCGCGCTACGTGCTCATCGTCACGCAGAAGGCATTTAACAAGCTTGGCACGCCGGTCGTCGTGCCGGTCACGACTGGTGGCGAGTTCGCGCGCTTTCGAGGGTTTGCCGTTTCGCTGTCGGGTGCAGGCACCCGAAGCGCCGGCGTCATCCTGTGCAACCAGCTGCGGGCCATCGATCTGAAGGTGCGCGGTGGACGTTTCGTGGAGCGCGTGCCTGATTTCATCGTGGACGAGGTTCTGGCGCGGATCAGCACGTTCTTCGATTAAGACAAGAGAAAGAGGCGCGTGCCCCGCGCCCAAGGGAGAGACAAGAGATGACCGAAGTCTATATCTACGACCACGTGCGCACGCCGCGCGGTCGCGGCAAGAAGGACGGGGCGCTGCATGAGGTGCCGTCCGTGCGCCTTGCCGCCAAGACGCTGGAGGCCATCCGCGACCGCAACGGGCTCGACACGTCCACCGTCGATGACATCATCATGGGCTGTGTCGATCCGGTCATGGATGCGGGCGCCGTGATCCCCAAGGCCGCCGCCTTCGAGGCCGGCTATTCCAACCGCGCACCCGGCATGCAGATCTCGCGCTTCTGCGCCTCCGGGCTCGATGCGGTCAACTTCGCGGCGGGCAAGGTCATGGCCGGCTCGGACGATATCGTCATTGCCGGCGGCGTGGAATCGATGTCGCGCGTCGGCATGGGCATGTCCGGCGGCGCCTGGTACATGGACCCCTCCGTCAATTTCCCGGGCTATTTCATGCCGCAGGGCGTGTCTGCCGATCTGATCGCGACAAAATATGGCTTTTCGCGCGATGACGTCGATGCCTACGCCGTCGAAAGCCAGAGGCGCGCGGCGAATGCCTGGGAAAAAGGCTATTTCTCCAAGTCCGTCATTCCCGTCAAAGACCAGAACGGCCTCGTGATCCTCGACCGCGACGAGCATATGCGGCCCGAAACGAACATGCAGTCGCTGGCGGCGCTCAACCCGTCCTTCCAGATGCCGGGCGAAATGGGCGGTTTCGAAGCCGTCGGCATTCAGGCGCATCCGGAGGTGGAGCGCATCGCTTACGTGCATCATGCCGGCAATTCGTCGGGCATCGTCGATGGCGCCGCCGCCGTCCTCGTCGGCTCGAAGGCGGGTGGCGAAAGCATGGGGCTCAAGCCCCGCGCCCGTATCAGATCCTTCACCAATATCGGCTCCGATCCGGCCCTGATGCTGACCGGCCCGGTCGACGTCACCGAAAAGCTCCTGAAGCGCACCGGCATGTCGATTGCCGATATCGACCTCTTCGAGCTGAACGAAGCGTTTGCCGCCGTCGTGCTGCGTTATATGCAGGCTTTCGACATCTCCCACGACAAGATGAACGTCAATGGCGGCGCCATCGCCATGGGCCATCCGCTTGGCGCAACCGGCGCAATGATCCTCGGCACCGTTCTGGACGAGTTGGAGCGGCGTGATCTGAACACCGCGCTGGTCACCCTCTGCATCGGCGCCGGCATGGGCACGGCGACCGTGATCGAGAGGGTGTGATGGGGTTCCAACCCTCCCCCTTGTGGGGAGGGTGGCCGGCAGGCGGGAGGGGTTTTCTCGGCAATTTCCCCTCCCCAACCCCTCCCCACAAGGGGGAGGGGCTTAACCCGCGCCAGATCGCACCGGATGTGGAGCGGTGGCGACATCGGCAAAAATTCAAGGGAAGAGGTACCCCAACATGACCTACAAGAATTTCACCGTCGAGACTGACGCAGACGGCATTGCGCTCGTTACCTGGGACATGCCGGACAAGTCGATGAACGTCTTCACCGTCGAGGTGATGAACGAGATCGACGCAATCCTGGACCAGACGGTGGCGGATGCGGCCGTCAAGGGCGTCGTCTTCACCTCCGGCAAGAACGCCTTTTCCGGCGGCGCGGACCTAACCATGATCCGCGGCATGTTCACGCTTCTGCAGGAAGAGCAGGCGAAGAACCCGGAAACCGCCATGCAAAAACTGTTCGAGGAAGCCGGGCGGATGACCTGGCTGTGGCGCAAGATCGAAACCAACGGCAAGCCGTGGGTGGCCGCCATCAACGGCGTGTGCATGGGCGGCGCGCTGGAACTGTCGCTGTCGTGCCATGGCCGCGTGGTCTCGAACGCCAAGTCGGTCAAGCTGGCGCTGCCGGAAGTCAAGGTCGGCATCTTTCCGGGCGCCGGCGGCACGCAGCGTGTGTCGCGCCTTGCCAACACGCAGGATGCCCTGCAGATGATGACGACCGGCCAAACGCTTACCCCGCAACGGGCAAAGGCGATGAACCTCGTCCATCAGGTGGTCGAGCCCGACCAGTTGGTGCCGGCCGCAAAGCAGATGATCAAGGATGGCCTGAAGCCCGTCGCTCCCTGGGACGAAAAGGGTTTTAAAGTCCCCGGCGGCGGCATCTGGACACCGGCCGCTGCCCAGCTCTGGCCGGCAGCGCCTGCGATCCTGCGCCGCGAAACATCAGGCAATTATCCCGGCGCGCTTGCCATCCTGAAATGCGTCTATGAAGGCCTGCAGCTGCCGTTCGATACCGCGCTCAAAGTCGAGCAGCGCTATTTCACGCAGATCCTGCGCACCACCGAAGCCTTTTCGATGATCCGCTCGCTGTTCATCTCCATGCAGGAACTGGGCAAGGGCGCGCGACGCCCGGCCGGCATCGAGAAGAAGAAACTGACGAAGATCGGCGTCGTCGGCGCCGGCTTCATGGGCGCCTCGATCGCCTATGTGACGGCCGCCGCCGGCATTGCCGTCTCGCTGATCGACCGCGACGAAGAGGCCGCCGCCAAGGGCAAGGCCCATTCGGAAAAGCTGGTGGCAGACCAGATCGGCAAGGGCCGCATGACAAAGGAAGACGGCGAGAAGCTGCTCTCCCTCATCACCCCCACCGCCGATTATTCGACGCTGTCGGATGTCTCGCTCGTCGTCGAAGCCGTGTTTGAAGACCGTCAGGTCAAGAAGGACGTCATCGAAAAGGTCGAGGCCGTGCTGCCGGAAGGTGCGATCTTCGCCTCCAACACCTCGACACTGCCGATCACCGGTCTCGCGCAGAATTCAAAGCGTCCAAAACAGTTCATCGGCGTGCATTTCTTCTCGCCGGTCGAAAAGATGATGCTGACGGAAGTCATCCTCGGCGAGGAAACCGGCGACGAGGCGCTGGCCGTGGCACTGGATTACGTCGCCCAGATCAAGAAGACGCCCATCGTCGTCAACGATACGCGCGGCTTCTATGTCAACCGCTGCGTCTTCCGCTACATCAACGAAGCCTATGACATGCTGATCGAAGGCGTGCCGGCCACCATGATCGAAAATGCCGCCAAGATGGCCGGCATGCCGGTAGGCCCGCTGTCCTTGAACGACGAGGTGGCCGTCGATCTTTCCCAGAAGATCATGAAGGCGTCGATTGCAGATCTCGGGCAAGCCTCGGTGAAGCCGGAGCACATGGCGCTGGTGGACAAGCTCGTGAACGATCTCGATCGTCGCGGCCGCAAGAACACCCGCGGTTTCTACGATTATCCGCCAAAGCCTCAGAAAAAGTCGCTCTGGCCCGGCCTCAAGGATTTTTATCCGCAGAAGCCGGCCGCCGAGGTGGATGTCACCGTCCTGAAGCAGCGCCTTCTCGTCACCATTGCGCTGGAAGCTGCCCGCACCATGGAAGAGGGCATTGTGACGGACCCGCGTGAGGCCGATGTCGGCTCCATCCTCGGCTTCGGCTTTGCGCCCTATACGGGCGGCACGCTGTCCTACATCGACGGCATGGGGGTTAAAACCTTCGTGGCGCTCTGCGAAAAGCTGGCGGCGGAATATGGCGACCACTTCAAGCCGACCCCGCTGCTTCTCGACATGGCGGAAAAGGGCGACACGTTCTACACGCGCTTTGATCCCTATGGCGCCGCGCAGAAGGCGGCGTGATGACGTCTTGCAATCACCTTCCCCTGTTCCAGGGGAGGGTGATCGCATTTGAAATAAGGCCCTCTCTGCCCTGCCGGGCCGACCGTGGTCGAGCCACGGGTCTCGCCCCGTCCTTCGGCCCCCCCACAACGGGGAGATACGATGCGGCAAGCGTCCCGTTCCCGCATCAGCCCGGTCTCGCATCAGAAGGCGCGGCCGGGTTAAGCCCTCCCCCTTGTGGGGAGGGTTTGGGAGGGGCGGCCGGCTTCACTCCAGTGAAGTCCCCACGCAAACCCTCGTCATCCTCGGGCCTTGACCCGAGGATCCACCGCCCGCCGCCCAGAGCGTGCAGTCCTCACGGGGACAAATCCAACCGCTTTCCCTGCAAATCCAGCGCCTTGACGCCTTCCTTATCCCCACCTGCCAAACCTGGCGCATAATGCCCGTGCCTCTGCTGCCGGAGTGTTTCGCGAGACGGTCGCGGGCAGGCGGGGCCGGTGCCTCATGGGGTTGTCGTAACGTGCGGCGGCCTTGTGGGGAGGTGAAAGCCATGGCGGCGCCAATGCCGGCCTATCAAGTCCTCCCCGGGCAGCCATGCCCGGTTCGGTCAAGCCGTGCAAGCATCGGGAAACCGGTGTGCAGTGGGATGAGGCGGTCATCTGTAGGGGCAGGGATGCCCCGACAAGACACCGAAGGCCACGCGAGGGCGGAGCCATTCTTACGTATACTTCTTGGGCATTCGCCCTTGCGTGGCTTCTCCTTGCAACTGCAGGCCTTTTGAAGGTCCGGCGGGGTTTTGGCATGGCGCAGAGGATAAGGAGAAAAGCCCGTGGCCATGAGCAGAGAAGAGCGTGAACGCGAAAACTGGCGCTACGAAAACGAGCCCCATATGAACGGGCTCACCCGCAGCCAGTTCGATGACCTGCCGGAAGAGCAGCGGGAGCGGCATTGCCAGATCATGATGCAGGTTCCGGCGACCGTCCTCGGTTACTGGAAGACCTGTGATCTGTCCGCCTGCCGCCGTGCCCGGCAATGCCGGGGTTTTCTGTCGCGGGCGCAGCGGGAATCGGGCCAGTATCACCGCTCCTATCCGCCCTGCGCCGGCCTTCGCGGGCGCCGCCAGCCGGAAATGCTGGCGGCTCTCGACCACTGTGACCATCTTTTCGATGCGAACCTGCGCCCCATGGCGGGCCCCTCCGGGGCACAGCGCAGTTTCGGTCGCAAGTCCGGTGCCTGAGCCTGTTCGCCCATGCTTCCGGCAAGTCGGCCGCTTTGGCTTGATCGGTAAGCGGTCAGATACCAATCAGCAGCCTTGCCGCCAGAGGCACGATCAGCGAGGTGGCAATCGCATTGAGCGCCATGGCAATGCCGGCAAACAGGCCGGCCGTAGCATGGACGTCATAGGCGCGGGCGGTGCCGATGCCGTGGGAGGTAAGGCCGACGGCAAAGCCGCGCGCGGCGTAATCGCGGATGCCCATGCGGTTCATCATAGGCGTGACGATGAGGGCGCCGATAATGCCGGTAAGGATCACCAGAACCGCCGTGAGCGAGGGATTGCCGCCGAGCGAGGAGGATATCGCCATGGCAACGCCGGCCGTTGCCGATTTCGGCAGGAAGGACAGCATCATCTCGCGCGGAAGCCCAACCAGCATGCCGAGCGCCACCACCGACAGCACCGCCGCAACGGAGCCGACGAGGAGGGCCACGGCGATCGGCATCAGCACGCGCTTCACCTCATCCCATTGCAGATAAAGCGGAATGGCGATGGCAACCGTTGCCGGTCCGAGCAGGAAATGCACGAACTGTGCGCCGGCGAAGAATTTTTCGTAAGGGATGTGAAATACCGTCATCACCGCCGAAAGCACGATGATCGAGGTCAGGACCGGGTTTGCCAGCGGATTGCGCTTCAGGCGGACCGAGAGTTCGGACATGGCAATCCAGGTGCAGACGGTGAGCGTCAGCCAGATCAGCGGCGAGGTGGAGAGATAGACCCAGAGATCGACAGGACTGCGCATCAGGCCCCCCATTTTCCATCAAAGAACCGGCGGGCGGCAATGAAGGTCCACACCGTCACGGCAAGGGTGACGGCCGCCGATACCACCAGAACCACGGCAATGGCCGGAAGCTGCGCTTCCAGAACGCCCCAGAGCGAGACGATGCCGACGCCGGCCGGCACGAACAGCAGGCCGAGATTGGACAGAAGCGCGCTGGCGGCCGTTTCCACCTGCGGAAACGGCGCTCGGCCCGCGCGGCGCCCCATGTGCAGGGCCACAAACAAAAGCACCAGGCCGATGACGGGTCCGGGAACCGGCAGCTTGGTGAGGAAGACGAGACTTTCGCCTAAGAGTTGGAAAAGAAGAAGGGCCGCAATGCCGCGTAGCATGGTGTTCTCCGGCGTGGTGAGTGGTCAAGGCTATCCCTACACCCGACAGAGGCATCGGGCCATGCCGCACGGCAAGCCCGGTGCAGCAGCGCTGCCACAGCTTCGTGAAGAGGAGGAGACAGGGCCGCTTGCCCCGCATGTTTTGCAGTTGCGGTTCGCCGCATGCCTGCGGTATTGGTGCATGCGGCATTTCTATATAAAAACAGTCGCATACAATTTATGCTCTGGCGAATTCGGGCCGAGGGGGAAAGTGTTGATGGTACGCAAGGGCGAGGCGCCGTCGCGCGCAGCCTTGGCTTTTAGCCGGCTTGCCGCGCGTGACAATCGCGTGGTGGAATTGCTGTCGCGGCTGCCGGCCTTCCGTTCCACAACGCAGCGCCCGACGCTCCGGCAGCAGGCGGTGGCCTATGTCATCTCGCTGATCATTGCCGCCGTCGCGGTCGCCTTGCGCTTCCTCGTGGATGACTATCTGCCGCCGGGCTTTCCCTACCTCACCTTTTTCCCGGCCGTCATCCTCACCGGTTTCTGTTTCGGCATTTACCCGGCGATCATGAACACGATCATCTGCGGGTTGGTGGCCTGGTACTGGTTCATCCCGCCGGCGCATTCGTTCAACCTGACCGTCCCGTCGGTCACCGCACTTGCGTTTTATTTCTTCGTCGTCGCGATCGACCTCGGCCTGCTGCAACTGCTGCTCGCCGCTTACGGATCGCAGGTGCGGGTGCGCGATGATCTGGCCTATAACCTGCAACTGCAGCAGCTGGTGTCGGAAGAGGTGGATCACCGGCTGAAGAACCTGCTCGCCACCACGAGCGGCCTGATCGCGCTGTCGCAGCGCCACGCTACCACACCGCAGCAACTGGGCACGCAACTGCGTCAGCGGGTGCAGGCCATGGGCCATTCGATCACGCTTCTGCGCGGCTCGCTGCATGGCGGCAGCGCCGATATGCGCGAGGCAATCCTTGCCGCGCTGGAACCGCTTGGCCTGTCGGAAGGCGACCGGCTGGTGTTTAGCGGACCAAGGCTGAACCTCAATGGCGCCACCATCATCTCGCTCAGCCTCATCATTCACGAGCTTGGCACCAATGCCTTGAAATACGGCGCTCTCTCGGAAGACACCGGTCAGATTGCCGTCTCCTGGGAGCGCCGTCCGGCCGAGGGCCAGGATGCCGCTGAACCCGGCGATCTGATCGATCTCGTCTGGCGCGAACAGAACGGTCCGCAGGTTGCCGCGCCCAGTCGCCAGGGTTTTGGGACGGACCTCGTGCGGCGCATGTCGGCAAGCCTTGGCGGCGGCTGCAGCCTCACTTATGCGCCATCCGGCCTTGTCGTGCATTTCGACATGCGGGCGCAAAATGTGCTGGCCTGAGGCGGGCTGGCCGAAGGGCCGGCGGGCTCTGCTACCGTCTGCGCCTGGGACCGCACAGAAAAATGGCGACACCGTTGCCGGTGCCGCCATGGGAGGGGAGAGTGTCGCGGTTGCGTTCGCTCAGGCCGTTTTTGCAACGCCTTTGGCTGTGAGCGAGGCCTTCGACGTAAGACCCTTGCTGCTGGAGGTCACGCCGACCTTGGCCGTCTGCGGTCCGCCTGCGCCACTGCCATCCAGCACCAGCCACTTGTCGCGCTCGCGCCACAGAGCCGGGATGGCGAGGAGGCCGATGCAGCTCACGGCGATCATCGTCTTGGTCAGCTGCGACAGCTCCGGCGTGCGGCCGTCGAAATAGTAGACCGCATAGACGATGCCGACATGCCAGACATAGACATAGAGGGAGTGTCGGCCGAGAAGCTGCAGGAATTTCAGCGACAGCACCCAGATGATGGCATTGGCAATACGGCGCACCCACTCCGACTTGTGCTTCGGACCGGCGATCACCATCCAGGTCAACAGGGTGGCGGCGGCCACGAAGTTGATGAGGTAGACCGGGCCGAAATCGGCACGGATTTCCATCGTGGCGAATTTTCCGGCCAGTTCCGCCGGCATCATGCCGTGGGCCGTCAGGATGCGCAGCGGCAGGAAGAAGCCGCAGATCAGCACGCAGATCGTCGGGATGAAGCTGTTTTCCGGCGAAAATATCTTGCCCCAGTTGATGCGGTTGAGCGAGGTCAGCGCGCCCAGCACTAGGCCGGAATAGAACACGATCTGCCAGCCGAGCAGGTTGAACGAGGCGCGGATGCCCTGGTCGTCCGGCCGCATGAAGATGCTGTTGATCGGATCGGTGACGATTTTCTGCAGGCCGAGCTGGCCGGCCATCCACAGGATCAGCGAGCCCGCCATGACATGCGCCCACTTGCCGTCGATCACCAGTTTGACGAGGATCGGCGCAAACAGCATGTAGATGATGTATTGCGGCAGGATGTCCATGAAGGTCGGCTGGAAGACGAAGCCGGCAATGGCGGCCAGACGCCAGGGATCGTCAAAGGTCGTGTAGCCCAGCCAGTTGTACCAGATGTAATAGGCGCCGGGCAGCACCATCTGGGCGGCAAGCACGCAGATCACGATGCCCATGGCATAGCGGTACAGTTCGAAGGCGCGCGAATAGATCGCCTGGCGCCCGGCGGCATAGCCGTTTTTGGCCATCTTGCGCACATAGACCATGCCGATCAGCAGGCCGGACAGAAAGACGAAGCCCTGGGCGTCTTCCACGAAGGCCAGCTGGTTGTGGTTGATGTTCACCAGCCAGTAGCCACCGGCAAAGATCAGGTGGTTGATCAACATGAAAACGAGGAAGTAACCCCGCATACCGTCTATAAGGTCATAGCGTTTCATCGGTCGCGTCTCCGTCTCGTAGCGTCCGAAGGCTCGCGCCGGTCGGTCCGTGATGCCTCTACGGGCAGGAAGTTTGGCCATTTAACGCGGCTTAAGCGGGGCGGTTCCCGCAGCGCAACACTTGTTGTAGCGAAGCGATTGTCACAATTGCGGCATTAACCGCAAATCGATGCCGGGGGAAGCCAAATCCGGAAAGGCGGCGCGTCTATTCGGCAGCCGCGCGGCGAATGGCGGCGGCCTGGGTGATGTAGGCGCGAAGGGCTGCCGGCTTTACCGGCTTGTGCTGCAGGCCAAGGCCGTATTGATCCGCCTGCATGCGCACTTCCTGGCTGCGGTCGGCGGTGAGCAGCAGGCCGGGCAGGGCAGTACCCGTGTGTGCCCGAAGCTTCAGGATCGCCTCGATGCCGGTGCCGTCATCCAGATGATAATCGGCAATCACCACGTCCGGACTGGCCGTGTCCTGTTCCAGGAGGCGATCGATGGCGGCAAGCGACCCGGCGGTGGAAACGGTGCATCCCCAGCCGCTCAGCAGCAGCGTCATGCCCTCGACGATCTTCGGCTCGTTGTCGATGCACAGGACCCTCAGCCCCGACAGCGGTTGCGGCAGCGGCTGGGGACCCTCCGAAACGGCAAGGCTTCGCGGGCGGCCGAGATCGCGCGGCACCCGCACCCGGAAAATCGTGCCCCGCCCGGGCGTCGAGGCAAGCTCTACGGGATGCGACAGGACGCGTGAGATGCGGTCGACGATGGAGAGCCCAAGGCCCAGGCCGGCGGCCGTGCGCGCACCTTCATCGAGGCGGGCAAACTCCTTGAACACCGTCTTGAACTTGGAGGAGGGGATGCCGATGCCGGAATCGACCACCTCAATCACCACCTCGCGCCCACGCCGGCGCACGCCCACCAGGACCTTGCCGCTCAGGGTGTATTTGATGGCGTTGGAGACGAGGTTCTGAACGAGCCGGCGCAACAGATTGGGGTCGGTGCGCACGCTGAGCGAGGTTGGCATGACGCGGAATTTCAGCCGTTTCTCGCGGGCAATCGGCGCAAAATCGGTCTCGATGCGCCGCATCAGGTCATCGAGCGGCACGGAGGTGACGCGCGGCTTCATGGCGCCGGTATCGAGCCGCGAGATATCGAGCACCGCGCCCAGGATGCTCTCGACCGATTCCAGCGCCGAATCGATATTGCGGACAAGCGCGCTGTTGTCCGACTGGCCAAGCCGCTCGACAAGCGAGGAGGAATAAAGGCGCGCCGCATTCAGCGGCTGCAGGATATCGTGACCGGCGGCGGCGAAGAAGCGCGTCTTGCCGAGGTTCGCCTCCTCGGCGGCTGCGCGCGCTTCGGCCAGTTCCCGGTTGACGCGCGTCAGTTCGGCGGTGCGCTCCTCCACCCGCTGTTCCAGGGTCTCGTTGGCTTGCCTCAGCGCCTGGGCGGCGGCAACGCGGTCGGTCATGTCGGTAAAGGTCGCCACGATGCCGTCATCGGGCATGGCGTTGGAGCGCACTTCGATGATGCGCTCGCCGCCGCGCAGCGCCAGAGAGAAGGGTGTGTCGAGCGCCTTGATGCGCCCCATCACAGTGACCCCTTGCTCTGCCGAGATATCGGCCCGGTCGGTGAGGATGCCGACGATATCGCCAAGCGGATAGCCGACCTGGCCGACCTGTTCGGGCAGGTCGAGCAGCGTGCGGAAGCGTCGGTTCCAGATCGCCAGCCGGTCGGAACTGTCGAACACGGCCACGCCCTGGTCCATCTGCGAGAGCGCCGTCTGCAGCATGTCCTGATTGTATTGCAGCGCTTCGCTTGCCTGATCGAGCAGCCAGGCGGTGTCGGCGCTTGTATCCTCCGCCTTTTGCAGGATCAGCGACAGCACGAGCCGTGCCGACGAGGAGCCGATGGCGCTGCCGAGCAATTGTTCGGAAAAATGGATGAAGGCCATGTCGGCGGCCTCCTTGTCGGCAATGCGGCGGCCTGCGGTGCGCTCGTAATGGGCAAAGGAGCGCAGCATGCGCTCCTCGCCGAGATAGCGGGCGATTGCCGCCTTGAGGTCGCCGACGCTGACGCGGGTCTTCCAGCCGCGCGTGGCAAATTGCGAACGCAGGTGGCGCTTAACGAAAATGCCCGCCTGGATGCGCTCCATGGGGCGCGGGTTTCGTGACAAGGAGCCGATGACGAAGGCCGCGCTGTTGGCAATGAGGCTGAGCAGGACGGCATTGACCAGCGGATCGGCGCCGGGGCCGGAAAACAGCGTCGTGCCGGGCACGAGGAAATCGAGAACCGTAGCGGCAAGGGCCGAATTGTCCGGCCCGCCGAGACTGGGCACGAACAGCAGATAGGCCCAGGCAATGAAGCCCAGGCACATGCCGACAATGGCGCCACGCGCATTGGCGCGCCGCCAGAACAGGCCGCCGAACAGCGCCGGCGCCATCTGCGCAATGGCGGCAAAGGCCAGAAGCCCAATCGAGGCAAGGCCGGTATCGGCATCGGCTGCGCGGTAATAGCCATAGCCCAGCATAAGCACCACAAGGATCGCCGTGCGGCGGATGCGCAGCAGGTGTTTTGCAAAATCCGCCCGCTGGCCGCTGGAGGTCATCAGCTTGCGGCGCAGGAAAATCGGCATGACGATATCGTTCGATATCATGATGGAGAGCGCAACCGAGGCGACGATGACCATGGCGGTGGCGGCCGAAAAACCGCCGATGAAGGCAATCAGCGTGACGAAGGCCATTTCCTGTGACAGCGGCAGTTGCAGAACGTAAAGATCGGCATTGCCGGTGCCGCCGAATTCGATGAGCCCGCCAATGGCAACCGGCACCACGAAGAGATTGATCGCCACGAGGTAGAGCGGCAAAAGCCAGCCGGCCATTTTCAGTTCGGCCGCGGTGCGATTTTCCACCACCGTCACATGGAACTGGCGCGGCAGCATCAGGATGGCAAAGCCCGACAGGCCGATCAGCATAAGCCAGCGCGCAAGCGGTGTCCGATAGGCAAGCGAGGCATCCACCAGCGAATTTTCGGAGGCTTTTGCCCAAAGGTCCTGCGGACCGTCGAAAATCAGGAAGATCACCGACAGCCCGATGGTGCAGAAGGCGACGAGCTTGACCACCGATTCCATGGCGACGGCAAGAATCAGTCCATCCTGGTGTTCGGTCGCATCGGTGTGGCGTGTGCCGAACATCACGGCGAAACACGCCATCAGCAGCGTCACGATGAGAGCAAGGTCAAGGAAATAGAGATTGCCGCTGCCGATCCCGTACTGGCCGGGATCCACGATCGCGGCAACCGAATCGGAGACTGCGCGCAGTTGCAGCGCGATATAGGGAATGGCGCCGACCAGCGAGATGACCGCGACAATGAGGGCAACGGTGGAGTTTTTGCCGTAGCGGGCGGCAATGAAATCGGCGACCGAGGTGAGCTTTTCAGCCTTTGCCAGCTCCACGATGCGCCGGATCAGCGGCATGCCAAGGGTAAATGCCAGGATGGGGCCGATATAGATGCCGGTGAATTCCAGTCCGCGTTCCGAGGCGAGGCCGACGCCGCCGAAATAGGTCCAGGACGTGCAGTAGACGGCAAGGCTCAGCGCATAGACGACCGGACGGCCTTTTTTCGGCACGCCGAGCCGCCTGCTCCTGCGGTCGCCGTAGCTGGCGACGGCAAACAGCAGCAGGATATAGGCGCAGGCCGACAGCAAAATCACCCAGCCAGGCAGCATGACCCCTCCCACACGGCCAACCGGGGGCGATTGGCCCTTTCCAATCTACGCCAAAGCGGGCGGCTTGGAAATCAAGCTGTGCCTTGGCAAAAAGTCGAAGGGCGACAAGAAACGGGACCGTTGGACACGGTCGTTCCAGCTGCACCTTTCCCGCGGCAATCCGTGCAATATATTCACCCGCATCCAACAAAAGTGACAGCGAAAGGGCAGCCATGTCGATGATCTCAGAATTCCGTTCCTTCATAGCCAAGGGCAATGTCGTCGATCTGGCGGTCGGTATCATCATCGGGGGTGCCTTTACCGGCATCGTCAATTCGCTGGTCAACGACGTGGTGATGCCGGTCGTCAGCGTCGTGGTCGGCGGCATCGATTTTTCCAACTATTTCCTGCCGCTCAACTCCTCCATCACGGCGGCAACGCTTGAGGCGGCAAAGCAGCAGGGCGCCGTCTTCGCCTATGGCAAGTTCCTGACCGTGCTGATCAATTTCCTCATCCTGGCCTGGATCATCTTCCTCATGGTGAAGGCGGTGAACCGCATCCGCATCCATGACGAAAAGACGCCGCCGCAAGCCGCACCCGCCCCGCCGCCGGCCGATGTTCAGTTGCTGACCGAGATCCGTGATCTTTTGAAGACGCGCTGACCCGCACGCCACCCATCACCAGATTCGATCAGGGTCTCACCGAAACTCATGGGATTTCGGCGAGAGCCTGCGCTATGACGGAAAGAGATGGAGACCTTGTGCATGAAACAGATGGAAAGCCTGAGCGCGCGTGCGCTTGCCGCCCCCCAGAGCGGTATTGTCGAACTGGTCAACTATGCCCGCGGCCGCCAGGGCCTCATTCCGCTCTGGGCCGGCGAGGGCGACCTGCCGAGCCCGGCCTTCATCAACCAGGCGACCAAAGATTCGCTGGATGCCGGCGAGACCTTTTACACCTGGCAGCGCGGCCTGCCGGAACTACGCCAGGCGCTGTCGCGCTACTATGAGCGGCACTTTTCCGTTTCGCTGCCGTTGGAGCATTTTTTTGCGACAAGCTCCGGCATGCATGCGATCAACCTGTGTGTCCAGGCACTGACGGCGCCGGGAGACGAGATCATCTATCTGACGCCGAGCTGGCCCAATATCGTGGCAGCCGTCGGCATTGCCGGCGCAAAGCCGGTGCCGGTGCCGGTTGATTTCGTCGGCGGCGGCTGGTCGCTCGATATCGGCAAGCTGGAGGCGGCGATCACGTCTCGCACGCGGGCGCTGTTCATCAACACGCCGTCGAACCCGACCGGCTGGACCGCGACCGAGGACGACCTGAAGGCCATCCTGTCGCTCGCCCGCCGCCATGGCCTGTGGATCATCGCCGACGAGATCTATGCGCTTTACTATTACAATGGCCCGCGCGCACCCTCCTTCCTGGATGTGCAGACGCCGGACGACCTGATCCTCTATGCCAATTCGTTTTCCAAGAACTGGTCGATGACCGGCTGGCGTGTCGGCTGGATCGTGGCGCCGCCGGCGATCGGCCAGGTGCTGGAAAACCTCATCCAGTATTCCAGTTCGGGCCTCACCCCCTTCATGCAGCGCGGGGCGATCGCAGCGCTCGATCACGGCGATGATTTCCTGCGCTCCAATATCGAGCGGGCCCGCACCTCGCGCGATATCCTCTGCGACACGCTGATTGCCACCAACCGCGTGCAGACGCTGAAGCCGGACGGCGCGCTCTATGCCTTCCTGAAGGTCGACGGCATCGAGGATCCGCGTGCCGCCGCCTTCGACATCGTCGACAAGACGCTGGTGGGCTTGGCACCCGGAACCGCCTTCGGGCCGGGCGGCGGCGCCTTCCTGCGCGCCTGCTTCCTGCGGGATCCCGCCCAGGTGAAAGATGCCGCCGGGCGGCTGGCGGAGTATATCCTCAAACTCTGAGGCGTGATTCCGGCCTTTGGGTAAAACTTTAGAGGTTTCGAAAATATCCTGTTTTCTCTATGAGAAACAATGACCTGGCAGATCCCTGCCGGGTAAGTGTTGATGAACTCTGCCGTGGTTCGATGCGCCGATTGAGCAAGGCAGGAGCATCGAACCATGACAGTTCTCGTAACAGGCGGCGCAGGCTATATCGGAAGCCATATGGTGCTGGCCCTTCTGGAGACCGGCGAAGAGGTGGTTGTGCTCGACCGGCTGTCCACCGGCTTCCGCTGGGCGGTGCCGGACAAGGCGCGGTTCTATCTCGGCGATGTCGCAGACCGCAGCGTGCTGGACCGCATCTTTTCGGAAAACCCCATCAACGCCATCCTGCATTTTGCCGGCTCCATCATCGTGCCGCAATCGGTGGCGCATCCCCTCGATTATTACGACAACAATACCGCAAAGACCGGCCAGCTCGCGGCGGCCGCCATTGCGGCGGGCATCCAGCATTTCGTATTTTCCTCGACGGCTGCCGTCTATGGCGACCAGCCGGATGATGCGCCGGTCAAGGAAACGGCCCCGACACGGCCGAAGAACCCCTATGGCCAGTCCAAGCTGATGGCCGAGATGATGCTGCGCGATGCCAGCGCCGCCCATCCGTTTCGCTACGTGGCGTTGCGTTACTTCAACGTGGCGGGTGCCGACCCGCAGGGACGCACCGGGCTTTCCACGGAAGGCGCAACGCATCTCATCAAGATTGCCTGCGAGGCAGCGCTTGGAAGGCGCCGCTCGGTCGAGGTTTTCGGCACCGATTATCCGACGCCGGATGGAACCGGTATTCGCGACTATATCCATGTGAGCGATCTCGTTGCCGCACATCTGAAGGCGCTTGGCCATCTGCGCGCGGGCGGGGCGTCGCTCACGGCCAACTGCGGCTATGGCCGGGGCTATTCGGTGCTGGAGGTGCTGTCGGCCGTCAAACGGGCGGCAACGCATGAATTTAAGGTGCATTACGGCCCGCGCCGGGCTGGCGATGCGGGAGCGGTGATTGCCGATTCCACGCTTGCCCGCACGCTGCTCGGCTGGACGCCGGCCCATGACGACCTCGACCACATCATCACGACCGCCCTTGCCTGGGAGCGCGGCCTTGATGCACCGGCCCATGCCGATGTGCAGGTCATGCGCCGGCGACTGGCTGCCAGTTTCTGAAGGACGCACGATCTGGACGATGAAAACGACAAGGGCGCCGGAGAAAGATCCGGCGCCCTTGTCGTTTGAGAAGAGAAGATATCGCGGCCGAATGGCTCAGGCCACCATGCCCCAGTCGTCTGCGTCGTCGGCTGCAAACATGCGTTCCAGGTTGAGGAAGCAGATCATGCCGCTGTCATGGGCGATGATGCCATCGGAAAAGGCGGAGCTGGAGCCCGCGGCCATCGGCACCGGCTGCAGGCGACTTGCCGGAACGGTCATGATGTCGGACACACGATCGACCAGCATGCCGATCGTCATTCCCTTGATGTCGGTGACGACGATGGCGCTGCGCTCGTTGACCTCGGTATTGTCCATGCCGAGCTTGACGGCGAGATCAACGATCGGGATTACCGTGCCGCGCAGGTTCATCACGCCGATGACTTCGTAAGGTGCATGCGGCAGCGGCGTCACCGGCGCCCAGCCACGGATTTCCCGGATCGAGGTGGTGCGCACGCAAAATTCCTGCGCATGCAGCCGGAAGGCGATGATCTCGAGGAGTTCGTCACTGGTCGTCTGTTGCACGTTCATTGAGATAGGTCTCCCAGCTGGGGTTGCGGTGCGTCGATCGATTGCCTGACAGAATAAGGGCTAGACCATGCGCCGAACTGGATCTGTGCCGGCACCGCCGCGCGCAGATCGTTCCAGGCGTCTTCGGGATCAAATCTCTAAGGGCCGCGCTATCATGTCGCCGCCATTCTGATGCCATGCCATCGATGCCACTCGATCAGCACAGGATAATTCCTGTTTGCTAATGAAGTGTTGAGCAAGAGGCGCAATTTGTGGGTAACCAACTAACGGGAACCGGCGGCGCAAAAAAGATCGCACAGCTGTGCAAATATATCGAACTGTCATGGAATGATCATCCAGCTGTCATGTGGGCTTTCTAGGGTCGCTCTGTCATTGGCGCCGGCCCAGAGGGGGCCGCGCCGGTCCTTTCGGAGACAGACCCATGAACAGACGCGAATTTCTGGCGGCCGGCTCGGCTGTTGCAGCCCTTCCGGCGCTCAATTCGATCGCCCTTGCCGCCGACACGACGATCAACGTCTTCAGCGGTTCCGACAACAACATCATCGATTTCTGGAACAACATCGTCCGCCCTGCTTTCGAGAAGGCCCATCCGGGCCTGAAGCTGAAGGTGATCGATGCCGGCGACGACAACGGCCTTCGCGCCATCGCCGACCGGGCGCTCGCTGCGCTGAAATCGAAAACGGATCCGCAGGCGGACGTGTTCGAAAGCTTTGACGCCCGTCTGCCGGCCGGTGGCATCGATGCCGGTCTGTGGGTCACCTTCTCGGCCGACAACGTGCCGAATTTCGGCAAGATCAATCCGCGCGCCATGGATATCCCGCAGCGTCTGCCCTATCGCGGCTCGCAGGTTCTGCTGGCCTATGACAAGAGCAAGCTCGACCCGAAGGATGCGCCAAAGACCTTCGAACAGCTGATCGCCTGGATCAAGAAGAACCCCGGCCAGTTCATTTACAACCGTCCTGACAAGGGCGGCTCCGGCGGCAATTTCGTGCGCCGCGCCATCCATGAGGTGAACGGCCGCGATCCTTCGAAATTCACCGTGGCCAATTTCTCCGCCGACTATGCGGAAAAGTCGCTGACGCCGGCCTGGGCGCTGCTGAAGGATCTCGCACCCTCGCTTTACGAAAAGGGCGCCTATACTTCGGGCAACACGCAGTCCATCCAGCTTCTGTCGCAGGGCGTCGTCACCATGGTTCCGGTCTGGTCCGACCAGGTGCTGCAGGCGATGGCCCAGGGCGTGCTGCCGGAGACCACCGGTCTCGTGCAGCTGACGGATCTGGCGCTGTGCGGCGATTTCTCGCGCATGACCATTTTTACCAATGGCGCCAATAAGGATGCGGGCCTGAAGCTTGCCAATTTCCTGCTGTCGTCGGAAATGCAGTCGGCCATCATCACCGAAATCGGCGGTTTCCCGGGCGTCAGCTGGGACAATATTTCGGCGGACCTGCGCGAGAAATACAAGGACGTCGTGCCCAATTCCATCCCGACCTTCCCGGGCGGCGACTGGAACTCGGCGGTCAACGACGGCTGGTATCGCAATGTCGCAACGGGCCTTGTCCGCGGCTGATCATGGCGCAGACGGCACCACACGCCGCCCATGGCGGATCGCAGCCGGCACAAGGGAGGGGGCTTTTCGGCCTTCTCCTCGTTGCCATTCCCGTCCTGCTCGTCGGCTGGCTGATCATCTACCCGATCCTGGCCGCCATTGTCTCGACGCTCTGGATCGAGACACCGCAGGGAACGAGTTTCAGCACCGGCTCCTACCGGTTTTTCTTTTCCGATGGCTACAGCCTTGCCAATCTGTCGCTGACGCTCTGGACGACGGCCGTCTGCGCCGTGCTGCTTCTGGTGTTCGGCCTGCCGATTGCACTCTACCTGCGCTTTTCCACCAGCCGCTTTGCCGCCTATGTGCAGGGGCTGGCGATCTTTCCGATGTTCGTGCCCTCGATCATCCTTTCCTATGCGCTGATCCGCACGATCGGCCCGAACGGCACTGTGGATCTTCTGCTGAATGCCGTTGGCCTGCCGAAACTGCCAAGCCCGTACCTTACTCCCTGGGGGCCGGTGATCGGGCTTGTGTGGGATAATCTTCCGCTGACGGTGCTGATGCTGACGGCAGGGCTTGGCGGCATTTCGACGAGCGCCGTGGAGGCCGCCCGCGATGTCGGTGCCGGGCCCATCCGCGTCTTTGTCCACATCATCCTGCCGCGCATGGGCAATTCCATCCTCGTCACCGTGTCCTTCGCGGTGCTCGGCATCTTTTCCGCCTTCACGCTGCCTTATGTGCTGGGCCCCGCCTCGCCGGAGATGATGGGCCCCTTCATGCTGCGCACCTTCAACGATCTCTATGATCCGCTGAACGCCAAGACGCAGGCCGTCGTTTCCTTCGGCATCTGCCTCGTCTTCGGCCTGTTCTATGTCTGGTCGATCGCCCGCAACCAGGAAAGGCGCAGCCGATGACCAGCCGTTCCGCTCTGAGCGCCCTCCGGCCGGGCCGGTTCGACTGGACGGGGCTGTTTTTCGCCCTTTTCCTCACTATCGTGATTGCCGTGCCGCTGCTGGTCGTCGTCACCTGGGCCTTTACCGAGGTCTGGCGCTATCCTTCGGTCATTCCGCAACAGTTCGGCCTGCGCTTCTGGCATCAGACACTCTCGCGCGCCGATGTGTGGGAGGCGTTGTGGATCAGCATCCGGCTCTCAGCCACCGTCACGCTGCTCTCGGCCGTGATCTGCCTGCCGGCGGCCTATGCCTTCGCGCGCATGAAATTTCCGGGCCGCGACATCTTTTTCCTGTCGTTTCTCGCCTCGCATGCCTTTCCGAAATTCGGCCTTCTGGTGGCGATTGCCGCGATCTTCCTGAAGCTCAATCTCATCGCCACCTTCTGGGGTGTCGTGCTGATCCAGCTGGTCGGCACGCTGATGCTGATGATCTGGATCCCGGTTGCGGCCTTCCAGGCGGTGGACCGGCGCATGGAAGAGGCGGCGCGCGATGTCGGCGCAAGCCCGCTTCGCGTGTTCTGGTCGATCACGCTGCCGCAGGCGGGCCCGACCATCTTTGCCGCCGTGCTTTTGACCTTCGTCTCCACCTTTTACGAAACCGAAGGCGCCTGGCTGATCGGCGCGCCGCAGATTCGCACCATGCCGGTGCTGATGATCAGCTACATCAACAACCAGATCGTCGTGCAGTATGGCGCGGTGCTGTCGGTCATCCTCTGGGTGCCCTCCTTCATCGCCCTGATGTTTGCCCGCCGCGTGGTGAGCAATGGCGGCTTCGCCAAGGGTTTTGGCGCTTAAGCGCGCGACAGATACGGAAAGAGAGACACATGGCCAGATTGACCATCGAGCACCTGCGCAAGAGCTTTGGAGTGACCGCCGCCGTCGACGATTTTTCCCTGACGGTGGAGGATGGAGAGCTCGTATGCCTGCTTGGTCCTTCGGGATCGGGAAAGTCCACCATCCTGCGCATGATCGGCGGCTTCGAGCAGCCGACCTCCGGCACCCTTGCCATCGACGGACAGGACGTGACGCGGCTGCCGCCGGAACGGCGCCCGACCGGCATGATGTTCCAGAGCCATGCGCTGTGGAGCCACATGAACGTCTTCAACAATATCGCCTTCGGGCTGAAACTTCGCCGCCTGCCGCGCGCTGAAATCCGCCGCAAGGTGGAGGAGGCGCTCGAACTGGTCGGCCTTGCCGGCTATGGCCCGCGCCAGACGTTTCAGCTCTCCGGCGGCCAGCAGCAGCGCGTGGCGCTTGCCCGCTCGCTGGTGCTGGCGCCAAAGATCCTGCTGCTCGACGAGCCCTTTGCAAGCCTTGACCAGCACCTGCGCGAACGGCTGCGCGAAGAGGTGCGCGAGATCCAGCAGCGGCTTGGCATCACCACGCTGTTTGTCACCCACGGCCAGGACGAGGCGCTTGCCATGGCGGACCGCATCGTGGTGCTGCGCAACGGCCAGTGCGAGCAGGTGGATGCGCCCGACGTGGTCTATCGCCAGCCGCAGACGGAATTTGTCGCGGGCTTCATCGGCTCCATGAACTTTTTGCGCGCCAATGTGGAGGGTGGCACGTTCCGCCACGGCGATCTCTCCATCGCGCTCGATGTCGCCGATGGTCCGGCCGTGCTTGCCATCCGCCCGGAGGATCTCGGCCTTGCGCAAGCAGAGGGCGAGACGGGGGCCATCGTGCTGCGCTCGACCGATTTCGGCAGCCATATCATGGTGGAGCTCGAGAGCGAGGGCGCCACGCGGGTGAAGGCGATGACGAGCCCCGCCACCCGCTTCGAGAAGGGCGCCCGCGCCAGACTGTCTCCGACCACCTATGGCGTCTACCGCGACAACCGGCTGATCGCCTCCGGTCGCCTGACTGCCTTGCCGGTCACGGGTCGGGCTCACCATGCGGTGGAAACGGCCTGAGCGTCTTTTTCGAGGGACGCGTTCCGACTGACAATCCGTCGTGCCCATCCAGATAAAGCAGCGCCCGCGCATCCTTCTCCGGATGCGCGGGCGTTTTACGTTTCGCAGGATCGTTCGGGTTCAGGCGGAAAAACCGTCCATCAGCCACGCATGCAGCGCGCCGTTGGAAGCCAGAATATCGCCATGGGCGCCGATGGGGGCACCGGTAAAGCCGGTCACACGCCCACCGGCCTCCTCGATCAGGAGCTTCGAGGCGCCGTAATCGTGCAGCGACAGGCCATCCTCGAAAAATCCGTCCAGACGGCCGCAGGCGACATAGGCGAGCGACAGGGCCGCCGAGCCCAGCCGGCGCACGCCGGACGTATGCGCCATCAGGCGCCGCAGCGCCGCGTGATAGGTCTCCTCGCCCGTGCTCTTCACCTGGCCGGGGATCGGCAGGCCGGCGCCGATCAGCGCATCCTCCGGGCGGACAAGCGGGCGGACCGACAGCCGCTCGCCGTTCAGATAGGCGCCGCGGCCGAGCTCTGCGCAGAACAGCTCGTTCTGCATGGCATCGAACACCACGCCGCAGGTCAGCACGCCGCCCTCGACGATGGCAATGGTCATGCCGAAATGCGGAATGCCCCAGGCATAATTGGTCGTGCCGTCGATCGGGTCGATGTAGATGCGCGGCGCACCTTCGCCCGCCTCATGATTGCCCACGGCCTCTTCACCGGTAATGGCATGATCGGGAAAGTATTCGCGCATGCGCCTGACGATGATGTTTTCGACCGCCACGTCGATCTCGGTCTGGTAATCACGCGCCGCCTTCGCCACCATTTCATCGGTATAGCGTCGCTTCAGGCTGCGGCGGGCAAGTTCCCCCGCTTCAAGAGCCGTTTGTGACAGAAGCGTCTGGCGTGCGGAGGCATTGTCGGGAAGGCGCGGGGAAAGATCGGGGGAAAGCATGGCATGTCTTTGCATGAGCGGGCACCAGAAAAGGTGGCCGGAGGGGCTGATGATAAGCCCCGCACACTCGCCGATTCCTGCGACAGATATGTGACCGTTGGACGGATTGCGACGGAAAAGACAGCGAAAATCAAGCCGTTAAGGTGCGGGGAAAATGGTGCCGGAGGCTCATCCGATGGTTGCTTCAGGAAGGTGTGCCCGTCGCTCTAACAACCTTTCGAAACGTCAGAGATATCCTTCTGCCACGATCCAGTTTCGTGGCGCCCACGACATCTGATTTTCGGGCTGGAATTTCGTGCGTCCAATCATACCGGCCAGCGCCCTTCAGCACGACGCCTGACCGTGGATGGAGGAGCACCGCAAGGGATCTGGAACTGGATCGCTCTCGAAATATCATCTCGCATGGGGATAAAAGGCTGATCGAAACGATTGTGTCATCAAAACACGGCACGCAGTCGACGTGGGCGCTTATGCCTTGACCCGGCAAGTATTCATTTGCGATCACCTGGTCCGGCAGGTCTGCGAAATAGCCGTACATCACCAATCGGCTGGCGAGCGCTTCAAGCCATTCAGGCAGTTTGCCCAGATAAGCGTCTGCTGTAACGGCGCGCGCCCTGTAGTCATAGAGATAGCCAAAATGCTGCACGCGGCGTTTCAGCGTAGTGCTCCACTCTGCGGCATCGAGCCGATCCCTGATGTGCTCCTCTTCCTCCCCGGAAAGGAGATCGCGAACATAAAGGACGCCCGGAGGCAGGCCCGCCGCAGTCAAGATGCGATCCATCTGTGGCCAACCCTCCTCTTGGACCGAAACACAAAGGTTACAAATTTGGCGCTGTCGCCTATGGCTCCAACGTCGTCACCTTCGTCTTCACATGAGAATAACCCGCATATTCCGGAAAGCGGGACGGATTGGCAACAGGAAAGGCGTCATCGTTGCGCGCGGCGGGACCGGACAACAGGTGGCGTGCGCTCGAAAGAGACAGTTATGGAAAACCATGCGCTATAGGGAATGGAATGGTGCCCGGAGGCGGATTTGAACCACCGACACGCGGATTTTCAATCCGCTGCTCTACCAACTGAGCTATCCGGGCATCTCGGCTTTTAAAAGCCTGCCGGTCTCTTTCGAAACCGCCGGAGGAGCTGTCCTCCGGGAGCGAGCGGGGTTATAACATCTTGTTCGGGCATGGCAAGCGCCGTTTTGCACTTTTTTGACGGCTTCGTGAAAAACATTGCGAAGCCATTGAAAAAGCTGGATAAATGGCGGCGCTCAAGCGGGCGCCTGCCGGTTTTTCGATCAGTCGTCGAAGGGTTCTGCCTTGGTCTCGTCCTCGCTGACGGGGATGGCGTAGGAGCCGTTCAGCCAGCGCGACAGGTCGAGCGTACGGCAGCGATCCGAGCAGAACGGGTAGTGGTCGCGGTTGGATGGCTTGCCGCATTCCGGGCAGGGCCGCGTCTTGCGCAAGGGCGCAACCTTTGCGCCCGGGGGGATCGGTTCGGAGGTCATCGTTTCCTTTTAGCCTTCTGCCCAGTGGGTGGCGACGTCAAAGCCTTCGCCATTCAGGAGCAGGGTCGTCTCGTAAAGCGGCAATCCGACGACATTGGTGTAGGAGCCCACGAGCTTTTGCACGAAACTGGCCGCAATGCCCTGGATGGCATAGGCGCCGGCCTTGCCGCGCCACTGGTCGGAGGCGAGATAGGCCTCGATCTCGCGCATCGACAGCCGCTTGAAGCGGACTTTCGTTTCCACCACCTTCTGGCGGAACTGGCCGCCGGGGGTGACGAGGCAGATGCCGGTATAGACATGGTGGCCACGGCCCGACAGGAGATGCAGGGCCGAAGACGCCTCGTCCATATATTCGGTCTTAGGCAGGATGCGCCTTCCAACCGCCACCACCGTATCGGCCGAGAGAATGTAGCTGTGGGCAAGCGAAACGTCCGCGCGGATCGCCGACAAGGCGGCCTGCGCCTTTTCGCTCGACAGGCGGCGCGCAAGCGACCGGGGATGTTCGGATTTCTTCGGCGTCTCGTCGATATCCATCGGCATCAGGCGCGCCGGCTTGATCCCCACCTGGTTGAGAAGATCAAGGCGTCGCGGCGAGCCGGAGGCCAGGATGAGCTTTTGGTCCAGAACCATGGGGTTTCCTGCGCAGGGCGCGCCGCATGCCGCGGAACGCTTTACTTGAAGCGGTAGGTGATACGGCCCTTGGTCAGGTCGTAAGGGGTCATTTCCACCAGAACCTTGTCGCCAGCCAGAACCCGGATGCGGTTCTTGCGCATGCGGCCTGCCGTATGGGCGATGATTTCGTGTTCGTTTTCGAGCTTTACGCGGAATGTTGCATTGGGCAGCAGTTCCGTTACGATGCCCGGGAATTCGAGGACTTCTTCTTTAGCCATCTAGAGCTTGTCTTCCTGTCGTTGAAGTGCTTGGGGCCGGAAAATGGCCGCAGCTTGAAAATTGCGCGGAAACTACACGTTCCCCGCACGTTTGTGAACCTCGCATCTGCGCTTATCTCCAGAGCCGCAGAGCGCGCCTGTGCCGCGCATTCCCCGCTTCCCCGAAACCTGCCTTTACCACCGGGCGTGGCGGAAGAAAACAGGCAGTCCCTGACGTCTCACACCATCTGCGGCCCATGCACGGAAGGGCGCACGAAACGCGCCTCAATCCTCTCCCACAGGGCATCGCGCAGGCTGCGATAGGCCTCCAGCCGCTGATCGCGCGTGCCGGTCTCCACCGTCGGATCCGGCATCGGCCAGTAGACGACCTCCACCGGCTGCGAGCGGGTGAGTTCCAGCGCCCGGTGATGGGCCTCGGGCGAGAGCGTGACGATTACGTCGAAAAAATCGTCTTCCAGCTCCTCCAGCCGGCGCGGCTGGTGGCGGGGGAGCGCAAGACCGATTTCCTGAAGAACCCCATCGACAAAGGCATCCGGATCGCCGGCCCGCACGCCGGCCGACTGCACATAGATATCGGGTGGCAGCAGCCGTTTTGCAATCACCTCGGCCATCGGCGAGCGGATGGAATTCATGCCGCACATGAACAGAACGGCGCCGGGCTTTGCCACACGCGTTTCGAAGGCCGGCGTTTCATCCGGGGGCTCCGGCACGTCCGCCATGCTCACCCCCGCCAGTAGAGCACGCAGACCAGCGTGAACAGCCGGCGCGCGGTGTCGAAATCCAGATCGATCTTGCCCTTCAGGCGGTCCTGCAGCGTTTCGGAGCCATCATTGTGGAGGCCGCGCCGTCCCATGTCGATGGCCTCGATCTGCGAGGGGGTGGAGGTGCGGATCGCCTCGTAATAGCTCTCGCAGATCATGAAGTAATCCTTGATGATCCGCCGGAAGGGGGTCAGCGACAGGATGTGGGTCGCGACCGCCTCGCCCTCTTTCGTGGTGATGGTGAAGACGAGCTTCTGTTCCACCAGAGAGATGTTGAGGCGGTAAGGCCCGCCCGCATGGCCGACCGGCTCGAAACGGTTCTCCTCGATCAGGTCGAAGATCGCAACCGCCCGCTCATGCTCGACATCCGGCGTCGACCGGCCGATGCTGTCGTCCAGCACCACGTCGAACAGCCGGAAGTCATGGTCGGCCATGGCTCATCCTTCTCGATTGAGGCGGATGGCAACCGAGCGGGCATGGGCGTCGAGCCCTTCGGAATGGGCAAGCGTGATGGCCGCCGGCCCGAGCGCCCGCAGCTGGTCCGGCCCGAGCCTGAGGATCGATGTGCGCTTGACGAATTCCAGGACCGAAAGGCCGGAGGAGAAGCGCGCCGAGCGTGCCGTCGGCAGCACATGGTTGGAGCCGCCGACATAATCGCCGATCACTTCCGGCGTATGGCGGCCGATGAAGATGGCGCCGGCATTGCGGATGCCGGAAAGCAGCGCATCCGGATCGGCGACAGCCAGTTCCAGGTGTTCGGCGGCAATGCGGTTGGCAAGCGGCAGCGCGTCGGCGAGATCCTGGACCAGGATGACGGCGCCGAAATCGCGCCAGCTGGCGGCCGCCGTCTCGGAGCGCGACAGCGTCTTCAGCTGGCGTTCGACGGCCGCCTCCACCGCCTTGCCAAGGGACGCATCGGTCGTGATCAGGATGGATTGAGCGCCGGCATCGTGCTCGGCCTGGGCCAGAAGATCGGCCGCCAGCCAGTCCGGATCGTTTTCGCCATCGGCGATCACCAGCACTTCCGACGGACCGGCGATCATGTCGATGCCGACGGTGCCGAAGACATGGCGCTTGGCGGCCGCCACATAGGCATTGCCGGGGCCGACGATCTTGTAGACCGGCGCGATCGTCTCGGTTCCATAGGCAAGCGCTGCCACGGCCTGTGCCCCACCGATGCGGTAGATTTCCGTAACACCGGCGATTTTTGCTGCCACCAGCACGGCCGGGTTGATTTCGCCGCCGGAGGCCGGGCAGACCATGACCACACGCTCGACGCCGGCGACGCGCGCCGGCACGGCATTCATCAGCACCGAACTTGGATAGCTTGCCGTACCGCCCGGCACATAAAGGCCAACCGCTTCGATTGCCGTCCAGCGCGAGCCGAGGCCGACGCCGATGGCATCTTCATAGATGTCGTCCTTCGGCATCTGGCGGGCATGGTGGCGTTCGATGCGCTCGGCAGCCAGCTGAAGCGCGGCGATCACCTCGGGATCGACCTTGGCATGGGCGGCCTCGATTTCGGCCTCGCTCACGCGAAGACCAATTTCGGCGAGATCGACCCGGTCGAAGCGTCTGGAATAATCGATCAGCGCTTGATCGCCATCAGCGCGCACATCCTCGATGATGGCCCGCACCACGGTGTTCACATCTTCCGAGACTTCACGCTTCGTCGTCAGGAAGGCGGAAAACTCAGCCTCGAAATTGTCCGATGCCTGATCAAGCCAGATTGCCACTTCTACTCACCCCTCATACACAAGGACAGGAAGCCGCAAAGCCTGCCGCCTGTCCATCATCATCACTGCCTTTTATGGCAAGTCTGCAGCGCCTGTCCCCAGAATAGCCACGGCCTGTCAAGAGGCTGGCCGTCACTTCCGCATGTCATCGCGGGCAAAAGCCGGCTCACTCGTGCTGCGGCAGGTTTTCGGTGCCCCAGGCGCCGCCGGTATCGGCAAGCTGCGCTTCGATGCATTCGACGTCGAGACTGATGGCGGCACCGGCGGCAAGCGTGAGCTCGATCGTGCCGTCCGGCCCCTCGTCCTTCTGGTCGAACCGCATGGCGAGAAGCGAATAAACCAGGTCCTCGCGGTGGCGGGCAACGCCGAGCGCCCTGACGGCCGTGACGCGCTTGAAGGTGATTGCGGCGCGGCGTCGCTCAAAACCCTTGGCGCCGCGCGCGGCGGCTTCCCAGACGAACCGGTTGACCACCAGCGAAAAATGCCCGCGCTTCGGGCTCCACTCGATGTCGGTTGCCTTGAAAACGCTGTCCTGCATATGGGCGGAGACGATCTTCAGGTCGTCCGCGTCCAGCGCCAGCAGCTTCAGCTCGGTCATGCGTGCCATCCCATCTCCACCGGCCGCGCGCACGATGCGTGCGGCGGCCTTGCCTGTCAGGCACTGGAGATAGGATGGGCGCGCCCGATAAGCAACAGGCGGAGTTGCAGCCTTATTCGCTGACGCGCTCGACAAGCGCGCCGCAGCGGGTGAGCTTTTCCTCGAGCCGCTCGAAGCCGCGATCCAGATGGTAGACGCGGTTGACCACGGTTTCGCCTTCGGCCGCGAGCCCCGCAATGACCAGCGACACGGACGCGCGCAGATCCGTTGCCATGACCGGCGCACCTTTGAGGCGCGAGACGCCCTCGACGCGGGCCATCTGGCCAGACAGCGAGATGCGCGCGCCAAGCCGCGCCAGTTCCTGCACATGCATGAAGCGGTTTTCGAAAATGGTCTCGGTGATGTGCGACACGCCGGACGAGCGCGTCATCAGCGCCATGAACTGCGCCTGCAGGTCTGTCGGGAAACCCGGGAAGGGTTCGGTGACGACATCGACCGGCATGATACGGTCGCCGGTACGCACGATGCGCAGGCCCGTCTCCGTCGCGGTGATCTCTGCGCCGGTCTGGCGCAGCGTATCGAGCGCGGTTTCCAGAAGCGCGGCATCGGTGCCTTCCAGCGTCACGTCGCCGCCGGTCATGGCAACGGCCATGGCATAGGTGCCGGTCTCGATGCGGTCGGGCAGCACCCGGTGGCGGGCGCCGGAGAGCGAGGCCACGCCCTCGACAGTGATGGTCTTGGTGCCGGCGCCGGAAATTTTCGCGCCCATGGCGTTCAGACAATTGGCAAGATCCAGCGCTTCCGGCTCGCGGGCGGCGTTTTCGATCACCGTCGTGCCATTGGCAAGCGTGGCTGCCATCATCATCACATGGGTTGCGCCGACGGACACTTTTGGAAAGCGGTAGCGCGCGCCGAGAAGGCCGCCCTTCGGCGCGGTGGCATTCACATAGCCGCCGTCGATCTCGATATCGGCGCCGAGCGCTGTCAGCGCCTCGAGAAACAGATCGACCGGACGCGTTCCGATGGCGCAGCCGCCCGGCAGCGACACGCGGGCACGGCCCTCGCGCGCCAGAAGCGGCCCGATGACCCAGAAGCTGGCGCGCATCTTCGACACAAGCTCATAGGGCGCCGTCGTATCGGCAATGGTGCGGCAGGTGAAATGGATGGTGCGCGAATAGTCGTTTTCCTGGCGCTCGCGCCGTCCGTTGACGGCAATATCGACTCCGTGATTGCCCAGAATCCGCATCAGGCCTTCCACATCGGCCAGATGCGGCACGTTTTCGAGCGTCAGCGTGTCGCTCGTCAGAAGCGATGCGATCATCAGGGGCAGGGCTGCATTCTTGGCGCCGGAGATGGGGATGATGCCACGCAGCGCATTGCCGCCGGTGATTCTGATGCGATCCATGTGACTGACAACGGGTCTCAACCCGCCTTTCCTGGTAGTGGCGCGAAAGATGGCGTCCTTAGACGAAATCCGCCCGGTCTTCAATGAAACGATTACACACGCTCTGCTTGCGCGGGGCTCTCCCCTGCAAGGCTCTCGCCTCGCCTCGCCTCGCCTCGCCTCGCCTCACGCCTCGGGCTCCTGCTCGCCTGCGGCCGGAAGGCCCTCCGTCATATCGGCCTCGCCCGCCCGTCGCGCCCGCGCCTGCTGCTTGCGCCGCGCAAGGTTCTCGCGCAGCTTCAGCGCCGCGCGTGCCTTGCGCCGCTCCGCCTCGCTTGGCGGGCGCTGCCCGCGATCATCGCTGCCCGATTCGTCCTGTGTGCTCATGAAGGCCTAGATAGCCGAAAGCGTGAAAATCCCAAAGTCCCCGCATGCACGCCGGCCGTGGACACACAGGCACTTCCAGGCTTTTGCCCAAAGCTTTTGGCCCGGAAGTAAAATTGCGGCTTGCACTCCCGCAAAAGCTATGGCAATAGCCCGCTCACCGAACGGCTGACCAAACAGACGTTGCAGATGCTGCTATAGCTCAGGGGTAGAGCACTCCCTTGGTAAGGGAGAGGCCGAGAGTTCAAATCTCTCTAGCAGCACCATTTTTCTTCAGAAAATTCCCGAAAATATCCGTAATTCACTCGGTCGACACGCGTCCCGCTATCCCCTCAGCCAGGCGTCCATGCCGTAGGCGGCGTGGCGGGCGGTGGCCATGCAGGCGGTGAGCAGGTAGCCGCCGGTAGGTGCTTCCCAGTCGATCATTTCGCCGGCGGCGAAAATGCCGGGGAGGGCGGTGAGCATGAAGCTGTCGTCGAGCGCGTCAAACCGGATGCCGCCGGCCGAGGATATCGCTTCCTCGATCGGGCGGGGCGCAAGGAGCGGGATGGGGAGCGACTTGATGGCTCCGGCAAGTGCTGCTGCATCGGCCAGGTGCTGCAGATTGGCGCATTCGCGCAGCAGCGCGGCCTTTGCCCCTTCAAGGCCGGCCGCCTTGCGCAGCCGGTTGGAAAGGCTGCTGCCGGCGGGTTGGCGGGCAAGGGCGGCGGTGAGTTTTTCAAGGCTCCGGCCCGGCGCAAGATCAAGGGTGAGGCAGGTGCGGCCGCCCTGTTCCAGCCGGTCGCGCAGGGCGCTTGCATGCGCGTAGACGAGGCTTCCCTCGATGCCGGTGCGGCTTATCACGAACTCGCCCTGAAGGGTGCCGGCATCGGAGGTCGCGGTCACGGATTTGATCGGCGCACCGGCAAAGCGGCTTGCAAAGGGCGCGCTCCAGGCGACATCGAAGCCGCAATTGGCCGGGCGAAAATCGGCGATCTCAACGCCTTTTTCCCGCAGCATCGTTACCCAGGCGGCATCGGAGCCGAGGCGCGGCCAGCTTGCGCCGCCAAGAGCCAGAAGCACGGCGTCGGCTGCTACGCGGACCTCGCCGTCCGGTGTCGAGAAGACGGGCGCGCCGTCGACGAGCGTTTGCAGCCTGTGGCGGGGCGCAAATGCAACACCGGCTTCGCCGAGCCGCTTCAGCCAGGCGCGCAGGAGCGGCGAGGCTTTCATGGCCACCGGGAAGACGCGGCCGGACGAACCGACAAAGGTTTCCGTGCCCATCGTCCCTGCCCAGGCGCGCACATCCTGCGGGGTAAAGGCGTCAAGCGAGGCCTGAAGCCGGTCATTGGCTGTGCCGAAGCGCGTGCGAAAGCGTGAAAAATCTTCCGAATGGGTGATGTTGAGGCCGGATTTTCCGGCCAGCAGAAACTTGCGTCCGAAGGTTGGCATCGCGTCATAGACCGTCACGGCATGGCCGCAGCCGATCAGCACCTCGGCGGCCATCAGCCCGGACGGTCCGCCGCCGATGATCGCGACGCGCTTTTCCCTCATGTCGCCCCTCTCATGTCGTCTCTCCGGCGCCTGCCTGCGGCTTCATGCGGGCGAGGCAGGCCCGTCGCTTTACCCCAAGCCTGGGAGGAGCGTTACACCTGAAAGGACGGGATCAGGCAAGCCATTGCTGCACATAGGGGATCACCTCGACCAGGCCATGATAGACCATGTTGAAGGTGACGTAGACGATGACGGCAAGCCCGAGATAGGCAATCCAGCGGAAGCGCTGCAGCAGGCGGGCCACCAGATTGGCGGCAAGCCCCATCAGGGCAATCGAAATGACAAGGCCGATGATCAGGACGCTCGTGTGCTCTTGGGCTGCACCGGCAACGGCCAGCACATTGTCGAGCGACATCGAGACATCGGCAATGACGATCTGCATGGCAGCCTGCAGGAAGGTCTTGTTCACCTTCGGCATCTCTGCGTCAGCATCCGTGAGCGCCATGTGGGCGTCGTGATCCGCGGCGCGAAGCTCGCTCCACATTTTCCAGCACACCCAGCCGAGCAGCAGGCCGCCGAGCAGCTGCAGGCCGACAAGGCCGAGCAGATAGGCGGTCACCGTGGCAAAGCCGATGCGCAGCACGGTTGCGGCAATGATGCCGACGAGGATCGCCTTCTTGCGCTGATGGGCGGGAAGCCCCGCCGCGGCAAGGCCAATCACGATGGCATTGTCGCCAGCCAGCACCAGATCGATTGCGATGACCTGAAAAAGTGCGGCAAGACCCGCAGCCGTCAGAATTTCCATGATAGCTCCATCCCTGATTGCCCGCGGCTGTCCCTGCGGTCTTTCGCAGATCCAGATGTCTCTGCACCGCACGGATCACGTCCTCGTGACTGGCTACAGAATATTTTGACCGGGTTGGCAAGCGGAAATTGTGAGTGGGTGCCGTCTCTTCTGCTTTTCGCGCCAGGACCGGCTCGAAAGACGGGCCTTCGCCTAATCCGCACACGGGGTGACGCGATGTCACCGCACGCGGCAGATCATTTGCCAAGGCGCCTTTTCAGGGCATCGAGAATATGCCGGGCAAGCTTCTCATAGTCCTCATCGAAATGATGGCCGCCATCGATGCCAAGGGTTTCGATGCCGCGCGGCTGAAGGCTCTTGCAGGCGTCGTCCTCGTCTTCGGTGCCATAAACGCACTGGACGAGTTTCGGATCGATGGTTTGCAGCTGTTTCGTCGGATCGCCGCCGCCGCCGCTGCCCTTGCCGCCCAGCCAGCCCGAGACGGAAATCTCGAAATTGGAATTGTGCGAAAGCGCCAGCAGGCTCATCTGGATCACCTTGGCGCGATCGCTTTCCGGCAGTTTGTTGAAGGTCGCAGGCAGGATGTCGGCGCCGAAGGAATAGCCGATCAGCAGCACGTGGCCGACATTCCATTGCTTGCGATAGGCCCGGATGATGCGGCTCAAATCCGCGCCGGTCTGTTCCGGCGTCTTCTTCGACCAGAAATAGCGCAGCGCATCGACGCCGACGACCGGAATGCCATCGGCCTGCAGCACGTCGCCCAGATCGCTGTCGATGTCGCGCCAGCCGCCATCCCCCGAATAGATGATCGCCAAAGTGTCGAGCTTCGGCTTGGCGTCGAGAATGGTCAGCGGCAGGCCGAGCGGTTCGTCGTCGGTGCTCGCCGCATCGATGCTGTCGGACAGCGCCTGCATCAGCATGTCGGCGGCCGGCTTGTCGGTGTCTTCGAGATCGATGTCTTCGTGGGCGGTCAGCAGTTCCTTGGCATGGGCGCTGCCGGCCGGATCTGCCGTCTTGGACAGGTAGATGCTGACGGGCATCGGAAGTGGGCCGTCGGTGAGGCCATAGATGGTGCGGTCGCCATCGACGCGCTTTTGCGCCGGCGTACACAGAACCTTCGGCAGGGCGATGCCGGCTTCCGGATCCACGGCGATCGCGTCACCGATGGTGGCGGGCGGGCTCTGTGACGCCATGCCGAGCACGACAGCGGCCCCGGCGCCGATGCCGGCAATGACCGGCGAGCGATAACTGCCGTTTCCGAACGAGCGCTGAACCTGCTGGGCCAGCGATTCGACGTCGGAAATCATGTAGATGCAATCGTCTTCATCCTTGCCCAGTCCGACCAGATAGGACGGCAGATCGATGCCGATGACAAGCGCCCCCTTGGCAGCCAGTGCCTTTGCCTGGGTCTCTTCCGAGGCGTTCCAGCCATCGGCATCGGAGAGCAGGAAGATGTTTGCCTTCATGTCGCCGTCGGGCTTGTAGATGTGCGGCGCCGGGATCATGCCGGTATCGAACGTCGGCGCCGGGCTCTGGGCAAGGGCTGTGAAGGGCACCGCAGCGGCAAGCAGGGCCGCTGCTGCGAAAGGACGAAAACCTCTGTTCATTTACCCACCACTCCGCGGACGCCGCCGCTGATCAAAAGCGTGACATCCATCAATGCCAGCACGACACCGGTTCCGCCGGCCACCGCCATGTAGCGGGATTGCCATTGCGGATGAAACTTGGACTTGAAGGCCCTCAGACCCTTGAAGTTGTAAAACCGTTCGCCGTGTTCGTACAAGGTGCCTCCAATGCGATCCCACACGGGTGCCATTTCCCGCTTCGACATGCCCGAAAGGGGGGCCATTCCAAGATTGAAGCTGGTATATCCGGCATTTTTCAGGTGCTCGAGCAGGCTCACGAACAGAAAGTCCATGGCGCCGCGGGGCGCATCGGGGGCAAAGCGCATGATATCGACGCTGCCTTCGCTGCGCTTTGCGGTGACGAATACGGTCGCGAAGGCAACGATGCGGCCTTCCTTGCGCAGGACGGCGACGGGCAGGGACGACACATAGTCTTCCTCGAAGGCGCCGAGGGAAAAGCCCTTTTCGCGCGTCTCGTGATGGGCAAGCCAGCCATCCGAAACGGCCTTGAGTTCCGGCATGACGCTTGCCACGTCTGACGGTTCCAGCACGGAAAACTCCAGACCGTCACGGCGTCCCTTGTTGAGCGCCTGGCGAAGACCGGCAAGCTTGCCACCCTTCAGATCGAAATTTTCAAGATCGACCAGCGCCATTTCTCCGAGCTTGAAGGCACGAAGGCCCGCATCGGCACAGAAGGACAAGAGATCGGGCGAGACCTGATAGAGCACCGCACGCCCGCCGGCACCACGCGCCCGCTCGACGAATCGCCAGATCATTTCGGCCCGCTCGTCCGGGTCTCCAACGGGGTCGGCCAGCGAGATCCACGAGCGGCCCTGAATGCCGAACATCAGGAAGCTGCGGCCGCTATCGGAAAACATCACCCGCTTGTCGCCCATGCGCACGAGGTTTGCGTCGGCATTGTCCTGGCCTTCCAGAATGGCGACAGCCTTTTCCAGATCTTCCGGCGTCAGCGGCTCGGGATGGTGGAAGGCCGGACGCAGCAGGCTGAAGGCGGCGATGGCGAAGGACAGGATGCTGACGCCCAGCAGCGCGCGCAGGCCGCGCGGCGCTTCGCCGAAGAACTCGAACTGCCACCAGAGCTGGCGGCTGTAATCCACGTCGCGGTAGACGAAGAGAAGGATCGTGGTGGCCCCGGCCAGAATGACCAGCATCGCCATCACCCAGGGCAGGCTCAGCACCTGCCCGAAGAGCGAGGCCGGACGGCGAAAGCGCCCGGCATTCAGCAGAAGCGCGACCACGAAGATGCCGAGGAAGGTCGCCTCGCCGAGCGCCAGCGCGCGCATGAAGGCAAAGGCAAAGGCAAGGCTTGCCGAAACCAGCGCCACCCACCAGGCGCCGTCCAGACGCTGTGCAAGGCCGCGCGAGGAAATAACAAGGGCAAGCCCGAGAAGGCTCGAGAGGAAATGCGCGCTTTCCACGACCGGCAGCGGCAGGAAGCTGGACACGATGTCGAGATCGCCGTCCGGCGTCGGCGTCACGCTCGAAAAGATCAGCATGGCACCGAGCATGAGGGCAAAGGCCGACAGGAGCGGGGGCGAGATGCGCACCGCCACATTGCCGATATCGCCCGCCAGCGGATGGCGCGCGAGCGCGCGTGCTTCCGACACCACGATGCTGATGATGGCAATGGTGAGGGGCAGCACGTGATAGACCATGCGGTACAGCACGATGCTGCCAAGCAGCTGGTCGAGACTGACCGTGCCACCGAGCGCGCCGAGAATGACGGCTTCGAACACGCCAAGGCCGGCCGGCACGTGGCTGAGCACGCCAAGGCCCACGGCTGTCGCATAGACGGCAAAGAAGGAGGGCCAGCCGATATGTGTTTCCGGCAAAAGCACGTACAGCGCCGATGCCGAGACGGCCAGATCGAGCGCGGTGATCAGGAACTGGCGCGAGGAGGTGAGCGTGTCGGGCAGGCGCAGGCGAATGCGCATCACATGGATGGTGCGCCCGTTGCGCCCGGCAAACAGCAGGCCGGCCAGCACCACCAGCACGACGACGGCACCGGTGCGGAGATAGAAGGGATCAAGGCCGGTGATGTCGGCAAGCCGTGGGGCGGTGACGAGTGCTGCAATGGCGCTGACTGCCAGAAGCCCAAGGCCGAAGGCGAAGGTGACGAAGGCAATGACGCGCGCCACGTCTTCCGGCGACAGCCCAAGCCGGCTATAGGCGCGAAAGCGGATGGCGCCGCCACTCAGGGCGCCGAAGCCCGCCGTGTTGCCGATCGCATAGGCGCTGAAGGCGGTGACGGCGACGGGCAGCGTCGGCAGCTTGCGGCCGATATACTCCAGAGCATTTAGATCATAGTAGATCAACGACGCAAAACTGAGCGCCGTAAAGAGCATCGCAAGTGCAATGGCGCGCCAGCTGGTATCCTTCAACGCATCCACCACCTCGTCGTAGCGCACCTCGTTGGTCAGCCGATAGATGGCGACCGCCATCATGACGCACACGACCAGCATCGCAGCCGAGGTCAGGTACAGCCTGAAACGGGCGATGAGGGCAATGATCGGGTGACGGGGCGTTTCCGTCTGAACGGCCTGGGAATGCGGTTGTGTCATCGGGCACCTGATGCGGTGGCTAGCTTCTAGCCTTTGGGCATGACGGTTATTCGTCAATGCGGCGGCGCGCTAGTCCTCTCGCTTCGACTTGGACAAAAATAGGGCCGTTTGCCCATTCTTGCGGCCTCTCCGGGCTTGCAAATGCCCTTGTCCGAAGGCCATGCACCATGTTTTTCCGGTTCATGAACCATGACGGCCCATCTCACCGCACGTCGGACTTCAATCCGGCGTGGTGTGAGCCGGCGCCGGACACGCAGGACGAGGATTGACTTCGCCGTCTTCGCAAGGATGTGGCGCGGCACAGCCATCCCATTCGTCCGCCGCCCGCTGCACCGATCTGGAACAGCCGGGCGCAACCTTCTGTCACCGTTACCGGCGCCTCAACTCTCGCTTTCGGCGGCCTTCGCCTGGCAGATCAGAGCACGCGCAGCGCGATCGCCGCGCGATGCGGATCGCGCGCGGCCATCACCAGCATGCCCAAGAAAATCAGGCCTGCAATCACGGCGGATCCAAAGTGTAGAACAATCATTGCTCGCCTCTCAAGACTTCATGTTCAAGATGACGCCGATTGTCTGCGACTAGACTTGCCCGTGGCTTGCGGCTTGACTTCCCGCGCGCCTTAAAACACGTTGATGAGGAATTCCTCACGCTTGTTGGCCGACATTAACTTTCGCGCAAGGAATTAACCATACAAATGGTCCGACACGGCGAAATGGGACGACTTCGGTAGATCCCCTCCAGGCATGATGCCGCCACGCCGTACCGGTTTTGACCCGGTATCTCTTTCCATGAAATTCCAGAAAGCCGCACGGCTTTGACCTGTCCGCTCCGGGCCTGGCGCGTTTCTGCGCTCTGTCTGCACGGGAAGGCACGGCCACCGGATTTCGGCGGCGTCCGGCCGCGCGGGGGCATGGCCGGCGGCTGTCACAGCCGCAGCGCTGCCCGGCAAGGCCGGCAATGGCATGAGCGGCGACGCGGGCAAACCCCGTGGCCGCAATCGAGGGGTTCAACGCCGGTCCTTGACGGGATCGGTTTCACTTGGGGACGGGCATTGGCTCACGAATCGCCATCGGATCAAGCACGGAAGGCACAGGCCGGCAGCCTGCGCGAGCGGCTTTCGTTCGCCGGCCTTGATGCCGAGGCCTGCGACCTGCTGCGCCGGTTCCGCCCGACGCTCGAAACCTGCCTGAAGACGGGATTGCGCGATTTCTTCCTGCGCCTGCAATCCTCGCCCGAGGCCATGCGCCATTTCGACGACGACCAGCAGCTTCAGCGCCTCAACGATCTGCAATCCTCGCACTGGAGCGTGCTGACGGATGCCCGCTTCGATGCGCTGTATGCGGAGCGGGTGAAGGTGCTTTCCGATGCCGAAGGCCGCATGGGGCTCGATCCCCGCTGGCATGTCGCCGGTCATGCGGTCATGCTGGAGCATCTCGTGGGCTGTCTGATTGGCGAGCTTTCGGCCAAAGCGCTGTTGCCGGCAGGCCGCAAGCGCGAACGCGACGTTGCCGATGCGATCAAGGCGGTCATTCGCCTCGTCATGGTCGATGTGGAGATTGCCGTATCGCTGCGGATCAACGACCTGCGCCAGAAACACCAGCGGGCGCTGAAGGCGCAGCGCGAAAAAGATCAGGCGGACGCCAACAACCTGTTCGGGCCCTTTGCGGCCCACCTTGCCAACCGTGACCTGACGGTGCGCGTGGCAAAGGAGCGACCCGAGGTCTATGGCGAACTGTCGGCGCTGCTCGACCAGGCCGTAGAGGCGATGGCCGATTGCTTTGCCCGTCTTGCCGACAAGGTTCAGGCGGCCGAGACGCTGGCCGCATCGGTTGCCGAAGCCGGGCGCGAGGCGGCATCGGCGGCGCGGCAGGCCTGCGAGGATCTGGGTTCAGCCGCGCGCGACGTGGCGGGCCTTGCCGAACAGGTACGGCTCAGTGCGGACGAGACGGCAGCGGCCGAAAAGGCGGTAGCGGAAACGCGGCGCTCGGCAGAAGAAAGCGGCGCGGTGGTCGGCCGGGCGATTTCTGCCATGTCCGACATCGAGCAGTCGGCCGAAAAGATCGGCCAGATCATCGGCGTCATCGACGAGATCGCCTTCCAGACCAATCTTCTGGCGCTGAATGCCGGCATCGAAGCGGCGCGTGCCGGCGATTCCGGGCGCGGATTTGCCGTCGTTGCCCAGGAAGTCCGAGCCCTTGCCCAGCGCTCGGCGGAAGCGGCCCGGGAAATCAAGCAGCTGGTGACAGGCACGAAATCGCAGGTCGATGCCGGCGTGAAGATGGTTCATCGCACGCAGGAAGCCATCGGCGGCATCGTTCACCAGGTGACCGACATCAACGCCGCCATGGCCGGCATCGCGCGGGCAACCGGCGAACAGGCCGACGGCCTGCAGCGCGTGGCCGGCGAGATCCGTGCGATCGATGGCCGGATGGCAGCCAGCGCAGAGCTTGCAGCGCGCACCGGCGAGGGTGCCGATACGCTGCAGACCGTCATCCTGGAGCTTGGCCGCACGGTGCGGGAATTCCGCATTGCGCGCGAAAGCGGGACCGGCCAGCGCGTCTGGTCCGAACGGCCGCAGGATGCCGATGGTGACATCAACGGCCGGCAGGCCGGCATGGACGACGACATGATGCCGTCCGCCGCCCTGTTTCTGCCGGCCCAGATCGCCGGCTTTGGCCGGTAATGACCGATTGGTCCGGCCCTCTTCGGCCGGACCCTCAAAGACCAGCGATGGCATTACGCCACGCGAGTGTGACGACGAACGATGAGGACGAAGGAATGGCAGGCAAGAAGGCAGTGAAGGGCAGTCTGAAACTGGTGTCGGTGCTGGATCTCAACGAGGCGTCGGTTCTGCACGGTCAGCTGACCAACATGCGTGGCAGCGATGTTGCCATCGACGCGTCCGGCGTCGAGCGGCTCGGTGTCCAGTGCGTACAGGTTCTCGTGGCTGCCGCACGCGTCTGGGAGGAGGACAAGAAGGCGTTCGTCTTCGAACAAGTCTCCGATGCGTTCCGCAAGACCATGCAGCTCATCGGCATCAATATAGAAAATCTGCTCGCGAAGGAGATCAGGCAGTGAAGAAGAAAGTACTTACAGTGGATGATTCAAGGACGATCCGGAACATGCTTCTGGTGACCTTGAACAATGCCGGCTTCGAAACGATCCAGGCCGAAGACGGCGTGGAAGGCCTCGAGGTTCTCGAGGACTGCAATCCGGACGTCATCGTGACCGATATCAACATGCCGCGTCTCGACGGCTTCGGCTTCATCGAGGGCGTGCGCCGCAACGAACGTTACCGCGCCGTTCCGATCCTCGTGCTGACCACGGAAAGCGACGCGGAAAAGAAGAACCGCGCCCGCCAGGCCGGGGCGACCGGCTGGATCGTCAAACCTTTCGATCCGGTCAAGCTGATTGATGCGATTGAGCGTGTAACCGCCTGAACCAACCGGGAATTCCTGCGATGGATATGAACGAAATCAAAGAGATCTTCTTCCAGGAGTGCGAAGAGCAGCTCGCAGAACTGGAATCTGGTCTTCTCAAGCTGAATGATGGCGACCGTGACCCGGAAACGGTGAATGCCGTTTTCCGTGCGGTCCACTCGATCAAGGGGGGCGCAGGCGCATTCGGACTTGATGACCTGGTTTCGTTCGCCCACGTCTTCGAGACAACCCTCGACTGCGTGCGCTCCAACAAGCTGGAGCCCAACCAGGACGTCCTCAAGGTGATGCTGAAGTCGGCGGACGTGCTCGCCGACCTCGTGACGGCATCGCGCGATGGCGGCGGTGTCGACGAGGGCAGAAGCCGCGGGCTGGTCAAGGAACTGGAGGCGCTTGCCCGGGGTGAAATGCCCTCCGGTGGCGCCTCTGCCGAACCGGCAAAGCCTGCCGCGGCCAAACCTGCCGCGGCCAAGGCCGCCCCGGCACCCGCTGTCGCCCCGACCGACGATAGCGGCTTCCAGCCGATCCCGTTCACCTTCGACGGATTTGGCGGCGAAGAAGAAGCGGTGATGGCGCCGACGACATTCGAGGTGCAGTTCAAGCCCCGCCGCGAACTCTATGCCAAGGGCAACGAAGCGGCCCTTCTGCTGCGCGACCTGTCGCGCGTCGGCGAAATGAGCATCAACTGCGATACATCCGCCCTGCCGGCCTTCGACAAGCTCGACCCGGAAGAGGCCTATTTCAGCTGGACGATTGCGGTCAAGACGAACAAGAACGAGCAGGATATCCGCTCGGTCTTCGAATTTGCCGAATGGGATTGCGACCTCGACGTCAAGGTGGCCCAGACTGTCGCCGAAGACCTGCCGATGGTGCCGGTGCCCTTCGACCTGTCCGCCCTGGATGACGATGCCGGCGCGGACGACGGCAATGACGGCGCAGAAGACCAGACGGTGGCCAATGCCGTCAGCGCTGCCGAAACCGCAAGCAATGTCACCAAGCTTGCCGCTGCGGCGGCCCGCGTCGAAAAGAAGGAAAGCCAGTCTGCAGCCGCCGCCGCTGCCGCCGCCAACGCGGCCAATGCCGCAAACAGCGCCGGCCAGACCATCCGCGTCGATCTCGATCGCGTCGACCGCCTGATCAACCTCGTCGGCGAGCTGGTCATCAACCAGGCCATGCTGTCGCAGAGCGTCATCGAAAACGACACGACCGGCACATCCGCCATCAACATGGGCCTCGAAGAGCTGCAGCAGCTCACCCGAGAGATCCAGGATTCGGTCATGGCCATCCGCGCCCAGCCGGTGAAGCCCGTCTTCCAGCGCATGTCGCGTATCGTGCGCGAAGTGGCGGACATGGTCGGCAAGTCGATCCGCCTCGTCACGGAAGGTGAAAACACCGAAGTGGACAAGACGGTCATCGACAAGCTCGCCGAGCCGCTGACCCACATGATCCGCAACGCCGTCGACCACGGCATCGAAAGCCCCGAAAAGCGCGAGGCCTCCGGCAAGAATCCGGAAGGCACGGTCAAGCTGACGGCAAAGCATCGTTCGGGACGCATCGTCATCGAGCTCCAGGACGACGGCGCCGGCATCAACCGCGAACGCGTGCGCCAGAAGGCGATTGACAACGACCTGATCGCCGCCGATTCCAACCTGACGGACGAGGAAATCGACAACCTCATCTTCATGCCGGGCTTCTCGACCGCCGACAAGATCTCCGACATTTCCGGCCGTGGTGTCGGCATGGACGTGGTCAAGCGCTCGATCCAGGCCCTTGGCGGACGCATCTCGATCAGCTCGCGGCCCGGCCAGGGCTCGACCTTCACCATGAGCCTGCCGCTGACGCTCGCCGTCCTCGACGGCATGGTGGTGACGGTTGCCGGCCAGACGCTCGTCGTGCCGCTCACCGCCATCGTCGAGACGCTGCAGCCGGAAGCCTCGGCCATCCATTCCTTCGGCGCCAACCAGCGGCTGATCTCGATCCGCAACTCCTTCTGCCCGCTCGTCGATGTCGGCCGGATCCTGAATTTCCGCGGCACGCAGGCCAATCCGGTGGAGGGCGTGGCGCTTCTGGTGGAATCGGAAGGCGGTGGCCAGCGTGCGCTGATGGTGGACGCCATCCAGGGCCAGCGCCAGGTCGTCATCAAGTCGCTCGAGGCCAATTACACCCATGTTCCGGGCATTGCCGCCGCCACCATTCTGGGTGACGGGCGCGTGGCGCTCATCCTCGACGTCGATGCAGTGGTCGCCGCCTCGCGTGGCCAGTCACTGCGCCAGGACAGCGGCATGAAGTCCGACATGTCGCTTCAGGCAACGGGCTAACAGGCGGGTTGTAGGTCATGTCGTACGCGGGAAAAAATCTTGTTCAGGGAAGCCGGGAGCTGATCGCCTTCCGCATCGGTGACCAGGAGTTTTGCGTGAACATCATGTCGGTGCGGGAAATTCGCGGCTGGACAAAGGCCACGGCGCTTCCCCACTCGCCCTCCTACGTGATGGGCGTCATCAATCTGCGCGGCGCCGTGCTGCCGATCATTGATCTTTCCGCACGCCTCGGCATGCGCAAGGCCGAACCGACCCAGCGCCACGTCTTCATCGTGGCGCAGGTCAAGAAACGGGTCGTCGGGCTCCTGGTGGAAGCCGTGTCCGACATCCTCACCGTGACCGACGAGAACATCCAGCCCGTGCCGGAAGTCTCATCCGAGCTCGAGAAACAGTATGCAAGAGGCATCCTGGCCATCGACAAGCGGATGATCTGCCTGATCGAACTGGATGCCCTCATCCCCGACACCGAAAGCGAAGCCGCATGAAGTCCCTTGGTCTTCTCGATAGCAAGCAGTCGCCGGACGAGGTCCTGGCCAGCGGGGAATATCCACTGACCCGGCGGGATCTCACCGAAATCGCCGCCATGATCTATAGCGATGCGGGCATTTATCTGAACGACACGAAGGCCTCGCTGGTCTATTCGCGGCTGTCGAAGCATATTCGCAATCTGGGCCTTCGCGGCTTTCGGGAATATTGCGCGCTGGTCTCTTCGCCGGAAGGGGCGGGACCCCGCCGCGAGATGCTGTCGCACCTCACCACCAACTTCACCCGCTTCTTTCGCGAGAACCACCATTTCGACCATCTGCGCGACGAGGTGCTGCCGGGACTGATCACGCGCGCCAAGAATGGCGGGCGCGTGCGCATCTGGTCGGCGGCCTCGTCCGATGGCCAGGAACCCTATTCGATCGCGCTCACCGTCATGTCGCTGCTGCCGAACGCCGTTGATTACGATTTCCGGATCCTCGCCACCGACATCGATCCGAAGATCCTGGCGCTTGCGAGGGCCGGCGCCTATGACGAAAATTCTCTGGAAACCGTCTCGCCGGCCATGCGCAAGCAGTATTTCCGCGAAGTGCAGATCGACGGGCGGCGCAAGTTCCAGATCGACGACAAGGTGAAGAAGCTGATCACCTACAACGAGCTGAACCTGATGGCGCAATGGCCCTTCAAGGGCAATTTCGACGTGATCTTCTGCCGCAACGTCGTCATCTATTTCGACGAGCCGACGCAGACGAAGATCTGGGGACGTTTTGCCGGGCTGCTGCCGGTCGGAGGCCATCTCTATATCGGCCATTCCGAGCGGGTGACCGGGGATGCCAAGAACCTCTTCGACAATATCGGGATAACCACCTACCGCTATACAGGCAAGAACGCCGGGAGGAGCACATGACCATGCCGGCGCGAGTCCTTGTCGTCGATGATTCACCGACCATGCGTGGTCTCATCACGGCTGTCCTGAATTCGGATCCGGAGGTCAATGTCATTGGCCAGGCGGGCGATGCCCACGAGGCGCGGGCGGCGATCAAGCAGCTCAACCCCGACGTGGTGACGCTCGACATCGAGATGCCCAACATGAACGGGCTGGAGTTTCTGGAAAAGATCATGCGGCTGCGGCCGATGCCGGTGATCATGGTCTCGACCATGACCCACCATGGGGCGAACGCCACGCTTGCGGCCCTGGAAATCGGCGCCTTCGATTGCGTCAGCAAGCCGGTGCCGGGCGATTCGCGCCCGTTCAGCGATCTGGCGGAAAAGGTGAAGGCGGCGGCCCGCTCCAAACGGGGCCGCAGCGTTGCCGCCTCGCAGCCCATGCTTGCACCCACGGCGGATTACCGTGTGGGCCGCAAGATTGTCGCCATCGGATCGTCCACGGGCGGTGTCGAGGCGCTGATTGCGGTGTTGCAGAAATTCCCCAAGAACTGCCCGCCGACGGTCATTACGCAGCACATGCCGCCGACGTTTACGAAAAGTTTTGCTGAAAGGCTTAATCGTATCTGTGCTCCCGTGGTGCATGAGGCAACCGATGGCGCAAGGCTCGAGATCGGCAAGATTTATCTCGCGCCCGGCGGGGAGCGTCACCTGCAAGTCTCCAATGCTTCCGCGCCCTGCTGCCGGCTCGTCGAGCGCGATCCGGTCAATGGTCACCGCCCCTCGGTGGATGTCCTGTTCGACTCGGTGGCGGATCTTGCCGGCCGCAACGCCGTCGGCGTCATCCTGACCGGCATGGGGCGGGACGGTGCATCGGGTCTGCTCAAGATGCGTGGTGCGGGCGCGCGCACGATTGGGCAGAACGAGAAAACATGTGTCGTCTACGGCATGCCACGGGTTGCGCATGAAATAGGAGCGGTCGAACAGCAGATGCCTCTGGGTTCGATCGGTGAAGAAATCTTGAAATTAACCGCTGCCCGAAAAGAAGGTACCGAATAAATGTCTCTCGCTGAAAAAATCAAAGTTCTGATCGTGGATGATCAGGTGACGAGCCGGTTGCTGCTCAGCGACGCCCTGACACAACTCGGCTTCAAGCAGATCACGGCTGCAGGCGATGGCGAGCAGGGCATGAAGATCATGGCCGAGCAGCCGCATCACCTGGTGATCTCGGATTTCAACATGCCCAAGATGGACGGGTTGGGTCTGCTCCAGGCGGTGCGGACGAACCCGACCACCAAGAAGGCGGCCTTTATCATCCTCACGGCGCAGGGCGACCGCGCGCTGGTGCAGAAGGCCGCACAGCTCGGTGCCAACAACGTGCTGGCAAAGCCCTTTACGATCGAAAAGATGAAAGCTGCCATCGAGGCGGTGTTCGGAGCACTTAAATGAATCCAATGGCCGCAGCCAAACGGATGAACATCATCCAGGGCGAATACAAGGTAACGGACGAACCCAATGCGGTCATCACGACGATCCTGGGCTCCTGCGTGGCTGCGTGCCTCAGGGATCCGGTGACAGGCGTGGGGGGAATGAACCACTTCCTCCTGCCCGGCAATGGCCCCGGCGGCATGTCGGGCGGGGACATGTCCCGCTATGGCGTGCACCTGATGGAGCTTTTGATCAACGGCATCCTCAAACGCGGCGGGCGGCGCGAGCGACTGGAAGCAAAGATCTTCGGCGGTGCCAAGACCATTGCGAGCTTCTCCAACGTGGGAGAGCAGAATGCAGCCTTCGCGCTGCAGTTCCTGCGCGACGAAGGCATCAATGTCGTCGGCTCTTCCACCGGCGGGGAGTTCGGCCGCAAGCTGGAATACTGGCCCGCCAGCGGTCGTGCCCGGGCCTATCCGCTGACCGGCGCTGAAACGCAGAAGACGGTGGCACTGGAGCAGCAGCGTCCTGCCAAGCCGGCAAAACCTGTCGAAAGTTCGATCGAGTTCTTTTAACCGAGGAAGCAATGACCGATATCCATTCGCAGCCATCTGCTTCCATGGACGAGAAACTGCCGGAGGTCCTCATGCGGATCGTCTCGGAACTCTACGACGTGGCCTATCTCATCGAGCGCGTCGAGCCGCAGCTTCTCGAAGTCGGGGGCGCTGCCATCCTGCATGCGCCCGACAGCATGAAGGTGCTGCAGGGCATCGATCTTGCCGTGCAGAAAACCCGCGGGCTCGCAGAATTCATCGATACGATCACCGGCACCATTCCGGACGAATGGGAGGTGGATGTCTCGACCGCGCTCAGCCTCGTCAAGCTTGCCGACATGCACAAGGCGCTGACCAAGGGCATGCGCCACGGCCACTCGCAGCCGCTCTCCAAGGCTGCGGGAGATTTCGACTTCTTCTGACGACGCTTGCGGTTTTCCACCGCCACCGTCACCGTCTCGCACACCGCATCCGGCGAAACGCTCGCACAAGCTTCGCGCGTTAGCTTGCGGTTGGGCAAAGGGCTCTTTTTTCCTTTTTGACGGTGCGGGAACAGAATGAATCTGTTAGCTCAATTCACACAAATCCTTAAAAATCTCGGCTCGCTCGGGCAGACCAAGCTGTTGACCATGGCCGGTGTCGGCCTGGTGTCGATGGCAATCGTCATTGCGGCGGCGTTCTACGTCAACAAGCCGTCCTATGAGGCCCTGTATGTCGGACTGGAAACGGCCGACCTCAACCAGGTCAGCATGGCGCTCGCCGAGGCCGGGATCGATTTCAAGGCCGGCTCCGACGGCAAGAGCATCCAGGTGGCGGCCGGCATGACCAGCAAGGCGCGACTGATGCTGGCCGAGCGCGGCCTGCCCAACAGCACCAATGCCGGCTACGAGCTGTTTGACAATGTCGGATCGCTCGGCCTCACCTCCTTCATGCAGGAAGTGACCCGCGTGCGGGCGCTCGAAGGCGAAATCGGCCGGTCCATCCAGCAGATCAGCGGCATTGCGGCCGCGCGCGTCCACATCGTCATGCCGGATGTCGGCAGTTTCCGCCGTGTCGGGCAGAAGCCGACGGCCTCCGTGATGATCCGCGCCTCCAGCGACACCGGCCGCAAGGCTGCCGCCTCCATCCGTCACCTCGTCGCCGCCGCCGTCCCCGCACTTGAAGTCGATGATGTGACCATTCTCGATTCCACGGGCCAGCTTCTCGCCTCGGGCGATGAATACGGCAACAATGCGCTCACCCGCTCCATGAATGTCGTGCAGAGCGTGCAGCAGGAAATCGAAAGCAATATCGACAAGGCGCTTGCCCCCTTCCTCGGCATGGACAACTTCCGCTCCAGCGCGACGGCCTCCCTCAATACCGACAGCCAGCAGATCCAGGAAACGGTGTTTGATCCGGAATCGCGCGTCGAGCGTTCGGTCAAGGTGACCAAGGAAGCCCAGAAGTCGCAGCAGCGCCAGTCCGACAGTGCCGCAACCGTCGAGCAGAACGTTCCCCAGGCCGCGCCGCAGAGCGGCGGCAATTCGGGACCGGAATCCTCCGACCAGAGCGACAAGAAGGAAGAGCAGACCAATTACGAGATCAATTCGAAGACGACCGCCACCACCCGCAACAGCTATGTCGTGGAAAAGCTCTCGATCGCCGTCGTCGTCAACAAGGGTCGCATTGCCAAGATGGTGGGCGAGCCGGCCGACCAGCAGAAGATCGATGCCTATCTGGCCGAGATGCAGAAGATCGTCACAACGGCGGCGGGCGTCAATGTCGATCGCGGCGACGTGGTGACCGTCACGGCCATGGACTTCCTCGAAACGCAGCTGCTCGACGAGGCGGTGGCCGGCCCCGGCATTTCCGAAATGCTGATGCGCAATCTCGGCGGCATCATCAATTCGCTCGCCTTTGTCGCCGTCGCCTTCCTGGTGGTCTGGCTCGGCGTGCGCCCCGTGGTTCGCAGCGTCACCGGCACGGTGGTCGCCGGCGAAGCGGCAACCGAGGCGGCGGGCCTTGAACTGCCCGACTTCTCACCTGGCGGCGGAAGTCCCTCCCTCATGGATGGCTTCGGCTCCGACTTCGGCTTCGACAACGCGGACGACGTGTTCGGCGGCGGCGAGGATCCGAACGGCGGCTTCAACCGCCGCGTCAAGGAAGGCCCGGAAAAGCGCCTTGCCCGCATGGTGGAAATCAGCGAGGAACGCGCCGCCAAGATCCTGCGCAAATGGGCCGTCGACCGCGCGGCTTGACCCACAAAAGTCATCACGTTGTCGTGATAGTAAGGGCCGGCTTAGCCGGCCTTTTGCTTATCGCCCTCTGATACCGTAGGTTGGTCCACAGCTTTGAACGACTTGTGGCCAAAAGCTTTGCGGGAAATCGGAACGAGGGTGTGGCATTTCCGTGTCGGCTTCCTAAAATGGCCATGATTCGCTGAGGCGCATGACGAGGCAAGGGAACCGGATTGATTTGCCGATGACCATGAGTTGCGTGATCCGGGGGTAATGACAGGCGTTTGAGGTGTTTTCCCTGAAAGGGAGATGAAACGAAATGGAGTTGCGCAACGCAGAACAGACGCTGGAAGGTCGGCATTTCATCGAGCCGGCTCACCCAAAGGCGTTGTTGCGTGAGCAAGTTCTTCGCCGCCTGTCTCTGGCCGGAGCCTCCGGCAATATCCAGTCGGCCATGCGCATCCTGTCCGATTATGTCGGTGCGTCCCATTACCTGCTTGCCCGTTACGACCTGATCCAGGACCAGGGGCTGGATTTCATCGTTGCCTCCAACTGGCCTTTCGATCTGGTGCGCCGGCTGGGCGCCGATCTCGCCAAGGGCTATTCCCGCTCCACGGAAATCGAAAAATGCCTGGCGCTTCTGACGCCGCAGTTTGCGCTTCTGCCCGATGACCTCAGCCTGCCGGAGGAGGTGAGCCGCCAATACTGTTCGCTGACCTTCTGCACGGGCCGCACGCGGTTTTCAATCATGCTTCTCTTTAACGAAGGCATCATCCTGTCGCAGGATCGCCTGCGCGAAGTGGGGCTTCTGGCCGGCTATGCCATGAGCCTTGGGGAAACCCGCGACGTGCGGGTGGAGCGCGATTTCGAACTGACCGACCGCGAGCTGGAATGCCTGTTCTGGATCGCGGAAGGCAAGACCAGCGACGAGATCGCCGTCATTCTCGGCATCTCGCGCAACACGATCAACAACTACATCACCAGCGTCATGCGCAAGACGGCAACCAAGACGCGGTCGGAGGCCATCGCCTATGCCGTGCGCAACAATCTTGTATAGGAAAGGCTGAATGGGGTACTCGCGGACAACGGGGGGAGAGCCGGAAGCGGGAATGCAATACCTTCGTGTTCAGCGAGCCAGCAGCCGTTCGGATATTTATCCAAAACTCGTCGCCATGCAGAAGAGCATGCGCGCTGCAAGCTTTGCCGTGTTTCGCGTCAGCGGCGCGGGCCTGCCCAACAAGCGCAAGCTGATCTGCGAGCTCGACAACTGGGGCGCGTCCGCCACCGAAAACACTGCAGCCCTGATTGGCGCCTATGGCGACATCCTCATTCACCACATCGACGTTTCGCTTCTGCCGATGATCTGGCCGGGACCCGATGGAGAGCCCGGAGACGCCGATTCCGTTGTCGATCCGGCGCCGCTGATCCGACGGCTGGACGAAGGCGGCATGCCCTATGCCGGCATCGCCTTTCCGGTGCGCCTCGGGGCCGTCGGCAACGGCTATGTGCTGTTTTGCGGCACAGCCATCGATGTGTCGAGTGATGCCGTCATCGACCAGCATGTGCGCAGCTGCCAGATCATGATGGATCTCCTGGCGCTGGACGAACGCAAGGCGGTGCCCTCCGAAACGCTCAGCGAACGCGAGATTTCCTGTCTTCAGCTGGCCGGCGATGGCCAGATCAGCGAAGAAATTGCCGAAAAGCTCGGCCTCTCCGTCCACACCGTGAACGCCTATCTCGGATCGGCGACGATCAAGCTCGATTCGGTCAATCGTATCCAGGCGATCGCAAAGGCGATTCGCCTAGGCTATATTCACTGATCGGAGAAAGGCCGGCCCCTTCGCCGTCGACCGGCCCTGCCTTCAGAATCTCCCGTCAGCCGGCCATGTCCATGGGCGTGGTGGCAAAACGCGCTTCGTGAAGGCTGCGGGACAGGAAGGCGGTGTTTTCCTGCGGGTCCGGCGAGGGCTCCTGGAAGGTAATGTGGTCGATCTCGATGCCGGCCATCTGGTCGCTCAGCATCAGGCGTGCATAGACCGAGACGCCGCGCGGCTTGATTTCCAGATCGAGCACGATCTGCGGCGGGCCGTCCCATTCCAGCCGGTATTCGCCGCCGGAGCCGAAATTGACGGTGCCGGGGTGAAAATAAAGCTCGGCCGCCGACGAGACGAGGTCGGCAATGCTGCCATAGCGCTCAAGGCGCAGCAGCGAGATGAGGTCGCCGGCGTCCAGAAGCCGCAATTCGGTCGCCACCGGGTTGATCGCCTGGGCAAGGATCTTTTCTCTGTCCAACGAATAGTCGCATTTTTTCATCGTGTCTGGTGCATCCGTTTCTGGGGCGACCGGGTAGCGTAGACCCGGTGGATCAGTTCTGCCACGGCCTTGTAGAAGGCGGCAGGGATGACACTATCGACCGAGACTTGCGCAAACATGGAGCGCGCCAGGGGCGGATCTTCGAAAACGGGGATCCCGCTCTCCTCGGCAATTTCACGAATCTTGAGCGCGACGAGATCGGTGCCCTTGGCAACGACGATCGGCGCGTCGCTTTCCTCGCGCACATAGCGAAGCGCCACGGCGTAATGGGTCGGGTTTGCGATGACGAGCGTGGCGCGCGGCACGTTGCTCATCATCCGGTTGCGGGCGCGGCTGCGCATCAGCGAGCGCTGGCGAGCCTTGACGATCGGATCGCCCTGGGCCTGCTTGTTTTCGTCCTTCACCTCCTGCTTGGTCATCTTCAGCTGGGTGAACCAATGGTGCCTGGTCCAGAAGAAGTCGATCACGGCAAGCGTGGCGGTGGCCAGGAGAATGATCACCATCATCTTCTTGGCCGAGCCATAGAGCGTGGTCGGAATGAGCGTCGGGTCGGAGAACATGGCGTCCAGCGAATGCAGGAAGTCGCTGCGCATGGCCAAGAACATGCAGATGCCGACCACGGCCACCTTGAAGAGCGATTTGCCGAATTCGACGAGGCCCGGCACGCTGAAGATCCGCGCGAACCCCTTGGCAAGCGAGACGCGCGAGGCCTGCGGGCGCACGCGCTCCAGAACGAAGGAGGGCATGTTCTGCATGAGCGAGGAGGAGAGGCCGAAGAGGCAGAACATCAGCATGGCGGGCGACAGGAAGGCGGCGGCGGCCCAGCCGAGATGCACAGAAAGGGAGACGACGTCGGTGGCGTTTTCCAGCCGCCACTGGTCGGGCTTGTCGATGAGGTCCTTCAGCGTCTCGCCAAGCGCTGCGGTGTTGCCGGGAAGGTAAAACAGAAGGTAGCAGTAAAACGCCAAAGACGACGCAAAAAGCGTCGCCTCTTTCGAATGGGCCACATTGCCCTTTTCTGCCGCATCCCGCAGTTTTTTGCCGGTAGGGGCTTCTGTTTTGCTGTCTTTATCTTCGTCCGACAAGGCTTCATCCTTGCTTTGGACGGCCGCTGCCGTCGTCGGTTCCAGAGGTCGGGACCGTCATGGTCCCGGTCGGGCGGCATTGTTGCCGCCCATGTTGGCCGCGCTTGACGGCCGTTCATGCGGGCGATCAGGCCGCCTGGGTTGCCTGTTCCCCTTCGGGCTTCGGCTCCTTCAGCTGGATCTGGCCTGCATTGGCAAGGCGGATCGCCTCCTGGGCAACCGCGCGCCGTGCGATTGCCACTTCGCGCGGGTTGATTGCGACATTGGTGGCCCCGAGATCCGATTCGATCATGCGGCGCTGGCGCGGGCTGATTGCCGACAGGACGCTTTCCTTGATATCGCCGGGGGCACCGCGAAGCGCCATGGTGAGGATATCGGCGGCGATATCGTTGAGCAAGAGCACGCGGCTGCGCTGCGGCATGGCCATGAGGTCTTCGAACAGGAAGATTTTTGGACGGACCTTGTTGACCGATTCCTTGCTGATCGTTTCCAGCGAGCTGAGCAGCGTGTCGACCTGGGGCTTTTCCAGCTCGTTCATCAGCTCGGCCACCTTGTTGGAGCCGTTGGAGTTGCGCTCGGCCTCGATCATCTGGATGAGTTCCATCACGCGGTTCTCGATGATCTGGGCAGCCTTGGGGCTGACGTCCTTCATGTTGACGGTGCGGTTCATGATGTCGGCGCGGCGGCTGTCGGGCAGCTGGATGAGCAGCTTGGCACCGAAGGACGAGGGCAGCATGGACAGGATATAGGCGATGGTCTGGGGATGTTCGCGCTGCAGGAACTTGCCGACGAATTCCGGATCGGCATCCTGCAGGCGGTCCCAGATGGAGGTTTCGAACGCCTGGAAGGCGGTGCGGCGGCCAAGCAGCCCATCCACTTCCTCCGGCGTCAGCCCCTCTTCGAGAATGCTTTCGATGGCGCGTGCATTGTCCATGAGACCCGCCCCTTCGGTAAACAGGTCCTCGAACTCGTTGACGAGCTGCAAGAGCTCGTCCGGCGGGATCTCACGCAGGGTCTGGGCCGAGGCGATGATCGTCTGCAGCTCGCTCTGGGTAAAATATTTCAACAGCTTTCCGGCCACCCCCTTGCCCATCGCAAGAAGGACGGCAGCGGCTTTCTCAGCTTGGGATAACGGTTTCGTGGAGACTGCGCCTCCGAAATCGTCAAAGTCCATCATGGTCTTCCCTCACTGTCCCGTTAAGGATCAGGCTTTCTTTGTGCTCAGGACTTCCGTCAGCTTCACGCCGAAGCGCGTATCGTCATTTTCCAGGACGGTGATCTCACCCTTGGCGATCCGCCGTCCATTCACCGTAATCTCGACCGGCTCGCCGATCCTCTTGTCGAGCGCTATGATGGCGCCCTCTTCAAGACCCATAAGCCCCGAAACTTGCATGCGGCTTGTGCCGAGCACGATTTCGACCGTGATCGGGATATCCATGATCAGGTCGAGATTGGCGTGGAGGCCGCTGCCGGGTTCGCTTGCGGGCGGGGCCGCGGCGAAATCATTGCCGCCAAAGCTTGCACCGCCCAGATCCGCGCCGCCGAAGCCTGAAAGATCCGGCCCGCCAAGATCGGCGCCGCCGAAATCCGACCCGCCGAAATCCGATCCGCCCAGATCCGGCCCGCCGAAGTCGGAGCCACCGAAGTCAGACGGTGCGGCGGACGTGTCGGCCCCGAATTCAGCGCCGAATTCGGCACCGAAATCGCCGGCCGGTGCATCGCCGTCCGCCTTCAGGACGCCGCGCAGGTCATCGATGGCCTGATCCAGTTCGGCTTCATTGCCGACTGAAGGGAAAATATCGTCATCCGATGCGGGGGTTTTCTTCGTAGCCATGAAAACACTATTCCTGTTGAAACTTGCGTGAAGCTGCCCATCCCTTGCACTGCGGCCTGTTTTTCGCGCTGCAGCATGAGCCTTGCTCCGATTATCCTATGAGGTGGCGCAGCAGCTCCTGCTCGGTGCTGATGTTCTCCTTGACGCGCACCGTGTAGCGTTCGCCGGACCGGCCGAATTCGCAATTGTACATGTCCTTGCCGTTGGCGCTCACTTGCGCCTGCACGTCGGTCTTGTCCTCAAAGGCAATGACGTCGCCGGGGACCAGCCTGGAGATGGCGTTCAGCGTCAGGCTCTGCAGCCGGATGCGGGCCTCGAGCGTCACGGGCGAACGGCGCACCTGTTCGGCAATCTTGTCATGCCATTCCTTGCGGTTGCGCGAGGCCTGGCCTTTTGGCTTCGGCACTTCCACCTTCGTCTTCAGGAGCGCGCGCTGGGGGATGACCAGGGCGATCTCCGAGGTGACCTTGCCAAGATCGACGGCCAAACGGATGGCGGCGCCATATTCCACCGGGGCGTCCGGATCGGCCGGGGGGCGGTCTGCGGCATTGTGCGGGCGCTCCAGCAGCGCTTCGAACCCGCCCTGCGTATTGACGCCCGAGCGCAGCACATTGGCCGTGCGCTCGAACACCATCGTGCCGAGATCCATCTCGATATCCGAGAGAGGGCGTTCCGGCGGCTGCTCGACCATCGAGGGATCGGCGCCCAGCATGCGCTCCATCAGCCCGATGATGAAGCTGTTGCCGCAGGCGAGCACGAAATTCGGGCACCAGTTGCGTAAGGAACCGTTGCTGAGGCAGACGGTTTCGCCAAGCTCGGCAATCAGGTCCGGCATCAGCCCCGACTGGAAGCCGACATAGGAGACCTCGATGGAAATGCCCGTCTCGCTGTGGAAGACGTCGGGCAGGAAGACCGAATAGAGCTGGCCGAAGTCGCCGCAGATCTTTTCGATGGTCTGACGGTCGCCAAGGCCATTGGTCAGCTTGGCGAGCAGCGCGTGATCGAGGCGGGGCGCGGATTTTTGCACGTCATTGCTCATGGGTGTCACGCCGCCTTGCTTTCGCCGCCGCCGCCAGGGTTCATCATCTCCTGCTCAACGGCGTCGATCGAAGGACGCTCATAGCCGGAGATCGTCTTGCGGCCGTATTCCAGCGCCACCTGCGGAACCGAGCCGTTCATGTAGGCAATCAGCGTCTGCTTGACGACGATGTAGAGGCGGTGCTGCTTGTTGCGCACGATCTTGATCTGCGAGCAGAGCGGGCTCACCAGGCAGTAGGACAAGAAGATGCCGAGCATGGTGCCGACGAGGGCGGCGCCGATGAGGCCGCCGAGCACTTCCGGCGATTCGTTGATCTTGCTCATGGCCTTGATGACGCCGAGAACGGCGGCGACGATACCGATCGCCGGAAAGGCATCGCCCATGGTCACCATGGCGTCATAGGCCTTCATCTTGTCGTGCAGGATGGTGTCGAGTTCCTCGTCCATCAGCGCCTCGATCTCGTGGCTGCGCGCATTGCCGATGATGATCAGGCGCACGTAGTCGCAGATGAAGGCAGTCAGTTCCTTGTTCTTCAGCACGGTCGGCGCCGACTGGAAGATGGTGGATTCGTCCGGGTTGTCGATATGCGCCTCGATCTCGTTGCGTGACTTGGTGCGCAGGTCGCGCATCAGCGAATAGAGCACGCCGAGCACGTCGAGATAGTTGCGTTCCTTGGGCACGGCGTATTTGAACGCCTCGCCCATGGCCTTGCCGGCGTCCTTCACCGTCTTCATCGGGTTGGCCATGATGAAGCCGCCAAGCCCCGCACCCCCGATGATCATCAGCTCGAACGGCTGGATAAGCGCGTCGACGTGACCGCCCATCGCCATGAAGCCGCCGAGGATGCAGCCAAGTGTGATCACAAATCCGATTATGATGGTCATCGCGTGCCTGTACCGTGGTTGTATCAGGTTTTGGATAAGGGGCGTGGCTTGCGTGAGGCTGTGGAAACCGCCCGCTTGGGGCTAAGCCCAGCGAAACAGCCTCGCGCAAGTCTGTCTTCCTAGTGTCGGACGCATCAGGGGGGTAACGCCCCCTCCACCCGTGCGGAGGGGTGCCCATCATGGGCCTTGCCCCCGTTCCCTGCAGTTGAGACACGGAGGCAGATGATATGCAGTCCGGATTATATGTCGGTATTTCGTCGCAGATCGCGCTGGAGCGCCGGCTGAACACCATTGCCGACAACATGGCCAACATGAATACGGTCGGCTTTCGCGCGACCGAAGTCAAGTTCGACGAGGTGCTGAGCAAGACCCGCAACGAGCTGAACGCCAAGGTGGCTTTCGTCAGCCAGGGCAACGATTACCTCTCGACGCGCAGCGGTGCACTGGAACAGACCGGAAATCCGCTGGATTTCGCCATAAAGGGCGATGCCTGGTTCGCCATCAGCACGCCGGGCGGCCAGGTGCTGACCCGTGACGGACGGTTTACCATGAAAGAAACCGGCGAGCTTGTGTCCAGCAGGGGCTATCCGGTGCTCGATGCCGGCGGCGCGCCGATCCAGCTCAACCGGGCCGGCGGCCCGCCCAGCGTCGGTGCCGATGGCCGCATCAGCCAGGATGGCAATCCGGTCGCGACGCTCGGCGTGTTCAGCTCTGATATTTCCAAGGGCTACCTGCGCTACGAGAATGCCGGCGTCATTCCGGTGGATCCGCCGCAACCGGTGGTCGACGCCTTCAATGTCGGCGTGAGCCAAGGCTATCTCGAACAGTCCAACGTCAATGCGATCGGCCAGATGACCGAGCTGATCCAGGTCAACCGTGCCTTCGAGGGTATCTCGGCGCTGATGCGCGACACCGAACAGCAGTTCGGCGAAGCGATCAAGACGCTGGGCGGCACGCGCTGACGGGCAGGGAATAGGACATGGATACGAGAATGGCCGAACCCCCGGGCGCAAAACTGCAGAATATGGCCGAACTTGTGCGCCGCTTTGCCGATCCGTCGGTGGCGGTGGCGCCGGGAGGCCGCGTGCGCACCATTGCAGCCGGTCACTATACGGTCGCCGGCCTGTCGCGCCATGTCCGGCTCGGCGAATTCGTCGCCCATCGCAGCGCAACCGGCATTCATCTCGGTGAGGTCGTGCGCGTCGAACCCGATATCATCTATGTCTGCCCGATCGAGCCGGGCGAGCCGATCGGCATCGGCGATGTCGTCATCCGCAAGGGGGCCTTTCGCGTTGCCCCGGACCAAAGCTGGTGCGGCCGCACGATCAGTGCGCTCGGCGAACCCATCGACGGCAAGGGGCCGTTGCAGAACGGCCCGGTGAAGCGCTCGATTTCCAACACCGCCCCGCCCTCGATGACAAGAAAGCGCGTCGAAACCGGATTTCGCACCGGTGTTCGCGCCATCGACATCTTTTCGCCGCTCTGCCTTGGCCAGCGCCTCGGCATCTTTGCCGGCTCCGGCGTCGGCAAGTCGACGCTTCTGTCGATGATGGCGCGTGCCGAAGCTTTTGACCGCGTCGTGATCGCGCTCGTCGGCGAACGCGGCCGTGAAGTGCGCGAATTCATCGAGGATACTCTCGGCGACAACATGGCGAAATCCATCGCCATTGTCGCGACCAGCGACGAGAGCCCGATGCTGCGCAAGATGGCGCCGCTCGTCGGCATCACCATTGCCGAGCATTTTCGCGACCAGGGCGAGAATGTCCTGTTCATCGCCGACAGCGTAACTCGCTTTGCCCATGCCATCCGCGAGGTAGCGGTTGCCTCCGGCGAGCCGCCGATCGCGCGCGGCTATCCGGCCTCCGTCTTTACCGAGCTGCCGCGGCTTCTGGAACGCTCCGGCCCGGGTGCGGAGGGGCAGGGCACGATCACCGCGATCATCTCCATCCTCGTCGATGGCGACAACCACAACGACCCGATCGCCGATTCGGCCCGCGGCATTCTCGACGGCCATATCGTTCTGGAACGCAGCCTGGCGGAGGAGGGGCGCTATCCGCCGATCAATCCGCTGTCGTCGATCTCGCGTCTTGCCCGCAAGGCCTGGACCGGCGACCAGGAAAAGCTGGTGTCGCGGCTGAAGGCACTGATCCACCGGTTCGAGGAGACGCGCGACCTGCGCCTGATCGGCGGCTACCGCACCGGCAGCGATCCGGATCTCGACATGGCGATCAAGCAGGTGCCGATCATCTACGACGTGCTCAAACAGTCACCCGGCGACGGACCGGTGACCGACGCCTATGCGGATCTGGCAACGGCGCTTCGCGCCGGCGCGGCTCCGGCTCCAGGCCCTGGAAGACAAAGAGGATGAGCGCCCATGCGCAGTGATGTGAGTGACGACGCGGGCGTGCCCCGCAAGCAGCTGCCGGGGCAGCGCCTGTCGGGTGACCGGATGCTCGCCGGTGCCGGCATCCTGCTGGCCGTCGCCTCGGCCGCCTTTCCCTGGTACGTCTTCTTCAACGAGGACAAGTTCGGCATACGGGTGACGCCGATGGCGCTGACGCGCGACCTGCCGGAAGGCCCGCCGCGGCCGGTCTTCAGCGTCTCGCCGCTGGCGCTCATCGACAATGACGACAAGACGACGCCGGCCGAAATCCGGCCGGACGCCATCGATGCGCTGACCACGGCAACCGTTGCCACCCCCGGGCGCGGCCCCCAGGCCGACGGTGCGCCCCCGCAGGACCAGCCCTTTCCCGGCGGAAACGGCTTTCGCCTGATGCATGTCGCCAACGGGCGGGCGCTGATCCAGGACAACAAGGGCATGTACATGGTGCGGGTGGGATCGATCCTTCCCGATAACAGCCGGCTTGCCACGATCGAGATGCGCAACGGCAAATGGGTGATCGTCACCTCGAACGGCGAGGTCTACAAGGACGGCGCAACGCCCGGTCCGTAAGTCTGACGCAAGATTAAGCGCCTAGGGTCTCCTTACAAAATGGAGACACGCCCATGCAACCCATTCAACTGTTCGATCTGGCTTCGCGTCAAGCGGAATGGCTGTCCATTCGCCAGGAGGTTGTTGCCGGCAACATCGCCAATGCCAACACACCGCAATACAAGGCCAAGGACGTCACGCCCTTTTCGGCCGTCCTCAACTCCACGGGCATGAGCATGGCCCGCACGCAGCCGGGCCACCTGTCCGGCACCGACGTCAACAGCCGGATCAACGTGGATGTGGAAGAGGAAAAGCTCAACAACGAAATCGGTATCCAGGAATCCGGCAATACGGTCGCGCTTGCCGGAGAACTGACCAAGACGGGCGAGATCAAGCGTCAGTACGAGCTGAGCACCAACCTCGTCAAATCCTTCCATCGCATGATGCTGATGACAGTCAAGAGGTAGACCCATCATGGACCCGCTTTCCGCCGCTTCGAAAATTGCCGGCTCCGGCCTCGAAGCGCAGGCCACGCGCCTGCGCATCGTATCCGAAAACATCGCCAATGCCCGCTCCACCGGCGATACGCCGGGCGCCGATCCCTATCGCCGCAAGACGATCACCTTCGGGAACGAGCTGGACAAGGCGTCCGGCGCGCAGGTGGTCAACGTCAAGAAGCTTGGCACCGACCAGTCGGATTTCGTCGAGGAATACGATCCGGGCAATCCGGCCGCCGACGACAAGGGCATGGTCAAGATGCCGAACGTCAACATGCTGATCGAGATGGCCGACCTTCGCGAGGCCAACCGCACCTATGACGCCAATCTCCAGACCATCAAGCAGACGCGCGAACTTATGGCCGCGACGATCGACCTCCTGAAGGCTTCGCAATGATCGACCAACTCCAGAACGTAAGTTCCCTTTCGCTGACCCGTGGTCTTGGCGCCAGCGCCACCGAAACCTCCGGCTCCTCCACATCGATCGCCGGTTCGGCGGCCCAGGCGGAAAATTCCGCCATGAGCTTTGCAAACGTGCTCGGCAACATGGCAAGCGAGGCGGCGGGTAACCTCAAGACGGCCGAAGCCATGTCTTTCGAAGGCATCAAGGGCACGGCCAATACCCGCGAGGTGGTGGATGCCGTGATGCAGGCGGAGCAGTCGCTCCAGACGGCGATCGCCTTCCGCGACAAGATCGTCAACGCCTATCTCGAAATCACAAAGATGCAGATGTAACGGTTAGGACGAAGACATGAGAGCGCTTTCTGTCGCTGCAACGGGCATGGATGCCCAGCAGACCAATCTTGAAGTCATTGCGAACAATATCGCCAACATCAACACCACCGGCTACAAGCGCGCCCGCGCCGAGTTTGCCGACCTGCTCTACCAGACGGAACGCGCCGCAGGCGTGCCGAACCGGGCAAACCAGGCCATCGTGCCGGAAGGCGCCAATATCGGCCTTGGCGTGCAGACGTCCGCCGTGCGCAACATCCACACGCAGGGCCAGCTGACCCAGACCTCCAACGATCTCGATCTGGCCGTCGTCGGCCGTGGCTGGTTCCAGATCCAGTCGCCGGACGGCACCACGCTCTACAGCCGCGCCGGCGCCTTCAACACCAATGCCAATGGAGAGCTGGTGACGATCGACGGCTATGCCGTGGTTCCCAACATCACCTTTCCGGCCAATGTCACCGAAACCGTGATCAGCCGCACTGGCCAGGTCAGCGTGCGCATCGGCAATGCCTCGACCTTTACCCAGGTCGGCCAGCTGACCATCGCCAACTTCGCCAACGAAGCCGGCCTGAAGCCGCTGGGCGACAACCTGTTCCAGGAGACGGCCGCATCGGGCACCGCCACGGTGGCAGCCCCCGAAGACCCCGGTTTCGGCTATCTGAAACAGGGCTATCTGGAAGCCTCCAACGTCGATGCCGTCAAGGAAATCACCGACCTCATCTCGGCCCAGCGCGCCTATGAGATGAATTCGAAGGTGATCACCACCGCCGACGAAATGGCCTCCATCGTTTCCAAGAACCTGAAGTAACCGGACTGAAAGAGGGTGGCAGACATGATGTTCCGCCGGACACGCAGCATGAAGCATCTCGCACAGGTGGCATTTCTCAGCCTTTGCGCAGGCACGGCCGCAACCGCTGCCCATGCCGATATGGGCGTCGCCATCGTGCCCACCCAGATCATCTATCCCGGACAGGAAATCTCTGCGTCCGCGCTGAAGGAGGTCGAGGTGACCAACCCGAATATCGCCGGCGGCTATGCCTCTTCAATCGACGAGGTCGCCGGCATGATCAGCACGCGCACTCTTCTGCCCGGGCGCACCATCCAGGTGGGCTCGCTTCGCGCGCCCTTTGCGGTCAAGCGCGGCGCCTCCGTCCGGCTGACCTTTGCCGTCGGCAACATGATGATTTCCGCCTCCGGCACGCCGCTTGAAAACGCAGCCGTCGGCGACGTGATCCACGTGCGCAATCTCGATTCCGGCGTCACCGTGTCAGGCACCGTGATGGGTGACGGCTCCGTACAGGTCATGGCAAAATGATGATGAAGCGTCTTCTCCTCGCCGCCGGCCTCTCCATCCTCTCCATGCTGTCCTTTGCCGATCCGGCGCTGTCGGATGCGGCACGCATCAAGGACATCGCCTCGCTGCAGGCGGGGCGCGACAACCAGCTGATCGGCTACGGCCTGATCGTCGGCCTTCAGGGCACGGGCGACGGCCTGCGGTCCTCGCCGTTTACCGAGCAGTCGATGCGCGCCATGCTGCAGAACCTCGGCATTTCCACGCAAGGCGGCCAGTCGAGTGCCAAGAATACGGCCGCCGTGATGGTGACGGCCAACCTGCCGCCTTTCGCAAGCCCCGGCAGCCGGCTCGACGTGACCGTCAGCTCGCTCGGCGATGCCACGTCGCTTCGCGGCGGCACGCTGATCATGACCTCGCTCACCGGTGCGGACGGACAGATCTATGCCGTAGCGCAGGGCTCCGTCATCGTGTCGGGCTTTTCCGCGCAAGGCCAGGCCGCCTCCGTCACCGAAGGCATCACGACGGCCGGCCGCGTGCCGAACGGCGCCATCATCGAGCGCGAACTGCCGTCGAAGTTCAAGGATGCGGTCAATCTCGTTCTGCAGCTGCGCAACCCGGATTTTTCCACGGCCGTGCGCATTGCCGATATCGTCAACAATTACGCCGCCCAGCGCTATGGCGCGCCGATTGCCGAGCCGCGCGATTCCCAGGAAGTCATCGTGCAGAAGCCGAAGACGGCCGATCTCACGCGCCTGATGGCCGAGATCGAAAACCTCGTCGTGGATACCGATACGCCGGCCAAGGTCGTCGTCAACGAGCGCACCGGCACCATCGTGATTGGTGCCGACGTGAAGGTGTCGCGGGTTGCCGTCAGCTATGGAACGCTCACCGTCCAGGTCAACGAGACGCCGCAGATCATCCAGCCGGAAGCCTTTTCCAAGGGCGTGACGGCCGTGCAGCCGCAGACGGATATCAGTGTGTCGAAGAGCGGCAGCAATGTCGCCATCCTCAACGGTCCGGACCTGCGCAGTCTGGTTGCCGGACTGAACAGCATCGGCGTCAAGCCGGACGGCATCATCGCCATCCTGCAGGGCATCAAGTCGGCCGGCGCGCTGCAGGCGGAGCTGGTGATCCAATGATCAAGGGCAAGCAGATGACGCTATCCGTGTTTCCCCTCCACGTCCGGCCCCTCGGGCTCGTACCCAAGCTTCTGGCGGCCTGCGCCCTGTTGCTTTTGGTTCCGCCGGTGAATGCGCAGCAGGCGGCAGCGCCGCAAAATGGCGCACAGTTTCCGACGACCACCGGCCAGGACATCGAAAAGTTCTGCACCAATATCGCCGACAGCGCCCGCGACCAGCGCTATCTCCTGCAGAAGCAGGAGCTGGACAAGCTGAAATCGGGTGTCGACGAACGCATCGTCGTCCTGGAAACCCGCAAGGCGGAATACGAGGATTGGCTGAAGCGCCGCAACGATTTCCTCGCCAGCGCCCAGGCCGGTCTGGTCGACATCTACAAGACGATGAAGGCCGATGCCGCCGCGCCGCGGCTCGAGGCGATGGAGCCGGGCGTTGCCGCCGCCATCATCATGAAACTGCCGGCGCGCCAGTCGGGCCTGATCCTCAGCGAAATGGATCCGAAGAAGGCCGGCCTGATTTCCTCCATCCTGTCCAGCGCGTCAGACCCCAATACTTCGAAGGACCGTTCATGACCAAGCGCGCACCCGCCCTGCTGGCCGTTCTCCTGCTTGCCGGCTGCCAGAGCCAGACCGTCAAGGAAATCGGCAATGCGCCGTCCATGAGCCCGATCGGCAGTGGCCTTAACTATGCCCAGACGCCGCAGATGTCGCTCTATCCCAAGCAGCCGCACCAGCGGGCAAGCGGCTATTCGCTGTGGAGCGACAGCCAGGCGGCGCTCTTCAAGGATGCGCGCGCGCTCAATGTCGGCGACATCATGACGGTCGACATCCAGATCAACGACAAGGCCGATTTCGACAACGAAACCGACCGCAGCCGCACCAATGGAACGAGCCTCAAATGGGGCGTTGCCGCCAATATTCTGGGCTTCACGCCCTCCACCGATGGCGACATGAGCAGCGATTCCGATTCGTCCAGCAAGGGCAAGGGCTCGACCAAGCGCTCCGAAAAGCTGAACCTGCTGGTGGCCGCGGTCGTCACCGGCGTTCTCGAAAACGGCAACCTGCTGATTTCCGGCTCGCAGGAAGTGCGCGTCAACCACGAGATCCGCATCCTCAACGTCGCCGGCATCGTGCGGCCGCAGGATGTCAACGCCAAGAACACCATCTCCTATGACAAGATCGCCGAGGCCCGCATTTCCTACGGTGGCCGTGGCCGCCTGATGGAAATGCAGCAGCCGCCGGTCGGCCAGCAGGTCGTCGATCTGTTCTCGCCCTTCTGAGCCGTTTCGAGGAACTGGTGGCCCCGTCAAGGCACATCGCCTGCGGGGGCACGCAAAAGGACAAAGACCATGGAAGAGGCAGTCGAAGGCGCCCCGGAGAAAAAGAAGGGCTCGATGGTAATGACCATCGCCGGCGTCGCCATCGTGACGCTGGTCGGTGCCGGCGGTGGCTGGGTGCTGGGCGGCCTCATTGCGCCGAAAGCGCCGGTGGCCGAAAAGCCCGCGGCGGCCGCAGCTGCCGCCCCGGCGGCCGGCGGCCATGGCGAGAAGAAGGACGCGGGACTGCCGCATATCGCGACACCGGCGGCCGGCGTCGTACAGCTCGAGCCGATCACCACCAACCTTGCCTATCCTTCCGACAGCTGGATCCGGCTGGAGGTGGCGCTTGCCTTCAACGGCCCGCCCGAACTGGCCATGGCGGAAGACATTCACCAGGATATTCTGGCCTTCATGCGCACCGTTTCGCTGCAGCAGATCGAGGGGCCGCGCGGCTTTCAATATCTTAAGGACGACATTCAGGAACGTGTTGACCTGCGTTCGCAAGGCAAAGTATCCAGAGTGATGTTTAGGACCTTCGTGATCGAATGATTCGACTGATCTCGCTGCTGATCGCCTTCCTGGCGATACCGGGCCTTGCGCTGGCCCAGCAATCGCCGACCGACCTCCTGAACCTGCCGATCGACGGGTCTGCGGCTGCGTGGATCATCCGCACCTTCGGCCTCCTGACGGTGCTCTCCATCGCGCCGGGCATTCTCGTGATGGTGACGAGCTTTCCGCGCTTCATCATCGCCTTTTCGATCCTGCGCACCGGCATGGGGCTTGCCACGGCTCCCTCCAACCTCGTCCTGATCTCGATGTCGCTGTTCATGACCTTCTACGTCATGTCGCCGACCTTCGATCGGGCCTGGAGCGAGGGCGTGCAGCCGCTTCTGCAGAACCAGATCAACGAGGCGGAAGCGGTCCAGCGGATTGCCGAGCCCTTCCGCACCTTCATGAGCGCCAATACGCGCGACAAGGATCTGTCGCTCTTCGTCGATATCGCCCGCGAGCGCGGCCAGTCGGTCGGCACGGCGGATCTCATCGATTATCGCGTGCTGGTGCCGGCCTTCATGCTGTCGGAAATCCGCCGCGGCTTCGAGATCGGTTTCCTGATCGTGCTGCCCTTCCTCGTCATCGACATGGTCGTTGCCGCCATCACCATGGCCATGGGCATGATGATGCTGCCGCCCACCTCCATCTCGCTGCCCTTCAAGATCCTGTTCTTCGTGCTGATCGACGGCTGGAACCTCCTGGTCGGAAGCCTGGTGCGCTCGTTCAACTGAGCGCGCGGCCTTCAGCGGGTGAGCCGGGCAAGCGCCTGTCGCTGGACGTCCATCATGTTCTGCAGCAAACGGGTGGTTTCGACATGGATGTCGATCAGCGTCTGCTGCCCGGCCGCGATCTCGTCCAGATCCGCGATGGCCTTTCGCAGGGCAGGCTCCATCTCGCGGGCGTGAGCGTCTTCCTGTTGTGTCATATCCTCAAAATCTCCGGTCAGGCCGCCTGGCGCGGCGGGGCAAGGACACTGCCTGCGTTATGGCGCAGGTAGAGCGAAAGGACAGCCGTCTGCTTGTCCTGCAGATAAGCGGCGAGATAATCCTGATCGCCATATCCTGCGAGGTTCTGTTCGATCCGCCGGATGAACTCCGGGTGGAGTTCCGGCTGCAGGTTCCACGAGATCCAGTTGAGAATGTCGAGCTTGAAGGCGAGGAACCAGACGTAATGGCGTGCCCGCACGTCCGGGCGCGCGGCAAACAGCGCTTCCACCTCGTCGAGCGCTTGGAAAATGTCGAAACGCTGGCGGGTGAAATTGTTGGAGAGTTGCGCATTGCCCGGCGCGCCCACATGATTGATCAGATGGCGGTTCAGGAGGCCGATCCTGCGGGCATTGAGATAGATGTGCCAGTGCGCGTAGACATCGTTATGCACGCGGGTGTTTGAGAAATAGAGGCCGTTTGCCTTGTAGTGCGCGGCATCGATGATCTTGTTCCACGGATAGTTGACGGTGGTGAGGATGCGCCCGCCCTCATCGAGGCCCAGGACGCGCAAGGGCGATGCGCCGCACAGTGCGGACCAGATATTGGTATCGATCGGCTGCATCGGGTGCACGGGCGACATCGCGTCTTCCACCAGCCCGTAGCGGAAGGCGACCACATCGGCACCCGTTTGCGCAATGGCCTCGGTTGCCGTGTCGATGGCGCCCGGCAACAGCAGGTCGTCCGCGTCGAGAAAATAGAGATATCGACCGCGCGACGCCTGCAGGCCGGCGGTGCGCGCAGCACCCGCGCCGCCGTTCATCGGCTGGCGCACGAGCCGCACGCGCGGCGTGCGCATCGTCCATGCCGAGACCACGTCGGAGGTTGCGTCGGTGGAGCAATCATCGACGACAATGACCTCCAGCACGCTGTCGTTCGACAGCACCGATTGCAGTGCACGATCGAGCTTCTGGCAGGCATTGTAGGCCGGGATGATCACGCTTGTTACCGACATTCAGCCTCCGCAGATGATGGCGCTTGCTTCCAGCGGTCATTGCTAGCCTGCAAAACTTGCGCAGGGCTGTCACAGGGGCCGCCGGCCGAAAGGCCGGGGCAAGGCTGAATACCGATAAGGTTTGAAAGGGCCATGCGCACGCACGCGACCCTTACAAAGAGCTTGGCAGGAGAAGCGAACATGCAGCAGCAGCAGGATCATCGGTCCGGATCGTTCGCCGCAGGCCGGATGCCGCTTGCCGAACAGCTGCGCCGGCGCGTCGAGGATGTCGCCGAGCAGCAGCAGATGCTGAGCGAGTTTCAGGTGGAAACGGTGCGGGCGCTGCAGGTTCTGCGCCAGCAGCAGATCCAGCTTCTGGACTTGCTGCCTCACGCCTTGTCCGACCGAACGCTGCCTCTCCCCAACCAAGCTGCCGCAGGTCAGGCGCCGCTTCCGGCGCTCGATGGAATAAAGGTGGTGCTGGTCGGTGCCCATCCGCATGACGCAGCCATGCTGGAGGGGGTGTTTGCCGAGCCCGGCGCCTTTTGTGCCGGAACGATGGAGGATGCGCTTGCACGGGTAAAGCAGCGTTCACCGGGTCAAAGCCTGGTCGTGCATCTCTGCGACGCCGAGGCTTGTTTGCGCCAGGCTGCCGACCTGCGCCACGCGGAAGCCATGGCGGATGGCCTCATCCATAAACTGAAAATCTTTCGCCAGCTCGGCGGCCATGTCGTCTGGACCGTCGCATCCCTGCCTGGAGCAAAGGGGCCGTTTACCGGTCTCGCTCACGAAATGGCAAAAGGGTTGATCACCAATGGCGTCGATCGCATCCATGTGCATGCCGATGCCCATCGCCTTGAACTCGAAGCCCGGTTTCCGATGGCCGCCGGCAAGGTGGCCGTCGTCGCGCATCCTGGCCATGCGGGGCTTGTCCCCAGCCATGTGACGAGCGAAACCGCCCGTCGCAAGCTCGGCCTCGAGGCAGAGATACGGCTTGTCCTGATGCTGGCCGATGGCGTGGACGAGAGCGGGTGGCATGCGGTCACTGGCGCCGTGCGCGAGGTTGCTGCATCCGGCCTGCTGGTTCGGCTTCTGCCGGTGTCGCTGAAGGCCGATGATGTGGCCCCCTCCCTGTCACCGCTTGTCATGCCGCTTGGCGATAGCGCACACCACCAGTGGCTGCTGAAGGCCGCCGACGCAGTTCTCATTCCGCCGCGCGCAACATTTTCCTCCGCCGATCTGGCGCTGGCGGCAAGTTTCGCCACGCCCATTCTGGCCCCGCACGGTCATGCTCCCGCAGAGGTGTCGGGGCTTGCCTATGACGCGCGAGCGCCGCAAGGGCTGCGGGACGCGCTTTGCGCCTTCGTGGCCGGCGCAAGGGCCGCGTCAGGTCCTGTTGCCCCTGACGCCGGCGCCGGCTGGACACGGCTCGCCGCCGCCCTCTACCGCTTCTGACCACCCCTTTCCGATCGTCGTGCCGTCACCGCTTTGCCTTTGAGGGGACCGGTGTGCGGGCGCCTGGTCGTCTGCGGTGCGCCGTTTGACGAGCCACCAGCGGACAAACGAAAGAGGGGGGATGGCAAGGCTGCCATCCCCCTCTCTGGATGTCTATCGGCGGTTGCATTTCAGCGCTGAGCCATCAGCTCCGCCTGCCGGATCGCATCGAGGAAGCTCATATCTTCGGCCTCGTCCTGCGCATAGACGAAGAAATCGGCTTCCGTCTGCAGCTTGAACTTGTAGGGGTTCTCGATGACCTTCTTCAAGGTCCATTGCGGGTAGCGGCGGTCGATGAAATCGGTGAACTTGCGGTGGCGCACATGGCTTGCCCCCCGCTTGTCGGCCGCATCGAAATTGGACGCATAGATCACCACATAGCGGCTGGACAGGGTAAACAGCCGGTCCAGATAGGCCTCGAACACCCGGTCATCGACCAGATGGTAGAGGACATCGAGCGAGAGCGCGCAATCGTAATTGTCTTCGTGCAGTTCCCAGTCGAGCGACGGGTCATCCATCCAGATGAAATCATAGCCGGGCTTTGAGGCATACATCCCCTTGGTGCGCTCGATGGCGGTGCGCGATACGTCAAAACCGGTGTAGAGCGGGAAATCGAAATACTGTAGCTGGTTGCCGTCGCCGGAGCCCATTTCCGCAATGGATTTCAGCTTGCGCTGACGGGTGAAGAAGTTGAGCACCACCGCCTTGTAGCGGGCCAGGATGTCATAGGAGCCGGGCCCGGAATTACCGCCGCTGCGATACCGTTCCTCCCAGTAACGGGAGGAATCGAACACCAGCGGCGCTTGCGCGGGCTGCTGGGCGGGCCGTGGCGTTTCCACGGTGGGCGCCGTGATCGCAAGCGGTGCATGCTGCACGGGCTTTGCCGCAACCGGTGCCGGCAGGCCCGCATCCGGTCCGATAAGGTAAGGAGACGCTGACGTTTCCCAGGGCTGCTGCGGCGCAAGCGGCACGCTTTCCACCACCTTAACCGGCGGCGACAGGATCGCATCCAGTTCCTGCAACTGCTTGGACAGCGGGAATTTTTCCGTGACGTAATCGATCCACTGATGCGTCCTGCCGCTGCGGATCAGCTGTACGGCCTCGGCAATCGACGAGAAGCGGATTGCGTCCGGCCAGAATTCCTCGGCGCCGGGATAATCGTGCACCACCGGCAGCGCGCCGACCGCCATGGCTTCTGCGATATTGTAGCCGAAGCTTTCATGGATCGAGGTGGAGAGGATGACGCCCTTGTCGGCCAGGAAGGCGGGCATGTTCTGCTGCCAGCCGTAAAAATGCACGTGCTGAGTCAGGCCCAGCTTTTCGGTGGTGCGCTTCAGATAGGGCATCGTGACGAATTCCTCCTGCGCGCCGGCCACATGCAGCGTGTAGGAGGGATCGGCCTTCACCAGTTCATGCATGATCTGCAGGAACATCGGCTGGTTCTTGCGCAGGAAGGGTTTTGCCACCCAGGCGATCTTGGTGCGGTCCAGCGTGGCGATCGGCTTGAACTTGTCAAGGTTCAGGCCGTTCCACAGAACATGGGTGCGCGTCTTCGTTTCAAGCGTCGGCACGCGGTTCTTCAGAACGCGCAGCATGTCGTGCGAGACGAGGATCAGGTCATCGATATAGTCGAAGCGCAGCCGCTGCGGGAAGGACGATTCGACGATTTCGAACCGGTGCCAGCGCACGATCACCCGCTTGCCCATGGCGCGAATGTTCTGGTTCAGCGCCTGCAGGAAAAGCTCGTTGCAGAATTCGAACCACACGACATCCGCCCATTGCACGACCTTGTCGATGTCCTGCATGTTGCGGGGGCTCACGGCCATGATCTCGTAGGTATCTGACAGGTGTCGGGCAATATCGCCGATGAAGCTGTCGACCTCGATCAGAATGCCCAATTTCTTTTTCTGGATCATGAAGCGTCCACTATCGGTGCGGTTGGAGAAATCGTGTCTGGAGACGGTGGCGGCTGGCCTTGGGGCCAGGGCAGCACGGTCCGTTATCTCAACCGGTTCTAGGGTTTCTAGCTTTCGCCAGGCTGGAGCGCAGGCGGCAGGGGCGGGCCGTTCGGGGCCTGCCCCTGCTTGTCTCCCTGCCAGCCTGGCACAAGCTGGAGGGGCTATGCCGGGCCGATGTTGGTGGAGCTTTGATCGCCCGGAAGGGCCGCTCCACGGATCCCTGCCGTAATCCCGGAGACTTGCCGTGACATTTCAACCGCGCCCGCAGACCGATGACACGCTTTATCTGATCGGTGCCCATGGCGAGACAGCGACGCCGGGCGCGTCGCTGCTTGAAAAGGCCGGCGCGGCACCCTCCGCCGGGCCTCACGAACCTGCAGCGCCCGCCGAGACACGCCCGCTGGTGCGTACCTTCGATGTGTTCGACACCCTGATTGCCAGGCGCTGCATCGAGCCCGCCGGCATTTTCGCCCTCATTGAGGAACGCTCCGGCCTCAAGGGCTTTGCGGCCGCGCGCCGCAAGGCGGAGGCTAATGTGCTGGCAGGCCCGCACGATCTCGACGTCATTTACGCCGAACTGGCGAACCTTCTTTGTGTCGAACCGCTCAAGCTTTCTGCCGTCAAGGCGCTGGAAGTGGATGTCGAGAAGGAGCAGGTGATCCCGATTGCCGAAAACATGGCGCGCGTGCGCCATGGCGACGTGCTGATTTCCGACATGTATCTGGGCGCAACCCATATCCGCAGCCTGCTTGATCGCGCCGGTCTGTCCGCCCGGGTTGGGCTGGTGGTCAGCAATGACGGCAAGAAGACCGGCCGCATCTGGCCGCAGATTGCGCAAAACCTGCGGGTCGAGGAGCATCTCGGCGATAACGAACATTCCGACGTGAAGATGCCGGCCTCCTTCCAGATCGCCGCCCGGCTGACGCGTCTCGACAAGCCGACGGCGGTCGAAGGCGTGCTGATCAATCTCGGCCTGCGCCAGCTTGCCGAACTCTGCCGCGAAGCGCGCCTGCGCACCTGGTCCGACGACAAGTCCATCCGGATGGTCCAGATGATCCAGGCCAATCTCAATTTTCCGCTGATGCTGATGGCGAGCATCGAGCTTGCCAATCTCGTGCGCCAGCGCGGCTGCCGGCGGGTGCTGTTTTCCAGCCGTGACTGCGACATGTGGGTGCCGCTCTTCGAAGAGGTCGCGCGCCGCATGGGCGTGACCTGCAAGGCGGAGTATTTCTACACGAGCCGGCTTGCCAAGATGCAGCCCTCGGAAAGCTATCTCTCTTATGCGCGCGACCGTATCGGCGAGGATAGCATCGTCGTCGATCTCTGCGGCACCGGCTGGTCGCTGTCGCATCTGGCCGAGCGGCTCGGTCTATCCAAGGTGCCGGTCTTCTTCCTGCACAAGCTTCCGTCGGCAAAGGCTTACGAAGAGCTGTCGCGGACGCCGGATGCTTGCGCCTTCCACGCGCTGATCCGCGCGGACGCGCCGGACGTGTTCAACACGATCCTGGAAATGTCGAATTATTCCGACCACGGCATGGTACGCGATGTGCGCATGATCGACGGCTTTGCCGTGCCGGTACTTGCCGATGACGAGCGCGGGCCGCGCGACCATGCAGCCGTCAAGGCGCAGAAGGAGACCTTTGCGCTCGCCGTCTCGCTGATGGAGAATTTCGATCTCAATCACGTGCTGCAGCTCGATCAGGCCTCCATTTCGGCGGTGGCGCTGGCGCTCTACCAGAGCCTGTCGCGCCAGCAATCCCTGCGGGACCTCTACGGCAAGGGCCACATGGACGAGGAAGTGCGCGTGCGCGCCCAGATCGGCTGCAACTGAATGTTAGACGCTCATTACAAGGAGAAACGTCCGATGGAACTGGTGGAGCTCGCCGATCATTTCCAGACCGACAAGGGAACGCGCACGGGGCATGCGCACAATTACGCGGTCTTCTATTCCTTCCTGTTCGAAAGCTTTCGCCACGAGGCTTTTTCCATGCTGGAAATCGGTCTGCAGCGCGGTGGCGTCGAAGCCGGTGCCTCCAAGGATCGCGTCGGTTCCGACGTGCCCTCGATCCGCACCTGGCTCGATTATTTCCCGAAAGCCGAGATTTTCGGCTTCGACCTCTCCGACTTCAGCCATATCCATCTCGACCGTTTCCGCTTCTTCCGGGGGGATCTCGGCCGTGGCGAGGATCTCGACCGGCTTGCCGGCAACCTGCCGGACCTGAAGCTGCTGATCGACGATGGTTCGCATGCCTCCTTCCACCAGCAGTTCGCCTTCCTGAAGCTGTTCCACAAGGTCAAGCCCGGCGGCTTTTACGTCATCGAGGATTTCCACTGGCAGCCGCCCTTTGAGACGGATCTGCCGCCGTGCCACAAAAGCGCGAAGGTATTCGAGGATTTCGTCGAGACCGGCCGTTTCGACATTCCCTTTGCCCATCCCGATTACCTTGCCGCCGTCGCGAGCCAGATCCAGCATGTCTTCATCCACCGCAACAATCGCGGCGGCATCGACAGCTGGCAGACGAAGATGGTTGCGATCCAGAAGAAGGCCTGAGCCTTGGGAGCCCCTGCGATGATGAACGGATTGTCCTATAGCGTCGTCACCGGCTGGTATGCCGACCACAAGACCCGCACCTATGCCACGCGCGGCGACGAATTCGTCCGCTCGGCGGAATGCTTTGACCTCTGGTACCACTGCATAAAGGCGTTTACCGCGCCGGAAAGCATCCTGATCATCGATTCCGCCTCGCCCGTCATGCCCGCCATTCCGGACGATCCGCGCATCAGCATCATGCGGCTCAAGCAGAATTTCGGCCATGCGGTGCAGGGGGTGAGCCATCTCAGCGGCTGGTCGAAGGCGCTTCTGTCCGGCCTGATGTATGGCTTTGCCAATGGCTCGGACTATACGGTGCTCATCGAGCAGGGATCGCTGTTTTACGGCCGCGATATCATCGAGCGGCAGATCGCAGCCTTTCCCGATGCCGATATCATCGCGCCGGACGGGCGCGGCACGCCCCAGCCGCTGCAGACCGGCATCATGATCTTCCGCAGTGCGGTCATTCCCGATTTCATCGCCGCCTATTGCCGGATTGCCGCCGGCGACAAGTCGCTGAGCCCCGAGGTGAAGTGCGCGGTTGCCGCGCGCGGCATGAACCTTGTGCTTTCACCCTTGCCCCACGGCCGTCGCCGGCCGCTCGACATGAGCGCCGAACACTTCTTCTTTCGCCACGGCACGACGGAGGAAATCCGCGCCTTCACCCGCCATCTCGGCTTTGGCGGCCATCTGGTCGAGAGCGTGCTTTTGCGCGAGGCGAGCTGACAAGCCGGGCAGCAATTCTCTGACCATCGCGTCAAAACATCAAAGGGGCGGCACATCGGGCCGCCCCTTTGATGTTTCAATGTGTCGCTTGAGGAGAATGCCCGCCTTGAGGATGGACCCGGAGCCTTCGGCCCCGGGCCTGTCCCGACCGTTCAGAGCACGCCCGGGATGGGGCTCAGCCGGAAGCCGTAGGTGGCAAAGACGGCCTGCTGTTCGGCAAGGGCAACACCGAGATTGTAATTGGTGGCGATCGGGCGGGTGTGCTTGACGCCGAACTGGTCGAGGATTGCCATGCGGCTTTCCGGGCGCCCGAGGAAGCTCGGCCAGAGATGATCGAGACCATAGCCACTTTCGGAATCGCGGAAGCTTTCGATGCAGATCTTCAGCGCCCGGCGGGAAAACAGCGGGCACATGATCTCGATGAAGGGCTCGTGGCGCACGCCGCCGCCGGGCTTCTGGAAGGTGATCGGATGGGTGGGGTGGCTTCCTTCGCCGGTCGACAGCGCCGGCTGGCACAGATCCAGCTCGTGCCGGCGGCTGAGATGGAACATGCGGTTGATGTCCTCGCCGCTGATCAGCAGGTCGTCGTCCGGCAGCCAGATGCGGTCATAGCCCCAGAGCGGGCTGTCCTCGTAGAACAGATCGTAGATCAGCTTGAACTTCCGCTTCTGCGGCAGATGCGCGAGATACTCGACGGCAGCCGGCAGGAAGGGACGCTCGGTGCCGTAATAACCGACGCAGATATCCCAGTTGCGCTTGTTGTCGGCGATGCCTTCCTGCCACTGGCCGTGCAGCGAGCCCGAGCCTGCGGGTACGACCACCAGGTTCGGCCGGCGGGGCTTCGGGGCTGCGACCAGGAACTGCGCCCGGCGCGGCATGCCCTTCGGCGTGGCGTTGATCGGGTGCTGCGGATGCTCCGTTGCCGTCAGGATGAACAGCGCATTGGTGTTGCCGATGGTGCCGCGCCCGCCAAGCGCCACGATCCGGCCGTCCTCGGTCTGGGCGGCGGTGAAGATGGCCGACGGTTGCCCGTCCGCGTTGACGAAGCACAGATGGCCATCGAAGACGTGCCAGTATTCCACCGCCGGATCGAAGAAATTGCCGACGCGGCCCTCCGGCGCCAGCACCAGGAAGGGGTTGATATCGCCGGTGTCGAGGCTGCTCAGGCGCCAGAAGCTGCCGGTCAGTCCCTCTTCGGAAAAAGCGGGCGCCTTGCCCCAGTTGTCGGATGCCGAAGCGGTGGCGAGCGGGCCGGCGGCTATGGTCATGGTGTCTCCTTCTGGCCCGGCCGTGCCGCCGTGGCGTGTTGTACGGGAGAACCGGTATCCGGGCGCCGTGCCCGGAAGATGCCGGCCCTGCCTTGAGGCTGTTCCAGCCCTGCCGCCCCCAATCATCCCTGGAAGAGGTCACGGATGGCTTGCGGCACGAGAGGCCGCAGATCAGAAGACGATCCTGCGCCTTCAAGCTTGCCCAGGGCTGGACCGGTCAAGGGATCGGCAAATGCCGGCGCATCATCAGCCTCGCGAAAGCAACAGGGCGTAAGGGCTGGTGTTCAGAATACCGTGCCGAGACGTCCGCCACGGTTACGAGGAGATGTTCATGCTCAAGCACAACCCGCTTCTGTCGATCTGCGTTCCCACCTACAACCGCCGGCCGATGCTGGAACGCAATGTCAAATTCCACCTGGAGGCCTTCCGCCGGATGGGCATTCCGTTCGAAATGGTTATCGTCGATGACCGCTCCACCGACGGGACGAACGAATATCTGGAACAGCTTGCCGGCATCCCGGAAATTTCCCACCACCGGCGGGTGAAGAATTCCGGCTTTCTCAGCAACTATGCCTTCGCCATGCAGCGGGCGCGCGGAAAATACGCGCTGTTCCTCGGCGATGACGACCTGCTGATCCCGGAAAAGGTGGCCGAATATCTCGCCATGCTGGAGGCCGATCCGGCGCTCGGCATGATCCAGGCGCCGTGGATGCTGGTCAACGAAAAGACCGGCGGCACCGACATGCAGCCCTTCTATTACATTCCAGGCCCGACGCGCTTCGCCAAGGACCAGCACCAGCAGATGCTGGATTTCCTGTTGACGCACCATGTCTTCCCGGAATTCCTCATCATCCGCCGCGAGATCCTTGACCAGACGATCTCGAGCCTTGCGCCCTTCATCTTCTGGGCCTTCCTTTTTACGACGCGCGCGCTCGGCAAGGCGGACGTGCTGTTCCTGCCGGCGCCCTTTGCGCGCGTGACGGGGGTTGCCGCCGATGGTGACGTGCAGCAGGGCAAGAAGGAATGCATGTTCCAGTGGGATACCTATCTCGGCGGGCTCGAATATCTCGCCTCCCATGCCAAGATCTCCAGCCGCCTCAGCAATGCCGAACGCCTGAACTTCCACGAGCGCTTCGTGCAGTTCATGCTGGTGCGCAAATCGGTGGCGCTGCGCCTGCACATGGTGTTCCGCAACTGGCCGGAAGCTTACATCATGTATCACCGCATGTCGGCCTATCATCCGTCGCCGGCCACGAAGGAAGCCTATGACCAGATCTGCACGCTGGCGGCGATCGTCACGGCACTGACGGAAGCCTCCGGCTACAGCGGCGGGCCCGTCGTGGTCGATCCGATCATCACCAACGAGGCGCTGCAGATGATCCCCGACGCGCTGAAGCCGAACATCGTGCGTCAGCCGTCGCCAAGCCATCAGGGCCCGCAATCCTGGCTGGTGATGCAGCCGGAATTTGCAGCCCAGGCGCCGGCCGGTGACGGCGTGTTCGAACTGCGCCACTACATGGCGCAGTTTGCCTGACATTTTTGGGGCCGCAGTCGAGCGTCCTCTTCTCCCAGGACATGACACATGGCATCGCCCGCCGGCGGTGCCATTTTTTTTGGGGCCCGACGGTTCCTTGCCTGTCAAAACGGATGAGGGAGCCGCAACGAAAAAAGCTCCCCGGCGCGGGCCGGAGAGCTTTTCAACGAGGGAAGGGCGGTGGCAGGCCCGCCCGGTTACAGTCTCATGCCCCCTCGATGAGGAAAGGTGCGGTGCGGGGCGGAAGGGCCGGCACGTCCAGATGGTCCGGCGCAAGCTTCTGGCGGGCGCGATCGGCCATCATCTCATAGGCGGTTTCGAGGTGACGGCAGAAGCGTTCGGCATCGAAGAGCGGCTTCACCAGCCGGTTCTCCTCCAGCCGTGCCCGCAGTGCCTTCACCTCCTGCGGGTTTTCGTAAAGTTCAACGGCCCGCTTCAGGTAATCGGCTTCATCCTTGGCGATCAGTTCCGGCACGCCGATGGCGTTGAGCAGGCTTTCCGAGACGCGCGAGGCAAAGTGCTGGCCCTTCATCGTCAGCACCGGAAGCCCGGCCCACAGCTGCTCGGAGGTGGTGGTGTGGCCGTTATAGGGATAGGTGTCGAGGCCGACATCGGCGAGCGACAGGCGCGCCAGATGTTCCTCGTAGGAAACGACCTTGGTGAAGACGATGCGCCTGGTCTCGATGCCGGCCGTCGTCAGCTTGCGCAGGATGTTGTCGCGGCTGTCGTTCGACTTGCACATGATCCACAACACGCTCTTCGGCGTCGCCTTGAGGAGCTTGATCCACAGGTTGATATTGGCAAGCGAGATCTTGCGCGTCGCGTTGAACGAGCCGAAGACGAAGGCATCGTCCGGCAGATTGGCATCGGCGCGGGTAAACAGGTCGCGGCGCGGCCGCTCATAGGGATCGTTCGGCTGGTAGGTTTCCGGCAGGCGGCAGAACTTTTCCCAGTAATGCGGCTTGGAGGCATCCGGCAGCACGTAATGGTCGCCGATGATGTAGTCGAGGTCGATATTGACCGTCGTGCCGGGAAAGCCGAGCCAGGCGACCTGCACCGGCGCTGCCTTGAAGTTCAGGATGCCCGGCCGGCCGCCGCGGGTGTGGCCCTTCATCTCGACGAGGATATCGATATTGTGGTCGCGGATGACCTGGGCGGTCGCCGGATAGCTCAGGTCCCGCACATTGACGATACGGCCCCAGTTTTCGCGGCCGGTGTCGTGCTCCAGGTGGATGGGGTCGGTGTAGCAGAACAGCGTCACCTCGAAGCGGTCCGGATCATGGGCGGCAAGAACGGCGCGAAACAGCTTCATCGTCGCATGCTGGCTCCAGAAGTCCGACGACAGGTAGCCGATGCGGATCTTCTGGCCCCAGATATGGGGCATGGTCAGCCGCTCCTGCGGGTGGCTTGCCGGAAAGGCGTCCGCCTTGTGGCTGACGAGCTTGTTCATCGCCTCGTCGGTCAGCCAATGCAGGTTGTAGAAGGGCGTCTCCACGCCCAGAAGCCGGCGATCATTGCTGGCGATGCGCTCCAGCCGCGGCTGCAGGCGCTCCATTTCGACATAGTTGTTGACCTCGCGCTGGGCCACCAGATGCGCCATGATCAGGATCAGGCTGTTGGGCATGCGCGACAGGAGATTGGCGACCGACTCGCGGTCGCGGTCGTTTTCCGGCGTCCCGGTCAGAAGCAGGAAGGCGAGGCTGTTGTGCTGCGAATTCTCGCTCATCGACAGGGCGGGCAGGAAGACCCGCACCATGTCCTTTTCACCGCGCTTCATGAACAGCGAGGTGATGATGAAGGCAAGCTCCGGGTCCTTCTGGGCACGCTGCAGGAGCGGGCGGCCAAGGCTCAAGGCAAGGTCGTCGTGGCCGAGATCGAAATAGATCTTCATGGCCTCGGCATAATGGTCCTCGGCGCGCGAGCCACCGAGTTCTGCGGCCAGCACATAGGTGCGCGCGGCGTCCTCGCGAAAGCCGAGCGCGACAAGCGTGCGGGCCAGAAGCGAATAGGTCTTGGCATCCTTGGAGTGGTCCAGAAGCTTGTTCAGCGAGGTCAGCGCCTCGGTGAAGTGGCCACGGTGAAAGCTCTTGGAAGCATCGGAAAACAGGGTCTGCGGGCTCAACATCCAGGCTCCGGATTGGGTTGCCGATCATTGATCGCGGACGCGAAGGATCCACGCTCGGTTTACCGTTCCTAAAGAGCCAAGCTTGCCTGAAACCGGTGGGGGCTCACAGTTGACGAATCAATGCCGCGATAGCTGCAATTGTCCATAGCCACTTAAGACATCTGCAATGATTGTCTGCGACTGTCATCCTCACATGACGGGTTTGGTTTTCCAGAAGATCCGGAACCGAGTGGGCATGAAGCCAGACGTCATCACCGGTACTCATAGCCCGGTATGTCCCCCAACAGTATTCCGTCAAACAAGGGACTAGATTTAACCATGACCAGCATTCTCACGAATAACGGTGCAACAGCTGCACTGGCGACCCTGCGCTCGATCAACAGCGACATGGAATCCACGCAGAACCGCATCTCGTCGGGCTACAAGGTCGAAACCGCTGCCGACAACGCTGCCTACTGGTCGATTGCGACCACGATGCGTTCGGACACGAAGGCCCTCGGCACCGTTCAGGATGCTCTTGGCCTTGGCGCTGCCACCACCGATGTCGCCTATACGGCGCTTGAATCCTCGATCAAGGTCGTGGACGAAATCAAGGCAAAGGTCACGGCGGCTTCCGAGCCTGGCGTTGACAAGGCAAAGATCCAGAAGGAAATCAAGCAGCTGCAGGACCAGCTGGTTTCGATCTCCAAGTCGGCTTCGTTCTCCGGCCAGAACTGGGTCTACCACACCGCGTCTGCCGGCACCGGCACGCAGTCGATCGTCGGTTCGTTCAACCGCGACAATTCCGGCAATGTCAGCCTGACGACGCTGCAGTACGACACGTCCAACTCCTCGCTGATCGAAGTCGACTCCTCCGGCTCCTACGTCACCTCCGTCGGCAAGGGCCTTCTGTCCTCGAACATCGAGTACACGAACGCATCCGGCTCGACCGCAACGACGAGCTTCTCGGTCCTCTCCCTCGACGTCAGCAGCGCTGACCTGACGGAAGCCCTGAAGGCTGTCGACAAGGTTCTCCAGAACATGACGGATGCAGCAGCAGACGTCGGCGCTCTGAACAGCCGCATCGACATGCAGACCACCTTCGTCGCCGACCTGAAGGACTCCTTCGACAAGGGCGTTGGCAAGCTGGTTGACGCCGACATGAACGAAGAGTCGACCCGCCTCAAGGCACTCCAGACGCAGCAGCAGCTCGGCATCCAGGCGCTTTCGATCGCCAATTCCAGCTCGCAGAACATCCTGTCGCTCTTCCGTTAATCGCTCGTCGTTTAACAAGGATCGTCGAAACCGGATCGCGCCCCGCAAGGGGCGCGATTTGCGTTTTAAACCGGCGCCCGTCCCCTTCAAAAAATCTCCGCCTTGCGGCTATGGTTGCTAATGTGCTGACGGATTAATGGATTTAACCGATCCGCTTTACGCTTCGTTAACCACAGTAAGGTTAACTGAAGTCACTCAAGCGGTGCGTCACGCTTTCACGGAAAAGCTGAGACGAGCATGAAGCGTATCACCCCTTGCCGGAGAGAAACCGGAATGTCCCTGATTTTTTCGTCCGCACATAGGGGCACTTTCAAATGACGAGCATTCTGACCAACACAGCTGCACTTGCAGCTCTCTCCACTCTCCGTTCGATCAACAGCGACATGGATACGACGCAGAACCGTATCTCCTCGGGTTACAAGATCGAAAACGCTGCCGACAACGCCGCCTACTGGTCGATTGCGACCACGATGCGCTCCGACAACAAGGCTCTCGGCACCGTTCAGGATGCGCTTGGCCTTGGCGCTGCCACCACCGATGTCGCCTATACGGCGCTTGAATCCTCGATCAAGGTCGTCGATGAAATCAAGGCGAAGATCACCGCGGCTTCGGAGCCTGGCGTTGACAAGGCCAAGATCCAGAAGGAAATCGACCAGCTGCAGGACCAGCTCCTGTCGATCTCCAAGTCGGCTTCGTTCTCCGGCGAAAACTGGGTCTACCACACCGCGTCTGCCGGCACCGGCACGCAGTCGATCGTCGGTTCGTTCAACCGCGACAATTCCGGCAATGTCAGCCTGACGACGCTGCAGTACGACACGTCCAACTCCTCGCTGATCGAAGTCGACTCCTCCGGCTCCTACGTCACCTCCGTCGGCAAGGGCCTCCTGTCCTCCAACATCGAGTACACGAACGCCTCCGGCTCGACCGCAACGACGAGCTTCTCGGTTCTGACGCTCGACGTTACCACCGACGACCTCACGGAAGCCCTGAAGGCTGTCGACAAGGTTCTCCAGGGCATGACGGATGCGGCCGCTGACGTCGGCGCTCTGAACAGCCGCATCGACATGCAGACCACCTTCGTCGCCGATCTGCGAGACTCGTTCGACAAGGGCATCGGCAAGCTGGTCGACGCTGACATGAACGAAGAGTCGACCCGCCTCAAGGCACTCCAGACGCAGCAGCAGCTCGGCATCCAGGCGCTTTCGATCGCCAACTCTAGCTCGCAGAACATCCTGTCGCTCTTCAAGTAAGACCGGACGTCAAAGGAGCCTTCCGGATCCTTTCAAAGCTTTCATCAAGGCCGCGCCCCTCTCGCGGCCTTTTTGCGTTCTGGGCCGCCCAATCCAGCCTCGCACAGGTTTCGACATCTCTAATAGGCGTCAAGACACGGGCGTTGCGTGCCTTTCCCGCACCAGCGCTCCCGCTTCAAGAACGCCGAGCTGACTGTGGCCGCAAGCCCAGGCAGCGAGCATGATGCTGATCGCGCGTTACCGGCCAAGCCTCCGGTATGTCCCTTTAGAAACGCCAGGGGCACTCCTCCATGACCAGCATCATCACCAACACCGGCGCAATGGCTGCGCTCCAGACGCTTCGTTCGATCAACAAAGACATGGAAACGGTGCAGAACCGGATTTCATCCGGCTACCGCGTGGAAACGGCAGCAGACAATGCCGCCTACTGGTCGATTGCCACCACCATGCGTTCCGACAACAAGGCGCTCGGCACCGTTCAGGACGCCTTGGGCCTTGGCGCTGCAAAGACCGACACGGCCTATACGGGTCTTGAATCGGCGATCTCCGTCGTCGACGAGATCAAGAGCAAGATCGTCGCCGCATCCGAGCCCGGCGTCGACAAGACGAAGATCAACAAGGAACTGACCGAGCTGAAGAACCAGCTGGCCTCGATTGCGGAATCGGCCTCGTTCTCCGGCGAAAACTGGCTGTACAACACCGCGACCACCGGTGCATCGGTGAAAAACATCGTTGCCTCGTTCAACCGCGCGGCCGACGGCGCCGTGTCTCTGACGACGCTTGCCTATGACGCAGCCGGCTCGGTGATGATCGATACCCACAGCGCCGGTCGCGGCGTGCTGACCAAGGACTGGTCGGTCACCCAGCCGAACGGCACGGCTGGCACGACGGTCGCCAATTACTACCTGCTGAACGCCGGTTCCACCCTGATGGGCACCGGTGCTGAAATCTCGCTCGACAACACGACCACGAGCGATGATCTGGCCGGCATGCTGAAGGCCGTCGAGGCGATGATGCAGGAGCTGACGGATTCGGCCGCCACCCTCGGCGCCATCACCAGCCGCATCAACATGCAGGATGAGTTCGTGTCGACCCTTCTCGACGTGATCGACAAGGGTGTCGGGCGCCTGGTAGATGCCGACATGAACGAGGAATCGACCCGCCTCAAGGCGTTGCAGACGCAGCAGCAGCTCGGCATCCAGGCGCTGTCGATTGCCAATACCAACGCCCAGAACATTCTCCAGCTGTTCAAGCAGTAAGCGTTCCGGCGCGGCAACAGCCTTTGTCAAAACACCGTGCCGGGTTGCGACCGCCTGTCGTTGCCCGGCATCTTCATCCTCGCGCAAGTTTGGCGGCCTAAAGTTTCCGTATATTCACGCGCCCAATATATTCACGTTCTTTGTCTTATGACAGGCCTCGTGCATCGGGACTCAATCGGGACAGTGTCATGATCGCCTTGGCGAATTTTCGATCCTTCCACAGACACGCGGAGACGCGCGCATGACGGCGCCGCTTGCACGCTATCTCAAGGATTTCGGCGCGCCGGTGAGCGTGCCGGTGATGCCAAGCCTGATCGAAGAGGAGGACGACAGCCCGTTTTCCTTCGATCCTGCCCCAAGCGAACCTGCCGTCGACGTGGAGGCGGAAAGGGCTATCGCACGCGCCGAGGGCGAGGAGGCCGGCCGAGCCGAGATCATGGCGCTCTGGGAGAGCGAGCGCGCAGAAAGCGCCGCACGCCATGCAGACGAGATTGCCGCGCTTCGCCTTCAGCTTGAAGAACAGGCGGCAGCCCGTATCGAAACAAGTTTCCGCACCACGGTCGAAACCCTGTCGCTTGGCCTTTGTGACCAGGTGGCGCAGGTGCTTGCGCCAGTGATGACCGAGGTGCTTACGCAAAAGGCCGTCGAGGACCTGGCGCTGATGATCCGTCAGGCGCTTGGCGCAAATGCGGCCGCAAGCCTCTCCGTCCACGGCCCGGAGCCGATGTTTAATCTTTTGAAACAGGCGCTCGGCGAAGATGCTCCGCAGCTTCGCCATGTCGAGGCGCCGGATCTCGATATTTCCGTTGATATTGATGAGGCTGTTCTCGTGACGCGTATGTCCGCCTGGGCGGCCAGCCTGAAGAAGGTGTTGGGATGAGTGAACAGAACCACCACCACGGCAAGAACGAAATCATCATCGTCAAGAAGCATGGCGGCGGTCATGGCGGTGCCCATGGCGGCGCCTGGAAGATCGCCTATGCCGACTTCATGACCGCAATGATGGCCTTCTTCCTGGTGATGTGGCTGGTCAATGCCTCCAACGAGGAAACCAAGGCGTCGGTCGCAAGCTATTTCAACCCGATCAAGCTGTCGGACGAGACGCCGGCCAAGAAGGGCCTGTCGAAACCGGTCGAGACCTCGGAGGGCCAGGAAAAGAAGGAGCGCTCGAAGGTGAAGGCGGACGCCGACAAGATCGGTTCGGCTGCGGCAACCGGCGACGACCAGACCTCCCGCTCCGGCGACGAGGCGAATTATTCGGAAGCCGATTTCTTCGAAAACCCCTATTCGGTTCTGGCCGAAATCGCCCAGGAAGTCGGCCAGCAGGCCAATGTCAGCGCCAAGGGCGAGGGCGGCGCGAGCAATTCCGGTCCCGCCACCGGCGCAGATGGCGGCGAGGCCTTCCGCGATCCCTTCGATCCGGATTTCTGGACCAAGCAGATCCAGGTGACGCGCGCCGACGGCCAGCAGAAGGCGCCGGCCGAAAAGGCGCCGACCGTGGAGGCGAAAGCCGCCCCGCAGGAGACCCCGTCGACGCCGCCGCCTGCCGCATCCACTGCCACCGTCTCGGACATGGCCGTGCCCGACGATCTGCCGCAGGTGGCAAAATCATCCGCCGCCGCGTCCCAGAAGGCCGGTGCGGATACAGCCCAGCAGCTCACCGAAGCGCAGCTTGCCGCGGCCATTCCCCAGCCGCGGCCCGATCCGTCGACGCTCCAGCCGGATCAGAAGGGCACCGAAGCGCCGACCGCTGCCAACCGGCAGAAGCAGGCCGACGAGCTGCGCCAGGCCATCGAGAACCAGATCGCAGGCGTCTCCGGCAAGCTTGCCGAGGGACTGATCGTCACACCGGCCGAAGGCGGCGTTCTGGTGACGCTGTCGGACCAGAGCCAGACGCCGATGTTCAATCTCGGCTCTGCCGTGCCGCGCCGCGAAATGGTGCTGGCGATGGAAAAGATCGGTGGGCTGCTGAAAGGCCGGCCGGGTGAGGTGGTGATCCGCGGCCATACCGACGCGCGGCCCTTCCGCGATCCGCAGAACGACAACTGGCGCCTGTCGTCGGCGCGCGCCCACAGCGCCTATTTCATGTTGGTCAAGGGTGGGCTTGAAGAGACGCGCGTCAAGCAGATTTCCGGCTTCGCAGACCGGCGCCCGCAGGTGCCTGACGATCCGATGGCCGACCAGAACCGGCGCATCGAGATCCTGCTTCAGGACGGCAAGGGCTGATCATGGGCAAGCACGGGGCATCGATGAGACGTCTGGCGGCAGCCTTCCTTCTGGCAGGCCTGCCGCATGGCGCTCTGGCGCAGCAGGCGGTCGATGGCCTTCAGCCCTACCAGATGCTGCGCTCCCTGCAGTTCCTGCAGGATACGGTGGTGATGGGCGACCATTCGGCCGCCGAGATGCAGCGCTTCATGCTGTCGACCATCGATCGTGCCCTGCGCACCGCCGATCCAACGGTCTTTGACGACCCGCGCAATGTCGATGCCGTGCTGATCTATGCCATGAGCGGCGGCAATCCGGCGACGCTCGAATTTCTGGTCTCCAAGGATGTGGGGGGCAATTTCGATACGCGCGTGGCCGATGCGCTGCGCAAATATCTGGCCGGCAAGGGCTCGATGATTGCCGGCGGCATGGAAAAGATGGTGCCGGAATATCGCGGCCAGCGGATCGGTCCTTATCTGGCGCTGATTGCCGGCAATGTCACGGTGACGAAGACCCCGCAAAACGCGCTCGCCTTCTACGACTGGGCGCGGCTGACGGCGCCGGGAACGATTATCGAGGAGGCGGCTTTGCGCCGCTCCATCGCCATTACCGTCGAACTGGGCATGGTGGACAAGGCGCTGACCTATTCGCGCCAGTATGCGCGCCGGTTCGTCTTTTCACCCTATGCCAGCCAGTTCGCCGATCTTTTCGTGCGCCTCGTCGTGTCCCATTACGGCGCGCTGTCGGACGAGGATGTCCGCAATGCGCTGGAGCGGATGGATGACGACCGGGCCCGCGAGATCTACCTGCGCATTGCGCGCCAGGCGACCATCGATGGCAAGGCAAAGCTTGCGCAGTTCGCGTCCGGCGAGGCGGGCGCGCGTGGCGTCGCCATTTCCGAGGGAGACCGCGCCGTGGCCGGTCTCTACAGCGGCGCTGCCAAGCTTCCGAACGGCAAGGTGGAGGATGCCTCCAAGGCGCTTGCCGATATTCCGGACGCCAGGCTGAGCCCTCAGGACAAGGCGCTGCGCGCTGCCGCCCAGCGGGTGGCCGAAGAGGTTCTGCGCCCGCCTGTTGCCGAAAGCTTCAGACAAGACGAAGACGCTAATATTCAAAACGACATCAGCGGGGAGACCGTTTCCGCCGTCTCCGGCGATGAACGGGCCGGAAAGGCCGCAGCACCGGGCAAGACGCCGGGTGGCAGCGCTCCGAAGCTCGATCCAGCTTTTCAGACCTATGTCGACAGGGGCCGTTCGACGCTTGATGCCATCGACGACCTGTTGAAGGGGGAGAATTGAAGCATGGTTGCTGTTGACGTTTCTGCGAGGGCTCCGGCCGTCGATGCCGCATCTGCGTCCAAAATGTCCGGCAGCGGCCGGGGGGAGGGCGCCGAAGGCGGCTTCGGCTCGGCGCTGGACAGTCTGGATCAGGGTGGGCGCCAGCCAAGCGCGCGCGCCGGCGGGGAGGAAAATTCCGCACATCCTGCGGACGGCGAGACCGCGGGCGAGGAGCAGGGGGCGGCCAAATCGCGACTGGACCTCAGCCCCGCAGCGCTTGCCCGCTCGCGCCTGCCGGCGGGCGCCGGCGAAACCCTGCAGTCCAGACTGCGCACGTCGATCGACGCCGAAAAGGCATCCGCCGACACCGGTGAGACGCAGGGCAAGGCAACCGTCGAAGCGACAGCTTCCGGCAAGGCGGCCCGTGGCGGAAAGAGCCTGAAGGATCTTGAGAAAACGGCGAGCGACGCGCGTGACGACGCAGCGGGGGCGCAAGAGACGCAAGGCGAGGCCAAAGCCTCGACCGGCGACACGCTTGCCTCGATGCTGACGCTTCTGGCGGGCCCCGGCACGACTGGTGGCGCAGGCGAAGCTCTGACAGCGCTTCGCCAGGCCGGTGCCGCGGTGAAGGGCACGCGGGCGGGCGACGACGGCAAAGGCGAGCGCGTGGCGGCTGCCACGGCAAAGTCGGATGCGCTGTCGGCCCTTTCCGGCGAAGGCCAGAAGGTTGTCCTGCCGAACGATGACGGTGCCTCCGGCGCTGCCATGGACGAGCGGACCTTCCGCTTTGCCTCGGCGCGCGGCAAGGGCGCCAGCATGGACATGGTGATCGGCACGGGCCGGGACGGCACTGCCACGTTCGAGACGAAGGCCGCCTCCAATGGCGCTGCCGAAACCATCTCGGTACTCGATTCCCGCCGGTTCCTCGGCTTTGGCCAGTCGATCAACGGTGCAGCGCTCACGGCAGCAATGTCGGGTGATCCGGAATGGGCAAGCGCCATGCAGCCCGGATCGGCACTCTCCAACGCGGCCTCCCAGACGAGCACCGGCAATGTCGTCAATACGCTGAAGCTGCAGATGACGCCGATCGATCTCGGCACCGTCACGGCGACGCTGAAGCTCGTCGGCGACACGCTGAATGTCCAGCTGACGGTGGAGAACCGGGCAGCCCACAAACAGCTGACGCAGGATACGAGCGGCATCCTCGACGCGCTGCGCGCCCAGGGCTTCTCCGTCGACCAGGTGACGGTCACGGTGGCGCCGGCCGCCGCGACGGACGTATCGGCACAGCCCCAGGATCTTGGCCAGCAGGCGGCCGGTTCCGGCCCCGGCCGCGAAGGCGGCTCAGGCCGTGACCAGCAGGCCCAGTCGTCCGGCCAGCCGGGCAGCAGCACTTCAGGAATGATCGAGAATGACCCTCAGACGGATACTGGCGCTGACCGCGCTCGGCCTGACCTTCTTTACCTCTGAGGCGCTTGCCGTCTCTCCTGGCGCCTGTGAGACGGAAATCCAGGCGGCTGCAGCCAAATACGGCATTCCCGAGGGCATCCTCTATTCGGTCGGTCTCACCGAGACCGGCCGCAAGGGCAGCCTTTACCCCTGGGCGCTGAATATCGAGGGCAAGGCGCTGTTTCCAGAAACGCCGATGGCCGCCTTTGAAGCCTTCAAGGCGGCGCGCGGCGAGGGCAAGGTGCTCATCGACATCGGCTGCATGCAGATCAACCATCACTTCCACGGCGAGAATTTTGCCTCCATGCGGGCCATGTTCGACCCGAAAACCAACGTGGAATATGCGGCAAAATTCCTGCGCAATCTCCATGACCGGCACGAGACCTGGACCATGGCGGTAGCCCGCTACCATGCCGGCCCCAACAATGATCCGGCCCAGAAGCAATATGTCTGCCGTGTCATCGCCAATCTGGTGGCCACCGGCTACGGAAAATGGACGCCGACGGCGTCGCAATTTTGCGGTTGAGTACAACCTTGAATTGATATCGCCGATCAAAAAGAACGCTGGCCGATTCCTGCCGTGAGTTGGACCAAAACGAGGCAGGGCAAGCGCAACTTTATGTGACGTTAACTTTTCCACCGGCGAATTGTGTTTTTCCACACGGCAAACCACTAAATATGGGTCAAATCGCGACATAAGGGTTAAGCAACTATTAATTACCATAGTTAACTTCGTGTAGTTGTCCAAGATTCGTACGATTCGTACCCATACTCCATCGAGGCACCACACTGATTCGGAGGCGGACGAATGATCGTAGTGGTTGATGAGCGTGAGCTTGTTAAAGAGGGTTACACCTCACTGTTTGGACGCGAGGGAGTTCCCTCGACAGGGTTTGATCCGAAGGAATTCGGGGAATGGGTCGCAACGGCGGCAGACACGGATCTTGACGCCGTGGAAGCTTTCCTGATCGGCCAGACCGGGCGCTCGCTCGAACTGCCGCGGGCCATCCGCGATCGTTCGATGGCGCCGGTGATTGCGGTCAGCGATCAGCATTCGCTGGAAGCAACGCTTGCCCTCTTTGACAGCGGCGTCGACGATGTGGTGCGCAAGCCGGTTCACCCACGCGAGATCCTGGCACGGGCAGCGGCCATCCGCCGCCGCCTGAAGGCGATCTCCAATTTCACCGACATCGGCCCCATCCGGGTGTTTTCCGATGGTCGCGATCCGGAAATCGAAGGCGACATCTTCCCCTTGCCGCGCCGCGAGCGCCGCATCCTGGAATATCTGGTCGCCAACCGTGGCCGTCGCGTTTCCAAGACCCAGATCTTCAACGCGATCTATGGCATCTTCGACGAGGAAGTCGAAGAAAACGTCGTGGAAAGCCACATCAGCAAGCTGCGCAAGAAACTGCGCAAGAAGCTCGGTTTCGACCCGGTCGATTCCAAACGCTTCCTCGGCTACTGCATCGACTGGAACTGAGACAGTTCCACCGGCACGCCGGCCCCTCTTCATCCGTGATTAGCCATATATGACCCCGGAAATCGACGTCGGTTTCCGGGGTTGTATTTTGTCTGGCTTATGAAAGCCCTCAGCAACACTCCGGCAGGCCGCGCGACGAGCTGCCGCTCAAAAGGTGAGAACAGACAGCTTCACGCAAGGCCCGTCATCTAGTGTCCACACCATAGGCAATACGGGGATTTTGATATGAGTCTTTACGGAACGATGCGGACCGGGGTGTCGGGAATGAACGCCCAGGCGAACCTCCTGGGGACCGTATCCGACAACATCGCCAATTCGAGCACGGTCGGCTACAAGAAGTCGTCGACGCAGTTTTCATCGATGATCCTGCCGTCGTCGAACGGCTCCTACAATTCGGGCGGCGTGAACACCACGGTTCGCTACTCGATCAACGATCAGGGATCGTTCTCCTACACGACCTCCTCGACCGATCTTGCCATCAATGGCGAGGGCTTCTTCATCGTCAAGGGCAGCGATGGCGCAGACTACCTGACGCGCGCCGGCAATTTCGAGATCCAGGACAACGGCTCGCTGCAGAACGCGGCCGGCTTCACGCTGATGGGCTATCCCTATTCCTCGACCGAAGATCCGACGATCGTCATCAACGGCTTCGAAGGCCTGACCGAGATCAATGTCGCTGCCGGCGGACTGAAGTCCACCCCCTCGAGCGCAGGCTCCGTCTCCGGCAACCTGCCGGGCAATGAAGCGGTCGGCTACACGAAGAAATCCTCGCTCGTCGCCTATGACTCGCAGGGCAATTCCAGAACCCTCGACCTCGTCTACACCAAGGCCTCGGAAAACTCCTGGACGCTCGACATCCAGTATAACGGCATCTCGGTCACCGGCCAGGTGCCATCCGGATCGACGACGGCGGCCGTTACCGGCAATCTCTATGCCGCGGCTGCCACGGGTGCGACCTATTCCACCAAGTCGGTCGCCTATGACAGCGCGGGCGCTGCCCATACGCTGAACTACAACTACACCAAGACGGCGGCCGGCTGGGACCTGGAAGTGCTTGACGGCACGACGTCGATCGGCACCTCGTCGCTCACCTTCGACGCCGCCGGCGTGCTGACCAGCGCCGCCACCATGACGACGACGGCAAACGGCCTGCTCGGTGCGCTCACCGTCAGCCTGAGCGGTCTGGCGAGCGGCACCGGTGTCTCCTCCGTCATCGGCTCCTCCAACGGCAACGGCACCGGCTACGAGCTTTCGTTCAATAGCACCGGGCAGTTGCTGAGCCCGACCACCGTCACCACGACGAGCCAGTCGATCGCCGGCGCAACGCTGAGTGGCCTCACCATCGATGTGGCAAACATTTCGCAGAAGGGCGCCGACTACTCGATCACCGGCAATATCAACGGCCAGGGCGCAAGCTCGGTCGACAAGATCGAGATCGGCAAGGATGGCATCGTCTCCATTCTCTACAAGAACGGGCAGTCCATTCCCTCCTACCGCATTGCCATGGCCATGGTGCAGAGCCCCAACAACCTCAATCCGGCAGCCGGCAATGTCTACACGCAGAGCAATGATTCCGGCGTGATCGTCATGGGCTATGCCGGCAGCAGCGGCTACGGCGAGATCCTGTCGGGGGCACTGGAAGATTCCAACGTCGATATCGGCGAGGAACTGACCGAGATGATCCAGGCCCAGCGTAACTACACGGCCAATTCGAAGGTCTTCCAGACCGGTTCCGAACTTCTGGAAACGCTGGTCAACCTCAAGAGGTAATCGCGCGTAACGTCCGAAAAAGGTTAGTCACATGTCGCTTTCCACCGCACTGTCCACCGCGCAGTCGATCTTCAACAACACCGGGACGCAAACCTCGGTGACGTCGACGAACATTTCCAATGCGCAGAACGCCAATTATGTCCGGCGTTCTGCAGTGTTGGTTACTGCCGGCAATGGCGCGCTCGTGGCCGGCACCGAGCGGTCGCAGAACCAGACGCTGCTGCGCCAGACCATCGCAAGCACCTCGCTTGCGAGCGGTCAGTCGACGCTGCTGTCGGGCCTTCAGGAAATTCGCGGCCTGCTCGGCAACAACGACTATGACACCTCGCCGAGCGCCAGGCTTTCCAAGCTTCTGTCCAACCTCGATGCCTATTCGGCAAAGCCGAACGAGGCAACGCTTGCCTCGACGGCCGTCTCGTCCGCGCAGGATGTGGCCGACACGCTGAACAATGCCTCCAAGGAAGTACAGGCGATCCGCACCCGTGCGGACTCGCAGATCAAGAGCCAGGTCGACACGCTGAACGGCCTGCTCAAGCAGTTCGAGTCCGCCAATACCGATGTGATGCGGGCAACCGTATCGAACGCCGATCCCAGCAACGCGCTCGACACACGCGAAACCCTGCTGAAGCAGATTTCAGAAATCGTCGGCATCTCCACCGTGTCGCGTCCCGGCGGCGATGTGGCCATCTATACCACCGACGGCACGACGCTCTTCGAGAAGGTCCCGCGCACGGTTTCCTTCGCGGCCACGGCCACTTATACCGCAGCCACCACAGGCAACGCGATCTATATCGATGGCGTCGCGATGAAGGCCGGCACCGGCTCCGATACGGATGCAGACGGTTCGCTGCAGGCGCTGTTGCAGATTCGCGACGACATCGCGCCGACCTTCCAGAGCCAGCTCGATGAAGTGGCGCGCGGCCTGATCGTTGCCTTTGCCGAAACCGGCCCGACCGGGTCGCTGGCCGCCAAGGCCGGCCTGTTCACCAATGGCGTCGATGACAGCGTGCCGGCCTCCGGCACCCTGGTTCCGGGGCTTGCCGGCAGCATTTCCATCAATGCCGCCGTCAAGGCCAGCCCGCAGCTTTTGCGCGATGGCGGCATGAATGGCGCAAGCTATGTGGTCAACACGCAAGGGGCCGCCGGCTTCTCGACGCTGCTTGACAGCTATTCCCAGGCGCTGCAGACGCCGCAGCCCTTCGACCCCGCAAGCGGTCTCGACGGCAGTCTCGACGTCATGTCCTTTGCCTCGGATTCCACCGGCTGGCTCGAAAGCCTGCGCAGCAGCGCATCCTCGGCCGACGAAAGCAAGAGCGCCATGAAGACGCGCGCCCTGCAGGCCTATTCCAGCGAAACGGCCGTCAGCCTCGACGAGGAACTGTCGCTGCTGCTCGATATCGAACAATCCTACAAGGCCGCCACCAAGCTCGTCAGCACCATTGACGAGATGATGAAAGCCCTTCTGGCGGTGGGAGGCTAATCATGAAGACGTCTTTCAGCTCAAGCGTTTCCATCCAGACAAGCCTTCGCCAGGCCATGTCCAAGGCGCAATCCGATCTGGTCAAGGCCAACGAAGAGGTCACGACCGGCGTGCATGCCGACATGGGCGTGGCGCTCGGCGGAAGCACCTCCCGCAGCATCGATCTCAGCCGCGACGTGATGCGCATCGAAGGTCAGCTCACGACGAACTCGATTGCCGAGCAGCGCCTGAACTCGTCGGAGGAAGCGCTGTCGAAGATGGCCGATGTCAGCCAGAAAGTGCTCGACTCGCTGGCCGCACTCACCAACAGCACCTCAACGCTCGGTGACGCGCGCGCCACGATCACCAGCGCCATGGACACATTCACTGATATGGCCAACACGTCGGTGACCGGTGAATACCTGTTTTCCGGCACCAATACCGATGTGAAGCCGCTCACCTCCTATACCGCGGCCGGCTCGCCCTTCCAGGCGGCGGTGGATACGGAGCTGAACTTCTACATGTCCAGCAACGGCATTGCGTCAGTCAACACCATGACGCCGGCGCAGATGCAAGGTTTCCTCACCGATTTGCAGGGTAAGTTCGACGGCACCACGACACTGACCGATCCACCCCATACGGGCATGGGCGGTCAGGACTTCTGGTCGAGCTTCGTGTCGGATGCGAGCGACACCAACATGACGACGCGCATCAGCTCGACGGAAGTGGTGGCCACCTCGACCAATGCCAACAGCACCGGTTTCCGCAACTTCATGTTTGCCTCCGTCGTGTCCAGCAAGTTCCTGACGGAGCAAATGCCGGAAAACGTGCGCAGCGTCGTGGTGGAGAAATCCACCGCCGCCATCGGCAAGGCGATTTCCGGCATCAACAGCCAGCGCTCCGACATCGGTCTGTCCTCCCAGCGCGTCAAGCAGGCGGACGATACGCTCGAAGCACAGAAAACCATCATCGAAACGCATCTGAACTCGCTTCAGGGCATCGATGCCTATGAAGCATCCACCCGCGTGACCTCGCTGCAGGCGCTTCTCGAAGCCGCCTACACGCTGACCTCGCGAATTCAGAAATTGAGCCTTGTGAACTTCCTCTGATGAATGGGGGAGGTTGGTGAAAATGAAGGATACATGAATGTACCAGTTTTCATATGCCGAGGTCATGGAGGACGACGTCGCCGACGCCAAGTCCCGTGAGCGGCAGGCCCTCGAAAGGTCGATCGACCTGATGAAAGCGGCGCGTGATGCGCCGCCGCACGGACGCCAGACGATCGAGGCGCTTTTCTATACGCGGCGCGTCTGGATCAGGTTCATCGAGGACCTGCGCCAGCCGGAGAACGAACTGAATGTCGAACTCCGGGCCAATCTGATCTCCATTGCCCTCTGGATCCTCAAGGAATGCGAACGCATCAGGCGCCGCCAGTCCGACAACTTCCAGGGCATCATCGACGTGACAACCATCATCAGGGATGGACTTAAATGAAAAGTACACTGCGCATCTCGCTGAAATCCGGCGAACGAATCTTCATCAACGGCGCTGTTCTGCGGGTGGACCGCAAGGTCGCGCTGGAGTTTCTCAACGACGTCACCTTCCTGCTGGAAAACCACGTTCTCCAGCTCGAAGACGCCACCACGCCGCTGCGTCAGCTTTACTTCATCGCGCAGATGATGCTGATCAACCCGGAAGGCAAGGAACAGTCGCTGGCGATGTTCCGCAAGTCGATCACCATGCTGATCTCCTGCTTCCACGATGACGAGGTTCTGGCCGAACTGAAGCGCGTCGATGCCATGGTCGCCAGCGGCCGCGCCTTCGATGCCCTGAAGGCCATCCGCGGCCTCTATGCCATCGAAGACCGCATCCTCAACAGCCAGGAAATGACGCCGGCGACGGTCGAGCAGATCCGCCGGGAGATCGCACCATGGCGGTAGACGCAGTCACCACCAACACCACCACGACGACGACTGCGGCCTCCAACCCCTGGTCCAATGCCGGCGCGTCTTCGAGTGACAAGAACAAGGCGGACCTCAACTATGACAGCTTCCTGAAGCTGCTCATTGCCCAGATGAAGAACCAGGACCCCACCAGCCCGATGGATGCGTCCCAGCAGATCTCGCAGCTGGCGTCGTTTTCGCAGGTGGAGCAGAGCATTCAGACGAACACGCATCTGAAGAGCATGCTGCAGGCCGAGGCGCTCACCCGCGCCGGCGATCTGGTCGGCAAGTATGTCAAGAGCGCCGACGACACCGTGACCGGCAAGATCAAGGAAGCGCAGGTCTATTCGGACGGCCTCATCGCCGTCACCGAAAGCGGCGACAAGGTGCTCATGCAGGCCGGCGTCATCTTGTCGAACGGTCCGATCACCGACACGGAATCCTCGACGTCGGGCGGTTCGAGCGATACAAGCAAGTGATCACTCGTCCCCGATTCCATCGGGCCTGAATCAGTCAGGGAAGGAATGGCTCAATGAATGAAGCCGATGCGCTGGAAATCATGCAGGCGGCGATGAGGACGGTCCTCATCGCCTCCGGCCCCGCGGTTCTGGCGGCCATGGTCGTCGGCGTCGCCATCGCCTTTCTTCAGGCGCTGACCCAGATCCAGGAAATGACCCTCACCTTCGTGCCGAAGATCGTTGCCATTCTCCTCGCCGTCGGCCTGTCGGCGCCGTTCATTGGCAGCCAGATCTATCTGTTCTCGCAGCTCGTCTTTTCCCGCGTGCAATCGGGTTTCTGACCCGGCGCCCTCGCTTCTCTGGCGCCATGCCGTCTCCTGCGTGATCAGCCATCCTCGCGCAAGCTTCGTTCTCTAGGGTTGCGATGAACTGGCGTGACCCTCGTTGCGCCGCCTTCTCATGAAGAGACGGAACCCATGGCGCAACCACCCTCACTCTCCATTCCCAAGGTCGCCCCGAACGGCCGGGATATCGGCTTTGCCCTTGGCATCATTGCCATCCTGTGCATCCTGTTCCTGCCGATCCCGACCTTCCTCATCGACATGGGACTGGCGTTCTCCATCGCCTTTTCGGTGCTGATCCTGATGGTGGCGCTGTGGATCGAGCGGCCGCTGGATTTCTCGTCCTTCCCGACCATTCTTCTGATTTCAACGATGATCCGCCTGTCGCTCAATATCGCGACGACCCGCGTCATCCTCAGCCATGGACATGAGGGTCACAATGCCGCCGGCGGCGTGATTTCGGGCTTTGCCTCGCTGGTGATGTCCGGCGACTTCCTGATCGGGGTCATCGTCTTCATGATCCTGGTGACGGTCAACTTCATCGTCATTACCAAGGGTGCGACGCGTATTGCCGAAGTTGGCGCGCGCTTTACCCTCGATGGCATTCCCGGCAAGCAGATGTCGATCGATGCGGACCTGTCGGCCGGCATCATCGACGAGAAGGAGGCGCAGCGCCGCCGCCGCGAGCTGGAAGAGGAAAGCATGTTCTTCGGCGCCATGGACGGTGCCTCCAAGTTCGTGCGCGGCGATGCCATCGCCGGCCTCCTCATCACCGCCATCAACGTGTTTGGCGGCATCATCATCGGCTATTTCCGCCATGGCATGGAGATCGGCCAGGCCGCTGACGTCTTCGTCAAGCTGTCGGTCGGCGATGGTATCGTCTCGCAGATCCCCGCCCTTGTCGTCTCGCTTGCGGCCGGTCTCCTCGTCTCGCGCGGCGGCACGGCGGGCACCGCCGACAAGGCCGTCATCGACCAGCTCGGCGGCTATCCGCGCGCGCTCTCGCTTGCGGCCTCTCTGATGGGCATCCTGGCGCTCGTTCCCGGCCTGCCGTTCCTGCCCTTCGTCACGCTCGGCGGCATCATGGCATTTGGCGCCTGGATCGTGCCGCGTCGCCTCGAGGCGGAAAACAAGCAGCGCCGCGACACGGAAGAAAAGAAGGTCATCCAGACGAAGGAAGCCGAGAAGGATTCCGTCAAGTCGATGCTGAAGACCGCCGAGATCGAGCTGGCGCTCGGCAAGCAGGTCTCGACGCGGCTTCTCGGCGCGCACCAGGAACTGGCCTTCCGCGTGGGCAAGATGCGCAAGAAGTTTGCCACGCAGTATGGTTTCGTCGTGCCCGAGATCAAGGTTGCCGACGATATCTCGATCCCGGAGAAATCCTACCAGATCCGCATCCACGGCACGACGATCGCCTCCAATTCGCTGCGCGTCGGCGATGTGCTTGTCGTGACCGGTTCCGGTCGCAAGCCGAGCATTCCCGGCGACGAGATCCGCGAACCCGCCTTCGGCATGCCGGCAGTCTCCATCCTCGAAGCCTTTGCCGACGACCTGAAGCGCGAGGGTTTCCACCCAATCGACAATGTCTCCGTCGTGCTCACGCATCTTTCGGAAGTCATCCGCAACAACCTGCCGCAGCTTCTGTCCTACAAGGACGTCAAGGTGCTGATCGACCGGATGGACCCGGAATACAAGAAGCTGGCGGACGAGATCTGCTCCTCGCACATGTCCTACTCGGGCCTGCAGGCGGTGCTGAAACTGCTGCTGGCCGAGCGTGTCTCCATTCGCAACCTGCATCTCATCCTGGAAGCCGTGGCCGAACTGGCCCCGCATGTCAGAAAGACCGAACAGATCGTCGAGCATGTGCGGGTGCGCATGGCCCAGCAGCTCTGCGGCGACCTGGCCGACAACGGCGTGCTGCGCGTGCTGCGTCTCGGCAGCAAGTGGGACCTTCTGTTCCACCAGGCGCTGAAGCGCGATCCCAAGGGCGAGGTGGTGGAATTCGACATCGATCCGCGTGCGCTCGAGGAGTTCAGCGAGCAGGCCGCCAAGGTTATCCGTGAATTCATGGACCGCGGCCTGCCTTTCGTGCTTGTCACCTCTCCCGAAACACGGTCCTATGTGCGCATGATCATCGAACGCCTGTTCTCGACGCTTCCCGTGCTGTCGCATGTGGAACTCGCCAAGGGGCTCGACATCAAGATATTGGGCTCGATTTCATGATTACAGACCCGCAGGGGATCATGCTGGCGCTTTTCCTGGCTTTCTGCCGGATGGGCGGCTGCATTCTGACCCTGCCGGGTTTTTCGAGCGCCCGCCTGCCGACCAATATCCGCCTGATGGTGGCGATTGCCGTGTCGATGGCCATCCTTCCCGTCATCTGGGACAGCGTCTATCCGAATGCCTCGGCACCGCCCGCCACCTATATCGGCCTCATCGCGTCTGAAACGCTGGTCGGCGTGATGTATGGCATGATCGCGCGCGTCTATGTGCTGGGCCTGCAATATGCCGGTGCGATTCTCGGCATGTCGATCGGTTTTACCGCACCCGGCGGCCATGACATCCTTGAGGATACGTCGGAATCGTCGGTTACCAGCCTTCTCACCTTTTCCGGGCTGATGCTGCTGTTCATCATGGATTTCCACCACATGGTGTTTCACGCGCTGATCGATTCCTACAAGGCGACGCCGGTCGGCGCGCTGGTGGAGCCGCAGAAGATGCTGATCACGCTCACCGACACGCTGCGGGCCTCGACCTCGATCATGCTGCGCCTTGTCAGCCCCTTCCTGATCTACGGCCTGCTGTTCAACGTGGCGATCGGCCTCGTCAATAAGCTTGCGCCGCAGATCCCGGTCTACTTCATCTCGACGCCCTATCTGATCACCGGCGGCATTTTCATGCTGTATCTGGCCATCGCCGCGATGATGCGGCAGTTTTCCGACGGTTTCCCCGCGGTCTTCAACTCCTTCTGAGGCAGGCATGGCAGGCGGCGGACAACCAAGATCCAGGAAGCTCAAACGGCTCGTTGCCGTGCAGCGGCATCTTGAAAAGATGGCCGAAGGCGAACTGGCCGCAACCAGCGTGCAGCGCGTCGAAGTCGGCCAGCAGATGGATCTGGTCATCGAGGCCATCGGCTCGATGACGCCGCTGCACATGCAGTTCTCTCGCAATTATTCCGAACGCTTCGGCCGGCTGATGATCAAGGACAAGCAGCTTGCCGGCGTGCAGCAGGTGCTGGAGGCGCGCGTCATCCGCGAGCGCACCAAGGGCGACCGGCTGGAGGAGCACATGAAGGATGCGCGCATGGACGAAGACCGGGAGCGCGACGACAACGCCATCTACGATCTTCTGGAAATGACCCTGTTGCCCGGCAAGGCAAAGCCGTTCTGACATTGTGTCCGATTCGCGCGGCCGTTGGCTGGCAAGCGTCACCCTGGCCGAACTTCTGCGGGCATTTTTGCGCGCCGGGCCACCGGGACTGTAAAGGCGATGTCTGCGCTGCGGCTGAAAATATCTATTGAAATCAAGGGATAATGCCCGGCTCAAGCCAGGGCTGTCGATTGGGGCCGCGGCTTTTTGCGAAGGTGCCGCCACGCCAGCCTGCAGCAAGCTTCGATCCGCATAGTGGCGCCATTCAGATGAAAGGAAGCTCACGTGGCGATCTCTCCTCCCAGTGACCTCGTGCTCGACGTGCTGCGCGCCGCAGACCCGAGCGATGTTCAGGCGGCCCAGGCGAAATTGATGGCAAGCCGCGCGGCCTTTGCCGCCAAAAGCGTTGCCTCTGCCGTGCCAGGCTTTGGCCTTGCCATGGATCTGCTTGACGGACCGGAAAGCAAGGCGAATGTCCATCGCGCCGATGTGAAGGCGAAGTCCGCCGAAATGCCCGAGGAATATCGCAAGTTCGAGGCCTCGGTCCTGCAGACCTTCGTCAACTCGATGATGCCGAGCGACAGCGAACAGGTCTACGGCAAGGGCTCGGCAGGCGATTTCTGGAAAAGCATGATGTCGGAGCAGATCGCCAACCAGATCTCCAAGAGTGGCGGCGTCGGCATTGCCGAACAGGTCTATTCGCAGGCGCTGCAGAAGGCCCGCAGCGAAGGTCAGGTCAATGCCAAGACCGATGAGAATGATCGCAGCCGGACGCTCTCCATGATCAACGACTTTGAACGTAAGGTATTCGACCTTGCACCGGCAGAACGGGGCGAGGCGTGACAATGCAGCATAGCGGAAGCGAAAACATGGAAGTGATCTCCAACGATTATCGTATCAAGACGGTGCTTGGCCGGCTGGAGATGATCGTCGACAACGAGAATGAACGGATCGGCAAGGATCCGCAGTTCGACCTCAAGGTCTCGAACGCGCACAAGAGCCGCTGCCTCTATGAGCTGACGATGCTGTTTCGCAGCACGAGCCCGCAGGAGCTGGCCGTCAACCATATCGAGCAGATGCATGCGTTGAAGGTGAAGCTGGCGCTGAATGCCCGGCGGGTGGAAGCCCATCTGAACGCCGTGCGCACCGTCGCCGACCTTCTGAAGAACGCCGTGCGCGACGCCGATGGCGACGGCACCTATACCCAAGAACAATTCTACTACAGCGAAACCTGATGATTAAGCTCGTTATCACCGGTCTGTGGGTCTGTGCCGTGTCGCTGGGCGCCGTCTATTTCTCCGTGAAAATGTCGGCCCCGCCGCCGCCGGTGGATGAGCAGCAATTGATGAAGGACAAGTCCGAACTGGTGAAGGGCGAGGTGATCAACGTGCCCGTCCTCGCCAACGGCGCCGTGCAGGGCTATTTCATCACTCGCATCTCCTTTCTCATGGACAAGGCGAAGGTGAAGGGCCTGCATCTGCCCATGACCGAAATGATGACCGACGAGCTGTTCACGCTTCTGGTCGGCAATCGCATGGTGGACCTGTCGGACACCAAGGCATTTGATCTGGAAAGCTTCAAGACCAGCATCAAGACCAACCTCAACAAGAAGCTGGGGGAGGAGTATGTGCTGGAGCCGCTGGTCGAGCAGATCGATTACCTCTCCAAGGACGATATCCGCGCCAATGCCGATCGCCCGCAGGGCAAGCAGGTGGCGCCGACGAAGATCGTCGAAGGCGTGGCACCGGTTGCAGCGCCCAAAAGCGGCCACTGATTTTTGGCGCGTTGCGGGTGAAGATCCTGCGCTCAGCCTCGTCTTAACGAAAGTCGAATCCGACCGTTCGGATTCGACGTGTTTGCTTAAATGCAGTTTTAGTGCCGCCTGATATTGCTGCTGCCAGTCAGCAACGAATGTCAGGTGCTTCATGCCGCGTCAACTTCATGCCTGGGACCATCTCTCCGGTCTGCCTTTCGAGTCCACGCAAACTCGAAAAGATAGTTCCAGCGTCCGGACAAGCGGCCTTGCCCGCGAGCGCCTGCCGCATTCCCCCCACCTCCTGGGGCTTGCCTTTGCGGCCCAGTCGTGGGGCGAAACGCTTCTGGTGCTCGATGCGGCAGCCCGCGCCCGCGGCAATAGCCGCACCGTCGGCTTCCTCACGCTTGCAGGTCTTTGCCGCGCGATGATCGATCCTGCCGCCCGCGACGCCGGGTCGGCGCGCATGCTTCTGCCGGCCGATGGCACGGTGGCCGCGATGCTGTCGCTTGCCACGCGCCGCCCGGTCGATACCTTCGGGCCGGCCGAGGTCGTCTCCTCGCTCCTGACCTTCATGGAACCCCGCCGCATCCTGCTTGCCGGCGCAAACCCGCGGCGGCTGGAGGCGACGCGTCGCTTTATCCGTGCCCATGCGCCGTGGCATGAGGTCAGCATGGCCCGGACGAAGGAGCTTGCCGGCTGGCGCCCTGAGACCGCTTTCGGTTCGCCGGATCAGGCAACCGGTGCCGATCTTCTTCTCATCGACGGTGCGGGCTATGGGGCCGAACGCCAGATGGCGCGCAATCCGGACCTGCGCCCCCACGGGCTCATTCTTCTGTGCAGCGATCTGTTTGGCGCCTGCGCCCGGCGATAGCCGGCGCCGGCCAGCCGACCGGCCGCTCCCCTTCCTCTTCTTCCCGCCGCTGCGGACCAGCGCCTGAAACGGCGCCAGGCACCATCTCCTCCTGTCGGCCAAAAGACGGGTCCATGCCCTTGCAATCGCCGTTTTGACAGCATAGGGCGTTTGGCGAACGAGCCGGCCGGGCTCGGCCTGCCGGCTATGGCCGTGGGGGCTGCGGCAGGCGTCGACCCGGACCCTTTGAGGAGACATGCGCGTGGCGAAGATCATCGATGGAAAACAGTCGGCAGCAGCCGTCACCGATCTCGTGACCCAGGCGGCGGCAAAGCTTGAGGCGGAGGTGGGCGTGAAGCCCGGTCTTGCCGTCGTCATCGTCGGCGATGATCCGGCAAGCCACGCCTATGTCGGCGCCAAGGGGCGCATGGCAAAGCAGTGCGGTTTCCATTCCATGCAGTTCACGCTCAACGAGGACACCACGCAGGAGGAGCTCGAGCAGCTTGTGGCCAAGCTCAATGCAGATCCTGCCGTGCATGGCATTCTGGTGCAGCTACCTCTGCCGGCCCACCTCAAATCAGAGCCGGTCATCCAGTCCATCCGCCCGGAAAAGGATGTCGATGGCCTGAACGTCGTCAATGCCGGCAAGGTGGCGAGCGGCGATCTCTCAAGCGGGCTGATTTCCTGCACCCCGGCCGGCGCCATGGTTCTGGTGCGCAACCAGCACGGCGACGATCTGTCCGGCCTCAACGCCGTCGTGATCGGCCGCTCCAACCTCTTCGGCAAGCCGATGGGCCTGCTGCTGCTCGCCGCCAATGCCACCGTTACCATGGCCCATTCGCGCACGAAGGATCTCGCCGCCGTCTGCCGGAACGCCGATATTCTGGTGGCGGCCGTTGGACGTGCCCGGATGGTGAGGGCCGATTGGGTGAAGCCCGGCGCCACCGTCATCGATGTCGGCATCAACCGCGTCGATGCGCCGGAAAAGGGCGAGGGCAAGACACGCCTTGTCGGCGATGTCGCCTTTGACGAAGCCCTCGATGTTGCCGGTGCCATCACGCCTGTGCCGGGCGGTGTCGGGCCGATGACGATCGCCATGCTGATGGCCAATACCGTGATTGCCGCCTGCCGCGCGCTTGGCCGTCCGGTCCCGACTTTGTGATTGCAGCCCTGCGTTTTTAGTTTGGTGCAAGAAAATATGCGTTGACCCCAAGGGTTGGAGCGCGGCAGCGGCTATCGAAAGATTGCTGTGGGCTTCAGAAGGTATCGCGATTTTTCAGATGCGCGTCGCCCTCTAGATGCTTGATCCTTCTGTCAGGTTTTGCGACTTCTTTTGGCTGGCAAAGTACCTTGCGCCCCAGGACCGCCTCTATTTGGTATCAAATCAATCAGAGTAGGCACCTCTGCCGTTATTGCAACCGGCTTGTTGTGACCCCCACCAAGCACCCCGGAAACCTCAATCTTCGCACGCGTGTTAGATCCGGGCGGAAGGTTTAGCTGTTGAGGATCCGTTCGCGCTATCTGCCAGAAGCGTTTTACATTTGGCGGAAGACCTCGATTTTCCCATCCATCGATCGCTACCCACTGAGCCAATCTGCCGTCTTGGTCTATCGGAATATGACTTTCCGCCTGCGCGTCACCGCCCACAATCTCTTTACCAACCAAAAGCTCAGGCATCGCTTGGAAATCAACTTCGCTTGTCCACTTCACCTTCTGGATGATAAAGGCGCGCCGGTTCCAATTAACGATTCTAAATCTGTACACTCCATAGTTATTATTGGTCCATATTTCGATTTCTGGCCGCTCGTCGCCAATTGAAAACATCGTCTGTCGCTTGAGTTCGCGAAGTTGAAGAATGACTGGTCCAAGTGCAATGAGTGTAACTACGCCAGCTACCCAGCCGCTCGACGCGGATATCCAGTCCCGAAGGCAGTTTTTCTCTTCCGTTGAACACAAAGTTGCAGACGCCATCGTCCAAAAATCTGTCGCTATGACAAGGCCGGTTATGCAGATTCCTGCGCCGACTAACATGCCCAAAGACATGCCCCAACCGAAGGAACGAAATAGTTCGTTTTTCATAGCTTTTCTGTTGTGCTCGCCACCCAGTTCTCGTCATCCCGAGAAGCAACAAGCAACATGTGGGGATGTCAAGTGAAGGAAGCTCTGCTGGGTATGAGGTTCACCCCGGTGCGCGGCCCGTCGAGGCGCGCACCACCAGTTCCGCCGTCCACAATTCGGCAATCGGCATGTCGGCATCCGGATTTGCCACCGCCGTGATCAGCCGCTCGGCAATGCGCCGGCCGGCGTCGCGCAGCGATGAGCCGGTCGTGGTGAGCGGCACGATGAAATTTTCCGGCTTCAGCAGCATCAGGTCGTCGTCATGGGCGATCAGGGAAATGTCGCGCCCGAGCACCAGTCCCGCCTGGTTGATGGCGCGCACGGCCCCGAGCGCCAGAACGGTGCTGGCACAGAGCACCGCCGTCGGGCGCACCTCGCCGCGCAGGATCGTCTCCATCTGCCGGTAGCCGCTGGCATCGGTCATCAGCGTGTTGCTGATGGCGGCCGGCGCAAGCCTCAATCCGCGCGCGGCCAGCGCCTTTTCCACTCCGATCTGGCGGCGGATGGCAAAATCCAGATCCGCCGGCCCGTTGATCAGCGCAAAGCGGCGATGGCCGAGATCCAGCAGAAGCTCGGTTGCCTCGCGAAAGGCCCGCTCGTTGTCCACATCCACGTAAGGGTAATCTTCGGCAAGGCCGAGCGAGCGGCCATGGACGATGAACGGTGTCGGCAGCGATTTCGCCATGGCGATGCGGCTGTCGCGCGGGCGCATATAGGCCAGATAATAGGCATCCACGCTGCCGCTCGAGACGAGGCCGCGAATCGCCTGCTCCTCCTCGTCCGGCTGGGAGGGCATGATGACGAAATGAAATTCGTGCGCCAGGCATTCATCCGCAAGGCCGCGCTGGAATTCAGCAAAATGGATGTCGGCCGACTGTTCCGACGCAATCGGCATGATGAGGCCGATGGAGCCGGCCTTGCCGGTGGCAAGCCGTCGCGCGGCGCGGTTGGGCCGGTAACCGGTCTCCTGAGCCGCCTTCAGCACGCGAAGCCGTGTCTGGGCATTCACCTCCGGATATCCGTTGAGGGCACGGCTGATCGTCGTCTGCGACAGGCCGAGCAATTCAGACAATTGTTTGAGGTTCACGACCCTTTAATTCTCCGTCCCAGGCGGCTGTCTCCCGCAAGCCGCGCTCAAAGCGCTTCGGACTGTATCAGTGCATCTATTTGGCGGAAACGCAAAACTGGACTTTTCTCACCTTTGCGCCAACTCAATACACAATTTGCGTATCTGATAGACATTTGAAAAACCCCCTTGACTTCGGGGCTGTGGCCATGGCTTCCTGCCACTCAAAGCGCTTTGGAGGCGTTTGGAAGGATCCGGGCAGGAAGACGATTCAATCGAAAAGGGAGGATTCCGACGTGAAATCAATATTACTGGCAGGCGTTGCTGTATTTTCGCTGGCTTTTACATCCGCTGTCGCTGCAGACTTGAAGTTTGCGCCGGGTAAGGACGCGAAGTTCAACTGGAAAAGCTATGAAGATTTTAAGGCCGCCCATGCCGACATCAAGGGGCAGGCACTGACCATCTTCGGTCCCTGGCGCGGCGACGACGAAATCCTGTTCAAGAGCGTGCTGGCCTATTTCAACGATGTGACCGGCGCCAATGCACAGTATTCCTCCTCGGAAAACTACGAGCAGCAGATCGTCATCGACACGCAGGCCGGATCGGCGCCCAATATCGCCATCCTGCCGCAGCCGGGCCTCCTGCAGGATCTGGCCTCCAAGGGTCTCCTTGCGCCGCTGAAGGCCGGCACGGCCGACTGGGTGAAGACCAACTACGGCGCCGGCGACAGCTGGGTGAAGCTTGGCACCTACAAGGGCAAGGACGGCAAGGACGCCTTCTTCGCCTTCCCCTACAAGGCCGACTTGAAGTCGCTGGTCTGGTACGTGCCGGAAAACTTCGAGGAAGCCGGCTACAAGGTGCCGAAGACGATGGAGGACCTGTTCAAGCTCTCCGACCAGATCGTCAAGGATGGCGGCACGCCCTGGTGCATCGGGCTCGGTTCGGGCGGTGCCACCGGCTGGCCGGCCACTGACTGGGTGGAAGACCTGATGCTGCGCATGAACACCGGCGACACCTATGACAAATGGGTCTCGAACGAGCTGAAGTTCAACGACCCGAAGGTCGTGAGCGTCATCGAGGAATTCGGCAAGTTTGCCAAGAACGAGAAGTACGTGTCGGGCGGCGTGGCCGCGGTTGCCTCGACCGACTTCCGCGACAGCCCGAAGGGCCTCTTCGGCATTCCGCCGAAATGCTACCTGCACCACCAGGCCTCCTTCATCCCGACCTTCTTCCCCGAAGGCACCAAGCTCGGCACAGATGCCGATTTCTTCTACATGCCGACCTATGCCTCCAAGCCTGAGCTTGGCACGCCGGTTCTGGGTGCCGGCACGCTGGTCGCCATTACCAAGGATTCTCCGGCCGCCCAGGCCTTTGTCGAATTCCTGAAGACGCCGATCGCCCATGAAGTGTGGATGGCCCAGTCCGGCTTCCTCACCCCTTACAAGGGCGTGAATGTCGAGGCCTATGCCAATGATGCGCTGAAGAAGCAGGGCGAGATCCTCTCCACCGCCACCACCTTCCGCTTCGACGGATCCGACCTGATGCCCGGCAAGATCGGTGCCGGCGCCTTCTGGACCGGCATGGTCGATTTCGTCGGCGGCAAGTCCGGCGAGCAGGTGGGCACCGACATCCAGAAGGCCTGGGACGGCCTGAAGTAATCGCCATCAAAGGCGCCGCCGTTCGAAAGGAACGGCGGCGTGCCTTGCCTGAAAACAATCAAGCGGCATCAAGCCGGGTCCAGGGCAGGACCGTCGAGGAGGGAACATGGCATCGCAGATCGTCTCGGCTGTCGGCGTAATGATCGTCGGCGTCTTTGCCTGCGCATTCTATTACTGGCTGTCCGACAAGCTGTTGAACCTTGCCCTGCCGGTGCGCGATGGCGATGTGATCGCGGCCTCACGCAATCTGAACCGCCGCGCCACGGTGCGCCCCTGGCTGTTTCTCGGCCCGGCGCTGCTGCTGCTGGCCGTCTATCTCGTCTATCCGGTGATCGCCACCTTCATCCTGTCCTTTTACGACCGCTCCGGCGTCAATTTTGTCGGCTTTGCCAATTACCGCTGGGCCTTCTTCGATGACGGTTTCCGCCAGTCGATCTTCAACAACATCCTCTGGCTTGCCGTTGTGCCGGCCGCCTGCACCTTCTTCGGCCTTGTCATCGCGGTGCTGACGGACCGCATCTGGTGGGGCAATATCGCCAAAAGCATCGTCTTCATGCCGATGGCGATTTCCTTCGTCGGCGCCTCCGTCATCTGGAAATTCATCTATGAATATCGCGGTGCTGGGCAGACGCAGATCGGGCTGCTGAACGCCATCGTCACCTTTTTCGGCGGCGATCCGGAAGTGTGGATCGCCATGCCCTTCTGGAACAATTTCTTCCTGATGGTGATCCTCATCTGGATCCAGACCGGTTTTGCCATGGTGATCCTGTCGGCGGCGCTGCGCGGCATTCCGGAGGAAACCATCGAGGCCGCCGTCATCGATGGCGCCAATGGCTGGCAGATCTTCTGGAAGATCATGGTGCCGCAGATCTGGGGCACGATCGCCGTCGTCTGGACCACCATCACCATTCTCGTCCTCAAGGTCTTCGACATCGTGCTGACCATGACCAATGGCCAGTGGAACACGATGGTGCTTGCCAACCTGATGTTCGACTGGATGTTCCGCGGCGGTGGCGACAGCGGCCGAAGTGCCGTCATCGCCCTCATCATCATGGCAGCCGTCACGCCGATCATGGTGTGGAACATCCGCCAGGCCAACCGCGAGCAGGGAGGTCACTGAGATGGCAAGCATTGCAAGCCGCATCCGTCGCGTCGGCCTTCCGCGCCTCATCGTGCATCTGTCCGTTCTTCTGATCGCCATCCTCTGGCTGGTGCCGACGCTCGGCATCCTGGTTACCTCCGTGCGCCAGAAGGACCAGATCACCACGTCCGGCTGGTGGACGGCCTTCAGCAGTTCGACGCAGACCAGCGCCGGGCGGCTCGGCGATCCGTCGACCGCACGCCAGGAAGGGGCCAATTACGTCATCACCGGCTCCGTCTTCGAAGGCGGGCAGGGGGGAACGGTCAGAGCTTTCGGCGTGCGCGTGCAGGAGCCTTCCGCCTTTCCGGCTGATAAGCCGGCCGACCTCGGCGATGGCGAGACGCTCACCGTCAAGCCCGATGGCAGTTATGTCTACTCGAAGAACGCGCCGTTCGAGGGATCGCGCGGCAAGCGCATCTATCTCTCGGTTGCGACACCGCCGGCCTTTACCTTCGACAATTATCGCACGGTGGTGAATGCGGAAGGCCTTGGCCAGTCCTTCATCAACTCGCTGACGGTGACGATCCCGGCGACGATCATCCCGATCCTGATTGCCGCCTTTGCCGCTTACGCGCTCTCCTGGATGCATTTTCCCGGCCGCACGCTGATCATTGCGCTGGTCGTCGGCCTCATCGTCGTGCCGCTGCAGATGTCGCTCATTCCGCTGCTGCGGCTCTATAACGAGGTCGGCAGTTTCTTCGGCACCTCCTCGAAGACCTATGCCGGCATCTGGCTTGCCCATACGGCCTTCGGCATGCCGCTCGCCGTCTATCTGCTGCGCAATTACATCGCCGGCCTGCCGAAGGAAATCATCGAAAGCGCCCGCGTCGACGGCGCGTCGGATTTCGAGATTTTTGTGAAGATCGTGCTACCGCTGTCTTTTCCGGCGCTGGCTTCCTTTGCCATCTTCCAGTTTCTCTGGGTGTGGAACGACCTTCTGATCGCCATCGTGTTCTTAGGGACCGGGCGCGACCAGCTGGTGCTGACGGGCAGCCTGAATGCCCTCCTGGGCTCGCGCGGCGGCAACTGGGAAATCCTCACGGCATCGGCCTTCATCACCATTATCGTGCCGCTTTTGGTGTTTTTCGCTCTTCAACGCTATCTGGTGCGCGGTCTTCTGGCGGGTTCCGTCAAGGGCGGCTGAGCACTTCTCTTTCAAGGTTATATTGCAATGACTGCACTTTCCCAGACGATCGAAACGCCGGATGCCGATTGGTGGCGCGGCGCGGTCATCTACCAGATCTATCCGCGCTCCTACCAGGATTCCAACGGCGATGGCGTCGGCGACCTGAAGGGGATTACCGCGCGCCTGCCGCATATTGCAGCGCTCGGTGCCGATGCGATCTGGATCTCGCCCTTCTTCCCGTCGCCGATGAAGGACTTTGGCTATGACGTCTCCAATTATGCCGACGTCGATCCCATGTTCGGCACGCTGTCGGAATTCGACGCGCTGATTGCCGAGGCCCATCGCCTGAAGATCAAGGTGATGATCGATCTCGTCATCTCCCACAGTTCCGACCAGCATGCCTGGTTCATCGAAAGCCGCTCCAGCCGCTTCAATCCGAAGGCTGACTGGTATGTGTGGGCAGACGCCAAGCCGGATGGCACGCCGCCGAACAACTGGCTGTCGATTTTCGGCGGGTCGGCCTGGGCCTGGGATCCGACCCGCATGCAGTATTACCTGCACAACTTCCTGACCTCGCAGCCGGACATGAACCTGCACAATGCCGAGGTGCAGGACGCGCTGCTGGATGTGGTGCGCTTCTGGCTGAAGCGCGGCGTTGATGGTTTCCGCCTCGACACGATCAACTTTTACTTCCACGACAAGGAGCTGCGCGACAACCCGGCGCTGGCGCCGGAACGGCGCAATGCGTCCACCGCGCCGGCCGTCAATCCGTATAATTTCCAGGAACACATCTACGACAAGAACCGTCCGGAAAACCTCGAATTCCTCAAGCGCTTCCGTGCCGTGCTGAACGAGTTTCCGGCGATTGCCGCCGTCGGCGAAGTGGGCGACAGCCAGCGCGGGCTGGAAATCGTCGGCGAATACACGTCCGGCGGCGACAAGATGCAGATGTGCTATGCCTTCGAATTCCTCGCCCCCGACATGCTGACGGCCGAACGGGTGGCCGAAGTGCAGCATGCCTTTGCCGCCGCGGCACCCGAGGGCTGGGCCTGCTGGGCCTTTTCGAACCATGACGTCGTGCGCCATGTCAGCCGCTGGGGCGCCGACGTGCATGACCGCGATGCCTTTGCCAAGCTGCTTGCCGCCATTCTTCTGACTCAGCGCGGTTCCGTCTGCATCTATCAGGGCGAGGAACTGGGTCTTACCGAGGCCGATATCGCCTATGGCGACCTGCAGGATCCCTATGGCATCCAGTTCTGGCCGGAATTCAAGGGCCGCGATGGCTGCCGCACGCCGATGGTGTGGGACGATCATGCGGTGCTGGCCGGCTTTTCCAGCGCCGAAAAGCCGTGGCTGCCGATCCCGGTCGAGCACCAGATCCGCGCGGTCAACGTGCAGCAGGGCGATCAGTCCTCGGTTCTGGAACAGTATCGCCGCTTCCTCGCCTTCCGCCGCCAGCACCCGGCCTTCGCCAAGGGCGAGATCCGCTTCCTGCCAGTCCATGGCAATCTGCTCGGCTATGAGCGAAGCCTCGGCAACGAGACGGTGCTCTGCCTCTTCAACATGAGCGCCGAGCCTGTCGCGGCCGACCTTCCGGAGGGCGACTGGACCGTGCTGGAGGGCCATGGCTTCGACAGCGTGGCCGAGGCCAACACCATAAACCTGCCGGCCTGGGGCGCCTTCTTCGCCCGCCGCGGCTGACACCAAGAAAAAGGGGAGAGACACATGGCCGGACTGGTTCTGAAGGATGTTCGCAAGGCCTATGGGCAGGTGAAGGTGCTGCATGGCATCGATCTCACCATCGCCCAGGGCGAATTCATCGTCTTTGTCGGACCGTCCGGCTGTGGAAAATCCACGCTGCTGCGCATGATCGCCGGCCTTGAGGAGATCACCTCCGGCGACATGCTGATCGATGGCCAGAAGGTCAACGAGGTGCCGCCCTCCAAGCGCGGCATCGCCATGGTCTTCCAGTCCTATGCGCTCTATCCGCACATGACGGTCTACGACAACATGGCGTTCGGCATGCGCATCGCCAAGGAAAGCAGCAAGGAGATCGACCGGCGCGTGCGCGCCGCCGCCGAAATCCTGCAGCTCACGCAATATCTGGAGCGCCTGCCGAAGGCGCTGTCGGGCGGCCAGCGCCAGCGCGTGGCCATCGGGCGCGCCATCTGCCGCGATCCGAAGGTGTTCCTGTTCGACGAGCCGCTGTCCAACCTTGATGCGGCGCTGCGCGTCGCCACCCGCATCGAGATCGCCAAGCTTAACGAGAGCATGCCCGACACGACGATGATCTATGTCACGCATGACCAGGTGGAGGCGATGACGCTGGCGGACCGGATCGTGGTTCTGTCTGCCGGCCGCATCGAACAGGTCGGTGCTCCGCTTGAACTTTATGAGCGGCCGAAGAACCTCTTCGTTGCAAAATTCATCGGCTCGCCGGCCATGAACATCATCCCGGCGACCATCAAGGAGACCGGCGAAAAGACCGGCATCGAGCTTCGTGGCGGCACCACCGTCTCGGTGCCGGTGGCAACGGCCTCATCGGAAAAGGGCAAGGCCGCAAGTTTCGGCATCCGCCCGGAAGACCTGACGGTGACGACGGGCGATGCCTATCTCTTCGAAGGAAAAGTTGCGATCGTGGAAGCGCTCGGCGAAGTGACGCTGCTCTACATCGACGGTCTTTCGGACGAAGAGCCGATCATTGCCAAGATCCCCGGCATCTTCAAGGCGGAGAAAGGTTCCGTGCTGCGCTTTACCGCGACAGAGGACAAGATGCATCTCTTCGATGCCGACGGCCAGACCTATCGCCGCTGACAGCCTGTCCGATAATCTCCTTCGGCGGGCTGCAAATGGCGCTTTCTCCGCTTCCGGTGCTGACGTCCGGAGAGGCTGCGCTCTGGCTGTGAGGACTATCAGATCGATCGTATCTGACAGGGCCGCGGATTCTGAAGCTATTCTTCATACGCTCTATTAAGCTTCCAGTTCTAAGCTCATCGCGTCCAGAAAGTTCATGTCCGAGGCCGCGATGACCGTTCACCCGAAAAACTACCTCAAACGGGAAGAGTCCTTCATGTATGATCGCGAGACGCGGTTTCGCATGGAAGACACGATGAACGCCGCACGCATCGAATATACCGAAAAGCACGTCATGCACATGGCGTCGCGCCGCTGCGACGTGGTGCGCATCTCCATGAGCGGCGCCGTGCTGGCGCTTCTGACGCAGTACAATTTGCCCAACGAGTTCGTGCTGGATATCCCCGACGCCCGCATCATGAAAGTGGGCTGCATCCTCATGCGCACCAACACCAACAACACGATCGACGTCCGTTTCCTGCGCCTGCTGACGCAGAAGGAACTCGACCGCATCTTTATCTTCTCGACGCATCCGGCGCATCGTGACAAGAAGCTGGATGTGAGGAGCTGGTGAGGGGCTGACCGGTTGACGTGGCTGCAGCTGGATTTCAGGGCAGCGCATTTCTCCGAGTTCATGCGCAGCCAGGGCTAATCCTGTTGCCAGCCTCACCGTCACCATTCTGCCTGAAGGCTTTGGAGCCTAACACCGCCTCGCCGGGGATGCAGGCCCCGCCCGGCCGGTTCATTTCGTCGGTTGCGAACGCGCGGAAAGTTTGTTGCCGTCAGGATCACGAAGATAGGCGACGAATGCGCCGTTGGGACGCTCCCTGGGCGGGCTCTCGATCGAGGTGCCGCCATGCATGACGCCGGCGTCGTGCCAGGCAAGGACATAGGCCGGACTTTGCGCGGCGATACCGATCGTTCCGCCGTTTGCCGCCGTCGCCGGCTTGCCGTCGATTGGCTTGGTGATCATCAGGCGGCCGCCCTCGTGGAGATAGATCAGCCTGCCGCGGGCATCCATCTCGCCGGGCTTGCCGCCCAAGGCCACGAAGGTGGCGTCGTAGAAGGCCCTGGATTTTTCCAGGTCGTTGCTGCCGATCATGACATGGGTGAACATGCGTCATCTCCTTGTCGACACCGGTGGTGCCGTTTCGACGGAACTCGACCGGCCGTCATCGACAGCCGGTCGCTGCAGCCTCGTGCCGGTTGGTCTTGCGACCCGTCACGCGTCCTGTCGTTCCTCGAGGATCACCCGAAAAACACGCTCGCGCCAGCGTCTGCCGGTCCCACATGGCGGCGGAAGGGGGCGAAGAGTTCGCGGCCCATTCCAAACTCGTTGTCGTCCAGATTGACGTCGGCCAGCGGGCGGGCGGCGAATTCGGTGGCATCGGCCAGAATTTCCAGCGTGCCGTTCACGGCGTCGAGGCGCACGATGTCACCGTCCTTGATCTTTGCGATCGCGCCGCCGTCTGAGGCTTCCGGCGTCACATGGATGGCGGCCGGCACCTTGCCCGACGCGCCGGACATGCGCCCGTCGGTGACGAGGGCCACCTTGAAGCCGCGATCCTGCAGCACGCCGAGCGGCGGCGTGAGGCGGTGAAGTTCCGGCATGCCGTTTGCCTTCGGACCCTGGAAGCGCACGACGGCGACGAAATCCCGGTTCAGCTCGCCGCGCTTGAAGGCGTCCTGCAGCTCCTGCTGGCCGTTGAAGACGATCGCCGGGGCCTCGATGACGTGGCGCTCCGGCTTGACGGCGGAAATCTTGATCACCGCCTTGCCGAGATTGCCGTGCAGCATTTTTAGCCCGCCATTCGACTGGAACGGCGTGTCGATGGTGGAGAGCACTTTTGGATCGCCGCTGACTTCCGGGCTTTTTTCGCGCACTACGGCGCCCTTTTCATCGAGCTTGGCCTCGACCGTATAGGCTTCCAGCCCTTGCCCGAACACGGTGCGCACATCGTCATGCACAAGGCCGGTCTTCAAGAGCTGCTTGATCAAAAAGCCCATGCCGCCGGCCGCGTGAAAATGGTTCACGTCGGCAAGGCCGTTCGGATAGACACGCGCGAGCAGCGGCACCACGTCCGACAGTTCGGAAATATCCTGCCAGGTCAGGTGGATGCCGGCCGCGCGCGCCATGGCAACGAGATGCAGCGTGTGATTGGTCGAGCCGCCGGTCGCATGCAGGCCAACGACGCCGTTGACGATGGAGCGCTCGTCGATCATTTCGCCGGCCGGCGTGAACTCGTTGCCGAGCGCGGTGATGGCGAGCGCCCGCTTCACGGCTTCCTTGGTCAGCGCCTCGCGAAGCGGCGTGCCGGGATTGACGAAGGAGGCGCCGGGCATGTGGAAGCCCATGATCTCCATCAGCATCTGGTTGGAATTGGCCGTGCCGTAGAATGTGCAGGTGCCGGGGCCGTGGTAGGATTTGGATTCAGCTTCCAGCAGTTCGGCGCGGCCGACCTTGCCTTCGGCGTAGAGCTGGCGGATGCGGGATTTTTCGTCGTTGGGCAGGCCGGAGGTCATCGGGCCGGCCGGAATGAAGATCGCCGGCAGGTGGCCGAACGTCAGCGCTGCAATGACGAGGCCGGGCACGATCTTGTCGCAGATGCCGAGATAGACGGCGGAATCGAACATGTTGTGGGAAAGGCCGATGCCGGCGGCCATGGCAATCGCATCGCGCGAGAACAGCGACAGCTCCATGCCCGGCTGGCCTTGCGTCACGCCATCGCACATGGCCGGCACGCCGCCTGCCACCTGCGCCACGCCGCCCGCCTCGCGCGCAGCATCGCGGATGATCTGCGGAAAGAGCTCATAGGGCTGGTGGGCGGACAGCATGTCGTTATAGGCGGTGATGATGCCGAGATTGGGAACGACGTCGCCGGCCAGCGCGTCCTTCTCGGCGGGGGAACAGACGGCAAAGCCATGGGCGAGGTTGCCGCAGGAGAGCGTGGAGCGGTGAACGCCCTTCGAAATCGCCTTCTGCACGCGGCCGAGATAGGCCTCGCGGTGCGGCTTTGATCGCTCGACTATGCGGGCGGTGATCGCTTCGATGCTCGAATGGGCAGCCATGGCCAATCTCCATAAATCGACGCGGCGGGCCGGGAGTGCCCGCCGGTTTTAAAGGTTTGCGTTGCAACCGGCGCCGCAGGCTGCAGCGCCGGTGCGGGCTCCGCTCAGGGGGCCCAGTAGATTTCGAGGTCGGATTGCGCCCGGTTCAGCACGGCGCGGATCGGCATGTCCAGCTCGTCTGAACCACTTTGCGCACGCGCCAGAACCTCCTTCTTCTGCTCGCCTTCGATATGCAGAATGAGAAGGCGCGCATTGGAAAGGCTTGTGAAGGTAAAGGTCAGGCGTTCTTCGCCGGCACCATCGGCATCCATGGTCATCACGCCGCGCGGCGTGTCTGCCGCAATGGCACGTTCCAGATGGTTGCCGCCTGGGAAGAACGAGGCGGTGTGCCCATCGGTTCCCATGCCGAGGATTGCCACATCGAAGGGATTGCCGATATCGGCCGTGCGGTCCGTGGCAATGGCGGCGGCCTGGAGGGCAGACGCCACGTCAGCATAGAGCGGCAGGAAGATCGCCGCTGCCGCCTTGTCCTTCAGAAGGTGGGTCGTAACCAGCAGATGGTTGGACCGCGGATTGTCCGCCGGCACGAAACGCTCGTCCACCAGCGTTACCGTCACCCGGTCCCAGGCGATATCGCGCGAAGACAGCGCCTCAAAGAAGCGCTTGGGCGTGGAGCCACCGGAGACGGCCAGCGAGGCGGAGCCGCGCGCGGCAATCGCCTGCGACAAGGCCATCGAGACGTCGATCGCCAGTTGCGCTGCCAGCGCCTCGGCATCGGCGAAGCTATGAAGATGTGCGCTCATCGGCATCAACCCTCGTGCCAGGTGCGGCCGTCACGCTCGATGAGCGCAATCGCCTGGCTCGGACCCCAGGTGCCGGCAGTATAGCCCTGCGCCAGCTGGCCGGTGGCTTCCCAGGCTTTGAGGATCGGATCCACCCATTTCCACGCCGCTTCCACTTCGTCGCGGCGCATGAACAGCGTCTGGTTGGAGCGGATGACGTCCATCAGAAGGCGCTCGTAGGCATCGGGATTGCGCACGTTGAAGGCCGCGGCAAAGCTCATGTCGAGCGAAACGTTGCGCAGGCGCATGCCGCCCGGGCCGGGGTCCTTGATCATCAGCGACTGCTTGACGCCTTCGTCCGGCTGCAGCCGGATGATCAGCTGGTTGGCCGAAATGCGGCCGGCGGCCGGATCGAAGATGTTGTGCGGGATCGGCTTGAAGGTGATGACGATTTCCGACATGCGGCTTGCCAGCCGCTTGCCGGTGCGGATGTAGAAGGGAACGCCCGCCCAGCGCCAGTTGTTGATCTCCGCCTTGATGGCGACAAAGGTCTCCGTGTTGGAGACGCCGCCTTCCAGCTCTTCCAGATAGCCCTTGACCGGGCCGCCGGCAGACGCACCGGCGCGGTACTGGCCGCGCACCGTCATCAGTTCGGCATTGGCCGCGGTGATCGGCTTCAGCGCGCGCAGCACCTTCAGCTTTTCGTCGCGCACGGCCTCCGAATCCATCGAGGACGGCACTTCCATGGCAACAAGGCAGAGAAGCTGAAGGATGTGGTTCTGCACCATGTCACGCAGGGCGCCGGCGGTATCGTAATAGCCGGCGCGGCCCTCAAGGCCGACGGATTCGGCCACCGTGATCTGCACGTGGTCGATATACTGGGCATTCCACAGGGGCTCGTAGAGCGCATTGGCAAAGCGCAGCGCCATCAGGTTCTGAACGGTTTCCTTGCCGAGATAATGGTCGATGCGGAAGATCTGCTCTTCCTTGAACGCCTTGCCGATATTGTCGTTGAGGTCGAGTGCCGAGGCAAGGTCGCGGCCGATCGGCTTTTCCACGACGATGCGGGTCGATTTGGTGATCAGCTTGTGGTCGCGGATCTTTTCGGAAATCGCCCCGAAAATAGCCGGCGAGACGGCCAGATAAAAGGCGCGAACGCGATCCTTGCCATCATCCAGCAGCTTTTTCAGCACATCCCAGCCGGTATCGGACTTGGCATCCACCGACACATAGAACAGGCGGGCCAGGAACTTTGCCACTTCGGCATCGTCATATTCGCCTTCCTTCAGGAATTCCTTCAGGGCGTCGCGGGCGAAGGTGCGAAATTCCTCATGGGTCAGCGCGCTGCGCGAGGCGCCGATGATGCGGGTCGGTTCGGTAAACTGGCCTTCGATCTGGCGGTGGTAGAGGGCCGGAAGCAGCTTGCGCTCAGCAAGGTCGCCGGTGCCGCCGAAGACGACATAGTCAAAGGGTTCCACGGGGATGATCTGGCTGCTCATGCCTTGCACTTTCTAAGTCTCGAGGTTGTCGATTTCATAATCTAATCGATTTAAAAATGCCAGCCCGGTTCGACGATTTTGTCACGGGCGACGCCGTTTCTGCTTTCGTTGCGTGGCACCCCCTCATGGTGAGGAGGGGGCTGCCACTCGATAATATCGGCCTGCATTCCGTCTGTTCCTAGTGCCGGCCCTTCTACGGGACGGCCTTTAAAATCTGTCCCGCAGCGCAAACCAGGTCAGCGCCAGAAACAGAAGCGGCCCACGAAAACGTGCACCGCCTGGAAAGGGCGGAACCTGAAGGTCGGTCAGGAGATCCAGTTCGCTGGAATTGCCGGCCACCAGGTCAGCATACATCTTACCGGCATAGTTTGACAGCATGACGCCGTGGCCGGAATATCCGGCGACCGAGGTCACGCCCGGCATGACCTCGCGCGCAAACGGCTTTCGCGTCAGCGTGATGCCGACCGAGCCGCCCCAGGCATGGGTCATGTCGATGTTCTTCAGCTCCGGGTAAAGCTCGGCGATCTGCTTGCGGATATGGCGCGAAATGTCGCGGGGGCTGTCGGCGGTATAGGCTTCGCGGCCGCCAAACAGCAGGCGCCCGTCAATGCTCTTGCGGAAATAGCGCACGACGAAGCGGCTGTCGGCGACGGCCTCGTTGCCGGGAATGACGTGCGGAAAATCGTCAAGCGGCACGGTGGCGCCGATAAAGGAGCGGATCGGCATGACATGGGCTGCCGTCTCGCGCTCCAGATTGCCGATATAGGCGTTGGTGGCAATCAGCACCCGGTCGGCGGTGATGCGCCCGGCCGGCGTCTCGATCAGCGTCTTGCCGCCGCTTTGCGTGATGCTCGAGGCCCGCGTCATCTCGCAGATCCGCGCGCCGGCCTGCGCTGCCGCGCGGGCAAGCCCCACCAGCAGTTTCAGCGGGTGGATATGGCCCGTGCCGGTATCGCGCACGCCGTAGTGATAGGCCGAGGAGCCAAGCCGGGCCGCCGTTTCCTCGCGGTCCATGAATGTCACATGCGGATAATCATAGCGGGTCGCCAGGAGTTCGGCGGAGCGCCGGTAGGCATCCTCATGGCCTTTCTTGTGCGACACGTTCATCTGGCCCGGCTGAAAATCCATGTCGATGCCATGGGTTTCGGCAAAATCGAGAAGATAGCGCTTGGCATTCTCCGCCAGATCGAACAAGGCGCGGGAGCGTTCATAGCCCAGTTCCGGCTCAAGCTCGTCCGGCCAGGCGCGTTGCCCGCTTCCGAGCTGCCCGCCATTGCGCCCGGAGGCGCCGTCGCCGAAGCGGCCCCCTTCGATGAGGAGAACGTCGACGCCGCGCTTGGCAAGGTTATAGGCCGCCTGCAGGCCGGTGAAGCCGCCTCCGATGATGGCGACATCCGTGCGGGTCGAACCGTCGAGCGCCGCATAGGCCGGGCGTTCGACAATCGTGTCCTGATACCAGGAGAGGCCGGGTGCGATCGGGCTTTGCCATGTGTCGCGCATGCTGTTCTCAGTGCCGTTCATGCGGCCACCTTACACGTTGAGCAGCAGGAATTCACGCTCCCAGGGGCTGATCACCTGCATGAAGGTTTCAAACTCCCCGCGCTTGACGCCCGCATAGATGCCGATGAACTCGCGCCCGAAGACCTCTTCGAAGGCCGGCTCCCCCTCCAGAAGGGCGACGGCTTCCAGAAGTCCGCGCGGCAGTTCGATGGAGCCTTCGTTGGCCGTATCATAGGTCGGCTCGGTCGGCTCGATCTCGCGCATGATGCCGAGCAGGCCGCAGCCGAGCGAGGCGGCAAGCGCCAGATAGGGGTTGGCATCGGAACTGGGCAGGCGGTTTTCGACGCGCCGCGCCGCCGCGTCCGAAATCGGCACGCGAAACGCCGTGGTGCGGTTGTCATAGCCCCAGGCATTGTTGACCGGGCAGGCCATGTCCGGCGTCAGCCGCCGGTAGGAATTGACGTAGGGTGCCAGCATTGCCAGCGCGCTCGGCACATATTTCTGCATGCCGCCGATGAAGTGGAAGAAGGCGCGCGAGGGAGAGCCATCCTCGTTGGAGAAGATGTTGCGGCCCGTCTTGGTGTCCACCACCGACTGGTGGATGTGCATGGCAGAACCCGGCTGGCCCTGCATCGGCTTTGCCATGAAGGTGGCATAGATGCCGTGCTTCAGGGCTGCCTCGCGAATGGTGCGCTTGAACAGGAAGACCTGATCGGCCAGCTGCACCGGATCGCCGTGGCGCAGGTTGATTTCCAGCTGCGCCGGGCCTTCCTCGTGGATCAGCGTGTCGATCTCCAGACCCTGCTTTTCCGAAAAATGATAGATGTCGTCGATCAGTTCGTCGAACTCGTTGATGCCAGCAATCGAATAGCCCTGACCGCCCGAGATCGCCCGGCCGGAACGGCCTTTCGGCGGATGCAGCGGATAATCCGGATCCTCGTTGATCGCGACGAGATAGAATTCGATCTCGGGTGCGACGACCGCCTTCCAGCCCCTGTCGGCGTAAAGCTGCATGACGTTTTTCAGCACATTGCGCGGGGTATAGGGTACTGCCTCGCCCTCGGTGCCGACGATATCGCAGATCACCTGCGCTGTCGGATCGCTTTCCCAGGGCACGACCGAAAGGGTGGACAGATCCGGCACGAGCTTGATGTCGCTGTCGCGGGAATCATAGCGGAAGTTTGCCGTCTCGTCCGGATATTCGCCGGAGATCGTGTGGCGATAGAGCGCCGACGGCAGGGCGAGCGAGGTGTTGGAGGTGAATTTCGAGGTCGGCATCATCTTGCCGCGCGGAACGCCTGCCAGATCCGGCGTGATGCATTCGACGTCCTCGATACCGCGTGCCTTCAGCCATGCGGCGGCCTCTCGCCAGTTCTCCACGCCACGCAGCGAGGTGAGGGTGGGATGGGCTGCGGCAGCCTTGCGCACGCTTCCGGGTGCTGGGGCAGACGGCTTTTTCTTGGGCGGCATAGGTCACCGTTTCTCGTTGACGATACCCCTATCATAGCGGGAACACGCCAATTGGCGAGGGGGGATAGCACGCGGCACCAATTGACATTGCCGCCCCGATGCCAAAGAGGAAGGGGGATTGTCAGGCAGGGGCAGGCGCGGTGAAACGCAAATATGATGTGGTGGTGCTCGGCGCTGGTGCGGCCGGCATGATGTGCGCGCTGCGCGCCGGTGGCCTTGGCCGCTCCGTGCTCGTGCTCGACCATGCCAAGGCGCCGGGCGAAAAGATCCGCATCTCCGGCGGCGGCCGCTGCAATTTCACCAACCTGCATGCAGGCCCTGCCAATTACATTTCCGCCAACCGGCATTTCGCTAAATCGGCCCTTGCCCGCTATACGCCGCGCGATTTCCTGGCGCTTGTCGAAAAGCACCGCATTTCCTGGCACGAAAAGACGCTCGGCCAGTTGTTCTGCGATGACAGCGCCCGCGACATCGTGCGCCTTCTGCTCGATGAAATGCGCGCGGCAAACGTGACACTGGAGCTGCAGCAGACGCTTGGCGGGGTTGAAAAGACCGAAAGCGGCTTTCGCATCCTTGTCGATGGCTCAACGGTGGAGGCGGCGGCACTGGTGGTGGCGACCGGCGGGAAATCCATCCCGAAAATGGGGGCGACCGGCCTTGCCTATCGCATCGCCGAGCAATTCGACCTGCCGCTTGTCGAGACACGGCCGGGGCTTGTGCCGCTGACGCTTGATCCGCTGCTGTTGCAGAAGCTGTCCACGCTCTCCGGTGTCTCGGTGGAGGCGGAGGTCCGCCACGGCAAGACTGCCTTTCGCGAATCGCTGCTCTTTACCCATCGGGGCCTCAGCGGTCCCGCGATCCTGCAGATCTCCTCCTACTGGCGCGAAGGCGAGGAGGTGCAGTTGCGGCTGGAGCCCGACATCGACGTGCTGGAGCGGCTGAAGGCGGCGCGCAAGGCCAATGGCCGCCAGGCCTTGCAGACGGCGCTCGGCGAAATCCTGCCGCGACGTCTGGCGCAGTTTTTTGCAGACGAGATGAACCTTTCCGGCGCCATGGCCGACCAGTCGGATCGCCAGCTGTCGGCGGTTGCCGCAGCCGTGCAGGCCTGGGTGTTGAAGCCGGCCGGGTCGGAGGGCTATCGCACGGCCGAAGTCACGATCGGCGGTATCGATACGGCGGCGCTTGATTCGCGCACCATGCAGGCAAAGGCCGTTCCCGGCCTTTATTTTATCGGCGAATGCGTCGATGTCACCGGCTGGCTCGGCGGCTATAATTTCCAGTGGGCCTGGGCGTCCGGTCATGTCTGCGGCGAGGCACTGGGCGGGGTCTGATGACCCGGCCCGAACACGGTTTTGCGCGTGTCGGACGCATCATATGCATATAGTCGAAAATACAACCCTAAGATTTGAACACCATTCTTCAGCAATTGTTTAATCGCCACTGGCAAAACAGGACAGACCCTCGGATTTGAGGGCATTCCGTATTCTGATCCTAATATTTCAGAGGTTTTCCCATGGTCGTCGATCGGCTGCTTGCGCGCTTCAAGATCCAGACAAAGGTTGTCGCGTTCATCGTCCCCTTTGTGCTCAGTATCTCGGCGGTGGGGCTGTCGGGCCTCTATGCGTCCAGTCTTCTGCAGACGCGCATGGACATGTCGAACACGGTCATGCAGTCGCTGAGTGGCTTCAAGCAAGTCTATTCCGGCATGAGCACCTTTCTGAAGCGCCCGAGCGAGGAGAGCCGCGTGGCGCTCACCACGCAGATCTCGGCCCAGGCGGATCTTCTGAAGGCGGTGCGCAGCAGCGCCCAAAGCGACGATGGCAGCAGCGAGATCGACGGGGCCATCAGCGGCACGGATGCCATCAGCGCTGAGATCGATCAGTCATGGTCGCGCTACCAGGAGGAAGTGGCCGTGCGCGCCGGCATCGACCAGGACCTGGAGGCGATCGCCAAGCACCAGGCGGATATCCTGACCTATGCGATCGGCACCCGCGATAATCTGGCGCAGGACGAAACGAAGGCCAAGGCCCTGCTGCGTGATGCGGAAAAGCTGGTGCGCGGGGCAGGCGTGCTGGCCAAACTGGTTGCCGATCTGAACGCCGAGGTCACGCCGGAGCGGAAAATGGCGGTCGTCAAGGCCCAGATCGGCGCACTGACGGCTGCCGTCTCGCAGATCACCGCCGTCCTTCCGCTCGAGCAGAAGGTGCTGGCCGATGATCTCACCGGTGGTGTGCAGCAGTTGGCGCAGCAGCTGGAAACCGGTGTCGTCGACGACACGACGATCACGGCCGTGGAGCGCGCGATCAATCTGATGCGGCCGGCTTCCATCCGCCTGCAGGGTGCGGCAACCGTGAAGTCTCGTCAGGCAACGGAAGTGTTCGGTGCGCTCGATCAGCCGATTGCTGCGGCAACGAATTTTCTGAATGCCGCCCGCCAGGTTCTGGATGCCGTCAAGGTGCTGGAACTGAAGACGATCCGCTATGTGGCGGCACCGGACGCCGGCAGGCTGAACGAGCTTCAGGGCGCGCTGATGTCGCTCGATGTCTCGGCCGGCACAATGGAGGCGGACAAGAGCTTTCCGCAGGAGGCCCGCAGCCGTGCTGCCGCTATCCTGCCGATCATCGTCACGCTCGAAAACCGGTCCACCGCGCTTCTCGATCTGTCGAAGAAGCGGCTCGACGCATTTTCCGCCGCCGAGCAGGATATCGACCGGATCTGGAACAACCTGACGCAGTTTGCCGCTCACCAGCGCGATGCGGCCGGTGCCGAGCGCGAAAAGGCCAACCAGATTTCCGCGGGCGCCATGGCACTCGGCATCCTGGTGGCAATCTTTGCCGGCATCGGCCTTGTCCTGACCTTCAAGGGGCCGATCCTGCAGATTGCCGCGGCCATGCGCCGGCTGGCGTCCGGCGATCTCGACACCGATATCGCCGGCGAAGCCCGCCATGACGAGATCGGCGACATGGCGCGCGCGCTCGGCATCTTCAAGGAAAATGCCCGCGAGAAGGTGCGCATCGAGGCGCAGGCGGAAGAGGAGCGTGGCGCCGCCGAGGCCGAGCGGGTGCGCAACGAGGAGGAGAAGCAGGCGATCGACCGGCAGATCCAGTTTGCCGTCTCAACGCTTGCCCAGGGTCTCGAGCGATTGGCCGCCGGCGATGTCTCGACCACCATCGACACACCCTTTGTCGGGCGCCTCGAACAGCTGCGGACCGATTTCAACCGGTCGATGACGCATCTCCAGGACACGATTTCGCTGATCAAGGGCAATGTGGTGGCCATCCAGAGCAATGTTCGCCAGATGGCGCAATCGACCGACGACCTGTCGCGGCGCACCGAAACCCAGGCGGCATCGCTCGAAGAGACGGCTGCGGCCGTGAGCGAGGTGACGGTGAATGTGCGTGCGGCGGCCGACAAGGCGCGTGAAGCCAACACCATCGTTGGCGAAACCCGCCGCAGCGCCGATGGATCGCTGGTGGTGGTCGGCAATGCCGTTTCGGCCATGCAGCGCATCGAAGGGGCCTCGCAGAAGATCTCCCAGATCACCGAGGTGATCGATTCCATCGCCTTCCAGACCAATCTTCTGGCGCTGAATGCCGGCGTCGAGGCCGCCCGAGCCGGCGATGCCGGCAAGGGCTTTGCGGTGGTTGCCCAGGAAGTGCGCGAGCTTGCCCAGCGCTGCGCAAGTGCCGCCAAGGAGATCAAGAGCCTGATCACCGTTTCGGCCGAAGAGGTCGCCACCGGTTCGCGCCTGGTGAAACAGACCGGTGAGGCGCTGGCGGCCATGGGGCAGCAGATTTCCAGCATCAGCCGCCATGTCGAGGATATCGCCACGGCGTCGCGCGACCAGTCCTCGGCGCTTCACGAGGTGAACGGTGCCGTTGGCCAGATGGACCAGCTGACCCAGCAGAATGCCGCCATGGTGGAGGAAACCAGCGCCGCAAGCCGCCAGCTGGCCGAAGAAGCAGACCAGCTGGTCACTCTGCTTGAAGAGTTCCAGGTCGATCGGCCGGAAGCAGCGGCCATGCAGCCGGTGCTGAGCGCCGCCTGAGCGGCCCCACCGACACTTGGTATGACGTGTGCCATGAAACCGGTCGCGTTGCCGGCTCCTTTACCACGACGCGACCGTGCTTTCAGTTTCATGCAAGGATCGAGTGTTTTATTCAAGACTTCTTAAGTGACCTGCCGCATCCTTTGAAACAACGAACCGGTTCTCGAAGCCCTTAAGGTGGAAGAGCCGGTGCGGGTGACGGGATGTTGTCGCAGCCATGGCGTGTCTTTCTGCCGGCCGTGCCGCAATGCGTCCACAGTTCTGGCGGATGAAAGACCGTCGCGCCTGTCTGTCGTTTCGCGATGGAAAACCTGTTTTTGGGGATCGTACCATGCATAAGAACCGCGCGCGTGCCATTGCCATTGCCGAAGCCCGCAACAAGGCCAGCCTTGCGCTGAGCCTGTTTGCACTTGCCGTTTGCGCCACGGCAGCCTTCCTGTCGCTGCCCGGCATCTTCTGATCCGCCGGCGTCTCCCTTCAGGGGGCCATCGGGTTTCGCAAGCGTTTGCCGCAACAGCATGCGCGCGCATGAGATTGCGACCTGGGGTGGGATGGAGCCTGGTCTTTCCCGTTATATTTGACGAAGCGCAAATTCAGTTCTCCTTTACTTAAACGGGTTATTCTTCCTGAACCGAGTTATCGGTCGGTTTCACGAAGGGGCCCGCCTTATGTCCAAATTTTTCCCCGCGTCTGTCACGTCGCGCATTCTCGTTCTGTGTCTTTCGCTCGTGGTGGTGGCCGTTGCTGCCGTCGCCGGCATGACCTATGCCTATTTGCGCTCCGACATCCTGCAGAAGACGGCAGTCGATGCCCGCGCGGCGATGCGCGCCATGGCCACTCTCTATGACGTGTCGGTGGAAGGATCCGAGATCCAGCTGACCGATGGAACGGTGACGGGTGTGCGCCAGCAGGGTCCTCTGCAATTGCCGGATCACACGCTGGTCGACCGCACTGCCCAGACCATTTCCGGTGTCGCCACCGTCTTCCAGAAACAGGGCAGTGATTTCACCCGCATTTCCACCAATGTGAAGAACGAGAAGGGCGAGCGCGCGATCGGCACGAAGCTTGCGGCAGACCATCCGGCGCAGGCCTATCTGGCGCGCGGCGAGGCCTATTACGGACCCGCCGTGCTGTTTGGCCGCAACTTCATCACCGGCTATTTCCCGGTGAAGGATGCGGCGGGCGCCGTCACCGGCGTGCTTTTCATCGGCATTCCGCTTGAAGTCTATTTTGCGCAGATCGCCTCATCCGGCGAAGTGATGGTGGTGACGGGTCTGATTGCGATTGCGGTGGTCGGTCTGGTGGGCCTGCTGATGATCCGCCGGCTGGTTCAGCCGCTGACGGTGCTCACCGGCACGGTGCTGAAGATCGCCGCCGGCGAGGATGTTGCGGTTCCCTATGCCGACCGGCCCAATGAATTCGGCAATATTGCCCGCGCGCTCGATATCTTCCGCAGCAATGCCCGCGAAAAGCAGGCGACGGAGGAACGCGCCGCGCGCGAGCGCGCCGCAGCCGATCAGGATCGCCGCCGCAACGACAAGGAAAAGCAGGAAACGGACCAGCAGATCGATCTGGCTGTCTCGGAACTCGCCGTTGCGCTTACGCGCCTGTCGCAGGGCGATCTGTCGCGCCTCATCGACACGCCGTTTTCCGGGCGTCTCGAACAGTTGCGTTTGGATTTCAACAGCTCCATCGCCAATCTTCGCGACACGATGAGCCGCATCCGCCACAGCACGCTGTCGATCCAGAAGGGCACGGCGGAACTCAGCGCCTCGTCCGACGATCTGGCGCGCCGGACGGAGACGCAGGCCGCCTCGCTGGAGGAAACCGCAGCGGCCGTCGATGAAATCACGGTGACGGTCACCAATTCGGCCGCCCGTGCCCGTGAGGCAGACCAGGCGGTTTCCACCACGCGCAAGACCGCCGACAGTTCCTCCACCGTTGTCTCCAGCGCCGTAGATGCCATGGGCCGCATCGAGGAGGCCTCGCAGAAGATCGAGCTGATCATCGAGGTGATCGACGACATCGCCTTCCAGACCAATCTTCTGGCGCTCAATGCAGGCATCGAGGCGGCCCGCGCCGGTGAGGCCGGCAAGGGCTTTGCGGTGGTGGCGCAGGAAGTGCGCGAACTTGCGCAACGTTCGGCAAGTGCTGCCCGCGAAATCAAGGATCTGATCAACCAGTCGAGCGACGAGGTGCGCAACGGGTCCGAACTGGTGCAGCAGGCCGGCAAGGTACTGGCTGCCATCAGCGAACAGATTTCCGGCGCCAGCCGCCATGTGGAATCGATTGCCACCGCAAGCCAGGACCAGTCCTTGGCGCTGAAGGAAATCAACGGCACCGTCAACAAGATGGATCAGCTGACCCAGCAGAACGGTGCGATGGTGGCTGAAACCAGCCAGGCCAGCGCCAGACTTGCCACCGAGGCAGAGGTGCTGATGCAACTCGTCGAACAGTTCCGCATCGATATGGGGCAGGGCGCGCGGCGGGCGGCGTGAGATCATCGCATGACTGTTGATGAAGGGTGGCATCCGCCGTGCCACCCTTTTTCCATCTGCGCCACGGATGCGCATGGCGTCGGTAGAACTCGTCCTCCGTCTGGGGGCGGGCAGAAGCCACCTTGGCAAGGCTAAGGAGACCGATGAGGTCGTGCATGGATCACTCCTTCCTGAAAAGTGATCCCTTTCTAGCGGTCACGCAGTGGTTTCCGAACCTGCGGAAAACGGCTATGCTTTTCACCCATGAAAAACATCAGCTGGGATAGTTACGCACTTTTTCTGCATGTCGCACGCGGCGGTGGCCTGTCGGGAGCTTCTGCCGCAACGGGTCTCAGCCCGGCGACACTTGGCCGTCGCATGCTGGATCTGGAAGCAGAGATTGGCCGTGCGCTTTTCATCCGTAGTCGTACGGGATACCGCTTGACGGCGGATGGCGAAATGCTGCTCTCCCAGTGCCAGGAGATGGAGGGAACCGCGCGGCGCATTGCCGGGTGGAGCGCGGACGACACCGGCAAGCCACTCATCCGCCTTGCATGCGGCACCTGGATGGCGTGGCATCTGATGCGTCACTGGGGCCGGCTCTGTGGCCCGCTCGACCGGTTTCGTCTGGATATCTTCATCGCGGAACGACGCGCCAGCCTCGCCTACCGGGAAAGCGATATCGGCCTGCGATCGTTCGAACCTGAAGAGACCTATCTTGCAACGGCAAGGCTCGGGCATGTCGCCTATGCCGCATACCGCGCGCGCCATGTCGCGCCATCTGCCGACGAAGGATGGATTGCCGTCGGGCAGGACGACGCGATTTCGGCCTATCTGCTGTATCCGCATGAGCGGCATGCGAAGCGGATCGCCGTTCTGGTCAACCGACCGCGCTCCTTGCTGGATCTGGCCAGCGCCGGCGCGGGAATTGCGGTGTTGCCCTGCTTTGTCGGCGATCAGGTGCCGGACCTTGTTCGGGTCGGCGAGCCGATCGACGCGCTTCGCCAGGGCCAGTGGATCGTCATGAACAATGACGACCGCCACCGGCGCGACATCCGCCTGGTCGTCGACCGGATGACCGCGCTTGTGAGAGACGGGGAAAAGCTGTTCAGCGGAATGCTGGCGCAACCTTAGGCCGCGGCGGGTCGGGGACCTGCGATCCGCCGCGGCTGGCGCTCGACCTCACCGTGGCGACGCCACGATGACCGGGATCATCAGGTCGCCCCAGTTGCCCTCGCCGCCGTGGTGGCGGGCGGAGCGGACGAGTTCGACGGAAACGCCCGCCTCGACCGCCTTCATCACGGCATGGTTCAGCCGGTGCAGGTCATTGGCCAGCATGCGGATGGCCGACTGCTGTTCGCTGGTCATGGTGGTCGATTGTTCTTCGGCGCGTTCCTTGACGCGGGTCTGGACGTTCATGGCATTTCTCCTCTTGGTTTCAGGGGTTCTTGATGGGTGCAGACTGGGGTAACTGCCCGTGGGGTAGGGCTATTGCAGTTGAAACAAGGCCCTCTCTGCCCTGCCAGGCATCTCCCCCACGAGGGGGGAGAAACGACGCGGCAAGCGTCCATTCTGCAAAGCGAGCGCGGCCGGGCTAAGCCCTCCCCCTTGTGGGGAGGGGTTGGGAGGGGTCTTTCTGAGGTCTCGACCTCATTCCGCCGCGGGGCGGAACTGGTCGTGCTCGGTCGATTCCCCCATCGCCGTGGTGGAGGAGAGGCCGCCGGAAATGGCGACCGACACGGCATCGAAATAGCCGGTGCCGACCTCGCGCTGGTGCTTGGTTGCCGTATAGCCGTTGATCTCGGCGGCAAATTCGGCTTCCTGCAGCTCCGAATAGGCGGCCATCTGGCGGTCCTTGTAGCCGCGCGCCAGTTCGAACATGCCAAAGTTCAGCTGGTGGAAGCCGGCAAGCGTGATGAACTGGAACTTGTAGCCCATGGTGCCGAGTTCGCGCTGGAACTTGGCGATGGTCGCATCGTCCAGGTTCTTCTTCCAGTTGAACGAGGGCGAGCAGTTATAGGCAAGCTTCTTGCCGGGATGCACCTTGTGGACGCCCTCGGCAAACTTGCGCGCCTGTTCCAGGTCGGGCTTGGAGGTCTCGCACCAGATGAGATCGCAATAGGGCGCATAGGCGACCGCGCGGGCAATGCAGGGTTCCAGCCCGTTCTTCACCTGATAGAAGCCCTCGACCGTGCGGCCCTTGTCATAATCGACAAACGGCTGGTCGCGCTCGTCGATGTCCGAGGTCAGGAGCTTTGCCGCTTCCGCATCGGTGCGAGCAATGACGAGCGTCGGCGTGCCCATGACATCGGCGGCGAGACGGGCGGCCGTCAGGTTGCGGATATGCGCCGCCGTCGGGATCAGCACCTTGCCGCCGAGATGGCCGCATTTCTTTTCCGATGCCAGCTGGTCCTCGTAGTGCACGCCAGCCGCCCCCGCCTCGATGAAGGCCTTCATGATCTCGAAGGCATTGAGGGGCCCGCCGAAACCGGCCTCGGCATCGGCCACGATCGGCGCAAACCAGGTGTCGACGGAAAGACCTCCGCCTTCCGAGGTCTCGATCTGGTCGGCGCGCTGCAGCGTCTTGTTGATGCGCTTGGCCAGTTCCGGCGCGGCATTGGCCGGATAGAGCGACTGGTCGGGATACATGGCGGACGCCGTATTGGAGTCTGCGGCCACCTGCCAGCCGGAAAGGTAGATGGCTTTCAGCCCGGCGCGGACCATCTGCATGGCCTGGTTGCCGGAGAGAGCGCCGAGCGCATTGACGAAATCCTCGCTCTCGAGCAGTTGCCAGAGCCGGTTCGCCCCCATCTCCGCCAGCGTGTGTTTGATCGCCACCGAGCCGCGCAGGCGCGTCACATCGGCCGGCATATAGGGACGGGCAATGCCGTCGTAGCGACCCTTGGGGGCGGACGGAACGAGATTGTAAAATTCTGTCATGATGCTCTCTCCCTGAACTGGCGGCCGCGCTTGCAATCAGCGATCCGGCCTTGATGCCTGAGACAGAATTTACCCTGCACTGCGGTAAGTCGCCAGAAGATAAGCATTTCCCGCTCCGGGAAAGAGGTTAGGTTGTCTTGCTTTTGACGACGATCTCTGTGAAGATGTAAAAGTTGTCACAGCCGCTCCGGGCGAGCCTTTGTCAAAGGATGTCACATGGCCGAACGCAAGATCTTTGCCGGGCCGCGCGTGCGGCGGGTGCGGCTGACCCTCGGGCTCACCCAGACGGCCATGGCCGATGGGCTCGGCATCTCGCCTTCCTATCTGAACCTCATCGAGCGAAACCAGCGGCCGCTCACCGTTCAGCTGCTGCTGCGGCTGGCCGCCGTCTACAAGGTGGATCTTGACCAGTTGCAGGGCGATGGCGGCGGTCTGGCCGGGCAGTTGCGCGAGGTGTTTGCCGATCCGCTGCTGTCGGGAGAAATCCCCGGTGACCAGGAGCTGATCGAGATGTCGGAAGGGGCGCCGAATGCGGCTCTCGGCGTCATCAAGCTGTTTCGCGCCTACAAGGAGCAGGCGGGGCGCCTGTCGGATCTGGCCGATCTTCTGGCGCGCGAGGGGCATGAGACCTCGCTTGGCCGCACCCATCTGCCGATGGACGAGGTGCGCCAGATGCTGGAGACGCGGCCCTTCGTCTTTGCCCGCATCGATCAGGCCGCCGAAGCCTTCATGGCGACGCTTGAGAGCGGCGACGATCTCACCGGCGCGCTGAAGACGTATCTGCGCGCCACCCACGGTATCGTGGTGCGCCAGCTTCCCGTCCATGTGATGCCGACCTTGCGCCGCCGCTATGACCGCCATTCGATGCGGCTGTTTCTCTCCGAGCGGCTGTCGGTGTTTGACCGGACTCGCGAGATCGCCCAGGAAGTGGCGCTTCTTGCGTTGAAGGACGAGATTGCGCTGGAGCTTGAGGATCTTCCCCTGTCGAGCGGGGAGGCGCGGCGGATCGCCCGCTTCGAGCTGGCGCGCTACGGCGCCCATGCGCTGATGATGCCGTTTTCGACCTTTCTCGCCACCGCCGAACGTTGCCGCTACGATATCGAGCTTCTGGCCGCGCGTTTCGATGTTTCCTTCGAGCAGGCGGCGCACCGGCTGGTCACCCTGCACCGGATGGGGCATGCGGTGCCGGCCTTCTTCCTGATGGAGGCCGACCACGCTGGCAACGTTCTGCGCCGCGCGGGCGCGCAAGGATTTCCGAAGGCGCGCTTCGGCGGCCTCTGTCCGAAGCTTGGCCTGCATGCCGCCTTCTCGCAGCCGGGGCAGGTGCTGGTGGAGCGCGTCGAGATGCCCGACGGCCATGCCTTCTTCACGGTCTGCCGCACCATCGAGGGGCCGCAGGGCGGGTTTGGCGAAAGGTTGCGCCGGACGGCCCTGCTCATCGGCTGCGAGATGGCTTTTGCCGGTGATACCGTCTATGGCCCGGCGGCAGAGCTTCCGGCCGCCCTGGTGGCGGCCGGCACGGCCTGCAGGCTCTGCGAGCGGCAGGGCTGTCTGTCGCGCGCCGAGCCGCCGGTCACCCGCCCGCTCGGCCTCGACGAGATGGTCACCGGCCTCAGCGCCTTTGATTTTCAATGAGGTGCCACACGGTTGGCGCTCTTTTGTGCAGCGCCGCACATTTCCGCTTGTCGGCCGTTCGTTTCCTTCCTACTCTCGCAACAAAACACATAATCATCTCCGGGTGACGGGCTTCACGCGCGTGCATCGGGATGGAGCGGGAACAGGAGAATCTCATGCGCTTGAACACGATGTCGCTCGTTGCCTTCGCCACCGTCGCGCTTGCCGCGACCTCCGCTCTTTCGCAGGAGCGCGTGGTGCATGTGTACAACTGGTCCGATTACATCGACGACACCATCCTCACCGATTTCACCAAGGAAACCGGAATCAAGGTGGTCTACGACGTGTTCGACAGCAATGAGCTGGTGGAAACCAAGCTTTTGGCCGGGGGCTCCGGCTATGATGTCGTGGTGCCGACCGGGCCGTTCCTCGCCCGCCAGATTCAGGCCGGCGTCTTCCAGAAACTCGACAAGTCGAAGCTGCCGAACCTTGTCAATCTCTGGCCGCTGGTATCGGAGCGGCTGGCGAAATACGATCCCGGCAACCAGTTCGCCGTCAACTACATGTGGGGCACGACCGGCATCGGCTATAACGTCGCCAAGGTGAAGGCGGCGCTCGGCGATGTGCCGATCGACAGCTGGGATGTGCTGTTCAAGCCGGAAAATGCCAAGAAGCTGAAAAGCTGCGGCATCAACATTCTCGATGCGTCCGACGAAACCTTTGCCATTGCCATGAACTATCTCGGCAAGAACCCGGACAGCAAGGCCACCGCCGACCTGCAGGCGGGCGCCAAGGTCTACAAGGACATCCGCCCGAGCGTGAAGACCTTCAATTCCTCCGCCTATATCGAGGAATTGGCCAATGGCGACAGCTGCATCACCATCGGCTGGTCCGGCGATATCCTGCAGGCGAAGAAGCGCGCGAAAGACGCCAACAATGGCGTCGAGATCAAGTATGTCATCCCCAAGGAAGGCACCTATATGTGGTTCGACAATCTGGCGATCCCGGCGGATGCCAAGAATGTCGATGAAGCCCATGCCTTCATCAACTACCTGATGAAGCCGGAGGTCATCGCCAAGGCCTCCAACTTCGTCCAGTATGCCAATGGCAATCTGCCCGCCCAGAAGCTGATGGATGAAGAGGTGGTGAAGAACCCGTCTGTCTATCCGGACGAGGCGACGCTTGCCAAGCTGTTCACCATCTCGCCCTACGACCCCAAGGCCCAGCGCGTCATCAACCGCGAATGGACTGCGATCAAGACCGGCAAATAAGCCCGGCGCGCCGCTGATAGCTTGATACCTGCCGGTGGCGGTTGCGCCACCGGGTCTTGACGAGACGGCTCGGTGAACGGAGTGGGGTGGGCATGGCAAAATCTCTCGGACCGGTAAAACGCAAATTCTCGCCCTGGACCGATCCGGGCGCCGTGCCCTTCATCCGGTTCGAAAACATCACCAAGCGCTACGGCGATTTCGTCGCCGTCAACAACCTGACGCTCGACATCTATGAGCGGGAATTCTTCTCCCTGCTGGGGCCTTCCGGCTGTGGCAAGACCACGCTGATGCGCATGCTGGCGGGCTTCGAGGAGCCGAGCGAGGGACGCATCCTGCTGCAGGGCAAGGATATGTCCGGCGTGCCGCCCTATCGGCGCCCGACCAACATGATGTTCCAGAGCTATGCGCTTTTCCCGCACATGACGGTGGAGAAGAACATCGCCTTCGGGCTCCAGCAGGATGGCCTTTCGAAACCGGATATTGCAGCCCGCGTCGAGGAAATGCTGAAGCTGGTGAAGCTCGAAAGCTTTGCACGGCGCAAGCCCGCGCAGCTGTCGGGCGGCCAGCGCCAGCGCGTGGCGCTCGCCCGCTCGCTCGCCAAGCGCCCCAAGGTGCTGCTGCTGGATGAACCTCTGGGCGCGCTCGATCGCAAGCTGCGCGAGGAAACACAGTTCGAGCTGATGGACATCCAGCACACGCTGGGGCTGACCTTCCTCATCGTGACGCATGATCAGGAAGAGGCCATGACCGTGTCGGACCGCATTGCGGTCATGGACAAGGGCGTCATCATGCAGGTGGCAACGCCGGCGGAAATCTACGAGGCGCCGAACAGCCGCTATGTGGCCGATTTCATCGGCGACATCAATATTCTGGAATGTGCGGTGACCGGGAATGCCGGCGACTGCCTGCGCGACGGCCATCCGCCGGTCGTGCGGCTGGTGAGCAACGGCCTCGACATCGCGGTGGAGCAGGAATGCCCGGTGACGGCCGGCGACAAGGTGGGCTTTGCCATGCGGCCGGAAAAGGTGCGCATCTCGCTCGACAAGCCTGCCGACACAACGGTCAACACGGCCCATGGCGAGGTCTGGGACATCGGTTACCTTGGGGATTTCTCCATCTTCCTGGTCAAGCTCGAGGATGGCCGGATCTTGCGCGCGGCGCAGGCGAACGTGTCGCGTCTGGTCGATCGGCCGATCACCTTTGGAGACAGTGTGTGGCTCACCTGGCCGCTCGATGCGGGCTTGGTGCTGACGCGGTAGCGGGGAGGGAGCGACATGGCCGAGACCGGAGCAACCGCGCACACCAATCCGCTGCGCTGGCTGGTGGTTGCAATTCCCTATCTGTGGCTCTTCCTGTTCTTTGCCGCACCCTTCTTCATCATCTTCAAGATCTCGCTGTCCGACACGGCAATCGCCATGCCGCCCTATACGCCGACCTTCGAGGGGTTCGGCGCCATCGGGGATTTCTTCTCGCAGCTGGATTTCGAAAACTACGGCTTCCTTGGCGAGGATCCGCTCTATATTGACGCCTATCTGTCGTCGCTGCGCATCGCGCTCATCTCGACGCTTCTTCTGCTTCTGGTTGGCTATCCGATGGCGCTGGCCATGGCGCGGGCGCAGGCCAGCATTCGCCCGACGCTGATGATGATGGTGATCCTGCCGTTCTGGACCTCCTTCCTCATCCGCGTCTATGCCTGGATCGGCATCCTGAAGCCGGAGGGGTTGCTGACGCTTCTGTTCCAGACCATCGGATTGATGGGGCCGGACGATCAGGTGACCATCTTCCGCACCGATTATGCGGTCTTCATCGGCATCGTCTATTCCTACCTGCCCTTCATGGTGCTGCCGCTCTATGCGGCGCTAGAAAAGATGGACGGCACGCTCTTGGAGGCGGCAAGCGATCTCGGCTGCCCGCCGTGGAAAGCCTTCTGGAAGATCACCTTTCCACTGTCGCTGCCGGGCGTCATTGCCGGCGCCCTCATCTGCTTCATCCCGATCACCGGCGAATTCGTCATCCCCGATCTTCTCGGCGGTGCCGAAACGCTGATGATCGGCAAGACGCTCTGGACGGAATTCTTCGGCAATCGGGACTGGCCGCTTGCCTCGGCGGTTGCGGTGCTGCTGCTGCTGGCGCTCGTCGTTCCCATCGTCATCTTCCAGAACCAGCAGCAGAAGGTGGGCTGAGCCATGAAACCGCAACGCTTCGACGCCACCATCCTCACCCTCTGCTTTGCCTTTCTCTATATCCCGATCATCATTCTCGTCGTCTATTCCTTCAATGCCTCGCGGCTGGTGACCGTCTGGGGCGGCTTCTCGCTGCACTGGTATCAGGTGATGTGGTCGAACGAGGGGCTGATGGATGCGGCCTGGGTGACGGCGCGCGTCGGCGTGCTGAGCGCCACCTTCGGCACGATCCTCGGCACGCTTGCGGCGCTGACGCTGACCCGCTTTCCACGGTTTCCCGGCCGTGTCGCCTTTACCGGCATGGTCTATGCGCCGCTTGTGATGCCGGAAGTGATCACCGGTCTTTCGATGCTGCTTTTGTTCGTGGCGATGAACATCGACCGCGGCTTCTGGACCGTGACCATTGCCCACACGACCTTTACCATGTGTTATGTGGCGATCGTCGTGCAGTCGCGGCTCATCACCTTCGATCGTAGCCTGGAAGAGGCAGCCCAGGATCTCGGCTGCCCGCCGGTCAAAACCTTCTTTGCCATCACGCTGCCGCTCATCCTGCCCGCCATCGTCTCCGGCTGGATGCTGGCCTTTACCCTGTCGCTGGATGATCTTGTGATCGCAAGCTTCACCACGGGACCGGGGGCGACGACGCTGCCGATCAAGATCTACAGCCAGGTGCGTCTTGGGGTAACGCCCGAAATCAATGCCATCTGCACCATTCTGATCGGGCTGGTCACATTCGGCGTCATCATCACGTCGATCACCACCAAGCGCGCCGAGATGCGCCGCATTCGCGACGAGCACGTGGCCATTCGCGGCATCAGTTGACCGCTGGTCTCACCGCACGGCAAAACGCCGGCCCCGATAAGGAGGCCGGCGTCTTCAGGGACAAGTTCCAATCGGGTCAGTGACGGCGAAGATCGGCTTCCGCTGCCGTTTCGCCCACCTGCATTGCACGGGTGAGCGGCACCAACTGCCAGAGCGCCGACAGGCCGACGAGAACATAGACGATGGTGGCAAGCGTCGTGTCCTGGCCGCCGAAAATCGTGGCCACCAGATCGATATCGGCAATGCCGACCAGCAACCAGTTGATGCCGCCGACGATGATGAGAAGCAGGGTGATGATATTGAGCGCGCGCATGGGATCTCCTTCAGGGCTGGGCTGGTGATCGAACAGGCGGTGCAGGGCTTTGTTCCGCAGAAGTTGTGCGGCGGCTGAATTTATACTCTTTGTGGTGCCGATCAGGGGCCGATGGCCGGCTTTGGTGCGCTCGGCGCCGGCCAGAGGACCGGATTTGGCCAAGCGCCGCCGATGAACACGGTGCGTGGCTCATCGGGCTCAGTCGCATCGAGAATGGTGGCCACCAGAGACAGGCTTTTCGTCTCATAGGGCACGACGCCCGACAGGCGCAGCGAATAGGGGGTGCCGGATAGCACCGCCTCCTGCAGTTCGGCGCTGCCGGAGGCAAGCTCGGCCGAAAGCACCAGGCTGTCGAAGCTGGTCGATCCCCCCGTGGTGCGGTTCAGCGCAAAATAGCTGGAGCCGGTGGCAAGCCGGCGAAGCGTTGCGAGATCAAGCCCCGTGACCTGGCCGGCGCCGGTGGAGAGCCGAACGGTGCCGGTCAGATCTGCCGGCCGCGCTTGTGCCAACGGCTTTCCGAGCTGCAGGTCCAGATCGACGGACCCTGTCGCGGCAAGGACGGGTCCGGTGAGTGAAAGGCTGTGCGCCAGCGCCTCGAAATCGACCTTGCGGGCGGACATGAGGATGCGCGTCGAGGGCTGGGGTTGCACCTGCATGCGGATCTGGCCTGTCAGGCTGCCGTTCAGGAGGTCGCTGTCGAGAATTTCAATCTCGGCGCGTCCCGTATCCGACAGGATGCTGACGGCGCTGTTGGCCAAGGTCAGGCTGCCGAGTCTGGCCGTCTTTGCCGAAAAGCGCACGTCAAAGCCAAGCTGCCGTTCAAACGGCAGCTCCTTCTGCGTCACCTGTCTGCCGCCTGCCTCGCGGTCGTCGGAGATTGCCTGGACGAGGGCACCCAGATCGACGGTATCGAAGGCAAGCGTGCCCGTCACGCGCGGGGCGGCTGTGGCGCCTTGCATGCTGAGGTCCATGACGCCGGTTCCCCAGGTGCCATTTGCCTCGATCGACAGGCGATCGAAGCGTAGCACCTGGTTCAGCGTCACCAGCCTTGCCGAGAGCGTCAGGTCGCGCAGCCCATCGGCGGTGTGCACGGGCAGGTTTGCCCAGGTGACGACATCGCTGACGCTCGGGATCGACAGCTCCAGATCGCCGGAAAAGAAGGCGTAGCGTGTGAGGTCCGCCCGCCCGGCAAACCGGCCGGAGAAAAGCGTCGACTTGATGGTGGCATCGATATCGGTTCCGCGCCCGCCGAGCAGCAGCAGCGGCTGCGAGGAGGACAGATGCAGCTCGAGCGCCTTGCCGCGGATGGTTGCGGCCATCTGCATCTCCGCCGCCGATGACAGTTTTGGCCAGTCGATCGTGCCGTTGATGTCCTCGATCGAGAGATGCTTGCCCTCGGGACCGTTGATCGACAATCGGCCAGCGGTAATCGTCACGTCACCCATCACGGTGTCGCCGGCATCGGCAAGCGCGGTGTCGGTAGCCGCGGCTTGCTGCGGGTCGATTGCCTGGCGCACCGCCGTGCTCAGAATGCCGTCGCTGCTCCAGTCGAGCTTGCCCGAGGCATCGGCGGTCATGGTGATATCCGGCGCGGTCAGATTGAAGTCCTGAAACACCGGCTGACCACGCAGGGCCTGCAGAACGCTGAAACCGGCCGAAAGCCTAGCGATGCGACCAAGGACCGGTGCGTCCGGCCGGCTCTCCTGCCGGATGGTGAGGCCGGTGAGCGTCACGACCGGGCGGGGAAAGAATTCAAGCTCCGGCGTGCCTTCGATCGTCACGTCATGGCCGAGCCAGTTTTCCACGGCGTCTTCCATGCTTTCGCGCACAAGCGTCGAGGAAACCAGGATGGGGGCTGCAAGCCGGAACAGCATGGTAAGCGCCAGAAGGCCGGCGCTGGTATAAAGCGCCATGCGGGCCAGTTTTTTGCGCGGCGTCATTCTTCTCATGCGAATTTCGCGATCGTGGCTGCAGACAACAGACAGGGAAGCGGCCGGTCATCCTGTCCTGACCGGCCGGCATGCCGCTTCGTTAGCGGAAATGCCCGCGCCATGCAAACCGGCGCTCAAGGGGTGCTCGAGGGCACCGGTGAAACCGCCTCAAACCAGCCATGGCGGCTCTTTATCCTGCAATGCAACATGATATACCTTGCGCACCGGGATGGAGGTTCAGACGACATGACACATGAAATGCCCTTGTGGACGCCTTCGGAGGCGCGCAAAGCAGAGGCACCGCTTTCCAAATTCATGGCCTGGTGTGCAAAGCCGTATCGGCGGACGTTTTCCGATACCGATGCGCTTCACGCCTGGTCGATCGAAGAGCGCGGCGATTTCTGGACGGCGGTCTGGGATTTCTGCGGGGTGAAGGGCGAGCGCGGCGCAACGAGCCTCATCCATGGCGACGACATGCTGGCCGCCCGCTTTTTTCCGGAGGCGAGGCTGAATTTTGCCGAGAACCTGTTGACCCGTAGCGGCACGGACGATGCGCTGATCTTTCGTGGCGAAGACAAGGTGGCCTATCGCTGGAGCTGGGATGAGCTTGCAGCGACTGTATCGCGCCTGCAGCAGGCCTATCTTGCGCTGGGCATCAAGCCGGGCGACCGCATCGCGGCGATGATGCCGAACCTTCCGGAAACTATTGCCTGCATGCTGGCCGCCGCCTCCATTGGTGCGATCTGGTCCTCGTGCTCGCCCGATTTCGGCCGGCAGGGCGTGCTTGATCGCTTTGGCCAGATCGAGCCGAAGCTGTTCATCGCCTGCGACGGCTACTGGTACAACGGCAAGCGCCAGGATGTCGCCGACAAGGTGCGCGATGTGGCGGGCGAATTGAAGGTGCCGGTGGTCATCGTGCCTTATGCCGGCGATGCGGCGGCCCTTGCGGCTTCGCTTGGCGACGGCCGGACGTTTGCCGAACTGATGGCGCCTCATGCGCCGGCCCCCATTGTCTACACGCCGCTGCCGTTTTCGCATCCGCTCTATATCCTGTTTTCCTCCGGCACGACCGGTGTGCCCAAATGCATCGTGCATTCGGCCGGCGGCACGCTGTTGCAGCACCTGAAGGAAATCGTCCTGCATTGCGGCGTGACACCGGGCGACCGGCTGTTCTATTTCACCACCTGCGGCTGGATGATGTGGAACTGGCTTGCGTCCGGGCTTGCCGCGGGCGCCACGCTCTGCCTTTTCGACGGTTCGCCCTTTGCGCCGGGTGGCAAGGTGCTGTTCGATTATGCCGAGGCCGAAAAATTCGCGGTCTTCGGCACGTCGGCCAAGTTCATCGATGCCGTGCGCAAGGCAGACATTGAGCCTAAGAAAACGCATGACCTGTCGTCGCTGCGGCTCATCACCTCCACCGGCTCGCCGCTGTCGCCGGAAGGCTTCTCCTTCGTCTACGAGGGCATCAAGGCGGACGTACATCTCGCTTCCATTTCCGGCGGCACGGATATCGTCTCCTGCTTCGTGCTCGGCAATCCGCTGAAGCCGGTCTGGCGCGGCGAGATCCAGGGTCCGGGGCTCGGCCTTGCGGTCGATGTGTGGAACGATGATGGCCAGCCGGTGCGCGGCGAAAAGGGCGAGCTCGTCTGCACCAAGGCCTTTCCCTCGATGCCGATCATGTTCTGGAATGATCCCGACCAGAAGAAGTACAAGGCGGCCTATTTCGAGCGTTTCGACAATATCTGGTGCCACGGCGATTTTGCCGAATGGACGCCGCATGGCGGGCTCATCATCCATGGCCGTTCGGATGCGACACTAAACCCCGGCGGCGTGCGCATCGGCACGGCGGAAATCTACAATCAGGTGGAGCAGATGCCGCAGGTGCTGGAAGCCCTGTGCATCGGCCAGGATTGGGATGATGACGTGCGCGTCGTGCTGTTTGTGCGGCTGGCAGACGGCGTCGTGCTCGATGATGCGCTGGTGAGCGCCATCAAGACCCGCATCCGCACCGGATGCACGCCGCGCCATGTCCCGGCAAAGGTTCTGGCCGTTACGGACATTCCGCGCACGAAATCCGGCAAGATCGTTGAGCTTGCCGTGCGCGAAGTGGTGCACGGCCGGCCGGTGAAGAACCGCGAGGCGCTCGCCAATCCGGAAGCGCTGGAACTCTTTGCCGGGCTTGCCGAACTGCAGGCTTGAGGTGGCTCCAGACGCGGATCCAGCTTTTTTCCGTCATGCTCGGGCTTGTCCCGAGCATCTACAGCCTTCTGATTTTATTGGTATTTGTAGATCCTCGGCACAAGGCTGAGGATGACGTCGGGACAGGAGACAGCTTGTCCTCAAACCGGAGGCAGCGTTGGCTGCCTCTCTTTTTCGACGGCCCGTTCCGTCGCGCGTCAACCATAAGCCATGAGGCCGTCGAAATTCAGTTGGCGAGCACCCGCGGCGAGGGGAAGGTGACCTCAACCAGCGTGCCTTCGTTCGGTGCCGAGTGGATGGCGAAGGCGGCGCGGTTGGCGTCCACCATGGCCTTGGTCAGCGGCAGTCCAAGGCCCGTGCCATCGCCGCGCTTGCGTGCCGCTCCGGCGACCTGCCGGAAGGGCTTCATCGCCAGTTCGAGTTCCGCACGCGTCATGCCGATGCCGGTATCGCGGATGCGCAGCACCACATTGCCGTTCGCCTCATAGGCGGTCGACACGACGATCTGGCCGCCGGACGGGGTAAAGCGGATGGCGTTGGCCAGGATGTTGAGCACGATCTGCTTGATCGAGCGCAGGTCGGCGACCACCGGCGGCACCGCATGCGACAGTGCCGTGCGGATGATGACGCGCTGGCCGTTTGCCTGCGGCTGCACCAGGGATACCGCTTCCGCCACCGTTTCATTGAGCCCGACGGCAGCGAAATCCAGCTCCATCTCGCCGGCTTCGATCTTGGAAATGTCGAGGAGATCGTTGACGATATCCAGCACATGCCGGCCCGACCGGCCGATATCATTGGCATATTCGACATAGCGCTGGTGGCCGATCGGTCCCAGCCGCTCGGTCGCCATCATGTCGGCAAAACCGATGATGGCGTTAAGCGGCGTGCGGATCTCGTGGCTGACATGCGCCAGAAAATCGCTCTTGTGGGCATTGGCCGTTTCGGCGGCGCGCTTGGCGTTGCGCAGTTCTTCCTCGGTGCGCTTCCACTGGGTGATGTCGCGGATGACGGCGCAGTAGCCGTTGGACGAGGTGAGGTGGCCAATGGTCATGAACAACGGCAGGAAACCGCCGGAGGCTTCCCGGCCGATGACCTCGCGCCCGTCGTTGAGAAGGCTTGCCACGCCATGGCCGGCAAGGCCTGCCAGGTAATCCAGCACGGATTTCTGGCTTTCATGGGCAAACAGCATGACGAAGGGTTTGCCCGCCGTTTCCTCATTGTCATAGTTGAAGAGGGCGCTTGCCGCCCGGTTCATCGAGCGGATATCGCCTTCGCTGCCAAGGAGGACCACGCCATCGGTTGCCGTATCGAGAATGGCGCGCAATTCGTCCACCTCGACTGCCATGCGCGACAGTTTTTCAGCCTGGCGTGCGTGCTCGTCCGGTTCGGCAGGCGCTTCTTCGTCAGCCGCTGCCGTATCCGGTGCCGCGGCAGGGTCGTTGACCGGCATTAGTGCAAGGATGAGCGCCGTTGCGCCATCCCAGCGCACCGATTGCAGGCGTGCGGTGACCGGCACGATGCTGTCATCGGCGCGCACCACCACCATGCCGCCGGCATCCGAGGTCTTGTCTTCCAGTTCCTGCGTCTGCAGCAGGGCATCGAGCCCGCCAACCTCCGCAAGCGCACCGAGCGTTTCATAGCCGGTGAGGCGCAGAAACTCCGGATTGGCGTGGATCAGCCGCTCGCCGCTGTGGACGAGAAGGGCGACCGGCATCTGGTCAACGACGTCGGGTGAGAGTTCCGGACGCTGGCGAAGCGGCATGGCCTGCGCATAGGCTTCGGCAAGCGAAATACGCTCCTCACCCTCAACGTCGCGGGCATTTTCTGCGTCATGGGTATCGCGGGCAGCGTCATCCACATCGGCAGCAGCGGGCGGCGCTTCGTGGTCTTCCGCGTCGCTTTCCTCCGGAAGGGCGTCCTGCGACACCGCGTCGTCCGGCGTCTGCGCGAAGGCGTCCTGATCGTCCTGCGGGGCGTCCGGCAGAGTGGCTTCCTGCCGCGTTTCAACCGGATCTGCGTCTTCGGCGACCGGCTCGGTCGTCAGCTCGGCAGACAAGGCGTCGTCAAAGAGTGCATCCGTCTCGTCGGCGGGCTCGCTCAGGACCGGCTCAGCCGTGTCATCGTCTGCGGGCAGATCGGTGGCTGAATCTGCTTCGGTGGACGGGTCTGCGGCGGACTGCGCCGGGGTCGCGTCTTCGGCGGCGTTCGTGCCGTGATCGTCCGGTTCGCCAAAGGGGGCGGCATCGTCCTCCGTTGCGGTTGCGGCAGCAGGCTGCGGCTCTCCCGCCGGTTCCTCGTTCTGGCGAAACACTTCCAGGCGGCGGGCGATCTCGCGGAAGGCGGCCTGTTCGACGGGCGTCAGGCCCTCGCGGGCGCCGGGGCGGCGCTCTTCGAGACGAATGACCTTTTCGGAATAGCGCGGGGTGTTTTCCACCAGCCGAAGCGCCGGCTTTTCATGCGTCGGCCACAGAAGCGGCATCGAGGCGGGCTCTTGCTCTTCGGAGGACGCGGTGTCGCCTGCCTCTTTAAGGGTTTCGGGGGCGAGGGGCTGGTCCGGTGTGTCAGCGTCCGGCGCGTTCGGCTTTGCGGTTTCCGCGCCTGCGGTGTCATCAATGCCTTCGGCGGGCGCCGCATCAGCATCGGCCGGTGCGGCAGCGGTCAGGGCGTCTGCCATGCCGGTCTTTGCGGCGGTGTCTTCTGCGTCTGCGATGCCCGCATCATCCGCGGCATAGGTTTCGGCTTCGGCGCCTTCCGCGATCTCGGCATCATCCTCGACAACGTCTGTCAGGTCCGTATCGTCCGGCGCGAGCGTCAGGCCGAGCGCCAACGGATCTTCCTCGACATCGGAAATGCGCACGATGCCGAAACCGCGGAAACCGTCGAATTCGCGGGTGCGGGTATAGGTCGGCAGGGCGGCAAGATCGATCGGCACGCAGAGCGACGTGCCCTCCACCGGCCAAAAGATCGTCTTGCCGGACCAGGTGTCGCGGCGCTGCAGAAGCTCGCCGATCTTGCCTTCCGGATCGAGGTTGAACAGGGCGGCGACATCGGTAAAGGCCAGCCCCACCACTTCGGCCGCATGGGGGCCGACGGTTGCGGCAAGTTCCGGCGAGATCTCGCAGAAAATTCCCTGCGCATCAATCTTCCAGACAAAACGCGTGGCACGCGCCTCGTGCGGAAAACGGAAGCCGGAGACGGGCGGTTCAGCCGCCGCGGCCGCGGCCGGCTGTTCATCTTCTGGCTCGACGGCAGCCTGGGCAGGGGCTGCGTCTTCCGGTGGCGTGACAAGAGCCGATGTCTCGGGGGTAGACGTCTCAAGGGCCGGAATCTCGATGGCGACGGTGGAGGTGGCAGGGGCCTCGGCCAGGGCCTCCTCTTCCTGTGCCGGCACGGCGTCTTCGCCCTCCTCGACAGGATCGGCCACAACCGTCCCGGCCGTCTCGTCGGGCAGCGGCAGTTCGGCTGTCTCGCCAGAGGCAAGCGGATCGATGACGCGTTCTTCCGGTAGAGGCGCCGGCGGCCGTTCCTCGAAGGCAATCGCCGGCTCCGGCGCGTCAGCCTCCACGATCAGCAGCAGGTTCAGCACCGGATCGTCGGAGAGCCGCGCGATGGCTGCGGGAAGATAGCCGGCGCCGGTCGGCACCGGACGCTTGACCAGCCGGTCGCGATCGTGCGCGGCAAGCGTCACCAGCATGCGCGCAGTATGGGGGGTAAGGTTCACCGTGCCGAAATCGGGCGAGGAGGAGATCACATGGCCATCGCCGTCCAGCACCGCCACATGCGTGTTGGGCTCGTCAAAGCCTTCCAGCATCTGGCGCGCGCATTCGGCCGGCTGCGGCGCCTCGGCCGCGGCCGGGACGGCAAGAAGAACGGCGGTTTCCCCGTCGGCCAGCGCAATCAGTTCGCACAGCGCCTGCACCGCCAGACGTTCGAAACCTGTCGTCATGCGCATCATGAAGCTGCGCTGATCGCCGGTGGCATGCAGCTGGCGCGCGGTTGCCTGCGCCTGACGCAGTGTCAGGTCCAGCCGCGGCGGCCCCTGGTCGATGAGGTCGTAGATGACGTCCTTGCCAAACAGCTGCGCCCCGCGGCCATTGGCCCACAGCACGTCTTTCATGTCGCGCGTGAACAGCACCACAGCCTTGCCCGCGGCGAAGTGATCGCGCACCCTTGGATGCGCGGCGATGTCTATGAAGGGATATTGCACAGCAGACATGGCGGGCCTTGCACTCGGTGCCGTCTTCATCAAGCCGGCGCTACGTTAACACATTGTTAGTAACTTCGAAGCCCCGCCGGGTCCACATTCTTGGCCAGGAAACGCCGAACACGGTTAATCAGGAAAAGTTCATGTTGCATCGCACAAACATATTGCAACGCACCATAACCTTCGCTATATTGACAGTCATGAGGTCGCCCATAGCGGGTACCGGGATGGAACAAGGACGTTGGACATGGCATACAAGACTGATGATGTATTTTCCTTCGCCGCCTTCGACCCGACGCGGTTGACGGAAAACCTGCGCGACTTCGCCGAGAAGGGCACCACGCAGTCGCGCGAAGCCTTCACCAAGCTGAAGGCCGCCGCCGAAGAAGCCACCAAGACGGTGGAAACGACGCTGCACACGGCCCAGGCCGGTTCCGTCGAGCTTGGCCTGAAGGCCATCGATGCCATTCGCACCAATGCCGAACTGTCGCTGACGCATCTGGAAGCGCTGATCGGCGTCAAGTCGGTTGCCGAACTCATCGAACTGCAGACCGGCTTCGTGCGCAAGCAGGCTGAAGTGACGGTTGAACAGGCAAAAGCCCTGCAGGAAACCGCCCGCAAGATCGCCGAAGACGTCACCAAGCCCGGCAAGGACGCCGCCGAAAAGGCGCTGTCCAGCTTCAAGGCTGCCTGATTTTCCTTGGCATTTCTTTCGGAAAGGTCGGGTCATCCCGGCCTTTTTCGTATCGGGGTGAAACTCGGGGCTTGCAAAAAAAATGCAATGCTTCTATGTCACGCCCCAGACACGGCCGACCAAGGTTGGCAGCGTGGCGTGCGGTTGTAGCTCAGTTGGTTAGAGCGCAGGTTTGTGGCACCTGAGGTCGGAGGTTCGAGACCCCCCAACCGTACCATTTTTCCACAAAGTGTTTTCGTTTCTTCGCTGGCGTTACTTCCTTTCGTTCAGGCCGGAAAAATATCTCACACAAAAATCTGTCGTTCCGCGCCCACCGCCTCCTGCAGAAATGCGATCACGGTGCGGATCCTTGCGATGTCGCGCAGGCTTTCGTGGGTGCACGTCCAATAGGCGCGGCGGATGCGGATGTCGGGCAGGATGCGGGCAAGTTCCGGCACGGGGCGGGCGATGTAATCGTGCAGGATGCCGATGCCGGCGCCGGTGCGCACCGCTTCTGTCTGGCCGATGGCGCTTGAAATTTCAAAGCCGGCATCCCAGTCGCGCATCACTTCTCCGGTAAAATTCAGCTGCGGCGAAAAGATCAGGTCGTCGACATAGCCGATGCGCGGGTGAAGCCGCAGTTGATCCAGGCTTTTTGGTTCGCCGTTCTGGGCGAGGTACTGGCGCGAGGCGTAAAGGCCGAGCGTGTAATCGGTGAGTTTTGAGGAAACGAGCCGCCCTTGGCTTGGCCGCTCCACGGTAATGGCAATATCGGCCTCGCGCTGCGACAGCGAAAACGAGCGCGGCACCGGCACCAGCTGGATGCGCAGGTTCGGGTGGCGCCTGATCAGCGTGCCGAGACGCGGCGCCAGAAACGAAACGCCAAAGCCATCCGGTGCGCCAATACGAACGGTGCCTTCAATGGGCGCATTCACTTCGCCGGTGCGCGCCTGCGCCGCCAGCATTTCCGCCTCGATGCGTTCGGCGGATGCGAGAAAGGCATGGCCTTCCGCCGTCAGTTCGCAGCCGCTCGGCCGGCGGATCAGAAGCCGCGTGCGCAGCGCATCCTCCAGTGCATTGATGCGCCGTCCAAGCGTTGCGTGGTTGAGGCCTAGCCGACGGGACGCCGACAGGAGCTGGCCCTCGCGCGCGACCGCCAGAAAGATGCGCACATTGTCCCAGTCCATCAGGCTGTCCTTGCGAGTGGCATCTGCCCCTCACCCTTTTTCGCCCGCGGAAGAGGGGCGGCAGGCGGATGAGGTCAGGTGCATCAATTTCTGCACAATGGATGCGTAAATCATCGCGTTGAATTGTGCAAATTAAAGCGCATACTGGTGCCATAACACAGACGGAGGATCATCCATGTATCAGGTAGGCCATTTCATTGGCGGCAAGCATGTGCCCGGCACGTCCGGCCGCAGCCAGCCGATCTATAACCCGGCAACCGGCGAGGTTCAGGGGGAAGTGTCGCTGGCAAGCGCCGAGGAGCTGAATGCCGCCGTTGAAAACGCCAAGGCGGCGCAGGCCAAGTGGGCGGCCACCAATCCGCAGCGCCGCGCCCGCGTCTTCATGAAGTTCGTGGCGCTTTTGAACGACAACATGGACAGCCTGGCGGAAATCCTCTCGCGCGAGCATGGCAAGACCATCGAAGACGCCAAGGGCGATATCGTGCGCGGTCTGGAAGTCTGCGAATTCGTCATCGGCATCCCGCATCTGTCGAAGAGCGAGTTCACCGAAGGCGCCGGCCCCAATATCGACATGTATTCGATCCGCCAGCCGGTCGGCATTGGCGCGGGCATCACGCCGTTCAATTTCCCGGGCATGATCCCGATGTGGATGTTTGCGCCGGCGATTGCCTGCGGCAATGCCTTCATCCTGAAGCCGTCCGAGCGCGATCCGTCCGTTCCGATCCGTCTTGCCGAACTGATGATCGAGGCAGGGCTTCCGGCCGGCATTCTCAACGTCATCAACGGCGACAAGGCGGCCGTCGACGGTATCCTGACGCATCCGGATATTTCCGCCGTTTCCTTCGTCGGCTCGACCCCGATTGCCCGTTATGTTTATGGCACGGCTGCCATGAACGGCAAGCGCGCCCAGTGCTTCGGCGGTGCCAAGAACCACATGATCATCATGCCCGATGCCGATCTCGACCAGGCCGCCCAGGCGCTGATGGGCGCCGGCTACGGGTCTGCCGGCGAACGCTGCATGGCGATCTCGGTTGCCGTTCCGGTCGGCGAGGAAACCGCAAACCGCCTTATCGAAAAGCTCACCCCCATGGTGGAGAGCTTGCGCATCGGTCCCTACACCGATGACAAGGCAGACATGGGCCCGGTCGTCACCAAGGAAGCCCAGGCGCGCATCAAGGCGCTCATCGATTCGGGCGTCGAAGCCGGCGCAAAGCTCGTCGTCGATGGCCGCGATTTCAAGCTGCAGGGCTATGAGAACGGCTATTTCGTCGGCGGCTGCCTGTTCGACCACGTGACGCCGGACATGGACATCTACAAGACCGAAATTTTCGGCCCTGTCCTCTCCGTCGTGCGGGCTAAGAATTATGAAGAAGCCCTCGAACTGCCGATGAAGCACGAATATGGCAATGGCGTTGCGATCTACACCCGCGACGGCGATGCCGCCCGCGATTTCGCAAGCCGCATCAATATCGGCATGGTCGGTGTCAACGTGCCGATTCCGGTTCCGCTCGCCTACCACTCCTTCGGCGGCTGGAAGTCGTCGTCCTTCGGCGATCTCAACCAGCATGGCACCGATTCCATCAAGTTCTGGACGCGCACGAAAACGGTCACCTCGCGCTGGCCGTCGGGAATCAAGGACGGCGCCGAATTCGTCATGCCGACGATGAAGTGAATTTTTTAAAGCCACTTGCCGAATGAGAAAGGGCGCCCGTCGAGGCGCCCTTTCTGCTGCAGGCCCTATCCCGACGGTCGAATCCGGGATTTCGCAGACCGTTCATTCCCCCCTTCGGGAAAAGTGGATAGACTGGGTAAAATTTGCGAATTTGGAATTGTTCAAAAGTGGCGAAGGCCTTATATATTGGCTTAAGGCACCAAGGAGAACGGCATGCGTTTGACGAAACAGACCAATTATGCAGTGCGCATGTTGATGTATTGCGCAGCCAATGACGGTCATTTGAGCCGCATCCCCGAGATCGCCCGCGCCTATGGCGTCTCTGAACTGTTCCTGTTCAAGATCCTTCAGCCGCTCACCAAAGCAGGCCTTGTCGAAACCCTGCGCGGCCGCAATGGCGGTGTGCGCCTCGGCCGCCCGGCCGACAAGATCAGCCTGTTCGACGTGGTGAAGGTCACGGAAGACAGCTTTGCCATGGCCGAATGTTTTGAAGATGGCGCGGTCGAATGTCCGCTTGTCGACAGTTGCGGCCTGAACGCGGCGCTGCGCAAGGCACTCAATGCCTTCTTCGACGTGCTTGCCGGTTATTCGATCGATGATCTTGTGAAGGCGCGCCCGCAGATCAACTTCCTGCTGGGTCTGGATCTTGCGCCGCCCGTCGGCGCGGCGGTGGCTCCCGCCGCCTGATCCGGCACCGGTCAAAGCGCTCCGAGGGGGCGCTTTTTTTTGGGCCGATGCCAGGGTTTTCTGGCAAGGCGGAACTTTCTTGGTAAAAGGCACCGTCCGATCGACCGGCCGTTTCTCGTAAAGCCCTTTTTTGCTTATGATATCTTCTGACGATTTTATTCCCTTTGCCTGGACGCTGGTACTTGGCGCGCTTGGCGCCATTGTTGCCGGCACACTTGGTCTTCCGGCCCCCTTTCTCATCGGCCCGGCGCTGTTCGTGACGATCGGAAGCCTGAGCGGCCGAAGGTTGTTGGTGCCGCTTGCGCTGCGCAATGCCTGTTTTGTCGTGGTCGGCATGTCGATGGGGGCGGGGGTAACGCCGGAGGTCGTGACGGCGGCGGCCGCATGGCCGGCCAGTTTCGCCATGGTCATCGTCATCTCCATCGTGCTGCTCCTGTCGGCGCAGGCGCTGCTGCGCCGGGTCTTTCACTATGACCGCATGACGGCGCTTCTGGCGGCCTGCCCGGGTCATCTGAGTTACGTGCTGAGCCTTGCGGCCGATACGCGCGGGGATCTGGCCAGCATCGGCATCATCCAGAGCGTGCGCGTGCTGGCGCTGACGCTTTTAGTGCCGCTGATCGTCGAGTTGTCGGGCGCCTCGGGCGCGGGCGCGGTCGTTCTGCCGCAGGCCATGGGGCTTGCGCCCCTTGTCGTCCTTGGCGTTCTCGCCGGCGTCTGCGGCCTGATTTTTCTGAGGCTGAAGGTGCCGGCGGCGCTTCTGGTCGGCGGCATGGCCGTGTCGATCCTTGCGCATCTTTCAGGCCTGGTGACCGGCACGATCCCGCAATGGCTGCAGATCCCGGTCTATGTGCTTCTCGGCAGCATGATCGGCACGCGCTTTTCCGGCGTCCGCCTGGCGGAGTTGAAGACCGCCTTCGTGGCGGGCCTGTCGGTCACCGTGGTCGTCGGCCTGATCTCGGCGGTCACCGCTGCCGGCATAGCGCATCTCCTCGATGTGCCTCTCGGCGCAGCCCTGATCGCCTTTGCGCCGGGCGGCCTGGAAACCATGGCCGCCATGGCGGTGATCATGCATGCCGATCCGGCCTATGTCGGCACGCATCATATCCTCAGACTGCTGTTTCTCTCGGTGCTGATGCCCTTCATGCTGTCCAGGTTCAGATCACTATAAATTATCACCCCTGATATTGCGGAGGGCGTTTGCCCCGATTTTCCGCTTATTTCGATTGATCTAAATTAGGTCATGAAGTAATTAGTTAATGTCTCGGAGAGAAGAAACAAGGATTGAGATTCTATAGCAGAGTTTATATAAACAATGCTGTTCTGTCTCCAATCTGGATGCGGTTTATATCGTTTCTTTGTGGCGGCGTTGTTTTCTGTGGGTTGCTTCATCTAAGATGTGTTGTTTCATCATGTTTTTGGGTGGGCGAACATCTACGTCCAGATCCTTTGTCGAGGGTCTGCGCTGCCCGAAGTGAACCGTTTCCTCTTTTGATCCGGAATGGCAGTCGATGCCGGTGGTCCATGCCGCCTTGTTTGGGCAGGCAAAAGATCGCCTTTATCGCGCCGCTTCCGGGTAGAGCAGAGACTAGATCGGGACATGCAGGAAGGGTGCACTATAAAATTAAAACCCTTCAGGTTGCGTTCAGCAAACCGATCAATAAAGGGGCCAACGAACAGTAGAGATAAAAAACTGTCTCGTTTGAAGAAAGACAAGCCAGGCAGATCATCGGCTGAGGAAGGCCGGATGGTCCCGAAGCAACAGGGCGCGCACGGCACAGACTGCCGGAAGGTCCGCGCTGAATTAGGGGGAAATACGCATGGACGGTTTGAGGTTTGATATGCCAGATGCCAAGCAGGCTTCCGTTCGTCCGGTCTTGCGCCGGATTCCAAAGCAGGAGCGCAGCCGGGACCGCATCGATGAAATCCTGAAGGTGGCTATGGATCTCATCGGCCAGAAGGGCATCGATGCCGTGACGATGAAGGAAATCGCCGCCCTTTCCGGCGGTCCGATTGCCTCCGTCTATCAGTATTTCCCCAACAAGTCGGCGATCATTGCGATGCTTTACGATCGCTACATCGCTAATGTGACGCAGTTCATGACGCTGGGGCTGAGCGATGTGCGCGGCCCGGACGACATCTGTCGCGCCACCGATGCCATGATCGATCTGTACAATCTCTATGTGCAGGGCAATCCGCAGATCCAGGACCTGATCAATGCCATCCAGGCCGACAAGATGCTCGGCGATATGGATCTGACCGAATCCCGCAGGCTTGCGGACCTGTTTGCCGATGCGACCGACCAGTACATCCCCGAGGCGCTGCGGGCGCAGTATCGTCGCACCACATTCATGATGTGCAACCTGACGGTAAGCGCCGTGCGCATGGCGCTGAAGGCGCAGCCGGAAGAGGCCAAGGAAATCATCGCAGCCTTCAAGCTGTCGACCCGGGCGCAGGTCAGCCTCTTCCTTGACGGCAGCTACGCCTCGCATTGAGGCACTTTATGCGGTCGATGCATCGTGAGGCCCGAAGCTAGGCATCGCGAGAGCGTGGTCGCCGATAAGGCTCACCACATAAAAATCCAGGAATTGATGGTCGCCGCGGCGGACGACCGTCAAGCCTGATGCGCGGCCGGCAGAACCCCGGCCGGCCGCGCAATCCCTTGCCCGGCCGGTGCACAGTCGCACCCGTGCCGGTGCCTGATGCAGACAAAAGAATTCCTCCCGGAATTGACGGTCGCCGCGGCGGACGGCCGTCAAGCCTCATGCGCGACCGGCTACCACCCCAGCCGGTCGCGCATTTCATACCACCAGGCCCCGAGCACGGTGAGCGGCACGCGGAACCGCAGCCCGCCAGGGAAGGGGAGGTTGGGCAGCGAACTCCACACATCGTAGCGCTCGGCATGGCCGGCCACCGCTTCGCCGAGGATCTTTCCCAGAAGATGCGTCGTCGTCACCCCATGGCCGCTGTCGCCATGGGAGAAGTAGAGGTTGGGGCGCAGCTGTCCGATATGGGGAATGCGTGTCAGCGTCAGCGCGAAATTGCCGCTCCAGGCATAGTCGATGCGCACGCCCGCCAACTCCGGAAAGGTTTTCAACATGTTCGGCCGGATGACGGCGGTGATGTCCTTCGGATCGCGTCCGCCATAGCCGATGCCGCCGCCATAGAGAATGCGGTTGTCGGCCGTGCGGCGATAGTAGTCGAGAATGTAATTGGCATCTTCCACGCAGTAGTTTGCCGGAAGCAGCGCTTGCGCCAGACCCGCCTCCAGCGGCTCGGTCGTCAGCACCTGGCTGGAGACCGGCATCATGCGGCCGCTGATCTCCGGCAGCTGCGGCGGAAGATAGGCATTGCCGCAGACCAGCACATAGCGGGCCCGGACCGCGCCCTTCTCCGTCACGACCCGATAGGGTGTGCCTTCCTCCAGCCGGATCACGCGCGAGCGCTCGAAAATCTGCCCGCCCAGACGTTCCACGGCGCCAGCCTCTCCGAGCACCAGGTTGAGCGGATGGATATGGCCGCCGAGCCGGTCGATCATGCCGCCGGCATAGCGGCCGGTCTTCGCATAGCGGCCAACCTCCTGGGCGGACACCATTTCGAGGCCCGGATGGCCATGACGCTCCCAGTCGGCCTTGTGCGCTTCCATGGCGCGCATCTGCTTGTCGGTAAAGGCGGCAAAGAAGCCGCCATCCACGAGGTCGCAGTCGATGGCGTATTTCTCCACGCGGGCGCGGATGATGGCGGCACCTTCCAGCGACATCTCGCCAAGCCGTGTCGCCTTTTCCTTGCCGTAGCGGGCGGCAATCGTCTGCAGGTCGCGGCTGTAGCCGTTGACGATCTGGCCGCCATTGCGCCCGGAGGCGCCAAAACCGATGCGTTCGGCCTCCAGCACGACCACGCTATAGCCGCGCTCGGCCAGTTCAAGCGCTGCCGAGATGCCGGAAAAGCCCGCGCCGATGACGCAGACATCGGCCTCCGTCTCACCCTGAAGCATCGGGCGCACCCGCCTGTCGCGGGCGCTTGCCGCATACCAGGAGGGCGCATGGCCGGGATTGTCCGTTAAGCCCCGCACTGCCTCAGGCATGGACTTCTCTCCTCAGATCGCAAATCGTTCCGGCCGGTAGGGGCGGGTATCCAGGAACGGCGTCTCGCCGCAGATCTGTTCGGCAATCACCCGTCCCGTCACCGGGCCAAGCGTCAGGCCGTGATGGGCGTGGCCGAAGGCAAACCACAGCCCCTTGTGACGCGGCGCCTTGCCGATCACCGGCATCATGTCGGGCGTGCAGGGGCGGGCGCCCATCCAGGGCTCCTTGTCCAGCCGCTCGCCAAGCGGAAAGATGGTGCGGGCGACAGCTTCGGCGCGGCCAAGCTGCACCGGCGTCTTCGGGGCGTCGCGCAGCGCAAATTCAGCCCCTGTGGTCAGGCGGATACCCTTGTCCATGGGAGCGAGGAAATAGCCGCGCTCGGCATCCATGGTCCAGCCGTTCAGCACCTTGTTGTCGGTGGTGCCGTAATGCATGTGATAGCCACGCTTCACGCCGACGAGGAACTGATAGCCGAGCGGCTTTGTCACGGTGTCGGACCAGGGGCCGAGTGCAATCACCACGTCCTTGCCTTCGACGGAACCGTCATCGGTTGAAACCTTCCAGCCCGTGGCGGTCTGGGCAAGGCTTGTGGCATCACCCTTGACGAAGCGGCCGCCGAGACTTTCGAACAGCTTGACATAGGCCAGCGTCAAGGCGTGCGGATCGGTGACCGACCAGGGATCGACCCAGGTCAGCGCGCCGACGAAATCCGAACTTAGATGCGGTTCCTTGGCGGCGAGTTCCGCGGCATCCAGCACCTTGAAGTCGAGATTGTATTCGCGCTTCAGCCGCTCGGCCTCGGCAACCTCGCCATCCTGCTTGGCGCGCGTGCGAAAGGCCTGCGTCCAGCCGTTCTTGCGGATGAGGTGCTGCGCGCCGGAGGCTTCGATCAGCGCGTCATGCTCTGAAACGGAATGCTCGATCAGCGGCGCATAGGCGCGCGCGATCACCTGATGGCGGCTCAGATTGGAATGCCACCAGTACCGGCCGAGAAACTTTGCAACGGCTGGAAGGGCGGACAGATCGTAGCGCACGTCGATGCGGTTGTTGAGCGCCACCTTCAGGATCATGCCGAGCTGCTGGGGGAAGGCGTAGGGCACGACGCCCTCGCGCTGGATCAGCCCGGCATTGCCGAAGGAGGTTTCCTCGCCGGGGCCGCGCCTGTCGACCAGCACCACGGATTTGCCCCGTTGTGCCAGATGGAGCGCTGTCGAAACCCCGATGATCCCCGCGCCCAGAACGATTGCATCCGCTGCCATGACTTGCCTTCACTGTGTGCCTGAATTCGACCGAACATGCCCCTCGTGCGCAAGCGGCGCAAATGAAAAGTACAAGCTGTACACATTCTCTCAAGCGCTCTCGCAAGCGCTGCGAAAGCCTGCGCCGCTATGCGGTTGAGATTGCGGCCGCCGCGCCGCGCGCATCCATCCGTCCTGGGGAGACGCCCGTGAGCTTTCGTGACTATGACCTGATAATCGTCGGTGCCGGCTTTTTCGGTGCCACCATCGCCGAGCGCACGGCAAGCGAACTGGGCAAGCGGGTGCTGATCATCGACCGCCGCCACCATATTGGTGGCAATGCCTATAGCGAAAACCATCGTGAAACCGGGATCGAGGTGCACAAGTATGGTGCCCACCTGTTCCATACACCCAACAAGACCGTGTGGGATTATCTCAACCGTTTCACCCGCTTCACCGATTATCGCCACCGCGTGTTCACCTCGCACAAGAACCAGATCTATTCGATGCCGATCAATCTCGGCACGATCTGCCAGTTCTTCGGCCGGCATCTTGATCCGGCGGAGGCGCGGGCGCTGATTGCCGAGCAGGCCGCCGAGCTTGGCGACCGGGCGCCGCAGAATCTCGAGGAAAAGGCGATCTCGCTGATCGGTCGGCCGCTCTACGAGGCCTTCATCCGCGGCTATACCGCCAAGCAGTGGCAGACCGACCCGCGCGATCTGCCCGAATCCATCATCACCCGGCTTCCGGTGCGCTACAATTTCGACAACCGCTATTTCAACGACGCTTACGAAGGCCTGCCGGTCGATGGCTATACGGCGATCTTTGAGCGCATGCTGTCCAATCCGCTGATCGATATCCGCCTCAACACCGATTATTTTGCCGTGAAGGGCGAAATCCCCAAGGGCAAGCCGGTGGTCTATACCGGCCCGATCGACCGCTATTTCGACTACCGCGCCGGCGAACTCAAATGGCGCACCATCGATTTCGAGGAAGAGGTGGTCAGCACCGGCGATTTCCAGGGCACGGCCGTGATGAACTATGCCGATGAGGACCTGCCGTTCACGCGCATTCTGGAGTTTCGCCATTTCAACCCGGAGCGGGCCTATCAGAGCGAAAAATCGGTGATCGTGCGCGAATATTCGCGCTCCGCCACCCGCGCCGACGAGCCCTATTATCCGATCGATACCATGCAGGACAAGCTGACCTACCTTGCCTACCGCAACCTCGCCGAACAGGAAAAGGATGTGGTCTTCGGTGGCCGGCTTGGCACCTATCGCTATCTCGACATGCACCAGGCGATCGGGGCGGCCCTCAAGAGCTTCGAGGCTGACATCCTGCCGCGCTTCTTTGCGTCGGAACGGGCAGCGATCGCCGGCTGACCGCATCGGCTGGCGCCGGCGCTTTTCCGGATCGGCCGGCGGCGCCAAGTTGGCAGGGAACATCTCCACATCCGTCTTTTTGGGCTGACGAACCAACCTGAAGGAGAGACATGTTTTATACCGACGGCAAGCTGCAGTATCCGGTCCGCGTCGACAAGCCCGATCCCCTGTTTGCGCGTGCGCTTCAGCAGGCTATCGGCGGCGTGGAAGGGGAAATCCGCGTGGCAATGCAGTATTTCTTCCAAGCCTGCGGCGCGCGCGGCAATCCCAAATTCCGCGACATGCTGATGAACACGGCAACCGAAGAGCTTGGCCATATCGAAATGCTGGCAACGGCTGTTGCGCTCAATCTGGAAGGCGCACCGCTGTCAGAGAAGGAAGCCGTGGCGCAGGATCCGGTCTCCAGCATGGCGCTTGGCGAGAAGCCGAACCTTGGCACGGCCAAGCCCAACAGCGGTGCTCAGTCCGAACAGATGTAACGGCGGACGCGATCGCAGATGCGCCGAAGCCGGACGTGCCCCGACACATCCGGCTTCGGCTTCTTTATTCTATTCTCGTTGAGGTAATCCCATGAAAAGAAGCTGGATTATCTTGGTGGCGGTGGTCGCTCTTGTCGCCCTGTTTTTTCTCACCTCCCGCCCGTTTACCCAAAGCGGCGATGAGCCGGGACAACCGAGCCCGCACGCCATTACGCAGTAAAGGCGGGGGGCATCCGGATCGTCTTATTTTTCAGGAAGACTCAGGAGGGCTTGAACGCCGATCAGCCGAGCTGCTCGGCAAGATGCGCGCGGGCGCGGTTGACGCGGCTCTTGATCGTGCCGACCGGGCAGCCGCAGCGTTCGGCCGCTACCTCATAGCTCTCGCCCTGGATCAGGATGATGTCTACCGCATCGCGATAGTGCTGCGGAAGGTCGAGCAGGGCGCGGTGAAATTCGCGCGCGCGCACGGCCCATTCCTGCGGCGCATTGACGGTCGGGCGGGCAGAGGCGCAATCATCCATGCCGATCACCTCACGCTTGGCAAGGCCGAACTTCGTGCAGAACGTATTGCGCAGGATGGTGAAGAGCCAGGATTTGAGGCTGGTGCCCTCCTGGAACTTGTCAAGATTGGCAAGCGCCCGCATCAGGGTCTCCTGCACAAGGTCATCGACATTGGTCGGGCTCCGGTCAAGGCGTCGAGCAAATGCCTTCAGCGCCGGGATCAGCTCGATCATTTCGGCGCGGATGCGGGCCTGTGCGGCTTCTGCGTAGTCCACGTCGTTTGAAGACAGGCGCGCAGCACCAAGATGGGCCAGTGCAGGATCGATGAACATATGCGGCTTCCTTCTACCCTCAATCGAGGACAATCCGAGGCTTGCGTCTTGGTTCCTTCCCTTTCCGTCAAACTGATAATTTATCAGCAAAATGCCGGGTGAAACTGCATGGCCGGGCCGGTGCCTTTGCGGGAAACCCTGTCATTCGACTGTCAGACAGAGGTTCTAAGACATTTGACCAGGTGTTGCACGCCTGTGCGGGAAGTCTTCGGTTGACCGGCATCCATGATGCTGGCGGCCTCCACTGGGACGAGTGAACGGAATGAAAAACGGCAGAGGCCCCCGCATGCGTTTCGTCAGTGCCGAGCAAGTGGCGAGGCGGGCCGGTGTGTCGCGTTCGGCCGTTTCGCGCACCTTCACGCCCGGCGCCAGCGTGTCGCCTGCGACGCGCGAAAAGGTGATGCACGCGGCCCAGGAACTCGGCTACCATGTCAACGATCTGGCGCGCGGCGTCCTCAACAACCAGAGCCGGCTGGTGGGCATCGTTGCGACGCGCCCGGAAGTGGGTTTTCGTGCCCATCTCACGGCAGCACTGTCCAAGGTGCTGATAAAGCGCGGCAATGTGCCGATCCTCATCAATACCGGGCAGACGGAAGAGGAACTGGTGGCCGCGCAGAAAATGCTGATCGGTCACCGCGCCGAAGCCACCATCATTCTCTCGGGATCGCCGCCGGCCAGCTTCTTCGAGCTTGCCCGGCGTAATGGCCAGCCGGTGGTGATGATCGGCCGCTCGGAGCCCGATGCTGACCATGTGCGAGCGGGAAATTCCGAGGCGTCGCAGCAGGCAGCCCTTGCCTTCCTTGCGGCCGGGCGGCGGCGTTTCGCCTTTGCCGGCTCCCATTCCGCAACGCCGGCTATTCTGGAGCGGGAAACCGCCTTCGTTGCCGCGGTCGAAGCGGCCGGATTTACGGTGCGCGTCGCGCGCGGTCGCGATTCCGATTACGACAGCGGCGTGGTGGCGGCACGCCAGCTGATGGCGGATAGAGAGGACCTGCCGGATGCGGTGTTCTGCGCCAACGATCTCATCGCCTTTGGACTGATGGATGTGATGCGGCTGGAGGCAGGCCTTGCCGTGCCCGATGATCTGGCGGTGATCGGCTTTGACGATGTGCCGGAGGCCGCCTGGCTCAACTACCGCCTCACCACCTTTCGTCAGGATCCGGATGTCATGGCGAGACGGGCGGTCGAACTGCTCGAGCGGCGGCTGGCAAACCCCGACGCAGAACCGGATGTGGAGCGGGTCATCCCCCTCATCGTCTATCGCGACAGCTTTCGCGGCAAGATGTGATGCCGGATATGGACCGTGGCTCGACCGGCAGGGCGGATCCGCGGCTTGATCGCTACCCATCGGAGATTTGAACGGTTTTGCGGGAACGGCCGACGCTCGCCGGTGTTGAGGGGATGGAAGGAGACATCCCATGCACCGCTTGATCCTCACCACAGTCGTAAGCCTTGGCCTGTCTGCCGGCGCATCGGCCACCGGACGGGCTCTTGCCCAGGAGGGCAGTCCGGCCGCGTCTGCCGAAAAATGCACCTTGCCGCCGGCACAGCAGGGTCAGCCATCCGCAAAGACCGGGCGCAGCGGGCAGGGCAGGGCACCTGATCTTGCCGATTGCAACGGCGTCCTGAAGGCGCCGCCCGTTGGGGACCAGGGGCTTGTCGAACCAGCCCCGTCGGTCGGCGAAACGCCGGTGATCCGGCCTGGCGATCTGCCGGGCACACCACAGGCGCCGAACGCAGGCTCCGGCGGCTGATCCGGCGCTGCCCGCAGGATTTTGGCGACGCGCGCAAGGAGGTACGCCCACAGGACAGGGGCGGGGCGGATCAGCCCTGGCTTCGACTGGGAGAAACATGCCGATCCCGTAGCGGGCGGGTGTCGGCGCCAAACCAAAAAGGCCGCCGCCCGATAGGGCGCGGCCTTTTTCTGGAAAGCAGCAGAACGCGTGAGCCTACTTCTTGGAAGCAGCCTTGCGGGGCTTTGCGGCCTTCGGCGCGTCTTCCACCGTCTCTTCCGCTTCCTTGGCGAGGCGTGCCTGCTTCAGGCGTTCGGTCTTCTTGTCGCGTGCGACCGATTCCGCGTCGATGATCGCGCGGGCGGTGTGGTCGGTGGTTTCGGCCTTTTCACGGGCAGAGACCTTGCCGGGCTTGAAGAAAACGTCTTTCGTGGCAGTCATCTTGGCTCCTCTCGCAAAGGGGTGAGGGACGGTACGGAGCGAAATTTAGCGACGGCCGCGGACGGCAACCTTCTTGGGCATGGGCAGCAGGCCTTCGCGCTGCATCTTCTTGCGCGCCAGCTTGCGCTGCCGACGAATGGCTTCCGACTTTTCGCGGGCGCGCTTTTCCGACGGCTTTTCATAGGCGCTGCGCGCCTTCATTTCGCGAAAGACACCTTCGCGCTGCAACTTCTTCTTCAGCACCCGAAGTGCCTGGTCTACGTTGTTGTCTCTTACCAGAACCTGCAAAACATCTCCTTTTGCACGGCCGCAAGGGCCATTATGTGCATCTTGTGGTGGTTACTTGCCGATCTTCATCGAGGCGGGATTGAGCCACGAATTGCCCTTTGCGGGCGAGACGGCCTTCTCTTGCATTGCAGAGCGTGTCGACTTTTCAGGATCGATATCGCTCTCGATGATCCGACGGTCGAACGTTTCGTTCTCGAACCGGATCCGGTATTGCGCATGTCCATAGGCAGAGGGCATGACAGCCGATATGCGGCAAATGTCCGTCCGCTCCTGCCTCGAGCCTGCTGCCGCCTTCAAGACAATCATGTCTCCGACGGAATAAGTCGGTCTGCTCATCGCGCATCTCCCGACGTGCTCGCGTAAAACAAAAAGGCCGGGCGTTAACCCGACCTCCTCAAGTCACTCAGCCGATTAACCGCCAGTACATCCGTGGTCGGCTAGGGCGAATGACAATATCAAGCCGCCTGCAGGTTGTCGGCCGAGCTCTTGCCCGAGCGCTTGTCCTGGACGATGTCGTAACGGATCTTCTGGCCATCGGCCAGGCCGCGCAGGCCAGAGCGCTCAACGGCAGAGATGTGGACGAAAACGTCCGCGCCGCCGTTGTCAGGCTGAATGAAGCCGAAGCCCTTGGTGCTGTTAAACCACTTTACGGTACCAGTGTTCATGACGATCTCCTTTGTCAATCGTAAGTTATCCCGACGCGAAACCCGCCGGGCTGATCGATATTTTGAAAGGAAATCGACAGAGCGCCTTAGCTCTCGGACAAAGTCACAACCAAGTTCGATGACGACAATGTATGCTAATTTCCGGAAATGGCAACAGATTTCGCGAAATAAAATTTCTTGCGGTGCAAAAGATCGCGTTGCCGCGGCCGCCTATCCCTTTGAAATTCGAGGTTTTGCAGCGCGTTTTCGGGTGCGGCCCCAAAAGGTCGCACCCTGCCGGATTGGGTGCGGACTACAACCTGAGCGTTAATAAGGCAAGGGTCCAGAGAGGCAATTTCGCCATCAACGAAGCTTGTCATATAACTTTGGCGGAATGTATGATAGATAATCTTGACGCCGGATGCTCCATGCCCCTTTATGCCCAGAGCTTGTGGGTGGTGCGTGCGTCGCGCGTTGCCAGAACCGAATCGCGACAATCAGCCCTTGCATGCAGGGCAGCCGGCAGGCCATTGTTCCATCATCCGGCGGCCCTGTCTGTCGATCAGTTAAATATCACGGCGAAAACGCCGAAGGAGGCTCCATGACCATTCACCAGAACCTGATTGCCGGCGAGTGGGTCGGCAGTGAGGCATCGGAAAACATCAACCCGTCCGACACCAAGGATGTTGTCGGCCTTTATGCACAGGCGACGGCCGAGGATGCCAAGGCCGCCATCGAGGCGGCGCAGGCGGCGTTCCCGGCCTGGTCGCGTTCGGGCATTCTGGAGCGCCACGCCATCCTCAAGAAGACGGCGGACGAAATCCTGGCGCGCAAGGACGAGCTTGGCCGTCTCTTGGCCCGCGAAGAGGGCAAGACGCTCGCTGAAGGCATCGGCGAGACCATCCGCGCTGCGCAGATCTTTGATTTCTTTGCCGGCGAAGCGCTGCGCCTGACCGGCGAAATGGTGCCCTCCGCCCGTCCCAATATCGGCGTCGAAATCACCCGCGAACCGCTCGGCGTCATCGGCATCATCACGCCGTGGAATTTTCCGATCGCCATTCCCGCCTGGAAGATCGCCCCGGCGCTCTGCTACGGCAATACGGTGGTGTTCAAGCCGGCCGATCTGGTGCCGGGCTGCTCATGGGCCATCGTCGATATCCTGCACCGCGCCGGTCTGCCGAAGGGCGTGCTGAACCTCGTGATGGGCCGTGGCTCCGTCGTTGGCCAGGTGATCCTCGACAGCCCGAAGGTCAACGGCATTACCTTCACCGGCTCCACCGGTACCGGCAAGCGTGTGGCGCTCGCCTCCGTCGAGCATAACCGCAAGTTCCAGTTGGAAATGGGCGGCAAGAACCCGATGGTGGTGCTCGATGACGCCGACCTGACGGTTGCCGTCGAAGCCGCGGCCAATTCCGGCTTCTTCTCCACCGGCCAGCGTTGCACGGCATCGTCGCGCCTGATCGTCACGGAAGGCATCCATGATCGCTTCGTGGCAGCGCTGACGGAAAAGCTGCAGTCGCTCACCATCGACAACGCCCTGAAGGCCGGCACGCATATCGGCCCGGTCGTGGATGAAAAGCAGCTCAAGCAGGATACCGATTACATCGAGATCGGCCAGCAGGAAGGCGCAAAGCTTGCCTTCGGCGGCAAGATCCTGGAGCGCGAAACCCCCGGCTTCTATCTTCAGCCGGCGCTGTTTACCGAAGCCACCAACCAGATGCGTATTTCGCGCGAGGAAATCTTCGGACCTGTTGCCGCCGTCATCCGTGTCAAGGATTATGAAGAGGCGCTTGCCACGGCCAATGACACGCCCTTCGGCCTGTCTGCCGGTATCGCGACCACCAGCCTGAAGCACGCCACCCACTTCAAGCGCAATTCGGAAGCTGGCATGGTCATGGTCAACCTGCCGACGGCGGGCGTCGATTTCCACGTGCCCTTCGGTGGTCGCAAGGCCTCGTCCTTCGGCTCGCGCGAACAGGGCAAGTATGCCGCCGAATTCTTCACCGTGGTGAAGACGGCCTATACGCTGGCCTGATCGCCACGACATCAGAGAGAATGCGGGCCGGCGGGGATCCTCTCTCCGCCGGCTTTTTGTTTGGGCTTATCGTGTGTCAGCGCTTGCCCGCTCCGCCCGCCTGTGAAACCTTGCAGGCGGGGTGAGGAGGAAATGTCCCGCATGATCGAACTGCTTGGTACTCAGCTTACGGATCCATTCCGGATCGGATTGATTTTCTTTCTGCTCGTCACGGCCGTGCGAACACGCCACAGCATGGGCATGCGCGCACCGCTTGCCATGGGGGTGGTCTTCGTTGCCATTCTGCTGCCGCTCACCACGGAAGCCGGCGCTGTTGGCGCCACTCGGCTTTCGGCGGTGCTGTCGGGCATCCTCGCCAATGCCGTCATCCTTGCCGTCTTTCTGGCCGGCTGGACCCTTTGGGAACGGCGCAGCCGCTAGAGCATTTCCAGGAAAAGTGTGAAACGGTTTTCCGTCCGGAAATGCGTTAAAACAAAATGCTCCAAGGCGGCGTTGCAGCATCGCGCTCTTCTGTAACGTACGCTTCCTTGACCGGACCGGTTGCTCCGTTGGCCCGGACCTTCTTCCGTGAATCCGTGAAATAAGTATCAGCAGGATTTTGGGCGCGCGAGGTCGCACGCTTGCCAAACGGAAACAGGCTGGCGGGGGGCCAGCCTGTCTGTTCTGCGCAATGTCATAGGAAGCCGGTCGAGGGACCGGCTTCGCTGTGGATCATTTCACGTCGTCCGCAAAGATGTCCTTCTTGTGGGTATTGCCCGGCACCAGCAGCGCGCCGATCACAACGGTCGCGCCGGCGATGATGATCGGATACCACAGGCCGCCATAGACGTTGCCCGTCTGGGCCGAGATGGCGAAGGCGGTTGCCGGCATCAGGCCGCCGAACCAGCCATTGCCGATGTGATACGGCAGCGACAGGCCCGAATAGCGGATGCGGGTGGGGAAGAGTTCCACCAGCATGGCGGCAATGGGCGCATAGACCATCGTCACCAGCAGGATGAGGTAGGTGAGGATCAGCACGACCCCGAGTTTCTGGCCGGTGAAGATGTCGAAGAAGTTCGAGGCGCGGATGACCGTCGTGTTCTTGTCCGCCACCAGTGGATAGCCGGCAGCTGTCAGCGCGTCATTCACCGACTTGGTGAAGGCGGCAGGCGTTGCCTTGGCGGCATCGCCGGCCAGTTTGCTCGCGTCATAGGACGGGATGACCGTCTCGCCGATCTTGATCTGTGCCGTCGTGACAGCCGGATCCTGAACGGAGGTATAGTTCACCGAAGAGCGCGCAAGGGTGGACTTGGCGATGTCGCAGGACGAGGTGAACTTGGCGGTGCCGACCGGGTTGAACTGGAACGAGCAATCGCCAGGAGCCGAGGTAACGGTGATGGCCGTCTGCTGGGCCGCATGCAGCGCCGGGTTCGCCGTCTCCGTCAGGAGCGGGAAGACGAACTTGTAGGTGAGCGCGGCAATCAGGCAGCCCGCGAGGATGATCGGCTTGCGGCCGATCTTGTCCGACAGCGACCCGAAGAACAGGAAGCCGCCGGTGCCGAGGATCAGCGACCAGGCCACCATGACGTTGGCGGTGAAGCTGTCGACCTTGATGACGTTCTGCAGGAAGAACAGGGCGTAGAACTGGCCGGAATACCAGACGACCGCCTGGCCTGCGACAAGCCCGAAGAGCGCGATGAGGGCGAACTTGCCGTTCTTCCAGGTGCCGAAGGCTTCGCGCAGCGGCGCCTTGGAGGCGGCACCCTCTTCCTTCATCTTCTTGAAGGCGGGCGATTCATTCATCTGCATGCGGATGTAGAGCGAGACCAGCAGAAGAAGGATCGAGCCCAGGAAGGGAACGCGCCAGCCCCAGAGGTCGAAGGCCTTGATCATCTTGGCCGTTCCGTCCGGGTTCATCACGGCGGCACCGGCGGCATCGAGGACGGCGGTCGGGGCCCAGTTGGCGTTCACATAGCTCTGGACGCCGAGGATGACGATCAGCGACAGCAGAAGCCCAAGCGTTGCCGTGGTCTGGATGAAGGCGGTGAAATAGCCGCGCTGGTTGGCCGGGGCGTGCTCGGCCACGTAGACCGCGGCACCGCCATATTCCCCGCCGAGCGCCAGGCCCTGCAGCATGCGAAGCGCAATCAGGATGATCGGTGCGGCGGCACCCCAGCTGTTATAGCCAGGCAGCAGGCCGACCAGGAAGGTCGACAGGCCCATGATGAGAATGGTCATCAGGAAGGTGTATTTGCGTCCGACCACATCGCCCAGCGCGCCGAAGACGAGGGCGCCGAACGGGCGCACGATAAATCCTGCCGCAAAGGCAAGAAGGGCAAAGACGTTACGAGTGGCTTCCGGGAAGGCGGTGAAATACTGCGCGCCGATAATGGCGGCAAGCGAGCCGTAAAGATAGAAGTCGTACCATTCAAAGATGGTGCCGGCGGAAGAGGCCATGATGACCTTCTTCTCCTCGCCTGTCATGGGCCGCGAACGGTCGCGGGCACTCATTTCTACTGCTGCCATGTATGCCTCCTCCTGGCTTTCCAGCCTCCCGGCTGGCCAAATCCACTCAAATTTCCCCCGCGGACGGCCACCTCTCAGGCCGCTGGCGGCTCCCGTTCCGGTCCTCACCCGGGCGAAAGATGCAAAACGGTATCGCCCAAGCGATCCGCCCCTCCTTGGCCCCGCCGACAGGAAGGTCGGCGGCGGCTCTTTCGCATCTGTCCCCGACGAAGAGGACGGACAGGAAGACATCCTATTTAACACAACCCAAATATGCCGATCAGAACGACTTTGGTCTAAGGGGTGATCGGGGCGCCGCCTTATCCACAGACGCCTTGCGAAGGCGCAGCGATGCAGCCTGCTGCCGGCGTTGAACGGCCGGTACTAAGCGTGGAAGGGCAGGGCGGGCGTCCTGCGGTCTGTAAACGGAAACATGGCGATCCTTCGCGGCCCGCGGGAGACCCTGCGCTTGGCCTTGTCACCGCTTGGCGATATGACTGTATCGGGCGCCGGTTCGATGTGTGCGTCCCGGTGGCAAAAGAGCATGAGTGACGGGAACAGGTTGATGGATAACAGACGATATTATGCAAACATGGGTGGCCTGCCGGGACAGACCGAGCTTTTGTCCAGCAAGGCCGTGTTCACGACGGCCTATGCCGTCATTCCCCGCCGCGTGATGACCGATATCGTCACCAGCCTCCTGCCGCACTGGACCGACAGCCGCGCCTGGATCATTGCCCGCCCGATGACCGGTTTTTCCGAGACATTCGCGCAGTATATCGTGGAAGTGGCGCCGGGCGGCGGCAGCGCCCAGCCGGAGCCCAATGCCAAGGCGCAGGCGGCCATTTTCGTTGTCGACGGTGAAATCACCATAACCCTTGACGGGACGCCGCATGCGTTGCGGGAAGGCTCCTTTGCCTATCTGCCGGCAGGCTCTGCATGGACGATCAAAAATGGCTCGCAGGCGCCGGCAAAATTCCACTGGGTGCGCAAGGCATTCCAGGCGGTTGAAGGCCTGGAACGGCCGCCGGCAATCTTTTCCCATGAGAGCGAGCATGAGATTGCCCATATGCCGGATACCAATGGCGCCTGGGGCACGACCCGCTTCATCGATCCGTCCGATATCCGCTACGACATGCATCTGAATATTGTCACATTCGAACCCGGCGGCACCATTCCCTTCATGGAAACCCATGTGATGGAGCACGGCCTCTATGTGCTGGAAGGTAAGGCCGTCTACCGCCTCAACTCCGACTGGGTGGAAGTGGAAGCCGGCGACTTCATGTGGCTTCGCGCCTTCTGCCCGCAGGCCTGCTATGCCAGTGGGCCGGGCCGCTTCCGCTACCTCCTCTACAAGGACGTCAACCGCCACGTGGATCTTTGGTAAGAGGCAATTGAAAGCCGGCGGCATGGCCGAAGACAGGATTTTCAGGGGCAGGATATCAGGAATGTCCGGCCCTTACCTGATCGGACGTGTATCGTCCCATTGTCCGGAGACGCAGCCGCCTTCTGGTACTCGACGCGACGAGGCGTTATTCGGCGGTGAAAATCTTGTCGGCACCAGAAACCTTCAAGAGAGCTTCCAGGCGTTCCGGTGAAACCAGGGGCAACTGCGTCTTCAACATGTCCGCAAGGGCCGGTGGCAGGTCGGAAAGCTGCGCAAAGGCATCGCGGGGCGGCGCATAATTGAGGATGGTCCGGATATCAGCCTCGATATGATCATGCGCCAGATCACGGACGGCGCTGGAAACGCGCTTCCACTGCGTCATACGTGCGATGAGAGAGGGCATTTCTGCCGGCGCATAGCTCTGTGAATATCCGAGAAGCATCGCCTGCTCGGTTGCCGGATGCCCGAGAAACCAGCGGGCAAATGCCAGACGGGCCCAGAAAAACCCGTTCGTCGGCTCGCATTGCAGACCCTTGACCGAGACGTCATCGATCCGCCGCAGCTTCTCGAGCCAAGCCTCGCGGTTCTCGCTCGGGGTAATCTTGTCAGCCTGCCAGGTCAAAAGATCGACAAGAGCCGTGATGCCATCGTGATTACACGACGCAACGATTGCGTCAGATCTCCTCAGAGCGTCATCAACAGCGGGGGCCAACAGGGGTTCCCCCGCATAAGCGAGCCTTCTCAGTTGCAGCAGATCCCGATATTCTGCTGCCATCGGCAAAAATCGCATCTGCGAATAGTTCACCGCCGCCAATGCCGCGAGCAAAGCCGCGGCGATGACTGGCTCACGTTTCATGATCGACATAGTAGGAGCTGTAACGCGAGCTGTAATAATCGGACGAGCCGTATTCGCGGTACAGCTTGAGCTTCTGCACGTCGACCTTGTTGAGGACAACGCCGAGCGTCCGTTCAGCAATCTGGTGTTCCGTCACCAGTGTCTGCTTGACGACCTTGCGAGAAACCGCACCCCATTCCACCACCATGATGAAGCCATCCACGCGGCCAGCGATCGAACGAGCGTCAACAACCGGTGCAAGCGGTGGCAAGTCAAGGACGACGTAATCATATTCAGCCGAAACACGGGTGAGCAGTTGGTGCATCTGGGGAGATGCCAGCAGTTCGGAGGAGTGTGTGATGCGACGCTTCACGACCACTGGAAGGAAATCGAGACCTGACGCCGCATCATGCAGCAAAAGCGAGGTGTAAGGCACGCCTTCCGTCAGAACCTGGATAAGGCCGGCCTGCGCGTGTTGACCGATCGCGCGGGTAGCGCCCGGATTGCGCAGATCGGCATCGATGAGCAGGGTGCGACCGCTCTTTGCCAGAACCTGCGCCAGATTAAGGGCGATCGTCGACTTGCCTTCACCAGGCAGGGTGGACACAACACCGACCACCTTGCTCGACTTGCTGATGTTCAGGTCGATTGCAATCTTGCAGCTACGCAGGGTTTCCGAAAAGGAAGACAGCGGAAAATTGATCGAGAAGTTCGATACACTGCTGCGGAAGTGAATGTCCTTTTCACCGGGCGCTGCGACTGCGTTATCAGTCTTTTTGGCAATCTCTGGTGTCGCTCCAAGATACTCGACACCCAGGACATCGCGAATTTGGTCGCCTGTGCGGAAGAAACGATCACGAAATTCCCGAAAGGCTGCGATGCCGCATCCGGACATCAACCCAACTACAACGGATATTGCCAAGACGATAGAAGTGCGAGGACTGCTCGGGGTGCTGGGTCCGACAGCATTTGAAATAACGCGTGCTTCCGTGACAGGGAATGACTGCTGTTGTACCGCTTCCTGATAGCGCTGAAGGAAGGTCTGGTAAAGATTCTTATAGGCCTCGGCGGAGCGCTCCAGCTCGCGCAACTGAACCTGTGTTTCGCTGGCTGCGACGCTGACGCCAGTCGCCTTGCGAACGCCTTCGGTGATATTGCGCTCACGGGAGCGGGCGACTTCCAGCTCACTTTGATAGCTTTCCGCAATCCGCTTCAACTCGTCGAACATCAGTCGGTTGTATTCCGACATTTCCTGGCGAAGACGAACGGCCTGCACATGATCCGGTCCTAGACGCTTTGAGATCTCGGATTCGAGTTTGGATGCGTTCAGAAATTTTTGGCGCAGCGTATTGATGACGGAACTGTCAAGGGCATCAGTGACGATTGCATCCGTCTGACCGCTTGCCAATATCTCCTGAATACGGTCGTAGCGTGCCTGTGCGCGCGCAGTATCTGCACGGGCAACAATCAGCGCGCTGTTCAGCTCGGTCAGTTGCTGATCCGAAACAAGTCCATTGCCTGCCGTCACCAGCCCATTAGCCGCTCTGAATTTTTGAACGGCGAGGTCGGAAGCGAGCGACTGCTGACGCAATTCTTCTATTCTATCCTGAAGCCATTCACCGGCGCGTCGGGTCGCCTGATATTTTGCATCGAGCTTATCGCTGATGTAAGACTCTGCAACAGCATTGGCGACCGCTGCGGCCATGCCGGGCGACGGCGATGTGAAGTCGATTTCAAGAACGTAGGCTCGGCCAACACGTTGGATGGCCAGCCCACCCTTAAGGCGTCCAAGAGCCGAACGGCGAAGCGCCTCTTCAGGGTCAATGAGTTCACCAGTTGCTCTTGATGTCAGGCCAATAGAGGCTAGTAAACTTCTGATACTGGAGTTGATGGTGGCGACAAATGAGCCGCCGGAAGCCATGAACTCCGGGTTATTCTGCAGCTTCAAACGATCGACCGTGGCGAGTCCAATCGTGTCGGATTTCAAAAGCTCGACCTGGCTGAGTACGGATGCCTCGTCATCTAAGACGCCGCCGATCGTTGAAAGTTGCTGGACAACCTCGCTGTTCCCCCGGTCGATGAGAACGCTGGTCGAAGCTGTATAGAGGGGCACCGCCGTGATTAGATAAGAGATTCCAATTAGCAAGGCCAAAACGATTGCCGCAGCAACAATGATCCATTGTCGTCGGGCAATCGCCAAAAGTTGGTCAATATTGATCTCATGCGCAACCGGTTCACCCTGGCCTGCATCTGGGTTGGTGACAAAGACAGGGTGTTGGTTCACCGGTTCATCCTAATCGTAGAGTCGTTGAGATATCAGCCGTTTGCGGTAGGGCTAACAGAGGTGCCCCCTCCATTGTTGTTATTGCCACTCCCCGAAGATGAATTTCCTCCGGTGGAACCGCTGAAAGTACCAGATCCGCTACTGGTTCCCGAACTGGATGCAGTTGTACCACCGCCACCACCTGTTCCAGTGGCCGTCCCCGTGCCGCCCGCCTGACCTGTTGTGCCCGGGAGTTCACCGGTTGTCCCTGGAGCAACCCCGCCATTCGCCTCACCGATGCCAACGGCCCCCGCCGTCTCGGCACCCGGCGCTGGAAGTGCGGCCGTGAAGCTTAGTGGCCGGGTACTTTCCACTCTCAATACAGCGGCTGCGAGCCTAGCGTTAGAAGTAACGCCAACCTGGATCTGCGCCGCAGCCACTTGATTTTGGCTGGCGGTCAGACTTGTTGCAGCAATATCGGCGCCAATAACCAATGCCTGTGCTTGGGTCGGGCTTGCAGCAATTGCCGCAGCCTGGAGGGCCGTCATAGCCTCAGTCAATTTTCCCTCAGCCGTTGCCGCAAGCAGAAGCGAGGCGACCAAATCGGCAAGTTGATCTTCAGGCGTATTCAGAATGCTCTGCGCATTAGCAAGAAAGGCAGCAAGCTGCTCAGACGACGCGCGGGAAGGAGCAGCCGGCGGCGGCGGCCCTGCATTCCCGGCCTCTTGCCCCGACGCGGCTGGAGTGGCGCTAGGCGTTTGAGCTGCCACCTCCCCGGCCAACAGCAATGCCAGCCCGGAAACGATGATCTGCGATTTTGTAAGCATAGTGCCCATAGGAGCGATCCTCTTCAAACGTCCAGCCTGCTGACGGTATGCGCATCAGCAAATCTGGTTGGTCGATATTGACCGAATTATGTTTTTCGGCCGAAACCGAGCTTCCTCATTACTGGTTGCGAATGGTGTCGCGGGTATTTGCCACGTTATTGACTGAAGATGTCGCCGAATTCAAGATTGTCAGGAACTTGGTCAACTCAACGGCATCAGATGTGGATACGTATAGCACATCTTTGTTCTGCATGGGGAATTTCTGCACTGAGAAGAAACCGGACGGATCCCTCAGGTTTGCACGAAATATCACGGGTACAGTGTCAGACTTGAAGCGAGAAGTGTCAACGCCGAGGCTTGCAAGAAAGTGTTTGCTTTCGTTGCGATACAGAAGAACTGCCTTCGGCTCTGCCTTGTCATCCAGAAGGCCGCCTGCTTTCGCCAGAGCATCTCCGAGCGTCAAATCGGTATCTTCAAAATCAAAACTGCCGCTTTGGCCCGTCACGCCGAAGGCGAGATAGGTTCTTTTGTCCCGCCGGACAATAATGGTGTCACCTGGCTGAACATAGATGTTTTCTGCCGAGTTTCGCGCCAATGTATTATAGGCGGCGGTTGCCTGTTTTCCCCGACGCTGAAGCGTGATCGAGGTTTCCGCTGCGGCAGCACTGAGGCCACCGGCCTCGGAGATGATGTCAAGAATACGCTCGCCAGAGGGGCTAAGGGTAATCTTTTTCGGGTTATTTACATCGCCCAGAACGGCGGCTTCCATCGAATGGCTTTCGATCACCGAGACCACCACCTGTGGCTCGATCGCCCGGTTGGCCAGGCGACTGGCAATTTCGATCTGCAGATCACTGACCGTTTTGCCGACGGCGCTCACCGATCCTGCATACGGGACCGAGATGTTGCCCTGTCGGTCGACGGTCTGGTTCGGCAACGTTATATAGTTGCCGGGACGAGCCCCTGCGTCTGCAGGGATGAACAACCCGCCAGATTGTGCTTCAAACACGGACACCTGCACGACGTCGCCCACACCCAGAACGATGTCCGGGATGCCATCACGCCTTGCGCCAAATCCCCTGCTCAAGCTACCTTCGGTCGCACCAGATATGTGGCTCAGAACTGCACTGTTGATGTCAACAAGTGCATAATCAATGCCAACCTTCTGGTCGCCGGTGCCCACCGTCACGGCGGCGCCAGAATCGACAACATGCTGATCCGGTCCGGACCGGGGCAGGGAGGTGCATCCTGCCAGCAGACCCGCTATCGCGATTGCTAAAATTCGATTTGTCATCATCCCCAATCGTCCCGCCACATCATTGAAAGGTTGTTCATACTGAATATCGGATAACCCTTGAGCGCCAGATTTTTTTATTGCGACGCACTATTTTATAGAAAACTTGAATACGGTTGTAGCAAATAAACCACAAAATTTGGTTAATTTTTTATTCTTACCATGGTGCGACGCCCATAAGCGACCGTCAGGCAAAGACCTAGAAATAAAACCCACCATGTCGAAAAGCCAGGGATCTGGATCGAGAAGTCAGTTGCTGAATGGATCAAGACAAGAATGGTGACGCAGGCTGCGGCAACAACTATAGACCGCTTTTTCCGGCGACGACGGAGTCCAGCTCCGACTGCTGTTGCTGTCAATGCAATGAAGGCGCCCGTTGTTGCAATGAAAGGCAAGCCCATGGCCAGAAGCCCATCGAGGTAGAAGTTGTGGGCCATCGGCCAATAGCCGGTCAGTCCGCATGCCGCGTCTCTGTAAGCTGGGAAGATGGCCGGAAAGGAACCGGCTCCAGCGCCAATCATCAGGTGATCTCTGATGGCTGCTAGGATACCGGGCATGACGCATAGACGGCCGTCATCCAGTCCCTGAACTTGCGCACGAAGCATTGCGCGGCCGGCAAGGAAGCTGACAACAAGAATGGCGAGAACTGCAAGAGCTGCCGCCCTAAGCAGTTGTCCTAGAGACACGCCTTTCCACGCCTTTGACATGCCGTTGGGCTGGCCGCTATCGGAAGAGAAGAGGACGCCGAAGGCGATCTGACACATCACTGCTACAGCTGTTGCAAGGACGCCTCCGCGCGACTGTGTCAGAACAACCGCTGCGAGAGTGATAAGAGTAAGGAGAAGCCAGCCGCCAGCTTCAAGCGGCGTCCAGCCATCCCGACGATAAAACAGATCACTCCCGGGAATAATGCGAACGCGCACGCCCCTGAGCTGGGAAATTATTGCAATCAGCGTTACGCCGTAAAACGTGGCCGCCGTGTTTCGGTTTACAAACGGTGCCGTCAGGGAGCCGAAATAGTATTGTTTTTCTGTCAGCATCAAAGCTTGGGGGAAAGCAATGAACTGTATGATGGCCACGGCGGCCATCAGCCCTCCGGCTAGGCAGAACACGCGCAGGGCGCGTTCAATTTCCGTGTCCCGGCGGAAGAGTATCAGGACAGTGAGGAGGGTGATGGCCGGCAGGCTGATGGGGCCGAGGGCGGCTAATGTGTCGGCCGGTGCGGGCGAAATGAATTCCGGCGAGGTCATGCCGATATCTTGGAGAACGCGCCAGGCCGCGTCGCCGGTCATGCCAGCTGGCAACGGCATTGCCTGCATGATTGTCCAGGCCACAACAAAAAGCCAAATGCACAGGATGCCGATAAAGATATTGCGCGTGGCCTGTGGAGCGCCAAGCGCAAAATAGCCAAGCATCAGCGAGATAGACATCAGCAATGTGCTGATACTTATTGCTTCCGGATAGACAGCGCCATGAGAGAGATAGACGACACAAAGCGCAGTCACAAAAAACCAGATCGCGATAAGTCGCAACCATTTGGCCACTATGCCGTCTTCACGGTCCATGGGAGAGGGTGGGGCAAGATTATGTGGGGCATGCGCGTTTTGCCGAGCAGTCAAAACCGCCTCCGTTGTTCGTGGCAGGCCAGTCCCTACTCAAGGCGGCGTCCATAAGTCTGGTAACACAACACATTACTTGTAAAAAGATGGAAACTGCGCAGAACGCTTGTTTCTGGGGACGACGCTCCATGAGGCTGTTCCCACCCGCCCACGACAAAAATGCAGGCCTTTAAAATTTGAGGGATCGACTTAAGCGCCCATCATTTTCCACCCGCTAGAACGGAGGCACAGGACGTGGCGCCAGCGGCTTCGTCCACGTGCAACGGGATCGGGCAATGAAGAATTTTATGCTTGCAGCCTTTGCTGCCGTCATGTTTGTCAGCAATGTTTCCCCCTCTTTTGCCGTGGGGCCTGCCGGTTTGGCAGCCCCCGCACCGAGGAAAAATGCGCATCTTGAATCGGCTAAGCCGACGCTTGCACCCTATGCATTTGTCACCTTCTGTGTTGCCCACGGGGAAGAATGCCAGGAGGAAACAGCATCTCGCAAGCTGGTCCTCACACCTCTCTTGATGCGGGAACTGTTCACCGTCAATCTTCAGGTTAATCGGGAGATCACACCTCAAAACGACGCGCCTGGGCACGATGATTGGAACATCGACGTGTCTCGTGGTGACTGCGAAGATTACGCGCTGACCAAGCGCAGCAGGTTGGCGAAGCTCGGATGGCCTGTTAACAAGCTGCGCATGGCCGTCGTCCTGACGCCGAACAGAGTTGGGCATGCGGTACTCGTGGTTAGCGCAGAATCAGGCGATCTTGTGCTGGACAACCGCACGAACGAGATCCGCAACTGGCGCGATACGGATTTCGTCTGGCTGAAAATCCAGTCTGACACCAATCCACTCTTCTGGAATGATCTGCAACGGACAAAATGAGCAAGCGGTCGTGGTATTCGCTTTTCAGACGCACTCGAACGGACGCCAAACGTGGTTGGCCGACCGGATGTAGAGTGCCAATTAGTAGATTCTGAAGAGGGCCGCTAGGCGGTTTGTGATGAAGGTTTGACTTGACCATCGGTGAATGCTGATACACGTGAAGAGTACCGATAGTGTCTCCGAGCGAATGACCAGTTGATATGTCTGATGGCCGTGTCCAAGAAGCTTCGGGATCTCCGCCGCGGCCGCCCAAACGGCTGGGTGTTGCGCTCTGGCTGGGTCTGGTTACCAGTGTCACGATGGCTGTTGTTCTGCTTGCCAATGACGGGCGAAACCTCAAACTGGTGATGCATCGAATCGGGATCGATTTCTGGATCCGATCGTCTGATCCCCCCGGGCAAGAGGTTCAGCAGGTCCCGCGGGCACCTTCGAGATCATGGCCCCTGGCTGTGCCCGCCGATGAAAGGCCCGACCCGATCATCGATTTTCGCCTGCCCGAACAACGGTGCCTGAGCCTTGCTGTCGCAGATCAAGACCCGCCGACGTTTTCGACTGAAAGCGGAGGTACATGGCAATGCGTAATGTTCTGGGTGATGTCACGGGAGGAAGATGCGCCCTCGGTATTCATCCAGATTCGCGGCAATGATCAGGGCGAGATCACGGCGTGGCGGGCCAAGTTCAGCAAGGGGCAGTCGGACGGTACAGTCATGGCGCATCAGAGTCTGGAGATCCTGAAGAAAGCCCTGCAGCCCCTCGGCTTGAGCGAAGAACTTTTGTCCATGCTGGAAGCGAAAATCAACGGCTGGCAGGAGTTCTATTATTACATGGGAAACCAGCGACTGAGCTTCCGCCCGGAGTTCAGTGATCCGAGGCGCTTCAATCTTCTGGCGCAACGGCGAAGATTGCCTGATTTCGTCCCAATGCCTCCCTCGGACGTCCGCCACCGGCAGGGCCAGGGCGACAGATTGCGGGGCGCAGTTGATCCGGAGAAAAGCGTAAAAGGGCCACGCCCTTGATGGCACGAGAGACGCCCTAGTCTTCGGGAGAAGTTGTGCGCCGCCCTTTGGGGACGGCTGTGCAAAAATGACATGTCCGGCTTGCCAAAGCCAAGCATAATGCTGCCAAACTGGGCAGGCAGAGAAGCCGCAAGACAGGAATGATTTTGGATCGAACAGCAGGTGGCGTTTGAATTTCGTTCGTAAAATGGTGGACTGGATGAATGGGCGCGGAGAAGCGGCACGGCCGGCCGATCTGCGTCCTCGCATTGATCTCGGGCAAAAGTCACCGGGTTACGCGATTTACGCAATTGGCGACGTGCACGGCTGCCTGAAGGAATTGCTGGAGGCGGAAGCGCGCATTGCGGCCGATATGGCGGCCAGCAACCTGCCGGGGCTTGTCGTGTTGCTCGGCGACTATGTCGACCGCGGCCCGGATTCCTCGGCGGTTTTGAGCCATCTGGCCAAGCCCAGCGCAGCCGGGCTGCGCCGGCTGGCCCTTTGCGGCAACCATGATGACATGTTCTTGAAATTCATCGAGGATCCACGTTCCGTGCTGACCTGGCTTGATTTCGGCGGACGTGAAACGCTGATGTCCTATGGCATCGATATCGAGAATCTCCAGAAGCGCGACAAGGTCGATGTGGTGGCGCTGAAGAGGCTCCTGGACGAGACCGTCCCGGCTGCACATATCGACTTTCTGCGCAATATGCCAAGTGCGCTTCGGCTTGGCGAACATCTGTTCGTGCATGCGGGCGTCAGGCCCGGTCTTCCCCTCGAGGAGCAAAGCGAGGAGGATCTGCTGTGGATCCGGGAGCCGTTTATTTCGCGCGGACCGCAGTTGCCGATGATCGTGGTGCACGGTCACACGCCCGTACAAGAGCCCGATATCGGCCCTGGCCGCATCGGCATTGATACCTGCGCCTATGCAACAGGTCGGCTGACGGTTCTCAAGCTGTTCCAAGGTGAAACAAGCCTGATCTGCTAGCTTTTTCGGGCCAGTGTCGATGTGACCCGGATCGTCCAACGTGTGAGGGCGTTGCGGCGCCGCGCTTGCAAGCGCGACGCCGCCGAAGCATCAATCGGCTTTGCCGACACCATGGTAGGTAAAACCGTGGGCTTCCACTTCCGGCGCCCGGTAGACATTGCGCAGGTCGACGAAGACCGGAGCTGCCATGGACGATTTCAGGCGGGAAAGATCAAGCGCGCGGAATTGGTTCCATTCCGTGACCAGCACGACGGCGGAGGCGCCTTCTGCGGCCTGATAGGGTCCCGAGGCAAACTCGATATTGATCAGCTGGCGGGCGTTTTCCATGCCTTCGGGATCAAAACCCGAGACGATTGCACCGGAATCCTGCAGGGTCTGGGCAATGGCAATGGCCGGACTGTCGCGCATGTCGTCCGTGTTCGGCTTGAAGGTGAGGCCGAGGAGCGCGATCTTCTTGCCGCGCACATCGCCGCCCAGCGCGGCGATGACACGCCGGCCCATGGCGCGCTTGCGATTGTCGTTGATGGCAATCGTGGTTTCGATCAGGCGAACGGGGCTGTCATGGTCCTGCGCCGTTTTGACGAGCGCCAGGGTGTCCTTCGGGAAGCAGGAGCCGCCATAGCCCGGGCCCGCATGCAGGAACTTTGCGCCGATGCGCCCATCCAGACCGATGCCGCGCGACACATCCTGCACATCGGCGCCCACCCTTTCGCAAAGATCGGCGATCTCGTTGATGAAGGTGATCTTCATGGCAAGGAAGGCGTTTGCCGCATACTTGATCAGCTCGGACGTGCGCCGGCCGGTAAAGACCAGGGGCGACTGGTTGAGATAAAGCGGGCGATAGACTTCCGTCATCACCGCGCGGGCACGATCGTCCGACAGGCCGATCACGATCCGGTCAGGACGCTTGAAGTCGTCGATGGCGGCACCTTCGCGCAGGAATTCCGGGTTGGAGACCACGGCAAAATCCGCGTCCGGATTGGTTTCGCGAATGATGCGCTCCACCTCGTCACCGGTCCCAACCGGAACGGTGGACTTGGTCACGACAACCGTAAAACCCTTGATAGACTGGGCAATTTCAGCGGCTGCCGCATAGACATAGCTCACGTCGGCATGGCCGTCGCCACGCCGCGAGGGTGTTCCAACCGCAATGAATACGACGTCGGCGGCTTCGACAGCCGGACCAAGATCGGTGGTGAAGGACAGCCGTCCCGCGGCCTTGTTGTTGCCGACGAGGAGATCAAGGCCCGGCTCATAGATCGGCATCACACCCTTGTTCAGTGCGGTGATCTTCTCCTCGGCCTTGTCGACACAGACAACCTCATGGCCGAAGTCCGCAAAACAGGCGCCCGAAACAAGGCCCACGTAACCGGAACCAACCATGACTATTCGCATATACTATTCCTCATCAAGACGGATTTTCCCAAACTGTCGCGGCCATCCCTCAGGCCGTTGTCCGACATTCAGGTTCGATAGCAAGTGATTGCCGATGCAGTCTTCGTTCACGATTACCAGACTTATCGTTTAGCGTCCGAATTCATCCTCGATCCGCACAATGTCATCCTCGCCAAGATAGGAGCCGCTCTGGACCTCTACCATTTCGAGGAGGATCTTGCCGGGATTGTGGAGCCGGTGCAGCTCTCCTTGCGGTATATAGATGGATTCGTTTTCGCGCAAAAGCTTGACCTCGCTGCCCACGGTCACTTCGGCGACGCCCTTAACGCACACCCAATGTTCTGCCCGATGATGATGACGTTGCAGCGACAGTTTCTTGCCCGGCAAGACGAACAGGCGCTTCACCTGAAAGCGGTCGCCCTGGAGCAGGGACGTATAGCCCCCCCAGGGACGGTAGGATGTCGGATGGGTTTCCGTCAAGCTGCTGGTTGCCGCGGCGGCCGCCAGATGCTTGACCAGCTTGCCGACCTCCTGGCTGTCTTCCAGACGGCCGACATAAACCGCATCTTCGCTGGCAATGATGGCAACATCTTTCAGGCCCTGGACCGCGAGATGGCTGGAGCGCGAGATCACCAGCGAATTTTCCGTGTTGATCACCGTCGCATTGCCGAGCACCACATTGCCGCCTTCGTCCTTCTCGCCAAGCTTCCAGACAGCGTCCCAGCTTCCAAGATCCGACCATTCAAAGCTTGACGGCACGACGGCCGCATTGGTGGTTTTTTCCATGACGGCATAGTCGATGGAGATGTCCGGGCTTGCGGCAAAGCTTTTCGGATCGAGGCGGATAAAATCCAGGTCGCGATGCGCCTTCTCGACAGCGGCGAGCGCCTGCTCCAGAACGCCGGGCGCAAATTCCTGCAACTCGCCCAGGAGAAGATCGACACGGCACATGAAGATGCCGGAATTCCAGTAGAAACCGCCGGCGGCAAGCATCTGCTCGGCCTTATCCAGGGGCGGCTTTTCCACGAAACGCTTGACGGCACGGGCACCCGTTTCCAGAGGTTCCCCAGCCTCGATATAGCCGTATCCGGTGGCAGGCTCCGTCGGCGTAATACCGAAGGTGACGACCTTGCCGGAGAGGGCCGTGCGATGTGCCAAGCGAATGGCTTCCAGGTAGGCCTCGCCCGCGTCGATCTCGTGGTCGGAGGCCAGCAGTTGCAGGACGGCTTCCGTGCCGAACCGTTCGCCGAGAAACGCGCAGGCTGCGGCAATGGCGGGCGCCGTATTGCGCGCCACCGGCTCCAAGAGGATGCCGGACAGGTCAAGCCCCACTTCACGCGCTTGTTCGGCGACCAGAAAACGAAAATCCTGATTGGTGATGACCACCGGTGCTTCGTAGATCGTGCGGTCGGCCACACGCTCCAGCGTCAGCTGGAAAAGCGTACGCTCCCCGGTCACCTTGATGAACTGCTTCGGAGCGCTGGAGCGCGACAGGGGCCACAGCCGCGTGCCCTTTCCGCCAGCCATGATGACGGGAATGATTTTCTGGCTCATTTAAGTCTCCGGCCATGCGAGGGGAAAGTTGACCCGGCCGGACGGCCAGATCGCGGGAGGCGGCAAAATTGGCCTATCGGGGTAGACACTGCAAGCCCTAGTCGCCGCCTTGAAATTGGAAATTGACGCCAGCGCCCGGCGCTTGTGCGCACGCGCGGCCCCGCCTGGAGGCGACAATATCGTTTGCGTGCGCGATATCGATCCCCAACCATCATGTCGGGGGGATTTGCACCATCAGCGTGGGACATGGCCGACGCCTTGTGCGCTTCAGAAACCTTGGCCGCCGGTCAATTCCGAGCGCATGGTGCCGATAATGATCTTGAGGTCGAGCCACATGGAAAAATTTTCGACGTAATAAAGGTCGCAGGCAATGCGGGCTCGCGCCTTGGAGGGGCGATCGGTCGGACCCCGCAGGCCGCGCATCTGTGCAAGGCCTGTGATGCCGGGCTTCATGAGATGGCGGCGATGATATTCGCGCACCAGTTCCTCATAGGGCATACCGGCCGCCAGCATGCCGATGGCATGGCAACGAGGGCCCACAAGCGACATTTCGCCCTTCAGCACGTTCAGCAATTGCGGGAGCTCGTCAATGTTCGTGCGCCGAATAATCCGCCCGATCCGCGTGACGCGCGGATCGTCTTTTACCGTTTGAGCAATGCCGGTCGGGTCGCCGCGATCGGTATACATGGAGCGAAACTTGTACACGCGGATCGGCTTGCAGCCCTGACCCCAGCGCTTCTGGGTAAAGAGGACCGGCCCCTTGCTCTCAATGCGAATAATCAGCGCTACCAAGAGCAGCAGCGGAGCCAAGACAATGAGGGCCGCCAGAGACGCTGAAATATCCAGCCCTCTTTTCATAGCCAAATGAAGCGCCCGATTGGCGGGCGACCTGCTTTCGAAGCGACCTTCGAAGGCCGTATCCCCCGGCAGAGACCAGAGCGAAGGCACGTGATCAAAGCCCACAAGAGCATCGTCCTTGTGCATATCAGTCGCCGCCACTGAAACACCCCACTCAATATTGAAAAGGAAATAAACTTCGGATTTCAATACTTCATATTCCGGATCCTATTCAGTGTCACCAATTAATTTAAGGTCTCGTAAAACATGTTTTCCAGCAAGAGGATATGTGTGGCAAATTCGGTACAGCGATTTACATGGGATGTGCGGTGCAGCGAAATAAAAGCCGGGGGCGGGAAGGTTGCAACGAATCTTGAGTTTCACCCAGGATCTGCGCAAGGATCAGGCAGGGGGCGGTGAAGCGTAATGTGCTGTGCCAACGGGCGGTGCGGGAGAAAGCCGCGGGCTGGCGGATGAAGAGACAGGGCCGGCCCTCTTTTTGCCACGGGGCTGGATCAATCGTGGACCCTATGCGTTGAAGGACCGATGCCGTCGGAGGTTCATGAACCATCCGGGGGCCAAGAACAAAGGAATTGGAGTACAGGGATGAAAAATACTGTTGCCGTAGCATTGGCTGCCGTCACCATCATGCAGGGGGCAGGAGCCGCGTTCGCTGCTGACGCCATCCGCTACCGCGATCGCGCGCCGGAGTATAGCGAAGGCGAGCGCGGTGGCGTTCGGATCGGTTATCTCGATTGCGCCATCGAAGGCGGTGTCGGTTATGTGCTCGGCTCTGCCAAGGCCGCGACGTGCTCGTTTACCTCGACGATGGGCGGAGAGCCGGTCGAGCAGTATACCGGCACGATCCGCAAAATGGGCGTCGATCTCGGCTTCACCACCAAGAGCCGCCTGATCTGGGCCGTGTTCGCGCCGACGGCCGGCTATCATCCCGGCTCGCTTGCCGGCCTTTACCAGGGGATCACCGCGGAAGCGACCATCGTCGCTGGCGTCGGCGCCAATGTTCTGGTCGGTGGCACGTCCGGCTCGATCCACCTGCAAACAGTGAGCGTGACCGGCCAGCTCGGCCTGAACGTCGCTGCAACCGGCACTTCGGTGACGCTGACCCCGGCCTCCTGAGCGGGGACGCGCAGCAACCTCACTTTATATAATAAGAGATATAAACGGCAGGCAGAGCATGGCCTGCCGTTTTTCGTATCCGCTGCCTGCTGCGTGTCGCTTGAAGCAGTTTGAAGAGGCCGCTCTTCAGCTCCGGCTTTCCCGCCTACACCAGTTGGCCGCTTGTTCGATGCCGCCGAGCGGAAACATGTGGATGCGCTCGATCAGGCTCTGAGGGTTGTCCCGCTTGTAGCGGTCGAGGGCGGCTACCAGGTCGGTCGGCTCGTAGGGCACGAGCAGGCGGGTGACGTCCAGCGCGCGTTTCTGCAGGATTTTCAGCGAAGGCCCGACGCCACAGGAGATCGCATATTTGATCAGCGTCTGGATCTTGGCGGGTCCTGCGATCCCGACATGGATCGGCAGCGTCACGCCAAGCGCTGCAATGCGTTCAGCCCATGCGATCACGCTTGCCGCATCGAAGGCAAATTGCGTGGTGATCGCGATGCGCGCATCGGTGCGCTCGCCATAGGCCTGCTTGGCAAGCAGGGCTGCATCGATGCCGGCGGTCGAGCCGTCGCTGTCGATGTCGCGATTGCCCTCCGGATGCCCGGCCACATGCAGGTCGGTAAACCCCATCGCGTCGAAGAGACTGGTTTCGATCAGGTCGAGCGAACTGGTCAGGTTGCCCCGTGGGCTGGAATTGCCGCCGGCCAGAAGCAGGGCCTGGCGGACATCGGCCTCGTGGCGATAGCGCAGGAGGAGGTCTTCCAATTCCGCCCGGTTCGACAGCGAGCGGGCCGGGATGTGCGGCATCACCGGAAAGCCTTCGCGGTTCAGCCTCCGGGCGGTTGCCACCATGTCCTCTGCCGGCGTGCCATCGATATGCGCGATGTAGATGCGGGTGCCGTGCGGCAGAAGCGCGCGAAAATCGGCGATCTTGGCGGCCGTGCGCGGCATGACCTCGATCGACCAGTGATCCAGGAGCTGCGGCGCCCGGCTCTGCCCCTCCGACCCGGCACCGTCCTGCTGGTTGATGTGCATATCCATCCTCATCCTCCATGGCTCCCGGACAAAATGTATACATGAAATTCGAAGGTGGTAAATCCGGATCTCGTGCCATTGCCTAAAATGGCCGATCCTGCGGTCCATTTCGACGTTCGCACGTAGTTCTCTGCTGCCGATGAGGAAAGTGATGTATTCATGACTTGCGGTCTCTGCCGGCTTCTGTCAGTCTCAGCCTTGGAGGAAGGGTGCTGAGGCATCCGTTTTCGAAAGGTCGGCTCCCCGAAAAGGGTGTGCCGCTGTGCATGCATAGTGTCTTGGGAGGGACGTTTATGAATGCGTTTGGGAGGCGCTGTGCGCCGCTGCGTATCGTGAGGCGAGAGGCCGCCTGCGGGGTTTTCCCATGAGCGAGCCTTGTTTCGATGTCGCGCATCTGGGTCATGTCGAGCTTTATAGCGATCGTTTCGAGGAAAGCCTCGCCTTTTTCACCCAGGTCTATGGCCTGACGGCGACATTTTCGGATGAAGACACCGCCTATCTCAGGGCCTTCGACGATTACGAGTTTCACACGCTGAAGCTTACCCGCCACCACACCACCGGCATCGGTCATGTCGCCTATCGCACGACGTCCAGGGAAGCACTCGATCGGCGCGTCAAGGTGATCGAGGCCATGGGGTGCGGTATCGGCTGGGTCGAGGGCGACGAGGGCCATGGCCGCGCCTACCGGTTCCGCGATCCGGACAACCATATCTTCGAGCTTTACTGGGATACGCGCGTCTATGAGGCGCCGCCTGCCGAAAAACCGGCGCTGAAGAATATCGCCCAGCGTTATCACGGCCGCGGCGCCTCGCCGCGCCGGCTCGATCACCTCAACCTCCTGGCAAGCGATGTCCGCCAGATCCGGGATTTCATGGTGGAGGCGCTCGGCAGCCGGGTGACGGAGCAGATCCTTCTCGACAATGGCCGGTTGGGCGGCTGCTGGTTCACCGTCAACAACAAGACCTATGACATTGCCTATTCGGAAGACCATACCGGCGCGACCGGCCGCTTCCACCACGTCACCTATGCCGTCGACCAGCGCGAGGACATTTTGCGCGCCGCAGACATCTTTCTGGAAAACGGCGTCCACATCGAAACCGGGCCGCACAAGCACGCCATCCAGGGCACCTTCTTTCTCTATGTCTGGGAGCCCGCCGGCAACCGGGTCGAACTGGCCAATGCCGGGGCGCGCCTCATCCTGCGGCCGGACTGGCCGACCGTCACCTGGACGGAGACCGAGCGCAAGAAGGGGCAGGCCTGGGGCCTGAAGACCATCGAAACCTTTCATACGCACGGGACGCCGCCCGTTGCGCCTGTTCAGAAAGCCAAGGAGTAGATCCATGACGAAAACCGCTTTGGTCATCAGTGCCCATTCGGCCGATTTCGTCTGGCGCTGCGGCGGCGCGATCGCGCTGCATGCGCAGAAAGGCTATGCCGTCACCGTCGTCTGCCTGTCCTATGGCGAACGCGGCGAAAGCGCGAAACTCTGGAAGCTGCCGGATATGGACCTGCAAAAGGTGAAGGCCGCGCGTCGCACCGAGGCTGAAAATGCCGCCCGGGCGCTCGATGTCCACGACATCCAGTTCTTCGATCTCGGCGATTATCCGCTGGTCGTGGATCGGGACGCGCGCGACCGGCTGGTGGACGTGATCCGCGCCGTAGAGCCGGACTTCATGCTCTCCCACTCGAAATGGGACCCCTACAATACCGACCACATGTATGCGACGCAGGTGGCGCTGGAAGCCCGCATGATTGCGCAGGCCTGGGGCCACAAGCCGGGCGAAAAGGTGCTGGGCGCACCGCAACTCTATCTGTTTGAACCGCATCAGACCGAGCAGATGGAATGGAAGCCCGACGTCTTCCTCGATATTTCGCCGGTCTGGGAGAAGAAATGGGCGGCCATCCAGTGCATGGAGGGGCAGGAACACCTCTGGCATTATTATAAGAACGTCGCGGAAAACCGCGCCAACCATTTCATGCGCAATTCCGGCGGTCAGTCGGGCGGGCGCAAGGCAAGCCATGCGGAAGGCTTCCAGTCGGTCTTTCCGCGCACGGTGGACGAACTCTGATGGCCGTCGTCGTCCAGAATATTTTCCGCGCCGATCCCGCGGTCATCGAAAGGCTTGCCGGTGCCGGCGTGGCCACGGTGCATGAGGCGCAAGGGCGAACCGGCTTGCTGCAAAGCCATCTGCGGCCCATCCAGCAGGGTGCCCGCATTGCCGGCAGCGCGGTTACGATTTCCGCGCCGCCCGGCGATAACTGGATGCTGCATGTGGCCATTGAGCAGGTGCGGCCGGGCGACATTCTCGTGCTGTCGCCGACCAGTCCCTGCGAGGACGGCTATTTCGGCGATCTGCTGGCCACCTCCGCGCAGGCCCGCGGCTGCCGGGGTCTTGTCATCGAAGCCGGCGTGCGTGATGTGGCGGATCTGCGCGCCATGGGTTTTTACGTCTGGTCAAAGGCTGTCTTTGCGCAAGGTACGGTGAAGGAGACGCTGGGATCGGTCAATGTGCCGATCGTCTGTGGCGGCGCGCGGATCGAGGCAGGCGATGTGATCGTCGCCGATGATGACGGGATCTGTGTCGTCCCCTCGGCAAAGGCGGCCGAGGTGGCCGACAAGGCGGACGCCCGCATTGCGCTCGAAGAGGCCAAGCGGGTGCGCCTTGCCGCCGGCGAACTCGGCCTCGACATCTATGACATGCGTGAGCGGCTGGCGGAGAAGGGGCTCAAATATGTCTGAGCCCGCAGGCATGCCACCGGTCGCTGCAACCGAGAGGGCAGGGGCACCGGCAGGCGGCGTGCGCTGCCTCTGGATGCGCGGCGGAACCTCCAAGGGCGGTTATTTTCTGGCCGAAGACCTTCCGGCAGACCGCGACGGTTTTCTGCTGCGGGCCTTTGGCTCTCCCGATCCGCGCCAGATCGACGGCATGGGCGGCGCCGATCCGCTCACTTCCAAGGTCGCGGTCGTCAGGCGCTCGCAGCGGCCGGATGCGGATGTCGACTATCTGTTCCTGCAGGTCTTCGTCGATCAGCCGATCGTCAGCGACGGCCAGAACTGCGGCAATATTTTAGCGGGTGTCGGGCCGTTTGCGATCGAGCGCGGACTGGTGGCGGCCGAGGAGGGGGAAACCCCGGTGCGGATCTTCATGGAAAACACCGGCCAGATTGCCATTGCGCGTGTCCCCACGCCGGGTGGTCGCGTCACCTATCGCGGCGAGGCGCGCATCGATGGCGTGCCGGGTACCGCTGCTGCCATTCCCATCACCTTTGCCGATACGGCCGGCTCCAGCTGCGGCGCCCTTCTGCCCACCGGCCACGCGGTGGATGTGATCGAGGGCATTGCCTGCACGCTGATCGACAACGGCATGCCCTGCGTGGTCATGAACGCCGCCGATCTCGGTCTGTCGGGCGCGGAAACCCCCGATGCTCTGGAAGTGGATGCGGGCCTGCGGGCACGGCTCGAGGCGATCCGCCTGAAGGCCGGGCCGCTGATGAACCTCGGGGATGTGGCCAGAAAATCGGTGCCGAAGATGACGATGGTCTCTGCCGCGAAAAACGGCGGGGCGATTTCGACGCGCACCTTCATCCCGCATCGCTGCCATGATGCCATCGGCGTGCTCGGAGCCGTCAGTGTCGCGACGGCCTGCCTTCTGCCCGACGGTCCGGCCCAGGCGCTCGCCCATCTGCCCGAAGGGGAGGCAAAGCTCATCTCGGTGGAGCATCCAACCGGTGAGATGAGTGTGCTGGTGACGCTTGAAAACGGCCTGGTGCGGGATGCGGCCGTGCTGCGCACGGCGCGAAAACTGTTCGACGGGTGGATTTTTGCATGAGGCACGGCGGCAAACGCCGGCTGTGCGACGGGGAGATCAATGAGCGCCTATATCCTGACCTTGCGCTGCGATAACCGCAGCGGCATCGTGGCCGCCGTGGCGGCAAGGCTTGCCAGCCATGGCGGCGATATCACAGAAGCGCATCAGTTCGATGATCCGGAAACCGGGCTGTTCTTCATGCGGGTAGCGTTCCGGCTGGAGGCGGGGCCGGATGTGGTGCGCTCAGCCTTGGCCGAAGAGATCGAGCGCTTTGGCCTGGAGATCACGCTGCGACCGGCCGGGCAGAAGCGCAAGGTGCTGCTGCTCGTCTCGAAATTCGATCATTGCCTCGGCGACCTGCTCTACCGGGCGCGCATCGGGGAACTGCCGCTGGAGCCGGTCGCCATTGTCGGCAATCATCCGCGCGAGGCGCTGAACCTGACGCTGATCGGCGCCATTCCCTATCACCATCTGCCGGTCACGCGGGACAACAAGCCACAGCAGGAGGCCGCCATCCGCGATCTGGTGGAGGAAACCGGGGCGGAGCTTGTGGTTCTCGCGCGCTACATGCAGATCCTGTCGGACGAGTTTTCCACCTGGCTTGCCGGCCGCTGCATCAATATCCACCACAGTTTCCTGCCGGGTTTCAAGGGCGCAAAACCTTATCATCAGGCGCATGCGCGCGGGGTGAAGATGATCGGCGCCACGGCCCATTATGTCACCGGCGATCTCGATGAAGGGCCGATCATCTGCCAGGATGTCGAGCCCGTCAGCCATGCCGACACGCCGGACGACCTCGTGCGCAAGGGCCGCGACATCGAGCGGCGCGTGCTGGCCCGCGCCGTCACCTTCCATCTGGAGGATCGCGTGCTGATCAACCGGCACAAGACGGTGGTATTTGCGAAATAGGAGGAGGGCCATGCGGATCGGATTTCTCGGCTATGGCGAGGCGGCCTGCGCCTTTCACGAGGGCCTTGCGCGTCCGGGCCTTGCCGTTTGCGCCCATGACCGGCTGCTTTGTGGCGAGGCGGGGGACGCCATGCGCGCCACCATGCGCCGGCAGGGCGCAGAGATTGCCGAAACCGTGGCGGAGCTCGCCTCCTGCGACTGGATCTTCAGCGCGGTGACGGCCGACCAGAGTTTTGCCGCCGTTGAGGCGCTTGCGCCTGCCTTGCGCCAGGGGCAGGTGGTGATCGACATCAATTCGGTATCGCCGGAGCGCAAGCAGCAGACGGCAGCGCTGGTGATGGCAAAGAGCGCCGAGTATCTCGACATGGCGGTGATGGCGCCCGTCTACCCCAAGAAGCATGCAACGCCGGTGCTGATTGCCGGGCCGATGGCCGCCGCCCTTCTGGAGCCGCTCACGGCGCTCGGCTTTTCGGTCGAGATTGCCGGCGAGGCCGTCGGGGCTGCCACCGCCATCAAGATGGTGCGCTCGCTGTTCGTCAAGGGGCTGGAGGCAATCACCGTCGAGGCGCTTCTGGCTGCCGAGGCGTCGGGCTGTTGCGAGGCGGTCTACGCCTCGCTGTCCGCTTCCTTTCCCGGTCTCGGCTGGCCGGAATTTGCCCACTACCAGCTGGAACGCACGCTGCGCCACGGACATCGTCGCGCTGCCGAAATGGAGGAAAGTGCAGCGACCCTGTTTCAACTTCACCTCGCAGGCGGTCTCGCCAAGGCGATTGCCGACGTGCAGCGGCAGATGGGAGAGTGCGGGCCGCAGCAGCAGGGGGAGGATCTTCGCGCCACGCTGAAGGCGGTGCTCGCTCGTCGCGGTGTCTAGGCGGCAGCGCCCGTGGCGGGTTCGTCCGTGTATACATCCTTGCCCGCAGCAGTCGCTACGGCTGCCACGAAGCGCGGCATCATGCGCACGGCGTCGTCTGGTTGTCTTTGCATTTTTACCCGTGGTATGAATACAGGCGGCAGCGTCTGCAGGGCGCTGCGTCGGGGGCAAGAGACATGGGCACGAAACAGGTGGAAGCGGCAACGCATGGCCGGCGCGCGGTGATCGAGCTGCGCGAGCGCATCCTGAGCGGCGAGATTGCCGGTGGCACGCGCCTGTTTGAAGTGCCGCTTGCCGAGCTTCTGGAAATCTCCCGCACGCCGGTGCGCGAGGCGCTGTCTCGGCTGGCCGAAGAAGGACTGCTCGACCGGTTGCCGAGCGGCGGCTTCATCGTGCGCCGTTTTGGCCTTGCCGACGTGGTGGATTCCATTGAGGTGCGCGGCGTCATCGAAGGCATGGCGGCGCGCCTTGCGGCCGAACGGGGCGTGGCGCCCCACCTGCTCGCCGAAATCAAGGAGACGCTGGCCCAACTGGATGCCTGTTTCGGCGAGCGGATCGACGATGTGAACTTCGACGCCTATGCCGATCTCAATGCGGTTTTTCACCGCCAGATGGCCTCTCTCGCCGGCAGCGACGTCATCCGCCGCGAGGTGGAGCGGGCAAGCGCGCTGCCCTTTGCCTCGCCATCGGCCTTTCTGCCCAACCGCTCGGACATCGCGGCCTTCCGCCGTTCGCTGCGCACCGCGCAGGAGCAGCACCGCGCGCTGATCCGTGCCGTCGAGCAGCGCGAAGGTGCGCGCGCCGATGCCATTGCCCGCGAGCATGCCCGCACCGCCCGCAACAATCTGGAATACATCCTCCATGAAGATCCCTCGCTGTTCGACAAGGTGAAGGTGCTGGCGCTCGTCCAGAACTGAGGCGTGCCGGCGCCCGCTTTCCGCCTGTCCCCGGATCTTCGCTTTACCGCAGATTTTCTTCAAAACCGTCCGCGTGCCCTGATCTGGCCCCGGCGGGAAGGGCGCCGGTGCGCGCCGGCAAAACTTGCTTCTCCCTGAAGTTTGGGCTTGCAAATTTCCGGCAGGCGTCGTTCTGTGTATACATAGACGTCGTGGCAATGGGAGGAGACCCTGATATGACATCGAGCTTGAGCACTGTGCTGGCGGGTTCGCGCAATGCAGTAGACCTGCTGCGCAATTCAAGAACCGGCATGTATGTATACCCGGTGGTGACGCCGGAATTTTCCAACTGGCGCAGCGAGCAGGCTGCCTGGCGCAATTCCGCCGTGCTGTTTGATCAGTCGCACCACATGGACGAGCTGATCGTCGAAGGGCCGGATGCGGAGAAGTTTCTGAGCTATCACGGCATCAATGCCTTTTCGAATTTCGGCCTCAACCGTGCCAAGCATTTCGTGCCGGTCACCCCGAACGGCCATGTCATCGGCGACCACATCATCTTTCGCGAGCGCGAGGACAAGTTCATCCTCGTCGGTCGCGCGCCGACATCCAACTGGCTGATGTTCTGCGCCGCCTACGGGCAATGGAACGTGCGCATCAAGCACGATCCGCGTTCGCCGTCGCGCCCGGAGGGTGAGCGGGTTCTGCGCACCCATTACCGCTACCAGATCCAGGGCCCGGATGCGCCGAAGATCTTCGAGAAGATGAATGGCGGCCCGGTCCAGGAGATCAAGTTCTTCCATGTCGACTGGATCAATGTCGGCTCCAAGAAGGTGCAGGCGCTGCGCCATGGCATGTCCGGCGCGCCGGGTCTCGAAATCTGGGGGCCTTACGAGGATAAGGCCTATATCCTGTCCTGCATTCTGGAGGCGGCCAAGGATGCCGGCGTCGATCTCGTGCGCTGCGGCAGCCGCGCCTATTCCACCAACACGCTGGAAAGCGGCTGGATCCCGTCGCCGCTGCCGGGCATCTATACCGGCGACGGCATGCTGGCCGCCTATCGCGACTGGCTGGGCGCCGACAGCTATGAGGCCATGGGCTCGATTGGCGGCAGCTTCGTCTCCGACAATATCGAGGACTATTACGTCAACCCGTTCGAGCTTGGCTACGACTTCTACATCGGCTGGAAGAAGGACGACTTCATCGGCAAGGCCGCGCTGGAAAAGATGAAGGGCGCCAACAACCGCAAGAAGGTGACCTTCGAGTGGAACGCCGAAGACGTGGTGGAGGTGATTGCCTCGGCTTTCCGGCCGGGCGAGGACCACTACAAGTGGATCGATTTCCCGCAGCCAAACTACGCTTCTTCCAGCGCAGATCTCATCCTGCGCGACGGCAAGCGAGTGGGTATGTCGATGTTCAACGGCTATTCCTACAACGAGCGCTGCATGCTCTCGCTCGGCGTGGTCGATGCCGATGTGAAGGAAGGCGAAATCCTGACGCTCGTCTGGGGCGAACCCGATGGCGGCACCGCAAAAACCTCGACCGAGCCGCACAAGCAGGCGCAGATCCGCGTGCGCGTTTCGCCCACGCCTTACGCCGCGCAGGCCCGCGAAAGCTATGCCGACAGCTGGCGCACCAAGCGCGCCATCTGATCGGCAGCCGAACCGCATCGACAGACGGCGCCCACGCGGCGCCGTTTTCGCGTTTCGGACCCTTCTGCCTTGCTGGGCATCGCACCCTGCCGGTCACACTGCCCGGCCATCCGCTTGCCGAGAAGTGACCGTCCCCCATTGACAGGCGCTTTGTTCCTCCCGATAGGGTCAGGCCGACATGACAGGAGTGGATCAATGACCGAACCGTCCGTAGCAGACGCCACGAACCGCATTTATGAATCGCTCCAGGCGGACAATGCCGATATCGACACCCACATCGCCGTTCTCAAGGCAGCGCTCGCGCGGGAAGGGTTGAAAGAAGCAACGTTTGATCCGGCACGGCTGGTCCAGAACAACCGGTCCGGGCGCAAGCGGATGCAGGCCTATTTTCGTCAGCGCGGCGTCACGGTGACATTTTCCGATCCGTAATGCCTTCTGCGGCGGCTGACGGGATCTACGGTTCCCGCCGCCGCAACCGGTCTCATCCGGTCAACAGGTCGTTGACCTTCTGGGCAAGGTCATCGATGGCAAAGGGTTTGGTGATCATCTCCATGCCGGGCGCCAGAAAATCGGCGCGCGAGGCAGCGGTTGCCGCATATCCCGTAATGAACAGCACCTTGAGGCCCGGGCGGGCGGCAATCGCCATTTCGGCGAGCTGCCGCCCGTTGATGCCGGGAAGTCCGACATCCGACACCATCAGGTCGATCTGGCTCTTCCCCTCGATGGCGGGAAGCGCCATCAAGCCATCCGTTGCCTCGATCACCCGGTAGCTGAGTTCCTTCAGCACATTGACGACAAGCATGCGGACGGAATCATCGTCTTCGACGACAAGCACCGTCTGGCCTTCGCCGCGTGGCGGCACGAAGTCCGCCGTGATGGCGCTCGTGCGGTCAACGGCGCCTTCGGTGCTGCCCGGCAGATAGAGCTTGACCGTCGTGCCGAGGCCGACTTGGCTGTAGATCCGCACATGGCCGCCCGACTGCTGGGCGAAACCGTAGATCATCGACAGGCCAAGACCGGTGCCCTGGCCGATCGGTTTGGTCGTGAAGAAGGGATCGAAGGCTTTGCTGATGGTTGCCTGCGACATGCCGATGCCGGTATCGCTCACCGCAACCACCACGTAGCTTCCCGGCTGCAGCGTCTCGCCGCGGGCAAGATCGGTTTCCGAAAGCACGACATTGGCGGTCTCGATGGTCAGCTGGCCGCCATTGGGCATGGCGTCGCGTGCATTGATCACGAGGTTAAGGATCGCGCTTTCGAGCTGGTTGGCGTCGGTCACCGCTTTCCAGGTTGCCGCATTAGGATTGATTACTAGTTCGACCTGTTCTCCCAGCGTGCGGCGGAACAGGTCTTCCATCGAGCCCAACAGCTGCATGATGTCGACAGGCTGGCGATCCAGTGACTGGCGGCGGGAAAAGGCCAGAAGCCGGTGCGTGAGTCCGGCGGCCCGTTGCGCAGAGGAGGTTGCCGCATCGATGAACTTGTCGAGATCATCCGTCCGCCCGGCGGCAATGCGGCGCTTGATGAGGGCAAGTGCGCCGATGACGCCAGTCAGCATATTGTTGAAATCATGCGCGATGCCACCGGTGAGCTGGCCGACGGCTTCCATCTTCTGGGCCTGCCGCAACTGCGCCTCGGTCGCCTCCAGAATGGCCTGCTGCTGTTTTTCCACCGTCACGTCGCGGCCGTAGGCATAGACCCGGTCCTCTTCCCGCGAGGTCATCCAGGAGACGATCCTCGGCGAGCCGTCCTGATGGGTCAGCCTCACCTCAAGCGCCGTATGCGTGGTCTCGGCGGCCCGGCGGAAATCGGCCCTGACGGCCTCGCGATCCTCCGGCCAGACCACGTCGAGCACCCGTGTGCCCACGACATCCTCGGGTGCATGGCCGAGAATATCGCGCCAGGCGGGGCTCACATCGCGAAACACGCCGTTGATGTCGATGACGACCAGAAGGTCGCGGGAATTCTTCCAGACGCGGTTGCGTTCGCGCAGGCTTTCGCGCGCGATCTCCGCGAGTTCTTCATTGGCCTTGCGCAGGCTCTCCTGCGTCTGCTTGGCTTCGGTAATGTCGAAGATCACGCCGACATAACGGCGGCCGCTGGAATCGATATCATCGACATATTCGCCCCGCCGCGCCAGCCAGCGTTCCTCCCCGTCATCGGCGCGACGGACGCGGAACTCGATTTCCTGCTCGTTTTGCGGACCGTCGGGATCGCTGAGGTCGATCATCGGCTCGTCTTGCGGATGAATGAGACCGTTGAGGGTGCGCACCGGCAGCGCCTTCGTCGGGTGCAGGCCGAACAGCCGGCAGAACTGCTCCGACACGCTGATGGTGCCGTAACCGACAATATGCTCGAACGTGCCGATGCCGCCTGCGGACTGGGCAATGCGCAACTGCTCATCGATCCGCTTCTGCTCGGTAATGTCGACCAGCATGCCGACGAACTTGACCGGCTCGTCCTCGGCATTGCGGATCGCGCGGCCCGTGGCGTGTACCCAGCGGTATCCGCCATCGCTGCGAAGTAGCCTGTAATCCTTGGAAAACACTTCCGAGCCCGCAAGAATGCCGGCAACCGCCACCTTCAGGCGGCGCAGGTCGTCCGGATGAACCGAGGCAAAGAACTGCGCCGTGGGCACACCCTTAGCAAGCGCCAGCGGATCCTGGTTGGTGATCGCTGCAAACCGTGCATCGGCAACCAGACGCCTGGCAGCGATATCCCATTCCCATCCGCAGGTCGCCCCCGCCGCGTCGAGCGTCAACTGAAGCCGCCGTTGCGCGACCTCCAGTTCCGCACGAACCCTGGCCAGATCGCCCGCAAGGTCATTGGCTGGTTCAGTCATCTGCGACATCGAGCCTCGTCATTCGGTTTCCGTCATCACGCGGTCGATGAAATCGGCGATGAGGCGCTTGAGCTTTTCCAGCGACGGCAGGTCCATGATCATGGCGACATAGCCACGGATGTCACGGTCGCGCACGGTAAAATTGATGTAGAGGAAAAGCACGAAGCTTTCCTCGCTGCTCGTGGCAAGAGCGTCGAACAGATGCGCACTGTCGCCCCGGCGCACGTCCGGAAGCGACATCTGCAGGGTATGCTGCAGCATGTTCGCCATCGAGCCCAGGCAGCCGTTCAGGATGACATTGCCGGTTTCGGCCAGCGCCTCGTCTTCCATGTCCAGAAGGTCGTTTTCGCCCATGTCCTCGCCGACAATGGCGCGAACGAGGGACAGGCCGTTGCTCTGGGGAAAAATCAGCAGCGCACGGCCGGAAAACGGACCTTCGAACTGCTGCTGCACGGCGATCAGGGACTCGCTTTCCCTTTGACCGATCAGCGATGCGGCCGACCGGCGGGTGACGATCTCGACCGCCGGCACCGACAGGACGACTTCGCGGTTGACCATCTTGCGCAGGCTGGCCGCCGCGCGGCTGACGCCGATATTGACGAGTTCCGTCAGCGCATCGCGCTCAAGCTCGTCGAGGTCCATGCTGTTCGTCGTCATGCTCCGGCCTTTTTCAGCCGGAGGGCGGCGCCGGAAATGAAGCCGCTCAGCGCCTCCTGGGTGACGGGCTTGGCGACGAACGTGGCGTTCAGCGCGCGCACCCGCGCGATGATCTCGTCCTGCACATTGGCGGTGATCACCGCAATCGGCATGTGCGGATGCTCTGCACGAAGCTCTGATGCCAGCTGCAGGCCATCCTTTTCGGGCATGTTGAAGTCAAGGATCGCCACATCGATCTTCTGGCTGCCGACCATGGACAGGGCATCGGCGGCACTGGCCGCCTCGACCCGGACCCAGTCCGGCTGAAGCGCAGTGATCGCCTTTCCGGTCACGATGCGTGCCAGCTTGCTGTCGTCCACGACCAGGACTGTAACGCTCATTCTCTGCCCCGATTCTTCATTGCGAAGGGTCCCTCGTGAAATTCATACCATACATTTTTCGGTGACGGATGTTCCATCACGGAATGCCTCTTATTATAAAGGGCGTGTCAAGAACCTGGTGACCGCCGAAATGACCGCATCCGGCAGCAGGGGCGGTGGGGCCGGCCCCGTGATCGGCGGCCGGAACATCATCAATGCCTGCCAGAGCGCCGTGTGAATGGAGGTGGCCGCCCGAAGGTCCACCTCTAGGTCCGGCCGGCTCGTCAGGTACTCGACAAGCGTATCGGCTTCTTCGACGCCACAGGATCCGGAAAGCCTCACGGTTTTTTGCTTGAGGGTTACCGTCATCCGATCAACTCCTCCAGATCGAGTACCAGGAGAACCTTGCCGTCTCCCAAAAGCGTCGTGCCGGCGATCCCCGGGACCGCCTGAAGCAGGCCGGTGAGGGGACGCGTCAGCGTTTGCGCGCGCTCGGCGATCGCATCAACGGCAATGCCCACGTCATCGTCTCCCGACCGCACGATCAGCACCTTCAAATCCTCAGCATCCGTGTCGCGCGCCGGCAGCCGCAACAGGTCGGCCAGAAACAGCAGCGGTATCGTGCGGTCGCGCAGCACGAAGGCCTTGCCGGCCCGAACCGGCTGGATGGAATTGGCGGCAAGCTTGTGGGTCTCGATAACATCCGCCATGGAAATGCCGAAGCGCTCGCCGCCCACCTCGATCACCAGGAGCGGCGTCATGGCAAAGCTCACGGGCAGTTTCAGGGTGAAAATCGTTCCTGCCCCTTGCGTGCTTTGCATCTCGACCGTCCCGCCGAGCCTCTCGATGGAGCGGCGAACGACATCCAGCCCGACGCCGCGGCCGGAGAGATCCGAGACGGCGGAGGCCGTCGAAAAGCCCGGCGCAAAGACGAACTGCAGCGCGTCCCGGTGCGAAAGGGCAGGCGCGTCCTGTGCGGTGATCAGGCCGCGCTCGACCGCCGCCTGGCGCACCCGTGCTGCATCCATGCCGCGGCCATCGTCGGCGATGTCGATCTCGATCCGGTCGCCGCGCTGGCGCGCCTGAAGATGGATGCGTCCCCGGGGCGGCTTAGAGGCCTGCTTGCGCACGTCTTCGGGCTCGATGCCATGGTCGAGACTGTTGCGGACGATGTGCAGCAGCGGCTCGAACAGGCTTTCCACGATGTCACGGTCCGCCTCGACGGTCTCCCCTTCGATGACGAGGTCGATCGCCTTGCCGAGTTTCGCCGATGTCTCGCGCACGAGCTTCGGGAAGCGGCGAAAGCTGTGTTCGAGCGGGATCATGCGGGCCTGGGTGACGGCACCATAGAGTGCGCCGACAAGCCGTTCGATCTCCTGGTGGCTGGCATGGATGCGCCGGGCAAGGCTTGCATTGCCGCTCTCGCGGGCATCCTGCGCCAGCGGCACGAGGCTGTTTTTCGCCGTGACCAGTTCACCCGCAATTTCGATCAGCGTGTCGATGCGGCTCGATTCCACCCGCATCGTGGTGGAGGCCCGCTCCGGCAGGCGCGCCGGCGTCGTGTCGGATGCGGACGCTTCTGCGGCAGGGTCTGCCAGTGTCACCAGCGTCACCTGATCCGGAATGAGCCGCAAGGCCGCCTCCACCGCAGCAAGCGGCCCGCCGCAGAGCGCCTCGATAACCAGATTGCAGCGGAACGGATCGTAATGCCCGGTCTCTGGCGGCGGGGTTTTCAGCGACAACTCGACGTGCCGCAGGTCCGGCAGCCGGGAGATGGTTGCGAGAGGATCGTCACCGTTGAAGAAGCATTCGGGATGCGGCTCGTAGCGGATGGCGACGAGCGATCCGCCGCGGTCGTTCGGGGGCATCTGCGCAAGGAGCCGGAGCGCCCAATCCGACGCGATGGCCGAGGCGGCGGCGGGTTCCCCGCCGTCGGGCTCATCCCGCGGCCGGTCGGAGACGTCGCGGGTCAGGAGGCCGAAGAGGCGCGAGGCCTGTTTCTCCTGCACATCGGACAGCCGCCCCGTTTCTACAATGCCGTCGATACACTCCTCCACCCATTCGATCACCGCCAGAAGCGGGTCGATCAGCGCCACGTCCACGGCTATATCGCCGGCGCGGGCCTTCGATAGCAGGTCTTCGGCCTGGTGCAGAACGTCCTGCATGGGACCAAGCTCGAACAGGCCGACCGAGCCCTTCAGCGTATGCATGGCGCGGAACGCACTTTCCAGCCGCTCGCGATTGCCGGGATCGGCCTCCAGCGCCAGCAGATCGCCCGAGGCCTGCTCAACCAGTTCGCGCGCCTCCACGGCGAATTGTTCGATCAGTTCATCCATTCAGGTGTCCTTCGCCTCCCGGTAGACAATGGCGTCGGGAAAACGCACAGGCTCAAAGCTTTGCGAAATGCGGGTCATCGATTCCGTGTGCCCGAGGCAGATATAGCCGCCGGGGTTGAGAAGCGCATGCAGATTGCGGGCTGCGGCCTCGCGCGCGGCCTCGTCGAAATAGATAAGCAGGTTGCGGCAGAAGATCACGTCGAAACGGCCAAGCGCCGTCAGGCTCTGTCGATCCACGATATTGCCCTTCAGGAAGATGACCGATTCCCGCAGGTCCTGGATGAGGCGCTGCTGCTGGTCCTGCTCCGGCTCGAAATAGCGCGCGAGGAGATCAGGCGGCAGCCTGGAGAGCGACCTTGGCCCGAAATAGCCCTCAACCGCCTGGCGAAGGACGGCGGTATCGATGTCCGAGCCCACGATTTCAATGTGATAGGCATCCACAAGCGGCCAGTTTTCGAGCAGCCAGATCGCAATCGAATACGGTTCTTCCCCGCTCGCGCAGGGCATCGACCAGATGCGGATACGGTCGCCGGGCTGCTTCAAGCGGATGATGTCCGGCAGGATGGAGTTGCTGAGACAGGAAAGCTGATGCAGTTCCCTATAGAAATAGGTCTCGTTCACCGTAAAACTGTTGATCAGCCGCTCCATCTCGGCTGGATCGCTGCGCAGGATCGAAAGATAGCTGCTGACCGACTGGATCTGCCGCTGACGCATCAGGTCGGCAATCCGGCGCTCGATATAGTAGCGCTTGGTTTCGCCGAAAACCATGCCGCTTCTGCTGTAGACGATGGCGCAGATCTCTTCGAGATCGGCCGCCAGAAGCGGTTCCGTGCGATCGTCCGTCGGGTCGGTGGATGCGCTTCCCATCAGGACACCCTGTCCATCAGGCATTGGCTGATCTGATCGAGCGGCTTGATGTCGGTCGCACCCTCCCGTGCCACCAGATCGCCGGGCATGCCCCAGACGACAGCGGTCTCCTGCGCTTCGGCAATCGTATGGCCGCCGGCGGCATGGAGGTCCGCCATGGCTGGGGCGCCGTCATTGCCCATGCCTGTCATCAACACGCCAATGAGGTTCGAGGCGGGCACATGCTTCATGGCCGAGCGCACCATCCGCTCGACGCTTGGATGCCACAGATGCGCCGGGTCTGTGGGGGCCGGCATCGCAACCAGCGTGCCGGCCTGGGTCGAGATCAGGATATCGGCATCTCCCCTGGCGATATAGACATGGCCGCGCTCAAGCCTTGTCGGCTGCGTCACTTCACGGACCGTCAGGGCACAGATCGTGTCGAGGCGCCGTGCCAGCGGACCGGTGAAGGAGGCCGGCATGTGCTGGGCGACAATGATCGGCAGGTCGAAATCGGCGGGCAGGGGGCTCAGCACCGCATCGAGCGCCGGCGGGCCGCCCGTCGAGGTGCCGATCAGGACCAGGCCTTGCCGCAGGGCATCGCGGCGGCGGCTGGGGGCTGCGGCCACAGGGCGTGCGGGTGCCGCTGCCCGACCGGAGGAGCCGGTGCGCGCCAGGCGCAGGCGCTCGGTCAGCCGCAGGCTTCGGCGGATGCGCGACCGGGCCGCCTGGCGAACCTTTTCCACCAGCGGCGGCGCAAGTTCTTCGATCCCCAGCGAAATTGCACCCGCGGGCTTTGCAATGAAGTCGATGGCGCCCATTTCGAGAGCGGCGAGCGTTTCCCGCGCACCGTCCTCCGTCAGCGACGAGACCATCACGACCGGGCAGGGATGCTCGATCATGATCCGGTCGAGACAGGTCAATCCGTCCATCTGCGGCATGTGGATATCGAGTGTCACCACATCGGGCCTGAAGCTCGGCATGATTTTCAGCGCCTCGGCGCCGTCGCGGGCAAGCGCGATCTCGAAATCGTCCTCTGCGGCGAAAATCTGGCCGAGAAGTTTGCGCATCAGGGCGGAATCGTCAACGATGAGAAGCCGGATCACGGGCTGACCACCACCCGGTTATCCGCAGCGACAGCGGCAACAATGTCGTGCTCGGTTCTCGTCAGCAGTTCCTGCGGATCGACCAGCAGGATCATCCGGCCTTCATCCTTCATGGTGGCGATGCGATCGAAGACTTCCGTGTCATCCGGAGCAAAGCCGGGCGCCGTCCACAGCGCATCGGCCGCAATGGCTTTCACCTCGGACACGCCATCGACGACAAGCCCCGCCTGCAAGGCACCCACGGTGGCGACGAGGGCGCGGGCCTTTGCAGAGGCTGCGGAAGCCGGTGTCACAAAGCGCGTGCGCTGGTCGATCAGCGGGACCGCCTTTCCGTGCAGGCTGATCACCCCCATGAGAAAGGCGGGGGCGCCGGGGATGCGCGTCATCTCGTCCGGCACGCCGATCACTTCGTCGACCGCGGCCACGGGAACTCCGTAGTTTTCGGTGCCGAGCTGGAAAATCAGGAACGGCTCGGCAGCGCGTTCGGCCTGAGGCACCGCCTCCATCGGTTTTTCTGCTGCAGTCCGGCTGACGGCGTCTGCCACCGCGTGGTGACCGAAGAGCTTGTCCGGCGACAGGATGGACATCAGCCCTGCATCGCCCGCCAGCCGGCCGATGGCATCGATCCGGGCGTCGCCGTCGCCTCTTTGCAGTACGGCCGGAACAGGATCGATGGCCTGTTCGGGCAGGCGGTGAATGGCGTCTATCTCATCCACGACAAGACCGACCAGCGTGGCCTCATACTCGACCACGACGATGTGCCTGCGCTCATCATCGGACGTCACCCGATCAAGCCCCATGAGGACCGAGAGCGCCACCAGCGGCAGAACGCTGTCACGCAGCCGGATCACGCCGATGAGAGCCTCCGCCGCATCCGGCACGACGGTTACGTCGCCGTCGAAGGTCAAGACTTCTCGAATGCAGGCAAGGGGCAGGCCGAGACGCTGGCCAGCGACCCGGAACGACAGAAAAGTCTTCAACGCCGCGCGTGTCTGCCCGTCCTCACCGGCTTGCCGCCCCGACGAGCGCTTGACTGGGGCACGGCGCTCCACCTTGAAGGCGGCTTCGACAAGCAAGTCCAGGTTCTCGAGGGGTTCGGCCGTGACATCCGTCGACAGCTGTCGCACGGTCTCGACAAGAAGGCCAACCGGCCCACCATGGTCATAGACGATGATCCGGGCATCCGCCCCCGTCGTGCCGTCACTGCCGTGCAACAGCCGGTTCATCGACAGGAGAGGAACCGGCCGGCCGCGCAGGTTGATGATCCCCAAAAGAGCCGCCGGGCCATGCGGTACCCGGGTGACAGGCGGCACGCGAATGACTTCCAGCACCCGGCCGGCATCGATCGCGTGGCCTTGCCCTGAAACCTGAAAGACAAGCCGCCTTTGCCCGCCCGCCTCGGCGGATGTGCCATCCATGGCGTCAGCTTCCCGCCATCTGGAGTTCGTCTGCCAGCGAGGCGATTTCCTCGACGGCTGCGGCAAGATCTTCTGCCCCGCGCGACTGTTGCAGCGCGGCTGTGGCCGCCTGCCTTGCGGCTGCACTCGCCTGAAGCGCGACCGATGCGATCTGCTCGGTGCCGCCCTGGACTTCTCTTGCGGAGATCAGAATGGATTGCGCCGCCTCCAGAATGGTGGCAAAGCCATCCGCCATGCCACCGACATCGTCTTCGGCCGATGCAAGCCGATCCGCGATGAGCTGGCTTTTGGCCTGTTCGGCGTCGGACGCTGCAATAATGGCTTCCAGTTCGCGCTGCACGGTGACGATCTGCAGCTGGATCAGCCGGACGATGTCCTTGATGCCGTCGATATTGTCGGCCGCATCCTGGGCAAGCTTGCGGATATCGGTGGACACGATGGCAAAGCCGCGTCCGGCCGTGCCGGCCCGCGCCGCCTCCACCGAGCCGCTGACTGCCAGCATGTTGGTCTGAACGGCGACCAGCACGATGCGGTCGACGGTGCGTTCGATCCTGAAGCCGATGTCGCCCAGCGCATTAAGGTCGGCAAGAGCCTGGCGCATCTCTGCCGTGGCCCCGGAAATGCCGGTAGCAAGGCTGGAGAGGCCGGCTTTGTTGCGGGAAAGCAGCAGCTTGATCTCTGCCCCGCGCCGGCTTGCCTGCTGCGCACTCACCTCGGTGCGGGAAGCACTGGCCTTGATCTGCGTCATGGCAGCATTTGCCTGCTCGGTGGCAGACGCCTGCGCCTCGGCGCCGCGGCTGATCTGCTCGACTGCAATCAGAATTTCGCCGGCAGCGCCGGAGAGCTCCTGAACGGTGGCGGAGAGCTCTTCTGCGGCCGCACTCATCTCCTGCGAACGCGCCGCATGGGCGTCATCATTCAACAGCTCGTCAGCCATGGCGGCAAGCGCCTGCGCGGTCTGCTGGCTTTCCTCCAGCGCCACGCTCTGCTGTTCGACGGCCCGTTGCGCCTGCGCGGCTGCGGCAGACTGCTGCTCGGCGGCGGCAGCGACTGTTTCTGCACCCTTTTGCGCCTCGCGCGTCGCCACATCCGCTTCAACCGCGGCAATCAGGATTGTCTGGCTATCCTGCGAGAGGTCTGAAAGGCCGAGACGGATGGCCTCCAGATCCGCGACCATGTTGCGGCCGAGAGCTGTCTGCTCCCGCGCGGCCTGCGCTGCCGACCGGATCCGTTCGGCAATCCGGCCGACGCCCTCGACAATGGTTTCGGCATGCCGGTTGACGTCGCGCGAGCTGCGCTCGGCAGTCTCGGCGAGCGCCCGCACCTCGTCGGCCACCACGGCAAAGCCGCGCCCCTCGTCGCCGGCACGGGCGGCCTCGATGGCGGCATTGAGCGCCAGAAGATTGGTGCGATCGGAAATGTCGGCGACAGCCACGGTCGTTGCGCCAATCGTTTCGGCCTGCACCTGCAGCTTTTCGATGAGGGACACCGAAGCGATCTGCCGCGATGCGTTCGTTTCGATGGCGAGGATCGCACCGTCGATCTGGGCGGCCGCTTCCAGCATGCCTGTCTGCACCTGACCCGTCTGGTTTCGTGCGATGTCGGCCTGTATGCGCGTTTCGGAAAAGCGGGCGGCAAGATGGGTGGTTGCCGAAAGGGATTCGTGTGCGGCGCCGGCCGCCTCCTCCGCCCCGCTTGCGATCTGCTCCAGGGCCCGGCGAAGCTGTTCGGCCGCAGATGCCGCCTCCGCAACGCCTGTTGCCAGCTCCTCGGTGGCAGCGCCGATGCGTTCGGCCGCCTTCTGCTGGCGCATACGCGACCGATCCCTCGACCGGCGCAAGGCCGCCGCCTTGTCTGCACCGGCCGGAGCGGGCGGGGTGGTGGCAGCTTCGCCTTTGGCAATGGCCGCCTTTGCGCCCAGTTGGGAGGTCTTTACCAGTGCCATGGAATGTCCATTATCTCGATGGGCCGAAAGGAAAGCACGCAAGGCAGCGCTTGGCAGGTGCAAGGCTTGGAATGTGTCTCACGGTTATGGCCCAAGCTTCAGCGCGAGACAATTGTCGCGGGACCTCATTGCAGGACGAGATCGCGCAAATGGTTCACGACATGGCCAACTTCATAGGGCTTTGGCAGGAAAGGGACTTTGACCGGCAAGTCGTTCTTCGGGATTTTCAGGTAACCGGACGTCAGGAGAAGGGCGACATGGGGATGGGCGCGGTGCACCCGATGCGCAAGCTTCAAGCCGTCCATCGAACCGGGCATGTCGATATCGGTAAAAATCGCCGTGATCTCCGGATGCGCTTCCAGCACGGTCAAGGCTTCGTCCGCAGTGCCGGCTTCAGCCACACGGAAGCCTGCATCTTCCAATTCGTCCACGAGGCTCAGACGTATGATCGCCTCATCCTCTACGACGAGAACGAACAGGGGTTTTGAGGTCATTGAAACGATATCCGATCGCAGGTTGCCGGCCGCAGCGCACATAAACGTGCAGACGCCGCGATGGTTCCGTCGGAGAAAAGAATTTTTTGGTGCGGGTTTCTTCGCCCATCGGTAATGCGGCATGCATTGCCGCATCGTTCACACGGGTCATTCGGCGGGCAGTGGTGCCTTTCAGATGTCGGGGAAATCGACGTCTGTTGCGGCAACGTTGTTGATCAGGTTGGTGAAGAAGTTTTCCGCCACGACAGCGACGATCTCGATGACCTGGGCATCGGTAAAGCCTACGGCGCGAACGGTATCGATATCGGCGTTTGAAACCTTGCCGCGTGTTTCTGCGACCTTTCTGGCAAAAGCCACAGCTGCTGCGGCTTTCGGCTCTTCCGACGTGCCCTGCCTTGCCCGTTCGATCTCTTCCCGGCTGAGCTTGGAGAACGTGTAGCCGGTAAATGTGTGGGCGGCATTGCAGTATTCGCAGCCGTTGACCGCGGCAACTGCGAGCGCGATCCGTTCGCGGGTCTTGACGTCAAGCGCCTTGCTCAGCCCCTGGTTCAGGCCGGCATGCGCACCGATGACGGCGGGACTGTTCGACAGCACACGGAAAAAGTTCGGGACACTGCCGAGCTTTGCCTTGATCGCGTTGAGTGTCGGCTGGGATGCCTCGGGAGCCAGCTGAGGCTCGGGAGTGGAAATGCGTGACATGGTCTTTCCTTTCGGGTTTCGGTTACAGGAATTGTTTCTATGACGGGGATGCCGGGGCAGGGTGCCGCCGCTTGCGGCGGCACCCTTGTGTCAGGCGCCGACGGGGATCGGGTTGTCGACGATGCTCTGGTTGAACGCCTGGAACAGCGCGTGTTCCTGGGCGCCGGGATTATCGCGCAGCGGCCGGATGGCATCGACGATCACCTCCGGATCATCGGTCGCAAGTGCCGCGAGCGTCTGTTCGATGAACTGCGGCAGCGGCATAGCGCGCGGATCGCCGCTCTTGTAGATGAGATCCGTATCCACCCAGGGCGGGGCGATTTCCTGCACCCTGACGCTGGTGTCGCGCAGCTGGAAGCGCTGCGACAGGGCGTAGGAATGAAGGGCTGCCTTGGTGGCGGAATAGATCGCGTTGCCGGCAATCGGCACGAAAGCCAGAACGCTGCTCGTGTAAAGAATGGTCGCTTCCGGCTGCGACTTCAGATGTTCGATGAAGGCAGACGTGACACGAAGCGGACCGAGCAGGTTCGTCGTGATCAGGTCTTGTGCCGCAGCGTCGTCGATCGGGCCGGAGACATCGTCGAAGGGCATGAAACCGGCATTGTTGAACACCACGTTGAGAGCTGGATAGGTATCGATCAGGTGGCGCGCAGCCGCCTGGATGCTGTCCGGATCGGTCACGTCGAGCTCTACCGATGCCATGCCGGGATTGGCTTCCGTGACCTCCTTCAGCAAGGCGGTCCGTCGGCCTGCAATGATGACCTGGTTTCCAAGCTTGTGAAATGCTTCAGCCATGCCGCGGCCGATGCCGCTGGTGCCGCCGGTGATGAAGATGGTGTTACCCGTGAGTTTCATGGCAATTGTCCTTTTACGAAATGGGAGGAGCAGGAAATTCAGATCGCGGTCTTGAAGCGAGGCGCTGCCTGCGTTGCAGACAGTTGCGGGCCCAGCGCACGCCGCGCGGCTTCAAAGGCCTGCCACAGCTCCACATCCCTCAGCGCGGGGATCGTGGTGGTTTCGCCCTGATCCAGTCCTGCAAGGGCGGCATCGACCATGTCGTCCGCCTGCATCACGATCTCGGAGGGCAAATGCTCGACCGGCAGGCCGCCAAGCGCCCAGAAGTCGGTGCGGGTGGCGCCGGGCAGAACGGCCTGCGCGCGGATGCCCTTGTCGGCGAGTTCATGGTTCAGCGAGGTTGTGAAGGCCTGGACGAAGGCTTTCGTGCCGCCATAGACGCCATTCAGCAATTCCGGAGCAACCGCCACGATCGATGAGATATTGATGATGGTGCCGCCGCCGCGCGCGACGAAACCCGGCACCGCCGCATAGGTGAGCCGCATCACGGCGGTCACGTTGAGGCGCACCATCGCATCCATCCGCTCGACATCGCTTTCGAGCAAGGTCGTATGGGTGCCGATGCCGGCATTGTTGACGAGCATGGTGATGCTCGCATCCTCGCGCAGTGTCTTCTCCACGCGGGCCAGATCGACCGGATTGCCGAGGTCGGCGGCAAGCACGTCCACGGCGCGTCCGGTCTTGTCCGAAATCGCGGAGGCGAGTGCCTGAAGCTTGTCCGTGTTGCGGGCAACGAGCGTGAGATCGTAGCCGCGGGCGGCAAGGCGATCGGCATAGATCGCGCCGATGCCGGTCGAGGCGCCAGTGATAAGGGCAGTTCCCAAAGTGGCCATGCGTTTGATCCTTTTGAAGAAGGAGAGCGTCAATTGCTCCCGACACGAATGTTATGGACGAAGAGCTTCGCGTCCGATATGACGTATAAACTACGTTTTCAGGACACGAAGGCAGAGACGGCATGCCGCATGTTTCCATGGTGCTCACACCCGGTTTTCAGTTCCTGGCGCTTGGCGTGCAGGCGGCCTTCGAACTGGTGAATGCGTTGAGGAAGGACAGCTATTACACCCTGTCCATTGCCTCGGTCGGCGGTGGCCCCGTTGTCTCCTCGAGCGGCTTTGCCGTGCCGACCACGAAACTTTCCGATCTGGAGACGGTCGATACGCTGCTGCTTCTGGCGGGACTGGTTCCGCCTCCGCAGCAGGATGAGGCAACGCTTGATACTCTCCGCGCGACGGCACGGCAGGCGCGGCGCGTTGCCGGTCTGTGCACCGGCTCCTTCCTGCTCGGGCAAATGGGACTTCTCGACGGGCGACGAGCCACCACCCACTGGTCCTATGCCCGGCAGATGCGCGAGACCTTTCCCAATGTGCGGGTCGAGGAGGATCGCATTTTCATCAACGAGGGTGCCGTGTGGACCTCGGCAGGACTGACGGCCGGCCTCGATCTTGCCGTCGCCTTGATCGAGAAGGATCTTGGCCGAGACGTGGCGAGTGCGATTGCCCGGCGCCTGGTGATGCATCATCGCCGCGCGGGCGGCCAATCCCAGCATTCGGAACTGCTCGAACTTGCGCCAAGCAGCGACCGGATCCAGAAGGCCTTGATTCATGCGAAAGCGCATCTTTCCAATCCTCTGACTGTGGATGAACTGGCAGACGTGGCCGCCCTCTCGCCCCGCCAGTTCAGCCGCGCCTTCCGCGCCGAAACCGGGCAGACGCCTGCGAAAGCTGTGGAGCAGATCAGGCTCGATGCGGCGCGTCTGATGATCGAGGAAACACGGCACTCCTTCGACCAGATCGCGCAGCAGGCGGGCTTCATCGATCTGCGGCGGATGCGCGAGGCGTTCATGCGCCAATACGGCCAGCCGCCCCAGGCTCTGCGACGGCTGGCACGGGCGTCATAGCGCCGCCCCGGCAAGCGTCAGGCGGCGTCACGCAAGCTGGATGTCGGAGAGATCACGCGACAAGGCATTGTCCCTGCCATCTCGGATTGAAGTTGCGTGGAAGGAGTGCCCTGAAACAGGGCATCGATGGCACCGGTTTGAACGACGTCCTTTGCCATGGACATGACCGGTGGCCGGCCCATTGCCAAGATCGGTGCTGCTATCAACGCAATCGGTGCCAAGGTTCAGGCGGCATGGCTGGAAAGCGCAGCATCCCTGACCAATCCACGCCTGAGCCGCCCATCTTCTTCCCACGTGTAAGCGGCCGCGAGTTCAGGGGACGCTTGCGGAGATCATCGCCAGTGAGCCCGATGATTGTTGACGGAGAGCGGCCATCGGCCACTCCCCCTTGCCGGGTCAGACCTGTGCCTGGCCGCCGTCGGCAAACAGTTCGGCACCGTTCACGAAGCTCGCATCGTCTGAGGCGAGGAAGAGGCTCGCCTTGGCAATCTCGTCGGGATTTCCGATGCGGCCGAGCGGGATGCGGGTAGCCAGAAAGTCGAGGAGACCCTGCTGTTGCGCCTTGTCGTCGCCGGCAAGTTCTACGAGGCCGGGCGTGTGGGTGGCGCCGGGTGAGACGACGTTCACCCGGATCCCCGTTCCTTTAAGATCCAGCGCCCAGGAGCGAGCAAGATTGCGCACCGCTGCCTTGGATGCGGAGTAGACCGAGAAGGCGGCCGTCCCTTCGGTGCCGGCGGTCGAACCGGTGAGGACGATGGACGAGCCTTTCCCCATAAGCGGCAGGGCCTTCTGGACCGTGAAGATGACCGCCTTGACGTTGCGGCCGAAGGCATCGTCGATCTGCTCCTCGGTGATTTCGCCGAGGGCAAGCATGCTGCCGCCACCGGCATTGACGACGAGAACATCCAGCCGGCCCTCTTGCGCCTTCACCTGCGCAAACAGCCGGTCGAGGTCTGCATTGCTGCCGGAATCCGCCTGAACGCCGACCGCATCATGTCCGATCTCGGCAATCGCCCGATCGAGTGCGTCCCGGCGGCGTCCGGTGATGTAGACGCGGGCGCCTTCCGCCGCAAACAGCTTGGCCGTTGCAAGACCGATGCCGCTGGTGGCACCGGTCACGACCGCAATCTTGTGCTGAAGTCTGTTGGTCATCTTAGGTCTCCTGGCGCTGGCCGTGCAAAAGGGTTCAGCCCGAGCGCGGCCGGCCTGTTGAAGTTGTGCGTGTTTCGGGAAGGAGGCGTTGGCTCAAAGCCCTTCGTCGCCGTCCGATGTTCAAGATCTAGGCGGTCAGGCGGGTGTGCAGAAGCGCTCGCTTCTGGAGAGATTGTCCATGCTCATGGATAATGGTGGCTATCCGCGTCGGGAATCGATGTCTCTGAACAGGTTCGCAACCCAGTCCGAAAATGCGCGCAGCCTTGCATTGGGAAACCGGTCGGCAGGATAGACGAGATGCAGCGGCCGCAGTTCCGGCTTCCAGTCAGGCAGAAGTTCGACCAGGGCACCGGTTTTGAAGTGCGGTCTGGCCAGGAAACCGAATGTCTGGCCTATGCCAAGTCCTGCGAGCATTGAGTTCAGATGCGCCGTACTCTCGTTGACGGACATGCCGGGCACGGCAGGCAGATAGTCGTATCGTTCGTCGCCCCGCTGCAGAAGCAGCGGAAAAGGCTTTCCGGAGAGCGCCGAGAAATAGCTAGCGATCCGGTGTTCTCGAAGGTCGTCCGGATGCTCGGGTTTGAGCCTGCCTGCGAGATAGGAAGGAGCCGCGCAGACGACGAAGTCCAGTTCGCAAAGCTTGCGTGCCTTCAGGGCGGAGTCCGCAAGCACGCCGCCGCGGATGACGCAATCGATGCCCTCGCCAACAAGATCCACCGAGCGGTCGCTCACGCCGAGCAGGAGGTCGATGTCGGGATACAGAGCCTGGAACTCCGGAAGGCGCGGGATCAGGATCTGGTTGGCCATGACGGACCCGATGTCCACACGCAGCCGGCCCTTCGGCGTGCTGCGCCCGCCCGCCACCGTACCATCCATCTCGTCGAGATCGGCAATCAGGCGAAGGGCCCGCTCATGATAGGCAAAACCCTCCGCTGTGATCGTCACGGAGCGCGTGGTGCGCTCGACCAGCTTGGCTCCCAGATGCGCTTCCAGATCCTGCACCAGCTTGCTGACGGAGGAACGCGGCAGGTTCATCTGATCTGCCGCCTTGGCAAAGGAGCCGGCTTCGGCAACGCGGACAAAGGTTCTGATGGCGAGGAGTTGATCCATGGAAGCATCCCTTTCTCTAACCGGCGGTGCCTGGATCCCAATATGGCGGATGACCAAAGACAGTCTTCAGATGATCGGCGATGGCGCGCAGCTTTGCAGGCGGCTTGCGCCCCTGAGGATGGGCCATGAAGATGAATTCCGGTTCCGGCTTGTGATCGACCTCCACTTCCTGCAGCAGACCGTCGCGGATCGCGGGGCCTGCGATGAAGGCCGGCAGGAGCGCCAGGCCGAGGCCCGCAATGGCCGCATCGCGCATCATGTCGCCATTGTTGATCGCAAGGCCGAGCTTTGCCCGGACAATGACATTGCCGGTGCTCGTCTGAAATCGCCAGTCGGCAATCCCGCGGTTTGTGTAGAAAATACCCTTGTGCTGTTCCAGATCCTGCAGCGTGCGGGGCGTACCGCAGCGCGCGAGATAGTCGCTCGAGGCCGTCAGCATCCGGCGGCTCGGGGCCAGTTTCCAGGCGATCAGCCGCGACTCGGAGAGAGGGCCATGGCGGATGATGGCGTCGTAACCGTCAGCGGCGGGATCCACCCTTCGGTCATCGATGTCAAGGGTGAGTTCGAGATTGGGGTGCTGAACCAGAAACGGATAGAGCGCGGGGCCAAGATGCATGCGGCCGAAGGTGACAGGGGCGGCGATGCGCAAGGGCCCGGCAATCTCGCCCCGCCGCTCCGACATCTCTTCTGCTGCCGCCTCTATCTCCCGGGTGATGCGGCGGGCCCGCTCCAGAAAGGCGAGCCCGTTTTCCGTCAATGTGAGCTTCCGCGTGGTTCGCTGCAGAAGCAGCCCGCCGAGTGTTTTTTCCAGCTCGGCAAGCCGCTCGCTGACCACGGATTTGGATAGTCGCAGCCGCCGTGCCGCTTCGCTGATGGAGCCGCTTTCGACGACGGCCACAAAGGTCACGATCCCTTCCGTTCGCATCAGCATCGTTCGGTATCTCCGGATTTCAGTTCCCAAATCTGCCGACTAATCCGAACAATCGCAAGATGCCATCTTCAGTCCATGCAAAGGAGCGGCAGGGTGCTGCTCCCGGATGGAGATCAGAACATGACACGGCTGAATAACAAGGTTGCCATCGTGACCGGCGCAAGTTCCGGCATTGGCAGGGCAACGGCAAAGCTCTTTGCCGCAGAAGGTGCGAAGGTCATCGTGGGCGCCCGCCGGCAGGCGGAACTCGACAGCCTCGTTGCCGAGATCGCGGCTGAAGGCGGCGAGGCGATTGCGGTCGCAGGCGATGTGCGGGCGGAAGATTATCACCAGCGCCTGGTGGCGACGGCACTGGAGCGCTACGGCAAGCTCGACATCGCCTTCAACAATGCCGGCACGCTGGGTGAAGCCGGGCCGACGACCGGTGTTTCGGAACAGGGTTTTGCCGATACGCTGGCCATCAACCTGACGGCGTCGTTCCTTGCGGCCAAGCACCAGGCGGCTGCCATGGAAAAGAACGGCGCGGGCTCGATGATCTTCACATCGACCTTTGTCGGCTACAGTTATTCGTTTCCGGGTGTTGCGGCCTATTCCGCCAGCAAGTCCGGCCTGATCGGGCTCACGCAGGCGCTGGCTGCTGAATTCGGGTCGAGACATATTCGCGTCAATGCGATCCTGCCCGGTGCGGTCGACACGGACATGTACCGCGAAATGAATGACACGCCGGAAAAGCAGGCCTTCATCACCGCGCTGCATGCGCTGAAGCGGGTTGCGACGGCCGATGAAATTGCGAAATCCGTGCTTTATCTGGCATCCGATGACGCAAGTTTCGTGACCGGCACGGCATCGCTGGTGGATGGCGGCACATCGATTACCCGCACCTGAATATGTGAGGCCGTTGAAGGCGGACGTAAAACCATCGTCCGCCTGCGCTCAGACGGCAAACTCCATCAGGCAGACGGCAAGGACGCACCGGGGACCGACAGGGACGGCCGGAACCTCAGCACTCCCAAAATGCCGGCCGCCAGAGAGGCGAGCAGAAGGATGACCTGACAGGCAAGGATTGCGGGTTCGTTGCCGAGCGGCGCCAGCGCGTGCAGAGGTCCGATCTTCTGAAACGACTGGATGATCAGCACCAGCGTGTTGAAGAACATCAGGAGCGTGACACCCGCCACATAGACGGGGCGCCAGAAGCCCGCCAGTTTTGCCCGGTAGCGCGCATAAAGCGTTACCAGCAGGATGATGGTGCACAGGACCCCGACATTGATCGCCGGTGTGATGCCGTTGAAGGGAAACAGGAAACCGGTGACGAGCGTGATCGCCATCGTGACCAGGAACCACTGGGCGAAGATGCGCTCGCGACCGTTTGCGATCAGTCGGCGGATGAGGCCGGCTCCGGCGACGATTGCAACAAGACTTACCAGTACATGGAAAAGCGTCAGGACCAGGATTGCAGACATGTGAACCCCCTTGAGCTATGACGTGATGACCCGTCAGTATTTACGGATGGATTGCGGCAAAGACGATTTCGGCAAATCCGGGCACGGTTGCTTCCCGCGCCCAATCCCGTTGCAGTTCGCAAGCGAGTTGTATCCAGGTGATCGGTGTGGCCCCCGCCTGCATGATCCGATCAAGACCTGCAGCATGCGCGCATTGAGAGGTTCCTGCAACCGCATCGACAACGGGATAGACCTCGAATCCTTCTTTCAGTGCATCAAGAGCCGGAAAAACCAGACAGACTTCGGTCCAGAGCGCCACCATGATCAGCTTGCGGCGCCCGGTCGCCCGCACGGCACTGGCAAAGTCGGCATCCTCCCAGGCATTGATCGATGTCCTGTCGATCGGCACGGCATCGGGAATGACCTCGGTGATCTGATGAATTGTCGGCTGGTTGCGACCGGTTTTTACGTTGACCGTCGAAAGGACGATCGGCAGTCCATAGAGTTGTGCGGTTCTGGCGACCGCCACCACGTTGGCGACCAACTGGCGGCGTTCCATCGTGACAATAGAGGCGACCTGTACCGGCTGGAAATCGATGATGACGAGGGCTGCGTTGTCCGGGGTCAGCATGTGATCCTCAACCGGATTGCGGATTGTGGCAGGGGAAGTCATGGGTGAAAACCTTGGGCCTTGAGGAAATTGGATGGCGCACCGTCAGGCGGCCGGAACCGCGCTGACCGAAGCCGCTGCTACTTCTTGCCGTCGATGAATGTCTCGATGACATCGACGGTCGCCTCGGGTTGCTCCTCCATCAGCCAGTGGCCGGATGCCTTGATCACCGCGCCTTGAACATTGACGGCGGCCGGCTGCATGACCGTTGCCATCATCGTGCCGAAGGATTTCTCGCCACCGACGGCGAGCACGGGCATGGTGAGCTTTTCCCCCTTTGCCAGCCAGGCTCGGTTATCGATGGCATCCTGGTCGAAGGCTGCGAATTGTGCGAAGCCGGAATGCATCGCGCCGGGCCGCGCGTAGAGTTTTGCATAGTGCTTTCGCGAGGCCTCGTCGAAGCGCTTCGGATCCGCGGAGAATTCGTTCCAGAACCGGTCGAGGTAAATCCGCTCGCGTCCTGAGACCAGCCGCTCCATGTCGGGGCCGCCAAAGCGGAAATGCCAGAGCAGCGGGTTCTTGAGTACGTCTTCCCAGGGGCCGACCCCTGGCACCGGCGCATCCATCAGCGTAAAGCTTGTCACGCGCCCGGGATTTTGCGTGGCAAGTGCAAAGCCTACCATGTTACCGATGTCATGGGTGACGAGATCGAATTTTTCGACATGAAGTGCGTCGAGGACCGCCGAAATGTCATGACCCTGATTGGCTTTGTCAAAGCCGCCCGCCGGATGCGACGAGAGACCCATGCCGCGCAGGTCCGGCGCGATTACCGTATGCTTGCCGGCAAGGCGTGCCGCGAGTGGCGCCCACATGTCTCCGGTCTCGCCGTATCCGTGCAGAAGGACGACCGCTGGCCCGTGGCCGCCCACACGCACGTAAAGCTCTGCGTCCTTCACCTTGATCATTTTCGTTTCGAAGTCTTTCGGAAAAGGCTGGACGTCTGCGAAGGCCGAGCCCGCAATGAGCAGGGCGCCGATGGCGACAGCGGAAAGCAATTTCATGGGGCAACTCCTGGAGGTCGGATTGTGCTCGGCGGACTGGCTGGCCGTGATCGGCAAGGCACCGCGGCCCCGAAGCCGTTCATCTTCAGGACGTGGTTGCATCTTGACGAGGGGGGAGGTTGAAGTCCTTATGGCGATCTTAAAACTTCTGAAAAGCAAGCCCTTAAGGGAACAAGCGGCGACAACCGATGGAGATGGTCGTTCTGATGTTTGGCCGCTACCTGATTGACCGGGAACGCCGTTGCCTGGTCAACGGGCACGACGTCATTTCCCTGGGCGGAAGGGCTTTCGATGTTCTCGTGGCCCTGGTCGAGGCGAAAGGTGCGATTGTCACGAAGGATGCGTTGATCGATCGCGTCTGGGAGGGGCGCATTGTCAATGACAATGCCATCGAAGCTCAAATCCATGCGCTGAGGCGCTCTCTCGGCAGCGACCGGAACCTGATCAAGACCGTTGCCGGAAAAGGGTACTGTCTTGTGGAGGTGGAGGCGCCGCGCCTGCCGCCGCCGTCCAATCTCAAGTCCGATCTGTCGAGCCTCGTGGCCAGGGATGACCTGCAGGCGGACATCTGCACGGCGCTCAGCCAGCATCGGCTCGTGACGCTGATCGGCCCGGGCGGCATTGGAAAATCGCGTCTTTCCCGGGTTGCTGCCGCAGCCTTGCGTGATGGCTTTCCGGATGGGATCTGGATGGTCGAACTGGCACCGGTCGATAACGAAAGGTTTGTCTCGCCGGCGATTGCCGGTGCTCTCGGCATCAATTCAAGCGATCCGGGCGACCTGCGGTCTCTGATGCAGGCCATCTCCGGCAAGACGTGCCTCCTCGTGCTCGACAATTGCGAGCATCTGCTGGATGCGGTGGCAGCAACAGCGCTTGATCTACTCTCGGGGTGTCCTGGGGTGCGAATTCTGGCCACGAGCAGGGAGGCATTGCAGATCGATGGGGAGCGCATCATTCGCATACCGGCCCTGGCCCTTCCGCGGAACGACCAGCCTTTCCAGGAGATCCTGACATCACCGGCGGTGCAGCTTTTCACGCAACGATTCGTGACCGGGAGCGGCTCCTTGGCGCTTCAAAGGGATCTGTCGCCGCTGGTCGAGATTTGCCGGCAGGTCGACGGCATTCCGCTGGCGATCGAAATGGCAGCGGCGGCCGCGCGAACGCTGGGCGTGACGCAGGTTCTCAACGAACTTCGCACATCGCTTTCCATTCTCGGCGTTTCCCGCCGCTCCACTGAACCCAGGCAGCAGACGATGGAGGCCACGATCGAGTGGAGCTACCGGCTATTGTCCCCGCCGGAACAGTTGGTTTTCAGGTCGCTCAGTCTATTGTCGGGTGGGTTTGCGACGGAGGCGGCCGTGGCAATCGCAGCCATGCCCCGGGCCAAGCTCGTGAACATCCTGTCCTCTTTGGTGTCGAAATCTCTGCTGACCGTCGCCACGACAGAACAGGGCACCGTGTTTCACCAGCTCGAGCCCATGCGCCAGTATGCGCGGGCGCGTCTCGATGAAGCTGGCGAATATGCCACTGTCGCAGCCCGGCATGCCGGTCTCATGCTCGGTATCTTCCAGCGGGCGGATGCCGAGCTTGATAAGCTCCTGACGGCGGAATGGATCGAGCGATACAAGCCTTACCTGCCGGGTCTCCGACAGGCTTTGGAATGGTCCTTTGGGGAGGGCAATGATCCTTACACGGGCGTCAGACTGGTCGTTGCCGCCGAACCGCTCTGGCTGCATCTGTCGTTGGTCAGAGAGTTTCTGGATGTCACCGAGACCGCAGCTCTGCGTATCCGGCCTGACCCGGACCTCTTTCCCTATGCAATGAAGCTGAATGTGGCGCGGGGCTGTGCACTTCTCTATGTCCGCGGCTCGACGCAAACCACCCGCGAGGCCTTGGCGCAAGGTTTGGCTCAGTCGAAACACTTCTCCGATGGTGTCGCGCAGGTCAGAGCCCTTTGGGCGCTGGCTGTCGCGAGTGTCAACGCGGGACTGAATGAGGACGCGCTCCGTTACGCGGAGGAATTGACGCGCGTTGCCGATGGATCAGGCAGCAGTACGGACAGGCTCATCGCCTGCCGGGCGCGCGGCGCCGTGCACCATGTGGTTGGCGAACAGACACGGGCGCAGGCCGAGCTGGAGGAATTCTTCGACGGCTATGAAGAGCCGGTCAGCAATTCGCCGACCAGCCGCTACCATTTTGATCAGCGGGTTGCCGGCCTTGCTTTCTACGCGCGCGTTCTATGGCTGCGAAACGACACTGCCCGCGCGCTTGATGTTGCCAGACAGGCGCTCGAACGCGCTGTTGAACTCGACCATACCTATTCGATCTGCCATGCGCTGGCCCAGGCGTCGATCCCGCTGGCTCTCGACCAGGGCCATCATGAGGCCGCAGCGCTCTATATCCAGGAACTCGCCGACGTCTCGCAGGCGAGCAGGCTGTCGGTATGGCTCAACTGGTCGCACGCCTATCAGGCCTGCCTCGACATTCGGACGGGATCGCTGAAGTCAGGCATCGGCCGGCTGCAGTCTGTTCTCTCCGACAGTCGCGCGATGCCCTTTTCCATGTATCACTGTGGCCTGATGAGCGAGCTTGCCGCAGGGCAACTGGCCGGCAAAGATTACGCGGCGAGTTTGGCGACCCTCGACGCCGCCATCGCGCGGGCGGCGCGAACGAAGGAAGTTTGGTGTCTCCCGGACCTCATGCGTTTAAAGGGCCTGGCCTTGTCAGGGCAAGGCGCCGACGTTGCTTCGACAGTTTTGAACACCTTTGAGGAGGCAAGGACGCTGTCAGAGCGGCAGGGGGCTACCCTCTGGCGGGAGCGGTTGCAGGCAACTCTCAGACAATCGTCGGCGTGACACCCCCATCGGCGCGAAGCGCTGCACCATTCGTGGCGGATGCAAGCGGGCTTGCGACATAAGCCACGAGACTGGCGATCTCTTCAGGATGGATCAGCCTTTGCAGCAGCGAGCTTGGGCGATGATGTTGAAAGAAGTCCGCTTCGAGTTCGTCAGCCGTGGCATTCGGATCCGTCGAAAGGCCGCGCAGGAAATCGAAAATGCCGTCTGAGCGGGTCGGGCCGGGCATGACGGAATTGACCGTGACGCCCGTTCCCTTCGCCGTGATGGCGAGACCACGGGCGACGGCAAGCTGCGCCGTCTTCGTCATGCCGTAATGGACCATTTCGCCCGGCGTCATCAGGCCGGATTCACTGGAAATGAAGATGACGCGACCCCAATTGCGCGCAAGCATGCCGGGCATATAGGCGCGCGACAGCCTGACGCCGCTCATCACATTCACCTCGAACATATGACGCCATTCGGCGTCGCTGATGTCCTGGAACGACTTCGGCTCGTAAATGCCGAGATTGTTCACCAGCACATCGATTTGCGGTACGGCGGCCACCAGGGCTGCGGCACCCGCTTCTGTCGCCGGATCGGCCAGCACGCCGCTGACGCTGGCTCCCCCGGATGCCAGGATATCGGCAATCGCCGCATCAAGTTTCTGCTGCGAGCGGCCCGGAATGGTGACCAGCGCACCTTCCTTTGAGAACGTCCGGGCAATCTCCAGTCCGATGCCGCCGGTGGCGCCCGTCACGACGACGGTCTTTCCTTGAAGTTTCAGGTCCATGCTGTGTCATCCAGTTTCAAAGGCGGGAAGATCGAAGGTCTTCGGCAGTCGATACCGATTTTCTGTTGCGTCCGGCGATCGACCGTAGCGATCCTCGCAACTGGGCCGGACAAAGTCCTGAGGCCAGGCTGAAATATTCCTGAAAAATGGGAGGTTGGGACGGCGCTGCTGTTCCAAAGGACGCTATCCGTGCCGGCAAAGGCAGCTTGAGGCGTCAGCCGACGATCGTCTCCACGAAATCGGCGAAGGCCCTTGCCTTGGCGCTGGCCAGCCGCCCTGTTGGAAAGACCGCCCACAGGTCGATGTCCGGAAGCGCCCAATCCTCCAGCACGCGCAGAACTTCGCCGCTCTGCAGTTCCGGCCAGAACATCCAGTCCGATGTTACGGCCAGCCCCATATCGGCTTTGACGGCAGCGCGGATGCCTTCGGCTGCGGTAAAGCGCACCCGTCCGGAGACCACGACCGATACCTCGGTGCCATGCCGGCGGAAAGTCCAGCTGTTGCCGAGTTGTGTGTAGACGACGGCCTGATGCGTGGCGATGTCCGCAGGTACCTGCGGCATGCCATGCGTCTCAAGATAGGCGGGTGTTGCGACCACGGAACGGCGACCTGTCGCGATCCTGCGCGCCACCACGGCGCTGTCGGCGAGTTCGCCCATGCGCAGTGCGATGTCGATACCTTCCGACACAAGGTCGATCACGCGATCGTCGAGAACGACATCGATTTCAAGGCCGAGATGAGCGGCCAGGAATTCCGGCAGGCGCGGGATGACCATCAGCCTCGCAAACGTCGTTGCCGCACTCACGCGGAGGCGGCCGGACAAGCCCGCGCCCGCGCCCTTCGCCTCAAGCTCGGCCTCGTCTGCCTCCTGGATCGCAGTTTTCGCCCGCTCATAGAAACGGACGCCAGCGTCAGTGGGTGTCAGGCCGTGTGTGGATCGCAGGAGCAGCCGGACCTGAAGCCGCTCTTCCAGCTGCGCTATCGTTTTCGAGATCGCCGGCTGGCCGACGCCGATCTGCCGCGCCGCCTGGGAAAACGACCCGGTTTCCACCACCCGCACGAAGGCGGTCATGGCCTGAAGTCTGTCCATCGCCTATTCTCCTTAGGAATAAGCATTATCGCCTCAAGCTGCCTGCCGCAAGTTTTCAGGAATGGTCATAACAGTCGTCACCGGAACACGATCCGATGGAGATAATGATGATCGAAGTCCACGCCTTCGCCACACCGAACAGCGTCAAGGTGCTGATCGCCCTTGAAGAACTGCGGCTGCCCTACGAATTGAAGCCGGTAAACGTGCGAAGGGGCGAGCAGAAGGCCGAGGCTTTCCTGGCACTCAATTCGAACGGCAAGGTGCCGGTGCTCGTCGATGATGGTTTCGTCCTGACCGAGAGTGCCGCCATTCTCGTCCATCTTGCCGAAAAGACCGGTAAGCTCCTGCCGCAGCACGGTGTCGGCCGCGCCCGCGTCTTCGAACAGCTCTTCTTCCATGCCTCGGGGTTGAGCCCGGCCTTCGGAAATGCCGGCTTCTTCAAGCGCGCCTCGCCCGAGCCGCAGCCGATCGCAGAGGCGCGGTTCACGACCGAAGGCGATCGGCTCCTTGGCCTGCTCGACAGGAAGCTCGCCTCGCAGTCCTTTGTCACCGGCGAGGAATTCACCATCGCCGACATCGCCCATTTCGGGTGGATGTGGCGCATCGCTTTTCCGGGCCTGAGCCTTGATGGCCGCCCCAACCTTTCCCGCTGGTTTGACACCGTGGCTGCACGCCCGGCCGTAGAGCTGGCCATCGCTCGCGTCGAAGCAATCGTCCCCGCCGCCTGATCCTCCCAAAGAGCAATTCCACTGAGACACGCAGGAGAACCACCATGTCCAAGTTCGTAACCTACAAAAATTCCTTCCCGAACGCCCGCCTGACCCGCACGCCGAGCGGCGTCCTCGAAGTCGCGCTGCATACAGACGGCGGCAAGCTCGTCTTCAACGGACACACCCATGAGCAGTTCGTCGAACTCTTCCATCAGATTGGCGAGGACACCGACAACCGCGTGGTCATCCTCACTGGTTCGGGCGACGCCTTCATGGACGCGATCAGCCCCGATGGCTTCGATTTCTTCTCGCCCCGCGGCTACGACAAGATCTTTCGCGAAGGCCGCAAGGTCCTGATGAACATCCTCGACATCGAGGTGCCGATGATCACCGCGCTCAACGGGCCGGTCCTGCTTCACTCGGAATATGCGCTGCTTACCGACATCATCCTCGCGACACCGGAAACGGTTTTTCAGGACAAGCCGCATTTCGATTTCGGCATCGTGCCCGGCGATGGCGTCAACCTTCTCTGGCCGGAAGTGATCGGCAGCATCCGCGGCCGCTACTTCATCCTGACCCGCCAGGTGCTCGATGCGGCAACCGCCAGGGACTGGGGCGTGGTCAATGAAATCGTGCCGGCCGACAGACTTCTCGCCCGTGCCCATGAGATAGCCGAGGGCATTGCGGCCCTGCCGCCGCTGACGTCACGCTACACTCGCATCGCGCTCACCCAGAAGCTGCGCCGGATCATCGACCAGGACGGCGGCTACGGCCTGGCGCTCGAAGGCATCAGTGCTGCGGACGTCGCTCGTTCGATGGCCGTCAACGGCTGATCAATCCAATCGATTGCGGACTTCGGCATGCCGAGGTCCGGCCACCAAGGATCCAGAACCTCAGGAGAATGACCATGACACTGCAGTCCAAGCTCGATGCCTTCAAGGCTGATTTCGAGGCAGGCAAGCCGCCCTATAACGTCCCCTCTTCGGTGATCGAGACGATGCACCGCGCGACCGCAGAGCTGATCGCTTCGGGTGCTGCCCAGATGGCGCTGAAGGCCGGCGACAGCTTGCCGGAATTCACCCTCTCCGATCCCGACGGCAATCCGGTTTCGTCGGCGGATCTTCTCGCCCATGGCCCGCTCGTCATCAGCTTCTATCGTGGCGTCTGGTGCCCCTATTGCAACATGGAACTCAAGGCCCTGCAGGAAATCCTGCCGCAGTTTGAGGCGCTCGGCGCAAGGCTCGTCGCCATCTCGCCGCAGAACCCGGTCAACAGCCGCAAGTCGGTGCGCCAGAACAACCTGACTTTCCCGATCCTGTCTGACACGCATAACGATGTCGCGGCCGCCTTCGGTTTGCGGTTCGAGATGCAGGATTACCTGATCGAGCTCTACAAGTCGCTGAAGAACGACCTTCCCGCCTTCAACGGCGATCCGAGTTGGACGCTGCCGATGCCGGCCCGTTATGTCGTCGGGCAGGATGGCATAATCCTCTATGCCGAGGTGAACCCGGACTATACCCGACGCCCCGAACCGGAAGACATGCTGCCCGCGCTTCGGAAAGCGGCAACCCGCACCGCCGCCTGATCCCATCCCCATCGAACCCAATCGAGACAAGGCCCTGCTTCGCGCCGAAGCGGGGCCGAAAGGATATGCGATGAAGAAGACATTTCTGATTACGGGTGCCAGCAAGGGCATCGGGTTGGCGCTTGCGAACCGGCTTTTAGCCGGGGGAGATACGGTAATCGGCATTGCCCGTCATGACGTCAAAGACTTTCCCGGCATCCTGCATCGGCTGGATCTCGGCAACCGCGATGCGCTGGACAGGTTTGCCGATATCGTCCGCGACAGCGACGTCGACGGCATCGTCAACAATGTCGGCCTCGTGCGTGCCGCGCCGCTGGGCAGCATTGCCGTCGATACGCTCGACGAGGTGTTGCGGCTCAACCTGCATCCGGCGCTCGTCGCGGCGCAGGCGGCTCTTGTTGGAATGACGGTGCGCGGATGGGGCAGGATCGTCAATATTTCCAGCCTGACGGTGCTCGGGAGTGTCGAGCGCACGAGCTATGCGGCGGCCAAGGCCGGGCTTGAAAGCTTTACGCGCAACTGGGCGCTTGAACTGGCGGCAAGCGGCATCACGGTCAATGCGGTTGCGCCCGGCCCCACGGAGACAGAGCTGTTCCGGGCCAACAATGCACCCGGCAGTGAAGGTGAGGCCCGCTATCTCGCCGGCATCCCCATGCGCCGTTTCGGCCGGCCGGAGGAGATCGCTGCCGCGATCGCCTTCCTACTCTCCGATGATGCCGCCTTCATGACCGGACAGGTGCTTCACGTCGATGGCGGCGCTTCGATTGGCAAGGCATCGATTTGAGGTCCGCAGGCGGCCCAAAATCCACCGCCGAAAGCGAACTACAGCAACATATGCTTCAATGTCAGTGTTATCTTTTCTACCAACGCAATATCCGACAGTCAGATTCCGGGCCCGTTGCGGTCGTTGCTTGCGGGTCCCCAGCCATTTTCGCGAGACCTTTTAAGCACGGCGGATGGCCTGGAAGAACAGCAGCCACGATTGCTCAAGTTGTTGAGAAGGCGCCGCTTTTTCCTGTGAGAAATAGGCGCTGATTTTCTGCGGAAACCGACTTAAATTGGTCCGCCTGGAGAACCTGGATTCTCACATTATTTCAATGACTTATCGGAAAAGTCTTGAAATCCCCTCTGTTTTCCCATCGCGAGCGACCGTGGATGTCACCTTTGTGCCCTGGCTTTGGGCATCAGTCAACCGGGCCCGTTGAGCGGTAATTATTTCCGATTTTTGGTTATCCAGGTTTCTCTCGTGCTCAAACATGATGAGGGCCACAGCCTTCAAAGGGGGGCTTGGACCCGTTCGTGTCCTGCCTGACATGGCGTGGACTTCGACGGAAGGAAACAAAGCTCCACCCGTGTACCTTCCCCTAAGCGAGAGGTGATTCTCACTTCACCACCAGACTGGCGGACGAACCCATAGACCATAGCGAGCCCGAGGCCAGACCCTCCGGTTCTTGACCTCGTGGTGAAGTAAGGTTCCATCGCTTGGTCGAGGACTTCGGGCGACATGCCAACACCTTCGTCGATGACTGCGATGATGACGGCTTCAATGGTTCCAGATGCTTCCACTCTGACCGTTCCGCCATCCGGCATGGCAGCCGATGCGTTCAGGCAAAGGTTGAGTATCGATTGCTCAAGCAGCGCAGGATCGAGGCAGACTGTTGGTAGACTGGCTGCAAGGTCCAGCTCCAGTCGATTGCGGGTGCCTATCGCCATCTCCAAGACATCGGCCATCCCTTGAAGGATCGTTGCAATCTCGATCGAGGCCGGACGGATCTGCTGCTGACTGCCGATGGACAACATGCTGGAGGCGAGGGCTCGCCCGCGCTCGGCGGCTTTGCGGATGCGCCCCAGGTGCCGCTTCTGCCGTTCCGTAAAATCGGGTTCCCGTTCGAGCAGGCCAAGGCTGCCGGTAATAATGCCGATCATGTTGCCGACCTCATGGCTGACCTGGTGCGTCATCCGCATTACCACGTCCAGGCGTTGGGCACGGGCCGCTTCCATCTCCTGGCGGTCCATGGCCGTCACGTCGCGGGCGAGCAGAACAACCCCTCCGTCCGGCTGCCTTGACGCGGAAATCTCCACCACCTGGTCATCGACAAAACGGTGCCGAAGAACCTGACGCTCAACAAGTGTGCCACGCTCATTTTCGGCAGGCAGCAGCACAGGATCAATCTCCGGTACGGTTGCAACGAACCGGCGCAGTGACATTTTCCGCGAGGATCCTGTTTGCCGCATCAGTTCGATAATGCGCCGGTTCATGGTGATCGGTCGACCGCCAGGATCGAAGAGGGCGATGCCTTCGTTCATCGTCCGGAACGTCGATCGGATAGTGCGTGCAGCCGCTTCGGCCGTACGTCTGAGGCGCGACACGCGGTCGACGCTCTCCTTGAAGGCGCGGAAGGCGTCGAGCAGGCGGATCAGTTCCGTTTCCGTCCCCGCATAAACGGGTGGTCCGACATTTTCCTCTCCGCGTGCCAGCGCATTCATGCCGCGCGAGAGATCGCCGATCCCATGGGACACGCGCATGACCGAGCGGATGGAGACAATGGCCAGGATCACGACTGCAAAGGATGCGATCACCGTCATGCCAAGCAACTGACGCAACGCGCTTGAAGTGGCTTCGAGGTTCTGGTTCAGCGCATTGGCAACGAATGTGCTCTGGGTTTCGGTTGCATGTGAGAGGTCGCGCGACACGGTATGCAGACGTGAGACGGATGCGCGGATGGTGAACATCTCGAGGAGGTAGCGTGTCTGCGCCTCGAAGATCCTTCGATACGGTTCGAGCTGTTCAGGCGAGATCTGCAAGTCGGTTCCCGCGGCCAGTATGGGGACCGTCGTCTCGGCCACGAAGCGTCGTTGAAGTTCGCCAAGCTGAAAGAGGCTATCCGATGTCGATGCGGATTGTGCGATGCCGTTCAGACGCTGACGCAGATCCCGATCCTGGATGGCCCGAGCCGTTGCGATCTCTCCGAGCGCCACCGCCGCTTCAGCCCTATATTCTTGCGCGGCATCGGCATTGGTCGCAAGTGCCAGTGTCTGCGTTTCGATATCTTCGAGGAGTTCGATGATCCGGCGCGCACCGCCGCCCTGGCTGGTCACACCCGGTTGCTCCGGCGCCATTGTCTTGAGGAGCGTCTCAACCTGCGCCACCACCGCGCGACTCTCGCTTGAGACACGATAGGGAGACGTGGCATTCATCAGGAATGGCGCACTCGATACCAGATCGGACACTTGCCTCGACACCAGCGAGGCCTTGGCGAGGCTCGAAAAGGCCTGCACGCTGTAGGCCGACATTTCACTGCGTGCCCTCTGCAGGCCATAGATGGCAACGGTCGACAGGAGGAGAACCGAGACGCAGATGAAGGCGATTGCAAATGGCAACCGGAAGGCGATCGAGGAGACGAAGGCGCGGTTGATCAAGGCAACAATCCAGCATCGCCGGTGTGCAGGACATAACCCTTGCCGCGCCGGGTCTGGATATGGCGTGGAAGGTCGGGATTCCGTTCGATCTTGCGCCTCAGACGCAGCACCAGAACATCGACGTTACGATCGACGAAACGATCAGAGTCGGCGCCCATGCGATCGAGAATCTGTGCACGGCTGACGGGCGTATTCGGCATCTCGGCGAGGATCTCGAGCAGGGCGAACTCTGCTGACGTCAACGTCTTGGTGGGATCGGCCAGGCAAACGGCACGGCGCTGAGCAAGATCGACGGCCCAATCGCCGAGCCTGAGCGTCGCGGCGGCATGGTCGCGGTCGCCCTCTCTATCGTAGCGCAATTGTGGATGCGTGCGACGGAGAACTGCCTTGATCCGTGCTGTAAGCTCGTTCGGTTCGAACGGCTTCACGACATAATCGTCCGCCGCCGTCTCGAGGCCCAGAACCCGATCCGTCGCGCTCCCCGCTGCCGTGACCATGACGATGCCGACGTCGGTCTGCGCCCTCAAACGCTGCGCGAAGGCACGGCCCGAGAGACCTGGCAGATTATGGTCAACGAGAACCAGTTGAACCGCCTCATGCTGCAATCGCTCCTGCGCAGCCTCGGCGGAGGGTGCCGTCAATGGTATCCAGCCTTCAGCCTCCACAAGATCACAAATAAGCTCCGCCATATCCGGATCGTCCTCGACGATCAGAATTTTTACCTTCTGGTTCAACACGTTGCAGTCCTCCCACCGTCATCATAACCGCACGGTGGAAAAACGCCAAAGACTTGCTGGTTATCGGCGAGTGTCACAATTGTAATATTTGCAATCTCTGCAATGCGTGACGCTCCCGGCTTGAAAGATCAGTAACCATTCTGCGGGTTGCCAGCCGGGACTGATATGATCATGCTTCATTCATTGGAACGGGGAGGTTCCAAGGGAGGAAGACGTGAGATTATTGACCGCCATCGGTGCCGGCGTCCTTTTGACACTCGCCACGGCTACGGGTTCCCGGTCTGCCGGCACGCTGAACATCCTCTGCGGTGTCGATGAGGCGTGGTGCGCCGTCATGGAAAAGACCTATGAGGCGAAGACTGGCCTTCATGTCACCATGGCGCGGATGAGCACCGGCGAGATCCTTGATCGTGTCCGGGCCGAGAAGGATGCACCGACCGTCGATGTCTGGTGGGGCGGCACGGGGGTCACACATCTGCAGGCCGCCTATGAAGGCCTCCTTGAACGCCATCGGCCTCGACAGGAAGCAGATCTTCTGCCCTGGGCACGGAACTTCTACTCTTTGTCGGGCGGCACATCCGTCGGCCTGTATGCTGGTGCGCTCGGCTTTGCCTACAATGCGGATCTTCTCTCGGCTGAAGGATTGCCGGCGCCAAACTGCTGGAAGGATCTCGCCAAGCCGATCTATCGCGGCCATATCCTGTCCGGCAATCCGCACTCGTCGGGCACGGCCTTTACAACCCTCGTCACGCTGGTGCAGCTCCTCGGAGAGGACGAGGCTTTCGCCTATATGCGCGAGCTTGGCCGCAATATCGCCGAATACACCAAGGCCGGTTCAGAGCCAGTCAAGGCGGCGGGCAGGGGAAAGATCGCGATCGGCATCGCCTTCATGCACGATGCAGTCACCCAGAAGGAGGCAGGCGCTCCCCTTGTGATCGTCGCGCCCTGCGAAGGCACCGGCTACGAAATCGGAGCGGTCAGCATCGTCAAGGGCAGCCGAAATCTGGAAGAGGCACGCCGTTTCGTCGATTTTGCGCTGAGCCCCGAAGGACAGGCAACCGGTGCTGCCGCTGGACAGAACCAGGTGCCATCCAATGCTAGGGCAAAGCTTCCGCCTGCCGCTCCGGACATTTCGATGATCAAGATGGTGGACTATGATTTCGCCACCTTCGGTTCGCCCGAACAGCGAGATCGGCTCTTGGGCCGCTTCGATCGCGAGATCAATCCAACCAACTGATTTCCTACGACCGGACCATCCCGGACACGGTGCTTTCTCGGCGCCGCCGCCGAAGGCTTGTCCCTTTTCTGCGACTTCCATCAGACACAAGCAACAGGAGGATACCCATGCGACTGAAACTTCTTTCAACTCTTCTCTTTGCCGGCGCGAGCCTGGCTGCCGGTTCGGCCATGGCTGCCGGCGAGCTCAACCTCATTTGTGCCGCCGATGTCGTCATCTGCGAACAGATGAAGGGCGATTTCGAAAAGGCTCATGACATCAAGGTCAACATGGTCCGCATGTCCTCGGGCGAGGCCTACGCCAAGATCCGCGCCGAAGCGCGCAATCCGAAGACCGACCTCTGGTGGGCGGGTACCGGCGATCCCCACCTCCAGGCCGCGTCCGAAGGGCTGAGCGCGGAATACAAGTCGCCGATGCTGGACCAGTTGCAGGATTGGGCCAGGAAGCAGGCCGAAAGCTCGGGCTTCAGGACCGTCGGCGTCTATGCCGGTGCGCTCGGCTGGGGCTACAACACCGAGATCTTCAAGCGGAAGGGGTACAAGGAGCCCACCTGCTGGGCGGATCTTCTGGCACCCGAACTGAAGGGCGAGATCCAGATCGCCAACCCGAACTCGTCGGGGACCGCCTATACGGCGCTTGCCTCGCTCGTGCAGATCATGGGGGAAGACAAGGCCTTCGAATATTTGAAGTCGCTGAATGCCAATATCTCGCAATACACAAAGTCAGGCTCCGCGCCGGTGAAGGCGGCCGCCCGCGGCGAGACTGGTCTCGGCATCGTCTTCATGCATGACGCCGTCGCCCAGACCGCCGAAGGCTTCCCCGTCAAGACCATCGCACCCTGCGAAGGCACGGGCTACGAAATCGGCTCCATGTCGATCGTCAAGGGTGCCCGCAACATGGCAAACGCCAAGACCTGGTACGACTGGTCTCTGGAGCCTGACGTTCAGTCGCGCATGAAGGATGCCAAGTCTTTCCAGCTCCCGTCGAACAAGAGCGCGGAGATCCCCAAGGAAGCGCCGCGCTTCGAAGACATCAAGCTGATCGATTACGACTTCAAGACCTACGGGGATTCCGACAGGCGCAAGGCGCTGCTTGAGCGCTGGGATCGCGAAATCGGCGCCGTCGCCAACTGATGCGACCTCGTTCCGGCCGGCAGTCTGACAATTGCCGGCCACCTCCTATTCTTGCATCCCTTCAAATGAGGTCGACCATGAGACATGGTAACCGCAGACTGGACCTGTTGCTGGCCCTTGGCGCCGCGTCCTTCCTTCTGCTTCCCTGGTACAGGCAGGAGACCGGCTTTTTCGGCCTGAACTGGCTCCGTGACTTCCCGTTTTCGGCGCAAGCCGCGCCAGGCATTTTGCAGCTTGTCAGTTACGGCCGCCTCTGGCTTCTTGGTGTCGTCCTCTTCTTCGGGCTCGGGCTCGCGGCCCGTTTCATCGCCGATCCAATGCGGCGAGGCGCATTCTTCGCGGCTGCCGGTGCCGCAGGGCTCGTCTATCTCTGCCTGCAGGGGTTGGCGGTGGGCTTCTCCGGCTGGACCTGGGCGATCAGCGAAGCCCTTTTCGGACCCCTGTCTGACGGGCAAGCCTCCATGGGAGCCGGCGCCGTCTCCATGGCAATTGTCTTCGTTCTCATGTTCGCCTTCGGACTGGTCCAACGCGGCGTGATGAAGGGGGATGCCTTCGTCGTCGGATCGATCTCGCTGCTTGTCTTCCTCGTCTTCGTCTTTGTCTTTTATCCTATCGGCAGCATGCTGGTGGCTGCCGTTCAGGATTTCGATGGCTCCTTCAAGCCGGACGGGTTTATCAAAAATCTGCAGGATCCCGGCATCTGGAGCCTGAGTTGCGCGATCGGCGACGGACGTTGCGGCGTCGCCTGGCGGACCTTCACGCTTGCCATCATGACGGCGTCCGCCTCCACCCTGCTGGGGCTTGCCTTCGCGCTCGTCGCCACCCGCACCCGCTTCCCCTTCAAGAAGGGTCTGCGACTGCTCACCGTACTGCCGATCATCACGCCGCCCTTCGTCATCGGTCTCGCGCTCGTGCTGCTCTTTGGTCGTGCCGGCGTGGTCACCCAGACGCTGTCCAGCCTCTTCGGCATCGAACCCGGTCGTTGGCTTTATGGATTGACCGGCATCTGGATTGCTCAGGTCCTGTCCTTCACCCCGATCTCCTTCCTTGTGCTGATCGGTGTCGTCGAGGGTGTCAGCCCGTCGATGGAAGAGGCGTCGCAGACGCTGCGCGCCAACCGCTGGCGCACCTTCTGGCGCGTATCGCTGCCACTCATGAAACCGGGCCTCGCCAATGCCTTCCTGATCGGCTTCATCGAAAGCATGGCTGATTTCGGCAATCCGCTCGTGCTCGGCGGCAGCAATGGCGTGCTCTCGACAGAAATCTTCTTTGCCGTGGTCGGCTCTCAAAACGATCCCTCACGGGCTGCCGTCCTGGCCCTTGTCCTGCTCTTTTTCACGCTCTCGGCCTTCCTTGCCCAGCGCCTCTGGCTGTCAGGCAAGAACTTCGCAACCGTCACGGGCAAGGGTGACAGTGGGGCGCATATCGCGCTGCCACGCGGGCTGTCGATCGGCGTCCATGCCATTGTCATCCCCTGGATGATCTTCACCGTCGTCGTCTATGGCATGATCCTCGTTGGCGGCTTCGTCACCACCTGGGGCCTCGATAGCACGCTGACGATCAGCCACTACGCCCGCGCCTTCTCCGTGAACATCGAGAACGGCTCGATCGCCTGGACGGGCGTTGCCTGGAATTCCTTCTGGACAACTATGGAGATTGCGCTCATCTCCGCGCCGCTGACCGCAGCTGTTGGTCTGCTGACTGCCTACATCATCGTCCGGCAGAAATTCGCCGGCCGGAACCTCTTCGAATTCGCCCTGATGATGAGCTTCGCCATCCCCGGCACGGTCATCGGCGTCAGCTACATCCTGGCCTTCAACCTGCCGCCGCTCGAAATGACCGGCTCGGCGCTGATCCTGATCGCCTGCTTCGTCTTCCGCAACATGCCGGTCGGCGTGCGCGGCGGGATTGCGGCGATGAGCCAGCTCGACAAGAGCCTGGACGAGGCTTCGCTGACGCTTCGGGCGAACAGCTTCCGCACGGTGCGAAAGATCATCCTGCCGCTGCTCCGCCCGGCAATTACGGCAGCGCTCGTATACTCCTTCGTCCGCGCCATCACCTCGATCAGCGCCGTGATTTTCCTCGTCAGCGCCGAACACAACATGGCGACCTCTTATATCGTCGGCCTTGTCGAAAACGGCGAATACGGTGTGGCAATCGCTTACTCCTCAATGCTGATCGTCGTGATGATTGCCATTATTGCCGGCTTCCAACTCCTCGTCGGCGAACGCAGGCTCCGCCGTGAAAATCGTGTCGCCGGCCTCGCCAACAAAAGTCTCGTTCCTCTTGGTCAGGAGAAAACCGCATGATCACCGTCAAAGCCGGATCCGTCACCTTCCAGAACGTCCGCAAGACCTTTGGTGCCTTCACTGCCATCCACGATCTATCGCTCACCATCGAACCGGGCACGCTGGTAACACTGCTCGGCCCCTCCGGCTGCGGCAAGACCACGACGCTGCGCATGCTGGCGGGCCTGGAGCATCCGACCTCCGGGAAGATCCTGATCGGCGGCAAGGATGTCACCATGCTGCCGGCCAATGAGCGCGACGTCTCCATGGTCTTCCAGTCCTATGCGCTCTTTCCGCATATGACATCGCTGGAAAACGTCGCCTATGGCCTCCAATCGTCGGGCATAGGCAAGAAGGAAGCGCGCGAGAAGGCCGAAGAAGGCCTGAAGCTCGTCGGCCTCGCCGGCATGGGCCATCGCCTGCCGGCCGAACTTTCGGGCGGCCAGCAGCAGCGTGTCGCCGTCGCCCGTGCGCTCGTTCTGGAACCGCAGGTGTTGCTGCTCGACGAGCCGCTCTCCAACCTCGATGCAAGGCTTCGCCGCCGGGTCCGCACGGAAATCCGCGACCTCCAGCAGCGGCTTGGTTTCACCGCCGTCTATGTCACCCATGATCAGGACGAGGCGCTGGCGGTCTCCGACCGGATCATCGTGATGAAAGACGGCGAGATCGCCCAGTCCGGCGCACCGCGGGAACTCTACGAAGCCCCTGCCTCGCCCTTCATCGCCGACTTTATGGGTGAGGCGAATGTGCTCCCCTGTGAAATCCTCCACTCCAATGGCACGGAGGTGCTCGTACGGGTCAGCAATATCGAGCATCGCCTGCAGTCCAGAGCCGGCCGGGGCCCAGCCAAACTCGCGGTCCGACCCGGTTCCATCCGCATAGGTTCTGCTAGCGCTGAAGGGTTGAAGGGGCGCGTCCTTCATTCCGCCTATCTCGGCGGCCATGTCGAATATGAAGTCGAGACCGATGTCGGGACGCTCTTCGTCATCGACCACGATGCCGATCATGCCCATGCCGCCGCAAGCGACGTTACATTGGCGTTCAAGAACCGTGGCATTGCCGTCATCAGCGGCTGATGAGTTTTCCAGAGATCAAGGAATAAAAGAATGACAGTGAATGATGCGGCGCTCGCAGCGCGTTTTGCCCTGGCCAAAGCGCTGGCAGCCGAAGCGGGGGCTATGGCGCTCGACTACTTCAATCGGCGCGATACGCTGGTGATCGAAACGAAGCGCGACCTCCAGGACGTGGTGTCGGTCGCCGACCGCAATGTTGAAACCTTCCTCAAGGACCGCGTAGCCGAAATCTATGCGAGTGACGGCTTCTTGGGAGAGGAGTTCGGCCATGACGAGGGTAGCTCCGGCTTTACCTGGGTCGTGGATCCGATCGATGGCACGGCTCCTTTTGTTAACGGCATGCCGACCTGGTGTGTAGCAGTTGCAATCGTGCGGGATGGTGAGCCGGTCGTGGGCGTGATCCATGTACCCTGCTCAGATGAGCTGTACGCCTCGGCCCTCGGTTTTGGTGCGACGCTGAACGACAAGCCCCTGCGCCTCGATCCTACCCGCAATCTGCAGAATGCGATGACGGGGATAGGCTGCAACAACTACGTCACCCCCGAACGCGTCGGTGCGATCATCGCCGGCCTTATGGCGCAGGGCGGAAATTTCATACGCAACGGGTCAGGTGCACTGATGCTCGCCTATGTCGCAGCGGGTCGCCTCGTCGGCTATTATGAACCTCACATGCGGGCCTGGGATTGCATGGCCGGTTTCTGCCTCGTCCGCGAAGCCGGCGGCAAGACCCTTCAGTTCCCCGGAAGTGGTCCCGAGTTCCTGAATGGGCATCCGGTTCTTGCCGCAAACCAGTCCTGCTACGATGAGCTACTTCAGCTTCACCTGAACAATCTTTAACGCGAACAATGTCACGATGACGATTTCCGGCCAACTATGCCGACAATTGACCGTTGCGTTGTAAATTGGGGGCCAAAGCCATCCGAAATGATGGCGGGCTCTTCTGCATAAACGCGGACGTTGTAGCACAAGTCGAAGTCGTCGTGTTAGCCGGTTGGAGCGGCAATTATTTCCGCTTCGAACCTCCAGTTGCGGTGCCGGAGCTAGGGAGAATCCGGCATTTGCGTTTCCAATTTTTCGGTCATGGAGGTCATCTCGCCCCGCTGGCAAAGGCAGACGCGCCGGCGGAGACACAGCATCGACTTCGGGCAGCAATGGGATAGATAGGCCGTCAAGCCTATGGTCCTGACGCAGTCGCTGAAGCTGCCGCTGGTCAAGGCTGCCATGGAAGCCGTCGCCGGGAACGACTGGGGCTGCCTCGAAGGTGTAAAGCTCGATTGCGAAGCACCGGCAAAGGGGAGCTACACGCCGGACCTGATCGTGGTGAACAGGGCCCGGCACACCGCCTACATCCTCGACCTCAAGCGCTCGCTTGCGTCTTATGGCGACACGAGCCGGCTCGAGGAACTGAAGGTGAAGATGATGGCCGCGGCCATGGTTCTGCCGGACTGGCTCTACAAGACGCAGAAGCGGCTGATGGTCGATGCGGTGGAAGTGGCGATCGTCGATGGCGCCAGCCGTCCGAGCGATCATGCCAGCGGGGTCTGGGCGCTCTCGGAAATCGACGACCTCCTGGAGATCGATGGCGTGGCGGCCTGCATGGCGGAACTGCGCCGTCGCTTCGGTCAGCGGGTCCAGCAGCTTCTCGAAGCGGAGGCGCTGAAGGCGCTTGGCCTCGACAGGCTGGCGATGGCAGGCATGGTAGACATGACGTCTGACGTGACGGCGCCCATCCGTTCGCGGATCAATCTCAACGGTCCGAGCCGGACCTTCGAGGAAGACCGGGCTGCCCGCGCCTGGGATGATGATGCCGATCACGACGCGGCGGGTTCCGACGAAGCGTCTAACGCGACGTGCGGCGACGACGAGCCTGCGCCCGTCTTCGTGCGCGTCGGCTTTGCCCGACGTCGGCCGCATTGATCGAGCCACGAGCTTCAGCCCACTGCCTTTGATGCGTGCTGCCTAGCCGCCTGAACCCGGGCCTGACGTTTGCCGCCCTGCGCCTTACGTCAGCCGCCGGACGTCGGGCGCGATTGCCGCACAGCATCCGGTTCCCAGGCTGCGGCTTCTCCTTCCCCCCATTCTCATGCGCGCTGGACCGATGACGGTTCGGCCAAGGAGTCCCCATGTCTTCCGACATCACCCCGGATGCGCCGCTGCACATCCGTTGCGAAGCGATCGCGTCGTCCTCGATCGCACAGACTGAACCCTGCCATCGTTCGCATGGCACCATCCTGCATCATCCCGGATCCGGCCGCGCCGATCCGCTCGCTGACGATCCGGCAATCCTGATCGGACTTGCGATTGCGCATGTCCGGCAGGGGAAGGGTCTGACCGGCACGGTTCCGGACGTCGTCACGTCCCGGCTGCAAGCGCATGCCGATCATGGCAATCCAGCCTGCCGCCTGTTGCTCGACTGGCTCGGTCGTCGCAATAGCGATCTGCTGGAGACGTCGTCATCCTCTCCGCCATCGGCGCCGTCGCTCGCGTCTCGTTCCAGTCTCGCGCGTCCGGTGGCTCTGACGTCCGGTAGCACGCCGATCGGCAAGCGTCACCTGGTCCGCTCACGTCCGCGAACAAAGCCTGGCCGCATGCCGAACCCGGTGAGATCGATGCCGGAGCAAGCCGATCGGAACCTGGCAATGATTGCCAGAACCATGGAGGGCTGGGTCGATGAATAAGCTCGCCCGCCTTCTGCTCCGCCGCCTCGATCATGTCGCGCGTCGGCAGGCACAGCGCTATTCGCATGCCAACGGACTGCTGACCATGAAGATTGTCGACGTCGATGGTCATCTCATCCGCCGCTACGCACCAGCCTTTGATCTCGGCAAGCTGAGTGGCAATCCGGATCGCGACCGCGCATGGATGCGGCGCACCTTCGCAGCCTATCTGCTGCCACCATCCAAGCCGTCGGACTTCGCGGCGGCCGACGACAAGCCGCTTGCCGCGATGCCGCCGCCACGGGATCGGCAACGGACGTCGGCTGATCTTGAAACGTCAGTGGACAGTGCCGCCGGTCATGCCAACCATCATGATCTGCGCGCCTACGCTGTCGGTCTTGTCGGTCGGGCGGGCAGGCCCGCTCTGGTCAGCAACATCGTCGCCGCCCTGGTGCTGGCCCGCGCGATCGAGAGCACGGGCGTTCCATTCGACAGGATCGTCCGGGCCATCGCCATGGCGGCGCCCGTGGTCTCGCTGCATGCACCCGTGTCCGGTTTCGAACGCGCCATGCGGCGGCTGATCGAACTGCCGGGGTTCCTGCCCGGCGCCACCCCGAGCGGCATCGACGGCGACTATGTCTATGACGACGACAGCTTCGTGGTCGCAGATGGCACAGGACGCGCCTATATCCAGTTCATCGGCGCGTCCGTCCATCGTCTGACGGGGGCGTCGCTGCAGCGAAGGCTCGTGAATGCCCTGACACGGGATTACCCCGTGGTCGCCATCTCTGAGACGGCCGGGCATATCCCCTCCGAGATCAGCCTTGCCGCTGACGTCTCCCTTGTCGGCGGCTGGCTGGACTATGCCTTCATCAGCATGATGCTGGAAGCCATCCATGGCGACGCCGGCCTTGGTGCGCTGACCCGTTGGAGCAATGCCTATGACGCGCATTACCTGACGCTCGACGATGTCGTCCTGGCCTTCCGTCCCGGCCGCAGTGCACCTGATATAATCGACGTCCTGGCTTCGCTGACCGAACGCAACCACATTGCTGCACACGATGGTGAGGACGGAGACGAAGCCGAGAGCCGAGGGACCAGCAAGCCGGTCAAGCCGAAGCCGGAAGGGCGGACGTCCGGGACATCGGCGGCAAAGGACAGCAGTGGCGGGAGGCGTGACAAGCCCTCCGGCGCCGAGGTCATCCAGCCGGAGGCAGTCGACCGCACCGACACCAGAGGCCGCCCAATCCTTACGGTCGAGACGCTCTCCGGCTATGGGAAAGCCAAGACCTGGGCGCTCGACCTGAAGGCTGATCTCGCCGACCACCGGGCAGGCACACTGGCCTGGTCGCAGATGAGCAGCAAGCTCCTGCTCTCCGGCCAGCCGGGGACCGGCAAGACGACCTTTGCCCGGGCGCTCTGCAACAGCCTGCAGGTCCCGCTGGTCGTCACCTCCGTTTCCACCTGGTTACAGGGTGGGCATCTGAGCGACGTCATCGCCCGGATGGCGCGGACCTTTGCCGAGGCGCTGGCGCTTGCGCCCGCCATCCTGTTCATCGACGAGATCGACGGCATCGGCAAACGGCAGCCCGCCGAGCGGGAATACGCGGACTACTGGAATGCCGTCGTCAACAAGGCGCTCGAGCTCCTGGACGGCGCCGTGCGATCGGAAGGTCTGGTGATCGTCGGCGCCACCAACAGGCCCGACGATATCGACGGGGCCCTCAAGCGCTCCGGGCGGCTCGAAACCCATATCGACATCCCGAAGCCGGATGTCGCCGCACTCGCGGAGATTTTTGCGCATCATCTCGGTGATGACATTGCCGTGCTGCTGGCGGGTGCGAGTGCGGAGGGGCAGGCTGATGCGTACATCGAAGGAAACGACACCGAGAAGGGAGCAAGGACATGATGACACCTACTGACACCAAGATCGAGACGCCAGTTCCAGAGGCGGCCCACGCGCTCCTGAGGCGACTGGCGACCTGCGCGATGGGCCTGACCGGAGCCGACGTCGAACGCATCGTCCGTCAGGCGCGGCTGAAAGCGCGGCGAGAGAAGCGCTCGATCCGCTACGAGGATCTCGAAGCGGGCATCCGCATGGATCGGCCTGACTTGCCCCATGACCTGCGCTGGCACTTCGCCGTCCACGAAGCGGGCCATGCGGTCGTCCACCACGCTCTCCGCCTCGGTCCCATCCATGGTCTCACCATCGACACGCTAGGTGGCGGTGGCCACAGCCTGCTCGGCTTCACCGCATCCGGGAGCGATACGCTCGGTTACCGCGAGGACGTACTGGCCATGCTGATGGCAGGACGGGCTGCCGAGCAGATTGTCGTCGGCTCCGTCTCGGCAGGCTCTGGCGGGACGGATGACAGCGATCTCGCCCGCGCCACCCGTCTGGCGCTTGCCATGGAGCGCACCCTCGGCTTTGGCGGCGTGCATCCGCTGCTCTACCGTGACGACAAGGACCCCACCGCCGTTCTCGACGCCCATCCCGGACTAGAGACACGCGTTCATGGTCTGCTGGAAAGGGCGCAGGCGCGGGCGGTCGACATCCTCCAGGACCATTGCGGCACCCTCGACAGGCTCACGCAGGCGCTGTTCGATGCGCAGGCTCTGGACGAAGATGCCGTGAAGCAGCTCCTCAAACGGCGTGATCTCACGGCGGGAAGCGGTTAGGTTCCTGCCATAACCGGGAGGAGCCTGACGCATGACTGTCGCCGTCGTCGCGCATTGCGACTGGAGCATGGACCGAAAGAAGCGCTGGATGACCGTCGCCATTCGCGACGGTACCCGCTGGCAGATCGCAGCACCTGAGCTGGTGGGCGACACCGCCACGCTGATCGAACGACTGCGGGCAAGGTCCAACAGAGACGGCGCCCTGCTGCTCGGCTTCGACTTCCCCATCGGCCTGCCCGAGGCCTATGCCCGTGCGGCCGGCATCGGGTCGTTCCGCGAGGCGCTGTCCCTATTCGGATCGGGCGTCTGGTCGGACTGGTACAGCGTGGCGGATCATCGAAACCGGATCTCGCTCCATCGTCCCTTCTATCCGGCAAGGCCGGGCGGCACACAGCGGGCGCATCTCTTCGAGGCGCTCGACGTCGGCGATCCCAGATCACTGCTGCGACAGTGTGAGCGGGCCACGACCGATCGGCAGGCGGCCTGCATGCTATTCTGGACGCTCGGCGGAAACCAGGTCGGCAAGGGTGCCATCACCGGGTGGCGGGAGATCATCGTGCCGAACCTCGACGTCATCGGCCTGTGGCCCTTCGACGGCCGCCTTGCCGATCTCGTCGCGCGAACCCCTTGCGTCATCACGGAAACCTATCCCGGCGACGTCTACCGCCAGCTCGGCATGCCCCGGGGCGGCTGGAGCAAGCGGCGGCAAGCCGATCGCCAGAGCAAGGGTCTGGCCTTGCGATCCTGGCTTGCCAACCGCGAGACCATCGACGCCACCAGTCTGCTGCCGATCATCGACGACGGCTTCGGTGCTGACACGGCCGGCGAGGATCGCTTCGATGCCGCCGTCGGCCTTCTCGGCATGCTCGACGTCGTCGACGGCAGGCGCGAGGAAGGCACGCCCGCCTCCGACGCCGTCCAGCGCTGGGAGGGCTGGATCCTGGGGCACCAGAGGGACAACTTACCCTGATCTGTCACGCCGTTGGAGAGGTTGCCTGCAACGCATCTCACGTCTTGTCGACCTGAGACAAATTGCGCTCATGTGATTCCGACGTCCAGATTTTTGATTCAGAACGCGAAGTCCGTGATTCCGCAACGGCGTTTGCCCCGGCGCAACGCGTCTCGACGCGAGATGACGTGCGGCAACGTGAAACAAATTGGGGAATTTTGATTCAGACCTGCGGGCGACCGATTCCAGACCCTGTAAATCCGATTCCGCCAATCGGCGCTTGCGCCGCTCGCCCGGCGCCTCGACCATGGAAGGGGGCCAGACAACAGGAGGCCCCATAACGGCAGGCCGACCAGATGAGGCCGACACGGTGAGGGAAGAGATCATGAGCATGAAGGCGGCACGGCAGCGGCAGAAGGCCCTTCGCGATGCCAATCGGAAAGCCCGGCGTCCGGATCGGGACGACGTCGCAAGGGTGGCGTTGTACTGGCTGATCCGCAGGGCCGTCGAGAAGGGCGAGACGGCCGAGCTCGAAAAATTCCAGGACGTCATCGTCGCCATGCTGGCCCAACAAGGCTTCGACGAAGGCGAGAGCGATGCCGTGTTCGATGACCTCGTCGCGAAATACAGCTCCGGCGGCCTGCCGTTCCGCAGGAAGACCCATCTGCTGTTTCCGGACGCGGTCGAAGACGACGCCTGAGCGTCGGTGTCCGCAACCCTCAGGGCCGTGGCCTCTGCCAAGTGCCCCGCGTCACGGCGTACGCTGTTCGGATGCGTTCTCCCCCCATTACTTCGTAAAACGCCGTTTGATTCTGAATCGGAATTCCAGAGTGCCACGCGGTTTGGCTAGCTGTTGCGCGACGCCTTCGATGCCGTGAGCCCGGAAATCATTTCCGCCTCGATCATTCACTTCTTGCCTTCGCGTGCCCACGGAGGTGGTTGCTTGTTTTCGATCCAGGGAAGGAGTTGCAGAGGCTTCCGTTCGATGTCCGACGTGATGACAGGATAGTGCTTCAAGGCGTCCCGCATCAGCGGAAGGCCGGCCGGATTGGTGTACCGCGTATTGGTTTCGCTGCCTTCGCTCAGGCGTCCGGAAATGTCGTCGATCACCTCAGTCGGAACACCCGCCTGCTTCAACGTATCGGCCATGCCATGCCGAAGCGCGTGAATGGCGCGCCCCCACATTTTCTCGCCAAGCGCTCCCTGCATGACAGGAACGAAGGTGTCGTAGAACCGATTGCCCGGATCGTTGTCCGTCTTGTCCGAGAAAAGGTCCGGGAAGAGGGCCTCGTATCCCAATCGCCTGATGGCCTGGACGTAGTCGATGAACCCAAGTCGCACCAGTTCATCCGGCAGAGGCAGCAAGCGTTGCGACTGCGTGGTCTTCAATCGACGGATGCTGTTCGTGCGTAGAAGGATGACATAGCCATCATCGTCTTTGGCAATATCGTTCACATGAAGCCCGGCGAACTCCCTGCGTCTCGGTCCCAGGTAGGTGAAGAGAATGGGCAGAAAGTAGAGCGAATCATGAAAGACATACCTGCCGGGTTGCCGCCGTTTTCCGCGTAGATGGTCACGCGAACCGCAGTAGATGGGGCTTGAGAAAATCGGAACGATATCCTGCGGCTTCGGCTTGTATTGCTGCTGACGAATGTCTCCAGCCTTGGGCTTTCTCGGCCGGATCCCTTCGAAGGTCCAACTCTCAATTTCGAAGCCGTGGCCTTTCAGATGTTTGAGGAAATGGCTGAGGTTCCCAAGGTGCTTGCGGATCGTCGCGGCGGCCAGCCCGACCTTGGGTTTGGTGCCGGACGCCTCCGCCGCGCGGCGCATCTCCTGGCCCTTGGCGCGCAGTTCCGGCGCCGACATCACCCGCATCCGGCTGCTGCGGCCCCAGTCGATGGGAATGTCGTTGAAGTGCTTGCGCAACAGGCCGATGTGATATTGCTCGATCTGCCCGGAATGCTTGACGCCATGTTCAGCAAGCACGAACTGGAACATGCGTACAAGAGCCTTGGCATCACGGGCAGTCTCCGCCGTCCACTCCTTGCCCATGTTGGCGATAAGCTTGTCACACTCCTGTTCGAAGTCCGAAACGGCGACCACGCGTTGCTCGGCATCCGAAGCGTTTGAGGTCGCCTGTTTGCGCGCGGCTGAGCGCGGGGCCAGATCGAGACAGGCGGTTACCGGATCTTTTGGCGCGGCAGTCAGAGCTGATGCAGTTTGTGGTTCAGCCGCCCGAGGCGTTGGCGCAGGATCAGATCCCTGGGGTCGGGGGTCGGCCGCCTTTACTTCGGTCGTTGGTGCCAGGGCTCTTCCGCTGCCCGTGAATTCGCTCTGGCCTTTGTCCACCAGTTCATGACGCTCTGTGATGTCGAGAAGGGCCGCGGCGCGCCCTTCGAAGACCTTCGGCATGGCGCGCTGACGATTGGCGACGGTGTCGTCGATTTCAAAATTGTAGATCAGCCGTCGGATGCCGTCTTCGAAGCCGGGGCTGCGGGCGATGGCGAGTTCCGCCCTGTAGTTCGCCCTGATGGCATCGACATGCGTTTGCGGGACGTCCTTGTTCAGCAGATAGGTGAGACCAGCGCAGCCCGCCTCCAGGGTCAGCTCCACCCGGCTTCCGAACTTCGCGACGAGCTGGCAGGCCCAGCCAGCCTCGAGATCGAGTTCCATCTCGACGACGTCGCCGCCGCGCCCGTTGCGGCGGGCCATCATGTTGATGTCGTCCAGCCGTTCGAGTTCCTTGTCGCGCTCATGCTCGAACGGTTTCTGGAGCTGCTGCTTGGACATCGCTTCCTTCGAATGCGTCTTCAATTCGGCCAGCCGCGTATTGAGCTTTCGGCCAATGATCTGAGCCTTTTTATGGTCGGAACAATGAAGGCTAAGTGAAAGCCGGCTGCCGGGCTGGCAGTGAGTAAAAGCGGCCGGAACCCGGGGGCGCCAGTAGAAGATGTTTCCGCGGCGGGTGAGATTCTCGACCTCGTGGCGCACAGCCATGACGAACAGACCCTGTATCGAGACCGAAGGTTCGACCGCGCCGAATTCGGCTGGGCATCACCTTTGGGCATCAGTTCTGGGCATCAGGTCGCCAATGATGCCAAAACGGGATCCGGCGCGGCTGGAAAAATCAAGGATAACAGGAATTTGGGAGAATTGGCTGGGGAACCTGGATTCGAACCAAGATTAACGGAGTCAGAGTCCGTCGTTCTACCATTGAACTATTCCCCAGTCCGTCGAAACGCGAGCGTTTCGGACTGTGCGGTTGATGGCTTTCGGGTGGGTGCCGAAGGCCGAACCGTGTCGGTGGGCGCCTTGTAACAGATTTTCCGGGTCGATCAAGGGGCGATTTCCGACTTTTTCGCTCGTGTGCGCAAAGGTCGTGAGGACGAGGTCGAGGGTCGGTTGACGGCCGGGGACGGTGGCGGGTCGTGTGTCCCTGGTGCTTTGAGGTCCCCACCTGCATGCCATTCGCGCTGGCGCGGGGAGCGGGCCATTGGCGCAGGCGCGGGGGGCGGGCGAGACGGCGCGCAGCGGCTTTGACAAAGCCATTGGCGAAATCGTCTGCGGCTGTTATCCTCTTGCCAACGAAACGATTAACGCCGCAGCGGGCCGAACGGCTCTTGCGCGGCACGATGGATAGATCAGTGATGAACCCCGACAGCGGCGGCAAGCCGCCCGAAGGCGGGGCGTCAGCAGCAGGACGACCGGACAAGAAGGCCGGACGTCGCCGAAAGGCCAAGCGGAGCGGCAAGCCGCCGTCCGCAGCAGTTGCGCATGGCATCGACCAGGGCGAGCGCCCGGATGCCCGACGCCCGCAAAGCACGGACAGTGCACCACCGCGCAAGCGAAAGCGCCGTCGCGCGCGCGCGCCGAAGGATATGGCCGGCAAGGCGCAAACCGTAGCGGCGGACGGTGAACCGGTGGTGACGCAACCGCACCGTCTTCATTCGACCGTATCGGCCCTCGCCGCGGGCATGACATCGGGTGTGGCCTCAGGATCAAAGGTAGACACGCAGACATCGGACGACCGGGGCGCACCGTCAGGGCGCAAGCGCCGGCGTGGCCGGGGCAAAAGCGAAGCGCGCAGCCTGCAGGGACGTCCGCTTGCCGCCTCCGGGCGCGGTGGGCGGTCCGGGCACGGTCATGGTGGACAGGGGCACGGTGGACAGGGGCACGGTGGACAAGGGCTGGGCGGTCACGGCGGTCCTAGTCATGGTGGTCATGCCGGCCAGGGGAATGCTGGCCAGGGTGGCGGGCAGGACGTGGACCTTGCGGCGGGCGGTCACGGCGGTGCGCCGGACCAGGGCCGAACGCATGCCGCGGTTCACGGGCAGGCGCCAGGGTCTGCGGCACACCATCATGACGCGTCGCACCTTTCTCACGCAGAGTCACAACCCTCCGGTGGAAACAGGCACGGCTCTCAGCCGGGTGGCGCCTTTGAGCGCGGTGGTCCGCATGGATCGGCTCATAGGGGTGGAGTGCAGGCTGCAGGCGGCCAAGGTTCCTCCGGAAAAGCAGGGCAGGGTAGCCACGGCGGCCGGGCGGGTGGTCCGTCTCATGGCGCCCACGGTGGGCATGCCCATGCGGCTTCGGGCAAGGGGTTGCCGTCAAAGCCCGCCCATGGGGGCCCGCACGACGCCCGCGGGCGCAACGGACATGGCGGTGCCGGGGCGCATCAGGGGGGCCATCATGGAGGCCATCAAGGCGCGCATCCGGGGCTGTCGGTGCCGCACGGCGTTTCGGGCCGAACCGCCGCCGATCGCGGTGCTCCGGATGATCTTTATGCAGCGCTTGATCTTGGCACGAACAATTGCCGCCTTCTGATTGCCCAGCCGACGCGGCCGGGGCAGTTTCGCGTCGTCGATGCGTTTTCGCGCATCGTCCGGCTGGGGGAAGGGCTTGCCGCGACGGGACGCCTTTCCACCGAGGCGATGGACCGGGCCGTGGAAGCGCTGCGCATCTGCGCGCTAAAACTTGCCAACCGGCCGATCCGCAAGATGCGGCTGATTGCGACGGAGGCCTGCCGGGCTGCCGCCAATGGCGAGGAGTTTTTGGCGCGCGTCACCCGCGAAACCGGGCTGGAGCTGGAAATCATTGACCGGGAAACCGAGGCGCGGCTTGCCGTGTCCGGCTGCTCGTCGCTGGTCGGGCGCGAGGCGCGCTCCGTCGTGCTCTTCGATATCGGCGGTGGATCCTCAGAAATCGCCGTCATCCGCATCCGCGCCAACCGCTCCTCGCGGCTTGCGAACCACATCACCCACTGGACCTCGCTGCCGGTCGGCGTCGTGACATTGTCGGAACGCCATGGCGGGCAGAATGTCACGCCCGCAGTGTTTTCGGCCATGGTCGAAGAGGTCGAAGGCATGCTCGCCGGCTTCGAATGCCCGGCGCTTGGCGGGGAAAGTGCGCGTCCGGAGGAAGATTTCCACCTGATCGGCACATCTGGCACGGTCACGACGCTTGCCGGCGTGCATCTCGATCTGCCACGCTATGACCGGCGCAAGGTGGATGGCCTGTGGCTTTCGGATGCGGAAGTCAGCGCCATGCAGGAAAAGCTCCTGTCCTGGGATTTCGAGGGTCGCGCGGCCAACCCCTGCATCGGGCCGGATCGCGCTGATCTGGTGCTTGCCGGCTGCGCCATTCTGGAAGCGATCCGCCGACGCTGGCCAAGCCAGCGCATGCGGGTTGCCGATCGCGGCCTGCGCGAAGGCCTTCTGACCGATATGATGGCGGATGACGGCGTCTGGCGGCGCTTTCGCGGCCGCCGCCCCGGCGATAATGCGGCACGCGGTGCCACGGAGAACCATCGATGACCAAGGCTCCCATCGGCCGCAAGCTCGGCCAGAAGGTCCACAAGGGCAAGCTGAAGGCGTCCTCGCGCCGCTGGCTCGAGCGGCATATCAACGATCCTTACGTGCAGCGCGCCAAGATCGAGGGCTATCGTGCCCGCGCCGCCTTCAAGCTTCTCGAAATCGACGAGAAGAATCAGGTGCTGAAGGGCGCGCGCCGCATCATCGATCTGGGGGCCGCCCCCGGCAGCTGGTCGCAGATCGCCGCCAAGGTCACCGGCTCCACCGATAGCGATATCCGTGTCGCCGCGATCGATTTTCTCGAAATGGCGCCGCTGCCGGGGGTGAAAATCCTGCAGCTCGACTTTCTGGATGAGAATGCCCCGGCGCTTCTGATGGAGGCCGTCGGCGGCACGCCGGATCTCGTCATTTCCGACATGGCGGCCCCCACCACCGGCCACCAGAAGACAGACCATCTGCGCACCATGCATCTGTGCGAAGTCGCAGCCTATTTTGCCGTGGAAGTGCTGGCCGAAGGCGGGCATTTCCTCGCAAAGACCTTCCAGGGCGGCACGGAAAAGGACCTGCTCAATATGCTGAAGCAGAATTTCCGCCAGGTGCTGCATATCAAGCCGGCTTCGTCGCGCCAGGAATCGGTGGAAATGTTCCTGCTCGCCAAGGGGTTCAAGGGCCGCAAGGACGGCAGCGTCATGGGCCGCTACCGCGACGAGATGCACCGCGAAAACGGTCTTCTGGAAGACGCCGGCGATCCTCGCCGGCCTTATCCGGACGAGGACGACGAGGCCTGAGCTTTCGGGCGGGTTTCAGGTCTATTCGCCCGGCGCTTCGGCCGGCCGCGCCGCATAGCGGCGATGGCCGGAAACGCCGGCACCGGCGCCGGCATCGAGCGGCAGAAGCGGTAGAAGCGAGGCGAGCGACACCACCGACACCAGGAAGAAGGCAAGGTGGAAATCCGCCAGCTGCAGGTGCGAGCCCGACAGATAGGACGAGGCTTCCAGCACGAAGGCGGCAAAGGCCACGCCGAGCGCAAGGCTCACCTGCTGCAGCACCGAACTGATCGAGGTCGCCTGGCTTGCCTCGTCATCCTCGATTTCGGAGTAGCTGAGCGCATTGGTGCCGGTAAAGAACATCGAGCGGGCAAGGCCGGAGGCAAACAGGAAGAGAATGATCACGCCCTGCGGCGTCTGGGCTGTAAAGAAGCCGTTCACCGCAGTCGTTGCCGCACCGGCAACGCTTGCGCCGATGAGCGTCATCTTGAAGCCCGTCGAGGCAAACAGCCGCTTGGCAACGAATTTCACTGTCAGCGCCCCAAGTGCGCCGGCAAAGGTGGTGAGGCCCGACTGGAACGGCGTCATGCCGAAGGATAGCTGCAGCATCAGCGGCATCAGGAAGGGCACGGCGCCGGTTGCGATGCGAAACAGCGTGCCGCCGGTGATGGCGGCGCGAAAGGCCTGATTGCGAAACAGCGTCAGCTTGAGGATCGGGGCCGGGTGCGTGCGGGCGTGGCGCAGGTAAAGCCCACCGCAGACAAGGCCAATCATGGTGGTGACGATCCCCACGATCGGCGGCAGCGCCGGAAGGCTGACGACGGAAAGCCCGAACACGGTGCCGGCGGCCGTCAGCGAAATCAGCAGGAAACCGTAAAGGTCGATCGGCGGCGCGGCGCGCCGTTCGATGTCGGGCAGGTAGATGGTGGAAAGCCAGACGCCGGCAAGACCCACCGGCACGTTGATGAGAAAGATCCAGTGCCAGGTGAAATAGGTGGTGATGAAGCCGCCGACCGGCGGCCCTGTCAGCGGGCCGACAAGGGCTGGAATGGTCAGAAGCGCCATGGCCGAGACCAGATCCTTCTTCTCCGTCGTCCGCAACAGAACAAGCCGCCCGACAGGCGTCATCATCGCCCCGCCCATGCCCTGCAGGAAGCGCGCCAGGACGAATTCCACGACCGACGAGGAAACCGCACAGCAGATGGAACCCACCACGAAGACGAGGATCGCCACGCGGAAAATGCTTTTTGCGCCGAATTTGTCGGCCATCCAGCCGCTGATGGGAATGAACACGGCAAGCGCCACCATGTAGGAGGTAAGCGCCAGCTTCAGCGTGATCGGCCCGACGCCAAGGTCGGTCGCGATGGCGGGAAGGGCGGTGGCGATGACGGTGGAATCCATCTGCTCCATGAAAAGAGCGACGGCAAGAATGAGGGGGACAATCCGGTTCATGGCGGGCATGCTTTGCGAAACTTCGGCTGGCGTCTTCCTACGCCTCGTTTGGGCGTCCGGCTACTGGATTTCGGGGGCTCTGGCATGGCTATCACGACTACGTGACAGGCGTTCTCCTTTGCATGTCTTTGCCATATCTGTTGCTGCGACCGGTCACGACGGCACACGCGCATTCGGTCTGCGCATGGGAGGTGGCAATGACGCAGTTTCAAATGGGGCGGCGCGCGCTTCTGGGCACGGCGGGGGTGGGCTTTCTTGCTGCACCGGCGGTTCTGTCCGGACGCGCCCTGGCGCAAGCCAGCAGCACACAAACCTCGACGGATAGACACATGACAAAAGTCCTGCCGGCAGATACGCACAGTTTCAAGCTTGGAGAATTTGAGGTGCTCGTGGTGAAGGACGGCGCGCGCGCCTCCGGAAAGCCCGGCGAAACCTTCGGCACCAACCAGAAGGAGCAGACGGTTTCTGCGCTTCTGGAGCAGAATTTCCTGCCTAAGGACAATTTCGTCAATTCCTTCTCGCCGACACTGGTCAATACCGGAAGCGACCGGGTGCTGTTTGATACCGGCTTTGGTGAAAACGGCCGAGCCGCCGGCAATGGCCGTCTGCTGGAGGGCCTTGAGGCTGCCGGCTATCGCCCGGAAGATGTGACCGTGGTGGTGCTGACGCATCTGCACGGCGATCACATCGGCGGCCTGATGGAAGGCGGCAAGCCGGCCTTTCCGAATGCGCGCTACATCATCGGCCAGGTGGAATATGATTTCTGGAGCAGCTCGGCGCGCCAGGGAACGGCAGCGGAAGGCGGCCACAAGGCGGTGCTTGCCAATGTCAAGCCGCTCGCCGAAAAGGCCACTTTCATCGGCAAGAGCGCAACCGTGGTCAGCGGCATTACCAGTCTGGAAGCCTTCGGCCATTCGCCCGGCCACATGATCTACAATATCGAATCGGGCGGGCGTTGCCTGGTTCTGACGGCCGATACGGCAAACCACTTCGTGCTGTCGCTGCAGCGGCCGGACTGGGAAGTAAAGTTCGACATGGACAAGAAGGCGGCCGCCGCAAGCCGCAAGACGGTGTTCGACATGATCGCGAACGATCGGATTGCCTTCCTCGGCTATCACATGCCGTTCCCGGCCGTAGGCTATGCGGAAAAGCATGAGACGGGATACCGTTTCGTGCCCAAGTCCTACCAGTTCGACATCTGATGGCCTGCACCTGACCCTGCGGTCCTTGTCCGCGGGGTCAGGTGAAGACGATTGGGCAGATCAGGCGCCATCATCCAGGTTGCGGATGTCGTCCAGCAGGCTTGGCCCCTGCGGATGCCAGCCCAGCAGCTTTTGCGTCGCCGCACTCGATGCGACGAAGTCGCTTTCCAGGAAATGCGACAGCCAGCCGAAATGGGCCGCCGCCTCATGCTCCAGAGACACGACGGGAAGATTGAGGCGCTCGCCGATGGCTGTGGCAATCGCGTTAAGGGGAACACCCTCCTCGGCCACCGCATGGTAACACCCGCCGGGCTTTTTCTCTTCAAGCGCCAGACGATAGAGCAGGGCCGTGCTCTCAAGGGGAGCCGCTGACCATCGGCCGGCCCCATCGCCCAGCATTGCAGAGACCCCGGTGCGCCGGGCAAGATCGATCAGGGCCGTCACAAGGCCCTGCTTGCGGGTGTCGTGAATCTGCGACAGACGCACGAAGGATACGTTGAGACCGCGATCCAGAAGCGTGCGGCCGGCCCGTTCCGAGGCAATCCGCGGGTTTCGATTGTGGGTGTCAAAATGATCCTCGATGGCCGGCTGTCCCGGCGCCACCATGCCAAGGCCCGTGACCGAGGTGATCACGAAGGGGCGATCAGAGCCGTTGAGGGCGGCGCCAAGTGCTCCGATCACCCGCGCATCCTTCTCGCAATTGGCGGCAAAGTTCGAAAAATCATGATCGAAGGCTGTGTGGATGACGGCGTCGCAGCTGGCGGCACCCTTGGCCAAACCATCGGGGTCGCTGAGGTCGCCATGAAAAACCTCCGTACCCAGCGCCGCGAGTGCCTCTGCGCCGGTCCTTGAGCGGGTGACCCCGAGCACCTGATGTCCTGCCTCAATGAGATTGCGTGCCACTTCCGAGCCGATGAAGCCGGTTGCGCCGGTTAGAAAGATCCGCATGGGTTCGTCTCCTGTCTTGTCTGGAGAGCCTGATGCACCTAGACTTCATCCTGTTAAAGTAGTGACTTTATCATGGTATAAGACCTAACAGGTTCGCGATGACCAAAGCCCCCGATACGCTCGGCACCTATCTGCGCGACCGCCGCCTGCGGCTCGATCCGGCAAGCTTCGGTTTTTCCGGCAGCCGCAGACGCACGCCCGGCCTGCGCCGCGAGGAGGTGGCGCAGCGCGCCAATATCAGCCCCACCTGGTACACCTGGCTGGAGCAGGGGCGCGGCGGCGCGCCTTCGGCAGACGTTCTGAACCGCATCGCCAATGGCCTGATGCTGACGGAACCGGAGCGCCAGCACCTGTTCATGCTGGGGCTCGGCCATCCGCCCGAGGCCCGCTATCGGCCGGTCGAGGGCATTTCACCCCGCCTGCAACGCCTGCTCGATGCCATGGACACGACGCCTGCCATCGTGCGCACCGCCACCTGGGATGTCGTGGCCTGGAACGGGGCCGCCTGCGTGGTGATGACCGATTACGCGACCCTGCCGCCGATGGAGCGCAATATCCTGCGTCTGGTGTTCTGCAATCCCCGTGTCCGCGCCGCGCAACAGGATTTCGACGGTATTGCCCGCTTTGTGGTGGCCGCCTTCCGGACCGATGCGGCGCGTGCCGGTGCCAGTGCCGAGATCACCGATCTGGTCAGCGAGCTCAGCGCCCGTAGCCCGGATTTCGAGCGCCTGTGGAACGACAACGATGTCGGCCTGCATGGGGAAGGCACCAAGCGGCTCAACCATGCGATCCTCGGGCCGATCGAGCTTGAATATTCTGGTTTTGCCGTGGATGGCCGTCCCGATCTCGGCCTCGTCGTCTACAATCCGGTGCGCAGCCAGGATGCCGAGCGTATTCGCGGGCTCGTCCGGAAGCGGCAGGCCGCCGCGGCCGGGGAGGTCGCCGGCTAAAGCGCGATCCGCGACGCTCGGGATGCTTGGGGAGCGACGCTCCTGTCGCGGCTGCCTTGAAGGGGCGGGGGGAGTGAAGGCCGTAACCAGATCCCGGTCCACGGTTTTTCCTATTCCCTTCCCGTCATAACCGTGTTACCTGCCCTCGCCAACTTCCCATTCCTGAAGATCGCCTCCGGTTAACCTCCCGCCGGACCGAACTTCCATTCATTAAAGGAAATTGGCCATGGCTCGCATTGTAGAATCAGCAACCGGCGCGGACGCGCTTACCTTCGACGACGTGCTGTTGCAGCCGGGACATTCGGAGGTCATGCCGGGCCAGACGAATATCGCTACCCGCATTGCCCATGATATTGAGCTGAACCTGCCGATCCTGTCGTCCGCCATGGATACGGTCACGGAAGGGCGCCTTGCCATTGCCATGGCGCAGGCCGGCGGCATCGGCGTCATCCACCGCAACCTGACGCCCGTCGAGCAGGCCGAGCAGGTGCGCCAGGTCAAGAAATTCGAAAGCGGCATGGTGGTGAACCCCGTCACCATCGGCCCGGAAGCAACCCTTGCCGAAGCCAAGGCGCTGATGAGCGCGCATGGCATTTCCGGCATCCCGGTTGTCGAGGGCGCCAGCCGCCCCGGCCGCCTCGTCGGCATCCTCACCAACCGCGACGTGCGCTTTGCCTCCGATCCGTCCCAGAAGATCTACGAGCTGATGACGCGCGAAAACCTCGTGACCGTCAAGGACGGCGTCGAACAGCAGGAGGCCAAGCGGCTCCTGCACAGCCACCGCATCGAAAAGCTGCTGGTGGTCGACAATGAAGGCCGTTGCGTCGGCCTCATCACGGTCAAGGACATCGAGAAGTCGCAGCTCAACCCGCATGCCTCCAAGGATGTGCAGGGCCGCCTGCGCGTCGCCGCCGCCATCTCCACCGGCGATGACGGGCGCGAGCGTGCCGAGCGCCTGATCGAGGCCGGCGTCGATGTGATCGTGGTCGATACCGCCCACGGCCATTCCCAGAAGGTTCTCGATGCGGTGGCGCAGGTGAAGAAGATGACGAACGCCGTTCGCATCATCGCCGGCAACGTGGCAACCGGTGACGGCACCCGCGCCCTCATCGATGCCGGCGCAGACTGCATCAAGGTCGGCATCGGTCCGGGGTCGATCTGCACCACGCGGATCGTCGCCGGCGTCGGCGTGCCGCAGCTCGCCGCCGTCATGGCCGCCGTTGGCGAAGCCAGCAAGCATAACATTCCCGTCATCGCCGATGGCGGCATCAAGTTTTCCGGCGACGTCGCCAAGGCGATTGCCGCCGGCGCCTCGGCCGTCATGGTCGGCTCGCTGCTCGCCGGCACCGATGAAAGCCCGGGCGAGGTCTATCTCTACCAGGGCCGCTCGTTCAAGGCCTATCGCGGCATGGGCTCTGTCGGCGCCATGGCGCGGGGCTCGGCCGACCGCTACTTCCAGGCGGAAGTGCGCGACACGCTGAAGCTGGTGCCTGAAGGTATTGAAGGCCAGGTGCCCTACAAGGGCCCGGTCTCGGCCGTGCTGCATCAGCTGGCCGGTGGCCTCAAGGCCGCCATGGGCTATGTCGGCGGCAAGGACATCGTCGATTTCCAGGAAAAGGCCACCTTTGTGCGCATTTCCGGCGCCGGCCTTCGCGAAAGCCATCCGCATGGCGTGACGATCACGCGCGAAAGCCCCAACTATCCGGGCGGTGCCTGAGGGTTCCACCATCCGTCCGACAGCAACGCGGTTGGCAATGTCTGCCGGCCGCCCAGTCTTTCCTCGCGGTGCGCCGTCTGATCTTGGCGTGATTAAACCGCCGCGAGGCTTTCCCTTCCGGGTATCCTTCGGCTAAGACGCGCCGACGATTACGCCAAACCGCGAGGATGACTGATGATTTCCAATGAGGCCATGATCTGGCCAATGGTCGCACATGCGGCGCTCGTCCTTGTGCTCTATATCCTCTTGTCCAGGCGGCGCGTGGCGGCGGTGAAGGCGGGGCGTGCCACCGTGGAGCAGTTTCGGGACAATCTGCAGGAGCCGGCAGACAGTCTTTACGTCCACAACAACCTCAAGAACCAGTTCGAACTGCCGATGTTCTTCCACATCGGCTGCCTGACGCTGTTTGCCGTGGATGGCGACAATCTCGGCACGGTCATCCTGGCCTGGCTGTTCGTCGCCTCCCGCTATGCCCATTCCTACGTGCATGTGACGAGCAACCGCGTGTTCCTGCGCCGCAATCTTTTCATGCTGGGCGTGGCAAGCCTCCTTGGCATCTGGGGCTGGCTGATCGTCTGGCTGGCGCTGACCTGAGAGATTGACGGGTTTTGCGGCAGATCAAACTGTCACACGGTCCGGTCCTCTAGAACCGTTGCAGGCGGAAAAACGCTTGCAGGATAAACGCGCGGCACCCGGGCGGTGCCGCCATCGGTTCGAGGAGAAGATCCATGGCAGCAATGATGAAGGCCGCAGTGGTGCGCACGTTCGGCAAGCCGCTCACCATCGAGGAAATGCCGATCCCGGAACCCGGCCCCGGCCAGATCCTCGTCAAATACGAGGCGACCGGCGTCTGCCATACCGATCTGCATGCGGCAAACGGCGACTGGCCGGTCAAGCCCAATCCGCCGTTCATTCCGGGCCATGAGGGCGTCGGCTACGTCACCAAGCTCGGGGCAGGCGTCACCCGCATCAAGGAAGGCGACCGTGTCGGCGTGCCGTGGCTGCACACGGCCTGCGGCTGCTGCAATCCCTGCCGCACCGGCTGGGAAACGCTCTGCGGCAGCCAGCAGAACACCGGCTATTCGGTCAATGGCACCTTTGCCCAATATGGCCTCGCCGATCCTGATTTCGTCGGGCGCCTGCCGGACAATCTCGAATTCGGCGCCGCCGCCCCCATCCTCTGCGCCGGTGTCACCGTCTACAAGGGGTTGAAGGAAACCGAAGTGCGTCCCGGCGAATGGGTGGTCATTTCGGGCATTGGCGGGCTTGGCCATATGGCCGTGCAATATGCCAAGGCCATGGGCATGCATGTGGTGGCCGCAGACATTTTTGACGACAAGCTGGAGCTTGCCAAGAAACTTGGCGCCGACGTGGTGGTCAATGGTCGCTACGCCGATGCCATCGCACAGGTGCAGAAGGCAACCGGTGGCGCCCACGGTGCGCTGGTGACGGCCGTTTCGCCAAAGGCCATGGAACAGGCCTATGGCTTCCTGCGCTCCAAGGGCACGATGGCGCTGGTCGGCCTGCCGCCGGGTTTTATCTCGCTGCCGGTGTTCGAGACGGTGCTGAAGCGCATCACCGTGCGCGGCTCCATCGTCGGCACCCGTCAGGATCTCGAGGAAAGCCTGCAATTTGCCGGCGAAGGCAAGGTCGCCTCGCATTTCTCCTGGGACAAGATCGAGAATATCAACGCCATCTTCCACCGCATGGAGGAAGGCAAGATCGACGGCCGCATCGTGCTGGATCTTGCCGGCTGAGCTGATTTTCAGCCTCTATCCCGATTGCCGCCCCGCACGGGGGTACGGCTATCGCATTTGAAATAAGACCCTCTCTGCCCTGCCGGGCCGACCGTGGTCGAGCCACGGGTCTCGCCCCGTCCTTCGGACCCCCCACAAGGGGGGAGATTCGATCCGGCAAGCGTCCCGTTCCCCCATCAGAAGGTGCGGCCGGGTTAAGCCCTCCCCCTTGTGGGGAGGGTTTGGGAGGGGACTTTCTGCATATGCAATAGCCCTCCGCACGGGGGCGGCAAGTTCGGCTAAGCTTCCCCCCCATGAACGAAGTTTAATGTTCAAGGCCATGACAATCGCCTTGTGCCGCCCCATGTGAAGATGAAGATGCTGCATGTGCGAAGAGCAGAAAGCATCGGGAGTTATCTAGCATGCGGTCTATCGAAAATATTCTTGTCTTCCAGGGCGGCGGTGCGCTCGGCGCCTATCAGGCGGGCACGTTCGAGGCGCTGCACAATCAGGGCATCAAGCCGGATTGGCTGGCCGGCATTTCCATCGGCGCCATCAATTCCGCCATCATAGCCGGAAGCCCGGAAGAGCGGCGGGTGGATAATCTGAGGCAGTTCTGGGAGATGGTGTCTTCCGGCCTCGACTTCGGACCGGTGGTTCAGGACGATGCCAGGCGGTTTCTGAAGGACTGGTCGGTGCTCGCCGGCGCCGTGACCGGCATTCCCGGCTTCTTCTCGCCGCGCCTGCAAACCCCCTACCAGCTTCTGTTCAACCGCGACGTGATGATCAGCCATTACGATACGGAACCGCTGGTGAAGACGCTCGACAGGCTCGTCGATTTCGATCGCATCAACCGTGGCGACATTCGCCTCAGCCTTGGCGCCGTCAATGTCAAAAGCGGCAATTTCGCCTATTTCGACAATCGCGACATTCGGCTGACATCCCGCCATGTGGCAGCCTCCGGGGCGCTTCCGCCGGGCTTTGCGCCGGTGGAAATCGAGGGCGAGTTCTACTGGGATGGCGGCCTCGTCTCCAACACGCCGCTGCAATATGTGCTGGCGGAGGATGGGTTCGACGCGGATCTGTGCATCTTCCAGGTGGACCTGTTTCCCGCCCGCGGCGAGATGCCCCGCGACCTCATGGAGGTGGACGCGCGCGTCAAGGAAATCCGCTATTCCAGCCGCACACGCATGAATACCGACGAGTTTGCCCGCAAGCAGATATTTCGCCGCGCCGCCCGCCGCCTTCTCGAAAAACTGCCGCCGGAGCTTCACGACGACGAAGATGTAAAACTGCTGCGCTCGGTCGGCATCGAATATGACGTGACGCTCGTCCATCTCATTCACCGCAGCGCCGCCTACGATTCGCACGCCATGGATGCCGAGTTTTCCCGCGCCAGCGTCGAGGCCAACTGGAAGGCTGGCTATGACGATGTGATGCACACGCTCAAACACCCCAAATGGACAAGACGCGGCCGCCCGAAGGACGGCATCCAGATCTTCGATCTCGCCCAGGACAGGCAGCGAGACGAATAACGACGGACCCTCAGCCGGTAAAAGACACGCCGACGGGGCGGCCCGAATGATTTGAAGGAGACCGCACCATGACACTCAACGGAAAAATCGCCATCGTCACCGGATCGGCAAGCGGCATCGGCGCCGAGATCGCCAGGCGCTATGTCGAACAGGGCGCCCATGTCGTCATCGCCGATCTGAGGCTCGATGCGGCGGAAGCAAAAGCCAAGGAACTCACCGCCATCGGTCCCGGCCGGGCCATCGGCATTGCCATGGACGTAACGGACGAGGCGGCGGTGAATGCCGGCGTTGCAAAGACCGTCGAAACCTTCGGCCGCGTCGATATCCTCGTCTCCAATGCCGGCATCCAGATCGTCCACCGCATCGAGGATTTCCCCTTTGCCGACTGGAAAAAGATGCTCGCCATCCATCTCGACGGCGCCTTTTTGACCACCAAGGCCTGCGTGCCGCACATGAAGGCAAACGGCGGCGGCGCGGTCATCTACATGGGCTCCGTCCACTCGCATGAAGCCTCGCCACTCAAATCCGCCTATGTCACGGCAAAGCACGGGCTGCTCGGCCTGGCCCGGGTGCTCGCCAAGGAAGGCGGCGAGTTCGGCATCCGCACCAATGTCATCTGCCCCGGTTTCGTGCGAACGCCGCTGGTCGACAAGCAGATCCCCGAACAGGCAAAAACGCTCGGCATTTCCGAGGACGAGGTGGTGAAGCGGGTGATGCTCGGCGAAACCGTCGATGGTGAGTTCACCACGGTGGAGGATGTGGCAGACGTCGCCCTCTTCCTCGCCGCATTCAAGACCAATGCGCTGTCGGGCCAGTCGATCACCGTCAGCCACGGCTGGCACATGGGCTGACCGTTTTGCCGGGCCCATACGCCCGCAGGGCTTGATCCGGTGCCGCACTCATCACGTACATGTGTGACGGGTGCTGTTGCCGGATTGCGTCCGACATGTCGTCCTGTGCCCACCACAATGCGAGCCAGAGGGTCTTTCCAGGGAGGACATGCCATGACCGAGACGCCGAAGATCACGCAGGCGATGATCGATGCCTATGATGAATATACCCATCTGAGCCTTGACCGGCGAAAGTTCATGGAGCGGTTGACCCTGCTTGCGGGCTCCGGTGCGGCGGCTGCCGCCATTGCCCCGATGCTGGCAGCAAGCCATGCGCAGGCAGCGCTCGTGCCGGCAGATGATGCCCGCCTGACCGGTGCCGATATCACCTATCCCGGCGCCGGCGGCGAGATGAAGGGCTATCTGGTCGCGCCCAAAAATCCGGCCGGTCCGCTCGGCTCGGTCATCGTCATCCACGAGAATCGCGGCCTCAACGACCATATCCGCGATGTGGCGCGCCGCGTGGCGCTCGAGGGCTTTGTGGCGCTCGCCCCGGATTTCCTCTCGCCCAATGGCGGCACGCCGACCGACGAGGATCAGGCCCGCCAGATGTTTTCCACCCTCGACATGGGCGCAACCGTTGCCAATGGCGAGGCGACGCGGGCATTCCTGTCGAAGCGCGAAGGGGCAAACGGCAAGGTCGGCGCCATCGGCTTCTGCTGGGGCGGCGGCTTGGTGAACCGTCTGGCGGTCGCCGCGCCGGACCTCAATGCCGGCGTCGCCTATTACGGCGCCCAGCCGCCGGCCGCCGACGTTGCCAAGATCAAGGCGCCGCTGATGCTGCACTATGCCGGGCTCGACGAGCGCATCAATGCCGGCATCGACGCCTATCGCAAGGCGCTCCAGGCGGGCGGCAAGACCTTCGAGATCTTCATCTATGACGGCGCCAACCACGCCTTCAACAACGATACCTCGGCCGCCCGCTACGACAAGGCAGCAGCAGATCTCGCCTGGAGCCGAACGGTGGCGTTCTTCCGGAAATATCTCGGCTGACCCACGCTGCAAATACCGGCGGTGCGCGCAGGATTGCCGCGCACCGCCCTTATCGTCAGAAGCGGCTGTTAAAGTTGATCTTCACGGCATGGGCATCGCCGTCGCCGCTCAGCAGCCCATTGTAGCTCACCCCGAGCGCTGCCTTCTCGCTGACGGCAACACCGAAGCTTGCATTGAGCGCCAGCGCATTCTCCGGCAAGGCAACCCCTGACACGGTGAAGGCATTGCCGGTGGAGAAGGCATTGCGCGATTGGGGCGTGTCGGCATCGGCATGCTGCCAGCCCAGCCCCAGCTTCAGATCCGCCTTTCGCCCGTCCTCCAGCGTCAGGCCCTTTTCAACCGTCGTGCCGATCGTTGCGATCAGCGCATGATCGGTGTCGCCATCGACAGACAGGGCGGCAAGGCCGCCGCTTTCACGCAGGTCGCGCGTGGAGGCCGTCAGGTAGATGGCCTCGCCGAAAGGCACGATGTCAAACTGCGGCGTGCTGATGCGCTGCGACAGGCGGGCAGACACCTGGCCGGAAAGCCCGCCATAATCGCCCGTCAGGTGATCGGAAAAGCTGCCGATGGTCACGTTGCGGGTGGTGTCGATGCCGCTGTAGCCGAAGCTCGCCGCCAGATCGAAGGCCGTTGCACCCCAGTCGGCGCCGGCATAGGCGCCGAGTCCGCCGGTGTTCAGCGTGCCGGTCATGTCCCGGTCTCCGGCAGAAATATGCTGCGTGGCGCCGAAGATCAACACGCCAAGGCGCCAGTCGCCGAGGCTGCGATCCATGCCGGCGATCATGTCAAAACTGTTGGCGGCCATTGCGCCGCCATTGCCGTCGCTGGACAGGGAAAGACGCCCGCCATGGGTGGTGGCCCAAAAACCCTCTTCGTCATCGGCAAGTCGCGCAAAGGCAGCCTGGCTGGAAACGCGGGCGTGATCCAGCATCTGCGACCGCAGGGAGGCAAAGACATCGCCCGAAACCAGATCGAAAGCAGCCCGCGCCGCATCGAAATCGGCCGTCATACCGACGGCTGCCCGCAGGCTGTTGGTGCTGGCAAGCGATTGCAGAACCGTGCCCGTGGCAATCTGGTTTGGTGTCTGGGCGGCATCGGTAAACGCCGTCGTCTGGGTGACAGTCAGGTAGGCATTGTTGGCGTCGTAGGAATCGACCAGATCGTAGAAGGCTGAAACGGCGGGAGAGCCGGACCAGTCGAAGGTTCCGGTGAGACCGCCGGCTGCCGTCAGGATGGTGTATTGCGCGCCGGGCACGAAGCTGCCGGCGGCACCGCGGGACCAGGAGATCAGCGCTCCGGGCTGCAGCGTGGCGGTGCCGCCCGCATTGATCAGGTCCGAGGCCGTCGAGGTGGGGTCGAGTTCCACTTCATAAAGTGCGCCCGCCTGCTGGACATAGGTGCCCGAGGTGTTGAGCGTTCCGATGGAATTGCCCGGTGCCACGGTGGAGCCGGTGGCAATCTCGATCGCGCCGATGGAGCCTGACCCTTTCAGCGTGCCGCCTGTTCCGATTTCGATCGTCCCGCCGAGCGTGCTATTCAGCACGAACGTTCCGCCTTCCACATGCGTTGTGCCAGTAAAGCCCGATCCATCGCCGGTGTAGATGGTTGTACCCGCGATCTGCAGGATATCGCCGCCATTTCCGAACAGTTTCTGGTCAAATTCATAGGCGTCGCTGGTGTGGTTGAACACCAGTTTGGCCGTGCCGTCGCCGAAATAGATGCCGTTGGTTACCGAGATCGTGCCGGCTGCGGTCGCCGCCGACCCTTGCGCCGCGCCGATGTTCAGCGTGCCGGTGCTGCCGGCATAGGTGGCGATATCGAGCTGGTTGCTGACCAGCAGTTCTGCGCCATCCGTCACGGTCACGATGCCGTTGCCGTTGAAGCCGACGCGCATGTTTCCAGAAAAATGCGCATTCGCCAGGGTTTCAAACCGCGTGCCTGCACCCGTCAGCGTCATCTCGCCGAAGGAGCCGGTATCGGTGCCGACCGCGCCGGTATGGGCCGATACCACGGCGCCGTCGGAGACAGTGAGGCGCCCATAACCGACAGTGCCGTTTCCGTTGCCGCCGACATAGACGTTGAGGCTGTTCGTCCAATGCGTGCCCCGGCCTGTCACGGTCATTTCGGCCCAGCTTGCTCCCGCGCCACCGACATAACCACCATCGTCATGCAGGGTTGCACCATTGGACAGCGTCGCCGTTCCCTCGTTGAGACTGAGATAACCCGCCGCACTCGTCCAGTCTGGCGGATCCGTTGCGGTCAGGGTTCCAAGATCGACCGATGTGCCGGCGCCGGTGATGGTGAGGCTTGAATTCGGGCCCATAGCGAGGCTGCCGTTGACGGTCTCCATCCGCGCGCCGTCCGAGATGGTGAGCGAACTGGTACCGACATCGTTCATCAGGATGCCGCCCTGGTTGATCCAGGTGGAGCCCTGTCCGCTGATGGTGATGCTTCCGTTGCTGCCGGCGGCCAGGCCAAGTGCGGAATCGATCGAGTTCAGGGTCGCGCCATCCGTGACGCTGAGCGCCCCCGTGCTCGTTGCACCCACTTCGAGCCGGCCGGACGGCGACCAGGAGCCGGTTGGGCCGGGTAGTGTCGGGCTGATATCGCCGGTTGCCGTGATGGACTGCGCAGACGCGGTCCGCACGCCGGCTGCCGCCAGCGCGAGAAGCGAAAGCGGCACGCAAACCGTCGTCATCAGGAGCGCATGGCGCAGGGCGAGCCTACCACAGGAATTATATGATCCCGTATATAAAGGATCGTGTCCGCGACGCTGCGAATATAAAAATGAATGCATAGCTTCCTCCCTCGTTTTTGATCAACGATGAGCTCAAATTATTCGAATATAAATATATTTCGGAGATTTTCCGGGTTTGATATTTAGTATTCGTGCAAATTGGGGGAATCGTTGAAGTTTTATTCTAGATAATACGCTGAATAATCCGCTGTAAATGGCCTGGGTGCGATTTGCGGTATGGCGTTGCAGAGTGTGCGGAAGGGGCACAGTGATGGGGCGCCGAGCTCGGCGGAGCGGCGGTCGCGTCAGGCGAGGGTGCCTTCAGACACGACGTTACAAGCACTGCTTGCGTGCCGTCCATCGCTTGGGATCGGCCCGGAACATGCGTGGGTGCGGTTTTATGTCCGCTCGTGGGTCACCGGAAGGCGACAGGGCGCTTAAGCCGGAAACGCTTTTGCGAAGGCCGGCTTGTCCCGAACGGCAGGGGGTCGGCGATTACCAGCCCGGCATCATCTGGGCGGTGCGCAGGCGGGCGGCAGCCCGGCCAAAGGCCTTCATGTCGCCGTCGAGGTCGTCGGGGGCAACGGCCGGCGAAATGTTGTCGAGGCAGGCGGTGATATGGTCGGTGATCGCCGTCATCAGCGAGGGCGACAGGCCCGGCCGCTTCATCAGGCCGATCTGCACCGGCGGAAGCGGCGGAAAACCGTCCGACTGCGACAGCACCTTCATGCCGGGACGAAGGGCCGATTCGGGCAGGATGGAGACGGCCATGCCGGCCAGAACCGCCGAGGCCACCACCATCGACGACCAGCTGGTAAACAGGATCTGGTATTCGCGTCCATCGGCATCGAGCGCCGAACAGGCAAGCTGGCGCCAGTTGCAATCGCGCCGGCCAACGGCCAGCGGCACCGGTGCGTCGTCGCGCAGCGGGTGATTGGCAGAGGCCACCCAGCAGAGCGGCTCGGTGCGCACCACGTCCGACTGGCGCGCGCGCGGATTATGCGTCACAAGCGCGATGTCCAGCTCGCCCCGCGCCATCTTTTCCGCCAGATCCACCGAGGGTTCGCAGACAATGAACAGCTCGACATTCGGATGGGTTTTTGCAAAACGCCCGATGATCTCAGGCATGTAGCGGTCGGCATAATCGTCGGGCGTGCCGATGCGCAGCGTCCCCTCCAGCCGGTTGTCGTCGAAGGCGGCAATGGCCTCGTTGTTCAGCCGGATAATGCGGCGGGCATAGTTCAAGAGCTTTTCACCCTCCAGCGTCAGCCGGTTGCCGCGCCCGTCCTTGGTAAACAGCTGCTTGCCCACCCGTTCCTCAAGCCTTCGCATCTGCATGGAAACGGCGCTTTGCGTCTTGAACACGCGGTCGGCGGCCTTGGTGAAGCTGCCGCTGTCCACGATGGCGACGAAGGTTTGCAACTGGTCAGTATCAAGGGGAGCAGACATCGGCGACACATCCATCAGTGAGGTTGATGCTAATCATTAGAAACATTCGTTGGACTGATCAATGGAGAATTCGCATAACGCAAGGGCAAAGCCAAACAGAGGGCGCTTTTGAAAAGCGTCGTCCCTGCCTTCCTTTTCGGATACGGCAGCCCGATGCGGGCGGCCTGACACTGTTTAAGGAATGAATTTTCGTGCCTGAAGAAAGGAAGTTCCCATGAGCACGACTGAACGGACCATGACCCGCACTCTTTCCGTCACCCGGAAAGGCAATGTGCGCCTTTTTGCCGATGTGATCGCCTCTGCCGCGGACTGGAGCAAAACCGTTCTTCGTGCGCTTCGCAACCGCCGGGCGCTGACGCATATCTGCGAGCTTGAAGATCACCAGCTGTTCGACATCGGCCTGACGCGGCTGGAGGTCGAACGCGCCATGAGCCAGTCCGGCCTGTTGCAGGATCCGCATGCGCTTCTGCCGCCGCATGCCCGCCTGCGCGGCCGGCGCGCGCCTTGGGGGCAAAGCCGCCCCTGACCTGTTTTCCCCGCAGGGTAAACGCCAATCGCCCTGCATACTTGCCCGGCCGGTTTATCCGCGCCGGGCTTTTTTATGTCCACATTTGCGACCGTCGACTGAAGAGATCAGACAGAGGCCTTGGGAGCCTCGCCGGCCTGTTGCGCGCGCACATAACCCTCGAAGATCGCTTCCATGTTCTTCTGGTAGGCTTTCTGCACCTCGACGCCGCTGTCGAACATGCTGGAGAGAACGGCTTGAAACTTTTCGATCTCCGGCTTGCCGGTGGGGGCTGAGGGTGCCCCGGCCTTCGGCGCTGCGGCCTTGGCCGGTTGAGGGGCCGCCTCGGGCGTGGAGAAACTGCCGCTCATCATGTCCTGGAAGGCCTTGGCAAACGGATTGTCGGTGAAAGGGTTGCTCGGCGCTGGCGCGTCTGCGGGCTTTTCCAGCCCCCACAGGCTGCGCATGGCCTGGAACATCGGGTTGTCGAACGGGATGGTCGCCGGCTGCGGCTTGGGCTTGGCCTGGAAACCGATCGCCTGCAGCCATTGCTGCGTTGCCTGGCCCAAGGCTTCCGGCGAAAACGGGTTCGTGCCGACCTGTCCGGTCATCTGCTTGAAGAGGCCGCCCATGATCGTGTCGGCCATGGCCGGCATCATCTGCTTCAGCACGTCCTGGCCGATGCCGGTGAGTTGTGCGGCCTGCGCCGCAATCGCGCGCGAAACGTCCTTGGAGCCGAACAGGCGTTCCAGAACCGCATTGCCGTCGGCCATGCCCTGCGGCGTGAACGCCTTGTTGATGTCTTCGAAATATTTGCCATAGGCGCCGGAAAACATGCCGCTCATCAGCGCGCTGAAATCATACGGATTGCTGCTGGAGCGCTTAAGGCCGGAGGAGAAGGCCGGCAGGAGCGCCGCCATCGCCTGTGCCGCCTGCTCCTGTGCCAGATTGAACTGCTTGGCCAGAGTGTCCATTGCGGCGCCGTTCTGCGCCTTCAGCATCATGTCGAACAGCGGCAGCATCGTCACCGGCTCCTTTCTGGAATCCCCTTTTGTCCAGCCACTATAACTGGAAAAATCCGGGACGGAACCGGTTTGTTCAGCTTTAAACTGTCCCGCGCCGGGAAGGCGTGACGCTCAATACTGGTATTCCTCGAAAACCGGCTCGACGGAGCCGTTCCAGCGGCCCTCGTAGAGCGACAGAAGTTCTTGCGCCAGCACCTTCTTCTTGGCGAGGATTTCTTCCAGAGGCTGGAGGAACAGCGTTTCGTCGGCGCCGTCGCCGTTCAGGCGGTTGCGGGCCTTCAGGCCCTGCCGGGAGATGGCGACGATGTCGCGGGCGACCTCCATCAGCGGGCGGCCGGCAATCGTTGCGGCAAGGCCGCCGGCCGGCACCGCATCGCGCAGCGCCAGCACATCCTGATAGGTCCAGTCGCGGGTGACCTCTTCGGCGGCACTCATCGCCGCATCGTCGTACAGAAGACCCACCCAGAAGGCCGGAAGCGCGCAGATGCGCCGCCACGGGCCACCGTCTGCGCCGCGCATTTCGAGGTAGCGCTTCAGCCGCACATCCGGAAACAGCGTGCCCAGATGGTTCGTCCAGTCGCCGAGCGTCGGCTGCCAGTCGGCAACCTCGCCCTTCAGCCCGCCGGCCATGAACTGGCGGAAGGTGATGTGGGTGCAGTCATGATATTTGCCGTCGCGCACGATGAAATACATCGGCACGTCGAGCGCCCATTCCACATAGGTCTCGAAACCGAAGCCGGGCTCGAACGCCTTCGGCATCAGCCCGCCGCGAGCATTGTCCGTATCGCGCCAGATCTCGCCGCGCCAGGACAGAAGCCCGTTCGGCTTTCCCTCGGTAAAGGGCGAGGCGGCAAACAGTGCCGTCGACAGCGGCTGCAGCTTGAGCGACAGCTGCATCTTGCGCGCCATGTCGGCTTCGGAGGCAAAGTCGAGGTTCACCTGGATGGTGCAGGTGCGGTACATCATGTCCAGCCCGTGGCGGCCGACCTTCGGCATGTAGCGGGTCATGATCTTGTAGCGGGATTTCGGCATGACCGGCGTTTCGGCAAGCGTCCATTTCGGGCTGCCGCCGATGCCGAGGAAGCGGATGCCCATGGGCTCGGCCACTTCGCGCAGCACGGCCAGATGCTGGTTGGATTCGCGACAGGTCTCATGCAGCGTTTCAAGCGGGGCGCCCGACAGCTCGAACTGGCCACCCGGCTCGATGGAGATTGCCCCCATGCCGCCGGTCTCGCCGAGCCCGATGATGTTGTCGCCATCCATGATCGGCTCCCAGCCGAGCTTCTGCTGCATGCCCTTCAGGAGCGCTGAAATGCTGGCCTCGCCGAAATAGGGAACCGGCGTGTGGTCCTTCTGGAAAAAGGCGAATTTCTCGTGCTCTGTGCCGATGCGGAAGCTGTTTTCCGGCTTGCAGCCCCCGGCCAGATAGTCGGCCATCTCCGAGACGGAGGTAAGGGGGGTGTGATCGGTGGTGTCGCGGGCCATGAAGTCGACCTTGTCTGGGATACGGGCTCTTGAAAGTGGGGCACGGTCCGAAGGCGGCAATCGCCTTCGGGAATGCTGCTTGTACCGGATCTAGCGGCGGCGCAAGTGAATTTCTCTGAAGTGTGTCGGCACGCGTCTTCGTTCTCGCCCCGTCATCGCCAGTCGCCGATTGTGGCCTGCACGAGTGCAAGGGCTGCCACCGCTGCGGTATCGGCCCTGAGGATGCGCGGCCCGAGCGGAATGGCGGTCACGAAGGCCAGGCTGCGCAGCAGTGTCCGCTCTTCTTCAGAAAACCCGCCTTCCGGGCCGATCAGCAGCGCCAGCTTGCGCTCCCTGATCTCGTTGAGGATCGGCAGCGGGTTCTGGCTTTCCTCGCCCTCGTCGCAAAAGATGATGCGCCGGTCGGCGGGCCAGGTGTCGAAGAGATCTTTGAGCTTCACCGGTGCCGTCACCTGCGGCACGGCCAGCACGCCGCATTGCTCGGCCGCCTCCACCACATTGGCCTGAAGCCGCTCCAGGCTGGTGATCTTGCCCTGCACATGCTGGGTCATCACCGGCTGCAACAGGCCGGTCCCCATCTCCACCGCCTTCTGCACGAGATAATCCAGCCGGCCGACCTTCAGCGGCGCGAACAGATAATGCAGGTCGGAAAGGGGCGATTGCGGCCGCGTCTGCTCGAACGGCTGAAGCAGCAACTTCTTGCGGGTCGGAAGAAGAAGTCGTGCCCGCCATTCGCCGTCATGGCCGTTGAACACAAGAACCTCGTCGCCTTCGGCCATGCGCAGCACGTTGACGAGATAGTTGAAGTGGTCGCTCGTTGCCTCCAGGGCCAGACCGGCCGAGAGCGGCGTGTCGATGAAAAGCCGCTGCATGCGGAAATTGGCGCGCATCCGGAATGCCCCGTTCAGGTGTCGTTTTATTCAAAGCCGTGCGGTTACACGAACAGGCGGAACATAAGCATCGCAATGAGCGCCGCAAGGGCTCCGGACACGGGAACGGTAATCGTCCAGGCGCCGACAATGGTGAGCAGATGCGACCGGCGCACCAGGTAACGCCTTCGCAATTCGGCCGTGTTGACCTCGCCGACCGGCTTTTCCAAACCCTCACCGCCGCCCGGCGCGATCTGGGCGAGATAGGCCTTGCGCTGGTTCGAATGCCGGTGGTGCCATTCGCGAAACAGTCCGACGCCGAAGACGGCGCCCACCGCGATATGGGTGGAGCTGACCGGGGCGCCGATGGAGGAGGCAAGGATGACGGTGACGGCCGAAGACAGCGCCACGCAATAGGCCCGCATCGGGTTGAGTTTGGTGATTTCCTTGCCGACCAGCAGGATCAGCTTTGGTCCGAACAGCAGCAGGCCCATGGAAATGCCAAGGCCGCCGATCAGCAGTTCCCAGAGCGGCAGCGGGGCATCGGCCACCAGCGGGCCGTCGTTCAGCGTGCCGATGATGGCGGCCAGCGGTCCGATGGCGTTGGCCACGTCATTGGCGCCATGGGCAAAGGAGAGAAGGGCGGCCGAAAAGATCAGCGGCAGCTGGAAGAGCTTGCGCAGCGACTGGTTGCGGTTGTCCAGACCCTCCGACTGGCGCCTGACCAGCGGGCGGGACATGAGGGTCACTGTTGCGCCGAAGGCAAGGCCGACCAAAAGCGCCTGCGGCAGGGCAACGCTCAGGATTTCTATCGGCAGCATCAGCATCAGATAGGCGGCAAAGGAGCCGGCCATGACGCCGATCAGCACCGGCACCCAGCGGCGGGCGGCGGCAATCTTGTCGGGCGTATAGATGATGAAGGTCTTGATGAAGGCGAGCATGGCAACCGCCACCGCGGCCCCGAGAAGCGGGGAGACGACCCAGCTGGTGGCGATGCCGGCCAGCACCGTCCAGTTGACGGCACTGACACCGGCGGCGGCAATGCCGGCCCCCATGACGCCGCCGACAATGGCATGGGTGGTCGATACCGGCGCGCTGATCCAGGTGGCAATGTTGATCCAGATCGCGGCGGCAAGCAGTGCTGCCATCATCGCCCAGACGAAGAGATCCGGGTTTGCCACGCGGTCCGCATAGAGAATGCCGTTGGCGATGGTGCCCGCGACCTTGTTTCCGGCAATGAGCGCGCCGGCAACTTCGCAGACGGCAGCAAGGGCAAGGCCGAGCCCGAGGCTGAGGGCCTTGGAGCCGACGGCAGCGCCAATATTGTTGGCCACGTCATTGGCGCCGATGTTCATGGCCATGTAGCCGGCAAGAACGGCCGCTGCAATCGCCACCAGCGTATCCGGATGGCCGGCGGTGGAGGCGAGCGTGAAGATCATCACCGCCAGCAGAAACAGAAAGCCGGCACCCGATCCCGCAAGCCGCCGGCCGAGGTGCTTGGAGGCATCCTCGACCGAGCTGATCTTGTCGAGATCCTTGTCGAGCGTCGCCGTGCGGGCCTTTGGGGTGCGCGCCTTCTGCGGTCGGTCACTGCCGATGTCGGAGCCTGTATTCACGGATTAAATGCCGCCTTCGCAAAATTTTCTTGAGGTCAATCATCGCCGATGCGCGGCAGCGCCGGGATGTCAGACAATATGGACGCACTGTGCGACAATCTCGCCTGCGCCGGTCGATGTTTATGAATATCCTGGCCGCAAGGGCTGCGGCGCAACGTCATTTTGCCGTGCGGCCTGCGTCAGCGACCGGCAGCCGCCCTCAGTTTCACCGGTGCCGGCGAAGCCATCCGCTTATCAAAGGCCATGAACAGGGCGCGCAGTTCCGGCTCGTTCACCCGCAATGCCGCCTCGGCGCAGGATGTCCAGTCCAGTGTCCGGCTGTCCTTTTCGGGGAAGTCCGTCAGCATCTCGTCGACGCGCAGCGCATGGACCTGCACCCGCACCGGCACTTCCACGCCGCTCTTGCGCTTCTTCATATAGGCGAAATAGCCGAAGGGCTCCTTTTCCGCCTTGCCGCGCACGCCGGCCTCTTCATAGGCTTCGCGTTCGGCGACCGCATGGGCCTTCTTGCCCTTCATCGGCCAACCCTTCGGAATGACCCAGCGGCGGGTTTCACGGCTGGTCAGCAGCAGGACCTGAAGCCCCAGCGCCGCATCGAACCGATAGCACAGCGCGGCATACTGCTGGCGCGGTGGACGCCGCAGCATCAGGGAAAGGTTCGAGACGAGTTGGTTTAGAAGGTTCACGGTCCTGGTTCACTCCGGATATGCTGAATTGCTCCTAGCAGAAAAGGCCATTGCACAGCTGTTCATTTGCGACGTTAGCGGAAAAATTGATTCGAAGTGCGGCAATCTCAAAACTCTTTTACACTCTCTGGATTGCACCAACCTGAATATATGAGAATTTGCTTGGGGAATGGAGCGATTTTTTTCGACCTCCACTCTCTTTGCGCGAAGCCCTTGATGCGGATGGGCCATGTGTGAGACGACTGGCGGACAGGTGGAGGAGACGACGTGTCGGAGGTCATCGCATTCCTGAAGCCGCGTGCCGAGGTGTTGGCGCGCCGCTCGGTCATCATTGCCGATCTGGCGGATCTTTTGCCGCCGGAGTGTCTGGTGCATGAGGCGCGCGAACTGGTGCCGTTTGAAACGGATGCCTTTGTCGCCTATCGCCGCCTGCCGCTGGCCGTCGCGCTGCCCAAGACCACTGCCGAGGTGGCGGCTGTCCTGAAATACTGTCACCGCTATGGCATCCCGGTCGTGCCGCGCGGGGCGGGCACGTCGCTCTGCGGCGGCGCCATCCCGCAGGAGGATGCCGTCGTAATCGGGCTGTCTCGCATGACGCAGATCCTGGAGATCGACACGTTCAACCGCACGGCAACCGTGCAGGCGGGCGTCACCAATCTGTCCATTTCCGATGCGGTGTCGCCGGAGGGGTTTTTCTACGCGCCGGATCCGAGCTCGCAACTGGCCTGCACCATCGGCGGCAATATCGGCATGAATTCCGGCGGCGCGCACTGTCTGAAATATGGCGTCACCACCAATAACCTGCTCGGCGTCAAACTGGTGCTGGTGGATGGCACGGTGATCGAGCTTGGCGGCAAGCATCTGGATGCCGGCGGCTATGATCTGCTTGGCCTCGTCTGCGGCTCGGAAGGCCAGCTTGGCATCGTCACGGAAGCGACGGTGCGCCTCATCGCAAAGCCGGAGGGCGCGCGGCCCGTGCTGTTCGGCTTCGACACCTCGGAAGGGGCGGGCGCCTGCGTGGCCGATGTCATCGGATCGGGCATCATTCCCGTTGCGATCGAATTCATGGACAAGCCCGCCATCGAGATCTGCGAGGCCTTTGCCAAGGCCGGCTATCCGCTGGATGTCGAGGCTCTGCTGATCGTCGAGGTCGAGGGGTCGGAGGCCGAGATGGACGCCATGCTGGCGCTGATCGTCGAGATCGCCTGCCGCCATGGGGTGAAAACGGTGCGCGAATGCCAGTCGGCGACGGAGGCCGCTCTCATCTGGAAGGGCCGCAAATCCGCCTTCGGCGCCACCGGCCGCATCGCCGATTACATCTGCATGGACGGCACGGTGCCGCTCAGCCAGCTGCCTTATGTGCTGAAGCGCACCGGCGAGATCGTTCAAGGCTTTGGGCTTCGCGTCGCCAATGTCTTTCACGCCGGCGATGGCAACATGCATCCGCTGATCCTGTTCAATGCGAACGATCCCGACGAGGCAGCCCGCGCGGAGGCGGCCGGCAACGAGATCCTGAAACTCTGCGTCGATGCGGGCGGCTGCCTCACCGGCGAGCATGGCGTCGGCATCGAAAAGCGCGACCTGATGCGCCACCAGTATTCGAAAGCCGATCTTCACCAGCAGATGGCGGTGCGCGCCGCCTTCGATGCGCAATGGCTGATGAACCCGTCAAAGGTGTTTCCGCTCGACGGGCGGCCTGCCATGGGGACGGTTTCCGCATGAGTGCGATTTCGACGGATATGACATCCATCACCGCCAATCCGCTCGATACCGGCGCGATGAGCGCGATCCTGGTTCCGATCTGCGAGGAGGAGGCGGCCGGCATGATCCGCGCGGCGGCCGAGGCCGGGCGCCGGCTTTCGATCTCCGGCGGCAATACCCGCTCCGGCTTCGGCAACCGCGTGGACGCCGATGCGGTGCTGCGCTCGGCGGCCATGTCCGGCATCGTCGCCTATGATCCGGCCGAGATGGTGATGACGGCACGGGCCGGCACGCCGGTTGCCGAAATCGAGGACATCCTGCTCGAAAACAATCAGATGCTCTCCTTTGAGCCCATGGATCACCGGGCGGTGATGGGCACGGAAGGCGAGCCCACCATCGGCGGCGTCTTTGCCACCAATGCCTCCGGTCCGCGCCGCATCCTGGCGGGCGCCGCGCGCGACAGCCTTCTCGGCATCCGCTTCATCAACGGGGAGGGCGAGGTCATCCGCGCCGGCGGACGGGTGATGAAGAATGTCACCGGGCTCGATCTCGTCAAGCTGCTGGCCGGCTCCTTCGGCACGCTCGGCTTCCTCACCGAAGTGACGTTTCGCGTGGCGCCCCGCCCGCAGACGGAACAGACGCTGATCGTAAGCGGCCTTGAGGATGACGTCGGCGCACGCGCCATGGCGCTTGCCATGGGACTTTCCGTCGAGGTGTCCGGCGCTGCCCACCTGCCGGAAAGCGTGCGCGGCCGCTTCCTTTCCGGCCGCCTGCCGGATGGTGCGGCAACCGTTCTGCGGCTCGAGGGCCTGTCCGCCTCCGTTCCCGTGCGCGCCGAAAAACTCACTGCTGCCCTTCACCGGTTCGGTCCGGTCTCGCGCGTCGAGGCCGAGGCGAGCGCGCATTTGTGGCTGCAGATCCGCGACGTGCTGCCTTATGCGGATCGCAGCCAGAAACCGCTCTGGCGGGTTTCGGTTTCGCCCGGTGCCGGAGCGTCGCTGGTGGCGGCCCTCAGGCTCGAAGCCGGTGTCGATGCGTTTTACGACTGGCAGGGCGGTCTTGTGTGGATGCGCATGGAGGCAGACCCGGAGGCCGCGCTGTTGCGTGCCCTCATTGCCCGGTTCGGCGGCGGCCATGCCACGCTGCTGCGCGCCGGCGATACCGTGCGCGATCAGACGCCCGCCTTCGAGCCGCAGCCGGCGCCGCTTGCGGCCCTGTCTGAACGGGTCAGGCAAAAGCTGGACCCGGCCGGCATTTTCAATCCGGGAAAGATGGGGGCGTAACCGCCGATGCAGACCAATTTCACCGAAGCCCAGCTTGCCGATCCGCATGTGGCGCAATCGGAAAAAATCCTGCGGCGCTGCGTGCATTGCGGTTTCTGCACCGCCACCTGTCCGACCTATGTAACGCTCGGCAATGAACTCGACAGTCCGCGCGGGCGCATCTACCTCATCAAGGACATGCTGGAGAACGACCGGCCGGCCGACCGCGAGGTGGTGACCCATATCGACCGCTGTCTCTCCTGCCTTGCCTGCACCACCACTTGTCCCTCCGGCGTCGATTACATGCACCTCATCGACCATGCGCGGGCCCATATCGAAAACACCTATCGCCGCCCGCTGATCGACCGGCTGATCCGCGGCGTGCTTGTGGCGGTGCTGCCCCATCCGCAGCGCTTCCGGCTGGCGCTGGCGCTTGCCCGTCTGGCCCGGCCGCTAGCGTCCGTTCTTGGCCGCGTAAGGGCGTTAAAACCGCTTGCCGCCATGCTGGAACTTGCGCCGCAAAGCCCGCTTCCGGCCGCACCTGCGGGTCCGGTCCCAGTGGAACAACCGGTCCGCGGGCGTGTCGCGATCCTTGCCGGCTGCGCCCAGCCGGTGCTCGATCCCGGCATCAATGCGGCAACCGTTCGGCTGCTGTCCCGGCTCGGGGTGGAGATCGTGACACCCAAGGGAGAGGGCTGTTGCGGCGCGCTGGTGCATCACATGGGCCGCGAGGCGGCAGCGCTGGATTTTGCCCGCGCCAATGTTGATGCCTGGACGCGCGAGATCGAGGCGGGCGGGCTCGATGCCATCCTCATCACCGCCTCGGGCTGCGGCACGACGATCAAGGACTATGGCCACATGCTGCGGCTTGATCCGGCCTATGCTGAAAAGGCCGCACGGGTTTCGGCGCTCGCCAAGGATGTCACCGAATTTCTGGCGCTGCTCGACCTGCCGCGTCTTGCTCCGCAGAACCTCACCGTCGCCTATCATTCCGCCTGCTCGATGCAGCACGGCCAGAAGATCACAATGCAGCCGAAACTTCTTCTGAAGGCGGCGGGGTTTGCGGTGAAGGATCCGGCCGAAGGCCATCTCTGCTGCGGATCGGCCGGAACCTATAATATCCTGCAGCCCGAGATTTCGGCGCAGTTGAAGGCGCGCAAGGTGAAGAATATCGAGGCGACCCGCGCCGATCTGATCGCCACCGGCAATATCGGCTGCATCACGCAGATTGCGACCGCTGCGAAAATGCCGATCCTGCATACGGTGGAACTGCTGGACTGGGCCTATGGCGGGCCGAAACCCGCCAAGCTTGCCGGTCTTGAACGGGCTTAGAACTTGTAGGCGACGCCGAAATTAACCGCATTGGTCTTCACGTCGGTCTTCAGCGACGCGCCGCTGTCGATGTCCACGTCGACGAAGGAATAGGTGCCCTTGTATTCCAGAAAGGTCGACCAGTTCCTGGTGATGGCGTAACTCACGCCGGCCTGCGCCTGCAGCGTCGCGCCACCGAACTGGTATTCGAACGTCTTGCCCGAGGCACGCGTGACTTCCACATGCGGCACGTTGATGCCGGCACCGGCACCGACATAGGGGGTGAGCGCCGGCATGCTCTCCAGCGGAAAGCGATAGAGCGCGTTCAGCGTCAGGAGATTGAGGCCATCGGTGAACTCGAAATGCGACCAGCCGGATTTTTGCAGCGTGTCGTCGTCGGCATAGACCTTGTCATGGGTGTAATCGAGCGAGATGCCGAGATTGGAGAGCGCACCGCCCTCGAACCAGTAGGTGCCGCGCACGCCCCAATAGGGCGGCGAGGCAAAGGATTTTCCCTCCCAGCCGGCGGTGAAATCCGCCTGGTCGGACACTTCTACCTTGCTGTGCGGCGCGGTCTGGTAACCGCCATAGGCGGAAATCTCGAAATCGCCCGCATGGGCGACACCGACAAGAAGACAGCCGCCCAAGACGGCAGCGGCAAGACCCATGCGAAAAGACATGATGTTGACCCCGATCCCCAAAGCTTGGGATGGAGCTAAGCGGGCGTCGATGACAGGGTGATGACGCGGCTGTGGCGCGGCGGCATCACTTGAACTCAGATGACGATCACCTTGGTGCCAACGGGCACGCGGCCGTAGAGATCGGTGACGTCTTCATTGCGCATGCGGATGCAGCCGGAGGAGACGGCGGAACCGATGGTCCAGGGGGCATTGGTGCCGTGGATGCGGTAGAGCGTCGAGCCGAGATAGAGCGCACGGGCGCCGAGCGGGTTTTCCGGTCCGCCCTCCATGGAAGCCGGCAGGTAATGCCCCTTTTCCGCCTCGCGGCTGATCATCTCCTGTGGCGGATGCCAGCTTGGCCATTCGGCCTTGCGGGTTACGGTATGGGCGCCGGCCCATTCGAAGCCGGGCTTGCCAACGCCGACGCCATAGCGCTTCGCCTTGCCATCCTGCAGCACGAGATAGAGAAAGCGGCTGGTCGAATCGATGATGATCGTGCCGGGCGCGTGGCTGGTGTCGAAGGACACGATCTGCGGCAGGAATTGCGGCTCGATGCGCCCGCGGATGACCGGAAGAGGCCGCCCGGCCACCGTCGTCTGCACCGGCCGCACACCTTGCGCCTGCGGCTCCGGTGCCACTTGCGGCTCCCGTGGGCGGATCTGGGTGGACTGGGTGCGCGGCGACGGCGGCGGCTGGCGGTAGAGGACGCGCAGGCCGGGCGGTGGTGGCACTTGAGCGGCGCGGACGCCGGAGGGGACAGGCGTGCGACGCGGCGTGCCGCCGAGCTGCGTAATCCAGGGCGCGGTGAGATCCGGGCTGACGATGACGGGCGGGCGCTCCGCATAACGGTCCTCGGCCAGTGCCGGACCCGAGAGGCTTGCAAGTCCCAGCGCACCGATCAGCCACATCGTCTTCATCGGCCTTATCCTTTGCAAATGCTTAACCCACTGATCGCCTTCACGCCGCGATGGCCTGACCGTGCGGGAAAGGTGCAAGCGAAACGTAAATGCGCTCCCGTTGCCTGTCAGGTTTTGGCGCAAACTCTGCCGTCACGGTTAATCTCTGGTTGGCAGACATGGTTTATCCCGGCTAAACGAGGGGGCGCGTCGGGAGGGATATCGATCATGCAGAAGCCGGGGATCATTGAGGGGGCGGACGGACGTTGCCGCTGCAGCTGGCATCAGGGCCTTGCCGATTACGAGCGCTACCACGATGCGGAGTGGGGCCTGCCGGTGGTCGACGATATCCGGCTGTTTGAAAAGATCTGCCTTGAAGGCTTTCAGTCGGGCCTGTCGTGGCTCACCATCCTGCGCAAGCGCGACAATTTTCGCGCAGCCTTTGCCGGCTTCGATTTTAACAAGGTCGCGCTGTTCGATGAGGCGGATATCGAACGCTGCGTGGCCGATGCCGGCATCATCCGCCACCGCGGAAAGATCGTTTCCACCATCAACAATGCCCGCCGGGCGGTGGAGCTGCGCGATGAATTCGGCTCGCTTGCCAAGTTCTTCTGGTCCTATGAGCCGGATACCTCCGAACGCCCGGCGGTGATGGATCTCGACACGCTGCGGGCCAATCCGACGACGCCCACCTCGGTGCGGCTGTCAAAGGACTTGAAAAAGCGCGGCTGGAGTTTTGTCGGCCCGACCACGGTCTATGCCTTCATGCAGGCCATGGGCCTCGTCAACGATCATCTGGACGGCTGTTATCGCCAGCCGGAGGTGCAGGCGCTCAAGGATGCTTTCGTGCGGCCTTAATCCGGTGCCGAACAGATCTGCGCGATGAGGTCGGGCAGTTGGCCCAGCGTTTCGATCTCGCGAAAGCGCGGCGCCTCGAGCGGGCGTTCCACATGCTCCAGAACCCAGGTCAGTTCGTGCGGCACGAACACGCCCCAGGCGCCGCTTGCAATGGCCGGCACCACATCGGATTTCAGCGAATTGCCCACCATCATCGCCTGTTCGGCGCCTTCGCCATGTTTTGCAAAGATCCGGCGATAGGTGGTGGCCGTCTTGTCGGAGACGATTTCCACCGCATCGAAGAAATCGCCAAGACCGGATTGGGCAAGCTTGCGTTCCTGGTCGAAGAGGTCGCCCTTGGTGATCAGCACCAGAAAATAGCGCCCGCGAAGCGCCTCCAGCGCGGCCCGCGCCTGCGGCAGGCATTCCACCGGGTGGCTCAGCAGATCGCGGCCGATGGTGAGGATTTTTCCAATGACCTCGCTCGACACCTTGCCTTCGGTCACTTCCAGCGCCGTCTCGATCATCGAGAGGGTAAAGCCCTTGATGCCGAAACCGTAATGGGCAAGGTTGCGCTTTTCCGCCTCCAGCAGCCGTTCGGAAATCTGCTCGCCTTCCGCAAAGTCGGCGAGCAGCGCGCGAAAATGGCCTTCCGTCAGGCGATAGAACTGCTCGTTCTGCCAGAGCGTGTCGTCGGCATCGAAACCGATCACGGACAAGCGGCGGATCGTCATGGGCAGCCTCCGAATGTTCAGCCAAGCGCAAGTGTAACCCGGCGGTGAGGCAAAGCAATGGCGCGGGAAAGCGCCATTGCATCGGTCGTGCCCGTGCTTAACGGCCGTGGCTCTTCAGCCAGGCCTTCATCTCGGTAATCTCGGCCTCCTGCGCCTTGATCACGTCCTGCGCCAGCGCGCGGATCTTTGGATCCTTGCCGTGTTCAAGCTCGACGCGGGCCATGTCGATGGCACCCTGATGATGGGGGATCATCGAACGGACGAAATCCACATCGGCATCGCCGGTATATTTGACCGCCATGTCCATGTGCATCTTGCGGTTGGCCGCTTCGAAGGCGCGGGTGGAGGGCGTGTCGGCCGCTTTTGGCATCTGGCTCATCATGGAGCCCTTCATCTCGCCATGCCCGGCATGGGCCGGCATGTCCTGCGCGATTGCGGGCGCGCCGAGAAGCGGGGCGGTGAAGGCAAGCGCTGCGGCAAGCGCAGCCGGGATCAGTCTCGGGTCGAGCAGTCTGGTGGTCATGGGGATTTCCCTTTTATCTGACGCAAATGGATGGAATTGGGCCGGATCGGCCCGTTCATCGCAAAGGTCAGGCGCGGGGAGGGGGCACCAGCGGATCGGGCGCGCCGGCCCGCATCTGTGCCACGCGGGAAGCGGGATAGCTCAGCGGAAGCGTTTTGCGCACATCGGCAAAAAGCGGCACCGGCAGCGGCGACAAGCAGGCCGCGCAAAACGCTCCGGCGCAGCAGTTCATCATCGGCATCGGCTTGCAGCCGGGACAGGGAGCCATTTTCTGTGTCGCATGCGCGTGATGCGGGCCATGCGGCGCGTGACCATCGTCCATGGCCGCGGACGAAAAGGCAGCATGATGCGGCATTAACGCCATTGTCGGTATTACGGCCATCGGCTGCAGGGCAAGCACCGGCATCATCCCCTGCAGGAGAACGGCAACAACCATGAAAAGCCGGGCAATGTGGCGCATGGCCGAACTATAAGCGCATTGCATCGGCCGGACAACTCGTTTGCTGTTTTGACGGGCGTTGTCGGGGCCGGCAATCCCGGCACCTTCAGCCTGCCACCACCCGGTGCACCGCCCGATACGCCCCGCGCGCCTCTTCGAGCGGCACCACCGGCCAGTCCCAGCTTTGGTCATGCGCGGGGACGCGCACGCCGGCGAGAAGATCGTGCTCCTCCAGAATTTTGCCGCCCCTGTCCTCGATGCGATAGGAGACATCGGTAATCAGGCAGGTTTTTGCGGCAACGGTGGCGAGCCCGTGCAGATGGGCGCCGACAAGGGCGGGCAGCACCGTCTCCGCGCTCGCGCTCTGCCCGGTCGCCTCCAGCCGGGCGCGGGCGCCGACGCCGATCTGCGACAGGATATTGGCCGAGACGACGAGATCGAGATAGGGCACCTGCCGCAGGAAGCCGAGCGGTTCCGGCACCTGTCCTGCCACGGCCTCGTCAAACCCTGAGAGATCGCGCCAGATCAGCCGCACATTGGAAAGCCGTCGTGCGGCAAGAAAGGCGCGCACGCTTGCCAGATGCACGAGATCGACCAGCACCACCGTATCGAACGCGCGCGACAGTTCCAGGATCGGCACATCGCGCAACAGGCCGGAGCCGAGCACGACGGCGGTGCGGCGCTGCTTCAGGCCGTTGATGGCGGAAAGCACATGCGCCTTGCTGTTGTCCTCATGGTGCCCCCAGGCAGCCCGGCAGCGGTTGGCGCGCGCCAAAAGGCTGATGGAGGAGGCGATGTGGGGGCGAAACGGCTTTGGCGTCAGCGGCCAGCTTGCGGCATAGTTGAGGGCTTCGAGGATCATGGCCGATTGCGTTCACTTTTCATCATGGAGGTGGCGGGAAGTGCGCCGCTGCTTATCCCACCGCATCATTGATGAAAGGCGAGGGTGGCGTGCAGGCTGATCTCCCCACCTGTGGAGGAGATGCCCAGCAGGGCAGAGGGGGGCGCGCTTGCGCCGCGATGGAGAGGTGCCTGAACCTGCGTCAGGCAACCGGTCGCTCTTGCCGGTCGTCGGCACTTTCCGCCTCGTGCACCTCGCGCCCGATATCGCTCCTGATGAGGTCGAGTATAAATTCTTCGACCGTAAGGCGGCATTTTTCCGCTTCCTTTGAGAGGAGCGCATAGGTTTCATCCGGCATATCGAGGGTTATTTGCTGGTTCATCGCCCAATCTCCAACACCGCGCCATCCTAGCAGGCCGCAGCGTGTGCGGCCAGCCGTTGCGCCCGCTTCAAGGCTTGCCGCCTTCGCCTGCATCCTCTAAGAAACCGCACACATTTCCGGCCTTTTTCATGTGCCGCGGCCAAGGAAGACGATCATGAGCGACAAGAAGCAAAAAACGCAGAAACTCAAGGCCCGCCTGCCGCGCGGGTTTGGCGATCGTACCGCAACCGACATCCATGCCACCAACGAGATGATGGCAAAAATCCGTGAGGTCTACGAGCGCTACGGTTTTGACCCGATCGAGACGCCGCTGTTCGAATATACCGATGCGCTCGGAAAATTCCTGCCCGACAGCGACCGCCCGAACGAGGGCGTGTTCTCGCTTCAGGATGACGACGATCAGTGGATGAGCCTGCGCTATGATCTGACCGCCCCGCTCGCCCGCCACGTCGCGGAAAATTTCAACGAGATCCAGCTGCCTTACCGCACCTATCGCGCCGGCTATGTGTTCCGCAACGAAAAGCCGGGCCCCGGCCGTTTCCGCCAGTTCATGCAGTTCGATGCCGATACCGTTGGCGCACCCGGCGTGTCTGCCGATGCGGAAATGTGCATGATGATGGCCGATACGCTGGAAGCCTTGGGCATCAAGCGCGGCGATTACGTCATTCGCGTCAACAACCGCAAGGTTCTGGATGGCGTGATGGAAGCCATCGGCCTTGGCGGCGAGGAGAACGCGGCGCGGCGGCTGACTGTGCTGCGGGCGATCGATAAGTTTGACAAGTTTGGCCTGGAGGGTGTGCGGCTGTTGCTTGGTGAGGGCCGCAAGGATGAGAGTGGTGACTTCACCAAGGGTGCAGGGCTTGAGCAAAAGCACATCGATTTTGTTGCTAATCTATTCCTGAAGACAAAGGAAAGCGAGTCGACAAAACAGGTCCAATCCTCAGAAATTGTCCGACGGTCGATGAACATGCCTCTGCAAGGCGTCCTTGGAGGAAGCAAGCAAAACGAGACATACACGAACGGTTTCAATGAGCTGCGTACCCTTGAGGATTTGGTTGCAGCTGCCGGTTATGGACCTGATCGGATACTTATAGACATGTCTGTTGTACGTGGCCTCGAATACTACACTGGCATGGTCTACGAAGCTGAACTCACCTTCGATGTGACCAACGAAAAGGGCGAAAAGGTCGTCTTCGGATCTGTCGGCGGTGGTGGTCGCTATGATGGCCTCGTCTCCCGCTTCATGGGCCAGCCGGTGCCGGCCACGGGCTTTTCCATCGGCGTGTCGCGCCTGATGACGGCGCTGAAAAACCTTGGCAAACTGGGTCAGGACGACGTTCTGGCGCCGGTTCTCGTCACCGTCATGGATGGTGATGTGGAAGCCATGGGGCGCTACCAAAAGTTTGCGCAGGACCTGCGTAATGCCGGCATCCGCGCCGAAATGTACCAGGGCAACTGGAAAAAATTCGGCAACCAGCTGAAGTATGCCGATCGTCGCGGCTCCCCCATCGCCATCATCCAGGGCGGTGACGAGCGGGCGCAAGGCGTCGTGCAGATCAAGGACCTGATCGAGGGCAAGCGCCTTTCCGGCGAGATTTCCGACAACACCGAATGGCGCGAGGCCCGTGTTGCGCAGGTGGTCGTGCCGGAGGCGGATCTGGTGGCCAAGGTGAAGGAAATTCTGGGCCAGCAGGCGGAAGATCGTCTGCGGGCAAAGGGCGTTTGATGTTGGCGTCTGTGGTTTTTCCCCTCCCCAACCCTCCCCACAAGGGGGAGGGAGCCGGTCGGCGCGTGCCGTTTTCCCACCTGTTCAATTTGCGCGCTCAGACTGTTCGTCGTGCCCGGGGCGCTAGATTGGTAACGGGCGCTTGCTCCAGGTCTTCTCCCCCCTTGTGGGGGAGATGGCCGGCAGGCCAGAGGGGGTATTTCACCCAAGGCCTTACCCCATGCCGCTGATCGACATGCCCGATTTCGCGCCCATGCTGCTCGAAGAATTTGCAGCACGCAATACCACGCGGGTGGATACGCCCGTCATCCAGCCGGCCGAACCCTTTCTCGACATGGCCGGCGAAGACCTGCGCCGGCGTATCTTTCTGACCGAGAACGAGCGCGGCGCAAGCCTTTGCCTGCGCCCGGAATTCACCATTCCGGTCTGCCTGCGCCACATCGAAACGGCAACCGGCACGCCAAAGCGCTATGCCTATCTCGGCCAGGTGTTTCGCCAGCGCCGCGAAGGGGCAAACGAGTTCTATCAGGCCGGCATCGAGGATCTGGGTGACCGGGACGTGGCAAGCGCCGATGCGCGCGTGGTGGTCGATGCGCTGTCATGCCTCACCAAGGTCCTGCCGAACCGGGGCCTTGCCGTCACCATCGGCGATCAGGCGGTGTTCGAGGCCGTGGTGGCAGCGCTTGGCCTTCCCGCCGGCTGGCAGAAGCGCCTCGTGCGCGCGTTTGGCCAGACGGATCTGCTGGAAGCGATGATTGCACGGCTTGCGCGCCCACAGCCCGTGTCGGGCCTGTCGGGTGAAGTGGAAGCGCTTCTGGAGGCGGGAGACGAGGCAGCCCTTGTCGTCCATGTCGAAGCGCAGATGGAGCGCACCGGCTATCTCACCAATGCCAGCCGCGCGCCGGTCGAGATCGTGCGGCGGCTCAAAGAGAAGCGGCTGCTGGCCGGGGCTTCGCTCGAACCGGCCAAGCTCGATGCGCTGAAGGAGTTTCTGTCGCTCAACGTCTCGCTGCGCTATGCGCCGGGCGTGCTTGCCGATTTCGCCCGGTCCGCGGGGCTGCCGCTTCAGGCCGCGATTGCAGGCTTTGATGCGCGCGTGGCAGCCTTTGCCAATGCAGGCGCCTCGCTTGCCGATATCACCTGGCGGGCCGCCTTCGGGCGTCCGCTCGATTATTACACCGGGCTCGTGTTCGAAATCACCGCGCGCGGCGACCATGACGTGCTGGCCGGCGGCGGGCGCTATGATCGCATGCTGACGCTGCTCGGCGCCAAGGACCATATTCCCGCCGTCGGCTTTGCGCTGTGGCTGGACCGCATCGAAAAGGCGAGGGAGACCAGCCGATGACCATTACCATCGGGCTTCCCTCCAAGGGCCGCATGAAGGACGATGCCTCGGCGATTTTTGCCAGGGCTGGCCTTGTGATTTCGGCCATCGGCAACGAGCGCTCCTATCGCGGCCGCGTCGAAGGTGCAGACGATATCGAAATCGCCTTCCTCTCGGCCTCGGAAATCTCGCGCGAAATCGGCAACGGCACGGTGGATTTCGGCGTGACCGGCGAGGATCTCATCCGCGAGGAACTGGCGGATGCCGACCGGCGCATGGAAATTTCCGCCCGCCTGGGCTTTGGCCATGCGGATGTGGTTGTGGCGGTGCCGGACATCTGGCTCGACGTGGAAAGCATGGCGGATCTCGGCGATGTGGCGGCGGATTTCCGCGCCCGTCACGGCCGGCGTCTGGCGATTGCCACCAAATACTGGCGGCTCACCCAGCAGCATTTTTCCGGGAGCCACGGCATCCAGCTCTATCGCATCGTGGAAAGCCTCGGCGCCACCGAAGGCGCCCCGGCGGCCGGCCAGGCGGATATAATCGTCGACATCACCTCGACGGGCTCGACGCTCGTTGCCAATCATCTGAAAGTGCTGTCGGACGGCGTCATCCTCAAATCCGAGGCCTGCCTCGTGCGGGCGAAAAAGCCGGAGCATGAGGGCAATGCGACGGTCGCAAGGATCGTAGAGGCTGTGCGCGGGGCTTTGTGAGGCGGTAACGCTAAGTGCCTGCCAAGCCCCCCCTCTGGCCTGCCGGCCATCTCCCCCACAGGTGGGGAGATCAGCAGGATGCACGCTCGGCGCCAGAACAGGGATGTCGACGGTTTCCGCACCAATATTCTGCCAGGCGTGGGAAACGCGAGGGTTACGGCACGGTGATCTCCCCACCTGTGGGGGAGATGGCCGGCAGGCCAGAGGGGGCTTTGCGGAGTGCAAGGTCAAAATTTCCCCACGAAAAAACCCGCCGGATCGCTCCAGCGGGTTTCTTTTTGCCTTGGGGGCAGGGATTAGCGGGTGGCAAGCGCCGGTGCAGCGCCGCGACGGGCATCGACCGAGTAGGCGCCGGCGCCGACGGTGGCGAGCAGGATATAGGCGCCAGCCAGCGTGAAGTTCTTCATCATCATGATGCTGTTCAGCGCGTTGATCCAGCCGAGAGCGGCATCCGGCCAGCCGGGAACGGCAACCGTGCCCGAATGGAAGACGGCGCCGGTGAAGATGCAGAAGAGGGCGAGTGCCCAGCCGACGATCTTTACCTGGTAGCCGGCGAGAACGGCAAGGCCGGTGACCAGTTCAAACAGGCCGGCGAGATAGGAAAGGGCGGTTGCGGCCGGCAGGCCGGCGCCGGTGATCATGCCGGCAGTGGCCGACGGATCGGCCAGCTTGCCGAAACCGGACAGGATGAAGATGAAGGAGAGGAGGATGCGGGCAAGAAGCAGAAGTGCATTGCTGGGGGTAGACATGGGAGGATCTCCGGGGGCAGGGCCAGGTGGCCGTTAACTTTCTGCCCTCTGATATGCGCCAGATCGTCGCCCCGCGAAAGATGAACGATCGGAGACAAATTGTTCGATATTGATGAACGGCGGCTTGTCGGCAAATCTAACCGCCGATCACCCCTCACTTGACCTGACATGCGCTTGAGGCTCCATCATCCGGTCAATGTCGTAGAGGAGCTGACGATGACGCGTATTTTGACAGATCATGACCTCCAGATGCCCGCCCTGATGCCGCTCGCGATCGAGGCTGTCGAGGATGTTCTGCGTCAGCGGGCAAGGGGTGCGTTCGTCTCGCCGCCCCGCCATGCCGTTTCAATCGACGGCGCCGGCGACCTCGTCTTCACGATTGGCGGCGGTGCCGGCGGGCAGTCGCCGGTTGCCGGTTTTCGCGCCTATACGACCTTTTCGGTACAGCAGGACGATCAGCTCGTGGCGGTTTGGAACGTCGAGACGGGCACCCTGAAAGCCGTCGTCATCGGCAGCCTGCTCGGCGCGATCCGGACGGGCGCCATTGGCGGCGCTGCCATCCGTTACCTGTCGCGTGAGGATGCGCAGGTGGTTGCCGTCATCGGCAGCGGGCTCCAAGCGCGCACACAGCTCGAGGCGGCCGTAGCCGTGCGTCCCGTCCGCGAGGTGCGCGTGTTCAGCCGCTCGGCGGAAAACCGCGATCGCTTTGCCATGGAAATGCAGCAGCGCCTCGGACGTCCCGTGCAGGCGGTGGAAACGGCAAGAGCCGCGGTGGAGGGGGCCGATATCGTGCTGTGTGCCACGGTAAGCCCGGAACCGGTCATCCGCGCAGAATGGCTGAAGCCCGGCGCGCACATCAACACTGTGGGTCCAAAAACCGCGGAGGCACACGAACTGCCTGTCGAGGTTGCCGCAATGGCCCGTCGCATCGCCACGGATTCGCCCGCGCAGTTGCAGGCCTATGGGCGACCTTTCTTTCTGGCGGGCACGCCGCAACTCTCTCGGATGGAAGATCTGGCGGACATTGTTGCGGGAGCGCTCCCGGCGGGCGCTACGGGGCAGGGGCGCGGACTGGACGATGTGACATTGTTCTGCTCGACGGGGCTTGCCGGAACGGAAGTCGTCGTTGCCTCGGCCCTTTCGGATCACCTCGACCAGTCACGGTGATGTCCTCATCACGCAAAAAAGGCGCCGGTTTCCCGGCGCCTTTTCCGTAGTCTGAACCGGATGGCCCAGATGCAAGACCGATCAGGTCTTACATCATGTCCATGCCGCCCATTCCGCCCATGCCGCCAGGCATGCCGGCCGGGGCATCCTTCTTCGGCAGTTCGGCGATCATGGCTTCCGTGGTGATCAGCAGCGAAGCAACCGAAGCTGCGTTCTGCAGGGCCGTGCGGACAACCTTGACCGGGTCGACGATACCCATGGCGATCATGTCGCCATATTCGGACGTCTGGGCGTTGTAGCCGAAGTTGTCGCTGTTGCCGTCGAGGATCTTGCCGACAACGATCGAGGCTTCGTCGCCTGCGTTTTCAGCAATCTGGCGAACCAGCGACTGCAGGGCGCGGCGAACGATGTTGATGCCGGCTTCCTGGTCGTCGTTTGCACCCTTGACGGTGATCTTCGTGGAAGAGCGCAGGAGAGCGGTACCGCCGCCGGGGACGATGCCTTCCTGAACGGCAGCGCGCGTTGCGTTCAGCGCGTCGTCGATGCGGTCCTTGCGTTCCTTGACTTCGATTTCCGTCGAGCCGCCAACGCGGATCACGGCAACGCCGCCAGCCAGCTTCGCCAGACGTTCCTGCAGCTTTTCGCGGTCGTAGTCCGAAGTGGTTTCTTCGATCTGCGCCTTGATCTGGGCAACGCGGCCTTCGATGTCGGTCTTTGCACCGGCGCCATCAACGATGGTGGTGTTTTCCTTGGTGATGGACACCTTCTTGGCGCGGCCGAGCATGTCCAGCGTGACGGACTCGAGCTTGATGCCGAGGTCTTCCGAAATCACGGTGCCGCCGGTCAGGATCGCGATGTCTTCCAGCATGGCCTTGCGGCGATCGCCGAAGCCCGGAGCCTTGACGGCAGCAATCTTCAGGCCGCCACGCAGCTTGTTGACGACGAGCGTTGCAAGAGCTTCGCCTTCAACGTCTTCAGCGATGATGACGAGCGGCTTGCCGGTCTGAACGACAGCTTCGAGAACAGGCAGCATGGCCTGGAGGTTCGAAAGCTTCTTCTCGTGCAGGAGAACGTAGGCGTCTTCCAGGTCAGCAACCATCTTTTCAGGGTTGGTGACGAAGTAAGGCGACAGGTAGCCGCGGTCGAACTGCATGCCTTCGACGACTTCGAGTTCGGTCTCGGCGGTCTTGGCTTCTTCGACGGTGATAACACCTTCGTTGCCGACCTTCTGCATGGCTTCAGCAATGTCACGGCCGACCTGAGCGTCGCCGTTTGCCGAAATCGTGCCGACCTGCGCAACTTCTTCAGACGTGGAGATCTTCTTGGCCTTGGCCTGGAGATCCTTCACGACTTCCGAAACGGCCAGATCGATGCCGCGCTTCAGGTCCATCGGGTTCATGCCGGCAGCAACTGCCTTGTTGCCTTCGCGAACGATCGCCTGGGCCAGAACCGTTGCCGTCGTGGTGCCGTCACCAGCGATGTCGTTGGTCTTGGATGCCACTTCGCGCACCATCTGGGCGCCCATGTTCTCGAACTTGTCTTCCAGTTCGATTTCCTTGGCGACCGATACGCCGTCCTTGGTGATGCGCGGTGCGCCGAAGGACTTGTCGATGATGACGTTACGACCCTTCGGGCCGAGCGTTACCTTCACTGCGTCTGCGAGGATGTCGACGCCGCGCAGCATCTTTTCGCGCGCAGTGCGGCCGAACTTGATTTCTTTAGCTGCCATGTTCAAAACTCCCGGGCATCACGCCCTTTGGTTGAATTGATAATCTGATGGAAAAGATCGGACTGAAAAATCAGCCGATGATGCCCATGATGTCGGCTTCCTTCATGATCAGAAGGTCTTCGCCGTCGAGCTTTACTTCCGTGCCCGACCACTTGCCGAACAGAACGCGATCGCCAACCTTGACGTCGAGTGCAACGATCTTGCCGCTGTCATCGCGAGCGCCGGTGCCGACAGCGACGATTTCGCCTTCCTGCGGCTTTTCCTTGGCGGTGTCGGGAATGATGATCCCGCCCTTGGTCTTGGCTTCGGATTCAACGCGACGAACGACGACGCGGTCGTGAAGCGGACGGAAATTGGTGCTTGCCATTGTCTAATCCCTCGATCAAATGACCTTTACGGGCTTTGAGGAGGCCCGTGTCCCTTTGTTAGCACTCACCCCTTGGGAGTGCTAACGGCCTCGAAATAAGACCGGTGGGCGGATGAGTCAAGAACGGGCCTCTAAAAAATCTGTCGCGATTTTTGGGCCGGCCTCTGCCGTGGCGCGTCTTTGCGGCGGAGGGATGGCGTGAGCGGCCTTTCGACCCCGCCGGCGGCAAAAATCACCCCCGGCGCGGCTCCGTCGGCTGTGCCGGAAAACCCCTCGCTGAAGGAGCTGACGCTGGTCTTTGCCCGCATCGGTTGCCTGGGCTTTGGCGGCCCGGCCGGCCAGATCGCCATGATGCACCGGGCCATCGTCGAGGAGCGCCGCTGGCTGTCGGAAGACCGGTTTCTGCACGCTCTGAATTACTGCATGCTTCTGCCAGGGCCGGAGGCGCAACAACTGGCGACCTATACGGGCTGGCTCCTGCACGGCGTGCGCGGCGGAATCGTCGCTGGCCTTCTCTTCGTGCTGCCCGGGCTTTTCGTCATCATCGGGCTGTCCACCGCCTATGGGCTGTACCAGGAGGCGGGCTGGCTTGCCGGCCTGTTCTTCGGGCTGAAGGCGGCCGTCCTGTCGGTGGTGGTGGAGGCGGTGATCCGGCTCGCCGGGAAGACTTTGAAGACGCGGTTCCTGCGGGCGCTGGCGCTTCTCGCCTTTCTGGCGCTCTTCGTGCTGGCGCTGCCGTTTCCGCTTGTCGTGCTGCTGGCCGGTCTTGCCGGATTTCTTCAAGCAAGGCGCGGTGAGGCCGGCTCCCTGAACCGTCACGATGCCCCACAAAAACTTTTGCCGTCAGCACCTTCCCGCCCGCCGCTTCTGCGCTCCATCGCCTCCCTGCTGTTCTGGATCGGCGTGTGGCAATTGCCGCTTCTGGTCCTGTCGCTGATCTCCGGCGCCGAAAGCCTTGCGGCGATGTTTGCCTTCTTTTCGAGGATGGCGCTCGTCACCTTCGGCGGCGCTTATGCGGTGCTGGCCTATGTGGCGCAGGTGGCGGTGGAAAATTACGGCTGGCTGCAGCCCGGCGAGATGCTGGACGGGCTGGCGCTTGCCGAAACCACGCCCGGTCCGCTGGTGCTCGTTCTCTCCTATGTCGGCTATCTCGTCGGTTTCCGCACCGTGCCGGGGCTCGATCCGATCGTTGGGGGAACTGTCGGCGCGCTTCTGGTGGCCTGGGCAACCTTCGTGCCGAGCTTCATCTGGATCTTTGCCGGTGCACCCTATATCGAGCGGCTGCGCGGCAATGCCGCCATTTCGGCGGCCCTCTCTGCCATTACGGCGGCCGTCGTCGGCGTCATCCTCAATCTCGCCCTGTGGTTCGGCCTGCATGTGCTGTTTGCGCGCGTCGCGCGCATCGCCCTCTTTCCCGGCTGGGCCGGCGAGGGCGCGCCCGGCCTCTGGTGGCCGGATCTGCATTCGCTCGATGCGGCCGCTGCCGTCCTCTTTGCCGTCTCGGCTTTCCTCCTGCTGCGGCTGAAGCTCGGCATGGTGAAGGTACTGGCGCTTTCAGCCTCCGCCGGTCTGTGCTGGCGGCTTGCAGGCTTTTGAGCGGTTCGTGGGGCCGTCTTCTGCAGGAAGAGGCAGGGGCTTCCACGCGCGGCATAGGCTAAAACTCCTTGCCATTGCAGGCAAGCTTTGTCATGTCAGCGCCAGTTTCTTGCAACGCATCAGGGTGATCATGGCAGACCGCATCAAGAACCTCAGCGCAATCACCACTGGCTACGATCTCGTGCTTTCGGATGTCTGGGGCGTGCTGCACGATGGCATCACTGCCTTTCCGGCTGCCTGCGAAGCCCTGAAGGACGCCCGAAAGGCAGGCCTTGCCGTTGTCCTCATCACCAATTCGCCGCGGCCGGCACCCGGCGTCATCGACCAGTTGCGGGCGCTCGGCGTGCCGGACGAAACCTATGACCGCATCGTGACCTCCGGCGACGTCACCCGCAAGCTGATCGCCGAAGGCCCGCAAAAGGTCTTTCTGCTCGGCCCGGAGCGCGACATGCCGCTGTTCGAGGGCCTTGATGTGACAGTCACCGGCGAGGCGGATGCCGATTGCGTTGTCTGCACCGGCTTTTTCGATGACGAGCAAGAGGTGCCGGAAGACTATCACGACATGCTGGTGCGTTTCATCGGGCGTGACGTGCCGATGATTTGCGCCAATCCGGATCTGGTGGTTGAGCGCGGTCATCGCATTATCCCCTGCGCCGGTGCCGTTGCCGCCTATTACCACCAGCTGGGCGGCCATACGCGCTTCGGCGGGAAGCCGCACCGGCCGATCTACGAGGCGGCCCTTGCCAGCGCGCGCGACGTGAAGGGCGAAATCGACCTGTCGAAGATCATTGCCGTCGGCGATGGCATGCCGACCGATGTGAAGGGCGCCTTGAGCTACGGCCTCGACCTTCTCTACATCTCCGGCGGCATTCATGCGGCCGAATACACCATCAATGGCGAGACCGACGAGGCGATCCTCAACGCCTATCTGGAGCGCGAGAATGCGACGCCCAAATGGTGGATGCCGCGGCTTGCCTGAGGGATGGACGAGATGAGCGTGTTTCACCGCAATGAAATGAAGGAGCCGCTGCCGCAGGACCTTAAGGGCGGCGTCGTGGCGATCGGCAATTTCGATGGCGTGCATCGCGGCCATGGCAGCGTGCTCGACCGGGCGCTGGCGCTTGCTGCGGAGCGTGGCGTCCCGGCGCTGGTTTTAACCTTCGAGCCGCATCCACGCACCGTCTTCAAGCCCGACCAGCCGGTGTTTCGCCTGACGCCGGCGCCCTTGAAGGCGCGGGTGCTGGAGGCCATGGGCTTTCACTCGGTGATCGAATATCCGTTCGACCGCGCGTTCTCGCAGCGCTCCGCCGAGGATTTCGTCGAAAACATTCTCTCCGGCTGGCTGAAGGCGAGCGCCGTCGTCACCGGTTTCGATTTCCATTTCGGCCGTGGCCGCGAGGGTGGGCCGGCCTTCCTCATGGATGCCGGGCGCCGCTTCGGCTTCGACGTGACGCTGGTCGATGCCTTCCGCGATGAAAATGCCGAGGTGATTTCGTCGAGCCGCATCCGCGATCTGATTGCCCAAGGTGATGTCAGCGAGGCGGCCGGCCTGCTCGGCTATCGCTATACCGTCGAGGCCGAAATCGTCGGCGGCGAGCAGCTTGGCCGCACGCTCGGTTACCCCACCGCCAACATGGCGCTCGAACCCGAGGTGGAGCTGAAAGCCGGCATCTATGCCGTGCGCTTCCGCCGTCCGGACGGCACGCTCTATAATGGCGTGGCAAGCTATGGCCGGCGCCCGACGGTGACGGAAAACGGCGCACCGCTTCTGGAAACCTTCGTCTTCGATTTCTCCGGCAGCCTCTATGGCGAAATCTGTTCGGTGTCTTTCTTCGGCTATCTGCGCCCGGAACTGAAATTCGACGGGCTCGATGCGCTTGTCGTGCAGATGAAGCGTGACGAGGAAGAGGCGCGCGCGCTGCTGTCGGGCGTTCAGCCGCTGAGTGCGGTGGATGGCAAAATCGCGTTCTAAGCGATCAGCCGTCCTTGACAGGCGGCCATGCGCGCGCCGTATGAACGATGGTCAGGATGAACAGGGTATCGCCATCTATTTCATAGACCAGTCGATAGCTTGGGTGCGGCAAGAGTTCGCGCGTGCCGGCCACCAGCCCGGCTTTGCCAAGCCTTGGGAACTGCGCCAGATGTTTCGTGGCCTGCTCGAAGAGCAGATCCATCGCAAGCGCTGCCGGCGGATGGTGGTCCTTGATGTCATTGAAAATGGAAAGGCGGTCTTCGGTGGCTTGCAGCGTCCACCGGATAATCATTGCTGGCCTGTGTCGATCAGGCGGTTGCGCAATTGCGAAAATTCTCGTTCGACGTCTTCGGCAGACTGTGTGATGCCGGCCGTCACATCGGCGCGTCCCCGCTCCACCTTGGCCTCGACAAACGATCGATAGGCTTCGGGCACGTTCTGACGTTCCACATAGTCGCGCACCATGGCGCGCAGCACTTCCGTTTCGGAGGTCCGCGCCGATCTCGTCGCGGCGGCAAATTCGGCTGCCAGCGTCGCGTCCATGTCGATGGTCAGCTGTGCTTTCGGTGCCATGGCATTTTCCGTTCGTTCCGCCGCCCGCCGTATTTCAAACCTTGCGGCCCCAAGAATACATCCATCCGCCGCAATGCCAATCCCCTCTTCCTTTTGGCGGCGAAAACCCCTAAAGAATGCGCCACCATGACCTATCTTTCGGCGGCCCGTGTCATTCGAATTATTGGCCCGGCTTTCCCCACGGCTTGAAAAGCCGACGGGAAGGTCCGGGTTTTTGGCGCTTGGGTTTTCCCTTGCGCGTCCGTCGCCAATCCAAATTGTTTATTCTGCGACCGCGACCGGTCGCCTTTCCGATGGTTGATCCATGACCGAGACCGCTGAAAAGCCTGACTATTCCAAGACCCTCTATCTGCCCGAGACCGAGTTTCCGATGCGCGCCGGCCTGCCTGCCAAGGAGCCGGAAATGGCGAAGAAGTGGAAGGAGATGGAACTTTACAAGAAGCTCCGCGCCTCCGCCGCCGGGCGCGAAAAATTCGTGCTGCACGATGGCCCCCCTTACGCCAACGGCAATATCCACATCGGGCATGCGCTGAACAAGGTACTGAAGGACGTCATCACCCGCTCGTTCCAGATGCGCGGCTATGACGCCAATTACGTGCCCGGCTGGGATTGCCACGGCCTTCCGATCGAATGGAAGATCGAGGAAAAATACCGCGAGAAGGGCAAGGACAAGAACGAGGTCCCGGTCAACGAATTCCGCCGCGAATGCCGCGAGTTCGCGCAAGGCTGGATCGACATCCAGTCGGAAGAATTCCGCCGCCTCGGCATCGAGGGCGATTTCGAGCGCCCCTACACGACGATGAATTTTCACGCCGAAAGCCGCATCGCCGGCGAATTGCTGAAACTTGCCATGTCCGGCCAGCTCTATCGCGGCTCGAAGCCGATCATGTGGTCGGTGGTGGAGCGCACGGCGCTGGCCGAAGCCGAGGTGGAGTATCACGAGGTCGAGAGCGATACGATCTGGGTGAAGTTTCCGATCGTCCCGCAGAATATTGTTGTAGATCGCCTGACCGGCGACACGGCGCCATCTCACTCGCCTGACAAAACTCCGCAGGATCTGTGGAGTGCCGCTGTCGTCATCTGGACGACCACGCCCTGGACGATCCCCGGCAACCGGGCAATCTCCTATTCGTCTCGTATCGAGTATGGGCTTTACGAAGTCACCGAAGCCGTCAACGACTTTGGCCCGCAGCCGGGTGAAAAGCTGATCTTTGCCAAGCGTCTTGCGGAGGACTCTGCAACCAAGGCCAAGGTCACGTTCAAGTTGATCCGCGACGTCACCGGTGCGGAACTTGCAGCCATCACCTGCGCTCACCCGCTCGCCGATATGGGCTACACCTTCGCCGTCCCGCTTCTCGATGGCGATCACGTCACCGATGATGCCGGCACCGGTTTTGTCCACACGGCGCCCAGCCACGGTCGCGAAGACTTCGAGGCCTGGATGAGCAATGTCCGCGCGCTGGAAGCCCGCGGCATCGACACCAAAATCCCGTTCCCCGTTGACGACGCCGGCTTCTACACCGATGAAGCCCCCGGTTTCGGCCCCTCGGCCGAGGGTGGTGCGGCGCGTGTGCTGGATGACAACGGCAAGAAGGGCGATGCGAACAAGAGGGTGACGGAAGCGCTGATCGCGGCCAACAACCTGTTTGCTCGCGGCCGCATCAAGCACGAATATCCGCATTCCTGGCGCTCGAAAAAGCCGGTCATCTTCCGCAATACGCCGCAGTGGTTCGTCTACATGGACAAGGAATTGTCCGATGGCACGACGCTGCGGTCGCGCGCCCTGTCTGCCATCGATGACACCCGCTTCGTGCCCGCTGCCGGCCAGAACCGTCTGCGCGCCATGATCGAGGGGCGGCCGGACTGGGTGCTGTCGCGTCAGCGCGCCTGGGGCGTGCCGATCTGCGTCTTTGCCGACAAGGCCGGAAACGTGTTGCAGGACGAGGACGTCAATGCCCGCATCCTCGACGCCTTCGAGAAGGAAGGGGCTGACGCCTGGTTTGCTGAAGGCGCCAAGGAACGCTTCCTCGGCAATGCGCATGATAGCGAACAGTGGCAGATGGTCACCGACATTCTCGATGTCTGGTTCGATTCGGGCTCCACGCACACGTTCACGCTGGAAGACCGTCCGGACCTGAAATGGCCGGCCGATGTCTATCTGGAAGGGTCCGACCAGCATCGCGGCTGGTTCCATTCCTCGCTTCTCGAAAGCTGCGCCACGCGCGGCCGCGCGCCCTACAACGCCGTTGTCACCCATGGTTTCATCATGGACGAGAAGGGCGAGAAGATGTCGAAGTCGAAGGGCAATGTGACCGCCCCGCAAGCCATCATGAACGATGCCGGCGCCGATATCCTGCGTCTGTGGGTGATGAGTTCGGATTACGCCGAGGACCTGCGCGTCGGCAAGACGATCATCCAGACCAATATCGATGCCTACCGGAAAATCCGCAACACCATCCGCTGGATGCTCGGCACGCTCGCCCACGATAAAGGCGAGGAGATCGCCTATGCCGACCTGCCGGAACTCGAAAAGCTGATGCTGCACCGGCTGGCCGAACTCGACCAGCTTGTGCGCCGCGCTTACGATGATTTCGATTTCAAGCGCATCACCCGTGCGCTCACCGATTTCGCCAATGTGGAACTGTCGGCCTTCTATTTCGATATCCGCAAGGATGCGCTCTATTGCGATGCGCCGTCGTCTCTGCGCCGCCGCTCCGCCCTGCATGTCATCCGCAAGCTGTTTGACTGCCTGGTTCTGTGGTTTGCGCCGATGATGCCGTTTACCACGGAAGAGGCGTGGCTGAGTCGCGATCCCTCCGCCGTCTCGGTGCATCTGGAGCAATTCCCGGAAATTCCCGCCGAGTGGCTGAACGAGGCGCTCGCCGACAAGTGGAAGCGTGTGCGCACCGTGCGCCGTGCCGTCACCGGCGCGCTGGAAGTGGAGCGCAAGGACAAGCGCATCGGCTCGTCGCTGGAGGCGGCTCCGGTCGTCCATGTGGCGGATGCCGAACTTCTTGCGGCGCTGGAGGGCCTCGACATGGCCGAAATCTGCATCACCTCGGATATTTCCGTGGTGGCGGGCGAGGGGCCGGCAGAGGCATTTCGCCTGGAGGACGGCACAAAGGTTGCTGTCGAGCCAAAACTTGCCGAAGGCGTCAAATGCGCCCGCTCGTGGAAGATCACCAAGGATGTCGGCTCCGATCCCGACTATCCGGATGTGTCTGCCCGTGATGCGGAAGCTCTGCGTGAACTTGCCGCGCTGAACTAAAGCCTTGATACCGGATGATTGCGCTTTGCCGCGTCATCCGGTAAATCTGCCTGAAATTGGCCGGAATTTTCGGTCAACGGGAGATGATGGATCTCGCAAGCGTCACGGACGGGCGCGGCTGGAAGGGTTTTGATGAAAATGACCACTGTCATGGGCGCACGGGCAGCTGCAATTCGCGCGCGCGCGGGGCTTCTTGCCGTTGCCGCAGCCGCTCTTGCGGTGTCGGGTTGCACCACCGGCCCGACTTACGGAACGAACAAGACGGCATCCGAACAGCTGGTCGATGACCTCGGACAGGCGGTATCGCTGGGTTCTGAACCGGCCAACAAGAACACCAAGTACAATCCGCGCCCGCAGCTGGTGGTGAACAAGAACGTCACGCAGACCCTGCCGGCGCCGCAGACCTCGCTCGCCAGCCGCGAGAACAATCCCAACTGGGTTGAATCGCCGGAAGAAACCCGCGCGCGCCTGCGCGACGAGGCCGACGCCAACAAGGACAACCCGAACTACCGCTCGCCGCTTCTGGCCGGCAATGGCACCGCCGGCACGCTGACGGAAAGCCAGAAATGGGACGCCTTCCGCAAGGCGCGCCAGAATGCCGAAAATCCCGGCATCACCGGCGCCCGCCGCTCGCTGACCGATCCGCCGGCCGAGTATCGCATCGCCGATACCGACCAGCTCAACGATCTGGGCGAGCCGGAGCTGAAGAAGGAACGCGAACGCAAGAAAGCCGCCCAGGAAGCGGGCACCAAGTCATCGTCCTGGTGGAAGCCGTTCCAGTAAGGTGATTTTTTCCGGGAGCGGTTATCCCGATCCGACTACAGTATGGTTTGATCGACATTTGATCTTGGCGGATGAAGGTGCGCTTGCTCCGTGCCTTCTCAGCCCTTCGCAAAAATCAGATCGCATCCCCGCGCTTGCCTTTAAAAAATTCCACCAGAATGTCCGCTGCTGCCGTTTCGCCGATGCCGGAATAGACATCCGGCTGATGATGGCAGGTGGGTTGGTTGAAGAAGCGCACGCCGCTTTCCACCGCGCCACCCTTTATATCGTTTGCGCCGTAATAGAGCCTGCGGATGCGGGCAAAGGAAATGGCGGCGGCGCACATGGTGCAGGGTTCGAGCGTCACATAGAGATCGGCGCCTGAGAGCCGTTCCTGGCCAAGCGCTTCGCAGGCCATGCGAATGGCGAGAATTTCGGCATGTGCCGTCACGTCGTGCATCTCCCGGGTACGGTTTCCGGCGCGTCCGACGATCGTCCCATCCAGCACCACGACGGCGCCGATCGGCACTTCGTTGCGCTCTGCCGCCTGCTGCGCCTCGATCAATGCTTCGTCCATGAAGCGATTTGTCCCGCCCATGCGGCGATTTCCTCTTAACCAGGGCAACGCGAACTGGTAGGAACGGTCCAACCTGCGTTGCGTCAGCCGTCTTTCGCAACGCGACAGACTTTAATTTCAGTCAAACACGCATGTCATGGACAGCATTGTCCGACACACGCTTCAGGCAAACAACAAATGAGCTTCAAAGACAAGCCGAAGCGCGAGGGGACCAGGTCCTTCGATCGCGACCGGAAATCCACCTCCGCCCCCAAGAAGACGCCGAGCAGAAGCGCGCCGGATGGCGAGCCGCGTGCTGCGCGCAAGCCGGCGCCGGTGGCAACGGACGGCGCGGCATCCGCCTCCGCAAAGCCCGAACGCATTTCCAAGATCCTCGCCCGCGCCGGCATTGCGTCGCGCCGCGACGTGGAGCGGATGATCATGGAGGGCCGCGTCAGCGTCAACGGCAAGCAGCTGGAGACGCCGGTTCTGAACGCCACGCTTGCCGACCGCATCGAGGTCGATGGCCAGCCGATCCGCGGCATCGAGCGCACGCGCCTGTGGCTCTACCACAAGCCCGCCGGCCTGGTGACGACCAATTCCGATCCGGAAGGCCGCCCCACGGTCTTCGACAACCTGCCGGAAGACCTGCCGCGCGTGATGTCGATCGGCCGTCTCGACATCAACACCGAAGGCCTGCTGCTGCTGACCAATGACGGCGGCCTGTCGCGCGTTCTGGAACTGCCGACCACCGGCTGGCTGCGCCGCTACCGCGTGCGCGCCTATGGCGATATCAGCCAGGAAAAGCTCGACACGCTGAAGGACGGTATTGCCGTCGATGGCGTGCTCTATGGCGCAATCGATGCGACGCTCGACCGCACCCAGGGCCACAATGTGTGGATCACCATGGGGCTTCGCGAAGGCAAGAACCGCGAGATCAAGAACGTGCTCGGTGCGCTCGGCCTTGAGGTGAACCGCCTGATCCGTCTCTCCTACGGTCCCTTCCAGCTCGGTGACCTGCCGGAAGGCCAGGTGGTGGAAGTGCGCGGCCGCATGCTGCGCGACCAGCTCGGCCCCCGCCTCATCGAGGAATCCAAGGCGAATTTCGACGCGCCGATCTATAGCAACAACGGTCCCATCGAAGAGGATGTGGCCACCGCCCGCTCGGCGGAAAAGCCGCTCGGCAAGCCGTTTGGCAAGCAGGGCGACCGCGAAGAGCGTGGCTTTGCCGTCGAACGGCGCGAGCGCTCCGAGGCTGCCGGTGAGGGCAAGCGCCCCGCCTTTTCAAAGCCCTCGGGCAAGCCTGCCGGCAAATTCGACAAGGGCGGCGCCAAATTCGGCGGCAAGTTCGACAGGGCGCCCGCCTTCGACGAGGACAAGCCGAAGAAGCGCCCGCCGCTCGGCACCTCGCGCACGGCCAATGTCTGGATGGCGCCCGGTGCACGTCCGACCGCTGATCAGAAGGGCAAGTCCTCTGCCCGCGCCGAGGCCGAGCGTCTGTTTGCCAAGGGCACGGATGATGCAAGCCTGCGCGTGCAGGTGAACCGGGTACAGGGCGACAGCGACTGGATCCGCGCCGACGAACCGCCTGCCGGCGGCCGTGGCGATCGCTCCGGCGGTCGTGGCGAAGGCCGTGGAGATCGGGGTGATCGGGGAGATCGTCCGGCCCGCGGTGACCGTCCGCCGCGCGGCGATCGTCCCGCCCGCGGCGAAGGTGGCGAGCGCAACTTTTCCGACCGTCCGCGCGGTGCCCGCCCGGCAGGAGACCGTCCTTCAGGAGATCGCCCCAGGGGCGACCGTTCCTTCGGGGATCGCAAGCCGCGCGAAGAGGGTGGCCGTTCCAAGCCTTACGGCGCTGGTGCCGGCCCCGGTCGTTCGCCGCGTGAAAATGCCGAACGGGCGTTTCGCCCGTCCGGTCCCCGCTCTGAAGGCCGTTTCGAGGGTGGCCGTTCTGAAGGCGATCGCGCCGAAGGTGGTCGCGGCGGCTTCGGCGGCAAGCCCGGCGGCGCACGGCCCTATTCGGGTCGCCCGGCCGGCGAACGGTCCGAAGGCGGACGCGGGGGCTTCGGTGACAGGCCTGCCGGTGGAAAGCCGTTCGGGGGCAAGCCCGGTGGTGCGAAGCCTTTTGGCGGTAAGCCCGGCGGCGGCAAGTCATTTGGTGGGAAACCCGGTGGTGCAAAACCGTTTGGCGGAAAGCCTTCCGGTGGAAAGCCATCCGGCGGTCGTGGCCCGGGCTCCGGCCCGAAGGGCGGCGGCAATCGTTCCAGAACACCGAGGGGCTGATCCTTGCGCATCGTTGGCGGTGAATTTCGTGGCCGCAATCTTGCCGCGCCAAAGACAGACGCGATCCGGCCGACCATCGACCGGACGCGCGAAAGCCTGTTCAACATCATCGGGCATGTCTATCCCGATGCCATCGAAGGCACGCGGGTGATCGACCTGTTTGCCGGCACCGGCGCGGTGGGGCTTGAAGCCCTGTCGCGCGGCTGTCGCAGCGCGCTGTTTGTCGAAAACGGCGTCGAGGGCCGCGGGCTCTTGTGGGAAAACATCGAGAGCCTTGGCCTGCACGGCCGGGCGCGCATCCTGCGCCGCGATGCCACCAAGCTTGGCACCGTCGGCACGATGGAGCCCTGTCATTTCCTGTTTGCCGATCCGCCCTATGGGCGCGGGCTCGGCGAGGCAGCGCTCGTTTCGGCCCATGAGGGCGGCTGGCTTCTGCCCGGCGCGCTGGTGGTGCTGGAGGAGCGCGCCGATGTGACACCGGCCGTCGCGCCGGTCTTCCAGCCGCTGGAACAGCGGGTGTTTGGCGATACGCGCGTCGATTTTTACCGTTACAGGCCGGTCTGAGGCCGAGGCGATGACGACGAAACTCTCGCTTCCCGAACATGGTCTGCCGCTTGAGGGCGGCGCACCGCGGGTGGCGGTGGCCTTTGGCGGCGGCGGCGCGCGCGGCATTGCCCATATCGCCGTCATAGAAGCCCTCGACGAAATGGGCATCAGGCCCGTTGCCATTGCCGGTTCTTCCATCGGGGCGATTTTCGGCGCCGGCATGGCGGCCGGCCTCACCGGCGCTGCCATCCGCGAGCATACGCTGGAAACCGTCGGCAATCGGACAGCCGTTCTCAACCGTCTCTGGTCGCTCGGTCCCTCCAGCATGCGCGATGTCGTGGGCGGTTTCCGGCTTGGCCATTTCAACCTGGAACGCATCCTGGAAGCGTTTCTGCCGGCAGACATTCCAGCCGGTTTCGAAGGATTGAAGATCCCGCTGAAGATCGCCGTCACCGATTATTACGGCCAGTCCGAAGTCATCTTGGAAGAGGGGGAGTTGCGCCCGGCCATTGCCGCCTCCGCCGCCATTCCCGGACTTTTCATGCCGGTGATGATCCATGGCCGGGTGATGATCGATGGCGGGGTGTTCAACCCGATCCCTTACGAACATGTCATGGACAATGCCGATATCGTTATCGGCGTCGATGTGGTGGGCGCGCCGGAAGGCGATGGAACGCACCCGCCGAACCGTATCGACAGCGTCTTTGGCGCAAGCCAGCTGATGATGCAGGCGGCGATCGCCCTGAAGATGAAGCTGCATCCGCCGCATCTTTTCCTGCGCCCCTCGGTCAACCGCTTCGGCGTGATGGACTTTCTGAAGGCCCGCGAGATCCTCGAGGAATCGGCGCCGATCAAGGACGAGCTGAAGCGCGGGCTGGAAGGCCTGCTTGCCGCTGCCCGCGCTTAACCTGCCGCGGACACGGGCCTTCAGACCCTGACAATCGCCATTTGCAGCCCGCCGCAGGGAATGACGGGTTAGACTGTCAGGCGTCTTCCTGCTCTTCCGTCACCATCGTGGCGCGTTTCGGCTTGGTCAGCGGTTCGGGGCGGACAGGGCGCGTGTGCAGCATGTGGGCACCGGCGGAAATGCCTTGCGCGGCCTGGATCTGCAGCCGCTCCTCGTCGCGCCGGCGAATGTCGGCGCCGATCTCGCTCGTTTCCGCTTCGGATGTGCCGAGCGCCTCGAGCGTCTTCTGGCCGAACAGCAGACCGGATTCCAGCGTTTCGCGCAGCTCGTATTCCACCTCGCGGGCCCTCAGCGAAATGGTGTGGATGCGGTCATAGGAGCGCACGAACAGCCGCACATCGGGGAAATCGGCCCGGATGAGATCAACGATGCGGTCGGTGATTTCGCGCTTCTGGGTGCAGACAGCCACGATCTTCGCCCGTTCGATGCCGGCCGCCAAGAGAACTTCGCGGCGCGTGCCGTCGCCGAAATAGATGCGGAAGCCGAAGGTCGCCGCCTGGCGGATACGGTCGGGCGAATCGTCGATCACCGTCACGTCGCGTCCGCCGGCGAGCAGGATCTGGGAGGCGATCTGGCCAAAGCGCGAAAAGCCCACCATCAGCACGTCGGAGCCGGCGCCCTCGAAATCCTCCGGGATTTCCTCGCGACCCTCATCACGAACGAGAAGGCGTTTGGCGATGGCCGAACCGAGCGGCGTCAGCGCCATGGACAGGGTGACGCTCGCAATCAGCAGCGAGGCCGTGGCGGGCGACAGAAGGCCGGCGCTGACGGCCGTCGTAAACAGCACGAAACCGAATTCGCCGCCCTGCGGCAAAAGCACGGCAATGCTTGCGGCATCGTCCCGGCGGGACCCGCCGATGCGGCAGAGCAGATAGATGACGATGCCTTTTGCCGCCATGAACAGCGGCACGCCGATGACGATCAGCGCCAGATTGGAGAGGATGGCATCGAGATCGAGCGACAGGCCGACCGCCATGAAGAACATGGCCAAGAGCAGCCCGCGGAACGGCTCGATATCGGCCTCCAGCTCATGGCGATAGGAGGATTCGGCCAGCATGATGCCGGCGAGAAAGGCGCCCATGGCCATGGAGAGCCCGGCAAGCTGCATCAGAACCGCCGATCCGAGCACCACCAGCAGCGCTGCCGCCAGCATTACCTCGCGTGCGCCGGTGCGTGCAATCACCTGGAAGAGTGGCGTCAGCAGATAGCGGCCGGCCACGATCATGCCGATGACGGCGGCGGCTGCAATGGCAAAATCGCTGACGAACGAGCTTTCGGCAACGCCTGGGCCAGACCGCAGCAGCGTCACCAGCGCCAGAAGCGGCACGATGGCGAGATCCTGGAAGAGCAGGATGGAGAAGGCCCGCCGCCCATAGGCCGAGTTCGTGTCGCCGGCATCATTGAGGATCTGCAGCGCAAAGGCGGTGGACGAGAGCGCAAGGCCAAAGCCGGCAATCACCGAACCCTGCCAGCTGGCAATGCCTGTCGCCCAGGCAAGTCCCGTCAGCACCAGTCCGCTTGCCAGCACCTGCGCCGTGCCGAGGATGAAAATATCGCCGCGCATCTGCCACAGGCGCGAGGGTTTCAGCTCCAGCCCGATGATGAACAGCAGGAAGACGACGCCGAGTTCCGACACATGCAGCACTTCTTCCGGATCGGCGATCAGCTGCAGGATGGGGCCGATGACGATGCCGGCGGCAAGATAGCCCAGCACCGTGCCAAGGCCGAGCTTCTTGAACAGGGGAGCGGCCAGAACCGCGCCTGCGAGAAGCAGCAGCGTTTCGTTGAACAGGGGATCTGCGGTTGCCATAAAACCTCGCGGGGACCTTTCGGCGGCCGATCGTCAAGAATCGCTGAGCCGCCCTTGATGCTTCCTTTAGTGCACAATACATGGAACAGGAATGAAAGGGTTTCCCATGTCCTCTGAAATTGGCACCAGCGCTCTGCTTTCTCGCGCCGGTGAGCTTGTCGATCTTGCACGAAAGGCCGGTGCAGATCAGGCCGATGCGGTCATCGTGCGCTCCCGCTCCCGTTCCGTCAGCGTTCGCCTCGGCAAGGTGGAGGGCACGGAAGCATCCGAAAGTGACGATTTTTCGCTCAGGGTGTTCGTTGGAAAGCGCGTGGCCAGCGTCTCGGCCAATCCGGGCTTTGATCTGGCAGCGCTTGCCCAACGGGCTGTCGCCATGGCGCGCGTTTCGCCGGATGACCCTTACGCCTGTCTGGCCGACGAGGCCGATCTGGCGCGCGACTATCCGGATCTCGACCTGTTCGATCCGACCGAAATGTCGGCCGAAGAGCTGACGGAAGCCGCGCTTGCCATGGAAGAGGCCGCACTTGGCGTTGCGGGCATCAGCAATTCGTCCGGCGCCGGTGCCTCCGCGGGCGCCGGTGGCCTCGTCCTCGTCACCTCGCACGGTTTTTCCGGCAGCTATATGGCCAGCCGCTTCAGCCGCTCCGTCAGCGTCATTGCCGGCGAGGGCACGAAGATGGAGCGCGACTATGATTTCGACAGCCGCCTCTATGCCGCAGAGCTTGCCGCGCCGGACCTCATCGGACGGCGTGCCGGCGAGCGGACGGTGAAACGCCTCAACCCGCGCCAGGTGGAAACCGGTGCCAATGTCACCGTGGTGTTTGATCCGCGCCTTGCCCGCGGCTTCGTCGGTCACATCGCCGGCGCCATCAACGGCGCATCGGTTGCCCGCAAGACAAGCTTCCTGCGCGACAAGATGGGCCAGCAGGTTCTCAAGGCCGGCCTGTCGATCACCGACGATCCACTGGTCGTGCGCGGCTCCTCCTCGCGTCCCTTCGATGGCGAAGGTGTCTCGGGCCGCCGGCTTCTCATGATCGAGGACGGTGTGCTGAACCACTGGTTCCTGTCCACTTCGACCGGCCGCGAGCTTGGCCTTTCCACCAACGGGCGCGGTGTGCGCGGCGGCACCTCCGTCTCGCCGGGTTCGACCAATCTGGCACTGGAGCCGGGCGATATCTCCCCTGAAGACCTCATCCGCAGCATCGGCACCGGGCTTTACGTGACCGAACTGATCGGGCAGGGCGTCAACATGCTGACGGGCGAATATAGCCGCGGCGCCACCGGCTTCTGGATCGAGAACGGCGAGCTTGCCTTTCCCGTCTCCGAAGTCACCATCGCTTCCAATCTGAAGGACATGTTCATGCGGCTGACGCCGGCAAATGACATCGACCGCAAATACGGCGTTGCCGCACCCACGATTGCCATCGAGGGCATGACACTGGCGGGGCGGTGATCTTGGAGCAGGAGACGCGGCAGACTTTCGATGACGACCTGGCGCTGATCCGCCGCGCTGCGCGCGAGGCGGGTGATATCGCGCTGGGCTATTTCGGGCGCTCGCCGGAGGTCTGGTGGAAGAACGAGGGCCGCTCCCCGGTCAGCGCTGCCGATTTTGCCTCCAACGACCGGCTGCAGACGCTGCTTCTTGGGAGCCGTCCCGGCTATGGCTGGCTGTCGGAAGAAACCGATGACGATGCCGGGCGGCTTTCGCGCGACACGCTCTTCGTGGTCGATCCGATCGATGGCACGCGGGCCTTCATCAACGGCGAAAAGACTTGGTGCGTCAGCGTGGCTGTGGTTCACCGGGGAAAGCCGGTGGCGGGCGTTCTCTATGCGCCGGCGCTGCAGGAAGAGTTTTGGGCGGCAGCCACCGGGCCGGCGATGAAGAATGGGTCGGAGATTTCGGTTTCCGCGGAAAAACCCGGCGAGGCGCGCCAGATCGCGGTTGCCGAAGACATGCTCGGCCAGTTTGCGCCGGGCTTCCGCCAGACCCTGCACCGCATCCGCCACGTGCCCTCGCTCGCCTATCGGCTGGCCATGGTGGCGGATGGCCGTATCGATGGAACGGTGGTGAAGCGCAACAGCCATGAATGGGATCTGGCCGCCGCCGACATCATTCTGGAGCGGGCTGGCGGCCGGCTGGTCGATCTTGCCGGACATCGCCTCGTCTACAACCGGCAGGCGGTGACGCAGGGCGTTCTGTGCGGCGGGGCCGAACATGTTCTGGAAAGCTTGGTAGCGGGCCTTGCCTCGGGTTGACCTTTGATGCGGAATGCCGCAGGAGGAAGGGGCGGGGGAGACGAAGAGACGAGGCATAACATGACCGAGCAAAGCGGCAAGAAACAACTCCTACACCTGGTTTTCGGCGGCGAGCTGGAAAGCCTCAAGGGCCTTGAATTCAAGGATCTGGCAGCCCTCGACATCGTCGGTATCTTTCCCGATTATGCAAGCGCTCTGGAAGCCTGGAAAAGCAAGGCGCAGATGACCGTGGACAATGCGCATATGCGCTATTTCATCGTCCACATGCACCGCCTGCTGGACCCTGAGACGAAGGGCTGAGCTTAAGCCCCACGCGGCGGCCCTGCCGCCCTCAAGCAATCGACGGCTGTGTTTTCGACGCATTTGTCAGGCATGCACCAGTGTGTAAAATAGGGCTGCGACCGGGGATGGTGCGGATGGCAAGCAAAGAAGGGCGATGGCATTGAGCAATGGCTTGGCGCGCATGGCCTTGCTGGGATATCGCATGGCCGGAATTTGCGGATATCCTCTGGCATCCCCCTATCTTGCCTACCGATCCCTCAAGGGCAAAGAAGAGCGCCAGCGCCGGCTGGAGCGTTTCGGCTATGCCAGCGTGGCGCGCCCGCGCGGTCCCCTGATCTGGGTGCATGCGGCAAGCGTCGGCGAAACCATTGCCGTCATCCCGCTCATCCGCGAGCTTGTGCGCCGCGAGATCCACGTTCTCCTGACGACCGGTACCGTGACCTCGGCGGAACTCAGCCGAAAACGCCTCGGCAACGAGGTCATCCACCAGTATGTGCCGCTCGACGTGAAGTTCCCCATCAAGCGCTTCGTCGCCTACTGGCATCCGGATGCGGCAATCACCGCCGAATCGGAGATCTGGCCCACCACCATGGCGGAACTGACGCGGCGCAACATTCCGCAGATCCGCGTCAATGCGCGCATTTCCGACCGTTCCTTTGCCCGCTGGAGCAGTCGCTCGGCGATCGCCGAACTGCTGTTTGGTAAGCTTGCGCTTGTGGTGGCACGCTCGGATGTCGATGCGGAGCGTTTTCGCGATCTTGGTGCCTGGCCGGTGGTCGTGTCGGGTAACCTGAAGGGCGATACGGATCCGCCGCCGGTCGATGAGGTGGTCCTGTCGCGCTATCTTTCGGACATCGGCACCCGCAAGACCTGGGCTGCGATCTGCACGTTCCAGGGCGAGGAGGAGGCGGCGGCCTTCGTTCACCGGGCGCTGAAGCCGCGCAACGAACAGCTGACGGTTCTCGTGCCGCGCCATCCCGAACGGGCTGACGATATCGAGGCGATGCTGGTTGGCCAGGGTCTTGTCGTGGCACGCCGCAGCCGCAACGACCGCATCACGCCGGAAACCGACGTTTTCCTCGGCGATTCGATCGGCGAAATGGGGCTTTACCTGCGGCTCACTGAAATTTCCTTCGTCGGCCGCTCGCTGACGGCCGAAGGCGGCCAGAACCCGCTCGAATCGGCCATGCTGGGCTGCGCGGTGCTGACCGGCCCCAATGTGCAGAATTTCCGCGAGACCTATCAGCAGGTGATCCGCCGCGGCGGCGCGCGTATGGTGCGCGACACCGAAATGCTGGCGAAAGCCGTGCATTACCTGCTGACCAATGATCCGGCCCGCCAGAAGATGATCGATTGTGGCCATGAGGCCGTGCAGGACATGCGCGGCGCGCTCTCCACCACGATCAAGGCGCTCGAACCCTATCTCAACCCGCTGACGGTCACCGCCCGTCTGCGCCCGGCCGGAGCAGCTGGCTGATGATGAACAGCGACAACCCGCTTGCCGCGATCAGGGGCCTTCTGTTCGACAAGGACGGAACGCTGTTGCGTTATGACGAAAGCTGGGGGCCGGTGAACCGGCAGGCGGCAAAGCTTGCCGCCGACGGCGCCGGCGAGGCGATGGAGAACCGGCTGCTGATTGCCTGCGGCATGGACCCGGTGACCGGGCTGACGCGGGCCGACAGCCTGTTTGCGGCCGGAACCGCAGCCCAGATCGCCGCCGGCTTCGTCGCCGCCGGATCGCCGCTCGCCGTTGGACCGCTCACCGTTGCACTGGATGAACTGTTCGTGCGGGCCTCGGATTTTTCCGTCGCGGTGACCGATCTTGCCGGCTTCTTCGCCCGCCTGCGCGCGCGTGGCTTCCGGCTCGGCGTGGCCTCCAGCGACAACGAGCGTTCGATCCGCGAGACGGCGCGCCGCTTCGGCTTTCTCGATCATCTCGATTTCATTGCCGGCTATGACAGCGGCCATGGCTGCAAGCCGGAGCCGGGCATGGTGCTGGGCTTCTGCAAGTCGGTGGGCCTGCAGCCTTTCGAAGTGGCGATGGTCGGGGACAACAATCACGATCTGCACATGGGGGCGGCGGCCGGCGCGGGCCTCAAGGTTGCGGTGCTGACAGGCACCGGCTCGCCCGAGACACTGGCGGGCGCCGCCGATCACGTGCTGGACGATATTACCGGACTTGAAACGCTTTTGCCGCAGGGTGAGCCGGCCTGACCCTGTGCGAGCGTTCGGCAGGATAGGTGCTGGCGGCAAAGAGGACAAAGATGGTTTCTGAGGCGCCTTCCTTCTGGTGGACACGGACGAATTGGCGTGCCTATGGCCTGTGGCCGCTCTCTGTCGTCTATGGTCGCATTGCCGGCCGGCGCATGGCCCGCACGCAGCGGCCAAGCGTTCCCGTGCCGGTGCTTTGCGTCGGCAATTTCACCGTCGGCGGCGCCGGCAAGACACCGACCGCTATTGCCATCGCCCGAGCGGCCAAGGCGAAAGGGCTCACGCCCGGCTTTCTCAGCCGCGGTTATGGCGGCAAGCTTTCCGTGACGACGGTGGTCGATCCGCAGCGCCACGGTGCCGATGCGGTTGGTGACGAGCCGCTGATTCTGGCGCGCGAGGCGCTGACGGTGATTTCCCGCAAGCGGTTCGAAGGGGCGCAAAAGCTCGTGGCAGAAGGCTGCGACCTCATCATCATGGATGACGGCTTTCAAAGCGCCCGTCTGGTGCTCGATTTCGCCCTTGTCGTCATCGATTCGGTGCGCGGCGTGGGCAATGGCCATGTCATTCCGTCAGGGCCGTTGCGTGCGCCGCTTTCCGAACAGATCCGCCAGATGTCGGCGCTGATGAAGGTGGGCAATGGCACCGGCGCCGATACGGTGGTGCGCCGTGCGGCGCGCGCCGGAAAACCGCTTCGCATGGCAAGCCTTGTGCCGCGTCCGGACCCGGAGATTGCCGGCAAGCGCGTGCTGGCCTTCGCCGGCATTGCCGATCCGCAGAAATTTTACCGCACGGTGGTGTCGATCGGCGGGGAGATCGCGGTCGAACGGTCCTTCCCGGACCACCATGCCTTCACCGACGAGGAACTGGCCGACCTCCTGCGCGAGGCGGAGGAGAAAAATCTTGTGATCGTCACCACGTCAAAGGATGCCGTGCGCCTTGCCGGGCGGCCGGGGGCGGCCAAAACGCTTCTGGATCGGCTGCGGGTGGTGGAGGTCGATATGGTGTTCGATGATCCCCATGCGCCGGGCCAGATGATCGAGGACGCGATTGCTCATTGCCGGAAGCGGGTGTTGCGGGAGAAGCGAGGCAGCGGGCCGGTTTGACGCGGCGGATCGAAGGTGTTCGGCATGCGGCGAGATCTTTCAATCTGCCGCAAAGTCCCCCTCTGCCCTGCCGGGCATCTCCCCCACAGGTGGGGAGATGAGCGTGGCGCTGCCGTCGCGGCTCCCATTGCAGAGGGGCGCTGCCCTTTATACTCCCGAGAAACTTGGTAGATATCGATGAAATTGGGCGGTGGCCCCATCTGATCTCCCCCCTTGTGGGGGAGATGCCCGGCAGGGCAGAGAGGGTCTTGGCGGCATACTCGGCGGCCTCAGCCCCAAGTCACCACCACCACAAAACTACCCCCGGCCCTGGTTCGGTAAAATCCCCGCCCGCTTGTCGGCTTCGAGCGAGGCGGCGGCATCGACATAGGGTTCCTGGCGGGCGACGCTCCAGTAGCGCAACTCGTCGACCGGAATCTGGGCGCCCGTCATGGCGCAGGTGACATAGGCGCCGGCGGACAGGATCTGGAAATCGCCGTCGAGATAGCGGATTTTCGCCTCGCGGTGGCTGCCGCCTTCAAAACGGTTCATCGGTCGTCTCCTGCGTAGATTCATCGTTTCATCTATCCCCACGCGCCGCCCCTTGGCCAGAGCCGCCGGCGCGGGCATGGTTAAAAAGTCAGCTGCGGCCGAACAGGCGCTCGATGTCGTTGAGCTTCAGTTCGATATAGGTCGGGCGGCCGTGGTTGCATTGGCCAGAGCCTGGCGTTGCCTCCATCTCGCGCAGGAGCGCGTTCATTTCCTCCGGCCGAAGCCTGCGGCCCGAACGCACCGAGCCATGGCAGGCCATGGTGGCCGCCACGTGTTCCAGCCGGCTTTTCAAGCCGTCGGACGTGTTCCACTCGCCGATTTCATCGGCCAGATCACGCACGAGGCCGGCGGCATCGACACTGCCGAGGAGAGCCGGCGTTTCGCGCACGGCAACGGCACCGGGGCCGAAGCGCTCCAGCGCCAGCCCCAGTTTTTCAAGCTCCGGCGCATGCGAAATCAGCCGGTCGCACTCTTCTTCGGGCAGGTCGATGATTTCCGGAATAAGCAGGACCTGCGAGGGCAGGCGGTCCTTTTCCAGCGCCTTGCGCATGGCCTCGAAGACCAGCCGCTCATGGGCGGCGTGCTGGTCGACGATGACAAGGCCGGTGTCGGTCTGGGCAATGATATAGTTTTCGTGCAGCTGCGCGCGCGCCGCGCCGAGCCGGAACTGCGTGGCGGGGTCGCCGGCAGGCGCGGCCGGGTTTTCGGTGTCGTGCGCCATCACGGCGTCGGCGCGCGCACTCGGCGTCAGCACCGCGTCGAAGGCGGCCTGGCGGCGTTCTGCGAAACCTCCCGCAGAGAGACCGGCCTTCTCCGGCATGGCCATTGGCCGAAATGGCGATGCGGCCGGCGTCCAGCCGAGATTGCCGCTGCGGTGGCCGGTAAAATAGCCCTTGGAACCACTGGCCTGCGCTGCCGCCGTTTTTTCGACCGCCCCTGTACCAAGGCCTGCGTCAAAGCCTGGACGGAAGGCGCGGATCAGGCCATCGGCGCCGGTCGTTGCCGCCCGGTCGCCCTCGCGCGCCAGGGCCTGTCGCAGCGCACCGACGATGAGGCCACGCACGAGGCCCGGATCGCGAAAGCGCACATCGGCCTTGGCCGGATGGACGTTGACGTCGACGAGCGCCGGATCGAGCGTGATCGACAGGACAGCGACCGGATAGCGGCCGGACGGAATGGTTTCGGCATAGGCGCCGCGGATCGCCGAGAGGATCAACTTGTCCTGCACCGGGCGACCGTTGACGAAGGCATATTGATGGGCCGAATTGCCGCGGTTGAAGGTCGGCACGCCGGCAAAGCCCTTGAGGCCGACATCTTCGCGCGTCGCATCGATTTCGATGGCATTGTCCTTGAACTCGGCGCCCAGCACCTGCGCCATGCGGGCGAGCGGATCGCCGGGCGAGGCGGGAAACTCCAGCGTCGAACGGTCCGATCCCGACAGCACGAAGCGCACATGCGGAAAGGCGATTGCCATGCGCTTCACCACCTCGGTGATGGCGCCGGCCTCGGCCTTTTCCGTCTTTAGAAATTTCAGCCGGGCCGGGGTGGCAAAGAAGATGTCGCGCACCTCGACCACGGTGCCGATATTGGCGGCCGCCGGGCGCACCGGCGTCAGCTTGCCGCCGGCAAGCGCAATTTCGACACCCGTCGCCGAACCGGCCCGCCGGCTGGTGATCGACAGTTTGGCGACCGAGCCGATGGAGGGCAGCGCCTCGCCGCGAAAGCCGAGCGTGCGGATATCATCGAGCGTTTCGGAAATCTTCGAGGTGCAGTGACGGCGCACCGCAAGGCTCAGGTCGTCGGCATCCATGCCGCTGCCATTGTCGGTGATGCGGATCAGGCTCTTGCCGCCGCCGGCCGTGGCGATTTCCACGCGCGTCGCGCCGGCATCGATGGCGTTTTCGATCAGCTCCTTGGCGGCGCTGGCGGGGCGCTCGATCACCTCGCCGGCGGCGATCTGGTTGATGAGCGTTTCGGGAAGCTGTTTGACGGACATTGCACCATTTTCCTGGATTTTCCGCCCCGGGAAAAGCCCGTCTGGCGCCTTGTCCCCCGAAGAACGCAGCGTTAAGCGCACCTTAACGCGGAATCGGTAATCGTTTGCAACAGGATACCCTGCCGTACGGCGTCGCGCCAGTCACTGCGGTTTCCCCTATGGAACATGCAAGATCGGGTTGCGCTCGGCACGCTGCCCGCACGACAGGACAGGACGCAATGCAACCGGCAGCTGACCAAAGCCGGCTCCCTCGGGCGGGAGCCAACCGGACCCTGCAGACGGTCCTGCCATGACCGGTCCCGGGCAGACGGAAGGCCTTGCCGCCTCCTTGATGATGGACATGGTTGCCGACGCGATCTCCGGCGCCGTGCTGATCTATGATCGCGACGATATGATCGTGTTTGCAAGTCCGCAGGTCTTGAGCTTCCTGCCGGCGCTTTCGGTCGCACCCGCGCCCGGCACGCGGCTTCGCGATCTTCTGGGCGCCATCTACGACGGTGGCGGCTATAGTGGCGATCTGTCCGGTGGCGTGGAGCATCGCTGCATCCGCCGCGAGGACTGGATTTCCGGCGAGATCGCCGCCCTCTGGCGCGAGCGCTGCGAAACGGTGGTGCGCCGCGACGGCGACCGCTGGATGAGCCTTTCCCGCCGCCGCCTGCCGTCCGGCCATGGCACCTGCGTCATCCGCGATGTCTCGGAACTGCGCCGCCGCGAAGATCAGTGGCGAACGGACCTCGAACGGGTCCAGCTCACGGAGGAAATCCTCGATACGCTGCCTTTCCCGGTGATCGTTCGGGATCGCCATCTCGTCTGCGTGGCTGTCAACAAGGCGGCGGAACGGCTGTATGGCCGCCCGGTGGATGAAATTCTCGGTCGCCGGGCCGATGAACTGCATGCGTCGGAGCCCTCGGTCCATATCGATGCCACCAACCGAAAGGTTCTGGAGACCGGCGTGCCGTTTTCCATCGGCGTCCAGATCATTCCCCCGGATGAGCCGCCCTCCTGCTATCTCCTGCGCAAATTCCGCGTCGGCAAGCCCGGTCGCTACTGCGTCGTGACGGTGTTGGAGGACGTGGCCGATGTGCTGGCAAGCGGCGGGCAGCCGGAGTGGAATTTCGCCGGTCTCGAGGGTGTCGATTTCATCGTCTCGGATCTCGGCCGGCAGAGGCGCGAGGAGCAGGGGCCGCAGGGCGTGACGGCGGCGAGCATCGCCGGTTGCCGCGTTCTGCTGGTCACCGACGACCGGGCGGTAGAGGAGGAAGGGGTCTCGCTGCTCCTTGCTGCAGGTTTTGATGCAACCGCTGCCCGCAATGGTCGCGAGCTTGCCGCGCTCCTCGCCGTCGTTCGTGACAGGCAGGTGTCGGTTGATCTGATCGTGGTCGATGCCGCCATGGATTTCGCCTGCCTGGAGGCGGCCCAGGCGTCCGGCATCGACGTTCTGGTGCTCGAAGCCTTCCAGATCGCCCGCGAGCTGGTCCCCTCGGTCAAGCGGCGCTTCCGCCAGCCTCGTGCCGCAAAGGCGGAGCCGGAGGATCAATGGCAGATCTCCACCGCCACGCCGGCCGATGTCCTGGTGGCGGAGGATAATGCCGTCAACCAGATCGTCTTTTCGCAGATCCTCGAAGGTCTTGGTTATCGCTACGCGATTGCGTCCGACGGCCAGGAGGCGGTTCGGCTGTTTCGCGAACTTCAGCCGCGCATCGTCCTGATGGATATCACGCTGCCACGCCTCAACGGGTTTGAAGCCGCATCGGCGATCCGCGAGCTGGAGACGGTGCCCGGCACGGTGCCGATCATCGGCGTGCTCTCGCCGGCCGTCGAAGGCGACCGCCACGCCTGCTGGGCGGCCGGCATGGACGATGTGGTGATGAAACCGCTGAGCCCTGATCTTTTGGAGGAGACATTTCGCCGGCATCTGGCAGACGATGGCGCCGAGAGGCGCCACCGCGACGGCGTGCGTTTAGCGCAAAGGGAATACCGCTAGTCGCAAAGCCATGCTTTGTTAATCTTTCGCCAGCATTGTGCGCCAAGGCCAGACATCCGGGGGACACGGTTTTATGAAGTCGGCGGGCGATCCGTTGCCAGACGTCAGTCAGAACGAACTGCAGGCGATGGCGTACCGGGATCCCCTAACGGGCCTGGGCAATCGTTACCGGCTGCGCGACAAAGTGCGTCTGATTGCCGCCGAGCGGGCTGATGACCCGGCGCCCTTCACCCTGGGCATCGTCAATCTCGATGGGTTCAAGCCGATCAACGACCTTTTCGGTTCGGAAGCCGGGGACGAAATCCTCTGCCAGGTCGCCTTTCGCCTGAAAGCCTGCATCCCCGATGGCGCGACCGTCACCCGTCACGAGGGAGACGAATTTGCCATCCTCCTGCCTCTGGTGTTTGAGAAGCTGAGCGCCGAACGGCTGGGCCAGATGATCAAGGACGTGCTGTCGGCCCCCTATGATCTCGGCGATCGTCATGTGCGCCTGTCGGCCTCGCTGGGCTTTGCCGTCTACCCGTTCGCCGGAGCCGAGTTCGAGGAATTGCTGAAAAGTGCCGAAACCGCGCTTTACCGGTCCAAGCGGCGTGGACGCGGGCAGATCACCGTCTATTCGCGCGAAATCGCCCAGGAAATGAAGCGGTCTACGCAGCTCGAACAGGCGCTGCGCAATGCCATCATCGCCGACGCCGTCGAGGTGTATTTCCAGCCCATCGTGCGCATTCGTGATGCCTCTGTCGTCGGCTTCGAGGCGCTTGCCCGCTGGAACGATCCGGATCTCGGCTTCGTCTCGCCTGCCGTCTTCGTTCCCCTTGCAGAAGAGCGCGGCTTCATCGATGCGCTGTCGCACGCGCTGTTGCGAAAGGCTGCGGAAGCGGCCCTGTCCTGGCCGCGCGAACTGTTCCTGTCGTTCAACCTGTCCTCTGCGCAACTGATGGATAGCGGCACGGCCGGCGCCATTTTGAGCACGCTCTCGCGCGTCGGGCTCGACCCTGCCCGGCTGGAACTGGAAATCACCGAGACGGCGGTGATGACATCGGCCGATACGGCCGAGCGGATCATTGCCGATCTTCGACGGGTCGGCGTGCGCATCGCGCTCGATGATTTCGGCACCGGCCAGTCGAGCCTCGGGCGCCTGCGCGATTTTACCTTCGACAAGGTGAAGATCGACCGTGCCTTCATATCCCGCATCACCGTTGATCGTGCCACCGAACATATCGTCCGGGCGATCATTGCCATGTGTGACGGGCTCGGTCTTGAAGTGGTTGCGGAAGGCATCGAGGAGCAGGCCGATGCCGAGAAGCTCAGAGCCCTCGGCTGCGCCATGGGGCAAGGCTATTATTACGGTCGCCCGATCGATGCGGCGGCAACGCAGCATTATCTGCAACAGCACCTGCGTATCGGCGACCGCTCCGGCGAGAGCCGCGAAACCGCCTGACGCTGCGCTTGGCCCATGTGCATCCATAGGAAAAAGGGCGACACCTGCGTGCCGCCCTCATCCGTTTGTCCCTGTGGGCAATACGTCTCTCGTTCCGGGACCCGCCGTAAAGATTACGGCTGGGTGGTCGTCGACGGGGCAGTTGCACCGCCTGCAGCAGGGGCCGGGGTCGTTGCAGCGCCACCGGTGGACGAGGTGGTGGTGGCGTCCGTTGCGCCGTTGGTCGAAGCCGTGGAGGCCTGATCATCCAGCGTCTTGAATTCCGGTGCGGCCTTCAGCGCATCAGCCGTTTCAGCCGTCGTCAGACGGATGTCGTTGCTGTCGGCTTCGCGGGTCACCGTGATCTTGTCCATCGGAACTGCTACGTTCTTCTGGCCGATGCCGAGGAAGCCGCCGACGCCGACCACGGCTGCGACAATGCCGCCATCCTGTTCCAGGATGAGGTCGGTCACGCTGCCGATGCTTTTGTCTTCGCCGTTATAGATCGACTTGCCGATATAATCATTGGCACTGATCTGGTTCTGCGCCTGCTCGGTCAGGTATTCGCCGGTCATGCCAGCGCCAGCAGCGGACGTCGTTCCGGTCGTCGCAGCCGACGGCATCGTGGTCTGGGTCTGGGCCGAGGGGGCCGCAGGGGTTGCGGTCTGAGCAAGCGCGGGTGCGACTGCTGTGGAGGCCATCAGTACGGCAGCGGCTGCCATGGTGCTAAGGGTCTTCTTCATATCGTACCTACCTTTTTATCTGTTTTCGATCTGACGCGGTGACCGGAGTGGTCTTCCGTGTCGGTTCGAGGAGAGAATGCGGAGGAGGCTCGATAGTTCCGAAGGCATCTGCCAAAAAAATAGGCGAAAACGCGGGAACGTTTTCGCCTGATCTTTGTTTGTGCCCGCCTTCGCGGGGAGGGTGAAAGCTGTTGCCTTACAGGATGTAGGCCGGTTCCGGCCGACCCTTCACCGTAATGCCGAGGTCAAACAGGAAGCCTGCCTGCGGATCGCTTTCGCGTTCCTCGGCGCTTGCCCCTTCATAGGCGGTGGTGACGGCGATGCGATCCAGGTCCTTGCCGAAGAAGGCGGGGCAGGAGGTACGGGCAGTCGGAAGCGCATAGCGGGCGGCATGGCTGCCATCGGGACGGTAGCAATCCACCGCCGATGCGCCCCAGCGGGCATTCCAGACATTGCCTTCGGCATCGCAGACGGAGCCATCCGGTCCACCGGCCGGACCGCTTTCGACAAACACCTCGGCTCTACCGGCGGGAAGGCCGGTTGCCGCATCAAGGGGCACGCGCATGATCTTGCCGATGCGGGTATCGGTATAGTAGCCGGTGGCACCGTCGGGCGAGAAGCAGATGGAATTGGGGATGCTGATGCCGGCAAACATCCGGGTGATGACGCCCCTGGCGACATGATAAATGGAGCCGGCGCCGTCTTCGGCCTTCAGCCCCATGGTGCCGATCCAGAGCGCGCCGGACGGATGAACCCGACCGTCATTCGAGCGGGTGCCCATATGGGCCGGTTCCAGCTCGCGGTAGAGGGTCAGTTCTCCCGTTGCGACATCGCGGATGAAGAGGCCCTTTTCGGATGCCATGAGCTGGCGCCCGGCATCGATTCGGGCAAGAACGCTGGCCCGGAACGGCAGCGCGTGGATGCGCGCGGCACCGCTCGTCACGTTCAGCTCATGCAGTTGCTGGCCCAGAATGTTGAACCACCAGAGCGTATCGGTTGCCGCGTCATAGGTCGGGCCTTCGCCGAGCTCCAGGCCTTGCGACGAGAGAACCGAGCCGTTGAAATCGATCACCTGCGTCATGCGCGCGCCTCCATGGCCCGATCATAGGACTCGATGGTGAGGCGGCCCTTGGCGATGACTTCGGCCGGCGTCATGCCTGGCTTGTAGAGGCTGGAGCCGAGGCCGAAGGCCGTGATGCCGCCCTTGATGTATTCGCCGAAATTGGCGTCCGACACGCCGCCGACGGCCGCGATGATCAGATCCTTCGGCAGCACGGCGCGGATGGCATTGATGCCGGAGGGGCCAAGCACGCTTGCGGGGAAGAATTTAAGCCCGGTCGCGCCGGCGCGGGCGGCGGCCAGCGCCTCGGTTGCGGTAAAGCAGCCGGGAAGCGTTACCATGCCCTTTTGCGCGGCAAGCGAAATCACCGCCGGCTCGACATTCGGGCTGACCATCAGTCGGCCGCCGGCCGCCTCCAGCGCTTCGACATCCTCGACCGTCAGCACGGTGCCGGCACCGATCAGGCACTCGGCCGGCGCAAGCTTTGCCGCCATCTCGATGGAGCGGAACGGATCGGGTGAATTGAGCGGGATCTCGATGGCGGTAAAGCCCACCTCGATCAGGCCGCCGACGACGGCTTCCGTTTCGCCGGGCGTCAGGCCGCGCAGGATTGCGACCAGCGGCCGCTGCATCGGGGGAAAGGGAACGCGGGTCATGCGGATATCCTTGCATCGGGAAAGAAAAGGTTTTGGGCGGCAGCGGCCAGGCCGTTTCGCACGGCAAGATCGGCATCGACTGTCCGATAGGCAAGGCCAAGTGCGGCAAAGGCTGCCTCGTAGAGCCCCTGCAGGCGACCCGACGCGACCAGCTCGACCGTATCGACCGTGCCACCGGCGCCAAACAGGCCGCCGGCGATTTCCGCGCCGATCAGCGTGCCGGAGAGGCGTGCGGCGGCACTTGTCGCGTCAAGTCCGTTCAGCAGCTGGCCGGAGCGGGCTGTAAAGACGAGGTTGGTCAGCATGGCAGGGGCGGATGAGGCCTTGGCGACTGCCGCCAGAAAGGCCGGATGCGTGCCATCGAACCCTTCGGCCCCGGCAACAGCATGTTTCAGGATCGACTGTTTTGACAAGACGTCAAAAACTTCGCCGGTCATGAAGGAGGCAAAGCTTGTGACGCGGCCGTCTTCGACATTCACCCATTTTGAATGGGTGCCGGGCATGCAGACCAGCTGCTTGCCGCGGGAGGCGGTGCCGAGCGCACCGAGAAGCTGGGTTTCCTCGCCGCGCATGACGTCCGGTGCGTCGGCTGCGCGCTGGGCAATGCCGGGCAGGATGCGGATGTCGCGGCTCTCGCCGGGCATGGAAACCGCACCTTCGAGCACTGAGGACAGCGGGGCAGGCGCATCGGCATAGCCGGCTTCCACCCAGCCCTGGCGGGCGCCGGCCATGCCGCAGATGATGACCGGCAGGTTTGCCGGCGCCGAGACGGCGGCAAGATGGGCGTTGAGCACGTTTGCAAAGCCGGTTTCGGCGGCGGTCGTCATGCCTTCGCCGCTGCGGCGTTCGGCAAGAACGGTATGTCCGGCATCCATCAGCCAGAGCCGGAAACTGCTGGTGCCCCAGTCCACGGCGATATAGGCGGCCTCAGCCATCAGAGAGTTCCTCCATCTACGGTCAGCCATTGCGCCGTCATGCCGGCGGATGCGGTCGAGGCGAGAAACAGGCATGGCCCCACCATGTCCTCGGCCATCAGGCTGCGTTTCAGGCACTGGCGATCGATCATCGCGCTGATGCTGTCATCCGTCAGCCATAATTCCTTCTGCCGCTCCGTCACCACCATGCCGGGCAGGATGGCGTTGACGCGGATATTGTCGGGACCCAGCCGTCCTGCAAGGCTTTTCGTCAGCCCCAGAATGCCGGCCTTGGCCGCCGCATAGCTCGGCAGGCTGCCCATGTTGAGCAGAAACGCGATGGACGACAGGTTGACGATGGCGCCGCTACCATCCGCCTTCAGATGGGGCGCCGCGGCCTTGGCGGCAAAGAACATCTGCTTGAGGTTGATCGCCTGGTTGTCGTCCCAATAGGCTTCCGTCACGTCGAAAAGCTCATGCCGGTCGTCCCAGCCGGCATTGTTGACCAGAACGCCGAGGCCGCCGCAGCGCTCGGCGGCCGTTGCAACGGCATCTTCGACGGCGTTCATGTCGCGCAGGTCCGCCTTCAGATAGGTGACCGGATGGCGGCTGTCGCGGAGAATGTCGGAAACCAGCGCCTCGCTCGGCCCCTCCGCCCGGTCGATGAAAGCGACGCGGGCGCCCTGTCGGGCAAAGGCGCGCGTGAAGGCAGCACCGATGCCGGAGCCACCGCCGGTAATCAGCACGCCGCGGTCTTCCAGATCGGCAAAGCGGAAGGAGGGATGGGAGCTCACGGGCAGGATCCTGTTGTTCCGATATATGGAACTCTGTTTGACTAAGTGGAATAAAGAGAATAAACCGTGGGACGTGTCAAGCCGCCTTAGCGGCCGATCTCCACCACCACTGGCCGGGACCGCCCATTGCCTCACCTCTCGTCAAACGCTGATCGCCCCGACCCGGCAGAACTGGACCCGCAAAACGCCGCCGGTGATACCGGCACGCTCGGCAAGGCCGTGGCGCTGCTGGATCTCGTCGCCCGGGCCGACATGCCGCCGCGCTTTACCGATCTCCTCAAGCAGACCGGCCAGCCGCGCGGCAGCCTGCACCGGCAATTGCGGCATCTGGTGCTGGAAGGGCTGATCGACCTGTCGCCGGACGGCGTCTACACGCCGGGCCTTCGCCTCCTGCAATTTGCCTCGCGCGCCTGGGCGCGCAATTCGTTCCGGCTGGTGGCCGAGCCGCACCTGACGCGCCTTCACGAAACGACCGGCGAGACGGTGCATCTCGGCGTGCTGCGCGATTGCGAGATCGTCTATCTCGACAAGATCGAAAGCCGGCAGGCGGTGCGCATGCATTCACAGGTGGGCAATTCCGCACCCGCCTATTGCACCGGCGTCGGCAAGGTGTCGCTGTCCTGTCTTTCCGACGAGGATCTCCATCGTCGCTGCGCGCGCATGACCTTTGACGCCTATACACAAGCGACACTGACCGATGCCGCGGCGCTTCTGGCAGAAATTGAAAAAATCCGCAGCCGCGGCTTTGCCTATGATCTGGAGGAACACCAGCCGGGCATCCGCTGCGTGGCCGCATCCATTCATGCGCCGGCGGCCGGAATTGTCGGGGGGATCTCCGTCACGGCTCCGGCCTTTCGCGCCGGGCCGGAGCAGTTGGAGGCCTGGGCGGGACCGGTTTGCGCGGCGGCCAGCGCCATTGTGGCCGATATCGCCCGCCGCCTGGGACCCCGCCGCTGAAAAACGCTCGGATTTTACGAAATCTGTCAAAAATCCGGAACTGAGTGTTTGTCAAATACAACCAATCATGGCATGATTGGGGCATGATGATTGCGGCCATGATGGCATCTACGCAAGACCGGCCTGTTGGTTGCCGGCTCGATGTCACCCCGAAGACCTGTTCTGCCTGTTAAGGCATCAAAGACCGGCTTTCGGGGACGCTCTAACCAAGATTGTCATGAAAGATGGATAAGACCGAAAGCTTCGACGCCACCTCCAGCGTGGCCGCCCGTGTGGCGGAACTCAAATCCCTTCCGACGCAATTCGACATTTTCCGCTTCATGCGCCGCATCACCGAGAGTTACGGGTGCCGCATGTTCATCGTGTGCGAGCTTCCGTCCACGACGACGCTGGAGCTTTCCGGCAATACGATCATTACCAACTGGCCGTCCGAACTGATGTCGAATTTCGATCAGGCGGGCCTTTTGCAGACGAGCCCGGTGCTGCAGCGTCTGCGCACTTCCACGCTGCCGGTCACCTATTCCATGGCCGAAATTGCGCTGGCGCGCGGCAACATGGTCTCCTGCGAGATTTTTCAGCGGTTCGGCATGGGCGGCGGCGTCTTCTTCCCCGTCCATGATGCCGCAGGCAAGCGTGGTACCGTCGGGTTTTCTGGCGAAGGTGTGCTGTTTACCGTGCTGCAGATGCTCGAACTCTTCTATATATCGGTGCACGTCTACCAGCGCCTGGCCGAGATCCGCGATATCGACATCAAGGTCACCGAGCATTTGAGCGACAGGGAGCTCGATTGCCTGAACTGGACGTCTGCCGGCAAGACCAGTGCCGAAATCGCCGAGATCCTGACCCTGTCGGAACACACGGTTAACCATTATCTCAATCGCGCCACCAAGAAACTCGATGCAGTCAACCGCACACAGGCCGTGGCCAAGGCACTGCGCCTGAAACTGATCGCTTGAGAGGCAGTTCGAGCTGCCTTTATTTCATTCACGCTCAAGTTTTAGTCATGACGGGCCGGGAACATCTACTTGCGGCCCCGATTCCGGCCGCTTCCCTCCGTAAACGCCTGTTTCTGCAACTGGCACGCATCCTGCATCCTCCATGGCATGTCCAGAGGGGACAAAAAGCGTCCCAAGAGACGCATGCAACAAAAGCCGTCGTCTGAGCTTCGCGCGTCGATCTGACTGCTGCAGGCCTCAGGCGGCGGCTTTAATACTTGTTGCCCGCGGCCCGATGCACCACCTATAAGTCCGACCGGACACGCTGCACCAGATGCCTCGCCAAAGGCGTCCCCGCAAGGGAGGATGTGGCGTGATGCACGGGGCAAGGGAGTTTGATATGGCCGAGGTTACCAAGGATATCGTGCTTGCGGCGCTGTCGCGCGTGCGCGGGCCGGATCTGGAAGGCGATATCGTATCGCGCAACATGGTGTCCGACGTCTTCATTGCCGATGGCAAGGTCTATTTCTCGATCACCGTGCCGGCCGAGCGGGCCAAGGAACTGGAGCCGCTGCGGGTTGCCGCCGAAAAGACGGTGACGGCGATCGAGGGCGTGCGCGGCGCGCTGGTGACGCTGACGGCCGACCGCAAGGCCGGTGCCGCGCCCGCCCGTCCGACACAGCCCACCGCCCCGCATGACCATGCCGGCCACGGCCATGCGCCGCAGGCACGTAGCCCCGGCCAGCCGGCGCCGCCCCAGCGGGCGCAGAAGGCCGGCGTGCCGGGCGTCGGTGCCATCATTGCGGTTGCCTCCGGCAAGGGCGGCGTCGGCAAATCCACCACCGCCGTCAATCTCGCGCTCGCCATGATGGCGAACGGGCTGAAGGTCGGCCTTCTGGATGCCGATATCTATGGTCCCTCCGTGCCGCGTCTCTTGAAGATTTCCGGCCGCCCGCAGCAGATCGAGAACCGCATCATCGTGCCGATGGAAAATTATGGCCTGAAAGCCATGTCCATGGGCTTTCTCGTCGATGAAGAGGCCGCGATGATCTGGCGCGGTCCGATGGTGCAATCGGCGATCCTGCAGATGCTGCGCGAAGTGGCCTGGGGCGAACTGGATGTGCTTGTCGTCGACATGCCACCCGGCACCGGCGATGCACAGCTGACGCTTGCCCAGCAGGTGCCGCTTGCCGGCGCCGTCATCGTCTCGACGCCACAGGACCTTGCCCTCATTGATGCCCGCAAGGGCATTGCCATGTTCCGCAAGGTGGAAGTGCCGCTGCTCGGCATCATCGAGAACATGAGCTATTTCCTCGCCCCCGATACCGGCACGCGCTACGATATTTTCGGCCATGGCGGGGCGCAGGCGGAAGCGGCCCGCATCGGCGTGCCCTTCCTCGGCGAAGTTCCGCTCACCATGGATATCCGCGAACGCTCGGATGCGGGAACGCCGGTCGTCGTCTCGGATCCAAACGGCGCCTCCGCCCAGATCTACCGTGACATCGCCCGGCGCGTGGCGCAGGAACTGACGGGAATGAAGCCGCGACCGGCGCCGTCCATCGTCTTCGACTAGCCGTATCTGATTCGTTTCGCTTGCATTCGTCATTGAGTGGTCTTATACGCCCGTCTCGCTTGGGACGGGGGAACTGTATGTTGGCCCTTTACGTTCAATTGTGTCGGTCGATCGGGCGCCGGCGCGGAGACGCTGCTTGATCAATGCCTATCGTGCCAATGGCCTTCATACGGTGCTTTCTCCGGACGTTCCCGGCCAGAGCCTGACGAGCGATATCGTCTGGATCGATCTCGTCGCGCCCTCGCACGAGGAAGACCGGCTGGTGGAAGATCTTCTCGGGATCGAGGTGCCGACCCGCGACGACCTGAAGGATATCGAGCCCTCCAGCCGTCTCTATGTGGAAAAGGATGCCGTCTTCATGACGGCCTCGCTGGTCTTCAAGGCCGACACCAACAATCCGCAGATCACCGATGTCGCCTTCATCCTGACCGGCGACCGGCTGGTGACGGTGCGCTATGCGGAGCCGAAATCCTTCAACCTGTTCATCGCAGCGCTGGGCCGGGCCCCGGACGAGACCTGCGACGGGCGGATGCTGCTTGCCCACCTCATCGAGACGATTGCCGATCGCACGGCGGAAATTCTCGAAACGGTGGTCGCGCGCGTCGACCAGTTGTCGAACGACATCTTTCGCGGCCGCGACGAGCGCCGCCCTCCGAAATTCCTCGAGCACAAGCTGGCCGAGATCGCCGAGTGCCATCGCCTCGTCGGCAAGGTGCGCGACAGTCTGAGCTCGCTCTCGCGCGTTCTCTCCTTCCTTCTCAACGTGCCCGCCGTCCAGGAGGATACCAAGGTGGTCAGCCTCTGCGCCACGGTGGTGAAGGATGTCGCAACGCTCTCGGAACATGCCGCCTTCATTGCCGGCAATATCGCCTTTCTTCTCGATGCCTCGCTCGGCCTCATCAATGTGGAGCAGAATGCCATCATCAAGATCTTCTCGATCGCCTCGGTGGTGTTTTTGCCGCCGACGCTGGTGGCTTCCGTCTACGGCATGAATTTTCGCGCAATGCCCGAACTGGATTGGACGTTCGGATATCCCATGGCCCTTGTCGGCATGTTGATCTCCGCCATCGTTCCGTTTTACTTTTTCCGCTGGAAGGGCTGGCTCTAAGCGCCAGGAAACCGGATGTCACACGCAGCTGACGACCAAATCGCCGAAAACAAAAGCCTGAAACACTTCCTCGCGCTGACGCTGGGATCTGTGGGCGTCGTCTATGGCGATATCGGCACGAGCCCGCTCTATGCCTTTCGCGAGGCGTTACGCCCGGTCTCGGCCGATGGCCTGACTCAGGCAGAAATCATCGGCATCATCTCGCTGATGATCTGGACGCTGACGATCATCGTCACCATCAAATACGTGCTGTTCCTGCTGCGCGCAGACAACCATGGCGAAGGCGGCACGCTGTCGCTTCTGGCCATGCTGATGAAGACGGCCGGCGGCAACAAGGCAGTCCTGATGATGCTCGGCCTCATCGGGGCGGCGCTTTTCCTGGGCGACGCGATGATTACGCCGGCCCTTTCGGTGCTTTCGGCCGTCGAGGGGCTGAAGCTTGTCACGCCCGCCCTCAGCGAGGCGGTGCTGCCGATTTCCATCGTCATTCTCATCGGGCTCTTTGCCATCCAGTCGCAGGGCACCGGCCTTGTGGCGCGTTTCTTCGGGCCGATCACGCTGGTCTGGTTCATCGTCATGGGCGCCGGCGGCATTGCCCATATCACCGATGATGTGAGCATTTTCCGCGCCTTCAACCCCATCTATGCCGTCACCTTCATGCTGGACGAGGGCTATGTCGGCGTCGTCGTGCTGGGCGCCGTCTTCCTCACCGTCACCGGCGCGGAAGCGCTCTATGCCGATCTTGGCCATTTCGGTCGCCGGCCGATCCAGTGGGCCTGGTTCGTGGTGGTCTTTCCGGCGCTGACGCTGAACTATCTCGGGCAGGGCGCGCTGGTGCTGAAGCATCCGGAGGCGATGGAAAACCCGTTCTACCTGATGTTTCCGAGCTGGGCGCTGCTGCCGGTGGTCATCCTTGCAACGGCTGCAACGATCATCGCAAGCCAGGCCGTGATCACCGGCGCCTTCTCGCTGGTGCGCCAGGCGATCCATCTCGGCTATCTGCCGCGCATGGAAATCCTCTTCACCTCGGAAACCAATACCGGGCAGATCTTCCTGCCGGGCGTCAACATGCTGCTCTTGATCGGCGTTCTGGCGCTGGTGCTGGGCTTTGAAAGCTCCGATGCGCTTGCCACCGCCTATGGCATCTCCGTCACCGGCGCGATGGTGGTGACGACGCTGATGGCGTTCGAATTCGTGCGCGCGCGCTGGCGCTGGCCGCGCACCGTGGCGGCTCTTGCTCTCGCGCCGCTTCTGGCGCTGGAACTGGTGTTTCTCGGCGCAAACCTTCTGAAGATCCACGACGGCGGCTATGTGCCGGTGATGATGGCGGTGGCCTTTACGGTGATCATGTGGACATGGAAGCGCGGAACCGCGATCCTTGCCGAAAAGACCCGCCGCTCCGACGTGCCGCTGGCGGCCTTTGCCGCCTCTATCGAAAAATCGATCAGCGGCAAGAGCGCCCATGCCCCCGTGAGCGTTCCGGGCACGGCGATTTTTCTCACCAGCGATCCGGAATCGGCGCCGGCGGCGCTCATGCACAATCTCAAGCACAATCACGTGCTGCATGAAAAGAATGTCATCCTCACCATCAAGACGGTGAACAAGCCGCGCGTTTCCCAGGAACACTGTTTCCATGTGGAGAAATTTTCCGAGCGGTTTACGCTGATCGAGCTGCGCTTCGGCTTCATGCAGTCGCAGAATGTCTCGCAGGCCATTGCCTACCTGCGCAAATGCGGCCTGAAGTTCGACATCATGTCGACCTCCTTTTATCTCGGCCGCCGCAAGCTGGTGCCGGATGCCGAATCGGGCATGCCGATCTGGCAGGACCGGCTGTTCATCGCCCTTGCCAATGCCGCAACCGATCCCTCGGACTATTTCCACCTGCCGGCCAACCGCGTGGTTGAGCTTGGATCCCACGTCATCATCTGACGGCCTCACCACTAGTCCCTTGCAGGGACGTGGCGCCAGTCATTGTGGAGCATACAGCCGCCGTCGCGTGAAAACATGCTTAACGCCGGCGGCGCCTGCTTTGCCGGCTTGAGCCTTCAGGCCGCTAAAACCCCTTAAAAGCCTGGAACATCGGCCCCGTTAACTCTCCGTTTAGGTTAATATCAGATCTTTCGCGGATAAGAGTTGACGTGTTGGAGTTGTGGCTGTGCGTGGCAAGTCTATCAAGCGTGGTTCGCCCACGCGCCTGGACCGGTGGACTTCGCCGGCGCTGTTCGGTCTTGCCGCCTGGCTGATCTTTCCCTCTCTTCCGGGCAAGGCCGATCTTGCCGAGATGCTTTCCGGTTTTGACCGGGCCGGGAGCCAGTGGCGCATGGTTCTGACCGATTCGCCGGCGGGGTCGCTGCACGCGGCAGAACTTGCCTTTCCGGAAGGGGAGGAGCGTCTTGCCCGCGGCGCCGGCATGAGCCTGCCGGACGGCCGGCGCATTGCCTTTGCCGCCGCAACCAAGGCCGGCGATGAGGCGTCAACCGATGAAGAGCGCGTCAATCGTTCGACAAAACGCGGCCGCGTGATTGCGGTGGAGCGGATGCAGCCCCCTAAGGATTTTACCGCAGGTTCGGTGCTGCAGCGGCAGAGTTCGCTGCTATTGCCGCCTGCCGCATCCGGCGAGCGCACAGCCCTTGCAAAGCCCGGCAAGGCCGGCAACGAGATCAAGCTTGCCGCCTTCTATTTCCGCAAAAAGGAAGAAAAGCCGCGCGAGCCGGATCTCTCGCCCATGGTGGCAAGCCTTGTGACCAATACGCACGCGGATAGTCTTGCCACGGCCTTTGCGCCGCAAAAGCCTGATTTTTCCCGCCAGTCGCCCTTCGATGCGATCCTGAAGAAGCCGGAGGAGGGGCGCTTCGTGCCCGAAATCGGTCCAAAGGACCATGCCTGGGCGGCAACGGCGCTGCCTGCCGAAGTGTTTTCCGCCGCCGAACAGCAATGCCTATCGTCGGGCATCTATTTCGAAGCGCGCGGCGAATCGGTGAAGGGCCAGGCGGCGGTCGCGCAGGTGATCCTCAACCGGGTGCGCAATCCCGCCTATCCGAAAACCATCTGCGGCGTCGTCTACCAGAACGAGGACTGGCGCAACCGCTGCCAGTTCTCCTTCGCCTGCGATGACATCAAGGACCGTATCCGCTCCGAAGAGCACTGGAAAATGGCCCGCGAGGTCGCCATCGCCGTGACTGCGGGCAAGATCTGGCTGCCGGAAGTGGGCTCTGCCACCCATTATCACGCCGTCTATGTGCGCCCCAAATGGGCCCGCAGCATGGAGAAGGTCGGCCGCATCGGGCTCCACATCTTCTACCGCACCTATGGCGGCGGATGGAGTTGAAATGTGTGATTTGCTCAACAACCGATCACGACTTCGTCTGGTTGTGACTTAAACGATTGAATTTCCGAATTAAATTAGTTCTGGATGAGCGCCCTGTGCTGCCTTGACTATGGGTTCGCGCAAAACTATGGTGCGCCGACTTCAAAACGGCCGGAAGGCGCTTATTCCCGGGCTTCGAGAGAGGCTTTGACCTCCGGTCAGGGCAACGGAAGCTTGAGGGGGGACTTAAGTGACGGAAGACCGCGACGATAGTCTTGAGCAGCGCCGCAAATCCCTTTCCGCCAAGCTTGCGGACCGGAAGCGGGGCGATGCAGCGGAGACCGCGAAGGAAAAGAGTTCCGAGGAAAGCCGTAAAGGCATGGCTCTCGGGCTGAAGATTTCTTCGGAATTCATCGCTGCCATCGCTGTCGGCACCATGCTTGGCTATCTTCTCGACCGTTTTGCCGGTACGACGCCGTGGGGGATGATCGTTCTTCTCCTCCTTGGTTTCTGCGCCGGAATACTGAACGTCCTGCGTGCGCTTGGCATGGTTGCCCAGCCCGGTCCCTTCAAGGATCAGAGCGACAAGGACGGCAGGTGAGACTGCAGGGTGAGATAATCCGCCGAATGCGGCGGGTGTAAGGTAGAAAGAAGGTAGAGCGGTGGCCAACGATCCGACGCATCAGTTCCAGGTCTTCAAGATCGTCCCGATCGAAATCGGCGGCATGGACTTCTCGTTCACCAATGCCTCCCTGTTCATGGTGGCAACCGTTGCGGCCGCTTCCGGCTTTCTCTATTTCTCCACGGCCAATCGCGGCCTCATCCCGACGCGCATGCAGTCGGTGGCGGAAATGTCCTATGAATTCATTGCCTCGATGCTGCGCGAAGGCGCCGGCAGCCAGGGCATGAAGTTCTTCCCGATGGTGTTTTCGCTGTTCATGTTCGTGTTGACGGCAAACCTGCTCGGCATGTTCCCCTACTTCTTCACCGTCACCAGCCAGATCATCGTCACCTTCGCGCTCGCGCTCTTCGTCATCCTGACGGTTCTGATCTACGGTTTCTACAAGCACGGCCTGCATTTCCTCAGTGTGTTTGCGCCAGCCGGCGTGCCCAAGGTTCTGCTGCCGCTGGTCTCGTCCATCGAGATCATCTCCTTCCTGTCGCGCCCGATCAGCCTTTCGGTTCGTCTGTTTGCCAACATGCTGGCAGGCCATATCACGCTGAAGGTATTCGCCGGCTTCGTCGCCTCCATGAGCGCCATGGGCGCACTGGGCGTCGGCGGCGCGATCCTGCCTCTCTTGATGACGGTCGCCATGACCGGTCTGGAATTTCTCGTCGCTTTCCTGCAGGCATATGTCTTCGCGGTACTGACTTGCATGTACCTGAACGACGCCGTGCACGGTGGTCACTGAGAATATAGTCGCAGGACCCGGCAGCCCTGGGTCCTCAACTGCCGCAACAACCATTTCGAAGGAGTATCCATATGGAAGCGGAAGCAGCAAAGTTCATCGGCGCAGGTCTCGCATGCCTCGGCATGGCTGGTACGTCGCTGGCACTCGGCCGTATCTTCGGTGATTACCTCACCGGCGCACTGCGCAACCCCTCTGCTGCCGACAGCCAGTTCGGCCGTCTGGTATTCGGCTTCGCCGTTACGGAAGCTCTGGGCATCTTCTCGCTGCTCGTTGCTCTCCTCCTCCTGTTCGCTGTCTAAGAGCGGCCTGGACTTCGGATCACGGCCGTCTCGAAAAAGGCGCGCCGTGATTCTTCGTATTTGAATACCCCTGGAGGTGATGATGTTCGTGACACCGGCATTCGCGCAAGGCGCGCCGGCCAATGGCGATCCGAATGCAGCAACCGGCGCCGCGCCGGCGGGCGAAGTGCATACCGAAACCGGTGTGGCGCATGACGCGCACGGCGGTGGCGTGTTCCCGCCCTTCGACCACACAACCTATTCGTCGCAGCTGCTGTGGCTGGTCATCACCTTCGGCTTTTTCTACTGGATCATGCAGAAGGTGGTCGTGCCGCGCGTCGGCGGCATTCTCGAACACCGTCATGACCGGATCGCACAGGATCTGGACGAAGCATCGCGCCTGAAGGCGGAAGCTGACGCCGCCGTCGAGACCTATGAAAAGGAACTGGCCGCTGCTCGCGCCAAGGCCGGCACGATTGCCGAGACCGCCCGCGAAGCCGCCCGCACCAAGGCTGCCGCCGACCGCGCCGCCATCGAGGCAGAACTGGCTGAAAAGCTTGCCGCCGCCGAAGCGAGCATCGCAACGATCAAGGCTCAGGCCTTTGCCGAAGTGGGTGCCATTGCTGAAGAGGCCGCCGGTGCCATCGTCGAGCAGCTGATCGGACCGAAGGCCTCTGCCGAGGACGTTCGGGCCGCCGTTGCAAGCGCCAAAGTGGAGGCCTGATCACCATGGCATTCGATGCAACATTCTTTGCCCTTGCCGGCCTCATCCTGTTCTTCGTGCTGCTCGCCTATGTGAAGGTGCCGGGCATGATGGCAAAGGCGCTCGACAAGCGCGCCGACAACATTCGTGACGAACTGGACGAAGCCAAGCGTCTTCGCGAGGAAGCCCAGGCGCTGCTGGCAGAATACCAGCGCAAGCGCAAGGAAGCCGAAGCGGAAGCCGCCGGCATCCTGGCCTCTGCTGAACGGGAAGCCGCCATGCTGACCGAGGAAGCCCGCCAGAAGACCGAGGAATTCGTCGCCCGCCGCAACGCTTTGTCGGAACAGAAGATCCGCCAGGCCGAAGCCGACGCCATCGGCGCCGTGCGCGCCGCAGCCGTCGACATCGCTATTGCCGCTGCCGAAAAAGTCATCGCCGCCAAGGCCGATGCCGGCGCCCAGCAGGCGCTGTTCGCCGACACGATCAGCCAAGTTAAGACCCGCCTCAACTGAGGCTTGTCTCCTTTGAGTATTTCCAAAAGGCCGGGCTTTTGTCCGGCCTTTTTGCATTTCGGTGGTCATGGTGCCACTTCGCCATGCGCCAGCATTACCCTCAATCCTCCCGACTTGGGCGGTAGAGTTGATAGGACATAGCTCGTTCAGGAGCAGGCCGCACGAGCTTGATGAGCGAGCCGGGGAGGTCCACGTCTGTGGTTTCTGATGCGTGGCAAGCCCAATGCCCAAACGTCATTCTCAGAGGCGGCACCCCAACGGCCCGCAAAAAATCAATCCTTGCGCAGCGGCCGAAAGGTCATGCGGTGCAGCGGGCAGGGGCCGGCGGCATCGATGGCGGCGCGGTGGCGGGCGGTGCCGTAGCCGGCATGAACTTCAAAGCCGTAGGCGGGGTGGACGAGGCCGGCGCGAACCATCATCCGGTCGCGGGTGACCTTGGCGATGATCGAGGCTGCCGCAATGGAGACGGAGCGGGCGTCGCCCTTGATGACCGCCTTGCCTGGGCAGGAAAGGCCGGGCGGCACGTCGCGGCCGTCGGCAAGCACCATCGCCGGCGAGAGGCTGAGGCCCGCAATGGCCCGGCGCATGGCATCGAGGCTCGCGCGCAAAATGTTCTTCTCGTCGATATGGCGGGGACCGGAGGCGGCGATCGAGACATGGGCGGTTGCCAGGATGTCGTCAAACAGCCGCTCCCGTTCCTTCAGGCTCAACTGTTTGGAATCGTTCAGCCCCTCCGGTATCCGCTCCGGATCGAGAATGACGGCGGCGGCAACCACCGGACCGGCCAGCGGCCCGCGCCCGGCCTCGTCGGTTCCGGCCACCGGCCAATGGCCGGCCTTTCGTGCCGCAAGCTCCAGGCTGAAATCCGGAACGGGCGGCGCAAGCTCGAAAAGGCTCGGAGAATCGGGTGGCGTGCTCTGTAACATGCGGCGGAAACTCGCACGCGCACCCGATCTCCTGCAAGCCCCGGCAAAGCGCTGATTGCGGCATCGCTTGAACCACCCAAGGGGAAGGGCGGCCCGGGGCTGTTCAGCACGGATTGAGGCGGTGGACCGTGCCGAATTTTTATGTCTCGTCGCCCGCCACTTTTCAGCGCGAGCGGTATTTGATCAGGCCCTTCAACAGACAGAGGGCCGCAGGCCGAACGCTGTCAAACTTTTAAAGCAGCGACAGCTGGATGCCGGTTCCGGCCGGCGGAATAAACAGGTCGTCCCGCAAGGGCATGCCACGCCGGCCAAGGCCGAGTCGCTTGGTCGCCAGTTCAAAGCGCCGCGAGATCTGCCAGGCATAGGGACCCGCCCCCTTCATGCGCTTGCCGAACTCGGCGTCATAATCCTTGCCGCCGCGCATGGAGCGCACCAGCGACATCACGTGGCGGTAGCGATCCGGATAGTGTCGCAGCAGCCAGTCGCGAAAGAGCGGGCTCACCTCCAGCGGCAGGCGCAGCAGCACATAGCTCGCCTCGCTGGCGCCGGCCGCCTTTGCCGCATCCAGAATGCGTTCGATCTCGTGGTCGTTGAGCGCCGGAATGACCGGTGCCACGAGAACGCTGGTCGGAATGCCGGCGGCTGTCAGCTTGCTGATCGCCTCCAGCCGCTTGGCCGGCGTCGAGGCGCGCGGTTCCATGGTGCGGGCAAGCTTGCCGTCCAGCGTCGTCACCGATATCCCGACCTTGGCGAGCCCCTTGGCGGCCATCTCGGACAGGATATCGATGTCGCGGGTGACGAGCGCCGACTTGGTGACGATCATCACCGGATGATTGGCCTTGGCCAGAACCTCGAGGATCTGGCGCATCACCCGCCATTCGCGCTCGATGGGCTGGTAGGGGTCGGTATTGGTGCCGATGGCGATCGTGCGCAGCCGGTAGTCCGGGCGGCTCAGCTCCCGTTCCAGAAGCTTTGGCGCATCGGGCTTGGCAAACAGCTTGGCTTCGAAATCCAGTCCCGCGGACAAGCCCATATAGCTGTGCGTGGGCCTTGCAAAGCAATAGATGCAGCCGTGCTCGCAGCCGCGATAGGGATTGATCGAGCGATCGAAGGGAATATCGGGGGATTCGTTGCGGCTGATGATCGTGCGTGGCTTTTCCACCTGCACTTCCGTCTTGAAGGGCGCAAGCTCCTCCAGCGTCTGCCAGCCGTCGTCGAACACCTCGCGCCGTTCCGTCTCGAAACGGCCGCTGGGGTTCAGCCCCGCGCCGCGGCCGCGCCGGCGGTCGATCTCGATGCGAAGCCCCGAGGTTTCCACCAGGGCATCGGCAATATCTGCCGTATGGGCGGGCGCAAATGCACCCTGCCGCAGCTGGTTCAGCTCGTTCATGGAAAACTCCTCGGCGTCACATCCCTGATCGCCACGCCCTCATTGTTAAAGCCAAAAAGAGAACATTGCAAGAACAAAATCGCCATGTCAGGTTTGTGGCAATTCCTGTTGCGATGCGGTAAGCATGGGTCATGCTGAGTGTGCTGATGGAATGCCATGACCAGGAATCCCAACTGGCGCAGACCCTGTCTGTGCTGGTGGCAGGGGCCGTGGAGGGGCTGGTGAGCGATGTGGCCGTGCTCGATCACGGCTCGACGGATGCGTCCGCGCGGGTGGCGGATGCCGCCGGCTGCCGGTTTCACACCGGCTGGTCGATCGAGGAGGTGCTGCGGGCCACGCGCGGCGAATGGCTCTTTCTCATCGAGCCGGGCGCGCGCCCGCTGATGGGATGGATCGATGAAGTGGCTGAGCACATCGCGCTCAATCGTCAGTCAGCGCGGTTTTCGCCGTCGCGCCATCATCGGCGTCCACTGCTGGCGCGCCTCACCGGAGCGGCAAAGCCGCTTGAGCAGGGGCTGATCCTCGCCAAGTCGGAGGCGCTCGCGCAGGCGCGCACCGCCCAGCGTCTGTCGGATCTCGCCCGGGGGAGAAAGCCGTTTCGCCTCACCAGCGAAATGGTGCCGGCCTGGGCGGCACGCAGCTGAGGATTCAAGCCTTGCCGCCGCGTTTCAGGTGTTCATCGAGGCGCGGCATGATTTCCACGAAATTGCAGGGCATGTGGCGGTAGTCGAGCTGCGCCTTCAAGATGCCATCCCAGGCATCCTTGCAGGCACCGGGAGAGCCGGGCAGCACGAAGATGAAGGTGGCATTCGCCACGCCGCCGGTTGCCCGCGACTGGATGGTCGATGTGCCGATCTTGTCGTAGGAAATCCGGTGAAAGACCTCCGAAAAGCCGTCCATGCGCTTTTCAAACAGCGGCTCCAGCGCTTCGGGCGTCACGTCACGGCCGGTAAAGCCGGTCCCGCCGGTGGTGATCACCACGTCGATGTCGTCCATCCGCGTCCAGTCGCGCACGCGCTCGAAAATCGCCGTCTTGTCGTCGGGTACGATGGCCCGCGCGATGAGCCTGTGGCCGGCCTCTTCGATGCGGGCCACCAGCGTGTCGCCGGATTTGTCCGTCTCCGGCGTGCGGGTATCGGAGACGGTGAGCACAGCAATGCCGACGGGAAGGAACGGGCGGGTTTCGTCGATCCGGCTCATGTGGCCTCTCCTGCAATCGTGGTGGTTGCCTGAACATACCAGGCGGGGTGGCGGCTCGTCAGGGTTTTTGCCGCGCGTTGTGCCGCATCCGGCGTCGGATAAAGGCCAAAGCAGGTGGCCCCGGAGCCGGACATGCGCACCAGTGGTGCGCCGGTTTCGGCAAGCGCCTGCGATACCACCCCGATCTCCGAAACCGCAGCGCGTGCCGGAGGTTCCAGATCATTGCGCAAGGTCGCGATGAAGGACAGCCAGTCGTCATCGCTGCGCTCTGGCAGCGGCGGCACGGGCGCATTGTCGCGGCGTGTCAGGCGGCGAAAAATGTCCGGCGTCGACACCGACACCAGAGGATTGACCAGGACCATGAACAGCGCCGGAAGGTTTTCGACGCCAACAAGCTCCTCGCCGATGCCGCGCGCCATCAGCGGACGCGAGGAAAGGCACATCGGCACGTCGGCGCCAAGCGCAAGGGCGAGGTCGGCCAGCGGCTCTTTCGGAATGCGGACCGACCAGAGGCGCTGGAGGCCGCGAAGCGTCGCTGCCGCATCGGCCGAACCGCCGCCTATGCCGGAGGCAATCGGCAGGTCCTTCTGCAGAGTGATGGCAACCGGCGGGGCCTCCAGCCCCAAAGCCTCTATGGCTGCGCGCAGCCGGTCGCGCGCCCGCACCACGAGATTGTCGGCCGCCGCTGACAGGCTTTCGCCAAACCGGCCCGTCACGGCAAAGCTGTCCGATGTGCTCTGGCTAAAGGTGAGCGTGTCGCCATGGGTGGCAAAGGTCACCAGGCTGTCGAGAAGGTGATAACCGTCCGGCCGCCGCCCGGTCACATGCAGGCACAGATTGACCTTTGCCGGCGCCCTTTCGGTCACGCCGGCGGCCATGCTGTCTGGCGCCAGGCCGGATGCGGTCATGCCGGACAAGACAGCGTCAGTTGGCCGGGCCCGGCAGCTCCAGCACCTGGCCGGGATAGAGCCGGTTCGGATTGCGCTTCAGCTCCGGGTTGATCTCGATCAGCTCGCGGAAGCGGTCGCCGTCGCCCAGCGTGTCGTTGGCGATCTTCCACAGCGTATCGCCGGCACCCACGATGTAGTTCGACTTGGCGGCGGCTGCCGGATCCTGCTGCAGCACGGTGGGTGCCGTTGCGGCAGGCGAGGCCATGGCCGTCTTCACCGGCGGCGGACCCGCTTCCACCAGACCTTCGCGGATCTTCTGCTCGATCTTGGGAATTTCCGTCAGTTCCGGCTTCATGGTCAGCGCCCGCTGCCACTGGTAGCCGGCTTCCAGCTTGCGCCCGACGCGCCAGTAGGCGTCACCCAGATGGTCGTTGATGGCGGCATCGCCGGCGCGCAACTGCACGGCGCGCTCCAGTTCCTCCACCGCCTCGTCGTAACGGCCGAGACGATAATAGGCCCAGCCAAGCGAATCAACGATGTAGCCGTCATCCGGGCGCAGTTCCACGGCCTTGCGGATGAGGTCCAATCCCTCTTCCAGGTTGCGGTTCATGTCCACCCAGGAATAGCCGAGATAATTCAGCACCTGCGGCTGGTCCGGGTTCAGCTCCAGCGCCTTCTTGAAGTTCGGCTCGGCCTTGTCCCACTCCTTCAGCCGTTCATAGGCAATGCCGCGCTGGAAGAACACGGTCCAGTCGGTCGGGCGCGGGACCGGGCCAACCACCTCCACCGCCTTGTCATAGGTTTCGGCCATCGCCTTGTAGTCCTTGGCGTCGGACAGGACGCTGCCATAGGCGATGTAGCTGCGGATATCGGTCGGATCGCTGTCGATCAGCGATTTCAGGTGTTCGCGCGCGCCAGCGATATCGCCGGTCTGCGCCAGCGTGAGGCCAAGCTGCAGCTCGGAAATGCGGCGCATCGGCGAGCCTTCCGGCACGCGGCTGTAAAGCTCGGTCGCCCGCTTGGGCTGTTCCATCTTTTCGGCAATGCCGCCGAGCAGGATCAGCGTATCGGCGCTTTTGGGGTCGAGCGCATAGGCGATCTGCAGGTAGAGCGACACCATTTCCTCGGCGCCCTGGCGGTTGAGCGCGCTGCCGACGGAAAACAGCACGGCTGCCGATCCCTCCGTGGCATTGGTCACCTGCTGTGGCGGCTGTTCGCCCTTCTCGATCGCCTGGCGCAGCGCCTTCAGCGGGGCGTAATTGGTGATCAGCCGCTCGGCCACGGAAATCGCATCGAGCGCCTTCTGCTTGTTGCCGTCGGCAGCTTCCAGCCGGGCGAGCGCCATCACGGCGCGCATGAAGGTGTCGGGCGAAGTCGCCACCGCCTCCTCGCTGGTGATCGCCGCCTTCAGATAGGTGCGGGCCGTGGCCTTGTCGCCGATCACGATGGCCATGGTGCCGATATGGTAATCGGTAAACACCTTGAACCACTCCGGCCCCTTGAGGCTCTTGGCGAGGCTCAAGGCATCCTTGCCCTTGCCGGCACCCACCTTGGCCCAGGCGGTCATCAGCGCCTGCGTCATGCGGTCGAGATCGTTGAGGCCCTTGTAGGCCAGGACCTTTTCGGCCTCGGCGTAGTCTGCCCGGCGGATGGCGTCCAGCCCGCGCACGATCTTCGTGATCCGGTCGACGGCGGTGTCTTCCTTCAGCGCATCCACCTGCTTCAGGCTCTCGTCGAACTCGCCGTTCATCAGAAGCGAGATCATCAGGCGTTCGCGGATGTCGACATTGGCCGGCTCGAACTGCAGCGCCTTCTGGTAGAGCGCAATCGCGGTTACGTAATCGTGATCGACATCGGCGGTGCGGGCGGCAAGGAAGGCGCCCGAAAAGCTGTTGACCTTCGCGGTGGAAAATTCCGGTTGGTCAAGGATGGGAGGGGCAACCGGCGCCGCCGCCGTGACGGGCGCCGGCTCGGTGGCCGGGGCAGGGCTGGTCGCCGGATTGGTCTCAGGCGCCGGGGCAGGCTCTGTAACCGGTGCAGGCTCGGTCACCGGCGGCTGCTGGGCCCGGGCCATGTGCGGCATTGCCTGCGCGAGCAGGAGCGCTGCCCCGAATGCCGTGCCCGATAGCAGACGATGGGCGAATTTCTGCCGCATGAAGGTGCCTCTCATGAAAAGCGGTGGGCGGCCGTGTGGCCGCCATGAATCCCGTGCCGATGATTCACCACAGAATGGCTTTTTTGGAGCAAATCCGCAAGAAAATCACCCCGGCACCCGACATCCACAGGAGAGTGCGCATGCCTCTCCTGACGGTCGTCAATTGACCCGGTCGATACAGAAGTCGATCACTTCCATCAGGGCCGCCTTCTGGGGGGTGGCAGCAAGCGGGGACAGGGCATCGCGGGCCATTTCGCCATAATGTCTGGCGCGGGTGATGGTATCGCCAAGGCCATTGTATTTGGCGATGAGGCCGAGCGCCTTTTCAAGGTTCTCGTCGCTGCTGTCGCCCTGTTCGATGGCGGTTTTCCAGAAGGCACGGTCTTCGGCCGTGCCGCGCCGATAGGAGAGGATGACCGGCAGCGTGATCTTGCCCTCGCGGAAATCGTCGCCGACATTCTTGCCGAGATCGGCCGCCTTGCCGCCGTAATCCAGCACGTCATCGACCAGCTGGAAGGCAAGGCCAAGATTCATGCCGTAGGATTTGAGCGCATTGCGGCTGGCCCGGTCCGTATTGGCGATGATCGGGCCGACTTCGGCGGCCGCGGCAAACAGCGCCGCGGTCTTTGCGCGGATGACGGAGAGATAGTCGTCTTCCGTGGTCTCCATGTTCTTGGCGACCGACAGCTGCAAAACCTCGCCCTCGGCAATGACGGATGCGGAGGTGGCAAGCACGTCCAGCGCATCGAGCGAACCGACGTCGACCATCATCTTGAAGGCCTGGCCGAGCAGGAAGTCGCCGACCAGAACGCTCGCCTGGTTGCCCCAGATCATGCGGGCGGTGGATTTGCCGCGGCGAAGATCGCTTTCGTCCACCACGTCGTCATGCAACAGTGTTGCCGTGTGCATGAACTCGACGCTGGTCGCAAGCTTGACATGGCCTTCGCCCTCATAGCCGAACATCTGGGCGGAGGCGAGCGTCAGCATCGGGCGCAGCCGTTTGCCACCCGACGAGATCAGGTGATTGGCCACTTCCGGGATCATCTGCACATCGGATCCTGCCTTGGACAGGATCAGCTGGTTGACCCGATCCATGTCCGCCTTGGTCAGATCGACCAGCGGTTTCACGGATGCCTGCTTGTTTTTGCCCTCTTCGAGCGGAATAACGACGCCCAATGATGTGGCCTCCTGTTCAAATTTTGTGCCGGACAATAGAAAGGGGCGGATGGCCCGGCAAGAGGCAATCGGACGGATGACTGATAATTGAGGTGTTTTAAGCCCATGAAAGAACTGATCCGCACCAATGATGCGGTTGTGCTGTCCTTCTCCCAGAGCCTGCTTCAGGATGCGGGCATTCATTGTCTCATCGCGGACCAGTCCATGAGCATTCTGGAAGGATCGCTCGGCCTGTTGCCGCGCCGGCTGCTGGTGGAGGGCGACCGCATCGAGGCGGCGCGCCGCATTCTGACCGACGCCGGCCTGTCGGCGGAGCTCAGAGATCCGGGAGACATGTGAGCGATGGACAGGGCGATCAGCGAGACGGTCGACGCCTTCCATCGCGGGCAATTCTTTCTGGTGCAGCCGCGCGATGGCGGCCACCGGGCGGGCATGGACGCCATGCTTCTGGCAGCCCTGGTCGATGCGGATCGTCCGGTGCGGGTGGCCGATCTCGGCGCCGGCGCCGGGGCCGCGGGTCTTGCCGTTGCCGCGCGTCTTGTCGCCGCCGAAGTGGTGCTGGTGGAGCGTTCCGCCGAGATGGCGGACTATGCCCGGCGCACGCTTGCCCTTGACGAGAACGCATTCCTTGCCGCCCGCGCCCAGGTGATCGAGGCCGATGTGACGCTGCGCGGCAAGGCGCGGATCGCCGCGGGTCTTTTGGACGATCATTTCCACCATGTCATCATGAACCCGCCGTTCAACGACGGACGCGACCGCAAGACGCCGGATGCGCTGAAGGCGGAGGCCCATGCGATGACCGACGACCTGTTCGAGAGCTGGATCCGCACCGCCGGCGCCATCATGGTGCCGGGCGGCCAGCTGTCGCTGATTGCGCGGCCGCAATCGGTGGGCGACATCCTTGCCGCCTGTGGCAAACGCTTTGGCGGGCTCGAACTGACGCTTGTCCATCCGCGCCCGGGCGAGGATGCGATCCGGCTTCTCGTCACCGCCATCAAGGGATCCCGGGCGCGGGCGCGGTTTCGCGCGCCGCTCTTCATGCATGCCGACGAGGGGCATGCCTTTTCCCCCTTTGTCGACGATCTCAACAACGGCCGTGCCGCCTATCGCCGCACAAGCCGCTGAATGACGCGGAATTTATCCATGGCAACCATTGCGCCGGCCATTCCGTTGCATACATCCTCGATCAGCAACGTGATGAAGCAGGAGATGAAATGGCTGGTGTTTTGAAACGGTTGGTGCCGAAGCGGTTCCGCAAGGATGAAGGCATCGCCATTCCCGTCGTGCGCCTGCATGGCGCCATCATGACGGGCGGCAGCCAGTTTCGCCCGGCGCTCAACCTTGCAACCGTCGCCCCCATGCTGGAAAAGGCGTTTTCGCGCAAGGATGCGCCAGCCGTTGCGCTGTCGGTTAATTCTCCCGGTGGCTCGCCGGTGCAGTCGCGCCTCATCTACCAGCGCATCCGGGCACTGGCGGAGGAAAAGAACAAGCGCGTGCTGGTCTTCGTGGAAGATGTCGCCGCTTCCGGCGGTTATATGATCGCGATTGCCGGCGACGAGATCCTCGTCGATCCCACTTCCATCGTCGGCTCGATCGGCGTCGTCTCCGGCGGTTTCGGTTTTCCCGAACTGTTGAAGAAGATCGGCGTCGAACGGCGCGTCTATACGGCCGGCGAAAACAAGGTGATCCTCGATCCCTTCCAGCCGGAAAAGGAAGCCGACATCGAATATCTGAAGACGCTGCAGCTCGATATCCACAAGGTGTTCATTGACATGGTGAAGGCACGCCGCGGCGAGCGGCTGGCGGAAGAGGAAACGATCTTTTCCGGCCTGTTCTGGACCGGCACGCGCGGCGTCGAGCTTGGTCTTGTCGACGGGATCGGCGAAATGCGCGAGGTCCTGAAGCGCCGTTATGGCAAGAACACCAAGCTGGAACTCATCGGCGGTGCCCGCAGCCTCTTCGGCCGGCGCCTGCCGGGCGTGATCTCGGGCGGGGTTTCGGGCGGTCCTGGCATCGGATCCGGTGGGGAAATTGCTTCTGCTGCCGTATCCGGCCTTGCCGCGAGCCTCGAAGAGCGGGCATTGTGGAGCCGTTACGGGCTTTAAGTCCCGTTCGTGATTGTCAGGGAACGCGGTCCGTGTCTCCCCGAACCGCTTGCAAGGGGGAGAACCAACCATGCCGCAACTTCTGTTTCTCGCCCTCGTCATCGGCGGGGGCTGGTATTTTTATAAAAAGTTCGTGGCCGACGCCGAAAAACTCGCCATCCGCCGGCGCGAGCAGGAGCGTGAGCGCCAGACCAACGCCATCGGCACGCTGGTCAAGGACGAGGTAACGGGCGAATACAGGGTGCGCCGCGACGAGGAGTAGTTTTCTCGGCATCGCGCCTGTTGCATTTCAAAGGTCAGTGTCTGCGAAGGCGTCCCTCAACCGCTTGAAGGCCCCTCTTCCTTCGGGGGAGAGAGCGGAGACGGTGAAAGGCTGCTTGCTCTGTGGGCGAACAACTATTCCTGCGGTCGGTATTTTTCGTCGAGGCGCGCTTTCACCCGTGAGGATAACGCTTCGCCATCCCATTGCTGCCATTCCTCTGCGGGCAGGGCGGCCCGGCGGCGGAGTTCTTCCGTAATGTCAGCCAGAATTTCAGGAAGCTCGATCGTGGTCTTGACGTTCATCTTCGCTCCTTGCATCTCGCCGGTTCATTTTAGCCGAACTTTGCTTCCGTGTCCCGTCCTTTCCCCGCCGCACTTGACCCTTCCGGCCCGCCGTGGCACCAGACGGGCGACGTTTCATTGAAGTTCCGGATAGTGCCATGACCACGCCCCTTGCTCCGCATATGGACCCCAAGCGCTCCTTCCAGGCGCTGATCCTGACGCTCCACGCCTATTGGGCCGACAAGGGCTGCGCGGTGCTGCAGCCCTATGACATGGAAGTGGGCGCCGGCACCTTTCATCCGGCAACGACGCTGCGCGCGCTCGGGCCCAAGCCGTGGAAGGCTGCCTATGTGCAGCCGTCGCGGCGCCCGTCCGACGGTCGCTATGGCGAAAACCCCAACCGCCTGCAGCATTACTACCAGTATCAGGTCATCCTGAAGCCGAACCCGTCGAACCTGCAGGAGCTTTACCTCGGTTCGCTCGCCGCCATTGGTCTCGATCCGCTGCTGCATGACGTGCGCTTCGTCGAAGACGACTGGGAAAGCCCGACGCTTGGCGCCTGGGGTCTTGGCTGGGAATGCTGGTGCGACGGCATGGAAGTCTCGCAGTTCACCTACTTCCAGCAGGTCTGCGGCATCGAATGTTCGCCGGTCGCGGGCGAACTGACCTATGGTCTCGAACGTCTCGCCATGTATGTGCAGGGCGTCGATAATGTCTATGACCTCAACTTCAACGGCCGCGAGGGCGAAGAGAAGATCTCCTATGGCGATGTCTTCCTGCAGGCCGAGCAGGAATATTCGCGGCACAATTTCGAATATGCCAATACCGACATGCTGCTGCGCCATTTCGAGGATGCCGAGCGCGAATGCGCAAGCCTGCTTGCCTTCGGCGCGCCGGGCGACAGTGCCAACCAGCGCCTGCACAAATGCGTCTTCCCGGCCTATGACCAGTGCATCAAGGCCTCCCACGTGTTCAACCTTCTCGATGCCCGCGGCGTTATTTCCGTTACCGAACGCCAGAGCTATATCCTGCGCGTCAGAACGCTCGCCAAGGCCTGCGGCGAAGCGTTTCTGCTGACCGATGCCGGCGGTGTGAACATCGAAAAGGCCGTTGCCTGACGAAAGACAGCGGAGCGATCCGAAGCTGCTGCCATAGCGCCTTGCGGAGTAGAAGAGCCGGACATAAAGTACTCTGGGTGTTTGGGGGTAGTATTATGAGGGTTCTCTGTAAATTTTTCATCGTCGCGTCGGTCACTGCAGCTTTCGTCACGGCACAAGCAGCGCAGGCGGAAGTATCCGAATGGATGTCAGGCGAAGTGGTCTTCAAATATGCAAGAAAGCTTGGTGCTCAGGGGCTGATCGTTACCAAGATGGAATGCAAAGACAGTGGCTCGCGGGAACTTGGTGTTGAAAGCGCCCTTGTTCGTCTGCACTATAGCCAGAATACCAAGCACCTCGACTGGCAGATCGACGGCTGGAACAATCTGGAGGAGAACAAGAAATACTGGGCCGAAAAGGGGTACAGCCTCGCATCTTATACGACTTTCATCCGGGAGAAGTCTCGATTGAAGCTGTTCTGCACCGTCTATAACAGATGAGAGGCGGTGCTGACGGCGGCTGATGGTCAATCCGCCGTCAAAATCCCGAGCGAGGCCAGAAGCGCCTCGTGCTGGTCGCGCGTCACCACGGCGGCATGAAACGAGGCGAGGCTCGTGAGGTCCAGCGCATCGAAGCTGGCATGCGATAGGTCCGCATGGTCGAGCGTTGCGCCGACAAGATCGATATTGTGAAGGCTTGAGCCGCGAAAGCTTGCCTCCGACAGATTGCAGCCGGAAAGGCTTGCATCGCGCAGATCACAGCTTTCAAACACGCTTTGGCGAAAATCCGCCGCTGAAAAGACGGCATATTGCAGCTTGCATTTGCGGAAGGTCACGCCGCCGGCCAGAATCTGCGTGCGGATTTTCCGCTGGGTCTCGAGGTCGAGCCGGATGCCAGCGGCCGAACAATCGCTGAAGGTAGTCAGATAGGCCGTGCTGCCGATCATGGTGTTGAGGCTGAGATTGCTGCGGCGGATCTCTGCCTTGGAGAGATCGCAATAGCGCCACTGCGTGCCGGTCTCGCCCTCGCAGAACTGGCAGTCCTCGATGATCGTTTCGCGAAAGTTGCAGTGATCAAACAGGCAGCCGTAAAACCGGCAGTTGCGAAACGTGGCTTCGTCAAACGTGCAGTTTGAAAACCGGCAATTGCGAAATTCCGCCTCGGCAATATGGGCCTCCTGCATCTCTTCCCCGTCGAAACGGGCGTCGATGATCGGGCCGCTGCCGGCCAGTCTGTCCTGAAGGGGCTGCATGCGGTTTCTCCTCCCATCGGGCCTTTGCGCCAGACATATGGTGCGCCGGGCGTTCTTCTTATAGGCCCGGTGTCCTGCTGCACAGCCTCCGTTGGGTGGCAAGCCAGCGCTGGTGGCTTGAAACCCGCGCGATGCCTTGCGCCATTCCTGCGGTTTGGGGCCAAAGCCTGTTGCCAGCCGGCGCGGTTTGGTGAACAAGCCTTGTCACGACATCAACCCCGAAACGGATGCCCGTGCGCCTTTCGCCATGCTGCACCCATCCGTCCCGCGTGCCATCCGAGACTGACGAGACCGCCATGACCCCCGATAAGCAACTCGACAAGCTGACCATCCTTCCCCCCGGCCATCCCCTGACCGGCCATGTCGCGCCTCCCGGCTCCAAGTCGATCACCAATCGGGCGCTGCTTCTGGCGGGTCTTGCGCGTGGAACAAGCCGGCTGACCGGCGCGCTGAAAAGCGACGATACCCGCTATATGGCAGAGGCCCTGCGCGCCATGGGCGTCACCGTGGAAGAGCCGGATGCAACGACCTTCGTCGTGACCGGCACCGGCCGGCTGACGGCGCCCGCCACACCGCTTTTCCTCGGCAATGCCGGCACCGCAACGCGCTTTCTGACGGCAGCCGTGGCCTCGGTCGAGGGCACGGTGGTGGTGGATGGCGATGCGCATATGCGCAAGCGCCCGATCGCGCCGCTGGTCTCGGCCCTTAACGCACTCGGCATTTCCGCCGAAGCGCCGACCGGTTGCCCGCCGGTGACGGTGAGGGGCACCGGCCATTTTGCCTCCGGCCGTGTGGAAATCGATGCGGGCCTCTCCAGCCAGTATGTCTCGGCGCTGCTGATGGCCGCGCCGCTTGCCCCTGAAGGCGCCAATGCCCCGGTGACCGTGGCGCTCACCGGCACCGAGATCGGCGCGCGCGGTTATGTGGACCTGACGCTGGATGCCATGCGCGCCTTTGGAGCTGAGGTCGAAGAGCTGGACAGCGCCACCTGGCGCGTCAAGCCGACCGGCTATACGGCCACCGATTTCCACATCGAGCCGGACGCCTCGGCCGCCACCTATCTCTGGGGTGCGGAAGTGCTGACCGGCGGCCAGATCGATATCGGCACGCCGGCGCAGGCCTTCACCCAGCCGGACGCCAAGGCCCATGCCGTCATTGCCGCCTTTCCGCACATGCCGGCCGTCATCGACGGCAGCCAGATGCAGGATGCCATTCCAACGATTGCGGTGCTTGCCGCCTTCAACGAAACGCCGGTGCGCTTTGTCGGCATCGCCAATCTGCGCGTCAAGGAATGCGACCGCATCCGCGCGCTGTCGACCGGCCTCAACGCCATTCGCGAAGGGCTGGCGGCCGAAGAGGGCGACGACCTCATCGTGTCTTCCGACCCGGCGCTTGCCGGCCAGACCCTGCCGGCCGAGATCGACACCTTTGCCGATCACCGCATCGCCATGAGCTTTGCGCTCGCCGGGCTGAAGATCAACGGCATCACCATTCTCGACCCGGATTGCGTGGGTAAAACCTATCCCGGGTACTGGGATGCGCTGACTTCGCTCGGCGTCTCCCTGCAGCGGGGATGAGGGCAGGGGACGCTCTGCTCCTCACATCGCAGCCTGTCATTTTTGCATTGCCCGCGTGCCACTCATTGTCTAGATTCAATCCCGACACTTGGGGGTAGGAGCAATGGCAGTATCTACAGAGCAGCAAATGCTCATCGAACAGAGGGTGACCAACGAAGCAAAGTCTATAGGGGCTTCCTATTTGCTTTGGCTGTTTGTTGGAGGATTGGGCGGTCATCGTTTTTACTTGGGGCGCAGTGGTTCTGCTGTTGTCATGATAATCCTGACGATCGTGGGCTTCGTTCTTCTTCCTGTTGGCGTGGGAGCAGTGCCGCTGATTGCGGTCGGAATATGGGTCCTGGTCGACGCCTTCCTGATCCCGGGCATGGTGGCTCAGCACAAGAACAAGGTCCGCAGTGATCTCCTGCAACAGGCGCTCATCGCCGGCAGCCCGGTCCGGTGAGGCTTTGTGCCTGCATCGGCCCGTCGGCTGCATTTTGCGTGACTCGGCAGATGACTTTTGCCCGAGGGCTTGCTAAGTCCCGGCGCAATGTCATTTCCATTACAAGCCGAGTGCCATGCCTGATCTTCTGCTCGAACTTCGCTCCGAGGAAATTCCTGCCCGCATGCAGCGCAAGGCGGCAGGCGACCTCAAAAAGCTCGTCACCGATGCGCTGGTGGATCAGGGGCTGACCTATGAGGGTGTGCGCGAATACTGGACACCGCGCCGGCTGACGCTCGATATCCGCGGCCTCAATGCCCGCTCGGCCGATCAGCGCGAAGAGATCAAGGGCCCGTCCACCAAGGCGCCGGAACAGGCCGTGCAGGGTTTTCTGCGCAAGGCGGGCCTGTCGGACGTGTCCGAGGCGCAGGTCGTGCCGGATCCGAAGAAGGGTGATTTTTATGTCGCCGTCGTCTCCAAGCCCGGCCGGCCGGCGGAAGAGATCATCGCCGAGGTGATGCCCGCCATCATCCGCACCTTTCCCTGGCCGAAAAGCATGCGCTCCGGCTTTGCCTCCATGCCCAAGGGCATGCGGTTCGGCGGCATCGAGGGCAAGGGCTCGGAAAGCCTGCGCTGGGTGCGCCCGCTGCAATCCATCCTCTGCGTCTTCGGCCCGGAACATGACGAAACGCAGGTGGTAGAATTCGAGCTCGATGGCATCAAGGCTTCCAACATCACCTATGGTCACCGCTTTCATGCGCCCGGCGCCATCACCGTGCGCCGCTTCGACGACTATGTGACGAGCCTTGAAAAGGCGAAGGTGATGCTGGATGCGGAGCGCCGCAAGGACGTGATCCTGCATGATGCGCGCGATCTCGCCTTTGCAAGCGGTCTCGACCTCGTGGAAGATGAAGGCCTACTGGAGGAAGTCTCCGGTCTCGTCGAATGGCCGCATGTGCTGATGGGCGCCTTCGAGGAAGAGTATCTGGCGATCCCGGCCGAAATCATCCGCCTGACGATCAAGACGAACCAGAAGTGTTTCGTCACCCGCCCACAGGGCGGCGAAGGCCTGTCGAACCGCTTCATCCTCGTCTCCAATATCGAGGCGAAGGATGGCGGTGCCGAAATCATCCATGGCAATGGCAAGGTCGTGCGCGCCCGCCTGTCGGACGCCAAGCACTTCTGGACCCGCGACCAGGGCAATCTGCCGGATCTCGATACGTTGAAGGCCTCGGCCGAAAAGTTCGGTCTCGACCTGAAGAAACCGCTCGACCAGCGCATGGCCAAGCTCGACGCGCTGAACGTGACCTTCCACGCCAAGCTCGGCACCCAAGGCGAGCGCGTGGCGCGCATCCGGGCGCTTGCCGCCCAGCTTGCCCCGCTTGTGGGTGCCGATCCGGCGCTGGTCGATCGCGCCGTGGTGCTTGCAAAAGCCGATCTGCGCACCGAAGCCGTTGGCGAATTCCCGGAACTGCAGGGCCTGATGGGCCGCAAATATGCGCTCCTGCAGGGCGAACCGGCAGAGGTGGCCGCCGCCGTCGAGGATCATTACAAGCCGCAGGGCCCGTCCGACCGCCTGCCAGAAGGCGCGGTGGGTCTCACCGTGGCGCTCGCCGACAAGCTCGATACGCTCACCGGCTTCTGGGCCATCGATGAAAAGCCGACCGGGTCCAAGGACCCTTACGCGCTGCGCCGTGCAGCACTTGGTGTCGTGCGTATCCTCATGGAATGCAAGGTTCGGTTGCGGTTGTTGGCCATCGTCAAGGACAGCGATCTCCTCTCCTTCTTCCACGATCGTCTGAAAGGCTACCTGCGCGACATGGGTGCCCGCCACGATCTCATCGATGCCGTCCTGACGCCGGCGTCCGACGATCTGCTGCTGGTGGCCCGCCGCGTCGAGGCGCTGACCGCCTTCATCACCTCCGAAGACGGCAAGAACCTGCTTTCCGGCACCAAGCGCGCCACGCAGCTTCTGGCGGCGGAAGAAAAGAAGGGTGCCGTCATTGCCGATGGCGTCTCCGACGAACTTCTGGTTCTGGACGCTGAAAAGGCGCTCTACACCGCCGTACGCGCCGCCTCCGCCGAAGCGTCCGACGCCATCGTGCAGGAGGATTTCCGCTCCGCCATGCAGGCGCTGTCCAACCTGCGCGGCCCGGTCGATACCTTCTTCGAGGATGTGCTGGTCAACGACGAAAACCCGGAAATCCGCGCCAACCGCCTCGCCCTGCTTTACGCGGTGCGCGAAGCGACCGGCACGGTTGCGGATTTTTCCAAGATTGCGGGATGATTGATGAAGGCCCTGCTTCGGCGGGGCCTTTGCATCTGCCTTCCAGTTTTCGGCTCTCTGGGCTAGAGTGATCCCATCAGTTCAGTGTTGGACGCTTCCCATGAACAAGCCCTTCTCGATCCTTCTCGATACACCGCTCGACCGCTTCGTCGATGAGCAGGTCGAAAGCGGCCGGTTTTCCTCACCGCAGCAAGTCGTAGAAGCGGGGCTCCGGCTGCTGGAGGAAGAGCAGGCGAAGCTGGAAGGCTTGCGCGATGCGCTGATCGAGGGTGAGAACAGTGGCCCTTCCGTGCCCTTCGACCCTGAGGAACTGATGAATTTGGCACGGGAGAGATGGAAGGCCCGTGGCTGAGGTCCGGCTTCGTCCCGCGGCGCGAAACGATTTCCTCGATATTGGCGACGAGACGCGAGATCGATGGTCGAAAGCCCAGGCAGAGCGCTATCTGAAAGAGATACTTGAGATGATTGCCGAGATCGGCCGTCATCCATTCGCGGGTGGCGAAGTGGACTGGGTGCGGCCCGGCTATCGGCGAAGGAGAGCCGGTTCTCACCTGATCTTCTATGTCATTTCTGGGGACGATCTGGTCGAAGTTGTCCGCATTCTTCATGAACGATCCGATATCCCGCGCCGATTGGACGTGTAAGACCATGCCCGCCAAAATCCTCGTCAGCGCCTGCCTTCTCGGCCAGCCGGTCCGTTATGACGGCAAGGGAAAGCTGCTGTCCCATGCGGCCCTCACGCGTCTGCAGGAGGAGGGGCGGGTGGTCGCGTTCTGTCCGGAGCTGGCGGGCGGCATGAGCGTGCCGCGCCCGCCGGCGGAAATCGAGGCGGGCCTGACAGGCGAGGATGTGCTTTTGGGGCGCGCGCGGGTGCTGGAGTTAACCGGCGGCGATGTCACCTCTGCCTTCGTGGCCGGTGCGCAAAAGGCGCTTGCGGTTACGCGCGAAAGCCATTGCTGCCACGCACTTCTGATCGACGGCAGCCCGTCCTGCGGTTCGATCTCCATCTATGACGGTGCCTTTGCCGGGCGCCGGCATGCGGGATCGGGCGTTACGGCGGCGCTGTTGCGCCAGAATGGCATAACCGTTTTTGCCGGCCATGAAATCGACCGGCTGATGGCGGAACTGGAAGTCTACCTCTGAAGCGATGCTTTGAACGCAGAACGCCGGCCACGGGGGCCGGCGCTGTCTGCGTGTGCGAAGCAATTCCAGCGTCCGGAATTGCATCAAGACAAAGCGTAAGGATCAGCCGGCGCGGCGCATCTTCTGGCCCATCCCCTGCAGGTTGCCCGCTGCATCGCGCACGTCGCCGGTGCGGAAGCTGCGGATCAGATCCAGAAGGTCGCCGGTATCATTGGCCAGAACCTCGGCGGATGCCGTGGTTTCCTCGGCCATGGCGGCGTTCTGCTGGGTGGCGCTGTCCAGCTGGTTCAGTGCCGCCGAGATGGAGCGCAGCGTGGTGTCCTGTTCCTGGGCGCTGTGCGAGATCTTGCCGACAATGTCGTTTGCGCCTTCGATCTGGGCGGAAATGCGCTTCAATGCTTCACCCGCCTGGGCCACCAGCTGCACGCCCTGTTCCACCTGGCCGGTGGAGCGGGAAATCTGGTCCTTGATCTCCTTGGCGGCGGCGGCGGAGCGCTGGGCGAGTTCGCGCACTTCCTGGGCCACGACGGCAAAGCCCTTGCCGCTTTCGCCGGCACGGGCGGCTTCGACACCGGCATTCAGCGCCAGAAGATTGGTCTGGAAGGCGATCTCGTCGATCACGCCGATGATCTTGGTGATCTCCGACGACGACTGCTCGATGCCGCTCATGGCGCCGATCGCCTGTTCGACGATGCTGTCGCTCTGGCGCGCCTCGGTGCTGATCGTCTTCACGCGCTGGGCGGCTTCCCGGGCACCGTCCGCCGTCTGGCGCACGGCAACCGTCAGTTCGTCGAGCGCTGCGGAGGTTTCCTCCAGATTGGCCGCCTGGCGCTCGGTGCGCTGGGCAAGCTCGCTGGAGGCACGGCGGATCTCCTCCTTGGAGACGCCGATATCGTTGCCCTTGAGGTTGACGCGGGACATGGCCTGCTCGAGCCGCGACAGCGCATCGTTGAAGTTCTGCCGCAGGCCCTCGTATTTGCGTCCGAGATCGTTGCAGCGAATGGTGAGGTCGCCATCGGCCAGCTGTTCCAGTGCCGCTCCGATGGTGGCCACCACATGCGCCTGCTGCTCGGCTTCGTCGTGCTGGGCCTTTATGTTGCGCTGGCGCTCGGCATCCAGTTCCTGCTCCTGTGCCTTCTGGCGCTCGGCCATCGCGTGGCGCTCGCGGATCTTTTCCTGCAGCGCTTTCGTGGCCTTTGCCATCATGCCCACTTCATTGCCCATGTCGGTATGGGGAATGGTTTTCGACGTGTCCTCGTCGGCCACGGCCCCCAGCGCATCGTGAATGGCGTTGAGCGGGCCGGTGATTCCGCGAATGACGAAGAAGGCACCGGCCAGGGCCATGAGGAACAGCAGCGAGGAACCGCCGACGGTCTTGATGATGTTGTCGCGCACCTCTGCCCTCAGGTCATCGGTATAAAGGCCGGTGACGACGACGATCTGCCACGGCTCGAACACCTTGCCATAGGCGGCCTTCGGGTAGCTGTAGTCGTTCGGGTCCTTGCCGGGCTTGGGTCCGATGAATTCGACGTAACCACCGCCGGCGCGACCCAGCTTGACGAGGTCGTCGCGATACATGTTGCCGGTCGGGTCACCCTTGCCCTTGTTGCTCTTGCCGACGCTCGGAGAGGTGGGATGGAAGACCAGGACGACGTCATAGTCGTAACCGAAGAAATATCCGTCCGGCTGGAACTGCATCTTGTTGATGAGGGCATAGGCGCGCTTCTGCGCCTCTTCCTTGGAAAACTCTCCGGCCTTGGCGCGATCGTTGAAGTCGCTCATCACCGAAATCGCCGTTTCCACCTGCGTGCGCAGCATTTCATAGCGTTCGCGATAGATGGCGTTCGTCGAGGATTTGATCTGGAAGAAGGTGATGGCTGCAAACACCACCATCATGGCGCCCACCAGCAGGAACAGCTGGGTGGATATCTTCATGTTCTTCATTGGTACCACCGCCCTTGGTCGTCGCCGGGGGCCCATGGAACGGAGAGCGGGCGACAACATGTTTCGTTATCGCGCTCCTGCGCTTGACGGACGCTGACCACGCCCCACCGAGAGTTTTAGTCTTTAACTATAAATAAAGCTCTAATGGATCGATTATCCCTGTTCTCCTGCAGCACTGCGCAGAGAAAATCGCCCGGTAGGACAGTCCATCCTGCCGGATGGCAAGATGAAGGCGTCGGTTTTAAAGTGCCGGGCGCAGGGCCACGCCGGAGAAATCCGGAAGGGGAGCGGGAGCGGCAGACGGCAGGCGTGGCGCGGCCTGCGTCGGCGGTGCCGGCACGGCTGCCGTGGTGCCGGTATCCAGCGGATCGGAGGGCGCTGCCGGATCCATGGGGGAGGCTGGCCTGGCGCGGGCGACGATCGCCTGTTCCTCCCGGTCGATCCAGACCGGGTTGAGGCTCACAAACGTGACCGGCGAGCCGCCCATCCAGGCTTCGGTGCGCAGCAGCACCGGCTTGCCGTTGCGCTCCTGCAGCGACAGGATCTGCTGGCCGGGCGCAAGCTCGAAGGGGGCCGTCATCGAGGGACGGCGCCGCTCAACCGGCGGGCAGGACAGGCAGTCGAGCGTCACGATGCTTCCCGTCGGGCGTGCCGGTTCGGATGCCGTCGCAATCCGCTCGATCGAGCCGGCAGACGCGGGCGTGGCGGCAAGCATCATCAACAGCAATGGCACAGGGCTTGGCATCGGCGCGTTCCTTGATGTCGGGCCTTGATGGTGTCGTGCCTTGATGTCTCGGGCTTCGACTTCTCGGGGCAAGGCTAGCGCCGTTTCCTTTCAAACCGGTCAGGGGAAGCGGTTAACGCTTCCTGAATGCCGGCAGCCCGCCTCACGCGTCCTGTTCGATGGCGCGCCAGCCGATATCGCGGCGGCAAAAGCCGTTGTCCCAGTTGACCGTATCGACCAATCCATAGGCGCGCGACTGCGCCTCCTTCACCGTCTCGCCAAGGGCGGTGAGGTTCAGCACGCGCCCGCCTGTGGCGACAAGGCGGCCGTCCTGCAGCGCCGTGCCCGCATGAAACACCTTTGCGCCGTCTTGCGCTTGCGGAATCGATGCAATGGGCGTGCCCTTCTCATAGGCGCCGGGATAGCCCTTGGAGGCCATCACGACCGTCAGCGCCACCTCGTCGCGCCACTCGGCGCTCACTTGATCGAGCGTGCCGGTCGAGGCCGCATAGAGGATCGGCAGAAGATCGCTTTTCAGCCGCATCATCAGCACCTGCGTTTCCGGATCGCCGAAACGCACGTTGTATTCGATGAGTTCGGGGCCTTTCTCGGTGATCATCAGGCCGGCAAAGAAAACGCCGGTAAACGGCATGCCGCTGTCGGCCATGCCTGATATCGTCGGCTGGATGATCTCATCCATCGTCCGCTGGACCATTTCGGACGTCATGACCGGGGCCGGCGAATAGGCGCCCATGCCGCCGGTGTTCGGCCCGGTATCGCCATCGCCGACGCGCTTGTGGTCCTGCGCGGTGGCCAGCGCCAGCGCCGTCTTGCCATCCGACAGGCAGAAGAAGCTTGCCTCTTCGCCATCCAGATAGGCTTCCACCACCACTTCGGCACCGGCTGCGCCGAAGGCGCCGGCAAAACAGTCGTCGACGGCGAAAAGTGCCTCATCCAGCGTCATGGCAACCGTCACGCCCTTGCCGGCGGCAAGGCCATCGGCCTTCACGACGATGGGTGCGCCCTGTTCCCGGATATAGGCCTTTGCCGGCTCTGCCGCGGTAAAACGCTGGTAGGCGCCGGTCGGGATATTGTAGCGGGCGCAGATATCCTTGGTGAAACCCTTGGACCCCTCCAGCTGAGCGGCAGCTTTCGAGGGACCGAACACGGCAAAACCGGCGTCGCGCAGATCATCGGCCAAACCCGCGACCAGCGGCGCTTCCGGGCCGACGACGATGAAGTCGATTGCCTTGTCACGACAGAAGGCGATGACGGCGGCATGATCCTCGACGGCAAGCGCCACCAGTTCGGCGTCCTCGGCAATGCCGGGATTGCCGGGCGCGGCGTAAAGCTTGGTCAGAAGGGGCGATTGCGCAAGCTTCCAGGCAAGCGCATGCTCACGGCCACCGGATCCGATCAGAAGAACCTTCACATTCGCCCCCTTTAAAAGGTCTAGGATAAGCCTGCGCGGTTAAGGGGCGCGGGGAGAAAGGTCAAGGCTTTTGCCCGGTCACACAGGGGCCTTGCCCCTCCTGGGTCGCCAGATCCTGTGGAATCGCCCCCGCCGGCGTTGCCTTGCCACGATCTGTCGCTATGGTCGCGCCCGAACAACAAAGAGAAGATGCCCATGGCCGCCGACATCAGATCCATCGCCGCAACCATCGCCCAGGAAATCAACGCACGGCCCGATCAGGCGGTTGCCGCCATCGGGCTTCTGGACGAGGGATCGACGGTGCCGTTCATCGCGCGTTACCGCAAGGAAGTGACGGGTGGGCTCGATGATACGCAGCTGCGCAATCTCGCCGAACGGCTGGTCTACCTGCGCGAACTGGAAGCCCGCCGCTCGACGATTGTCGAGAGCATCGGCTCGCAGGGCAAGATGACCGACGAGCTGTCCCTGAAGATTGCGCGGGCCACGACGAAGGCCGAGCTGGAAGACCTTTACCTGCCGTTCAAGCCCAAGCGTCGCACCAAGGCCGAGATTGCCCGCGAGCGCGGCCTGCAGCCGCTCGCCGACGCGATCTGGGCCGACCGCAGCGCCGATCCGCATGCGTTGGCGGCCGCCTATCTCTCGGCAGACGTCGCCGACGTGAAGGCAGCGCTCGACGGCGCGCGCGATATCGTCGCTGAAGCCATCACGGAAAATGCCGACCTCTTGAAGACGTTGCGCCAGTATCTGCGCGACAATGCCACGCTGCGGGCAAAGGTGGTCGATGGCAAGCAGGAGGCCGGCGCCAAGTTCTCCGATTATTTCGACCATTCGGAACGCTGGTCCGGCACGCCCGGCCATCGGGCGCTGGCCATGCTGCGCGGCTGGAACGAGGAGGTCCTGACGCTCACCATCGATGTGGATCAGGACGATCCGTCGCCGGTAAAGCCCGTGCAGCGCAAGATCGCCTTTGCCTTCGGGATCGGCGAAAAGGGACCGGGTGACCGCTGGCTGATGGATGTCGCCGGCTGGACCTGGCGAGTAAAACTCTCCATGTCGCTGTCGCTCGACCTGATGCGCGAATTGCGCGAGCGCTCGGAAGAAGAGGCGATCCGCGTCTTTGCCCGCAACCTCAAGGACCTGCTTCTGGCAGCACCCGCAGGCTCGCGCGCCACGATGGGGCTTGATCCGGGCATCCGCACCGGCGTCAAGGTCGCCGTGGTGGATGGCACCGGAAAGGTGCTGGAAACCTCGACCGTCTATCCGTTCCCGCCGAAGAACGACATTCGCGGCACCCAGGCGGAACTGGCCGGCCTCATCCGCAAGCACAATGTCGATCTCATCTCCATCGGCAACGGCACCGGCAGCCGCGAGACGGAAAAGCTGGTGGCCGACATGCTGGCGCAGTTTCCGGCAACCGCGAAGAAGCCGACCAAGGTGATCGTGTCGGAGGCCGGCGCGTCCGTCTATTCGGCCTCGGAACTTGCCGCCCAGGAATTTCCCAATCTCGACGTCTCGCTGCGCGGGGCCGTCTCGATTGCGCGTCGCCTGCAGGATCCGCTGGCGGAACTTGTGAAGATCGAGCCCAAATCCATCGGCGTCGGCCAGTACCAGCACGATGTCGACCAGCAAAAACTGTCGCGCTCGCTCGATGCCGTGGTGGAAGATGCGGTGAATGCCGTGGGCGTCGATTTGAACACCGCATCCTCGCCGCTTCTGGCGCGGGTCGCCGGCCTTTCGCGCGGCATTGCCGACTCCATCGTTGCGCATCGTGACCAGAACGGCCCGTTTGCCAGCCGGCGGGACCTGTTGAAGGTGGCGCGTCTTGGCGCGCGTACCTTCGAGCAATGCGCCGGCTTCCTGCGCATTCCCGATGGCAAGGAGCCGCTCGATGCCTCGGCCGTTCACCCGGAAGCCTATGGCGTGGCCAAGAAGATCGTCGCCGCCTGTGGGCGGGACCTGCGTGCGCTGATGGGCGACAGTGCGGTGCTGAAGAAGCTCGATCCGCGCCAGTTCATCGACGACACCTTTGGCCTGCCGACGGTGAAGGACATCATTGCCGAGCTGGAAAAGCCCGGCCGCGACCCGCGCCCAAGCTTCAAGACCGCAACCTTTGCGGAGGGGATCGACGAGATCACCGACCTGAAGCCCGGCATGACGCTGGAGGGGACCGTGACGAACGTTGCAGCCTTCGGCGCCTTCGTCGATATCGGCGTGCATCAGGACGGGCTCGTCCACGTCTCGCAGCTTGCCGATCGCTTCGTGAAAGATCCGCATGAGGTGGTGAAGGCGGGCGATGTGGTGAAGGTGCGCGTGGTGGAGGTCGACGTGAAGCGCAAGCGCATCGGGCTCACCATGCGAAAGGATGGCGGCGAGGCCGAAGCGCCTTCGATGCGCGAGCCGCGCGGCCCCGGCAATGCCATGCGCCATGCGAGCGCCAAGCCGGCCAAGTCCGAAACGTCCCAGCTCGGCGGGCTGGGGGCGGCCCTTGCGGAAGCCATGAAGAAGCGCTGAGGACCGCCCGGTCCTGTCCTGATCAACTGCCTGGAACTTCAGCCCGCCAAATCCGGTTTGGCGGGCTGTCTGCGTGCGGGCTTGCGCCGAATTTTTTCCTTGTCAGCGGAAAAATCCGTATTACCTTCACCGGGAAATAGTAAGGCATCCTTAGTATCTAGGGGGTTGTATGGCCTCGTCCTTGCGTCGCCTGCTTGCAAAAATCATCAAGGTCGGAACGCTTGTCGTGCGGGGGCCGGCCGGAGAACAGTCCTTCGGATCCGGCGGCGGACGTCGCGTGGCGATCCGCTTCACCGATGACAAGGCCGAGGAGGAGCTGGCGGCCGATCCGGCGCTGAAGCTCGGCGAACACTACATGGATGGCCGCATGATCGTCGAGGAGGGCGACATCTACGAATTCCTCGCGCTGGTGAAGGACAATACCTTAAGCGAAGGCCTGACCTTCGGCATGATCTGGCGCGGGCTTTTGCGCATTGCCGTGTCGCAGGTTCGAAACCGCGTGCCGATCAACCGCAACCACCGCAACGTCGCCCATCATTACGATCTCGACGAGCGGCTGTTTTCGTTGTTCCTCGATGAGGACTGGCAATATTCCTGCGCCTATTTCAATCCGCCCGACCTGTCGCTCGATGCAGCGCAGCTCGCCAAGAAGCGCCATATCGCGGCAAAGCTTCTGGTCGAGCCCGGCCAGCGGGTGCTGGAAATCGGGTCCGGCTGGGGCGGCATGGCCATGTATCTGGCGGAATCCTCCGGGGCCGATGTCACCGGTATCACGCTGTCGCGCGAGCAGCTGAAGATTTCGCGCGAGCGGGTGGCAAAGCGCGGCCTTACGGACCGTGTGCGTTTCGAGCTTCAGGACTATCGTTACCTGACGCCGCCGCAAAAATTCGACCGCATCGTCTCCGTCGGCATGTTCGAGCATGTCGGCCGCACCAATTTCGGCCGCTATTTCCGCAAGGTCAACGAGGTGCTGGCCGATGATGGCGTGATGGTGCTGCATGCCATCGGCCAGCCTGAGATCGTCTACGTCACCAATCCCTTCATCGAAAAATACATCTTTCCCGGCGGCTATATTCCGGCCCTGTCGGAAGTGCTGCCGCAGATCGAGCGGGCCGGACTTCTAATCTCCGACATCGAAATCCTGCCGATGCATTACGGCATCACCCTTCGCCATTGGCGCGAACGCTTTCTGGCGCGCAAGGCGGAGGTGCTGGCGCTCTATGACGAGCGCTTCTTCCGCATGTGGGAATTCTACCTCGCCGGTTCCGAAATGGCGTTTACCCACGAAAACTTCTTCATCTTCCAGATCCAGCTGAAGAAGGCACGCGACAGCGTCCCGCACGACCGCGATTACATTGCGCGGCGCGAGGAGGCGCTGAAAGCCTTCGAGGCCGGACGGGCGCCGCTGGAGCCGGTGATTTTCTGAGGTCGGTGCCTGGGTGGTACCCCCCTTTGCCCTGCCGGGCATCTCCCCCTCAAGGGGGGAGATTAACGTGTGGCCGATGTGCTCGTCCCTCATCAGCCGTTTCAGGAACCCACATCAGCCATTGCCGGCAGTCACTGCGGTAAACTTGGAATGCGGCGACTGCTTCGGGCTGATCTCCCCCCTTGAGGGGGAGATGTCCGGCAGGACAGAGGGGGTGGGCCCCAAAACGCAGCGCGGGTGGGCCTCGAACGCAAAAGCGCGCTTCATACACCCCCATCCCCGCAATGTCCGTTCCGCGCTCCTGCGGCGTCGGAGCCGATTGCTTTTGGCGGCAAAGCTTTTAGAAGTTTCAGCCATGAGCACGACACATGATGTTTCCGGCCGCGTGGCCGATGCCCCTTCCGACAACTGGGTTTACAGGTTCCTGCCGCGGTCCCTGTGGCCCTTTGCGCAGCTTGCCCGCTGGGACCGGCCAATCGGCTGGGAGCTGCTGATGTGGCCCTGCTTCTGGTCGGCAGCGCTGGCGGCCAATGCCGATGCGGCTCCCGACGGCGGCTTTTCGCTGGAGCTGAAGCTTGCGCATCTGTTCCTGTTCTTCGTCGGCGCGGTTGCCATGCGCGGCGCCGGCTGCACCTATAACGATCTGGTCGATCACGACATCGACAGCGAAGTGGCGCGCACGCGCTCGCGCCCGCTGCCGTCGGGTCGGGCAACCCGGCTGCAGGCAAAGATCTTTCTCGTCCTGCAGGCGCTGATCGGGCTTGTCGTCCTCCTGCAATTCAACCGCTTCACCATTTTTCTCGGCTTTGCCTCGCTGCTGGTGGTGGCGATCTATCCCTTTGCCAAGCGCTTTACCGACTGGCCGCAGTTTTTCCTCGGGCTTGCCTTTTCCTGGGGCGCGCTGATGGGCTGGGCGGGCGTCTTTGCAAGCCTGTCCTGGGCGCCGATCTGGCTCTATCTCGGGGCGATTGCCTGGACGGTCGGCTATGACACGATCTATGCCCACCAGGACAAGGAGGACGATGCGCTGGTCGGCGTGCGCTCCACCGCGCGCCTGTTTGCCGAAAACACCAAGGCCTGGCTCTGTGGCATCTATGCGCTGGCGCTGATCTTCCTCCTGTTTGCCTTCATGGCGGCGCAGGTGAACGTTCTCGGCTATCTCGGGCTTTTCATCGCCGCCCTGATGTTTGCCTGGCAGATCCTCATCCTCGATATCGACAATCCGGATCATTGCATGCGGCTCTTCAAGTTCAACGGCCGCGTCGGCGCAGTGATCTTCGCAAGCCTCGTCGCATCGCTCGTCAGCCTCGGCGGCTGAGTGTCCGTGCCTGAAAACGAAAGAGCCCGGGCAGGGGTGCCGGGCTCTTCTGCTGGAGATCAATGAGAAAGGGTGGCCTGGCGTCGGCCGGAGCGATCAGCGCCGTGCGATGATCTCCTTGCCTTCGATGCGCATGGCGACACCCAGGCTGCCGGTGGATCGGCGAACCAGGAAGCGCGGGCGGCGGGCGGCGAAATAGGAGTGGCGGCGGCGCGGCTTGGTGTCCTGCATGCGCACTTCGCCGAGATGATTTTCCAGCGGACGGGCAACGCCATCGGCTTCCACCATCAGCATGGGAATGCGGAAGGCTTCCGACCAGCTGCGCCAGTCGGCGGCGATATCGCAAAGGTCGTGGGCAACGAGCAGCGGGATGCACAGATCCGGATCGTCGTGATGCAGTTCGAGCGTCACGGTGACCTCGCCATTGCCGTGGTCGATGGCCCGGGCCGCGACACCCTTGAAGGCGCGGGCCGGAAGAGCGAACGACAGCGGAAGCCCGCTGCCGGGAAGGATCTTGCGCAGGACTGCGCCGCGTTCGTCGATGGTAATGGTGACATCGCCGGCGGCATCATGCAGCCCGTACGTGATCTGCTGGGGGAAACGCGACGGATCGAGCCGAAGTGTTGCACCTGCCCAAGAGGGCTTCAGAACCGTATTAGTCATCGTCAATTGCTACCCTTGTTTTACCCGAGAGCCGCTGCCGGATCTCTTGCCGGGACTTTTGTCCTCTGATGGGGCCAACATAGGCGGGGCCTTTCCAGAACCACTTAAAAATTGCGGTTAAGAAATCTTTGCCTCCCCTGATGGTTAGCAAAAGTGAATCCGGCAGGGTTTCCTGAAGATGAATTTCGGCGCGTCTGCGTGAGTTCAAGACAGGTTTTGGGTTAAGGTCAGGCCGGTGCAAGCCCTGTGTGCAAAGCCCGGACAGCAATTCTTTAAGTTTCGTTGACGTAGGATGGGCGCATCAACCTTCAGCGCCCCGGGAGAGAAGAGGCCACCCGAATGGTATCGACCTATCTGAGCTACGATCTTGTCAATCGCGACCTGCAGGCCAGCCTGAAGCGCGTTGCAAAGCAGTCGGACGTCTCGCGCGAGGCCGCTTACTACAAGGAAAACATCTCAAAGGTTACCTCGGTCGACGATCTGCTCGGCGACTACCGGCTCTATTCCTACGCGATGAAGGCGTTTGGCCTGGAAGACATGACCTATGCCAAGGCCTTCATGCGCAAGGTGCTGGAAAGCGATCTGTCGGACGACAACAGCTTTGCCAACAAGCTGACCGACCACCGCTACCGTGATTTTGCCACAGCCTTCAACTTCTCGTCGGAAGAGAAAGCCGCCCAGTCATCGACGCAGGTGGATGCCATGGTCGGGCTCTATACCAGCACGATGGTGAGCCAGGGCAATGCGGTGACCACCGAGACGAACTATTTCAACGCGATGATGGGCGAAATCGGCTCGGTCGACGATCTGTTGAACAACGACCGTCTGCGCAGCTATCTCTTCACCTCCTATGGCGTCTCGGACAGCTATTATTCACGCAGCTTCCTGCGCGGCGTCCTGTCGAGCGATACCGGTGACAGCGCAAGCTATATCAACCAGACGCTTGGCCCCCAGCGCGATGCGCTGAACGCACAGGTGGCCGATGCGCAGACGCGGCTTGCCGCGGCCACCACGACGGCGGAAAAGACGAAGATCAATACGGAAATTTCCGGCTACGAGTCCAAGCTGTCCGGTCTCCAGACCTATTATGACATGGCCGATGCGTTCAACTTCAAGGCCGATGGCACCACCCCGGCCGGCGGCGCGCAGACCGCGGTACAGAAGGAAACCATCAACGACCTGTATCTGAGCAGGCAGACGCGCGTCTCGACCGCCACGGCCATCAATGAGGCCGACTATTTCAAGGAAAAGATGGCCTCCGTCGACAATGTCTCCGATATCATCGCGGACCGGCGGCTCTACAATTTCATCAAGACCTCCTACGGCCTTTCGGGCATCAACGTGGTGAGTTCCACCATCGAGCAGATCCTCACCAGCGATCTCAATGACCCCAACAGCTATGCCAACCGCTTCGGCAAGAGCAACCCGGCCTATCTGCAACTGGCAAAGGATTTCGGATTTAAGACCGATGGCACGGTCACGGCCGGCGCGGCCCAGACCGCGACGCAGCAGGCCGCAACCGTCAACCGCTATTACAGCACCTATAACGATGTGCAGGACACCGCCGACGAAAAGGCCGCCGCCCTCTACAAGGCGGCGATTTCGGGAATCACCTCTGTCGACGAGTTCATGGGCAAGAGTGACGTTCTTGATTTTGCCCTGAAGGCCGTGGGGCTTGATCCGGACAAGGTGTCGAAGTTTACGGTGCGCCAGGCGCTGATGAGCAATCTCAACGATCCGGACAGCTATATCTACAAGCTGAAGGATGATCGCTACCTGACACTGGCGAAAGCGTTCAACTTCAACACCAAGGGAGACGTGACGGTGCCGCTGACGGCGCAGGCGCAGGGCACCATCACCTCTGTCGCCGCCGAATATACGATCAAGATGACGCGCTTCCTGGCGGACGACAAGAAGACGGCCGCCAAGACGGCCGCCTCTGCCGAGGTCAAGTATTATTCCACCCAGATGCAGACGATCCAGACGGCGTCCGACTTCATCAAGGACGATCGCCTCGTCAACGTGCTGCTGACCTCCTATGACGTCGATCCGAAATCCGTCACCAAGGATTTCCTCAAGCAGGTCTTCGCCTCGGATCTCAATGATCCCAAGAGCTTCGTCAACAAGCAGACCAATTCGGTCTGGGCGGAAATCCTCGGCACCTTCAATTTCGATAGCAGCGGCAAGCTGACCGCGGCGCGCGAGACCGGCGCACAGAGCACCGGCAAGATTCTCGAAACCCAGAACAAATACACCCGCCAGACGCTGGAGCAGGAGCAGGGCGAGAGCAATGCCGGTGTGCGGCTTGCGCTCTATTTCGAGCGTCTGTCGCATTCCATCACCAGCGCCTACGATATCCTCGGCGATACCGCTCTTCTGGAGTTCTTCCGCGTCAGCTACCAGCTGCCCGACAGTTTCAGCAATCTCGACGTCGACAAGCAGGCGGCGCTGGTGAAGAAATACATGAACCTCGAAGACCTGAAGGATCCCGAAAAGGTGTCAAAGATGGTCGACAAGTTTACCGTCATGTACGACGTGCAGAATTCCGATGCCAGTTCGTCGGCGCTGTCCATCCTTACCGGCAGCGGCTCGGATGGCGGCATCAGCGCCGACCTTCTCTACTCGCTGTCGCAGAGCCGCTGACGCCCGTCAGACGGACACGACCTTGCCCGGGTTCATGATGCCGGCCGGATCGAAGGCGCGCTTGATGCGGCGCATCAGCTCGATCTCGATTTCGGGGCGGATCCTGGCAAGCTCGTCGCGCTTCAGCTGGCCGATGCCGTGCTCGGCCGAAATCGAGCCGCCTGCGGCAAGCACGATGCCATGCACGATGGCGTTCATCTCGCGCCAGCGGCCGAGAAACTCCGCCTTGTCGGCGCCGACGGGCTGGGAAATGTTGTAATGGATATTGCCATCGCCGAGATGTCCGAAGGCGCAGATGCGCGCGCCGGGCATGGCGGCGAGCACGCCTTTTTCCGCCGCAGCCATGAAAGCGGGGATTTTCGACACCGGCACCGAGACATCGTGCTTGATCGAGCCGCCTTCCGGCTTTTGCGCATCCGACATGCTTTCGCGCATGTGCCAGAGCGCCGTCTGCTGGGCAACGGAGGAGGCGATCACCGCATCCTCGATCAGGCCTGCCTCCAGCCCCTGTTCCAGCAGCGTTTCCACCATCACCCGGGCGGTGTCGGCTGAATCATTGGTGGAGATGTCGACCAGCACATACCAGTCGTGGACCGAGCCCAAGGGGTCGCGGACGCCTGGAATATGACGGGTGGTAAACTCGATGCCGATGCGCGGCATCAGTTCAAAGCCGGTGAGCGCCGTGCCGCAGAGGTTGGACGCCTTCTCGAAGAGATGCAGCGCCTGTTCCGGCGAGGCAAGCCCGACAAAGGCCACCTGATGGCCGGCCGGCTGCGGAAAAAGTTTCAGCACCGCGCCGGTGATGACGCCAAGCGTGCCTTCGGCGCCGATGAAGAGATCGCGCAGGTCATAGCCGGTATTGTCCTTCTTCAGCCGGCGCAACCCGTCCCAGATCTCGCCGGTCGGCAGCACCACTTCAAGGCCAAGGCACAGCTGGCGCATATTGCCGTAGGCGAGAACCGCCGTGCCGCCGGCATTGGTCGAGAGGTTGCCGCCGATGCGGCAGGAGCCTTCCGAACCGAGCGAGAGCGGAAACAGCCGCCCGATCTCCTCTGCCGCCTTCTGCACATCGGCCAGAATGCAGCCGCCATCGACCACCATCACATTGGCGAGCGGATCGATGTCGCGGATCCTGTTCATGCGCTCCAGCGACAGGATCAGCTGCGTGCCGTCGGCACTCGGCGTCTGGCCGCCGACGAGACCGGTATTGCCGGTCTGCGGCACGATCGCCGTGCCGGTCTCGGAGGCAAGTTTCAGGATCGCCGACACCTCCTCGGTCGAACCGGGCTTCAGGAGCAGCGGCGAGGCGCCCTTGTAGAGGCCGCGGTTTTCCACGAGATGCGGCGCCATGTCCGCGTCGCCCGTCACCACATTCGCCTCGCCGACGATGGCGGAAAAACGGGAGAGAAGGTCGCGGCTGAGGGGCTGATGGGCGTCCATGGGTGTCTCCTTGGGGTGGTTCGTTCAAAGGTCAGGCTACGGACTGTCGGTATCGCGCCGCTGGTGGACGGGTCGGGAAGGGCGTGCGTGCGGTTTTGCCCCCTCTGGCCTGCGGCCATCTCCCCCACATGGGGGGAGATCGGATGGAGCCGGCAGTCTGCCCGGATTATGCATTGCCAAAGCCATGCGGTGCGCTTGCGGTGTCTTGCGGTCAAGGTCCGCGGGTTTTCGTTCTGCTGATCTCCCCCCGTGCGGGGGAGATGGCCGGCAGGCCAGAGGGGGGTAAAACCGCAAGCGCATAACGATCATCCTGCGTCCCATCCTCCCCGGTTCCTATCCCTCGCGGGGCGCTGCGGCGCGAAACAGGCGGTCGTTGATCGCTTCGCCAAGCCCGTGGTCGGGGATGGGCGCAACTGCGATGGATGCGGCACCCGTCGCATCGGCGCGTTTCAAGGTGTCGAACAGGTTGGCCGCGGCCTCGGCAAGATCGCCGGACGGGCTGAGGTCGAAGATAGCGTGGGCCTTGGTTGCGGAAAGCGGCATGCCCGCAAAACGGATCAGCGCCTCGCCCGGTTCAGCGGCAGCGGCATTCAGCCGCACGGCAGCGCCCGGCGCGTAATGGGAGGCCATCATGCCCGGTGCCTCGATGGCCGGGGCGGGGCCGTCCTGGCGCTCGACCATGCGGCCGGTGAGCGCCTCGATGTCTTCGGCGGCAAGACCGCCGGGGCGCAGCAGCCGCAGCCGCTCGCCCTCGACGCGGATGATGGTGGATTCCACGCCCACCCCGGCGCTGGCGCCGTCCAGGATGAGACGCAGTTTCTCGCCGAGATCGTCGGCCACGTGGCGCGCCGAGGTCGGGCTCACCTTGCCGGACGTGTTGGCGCTCGGGGCGGCAAGCGGCTTGCCGAAGGCGGCAATCAGCTCTGCGGAAAATCCCTTCGGTACGCGGATGCCGACGCTGTCGAGGCCGGCGGTCGCCAGCGCATGGATGCCGCAACCTTGCCGCAAGGGCAGTACGAGCGTCAGCGGACCCGGCCAGAAGGCCTCTGCCAGCTGACGCGAGATCGGGTCGAACACCGCATAGCGCTCGGCCATCTCAAGATCCGACATGTGGCAGATCAGCGGATTGAAGCGCGGCCGGCCTTTCGTTTCGTAGATGCGGGTCACCGCGACCGGATTGGTGGCGTCGGCGGCAAGGCCGTAGACGGTTTCCGTGGGTATGGCGACGGGAAAGCCTTCCGCCAGCACCCGGCAGGCTTCCGTCACCGCCACGTCGCGGTCTGTCGCAATGTCGATGATGCGTGCTGCCATGATGGCGCTTCCATAACGCCAAACGGCGCCCCGAAGCAAATTCTTTCAGGCCCGGGCGATGACCTCGCGCAAGGAGGGCTCTGGCGCGCCGAGCATCAGCACGTTCTTCAGCGCCTCGGCCGGATCGCTGGTGCGAAACAGGACGCCATTGCCACGCACGGCGCGGTTGATGCGCGTCTCGCCCGTGTCCTGCCGCTCGATGGCGACGGCAAAATACATGCGGGCGTAATCGGTGCGGATCTGGCCGAAAAACTGTTCGGCCTCGCCGATCTCGGCGGAAAAATTGCAGATGTAGAAGGACCAGCTGACCGGCTGGCTGGGGGAAAAGAAAGTGCGCGCCGCCGTGACATGGCAATAGCCGAGATGCGGGGTCTCGCTCAGCGACCGGCTGAACAGAAGTTTGGGAAAGGTGATCCTGCGGTGAACGGCATTGATCCGCTCATGGGTCTTTTCGCCGGCAAGGGCCAGCTTGCGCTCGGTGCGCTCGGCCACTTCCTCATAGGTGAGGTAGCGTCGTTCATCGGGCAGCCAGTCGCGCCGGTCGCGCGAAATGCGCCCGGTACGCAGGAATTCTGAATGGGCAGAGGTTTTTGCCTGCGGCGCCGGCGGCCGTTCGGCGCGGGCATCGAAATATCTGAGCTTCGCCTTGGCGTCCACGTCCGTTCACTCCCTGTGCGTCAGGCAAAGTGTAGGGCAACATCCTTAACGGTGGCTTGCGCCGCGAACGGGCGTGCGATGTTCCATTTGCGCCGTCCAGCCTTCGCCGCCGGGCCTGTGGCGCGAAGGCCTAGGGTTCAAGGCAAAGGCTTGCGCGCCCGATGGAATGCCGTCCCGGGGATGCTGCCGGCCCGATGCAACCGATGTCGCGTTTTGTCGTCAATGCAGGATGACATGTCGCATTGCATCCGCTCAGCCGGGAGGGCCTCGGTTATATCTTTCCTATTCGAGGTTTTACCGTAAAAAGCGGTGGAGACCACCGGGGTGCCGGCCCTTTAAGGAAGCCGCCGGTGCCACGCAGACAAGAGCCCGAGTGACAGGTTGACCCATCGCGGTGGGCGACGGGGATGGACAAGGCCCGGCCCTTTGCGGCACCCTCCCATGCCTGCCTTCGCATCCCCGCCATCGAAGGAACGGAAGATGGATATTCGCGACACCATGCTGCGGCAGTTGAAGAACCACCGCCCGGGCTACAGCCTGGAGCAGCCGTTCTACATCGATCAGGATTATTACAAGCTGGACCTCGAAACCATCTGGTATCGCGACTGGCTGTTCATCGGCCATGATTGCGAGATCCCGCGCGCCGGCAATTACGTGACGCTGCAGGTCGGCGATTATCCCGTCGTCGTGGTGCGCGGCCGCGACAAGCTGATCCGCGCCTTCCACAACACCTGCCGCCACCGCGGCCACCGCGTGTGCACGCAGGAGCGCGGCGCCTCTGCAAAGCTCGTCTGTCCCTATCACCAGTGGACCTATGATCTCGATGGTTCGCTGGTCTTTGCCCGCCAGATGGGCGAGGATTTCGACAAGGCGCAGTTCGGCATGAAGCAGGTGCACTGCGAAACGGTCGCCGGCTATATCTTCATCTGCCTTGCCGAGGTCGCGCCGGATTTTGCTCCCGTGCGCCAGATGGTCGAACCCTACATGGCGCCGCACCGGCTGTCGGAGGCCAAGGTCGCCTACCAGAACACCATCATCGAGAAGGGCAACTGGAAGCTCGTCTGGGAAAACAACCGCGAATGCTACCACTGCGCCGGCAACCATCCGGAACTGTGCCGCACCTATCCGGAAGCGCCGACGGCAACCGGCGTGCAGGGCGCCGGTGACGACCCGTTCATTTCCGAACACTGGCAGCGCTGCGAGGCGGCAGGCCTGCCGAGCACCTTTGCCATGCATGAGAGCGGCCAGTTCCGCGTGGCGCGCATGCCGCTCGTGGAAGAGGCCGAAAGCTACACCATGTCCGGCAAGCGGGCGGTAAAGCGTCCGCTGTCCGACGACGTGCCGATCAGCCATATCGGCACCATGCTGCTCTTCCATTACCCCACCACCTGGAACCACATGCTGGGCGACCATGCCATCTCGTTCCGCGTGCTGCCGCTCTCGGCGGAAGAAACCGCCGTCACCACCAAGTGGCTCGTCCACAAGGATGCGGTGGAAGGCGTCGATTACGACCTGGAAGAACTGACGCATGTGTGGAACATGACGAACGACCAGGACCGCTCCATCGTGGAAGAAAACGCCTTCGGCATCCGTTCGCCCGCTTATGAACCCGGCCCCTATTCGCCGGATCACGAAGGTGGCGTCATGCAGTTCGTCGACTGGTACACGACCTTCATGATGAACCGCCTGCAGGGCGACAAGGCAAAGCTTTCGGCCGTCGCCTGACAGGCGCCAAACAACATGCCCGCAGACGGAATGACGTGAGATGAACATGGCCGTGACGACCTACCAGCATTTCGACCAGATGGTGCCGTGGAGCGACCGGCTGCATCTTCTCGAATGCACCTCCGTGACGCTGGAGGCGCCCGATGTCATGACCTTCACCTTCAAGGCGGAACGGTCCGTGTGGTTTCGCTATCTGCCGGGCCAGTTCGTCACGCTGGAAATTCCGGTCGGGCCGGAACCGGTGATGCGCACCTATACGCTGTCATCCAGCCCGTCGCGGCCTTATGCGCTGGCGGTGACGGTGAAGGCGCAGAAGGACAGCATCGGCACCCGCTGGATGTTCGAGCACCTGAAGCCCGGCATGAGGATGCGCGCCTACGGCCCGCTCGGCGATTTCTCCTATGTGAAGCATCCGGGCGAAAAATACCTGTTCATCTCGGCCGGCTCCGGCATCACGCCGATGATGTCGATGACGCGGGACATGGCCGACCGGGCGCCGCTGTCGGATATCGTCTTCATCAACTGCGCCCGCTCGCCCTCTGAGATCATCTTCCGCCATGAGCTCGAAAACCTGTCGCGGCTGATGCCGAAGCTCAATCTCGGTTTCGTGGTGGAGCATTGCGGCAAGGCCGAACCGTGGTCGGGCCTGCGCGGCTTTGTCGATCGCGCCAAGATCTCGCTTCTGTCGCCGGATTTCCTCGACCGCACGATCTTCTGCTGCGGACCCGAGCCGTTCATGGCCGCCGTGCGTTCGGCGCTGGACGGGGCAGGCTTCGACATGAGCCGCTACCACCAGGAAAGCTTTCAGCCGGCCGTTGCGACCGTCGAGGAAGAGGCGGTGGCGCTTGCCGAAGGCGAGGCGCCTGCCATGGTGTCCTTTGCCATTGCCGGCAAGCAGGCCCCCTGCAAGCCCGGCGAAACCATCCTGATGACGGCACGCGCCAATGGCGTGCGCATCGGGGCGGCCTGCGAATCCGGCCTCTGTGGCACCTGCCGCGTCATGCTGTTGTCCGGTGAAGTGGACATGAACCACAATGGCGGCATTCTCGACGAGGAGATCGAGGAGGGCTACATCCTTGCCTGCTGCTCGCGTCCGAAGGGCGATGTCGAGATCGAGGTCTGACACCGTCTGCCGACCCTTTGTCGGGTGAGGACCGGGTTCACGCGACCCTTGTCGGTCACCAAAAGCTTACATTTCTGACCCTTTGACGGGAACTTCCAAGGTCGAGTGCGCGTTCTGACTGTTGATAAAAAGACGGAAGGAAGCACCCATGGGTTCTATCAGGAAGAAATTCGCCATCCTGGCAACGACGCTTGCCGTGACCTTCACCGGTCTGGCGCCGGTTCAGGCTATGCCGGTGGTCGCGGTTGACCGCCAGAGCGCGCAGACGCAGGCAACTGATGTTCAGTGGCGCCGCGAAGACCGCCGTCACTGGAACGATCGCCGGCATTACGATGGTCGTCGCGATTATCGTCGCCCGCCGGTCCGCGAGGGCTACTACAACGGTCACCGTGGCTATCGTGAACGCCGCGCAGGCTATCGTTATCACAACGGCTTCTGGTTCCCGCTGGCTGCCTTTGCGGCAGGCTCGATCATCGGCGGCGCGGTTGCGCAGCCGCAGCGTGTCACGCCCGGCCGCTATTCGCAGAGCCACTATGCCTGGTGCCAGAACCGCTACAAGACCTACCGCGCCTCCGACAACACGTTCGTGGCCAACAGCCGTGGCGAGCGTCTGAGCTGCAACTCGCCCTACTGATCGGGCGCGTTCGCCGGAATGACTGCTGATGACCCGGTCCTGCCTTGTGCGGGGCCGGGTTTCGCGTTCGGCACATCTGTGCCTGCCGTCTTGTCGCATGGTCTTTTGCCGGTGTCGCGCAATCCCCATGTTAATCGGCGGTTCAGGTGAGAAAAGATAGGTTTTTCTCATAAACGCCGGGGGGTGGCGGATGCCGCCTTTGCCCGCGTGACCCAGAAAGGGAGACCGAAGATGATGACGCTGATGAAGAGTTTGTCCATTGCGGGACTGTCTGCCGCGCTGCTGTCGGCGTCGATCCTGCCGTCGCAGGCCATGCCGCTGGTGGCCGCGCCTGCCGCGGCCGGCGATGTGGTTCAGGTGCAGTACTGGCGCGATGGCCCGCCGCCGCCGCGCTATTATGGCCGCGGCTATGATCGCCCCGGTTACTACGGCGGCTATCGCGGTTACCGCGAGCATCGCCCCAACCACCGCTACCGGGATGGCTATTGGTATCCGCTGGCAGCCTTTGCTGCAGGCGCGATCATTGGCGGCGCGCTTGCCCAGCCGCGCCCGGAGCCGCGCTATGTTCCCGCACCCCGTTACGTGCCGGAATATCGCGAAGTCGCACCGGTGCGCACGGGGCTCAACCCGCGCCACTACGAATATTGCGCGGCCCGTTACCGCACCTATGATAGTTATTCGAACACGTTCCAGCCCTATGAAGGCCCGCGCCAGCAGTGCCTGTCGCCTTACTACTGAGGCCTTGAACGTCTGAAACGACCACACCGCCCGGACATGTCGCCGGGCGGTTTTTCGTTGTGCCAGACAGCGCCCGTCACAGGATGCCGGCGCGCTTCAACAGCCACCAGGCAAAGCCCACCGACAGGAGCATGAAGGCAAACGCCCAGCCGGTGCCGCTATCGGTATGGGCAAAGGGCAGGGCCGCCGTGTTCATGCCGAAGAACCCCGTCACCAGCGAGGGCGGCAGCAGGAAGGCCGTCATCAGCGACAGGATGTAGAGGTGGCGGTTGGTTTCCGAGGAGAGCTTGGAATCGATTTCTTCGTGCAGCAGGCGTGCGCGATCCTGCAGCGCGTAGACATCGTGATCCACCGCTTCCAGCCGGCTCGTCAGGCGCCCGGCCACGTCGTCAAAACCCGCCGGCATCTCGTCGTCGTCGGCGGCTGCCGCCCGTCGCATCAGTGTCAGCACGGTGCGCAGATGGCGATGCAGGCGCACGACGACGCGCCGGACCGGCGCCAGCCGCCGCCTCTCGTCGCGCGAATCATTGCCATAGACGACATCCTCGATCTGGTTCAGTTCCTCCGTCAGTTCCATCACCAGCGAGATCAGCGTGCGCTGGAATTCCGCAACGATCGCCTCGAAGACGTCGATCGGCTGGTGAAAGCGCGCCGGGTTCTTTTCCACCGCCGCCCGCACCCGGTCGATGGAGCGCAGGGGCTGCAGGCGGGTGGTGATGATGAGGTTGCCGCAGACGGCAAAGTGCAGCCAGCCGATATCGCGCGTATCGGCATCGAAATCCCGCTGGAAATCGACAAGTGTGCCGTAGACCATCCGGTCGTCGAGGGTCATCGAGGCATGCGTTTCATGCGTCGTCAGCGCCGTTACCACGGCCGGATCAAGATCCTGAAACCCTTCCAGGAAAGCCGGGACCCGCTGGTCGGCGAGGTTGAGATGCAGCCAGAGAAAATCGCCGCTGTCCGGTGTTGCAAGGTCGTCGCGGCCCGCCTCTGTCGGAAGCCGCCGGCAGGTCTTCGAGTGGCCATGAAACTGATAGGCCCAGACGAGGCCCGGTACGGAAGGGGTAAGAAGCGCCATGCAGACATCCGGAAAATGCGGGAAGCGGCATCCTGCCGCTGCCTGTCGCGTCTGGCAAGGAAGACGGCCGGCAGCAGCAGACGAATGTCGCCGTTGTCTTCTCCATAACGCCTCTCTGTGACGGTCTTTGTCGTGCAACACCTCTTTTGCCGCGACCGGCACACGCCGGGCGCCCGCGCTTGGCGATTGACAAGCCATCTTACGTTTACGTAAAAAGCAATGGGAGGCGGTGCGCGGGAGGCGCGCGGCCGGAACGGCGGAGGAGGAGTTCTCATGTACAAGGCACCGGTCGAGGAGATCGCCTTCACCCTGAACCATGTCATTGGCCTTGCCGATGCCATCGGCGAAGGCCGGTTCGGCGATCTGAGCGCGGATCTGGTCGAGGCCATCCTGTCGGAGGCCGGCCGTTTCGCCAGCGACGAAATCGCCCCGCTTGCCGCCATCGGCGACCGGCAGGGCGCGCGGCTCGTCGAGGGGGACAGGGTTCTGTCGCCGGATGAGTGGGTCAAGCTCTACAAGGACTGGTGCGCCGGCGGCTGGAACGGCTTGACGGCGCCGGAAGAGTTCGGCGGGCAGGGCCTGCCCAACATGCTGAACGTCGCCACGCTGGAGATGTGGAACTCTGCCTCGATTGCCTTTGCGCTCGGGCCGACGCTGACGGTCGGCGCCATCGAGGCGCTGAAGGCGCATGGCAGCCGGGCGCTGCAGCAGACCTATCTCGAAAAGCTGGTGTCGGGCGAATGGACCGGCACGATGAATTTGACCGAACCGCATGCCGGTTCCGATCTCGGAGTGCTGAAGACCCGGGCGGAGCGGGCCCGCGACGGCACCTACCGCATTTTCGGCCAGAAGATCTACATCACCTGGGGCGAGCATGACGCCAGCGACAACATCATCCATCTGGTGCTGGCGCGTCTTCCTGATGCGCCGGCCGGCACGCGCGGCATCTCGCTGTTTCTCGTGCCGAAGTTTCTGCCCAATGAGGACGGCACGCCGGGGGCGCGCAACGATCTGTTCTGCCATTCGCTGGAGCACAAGCTCGGCATTCACGGCTCGCCCACCTGCACGATGATCTATGGCGATGGCCGTTACGGTGACGAACCGGGCGCCATCGGCTGGCTGGTCGGCGAGGAAAACCGCGGGCTCGCCTGCATGTTCACCATGATGAACAATGCGCGCCTGGCCGTCGGCATGCAGGGCGTGGCGGTTGCGGAAGCGGCAACGCAAAAGGCGGTTGCCTATGCGCGCGAGCGCACGCAGGGCAAGGCGCCCGCCTGGACGGGCGAAAAGCCCTCAGGCAACGGCATGAGCCCGATCATCGAGCATCCGGATGTGGTGCGCATGCTGTTGACGATGAAGGCGCTGACGCAGGGCGCACGCGCCATCTGCTATGCCTGCGCCAAGGCCATCGATTTCTCGCATGCCGGCGAAAACGCGGGTTCCTGGCAGGAGCGGGCGGCTCTTCTCACGCCGATTGCCAAGGCCTTTGCCACCGATATCGGCGTCGATGTCGCCTCGCTCGGCATCCAGGTGCATGGCGGCATGGGCTTCATCGAGGAAACGGGGGCGGCGCAATTCTTGCGCGACGCGCGCATCGCGCCGATCTACGAGGGCACCAACGGCATCCAGGCGATCGATCTTGTGACGCGAAAGCTGCCGCTGTCGGGCGGCGGGCAGGTGCGTGGTTTTATCGCCGAGTTGCGCGCGGTGGCAGACGCGGTGCGCACTTCCAATCTCCACGGTCTGGGCGAGACGGCGGCCCGGCTCGCGCAAAGCCTCGATGATCTCGAAACGACAACCGAATGGCTTCTTGCGCAGCAGGCCGAGGGAAACTTGGTGGCAGCCCTTTCCGGCGCCACGCCCTATCTGCGGCTGTTCGGGCTTGCCCTCACCGGCATCTATCTCGCCAAGGGGGCGCTGGCGGATGAGGCGCATGGCAAGCCTGAGCGCGTGGCGCTCTGCCGCTTTGCCGCCGAAAACCTCATTGCCGAAACCGCAGCCTTGAAGGACCGGGTGGTAAACGGGGCCCCAAGCCTTGCTAGCGCCCGCGCCGTGTTCGGCTGAAGGAGACACCGATGAGCGAGCCCATCCTGATCGAACATCCGCCGGCCTTTGAAGGCGTTGCCGTCGTCCGCTTCAACCGGGCGGAGAAGAAGAATGCCATCACCTCTGCCATGTACCGCGCCATGGTGGCAGGACTGCAGGAGGCGAGCGCAGACCCCGCCATCCGCGCGGTCGCCTTTCTCGGCTCGGACGGTTGCTTTTGCGCCGGCAATGACATGGCCGATTTCCTGGCCCATGCCATGTCCGGCACGACGGAGCCGCCAGCGGCGGTGGAATTTCTGAAAACCTTGGCCGGTTTCGACAAGCCGCTGGTGTCGGGCGTCGATGGTCTGGCCATCGGCATCGGCACGACGCTTCACCTGCACTGCGACCTGACGGTCGCCTCGTCGCGCAGCCTGTTTCGCACGCCCTTCGTCGATCTGGCGCTGGTGCCGGAGGCGGCCTCCAGCCTGCTTGCGCCGCGCCTCATGGGCCATCAGCGCGCCTTTGCCCTGCTGGTGGCAGGCGAAGGATTTTCGGCCGAGGCCGCGCGCGAGGCGGGTTTGGTATGGGCGGTTGTCGAGGCGGCCGATGTCGAGGCCGAGACGCTGAAACTGGCCGCCGCGCTTGCGGCAAAGCCTGCCGGCGCCCTGAAGATTGCCCGTGATCTTCTGCGTGGCAACGGGCAGGAGGTTCTGGCCCGCATGGACGAGGAGATGGTGCATTTTAGTCGCCAGCTGCAAAGCACGGAAGCGCGGGCCGCTTTCGAAGCCTTCCTGCAGCGCGGCAAGCGGTAAGACGTCTTCACCGGGCGTTAAGCGGGGTCGGCCAAGGATGGAGCCATCCGTTCCGCAATCTCTTGGGAGACATCGCCATGCTCAGGCTCGCCGCCGGCATCCTCATCCTGCTTTCGGGCGCTTCCGGCGTTCTCGCCCAATCGTCCGGCCCCAATACACGGGTCTATAACGACAACCAGTTCAAGCCACGCCCGCGCTTCGTCTGCATCATCGAGCCGCCCAAAAGCGCCGACCGCACCCGCCCCTACATCTGCCGCGCCCCGGAAGGCCGCGCCGGCGGACGCTGCCGCTGCGACGGCGTCACCGGCAACGGCACGTTGCAACCGGCGGGGTGATGGTGTTCGATTGATCTCTTGAGGTGTCGCGTTGGTTTTAAGGGCAGATGGCGCGTTGCGTGCGCGGTTCACCCCCCCCTCTGTCCTGCCGGACATCTCCCCCACACGGGGGGAGATTAGCGTGGGGCCGATGTGCTCGTCCCTCATGAACCGTTTCCGCAAACAAATCAGCCATTTCCGGATCCCATAAAAACCGTTCCCGGCAATCGCTCCGGTAAACTTTGAATGCCGCGCCTGCTTCCAGCCGATCTCCCCCCGTGTGGGGGAGATGCCCGGCAGGGCAGAGGGGGGTAAATGCAGGCCGCAGCTATGGCGTGACCCGCAAAGGCATTGCAGAAAGCGCGGGTGTCACTTCTCCAGAAGCGCCACCGCTTCCACATGCGGGTTCCACAGGAACTGGTCGACGGGGGTGACGCTGGTGATGCGGTAGCCGCCGGCGATGAGGATGGCCAGATCGCGGGACAGCGTCAGCGGGTTGCAGGAGACGGCGACGACCTTCTTGACGCCGGAGCGGACGAGTTCGCTCATCTGGACTTCGGCGCCGGCGCGGGGCGGATCGAACACCACGGCATCGAACACTTTCAGTTCCTGCGCCATCATCGGACGGCGGTAGAGATCGCGGCGCTCGATGCTGACCGGCTTCAGGCCCTGGGCGTGACGGGCGGCATGGTCAAGCGCTGCAATCGCCTTGGCATCGCTTTCCACCGCATGCACCCGGGCCTTTGCCGCGATCCGGAGCGCAAAGGTGCCGGAGCCGGCAAAGAGATCCGCCACGCGCTTTGCCTTGCCGAGATGCCCGATGACGATGGCGGCCATGGCATCTTCGGCCTGGCGGGTCGCCTGGGTGAAGCCGCCCGGCGGCGGCGAGACCGGAACGCTGGCGAAGTCGAGCAGCGGCTTTTCCTTCTCGATCAGGATTTCGCCGTTCACCGAAAGCCGCACGACGCCCTTCAGCGCCAGCACGGTTTCCGTCGCCCGGCGTCGCTGCGCGTCCGTCAGCGCCTTCAGCCCCTCGGCCGACAGGTCAAGTCCGGTGCGGGTTTCGAGAACCGTCAGGCGAAACACATCGGTGCCCTGTGCCAGCGCGCCGGCGGCCCGGCGGATCACATCGAGCCGACCCACGATGCCCGCCGTGGTGATCGGACATTCCACGACCGAAAACAGCTGATGGCTTTCGCCCCGGTTAAAGCCCAGCAGCAGGCCCTTTTCCGTCATGCGGGCGGAAAACACGACGCGGCGGCGCTCGCCCGGGGCGGCCGTCACCAGATCCCTGACCTCCGGCGTCAATCCCTTGGATTTCAGCGCATCGACCACCAGCTGGCGCTTGAAGGCCTGGTAAGGCACATCGGCCAGATGCTGCAGCGAACAGCCGCCACAGGCATCGCTGTCGGGGCCGAAATGGCGACAGACCGGTGCCACGCGGTCCGGCGAGGCAGTGGCGGTCGACATGACCGTGCCATGCGCACCGACACGGGCGATGGAGACGGTTTCGCCGGGAAGCGCAAAGGGCACGTAGATCGGCCCGTCCTCGCCATGGGCAATGCCGTGACCCTGGGCGCCCAGGCGCGCGATGGTGACGGTCTGGGTGCCGGAACCGGGCGCGCTCATTGCTCGTCTGCCTCTTCGTCCAGATCGTCATCGTCCAGGTCGTCATCATCCACGAGCGGCTTGCGGCCGGCCAGCAGATATTCCTGGTTGCCGTCGCCGCCGGCAATCGGGGAGGGGATGAGGCCAAGGCTTTCCCAGCCCATGTCCTCCACCAGCCAGCGCTCCAGCTCGGCCGCCACGTCGGGCGCCGTCTCCGGATCCTTCAACAGGCCGGCCTTGCTGACGAAATCGCGTCCCGCCTCGAATTGCGGCTTCACCAGAAGCACGCAGGTCGCACCCGGCTCGGCCATGTCGAGTGCCGGCGGCAGCGCAAGCTTCAGCGAGATGAACGAGACGTCCGAGACGACCATGCCGAAGTCCTCGTCGCCCACATCGTCGCGCGTCATGGCGCGGGCGTTGAGGCCTTCGAGGCTCAAGACGCGCGGGCTGCCGGCAATTCGGTCATGGATCTGGCCGTGGCCGACATCGATGGCCACCACATAGGCCGCCTTGCGCTTCAACAGTACTTCGGTGAAGCCGCCGGTGGAGGCGCCGATATCGAGACAGTTGAGGCCCTCCGGATCAAGGCCGAAATGGTCGAGGGCGGCCACCAGTTTCAGTGCCGCGCGCGACACGTAATCCTGCGCCGGATCGTCGATGGTGAAGCTCGCATTGCCCGGCACCACGGCGCTCGGTTTCAGAACGGTCTGGCCGTTCACCTTGACGGTGCCGCGCAGCACCGCATCGCGGGCGCGCGAACGGCTGGCAAACAGGCCGCGGTTGACCAGCAGCTGGTCCAGTCTTTGATCGTGTGAAGATGTCATGCGCCAGTCCATGACGGCGAATGCGCAGGCTGGCAAGGGATTTTGCGTTTCCGGCCTTGACGAAGCGCAATTTCGGCCGCGCGATGGGTGAAATCCTGCCGATTTTCTCAATCCGATGTTAAGGCGCGTGCGCTCTTTTTGGGGTTCGTCGCCGGCGCCGGTGCGCCTTCCTGTCGTTCCAGAAGAAACCGCAGCACACTCCATGTCGTTCAAGAACCTGTCTCTCAACAAAAAGCTGATCAGCACATTTCTCGCGCTCATGTCCGTCTGCCTCATCGCATCTGCGGTGGTTTACTGGCAGGGGCTGAAATCGGCTGCCGCCTCGCGCGAGCAGATGCAGGCGCAGGCGATTGCCGCTGCCGTCGGCCAGGCGCTCGAGGCGCAGATGGAACAAGGCTACCTGCAGCGCGGCTATCTTCTGTCCGGCGATCCGGCCCTTCTGTCTGCCATGGCTGTCGCCCGCGACAGCGTGGTGTCGGCCCTTGGCGAGGCGCGCAAGCAGGCGACCGGCTTTCCGGCCATGGTCGCAACGCTTGACGAGATGAAGTCGTCCGCCGATGCCTACCAGCGGCAGGTGGTGGATCCGCAGGTGAAGGCGCGTGAGGCGGCCGCGGGCACAGCGACGGCTAGCGACCAGGCCGCCCATCCGCTTGCCGGTTTCCGTGCCGCCGCCGCCCGCATCAAGGCGCAGGCGGACGATCTGATCCGCGCCACGGCCGGGACGCAGCTCAACGCACACACCAATCTTCTCTGGACGCTGCTGATCGGTGGTGCGGTTGCCGGTGTCATTTCGGTGGCCCTGATCTGGCTCCTGTCGCGCGCCATCGTCAGCCCCATCGTCGGCATGACGGAAGCCATGTCGGCGCTCGCCTCCGGTCGCCACGAAATCCCCGTGCCGGCGCTCGACCGGGGCGACGAGGTGGGCCGCATGGCAAAGGCCGTTGCCGTGTTCAAGGATGCGGCGATCGAAAAGCTGCGGCTGGCGCAGGAGACCGAAAGTTTGCGCGTGGCCAGCGAACAGGAACGCCAGAACAATGACAGCCGCAAGGCGCATGAGGCCGCCGAGATCGAGTTTGCCATGAATGCGCTGGCCGGAGGCCTGTCGCGGCTCGCCGAAGGCGATGTGGCAAACCGGCTCGAACAGCCTTTTGCCAGCCATCTCGACCGCGTGCGCGGCGATTTCAACCAGGCCGTCGAAAAGCTGCAGGATGCGCTGCAGGGCGTCGGGCGCAACACGTCCGCCATCCATGCCGGCGCGATGGAAATCCGCAGCGCCACGGACGACCTGGCAAAACGCACCGAACGGCAGGCCGCCTCCGTCGAGCAGACGGCGGCCGCCGTGGAGGAGGTGACGACGACGGTGAAGGATTCCGCCCGTCGCGCCGAAGATGTCGGCGAGCGTGTCGAGCGGGCGCGGCTCGGCGCGGAAAAGTCAGGCGTAGTGGTGCGCCGTGCGGTGGCGGCGATGGAAGGCATTTCGAAATCGTCCAGCGAAATCATCAATATCATCAGCGTTATCGACGACATCGCCTTCCAGACGAACCTTCTCGCGCTGAATGCCGGCGTGGAAGCGGCGCGTGCCGGCGAAGCGGGCAAGGGCTTTGCCGTGGTGGCGCAGGAAGTGCGCGAGCTTGCGCAGCGTTCGGCCAATGCCGCCAAGGAGATCAAGACGCTCATCACCACATCCAGCCAGCAGGTGGATGCCGGGGTTTCTCTCGTCGGCGAAACCGGCGAGGCGCTGCAGGCCATCGTGGTCGAGGTGCAGGAGATCGACGAGAACATCAAGGCGATCGTCACCGCCTCGCGCGAGCAGGCGACCGGTCTGCAGGAGATCAATACCGCCGTCTCCTCGATGGATCAGAACACCCAGCAGAATGCCGCGATGGTGGAACAGCAGACGGCGGCAAGCCATGCGCTGGCGCGCGAGGCAAGCGAACTGGATGCGCTGCTGCGCCAGTTCCGGCTGGGCAATGCCGCCGCCTCGCCTGGACAGGACAGCCGGCCGGCCTCCCGGCCGGTGCAAGGTGGTGCCGCTTCCCTCGAGGCGCCACGCTTTGCGCCCGCAGCAAAGCCCACGGAAGGCCGCACAAAAATTCCGCAACCTGCCCGCCTGAAAGGCCCGGTTGCGGCACCTGCCGGCGCGCGCGCCAGACCGTCTCCGGCGGGTGCCCTGCGCAGCAAGCTGGCAAGCGCCTTTGCGCCTGCGGCAAAGCCTGCTGCCGAGAACTGGGAAGAGTTTTGAGCAAGCCTTTATGGTTCGATGAACGGCAAGACCGGGTGGACCGCGTCCGCCTCGCCAGATTGCTGACAAAGGGGCCTGCGCTTCTTCCGTCATGTTCGGGCTTGTCCCGAGCATCTGCAACGCTCTGATTTCATGGAGCTTGTATGACTGGGCGCTGGGCCGAGGATGACGTTGTGGTCGCAGATAGTGTTGTACGGGGTGGATCGCGGTCCGCCCCTTTTTCGTTCGGCCCCTCATATCGAGAAACGTATACGGGATTCGTCGCATGGCGACGAATTTGAAGTCCTATCGATATATGAAGACATGATCATTAACGCAGATGTAACGATCTATTGACATAAATAGACCGTTCGGATCGGCGCCGATTCAAGGTGTGCGTCCGAACAGAGCGATGAGGCGTAGCACCTTTGCAGCCCGTTTCGGCCCGCCCCGGGCCGATGCGGAGACGTCCGTCACGCTCTTTCGCGTTTGCCCGGCGAATGATTTGCACGCGGCTCACTCATCTGAACGCCAGGTTCTTGCGGGAGTGGCATGTGAAGCACGTTTCAATTATCGGCAAATTTCTGATCATCATGGCAGGCTTTGGCCTGTTCACCCTGGGGATGGCGCTCTACTCCACGCAGCAGATCTCGCGCACGGATGACGAATACAGCAAACTGCTGGATGGCCCGAGCCAGGGCGCGCTGTACATGGCGCGCTCGAACCGCACCGTACAGAACATGCGCGCCGCGATCGGCGACCTGATGATGGCCCGCTCGGAAGAGCAGAATGCCAGGTCGGCCAAGGAAATCGAAGACGGCAAGGCCAATTTTACGAAGTACATGGATGTGGTGGCCAAGGCCTTGCCGGGGAATCCGCAGGTCGAACAACTGCGCACCGAGGTTCTGAGCATCCTCAACACCACCTGTGCCGCCGTTATCGCTGCCGGCAAGGCGTCCACCACGGAAGCCGAGATTGCCGCTTCGCAGACCCTGTTCCTCGAACAGTGCCAGCCGGCCTTCACGGCCGTGTCGCCCAAATTCAGCAACATCACGACGCAACTGGTCGAAGCCGCCGCAAAGGCCAGCGACGATCTGACCGACAAGACCAATGCCACAGTGATGGTGACGCTCTCGATCGTCATCGGCGGCCTTGTGCTGGTTCTTCTCGCCGGCTTCTTCCTGATCCGCGCCTGGCTGGTGCAGCCGATCCGCGCGATGTCGGCCACCATGGTCACGCTTGCCAATGGCGATCTCGGTGTCATGGTCGACGGCACGGATCGCCGCGACGAAATCGGCGGCATGGCAAAGGCCGTGCAGGTGTTCAAGGACAACGGCCTTCGTGCCCGCCAGCTGGAACAGGAAGCCGATCAGGCCCGTTCGGCCAGCGAAACTGAAAAGGCCCGCGCGCTGGAAGCCGATCGCGTGCGTGCGGAGGAAATGGCGCAGGCCACCTCCGGCCTCGCGCAGGGCCTGAAGCATCTGTCGGATGGCGACCTGACCTTCCGTCTCTCCGAGCCCTTCGCCCGCGATTTCGAAGCCCTCCGCTCCGATTTCAACGCTGCCGTCGGACAGTTGGCAGACAGCCTGCGCTCGGTTTCCGTCGCCACCGGCAGCATCGGCAACGGCACGCGCGAAATCAGCCAGAGTGCCGAGGATCTGTCCAAGCGCACCGAACAGCAGGCCGCCTCGCTGGAGGAAACCGCCGCAGCGCTCGACCAGATCACCACCAATGTCACCAACTCGTCCAAGCGCACCGAAGAGGCCCGTCACGTGGCAGTGGAAGCCAACCGCTCGGCGCGTCGCTCCGGCGAGGTTGTCTCGAGCGCCGTCAATGCCATGCAGCGCATCGAACAGTCGTCCAACCAGATCTCCTCGATCATCGGCGTCATCGATGAAATCGCCTTTCAGACCAACCTTCTCGCCCTGAATGCGGGCGTGGAAGCGGCGCGCGCCGGGGAAGCCGGCAAGGGCTTTGCCGTCGTTGCCCAGGAAGTGCGCGAACTGGCGCAGCGTTCCGCCCAGGCGGCCAAGGAGATCAAGGATCTCATCCGCAACTCCGTCGACGAAGTCTCGACCGGCGTGCGGCTGGTGCAGGAAACCGGCGAGGCGCTGAAGGTGATCGAGCAGCAGGTGGTGACGATCAACACCCAGCTCGACGCCATCGCCACCTCGGCCAAGGAACAGTCGGTCGGTCTTGCCGAAGTCAACACCGCCGTCAACCAGATGGACCAGGTTACCCAGCAGAACGCCGCGATGGTGGAAGAATCCACCGCCGCCAGCGCCGCCCTTGCCAATGAGGTCAACAAGCTGCGCGACATCATCGGCCAGTTCCGCGTCGGCGGCGCCTCCGAAGCACCCGCCGGGCGTCGTCCGGAAGCCGCCCGGGCGACAGCAAAGCCCGTTGCCTCGCCGGCGCGCCGCATGATCGCCAAAGTCGCCGGCGCCGTCGGCCTCGGCGGCGGCTCTCCGGCAGCGGTCGCCGAAAGCTGGGAAGAGTTTTGAGCCGAGGCGGGCAACGGCACGACATCCAGGGGCGGTCGAAAGGCCCCCCCTTTTGCATGGCTTGCCGGGCGCGGTTGAGCCTGGGGGCGTCCGTAGGGCCGCGCCGGCTTTTTTGGTTCGGGTGAGGGCGGTGGGTGCGGCGCCCCCCTCTGTCCTGCCGGACATCTCCCCCAGACGGGGGGAGATCAGCCGGAAGCTGCCGCCGCATTCCAAGTTTACCGGAGCGTTTACCGGCAACGGCATTTGTGGGATCCGGAAACGGCAGAAGTGGTTTGGGAAACGGCGGATGTGGGACGGCGACATCGGCCACACGATGATCTCCCCCACATGGGGGGAGATCAGCTGGAAGCTGCCGCTGCATTCCAAGTTTATCTCTGCAATTGCCGCAACGGCGGATGTGGTTTGCCCAAACGGCGGATGTGGGAGGGGGACATCGGCCACACGCCAATCTCCCCCTCAGGGGGGAGATCAGCCGGAAGTAGGCGCCGCATTCTAAATTTGCCGCAGCGTTTGCCGGCAACGGTTCTTGTGGAATCGGGGGACGGCTGATTTGGTTTCCCAAAAGGCGGATGTGGGGCGGCGACATCGGCCCCACGCCAATCTCCCCCCGTGTGGGGGAGATGTCCGGCAGGACAGAGGGGGGTGAACCAGACACGCCGCGCTAAGACCTGCGCCAGTCCTTTCGTCCCGGCGCCAAGACAGCCTGCGCATCTCGGGCTTCCGGTGAGGCACCCGCTCAAACCCGCAGCCTATCAGTCCTGCCGCGCGAGAACGCCGCTGGCGATTGCGCAAAACGCCTCGACAGCCTTCGCCAGCACCGCTTCCGCATCATCACTCGCCGCCACCCAGAGGGCGGCGTTGAGGGAGGCGCCGCTGATGAGGCGGGCGGCGGCTTCGGCATTGAGCGGCTTCATCGTGCCATGCGCAATCAGCCGCTCGACGGCCTGTCTTGTCACCTGCAGGCAATTGTCCTGGCTTGGCCATCTGGACGGATCGCCGAGCACCGCCGGCCCATCGAGCAGCACAATGCGCTGCACCTCGGGATCAAGCGCCATTTCGATATAGGCTATTCCCTCCGCAAGCAGCGCCTTCCACTCGTCGGGTTCTGAGGCCGCCACCGCCTTTGCGCGCGCCGCCATCTCGGAATCGATCTGGTTGACGACGGCGGCAAACAGTCCGCGTTTGTCGCCGAAATTGTGGTAGAGCGCGCCGCGCGTGAGGCCCGCCTCCGCCGTCAGCTCATCCATGGAGGCGGCGGCATAGCCTTTTTCGGCAAAAGCCCTGCGTGCAGCCGCAATGAGCTTTGCCCTGTTTTCTTCCATGGTTTGCGCACGCGTCTTCGCCATCATACCCTCATTTCACATACGATGCGTATTTAATTTGACATACGCAGCGTATCTCACTATTTCACATACGCACAGTATCTGAACCGGCCCGCCGTTGGAAGAAGCTTCGGCAGCGTCCCCAGAAAGGAAGACCCATGACCGCCCGCACAGCCATTTTTCCAGCCGACCGGCACGCGCTTTACACGCAGCATGGATATTCCGCCGCCATTCAATCCGGCGACCTCGTCTCGGGTCAGGTCGGCGCCCGGGAGGACGGAACGGCAGAACCGGATTTCGGAGCGCAGGCCCGGCTGGCATTCCGGAATCTGCGGGCAACGCTGGAAGCCGCAGGCTGCAGCTTTGACGACATCGTCGATGTCACGACGTTCCACACCGACCCGCAGAACCAGTTCGAGATCCTGATGCCGATCAAGGACGAGTTTTTTCCGGCCCCGCCATTTCCAAACTGGACCGCCGTTGGCGTCACCTGGCTTGCCGGGTTCGATTTCGAAATCAAGGTCATCGCCCGCATCCCGCAGGCGGTTTAGCACCGGGCCAATCCCAAAACGCCTTCAGATGGAAACCTGCCATGCATTCTCTCATCGTCATTGCGCATCCCGAGGCCTCGTCCTATACGCATGCCGTGGCCGAGCAGGTCATCGCCGGCCTTCAGGAAGACCCGCAGAACACGGTCGAAATCGCCGACCTGACGGCCGAGGGCTTTGATCCTCGCTATACAGGTGCCGACTATCGGGCCTTTCGCGACGGAACGGTTTTGCCGGCCGACACTGTCGCCGAGCAGGCAAGGATCGACCGCGCCGATCTGCTGATCCTGATCTTTCCCGTCTACTGGTGGTCCATGCCCGCCATCCTCAAAGGCTGGATCGACCGCGTTTTCACCAATGGCTGGGCCTATATCGATGCCGAGGGCGAGCAAACGACACGTCTTCTCGGGCGGCTTGCGGTCCAGTTGGTGGCGGTTGGCGGCGCAACGCAGCGCACCTACGACAAGCGCGGTTATGCGCAGGCACTTCGGACACAGATCGACGAGGGCATTTTCGGCTATGTCGGCGCGCGCAGGGTGGGATCGGACCTCCTGCTCCCGCTCGACGCTGCGTCCTCTCAGGCCGGGCTCCAGCAGGCGCGGGCGATCGGCGCAAACCTCACCTCGGCAGTAAGGGAAGCGGCTGGCGAGTAGCGCGTTGCAAGGGAGCTGCGGAGAAGGGGATGCGCAGGGAGCGAGGAAATGGCGGTTTTGCGCCAACGTCGATCATAGCTCATTCAGTGATCCGTAGCTCTGCCTCTTCAGCGCAAATATCGGCCAGGAAGTCGATGAAATGCCGCACCCGCGAAGGCATGCGACGCCCGGAAGCCGTGATGGCGAAAATTGGCAAAGGCGGCGGAGCGTGATCGTCAAGAATCCGGACGACCTCGCCGGAGGCCAGGACATCCGGGAACAACCAACTTGCGTGATGGGCAATACCCAGACCGGCAAGGACCGCACCGCGAACATGTTCGGCATCGTTGGTGCGAAACGCGCCTCCGCCGTCTAAAGTGATCCGCCGACCGTGGGCCGTAAACTCCCAACCGACGACACTGCCCTTATGGACATAGCCGATACGTTGGTGCGATCGCAAGTCGTCAAGCGTTTCCGGCTTTCCGTGCAGGGCGAGATAGCTCGCTGATGCCAGGGTTATCATGCGCATATCGCCGATGCGTCGAGCAACCAACGCAGAATCGGACAGTGGACCGATCCGGATCGCGACATCGATCCCTTCCTCGACAAGGTCGACGTGACGGCCCGAGACTTCCATGTCGATTGCCACGTCCGGAAAACGATCCTGAAAGGCACGGAGCCGCGGGATGACATAGAGCCTGCCGAAGGCTGGCGAGAGGGTCACCCGGACCAGACCCGAGGGGGACGATTGCCCTGCCAGAACCTTTTCTTCGATGGAATCGATATCCTCAAGGATACGGACTGTGGCCTCATAATATTCCTGGCCCGCAAGCGTAACGGCAAGAGTTCGAGAATTTCTCGAGAGGAGCGGCGTTCCAAGACGCGCCTCAAGAGCCGCGAGCTGTTTGCTGACAGTTGGCTGGCTCACATTCAGGTCTCGCGCGGCCTGCGAAAAGCTTCCGCTTTCAACGACGCGCACGAACGCGCGCATGGAATCGAGCCTGTCCATTTCCCCGATCCTTAACCCTTGGAACTATTCAAAAATGGAATTCATATTATGCTTCCTGGCGCAATTCAATTCAATCAGAGAATATGAGAAATCGGCTTGGTGAGACCGCGAGGGTCTTGGAGCCAAAGGAAGAATTATGACAATCAAGATTTACGGCGATCCCGGATCAGGCAGCTTGCGGCGGGTGACCACGGCGGCAAAAGTCATGGGCATCGAAATCGAACACGTTATGGTCGATTTGTTCAAGGGCGAGAGCCAGACGGCTGAGTTCAAATCACGGCTCAATCCGCACGGCCTGACGCCTGTTCTGGTCGATGGTGATTTCGTTCTCTACGAAGCAGCCGCCATCAATCTTTATCTGGCGAGCAAGGCAAACTCCCCATTGGTCGGAGCGACCGCAGAAGACCGTTTTGAGGTACTTCAGTGGATGTTCTGGTCGGGTGAGCAATGGCGCGTCTTTGCGACGGCGCTGTTCGACGAGCGAGTGGGCAAGACGGTGATGGGGCTGCCAAAGAACGAGGCCGTCATCGCCTTCGCCGAGGGCAAGCTTCGTGCGGCCGCGAAAGTGCTTGACCAGCACCTGCAAGGCCGCAAATTCATTGTCGGCGAGACCCTGACGCTTGCCGATATCGACGTTGCGGGGCCGTTTTCGCAGATCGATCGTTCGAGGCCTCCCTTACGGGATTTTCCCAATCTCATGGCCTGGCACGACAATCTAATTCAGTCGGTTCCCGCCTGGGCCGAAACAAAGCGCGTGGTTGATCACCGCATCGACAGCTTCCTGTCGAGTGTCGGCGTAGCGCTTTGAACATCTCGCTTTGCAAGTTCCTGTGATGGATGACGTGGCAGACCTTGGGTTGGCCACGTCCTCTCCCGCGTGCGTGACCAGCCTGGAATGACCGTTTAGGGCCGACATCAGCCTTCGGCGAGCTGCTATAGGGAAAGTCGCGAACCCGCGGCTCCCCCGTCACCTCACCCAGCAGCCCCCACCTGAACCCCACGCCCCAGCGCGCTGAACACCGTCTTCACGATGCCGGCGCGGTCCAGTCCGGCCTTGGCGTACATCACTTCGGGTTTGGCCTGATCCATCCAGAGGTCGGGCAGAACCAGCGAGCGGATCTTGAGGCCGGTGTCGAGCAGGCCCTCGTTGGCGAGGAAGTGCATGACCTGTGAACCAAAACCGCCGACGGCGCCTTCCTCCACGGTCACGACGATTTCGTGGTGGCGGGCGAGCTGGCGGATGAGGTCGTGGTCGAGCGGCTTTGCAAAGCGCGCATCGGCAACGGTGGTGGAAAGGCCCGCAGCATCCAGATCTTCGGCGGCGAGCAGACAGTCGGAGAGCCGCGTGCCGAAGGAGAGAAGCGCCACCTTGGCGCCCTCCTTGATGACGCGCCCCTTGCCGATGGCCAGAATGTCGCCGCGTGCGGGCATCTCGATGCCAACCCCTTCGCCGCGCGGATAGCGGAAGGAAATCGGGCCGTCGTCATAGGCTGCGGCCGTGCGCACCATGTGCTTCAGCTCCGCCTCGTCGGCGGCGGCCATCACCACGAAGCCGGGAAGCGAGGCGAGGAAGCCGGTGTCGAAGGAGCCGGCATGCGTCGGGCCATCGGCGCCGACGAAACCGGCGCGGTCGATGGGGAAGCGCACGGGAAGCCCCTGGATCGCCACGTCATGCACCACCTGGTCGTAACCGCGCTGCAGGAAGGTGGAATAGAGCGCGCAGAAGGGCTTGTAGCCTTCGGTGGCAAGGCCGGCGGCAAAGGTCACCGCATGCTGTTCGGCAATGCCGACATCGAAGGTGCGGGCGGGATAGAGTTCCTGCAGCTTGTCGAGGCCGGTGCCGGAGGGCATGGCGGCGGTCACGCCAACAATCCTGTCGTCGTGGCGGGCTTCTTCCACCAGCGCATCGGCAAAGACGGCGGTATAGCTTGGCGCATTCGGCTTGGCTTTCGCCTGCGCGCCGGTGATCACATCAAACTTGTTGACGCCGTGATACTTGTCGGCGGCCGCTTCCGCAGGCGCATAGCCCTTGCCCTTCTGCGTCACCACATGGATCAGCACCGGGCCTTTCGCATTGTCGCGCACATTGCGCAGCACCGGCAGAAGATGCTCGAAGGAGTGCCCGTCGATCGGGCCGATGTGGTAAAAACCCATCTCCTCGAACATGGTGCCGCCGGTCACATAGCCGCGCGCATGTTCCACGGCCCGCGTGATCGCCCGGTCGACATTCTTGCCGAGATAGGCGGTGAGCTTCTTGCCGAACTCGCGAAAGCCCATGTAGCTGCGGCCCGAGGCAAGGCGCGCCAGATAGGCGCTCATCGCCCCCGTCGGCGGGGCAATCGACATGTCGTTGTCGTTGAGGATGACGATCAGGCGCGCATCGAGCGCGCCGGCATTGTTGAGTGCCTCATACGCCATGCCGGCCGACATGGCGCCATCGCCGATGACGGCAATCACGTTACGCGGCGTGCCGGAAAGCTCGGCCGCCACCGCCATGCCGAGGCCGGCGGAAATCGAGGTGGAGGAGTGCGCCGCGCCAAACGGGTCGTATTCGCTCTCGGTGCGCTTGGTAAAGCCGGAGAGCCCGCCTTCCTGGCGCAGCGTGCGGATGCGCTCGCGCCGGCCGGTCAGGATCTTGTGCGGATAGCACTGGTGGCCGACATCGAAGATCAGACGGTCATGCGGCGTGTTGAACACCTTGTGGATGGCAATCGTCAGTTCCACCACGCCAAGGCCCGCGCCCAGATGCCCCCCGGTTTTCGACACCGCATCGATCATCTCGTCGCGCAGTTCGCGCGCCAGCTGCGGCAGGTCACGGTCTTCGGTCTGACGAAGGTCGGCCGGCAGCTTCACCTTGTCAAGCAGCGGCGTCTGAGGGCTGGATGTCACGAATGATGGCCTTTTCTGCTCTTGTCCCGAGCCTTCGTTTTTTCCCAAGATGAGATGCAACGCGGCTTTTTCAAGTCTCTCAGAACGCGCTTCTAGACGAATTCATGGACTTGGCAAAGGCACGAACTCTTCTTCGTCACCGGGTACGATATCAAAGCGGCCGGTGCGCCATTCTTCCTTCGCCTGCTCGATGCGTTCCTTCGAGGACGACACGAAATTCCACCAGATATAGCGCTTGGAGTTCAAGGCGGCACCCCCAAACAGCATGATGTGACAACCCGTCTCGCCGCTTTTCAGGGTGATCTCGTCGCCGGGGCGCAGCACCAGCAGCTGGTCTTTGGCAAAACAGTCGCCCGCAACCCAAAGTTCCCCGGAAAGTATATAGATCGCTCTTTCTTCATGGGCGGCGGAAAAGGGAAAGCTTTTGCCCGGCTCCAGCGCAAGATCCACGTAAAGCGTATCGGTGAAGGTGGAAACGGGGGAGGAGAGGCCGTCGAGCGCGCCGATCACCACCCGGCCGGACACGCCGGGCATGTCGATCACCGGCATTTTTTCGCGCGCCGTGTGGGCAAAGGCCGGGTCGATCTCCTCATGCGTATCGGGAAGCGCAAGCCATGTCTGCAGGCCGGACATGGAGAGCGGATGCCCGCGCAGGTTTTCCGGCGTGCGCTCCGAATGCACGATGCCGCGCCCGGCCGTCATCAGGTTGATGTCGCCCGGACGGATCACAAGCTCGGTGCCCAGGCTGTCGCGGTGCTTGATCTCGCCGTCGAACAGGTAGGTGACGGTGGAAAGCCCGATATGCGGATGCGGCTTCACATCCAGCGCCTCGTCGGCCTTCAGCACCGCCGGTCCCATGCGATCGAAGAAGATGAATGGCCCGACAAGACGGCGCTGGCGGGTGGGCAGCGCCCGGCGCACGGAAAAGCCGCCGATATCGGAAGAGCGGGGAATGATCAGGTTTTCGATGGCGTCGCAGGCAAAGGCATCGCCGGGCGTCGGGTCGTTGCCGGGAAAGAAGGACATCAGCTTTTCTCCAGTCTGCGCGTCTCTTCTCCGCGCCTCATTCGTCTGCGTCAGCCTGCACGGCCATGTCGGCCCTGCGCGTCCTGCCACTATGCCACTTCCGGTTTCCCCCGTCTTGTCCATTTACCCTGTGGGAGAAGACAATGCGCCGGTGGCGCATGCGCTTTGACATTTCGCGCGCAAATCAGTAGGGAGAGGCCATATCCCGCTGCGACCCTCGCAGCCCGCGCGGCAATGCGCATGAAAATCCGAAAGACAGGTAGATGTCCGAATTGAATGGCGCCGTTCCGGCGATCGCCAAGGCGTTGACGAAGCGCGGTTACGAAACCCTGACCCCCGTCCAGCAGGCAATGCTCGATCCGGCGCTGGTCACCTCCGATGCGCTGGTGTCGGCCCAGACCGGTTCCGGCAAGACGGTGGCCTTCGGCATCGCCATTGCGCCGACGCTTCTGGAAGAGGCCGATCGCTTCGAGACCGCCCGCGCGCCGCTCGCCCTGGTGATTGCCCCCACCCGCGAGCTTGCCATGCAGGTGAAGCGCGAGCTGGAATGGCTTTACGAACTGACCGGCGCCGTGATTGCCAGCTGCGTCGGCGGCATGGACATCCGCAACGAACGGCGCGCGCTCGAACGCGGCGCCCATATCGTTGTCGGCACGCCCGGCCGTATCTGCGACCATATCCGCCGCAATGCGCTCGACATGTCGGAACTGCGCGTCGCCGTGCTCGACGAGGCCGACGAGATGCTGGATCTCGGCTTCCGCGAGGATCTGGAATTCATTCTGGAAGCAGCACCGGAAAGCCGCCGCACGCTGATGTTTTCGGCAACCGTCTCGAGCGGCATTGCCAAGCTTGCCAAGCGCTACCAGCGCAATGCCGTGCGCATTTCCACCACCACGGAGGAAAAGCAGCATGCCGATATCGAATACCGCGCGCTGGTCGTGGCGCCGGCCGACCGGGAAAACGCCATCGTCAACGTGCTGCGTTACTATGATGCCAAGAACGCCATCGTGTTCTGTTCGACGCGTGCGGCCGTCAACCATCTGACCGCCCGCTTCAACAACCGCAATTTCGACGTCGTGGCGCTATCGGGCGAACTGACGCAGAACGAGCGCACGCACGCGCTGCAGGCCATGCGCGACGGGCGCGCCCGCGTCTGCATCGCAACCGACGTTGCCGCCCGCGGCATCGACCTGCCGGGCCTCGATCTCGTCATCCACGCGGACCTTCCGACCAATTCGGAAACGCTGCTGCACCGGTCGGGCCGCACGGGCCGTGCCGGTCGCAAGGGCATCAGCGCGATGATCGTGCCGATCAACCAGCGCCGCAAGGCCGAGCGCTTGCTCGCCGGCGCCGACGTTACCCCCACCTGGGCCCGCCCGCCGTCTGCCGAAGAGGTGATCGGCCGCGACCAGGAGCGCCTTCTGTCCGACCCGATTTTTGCCGAAGAGGCCCGCGAGGAAGAACAGGACATCATCGCCCGTCTCGTCGAGGCGCATGGTGCTGAAAAGCTGGCAGCCGCCTTCGTCAATCTTTACCGTTCGCGCCAGTCCGCGCCGGAAGACCTGATCGAGATTTCCGTGCAGCCGGGCGGCCAGAAGAAGCCGCGCGACGGCGCCTTCGAACGGCAGGAATTTGATGCGACGCCGCGCACCCCGCGCAGCGAATTCGGCCCCTCCGTCTGGTACTCGCTGTCTGTCGGGCGCAAGCAGAATGCCGAGCCGCGCTGGCTCATCCCCATGCTCTGCCGCAACGGCAATCTCACCAAGGCGCAGATCGGCGCCATCAAGATGCAGGCGGAAGAAACCTTTGTCGAAATTTCTGCCGATCATGCGGCGGTGTTTTCCGAAGCCATCGGCTCGAACAAGACGCTGGAGCGCGGCATCCGCGTGACCCGGCTTGACGGCGCGCCCGACCTGTCGCGCCAGGCCGAGCCCAAGCCCTATGCCAAGAAGGCGTATGAGGACCGCCCGGCCCGCGAAGCCCCGCGCGATGGCGCCCGGGAAGGTGGCCGCGAAGACTGGTCGAAGAAGCCGAAGGGCAAGCCCGCCTATGCCGGCGACGGCGCAAAGAGCTTCGATAAGCCCTTCCGCGACAAGCCGGCCGGCGATCGCCCGTTCAAGGACAAGGCCCCCTTCAAGAAGGAGGGCAAACCCTTCAACAAGGACGCCAAGCCTTACGCCAATGACGGCAAGTCCTTTGCCAAGAAGAAGGCCCCCAAGCCCGCCGGCGCCAAGCCGCGCGGCTGATCCGGCCCGGCTGGCCCGGGTACGTAGACATCGGCCACACGCTAATCTCCCCCCCTTGAGGGGGAGATGCCCGGCAGGGCAGAGGGGGCCGCACTTGCGCCGACGCATGCGCGTCCCGTCTGCCGCTCAAAATTTCAATGAACCGAACTTGCCCGACCGGCTGGAGCGCGAAGTGACGCGACCGTAGCGGCTGGGGTTGCCCCCCTCTGTCCTGCCGGACATCTCCCCCTCAAGGGGGGGAGATCAGCTGGAAGCCGGCGCCGCATTCCAGGCCCAGCTCAGCAATCGCTGCAAACGGATGAGCGTTCCGTAAATGGCTGATGGAGGACGAGCACATCGGCCACACGCTAATCTCCCCCCGTGTGGGGGAGATGCCCGGCAGGGCACAGGGGGGCGTACTTGCGCCGAGGCAGGCGCGTCCGTCTGCCGCTCAAAATTTCAATGAACCGAACTTGCCCGACCGGCTGGAGCGCGAAGTGACGCGACCGTAGCGGCCGGGGTTACCCCCTCTGTCCTGCCGGACATCTCCCCCACAGGGGGGGAGATAAGCCGGATGCCGGCGCCGCATTCCAGGCCCAGCTCAGCAATCGCGGCAAACGGATGATGAGGGTTTCGCAAAACGGCTGGTGAGGGATGGAGACATCGGCCACACGCTAATCTCCCCCCTTGAGGGGGAGATGCCCGGCAGGGCAGAGGGGGGTAATCCCTGCCGCTATCTCAAGAGATTTGCCCTACGCCATGGCCTGCCACGCACTGAAACCCTTTGAGCACACGGCTCTCCACCGCCGCAGCCGCCGGCGACAAATCCCTTTCAACCCGCGCAAGAATTGCTTAAACGGAATTTTCAGCCCGTCGGGATCGGCTTGGGACGGGCAAAAAGGGCAGGGGCGATGGACAGACTTCTCATTCTCGATGGCGGCATGAGCCGTGAACTGCTGCGTCTTGGCGCCGAGCTCGTGCAGCCGGAATGGTCGGCGCTGGCGCTGATCAATTCGCCGGAGATTGTCGGCCAGGTGCATGCGGAATTCATCGCCGCCGGCGCCGATGTGATCACCACCAATTCCTATGCGCTGGTGCCGTTTCATATCGGCGAGGAACGGTTCGCCCGTGAGGGCGCGGCCCTCATCGATCTGTCGGGACGCCTGGCGCGCGAGGCGGCCGACAAGGCCGGTCGCAAGGTCATTGTCGCCGGCGGCCTGCCGCCGATTTTCGGGTCCTACGAGCCGGAGAGGTTTGATCCCGCCACCGTGCAGGATTACCTGTCGGTGCTGGTCGAAAATCTTGCTCCCCATGTCGATGTCTGGCTCGGCGAAACGTTGAGCCTCATTGCGGAAGGCGAGGCTGTGCGGGTGGCGGTGAAGGAGACGGGCAAACCGTTCTGGATCTCGTTCACGCTGGCCGACGATCAGGCGCAGGTGGCAGCGCAGACAGACGGTGGCGAGGCGCGCCTGCGCTCGGGCGAAAGCGTGCGCGATGCAGCCCTCTGGGCGGCCCGTTCCGGCGCCGAGGCGCTGCTGTTCAACTGCGCCAAACCCGAGGTGATGGAAAAAGCTGTCGCGACGGCCTCTGCCGTTTTTGCCGAAGAGGGCCTCGATATCAGGATCGGCGTCTATGCCAATGCCTTCGAAAGCGACACCGACGAAACGGCTGCCAACGAGGGCTTGCACGAAACGCGCGCGGACCTCACCACCGACGCCTATTCACGCTTTGCCTGCAGCTGGGCGGACGCCGGCGCAAGCCTCATCGGCGGCTGTTGCGGCATCGGGGCTGCCCATATCCACACGATCGCCGGGGTGTTGCGCGGGCGGTGAGGGTTTGGGGCGGCTGAGGGTTTGAGGCGGTGAGGGTTGGAGGCGGAGACCAGTGCGCCCCCCTCTGCCCTGCCGGGCATCTCCCCCACAAGGGGGGAGATCAGATTGGGATGCGTCCAGCTCCCTCTCTATCGACCAAGTCCCTTGATCGCGTGAAGGGCTTCATCCCTCTACAATGGCGGGCGCGACGGCAGCGCCACGATAATCTCCCCCCTTGTGGGGGAGATGTCCTGCAGGACAGAGGGGGGCAGCCTCCGGCACAGCGGTGGGCGGCCTCCGGCACGAGCGTTGTGCCGGAAAAGGTCCCGCCTTGCCCCTTACGCCATCTGTGCTGCGCCCGGTCCTGCCACCGCGCCCGGCGGCACCTTGCCCATGATGATCATGCCGAGCACTTCGTCCTTGGTGACATCCTGCGTGCGGGCATGGCCCACGACCCGGCCGTTCTTCATCACGAAGACCCGGTCTGCCAGATCGAAGACATCGTGGATGTCGTGGCTGATCAGGAAGATGCCGATGCCCTCGCGCTTCAGCTGGGTGATGAGTTCGCCCACCTGCGCGGTTTCCTGCGGTCCAAGCGCTGCCGTCGGCTCGTCCATGATGAGGATGCGGGCATCGAAGAGGATGGCGCGGGCAATGGCGACGGACTGCCGCTGGCCGCCGGAGAGTGCGCGCACCGGTTCCTTGAAACGCTGGAAGTTGGGGTTGAGGCGGCCCATCACTTCACGCGCCTTGGCCTCCATCGCCACGTCGTCCAGCGTGCCCCAGGGGGTGCGCAGCTCGCGGCCGAGGTAAAGGTTGGCGGCGGCATCGACATTGTCGGCAACCGCCAGCGTCTGGTAGATCGTCTCGATGCCGAACTGCTTGGCATCGCGCGGATTGTTGATCTCGACCGGCTGGCCATTGATCAGGATCTCGCCGGCATTGCGGCGGTAAGCGCCCGACAGGATCTTGATCAGCGTCGACTTGCCGGCGCCGTTATGGCCAAGAAGAGCCACGACTTCACCGGGGAAGAGATCGACAGAAGCGCTGTCGACTGCGTGGATACCGCCGAAGGAGATGGAAATGTCGCGCATTTCCACGAGAGGTGTGCGTTGTTGCGTCATGTCTCCAGTCCTCCTTAGCGTGCCCGGGCGCGATAGACGGTGTCGAGCCAGACGGCAAATACCAGCACCAGGCCGATCACGATACTTTGCAGCGGGGCATCCATGCCGAGCAGCACCATGCCGGAATTCAGCGACTGCATGACGACCGCACCCAGGACGGCGCCGGCAATCGTGCCCATGCCGCCGGCAAGCGATGTGCCGCCGATGACGGCCGCGGCGATGGTGTAAAGCTCGTCCAGCGTGCCTTGCGCATTGGTGGCGGCATTGAGGCGGGCGGTGGAAATGGCAGCGGCAACGGCGCAGAGAACACCCATCAGGGCAAAGATGCGCACCGTGACCCACCGCGTCTTGATGCCGGCCAGTTCTGCCGCTTCCGGATTGCCGCCGATGGCAAATACGTAACGGCCGAAACGCGTGCGGTTGGTGAGGAAGGTCATCACCACGGCGATACCAAGCGCGATGAGAACCGGAATGGCAATGCCGAGCGAGATGTCGAGGCCGCCTTCGGGCCAGGCAATCCCGTTTGCCTCCGCATAGCGGCGGGCAAGGTTCACCGGCATGTAGTAGCTGTTGAGCACGTTGACCGCGCCGAGCACCACGCCGCAGCCGACGATGCCGGTGAAATATTCAGCCCACATCGGCTTCAGCGGGAAACCGAAGCGCTTGCGCTGGCGGCGCGAATGCAGGATCGACAGCACGATGAAGATGCAGGCGATGACGCCGACGATCCAGCTTGCCGTGGCCCCGATCGAGCCGTCGGCACCGCCGCCCATCAGGCGGAACGTCGTGTCCATGGGGGCAACGGTGGCACCGCTCGTCACCATCCAGGCCGCACCGCGCCAGACCAGAAGCCCGCCGAGCGTGACGATGAAGGCGGGCACGCCGAAGAAGGCGATGATGGCGCCCTGGAAGGCACCGATTGCGCCACCGAGCGCGATGCCGATGATCAGCGTCAGCACCCAGGTGAGCGGATGGTCGAAGCCGAGGATGGCCGGCAGGAATTTCGTCTGGGTAACGGCCATGATCATCCCGACAAAGCCGAGGATCGAGCCGACCGAGAGATCGATATTGCGCGTGACGATGACCAGCACCATGCCGGTGGCCATCACGGACACCGAGGCCGCCTGCACCGAAAGGTTCCACAGGTTGCGCGATGAGAGGAACAATCCGCCGGACAGGATGTCAAATCCCACCCAGATGACGACAAGGGCAAACACCATGCCCAGAAGTCGCGTGTCCAATTCCGTTGCGTGAAAGAAACGCTGCCACAGGTTGCCCTTGGCATGGCGTGCGCTGCTGGAAGGCACGGCGATCGTCTGATCCGTCATGACCCTTCTACTCCCCTTTGTTATTTTTCAAAGCCACAGTCAGGCAAGGGACGCCGCAACGGGTTGCGGCGTCCTGCCCGGTCTAAAACGGGTGGCCTTCGGTCGCTGCCTTACTTGCAGGCAGGAACGGCGCCGGGCTTGACGCCCTGGCAAAGCTCGGCCTTGGAAATCCAGCCGGCATCCAGAACCACGTTCAGGTTGTCCTTGGTGATGGCCTGGGGCGTCAGGAACTGCGAGGTGATTTCCACGCCCTTTGCACCGCCCTTGAACTTGGTGCTACCGGGGATCTCGCTGATCTTCTTGCCACCGGCAAGCGCTACGGCCACTTCACCGGCCTTCTTGCCGAGCATACGGCTGTCCTTCCAGACAGACACGGTCTGCGTGCCAAGGGCGACGCGGTTGAGTGCTGCCTTGTCGCCGTCCTGGCCGGAGACCGGAACGGAACCGGCAAGGCCCTGGGCTTCGAGCGCTGCCACGACGCCGCCCGCCATGCCGTCGTTCGAGGAGACGACCGCATCCACCTTGTTGCCGTTCTTGGTCAGGAACTGCTCCATGTTCTTCTGGGCAATTTCCGGCTTCCAGCCATCCGTGTAGGCTTCGCCGACATTCTTGATCTTGCCGCTGTCGATGGCGGCCTTGAGCACTTCCATCTGGCCGGAGAAGACGAAATCGGCGTTCGGGTCGGTGGAGCCGCCCTTGATGAACACGTAATTGCCGGTCGGCTTGACCTTGAAGACTTCCTTGGCCTGAAGGCGACCGACTTCCTTGTTGTCGAAGGTGATGTAGTAGGTGTTCGGGTTCTCGATCAGGCGGTCATAGCCGATGACCGGAATGCCTTCGGCGGCTGCCTTTTCGATGGCAGGACCAATGGCGCCGGAATCCTGCGCCAGCACGATGAGGGCGTTGGCGCCCTGCGAGATCAGGCTTTCGATGTCGGTCAGCTGCTTTGCCGCAGAGGTCTGGGCGTCAGCGGAAATATACTTGGCGCCGGCAGCCTTCAGGGCTTCCTTGATGGCGGCTTCGTCGGTTTTCCAACGCTCTTCCTGGAAGTTCGACCAGGAAACGCCAACGACCAGATCCTTGGCCTGGGCCGGAACATGCACGGATGTGATGACGGCTGCAGCGGCCATCAGCTTCAAGACGGATTTCATTTTAAACCTCCCGAGTGACGCGGGCCGCGAACCTCCTCGTCCGCCCATGCCCGCTTGAAATAACCGTCGGCCAAACCCCCGATCCCCTGAGAAAGATTGTTTTTCTCGACAGTCGAGAAAATATCTGGCAGATGATGATGAACCTGTCAACAGCCCTCTCTCGAATGAATTTAATGCCCATGCGGAACCGCTCCCTCTTGCCCGGCGCACCGGATGCAGCGGTGCCCGCAAACCCGGTTCGGCCGGGGACGGAACTGCTGCGGCGCCAAAACCTGCGCTCGGTTCTGTCCGCCCTTCGCCTCAACGGATCGCTGTCGCATACGGACCTGTCGAGCCTTACGGGGCTTGCCTCGGCGACGGTCACCGCCCTGACGACCGACCTTGAAAAGCTTGGCGCCATCGCGCGCGAGGAGCAGACGGTGGCGGGCGTACGCGGCCGGCCGCGCGTGCTGTTTTCCCGCTCCGCCGCCTTTGCCCATGTGGTTGCGGTGCAGATCGCCTCCGATGCCCTGCATTATGCGCTGTCGGATTTTCGCGGCACGCTGATCGACCGGTTCAGCCTGGCGCGCGATGCCATGAGCAGCCGGCCGGACCGGTTTCTCGCGGAGATGGCTGGTGCCCTGGAGCGGCTGCTGCAGCGCTCGCGGCTGCACCCTTCGTCGATTGCGCTCCTGTCGTTGTGCAGCAAGGGCATCGTTGATCCGGAAGGGGGACGGCTTTTGTGGTCGCCGGTGTTCGGCCGCGATCCGGTGGATTTCCAGCCGCTGCTGGCAGCGTTTCCGCAGGCAGCGCTTGGCGTGGAAAACGAGACGCTGCTGGTCGCCCAGGCCCTGTCGCGGCGGAACCTGCCGCAGCTTGCGGGGCCGGATGGAAGCACGGGCCTCGTGGCACTGTCGCTTGGCCATAGTATCGGGCTTGGCATTGCGCGCAGCGAGGGGCCGGGCGGCGCGCTCTCGGTCACCGCCCCCAATTTCGGCCATATGCTGAATACTGTGGACAACCGGCTCTGTCGGTGCGGCGCCTATGGCTGCGTGGAGGCGACGGCCGGATTTTACGGCATCCTGCGGCTTGCCTTCCAGGTTCCGGAAAACACCATTCCGGCGAAATTCGTGCCGCTGTCGGAAATGGAGAAGATCGCAACCGCCGCCCGCCAGTCGAACCGCATGGCGCAATATGCCTTTCGCCAGGCGGGGCTGACGCTGGGGCAGGGGCTGTCGCGGGTATTGAGCCTTGCCGGCAATCTGCCAATCGTCGTCACCGGTCCGGGAACGCGCTTTTTCGATCTCCTGAAGGCCGGCATGGAGGAGGGGCTTTCGCAATCCCTGCACGTGCGCCTCAACGGCCCGCCGGTGATCGAGACGATCCCTGACGAGCAGTCCCTGGTCTTCGAGGGGCATCTGGATCGGGCGCTGACGGCAGTGGACGAGCGGCTGACGGCGTCGCGGTAAGCGGATTTACCGGTGCGTGGGGCGCTGTGGATCAGCGGCAAGGCTGCTGCCGCAAAGGCCGTTTAAGGATTGGTTTCGCCCGGCGTGAAGCCGATCATGTAGATACCTGCCAGCACGAGCGCCACGGCAAGGATGAGAAGAACGAAGGTGAGCATGCCGCTGCGGGCTTTGGGTCCGGTATCTTTTGCCATGGCGCGTCAACGGCAAACGCGCCTGTTTGTTCCAGCCGGCCGGCGTGGCGCGACCGCGCCTTATCCTCAAGCCTGGTCGAGCGGCTCCACACCCTGCGGCGCGCCGGCCCGGTCGAGACGGATCTTTTCGATGCGGTTTTCGGCAGCACTCAAAAGCTTTTCGCAATGTTTCTTCAGCGCTTCGCCGCGCTCGTAGATGGCAATGGATTCGTCCAGCGCCACATCGCCGCGCTCCAGCCGCGCCACGATGCTTTCCAGTTCCGCCACGGCCTTTTCAAAGCTGTAGCCGTTGACGTCGTTGCCGTCCGGGCTCTGCGACATTCTTAGCCTCTCATCAGTCTGCAAATATGGAGGCCTGCCGATTCGGCGAGACCTTCCAGATCATAGCCGCCTTCCAGAAGGCTGACGACCCGGTTGCCGGCGTATTTGCCGGCGATTTCCATAAGGCGGCCGGTGGCCCAGTCGAAATCGTCGCCGACGAGGTTGATCTGCGCCAGCGGATCGCGGTGATGGGCGTCAAAGCCCGCCGAGATCAGAATGAAATCCGGGCGGAATTCATGGAGCGCCGGCAGCACGCGGGTGGAAAAGGCCTCGCGGAAATGCTCGCTGGCGGAATTGGTTTCGAGCGGCGCATTGACAATATTTTTGTGCGCGCCGGTCTCGTGGCGGTCTCCCGTCCAGGGGTAGAGCGGCATCTGGTGGGTCGAGCAGAACAGCACGGAAGGATCGTCCCAGAAGATATCCTGTGTGCCGTTGCCGTGGTGGACGTCCCAGTCGACGATGGCGACGCGCTCCACGCCATGGGTCTTTTGCGCATGGCGGGCGGCAATCGCCACGTTGTTGAACAGGCAAAAGCCCATGGCCTTTGTCTTTTCGGCGTGGTGGCCGGGCGGGCGCGAGGCGACGAAGGCATTGTCGGCGCGGCCGGCAAACACGTCGTCTACGGCGGCCAGCGCGCCGCCGATGCCGGTCAGCGCCGCCTGCAGGCTCTTGGCACTCACATGCGTATCGGCCTCGATCTGGCGGATGCGATCCTCTTCCTCGGGGATCTCGCGCATGACCGACAGAAGATGGCTTTCCGGATGCGCCAGAAGCACCGTATCCTCATTGGCCTGCGGCGCTTCCAGCCGCTCAAGCCGGTCGAAATTCGGATGCTCCAGCGCAATCGCCAGCGAGCGCAGCCGGTCGGCGCGCTCCGGATGGCCGGCGGGCGTGTTGTGCTCGAGAAAGATCTTGTGTTCGTAAAGACGCGTGGTCATGGCCAAAGCTCCTGCCGCGCCGGATGCGAGCGGCGGGTCTCATCGAAATGGCGCAAACACCACCGTTTTTCAAGCGTCGGACAAGGCTTTGCAGCTTGTTCCTCCGGCCCGTCTGGTCTTAAATGCCGCCAAACAGAGTGGGGGTTGCGTGGCAGAGACCGGTCGATACAGTCATTATGCGTTCATCGTGCCGTTTCGCGATGTCAGCCTGCGCGGCGAGATGCACAGCGCCGCCTACATCACCTATGCGGAAGAGGCGCTGGCGCACTTCTGGAGCGCCCGCGCCACGGAAGAGACCGACCCCACCTTCTACGTCTCCAAGGTCGCCTGCGTCATCCACAAGGCGCTTCGCTTCGGCGACGACGTCTCGACAGCCGTGCGCGTCAGCAAGATCGGCGGCAAATCCGCAGGCTTTGCCATCCTGCTTTTCCGCAGCGACGCTCTCGTGGCCGAGGCCGAAATCGTCTGGACCGCCTGCGATCCCGAAACCGGCGAGGCGCTGGCGCTGCCGGAAACTCTTCGCGACTGGCTTTATCAGTATCTGGAGTGATGCTTTGCCCGGCTCAGACCGTGCGCAGATCCTCAACAAGGTGCGGATGTCGATCCAGCAGCTTTAAGAGTTGTACGGTCGGGCCGCTGGGCTCTGCAAGACCGCGCTCGTACTTGTCAAACGCGCTTTCCCCTACTTTCAGCAGCTGGCCGGCCTCGCGCTGGGAGAGTTGCAGCTTGTGGCGAAGCTTGCGGATGCTGACGGGCGAGGGAAGGCCGTCCATACGCTCTTTCAGAAGCCGCAAGGCTTCATCCGCAGCGCGCATGTCATCGCCCACATGCAGCCCGTCTCCGTCATCATCGGGATAATAGCCGGGCAGATCGACGGTTACAGTTTCACCCTTGTAGGAGACGGCAAAAGGACGTGAGCCACGGCGCAAGAGAGCGCCGGTTTCCGGGGAGATCATGGTTTCAGGTCTATGCCCTGCAACGGTCATGCGCTTACTTCTCCTTGAACGACATGACCGTGAACTGGGTGATCACGTCTGCCTGGAACTTCACGTAGAGAATGTAGCCCTTCGCCGGTACGTGGTAGACGTCCTGCCAGACCCTGTGATCAAGGACCGTCGTCATCGACTTGTAGAACATCGAAGGACGAATGCTTGCGATCGTCTCGACGACCCCTTGTCGGTCAAAACCCAGTGCCAGCGCATCACGCAGGGCCGAGGACGTCATGGCAAGCGCGTTTACCGTGCCCAGTGCCGCCTGTATTGCCTCAAGGTGATAGGTTGGCCGCTTCTTCTCCATGACGAAAAATGCCACCATAAAGGTGGCATTTCAAGTGCTGTCTGCTCTGGAGGCGGTTTATGCCCGCTGCGGCAGAAGAGGGTAGCCGACCATCACCGCGCGGGCGGCGAGTATGGCGATGGCGGCCTTCAGTAGGTCGCCAGGAATGAAGGCGAGGGAGCCGAAGATGACCTTGCTGAAGGGCGTGCCGGTCATCAGGGAAACCCATGGCATGCCGATCGCGTAGACGACGATAATGCCGCCGGCAACGCTTGCGGCAAAGAAGCCGGCGGCCTGCAGAAGCGCCGACTGGCCATCGCGCACCAGGCGCTCGCTGAGATAGCCGGTGGCGAAGCTGCCGAGGATCCAACCGATGATATAACCGCCCGTCGGTCCCATCAGGACGTTGAGCCCGCCGCGGCCGCCCGACAGAACCGGCAGGCCGACGGCGACCAGCACCACGAGGAGCACATAGGCGAGCGCCCCGCGCCGGGCGCCGATGATCGTACCCGCCAGCATGACGCCCATCGACTGTGCCGTGATCGGCACAGGAATGAAGCCGAGCGTCACCGGCGGGATGAGGCCCAGCACGATGATGATGGCAGTAAACAATGCCGACAGAACGAGATCCCTGGTGATCATGAAACACTCCGGTTGAGGGGTACAGGTCTTCCGATGCTTCTACTGGCCCCGAATGCCGCGCGCGTCAATCGCCTCTGCAATGCTGTCTGCTTCCTTGAGGGTTGAAATGATGAGCGGCCCGAGAATGGTCTGCGGCTTCAGCGTCAGGCCGCGCGCCGCATGCGCTTCTTTGAGCACCGCATAGCGTAGCGCAATGTCCGGCACGAACCGCAGCACCAGCCCGAAGGCCAGCCCGCCGTCTGCGGCCTTCATCAGCCCAAGCCGCTCCAGGGGCACCAGAAGCGCGGTGATGGTGTCGATGAAGTCGGCAATCGTCGTGGTGGCGGTCACGCTTGCCGCCAGAAACAGGATCGCCAGCAGGCGCAAGGTGGACGTAAGCGCCTCGTGCGGCGACAGGACGACGACATTGACGAGCCCGAAAAAGGCAATCGTGATGAGCACCGGGCGCAGCCGCCGAAAGGCCTCGCCCACCCCCAGCCCCAGCCGCAGATAGAGCGTGGCGGTGACGAGAAGGGCAAATCCCAGCGCCACGGGGTTCGCGACGAGGAAAAGCGCAAGGCCGATGATCATCAGACCCGCAAGCTTTGCCCGCACGCTCATGCGGTGGAGAAAGCTTGTGCCTTCGACATAAAGGCTGGTCAGCATGCGGCAGTCTCCCGGTAGCGAGCAATGGCCTCGGCACCGTCTCCATCGAAGGCAAGGCGGCCTTCGTGAAACACAAGCACCCGGCCAAAGCCTGAGACGAGATCCAGATCGTGGCTGATGACGATGGCCTGCTGCTCCAGCCCGTCGATCGCCCGCCTCACCAGTGCGCGGTTTTTGAGATCCAGCTGGTTGGTCGGCTCGTCGAACAGGATGAGCTTCGGTTCCGTCACCACCACGGCGGCCAGCGCTGCGAGCTGCAGCTGCCCGCCGGAGAGTTCGTGCGGGCGACGCTCGGCAAGCTCGGCGATGGCGAACCGGTCCATCACGGCCTCCACCGCTTCATCCAGCGCCTTGCCCTTCAGGCCTCGGGCTTTCGGTCCCATGGCGATGTCGTCGCGGATCAGCGGCAGGATGATCTGGTTGGCCGGGTTCTGGAAGATGAAGCCGGTGGCGGCAAGAACGGCTTTGGCATCCGCCACCGTGTCCATGCCGTCCAGCGTCACGCGGCCGCTTGTCGGCTTCACAAGCCCATTCACCAGCCGGGCAAAGCTCGTCTTGCCCGAGCCGTTGAGGCCGATCACGCCGATACGCGGCTCTGACAGCTGAAGGCTCAGCGGATGAAGCGCCACGCGCTCGCCGAAGCGCAATTCGGCCTTGTCGAAGATGATGTGCAAAGGGCGGGCCTCTTCCGGTCTTGAGGCCTCTATAAACCGCGAAGGTGGCAGGGGGGAAGCGCGGGACCGGCAATTTCGGTCTGCGACGCGGCGATCGAATGTGCCAGAGCCTTGCAGTCCGGGACGGGGCTTTCGTCAGCGGAGACGTGCCGGGGGAGACGTGCCGGGGTGAAATGCCCCGACACGGTTGTCGTTTCGTCCGTTATCTGGACTTCTTGTAGAGCTTTTCGGCGATTTCGAACATTTCCTCCGGCGAATAGTCCGGAGTGAATGCGGAGGGCACGCCGACGAACTGGTGGATCTTGCCGCCTTCAGGCATGCCGTCCACCACTTCCAGCTCGCCGGGCGGATCGTTCGGCAGGGCCACTTCGCCATTGCCCCAGATGCCGGACATTTCCTTGTAGTCGTTGGGGCTGAACGTATAGAGCCGGCGATGCGAGCCCTCGTCGAGATATTTTTGGCACTCCGGGATCTTGTCGAGCGGAATGTTGGGGGTCGGGAGGAATTTCTTCACGTCGACCCCGGTGATCTTTTCGAGCGCCAGCGCATAGGCATGCGCATGGACGGAACCGCGCACCAGAAGATAACCGCAGACTTCCCGGCCCGTCGGGTCCGACAATGTCTCATAGACGCGCAGCTTGTGCAGGCGTGCGCCGCATTCCAGATGGAAGTTGTGCAGCAGGTCGACCACGACATTGCCGGTCATGGTGATGAAGTCGTTGTTCCATGACACGCCATTGCTGTTGACGGGCATTGCGCCACCACCGCCCGACAAAAAGGCTGCGGCAAGCCGGATATCCTTCATGCCTTCCCAGGGCGCGTCGGAAATGTCGCCGCCATCGCCTGCATCGCCATCGGGAATGTCAGGGCCGTTGTTCAGCATGACGACGCCGTTGCTCACCAGCTCGACATGGCCGAGTTCTTCGGCCGTAATGCTGGCGACCAGCGAATAGAAGGGCCTCAGCTTTTCCTTGCTGCGAAAATTGAAGCTCTGGAACATATAGTTCCCGAGCGTGGACATTTCGCCGTACTTTCCTCCCAGCAATTCCTGGAGGGCGGCGGCGGCATTGGGATCTGCCCGCGCGGGCGCTGGCAGATTGGCCTGCAGCTGGTCTACTCTCATGAACATAAGGCGTTCCTTTGGTTGGAGTACATTGGCCCAACCGTGGGTTATGGCCGATGTTCCCCGCAAATCTTGCGGCTGTGACAATCAGTGGAATATCGCTCCTGCCGTCTCTCCTCACGGACCCCAGCGTGCTGCGTTTTCGGTTGAACAAAACGCGAACGGGAGCTAGCCTCTCTGCATGACGATTCTGATCGACAATCGCACGGCACGCTGGGCCTTCCTCGAACGGCAGGGGCTTTCGCGCGCGCCGAACCTGAAGCTTGACAAGCAGGCGCTGCTCGGCCTCATCGAGGATCTGGGTTTCGTGCAGGTCGACAGCATCCAGACCGTGGAGCGCGCGCATCACCAGATCCTGTTTTCCCGCAACCAGACCTATCGCCGCGAGGATCTGGCCGCCCTTCTGGAAACGGATCGGGCGCTCTTCGAGCACTGGACGCATGATGCGGCGATCATCCCCTCCGGCTTCTTCCGCTACTGGAAGCACCGCTTCCTCAGGGAGGAGGCGGCCATTCTGGCACGCTGGCAGAAATGGCGCGGCGAGGGGTTCGATGCAGTGTTCGAGGAAACCTATGCCCGGGTAAGGGAGGGCGGGCCGGTGATGGCCCGCGAGATCCGCCACGCCGATCATACCTCCGGCGGCTGGTGGAACTGGCATCCGTCCAAGACGGCGCTCGAATATCACTGGCGCACCGGCCGCCTGGCGATTGCCGGCCGGGTGAATTTCCAGAAGGTCTACGATCTCACCGAGCGTGTCGTGCCGGCCCATCATCATGAGCCGGAGGTCAGCCATGGCGAATTTGTCGACTGGGCCTGCCGCGCGGCCCTCTCGCGGCTGGGCTTTGCCACCTCCGGCGAGATCGCCGCCTTCTTCGACCTCATCACGCCGCAGGAGGCGAAAGACTGGGTTGCCCGCGAGGCGCAGGACCTGCAACCGGTGGAGGTCGTCACGGTGGATGGCCGCCGGCGCCTCTCCTACGCGCTGCCCGACCGGTTGCCGGCGCTTCTGGAACCGCCCGAGCCACCGGCGCGCATCCGGGTGCTGAGCCCGTTTGATCCGCTGCTGCGCGACCGCGACCGGGCGGAGCGCCTGTTCGGCTTTAATTATCGCATCGAGGTCTTCGTGCCCGAACCGAAGCGACAGTTCGGCTACTACGTGTTTCCGCTTCTGGAAGGCGACCGGCTGATCGGGCGCATCGACATGAAGGCGGATCGCAAGGCGGGCGTGCTTGCCGTCAAGCGGCTCTGGCTGGAGCCTGACGTGCGCGCCTCGGCCGGCCGGCTGGAAAAGCTTGATGCGGAACTGCAGCGGCTGGCCCGCTTCACCGGTGTGGAGCGGGTAGACTACGCAGAGAACTGGATATTTACGGACAATCGGGGCGGCCAGAGGTCGCGGGATCCGAAAACGGGAGACATGACAGAGTGACTGACGACGTTGCAACACGGCTGCCGGACGACTATCGCCTGGAGCCGCAGGCCCCGCCGCTTGCCGATTATCTGCGTCTTCGCCAGGTGGCCGGCCTCAGTCCGTTTACGCCGGAAGCCGCAAGCCTTGGCCTCAAGGGTACGGTTTTCGGCGTGCGGCTGGTGTGGGAGGACAAGATCGTCGGCATGGGGCGCATCATCGGCGACGGCGGCTGCTTTTTCCAGATCACGGACATTGCCGTCGATCCGGCCCACCAGGGCCGCGGCCTTGGCAAGCGTATCATGGCAGCCCTCACCGATCACCTGAAGGCGAATGCGCCCGAAAGCGCCTATGTGAGTCTCATCGCCGACGTACCGGCCAATCGGCTCTATGCCCAGTTCGGTTTTGCCGAAACGGCCCCGCGCTCTGTCGGCATGGCCATGAAGATTGTTCGGTAGCGGAGGCAGAGCCGATGGAGACTGGTGTCAATCTGGATGGTCTCCTGCCGTTCATCGTGGAGGCCAAGGCGGCCGCCTATATTGGCGGAAAGCCGGGTGAGGGATCATGCCGGCCGGGCTCGCGCGATATCCCCTATCGGCGGGGTGCGTGGTCCTATCTCGACAGCTATTTCGGTGGAACGGATTTTCTGGGCCAGGAAGTCGTCTGGCGTGACGGGGCGCCGGTCTGGGCGATGAACTATTATGGCCGGGTGCTGGATGGCGCGGCCATCGACGGCAGCCGTGCCGCCAATGTGCTGCGCGCGGCGCTGCCGCGGATGTATGCCGAGGGGCGGTTTCTCGGCGGTTTTGCGCACGATGCCGGCCCGTATCGCTATCTGGATGCAAGCGACGGCGACCATACGTCTTTCACCGGTGTCGAGCAGATCATGTTCGAGAACCGCGCGGTCTACCGGCTGGATTATCACGGTGGCCTGGTGGTTGCCTGAAGGCGCTGCGGCTATGGCGTTGATTAGACTTTAAACCCCCTCTCGCTGCCGCCATCTCCCCCCACAAGGGGGGAGACCCGATGGAGGCAGCGATCGGGCCCTTCGACAGCGTCGGGTTGATCTCCGACCAGTTCTTGTAGATGTTGGGAACGCGCCCGGTTCCTGCATCAGAGGGTGCGGCCGGGCTAAGCCCTCCCCCTTGTGGGGAGGGTTTGGGAGGGGTCTTTCTTCCTCTAGAAGAGATTTACCCCTTATGTTGGGAAGATGGCGGTAGCCTGACCGGCTGCCGACCGGTCAGACGCTTCAAACAATCTCGGTCGAGCTGATCTTGATGCCGAAGCCTTCCAGGCCGACATAGTGGCGCTCGCGCGAGGCAAAGAGGCGGATCGAGGTGACGCCGAGATCCTTCAGGATCTGCGCGCCGAGCCCGATTTCCAGCCATTCGCTATCGCGGCTCTGGGCCTGGCCGTGGTCTTCGGTGCCCATGCGGGTGCGCCGGTTGAGGCCTTTCTGGCCGACGCCGACGGAGCCTTCGCGCAGGTAGATGATGATGCCGCGCCCGGCCTCGGCGATCTTGTCCATGTAGCGGCCGATGCTGCGGTCGGTGCCGAAGACATCGCTTGCGACATTTTCCAGATGCAGGCGCACGGGAATATCGACGCCGTCACGGATGTCGCCGAACACCACTGCCAGATGCTGCATCGGATCCCAGGGCAGCGAGTAGGCATGCGCCTTGGCCTTGCCGACCGGCGTTGCGACGTCGAAGCTTGATTGCAGCTCGATCAGCGTTTCCTTGCGCTGGCGGTAGGCGATGAGATCGGCGACGGAGACCTGCGTCAGCTTGTGCTCAGCGGCAAAGGCTGCGACGTCCGGGCCGCGCATCACGGTGCCGTTGTCGTTCACCAGTTCGCTGATGACGCCGATCGGCGGCAGGCCGGCAAGCTTGCACAGATCGACCGCTGCTTCCGTATGGCCTGACCGCATCAGAACGCCGCCCTCGCGGGCGATCAGCGGAAAGATATGGCCGGGGCGCACGAAATCGGCGGCGCCCACATTCGAATTGGCGAGATTGCGCACGGTGAGCGTCCGGTCGTCGGCGGAAATGCCGGTCGTCGTGCCATGCTTGAAGTCGACGCTGACGGTAAAGGCCGTCGTGTGGGCGCTGTCGTTTTCGGCCACCATGGCGTTGAGGTTCAGGCGCTTGGCCTCCTCGCGCGGCATCGGCGTGCACACGATGCCCGACGTGTGGCGCACGATGAAGGCCATCTTTTCCGGCGTGCAGTGAACGGCTGCAACGATCAGATCGCCTTCATTCTCGCGGTCGTCGTCATCGGTCACGACAATGATTTCGCCGGCCTCGAAGGCCCGGATGGCATCGACAACGCGCTTTTGGTCGAAGGGCATGGCAGTCAATCCTTTTGAAAATTACTCTGTCGGCAATGAGCGGATGCGTCCGGTCTGGCCCCGGTCGCGCAGGAAATGATCGGCCAGCGCGCAGGCCACCATGGCTTCGCCGATGGGGGCGGCGCGAATGCCCACGCAGGGGTCATGCCGGCCCTTGGTGCGCACATCGACATTCTGCCCGTCGCTGTCGATCGACTGGCGCTCGGTCAGGATCGAGGAGGTGGGTTTGACTGCAAAGCGCGCCACGATGGGCTGGCCGGTGGAAATACCGCCAAGCACGCCGCCGGCATGGTTGGACAGGAAGAGCGGCTTGCCGTCATTGCCCATGCGCATCTCGTCGGCATTTTCTTCGCCAGACAGTTCTGCTGCGGCAAAACCGTCGCCGATCTCGACGCCCTTCACCGCGTTGATCGACATCAGCAGCGAAGCGATGTCCTGGTCGAGCTTGCTGTAGATCGGCGCGCCAAGGCCTGCCGGAACGCCGTCCGCCACCACTTCGATGACAGCGCCGATGGAGGAGCCCGCCTTGCGCACGCCGTCCAGATACTCTTCCCAGACAGGCACCATTGCCTTGTCAGGGCAGAAGAAGGGGTTGTTGTCGACTTCCGCCCAGTCCCAGCGGTTGCGGTCGATCTTGTGAATGCCGATCTGAGTGAGTGCTGCACGAACGGTGACGCCGGGCAGAACCTTGCGGGCAAGCGCACCGGCCGCCACGCGGGCCGCCGTCTCGCGCGCGGAAGAGCGTCCGCCGCCGCGATAGTCGCGAATGCCGTATTTCACGTCATAGGCAAAATCGGCGTGTCCGGGACGGTAGCGCTTGGCGATCTCGCCATAATCCTTGGAGCGCTGGTCGGTGTTTTCGATCAGCATCGAAATCGGCGTGCCGGTCGTCGTCATCGTCACGCCGTCCTCGTCCAGCATCACGCCGGAGAGCACCTTGACGATATCGTCCTCGCGGCGCTGGGTCACGAAGCGCGACTGGCCGGGCTTGCGCTTGTCCATGAAGGCCTGGATTTCGGCGGCGGTGAAGCGGATGCCGGGCGGGCAGCCATCCACGACGCATCCAAGCGCCGGGCCATGGCTTTCGCCCCAGGTGGTGACGCGGAACAGATGACCGAATGTATTATGCGACATGAACCCTGACCGTTGAGCGCCGGCAAACCCCGTGGCGGGAAGCCGTCGTGACGTGAAGCGCACTTGTCATAGTGGAAAAGGGGGGCGGGGGGGAAGCCCTTTTTGTGCCGCACGCCGGGCTCCCGCGCCGGCCGCTGCTCGCTGCCCTGATCGAGGATTTTCACGCCGCGGTGATAAATCCCCGGCGTGCGGCGACGGCGAATTCGGCGCCGGCCAGCGGCTGCGAAAAGGCAAAGCCCTGCAGGAGGTCGCAGCCCAGCTCCTTCAGAAGCGAGGCATGCTCCATGGTTTCCACGCCCTCCGCCACGGTTTCGATGCCCAGCGAGCGGGCGATCTCGATGATCGAGCGCACCAGCCCGCGTTCCTGCTGCGACGACAGGATGGGCATCACCAGCTGCCGGTCGATTTTCAGCCGCTTCGGCTTCAGCTTCAGCAGGCTGACGATGGAGGTGTGGCCGGTGCCGAAATCGTCGACCTCGATGTCGATGCCCAGCGCCTTGATGCGGTTGAGATTGTCCGTCACCACGTCGTCGCTTTCGTCGAGGAAGATCGATTCCACCAGTTCGAAGGCAATCTTGCCGGGCGAGATGGACAGCGTGTTCAGCGTGTCGGCCAGCGTCCGGTCGTGGAGGCGCTTGGCAGACACATTGACCGATACGCGCGGCACGTCGATGCCGGCGGCCGCCCACAGCATCTGGTCGCGCAGCACGGTTTCCAGCACCAGCTGGTCGAGCGTGGCCGCGACGTTCAGATCCTCGGCGATCTTCAGGAAGACATCCGGCGTCAGAAGGCCGCGGTCGGGATGGTGCCAGCGCACCAGCGCCTCGCCGCCCACGAGCTGGTAGGTCCGTGCGCAAAACTGCGGCTGGTAGAATGTGGCGAACTGGCCCTGCTCGATGCCGACGAGGATCTCGTCTGCCATGCGCTTGTTGTTGATCACTTCGGCCTGGAGGTTTTGCGTGAAAAACTCGAAGCGGTTGCGGCCGAGATGCTTTGCCCGGTAGAGCGCGATATCGGCGTTGATCAGCATCTTGCGCGCATCGATCCTGCGGCCGCTTTCCTGGGCAATGCCGATGGAAACGCCGCAGCGGCAGGAAAACCCCTCGAACTCTATCGGCTGGTGGAGCTCGCTGACGATGCGTGCGGCGAGCGCCGCCATTTCGGCGGGGTCAGCCGTGTTGGCGACGAGGATGACGAACTCGTCGCCGCCGATGCGCGCCACCACATCTTCATTGCGCACATTGCGGGTGAGGATCTGCGCCGCATGCACCAGCATGGCATCGCCGGCGGCGTGACCCAGCGTATCGTTAATCTGCTTGAACCGGTCGAGATCGAGATGGAGGAGAGAGGCATGGCGGCGCTCGGTCTGGCTTTCCCGCGACAGAGCGTCGAGGGCCACGTCCAGCTTGCGCCGGTTTGCAAGCATCGTCAGCGGATCGTGGAGTGCATTGTGCTCGATGCGGCGCTGGGCAAGCTGCAACTCGATATTCTTGGCCTCGGCGTCCTGCTTGGCGGCCTGCAGCGCTGCCGTCAGCTGCATGTCCTCCGTCACGTCAAGCGCAATGCCGAGAAACTTGTAGGCGCCATCGCGATCGCCGTGACGCCTGCCGATGGTGCGGACGAAACGGATGCTGCCATCCGCCTGCGGGACGCGTACCACAAGCGATGTCTTGTTGCTGTCATCCACGCTCTTCATCAGGCGTTCGGCCCGCGGGCGGTCCTGCGGGTGGATGAGGCTCAGCCACTGCTCAGTACTCAGGCGACCGTCGGTATAGGCGATGCCGTAGAGCTGGCACATGCGCCTGTCCCACACTTCCAGCCCTTCCTGCGGGTAGGTTTCCCAGATACCGCAGTCATAGGAGGCAAGCGCCAGGTCGAGCTTGGTCGACAGCTCCTCCAGTTCCCGCTCGCGGTGCGACAGCTCGTCCAGCGCCAGTTCCAGTTCGGCGTTCTTGATTTCACTGCTTTCCTTGGCCGCGCGCAGCGCCTGGGTGGTCTCGGCATCCGCCGTGACGTCCCAGACGATGCCGGTCGTGTGGCAGCTGCCGTCGGGATCGACGAAGGTGGCGCCGGTCGAGCGAAGCGTGCGGATGGTGCCGTCGCCAAGGCAGATGCGATAGTCATCGACGCGCGAGCGGGTGGAGCAGATGCAGCCGAAGAAATGCGCTTCCGCCGTGTCGACATCGTCGGGATGGATAGAAGCCACCCAGTCCTCGAGCCGGTTGCCGCCGGGTTTTTCCGGATGACCATACAGGGCGGCCGCGCGCGCGTCCCAGGTGAGGTTATTGTCGTCGGTGACTTCCCATATGCCCATGCTGGACGTTTCCATGGCCAGGCTGAAGCGCTGCGACAACGCCACCAGATTGGCCTCGCGCGCCTTCAGCATGGCGATGTGACGGTTGCGTTCGCCGATCAGCACGCCCGCCGCGAGGATCGGTACGATCATTCCCAGGCCGGCAGCGGCGAGCAGCAGGCGAAAGGACGGCTGGTCGTTCGGCGCGGCCGACCAGCCCTCGGGCGGCGCGGCCGACAGTTCCCAGTGGCCGCCGGAGATCGGCAGCGTGGACACGTCCGGCTCCCGGTCGACAATAGTCTCCGGACCGGTCAGCAGCCGGTTGGCGTCGGACCCGACATGGCGGATGGTGATGTCCAGCAGACTTTCGTGCGGGCTCTCCTGAAGAGCAATGGTGGATGTCTGAGGTTCGATACCGGCCTCGGCGAGGAAGCGGTGGTGATCGATCACCAGCGCCAGCTTGCCCCAGGGCGTGTTGTTGGCGGAGACGGGCAGCACAAGCACCATCATTCCGTCACCGGCCCCTTGGCTGAGCAGCGCTGGGCCCGGCAGGCGATGGGCAAGGATGGCCTTCGACAGTGCTCCCCGATCGATGGCGGCGCTGGGCCCGGCATCCGGAGCTTGCGCCTGCGCGGTGATGATGGGGCCGAGCTTGTTGTCCGGCGCCAGAGCCACGGCAACCAGATGCGGATTGCGCAGCAGGATGTCGTGCGCGGCCGGCGCAAATTGGGCGAGGTCGAAAGCCGACGGATCGCCCAGCAACTGCCCCAGATGGGAGGCAAGGATAAGGTCTGCCTGCATCCGGCTTGCGAGCCGCTGGCGAAGGATGATCATCGTGCGCTCGGTCGCGCCGCGCAGAAACTCCTGGTAATCGTGGCGATGCTGGCGATCGAGAAGGATGGTGGTTGCGATCACGGAAAGCGCAAGGGCGCCGGCCACAGCCACCGGCAGGCGCCAGCGCATCTGTGCGGCCGCTGTCCGCCACCTTGCCATCAAGCTCATTGTCAAACGCGTTGCCCCCAATCGCTTGTCCACAGGCTAGACAGCGCGGGTTAATTTCCCATTGCACCGGCAAACGCAAACTCGATGGCATTTCGTCACGGGATGCTGCCGTCGGAATGGCCGGTTTTTCCGGCCTTTCGGGCTTTCCAGGGCAAATGGTTGCAATTGGTTAAAATCCTGTTCATCAATGAGACGCGAATTGACATCAAGCCGGGCAACTTTTGCCACAATCGAAAGGCAAATCATGTTTCGAAACAAAACATTCCTTGATCTGCCAAAGGCTTATACGATGCGCCTCCTGATTGCAGCGCTGCTCGCAACCGCCAGTATGCTTTCCCCGCTCTCCGCGCTGGCGCAGAGCGTCGATGTCGAAGCCACGATCAAGTCCGTTGACGTGAAGAAGCTCAGCCTGACGCTGGACGACGGAAAGACCTACAAGGTGCCGGAGGAGTTCAACTTCGACGGCCTGTCGTCGGGCGTGAAGGTCGTCGTCTTCTATACCGTCGTTGACGGCCACCGGGTGATCGACGACCTGCAGATCGTCCAGCAGTAACAGGCCGGCGCTTGCTGCGCCGAAACCGTCACAACCACTCCGCGCGGCCCTTGTCCTGCTCGATGATCAGCACGCGGTCCTGGTGGATGTCGCAGCGTGACGCGTCCGCCTCGTCCCAGCCGCCGACCAGTTTCAGAATGGAGCGGATGACGCCGCCATGGCTGACGCAGACGGTCGGCCTCTCCACCGATTGCAGCCAGGCACCGATTCTCCAGGAAAGGATCTCGTAGCTTTCGGCCGAAGGGCCGGGGGGAATGAAGTTCCATTTCTGCCGCGAGCGCATTTTCAGCCGATCGGGCGCAACGGCGCGAATATCGTCCAGCGTATGGCCTTCCCAGTCACCGAAGGACAGTTCCACCAGCCGCTCGTCGGTGCGGTAGCCCATGGGGTCAAGCCCCATCGCCTTGCGGGCGATCTGCATGGTTTCGCGGGTGCGCGAGAGGGGGGAGGCGACGAAATCGAAGTTTAAGACGTCTGTCCCCAAAAGGCCGCGCAGCGTTTCGCCGTTCTGAAAAGCCTGGGCCCGGCCGGTGTCGTTGAGGCCGATGTCCTTCTGACCCTGCAGGCGTCCTTCGGCATTCCAGTCGGTCTGTCCGTGGCGGATCATGTAGATGAGCACGGGTAAAACCCTCTTTCATGCCTTGGCTGCACGCTCGTGCTGCGCCGAATGTGTAGCCGGTCTCTCCGGGTTTCCGGGTCCCGTCCAGCACAAATGGCAGGGCGCCCGGTTGAAGTCCCGGCAATATCCTGCCGAAACCTTGATCCGAGCCTACCCAATGAAAGGCGAAAGTCCAACCCCGAATTGAGGCCCCAGGCCTCGTGTCATCAATCCTTGATGACGGAAATGTCAGGCGCGTCGACCGCCTTCATGCCCACGACATGATAGCCGCTGTCGGCGTGATGCACTTCGCCCGTCACCGAACGCGACAGGTCCGACAGCATGTAGAGGCCGACATCGCCGACTTCCTCGATGGTGACGGTGCGGCGCAGCGGCGCGTTGTATTCGTTCCACTTGAGGATATAGCGGAAATCGCCAATGCCGGAGGCGGCGAGCGTCTTGATCGGGCCGGCCGAGATCGCGTTGACGCGGATGTTCTTCGGGCCGAGATCGACCGCGAGATATTTCACGCTGGCTTCCAGCGCGGCCTTCGCCACGCCCATGACGTTGTAGTTCGGCATGACCTTTTCGGCGCCGTAATAGGTCAGCGTCAGCATGGAGCCGCCATCCGTCATCAGCTTTTCGGCGCGGCGGGCAACCGAGGTAAAGGAGTAGACGGAGATCTGCATGGTCTTGGCGAAATTGTCGGCGGTCGTATCGACGTAGCGGCCGGTCAACTCGTCCTTGTCGGAAAAGCCGATGGCATGCACGAGAAAGTCGATCTTGCCCCAGCGCTGCTCGATATCGGCAAAGACGGCATCGATGGTCGATTCGTCGCTGACATCGCAATGGCCGGCAAGCGAAGCGCCGATTTCGGCGGCCAGCGGCTCGACGCGCTTCTTCAGCGCATCGCCCTGATAGGTGAGCGCCACTTCGCCGCCCTGGGCATGAATGGCCTTGGCAATCCCCCACGCGATGGAACGGTTGTTCGCGACACCCATGATGATGCCACGTTTGCCTGCCATGAGGCCGGATGCCTGAGCCATACTCTATCCTCTAAGACTTAAGACGAAAGTTGCCTATGGCATAGGCCGTCCCGACGTTCAAGCAGGCGTGAGATCATCTCCTGTAAGGGGGTGTAACAATGGGTGCGCAGACGCAACCGCCTGGGGATAGCGTCACAATGGCGTCACACGAAGAGGCCGTGGCGCATGTGGCGCATCAGATCGATGACCTTCGGGTCGGGCTTTTCCCACAACACCACCCGCAGTTCGACCACCAGATCGCCGCGCCCGCCGGCATCGTTTGCCAAGCCAAGACCTTCGATCCGCACGCTCTGATCCGATCCGGTCCAGGCCGGAATGGAGACGGGAACGCGCCCGCCCGGCGTCTCCACCTCGGCCTCGGTGCCCAGAACCGCATCCTCCAGCGAGATCGGCAACACGGTGTGGAGATCGAAACCTTCCACATGAAAACGATTGTCACGGGCAATCTTCAGGGTCACCAGCAGGTCGCCGCGCTGGGCGCCGGGAAGCCGCAGTCCCTGTCCGATGAGACGCAGCACCTGGCCATCCGTCATGCCGGCCTCCAGCGGAAAGCGCACTTCGCGATCGTCGGACAGGATGACGGTTGCCGTGTTGAGGGCCAGCATGTCCTGAAGAGACACGGTGGCGGTCGTTGACAGGTCGGGCGCCTTTTCCGGGGGCGGGGCCGTGCCGCGGATTCGCCGCATGAGACCGGAAAGAAGCTCGATCGCCTGAAGCGGAAGCGGCGGCGGCACTTTCTGGCCAGTTGGTTCGGGCCGGGTCGCATCCGGATTGCTGCTTTCGGCTGCGGGCCGTTGGGTCTGTGCGGCGCCTGCCTGCCCTTTGGCCGAAGAGGGCTGGGGCCGCTCGGTGCGGGCATGGTCCTGTCCAGCCTGCGCACCTGCCTCTGCGTTGCTGCGCCGACTGCCGGTCGTTCCTGCCTGCGAGGCCGTGGAGGAGCCCGCCGAAGGGGCGGGACCGAAAATGCGGTTGATCAGGTCTTCCGGGTTTTCCTCCGCCCCGCCAAGCGTGCTGGCGCCGGCCGTGGCATTCGCCCGGTTCTGATTGGCCTGGTTCTGGGCGCGCTGCGCATTGGCGCGCGCCAGTTCCTCCATCACCTGTTCGGCCTTGGCGCGGGCGGCCTTTGCCCGCTCTTCCGCCTGGCGGGCGTTTTCGCGCTGCTGCAGGATGGTCTGGTGGGTCTCATAGGCGCGGTCGTAGCGCTTGCGGCGTTCGGGATCCTTCAAGACCTCGTAGGCCTGGCCCATTTCGGCGAAGCGGCGGGTGGCGGCCGGATCGTCCTGGTTATGGTCCGGGTGCAGCGATTTCGCCTTGGAACGCCAGGCAGCCTTGATCTCGTCGGCACCGGCATCTTTCTTCACGCCGAGAAGGGAATAGGGATCGCGCATACCGTCCACCGCTTATGTTTGCAGCCTCACCGGAACGCCCGGCGGCTGCTGTCGACAACAACTCTTGCCGTCGGCGAAGGGTTCCGCTGCCGGAACTTCGCCCTTTTGGCCTATGGTGAAGAAATATAATCGTGACACTCTCTAAGGAGAATTTACGCGCGCCGGCGACTTGGAATTAAGATTACCGCGCAGTAACCAGCCGATCCTGAGGAATGATAGTTGCGGCGACGGCATGTCTGTCCGTCAGCGCGGGGTTGCGCTGCGGGTCTCTACCGGAAAGAGGAAGGATATTACTGCCGTTCGAAGGAGGTCAGCATCCAGTCGCCGCTGTTTGCCATGCAGGCCTGGCCGGTAAACTTGGCAATGCCTTCATAGGAATGGCGGGTGGTGACGAAGCCGCGGCAGACGACGCCTGCCACATTGGCCTCGCGGATGCCGGAGACGACACCGGCGCTGCCGGTTGCCGTATTGGCCCAGGGGAGTGCTGCGCCCGACACCTTGGAAAGGTCGGCGGAGGTGACGGCATTGCGTACCGTCACTTCGTCGGAGACCGCTTCCTGCGAGCGTTTGGGAATGGTGGATGTGGAGAGGCTGCGGTCCACCTTGGCAGAGCTGTCGAACAGGTCGAAGGCGCCGCTGGTGCAGCCCGACATTGTCGTCGAAAGGGTAACCAAAAGGGCTGCTTTGAGCGTGAGCGACAGCGGCGATCGGATGCGATATTTTGTCTTGTCTGTCACTGCCACCTTGCGTCCAGTCCGGAAAAGGTTCACGGGTCCATTTGATCAGATCGGGAGCATTTTAGTCAATATGTCGCAAGATCGGTTAACAAGCGGTGACTTCACCGAGGAAAACGAGCCCTTCGCCCTGTTTGCTGAATGGCTGAAGGATGCGGAAGGTTCCGAACTCAACGATCCCAATGCCGTGGCACTTGCCACGGTGGATGCAGACGGCCTGCCCAATGTGCGCATGGTGCTGCTGAAGGGCTTCGACGAGCGCGGCTTCGTCTTCTATACCAATTTCGAAAGCCAGAAGGGCCGGGAGATCTTAGGGCAAGGCAAGGCCGCGATGTGCTTCCACTGGAAGTCGCTGCGCCGGCAGGTGCGGCTGCGCGGACCGGTGAGCGTCGTGTCCGACGAGGAGGCGGATGCCTATTATGCGTCGCGCCCGCGCGGCAGCCGGATCGGCGCCTGGGCATCGAAACAGTCGCGCCCACTCGAGGGACGCTTTGCGCTCGAAAAGGCGGTAGCCGAATATACCGCCCGCTATGCCATCGGCGACATTCCGCGTCCGGCCCACTGGTCGGGTTTTCGGATCATCCCGAGCTCGATCGAGTTCTGGCACGACCGTCCGTTCCGCCTGCATGACCGGGTGGAGTTTCGCCGCGAGGGCGAGGCCGAAGGCTGGTCGAAGGTGCGCATGTATCCGTGACGGGAGAGGCTGCCCTTCCGTCACCGGGTTTCCCCGGAGTCAAGGCGTGCCCGTCAGGATGTTCTGATCAGGGCGTGCCCATGGCGAAGGGAATGCCGGAGGCAAGGGCTGCCACGTAGCGCGGCTCCTGGTAATAGCCGTTCAGCGAAATCCGCGGCAGGGCGGTCAGCCGTTCGGTGTCGGCCGCGCAGACCGTGCCCGGCTGCGTGGTGACGGCCACAGTGAAGCCGAGCGCCTGCGCCAGCGCCTGGTCGCGCTCGGAAACGGCGGCCTGCGTGCCGTAGGGATAGGCGATCGCGGCCGGACGTGTGCCGGTGAGCGCCTCCAGCCAGTCGGCGGAGCGCTTCATCTCGGCGCCGGCATCGGCATCTGATAGGCGTTTCAGCGCCCGGTGGCTGACGGTATGGGCGCCGAGCGAGGCGAGCGGATGGCGCGACAGTTTTGACAGATCCTCGCGGCCGAGTGTCAGCCGGCGTGTGATGTCGAGCGGCTCGATCCCATGGCGGCACGCCAGCGCATCCAGCTCGGCCACCGCATCGGCTTCGTTGTCGCGTTCGATGTAGAGCGCAAAGCGATCAAACGCATCGAGCCGGGCACTGCCGGCGGTCAGATCAAGCGTTTCCGGCCCGGCGCCGAAATCGAAGCTCAGCCTGTCGGTCTCGTTCAACAGCTCGGCCAGCGTTTCCCACCAGATGGTGTGGGTGCGGTCGGCAAAGCCCTCATTGATGAAAATGGTGAACGGCACCTGGTAACGCTCGAACACCGGCAAAGCGTGCTCGACATTGTTGCGGTAGCCGTCATCCAGCGTGAAGCAGGCAAAGGGGCGCGCGGGCGGTTCGGCTAGGCGCGCGGGCACGTCCTGAAGGGCGACGAAATCATAGCCATCCTCGGCAAGCCGACTGATGGCGGCATCGAGAAATTGCGGCGTCACTTCCAGATGGGCGTTCGGCGCGGCAAGCCGCGGCTCCGGCGGGCGCACGTGATGCAGGGTGAAAATCGCGCCGCGACCGCGCGCCTCGCGCATCAGGCCGGCCCGCGCCAGAATGCCCGCCGTCTCAAGCCCGCCGGCAATCAGGCCACGCTTGACGCTGCGACGCCACAGGGCGTCGATCTTTCCATTCATCTGCACTGCTTCACCGCCAGTTGTTCGCGGCACGCTAGCGCTGAGACCTTTAAGCCTTGCTAATGAAGCACTGCAAATACCATCAGTGCAGCAGAGCGTCGAACACCGGCAGGCTGAGGAGGCCGGCGCCGGCAATCAGGCAGAAGCAGATGCGCCGGAACGTCGCCTCGTCGGCAAAGCCGAACAGGCGCGATCCGAGCAGAATGCCGAGGCCATAACCGGGGCCGACGACTGCCGCGAGAAGCAGCGTATCGACCCGCAACAGGCCGGCGCTGATATAGGCGGTGGCCGATATCAGGGAGGCGAGCGCGAAATAAAGCACGATATTGGCGCGCACCACCACCCGGTCGCTCGCCCCGCCCAGCCAATAGGCGACGATCGGCGGGCCGGACAGTTGCGCGACGCCGCCGAAGAGGCCGGCAACCGCACCGGTTGCAACGCCAAGCGGTGCCTTCGGCCGGCCCTTGTAGCGCCAGCCGCTGATGAGGAAGGCAAGAAGGGCAATAACCGTCACCGAAATGATCCAGCGCAGCACAAGCGGCGGGGCAAAGGCGAGAAGTGCCGTGCCGACGGGCACGCCGGCCAGCGCACCGATGAGAAGCGTTGCCACCTCGCGCCGGTTCGCCCGCCGCCACCCCTCCGGCAACATTCCGAGCGTCATCACCCAGTCGACCACCAGAAGAAGCGGCGAGGCGGCCTGCGGCCCGGCAATGGCGCTGGCCATCGGTATGAAAATCAGCCCGCCGCCGAAACCGGAAAACCCACGCGCCAGACCCGCAACGAGGGCGGTGGCGAGAAGGGCGAGGATTTGCCTCAGCGGATGCAGGGCAGGAAAGGCCGCGACATCTGCCGCAAGCATGTCGGAAAGGGTCATGGGCGGGCCGGGTAGGGGAGGGCGTTCTGAAGGGGCGGATGGAGGAATGTGAGCGCCGGTTCTGCGTCCGCCTCAAAGGCCTGTCAAGCGAATGCGGGGCGGAGCCGTTCCGGCACGTCATCGCCGGGCAGGGCGACATCCCGATGCGCGTGACGCGAGCGGATGGATCTTCCTCGCGAATCGGTGTTCTGTGGCTAAAACAAAAGGAGAACATCATGCTGCGTCAGCTGATCGATGAGTTTGAAACTGCCTCCCACCGCTATGCCGAGGCGCATGGCGTGACGCGCGATCCCGACTGGTTCGTGCTGAAACTGCACGAGGAAGTGGGCGAACTCACGCAAAGCTGGAACCGGCTCAGCGGGCGCGGCCGGCCCAAGGGCCGCAGTGTCGAGGACATGCAGCGCGACTTGGCCGACGAAGCCGCCGATGTGCTCGGCCACATCCTGCTGTTTGCCCATGCCAACGGTCTCGATCTTGCCGCGGCGGTGGAGCGCAAATGGTTGTTCAGGCCGGCGTGACGACGGCCGGGTGACGATCGAAGAAGGCGCGGCAATGGTCAAGACTGTCGGCCACGGCCGCGCAGAGCGCCCGGATTTCCTCTGTCGGCTGCAGCATGTCGGGCACCATCACCGCCATGGTCCCGGCAGAGGCCGCGCTGCGGATGCCGTTGTGGGAATCCTCGAGCGCCAGACAAAGCGCCGGCGCGACGCCGAGCCGTCCCGCGGCCGTCAGATAGGGATCGGGCGCCGGCTTGCCGCGGGCATAATCGCCATGCGCCACCACATGGTCGAAGCGCCCGAGAATGCCGAGTTCGCCGAGGTGATGCTTGACCTGGAAATGGGCCGAGGAGGTGCAGACGGCGCGCGGAATGGAGAGGGTATCGAGCAGATCCAGCATCTGCGTCACCCCCGGCTTCAGCCGCAGGTCGGTTTCCAGCAGCCGGTCGAAATGCGCAAGCCATACCGTCCTAAAGCCATCGGCATCGAACGCTTCGCCGTAATGCTCCCGCAAAAGGCCCGCGATGCTGACCCAGGGCCTGCCCAGCATGCCCTCATAGATCGACGGACCGATCGGAAGACCCTTCTCCGTGGCGGCGGAAATGATCGAGCTGCGATAGAGGATTTCGGTATCGAGCAACAGGCCATCCATATCGAAGATGACGGCCTGCGGCAGGCGGGGAAGTATCGGCATATCGGTCCTGTATCGAAGGCGTCTGCGGCAAAGGGGTTTGCCTGGAACGCCCGGTTTCACTGTTCACGTTCTGCTCACGCCACCATGCCGGTGCCCGTTCTCGCGCGGATGCGCTTATCGGCACAGCACTGCAAGCGGGTCAGGAAGCAAGGCGTGCCAGGCGGCCCTGTGCCTCTAGCACTTCGACAGCCTTCTGATCAAACGACACGAAGGTCTCACCGCCGAGCCACTGTCCCTCGTGGGCGATTACGCCGTCTGCGAAATCGCCGCCCGCTTCCAGAACCGCCAGTCCGGCCTCCACGGCCGGGCGATCCATCGCGACATTGCCGGCCTCCAGCAGGTCGCGAAGGGAGCGCGCAACCTCCTGCCGGGAAAGTCTCGCACCGCGCAACAGCACCCAGACAAATTCGCAGAGACAGGATGACGAGATCGCAATCAGCGAGGCCTCCTGCAACAGACGAGACGCGGCAGCACCTTGCACCGCATCGTCCTGCAGCACGGCGCGAACCAGAATGTTCGTGTCGACGGCAATCTTCATTCCTCGCCAGCCCAGCCGGCGGCGGCAATCCGGTTCATCTCCTCGATCGACAGGGGTTGTGCCGCCTTGCCGGCATGGCGCCCGATAAAGCCCTCGATGCTGCCGGTCGGCCGCACGGCCTTCAGACGCAGTTCACCGCCCGGAAGCCTGTCGAGTTCGATCTGTTCCCCCGGCCGGACACCCAGATGGTTCAGAAGCTCCCGCCTGAGGGTGATCTGCCCCTTGGCGGTCACGGTCAAAGAGGCCATGGCACATCTCCTTTGGCTTCAAGGTAATGGAATTTTTCCTTACCGCAAGCCGTCCGGCGCGTCTCCGGTGCGAGGACGACGGCCAAGATCCTCGAAGGGCCGCAAGAGGTAGCCGTCGGGATCGGCGACGAGGCACTGGCGGTTGCCGACCTCGTGGTCGTCGCGGCGATACCATGTGTCCTTGACCGGCAGGACAAGCGGATGGCCGGCGCGTTCCAGACGTTTGACGAGGGCCGACAGATCCGGCACGCGAAGCTGCAGGTTGAGGCCGCGGCCGAGCGGGGGTGCGAGCGGCATCGCGTCATCGAAGGTGCGGCCGGTGCCGATCTGGTCGATCATCAACTGAGCGCTTCCAAGCGTCAGGAAGCTGAAACCTTCTTCCGGGCGCTCGTAGAGGACCGTACAGCCGATGAGATCAAGGTAGAAAGCGCGGCTTGCTGCCCAGTCGGTGACGGCAAGCTCCGGAACCAGCGCGTTTTCGCTCACCCGTCAGGCCTTCGTGCCGCCGACGGTGATCTGGTCCATCCTGAGATGCGGCTGGCCGACGCCGACCGGCACCCACTGGCCGGCCTTGCCGCAATTGCCGATGCCGGTATCGAGCTTGGAATCATTGCCGACCATCGAGACGCGCTTCATCGCATCCGGGCCGTTGCCGATCAGCATGGCGCCCTTGATCGGCGCGCCGATCCGGCCGTTTTCGATGAGATAGGCTTCCGTGCAGCCGAACACGAACTTGCCGGAGGTGATGTCCACCTGCCCGCCGCCGAAGGAGACGGCATAGATGCCTTTTTTCACGGAGGCGATGATTTCCTCCGGCGTCTTGTCGCCCGAGAGCATGTAGGTGTTGGTCATGCGCGGCATCGGCTGGTGGGCATAGCCCTGGCGGCGGCCGTTGCCGGTCGGCGTCATGCCCATCAGGCGGGCATTCTGCCGGTCCTGCATGTAGCCGACCAGCCTGCCGTTCTCGATCAGCACGTTATAGGCGGACGGCGTGCCCTCGTCATCAATGGTGATCGAGCCGCGGCGGTTGTCGATCGTGCCGTCATCGACCACGGTGACGCCGGGGGCTGCCACCATTTCGCCGAGCAGGCCGGCAAAGGCGGATGTCTTCTTGCGGTTGAAATCGCCTTCCAACCCGTGGCCGACGGCCTCGTGCAGCATCACGCCCGGCCAGCCGTTGCCGAGCACCACATCCATGGTGCCGGCCGGTGCCTCGATGGCCTCCAGATTGACGAAGGCCTGGCGCAGCGCCTCGTCGGCGCCCGTCTGCCAGTTGCCGTTTGCGATGAAATCGCCAAAGCCGATGCGCCCGCCGGTGCCGAAGGAGCCGCTCTCCTGCCGGTCGCCTTCGCCGACCACGACGGAGATGTTGAGCCGCGTCATCGGGCGCACGTCCTGCACGCGGTGGCCATCGGCGCGCAGGATGTCGACCACCTGCCAGCTGGCGGCAATCGAGGCGGTCACCTGGCGGACCTTCGGATCCCTGGCGCGCAGATAGGCGTCGATCTCGGTCAGAAGCGCCACCTTCTGCTCGAATGTCGGAGAGCCGATCGGGTTTTCGTCACCGTAAAGGCGTCTGTTGGTGCGTTGCGGCGCGGCCGCATAGGAGCCGGAATAGCCGCGGGTGACGGCGCCAACCGCATCCGCCGCGCGCGACAGGGCAGACACCGACAGCTCGCCCGCATGGGCATAGCCCACTGCTTCGCCCGCCACCGCGCGCAGGCCAAAACCCTGGTCGGTGTTGAAGGAGCCGCCCTTCAGGCGCCCGTTGTCGAAGGAGAGCGATTCGGCCTGCGCATGCTCGAGAAACAGTTCGCCATCATCGGCGCCGGCAAGCGCTGCGGCCACCATCTCGCGCAGCCGCGTCTCGTCGCAATCGAAAAGGTTGATGAGGTCGGTGGTCATCGTGGCGCTCCTGTGGCGGACGCTTGGGATGCATCCGGCTTTCACGTCCGATGTAGGTCTGTCAGAACGGCGGCGCAAGTTTATCTTCGCCGCCGCGGGCCGCGCAGCCGCGCCCTTGTGGGGCGTCAGCCAAGATCAGGGCAGCGCGTCATAACCATCGGCAAAGCCGGCAAGCTCGATCGGAATGCCGACGCGGTCCTGATCGACGGATTCACGCAGCGCAAAGACGGCGTTCTTGCCGGCGCGCAGGATCTTCATCAGCTCGTCGTCGATCTCCACCTCCACATAGCAGCCCTCGGAGAAGCAGCGGGTGAAATAGGCGCGGCCGATATTGTTGCCGTCGACGAAGAGATCCATGCCGTCTTTCAGGAGTACGCCGAGCGGCGCGAGAATGCGCAGGATCTTGGCCTTGCGGTCCGCCGTCTTCAGGACGACGACGGAAAGGCCGACCTCCGGCCGATCCTCGGCAATGACATTTTGCATCAGCGCGCATTGTTCGACGGAGCTTCCGGCCGGCTTGTCGCAGAGAACGGACCAGGCGCCATGATTGCCGCGCACGGTGCCGGCGGGCGGAGCGCCGGCCGGAGACGCGCCGGGTGCAGCCGGCTGCTGGGCACCGGGGGTCAGCGCCGGCGACTGCTGCGCAGAGGGCTGCTGCGGGGCGCTCTGCTGCGGTCTTGCCTGCTTTTCCCCCGTCTGCGGCGCTTGCGCCAGGACCGGGCTGGCGAGCAGGGCGCCGGGCAGCAGAGCGGCCAGCGCTGCGGCGCGCAGGAGGGAGAAACGCATGAATACCTCTGTCTTTCGAATCAGTCGTGCTAATCTTGTCGCCGGGGAGGGTTAATGAAAAGCCCTTACCCTCTTTTCAGGCGAGTGCGGCAAAAATGCGGAGCCGCGCAAGAGCGCAGTTCCCGCCGTTTGGCGCTGTTGCGAGGCTATAATGCGGGTGCGATCACCGTGGGCGGATCGTCGCGGAATTGACAACGCGCAAAAATGCCGCACGGGCGCGAACGCCAGATGCAACTGGCGCATATTGCGGCAGTTGGCAAACTGTGATTGAACCGATAGCCTATAGCTTGGGATTCTGCGTTTCGATCTGATCCAGATCAAATGCTTGGGGAGAGAAATAGTGATGAACAGAGCCTATGCAGCTTTCGCTGCGATGATCTGTCTGCTCTGCGCCTCGGGGGCGGCTGCAGACCAACCGGTTCCATGGCAGATCGACCAGCAGCAGGCGGTGACGCCGATCATGCACGAGATCAAGTGGTTCAACCATTACAGCCTCTGGTTCATCGTGCCTATCACGCTGTTCGTGCTGGTGCTTCTGGTGGTGGTCGTGGTGAAGTTCCGCGCCAGCGCCAATCCGGTGCCCTCGCGTACCAGCCACAACACGGCCATCGAAGTTGCCTGGACGCTCGGTCCGGTTCTGGTGCTGCTGTTTCTCGCCATTCCCTCGTTCAACCTGTTGAACGCCCAGCTGACCATGCCGGAAAATCCCGACGTGACGGTGAAGGCGACCGCCACCCAGTGGCAGTGGAACTACGAATATGAAGGTGGCGAAGCGCCGCTTGCCTTCGACAGCTACATGCTGAAGGAAGCGGAGCGCACGGCTGCCGGCAAGACCGACATGAAGGTCTATCCGCGCCTGCTGGCCGTCGACAACGAAATGGTGCTCCCGGTCAACAAGACCGTGCGCATGCTGGTCACGGCAGCGCCGACCGACGTCATCCATGCCTTTGCCATGCCGGCCTTCGGCGTGAAGATCGATGCCGTGCCGGGTCGCCTCAACGAGACCTGGTTCCGCGCCGAGAAGGAAGGCCTCTATTACGGCCAGTGTTCCGAGCTTTGCGGCAAGGACCACGCCTTCATGCCGATCGCCATCCGCATCGTCTCCCAGGAGAAATACGATGCCTGGCTGACGGCGGCCGCAAGCGATCTGCCGGGCGCATACAAGGTGCTGACGGCATCTGCCGGCGCGCCTGCGCTTAACGTGGCATCCAAGTAAGGGGGAACGAGGACAATGGCTGGACATTCCGCACACGACGGTCATCACGCCCATGCCGCCCACGAGGCGCATGCCGGCGACGACCATCACCACGATCATAAGCTGAGCTTCTTCGAGCGCTGGTTCAAATCGACCAACCACAAGGATATCGGCACGCTCTACCTGATCTTCGCGATCATGGCGGGCATCATCGGCGGCCTTCTTTCCGTTGCCATGCGCATGGAATTGCAGGAGCCCGGCATCCAGATCTTCCATGGCCTTGCCGCCATGGTCTACGGTTTCGAAGGGGATGCGGCCATCGACGGCGGCAAGCACATGTATAATGTGTTCACCACCGCGCATGCGCTGATCATGATCTTCTTCATGGTCATGCCCGCGATGATCGGCGGCTTTGCCAACTGGATGATCCCGATCATGATCGGGGCGCCGGATATGGCGTTTCCGCGCCTCAACAACATCTCCTTCTGGCTGATCGTTCCGGCCTTCCTGCTGCTGCTTCTGTCCATGTTCGTGGAAGGCCCGGCAGGCGCTTACGGCGTCGGCGGCGGCTGGACCATGTATCCGCCGCTGGCCACTTCCGGCCAGCCCGGACCCGCGGTGGATCTCGCTATCTTCTCGCTGCACGTGGCGGGCGCTTCGTCCATCCTCGGTGCGATCAACTTCATCACCACCATCCTAAACATGCGCGCGCCGGGCATGACGCTGCACAAGATGCCGCTGTTTGCCTGGGCCGTGCTGGTCACCGCCTTCCTGCTTCTGCTGTCGCTTCCGGTTCTCGCCGGCGGCATCACCATGCTGCTCACCGACCGCAATTTCGGCACGACCTTCTTTGCGCCCGAAGGCGGCGGCGACCCGATCCTCTACCAGCACCTGTTCTGGTTCTTCGGTCACCCGGAGGTTTACATCCTGATCCTGCCCGGCTTCGGCATCATCAGCCACATCGTCTCGACCTTCTCGAAAAAGCCGGTCTTCGGTTATCTCGGCATGGCCTATGCAATGGTGGCCATCGGTGCCGTCGGCTTCATCGTCTGGGCGCACCACATGTACACGGTCGGCCTGTCGCTCGATGCGCAGCGCTATTTCGTGTTCGCCACCATGGTGATTGCGGTGCCCACGGGTGTCAAAATCTTCTCGTGGATTGCAACGATGTGGGGCGGCTCGCTGTCGTTCCGCACGCCGATGATCTGGGCGATCGGCTTCATCTTCCTGTTTACCGTCGGTGGCGTCACCGGCGTACAGCTGGCCAATGCCGGCCTCGACCGCTCGCTGCATGACACCTATTACGTGGTGGCCCACTTCCACTACGTGCTGTCGCTCGGCGCGGTCTTTGCGATCTTTGCGGCCTGGTACTACTGGTTCCCGAAGATGACCGGCTACATGTATTCGGAAAAGCTCGGCAACCTGCATTTCTGGGTGATGTTCATCGGCGTGAACCTGGTGTTCTTCCCGCAGCATTTCCTCGGCCTTGCCGGCATGCCGCGCCGCTACATCGATTATCCGGATGCCTTTGCCGGCTGGAACTACGTGTCATCCATCGGCTCGTACATCTCCTTCGTCGGCGTGCTGATCTTCCTCTTCTGCGTCTGGGAGGCTTTTGCCAAGAAGCGCGTCGCCGGCGACAATCCGTGGGGCGAAGGTGCCACGACGCTGGAATGGCAGCTGTCTTCGCCGCCGCCGTTCCACCAGTGGGAACAGCTGCCGCGCATCAAGTGATCTGCTTCTGGCCATGGCGCGACGTCGTGCCATGGCCGCCCAACCAACAGGACTGACCGCATGACTGCCATCGATCATCACGCCGCCTTGGGAGACGAGGACGAGTTTCGTCTGTCGGAAGCCGGCGCGCGCGATTTCTTCGAACTTCTGAAGCCGCGTGTCATGTCGCTGGTGGTGTTTACCGCCTTTGCCGGCCTGCTTCTGGCGCCGGGCACCATCAATCCGGTGATCGGCTTCATCGCGATCCTGTGCGTGGCCGTCGGCGCCGGCGCATCGGGTGCGCTCAACATGTGGTACGATGCCGATATCGATGCGGTGATGACGCGCACGGCGCGCCGCCCGATTCCCGCCGGCCGCATTCGCCCGCAGGAGGCGCTGGCCTTCGGGCTGACGCTGTCGACCTTTTCCGTCTGCATCCTCGGCCTTGCGGTCAACTGGTTTTCGGCCGGCCTGCTTGCTTTCACCATCTTCTTCTACGCGGTCGTCTATACGATGTGGCTGAAGCGCTCGACGCCGCAGAACATCGTCATCGGCGGTGCCTCCGGCGCGTTTCCGCCGATGATCGGCTGGGCCTGCGTGACCGGCGGCGTGTCGCTCGACAGCATCGTGCTGTTTCTCATCATCTTCCTGTGGACGCCGGCGCATTTCTGGGCGCTGGCGCTGTTCAAGATGCGCGACTACGGCGCGGTCGGCGTTCCGATGCTGCCCAACGTTGCCGGTGAGCGCGCCACCAAGAACCAGATCGTCGTTTATGCCGTCGCCACCGCCATCGCCGGCGTGTCGCCGGCGCTGACCGGCCTTGTCGGCTGGGTCTACGGTGCCTTTGCTGCCATTCTCGGCGCCCTTTTCGTTCTCTGTTCCATCGCCGTCTGGCGCATGGCCGACGGCGACGAGAAAATGCTGCCGGCCAAGCGCATGTTCGCCTATTCGCTAGTCTATCTGTTTGCGATCTTCCTTGGCCTGATTGCCAGCCATTATGCCGGGGCGTTTGCCGGCCTTGCCGGAGGTCTGTGATGGTGGAGACCGTCAAGATCAACGAGGCGCAGAAGAAATCCCGTCGCGGGCGCAATATCGCGCTTGGCCTGGTGCTCGGCGCGCTCGTGGTGATCTTCTACGTGGTGACACTGATCAAGATCAGCGGAACCGGCTGAAGCGTCTTTGAGGGGGATGGAGGAGTACGGCATGACGGTTGACAGCACCGTGAGGAAACAGAAGGTCGGCAACGGCGCGATCCTGGTCGCCTGCCTCGTTTTTGTCGGCGGCATGGTCGGCGCGGCCTATGCGTCCGTGCCGCTTTACAGGCTGTTCTGCCAGGTCACCGGCTATAACGGCACGACGCAACGCGTCGAGCAGTATTCCGAGACCATTCTCGACGCCACGATGCGCGTCACCTTCGACGCTAACATCTCGCCCGGCCTCAACTGGGAGTTCAAGCCGGTCAACCGCTCCATCGAGCCGAAAATCGGCGAAACCGTGCAGATCGCCTATCAGGCCACCAACCGCTCGCCGGTGCCCGTCACCGGCATGGCGGTGTTCAACGTGACGCCCATGGAAGCGGGCGCCTATTTCAACAAGGTGGAGTGCTTCTGCTTTACCGAAACGACCCTTCAGCCGGGTCAGACGCTCGACATGCCGGTGGTGTTCTTCATCGACCCGCAGATCGTAACGGCGGAAGAAACCAAGAATATCCGGAATATCACGCTGTCCTACACCTTCTATCCCAGCCAGGGGGCAAAACCGGTTGCCGGTTTGAAGGATAAGGGCGAAGGCAGCGCGAAGAAGTTGTGAGAGAGGGCCTGCCCGCTTGCGCGGGGAGGCTTGAGGAGAAACATCGGGGACTGCTGGCATGGCGCAAGCGCATCAAAAGAACCACGACTACCATATCATCGACCCGAGCATCTGGCCGCTCATGGCCTCGCTCGGCGCCTTCGTGCTGACCTTCGGTGGCGTTGGCTACATGCGCTACCTGCATGGCGGGCAGTTCCACCTGTTCGGTCTGGATTTTGCGCATCCGTGGCTGTTCTTCATCGGCCTGGCGATCCTCATCTACACCATGGTCGGCTGGTGGGCCGATACGATCAAGGAAGGCCGCGAGGGCCATCACACGCCGGTTGTATCGCTGCACCTGCGCTATGGCATGATCATGTTCATCGCGTCGGAAGTGATGTTCTTCGTCGCCTGGTTCTGGGCCTTCTTCGATGCGAGCCTTTTTGCCAATGAGGCGATCCAGGCAAGCCGCGTGACGGCAACCGGTGGCCAGTGGCCGCCGAAGGGCATCGAAGTGCTCGATCCCTGGCACTTGCCGCTCTACAACACCGTGATCCTGCTTCTCTCCGGCACCTGCGTGACCTGGGCGCACCATGCGCTTCTGCACAACGACCGCAAGGGCGTGGTGAACGGTTTGGCGCTGACGGTTGCGCTCGGTCTGTTCTTCTCCTTCGTGCAGGCCTACGAATACGCCCATGCGCCCTTCGAGTTCAGCAACTCGATCTATGGCGCGACCTTCTTCATGGCGACCGGTTTTCACGGCTTCCACGTCTTCGTCGGCACCATCTTCCTGCTCGTCTGCCTGATCCGGGCTGCCAATGGCGGCTTTACCCCGACCAAGCATTTCGGCTTCGAGGCGGCTGCCTGGTACTGGCATTTCGTCGACGTGGTCTGGCTCTTCCTGTTCTTTGCCATCTACGTCTGGGGCGGATGGGGCGCGCCGCTGGCGCATTGAGCGCCGCTTGATAGAATTGAAAAGGGCGGCACCTGCCGCCCTTTTTATTTGGAACCCGTGCCGGAAGGTTTTTCATGCCACAGGATGAAGCACATTTTCCGCCGCAGGATGCCGTGGCGACCGGCCTTCGCGGCTCATGCCCCCGATGCGGGCAGGGAAAGCTGTTCGATGGCCTTTTGACGGTGCGCCCGCGCTGTACGGCCTGCGGGCTGGATTACGGCTTTGCCGATTCGGGCGATGGGCCGGCCGTCTTCGTCATGCTGCTGGTCGGCTTTCTCGTCGTCGGTTTTGCCCTGTGGTTGGAGTTCACCTTCCATCCGAGCGTGATCTGGCATTTTCTGGTGACCTTGCCCTTTGCCGTCATCACATGCCTTGCGTCGCTGCGGCTGCTGAAGGGCCTGCTGATCTCGCTGCAATACAGGCATAGCGCAAGCGAAGGCCGGATCGACCGTGACTGAGCCGCACAAGCCCCCGATGAGCGCGGCCAAGCGTCTGGCGACCGTAATCTCCGTCTTCCTAGCGCTTGCCCTCCTCCTGTCGCTCGGCACCTGGCAGGTGCAGCGGCTGCACTGGAAGGAGGGGCTTCTGGCGCAGATCGCCGAGCGCCGTGAGGCAGATCCTGTCGCGCTTTCGGCGGTGGCAGAGAAGCAAGGCGCGGGGGCGGATGAGGAATATGCCCGTGTGCGCATCGAAGGCGTGTTCGATCACAGCCGCGAGCGGCATTTCTTTGCCACCCATCAGGGCCGCAGCGGCTTTTACATCTATACGCCGATGATGCTGGCGGGCGGCAAGACCCTCTTCGTCAACCGCGGCTTCGTGCCCTACGAGATGAAATCGGCCGATACGCGCAAGGCAGGCCAGGTCGAAGGGCAGGTCGCCCTCACCGGTTATTTCCGCAACCGGCTTCCGGCAAAACCATCCTGGCTGGTGCCTGACAATGATCCGGCCAAGAACATTTTTTACTGGAAGGATCTTGATGCCATGGCGGCCACCGCCGGGCTCGATCCGCAAAAAGTGCTGCCCTTCTTCGTGGACGTCGATGATGCCGTGAAAAACCCCGGCGGCTTTCCGCAAGGCGGCGTCACACAGTTCGAGCTGTCCAACAATCACCTGCAATATGCCGTGACCTGGTATGGGCTGGCCTTTGCGCTGGTGCTGGTGACGGCCAGCCTCTGGTGGAAGGGGCGGCGGCGCTAGCACGGGGCCATTGACGCGCCGCCCCTTCGCACCCGGTGATCAGGCGCCGAAGGCACCGTCGATCGTGTGCATGGCCCCGGTGACGAAGCCGGCTTCCGGGCCGGCAAGCCAGGCCACCATGCCTGCGACTTCCTCCGGCCGGCCATGGCGCTTGATGGCCATGAAGCTGTGCATGAGCTCCCGCATCGGGCCGTTTTCCGGATTGGCGTCCGTATCGACCGGGCCCGGCTGCACCACGTTGATGGTGATGCCGCGCGGCCCGAAATCGCGGGCCAGACCGCGCGCCAGGCCCTGCAGGGCAGACTTGCTGACGGCGTAGGATGCCATGCCCGGCACCGGCATCCGGTCGCCGTTGACGGAACCGATCACGATGATGCGCCCGCCCTCCGGCATCTGCCGCGCCGCCTCCACCGAGGCATGGTAGGGGGCGTGAATGTTGATGCGGAAAAGCCGGTCAACGGCATCCGGATCCTGCTCCAGGGCATCGCCGAAGAGGGCAATCCCGGCATTGACCACCAGAATATCCAGCGGCCCGCTGTCGCGCACGCGGGATATCACCTGGTCACGGTCGGCGCTGTCGGTGAAGACCGCCGTGCTTCCGGTTTCTGCGGCCAGTTGCTCGGCTGCCCCCTGCGATCCGGCATAGGTGAATGTCACCGTCGCGCCGTCGGCGGCGAAGCGCCGGACGATGGCGGCGCCGATACCCCTGCTGCCGCCCAGCACCAGCACGGATTTTCCCTTGAACGTGGTCATATGTACATCCTTGTGAATTAACGTAACGAGTGCTACATAAATAGGTGAGACATCAGCGTCAAGGTTTATGTAGTGATTGATACAAAAAATACGTCCCGATCCCGCGGCCGCCCGCGCCGGTTCGATGCCGATGAAGGGGTCGCAACCGCCCAGCAGCTGTTTCATGCCCGTGGCTACGATGCCGTGAGTGTCGCCGATATGACCGAGGCGCTGGGCATCAATCCGCCGAGTTTCTACGCCGCCTTCGGCAGCAAGGCAGGGCTTTATGCCCGCGTGCTTGATCGCTACGCAGCGACCGGCGCTGTTCCGCTTGCCGATCTTCTGCGGCCGGACCGGCCGGTGGCGGAATGCCTGGCGGCGGTTCTGGAAGCGGCAGCCCGGCAGTATGTCGCAGATCCGGTTGCCACCGGCTGCCTCGTGGTCGAGGGGACGCGCTGCGACGATCCGGGCGCGCGGAACGCGGCTTGCGCCGCGCAGGCCCATGCAGAGGCGGTTATCCGCGCCTTCATTGCCGCGCGACATCCTGAAGCTGCCGACCGCATGACCGACTTCGTCAGTTCCACCATGTCCGGCCTGTCGGCCAAGGCCCGCAACGGCCTCGACGCCGACCGGCTGCTTGCCATCGCGCGCATGGCCGGCCGGGCGGTGGCGCAGGAGCTTTCCGGAAAAGCCGGGTAGGCGTCGGTTTCCGTCCAGCTCCGGGCGACCGCGCAGCGGGATGGCGGCGATGGGCCATGGCCGGCGCAGCCCTTGCACGCGACGTTTGTCTTTTTGCATGGCGCATGGCGCCCGGCTCGCTTATATGAGGGCGAACATGGACATTCAGCCGGAATGATTATGAACATCCAGGTGTCGAAACCGCCCCTTTCCATCCGCCTCTGTGGCCCGCGCGGTTTCTGCGCCGGCGTCGACCGGGCAATCCAGATCGTCGTTTTGGCGCTCAAGGCCTATGGCGCGCCGGTCTATGTGCGCCACGAGATCGTTCACAACCGCTATGTGGTGGAAGGGCTGGAGGCCAAGGGCGCCGTCTTTGTCGAGGAACTGAACGAGATCCCGGAAGAGCACCGCGCCCAGCCGGTGGTGTTTTCCGCCCATGGCGTGCCGAAATCCGTGCCGGAGGATGCTGAGAGCCGCAACCTGTTCTATCTCGATGCCACGTGCCCGCTGGTGTCGAAGGTTCACAAGCAGGCCATGCGCCACCAGCGGCTCGGCCGCCACGTCATCCTCATCGGCCATGCCGGCCATCCGGAAGTGATCGGCACCATGGGGCAGCTGCCGGAAGGTACGGTATCGCTCATCGATACGATAGCCGATGCGGAAGCCTATCAGCCGATCGATCCCGACAATCTCGGCTATGTGACGCAGACGACGCTCTCGGTTGATGATACGGCGGGGGTGATTGCAAAGCTTCAGGAACGGTTTCCGAACCTCACGGCGCCCTCTGCCGACAGCATCTGCTATGCGACGACCAACCGGCAGGAAGCGGTGAAGCAGGCGGCCCCCGGCTGCGATCTCTTCATCGTCGTCGGCGCGCCCAATTCCTCCAATTCCAAGCGTCTGGTGGAAGTGGCGCTTCGCGCCGGCGCCACCCGCTCGCTGCTCGTCCAGCGCGCCGCCGAAATCGCCTGGGACGAGGTGGGACCGATCCGCACGCTCGGCATTTCCGCCGGCGCCTCTGCGCCGGAAGTCATCGTCGACGAAATCATCGAGGCGTTTCGCGAACGTTTCGATGCCACGGTGGAGCTTGCCATCACGGCGGAGGAAAACGAACATTTCCTCGTCAACCGTGAACTGCGCAACGTCGAACTCACCCGCGAAGACATGGCCTGGGTGAATGGGTGAGCGGCGACGGCGCCAGCCGGCAAAACGTGCCAGTGGCACGTTTTGAGCCGCGAACGCCCTGAGCCCAAAGCGAAGGGCCGGGGGCTTAAGCCCAGCGCGACGGCGCCAGCCGACAATAACCAAACTTGCGCAATTTCTGTTATTCGTTATCGTAACGGCGTAACGGGAGCAGACCGCCATGAATGTTTCTTTAGGCGAGCGCTGGGAAAAATTCGTCGAACAGACGGTGCAGACCGGCCGCTATGGCTCGGCCAGCGAGGTCGTGCGCGAGGGGTTGCGGCTGGTCGAGGAGCGGGAAGTCAGGCTTCGCGCGCTTCGGGACACGCTGGATGCCTCCCTTGCGCAAGGTGGCGGCGTCAGTGATGAGGACATGGAGGCAGCGCTTGCTGCCGAAGCGGATAGGCTCTCTGAAAGCACCCGTTGACGTGGCGCGGCTTGTCTATCTCGATAGCGCCCGTCAGGATCTGATCGAGATCCTGCGTTACATTGCCAAGACAAGCGGTTCGGTTGCGGTCGGGCAACACTTTACCGGCCTGCTGCGACAGAAATGTCGCCATCTGGCAGCGCTTCCGGGAGACATGGGGCGCTTGCGGCCGGAGCTCGGGCCGGACATCCGCAGCTCTGCCTTTCGCGGGTATGTCATCTTCTTCCGCCTGAGGGATGGCCTGTTCGAGGTGATCAACATTCTGGAAGGGCACCGTGATGTGGAGAGGCACTTCGAGAGCCCGCCGCCCGACACGCCTGACCCCTGAACCCGCATCCCCCATCCACCCCGCCAAATCCTGTGCCCATGGCACCCAAGGGGCTAGCCATGCCGGCGCCTGCCGCTGTATGCCTTTGCGGGCATGACGTCGCAAAGCCCGAAGCGCAGGACATACAGATTTGGCCGTCTATACCGATATTTCCGAAACAGAGCTGAAGACCTTTCTGGCGCAATATGATGTGGGCGAGCTCACCTCCTATCGGGGGATTGCCGAAGGCGTTGAAAATTCCAATTTCCTGCTGCACACCACCAAGGAGCCGCTGATCCTGACGCTCTATGAAAAGCGGGTGGATGCGGGCGACCTGCCGTTCTTCTTGGGCCTCATGCAGCATCTGGCTCGGCGGGGGCTCTCCTGCCCGCTGCCTCTGCCGCGCCGCGACGGGGCGTTGACGGGCGAGCTGTCCGGCCGGCCGGCCGCGCTGATTTCCTTCCTGGAAGGTGTGTGGCTGCGCAAGCCCGAGGCGCAGAACTGTTTTGAAGTCGGCCGGGCGCTTGCGCAAATGCATCTGGCGGCTGCGGATTTTTCCATAAGGCGGCCGAACGCGCTTTCGCTGGATGGCTGGGTGGAGCTCTGGGCCAAGGCCGGTCCGCGCGCCGACGAGGTTCTGCCGGGCCTGCAGGCGGAAATCGGCGATGAGCTCGATTATCTCTCCGCCCACTGGCCGCGTGATCTGCCGGCCGGCGTGATCCATGCCGATCTCTTTCAGGACAACGTGTTCTTCCTCAATAACACGCTCTCCGGCCTCATCGATTTCTATTTCGCCTGCAATGATCTCCTCGCCTATGACGTGGCGATCTGCCTCAATGCCTGGTGTTTCGAGGCCGATGGCGCCTATAATTTCGCAAAAGGCGCGTCCATGCTCGCCGGTTACCAGTCGGTGCGGCCGCTCCTGGATGCGGAGGCGGCAGCCCTTCCGATCCTCTGCCGTGGCTCTGCCCTGCGCTTCTTCCTCACCCGCCTCTATGACTGGCTGACGACGCCGGCAGGCGCGCTGGTGGTGAAGAAGGATCCGCTCGAATATCTGAGGAAGCTGCGCTTCCACCGCGCCATCGTCTCGCCCGGGGAATATGGCCTTGCGCCGCGCGGGGAGGCGATCTGATGAAACAGGTGGAAATCTTTACCGACGGCGCCTGTTCCGGCAATCCCGGCCCCGGCGGCTGGGGCGCCATTTTGCGCTATGGCGAAACCTTGAAGGAACTTTACGGCGGCGAGGCGGATACGACCAATAACCGCATGGAGCTGCTTGCCGCCATCACCGCGCTCAATGCGCTCAAAACCCCTTGCGAGGTCAGCCTCCATACCGACAGCAAATATGTCATGGACGGCATCTCGAAGTGGATTTTTGGCTGGAAGAAGAACGGCTGGAAGACCGCCGACAAGAAGCCGGTAAAGAACGGCGAGCTGTGGCAGCAACTCGACGCGGCAAACCAGCGCCACAAGGTCACCTGGCACTGGGTCAAGGGCCATGCCGGCCACCCGGAAAACGAACGCGCCGATGAACTGGCGCGCCTCGGCATGGCGCCGTTCAAGAAACGCTGAATTTTTTAAAACAAGGATGGCGACCGCCGGCCGCCCTCCTTCGCATAGCCAGAAACCGGAAGAGACCCACCACGGAGAACACCATGATCCTGCACTGCGTCTTCCTGCGCCTCAAATCAGCCCTTGGCACGGCCGACAAGCAATCGATCTTCGATGCCGTCCTTGCCCTCAAGGACATCATCCCCGGCATCGTCTCGATCAAGGTCGGCCCCAATGTCTCGCCCGAAGGCCTGAGCGGCGGTTTTCAGGACGGCTTTGCCGTCACCTTCGAAACAGCCGACGCCCGCGACGCCTACCTCATCCACCCCGACCACAAGGCAGTCGGCGAACGCATCGTCGCGGCCTGCGACGGGGGGCTGGCGGGGTTGCTGGTGTTTGATCTGGAGGTGTGAGTTTTTTGGGGGGGCGGCTGTTTTAGGTGCCGCTCCGTGACCGTCCAGTCTTCGGTATCGAGGATACAGACAGCTGTCATAGTGTACGGGTCGGCCTCAGCGACCGGCGCCCCCCGATTTCGGTCATTCTGCCTGCTGTGCAACGTCCGCAACACAGCTGTTCTGCTCCAGATATAAATTGCGACAATCACTAATTGAACAATGGACCGGCGGGAACTTGGTCCATCAGGGTAGCAAGCTCTCTAAATGACTCTACCAACTCAGCATGGTGGTTATCAGGATTGTAGCACAAGCACTTCAAGTTCCGATTCGACCGCAATGATTTCACCATGTCTGGCGCTATGCGCGATGATGTTACTAAGTAATGTGGTCGGGAGTTCGGAAAACTGAATCTTTGGTTTTCCAGAAGCATGTTAAGGTCCGGGTCTGAGATGCCACATCCGACTAATAAAAAGGTGTGTGACAAGAGGCATGCATCTAGAACGTCATAGAACGCGGAGTGGGATATTCTTGCCTTTGCATAATCATGATTTGAAAATATTAGTTCATTGGGATGGTCGATTGACCCGTGGATCTTAATAATGTGGGTGCGATCTTCACGGAGGAAATTGTGTACGTCCTTGTCACAATGCCTTTTAACTGTGACCTGACCGCCAGTTTCTGCAATAACGTAGTTTTCGAATATTTGATCGAAATTAGGAGTTAGGTATATCCTCTGGTCCAAGTTGAATATCAGTTTGTGTATCTCAGCCGGTGCATACGCAGGTGTGATAAAGCATTCTCTGATAAAGTGTTCCCACTCTTCCTCCATCCTGCTTTTGATCCATTCGCAGGCGTGTAGAAAATCATTGTCTTTGATCGCTCGTTTAATGTGAGCGGTGCCCTTGGGTCCAATCTTGGCCAGACCGCGTTCGAGGAACTCGCCCCATAACGGCGGGCGCGTCTTTCCATCTTTTCCCACGGAGTTTTTGCTGACGCCACTACCAAGAAAAACGACAACTCGCCTTGAGATAAGATCGCGCTTAAGCTGTTCAGGCCACGCAATCATTAGTGGAGCCCCACCCGCTGAAGAATTTGGTCTGCGACTATGCCAAATGTGTCGCGAGCATCTTTCACCTTCGAAAAGTGCGCCCCCCTGACGCCATCGCTCGCCTTGAGGCCAAACACCGGAGCCCGTGCGGATTGCGACATGGGTATCAGGCTATGGAGGTTGGGAATTGAACCTAGTAAAAAGTGATCGATCTGATTGGGCGCGGGGGCAACCGTTGAAAGCTCAGAGGCCACTATGCTCTCGAATTGCTTCATGATTTTCTCATAAGCATTCACAGCACGCTTCGCGCCAGAGCCGTCTGTTTTGGCGATATAGTGTTGAGATGCATAGCCAAGGAACCCTAGACTCCGGGCAAGCTTTGTATCGACCTCATCAGGATCATCGACGTTCTCAACGCCAACGCTCCATTGCTTTCGCCATCTAGAAAGCCATGCAGCGATGTTGTCGATTGCCTTCACGCTGAAGATGTCTATAGACATCGGAGCAACGAAATAGTCACTGGCCAACAAAACAGAACGATTAATAGAACCAAGTGATGGGCCTACATCAAACAAGACGAGGTCGTAATGATCGCACCGCTTCATGAGCTCCGCGAACATTAACGTGGTTCGCATTCCGCGGGAGTCGCCACCAATAGCGGAACCCCAGTCCTTCGCCAGCAAATCTTCAGTTAATGCTAGTCTAGGGTCCCCAGGCAATACATCCACGGCGAAACGCGGACTATTGCTGACTGTGAGTTCTTTGCTGTAGCCCTTGCCGAGGGAGAGCGGTCTTATCACATTGTGTATAGTAAATGATGATGTCTCTTCATAAAAGTAAGATAGCCTCTTGTCGTCAAACATATATTGAGTCGCATTGCATTGTGGGTCCGCGTCAATCACCAGCACGCTTAAATCGCGTACCTCTGATGCATAAGCTGCGACGTTGCATAGCAAAGTCGTTTTGCCTACGCCCCCTTTGTTATTAAAGAATGCGATTGATTTAGCCATTTCGCCCTCTAAAATGTCCTCATTTTTATTTTAACTCAAATTCTTTGCCGTGAAAGGCTAGCCCATGTCACGTTTAGCCTTTTAGAATGGAATCGCAAAGGAGCTATTTCTCTTTCCAAGACAATAGATACCCACTGAGGCGCATCAGCAGATTGCTACCTAGTATCGAATCCGCAGCCTTATGATTTATGGGTTCTGATGCCTTTATCAGTGCTCAGTCCCGCGTGCAGCCGAAGCTGACAGTCGTCTGACGCTTGTTTCGCTTGTGCGCTACCCAAAGACAGATTGTCGTAAACATATCTGAAGCAGTAACATCAGCCGAAATAAATCGAGCGGCGGCTCTGGGAAAATCTTGCCGCTTGTGTGAATTCTCGGAAGCAAGGCGCCAAACCGCCCCTCCTGCTCCGGCACCACGTGTGATCCTCCTGCAACATCACTCTCTCCCCGTACCACGAGGAGAGAGCCACGACCAAAAATCAAAAAACCTCAGCTCCCCGCCTTCATCGCGCCGGCCAGATGGTCCACATTGAACCGGAACATTTTTTCATACGTCCCCGCCGGCCCAGAAGGCTTTGACAGGGATTCGACGTAGAGCTCGCCGCCCGGTTCGGCGCCGGTTGCCTTGGCGACCTGTTTGACCAGGCGCGGGTCGTTGGAATTTTCGAAGAAGTAGGTTTTCACATGCTCGGCCTTGATCTGGTCGATCAGCTTGGCAACGTCGGCGGCAGAGGCTTCGGTTTCGGTCGAAACGCCAAGCGGCGACAGGAATGTCACCTTGTATTCGCGGCCGAAATAGCCAAACGCGTCGTGGCTGGTCAGCACCTTGCGGCGGTCTTCCGGGATTTTTGCGAATTTTTCGCGGGCATAGGCGTCGAGCGTGTCGAGCTTTTTCGTGTAGGCTTCGGCGTTTGCCTTGAAGGTGGCGGCGTCGGCTGGGTCTGCGGCGGAAAGTGCCTTTTCGATGTTGGTGACCCAGATTTTGACGTTGACCGGGCTGTTCCACACATGCGGATCGGTCACGGTTTTGCCGTCCTCTTCCATGGTGCGGGTGTTGATGCCCTCCGAGACGGTGACGGGCTTCGACTTGGTGCCGGAGGCCGAGATCAGCCGGTCGAGCCAGCCTTCGAGGCCTTCGCCGCTCACGAACACCACGTCGGCGGCTTTCAGCGCCTTGGCATCCTTCGGCGAGGGCTCGAATTCATGGGGGTCGCCGTCGGGGCCGACGAGGCTTGTCACCTTCACCTTGTCGCCGCCGACCTGATGGACGACATCGGCGAGAACGGTGAACGAGGCGACGGCCTTCAGCTCTGCCGCCGAGACCGGGGCTGAAAAGGCGATGAGGGCCGGCAGTGAGGCAGAAAGGTAGAGTGTGCGGGAGAACATGGGCAGGCTCCTTGCGGTTAACCCTTGAGGTGCGGGCGGGGGAAATAGCGCCGGGCAATGCCGGAGGGCGCGATGAAGATCGAAATCCCGTAGAGGATCGCCGCCGTCATGATGATGGTCGGGCCGGACGCGATTTCGAGATGGTAGGAGGCGATGAGGCCGAAATAGCCGGAGACGAGCGCCGTGCCGACGGCAACCGCCAGCATGGCGGGCAGGTTTTTCGCCCATAATTGCGCAATGGCGGCCGGCAGCATCATCAGGCCGACGGCCATCAGCGTGCCGAGCGCCTGGAAACTGGCCACAAGGTTCAGCACCACCATCAGCAGGAAGGCGACGTGATAAAGCGGCCCGCGCCCGCCGACGGCGCGCAAAAAGCCGGGGTCGAAACATTCCGCCACCAGCGGGCGATAGATGACGGCCAGCACCACAAGGGTGAGCGAGGTGATCGCGCCGATCTGCGTGAGGGCAGGGGCATCAATGGCGAGGATCGTGCCGAAGAGCACGTGCAGCAGGTCGATATTGGAGCCGCGCAGCGAGACGATGAGAACGCCAAGGGCAAGCGAGGCGAGATAGAAGCTGGCAAAGCTTGCATCTTCGGACAGCACGGTTGCCCGGCTGACGGCGCCCGACAGAAGCGCCACCGAAAGCCCCGCCACCAGCCCGCCAAGCCCCATGGCCGTCAGCGAGAGCGAGCCGGCCACGAGATAGCCGATGGCAGCGCCCGGCAGCACTGCATGGCTCAGCGCATCGCCCATCAGGCTCATGCGCCGCATCATCAGAAACACGCCGATCGGGCCGGAACCGAGCGCGAGGCACAGGCAGGCCACCAGCGCGCGGCGCATAAAACCGTAATCCACCATCGGCGCCAGGAAGATGTCATAGGCGCTCATGCGGCGGGCTCGCAGACTTCGGCATTTTCATCGAAGCGCTCGGCCATGGCGCGGGCGCGCATCAGGTTTTCCGGTGCCATCACCTCTTCCGTCGGCCCCCAGCCGATCAGTTCGCGGGCAATCAGCAGCGTCTCGGGGAAATGGCTGCGCACCTGGTCGAAATCATGCAGAACGGCAACAACGGTGCGGCCCTCGCCATGCCAGGAGGCAACAATCTCCAGGAGATCGCGGGTGGTGCGGGCATCGATGGCGGTAAACGGCTCGTCGAGCAGGATGACGCGGGCATCCTGCAGCAGCAGGCGGGCAAACAGCACGCGCTGGAACTGGCCGGCCGAGAGCGAACCGATCGGCCGTTTTTCGAACCCGTCGAGGCCGACCGTCTGCAGCGCCTGGCGCGCACGCTCCATCGCGGCGTGGCGCACCCGGCCAAAGGCGCCGCTCGCCTTCCAGTCTCCCAAAAGCACCGTATCGAGCACATCGATCGGAAAACGCCGGTTGATCTCGGCCGCCTGCGGCAGGTAGCCGATCTCGGTGCGGCCAAGCCTGTGCTCGATGCGGCCTTCCGCCGGCTTCAACTCGCCGACGATGGCCTTCATGAGCGTCGATTTGCCGGCGCCATTGGGGCCTGCAATCGCCGTCAGGCTGCCGGCCTTCAGCGTGCCGGAAAGGTGATGCACGGCCGGATGCCGGTCATAGGCAAGGGTCAGATTGTGCAGGCGGATCACGGGTTCCGGATGGGCGCTCATGGCAGAACGACCGCCCAGGAAATGGCAAGCCAGAGGCCGCCGATCACGACAGCAACCACAGCCAGCCGGGCAAGCGCCGAATGCTGGAGAAGACGGGACGCATGCGGCAGCGAAGGCAGGCGACGGGGCATGGGCACGGGCATAAGTGGGGCCTCGGATGGGCGGAACGGATTTTGTTATGTTATAACAATCGCGGCGAAAAAATGGCAAGCCCCGCCGATGTTCTTTTGCGTTCCATTGGGTTCTTCGGGTTCTTTTGGAACTCAGGCGTGAGAATTGTCTTGTCCCCCGCCGGCAGGGTGGCACCCTGTGCCTTCAGCCACACGGTCGCGCAGGCGCAACAGCAAAGGGATGGATGAATGCGGAAAATCGGGGTTGTGGCAAAGGTGTTCCGCTATCCGGTCAGCTCGCTCGGCGGCGAGGCGCCGGCATCGATTGCCGTGTCAAAGGATGGCGTTCTCTCGGATCGCCGCTTTGCCCTCTTCGACCCGCAGACCGGCCGGCCGGCTGCTCCCGAGCAGGAGCCGCGCTGGCGACCGGCGCTTCTGCTGGAGGCCTCTGCAGGGCCTGACGGCCTGCCGCAGATTTCCTTCCCGGATGGCCGGGTGTTTGGCGCCTTGTCGGAAGAGCTTGGCGATCATCTGCGGGCGCATTTCGGCTTTGCCGCAGCGCTAGGCGTGCATGATGTCTTTGCGGAAGAGGTGCCGGCCCAGATGGCGCGCATTGCCCCGCGCTACGCGGTCTCCCCCTTGCATCTCCTCACCACAGCGTCCCTTGCAAAGCTTGGTACGCTCGGCGGACTTTCATCGCCGGATCCGCGCCGTTTTCGCCCGACGGTGCTCATCGAAACGGATGACGGCATCGAAGGGTTCGAGGAAAATCGCTGGGTGGGACAGGCCGTGCGGATCGGCGAGCACCGGATTACCGTGACGGAAGCAACGCGCCGCTGCGGCATGACGCTTGCCGCCCAGCCGGGCCTTGCCGAAGACGCCAATGTGCTGCGCGCCATCATGCGCCACAATGCCCGCCATCTCGGCGTCTATGGCCGGCTTGGCGAGGAGATCGCCGGTCCGGTGACGATCTCCCCCGGCGATGCGGTTTATGCCGAAAGCTGAAGCACGCTTGCGGATTTTGCTTCCACCGCCTCCAGAATGGCGCCGGAAACGGTCTCCCCGATTTCCGCCGCACTGGTAATGCCCTGCACGAAGGGATGCTTGTGCAGGAGGAAGGAGATCGCCGCACAATATAGATTGTTGCACAGCGGGGCGGTGATTCTCGGGCGATACAGCTCATCGATATCGATCCCGCCGGTGCGGATCATCGGCACGGGGCTGTCGTCGGTGATAAAACCTTGTGCCACCGGTGTTGCCGATTTCTGCACGCCGCCCTGCGCCACGAGCGTCGGAAACGGCAGGTCAGTTGCCGAAAGCGTTGCCTGGCCAGTCGCATCGATGAAGGCATCGAACACGTATCGCTGACCATGGGCGGTCACCACCGCGCCGCGCTCCACGCCGTCGCTTGAAATCTCGTAATCCTGCCCGAGCGCCAGGATGCTGAGTTTGCCGGCGCGTTTCAGCGCCAGAAGCCGGCGGATCGACATCAGCGGCACGGTCGCATAATCGTCGACGAAGATCGACTTGAAGTGGCGATGGAAGCGTTTGAGATCGGTGTCATCGAGATGCGGAATGGCGCGCGCCACGATCTCATGGGTAATCAGGATCGCATAGCGCCACGGCACCGTATACTGGCGGTCGCGATTGGCTTCCGTTTCGGCAAGGTTGCGGGCGGCCCACACGAAGGGATCCGATGCCAGCCGCTCGCGGTAATAGGCCTCGGCAAAGGTCTCGACCGTAAGCTCCGAAAGCCCGATCTTTGCCGCATAATCCGGATCGGCCACGAGAATTTCCTGGCGGAAGAGATCGAACACCGCATCCAGCAGGTTGTGGCGGCCGGTGGCGATCAGCGCATCGACGGCCTCCTCGGTCAAGACCTGCGGCGTGCGGTAGGGCAGCGGACAGTAGAAATCGGCTTCCGGCAAAAGCCCCTTGCGGGACATCATGGTGGCGCAAAACGCCTCGCTGCCGGTTGCCGGCTGGTATTGCAGGTCGCCGGCCGTATCCAGCCGGAAGGTGCCGCGGGCGGTTGCCACGCTCATCAGCGCATCGATGCCGCTGAGAGACGTGCCGAGAATGCCGATCGATCCATCCGGAATGGTCTTCAACGCTGCCGCAGGCCAGGGCGAGATGAAGTAACCCGGACGAGTCTCGGTATTGTCCGGCCAGTTATGGCCGGTTGCCATGACCACATGGTCGAACACCGCTTCGAACCGCTGTCCGTCACGGCCGGTCACAGAAAGGCGGATGTCTGCGTCCTGCAGCGCGATGTCGATCACCCGGTGGCGATCGAGCACCTCGATGCGGTGGCCGTTGCGGGTGCCGATGGCGACAAGCTGCAGGAACTGCGCGCGCATGTAATCGCCCAGCACGACGCGCGGATAAAATTCACGCGCATCGATCGCCTCGCGCAAAATGCAGAGACGCTGCAGCTCGGCATCCTCCTGGCGCGACAGCCATTCGACCAGCGTTTCGGTGAGCGCCGGGAACTCGATGCTCGGAATGTTCGACAGCATCGCCGGATCGTTGATGTCGGGATGGTAAGGCGTGCCCTTGCCCGGCTCCGCTTCCGCTTCGAAAATCGTGATGGAGAGCGGACGCGCCGCGCCGATCAGGCCCTTCAGGGTGTAAAGACCCGTCGGCCCGCTGCCGATAATGGCTACTCTGTCTTGCATCTGTGTCTCGATCCGGAGAAGCGCGAAGGATACCGCGCAGTCGGATGGACAATGTCGCAGAGGGCCGCTTGTTCCGCCGGGTCGTGTATACGGCGCATCTAGCCTTCCGGGTGTCGGGACAGAGTAGAACAATCCTATAACGCAGCAAGGCGGCCCTGGGGCCGCCTTGGGTCGAAAACGTCGTGTCCGGATGAGGGTCAGAGCTGCTCGATCATGGCAGCGGCGCCCGAAACGGTGGCCTGGCCGGGGCTTTCCTCGATGTTGAGGCTTTTCACCACGCCGTCTTCCACCAGCATCGAATAGCGCTTGGAACGCACGCCGAGGCCGGCGGCGGAGAGGTCCATGTCGAGGCCGAGCGACTTGGTGAAGGAGGCGTCCCAATCCGAGAGGAAATGGATCTTGCCGGCGCCACCGCTTTTTTCGGCCCAGGCGCCCATCACGAACCAGTCGTTGACGGACACGACGGCAATGTCATCGACGCCGCGTTCCAGAAGCGCATCGCGGTTTTCCAGATAGCCGGGCAGGTGGTTCAGCGAGCAGGTGGGCGTGAAGGCGCCGGGTACGGCAAACAGGACGACCTTCTTGCCCTTGAACAGACCTTCGGTGGTCACTTCCACCGGGCCGTCCGGGGTCTTTTCCTTGAAGGTGGCTTGCGGCAGCGTTTCGCCGACGGAAATCGTCATGGTCGTCTCCTCGTGGATGGTCAGACAGGAATGGGGATGAAGTTCAGGCAGGACCTGCTCGGCTGAAAGGCCTGCGAAGGGGCAAGGCCTGCCGGCCTTTCAGCGTTTGGCGCACTATAGAACGGCCTCAATCGAAGGCAAGCGCGGTTTCCATGGCGCGGCTTCCGGCAATCACCAGAATGTCCCAGTTGCGCCCGGCCACCACCGCCTTGTCTGCCCCCTTGCCAAGCGGCATGGTCACCACATAGGTGCCATCCACCATCTGCGCACCCGTCTGGTCAAACAGCACATGGCCGGCCGGCGTTGCGACAAAGATCTGCGGCGGCGGGCTGTCCGCCGGCAGCCGCAGGCCCACGCGCAAATTTCGTTTGCCGTCCGTCAGGGCATGATGCGCGACGGAAAAATCCTCGGAGGGTTGTTCCGGCAGGCTTTTCCTGGCCTCGTCCAGAATGAGGTTCTCCTCGAAGGGCAGGCCCTTTGCGCTTGCCATATCCATGTGGAAATCGGCCTGGAAAGGAATGCAGATATTGCGGCAGAGCCCGACAAAGGCGCTGGCATTCAGCATCAGCGGCTTTGCCTTGTCCTCCACCTCAAGCGTGAAGGGCAGCGTCACGGCATGGTCGTAGCCCAGGTCGCGCACGTCGCCGGTCATAAATTGCCGGGGTACCGGAAACTCCACCTTCTGAAGGCGGATGCCGTCGCCGGGCGAGATCGTGATCTGCGGCGGAATGCCGGCCTGGCCGGGCTCCTTCCAATAGGTGATCCAGCCATTCTTCGGCTCGATCTGCAGGGCGCCGCGCACGGTGCCGTCGGGCTCTGCCGGCAGCGCGATGATTCGCATCCGCCCGCCCTCGTTTTCTGCCCAGGCGCTCATGGCCGCCGAGGCGCCCTGAGCCCAGAGCAGGGCGGAGCATATGAGAAATGCCACATATGCATGGCGGGGCATGGTTGCGAGGCCTTTGACGATCATGCCGGCAGATTTAGGCGATGCCCGCGCCGCGTTCCAGTCACTTGCGCTTCAGCCGGATCATTTTCGGTTGATTGATGAGGCGTGCTGCCCCATCTTGAGGTGAGACGGTCGCTTGAAAGAAAACCGCTCGCCCGCTCCCGGGCCGGGCCTACCGAGCAGGAGGCACGATGCCATTGTCGACGCCGACGGATAAACTGGCAGAACAGCTGGCGCAGAAGCCCGCCGACAAGCGCGAGCGCGGCTTCCTCGACGGCCAGTTCGTCATTGCCATGCCCGGCATGCCGGACGGCAATTTCAGCCGGTCGGTCGTCTATATCTGCGCCCATTCCCCGGCGGGCGCCATGGGCTTCATTATCAACCGCGCCCAGTCCATCTCGTTTGCCGAAATCCTCCTGCACCTGAAGATGGTGGACCAAGCCGATGCGATCATGCTGCCGAATGCGGCGCGCGACTTTCCGATCCTCAACGGCGGCCCTGTCGAAACGGGGCGCGGCTTCGTGCTGCATTCGGATGATTACGTGAGCGAATCCAGCATTCCCGTCAGCGACGATATTTCGCTGACGGCGACGCTCGATATCGTGCGGGCCATCAGCGAGGGGCGCGGGCCGATGCGTGCCACCATGCTTCTGGGCTATGCCGGCTGGGGACCGGGCCAGCTGGAAGCGGAAATCGCCGCCAATGGCTGGCTGAACTGCCCGGCGGCCGAGGCGCTGATCTTCGACCGGACGCTCGAGGATAAGTATGAGCGGGCGCTGGCATTGATGGGGGTGCGCCCCGAAATGCTGTCGAGCGAAGCCGGCCACGCCTGATTGAGCGGCGGAACCAAGTCGCAGCTCTTGCGTTCTTCTTGTCAGAAACCGCAGCAAACCAGAAAAAACTGCGGTAAACCAAGGAGAAGACCCATGGGTAGCATGAGCGATAAAGTAGCCGGCAAGGCCAATGAAGTATCCGGCAAGGTCAAGCAGGCTGTCGGCGATGCGACCGACAACCATTCCCTGGAAGCCAAGGGTCACGCCCAGGAAGCCAAGGGCAAGGCCCAGCACGCCAAGGGCGAGCTGAAGGAAGGCGCCAAGGGCGTCATCGACCGGGCCTGATCAAGCCCAATTCGAAGAATTTTGAAGCCTGCCCCGTCGTCAGTCGGGGCAGGCTTTCCATGTGTAGACCTGCTGTTTGACGGACCTGATCCATGCGCCTTTTCGAATGCGATAGCTGCGGCCAATCCATCCATTTCGACAACCGTGTCTGTATCAATTGCGGCCACAGGCTGGCTTTCGTGCCGGAACGGCTGACCATGCATGCGTTGAGCGAAGGCCAGGACGGCTCCTGGCGGCTGGTTTCGGATCCGGGACACGCGCTGCGCCTCTGCGCCAATGCGGTCAACGACATCTGCAACTGGACGCTGCCGGCCGAGGGCGAGGAGACTTTTTGCGTCGCCTGCCGCCATAACCGGCTGGTGCCGGATGCGGCAACCGCAGATGGCCTGCGCCAGTTCCGCACCATCAGCCAGGCGCAGCGCCATCTGTTTTATTCGATGCTGAAGTGGGACCTGCCGCGCACCACCCGCGCCGAAGACCCCGAAGGCGGTCTGGTCTTCGATTTCCTGGTGGACGAGGTGAAGGCCGATGGCACGGTGGTGCCAGCCATGACCGGCCATGAAAGCGGCCTCATCGCCATCCGAGCCGCCGAAGCCGATGACGACACGCGCGAAAAGATAAGGGTGTCGATGAAGGAGCCCTATCGCACCATGCTCGGCCATTTCCGCCACGAAACCGGGCACTACATCTGGGACAAGCTGGTGCGCGACATGGGTAGGCTCGACCCGTTTCGTCTCGCCTTCGGCGACGAGACGATCGATTATGGCGAGGCGCTGAAGCGCAATTACGAAGAAGGACCACCCGCCGACTGGCAGGAGCATTTCATCAGCACCTATGCCAGCACCCACCCGTGGGAGGATTTCGCCGAGTGCTTCGCGCATTATGTGCACATGGTCGATACGCTGGAAATGGCACGCTCCCTCGGCATGGTGGTGGAGCCGCGCGGCCATTCGGAGCTTGCCTCGGAGGTCGATTTCAATCCCTACCGCGCCCATGATGCCGCGCAGCTGGTGGAAGCCTGGGTGCCGTTTACGGTCGCCATGAACAGCATCCACCGCTCGATGGGCGTGCCCGACCTTTATCCCTTCATCCTCACCCCGACCGTGGTCGCCAAGCTGGAATTCATCCACGGACTGGTCCACGGCAAGCACTGAAAAAGCGCGCTCCAGCCCTGTCCATCGCTTGGGCAGGGAGGAAATCGGCAATCACTCTTCTCCTCGTCATGACGGGGAGAAGGGTGCTGCGGAAACGTCTGCCCGTCAGGCGCGCTTGGTCAGCGGAAAGCGCTCCTTCAGAAGGCGCTGCACGGCATCCGGTGGCATCGGCGCGCCAAAGAGGAAGCTCTGGCCGAACTGGCAGCCCATCTTGGCAAGCTCTCCTGCATCCTCGTCGCTCGCAATACCCTCCGCCACCACCACCATCTCCATCTGCCGCGCCATGGCGATCACCGAGCGCAGCAGCACCGCGCCGCGATCGGACGGATTGGCGACGATCGACTTGTCGAGCTTGATCGTGTCGAAGGGGAATTGCGTCAGGTGCGACAGCGAAGAATAGCCGCTGCCGAAATCGTCGAGCGCCAGGCTGATGCCGGTTTCCTTGAGCTTGGACAGAACAAGCCGCGCCTGTTCCGGGTTTTCCAGCATCATCGATTCGGTGAGTTCGAGCTTCAGGCGCTGCGGGTCGAAATGGGTTCGGCTGAGCAGCGAGCGGATTTCGGCATAGAGATCGGCGTTCAGCAGTTGCGCGCTCGACAGGTTGACCGCCATGAAGATCGGCAGCTCGCCCGTCTGCTTTTCAAACGACATCAGGTCAGCGGTGGCGCTTTCGAGCGCAAACAGGCCAAGCGGACCGATCAGATCGGTCATTTCGGCAATCGGGATGAACTCTGCCGGCGCAATCGTGCCGCGCTTGGGATGCTCCCAGCGCATCAGCGCTTCAAAGCCGGCAATCTCGCCATTGTCGAGCCGGATGATCGGCTGGTAGGCAAGCGACAGCTCGCGCCGTTCGATGGCGCGGCGAAGATCCGTTTCGATCTGCAGGCGGTCGGGCGTGCCATTGCTGCGGAAGGCCGGGCGGAAGGGTTCGACGCGGTTGCCGCCGGCGCGCTTTGCCCGGTACATGGCCAGTTCCGCATCGCCGAGCAGGCTGGCGGCGCTTTCCTGCTGATCCACCCAGGAGGAGAGCCCGATGGAGGCGGTCAGGATCACCTCGCGATTGGCAAAGTTGATCGGCACCATGATCGCCTTGCTGACGGCATCGGCAAAGTCGGCGACCTTGCCGGGATCGCGTTCGGAGACGAGAATGAGGCCGAACTGGTCGCCGGAAATGCGCGCCAGCGTGTCCTGCGGCTTCAACAGGCGGCGCAGGCGCCGCGTCAGCGCGATGAGGATATTGTCGCCGGCGGCAATGCCAAGACTGTCGTTCACCTGCTTGTAGCGATCGATGTCGATCGCCATCACCGTCGGGCGCACCGCGTCGCTTGCCGCGGCAATGGTGAGCACCGATTGCAGCCGGTCGAGAAACACCTGGCGGTTCGGCAGACCGGTTAGGTTGTCGTGGAGCGCATCGGCCAGCAGCCGTTCGACGGAATTCTTCGGTTCCGTCACGTCAACGATCGTGCCGACGCAGCGGATGATTTCGCCATTGGAGCCGAGCACCGGCCGGGCGCGAATCTGCAGCCAGTGGAAATGCCCGTCTTCGGCGCGGATGCGGAACTCGTGGTTCAGCTTGCCGCGGCGGTGCTCCAGAAGCACGTCGAGCGTTGCCTTGAAGCGGTCGCGGTCGTCGGGGTGAAGGCGTGGCAGCCAGTTGCGCGCCGGCCCGTGCATGGTGCCCGGCGACAGGCCGAGCCTCAGCGAAATGTCGGGTGTCGTCACCAGCCTGTCGCGCGCCACGTCCCAGTCCCAGACCGTGTCGCCGCTGCCCATCAGCGCCAGCGACTGGCGCTCCAGATCGGAGAACAGGCCCTGCTGGTAGGCGCCGCCGGCAAAGGCGTGCTGCATCACGGTAAAGCCGATGAGGAGGACGATGAGCACGAGGCCGCCGCCGAGCGCCGGCTGGATGATGTCATTGTCGAGCTTGCCCGTCACCGTCATCCAGCCGCCGAACAGCCAGACGAGGATCAGCGCCCAGGTGGGCACCAGAAGAATGGCGCGGTCAAACCGGTTGAGGCCGAGATAGATGATGAGCAGGATGCCGGCCGTTGCCGTCAGTGCCAGCGAAATGCGGGCAATGCCCGAAGCAATCGATGGGTCGTAGATCGCAACGCCGAAGAGAAGCGCAAGGCCGATCACCCAGGCAAACGTGGCATAGCCCAGATGCACGTGCCAGCGGTTGAGGTTGAGATAGGCAAACAGGAAGATGACGAGCGAGGAGGCCAGCGCCACTTCCGCGCAGGCCCGCCATATTCGCTCGTCGCTGGAGGTGATGCTGATGAGCTTTTCGAGGAAGCCGAAGTCGACGCAGATATAGGCAAGCACCGCCCAGGCAAGCGCTGCCGCCGCCGGCAGCATGGACGTGCCCTTCACCACGAAGAGAATGGTGAGGAACACCGCAAGCAAGCCGGCAATGCCGAGCACGATGCCGCGATAGAGCGTGAACGAGTTGACGGTGTCCTTGTAGGCATCCGGCTCCCACAGATAGATCTGCGGCAGGTTGGGCGAGGTGAGTTCCGCCACGAAGGTGATGACCGAACCCGGGTTCAGCGTGATGCGGAAGACATCCGCATCCGGGCTCGGCACCCTGTCGAGCGCGAAGCCTTCAGACGGCGTGATGGCCGTGATGCGTTGCGAGCCGAGATCCGGCCAGATGAGGCGCGAGCCGACCAGGCGGAAATGCGGGGCGACGATGACGCGCTCCAGCTGTTCCTCCGAAACGTTTGCCAATGCAAACACGGCCCAGTCGCCCTGGTGGCCGGGCGTTGCCGAGCGCACCTCGATGCGCCGGCGAATGCCGTCGGTGCCGGCCGCGGTCGAGACCTGGAAAGCCTCGCCCTGGTTGGCATAGATATCGGTGGTCGCCGTCAGGTCCAGCGCCCGGTCGTCGCGGGAGATCTTGACCGGCTCGAAGGCGAGAGCCGCGCCGGGCAAAAGCATGAACAGGCAGGCAAACAGCAGTGCCAGCCGGGTCGGCAGAGGGGGAACGCGCGTGCCTGGCCTTGTCATCGTGGGGCTTGCGCCTTCACGTCCATTGGGTCCGACGACAGCAGGGAATAGAGGGTGTGATCCCGCCACTCGCCGTTGATTTTCAGATATTTCCGCAAAAGACCTTCCCGTTCGAAACCGGCTTTTTCCAACAGCCTTACGCTCTTCCAGTTGTCCGGGATACAGGCAGCCTCGATGCGGTGCAACTGAAGCCCGGTGAAGATGTAGGGTACTACAAGGCGGAGTGCGGCAAACATATGACCTTGGCCGGCCTGTTTTTCGCCCATCCAGTAGCCGACCATGCAGCTCTGGGCCGCGCCGCGGCGGATATAGCCGATGGTAAGGCCGCCCAGGAGGCTCATGTCGTCGCGGTGAAACAGCAGAAGCGGCACGGCAAGGCCGGACGAGAATTCCTGTGTATGACGCGTGACGCGGGCGCGAAACGAGGCTTCCGTCAGCTCGTCATGGCGCCAGGTCGGCTCCCAGGGCTGCAGGAACTGCCGGCTTTCCGAGCGCAGCTTGTACCAGGCGCGGTAATCCGTATAGCGGGCAAGGCGCAGCATGTGGTGATCGCCGTAAAGCTCGGGCATCTCCGGCTGACGTTGCAAGAACCGAAACACCGACCGCGTCATCCTATGCGTTCCGTCCCGCCCGTCGCAATGCGGCCGACGGAGCGGTATTGCGCCGTGCTCAGCCGATTGCCTTGTGTCGCCCGACGTCCGGCGCCGACAGCGCCGCCGTGATGTCCGACAGCGAGGCCAGCTTTTCAACCGGGCCGATGGCGGACAGCGTCGGAACTGTATCGAAAAACAGCCGTCCGGCAAGATCGGTCAGTCGCGAAGTCGTGATGCCTTCCAGCCTTTCCATCATTTCCGCATTCGGAATGATCCGGCCGTAGAGGATCATCTGGCGGGCGATCTGGCCGGCGCGAGCGGCCGGACTTTCCTGGCCCATCAGTAGCTGGGCGCGGATCTGCGCGCGGGCGCGGTCAATTTCCTGCTGGTGGATCACTTCGGAGGACTTGCGCAGCTCGTCGATGATGACGGGGACCAGTTCCGGCAGGTCTTCACCGCCGGTCGCCGCATGGATGCCGAATATGCCTGTATCGGAAAAGCCCCAGTGGAAGGCATAGACCGAATAGCAGAGGCCGCGATGCTCGCGCACTTCCTGGAACAGGCGCGATGACATGCCGCCGCCCAGAATATTGGCCAGAATCTGCGAGCAGTAGAAATCGCGCATGTGATACGCCTTGCCCTCGAAGCCGAGAAGCAGCTGCGTGTCCATGAGGTCGCGGGTTTCGCGCACGTCGCCACCGAGATAGCGCGCGGGCTCGAAGATCGGTGTGGTTGCGGGTTTCGTCGGCAGCAGCGAAAAGCGGTCCTCGACCTGCTTGACCAGCGTGTCGTGATCGACGGCGCCGGCTGCCACGATGAACATTCGGTCCGTCGTGTAATTGCGCGACAGATACCCGCGGATCTGGTCCGGCGTGAAGGATTTGACCGTTTCCGGCGTGCCGAGAATGGGCCTGCCGATAGTCTGGTCGCGGTAGGCGACCTCGGAGAAGCGGTCGAACACCACATCGTCGGGCGTATCGTTTGCCGCGCCGATTTCCTGCAGGATGACGTGCTTTTCGCGTTCCAGCTCGTCCTCGTCGAAGGCCGATTCGGTCAGGATATCGGCCAGGATGTCGATGGCGAGCGGCACATGGTCTTTGAGCACGCGGGCATAATAGGACGTGGTTTCCGTCGAGGTGGCGGCGTTGAGTTCGCCGCCGACATTCTCGATCTGCTCGGCAATGTCGCGCGCCGAGCGGCGCGCCGTGCCCTTGAAGGCCATGTGTTCGAGAAGATGGGCGATGCCGTGCTCGTCGCTCGTCTCGTTGCGGGCGCCGGATTTGATCCAGACACCGAGCGCCACGCTTTCCAGATGCGGCATGTTCTGGGTTACGACAGTCAACCCGGAGGCAAGCCGGGTGATTTCAACATTCATTGTCGGTCTTTCCGGCGCTGCAGCCTTTTAAGCCTTCGCCCGCGCATGCTGGCCGATATAGGTCTCGACCGCCTTAAGCTCGGGTTCCAACAGGTCGAAGCGCTCCTCCCTCGTCATCAAATCAGCGAGCCATGATGGGAGCGCCGGATGAATTCCGCAAGCGGATTCTACCGAGGCGGGGAACTTGGCCGGGTGGGCGGTGGCCAGCGTCACCATCGGGCTTGCGGGCTTTGCATATTTCGCCGCGACGAAAACGCCGGTCGCCGTATGCGGATCGAGAAGGTAACCGGTGGCGGACAAGGTCGCGCGGATCGTTTCGGCCACCTGCTTCTGCGTGGCGCGGCCGGCGCGGAAGTCGCGGCGGATCACCTTCAGCGCCTCGGCCTCGATCTCGAAGGCGCCGGACTGGCGAAGGCCGGACATGGCGGTGCGCACAGCCCCTGCATCGCGTCCATAGGCTTCAAACAGCAGGCGCTCGAAATTGGACGAGATCTGGATGTCCATGGAGGGCGAGGTCGTGGCCATCACCGGCTTCATCTCGTAGCGCCCGGTCCGCAGCGTGCGGGCGAGGATGTCGTTGTCATTGGTGGCAATCACCAGCCGGTCAATGGGCAGACCCATGCGCTTGGCCACATAGCCGGCAAAGATATCTCCGAAATTGCCGGTCGGCACCGTGAACGACACTTTCCGGTCCGGCGCGCCGAGCGAGACGGCAGTGGTAAAGAAATACACCACCTGCGCCATGATGCGTCCCCAGTTGATGGAGTTGACACCCGACAGTTTCACGCCTTCGCGGAAGGGGACGTCGTTGAACATCGCCTTCACCAGGTCCTGGCAATCGTCGAAATTGCCGTTCAGGGACAGTGCATGGACATTCGCATGGCCGGACGTCGTCATCTGGCGCTGCTGCACGGCAGAGACCTTGCCATGGGGAAAGAGGATGAAGAGATCGGTGCGCTCGCGCCCGCCAAAGGCATCGATGGCAGCGCCACCGGTATCGCCCGAGGTTGCGCCGACAATGGTGGCGCGCTCATCCCGTTCGGCCAGCACATAGTCCATCAGCCGGGCGAGCAGCTGCATCGCCACGTCCTTGAAGGCAAGCGTCGTGCCGTGGAAAAGCTCGGCGACGAAATCATTCGGGCCGACCTGCACCAACGGCACCACGGCCGGGTGCCGGAAGGTGGCATAGGCCTCGTCGATCATCTTGCGCAGGGCTTCGCCCTGAATTTCCCCATCGACGAAGACGGACAGGATGGTGAAGGCCACGTCCTGGTAGGATTTGCCACGGAAGGCCCGGATATCTTTCTTCGACAGCTGCGGCCATTCGCGCGGCAGGTAAAGCCCGCCGTCGCGGGCAAGGCCCGCCAGAAGCGCATCGCGAAAACCGAGAGCGGGTGCATCGCCGCGAGTAGAAATATATTCCAAGATATCTGTCCCAGGGTGGCGTGTTCATCTGTCCGTGCCGGACGGCGGCGCAGGCTTTCGAAGGAGACGGCACAAGCGCACTCTCGTCTTCTGTCGCGAAGGGCTCACCTTGGCCAAATCCGGCCAGTCTCCCCCAAACAACGCGTCAGACAAAATTCGGCTGCAATCCCAATCGATTTTTCCGTGCGCCGCTGATATAGACCATCGAAATTGGCCGTGAAAGCCCGGAATGCCTATTCAGGGACGGTTGGGAAGAAAAGGGTTGCATTACGTGTCTGGCAAGTCATCGCTCAAGTTTGTCTCGGTTTCGCTTCTTGCAATTCTTGCCGGCTGCAATTCCTCGGGAACATCGGCCGGCCTTGCGCCTGCCCAGCCTGCCGCCGCTCCGGTCGCGCCTGTCGTGCAGGCCTATTGCCCGCCCGTCGTGCTGCGGGACGAAACGGCGGTGCGCAGTTCCTATACCGGCAATGCCAAGGAAGATCCGGACAAGCTGATCTACCGCGCCTCGCTTGCCGATGCGACCCGCGCCTGCACGGCAAACGAAGCGACCATGACGATCAATGTCGTGGCGCAGGGCCGCCTCATCCTCGGCCCGGCCGGGAAATCCGGCCGCGTGACGCTGCCGATCCTGGTGGAAGTGGTCGATGGCGACAATGTCATCTATTCGCAAAAGGTCAGCTATCCGGTGGATGTGCCGGCCGAAGGATCGACGCAGTTCATCTTCAACAAGGCCGATGTTTCCATCCCGAACACGGCCGCCAGCGGCGATGCCCGCTTCACCCGCGTTCGTCTCGGCTTCGACGACGGGTCCGTGGCAAAGCCGGCGCGCAAGAAGCGCTGATCCCGCAGCCCCCGAGGCCAGCCGATCTTGCCCCCCGGTGATCATCGGGGGGATTTTCCTTTGAGATTTTTTACCCGGCGCGCAGTCTTGCCCCTGCGCGCCCGATTGCCATCGGCAGAGCTTGAAAGGGCAGGGGCGTGGGTATCCTGCGCCGGCCGTCACCTGCGGCCTCGCGTGCTGTTCCTGAAATGTGACAGATACACTTGCATTTCCGATAATTTAAGCAAGCGTTAACCCTTCAATTCTAGGTTCAACTGATCGGCGGGAGCGATATGGCTTCAAAGATCTGATCGGGGGAGGCAGAACATGGCGGGCAGACGGGAACCGTTGAGGCCATGCCTGCGGCTTTCCACGGCGCTTGTGTCCGGCCTTGCCCTGCTGCCCGGCGTCGATGCGCTGGCCCAATCGGCGCCGGCGCAGTGGACCGGCAATGCCGGAACCACATTTTCCGATGGCGGCAACTGGTCGACGGCCCCTCTGGCGCCGGGAGCCGGCGACGCGGCCGAGATTGCAAGCGGCGTTGCCATCGTCTCGCCGGATGCCGCCGTTGAAACCCTTGCGGTTAGCGGCGGCACGCTTCGCGTTCAGGATCAGCTGACGGTCGGCAATGGCACTCTTTTGAGTGCCGGGCAGATCGAGGTTTTGGTCGGCGGAACCCTGTCTTCCGGCCTCACGGTCACGGGCGGGGTGCTCTCCGTCTCGGGCCTGCTGGACGGCGATCTCGTCCTCATGGGCGGCAGCGCCGTCAATGACGGCGCAATTTCGGGCGACACGACGGTTTCCAATGCCCCTCTGACCAATAACGGCACGCTGGCCGGGCTCACCGTCGAGACCGGCGGCATCGTCATCAACAATGCGACCGGCACGATTACCGGCGATACGGTCGTGTCTGCCGGCAGCCTCACCAACAACGGCACGGCGGCAGATGTGAGCGTTTCCTCCGGCGCGATCTTCGTCAACAACAGCGGGGCAGTGGCGGGTGGTCTTGCCAATGCCGGCACCGCCTCCAATGCCGGCACGCTCACAACGCTTGCCAATACGGGCGGCAGTTTCACCAACAATTCCGGGGGCGTGGTCACGGGCGCAACGCAGGTGTCCGGCGGCACCGTCACCAACAATGCCACGCTTGGCGCGGTCTCGGTGGATGCGGCGGGCATCTTCACCAACAATACCGGGGCGACAGCCGGCGCGGTGTCAAATGCCGGCACGGCCTCCAATGCCGGGACGATCGCGTCGCTGTCCAACACGGGTGGCGTCTTCACCAACAATGGCGGCGGCACGGTGACGGGCACGACCACGGTGCTTGGCGGCACGCTTACCAACAACGCAGGCCTTGCGAATGTCGCCGTCGCAAGCGATGGCCGCGTCGTCAACAATACCGGCGCCACGACCGGTGCCGTCTCCAATGCCGGCAATTTTTCCAACGGCGGCACGGTCGCGTCGCTGACCAATACCGATGGCCTGTTTGAAAACAGCGGGACGATTACCGGATCAGCCAGCGTATCGGGCGGCATGCTGGTCAATGACGGAACGGTTGCCGGCACGCTGTTCGTCTCGGGCACCGGCATCCTGTCCGGCACCGGCAGCATCGGCCTTCTGTCTGTCGGGGCGGGCGGCATCCTTTCGCCGGGGCCGGGGCTTGCGACGCTATCCGTCACCGGCGACCTGACGCTCGGCGCGGGCTCAACCTATGTGGCCGATATTGCCTCCACCGGTGCCTCCGATCTGGTGAGCGTCGGCGGGACGGCGCAGCTTTCCGGCGCGACCCTGCAGCTTGTCGCGGCAAGCCAAGTCTATCAGCCGGGCACCGGCTACACGGTTCTGACCGCCAATGCCATCTCGGGCCAGTTCTCCTCGGTCATTTCCGATTTTGCCTTCCTGTCGCCTCTCCTGACCTATGGCGCAACGCAGGTCAGCGTCGATCTCGACCGCAATGCCGTCTCGTTCGCCTCGCTTGCGCAAACGGCAAACGGGCGGGCGGCAGCGTCTGCGGCAGATGCGCTTTCCGCGACCGATCCGCTCTATCTGGCCGCCGTGTCGCTGTCGCGCTCCGAGGCGCCCGGCGCCTTCGAGCAGCTGGACGGCGATCTGCACGCCTCGCTCAAATCCACCCTTCTGGAAGACAGCCAGTTCCTGCGCGATCAACTGCTGGAGCGCATGCGCACCGATGAAGCGGGCAAGGATACGTTCTGGGCGGCCGTCTTCGGTGCAAGGACGCATATGGGAAGCGACGGCAATGCCGAGGAGGTGAAAAGCCGGCTCACCGGCGCACTCATCGGCGCCGACGGGATCCTGTTCGACAATGACCGTTTTGACGGCGCCCGCGTCGGCGTCGTGGTCGGGGCAAGCCGAAAGACCGTCACAGAACCCGAAAGCGGCGATAGCGCCGACGTCGACAGCTATCATGCCGGGCTTTATGCCAGCACCTGGCTCGGTCCGATCACGGTCAGCGCCGGTGCGGCCTGGTCCGGCAACCTGGCCTCCGTCGACCGACAGGTGAATTTCGGCTCCGTCTCGAACAATCTCACCAGCGATGACGACAGCGATACCGCGCAGGTGTTTGCCGAAGTGTCGACGGATCTTCGCGCCGGCGACATGACCACCCTGCAGCCCTTTGCCAACATCGCCCATGTGCGCCTCTACTCCGATGGTTTTGCGGAGGAGGGCGGCATTGCGGCGCTGACGGGCAGACGAAGCGAGGATGAGGCGACGCTGACGACACTTGGCATCCGCACCGCCACCACCTTTGCGATGGGGTCCGTGCCGGTGACGCTGACCGGCGAACTCGGCTGGCGCCATTCGATCGGCGATGTGTCGCCGGCAACCGAGGTCGGCTATGCCGGCGGCTCGTCGTTCAGCATCGAGGGCGTACCGCTTGCCCGCGATGCGGTGATCCTGAAGGCCGGGATCGAGGCGCAACTTGCCCCGGCCATCCGCCTCACGCTCAACTGGAACGGCCTTTTCTCCGACCATATGGTCAGCAATCGCGCGACCATCCTGCTCGCCGGCTCTTTCTGACCGCGGCTAGCGCCGTCAGGACGGGTTGATCCCGCCGTTCCGGGCAGCTGTTAAACGACGACCCATTCGGCAAGAGCCGCAATCGTCGCCGGCAGGTCGCTCATGCGGGCAATGACGGTCTCGGCGCCGGCATCGGTCAGCCGGTCGGCATGGCTCGGATAGGTGTGCGAGGCACCGGTAAAGCCGATGACGCGGCAGCCGGCGGCAACCGCACCGTGGACGCCATGCACCGAATCCTCGATCACCACGGCGCGCTCCGGCGCAACGCCGAACACGCTGAGCGCATGCTGGAAAATATCGGGCTTAGGCTTCACCCGGTCGGGGCCGAGATCCTTGGCCGAAAACACGTTCGGCTCGAAATAGGGTTTCAGCCCCACCTTGGTCAGCATCATGTCCAGCCGCTGGCTTGAGGAGTTCGAGCAGATGCAGCTTTGCGTCGTCAGCTTGGAGAGCGCGAATTTGACGCCCTCGATCACCTTCACGTCGCGGGCGAGGCGAGCATCCAAGAGCTTTTCCGACTTGTCGATGAGGGTGGCCGACAGCGGAATATCCGCTTCCTTTTCGATGGCCAGAAGAATGTTCTTCCAGGTCATGCCGGCAAAGCGCTCGCCCATTTCCTCGACGCTGATCGGGTAGCCGGCTTCCGTCAGCAGGCGCGATTCCACCTGCGCCGCAATGATTTCCGAATCGACCAGAACGCCGTCGCAGTCGAAGATGATGAGGTCGAAACCGCTCATGATGAAAAGCTCTTCTACGTGTTGCGGGCCGTAAGCCGGCCCTTTTGGGGAAAATGCCGCTAGCGCCTGACTTGCCACCTACACGAGGCAGGTGTTTTTCACAATCGCGGATCAGGCGTGACTTCAGCGATCAGGCCGCTTCAGCGTCCTTGACCGGAAACAGGGCAAGAAAACGGCTTTTGCCCTTCGCGGTGAACAGAATGGCGCGGCTGCCGGGCTGGCGCCTCGCAAGGCCCGTCTCAAGAAAATGCGCCAGAAGCGCCTTGCCAAGCGTCCCCGCCAGATGCGAGCGCCGTTCGCTCCAGTCGAGGCAGGCCTTGCAGAGCGGCCGGCGCGGCGAGGCAAGTCCATCTACATCAATGCCCATGTCGCAGATGAAGGTTTTGCCCCGCGCAGTCAGGTCGAGAGCCTCGCCATCGGCTTCGATCGCGCCATGCTCAAACAGGCTGTCGAGCATGCGCACGCCAAAATCGCCGGCCAGATGGTCGTAGCAGATGCGCGCCTGCCGCAGCGCCGGGTCCTTCGGGCCGGGCCGGTGGCGCAGATGCCCGCGGCTGGCGGCAAAGCCCATGATGGTTTCCAGAAGCGCTGCCGTTTCCGGGGCAAGCGCAAAATAGCGGTGGCGGCCCTGCTTGCGCTGGTTGAGGAGCCCGCCGTCCTCGAGCTTGGACAGGTGCGCGCTTGCCGTCGGCAGGCTCACGCCGGCCGCCTGCGCCAGCTCGCTTGCGGTCAGCGCCTCACCGCCCATCAGCACGGTGAGCATATTGGCGCGGGCGGGATCGCCGATCAGCGTTCCGATGCGGGCAATGTCTGGTCCTTCTTTCATGCTTCGATGGTAGACGAAGCATTGCCGTGGCGCAACGGGGCATGATGCACCATCTTCAACGGAGAGACATTCATGATCACCTGCTTCATCCGCTATGACATCGACCCCTTCAAGGGCGATGCCTTTGCCGCCTATGCCAAAGCCTGGGGGCAGGCCATTCCCCGCTGCGGTGCCGATCTCATCGGCTATTTCGGCCCGCATGAGGGCTCTGCGACGACCGCCTACGGCGTCTATAACATCGAAAACCTCGCCGCCTACGAAGCCTATCGGGCGCGGCTGCGGGACGATCCGCTCGGCCGCGAAAACTATGAATTTGCCAGGCGCGAACGGTTCATCCTGAAGGAGGACCGGCTGTTCCTCAAAAACCTGTCGCTGCCGCACGGCCCGAAGGTTTCGGCATGATCGCCGTCATCTTCGAGGTGGTGCCCTATCTGGGCGAACGCCACCGCTATCTTGATCTTGCCGGCGCGCTGCGCGTCGAGCTGGAACAGATCGACGGGTTTATTTCCATCGAGCGTTTCGAAAGCCTGACCCTGCGCGGCAAGATCCTGTCGCTCTCCTTCTGGCGCGACGAGGAGGCGGTGAAGGCCTGGCGCAATGTCGAGGCGCACCGGGCCGCCCAGCGCGAGGGGCGCGCAACCCTCTTTGCCGATTACCGCCTGCGCATCGGCCATGTGCTGCGCGACTATGGCATGTTCGAGCGGGGCGAGGCGCCGGGGAAGGGGGAGTAGGCTGACTTCAAATCCGCGCTCTGAAACGGATCAAGGCTGCCTTCAATGTTGGAAGGTCGCTGATGGCAAGATCCCAGATGACTTCGGCAGCAATGCGATGGTACTCGTGGCGCAGGACATTTCCCACGCCACGAACCCGCTTCCAGGGGATGTCGGGTTCGGTCGCCACGAGGTCATCGGGAAGATGCCGAGAAGCCTCGGAGAGGATCTCGATCGCTCTTTCGATACCCATCCTGAGAAGCCATTCGGAGGCCAGATGATCAAACGTCCGGTCGGCCAGCGATGTTTCGATCCGCTCGATCGTTTCCAGCATCTCGTCAAGGACGATCGTCACGTCCCGGGGCATCAAAAGACCTGAACTGCTGTTTGCTCTATCCGCGCACGCAGTCTTGGATGCAGGCTGTTGCGGGTTGTCACATCCACGTCCAACCGCAACTCTTCCTCCAGGAAAAGCTTGAGGCCGACCAGATCGAAAAGAGAGAATTTGCGGGACGCGTCGTAATCGATGAACAGATCCAGGTCGCTCTCATCCCTGGCCTCGTCCCGCGCCACCGAGCCGAACAGGTAAAGCGAGGTTGCGCCGAGGGCCCGTATGGCCTCAGCCCGTTCGCGCAGCAATCGGATCGCATCCTGTTTCCTCATGCCGTTAACATAATCCGATCCCGGCATTGCCGCCATCCTGATTATTTCTGCGCTTTTGAGGTCTCCGCTTCAGGGTTTGGTAACCAAACTAGGTAACCATAACAGTCAGTAAACGTATCCGAGTAAGCGTACAGCGAGTATCAGATGGCAGCCGTTCTCCCGCTTGTAGACCTGAAGGCCGAAGTGCGTCCCGACGCCTGGCTCAACTCCATCATCAAGGGCGATTGCGTGGCCGCCCTGGATGCGCTTCCCGATCAGTCCGTCGACGTGATCTTTGCCGACCCACCCTACAATCTCCAGCTCGGCGGCATGCTGCACCGGCCGGACCAGTCGCTGGTCGATGCGGTCGATGACGAGTGGGATCAGTTCGAAAGTTTCCAGGCCTATGATGCCTTTACCCGCGCCTGGCTGCTCGCCTGCCGGCGCGTGCTGAAGCCGAACGGCACGATCTGGGTGATCGGCTCCTACCACAACATCTTCCGCGTCGGCTCCATGCTGCAGGACCTGCGCTTCTGGCTGTTGAACGATGTGGTGTGGCGCAAGACCAACCCCATGCCGAATTTCAAGGGCCGCCGCTTCCAGAACGCGCATGAGACGCTGATCTGGGCGAGCCGCGATGCGAAAGCCAAGTCCTATACCTTCAACTACGATGCGCTGAAGGCCTCCAACGACGACGTGCAGATGCGCTCCGACTGGCTGTTTCCCATCTGCAGCGGGCACGAACGACTGAAAGGCGATGACGGCAAGAAGGTGCACCCGACGCAGAAGCCGGAAGCGCTTCTCGCGCGCATCATCATGGCTTCCACCAAGCCCGGCGACATCATTCTCGATCCCTTCTTCGGATCGGGCACCACGGGCGCCGTTGCAAAGCGTCTCGGGCGCAATTTCGTCGGCATCGAGCGCGAGCAGGATTACATCGATGCGGCCGCCGAGCGCATTGCCGCCGTCGAGCCGCTTGGCAAGGTGGAACTCACCGTGCTCTCCGGCAAGAAGGCGGAAGTGCGGGTTGCCTTCAACACGCTGGTGGAAAGCGGCATGATCAAGCCCGGCCAGGTGCTGACGGATGCCAAACGCCGCGTCAGCGCCATCGTGCGGGCAGACGGCACGCTGGTCGCCGGCGGAGAGGCTGGCTCCATCCACCGCGTCGGGGCCAAGGTGCAGGGCTTTGATACCTGCAACGGCTGGACCTTCTGGCATTTCGAGGATCAGGGCGTGCTGAAGCCGATCGATGATCTGCGCGCCGTGGTGCGTGCCGGCATGGGCAAGCTCGGCTGAGATTTTTTGGGGGGTGCGGGCCTCCGAGTTGACCCTTGGCGTTCTGGGTTTACCCCCCCCCCTCTGCCTTGCCAGGCATCTCCCCCACATGGGGGAGATCAGCAGAACGGCCGGTTTTCCGGTTGCCGTCTTGCCGAGGTGCGCCTTCGCCTGTTCGCATCCTGGTGATGCCGTTTAGGCAAAACAATGCCACCGGTTGCCCCATCCAATCTCCCCCCGTGTTGCGGGAGATGTCCGGCAGGACAGAGAGCAGCGAACAGGCAGAGCGCCTGTTGCTGCACCCACGTGAAGTCTCAAAAACCTGATTCGCTGCCTCGCCTTTGCCACATCCGGGGTATTGTCTGGTTCCGTCTCATCGCCGAAGACCTGATCCACCGCCTCCGACGATGATATTTTCATCCGGCTCCAGTCCCGGATGGCAGGACGCCCGCGCACGACACTGTGGCGGGCGTTTTTGTTGCCTGACATCTGAAGCGGGCAACACCGCCATATCCGCACGCTGAATTTTCAGTGCCGGACGCCCGTGAAGCTTGCAAATTACCTGCGTCTTGTCGTCTGCGCCCACAGATCTTGGAGGATAGTCGTCGCATGGCCTGTTTGCGAAAAGGCGCCTGTGCTAGCCTCGTTGAGGACGGAAACGGTTATAGTTCATCAATTTAGAAACATGGCATGACGAGCGTAAAAGCAAGCAATGGCAAAATGCTGTATCTGGAGGCGCTGCGCGGTCTTGCCTCCATCATCGTGGTCTTCCACCACTTTTGCCTGGCATTCCTGCCCATCGCGCGGCAGAAATTTCCGGATGGTCTGAGGGGATCGCCGCTTTATTTTGTCATCAATGGCGGTGCCGCGGTCAATTTCTTCTTTGTCCTTTCCGGCTTTGTGCTGGTCTACAAATTCTTCCAGGCACCCAGCCGCAATTATCTCCTGGGTGCATCGCTCAAGCGGTTTCCCCGTCTGTTCCTGCCGGCGGCGGTCACGATCCTGTGCGGCTTTTTGCTGTTGGACAAGGGGCTGGTCTTTCATCGCGAAGCGGCAGCGATCACCGGATCGGAGTGGCTTGCGGCCTTCGCCTACGCCAACCTTCCGGCCGGACATCCGGTCGACGCGCTTGATGCGGTCAGGCAGATGTTCCTGGTGTTCCTCTTGCCGAACAACTTCTATTTCAACAGCAATCTGTGGACGATGCGGCCCGAATATCTCGGGTCCCTCGCAGTCTTTGCCGCAGCGACGGTCGGGTTTCTATCGTCCCGCCACATCGCCTTGCTGGTGCTTGTCCTCTGCGCCGTCTGTTCGGCCCTGTTTGCAAGTTTTCTGCTTCCGTTTCTGGCCGGTGCCATCCTGGCCTATGTCCTTGCACGGTGGCCCCACCTGACGAAGCCGCGGCGGGAATACCCGAAAACCCTGCTCCTCATCGCCGCCGTCGGCATGAGTGTCAGCGACACGCCGATCCAGATCATCGTGTCGCTGGTCCTGATTTGCGGCTTCGTCGTCATGCCCACCATGGCAGGCCGGTTTGCCGGTCCGGTGGGGCGCGGTCTGGGGAAGATCTCCTTCCCCCTCTACCTCGTGCACACGCTGGTCATCCTCAGCCTGTCGAGCTACGCCTTTCTGATCGGCGGCGTTCCGCTTGCGGCCGTTGCCACGGTGGTCGGCAGCGCTCTGGCCATGCTGCCGCTTATCTACCTGGAAGCGTGGTGGGTCCCGTTGCTCAACAGGCTGACCGGAAAAATCCTGGCTCCGCCCGCCCGAAGCGCGGCGTAGATCCGGTTGCCTCACACCGAGATCCCAAACCCTGCCAGATCCGCGCGCAGTTTCTCGGCGCCGGAGAAATGCACCGCCTGCCAGCCGGCGGCCTTTGCGCCTTCGACATTGGCCGGTGCATCGTCGATGAACAGCGTGTGGGCCGGGTCGAGGCCGAAGTTGTTGGCGTGCATGTGGTAGATTTCCACATCCGGCTTGATCAGGAAGATTTCGCCCGAGACGGTGACGCCGCGCGGCGCGTTGAGAAACGGAAAGATGTGTCGCGCTTCGACAAAGGTGTCGGCGGCGAAATTGGTGAGCATCGTCACGTCACGGCCGTCGGCGATCAGTTTTTCCAGGATGGCGACGCTGCCGTCATAGGCATGCGACACCATTTCCGGCCAGTGCTTTCGAAAGGCGCGGATATGCTCGGCGCATTCGGGAAATTTCTGGATCAGTTCGGCTTCGGCCACCGCCCAGTCGCGGCCCCGGTCCTGTTGCAGGTTCCACTCGTGGGTGCAGACGTTTTCAAAGAACCAGCGCCGCTCCTCGGCATCCGGAATGATCCGGCTGAAGGGAATGTTCGGATCGTAATGGATCAGCACCTTGCCGATGTCGAAAACGATGTGCTCGATGGACCGGGGCATCAAAAACTCCTTGGATCAAAAAACATCTCTGCGGGAAGGGGCGGCGGACGGGGTCAGCCGCCGTCCCGCGTGAAAGCAAGCGGAATGGCCTGTGTGATCGCCTTTTTCATCACGGTCGGCAAGGCCTGGCTGTCGAGATCGGTCACCGCGTGCCACCAGCCATTGGTGGCGATCTCCGTTTCGGTGCGCGTGCGAAACACCGTCAGGCGCAGCTCGAAATGGGTAAACACATGCGTGACGACGCCGGCCATCTGCCAGTCGGCATCGAAGGGCGCGTGATCGGGCGTGGATCCGCCGTCGGCCCGTGCGGTCCAGGCGGTCGTCGGTACTTCCGTCATGCCGCCCAGCAGGCCGCTGTCGATGCGCCGGCGCAGGAGTATCCTGCCCTCTTGCGACACCGCCACGAAGGCCGCCCCCTGCCGCACCGGCTTTTCCTTCTTTGCCACCTTCTCCGGAAAGCGCTCCGGATCGTGCTCCTTCAGCGCCAGGCAGTCGCCGTTGAAGGGACAGAGCGCACAGGCCGGGCGTTTGGGCGTGCAGATGGTGGCGCCGAGATCCATCATGGCTTGAGCGAAATCGCCGGGGCGCTCCTCGGGCGTCAGGGCGCGCACCTTTGCCTTCATCGCAGGCTTTGAGCCGGGCAGGGGATCGGAAATCGCGTAAAGCCGCGAGATCACGCGCTCCACATTGCCGTCCATCACGGCAGCGGGTCGATCGAACGCAATGGCGGCAACGGCGGCGGAGGTATAGTCACCGATGCCCGGCAGCGCCCGCAGACCCTCTTCCGTATCGGGAAAGATGCCGGCATGCTCGGCGGCCACCGCTTCGGCGCATTTCTTCAGGTTTCGCGCCCGCGCATAATAGCCAAGCCCCGCCCAGGCGGCCATTACGTCCTCCACCGGGGCGGCCGCCAGATCCTTGACGGTCGGCCACAGCGACAGGAATTTCAGAAAATAAGGCTTGACCGCCTGCACCGTTGTCTGTTGGAGCATCACTTCCGACAGCCAGATGTGGTAGGGGTCGGCTCGCTCGCCACGTGCCTGCCGGAGCGGCGAGACGCGCCAGGGCAGGTCGCGGTGGTGGCGGTCGTACCAGGCAAGCAGCGCGGCTGTGAGGCTTGGGTAAGGTGAAATGGGCATGGAATCCGATATAGGGTTCGAGCGATCGGTTGATCGAGCCCCAGAGATAAAGCGCGGTGACGTTGAAGCCAATGGCGACAGAGACACAATTGCCGGTCCTCCTCATCAACATCGAGCGGGCGGCAGCGAGACGCCGGTTGATCGAGAGCCAGGCTCAGGAACTCGGTATCCGCCTTGTGGCCGTCGCCGGTGTCGATGGCGCAGCGGTGCCGCAGGAGGCATGGCAGGATGTCGACCTCGATCTCTTCCGCCGCCGCAATGGACGTCCGATGATGCCCGGCGAATACGGCTGCTATCGCAGCCACCTCAACGCGCTGGCGCATCTGGTCGAGAGCGGGCAGGAGGCTGCCATCATCATCGAGGATGATGTGGCGCTGTCGCAGGATCTCATGCAGCGAGCCGCGGCCATCGTCGATGCGCTGCCGCAGGATGGTGTCGTCAAGCTGGTCAACCATCGCACGGTCGGCTTCCGCCGCCGGTTTGCAAGCCGTCTTGGCGATCTGGTCGGCTATTCGCGCTTTGGTCCGCAGGGCTCGTCGGCCTGTTACGTGGTGACACGGCGGGCGGCGGAGCGGCTTCTCGTTGGCATGCGCCCTCAATCGCTGCCGCTCGACAGTGCGCTGGAACGATCCTGGGATCACGGCGTGCCGGTCTATACGACGGCCAGCAATGTCATCGATTTCGGCGCGCTGCGCAATGACACGCTGATTGCAAGCCAGGCGGATTATCGGGGCCTGAAGCTTCGGGGTCTGCAAAAGCTGCCGACTCATCTGTTTCGGGTGCGCGAAGCGCTGCGCCGCGCCCGCTACACCTTATTTTGATCCGCTATGCCTGCCATTGTGGCATCGGCGCTCTAGGTTGGCACCTTCAGCCGCAGGCAACGTTGTGAAAGAAACTGCCCCCGCATGATTGCGATGAAACAATCCCTCCTTTTTCGACGCCGCGTCGATCTGTGGCTTATGGGACTGGCTTGCGTCCTCTTTCCGCTCTACATCAGCGGCACTGTCGGCATTCTCGGCCTGTCTGGCGTGTCGGGCCTCTATGTCGCGTTTTCCAGGCGCGATCGGCTGCACGACCATGTCTTCAGCGCCTATGGTTTCGTCCTGCTCTATGTCTTCTGGGCCTTGCTGCTGATTGCGCTTCGCCATCAATTGGAAGCAGGAAACCGACAGATGGGGTTCATGATCCTGCTGGCCGGCCTTACCTTCATCGGACCCGGCCTCTGTCTCGTGCGCCGCCCCTTGCGGGTGCTGGTGCTGGGCACACGGATCGGGACGCTTGCCGCCCTGCCGCTGACACTTGCGGCGGTTGCCTATTTCCGGCCGCAAGAGCGGTATGACGGGGGCGGAAACGCCGCCATCGTGGCGCTGCTTTTGGCCCTTGGAGCGATCTGCGCCACAATCCGGCTGGAGCGCCCGCCGCGCCTGCTGGCCAACGGGCTTCATTATCTGGCAATTGCCTGTATCTCGGTGTTCATGACGGAAACGCGGGCGGTTCTGGTCGTCCTGCCGTTGATCTTCCTCGCCGAGATGGTGTTCCTCAGCCTGCACTGGCGCGCCCCCGTGCGAAGTGGCTGCTATGTCGCGGCCCTCCTTGCCGTCGTCCTTCTTGCGCTGATGCCGCCGGTGCAGGCCATGCTCGCCGAGCGGTTCGGCACGGTTTATTCCTATTATGTCCATGGCGCTCCGGAGGCGGACATGGTGTCCGGCGATATCCGCCTGACGATGTGGCGCTCGGCGGTCGCCGTCATTGCGCAACATCCATTCACCGGTGTCGGAATGATGGACATGTTCGCCCATCTGAAGCGTGTGGCGGGTGAAAATGCGGGGCTGATCGAGGGATTCAAGCACGTCCACAACTTCATTCTCCAGGAACTTCTGGCTAATGGCGTGTTCGGCCTCATGCTCCTGTGCTGCATTCCGGTTGCATTTCTGTGGACGGTGATGCGGCAGTCGGCGCAGAACAGCATGAAGCGGGTGGCGTTTTATTTCTTCCTGACGGTCATGGTGTTTGGCCTTCTCCACGATCCGTTCTACCATGAGCTTTGCATGGCGACGACGATGCTGTTCCTTGCCGCCTATATGGCGCAGTTCCGCCGCTGGCGCATGCTGACGCCGGCCGCCCCGAAAATCGTGTGAGATCGATGAGCAGACGCCCGATACCCCAGCAGATCGCCGAAATCGCCAATGGCCTGATGGACCCGGTGCTGGCACGCCGCGCCGGCATTTCGACTGCCCTTCTCGGTTCCTGGGACGAGATTGCCGGCGAGGAGTTTGCCGATTGCACGCGGCCTGAAAAGATCGCCTGGCCGCGCCGCGACGGTGCGGAAGAGGCGGGGTATCAGGCCGGCGTGCTCACTATTGCCTGCGAGGGCGCGCGCGCTCTGTTTCTGTCCCATGCGCAGGGCGAACTTATCGAGCGCATCAACGGCTTTTTCGGCTTTCCCGCCATTCGCCAGGTGCGCATCGTGCAAAAGCCGGTGAGTGTGGCGGCCCGCCATCGCCGCGCGCCGCAACCGCTGAAGGGCGATGCGGCCAAGCGCCTGTCCGACATGATGGACGGCATCGAAAACGAGGCGCTGCGCCGCGCCGTTACTCGCCTGGGCACCGCCGTTCTGCAGCCGGCGGCCCGCAAGCGGTGACCGAAGCCGCCGACCGCCAAGCTCTTTCCCGCCCTCGCGCAAGTGGCGGTGGGGTTTTCAAGAGACCTCAGGTTTCTTGCATCCATCGCCACTCTGTCACAATTGTTTGAGAAGAGTGGCCTTGGTTGTGCTTGTCGCCGTCTTTGCGGCGCGGTACGGAATTCGTCAGATGTCAGCATTTCATTGAACAATAGGTGTCCTTCATGCCGATCAGCTCCCTTTCTCTTTCCCGGCGCCATCTGATGGGCGGCGTGGCCGCAACCGCCGCAAGCCTGCCGGTCGTCGGCATGGCTTCCAAGGCTTTTGCGGTGGACCTGCCCGATTCGACCGGCTCGGTGGATATGGCAGCCGTGCTGAAGCCCGGTCCGCTGCCGGAAATGGCGCTGGGTGAGGCCAATGCGCCCGTCACCATCGTCGAATACATGTCGATGACCTGCCCGCACTGCGCCCATTTCCACACCACCACCTTCGAGCCGATCAAGCAGAAGTATATCGACACCGGCAAGGTGCGCTTCATCGTGCGCGAATTCCCCTTCGATCCGGTCGCGACGGCTGCCTTCATGCTGGCGCGCTGCAACCCGCAGAAGCCGTCGGAGCTGTCCGATGCCAACACCTATTTCGCCATGGTCTCGATGCTGTTCAAGCAGCAGCGCGCCTGGGCAGCGCCGGCCGACGGCAATGTGCGCGCAGCGCTCCTGCAAAACTCGAAACTTGCCGGTTTTACACAGGAGAGCTTCGAAGCCTGCTTGACGAACCAGAAGCTTCTCGATGATGTGAACGCCACGATGAAGCGTGGTGCCGACGAGTTCAAGGTGAACTCCACGCCCACCTTCCTGATCAATGGCAAACATTATTCTGGAGACATGTCGGTTGAAGTCATGTCTGCCCTCATCGACAGCCTTCTCTGATCCGACCGTTTTCATGACAGCGGGCGCCGGCGAAAGCCGTGCGCCCGTTTTTTATGGGGTGGCGGGGGAGCTTGCGGGCAAGCTGGCGCGTGGGATTACCCGCGATTTACCAGTCCCGTCGGCGGATGAGACTACCCCCCTCTGCCCTGCCGCGCGACCGGGGGCGAGCCGCGGGTCTCGCCCCGTCCTTCGGCCCCCCCTCAAGGGGGGAGATCGGCAGGATCGTTGGCCTCTCGCGTCCATTCTGCCCGCAAGTGTCGCTGCGAGAAGAGGCGGCGACGTTTCCTCCTTCCGATCTCCCCCCGTGTGGGGGAGATGCCCGGCAGGGCAGAGGGGGGTGAACCTCCGGCAAGGCGCCAATCATCGTCTCCAAGACATCCGGCCGGCAGCCACCATCGGGGGTGCCCGATGAAGTTCAACAAGCTGCGCGTCGTCGGCTTCAAGTCCTTCGTGGAACCGACCGAATTCGTCATCGAACCCGGCCTCACCGGCGTTGTCGGGCCGAACGGTTGCGGCAAGTCGAACCTGGTCGAGGCGCTACGCTGGGTGATGGGGGAAAATTCCTACAAGAACATGCGCGCCTCCGGCATGGACGACGTGATCTTTTCCGGCTCCGGCCATCGTCCGGCGCGCAATTCGGCGGAAGTGGCGCTCTATCTCGACAATAGCGATCGCACCGCGCCGTCGGGCTTCAACGACAGCGACGAAATCCAGGTGTCGCGCCGCATCGAGCGCGAGCAGGGCTCGCTCTATCGCATCAACGGCAAGGAAGCGCGCGCCAAGGATGTGCAGCTGCTGTTTGCTGATGCCTCGACTGGCGCCCGCTCCCCCTCCATGGTGGGGCAGGGGCGTATCGGCGAACTGATCCAGGCAAAGCCGCAGGCGCGCCGCCAGCTGCTGGAAGAGGCGGCCGGCATTTCGGGCCTGCATTCCAGGCGCCATGAGGCGGAACTGCGCCTGCGCGCCGCCGAAACCAATCTGGAGCGGCTGGAGGATGTGACCTCCCAGCTCGAAAGCCAGATCGAGAGCCTGAAGCGCCAGGCGCGGCAGGCCAACCGCTTCAAGATGCTGTCGGCCGATATCCGCGAGCGCGAGGCCATGCTCCTGCATATCCGCTTTGTTCTGGCGCGCGACGCCGAAAACGAGGCAATGAGCGCGCTCAACATCGCAACTTCCCTGGTGGCGGAACGGGCGCAGGAGCAGATGGAGGCGGCCAAGGCGCAAGCCATCGCCAGCCTGAAACTGCCGGAGCTGCGCGAAGCGGAAGCCACCGCCGGAGCCGCCCTCCAGCGCCTGCAGATCGCCCGCAGCCAGCTAGAGGAAGAAGCCGGCCGCCTCCTGCGCCGCCGCGACGATCTTGCCCGACGTCTTGCCCAGCTCGCCGAAGACATCCGCCGCGAAGAGCAGCTGATGGCGGAAAATGCCGAAGTGATTGCCCGTCTTAATGGCGAGGAAGAGGAACTCGGCGCGCTTCTGGCGCAATCGGGCGAGGAGGCGGAGGAGACCCGCGAACTGTTTGCCGAGGCCGCCGCGCGGCTTGCCGAAAGCGAACGTCTGTTTGCCGCCGTTACCGCCGAGCGCGCCGAGGCCGCCGCCGGCTGCAGCCAGCTGGAGCGCACGATCCGCGAGATCGCCGACCGGCGCGGGCGGCTCGACCGCCAGCTTGCCGAGGCGAAGGCGGAGGTCGATGCGCTTGGCGAGAAGCTTTCGCAATTGCCCGATCCGGAAGAGCGCCGCGAGGCGGTGGAGGCGGCCGAGAGCGCCGTCGAGGAGGCGGCACTTGCCATCGAGGATGTCGATGCGTCCCTGGCGCGCGCCCGCCAGTGCGAGATGGAGGCACGCCGTCCGGTGGAGGCCGCCCGCGCCAGCCTGAACGGCCTTGAGACCGAAGCCCGCACCATTCGCCGCATGCTGGCCGCCGGCACCGCCGCCGGGAGCTTCACGCCGGCCGCGGAACTGATCCGCGTCGATCGTGGGTTCGAGACGGCGCTGGGGGCCGCCCTTGGCGATGATCTCGACAGCCCCCTTGATGCCGAAGCGCCCGCCCATTGGGCCGGCAATGGCGATGGCGCCGGTGATCCCGCCCTCCCGGAGGGCGTTGCCCCGCTTGCCTGCCATGTGATCGCGCCCCAGCCCTTGTCCCGCCGCCTCAACCAGATCGGCGTGATCGATGCGGGTGATGCGGCGCGCCTTCTGCCGCTTCTGAAGCCCGGCCAGCGTCTCGTCACCAGGGACGGTGCCGTCTACCGCTGGGACGGGCATGTCGCCGGCTCCGAAGCGCCGAGTGCGTCGGCCCTTCGCCTTGCCCAGAAGAACCGGCTGTCGGAACTGGAAGCGGAGGTGGACGAGGCGCAGATCGTGCTGTCGGAGGCCGAACGCCTGCTGGCGGACGCCGGCGCTGCCATCCGCGTCGAGGAGGTTCGGCTCGCCGAAGCGCGCGAGCGGTCGCGCCTTCTCCAGCGCACACTGGCGGATGCCCGTGACCGGCTGGCTGAGGCCGAGCGTGCCGCCGGCGACCTGATGCGCCGCCGCGACGTGGTGGACAGCGCGGTGCGGCAGTTCGAAAGCCAGGTCGAGGAATTGCAGGCGCAGGAAGAGGGGGCCCGCGCCGAGCTGGAAGACGCCCCGGATCTTTCCGAAGTCGAGCGCCGGCTGGCCGAACAGCAGCTTGCCGTCGCAACCGATCGCGCAAGCCTTGCCGAGGCGCGCGCCCGCCACGAAGGCTTTGCGCGCGAGATCGAAGCGCGTCGCCGCCGTCTTGCCGCCATTGCCCAGGAGCGCCAGAGCTGGACGAGCCGCGCGGCGAGCGCCGAACACCAGATCGCCACCCTTCGCGAACGCGAGGAGGAGGCCCGCGAGGAGGTGGCCGATCTCGATCTGGCGCCGGAAGAATTCGACGACAAGCGCCGCGCGCTGATCAACGAGCTGGACAAGGCAGAGGCCGCAAGGCGAGCGGCCGGCGATGCGCTGGCCGAGGCCGAAACCCGCCAGCGCGAGGCAGACCGGCTTGCCGCGACCGCGCTTGCGGCGCTTGCCGATGCACGCGAAAAGCGCGGCCGCGCCGAGGAGCGGCTGGTCTCCACCGCCGAGCGTCGCCACGACATGGAAAACGCCATTCGTCAGGCCTTGAACGTCGAGCCGCACGAGGCCTTCCGGCTGGCGGGCCTTGCGCCGGGCGCAGCCCTTCCCGATACGGCCATCGTCGAGCGCGACGTCGACCGGCTGAAGATCGAGCGCGAGCGGCTGGGCGCCGTCAACCTGCGCGCCGAGGAGGAGCAGAAGGAGCTTTCCGACAAGCTGTCCGCCCTCATCAAGGAACGCGACGATATCATCGATGCCATCCGCAAGCTGCGCTCGGCGATCCAGAGCCTGAACCGCGAGGGGCGCGAACGCTTGCTTGCCGCCTTCGATGTGGTGAATGCGCAGTTCCAGCGGCTGTTTACCCATCTCTTCAACGGCGGCACGGCCGAACTGCAACTCATCGAAAGCGACGACCCGCTGGAGGCCGGTCTGGAAATTCTGGCGCGTCCGCCCGGCAAGAAGCCGCAGACCATGACGCTGCTGTCCGGCGGCGAGCAGGCGCTGACGGCGATGGCGCTGATCTTTGCCGTCTTCCTCACCAATCCGGCCCCGATCTGCGTGCTGGACGAAGTGGACGCGCCGCTCGACGACCACAATGTGGAACGCTACTGCAACCTGATGGACGAGATGGCGGCTTCCACCGAGACCCGCTTCGTCATCATCACCCATAACCCGATCACCATGGCGCGCATGAACCGCCTGTTTGGCGTCACCATGGCCGAACAGGGGGTAAGCCAGCTGGTGTCGGTCGATCTGCAGACGGCCGAACTGCTGCGCGAGGCGGTCTGACCGCATCGTCGGCAGCGCCCGAACCCGGAAGGAGCCGCATGTTCAAATCCATGGCCCTTGCCTTGCTGGCGCCGACCCTTGCCCTCGCGCAGCCGGCGGGCCCAGCCCCTGCGGTCTCGGCGCCAGCGCCGACGGCGGCTTCAACGCAGGCGGTGAAATCCGGTCGCTACCTTCATGAGGTCATCGCCAGCTCGCCCGCGCATGAGGCGACGCTGCGTCAGCTTTTGCGCCCGGCACCGAAATTGCCGAGCTGGGTGCGCAACATGGTCGCCACCCCGCGCTATGTCTCTGGCGCCTCGGAGGCCGTCGAGGTGGACGGACAGCCGTTCGAGCTGTTCGGGGCCTGCCTTCCCCGCCAATGCGCCGAAAGCCGCATGCGTCTCGTCTTTTCCCCCGATGGACGTCAGGCCATGGCACTGATTGCCGATGCGCGCGACGGAGAAATTCTCCTAGGGAGCCCGTCTCAGGCTATGCTGGCGCTGCTTCGCAAGCCGGGCATCTGACAACTGTCCCGTCCTTTCCGTTCCAGGCTCCCGCTCGAACGAGCGATCGGTCCTTTGCTATCGATATCTTCGCCGGTTGATCCGTTGCGAGACGATCAATCCGAGCAGCCTGTCTCGTACCGGCACGTCGCCAAACGAACCTGGCTCCATTTCGGGATATACATAAAAATCAGAAAAATGCCGTTGCGCAGGCCTCTGTCGACGTTGTATGCCTATTGCACGCCCTTGAATGCTTCGGGCGAGACGACATTCGCTGATGCAGGCGAAGCAGCCCAAAGCGTCATCCATGTAAAATGTTTGATGTTTTTTTATATTACACTATAATAAAATCCATCAGGGGCACACCCTGTCATACGTTTCACGTACCCCCCGGCGGGGTTCCTGTACCTGCCGGAAGACTTTGCGGGGCCGGAGCAGGCGGCCCCGCAAAGTCTGACTTTATTTCTATATAACGAATTGAATTTTCCGCCTGTCATGGCTGCTGGAGCCGGCATGAGGGCCTTTTTGTCAGCCGCGGACCAACTCGGCGACGTTTAAAATCCTCTCGTCTTCCGGAAACCTTCGCCACAAAGCGATGGCCACCTGCGTCACCATCTCACCGCATCGTCCGCGCGCCTGCTTGATTATGTGTCATCCCCATGGCCGGGTGCTGGATGCGCTTTCTCCAAAGAACCGGTTTTGCCGCCACCAAGGATTTCCGCGGGGTGCGGCAACCTGTCGGGCAGGTGTTTCTGCTGCGATGCAGCATGATGCCGGTTTCCAAGTGGCGTGCGATCCTGTAAATGCTTGGTAAAACAAGAAGCAGTCCATGCTCGGCTGGAGGAGCGACATGAGCAAATGGGTCTATCGTTTCGGCGGAGGCAAGGCGGACGGACGGGCCAGTGATAACGCCTTGCTGGGGGGCAAGGGCGCGCATCTGGCCGAGATGGCAGCACTTGGCTTGCCGGTGCCGCCGGGGCTGACGATCGTCACCGATGCCTGCCTGCATTACTTTTCGAGCGGCCGCATCCTTCCCGACACACTGAAAGCGCAGGTGCTGGAAGGGCTTGCCGAGATGGAGGCGCTGACTGGACGCACTTTTGGCGGGGCGTCGCATCCGCTGCTTCTCTCCGTGCGCTCCGGCGGGCGCGCCTCCATGCCCGGCATGATGGACACGGTGCTGAACCTTGGCCTCAACGACCAGACGGTGCAGGCGCTTGGCCACGATGCCGGCGATGCGCGCTTTGCCTGGGACAGCTACCGCCGTTTCATCCAGATGTATGGCGACGTGGTCATGGGTCTCGACCATGACGTGTTCGAGGAAATCCTCGAGGACGAGAAGGCGCGGCTCGGGCATGACTACGATACCGACCTGTCGGCTGTCGAATGGCAGCATGTGGTCTCGCTCTACAAGCAGGTGATTGTCGAGGAACTGGGGGAAGACTTTCCGCAGGATCCCCATGTGCAGCTGTGGCGCGCCATTGCCGCGGTGTTTTCCAGCTGGAACAATGCCCGCGCCGTCACCTATCGCGCGCTCCACAAGATCCCGCACGAGTGGGGAACGGCCGTCACGGTGCAAACCATGGTGTTCGGCAATCTCGGCTCGTCGTCCGCCACCGGCGTTGCCTTCACCCGCAATCCCTCGACGGGCGAAAAGACCCTCTACGGCGAATTCCTCACCAATGCCCAGGGTGAGGATGTGGTGGCCGGCATCCGTACGCCGCAATCGCTGACGGAGGAGGGGCGCATTGCCTCCGGCTCGGAAAAGCCCTCGATGGAAAAGCTGATGCCGGAGGTGTTTTCGCAGTTCAAGGCGATCTGCGCCCGGCTCGAGCGCCATTACGGCGATATGCAGGACGTGGAATTCACCGTCGAGCGCGGCACGCTGTGGATGCTGCAGACGCGCGCGGCCAAGCGCACCACGAAGGCCGCCATGAAGGTGGCGGTCGACATGGTCGATGAGGGGCTGATCTCGGAAGAAGATGCCATCTGCCGCATCGACCCGCCCTCGCTTGACCAGCTGCTGCATCCGACCATCGATCCGCGCGTGGAACGGGTGGTGATCGGATCGGGCCTGCCGGCCTCGCCGGGCGCGGCGTCGGGCGAAATCGTCTTTACCTCGGAGGCTGCGGTGGAAGCCGAAGCCGAGGGGCGCAAGGTGGTGCTGGTGCGCATCGAAACCAGCCCGGAAGATATTCATGGCATGCATGTGGCGGAAGCCATCTTCACCACGCGCGGCGGCATGACCAGCCATGCGGCGGTGGTGGCGCGCGGCATGGGCATTCCGTGCGTTGTCGGTGCCGGTGGTCTGCGCGTCGACCTGCGCAACGAACTGCTGATCGGCCCGGGCTTCACGCTGAAGCGCGGCGATATCGTCACCGTCGATGGCTCGTCCGGCCATCTGATGAAGGGTGAGGTGCCGATGATCCAGCCCGCTCTGTCGGGCGATTTCGGCCGCCTGATGGCCTGGGCCGACAAGGGTCGCCGCATGACGGTGCGCACCAATGCCGACACGCCGACGGATGCGCGCGCCGCCCGCTCCTTCGGCGCTGAAGGCATCGGGCTCTGCCGCACCGAGCACATGTTCTTCGAGGGAGGCCGCATCCATGTGATGCGCGAGATGATCCTTGCCGAAGACGAGGCCGGCCGCCGGGCGGCTCTGAAGAAGCTTCTGCCCATGCAACGCTCGGATTTTACCGAGCTTTTCACCATCATGTCCGGCCTTCCGGTGACGATCCGCCTGCTCGATCCGCCGCTCCATGAATTCCTGCCGAAGACGGCGCAGGAGATCGAGGAAGTGGCCGCCGCCATGGACATGGAGCCGGCGCTTCTGTCACGCCGGGTGGAGGCGCTGCACGAGTTCAACCCGATGCTGGGCCATCGCGGCTGCCGGCTGGCGATTTCCTATCCGGAAATCGTCGAAATGCAGGCGCGCGCCATCTTCGAGGCCTCCGCCGCTGCGGCCAAGGCCACAGGCGCTGCCGTCGCGCTGGAAATCATGGTGCCGCTGGTCGGCCTTCGCACGGAGCTCGATTACGTCAAGGCCTGCATCGACACGGTGGCTGCCGACGTATCGAAGGAAACCGGCATGGCGATCGGTTATCTCGCCGGCACGATGATCGAGCTGCCGCGGGCGGCCCTTCGCGCCCATGTGATTGCCGAAACCGCCGAATTCTTCTCCTTCGGCACCAATGACCTGACCCAGACGACCTTCGGCATTTCGCGTGACGATGCGGCAAGTTTCATCCCCACCTACCAGCGCAAGGGCATCATCGTGCATGATCCGTTCATCTCGCTGGATTTCGACGGCGTCGGCGAACTCATCCGTCTTGCCGCCGAACGCGGACGCCGCACGCGACCGGACCTGAAGCTCGGCATCTGCGGCGAACACGGCGGCGATCCGGCCTCCATCCGCTTCTGCGAAGAGGTGGGTCTCGACTACGTCTCCTGCTCCCCCTTCCGCGTGCCCATCGCCCGGCTTGCCGCCGCGCAGGCGGCGATCGACGAGCGGCGCAAGGGGCGGTGAGGACATGCCCTTTGCGCGATAGCACGGGTGGTCTTTTTGCTTTTTCGCCCGCCATAAACATGCATAATGGCCGTATGACCGATCTTCTTGAGCAGGCCGTCGCGCGTATCCGCTCCTTGCCATCCGATCAGCAGGATGAGCTTGCAGGTATTCTGCTGCGCCTTGCCGATGCGGAGCCGGAGCCGGTGGCATTGTCGCCGGGAGAACGGCTGGCGATATCGGCATCCAAGGCTGCGGCGGCGCGCGGTGACTTCGCCACTGAGGACGAGGTGCGCGCCGTCTGGGCCAGTTTCGGTCTGTGAAGCTTCTCTACACCCGGCCGGCCCTGCACGATCTCAAGGAGATCGCCAGCTATCTCGACCCGCGTTCGCCGCAGGGCTCGCGGCGTGTACGCCAACGCATCAAGACGCTGATCGAACAGTTGCCGCAGCAGGCCTTTCTCGGCAAGCGGACCGAAGATCCATCCATTCGTCGCGTGGTGGCAGCGCCGTATCCCTACCTGATTTTCTATGAAGTGACCGGCGACAGCATCATCATTCACGCCATCCGTCACGGCGCCCGCGACCCGCTGAGCATGCCGGGCTGAGCCTGTGAATTGCATAGTCCCCTCAGCCGTCCCCCGCCACCCAGTCCCCAATGCCATCAAACGTCTCCTCCCAAGTCGGCAGTGTTGTGCCGAAAACCCAGGCGCGGTCGGCTTGATCCTGGAGCCGGGCGGGATTTTCGAGAAGGGCCGTGATCTTTCCCGCCATGGCTTTTGCATCGTCGTCCGGTGCTTCGATGATGCCGCCGGAAGCCCAGGTGGCGACGGCGCCGGACGCGGTGGTGATCACCGGCACGCCATGGCGAAAGGCTTCGGCAATCGCCATGCCATAGCCCTCGAAACGGGAGGCGGCGATATAAAGATCGGTCTCCTGCCACACCGTTTCGAGCGCCTCGTGGCTCAGGTCACCGGAAAAGACCAGGCGATCGTGAAGGCCAAGCGCCAGCGCCTTCTCCTGAAGGTCGCGCAGGAGGGCCGGATCGCGGGCCGGATCGCCGACGATCGTCCAGCGCCAGCCGGTCTTCGGCAGATAAGCTGCCACATCCAGGCAATAGTCGTAGCGCTTGCGGGCAATCACCGCCCCGACCGAGAGGAGATGGCGCGGCCCGGCCATGCCATGAGAGCGGTCCTTGCCCGCCGTGCCCCGGACTGCCGGGCGATTTCCCGGAACGGCGACGCGGATGCGGTGTTCGGCCACGCCGTAATGCTGCTGAAGGTAGTGCGCCGTCTGCGGCGAGGTCACAAGGATCCGGCTGGCGCGAGAGACCGCCTGTGCTTCACGCTCACGCAGCGCCGGATCGGTCTGCGCCGGCCCGCCCTGTTCCTCGACCAGCGAATGGTGAAAGATCGCCACTACCGGATTCTGTATGGCCTGAAATACCTCCTGGAGATCCACCAGATAGAGATGGTCGGTCAGGATGACGGTGTTTTGCGGCAGCGCGCTCAAGTGTTCGGCAAGGCTTGCGCGTTCATGGAGCGGCACGGTCGGAAAGCCCGTGTCGAGCGTGATCGGCACCGGCGCACCGTGCTGGCCTGTCAGCGCCTCGATGAGCCTGGCATTGTAGACATAGCCGCCCGTCAGCGGGGCATAATCGGCACTGGCGAGAAAGGCGACCGGGACAGGCGCGGAAGAAGACAAACGGAAACTCCGGGTAAGCGCAGGGCAGGTTACCGCCGATCTACGATCACCCGCCGCTCGAGGATCACCGGCTGATCGAACATCATGCTGCGGGTCTGGAAGGCGCGCATGTCGGCGCGGCGGTCGAGATCGAGGTCGAGCAGGCAGCGTGCCATGGCATCGGTTGCCGGGCGGAAGCCATAGCCGGCGCAGGTGCGCTCGTCGGCGGCCCGCCGTTCCTCCGGCGTCATCGTCTGGCAGCCGGCGAGACCGGCCGCGACACAGATCAGCAGCGGCAGGAGGGGGCGGGAAAGGCGCATGGCAAAACTCCTTGTTCAAGGGCGGCAGGTGACGCAACCGCGCGCATGTCATAGAAGATAGAGAGAATGACAAGACGGAAAGCGCCCGTCGCAGATTTCCGCCCGCCGTGAAGAGCAGAGACCATGCCATGACCGTACGTTTCGTCAGACCGGTGTCGAGGGCAGCCTATGCCGGAAAATGGCTTGCCCAGGCATCGCTCCTGCTTCTCGTGCTGTCGGGGCTCGGCCACCGATTCGGGCCGCTTGCCACGCCGCAGTTTGCCGCACTGGTGCTGATGGCGGGTGCCATGGCAGCATTGAGCGTGCCGCTTGCAATGCTCGGCCTTCTCAGCCTCTGGCAGGTTGGCGCGCGCGCTGGCACCGCGTCTGCCAAGGCGCTCGTCTATGCAGCGCTGCCGCTCGGCCTTCTCGCCTATGCCGGCTTTCTCTATGAAACGCGGCCGCGCCTCTTCGATGTGACGACCGACATCATCGATCCGCCGGCCTGGAAAACCCCGCCGGTCGCCCGCCAGATCTGGCTGCCGCGGCCGGATGCGGTGTCTGCGGCGGATCGGCAGGCGCAGGAGAAGGCCTATCCCGGCCTCACCGGACGGCGTTACGAGGGCGCGCTCGACCGTGTCTACCAGGCCGTGATCACGGTTGCCCGCGCCAACCGCATGACGCTCCACACGGAGCGGCCGGTGCCGCGGGAAAAGCCGGCGGTGCCCGAAACCCCGGTGGTGGAGGCGCTGCCGGCCGCTCCGGGCGCCGGGACGGCACGAAAGGGTGCGGCATCGGGCATGCCGGATGTCATTCCCATTCCGCTGCCGCGTCCCTCCTTCGGCATCGCCGTGCCGCTGCAGGGTGCGGGTCTTGATCCGGCGCAGGGCGGCGATCTCATTTTGCAGGGGCAAACCCGCACGCTGATCCTTGGCTTTCCCTTCGATGTGGTGATCCGCCTCAGCGAGGAGGCAGAAACGACCTTTGTCGACATGCGCGTTGCGGTGCGCTACGGCCCGCATGATCTGGGAGAGGGCGCCGAGATCGCGCAATCCTTCCTGCGCGCGCTTGATGCGGAGCTTTTGGGAATTGCCGCAGAGTAGGCACTGATCGGCCGGCCATTGCCCGTCCTGTCGGCCAGCCGCAAAATCGAAAAAGACCGTCAGCCGGGGCGGTAGCGGCTGGAAAGACCCGGCGGCCCCTCGCAGATCACCTGACCGCGCGCCACCAGATCTTCCAGATGCGCCAGAACGGAGAGGGCGGCTGCGCCATGCAGGCGCACGTCGGTGGAGGCGTAAATGCTCGCCACCATGTCGGCAATCGCCGTGTCTCCCGCCTTCACCCGTTCCAGGATGGCGCGTTCGCGCATGCGCCTGTGGGTGCGAAGCCCGCGCAGGAAGGCCGGTGGGTCGGCAACCGGCCCGCCATGGCCGGGAAAGAAGACGCGGTCCTGCCGGCCGAGCAGTTTTTCAAGCGAGGCCATGAAATCGCCCATCGATCCGTCCGGCGGTGCAACCACGGTCGTTGCAAAGGCCATCACATGATCGGCGGAAAACAGGATGCCGCTGTCCTCCAGCGCAAAGCCGGTGTGGTTTGCCGTGTGGCCGGGGGTGTGGATCGCCGAGAGCACAAAGCCGTCGCCCTCCACCACTGCGCCATCGGCGAGCGCAAGGTCGGGGACAAAGGCGGTGTCGCTGCTTTCGGCAAAGGGGTTGATCTCGCCCGCATGCAAGGGGCGGGCGGCGCGATGCGGCCCTTCGGCCACCGTGATCGCGCCGGTTTCCGCCTTGATGCGGGCGGCAAGCGGCGAGTGGTCGCGATGCGTGTGGCTGACCAGGATATGGGTCAGCCGACGCCCCTTCAGCGCCCGCATCAGCGCCTCGAAATGCGCCTCGTTCTCCGGCCCCGGATCGATCAGCGCCACGTCGCGGCCGCGCCCGACGAGATAGGAATTGGTGCCGGCAAAGGTAAACGGGGAGGGGTTGTTGCAGGTGATGCGCCACACGCCCTCTGCCACCTTTACCGCCTCGCCATAGGCGGGCTCAAAATCAAGATCGAAATGCGGCGTGTCCATGCCTTGCAAACCTGTTTTACGATGTCTGTTGCCGCCACTCGGCGGGACTTTGGCGTTCAAACCCGCAATTTGCCCGGCCGGGTCGACACCCGGCCCCCTGAAGCTGACCGACCGAACCCTCTCGCCTGATGCCGCTGCCTCGCCTGCCGGGCTGGCGCTTTCCCTTACTTGTACTCGATCTCGATGAAGGACATGGGTTCGGTCCCGGCATTGACGACATTGTGCTCGGTACCGGCATCGCGCCGGTATGCCGCCCCTTTTTCGATTTCCACCCGCCGTTCGCTGCCCCCTTCCTCGATCAGGAAGGAGCAATCGGTCATCGGCACCACCACATAGCCGAGGCCATGGGTATGCACGCCGGTATCGGCTCCGGGCTCGAAATCCCAGCGGATGATCCGCACCACGGCATCATCCACAAGTGTGGTGGCAATGGCCGGCGGTCGGGCGCGGTACTGGCTCATGACGTCTCCAGGAATGGTGATGGTTCTGAAAGAGGAAAGAGAATTCCGGTGAAGACCGGTAACCGACAGTCTCCGCTCCATCGGGTTTTACGCGGTCTGGACACAAAACCACCCATGCAGTTCTGCTGGACATGCTCTACCATGCAGGTGGTTTTGGCGCACAGAAAACTTTTCAGGCGATAAACTTAGTGATTGTGACGCGCCGGGAGCTTTGCTAATGCAGGCGCACCCGGACGGCCAAGGCGGCACCCCTGCCTCAACGCCATCCACGGTGGGGCGTCGCCAAGCGGTAAGGCACCGGTTTTTGGTACCGGCATTCCCAGGTTCGAATCCTGGCGCCCCAGCCACGCTCTCTTTTCAGGACCATTTTCTCGCGGTTCCCCCATGTCGTGGCGCATTTGCGCATCGCGTGTCCGTGCCGCGAAGAAACGCAACCGGTGCCCAGGATCGCGGGAACCATTTCCTGCGATGATCGTTGCGCGCGCTCGACATTGAACGTGATGTTGAACGGATGGTGGTGGCCGACACCAAACTAGGTTATGTCCGGTCGGGGTGGAGAGGAAGAACAGGACCCGGGATCGTGCGCGGCGCCGGTATTGGGCCAGGAGCGAGCCTTGGCCCTGAGTGTGCGCCAATGTTATTCGCTCGGCCACGTCTGGTGGAAGAGCGCGAAAGTTCGAGGTGAAATGCCAGACCACGTTGCCATTTTGATGGGCACCTATCAGGGCGAAGAGTTTTTGCCGCAACAGCTCACATCGCTTCAACGCCAGACGCACACAAACTGGAGCCTCTGGGTTTCGGATGACGGGTCGACGGACCGGACGCTCGACATCGTGGAGCAGTTTTCCCGAAAGGCCGATGCGCCGGTACACACGCTTGAAGGCCCGCGTCGGGGTTTTCTGCCTAATTTCATGGCGCTTCTCGCAAGGCCCGAGATCGATGCGGACTATTATGCCTTCTGCGATCAGGATGACCTCTGGCATGACGACAAGATCGAGCATGCGCTGGCCTGGCTGAAAGCCCAGCCTGCGGCGCGCCCGGCGCTGTTTTGCTCGCGCACCAGAATCGTCGATCATACCGGTGCGGTAACCGGATTTTCGCCCCTGTTCCGGCGGCCCCCAAGCTTTGCCAATGCGCTTGTGCAGAGCATTGCCGGCGGCAATACCATGGTCATGAACCGGGCGGCCCGCGATCTGATCGTGCGCGCCGGTGCCGATGTCACGGTTCCCAGTCACGACTGGTGGAGCTATATTCTGGTCAGCGGGGCGGGCGGCAGCGTTCATTACGATCCGGTGCCGAAGATCGACTATCGCCAGCACGGGGCCAACCAGGTCGGGTCGAACTCCGGGCTTCGCGCCCGTCTGCGACGCATCAAGATGCTGAAGGATGGTCGCTTCAAGCGATGGAGCGAACAGCATATAAAGGGACTGGAGCCGATCGAACCGCTGCTGACGCCAGAAAACCGAAAGCTCCTTGAGCTTTTCCAGACGGCCCGCAGTGCAGCCTTTCCGGCAAATCTTCGCGCGCTGAGGGCAGCCGGCCTCTATCGCCAGACCGTGCCCGGCAATATCGGCCTTACCGGCGCCGTGCTCTTGAGGCAAATCTAGAAACCATCGCCAGCCCATGGAACATCCGTTTTGAACCTCACCCATCTTGATCGTCTCGAAGCCGAAGCCATTCATATCTTCCGGGAAGTGGCCGCCAGCTTCTCGAAGCCCGTGATGCTCTATTCGATCGGCAAAGATTCCTCCGTCATGCTTCACCTGGCGATGAAGGCCTTCTATCCGGCAAAGCCGCCGTTTCCGCTTCTGCACATCGATACGACCTGGAAATTTCGCGACATGATCGCATTTCGCGATCGCACCGTCGAAAAACTCGGGCTTGAGCTCCTCGTCCATACCAATGCCGAGGGGGTGAAGGAGGGGATCAACCCCTTTACGCACGGTTCGAACCTTTACACGCATGTCATGAAGACGGTGGCGCTGCGGCAGGCGCTCGATCAGCACGGCTTCGATGCCGCCTTTGGCGGCGCGCGCCGCGACGAGGAAAAATCCCGCGCCAAGGAAAGGATCTTTTCCTTTCGAAACCCGCAGCACGCCTGGGATCCGCAAAGCCAGCGGCCCGAGATGTGGAAGACCTACAATACCCGCATCAATCCGGGTGAATCGATCCGTGTCTTTCCCTTGTCCAATTGGACCGAGCTCGACATCTGGCAATATATCCTCAAGGAAAACATCCCCATCGTGCCGCTCTATTTCGCCCGCCCGCGGCCTGTGGTTTCGCGCAACGGCATGCTGGTCATGGTCGATGACGACCGCATGACGCTTGAGCCCGGCGAGGGCATTGAAGAGAGACGCATCCGGTTTCGCACGCTCGGCTGTTATCCGCTGACCGGCGCCGTCGAATCGGACGCCACGACATTGGAAGAGATCGTCGCCGAGACGCTCACCGTTCGCACCTCCGAGCGCCAGGGACGGCTCATCGACCGTGACGAAGCAGCCTCGATGGAAAAGAAGAAGAAGGAGGGCTATTTCTGATGGCGTCGTCCGAAGAGCCCACGGCTGCCGCTGGCGTGGCAGATTACCTGCGCCAGCAGGAGAACAAGTCCATCCTGCGCTTTCTGACCTGCGGTTCCGTCGATGACGGCAAGTCCACGCTGATCGGCCGGCTGCTCTACGATACGAGGCTCATCTTCGAAGACCAGCTTGCCGCGCTCGAACGCGACAGCGCAAAGCATGGCACGAACGGCAGCGAGATCGATTTCGCGCTGTTGGTCGATGGTCTCGAGGCGGAGCGGGAGCAGGGCATCACGATCGATGTCGCTTACCGGTTCTTTGCGACCGACAAGCGCAAGTTCATCGTGGCCGATGCCCCCGGCCATGAGGAATATACCCGCAACATGGCAACCGGCGCGTCGACAGCGGAACTTGCCATCGTACTCCTCGATGCCCGCCAGGGCATTCGCCCGCAGACGAAGCGCCATTCCTTCATCGCATCGCTGCTCGGCATCCGTCACATCATCCTTGCCGTCAACAAGATGGATCTTGTCGATTTCGACCAGGAGGTTTTCCGGCGCATTGCCGGGGAGTATGCCGAGTTTGCCCGCGACCTCGGCTTCGTGACGATCCAGCCTATTCCGCTGTCGGCGCGACACGGCGACAACGTCACGACAAAATCGGCAAGAACGACGTGGTACGAGGGGCCAACGCTTCTCGACGAGTTGGAAACCGTGTCCGTCGACTGGGAAACCCTGGAAAAGCCCTTCCGCCTGCCGGTTCAATATGTGTCGCGGCCCAGCGCCGATTTTCGCGGCCTCGCCGGACAGATCGCGTCTGGAAGCATTGCCGCGGGCGACCGCGTGCGCGTGGCAAAGTCCGGCCAGATCACGCGCATCAAGCAGATCGTGACCGCAGACGGTGTTCTGGAGCGCGCCCGTGAGGGGCAGGCCGTGACCGTCGTTCTGGAGGATGATGTCGATGTGGCGCGTGGCAACATGCTGGTGTCGGCAGACAGTCCCGCCCACGTCGCCGACCAGTTCCAGGCGCATCTGATCTGGTTCGATACGAAAGCGCTGATCCCGGGCCGCAATTACATCCTGCGGACCGAATGCGACAGCGTCACCGCAACGGTCACCGCCCTCAAGCACAGCATCGACATCAACAATTTCGCCCGCAAGGCTGTTCGGTCGCTGGAGCGCAACGAGCTTGGCGTGTGCAATGTCTCGGTGCAGGCGCCGATCGTCTTCGATGCCTACAAGGACAACCGCAACACCGGCAATTTCATTCTCATCGACCGCATGTCCAATGCGACCGTCGGCGCCGGTTTCATCGACTTTCCGCTTTACCGCGCGCAGAATATCCAGTGGCAGGCGCTGGACGTTTCCAAGCAGTCGCGTTCGGCGCTGATGAACCAGCGGCCCGCAGTTCTCTGGCTGACGGGCCTCTCCGGATCGGGCAAGTCCACCATTGCCAACAATCTCGAAAAGCTTCTCCACGCCCACGGGCGCCACACCATTCTCTTGGATGGTGACAATGTGCGCCACGGCCTCAACCGCGATCTCGGCTTCACCGATGCCGACCGGGTGGAAAACATCCGTCGCATCGCCGAAGTCGCCAAGCTGATGACGGAAGCCGGCCTCATCGTCATCGTGTCCTTCATTTCGCCGTTCCGCTCGGAGCGTCAGTTCGCCCGCGAACTCCTGGGCAAGGACGAGTTCATCGAAGTCTTTGTGGATACGCCCATCGAGGAATGCATCCGCCGCGACCCGAAGGGGCTCTACAAGCGCGCGATGACCGGCGCCATCCGCAACTTCACCGGTATCGGATCTCCCTACGAACCGCCGGAAAACCCGGAACTACACCTGCGCACCGTCGGCACGGATCCGGCAGAGCTTGCCGTTCTGATCCAGCACTATCTTGAACGAAAAGGATGAGAGCGCTGCTTGATGAGGCCGGGAACGGCCCGCATCCGCGCAAGGTGCGGATGGCAGCCGGCTCTGCCGCCCGGTCAGGCCCGGGCGGTGGTCATCAATGCCGGTCCTCGCCGGCACTTGTGCCCAGCCAGTCGGAAAAGCGCCGCAGGCCCTCTTCAAACCCCACCTTCGGCGACCAGCCCAGGGCCTGCCGCGCCCGCTCGATGCACAGGACGCTGGTCGGCACATCGAAGGGCCGGCCGGGCAGATAGCGGCGCTCGGCCTTTCTTCCCGTCGCGGCCTCGATGGCATCCAGCAACTCGTTGAGGCTGTGTCCCCGACCCGAGCCGATGTTGAAGATATGTTCGTTGCCGCTGAAACCGGCCGCGGTCACCAGCGCATCCACGACATCGGCAATATGGATGTAATCGCGCACAACCGATCCGTCGCCCCAGATCTCCACCGTCTCGCCGCGCAGGACCTTGCCGAGGAATACGGCAACGGCGCCCTGGCTTGCATTGATGCGCTGGCGCTCGCCATAGGGGTTGGCGAGCCGCAGAATGGTGTAATCGAGCCCGTGCAGCACCTTGTGGAGATGCAGGTATTTCTCGATCGCAAGCTTGGTGATGCCATAGGAGGACAAGGGGTCGGTGGGATGGGTTTCCCGGATCGGCACCTCTTTCGGGATGCCGTAGACCGTGCCGCCGGAGGAGACGAAGACGATCTTCTTCAGGCCATGCTTGACGGCCTGATGCAGAAGCCGAACGCTGCCCATGACATTGCTTTCGACATCGAAGACCGGGTCGGCATTGGACGATTGCGGCAGTGTCGTCGATACCAGATGGAAGCAGATATCGCACCCATCGAGCGCACGCGCGATATCGGCCTCGCTGACGAAATCGCCCTCGCATAGCTCGAAATTGGCGTTGCCGAGATGCAAGGCGCTGACCGGCTTCACATGCGGGCGGTCAAAGCAGCGCACCTGAAGACCACGCTTCAGCAGTTCATCGACGAGATGCGAACCGATAAAGCCGCTTCCTCCGAGAACCAGGCAGCGCTTTACGGCGTTTTCATTGAGGTCGTTCACGACATTCCTCCGATGCGATGACACGGCATCAAGTCGGGTGACCCGACGGGGTCAGCACGCTTCTATAGACCTCTTCGTATTTTTCAACCATTGCGGCCATTTCGAACTTGGCAGCCGCCTCCGGCACGCGGGAGGCCATGCCGGCATAGCGTTCGGGATCATTGGCAACAGCCACGATCAGCTCTGCCAGGCCATCTGCATCGATGGTCCAGTCCTGCAAGGGAAACAGCGCTCCGGCCGGCCCCTCCGGCGTGTCGAGCATGACGCGGATCTCGCCGATATCGCTTGCCAGAACCGGCTTCCCGGCGAGCAGGCAGTCGATCAGCACAAGCGGCGCGCTCTCGCCCTTGAAGCGGGACGGCAGGAAGCCCATGTCGGCGGCGGCGAAGTAATCGCGGATATTGCTCTTGAAGCCGAGGAAATGGACAGGATCGCCCGCCGGCCGTGTCCGAAGGCGGTCGAACTCCGGACCTTCTCCGATCAGCAGCAGGTGCACGCGACGCGGTGAGCGGGCATTGGCCGCCGTGACGGCCGTAATCGCTTCCTCCCAGCCCTTTTCCGGAATGGCTCGTGCCACCAGGCACAGCACGAAGTCATTCTCGCCAAGGCCAAGCGTCTGGCGCGATATCGGGTGGATCGGCTTTGAGGGCAGGGCATTGTCGATGCGGTGGAATTTCCCGGCGGAAACAAGATCCGGGGGAAATGCCGCGAGGTTCTTCTCAGCCGTATAGACAAAGGCGTCGATGCGATTGCGCAGCAAAGGCTGGAAGCTCGCGACCTGTTCCGGCGTCATCATTTCGTACATGCCGTGCGTGCTGATCACCTGCCGGATGTCGGTCCTGCCCATCAACAGCATGGCCAGTGTCATATCGACCCAGGCATGATGCGAGTGAACTACGTCGATGCCCATATCCGCGCAGATGCTTGGCAGCCGTTCCAACTGCTCCAGTTCCAGAAGCGAAACCTGTGGCGACACCATGGCCCGCACGCCGGGCTCCGTGGCCTGCTGCCGGCAGTTCAGTACCGTCACCGCATAGCCTTTCCGAGCCAATTCATTTGCGAGCATGATCGGGAAAGTTTCGCCACCACCGGCGGCAAGGGCATAGACCGCCATCAGCACGTTGGGCAGCCGCGTGCCGGCAAGTGGCAGAATCCGCTGCAGATCGTACAGCTGTTGGAATTCCGCCAGACGTCCGTCGCCGCGCTGCGTGCACCAGTGGCCGTACAGCACTTGCTCCTGCCGCTCCAGGCCCTGCGGTTCGACCGCGTAGAGGGAGACGATGCGCTTGGCCACAATCTCATGTTCGCGGTAGTAGATATCCTCTTTCTGGGCGTTGACCGAGGTATTGGCCACGTGCTGCCGATAATAGTTCACGGCTGTCGGATTATAGGCCACGAGGCCGCCTCGCACGAGGGTGAGGTAGAAGACCCAGTCGCCGCACAGCCGCATCCGCAGCCATTCCGGATCATCGAAGAGATCCATCTGCCCCGGATGCCGGAAGACGGCGCTGCTCACATTCGGCACAAGGTTCTTCGCCACCCAGCCGGCCTTGACCAAGGCATGCGCCGAGCGGATGAAGGGGCGGCCCCAGATGGCAAGTCCAAGCTCATGAAGATACTCCTCAAGACGCCAGATCGTTTCCGGCTCTTTGCCCCGCACGAACTGCGTGTTTGCGAAAGCGAGCTTGACACCCTCCGTCTGGAAGCAACGGACCATTTCCTCAAGGAAGTTGTCCGAACAATAGTCGTCGCTCTCGGCGATCCAGATCAGATCGCCCTTTGCCAGCTCCAGGCCCTTTCTCCACTGCTTGAAGACGCCGCCGGAATTTGTCTCGTTGAAGTGGCATATCGTCCGTTCGGGATAGCGCGCCGCATAGTCGCGCAGCACGTCCCGGCTGTCGTCACGGGAGCAGTCGTCGAGCAGGATGATTTCGACGTTGGAATAGCTCTGGCGGTAAATCGAATCCAGCCGCTCTGCCAGATAGGGCGCATGGTTGTAGTTGGGAACGATGACCGAGACCAGGGGACGGAAATCCCCCGCAAGCGGCTGCACCTCGCCATAGAGATCGGCAGAGGAAAATTCCTCGCCCGCAAGGGGGCGCCCGGTCAGCATGGCCGCTCGCCGGATGATGCCACGCATGCCTTCGCGCCGGAACACGCCGGCCACCCTGCGGATCGCAAGCAGCGGCGATCCCTGGTAGAAGGAAAGGGCGGGACGAAGCGCGGCTGCAAGAGCTTTTACGTGCCGAAGCTTGCGGCATAACAAGATCATCGAATCACAACTCTGCCGCGTGTATGCAACCAACCGATTTAACTGCAATCAACCCTCGCCTCGCACGCTATGACTATTCAGGAGGTGCGGATGTTCTCCCTTTTTGCTGCCGATAGGCTCTGCATCGCGAGCCTGCTTAAAAAGCGCAATATACTGTGATGCCGCTACGTCAATTCTATACCTGGCGGCTGCCGGAGGCACAAAGGACAATGCTTTCAGATACTTCGTGCGGTTCGATGCGAACTCGGCTATTTCACGAGCGACTTGCTCCACAGGGACTTCCCAGTCGTCTAGGCCGATAACTGTGCCAGCAAGTTCGCCCTCGACCGTGAGCATGTTTCTGATCTCACCGACATCCGTGCCGATATATGGCCTACCCGCAAAAAGACAATCCACGATCGTAAGCGGGAAACTTTCGGATTTGAATTTGGTGAGCATGATACCCATGTCTGCGGCCGCGTAATGCCCAACCGAGTCCTCGCTAAAGCCCGCCAGATAAACGAAATCCGGGACGGGATTTTTGCAGTAATCATCGTAGACGACACCGTTGCCAACGAGAATCAGGCGGATATCCAGCCCTGACAAGCGTCTGGCGCCGTCAACGGCATCAATCGCTTCTGCCCAACCTTTGTCCGGTATCGCTCGGCTCACGCAGCATAAAACAAATGCCGTCTCAGGGATGTTCATTCGCGCGCGAGAAACAGGAACCACCTCGGGCGGCTGCATTCCGTTCTGGATTTTCTGGAATCGTGGCGAAGAACCATCATAAAGGCCAAGCTTTTTGAACGGATCAAGGTTCTTATCCGCTGTATAGGCCCAGGTTGTGACGTTCCGGTCGGCTGCAGCCAGCTGCTCTTTTGTCACTTCAAAAGCTTCGCCGTGCTCGATCATGCCATGAAGCGAAGCCACATGGGCGCGAAGATCGTCAAACACATCTGGAACCACCAAGGGATATTTTTGAATATGCCATTGGTGCGTGTTCAGCGCCTCTATGTGGAATTTGCGGATAGTCTCCTTGAATTTCGCAATATTGGAGGTCTCGATCAAAGGCACGTCATTGCGAAGCATTTGCCGCACGCCATCCTCGCGACCGCCGAGACCAGCGCTGAGCAGCAGCACTGAGAGACCTTGCCGCTTGAACTCATTCGCCAGGCGAATTGGCAAAATTTCTGCCCCACCGGGGTAAAACCCCATTGTCGACACAAGAACGTTGGGCGAACGCTCAAGGCGCGCCTGAAGAACCGCCTCGTAGTCGTACCAATCTGAAAACTCCGCCTCTGTGTTGCCAACCCTTGTCCAATAGAACGCTTCATAGCCTCGGCGACAACGTTCCAGGACATCAAGGGGAACTTGATAAAGTGCGGCAACCGTCCGGCTTGCCAGTCCGACTTCGCGATAAAAGGAATCTTTCTTGTAGGTGGCTTCAGCCGCGCTGCCCTCATAGCGACGGAAGAAGTTTATCGCGTCAGGGTTATAGGCAATCTTTCCACCTCGAAGGACATGCAGATAAAACACCCAATCGCCGGCGACACGCATCGACAACCACTGCTCATCCTCCAGAAGTGGCAGTTCGATCGGTCGTTTGAAAAGCACACCGCTCGCGTTAGGGATCGTGTTTTTTATGCCTAACGCTTCCTGGACCTCATTGTGGGCCGTCTCGACGTAAGCGCTCTCCCATTTGGCAGCACAAGCAAGATCAGCGACATAAGCCTTGAAATCATCGCGAACCGGCGCCCCATCGCGATTCACGAACATCGATTTTCCGTAGGCGAGCAAGACCGCCTCGTCATCGAAACAACGAACGAGCACCTCAAGAAATTTCTGGTCGCAAAAATCGTCGCTCTCTGCAATCCAGACGAGTTCGCCAGACGCCTCCTTCAGGCCTCTGGCCCATTGTCTGAAAGGCCCCCCGGAATTCTCTGCGTTATATAGAACGCGCGTGACATCCGGGTATTTCGCAAGATATTCATCCAGAATTTCGCGGCTTCCATCGGGAGAGCAATCATCCAGCAATATAACTTCAATGTTTCTGTAGGTTTGGGAATAAATACTGTCGAGGCGCTGTCGCAGGAACAGCTCATGATTGTAGTTTGGAACAATTATTGAAACTTTTGGTAGATGCAGGCCGGTGTCCAGCTTCAAGAGCGCGCGCGCGGTTTCATTCAGCCGATTGAAGCCACCTTGACGGTCGGGTTCGAGATAAAGACCATTCTCCCAGTCATTCCAGGCGTTTATAAACACAAAACGTCTGTCTTCAGGGTGACCCTTCAGGCTGGCTGAAACGCATTCATTCAGCCATTGCCGATAGCTGTCAGTGGAAAAATTCGTGTAGACCAAGCGAGGATCTGTCTGCTGGGCCGTATTGTCACGGGAGAGCGTGACGACAGAGTAAACCGGTTGCAGCAGGCTGGAATCGTTGCGCGCTTTTTCTATACCAGCAGCGCAAACTGCCTTGTAGGGAACGATTTGGACTCCGTTCCGATCAGACGGGCGGAAATTCCCGGTTTCGCCCGATACCGGATGAGCGGGAAAATCAAGAGCAGCGTTACAACCGCTCGAAAGAAGTTCGATGATATGGGTGTGGTTGACGTCGTCAAGAACAGAGCGCCCGACGATAAAGGGCTCATCCAATCCATGTTCGCGAAACCAGCCTCTCAAGGCAGGAACATAACCAGAAACCTGCATCGATGTTTGCGTGGCCTCGACGACGACCAACGGTCTTCCGTCTACCCGCAGGCAGCGCGGGTCGCTGGAAAGCCGCACCAATGCGTCACCGATTGCCGATAGATTTTCCGCCGCCTGCGCAGAGACGTCCACTCTGACGCAAAATCGTATGGCTATGTCTTCATTTTCAAGGAAGAGCGCAAGCGGATCCTTTCGACCCTCAAAGCTTGGCGCAGTCGTCAGCTCAAAACAGAAGGCGGACACGCCATGACGCGTCGCCATCCTGGCTTGATTGCGCAGAACGTCCGCACTGGCCAGATCATAATATCCAAGACTGACGTCGGGTTTCTTTGGCTGAGAATGATGCGGGAACAACGGTCGCGCCGATTGCACCACATCCCAGTCAGGGAGTGCATAAAACGCTATAAGTTTAACGTCGCTATCCAACTCTCCAAACCAGGCATCCTCTTCGCGCCGCCCGCGTACACGATTTGCGATCTGGCGGCCCTCTGCCGCACCGGCAAGGACGTAGTGCAAAAACGGGTTCATTCCCGCATTTCGAATGTCGTCATACGTCGATAGATAGAACTGCGTGTCGAAGTCATCGCTGGGATCGCGACCCTGTCTCCAGCCATGCTCACAGTAGTGGCGAATGGAATCTTCGGGCTTTAATTGAAGTTCGGGGTATACGCAGACGTAAAATTGTTCATCGAACTGACCTGACAGGCGGATTGTCTCGATCTCTCGCTTCAGCGTTTCAGGATCGGTTTCAATCAAGGAGACAACATTGGGTTCCGACGCGGAAATTCGTCGCCCTTCCTGACGGCCGTGCCTGACATAATGAAGGAAAGGGTTTATATTTCCGTTGGCAATGTCAGGGTTTTCAGTCAGATAGAAGGCTGTATCGAAGGTTGCAGAAGGATTGCGATGCTCCTTCCAGCCATGCACGACGAAGTGTGTTGCGGGGTCCAGGCCACTTTCAGAGACGTCGGGATAGGTCGTGCGATAATAGTCCGCATCAAACAACGCACTGTTGCGGACGTCCCGGAGCGATGCGTGCAGCCGCAATTCACGCCAAGCCCGGCGCACACGCTGCTGCAGGGGCACACCGATCTCACCAGATGCAGCTTTCACCTGCGTAATAAGCGACCGCCCCTTGCGCAATGGTTCTGTCACGCGCCATGAACGCGAAGTCAAAATCGTTGCTATTTGCGCGTTCAACCTCTCGACCGTGCGCTCCTCATCGTCAAGCCGTCGAGCATGGTCGTCGCGTTCCCGCTCGATCTGCTCCTCGTGCTCCCGCTGAATGTTCTCAAACTCGAGACGCTGCTGCCTCACCACATCGGTAAGCCTATTGGCAACGTCCTCTCCGATGCAGCCGATCACATCCAGAAGGCTATCGCGATCCACAACCTGCCTGACGTCGTAGATCTCGCGCGACGGCAGGGCGATACGGCTAATTTCCGCCCATGTCGCTCGGTCAATGGCGACCACGGTGGCCGTGGACAGACCCGTATCGCTGACGTTTCGCGAGCAGCTCAGGCCAACATAGATAATGTCATCGCCGACACTGATGCCTCTCGTATAGCCGTCAAATTTTGCCGTGCGCAGCAGCGTGCCATCCGGTGCATATTCCCGGATTTCCTTCATTTCGGAGTTGGCGACAATGAGGTTCTCGCCGCATGGCACGGGACTATGCGGCTGCGAGAGCCCGTCAATCAGTTTCGTGCCCGATACAAGATCTCGCACGAAGCCAGCCCCGGCTGTCGCGTGCTTGTAGCCACGGGTAGTTTCGAATTCGCCAAATGCAGAGAAAACGATCCGTTCGTTCCAGTCTGCCAGACAATTTATGTGCCAGGAATCATGGGCCTCTGCAAACGTCCATGTCTCGACTTCCTGCCCTTCGGCATCAAGCTTTATGACTTTGTTTTCGGTGGTTCCGACGACATAGAAGAACTCCCCCTTGAAGACGACGTCGTGAATGTCGTCGACACCGGCGCCATCGGCGTTGATGACCCACTGTCTGTCACCGGCGAGAACAACCGTGGCCGGTTGAATGCCGCGAAGCACTCGGTTGCCATCGACGGCGAGACCGGTTGACTGGCTCGGATCGATCCTGCGAACCGCGCCACCGTGAATAAAGAACAGGCCTCCGGCCTCGTTGGGGCAAGACACCAGAAGACGATCAAAAATATCAGGCATTTACATTCGCCACGCATTGGAAGTCGAAATCGACGATCTCGGTTGAGCAGTTTCGTTCAAGAGGCAAAACGCGAAAAACGAGCGCGTCGGCTTTGCGATGCAGCACTGCATCGCCGTCACCATCGTCGGCACCGTCACAGCCGAAGACACCCGCGTTCATGAAGTATACTCCGGGATTCAGGTGGCAGGTGAAGGAATATTCGACCATGAAGCGAGTTCCAGGCTCCACCAGAGGAATGGCATCCGCCAGTGTTGGGGCCGACATGAAGCCGCCCAAGGGAATGCCGCTGCCCGTCTTGATGAGCATGCCAAATCGGACATTTGTGATAACTCGGTCGACGCTGACCTCGTATCTGAGCCTGTATCTTCCCCGCCTTTTCAGCAGATTGACCCGACGATCATCGCCCGTCAGGAGTGCGAGATCTCCTATCCGCGCGCCACGGGGCTCGAACTCGATGGTGCTTTGCGGAAGGAAGTTGGGATCAAATCCGTCATCGAACTCTGCCTCGCGCGGTTCGGTGGCAATGCCTTCACTGCTTTCTGAAGCTTTGCCAGGCTCGATCAGCAAACCCGCCACCAACCGATTGCGAACGTCGTCCCGCAGATGCGCGGGCGCATAGAGCAGCTTCTGATAGCTGGACACGATCTGCTTGGGTTCTCCAGAGGCGATGATCTCGCCGCCATCCAGCATGATTGCCCGGTCGCAGAGTTCCACGATCTGCGATGCCGAATGCGAGACGAAGAAGACCGTTGCACCCTTCGCACGAAGGGCCTCGATCCTCGAAAAGCACTTGCGCTGGAAGAGCTCGTCACCCACGGACAAGGCCTCGTCCACGATCAGGATTTCCGGCTCTACATTGATGGCCACCGCAAAGGCCAGCCGCACCATCATGCCGCTTGAGTAGCTCTTGACCGGCTGTTCGATGAAGTCCCCGATATCGGCAAATGCGGCGATGTCGTCGAAGCGCGCGTCGATCTCGTCCTTGTTAACGCCGAGGATCGCGGCGTTCATGTAGACGTTTTCACGGCCGGTAAATTCGGGGTTGAAGCCCGAGCCCAGTTCCAGCAGGGCGGAGATGCGGCCGTGCGCCTTGATGCTGCCGGAGGTCGGGTTGAGGGTGCCGCAGATCATCTGCAGCAGGGTCGATTTGCCGCTGCCGTTGCGGCCGATGATGCCGACGGTCTCGCCCTTCTTCACCTCGAAGGAGACATCGCGCAGCGCCCAGAATTCCCTGAAATATTGCGGTCGCGACAGGCCGATGGCGTGGCGCAGGCGCGGCAGCACGAACTGCTTCAGGCGGGCGCGCGGTGTGTCGTAGATCTGATAGCACTTGCTGACGTTTTCGACCTTGATCGCCACCTCAGAGGACATCGGCAAACCCCTTGCGCGTCGCCTGGAACCAGGCAAAGCCGACCCATGCCACCGCAAGGGAGGCGAGGCCATAAAGGCCAAGGAGCGGAAAATCGGGCGCCTTTCCCCAGAACAGGACATCGCGCGACAGCTCGATCGCCGGTGTCAGGGGGTTGAGATAGAGAAAGATGCGCATGTCGTCCGGCAGGGCGCTTGCCGGATAGAAGACGGGCGACAGGAACATCAGGGCGGTCGTTGCCACGCCAATGAACTGGGAGACATCGCGCAGATAGACCCCGAGCGAGGCCAGGATCCAGCTGATGCCCAGCGTGAATATGCACAGCGGCAGCAGTACAAGCGGAAAGAAGACCACCGTTGCCGGCGGAAGGCCGTAAAAGACGAGATAGGCCAGAAACCAGACCGACAGGCTGACGATGAGGTGGAAGAGCGCCGATCCGAGGACGACGGTGGGAAGAATTTCCAGCGGAAAGACCACTTTCTTCACGTAGTTCGGATTGCCGACGATGAGGCCGGAGGCACGATTGATCGTCTCGGCGAAGAGATTGAAGGTCATCAGCCCGGCAAACAGCACCAGCGCGAATTCTGCCTTCGAACCGCCGCCCGTTCCCCATTTCGCCTTCAGCACCGAGCTGAACACGAAGGTATAGACGCTCAGCATCAGCAAGGGATTGAAAAAGGACCAGAACACGCCAAGAAACGATCCCCGATAGCGACCCAGCACCTCGCGCCTGATGGAAGCCTTGAGAAGGCCGCGGTGCCGCCATTGACTGGCTGCCATTTCGCGAAGGGTGGCGGGAAAGGCCTGCATCAGTCAAACAGCTCCGCCGTCTCAAGCGTCGGTGCAGCGGCGTCCTTTGCCGCAAGCTTCGGCTCGCCCTCGAACGGCCAGTCGATGGCAAGGCTCTTATCATTCCATACGATACTGCGCTCGTGCTCAGGCGCGTAGTAGTCGGTCGTCTTGTAGAGAAATTGCGCCGCTTCGCTGAGGACGACAAAGCCGTGCGCAAATCCCTCCGGCACCCAGAGCTGCTTCTTGTTCTCCGCGCTCAGATGTACGCCGACCCAGCGGCCGAAGGTCGGAGACGACCGGCGAATATCGACGGCAACGTCGAAGACCTCGCCCTCCACGACCCGCACCAGCTTTCCCTGTGGCTGCCGGATCTGGTAATGCAGCCCGCGCAGGACATGGCGCAAGGACCTGGAATGGTTGTCCTGGACAAATTCCCGCTGAAGACCCGTTGCCTCCTGGAACGCGCGCGCGTTGAAGCTCTCGAAGAAATAGCCGCGATCATCGCCGAACACTTTCGGCTCGAGGATGAGGACATCGGGAATGCTGGTGGGAACGGCCTGCATCAGAACACCTCGTCCTTCAGAAGGTTCATCAGATAGGTGCCGTAGCCGCTCTTCTTCAGGGGGGCTGCCAGCGCTTCCAGCTGGCCCGCGTCGATCCAGCCCGCCCGGTAGGCGACCTCTTCCGGGCAGGCGACCCGCAAGCCCTGCCGCTTTTCGATCGTGGCGATATAGTGTCCCGCTTCCAGGAGGGAATCATGCGTGCCGGTATCGAGCCAGGCATAGCCGCGACCCATGATCTCGACGTCCAGCTGCCCCTGTTTCAGATAGCAGCTGTTGACATCGGTGATCTCCAGCTCGCCGCGTGCGGAGGGCTTGATGTCGGCGGCGATGTCGCAGACCTGGCTGTCGTAGAAATAAAGGCCCGTCACCGCGTAGTTCGACTTCGGCTTCAAGGGTTTTTCCTCGATCGACAGCGCCTTCTTGTTGCTGTCGAAATCCACTACGCCATAGCGCTCCGGATCGGTGACGTGATAGGCGAAGACGGTTGCGCCATCGGGCTTTCCCGCCGCATTCTTCAGCAGCTTCTGGAAATCATGGCCGTAGAAGATATTGTCGCCCAGAACGAGGGCAGACGGGTATTTCCCGACAAAATCGCGGCCGAGGATGAAGGCTTGCGCCAGCCCGTCGGGACTTGGCTGCACGCAATAGCTGAGGTTCAGACCCCATTGGCTGCCGTCACCCAGCAGGGCCTCGAAGCGGGGCGTGTCCTGCGGCGTCGAGATGATCAGGATATCGCGGATGCCCGCCAGCATCAGGGTGGTCAGCGGATAGTAGATCATCGGCTTGTCATAGACCGGCAGCAGCTGCTTGGAGACGGCAAGCGTCGCCGGATGAAGACGTGTGCCGGATCCACCGGCCAGTATGATACCCTTGCGTGTCGTCATTGCCTCAAAACATCTGCTGGAGAACATGGTCGATACCGGCCTGCCAGTGCGGCAGTTCAAGGCCGAATGTCGCTTTAAACTTTTGTGTGTCGAGCCTGGAATTGGCAGGCCGTTTCGCCGGTGTCGGATAATCCGCCGTCGGAATGGGAAGAATGGCATTGGGCGCAACGCGGATCGTCTTTCCCGCGCGCCGCGCCGTCTCAATCACATGACAGGCATAGGCATGCCATGTCGTTTCGCCGCCTGCAACGAGATGATAAACGCCATCGAGAACGGCGTGTTCTGCGGCCAGGGCGTCGCGTATGGCATGCGCCGTCGCATCGGCAATCAGGGCGGCGGATGTCGGTGCGCCGACCTGGTCTGCAACGACCTTCAGGTCTTCACGCTCTGCGGCAAGCCGCAGCATGGTTTTTGCAAAATTGCCGCCATGAGCCCCGGCAACCCAGGATGTGCGGAAGATCAGATGCCGCGCACCGCTGTCCTTCAGCGCTTGCTCGCCGGCAAGCTTGCTGCGCCCATAGACGCCTTGCGGGTTCGGCGCATCGGCTTCGCTGTAGAAACCCTCTTGCATCCCATCGAACACGTAATCGGTGGAATAATGCACGACGAGCGCGCCAAGCGCTGCAGCTTCTGCGCCGATCACGCCGGGGGCCGTCGCATTGACGGAAAACGCCAGCTCCTCTTCGGTCTCGGCCTTGTCGACGGCCGTATAGGCGGCCGGATTGACGATCACATCGGGCTTCACCCGCCGGATGAGCGCGCGAACCTCGTCGTGGTCTGCAAGGTTGCAGACACTGCGGTCCACCGCGATCACCTCGCCAAGCGGCGCAAGCGCCCGCTGCAGCTCAAACCCGACTTGACCGTTCTTGCCCGTTAACAGCAGCCGCATCGGTCAGTGACTATACTGTTTGCCGAGCCAGTTCTGGTAGGCTCCGCTCGTCACGTTCGCCACCCAGTCCTGGTTCGCCAGATACCACTCGACTGTCTTGCGGATGCCCGTCTCGAAGGTCTCGACCGGCTTCCATCCGAGTTCCCTTTCCAGCTTGGTCGCGTCGATTGCATAGCGTCGGTCGTGACCGGGACGGTCCTTCACGAAGGTGATCTGGCTTGCATAGGAAAGCCCGTCGGCGCGTGGCTGCAGCTCATCGAGGATGGCGCAGAGCGTACCGACCACATCCAGATTGGCCATCTCGTTCCAGCCACCGACATTGTAGGTTTCGCCAAGTTTTCCCGCCTCGAGAACCCGCCGGATGGCGGCGCAATGATCCTTCACATAGAGCCAGTCGCGGATCTGCTGGCCATCGCCATAGATCGGCAGCGGTTTCAGCGACAGCGCGTTGAGGATGCAAAGCGGGATGAGCTTTTCCGGAAAATGGAACGGCCCGTAATTGTTGGAGCAATTGGTGGTGAGCACCGGCAGGCCATAGGTGTGATGGTAGCACCGGACAAGATGGTCGGAGGCGGCCTTGCTGGCGGAATAGGGGCTGTTCGGCTTGTACTGGTCGCCTTCGCGGAAGGCCGGATCGGTCTTCTCCAGCGAGCCGTACACCTCATCGGTCGAGACGTGCAGGAAGCGGAAGGCGTGCTTTTCCCCGTCCGGCAGCTCGCCCCAATAGCGACGCGCTTCCTCCAGCAGGCTAAACGTCGAGACCACATTCGTCTGAATGAATTCGGCGGGTCCATGGATCGATCGATCGACATGGGATTCGGCGGCGAAATTCACGATGGCGCGCGGTCTGTGGTCGGCGAGAAGTTTGGAGATCACCGTCACGTCGCCGATATCGGCCTTGACGAAGATGTGGCGGGCATCGCCATTCAGCGCAGTCAGGTTGTCGAGATTACCGGCATAGGTCAACTTGTCGACGTTGACGATCGGTTCGTCACTCTCGGCAAGCCAGTCGAGCACGAAATTGCTGCCAATGAAGCCAGCGCCGCCAGTCACTAGAATAGTCATCGAATGTCTCTCACGTATCTTGCGCACACGCCAAGATGCTGAATTAGTTCATCGAGGGCCTGGAGCCTCTGGGCAAGAGGGAGTTACACGACGATCGGAGGCCGGTCAAACCTTCTTGCTCAATTAGCAGTCCCTGTTAATCGGCGCGGGGTGGGTGGCCCCATCCGCTGCCGGTTTCATCATCGCATGGATCACTGCCTCACGAGCTTGCCCTCCTGACGAGCGTCTTCAGGCTCGGCGATCACCACGCGGTTGCGGCCGGTGGTCTTGGCGCGGTAGAGCGCTTCGTCCGCGTGATCGATGGCCGGTTGCAGCGTGTGCCTGCTGGGAGGGATCGCCGCGATGCCGAGGCTGACGGTGATCGTGCGCGGCGTGCCGCGCAGCTGCCAGATCCGGCTCGCAACGGCGGCCCGAAATGTTTCGGCAAGACGGGCGGCGTCCGGCGGGGCAAGGTCCGGCAGGTAGGCCACGAATTCCTCGCCGCCCAGCCGTGCCGTGATACCGTTTTCGCCAATCACCTGCTGCAATTGCCGCCCCACCTGCGCCAGGACCTCGTCGCCGGCCGCATGGCCGTGGCTGTCATTGACCGTCTTGAAGTGATCGATGTCGCAGACAATCACGGATCCGGCGGAAAGGCCGGGCAGAAACGCCCGGTCGATGGCCGCGTCAAAGCCGCGCCGGTTGAAAAGCCCGGTCAGCGGGTCGCGTTCGGCCGCGTCCCGGTGCCGCTCGATGGCCGCCGAGCCGATGGCGGCCAGCGCTGCGAAGGGAAATGTCAGGCAGATCGTGATGGTCGTCAGGTGGACGCTGAGATTATAGGCGGAATTGACGAAATCGGCCAGATCGTCGCTCTCATCGACAAAGAAGAAGAACACCACCGCCCGTACAAGTGTGTCGGCAAGGCAGAGGCCGACCGTGGCCAGAAGCACCCGGTCCACACCCCGCGCGGCGCGCGGCACCGCGACCACGAGGGCTAGCGCCACCAGGCATGCAAAGCCGAGATCGGTCAGCAGCAGCTGGTAGCGCAGGCTCTCCATGATGAAGACGGTGTGGACGAGGAGAACCATATAGGCGGCGCAAAACAGCCGGCGCTCAAGGTGCCACAGCGGCGCTTTAAAATGCAGGAGGACGGCGCTTGAATAGCAATAGGCGGCGGCAATGAAGATCGCGCCCGAGACGAAGGCATCGAAGGCCGGAGCGACCGGAAACGTCGACAGCAGAAAGCCGGCGGTCGTCAGGCCAAAGCCGGCTGACCAGTGCCAGGTGGTGGCGATACCGACCCGCCAGAGGTTGAAGAAAATGGTCGCAACCATCCCGAAAATGACCGGCGGCACGTAAACGATGATGTTGCTCGTGCCCATGGCTTGCTCAGCTCGACAGGGGCGATCCGGCGCGACGACTGTCATCCGCGGCCTGTCTTATTCTGAAGCAATTGAAAGAACCGCTTATGGTCAAGGGCTTGATCAGTGTGCTGTTTCCTCATGGCACAAATTGGTCATGCAAAGCCTGACTGAAATATCAGACATGTATCGTTTTCTCCAGTGGCCACCATGCGTTGTCCCCGGCTTTGCATCCGCGCGGAGCCGGGCGGAACAGCGGGGTGCTCGCGCTTTTCCGGGACCCGCTCCATGTGCAACATCGCTTACAGCGTCGCCTAAAAGTTCTCGATCACGTTTGAGGTCGCCTTCGGCTCGGTTCGCGGTCATGATGGGCAGATTGCATCTGTCACAGTGTCCTTCATGCCGTTCATTCCGCTTCCCTTTGTCGTTGCCATTCTTCTCACCCTCGTCTTCGTGCACGTCATCCGGCGTGACGAGGAGGGCGTGCGCAACGGGCCGTTCCTGGCGCTCATTCTGCTGAGCGTCTTCCAGTCGATCCTCTCGGGCCTGCGCTGGGGCTATGGGGTGACGGCGGTCATGTATCTGGCGCCGGTCGGGGCGGCGATGGTTCCGCCGCTTGCCTATGCGGGCGTGCTGCGGCTGGTGCGCCAAAGCCGGGCACCGGTCACGCGCCGGCTTCTCCTGCATGCGCTTCCGGCGCTCATCATCGTCGTGCTGCTGCTGTTCGGCCGCGAACCGATCGACCTTGTGCTGGTGGCGATCTTTGTCGGTTATGCGGTGGCCATTCTTCTCCTGATGGGCAAGGGGGCGGATGCGCTGAAGCTTGCGCCGTTCGAGGGCAGCGCGCGGGCCTATCGCGCCATTCTGTTTGCAGCCTTTGCCCTCCTGTTTTCCGCCACCATCGATACGCTGGTCTTTCTCGATTTTGCCATGGCCCAGGGCGCCTATGTGCGACCGGTGGTGGCCGTCGGCAATCTGGCGCTGCTTGCCATCCTCTCTGTCGCAGCAGCCAGCGCTGGCGCCCCCGTCGTACCGGTGGAAAAGGCAGAGCCTGTGGCGGATGCCGCCCTGCCGGAGGATGGCCAGACGCTTGCCGCAATCGAGAGCCTGATGCGCGTCAAGCGCGTCTATCGCGATGCCGATCTCAGTCTCGACCGGCTGGCACGCAAGGCCGGCATTCCGTCCCGGCAGATTTCTGCGGCCATCAACCGGGCGACGGGCAAGAATGTCTCGCAATATGTCAACGAGCAGCGGATTGCGGAAGCCTGTGCGCTTCTGGAGGAGAGCGACCGGCCGGTGACCGAGATCATGTTTGCCGTCGGCTTCCAGACGAAATCCAATTTTAACCGCGAATTCCGCCGCGTGACCGACACGACGCCGCTCGAATGGCGGGCGAAGAGAGCGTCCTTGAACGCGATCTAGCACGCAGCACATCGCGTTTCAGGTCGCGCAGTGGCTGCCATGCCGTCAGTCTTGCGGCATGAACACGCCAAATCGCAGTCCGCACCCCTTTGTCCCGCCGCGCGACGTGTCGCGCGATGCGGCACTCCGGTCTCTCTTTGAAGAGCCCGTTTCACCAAAACCCGAGCCGCCGGCACGCACAGGCCGGCGCCTCTCTCTCGCTGCTCTGGCCATGGCGCTTGCCGGTGCTGCGGCTGGCCTGGTGCTGATCCTCCAGCCGCCTATCCTGCCCCTGCGCAATCCCGTCCCGGCGCCGGCACCGGTGGTGGACAAACCCGCAGCCGTGGCGCCCATGCCGCCTGCCGCGCGTGAAATCACCGGGTCCGGTTTCGTTACCGCGCCGCAGAAAACCCTGGTGTTTTCCAAATACGAGGGGCAGCTCGTCCGGGTCGCGGTGGCGACAGGCGATCTCGTCTCGGCCGGTGACGTGCTCGTCGTGCTGGACGATGCCACTGCCCGCTCGACGCTCGATCAGGCGCTTCTCGACCGGCAAAAGGCAGAGCTGCAGGCAAAGGCCGCCGCTCTTGATCTCTCCCAGACAACGACCTCCCTCTCGCGCACAAAAAATCTTGCCTTGCGCGATGCGGCCACGCGCCAGGCGCTGGAAGAGGCGCAGACGGCGATGCTGAAGGCCGAAAACGCCCTGGCGCAGGCGCGCCAGTCGATCGACAGCGCGGATCTCGCCATTCGGGTCGCGCAGGAACGGGTCGATGCACTTACCGTGCGCGCGCCCTTTGCCGGCACCGTCACCCGGCTCGATGCCCATGTCGGCGATAGCGTTCTCTCTCGCTCCGACAGCGTGCGCGAAAGCCAGAGCCTTCTTGCACTCACCGACATGACGGATCTGGTGATCGATGCCGATGTGGCCGAACGCCAGATTGCCGGCCTTGTGCCGGGCCTTGCCGGGCAGGCGGTGCTGGATGGATTTCCAGACCGGCCGTTTGCCGTCACCGTCCGCCGGCTTTCCCCCGTCGCCTCGGCGGAGAAGGGCACGCTGTCGCTGCGCCTCTCCCTCTCCAATCCGCCCGCGGGCATCCGGCCGAACATGGCCGCGCGCATCCGCCTTTTCCTCAACGACACCGGAGACCGACTGCCATGAGCCAACCGGACACCATCGATACCCTCTTACCCGCGTCGCCAGTACCGGAATCGCTGCCGGAACCGCTGCCGGACGCGCCCTACATTGCGCTGGAAAACCTGCGGAAGGCCTATCGGATCGGCCAGCAGGCGATCCCGATCTTTGCCGGCCTCGACCTTGCCATAGCGGAAGGTGATTTCGTCGCCATCATGGGGCCGTCCGGGTCCGGCAAGTCGACCCTTCTCAATCTGCTCGCCGGCATCGACCGGCCGGATGGCGGTGTCTTGCGCATCGGCAACAGCCGTCTGGACCAGATGGGGGAGGGCGCGCGGGCGGCCTGGCGGGCGCACCACATGGGCATCGTCTTCCAGTTCTACAATCTTCTGCCGATGCTGAGCGCGGCGGAAAACGTCGAGCTGCCGCTCCTCCTGAAGCCGCTGTCGCGCCGGGAGCGGCGGGCACGGGTTGAGAGGGTGCTTGATCTCGTCGGCCTTGCCGGGCGGGAAAACCATCGACCGGGCATGATGTCCGGTGGCCAGCAGCAACGCGTCGGCATTGCGCGCGCCATCGTGTCTGATCCGCCGCTTCTGCTCTGCGACGAGCCGACCGGCGATCTTGACCGCGCCTCGGCCGATGCGGTGCTCGACATGCTGCGCTTCCTCAACAGCGAGATGAAGAAGACCATCGTGATGGTGACGCATGATCCGCAGGCCGCCCTCTATGCCCGCCGCACGCTCATCCTCGACAAGGGCCGTTTCATCGAAGAGGCGAGGGCCGCCTGATGACGCTGTTTGATCTTGCCCGCCGCAATGCCTGGCGAAAGCCGATGCGCACCGTGCTGCTCCTCGTCTGCATTGCCATTGCCTTCCTGATCTACGGGCTGACGTCGAGTTTTCTCGCCGGCTCGCAAGGTGCCTCGGCCGCAAACGAGGATATTCTCGGCGTCATGAGTGCGGGCGGACGCGGCCAGGCGCTGCCGATGGCTCTTGGCGAGCGGCTGAAGGGTGATCCCGATGTCGCAGATATTGCCCCTCTCGTGCGGATGCGCGGTTTTGTCGGCACGGAAAGGAATGTTGTGGCCGTCAGCGCTGCCGATCCGGTGCGGATGATGGCGGTGAACGGCAAGGGCCTCGGCCTCGGCACGCCTCAGATCGAAGCCTTGGGCGCGGCGCGCGACACGCTGCTGGTCGGGCGGGCGCTTGCCGAGGCGCAAGGGTTCAAGGTCGGCCAGTCGGTGACGGTGAGCGCCTTCGACATGCTGAAAAAGGAGGGCGGACGCGACTGGCGCTTCACCATTGCCGGCATTTTCGACGGCGAAAACGCCTCCACCGACACCTATTTCGCCATTGCCCGCCTGGATTACGTCAATGCGGCACGCGCCAGGGGCAGCGATACGGTGGATGCCTTCGTGGTGCGCCCGAAGGCCGGCGCCGATGTGGGGCGCCTTGCCGCGCGCATCGATGCGCTGTTTCGAAATTCCGCCTCGCCGACGCGCACGCAGTCGGAAAAGCAGTTTCTCGAGGCGTTCCTGCGCCAGTATGCCGATGTCGGCCTGATCGTGAATCTTGTCGTGGGGGCGGCCTTCGTTACGCTGATGATGATCGTCGTCAACACCATGGTGTTTGCCGTGCGCGAACGCCGCTTCGAGATCGGCGTCCTGAAGACGCTCGGCTTTCCACAAAGGACGATCCTGACGCTTATCCTCTTCGAAACGCTGTTCCTGCTGGCGCTTGGCGGCGCAATCGGCCTTGTGCTTGCAAAGCTCGGCACGCTTGCCGCCGGGCCGGCACTTGGCCTTGTGCTGACGCCCGCCATCCTCGCCCGGGCGCTTGGCCTCATCATCGGGCTTGGCCTTGCGGCGGGCGCCCTTCCGGCGCTTGGCGCCTGGCGCATGCCCATTGTTTCCGCTTTCAGAACGAGGTGACCGCATGCTCTTCCAGCAAACCCGCGTGATGATCCACGCAAGCCTTGCAAGCCTTCCCCGGCGCTTTGCCCTCTCGGCGTCGATGGCGCTATCGGTGGCGCTGGTGGTGATGACCCTTGCCGGCTTTCTCGCCATGGCCAAGGGTTTTGAGGTGGCGCTTGCCGGCGCAGGCTCGCCACGCGTGGCCGTCATTCTGGGCGGCGGCACCAACCAGGAAAGCGGCTCGGCCATTCCGCCGGGCGCCCTTCACGCGCTGTCGGCGCTGAGCGGTGATCCGGGCCTTGCACGCAATACCGCCGGTGATCTCCTCCTGTCGCGGGAAATCGTCGTTCCCGTCGATGTGGCAGACGTCAAGAGCGGCGCTTCCCGCACGCTTGCACTGCGCGGCATGGATGCGACCGGTGCCGCCATCCGCGATACCGTCACGCTGACCCAGGGCCTGATGTTTTCAGGCGGTCGGCGCGATATCGTCATCGGCGCTAAGATCGCGCGCGCCCTTGGCCTGTATGTCGGGGATGTGCTGCGGCTCGGCCCGGTCGACTGGACGGTGTCGGGCGAATTCTCGGCCGGCGGCAGTGCGTTTGAAAGTGAAATCTGGGCGGATCTGGAGGCTGTGCGCGCCGCCTTCGACCGGCAGGGCGAGGTGCAGAGCGTCAAGCTGCGGCTGAACGATCCGATGGCGCTCGAGCGTCTGCAACAGTACCTTGCGGGCGTTGCCGAAACGCCGCTTGTCGCTGTCAGCGAAGCGGATCTCTATGCGGGGCAATCGGCGCGAACGGCAAGCCTCATCCGCCTCTTCGGCTGGCCGCTTGCCGGGCTGATGGCCTTTGGCGCCAGTGCGGGGGCGCTCAACACGATGATGAGTTCTGTCTCTGAGCGGGCCGTGGAGATCGCAACCGTGCGGGCGCTCGGCTTCAGCCGGCTTGCCGCCTTCATCGCCACCGGGGTGGAGGCCATGGTGCTGGCGCTTGTTGGTACGGTGCTAGGGATTGGTCTCTCGCTGATCGCCTTCAACGGCTGGCAGGCGAGCACGATCGGCGCCAACAATGCGCGCATGGCGTTTGATCTCGCCGTCACGCCCGACGTGATGCTGTCGGCCGGCCTCATCGGCCTTGTGATCGGCCTCGTCGGCGGCGCCTTGCCAGCCCTTGCCGCCACGCGCCAGCCGCTTGCGGCGGCTTTGGGGGGAAGGGGCTGACCTTTGGCGAAGGGGCTGACGTTTTCAGGCCCTGACGCGTCAGCGCTGGCGCGCCTTGCGGTTGGCATAGCGGCGGTCGCGTTCTGCCTTGCGGGCGGCTTCGTCGTCGAGTACGCGGCTGACGCGGGTCTTGTTGGCGGCTTCGCGGGCATCGGCTTCTGCCGTTTCGGCAGCGGCGAGGGCTGCGGCGCGTTCGGCGGCTTCCGCTTCCAGACGGTTCTTTTCGTCACGCTTTGCCTGCTCGCGTTCGGCGCGGCGCGCGTCGCGGGCTTCGGCAATGGCACGCTGTTCAGCCATGCGCGCTTCGCGGTTCGGTTCTGCGGCTTCCTTTGCGGCCCGGTAAGCGGCAAGCTGGGCCGCCTTTGCCTCGGCGGCCGTGCCGCGACGCTCGGATATCTCTTTGTTTCGAATGTTTTTCAAATCTCTATCCCGGTTGTGTGTCTTGACCAAAAATCAGGGGGTCCTGACACGTTTCGATGGCGTTGCCGCCGGCTTCTGGCTGTCGATGCGATCCCGCTCGAGGCGCGCCTGGCGCAACCGCGCCGTCTTGTCCTCGCGGGACTTCGCAAGCGAGGTCTGTTCGTCCACGGCATCAGCCTTGGCAAGGATCTGCGTTTGCGTGGCGCCAAAGGCGATTTCGGCCCGCTGGCGGGATTTGCTGTATGTTTGTGTCATCATGGTCCTTTCCCGGGAAGGGCCGGCGAAGGCGCGCGGCCGAAGTATCCAGGAGGAGGGCCGGGCCTTTGCGGCCGCGGCAATAAAAAAGGCCAGGCAATGATTTGCCTGACCTCGCTTGGTACCCGTGCTTTCAACAGTGCCAGTACATCCGTGGTCAAGGGAAAGCAGATACCGAATTAGGCAGCCTGGAGATTGCAGGCCGACATCTTGCCCGACTTGTTGTCGCGCTCCAGTTCGTAAGACACCTTCTGGCCTTCGACGATTTCGCGCATTCCGGCGCGTTCGACAGCCGAGATGTGAACGAAGGCGTCAGCGCCGCCGTTGTCAGGCTGAATGAAGCCGAAGCCCTTGGTGGAATTGAACCATTTAACTGTGCCCGTGGTCATGATGAACCCTTTCAAAGCATGCGTGAGGAACCACAGGACAGAAAGCCCCGCGGACGGTGATAGCGATTGTTTTGAAAGGAAAGGTTCGTTCAGGGCGCGGTGCCAATCGCGCAGTAACCAAAGCTCAGCAAGCAAAATATCGATGACCCATAACTAAGGGCTTGAGGTGCCGATGTCAAATTTTTATTTTGCTATTTTCGAAAATGCCGGATGAGGCGGCCGTCGGTCCATCGCCTGAAGGCGGGCAAGCCGCAGCCGGTCACGCCCCGGTCAGCGCCGCGCCGGCCGCTCGGGAAAGGGCGCACCGGCCATCGGAGCGTCCTGCAGGGTGACGGCAAGGCCAAGGGTTTTTGCCGTGCGCGGGTCAAGTGCGGCAAGGCTTTCGTCGGGCGCGCGCCGGGCATCCTCCTGCGTCGCAAAGGCGATGGCGTCCGGTGGCAGGCCAAGGCGGGAAAGATACTGACGGGTGCGGGCGATGCCGCGTTCGCTGCGCACGACCTGACCGTCGGCTTGCAGGCGGTAGGATCGGTGAAAGACGATCAGCGATGTGGTGGACAGGATGCGCGGTGCGCCGGCGAGCCACACAAGCGCGCAGGCCGAGGCACATAGGCGAGAGGGGGCAACGCTGGTGGCAAACCGCTTGCCCGCAATCAGCCTGCCGATCGCAAGTGCCGGTTCCAGCTCGCCGCCCGGGCTCTCGAGCCTCACCGTTGCTGCCCGGTAGCGGCCGGCAACGGCGGCAAAGCGTTTGTCGTCGCCGGATTCGATTGCGCCGCGAAGGCTGATCAGGGCAAAGTTCGGGGCAATCTCCTGCGCCGACACCTCGGCGGACCATGCCGTAGATGTGAGGCCGGGGAGGGGGACCAGAGCGGTCAGGGCGAGAGTGGCCAGAGCAAGGCCGAGGCGGCGGCCCTTCTGGGCTGCCTGTCCGAGGGTCGGGCGTGAGGCGGAGCGCCCGGCGGCGACAGGCTCCGGCGTCAAGCCTTGGTCCTCTTCTGCCGCAGCACCTGCCGCGCAGTCTTGCCGGATGCATAGAGGACTACACACCATCTCCACCTCTGCAGGGCGTTTTTTGGGCGCGATTGCGGCCGTTTCGCCTGGAGCCAGCATCGGCGGCTTCCGGGCTTTTTCGTGGCCGCCGGCCGGCCGGTTTTTGAACCGGCCTCCGGCGGCGCAAGGTCTCGCGCCGCCGGAAGCCGTCCAAGACTTACTGTGCGGTCAGAAGTTCGGTGCAGTAGCTCGGGCCGTTGGCGCCGGGGCGGTCGGCCAGCACCCGGATCGCGCGGATGCGGTAGTCCTTGTCGGTGACGATCTGGGCGCTGCAGCTGACGCTGATCGACTGGCCTTCCTTCGTCTTGATGCGCTGGAAACCGCCGCGCCAGCTATAGGTCGTCTCGCCACCTTCCGTCGTGTCGCTGTAGGGCGGCGCGAATCGGGCAAAGAAGGCGCCGGCCGACTGGCCTTTCCAGCGCGTCTCGATCGGCGAGGGTGGCGTCGGCGTGGTGGCGCAGCCGGTCAGCACGCCGGCAAGCGTTGCAAGCGCGATCAAGCGGTAGTTCATGTCCTGGAAACCCTTCTCATCTCGTAAGACGGCGCTCATAATGCCGTCGGCAGCGCATCGACGCGGCAGGGCAGGGCGCAAGGGATGCCGGCGCCCGGCCGTCGCGCCGGATCAGGCGCACTAGCAGATTTGAGGCGGGCTTGCCGAGGGGGCGACGGGCGCTCGCGGAAAATAAACTGCAGGTTCTGCATTTTTATTGGGCGCTGGCGCATTTTTGTCGCGCTGGTTGACATTTCCGCCCGGCGGATGGCCGTATCACACTGAGGCAATCGCCGGCTGTGGCTGTGTCGAAATGACTGCTATGTAAGGCTCTTATTGTTGCGTCGTGGAACCTTTGCGGCTATATTTCATTTCTGTGACGGCGTCGTGTGGAGGCGTGCCGTTGCGGAGGAGGATAAATCATGATGCTGAAACTTTACCACTCCCCCTATGTTCTCTCGCTCAACATCTCGATTCTGATGTGGGCGGTGATCATATGGTCCCTGTACCGTTTGGTCTTTTGACCGCGGTGCATGCCTGACAGTGAATGCCAAGTTTCCGTGATGCAGACTGTGTCAATACTCGTGAATGGCGAACATTCTTGACCGATACAAGTGCATCACGGATACGTAATTGTAAAATTACATATTAATATTCACGTTGTTGTCAACAGGATTACTGAGGGTCCTGTTTTTTTCTTCCAGCTTAGCGTTGCGTATTGCCGGCTTCCGGAGATACTGGTTGCAATCACCTATGGTTGCGATGATGGCCCGGTAGGCAACGCATGTTCGATAGACTTTGTTCACTGGCGCCCGAGCGGCCTTCATCTTCCGCCGTGAGTGCGCGTTGCCATGCGGGTGGGATCGCTCGCTTCCCGCGAATCGGTCGCTCCTGCAGCAACGGGAGTGTGCGGTGAGGCGGGGACGCAGCGAGCGCACGACATTGATGGATGTGGCGGTTCGGGCCGGGGTGAGCGCCATCACCGTCTCGCGGGTTCTGCGGGAACCGCAAAAGGTCTCCCCCAGCCTTCGCCAGCGGATTCTGGATCTCATCGAGGACATGGGCTATGTGCCCGATCAGGCGGCGCGGGCGCTGGCCAGCCGCCACAATTCCACCTTTGGCGTCCTCGTCCCCTCGCTGACCAGCCGTGCCTTCCTCAATTTCATGCAAGGCGTCGAGGAGCGGGTGCGCGATAGCACGTTCCGCATCCAGTATGCCAATACCCACAATTCCGTGGAGGAGGAAAAGCGGCAGGTGCGTCTCCTGATGTCGCAGAACACCGCCGGCATCGTGCTCGGCGGTCTTGAGGGCCTCGAGGAAGTCAGCGACTTGATCCGCCGTGCCAACTGCCCGGTCATCCAGGTGGTGGATGTCGGCATCGAGACGGCAGCCACGGCGATTGCCGTCGATCACGCCGCCGCTGCCGAAGCGGCGACCCGGCATCTGCTGGCCTGCGGCTACCGCGCCATCGCGCTTCTCGGGGTCGCGCCGGATGTGCGCGGAGGCCGTCGCACGCAAGGCTATGCCCGCGTCCTGCAGCAGGCCGGCCTCTATGACCCCGACCTCATTCACACGGAAAATGCCGCGACATCCACGCAAATGGGCTGCCGCCTGCTGCGCCGGGCCCTGAAGGCGCGCCCGGATATCGATGCCGTCTTCTGCCAGAACGACGACCTGGCGCTCGGCGTGCTGTTTGAGGCGCAGCGTCTGGGCAGGCGCGTGCCGGACGATTTTGGCATCTGCGGCTACAACGATCTCGACTTTGCCACCGTGATGAACCCGCCGCTCACCACCGTGCGGCTTCCGCTCTTCGAAATGGGATACCGCGCCGGCGACCTTCTGATCCGCAGCGCCGACGGCCGCACCATGGAACGCCAGACAATCAGGCTCGGCTTCGAACTGATCAAGCGTCGCACCACCCGCCGCCCTGCCGGGTAAAGGCACGCGACCGGCCGCTTGAATTTTTCTGTTGGAAGCAAAAAACCGGCCGAAGCACTGCTGCGGCCGGTTTCAGACTGCTGGCAAACCTTCCTCACTTCAAGATTTGGTGTGAGGGGTGGCCGCGAAGGCCCTTCGCCCCGTCTTGACGGGGAGAAGGTCGCGGCAGCGGGATGAGGGGCACATTCTCGTTCTTGGTCAACGGCTTGGAGCCCCTCACCCCAGCCCTCTCCCCGCATGCGGGGAGAGGGGGAAGAAGCGTCGATGATGCCGCTCCGGGCCAGGTCTCTGACTTTGTCACCGGTCTGAGCAGGCCGAAGCACTGTCTCGGCCGGCTTGATCATTCGGTGGCAGACCCTATTCGATCTCGTCCAGAATGTCGGCGGCGCGGGCGGCGCTTACGCGGCGGATGTCGACGTCGTCGCGGCGGGCCGAAAAGGCCTCGCTTGCCATCAGTTCGTCGGCGAGATCGGCCGGAAGCGACAGCAGCACGCGCTCGCCTTCGCGGTGAATGCCGCCGAGATCGGCGCGCTTGGCCGTCACCATGCCGCCGGCCACCGTGTTGTTGGTGTCCGGATCGATGATGATGAAGGCGCCGGTCGCCCGGTTCTGCTCGTAGGGGTCGAAGACGGCCACTTCGTCAAAACTCAGATGCACCTTGCCGATGGCGTTCATCGCGAGCGTTTCGTGATGCGGCTTCCACTTGCCCGAGGAAAGCTCCAGCTGCGAGACCGGCGTGATGGTGACGCGCTGGCGCCGCGCGCCGCTCTTCAGCCAGTAGCGCTTGGCAGGCTCGATGCCGCCCGGCTGCAGCGCCACCAGATGCGCATCGAAATTGAGGCCGGTCATCGGCTGGCCGTCCATGGAAACGATCATGTCGCCGCGCGACACGTCCACCTGGCGGTCGAGCACCAGCGTGATAGCATCGCCCGCCACGGCTGCATTGCGCACGAGGTCGAAGGTGACGATGCGGCTGACGTTCGCCACCATGCCCGATGGCAGGATGGTGACGCTGTCGCCGGGCTTCACCGAGCCGCCGGCAACCGTGCCCTGGTACCCGCGAAAACTTTCACCCGGGCGCGAGACGCGCTGCACGGGCAGGCGGAACGCTCCGGCCTGCGCCGAGCGCGTGGTGGCAAGCTCCAGCGTTTCGACGAGCGTCGGGCCGTCGTACCAGGGCATGGCGGCGCGTCCGTCATAGACGACGTTTTCGCCCTTCAGGGCCGACATCGGAATGGCGGTCACGTGGCGCACGCCGAGCGACAGCGCCAGCTCCTTGAAATCATGGCTGATCTTCTCGAAGATCGCCTTGTCGTAGGAGACGAGGTCGATCTTGTTGACGGCAAGCACGAACTGCTTGATGCCCATCAGCGAGGCGATGGTGGCATGGCGGCGGGTCTGTTCGAGAAGGCCGGCGCGTGCATCGACCAGCAGAATGGCCAGATCCGCCGTCGAGGCGCCGGTTGCCATGTTGCGGGTATACTGTTCGTGGCCGGGCGTATCCGCCACGATGAAGGAACGGCGGTCGGTCGCAAAATAGCGATAGGCGACATCGATGGTGATGCCCTGTTCGCGCTCGGCCTGAAGGCCGTCGAGCAGGAGGGCGAAATCGGGCAGGCCGAGATCGTTCTGGCTGCCGCTGTCGCGCTTCAGCGTGGCCGCCTGGTCTTCCTTCACCGCCTTGGTGTCCCACAGCAGGCGGCCGATCAGCGTCGACTTGCCGTCGTCGACGGAGCCGCAGGTGATGAGGCGCAGCGGGCGGCTGTCGCGCACGGCCTTCAGAGGTTCGACGAAGGGTACGACATTGCTGGCGGAAAGCGGCGCGGTTGCGGATTTCGGGGCTGTCATCAGAAATATCCTTCGCGCTTCTTCTTTTCCATCGAGCCGGACTGGTCACGGTCGATGGCGCGGCCCTGCCGTTCGGAGACGGTTGCGATTTCGAGTTCCGCGATGACGGCGTCGAGCGTCGTTGCCGTCGAACGGATAGCGCCGGTGAGCGGGAAGCAGCCGAGCGTGCGGAAGCGGATCATGCCGTGCTGCACGGTCTCGCCGGGCAGAAGTTCTAGGCGCGGGTCTTCGGCCAGGATCATCATGCCGTCGCGTTCCACGTAAGGGCGTTCGGCGGCGTAATAGAGCGGCACCAGCGGAATGTTTTCCGCCTGGATGTAGCGCCAGATATCCACTTCCGTCCAGTTGGACAGCGGGAAGGCGCGCACGCTTTCGCCCTTGCGGATCATGCCGTTATAGATGTTCCACAGTTCCGGGCGCTGGTTGCGCGGGTCCCAGCGATGCTCGGGCGTGCGGAAGGAATAGATGCGCTCCTTGGCGCGGCTTGCCTCCTCGTCGCGGCGCGCGCCGCCGAAGGCTGCGTCATAACCGCCGGCATCGAGCGCCTGGCGCAGCGCCTCGGTCTTCATGATGTCGGTATAGAGCGCCGAGCCGTGGGTAAACGGGGTCACACCCTCGCTTTTGCCGCGCGGATTGGTGTGGGTGACGAGGTCGAGATCGTATTTTTCCGCCATCAGATCGCGGAAGGCGATCATCTCGGCAAATTTCCAGCCGGTATCGATGTGCAGGAGCGGGAAGGGCACGCGACCGGGAAAGAAGGCTTTTCGCGCCAGGTGCAGGAGGACGGAGGAATCCTTGCCGATGGAATAGAGCATGACCGGCTTGTCGAATTCCGCAGCCACTTCGCGAAAGATGTGGATCGCTTCGTTTTCAAGTGCCTTGAGGTGCGGATCGAGCGGCGGCTTGGCAATCTGGTCCTTGGAATGCGGATCGTATTCGGATGTATGGATATGCATCTTTGCTTTCCTTAAGAGCTTTCGCCCCCATGTCGTGTTCAGTGAAGCCCCTCCGCTGCGCCGGCCTCGTGTCGCCCGGGACAAGATCCCGGCGGGAGGGGGAGGGAAGGACAGTAAAATCTGGCCTCGTCAGGCGGGTGTCGGGATTTTTGAGGCGGCGGGCTCAGCTACATGCAGGCCGCATTCGCGCTTTTCGTCGTTTTCCCACCACCATCGGCCGGCGCGTTCGCTTTCGCCGGGCTTGATGGCGCGCGTACAGGGCTCGCAACCGATGGAGGGATAGCCGCGGGCGTGCAGAGGGTTGACCGGAATGTCGAGTGCTGCCACATGCGCCTTGATGGCCTCGAGCGACCAGTCGGCCAGCGGGTTGATCTTGATGAGGCCGCGCTCGGCGTCATACTCGGCAAAGGGCGTGGTCGCCCGGTTGCCGGACTGGCCGCGACGAAGGCCGGTGATCCAGATCTCGGCGCCAGCCAGAGCCTTGGCAAGCGGCTTCAGCTTGCGCACGTGACAGCAGGCATGACGGGCCTCGACGCTGTCGTAAAAGCCGTTGAGGCCGTATTGCGCGGCAAAGCCGTCGACATCGGCCTCATCGGGATGAAAGCGTTTTATCGCAAGGCCGTAGCGCTCCTCGGTCTCGCCGATCAGCGCCACCGTCTCGGAAAACAGACGGCCCGTTTCCAGCGTCGAGACCGCGATCGGCAGCTGGTGCGTGCCGATCTCTGCCGTAATCACCTGGTCCTCGATGCCGAGAGAGGTGGTAAACACCGCCCGCCCCAGGCTTGCGGCGAGCGACAGCCGGCCGGCCAGGGAAAGGGCTGCGAGTTGTGCATCGAGTGAGGCGATATCCGGCAATGTCTGATGCAAGGTCATGAGGTCAAATCCGCTGTGTTGCCTGACCTTATGCCATGGGGCGGCCGGCGCGGACAGAAACAGGGATTTCATGCATACGTGCGCGAGAGCAAATATCTCTAGAAAACGCCGCTTGGCGAGAAAACTTCGGGCGCGGCACCCAAAAGCCCGCATCCCTTAGATTTGAGGGGCTTGATCCGTTTGTATTTCCGGCGGATTTGGGTTAGTGCGAAGTCGCGGTTCAAATGCGTGTCCGGCAGCAGCCCGGCGGTGCAGGACGGGCCGTCCGCATGCCTCTCCACACCCTGCCGACAGTCCCTCCGCCGATGCCGTCGCCGGAGTTTTCTTGAGGTTAGGTGCATGTCGATCTCGCTGATGGAATTTTGATGATTTCGCAGAAAGCCAAATATGCCCTACGGGCGCTGACGGCCCTGGCGCAAGCCGATACCGAACGGCCGTTGATGATTTCAGAGATCGCCACGCAGCAGGCCATTCCGAAAAAATTCCTCGAGCAGATCCTGCTGGAGTTGAAGCGCAACGGCATCGTCGACAGCCGGCGCGGCAAGCAGGGCGGCTATCTGCTGCTGAAGCCGGCCGGCGACATCACGTTCGGCGAAATCCTGCGGCTGATCGACGGGCCGATCGCGCCCTTGCCCTGCCTGTCTCAGACGGCCTATCGCCGCTGCGAGGATTGCGATGGCGAACATCTCTGCGAAATCCGCCACGTCTTTGCCCGGGTCGCGACGGCCAGCCGTGACGTGCTGTTTTCCACCACCATCGCCGATGCGCTGGGCGGCGTCGAAGAGGCCAGGGCGACGGAGCTGATGAGCGCCTGAACGGACATTTTGCGGAAAAATCTTCTGCGAAAACGGGCAAAACCCGCCGGCTGGCCGGATAGACTTTGCACTCCCGCTTCGTTTCGCGAATATATCTTCCGTGATCGGCAGATCACCCACGGCATTCTTTGCCGCGTTCACGGACGGGGGGAAACAGTTTTGCCTTCTTCCGGCCCCCGATTGACCAAGTCGACCACTCCGGTAGACATTACCGTCACGTCAACCGGAGGTTCCACATGCGCAATTTCATCCAAGGACTGGGCGTCTTGGCCCTTGGCGTTTCGCTGATCGCAGGTGCTGCCGCACCGGCCTTTGCCGCCACCACGCTGCTCAACGTGTCCTACGACCCGACCCGCGAGTTCTACAAGGAATTCAACGCTGCCTTTGCCGCCGACTGGAAGACGAAGACGGGCGAGACCGTCACCATCCAGCAGTCGCATGGCGGTTCCGGCGCGCAGGCGCGCTCTGTCATCGATGGTCTTGATGCCGATGTCGTAACACTTGGCGTGGAAAGCGACATCGACGCCATCGCCTCGAAGACCAAGAAGATTCCGGCCGATTGGCGCAAGCGCCTGCCGAATGCTTCGGCTCCCTACACATCCACGATCGTCTTCCTCGTGCGCAAGGGCAACCCCAAGGGCATCAAGGACTGGTCGGACCTGGTCAAGGATGGCGTGCAGATCATCACGCCGAACCCGAAGACCTCTGCCGGTGGCCGCTGGAACTATCTGGCCGCATGGCTCTGGGCTGCCAAGCAGTACAATAATGACGATGCCAGGATTAAGACCTATATCGGCGACATCTACAAGCACTCCCCGGTTCTCGATACCGGTGCGCGGGGCTCCACGGTCACCTTCGCGCAGCGCCAGTTGGGTGACGTTCTGCTTGCCTGGGAAAACGAGGCCTATCTCGCCAAACAGGAATTCGGCGATGGCGATTTCGAGATCGTCGTACCGAAGCTTTCGATCCTGGCCGAGCCGCCGGTCTCGCTGGTCGATGGCAATGCCGACGCCAAGGGCACGCGCAAGGTCGCGGAAGCCTATCTGAACTACCTCTACTCTGCCGAAGGCCAGACCTTGGCTGCCAAGTGGTTCTATCGCCCCTCCAAGCCGGAGCTGGTGAAGGCTGGTGCGGCCGCCCTGCCCAAGGTTGATCTTGTGTCGATCGACGATCCGCTGTTCGGCGGCTGGAAGACGGCGCAGGCCAAGCATTTCGACGATGGCGGCGTCTTCGACCAGCTGTACAAGCCGGGCAAGTAATCCTTCCAAACGCCTCCCATGGCAGAACGCGAGAAGCCCCGGTGTCAAGCCGGGTCTTGTCGCATGTGTAAAGACGGGCAATATGGGGGCTGCGGCCCCCGATCCATGACGACAGGTAGATTGATGAAAAGCTGGCGCCAGCCGAGCATCCTTCCAGGCTTTGGTCTGACGCTGGGATACACCATATTATATCTGACGCTGATCATCCTGGTTCCCCTGGCAGCCCTGGTCTGGCGTTCCACCGGGATCGGATGGGATGCTTTCTGGGCGCTTGCCTTCGATCAGCGCACGCTTCTGGCGCTGCGCGTCAGTTTCGGGGCGGCCCTCATTGCCGCTGCCATCAATGTCATCTTCGGTGTCGTTGTCGCCTGGGTTCTGGTGCGTTACCAGTTTCCGGGCCGTCGTCTCCTTGATGCCATCATCGATCTGCCGTTTGCGCTTCCAACCGCCGTCGCCGGCATTTCTCTTGCGGCGCTCTATGCGCCCAAGGGCTGGATCGGGCAAATCTTCGCGCCGCTCGGCATCAGGATCGCTTTCACGCCGCTCGGCATCGTGATCGCGCTGATCTTCGTCGGTCTGCCCTTCGTGGTGCGCACGGTGCAGCCGGTCATGGCGGAACTGGACCGCGAGATGGAAGAGGCCGCGGCCACGCTGGGTGCCAGCCGCCTGCAGACCCTGACGAGAATTGTGCTGCCGACGCTGGTGCCGGCCATTCTGACCGGCTTCGCGCTCGCCTTCGCGCGGGCCGTGGGGGAATACGGCTCCGTCATCTTCATTGCCGGCAATGTGCCTTACGTGTCGGAAATCGCGCCGCTCCTGATCGTCATCCGGCTGGAAGAATTCAATTATGCGGGCGCCACCTCGATTGCCTGCATCATGCTGATCATTTCATTTGTCATGCTGCTGATCATCAACATGCTGCAAATGTGGAGCCGCAGGAGGTACTCGAATGTCTAAGGTCGCCTCCCGCTATCGCGATCCGGCCAGCGAAACGCTGTCCTGGCGCCTGATCCTCATCCTGCTTGCGGTCGCCTTTCTCGGCATTGTCGTTGTCCTGCCGCTGGTGACCGTGTTCTACGAGGCCTTCCGCAAGGGAACGGGCGCCTTCATCGCGGCCTTTGACGAGCCGGATGCCATTGCGGCCATCCGGCTGACGCTGACGGTTGCGGCGATTGCCGTGCCGCTCAACCTCGTCTTCGGCGTGGCCGCCGCCTGGGCAATCGCCAAGTTCGAATTTCGCGGCAAGACTTTTCTGGTCACGCTAATCGACCTGCCGTTTTCCATCTCGCCGGTCATCTCCGGTCTGGTCTATGTGCTGCTGTTCGGCGCGCAAAGCTATCTCGGGCCGATCCTGAAATCGCAGGGCATCCAGATCATTTTCGCGCTGCCGGGCATGGTGCTCGCCACCATCTTCGTCACCTTTCCCTTCATCGCGCGCGAATTGATCCCGCTGATGCAGGAGCAGGGCACCGGCGATGAGGAGGCGGCGCTGTCGCTGGGCGCCAGCGGCTGGCAGACTTTCTGGTACGTGACGCTGCCGAACGTGAAATGGGGCCTGCTCTACGGCGTGCTGCTTTGCAATGCGCGCGCCATGGGCGAGTTCGGCGCCGTGTCCGTGGTCTCCGGCCATGTGCGCGGCCTGACCGAGACCATGCCGTTGCACATCGAGATCCTTTACAACGAGTACAACTTCGCGGCCGCGTTTGCGATTGCGACCCTGCTTGCACTGCTCGCCCTCGTGACGCTTGCGCTGAAGACCGTTCTGGAACTGCGCTATGGCGACGAGATCGCGGCTGGCCGGAAACACTGAGGATTTTTGAAGACGATGGACGTTAAAATCAAGAATATCCGCAAGGAATTCGCGCGCTTTCCGGCCCTGCATGACCTGTCGCTCGACATCGCCTCCGGTGAACTGATCGCGCTGCTGGGGCCCTCCGGTTCGGGCAAGACCACGTTGCTGCGGCTCATCGCCGGCCTGGAACAGCCCACCGAAGGCCAGATCTTCTTCGGCAACGAGGACGCGTCGCTGAAAAGCGTGCAGATGCGCAATATCGGTTTCGTCTTCCAGCACTATGCGCTCTTCCGCCATATGACGGTCGCTGAAAACATCGCCTTCGGTCTCAAGGTGCGCCCATCCGCCACCCGTCCGCCAAAGGCCGAGATCCGCAAACGCGTCGCCGATCTTCTCGACATGGTGCAGTTGTCCGGGCTGGAAAAGCGCTATCCGAACCAGCTCTCCGGCGGCCAGAGGCAGCGCGTGGCCCTCGCGCGTGCCATGGCGATCGAGCCGAGCGTGCTTTTGCTGGATGAACCCTTTGGCGCGCTGGATGCCAAGGTGCGCAAGGAACTGCGCCGCTGGCTGCGCGAGTTTCATGACCGCACCGGCCACACCACCGTCTTCGTGACCCATGACCAGGAAGAGGCGCTGGAGCTTGCCGACCGCGTCGTCGTCATGAGCCAGGGCAAGATCGAACAGGTGGGAACTGCCGACGATGTCTATGACCGGCCGGGCTCACCCTTCGTCTTCTCCTTCATCGGATCCTCGTCGGAACTGCCGGTGACGCTGAAGCAGGGTGCCGTTCATTTCAACGATCGTCCGATCGGCATCGCGGATCAGGGAGAGGGGCGCGCGCGCCTGTTCTTCCGCCCGCAGGATGTGGTGCTGACCGATGGCGCGGAGGCGCTGTCGGGCAAGGTCACCGCCTGCCGCCGCCTTGCCGGCACGCGCATTGCCGAGATCGACATCGCCCATGGTGCGGGAAGTTCGGACAAGGCCCATCACGTCGAAATCGAGGTGCCGCTCGATGCACCGGTGACGCTGGGCGGCGATCTGTCCTTCCGCCCGACCCGCTGGCGCCTGTTTCTCGAAAGCTGATCTGCGGGCCGCCGGTCTTGTGCGTGTCTCGCGCCCGGTTTGGCGGGGTGCCGCACGGCGTCCAAGCGTGCAGCGCAGTATAAGATGTTCAAGATCGACGGTGGTCAGATATTGACTGTCTTTAACGATGTCTTATGCCTATAGCGCCTGGTGACGGTCTGTCTGCGCGTGTTCTGCCACAGCATTGTCGCGGGCCAAGACTTGGGGGAATGGCGCAGTACCAGTGACGCGGCGTATGGGGACCATGCTGGCGGCCGGCTTTCACGCATTTGAAACCTTGGCGCTTACGCCTTGGTTTACGTCTGCGTGCGATAAGCTTGAGACCATGCAGGACCTTTATGGCCACTGCCGGACTTGACGCTTTGACGGGCCAGACATGGATATGCTTTCGACAGATCCTGACGAGATAATGCTGCTGGATGACATGCACGACCCGCAGGCGCCTGGGCGGCAACCGGGCTTTGCGCGTGGCCGTCCGTTTCGCGCGCCATCCGGACCGCCGAGCCAAGTGTTGCGCATGGTCGCGGGTCTGCTGGCTTTCGCCGCCCTGCTGCTGCGTGTGCGGCCCGGCCGCCCCACCTTCGGCTTTGCCTGTCTTCTGGCCTTTACCGCAAGCGTCTTGGGCGACCTCTTTCTGGATGAGGGCGTGCTTGCCCTGCCGCTCAATCTTTCCGAGACGCTGCCGGATGGCACCGGTCCGACGCTGTCGCTGACGCTTCTTGCCGGCGCCTGGGCGGGACGGCGCCTCCTGCGCCCGGCGCCGGAGCCAAAACGCGGCCCCGCGCCCGAGGATCTGGCGCGCGCCGCCGAAATCGTCGCCGGCCAACCCAACGCCAGCGCCGGCCTCGTGCGGCTCGGTGACAAACATGTGCTGTTTTCCGATAGCCGCGAGACCTTCATCATGTATGCCTGCCATGGCCGCTCATGGGTCGCGCTGTTTGATCCGGTCGGGCCACGGTCCGAATGGCCGGCGCTTGTGATGAAATTCATGGACGCCGCCCGTGCCGATGGCTGCCGGCCGGTCTTCTACCAGGTCTCGCCGGAATTTTTGCCCTCGGCCGTCGATGCAAGGCTCAAGCCCTACAAGCTCGGCGAACAGGCGGTGGTGGATCTCACGCGCTTCGACCTCAAGGGTGGCGCCTGGCTGAAGCTGCGCCGCTCGATCAACCGCGCCGAACGCGACGGCCTGGAATTCGCCTTTCTGCAGCCGTGCGAGGTGCCGGCGGTGCTGGACGAGCTTCTGTCGGTCTCGCGCCAGTGGCTGGCGGCCCACAAGGCCGGCGAAAAGGGCTTTTCGCTCGGCACCTTCCAGCCGGCCTATGTGGCGGCAAGTCCGGTGGCTGTGGTGCGCATCGAAGGCCGGATCGTCGCCTTCGCCAATATCCTCACCGCCAATAACGGCCGCGAAGCCTTCATCGACCTGATGCGCCATGTGCCCGGCACCCATCGCGGCATGATGGACCTTCTCTTCGTGCGCACCATGGAGCGCCTGAAGGCCAATGGCTTTTCGACGATGAACCTCGGCATGGCGCCGCTTGCCGGCCTCAGCGACCACCAGGCCGCCCCCTTGTGGAACCATATCGGCCGCCGCATCTTTCGCCACGGCGAGCGCTTCTACAATTTCCAGGGCGTGCTGTCGTTCAAGTCGAAATTCGATCCCGCCTGGCAGCCGCGCTATCTCGCCGTGGGCGGCGACGTGCCGATCGCCTCGCTCTACGACGTCACCATGCTGATCGGCGGCGGGTTGAAAAACATGCTTCGGCGGTGAGGTAATTTTAGGGTGGGACGGTTGCTGCTGCCGTTGCCGTTGCGGCTGGGGTTACCCCCCTCTGGCCTGCCGGCCATCTCCCCCACACGGGGGGAGATTATCGTGCGGCCGATGTCTGCGTCCCTTATGAGCGTTTGCGGCAATTGATGAGGCGGCTTTGGAATTCTGCGCCGGCTTCAGGCAGATCTCCCCCGGTATGAGGGAGATGCCCGGCAGGGCAGAGGGGGTGAAACCCCAGCCGCTACGCTACCCCCCCCCCGTCACACCAAAAAGATCGAGATGATCGGAAAGGCCGTGAGCAGGATGATGCGCAACAGGTCGGCGGTGACGAAGGGGACGATACCCCGATAGGTGTCACGCACCGGCACCTCCCGCGACATTGCCGAGATGATGAAGAGATTGAGCCCGACAGGCGGTGTGATCATGCCGATCTCGGCCACCATCAGCACGAGGATCCCGAACCAGATGGCGAAATGTTCCGGCGAGAGGCCAAAATCCATCGCGGTCACGATCGGGAAGAAGATCGGGATGGTGAGAACGATCATCGACAGCGAATCCATGATGCAGCCGAAGATGATGTAGAGAACGAGGATGAGGATCAGCACCGTCATCGGCGCAAAGCCCTGCGCGGTCACCCATTCGGCGCCCACCTGCGGCAGGCGCGAGAAGGCGAGGAACGAGTTGAACACCGAGGCGCCGAGCACGATGAAGAAGATCATGCCGGTGGAGACGGCGGTTTCCTTGAAGCAGGCAAGAAGCGAGGCGCGGTCGAGCCCGCCGTTTTTCCAGGCAACGAGCCCGGCGCTGGCGGCGCCGACCGCTGCGGCCTGCGTCGGCGTGAACCAGCCGAGATAGATGCCGCCGACGACGAGGAAGAAGATGGCGGCGACCGGCCAGACGGCGATCACGGCCGGCAGCCGTTCAGACCATGGCACGCGCGGCGCCTGGCCGGCGCTTTCCGGCTTCAGGCGCACATAGATGGCGATCACGACGAGATAGGAGATCGCAGCAATGATGCCGGGCACGAAGGCGGCCAGAAACAGTTTTGCGATGTTCTGCTCGGCCAGGATCGCATAGATGACGAGCACGACCGAGGGCGGAATGAGGATGCCGAGCGTGCCGCCGGCGGCAAGCGTTGCCGTGGCAAGGCCGCCAGCATAGCCATGGCGGCGCAGTTCCGGCAGGGCGACCTGCGCCATCGTGGCGGCCGTTGCCAGCGACGAGCCGCAGATCGAGCCGAAGCCGGCGCTTGCACCGACGGCCGCCATGGCAACGCCGCCCTTGCGGTGGCCGACAAAGGCCGCAGCGGCATTGAACAAGGCCTGGCTCATGCCGCCGCGCGCGGCAAACTGGCCCATCAGCAAAAACAGCGGAATGATCGACAGCGAGTAATTGGCATTCGTCGCCCAGCTGATCGATTTCAGCTGCGACAGGATCGGCACCCATTTGCCGAGCACGATATAGGTGCCGACAATGCCGGTGCCGAGCATGGCGGCCCCGATCGGAACGCGCAGGAAAATCAGGAGAATAAGAACCGGAAACGACCAGAGCCCGATTTCGATACTGCTCATCAATGGGCTCCCATGGAGACGGTGATGGCTCGGCCCTGGCGGATGTCGCGCAGGTCGGCCACAAGAACGAAAAGACAAATGAGGACATTGGCGACGAGCAGAACCATGGCGATGGCAAGCCCCCACCAGACCGGCAGCAGCAGCAGCGGCGTGGTTTCGCCATTGCCGAACTTGTCCATGAGGCCGATGCCGTGGCGCCAGGTGAGAAGCGCAAACAGAATGGCGATGATGATGTCACCGGCAAGCTGCGTGAAGTTCATCGCCCGGGTGCCGAAGGGAGCGATCATCAGGTCGACGCCGACATGGCCGCGCTTCAGCTGGCAATAGGGCAGGAAAGCAAAGACGGCGAGGCCGCAAAAGGCTTCCACCAGCTCGATCTCGCCGGGAATGGGCCGGATGGTGAGCGAACCCAGAATGGAAAAGCCGGTGAGCGCACAGGCGATGACGAGGCAGACCCCGCCGAAACCGACGAGCACGCCCGCCAGGCGGTGGGCCGCGCGCTCCAGGGCGGCGAAGGAAGAGGAAGTTTCGGTTGCCATGGGAGACATCCTTGATTGTCGAAACTTGAGTGTGTCGAAACGTGAGTGTCGAAAAAGATCGGTCCGCACACGGCTGTCCAGGCGCGGGGTGGCGCCTGGACAGGGCAGAGGGCGGATTTACTTCGAGTGGGCGGCAATCATCGAGATTGCGTCCTTGTAAAGCGCGGTGCCATTGAGGCCCTTGCCATCCATTTCCGCCACCCATTTCTGGGTCACCTTGTCGCCGATGGCCTTCCAGCGGGCGGTTTCGGCCTCGTCCAGCACATAGGTCTTGTTGCCGGCCTTGTCGGCCAGTTCCTTGCCGCGCACGTCGCCGGCATCCATGGCGGCGCCGAACTTGGCGGCGAGCGCTGCACCGGAATTGTCGTCCAGCACCTTTTTCAGATCCGCCGGCAGCGCGTCATAGCTGTCCTTGTTCATGGCAAAGACGAAGGCGGCCGTGTAAAGCCCGGTCTTGCCGGAAAAGCCCGTATGGTTGGGCGCAAGTTCGGCAATCTTGATCGACGGCGTCACTTCCCAGGGAACGACCGTGCCGTCGATGACGCTCTTCGACAGCGATTCCGGAACCGTCGTCACCGGCATGCCGACGGCAGAGGCGCCCATGGCTTCCAGCATCTGGTTGACCACCTTGGAAGTGCCGCGCAGTTTCAGCCCGTTCATGTCGGACAGGGACTTGATCGGCTTGGCGGCAATCGTGTGCAGAAGGCCCGGCCCATGGGTGTGGACGGCCAGAACGTGAAAGTCCTTGAACTCGTCCTTCAGGTGCTTTTCGTAGTAATCGTTGAAGGCAAGCGAGGTGGCCTCGCCGGTCGTCACCATGAAGGGCAGCTCAAAGGCTTCAGATTTGGGGAAGCGGCCCGGCGTATAACCGATCAGCGTCCAGCCGAGATCCACCACGCCGTCCTTGACCTGGTCGACGATTTCACCGGGCTTGCCGCCCAGCTGCATGGCCGGATAGATTTCCACCTGCAGGCGGCCGCCGCTGTCGGCCTTGATCTTTTCCGCCCACGGTGTCAGCACCTTGGAGGGAATGGTCGCCTGCGGCGGCAGGAAATGGTGCAGTTTCAGCACCACGTCAGCGGCAAAGGCCGCGTAGGATGTCAGGGAAACGGCGGCACCGGCTAGCCCGGCCAACAGAAACTTGCGCAACATGATCTCCTCCAATCGCGCTGAATGTCAGGGGAGATCTGCTGCTGTTCCATCCTGCCGGCGGCTTCCGGTGCCTCGATGGGCCCCGTGCCATGTCCCGAACCGGACGGACCCCTCCACGGTCGCATCCTTCCCCCATGCTGGTTATGCTTACAGAAGCAAACCGGCCGCGCAAATAAAAACAATCACGCAATACATAACGATATGGATATGTATTACCGGTCGAACCGGGCGATGGCCGGCCACTGTCGTCACGGAAGGGCGCGCTGCTCGTTGCGCTGGGCGCGCAGGGCCTGAGCCAGAAACGCCCGCGACAGGCCGTGATAGAGCGGTTCCGGGCTGATGATGCGGGACGTCACGTAACCAAGCATCGAGGCAGCCATGATCGGGATGACGGCCTGATGGTTGCCGGTCATTTCGATGATGATGACGAAGGCGGTCATCGGTGCCTGCACGACGCCGGCAAAATAGCCCGCCATGCCGAGAATGGCGCCGAGCGCGATATTGCCGCCGATGAGGCCGGCCAGCGTTCCCCCGAGGCTGACGCCGACCGTCAGCGACGGGGCAAAGATGCCGCCGGGAATGCCGGAGGCCATGGAGAGGAAGGTGGAGGCGAATTTTTCGAGGAAGAGCAAGGGATCGGGCGCCTCGCCGTTCAGGATGGCGCGCGATTGTTCATAGCCGGTTCCAAAGGTCTGGCCGTGCGAAAAAATGCCGATGACGGCGACGACCAGCCCGCAGACGGACGCCAGCATCACCGTCTTCTTCAGCGGGTTCGGCTGCACGAAACGGCGCACGCGGCGCGCAACGGAAAGTGCGCCGGCGCTGAAGCAGGCGCCCAGCCCGCCGCCCGCCAGCCCGCAGACGAGCACCAGCAGCCAGTCGCGCGTGCCCGAGGCGGCAACGGAGGTTTCGCCAAAATAGGTGTAGCTGCCGACAAGGCCGAGCGCTGCAAGGCCGGACAGGATAACGGCGGCCAGCACCAGCCCGTTGGCGCGGGATTCGAAACTGCGGCTCATTTCCTCGATGGCAAAGACGATGCCGGCAAGCGGCGTGTTGAAGGCCGCAGCGATACCGGCCGCCGAACCGGCAAGGATGAGCCCCTTCGCCTGCGCCATGCCGCCGATGCGACCGCTTGCCAGCATGATTGCCGCGCCTACCTGCACGGTCGGCCCCTCGCGCCCGATGGAAGCACCGCAGAACAGTCCGACAATCGTGAGGATGACCTTGCCGACGGCAAGCTTCAGCGACAACAGGGCACCGCGGGCCGTATCATGGCTCAGGTGCCGCGCCGCAATCGCCTGCGGAATGCCGCTGCCCTGCGCATTGGGAAACCAGGAGAGCGCCATGAAGGCACTGAGCGCAAACCCCGCCGGCGTCAGAAGAAGCGGCAGGAGGAAGGCGTAAGGCCCGGCCGAGGTCAGCGCCTTGAACAGATGCTGCGCCTGATCGGCGGCCATGGCAAAGCCGACACTTACCACCCCGATCGCCACCGCCCCGATCCAGAATACGATGCGCGGCTTCCACACCCGCCATGACCCGCGCATGACGCGCGACCGGCGAAACATTCTGGACTTGCGATAGGAAAGGGGCATGGCAGGCTCGGGGCTTATTTTCGGAAAGGCAGGCCCCTTTAACGCCTCCGATGCAGGGGGATGCAAGCCTTATCCCGCAGCGATGCGGCTTATATGACGGATCTTAAAGGCAGATTTGCCCTTTTCAAAGGGAAATAGCCTCCGAATGGCGCCCTGTTGACGGTTCCAGATGAGCGGCTGCCGGTCTCGGGGCAGGGGATGAGACCGGCAGCGGCCTCCCGTCAGACGATCAGCCCCTTCATCGGCTGAACGGCTTGCGAGCCGGGGAAGACGACATCGGCCAGATGGCCGGCACTGGCGCCTAAGAGATCGACCGCCATGCCCTTCACCACCGCGCGGATATCGGTGGTGGCGGCAAGGTCGCGGGCTTCAAACAGCTGGCTGTCCTTGAGGCCCGGCCAGTCGGTGATGACGCGGCCACCGGCGACCGCCCCGCCGGCCAGGAAGGCCGTGGTGCCGGTGCCGTGGTCTGTGCCTTCGGTACCGTTGATGCGGGCGGTGCGGCCAAATTCGGTGGCGACCACAATGGCGGTATCCTTCCACACCGGCCCCAGTTCCTCGCGGAAGGCGGCGAGCGAATTATCGAGGCCTGACAGGAGTTTTGCCAGACGCTCTGTTTCCTGCGCATGCGTGTCCCAGCCTTCAAAGGCAAGGGCTGCGACGCGCGGTCCCTCCGGTTGTGCGAGAAGCCGTGCCGCCCCGCGTGCCATCTGCTCCATGCCGTTCGGATCGCCCGGTCCGCCGCGTGCCTTCACGTCGAGGCCGGAGGCGATCTTGCCGGTTTCGATGCCTTCCTTCAAAAGCTCCGACAGGAGCGGATCGGTCTTGCCGTAAAGCTGGGCAAGGCGCGGGGCAAGATCGCCATCGGCGGCCTTCAGCACAGAGGGCGCCCAGCCGAGCACCGGCGCCTTGCCGCGGATGACGAGCGGCGCATTGGCGCCGACCGACAGCCCGCGCACCCGCTCAGAGGCGCCGGGGGCGATCTTTTCGCCGGCCGGCAGGCCTTCCAGCAGGCGGTTCAGCCAGCCGGTTTCCACATGGCCGGGCGTTGAATAGCCCGATTCCAGCACGTCCTGCCCGTCGAAATGCGAGCGCTCGCGATAGGCGGTGGCACTGGCATGGACGACGGCTGCCTCTTTTGCCTGAAACATTTTCTGGAATTTCGGCATGGACGGGTGGAGCCCGAAAAAGCCGTCGAGCGGCAGCGCCGGCTTGTCGCCATCGAACCGCAGCGCGATCTGCTGGCGCAGGCCCTCGTAGTTCGGATCGCCGATCGGCGGCACCGCGGTCAGCCCATCCAGCGCACCGCGCAGGATGATGGTGACGAAGCGCGGATCACGCCCGCCCGCCGCATGGGCAAAACGCGGCATGAAGGCCCAGGCAAAGAGAGCGCCGGAAGCACCGAGCACGGCACGGCGGGTGGGAGAAATGTTTTCGCACAGCATGATCAGGCCCTCTGGAATTCGGGGGAAAGGAAGGCGATGGAAAGGCCTTGCGGCCGCGTTTCCGCCCGGGAGATTGCTTGCAGCGTGTCATCGGAGAGAAGCGGCCCGAACCGGTCACCGGCAAAGGCGCGTGGATCAATGGCTGCCGGCACCTGGCCGGCAAACAGGCTTGCCGCATCAATGCGGGTGGCAAGCCCTTCAGAGGAGGCCCAGGCGTCGCTTGCGTCGGAAAAACCGTTCGGCCCGGAGGGGTTCCACAAGGGTTGGCCGAGCGCATTCAGCACCGAAATGACCTGCTGCGGTTTCGGCTTGATGCCGGTGGTGCGCAGCACGGCCGTGACATATTGCTGTGGCGTGCGGATCTTTGTGAGCTGCGGGTTCCACGCTTCCTCGGCATCGACTAGCGCCATGTAGACCGCCGAGAGATCGCCGCCGGTCTTGGTATAGGCAGCGGCCAGTTTTGCCACGAGTGCCGGCGGCGGCTGGTCTGCCACGAAATGGCGCACCAGTTTTGTGGCGAGATGGCGGGCGGTTGCCGGGTGGCGGGCAAGATCGCGCAGCGCCGAGCGCCCCTGTTCCTCGCCGCCTTCGGCATAGGTGATGCCCATCACCGCATGGTCGCCCGGTTCATGCGCATAGGCATTGAAGACGAAGGTGCCTTGCGGGCCCGGCTTCTTCTCATCGCGAAACACCGTCCAGCCGGTGATGATGCGGGCAAGCGAGGTGACATCGGCCTGGGAGTAACCGCTGCCGACGCCGAGCGTGTGCAGTTCCATGATCTCGCGGGCGAGGTTTTCGTTGAGGCCACGCTTGCCGTTCTTGTTGGCGGGCGAATTGGGGCCGATGGACTGGCGGTTGTCGAGAAAGACCAGCATGGCCGGATGGGTTTCCACCGCCACCAGCATATCCTCGAAACGGCCGAACACATGCGGGCGGATGGCTTCCCGCTCGAAACAGCCGGCAAGGATGTGCACCTCGCCGCCCTTGGAGACAGCGATGGAAAAGTGGTTCGCCCAGAACTGCGCCAGCCGCTCGCCAAAGCCGATCAGCGGCTGGTGAATGGTGCCGTTGAAGCGCGCTTCTGTTTCGGCAAGCAGGATCTGCTGGGGATAATAGGGGCGTTTTGAGACGGAATCGGCCTGTTGCCCGGCGGGTTTCGCAGTCCCTGCGCCGGGCATGGTCTGCCCCGCGCTGTTGCCGGGAGCCGCTGCGCCTCCACCCATTCCACCCCCGGCCATTCCGCCAGCGCCCATTCCCCCAGCCCCCATGGCGCCCGCGGCCATGTCCGCACCACCCATTCCGGGGCCGGCGTTTGCGGGTTTTGCGGCAGATGGGGGCGGAGGAGATCCGGCAGCCGCCATTGCCGCCTCGCCGGGTTTTGCGGAAACCTGGGTCGGCTGCGGGCGCTCGCGCTCGGCCTTGACCTGTTCGTTGTAGTCGTAAAGCGAGACCAGAAGGTCCGCATGAGAGCGCAGCTCCGCGCCGACAGGCGTCGGTACCGCCTGTTCGACGATTTCCTGTCTCAGCAGATCGCGCGGATCCGCCTTGATCGCAGCGATGCTGCCTTCCTGTGCGCCGAGCCCGAAACGCCAGAGCGCAAGGGCGGCATCGATATCCTGAGGATTGGCCATGAGATAACCGAACTCCGTTGCGTGACTGCTCCTTCAACGGGCAGCGCGCTAAAAATCCGTCGGTTCTGAAATGTGATCATTTCGTGGCGGGGCGCGGTGCCTCGCGCTGGACCAACCCGTCGGCGAGGCGCCGGCGCTCATCGAGGGTGAGGCCTGCGGCAAAGTCCACGGCGCGCTTTTCCGTGGCCGCCCGCACGGCCATTTCCGCATCACGCGCCCGCTCCAGCGCATCCGACAGCGCCTGAGCATCCAGAACCGGCTTGCCCATGAGGGCAGCAGCCTCGACGCGGGCCTGGCGCGCCTCCTGCACGGTGGAACGCACCTCGCGGCGTGCATCCGACAGCGCCTTCTGGAAGTCGCCCCGCACATCGCTCGGCAACTGCTCGCCGGCGAGCGGCATACGGGTGAGGGGGGCTGCACCGCGGGCGTTGAGGTAGACGGCGCCTGCACCGGCAAGCGCGCAGAGAAGAAAGGTATTGGCCAGAAGAAGGCCGACAGTCAGGCGGCGAAAACGCGTCTCGTTCATTGCATCGTTCCGATCATCCCATTCGTCTCGCCGGCCGGTTCGCCGTCAATCGTGCCGAAGGCGGTTTCGGCCGTGCCCGCCGTTCCAAGCGTCAGTGCGGCCGGCACCACGCCATCGGAAAAGGGCAACGGCTGGCCGGGCATGATGACGGAGACCGCAACAGCCCCCGTCAGCCCGCCGGCAAGGCCAAGGCCGACAAGGCCCGCCCCCATCCATGAGGCGCGCAGCCGCCTCTGCCAGGTCGCACGCCGGGAGGCTGCGGCAAGCGCTTCCGGCGGCAGCACGCGGGCGACAAGGGAGGGCGAAGGCGAGGGTGCCTGATAACGCGACAGGATGGCATCCAGCCCTGCGGCCTTTTGCAGATAGGCCGCCCCCTCCGGGGTTTCGGCAAACCTCCCGGCGGCGGCGCGCCTCTCCTTCGGCCAGCGGCGCTCCTCTGCACCATAGGCATCGACAAGCGCGTAAAATTCCTGCGGGGTCATTGGGGGCGTCTCATTCGTCATCGTCTTCTCCCTTCAGGATGGCCTGCAACGCGCGCCGGCCACGCGACAGCAGGCTTTCCAGCGCATCGACGCTCACCTGCATCACCTCGGCCGCCTCGATATTCGACATCTCCTGGTAATAGACCAGGATGATCGCCTCGCGCTGGCGCGGCGCAATGGCCTGCAGCGCGCGCTCCACCCGCCGGCTTTCCGCTTCCCGGCCCACAACGCCGTCATCCGGCAAGGGGGCGTCATCGATCTGCTCGGGCGGCTCTGCCACCAGCACGTCGCGCCGCTTGCGCAGCGCATCGTAACACAGGTTGAGCGCCACCCGGTGCGCCCAGGTATCGAACCGCGCACGCCCCTGCCGCCAGCTGCCCGCCTGTTTCCAGATGCGCAAAAAAGTCTCCTGCGCCACATCTTCCGCTTCCGCCGCATCGCCCAGCATGCGGCTGGCCAGCGCCAGCAGCCGCGGCAGCTTTTTCTGAACCATCGCCCGCATGGCGGCCGCATCGCCTGACGCCACGGCCTTGACGAGATCTGCATCGGGATCGGGGTTCATAGGGAAAGACACCTGTCCATAGACCGCTCGATCGGGCAGCATGGCCCGGCGCGCATGCGGATACCCCGCCGGTCGCGGTTCCCTTGCACCCGTCTCGATTGAATGGCGATCTCCATTCTCCTGCCGCATCGTGACCCTTCGGTCAGCATCATGCCTGTTGAACGCCGCAATTACAAAAATCCGTCGGCGGCCTTCGGGCTTCGGGCAAATAAATTTGCTCGGCAGCAGTTCGCTTGAGGAAGAAAGCCAAAACGCGTATATCATACGATGATATACGCCATGGAGGCTACCGTGCGCACCCTCATCGATTTTGACGATGCCGCAATTGCGGCTCTTGATCGCATTGCCCGGCAGGAAAAGGTGTCGCGCAGCGCACTGGTGCGCGAGGCCGTCGCCGCCATGATCGAAAGACGCGTGAAGCCCGATTTTGACGAAGCCTTCGGCCTCTGGGCATCGGAAGAAGCGAGCGAGGATGGCCTTCGCTATCAGCGCGAGTTGCGAGCGCAGTGGTGAAGGCCCTTGTCGACACCAATATCCTGATCGATTACCTGAACGGAATAGAGGCGGCGCGGCAGGAAATGAGCCTCTACGACGACATCGCCATCAGCATGGTCACCTGGATGGAGGTGATGGTGGGTGCGCGCGAGCCGCACCGCGAGGCAACTGAGGCATTCCTTGCCCGCTTCGTTCTGGTTGAGATCGACCGTCCTGTTGCAGAAAAGACAGTTGCCTTGCGCCGGCAGCATCGCTTGAAACTGCCGGATGCCATTGTATGGGCAAGCGCCCAGGTGCAGGATCGCATCCTGGTAAGCCGGGATAGCAAGGATATGCCGACCGGGCACCCGGGTATCCGAATTCCCTATCAGCTCTGATCTACCGGTCGCTCACCTGCCAGCGCGGGTTGATCCACGGCTCCTGATTGGAGCGCGGCAGGGGATCTTTCCCGAGAATATGGTCGGCGGCCTTTTCGCCGGTCATGATCGAGGGGCCGTTGAGGTTGCCGTAAGTGACGTGCGGGAAGATGGAGCTGTCGGCGACGCGCAGGTTTTCCACGCCGATCACCCGGCACTGCGGATCGACCACCGCCATCGGATCATCTGAGCGGCCCATTTTGACCGTGCCGCAGGGGTGGTAGGCGCCTTCCAGATGTTCGGCGAGATAGGCGTCGATCTCCTCGTCGCTCTGCACACGGTCGCCCGGCGCCAATTCCGCCTCGCGGTAGGGGTCGAACGCCTTCTGGCCAAAGATCTCGCGGGTCACCCGCACCGCATGGCGGAATTTCACCCAGTCGTCCGGGTCGCTCATATAGTTGAAGCGCAGCACCGGCGCGTCCTTCGCATCCGGCGAGCGAAGCGTGACTGCGCCGCGCGATTTCGACATGTTGTAGCCGACATGGGCCTGGAAACCATGGCCCTCGGCCGAGGATTTTCCGTCGTAGGACACCGCTATCGGCAGGAAATGATACTGGATGTCAGGCCATTTGATGCCGGCGCCCGAGCGGATGAAGGCGGCGGCCTCGAACTGGTTTGACGTGCCAAGCCCGGTCTTGAAGAACAGCCATTCGGCCCCGACCACGCCCTTCCAGAACCAGTTGTTCTTCGAATGCAGCGTGATCGGCAGCTTTGACTTGAACTGGTGGTAATATTCCAGGTGGTCCTGCAGATTCTGCCCGACGCCCGGCCGGTCCGCCACGACGGAAATTCCCATGTCCTTCAAATGGGCGGCGGGCCCGATGCCCGACAGCATCAGGATCTTGGGCGAGTTGAAGGCGGAGGCTGCGACGATGACCTCGCGGTTCGCGCGGATCACCGCGATCTTGCCGCCCATCTCGACTTCCACGCCGATGGCTCGCCGCCCTTCCATCACCACCTTGCGGGCAAAGCAGCGGATCAGGTGGCAATTGTCGCGTTTCAGCGCCGGCTTCAGATAGGCATTGGCGGTGGACCAGCGGCGGCCCTGCCAGCTCGTCTGCTCCATCAGGCCAAAACCTTCCTGGCTGCGGCCGTTATAATCCTCCGTCACCGGAAAACCGGCCTGGCGCCCGGCCTCTATGAAGGCGCTGTAGAGCGGGTTTTTGGCGGCACCCCGGCGCACATGCATCGGCCCATCGGTGCCGCGCCAGCCGTCTTCCCCACCATGCGCATGCTCCATCCGCTTGAAATAGGGCAGCACATCCGCATACGCCCAGCCCTGCGCGCCCATCTCCTCCCAGCGGTTGAAATCCTCCGCATGGCCGCGCACGTAAACCATGCCGTTGATCGAGGAGGACCCGCCGACCACTTTTCCGCGCGGCGCGATCATGCGCCGGTTGTTGAGATGCGGTTCGGGTTCGGAGAGGTATCCCCAGTTGTAGCGCTCCATGTTCATCGGGTAGGCAAGCGCTGCCGGCATCTGTACGAAGGGTCCGACATCGGAACCGCCGAATTCCAGCACGATGACGCTGTGCCTGCCATCTTCCGACAGGCGGTAGGCCATGGCCGCCCCTGCGGAGCCGGAACCGATGATGACGAAATCTGCCTGCATGTCAGCAATCCATGGTTGCGTTAATTATAGCTGTGGGCTATGTTGATGCGATGAAGCCGGTTGAGTATTCTAACGCCGCGAAGAAGAGCCTGAGCCGGATGCAGCCGAAGCGAGAGGCTGCCATCAAGGCGAAGGTCGATGCGTTCGCCCGTGGGGAGCGTGTCGATCTGAAGCGATTGGCCGGAAGCTCGCTGGCGCGGATCCGGGTCGGCGACGACCGGGTCATCATCGACGAACGTACGAACCTCGTCCTCGTGGTCAATATCGGCCCAAGAGGTGGGATCTATAAGGATTAGGCCATGGGTGTTTTCAACAGAACGGTCATCGACGGTCAGCCATTTGTCCTCGTCCCGGAGGAAGAGTTCGAGGACATGATGGATATCATTATGGCCAAGGAAATCATGGCTCGGATCGAAGCCGGAGAGGAGACCTGGCCGGCGGAACTCGTTTACGAACTCAGCCAAACCGACAGCCGCATCCGCACCTACCGCACCTACCGCAAACTCACCGTCTCCGAGCTTGCAGAAGCCGCCGGCATCTCGCAGCCCTACCTGTCCGAGATCGAAAGCGGCAAGAAGACCGGTTCCATCGATGTGTTGAAGCGCATTGCGGCGGCCCTGAAAGTGGATCTCGACGATATCGTGATGTGAGGGGCGGGTGCGCTGGCCATACCCCCCTCTGTCCTGCCGGACATCTCCCCCACACGGGGGGAGATCGGCAAGCCGCGTTCTCCCAGCAGGCCCGACCCCATTGAAGACCGGCGAAAGGTCGACCCCATCCGATCTCCCCCCTTGTGGGGGAGATGCCCGGCAGGGCAGAGGGGGGCAAACGGTCGCGACGGCCAGCTGCATCTCAATACGGCGCCTCGCACGGTCCCATGCCGACATAGACCGTCTTCAGTTCCGAATAATGTTCCAGCGCTGCGGCCGAATTCTCCCGGCCGAAGCCAGATTGCTTTGATCCGCCGAAGGGAATTTCCACCGGGCAGAGATTGTAGGTGTTGATCCACAGCGTGCCCGCTTCCAGCTGGTCCACCACGCGGTGGGCGCGGGTGATGTCGCGGGTAAAGACGCCGGCGGAAAGGCCGAACTCGGTGGCATTGGCGCGCGCGATCGCCTCTTCTTCGGTCTCGAAATCCAAGACGCACATCACCGGCCCAAAAATTTCCTCACGCGCGATGGTCATCTCGTCGGTCACATCGGCAAACACCGTCGGCTGGATGTAAAAACCTTCGCCGGAAACGGTGTTGGGAATGCCGCCGCCGCAGATGAGCGTTGCGCCTTCCGCCTTGCCCTTTTCGATATAGGCCAGCACCTTTTCGCGCTGCGTGAACGAAACGAGCGGCCCCATCTGGGTGGCCTGATCTTCCGGATCGCCGATGACGATCGCCTCGGTGCGCTCCTTCAGGCGCGCGAGGAATGTGTCGCGCAGGTTTTTCTGCACGAAGACCCGGGTGCCGTTGGAGCAGACCTGGCCCGACGAATAGAAATTGCCGAGCATGGCGCCGGAGATGGCGCTTTCCAGATCGGCATCGTCAAAGACGAGGATCGGCGACTTGCCGCCAAGCTCCATCGTCACGTGTTTCAGTTGGGCCGCGGCGGCCCCCGCCACCTTGCGGCCCGTCGGTACGGAACCGGTCAGCGACACTTTTGCGACGTCTGCGTGATTGACAAGCAGAGGTCCCGTGTCGCGGTCGCCCTGGATGACGTTGAAGACGCCCTTCGGCAGGCCGGCCTCGATCAGGATCTCGGCAATCTTCAGGGCGCCGAGCGGCGTCACTTCGGAGGGCTTGAACACCATGGCATTGCCGGCGGCAAGCGCTGGTGCTGCCTTCCAGCAGGCGATCTGCTGGGGATAGTTCCAGGCGCCGATGCCGACGACCACGCCAAGCGGCACGCGTTTCGTATAAGCCCAATCGCCGCCGAGCGGGATCTGGCTGCCGTTCAGCGCCGTGGCGATGATGCCGCCGAAGAATTCCAGGCTGTCGGCGCCGGAGGAGGGGTCGGCGACGATGGTTTCCTGGATCGGCTTGCCGGTGTCGAGCGTTTCGAGTTCCGACAGTGCGCGGTTGCGCTCGCGGATGAGGTCGGCCGCCTTTTTCAGCACGCGGCCGCGCTGGGCAGGGCTGAAACCGGCCCATTCCTTTTGCGCCCGTTTTGCGGACGCGACGGCCGCATCGACAATCGCAGGCGTTGCCGCATGCAGGCGGGCAATCACTTCGCCGGTTGCCGGGTAGATGCTCTCGATCACCGTGCCGGCGGTATCCTCGACATAGGCGCCATCGATGAAATGGGAGGCGGGCGGTTGGGCTTTCATATCCGGTCTCCAGACGGGGAAGGGGCGGTCTTTTGGGCGAGCTGCCCGCTTACATAATCCTCCACCAGTGTGACGGAGGTTTCGATGGAGAGCGTGGCGGTGCGCAGGCTGCGGCGAATGTAGAGCCCGTCGATGAGGGCTGCGGCCCCTTCGGCAATGCGTCCGGCTTCGGCGCGGCCGCAGAGCGGGTTAAGGCCCGACATCAGGTTGGAATGAAGCCGGCGCGCGTAAAGCATCAGCAGGCGGCGCACCTCTTCAAAACGCTGCGCCTCGGAATAGAAAGCGAGCCAGGCGGCCACCACGTCAGGGGCGAACTGGTCGGCGTCGAAGGAGACGCGAATGACGGCCGAGATACGCTCCCGGGGAGTCGATGCCTGAGCGAGCGCCGAAACCGCATCGGCGCGCAACTGGCTCAGCAGCGTCCGGATGGTGGCGATCAGCAGCTGCTGCTTGCTGCCGAAATAATGATGCGCAAGCGCTGCCGAAACGCCGGCCTCGCGGGCGATCTGCGACATCGTGACATCCAGCGAACCTTGGCTGCCGATGGTGCGCAGGGCCGCTTCCACCAGCGCCTTGCGGCGCACCGGTTCCATTCCAAGCTTGGGCATCTGTGTCTCCTGATGCCGGCAGTATATTTTTGATTGACTGATCAATCAATAAAAAATCGCGCAGGATTTCGGCCTGCCAGGCGGCCGCAAGCTTCCCGCCTCCGCCGGAGGGCCGGCATGCTCGAACGAAACTGGGGACTGTCATCAAACCTTCATCTGGCGGCAAGACTTCTTTGACGAATGACAGGCGATTGTCTGTCGTATTTTTATCGTTTGCGTCCGAGCCTGGAAGATCGTTATGTCGCGCGTTGTCACGCCGGAAGACCCTGTCTTGAGACGCTATGCGAACGACCAGCTGTTGCCGCTTGCCAAGCTTGCGCTGGAAAACGCCTTCCAGCCGATCGTGGAACTGGCGACCGGCCGGGTCTTCGGTTACGAAACGCTGATGCGCGGACAGGAGCGGCTGGGCTTCCGCTCGCCGCTGGAGCTTCTGGATACGGCAGCCGAAGCCAACCAGCTGCTCGGGCTGGAGCAGATGATGGCCGGGCGGGCGCTTGCCAAGTTTGCCACGCTGCCCGATTTTGCCAGCCACACGCTGTTCATCAATCTGGATGCGCGCCTCATCCGCGAGGGTCAGCTCGTGGTGGAAAAGCTGGTGCACCACCTCTCGAAGGCCGATATTCCGCCATCCTCCATCTGCTTTGAACTGTCGGAGCGGTTCGACAACACCAGCGCGCCGGAATTTGCCGCCCTGATCGCCACCATGCGCAAATCGGGCTTCAAGCTTGCCATCGACGATTTTGGCGTTGGCCACGCCGAAATGAAGCTCCTGTGCGAATTTCCCGTCGATTACCTGAAGATTGACCGGCATTTCATCAACGGACTGGAGACCAGCCCGCGCAAGCGCCACCTGGTGCGCAACATCGTCAACATTGCGCATGTGCTCGGCGTGCGGGTGATTGCCGAAGGGGTGGAAAGCGAGGCGGAGTGCCTGGCCTGTCGCGAATTCGGGGTGGATCTGGTGCAGGGCTGGTTCATTGCTCGGCCCACCGCCTTTCTCAGCGAATTGCAGCCGGCCTTTCCCCATCTCGTCCATCTCGGGCGCGGGCGCCGTTCCAGCCAGTCGCTGGACGAGATTCTTATCCGCAAGCAGATCGAGATGCTGCCGACGGTGTTCGAAAACGACAGCGTCGATACGGTGTTCGAGCTGTTTCGCGCCAATCCGCGCCAGGCCTTCTTTCCGGTGCTCAACGCCAATGGCGAGCCGCGCGGCATCATCAGCGAATATCACCTGAAGGAATATATCTACCGTCCCTTCGGCCGCGACCTGTTGAAGAACAAGATCTACGAGCGCTCCATTGCCCATTTCGTCGAGGGTGCGCCGATTGTCGGGCTCGATGCCAATGCCGAGCGGTTGATGCATATATTTGCCAATATGGATGGCAGCGATTGCGTCATCCTCACCGAAAACATGCGCTATGCCGGCATCGTGTCGGCCGCCTCGCTGATCAAGGTCATCAACGAGAAGCAGCTGAAGGTGGCGCAGGACCAGAACCCGCTGACCGGCCTTCCCGGCAATCGCGCCATCCGCGATTTCATGCAGGAAGTGGGCCGCGACGACGACCAGACGCGCTTCTTCTGCTACTGCGACTTCGACCACTTCAAGCCGTTCAACGATCATTACGGCTTCCAGAGGGGCGATCATGCGCTCTCGCTGTTTGCTGCGCTGATGAAGCGCTATTTCTTCTCCGAAGGCGATTTTCTCGGCCATGTCGGCGGCGACGATTTCTTCATCGGCCTTTCCGACTGGACGCGCGAGGAACTGTCGGAAATCCTCGGGCGCCTGCTGTCGGATTTCCATGCGGATGTCGTGGAGCTGTATTCGGCCGAGGATCGCGCTGCCGGCAGCATTCGCGCCCATGACCGCAGCGGCACCGAGCGGGATTTTCCCCTTCTGCGCTGTTCCATCGGCGTGGTGGAACTGCCGGCCGGCCTGCTGCTCGATGATGTCGGGCCCATCAGCGCGGCCATTGCCGCGGTGAAGGCGCAGGCCAAGGATTGCGAGAGCGGGCTGGTGTTTTCGCTCCTGCACGGGGCAGGCTGAGGCGACACCGCCGGCCGCCCCCCGCGTCAGCGCGCCGCCTTTCCAACCAGTCGTCCCTGTCCTACATCAGGAAGCCGAACGAGAGGACAAGCTGATGACCCTTCCCGACACCATGCGCCATGTCGACCTGCCGTCCTTCGGCGCGCCTCAGGTGATGACCTTTGCCACGGGGCCGGTGCCGCGTCCGCGCGCCGGCGAAATTCTGGTGAAGGTCGAGGCGGCGGGCGTGAACCGCCCGGATGTCGCCCAGCGGCAGGGAACCTATCCGCCGCCGAAGGATGCAAGCCCGATTCTCGGGCTCGAAGTTGCCGGCACGGTGGCAGCGCTTGGCGAGGGCGTCAGCGACTTTTCCCTCGGCGATCCGGTCTGCGGTCTGGCGAATGGTGGCGGCTATGCCGAATATGCGGTCATTCCGGCTGGCCAGGCGCTGGCCTTCCCCAATGGCTATGATGCGGTGAGGGCCGCTGCCGTTCCGGAAACCTTCTTCACCGTCTGGGCAAACCTCTTCCAGATGGCCGGGCTGACGGAGGGCGAAAGCGTGCTCATCCATGGCGGCACCTCCGGCATCGGCACCACCGCGATCCAGCTCGCGCGGGCGTTTGGCGCGACCGTTTTCACCACCGCGGGTTCCGCGGAAAAATGTGCTGCCTGCGAAACCCTCGGCGCGACGAAGGCGATCAACTACAAGACGGAGGATTTCGTCTCGGTGGTGAAGGATGTGACCGGCGATGCCGGCGTCGATGTGGTGCTCGACATGATCGGGGCCGCCTATTTCGAAAAGAACCTCTCCGTGCTGGCCAAGGACGGCTGCCTCTCGATCATCGCCTTCCTCGGCGGGGCGGTGGCCGACAAGGTCAATCTGTCGCCGATCATGGTCAAGCGCCTGACGGTGACCGGCTCCACCATGCGCCCGCGCACGGCAGAAGAAAAGCGCGCGATCCGCGATGATCTCGCCACCCATGTCTGGCCGCTTCTGGAAGCCGGAACCGTTGCCCCGGTCATCCATACGGTGCTGCCGTTCGACGCCGTCGTTGAAGCCCATGAGCTGATGGAGACGAGCAACCATATCGGCAAGATCGTGCTGAAACTTTGATGAGGCGCCCCCGCAGAGGGGCGCGCCGGATCGGTCGGTAACGCCTTTCCGAACTTTGTCATATAACGTGCCTTGCATGGAAGCCCGATCGATCCTACCTTCTTCTCAACAGCAACGTAACGAAAGGAAGGTGATCCAATGTCGAGTGAGATTTCGGTCTGCAAGTCGGACAATGGAAAGGTTACGGTTTTGACGGGGCAGCCCTCGGCCTGATCCACACTTTCCTCGGGGCCCGCAGCCTGGCTGCCGTCCCGGTCTGGTGATACAGACCAAACTCATGGAAGGGTCGCGAAAGCGGCCCTTTTCCTTTTTCAGGCTTCCCGTTTGGCAGCGTTACACGCCGATCCGGCCGAAGGCCGGGATCTTGATGCCGGGACGGGCAAGATCGAGACCCGCGACCAGCCCCAGAAAATGCACCTCGAAACCGCTTCGCAGGCCGGCCGACAGGCCGATGAGGCCACGCAGCGTCACATGCACGTCGCGCCAGTCGTCATCAATGTGGAAAAATTCGCCGTCGGGCAGATAGTCGCGTCCCACCGCATGCGGCGGCAGCACCGCGCCAAGCTCGGGCACGCTGCGCAGCACGAAGGCGACGAAGGTGTTGGAATTGGGCCCCGGCCAGATCGTATAGCCGCCCGGTTCCGCATACGGATAGGCGGAAATGGCGCTTTCGACCTTCGGGATCAGCAGTTCGGCCTGCCGGCCGGTGATGGCCACCACCTGTTGCGGCCGGTTGGAATACCAGAAGGCATCGGCGGGGCGATGGTTGCGGCGGATCGGATTGCCCCAGCCCACCTTGTCGTAGCGCATATAGGCGTTCGCGCCCTTTTCCTTCGTGACGATCCAGGCATGGCTGGCCACGGAGCCTTTCAGCCCGCCGGTTGCGGCCGAAAACACATAGATGGCGGCGTCCTCGTCGGCATCCGGCCTCGGCAGAATGCCGGCCGAACCCCAGTTCGCCTCGCTCCAGCGCGCCGGCCGGTCCTGCAGCGCCCACCAGCCGGCAGCCGCGAAGGTCGGCAGAAGATAGATCACCAGAATGGCCAGCAACAACCGCTTCACAGCCTTCATCTTGAGCGTTTCCATGTCCGTTCGTCGCTGACAGCCGCGCGGTCCGGGCAACCGTCCGGCATGTGCCTTCGGGGGTGGGAGGTCCAGCGCACCCGCCATATCGTTTTGCGCCGCTTACGCAATCGCGCTATGACCTGATGAAAGCAGCAACATCAGGGCATTCCCATGCAAAATCCCGTTACCGTCGAAGTCACCCGCGGCAATCGCGTCGAAAGCCGCCATCGCGGCATTGCCGTGGTGGTGGATGGGGCGGGCAGAAGCGTCTTTTCGCTCGGCGATGTCGATCAGCCTGTGTTTCCCCGCTCGGCCTGCAAGGCCATGCAGGCGCTGCCGCTCATCGAAAGCGGAGCTGCCGACGCCTTTGGGCTGACGGCCTCGGAACTTGCGCTGTCCTGCGCCTCGCATTCGGGCGAGGAGGCGCATGTGGCAACGGCGGCCGGCATGCTGAAAAAGGCCGGCCATGATCTCACCGTGCTGGAATGCGGCGCCCATTGGTCATCCGACCAGCAGACGCTGATCCACCAGGCCCGCACGCTCGATGCGCCGACGGCGCTGCACAACAACTGTTCGGGAAAACATTCCGGCTTCATTTGCACTTGCGTTCAATCCGGTTTCGATCAGAAGGGCTATGTCGGTTACGATCATCCGCTGCAGGCGGAAATCCGCGCCGTGATGGCGGATCTGACCGGTGCATCCCTCGGCACAGATAATTGCGGCACCGACGGCTGCTCGATCCCAACCTATGCCGTGCCGCTGAAGGGCCTTGCGCATGGCTTTGCTAGGATGCTGACCGGCGAAGGGATTTCAGCCTCGCGGGCAAAGGCGTCGCGCCGGCTGATGGAGGCCTGCATGGCCGAACCCTTTTACGTGGCCGGCACCGGGCGCGCCTGCACGCGCCTGATGCAGGTGGCGCCCGGAAAGATCTTTGCCAAGACCGGCGCCGAAGGCGTCTTCGTCGCAGCGCTGCCGGACCAGGGCGTGGCCATTGCCGTCAAATGCGAGGACGGCACGACACGCGCCGCCGAGGCCATGATCTTTGCGCTGATCGCCCGTCAGTTCGAGCCGGGCAGCGAGACCCGTGAGACATTGCTGGGCATGGCCAACCGCACCATGAAGAACTGGAACGGTATTCCCGTGGGCGATATCCGCGTGACGGATGCGCTGTTTGCGTGATGCTATTGGGGGCTTCAGGCGTCGTGCCGCCCCTCATCTGCCTGCCGGCATCTTCTCACCGCGGGAGACGCGATGTGGGGGGCTGGCGCGGTCGCCAAGGATGGATACCGTAAAAATTCAGATCGTCTCGCCGATCCGGGCGGTTCCGGTCTGGCCGTTGTCGCGGATCCATTTCAGCGTCCGCTCGCCGGTCCGGTAGAGTTCAAAGCACATCGGCGCGCCCTTGTACCAGGTGGAAAACTGCTGGCAGAGGCGGTTTTCGCGAATCCACCATTTGCCGGTGTCGTTCGGCTTGGCGAAGCGCCCGAGGCCGACCGCTTCGCCGGAGCCATCCACCGTGCCGGAGCGGCGATAGTTGAGCGGAAACTCGCCGCCCAGCGGTGCGGCCAGATAGATGCGCTTGCCGACGATCAGTCGCTCTATGTCGCTGTTGGAAAATCGGTCCCCCTCGGGCCGCGCCGGCAGCGCAAGAGCGGTGAGAATGGCAAGCACCAGCGGCAGGGTGCGAAGAAGGGGCGGCAGGCGGGTCAACATCGGCAATCTCCTGTGGCAGGGGCGCATCATGCGCCGCGGTCCGGGGCAGACGTCCCGATGCGCCGCGGATCGTCCGGACGCCATGCCACCGCCGACCTGGGGCCAGGCGTCGCAAACCATCCGGATGCGCTCACTAACGCAGACGTTGCGGTGCCGGATCAGTCGGCGGCGATGATTTTGATGCCGGCCTGCCGATAGGGGAGAAGGCGATCCTCGCGGGTCTCCGCCGGCACCACCAGGGTCGAAAGCTGAGCGGTGGGCATGATCACGTGCGGTGAGGTGGCATCCAGCTTTTCCAGTGTAACAAGCGTAATTGTTTCCCCGGCGCGGCCGGCGATCTGCCGCTTGATCGCGGCTTCCTCGAAATCGCCGGTCGAGAGGCCGCGTGTCGCATGGATCGCGGTCACGCCGAGAAAGAAGATGTCTGGGCTGAGAAACGCGATCTGCGCGGCGGCCTGCGCGCCGACCGCCACCATGGAATGCCTGTAGAGCGTGCCGCCGATCAGGACCACGCTGGCCGCATGATGCTCCAGATCCGCCGCAATCGTCGGGCTGTGGGTGAGGATGGTGACGGCCATGTCGCGCGGCAGGTGCCGCAGCAGCGCGGCATGCGTGCTACCACCATCGACAAAGATCGTCATGCCCGGCCGGACCAGCGTCACGGCGGCGCGGCCGAGCCGATCCTTCACGTCGCTTGCAAGGCCACGCCGGGCCGTCAGGTCCGGCAGCCCCGGCGCTAGCGGCAGCGCCCCGCCATGCACGCGGGTCAACAGTCCCTCCGCCGCCATCTCGCGCAGGTCGCGGCGGATCGTATCCTCCGACAGAGAGAGCGATTGCGCCAGATCGCGGGCAATCACCTGGCCGTCGCGGCGCAGCAGGTCGAGGATCACGGCTTTGCGTTGGCTGGTCAGCATGGCTTGACTCTTCACGAAATTGCACGAAACCTAGTGATATTGCCTGAATTGAGTCCTGAAGGCAAGAAAACAAGATTTTTCGTGCGGAGATACACATCATGCTGATCCTGATTGCCGGCCCCTATCGTTCCGGAACCGGGGATGATCCCCGGAAGATGGCGGAGAACCTGCACCGCCTTGAGGCGCCCTCGCATGCCCTGTTCAAGGCAGGCCATGTGCCGATGATCGGCGAATGGGTGGCGCTGCCGATCTGGCGCTCCGCCGGCGGACAGAGGGTGGGCGATGCGCTCTACGAGGACATCTTCTATCCCGTGGCGCACCGGCTTCTGGCGCTTTGCGAGGGCGTGCTGCGCCTTCCGGGCGAATCCAAGGGGGCCGACAATGACGTGCGCATTGCCCGGGAGCGGGGCCTGCCCGTCTGGTACCGGCTGGAGGATGTGCCGGGCGTCGTCACGGAATAGGCACTTTCCCGGCGCCGGGTGATGGGCTACTCCTTGCCCTCGATATTCTGGAGGACTGCTGATGTTGACGCTCTTCTTTTCGCCCGGCGCCTGTTCGCTTGCCGCCCATATCGCGCTGATCGATTCCGGTCTGCCCTTCACGTTGCATCGGCTGAAATTTGCGGAAAACGAGCAGCGTTCGGCACATTATCTGAAGGTCAACCCGAAGGGCCGCGTGCCGGCGCTGGTGACGGAGAAGGGCACGCTGACGGAAACGCTGGCGATCCTGTTGTTCATCGCCCAGACGGCGCCGGACAAGGGGCTGGCCCCGCTCGACGATCCTTTCGCGCTGGCGCGGCTGCAGGGCTTCAACAGCTTCATCGCCTCCACCGTGCATGTGAACCACGCGCATGGCCGCCGCGCAACCCGCTGGGCCGATGAGCCGACCTCGATCGAGGACATGAAGCGCAAGGTGCCCGCCACCATGCGCGATTGCTTCCGCCTGATCGAGGAGGGCATGCTGGCGGGCCCCTGGGTGCTGGGCGAAGCCTATTCCGTCGCTGACCCCTATCTCTTCGTGATGTCCGGCTGGCTGAAGGGCGATGGCGTCGATATCGCCGAGTTTCCGCGCGTCGAGGATCACTATCGGCGCATGCAGGAGCGTCCGTCGGTGCAGAAGGCGCTCGCCGACGAGGCGGCTGCCTGAGCGGACAGATGTCCGTCGGGCGGTTCAGATTTTCTTCAAGCGCAGTGTGACAGCGGCAGAGAGTTTTGCGCGGCCGGCGGCGCGGCCTGAGACGTGACTTGAAAAGCGACCTGGCCGAGCGGAAGATCGGCGAGATCGCGCAGGCTCATGCGGTGGATCTGCGGATGTTGCAGGATGTCCTCGCCGTTCGCGCCGTCGATGCGGGTCGCCCACGTTGCCAAGGTCAGGATGTTGCGGAAAAGGGTTGAAATTGCCATCGCGGCTACCTCGCAAATTAGAGTTATTTGCAGGCTCGTTATCCGCGAACCGGGCATCGTCTTCAATTGAAGAAAGCAGGCGCCTGCTGTAGAAAAACTATATGCAGAACCTCAACCTCGTCCATCTCAACGGTCTGCGGGCGCTGGAAAGCGTTGCCCGTCTCGGCTCGATGCAGGCGGCCGCCGCCGAGCTTGGGGTCTCCGTCGGCGCCGTGAGCCAGCAGGTGATCAAGGCCGAGGCGCAGCTGGGCCGGCCGGTCTTTGGCCGCACCTCGCGCGGGCTGGTGCTGGCGCCCGGTGCCGAACCGCTCGTGGCGCGGCTGCGGGACGGCTTCGAAGCCTTGTCGCAGGCGGTCGCCATCGGGCGGGAAACGGATGATACGCTGCTCACCGTCACGGTCGCGCCGGTCTTTGCCTCCCGTTTCATCTTGCCGCGGCTCGACCGGTTCGCAGCGCTTTACCCGGATATCCGCCTCAGGCTCGACGCGACGTCGAAGCTTGCCGATTTCACCCGTGACGATGTCGATGTCGGGGTGCGGATCGGGCGCGGGGAATGGCCCGGCGTCACGGCGGATCTGCTGCTGCCGCAGGTGGTGTTTCCGGTCTGCGCGCCGGCGCTCGCCAAAGGTTTGACGCAGCCGGCTGATCTGTTGACATTGCCGATCCTGATGGATGGGCAGGCCATGTTTTCCTGGGATCTCTGGCTTCACGCGGCCGGCCTTGGCGATTGCCGGGTGACGCCGCGCCATGTGTTCAGCGAGGCATCGCTCTGCCTGGAAGCGGCGATTGCCGGGCAGGGCGTGATGCTCGCCTGGCATCTGCTGGCGCTGGCGGCGGTGCGGCAGAACTGCCTTGTCGTGCCGTTCCCTCAACGCGCGCCGACGGGAATGGGCCATTATCTGGTGACCCGCGCCGGTGCGCGGCGGCCGCAGAAGGTGCGCGTTTTCGACGCCTGGCTGCGTCAGGAACTCGCAGACGCCATGGCCGACTGGGCCCAGATTGACGCAAAGGCCGCCACCTTGTAGAAACATCCTCGTCCAGGGGTCGGCAGTTCACCCAGGCGTCACCGCTTGTCGCAGAGTCAAGTGCTAAACCTGCCAGGATCTTTTCCCGAAAACGCATGAGGTTTGTCCCCGCGTGCCGGGTCGGAAAGACGGTGACCACCGACAGAATGTCCGGCACGATATCGAGGATGAAACGATGTCGAGAATTCCCCTGTCCATCACCGTGCCGGATGTGTCGGCACTGGCGAAAGCCATCCGCCATGCGCTGGAGGCCGACGAGAGCCGAAAGCCCGGCCATGTCGAGCTGCTCAACATTCTGGCGCGCGGTGCGGGCTTTCGCAATTTCCAGCACCTGAAGGCCTCGCACAGCGCCGAGATGCGCCTTGCCGCGCCCGAACCGCCTCCGCAGCCGGAACCGGAGGCGGTCGATCACCGGCGCATCGAGCAGGTGCTGCGCTGCTTTGACGAGAACGGCGTGCTTGTCCGCTGGCCGAAGAAGACGCAGCAGCAGAAACTGGCGCTCTGGTGGTGCTGGTCGCTGGTGCCGGGGCGCACCGAACTGCCGGAACCGCAGGTCAACGACCTCCTCAAGCGGCTGAACGGCTTTGGCGATCATGTGCTGATGCGCCGCGAAATGGTCGATTGGGGCATGATGACCCGCTCGACCGATTGCAGGCTCTACCGGCGAACGGAAGTCCGGCCGCCGGCCGACGCCCTTGTGCTGATCCAGCATCTGCAAGCGCGCATAAGGGCAAGGGCAGTGCCGAGGGTCTCCAACCGGCCGGATCTGAGAGCGGAGTTCAGACAGGCCCGGCCGCCGGCTCGGCCAGCCGCTTTGCCCACATCGCCTTGAAGGCGGGGCGGGCCTGCACCCGCTCCAGCCAGCCTTTCAGGGCCGGCCGTTCCTCAAACAGCGGCGCATGCGGCTGGGCATAGCGGACGATTTCGGCAAGGTTCACGTCGGCGACGGTAAAGCGGTCGCCGACGGTGAAGCTCTTGTCGGCAAGATGCTTTTCCAGAACATCGAAGGGCTTGGCGAGGCTTTTTGCTGCCGTCTCGATCACTGCCTGCGTCTCGTCGGAGGGCGCAAGCGTCGATGCGGACGAGATCTTCAGCGCCACCGCCTCGATTTCGGTTGCGGCAAACAGCGACCATTGCAGCATGGCGGCCTCTTCGACGAGATCCTTCGGCCCAAGCGCGCCGCCATATTTGCGGGCAAGGTAAAGGTTGATGGCGAGCGATTCATGCACGATCACGCCGTCATCATCGATCGAGGGGATGGTTCCCATCGGGTTGATGGAAAGAAAGGCGGCAGAGGCCGTGTTGATCGGCGCATCGGCGCCTGTCGGGTCGGGGAGCCGCTTGGCCTGCAGCACCGGCACATGCTCGAAGGCAAGGCCCAGTTCCTCGGCAAGCCACAGCGTGCGGGTAGCCCGCGAACGATAGGCACCATAGATTTTCAGCATGGATCAAACCCTCATGTCAGTTGTCGCCGGTCGTTACGGTCTCGCGCAAGAGCCGGAGCGGGCTGTCGCAGCGTGCCGGCGCGAAACAGTGTTAGAGAATGTTTGGCGCCGGATCGCAAGCCGGGAAACCCCGCCTCGCTCTGCCATGCGGCAGGATTTTTTCATGCCGGATCGTCGCTGCGGGGCGCGCATCATCTTCAATGTTTCGAATGATGCGTCGGGTTCCGGCGGGCGGTCGGGCACGGGCAGGCACTGGCGCCCGCGCCGCTGTGCCGATCCGGTACGGCACCGCTTAGTCCTTCCCCCGGTCGCGCCGCAGCGGCCGGTCCGGGGTGGTCGGATGTTAAGAAAGCATAAGCCATTCCATCCCAATCTTCGGCAAACCATGGAGCCTAAGACTTATTTCGGACTTCTCATGTAACCCTGCACCGACCACAAGGCTGGTGCGCGGGGACAAGGCAGGCGAATGAGGGAGACTGAGGGATGAACGAACCCATGGGGCAGCGGGCGGGGCAGGATGCGTCTGCCGATCTGCTCGATCCGCTTTGCCGGTATCTGGTTCAGGTCGCCACCTCCCATGATATCGACGGGATCGACAGTGCCTCGCTGCTGCGTTCGCTCGAGACTACGACGCTCTTGGATAGTTTTCCGGAATTCTTCTGCCTGAAGGATCGCCGTGGCCGCTTCATCTTCGCCAATGCCGCGGTGCTGGCCTTTGCCGGCAGCTATCGTCTGTCCGGCGTGATCGGGCGCACCGAATTCGATTTTCTGGATGATGAGGTTGCACGCGAACGCTTCACGCTGGAACAGCAGCTGATGTCGAGCGGCGAAAACAGCGAGCGCGAGGAATTGCTGCGGCTGGCGGACGGCCGCGAACTCTGGCTTGCAACGACCCGCACCTGCCTGCGCGACAGTGATGGCGCCATCGCCGGCCTGATGGTTTTGTCACGTGACATCACCGAGGCGCGGCGCCATGCGGACCTGCAGCGCGGCCATGCGGGCGTGCTCGAAATGGTGGCGCGCGGCAAGCCGCTGCCTCTGGTGCTGGATGCCCTCTGCCAGGTGATCGAAGGCCAGCTCGAGGGCATTTCCGCCTCCGTTCTGCTGCTCGATGACGCCGGCGAGCATTTGCGCCATGGTGCAGCACCAAGCCTGCCGATGGCCTATACCAAGCTGGTCGACGGGGTGGCGATCGGCCCGCGCGTCGGCTCCTGCGGCACCTGCGCCTGGCGGCGCGCCGCCGTCGTGGTCGAGGATATCGAGACCGATCCGCTCTGGTCGGATTTCAGAGATCTTGCGGCCGTGTTTCGCCTGCGCTCCTGCTGGTCCACGCCGATCATGAGCGCCGACGGGCGGCTGCTCGGCACGTTTGCGCTCTATTCCGAAACGATCCGCCAGCCGACGCAGCGCGAAATGGATCTTACCGCCGTGGCGGTCGATCTCGGCGGCATTGCCATCGAGCGGGCGCAGAACGAAGCGCGTATCCAGCACATGGCCTATCACGACCCGCTGACGGGCCTGCCCAACCGCACGCTGTTCTGGGCGCAGTTCAGCCGCGCGCTGAGCGAGGCCGCGCGCGAAAGCCGCAAGGTGACGGTCGCCTATGTCGATCTCGACAATTTCAAGGGGATCAACGACAGCTTTGGCCATGCGCTGGGCGACGAAGTGCTGAAGCAGCTTGCCGGGCGCCTCACCCATCTGGTGCGGGCGGCCGATCTGGTGGTGCGGCTCGGTGGCGACGAATTCGCCATCGTCTTCAGCCATATCTACCAGAACGAGGCGAGCGTGCTGAAGCGCCTGCGCGAAATCCGCTCCACCCTGTCGCAGCCGGTCGATGTCGACGGGATCGAGATCCCCATCACCTGCAGCATGGGGGTCGCCTTCTATCCGCGCGACGGCGACACACCGGAAGAGCTTCTGGCGACCGCCGACCGCGCCATGTATACAGCAAAGGCCATGGGCCGCGATGCGCTGCAGGTGAGCCGCACCCCGGATCCAGCCTTCGGCTAAGGGCGTGGGCCGGCTCCCGCTGGCCTATTGCACGACGGCAATCCCCGTCGGGTCAGGAGGCGGCCTGCACCGTCTCCTCGCACTCGCTGCGGTCCGTGCCCTGCGCGGCCTGGTAGAAGCCGGCGATGAAGCGTTCGAACAGCTCGCCGAAGATGGTGCGTTCCTCCGCCGACCAGTCAGCGGTCGCCGATTCGATAATGGAATGTTTTACAGCGCGGATTTCGGCGAGCACGGCCGCACCCGACGGTGTGAGCAGGATCAGCGAACGGCGGCCATCCTCCTGCGAGGCGTCGCGTTTCAGAAGACCGCGCGTCACCAGTTCCGCCACCAGCCGGCTGCCGCGCGAGGGGTCTATGCGCATGGCCTCTGCAATGGCGCCGACGGTCGGCTCACCGCCGTCTGACGTGATGCGATTGACGGCGTCGAGGATATCGAGCTGCGACAGGTCTATGCCGGGAGCGGCACGGGCAATTGCCATGCGGCCGATCACCCGGCGGCCCATCATCACGCGCATCATCGACATGCTGTGCCCGATGCGGGCGATGTCTTCTGAGAGCTCCAGTGGCTCGAGTGTGGCGTGATCCTGCGTCATGGGTTTGTCGTATATCAGATGTCTGCCCGCATTCAAGCACATGCCCTCATCAAAAATCTGCGGTTGACAATTATATGCTAAAAGCACATGAATTTGCGCAGCGCAGGACCACAGTGGCCAGCCCCATGGCTGGCTGCGTGCCATGACGACATCCCGTCGCCCCTGCCTTACGACTGCCGCCCAGGAACGCCCCATGGATATGCCGCTGCAAGCCCCGCAACCGCTCGTCACAGACAAGCGCCTGCGGTTGACCCTCTTTCTTTTTCTGATGACGGCCATGTTCATGGCAACGCTGGACAACCAGATCGTCTCCACCGCGCTGCCGACCATTGTCGGCGAGTTCGGCGCCTTCGAGCGGTTTGGCTGGGTCGGCTCGGCCTTCCTGCTTGCCACCTCGGCCGTCATGCCGGTCTATGGCAAGCTCGGCGATCTGTTCGGCCGCAAATACGTGATGATCGCGGCCGTCACCATCTTCACCATCGGATCGGCGCTGTGCGGCTTTGCCTGGTCGATGAATTCGCTGATTGCCGCGCGCGTCTTCCAGGGGCTCGGGGGCGGCGGCATCATGGTGTCGATCTTTGCCGTCAATGCGGATCTCTTCGAGCCGCGCGAGCGCGCCCGCTACCAGAGCTATTCCAGCCTCGTCATCATGGCGTCGGGCAGTGTCGGGCCGCTCATCGGCGGCACGATGAGCGATCTCTTCGGTTGGCGTTCGATCTTTCTGATCAACCTGCCGATCGGACTGTTCGTGCTGGCCGGTCTCATCTTCCTGTTGCCCAACCGCCGGCCTGCCCGCCAGCCGAAGATCGATTATCTCGGCGCCGTGCTTCTGGCGATGGCCAGCACCGCCGTGGTGCTCCTGACCGACGGCCTGTCGCTGTTCGGCTCGCTCGTCTCCTGGCAGAGCCTGACGGTGCTTGCGATCGGGGTCGCTGCAATCCTGTCCTGGATCGTGGTTGAACGGCGCGCGCCGGAACCGATCATTCCGCTTCGCCTGTTCAGGGACAGCACGTTTTCGCTGTTTCTCATCGTGTCGCTGATGACCGGCGGGGTGGCGATCGGCATGGTCAACTATTTCGCGCTCTTCCTGCAGACGACGGGCGGCCTGTCGCCCACCCATGCCGGCCTGTTCTTCATTGCCGTCACCGGCGGCATGGTCGTCGGCTCGCTGTCGGCCGGGCGCATCATTTCCCGCCATGGGCGTTACAAGCCCTTCTGCGTGGCGGGCCTCATCCTCAATGTTGCGATGCTTGTCGTGTTCTCACAGTTTTCCGCAGCAACCCCGCTCTGGCTGGTGGCGCTGGTGCTGCTGTTCCAGGGGCTTGCCGTCGGCCTTGGCCAGCAGGCCCCGATCATCGGCGTGCAGAATTCCGTGCCGCGGGCTGACATGGGCTCGGCCACCGGCGCGGTGACGCTGACGCGCATGGGCGGTGCCGCCATTGCGATCTCGGTCTATGGCGCGGTCATTGCGGCGCATATGGAAGGCGTTCAGGTGGAGGGCGTTAGCAATCCCAGCGCCATGACGCCCGACCAGCTATCGGCGCTGCCGCAGGCGGCACGCGCTGCGATTGCCACCGCCTATGGCCAGGCCTTCGAGCCGATGTTCCTGACCGCGGCCGGCTTTGCAGCCGTCGGCCTCATCGCCGCCCTGATGCTGAAGCCGGTGCGCCTGCCGACGGCGGATGCGAAACGCGCTGGATAAGCCGCGCCGCTTCTTTTCCTCGGGCAATTTGCGCCTATCTTTGAAGGCATGAAACCCGAGGCGCTCCTTCACCCCACACCGGCTGGGCTTTTTTGCCCGCCCGGCCAGTTTTATGTCGATCCGGTGCGCCCGGTCGAGCGGGCGCTCGTCACCCACGGCCATTCCGACCATGCCCGCTCAGGCCACGGCCATGTGCTTGCCACCCGCCAGACGCTCGATATCATGGCGCTGCGCTACGGCAGCGATTTTACAGGCGCCGAGCAGGCCGCAGCCTTCGGAGAGGCGATCGACGTCAACGGTGTTGCGGTCACCTTTCATCCGGCCGGCCACGTGCTGGGCTCGGCACAGATCGCGCTCGAAAAGGATGGCCTGCGCATCGTCGTGTCTGGCGATTACAAGCGCGGCATCGACCCGACCTGTGCGCCCTTCGAGCCCGTCGCCTGCGATGTCTTCATCACCGAAGCGACCTTTGGACTGCCGGTCTTCCACCACCCGGACCCGAAGGCCGAGACGAAAAAGCTGCTCGCCTCGCTTCTGCAGTTTCCCGAGCGCACGCACATGGTCGGCGCCTATGCGCTCGGCAAGGCGCAGCGCGTGATCCGCCTCATCCGCGACTGTGGCTATGACCGGCCGATCTTCATCCACGGCGCGCTGCAAAAGCTCTGCGATTATTATGGGGCCCAAGGGATCGACCTTGGCGAGCTTCGCCCGGCAACTCTCGAAAAGAGCAATCCTTCCGCCTTCCATGGCGCCATCGTCGTCGGCCCGCCATCGGCCTTCCAGGATCGCTGGGCGCGCCGCTTCAACGAACCGCTGATCTCGTTTGCCTCCGGCTGGATGATGGTGCGGCAAAGGGCAAAGCAGGGCGGCGTGGAACTGCCGCTGGTCATTTCCGACCATTGCGACTGGCCGGAACTTCTCGATACCATCACCGAAATCGCCCCTTCCGAAGTGTGGGTGACGCATGGGCGCGAGGAAGCGCTGGTGCGCTGGTGCGACATGCAGGGCATCGCCGCCAAGCCGCTGCATCTGGTGGGCTACGAGGATGAGGGGGATTGAGGATGCATCTGGTTCGGCTTGGCCCCTCATCCGCCTGCCGGCACCTTCTCCCCGTTTTGACGGGGAGAAGGGGATATGCCGCACCGTGTTTCTCCAGCACCGCTCTTTGCAGGAGAAGACTTTTCCTTAGGCACAACGCATCCCCTCTCCCCGCGTGCGGGGAGAGGGTTAGGGTGAGGGGCAATCTTTCTCGCGCTCACATCTCCCAACGCCTCCCGTCGCCGGCCATCGCCACCCGGAGGCGCCCATGAAACCCTTCGCAACCCTCCTCGACCGCCTCGTTCTCACGCCATCGCGCAACGGCAAGCTCACGCTGCTGGCCGATTATTTTCGCGATACCCCGGATCCGGATCGCGGCTATGGTCTTGCTGCGCTTGCCGGAACGCTGGACCTCAAGGGCGTCAAACCGGCGCTCCTGAAGGAACTGGCGCTGGAGCGGCTCGATCCGGTTCTCTTCCAGTATTCCTATGATTATGTCGGCGACCTTGCCGAAACCATTGCGCTTGTCTGGGATGGAGGTGCCAAGGAAAAAGTGGCGGAAGGCGGCCAGCCGCGGCTCGGCGACGTGGTGGCGCGGATGAATGCGCTCGGGCGCACTGAAGTGCGCGCCGCCGTGCGTGATCTGCTCGATCACCTTGATCATTCCAGCCGCTTTGCCTTCCTGAAACTTGCAACCGGCGGGCTTCGCATCGGTGTCTCGGCCCGGCTTGCCAAGCAGGCGCTGTCGCAGATGAGCGGGCGCGATGTCACCGAAATCGAAACGCTCTGGCACGGGCTGGAGCCGCCCTACGTCTCGTTGTTTTCCTGGCTGGAGGGCAAGGCGGAGAAGCCGGTTCTGGCAAGCCCCGCCATCTTCCACTCCGTCATGCTCGCCAATCCGGTGGAGGACGGCGATCTGGAAAAGCTCGATCCGGCCGATTATGCCGCCGAGTGGAAATGGGATGGCATCCGCGTGCAGATGTCGAGCCATGGCGGCACCCGAAAACTCTATTCCCGCTCCGGCGACGATATTTCTGGCGCCTTTCCCGATGTCATCGCGGCGATCAATTTCGAAGGCGTCGTGGATGGCGAACTGCTGGTCGGCGGCACCGCGCGCTCCAACAGCGCCACGCGCAGCTTTTCCGACCTGCAGCAGCGGCTGAACCGCAAGACGGTGAATGCGCGCATGCTGGCTGATTATCCGGCCTTCGTGCGCGCCTATGACCTGTTGTTCGCGGGCGGCGAGGATATCCGGGCCGAGACCTTTCTTGCCCGGCGCGAACGCCTGTCCGCCCTCATCGACAAGGCCCCGCATGACCGCTTCGATCTGTCCGCCCTCGTGCCGTTCAGTGATTGGCAAACGCTCGACCGGCTGCGCCTTGCCCCGCCCGATCCGGTCGTTGAAGGCGTGATGATCAAGCGCAAGGACAGCGTCTATCAGGCCGGTCGCCTGAAAGGTCCGTGGTTCAAGTGGAAGCGCGATCCGTTCAATGTCGATGCCGTCATGATGTATGCCCAGCGCGGCCACGGCAAGCGGTCGAGCTATTATTCCGATTTCACCTTCGGCGTCTGGGCTGAAGGCGAGGCGGGCGATCAGTTGGTGCCGGTGGGCAAGGCCTATTTCGGCTTTACCGATGCCGAACTCGACGTGCTCGACAAATTCGTGCGCGACAATACGACGGAACGGTTTGGACCTGTGCGGGCCGTGCGCGCCGAACCGGATTTCGGCTTCGTGCTGGAAGTCGCCTTCGAGGGCATCAACCGCTCGACGCGCCACAAATCCGGCGTCGCCATGCGCTTTCCCCGCATCGCAAGGCTTCGCGCCGACAAACAGCCCCGCGATGCCGACCGGTTGTCGACGTTGATTGCGATGATGGATGCCCAGCCGCCGCCCATCGAGAAAGCGTGATCCGGCAAGGACTTGCGAGCGTAAATGTGAATGCTACGATCCGGCCTAGCGTGTTCAACATGGTGATTTCATGCCGTTTTCCCGCCGACAGATGATTTTCGGATTGAGTGCCACCGCAGCCCTTGCGCCTTCCCTGGTGAGCCATGGGGCGCGCGCGCAGACGGCTTCATCGCCGCCGGTCATAGATACGCCCTTTCCGGTCCCTCAGGTGCCGCCGCTCGAGGCCACGGATTACGGTGAGGCGCGTCGCGCCTTTCGCACCAATCTTTTGCGCAAGGGGCCGTCGCCCGAAACGGCGCCGCCGCTTGGTACACCGCCCGGCGCCACCCGCGTCACCTATCCCGGCGGGCCGGATCGCTCGCTGCAGCTGGTCGGCTGGGTGTCGCATTACGAGCCGTCGGCCGATCTAAAGCCGGCGGTGCTCTTCCTGCATGGCGGCAATGCCACCGGCGATGGACACTGGGAGCAGATCCGGGCCTATGCGGAGGCGGGCTTCGTCACCATGCTGCCGTCGTTTCGCGGCGAAAACGGCCAGGCCGGCAATTATTCCGGCTTCTATGACGAAACGGCCGATGCGCTGGCGGCCGCCGATTACCTCGAAAATCTGCCCGGTGTCGACAAGAACCGTTTCTTCCTTGCCGGGCACAGCAATGGCGGGACGCTGGCGCTTCTCGCGGCCATGACGCGCGGCTTCAAGGCGGCAGCGCCGATGTCGGCCGGCGTCGATGCCTGGCGCTATTTCGGCCGCTACGAGAAGGAAATCCGCTTCGACTGGGATGATCCGCGCGAATTCGTCATGCGCTCCTCGGTGTGTTTTGCCCCGAGCCTCAAATGCCCGACGCTGCTTCTGCGCGGCAGCGAGGAGCGACCGTTCGACCAGAACCACCTGCTTTTCATCGAGCGCGCGCAATCGGCCGGCATCTCCATCGACAAGAAGATCCTGCCCGGCACGCATAATGGCGTCGTGCCGGGGGCCGTTGCCGAAAGCATCCGCTTCTTCAAGAGCCACGGCGCCTGAGATCGCACCCGGCCTCCGCGTCGGCGTTGCGGAAAAGGAGAGGGCGGGATTTCCCGCCCGGTCCTGCCATCAGACGGAGCGGGTGATGCCGCCGTCGATGCGGATATTCTGCCCGGTGATATAGGCGGCGCGGTCGGACGCCAGCAGCGCGATCAGCTCGCTCACCTCATCCACCGTGCCGTAGCGGCCCATGGGAATGCGTGCCTTGAAGTCCGCCTTTTCCGGCAGGCTGTCGATAAAGCCCGGCAGCACATTGTTCATGCGGATATTGTCGGGCGCATAGCGGTCCGAAAACAGTTTCGTATAGGCGGCAAGGCCGGCGCGGAAAACCCCGGAGGTCGGAAAGACCGGATCCGGCTCGAAGGCGGCAAACGTGGAGATATTGACGATGGCGCCGGATTTTTGCGCCTGCATGATCGGCGTCACCAGCCGGGTGGGGCGCACGACATTCAGGAAATAGACATCCATGCCGCGATGCCAGTCCTCGTCGGAAAGATCCAGCAGAGGCGCCCGCGGACCGTGGCCTGCGCTGTTGATCAGCGCATCGATGCGGCCGTAGCGCTCCATGGTGAGATCGACCAGCCGCTTCAGGTCGTCCTTCGACTGGTTGGAGCCGGTGACCCCGATGCCGCCGAGTTCGGCGGCGAGCGCCTCGCCCTTGCCGGAGGAGGAGAGGATGGCAACCTTGAATCCGTCGGCTGCGAGTTTTCTCGCCGCCCCCGCACCCATGCCGCTTCCGCCCGCCGTGATGATGGCAACCTTGTCGCCCGTCTTATCGCTCATGCTGTCGTCCTCCGTTTTGAAGCGGACTGTTTCACCGCCGGCGCCGGCAGGCAAGCCTGAATGCGGCATGAAACTTTCTGCCCACACTTGGCCAAAGGTCTTCCGCGGAGTGATGGAAAGCCTCGCGCCAGCCGCAGCGTGCAGGGTGGCAGCCGATGTCATCTGTCGGAAGTTTCGTTCTCATGTTCCAGATCCTGCGCCGTGTCGCCCGACTGTCCCCGCTTGCGCTTCTTCTCCTTAGCGCTTCAAGCCTGTCGGGCTGCATCCTGGTGACCGATACCAGCCGCATGAACCCGGATGTCTTCGTGCAGGAAACCGCACCGGTGTTCTACAATCCCTCCGCGCCGCCGGAAGCGCAGCCGCAGCCGACACAGAAACAGCAGGCCATTCCGCAGAAACGCCAGCTTTACCAGACGCAGTTCCACCAGAGTTACGGATTGCCGGTGTCCAACCCCGTGCACCGCATCTATTACGCCGCCATCCGGGATGATGGTCACACGCTGCCGGCCATTCCCTTCTCGCGCATCGATGCCCGTTATCTGCGCCAGGAGGTGGATTATGCGTCGCAGGAGGCGCCCGGCACGCTGGTTGTCGATACGAAGGATCGCTTCCTCTATCTCGTGCAGCCGAATGGCCGCGCCATCCGCTACGGCGTCGGCCTTGGCCGCGACGGCTTTGCCTGGAAGGGACGCGGCGTCATCCAGTGGAAGGCAAAATGGCCGCGCTGGACGCCGCCGGCCGAGATGGTGGCGCGCCAGCCGGATCTTCGCCCGTTTGCCGCCGCCGAAGGTGGCGCCATGCCGGGCCTCAACAATCCGCTCGGCGCCCGGGCGCTCTATATCTTCAAGGATGGCAAGGACACGCTCTACCGCGTCCACGGCACGCCGGACTGGCAATCGGTCGGGCGCGCAACCTCGTCCGGCTGCGTGCGCCTGCTCAACCAGGATGTCATCGATCTGTTCGAGCGGGTGCCGGCCGGCACGCCGATTGTGGTTATCTGATCACACCTGCGTCACGATAAGGTGCTGGCGGCCACACTGGCCGCCAAACTGTGGCTGCCTATACTTCTTTCAGACATAATGCGGGAACAAGTTTCGGGAACGTTCGTTGATGCGCATTCCGAGTGCCCTGCCTTTCCAGTAAAGAAGTAAAACCGCCCTCATGACCACATCCGATCTTTTCAGCCGCCGCCGCCTCCTCAGTCTTCTGGCCGTCGGCACTGCTTCCACACTTGCGAGCTGCGCCTCGTCCAGACCCGGTCCGGGCGGCCTCAGCATCACCTACCGTGATGGCGGTGAGGCCTTTGCACCGGCAAGCCCGCCCATGCGCGGCCGCACGCCCGAACTCGACGCCATGTATGGCGAAATGGTGGATGGCGGCTTCGTTATTCCGGCCATTCCCTACTGGCGCATCGACCCGCGCTTCTATCGCCAGCGCGTCGTCGACCCGACCGGCGAGCGTCCCGGCACCATCGTCGTCGATACGGCCTCGCGGTTCCTCTATGTGGTGGAAGCCGGCGGTTCGGCCATGCGCTACGGCGTCGGCATCGGTCGCGAAGGTTTTGCCTGGGAAGGCGAGGGCGTCATCCAGTGGCGTCAGAAATGGCCGAAATGGACCCCGCCGCAGGAAATGGTCGCCCGCCAGCCGGAACTGGTCAAATATTCCGCCGGCAATGGCGGCATGGCGCCCGGCCTGATGAACCCACTCGGCGCGCGCGCGCTCTACATCTTCCGCAACGGCCAGGACACGCTTTACCGCCTGCACGGCAATCCCGAATGGAACTCCATCGGCAAGGCCGTCTCGTCCGGCTGCGTGCGCCTGATGAACCAGGACATCATCGACCTCTACGAACGCGTGCCGAACAAGGCCCGCATCGTCGTCTGGCAGTAAGCTAGAGATTTCCCCAGATAGATAAAAAGGCGCCGCGTGGCGCCTTCAGCTTGCTGACAAACCTTCTTAACCTCAAGATTTGGAGTGACGGGCGGCTGCAAGGGCCCTTCGCCCCGTCTTGACGGGGAGAAGGTCGCGGCAGCGGGATGAGGGGCTAATTCGCTGCCTAATCAACAATTTAAAGCCCCTCACCCCAGCCCTCTCCCCGCACGCGGGGCGAGGGGGCAAAGACGTCTTCAATGCCGATCCCGGCGATGTCGTTGACTTTGCCGGCAGTCCGAAGGCGCCGGTTGAAGCCTTTTTACCGCGCGGAAGATTATGCAGCGCGCTTGCCCTCGCGGGTGGTCTGCGCCAGCGTCTCTGCAAGCTGCGTTTTGGTGAGCGGCACGCAATAGGCGGGCGTGGCGCGCTCGAAGCGAAAACCTTGCGAAAGCGGGCCGGCATCCACCGCGTCGTATCCGAATTCCTCGTAAAGGCGCAGCACCACGGCCTTTGCATCCGCGTCGTCACCGGCAAGCGGCAAGGCGCGCCGGTCGGCGGAGCCTGGGGCGCGGCCGTCCTTTTCCAGGTCGTTCATGGTAATCGCATTGAAGGCTTTGACGATGCGCGACTGTGGCAGGTGCGCTGCCAGCAGCTCGCTGGTGGTCGTTTCAAACGCGTCGAGTTCCGCTATCCGGCCATCGCGGTCCGGATAGTAATTGTTGGTGTCGATGACGATTTTCCCCGCAAGCGCATCTGCGGGCACGCTGCGATAGGCCGCAAGCGGGATGGCGATGACGACAATGTCGCCAAACGCAATCGCCTCCTCCACAGTGCCGACCTCCGCCCCCACGCCGTGGCGCAGGCTGAACAGGGTGTGCGGCCCGCGCGAATTGCTGAGCATGACCCGATGGCCGGCCTTGACAGAAAGCTTGCCGATGGCGCGCCCGACAAAGCCGGCGCCGATAATTCCGATGTTCATCTCGTCTCTCCATTGCTTGGATGAGAGAGCTTTAATTGCCTTCCAGATGGTGATAAATCATCAAGATCAACCGACATTCAACACTCAGAGGGGATAATGGCATGGATCGCCTGACCAGTATGGCGGTGTTCGTGCGCGCGGCCGATCTGGGGTCGTTTGCGGCGGTGGCCGAAACCATGGGAATGTCGCCGCAGATGGTGGCCAAGCATGTGGTGTTTCTGGAAGACCGTGTCGGAGCCGCCCTCATTCACCGCACCACGCGGCGCCAGAGCCTCACCGATGTCGGGCGCGCCTATTACGATCGCTGCAAGCTGGTGCTGGCCGAGGCCGATGCCGCCGATGCGCTGGCAAGCGACATGCGCTCGCGCCCTCAGGGCATGCTGCGCGTCAATGCGCCGATGACCTTTGGTGCCTTCAGCCTGGCGCCCTTCGTCACCCGCTATCTTGCCCGCTATCCGGACATGCAGGTGGATCTGACGCTGAACGACCGTTTTGTCGATCCGCTGGAGGAGGGGTTCGATGTAATGGTGCGTATCGGCCCTGTCGAGGAAAGCGGATTAATCGCCCATGCCCTGGCGCCCTACCGGGTGATCGCCTGTGCCGCCCCCGCCTATCTGGCCGCGCGCGGCGTGCCAGAAACGCCTGCCGATCTCGAACGCCATGATTGTCTGGCCTATGCCTACTGGTCGCCGTCCATTCCCTGCCGCTGGGTGTTTACCCGCAATGGCCGGGAAGAAGAGGTGCGCGCCAGCGGGCGCATGCGCAGCAATGACTGGAAGGCGCTGCTGCATGCGGCGATCGAGGGTTTTGGCGTGACGCTTGGGCCGGAAAGCGTGCTGAGCGGTGAAATTGCCACCGGTCGGCTGGTGCGGGTGCTGGGCGATTATGAAGGGCCGGTGCGCCCGATGCATGTGCTCTATCCGGCCGGACGCCGCCCGACGGTCAAGGTGCGCAGCTTTGTCGAGGCCGTCGTTGAGGAATTCGGCGCAGCCTGAACCGAACTGTCAGCCGTTGCCGTCCACCACCAGGCAGGAGAAGGATCGGGCGGTGAGCGCCTTGCAGGCGGATTGGGCGGCGGCGCGATCCTCAAAGCCGGAGAGCCGGGCCCGGTGCAGCAGGCCGGAGGGGCCCTGAACACTTTCCGTATAGGGCGTGATGCCGGAAAAGCGGTGATCGAGCGCTGGAAGCGCCCGCGACAGAAGTGCAATCGCCTCCGCCTGGCTTGGGGCTGCAGTAAGCTGCACGGTCCAGCCGGCATGGGAGGCGATCGCAAAGGGCAGGCCGCCGGGCGGGGCTGGAATGGCAGCCTGCGGCACCGGCCCGCTCGCATAGGCAAAGGCCTGTCCCGCCGGCGGCGCGGCCGGCTCGATGGCGACGGTGCGGGCGACGGGCGCGCGTTTGCGCATCCGCGTCTCAGCGGCCGGGCGATCCGGCACGGCGGGGAAATGATCGGTTGCGCCGGCCGTCATGCCGAGGTTTTCCCCGGCTTGCGTGCGGGCGAGCGTTTCGGCATGGGCGATCTGTGCGGCCACCGGATCCATGGCGTCGGTGAGCGTCGCGTCCGGTTCCGAGACCGTGCGGCCGACGGGTTTCGGCACGCCCGAGCGGGGCAGGCTCGGCGCACCGATCGCGGCAACCAGAGCCCCGCCGCGCACGGTGGCGCGCGGCATGGCATCGTCCAGAAGGGCGGCCATGCGGGCATCGCGGGCACTTGCCGTGCGCCCACCCAACACGACGCCGACGACGCGGCGGCCCCTGTCGTTGACGGCGCTTACCAGATTGAAGCCGCTTGCATTGATGAAGCCGGTCTTGATGCCGTCCATGCCCTTGTAGCGGTACATGAGATTGTTGTGGCCGCGAATGGTCTTGCCGCGAAAGCTGAAGGAGCGCAGCGCAAAGACCTGGTATTCCTTCGGGTAATCCCGCATCAGCGCCAGACCGAGCGTGGCCATGTCGCGCGCCGTCGTCACCTGCCTCTCGTCGGGCAGGCCCGAGCCGTTGCGGAACACCGTGCGGCTCATGCCGAGCTGGCGCGCCTTGCGCGTCATGGCCTGACCGAATTTTTCCTGCGATCCGTAAAGATGATCGCCGATGCCTTCGGCAACGTCATTGGCGGATTTGACCGCCATGCCATAGACGGCCTCGCGCACCGTATAGGTCTTGCCCGCCGGAACGCCGAGCTTGGTGGGGATGGTGGCTGCGCCATTGCGGGACATGACGATCTGCTGGTCCCAGCGCAGCCGGCCATCGCGCAGCGCCTCGAACACCATGTAGAGCGTCATCATCTTGGTGAGCGACGCCGGATGGTTGAGCGTATCGGCGTTTTCCGCCGCCAGCACCTTGCCGGTTGCCGCATCCACGACGAAATGCGCGTAACCGGCCCGTGCCGGACCGGCAAAGGCGGCAAGCGCGCTCAACATCAAGGCAAGCCCGAGGGCGAGCGATGGCATGATCGCGTAGGCGCGCGCTGTGATCGACATTCCATACCCCGCTGTGACGTCCATACGACGCATAACGGCACAATATGGCGGGACAGTAGAAACAATTTTAGAGATTATCGATGGGCTTAACAAAGGATGAACCAGGCCGGGACGCTGTTTCATTCTGATGCTTTTCGGCGCATCCAAGCCGCATCGTCCAGCCGCTGGCGGGGTCGATCACCGCCCGTCGTGCGAAAGCCGCTCCTGGACACCCTGTCGCAAGGGCAGCGCCTGCTCCAGCTTCATGCGGGGCAGGCGCGCAATGGTCGGCGTGTCAGACGAACTGGGAAAGGCCCGGAACGGAATTGACCACCTCGTCCACGGTGTCGGTGCCGGCATGCTGGCGGGCAACGGCGATGGTTTCGCGGGCGAGCGCGGTGATTTCGCCCATGCCGAGGCCGAGCGACATCAGCTGCTGGCCAAGCGCCATGACGCCGCCGCCGAAGGTGGACATCAGACCGCCAAGCAGGCCGCCGCCACCAGAACCTTCGCCGTTGAACTGCGCCACCAGCGCGGGCGCGCCGGGGATCGCCTCGATCATGCGCGCCACGGCCGCGTCATCGGCTTCGCGCTGCAGAAAACCCAGCATCATGCCGACGGCCTTTTCGGCGATTTCGGGCGCAATGCCCACCTTGTCCGCCACGCGGGTGACCAGCTCGTTCATCACATTCTCCTCGATGTTTGACGTTAACGTCAACGTAAATTATGGCGCGACCGGATGCAAGCCGAAGGCTGCCTATGGCTTGCGAATAATGCGTGCTATCACCGCCGGGCCTAACCTGCCACCGCGATCATGGGACGAGCGGCGGCGATCCCCATCTCGATCTTGAAGACAGTGCCGGGACGGCGGCCACCGGGTCAGCTGCCCCAGCTTTTGCCAAGCGTATCGGCCATATAGGCGCCGCGCCGGCCCATCGGCTGTTCGGGGCCGGTGGTGCTGTCGCGCTTCGTCTGGTGCTCCAGCTCCGCATTGATCTCGGCGCCGAGGATGATGATGATCGAGGAGATCCACACCCAGAACAGGAAGCCGATGAGCGCGCCGAGCGTGCCGTAGGTGACGTTGAAATTGGCGATATGCGAGAGATAGAAGGACACGCCGAGCGAACCGCCGAGCCAGAAGAGGGCGGCAAGCGATGCCCCCCAGCTGATCCAGCGTTTCTTCGCTGGCTCGCGGCTCGGACCATAGCGATAGAGCAGGCTGATGCCGATGGCGGCCATGAGGAGAAGCACGGGCCAGCGCGCAAGCGACAGAAGCGTTTCGGCAAAGCCGCCGAGCGGCAGGAAGGCGATCATGGCGGGGATGACGCCGAGCCCGACAAGCAGCACGATGGCGGCAATCAGCGCCACGAAGGTGAAGAACAGCGAGACGAGGTTCAGGCGGATGAAGCTGCGCTTCTCATCCTCGCCATAGGCGATGTTCATCGCCTCGAACATGGCCTTGACGCCATTGTTGGTACTCCACAGCGCAATGCCAAGACCGATCACCAAACCGTAGCTCAAGGAACTGCGCTCCTCGCTGGCGAGCGTCTGCAACTGCTTGAAGAAGATCTCCAGCCCGTCCGACGGCATGACCTCGCGCAGGAAGCCGAGACGCTCGGTGATCGCTGCCGGATCGGACACGAAACCATAGAGCGAGACGAGCGCCGTCATGGCGGGAAAGACGGCGAGCAGCAGATAGAAGGTGACGCCACCCGCGACCAGCATCACCCGGTCCTCGATGATCGACAGATAGACGCGGTAGGCGACATCGAGCAGCCCCTTCCAGGGGATCGCCGAGGGGGTTTTGGCGCTTCGTCCGCGAAGATCGGCCTCGCCTGTCTGGTTCATGCGCGCGTCCTCCTCACATCCGAAACGCCGCCGCTGGCACTGCCGCGCCGAAACGCCTGTCTCCAAAACACCTCACATTGCCGAACATGCCTGTCGCCCCTATAAAACCGAATACCCGCTAACGCTTACGTCAGGAGGCCGGTTGCATGGTCGATCAGGGAAAACTCTTCATCGGCGCCAGCCGCAATCCCGATGATACGCTGGCAAAGGCGCAGTATCTGGCGCTGAAATTCGCCAACCGCCATGGCCTGGTGACCGGCGCCACCGGTACCGGCAAGACCGTGACGCTGCAGGTGCTGGCCGAAGGCTTTTCAGAGGCCGGCGTGCCGGTCTTCTGCTCCGATATCAAGGGCGATCTGTCAGGCATTGCAGCTCTTGGCGAGCCGAAGGACTTTCTGCTGAAGCGCGCCGAGGAGATTGCCTTTTCGGATTATGACAATGCCGCATTTCCGGTGATCTTCTGGGATCTCTACGGCGAAAAGGGCCACCGCGTCCGCTCGACCGTCGCCGAAATGGGGCCGCTGCTGCTGGCGCGCCTGATGGATGCCAGCGAGGCGCAGGAGGGCGTCCTCAACATCGCCTTCAAGATTGCCGACGAGGGTGGCCTGCCGCTGATGGACCTGAAGGACCTGCAGGCGCTGCTCTCTTATATGGCCGAACAGGCGTCGGAGATTTCCGCGCGCTTCGGCTTCGTCTCGAAAGCCTCGATCGGCTCGCTGCAGCGCGGGCTGCTCGTCCTGGAACAGCAGGGCGCCCAGCAGTTTTTTGGCGAACCGGCCCTGAGGATCGAGGATATCATGCGCGTGGCGCCCGATGGGCGCGGCGTAGTCTCCGTGCTTGCGGCCGACAGGCTGATGATGAACCCGAGGCTCTATGCCACCTTCCTGCTCTGGCTTTTGTCGGAACTCTTCGAGGAACTGCCGGAGGTGGGCGATCCGGAAAAACCGCGGCTCGTCTTCTTCTTCGACGAGGCGCATCTTTTGTTTTCCGAGGCGCCGAAGGTGCTCCTGGAGCGGGTGGAACAGGTGGTGCGCCTCATCCGCTCCAAAGGCGTCGGCGTCTATTTCATCACGCAAAACCCGCTCGATGTGCCCGAAACCGTGCTGGCGCAGCTCGGTAACCGCGTGCAGCATGCGCTGCGCGCCTATACGCCGCGCGAGCAGAAGGCGGTGAAGACGGCGGCCGAGACGTTTCGCGCCAATCCGGATTTTTCAACCGCAGAGGTGATCACCACGCTTGGTACCGGCGAGGCGCTGGTCTCGACGCTCGAGGACAAGGGCGCTCCCTCGATCGTTGCCCGCACGCTGATCCGCCCGCCATCGGCCCGCATCGGACCGCTGACGGACACTGAGCGCGCCGCAGTCCTTGGCAAAAGCCCGGTCGCCGGCCTCTACGACGAAGACCTCGACCGGGAATCGGCCTTCGAGATCCTGGCGGCGCGAGCGGGAAAAGCCACGCGCTCCGGCAGCGCCACCGGCGAGGAGGCGCCGGCGAAAGACGAGAGCGCCGCCAGCCGCTGGAAACTGCCCGGCTTCGACACCGGCGACGAACAGCCCGACCGCCGCACCCCACCCGCCCGACGCGGCGGCTCTCAACGCGAAACCATCATAGAGGCCGCCATGAAAAGTGCCGCCCGCTCCGTTGCAAGCCAGGTGGGCCGGGCACTGGTGCGCGGGATCTTGGGGAGCTTGAAGCGGTAGGGTGGCAAAGACGAACCGTGCGCGTTCAGTCCCGACCGCCAAAATCCCCCTTACCGCTTCCGCACGAATTCCGTGCGCAGAACAAGGCCCTTGATGGCGTCGTGGCGGCAGTCGATTTCTTCCGGGTTGTCGGTAAGCCGGATCGACTTGATCACGGTGCCCTGTTTCAGGGTCTGGCCGGCGCCCTTGACCTTCAGGTCCTTGATGAGGGTGACGCTGTCGCCGTTCTGCAGCACGGTGCCGGCGGAATCGACCACTTCGGCAGCCTTGGCTGCCGCTGCGGCCAGTTCCGAGGCCGGGCGCCATTCGCCGGTTGCTTCGTCATAGATGTAGTCGTCGTCATCGCCAGCCATAGCCGCGTGCTCCCTGATCGCTTGTGCGGAAAAATCGGATAAGCGGGCTTAAGCGCCTGAAGGGCAGAAGTCAAAGCGGGCCTTTTGCAAGGATGGCCCGGGGAGGGCCCAGGAGAGATCTGGGGCAGCGGGACGCAGCGCGATGCCCGCACCGACAAGGGGGTGCGGGCAGACCGGCGGGGAATTGCTCGGGCCGTCAGAACATGCAAACGGCGGGCGGTCGGGGCATGCGCTTCGGGTGGGGCGGCGATGGCCGCAGGCGCAAGGTTGCTGCAAGCGGCATCACCGGTCTGTCCCAATGGTTCACGCGGCGCTTGCCACCAGCGAGAAATAGGCCCCCTGCGGGTCCTGCGCATTGACGATGACGCTGCCGCCGGGCACCGGCATCGGGCCGTTCACCACCTGGCCGCCGCCTTCGGTAATGGCCGCGACGGCCGGGGCCATGGCGGGGACGTTGATGTAATAGGACCAGCAGGCAACGGGCACATGCGGGGGTCGCGTCATCATGCCGCCAATGGCTTGGCCCTGATGGGCAAAGATCAGGTATCGGCCCATCGCGCCCATATCGATCGCATGGTCCAGCGTCCAGCCGAACATCTTGCTATAGAAGGCAAAGGCTTCCTCGCCATCGCCGGCCATCAGTTCGTGCCAGCCGAAGGTGCCGGGCGTGCCCGGTTCCGGTTCGGGCGGCGGCGTGTCCATCGGGGCGGGCGTCATCAGGCACAAGACGGCACCGTGCGGATCGGCCACCACCGAGAAGCGGCCGACGCCCGGAATATCCTCCGGCGGCCGCATGATCGCGCCGCCGGCCTGCGCAAAGTCCCGGGCCATGCCGTCGACATCGTCCACGGCGACGTAACCCGTCCAGTTCGGCGGCAGCTGGCCTTTCATCGCCTCGGGAATGTCCATCATGCCCGCCACGCCGCAGGTTTGGCTTCCGGCTTGCGTGTTGAAGATGTGGTAGGTCATGCCGGGCATGCCATCGGCTGCGGCCGGCATCGGCATGGAGCCCACCGTCCAGCCGGTTATGGCTTGATAAAAGCGGGCGGCGGCGTCGGTGTCGCTGGTCATCAGCTCGCACCAGATGAATTTTCCGTGGGTTTCAGACGGCATGGAGCGGGATCCTCTTGTCACTGGCAGCAGCTGGCGGGGGGAATGAAGACGGGCGCGGGTTCGTATTCGTCGTGGCGCCGGACGAAATTCATCGTCGAGCTTTCGTTGCGCCCGAGCGGCGCCTGATCGAGGATCATCAGCGTGCCGATCCCTTCCTCGCCGCCGCGGGCATAGCTCGAATAGGTGTGAAAGATTTCACCCTTGTCATTGCGGTAGAAGCTGGAACTCCCCGGCAGTTCGTCATGGGCCTTGTCGCTCGGCGTTTCGCGGTAATTGTAGATGACGGAGCCGCTCGCCAGCTGTTCCTTGGTAAACGACACGCCGAAATCGAAATTGAAATCGCTGCCGAAGGACGAGACCCAGGGGAATTGCCAGCCCATGCGGCGCTTGTAGGCCTCGATCTTGGCAAGCGGTGCGCGAGAGACCGAGACGAGCGTGACATCGTGATGGTTGAGATGCACCAGCGTGCCGTCGACATGATCGGCAAAGAAGGAGCAGCCGGGGCAGCCGGCCTCCCAGTCGGGGCCGAACATGAAATGGTAGATGATCAGCTGGCTGCGTCCGTCGAACAGGTCGGCGAGCGACCTTTGCCCCTTGGGCGTCTCGAAACGGTAGTCCTTGTCGATCTTCACCCAGGGGAGCGCAAGGCGCTCGCGGTTGACGGCGTCGCGATGGCGCGTCACCTCTTTTTCCCTCAGCAGAAGCGCCTTGCGCGCCTCCAGCCATTCTTCCTTCGAGACTACGGCATGCTCCATATCGCCCTCCCGGCAATGATGTGTGGCTCGTCTTGACATTTAGGTTGATATCAACATAAATCAGTCATGTCAAACCCCCATGTGATTCCTTTTTCGACAACCCTTCATGTTCGCGACACCTGCCTTTGTCTGCATGTGCAGCGCGCCGCCCGCGCGCTTGCGCGCAGATTCGATGCGGCGCTTCGCCCGCTCGGTCTCACCAATGGTCAGTTCTCGCTGATGATGTCGCTCAACCGGCCACAGCCGGCGCCGATGGGATCGGTCGCGACGCTGCTTGACATGGACCGCACGACGCTGACGGCGGCGCTGAAGCCGCTGCAGCGGCGCGGGCTGGTCCATGTGGTGGCCGATCCGAAGGATGCCCGCAGCCGGCTCCTGACGCTGACGCCGGAGGGCATGGCAGTCCTTGCCGCTGCCGTGCCGATCTGGACGGCCACGCATGCGCAGGTGGATGAGGGGCTGGGCGAGGGCGGCCCGCAGCGTCTGCGCGGCGATCTCTCCAATATCCGCTAGGGTATTCTAGCCAAATCGGGCGGCGATGCGCGGATCGGCGCGAAAATCGGCAAGCGCAAAGCCGAGGCGCTGGCGCGGGAAATCGCAAAGCACCTGCACGTGGCGTGCCGACAGGTGCAGGCGCACGGCCTGCCGCTCCACCGGTTCGCGGGCGCCAAAGCCACGCGGCTCGAGAAGCGCCAGGTTCTGCCCGCCGCAAGGGTCTCGCACGGACCGATAGAGAATGGCGTCGAGACCTGCCGCGCGGGCCGTATCGGCAAGCGCCTGACAGGCGGTATAATCGGTCGGATACTCGAAGGCTTTTGCATCGCGTGAGAGCGGCGGCAAGGTCAAGTCGAGGCCGTTTTCCGTGTCGATGCGGGCAGAAAACGCCGTGTAGTCGCTGGCATTGGCCGGCAGCGGGGTTGAGGGAGATTCGGCGTAGAACAGCAGCCGGTAAAAGGCCATTTCCGCCACAGCCGTTTGCAGCGTGGCGGCAGCGTAGAAGACGCCCGGTGTTTTTCCCGCCCGGCGAAAGCGTGATCCGGTCGGGTAGGGCGCGCCGTAGCGGAAGGGCGTTGCCAGCAGATAATCAAGCCCGCGGGCATCCGGCGGCAGGGTCGGCTTGGTGTTCTCCAGCAGGTCCTCCAGGCGTGACTGCTCGTCGGTGGTATCGACCAGCTTCATCGTCGACACCTGATGCTGCGCTTCGACCAGGCGCCAGAAACATCCGTGAACGGGTGACTTTTCAGACGAGAGCGCGTCTGGCGTCCAGATAGGCAAGGACATCTATGAGCCCGGAAACGGTGAGGATCTTGTCGGCCGGCACGGCTTCCAGCGCGGTGTTGCGGTTCTGCATCCAGGCACGTGCCGTGGCTTCGTCGCCGCCGGTGACGGCATCGAGCGACCGGAACAGGCGGATGAACAGAAGCGCCAGTTCGAAGGCCTTGTCTGTCGGCTGGAGCGCCAGCTCCTGCCGCTTCAACCGGGAGATCGAGGCTTCCGACAGGCCGAGAATGGCGCCGAGCCGCCGGCCGTTGAGGCCAAGCCGCTCTGCCGCGCGCACCGCAGCCTTGCCGACCACAGCAGCATCCGCAAGCGATTGTCGGTGCGCCGGCGCGTCCGGCTCGTGAACAGGGGATAGGTCGTACATCAGCCACCTTCTTTCCTCAGAAAGAATGTAGACCAAAAACCCTCAAATGCAAGAAGGGCCGCGCGGATGGCGGCCCTTCCGAAATCAGGTGAGGTTTTCTGCTCAGGCAACCGAGACCGGAACTTCGGTCGAGGTGCGCATGGCGTGGCTGTAGGGGCACACGATATGGGCCTTGGCGATGAGGTCTTCGGCCTGGGCCTTGTCCATGCCGGGGATGTCGACGACGAGCGAGACTTCGATGCCGAAGCCGGTGCCGTCATCGCGCGGGCCGATGCCGACGGAAGCCGTGACCTTGGTGTCTTCCGGCACCTTCACCTTTGCCTTGCCGGCAACATTCTTCAGCGCGCCGAGGAAGCAGGCGGAATAGCCGGCGGCAAACAGCTGTTCGGGATTGGTGCCGGTCGCGCCGTCACCGCCAAGTTCCTTCGGAACCGTCAGCGTGACGTCGAGGACGCCGTTCTCGGATACGGCGCGGCCGGCGCGGCCACCGGTTGCGGATGCCTTGGTCGTGTAGAGGATAGCCATGATCGTCTCCTTGGTTGATGTCCGTTGTCGCGGGATGATGTATTGTGTATTATTGAATTGCGCACAATATAATTATGCGCATTGAAGTCCCGCGTCAAGCCTGCGACAATCGGAAAGTTAGGGCGCTTTGGCCGGATGTCAGGACGCATGCATGCAAAAGTCCGGCCAAGCGCCGGCAAATGCCCGGAAAGATTGGGAAAACATGGACGAGGATCTGGCAGAAAAAAGCGGCATCCGCCTGCATGAGATGCTGTGCTTTGCGCTTTACGGCGCCTCGCACGCCTTTTCGCGCGCCTATAAGCCACTCCTGGAGCCGCTCGGGCTCACCTATCCGCAATATCTGGTGATGGTCAGCCTCTGGGAGGCGGATGGCCAGCCGGTAAAGGGGCTGGGCGCCGCACTCGATCTCGATTCCGGCACGCTGTCGCCGCTTCTGAAGCGGCTGGAACAGGCGGGCCTCGTCACCCGCACCCGCGCCGAACAGGACGAGCGGCAGGTGATCATCTTCCTCACCGACAAGGGCCGCCGCCTGCAACAGGAGGCGGCGGGCGTCACCTCGGCCATCGCCGCCGCCACGGGCTGCACCCGCCAGGAGGCGGAGGATCTGCGCGAAAGCCTTGCGACGCTGAAGACGGTGCTGGTCGAAAGCGGCAGCCGGTAGGGGCGCGGTCACTCAGAAAGTCCCCTCCCAAACCAGGGGAGGGCTGTTGCATTTCAGACAAGTCCCCCTCTGCCCTGCCGGGCATCTCCCCCACAAGGGGGGAGAAGCGGCGTGACAAGCGTCCTCTTCCTGCATCAGAGGGTGCGGCCGGGTTAAGCCCTAGCAAAAAGGTCCCCTCCCAAAACAGGGGAAGGGCTGTTGCATTTCAGACAAGTCCCCCTCTGCCCTGCCGGGCATCTCCCACACAAGGGGGAAGAAGCGGCGTGACAAGCGTCCTCTTCCTGCATCAAGCGGTGCGGCCGGGTTAAGCCCTAGGAAGAAAGTCCCCTCCCAAACCAGGGGAAGGCTGTTGCATTTCAGACAAGTCCCCCTCTGCCCTGCCGGGCATCTCCCCCACAAGGGGGAGAACCGACGTCAAAAGCCTCCTCTTCCTGCATCAAACGGTGGGGCCGGGTTAAGCCCTAGCAAGAAGGTCCCCTCCCAGAACAGGGGAAGGGCTGTTGCATTTCAGACAAGTCCCCCTCTGCCCTGCCGGGCATCTCCCCCACAAGGGGGAGAAGCGGCGTGACAAGCGTCCTCTTCCTGCATCAGAGGGTGCGGCCGGGTTAAGCCCCAGCAAGAAAGTCCTCTCCCAAACCAGAGGAGGTCTGTTGCATTTCAGACAAGTCCCCCTCTGCCCTGCCGGGTATCTCCCTACAAGGGGGGAGAAGCGGCGTCAAAAGCCTCCTCTTCCTGCATCAAACGGTGCCGGCCGGGTTAAGCCCTCCCCCTTGTGGGGAGGGTTTGGGAGGGGACTTTCTTTCTGCCGCGATTGCCCGATCTGCCACGCGGGAAGTCCGGGCCAGCCCTGCATCCCGCCGCAAAAGCCGAAATCGCGGCCAACCCGGCGCTGTTTGCCGTGGCGTCTTGCATCGGGCCGGAGCGGCAGGTAACCGTGACCATGCGTTTTTGATGATGAAACCGCCGCCGGTGAGCCCAAGCGCCGTTGCGGCCTTTTTGCCCATGCCAGAGGATTTTTCCCGATGCTTCGCAATCTTTACGCCTGGACCATGGCGCTTGCCGCGCGAAAGGCCGCCGCCTGGTGGCTGGCCATCATTGCCTTTGTCGAAAGTTCATTCTTCCTCGTGCCGGCCGACGTGCTGTTTGTGCCCATGGTGCTGGCGCGGCCGCGCCGGGCCTATTTCTATGCCACCATTGCCACCATCGCCTCGGTGCTGGGTGGCATTCTCGGCTGGACCATCGGGCATTATGCCTTCGAGGCGATTGCCCGTCCGGTGCTTGTCTTCTACGGCAAGCTAGAGACCTTTGAGGGGCTGGCGCAGTCGGTGGACTGGAAGACCATTCTCATCCTGCTCGTCACGTCGGGCCTTGCGCATCTGCCGCCGATCAAGGTGGTGACGATCCTGTCGGGCGTTGCCAATTTCAATCTCGGCCTGTTCATCGTCTCGGCCATCATCGCGCGCGGCGGCCGCTTCTTTGCGCTCGCCTGGCTGCTCAACACCTATGGCGAGGAGATGCGCCATTTCATCGAAAAGCGCCTGTCGCTGATCTCGGCCATCGTCGCCGGGGCGCTCATCGTCGTCTACGGCGCCTACGTCCTGCTGCATTGAGCGGCTTTTCACGCGGCAGGGCCTGCCGCGTGAAAAAGGCTTCGACGTCGATCAATCCCAGTGCGGCGGGCGCAGATGGCCGGGATTGACGATGCGGCCATCCGGCCGTGCCAGGCCCTTGATCGCCGCCATCTCGTCGGCTGACAGGGTAAAGTCGAAGATGTCGTAGTTTTCGGCAAGCCGGCTTTCCGTTGCCGTCTTGGAGAGCGCGATGATGCCCTCCTGCTGCACGGCAAAGCGCAGAACCACCTGCGCTGCCGTCTTGCCGTGACGCGCGCCGATATCCTTCAGAAGCGGATCGTTCGGCACCTTGCCGTCAGCCATCAGGTAATAGGCGGTGAGCGCAATGCCTTTTTCCCGCGCGGCTTGAAGAAGCTTCGACTGGTCGAGATAGGGATGGAATTCCACCTGGTTGGTGGCAATCGGCGCCTCCGACAATTTTGCGGCCTCTTCCATCATGGCGATGTTGAAGTTGGAAATGCCGATGTTTTTCACCTTGCCGGCCTTCTTCACCGCGTTCAGGCTCTCCATCCGCTCGGAAAGCGGCACATCGCTCTGCGGCCAGTGGAGCAGCAGAAGGTCAACATAATCGGTCTTCAGCTTCTTGAGGCTTTCATCAACGGAGGCTGCAAAACTGGCCTTGGCGTACTTGTCGACCCAGACCTTGGTGGTGAGAAAGATATCGCTGCGGGCGATGCCGGAGCCGGCGATCACCTGGCCCACCTCGGCCTCGTTGCCATAGATCTGGGCGGTATCGACATGGCGGAAGCCAAGCTCGAGCGCCTTTGGCAGGATGCGCAGGATATCGGCGCCCGGCATGCGGAACGTGCCGAAGCCGAGCGCTGGAATATGGGCGCCATTGGCGGTGACTGTATGCATGGATATGCTCCTTGGGAATTGGCCTTTCCTGCACTTTGCCGCAGGAAAGGCGGTGTGTTCTACATGGGCAGGCGCGGCCGGACTTCAACCCTGCCCGCGCGGGCCCCACCCCGTTCGGCCCGGGATAAGTCCGTGGCTCAGCCGGCAAGCGGTGGATCGAGGCGGGCAAAGCCTTCCTGCCGGCGATAGGGGAAATGCGGGTAGGGCGCCGTCACCGCGCTTGCGGCATCCAGCCTTGCGATCTGTTCGCCCGTCAGCTGCCAGCCGATGGAGCCGAGGTTCTGGCGCAACTGCGCCTCGTTGCGTGCGCCGATGATGACGGAGGATACGGTCGGCCGCTGCGTCAGCCAGTTGATCGCCACCTGCGGCACGGTTTTTTCCACCTCAACCGCCACGTCTTCCAGCGCATCGATGACACGGTAGAGGTATTCCGTCTCGACGGGCGGGCCGAAACCGGCCGTTTCGTGCAGGCGGCTGCCGGCCGGGAGCGGCTTGGCTCGGCCGATCTTGCCGGTGAGGCGGCCCCAGGCAAGCGGGCTCCAGACCAGCGCACCGAGCCCCTGATCCTGCCCGAGCGGCATCAGATCCCATTCGTAATCGCGCCCGGCAAGCGAGTAATAGACCTGATTGGCCACATAACGCGTCAGGCCATGGCGATCGGCTGCGGCAAGCGATTTCATGATCTGCCAGCCGGAAAAGTTCGAGACGCCGATATAGCGCAGCTTGCCGGCCTTCACCAGCTGGTCGAGGGTCGAGACGACGTCCTCGACGGGGGTCGAGGCATCATAGGCATGCAGCTGGAAGATATCGATGTGGTCGGTGCCGAGCCGCCGGAGTGCCGCATCGACGCTTGCGATGAGGCGGGCGCGCGAGGTGCCCCAGTCGTTCGGGCCAGACCCTGTCGGCAGGCCGGCCTTGGTGGAGATCAGCACGCGGTCGCGCCGGCCTTTGATGGCCTTGCCGAGCACCATTTCGGAGGCGCCGTCGGAATAGACGTCGGCGGTATCGAAGAGGGTGACGCCCGCCTCCAGGCAGATGTCGACGAGGCGGCCCGCCTCCTCGACATCCGTGTTGCCCCAGGCGCCGAACAGCGGGCCGGAGCCGCCGAACGTGCCGGCGCCAAAACTTAGGACCGGCACTTTCAGGCCGGATCTTCCGAGATTGCGATACTCCATGGCAGGATCCTTCTCTTAAGGGAATGGGCGTGACGAAAGGTCAGGCGGCGGGGGCGGCGGCAGCCTTGGCAGGCTGTCTGTTGAGGGCGCCGCTGACGAGCGTCAGTGCGCAGGCGATGGCAACGAGGGCGCCGCCGACCGCCGGCGTGGCGCCAAGGCCGAGCGGCGAGGCAACCACCAGCCCGCCGATCCACGCGCCGCCGGCAATGCCGAGATTGAAGGCGGCGATGTTGAGCGCAGAGGCGACGTCGACAGCGCCGGGGCGATGGATGCGGGCGAGCTGGACGACGTAAAGCTGCAGGCCGGGCACCGTGGCAAAGGACAGGAAGCCGATTGCTGCAAGCGTCACCAGGGCCGGCATGGCGTAATGGGCGGTGAGGGTAAAGACGGCAAGCACCAGCGCCTGCAGCGCAAGCAGGATGGCAAGCGCTTTTACCGGATTGCGGTCGGCAATGCGCCCGCCGGCCAGGTTGCCGAATGCGATGGCAAGCCCGTAGAGCACCAGCACCAGGCTGACGCTTGCCTCCGAAAAGCCAGTTACTTCCTGCAGCATCACGGCCAGATAGGTGAAGGTGACAAATGTGCCGCCATAGCCGAAGGCCGTCATTGCGTAGACGATGAGCAGCCGGCCGGAGCCAAGCGCGCGCACCTGATCGAGGAGACTTGCCGGCACCGCCTTAGACAGCTTGGACGGCAAGAGCGCCAGGATGGCGAGGAAGGCGATGACGCCGAGGCCGGAAACGGTGAGGAATGTCGCGCGCCAGCCAAAATTCTGGCCGATCAGCGTGCCGAGCGGAACGCCGGTGACGATGGCAACCGTCAGCCCCATGAACATCAGGGCAATTGCCGAGGCGCGGCGGTTTTCCGGCACGAGGTCAGCGGCAATCGTGGCGCCGACGGAGAAGAACACGCCATGGGCAAAGGCCGACAGCACCCGCCCGACGAGCAGCATGCCGTAACCGGAGGCAAAGGCTGCGACGAGATTGCCGAGGATGAACAGCGCCATCAGCCCCAGCAGCAGCGGCTTTCGCGCGATCCGCCCGGACAGCGCCGTCAGCACCGGCGCACCGAAGGTGACGCCGAGCGCATAGATGGAGACGATCATGCCGGCAAGCGGCAGGGTGATGTGAAGATCGGAGGCGACCGTCGGCAAAAGGCCGACGATGACGAATTCGGTGGTGCCGATCGCATAGGCGGCGATCGTCAGCGCAAGAAGGGCAGCAGGCATCGGATTTCTCTCAAACGATGAGGAAGCGCTCCGTTTCGGGGGGCGCAGAGATCGGGTTCGAGGCTTGAGATAGACCCGGGGCGCGATGTGAACTAGAATGCCGTCAAGAACAGCACTTGTGACATGGGTTCACCAATGGCGCGTCCCGACATCAACCGCTCCGGCGAAATGGAAGTGTTTGTGGCGGTGGTGGAGGCGCAAGGCTTTTCGGCGGCTGCCCGGCGCCTGTCGATGACGCCGTCGGCAGTCAGCAAGCTGGTGACGCGGCTGGAAAAGCGGCTTGGCGCCCGGCTGATCGCCCGCTCCACCCGCCAGTTCCGCCTGACGCCGGAGGGACAGGATTTCTTCGATCGCGCCACGGCCATCCTGGCGAGCATCGAGGATGCCGAGCGGGCGGCCGGCGCGGCCGTCGAGGCCGTGGGGCGCATCCGGTTGAACAGCAGTTCGGTCTATTGCACCCATGTGCTCAACCACCTGCTGCCGCAATTCCTGGCGCTTTATCCGGGCGTGACGCTCGATATCGCCCAGACCGATGCGGTGATCGACCTTCTGGCCGACCATGCGGATGTGGCGGTGCGCACCGGGCCGCTCAAGACTTCCAGCCTTGTGGCGCGAAAGCTTGGCGAGACGCCCCTCATGCTGGTGGCCTCTCCGGCCTATCTGGAACGGGCCGGCACGCCGCGCCATCCGGCAGAGCTTGCCCATCATTCGCTCCTGCGCTTTTCCTATACGCGCAGCATTCGCGACTGGACGTTCAGGCTCAAGGAGGAGGAGTTTTCGATCTCGCCGGCGGGCGCCGTGCAGGTAAATGATGGCGAGGGCATGCGTCAGCTGGCGCTGTCCGGCATCGGCATTGCCCGCATGGGCGCCTTTGCCGTCGCCAGCGATATCGCGGCCGGGCGTCTGGTTCCTCTGCTCGAAGAGTATGATCCCGGCCATCGCGAGGCATTTTATGCGGTCTATGTCGGGCAGGGCGGTCCGCTGCCGTCGCGGGTGCGCGCGCTTCTCGATTTCCTGGCGGAGCACGGCCGCGTCGGGCCATGAGCGGGTGCAAGCTCGACTGGCCTCAGCCGCCGAAGACCACCGTCGAGACGAGGTAGATCGCCGCAAGCGAGGTGAGGGCGGCAAGGCTTGCAATCAGGCCGTCGCGGGCGACGAGCGAGAGGCCGAAGAGGGCGATCGTGCCCATCGGGGCGGTGCTGGCAAAAGGGATGAGCTCCAAGGGCGGCACGGTGAAGCAGAGCGCGATGCAGAGTGCGGCCATCCCCTGCAGCCATGGCGGTTTCGTCAGCCGTTTCAGCCGCGGCTTGAACAGCCTGTCGGTGACGCGCGCCACCGGCCGCAGTTTCTCCATCGCCTTGCCGAGCTTGCCTGCACCGATGGTGCGCCGCTCGACGAAGCCCGGCAGCCACAGGTGCTTTCGCCCGATCAGGATCTGCACGGCAAACAGCGCGATGACCACGGCGATGGCCGTCGGAAGTCCCGGAATGCCGCCGATCGGGCTGATCTCGATCACTGCCGGCACAAGCAGGAAGGGCCCGAAACTGCGCTCGCCGACTTCTTCGCGCACGTCATGGATGCTGACCGTGTCCCTGTCATCCGCAAGGCCGGCAATCGCATCCAGCACCTCGGTCAGGCTTTGCGGCTCGTGAGCGTCTTCGGGCGGGCGGCTGGGGGCTTGTCCGGGCGCAGTGTCGTTCGTCCTTGCGTCCATGGCAGGCGTCATCCTTTTGAGTGCGCCGGGACGGGCGTCAGGTCTTTGCCTCGGCAATCGGCTTTTCGCTGTGCCGGCCAAACAGGCGACGACCGAAGCGCTGGCGCAGATAGGCGGAGGTGCGGTAGCGCAGGCCGGCCGGGCGCTCCGGATCGACGAGATCCGATTCGGCTACCCATTCGTCGTCCATTCCCATCTCGCGCTCCTCGACGGGTCTGAGGCCGCGCGCGCCCTCCGGTGTGTTCAGAGCCTCGATGGTCTTCACCACCGATCCGCCATGCAGCTTGAGCGTTTCCTCGACGGTCTTCAGCGTCTCGCCGAGATGCTCGGCCAAAAGATCGTTGCGGCGGGCAAGGATGGTGCGGCTGTCCGCCGTCCCGCCCTCTGCGGCCTCCACCAGAATGTCGCATTCGGTGTCGTAGCCCATCGAGCGGTTGTTGAGATTGGCCGAACCGAGCTTCAGGATGCGATCATCGGCAATCATGATCTTGGCGTGGACATAGATCTCCTTGCCGGCGTGATTGACCGGATAGAAGATGCGGAACCGGCCGTTCCGGTCGGCGGCCTTGACCAGCTTGATCAGCCGGGCGCGGGCCGTATCCATGGTCTTTTCCTCCAGCCAGCCGCTGGCGCTCATCGGGTTGACGATGACGATTTCCGGGCCGTCCGGCTCCTCCAGCCGCTTGGCCATGGCTTCCGCAATACGGCGCGAGGCAAAATACTGGCTCTCGATGTAGAGCGTCTTTCGGGCCGCCGCGATGATGGCGAGTGTCGCCGTTTCGATTTCCACCACCTGCTGATGCTCGCCATATTCGGGGGCGGTGCGGGCAATGCCGATATCGATGCCGTTGAAATCGGCTGGCAGGTCCTTTGGCCAGAGCGGGCCGGTGGCGGACACCGGCTGAAGCGTCTCGCCGGTTGCCGTCTGCCAGCGAGCGCGGGCAAGGTCGCCGAGTGCCTTTGCGGCGGGGCCGGAAAAGCAGCTCGTCGCATCATGCCACGGCGGCTCCGGCCGGCCATAGGGCGAGAGGCGGTTCTGATCGTCGTCCATGTGGTCGCGCGTATCCCAGCGCCCGACGGTCATGTCGATGCCGCCGCAGAAGGCCACGGCATCGTCGATGACCAGCAGTTTCATGTGGTGGGCGGCCATTGCCGGATGGGCGCGGTCGAGTTTCAGGTTGATGCGCTTTGAAAACATCCAGCGCAGCATGTGCAGCGGCGTTTCGCCGCGCGTGATGGAGTGGACGAGCCCGACATCCCATTTGAGAATGCGGATCTGCAGGTCCGGATTCCGTTTCGACAGATGCTCGAAAAGCCGGCCGAGCTTATCCGGATGGTCCCTGGTTTCCGCGCCCGGCACGAGGCGGATGCGCGTGTCGAAATCCCAGCCGATCAGCAGGATGGAGCGGCGCGCCTGCAGCATCATGTCCTTGGCATGGCGAAAGAAGTCTGCGGCATCGACGATCACCGACAATTTGTCGGCTCGGGCGATGCGCCAGCAGGTCTCGTTTTCCACGACAAGGCTCTCGGGGGACAAATCGGGCGTCGCCTTGGCCGGATCGGATGTTCCCTTTGCGGGAAAGCATGTCATGATGGGTTCCGAAGCTGCTATGGTGAACCGGAGGTTGGTGCCAAGACGCGCATCGCTGCAGCTTTGTTCCGGGAAATCAGACGGGACCATCGAATTTATGCCGCATGAGGCGGCTAGGGTGGCGTTGATGAGAAAGCATGAGGGCTGATGAGGATTTCCTGGTGTATTGTGTGGCTGGCGGTGCTGATCGCCATTGTCCTTTGTATTCCCTTGATCGAACGGGGCGTGCTGCCATCCCGCTCGACGGTAACCGCGCCGGGTCAGGAAGCGCCGCTTTTGCCCGTGCCGCAACAGCAACGTCCTTGACGCGCTCTGAGGCGTCCTGGGGCGGCCTGGGGCCGCGAGCGCCATACCATCACATTCGGTGATGGTTTCATGTCAGTGGCTGCTGGCTTATGCACGTCCTTGAACGCCGGCGGCATGCTTCAAGCAATAATCTTTCGATCACTGCGGCGGGATTAAAAAATCCTTGACCTTGCGGCCGGTGCGCGCCTTCATCCTCGCCAAAATAGCCGCTTCAAGGAGAATGACATGCCCGTCGATACCGCGCCCCGCAGTGCCACCTTCACCTTTGTCGATGGGGACTGGGTGGCCGGCAATCCGCCGCTGATCGGCCCCACCTCGCATGCCATGTGGTTGGGCTCCACGGTGTTTGACGGCGCGCGCTGGTTCGACGGCATCTCGCCCGATCTCGATCTGCATTGCGAGCGCGTCAACCGGTCCGCGATCAACATGGGCATGACGCCGGTGATGGAAGCCAAGGCCATCGAGGCGCTGGCGCTGGAAGGGGTGAAGAAGTTCGACGGCAAGACGGCGATCTACATCAAGCCGATGTACTGGGCCGAACATGGTCTGCCCTATTCGGTCGTGGCGCCGGATCCCGAATCGACCCGCTTTGCGCTCTGCCTGTTCGAGGCGCCGATGCACACGGCAAAGCCGTCTTCGCTCACCGTCTCGCCCTATCGCCGCCCCAACCCGGAAGTGGCCATGACCGGCGCCAAGACCGGCAGCCTCTATCCCAACAGCGGCCGCATGATCATCGAGGCGCGCGCCCGCGGCTTCGACAATGCGCTGGCGCGCGACATGAACGGCAATGTCGCCGAAACCGCCTCGTCGAATGTCTTCCTCGCCAAGGACGGCGTGGTGATGACACCGATTGCCAACGGCACCTTCCTCGCCGGCATCACCCGCTCGCGCATCATCAACCTCTTGCGCAGCGCCGGCGTCGAAGTGCGTGAATGCACGCTGACGGTGGAGGATTTCAAGGCCGCCGACGAGATCTTCACCTCCGGCAACTATTCCAAGATCGTGCCGGTCAACCGGCTCGACGACCAGGAATTCCAGGAGGGGCCGTTCGCCCGCAAGGCACTGGAACTTTACATGGACTGGGCCCGCGCGGCGGCTTGATGGCCTCACGGCAGACGGCGCGAAGGTGGCCACCGCCTTCGCCCTGCGCGTCCAGGCGCCAGGAAAATCGGCAGACACCGGGTGAACCGAAGGCCCGTTGCAGCGTTCTCTAAAGAACGGTTCCGTCCGGTAATTTTGCGCCGTGGCCCGTTGCCTCTTGGGGCGCGCACACCTATGTTCCCGATCACCACTCAGACTGCCGTTTTGCCGAAAAGGAGTAAGATCATGGCTTTTGAACTTCCCGAACTCCCCTATGCCTACGATTCGCTTTCCCCCTACATGTCGGCGGAAACGCTCGAATATCACCACGACAAGCACCACAAGGCCTATGTCGACAACGGCAACAAGCTGGCCGCTGAAGCAGGCTATGGCGATCTGTCGGTGGAAGAAGTCGTGAAGAAGTCGTTTGGCACCAATGCCGGCCTCTTCAACAATGCCGCCCAGCACTACAACCACATCCACTTCTGGAAGTGGATGAAGAAGGACGGCGGCGGCAACAAGCTGCCCGGCAAGCTGCAGGCCGCCATCGACAGTGATCTCGGCGGCTACGACAAGTTCAAGGCCGATTTCATCGCCGCCGGCACCACGCAGTTCGGCTCCGGCTGGGCCTGGCTTTCGGTGAAGGACGGCAAGCTCGTCATCTCGAAGACCCCGAACGGCGAGAACCCGCTGGTCCACGGCGCATCCCCGATCCTCGGCGTCGACGTGTGGGAACATTCCTACTACATCGACTACCGCAACGCCCGTCCGAAGTACCTCGAAGCCTTCGTCGACAGCCTGATCAACTGGGACTACGTTCTGGAAATGTACGAAGCCGCTTCCAAGTAAGTCGCTCGTTTCTGTCGAATGCAAAGCGCCCGGCAGGTTTTCCCGCCGGGCGTTTTTGTGCATTTTTTGGGGGCAGGCTTGGGGGCAATGGAAAACGACTCTACGTTGCAGGAAGAGGTAAGCACTGCAGTTATCGAAACTTCAGTCAGGGCCTTTGGATGTTTTAAAGCCCGTAAGCTCTATTTTGCCTTTGTCGCCATAAAGCGGGACTCTCATAAACCCTAATTCCGCGAGGAATCTGACGTATTGTTCTGTTTCAGGTATGTTCGTTTTAACCTGACACCCCATAACTTCATTGTTCGTAAATTCCAATATTCCGCCGTCATATATGAAGGTCACGTTGCGGAAAACGCACTTCTCATATGCAATTCCATCCAAAGTAATTTCGATATTTTGAAGGGTTTTGCCTGTCACCCTGCTTTCAATTTTTGTCTTCGTCTTAATATGAGCGTTGATGGGCCTCAAAAAGTGATCGGCCCAAAGGGCCGCAGTTGCTCCGCAGAAAAAAAACGTCGCCCATAACGCTAGTTCGAAATAGCCGGTTTGAAGCATCATTGCCCAACCGTGTTTGATAATTCCTCGAATGAAACCCGAATAACCAAGCTCATCCGCTGCGATCTCTGCCGTAAAGACGGCGAGTACACCCGAGATGAACACCGCAAACGTAGCGATTCCTGAAACGGAAAGTCGAAGAATTTTTCTCATCTCAAGAGTAAACCTGAATTATCGGGAGTTGTGTAGCAGTCATTTTTCGTCTGCCATGGTGAGTCCAACCATTGCTGCTAGGCGTCTTTGATAAATAAGCTATACTTTGCATTTGTGGTTGGCTTCTGCAGCTAAATGTGGATGAGGATTTCGCTCGCGCCGCCACCCTCATTCATCCGTTCCCCTGTCATGTCCCTGTCACGCCGTCCGGCTATGGCAACGCCATGTCACATCAGCCGCTTCTTCGCTTCGGCGTGATCGCCGACCCGCAATATGCCGATCTGGAGCCGAACACGGGTCTGGACCGGCATTTTCGCAACAGCCTTGGCAAGCTTGCCGAAGCGATCGCGACCTTCGAGGGGGAGGATCTCTCCTTCGTCATGACGCTCGGCGACCTCATCGACCGCGATTTCGCAAGTTTTGAGGCGCCGCTTGAAATCTATGGCCGCTCACGCCACGAATGCCTGTTCCTGCCCGGCAATCACGATTTTCTCGTCGCACCTGAACGGTTGCCGCAGGTGTTCGAAAAGCTCGGCATGCCGGCGCCGTACTATGCCTTTACCCGCTCGGGCATCCGCTTCCTGGTCATCGACGGCTGCGAGGAAAGCCTGTTTTCAACCGTTGCCGATCCGCAGGCGCATGCGGCAGCCAAGGCCCGGCTGTCGCGGCTGCGCGCCTGCGGCGCCATCAATGCCATGGACTGGAATGCCGGGATTTCCCGCCGGCAGTTTGCCTGGATCCGCCGCGAGCTTCAGCAGGCGCAGGAGAAGTCCCAGCCGGTGATCGTCATGGGGCATTTTCCGCTTTATCCCGAAAGCGACCATGCGCTCTGGGACAGTGGCGAACTGGTCGATCTTCTCACCGCCTCGCCGCAGGTGGTCGCCTATCTCTGCGGGCACTATCATGCGGGCCGGATCGCCCGCGCCGGTCGCTGCTGGTTCGTCAATTTCTGCGGCATGGTGGATACCGAGGCGAGCAATGCCTTTGCGCTCGTGGACGTGTATGGCGACCGGCTTGAAATCAAGGGTTACGGGCGTCAGGGCACTCACGTGCTGGCCTGCCGTCCCGCCAGCCTGATGCATGATGTCGCAGCTCTTCACATCTCTGTGTGAGTGCTGAAATGCCATTTCTCTCAAATGCATACGGTGTAATCATGGCGCCGTCATCAGAGCGTCGCGCCACACTAAGGCTTGCGCACAAGGGAGTATGGACATGAATTTGAAGCGGGTTTCCACGGCCGTGATGGCCCTCTGTCTTGGCGCCGGCATGGCTTTTGCCGCCGGCGAGCCGCAGGCAGAGCGTCAGGCGCTGATGAAGAAGATCGGCGGTTCCATGGGCGAACTGGGCGCCATCGCCAAGGGGCAGAAGCCTTATGATGCGGCAACCGTGAAGACGGCCGTTTCGACGATCAGCGCTTCGGCCAAGGATTTTCCCAACCATTTCCCGGCCGGCTCCGAAACCGGCATGGACACGGCTGCCTCGCCGGCGATCTGGCAGAACATGGCGGACTTCAAGGCCAAGGCGATGAAGCTCTCCACCGATGCCGATACGGTTCTTGCCTCCATGCCGACCGATCAGGCCTCCGTCGGTCAGGCCCTGCAGACGCTGGGCGCCGATTGCGGCACCTGCCACCAGGCCTATCGCCTGAAGCGGTAAGGGCCCCCTGCCATCGCCGCCGCGCATTTTCGTCTTGCGCGGCGGGGTGCCCGTCTGCCAATCCTTTCACAGTAAATCTTTCTCGGTAGCGGAGTGCGGCCGTGGCATCGATAACAGCCAAGCTGGCATTGGCCGGCGCAATTGTCGTGGTGGCAGGTGCTGCCGTCGCCTATGGGCTGACGCGGCCGCAGCCTTATCCCGCCGAGCACTGGGCAGGGCTTGCGGCGCCGGATCTCGCCAATGGCGAAACGCTGTTCTGGGCGGGCGGCTGCGTCAGCTGTCATGCGCAAAAGGATGCCAAGGGCGAAGAGCAGAAGGTGCTGTCGGGCGGTCGCGCGCTGCCGACGGCGTTCGGCACCTTCCACGTGCCCAATATTTCTCCCGACCCAAAGGCCGGCATCGGCGCATGGACGCTGGCGGAGTTCGGCAATGCCATGACGCGCGGCGTCGGCCCGGAGGGAGAGCACCTTTATCCATCCTTCCCCTACAGCTCCTATGCGCGCATGACGCCAAAGGACGTCAACGATCTTTTCGGTTACCTGAAGACGCTGCCGGCAAGCCCGAATGTCGCATCGCCGCATGATCTCTCCTTTCCGTTCAACCTGCGCGTGACGCTCGGCGGCTGGAAACTGCTGTTCTTCAGTGCCGAACCGCGGGTGGCGCTGAACGCCCCGAGCGAGATCGTCAAGCGCGGGCAATATCTCGTGGAAGGCCCCGGCCATTGCGGCGAATGCCACACGCCGCGCAATGCGCTGGGCGGGCTGCAGACGGACCAGTGGCTGGCCGGCGGCCCCAACCCGGAAGGCGAGGGACGCATTCCCGACATCACGCCGGGCTCGCAGACCATCGGCAGCTGGAGCGAGGGCGATATCGCCAATTATCTGGAAACCGGGTTCACGCCCGACTTCGACAGCGCCGGCGGCTCGATGGTCGAGGTGCAGCAGAACCTGTCGCACCTGCCCAAGAGCGATCTTGCGGCAATCGCGGCCTATCTGAAGGCGGTTCCGGCGCGCTGAACAGCGCAGCTGCGGACCTGCGCACAAGCGAAGAAACCGGAGGGTTGCGACGCGTATTGACAGACCCCCGGTGGCAGGCGACAAGAAGGGCGTGTGACGGTTCCTGCCGGATGAAAGATCCGTCGGGATGAAAAGGGAATACGATAGGGCATTGTCAGCGGTGCCTCATTCGTGGCTGCCCCCGCAACTGTGAGCGGTGAGTTCATCGACTGTTCTGGCCACTGGGAAACCGGGAAGGTCTGGTCGTTGAACAGCGACCCGCGAGCCAGGAGACCTGCCGCCGCATCTGTCGTCAACGCATATGCAACGAGGGGTTTTTGCATGTCGATCCAAACATCCGTCGCCGGGACTTCGGCGAAATCCACATCCCTGCTTCAGGCCGTCTTTGCGGTCGCGCTTGGCCTGTTCATCGTCGGCTTCGTCGGCTTCTCCCACGCGGAGGTTGTTCACAATGCCGCCCACGATACGCGCCACGCCAATGCCTTTCCCTGCCACTAGCGCGCTCCACTGCCTCTTTTAAAGAGGCTTGAAGTCCATTCCTGCATTGTGATTTCGGGGCATCGCGCCTTTTGAGGCCGAGCGCGGTCAAGGCCGGTGCCGCCGGGGATAAGGTTTTTCTCCATGTTCAGATCCATTGTATTCTCCGCCGTGATGGTGGGGATCGTGAGCGGTATTGCCGTCTCGCTGATTCAGATGGTCGGCACCACGCCGCTCATTCTGTCTGCCGAAACCTATGAAAGTGCGGCTTCCGTCGGTCATGATCACGCGCCGGCGACAGAGGCCCCGCTTGCCGCGCCGCCTGTTGCCGAAAACTCCACGTCTCATAGCCATGCCGCCGGAACGGCAGCGCATGAACATGCACAAGGTCATGATCAGGAAGGTCATGATCATGGAGGGCACGACCACGGGGCAGGCTGGACGCCCGCCGACGGTCTCGAACGGCTGTCCTATACGGCCGCGGCCAATATCCTGACGGCCATCGGCTATGCGCTGGTACTTTCGGGGCTGCTGGCGGTTGCGAGCCAGAGCGGGCTTGCCAAAACCATCGACTGGCGCACGGGACTATTCTTCGGCCTTGCCGGTTTTGCCTCTGTGATGCTGGCGCCCATGGTGGGGCTTCCGCCGGAACTGCCGGGATCTCCGGCCGGCGATCTTGGCGCGCGGCAGATCTGGTGGCTGTCGACGGCCTTTGCGACGGCACTCGGCATCGCGCTGCTGGCGTTTCGACGCGATGCGGTATCGGCGGTCGCGGCCATCGCGCTCATCGCGGCACCACATGCCATCGGCGCACCGCTGCCGCCCGATGGCGAGCATGCGCTTGCTCCGCTTGGGCTCGAACGCCAGTTCATCGTGGCGGCAACGCTCACAAGCCTCTTGTTCTGGGCGCTTCTCGGTTCGCTGAGCGGCCTCCTGATGCAGCGTTTCGAGGCGGCACGGTGAGCCAGACCGAGCCGGATCGGCGCGCCACCTGGCGCGACGATCTTGACGCCCTGCAATTTGGCGTGCCGGGAGAGGGCAGTCTCTGCCTTGTGCATCGGCTCGCCTTTCGGGCACTTCTGCCGTCAGCCCCAGCGGAAGGTCTTTCCCGGCAGGCCTGCCTTGAATTTTTCTTCAGGGAAAGCCGACATTTCGAAGCTGCCGCCAAGTCAAAAGTGACGCGCCTCGGCTTGGCCCCCGGCCATAACCTTCATCTCAATAGTCGCGATATCCGCCGCGCAATAGCGGGTGACGTTTCCGATGGTTTACCGAAGGCCTGCCGGGTGCTGACCGGCTGAGACGGGTTATCAGCCCGGATGATGCTCGGCGGAAAAGCCCACCATTTCCGCTTGCGCATCCGGCGTCCAAAGATCGAGCGCTTTCAGGATTTCCACGGCAAAGGTGAAGGGAGAGGTGCCGGGAGCGGTGATGATGCCCTGATCGCTGACGGCCTGCGGCTGGTCGCGGTAAAGCGCCTCGCCCCGGTAGGCGGGATAGGCCTTGTGGGCCAAGAGGGCGTTGCCGGTATGGGCCACGTCATTGAGGAGGCCGGTGCCGGCAAGCGCGCTTGCGGCAGCACAGATGCCGCCGATGACGGCCTTGCGCTGGGCAAAGGCCGCGACCAGTTCGGAAAGATCCGGTGCGGTGCCCTTTTCCCAGCTCATGCCGCCCGGAAGGACCAGCGCGTCGAAGTTGCCCACTGCCAGGTCGCGATAGGCAAGGTCGGGCGTCACCCGCAAGCCGCCCATCGAGGTGAGTGGCGCACCGTCCGGCGAGGCGGTGAGGATATCGGTGCCGAGAAAGCTGCGGGCAACGGCGGTCAGCAGCCCGATTTCCCAATCCGCATAGTCGGGCGTCAGGGCAATCGCAATCCGTGTCATGTCGTCCTCCTGGGGGGTATCGACGTTCAGGCGAGCGCCTGCAGGAAGCGCATGCCCGTGACCGGGCGCGCGGTGAAATCCATCTGCTCGTAGAAGCGATGGGCGGCGAAATTGCCGGTGGCGGCGCTCACCGACAGGTAGCCGCAGCCCAGTGCCCTTGCACAATCGCGCGCCCGGTTGACCAGATGCTGGCCGATGCCGTGGCCGCGATGGCCGTCGCGCACGAAGAGATGGTGCAGGTCCATGCCGCGCTTGCCCTCCTGGGCGCGGTAGAGCGGCACGAGAATGGCATAGCCGATGAGCTCCGAGCCGGTATCGGCCACCAGCGCCTGGATCCAGGGATGGGAGCCGAACAGGTCGCGCTCCAGCGTTTCCGGCGTCATGGCGGCGGCATCGCCGTGATGGGCTGCGAGAAGCGCAATCATCTCGTTCAGTTGCGGCAGGTCACGCGGCTTGGCCGCCCGGATGTTGACCACGGGCGGGCGGATCAGCGAAATTTCGGTATCTTCAGGCATGTGCGGCATCCTCTGGTTCATTCGTGCCGTCAGGTGCCGTCTTGAAACAACAAAGCCGCCTGACGGCGGCTTGTTGACATTGTGATCTGTCCGAGCCGCCCGTTACCGGTAGGCCCAAAAATACATGGCAGCGATGGGTGCGTGTACGATCATCATGACGGGATGGATGCGCCGGATTAGGGCGGATGTCAAGGGGGAGTTTGAGGGAGCCATTTTGCCGACAACGCCTTTGTGTTACCATCAGGCAGAGATGGGGAGAACCGGACATGGCCTCGACGCACAAACTCAGCATCGACATCGCAGCCGATACGCTGTCCAAGCTTCAGGAGCACGTCGACGCCGGGCATTACGCCTCGATCAGCGAGGCCGTGGAAGATGCCGTGCGCCAGTTACCTGATCCTGCACGTGACAGCCGGTCCGATGCACTGTCTGAGATCCGCGCCCGGATTGCCCGCTCGCTGCAGGATCCGCGTCCCGTGGTGGATTGCGCTGATGCGGAGCAGCAGATTTTACGCCACATGCAAGCGCGCGGTCGCGCCGCACGCTGATGCAGCGTTTGCCTGTCGTTTATCGCGCCGAGGCGCTGGATGACATTCGCGACATCTATGACGCTGTCGTGGAACTCAGCCGGAACGCCCATACTGCCAAAGGTTTTGTCGAGCGCATCATGGCACGATGCCGCAAGATCGGCGACGCGCCGCGCGGTGGCCGCCTGCGGGACGATCTGGCGCCCGGACTCAGGACCGTTCCGTTCGAGCACTCGGCCGTGATCGCCTATGTCGTGCGGGAGGACTGCGTTCAGATCACCAATGTCTTCTATGGCGGGCGGGATTTCGAGGCGCTTTATCGGCCGGACGAGGTGGAGGACGAATAGGACGCAGCCTGTGTCGTTTCCCCGCTCACCCTCAATGCTCGTGGTCGCACAGGCCATGATCCGACAGCGCGCGGATCACATAGCAATCCTCCACCGTGTGGCCGGAGCAGTGGGAGACGATGCGTTCCAGCTCGTGTTCCAGCTTCTTCAGCCGGTCGATCTTGTCGCGCACGTCTGAGAGATGCGCAAGCGCGATGCGGTCGGCGCCCTCACAGGCGTCCTTCGGGTGGTTGCTAAGTGCGATCAGTTCGCGGATGCGCTCGATCTCGAAGCCTAAGTCGCGGGCATGGCGGATGAAGGCCAGCCGTTCGAGATCCGTGCGGCTATAGCGGCGCTGGTTGCCGCCGGAGCGTTCGACCGCGGCCAGCAGTCCCATCTGCTCATAGTAGCGGATGGTGGGCACCTTGACGCCGGTGCGTTTGGAAAGTTCGCCAATCGACAGCATTTTTAAAAATTCCGCTTGAACCTCTAGTGGCTAGAGCAATTATGTAGGCTGTCACCACGAGAGATCAAGCAAAAGGTGACATCATGAGTGCGTCCTGCGGGCATCATCACGGCACGTTCGAGGGGCTTTCCGATGATTATCGGCGCCGCCTCTGGGCGGTCATCATCATCAATGCGGCGATGTTCTTCGTCGAAATGACGGCCGGCCACATGGCCCGCTCGCAGGCGCTGCAGGCCGATGCGCTGGATTTCTTTGCCGATGCCGTCACCTACGGCATCTCGCTTGCGGTGATCGGCGCGTCTCTCAAGGTGCGCACGCTGGCCGCCGCCGCCAAGGGTGCGAGCCTGTTCTTCATCGGCCTGTGGGTGTTCGGATCGACCGTCTACCGCGTCTTTGCGGTGGGGGTGCCGCAGGCGGAAGTGATGGGCGTCATCGGCTTTCTGGCGCTCGCCGCCAACCTGCTCAGCGTGCTGCTGCTCATCAACTACAAGGATGGCGATGCCAATGTGCGCTCCGTCTGGCTCTGCTCGCGCAACGATGCAATCGGCAATGTCGTCGTCATGCTGGCGGCAACAGGCGTCTGGGGCACGGCGTCTGCCTGGCCGGATCTCGTGGTTGCCGGCGTCATGGCCGGGCTTTTCCTGACCTCGGCGGTGCAGATCGTGCGCCAGTCCTGGGCAGAGTGGACAGCCAAGGGCAGCATCGACCCGAATCTCGATCCGCATGACCATGGCAGCGAGTCTGCCGGCCATGCCGATGCCTGCTGCGCCGGTCATGATCATTCCGGCCACGATCATGCCACCCACGATCACGCCAGCCACGATCATTCAGGTCACGCGCGTGCCGGCCGTGACGGCCACGCCCACCAACACTGATCAGCTTTGCCCCGGCAGCCGGCGCCTCTCCTCATCGGGGGAGGCGTTGCCGTGTGCGGGTGAGGAGAAAATCCTTGCGCGGTCTGATCGGGCTGATAGGGTAGGGGGGTATATTATTGGAGAGGCCGCATGTCCCACACCATTCGCGATGGCGAAAAGCTTCTGGCGCGTGTGCGCCGCCTGAAGGGCCAGATGGAGGCCGTGGAGCGGGCGCTCGAAGCGGAAAAGCCGTGCGGGGAGGTGCTGCAGCTGCTCGCCTCCATTCGCGGCGCGCTGAACGGTCTCACCGGCGAGGTGATGCAGGCGCATCTGCACGAGCATGTGCTGCATGCTGGCGACGAGGTCGAGCGGGCCCATGCTGCCGAGGAACTGGCCGCCGCATTGCGCAGCTATATCCGCTGACGCCCTGTCCGCGCCCGAACCTCACCCATTCAATCCGCGCTCATGTCCGGAGAACTGCCCATGAACTCCACCCCGCACACGCACCGGCCGGAAGCCTCCCGGAAGTTCGATCCCGCGTCCCACGACCACGTCTTCCTGGGCGACGACCATGACCGCAATGCCAAAAAGGTCTGGCTGGTGATCGGGCTCACCACCACGATGATGGTGGCGGAAATCGTCGCCGGCACGCTGTTCGGCTCCATGGCGCTGCTGGCCGATGGCTGGCACATGTCCACCCATGCCGGCGCCATGCTGATTGCAGCGCTTGCCTACTGGTATGCGCGGCGCGAGGCTGAGAGCGGCCGCTTCACCTTCGGCACCGGCAAGCTGGGAGATCTGGCGGGTTTTGCGAGCGCCGTCGTGCTGGCCCTGATTGCGCTTCTGATTGCCGGCGAAAGCCTGGTGCGGCTCGCCGATCCGGTGGCCATCGAATTCAATCAGGCCATTATCGTCGCCGCCCTCGGGCTTGGCGTCAACCTTGTGAGCGCCTGGCTGCTGAAGGACGATCATGCCCATCATCACGGCCACGCCGAAGATCACGCCCACGACCACGCCGATGATCCTCATGCGTCCGCCCCACACCGCGATCACGGCGGCCACCACGGCCACCACGGCCATCACGGTCATCACGGTCATCACGGTCATCACGGCCACCATGGCGCCGCCAGGGCTGGCGACAACAATCTGCGGGCGGCCTATCTGCATGTGCTGGCGGATGCGCTGACCTCGGTTCTGGCGATCGTCGCGCTGTTTGCCGGGCGCGCCTATGGCTGGATCTGGCTTGATCCGGTGATGGGCATTGTCGGCGGGCTGGTGATTGCCCGCTGGTCCTTCGGGCTGGTGCGCGATACGTCGTCGGTTCTGCTTGATGCCGTGCCGGGAAAAGGCAGGCTTGCCGACCAGATCCGCGCCCGCGTGGAAAATCCCGATGTGAGGCTCACGGACCTGCACGTCTGGCAGGTGGGGCCGGGCCATCACGCGGCCATTCTTGCGGTCTGCGCCCGCGAACCGCTGCAGCCTTCAGTCTACAAGGAAAGGCTGCGGGATCTCCAAAGCCTGTCGCATGTCACCGTGGAGGTGACGCGGATTTCAGACGATGGGGAGGTTGGTGGCGTGCCGGCCGGTGGGGTCCTGCAGCCGGGATGACGCGCCGCAGGCCGGGGAGACTGGTATCCGCCAAGGCCTGTCTTCAGTCAGAATTCGGAATAGACGTCTTCCACCTGCGCCACCGATGGCGCAGGGGCCTGGTGGATCGGGGAGGCGTCGGGCGCATCCGTTCCGGCACGCGCGTTTTCCACCATCCAAAGCGCGTTGGACAGCGAGGACGACAGAAGCGTGCTGCTGCCGGTGAGCGCTGAGGCGGAACGCTTGCGCGTTTCCGGCTGGCTTTGTGCGGGTTCTTCGGTCCGGCGGTCGACACCATAGGTTCGCCCGGAATATCCATACCCGCTCAGTCCGCTGTCAATCTGCATGGCGGTCTGTCCGTGGTTGTTATCGTTAAGAATGTGTTAATGGATCAAGCTTGTGCGAGGCTTGCGGGTGCTCGCAAACTCAAGGAAGCGGCCATTGACAGGCGCTCGCTTCTGACGGTTGCGCGGCCTGCTTCGCCAAGATCGGTGAGGGGCGGGCGATCAGCCGGATGCGGCAAGGGTGGCTGCGGCATCGTCGTTTATCATGGCGAGTGCCGGCACCACGGACAAAGCCGGGCCGCACACCGGCTCGGCGGCCGGTTCTTCATCGCCATGGATGCAGTAGCAATCGCGTCCCGTCGCCTTGGCGCGGTAAAGCGCCAGATCTGCGGCCTTCACGGCCTCGTCCATGCTGGTTGCGCCGCCGGCAGAGAGGAATATGCCGGCGGAGAAGGTCAGCTTCGCATCGTCGAGACCGGCAAGGCTTGTCCGGGCAAGGCTTGCCTTCCACTGCGCGCAGCGCGCTTCCACCTCAAGCCGGCTGGTCTGCGGCATCAGCACCAGAAATTCCTCGCCGCCCCAGCGAAACAGGCTGTCGAGGGGCCCGAGCTTCTCCTGCAGAAGGCGTGCAAACACCTGCAGCACCTGGTCGCCGGTCTGGTGGCCGAAGCGGTCGTTGAACGACTTGAAGTGATCGATGTCGACAATGGCAAGGGCCAGCAGCGGAGACGCGGCCGCTTGCATGCCTGCCGGCGCCGGCTCGACAGGCTGTCGCATCGCCGCCGGCAGAATGTCCTGGGCATGGCGGCGGTTGTAAAGTCCGGTCAGATGGTCGCGGATGGCCTCTTCGCGCAACAGCGCCTGCAGGCGCAGATTGTCCGAAAGCCGCTCCTCCAGATCGCGTGACAGATCGGCAAGCCGCATCTGGTCGGCCTTGCGCAGCGAAATGTCACGCATCACCAGCATGCGCCCGCCGATGCGGCCCCAGGGCCTCAGCGAATGGCAGGAGAGCTCGTAAGTGCAGCCATTGCTGGAGAGTTTCAGCTCGTGGCGTTCGCCGTCGCCGTTGGCAAGGGTGAAGAGAAAGCGGGTGATTTCAAAAGGTTCGCGCAGGAACTTGCCGATCGGCTGGGCCGGAATTCCGGGCAGGCTTGCCGCCGCGGGGTTGAGTTCCAGAATGCGCCCCGCCTCGTCCAGCACGATCACCGGATCGGGCAGAAGCGCAAAGATGGCATCCCGGCCGATGGGCGGCAGCACGAACAGCCGGCCGAACAGCTGCGCCCCCAGCATGAAGGCACCGGTACCGGCAAACACGAAGGGCGTCGGGTCGTCGTTGAACAGCATGAAGCCATAGGCCGTGTAGGACACATTGGCCGTTAGCGGTAACAGCGCCGACATCAAAAGCGCCCAGAGCTGCCAGCGATGAATGCCGCGCGAGCGCAAGGTCAGTACGATGCCGGAACAGCAGGAGATCGCCATGGCGGAATAGGCCACCAGCATGGCCAGCGAATAGACCCAGCCGTGGCGGTATCGCATGCTGGCCGGATCGATCAGTTCGCGGTAAAGCCCATGGTGCCAGTCATTGGTCAGCGCCATGACGCAGAAGAAGACCGCGGTGACGGCAATGGCCAGCAGCTGCCACGGCTTTTCCGAATCACGGCCGCGCGCATAGGCCAGGAAGCTCAGGGACCAGAACAGCGGCGTGCCCGCGATGCCGAGCCAGGTGAGCTTCAGGAGCAAGAGCTTGGTCGAAAAATCCTCGACGCTGTGGCGCAGCAGGACGCAGCTCATCCACCAGAGCGCCATCAGGATCGACAGGGCAAAGGCCTTGCGCCCCGGTGCATTCGGCGCACGCAGTGTGCCGGCAATGATCACCAAGCCCATCACGATCGCTGCGACAAGCAGCCAGATCGAAACACCACCCAAAACCTTGAACCCCGCCCTTGCCCAACCGTTGATCCGGCCGTGTCTTGCCAGCCCTATAGCACGACCGATGAATCACTGCATGATTTGTTGGAACGTCGCCGAGTACATGCCTCGGCGATGGCTGTGTCAAGACAGGTGTCCTTGCGGCACAGGGTGCCGGATCGGCAAGGTTGCAGACAGGTCGTCAGCCAAGCGTAGGGCGTGTGTCTCAGGGCGGACGGGTGGCCGCAGCCACCTGTCCCGGTGCAAGAAAATGGTCGTTCGGCGGTTCGGCCGGTGGCGGGCGCCACCGGCTGCTGTGGTCCGGATTACATCCGGCCGGCGACCTTCAGGGCAAAGGCATATTCGAAGGCGATTTCCTCCAGCCGCTGGAAGCGGCCGGATTTTCCGCCATGGCCTGCCGCCATGTTGGTCTTCAGCAGGTAGGGGCCAGCCTCTGGGGCCTTTTCCCGCAGCTTGGCCACCCACTTCGTCGGTTCCCAGTAGGTCACGCGCGGATCGGTGAGCCCGGAAATGGCGAGAATGGGCGGGTAGGATTTTGTTCCTACGTTGTCATAGGGCGAGTAGGCCGCGATCCAGCGGTATTCCTCTTCTGATTCGAGCGGATTTCCCCATTCCGGCCATTCCGGCGGCGTCAGCGGCAGCGTGTCGTCCAGCATGGTGGTGAGCACATCGACAAAGGGGACGGCGGCGATGATGCCGGCGAATTTTTCCGGCGCCATGTTGGCAATCGCCCCCATCAGCATGCCGCCGGCAGAACCGCCCTCGGCGATGATCTGGTCATAAGCGGTAAAGCGCTGCGCCACGAGATGGTCGGCTGCGGCAATGAAGTCCTTGAAGGTGTTTTCCTTCAACGCCATCTTGCCGTCTTCGTACCAGGAAAACCCCTTGTCCTTGCCGCCGCGCACATGGGCGATGGCATAGACGAAGCCTCGATCGGCGAGCGACAGGTTGTTGGTGGAAAACGAGGCGGGAATGCTGATTCCATAGGCGCCGTAGCCATAGAGCAGGCAGGGCGCGGAGCCGTCGAGGGGCGTGTCCTTGCGGTAGAGCAGCGAGACGGGCACCAGCGCGCCGTCATGCGATGTCGCCATCACCCGGCGCGTCACATAGTCGTCCGGATTGTGGCCCGAGGGCACTTCCTGCGTCTTCAAAAGCGTGCGCTGGCGCGTGGCCATGTCGTAGTCGAAGAGCTGCGAGGGCGTCGTCATCGAGGAATAGGAAAAGCGGATGACGTCGGTATCGTATTCGGCAGCGCCCGACAGGCCGAGCGAATAGGCCTCTTCGGCAAAGGCGATCGAATGTTCCTCACCGCTCCGGCGGTCGCGGACGACGATGCGCGGCAGGCCGTCGCGGCGTTCCAGCCAGACGAGGTGGCGGGCAAAGGCCATGTGGGAAAGGATCAGCCGGCCCGGCTCGTGCGCCACCAGATCCGTCCAGTTCTCCTTGCCCGGCGCCTCGAAGGGGGCCTCGACGATCTTGAAGTCCTTGGCGCCATCGGCATTGGTGAGGATGTAGAAGACATCGCCGCCCTCGGTCAACGAATATTCGATGCCCTCTTCGCGCTCGGCGACAAGAAGCGGTTCGGCGGTCAGGTCCTTTGTCGAGAGAATGCGGTATTCCGACGTCTCGTGGTCGTGGATGTCGATATAGATGACATCGTCGAGCAGCGAGCCGCCGACGCCCATGAAGAAGCCCGGATCGGTTTCCTCGAACACCAGTCGGTCGGCCGATTGCGGCTCACCGATAATGTGATGGAAAACCTTGGACGGGCGGTGGTTCTCGTCCTGCAGCGTATAGAAGAAGCTTTTGCCATCGGGCGCCCAGACGCCGCCGCCGGCGGTGTTTTCGATGACATCCGGCAGATCCTCTCCGGTCGAAAGGTCACGCACCCGCAGGGTGAAATATTCCGAACCCTTGTCGTCATAACCCCAGATGCCGAGCGCATGGTTGGAGGAATGGTCGATGCCGGACAGGCGGAAATAATCCTTGCCCGCAGCCTCGCGGTCGCCGTCGAGCAGCAGTTCGCGGTCGCCACCGTCGCGCGGGGTGCGGAAGTAATGTGCCTGCTCGCCGCCGGTCACAAACAGCGTGCCATAGGCATAGGGCCCATCCTTCATCGGAACCGAGCTGTCATCCTCCTTGATGCGGCCCTTCATCTCGGCAAACAGCGTCTTCTGCAGATCTTGGGTATCGCCGAGTGCTGCTTCCATATGGGCGTTTTCCGCCTCCAGATGGGCGCGGATCGCTGGATCGAGCAGGCTCGGATCCTTGAACATGGCCTGCCAGTTGTCGGCGCGCATCCAGGCATAGTCATCGGTGCGGGTGATCCCGTGATGGGTATCGCTCACCGGCTTCTTCGGGGCATTCGGCGGGGTGGGGAGGTTCTGGAAAACGGCTTTGGAACGGGCCAAGGGACACTCCGGCATCAGGGGATCGGGAGAGCCAGAGATAGGCGGGGCGGACACGAAGGGCAAGGCGCCCGCTGCCGCCGCCGGCCAAAAGCATGGCCGGCTGTGTCGGGTAAGGAGATTTTTTTCAAGCGCGGCGGCTGCCGGCCTCCGGCTTTCATGAAGGTGCGGGAGGCCGGCATTTCGCGTTACTTCCAGTTCATGTGATCGGGCGCGGTGCAGCCGAAGGGCGCCCGCTCGGAGCCGAACCGGCTCTGCAGCCGCTCGCAGCCCCAGCGGTTGATCGGCGCGGGCATCATGTGGTTGAGATCCATGCCCGGCGAATTGAACTGCGAGGGCGAAGCCAGCACATACCAGAGCCAGTAGCCGATGACGCCGACGAAGATCATCAGGAGGACGCCAAAAAACACGCCGATGCGCTGGCCGATCGTCTGGCCCGGCTTGCGGTACTGCTTCGTCTGCGACAGTTGCACCGGCTGTTCGGCCGTGTCGCCGATCTCTTCGGCGCCGATGAGGGCGCTGCGCTCCTGGTCCGTGAGGTCGATGCGCTCAAGGTCGCTGTCGAGGAGAACGGGAAGCGGCGCTGCCGGATGGCGCACGGCAAGCGCCACCGGCGTGTTGCCCTCCTCGCCGATGATCAACGGCTCCTCGCCCCGCGCGAACCGGGTATTGGCGACCCGGCCGGTCTTGTCCACCGCCAGCCGGTCGGCATAGGCCACCGCAAGGCGCCCGTTCTTGCGCTGCACGGAGGTGAGGAGCACCGGGATGGGTGTGAGCCGGGCCGGTGTTGCGATGCGCCGACGTGTCGCGGCTGCGCGCAACGTCTGCAGCACAAGCGCGATGATGCCGAACACCAGCAGGAACAGCAGGATCGCGAAGCTGATGGCGCGGTTTGCCAGCTTGTCGAGACCAAGGCTCAAGGTGGCCAGCGCCGGATTGTCGCCGGAGACCACCACCTCCGTCTCGTAATCGCCGGAATGGAGATCGACGAACATGATCTCCACATCGCTTTCGTGACGCTTCCCGTCCCGGTCATAGACGAGGGCCGCCTTGCAGGTGGTGAAGACCGCCTTGCGCGTCGTGCATTTGCCGTCGACGATGGTTGCATCCTCGACGACGACAGGATTGCGGCTGATCTCGTAATCGCGCAGCAGGCCCGGGCCTTCGCTCAGGACCATGAAGACGATGATCACGATGAGCACGGGCGTCGCGAAATAGCTGGCAAGGGGGATGGAAACAGCGCTGCGGTTGAGCCGCAGCGGGCGCGAGGGAAGGTCCGGAATGTGAACTGTCATTGGTCTGGCCACGAATATGCGGCAGGGAAAAGTCCCCGCGAGAACGGCATGACCCGGCCTCAACGGCAGCCGGGCGGTTGTGTGCAAAGGCAGGAGCGGCGGCATATAGAGGCGCGACCGGCGATCTCAATATGGCCGTCTTTGTATTCCATTCGGCTGAAATAAGACGTGTCGTCCGGCTGTCCGAGCTGGCGGCGCGCCGTAAGCGGGCTCTGCCGGACCTCTTGCAGTTTCCGGTGCAAAGCGGGTGTCAAGGCGGGAATTCTCGCTCCGGTGGGTGGTCAAGCGGCCATCGCTTTCCTAGTTTCCCCCGCGTCCGACCTCTATTGGATGAGAATGCCATGACAATGACCGCAAGGATCGTCCTCCTGACGATCGCATCTTTTGCAGCCCTTCCAGCCCATGCCATCGACAGCCGCATTGCCCGTCAGCTCGATGCCCTGACGCCGGAGGAGCGGCGCGAGCAGCGGTGCGATATCGAAGCGATGAACCGCATCGCCAAGGAGGAAGCCGGCTTCAAGCCCGACAAGGTGATCGCCTACACGTTTGGCGACACGATCGAAAAAGGCGACCTGATCCGCGCGCCCGGTGCGGTGTTCCGCAGCGGCGGCGACTGGTATCGCCTGAAATACAAGTGCCAGACGGCCAATGATGGCCTGGCGATTACCACCTTCGACTACAAGGTGGGTTCGAAAATTCCGCGCGACCAGTGGCCGGAATATTATCTCTACGATTGAGCATCTGCCGCCTCAGGCAGGGGCACGCAAAACGAAAGCCCGGCGGTCCATCTGGATCGCCGGGCTTTGTCGTCGAGAGGTCTGCCGTCTCAGGCCGGCAGTTGCGGCACGGTCTTGCGGTCGGGAAACAGCTCGTTGAACATGGTCATCATGATGAGCAGGATGGGAAGGGCGAGCATGGCGCCGACGGCTCCCCACATCCAGGTCCAGAACAGGATGCCGACGAAGACCACGAAGGGATTGATTTCCCATTGGCGGCCCATGACGGCCGGAAACAGCAGGTTTTCCATCACCAGGTGGACGAGGAAGAATATGGCTGCCGGCAGAAGCCCGATGATCAGCGTGTCATGGGTGATGATGCCGGCAATCGCAACCGACAGCGTCATCACGGTAATGCCGAGAAACGGGATGAAGCTCGACAGGAAGGCAAAGACGCCCCAGAGCAGCGGCATGGCAAGCCCGCCCGCATAGGCAATCAGCGTCATGACCACGCCAAGCCCGAGATACATCATGCTGGCGGTGGCAAAATAATAGCCGAGCACTTCTTCCACCGCATTGAAGATGCGGATGGCGAGCAGGCGCTGGCGGCGCGTCGGAAAGGCCATGATGATGGTGCGGCGCAGGCGCAGGCGTCCATAGAGGAAGAGCAGCAGGGCGGCAAAGAAGATCAGGCCCTGCACGATCGCCGGCGTCAGGTTGGCCGACAGCACGCTCAACACATTGCCGCTGTTTTCGAGGAATTTGTCCATCGACATCGGGCCGCTGTTGAAGCTTGCCGGCGTGATGTTCAGCCAGTGATGCCGCTCCAGGAAGGGTGTCACGCGATCCAGGGTTTCCTGCACGACGCGCGGCCCGTCCTGGATCAGCGTGCCGACCGGCTCGGCCAGCGCATTGGCGAGGAAAAACAGGCACGCCATGACCAGCGTCGACAGGATGAGGGCGATGCCGAAGCGGGGAATGCCGAATTCGCCCATGCGGTCGGCCACCATGCCGAGGATCATGCCGATGACGATGGCAAGCGCCACCGGCTTCATCACCAGCGACAACTGGTGGATGACGGAAAAGCCGATGACGAGGAAAATGCCGATGACCGCCCAGGCCTTGGCCACTTCCAGCGCATCGCGGCCAAGTGGCATGAATTCGGTGGTGTCGCTGCTGTATCCGGCGATTTCGTCCTGGCGCGCACCTTCGTGCTCGATCGTGCGCCGCTTGCTCTTGACGTTCTGCCTGCCCTGTCGGGCCGCTATGGTTGCCATGTTCGGGATCCCTCTTGCGCGCCCTCAACGCGCGAGGGTTGCAGCGGTTCCAGAGGCTGCGAAAGGTTCAGGCGGCAAGCGTGAGACCGATCCCCCAAGGATCGACGAGCGAGAGGCCTTCGGCGCTGCGGCTGGTGGCAACCTCCAGCTTTTCGAGCGCCTGGCGGGCTGTTTCAAGCGCTGCCTTGTCTTCGAATTTCAGCGTGTAGCCGGCAAGGCCGCTCATCGTCTTCTGCCGTGCGCCGGCGCCGCGGCTGTTCCAGATATTGGCCGCGACATGGTGGTGGTAGCCGCCGGTTGCAAAGAAGCTGGCGCCCGGATAGCGCGCCATGATCTTCAGTCCCAGCACGTCGCGGTAAAAGGCGTCTGCTTCCGGAATGGCGCCCACCTGCAGATGGATATGGCCGATGGCGGTGCCCGCCGCCATGCCGGCCCAGCCCTCCTTGCGGGCGCCGTCGTAAAGCGCCTGCAGGTCGAGCCGGTTGGTGGCCATGGTCACCGTGCCGTCCGGCTGGTAGGACCATTCGAGCGGCGCGCGGTCGCGGTAGATCTCGATGCCGTTGCCTTCCGGGTCCGACAGGTAGATCGCTTCGCTCACCAGATGATCGGAGGCGCCGTCGAGGCGCACGCCGTGATGCACCGCATGGGCAAGCCAGGCGCCAAGCTCGGCCCGGTCCGGCACGAGGAAGGCAGTGTGGAACAGGCCGGCGGCGTTGCGCGGGGCGCGCGCGACGTCCTTGCCCGTCGACAGCGTCAGGAGCGGCGTGCCATCCACGCCGAGCACCGTGCCGCTTGGGGCTTCCTCCAGCACCGACAGGCCGATGATCTGGCGATAGAAGGCGGCCGTGCGGTCGAGATCCGTCACCTGCAGATGGGCCGTGCCGACATGGGCAGGGCGGGTGAGGGCAAAGGCTTTGGCAGCGGCGGTCTCGGTCATGCGGCAGGTCTCACTCGAGAGAGGGTCAGCCTTGACTATGCCCGCTCACCGTCGTTCACGGAAGATCCCAAGTGGAAGACGAATCGTTCAGCAATAGAGAACGGTCTTCGCGGGGACGTTCCCGATGTTTGACTTGGCTCAAGGCGCAGACATGCAAGGCGCGCAAGATCCCGGCATACAGTCAAGGGAGCGAACCATGTACCAATCCATCCTCATTGCCGTCGATGTCGCGCAACTGGAAAAGGCCGAGCGGCTGATCGTCAAGGCGGCGACGCTGGTCGATGCGGGCGGCAAGATCACGCTCGTCAATGTGGTGGAGGAGGTGCCCGGCTATCTCAGCATCGACATTCCTGCCGATCTGATGGGACAGGCGCGGGCCGATGGCCAGGCAAAGCTGACGGCCCTGCGCGACAAATTCGGCCTCAAGGCACAGGTGGAGATACGGCAGGGCGCGCCGGCCCATGAAATCCTTGCCGCCGCAGCCGCCAATGACGCCGATCTGATCATGCTCGCCTCGCATGTGCCGGATTTTTCCAACTACCTGATCGGGGCAACGGCCGACCGTGTCGTGCGCCATGCCCGCTGCTCGGTGCTGGTGGAGCGCTGAACGGCAGACATGCCCGCCAGCCTTCGTGACGGTAATATGAAGACAGCCTGAACGACACCTCACGGCCTGTTGAAGTGTCGTAAACGCTGATTACCGAATGTGATGGCGCCGGTCGCGCCGCGCCGGTTGCGTCTTTGGCCCCCGACCTTCATGGTGGGGGCAAGGAGACCCGGCATTCATGAGCGACCTGTTGCGATTCGGACGGACCTATGATTTTCACGAGATCGTTGCCGATGGCGTTGTCCACGGCATCGGCATCGTGCTGGCGTTGATCGGCGCAACGGCACTGATTTTCTATGCCACCGTCTGGTCGAGCCATGGCGAGTTGTTTGCCGCCTGGACCTATGGCATCGGCCTCGTCCTGTGTCTCTCCGTGTCGTTTACCTACAATATCTGGCCGCATTCGCGCACCAAATGGCTGCTGCGACGCTTCGATCATTCGGCGATTTTCGTGCTGATCGCCGCCACCTATACGCCGTTCCTGGAACGCGGTTCGTCCGATCCGCTGGTCTTCTTCATGCTGATCTTCGTCTGGGCGGTGGCGCTGTTCGGCATCACGCTCAAATGCGTCTTTCCCGGCCGCTTCGACCGGCTGACGATCCTGCTCTATCTCGGCATGGGCTGGAGCGGCGTGGTGGTGATCTCCCCCTTGTCGGAACTGCTGCCGTCGATCACGCTGTGGCTGATCGTGGCGGGCGGCATCATCTATTCGCTCGGCGTGATTTTCCACGTGTGGGAACGGCTGCGCTTCCAGAACGCCATCTGGCATGCCTTCGTCATCGCCGCCGCCGCCGTGCATTATTCGGCCGTCATCACCTGCTTCAGCCTGCCGTCTCCGACCATCTGACCGGAGCGGTTCTGCCGCACGCCGCTGGACGCGCGGGCGGATCGTCTGCTATGGGAGACGATCCGTAAATGATAGTGGACATCCCATGGCGGCCGACCTTCTCATCCGCGACGCGACCCCGGCAGATCTCGACGCGATCCGCGACATCTACAATGATGCGGTCGCTAACACGACGGCGATCTGGAACGACACGCTTGTCGATCTGGACAACCGGCGCGACTGGTATGCGGCGCGCATGGCGCGCGGCTTTCCGGTTCTGGTGGCCGAGGTGGACGGGGTGATTGGCGGTTACGCCTCCTATGGCGACTGGCGGGCCTTCGAAGGCTTTCGCCATACGGTGGAGCATTCCATCTATGTCGAGAAGGATCACCGGGGCCTCGGCCTTGGCCGGCAGCTGATGCAGGCGCTGATCGTGCGCGCCACGGAGCGGCAAATCCATGTGATGGTGGCCTGCATCGAGGCGGAAAACCACGCCTCCATCAGGCTCCACGAAAGCCTCGGCTTTCGCACCAGTGGCACGTTTTTCGAAGTGGGCACCAAGTTCGGCCGCTGGCTCGATCTGACCTGCATGGAGAAGCGGCTGGGCTGATCAGGGGGACAAGGCGTCCCGTAGTTTCATTGACGGCGTGAACAGCGCGGTGCACGAGCGCTTTGACGGCATCGCCTTTGGTGTTACGCTTGCTCCCAGCGGATCGGTCCGAAAATCCAATCGATTTTCGAAAACACGACGCGTGAGTGCGAATATCGGACCGACCTTTGCGCGTCAAAAACGACGCCAGGCGCTCTGAGGAGCTTAAGATGAGCATCAAGGCAGACCTTGGTCCACCGCTGGAAGACTTTGTAGCCTCCCTCGTCAGGGAAGGGCGGTTTCGCTCGCGCGACGAAGCGCTTCAGGAGGGCGTCCGGTTGCTGGAGATGCAGGAGAAACGTCTTTCAGAGCTTGATGCTGCCATCGCGGAGGGGATTTCCGACGCAGAAGCCGGACGCGTCACCGCGTCTGCGGATATGCGGGCCCATTTTCGCGCGAAACGGCAAGGCGCGGTCACCCGGACAACCCGATGACGGTCGTCTTTTCAGATCGTGCCAGAGACGATCTGGAGACAATCTGGCAGGCGATTGCTCACGAAAATCCGGGCCGTGCGACGAGCTTCGTCGAAGAACTGATCGATCTGGCGGAAAGCCTCGCCACAATGCCTTTTCGCTTTGCCGAAGTCAGGCGCTATTCGGCAAGCGGCATTCGCCGCGTGCCGCACGGCAATTACCTGATCTTCTATCGGGTGCTGGCCGATCGCATCGAGATCATCCATGTGCTGCATGCGGCCCGTGACATTGACCGCATGCTGTTTGGCGAAGGCGAGTGAGCCGCTACCTTACACCGGCTCGAACACCATCGAATGGCCGTTTATGCAGTAGCGCAGGCCGGTCGGTTTGGGGCCGTCCGGGAAGACGTGGCCGAGATGGCCGTCGCAGGTGGCGCAGCGGATTTCGGTGCGCACCATGCCGTGGCTCATGTCCTTCAGTTCCACCACCGCATCGGGTGTCACCGGCGCAAAATAGCTTGGCCAGCCGCAGCCGGAATCGAACTTGGTATCGGAAATGAACAGCGGCGCGTCGCAGCCGGCGCAGCGGTAAAGACCCTTGTCCTTGCTGTTCCAGTAAGGACCCGTAAAGGCTCGCTCCGTGCCCTGTTGACGCAGGATGCGGTATTGCTCGGGCGTCAACTGTTCGCGCCACTCCGCATCGCTCTTTTCAACCTTGGTTGTGTTGATGTCTGTCATCGGTCACTCCTGTTTGTCTTGATATAGGCGTTCACGGATCGATCAAAAAGGTGGTGTTTCCGTCGTTTTTCATCGAACAAGCGTTGAGGCTGGCAAACCCTTGGCTTAAGTAGGGTCACGCTGTCTCGGTCCGGTTGCCTCTCGCTGCCCGGTTGCGGAGATTGAAAGCATGATGCCGCGTGCCGACAGGAGGCCGATATCGCCGCAATGACCATGGTCTGTCTGTTTCTGCCATTCGTCGCGGCGCTGGCTGCTCCTTTTCTGACGCGCGCGCTCGGCGCCAATGCCGCCTGGGTTCTGGCGCTGGCGCCGGCCGTCTCCTTCGCCTATTTCACCGGATACCTTCCCGAAATTGCCGCAGGCGAGGTGGTGACGGGCGGCTATGCCTGGGTTCCGAGCTTCAACCTGTCGTTTTCCTGGTTCATCGACGGCCTGTCGCTCACCTTTGCGCTGCTCATCACCGGCATCGGCACGCTGATCGTGCTCTATTCCGGCGGTTACCTGAAGGGTCATCCGCAGCAGGGCCGGTTCTTCGCCTTTATCCTGCTCTTCATGGGCGCCATGCTGGGCGTGGTCGTCTCCGACAGTTTCCTGATGCTCTTCGTCTACTGGGAACTGACCTCGATCACCTCCTTCCTGCTGATCGGCTTTGATCACACGCGCGAAGCGGCGCGCCGTTCGGCGCTTCAGGCGTTGGTGGTGACCGGCGGCGGCGGGCTTTGCCTGCTCGCCGGCCTCATCTTCCTGTGGAACATCACCGGCGTCACGCAGCTGTCGCTCATCGTCCACCAGGGCGATGTGGTCAGCCAGAGCCCGTTCTATCTGGCAGCCCTTCTGCTCGTGCTCGGAGGCTGTTTTACCAAGTCGGCGCAGTTTCCCTTCCATTTCTGGCTGCCGAACGCCATGGAAGCGCCGACGCCCGTGTCTGCCTATCTGCATTCGGCGACCATGGTGAAGGCCGGCGTCTATCTCCTGATGCGGCTCAACCCGACGCTGGGCGGCACGCCCGCCTGGGAGATCCTTCTGCCCTTCTTCGGCGGCGTGACGCTGATCGTCGGCACGTTTCTCGGGCTTCGCCAGACCGACCTGAAACTGATGCTCGCCTATACGACCATGGCTTCGCTCGGGCTTCTGGTGATGCTGACCGGCTTTGATTCCGAACATGCCATTGCAGCCGCCGTGCTCTATCTGGTGGCGCATTCTCTCTTCAAGGGTGCGCTGTTCATGGTGGCGGGCCTCATCGACCACGAGACCGGCACGCGCGACGCGACCAGATTGTCGGGACTTGCGAAGGCCATGCCGATCACTTTCGTGGCGGCCCTTCTGGCAGCGCTGTCGATGGGTGGCCTGCCGCTGTTCTTCGGCTTTCTCGCCAAGGAAGAAATCTATCATGCGCTCTATGCCGGCGACCTGCGCTCCATCCTCTTCACCACGGTTGCCGTCATCGGCAACGGGCTGATGTTTGCGCTCGCCTTTGCCGTCGGCCTGAAACCCTTCGTCGGCCAGAAGCTCGAAACCCCGAAGCACGCCCATGAGGGGCCTGCGCTCCTCTGGATCGGGCCGCTGGTGCTGTCCGCCCTCGGCCTGCTGGCGGGCGTCTTTTCAAGCTTTGCGCACCGCTTCGTCTCCTCGCCCATGGCAAGCGCCGTCAAGGGCGTGCCGGTCGAGGTGACGATCTCGACCATTCCGCATTGGGGGGCAGCCCTTGCGCTGTCGCTGGTGACGGTTGCCTTCGGCCTTGTCGTCTATCTGCAGCTTGCCCGCGTCCGCGCCCTGATGGTGCGTTTCATCGATGCGCTGGGGCCGGGGCCGGACCGTGGTTTCGATGCGGCCATCGCGGGCCTGGTGAAGGTTTCGGTCAAGGTGACGCGCTTTGTCCAGCCCGGACGCCTCGAGATCTATGTGACGGCGACCTTCCTGCTTCTGGCGCTCACCCTTCTCGTGCCACCGGTGCTTTATGGCGAACTGCCGGCCATGCCCTCCTGGCCGGGCGACATGATGGTGCAGGAATGGGCTTTCCTGGCGATTGCGCTGATCGGGCTTGTCGCGGTGCTGCGCGCCAGCAACCGGCTGACGGCCATCGTCTCGCTCGGCATCCAGGGCTTTGCGGTTGCCGTCCTCTTCCTGCTGTTTGGCGCGCCGGACCTGTCGTTCACGCAGTTCATGGTGGAGACGCTGTCGGTGGTCATCTTGGCACTTGCCATGACGCGGCTTCGCCTGATGCCGTCGGACCACCGGCCGATCGGCCAGATGCTATGGGATGCAGCGATCGCCATTGCCTGCGGGCTGGGCTTCATGCTTCTCCTGATGAAGTCCGTCGAAGGGGTCTTCAACACAGCGCTCACCGATTTCTTCAACACCTATTCGAAGGTGATCGCCCACGGCGCCAATGTGGTCAACGTCATCATCGTCGATTTTCGTGGCACGGATACGCTGGGCGAGATCGCCGTGGTGATGGTGACGGGACTTGCCATCCTGGCGCTCATCCGTGTGCGCGTCGGTGCCCAGAAGCCGGCCGACAACGATCCGGATGCCCATGAACCGGACCATAGGCCGGAGCCGGCCGGGCAGACGGGAGGACGCTGATGAACACGCTGATCTTTCGCACCATCGCGCCATTTCTCACCGCCCTGATGCTGGTCTTTTCCGTCTTCGTGCTGTTGCGCGGCCATAACGAGCCGGGCGGCGGCTTTATCGGCGGGCTGATCGCCGCCTCTGCCTTTGCCATCTACGGGATTGCCTATGGCGTTGCGGCCGTGCGCCGGGCCCTCTGGTTTCATCCGATGGCGGTTGCCGGCTTCGGGCTTTTCGTCTCCACACTGTCGGGTCTGCTGTCGATCCTTGCCGGCGTGCCCTTCATGACGGGCCTTTGGATCACGCCGCATCTGTTCGGAGTCGAGATCGCGCTGTCGAGCGTCATGTCCTTCGATATTGGGGTTTATCTCGTCGTGGTCGGGGCGATCACCTCGATTGCGCTGGCGCTTGAAGAAAAGGAGAGCGATTGATGGAGTTTCCGCTCGCCATCCTGGTCGGCACCTTCTTTTCCGCCGCCATCTATCTGATGTTGTCCAAACATTCGGTGCGCATGCTGCTCGGCATCGCCATTCTCGGCAATGCCGTCAACCTTCTCCTGTTTACCGGCGGGCGGCTGACGCGTGAAGTGCCGCCGATCATCGGGGCGGGCATGGAGACGCTGCCGGCCGGTGCCGCCAATCCGCTGCCGCAGGCGCTCATCCTCACGGCCATCGTCATCTCGTTTTCCTTCTTTGCCTTCCTGCTGGTGCTGACCTACCGCGCCTATCAGGAGCTTGGCACCGACAACACTGACGAGATGCGGCTGGCCGAGCCGAAGGATGAACCCATGCCGCCCATCGGCTACTGAGGAGGTTTTCACACACCCATGGCTGCCACGCCTTCGACGCCCGTCGATCTGTCTCTCGCCTTCATCCTGACGCCGCCGCCGCTCGGCAACTGGCTGGTCATTCTGCCGCCGGTGCTGATGATCACGCTCGGCGCCGTGCTGATGATGATGCGCCACGCCACCCGCCTGCACGGGCTGGTGGCCGTGCCGGGCCTTGCGGCGCTGGTGGTGCTGGATGCGCTTCTGTTGTGGAAGGTCGCGGTGGAGGGACCGATCACCATGGTGATGGGCCGCTGGCTGCCGCCCTTCGGCATCGCCTTTACCGTGGATGTGTTCGGGGCGCTGCTGGCGCTCGTTTCGGCCATGGCCGCCCTTGCCGCCGGCATCGCCGCCCTCTCCGACATCAGCGAGACGGGACGTCGCTACGGCTTCTTTCCCTTCCTGATGCTGTTGATGGCGGGTGTCTCCGGCGCCTTCCTGACGGGCGATCTGTTCAACCTCTATGTCTGGTTCGAGGTTCTGCTGATCTCCTCCTTCGGCCTCCTGATCCTGGGATCCGAGCGCGAACAGATCGATGGGGCGCTGAAATATGCCCTGCTCAACCTGCTTGGCACGACCTTCTTCCTGATTGCCGTCGGCTATACCTATGCGATCTTCGGCACGCTCAACATGGCAGACCTTGCCGTGCGGGCGCGGGAGGTTTCCGGCGCGCCGCTGATGACGCTTGCCGGGCTGTTTCTTCTGGCCTTTGCCATGAAGGCGGCCGCCTTTCCGGTCAATTTCTGGCTGCCGGCCTCTTATCACACGCCGCGCCTCACCGTCTCTGCGCTGTTCGGCGGACTTTTGACCAAGGTCGGCATCTACGCGCTGATGCGGGTGATGATCATGCTGTTTCCGGTGCAGCATGAGGCCTGGAGCTTCGTCATCGGCGTGGTGGCGTTTCTGACCATGGTGCTGGCAAGCCTTGGCATGCTGGCGCAGAACGATCTGCGCCGGCTCGCCGGCTATGCCGTCATTCTGGGCATCGGCAACATGCTGGCCGGCATTGCGACGGGCACCGTGTCCGGGCTGGCCGGTGCCGTGCTCTATGCGCTGCATTCGATCCTCGCCATGACGGCGCTTTATCTGGCCGTCGGCCGCGCCGCGGCGCTCTCCGGCCAGTTCACCCTCTCGTCTCTCGGCGGGCTTTATCAGCGTGCGCCGGGCTTTGCCTTCGTCTCGCTGGCGCTGATGCTGGCGGTTGCCGGTCTGCCGCCGTTTTCCGGGCTCTGGCCGAAGATCATGCTGGTGAAGGCCTCCATCGATATCGGCGCCTGGTGGCTGGCGGCCGGCATTCTCGTGTCCGGCTTCCTGTCGACGGTCGCGCTGGGGCGCGTGTTTCTCATCGCCTACTGGCGACCGGCCCCGGCGCAGGCTGAGGGGAAAATGCCGGCGGCGGCGGCCGGGCCGGATCGCCCGGGCGGCAGCGCCGGCTGGCTCTCCTTCGGGCCGCTTGTCGGCCTCACCGTGATCATCACCCTGTTCGGCCTGTTTCCCGAAGCGCCGATGTCCTTGTCGCAGACGGCGGCGATCGGGCTCATGGAACCGGCCGCCTATATCGGCTCGGTCTTTCCCGCAGGAGGGCGCCCATGACCGCCTTTACCATGAATGTTGTCTTTGCTGTGGTCTGGGTGGCGGTGAGCGGCAGCGCGACGCTGCTCAATTTCGCCTTCGGCTTCCTCATCGCCGCGCTGTCCATCGGCCTCATCCGCGAGCAGGCACAGGGTGTCAGCTATCTGAAGCGCATCCGGCGCATCGTCTCTTTGCTCATTCTCTTCCTCAAGGAACTGGCGCTGTCGGCCTGGAAGGTCGCCGTCCTCGTCACGCGGCCAAAGCTTGACGTGAAGCCCGGCATCTTTGCCTATCCGCTGACGGTGGACCGCGATTTCGAGATTACGCTTCTTGCCAATCTCATCACGCTGACGCCCGGCACGCTGTCGGTCGATGTCTCGTCCGATCGCCGCTTCCTCTATGTGCACGCGCTCGACTGCTCCGATGTCGAGGGCACCAGGCGCGACATTCGCGACGGCTTCGAGGCCAAGATCATGGAGGCCTTCCGCTGATGACCGAACAGGCTCTGCTCACCGCCGCCATCTTTGTCGCCAACGGCCTGCTGGCGCTGTCCTTCCTCTTTACCGTGGCGCGCGTGGTGCGCGGCCCGACGCTCGCCGACCGGGTAGTGGCGCTCGACATGCTGGTGGGGATCGCCATCGGCTTCATTGCGCTCATCGCCATCAAGACCGGCTTCGTGCTTTATATCGATGTTGCAATAGCCCTTGGCCTTGTCGGCTTCCTGGCGACGGTCGCCTTTGCCCGCTTCATCCTGTCGCGCCGCACCGCCGACGAGGAGGGAGAGGCGCACGGCCGCCAGCTCGATGGCGGATCGGCCGGTTCACCGGCGCCGGATCGCGTCAAAACGATACAGGATCACAGATGATAAGCTGGTTCTTTACCTTTCTGACAGTCGTTTTGATTATTACTGGCGGTTTGTTTGCGCTTGTTGCCTCCATCGGGCTTTTGCGGCTGCCCGACGTCTTTTCGCGCATGCATGCCGCTTCCAAGGCGGGAACCGTCGCTTCGGGGCTGTTGCTGATTGCCGTTGGCGTTCATTCAGGCGATATATCCATATTTGTCAGAGCCTTGGCCGGCTTCGTCTTCTTCATCCTGACAGCCCCGATATCGGCCCATCTGCTCGCCCGCGCCGCCCATCACGTGGGCTATCCGCTGCATTCCTCGACGGTGATCGATGAACTGAGGAATGGCTCCCCTTGATTATCGGGGGTCCTGACACAATTACTTGTTCCCTCCCGCTCCTGTCCGATAATCAATCAGTAAGTGTGGAGAACGCCCGCTCATCTCCACAATAGAGTAAATATTCGAAGATTGTATTTGGACTTTGCGGCAAACAATGTTAATCGCATGTCAGTAGAGCACGAATATCGATGACATTCGCCGTGCCTCTCTCTGCGGAAATGGCATCCTGCGCGATGGTCTGAAGCAAAGACGAGGCCTTCAAAAGGTCGATATTGCCGAAAACGTTGGTAAGAACGGCCGTATCAGTCGGGATCTAGGGGTGGATCCCGCTTCCTGCGGGAAGAACGGAATGCGGTTCAGGCCTTTCCAACGTCGCTCTACGGAGTTTGTGTATCAAGGTGATACAACTCCAGTGGAACGAACAGGAGATAACACATGACAGAATCAATTGCAGGCAAGGCGTCGGATCTTCTCGTTGAACTGACCGCCGATATTGTTGCTGCTTATGTCAGCAATCACGTTGTACCGGTCGGCGATCTTGCCGGCCTGATCTCGGATGTTCATGGCGCATTGAACAATACGGCGTCGCCGGTTGCGGTTCCCGCCACCGTTGAAAAGCCGAAGCCGCCCGTGCCGATCCGCAAGTCGATCGAAGACGACTACCTGATCTGCCTGGAAGACGGCCAGAAGTTCAAGTCGCTGAAGCGCCACCTGATGACCCATTACAACATGACGCCGGAAGAATATCGCGAAAAGTGGGGCCTGCCGTCCGACTATCCGATGGTGGCACCGGCCTATGCCGAAGCCCGTTCGCGCCTTGCCAAGGAAATGGGCCTCGGCCAGCGCCGCAAGCGCGCCAAGTAAGTCGCGCCAGTAAACAGCGCCGAATAACCGCGCTGTTTTGACATTCACCGGTGCTGGCTCTGAGGCCAGCACACGGTTTCCTTCCGTCGCATGCGAGCTTTTTCGCACGTTGCGCGCCCGGACCAGGCAACCTGGCCGGCGAGATTTTTGGCGAAGATGGTCCAGCAGTGAAGGCGGGCGACACCGTCGTGTACACCGCAGGTCAGCATGCTCCGCTCGCTGGTCGTTGTCCTGACGACGGCTCTATACCTCATTGTCTTTGCGCACCAGCGCCCTTGCCGCAACGGTGGAAGCGGCCGGCATCGAACGGTTGATACATCTGCCGCGTCCAGCCCTCTAGTCCCTTTGTCCTACCTGCCGATCCCTTGGGCAGTGCCCGTTCCCGCTCCGTTGCGCCTCACGTTCGATCGACGGCTGAGGGTCGCGCAAGGCCGCGCCCATGCGCGATTGCCGCCGCATAGCAGGCCCTCTGCCGACTGATCCGGACGAGAGGCAGAAGAGCAGCGATCGCGGAGGCGGCTTCCGAGGGTGAGGAAAATAATCCCATACTTTTCACGCGCCGGACGAAATAGTTCACGAAAAACAATGGGAAATTTCTGAGCAGGGCTTTCGTTCATCCCCGCTCTGTGCATAGGGTGTATGAATTAATTCCTATAAAAGGAGTTGTTCATGTCTCTTGAAGCAAAATCGGAGGCCTTTGTGTCCCCCCGCCCTGGCCCTCCCATCGCCCATGGCGGTGCGGCCCTTGCCGTCCCCGATGAGGGGCCGGTGTCTGATCTTGCCGGCCAGGCGCAGGCAGAAGGCGATGCGACTGGCCTCTCGGATCCGGTGCCGCTTGCCTTGCCCTCTGCCATGCCGCCGCAGCGGGCCTGCGGCGTCGTGCGCCACCTCGTCGGCGAGGTGCTGATGCTGATGGGCGACCGCCCGCAGATGCGGCGCGACCGTCGCCGCGCGCTCATCCATATCCGCCAGATCTCCATGTATGTCTGCCATGTGTCGCTCGGCATCCCGCAGAGCGAGATCGGCGAGGCCTTCGGTCGCGATCGCACCACCGTCGGCCATGCCTGCGCCGTGGTGGAGGAGCGGCGTGAAAATGCCGCCTTCGACGATTTTGTCGCCACCATCGAGCGGATCGCGAACGCCATGTTCGGGTTGAGCGAGGTGCCGCGGCATGACTAGGCAAGGCGACGCGCCCGAAAGCGGGCTTTTGCAGCCGAGCCGCCCGCTGTTGCGCCTCCTGCGCCAGGTCTCGCGCGGCACCTGCAGGATCGAGCCGGGCGAAGGGACAGCGGAGGTGATCCTCTCGCGCGGCGATGTCCGTCACAGGCATCCCGCGCGGCTGATCGAGGCGGCGGTGACGGCAGGTCTTGCCGAGCGGCGGGGCACGGAACTTCTCCGCCGCCCCGAAACCCTGACCTATCTGCGCCGGCATCTGGGTGATCCGGGCTCGCCCGACGCAGATCAGATGAACAAAGCCTTCGCCGCGGGAAAACACTCTACCGGGACGGCCAGTGGCAGGGCCGGGAGCGGACATCCGCCTGAAAGCCTGACGGCGGACATCTCTTCCGAAACAGCCAAAAATCTCTATGGTGACCAGCACCGCGATATCGTTCCCGACACGGTGGCGCTGGACGACGGGCGGCGCGAAACCGTGCGGCGCAACCGCCTGGAATCGCCGCTGTCAGCGCTTGTTCGTCTGAAGGACCGCGACGGCGCGCCGTTTCTGAGCGCCGATGCCATCGCCGCCGGCGAGCGGCTGGCGTGCGATTTCGACCGCGGCCATCTGCAGCCCGGCATCACCGCCCGCTGGGAACCGCGGCTGTCGGTGCGCGGCAAGGGCGGGGCAGGGGGCAAGGTGGAGCTTGCCGAAAGCGCTATGGCGGCAAGGACGCGCGTCAACCGCGCCATCGATGCCATGGGGCCGGAGCTTGCCGGCGTGGCGCTCGATATCTGCTGCTTCGAAAAAGGGCTGGAACTGGTGGAGCGGGAGCGCGGCTGGCCGGTGCGTTCGGCAAAGCTGATGCTGCGCACCGCACTTCTGGCGCTTGCCCGCCATTATGCGCCGCCACCGGTGCGGGCCGGCACCCGCAGTTGGGGTGCGGACGGTTTTCGCCCGCAGCTTTGACGGCAGGAGTTTGCGGTCGCGGGAAGGCGAGGGTGGACGAAGGCGGTGGAAGAGGGGTCGAAGGCCGGGAGGGCCGATGCGCAAAGGCGCGCACCGGCCGCCTTACCCATCAGGCGGCCGCTGCCAGCCGGGCTTCGTCGCGAATGCGCTTCACCATCGAACGCAGCCCGTTCGCCCGCTGCGCCGACAGGTTTTCCACGAGCCCGATGCGGTTGAACGTGTCGATGACGTCATGCTCGGCGATCTCGGAGGCATGCTTGCCGGAATAGGCGGCCAGCACGATGGCCACCAGACCGCGCACGATATGGGCGTCCGAATCCCCTTCGAAAGTCAGAACCGGATCCTCGCCTTCGCCGCGATGGGACACGAGCCAGACCTGGCTTGCGCAGCCGTTCACCTTGTTCTGCGCCGTCCTCTTGTCCTCGGACAGGTCCGGCAGCGCCTTGCCGAGCTCGATGACATAGCGATAGCGGTCTTCCCATTCCTCCAGATAGGCGAAATCGTCGATGATCTGGTCGATGCCGGGAAGGGAAGGGGTCGTCATGCAAGGCTCCAGCTTTGGGCTCACCCCTTCACGCCGCATCGGGCGGAACGGGCCTCAGTCACGTCACGGTCCCAAGCGGAAGGCGTCGCCGCAGGATGGCTACGCGGTCTTGGGTTTGAGCCTTCATATAGGGACCAAAGCCCGTGACGGAAACGAAAAAGAGGAAAGCTGAGCCGAAGGGCGCGATAGGGGGGACGCGCATGCGTTAGTGCAGCGGGCGCTTCAGCGGCACCGGCACGGAACCGGTCGACAGGCCGTCGCCGGTCGCGGCCGCCTGGCCAAAGTTCTGGTTGCTCACCAGCTTGTCGGGCATGGGCTGGCGCACGGCCTGGCCGAGGGCATCGGGCTTTGCTGTCTCGCCGCTGGAGAACTGGCTGTCGAGCAATTCAAAGGCAACGCGGGCGCCTTCCTTGGCGCGGTAGCCAAGAGCAGTGAAGGTTTCGGCACCTTTTTCGCAGACATCCGGCTTCTGGACGCAGAGCGCGCTGACATAGTGATAGGCATCGGTTAACGCCGACAGCGTGTCGGTCAGCGGAACCGGCTTCTCGTCGGGCGCAGCGATGTGCGGGTTCGTGCTGAAATAAGACAGCACCACCAGACCCATCGCAAAGAACACGCTACCCTTGATCAGAAACCACATCCGCCTTCACCTGCCCGCTTCAGAAGCCCTCCGGTCTCACCCGGAACCCTGTCGTGAAGCTTAGGAACATTGGAAAAACACGCCGTTACAACGCCCGCTAAAGTTTAATCGCAATTTGATCTGCATTTTAAATATCCGCCGCCCAAACCCTTTCAAGCGGCATTTCAATCAAACTTTACACGTTCATGTTCACCATAAATATGGCAGTTGTGCCAAAAAACAATCGGATTCTTTCCGGCGCCTGCGTCAAAACCTAACACGATCGATAAAACTGAAAAAGTTCCAATGCTTACGCCCTGTTAACCATATTGGAAACTGCATCGTACCGAAACAGCCAAAGCGCCGGTTTGGCGGCTTTCGGAGCCTTCGCGGCGGCGATTTTTATAGTTTCCTTAAGTCGATGACGCCTATGGTCGGGCCTCACAGAGTTCGCGGTAAGGTATAGGCGTGCGCGTATTCAATTCCATCGGCGCAAGGGCAATCCAGGGTCTGGATCATCTGGCGCTCGGCTGGCTGCAGCAGCTTGGCGATCGCGATGCACCGCGTGCATCCGACGTGACGACACTGCGCGTGGTGGCGGGCGCGGGGATTGCCTGCCTTGTCGCCGTGCCGTCGACGCTCGCCCTTGTCGTCAGTCCAGCCCTTGCGCTGCCGCTTGGGGCCGCGGTCGTGATGGCCGGCATGCTCTCCGTTTCCGCCGCCGCCCTTGCCCTGTCCAGGCTTTGCCGCAGCGAGCCGGCGGATGTGGCCGCCGAGCCGACTGACATCTCCGATCTTGTCTTTGAAGCCTGCCCCGGCGTTGTTTTTGCCTGCGATCCGCAGGGAAACATCCTGCGCACCGGCGGCCGCGACCGCTATCTCCTGCCGTCTGCGCTGAGCGAGCGCCAGGGGCTGGTCCTTGCCGAACTCGTGCATGTCTCGGATCGCATTACCGTTCTGCAGGCGTTGGACAGCCTGCGCCAGGGGGAGGCGTCTGCCGTTGCGGATGTGCGCATCGAGCAGGGCATGTGCCCCATCGGCGGCCGGCAGTTTCTGGCGGTGCGGCTCGACCTGTCGCCGATTGCCGGCAGCGACGGGTGCCTGCAGCAGGTTCTGGTGCAACTGACCGACATGTCCGAAGAGCAGTGCCTGCGCGACGAGGTGGAAGCCTGCGCCATCGAAGTGCAATCGGCCAATGAGGCGAAATCGCGCTTCCTCGCCGCCGTCAGCCATGAAATGCGCACGCCGCTCAATGCCATTCTGGGCTTCTCCGATGTGCTGGCGGGCGAATATTTCGGCCGGCTGGAAAATGACCGTCAGCGGGAATATGTGGCGCTGATCCGCCAGTCGGGGGCGCATCTTCTCTCCGTCGTCAACACCATGCTGGATATGAGCCGCATAGAGGCCGGCCGCTATGCGCTGCTGACCGAGCCGTTCCGGATTGCGGACGCAGTGGAAAGCTGCCGGGCGATGCTCGACCTGCAGGCCCGCACCAAGGGCGTCACGCTTGCCACCCGCATCGCGCGCGGGCTGGGCGATGTGGTGGCGGATCGCCGCGCCGTGCAGCAGATCCTCATCAATCTTGCCGGCAATGCCATCAAGTTTACCGAGGCCGGCGGCGCCGTGACCATCGATGCGCTTGCGGAAGAGGGTCTGCTGAAGCTCATCGTCAGCGATACCGGCATCGGTATTGCAAGCGACAAGATCGAGCTTCTCGGCCAGCCCTTCATGCAGGTGGAAGGCAACCTTGCCCGCGCCTATGAGGGAACCGGGCTTGGCCTGTCGCTGGTCAAGGGCCTCGTCTCTCTGCACGGTGGACAGATGCGCATCGAAAGTCGCCTTGGCGAGGGAACTGTGGTAACGGTGAGCTTTCCACTCGATGGAAAACCGGCCGATGAGCGGCCGCTCGACGGTGCGGATGCGCCGGACGGCCTGCCACGGAGCGTGGAGCCGCTGGAGTTTCCGCCACGCCTGCGCCAACCGGCAAAGGGCAGCGTAACGGGTAGACAGGGATTGGCGCATGACCGCGCGAAAGCGAAAACCGGCTGAACGCAGACGGGCGCCGGCCAAGCGGCCGGGTCTTGTCCTGCGGGCCCTTTCGGGGGTGGCAGGGCTTGGCGCGCGTTATCCGCGCACGCTCGGCGGAAGCACCGCGCTTTTCGTGATCTTTTCCTTCATCGCCGCCAATGCGCTCTGGTATCAACCGCGCAACCATCCCCATCCCTTCCTCGCCACGCGCGATCCGCTGGATCCGAACGCGATTGCCGGCTATCGGCCGCAGCGGCGCGCAGCGCCCGAAACCGTCACGACATTCCGCATCGAGCGGGCAGCGGATCTGCCGACTGACGAGGTGGCGGGCGCCCCGGCATCGCCGTCTACGGATCCTTCCGGGACAGGCGCACGCGGGACGTCCGGCCATGCCGCGCCGATGACACCACAGACGGTGATCAGCGACGATACGCCGGCTGCCGGTGCCTCGGTCGTTCCGCTGCCGCGCCCCGCTGTGGCGAATGCGGCGCCCGCCGGCGCTGTGGCCCCGGCTGCAAAATCGGCCGGCGCACACGCCCCTGCCGATGCCGATCCGGTGGCTGCGGCCATCCGGGCTGCCGGAAATCTGCCGGTGCCGGTTGCCCGCACCGGGTCAGGCGCCACCCCTTCACCGGCTGGCCAATCTCAGCGGCCGTCCTCTCCGAAAGCCGCCCTTGCCCAATCGGTCGGCGTGCCGCCCGCCGACATTCCGGCCGCATCCCGTGCCAGCAAGGCGCGCGAGAGCGCCGATCTCAAGGCCATGCCGGTTTCGATGGGCTCGCAAGCCGAGCTTGTTCTGCAGATCCAGCAGGGCCTCTCCAACATCGCCTATTCGGATGTTTCGATCGATGGTGTTGCTGGCGAGCAGACCCGTGCCGCCATCCGCCACTTCCAGAAGCATTACCGCCTGCCGGTGGACGGTGAGCCCTCCGAGGCGGTGCTGGCCAAGCTGAAATCCATCGGCGCGCTGTAACGCCGGCTTCGCGACACTTGGTATAAGGCGCTGGCCTTATTTCGGGTGTTCCTGGGCAAAGACCAGCATGGTCCAGATGACGGGGCCAAGCACTGTATGCTGGTGATGGCTGTTCGGCAGCGGCTGACCTTTTGCGACGGCAATCTCGTCGCCACAGTTCTTGCAGCGATAGATGCCGGCATTCGGCGGCGTCTGGCCCGGCAGCCACTGCTTGTCGAAGGCCGGAACATTGGTCTGGACCAGATGCTCGTCATATTTGTATTTCGCCATGTCACCTCCTGGTTCGGGATGCGGAGCCTGCGGCTTTCCCTGCCATAGCGGTCGAAGCTTGCCCGAGGCGCGAGGCGCGCGATGCGAGATGCGGGGGGCGGCGCCGGCATTTCCTTTGCCTTCAAAAGCCTCTAAAGCGTAACCTCATGCGTTTGAGATCCGATATCTTTGTGGCAGCGCTCACCCGCCGCGTGTTTTCGCAAGGCGGCTTTGCCGCCGTCGAACAGCGTGGCGCCGATCAGGCCGGCGCCATCTTCGTGCGCCTGCGTTTTCGCGACGGCCGCGAGGATCTGTATGGCCCGGCGCCGCAGATGATGATCGAGGAGGATGGGGAGCGGCGTTTCGAAAAGCGCCTGAGCCTTGCCGAGCGGGACGAGGTGGATGCGGCAATCGCGCGCGAGCGCCGCTTCGACAGCGATCTCTGGCTGGTGGAAATCGAAACGGATGCGCTGGGCGACCTGCTGACGGTGATCGACGGGACGTGATCAGCGGGCGGCGCGCAGGCGGGGGACGGGTGTGGCCTCGGTGCGGATGACCGTGCCGCGATTGGCCGGCGCAGTGCCGGCAAAACCCTGATCTTCGGCGCCGGTTGCCGGATCCGCCGTGCTGTGGCGGTCGGCGCGGCGCCAGGCTTCCACGCGCCGTGCGCATTCGTCTTCCTGCAGCGATTGCCACAGGATCCGGCTGCGGCGCGTGCCGCCGATCTCTTCCTGCAGGGGCTCGTAAAAGCGCTGAAGCACGGCAAGCGCTTCGGGCTCGCGCATGCCGAGCGCCTTCAGCGTGGTCGCAAGCTGCAGGCCGGACAGATCGAGCATGATGCGTTCGGCAAGCCAGCGGCTGGCCGACAGCGTATCGGCAAGCGTGGTGGCAAAGCCATCGGCCTCGCGGGCGCGGGCAAAACGCACCAGCAGTGCCTCCTGCACGTCGGTCAACGTGCGCAGCCCCAGCCGATCCTCCGGGGCGCGGTGAAGATGGGCTGCCATGCGCTTGATCTGCTGGCGAAGAACCTCTTCGCGCTCACGGCGCGCCTCGGCTTCTGCCTCCTCGGCCGTCCGCTCCGGCGGGGCAACATCCGGCAGGCTTACGTCTGTCAGGCTGGCGTCTGGCGTTCCTTGCGTGCCGGCAGCCAGCTGGCCGGTCAGATCGTCCTGGATCTCTGCCACCGTCTGGCGGGCGTGGCGCATGCCGACCAGCGCATCGATCACCATCGGCGACAGGTTTTCGCGCCGCACGATGGCGCGGGCATGTTCTGCCCCCTGCATGCGGGCAATGGCAATCAGCGTCTCGTCGTCGAGGCAGGCGGAACTGACGAGGAAGGGGGCGGCAATGGAGATCGGCTGGCTGGAAATGAAAAAGGCAACGGCCGGCGGCACATGACGCGACTGCGACAGAGCCGCCACCGCCTGGCGTCTTGCCTCGTCGCTGGAGGCGTGAAACAGCGGCAGGAACAGCTCGGCGAATTGGCGCAGTTCGGATCGTGTCGGATGCTCGAGTTCCTCGAAACTCGTGACGGTCGCCATGAGCACCACATCCTTCCTGCGCATGGCCTGCGGCCTTTCAAGTTCACGATACCGATCCACGGTCATATCCACCGACGCACTACACAAGATACAGACTTCAAGGTTCGGCGTGGCGGGGACCGCCACGAAGATGCTCATGCGGGCATGCCGGCCGAAGGAAGCACTGGGGCGGCCGACAGGCGGCGCGGCACGGCGTCCTTCACATTCCGGCATGGTTAAAAACACGCTACCGGAACGAGGTTAATGTCTGGTGAAGGAGTGTGGCAGAGCGGGACTTATCCCCAGCCGCCGTTTCAAAGCGCGGCAGCGATTTTTACCGACACGTGCCGTCCTCTTTGATGCGCATGAGGGGATTACGCCGACGATCGCGCGGCAGGACAGGCAGGGCAGCGGCGAAACGGCCCTAGGGAAAGCCCGGCAACATCGCTCTCCCCAAGTTCTTACGGGTGCGCCGGGGTTTATGAGCATTTACTTGTCGTTAACCTGCCTGTGGCCCAATCCGCGACAGACAGCATGACACGAATCAAGGCCGTTCGGGCCTGGATGAGGGCTTAAAATAGCTTTGCAGCGCGGCAAGAGACCCGGTTTGAACCCGGTCGCCTGTCCCGCTCCATCCTGGTGAAACCGCCTGCCGTTTCATGTGTTGTTGGAGTCGCTGGTGCCTGTGGCAGAATTTGCCACAGGCCCGACGAGAAAGGCGCAGAATGCCTCTTGAGGAGGATGCGCCGGCCCCTTGCGGGCAGGGTGAAATCGGTTCTTGTCCTTCATCCGTCTCGAACCCTTTTGAGGAGACGAGCATGGCAGAAATTGTTTGCATGAACACATGGCGGCATGCCCACCCGCAGCGGGGACCATTGTCGCAGCGGCAGGACAAGACGGTGGTGACCACCCGATCGGGCGCGGCCTTGCTGATGTTTACCGGCGTGCGCTACGAGCGGCCGGCGGAGCTGACGCATCGCGTCCTCGATGAGACGGCGCTGCGCCTCGACAGCCATTGAGCGCTGCCGCGGGGATTTTAAGGTGCGCGTTGCGTTAATGGGTCAGCGCAGTTCCACGGGGCTGCAATCCGCCCCGGCGAGAAACTGTGTCGTCATCGGCCTGTAGCTCGCCTGAGGCGCCATGGCACGCAGCACCGCATAGCCCTGGACGGCGCGGGTTTCGACAATGATCGATTGCGCAAGCGGCGAAGGCTGCGCCTTGCGCAGGGCCGTTGCCTGCACCGGCGTTGCCAGCAGCACATCGAGCCCGCTTCCGACCGAGGTGCGGTCGTTGATGCTGAAGATCTCGTTTGAGGCGCTGTCGAACGCGGAGAGCGACCAGAAGGGCAGGGCGCCGCGGGCCGTCAGCCGCACCGGATTTTCCGACAGATCAAAGGCGCAGACCGCCAGATCCAGAAACGGATCGGTCTTTTGCAGGCCGGCGGCATCCTCCCGCGCGGCAAGCGCATGAAAGCGGTGCGGCGGCCCTTCGCCGAGCACCCGGCTATAGGCATCGCGTTCGCTGAAGGCCGGCAGCGACAGGATGATGACGAGATGCAGCAGGCCCGCCCCGACAAGCCCGATGATGACGGCCAGCATAAGCTTAAGCATGGGCGCATCCGATGCGGTCGATGCGCGGCATGGCAAGGTCGATGAGGCCGGAACTGCCGGCAGTCGGCGTGTCGAGCAGGGTCAGCGTCAGATAAAACGGTCCGTCCCGCGGCACCGCCAGCCAGTTTCCGGCGCTGGCGTCTGGCGACAGCGTGATAATGAAGGCGCCCGTTGCATCGCGCAGAACCGTGCGTGAATTGAGCGCCACCGGCAGATCCTGACCGGTCAGCGGCGCCGCGCCCTTGACGGTGGCCGCAAACAGCGTCCAGGCGCGGGCCACCGGCGTCTGGCCGGAGAGGAGATAGGTGCAGCGGCCAGACAGCCGCTGACCGGTCTGGTCGACACTTGCGGTAAAGCTCAAGCCCTCGGCCGTGCCATAGAGCAGGCGGCCGCCATTGGCGCGGTGCGCCTTGGCATAAGGATCGGCATCTGCCGTCTGCGCCTGCGGAAACGCCTCCCAGGCCCCGAGCCTGATCGCGCCGAAGCCGGTGGTGGCATCGAGCGCCACCAGCGTCGACCAGATGCCACCGCCAAAGGCGACGACCAGCGCGACGAGCACGAGAAAGGGAAGGCGAAACAAGCGCGGCAAAACCTTTTGCAAATCAGCTCAGACGGATAGCACTGTTTACGGGTCGAGAAAATGGCGAAGGGAGCGTTTGCCATTGATAAGGCGATGCGTCATTCTGGAGATCCGGAAGCGCCTCACATGTCGAAATCGTCGATTATCATGGCTGATGACGAACTCTTGCCCAACCCGCATCCGGGCGAAATCCTGCTGGAGGAGTTCTTCAAGCCCATGGGGCTCAGCCAGTACGGGCTTGCCCGCGCCATTACCGTGCCGCCGCGCCGGATCAACGAGATCGTGCTTGGAAAGCGGGCGGTGACGGCCGACACGGATCTTCGGCTGGCGCGTCTGTTTGGCATGTCCGACGGTTTTTTTCTCGGCCTGCAGAGCGATTACGACCTGATGAACCGCCGCCGCGCGCTTGGGGCACAACTGCAGCGTATCCAGCCCTGCGCTGCGTGAGGTGAGCGCATCCCCTTCGCCTCAAGTCAAGGTTCCAGCGGTGTCGCTCAAAGCCCCACGGCTTTGCGCAATGCATCATTCATGCGCGCCTGCCAGCCTTTCCCGCTCTCGCGAAAGCGGGCAACTACCTCTTCGTCAAGCCTTAGCGTTACCTGCTTTTTGGGGTTTTCCACGACCGGGCGCCCACGCCCTCTCCGTTGCTCTTCTATGGCTTTGAAGAACGCTTCCGGAAGAACTTCGCGCGCAGGGCGCATCGCATCCAGTTCCGCATCGGTCAGTTCCGGAAAATCGACGCTATCCCATTCGTCGCGGCTATACTCTGTGTTAGCGGGCGGGGTCTTTACTGCCGGTGTCCTTGCCATACCAGTCTCCTTGCTTCCTTGGCGCTGGCTGGGCGAAAGCTGATAATCGAGATTGCCTCAGTACCTAGGTTGGCGAAAATCACGGCCGCAGTTCCATCCCGGAAATAGCCGATCGCTTTCAGTCGCCGTTTCCCGTTGGCGTCGGGCTTGGCATCTTCCACCAGCGCGGTGGTCCAATCGAGGTCGACAACATCCGCAAAATCCAGACCATGCCTGGAAAGATTGATCAGTCTCTTGCGCTCGTCCCACACGACTTTCATGATTTAATGTAGCTACATTAAATTGGCTTTGCAAGGTTTTTGAAAGCCCGGGCGGTCATTGCCGGAGATTCCCTCACGGCGCGCCCTTCACCTTCACCACCTGCGCCTTGCCGCCGGCAAGCGTCTGCGGCGGGGCCTTCAGCGGAGGGGCGGCTGCGAAGGACTGGGCGAGGCGGCGCAGGAGGCGGGTGGTATCGGCAGAGAGCGAGCGGGGGCGGGACAGCGCCGGCAGGCCGTTTGCCTCGCCCTTGTCGGCGAGCGCCGGACCCTTGACATGGGTGCCGGAAGGCAACGGATTGTCGATGCCCGGAATGGGTTTCAGCTCGATGCCCTGATGGGCGTAGTCCATCAGCTTCTTGAAGGTCATGGCCGGCAGCGAGCCGCCGGTCATGTTGTTCATCGAGGTGAAATCATCGTTTCCGAACCAGACGGCGGCGGTGTAATTGCCGGTAAAGCCGATGAACCAGGCATCGCGGTAGCTCTGCGAGGTGCCGGTCTTGCCGCCGGTGACGATGCCGCCGTCGAGGGCTGCGCGCTTGGCGGTGCCGATAACCGGGATCTGGGTAAGGATGCGGTTCATCGACGATGTGGCCTGCTCGGAGACGATGCGGACTGGCGCCGGTTCGTCGCGCTCGAAATCGTAAAGCACGTCGCCGTCGTAATCGACCACCTGCGCCACCCCGTGCCGGCGTGACTGCACGCCGCCGGCCGGCATCACCGCATAGGCGGTCGCCTGATCCATCACGGTGACTTCCGACGTGCCGAGCGGAATCGTCTTGTCGGTGCGAAGCGCCGTCTCGACGCCCATTTTCCTCGCCGTTTCCGCAATGATTTCCGTGCCGAGCTCCTCCTTGGCAAGGCGCACCGGCACCGTGTTCAAGGATTGCGCCATGGCCGACAGAAGCGTGACGCGGCCCTTGTAGGAGCGGGCATAATTTTGCGGCGACCAGCCGCGCCAGGTGATCGGCGCGTCCGAAATCATCGTTTCCGGTGTAAAACCCTTCTCCATGGCGGCCGTATAGGTATAGAGCTTGAAGGAGGAGCCCGGCTGGCGCAGCGCCTTGGTGGCGCGGTTGAACTGGCTTTCGCCATAGTCGCGCCCGCCGACCATGGCGCGCACGGCACCGCCGTTTTCGATCATCACCAGCGCGCCCTGCTTGACGCGGTAGCTCTCGCCATATTCGCGAAGGCCCGATTCCATCGCCTCTTCGGCGGCCTGCTGCAGGCCCATGTCGATGGTGGTGCGCACGATGACGGAATGCTTCTTCAGCTTGCCGGCATCGGCAAGTTTCTGCACCTCTTCGAATGCCCAGTCGAGAAAATAGTCAGGCGCGGTGGTCGCGGCCCGGTCGATGACGCTGGCCGGGTTGCGGCGGGCAGCGATCACCTGTCCCTCGCTCATCAGCCCGCCCTGCACGAGATTGGTCAGAACCTCGTTGGCGCGGGCGCGCGCGGCGGGCAGGTTGACATGGGGAGCGTATTTCGCCGGCGCCTTGAAGAGGCCGGCAAGCATGGCAGCCTCGGCGAGGTTCACCTGCGTGATGTTCTTGCCGAAATAGAACTGCGCGGCGGCCGCCGCCCCAAAGGTTCCGCCACCCATATAGGCGCGGTCGAGATAGAGCGACAGGATTTCCTTCTTCGACAGGTTCGCTTCCAGCCAGAGCGCCAGAAAGGCTTCCTTGATCTTTCGCTCCAGCGAGCGCTCGTTGGTGAGGAAGAGGTTTTTCGCCAGCTGCTGCGTCAGCGTAGAGCCGCCCTGCACGACGCCGCCGGCCTTGGCGTTTTCATTGAGCGCGCGGGCAAGTCCTAAGAAATCGATGCCGAAATGGCTGAAGAAGCGGCGGTCTTCGGTGGCCAGAACCGCCTTCACCAGATGATCCGGCAACTGGTCGACGGGCACCGAATCCTCGTGGATGATGCCGCGATGGCCGATCGTGTTACCGTAGCGATCGAGAAACGTTACGGCAAAATCGCCGCGCGAGCGCCAGTCTTCCTTGGTTTCCTCAAAGGCCGGAAGCGCTAAGGCCAAAAGTAGCACGAAGCCGGCGGTGCCGAACGTCATCGCCTCGTCGGCGAGCTCCACCACCACGCGCTTCCAGCCGCGCACGCGAAATTTGCGGGAGAAGATGGTGATCTCTTCCCAGAGCTCGGACAGCTTGAAGCCGAGGTTCCAGACGGTGGAATCGATCCAGCTGTCGGCGCGCAGCAGAAGGTGGCGCCGGGTGCGCGGTCTCTTCGATCGTTGCGGGGGAGCGGGATCGTCCTGCACCGTGGATCTTCCTCGTCTGGACCTCAAGAGCTTGACGCTTGGCAAACAAACGACGAAAAGCCTCGGGGACTGCTTTAGGCAGCAATGGCTTATAAATGGTTGACGCGGGGTTTATGCCGCCGGCGCGAGCCATTCACAAAACCGTTCGGCAAACTATGTTCAGCCGGTGCTAAAAAAGACAAGATGGAAAATCAGTTCTGGAAAACGAAAAGCCTGGAGGCGATGAGCCAGGCGGAATGGGAAAGCCTCTGCGACGGCTGCGGTCTCTGTTGCTTGAACAAGCTGGAGGACTGGGACACCGGCGAAGTGGCCTTCACGTCCGTTGCCTGCCGGCTGCTGGACGGGGAAAGCTGTCGCTGCTCCGACTATGAGAACCGCCAGGCGACCGTTCCGGAATGCATCCAGTTGACACCGTCCGCCGTCGACGAGATCAGCTGGCTGCCGCCCACCTGCGGCTATCGGCTGGTGCGCGACGGCGAGGATCTTTACTGGTGGCACCCGCTCGTCTCCGGCAGCCCCGACACCGTCCACCAGGCCGGTATTTCGGCGAGGAACCGCACGGTGAGCGAGCTGGATGTGGATGTCGAGGATTTCGAGGACTACCTCATCGACTGGCCGCTGCATGTGGGCGAAACGGCGCAGGCGCGGCGATGAGAGTGCGCCCCGGCCAAAGAGGCTGAAGAGGCTTCGGCACGGTGATCTCCCCCCTTGTGGGGGAGATGCCTGGCAAGGCAGAGGGGGTAGCCTCTGGCGCAAACGCCGGTTTGGTTGGCATGTGGGGTAGCCTCTGGCGTGGACGCCGAGTTGGTTGGCATGCGGGGTTCACCCCCTCTGTCCTGCCGGACATCTCCCCCACAAGGGGGGAGATTGGCAGAGCGGCTGGCCGCTCGCGTCCATGGCACACCAAGTAATTAGGCGCCCATGCAATATGGGTTTTGGGTCCAAGCATGCGGCTTTCCGCCCCCCGGCCAAAGAGGCTGAAGAGGCTTCGGCACGGTGATCTCCTCCGTTGTGGGGGAGATGCCTGGCAAGGCAGAGGGGGATAACCTCTCGCGCGAACGTTGGTTTGGTTTGTATGCGGGGTTCACCCCCCTCTGTCCTGCCGGACATCTCCCCCTCAAGGGGGGAGATCGGGAGGCGGTTGGCCGCTCATCTCCATGGCAGACGAAGTGATTTACGCGTCCGCGCAATGTGGCTTTTGGACCCAAGCAACGAGGCCTTTGCGCCCCGGCCAATGAGGCTGAAGGGGCATCCGCACGCTGATCTCCCCCCTTGAGGGGGAGATGCCTGGCAAGGCAGAGGGGGGTAACCTCTGGCGCGGACGCCGGTTTGGTTGGCATGCTGGGTTCACCCCCTCTGTCCTGCCGGACATCTCCCCCACAAGGGGGGAGATCGGCAGAGCGGCTGGCCGCTCGCGTCCCTAGCGAACGAAGTGATTAGGGCCACGCAACGGTGCTTTAAGGTCCAAGCAACGAGGCCTTTGCGCCCCGGCCAATGAGGCTGAAGAGGCATCCGCACGGTGATCTCCCCCCTTGTGGGGGAGATGCCTGGCAAGGCAGAGGGGGTAGCCTCTGGCGCGGACGCTGGTTTGGTCTCATGCGGGGTTCACCCCCCTCTGTCCTGCCGGACATCTCCCCCACACGGGGGGAAATCGGCAGAGCGGTTGGCCGCTCACGTCCATGGCAAGCGGTCATCCGCCGCTCGGCCATTCCCATTTTGCGCCCGGCACCCTATGTCTTGCCCAGCCAGACACATACGGGAGGATTTTTGGTGATGGGCAAGCGGGTCATTTTTACCGGCGGCAGCGGCAAGGCGGGGCGTCATGCGGTGCCGTATCTCACGGCCAAGGGCTATGAGGTGTTCAACCTCGATCTGGTGCCCCTCGATTGCGAGGGCGTGACGACGCTGAATGTGGACCTGACCGACAGCGGGCAGGTGTTCAATGCGCTCTCCATGCATTTTGATTTTTCAGGCCTCGAAACCGGCAAGGGGCCGGCGCCGGTCGATGCGGTGGTGCATTTTGCCGCCGTGCCGCGCATTCTCCTGAAGCCCGACAACACCACCTTCGCCGCCAACACGCTCTCCACCTACAACGTCATCGAGGCGGCGATGAAGCTTGGTATCCGCAAGGTCATCATCGCTTCCAGCGAGACGACCTTTGGTGTGTGCTTTGCCGAGGGCGACAAGGATTACCACCAGTTTCCGCTCACCGAAGAGTATGATGTCGACCCGATGGACAGCTATGGCCTCTCCAAGGTGGTGAACGAAAAGACCGCCCGCGCCTTTGCCATGCGCTACAAGGCCGATATCTACGCGCTTCGCATCGGCAATGTCATCTCGCCGGAGGACTATGCGAATTTCCCGGGCTTCCTCGCCAAGCCGGAAAGCCGCAAGCGCAATGCCTGGAGCTATATCGATGCGCGCGATCTCGGCCAGATCGTCTGGCGCGGCCTTGAGACGGACGGCCTGGGGTTCCAGGTGTTCAACGCGGTCAACGACACCATCACCGCGCGCGAACCCACCCGCGAATTTTTGGCCAAATACGCCCCCGGCACGCCGATCACCGGCGAACTCGAAGGTTATGCCGCGCCGATCAGCAATGCCAAGATCCGCACCGTGCTGGGCTTTGTCGAGGAGCATGATTGGCGCAAGTATGTGAACGACTAATGAGGAACGTGTCGGGGGAAACGTAAGGGTGCCCCGCTTCTGATCTCCCCCTCAAGGGGGGAGATTGGCAGGCGGCTGGCGCTCACGTCCCCAGCAAGCGAGGTTTTTGGGGCGGCCCAGCAATGAGGCTTGTGGATCTAAGCAATGAGCATTTCTGAGCCCAGCCCAATGAAGCCGAAGAGGTTTCAGCACGGTAATCTCCCCCCTTGTGGGGGAGATGCCTGGCAAGGCAGAGGGGGTTGGCCTCTGGCGCGGACGCTGGTTTGGTCGGCATGCGGGGTTCACCCCCCTCTGTCCTGCCGGACATCTCCCCCCTCAAGGGGGGAGATCGGCAGAGCGGCTGGCCTCTCACGTCCATGGTAAACGAAGTGATTAAGCGCTCACGCAATGAGGCTTTGGGATCCAAGCAACGAGGCCTTTGCCTCTCGGCCAATGAGGCTGAAGAGGCTTCAGCACGGTGATCTCCCCCCTTGTGGGGGAGATGCCTGGCAAGGCAGAGGGGGTAGCCTCTCACGCGAAGGCCTCTTGTGTTGGCATGCGGGGTTTACCCCCTCTGTCCTGCCGGACATCTCCCCCACAAGGGGGGAGATCAGCAGAGTGGCTGTCGTTCACGTCCCCAGCTAACGAAGTTTTTACCGTCCAAGCAATGAGACTGTTTCGCCCCGGCAATGTGGCTTTTGGGTCCAAGCAACGAGGCCTTTGCACCCCGGCCAATGAGGCCGAAGAGGTTTCAGCACGGTGATCTCCCCCCTTGTGGGGGAGATGCCTGGCAAGGCAGGGGGGGGGTAACCTCTCGCGCGAAGGCCGGTTTGGTTGACGGTGTAGCGTCTGGCGCCAACGCCTGTTCGGTTACCAATGCGTCACCAAGACCCGCGCGATCACCCCGAAGAGCCACAGCCGCAAAACCCCTTGTGTTGCGCCCTGCGTTTTCGCACAACCGTGGCAGACACACGCCGGTTGCCCGATGAACACGATTCGCCGCTATCCCATTCTTGCCGCAACCCTTGCCCAGCTGATGGCGGGGGTGGTGACGTTTGGGTTGGCGGTGATGCTGGCGGGGCGGCTGGCGCCGGGAGTGGGGATGGCGGTGCTCGTTGCCGTGCAGGCCTGTGTTGCTGCGGGGGTGAGTGTCTTGCTGCGCCTGCCGGTCTGGTGGCTGTGGATTGCGCTTCTGTTTCCGCCGGCGGTTTTTCTAGGGCTTCATCTCGGCGATCTGCCGGCCTGGCCGTTTGCGGCAGGGTTCGTGCTGCTCTACCTGTTCTTTTCCAACACGGCGCGCGAGCGCGTGCCGCTCTACCTCAGCAACCGTGCGACCGCGCAGGCGCTTTGCCAGCTGATGCGCGACCGGGGGGCAGACCGCTTCATCGATCTCGGCTGCGGCTTTGGCGGCGTGGTGCGGGCGCTGAGTGCGGCGGGATTTCAGGCGTCGGGCGTCGAGACGGCGCCCATGGCCTTCATGATTGCGCGCGCGCTGTCGGCGCTGACGCACCGGGGCACGATCCGGCGGCAGGATCTGTGGGCGGCCGATCTTGCCGAGATCGATGTCGCTTACGCCTTTCTGTCGCCCGAGCCGATGGCGGCGCTTTACACAAAGGCCCGCGCCGAAATGAAGCCCGAAAGCCTGCTCGTCTCCAACAGCTTTGCCGTGGACGGTGTCGAGCCGGACGAAGTCTGGGAGCTTTCCGACCGGCGCCGCACGCAGCTCTTTCTCTATCGCATGGGATAGTTTTTGCGCCGATGCCCTTGACCTTCCCATGATGGGAAGCCCTACATGGGGCGGGTAATCCAAGGACCCCGCCCATGACTTCCGTGCCGTCCCACCTATCCCTCACTGCCGCACCCGCCGGCCGCCCCACGCAAGACCCGATCGTCATTCCGGTCGAGGGCATGACCTGCGCCTCCTGCGTGCGCCGCGTGGAACTGGCGGCGGCCAAGGTGGAAGGCGTTGCTACAAGCGCGGTCAATTTTGCCACCGAAAGCCTGACGGTGGAGCCCGGCGCCGGTTTTTCCGCCGAAAAACTTGCCGCCGCCATTCGCAAGGCCGGCTACGAGCCGAAGGCGGAGCGTATCGCGCTGACGCTTGCAAAGGCGCCGCAGGCCGAGGAAGTTGCCCGGCTGGAGGCAACGCTGAGGGCGGTTGAGGGCGTTGTCTTGACCGACATCGCGCCCGGACGGGCCGAGATCGCAGCCGAAATGTTTGGCCGCGACGGCAAGCGGGCGCTGATTACGGCACTCAAGGCGGCGGGGTTTGCGCTCGCCGCGCCAAAGGCTGCCACCGGGGCCGAGACGGGCATGGCCGCCGGATCTTCCCATGCTGAAGGTCATGACGGAACGGCAGAGGGCCACGCGCACAACCATCATGACGAGGATGCCGGCCTTCTGAAGCGTGATCTCGTACTGTCCGCCGTGCTGACGCTGCCGCTCTTTGCGCTGGAAATGGCCGGCCACCTCTATCCGCCCTTCCACCATGTCCTGATGGGCGCGGTGGACACGCAGGTGCTCTATTACATCTACGCGGCGCTTGCCACGGCCGTCATCTTCGGGCCGGGATGGCGTTTCCTGAAGGCCGGCTTTCCGACCCTGTTTCGCGGCCATCCGGAAATGAATTCGCTGGTGGCCGTCGGTGTGACCGCCGCCTATCTCTATTCGCTGGTGGTGACCTTCCTGCCCGAGCTTTTGCCCGAACAATCGCGCTTCGTCTATTATGAGGCAGCAACCGTCATCGTGACGCTGATCCTGCTCGGGCGGCTGTTGGAGGCGCGTGCCCGCGGACGCACGGGCGCTGCCATCCGCCGGCTGATGGGCCTGCAGGCAAAGACGGCGCGGGTGGAGCGCGACGGTTCCGTGTTCGACATTGCAACCGACGAGGTGGTGCCGGGAGACGTGGTGATCGTCCGGCCGGGCGAGCGCGTGGCGGCGGATGGCACTGTGATCGATGGCGCCTCCTCTGTCGATGAATCGATGATGTCGGGCGAACCGCTGCCGGTGGAAAAGAGGGTTGGCACAAACGTCATCGGCGGCACCATCAATGGCAGCGGCAGTTTTCGCTTTCGCGCCGAAAAAGTCGGGAAGGACACGGTCCTTTCGCAGATCATCGCGCTGGTGGAACAGGCGCAAGGGGCAAAGCTGCCCATCCAGGCGGTGGTAGACCGGGTGACCGGCTGGTTCGTGCCGGCGGTGATTGCGGTGGCGCTGCTCACCTTCGCCATCTGGCTGCTGGTCGGGCCGGAGCCGGTGCTGCCGCATGCGCTGGTGGCGGCGGTTGCCGTGCTGATCATTGCCTGCCCCTGCGCCATGGGGCTTGCAACGCCGACCTCGATCATGGTCGGCACCGGGCGGGCGGCCGATCTCGGCGTGCTGTTTCGCAAGGGCGATGCGCTGCAGGCGCTCTCCGGTGTCACCACCGTGGTGCTCGACAAGACCGGCACGGTGACTGCGGGACGCCCGGAACTCACCGATATCGTGGTGACGGACGGGTTTCAGACGGACGCGGTTCTCGTCCAGGTGGCCGCCGTCGAGGCGCGGTCGGAACATCCGGTCGCAGAGGCGATCGTCGCCTCGGTCAAAAGGCGCGGGCTTGCGATCGGCGAGGCGCAGGCGGTGAAGGCTGAACCGGGTTATGGCATCGAAGCCGTGGTGGACGGGGTGACTGTTGCCGTGGGTGCTGATCGCTTCATGGAAAAACTCGGGCTTTCGGTGGCAGAGTTTGCGGAAGGGGCGGCGCGGCTCGGCGACGAGGGCAAGACACCGCTTTATGCGGCAATCGGCGGCAGGCTTGCGGCGATCCTGGCGGTTGCCGATCCCGTAAAGCCAACAAGCATGGCCGCGATTGCTGAGCTGAAGGCCATGGGCTTATCGGTTGCCATGGTGACCGGCGACAATGCCCGCACGGCGCAGGCGATTGCCCGTGCGGTCGGCATCGAAGAGGTGGTGGCCGAGGTTCTGCCGGCCGGCAAGGTGGAGGCGATCCGGGCGATCCGTACCGGGCGGGACGCGGCAGGCGCGGCCCCAAAGATCGCCTTTGTCGGCGATGGCATCAATGATGCGCCGGCGCTTGCCTTTGCCGATATCGGCATTGCCATCGGCACGGGCACGGATGTCGCCATTGAAAGCGCCGACGTGGTGCTGTCGAACGGCGCGCTGACGGGCGTCGTCTCGGCCATTGCGGTCAGCCGGGCGACGATGAAGAACATCCGCCAGAACCTGTTCTGGGCCTTCGGCTACAATGTCGCGCTGATCCCGCTGGCGGCCGGCGCGCTCTATCCGGCCTTCGGCATCCAGCTGTCGCCGATGATCGGGGCGGGCGCCATGGCACTCTCCAGCATTTTCGTTCTCTCCAACGCGCTGAGGCTGAAGCGCCTCACGGTCCAGAAGGAGGCCGCATGAATATCGGGATGAATATCGGGCAGGCAGCAAGCGCGTCGGGCGTCTCGGCCAAGATGATCCGCTATTACGAGGAGATCGGGCTGATCCGGCCAAGTGCCCGCACCGCCAACAATTACCGGATCTACAGCGAGGATGAGGTGCATGTGCTGCGCTTCATCAAGCGGGCCCGTTCGCTGGGCTTTTCGCTGGAGGAGACCGAACGCCTGCTGGCGCTCTGGCAGGACCGCGAGCGGGAAAGTGCCGCCGTCAAGGCGGTGGCGACAAGCCATATCGCCGATCTGGAACGGCGCATCGGCGAGATGCAGACCATGGTCAAGACTTTGAAACATCTCGCCCATTGCTGCAGCGGCAATGCGCGGCCCGATTGCCCGATCCTGGAGGACCTCGCCGGCAACGGGGCGGAAGGCGCCGACCCATCTTTCGCCCACACGCGGGACGGTTGACCTTCCCGCAAGGGCAGGGACGGGACGTGAACACATACGGATGACCATGAACAGGAGACATCGATCATGACGACAACCTTCCTCGTACCGGACATGAGCTGCGGCCATTGCGAAAAGGCGGTGAAGGCAGCCCTTTCCGAGGCGCTTCCCGGCGTGCCGGTGGCGGTGGATCTCGCCGAACACCGGGTGACGCTCGACGGCGGCAATGCCGCGGTCGCGGAAGCGGCCATCCGCGAGGCCGGCTATACGCCGGAGAAGCTCGCCAACGCCTGAGCGGCATTTTCCACGCCCTTTCCCCGTGTCGACGGGGGGAGGGTTTTTGGGGACCCCCGGCGCCCGGATCTTGAGGGGCCACGCTTGATCAGCCGCCTGTCGGCATCCCCTCCCACGACGCTTTTCTGACCGCCTGGGCCTGCAATCTGAGGCAAGCGGACGCTAGCTGCGACATCGCGTTAGAATAGAAATTCTATGCCGGCTTGATTTTGACGTATTCCGGCGGCTTCATCTACCTGCTTCGGGTACGATATTTCATGCCACGTATCCGGTGGCGAAGCGCAACCCATCCGCGATGCCCCTTGTGGCCAAGGATGTTCTGAAGGACGACAGGCCGTCATCCCGTCGGTGCGACCGCGCGCCGGCGACGGCTTTTTGCGGCCCGTTGCTGCCTGTCGCCTTCGCAAACCCGGGGAAGTGCCTATGGTTCATGTCCTGTCGAGAAGCGAAACTCCTGCAAATCCTGCGACGCCCGAACCGAAGCCACGGCTTGCCGCCGGCAAGAGCGTTGCCTTCATCATTCCGGTGCGTCATCCCGCCAATGCCCGCGACTGGCCGCGGCTGATCGAGCGCCTGTCGGAGACGATGCGATCGATTGCCGCGCAGCGCTCGCCCGACTGGCTGTGCGTGATCGTTGCCAATCGCGAGGCGCAACTGCCGGAGCTGCCTGCCGGATTTTTTGCCGTGCGCGTCGATCTTCCGCCCAATCCGCTCTACGAGATGGATCATTCCAACCGCGAGGCGATCTACGAGGCCGTGCGCACCGACAAGGGCAGGCGGGTGCTGGCCGGCATGCTGGCGGCGCGCGGCGCGCGCTTCTTCATGGTGGTGGACGATGATGATTTCGTCAGCCGCGACATCGTCTCCTTTGCCGAAGGCCAGCCGGACCTGCCCGGCTGGTATGTCGACCACGGCTATCTTTGGAGCGAGGGCAGTTCCTTCCTGATGCGCCAGAGCGGCTTCAACAGGCTCTGCGGCACCTCGCATCTGGTGCGCGCCGACCTTTACGAACTGCCGGAGCGCGCCGAGGACGCACCGATCGACTGGGTGAAGGCGATGATGGGTAGCCATATCAAGATAGAGAGTATTTTGCGCGCGCGTGGATGCGCTCTTCAGCCGCTGCCGTTTGCCGGGGCAATCTACCGCGTCGGCCATGGCGAGGCGCATAGCCGCTCGAAAGGGGTGCTGCGGGCGCATCTCCTCAACCGCGAGACGCTGTCGCATCCGCGCCGCCTGCTGCGCAATGCGCTTTGCCTTCGCCGTCTCGATTACGCGCGCCGGGCGCAGTTCGGCATGGAGATGTGAGGCCCGCACCGTGGTCTGAGGCGTCGCCGCGGAAAAAAATCCGGACGCGAAAAAGCCGGGCCTGCAAGTGCCGGCCCGGCTTTTCCGATTCTGCTCAGATGCCTGAAGTCAGGCGATCAGAACTTGACGCCGAGGCCGACATTGACCACGTGCTGGTCGAAATCGACATTGGTGCCGGCGATGTTCTTGTCGCCGTAATCGTTGTAACGGTATTCCAGACGGCCGAACATCTTGTCGGTGAAGGCGTAATCGACGCCACCGCCAACGGTCCAGCCGCTGAAGGTCTTGTTTTCATCAACGCCTGCGCCGTCGACGTAACCGTTGGTGGCCGTCCAGCCGCCGGCTGCGAAGATCACTGCACGGTCCATGGCGTAGCCGACGCGGCCACGTACGGAGCCGGAGAAGTCGGTGCCGACATCAGCGCCAGCAACCGTCTGTTCGTTCCAGTCGTAGTTCACGTCGCCTTCAAGACCGACCAGGAAGCCCGAGGACAGTTCCCAGTTATAGCCGACGAAACCGCCGATACGGCCGCCGTCGAAATCTTCCGAACCGTTGACACCGCCGTCGAAATCGCCGTTGCCCCAGCCGTAACCGCCGAGAACACCGATATACGCGCCGGTCCAGGAGAAGGCCGGTGCGGCAACTTCCTGAGCCACAGGCGCCTGCGGTGCTTCGTAAATGGCATCAGCGGCAAAGGCAGCGGAAGAGCCGAAGAGTGCGACACTCGATGCGAGGAAGAGGATCTTTTTCATGGTGCATTCCCTTTCTTGGAGACAAGGGAGCATGTAGTGCACGCCGAAGAAAAAGCTGTAGCTGAAATACAACAGGGTGTCATGAATGCCCGAAAATGAATCGAACGCCCAAGAAAAAGGCGATGGCCGGCGCCTCGACCCATGGCTTGCGGGCGGGCCGCGCGACCCCATATGCTGGGGTGAAGCAGAGGGCGGAAGGGTTGCGGCCACTCTTGCCGATCAAGGAGTAATCCATTGTTTCCTTTTGATAATTCCTATGCGCGCCTGCCGGTGAAGTTTCACTCCTCGGTCTATCCCGAAGCCGTCGAAGGGCCGGTGCTGATCAAATTCAATGCGCCGCTTGCGAAAAAACTGAAGCTCGACCTTGACGAGGCGGATACGGCGCGGCTGGCAGCAATTTTTTCCGGCAATGTCTTGCCGCCGGGCGCAGAACCGCTTGCCATGGCCTATGCAGGCCACCAGTTCGGCAATTTCGTGCCGCGGCTGGGCGATGGCCGGGCTATCCTTCTGGGCGAGGTGGTGGATGAGACGGGCGTGCGGCGTGACATCCAACTGAAGGGCGCCGGGCCGACGCCGTTTTCCCGACGGGGCGATGGGCGCGCAGCACTTGGCCCCGTACTGCGCGAATACATCGTCTCCGAAGCCATGGCGGGCCTTGGCATTCCGGCAACGCGCGCGCTTGCCGCCGTTTTGACCGGCGAGGGCGTTCAGCGCGAAACGGTTCTGCCGGGCGCCGTCTTCGTGCGGGTGGCGGCAAGCCATGTGCGCATCGGCACGTTCCAGTATTTTGCCGCCCAGGGCGACACGGACGGAGTGCGCACGCTCGCCGACTATGTCATCGAGCGGCATTATCCGGCGCTGAAACAGGCGGACAATCCCTATCTTGCACTGCTGGAGGCCGTCTCGGCCCGCCAGGCGGAGCTGATCGCGCGCTGGCTCGGCGTCGGCTTCATCCATGGCGTGATGAACACCGACAACATGACGGTGTCGGGCGAGACGATCGATTTCGGCCCTTGCGCCTTCCTCGACGACTACGACCCGATGAAGGTGTTTTCCTCCATCGACCAGCAGGGCCGCTATGCCTATCGCAACCAGCCCGGCATCGGCCAATGGAACATTGCGCGGCTGGCCGAATGCCTGCTGCCGCTGCTTGATGCCGACGAGGAAAAGGCGGTGGAGGCGGCAAACGGCGTGCTGAAAGCGTTCGGCGAACGGTTCCAGGCTGCCTGGCTGTCGGTGTTTTCGCAAAAGATCGGCATTGCCGGCGCGCCCGAGGAGGGCGATGGCGAACTCATCCAGGCGCTGCTGTCTGCCATGCACGAAGGGCGGGCGGATTTTACGCTCACCTTCCGGCGGTTGACAAAGCTTGCGCTTGCCGATGCGCAGGGTGGCGACGACAAGGCCCGGCTGGATGCGGAAGCCGCCTTCCTCGAAGGCTTTGCGCCCTGGGACAAGGCGGAACGCTTCCTTCCCCTCTGGCGCGCCCGCCTTGCCCGGGAGGACGGCGATGCCGGCACGCTGATGCGCCGCGTCAACCCGGCGCTCATTGCCCGCAACCACCGCATCGAGGAGGCGATCGTCGCCGCCATGGCCGGCGATCTGTCACCCTTCGAAACGCTGGTTGCAGCCGTCGCCGACCCCTATACCGACCGGCCGGAATTTACCGCCCTGACGCAGGCGCCACGCGACGAGGAGCGGGTGCTGCGGACATTCTGCGGGACGTGATTTCTTGGCTGCTGAAGAGTGCCCCTCACCCTAGCCCTCTCCCCGTCACCACGGGGAGAGGGGACGCTGTTGCGCTTGCCGCTGCCGTTCGGTTTCCCCTTCCTGCTTCTGCTTCCTGCCTGCTGAAGATTGCCCCTCACCCTAGCCCTCTCCCCGTCACCACGGGGAGAGGGGACCCTGTTGCGGTTGCCGCTGCCGTTCGGTTTCCCCTTCCTACTTCCTACTTCCTACTTCCTACCTCCTGCCTCCCACCTCCTACGATCCACCTCCTACGATCCACGTCCTACGTCCTGCCTGACGGGTGACGGTTGTCCTGCTGTGGAGACGTTCATGTGGGCTGCCGCGATCTCGGCAATCTCGTCCCCTCTCCCCGCAGGCGGGGAGAGGGTTAGGGTGAGGGGCCGGCTTCAGAAGGATGCAGTCTTCAGCGCCTCGATGCCGTGCCCACTTGCGAAAAGGCTGAGCCGGCGTACCCTTCGGTCTGCGATGGAAGGGGGAGCGGATGCGGGGGCGACGGGAGACGACCACGGCGCGGGCGCGGGCATTGCGGCAGGTGGAGAATGATGCGGAACTGAAGCTGTGGTCGCAGTTGCGCAATCGGCAGCTGGGCGGATGCAAGTTCGTGCGACAGCTTCCGATCGGTCCCTATTTCGCGGATTTTGCCTGTCGCGAACAGCTGCTGGTCGTGGAGGTGGATGGAAGTCAGCATGCCGGCAATGACCGGGATGTGGTTCGCAACGCGTTCATGCGTCGTTGCGGATGGTCGGTGCTGCGGTTCTGGAATGTCGATGTCTTGCGCGCGATGCCGCAGGTTCTGGAGACTGTTCTTGCGGTGCTCGACGGGCGGCTTGTGGAGAGGGTCGACGCTTATGACCTGCGGTTCTATCCAGCTTTCTTGGATCCGCTGCGGGGTGAGGATTGCCCCTCACCCTAGCCCTCTCCCCGCTTGGCGGGGAGAGGGGACCTGTTGCGGTGGGGGGTACTGCTTTGTTTCCTACCTCCTACCTCCTACCTCCTACCTCCTACCTCCTACCTCCTACCTCCTACCTCCTAACTACCGGCTCCCGCTTCTGATCTTGCGATTGATGGCTTTCCAGCTTTCGAAAGGTTCAGCTAGGCTGTTGCGACATCGGCAATCTCGTTCCCTCTCCCCGCCAGGCGGGGAGAGGGTTAGGGTGAGGGGCAGTAAGGCAGCTGCGGGCGAGGCCCCTTACGGAAACACCCTTGCCCCCGTTTCCTCCACCACGCTTGCCGGTGTCTTGGGCGCGAAGGGGCAGGTGATGGGTTCGGTGACGGCAGTGGGGTTGCGCTCGGAGCGGAAGGCGGAGGAGCGTTCGTAGGCGAGCTTGCGCAGCCGCATGATCTGGCCGAGCGGTTGGTGGGCGGCGAGGCCGTTCCAGGGGGAGAATTTCAGCCCGTCATCCACCTGGCGGGAGCGCTCCTTGCTCCAGGCGGTCTGCGGGCCGGCGGTGATGGTGGCGACGGTGATGTAGGGGCTTTTCTCCTCGTCCCACGGCGTCATCGGCGCCTCGATCGGCGTGGCCTCAAGGTCGGTGGCGAGCTGCACCTGCAGGTGCCAGACCGCCGTTTCGGTTTCAAAAAACTCCGCCAGGAGGTGGCGCAGCGTGTCGGGATCGTCTCCCACGCTGATTCTGCGGTCGACCAGCGCCTTCAGGTTGTCGGAAGCCGGCACCACGCCGAGCTTTGCGATATAATCGCCAAAGCGGACCGGCACCTGGGTGAAAAAGCTCTCGCCGAGCATGTGGGTGAGCGGCTGGCCGCCCATGACCTTGAGCGTCGTGCTTTCGCGTCCGACGGCTTCGAGCGCGCCTTCCACGCCGCGCAGCACTTTCGAGACGAGTTTCTTGGCGCCTTCCACCCGGTCGGTGGTGGCGGCAAGCGGCGTGAGGCTCGCCAGAAACGCCTCGCCGCTCGGTGAGTTGAAAACCTTGCCGTTCACCATGACGAAATCCTGCGACCGCGACCGTTCCGAGCCCGGCAGCCGCTCGCCCGTCACGTCGAGGATTTTCAAGGCCATGCCGCGCGGGGCCGAGACGCTGTCATGCAGGATATCGCCGGGCGTCGTGGAGAGCCGGATGATCGCCTCATAGGTGCCGGGTTCGGCAAACACGCCCTGCGCAAGTTCGGGCGGCAGGTTGTCCAGCACCTCCACCTCGGCGCTCAAGAGGCCGTGGCTCTTGGCATGCACGGCGCGGATGGCGTGGGCGCTGTCGGCATAGGTCTTGTAGGAAATCGACAAGAGCGTGTCTGCGAGCGCCTGCGCCAGTTGCGGTTCGTCGGGGTGGATATCCTCGACATCGGGCGTGTAGCGCAGCGGATTGTCCGGGAGATGGCGGGTCATTCGGCTGCCTCCTTGGCGTAAAATACCTTGTCGATGGTGATGGGCAGGTGGCGCACGCGCGTGCCCGTTGCGTGGTAGATGGCATTGGCGACGGCGGCGGCGATCCCGACGATGCCGATCTCGCCGAGCCCCTTGACGCCGATCGGGCTTGCCTTGTCGTCATGCTCTTCGACAAAGATCACTTCGATATCGTGGATGTCGGCATGGGCCGGCACATGATATTCGGCAAGATTGTGGTTCATGATGCGGCCGGTGCGATGGTCGATCATGCCCTCCTCATGCAGCGCCATGCCGATGCCCATGACGACGCCGCCGAGGATCTGGCTGCGCGCGGTTTTAGGGTTGAGGATGCGGCCGGCGGCCACGGCGGTGACGACGCGGGTGACACGGATGACGCCCAGCTCCTCGTCGATCATCACCTCGACGAAATGGGCGGCATGGGTGTAGCTGACGAATTTTTTCGCCTGCTGCGCATCCGGCGCGACCTTTGCCTCTTCCTCGATGAAGGTCAGGTTTTTCGATGCCAGGATATCGGTGAGCGCAACGCCGACCTGATCGTTGATCTCAAGCACGAGGCGGCCGTCGCGGATCGCGGTCTGTTCGACCGTCACGTCCTTGCCGAAGGGCGAGGCATCCATGTCCTTTGCCGCATCGAGAAGGGTCTGGCGCACGGCAGTGGCAGCCGCGGCGACCGCCGATCCGGTGGAGGCTGCCGTCCACGAGCCGCCCTCGACCGAGGTCTTGGGCAACTGGCTGTCGCCGATCCGAACGGTGACGTGTTCGGCGTCAACGCCAAAAGCTTCCGCGCCGATCTGGGCAAGGATCGTCATGGTGCCGGTGCCGATATCGGAAGCGGCGGCGGAGACGGTGACGCTGCCATCCGCACTGAGCCGCGCCCGGGCGGTCGCCTCCGTCAGCTGTGCCTCCCACACCCCGGTTGCCATGCCCCAGCCGACGAGATCCGGCCCGTCATGCATGGAGCGGGGGGCGTGCAGGCGTTTCTCCCAGCCGAAACGTTCGGCGCCTTGACGGTAACAGGCATGCAGCGCCTTCGAGGTCAGCTGCAGATCCTGGTTCTGGTCGACATGGACGAAATTGCGCACGCGCATATCGAGCGGATCAAGACCGACCTGGTAGGACAGCTCGTCAATGGCCGATTCCAGCGCAAAAACGCCGGTGGCGGCACCGGGCGCGCGCATGTCGCCTGGGGTGGAGACGGTCATTTCGGCCAGTTCATAGGTGAGCTTGACGTTGTCGCAGCGGTAGAGCAGCCCCGACCAGTTGACGACCACTTCCTGATAATCCTCGTAGAGCGAGGTGGCCTGCACGGCGTGGTGGAGGATCGCGGTGAGCTTTCCGTTGTCATCGGCGGCCATCTTGACCGTCTGCACCGTGGCCGGGCGCCAGGTGAGATAGAACATTTCGCGCCGGCTGAGTTCCAGCTGCACCGATTGTTTCAGATCCAGCGCGGCCATGGTGGCGAGAAACAGCTGGTGCTTGGGGCGAAGGCCCGAGCCGAAGGCGCCGCCGACATAGGTGTTGAACACCCGCACGTTCTCCGGCTTCAGCTCGAAAATGCCGCAGACATAGCCCTGGCTGTTCTGCGAGCCCTGCGTCTTGTCGTGGATGGTGAGGCGGCCCTCGCCCTCATAGAGGACGGTGGTGGCGAACAGCTCCATCGGATTGTGGTGCTCGCCTTCCAGCGTATAGTTGGACGACAGCTTGAAGGGGGCGGCCGCGAAGGCCTCATCCGCATTGCCGCGCGGAGAAGGCGGCGGCGCGATGCCGGAGCGCTTTTCCTTTGGCACGTAGGATTTTTCGCTTTCGACCTCGATGCTGGTCTTCGGCTGATCTGCCTCGTAAGTGATGCGGATGAGGGCGGCCGCATCGCGGGCGGCCTCGAAGGTATTGGCGACGACGAAGGCGACGGGCTGGCCGTCAAACAGCACGCGGTCGTTTTCAAGCGGGCGGAACGGATGGCCGGGAAGCGCCACCTCATCCTTCCAGGCGCTGTCCCACCAGGCGGTGCGCGGGCGGTTGTCGTGGGTGTAGATTTTCACGACGCCGGGGAAGGCCGCCGCATCGGCGGTGTCGATGCGGGCGATGCGGCCGCTGGCGATCGTGGCAAGTGCCACGAAGCCGTGCAGCATGTCGGCGCTCTGGTGTTCGGCGGCATAGGGTGCCGTGCCGGTGACTTTCAGCGGCCCCTCAATGCGCGACAGCGGAAAGCCGATGACGCGATCGGCGGTCTCGAGCGGTCCGGTTCTGGTCTGTCTGGTCATAGGCTTTCTCCTTCGCGCACGCGCTTTTCCGACTGCACCTGTGGACGGCCGGAGGCTGCCTGCATCAGGGCGCGCACGATGGCCTTCTTCGCCATCGGGATCTTGAAATCATTGTGGCCCTGGCCTTTGGCGCCGGAGAGAAGACGGCTTGCGAAGGCCTCGAAAGTGTCGCGGGTCGCGGGCTGTCCTGACAGTTCCGCCTCGGCGAGCGGATCGCGCCAGGGCTTGTGGGCGACCCCGCCGAGCGCCACGCGGGCGTCAAGGATCGTGTCGCCATCGAGGTCAAGTGCTGCCGCGACCGAAACCAGCGCGAAGGCATAGGAGAGCCGGTCGCGCAGTTTCAGATAGCTGTGATGGGCGGCAAAGCGGCCACCCTCGACGCGGATGCCGGTGACGATCTCGCCGGTCTGAAGGGTGTTGTCGCGCTCGGGATGATCGCCGGGCAGGCGATGGAAATCGAGGAAGGGAATGGTGCGCGCGCCGGTCGGGCCGGTGACTTCGACGGTGGCATTGAGTGCGGCGAGCGCCACGCACATATCGGAGGGGTGGGTGGCGATGCAGGCATCGGAGGCGCCGAGAATGGCGTGGATACGGTTGACGCCGCCGATGGCCGAGCAGCCGGAGCCCGGCTCGCGCTTGTTGCAGGGCGTCGATGGATCGTAGAAATAATAGCAGCGGGTGCGCTGCGAGAGATTGCCGCCTGAGGTGGCGGCATTGCGCAGCTGCGGCGAGGCGCCGGCAAGAATGGCCGAGGAGAGGAGCGGCACATCGCGCGCGATGCCCGCATCATAGGCGACCTGGCTGTTGGTGGTGAGCGCGCCGATGCGGTAGGCGCCGTCCTCCAGCGTCTCGATCTCCTTCAGGGGCAGGCCGTTGATGTCGATGACGGCGCTCGGCTGGGCGACATCGTATTTCATGAGATCGACAAGATTGGTGCCGCCGGCCAGAAGCTGGGCGGTCGGTTCGGCGGCAAGCGCTGCCACGGCATCGGAAATGCCCGTCGGGCGCAGATAGCTGAACTGTCTCATTCGGCAGCCTCCCGCACGGTGGTCTCGCTGTCTGCGGCCATCACCTCCTCGATCGCATCGGCGATGTTGGTATAGGCGCCGCAGCGACAGAGATTGCCGCTCATCAGTTCGCGGATCTCTTCCCGCGAATGGGCGTGACCTTCCGACAGAAGGCCCGCGGCGGAACAGATCTGGCCGGGCGTGCAATAGCCGCACTGATAGGCATCATGCTCGACGAAGGCCTTTTGCAACGGATGCAGGTTATCCGGTGTGCCGAGCCCTTCGATCGTGGTGATCTCGGCGCCATCCAGGCTGACGGCAAATTTCAGGCAGGAATTGATGCGCACGCCGTTGACCAGCACCGTGCAGGCGCCGCACTGGCCGTGATCGCAACCTTTCTTGGTGCCGGTGAGCGCCAGATCGCCCCGCAGCAGATCGAGCAGCGTGACGAAGGGCGCAAGCTCCAGCTGCTGGCGCCTGCCATTGACGGTGAGCGTGACGGGAATGGTGGGCGAGGGCGCGCGCGCCGGGCCGAGATCCATGGCATCATCCTTTTCTTGAGGTCTGCGCTTGGGGGTCATGGAAGCCAGAACGGGAGGTCCGGCGGCTTTGTTCCGGCGGAAATGGCATTGGTCGTGATTGAGGCTCACAAAAAAACTTTTCCGTGATAGGAAAATAATCCTTGACGGCGTGACGGTCGTTTGATAGGGTCTTGTCATAGTCGAAGAATTGCGACCGGCCGCAGACGCCGGACGCCAGATGCTTCCAGTCTACGGCCTCCAGGTTTTCCCGACCTGGGGCCGTTTTTTTATCCAGCGATATCGGCAATGGCAGGGTGCGTGCGGTGGTGCGCGGCCGGCGCTCGGCCGTGTCGCAGCGTGGGCTGTGGATCGAAGGAAGGATGCGGGGTCATGCAGGACTTTGCGATGGTGGATCTTTCGCTGTTCGGCTGCTTTGACGCAGACGCGGGGTCCGCGCCCCTTGCCATCGAGACGGCGGCGCAGACGGCCGAGCGCGTGCAGCTTGAGAAAAAATCGGCCGATGCGCTGGCTGCGGCCTGCGATGCATCCGGCGCCGAAGAGCTTCGGCTGTTGTTGAACGAGATGACGCGCGAAATGCGGGCGCAGTTTCTAGCGTTTCGCGCGCTTCGTACCGCCGCTGAACAGACGACGGGCGCGTGTGGCACCGAAGGAGCGGACGATGCGGCGCAGAAGCTGGCGCGCGCCGACCTGAAGGCGGCAACAGACGCCATGTCGCTCATCGTGCGCACACTCGAAAAGGTCGACAGCCTGCAGCGCCAGCTGGCGCGCGACCGGGCCGCAGAGGCGGAGCGGCAAGCGGACGAGGGCGGTTATGAAGAAGCCATGCGCACTGTCGAGGCGCTTATCGAGGCGCGGGCCGGCGAACGGGCGCAGGCGCTCTTTCTGGAATGGCAGCGCGCACGGAGCGCTGATGGTGGCGAGCCGGGCGGTGCGGCTTGGGCCCTGCCCGGTGGCGCTGACAGCGGATGAGCAGAAGCGACTGGACGACGTATTGGACCTTTTGGCCGGGTATAGGCGGGACATGACAACGTTTCAGGAGGTCTGGCGGCAGGAGAGGGCGGCGGAAGGCGCCGGCCGCACGTTTGCGCAAGAGATGCATGGCGCGAACCTTGTCGCGGCCAGTCCTGTCGCAACGGCTGGCGTACCGGAAGAGCCGGAGGCTCAAGCGGTTCAGGCGGCTCGCGGGGCTCGGGCGGCGGATGGCGGGAGCGCGAAAAATGCCTGCGCGGTGCCTGCCGGTCCCGCCGTCGAGGCGGTTGCCGAGGTGCTTTACCTTCCGGCGCTCGTCAGGCGCCATGCGCTTCGCGTGCAGCGGAGCTGGTCCGTTGCCGGACGCACGGAGCAGCAGCCGCCGCAAGGCGACTGGCGCACCTGGCTGATCATGGGCGGGCGCGGCTCCGGCAAGACGCGCGCCGGCGCCGAATGGGTGCAGTCGCTGGCCAGTGCCGGATCCCGCTCCGAGCTGCGCATTGCGCTGGTGGCCGAGACGCTGGGCGACGCGCGCGAGGTGATGATCGACGGCGTGTCCGGCATCTGCCGGATTGCCGGCAGCAAAGCGCCGGATTTCGAGATTTCCCGCCGCCGGCTGGTCTGGCGAAACGGGGCTGTGGCGCAGATCTTTTCCTCGGAAGATCCGGAAAGCCTGCGCGGGCCGCAGTTCCACTATGCCTGGTGCGACGAGCTGGCCAAGTGGAAGCATGCGCAGGAAACCTTCGATATGCTGCAGTTCGGGCTGCGGCTCGGGCAGGATCCGCGCCAGCTGGTGACGACGACGCCGCGGCCGGTGCCGATCCTGAAACAGCTGATCGCCGATGCCGGCACGCGGCTCGTCAAGATCTCGACGCGCGACAATGCGGAAAACCTCGCTCCCGGGTTCCTCTCGGCGCTCGAAGGACGCTATGGCGGCACGCGGCTCGGACGCCAGGAACTGGATGGCGACCTGATCGAGGACCGGGACGATGCGCTGTGGAAACGGGCGCAGCTGGAGGCGCTGACGCAGCGCGTGCCGGCAGCGCTCGGCCGGATCGTGGTGGCGGTCGACCCGCCGTCCGGCATGGGGGCTGCGTCGTGCTGCGGCATTGTCGTGGCGGGGCTCGAGACGGCGGCCGTTGCGGAAGGCGGGGCAGGCGCAAAGGGCAGCCAGAGGGCGGTGGTGCTGGCCGATTGTTCGGTCGAGGGGTTCAGCCCTTCCGGCTGGGCGCGGGCGGTGGTGAAGGTCTTTCACCGCTTCGGCGCCGATCGCGTCGTTGCCGAAGTCAACCAGGGCGGCGAGATGGTGGCGGCCATGCTGAAAAGCATCGACGAACAGCTGCCGCTGACGCAGGTGAGGGCGACGCGCGGCAAGTTCCTGCGCGCCGAGCCGGTGGCCGCGCTCTACGAGCAGGGCCGCGTGCTGCATGCGGCGCGCTTTCGCGAACTGGAAGACCAGATGTGCGACTTCGGCCCGGACGGGCTGTCGTCCGGCCGTTCCCCCGACCGGCTGGATGCGCTGGTCTGGGCGCTGACGGCGCTGATGCTGGACGGGCAGGGCGAGCCGCGGGTGCGCGGGCTCTGACGGCCCGGCCAAGGGAAACGGCCCACAACGAGACGGCACCACAAATGGAAACGGCCCGCACGAGGCGGCCCCACCCAAACGGAAACGGCCCGCACGAGGCGGGCCGGCAACGGACGATCTCAGGCTGGAAATCAGCGCGTCACATCAGCGTGCGGGGACCGCCACGGCTGCAGTTTCGCGCATCTGCTTCCATTCGGATTCCAGACGCTCGACCAGATGCTGGGGGATCTGCTGCTTGGTGCTGGCGGCACTGCCTGCGGCGGGGACGGTCTGCTGCATCATCATGATCTCCTTCTGGTGATTGCCGGGCCGTATAACGAACCTGTGACCGCTAGGTTCCATAGCGTTAGGAGTTTGTAAAGGACGACTAAGGGTCTAAACCGATTAGCAAAATTAAAAATCGATTGAAATTTTTCGATGAATGCTGCGCTGCGGCATCTGCCTTGTAAAGAGACAGGTGGCTGACCGGAAAAGAGGCAGCGGACGTCCCGCAATGGTGCGTGCAAACGGCCGCAGATGTGGCATCATGGTTGCGGCGCCGGGCGCCGGACGACCCTGCATGAGGCAGGCGCGATAAAGGGGATGGGAGCAATGATCAACCACACGTTTTTCTTCTATCACATTGCCGATACGCTGTTTAAGACGGGAATGTCGCCGAGCCAGGGCGAGGGGTTTGAGGCCATCCTCGCCTATTGGGAAGGCCAGCATGCACAGAGCGACGACCGCTGGCTGGCCTATGTGCTGGCGACGGCCTATCACGAAACCGGTGCTGCCATGCAGCCGGTGAGCGAGAACCTGAATTATGGCGCGCCGGGCCTGCTGAAGACGTTTCCGCGCTACTTCACGCCGGCAGAAGCCGCAGCCTATGCCCGCAAGCCGGAAAAGATCGCCAATCGCGCCTATGCCAACCGGCTGGGCAATGGCAATGAGGCAAGCGGCGATGGCTGGACCTTTCGCGGGCGCGGCCTGGTGCAGATCACCGGGCGGGCAAACTACCGCACCTATGGCATCGAACAGACGCCCGATGCGGCGCTCGATGACGCTACCGCCACCCGCATCCTGTTCGACGGGATGATCCATGGACGGTTTACCGGAAAATCGCTCGGCGATTTCTTCAACGACAGAACCGAGGACTGGAGTGGCGCCCGCCAGATCATCAACCGCATGGACCGCGCCGATGACGTGGCCCGCTATGCGCGCGCCTTCTATGCCAGCATAAGCTACACGAAGGCGGCGTGACGGTTTTCCCCTCAACCGGCTGACGGCCGCTTCTTTCCCGGGAAGAAGGCGGTCAATCGGATGAGGGTCCGGGCCGTTCTCCCGCAAGACCATTCTCCTTCGAAAAAAGAGAGAGCTTCCATGACATCGATGTTTTCCCTGCCGTGGCGGCGCGCCGCGGTGGACAGGCGCGTGCGCGAGACGCCGGTTTCCGACGCAAAAGCGCAGGGCGCAGGCTTTGCCATCGTCTCTGCAGAGGGGGCGGCGCACTGGTCCGGGCGGTCCTATGGGGCGCTGTCGCGTGCGGGTTTCATGAAGAACCCGGTGGTCTACCGCGCCATCCGGATGATTTCGGAAGCCTCCGCCTCCGTGCCGTTTCTCGCCTATGAGGGCGACCGGGAAATGTCGACGCATCCGGCGCTGGCACTGCTGGCAAGACCGAACCCGCGCATGGGCGGCCCGGATTTTCTCGAAACGCTGTTTGGCCATCTGCTGCTCTCCGGCAATGCCTATGTGGACGGGGTGGTTCTAGGCGCAAGGCCGGCCGAGCTGCATCTGCTGCGGCCCGACCGGGTGAGCGTGGTGGTGGGGGCCGATGGCTGGCCGGTTGCCTATGAATACCGCGTCGGCGGCGCCGTGCGGCGTCTGGCGGCCGGTGGCGACCACGGGCTGGGACTGTTGCATCTGAAACTGTTTCACCCGCTCGACGACCATGGCGGCTTTTCGCCGCTTGGGGCGGCAGGAGCCGCACTTGACCTGCACAATGCCGCCGCCAGCTGGAACAAGGCGCTGCTGGACAATTCGGCGCGTCCCTCCGGCGCGCTCGTCTACCAGCCCAAGGAAGGCGGCAATCTGTCGCCCGACCAGTATGAGCGGCTGCGTGCGGAGCTCGAAAGCGGCTATAGCGGCGCCGTCAATGCCGGGCGCCCGCTTCTCCTGGAAGGCGGGCTCGACTGGAAGGCGATGGGACTTTCGCCGAAGGACATGGATTTCATCGAGGCCAAAAATGCCGCCGCGCGCGACATCGCGCTCGCCTTCGGCGTGCCGCCGATGCTGCTCGGTATTCCCGGCGATGCCACCTACGCCAATTACCAGGAGGCCAACCGCGCCTTCTACCGGCTGACGGTGGTGCCATTGCTGATGCGCACGGCGGCGAGCTTTTCTGCATGGCTTTCCGAGGCTTACGGCGATCGTTTAAGCCTTCGCCCGGATCTCGACCAGGTGCCGGGGCTTTCCGGCGAACGCGATGCGCTCTGGGCACGGGTGGGCGCTGCCGAGTTTTTGACGGATGATGAAAAGCGCCAGGCGGTGGGCTATTGACGAGGCGCCGGGCGCGCCGGAAGCGCGGGCCTTGAGACATCGGCGGTGAAGGCGTATTCTCTTGTAATACGGCGTATGACAGAGGAGCCCGTCATGAGCGACAAAGCCGCACTTTCCGACCCGATCACACTTCGCATTCCCGAGGATATTCTGGCCGAGGTGGAACAGATTGCCAAAGCCACGGAACGCAGCCGCAGCTGGGTGATCGTGCGGGCGCTGAAATACTATCTGATGGCGGAGGGCAACGAGATTCTCCAGATCCTGAAGGGTGAGGAGCAGATCCGCAACGGTGAGTTCAGCGACGCGGAGGATGTGTTCGACGAACTGCTCGGCACCTCCAGATCCGATGCTGCCTGATGCGCACCCTTCTGTCGAAGAGTGTCCGACAGTTTCTGCGACGGGAAGCAGAGTACCTTGAGAGCCAGAACCCGCGTGCGGCAGTCGCCACGCTGCAGCAGCTGCGGGAAAGCATCAGGATGATCGGGGACTATCCCGGCATCGGGGCGCCGCTGCCCCTGCCGGGCCGGCGGCGGTTCGTATCCGGCGCTTACGTGATTGACTACCGCGTCGATGCCAAGAGCATCCTCATCTCCCACATGCGTCATGGACGCCAGCTGGATCCGGACCTCGAGCGGGACGACGACCTGGCCGACTGAGGCCAGGATGACGACCGGCCGCGCGGGGCCACAGCCTGACGGGGGAGGGTGGCCGCCTTCAATTGTCGGTCAGGGCTTACGGATTGAATCAACTTCTGAACATGCGGACTCAACCTGTCAGCAACGGGCCGCAGCATCCTTGAAATCATAGGATTTTTTGGATACGCGCCGGTCTTGCCCGGCCGCGGCCAGCGCGTGCGGCGTTTCCAGGCGGTCACCGCTTGCCGCTGCAGGCGGGCATTCAACGAAAATCATGAGGTGAGGCAATGGCGGATCTTGGCCATGATGGCGGCCTGATGGCCGCAAAGCTGATCGGGGCGACCGCCGGCGCCTGGGTGTCGCTCGTCTACATGCTGCCGCAGGGGCGGCGCGAGGCGGCAAGCCGGTTTCTGACCGGCCTTTCCTGCGGGCTGATTTTTGGCGGACCGGCCGGGCTCTGGCTCGAGGCGCGTCTGGACCTTGTCGGGCAATTGTCGCCGCTTGAGGTGACGCTGACGGGATCGGCGGCGGCAAGCCTCTCCGCCTGGTGGGTGCTCGGCGCGCTCGGGCGCATCGCCAGCCGTTATGGGGCAAAGCCCGGCGAGGGCTGACGGCAGCGTTTCGGGTCCGGCCCCGCCCGGGCTGTTTTTCTCTCATCACCATTTTGGAGCATGTCATGCACGTTTATCGCGGGCCACGGCCCAATGCGCGCAAATTTGCCAGCCTCGCTTTGTCGGGGCTTGGCGGCGACGGGACGTTTTCCGGCTATGCCAGCGTGTTCGGCGAGGTGGATCTCGGCAAGGACACGATCGAGCGCGGCGCCTTCGCCAATTCGCTCGTCGAGCGCAGCGCGTCGGGCGTGCGCATGCTCTACCAGCACGATCCGAACGAGCCGATCGGCTGCTGGACGACGATCCGCGAGGACAGCCGTGGGCTCTATGTCGAGGGCATTCTGTCGCCCGGCGTCGAGCGGGCGCGGGAGGTCTTTGCGCTGATGAAGAGCGGTGCGCTCGACGGGCTCTCCATCGGCTTTCGCACGGTCAAGGCCAGACAGGACGCCAAGACCGGCGTGCGGCGCATTCTGGAAGCCGATCTCTGGGAAATTTCCGTCGTGACCTTTCCGATGCTGCCATCGGCCAGGGTCTCCGACGTCAAGCATGCGCGGTTCTTCCGCGACCGTGAAACCGAACTCGTCCGCAGCCTGCGGCGAACGGCGAAACTGATGATGGCAACCACCTTCAAGGGATGACGACATGAGCGAGATGATGATGAACCGCGAACCCGAGGCCGTGCCGGGCTCACAGACGGGCGCCAAGACAGGCACCAGGACGGGCCGGGCCGAAAAGATTGCGCCGGAGGTGAAGGCGGTGCCCGACACGGTGACGGCGGCCTTCGAGGACTTCATGGAAGCCTTCGAGAGCTTCAAGGACGTCAATGACCGACGGCTGGGCGAAATCGAGCAGAAGCTGACGGCCGACGTGGTGACGCGCGACAAGATGGACCGCATCAACCGCGCCATGGACGAGCAGAAGAAGGTGCTGGATCAGCTGGTGCTGAAGAAGGCGCGCCCGCCGCTGTCGGGCCGCGGCGAACAGGGCCCGGATGCGGCCGAGCACAAGGCGGCCTTCGAGGCCTATATGCGCCGCGGCGACGAGGGCGCGCTGCGCGAGATCGAGGCCAAGGCGTTTTCCGTCGGCACCTCTGCCGATGGCGGCTATCTGGTGCCGGCCGAGACCGACAGCGAGATCGGCCGGCGCGTCTCGGTGGTTTCGCCGATGCGGGCGCTGTCCAGCGTGCGCACGGTCTCTGCCTCCGTGCTGAAGAAGCCGTTTTCCACCGCCGGGCTTTCTACCGGCTGGGTGGCGGAAACGGCAAGCCGGCCGCAGACCACGACGAATGCGCTGGTGGAACTGGCCTTCCCGACGATGGAGCTTTACGCCATGCCTGCCGCCACCCAGGCACTGCTCGACGACGCCGCCGTCGATGTCGAGGACTGGATTGCCAGCGAAGTGGACATCGTGTTTGCCGAGCAGGAAGGCGATGCCTTCATTCGCGGCGATGGCACCAACAAGCCGAAGGGGTTCCTCTCCTACACGACGGTTGCCGATGCGAGCTGGACCTGGGGGAGCCTCGGCTATCTGGCAACCGGCGTGGCAGGCGGCTTTGCGGCCAGCAATCCCTCCGATCTTCTGCTGAACGCCGTCTATGCGCTGAAGGCCGGGCATCGCCAGAACGCCAGCTTCATGATGAACCGCAAGACGCAAGGGGAGATCCGCAAGTTCAAGGATGCCCAGGGCAATTACCTCTGGCGCCCGCCGGCAACGGCCGGCGAACCGGCAACGCTGATGGGTTATCCGCTGGCGGAAGCGGAAGAAATGCCCGACATCGCCGCAAGCTCGCTGTCGATTGCCATCGGCGATTTCCGTGCCGGCTATCTGATCGTCGACCGCGCCGGCGTGCGCATCCTGCGCGATCCCTATTCGGCCAAGCCCTATGTGCTGTTCTACACCACCAAGCGTGTCGGCGGCGGCGTGCAGAACTTTGAGGCGATCAAGCTGGTGAAGTTTTCCGCAAGCTGACGGCCGGCTGTCGTCTGCTGTCTGGCGGGCCGGGTTGCGGCCCGCCGGTTTTCTCCTTCGATCGACAAGGACCTGTCATGACCATTGTGCTGACCGAGCCGCCGGAGGCGGAGCCGCTGACGCTTGCCGAGGTGAAGGCGCATCTGCGCATCGACCAGACGGACGAGGATGCGGGCCTTCAGGCGCTGATTGCCGTCGCGCGCCAACATCTGGAGCGCGAGACGGGCCTCTGCCTGATGGCGCAGACCCTGCGCCTCATCCTTGACGACTGGCCGGCGACGGGAGTGATTCAGATTGCCAGGGGGCCGGTGCAAGCCATTGAGGACGTTTGCTATTACGATGAAAATGGCACCGTCGTTCATGTGTCGCTTCAAGGCCATGTGCTTGACGGCCAAAACAGGCCGGCGCGGCTGTGGCTGAAAAACCGGCCGCTGCCGGGGCGTGCGTTGAACGGCATCGAGGTGACGTTTTCCGCCGGTTTCGGCGAGGCGGCAACCGATGTGCCGGGGCCGCTTAAACGCGCCATGCTGATCCATGTCGGCTATATGCACGCCTTTCGCGGCGTGCTGCCGCCGGACCAGCAGCCGGCCGGCATTCCCGACGGCTATGAGCGGCTGATTGCCGCCTATCGGCTGCGGAGGCTTTGATGGGCGCGCTGTTTCTCGATCCCGGCCAGCGGACGACGCGCCTCATCCGCGAGATGATGGCAACCGTCCCCGACGGGCAGGGTGGCGCGACCGTGACCTGGGCCCAAGCAGGGTCGCTCTGGGCGCGGGTGGAACCGGTGTCGCATGCCGGCTCCGAACTTGCCGGTGCGGAGCGGCAGGTCCTGACCCATCGCATCTGGATCGCGGCCCAGACGGGCGTGGCGGCCGGACAGCGGCTGCGCAAGGGGGACCGGATCTTTTCCATTCTTCTGGTGCGCGACCCGGATGAAAGCGGGCGCTATCTCGTCTGCGACTGCGAGGAGGAGGCGACATGAGTGCCGAAAACGCATTGATGAAGGCAGTCTTTGCGCGGCTTTCGACCGATGCGACGCTGAGCGCCCAGGTGGGGGCAGACGGCATTTTCGACCGTCTGCTGCCCCGCATGCGCCTGCCGGCGATCGTCTTCGGCGAGATCGAGACGCGCGACTACTCGACCGCCACCGAGCCCGGGGCCGAGCATTTCCTAACCCTTGAAGTCTGGGCGGACGGCGAGGGACGCCGGACCGCGCAAGCGCTTGCCGCACGCGTAAAGCTGCTGCTGGCCGATCAGGCGCTCGCGCTGGAAGGGGCTGTTCTGGTGAGCCTCACTTTTCAATCGAGCCGCAGCCGGCGCGAGCCGAAGACGAGGCTCTTCGTCATCGATCTTCGGTTCCGGGCGGTGACGGAATAGGCGCCGCGCGAGCGGCCGCTGCCAGCCGGCGAAGCTGGAGAAGCAGGACGATGACGATGCCGGAGAGGAGGGTTGCCATGAAAAGGGCGGCCGATGCACCGGCGCCATCCATCAGCGCCGCAAAGGCGACGGGGGCCGCGGCGATCGCAAAATTCTGCGGCAGCGAGATGCGCGCCGATTGCAGCCCGAAGGCAGCCGGCGAGAACACCGCAAGCGGCAGGACGGCGCGGGCCACCGCCATGATGCCGGAGCCGAGGCTTTGCAACACGACAAAGGTGACGAGGACGGGTGACGAGCCGGGAAGCGCCAGAAGCAGGATGTAGGAGGCAAGCGTCAGCAGCATGCCGACAAGCGCCGTCAGGATGGGATTTCCGCGCCGGCCAAAGAGGAAATCGACGCCGCGCGCCAGAATGGCAAGCACGCCGCGCGCCATGCCGAGCTGTAGCGCGAGCGCCGGCGTTGCGCCCGACTGGTGGAGCAACTGCAGGAAAGTGGCCGACAGGCCGAAGGACACGAAAGCAGCCAGGGTGATGGCGGCGGCAATCAGCAGAAAGGCAAAGCTAGCCTGTGCAGGCGATAGCGCCACGGGTGCCATGTCCTGCGCGGTCTTTTCCGTCTGGCTCGCGACGGGTTTGGGCAGGGCAAACAGATGCAGCGGCAGGCAGACGAAAAGCTGCAGCGCCGAAAGCACCATCAGCGTATTGCGCCAGCCGATGCCATCCGCAAGCCAGGTATTGACCGGCCAGAAGACGGTGGCCGACAGGCCGGTAAAGATCATGGTGAGCGCGATGACGCGCTTTCCGTCGGCACCTTCCCGCTCGACAATGGCCGCATAGGCGGCGGTGGAGAGCGAAAGCGCGCCGCCCCAGCCGAAAACCAGCCAGGTTGCCGCATAGGCAATCAGCGAATGGCAGGCACTCAAGAGCAGCAGCCCGAGCGCCAGCGAGACGGAGCCCATGGAGAGCACCTTTGCTGCGCCATGGCGCGCCAGCAGGCGCCCGACCGCGGGACCGGCAAGCCCGCTCGTCAGCATCATGATGGTGAGGCCGGAAAAGACGACTGCATTGGACAGCCTAAGCTCTGCCCCGATCCGCGGCCCCAGCACCGCCGGCATGTCGAAGCTCGTGCCCCATCCGATGATCTGCGAGACGGAAACGGCCGCGATCAGCCGGATACGGCGAAAGGTGAGGGACATGGAGGGGTTCCGAGGGAAGGCGGTGAGGGACGTGCATTGTGCAGCTGGCAGTAGGCAGTAGGCAGTAGGCAGTAGCGAATAGCGAATAGCGAATAGCGAATAGCGAATAGCGAATAGCGAATAGCGAATAGCGAATAGCTGTCCGGACGATGGGCTAGCGGATTCGGTCTGAGTGAGGAAGCGGGAAATGCGGGGCTTGGCTTGTTGCACTCGTCTCGCTGTGCCTGCGTTTGCTGCGGGCGCCCTGCCTTAACCTCTTTTGACCGATGGCACGCAATGACGCAACGGAAACAGATGGAGAGATCGCATGGTGGCGCAGAAGGGTAAGGATCTGCTGTTGAAGGTGGATAATGGCGGCAGCTGGTTAACGGTGGCGGGGCTGCGGTCGCGGCGGCTGGCGTTTAATGCAGAGACGGTGGATGTGACCGATGCCGAAAGCGCCGGTCGCTGGCGTGAACTGCTGGCAGGCGCGGGCGTGCAGCGGGCCTCGCTATCGGGTGGCGGCATTTTCAAGGATCAGGCGTCTGATCTGCTGGTCCGGTCGACCTTCTTTGCCGGCACGATCCTGTCCTGGCAGGTGCTGATCCCGGCCTTCGGAACGGTGAGCGGACCGTTCCAGATCACCGCGCTCGAATATTCCGGCGATCACAACGGCGAAATCCGGTTCGAGCTGACGCTGGAATCGGCCGGCAGCCTGACCTTCGGAGCGATCTGATGGGCGCGACCTTTTCCGGAGGCGTCCTCGGCCGGGCCAACCGGCGCCGGGGTGAGATCGAGGCGGTGATCGACGGTGAGCGGCGCATCCTCTGCCTGACGCTGTCGGCTCTTGCCGAGCTGGAGACGGCCTTTGCGGTCGACGACCTGACGGGGCTCGCCATGCGCTTTGCCGAGGGGCGGCTCAAGGCACTCGATCTCGCCCGCATCATCGGCGCCGGCCTGCGCGGCGGCGGCAATCTTCTGTCCGACGAGGACGTGGCGGCGATGAGCATCGAGGGCGGCGTTCCGGCCTATGCGCGCGTGGTGGCCGATCTTCTGGCGGCAACGTTTGGCGGCGAGGACGACGTAGTCTCCAGCGCCTCCGGCGCTCCGGAGGTACGGCGAACTTCAGAGGTGACGGCAGCGGACGCACCCGGCGCCAGGGGTGTCGTGGCAAACCCTTGAGAGCCGCAGCGGGTAAAGGGGCGGCGGTCGTGCCGTTTCCCTGGGCGCGGGTGATCCACACCGGCCTTTGCCTGCTGCGGCTTTCCCCGAAAGACTTCTGGGCGATGACGCCGCGCGAGTTCTTTGCCGCATCTGGTGGGCTTGTGCCGCGCGCACCGGCGTTTTCCCGCGACGGGCTTGCGGCACTGATGCGGGCCTATCCCGATACAGGAATGGCCAAGGCCTGATTGCAGCTTTCTCATGATCTTTGGAGACCGCCATGGAAACGGATGAAGGTTCCGTTGCAGAGACCCTTGCCTCGACGCAGGCGCTGGCAACGGCGATCAGTGATCTGGAAGGCCGCTCGCAGCGCTTCGGCACGGCACTGTCCGGTGCGCTCAAATCGGCGGCTGTCAGCGGCAAGAGCCTGGAGGATGTGCTGAAGGGGCTTGGCACGCGGCTGACCGATATCGCCCTGTCTTCCGCTCTGAAACCGCTGGACACGGCGCTTTCCGGCGCCGTCGGCAGTCTGTTCGGGGCCGCTTCCGGATCGGTAACGGCCTTTGCCGATGGCGGCGTGGTGCGCGCGCCGAGCTATTTTCCGATGGGTGGCAATATGGGGTTGATGGGCGAGGCGGGAGCGGAGGCCATTTTGCCGCTGCAGCGCGGTGCTGATGGCAGCCTGGGCGTTGCAGCCGGCGGCGGAGCCGGGGCCTCGCAGATCGTTTTCAACGTGACGGCAACGGATGCGGCAAGCTTTCGAAAAAGCGAAGGGCAGATCTCGGCCATGCTGGCGCGCAGCGTGTCGCGCGGGCGGCGCGGGCTTTGAGGGCGGGCCTTGAAGCGGAACAGGACGGAGGGTTTGGATGAGCGGCTTTCACGAGGTGCGGTTTCCGCTGCGGCTGGCGCTGGGGGTGACCGGCGGGCCGGTGCGGCGCACCGATATCGTCAACCTGTCGAACGGTCGCGAGCAGCGCAATGCCCGCTGGCGCTTTTCGAGACGCAGCTATGACGCCGGGTCCGGGATCAAGTCGATCGGTGACCTTTACGAGGTGCTGGCGTTTTTCGAGGCGCGCTGCGGCGAGCTTTACGGCTTTCGCTTTCGCGATCCGCTTGACTGGAAATCCTGTGCACCGGCCGCGACGATCACCTCGGCCGACCAGTTGATCGGCACCGGCGACGGCGTGACGGCGGCCTTTGCGCTGTCGAAGAGCTATGCGGATGCGGCGGCAGGATCGGTGCGGCCGATTGCAAAGCCGGTGGCCGGCACGGTGACCGTCTCGGTCAACGGGGTGACGAAAGCCGCAACCGCTTTTACCTGCAACACGACAACCGGCCTCGTGACCTTTGCGGCAGGCCATGTGCCGGCAGCCGGTGCTCTGGTGCGCGCCGGTTACGAATTCGACGTGCCGGTGCGTTTCGCGACGGACCGTATCGAGGTGAACCTGTCGAACTTCAACGCCGGCAGCATTCCCGCCATTCCCATCACTGAAATCCTGCCGTGAGGAGGATCCTGCCATGAGAACGATCCCGCCGGCGCTTGCCGCCCATCTGGGCGGCGATGCGACGACCACCTGCAATGCCTGGCGCCTGACGCGGCGCGATGGCGTGGTGCAGGGCTTTACCGATCACGACCGCGACCTCTTTTTCGCCTCGACCGTCTTTTCCGCCGCAAGCGGCTTCCTGGCCAGCGACGGGGAGGAGGAGCAGGGCTTTTCCGCAAGTGCGAGCGATGTCGCCGGCGGCTGTTCGAGCGAGGCGATGAATGCGGCGGATCTTGCCGCCGGGCGCTACGACGGCGCGGTGGTGGAGCTTTTCTGCGTGAACTGGGCCGATCCGACCCAGCATGTGCTGCTCAGCGTGCGCGAGGTAGGCGAGGTAACGCGGGCGGGCGACAAATTTACCGCCGAACTGCGCAGCCGCGCCAACCGGCTCGACCAGCCGCAGGGCAGGCTTTACAATCGCCGTTGCGATGCAAGCCTGGGGGATAGCCGCTGCGGGGTAAACCTTGCGCCCTATCGCGGCACCGGAACCATTCTTGCCATGGAAGACCGCAGCCATCTCGTCGTCGGCGGCCTTGGCGCTTCGGCGACCGGCTTCTTCGATCGGGGCGTGCTGACGCTTACCTCCGGCGACAGTGCCGAGGTGGAGGCGCATGTGCGCGAGGCGGACGGCACGGCACGCCTGACGCTGTGGCTGCCGCTCGAGCGGGCGGTTTCTGCCGGCGAAAGTTTCTCGATCACCGCCGGCTGCGACAAGAGCTTTGCCACCTGTCGCACGCGCTATGGCAATGGGCTGAACTTTCGCGGCTTTCCGCATGTGCCCGGCAGTGATTTTGCCTATTCCTATGTGGACGGGGAGCGCGTTCACGACGGCGGCGCGCTGTTTGAATGAGCGGGCCAATGACGACCGGCGACAGAGTGGTGGCGATTGCCGAGGGTTTTCTCGGCACGCCCTATCGTCATCAGGGCGCCACGAAGGGGATCGGCTGCGACTGCATCGGCCTCATCCGCGGCATCTGGCGCGAGCTTTATGGAGAGGAACCGGAGGCGGTGCCGCCCTATGCGCCCGACTGGGCGGAACGATCCGGCGAGGAGCGGCTGCTTGCGGCAGGCATGCGGCTTTTCGGATCACCGATCCCGCCGTCGGAGATGGCTGCGGGCGATCTCCTCCTGTTTCGCTGGCGGGTGGGATGTGCGGCAAAGCATGCCGGGATCCTTACCGGGCCGCAGCACTTCATCCACGCCTATGAGCAGGGATCGGTCATCCGCTCCGTTCTGGTGCCTTCCTGGCGCAGGCGCATTGCAGCGGTGCATCGCTTTCCAGACCGGCTGGATGCTTGAAAACAAGGGGTTTCGGGGGTATGGTGATGGAGTGGTGAGCGGGGGCTAGCCCGCCCACCCTTTCTTTATACCCAGACTATTATCCGGACGGAGAGTAACCAGCCCGTCCGGGTTTTTCTGAGCATAAGCGAAATACCAATCGGCGTGAGCCTCATAGCACTTCCTCCATGATCGACAGCAAGGCCTATGCCGAGGTCAGTGTGGCCCGTCCTCGCTGATGCGGCGGCAGGCGCGCCGCGTGCTGCTTCATGCTGCCGAGTTTTTCCAGATTAACACAATTTTAGCGTGCGCAAAGACGTGCGGGGGATGAGCCATGGCCACCATTCTGTTTCAGGCGGCAGGGGCTGCGCTCGGTTCCGTGTTCGGACCGATCGGGGCTGTACTCGGAAGGGCGGCGGGCGGTCTTGCCGGCGCCGCCGTCGACCAGGCGCTCATTTCAAGCTTTACGACGGTGACCGGATCACGGCTTTCCACCGCCCGTGTACCGGGGGCCGACGAGGGCACGCCGATTGCCCGCGTCTACGGCACCGCGCGCATTGCCGGCACGCTGATCTGGGCCACGCGCTTCGAGGAGGAGGTGACGACAGAGCGGCAGGGCGGCAAGGCCAGCGGCTCGCGCGTGGAAAACTTCAAATACTATGCCAACCTTGCCGTCGGGCTGTGCGAGGGCGAGATCGGTCATGTGCGGCGCGTCTGGGCTGACGGGCGCGAACTGGACCTGACAGCGATCGAGATGCGTGTCTATCGCGGCACCGACAGCCAGTTGCCGGACCCCCTCATCGAGGCCAAGCAGGGCACCGGCAAGGCGCCCGCCTATCGTGGCCTTGCCTACGTGGTGTTCGAGCGCCTGCCGATCGACGATTTCGGCAACCGCATTCCGCTTCTGCAGTTCGAGGTGGTGCGACCGGTCGGGGTGCTGGAAAGCCAGGTGCGGGCCGTCACGCTGATCCCCGGCGCGACCGAATTCGGCTATGCGACGGTGGCCGTCAGCGATGACGACGGGTCGGGCACGGCACGGCTGCTCAACCGCCACACGCTGACGGCGGCGACCGACTGGCAGGCCTCGCTCGACGAGTTGCAGGCGGTCTGCCCCAATCTGCAGCGGGTGGCGCTGGTGGTCAGCTGGTTCGGCACGGACCTGCGCGCCGGCGAGTGCCGTATCCTGCCGGGCGTCGAGGTTGCCGCCCGCTCCGGGCTCAGCATGCCCTGGCAGGTGGCAGGGATCTCGCGCGCCGGCGCGCATCTGGTGAGCGACAGCGGCGATGGCCCCGCTTTTGGCGGCACGCCCTGTGATCAGAGCGTCACCCAGGCGATCCGCGACCTCAAGGCGCGAGGCCTCAAGGTCTATCTCTATCCCTTCGTGATGATGGATGTGCCGGCCGCAAACAGCCTGCCGGACCCCTATGGCGGCAGCCGGCAGGCTGCCTATCCCTGGCGCGGGCGCATCACCTGCCATCCGGCGCCGGGCGTGGCGGGCTCGCCGGACAAGACAAGTGCCGCCCGGCTGCAGGTCGAGACCTTCTGCAACAGGACCGATGGTTACCGCCGCATGGTGCTGCATTACGCAACGCTTGCAAGAGATGCGGGCGGCATCGACGGACTGATCCTGGCCTCCGAACTTGTCGGGCTGACGCGGGTGCGGGGCGAAAGCGGCCGCTTTCCCTTTGTCGAGCAGTTGATCACACTGGCGGGTGACGTGCGCGCGCTGCTCGGAACGACCACAAAGCTGACCTATGCGAGCGACTGGAGCGAATATTTCGGGTATCATCCGGCAGACGGTTCGGGTGACGTCTATTTTCCGTTGGATGCGCTCTGGGCCGCAAGTGCCATCAATGCGGTCGGCATCGACAATTACATGCCGCTCAGCGACTGGCGCGACAGCGATCTGGGCAATGCCAATCCCGACGGAGCGCGCCTGGCGGACGATCCGGTGGCCCTCACCGCCGCCATTGCCAGCGGCGAGGGTTTTGACTGGTATTATGCAAGCGACACGGCGCGCACGCTGCGTGCGCGCACACCGATCACCGACGGGCTTGCGTCAAAACCCTGGGTGTTTCGCTACAAGGACCTCGCCGGCTGGTGGAGCCATTACCATTTCGAGCGGGTGGGCGGCGTCGAAAGGACGGTTCCGACCGCCTGGGTTCCCGGCGCAAAGCCGATCTGGTTCACCGAGCTTGGCTGTTCGGCGATCGACAAGGCGGCAAACCAGCCGAACCTGTTTCCGGACGCCAAATCGGCCGACAGCGGCACGCCGCATTTTTCGAACGGCGCGCGCAGCGACAGCATGCAGCGCCGGTTTCTGGAGGCCCACCACGGCTGGTGGCAGGGCACGCAGGCGCCGGCGGGCATGGTGGACCCGAACCATATCTTTCTCTGGTCCTGGGATACGCGGCCTTACCCGGCCTTTCCCAACGAGCTGTCCGTCTGGAGCGACGGCGACAACTGGAAGACCGGGCATTGGCTGAACGGCCGGCTGGGCGCCACCACGCTTGCCGATGCGATTGCCGCCATCCTCACCGACCACGGATTCACCGCCTTCGACGTCTCCGAGGTGAGCGGCGACCTGATCGGCTATGTGCAGGGGGACACGGTTTCGGCGCGGGCGCTCATCGAGCCCTTGACCAATGCCTTCCTCATCGACGTCCTCGAGGAGCCGGAAGGCTTGCGGTTCCGCTCGCGCACGCAGGCAAGCCGCGTCGCCCGGGTCATCGATGTGCTGGCCGAGCAGGACGAGGAGCCGGCCTGGACAGAGGTGCGCGGCCATGACAGCGATTTTGCCGCAGAGGCCGTCGCAAGCTTTGCCAATCCGGTTCTGGATTACGAGCAGGCTGCCGTGCGCTCGCGCAAGATTGCCGGCACAAGCAACCGTATCCTGCGCGCTGACCTCGCCGCGACACTCTACGAGGAAGCCGCACAGGCGGCGGCGGAAAGCCTGCTGCGCGACAATCATCTGTCGCGGCGCAGCCTGAGCTTTGCCCTCTCGCCCGCCGATATGGCACTTGCGCCCGGCGACGCGCTGCGGCTGACCGACGGACCGGACGGTGTCTATCTGGTGACGCGGATCGAGGAAGGGGCGGTGCGGCGGGTCGAGGCAAAGCGCCATGAGCCTGCCGCACTTCTGGCCAGCGCGGCGGCGGCCGGCGGCCGCTCGACGGGCGGCGGGGCGGTCTCTGCCGGGTTCTCACCGATTCTTCACCTGATGGACCTGCCGCGCTTCGAGGCGGGGGAGGCGGAAAGCTTTGCCCGCGTGGCCGCCTATGGCAGCCCGTGGCGGCGCATTCTTGTCTCGAGTTCGGCAACCACGCAAGGATACCGTGCCCGCACCACCCTGGACCGGCCCGCGCAGATAGGGCGGTTGACGGCGGCGCTTACGGGCGGCGTCTCCGATCGTTTCGACCGGACGAGCACCATCGAACTGGATCTCTTCTTCGACGGCCTGTCATCGGTGGGCGAGGCGGGGGCGCTTTCGGGCGAAAACCGCCTGGCGATCCTCTCTGCCAACGGCGTCTGGGAGATCCTGTCGTTTGCCGAGTCGCTGGAAACGGCGCCGGGACATTTTCGCCTGACGGTGCTGCTGCGGGGACTTGCCGGCACGGAGGATGCGATGGCGGCCGGTGCCGTCATCGGCGCGCCGGTGGTGGTGCTCGGGGCGGGCGTTGGGTCGCTCTCCCTTGGCAGCGACGAGCGCGGCGTCGTCTACAACTGGATTGCCGAAGCTATTGCATCCTCCGGCGGGCGGGCCGGCCCTTATTCGTTTGCCGGCGGGGTGCGCGCCGAAACGCCGCTTTCGCCTGTGCATCCAAGGGCGGTGCGCCAGGGTGCCGGCGTGCTGTTTTCCTGGGTGCGGCGCGGACGCGTCAATGCCGACGACTGGGACGCCAGCGACATCCCGCTTGACGAGCCGGATGAACGCTACCGGCTCGAACTTTTGTCCGGCGCAACCGTGGTGCGGATGGTGGAGGTGGCAGAGCCTGCCTTCCTCTATCCGGCAGCAGATGAAATCGGCGACTTTGGCGCAGCCACGAGCACGTTTCGCATCAGGCTTTGCCAACTGGGGCGGGCCGTGCCGCTCGGACTTCCTCTCGTCACGGACATCATCGTGAAAAACCAAGGAGATGAATGATGGAAAGTTCGAAAGCCTGGTATCAGTCGAAGGCCGTCTGGGGTGGCCTGATCGCAATCGCCGCCTCCGTGCTTCAGGCCACCGGCACGGAGGTTTCGCCGGTTGCCCAGGGCGATATCACGGCGGCGGCCACCAGCCTTGCCGGTGCGGTCGGCGGCCTTCTGGCCGTCTACGGGCGCCTCTCGGCCAAGACAAGCATTACCGGGAATTAATGCATTCGTGACCCAAAGTTGGACGGCTGAATGGCGCATTCATTTGCCATTCAGCCGCCTTTCGTTACATAATTCCACCAATGGTTCGGTTCATAAACCGTGCGTCACCGCGAGTGAAAGTTGTAGTCATGGCATCAAACAGGATGATCGCGATACTTGCCGCGGCCCTCTTTACCCTTTCGACAGGGCAAGCCTCAGCACGCGATTACCTCGTTCTGGTTGCCGGTGATTGCGGTGATGCCGCCTCCAAAGTGGTGCGTGACACCGGTGGGCAACTCCTGTCCGCCCAGCCTTCCAACGATGGCCGCACCTGCATCGTCACCGTTCTGGTCCAGGGCAGCGGCGAGCGTCCCCGCAAGGTGACTGTCCGGGTGCCGATGTAGTAGAAGACGGCTCACAACCCTCACGCCCAAGCCTTCCAAAGGTCTCTCATGCGCATTCTGGTGATCGAAGACGATGTCAACCTCAACCGGCAGCTCGCCGATGCGCTGCGGGAGGCCGGCTATGTGGTGGATCAGGCATTCGATGGCGAAGAGGGGCATTTTCTCGGCGAAACAGAGCCCTATGACGCGGTGATTCTCGATATCGGCCTGCCGGAAATGGACGGGATCACGGTCGTGGAAAAATGGCGGCAGGCCGGCAAGGGCATGCCGGTGCTGATGCTGACGGCGCGCGACCGCTGGAGCGACAAGGTGGCCGGCATCGATGCGGGCGCCGACGACTACGTGGCAAAACCCTTCCATGTGGAGGAAGTGCTGGCGCGGGTGCGGGCGCTCATCCGCCGCGCCGCCGGCCATTCCTCCTCCGAGCTTGCCTGCGGGCCGGTGCGTCTGGACACCAAGGCGTCCAAGGCAACGGTCAACGGCGTTACGCTGAAACTCACCTCTCACGAATTCAGGCTTCTCTCCTACCTGATGCACCATATGGGCCAGGTGGTGTCGCGAACCGAGCTGATCGAACACATGTATGACCAGGATTTCGACAGAGACAGCAATACGATCGAGGTTTTTGTCGGACGGCTTCGCAAGAAGATCGGCGTCGACCTCATCGATACGGTGCGCGGGCTGGGATACCGGATGCAAGCGCCCGACGATGTACATTAAATCGGTCACAGCGCGCGTTCTGCTGCTGGCGACCGCCTGGTCGGCGCTGGCGCTGGTGGTGATCGCGCTGGTGATCTCGGCGCTCTATGCCAAATCCTCGGAACGCGCCTTTACCGACCTGTTGCGGGCGCAGCTCTACAACGTGATCAACTCGATCACCATCGGCGACGACAACAGCCTTGCCGGCAATCCGCAGCTCGGCGACCTGCGCTTCTCGCAGCCCGAGACCGGCTGGTACTGGATCGTCGAACCGCTCGGCACCTTTGCCGCCACGCCTTTGTCCTCCTCCTCGCTCGGCACCTCCAATATCCAGGTGCCGTCGATCCTCAACGTGCCGTTCAACAATCGCTACGAGCGCTTCTACCCGGCCACCGACGCCTATGGAAACCATGTGCTGGTGGCCGAGACGGAGGTGGTGCTGGATGCCGATGGACGCGCGGCGCGCTTTCGCGTCTCCGGCAATCTCTCGGTGGTGGATGAGGATATCAGCGGCTTTACCCGCAATCTCTATATCGCCCTCATCGTTTTCGGGCTGGGGAGCCTGGTGGTGAACGGCCTGGCCATTCTCTTCGGCCTTCGTCCGCTCGACGAGGCGCGCCGGGCTCTCGAAAAGGTGCGGCGCGGCGAGGTGGAGCGCCTGGAAGGCAAGTTCCCCCGCGAGGTGCAATCGCTTGCCGTCGAGATGAACGCCCTCATCGACAGCAACCGGCGCATCGTGGAGCGCGCCCGCATGCAGGTCGGCAATCTTGCCCATTCGCTGAAAACGCCGATTGCGGTTCTCCTCAACGAATCGCGCCTTCTGGAACGGCCGCAGGGCGAGCTGGTGCGCAGCCAGGCCGAGGCGATGCAGGGGCAGGTGCAATCCTATCTGAACCGCGCCCGCATTGCCGCCCAGCGCGAATCGCTTCTGGCGCGCACCGAAGCAGAGCCGGTTCTGGAACGGCTGGTGCGGGTGATGCGCCGGCTGAACTCCGAGCGGGAGTTCCAGCTGGAGGTGAGCCCGCCCGGTCTGGCGCTGGCCATGGAGCAGCAGGACGTCGAGGAAACCGTCGGCAACCTTCTGGAAAACGCCGCGCGCCATGCGTCAACCACGGTCTGGCTGTCGGTCCATCCGGCGCAGGGGCCGGAAGGGGCAGAGGCCGCCAAGCGCAGCTGGGTGGAGATCATCGTCGAGGACGACGGGCCCGGTCTTGAGCCGCACGAGATCAAGGAAGCGCTGAAGCGCGGGCGGCGGCTGGACGAGAGCAAGCCCGGCACCGGGCTTGGCCTGTCGATTGTCGGCGAAATTACCCGGGAATATCAGGGCGCCTTCGAACTGTCGCGCGGCGAGCGCGGTGGGTTGCGCGCCCGATTGACGCTGCCGGGACCCGCCAGGGAGATCGTCTGAGCAAGAGCGGTGCCGATAAACAGGGTGCCAGCACGGGGTAAGGCAGGTTCGGGCTCGACCTTGCCCACGAAAACGCTAAAAGAACTGGTGAGGCAGGTTCGGACGTCTGGTCCGCATCGCTGTTTTTGAGAATATGTTGGAGAAGAATGCACTTGCGCTTTGCCACACTCGTCTTGTCCGCCCTTGTGTCAGTCAGCATTCTGAACGGCTGTTCCACCACGGGAACCAGCGGTTCCCGCAGCGGGATGTTCTTCGGCCGTGCCGCGCCCGGCGTCGACTATATCAGTGCATTGCAGGGCGGCATCATCGGGCGCATTCCGGTGAAGATCTCCAGCGGCGACCGGCAGCGCGCACTCGAGGCGGAATATCGCGCCCTGGAACAGGCCGCCGTCGGCCAGCCGGTCGCCTGGACCGGCAGCAATGTGCGCGGCGAGGTGGTGGCGGCCGCCCCCTATCAGGTGGGATCGCAAAACTGCCGCCAGTATACCCATACCGTCACGATCGACGGGCGCGAAGCCAAGGAACGGGGCGCCGCCTGCCGCAACGAGGATGGCACCTGGACGCCGCTGACCTGAGGCGGCGCCGCCTTTGCCACGAGGACCGGCTCCGTCCGCGGAATTCTGGGTTGTTTTTATCCGAAGTGATGCGCGCAAAGCGCGTGAGGCGTTCTTGCCAATTGACGTAGATCAAGGCTGCCGTCACAGTCGGTGGCAAGAGGTGGGGTGAGCCTGTGCGGGCCTCGCGGCCCGGCGTGTCCGGTGGACATGCCGGATGGGGTCCGGTGTCGTCATGGCCTCAAATTCGTGTCATCGCCTGCCTTCCGATTGGAATGGGGGCCCGAGTGCAGTAATTGGCCTTCATGACTTTATGGATCCTTCTTGCAGTTATCACCGCGGGCGTTTCGGCGGTTCTGATCTGGCCACTGATGACCTCTGCGCGGCCCGTTGAAGAGTTGCGCGAGGATGAGGCGGCGGTCTATCGCGACCAGCTGCGCGAGGTGGACCGCGACCGGGCGCAAGGGCTGATCGGCGTCGAGGAGGCGGGTTATGCCAAGGCCGAGATCGGCCGGCGGTTGCTGGCGCTGGCCGACAAGCGCGCCGATGCCAAAGGAACGGGTGGCGGGGCTGCATCCCGCGCACGCCATCGCCTGGCGCCGCTGTCGGTGATCCTCTGCGTGCCGCTCATCGGGCTCTGTCTTTATCTGTTTCTCGGAAATCCCGACCTTCCCGCCCAGCCGCTGGAAGCGCGGCTGGCCAATCCCGGCAACAACATGGCGCTTCTGGTCGCCAAGGCCGAGCGACATCTGGCCGAAAAGCCCGATGACGGTGCCGGCTGGGACCTTCTGGCGCCGATCTATTTCCGCGCCATGCGGCTCGGCGATGCCGAAATGGCTTATCGCAACGCCATCCGCCTCAACGGCGAAAGCTCCGAACGGCTGGCGGGTCTGGGCGAGACGCTGGTGGCGTCCAACGAGGGCGTGGTGACGGAGGATGCCCGCCACGCCTTCGACAGGGCGGTGGCGCTTGACGGCCGCAATATGCGCGCTCGCTTTTATGCAGCCCTTGCGCTGGAGCAGGCCGGCCGCACCGATGATGCGCGCCGCGCCTTCGAGGCGATCCTCAAAGATTCGCCGCCCGGTGCCGCCTGGATTTCGCTCGTTAGCGAGCATATCGGCAAGAATGGCGGCGCGCCGCTTGCCGCGGCCCCGACCGCGCCTGCGGCCGCTCAAAAGGCGCCCGGCAATCCGAACGCGGCACAGGTCGAGGCCATGCAGCAGCTTTCGCCGCAGGAGCGCCAGCAGATGATTGCCGGCATGGTCGACACGCTTGCGGCGAGGCTTCGCGACGATCCCGACAATATCGAGGGCTGGCTGCGGCTGGTACGATCCTACATGGTGCTGGGCGACAAGGCGAAGGCATCGGATGCCCTGAAGGCCGGGCTCAAAACCTTTCCGGCCGATCAGGAGGCCGGCAGGCGCCTGCTGGCGCTGGCCAAAGAAACCGGCCTTTCGGCCGAGGGAGTGACGCCATGAGCCGCAGGATGACCCGCAAGCAGAAGCGCCTTGCCGTGATCCTCGGCGGCATGAGCTTCATCCTGGTTGCCGTGCTTCTGGTGATGTTCGCCTTCAGCCAGTCGGTTGCCTATTTCTTCATGCCGAGCGACCTGCAGAAGGCCGCCGTGCAGCCGGGCACCCGCATCCGGCTCGGCGGACTGGTGGAGGAGGGCTCGGTGAAGCGTGGCGCGGGCTCGACCGTCAGCTTTCACGTGACCGATGGCGGCGCAAGTGTTCCCGTAACCTATACCGGCATCCTGCCGGACCTGTTTCGCGAGGGACAGGGCGTGGTGACCGAAGGCGCCTTCGACGGGAGCCATGCCTTCGTTGCCGATTCGGTGCTTGCCAAGCACGACGAGAATTACATGCCCAAGGAAGTGGCGGACGGCCTGAAGAAGAAGGGCGTCTGGAAGGAAGGCGAGGGGGCAAAGCCATGATCATCGAGATCGGCCATTACGCGCTGGTTCTGGCGCTGGCGACGGGATTTCTGCTGTCGGTGCTGCCGCTCATGGGGGCGCGGCGCGGCGACGCCGCGCTGATGGCCTTCGCGCCGGTCGGTTCCGTGGTGCAATTCGTACTGGTGGCCTTTGCCTTCGGCGTGCTGACCTGGGCCTATGCCGTCTCGGATTTTTCGGTACTGAACGTCTGGGACAATTCCCATTCGCTGATGCCGATGATCTACAAGGTGAGCGGCGTCTGGGGCAATCACGAGGGCTCGATGTTGCTGTGGCTGCTGATCCTGACGCTGTTCAGCGCCATGGTCGCCCTGTTCGGCCGCAACCTGCCCGACACGCTGCGCGCCACGGTGCTGTCCGTTCAGGCCTGGATCACGGTTGCCTTTCTGCTGTTCATTCTGCTGACCTCCAACCCCTTCCTGCGGCTGGACCCGGCACCGGCGGAAGGGCAGGATTTGAACCCGGTCCTGCAGGATTTCGGCCTCGCCATCCATCCGCCGCTTCTTTATCTCGGCTATGTCGGCTTTTCGGTCTGCTTCTCGTTTGCCGTCGCCGCCCTCATCGAAGGACGCATCGACGCGGCCTGGGCACGCTGGGTGAGGCCCTGGACGCTCGCCGCCTGGACGTTCCTGACCGCCGGCATCGCCATGGGCTCCTACTGGGCCTATTACGAACTGGGCTGGGGCGGCTGGTGGTTCTGGGATCCGGTGGAAAACGCCTCTTTCATGCCCTGGCTTGCCGGAACCGCCCTTCTGCATTCGGCGCTGGTGATGGAAAAGCGCGAGGCGCTGAAGATCTGGACCGTGCTTCTGGCCATCATGACGTTTTCGCTGTCGCTGCTCGGCACGTTTCTGGTGCGCTCGGGCGTGCTGACATCGGTGCATGCCTTTGCGACCGATCCGTCGCGCGGCATCTTCATTCTGGCGATTCTGACCTTCTTCATCGGCGGCGCCTTCGTGCTGTTTGCCTGGCGCGCGCCGACGCTGAAAAGCGGCGGCCTGTTTGCACCGATCTCTCGCGAGGGGGCGCTGGTGCTGAACAACCTTATCCTGACCGTTTCGACCGCAACCGTGCTGACCGGCACGCTCTATCCGCTGGTGCTGGAAACGCTGACGGGCGAAAAGATCTCGGTCGGCGCGCCCTTCTTCAACCTAACCTTTGGCTTGCTGATGATCCCCTTGCTGCTTGCCGTGCCCTTCGGGCCGTTGCTGGCCTGGAAGCGTGGCGATCTTCTGGGCGCGCTGCAGCGGCTCTACGTGGCGGCGGGACTTGCGCTCGCGGCAGGATTCGGCCTGCTTTATGCGCAAAGCGGCGGCCCGGTTGTGGCAGCGCTTGGCCTTGCCATCGGCTTCTATCTCGTCTTCGGGGCACTGGCGGATCTCTGGTACCGCGCCAATTTCGGCAAGCTTTCCTTCAAGGTTGCGTTTGCGCGCCTCAAGGGCCTGCCGCGCTCGGCCTTCGGCACGGCGCTGGCGCATCTGGGCCTTGGCGTCACCGTGCTCGGCATCGTTGCAGTCACCACCTTCCAGACGGAACATGTGGTGGAGATGCGCCAGGGCGAGACGGCAGAGGCGGGCGGCTACACGCTGCTGTTTGACGGCATGCGCGAGGCGGTCGGACCAAACTTCACCGAGGAGCGCGGGCACTTTACCGTCAGCCGCGGCGGCGTCGCGATCGCCGATGTCTGGTCCTCGAAACGGCTTTACACGGCGCGCCGCATGCCGACGACGGAAGCGGGCATTCTGAGCTTTGGCGCAAGCCAGCTCTACGTCTCGCTGGGCGACCACATGGAAGACGGTGGCCTTGTCGTGCGCATCTGGTGGAAGCCGTTCATCCTGTGCATCTGGGGCGGGGCGGTCATCATGATGATCGGCGGCTTCGTGTCGCTGTCGGACCGCCGACTGCGCGTCGGTGCGCCCAGTCGCCGCGCCAAGCTGGCAAAGGTTGCACTGGAGCCGGCCGAATGATGCTTCGTATCGGGCGCCTGCCTCTTACTCTCCTATTGTACCTGACGCCGAGGGTGCCCTTCACCCTAACCCTCTCCCCGCAGGCGGGGAGAGGGGATTTTTCGCGTTTGACGAGGCGCCACAAAATCAGGGGGTGGTTGAATGGACTGGCGGTTGCTGCGCTCATCGGGCTGACGGCGCTTCCTGCGCTTGCGGTCAATCCGGACGAGGTGCTGAAGGATCCGGCGCTCGAGCAGCGGGCACGACATCTGTCGGCACAGCTGCGCTGCATGGTGTGCCAGAACCAGTCCATCGATGATTCCAATGCGGAACTGGCGCGCGACCTGCGGCTCTTGGTGCGCGAGCGCATTCAAGGCGGCGACAGCGACGCCCAGGTGATCGACTATGTCGTTTCCCGCTACGGCGAGTTCGTGCTGTTGAAGCCGCGCCTGAGCGGCAAGACGATGGCGCTGTGGGCGATGCCCGTGGTGCTTCTGGTGATCGGCGGCGTGACGGTGGTGACGATGTCGAGGCGCCGCAGAGAGGTGCCCGAGGAACGCGCGCTGAGCTCCGACGAACAGGCCCGGCTGGATAGACTGCTGGGCGACTGATTTTTACCTGCCCATTCGTAAAGTCGTTTCGATACAGTTGCTTAAACCCACACCGCGCCTTGGCTTGCGCAAAGTTTTCACCGGCCAGCCGGCAGTCCCTCCGGTTGTCGGCAAACATTACAAACAATTCATGGGTCGGACACGTGCAGTTAAGGTCGGGGCTCCTATATCTTCAGTCATCCACCGCCGCCGGACCTCCGGCACCCCAGTCTGAATGACCTGAAGAAGAAGGTATCTCACAATGCTCAAGAGCAAGATCGGACGTCCCTCGTTGAAGACAGTGCTGAAGGGCTCGACCGTGGCGGGCCTCGCGGCTGTCATGCTCTCCACCGGTGTTCCCGCCTATGTCGCGCAGACCTATGCGAACCCGGTGACCGTCAATGCACCGCAGGCTCCGAGCTTTGCCGATGTCGTGTCGGCCGTCTCGCCTGCCGTCGTGTCCGTGCGTGTTCAGTCGGATTCAACGCCGGTATCCGATGATGACCCGGGCAATTTCTCGTTCAATTTCGGCGGTCGCGGTCTCGACCAGCTGCCGGATGACCATCCGCTGAAGCGCTTCTTCCGCGAGTTCGGCGGCCAGAATGGCCCGGGCGGCAAGGGCGATCAGGGCGGCCGCAACCAGCAGCGCGCCGACAAGAACCCCAACCGTCCGCATCATCTGCGCCCGACGGCGCAGGGCTCCGGCTTCTTCATCTCCGAAGACGGCTATCTCGTTACCAACAACCACGTCGTCTCCGACGGTTCGGCCTATACGGTCGTGCTCGAAGACGGCACCGAGCTTGACGCCAAGCTGGTCGGCAAGGACAGCCGCACGGATCTGGCTCTCCTGAAGGTCGATGCCAACCGCAAGTTCACCTATGTGAAGTTTGCCGATGACAGCAAGACCCGCGTCGGCGACTGGGTGGTGGCTGTCGGCAACCCCTTCGGTCTGGGTGGCACCGTAACGGCGGGCATCGTTTCGGCCCGCGGTCGCGACATCGGCTCCGGCCCCTATGACGATTTCATCCAGGTGGATGCGGCCGTGAACCGTGGCAATTCCGGTGGCCCGACCTTCAACCTGAACGGCGAAGTGGTGGGCATCAACACGGCAATCTTCTCGCCCTCCGGCGGCAGCGTCGGCATTGCCTTTGCCATTCCCGCCTCCACCGCCAAGGACGTGATCGCCGACCTCATGAAGGATGGCAAGGTCGAGCGCGGCTGGCTCGGCGTGCAGATCCAGCCGGTGACGCAGGATATCGCCGATTCGCTTGGCCTTTCGGAAGCCAAGGGCGCGCTCGTCGTGTCGCCGCAGGAGAATTCCCCGGGTGCCAAGGCCGGCATCAAGCAGGGTGACGTGATCACGGCCGTCAACGGCGAGCCGATCAAGGATGCCCGCGACCTGGCCAAGAAGGTGGCAGCCTTCGGCCCCGGCCATAAGGTGGATGTCTCCATCTGGCGCAACGGCAAGGCGCAGTCGGTCGCCGTCACGCTCGGCAATCTTGCGAGCGACGATGCCGCCAAGGCGGAAAACAGCGGCAAGGCGCCGGAACAGGCACAGCCCTCGACTGAAAAGGCTTTGGCAAGCCTCGGCATCACGGTTGCCCCCGCCGAAGACGGCACGGGCGTTGCGGTGACCGATGTCGATCCCGACTCCGATGCTGCCGCCAAGGGCCTGCGCCAGGGCGAGAAGATCACCTCGGTCAACAACCAGGAGGTTTCTTCGGCCGCCGATATCAGCAAGGCGATCGAGCAGGCCCGCAAGGATGGCCGCACCCGGGCGCTGTTCCAGGTTCAGTCCGATAGCGGCAGCCGCTTCATCGCACTGCCGATCAACGAAGGCTGACCGGTCCCGTCAACGGTTAATGGCGGGGGCGTCGGGCTGGTCAGCGCGGCGCCCCCTTTTCGTCAGTCGAGGAGACATTCACAGATGCAGATGAATTCGCCCGAGACCCCGTTGAGCGGTGAAACCGCTTTTACCGAGGGCCAGCCTCGGTCTATTGTTCCACACATGAAGATTCTGGTGATTGAAGACGATCTTGAAGCGGCCGCCTACATGACGAAGGCGTTTCGTGAGGCCGGCATTGTGGTGGACCACGCCAGCGATGGCGAAAGCGGCCTCTTCATGGGCTGCGAGAACACCTATGACGTGATGGTGATCGACCGCATGCTGCCGCGCCGCGACGGAATTTCCGTCATCAGCGAGCTGCGCAAGCGCAACATCAACACGCCGGTGCTGATCCTGTCGGCGCTCGGACAGGTGGATGACCGGGTGACCGGGCTTCGCGCCGGCGGCGATGACTACCTGCCGAAACCCTATGCCTTCAGCGAGCTTCTCGCCCGCGTCGAAGTGCTGGGACGGCGCAAGGGTGCACCCGAGCAGGACATGATCTACCGGGTCGGCGACCTGGAGCTTGACCGGCTGTCGCATGAGGTGCGCCGTGGCGGCAAGGAGGTTCTGCTGCAGCCACGCGAGTTTCGCCTGCTGGAATATCTGATGAAGAATGCCGGCCAGGTGGTGACGCGCACCATGCTCCTGGAAAATGTCTGGGATTACCATTTCGATCCGCAAACCAATGTCATCGACGTGCATGTGTCGCGGCTGCGCTCCAAGATCGAAAAGGAGTTCGACAAGCCGCTTTTGAAGACCATTCGCGGCGCCGGCTACATGATCAAGGACGAGGCGTGATCCCGTCATGAGCCGCCTGCGCATGCTGTTCCGCTCCACCGCCGTGCGGCTGTCGGCGCTCTACATCGTCCTCTTTGCGCTCTGCGCCGTCTTTCTCGTCGTCTATGTGACGGCGATGTCCGAGCGGATTTTGGCGCAGCAGGTGCGCGAGGGCCTGAACCAGGAAATCACCGACATACGCGGGGCCTATGATCGCGGCGGCATCAATCTGCTGCTGCGCATGATGGAGCGGCGCGCGCGCCAGCCCGGCGCCAATCTCTACGTCATTGCCGGTCCGACCGGCGAAATGCTCGCCGGCAACGTGCAATCGGTGCAGCCGGGCGTTCTCGACAAGGAGGGCTGGACGGGCATGCCGTTCCGCTACGAGCCCTATACCGAGAACGGCCCGCCGCGTCCGCATCTGGCAACCGCCAACGTGTTCTTTCTCGACAATGGCCTGCGCGTGATGGTGGGCCGCGATCTTGGCGAGCCGGGCCGATTTCGGGGCATCGTGCGCCGCGCTTTGATGGTGGCGCTTGCCATCATGGGTCTTGGTGCGCTGTTCATCTGGTTCGGCATCGGCCGCAATGCGCTGCGCCGCATCGACCGGATGTCGGCAGCCAGCACCAAGATCATGGCGGGTGACCTGTCGCAGCGCCTGCCGGTCGGCGTTTCCGGCGACGAGTTCGACCGTCTGTCGGAATCGCTCAACCTGATGCTGGAGCGCATCGAAAAGCTGAACGAAGGCCTTCGCCAGGTTTCCGACAACATCGCCCACGACCTGAAGACGCCGCTCACACGCCTGCGCAATAAGGCAGCCGATGCCCTCTCCGAAGACAGCGCCGACATTCGCCGCCAGGCGCTCGAGGGTATTATCGGCGAATCGGATCAGCTGATCCGCACCTTCAACGCGCTGTTGATGATTTCCCGCGTCGAGGCAGGTTCGATCGCCGCCGAAATGAGCGCCGTCGATCTGTCGGCAATTTCCGCCGACAGCGCCGAACTCTACGAGCCGGTGGCCGAGGAGGCGGGGCTTTTGCTGACGACCGAGATCGAGCCGGGGCTGATCGTACAGGGCAATCGCGAACTGATCGGGCAGGCGATCTTCAACCTGCTCGACAATGCCATCAAATATGCCTGCGACGGCGGGCATGAGCCGGCAATCCGTGTCCTGTTGTCGCGCTCCGGCGACAGTCTGCAGCTTGCGGTTGCCGATAATGGCCCCGGCATTCCGGCCGACAAGCGGGCGGAGGTCAAGAAACGCTTCGTGCGGCTGGACGAGAGCCGCTCCAAGCCCGGCACCGGCCTTGGCCTCTCGCTCGTTGAGGCCGTGATGGAACTGCATGGCGGGCGGCTGGAGCTGTCCGACACGCATGGCGAGGATGCAGGCCGCCCCGGCTTGACCGTGACGATGGTCTTTCCCGCCCAAAAGCCCTAACTAATCCCGCAAGGGACCAGGGAGGAAGAGATCGTGGCGACACAGGCGATAGGCCTCGGCGACGTGGCGGCGGATGCGTTGAAGCCGTTCAACCAGACGGAGGCGAAGGCGGCTCTTGCCGCCTTGAAGGAGATGGGAAGCCGGGAGCCCGCGATCGCCGGCATGCTGGCTGAGGCGGGGGCGCTCAAGGATTTTTTGGTCGCCGCCTTTTCGCTGTCGCCTTATCTGCGCGACCTTGCAGCGATCAGCCCGGAGCTTCTGGCACGCGCGCTTAAAGCTCCTCTGGACGTCCTGATCGAAGAGGCGATCCGGCGCGCGCGTGTGAGCTGGCAGCCCGATGGACAAGACAGGATACCTAGCGAGGGCGAGGTTATGACGACCCTGCGCCACGCCAAGCGGGAGGTGAGCTTTCTGCTGGCGCTCGGCGATCTTGCAGGCCTCATCGAATGCCGGCAAACGACCCGGTGGCTGAGCCTCTTGGCAGATGCCGCGGTAGCCGCTGCCATCGACCACCTGTTGCTTGCCCATCACCAGAGCGGCAAGCTGAGACTGCCCGATCCGGCAAATCCTGCGGAAAATTCCGGGCTGATCGTGCTCGCCATGGGCAAGCTCGGCGCCTACGAGCTCAACTATTCCTCCGATATCGACATCGTCGTATTTTTCGATCCGGATGCGGCGAGCGTCATTGATCCGCTGGAGGTGACGGAGCTTTATGGGCGCATGATGCGCCGGCTGATCCGCATCCTACAGGAGCGCACCGGCGACGGCTATGTGTTCCGCACCGATCTGCGCCTGCGCCCGGATCCGGGTTCGACGCCGCTTGCCGTGCCGGTCGAGGCGGCCCTCATTTACTACGAGGGACGCGGGCAGAACTGGGAGCGCGCAGCCTATATCAAGGCACGCCCGATGGCGGGCGATCTTGCGGCGGGCGAGGCCTTTTTGCGCGACATGGTGCCCTTCGTGTTCCGCAAATATCTCGACTACGCAGCGATCGCCGATATTCACTCGATCAAGCGGCAGATCCACGCCCACAAGGGGCATGGCGCGATTGCCGTGAAGGGGCATGACGTGAAACTCGGACGCGGCGGCATCCGCGAAATCGAGTTCTTCGCCCAGACCCAGCAGCTGATCGCCGGCGGCCGCATGCCGGAACTTCGCGAGCGCGAGACCGAGGCGGCGTTGAAGGCTCTTGCCGATGCGCAGTGGATCCGCCCCGAGATCGCCGAGGAGCTGACGCAGGCCTACTGGTTCCTGCGCGATGTGGAGCACCGCATCCAGATGGTGCGCGATGAGCAGACACATCGCCTGCCCGACAGCGAAGCGGAGCTGAAGCGCATCGCCTTCATGCTGGGCTTTGCCGATACGGCCGCCTTCTCGGAAAAGCTGGAGGCGGTGCTGCGTACGGTGGAGCGCCGCTATGCCAAACTCTTCGAGCAGGAAAACAAGCTCTCGGCCGGCGATGGCAATCTGGTGTTTACCGGGCAGAACGACGATCCGGAAACGCTGCAGACATTGTCACGCCTCGGGTTCGAGCGACCGGCCGACATGTCGCGGGTGATCCGCACCTGGCATTACGGGCGATATCGGGCGACGCAATCGGTGGAGGCGCGCGAACGGTTGACGGAACTGATGCCCGAGCTTCTGAGCGCGTTCGGGCGCAGCAAGAGAGCCGACGATGCGCTGTTGCGCTTCGACGGCTTCCTGAAGGCGCTGCCGGCCGGCATCCAGCTGTTTTCGCTGCTGAACACCAATCCGGGTCTTCTCTCGCTGCTCGTCATGGTGATGTCGGCGGCGCCGCGTCTGGCCGATATCGTGGCGGCGCGCCCGCATGTCTTCGACGGTATGCTCGATCCGGGGCTGATGCAGGAAATCCCGACGCGGACCTATCTCTCGGACCGGCTGGCATCCTTCGTTGGCGCGGCCCGCCACTACGAGGAGGTGCTGGACCGGCTGCGCATCTTTGCCGCCGAGCAGCGCTTCCTGATCGGCATCCGGCTGCTGACGGGCGCCATTACCGGCAAGCAGGCTGGGCGCGCCTTCACCGATCTCGCCGACCTTGTCATCGATGCGGCACTTTCAGCCGTCATGCGCGAGATGAAGCAGGCGCATGGCCGCTATCCAGGCGGACGGGTGGCCGTGATGGGCATGGGCAAGCTCGGCAGTTTCGAGCTGACGGCCGGTTCCGACGTCGACCTCATCCTGCTCTACGACTATCCCGACGACGTGGCGGAATCGGACGGCGCAAAGCCGCTCGATGCGATGCGCTATTTTACCCGCGTGACGCAGCGGCTGATTGCGGCGCTGTCGGCCCCGACCGCCGAGGGCATCATCTTCGAGGTGGACCTCAGGCTTCGCCCTTCCGGCAACAAGGGGCCGGTTGCCACCCGCATCAACGCTTTTCGCAAGTACCAGCTGGAAGAGGCCTGGACCTGGGAGCATATGGCGCTGTCGCGGGCGCGCATGGTGTGCGGCGAGGAAAGCCTGATGGCCGAGGCGTCCGGCGTCATTGCCGAGGTGCTGGCAGAGCCCACGGATCGGGCAAAAATTGCAGCGGACGTCGCCGAGATGCGCGGGCTGATCGACAAGGAGAAGCCGCCGCGCGACCTCTGGGATCTGAAGCTCATCCCCGGCGGGCTGATCGATATCGAGTTTCTGGCGCAATATCTGCGGCTGGTGGCCGGCAGCGAACCCGCGCCCGGCGAGGATGAAAGCGGGGACGAGAGCCAGACGAACGGCACCGAGGCGGCGCTCAAGCGTCACGGCCCTTCGGTTCTGTCGCCCGACGACCTGGAGACCTGCCTTGCGGCATTGCACCTCTACACGGAGCTTTCGCAGATCGTGCGGTTGTGCGTGGAGGGCTCCTTCGAGCCGAAGGATGCGCCGGCAGGGCTGATCGAGCGGTTGCTGACGGCGGCCGACGCCCCGAGCCTCAAGCTTGTCGAGGCCGAGATCAAGCGGCTGTCGAAGCGGGTTCGGGCAATTCTGCTGTCGACGCTATCGCCGCGGCGGTCTTCTCCTGGGGGATGAACAGGCCGACGACGGTGCCGCATTCGATCTTGGAGCGGATGCGCATCGAGCCGCCATGGAGCGCCACGAGCGAACGGGAGATGGCAAGGCCAAGCCCCGAGCCGCCCTTGCTCTTGGCATACTGGCTCTGCACCTGCTCGAAAGGCTGGCCGATTTTGCCGATGGCCGTGCGGGGAATGCCGATGCCGGTATCGGCAATGGTAAGCTGCAGGCCACGCTCCGACTGATGGGCGCGCAATTCGACGCGGCCGCCCTCGTTGGTGAACTTTACCGCATTGGACAGCAGGTTGAGCAGGATCTGCTTCATGGCGCGCCGATCGCCGCTCATGCACAGGCCCGCATCGACACGCTGGGTCACGGTGATCGACTTCTCCTCGGCCGGCATGGATGTCAGACGTATGCTCTCTTCGATCAGCGGCGCCAGATCGATCGTCTCGCAGACGATCTTCATGTGGCCGGCCTCGATCTTCGACATATCGAGGATGTCGTTGATGACGTTCAGCAGGTGCTTGCCGCTGTCGTGGATGTCGCGGGCATATTCGCTGTATTTCGGCGAGCCGACCGGGCCGAACATGCCGTTCAGCAGGATTTCCGAAAAGCCCAGGATGGCGTTGAGCGGCGTGCGCAGCTCATGGCTCATATTGGCCAGAAATTCCGATTTTGCCTTGTTGGCGGCCTCGGCGCGCTCCTTCTCGGCCTGATAATTGGCGTTTGCGACCGAAAGCTCCGCCTTCTGGCGCTCGAGCTTCTTCTGCGACGACGAGAGGTCGCCGATGGTTGCCATCAGCCGGCGCTCGGATTCGCGCAGGCGCTCCTGGTGGCGCTTGAGAAGCGAGATATCGGTGCCGACGGAAACCATGCCGCCATCTGCGGTGCGCCGCTCGTTGATCTGCAGCCAGCGTTCATCGGCCAGCTGCACTTCGGTGGTGCGCGAAAAGCCGTTGTGATCGGGGTCGGCAATGCGCCGTTCGATGACGGGGCGGGCCGCGGCCGCCGTGACGACGTTCTTTTCCGTCCCGGGCACCAGCACGCTGTCCGGCAGCCCATAGGCCTGCTGGAAGTGGGTGTTGCACATGACCAGACGGTCGTTCTTGTCCCAGAGCACGAAAGCTTCCGACGTACACTCGATGGCGTCCGCCAGGCGCTGGTCGGCCTCGGCATAGCGCTGAGCGAGGCGATGCTGTTCGGTCACGTCCATGGCGATGCCGATGACGTGGGTGCGGCCGCTGCTCGATTTCATCACCTGGGCACGGGCGCGCATCCACACATAGTGGCCGGCGGCATGGCGCATGCGAAACACCTGGTCGATTTGCTTTTCATGGCCGCGCCCGACAGAGCGTGCCAGCGCAAAGAGATTTCCGTCGGAGGGGTGCATCATGCGGGCCGCTTCGCTGAAGGACAGCATGTTGTTGCCCGGCGGCAGGCCGAGCATTTCATACATGGAGCGCGACCAGAACAGGCGGCGGTTGGCGAGATCGAAATCCCAGAGGCCACAGCGGCCGCGTGACAGCGCCGTTTCCACCCGCATGTTGGATTCCAGAAAGATTTCGTCGGCGTCGCGGGCGCGCTTTACCTGCATGTAATAGGCATAGAGGATGACGAGTAGCACCGAGGAGATGCCGGTAAACAGCGTGACGTTGAGCGAAACCTGCTGGCGCCAGAACTGATCGGCGGCTTCCAGCGAGTGGCCGGCGACCACGAGCCCGCCGGCCGGACCACCAATGGCCTTGATGGCGGCATAATGGGGAATGTCGTTGAACCGGGTCTCGATGACACCGTCATCGTCGCCGAAGCGGCGAAGCGCCACCATTTCCGGCAGGAGCGTGTCGAGGCGCTCGCCGATATAGGGGCGTGCCTGGAAGCTGCTGCCGAAAATGCGTCCCGTTGCATCGACCAGGACGATGAAGGCGCCCGGCTGCAGCTTGGTCTGCGGCAGGAAGAGCGCCAGCCGCTCCTCGGCCGCCTTGCGGTCGGAGCTGGCAAAGGGCTGTTCGTGACCGGCAAAGGCTGCCGCACTGGCGGCAGCAAGAAGCGCCGTCGACTGGCGCGCGGCCTCTTCCATGCGCGCCCGTTCCGACACGAGCCCCAGCAGGCGCGAGGCGGCAACGACGGCCAGGAAGGCAATGATCAGGATCGGGATCGAGCGTTTGAGCCAAAGCTCGGCGCTCGGCAGGCGGTCCAGCCGATGCCTGAGCGCCGACAGCATGCTTCCATCCATGGCCGGTAGAGTGAGGCCGTCCGGAAATTTGAAGCGCAGCCGTTCCTCGGCTGCGGTCTCCCGCTGCACGTTCGCCATAGCTCTGATTGATCCCTCGTCGTGATTCGCAATGCCGCTTGCGAACTATGCACAGTGAATCAAAGCCGATTCGCCTTGTCCAGAGCATGTGGTCATAAAATCTTAACCATATGGTCCGGTTTTTGCGTTTGAGTCGTTTTCGCGCAATTTCGCGTGTTTTCGCGGAATCAGAGGCTGCGGAAACGGGCGCTACAACTGAAAAGATTGCAGTCGGCGCCCGCTGAACGTCATTCCTTCAGCATGCGCTCGACAATGTCGCGCACATCGGTGGAGAGGCCGGCCGTGCCGCTGATCTCGGAAAGAGCCGCCCGCGCATGCTCGGCGCGCGCCGGTTCCAGCGACCGCCACGAGCGCATGGCCGTCAGGAGGCGTGCGGCAAGCTGCGGATTGCGCGGATCGATGGCAAGGATCTGGCGGGCAAGGAAGCGGTAGCCTTCGCCATCGGCACGGTTGAAGCCGGTGGGGTTGGAGAAGGCGAAGGCGCCGATCAGCGCGCGCACCCGGTTCGGATTGCCGGCGACATAGTTCGGATCTTCCATCAGTGCGCGCACGCGCGCCAGCGCGGCGTTGCCGGGAATGGTCGCCTGCAGCGAGAACCACTTGTCGAGCACCAGGGCATTGCCTTCGAACCGCTTGAGGAAGGCTCCGAGCGCATTGGCCGTGGCGGCCTGACCGGGGAAGCGATGCGCAAGCACCGTCAGCGCCTGCACCATGTCGGTCATGTTGTCGGCCTCTGCAAAGGCGCTCGACGCACGGTCGACGCCGCCATCCAGATAGGACAGATAGGAGAGGGCGCTGTTGCGCAGCGCCCGCTTGCCGGCGCTTGCGGCATCGGGTGTAAACGGGCCCGAACCGCGCAAGGTGTCAAACAGCTGTTCGAAGGTTTTTGCGCCGGCCTCTGCCACCAGGGCCAAGATGGCCTGGCGACCGGCATGGATCGCGTCCGGATCCGTATTGCCGCCGAGTTCGCGCGCAATGTCGGCTTCGCTCGGCAGGGCGAGCACCTGCGCGCGGAAGGCCGGCTCCAGGCTCTCGTCACCGACGGCTTCCAGAAGCGCCGACAGCAAAGCTTGATCGCAGGTGATGTCGTTGCCGGCGCGGGCATCGCGCGCGGCCTGCATCAGGTTCGGCAGGGCCAGGTCCGTAAGCGCCTGCCAACGCGCAAACAGGTCGCTGTCGTGGCGGGCGATATGGGCAAGGTCTTCCGGCGTCTGGGCAAAATCGAGATTGATCGGCGCCGAAAAGCCGCGGTTAAGCGACAGGACCGGGCGCTTGGCGATGCCGGCAAAGGTGAAGGTCTGCGCGCGCTCCTGAAGATGCAGGACATCGCCCGTTACCTCGCCACCCGACACCGAAGCCGGCTCGGCAATGGCGCCATTGTCCAGAAGCAGCGCGAAGGAGAGGGGGATGTGCATCGGCTCCTTGACCGGCTGGCCGGGCGTGGCGGGAATTGCCTGCTCCAGCGACAGGCTAAAAGTCTGGGCTGCGGCATCGTAGCGTGCCGAGACGGTGACCCGCGGCGTTCCCGCCTGATGATACCAGCGCGAGAACTGCGACAGGTCGCGGCCGCTCACCTCTGCAAAACACGCGACGAAATCCTCGACGGTCGCGGCCTCGCCATCGTGCCGGTCGAAATAGAGGTCCATGCCCTGCTTGAAGAGATCGCGACCGAGAATGGTGGCGATCATGCGGGTGACTTCCGAACCCTTCTCATAGACGGTCGTCGTGTAGAAATTGTTGATCTCGCGATAGGTCGTCGGGCGCACCGGATGTGCCAGCGGGCCGGCATCCTCGGGAAACTGCTCCGACTTCAGGTGGCGCACTTCGGCGATGCGCTTGACGGCGCGCGAGCGCTGGTCCGCTGAAAATTCGTGATCGCGGTAAACCGTCAGGCCTTCCTTGAGGCAGAGCTGGAACCAGTCGCGGCAGGTAATGCGGTTGCCGGTCCAGTTGTGGAAATACTCATGCGCGATGATTGCCTCGATATTGGCATAGTCCTGGTCGGTGGCGGTTTCCGGATCAGCCAGCACATATTTGTCGTTGAAGACGTTGAGGCCCTTGTTCTCCATGGCGCCCATGTTGAAGTCGGACACGGCGACGATCATGAAGATGTCGAGATCATATTCGCGCCCGAAACGCTCCTCATCCCATCGCATCGAGCGCTTCAGCGCATCCATGGCATAGGCGGCGCGCGGCTCCTTGCCGTGCTCCACATAGATTTTCAGCGCGACCTCGCGGCCGGAGTGCGTGGTGAACGTATCTTCAACGACGCCGAGATCGCCGGCGACCAGCGCAAACAGATAGCTCGGCTTGGGGAAGGGATCGAACCAGGCGGCGAAATGGCGCCCCTCGTCATAATTGCCGCCACCGAGGAAATTGCCGTTCGACAGCAGCACCGGATTGGTCGCCTTGTCAGCAATGATGGTGATCGTGTAGGGCGCCAGCACATCCGGCCGGTCGGGGAAATAGGTGATGCGGCGAAAGCCTTCCGCCTCGCACTGGGTGCAATAGACGCCGCTGGTGCGGTAAAGCCCCATCAGCTGCGTATTGGCTTCAGGGTTGATGACGGTGATGACCGTCACCTCGAAGGGAGCCGTCTCCGGCAGGTCGCGGATCACGAGGCTGTCCGGCGTCACGTCGAATTGGGCGGCCGGCAGTTCGTTCTGGTCGAGCCGCAGTTCGGCAAGCGTCAGCTCGTCGCCATCGAGGATGAGCGGTGCTTTGCCGTCCGCACCGCGCCGACGGTGAAAGATAAGGCGGGCTTCCAGTCGCGTGGCCGTCGGATCCAGTTCGAAGGTCAGATCGACACGTTCCAGAACGAAGTCAGTGGGGCGGTAGTCTGCCAGATGGACGATCTGACCCGTATCTGTGCGCATGTTATTTCCTGGTCTGGACTTGGCAAATGGGGCCGAATATTTCGTCGACGGTGAGGAAGCGGCCACGAATATTGCACTGAAAACTGAATGATTGCTAAAACTCGGCCCAAAGGCGACCGATGTCGAGGCCTGCAGCCGCAATTTTTCCAGATTGATCGATTCATCACAAGAGATGATGATTCAGGTCGGCAGTTTGGGTTACTGTCGAGACTTCCTGAGTCCTTATATTCCTTTGGTCGGTTCTGTCAGGTCCGGCGGCGAGTTAGCGTTATGAGTCCCGAGGCCCATGATCCCTTGCGGGGGATTGCCATGAAAATTCTGTCCGTCATCGTCTTTCTCGGCATGCAGACATGCATCAAGGCGGCCGGCGACGGTATTCCCGCCGGCCAGATCACCTTTTACCGGTCTGCCTTTGCGCTGGTGCCGATCCTCATTTATCTCGCCATGCGCGGCGACCTCAACACCGCCTTTCGCACCAGTAGCCCGTTCGGACACCTGAAGCGCGGCGTGCTCGGGATTGGCGGCATGGCCTGCGGCTTTTACGGACTCATTCATCTGCCGCTGCCCGATGCGATTGCCATCGGCTATGCCTCGCCGCTGATGGCGGTCATCTTCGCCGCGCTGATCCTGAAGGAGACGGTGCGCGTCTATCGCTGGACGGCGGTTGCCATCGGCATCTTCGGCGTGCTGATCATTTCCTGGCCGAAGCTTTCGCTGTTCAGCCATGGCGGCATGGAAAGCGGTCCGGCCATGGGAGCTGCCTCCGTGCTGCTGGCGGCGGTGCTCGGGGGGCTCGCCATGGTGCAGACGCGCCAGCTGGTGCGCACCGAGAAAACCTCGACCATCGTGGTGTATTTCTCGCTGACGGCTGCGGTGCTTTCGCTGCTCAGCCTGCCCTTCGGCTGGGCGGAGTTGTCGACCGAGGTCAAGATCTTCCTCATTGCCTCCGGCTTCTTCGGTGGCCTGGGGCAGATCTTTCTCACGGAAAGCTATCGGCATGCGGATGTCTCCACCGTCGCGCCGTTCGATTATTCCTCGATCATTCTTGGCATCGTCATTGCCTATGTGCTGTTCGGCGACGTGCCGACGTTCTCCATGCTGATCGGGACGGCGATCACCATTTCGGCCGGCATCTTCATCATCTACCGCGAACACCAGCTGGGGCTGGAACGCAAAGCGGCGCGGAAGGCATCCGCGCCGCCGGCCTGACTTTTTAAACGGGATAATTGTTCAGAGTGGAATGCCGCTCGACTGCGTAACGGTGCGCTCGCAGGCGCTGGCCGCGCAGGTGAACTCGCGGCTGGCGCGCACGGCAGCGCCGATGGAGGCAAAGGCATCATACATGCGCAGCAGGGGGCGGATCGAATGCTTCATCGACTGTGGTCTCCGGCATGTCCGGCAGCGCTGATAAGCCTAGTCCGGACCTCAAATTGCAATCCACTGCGGTGCTTCAGTCTTTTCGACCGGTTTCAGCGCTCGCGAAAATCGGCAAAGACTGCGGTCGGACGCGTCAAGCTGCTACGGCGCGACAAGGCGCGCGCGGTCAGCTGCTCATGCGTCGCAGAGCCGAAGCTGTGATACCCTTGCGTGGAGCGGGGCGAAAGACCGGCGAGACGAAGGGTCTCGAAGCCGGAATGAATGGGGCGAATGCGCGTGGTCATGGCCTTGGTTCCTGTACCGTTTTCCTCCCAAGACACAGTGTTTATATTGCACTGCGGTATGGATTCGGCAACGGGAGAGAACGGTGCGCTGCCCTGCGTCTAACGCATGGCTCGTTTCATAAAACATTAACGCTGCGCAATTTCGCGGCAGTCAGCCTGCGAGGCCCTGCTTGAAGCTGAGAAGATCCTGCCAGGCGAGCGCCTTGTTGGCCGGCGCCGTCAGAAGATCCTGTGGGTGAAGGCTGGCAAGCGCTTTCACCGAAAGGCCGCCCAGGACGAGGTTGCGCCATTCGCCGCGCAGGCTGAAAATCGTGCCGTCGCTGTCAAAGAAGAAGCGCACGGTGAAATTGCCGAGCAATAGCAGGTGCTGCGGCCTTGCAAGCGCGATCTGCCGCTCGATGAAGGGCCGGCAGATTTCAATTTCGGCGGGAGAGGGCGGACGGTTGCCCGGCGGGCGCCACGGCACGACGTTCGATAGATAAACACTCTCGCGCGACAGCCCGATGGCCGCCAGCATGCGGTCCAGCAACTGGCCCTGGCGTCCGGCAAACGGCGTGCCGTCACGGTCATCGTCGGCAGAGGGCATCGGGCCGACAACCATGATGCCGGAGGATGGATTGCCGGCGCCAAAGACGGTGGACCGTGCGCCGTTCTTCAGGTTGCAGCCGGAAAACGCTTCAAGCGCTGTCTTCAGTTCCTCCAGCGAGCCTGCGCCCTCAGCCGCAAGCCGGGCGGCGGCGACTGCTTCCGCGTCGGGAATGGCAACGGCGGCCGTCGGTGCCGGCGACCGCGGCGCAGGCGCCCGCGCCTCTGTCTGTCCCGGGCTGCGGCGGCCGTTGTCCGAAGGCGCCGCTGCCGGCGGCGGCGTGCGATCGCGCATCTGGGCGGCGCGGGCCGCCTGTTGCTCGGCAAAGGCTGCAATGCGATCGACGGGCGCATCCTCAAGCAGCCATTCGACGCCGGAATCGGCATAGAAATGCAAAAGGGCTGCAAGTTCTGCCGGGGCAAGGTGGCTGGCTTCGATCATGCGGCCACTCTAGCCGATCTGACCTGCCGGTTAAACCCGCCTGGCAGCCGTTCTCCCCGGCGAACTTGCCTCAGGCGGCCCATTGCGCAATGTCGCCGCTCTCGCCGATCAGCGCCAAGCCATGGGCAATCGACAACAGCTCGCCGCCGCTTTCGATGCGCCCGGCATCAAAACGGCGCGTGAAAATCTGGCGCACGGCGGGCACGAAGGAGGTGCCGCCGGTGAGGAAGACCTTGTCGACGGCATCGGCCGGCGTATTGGTCTTCTGAAGAACCTCGTCCAGCGCCTCTTCGATGCGGGCCAGATCGTCGGCAATCCAGGTTTCGAAATCGGCGCGCTTCACCAGCTTTCTGCCGGCCTTTCCGAGCGGCGAGAAATTGAACTCTGCTTCCTCCTCCTTCGACAGGGCCATCTTGGTGGCCGAGATCGCCTGGTAGAGGGGATAGCCCTCATCGTGCTCGATCAGTTCGATGAAGAGTTCGAGCTTTTCCGGCTCGCTTGCCGAGCGCACCAGCGATTGCAGATCGGCAAATTCGCGCGTCGTCTTGAAGATCGACAGCTGGTTCCAGCGGCCGAAATTGGCATAGTAGCCCGCCGGCACGTCGAGCAGCTTGCCAAAGCTCTTGAAATGGCTGCCCTTGCCGATCTCCGGCGAGACGAGATTGTCGATCAGCCGGTAATCGAAGTGATCGCCGGCGATGCCGACGCCGGAATGGCCAATGGGGACGGCGCGCAACTGGCCGGCGTGGCGCTCGAAGCGGATGAGCGAATAGTCGGTGGTGCCGCCTCCGAAATCGGCGACCAGCACGTTTGCATCCCGCTCCAGCGACTGGGCAAAGTAGTAGGCGGCCGCCACCGGTTCGTAGACATAATGGATTTCGGGAAAGCCGAAGCGGGTCAGCGCCGCCTGGTAGCGCTCGATCGCCAGCTTTTCATCCGGGTTGCCGCCGGCAAAGCGCACGGGACGCCCGACCATCAGGCGCGAGATCTCCTCAGGCCAGCCGTCGCCGGCGTAGGTCTGTAGGCGGCGCAGGAAGATCTCCATCAGATCCTCGAACTGCTGGCGTCGCGCAAACACCTGGGTGGCCTGGAAGGCGGCGCTGGCGGCAAAGGTCTTGATCGACTGCAGGAAGCGGCAATCGCCCGGATTGTCGATGAACATGCGGATCGCCGCCTGTCCCGCTTCCACTTTCAAGGCCTGGGCGCCGAGGTTTTGATCCTTCATGAAGGATAGCGCCGTGCGCATGCTGTCCGTCACGCCGGCGCTGCTGGTGAAATCCAGCGAGCGGGTGGTGCTACCGCCAGCTTCAGCCTGCGCCAGAACGGTATTGGTCGTGCCGAAGTCGAGCCCGAGCGCACGTGCCATGGCCGTCATCCTTCCTGTCAAATATGCCTGAGGCGGCGCGCCGCAAGCGCGCCGAACGCAAAGGGGCGACCGGCGCCCCGCCTTTATGGTGAGGGGGCGCTGATCGCACAGGACAAGGGACTTGGCAAGTCGCTCTCGTTGCAAAGGGCGTCAATCCGCGCTTGTTCCAAGACGGCGCGGATTGACTTGGGGCTCCCCTATTCGGCGGCGGCTGCCGGCGTGTGGTGGCCGAGCCCTTCGGAATTGGCCGGGGCTTCGGAATGCGGCCGGCGCGTAAACAGGCGCGTCACCGCCCGGCCCATGCGGTCCATCTCCACGAAGATGACCGGCGTGATGAACAGCGTCAGCAGCTGCGAGACGAGCAGGCCGCCGACCACGGCAATGCCGAGCGGCTGGCGCAGTTCCGAGCTGGCGCCGGAGCCGAGCGCGATGGGCAGGGCCCCGAGCAGCGCGCAGAACGTCGTCATCATGATGGGCCGGAAGCGCCGCACGGAGGCTTCGTGGATGGCAACGGCTGCTGTCTCGCCCTTGTCGCGGATCAGTTCGACCGCCACGTCGATCATCATGATGGCGTTCTTCTTGACGATGCCGATCAGCATCAGAAGACCGATCAGCGCGATGACGGAGAGGTCGAAGTTCATGATCTTCAAGGCGAGCAGCGCACCGAAGGCTGCCGCCGGAAGGCCGGACAGGATGGTGAGCGGGTGGATGAAGCTTTCATAGAGCACGCCGAGCACCACATAGATGGTCAGCACGGCCGCAAGGATCAGAAGGCCGGTATTGCCCTGCGAATCCTTGAAGATCGCCGCCGTGCCGCCATAGGAGGTGAAGACGTCCACCGGCATGGCAAGGCCTGCCTTGATCTCGTCGATGCGGGCGGTTGCCTGGCTGAGCGAAACGCCGTCGGGCAGGTTGAAGGAGACGGTGGTGGAGACCAACTGGCCGGTCTGGTTGATGGTCACCGGCGCCTTCTTGCGCTGCACGGAGGCGAAGTTGGAGAGCGGCACCAGGCTGCCATTGGACGACAGCACATTGATGTCGCGCAGGAACTCGTCGTTCCAGGGCTTGTCCTTGTCGAACTCGACGATGACGTCATAGCTGTCGCCGGTGGACTGGATCTGCGCGGCCGTGTAGCCGCCGAAGGCCATTTCCAGCGTCTGGCGCAACTGGTTGTTGGCAACGCCATAGGCGGCTGCCTTTTCCGGATCGACGGTGATGTCGGCGGCAATCGCACCGTTCTGCGCGTCCGAGGTGACGTCGGTGAAGCTGCCGTCCCGGCGCATGGCCGTCTGCAGCTTGTCGGCCCATTCGTCGGTGGCGCTGGCATTCAGCGCCTGGATGACCAGCTGGTACTGGCTGGCCGTGCTGCGGCCGCCAAAGCGCAGGCTCTGCTGGGGCGTGATGAAGGTCTTGATCCCGGCGATCTTGCCGGTTGCCCGGCGCAGCTCGTCAATCGTCTGGGCAAGCGGCGCGCGCTCATCCTTGTCCTTCAGTTCGACGAACATCGAACCGTTGTTGAGGGGGCTGCGCGAACTGCCGCCGACGATGGAAGTGACATGCTTGACCGCCGGGTTCTTGCCGATGATGGCCGCCACCTGTGCCTGCAGATCCCGCATGGCCGTGTAGGAAATGTCTTCGCGCGAACGGGTGGACACCGACAGGCGCCCGATATCTTCCTGCGGGAAGAAGCTGGAGGGCAGGGTGGCAAACAGCCAGCCGGACGCGCCAAGCGAGGCGAGAAAGCTCATCAGCACGATGAAGCGGTGCCGCAGGCACCAGGCAACGGCTGCCCCGTAACCGGCAAGCGTGCGATTGAAGCCCGCATCGAACCAGCGGATGATTGCGGGCGGGCGGCTGGAATGGGCGGAAAGCCGTGCGCCGAGCATCGGCGTCACGGTCAGCGACACCAGCGCCGATGCCATGATGGCAAGCGTGACGACCATGCCGAACTCGTTGAACAGGCGCCCGACGACGCCGCCCATCAGAAGGATCGGGATGAACACGGCCACCAGCGAGATGGACATGGACAGGATTGTGTAGCTGACTTCCGAGGCGCCTTTCAGCGCCGCCTCGCGCATCGACATGCCCTCTTCGGAAAGCCGCAGGATGTTTTCCAGCATGACGATCGCATCGTCCACGACAAGGCCGACGGAGAGCGTCAGCCCGAGAAGCGAGATGTTGTCGATGCTGTAGCCCATCACATACATGGCGCCGAAGGTGGCAATCAGCGACAGCGGCACGGCAAGGCCCGGAATGAGGGTCGCCGTCAGATGGCCGGTGAAGAGGTAGATCACCAGCACCACCAGGGCGATGGTGAGGAAGAGGGTGAACTGCACGTCGCTGATGGCGTCCTTGATGGACGTCGAGGCGTCGTTCATCACGTTGATATGCACGGATGGCGGCAGTTGCTGCATGAGCGCCGGCAGCTTGGCCTTGATCTCGTTGACCACATCCACCGTGTTGGCGTCCGGCTGGCGCTGGACGGCGAGAACGATCGCCTGCTTGCCGTCATACCAGCTGCCGGCATCGAGATTCTCGACGCTGTCCTTCACCACCGCGACATCGCCCAGATGGACGGGAGAACCGTTCTTCGTGGCGATCACCAGCGACTTGAACTCGTCGGCATTGGTGCGCTGGGTATGGGCGTTGATCGTCAGCTGCTGGCTGGTGTTTTGCAGCGAGCCGACCGGGGTCTGGCTGTTGGCATCGGAAATGGCGGAGGTGACGGTATCGACGCCGAGCCCGCGGGCCTGCAGATTGGCCGGGTCGAGTTCCACGCGCACGGCATAGGTCTGCGAGCCGTAGATGCTGACTTCCGCGACGCCGGACAGGGTGGACAGCAGCGGCGAGATGACGTTCTGCGCGATATCATCCACCTTAGAGCGCGGCATTTCATTCGAATTGATGGTGAGCAGCAGGATTGGCGCATCGGCCGGATTGGTCTTGCGATAGCTCGGTGCCGTCGTCATGTTGCTGGGCAACTGGCGGGTGGCCTGGGAGATTGCGGCCTGCACGTCGGCGGCGGCGGCATCGATGTCGCGGTTGAGATCGAACTGCAGGACGATCGACGTATTGCCGAGCGAGTTGGTGGCGCTGATTTCGCTCACACCCGGGATCGTTTCGAATTTCTTGATGAGCGGCGTGGCAACCGAGGTTGCCATGGTTTCCGGCGAGGCACCCGACAGCGAGGCCGACACGTTGATGGTGGGAAAATCGACCTTCGGCAGGGCTGCGACCGGCAGCAGCCGGTAGCCGGCAAGGCCTGCCAGAACAAGGCCGATGGCCAGAAGAATGGTGGCAACCGGCCGGTTGATACAGAAGGCAGGGATCATGGTTTGATGCCTCCGGTCATCGAGGTCGCATCGGCGACAGGCAGCGGCCGATTGGCATCGTCGCCGGAGAACTGTTCAATGACCGACTGGCCGTTGGCGAGCTGGACCTGGCCCTCCACCACGACATGATCGCCGTCGCGCAGACCCTCGGCAATCGCCGTCTTGTCGCCATTGGCGCGGATCACCGTGACGGGCGTTGCATGCACCTTGCCGGTGCCATCCACCGTATAGACGAAGGAGCCGTCGGCGCCGGGGCGTACGGCCACTGTCGGCACGATGATCGAGCGGTCGCTTGGAGTAAAATGGGCGGTGACATTGACGCTCTGGCCCGGCCAGAGAAGCCCCTTGTCGTTCTTGAACTGTGCCTTGACCAGCACGGTGCCGGAGCTCTGGTTGACGGCATTGTCGAAGAAGACCAATTTGCCGCTGTCGACCACGCCGCCCGTTGCGGCCGGATCTGCATCGACCGCAGCGCCCGTATCGATGCCGACACGCAACTGCGGCAGGTAACGCTGCGGCAGTTGGAACGCGACCGAGATCGGGTCGTAGCGGGTGATGGTGACGATGGTGGCGCCGGCGCTGACATAGGCGCCCTGGCTGACGGCGATGTCGCCGAGGCGCCCGTCAAACGGCGCGCGGATATCGGTGTGCTCGAGCGCCACCTCATCCACGGCAAGCGTTGCGCGGTCGGCATCCACCTTGGCCGCGGCCTGGTCGCGCGCTCCCTTGGCCTGTTCGAAGCTCTGCTGCGACTGGACATTCTGCTTCAGCAGGTTTTCAGCGCGCTGAAGCGCGGCTTCCAGTTCCGCAAGGCTTGCCTGGTCGCTGACGATATTGGCCTTGTCCTTGGCAACGGTTGCAGCAGCAGTGCGATCGTCAAGCTTTGCGATCAGCGTGCCGGCTTTCACCTCGTCGCCATCCTTTGCGGCAACCGAGACGACGAGACCCTGCTGGAGCGCTGCAATCGTGGTCGTTTCATCGGCCTCGGCCCAGCCGGTTGCGGCAACGTCGAGGGCAAGAATGCCGGTGGTGGCGGGAATGGTCTTGACGACGGATGGTCCGCCGCCACGCCGACCTTGGCCTGCGGGTTTTCCGCCGCCCTGACCCTGGCCCTGACCTTGACCCTGATTTTGCGCCTGTTCTCCGCCCTGGCCTGCCGCCTGCTCGCCCTTGCGACGCTGGCCCTGGGCCTGGTCACTGCCGTCGCCCTTCGAAGCCACCGCTGAGCCGTCGCCCGGAATGCCGCCGAAGCCGGCGGCTGCGGCCAATTGCTTGACGGAGGGGATGCGCAGGTAGGATGGCAGGGCATCCTGAAAATACCAGGCGCCCGCTGCGCCGATTGCGATAATGCCGGTAAAGGTCCAGAGCTTTTTCATGAAGGGGCCCGGTGCGTCGATGATCTTCTGTCGACATTTCCGCACTGCGAAACGTCGACAGAAGAAAACGCCCAAAGCCTGGCGAAATCACCTTAAATTCCGGTAATGTCGTAGAAAGATGAACAACCGCCGCGAAATGTGCTTTCGCGGCGGTTACTTTCGTCAGAGAGACTTTGCTGCACCGCCGTCGACGCGGATCATCGAGCCCGTCAGATAGGCGGCCGGCGCCGAGCAGAGGAAGGCGCCGACCGAGGCGAATTCCTCGACCGTGCCAAGCCGGCCGGCGGGGATGGTCTTGATGGAGGCGCTGCGCACCTCGTCCAGCGACTTGCCCTGGCGCTTGGCATTGGCGCCGTCCAGTTCATCGATGCGGTCGGTATGAATGCGGCCGGGCAGGATGAGGTTGGCGGTGACGCCATGGCCGGCGATTTCGGTTGCCAGCGTCTTGTTCCAGCCGACGAGCGCCCCACGCAGCGTGTTGGAGAGCGCGAGATTGCCGATCGGTTCGATGACGCCGGAGGAGGCGACCGTGAGGATGCGGCCCCAGCCCTGTTCCTTCATGGCCGGCAGGAAGGCGTTGGTGACCGAAATCACGCTCAGCACCATGCTCTGGAAGAACAGTTCCAGCTTGTCGGCATTCATGTCTTCGGCCGTGCCCGGCGTCGGGCCGCCGGTGTTGTTGACGAGGATGTCAACGCCGCCAAGCTTTTCGGAAACGGCCTTCTTCAGGGCTTCGACCGCATCCGGTTCGGCGAGATCGGACCAGATCCAGTCAGCCTTGCCCTTGCCCTCGGCGTTGATCGCATCGCAATTGGCCTGAAGCCGGTCGCCGCTTCGTCCGCTCAGAAGTACATGTACGCCTTCGCGGGCAAGAGCGGTTGCAATGCCAAGGCCAAGGCCGCGCGAAGAGGCAAGCACGAGGGCGCGCTTGCCGGAAATGCCGAAATCCATCAAATAATCCTTCCTGAGACTAAATCTGCTGCGCCAAGCTTACCAAGCGGCAGCTCCGGTTTCAACGCGGCCAGCCCCGCTAACGGTGCAGCGGCACGTCAGCCGGGGGCATAGGACGGCGTCCTGCGGCGATCAATGGGTGGAGCCGGATGGCTCGTCGGCATCGAGGAACGAGCGAATGCCGTCGCGCTCCACGGTTGCCAGGAATTCCTCCCAGGCGTCACGGTCCGTGGCAAAGGGTTCGTCCCAGGAGGTGACATCATCATCCTGGCTCACCACCTCCATTTGCCAGTCCTGCTGGGTGCCGGCGGGGCGGAAGATATCCACAAGCACCGTGATACCATCATCTTCGAATTCGCCGGAGAATTCGGAATGTTCGAGTTTCGGTTCCTTGGCCATGAGGGGGCGTTCCTGAATTTCATAGGTGCTGCGATAGGAGGCAAAACGCCCGACGATTGCAAGCTGCAAGCGGACGCGATACCCGGTTATCAGCCGCCAAATGCCAAGAGGGCCGCGCATCTTTTCGAGGGCCTGCGCGTTTGGCCTCGTTCATAGAGCTCGTTTGCGGCACGGGCGACATCAAACGGACATGGGTGAGGATGAGTATCCCGAAAGACGAAGACGAGGCATTTGCGCTATTCGACAGTCTTCAGCCGGTCGAGCCCGGCGCGATCCACGGGCTCTGGCGCGGCCGTGGTCTTGCGACCGGCCATCCGCTCGATGGCGTGCTCGAAAATCTGGACTGGTACGGCAAGCGGTTCCATCCGGACGGGCGCGCCGATGCACTGCTGTTCTTCTGGGATGATCGTCGGCTGATCCCGGTCGATCCGGCCGGCGTGCCGCTGCGCCTTGGCCTGCGGTTTGCCCGGTTCGGGCGCCGCCCGATCGCGCGAAACCTGTTTTCCTATCTGATAAAGGCGCTGCGTGCGCGAACAACCGTCGCTGCCCTCAGAACCCAGCGCTTCCGCGGCGTCGCAAGCGCGGCCATGGCCTATGACCGACAGCCGATCATCGATCACTTCCGCAAACTCGATGATGACCGTCTCCTGGGCGTCATGAGCATTGCGGGCTATACGCGGCATTACTTTTTCTGGCTTGATCGCGTGAAGGGCCAGGAGGCGTAAGGAAAACTCGCTACCGCAAGGCCTTGCAGGCTTTGGCGCCGGTCAACACCCTTGAGACTTCCTTATATTGACGTGAACGTAAACGTAAGATAGCTTTTTATGGAAAACGAGGAGGAGCCTGTCCACAACTGCGAGCCCATGTCGCAACTTGGCTCGACAAGCGGTGTTTGTTTTGACAAGGAGGAGGGCACAAAATGGGGAACAGGTCGAGCGGAGTACAAGAATGAGCGATATGGAGCTTCCTGAGCGCGAGAGCATGGAATTCGATGTGGTGATCGTCGGCGCCGGGCCGGCAGGCCTGTCGGCAGCGATCCGCCTCAAACAGGTCAATCCGGAGCTTTCCATCGTCGTGCTCGAGAAGGGGGCGGAAGTCGGCGCCCACATCCTGTCCGGTGCCGTGGTCGATCCGATCGGCATCGACCGGCTGCTGCCGGGCTGGCGCGAGGAGGAGGGGCATCCTTTCACGACGCCGGTGACGGATGACCATTTCCTGTTTCTCGGCCCGGCCGGTTCGGTCCGGCTGCCCAATGCCTTGATGCCGCCGCTGATGAACAATCACGGCAATTACATCGTCTCGCTCGGACTTGTCTGTCGCTGGCTTGCCGAAAAGGCCGAGGGCCTTGGCATCGACATCTATCCCGGCTTTGCCGCCACCGAAGTGCTCTACAATGACGACGGCGCCGTCATCGGCGTGGCAACCGGCGACATGGGCATCGAAAAGAACGGCGAGCCCGGTCCCAACTACACCCGCGGGATGGCGCTGCTCGGCAAATATGTGCTGATCGGCGAGGGCGTGCGCGGGTCGCTCGCCAAGCAGTTGATCGCGAAGTTCAAGCTGGACGAGGGCCGCGAGCCGCAGAAATACGGTATCGGCTTCAAGGAACTGTGGGAGGTCAAGCCGGAGCACCACAGAGAGGGCCTTGTGCAGCACTCCTTCGGCTGGCCGCTTGGCATGAAGACCGGCGGCGGCTCCTTCCTCTATCACCTGCACGACAATCTGGTTGCGGTCGGCTTTGTCGTCCACCTCAACTACAAGAACCCCTACCTGTCGCCCTTCGAGGAGTTCCAGCGCTTCAAGACGCATCCGGCCATTCGCGACACGTTCGAGGGGGCCAAGCGCCTCTCCTATGGCGCGCGCGCGATCACCGAAGGCGGATACCAGTCGGTGCCGAAGCTGTCCTTCCCGGGTGGCGCGCTGATCGGCTGTTCCGCCGGCTTCGTCAACGTGCCGCGCATCAAGGGCAGCCACAATGCCGTTCTGTCGGGCATGCTGGCGGCCGACAAGATCGCCGAAGCGATTGCCGCGGGCCGGGCAAATGACGAACCGGTCGAGATCGAAAACGCATGGCGTTCGACCGATATCGGGCGTGACCTGAAGCGGGTGCGCAACGTCAAGCCGCTGTGGTCGAAATTCGGCACGGCGCTCGGCGTGGCGCTTGGTGGCATCGACATGTGGATCAACCAGATTTTCGGCTCCTCGCCATTCACGCTGAAGCACGGCAAGACCGATGCGGCCTCGCTGGAGCCGGCCGCACAGCACAGCAGAATAGCCTATCCGAAGCCCGACGGCGTCCTGACCTTCGACCGGCTTTCCTCGGTTTTCCTCTCCAACACCAACCATGAGGAAGACCAGCCGGTTCATCTGAAGGTCAAGGATATGGAACTTCAGAAGCGTTCGGAGCTTGGGGTCTATGCCGGCCCTTCGGCGCGTTACTGTCCGGCCGGTGTCTATGAATGGGTGGAAAAGGATGGCGACGAGGTTTTTGTGATCAACGCGCAGAACTGCGTTCACTGCAAGACCTGCGACATCAAGGATCCGAACCAGAACATCACCTGGGTGCCGCCGCAGGGTGGCGAAGGTCCTGTCTATCCGAGCATGTGACGCGAGAGAATTATGCAGATCGGAATTAATGCCGTAAGATCTTCATGACGACAGGATATGAGGTAGCGGCAAGAACCTGAAAGGGACGGTTGGCGTGAAAAAGGCGGTGTTCGGCAGACGGTTCAGGCTGTGGATGGCAACATGTCGCCGCAGCCGCTTGCGCTCTTTCGTGCCGGTCATTGCCGTGGCCGGCGGCCTTCTGGTGATCTTTCCCGCCAAGCAGACGAGCGCCGTCGGCAAGTGCCGCCAGGATGCCGCGCCCTCCATCGACTGGAGCGATTGCAAGAAGCGCATGCTGATGCTCGACGGCAGCAATTTCGACGGCGCCAATCTCTCCAATGCCGATTTCAGCATGACGGATCTCGGCCGCAGCAGCATGAAGGGCGCCAACGTCACCAAGGCAGGCCTCGTGCGCACCTCGCTTGCCCAGTCGGACCTCACCGGCGCCGATTTCTCCAAGGCGGAAGGCTATCGCAGCGATTTCACGGCGGTGAAGGCAACAGGGGCGAGCTTCGTGGCCGCCGAGTTGCAGCGCGGCAATTTCAGCAGCGCCGATCTGCGTAACTCCGATTTCACCAAGGCGGAACTCGGCCGTGCCATCTTCTATCGCGCCACCTTCGAAAACACCCATTTTGCCATGGCCAATCTGTCGCGGGCACTGTTTCACAATACGAGCTTTGCCGGCCCGGTGGATTTCACCGACGCCTTCATGTTCCTCACCCGCATCGAGGGCGTCGATCTGACGCGCGCGACAGGCCTCAAGCAGGAGCAGATCGCCCTTGCCTGCGGCGACGAGACCACCAAGCTGCCGCAGGGCCTTACCGCACCAGCCGGGTGGCCATGCCCTGACGAATAGGGCTGGCCTTCAAGAAAATTAACGGTCGGACCCCGAGCCTGCCGCCGTTAGATATTCGTTAACCATGAAGTCCTTAAGTTGCGGCGGATCACGAAATCACCGCAACAAGGACACATTCATGTCGATCTCGCGCCGCGGCCTGATGTTCGGCCTTCCGCTGTTTCTGGCTGGCTGCTCTTCAACGACCATCAATCCGCAACTGAACTACGCCGCCTTGCCGGATGAAAAATTTCCCCTGCGCCAGGTTCCGATTGACAAGATCAAGCCTGAGCTGCGCCGCACGGAAGTGGATTACGTCACGACCGAAAAGCCGGGCACGATCGTTGTCGATACGCCGGCGCGCCGGCTCTACTACGTGCTGGAAAACGGCCGCGCGCTGCGCTACGGCATCGGTGTCGGCCGCGCAGGGCTTGCCCTGTCCGGCAATGCCTATGTGGGTCGCCGGGCTGAATGGCCGAGTTGGACGCCGACCGCCAACATGATCCGCCGCGATCCGCACAAGAACCTGAAATATGCCGCCGGCATGCCGGGCGGACCCAATAACCCGCTCGGCGCGCGGGCCATGTATCTCTACCGCGCCGGCAATGACACGCATTTCCGCATTCACGGCACCAACCAGCCGGAATCGATTGGCCACGCCATGTCGAGCGGCTGCGTGCGCATGATGAACCACGACGTCATCGATCTCTACACCCACGTCAAGGTGGGCGACCGCGTGGTGGTCATTCAGGAAGCGAAGGTCTGACCAAGACGGGAGGCGCCCGCTCTGCCGGGTGCCTCAGCGGCTTTTCCAAGCCACCAGCATCAGCGCGCCGACGATGCTGACATGTTCGACCACCACGTAGAATTCGAGCGTCTTCAGCGGCTCCTGCATCGCCCAGAAGTTATGGGCGATGGGAATGGTGAGCACGGTGAAGACGGCAAGCGCGCCGGCACCGATCCAGGCATGCCGGTTGAGGATGATCAGCGCCGATCCGCCAAGCTGCGTGATGATGACGGCGATATTGAAAAGCACGGCCGGCTGGAGCCCGAAATGGGCCATCTCCGCCACGCCGCCCTGAAAGTCGATCAGTTTCGACAGGCCGCTTCCCCAGAACATGAATGTCAGCACGGTTCGGGCCACATAGCCGAACCAGCGTGTGCCGAACAGGCCCGCGACCGGCGACAGGCTTGCGCTCTCTGAAATTGCCATGGCAGTTGTCCCCTCTGCTCTATGAGGACATCATAAATGACAAATGTTCAGATTGCAAAAGGGTAACTGCACACTGACCGCGAGAAAAGCCGCCGGAAACCGCCCCTGTCACGCGGCCTGGCGGCGCTCCAGCGCCACGGAGACCAGGAAGACGAGAAGGCCGATGACGGAGAGGGCGGCGCCGACATAGCCGGTGGCGGCAAAGCCGTAACCCCAGGCGATCACCAGCCCGCCGAGCCAGGCACCGAGCGCATTGGCAATGTTGAAGGCGGAGTGGGTGGAGGCGGCCGCCAGCGTCTGCGCATCGGCGGCCACGTCCATCAACCGCGTCTGGACGGCCGGGCAGGCGGCAAAGCCGCAGCCGATCAGAAAGACGCAGAGGCACAGCATGATCGGATTGCTCGCCGTCAGTGCAAAGACGGTCATCACGACGATGTTGAACACCATCACGCCGCCGATCGTGCCTGTGAGCGACAGGTCTGCCAGCCGCGAGCCGACGACATTGCCGACATTCATGCCGATGCCGAAGAGGGCCAGCACGATGGACACCATGGCGACCGGCATCATCGCCGTCTGGGTCGTCGTGGCGGCGATATAGCTGAAGATGGCAAACATGCCGCCAAAGCCGGTGGCGGCCACGGCAAGCGCTAGCCACACCTGCACGCGTTTCAGCGCCCCGAGTTCCCGGCGGATGCTTGCCCCTTCCTGCACCTTGTCCTGCGGCAGGAAGAACCAGAGAAGCGCCATGGTCACAAGCCCGATGCCGCCGACCAGCAGGAAGGCGGCCCGCCAGCTCAGCATCTGGCCGGCAAAGGTGGCAACCGGCGTTCCGGCAAGTGTTGCGATGGTGAGCCCCAGCATGACGCGGCCGACTGCCCGCGCCCGCCGGTTCGGCGGCACCATGGAGGCCGCAACCAGCGCCGCCACGCCGAAATAGGCGCCGTGCGGCAGGCCGGAGATGAAGCGCAGAAGCGTGAAGCTGGAAAATTCCGGCGCAACCGCGCTCAGAATATTGCCCAGCGCAAACAGCGACATCAGCATCAGCAGCAGGGTGCGCCGGCTGAGCCGCGCGGCAAGCGCCGCAATCACCGGCGCACCGATGACCACGCCCAGCGCATAGGCGGTGATGACATGGCCCGCCTGCGGGATGGTGACGCCATAGGTATCGGCGACATCCGGAAGCAGGCCCATGATGGCGAATTCGCCCGTGCCGATGCCGAAGCCGCCGACGGCCAGCGCGCATTCGATCAGGGCGATGGTGAGGGGCGAAAGCGTGCCGGGGGCAGAGGGGCGTGCCGTTTCGGAAGCGGTGGCGGAGGGGGCAGTGATATCTGTCATTGTGTTCGCAAGCATGAGCCGAGCGCCGGGCCGGCGTTCAGGGGCTGTCCGTGATTGGGATCTGGCCGAAATTGGCAGGCGGCCGGAGAGATATGTCAGTATTTGCTAAGGCTACCATACTATTTTGCAGTGCGGGAGAGCCGAAATGACAATCGCGAGATTATCATGATCATGCCTTATATCTGTCGGGCCCTTGCCCCGACCGGCAGACGCAACCATTTCCCAGGCTGCGCCGTTCTGTGGCGCTGCCAACTCGGAACCCTGCCATGAAGCTCATTGCCATCTTCAACCGCGACGGCGGTACCTTCAAGACGACAGACATGGAGGCTTATTGTGCACGCGCCGAACAGGCGTTCCGGGACGGAGGCCACGATATCGAGTGCCGCGTCGTTGCCGGTAACGAGGTGGTCGAGGCGATGGAGAAGGTGGCGGACACGCCCGGCATCGACGGGCTGATCGCCGGCGGCGGCGACGGCACGATTTCGGCGGCCGCCGGCATTGCCTGGAGAAGCGGGCTGACGCTCGGCATCGTGCCGGCCGGAACCATGAACCTTTTTGCACGCTCGCTGAAACTGCCGCTCGATATCTGGCAGGCTCTGGAGGTGCTGGCCGAAGGCGAGGTTCTGGCGGTGGATATTGCCAGCGCCAATGGTCGCAGCTTCGTCCACCAGTTCTCCGCCGGCCTGCATTCGCGCATGATCCGCTATCGTAACAAGATGACCTATGCCTCGCGGCTCGGAAAAATGCGGGCGAGCGCCCGGGCCGCGCTCGGCGTGATGTTCAACCCGCCGGTCTTCGAGGTGGAATTCAACGCCGAAGGCAAGCGCGGCGTGCGCAAGGTTTCGGCCATCTCGGTGTCCAACAACGAGTTCGGCGGCGATTCGCTGATGTATGCCGAAAGCGTCACGGGCGGCCATCTCGGCTTCTACACGGCCGATGCGCTGACACCGCTCGGCGTTGCGCGCCTGACCTTCGATATCCTGCGCGGGCGCATGACGGACAATGAGGCGGTAACGGCCGTGACCGTGACGGAGCTGGAACTGCATTTTCCGCGCGCCCACAAGGACATCCGCTGCGTCATGGATGGCGAGCTGTTGCCGATGGATCCGGATGTGTCTCTGAAGATCCATGCCGGCGAGCTGAAGGTGCTGGTGCGCCAGCCGCAGCAGCCGGGCATCCAGGTTCAGGCCCAGGAAGGCCAGGCGGATGCACCGGCAGCACTCTGACGGCGATCAGATCCGCGGCAGGTAGGTGCGATAGTCGAAATCCGACACCGTGCGCAGGTAGGCGATGGCTTCCTTGCGCTTGATGTCGCCATAAAGCTTCGCATAGCGGGCGCCAAAAATATCCGCGATGAAGGGCGAGGCGGAAAATTCGTTGACCGCCGTCAGGAAATCATGCGTCAGCTTGCGGCCGCCGGGCGGCTCGCCCCCCGGTTCCGTCGCGGGGCCTGGATCAAGCGTTTCATCGAGGCCGCGCAGCATGCCGCCGAGAATGGCCGTCAGCAGCAGGTAGGGATTGGCGTCGGCACCGGCGACGCGATGCTCGATGCGGGCTGCCGGTCCGTTGCTGTCGGGGATGCGGATCGCGGTGCCGCGATGGCCAAAACCCCAATCGATATCGACAGGCGCAAACGAGCCGGGCTGGAAGCGCCGGTAGGAATTGGCAAAGGGGGCAAAGATCAGCTGCGCCTCGCGCATCGTGTCGAGCATGCCGGCGCAGACGGATTTGAGCCGCACCGGTTCGCCGCCTTTTGCGTCCAGAATATTGTGGCCGTCGGCATCCACGATGCTGGCATGCACATGCAGGCCGGAGCCGGCATGATCGCCATAGGGTTTGGCCATGCAGGTGGATTTGAGGTCATGCCGGCGGGCTGCCTGTTCGGCAAGCCGCTTCAAGTAGATGCAGTCGTCGGCGGCCGCCAGCGCATCGGCGCGGTGGAGAAGGTTGATCTCGAACTGGCCGGGTCCGAATTCGGCCGTCGTCGCATCGGCCGGCAGGTCTTGCGCTTTTGCCCAGGCGCGCAGCGTCGTCAGGTAGTCGGCAAGCGCGTCGACTGCACCCATGTCGTAGAGCTGAAACCCGTTCGGATCGCCGCGATAGGTAAGGCGCTGCGGCGGGCGTGGCCGTCCCGTCTCGCGAAAATCGTCTTCCACCAGATAGAATTCCAGCTCCGTCGCCACGACTGGCGTCAGGCCGCGTGCTTTGTAGCGGTTGAGCATGGCGGCAAGGATGGCGCGCGGATCCATGAAGCTCGGGCTGCCGTCCATCTCGTGCATGGTGGCCAGCACCTGCAGCGAACCCTCTGGCGCCCAGGGCATCGGGGCTGTGCTGCGTGGATCGGGGATGCAGAGCCCGTCCGGATCGCCGATCGTCAGCGAAAGCCCGGTAATGTCGTCATTGTCGTCGCCCCAGATGTCGAGCGATTGGGTGGAGGAGGGCAGCCGCACGGTCCCGTCCCACACCTTCTTCTGCGCTGAAAGCGGGATCTGCTTGCCGCGCAGGTCGCCGTTCATTCCGACCAGCAGGATTTCGATGCGCGGTTCGGGCGCTATGGTCGGTGTGGACAAAGGCGTGTCGGTCATGCGGTGCCCCGGTTCGTCGGGCAGGCTCAGCCTTGCCAAACATGGTGTCGTCAGGCCATGTTCGTAACCGATCAGAAACCGCCTTACAATCAGGCACATCGCCCGCCACCTCAGTGCGGAAAGGCGCATGTGCGGAGGGATGCCGTGACCGCCTTGACCAGCCTGTCCAACCTGTCTGCCATCGATGCCGCCCATCATCTGCATCCCTTCTCCGACATGAAGCAGCTGAACGAGAAGGGCACCCGCATCATCGCGCGCGGCGAGGGCGTTCACATCTGGGATGCGCAGGGCAAGAAATATCTGGATGCCTTTGCCGGCCTCTGGTGCGTCAATGTCGGTTATGGCCGCCGGGAGATCGCAGACGCGGTGTCGCGGCAGATGAACGAACTGCCCTATTACAACACCTTCTTCGGCACGACGAATGAGCCCGCCACGCTTCTCGCGCAAAAGATCACCGGCCATGCCGGGGGAAGCCTCAACCACGTCTTCTTCACCAATTCCGGGTCTGAAGCGACGGATACCTGGTTTCGCATGGCGCGCGTCTACTGGAAAACGCTCGGCCATCCGACGAAGACCCATGTGATTGCGCGCCGCAACGGCTACCACGGCTCAACCGTTGCCGGCGCGTCGCTCGGCGGCATGAAGCCCATGCACGAGCAGGGCAACCTCCCGATCGAGGGCATTTCCCATATCGGCCAGCCCTACTGGTATGCCGATGGCGGCGATCTGACGCCGGACGAATTCGGCCTGAAGATGGCCCGCGAACTGGAGGCGCGGATCGACGAGCTGGGCGAGGAGAATGTCGCCGCCTTCGTGGCCGAACCCATCCAGGGGGCGGGCGGCGTCATCGTGCCGCCGGACAGCTACTGGCCGGAAGTGGCCCGCATCTGCAAGGCGCGCAACATCCTTCTGGTGGCCGACGAGGTGATCTGCGGTTTCGGCCGGCTCGGCCGCTGGTTCGGCCATCAGCATTTCGGCTTCGAGCCCGATCTGGCGCCGATCGCCAAGGGCCTGTCCTCCGGTTACCTGCCGATCGGCGGTGTGCTGGTGAGCGACCGCGTTGCGCGGGTGATGATCGAGGACGCCGGCGATTTCAACCACGGCTTCACCTATTCCGGCCATCCGGTCTGTGCCGCCGCAGCGCTCGAAAACCTGCGCATCATCGAGGAGGAGGGCCTGGTGGAGCGTGTGGCAACCGACATCGGTCCCTATTTTGTCGCCGCCCTCAAGTCGCTGGAGGATCACGAGGTCGTCGGGGCGGTTGATGCGGTCGGGCTGATTGCCGGCGTGCAGCTTGCGAGCGACAAGGCAACGCGCCGGCGCTTTGAAAAGCCCGATGACGCCGGCATGACCGTGCGCAACCATTGCCTGGAGAACGGCCTCGTGATGCGCGCCACCGGTGACCGCATGCTGGCCTCGCCGGCGCTCGTCATCACGCGTAGCGAGGTGGACCAGATCATTGAGACGCTGCGGGCCGGCCTCGACCATCTGCGCGACACGGTTTCCCGGTAAGCTGGCGGAGCACCACGGTTCAACGAACGGGCAAGGGTGCCTGCTTTACGAAAGCATAGCCGAAGGGAAAGGTCGCCCTGCCACGCGAGAACAGGTAGGGCACCGCCATCTGTCGAGCGCCGACGTTCGCATCGAGAATGAGGCCATGCGCCGCCAGAAGAACGGCCGCCGATGCGGGAAGCGGCTCGCCCCCCTTCGCCGGCCAAGCGATCAGGCCGCTGCCGCTTTGACCTGCGGACTCAAGCGAGACCGGAAGCGGCGTGCCCGGCATGATCACCGGCACGTCCGGCCATTGCAGGCGCAGATTGCCGGCAAGCATCAGGTCGTCGGTGATCACATAGGCCGGCCGTTCGCCCCGTTCTTTGACGACCTGCTCCACAAATGACCGGTAGGGAATGTGTTCCTTGCCATAGTCGCCGATCAGCGGGCCGATCAGGTTGCTGAGCGCCAGATAGAGGGAAAAGGCGGTGACGATGCCGAGGAGCGGCGGCGCCATGCGCGCCACGCTCTGGCGCATGTCGCCTTCGATCGCATCGAACTTCAGCACGAGGTATAGCGGCAGGAGCAGGAGGAAGGGCGACAGCCACTTCTGGCGGATGCTGGAGGCGCCAAAGCCGATGCCGATCAAGGCCACCAGAATAAGCGAGGCGATGATCATGCCGCCAATGAGGCGCGTCCAGCGGCTCTGCGCCCGAAAGGCGGCCCCGATATCGCGGTAAAACACCAGCGCGAAGAGGGCGAGCACCGGGACGGAGCCCGCAAGCGTTGATTCGAGAATCGAGATGAGACCCCGCATCGTATCCTTTGCCGCATTGCCCGATGCACCATCGTGCATGGCCTGTACGGTGCCGGTCGTTGCAAGATCGAGGTGGTAGAGAACCCACACCAGATGCGGCGTGACGATGGCGATTGCGATGAGAACCGCCGGGATGACGCGCCAATCGAAGAGGCGGCGGCGAAACTGCGCATCGGTCAGCATGGCGAGAATGGCGGCGACCGGCAGGATGACGAAGTTGTACTTGGTGATGATGCCGAAGCCGACCGTCACGCCCAGGGCGAGATAACCGAAGAGGCCCGGGCGCTTCAAAACGGAGAGCAGGGCACACAGGAACAGCGAGACCAGACAGAGCGTTCCCACCGCATGGGTCAGGTCACGCTGCGCAAGGACCGTCACCGACGGAACGGCCAGCACGCCGAGCATGGCGACGAAGGGCAGGCGCCTGTCGCGCACCACGATGCGGGCGGCGACGAGATAAAACAGGCAACAGAGAAAGAGAAGCCCGTTCTTCAATAGGGAGATGGTGGCCACCGACAGGCCGAAGACATGGACCACGCCATATTGCAGCCAGTTGTAGAGCGGTGGCTGCCGGCCATAGCCGAGAAGCAGCATCTGCGCCTGGAAGGCCTGCTCGGCCTCGTCGTTCTGCAGGCTGTCGGAACGGATGACCCGCAGCAGCACGCACAGCACGAAATAGCCAAGGACAAGCCAGATGACGATGTCCGGGCGGCGGACGAGGAATTTATGAATTCGGGTGCTCACCGCTGAAAACATCTCTCACGATATAGCTCAGGGAATTTTCGTCTCGGTAATAGGTGCGCGCCAGCATTTCGGCGAGGATGCCCGTGGTAATCAGCTGCATGGACGACAGAAACAGCATGATGCCGACGAGAAACAGCGGCCGCGTGCCGATATTGTTGCCCATGATGAACTTGTCGACGAACAGGTAGGCGAGGATCAGACCGGCGAGCGCACCCAGCGCTAGCCCCAGCGACCCGAAGAAATGTCCCGGCCGTGCCTTGAAGCGCATGAAGAACATCACCGACAGGAGGTCGAGGATGACGCGGAAGGTGCGCGAGATGCCGTATTTGGAGGTGCCGTGCTGGCGTGCGTGATGGGTCACCGGCATTTCGCCGATGCGTGAGCTTGGCACGACGCCGGCCACCCAGGCGGGGATGAAGCGGTGCATTTCGCCCATCAGACGCACCTGTTTGATCACCGAGCCGCGGTAGATCTTCAGGCTGCAGCCATAATCATGCAGACGCACGCCCGTGATGCGGCCGATCAGCCGGTTGGCGATCCAGGAGGGGATCTTGCGCAGGACAAGCCCGTCCTGGCGGTTCTTGCGCCAGCCCACCAGAAGATCCAGTTCGCGCCGCTCGAGTTCCTTCACCATCTCCGGAATGTCACGCGGATCGTTCTGCAGGTCGCCGTCGAGGGTCGCGATCAGACGCCCGCGGGCCTGGGTAATGCCGGCCTGCATGGCGGCTGTCTGGCCGAAATTGCGCTGCAGCGCCACCACCTGCAGATCAAGGCCGGGACGGCCGATAGCCGAGCGGGCATTGGCAAGCGTGGCATCCGTGCTGCCGTCGTCCACGAGGATCAGCTCCCAGCGGTAAGCGATGCCAGCCATGGCCTCCTCGATGCGGGCAATCAGCGGGCCGACGCTTTCCTCTTCATTGAAGATCGGCACCACCAGGGAAAGCTCCACGGCCGAAGGATCCGTCGCCGGCATCCCGGCCCGTTCCGCAACTGTCTGCACCTGACATTCTCCTTGATCCGCCGGGCTGCTCTTTCCGCCACAGGCTCACGCTGCGGCTCAGGCGCCCGAGGCCTACCACGTCTTTGTTGACGCCCTGTATAGCAAGAGCATCGCTCTTGCCAGCACAGGCCATCGTCAATTTGCCGGATAGAGAACGGCGTAACCCAAGTGATACACGTCCCCCGGCCGTCCGTTGATGTAGGGCACGTCGACAACGCCGGTCTTCATGCGCGCGCCGGCACCGGCAAAGCGGTCGATGGACGGGCGCAGATTGTCGGGCAGTGTGAGCGGGTCTGCCGTGCGGCGGTTCCAGACGGCAAGGATCGGCCTTTGCGCGCTGAACTCGTATTTCGGCTGGAAGGCCGGAAAATAGATCGAGTAGACCGGCACATCCGGCAGGTAGAGGCGCATATTGCCGCCGATATGGGAATCGTTTGCAATCAGCAGGCCTGGGCGCGTGCCCACCTCGTTGACCAGCCGTTCGACAAGTTCACGCTGGGGGTAGTTCAGCTTCTCGTAGGAGCCGGTCCATTGCGGCAGGTGAAGCCGCACGCCGAGGATGGTCGGGATGATGACCATGACGGCGAGCGCAATCGCCAGGAAGCGCCGTGCCCCTGTCTCCGAAAGCCGGCCGGCGGCCGAAAGCTTCAGCGTCAGGTAAAGCGGCAGCACGACGAGCAGGGGGGCCAGCCAACGGTCCTTGATGTGTTCGGCGCCTGTCACGAGAAGCATCAGGATGAGAACGAAGGCCAGGGCAAGCAGCATGCGTTCGATGAAGCGTGTCCAGTCGTTGCCGGCGCGCAGGCTCGCCACGAAATCTCGGCCGAAGGCAATCCAGTAGGCGAGGATCGTGAGGCCCGCAAAGCCGATGATGGCGATGACCAGCGAGGTCAGCCCCTCAAGGAAGGGGAAGCGTGTCGCGGTCGCGCCTGTGTCCTGCAATTTCGACAGGGTGCCCTGCGACGCGACGGAGAGATTTTGCAGAAGCCACCAGCCATGCGGCGCAACGACGATCACGGTCAGTACAGCGGTCAGGAGGAAGCGTCGGTCGAAGATGCGGCGGCGCCACTGCGGATGGGACAGAACCGCCAGAAAGGCGGCGGCCGGCAGAAGAGCAAAATTGTATTTCGCCAGAAGCCCGAGGCCGGTGGCAAGGCCGGTGACGGCATAGCTCGCGAGACTCGGTTTTTTCAACGTGAAGAACAGGCCGGACAGGAAGAGGACCGCGCAGAAAATGGCGGCCACCGTGTGCGTGAGGTCGCGCTGCGATTCGAACGCTACCTGCGGAATGGTCAAAAGCCCGAGCGTCGCGATGACCGCATGCTCCTTGCGCGGCAGCAGCAGCTTGGCGGTTTTCCACGATATCAGGTAAAGGCTCAGGAGGATGGTGTTCTTCCAGATGGCAAGCGTGGCGATGGATATGCCGCCGATCGAAAACACCAGGTGCTGCAGCCAGTTGTAGAGCGGGGGCTGGGTGGCATAGCCGAGCGCCAGCCATTGCGTGACGAGGACCTGTTCGGCCTCGTCGTATTCCAGCGAATCGGACACTGTCAGGCGCACCAGCAGGTTCACCAGAAAATAGCCGGCAAGCAGCAGCGGCAGAAGGATATCCCAGGAAACGGAACCGCCGGCGCCGGCTGCAGGGCGAGAGGCCTGTTCCGGCAAAGCGTCCGCGGAGGAGGCGGGAGAAGACAAGTCAGGTTTCATCAGCACAGTTCTTTTTGACGTCTGCGGACAAGGCTCTTCATCCGGCATTCACCGGCCTTGTCGCAAGCATCCAGGGGTGGAAGACGGCTTGGGCGTCAAAACCGTCCACGCTCTCTGCGCGGCTGCAGTTGTCGATGCCCTGCCTTTCTCCTAAAGGTCAGTGATACATGGTGGGGCGTTTTGCTATTGCCAGTCCCCGTCGATCTCCGATCTGACATTCCAGGCGGCTTTTATATGAAGAGTGATGGGCTTGCGAGCCAAAACCCTTGGATAGTGCGCCATGCGATGACCCTCGTGACGGTCATTGCCATCGTGGCCTATATCCTGTTCATCCAGTGGTTCTTTGGCTGGGAGCAGATCATCGGGCTCTGGCGGGAGACCGGCTGGACGACGCCGCTGGTTGCGATGGCGCTTCTCCTCGTCACCTATGTGCTGCGCACCTGGCGCATTCGCGATTATTTTCCGCGCGAGACGGGCGGGCATTTCAGGCTGTTGCTGCGGCTGGTGCAGGTCCACAACCTCCTCAACATCATGCTGCCCTTTCGAAGCGGCGAGATGAGCTTTCCGTTGTTGATGAAGCGCGAATTCGGCCTTTCCATTGCCAGAGCCAGTTCGGCGCTTCTGGTCATGCGGCTGCTGGACCTGCATGCGCTGCTGGCGGCGGCCGGCATCGGTCTTGCGCTGCAGGCAACGCATGCCGTCGCCTGGCTGGCGTGGTGCCTGTTTGCGCTGATGCCAGCCATCGGCTTTGCCGCCCGAAGGCCGCTGTTTCGCCTGTTGCACGGCAGCCTGCCGGCACGGCTCGAGGCGCTGCTGGTGGAAATCGAGGCGGGCCTGCCGCCCACCACCACCGCCTTCCTGCGTGCCTGGGCCGCAACGCTGATCAACTGGTTCGTCAAGATCATCGTGGTGGCCTGGGTGCTGGTGCTTCTGGGCGGACTTGCCGTTCCCGCCGGCTTCGGCGGCGCGCTCGGCGGTGAGCTTTCCTCCGTCCTGCCGCTCCATGCGCCGGGCGGCGTTGGAACCTATCCAGCCGGCATCACCGCCGGTGCGCTCGCCTTCGGCAGCCCGCATGACGGCGAGGCGATGGCGGCCCTGGGCAAGGCCGCCGTCAACGCCCATTTGATGATCATCATGACATCCGTTGCCGGAACCCTGCTGGCGATGATGGTCGCCGGGCGGACGAAAACCGCGCCATAGGCTCGGCGGGTCCACGCCTCTTCGTCATCCGCGTGGTGCCGTCTTTCGCAACGGCAGACGGGGGTGGGCGTGATCCCCCCGCCTTTGCGGCATCGCCCGTCGCTTACTGGAATGCCGTCTCGTAAAAGCTGCGCAGTTTTCGCGAATGCAGCGTTTCCGTCGGCATGGCCGCCAGTTTCTGCACGGCGCGAATGCCGATCTTCAGGTGCTGGCGCACCTGCGTGCGGTAAAATTCCGTCGCCATGCCCGGCAGCTTCAGTTCGCCGTGCAGGGGCTTGTCGGAGACGCAGAGCAGCGTGCCATAGGGCACGCGGAAGCGGAAACCATTGGCCGCAATCGTTGCAGATTCCATGTCGAGTGCGATCGCGCGCGCCTGCGACAGGCGTTTCACCGGTCCGCGCTGGTCGCGCAGTTCCCAGTTGCGGTTGTCGATGGTGGCAACGGTGCCGGTGCGCATGATGCGCTTCAGCTCAAAGCCTTCAAGACCGGTGATTTCCTCCACCGCATCCTCCAGCGCCTTCTGCACCTCGGCAAGTGCCGGGATCGGCACCCAGACGGGCAGGTCGTCGTCGAGCACGTGGTCCTCGCGCATATAGGCATGCGCCAGCACGTAATCGCCAAGGCGCTGGCTGTTGCGAAGCCCCGCGCAGTGGCCGACCATCAGCCAGGCATGCGGGCGCAGCACCGCGATATGGTCGGTGATCGTCTTGGCGTTGGACGGCCCGACACCGATATTGACCAGCGTGATGCCGGCATGGCCCTTCTTCTTCAGGTGATAGGCCGGCATCTGCGGCAGGCGGGCAATCGGTTCCGGTGCCGTGCCGCTGCCCGGCAGGGTGACGAGATTGCCCGGCTCGACAAAGGCCGTATAGCCCTCGCCGCCGTTCGCCATCAGTTCGCGGGCAAAGGCCGCGAATTCGTCGATGTAGAACTGGTAATTGGTAAACAGCACGAAATTCTGGAAATGCTCGGCGCTGGTGGCCGTATAATGGCTGAGGCGCGCCAGCGAATAATCGATGCGCTGGGCGGTAAACGGCGCAAGCGGCGCCGGTTCGCCGGGCACCTGGTCATATTCGCCATTGGCAATCAGGTCATCGGTCGTATTGAGATCGGGCGTATCGAACAGGTCGCGCAGCGGCATGTCGTTCAGCACCGTCGAAGACGAGGCCTCGACATGGGCGCCTTCGCCGAAGGCAAAGTGCAGGGGGATCGGCGTGGTCGATTCCGACACCGTCACCGGCACATGGTGGTTGCGCATCAAAAGGCCCAGTTGCTCCTTCAGGTAATGGCGGAACAGTTTGGGCCGGGTGATAGTGGTGGTGTAGACGCCGGGCGCCGTGACATGGCCATAGGACAGGCGCGAATCGACATGGCCGAAACTGCTGGTTTCGATGCTGACCTGTGGATAGCAGGCGCGGTAGCGGCCGCGCACGGCACCGCCCTGCGCCAGATCATCGAAGCCGCTAATCAGGAAGGCCGTGTTGCGCTCGTAAAGGGCGGCAAGGGCATCGACCGCCTTGACGGGATCGTCAAAGCTTTGCGCCTCGAAAGGCTCCGGGCTGATGCAGTGGGCGGGTGCGAAAGGCAGGATGTGTTTGCTCATGATGCATTATAAGGCGCTCTTGCTAACAAGCAAATTACGCTTTTCCGTCGTTTTGTAGGATCTTTGATGGCGCTTTGCGTGACGCTGGCCGTGCAACAGGCCGGCCATGGCGCGCTTCACGCCTTTTGTACTTCCGGGTCCCGCGATGGGCCTTTAAAGCCTGGTCCAGGTCTGCGCCTTGCAGAAGACCGCAAGCACGCAGCCCTTCATCTTCAGCGCATTTCCGGTGACGGCGCCGGAGCCGGCATAGGTCTTGTCGTTTTCTGGGTCGGTGATCTCGCCGGTATAGTCGTTGCCCTTGCCGTCCATGCGGCCGATTTGCCGGCCGGCGAACTTGCCCGTCTTCAGCGTCACGCAGAAGGACTTGCCGCAGGGGGCGATGACGGCCGTCTCGCCGCTTGCGGTTTTCCAGCTGCCCTCGATCGGCTCCGCCGCCTGCGAAACCGGGGCCAGTGCCAGGACAAGGCCAGCGGCCAGCATTGCTTTGCGAAACATCCCGTCTCTCCTCTCTTTCCATCCCCGCCTTCCGGCATCGACGCGTGTGGCCGTTCCTCTCCTCCAGAAGATCGTCTCAGCGCCCACGTCAAAAAGCTAGCTGACGCTCACGTAAAGGTAAACAGGAATTGCGGGTGGCTTCAGCCCTTTGCGATGGTGTCGCGCTTCGCCTCTGTCGGCCCGGCGCAAAACAGGGTGAGCAAAGGGTAAAGATGCCATGGTGAACAGCGGGTAAACCAGATCCGAAAATCCTTAATTTGCAAGGGCTGCGATGTTTAACGAAAAGCGAGGTTTACCAGCCGTTTAGATTCTGTTTTCAGCAAATTAAGCATGCATTTTAGACAAATTTTGAAGCCCGTGCGGCACACTGAAGTCATCAAACGAGCAGGAAAACCTGCCGGTCGAAAAGATCGCAAAAGCCGCAGAGACGGCAGATCCGGACGGCGCCCTTCAAGGGCAAGACAAACAGGGTTCGTTACAACAGGCACTGAAACAGGGATCGACGCAATGGCACACTTTGACATGAACAATTCGGATATAACCGCCATGGGCACGGAAGCTCGCGCCGAGACCTTCTGCGACATGGGCCTGAAATATGCGACCGGACGCGGTTGTCCGGTCGATCTGGTGGCGGCGCACAAGTGGCTTAACATTGCTGCCATCCGCGGCTCCGACCGGGCGGCCGAGCTTCGCGCCGATCTGTCGCAGTCGATGACGAAGATGCAGCTGGCCGAAGCGCTGCGGGCCGCCCGCGACTGGATGACCATGCACTGAACCGGGCGACAACCGCCCGGATCGGATCTTGTTCAAAAGCCGCGCATCGTCGCGGCTTTTGCCTGTTTTGGGATACTCAGCCGAGCGAGGCCAGAACCTGCGGCAGTGCCTCTGCCAACAGAGCCATATCCGCTTCCGGCCCGGTGCTCACCCGGATGCAGCGGTTGAGCGGGGCGACACCCGGCATGCGGATGAAGACGCCATGGTCCATCAGCCCGTCGACGATCGCACGCGCATAGGTGCCGTCGCGTCCGCAATCGATCGCCACGAAATTGGTGGCAGACGGCAGCGGCGAAAGCCCGTTCTCAAGCGCGATTGCGGCAATCGTGTCGCGCGAGCGGGCAATGCGCGCCGTTACCTCCGCGAGGTAATCCTGGTCCTGCAAGGCCGCAAGCGCTGCGGCCACGCTGATCCGCGCCATGCCGAAATGGTGGCGGATCTTGTCGAAGGATTTTGCATTCTCCGGCGTCGTCACCGCATAGCCGACGCGCGCGCCGGCAAGCCCATAGGCCTTGGAGAAGGTGCGCGTGCGCATGACGTTCGGTTGATCGAGAAGGGACGCGATGGATGGCGTCGTGCCCGCGGGCGCCGTTTCGCAATAGGCTTCGTCCAGGATGAGAAGGCAGGTTTCCGGCAGGGCCCTGGCAAAGGCTGCAACGCTTTCGCCATCCCACCAGCTTCCCATCGGATTGTCGGGATTGGCCAGATAGACCAGCTGCGCGTTTTCGCGGCGCACCAGATCGAGGAGGCCGGCGAGATCCTCGCGGTCGTCCACATAAGGCGTCGTCACCAGCCGGCCGCCATAGCCGCTCACATGAAAGTTGAAGGTGGGATAGGCGCCGAGCGAGGTGACGACCGGCGTTCCCTCCTGAACGATCATGCGGGCGATGTGGCCGAGCAGCGAATCGACGCCCTCACCCACGGCAATATTGTCTGCCCCGCAGCCGAGATGCGCCGCAAGCGCCTGCTTGAGGGCAAAGTTCTCCGGGTCGGCATATTTCCACGTCTCGGACGCCGCCTCGCCGATGGCCCGCAGCACGGAAGGCGCCGGGCCGAAGCCGCTTTCATTGGCCCCGATGCGCGCCTTGACGCTCAGTCCGCGGCTGCGCTCGATGGCTTCGGGGCCGACAAAGGGCACGGTTGTGGGCAGCTGGCTGACAAGGGGAGTGAAACGCGTAAACGCCGACATGCTGAACGTCCGATGTAAGGAAAACCTGACGCCAGCATAGGTGCGTTTGACGCCCGTGCAAGGCCGCTGTGGCGCTGGGCGGTTCGCCCAACGTCGCAAGACCGGCCTCCCATCAGCGCATCAATGATTCGAATCGAAGCTCACGCGGATCACATGGTGGAGAAAATCGGCGTCGATCAGCATGTTGAAGCCGACGGTCACCTTCTCCTCTTCGCGGCGAATCAGCGTGCAGCCGATCTCGTCGCGAATGCCGAGGATCTCCAGGAAGAAGTTTTTGGGCACCGAGAGGCTGGGGCTCACCTCCAGCTGGGCGCCATACAGCGAGATCTTGCGCACTAGGCAGCGCATCTGCTGCGCGGTGCTGAGGCGATGCCCGACGAAAATGATCTTGCCGGGGCGGTCGATGTCGAATTTTTCAAACACCTCGTCATGAGGAATGAACGGTTTTGTATCTCTGACGATGTTCAAGGGCATGTAACCCTCCCATGACTGCGACAATCCAATGACTGCGACGATCCGATCTTGACCGTATAGTGATGATACATCTTGAAGGTGAATGATAAAATACCGCTGAACAGGTCAGTTTTTGTCAGTGGTTTCCATGCCTTGACTGTCTTTGAGCGGCGCGGTTGACGAAGGCCGGGCAGGGCGCTACCCCAGAGGCCGTGCACGCCATGTGCCGCGCGGTTCGGCACCGGCTTTGCCAAGGAGAAAAGACAGTGTCGGACAAGCTGGTGATCATCGGGGGCGGGCAGGCAGGCTTTTCGCTGGCCGCAAAGTTGCGTGCGCTGAAGGACGAACGTCCCATTACCATGATCAGCGCGGAAGCCGTGCCGCCCTACCAGCGCCCGCCGCTGTCGAAAAAATACCTCCTCGGCGAGATGGAGTTTTCAAGACTGCTGCTGCGCCCCCCAAGCTGGTTTGACGAGAATGCCGTGGAGTTGCGGCTTGCAACCTTTGTCGAGGAGATCGACCGGGCCGCCCGCACGGTGCGCCTGCAGGATGGCACGCGGCTCGATTACGGCACGCTGGTTCTGGCAACGGGGGCCACGCCGCGCACCCTGCCGGCGGCCATCGGCGGCGATCTCGACGGTGTCTATGTCATGCGCGACAAGCGCGACGCAGACCGTCTCGCCGGCGAAATGCTCGCCGGACGCCGGGTGCTCGTCATCGGCGGCGGCTATATCGGGCTCGAGGCGGCGGCGGTTGCCCGTCACAAGGGGCTCGAGGTGACACTCATCGAAATGGCCGAGCGCATCCTCAACCGCGTCGCCGCCCGCGAAACCGCCGACATCATCCGCGCCATTCATCTGGACCACGGCGTGGATCTGCGCGAATCGACCGGGCTTCGGCGCCTGATCGGTACGAATGGCCATGTCAGCGGCGCCGAGCTTTCCGATGGAACGGTTCTCGACGTGGATTTCGTCATTGTCGGCATCGGCGTGACGGCGAACGACATGCTGGCAAAGACCGCCGGCCTTGAGGTGGCAAACGGAATAACGGTCGATTCGTTTGCCCGCACCTCCGATCCGCAGATCCTTGCCGTCGGAGATTGCGTGAGTCTTCCTTATGAAGGAGCGCAGATTCGGCTCGAATCAGTGCAGAACGCCGTGGACCAGGCCGAATCGGCCGCAGCCACGCTTGCCGGTGCCGCAACACCTTATCTGCCCAAGCCCTGGTTCTGGTCGGATCAGTATGACGTCAAGCTGCAGATCGCCGGCTTCAACCAGGGATATGATGAAACGCGCCTGCGCCCGGGCGCACGCGAGGGGGCGGCCTCCGTCTGGTATTTTCGAGAGGGCCGGTTCATCGCCGTCGATGCCATCAATGATGCGAAAGCCTATGTGACGGGCAAGAAACTGCTCGAGCTTGGCCGGCAGCCGGATGCGGCGATTCTGGCCGATGCGGCGCAAGACCTGAAACTGCTGCTGGCCTGAAAGCCTTTCGGCGCGGTGCTTTACCGGGATTTGCGGGCTTTCCTTTGGGATTTGTGACGAAACGCCGGAAAATGCCTTGCAATCGCCGGCCGACCGCAATAATCACCTCCCCACCGGAGAGGTGGCCGAGTGGTCGAAGGCGCTCCCCTGCTAAGGGAGTATACCAGAAATGGTATCGTGGGTTCGAATCCCATCCTCTCCGCCACGCAACTGCCGTGGCAGAAGCCGCCTTGAAAGGCGGCTCTTCTATTTTTCCCTAATCTTGATTTGCTGCGTCGATGATGGAGCCTCATCCGTAAAGCCGGATAGCGCGCATCGGACGTAACATCCTGTGGCTTAAGGACTTTCTTAAGCAAACGTAAATTTCTCTCCCCGTCGCCTCACGCTTTTGTGTCCTTTTCGCAACAGGGGTTTCTTAAGCATCTGCATCGGAACGGAACGGGTTCAGTTCACGATTGCATGAGTAAGTCTCTCTTGTATGTTCACCATCAGAAGCGGCGGTGGATCGTTGTCTTCTAAAGAACCGACGGGGATGGGGCAGGGAATGCTGTCCTTCAGCCAAAAAACCCAGACCCTTACGAAACTTTGACTGGAGGTCAATATGAACATCAAGAGCCTTCTTCTCGGCTCCGCTGCAGCTCTCGCTGCAGTATCTGGCGCACAGGCTGCTGACGCTATCGTCGCTGCTGAGCCCGAGCCCATGGAATACGTTCGCGTTTGCGACGCTTTCGGCGCCGGCTTCTTCTACATCCCGGGTTCTGAAACCTGCCTCAAGATCGGCGGCTACGTTCGTTTCCAGACGAACATCGGTCGTGACGCTTCCAACGGTGGTACGCCGAGCGCCACTTCCACGTCGGACTGGGATTCCTTCACGCGCGCCCAGCTCGAAATCGACACCCGTTCGGACACCGAATTCGGCGCCCTGCGCGGCTTCATCGGCCTGCGTGGTGACGCGGATAACGGCAGCAGCCGTGGCGTTAACGTCGATCAGGCCTTCATCGAAATCGGTGGCCTGAAGGTTGGTTACTACTACAACTGGTGGGACGATGGTCTCTCTGGCGAAACCGACGATCTGGCAGCTGGCACGACCCGATTCAACTCCATTCGTTACACCTACACGGCTGGCGCTGCATACGCTGGTGTGGCTGTTGACGAACTCGAAGGCGTTGCTCGTCCGGGCGAAACCGACAACAACGTCGGCATCGAAGCCATCGTTGGTGGCAAGTTCGGTCCGGCTGCTGTTGCGCTGCTCGGCGGCTACGACACCGACCAGAGCGAAGGCGCTGTTCGCATTATCGCTACGGCTGACCTCGGCCCGGGCACGCTCGGCCTGGCTGGCGTATGGGCAAGTGGCCCGAACGCTTACTACGACACGTCGGAGTGGGCAGTCGCTGTTGAATACGCTGTGAAGGTCACCGACAAGTTCAAGATCACCCCCGGCTTCCAGTACTACGACAGCCTGAAGAATGCTGCCGGCACGGACTTCGGCGACAACAACGCTTGGAAGGCTGGTCTGACGTTCGACTACCAGCTCGCCAAGAACCTGTCCGCCAAGGCTTCGGTTCAGTACCTCGATCCGGACAACGCTTCGGAAAGCTGGTCTGGTTACCTGCGCCTGCAGCGCGCATTCTAATCTGATCTAACCATCAGATGAACGGAAAGCCCGGCTTCACGCCGGGCTTTTTGTTTTGGATCGAGGCGCGTCGGGCGGGATGTCGCACGCAAATCCCCATGGCGCGGCGGCCCTCACGCCAGCCTGTAGGCCAAAACTCGTCACTCTGGCGAAATCGAGGAATATTATCGGCTGCTTTTTGGTGGGCGCCCTTGAGATTCGTAAAAGCTGGCAGCGGCGTGTCCAATGGGTCGTGCGCGTAGACGCCTGGCTGCGTCCATTGCGAAGCTACCTCAGGCCCATGACGCTTGCTTACCCGACACCTGCGACCTCGTGGGCGAGGACTATGCAATTCACGCTTACGGATTTTGCTCTTGTTCAGGGTCCACGTGGATGTATGGCATCTTGTCGAGTGTTTGGCATCGATTCTTCGCGGTGCAGGTTGCGCGTGGAGAGCCGTGCATGACGAACGTCATGCGTTTGCGGCTGAGCGCCAGAGGCTGGTGCATGCGTTGCCGCTTGCTGAACTCACCGGTGAGTCGTGCAACTGAGTCGGCAGCCGGAGACGCAGCCCGCGAGTCGGCTGACAATTTTGCGAAAATGCGTCCGCTATTGATGAACGAATTGCCGTCACAATGTGCTGAGGGTGAACAATATCCTTAAGGAATTTAACAGGTTAGGCGCAAATGTGGCGGCACTGTGCGCTGCAATAAGGCTGGATGCCTAAAAAAAAGGCGGCCGTTGGTGACTCTGTCACGAAAGCGCAACACATTGTCTGCTGCGGACCGTGGAACGACAAATTCGGGACGTTTTTAATTTTCCCCGTCCGGCGATCGGTGGTTAGATAACAGCAATTCAGGCGACGGTTCGTTACCTGATTGTTTCTAAACAACGTCCCGAGGAAAAATCATGAACTTTAGAGCTGTCGTCCTGAGCTCGGTTGCCGCACTGTCGTTCGGCTCCGCCTCCTACGCCGCTGATGCCATCGTGGCTGCAGAACCTGAGCCCATGGAATATGTCCGTGTTTGCGACGCCTTCGGCGCCGGCTTCTTCTACATCCCGGGCTCGGAAACCTGCCTCAAGATCGGCGGTTACGTTCGTTTCCAGACCGATTTCGGCCGCGCTCTGTCGGGCACGTCAGACTGGAACTCCTTCACCCGCGCTCAGCTTGAGCTCGATACCCGCTCTGACACCGAACTTGGTGCCGTTCGTGGCTTCATTGGCCTGCGCGGCAATGCCGACAATTCGTCCGATCGCGGCGTCAACGTCGACCAGGCCTTCATCGAAGTTGCTGGCCTGAAGGTTGGTTACTTCTACAGCTGGTGGGATGACGATCTGTCCGGCGAAACGGATATCCTGTCGTCCAACACGACGCAGTACAATGCCGTTCGTTACACCTACACGGCTGGCGCCTTCTACGCTGGTATCGCTGCTGAAGAGCTGGAAGGCCGCCTTGCTGGCGACGTGACGGGAAGCTTCAACAACCTCGGCGTTCCGAGCGCATACATTGCTAAGGCTGATAACAATGTCGGCATCAGCGGCACGGTAGGCTTTGCTGCAGGCCCGGTCACGGCTAACCTGATCGGCTCCTACGACACCGACGCTGAAAACGGTGCAATCCGTGGTATCGCTTCGGCCAAGATCGGCCCCGGCACCGCAAGCATCGCTGCTGTATGGGCAAGCGGCGCAAACGCCTACTACGAAGAATCCGAGTGGACGGTTGCTGCTGAATACGCTCTGGCCGTCAACGACAAGCTCAGCATCACCCCCGGCTTCCAGTACTTCGGTACGGTTGACGTCAATTCCTCGGGCGACTTCACCGGCAGCCGCGATGCATGGCGCGCTGGCGTAACGCTGGACTACAAGCTGGCTGAAAACCTCACCACCAAGATTGCTGCTAACTATCAGGATATCGATGGTTCGCGTGCAAACGGCGGCGGCGACTCCTGGACGGGCTTCTTCCGTCTGCAGCGCGGCTTCTGAGGTCAGCCTCAGGAAGGCTTGATGCCTTCAGTGCCCAAACTTCGAAACCCGCCTCACAAGGGCGGGTTTTTTGTTGTTATCTCCTACCGCGATGTGATCCTCGGCGTTGCGACGGCCCAATAAAGGCAAAGCGTTGGAGATGCTCGTGACAAGCCCGAGCATGACGGAGGAATGCAAAGGCAATTTCGGCACCCTGATCGTCGTGGCGCCGCGACCTCATGCGCCGGGCATCAGTTCGCCTGATACAAAAATGTTCTGATCGCGGCGGGCAGGTCACCAAGATGCAGCAGCGGAGCGTGGCCCTGGCCCGATGCGGTGATCACGGTGAGGGAAGGGCGGTGCTCTGTCATGCGTGCAACCGTCTCCGGCGTCAGAAGCTTTGAATGCGCACCGCGAATCATCATCATCGGCACGTCTGGAAAGGCATCGAACTGGGGCCAGAGCGCCGGGAGCGGTTGGGTGAGGTCGAGACTTGCAAAGCCCTCGGCAATCGCCGGGTCGCAATCAGGCTCCAGCCCGCCCTCCCGCTCCGCATAGACCGCGTGGGCAAGGGTTCTCCAGTCGGCCTCGGCAAGGGCCGGGAAGTCGGTTCCGTGTAGGCTTTTCAGCAGCGCCTCCGCCTCGGCCCAGGATGTCGGCCATACCGGTGAGCGCAGATAGGCCTGGATCTGGCGCAGTCCCTCCACACCCAGTTCCGGTCCGATATCATTGAGGATGACGGCAGAGATTCGCTGCGGCGCAAGACCCGTCAGCACATGCAGGATGAGACCGCCGCGCGAGGTGCCGATAAAGGCGGCCTTGTCGATGCCGCAGCTGTCGAGCACCGTCAGAAGGTCCTGCGCTTCGACGACCGGCGTATAGGTTGCCGGGTCGGTGGCGCGCTGCGAACTGCCGCGCCCGCGGTAATCGATGGCGATCACCCGGCGCGGCTTCTCGCTATCTTCTGCAATCGTTTCGGCGATCTCGTGAAAGTCGCGAGCGTTACGGGTGAGCCCCGGAAGGCAAACGAGGGGAAGCCCGTCCGATCCGGCGCGCGCATCGTAGATCCGGTAGCCGAGCCTCAAGCCGTCCCCGGCCGTGACATACTGCTGCAGCCATTCCATGACACACTGCCTCCCATTGCCATTCCCCAAGGCTAGCCGATCGGAGGCTGGAAGGGCAGGGCAAATTTGATCGCCTGAGGGATGGCGTCAGCGTCGGCCGAATCTGAGGTCGTCCTCGATATCGGCGCTCTGGCCAAGGCGTGTCTTGTAGACCTGATAGTTTTCCATCACGCGCTGCACATAGTTGCGGGTTTCCGGAAAAGGAATGCGCTCGATCCAGTCGACCACCTCGTCCAGAGACTTGCCGCGCGGATCGCCGTATCGCTCGATCCATTCGGGAACGCGGCGCGGGCCGGCATTGTAGGCAATGAAGGTGAGGATGTAGGAGCCGCCAAAACTGTCGATCTGTTCGCCGAGATAATGCGCGCCAAGCGTGGCGTTATAGCCGGGGTCGTTGGTCAGCCTTGCCGGTGTGAACGTCATGCCGTGACGGGTGGCGACACCCTTTGCCGTGCCCGGCAGGATCTGCAGGAGGCCGCGTGCATCGGCGGATGAAACAGCGGCCGGGTTGAAGGCGCTTTCCTGGCGCGCGATCGCATAGGCCAGCGCCTTGCCGGAGCCTTCGATATGGGCGCTCGCCGGAATGACGCCGATCGGAAAGGCGAGTGCCGCCACATCGATGCCGCGGTTGAAGGCCGATTTCCCGATCTGCAGCGAAAGCGCATGGTTGAAATTGCGCTCGGCGCGGGCGGCGAGGATCGCGAGTTCCCCGGGGCTCGTCAGCTGGTCGGCAAGGGCCCGGTAAAGGGCGTCGGCCCGCTCGTTGTGGCCGCTCGCATCCAGCCGGTCGATCGCCCGCACCGCCTCGCGCGCATCAAAGGTCCGCCGGTCGCTCGGCGTCGGCACCGGATAGGAGACATTGATCGATTTCGTCTTCAGGCGTGCCGCCGCCAGCTGGCCATAAAAGGTTGCCGGATAGCGGGCAGCCTTGGCGTAGAATTCCGACGCGTGGCCCGTGCCGCCCTGTTCTGCCGCGCGGCCCAGCCAGTAGAGCGCGCGCGAGGCCGACAGCGGTCGCGAGGAGGCGGAAAGGATGCGTTCGAAATGTTTTGCAGCCGTTGCCGGATCGTTCAGCCCGCGCAGCGCATACCAGCCGGCATGAAATTCGGCGTCGACGACATCCACCGTGTTTTTGGCGTCATGACCGGCCGCGATGCGGTAGGCTTCGCGGAGGTCTCCCTTGTCGGCAAGGCCGCGGGCGATGATGCGTCGCTCATTCCACCATTCGGTGGAGTTCACCTGCTCGCTGTGGTCGCGCGGTGTCCGCTCCATCACGGCCGCCGCCTCGGCATAGCGATCCTGCTGGCGCAGATACTCGATGCGGGCAAACTGGTAGGCCGGATCGCGCGCAAAGCCGGAGCCGGCCGCATCAAGAAGTGCACCGGCATTTTTGGCCTTGCCGATCACCGCGCTCCAGGCGGCGTAGAGCGGCTGGGCATGGCCGAGCCCGGCAAACCGCTTCGCTTGCGCCGTGCGGCCGCGATACATCAGGTAATCCATCCGCGCCCGGTGATCGGAGATCGAGATCAACGGCAGAAATTCGGCAAGGATGCGATCCTCCAGATCCTTGTCGAGGCCGTAGCCCGTCCAGAACGGCCGCAGGGTCGCGGATGCCTGCGCTGCTTTTCCGGTCGCAACCAGCGCGCGGGCAAGAAGAATGGCGCCTTGCGGCGTTTCCGGCGCAGTGCGGCCAAAGGCGGCCAGCACCTCGCCGGTCGAGGGGTCCTCGTTAAACAGTGCCCGTTCCGAAGCGCCGCGCAGCCGGCCAAGACCCGGCCAGCCCTGCAGTTCGCTTTCGGCCGCGGCAATCTCCTGCGAGGGCACAGTGCGAAGGCCGGAGGTGACGATCGCCCAGGTCATCAGATGGCGGTCGAGCGATCCCTCCGTAAGCCCGTCGCGCACGGCAAGCGCATTGGCAACGTCATTGGCCGACAGAAAGTCCAGGCCCGCCTTCAGCTGGGTGGTCGGTAGCGTGGCTTCGGGACGCACGGCCGCGCGGGATATGGAGCCAGTATATTCCGGCACGGACACGCGCTCCAGCGCCGCCGGCCGCTCGATCGGCAGCGGCACGGACCCATCCGGCAAAGGTGCGGCCGCGAGACTTCCCGCGCAAAGGCAAAGCCCCAGGCCCCCTGACAGAAACGACTTTCTCATCCTTCAATCCGCGGCAAGAATTCTTCTATCCTATTAGTTGACGTGATGATTAACAGAGGCTTACCAAAACACGGCGCGGGGCGGATTTCCCGATCACGATCCGCTCAGAAACCGGAAAGACCCTGCTTGTTTCAACCTATTGGCCGCACTATGGTGCCCGCCACATTATCAGACAATACGGCCGAAGCATGAAGAGCGGTCGTTCGGGAGTTATCGCATGTTCAAGGGGTCCATGCCCGCGCTTGTCACGCCGTTCACCGACGCAGGCGCGGTGGACGAGGATGCTTTTGCCGCTCACGTCGAGTGGCAGATCACCGAGGGCAGCACCGGCCTCGTGCCGGTTGGCACGACCGGCGAATCGCCGACGCTGTCGCATGCGGAGCACAAGCGCGTCATCGAATTGTGCATCGAGGTTGCGGCAAAGCGCGTGCCCGTCGTGGCCGGCGCCGGCTCCAATAACACACGCGAGGCAATCGAGCTTGCCCAGCATGCCGAACAGGCCGGCGCCGACGGCCTGCTGGTCGTCACCCCCTATTACAACAAGCCGACGCAGAAGGGGCTGATCGCCCATTATGCCGCAATCGCCGATGCCGTGTCGCTGCCGATCATCATCTACAACATCCCCGGCCGCTCCGTCATCGACATGACGCCGGAGACGATGGGTGCGCTGGTGAAGGCCCATTCAAACATCGTCGGCGTCAAGGATGCGACCGGCAAGATCGAGCGCGTCTCCGAACAGCGCATGACCTGCGGCCCGTCTTTCGTGCAGCTCTCGGGCGAGGATGCGACCGCGCTCGGCTTCAACGCCCATGGCGGCGTCGGCTGCATCTCGGTGTCCGCCAATGTCGCGCCCCGGCTCTGTGCCGAATTCCAGCAGGCGACCCTTGCCGGTGATTACGCGCGCGCGCTCGACTATCAGGACCGGCTGATGCCGCTGCACAAGGCGATCTTCATGGAGCCTGGCGTCTGCGGGGCAAAATATGCCCTCTGGCGTATCCGGGGGCTGAACCGCACGGTGCGCTCGCCGCTCATGTCGAGCCTCGAAGCGTCCACGGAAGCGGCCATCGATAACGCCCTGCGCCATGCCGGCCTGTTGAACTGACGGCCTATCGGCGCCGAAAGGCCGCGGTTTGGCGGCCCGGCTTTTCTTCGGGGCTGCGGAGCACTACATAGGGGAAGATGGCCGCTCCGGCGGCCCAAACGGACTTCCTCAGACACTCAGACGGATCGGATGAGCTTCCATGGCACCCAGGGGCAGCCAGCGCGTCGTAAACAAGATCGTTGCGGAAAACCGCAAAGCGCGCTTCAACTACGAGATCATCGACACCTACGAGGCCGGCATCGTGCTGACCGGCACGGAGGTCAAATCCCTGCGGGACGGCAAGGCGAATATCGCCGAATCCTATGCGTCCGATGAAGGCGAGGAAATCTGGCTGATCAATTCGCATCTGCCGGAATATCTGCAGGCGAACCGCTTCAACCATGAGCCGCGCCGACGCCGCAAGCTTCTGCTCAACAAGCGCGAGATCAACCGGCTGCGCGTCGGCATCAACCGCGAGGGCATGACGCTCGTGCCGCTGAAGATCTATTTCAACGAAAAGGGTCGGGCGAAGCTGGAACTGGCGCTGGCCAAGGGCAAGAAGCTGCACGACAAGCGCGAGACCGAGAAGGAACGCGACTGGAACCGGCAGAAGAGCCGGCTTTTGAAAACCGGCTGACGCTTCTGCCGCTTTTCCTGTCATCATCAAGGCCGTGGTGCGATGTGCCCCACGGCCTTTTTCATGTTTTTTGGAGCTGGCTCCTTTTAACGCCCGCCAAATCCCATCGCCATCATCGATGCGGCCCGGTGTGCCTCGCGCAGAAGTTCATCCTGCCGGCGGGCGCGGTCTCTTGCGTCGTGAAACCCCTCGCGGCCGTCCTCAAGCCCGATATCGCGCAACTGATAATCGTTGAGCCCCACGGTCGAATTACGCTTGGTGCGGCGGCGAACGATCCAGAACAGGCCGGGAAAAGCAAAGAGGCGACGGATGCGGTTGCCCGGCATCGTCTCGGTTGCTGGCAAGATTTCTGCGGTCTGGTCGATCGTGCGCATGGCTCACTCCTTGTCGATGAGGCACGAAATAGTGTTCCCGTTCTGCCGGTCGGGCAGCGGGCAACGGTGATGGGTTGGGGGTTGCGGGTGTCGCCTCAGAGGCGGCTGCGGGAAATTGTCGCAGAAGGACCCATTCGTCCAGCAAATGTTTTGAATGATATCCATCAGCCGGATTGATTCTTCTCCCGGGCCGCCACGCGACGGGGAGGTGGCAGGTGCCGGGCTGATCAGCACACAGAGCACGGCGGACCTGTCTGCGATCAGAATTCTCGTTACGCTTTAAACGGCCATTAAGGTTAGCGATGCATAAATTTGGACATCAGCAAATTACCGAACCGGTAACCATGTTTTTTTACCGGTTCGGCCCCCCTGTGTTCGTGTATCGTTTGAGTAGAGTGTCGTATGACGAGTATCATGACCAATACGGGCGCCATGGCGGCGCTTGCCACCTTGCGCGACATCAATCGCGGTCTGGAGACGACGGCAGACCGGATGGCCAGTGGTCAGCGTATCGGCCAATCGAAGCAGAATGCCGCCTACTGGTCGATTGCCGCCACGATGAAATCCGACGACAAGGCGCTGGCGGCCGTTCAGGACGCGATGAATCTTGGCGCGGCCACGGCAGACACCGCCTATGCCGGCCTCACCGCCTCCATCGATGTGGTCGATGAGATCAAGTCCAAGCTGATTGCCGCCCGAGAGCCCGGCGTCGACAAGGAAAAGGTCAACAAGGAAATCGACCAGCTGAAACAGCAGCTCGTGTCGATTACTGATTCGGCAAGCTTCAACGGCGTCAACTGGCTGAAGCTCAACGATGGTGCCGCCACCACGGCAAAGGTGGCTGCCTCCTTCTACCGCGACCTCAACCGCAGCGTCTTCATGGATATGATCGAATTCGATCTGGTGGCCCGAGACGGTACCATCACCACGCTGGTCGACAACCGCTCGACCGGTACCAATGGCGGCGCCGGCATTTTCACCAACACGCAGTTTGCCATCAACGCAGGGGCAAGCGCCAATTATGTTCTGGTCGTCAACCAGAGCAACAGCACGTCGGGTGTGGAAATCGCGCTCACCAGCAGCACCACCAACGCCCAGTTGGACGAGATGATCACGGTTGTCGAGGATATGCTGCAGATGATGGCCGATGCCGGCGCGACCATCGGTTCGGTGCAGTCGCGGGTGGATACCCAGCTCGACTATACCTTTAAACTCCGCGACTGGATGAAGGGCGGCATCGGCACGCTGATTGATGCCAATATGGACGAGGAAACCACCCGCCTCAAGGCCTTGACCACGCAGCAGCAACTGGCGATCCAGGCGCTCTCCATCGCCAATACCCAGCCGCAAAACGTTCTGTCGCTGTTCCGCTGACCGGCGGTCCACGCGCCATCGGGAAGGTGAGGGGCCGATGACGGCCCCCCAATGGCGATCACGGTCGGTAGGTCACCTTTGAGCCGGAGCCGTTGGGCGTGAAGACAAGCCCCGCATCATCCGCCTGCGTGATCTGATAGGTGCCGGGCTGCCGGCTGTTGCCGGTAAAAGTGCCCGCCGCGTAGTTGAACCTGTGATTGTTGTTCCAGGTGCACGGCGTCGGCTGCTCGTCGATCTGAACAGCCACGCCATCGTTCACCGCAACTCCGCCAAGCGTCAGCGGCGCCACGTTGAAATTTCTGAAATAGATTTGGACCCAAACCATCTGGCTTTCCTTTTGTGGGAGTGGATCCGCCCACACTCTCTATAGTGATTTACAACCATTAACGCAATTATAAATTGTATTTGCGCGGCACGGTTCGTGTCTGCAATCAATTTCGCTGATGGATGCGCCAGCAAAACTTGCTTTAGCCCCGCTGCATGTTCCGCTATTGTTCGCGCAAACGGGAGCTTCAAAAAATGTCGGACAGAACGGCGCCGGGCCTGCCCTGGCCAATCATCGCCAGCGGATCGCTGATAGTGCTGCTGGTCTTCGGGCCGCGCTCGGCCATGGGCTTCTTTCAACTGCCGATGCTGGCGGACAAGGGGTGGGACCGCTCGACCTTCGGGCTCGCCATGGCCTTCCAGAACCTGTTCTGGGGACTGAGCCAGCCGTTTTTCGGCGCCATGGCGGATCGATACGGCACCGGGCGCGTCCTTGCCGCTTCCGGCGTGCTCTATGCGCTGGGCCTTCTCGTCATGGCCCATGCGGCGGCCCCTCTCTGGCTGCATGTCGGCGGCGGCATTCTGGTCGGCACGGCGATCGGCGCCGGTTCGTTCAGCGTCATCCTGTCGGCCTTTGCCCGCAATGTCACGCCACAGCAGCGCTCCATGGCGTTCGGCATCGGCACGGCGGCGGGCTCTGCCGGCATGTTCCTGTTTGCGCCGATCAGCCAGACGCTTATCAGCCTGTATGGCTGGTCGGACAGTCTGGTCATCATGGGCGTCATGATGCTCGCCGTGCCGCTTCTCGCCTATCCGTTGCGCGGCAATGCGCTTTCGGGCACGCAGAGCAAGGCGCAGTTCGAGCAGAGCGTGGCGGGGGCGCTGAAGGAAGCCTTTGGCCACCAGAGTTTTCTCCTGCTTGTCAGCGGCTTTTTCGTCTGCGGCTTCCAGGTGGCGTTCATCACCGCGCATTTCCCGGCCTATCTCGGCGATATCGGCATCGACGCGCGCTATGCGGTCATCGCCATGGCCTGCATTGGCTTCTTCAACATCATCGGATCGCTCGCCGCCGGCGTCATCGCCCAGCGCTATTCGAAGCCTTACTTTCTGGCGCTGATCTATGTCGCCCGGTCGATTGCCGTGACGGCCTTCCTGCTTCTGCCGCAGTCGCCCACCTCCGTCGTCGTCTTTGCCATCGTCATGGGCTTGCTGTGGCTTTCCACCGTGCCGCCCACCAATGCGCTGGTCGCCATCATGTTCGGCACGCGCCATCTCGGCCTGCTCGGCGGCATGGTGTTCCTGTCGCACCAGATCGGCTCGTTCCTCGGCGTCTGGATGGGCGGCTTTCTCTATGACCGCTTTGGCTCCTACGATGCGGTCTGGTGGCTCGGCGTCGCCCTCGGCCTGTTTGCAGCGGTCGTCCACTGGCCGATCCGCGAGCGGCCGGTGGAGCGGCCCCTGGTGCCGGCGATCTAAGCCACATCCCGAAGATTTACTCCTGAAGCCTCACTCTGGCGGCGTGCCGGGAAGGCGTGAAAGCGCCTTCAGCGCCGCCTGCACGAAACCGTCGCGGGCGGCGTTTTCGGTGATGCCGCGCGGCTCATAGACATGCCGGTTGAGGAAGAAGCCGCTGAGGCGGAAGGCGGCGGCGAGGCTTTGCGGATCGGCGCTGCGCTTTGCCTGCGGCGCAAGAAAGGCCGGCAGCGCCAGAAGCCGGTCGGCATAGGGCGCGCCGGCGGCACGGCTGACTGCCCGCCCGCTTTTCGGCGACACATAGACCAGATCCTCCAGCGTTCCCGTCGCCGCACATTCGCCAAGATCCAGCCCGAAGCCGAGATCGTTCAGCACCGCAAGCTCAAAGCGCACGAAGAGTTCGCCGGCGCCGGCCGGATCATCCATGTGGTCGAGGATGAGATCGAGCGCCTCGAAGAGATGCGGATGCGGATCGCGTTCCGGCAGAAGCCGCAGCAGCGAGCCCATGGCCTGCACGCCGTAAAGGGCGGTGGCGCTTTCCATCAGGCGGGCAGCGCGCAGATTGACCGGTTCCAGCTTGAAATCGCCCAGATGCTCGTCGAGCCTTGCTCGCCACACCGCCTCCACGCGGTTGCCCGGCTGCAGCACCGGCTGCATGCTGCGCGAGCGTCCGCCGCGCACCAGGCCCATGTGGCGGCCGCGCGTGCGCGTCATCAATTCGGCCACGACGCTGGTTTCGCCGTGGCGACGCACGCCGATGATGATGCCTTCGTCCTGCCACTGCATGCCGGCCAAATTCCTGTCAGTCTATCGGCATGTTAGCCCATCGCGATACGGCATTGAACCGATTTGTCTGGTGGCGCTTGGCGCCATGGAACAAAAAGCCGGTGCCGGGTGTTGCTGGCGCGAAAACAAGACAGGGAGTTCCCATGCGCCACGCCATTGCCGCCGCCTTTCTCTTCGCCATGCCGACCATCGTTGTCGCCGCACCGCCGGCATCTGCCCAATCTGCCGGGCTTGAACAGGCCTGCGTCAATGTCGCGAAGAACTTTCTCCTGTCGCCCAAGCTGACGACCGGCGTCGTGCAGTCCTTCCCGGAACTCGATCCGCCCGGCGCGCGCCTCACCTATGCGACGCGCGACAATCCGCAGCCGGTCGATTTCACCAATCAGATCGAATGCGAGTTCAACAAGGCCGAGCCACCCTACGGCCTTACGCGCTTCTGCATCTCCAGCACCTGCTATTCGTCCACCGAGGACGAGCCGGAACATCGCCGCCGCTATCTGGAGGTCAAGGCGCTGATGGATCGCCAGAAGTAAGACGGGCCGCAAGACGCCGTCAGACTGCTGGCAGAAGGAGCTTTCAGCTTTCTTCCGTCATGCTCGGGCTTGTCCCGAGCATCTGCAACGCCATGATATCATTGAACTTTATGGATCCTCGGCACAAGGCCGAGGATGACGCCGGGGGAATGAGACGACCGTGTCAGCAATCTAACGGGCCGCAAGGCGCATAATCCATGATTGTGAGCATGGCCAGTTGCCTGAAGGGCGGGGCCGGCGTTTGCCACCCCAACCAACCCATCAGCCGCGCGGAAATTCCAGCCCCATTTCGCGAAAACGCTCCGGGTCGTCGCCCCAGTTTTCGCGCACCTTCACGAAAAGGAAGAGGTGCACCGGCTGCTCGAGGATTTCGGAGATTTCCTTGCGCGATGCGGTGGAAATCGCCTTGATCGCCTCGCCGTTCTTGCCAAGCGCGATCTTCTTCTGGCTGTCGCGCTCCACATAGATCACCTGCTCGATGCGCACCGAGCCGTCCTTGCGCTCTTCCCACTTTTCGGTTTCGACGTGGGAGGCGTAGGGCAGTTCCTGATGGAGCCGCAGGAAGAGCTTTTCGCGGGTGATTTCCGCCGCAAGCTGGCGCATCGGCAGGTCGGAAATCTGGTCTTCCGGATAGTACCACGGCCCTTCCGGCAATTCCTTCGCCAGGAAGTCCATGAGATGCGTGCAGCCCGATCCGGTCGTCGCCGAAATCATGAAGGTCTGCTCGAAGGCGACCTTTTCATTGGCGATCTGCGCCAGCTTCAACAGGTCTTCCGGGCGCACCCGGTCGATCTTGTTGAGAACGAGGATCTTCGGCTGGTGGACATCCTTCAGCCCGTCCAGAATGGCTTCCGCATCGCCGCGAATGCCGCGCTCGCTGTCGATCAGCAGCATGATGCGGTCGGCATCCTTGGCACCGCCCCAGGCGGTCGTGACCATGGCGCGATCGAGCCTGCGGCGCGGCTTGAAAATGCCGGGCGTATCCATGAAGACGATCTGCGTGCGGTCATGAATGGCGATGCCGCGCACGATGGCGCGCGTCGTCTGCACCTTGTGGCTGACGATCGAGACCTTGGCGCCGACCAGCCGGTTCAGCAGCGTCGACTTGCCGGCATTGGTGGCGCCGATCAGCGCCACGAAGCCGGAGCGCGTCGGGCGCTCGTCCACGGGCGTATCGGTTTCGCTCACCGCGTCTTCGGCGGGAATGTTGTCTTCTTGCGTCATAAAATCCTTCAGCCTTCGTTGGCGGGCTTTTGCCACACGCCTTCACGTTCGAGCATTTTCGTCGCCGCCACCTGTTCGGCCGCGCGTTTGGAGCGTTCGACACCGGTTTCCGGGGCAACGCCCTTGATCGACACGGTGACGGTAAAGCGGGGATCGTGATCCGGGCCGGAGCGGTCGTCAACCGTATAAAGCGGCGTCGTGCCGAAACGGGCATGCGACCATTCCTGCAGCTCGGTCTTAGCATCGCGCTTGGCCGCATCGGCGCGGGTGGCGCGGGCCTGCCAGTTGCGCAGGATGAAGCCGCGCGCAGCCTCCAGGCCGCCATCGAGATAAAGCGCGGCAATCAGGCTTTCAACCACGTCGGCGCGCACGTTCAACATGCGCTTTCCCGTGAGCTTCTTCACGTCGGCGCCGGTGCGGATGAATTCGTGCAGACCAAGCTCATCGGCAATGCCCGCACAGCTTTCGGCGCTTACCAGCTGGTTCAGGCGGACGGAAAGCTCGCCTTCGGTGGCGCTGCGAAAGGTCGTGAACAGCATTTCTGCCACGCAGAGGCCGAGAACACGGTCGCCGAGGAACTCCAGGCGCTCGTAATTGGCGACCTTTGCGCTGCCGGTGCTGGCATGGGTCAGCGCCCTGTCCAGCCATTGCTTGTCCGAGAAAGCGTGGCCGATGACCTTCTCAAGCCTTTGGCGTTCTTCCCCGGATAGCGATGTCGGCTTCATCAGTTGACCACCTTGAACAGACGATCCCAGCGCATATTGGCCGGCCAGTTCCAGATCTCGCGGAAGGAGGTATCGTTGCCGAGCGAGAAGAAGATCACGCTGGCGCGTCCGACGAGGTTTTCAGCCGGAACATAGCCGACATCGAAGCGGCTATCGAGCGAGTTGTCGCGGTTGTCGCCCATGAAGAAGTAATGGCCTTCCGGCACCAGGAATTCGCGGGTGTTGTCGCCGCGCGAGACGGGCGACTGGTCGAGCGTGTCATAGGTCTTGCCGGTGTCGAGCGTCTCGCGGAACACGGGCACATCGGCACCTGGATCCAGGCGGTAATCGGAGGTGAAGGTGCCATCGGCCTGTTTCGGAACCGGCTGGCCGTTGATGTGCAGCACACCGTTGATCATCTGGATGCGGTCGCCGGGCAGGCCGACGAGGCGCTTGATGTAATCGACATCCGGATCGGTTGGCAGGCGGAAGACGATTACGTCGCCGCGCTTCGGCGGTGAGAACTCAAGCACGCGGCCGGAAAACAGGTTCGGCGAGAACGGCAGCGAATATTTCGAATAGCCGTAGGCGAACTTGTTGACGAAGATGTAGTCGCCCACGAGCAGGGTCGGCATCATCGAGCCGGAGGGAATGGTGAAGGGCTGGAACAGCACGGTGCGGATCACCATGGCGAGCAGCAGCGCCTGGACGATGACCTTGATGTTTTCCCAAAGGGCGTTCTGCTTCTTGTCGGTTCGTTCTGCCACGTGTGCGTCTTTCGTTTCCAGCGTTTTGCGCTTCTCTAAACTCTTAACCCAAGGCGGGCAATGGGCTTGACCGTGAGGGCCTTTTCACACCGCCGGAAGCGGCCGGGCCTCGATCACCACAAAGGCCTGCGCATAGGGAAATTCATCGGTGATGGTGAGGTGGATGATGGCTTCATGGCCCTCGGGGAGAAGGCTCTGCAAGCGCTCGCCCGCGCCGTTGGTCAGCGCCATGGTCGGCTTGCCGGAGGGCAGGTTGACGACACCCATGTCGCGCCAGAACACGCCCTGCGCAAGGCCGGTGCCGAGCGCCTTGGAACAGGCCTCCTTGGCGGCAAAGCGCTTGGCATAGGAGGCCGCGCGCATCTTGCGCCCGTCGGATTTTTTCCGCTCGATCTCGGTGAAACAGCGATGTGTGAAGCGATCGCCAAAGCGTGCGATGGATTTTTCCACCCGCCGGATATCGATGAGGTCGCTTCCCATGCCAATGATCATGCCCGTTCTCCCTGCGGCCGGTCTGACTGATGTCAGGGCGCGCGCTCATTGTCCACCGCCTGGGTGGCGTGACTGCGCGCGAGGAAATTTGCCCGTCGCGCGGCACGATACCTTCTGATCCCCACAAAAGTGGCGATATAGCAGCAGAGGCCGGTCAAAATCGCGGGAGGAAGTGCGCCGATGGCCAGCGGTTCGAACACCGGCTGCCACAATTCACGCACATGAAAACCTTCAAGCAGATGCAGAAGATCGCTCGTGGAGGTCGCGGCATTGGGCGCGCGACCGAGCATCTCGTGGCCGATCTGCCAGGTGATCGGCAGAATGAAGGGAATGGTCAGCGGATTGCTGAACGCGGTGCCGAGCGTCGCGGCAATGAGGCTTGCCCGAAACAGGAAGGCGAGGGCGAGCGCCATGGCAATGTGAAAGCCGAAAAACGGCGTCCAGGCGGACATCAGTCCGATGGACAGACCTGCGGCCACCGCATGGGGGGATCCACCCATTCGCAAGGCTCTTGCCCGGACATAGCGCCAGGTTCGCAAGAGGCCCTTGCGACGTCTGTTCTTCAACCCGCGGGAAGGAGCGGGATGAGCTTTCTTGAAAAGACTGAACGGCATGAAAGCGCGCATGGGTGTCTACCGGTCCTTGCCGGCAGGGCCCGGCGCTTCGCTTGCGCGATCAGAGGCCCTTGCGGAACATGCCGCGATCGACCTGGCGCATGCGATATTCGAGTTCGATCGCATCGTTCGATTCATTCAGATAGGCCATTTCACGATCCTGAACAGTGGGAGCGCGAAGGGCGCGGGCGATAGTGCGAAGCGGCTTGAACATTGTTATCTCCTAATGTTGCGTTGCACAACATATAGTCGATGCCCGTCCGTTCCACCAACGCGACCTTCCCTCATCAGCCTTGCGTCTAGTGCATAGCGGCAGGACATCATCCTGCCGCAGTGCTTAACAGGTGGTCAGTCGTAGACACGCTTGACCGTGGAAACGCAGTCGAGATCCTTCAACTGTGTCAGAAGCTGGTTCAGATGCCGCAGGTCCCAGACCTCGACTTCCAGCGCAAGCTCGGAGAAATCGGCCGCCACCCGTCCCATCGTCATGGTGCGGATATTGATGTCGAGACCGGCGATCTTCTGGGCGATGGTGGCAAGCGTGCCCGGCTCGTTCAGCGCATTGATGGCGATCTTGGCCGAGAACCGCTGCTTGTTGGCGGCATCCAGATCCCAGCGCACGTCGATCCAGCGCTCCGGCTGGTCGTCGAAGCGCTGCAGGGCCGAGGCCTGGATCGGGTAGATCGTCATGCCCTTGCCTTCGTCCATGATGCCGACGATACGGTCGCCCGGAACGGCGCCGGCGGGTGCGAAATGCACCTCCATATGGCCGGAGAGCCCGCGGATCGGAAGTGGATCGGGGCCGTCGATCTCGCTTGCGGCCTTTGTCGCATCATGGGCCGTACGCTCGCCGCCCGGCAGACGGAACATCATGCCCGACGCGCTCTGCATGTTGAACCAGCCCTGGTCGGCGGCGGGCTTGATCGTCGTGCGCTCGTCCTTGAAATCCGGATAGACAGCCTTCAGCACGTCGAGCGACGACAATTCGCCGCGCCCGACGGAGGCGATGGCATCCTCCACGTCCTTCTGGCCGAGCCGGTGCAACGCAGGCTTCAGCACCTCGCGCGAAAAGGCCTTGCCCGCCCGCTCGAAGGTGCGCTCCAGAATGCGGTGGCCAAGCCCGGCATATTGTTTGCGGATCGCCATGCGGGTGGCGCGGCGGATGGCCGCGCGGGCCTTGCCGGTGACGACGATCTCTTCCCAGGCCGCCGGCGGCACCTGCACGCCGGAGCGAATGATCTCCACCTCGTCGCCATTGGCAAGCCGGGTGACGAGCGGCATGATGCGGCCGTTTATCTTGGCGCCGACCGTGGTGTCGCCGATATTGGTGTGCACGGCATAGGCAAAGTCGATGGGCGTTGCGCCGCGCGGCAGCGCGATCAGCTTGCCCTTCGGCGTGAAGCAGAACACCTGATCCTGGAACAGTTCGAGCTTGGTGTGTTCGAGGAATTCTTCCGGGTTGTCGCCTTCGGCCAGCGCCTCGATGGTATGGCGAAGCCACGAATAGGCATTGCTTTCGCGCGACAGCAGTTCGCCCGGCTCGCCGCCCTCGCCATCCTTGTAGAGGCTGTGGGCGGCAATGCCGTATTCGGCAATGTCGTGCATGCGCCGCGTACGTATCTGCAGCTCGATACGCTGGCGCGACGGGCCGACGATCGTGGTGTGGATGGAGCGGTAATCGTTCTGCTTGGGCGTCGAGATATAATCCTTGAAACGGCCCGGGACGACGCGCCAGCGCGTATGGACGATGCCAAGCGCCCGGTAGCAGGCCGGCACGTCATCGACGATCAGGCGGAAGCCGTACACATCAGAGAGCTGTTCGAAGGACAGCGACTTCGACTGCATCTTGCGGAAAACCGAATAAGGCTTCTTCTGGCGCCCCTTGGCCGTGGCGTTGAGGAGGCCGTTCGCCACCATGAGCTCGCGCAGCTCGTCCTCGATCTTGGCAATCAGCCCTTCGTTGCGGGCGGACAGTTCGGCCAGCCGCTTGGTCACCGTTTCATAGGCTTCCGGGTTGAGATAGCGGAAGGAGAGATCCTCCAGCTCGTCGCGCATGTCCTGCATGCCCATGCGGCCGGCAAGCGGCGCATAGATGTCCATGGTCTCTTCGGAAATGCGGGCGCGCTTGTCGTCGCGCATGTGTTCGAGCGTGCGCATGTTGTGCAGCCGGTCGGCAAGCTTGACGAGCAGAACGCGCACGTCGTCGGAAATGGCGAGCAGCAGTTTGCGCAGGTTTTCCGCCTGCTTTGCCTTTTTCGAGACGAGATCGAGCCGCTTGAGCTTGGTCAGGCCCTCGACCAGGCGGCCGATGTCCTCGCCGAACAGTTCGTCGATCTCGGCGCGCGTGGCGGTCGTATCCTCGATCGTGTCATGCAGCAGTGCGACAGCAATGGTGGACTCGTCGAGATGCATCTCGGTGAGGATTGCGGCGACTTCCAGCGGGTGCGAAATATAGGGATCGCCGCTCGCGCGCTTCTGCTGGCCATGCTTCTGCATCGCATAGACATAGGCCTTGTTGAGCAGAGCCTCGTTTGCGTCGGGCTTGTATTTCTGGACCCGCTCGACAAGCTCGTATTGCCGCATCATGCTGTAGAAGATCCTTTGATATGGCCCGGACAAAAAAGAAAAAGGCGCGCCAACCGTGAGATTGGCGCAGCCATCATTATTCAGACAACAAGATTATGGCGAGATCATTGACGATCGGTAATCGTCACCGATCCTCAATAGTCGTCGCTTTTTTCCGGCGGAACCAGACCTTCGATACCGGCCAGCAGGTCTTCTTCCGACATCTGGTCGAAGGTCAGCGTTTCCGGCAGGTCGTCTTCGTCAAGACCCTTGTCGGCGCCGGCCGATGCGCCGGCATTAGCGGCGATCAGCGTCGACGGATCGGGCTCGGGCTCATCCACTTCCACATGCTTCTGCAGCGAGTGGATCAGGTCTTCCTTCAGGTCGTCGGGCGAGAGCGTCTCGTCGGCGATTTCGCGCAGGGCCACGACCGGATTCTTGTCGTTGTCGCGGTCGATGGTGATCGAGGCGCCCTGCGAAATCTGGCGGGCGCGATGGCTGGCGAGCAGCACCAGCTCGAAACGGTTATCGACTTTGTCGATGCAATCTTCTACGGTGACGCGGGCCATTGCCTGTCCTTCTACGATCGGTATTCAGATGATTAGGACGCCGGATACAGGCAATGGGCGAGGAATTCAAGTTTTTCCTCGTCCGCCCTTGCGCTCCATCCCGCCCACGACCAAATGAGGCCGGGATAAGCGTTCGAAATTGCTTTGATAAAGCCGAATCGTGAATTACACGTCTTTTATATGAAGATATGTTAATGTTGCAGATCCAGCCTCGCCCATTTTGCGTAGGGGGCGCCAGGGAGAGGCCGGTGAATCATAATTAATTTGAGAATGAATGGAGGAAACCATGTTTGACCCCAGGGAAAAAATTGCCCTTTTTATCGACGGCGCCAATCTTTATGCCGCCTCGCGCAGTCTTGGATTCGATATCGATTACCGCAAGCTTCTGAAGGCGTTCCAGAAGCGGGGCTATCTGCTGCGCGCTTATTATTATACGGCGCTGATCGAGGATCAGGAATACTCGTCCATCCGGCCGCTCATCGACTGGCTGGATTACAATGGCTACAAGGTCGTGACCAAGCCCGCCAAGGAATTCACCGATTCCATGGGCCGCCGCAAGGTGAAGGGCAATATGGATATCGAGCTTGCCATCGATGCCATGGAGCAATCGGAAACCGTCGATCACCTGGTCCTGTTTTCCGGGGACGGCGATTTCACCACGCTGGTGGAAGCCCTGCAGCGCAAGGGCCGCAAGGTCTCGGTCGTCTCGACCATGGCGACGCAGCCGCCGATGATCGCCGACGACCTGCGCCGCCAGTCCGACCACTTCATCGACCTCATCTCGCTGAAGGCCGAAATCGGACGCGATCCCTCCGAGCGCGTGCAGCGCCCGGTGGAGCCGACGCCCGAGCAGGCCGAGGTCTGAACGTCGGCGTCAGGCGCAAAATGCGTCTTATACGGGAGAGCGCCTATCCCAGCGTGCCGCAAGGCGTTGGGACACTTTGTATTAGCGGCGCTTGATCGGCCAGGGCGCGCGCCGGTCGAGGACTTTTGCGGCATCGCCGACGGCAATCCTGCCCGAGCCCACCGGGACGGCGTTCCAGCCGAACAGCGGTCCCGGCACGCGCCGGTCTGCCGACATACGGATGCGGCCCATGGCCGGCATCGGGCTTGCGCCCTCGCGCGAGCCGGTCTTCTGGTCCTGCGTCGTCATGATGCAGCGTGCGCAAGGTTTGACGAGATAAAGCACCACGCCGCCGATCTCGATCGAGCCCCAGCCGTCTTCGGCAAAGGGCTCGTCATGGTCGATCACCACATTGGTGCGAAATCTATCCATCCCGACGGGTTCCTCGCCATGGGCTGCCATGTCGGCATTGAGCGCGGCCAGCGATCCGGTGGTGGTCACCAGGATCTGGTAGCCATCGCCGAAGGCAACCGGGGTATCGGGGCCGGCCCAGTCCGCGCTGGCGCTGCGGCGTGACATCGCGTCGAAATGAACCAGCTTGACTGGGCGGCCGAGCCACTGCGACAGCGTGGCATTCGCCGCATCATCGGCAAGTGCAGCGCTGACAGGCGTATCCCAGACCGTCACGTCCATCCGCCGGTCGGCCGGCGGCGTCTCCACGTCCAAGGCCGCTTGCCCGTCGATGGACAGTGTCAGTCGCGCGTCGCCCAAGACGGCCGAGATTTGCGCCAGTGCCGGCAGTTGCCGTTGCGTGATGAAGGTGCCGGAGGGATCGGTCAGCATCCAGCGGCGGTCATGCTCAAGCCCCCAGGCATCGATCGGGCTTTCGGCGAGCGCCACGCCGCGCGCGCTCTTCAACGGATAGATGCCAAGGGCTGAGATGCGCATGAAAAAATCCTCAGATTTCGTCGAGAAACAGATCGCGGAACTCGGCAAGGCGCCGGTGCCGCTCGCTTGCCAGATGATGCCCGGTCGGTGTCTGGAAACCATCGGCCAGCCGCAGCAGCTTCAACTCGAAATGATCGAGCGAAAACGTCTTGTCGTCCAGCACGCGGTGTTCTCCTTTCGGATCGGCCGGTTCGTAGAGTTTCGAGCCCATGCGGCCGGCCGTATAGAAGGTGCGGGCAATGCCGATGGCGCCGAGCGAATCAAGCCGGTCGGCATCCTGCAGGATTTTCGCCTCCAGCGTCTGCGGCGCAAGACCTGCCGAAAAACTGTGGGTGAGGATGGCATGCGCCACCGCCTCGATTTTCTCCGAAGGCCAGCCCATCTCCCGCAGGATGCTGCTCGCCTTTTCGCTGGCAAGCCGTGACGACTGCGCCCGCTCGGGATGGTTCTTCGGCAGAGACACGCAATCATGCAGCAGAACCGCGGCGGCAAGGATTTTACCGTCGCCGCCTTCCTGCGCCTGGATGCGAAGGGCGTTGTGGAACACGCGCACAAGATGGGCGAGATCGTGGGCGCCGTCTTCCTCTTCCACGGCGTGGGCGAGAAGCCCTTCCGCCAGCGCTTCGAACGGTGCAAAACGCTGAACGATGGGGCTCACTTTTGCCTCAGGCATCGGCTGCTTCTTTCTTTTCGGGCGTGGCTTGCGTGTCGCTCTTTTGCGCCAGAATGCGCTGGTAGAAAAGCCCGATGCCGATCAGCACGCCGCCAAGGCCGATGAAGGACAAGGCGCGCAGGATCCCTTCCAGATTGGCCATGTCGATGAGAAACACCTTGAGCACCGTGACCAGCACCAGGCCCGCCGAAACGAGCCGCAGGCTGCGTAGATTGCGCCAGGAGCCGATGACCAGCAGTCCGACGCCGATCAGCAGCCAGACCACCGAATAGGTATAGGTCTCGCCCTCGATAAATCCTTTCCAGGAGGCAAGGTTTTCGCCCTGCCAGAACCAGCGCACGGAAAGCGTCGCCCAGGCAAAGCCGAGAAGGGCGGCGGTGATGGCAATGAGGGTGACATAGGGCGCCGGCCGCCTCTGGCGCGCAAAGGTGGCAAGCCCCGCATAGGCGAGTGCCGGTAGGAGATAGCCCGGCGCCAGCAGGTTGAGGAGCGGCCAGCCTCCGGTGTTTTCCCCGGAGAAATACGGGTTGAGCGCCCCCAGATGCAGCGTCAGCACATTGAGCGTGGCGATGATGCCCGCCAGCATCGAGCCGTAACGCAGTGCGCGGCTCGGGCTTTTGATGTCGAGCGTCATCAGCACACCCGAGAGACCGATGGTCAGAAGCGTGTAGATCGATTGCTCGCCAAGTGTCGGCACACGATCATCCAGCACGCCGCCGGAGGCTGCGTGGCGCACCAGAATGGCAAGCGTCAGCAGCCCCATCAGGGCGGCCAGGCCCTGCAGCGCATTGAGCGCGCGCCGGCCGGGCCAGCGGCGCAACAGCCAGCAGGCGGCCACGAGAAGCAGCGCCGGCACGCCATAGCCGGGCAGCAGCGCATTGAAGACCGGCGTCGTGGACAGGTTCTGCGGGCCGACGATGGTCGGCTCATAGGCGATGCGCGCCATCACCACCAGGCTTGCAGCCACCATGGCCCAGGGCAGGCCGCGCCAGGCGCGACGGCGCGTGGCAAGAACGAAGGCAAAGCCGAGGATGGCCACGCCGAGCGTCGTGACAAGGCCGTGGGTCAGCGTGTGCAGGCAAAGCGTGAAGGCGCCGAACGCCCCCAGAATGAGGATGTCGCGTGCCAGAAGGTCGCCCGCGCCTGCTGGCTGCCGTCGGGCCTCCCGGTCAACGCTCCACAGGATGGCGAGCCCGAGCATCAGCGCAAACGCGCCATGCAGCCAGTCGCGGTCGAGAGATCCTTCGGCAAGAAAGGTGATTGTCGCAATCGCGACCGGAACCGTTGCCACGATGATGGCCCACAGGCCAGCCATCTCCCGGTCCTTCTGGCCGCGGCGGTGCTGGAACAGCAGGCCGCAGGCGGCGAGAAGGGCGGCAAGGGCAAGGCCGCCAAGGACGGTGGTGCCCGGCAGCGGCAGCCGGGCCGCCGTATCGGTAAGCTGCAGAGGGTCGGTGAGATCAACGCTGAGGTTCATCAGCGTCACCAGCGTCATCCCCCAAAGCGCGGCGAGGGTCGAAAACAGGGCCGGCCAGGCGCCGGGCCTGCGGCCTGCGCCAAGGCCTGCCAGCAGGCCGGTTGCCGCCACGAAGATCAGCATCGGATCGTCGTTCGCCCCGTTGGCGGTGGCTAGAAGCGTCATGATGGACAAAAGCGTGCCAAGCGACACCGACAGCATGATGCCGCGCGGCCGGCGGCCAAGCAGATGGCGCACGCGCCGAAACCTGCCGACCGCTGCCGCTTGCGCTTCGGCTGCATCCTCAAACAGGCGGCCGGGCCAGAGGAAGGCCGTGCCGGCGATCATCACCAGAAGCGCGATGCCCGGCGGTATGGGATCGCGCAGGTCGGCATAGAGGCAATAGCCGATGACCCACATCGACAGGCCGGCATTGGACAAGATCGGCAGCAGATGCCAGCGGCGCAGGCGGGCGGCGGCATTAGCGGCAAGCCAGACGAGCGAGAGGAAGCCGAACAGGGCCGCGATATTCGGCGCTTCGGTGGAGACGAGCGCCGGCGTGACGAGCGATGCGGCAAGGCCAAGGCCCGCCAGCGCCTGCCCGTGCAGCAGCGACAGGGCAAGTGTTGCCAGGGAAACGGCTGCAAGCAGAAGGAAGGCGGGCAGGGAACCGATGAACCCATAGACGCCATAGGCGACGTAGACGGTTGCTAGCAGCGTGACGCTTGCCGCAGCCGTCAGCACGCCCGGGATCATTGCATTGGAAAAGGCCTCCAGCCGGTGGGCAAAGGACCGCCGCCGCAGGATTTCGCCGAAAGCTGCGAGCAACAGGGCGAACACGGCGGCAAGCATCAGCCGAACTTCCGGGCCCAGCAGCCCGCTCTCGATCGAATAGCGCACGAGGAAGACACCGCCGAGCGCCAGCGCAAGCCCACCGACCCACACCGTCCAGCGCGCACCGAGCCGGCTTTCGAAGCTCTCGGCCGGCTTGGCGGGGGCAGGCTTTGCCGGCGCTGCCGGCGCTTCATCGTCCGCAATATTTGGCTCTTGCGCGGCGGCCTCTTCCATTGGCGCGGTTATAAGGAGCGTCTCATCCTTGTCGGTCGTCGCGGGCGAGGCGGCAGAGGCGATCTCGCCAGCCTGCTCCACGCCGTCAGTCTGGGCCGCGCGAAGTGCCGATACGTCCTTTTCCAGCGCCTGCAGCCGTTGTGCCAGCCGTCGATGCGATGCCAGAAGAGCCAGCAGCAGGACGAGGAGTAAAAGTTCCAGCATGATTGCTCCGCCATAGAGGTTGGGCCTGCTTATATCGTTGCCGCGCCGATAAAGGGAAGGCCGGCGCTGTCGATGCCGGTCTGGTGCCCCTCCGGCTCAATATGTGGGCAGGTTATGACGTGCTTGCGGGCAGACTGCCCAAAGGATGCGCAGGCAAGTTGTCGTGATCATATTATGTGCAATTTCGGCTTGCAACTCGGCGAAAGACTGGTTTTGATGGCGTCCATCCGCATCATTCCAGGGGGAAACACTCAATGATCACGCGTCGCCTCTTCACCCGCCTTCCGGCAATTGCCGCCTTGGCGCTTGCCGCCGGATTTTCCGCGCCGGCGCATGCCGATACCGCGATCAAGTTCACGCTCGACTGGAAATTCGAGGGGCCTGCCGCCGGCTTCCTGCTGGCGCTCGACAAGGGGTATTTCAAGGCGGAAGGCCTTGATGTGACGATCGATAGCGGCAACGGCTCGGTGGAGGCCATTCCGCGCGTCGCAACCGGCGCCTATCAGATGGGCTTTGGCGACATCAACTCCCTGATCAAGTTCCTCGACGAGGACCCGAGCCAGAAGATCAAGGCCGTGCTGATGGTCTATGAGCGCCCGACCTTTGCGGTTGTCGGCCGCAAGTCGCTCGGGATCACCACCGATCCGAAATCGCTGGAAGGCAAGAAGCTCGGCGCACCGCCGCCGGATGGCGCCTTTGCCCAGTGGAAGGCCTTCAAGCAGGTCGCCAAGATCGACGACAGCAAGATCAAGATCGAATCGATCGGCTTTCCGGTGCGTGAACCGATGCTGGCCAAGGGTGATGTCGATGCCGTCTTCGGCTTTGCCTTCTCGGTGATCCTCAACCTCAAGAAGCAGGGCATCAAGGACGAGGATATCGCCACCATCCTGATGGCCGAGCATGGCCTCAACCTCTATGGCAACGCGGTTCTTGTGAACTCCGATTTCGCCGCCAAGAATCCGGAGGCCGTCAAGGGCTTCCTGAAGGCGCTGACCAAGGGCTTCATCGCCTCCGTCGCCAAGCCTGAAGAGGGTGTCGCCGCCGTCCTGAAGCGCAACGAGACGCTCGACAGCGCCATCGAACTCGAACGCCTCAACATGGCGAACGCCATGAACATCAAGACGCCCTATGTCGTCGAAAACGGCTTTGGCGGCGTCGATCCGGCCCGTCTTGCTGCCTCGATCGACACACTGAAAGTGTCCATGGGCCTCAAGGGCGCTGTGAAGGCCGAGCAGGTCTTCGATGCAAGCTACCTGCCGGCCAAGGCGGAACGCATGCTGCCGTAATTGGCACGACCCCTCCCCAACCCCTCCCCACAAGGGGGAGGGGCTTAACCTGCAGCACGGCCTCGCGCGTATCTGGCGTCGATTCATGTTGATCTGGTTAGACGGGAGCCACAGGTTTTCTCCCCCCTTGTGGGGGAGATGGCCGGCAGGCCAGAGGGGGTCTTGCTGCCCCCCGCGCGATCACCGACGGAGAACACATGTCCCATCTCGTTTCCATCGATCAGGTCGACATGCGCTATGGCGGTGCCGATGGCACGCTTGCCGTCTCCGGCCTCACCATGCGCGTCGACAAGGGCGAGTTTGCTGCCGTCGTCGGTCCCTCCGGCTGCGGAAAATCCACGCTGATGAAGCTTGTGACCGGCCTGCATATTCCCCAGACCGGTGTCGTGGTGGTGGCTGGCGCTCAGGTGACGAAGCCCGTGTCCATCGTCGGCATGGCGTTTCAGAACCCCACCATGCTGCCGTGGCGCACCACGCTCGACAACATCCTTCTGCCGCTCGAAATCGTCGAACGGCATCGCCATCGCCTGCGGGCGAACAAGAAGGAATATGTCGAAAAGGCCGAACACCTCCTGGAAACGGTCGGCCTCAAGGGCTTTGGCCAGAAATTTCCCTGGCAGTTGTCGGGCGGCATGCAGCAGCGCGCCAATCTCTGCCGGGCGCTGATCCACGAGCCGGATCTTCTGATGCTGGACGAACCTTTCGGCGCGCTCGATGCCTTCACGCGCGAGGAACTCTGGTGCGTCATCCGCGACCTGCATGCCGCGCAGGGGGTGACCATCGTGCTGGTCACCCATGACCTGCGCGAGGCGGTGTTCCTCGCCGACACGATTTTCGTAATGAGCGCACGGCCCGGCCGCATCCTGAAGGAGCACCGCGTTCCATTCCAGCGCCCGCGCGATCTCGACATCATGTATCAGACCGAATTCAACGACATGGTGCATGAATTGCACGGCGAAATAGCCAAGGCGAGGGCTGTGGCATGACCAGCATCATCGAAACCGCCGTCACGCCCGTTGCGAAGAAGCCGCTTCTCGCGCGCATCAACTGGGTGCGCGCCGCCCCTTTCCTTTATACACTGGCGCTGTTTCTTATCTGGGAAGGGCTGGTGCTGGCGCTCGACATGCCGCCCACCATCCTGCCGTTGCCGACGCGGGTGTTCCAGGCCATCGTGCAATACTGGTCGCCGATCTGGAAGAATTCCCTGCAGACGCTCTACACCACGACGGTCGGCTTTGCGATTGCCGTGGTGGCGGGCCTTGCCATCGGCCTCTTCATCGGCTGGTCGAAGACGATCTATTCGGGGCTCTATCCGCTGATGATCGGCTTTAATGCCATCCCCAAGGTGGCGCTGGTGCCTATCCTCGTCATCTGGTTCGGCATCGGCACGGTACCGGCCGTGCTGACGGCCTTCCTGATTTCCTTCTTCCCCATCGTCGTCAATGTGGCGACCGGCCTTGCCACCATCGAGCCGGAGACGGAAGACGTGCTGCGCGCACTTGGCGCGCGCAAGATGGATATCATGCTGAAGGTCGGCATTCCCCGCTCCATGCCCTATTTCTTCGGCTCGCTGAAGATCGCCATCACGCTCGCCTTCGTCGGCTCCGTCGTGTCGGAGACGGTGGCCTCCAATTACGGCCTCGGCAACATGATGAGTTCGGCGCAGAGCCAGTTCAACGTGCCGCTGGTCTTTGCCGGACTGCTGATGCTCGCCGTTGAAGGCATCGTCATGTACGCGCTGATGGCTCTTCTGGAGCGCCGCATGACCGGCTGGGCGCATCGCTCGACGATGGCGCAGTAGAAGCGATTGGGAAACTGCCTGTGCGGCGGGCGGCTCTCAGCCGTTACCGCCGTCTGCGTGATTGTCCACCTGCACCTTGCCCACACCACGCTCGCGGTCGAGCGCGAATTTCACCGCCTGGGAAAGGTCGCGGCTGACGGTCCACCAGTCGCGGCTCTTGCTCCAGTAGCGCAGGGTGACGGTGGCGGAGGTCTCGCCGAATTCGGCGACGAAGACGGTGGGCGCCGGGGCCTTCAGCACCCGGGCATCCGCCTCGGCCGCCCCGATCAGGATTTTTTGCGCCTTCTCGATGGTCAGGGTGTCGTTGGTTGCGATGCTGATATCGTTGCGGCGGTTCGGCAGGCGGCTGTAATTGGTGATCGGCACGTTCCACAGCGTCTGGTTGGGTGCCAGCCGGTAGACGCCCTCTGCGGTTTTCATTTCCGTGGCAAAAAGGCCGACATCGACAATGGTGCCGCTGACATTGCCGGTTTCGATGTATTCGCCGATGCGAAACGGCCGCAGCACCAGAAGCATGATGCCGGCGGCGATATTCTGCAGCGTGCCCTGCAGGGCAAGACCGATGGCAAGACCGATGGCGCCAAGGGCTGCCAGGATCGAGGCCGTCTGGACGCCGAACTGGCCGAGCACCATCACGAGGACGATGACCAGGATCGCATAGCGGATGATATTGGAGAAGAACTGCGCAAGCGTCGCATCGATGCCGTGGATCTTGCCGAGGCCTTCCCGCGCCCAGCGGCTGAGCATGCCCGATGCAAACCAGCCGATGGCCAGCAGCACGACCGCCCCGATCACCGAAAAGGAATACTGTACCGCAAGCGCCGAAAGCTGTGCGAGTGCCGCCTGCGTGGCGACCACGAATTGCGAGGCCTGTTCGTCCATGCGTGAAACTGCTCCATCTTGCTAGACGAAGCATAACTGGCGCCAGCGCCGGCAAGGTCAAGTTCCGATCATGCCGGCTGCAGCACCTCTTCGGGCGTCAAAGCGGCAGGACGAAGCTTGCCCGTCCGTCCGTTTCGGCACCACGCCCGATGGATTTTATCGCGGCCGTCAGGCGGCCGTCGCGCTGAAGGGCGCGGTCGCCGATCTCGATGAGGCGCGTATTGGGGGTGGCGTGCGGTGCAACCGCGCGCAGGTGCGCGGCAAGTTCAAATTCATCCTGGTCCGGATCGACCGCCAGTGCTGCGATCACCGCGGCGGCCGGCGAGCGTGACACGCCCATCCAGCAATGGACGAGGAGCGGGGCCGTGCGGTCCCAGTCCCTGGCAAAGGCGATGAGGTCGGCCACATGCCGCTCGCTCGGTGCCACCAGATTGCCGGTGCCGGAAAAGGTTATGTCGTTCATCGCAAGCGTCAGGTGGCGCTCGGCGCGGATGACGCCGGGGCGGTGAAAATCATGGCCCTCGGCGATCAGGCTCACCATCTCGCGCGCCTTGTGGCGCACGGCAAGCTCGGCGATCTTTTCCAAAGGCCCAACGATGATCCCGGTCATGGTGTCGTGGCCCTTGGGCGAAGCGCATCGAGCGCGTGAAAACGCTCAAGGAACCGTGCCTGCGCTTCGGTTGCCGCCATCGGCTCGACCGGCAGCCGGTCGCGGGTGATGCCGCGCGGCAGGCCGAAGAATTTCTTCGCCTCAGCAACGGAAAATCCGGCAAGCTCGGTTGCTTCGAAAAAGGCCGCCACCGTATCGGCCTTCTTGATGCGCGCCTTCAGATCGCGGTTCGGATGGGCCGAAAGGCCGAAGCGCAGATGCACGGCCGCCTCCAGGCGCTTCTCCACCACCTTATAGCCGCCGCCGACCACGGCCTTGAACGGCGAGATCATGTCGCCGATCACATATTCCGGCGCGTCATGCAAAAGCGCTATCATCAGGTCACAGGCGGAAGCACTCGGATTTGCCTCGCGAAAGATCGTCTCCACCATCAGGCTGTGCTGGGCCACCGAAAAGGCGTGGTCGCCGCGCGTCTGGCCGTTCCAGCGCGCCACGCGGGCAAGGCCATGGGCGATGTCGCTGATTTCCACATCGAGCGGCGAGGGGTCGAGAAGATCGAGACGGCGGCCCGACAGCATGCGTTGCCAGGCGCGCACGGAAGGAGACGGAGTGGTGGTCACGCGTCCGCCTCGGCTGCGCCCGTCGGGAAGGAGAGGCCGGTCCAGGCCGGCAGCGCAAGGTCGACGGCGACATCGCCGGCAAGGATCGGCAGGTCCGATGACAGCGCATCGCCCACCCGATCGGTGCGCACAATGGCAAGCCCCTGGCCGCCGACCACGGTTCCGAGCGTGCCAAGCGGCTTGCCGCCGGCGAAAAGCTCCGTGCCTGTCGCCGGAAGGTCGGTTGTCGCCGTGACCTTCACCAGACGCCGGCGGGCCGTGCCCCGGTGCTGCATGCGCGAGACCACTTCCTGGCCGACATAGCAGCCCTTGCGGAAGGACAGGCCGCCATCGAGATCCAGCAGGATATCGTGCGGAAAGGCATCCTGCAGGGCATAATCCTTGGCAGACTGGGCAAGGCCCGCCTCGATGCGCAGCGCATCATAGGCTGCTTCGCTCTCCGCATCGGCCGCTTCGACCAGGGCGATGGGTGCGCGCTTCAGAAGAAGGCCGGCCTTGGCAAAGGCCATGTCGGTCACGCCTGCCGCAGAGTCTGCCGCTTCTCCCCAGGTGACGCTAACGCTCGCCTCCTCCTGCGTGATGGTCACCGCCGCCCGCAGCCTGTACATCGTCAGCCGGCGCAAAAATGCCTCTGAGAGCGCCTGATCGCATTCCACCAGGAAGCCGCCATCGGCGCGCCAGATGATGAAATCGAACAGGATCTTGCCTTGCGGCGTCAAAAGCGCGCCGGGCCGGGCCTCGCCTTCGGCAAGCCCGTCGATATCGGTGGTGACGATGCCCTGCAGGAAAGACTGCGCGTCGGCACCGTCGATGCGGATCAGGCGGCGGGTGAAGAGAGTGGCGGTGGTCATGGCAATCCTGTCTGGTTCTGCCTTCCAGACATACAGCGCCGCCGACATTTTTCAAAATGCCGGCAGGCCGAGGCGGAGCCGGGTCTGGTGCGCGGAGCGAACCTGCGGCTCAATCGCCGCCGGTAAACATCTTCCATTCGCCGGAAGGCGTAATGCCAAGCCGGTAGAAGTTGTAATTGTTGGTCTCTTCCATGGCGGCGAGATCACCCGCAGTGATGATCCGCAGGAGTTCGACGCGCTCGGGCGCCGACAGCGTATCGAGCGGCTTGCCGACGAAATAGGGCCAGACATACATCTCGTCCGGTGTGCCGGCATTGATGCGGGCGGCACCCGTCTGCAGAAGATCCAGCATGATCGCGAGGATTTCCAGCCCTTCCGGATCGCCCGACAGGCTTTTCAGCGCATCGAGCGCGTCGGCGCCATCGGCACCGAGCTGGCGCATCTGGTCCACGTCGAAATGCACCAGCGGCCGCAGGCGTTCGAACTCGCCGGAGGTTGCCGCTTCGACAAGCGCGCGCCGGGCGGCCTTCACCGGTTCGGGAAGAAGCTCGAGGTCGCGAATGATCTCTGCCGGTGCCGGCGTTGCCGCCTGCGCATCTTGGGGCGCGGCCTCCGGGGCGGCGGCACCATTGCCCGGCGGGTTCGATAACGGCCCGGAGGCCGGGTCAGCGCCTGAACCGGTTCCGGCGGCCGGCGCGGGGCCGCTTGCCTCCGTCACGCTTGCGCCGGACAGGGCAAAGGCGGTGTCCGTTACGACGGTCACGGACAGCAGAACGCCTGCCGCAGCCAGCGCCATCTGCAGGGCTGAGGGGCGAGCAATGTTCGCCGCTTGGGTCTTCATGGAAAAAGCCTCGGTTTCTTCGGGCTTGGGCCGTGGGTGGCATGATTCGCAAGAACGGGATGCGAGCACCATGCGTGCCCGGCCCTTACGCTTTACTGAACGGTACGCTCGGGGGAGAATTCGCCGGCAAGCATGCGCGCGCGCAGCGATTCCAGCATGGCTTCCGCGCCGTCTTCGCCGTGAATGCGGATGGTTTCCCGCATGGCGAGCGCGATGGCTGCGTCGGCAATGATCTCCGGCTCGATGCCGTCCGCACGTCCGTCGGCCCAGGCTTCATTCTGGTATTCGAGCGCCGCCTGCATCTTCTCGTGCACAATCATGTCGTCGATGTCGTTGCGCGCTGTCTGCATGTGTATTCCTCTTGCAAGGGGTGTCCGTTGTTACCGGCACGTTAACAACACTAGCAGCCTTTTATCAAAACCACACGCCCCCAGCGCGAAAGAGGTAAATAAAAGCCTAATTTCCGTAGCGTGCAGCAATTTCGCCCGAGAGTGTTGCACCTTCGTTACGGTAGCGTTCTTCCGCAACCCGGGCAGCCGGGGTGCACGTACTGTGCACCGCAGCAAACGCCCGATATCCGCGGTTGAAGGCCGCCGTCAGTCTCTCGCGACGCTTGGGTTCCGCGCCGGTTTCCGCGTCCAGCAAAGACTGCATCGATGCCCGCCACTCATCCGAATCGGAGGCGCAAAGCGTGCGCAGGTATTGGACGGAGCCGAGGATTTCCGCAAGCCGCAGCAGTTGCGCATCATAGGGCGCCGGCCGTTCCACGGGCTGTTGCGGCGGGCTTGAGGGCTGCGATTCGCCGCCCTTCTTCTGCGCTGGCGCCGCAATGGAAATTGCCGGCAGAAGCGACGCAGGGCAGGCGAGGGCAAGGCTCATGAGCAGAGACGGCAGGATTGGGCGGTAAAAAGATTTCAAGATCATGATGTTCCGGGTGAGGCGCGCCATGGGCATATCAAGACGCGGAGGGGAGTTTGCGCTGCGCGGCCAGCCGTTCGACGCAATCCAGCACGCTCTCTGGCACCGGCAGCGCACGGATCTCCTCCAGCGTGAACCAGCCGGCATCGGCGGCATCATCGGCGGCAATCGCCGCGCGATCGGCATCGGCCTTCACCCGGAAAACAGACAGAAAGAAATGGCTTTGCAGCGCACCGGAGGTGTCGCGGGTTTCCAGATCATAGGTGGCAAACAGTTCCGGCTCGCGGGCCATGATGCCGGTTTCCTCGAAAAATTCCCGCACCGCTGTGTCTGCCGGCGTCTCTCCGGGCTCGCCGCGTCCGCCCGGAAAGGCAAACAGATCGGCCGAGGGCGGATTGCGTCGCCGGATCAGGAGATAGCGCCCCTCCCGTTCCAGAATGGCGGAGGAGGCCGCGCGCGGGCGGGGAAGGTGTACGGTCTTGTCAGTCATCGTCATAGTGCCACCTTGACCGGCTGACGCGTCTTGCGCAAGCGGCCGCGCTCTGCAACGACTGTCGTCCATGAAAAGCACCTTCCTGTTCGTCCTTGCAGCCTTTGCGGAAATTTCCGGCTGCTTTGCCTTCTACGCCTGGTGGCGGCTGGAGAAACCGGCGTGGTGGCTGGCGCCCGGCCTGCTGTTTCTGGTTCTGTTTGCTTGGCTGCTGTCGCTGGTCGATAGCAATGCGGCAGGGCGCACCTTTGCCGCCTATGGTGGCCTCTATGTGGCCGCTTCGCTACTGTGGCTCTATCTGGTGGAAGGCAAGGCGCCCGACCGGTTCGACCTCGCAGGCGGCGCACTCTGCCTCATCGGCTGCGCCGTCATCCTGTTTGCGCCGCGCAGCAGCTGACATTGCTGACGGTCCCCCTTGCTTGACGCCCCTGTCTTCGGGTGCGATCAACAGAGCATGTGTGGACGCTACGCCCTGACCGCGACGCCGGACGAGATCCTCGAATTCCTGAGCGTCATCGAGATCGACGATTTCCCCCGGCGCTACAATATCGCGCCGACGCAGCCGATTCTTCTCGTCATGGCTACGGATCGACAGATGCCCGGCAGCAATCTGCCGGCGCGCCAGGCCGTGCTTGCCCGCTGGGGTTTCCTGCCCGGCTGGGTGAAGGATCCGAAGGAGTTTCCGCTTCTCATCAATGCCCGGGCCGAAACCGCCATCGGCAAGGCCTCGTTTCGCGCTGCCATGCGCCATCGCCGCGTGCTCATTCCGGCAACCGGCTTTTACGAATGGCACAGGCCTCAAAAGGACGAGGGCGGCAAGGCGCAGGCCTATTACATTCGGCCCAAGCAGGGCGGTCTCGTTGCCTTTGCGGGCCTCATGGAAACCTGGTCCTCTGCTGACGGCTCGGAAGTCGATACCGCCGCGATCCTGACGACACGGGCCAACCGGCTGATCGGCACGATCCATGATCGCATGCCGGTGGTGATCTATCCGCAGGCTTTTTCCCGCTGGCTGGATTGCAAGACGCAGGAGCCGCGCGATGTCGCCGACCTGATGACGCCGGCGCAGGAGGATCTGTTCGAGATGATCCCGGTCTCGGACCGGGTCAACAAGGTCGCCAATATGGGGCCTGAGATCCAGGTGCCGGTGGTGCCGGTCGCTTCCCCGAAATCGGCGCCGCCCGAAAAGGGCGACGGGCAGCTCTCGCTGTTCTGATGCCTCGGCGGGAGCCTTTTCAGATCAGGCGGATTTCAGCGTCGTGCGCTTCAGCATCAGGGCTGCGGCAACGACGGCCTTGATGGCGAGCGGGCGCTGCGGTGCATGCAGGTCCTGCTTGGCGGCAGCCGTCGTGGTGGTCTTCTGTTCGGTCATGTCGGTTTCCTTCCCCATAAAGCACTTTTCGTGATCGCATCCGTGCGTCACAGCGGCTCTCGGCAGAAAACAGGGCGGAAATTTGGCGCTGCGCACGCGAACCGATCATGCGTGATCCTGCACCGGCGAGCTTGCGGGAAACTGTTGTCGAAAAAGCGCAGTTATGCTGCGTTGCAACCTGATATTGCAACGCAGCAGTATAAGCCCTCTGCCGAAAGGTCAGACGTTGGCGTGGTCGTCTTCGATGGTGAGCGTGCCGTAGCGACGCTTCCAGGCCCGCGCGCTGAACGGCAGAACCAGGAGATAGGCAACCGTGGTCACCGCAAGCACCTGCCACGTATAGCTCATCAGCAAAGCGACATAGATGACGACGCAGAGGATCACCGGCAGCATGAGGTCGCGGCGCACGCGGGTTTCCGACTTGCCGGACCAGACGGGAAGGCGCGAGACGAGAAGATAGCCGATCAGCACGGTATAGGCCGTCGCACACCAGGCGATGCCGCGATTGGTTTCGAGGCCCAAGAAGCCGAGATAGACCGGAAGCAGCACCAGAAGCGCACCCATGGGGGCCGGAACGCCGACAAAGAATTCCGACTGCCATTTCGCCTTGTATTCGCGATCCGCCATCACGTTGAAGCGGGCAAGGCGAAGACCGGCGGCAATCGCATAGATGAGCGCGGCGATCCAGCCGATGGAGCCGACCTGATCGAGCACGAAGACATAGAGAACGAGGGCCGGGGCTACGCCGAAATTGATGATGTCGGCGAGCGAATCCATCTGCACGCCGAAATTCGACGTGGCCTTCAGCGCCCGCGCCACGCGCCCGTCGATACCGTCGAGGAAGGCCGCCAGCAGAACCATAGCGACGGCGAGCTCGAAGCGATTTTCGAAGGCGAGCCGTATGCCCGTCAGGCCGGCACAGATGGCGAGAACCGTGATGAAGTTCGGCACCATCAGCCTCAGCGGAATTTCCCGCAGGCGAGGCCCACGGGCCGCGTCGTCATCCGTGCGGTGTTCGGCACTTTTCGGATGCACATCGTGGTCTGCGTCGCGGTGATCGTCCAGCGGCTGCATGGCATTCTCCAGGTTTTATCAGCTGCGGCGGCTGATGGTCGGGCCCTTGAACGAGCCGAATTCGGCAATCACGGTTTCGCCACCGATGGTGCGCTGTCCGAGCGACACGCGGGGCTGGCCACCTTCCGGCACATAGACGTCGAGACGCGAGCCGAAGCGGATGAGGCCGAAACGCTCGCCCGCATCGAGCGGCTCGTTGGCATGCACGAAGCAGAGGATACGGCGGGCGACGAGCCCCGCGATCTGCACCACGCCGAGCTTGCCGTGCTTGGTTTCGATGACCATGCCGTTGCGCTCGTTGTCGACGCTTGCCTTGTCGAGCTCTGCATTGACGAACTGGCCGGGGCGATAGACGATCTGCGACACACGGCCACGCGCCGGCGCCCGGTTCACATGGCAGTCGAAGACGTTCATGAAAACGGAAATGCGCAGCATCGGCTCGCTTCCCAGATCAAGCTCCACCGGCGGCACCACCATCTGCACGGAGGACACGCGGCCATCGGCAGGGCTAATGATCACGTCGTCATCCTGCGGAACGACGCGCTCGGGGTCACGGAAGAAATAGGCGCACCACAGCGTCAGCACGAGGCCTATCCAGAACAGGGGTGCCGCAATCAGGCCCGCGACCAGAGATACGACGAAAAAGGCGATAACGAAGATATAGCCTTCCTTGTGGATCGGCACGAGCGTGTTGCGAATGGTGTCGAACAGATTGATCAACGGGTGTCTCTCCAGATTGTCCAGCCTTGGATCACGAACCTAGGTGACTACAGGCAAACCGTTTCAGGAGCAATGTGGTTCCGTGGCGCGCCTTTCAGCCGATGCCGAGAAACACCGCAAGCGAGCGGGTGATGGCAAGCATGGTCTCATCATCCAGACGTCCGAACACTGGCCCGAGCCTGCTGCGCTGCACGGACATCACCTTGTCGATCATCACCTGGGAAGGCTTGCGCAGTCCGTTTGCCGGGGTCGGATTCACGGTCGGACGCAGGAGCGGCGCATTCACCAGCGTTCCCGACATCAGCAGCACCGTCACAGTTCCGGTCTCATCGAACGGATCCGCCTGGATGATGGCGGCCGGGCGCGGCTTGCCAAAATCGCTTGAGATCGCGACCGTGATCAGGTCGCCGCGCCTCACGCGCCGGCCTCGTCCTCGATATCCGACAGAGCCGCGTCCAGGAGGATGTCGAGATCCGGATCATGCGCATCCGCTGCTGCGGTCACGCGCGCTTGCCGACGACACTCCTCCGCAAACCCGGCGCGGCGGGTGTCGGGCACCCAGATCTGCACGGGCCGTAAACCCGCCGCCCGCAAAGCGTCGCGCCTCTTTTGCACCCGTTGACCAATTGGTGTCGGCATCCAGCCTCCGTCATTCTGTTACATGTAACGTAGGCGCGCATCAGCATTCAGTCAATGCCTTGGCGTGCTGAGCCAGAGTTGCCGCAAGTAAGGGCCGATTTGACCAGGATACGGAATTCCCGCACAGTCTTCCGCATGACGCAAGACAGGTTCAACCCTGAAGAGGAGGAGGCCAAAGGCCAGAAGCACCAGCTGCCTCTGGCTTTTGGCGATCGGGTAATGGGCGAGGATAAGGCCCTGTTTCTCGGTCAGAAGGAGCAACAAGGGTGAATAAAGAACGTACCATAATACCGGCTGACCCCTCTGATACAGAGGATTTCGATGTCACGGTCGAAGCGCTTGATCGTGGCCAGCGGGCGCGTCTGATCCGTCAAACGCGGACGGGGCTCGGCCTGTCACAGGCCGAGTTCGCCAGTCGCTTTCGGGTCCCTGTCGGCACGTTGCGTGATTGGGAACAGGCGCAAACGACTGCCCCAGATTTCGCGATGGCCTATGTGCGCGTGATTGCGCAGCATCCGGACATGGTGGCTGAAGCGGTCGCCTGATTGCACGGCAGTCCGCGGTCCGTAGCCCAAGAAAGCGATCGACGCCCGCCTCACACCGCCGGTGTCTTGCGCACCACCACGCCTTCTTCGTCGCTTTCGCGTACCTGCCGCAAGTGTTCCTCGGCCTGGGTTGCCTCGCGCTGGCGGTTCCACATCGAGGCGTAGAGGCCGTTCTGGTCAAGAAGGCCGGCATGCGTGCCACGTTCGGCAATTTCGCCGTGGCGCAGGACGATGATCTCGTCGGCGTTGATGACCGTCGACAGGCGGTGGGCGATCACCAGGGTCGTGCGGTTTTTCGACACGAGTTCGAGAGCCGCCTGGATTTCCTGTTCCGTCGTCGTATCGAGCGCCGAGGTTGCCTCGTCGAGAATGAGGATCGGCGGGGCCTTCAGGACGGTGCGGGCAATCGCCACGCGCTGCTTTTCGCCGCCCGACAGCTTGAGCCCGCGCTCGCCCACCATGGTCTGGAACCCGTCCGGCAGGCTGGTGATGAAATGGCCGATCTGGGCAATGTCTGCCGCCGCCAGCATTTCCTCTTCGGTGGCGCTCAGGCGGCCGTAGCGGATGTTGTAGGCAATCGTGTCGTTGAACAGAACCGTATCCTGCGGCACCATGCCGATCGTGGCGCGCAGGCTCTTTTGCGTCACATCGCGAACGTCCTGGCCGTCGATCTCGACGGAGCCCTGCTGCACGTCGTAGAACCGGTAGAGCAGGCGCGAGATCGTGGATTTACCGGCGCCCGACGGCCCGACGATGGCGACCGTCTTGCCGGCCGGCACCTCGAAGGAAATGCCCTTCAGGATCGGGCGTTCCGGATCGTAGGCGAAATGTACGTCGCGGAAGGCAATGCTGGCGTCACGTACGGCAAGCGGTGCGGCGCCCGGCTGGTCCACGACTTCGGCGTCCACCTCCAGCAGATCAAACATCTGCTCGATATCAGTCAGGCCCTGGCGGATTTCGCGATAGACGAAGCCGATGAAGTTGAGCGGCACCGAGAGCTGAATGAGCAGCGCGTTGACGAAGACGAAATCGCCGATCGTCTGCGTGCCGCGCTGCACGGCAAGCGCCGACATCACCATCATCACGGTCGTGCCGGCGCCGAAGATCAGGCCCTGGCCGAAGTTCAGCCAGCCGAGCGAGGTCCAGACCTGCGTAGCGGCTTTTTCGTAACGCGCCATGGAGGCATCGAATCGGCTCGCCTCCATGTCCTCGTTGCCGAAATATTTGACCGTCTCGAAGTTGAGAAGCGAATCGATCGCCTTGGTATTGGCGTCCGTGTCGCTGGCGTTCATCGAGCGGCGGATGGCGATGCGCCAGTCGCTGGCACGGATGGTAAACCAGATGTAGGCCGCAACCGTCACCGCCGTCACCGCCACATAGGCAAAGCCGTAGGACAGCCAGAAGATCACCGCCGTCAGCAGGAACTCCACGAGCGTCGGCACCGAGTTGAGGATGGTGAAGCGCACGATGGTCTCGATGCCCTTGGTGCCGCGCTCGATGATGCGCGACAATCCGCCCGTCTTGCGCTCCAGGTGGAAGCGCAGTGACAACTGGTGCATGTGAACGAAGGTCTTGTAGGCAAGCTGGCGCACGGCATGCTGGCCGACACTGGCAAACAGCGCATCGCGCAGCTGGTTGAGAGCAAGCTGCACGATGCGGGTAAAATTGTAGGCGATGACCAGAACCACGGCGCCGAGCAGGAAGGCCGGCACGAGGCCTGCCAGATCCAGCTTGCCGTTCAGCGCATCGGTTGCCCACTTGAAAAAATAGGGAACGCCGATCAGCACGAACTTTGCCGCAAGCAGCAGAACCGTTGCCCAGACCACGCGGGCCTTGAGGTCCGGCCGGTCGGAGGGCCACATATAGGGCCAGAGGTTCACGATGGTTGTCAGCGGATTGCTGGTATCCGCCGCAACGGTCTTTTGTCGGTCTGCCATGGCTGCCTCCGGAAGGAACCCAGCACATAGGCTGCATGCGTTGTCTTTGCAACGCAGCTTCGGTCCGGCCGGCAAAGATCATGTCCCTGCCGGCTGCGGCTTTGCGCGATCAGCCTTTCTTCAGGCGCTGGCGGTGGATCTTTTCCGCTTCCGGATCCGGCAGCGCCTCTTTCGGCACGCCAAAAATCTGGCCGGGCTGGATCACGTCGGGATTGGCGATCTGGTCCTGGTTGGCGAGATAGATCGTGGTGTAGCGCACGCCCTGGCCGCCATAGACGCGGCGGGAGATCTGCCACAGCGTATCCCCGCGCCGGATGATGACGGAGGAGGCCTCGCTCTGGGTCAGCGGCGCCTGCGCAATGGTGCGGGCGCCAGCGGCGACCTGTGCTTCAGCGGCTGCGGCCGGCAGCGGTGCGACGGTGCCGTTCGGCAGGATGGGGCCAACGGCGCGGGCAATCATCTCGCCGATCCTTCCGAGCTTGGCGCCAACGGAGCCCACATCGCGCGGCAGGGCGTCGAGTGCGGAGAGGGCGGCTGCCGCTTCGCGCACCGTGTTGTCGGCAATCATCCGCGTCGTTTCGTCGGCGCCGGCCGGCAGGCGGTATTCGGTCAGCGAACGCAGCGCGATGCTGGTCGAGGATCGGGCGGCAGCCACCTGTTCGTCGGTCGGCGTTGCGCCATTGGCATAGAGCTTCTGCAGGAGGTCGAAGCCGCGCGACACCTCGTTGCGCAGACGATCAAACGCGCCGTCGTCAATGGGCGACAGGCTGTTCGTTGCGCCAAGCGGGCTTGCAACGGCGGCCACCTGATCGCCGGCCGGCCGGTTGAACGGCACTTCGACGCGCACGATCACCTGGCCGTTCGGGCCGATCTGGTCGACCGCGATGCGGTGCTGGCCAACCGCCAGAGAAAGGGTTCCGTCGATGACGAAATGGCCGTCGGCGCCGGCAAGTGTTTCGCCGATCGTGCTTGAGTCGGCATAGCCCTTCAGCTTGGCACCGGACTTGGAAATGCCGGCAACGAAAATACGGTCGCCTTCGATTTCGACGGCACTGACCTGCAAGGCCGGCTTTTCCGAAGGGGCGGTGGCCGGTGCCGCGGGTATCGGAGCGGTTGCCACGTTCGTGCCGGAGGGCGCCGGTTGGGCAGGTGTTGCGGCCGCGGCAGGCACGGTGGCTGAAGAAGCCGGCGTCTGGCGGGCTGCCGTTGCATCGCCGGCAGACAGCGCCACGCGCTCCGTCTTGGTTTTCTGGTTGATGTTCGGCACCGCCATCAGGCGGCTCGCCTCGCCGGGCTTGGTCACCATGGCCAGCAGCTCGCCGGCCTTGTTGTCGGGAATGGAGATGGTGGCGATTTCTTCGGAGATCACCGTGCGGCCATCCTTGGCGGTTGCCTTCAGCACCAGCTGATGGTCACCGGGGGCCAGCGGCTTGTCGATGATGGCGACGAATTCACCGGCCTTGTCCACGGCCGTGGTGGCAACCGTCAGGGCCTGGTCGTTGACGTCAAGCCGGGCCTCCGGTTCGGCGCGCCCGGCAATGACGGCCGTGCCGTCCGGTTCGACGCGCAGCACGTCGAAGGTCGGCACGATCAACGGCTTCAGCTCGGCGGACGCTGTGGCGGCCTTCGGTTCTGCCGGCACGTCGCCTTTGGCCGTCGTTGCGGGCGCCTTGGCCGGCGGCGTGTCCGGTGTCGGATCGATCAGCTCGCGGGTCGCCTCGGCCTGTCCGTTGACCGCTTCCTTGATCTCGCGTCCGGCATCGTTGATGGCTTCGCCCACCGGATGATCGTTCGTCGACAGACGCGGCATGACGAAGAAAACCATGAGCAGGGTTGCAATCGCGAGCGCGGAAATAGCCAGCCAGACGGCGCGGTTCTTCATTATCAGACCTCTCCAGACGGAAACCCGCCAAACAACACGGAATTACAGGTTTCATGCCGTATTAACAAGCTTTTAGGCCCTTTTCGCTTGCCCGGGACTTGATTTCCCGTCACTTTTACGGGGCGGACCGCTGCTTTGCGTCCGCCTCGCCTGCATGACGGAGACTCTTGTGCCAATTCGATCCATTTGTGTTTACTGCGGCTCGCAGCCCGGTCGTGATCCCGCCTATGTCGCGGCAGGTCGGGCTTTGGGCAAATCCATCGCGGCCCATGGTCTGCGACTCGTTTACGGCGGCGGCACCAAGGGCATCATGGGTGCCGTGGCGGCCGGCACCCTGTCGAACGGCGGCAAGGTTACCGGCATCATTCCGGAATTTCTTGTCGATATGGAGGCAACGCGCCATTCTCTCGGACAATTGAGCGAGCTGATCATCACCAAGGACATGCATGAGCGCAAACATGCGATGTTCGAGCGCGCCGATGCTTTCGTGACGCTTCCCGGCGGCATCGGCACGCTGGAGGAAATCGTCGAGATCATGACCTGGGGCCAGCTCGGCCGCCACCGCAAGCCGATGGTGTTTGCCAATATCGGCGGCTTCTGGGATCCGATGCTGGAACTGGTCGATCACATGCGCGCGCAAGGGTTCATCCACAACGCCAATCTGGTGCGCCCCTTGGTGATCGACGCAGTGGAAGACATCGTGCCGGCCATTCTCGATGCGCAGGGTGACAGCCCCGTCGATGATGGCACGCCAGCGGTGATCGGGAAGCTTTGAGCTAATCCACGATAAAAAGGGTCGCGCCGATCTCTGTCGACGAGCGGTGCGGCTCGGCCCCGTCCGCCACCTGATAGCTCATGCCGGGCTTCAGCACGAAGATGCGTCCATCGGCCAGTTCCGTCGTCAGTTCACCGGAAAGGCACAACAGAATGTGGCCCTTCTCGCACCAGTGGTCTGCCAGATAGCCCGGCGTATACTCCACCATGCGCACGCGGATATCGCCAAACGTCCGGGTACGCCAGCTTGCCATGCCGGTGTCGCCGGCATGCTGCGTGGGGGTGATGGTTGTCCAGTCGGTGGTGCCGAAGGGAATGGCGGTCATGCGCATCGAAAGTTCCTTTCTCAGCGGGCGCGGTAGGCACGCAGCATCGACCAGGTATAGAGCGCAAGCGCCACCCAGATCAGCGCGAAGGCAAACAGTTTGACCGGGTTCATCGGCTCGTGGAACACGAAGACCGCGAGGAGGAAAATGATGGTCGGCGTCAGATATTGCATGATGCCGAGGGTGGAGAGGCGCAGGAGTTTTGCCCCATTGGCATAGAGCATCAGCGGCACCGAGGTGACGAGGCCCGCGGCCGCCAGAAGCCACGCATCGCTGGCGGTGCCGCGCGTCAGGTGCCCGACGCCGTTCATTTCAAGCCAGATGACATAGGGAAGGGCGGGCACCGACAGCAGCGCCACCTCCAGGAAAAAGCCCTGGTTGGGGCCGACCGGCAGCGTCTTGCGCAGGAAGGAATAGGCGCCCCAGCTGACGGTCAGCGTCAACGAGATCCAGGGCAGGCGCCCTGCGTCATAGGTCAGGATGCCGACGGCGACGAAGGCGAGCGCAATGGCCGCCATCTGCACCGGCGCCAGCCGTTCCTTGAGCAGGATGGCGCCCAGGAGGATGCTGAACAGCGGATTGATGAAATAGCCGAGCGCCCCTTCGATCGCCTGGCCGGAGCCGACGGCATAGACGTAGGTGAGCCAGTTGACGGTGATCAGCAGCGCGGTGACCGTCGCCATGACCATGGTGCGCGGGGAACTGACTGCCCGGCGGATATCGCCGAAGCGGCGGGTGACGAGCAGGATCAGGGCCGCAAAGGGCACAGACCACAGGATCCGGTGCGCCAGCACCTCGAAGGGCGGCATATGTCCGAGCGCCCTCAGGTACAGCGGCATGACGCCCCAGAACGCATAGGCGGCAAACGCATAGGCAAAGCCCTTTGGCGCGTCGCCCGTCTGAGCCTGGGGTGGAGCGGTTTCGGTCGCCATGATTGGTCATTCCTTCACGTCAGTGACGTCCGTCTACGACCCAAGCGGGCCGCTGACCAATTCATTTCGCTGAAGCGTCTATTCGCAGGTGTGAATAAGCCGCAGGGGCGGGCGCTCTACTGTCACTCCGCCGCCAGCCGTCCGGCCATGTGGCGGTTCTTCATCAGCTTGTAGACGATGGAATCGATCAGCGCCTGGAAGGAGGCGTCGATGATGTTTTCCGATACGCCGACCGTCCACCAGCGGGTGCCTTCGCCATCGGTCGATTCGATGAGGACGCGGGTGATTGCCTCGGTGCCGCCGTTGAGGATACGCACCTTGTAGTCCACCAGCTCCAGATCGACGATTTCGGCGTTGAACTTGCCGAGATCCTTGCGCAGCGCCAGATCGAGCGCATTAACCGGACCATCGCCTTCGGCCACCGACATCACCCGTTCGCCATCGATCACGAGGCGCACCACGGCTTCCGAGACGGTCTTCATCTGGCCATTGGCGTCGAACCGCCGCTCCACCATGACGCGGAACCCTTCGATGGCGAAGAAATCCGGGATCGTGCCGAGCGTGCGGCGGGCCAGAAGTTCAAAGCTCGCATCGGCCCCTTCATAGGCATAGCCTTCTGCCTCGCGCTCCTTGACGATGGTGATCAGGGTATCGAGGCGTGGATCGTCCTTGGCCACCTCGATGCCGCGCCGCTTCAGGGCGTTGAGGAAGTTCGACTTGCCGCCCTGATCCGACACCATGACCTTGCGGAAATTGCCGACCGTTTCCGGCGGCACATGTTCATAGGTGCGCGGGTCTTTCAGCAGGGCCGAGGCATGGATGCCGGCCTTGGTGGCAAAGGCGGAGGCCCCGACATAGGGGCTCTGGTGGTTCGGCGAGCGGTTCAGCAGTTCGTCGAAGGCATGGGAGAGCGGGGTGAGGCCGGTCAGCCGGTCGCGGTCGATCGATGTTTCGAAACGGTCGGCATAGGCTTCCTTCAGCGCAAGCGTCGCGATCAAGGTAATGAGATTGGCATTGCCGCAGCGCTCGCCGATGCCGTTCAGCGTGCCCTGGATCTGGCGCACGCCGGCCTCGACGGCGGCAAGTGAATTGGCGATGGCCTGGCCGGTATCGTCATGGGCGTGGATGCCGAGCGAGGTGCCGGGAATGCCGGCAGCGATGACGGCCGAAACGATATCGCGCACCTCCTGCGGCTGGCTGCCGCCATTGGTGTCGCAGAGCACGACCCAGCGGGCGCCCGCCTCATAGGCGGCTTTCGCGCAGGCAAGCGCATAATCGGGATTGGCCTTGTAGCCATCAAAAAAGTGCTCGCAATCGATCAGCGCTTCGCGGCCGGACGCGATGACGGCGGCCACGCTGTCGCGGATCGAGCCGAGATTTTCCTCGTTGGTGCAGCCGAGCGCCACGCGCACATGATAATCCCAGCTTTTCGCCACAAGACAGATGGCATCGCTTTTCGATTGCAGAAGCGTTGCAAGCCCCGGATCATTGGCAGCCGAAATGCCCGCCCGCTTGGTCATGCCGAAAGCGGTGAATTTTGCGGTCTGCGTACGCTTTTGCGCAAAGAAGGCCGTATCGGTGGGGTTTGCTCCCGGATAGCCGCCCTCGACGTAATCGATGCCGAAATCATCGAGCAGCGTGGAGATGGCAATCTTGTCCTCGACGGAAAAATCGATACCCGGCGTCTGCTGGCCGTCACGCAGCGTGGTGTCGAAGAGATAGATCTTTTCCCGTGTCATGTCGGTGCCTCCCCAGGCAGCTTTTGTCTTGCCGTATTTCCCTCTCTGGCCTGCCGGCCATCTCCCCCACAAGGGGGGAGAGCCGCAGAGCGGCTGCCTTTCACACCACACCACAAGCGTCCCTTACCGTTCCGGGTGCAAGGGCGCCGTGGCATGGTTTCTCCCCCCTTGTGGGGGAGATGCCCGGCAGGGCAGAGGGGGTTATCCCAGAATTCAGTTCTTGCCCGCAAACCGGTCCGTGGCGCGGATCAGCTGGTCGAGAATGCCGGGCTCCAGATAGGCATGGCCGGCGCCTTCGATCAGGTGGAAGTCCGCCTTGGGCCAGGCCTTGTGCAGCGCCCAGGCATATTTCGCCGGGCAGGGCATGTCGTAGCGGCCGTGAATGATGACGCCCGGAATGTCCTTGAGCTTGTAGGCATCGCGCAGCAGCTGGCCTTCCTCCAGCCAGCCGGCATGGACGAAGTAATGGTTTTCGATGCGCGCAAAGGCCAGCGCATAATCCTCCTCGCCAAAACCGCCGGAATAGTCCGGGTTGGGCAGAAGCGTGATGGTTTCGCCTTCCCAGAGGCTCCAGGCCAGTGCTGCCCGCACCTGCTCTGCCCGGTCGTCGCCGGTCAGGCGGCGGCGATAGGCGGCCATCATTTCGTGGCGCTCGTCTTCGGGGATCGGGGCCTGAAAGCGCTCGAACTTGTCGGGAAACATTTCCGAGACGCCAAACTGATAATACCAGTCCAGCTCGGCTTTGGTCAGCGTATAGATGCCGCGCAGCACCAGTTCCGACACCCGTTCCGGATGGGTTTCGGCATAGGCGAGCGCCAGCGTCGAGCCCCAGGAGCCGCCGAACACCAGCCATTGCTCGACGCCCATCATCTCGCGCAGCCGTTCGATATCGGCGACCAGATGCCAGGTCGTATTGGCCTCCAGCGAGGCATTGGGCGTGGATTTGCCGCAGCCGCGCTGGTCAAACAGGATCACGTCGTAAAGGGCCGGGTCAAACAGGCGCCGCTGCGTCGGGCCGCTGCCGCCGCCCGGGCCGCCATGCAGGAAGACGGCCGGCTTTGCGCCTTTCGTGCCGACGCGCTCGAAATAGACGCGGTGACCATCGCCGACATCCAGGAAGCCGGTCTCATAGGGTTCGATCTCGGGATAGAAGGTGCGCAATTCGCTCATGTCGGTTGTCCTGCTCAGTCGTCCTTCGGCGGCCATGCCGCCGTATCGTGATCGGGGTGCTGGTGGGTCTTCCTCGCGACCGCCGCCAGCCAGTCGGCGGACACCGTCGCTGCCTCTTCGGGCAGCTCCGCCAGCGCATGAAAGAAGGAGAGGCGCGAATCCTGACCGGATTGCAAGGCCGGTTTGGCCCGTTCCGGTTCGTCCAGCGCGCCAAGCGTCACATTCAGCCCGTCGCCGTCAATTGGCTCGAAGAACAGCGGCGTGCCGCAGGCGGCGCAAAAGCCGCGCCGCACCAGGCCGGACGAGTGAAACCAGGCCGGTGTGCCGCGCGTCAGCTCAAAATCCTGGTGCGCCACGAAGCCGAGCGGCAGGGCATAATTGCCGGACGCCTTCTGGCACATGCGGCAATGGCACAGATGTGGATTGGCCGGCACGCCGCGGATGCGGTAGCGCACGGCGCCGCACTGGCAGCCGCCGGATAAATACGTGCTCATGCCTCCTCCGGTGGCCACTGGTCCGTATCGTGGTCGGGGTGCTGATAGCTTTCGATGGAGGCAAAGAAGGCCTCCATTTCGGGGCTGGTATAGGCCGGCTTTTCGAACAGATGATCGATCCACGGCAGCCGCTTGTCGTGGTTGACCTGCACCTGCGGCTCCAGCGCAGCCGGATGATCGAATGCGCCGATGGCCAGTTCCACGCCGCCGGGATGCAGATAGGCAAGCGGCGTTCCGCATTTGCTGCAGAAGCCGCGCTTCACCTTGGCAGACGAGCGATAGAGGCTCGGCTGGCCGCGAGTAAAGGTGAGATGCGCCTGGTCAGCCGTGACAAAGGCCCCGAAAAAGCCGCCGAACTGCTTCTGGCACATGCGGCAGTGGCAGATCGACGGGCGCCCGAGCTTTTCCGCCCGAAACCTTACTGCGCCGCACTGGCATCCGCCGGTAAACACGCCTGTGATGGTCATGGCTCAAGTCCCTGGTCTGGCCAATCGGCCGTGTCATGGTCGGGATGCTGGTAGGAGACGATGTCGGCAAGGTAGGGCGCCTGTTCGAGATCCTCCTCCGTCGGATGGCCGGGAAGCTCATGCAGATGATCGACAAAGGCGATTCTGCACTCGATGCCGAACTGCGTGGTGGGCGGAAAGGCCGCCGGATCGTCAAACGCACCGGCTGCCACCGCCACGCCATCCGGCGCCTCGTAGGTGAGCGGCGTGCCGCAATCCCCGCAGAAGCCGCGCGAGACGACATTGCTCGACCGGAAGATTTTTCGCGTCCCCCGCGTCCATTCAAAATCGGTGCCGCGCACCGAAACCAGCGGCGCGTAATAACCGCCAAAGGCCTTCTGGCACATGCGGCAATGACAGATCGAGGCATCCTTCAACGGGCCGCTCACCCGAAAGCGAACGGCGCCACACTGGCATCCGCCGGAATAGGTGCTGGTCATGTCGTCTCTCCTCCGTGGTTTCCCCCCTCTGTCCTGCCGGACATCTCCCCCACACGGGGGAGATTATCGTGCCGCGCCGTCCTGCTTCCATTTGCTCGGGAGAGGGCAAGGCGCTTTGTCGGTCTGTGGCAAAAGGCCATCCGCTCCGCCGGCCCGCCTCTTGGACCGCAGAAAGCCATCCACTCCGCCGATCACGCTCTTGCGTGGCAGAGGGCAAGCCGTTCTGCTGATCTCCCCCCGTGTGGGGGAGATGCCCGGCAGGGCAGAGGGGGGTATGGCGGGGCGAAACAGCCATGGCTAGCGCTTCATCTCCCAGGTCGTCACCCGCTCGCCGGTTGCCGGATCCTTGCCGTCCTTCAACTGGATGCCTTGTGCCAGCAGCTCGTCGCGGATCTTGTCGGCTTCGGCGAAGTTTTTGGCTTTGAGGAGTTCGAGGCGGGCCGCAACGGCAACCTTGACTTCATTCTCAAGAACGCGATCAACAACAGTTTGGGCCAGAAGCGTCCCAGAGTCGGTCTCTTCGTAAATTCCCAAAAACGCTAACGCGGCCCGCAATTCTCCGGCAGCAGTCGCTTGCTCCGCTCCGCTGGCCGCAGTTCTGACTGCCTTGCTGAGAGTATGAAGCACGGCGATCGCAGCCGACGTGTTCAAATCATCCATGAGCGCAGTGAGCAGAGCCTGAGGAACAGGCTGCATAGGCGCCGCAAAACATTGGCGGTGCCAATCGTAGAGCATCGTTCTTGTTTCGAACAAGCGATCGGCCGTCCAGTCGATGGGTTGCCGGTAATGCGTCATCAGCATTGCCAGTTTCAAGACATGGCCGTGCCACCGCTGCCCGCCAAATTTTTCCGTCTCCAGCAACTCGTTGATCGTGACGAAATTGCCGTCTGATTTCGACATCTTGCGGCCTTCCACCTGCACGAAGCCGTTGTGCATCCACACGCTTGCCATCACGTCCGTGTCGAAGGCGCAGCAGGATTGGGCGATTTCGTTTTCGTGGTGGGGGAAGATGAGGTCGAGCCCGCCGCCGTGGATGTCGAACTGGTGCTGGGCCGCCTTGCCCTTCGGTGACAGCCGGTCCTTGATCTCTTCCCAGAGATAGCGGTCGGCCATGGCGGAGCATTCGATATGCCAGCCGGGGCGGCCGTAGATGGCAAAGGTTTCCCCCTCGAAGGTGAATTCCGCCGCCCAGCCGGGTTCGGTGTCGGCCGATTGCTTCCACAGCACGAAATCGCCCGGGTTCGTCTTGTGGGCTTCGACCGCGACGCGCGCGCCGGCCTGCTGGTCTTCCATCCGGCGTTTCGACAATTGGCCGTAATCGGCCATGGAGGCGGTGGCAAACAGCACTTCATGGCCTTCGGAGCCCTTGGCTACATAGGCGTGACCCTGGGTCAGCAGGCGCTGGATGATGGCGATCATCTGGGCAATGTTTTCGGTCGCACGCGGTTCATGCGTCGGGGCAAGGCAGCCGAGACGCGCCACATCCGCCTTGAACTGGCTTTCGGTCGTGCCGGTGACGGCGCGGATCGCCTCGTTGAGGCTCATCGAGCCATCGGCGATGTTTTGGCCGAAATCGCGCAGCGCCCGCGCGTTGATCTTGTCGTCCACGTCGGTGATGTTGCGCACATAGGTGACGTGGTCTTCACCGTAAACATGGCGCAGCAGGCGATAGAGCACGTCGAACACGATGACCGGCCGGGCGTTGCCGATATGGGCAAAATCATAAACTGTCGGGCCGCAGACATAGAGGCGCACGTTGTCCGGGTCGATGGGCTGGAAATCCGCCTTCTCGCGGGTCAGCGTATTATAAAGCTTGAGCGTATAGCTCATCGAAATTCTCCCGAAACAGGTATGATCCGGCCGGACCGGTTCCTGTGTCTTCTTTCAATTTCGAGAGACGAGAACGGCCAGGCCAGCGGTGCGCTAGCGAATAATCTTCCCGCAGATGATGCAGAGGCCGTTTTTCATGGAAACGGTTATGGCGCGCGCGCCTGCCGCGGTCAAGGGGAGGGCAAGGCGCATTTGTTCGCGCCGGGGCTTGCGCGTGAAATATTCGTTCAGCCGCGCTCCACACGGTTCAGGGCTGCAGCGGGATCTTGTCCTTGGCCGGCAGAAGGCCGAGCACCAGCGCACAGCCGGCGATGATGACGGCGCCGCCCGCCAGCTGCACGAGCGTCAGCGGCTCGTCAAGGACAAGCGCGCCGACGAGCACCGCAACCACGGTGACGGCAAATTCGACGCTGATCGCCCGCGTCGCGCCGATGCTCGCCACAAGCCCGAAATAGAGCACGTAGGTGAGCGAACTCATGAGGCCGGCAAGCGCCACCAGATAGAGATAATCGATCGGCTGCGGCGCAACCGGCACCGGCACGACCCAGATCAGCGGCAGCGCGATGACGCCGCCCGCCAGAAACGCCCCGATGGTCACTTCCCAGGGGCCGGTATCTTTGAGGAATCGGCTGGCATAATTGCTGCCGAAGGCGGCGCAGAAGGTGGAAAACACCATGGCCAGACAGCCGAGCACGAACGCGAAGGTGACAGGCACGGCCGGAAAACCGACCAGCATGACGATGCCGAGCGTGCCGAGCAACAGGCCCGCGACCCTGACCGGCGTGATCCGCTCCAGCCCCCAGACCTGCGCGATCACCATCGAAAACAGCGGAATGGAGGCGACGAAAATCGCCGCCATTGCCGTGCCGATCAAGGGGGTCGCGTAGGAAAGGCCGATCAGCTGGCCGGCAACCGTGGTGGCGCCCACCACGGCAAGCGGCACCCAGCTTGCGGGAAAGGAAAGCTTTCGCCCGGTGCTGCGGGCCAGCACCAGAAGGATGGCAGCGGCGATGAAGCAGCGAAACGTCACGGCCCCCACCCAGCCGAAGGCTGCCACCACCTTCAGGAGCAGCAGGAAGGAAAGGCCCCAGGCGAGAGCCAGAAACAGATAGGCGGCAATGTCACGGGGGCGCATGCGGGAAAATCCGCTGGAGTGAGGAGGCGACGAGGACTGCTGGCAAAACTATTCCGGCAGTCGGTAATCACGGAATGTATTGTCGCGCACGACAAAAAGCCGGCCGGTTTCCGTCATCTCGGGTGCGCAGAGCGGCAGGAGTTTCTCGGCGACCTCCGACGGGTGCGGCAGCGTTGCCGGGTCTTCGCCGGGCATGGCCTGGGCGCGCATGGCGGTGCGGGTGGCACCCGGATTGACGTTGATGACGCGCAGTTTCGACTTCTGCGTTTCGGCAGCCCAGGTGCGGCCGAGCATTTCGACGGCCGCCTTGGAGGCGGCATAGGCGCCCCAGAAGGGACGCGCATCATTGGCAACGCCCGATGACAGGATCAGCGCGCGGCCGGCATCCGATTGCAGAAGCAGCGGCTCGACGGAACGGATCAGCCGCCAGGTGGCCGTCACATTGGTCAGCATCACCTTGTCGAAGACCTTTGCCTCGATATGGCCGACCGGCGAGATGACGCCGAGAATGCCGGCATTGGCGACCAGGATATCGAGCTTGCCCCAGCGCTCGTGGATCGAGGCGCCCAGCCGGTCGATGGCGGCCATGTCGGTCAAATCGAACGGAACGAGGGTCGCCGTGCCGCCTGCCGCCTGAATGGCATCGTCCAGTTCTTCGAGCCCGCCCACCGTGCGCGCACAGGCAATCACATGCGCGCCGGCCTTTGCAAGCGAAAGTGCCGTGAAATAGCCGATGCCGCGCGAGGCGCCAGTGACCAGCGCGATGCGTCCCTTGAGATCAATCGTCATTACCCGTCCCGTACCGTCCTGTCCGGCGAAGGTGTTTGCCTTCGCCGGTCCTCCTCAACCGTTGCTGGCGAGAACCGAGACCTTCCGTCCCATCGGTTCGCCATGCTTGTCAAGCAGGCGCGTCGGATAGTCGCCGGTGAAGTAATGGTCGGTGAACTGCGGGCGGGCCGGGTTGCGGGCTTCGCCGCCAACGGCGCGGTAGAGCCCGTCGATGGTGAGGAAGGACAAGGAATCGGCGCCGATATAGCGGCACATGGCTTCTGCGCCGTCATACTGGTTGGCGAGCAGCTTGTCGGCGTCAGGCGTGTCGATGCCGTAGAAATCCGGATAGAAGATCATCGGCGAGGCGACACGCAGATGCACTTCCTTGGCGCCGGCGTCGCGGATCATCTGCACGATCTTCAGCGAGGTCGTGCCGCGCACGATCGAATCATCCACCAGAACGACGCGCTTGCCTTCGATCATGGCGCGGTTGGCCGAGTGCTTCAGCTTCACGCCGAAGGCGCGGATCTGCTGCGTCGGCTCGATGAAGGTGCGCCCGACATAGTGATTGCGGATAATGCCATATTCGAAGGGAATGCCGCTTTCCTGGGCGTAGCCGAGCGCTGCCGGCGTGCCGCCATCGGGCACCGGCACGACCACATCGGCTTCCACCGGCGATTCCTTCGCCAGATTGATGCCCATGTTCTTGCGCGCCACATAGACGCTGCGGCCGCCGACGACGGAATCGGGACGTGCGAAATAGACATATTCGAACAGGCAGAGCCGTTCCGGCTGCATGTTGGTGGACTTGCGCGATTCGATCTCGATGGAGCCATCCGGCTGGATCTCGCAGATGATGACTTCGCCGTTTTCCACGTCGCGGATGAACTTTGCGCCGATGATGTCGAGCGCGCAGGTTTCCGAACAGAAGATCGGCTTGCCGTCGAGTTCACCCATCACCAGCGGGCGGATGCCGGTGGGATCGCGTGCGGCAATCAGCTTGGTGCGGGTGATGCCGAGCATCGAATAACCGCCTTCCATCTGGCGGATGGCATCGATGAAGCGGTCCGTCGTGGAGGCGTAGCGCGAGCGGGCGATAAGGTGCAGCACCACTTCCGTATCGGAGGTGGACTGGCAGATGGCGCCACCGGCAATCAGCTGGCGGCGCAGCGTCAGGCCATTGGTGAAATTGCCGTTATGGGCAACGGCAATGCCGCCGACTTCCAGTTCGGCAAACAGCGGCTGCACGTTACGCAGCGCCACTTCGCCGGTCGTCGAATAGCGCGTGTGGCCGATCGCCATGGCGCCGGGCAGTTTTGCCAGCGTCACCGGGTTGGTATAGTGATCGCCGACCAGTCCCATATGCTTTTCGGTATGAAACTGCGTACCGTCGAAAGACACGATGCCGGCGGCTTCCTGGCCACGGTGCTGGAGCGCATGCAGGCCAAGCGCCGTCAGCGTTGCCGCATCGGGATGGCCGAGAATGCCGAATACGCCGCATTCCTCATGCAGGGTATCACCATCCAGATCGAGAAAAACATCATGGGCAACCGGCTGATTCATGTCTGCAGGTCCTTGGGGCTGGTTCGGAACGGGGTGTGTCGCGAATATGGGTGTTGTCGGTTGAAACGGAAAGAGGCCGGCGGGGAGCGCTATCGCTTCATCCTCTCATCCGGCCTTCTTAAGCTGCGCTATATCACAAGCGACGATGCTTGGCTTCCCTTAGAACGGTAACAAAGCGTCAATTATTTGGCGTCGTGGTTGCCGGAGCGTCATCAGAGGGCGTCTGTTCGGCGCCCGGCGCCTGCACCTTGTCGCCACGCCCCAGAATGCGGGCGCGGATCTGCGGCTCCATATCGGTCGGAAGCACGGCTTCCAGACGCCCGACGAGGCCATCGAGGAAGGGCTTTGATTTCGCCTGGGTGATCCAGGCCGGCTGCGAGCGCGCATCCACCAGCCAGTTCCAGAAGGCAACGGCAACGACCAGAAGCAGGATGCCGCGGGCAGCTCCGAACAGAAAACCGAGCGTGCGATCCAGCGCCCCGATGCGGCTGTCGATGATGAAATCTGCAATGCGGCTGGTGATGAAGGTGATGATGATGAGCGCGATGAGGAAGATCACGCCGGCCGAACCGGCAAGCGCGATGCGGTCATCGGTCGTGTAGTTCTTGGCATAGGGCAGAAGCAGCGGATGCAGGTAATAGGCCGCGGCGATCGCGCCTGCCCAGCTGGCAATCGACAGCACCTCGCGGGAGAAGCCGCGCACCATGGCGAGTACTGCCGAAAACAGGGTGACGCCGATGACAATGCCGTCGAAAATCGTGATGGGCATAAATGGTCTACTCCAAGACGGACCCGGCCTTCCGGCCAAGGGGTACACGGGTGGCTGCACGGGGGCAAGGCCATGGCTGCGGCCCGCCGTTGCGGCTCCTCTTACAACAGCGCGCCCGCCGGTGGAAGATCAATCCTCCTCCGGCTGCTTCCCCAGGTTCTTAGCAGAACCGGCTATTTTTACGACGAGATCCGGCAGCCCCTCGATCTCGCCCCAGCGGCTCTTGCTGCCCTTGGGCAGTTCGGCCGAGGATGCGGGCAGGACGGCCGAGGAGAAGCCGAGCTTTTCTGCCTCCTTCAGCCGCTGCGCCGTCTGCGACACGGGCCGCACCGCACCCGACAGGCTCACTTCGCCGAAATAGACGCATTCGGCCGGAAGCGGCGTATTGGCAAGCGAGGAGACGAGAGCGGCCGCGACCGCGAGGTCGGCGGCCGGTTCGGTAATCCTGTAGCCACCGGCGACGTTCAGGTAGACGTCGTGCTGGCCAAGCCGGACGCCGCAATGGGCTTCCAGAACCGCGAGGATCATCGACAGGCGCGAGGAATCCCAGCCGACGACGGCGCGCCGCGCCGTACCGAGCGAGGTCGGCGCCACCAGCGCCTGTACCTCCACCAGAACCGGCCGCGTGCCCTCCATGCCGGCAAAGACGGCAGCCCCCGGCGCCTTGGAATTGCGCTCGCCCAGAAACAGTTCCGACGGGTTCGACACTTCGCGAAGACCGATATCCGACATTTCGAACACGCCGATCTCGTCGGTCGGGCCAAAGCGGTTCTTCACTGTGCGCAGGATGCGGTAGTGATGGCCGCGGTCGCCTTCGAAATAAAGAACCGCGTCCACCATGTGCTCCACGACGCGCGGACCGGCGATCTGGCCTTCCTTCGTCACATGCCCGACCAGCACCATGGCCGCCCCCGTCTGCTTGGCAAAGCGGATCATCGCCTGCACGCCGGTGCGCACCTGGGTGACCGTTCCCGGCGCCGAATCGGCGGTATCGCTCCACAGCGTCTGGATGGAATCGATGATCACGAGGTCCGGCCGCTTGCCTTCGCCGATGGTGGCCAGAATATCCTCGACATTGGTTTCGGCCGCCAGCAGCACGTCGGTGGAGGCAGCCCCCAGCCGCTGTGCGCGAAGGCGCACCTGGGCGACGGCCTCTTCACCCGAGACATAGATGATGCGATGTCCGCGACGCGAGAGGGCCGCGGCCGCCTGCATCAGAAGCGTCGACTTGCCGATGCCCGGATCGCCGCCCACCAGCACGGCCGACCCGCGCACGAAGCCGCCGCCGGTTGCCCGGTCGAGTTCGCCAATGCCCGTAAAGATGCGCGGCGCTTCCTCGGTCTCGCCCGACAGCGTGGTGAGGGTGACCGCACGCCCCTTCTTCGGCACCTTGCCGGGGCCAGAGCCGATACCGCCCATCGGGTCTTCCTCGACGATGGTATTCCACTCGCCGCAGCCATCGCACTTGCCCGCCCAGCGGGAATGCACCGTGCCGCAGTTCTGGCAGACGAATTGGGTTTTGGGCTTTGCCATGAAATGTCAGTCTTCTTGTTGTTCTTGCGGAAATAGATCGGAGGACAGCTGCTGGTGGCCGTGCAGGACGCGAAGGATAATCACCGTCTCCGGCGTGGTGCGGAAGTAGATGCAGCGTTTGCGAAAGGGAAGCGCCTTCAGCCCGGGTCGAAGATCATCACGCGGAACCCCGGGAAAGCCGCTTTCCGCAATCCAGGCAATCTTGTGCGTAATCTGTCTGACGAAGCGTGTGGCGGCCACCACGTCGTCCTCGCCGATGTAGAGAAAGATGTCGAGGAGGTCCTGATCGGCCAGCGGGGTGTAGATCAGCGCCTTCTGTTTAATTGCCGCATCCCCCGTTCGATGATCGAGTCGGCCAAGGCATCGGCACTTTCAAACGCAATCGTCTCGCCTGAGGCAACCTGGGCGTCGGCGGCATCGATCATCTGGCGCAGCTGTTCTTCGTCTTGATCCAGCAAGCGCAGGCCGGCGCGCACCACGTCCTCGGCGCTTTTGTAGACGCCGCTGCGCAGCTTGGCCTCGATGAAGGCGCGGTCTTCGTCGGAAAGCTGGATCTCGGTCATTTCGATCTCCTTTTGTTCTCTTTATAGCGCGGCCGCAGGCCGCTGACCAGAGGCAATTCAAGTCTCAGATCTTTCCGTCGAGATAACGTCGCTCGTAGCGCAGCCCCAAGGAGGTCAAAAGTTCGTAGCCGATGGTGCCGCCGGCGCGCGCCACCTCGTCCAGCGCCATGTTGTGTCCGAAGAGTTCGATATAGTCGCCGGCCGCGATGGCGCCCTGCGGCAGGTCAGTCACGTCGAAAATGGTAAGGTCCATGGTGATGCGGCCAACGACCGGCACGCGGTGGCCGGCGATGAAGCCGAAAGCCCCGGTTTTGACGCTGTCGCGCAGGGCGATGCCGCCGCCGGAGAGATTGCGCAGGTAACCATCGGCATAACCGACGCTTGCCACCGCAAGACGGCTGTCGCGAGCGAGGCGGTGCGCACCGCCGTAGCTTACCGTTTCACCGGCGCTTGCGGTGCGGATCTGCAGGATGCGGGCTTCGGCGGTTGCCACGGGCCGCATCGGGTTTGCTACGCTGTTCACGGCCTCGCCGCCGTAAAGGGCAATGCCCGGACGGGTGAGATCGAAATGGTAGTCTGCCCCAAGCGCAATGCCGGCAGAGGCCGAGAGACTGGCCTCGACGCCTTCAAACGCGGTGCTCACCTCTCGGAACCGCTGCAATTGCACCCGGTTGGCCTCGGCCGAGGGTGTATCGCCGCTGTGAAGATGGGAGAGCACCAGAACGGGCGAGAAACTGGCCGGGCGCGACACGTCCTCAGCCAATTCCATCGCTTCTTCCACCGAAAGCCCCAGCCGGTTGAAGCCGGTATCCACCTGCAGCGCGCAAGGGTGGTCACCGCGCTCGGCAAGGACCGACATCCAGAAGGCCAACTGCTCTTCCGAAGCAAGGACGGGCACCAGATCGTTGTCGAAGAAATGCTCTTCCTGGCCCGGCCAGATGCCGGAGAGCACGAAAATCCGGGCCTCCGGCGCATAGGCGCGAAGCGTTGCCCCCTCGCTTGCCGCGGCCACGAAGAAGTCGCGGGCACCGGCATGGTAGAGGCTTGCCCCGCAGTCCTCGATGCCGAGCCCATAGGCATCGGCCTTGACGACGGCGCCGGCCCGCGCCCGTCCCGAGAGACGCGAAAGATCGCGCCAGTTGTCGCAGAGTGCCGCCAGATCGACCGTCAGCCTCAGCGGCGCGACATCGAAATCATCGGCCTCGTCGATGAGGGCAGCCATCGCATCGGTCTCGTCAAAATCGGCGTCGTCAAATTCGCTCATGGCCTGGCATTATCCGTCTGGTCAGTCTGGCGCCCTTTTCGGGCAATGGCTTAAGGCTATCACTTTTGTTGAAGACGGTCATGACGAAGCGGGAGAAACTGTGTCTATGCACAAGGTTTCTGAGCGGCAGGCCGCTGAAGAGGCCCGGCCACGGACCGGGCCCGCTTCTGGCGCGATCGGCGCTTCGGCCATCTGGAATGCCTTGCCGCATCCATCATTCCGCATGCCGTGCTGACAGTGGTGGTGGCAGCCAGTGCGTTTGCCGCAGGCATGGCGAAACCCTGGCCTGCGCCGTTGAGGCGCTTGCTGCCCTGCGCAGGCCGGGTCCTTATGGCCTGATTGCAAGATCTGGCGCCCGCCTGTTTTCAAAGTTGTAAGGCCGCTTATGCCCTTCTGCGGGGGCAGGGCGCCGTTTGCCCTGCAGGGATCCTGTCCGCCGCCGGGCTCACGCGGCCGGCAGGCCTGTTGTTTCCGTTCCGTGAGAGATGTTTGCCGATGAAACGCCTTATTCCCCTTGTTCCCCTCTTCGCCCTGTTGGCCGCTTGCTCGACGGGCTCGAGCCTGGACAGCCTGCGCAATGATCCGGCCACGTTGAAGGCGGTTCACACCTTTCCCGACAGTTATGAGGTCGTCTATGCGCGCATCGCCAAGCAGGGCCTTCTCTGCCATGTCGCCTCAGGCACGCTCTATCCCGAGCAGGCGTATGGGCAAGTGGACCTGATCAACACCTTCGGCATTGCGCCCAAGTACACCTTCTCCGCCAGAATCGAAAAGGCGGGCACGGGTTCGAAGGTCACGATCTACAGCGGCAACAACTGGGTCAAGCAGGCCTATATCGACAACATCATCGGCTGGGCCTCCGGCTCCACGAAGTGCAAGGCCGGCTAAGCGCTGGCACGGCTTGCAGCGTCAGACGCGCGTCTGCCGTTCGCTTCTTATGAAAACGCCCCGCTTTTCGGCGGGGCATTTCTGGCAACTAATGCTCTTCGTACTGGGTGAAGCTCGGATCGGCGAGATCGGCAAAGCGGGTGTATTCCGACTGGAAGGCGAGCTTGACGGTGCCGGTCGGTCCGTGACGCTGCTTGGCGATGATCACGTCGGCCGTGCCCTTCACCTTGTCCATCAGCGCTTCCCATTCCGGATATTTCGGGTCGTTGATGTCGCGCGGCTCGAGGTTCTTGACGTAATATTCCTCGCGGAACACGAAGAGCACCACGTCGGCGTCCTGCTCGATCGAGCCCGATTCGCGAAGGTCGGAGAGCTGGGGACGCTTGTCCTCGCGGTTTTCCACCTGACGCGACAGCTGCGAGAGCGCGATGATCGGAACGTTCAACTCCTTGCCAAGCGCCTTGAGGCCCGTCGTGATCTGGGTCACTTCCTGCACGCGGTTTTCGCCGGATTTGCCCGAACCCGTCATCAGCTGGATATAGTCCACCACCAGGCAATCGAGGCCGCGCTGGCGCTTCAGGCGGCGCGCGCGCGCAGAAAGCTGCGCAATCGAGATACCACCGGTCTGGTCGATATAGAGCGGCACCTTCTGCATCATCTGGCTGCAGGCGACGAGCTTTTCGAAATCGGCTTCGGTAATGTCACCGCGGCGGATTTTTGACGAGGAGACTTCCGTCTGCTCGGAAATGATACGGGTTGCCAGCTGCTCGCAGGACATTTCGAGCGAGTAGAAGCCGACGACGCCGCCATTCTTGGCCTTGAACGATCCGTCCGGCAGCACCTCCGGCTCGTAGGCCGCGGCGATGTTATAGGCGATATTGGTGGCAAGCGAGGTCTTGCCCATGCCCGGGCGTCCCGCCAGTACGATCAAGTCGGAGCGCTGCAGCCCGCCCATCTTGCCGTCGAGCGACATGATGCCGGTGGAAATGCCCGACAGGTGGCCGTCGCGCTCGAAGGCCTGGCCGGCCATGTCGATCGCCTGCGCCACCGCATCGGAAAAGGCCTGGAAGCCGCCGTCGTAGCGGCCGGTTTCGGCAAGCTCGAACAGCCGCCGCTCGGTATCCTCGATCTGCGTCTGCGGCGGCATGTCGAGCGGCGCATCATAGGCGATGTTGACCATGTCCTCGCCGATGGTGATCAGCGCCCGGCGCAGCGCCAGATCGTAGATCGCCCGGCCATAGTCTTCGGCATTGATGATGGTGACGGCATCGCCGGCGAGGCGCCCGAGATATTGCGCAAGCGTCAGATCGCCGACCTTTGTGTCGGCCGGCAGGAAGGTCTTGATCGTCACCGGATGGGCGATCTTGCCCATGCGGATGATGTCGCCGGCCACCTCGAAGATGCGACGGTGCAGCGGCTCGTGGAAATGCACGGGCTTCAGGAAGTCCGACACCCGGTAATAGGCGTCGTTGTTGACGAGGATCGCACCCAGAAGAGCCTGCTCCGCCTCGAGATTGTTCGGGGCTTCGCGGTAATGCGGCTCTGCCGGCGCGGCATTGCCAAGCTTGCGCGCTACTTCATTCATCGAGATCTTCCATTTCATCGGTTGCCGGCGGCACCCTAGACCCAGAGGCCGAGGCGGGATACGTCCCGATCCTCTACCCACAGGGATTCACAGGCCATCCACGGCATTATTGGCATCCTGCACGATTCCGTTTGACTGTTGTCAGAGCCCGCGAATCGGCTGAGGCTGAGCGATTATTTATACCAAGTGTCGGTGATAGGAACCTATAGGATGGGTCACGACCGGTTTCTGGCTAGGCACGGTGCGCAGCGCGATGCTGTCGCATCGGGCAAGCGCCGCAACGACGGCAGGGACCGGTCGTGACCCACCGTCGGCAGGCTTATCGAGCCTTCTGGCGTTGTCGAGGTTCTTGACCGATGCGAAAGCATCGCTCTGCAAACCCTCCTAGCCAGAAAACTCGATAAGCCTGTCCTATAGGTTTGTATCATCGACACTTGGTATTATACATCGCCCACAAAAAAAACGCCCGGAGAAAACTCCGGGCGCCCGATCCGGCCTAAGAGGCCAGGTCTTATTCGTCGTCGCCGTCCAGGTCGGCTTCCGGATCGAAGAAGTCTTCCGGACGCAGAGCGTCTTCGTCAACGCCGTAGATGGCATCAGCGGAGGTGAGGCTTTCGCCCTTCAGCTGGCGCTCGGCTTCTTCGGCCGAACGGGCAACGTTCAGCTCGACGGAGATTTCGACTTCGGCATGCAGGTGCAGAACAACCTTGTGCAGGCCGATGGCCTTGATCGGGTTGTTGAGGTCGACCTGGTTGCGGCCGATGTTGAAGCCTTCGGCAGCCAGAACGTCGACGACGTCACGGGCGGCAACCGAACCGTAGAGCTGGCCAGTTTCGCCGGCAGCGCGCACGACGATGAAGGACTTGCCGTCGAGAACGTCGGCCACCTTCTGGGCTTCCGACTTGCGTTCCAGGTTGCGGGCTTCGAGCGTCGAACGCTCGGCTTCGAAACGGGCCTTGTTGGCAGCGTTCGAGCGCAGAGCCTTGCCGAGCGGCAGCAGGTAGTTACGGGCGTAGCCATCGCGAACCTTGACGGTTTCGCCCATCTGGCCAAGCTTGGCGATGCGTTCAAGAAGAATGACGTCCATTTTGGTATCCTTTCGGTGTCAATCGGTGTGTTGGTGTGTGGTCTGTCCTGAGAGGGGGCGGTGCCTGTCCTGTCAGGGAAGCGGTTTGTCCGGATTGCGCGTCGGCGTCAGCGCAATCGTGCGGCGGGTATCGGAAAGGCCAACAAAAAGAATGGCCAGAAGCGGAAACAGCAGCATCGTCGACAGGTAGACGAGGATGAGGCCCGGCACGCGCCAGTCCTTGCCCTTCAGGCGAAAATGCAGGCCGGCGAAACCGGCCATCAGAAAGCCCGCGCCGAAGGTGCCGCAGATGGTGGCGCCGATCATTGCGGGCACGCCGCCCACAAAGGTCAGGACGATGCCGGCGAGGAAAACGAAGATGGCATTGCGGTTCATGCGCAGCGCAGACGGCATGTCCTCGCGCGGGCGCAGTGCCCGGCCGCTGCGCGACACGATGCGCACGGCAAAATAGAAGGCGGCAAACAGCATCAGCACCCAGATGCCGCCCTGGATCAGCGGCAGCATCAGCACGATCATCGATTTCGTTTGCGCCAGCGCTGCGGCATCCGGCACCAGATCGGCGTTCTGCTGGTTGAAGTTTTCCACCATGGCATCGACCATGCGATTGGTGAGCTCCGGGCCGTAGCCGATGACGGCGCCCAGGATGATGACGGCGACGGTGACGAGGCCGCAGAGGTGCAGGAGGATGTCGGAGATCGGGTACCAGGCGACGAGATCGTCGGGGCCGCCGAGTTCGGAGGCCGGGCGCGCAAGATTTGCCAGATGCGACAGCCAGCCGGCCGGGATCAGCGTGAAGATCGCCATGGCGAGCGCAAAGAGCGGCGAAATCAGCAGCGCGCCGATCAAGGCAGCCGTCAGGATCGCGATGATGGCGGTGCGGTTGCCCCAGCCAAGGCCGGCGACGAGAACGGGAAGGGCGGAGGAGGCGTAGAGCACGGAGGCAAAGGACGGCTGCGCATTGGCGCCCAGCACAAGCAGGGCGGCGGCAATGCCGGCAAGGATGCCGGTGGTCAGCACTGTCTGGTTCAATCCGGTCACGTCTCGCTGTCCTGCTGTCGAGCAGTTAGGGGAGAGGCCTTTTAGCCGGTCATCCCCAACATGGGTTTTCTAGAAGGGTTCCGATCCGCGCCCAACGCGGAAGGGAGAGACGGGGACGGCACGAATGCCATCCCCGAAATCAGGTCTTAGGACAGAACGTAGGGCAGCAGGCCGAGGAAGCGGGCGCGCTTGATGGCCTGGGCCAGTTCGCGCTGCTTCTTCTGGGAAACGGCCGTGATGCGCGACGGTACGATCTTGCCACGCTCGGAAATGTAGCGCTGCAGGAGACGAACGTCCTTGTAATCGATCTTCGGAGCGTTTGCGCCGGAGAAGGGGCACGTCTTGCGACGGCGATGGAACGGGCGGCGTGCCGGAGCAGAGGATGTATCAGCCATTGTGTGTTCTCCTTGTGCTCAATTACGCGCGGTCTTCGCGCGGGCGACGCTCGAAGCCACCTTCGCGGGGACCACGATCTTCGCGCGGGCCACGGTCGGAGCGGGGGCCGCGATCGCGGTCGCCGAACGAACGTTCCGGACGGTCGCCGTCACGACGCGGACGGTCGTCGCGGTCGCGCTTCTGCATCATGGCCGACGGGCCTTCTTCGTGCTTTTCGACGGCGATCGTCATGTAGCGAAGAACGTCTTCGTTGATGCGCATCTGGCGTTCCATCTCATGCACGGCAGCTGCCGGTGCATCGATGTCCATCAGGGCGTAATGAGCCTTGCGGTTCTTCTTGATGCGGTAGGTCAGGGACTTGAGGCCCCAGTTTTCTACGCGCCCGACCTTGCCGCCGTTTGCTTCGATAACACCCTTGTACTGTTCGACGAGGGCGTCAATCTGCTGTGCGGACATATCCTGCCGGGCAAGGAATACATGTTCGTAAAGAGCCATGGTAGCTTTGCCTTTCTTGCTGTTGTCGTGTGCCCGGAATTCGGCGGCTAAGCCTCAACGACTGGTCTTGGATGGGGTTACCCCCGGCAAGAAAAGCGTGTGATCGAGACGGTCGAGAGCGGAGACACGGGAGACCGGAACCTTTTGGTTCCTGCGGTTCGCCTTGTCGGCGCACCTGCCCTCCGTACAGCCACCAGCCAGAAGACCGGGCGGTTCGAACAGCCGCGCTTATACGCGCATTTTCCCGGAACGCAAGGCATTTGTCGATTTTCTCCGCCACGTCCGGCAATGCCACGCCCGATGTCCGGTCGTCAGGGCAGCAGGCCCGCGTCGCGCAGGCGGGCCGCATGGGTGCGGCTGACGGGCAGTCGCTCGTCGGTCAGCGTCTCCACTTCGAGGCGGCCGTTGACCCGGTGGATTGCCCTTATCGCATCGACGGCCACCCAGTGCGAGCGATGCAGCTGCACGCCGTTCACCGCGCCCGCTTCCTCGATGGCGTCGCTGAGGCGCATCAGCAGCAGCGCCTTGCCCTTCAGCGTGGTAACCTCGACATAGTGGTCGCGCACGGTAAGGCTGACGATGCGTCCCCGCTTGTCGAGCGGCAGGCGGCGCACCAGAGCCGGGGTGGGGGCCGCAGCGGGGGCCGCCGGCCTGTCCGGTTGCGCCACCGTCATCTCCCGCTCTTTTTCCTGCCGCGTCGTATCGGCGCGCCGGAACACGAAGGAGATCACGGTGATCGTCATGCCGATCACCAGGGCATAACCGAACATGTTGGTCAGCGTGCGCAGCGGATCGGGCCTCAAGCCGAAGACCACACCTTCGATGAGCGTGACGCCGAGACCGGCGGCAAGCCCGGCCGCCAGACCGACCGGCACCAGCGCGCTTCGTCGGCGGATGCCGCGGCGGGAAAGGGCAATGCCCGTCAGCGTGCCGGCGAAATTCGCCAGGCCGAAGGTGAGGAGAACCATCGCCGCCCAGTAAAGAAGTCGCCCGACCGGCGACAGCGCCTCATAGGTTCCGAAGGGGCCGGACAGGCTGAGGATGATGATCGCGGCGGCCAGTAGCACATGCGTCTTTGCCGAGGCGAGATCGGCCTGCATTTCACGAAGCGCCAGTCGCAGACTGCTTCCGCCCGCGGATTTTTCCGGCTGTTCACGCATGCCGTTTTGATTCCCGTCCCGCTTTCCTGCTGTCTGCCGCCGATTGCGGCCGCCGGCTGCTGTGCAGGGAGTATAAAATGCAATTCCTCGTCAAAGTCATCACGGGCGCCCCGGTCTGGGTGTGGTTCCTGCTGGTTTTTCTGTGCCTTCTCGGCGCCGCGCGTCTGCGCGACAGCCGGGTGTCGCCGCTGCGCCTGCTTCTGCCCTCGGTGATCTTCGTGCTGCTCGCCTGCAGCAAGCTGATCGCCACGCACGGCGATCCCGCAGCGCTGGCCGGTGCCTTTCTCGGCGCCGTCATCGGGGCGGCGGCAGTCGCAGGGATCAAGCCCGAGCGCCAGACGGAGCTGCTGCCGGATGGCCGCATCCTCATTGCCGGCGAATGGCATTCGCTGGCGCTGATCCTGCTGTTGTTCTGGACCAATTATGCCTATGCGGTGATGGCGGTGATCGCGCCGGCTGCGATCGCGACGCCGACCGCCCGGCTCGTCCTGTCGCTCCTCAACTTCTTCTCCACGGGTTTCATGCTCTGCCGCAGCCTCGCCCATCTGCGCAAGGTGCAGCGCCTGCAGCCTCCCGAGGTCGTGAAGGGGTGAGGGAGCGCCAGTCTGCGAGGCGCCAGTCTCGGAGCCGCAGGTCCAGCTGGCCGAAGTCGTCGTAGACAGGTGCATCACCATCCGAGAGGGCGACGGAGCATGTATATTTCGATCACCGGCTTCCGGGCCCATTCCGTCTGGCACATGCCTCGCTTCTGGTGGCATGCGGTCGCGGCGATGCAGCAGGTGAAGGCAGCGCCCGGCCTCATCGAGGCAGATGCCCGCAGCATGGCGGGCGTGCAGCACACGCGCTCGGCCTGGACGGACCGCGCCGCCATGCTGGCCTTCATGACCTCCGGTGCACACCGGCAGGCGATGCGGGTCTTTCCCGAGATCGGCGCCGGCTATGCCTTCGGCTTCGAGGCCGAACAGATGCCGGACTGGGCCACGGTCCGCGCACTGTGGCTTGAGTACGGAGAGCGCCGGGCCAGCGAGGCGGCCCGGCGGCAGGTGGCGTGAGGCCTCAGATCGGCATCGGATACTGGCGGTGGATGGCGGCAATCGCCTTCATCACCTCATCCGAGAGCTTGACGTCGGCCGAACCGATGTTGAGCTTCAACTGCTCCATCGAGGTCGCGCCGATGATGGCGGCCGCCATGAACGGGCGCGTCAGGCAGAAGGCGAGCGCCATCTGCGAGGGATCAAGGCCATGGGCGCGGGCAAGCTCCACATAGGCGCGCGTCGCCGGCTCCTGCTCGGGCACCAGGCGGCCACCGATATTGCCGTTGATCGAACCGCGCGACCCCGCAGGCTGCTGCCCGTCGAGATATTTGCCGGACAGAATGCCGCCGGCGAGCGGCGAATAGGCCAGAAGCCCGACATCCTCGTGATGCGACAGTTCCGCCATGTCGAGATCGAAATGCCGGTAGAGCAGGCTGTATTCGTTCTGCACGGTGGCGACGCGGGGAAGGCCCTTCTGTTCGGCAAGCGTCAGGAATTTCTGCGTGCCCCAAGTGGTTTCGTTGGAAAGCCCGATGGCGCGGATCTTTCCGGCCTTCACGCAGTCGCCGAGCGCTTCCAGCTTTTCCGAGATCTCGGCGAGCGTCTGCGTCTTGTCCTGGTTGAAGGGATTGTAGCCCCAGGCGCCGCGGAAATGGAAATGGCCGCGGTTCGGCCAGTGGATCTGGTAAAGGTCGATATAGTCGGTCTTGAGGCGCGCAAGGCTCGCATCCACCGCCTCGTGAATGGCCTTGGCGGTGATCGGCGCGCCGCCGCGGATGTAAGGACGGCCGGCACCGGCCACCTTGGTCGCAAGAACCACCTTGTCGCGCTTGCCGGTCTTTTCGAACCAGTTGCCGATCAGCCGTTCGGTGTCGGCATAGGTCTCCGGTGAAAGGGGCGTCGTCGGGTAAAGTTCGGCGGTGTCGAAGAAGTTGACGTCGTGGTCGAGCGCGTAATCCATCTGCTCGAAGGCTTCGGCTTGGCTGTTCTGCGAGCCCCAGGTCATCGTCCCGAGGCAGATTTCGGACACGCTGATATCCGTGCGGCCGAGTGTCTTGAATTTCATGAGAGGTTCCCGTCCTGGCAGGCTGTGGTGAAAGGCGAGGCGAATGTAGGCCGCTTTTGCTGCAACGCAAGACAAACTGACGGGGTCTCGGAGCATTTCCCGGCGAGATGCGCAATCGCGCAGATGGACTGCCTCGACAGATGCAACCATTCCATGGGGCGCACATTCTGTCCATTTGGGGCGATGACCGCCCCATCGAAATGGGAGGACTGAATGGCGGATGTGAACACATCGTGCAATGTTTCCGCAGAGCGGCAGGATCTGTCGGCACCACCGTCGCGGGGGCAGTGGAAGCTGATCGGCCCCGGGATCGTGGCCGCCGCCACCGGCGTCGGCGCCGGTGATCTTGTGGCAACGCTGATTGCCGGATCGCGCTTTGGTTATGCGCTGCTGTGGGCCGCCGTCATCGGCTGCATCGTCAAGATCGCGCTTGCCGAAGGATCGGCGCGCTATCATCTCGCCACCGGCTCCACAATGCTCGACGGCTGGCGCTCGCTCGGGCGCTGGACCAGCTGGTATTTCGGCCTCTACATTATCGTCTGGGGTTTCGTGTACGGCGCAACGGCGATGAGCGCCACGGCGCTGCCGCTGGCGGCGCTGTTCCCCATCCTGCCGCTCTGGGCCTGGGCGATGATCTCTGGTCTCGCCTGCGCGGCCTTCGTTGCCTTCAATCGCTACGAGATGTTCGAAAACGTCATGAAGGTGCTGATCGGCATCATGTTCGTCATTGTTGTCGGCGTGGCCATCATGGTCGTGCCCAATCTCGGCGCAGCCGTCACGGGCCTCATCCCCACTATTCCGGAAGGCTCGGCCATTTATACGCTCGGCCTCATCGGTGGCGTCGGCGGCACCATCACCATGGCCTCCTATGGCTACTGGGTGAATGCCAAGGGCTGGCGCACGCCGGCCTGGATGGGCGTCATGCGTCTCGACAATCGCGTCGCCTATATTGTCACCGGCATTTTCGTCATTGCCATGCTGATCATCGGTGCCGAAATGCTCTATACGGCGCAGATTGCGCTTTCGACGGGTGATCGCGGCCTGCTCGATCTCGATCGCGTGCTGGAGGAACGGTTCGGGCCCTTCGTGTCAAAGCTCTTCCTCGTCGGCTTCTTTGCCACCTCCGTCTCGTCGATCCTCGGCGTGTGGAACGGTGTCTCGCTGCTGTTTGCCGATTTCGTACGCAACCATATCCACGGCGAGACCGGCACGCGCGAGGGCCTGGAAAAGACGCCCGCCTTTCGCTTCTACCTGTTCTGGCTGACGATCCCGCCGATGGTGCTGCTGTATTTTGGCCGACCTTTCCTGCTCGTCATCATCTATGGCGCGCTCGGGGCCTTCTTCATGCCGTTTCTGGCGCTTACCCTGATCTGGCTGCTCAATTCCTCGCGTGTGCCGAAGGAATGGCGCAGCGGCTGGCTGTCGAACGGCCTGCTGGGGATTGCCGCCCTTCTGTTCATTGTCCTGTGCATCAACGAGGTGATCGGGCTCGTCGCATAGAGCGGAAATGCCCTCCGGCCTTGACTTGGGCGCATAGAATGTGAATGGAAAGGCAAAAAAGGGAAGGAATTACATCCCATGAGCATTGCATTCACATTTCCCGGCCAGGGCAGCCAGACTGTCGGCATGGGCAAGGATCTGGCCGAGGCCTTTCCTGAAGCCCGTGCCGTCTTCGACGAAGTCGATGAGGCGCTGGGCCAGAAGCTATCCGGCATCCTGTGGAACGGTCCGGAAGAAACGCTGACGCTCACCGCCAATGCCCAGCCGGCACTGATGGCGGTGTCGATCGCCGTCCTGCGCGTGCTGGAGGCCGGTGGCCTGAAGCTTGCCGACACCGTGTCCTACGTGGCCGGCCATTCGCTCGGCGAATATTCGGCGCTCTGTGCCGCCGGCACGTTTTCGCTCTCGGATACGGCGCGGCTCCTGCGCATCCGCGGTGACGCCATGCAGTCGGCGGTTCCCGTCGGCGAAGGCGCCATGGCCGCCATCATCGGGCTGGAGCATGCCGATGTTGAGGCTGCCTGCGCAGCCGCCCGCGATGCCGGCATCTGCCAGATCGCCAATGACAATGGCGGCGGTCAGCTGGTGATTTCCGGCTCGAAGGCCGCCGTCGAAAAGGCTGCGGTGCTTGCGACCGAAAAGGGCGCCAAGCGCGCCATCATGCTGCCGGTCTCCGCTCCCTTCCATTCGGACCTGATGGCGCCGGCCGCCCACGCCATGAGCCACGCGCTCGACAAGGTGGAAAAGCACAATCCTGTCGTGCCGCTGATTGCCAATGTGCGCGCGGCCCCGGTGCGTGATGCCGACGAGATCGCCCAGCTTCTGGTCAGCCAGGTGACCGGCCAGGTGCGCTGGCGCGAAACCGTCGAATGGTTCGGCGCAAACGATGTCACGACGCTCTACGAGATCGGCACCGGCAAGGTGCTGACCGGCCTTGCGCGGCGCATCGACAAGTCGGTGACCGGCATCGCCGTCAACACACCGGCCGACATCGACACCGTTCTGAAGACACTCCTCGGCTGATTGCAAAGGGATAAACCATGTTTGATCTGACCGGCCGCAAGGCCCTGGTAACGGGTGCAACCGGCGGCATCGGCGAGGAAATCGCCCGCATGCTGCACAAACAGGGCGCGACTGTGGGCCTGCACGGCACGCGCGCCGAAAAGCTCGAGGCGCTTGCCGCCGAGCTTGGCGAGCGCGTTTTCGTCTTCCCGGCAAACCTTGCCGACCGCGCCGAAGTCAAGGCACTCGGCGAAAAGGCCGAAGCCGAGATGGGCGGCGTCGACATTCTCGTCAACAATGCCGGCATCACCAAGGACGGCCTCTTCGTGCGCATGAGCGACGAGGACTGGGATTCGGTGCTGGAAGTGAACCTCACGGCCACCTTCCGCCTGACGCGCGAACTGACGCATCCCATGATGCGCCGCCGGTTTGGCCGCATCATCAACATCACGTCCATCGTCGGCGTGACGGGCAATCCGGGCCAGGCCAATTACTGCGCCTCCAAGGCCGGCATGATCGGCTTTTCGAAGTCGCTCGCCCAGGAAATCGCCACCCGCAACGTCACGGTCAACTGTGTGGCGCCCGGCTTCATCGAAAGCGCGATGACGGGCAAGCTCAACGACAAGCAGAAGGAAGGCATCCTCGGTGTCATCCCGATGAAGCGCATGGGCGTCGGCGCCGATATCGCTGCCGCCGTTCTTTATCTTGCCTCCAACGAAGGCGGATACGTCACGGGTCAGACGCTGCACGTCAACGGCGGCATGGCAATGATCTGAATGGGTTGGACCCGCCGCACGCTCCAGCAGTATTGCCTGTTGGTGGCGGGGCGGCGGGACAATTTCTGGCTTTGCGGTACGTTAAAACCGTGTTAAGCGGGCCATGACTGTGAACAGTCACCCCGAATATTGACGGACTTGGTGCAATTTGCGCATTGAAAGTTTACAGTCTTGTTTCGGGTGAGCGAGTTTGCCCTCGAACCGGCCTCAGCAAAAGGCGGTCAAGGGTTTCAACAGGGTGCGGATGCCTGTGTGGCAGTCCGGAAAGATAAAGGTCGAGGAAACCGACATGAGCGATATCGCAGAGCGCGTTAAGAAAATTGTCATTGATCATCTCGGCGTCGATGCCGACAAAGTTGTCGAAGGCGCGAGCTTCATCGACGATCTGGGCGCCGACTCGCTCGACACCGTCGAACTCGTCATGGCTTTCGAAGAAGAATTCGGCGTTGAAATTCCGGACGACGCTGCTGACTCGATCCTGACGGTCGGCGACGCCGTCAAGTTCATCGAGAAGGCCCAGGCCTGATTTCGATCGATATCTGAAGAACACGCCCTTTCGGGTGATGGTTCATGGGCGGCCCGGCATGCTCGGGCCGCTTCGATATTCTGATATAAGCTAGTACATGCGGGGGTGGGACGCTGGCATGAGGCGTGTCGTTATCACCGGTACCGGGATGGTATCTCCTCTTGGCTGCGGCACGGAAATCAGCTGGTCACGCTTGATCGCTGGCCAGAATGCCGCGCGCCGGGTCACCGAATTCGAAACCGACGATCTTCCGGCAAAGATTGCCTGCCGCATCCCCACGGATGCCGCGGTTGAAGGCGCTTTCATCGCCGACGACTGGGTCGAGCCGAAAGAGCAGCGCAAGGTCGATCCGTTCATCGTCTACGGCATTGCCGCCGCCGACATGGCGCTGGCCGATGCCGGCTGGCATCCGCAAAGCAACGAGGACCAATGCGCCACCGGCGTGCTGATCGGTTCGGGCATCGGCGGCATCGAAGGCATTGTCGAGGCCGGCTATACGCTGCGCGACAAGGGCCCGCGCCGCATCTCGCCCTTCTTCATTCCGGGACGCCTGATCAATCTCGTCTCCGGCCACGTCTCCATCAAGCACAAGCTGCGCGGCCCGAACCATTCGGTGGTGACGGCCTGCTCGACAGGCGCCCACGCCATCGGCGATGCCAGCCGTCTTATTGCCTTTGGTGATGCGGACGTGATGGTGGCCGGCGGTGCGGAAAGCCCGATCAGCCGCATTTCGCTCGCGGGCTTTGCCGCGTGCAAGGCGCTCTCCACCCAGCACAATGACGATCCGACCAAGGCCTCGCGCCCCTATGACCGTGACCGTGACGGTTTCGTGATGGGCGAGGGCGCCGGCATCGTGGTTCTGGAAGAACTGGAGCATGCCAAGGCACGCGGCGCCAAGATCTATGCGGAAGTGATCGGCTACGGCCTGTCGGGCGATGCCTATCACATCACCGCGCCCTCCGAGGACGGCGATGGTGCTTTCCGCTGCATGACCGCTGCTTTGAAGCGCGCCGGGCTGAAGGCGTCCGATCTCGACTATATCAACGCCCACGGCACCTCGACCATGGCCGACACGATCGAGCTTGGCGCCGTCGAGCGTCTCGTCGGCGATGCGGCGTCGAAGGTGTCGATGTCGTCTACCAAGTCCGCCGTCGGCCATCTTCTGGGGGCGGCAGGCGCCATCGAGGCGATCTTCTCGGCGCTGGCCATCCGCGACAATGTCGCTCCGCCGACACTCAATCTTGACAATCCCGATGTCGAGACGAAGATTGATCTCGTTCCGCATGTGGCGCGCAAGCGCCAGATCGATGTGGCACTTTCCAACTCCTTCGGTTTCGGCGGCACGAACGCTTCGCTCGTGCTGCGCCGTTACGAAGGCTGAACGACAGACGGGTCTGGTAGACGTCTCTGCCGGGCTGTCGTCTTCTGAACCCTGTTTTTGCCGCATTGCTTGAGCAAGAGCTCATGCAATGCGCAAGTCTCAGAAGGAGTGCCGGTGACTGATCCGACCAACAGCAGCGAGATGGCTTCAGGGCGCGCCGCCGATCCAACCGGCCGCGGCCCCATCATTCCGAAATCGCCGAACGAGGCGCTGAAGCCGGAACGCGTGCCGGAGCCGCCGCGGCGTTCGAAGAAGGCCCGCAGCCAGATCGTCATCTTCCTGAATTTCCTGATGACCATGGTGGTGCTGGCCTGCGTCGTCGGCATTGCCGGGTTCTATTACATCATCAACACCTATCAGAAGCCCGGCCCGCTGGAGACCAACAGCCATGTGGTCATCCGCCAGGGCGCAGGCCTGGTCGAGATCGCCCAGACGCTGGAGCGCAACGGCATCATCTCGGATGCGCGCATCTTCCGCTACGTCACCGATACCTATCTCGGCGATACCAAGACGCTGAAGGCCGGCGAATACGAGATCAAGGCCGGCGCCTCGATGAAGGACGTCGCCGCAGTCCTCGAATCGGGCAAGTCCATTCTCTATTCCGTCTCTCTGCCCGAGGGCCTGACGGTGCAGCAGATGTTTGCGCGCCTTGCCGAAGATCCGGTCCTGGAAGGCGATCTGCCCCAGGAAAAGCCGGTGGAAGGCAGCCTGCGTCCGGACACCTACAAATTCTCCCGCGGCACCAAGCGCGCGGAAATCCTGTCGCAGATGAAGGCCGCACAGGAGCGCCTGATCGACCAGATCTGGGCCAAGCGCGATCCGGATCTGCCGATCAAGTCCAAGCAGGAATTCATCGTGCTGGCCTCGATCGTCGAGAAGGAAACCGGCAAGGACGACGAGCGCGCCCATGTCGCCTCCGTCTTCATCAACCGCCTGAACAAGGGCATGCGCCTGCAGTCCGATCCGACGATCATCTACGGCATCTTCGGCGGGGCGGGCAAGCCGGCCGACCGTCCGATCACGCGCGCCGATCTCGACAAGCAGACGCCGTATAACACCTATCAGATCAAGGGCCTGCCGCCGACACCGATCGCCAATCCGGGACGCGCGGCCCTGGAGGCCGTGGCCAATCCGTGGCGGACCAAGGATCTCTATTTCGTGGCGGACGGCACCGGTGGCCACGCCTTTGCGGCAACGCTTGACGAGCACAATGCCAATGTGCGCCGCTGGCGCCAGATCGAGGCGCAGCGCCCCGCCGCCGGCACGGCCGATTCGGAAGTGATTGACGGCCAGCCCGGCGGCGCCGAGGCGGAAAAGCCCGCAAACAATTAACAGTGCGGCAGCCCTGTGGCTGCCGCCAGCCTTTTGAGGACTATCGCATGAACGTTCAGTCCATGACCGGCTTTGCCCGGCATGAGGGCGCGGTCGGGCGCTATCGCTTTGCCTGGGAGCTGCGCTCGGTCAATGGCAAGGGGCTGGATGTGCGCCTGCGCCTGCCGCCGGGCCTCGAGCCTCTGGAAAACGACATCCGCAAGGCCATTTCGGTGCGCCTCAACCGCGGCAATGTTCAGGCGAGCCTGTCCTTGTCGGTTGCCGAGGCGCGCATGGAGGCGGTCGTCAACCGCGAGGCGCTCGACGCGGTTCTGGCGCTGCGCACCGAGCTTGGCGATCTCGTCGATCCTTCGCCGCTCAGGCTGGACAGCCTTCTGTCGATCCGCGGACTGGTGGATATCCGCGAAGCCGAAGACGGACCGGACGCCACCGAGGCGCGCAACCTTGCCGTCATGGCCGGGCTCGAAGCGGCGCTCGATGATCTGGTGGACATGCGGCTTGGGGAAGGGGCGGCCCTTGCCGCCATTCTCGACCAGCAGGTGCGCAGCATCGAGAGCCTGACGCAGGCGATCGAGAAGGACCCGTCGCGCACGCCCGAGGAGGCGCTGCGGCGGTTGTCTGCGCAGCTTGCGCCACTGCTCGACGCCGGAAGCGGCCTCGACCGCGACCGGCTCTACGCAGAAGCCGCGCTTCTGGCCACCAAGGCCGATCTGCGTGAGGAACTGGACCGGCTGAAGGCGCATGTCGCAGCCGCCGACGAGCTTCTGGCCAAGGGCGGCCCGGTCGGCCGGCGGCTCGATTTTCTGGCCCAGGAATTTAACCGTGAATCCAACACGATCTGTTCCAAATCCAACTCGGCTCAGGTCACGGCTGCTGGTATAGAGCTGAAAGTGGTCATCGACCAGTTTCGCGAACAGATCCAGAATTTGGAGTAGCGCATGAGCCAGGCGCCGTCATCACCCGTCAAGATTGCCCGTCGCGGCCTGATGCTGGTCCTGTCCTCGCCATCGGGGGCGGGCAAGTCGACGATCGCCGGAAACCTCCTGCGCGACGACCATAGCCTGGAAATCTCGGTCAGCGTCACGACGCGCGCCAAGCGCTCCAGCGAGATCGGCGGCAAGCATTACCACTTCATCACCATCCCGCAGTTCGAGCGCATGCGGGACAATGGCGAACTGTTGGAATGGGCCGAGGTGCACGGCAATTTCTACGGCACGCCGCGCGAGCCCGTGGAAGCCGCCATGGCGGCCGGCCGCGACATGCTGTTTGACATCGACTGGCAGGGCGCCCTCCAGCTGCAGGACAAGATGAAGGCCGATATCGTCTCGATCTTCGTGCTGCCGCCCTCGATGGCGGAGCTGCAGTCACGGCTGCACCGGCGGGCGGAGGATACCGAGGAGGTGATCCGCACCCGTCTCCTCAATTCGCGCGCCGAAATCGCCCACTGGCGCGAATACGACTATGTCATCGTCAACGACAACCTGGATGAGGCATTCGGCCATGTGAGCTGCATCGTCAAGGCAGAGCGCATCCGCCGCGACCGCCGCTACGGCCTGTTCGATTTTGTCGAAAGTCTTCTGCAGGAAGAGCCTGAGCTTTCCGCCCGCTGAGAAGCCCAGCCACATCGCTTCCGCCACAAACAGAAAGGGCACCGGCATCCTGCGATGCGGTGCCCTTTTCCGTAAGACAATCAACACTCAGATCAGGTTGGCGAGCGTGACGAATTCTTCGACCGACAGCGTTTCGGCGCGCCGGGCCGGATCGATGCCGGCGCGGTTGAGAAGTGCTTCGCCGCCAACCGGCTTCAGGCTCTGGCGCAGCATCTTGCGGCGCTGGCCGAAGGCGGCCTGCGTCACACGCTCCAGCTTTGCGACGTCGCAGGGCATCGGGGTTTCGCGCGGTGTCAGATGCACCACGGTGGAGGTGACTTTCGGCGGCGGCGTAAATGCCTGCGGCGGCACGTCGAAGGCCATGCGCGCCTGCGTGCGCCAGCCACAGAGGACGCCGAGCCGGCCAAAATGGTCGTCATTGCCGCCGGCCACGATGCGCTGACCGACTTCCTTCTGGAACATCAGCGTCAGCGATTGCCAGAAGGGCGGCCAGACGGGCGGCAGCAGCCAATTGATCAACAGTTGCGTGCCGACATTATAGGGCAGGTTGGCAATGATCTTGACCGGGCCTTCCGGCACGAGCGACGCAAAATCCGTCTTCAGCGCATCGCCCTCGATCACCTCGAGGCGACCGGGATAGTGAGCACCGATTTCGGCAAGCGCCGGCAGGCAGCGCGCATCGCGCTCGATGGCGATCAGTTTCTTGGCACCAAGCGACAGGATGGCGCGCGTGAGACCGCCGGGGCCGGGGCCGACCTCGATGACGGTGGTCTCCTCCAGCGGGCCTGCCGTGCGGGCAATCTTCTGGGTGAGGTTGAGATCGAGCAGAAAGTTCTGCCCGAGCGCCTTTTTCGCATCAAGGCCAAAGCGATCGATGACATCGCGCAGCGGCGGAAGACCGTCGAGTGTCGCCATTGTCAGGATTGGCCCTGCGGTGCGCCGCTGTGGAGCGCGGTATCGCTCAGCCGGCTTGCGAGTTTCAGCGCGGCAACGAGGCTCGTTTCGCGCGCCACACCCTTGCCGGCAAGGCCAAAGGCGGTGCCGTGGTCGGGCGAGGTGCGGATGAAGGGCAGGCCGAGCGTGACATTCACCGAATCGTCAAACCCGAGCGCCTTGGCCGGGATCAGCGCCTGGTCGTGATACATGCAGATCGCCACGTCATAGCGGCCGCGCGCCTCGTCATGGAACATCGTGTCGGCGGGAAGGGGGCCGAAGGCATTGATGCCCTCCTGACGCAGCAGCGTGATGGCGGGCTCGATGAGATCGCGATCCTCAATGCCGATGGCGCCGTCCTCGCCCGCATGCGGGTTGAGCCCGGCCACCGCCAGCCGCGGATGCGCCATGCCGAAGCGGTGACGCAGATCGTGATCGGCAATGCGGCAGGTCTCAAGCAGAAGATCCTGCGTCAGCGCCGTTGCCACGTCCTTCAGCGGGATATGGATGGTCACCGGAATGGCGCGCAGCTTCGGGCCGGCCAGCATCATTACAGGCGTGACGGGCGTTCCGGTCGCTTTTGCGGCGAGATCGGCGAGAAATTCCGTATGGCCGGGAAAGCCGAAACCGGCCTCGTAGAGCACGGACTTGGCAATCGGATTGGTGACGACCGCCGAAGCCTTGCCGGCAAGGCAGAGGCTGACGGCGGTTTCAATGGCGGCAATCGTGCTGCGGGCGGAGGCGACATGCGGCCGTCCCGCCTCGATCTCGGCACCGATCGGCACGGGAAGCACGGGAAACGCATCGGCGAAATGCGAGGCGGCGCTTCCGGCATCCGCTTCGCGAAACGGCACGTCCATCCCGATGAGACGGGCGCGCGCCGCCAAGACGGACGGATCGCCGATGTAAAGGAAAGGTCGCAGGCCGAGTTCAAGGCGCCGTGCCCAGGCGGCCAGCGCAATATCCGGGCCGATGCCGGCCGGATCGCCCTGGCTCAGCGCCAGCGGCCGGTCGTCGCCTTCAAGAGCCCCGGACGATACGTCCTTGAGCGCGCTCAAGGATAGACGATCTGCGCCTTGCTGCGCAGGTCCTCGAGGTATTTGGCGTCATTCGGGTTGGCGCCGTTCTTTTCCTGCTTGCCGATATCTTCTGCGCGGAAGACGACTTCGGCGGCGGCATCGTCAGACACCTGGCGCTTGTTGCAGATCGCCAGGAACTCGATGCCGCGCTCCGTCTCGCGCGTGGCCGTCGTGCCATTGGCAGAGGCCTTTTCGATCAGCGGACGCCATTCGCCCGGCAGTTCCGGATCCATCACGCGGCCTAGGCTGCGCACTGACACGTCCCGCATGCTCTTGGCAAAGTCCTTGGCCTGATCGCAGCCCGGATAGCGCGAGCGCGAGGCTTCGGCTTCCGCCTTGCGCTTGCCGAGGATCGCCCCGCGCTTGGCCGGCGGAACGACGAAAATGATCTGCTGCAGGAAATACTCGGTGGTGACCGGCTTTTCCTTGTTCTGCATCATGCGCTTGACCAGCTCTTCCGACGACATCTTGCCGCCCGAGCCGTAGCGCGCGTTGACGAGGCGTGGCCAGCTCATCTGCACGGCGATGAAGGCCTTGAAGTGATCGACGCCGACGCCGGCCTTGTCGAGGATCTGCGCCATCTGGTCCGGCGACATCTTGTTGCTGGCCGAGAAGCGTCCGAAGGCCTTGTCTACCTCGTCGGTGCTCACCGACATGCGCACGCGGGCGATCTCTTCGCGCTTCAGCGCTTCGTCAACCAGCTCGTCGCGGGCCATCTTCTGCAGATTGCCGGTCTTGCGCTGCAATTTCAGGAAGGCGACGCGCTTGCTGACATCGGTGCTGGTGATCGGCGTCTTGTTGACGACGGCCGCGATCTGGCTTGCGGCGAAAGCCTGCTGCTCTAGCGGTGCCACGACGAGGGAGGCAGCGAGTGCGGTCGCGGCAAGTGCCATCCGGCGCAAGGCTATGCTGGCAAACATCATTCGTCCCTTCCTGCGGTGGGGCGTCCCCTTCAGGGGCCGCCCGCTCATGCGGTATTGTCCATGGCGTTCGATTGCATAATTCATGCGGCGAAACAATGACCTTCGCAAGGCCCGCAGGACCGGAGCCCTGCGTTTTGCCCGAAGGCTTCGCAAAAGCGCCGGTCTTTGCCAAGGCCGGTCAGTTGTCGCTGCTGTCTTCCGATCCAACGGCGATTTCGCCGAGCGTGCGGAAGGTGAGGCGTGCCGTGATCGTCCAGTCGTTCGGATCGGTATTGGCCGGCTCGTCGCTATAGGCCAGCGTGAAGACCGTGCATTCGTCGGCATAGGTCATGCCGATGCCGCGCCGGATCACTTCCTGCTTGTTCATGTCCCAGGTCGCAGACGTTGCCAGAGACCAGTTTTCGTTGACGCGCAGGTTGTTGCTGGACTTCAGGTATTCGCCCTTGTCCACCGAGCCGTATTCCGGCTGCGGCTGGATATTGGTGTAGACCAGCGATCCGCTCATGCGCGCCATGTTGTAGCTGAAGGCGGCGTCGGCGCGGCGAAGGTCAAGGCTCTTTTCATCGAAGCGTCCCTGAAGCGACAGGCTGTAGCCCTTGGGCAGGTCGATGGCAGCCATGCCGACAAAGTCGGAGACATCCGACTCAAGGCCCGATTCGGCGCCCGCATTGACGAGATCCGGCGTCGAGAAGGAATTGAGGCCTGCCAGCTGGTAGGACTGGCCGACGATGCCGCGAAGGCCGATGCCATTGTCGAAGGAGCCGTTGTAGCGAAGGCCGACATTGGCGCGCGTGCCGCCCTCGATGCGATCGTAGCCGGAGAACTTGTCGCGTTCGAACAGCGAGGTCGCATCAAAGACGAAGCTCTGCGCATCCTCGTTGGGCAGGCCGCCGGCCAGTTGCTCGTCGGGACGGACGTACAGCTGGGCGATCGGTTCGATCACATGCGTGCTGCTGCCGGTGGTCATCAGGATCGGGTAGCGAGCCTCCAGGCCGGCCGTCAGCATGTAGCGCGTATCGGCATTGTCGCCGCTGTAATCGCCATCATAGGTCACGCCCTTGAAGCTCGGCGTCGAGGAGCCGGTGGCGCGCAGCGCATCGCCACGGGCTGCCAGAAGCGGTGTCAGCAGCAGACCTTCGTCCGAGGTGAAGGTGCGCTCCCACTCGGCCTCGGTGGTGAAGCGACTGTAGCTGCCCTCAAGACCCCGGAAGCGGGTCGCTCCGCCTTCCTGATAGAAGTCGTCTTCGCGGCGCGACAGGTTGGTGAAGTTCGATGTGATCGACAGCTGTCCGCCCAGCACCGGCTCCGGCGAATAGTATTTGTAGTCGATGACCGGGTAGACGATCGCCTGCTGCTTTTCGGCCAAGCGCGAATAGGTATTGTCCTGCACGTCGAAATAGTAGTTGTGCAGGTCAAACGAATTGCGGTTGCCAAGGCCCGTCAGGTAGATGTCGTTGGTGAACGGCGTCGAGTTGACGCCGGTCAGTCGGTAGGTCTTGGAAAAGTTGTTGTCCGTCTGCGCCATGACGTTCCAGCCGAAGGCCCAGCGCGGATTGATCTGGAAATGCGCCTTGGAGGCAATCATGCCGCGCGTGCTGGCGCGCTGGTCACTGGTGCCCGCGTCGAAGGTGTTGCGGCTCTGCTGATCGATGGCGGCAAAGCGCAGGATGTGGTCGCCCGTCTCGAAGCGGTTGCGGATCTCGCCCTGCAGCAGCAGCCCCTGCTTGGTATAGTAGGTCGGGCTGATCGTCGCGTCCATGCTGGGCGAGAAGACCTGGTAATAGGGAACCGTCGTGCCGAAGCCGAGCTTGTCGGTCAGGCTCATGCGCGGAAACAGGAAGCCCGACTTGCGCTCGACCGTTTCATCGGGAACCGTGACGAAGGGCACATAGCCGATCGGCATGCCGAACAGTTCGAACTTGGCGTGTTCGAGGCGAATCGTGTGGTTCTTGCCGTCGCGGATGACGCGCTGCGCCTTCACCTGCCAGAGCGGCGCCTTGTCCGGCCGCTGCGCGCAGGGCAGGCAGGCGGTATAGACGCCGTTGTTCAGCACCATCTTGTCGTCGGGCAGGCGTTCGGCGCTTTCGGCAGCCAGGCGCGTATTGTCTGTCGTCTCGACGCGCAGCGCATTGACGAAGCCTTCGCCGAAATTGTCGGTGACGTCCATCGAATCGGCATAGATACGCGCGCCGTCGGGCTCGATCAGCTCGATATTGCCCGTCGCCATGACGCGACCGGTCTTCTGGTCGTATTCCACCCGCTGGGCGACCATGCGGTGGCGATTGTAATAGATCTGCACGCCGCCCACGGCGGTAACGCGCTCGATATCCTGGTTATAGGTCAGTTCATTGGCGCGCAGGAGCATCTTCGCTCCATCCGCGGCCTCCGGCACCAGAGGCGTGCTCTGGGCCATGACAGGTGAGGGGCCAACAACGACAAGTGTCACAGCCGTGCTGGTCAGCAGGGCCGCAAAAAGCCGTCTGATATTCCCGCGGTCAATTACCGCCACTAGCCATCCTCCTGATGAAGCAGGATCGTTGCCCCAAGCGCCATGGCGACGACGACTGGAATCCAGACGGCCACGAATGGCGGAACAACCCCGCTGCTCCCGAATGCCCTTACGAGCACGGTTACAACATAAAGCACGAAGCCACAGACGATGCCACCCAGAATCACCGAGCGCGACTGCGCCATGCGGCTGAAACGGAGAGAAACGGTTGCGGCGATCAATGTCATTGCCACCAGAAGAAGTGGCATCGACAGAAGCGAATGAAATTGCGTTTCCAGCGGTTTGGTGGAGATACCGAACGAGCGGGCTACCTCAATTTTTCTTAAAATGTCAAAGAAAGCAACGCTATCCGGCTTGGCGAGCGATTCCTGCAGGAATTCCTTGCGAAGGTTCGTCGGCACTTCCACGACCGGTTTGCGGGACGGCGGCGCGTCGCTGCGCGTTTCGAGAACGTCATTAAGCTTCCAGTAACCATTCTCCAAGGTCGCCGTCGCCGCATCCTGTCTCAGAATGACGCGAGCGTTGCGGTCGAAGTGGAAAAGCACCACGCCGTTCAGTTCGCTGCCGCCCTTCGTGTAGCTTTTTGCGCCAATGATCGTGTCGTCATCCTTGCTGATCTGGCGTAGCCAGGGCAGGAAATTGCTGCTGCGTTCGGCATTGCTCGCCTTGCGCCAGTCCGTCTCGATGTTCGAGGCCTGATTCTGCCCCCAGGCGGCGAGCGGATTGATGGCCATGGTGGCAAACAGGCCGATCAGGAAGGCACCGGCAACGAAGGGCATGATGAACTGCCAGACGGAAAGCCCGGCCGCGCGCGCCACCACCAGTTCGGAGCGGCGGTTGAGCGTGATCAGCGTCGTCATGCCGATGAAGAGGGTCAGCGTCGGAACCGTCTGCTGGAAGATCAGCGGCAGGCGAAGCGCGCTCATCAGCAGGCCGCCCGGCACCGTATAGCCGACGAAATTCGACATGCGCCGGCTCGTCTCGGAAAAGTCGGCGAGGAAAATGATGCCGCAGACGCCGAGGAAGAACCAGAGCGCGGTGATGATGTAGCGTTTGAAGAAATACCAGCTGAGGGTGCGCGAGATCATCGGCTGTCGCTCCCCTTGGTACCGGCCATCACCCGTGTGAGGCGTCGCTCGGCGCGGTTCATCCAGTGGCCGGCGGCATGGGAGACGAATGCGGGCATCTTCAGCTGGCGGTTGGTGGCCAGCATGAAAATCGCAATCAGCGCAGAGGCGATCGGCACCAGATAGACGAGCGGCACGAAGCTTGCGTCGTTCTTTGCGCCGTTCGACACGTAAAAGCTCAGCCAGCGGATGGCAAAGGCGATGATCAGCGCAGACACCATCGGATGCAGGCGCGCCCGACGGCTGGAGCGGGCGCTGCCGGCCACTACCAGCGAGACCAGGGCAAACACCACCGGCAGCATCCAGTCGGACATGCGGCGATGAAACTCGGCGCGGAAGCTTCCGGGCGAGGCGAGGAAGGCCTTGTCGGTCGGATCCGGGTTGATCAGGAAGCTGAGGCTGCGGTCGCCGGCATAGACGGTGGCGTTACCTGTCGATTCGGTCATGGAAGAGAGGTCGAAGGCATAGGACAGGAACTTGACCACGGAAATGCGGCCGTCCTTTGCCTTGCGGTGCACCTCGCCGTCGCGCATGGTCAGCGTCGTTCCGCTGTCGTCGATGGAGCCTTCGCGGGCATAATAGATGAGATCCCAGTTGGGATCGCGGTAATCGACGAGGAACAGGCCCTTCAGCACGCGGCCCGAATGGCGCTCGGAAATCTGGACATACAGACCGTCCTCGATGCTGCGGAAGGTCTTTTCCTCAATGACCGAGGATAGAAGGTCCGCATAGGCTTCTGCCACCATTTCGCGGGCGCTGGTGCGCGAGGCTGGCTCGACAAAATTGGTGATGAGGAAAGACAGTGCCGCAAGACCGACAGCCATCATCATTACCGGCCGATAGAGCACCATGCGGGGCGAACCGGCGGCGTCGATGACGGCCATTTCCGAATCGTTGTTCATGGCGTTCAGCGTCTGCGTGATGCCGATGACCACGGCAAAAGGCAGGACGACGGGGATGATGGTGGGCAGGATGAACGTCGCCAGCGTCGCGAACGAGCCCATCGACTGGCCGGTATCGGTGACGAGGTTGATGCGGCCGAGAACCTGGATGGTCCAGATGATGGTCAGCACCGGAACGAGGGTGACCAGGAACATCTGGAAGGATCGCCGCAATATGTAGAGTTCGAGGAGCTTCATTCTGATCCGGTACGTCGCTTCACTGCGGCCACGATGTGCGTTCTATGCAATTTGCGCCGCCATGGCGACAGTGACTTTTTCACAAAGCCGTTTGTGCTCACTGTTTTTTTTCCGGCTGTGTCATTTGGAAATAGGTGGCAACGGCGGCATAGACGACGCAGGACGACAGGAAGCCGAGCATCACGTCCGACAGATAGTGGCCGCCGAAGGAAATCCTGAGCGCCGGCGGGATCAGGCAGATGGCAAACAGCGGCGGCCCGAGGATCGGCCGCAGCGGCGGCGGCATCAGGACGATCAGACAGGCGAGCCAGCCGGCACCGGCCGCTTCTCCCGAGATGAACGAGCAATTGTTGGTGCAGGCGCCATCCAGCGTGCCGGCAGCGGTAAAGATGTCCGCCCCGCCGAACAGGTCCGTCTGGTAAGGACGTGGCCGCCCGGAAATCGTCTTCAGGACGAGGTTGACCAGCACATAGGGGCCGGCAACGAAGGACACGAGCGCAATCGAATAGCGGCGTGTCGCGCCCGCATCATAGGTCGCGCCATGGTGCTGCAGGTTGCGGATGAGCAGGATCAGCAGCAGACCGGCGACCGTGACCGGCAGGTAGAAGAAAACCTTGCGCAGGATGATCAGCAGCCATTGCTGCGAATAGGGAAACAGGCCGCAGATCCGCCCGGTGACCAGCTCGCCGCCGCAGGCGGTTTCGGTAAAGAAGGTGCGCGCCACGTGAATGTCGAGCGTGGGGAAGGCATAAAAGATCGCAAGCAGAAACCACCAGGCCGCCATCAGCGTCATCAGCCAGGTTGCAGGTCGCCGGAAGAGGACGAGGACGCGGCGTCCCGAAAACTGACCGCGTGACTGGAACGTGTATGTCAAAACAGGTAAGCCTCGGAAATCGGTGCACGTCATATTAGCGGGTAAGAGAGCTCGATGACAATATTGCGACGCCGGTGTGGAACCTTTTTGCCGCAACCCTTGCCGTTCACGCGCCATCGTCCCAGATTGGCCCCTTGCGAGTGACCATATCCTCTGCCTCCGGAGATACCATGTCTGTTCAGTATACGATCCGTTTCGCGCCCTCCGCTCCTGCCGATGGCGGTCTTGCCATCGCGCTGCAGCTGTCGGGCGATCACGCGCCGTCAGGCCATTCCGTCACTGATCCCGGCGGTGTCATCACGCGTGCGGCCGGTATTGCGGGCTTTTCGGGCAAGCAGATGGGCGTGCTGGACCTTCTGGCGCCGCATCAGTCGCCCTTCGACCGGGTCGTGGTGATCGGGCTTGGCAAGGCGGACGAACTGACGGCCTATGACTGGCTGCGCGCTGGTGGCAAGGCATCGAGCGTCGTCAAGCGCGCCGAGACTGTCACCGTGTTTCTCGATGCCCCGGGCACGGACATCACGCCGGAAAAGGCTGTGGATTTCGCAACCGGCCTCCTGCTGCGCGCCTATGCTTTCGACGCCTACAAGACAAAGAAGAAGGATGACGAGGACAAGGCGGCAAAATCCGTCACCGTCACCATCGTCACGGCGGCCCATCAGGCGGCCTCGGAGCGCATGGTCTCGGCGCAGGCGGTGGCCGATGGCGTCAATCTCGCCCGCGAGCTGGTGAACCTTCCGCCGAACGTGCTCGGTCCCGTCGAATTTGCCGAGCGCGCCAAGGCGCTCGAATCGCTGGGCGTTGCGGTGGAAATCCTCACGGAAACCGAGATGGCGAAGCTCGGCATGGGCGCGCTGCTCGGCGTTGCCCAGGGCTCGGCGCGTCCCGCCCGCATGGCCATCATGCAGTGGAACGGCGGGGCAGACGGCGAGGCGCCGCTTGCCTTTGTCGGCAAGGGCGTCGTCTTCGATACCGGCGGCATCTCGATCAAGCCGGCCGCCAACATGGAAGACATGAAGGGCGATATGGGCGGCGCTGCCGCCGTCACCGGCCTCATGCACACGCTGGCCGCCCGCAAGGCGAAGGTGAATGCCATCGGCATCATCGGGCTTGTGGAAAACATGCCCGACGGCAATGCCCAGCGTCCCGGCGATATCGTCACCTCCATGTCGGGTCAGACGATCGAGATCATCAACACCGATGCGGAAGGCCGCCTCGTGCTGGCCGATGCGCTCTGGTACACCAAGGAGCGCTTCAAGCCGCGCTTCATGATCAACCTGGCGACGCTCACCGGCGCGATCCTGGTGGCGCTGGGCAACCTGCAGGCGGGACTGTTTTCCAACGACGACGACCTGGCCAACAGCCTCATCGCCGCCGGCGAGGAAAGCGGCGAGAAGCTGTGGCGCATGCCGCTCGGCAAGGATTACGACAAGATCATCGATTCGAAATTCGCCGACATGAAGAACAGCGGCGGGCGCTATGCGGGCTCGATCACCGCTGCGCAGTTTCTGAAGCGCTTCGTCGGCGAAACGCCCTGGGCGCATCTGGATGTCGCCGGCACCGCCATGGGCTCGCCCTTGAACGAGATCAACCAGTCCTGGGGATCCGGCTATGGCGTGCGCCTGCTCGACCAGCTGGTTCGCGACCGCTACGAGGCGTGATGGCCGAATGACCGAGGTCCTCTTCTACCATCTGACCGAATCGAAGCTCGAAGAAGCGCTGCCGGCGCTTCTCGAAAAAAGCGTCGAACGGGGCTGGCGCGTCGTGCTTCAGACGGTGGGAGAGGCGCGCCGCGATGCGCTCGACCAGCATCTGTGGACCTATCGGGAGGAAAGTTTTCTCCCGCATGGCACCGACCAGGGGGAGATGGCCGAGCACCAGCCGGTTCTCCTGACGGTGACGGACGCCAACCACAATGGGGCAACGGTGCGGTTTCTGGTGGATGGCGCCGAGCCGGCCGATCTTTCCGCCTATGAACGCGTCGTCTTTCTTTTCGACGGATATGACGCAGCCCAGCTTTCGGGCGCGCGCGGCCACTGGAAGGTGCTGAAGGCGCAAGGCCACCAGCTTACCTACTGGCAGCAGTCGCAGGAAGGGCGCTGGGTCAAGAAGGCCTGATCGGCGGCGGGGGGGGGCTGAGTTCGACCGTTGCGCGGCTTTCCCCTTGTGCGCTGCAATAGGGCTTGCTAGCTGAAGGGTCGTTTTCCATTCGGAGCTGGATGCCATGAACGCGAATATCCCGGTCAACACCCGCAAGGCCGATCACCCGGTCGCAGACGTCTTTCCCGCCCGCTGGTCGCCGCGGGCCTTTACCGATGCGACGATGAGTGAGAAGGAGCTGCTGGCCCTTCTCGAAGCCGCCCGCTGGGCGCCGTCCGCCTTCAATGCCCAGCCCTGGCGCTTCATCTATGCGCTGAGGGGCGATGACGTCTGGCAGCCGATCCTTGATGCGATCATGCCGTTCAACCAGACCTGGGCAAAGACCGCCTCGGCGCTCGTGATCATTGCCAGCGCGACGAAATTCATCGCCCCCGGCAAGACGGAAGCCAGCGACAACGGCAGCCATACCTTCGATGCCGGCGCTGCCTGGGGTTATCTTGCCCTGCAGGCACATATCGCAGGCTTTGCCGCCCATGCCATGGCCGGTTTCGACAAGGCCGCCATGGCCAAGGCCGTCAACCTGCCGGAAGACCATGTGCTGCACGCAGCCGTTGCCATCGGCACGCAGGGTCCGGCCGATCTTCTGCCGGAAGGGCTGCAAGCCCGCGAAGTGCCAAGCCCGCGCCAGCCGCTGTCGGCCCTTGCCGTCCACGGCGTCTTCAAGGCCTGAGCCGGATCGTCGGGAGCATAACAGATCGTTGAGACGGGATGGAGAAGCGGTTTCCGGTTCTCCATCCCGGTATGAACTCGCTTGCACGAGTTCTGCAGGCGCCTGCGCAGAAATCCTTCTGGTCGCGCGCGCCGTTTCAAAGCAGGCGGCCAACGCATCAGCCGCATTCGACGGGTATGCACGCTGGGAAACGACCGGGCGCAGGGAACGGATCACGATCCCGGGGATTACATTTGCATCGATACTTGGCAAAGGCCGCCCCGTCGGGACGCGCCTTGCTGAACAGGGAGAACTCAGATGCAACTTCCCCAGAACACGGTTATTGCGGTCGCAGACGGCGAAAAACTCAGCCTTTTCCAGAACAATGGCGACGCACAAAATCCGAAGCTGAAGTCCATGGACTCGCAGGAGATCGATGATTCGGTCATTTCATCCGGCGCCCGCCATCCCAGCAGCGCTGCCAATCCGGATGACAGCCAGCAGAACGAGGATGCGTTCGGCTCCGGCGTCGTATCCATGCTGAACAGCCATGTGCTCAGCGGCAAGATCAAGAGCCTCGTGATCGTCGCATCGCCACGCACACTTGGCGAAATGCGCAAGGGCTATCACAAGTCACTCACGGATGTGCTGATCGCCGAACTCGACAAGGACCTGACCGGCCATTCGATCCAGGATATCGAGAAAGCGCTGGCTGCGGCCTAGGCGAAGGATCCGCGTTCGGCCTTCCTCCTTCTCAGACAGCGGGTAGCGCCGCAAACGGGATGCAAAGCGGCGTCAGGCCGTTGGCCTGACGCGCATCTGGCTAATACTCATCGGCCGAAATGGCGATGCACAAGTGTAAGCTGCCGCAGGCAGATGGTCATTTCAAAATGGTCTGACGCAGGAAACTGTAGCCCATCGCCGTGCGCCGCGCCATTTCCGCCGAGTTGCCGGCGCCGCCATGGCCACCGGAGCCGAATTCGTGGAAGAGGGGCTGATGACCGGCCGCTTCCAGCGCCTTGGCAAAGCGGCGCGCATGCGAGGGATGCACCCGGTCGTCATTGCTCGAGCTTTCGATGTAGAGCGGCGGATAGGCCTTGTCCGATGCCGGCGTGATCTGATGCAGCGGCGAATAGCTCAAGAGATAGGCGCGGTCGTCCGGATCGTCCGGATTGCCATATTCGTCCATCCAGGCCTTGCCGGCCGGAAAGAGATGAAAGCGCGTCATGTCGAGAACCGGCACGCGACACCAGATGGCGCCGAAGTCGTCCGGATAGCGCGTCAGCATGACGCCGGTCAGCAGGCCGCCATTGCTGGCGCCGGTTGCGGCAATGCGCGACGGCTTTGAATAGCCGCGTTTCACCAGATCACGGGCGATGGCGACGAAATCCTCATAAGCCTTGTGACGGCCATGGCGCTTGACGGGCGTGTGCCACTGCGGACCGAGTTCCGCGCCGCCGCGGATATAGGCCTGCACATAGGCGCCGCCCTGTTCCACAAACCGGCCGATGGTGCCGGAGTAATGCGGGCCAAGCGAGGCGGAAAAGCCGCCATAGCCATAGATCAGCACCGGCAGATCGCCCTTCGTCCACACCTTGGGCAGGACGAGGTGATAGGGCACTTTGGTGCCATCTTCCGACGTGGCTTCCAGAAGTTCGCTCGTCATGCCCTCTGCATCGAAATAGGCGGGAGAGGTGTCTTCCGGCACCAGGAGCGGCGGCGTCGTGATCGGGCGCCCGCTCGCATCGGATAAAGACAGCGTATAGCGGGTGGGCGGCGTCAGGAAACCCGAGCCGATCACTGACAGCGTGTCGTCGCCCAGATGCAGATCCGCATAGAGCGGCGTGAAATAGAGCGCCTCGACGCCGTCGGGCAAGGCAATGCGCTGCGGCTCCGCGTCCGGTCGCGTGATGTCCAGCACGTAGAGCGAGGGCGTGAGACGGTCGTTGACCGAATAGACGGCAAAATTGCGCAGGAGCGCGAAATGATGGACCGAACGTCCCGGCGCAGGCTCGACCAGAATGCGACGCTCGGAAGACAGCGGCTGCGCACCGAACGGCGTCAGCGACTGCAGGACGAGACTGCCGCCTGGCACCTGTTCGTCGTTCTTCGCCAGCCACAGGCAATGGCTGTGGTTGATGTCGAAGCCGATCTCGGTCGGAAGCGGCAGGCGACGCGCATCGCCCTCGCCATCCACCACATGGATGCTGACCTTGCCGATCTCATGGCTTTTCACGAACACAAGGATCTGCCGTGGGTCTGGCCCCTGGTAACCGCCGAGCGTCGGGTCGATGACGAAGCCATAACCGGTGACATCGCTCTCGGCGGCTTCAAACAGGATCTCGGCATCTGCCGGCGCTTCGCCGCGCCGCAGCCGCCGACCGACGCGCGGCCAGCCGGACTGCGTGGCGGAAACGGCATCGATCGAGCCGAAATAGGCGATCTCGTCGCGGCTCAGCCAGCTCGCATGGGCGCGCACAGTCGGTGTGTCGAAGCCGCCGTCCACCGCCTGTTTCGTCTCCAGGTCGAATTCCAGAAAGCGCGTCAGATCCGATCCGCCGTCCGACAGGCGCAAAAGCACCCGCGTCGGCTCGAAGGGGCAGGTGACGCAGCCGCCAAAGATCCAGCGCTTGCCTTCGCGGACGCAGAACTGATCCACATCCAGAACGGTCTCCCACGGCGCATCGGCACGCGGTGCGAGATCCGCTGGCAGGCGACGCAGCACGCCGAGCGGGTTGTCCGCCGAGCGGTTGAAATCAAACAGCCAGTTGCCGCGCCGGGTGGGGATGATCAACCGGTCCTGCCTCTCCAGCATGGCCTGAATGGCGGCCGCATCAGCCTGCATCTGCGGCGTCGTCAGCACCTCTTCGGAGCGGGCGTTTCGCTCGGCAACGAAGGCCAGCGTCTGCGGATCGTCGTCCTTTTCGAGAAAGAGATCCATGGCGCGTCTCCTTGTAGAAGTGTGATGTATATCGGGTCAGGCGAGGTCGGTGCGGCGAAAATCCTCGCCGACATAGAGGAGGGCCGCACCGGATGCCTTGGCGCCTGCATAGGAAAAACAGTCGCCGAAATTGAGGCGCGCCGGATGGCGACCCTTGCCATAGCGCGAAAAGGCCTCGAGCGCCGAGCGCGCCGTTTCACCGGTGATCGGCAGGATTTCGGCGTTCAGCTCATCGAGAAAATTGGCGATCAGCCTTGTGGCATCATCGACGGCGATCTGACGTTTTCCGGCCAAAACTGTCGTGGCCTCGAAAATGACCGTGGGCGATACGTAAAAGCCGGATTCGCTTTTTGCCAAGGCCGCGGCAATCCGGTCATATTCCGGCCCATCCAGAAAATATTCGATGATGGCCGATGTATCGAGGAACATCAGATGTCGCCCCACATTTCATCGAGAAAAGCTTTCTCATCGAAATCAGGATCGACCGATCCCATGCCCTGATAGCGCTGCTTGATCTTCTCCAGCCGCTCGGCCAGCGGCGGGCGCTGCTCGTCCTCTTTCACCACGCGCTCCAGCGCCTGGCGAATGGCATCGGTCTTGGTCGGCGCCTTCAGGATTTTCTGGGCCTGTTCGGCGAGCTGGTTGACCCGTTCGTCGCGCACATAAAGCGGCATGGCCTCACCCCTTTGAATATACAGGTACAAGGTAGTGTATATTCAGCCCTGCCACAAGCAAGGCTCAGCCGGCCATCGCCTCTTCGTATTCGGCCGACAGTTCAAGCCACTGCTCTTCCGCCTGCGAGAGCTTGGCGGCGGCCTCGCCCCGCTGCTTGACCTTTTCGGCCGCCTTCGCCGGAGACTTCTCGTAGAGCGCCGGATCTGCAAGTTCTTGATCAAGCGCCTGAATCAGTTTTTCCAGTTTCGCCGTCAAGGCCTCGGCTTCGTTGATCTTTTTCTTCAATGGCGCAAGCGAAGCGCGCTTTTCGGCATTCGCCTTGCGCTGATCGGCCTTGTTGCCGGCATCGGCTAAGACTTCAACCTTTTCGTCTTTTTTTTTGCCCGAAGACACGATGAGGTCGCGGTATTCCTCCATATCGCCTTCGAACGTGGTGACGGTGCCGTTGTTGACCAACCAGAGCCGATCGACGGTCGCCTCGATCAGGTGGCGGTCATGCGAAATCAGGATGACGGCGCCATCGTAATCATTGAGCGCCTCGATGAGGGCGCGGCGGCTGTCGATGTCGAGATGGTTGGTCGGCTCGTCGAGGATCAGGAGGTTCGGCGCGTGGAAGGCGGCAAGACCCATCAGAAGCCGCGCCTTTTCGCCACCCGACAGATCCTTGGCGGCGGTGTTCATCTTTTCCGTCGCAAGGCCCATCTGCGCCACGCGGGCGCGCACCTTGGCTTCCGGCGCGGCCGGCATCAGGCGGCGCACATGTTCCACCGGCGTGTCTTCCGGCACGAGATCGTCCAGCTGATGCTGGGCGAAAAAGCCGATCTTCAGGCTCGGGGCAAGGCGCAGATCGCCCGTTTCCGGCGGCAGGCGGCCAGAGATGAATTTGGCAAAGGTGGACTTGCCGTTGCCGTTCGAGCCTAAAAGCGCGATGCGATCGTCCGCATCGATGCGCAGGTTGAGGTTTTTCAAGATCGGTTTGCCGGGCTCATAACCGACGGCACCGCCATTGATGGCGATGATCGGCGAGGCCGGCTGCTTTTCCGGCTCCGGAAAGGTGATCGGCTGCACGTGGTCTTCGATGACGGCGGCAACCGTTCCCATGCGCTCCAGCGCCTTGACGCGGCTCTGGGCCTGCTTGGCCTTGGTGGCCTTTGCCTTGAAGCGATCGATGAAGCTTTGCAGGTGCTTGCGCGCGGCCTCGTTCTTCGCCTTGGATTTCATCTGCAACTCGTCGTTCTCGGCCTTCTGGCGCTCGAACTGGTCATAGCCGCCGCGATAGAAGGTGAGCTTCTTCTGGTCGAGATGCACGATGGCGTTGACCGCATTGTTCAAAAGGTCGCGGTCATGGCTGATGATGATGACGGTGTGCGGATAGCGGCGCACGTAATCTTCGAGCCACAGCGTGCCTTCCAGATCGAGGTAGTTGGTCGGCTCGTCGAGCAGCAGAAGGTCAGGCTCGGAAAACAGCACGGCGGCGAGGGCCACGCGCATGCGCCAGCCGCCGGAAAAGGCAGAGGCCGGGCGAAGCTGGGCAGCCGCATCGAAGCCGAGGCCGGCCAGAATGCTGGCGGCCCGCGCTTCGGCCGAATGCGCGTCGATGTCGACAAGTCGCATCTGGATATCGGCGATGCGGTGCGGGTCGGTTGCGGTTTCCGCTTCCGCCATCAGCGCCGTGCGCTCCTTGTCGGCGGCAAGAACGATGTTGATCAGTGGATCTTCCGTGCCCGGCGCCTCCTGCGCCACCTGACCGATGCGCGCTGCCTTGGGCAGCGTGACCGAACCGCTTTCGGAGCCCAGATCGCCGGTGATGACGCGAAACAGGGTGGATTTGCCGGCGCCATTGCGACCCACCAGCCCCGCCTTGATGCCTGTCGGCAGGCTGAGACTGGCGTGATCGAGAAGCAGGCGGCCGGCAATGCGGGCGGAAAGGTCGGTAATGGTGATCATGACGGCGTTTTGGCCGAAGTCCTGCTGCGATGCAAGAGAGGCACACGCCTATTGCCAGCGCTTGCCGTCCCCGAGCAGGAAATAGACGAGATCGAGTGTCAGCGAAGGTTGCCCAAGGGCGGTGAGGATGGTGTGCACCTGGCCGCGATGATGGGTCTGGTGGTTGAAGACATGCGACAGAAGCGGGCCGAGCGGCAGTTCGACCTTGCCCGGCATAGAGACCGGCGAATAGGAAATGGTGGCGGCAAGATCGGCTCCGCTCAGAGTATCGACCCAGTCGATGATGCGCTGGTCCTCGATGGCACGGGCGGCGCGCAGGTCGGCAAATGTCTCGTAGAGCGGGGCATCAAGCGAGGTCGGAGCAGAGCCTTGCCCGGTAAAGCGCCTGAGCCAGATCCGGTCCGCGACGAGAAGATGGTTGAGGGTGCCCGCGGCGGAGCGAAAGAACGCGCCTTTGTCTGCGCGAAATTCGGCGTCGCTGAGCGTCGCGCAGGCCTCATAGAGACGGGCATTGGCCCAGCGGTTATAATCGGCAAACATGCGGAAATGATCGGGCATGGGGGGCTCCAGTGTCGGTTGAAGGATCCGAACCTATAGCGGGCACGGTCAAACAGGTGTGATGGTTGCTATGAAATTTCCTGATTTGATCTTTTCAGGCGAGCGCGGTCCAATGGCATGCAGGAACAGCAAAGGTGCCCGATGACCAGAATTCTCTACTCGCTCTGCGGCAGCGATCCGCGCCGGCCATTTTCGCCCCATTGCTGGAAAGTGTCGATGGCGCTTGCCCACAAGGGGCTCGATTTCGTCGAAAAGCCGGTGCCTTTTACTGAAGTGCCGAAAATCGAAAACGGCTTTTCGAAAACCGTGCCGATCCTGCGCGACGGGCAGTTGCTGGTGCGCGACAGTTTCGACATCGCGCTCTATCTGGAAGACACCTATCCGGATCGCCCGACGCTGTTTGCCGGGGAGGGCGGCAAGGCGCTGTCGCGTTTCGTCGAGGGCGTCTCGCAGACGCTGGTGCATCCGGTGCTGTCGAAGCTTGCGGTGAAAAACATTCACGACATGCTGGACGAGACGGACCAGGTCTATTTCCGCACGACCCGCGAGCAGTATCTTGGACGTAGGCTCGAGGATTTCGAGGCCGACCGTGAGGTGGAGACGGCGGTTCTTTCGGCCCGGCTCGATCCCTTGCGCCACATGCTGAAATTCCAGCCCTTCCTAGGCGGCGACGGCCCGCTGTTTGCCGACTATATCCTGTTTGGCGCGCTGCAGTGGCTGCGCATCACGACCGGGCTTGCCGCTCTTCGCGCGGATGATCCGGTGAGCCTCTGGTTCGAACGGTGCCTGGATCTGCACGGCGCCGTCGGCCGGGCGGTTGCCTGATCGCGCCGGGCTTTCACATGACAGCGGCGTGAAATTCCAATAGGCCCTCTTGTCTTCGTGATTCGGGGCGGCTAAACACCGCCCACTTATCCCTAGAAAACAAGGATTTCTGGCAATGGCGATCGAACGCACCTTCTCCATGATCAAGCCCGACGCAACCAAGCGCAACCTGACCGGCGCCATCACCAAGGTCTTCGAAGACAATGGCCTGCGCGTCATCGCCTCCAAGCGCGTCTGGATGAGCAAGCGCGAAGCCGAAGGTTTTTACGCCGTTCACAAGGAACGCCCGTTCTTCGGCGAACTGGTTGAAGGCATGACGTCCGGCCCGACCATTGTTCAGGTTCTCGAAGGCGAAGACGCCATCCTGAAGAACCGCGAGATCATGGGCGCCACCAACCCGGCCAACGCTGACGAAGGCACCATCCGCAAGACCTTCGCGCTGTCCATCGGCGAAAATTCGGTTCACGGTTCGGATGCTCCGGAAACCGCTGCCCAGGAAATCGCCTACTGGTTCGCCGAAACCGAAATCGTCGGCTGATTGTGTCAGTCGCAGGCGTCGTTTGACTGGCGCCTTCAGGCTTTTCGAAACGCCCGTGACAGCGCCTGTCGCGGGCGTTTTGCATTTCAGGCGGCCACGTCCGTCTCGCGCGGGTCATGCCCCTTCGGCTTGCCGTAGAGCCCGATATGCGCATCGCCCCATCCCTTCAGCGCCAGCAGCACCGGCTCCATGCTGCGCCCGAGCGGCGACAGGCTGTATTCCACCTTCGGCGGCACCTGCGCATAGACGGTGCGGATGATCAGCCCATCCTCCTCCAGTTCGCGCAGCTGATTGGTCAGCATGCGCGGCGTGACATTGGCGATGATGCGGCGGATCTCGTTGAAGCGCAGCGTGCCGGAGAGAAGATGAAAGAGGATCACCGATTTCCATTTGCCGTCGATGAGGCCGACGGCGGCCTCCACGGCGCAGCCGGGGCTGCAATCGAAGCGGGAATGGCGTGCCTTGGCCATGATGGTATCCTTTTCGACACTATAGGCTTGTTTTGTACGTATTGGCTTTTTGGAAACATAGAAACATATGAGGGCTGATACAACGCCTAGAAAGGAACTATTCGATGAAGTCAGTTGCATATAAGGCCGCAGGAGCCCTCGATCGGCCGGAGGCCCTTGTCGATATCGAACAGGAACGGCCGGTGGCCAGCGGGCGGGACCTGCTGGTGGAAGTGCGCGCCGTGTCGGTCAATCCCGTCGATACGAAGATCCGCCGCGGCGTGTCGGCAGCTCCCGATGGCTGGAAGGTGCTCGGCTGGGATGCGGTCGGCGAGGTTGTCGAAACGGGCGAGGCCGTCACCCGCTTCAAGCCGGGCGACCAGGTGTTCTATGCCGGTGCGCTGGACCGGTTGGGTGCCAATAGCCAGTTTCATCTGGTGGATGAGCGGCTGGTCGGCCACAAGCCCAAGACACTTTCGGACGCAGAGGCGGCCGCCCTGCCGCTGACGGCCATTACCGCCTGGGAAATACTGTTCGAGCGATTGGATGTGCGCCGGCCGGTGCCGGGTGCCGCCAACGCCATTCTCGTCATCGGCGGGGCGGGAGGGGTCGGCTCCATCGCCATCCAGTTGCTGCGGGCGCTGACCGACGTGACGGTGATTGCCACCGCATCGCGGCCGGAAACGCAGGCCTGGGTGCGCGAGCTTGGCGCGCATCATGTCGTCGATCATGCACAGCCGCTCGCGCCACAGGTCGAGGCGCTGGGGCTTGGGGCGCCGGCCTTCGTGTTTTCCACCACCGAAACGCATCTGCATGTGGCCGACATCGCCGACCTCATCGCACCGCAGGGCCGCTTCGGTCTGATCGATGATCCGGCCGTTCTGGATGCAACGCCCTTCAAGCGCAAATCCGTCTCGCTGCACTGGGAGCTGATGTTTACCCGCTCGCTCTACCAGACCGCAGACATGGACGCGCAGGGCAAGCTCCTCGACGAGGTCTCGGCGCTCATCGATGCCGGCCGCATTGCAACCACCGTCACGGAGGTGCTGACGCCGATCAATGCCGCCAATCTCAAGGCCGCCCATGCGATCCTCGAAAGCGGCAAGGCACGCGGCAAGATCGTGCTGGAAGGGTTTTGAGCTCTCCGGTTGCTGGCCAGTAGACGCAAAGGTAGGAGGCGGGTGCACCGCCTCCTGCAAAACTGTCAGGCATTAAGGGCCGAGAGCGCCTCGACCACCCGCGGCATCGCCTCTGCCGGGATCGGCATGACCGGCCGGTGCGGGGCGGCTTGGAACAGGTTAAGTTCGGCGGCGATCGCATACATCACCCGAAAACTGCCGAACTGGCGAAACAGGGTCCAAAGCGGCTGGAAGCTGTCGTTCAGCCGGTGCGCCTCAGCCGTATCGCCGGCCTGTGCTGCTCGAGTGAGCGCCAGTGCTTGTGCGGGCAGAAGTCCGGCGACCACGCTGTACCAGGCATCGGCGCCGGACAGCAGTGCCTCTGCCGCACCCCAGTCGCCGCTATAGCCGATCGGAAAGCCGCTCGGCAGGCGCGCCCGCAGCACCGCCATCTCCGCCTCGAAACTCACATCGACCGGCAACGGCATTTTCACGCCGGCAATACTCGGCAGGGCCGCCAGCCGGATGATGAGGTCCGGGGTGAAGGTGAATTTCGTTGTAGTGGGATTGTTGTAGATGACGAGCGGCAGGTCGGTCGCTTCGGCGACTGCGGAAAAATGCGCAAACACCTCGTCCTCGGTGAGTGGCGTATAGGAGACAGGCGCCAGCAGAAGCCCATCTGCGCCGGCCTCTGCCGCATCGCGCGCCAGCGCCAGCGCCTCGTCGGTGCGAAGCGCGCCGATGCCGACGATGAGCGGCGTGCGACGCTGAAGCGTCTCGGCGGCAATCTCCACCGCTCGGCGACGCTCCGGTCGCGACAGATAGGCATAGCCGCCGGTGCTGCCGAGAAGGCCGATGGAATCGACGCCTGCCGCGGTCAGGCGTTCGATCAGCCGCGCCAGCGCCTGCGCGTCAACGGTGCCGTTTGTGTCGGTCGGTGTCGGGGGGAAGGCGGAAAGGCCACGCAGCATGATGCCTCCTCAAATGCGGTTTGCCGCTCCATCGTAACACCGCGCCGGGGCGTCGTGAAACAGCTTATGAGGGGCACTCAACCGGTGAAAGGTCCATCACGCCACCGGCCTTGAACACGTTCGGGTTCATGTCATAGGCCGGGCCGACCACGATGGAATGGGCCGGCAGGATGCTCTGGTCGATGGTGGCGAGAACCTTCGTGTCCATCTGCTGCAACACCTTGCCGCTGCCGTCGGCAAGCTCGATGTGCACGCCGTAGGAGCGGCCCTCGCGCACGCATTGCACATCCGGGCTTTCGAGCACGATCTTTTCCATGGCCGGGTAAAGCGTCTGGCGTGTCTCCAGGGCCGCCCCACCGCGCGGATTGTCGAACCGGGCAATCGCCACGCCTCCCTGCGGAAGCGGGCCTGTCGGGCGTAGCGTCACCACGTAATTGGCCTTCGACAGTCGGTAGTTGAAGACGAAGATGTGGCCGGAAAATTCGGCCAGTTTTTCCACCTCGCGCTGGCAGCCGCCAAGCATCAGCAGGCTGAGAGCAGCCACGGTCATCCTCTTGTTCATTCCGGTTCCCCCTTTTGGCGACGATAATGGCGGGCGGCCTTGGCGCGGTTGCCGCAGACGGTCATGTCGCACCAGAAGCGGCTCCGGTTCTTCGAGTGGTCGACAAACAGCCAGCCGCAATGGCCGCAGATCTTCAGCCGATCCTTCTGCGGCAGGGAAAGCAGCCGCAGCGCCGAATGCACTGTGGCCGATTCCAGCCCGAGCGGATCCGGGTTCTGCCGCAGCAGGCGGGCGCCACACTCCAGAAGATCGGCGAGGAGCGGCACCTGCGGCGCCCCGAGCACGTCGGCGCGGAAATGACGGTCGATGGCCTCGCGAAACGCCAGGAAGGTTTCGCTGCTTGCCGGATCGATCGGCTTCACGTCGCCGAACAGCGCCCGTTCGGCGCAGAATTCCCGCGCGGCCTGTGGAAAGGCTTGGAACTGCGCCGGCTCCGCGAAACGGTCGATGCTGCGGGCAGGGTCAAAACGCAGGATCACGCTGTTGGCGACATCGAGTGCCAGTGCGCCGCCGGCAAAACGGTGAGGGGTCCAGGAAAAGCTCATAGGGTAATATAACTGGTAAAAGACGTTTTGCTAGTTATAATTCATGAGGCCGGTCGAACGGGGAGGTGCCATGCTCTACGCCCTGCAACAGCTGCTCAATGCCCTGCCGATCGCCAGCCTCTATGCGGCGCTCGCCTTCGGCTATGCCATTGCCTTTGCCGTGACGAAGCGGGCCGACATTACCTATGGCGCACTGTTTGCCTTTTCCGGTCATGTCTTCCTGCTGGGCGCCCATTGGGGCTGGAACCGGCTGTTCCTGACATTCCCGGCCGCACTGGGGCTCGGCGCGGCTCTGGCGGTGATCGTCGGAACGGGAAGCGGCGTCCTGATCGGACGGCAGGTGGTGGCGCCGTTGTCGCGGACGTCGCCCAATGCGCTGACTGTTGCCGCGCTCGGCCTGCTCCTGGTGCTGATGGAGGGCGCGCGTCTGTTGTCCGGAACGCGGGAACTCTGGCTTGCCCCCTTTCTCAACGGGCCGCTCATCCTTTGGTCCGAGGGGAACATGCGGCTCAGCCTCACGCTCCTGCAGGCGTTGAACAGTGTTCTGCTTGTCATGCTGGTGGCCGGCGGCGGATGGTTTCTGGCGGTGAGCCGCTTCGGGCGCAACTGGCGTGCGGTCTGCGACGATCCACTGGCCGCCGAGCTTTGCGGCGTGGCGTCGGCCCGCATCTGCACCGGCGCCTATGGGCTGGCAGCGCTCTTTGCTGCCCTGTGCGGGCTTCTGGCGACGGCCCATTACGGCACGATGGATTTTGGCGCCGGCCTCGTCTTTGGCCTGAAAGTGGTGCTGATCGCCGCTGTGGGAGGACACAGCCAGCCGCTCCGATCGGCTGCCGGTGCCGCCCTCTTCGGCCTTTGCGAAACGCTGTGGAGCGGATACGGCCCGGCCCTCTGGCGCGATGCGGCGATGCTGGCGGCTCTTGCAACGCTGCTGGTGATCAGCCGGCGGGAAAGGGGGCCGGTGTGAGGGAGGCCGGTGTGAGCGGGCTTAGCCCTTTGCCCATTTGTCGCGCGCCGCATCGTCGGCATCCTTGGCCGAGACCCAGCCGCCGGCGGTACCGTCTGCCAGATGCTCCTTCTTCCAGAAGGGCGCTGCGGTCTTCAGGAAGTCCATCACGAAATTGGCGCCGTCGAAGGCGGCCTGCCGGTGCGGGGCGCAGGCGATGACGAGAACGATGTTTTCGCCCGGCAGAATCTTGCCGTAGCGGTGGATGGCGGTCATGCCCATGAGCGAAAAACGCTCGATCGCAAGCGCTCCGATCCGGCGCATTTCGGCCTCTGCCATGCCGGGATAATGTTCCAGTTCCAGCGCGTCGAGACTGCCGCCTTCATCGCGGCAGAGGCCGCTGAAGGTGACGACCGCGCCGATATCCATGCGCCCGGCCGTCAGTCGGTCGATTTCCGTCTGCAGGTCGAAATCCTCGCGCTGGACATGGATGATCGGGGTCGTCATGGACAATGCCTCAGCGTTGTGCGGCGATAGGCCGTTCTGTGCGATGCGTCTTGCGGCCTCATCCGCCCGTCATCGGTGGAAAGATGCCGATTTCGCGGGCGCCGGCAATCGGCTCGTCGTGGTCGACATGCTCCTGGTTGACGGCAACGCGGATAACGTCGGGATATTGCAGCGCCGCCTCGTAGCCATCACCCAGCGTCTTCAGATGAAGCAGAAGGTCGCCCGCCGTCACCACCGTCTCCGGCAGGTCCAGTTCTTCCTCCGGCTTGTCGATGCGCTCGCGCACCCAGGCGAAATAGACGATGCGAACCTTCATTCTTCGTCCACCACATGCTTGAGGCCGGCCTTGAAGTAATCATATCCGGTGTAGATCGTCAGGATTGCGGCAAGCCACAGCAGGGTGATGCCGGTGGCGGTGGTGTAAAAGCCGAACTTGTCGCCGGCGGGACCGGCCAGCAGAAAGGCGATCGCCACCATCTGGATGGCGGTTTTCCACTTGGCAATCCGCGTCACCGGCACCGCCACCTTCAGCGCCGCCAGATATTCGCGCAGGCCCGAAACGAGGATTTCGCGGCAGAGAATCGTGATCGCCGCCCAGAGCGACCAGCCGGCAATCGTGCCGTCGGCGGCCATCAGCAGCAGCACCGAGGCGACCAGCAGCTTGTCGGCGATCGGATCGAGCATGCGTCCGATATTCGATGTCTGGTTCCAGATGCGGGCCAGATAACCGTCGAGATAATCGGTAATCGAGGCGACCGCGAAGATGGCAAGCCCCGTCCAGCGGGCAAAATCCGAGCTTTCCAGCCGGCCTTCGATGAAAAAGCAGACCACGATCAGCGGAACCGCCAGGATGCGCGCATAGGTCAGAAGATTGGGAATGTTGTATGCGCGCGAAGCCATGACGGACCTTACCCTGATATGTGCTGTTAAGTGATACGCCAGAGACGAGGCGTCAACACCCTCGGTGTGAAATGTGGCGGCTTTGCATCCTCAGCCGGTACGGTTTTCATGGAAGTGGTTGTAGACCTGTTTGGCCACCGTTTCGGAAATCCCTTCCACTGCCATGAGGTCGGAGATGCCGGCACGCGACACGGCCTTGGCGGTGCCGAAATGTTGCAGAAGCGCCCGCTTGCGGCCGGGGCCAATGCCGGAAATCTCGTCCAGCGGATTTTTGACCATCTCCTTCTTGCGCCGCGCCCGGTGCGAGCCGATGGCAAAGCGGTGCGCCTCGTCGCGCATGCGCTGGACGAAGTAGAGAACGGGATCGCGCGGCGGCAGCGAAAAATCACTGCGGCCGTCGGCAAAGAATCGCTCGCGCCCGGCATCGCGATCAACACCCTTGGCAACGCCGATAGCGGTCACCACGTCACGGATGCCGAGGTCGTCCAGGATTTTGCGAACCGCCGACATCTGGCCCTGTCCGCCGTCGATGAGGATGACATCCGGCCAGGCGGGAAAGCCGCTGTCGATCACCTCGTCCGGCCCGTCCGCCGTCTGCGTGGCGGCGGCGCTGCGGTCCGGCAGGCCTTCCTCCTTCAGGAGGCGCGAAAAGCGCCGCGTCATCACCTCGCGCATCATGCCAAAATCGTCGCCGGGGGTGATGTCGGTCGATTTGATGTTGAACTTGCGATACTGGCCCTTCACGAACCCTTCCGGCCCCGCCACCACCATGCCGCCCACCGCATTGGTGCCCATGATGTGGGAGTTGTCGTAGATCTCGATGCGGCGCGGCACGTAAGCGAGGCCGAAGGTCTCGGCAAAGCCTTTCAGCAGCCGCTCCTGCGAGGCCGTTTCGGCCAGCTTCCGGCCATGCGCCTCGCGGGCATTGGCCAGGACATGGTCGGTCAGATCCTTCTTCTCGCCGCGCTGCGGCACCTGGATGGTGATCTTGCCGGTCGATTTTTCCGACAGCGCAAGGCTCAGCAGGTCCTGTTCCTCGACCGTTTCGGACAGAAGGATCTGGCGCGGCGCCGGCTTGTCGTCATAAAACTGCGCGAGGAAGGCGTTCAGCACTTCCGATCCGGTGAGCTGCGGATCCGCCTTCGGAAAATAAGCCTGGTTGCCCCAGTTCTGCCCGGCGCGGAAGAAGAACACCTGGATGCAGGTGAGCCCGCCCTCGTGATGGATGGCAAACACGTCGGCTTCCTCTACGCCCGCCGGATTGATGCCCTGGTGGCTCTGCACATGCGACAGCGCTGACAGCCGGTCGCGGTAGACGGCGGCGCGCTCGAAATCCATGTCGTCGGAGGCTTCCGTCATCTGGCGGGCAATCGTTGCCTTAACCGCCTGGCTGCGGCCGGAGAGAAAGTCCTTGGCCTCGTTGACCAGCTCGCCATAGTCCGCATCCGAGATCTCGTGGGTGCAGGGGCCGGAACAGCGCTTGATCTGGTAGAGCAGGCAGGGCCGCGTGCGGGCCTCGAAGACGCTGTCGGTGCAGGTGCGCAACAGGAAGGCGCGCTGCAGCGAGTTGATGGTGCGCCCGACGGCGCTTGCCGAGGCAAAGGGGCCGAAATAATCGCCCTTGCGGGCACGCGCGCCGCGATGCTTGTAGATGGCCGGCGCCCGATGGTCGCCGGTCAGCATGATATAGGGAAAGCTCTTGTCGTCGCGCAGAAGCACGTTGTAGCGCGGGCGCAGGCGCTTGATGAGGTTCGCCTCGAGCAGCAGCGCTTCCGTCTCGGTGCGGGTGGTGACGAACTCCATCTGCACGGTCTCGCGCACCATCTTGGTCAGACGGTTGGAATGCACGCGCCCTTGCGCATAATTCGTCACGCGCTTCTTCAGGCTGCGGGCCTTGCCCACGTAGAGCACGTCGCCCGCCTCGTTGAACATGCGGTAGACGCCCGGCGCGTTCGGCAGGTGCTTGACGAATTCGGCAATCAGATCGGCGCCCTTGAGGCCGCTTTCGTTGCGAAGCCCCGCATGCCATTCGATGCCGGAGAGCATGCGCGCAGCCTCGCCCGGGGCCGCTACAACCTCGTCGTCATCCTCGTCCGTTTCGTCGTAAAGAACGCCACCGTCAGGCAGTTTCGTTCCATTCATTCAATGATCTCCGCCACATCCGGCGTTTGCCAGGCCAGGTGCTGGCCTCCGTCCAAGGCTATCATTTGGCCCGTGATGGACGGAGTGTCAAAAAGAAATCGGATCGTGCGGCCGAATTCATCGGGGCCGGGACCGCGTTTCAGCGGCAGCGCATCGATCTGCCGCTGGAAATCCTCGGGCGCCTGACGGGCGCTGCGGAAGGAGGGGCCGGGGCCGATGGCGTTGACGCGCACGCGCGGCGCATAGGCCTGCGCCAGCGTCTGCGTGGCCGTCCAGAGCGCCGTCTTGGAAAGCGTATAGGAATAGAATTGCGGCGTGAGCTTCCACACCCGCTGGTCGATGATGTTGACGATGAGGGCGTTCGCCGCCTCCGGCAACTGGCGCAGCAGCGCCGCCGACAGGATGGAGGGCGCCCGTACATGGATGGCAAAGTGGCGGTCGAAGGACTGCGCATCGAAGGCGTCGGCGGTATCGCTCACGAACAGCGAGGCATTGTTGACGAGACCGGTGATCGGCCCGAGCTGTTGTGCCGCCTGATCGATCAGCGAGTCGGTCGCCTGCGAATCGATAAGATCGGCCTCGACGGCTGCGGCGCGGCGGCCTTCCGCCCTCAACTCCGCTGCAAGCTGCTCGGCCTCGGCAAACGAGCGGTCGGCGTGAATGGCAACGCCATAGCCATGGTGGGCCAGATCCTCGACAATCGCCCGTCCCATGCGTCTGGCGGCGCCGGTTACAAGTACGGTCGGCAAATGTTCCATGGTCTGTCCCGCCTCTTTTGCCTGTTGCGCATGCACCATTGCTTGCCGGTGCTTTACGCCGGGATCAAGAGGCTGGATTGCCGGAATACGCGAGGCTTTTCATCACGGGAATGTATTTATGTATTCACGCGGCCGTGAGAACTATTGGTATTTTTATACTGAGTTTAACCTTTGGTTAGGGTTAATAAAGTGCCTGTGGCGGCAAAGCAACATCCAGATTCAGCCATCCCGTTGCCGCAATCAATTCACAATTCGGTACTTTCAATTCCTCAATTGCCCACCAAATTCGATCTCAACGAGCAGGGAGCAATGGCGCTGTCATTGACTGAAACAGCGCCTCCCGGCCGGCATCGAAAAGGAGAAAATTATGCGTACTCTCATTGCTACCCTGATGGTTTCCGCAGCCAGCCTTGCAGCCGTATCGGCACAGGCCGCTGACGCCGTCACCCAGGTTCCGGAAGCCCCGGCCGCCTATGACGCCCCGGCTCCCGTCAGCAACTGGTCCGGCTTCTACCTCGGCGGCACCGGCTCCTACGATTGGGGCAAGGTCAAGGGCGGCGCCGGCGAGCCGAGCGCTGACGGCTGGGGTGGTGGCATCTACGGCGGTTACAACTGGCAGAGCGGCCAGATCGTCTACGGTGCGGAAGCCGACCTCGGCTACAACGACCAGAAGGGCACGTCGAACGGCATCACCGGCGAAGAAAAGCTCAACGGCTCGGTTCGCGCCCGCCTCGGCTATGACTTCAACCCCTTCATGATCTATGGCACGGGCGGTGTCGCCATTGCCGATCACAAGGTCTCGAGCGCTGCCGGTTCCGACAGCAACACCTCGGTCGGCTACACGGTCGGCGCCGGTGTCGAAACCATGGTCACCAAGAACATCACCGCACGCGTCGAATACCGTTACACCGACTACCAGGACAAGGACTACAACCTGGGCGGCACCAACGTTTCGCGCGGCTTCGACGACCAGTCGGTCAAGCTCGGCATCGGCGTGAAGTTCTGATCTTCGATCCTCGGATCGGCGAAAAAGGGCCGGGGGGAAACCTCCGGCCTTTCTTTTTGCCTCGCGCGCCTTGTGTCCGGTTGCCTCAGGCGGCCGCCTTGGTGCGCGTGTGGACCAGTTGCGAGAAGGCGCGCGGCCATGCGGCAAGCCGCGGGCGGCCGACATCCCACCGTCCAGCATAGCGCACATGCAGATAGGCGATCAGGGCCGCCAGCGCAAAATGGCCGCCATTCAGCTTCTTGTCGGTCCGGGGAACATGGCATTCCAGAAAATCCAGGCCCCGCGCCACCTTCACCCAGTGGCGGTCCAGCCAGGGCTGGTAAACTTTCTCTTCCGGGCGAAAACGCTGCTCATAGGTGATCTGCATCAGGCTGTCGGTAATGCCGTCGCAGAGCGCCTCCAGCATGTCGACCTCTGCCCGCTTCTTCGGGTTGCGCGGGTAGAGCTGCCCATCCGTCAGCCGATCGAAGAAATGCATGATGGCGACACTGTCGCAGAGCGGCAGTTCGCCATCGCGGATCAGCATGGGAAATCTGCCCAGAGGATTGCTCCCGATAAGTTCCGGCGGTGGCGCGGAAACGGCTGCATTCACTTCCGTGACCGCAATTCCTAAATGGCGAACTGCCATAAGACACTTTGCCGAAAATGGCGAAGCGGGGGTGTAGAGAAGACGCACGACAGGATCCTGGCAATTGTTGCTCTGTCGGCCTTTATATAATGGGTAGTCAAGAAGGAACACGAATCTTTTCAATGATTCACAGTTTATACTTGTCGATTGTATTTAATATTGTAATTTATTGTGCAGTGCGAAATACTGTTTTAGTTATACATAGATGTTTCGGAATAATACTTGAGGCGCTTATGCTGCTGCCTCATGTGTCAAGAATCGACAGGGGCGGCCCGGTCTGCTGCTGCGCTTGAGGCCTTCTGTGCCATTTGGGTTGCGCGCGGTTGTCCGGTGCCTGTTGCGGCGATCAATTGCGCGAGGTGAGGGCGATGCCATGCACTGCCTTCACGTTTGCGGATGTCTGCACCTCAAGACGACGGTACCGGCAAGAGATGGGGCGCCGGGAGGCGCAATGGGCTTATGCGACCGATTTCATGCTGTCGTAGTCGGCAAACAGCTTTGAAAACTTCTGCGGCCAGGCGGCAAGGCTGGGGCGGCCATCGGCCCATTGTCCGGCAAAGCGCAGGTCGAGATAGCCAATCAGCGCGGCAAGCGCGAAATGGCCGCCATTCAGCTTCTTCTCCGTCTTCGGCAGGTTGTTTTCAAGGTAATCCAGGCCGCGCTCCACTTTCGACCACTGCTTGTCGATCCATGGCTGGTGGACGATCTCGGTCGGGCGCCCGCGGCGCTCATAGACGATGGCAAGCAGGCAGTCGGTGATGCCGTCGCAGAGCGCTTCCAGAACTTCCGCATCCGTGCGCTTCTCGTCCTTGGCCGGATAGAGCTTACCCTCCGACAGCCGGTCGAGGTAATGCATGATGGCGACGCTGTCATAGATCGGGCTTTCGCCGTCGCGGATCAGGACGGGGATCTTACCGAGCGGGTTGTTGTCGATCAATTCTGCCGGCGCAGCGCCGGTGTCGGTCTTCACCTCGTCTATCGTGATGCCGAGATGGCGGGCAGCCATGCGGCATTTGGCCGAATAGGGCGAGGCGGGGGAGTAGAGCAGTTTCATCTTGTATGTCCTGTGGGTCGTAAAGGTCAGCGTGCCGGCGGCACGGTGATGCGTTTGAGCGAGCAGGCCTTGGCATCCACCTCCGGGCAGGTGCGGAAGGAAAGGTCCTTGGCAAGGCAGATGCGCACTTCCTCAAGACGGCTTGCCTCGCAGGTCACCGCAATGCCTTCCGGGCGAAGCCCCGGATTGGCGGCGATGAAGCTCTCCTCGATGGCTTCCGCCGAATAGGTTTTTGCGCTGTCTGCGGCGACAATCTCGGCAGGAAGCCTGATGCGCTCGAAGGCTGCGCGGGTGGTGTCGAGATAGGCTTTCTGGGAGAGGCCCGAGCAGGAGCCGTGCTTGCGCCACTCATGGCCGATCAGCCCCATCGACGGCATGATGTCGAAATAGGCGCGGCCAAGCTCTTCCGGTACGCGCCGCGGCTCTTTCGTGGCGCAGGTTTCCGGATAGCCCTTTTCGTTCTGGGGCCACAGACCATGCGCGATGAAACCGAAGGCCTTGTCCGGCCCGCATTGCTCCTGGCTGGTCTTATCCTTGGCCGAACCGCAATAGGTCGGCGACCACGACAGCGACAGCACATAGAAGTCGAAGCCAGACGGGCGATCCTGCGCGTTCGCCGGCAGGGCAATTGCGGCAAGAAGCATCACGAGCAGGGCGCAAACGGGACGGAACACCATGAAAACCTCCCAGGAAATGCTGGCACCATGTCCCAGCCAGGACCGCCCGGTCAAGCCGCCGATCGGGCCGCGCGTTCAGGTCAGCCGTTCAGGTCTCTTCGGGCGCCTCTTCGCCGCGCAGCCAGAAGGCGCGCTGCGAGGCATAGCGATCCTGCGCCAGCACATCCTTGATCACCGGCAGGATCACATGCAGGTCGGCTTTCAGCGTAAACGGCGGGTTGACGATGACAAGGCCGGAGCCGGAGAGACCGGTGCCATCTCGGTCGCTTTTCACGGAAAGCTCCGTGCACAGCATCTTTGGAATCTGAAGCGCCTGCAGGTCCTCGTGGAAGCGGCGGATCGGCGCCCCCTTCTTCAGCGGATACCAGAGGCAATAGGTGCCGCCGGGAAAACGGCGATAGGCGGTGGCAAGCCCGTTGACCAGCCGGTCATACTCGCCGTCGATCTCGAAGGGCGGATCGACGAGGATGATGCCGCGCTTTTCCTTCGGCGGCAGATGGGCGCCGAGCGACAGCCAGCCATCCAGTTCCGTCACCCGCACCTGATAATCGCCCTCGAACAGGCGCGACAGGCGGCCGTAATCGTCGGGGTGCAGTTCCATCGCCGCCAGCCGGTCCTGCGGGCGAAACAGTATGCGCGCAAGTTTCGGCGAGCCGGGATAACGCGAGATGTCGCCGGTTGGATTGAGGTCGCGCACGGCATCGAGATAGGGCGACAGAAGGGCGGCGACCGGCGCCGGCAGGTCTGCCGCCATCAGGCGGCCGATGCCATCGCGCCATTCGCCGGTTTTCTGGGCTTCTTCCGACGACAGGTCGTAGAGGCCTATCCCGGCATGGGTATCGAGCACGCGAAAGGCCTTGTCCTTCTTCTGCATGTGGCGCACCAGAAGGCACAGAACCGCGTGTTTGAGGACATCGGCAAAATTGCCGGCGTGATAGATATGCCGATAGTTCATGAGAAAGCCTGCTGGGTCGCGTCAATAGAATTGATGCATCGCAAAAGGCGCTTTTGGCGACGCTTGTCCTGTCCTATAGGAAAGGCATGAACGTGACGACCCCGATCTCCGCCAATTCTGCCATTGGTCATACGGTGTGCCCGCATGATTGTCCCTCCGCCTGTGCGCTCGATATCGATCTGACGCCCGATGGCCGCATCGGCCGGGTGAGGGGCGCGAACGCCAACAGCTATACGGCCGGCGTCATCTGCGCCAAGGTCGCCCGTTATGCCGAGCGTCTCTACCATCCCGGCCGCCTGATGACGCCCAAGCGCCGCATCGGCGCAAAGGGCGAAGGTGTGTGGCAAGAGGTGACGTGGGAGGCCGCGCTCGACGAGATCGCCGACGCCTTCGTCAAGGCAGAAGCTGCCCATGGGGCAGAGGCCATCTGGCCCTATTTCTACGCCGGCACGATGGGGCAGGTGCAGCGCGATTCTATCGAGCGGTTGCGCCACGCCAAGCACTATTCCGGTTTTTTCGGCTCGATCTGCACCAACATGGCCTGGACCGGCTATGTGATGGGAACCGGTGCCCTTCGCGGCCCCGATCCGCGCGAAATGGCCAAATCCGATTGCGTGGTCATCTGGGGCACCAATCCGGTCGCCACCCAGGTCAATGTGATGACCCATGCGATCCGGGCCCGCAAGGAGCGCGGCGCAAAGATCGTCGTGGTCGATGTCTATGACAGCCCGACGATGAAGCAGGCGGACGTGAAGATCGTGCTGAAGCCCGGCACGGATGCAGCCCTTGCCTGCGCGCTCATGCATATCGCCTTCCGCGACGGGTATGCCGACCGCGCCTATATGCAGAAATTCGCCGACGATCCGGCTGGGCTCGAGACGCATCTTGAAACCCGGACGCCGCACTGGGCCTCGGCCATAACAGGGCTTTCGGTGGAAGAGATCGAGGTATTCGGCCGCCTGGTCGGCACAACGAAAAAGACCTTCTTCCGCCTCGGCTACGGTTTTACCCGCCAGCGCAACGGCAGCGTTGCCATGCATGCGGCGCTGTCGCTCGCGACGGTTCTCGGCTCCTGGCAATATGAAGGCGGCGGCGCCTTTCATAACAATGGCGAAATCTTCAAGCTCGACAAGCGCGAACTGATGGGCACGTCCTACATGGACCCCGATGTGCGCATGCTCGACCAGTCGCAGATCGGCCGCGTGCTGACGGGCGATGCTGTGGCGCTTCGCCATCGCGGCCCGGTGACTGCGCTTCTCATCCAGAACACCAACCCGATGAATATTGCGCCGGAACAACGGCTGGTGCGCGAGGGCTTTGCCCGGCCGGACCTGTTTTCCGCCGTCCACGAACATTTCATGACCGAAACGGCCGAGATGGCCGATATCGTTCTGCCCGCCACCATGTTCGTCGAACATGACGATCTCTACCGCGCCGGCGGCCAGAACCACATTCTTCTCGGCCCGAAACTGGTCGAGCCGCCGGAGACGGTGCGCACCAATCTCTTTGTCATCGAGGAACTGGCAAAGCGGCTTGGCGTGTCGGATTATCCGGGTTTTGGCTTGAGCGAGCGGGAGCATATCGACCGCATGCTGTTGCCGAACGGCTATCCGGGTTATGACCAGCTTCTTGTCGACAAGTGGATCGACTGTCAGCCGGCCTTCGAGGATGCGCATTATCTCAACGGCTTTGGTTATGCGGACGGAAAGTTCCGCTTCCGGCCCGACTGGGAAAATGGCCCGTCTCCGAACAAGACGCCGGCAAGCCTTGGGGCGCTTGGCCCCTACGACCAGCTTCCGCCGTTCCCCGACCAGGTGGACGTGATCGAGGTGGCAAACGAGGTGTATCCGTTCCGGCTTGCCACGTCGCCGGCGCGCAACTTCTTGAATTCCACCTTTGCCGAGACAAAAACCTCACGCGACAAGGAAGGCCGGCCGGAGGTGATGGTTCATCCCGATGATGCCGCAGCGCTTTCGATCGCCGATGGAGATATTGTCCGCATCGGCAATCCCCGCGGCTCGCTCCGCATCCATGCGAAGGTCACATCCGGCGCCCGGCGCGGTGTGCTGGTGGCCGAGGGCCTGTGGCCGAACAAGGCGCATCTCGACGGCGAGGGCATCAACATCCTGACCGGTGCCGATCCGGTCGCCCCCTATGGTGGCGCGGCAGTCCACGACAACCGCGTCTGGCTTTCAAAGGACATTGCATGACGAATGGCAACAAGCCGAAGGTCGAGATCGTCGAGAAGCAGCTGCTCTCCGACAACTGGTATCATCTGAACAAGGTCATCTTTGATTACACCGATGCGAAGGGCCGCACCCATCGACTGGACCGCGAGGTCTATGATCGCGGCAACGGCGCCACCATCCTTCTCTATGATCCCAAACGCGACGTGGTGGTGCTGGTGCGCCAGTTCCGCATTCCTGCCTTTGTCAACGGCCATCCCGGCTGGCTGATCGAGACGCCGGCCGGCCTTCTCGATGGCGATCATCCGGAGGAGGCGATCCGCCGCGAGGCGATCGAGGAAACCGGCTATCAGGTGCGCGACGTCAAGTTCCTGTTCAAGTGCTTCATGTCGCCCGGTGCCGTCACCGAACTGGTGCATTTCTTCGCCGCGGCCATCGATACCAGCGACCGGGTTGCCGAAGGCGGCGGGCTGGACGACGAGAACGAGGATATCGAGGTGATGGAAGTGCCTGTCTCGCAGGCGCTTTCGATGATCGAGAGCGGAGAAATCTGCGATGGCAAGACCATCATGCTCCTGCACTGGCTGGTGATGAACCGCCAGACGCTGGCCTGAGTTCAAGGGCGGCGCGCCGCACTCGTGTTGCCGTCTGCGGCTCGCCTCCCGGCGGGCCTTTTTCGTCTGACATCGGGGTTGCGCCTCATGTCAATATATATTATATGAAATTATATAATGTATATTGAGGACGCCGCCATGAAGACCATTGTCGTCAACCCACGCCTCAGCATTGCCGACCAGCCGGCTCTGGCCGATATCGCCGGTCTTGACTCCGCTGGCACCCGTTGCCTGATCAACCTCAGGCCGGACGCGGAGGAGGGGGCGCTTGGCAGCAAGGCGGAAAAGCGGGCCGCCGAGGAGGCCGGCCTCAACTACCGCTTCATTCCGGTGTCGGTTGGCGAACTGACCGAAGCCGATGTCGATGCGTTCCGGGAAGCCCTCGCCCAGAGCGAGGGGCCGGTGCTTGCCCATTGCAAAAGCGGCATGCGCGCACTTCTCCTTCATGTTCTGGTCGAGGCGATAGACGGGCGCATGGCGCTGGAGGACATCGAGGCCTTCGGCGAGAGCCATGGTTTCGACCTGTCGTCTGCCGTCCGCTGGCTGCAAAACCGCGCCGGCCGGCGCCCGCGGGTGAAAGCCTTTTTTGATCCGCGCACCTGGAGCGTCCAGTACGTCGTCTCCGATCCGGCGACCAGTCGCTGCGCCATTATCGATCCGGTTCTCGACTATGACGAGAAATCCGGCCAGACCTCCACGAAGAACGCCGATCGCATCCTGGCCTATGTCGCCGCTCAGGGTTTGACGGTCGAGTGGATCCTCGACACGCATCCCCATGCCGATCATTTTTCCGCCGCCTTCTACCTCAAGCAGAAGACCGGCGCACCGACGGCCATCGGCGATCATGTGGTCGAGGTGCAAAAGCTCTGGAAGGGATTGTACAACTGGCCGACCCTTGCCGCGGACGGCTCGCAATGGGACCGGCTGTTTGGCGATGGTGAAACCTTTTCCATCGGCACGCTTCCGGCACGGGTGATGTTTTCGCCCGGCCACACGCTCGCCTCCATCACCTATGTCATCGGCGATGCCGCCTTCATTCACGACACGATGTTCATGCCCGACAGTGGCACGGCCCGCGCCGATTTTCCTGGCGGCAGTGCGCAGGCGCTGTTTGCCTCGATTTCCGCTATCCTCTCGCTGCCGGATGAGACGCGGCTGTTTACCGGCCATGACTACCAGCCGGGCGGGCGCCATGTGCGCTACGAAAGCACGGTTGCGCAGCAGAGAACGCAGAACCCGCATCTGGCCGGCATCGACAAGGCAGGTTTCGTGGCGCTGCGGGATGCGCGAGACCGCACCCTGCCCATGCCCAAGCTTATCCTGCATGCACTGCAGGTCAATGTGCGCGGCGGGCGTCTGCCGGAACCGGAAGACAACGGCCGGCGCTACCTCAAGATCCCACTCGATACTCTGGAAGGAGCCGTATGGTGATGGATTTCTCGAGCCTGAAGGCCATGTCCGGCATGACGCCGCAGGCCATGGAAGCCCGCGCCACAGAAGTGGCCGGCCATCTGAAGGTGTTGGCCCATCCCGCCCGACTGATGCTGGTCTGCACCCTGGTCGAGGGTGAATACTCCGTCGGCGCGCTCGAAGAAAAGCTCGACCTGCACCAGCCGACACTCTCCCAGCAGCTGACAGTGCTTCGGGAAGCCGGCATCGTGGAAACGCGCAAGGAGGGCAAGCAGGTGTTCTACCGCCTGACGGAGGCAAAAACAGCGCAACTGATCGCGGCCCTCTTTACCATTTTCTGCGCCGACGAGGTGTCGCCATGACGGGCTATCTGGCATCGCTCTGCGGGGGCCTGCTGATCGGCCTTTCGGCGATTTCGTATCTGATCCTGACCGGACGCATTGCCGGCATCAGCGGCATTGTCGGCCGGCTGGCCGGTGGCCATGCGGTTTTTGTCAATGGCGCCTTCGTGATCGGTCTTGTCATCGGACCCTTTCTCTATGCGCAGGCATTTGGCGCCTGGCCCACGGTGACGCTCGTTGCCTCGACGCCGCTTCTCGTCCTGGCCGGTCTTCTGGTTGGCATCGGCGCGCGCATGGGCTCCGGCTGCACCAGCGGTCATGGCGTGCTCGGCCTTGCCCGGCTGTCGCCACGGTCCATGGTGGCCGTCGCAACCTTCCTGGCGAGCGGCATCGCGACCGTCACCCTGTTGAGGATCATCGGATGAGCATCGATCTGCGCCAGCCTCTTGCCGCCTTGGGCTGCGGCGCCCTCTTTGCCTTCGGGCTTTCGCTGTCCGGCATGCTCGATCCGGCCCGCGTAAAAGCCTTTCTCGATCTCTTCGGGGCCTGGGACCCGAGCCTGGCCTTCGTGCTCGGCGGGGCGGTTTCGGTCGCCATGGCCGGCATGGTTCTGGTGCGCAGCATGGCTCGGCCTGTGCTGGATGAAAGTTTTCAGATCCCGCAAAGCCGCGTGATCGACCGGCCGCTCGTTCTCGGCTCGGCAGTCTTCGGCATCGGCTGGGGGCTCGGCGGCATTTGTCCGGGCCCGGCGCTTGCCGCACTTTCTCTCGGCCTCATGCCGGTCGCCGTCTGTGTTCTGGCCATGATCGCCGGCATGGTCATCCACGACCGCTTCCTATCGGGGCGCGTGTGATGACGGATATGCTGGTTGCCGCTATCGGCTCGGGCAGTCTCGTCGGCTTCACGCTCGGACTTCTCGGCGGTGGCGGTTCGATCCTTGCCACGCCGCTCCTGCTCTACGTGGTGGGGGTCACCTCACCGCATGTGGCGATCGGCACCGGTGCGCTCGCGGTTGCTGTCAACGCGGCGGCCAATTTTGCCAACCATGCCATGAAGGGCCATGTCCGCTGGCGCTGCGGGCTGGTATTTTCAGTGTTCGGCGTGGCGGGCGCCTTTGGCGGCTCGACGCTCGGCAAGGCCATCGACGGCTCGAAGCTTCTGCTTCTGTTCGGCCTCGTCATGATTGTTGTCGGCGTGTTGATGCTGCGCAAGCGACCTGTCGCGGTGGAGACCCTTGTGCGCAAGGATGATCTTGCCACCTGCGCGCTGACGGCAGCCGTTGCCGTCGCAACCGGGGCAGCCTCCGGCTTCTTCGGCATCGGCGGCGGCTTCCTCATCGTTCCGGCGCTGATGTTTGCAACGGCCATGCCGATGATCGATGCCATCGGCACATCGCTGATGGCGGTGACGGCCTTCGGCCTTGCAACGGCCGGCAATTACGCGCTGTCGGGGCTGGTCGATTGGCCGCTGGCTGGCGAATTCATTCTGGGCGGCGTGATCGGAGGTGTCATCGGCACAATCGCGTCGACCTGGCTCTGCACCTACAAAAACGTGCTGAACCGTATCTTCGCCGGCGTCATCTTTGTTGTTGCCGCCTATGTGATCTACCGCAGTTTTGGAGCGCTCGGCGCCTGAGGTTTTCTCAGGCGCTGATCAGGCTAGCGCCGGCATCCACCACGGCGCCGTCGCGCCGGACGCTGCCATCCGCCAGCATCTGCACGCGGCCTTCCGCCACCAGCTTCAGCGCCAGCGGATAGGTGCGGTGTTCGACGGCAAGCAGGCGGGCCGCCAGCGTCTCGGCAGTGTCGCCGGGCAGGATCGGCACCACGGACTGGGCAATGACCGGACCTTCATCCATGCCCTCGGTGACGAAATGCACCGTGCAGCCGGTGACCAGCATGCCGGCATCGAGCGCCCGCTGATGGGTGTGCAGGCCGGGAAACAGCGGCAGCAGCGACGGGTGGATGTTGAGGATCCGCCCGGCATAGGGCCGGATGAAATCCGCCGACAGAAGCCGCATGTAGCCGGCAAGGCAGACGAGATCCGGCTGAAGTGCTGCAAGTGCTGCGAGAATGGCTGCTTCATGCGCCGCCTTGTCGGCAAAATCGCGCCGCTCGAAGGCAAAGGTTTTTATGCCGCGCGCCTCGGCCTTCGAAAGACCGCCGGCGGTTTTCTTGTCGGCGATCACGCCGACGATCTCGGCTGGAAAATCGGCAGCCGCCATCGCCTCCGCCAGCGCCAGCATGTTGGAGCCGCCGCCGGAAATCAGAACGACGACGCGCTTACGGACCGGGCTCATAGGGCAAGCGTGCCCTTGTAGATCGTGCCGGCGGCCCCTTCCGTGCGCGCCACCATGCGGCCGAGCGGCACGACGATCTCGCCTTCGGCGTTGAGAACCTCGGTCACGGCAGCCGCATGTTCCGGCGAAACGACGGCGATCATGCCGACGCCGCAGTTGAAGGTGCGCAGCATTTCATGGGCTTCGACGCCCCCGGTTTTGGCAAGCCACGAAAAGACCGGCGGCACGGGAATGCTGTCGAGATCGATTTCGGCGGCCAGATGATCGGGCAGGACACGCGGAATATTGTCGGGAAAACCACCGCCGGTGATATGGGCCAGCGCTTTGAGCGCGCCCGTCTCGCGGATCGCCTTCAAGAGCGGCTTCACATAGATGCGGGTCGGGGTCAGCAGCGCTTCGCCGAGCGTCTTGCCCTCGGCAAACGGGGCAGGCGCATCCCAGCCGAGACCCGAAAGCTCGACGATCTTGCGCACGAGTGAATAACCGTTGGAATGCACGCCCGAGGAGGCAAGGCCGAGAATGAGGTCGCCGGCCTGCAGGTCACCGGTCGGCAGAAGTTGGCCGCGTTCGGCAGCACCGACGGCAAAACCCGCCAGATCGTAATCGCCATCGCGGTACATGCCGGGCATTTCGGCGGTCTCGCCACCGATCAGCGCGCAACCGGCCTGGCGGCAGCCATCGGCAATGCCCAGAACGATCGCCGCACCCTGTTCCGGATCGAGCTTGCCGGTTGCGAAATAGTCGAGGAAGAACAGCGGTTCTGCACCCTGCACGACGAGGTCGTTGACGCACATGGCCACCAGGTCGATGCCGACCGTATCATGGTGATTGGCGTCGATGGCGATCTTCAGCTTGGTTCCGACGCCATCATTGGCAGCGACCAGAACCGGATCGGTAAAACCTGCCGCCTTCAGGTCGAACAACCCGCCGAAACCGCCGATCTCGCCATCGGCGCCGGGGCGGCGCGTCGAGCGCACGGCCGGCTTGATCTTTTCCACCATCAGGTTTCCGGCATCGATATCGACGCCTGCATCGCTGTAGGTGAGACCGTTCTTGCCTGCTGTGCTCATCGCCTGTCTCCGCTCGTGCACGGCAGGTTCTCGAAAGGCAGCGCTCGCGGGTGCGACAAGAACCTGCGCCAATGAAAAAGGCCATTCCGCCTCCGGAAGCCTGCACTGAAACGGCCGGCCGGTCGCGGGATCTGCCCGGAAGCGGTCGCCATTGCACGGGACGCGGCGATATGCAAGCACCTGGCCGGCGAAACCCCTGTTTTCCAAGGTGTCCAATCGTGATTGCCGGGGCATTTCGCAACCGTCTTGACCTTGCCGTCGGCACCGGCCTATCCCACTTCTCGTGAAGTGACGCAAAGGGACCGGACGCATATGGCCTATCATATCAGTGGCGCAAGCCTCAGGCGTTACGTGCTGTTCTGGCTCGCGGCGCTTCTTGCCTTCGTGATCTTTCTCCTGGCCTTCCGCACCATCCTCCTGCCCTTCGTGGCGGGCATGGCGCTTGCCTATTTCCTCGATCCGGTAGCCGACTGGCTGGAGCGGCGGGGCTTGAGCCGCCTGATGGCAACGGTCGTCATCCTCATCAGTTTCGTGCTGATGTTCACCGTGGCGCTGATGGTGCTGATCCCGCTCATCATCAGCCAGTTCAACCAGTTCGCCCAGAGCCTGCCGCAATATGTGACGCAGCTGCAGCAGCTGATCGCAAGCCCGCAGAACTCCTTCCTGCCCAAGTGGATGGTGACGCAGATCGAGGCGGTCAAGGAAAACTTTTCCAGCCTGATGACGGAGGGCGCCGGCTTCCTCGGCAGCCTGCTGAACCAGATCTGGAATTCCGGCAAGACCATTGTCGACATCATTTCGCTGCTCGTCGTCACCCCCGTCGTTGCCTTCTACATCCTCTTGGACTGGGACCGCATGGTCGCCAAGGTCGACAGCTGGATCCCGCGTGATCAGGTGGCGACCGTGCGCCAGCTGGCGCATGAAATGGATCAGGCGGTCTCGGGCTTCATCCGCGGGCAGGGGTCTCTCTGCCTCATCCTCGGCATTTTCTATGCGGTTGGCCTGTCGCTGGTCGGGCTCAATTTCGGCCTTCTCATCGGTTTCGTCGCCGGCATGATCTCCTTCATTCCCTATATCGGGTCGCTGGTCGGGCTGGTCATGGCGGTCGGCGTGGCGCTCATGCAGTTCTGGCCGGACTATGGGTGGGTGATCGCCACCATGTGCGTCTTCTTCCTCGGCCAGTTCATCGAGGGCAATATTCTGCAGCCGAAGCTTGTCGGCTCCAGCGTCGGCCTGCATCCGGTCTGGCTGATGTTTGCGCTTCTGGCCTTTGGCGCCATGTTCGGCTTCGTCGGCCTGCTGATCGCCGTGCCGGCGGCCGCCGTCGTCGGCGTGCTTGTCCGGTTTGCGATCTCGCGATATCTTCAAAGCGACATTTATTTCGGCCATTCCTCCGCGCTGCCCTGGGACGACAAGCGCAGTGTGGAGGGCAGGGTCCTCAGTGAGCGTGACGAGCCCCCGACATCCACATGACAGAGACGCTGGACAAACTGAAGCGTCAGCGCGCGGAACAATTGCCGCTGGCGCTGACCCATGATGCGGCAACCGGCCGCGACGACCTGTTGATCGCAGCGCCCGTCAGCGCCGCCGTCGCCATCATCGATGCTTGGCCGCACTGGCCGTCGCCGGTGGTGATCCTGACGGGGCCCGCCGGCAGCGGCAAGTCGCATCTCGCCAGCATCTGGCGCGAAAAATCCGGCGCCACCGCCATCCATCCGATGGCGGGCGGCGACGCGGCCATGCAGGCAGCGGCCGGACCGGTGCTGTTTGAGGATGCCGACCGCAGCGGCTTTGACGAAAACGCCCTGTTCCACGTCATCAACAGCGTCAAGGAACATCGCACCAGCCTTCTGATGACGGCGCGGCTCTGGCCGATGTCCTGGTCGGTCAGCCTGCCGGACCTGCGCTCGCGGCTGAAGGCGGCGACCGTGGTCGAGATCGGCGAGCCGGACGAGGACCTGCTCGGGCAGGTGATCATCAAGCTCTTTGCCGACCGCCAGCTCCACATCGACGACCGGATCGTCGCCTATATCGTCCAGCGCATGGAGCGCTCGATGGAGGCAGCACAGGGCGTGGTCGACCGTCTCGACCGGTTGGCGCTGGCGCGCGGCACCCGCATCACGCGCATGCTGGCGGCCGAAGTGCTGGAAAGCTTCGCCAGACGCGACGGCGATGATTGACTGTCATTGTTTCGTCGTTGAAACATTGTAGGCGGGCGCTGGGGCAATCCGTTTGGCCGGTGCCCGGCTTACAGAGGGGGTAGTGATGGACCAGATTTCCGAAACGCAGCCGGCAGAGGCCGCATCCGAGGCCGTCGATCTGCTGAACAGTGCGGAACGGTTCGTCAACCGTGAATTTTCCTGGCTGCAGTTCAACCGCCGCGTTCTGGAAGAGACACTGAACACCGCCCACCCGCTGCTGGAGCGCGTGCGCTTCCTGTCCATCTCGGCTGCCAATCTCGATGAATTCTTCATGGTGCGCGTCGCCGGTCTCGAAGGCCAGATCCGCCAGGGCATCGTCGTGCGCAGCCATGACGGCAAGACGCCGGCCGAGCAGCTGGAAGATATCCTGAAGGAAATCGACAACCTGCAGATGGAGCAGCAGGCCTCGCTTGCCGTTCTCCAGCAGTATATGGCCAAGGAAGATATTCTCATCGTTCGTCCGGCAGCGCTGTCCGAAGAAGATCGCAACTGGCTGGCGACCGATTTCGAGGACGACCTCTTCCCGGTTCTGACGCCGCTTTCCATCGATCCGGCCCATCCGTTCCCTTTCATCCCCAATCTCGGCTTCACCATGGGCCTACAGCTCGACAGCAAGAGCGGACGCGAGCCGATGACCGGCCTCTTGCGCCTGCCGCCGGCGCTCGACCGCTTCATCCGCCTGCCCGACGAGGGCCAGACCATCCGTTACATCACGCTGGAAGACGTGGTGTCGATGTTCATCGACCGGCTGTTCCCCGGCTATGTCGTGAAGGGCGCCGGCACCTTCCGCATCATCCGCGACAGCGATATCGAGGTGGAGGAAGAGGCCGAAGACCTCGTGCGCTTCTTTGAGACGGCGCTGAAGCGCCGCCGCCGCGGCAAGGTCATTCGTATCGAAACCGATTCGGAAATGCCGGCCTCGCTGCGCCAGTTCGTCGTGCAGGAACTGGGCGTCCCCGACAATCGCGTCGCCGTCCTTCCGGGGCTTCTTGCGCTCAATACGCTGTCGGAAATCACCAAGGCGCCGCGCGACGACCTGCGGTTTGAACCTTACAACGCCCGATTTCCCGAGCGTGTCCGTGAACACGCTGGCGACTGCCTTGCCGCCATCCGCGAAAAGGACATGGTGGTCCATCATCCGTACGAAAGTTTCGACGTGGTTGTGCAGTTCCTGATCCAGGCCGCCCGCGATCCGGACGTGCTCGCCATCAAGCAGACGCTCTACCGCACATCCAATGACAGCCCGATCGTGCGCGCCCTCATCGACGCGGCCGAAATGGGCAAGTCGGTGACGGCGCTGGTCGAACTGAAAGCGCGGTTTGACGAAGAGGCCAATATCCGCTGGGCGCGCGACCTCGAGCGCGCCGGCGTGCAGGTGGTGTTCGGCTTCATCGAACTGAAGACGCATGCCAAGATGTCGATGGTCGTGCGCCGCGAGGACGGCAAGCTGCGCACCTATTGCCACCTCGGCACCGGCAATTACCATCCGGTCACCGCCAAGATCTACACGGACCTGTCCTTCTTCACCTGCAATCCGAAGATTGCCCATGACATGTCCAACATCTTCAACTTCATCACCGGCTATGGCGAGCCGGCCGAAAGCATGAAGCTCGCCGTCTCGCCCTATACGCTGCGTCCGCGCATCCTCAAGCATATCGAGGAGGAGATCGTGCATGCACAGGAAGGCCGGCCGGCTGCCATCTGGATGAAGATGAATGCGCTGGTCGATCCGGAAATCATCGATGCGCTCTACCGCGCAAGCCGCGCTGGCGTCGATGTGGATCTCGTCATCCGCGGCATCTGCTGCCTCAGACCCCAGGTCCCGGGACTGTCGGACAATATCCGCGTCAAATCCATCGTCGGGCGTTTCCTCGAGCACAGCCGCATCTTCTGCTTCGGCAACGGCCATGGCCTGCCCTCGGAAAATGCGCTCGTCTATATCGGCTCGGCCGACATGATGCCGCGCAATCTCGACCGGCGCGTCGAGACGCTGGTGCCGCTCACCAACCCGACTGTGCATGAGCAGGTGCTTTCGCAGATCATGCTCGGCAACCTGATTGACAACCAGCAGAGCTACGAGATATTGCCCGATGGTACGTCGCGCCGTATGGAAGTCCGAAAGGGCGAGGAACCTTTCAACGCGCAACACTATTTTATGACCAATCCCAGCCTTTCGGGGCGCGGGGAAGCCCTGAAGTCAAGCGCGCCGAAGCTGATTGCCGGCGTTATGTCCGGACGCAAGAAATAGTGATGCATGGTACGATCTGAAGCTCAGGGGCGTCTCCCCGGAAGCGCTCCTGTCTCCGTTGTCGACATCGGCTCCAATTCGGTTCGCCTGGTCGTTTACGAAGACCTGTCGCGCGCGCCTGCGGTTCTCTTCAACGAGAAGGTCTTGTGTGGTCTCGGCAAGGGGCTTGGCTCCACCGGCCGCATGGACGAGGAAGCGGTTGCGCGCGCTCTGCATGCGCTTCGCCGCTTCCGGGCCCTGTCGGACCAGGCGCGTGCCACGCATGTCTACGTGCTGGCCACGGCGGCCGCCCGCGAAGCGAGTAATGGCGCAGCCTTCATTGCCGAAGCGCAGGCCATTCTCGGGCATCCGGTTCAGGTTCTCTCCGGCGAGGAGGAAGCGCTTTATTCGGCGCTCGGCGTGATCAGCGGCTTCAACGGCGTGGATGGCATTGCCGGCGATCTCGGCGGCGGCTCGCTCGAACTCATCGATATCAAGGGCCGCGAATGCGGCAAGGGCATCACGTTGCCGCTCGGCGGCCTGCGCCTGTCGGAAACCTCCGGCGGTTCTCTTGCCAAGGCGCGCACATTGGCGCGCAGCCTGGTGAAGGATGCAAAGCTTCTCGCCAACGGCGAGGGGCGCACCTTCTATGCCGTCGGCGGCACCTGGCGCAACATTGCCAAGCTGCACATGGAAATGACGCAGTATCCGCTGCACATGATGCAGGGCTATGAACTGCCGACCGGCGACATGCTCAATTTCCTCGAACTGGTTCTGACGGCCAAGGACAGCAAGGATCCCGCCTGGCAGTCGGTGTCGAAGAACCGTCGCGCGCTTCTGCCGTTCGGCGCCATTGCCATGCAGGAAGTGCTCTCGGTCATGAAACCGGCCCGGGTGGTGTTTTCCGCCCAAGGCGTGCGCGAGGGCTATCTCTACGCGCAGCTTTCCGAAAGCGAGCAGCAGCTGGACCCGCTTCTGGAGGCGGCCGATCAACTGGCGATCCTCAGAGCCCGCTCGCCCGAACATGCGCGCGAGCTTGCCGACTGGACCGGCCGCATGGTCTCCCATTTCGGCATTGAGGAAACTGACGAGGAAGCGCGCTATCGCCAGGCCGCCTGCCTTCTCGCCGATATCAGCTGGCGCGCGCATCCCGATTACCGCGGGCTGCAGGCGCTGAACCTGATTGCCCATTCCTCGCTTGCCGGCATCACCCATCCGGGCCGGGCCTATCTGGCGCTGGCCAATTACTACCGCTTCGAAGGCCTGCACGACGATGGCGCGACCGGCCCGCTGGCGCAGATCTCAACGCCGCGCCTGCTCAGCCTTGCCAAGCTGCTGGGCGGTCTTCTGCGCGTCGTCTATCTCTTCTCCGCCTCAATGCCGGGCATCGTCGACCACCTGTCGTTCCGCCGCTCGAGCAATCCGGATCTCGATCTGGAATTCGTCGTACCGCACGACTATGCCGATTTTGCCGGCGAGCGTCTGGATGGGCGCCTGCAGCAATTGTCGAAGCTCACCGGTAAGCGCCTGGCCTTCGTCTTCGAATAGAGCCGATCCGATCAGGAGGCGCGCGAGAACTGCGCGCCTGCCGTCAGACGCCGCAGTGCGAGAACGCAGACCGGTTCGTCGCGGCCCTTGACCACATGCTCGCCTTGCGGCTCCGCGACGATATCCGGCGGCAGTATCAGCCGCGCGAGAAGATCCGCCGAGATCAGATGCGGTTTCTTCAGCGTCTTGCAAAGCCCCTCGATGCGCGAGGTCGTGTTCACCACATCGCCGAAATAGGTGATCTTGTGGTGGAAGACACCGATCTCGGCCGTGACGATGGAGCCGCCGTGCAGCGCGGCCGACAGCTGCGGAACAAGGCCGAAATGCGCCATCCACCAGTCGCGTTCGTGGTCGACTTCGTCGAGCATGTCATAGATGCAGCGCACGCAGCGCGCCTCTTCCACGCCCTCCTTCATCGGCCAGGTGATGATGGCGCAGTCTCCGACATAGTCATCGATCTCGCCCCGATGGCGCCGCACATGGTAGGCAAGGGCGGCAAACACGGCGCCGATGAAAGCCTGCGCCTTCAGGTCGCCGTACTGGCGGGCATAGGCGCTCGACCCCACGATGTCGAGAAACAGGAACACGCGCTCCTCCTCGACCGGGTGCCGATAGCGGCCCGTGAGCAGGCTCAGAAATACGCGACGCCCCAGCAACTGCAGGACGCGCAGCACGGTGATGCCGAAGAAGAACATCACCAGCGTGTAGAGAAAGGCCGGCGGGCGGATGACGAGAACCTGCTTCCAGCCCGCCTCAAAAATCCCGGTTGTCTTCAGCACCACACCCGCAAGCGCAAATCCGAGGCCGGACAGCAGGAGATAGAGGGCAAGCGTAGACAGGAAATAGGCCGGCGTCGCCATACGCCGCATACGCACCTGCAGGCGCGGCATCAGCCGTCCGCTTTCAAAAGCGATGAGCGGCATGCTGCAGGCGAGCGCATAGACGGCGCCGATGAGGAGGGGGCCGTTGATCTCGAACAGCAGCATATAGAGCACGCCGGTGGAGGCGATCAGCAGCGCCAGCAGCAGCCATCGAAGGCCGGCAAGCAGCGGCCCGCCCCGCAGCGTCTTTCGGTGAGGTTCGCGCATGCCCATCCCTTATCCTCCCCGTCGGGCGTTCGCCAGCCGGTCGCGCCACGATACGAGCGATAAGGGTTTGCGCAAGTGCGTAATACCAGGTGGGCGCCGGAAGCCGGCGCCCATCGTCATGCGGTGTTTGCCAGAACCTTACTTGGCGGTGAGGAACGCGCCGACATCCAGCAGCACGAATTCGTTGTCGTCGGCCTTGTCGACGGCACGACCCGCCGAGAAGGGCAGGTTGTTGTCATTGCCGACAACGATGTGGCTGGCATCGACCACATCGACATTTTCGATGGTGACGAAGGGCATGGTGTAGATACCATCCTTGCTGCCCTGCAGTGCCTTCTTGTCGTGATCGGCAATGTTCATGAGGTCGATATAGCCGATCTTGCGGGCGGCCTTGCCGACGTTTTCATCCGACATTTCGATCTTGTAGATGCGCTTGTGCTTGGCCGGCGCATCAAAGCAGGTCGGTTCCGGCTTCTTCGGGTCGGCGCAGGCAAGGGCCGCGGAGCCCGCGCCATTGTCGCGTTCGATGACGAGCGCGGTCGTTGCATCCACCATGTTGAAATCGCCGATGGCAACGCCGCCTTCGCTCAGCGGGTAAAGCCAGCTGCGGCCGGTCCAGGCCTTGGAGGCGGCATCCAGCTCGATGATGCGCAGCGCCGTCTGGCCGTCGGTCTTTTCGCCGGACCCGTCTTCGAGGAACAGTGGACCTTCCAGCAGGCCGTAAAGCTTGGCGCCGTCCTTCGACAGGGCAAGACCTTCAAAGCCGCCGGAGCGCTTCAGGTTGAACACCGGCATTTTGGCGGCGGGGTTGGCCGGAAGGCTGATCAGGGCATTGTCCGGAGACGTTACCGGCTTGCCGTCGACCACGGTTGCGATCACGGCGGTCAGGCGGCCTTCGGTGTCGAACTTCAGCACGTAGGGGCCGAACTCCTCGCCGACCCAAAATCCGTCCGCCACCGGCTGGATCGATTCGACGTCGAAATCGGCGCCGGTGAGATAGCGCTTGTCGGCGCCTTCCATGGCAATCGGGAAGGGGGCCTTCTTGTCCGGGTCGGAGAGGAAGAGGGTGCCGAGACGTTCGACCTTGCCGGCGGCCCAGTCGATCTTGATGTGATGCAGCATCAGCATGGCGTCACTCGAATTGTTCTTCGAGCCGAAGCCGTTGTCCGACAGTGTCCAGAACGTGCCGTCGGCCATGGTCTTGATGCCGGAAAAGCCCTGCAGGGGCTGGCCGTCGAAGGGAAGCGAAAGACCGGTCAGGCGCGCGCCGTCCTTGCCGGGAATGGTGCCCAGCTTGTCGGTGCGCTTGCGGTCCGCGGTGGTGAACTTGCCGGAGGTCTTCAGCGTTGCCGGTGCATCGGCAGGAGCCGCTACCATCGTATTGGAAGGAAGGATCGCCTGCGAGACGAGCTTGGCCGGAAAGGCCTTTTCTTCGGCGTGGGACTGTCCTGCCAGAACGGCAAGGAGCGCAACGGAGGCAAGGAGAGTTCGGGTCATGGAACACCTGTGCATGAGGGAGAAGAACACTATCCTCCTACGTGCAGCAGATGACGGCGCGATCACGCCGGATTGAAATTCCAATGAAGTTTCAATGACAGAGCAAGATACCGGGCCGGTCCGCAGGCACAGGCCTGCGGGCTTGATCCGGATCGCGCACCCGCCCCGTTCAGGCTGGCATGTCGACCGTCTCGACCTTCTTGTCGATGAAGCGCAGGGCAACCTCGCCGGAGATGAGCTTCAGGGCCGGTTCGCCGAACAGCTCGCGCCGCCAGCCGGTCAGTGCTGCCACCTCGGCCTTTTCGCCTTCGGTGGCGATCTTGTCGAGATCGTCGCTGTTGGCGATGACTTTGGCCGCAACGCCATGCTTTTCCGAGATGAGGCGCAGCAGCACTTTCAGAAGCTCGACCGCCGACTGGGCGCCCTCCGGCGTATGGGAATGTTTTGGCGCCTGCGGCATCTCGGCCTTCGGCAGCGCCAAAGCGGTGTTGACGGCATCGAGGATGGCAGTTCCCGACGACGAGCGTTCCCAGCCCTTGGGGATGGTGCGAAGCCGCCCCAGCGCCTCGCTGTCCTTCGGCTGCTGCTGGGCAATCTCGAAGATCGCATCGTCCTTCAGCACCCGCGAGCGCGGCACGTCGCGGCTGCGCGCCTCGCGTTCACGCCAGGCCGCCACATATTTCAGCACCGCCAGTTCCTGCGGCTTGCGCAGGCGCGATTTCAGCCGAAGCCAGGCATCGTCGGGATGCATGTCATAGGTTTCGGTCGATTCCAGAACCGCCATTTCCTCGGCGACCCAGGTCGTGCGGCCTTCGCTTTCGAGCTTGGCCTTGAGGCTCAGATAGACATCGCGCAGATGCGTGACGTCGGCCATCGCATAATCCAGCTGCTTGTCCGACAGCGGCCGGCGGCTCCAGTCGGTAAAGCGGGAGGACTTGTCGATCTGGACATTCTTCGTGCGCTGCACGAGCTGGTCGTAGGAGATCGAATCGCCAAAGCCGCAGACCATGGCGGCAACCTGCGTGTCGAAGATCGGATGCGGGATCAGCTTGCCGAGATGATAGACGATTTCCAGATCCTGGCGCGCCGCATGGAACACCTTCACGACGGACGTATCGGCCATCAGTTCGAAGAAGGGTGTCAGATCGATGCCCTTGGCCATCGGATCGACAATCACTTCCAGATCCGGGCTTGCCATCTGAATGAGACAGAGGATCGGCCAGAAGGTGGTTTCGCGCAGGAACTCCGTATCGACAGTCACGAATTCCGATTGGGCCAGTTTGCGGCAGGCGTCTTGAAGAGCGGCAGTTGTTTCAATCATCAGCTTCGGTCGTCGGATGGGAGAAAAATCGTTCAACCTTCCTTTCTCTTTCGCCAGAAGATGTCAACAGAGACAGCCGCCTTGCGCACCGTCATTGCGGCCGTGCCGCCATTATTGCGCAGGAGCCGGCGGGTCTTCATCGGAGCGGCCGGTGCGCAGTGCCTCGATATTGTCGCGGTGAACGGTCTCGTAGGGCGCGAAATAGTCGATCGAGCCGGACGCGATTTCCGCCGCGACGAAATCGGAGAGAGGCGTTTCATCCAGTGCGGGATCGGCAATCCGGGCGGTGAGCCGCTCCAGATAGACGCGGTTGGCGTCGATGAGGTCCGGCCCATATCCGCCTGCGGCAATGCGCTGCTCGCTGCCGTGATTGGGCAGGATGCGCTGGATCGGCAGCGCCGCGAGCCTGCCGATCTCGGCAATGTGGCGGTCAACGCCGAGAGGTTCGGAAATATAGGTGATGGTGTCTTCCAGCGTATCGCCGGCCAGCAGCAGCTGCTCAGCGGGAAGCCACAGCACCGTGCCATCGGCGCTGTGAATGTCAAACTGCAGGAGATGCACCGGCCGATCGCCAAGCGCAAGCTCCAGCCTGTCCTCAAAGATCCGGTTCGGCAGGATGAGCGGATGGATCGGCGGGTCCCGCTCGGCAAGCGCCTTTGCATTCAACGTCATGGTGTCGAGCGTCAGCCGGTTGGCGATGATCTGGCAATCGGCAAAGACGGCGTTTCCGGCAATGTGGTCGGTGTGCCAATGGCTGAGGATCACCGTGATGTCGGATACGCCCTGCGCTTCAAGATGGGTGCGGATGGCGCGAGCGTGGCTGAGCGACATATGCGTGTCGTAGACCAGCGCCTGATCGCCCGAGACGAGCGCGTAGCTGGCGATACCGAGCGCGTAGGCGCCGTCGTCCAGCCAGTTCCGCTCCGGCGAATGCAGGCGCTTTCCCGCGATGCGGCCGTCATAATAGGCGTAAAGGCCCGGATAGGGCTCCAGGATGCGAAGGGTGGCGCAAAGGTCGGTCATGGCAGCATCCACGGGCGGAGAGGGCAGGAGGCCTCAGACGACGCGGACATAGCTTGTCATGCCGGTCTTCTGGTGCTCGATAATGTGGCAGTGCAGAACCCAGTCGCCCGGGTTGTCTGCCACCAGCGCAAGCTGCACCTTTTCGTCCGGCGCCACCAGATAGGTATCGGAAATCAGCGGGCTCACCGGTCGCGCAGAGGATGAAACCACCTGGAAATTCATGCCGTGCAGGTGAATGGGATGCAGGTGCGGCGTGTTGTTGATGAGGTTGAACACATACGACTTGCCGCGCTTCATCTCGGCAAGCGGCGCCGATGGATCGGGCACATCGCCCGGCCACGGCACCTTGTTGATCGCCCAGAAGGAATAGCCGAGCGTGCCGCAGATCGAATCGCGCGCGGCATTTTCGGCGGTGGCGCTGAGGACGAGCGGAATTTCCTCAGCCGATGCGAGATCCGGCTTTTCGAACGGATTTTCGGCAAGCGGCGGCACATCGCCCAGGCTGCGTTTGCGATTCGCACCGACGCTGCGAAAGGTCGCGACGGTTTTCGCGGTCGATGGCCGTGTGTCGGTGAGCGTCACGACCTCGCCTTCGCTCTCCGGCATCCGCAGAACGAGATCGAGCCGCTGGCCGGGACCGATGACGCTCGTCTCAAGCGCCAGAGGCGTTGGCAGCGGCTGTCCGTCGAGTGCGACGATCAGCGCCTGCGCTCCCGACAGCGTCAGCTGGTAGAGGCGCGTGACGTCCGTATCGGCGATCCGCACCCGCACCAGCCCGCCGCTTGGCGCGTCAAAGGCCGGCTCCAGCTGCCAGTTGGCGCCGCGCACGGTGCCGAATGTGCCGTTGCGGGCGGCATCGCGCGGCTTGAACTGCTCGATGAACTGGCCGTCGCCGCCGAGCCGCCAGTCGCGCAGGTTGAGCGCGATTTCCGCATCGAAAACCGGGTCCTTCGGGTCCTCGACGATCAGCAGGCCCGTCATGCCGCGGCCCATCTGGGTCAGCGTATTGCAATGGGGGTGATACCAGAAGGTGCCAGCATCGGGCGGCGTGAAGCTGTAGTCGAACGTATCGCCGGTATAGACGTAAGGCTGGGTGAGGAAGGGCACACCATCCATGCGGTTGTCGATGCGCAGTCCATGCCAGTGGATGGTGGTCGGCTCGTCCAGCCGGTTGGTGATCCGGGCGTTGAACGGTGCGCCACGGCGCAGGCGAAGCGTTGGCGGCATGGCGGTGTCGGGCGATCCGGCCATGCCGTAGCTCATGACGCCGCGTGTCAGGTGCTGGCCGTCGAGCAGGGCATCGGTAAGGCGCGCTTCCAGATGCACCGCATTTTCCGCCGATGCCGGGCCGCCAAAGAGGGAGGCCGCGCCAAGCCCCAGTCCATAGGCACCGCCAAGGCCGGCGGCAGACTTCAGGAGGGTTCGGCGCGACAGGGAGACCATGGGACTTGCTCTGGAACTGTTTGTGTTCCCCCTCTTAAAGCTGAGTGCGGCAATCATCAATGGAGTGCAAACCGCGATATTGCCGCAGGCGACTACCGCCGGTCGCTGCGGTTATCCTTGCGCTCGTCCGCGGCGCCGCCGGCCAGCCGGTTGAAATAGGCCGAGGTGCGCAACAGCGCACGAAAGCGGCCCGGCCGCTCCTGCGGCGGCACGGCCGGGCGGCTGCGCATGCGCACCACGGTGAAGAACAGAAAACCCATAAAGATGAAGGAGGTGTAGATGAAGAACACCGAAGGGCCAATGAACTGCAGGAGAAGCGAGGCGAGCAGCGGCCCGATGGTGGCGCCGATCGACCAGAAGAACAGAAGGCCCGCCGAAACCAGCGCATGTTCGCCGGGCTTCGCAAAATCATTGCCATGCGCCGAACACAGGGAATAGAGCGGCATGGCAAAAGCGCCGTAGACGAAGATGCCGATGATATTGGCGGTCTCGTCGGTGCCGGCGAAGAAGGAGAGATAGCCGCCGGTGAGGATCGCGCCGATGGTCGCCCAGATGATGACCTTTCGCCGGTCCAGCCGGTCGGAATAGATCCCCAGCGGATATTGCAGCACGACGCCGCCGATGATGCCGGCACTCATGAAGGTGGCAATCGCCGTCACGCTCATGCCGATCTCCTGCGCGTAGATCGGCCCGATATTGCGAAAGGCCGCCATGCTGAGGCCAACCGCGATGACACCGACAACCGACAACGGCGAAATGCGCCAGACGGCGCGGATATCGGTGCTGATCGCTTCCGGCGGGGCAGGGCTTGAGCGGTCGAGCACCGAAATCGGCACCAGCGACAGCGCCATGGTCATAGCCACCAGAGAGAAGATCACCGGTCCCTCGATGCCGACGGTTGGGATCAGATATTGCGCGAGCGTCACCGAGCTCAAGTCCACTAGGCGATAGACCGAGAGCGTGCGGGCGCGGTTGCTATTGGTCACCTTGGCATTGATCCAGCTTTCCACCACGGCAAACAGGCTCGCCACCGAAATGCCGATGATGAAGCGCATCAGCGCCCAGAACAGCGGCGAGGTGAGAAGCGGCATCAGGATGGAACAGCAGGCGGCAATCGCTGCCATGGCGGCAAAGGTGCGGATGTGGCCGATGGCACGCAGGATGCGGGTGACATAGAGGCAGCCGATGGCAAAACCGATGCTGTAGCCGGCACCGATCAGGCCGATGGTGGAGGGGGAAAACCCTTCCGCCGTGCCGCGCAGCGCAATGAAGGTGCCCTGCAGGCCATTGCCGCCGATCAGGATGCCCGCGGTGACGAGAAGGGGAACGAGCGGGCGGATGGTCGACATCGGGATCGATTTTCCTGCAGGAACGGCACGACTCGGGGTTCGTCCCCGAAGCGCTACCGCTGTCTTACCGATCAAACGCTGGTCGCGACAGACCGAAGCGTGAATAGTTCGATCAGGAAATTCAATCGGTCGATGGCGCTGGTCAGAAGAACGCCCGCCCGCCGACCGCCTGGGCAAAGGTGAACCCGACGACGGCGATGGCAAGGAGAGAGCTTGCGACGAGAGCGGGCGCGACCCAGCGACTGGCGAAACGATCAAGCATCAGCCCGATGAGCGGCAGCGCCTGCATGATGTGGGTCGCAAAGAAATGGGGCACGCGCAAATCTCCGCCGCTGCGGGACCAGCCGAACAGAAACAGCCCGCCCGCATCGCTTCTGACGCCGCCCACCCAGTGGCCGGGACCGGCGATCTCGCCGCTGCCCAGCGCAAGCGCCGTCACCAGCGTCAGCAGGCTGCCGATGATCAGGCCCCAGGCGCCGCCGAGCCGCAGGCCCCGCGGCGCAGATGGCGCTGGCCGTATGAGCAGATAGAGACCGATGACGAGGCCCGACAACACCAGCAAGACGCCGCCAATCCCCATGATGCCATAGGCCATTGCCTCAAGCGGCGTCTCGGAATTGAAGTGTGAGGCACGGCCGCGGGCTGCCTGAAGGGTGATGTAGGCAACCTCGCCGGTTGCGGTCAGGGCGGCGGTCAGGCACGCCAGCCAGACGCCCCAGCCGGTCCTGCTGGCGCGCTCGATCAGCGGCAACAGCAGCAGCAAGGTTGCCAGCATCAGCGGCATCGACGCCTGGAATTTCAGCGGCTTTGACCAGACGCTGATGCCGTTCAACAGGCGCTCATCCAGCAGAAAGGCGGCAAGGCCTGGCACGGCGAGTGCGGCCGAGAGGCCGATCGCCACGATCAGGATGCGGCTTGCGGAGCGGGTTTTCATGCCCGGCAGCACCGGCGCATCATTCAAAAACAGTGTCATCGGATCAGGCCTTCCCCGTTGGCAGCGCCGATTGCACGGCAGCAGTCACGTAAAACAAAAGCAGGCCGAGCGGCCCGAACAGAAATGTCGCGGCCAGAACCGGCGCCTGCAGCACCCGGTTAAAGCCACGCCTGTCGGCCTCGACGGCAATCCAGCTGCCGATGAAGAGATCGAAGGCGAGATAGTGGATCCAGCCGGCCACCAGCACCAGGTCGCTTGCAAACAGCGCACGGACCTCGCCGATGGAACCGAAGCCGCCGCCCTCGACGCGGAAGAAATAGACGAAGATCAGGCTCGCATAGATGGCCGACAAAAGACCGATCAGCGCATGGCGCAGGCCGGCGATCAGCAGCGGCCAGCGCGGCAGGATGATGAGGGCGATCCAGCCGGCCATGGCCGCCGTGCTGGCTGCGGAAAAGAGCGTATCGAACGGCATGAAACCCTCATCTTGGCGGCGACAAGATTGAACATGGCGCAAATCCAGGCATTGTCAAGATTACTTTTGACAGGCTGCGGCGGGGGCCGTTATGAAGGGGCATGGCAAGACGCACGGCATATCATCACGGCGACCTGCGCAAGGCGTTGGTGGACACGGGGCTCTCCCTCTTGGAGGAACTCGGTCTGGAAGATCTTTCGCTGCGCAAGATCGCAGCAAGCATCGGCGTATCGCATGCGGCGCCGGAACATCATTTCCCGAGCCTCAGGCATCTCTTGAATGCGCTGGCGGCGGAAGGTTTTGGCAGTTTTCGCGAGGGGATGCTGTCGCACATGCAGGCGGCCCCGCTGCACCCCGCCGATCAGCTGCGCGCAGCGCTCCGCGGGTATCTGGCCTTTGCAACAGAAAAGCCGCATCTCTTCCGGCTGATGTTCAACCGCAACCGGCTGGACTGGGAAGATCCGGCATTGGGTGCGGCCGGGGAGGCGGCGCGCCAGGTGCTGGCCGCGATCTGTCGTCCGGTCGCAGATCGCCTCGGGATCGAGACGCCGGAGGGGCGCGTGTCGATCGAGCATCTCGTCTGGTCGCAGGCGCATGGATACGCCCATCTCGTCATCGATGGGAAAATCGAGATCGACAGCGCCTGCCACGCGCCAAACAGCGTGCCTTTGCCCGATCTGGTGAATTTTCTGCTGCCGGGCGAGCCGGCGGACGCAAAGACATAAACCGCAGGATGCGCAGATCTGGCGCGCTTTGGGCACTTGTGCTTGACAAAGGCGGCCGGCCATGCGCTTTTCCGCCCGATTTTCCCCTTGCCGGTTAGGACCCGTTTCTCGTGCCGGCACACGTGATTCCAGGAACTCCACATGCACCGTTACCGCAGCCACACCTGTGCCGCCCTGAAAAAGTCCGATGTCGGCGCGACCGTTCGCCTGTCCGGCTGGGTTCATCGCGTCCGTGACCATGGCGGCGTGCTCTTCATCGATCTGCGCGACCATTACGGCATGACGCAGGTCGTGGCCGACCCGGACAGCCCGGCCTTCAAGGTGGCCGAGACGGTGCGCGGCGAATGGGTCATCCGCATCGACGGCGTCGTCAAGGCCCGCTCTGATGAAACCGTCAATAAGCAGATGGCGACCGGCGAAATCGAACTTTACGCCCAGGAAATCGAGATCCTGTCCGCCGCCAAGGAACTGCCGCTGCCGGTCTTCGGCGAGCCCGACTATCCGGAAGACGTGCGCCTGAAATACCGCTTCCTCGATCTGCGCCGCGATACGCTGCACAAGAACATCGTCAAGCGCACGCAGATCGTCTCCGACATGCGCAACCGCATGAACGGGGCCGGTTTTGCCGAATATACGACGCCGATCCTCACCGCCTCGTCGCCGGAAGGCGCGCGCGACTTCCTCGTGCCGAGCCGTATCCATCCCGGCCAGTTCTTTGCGCTGCCGCAGGCGCCGCAGCAGTACAAGCAGCTGCTGATGGTCGCCGGCTTCGACCGCTATTTCCAGATCGCGCCGTGCTTCCGCGATGAAGACCCGCGTGCCGACCGCCTGCCGGGCGAATTCTACCAGCTCGACGTTGAAATGAGCTTTGTCGAGCAGGAAGACGTCTGGAATACGATGGCCCCCGTCATCACCGGCGTGTTTGAAAAGTTTGCCGAAGGCAAGCCGGTCACCAAGGACTGGCCGCGCATTCCCTATGACGAGGCGATCCGCAAGTATGGCTCCGACAAGCCGGACCTGCGCAACCCGATCGTCATGGAAAACGTCACCGAACATTTTGCCGGCTCCGGCTTCAAAGTGTTTGCCGGCATGATCGCGTCGAACCCGAAGGTCGAGATCTGGGCCATTCCGGCAAAGACCGGCGGCTCCCGCGCCTTCTGTGACCGCATGAATGCCTGGGCGCAGGGGCAGGGCCAGCCCGGTCTCGGCTACATCTTCTGGAAGGAAGAAGACGGCAAGATTGCCGGCTCCGGCCCGCTTGCCAAGAACATCGGCGAGGAACGCACCGAGGCGGTGCGCACCCAGCTCGGCCTTGACGCGGGCGATGCCTGCTTCTTCGTCGCGGGCGAACCGTCCAAGTTCTATAAGTTTGCCGGCGAAGCCCGCACGCGCGCCGGTGAGGAGCTGAACCTCGTCGACCGCGACCGGTTCGAACTGTGCTGGATCGTCGACTTCCCGTTCTTCGAATGGAGCGACGAGGACAAGAAGCTCGATTTCGCCCACAACCCCTTCTCCATGCCGCAGGGCGGCTTGGAAGCGCTGGAAACGCAGGATCCGCTAACGATCAAGGCCTTCCAGTACGATGCCGTCTGCAACGGCTTCGAGATTGCCTCGGGCTCGATCCGTAACCAGTCGCCGGAGTTGATGGTCAAGGCGTTCGAAATGGTCGGCCTGTCGAAGGCGGATGTGGAAGAGCGCTTTGGCGGCATGTACCGGGCCTTCCAGTATGGCGCGCCTCCGCATGGCGGCTGCGCTTTCGGCATCGATCGCGTCGTCATGCTGCTCGTCGGTGCGAAGAACCTGCGCGAAATCACGCTCTTCCCGATGAACCAGCAGGCGCAGGATCTCTTGATGAACGCGCCGGCACCGGCCCAGCCGAAGCAGCTGATGGAGCTGTCGCTTCGGGTTCTGCCGCCGCAGAAAAAGGATTGATCTCTCTTCCCGCCCGGTTTTACGGGCGGGAACCTTCTTCGGGGCCGGGCATTGTCTGCGCAGCAATCACGCCCCCGAGGAGAGCATCATGCTGAAGACCCTCATGGCCGCATCTGCGGCCATTTTCATCTCCACTGCCGCCTTTGCGCAGCAGACTGTCATCGTCACGCAGCAGCCGGCTCCGTCGGCGGGCACCGTCGTCGTGCGCGAAATGCCGCGCGAAGTGCGCACCTATGTGATGGAGCAGGACGTGCAGTCCATTCCGTACGAGGGTGACATCATGGTTGGCCGCGTTCTGCCGCAGGATGTCGAAGTGCATGTCGTGGATGGCTATGGCGATTACGCCTATACCGTCGTCAACCAGCGCCGCGTCGTGGTCGATCCGCAGACCCGGCAAGTGATCCAGGTTCTCGACTGATTTTTTCTGGCCGATACGGCAAGGATGAGCAAAGGGGTGGCGCAGGCCGCCCCTTTTTCATGTCCGGACAGGTGAAGGCCGGTTCGGCTGCACCCGTTCCAATGACGCGCCATCCGGGCCGTGGCATGAACCACTCCCAGATCGCCCAGCCAATCGCTATCGCAACCCTGTACAGGGCGCGACGTTATTGGAAAATAAAACCGCTGATTGTCTGTGTTTTCGTGCGCGATGCTTAATAAAAGCTGGTGGACCTCACTTGTGATCGACAAGATTTCACAATGAATGTTCAAGGCGCAACGTGTATATTCCGGGACTAAGAAATTCCGGAGGTGGTTTATGTATACGCTGTACGCAACGAAGGGTTCCGGCAATTGCATGAAGCCGTTCCTGATCATGTGTCAGCTTGGAATTGACTTCGATGTTCTTGAGGTGGACGTGCTGCGCGGTGAAACGCGTGGCGACGCGTTTCTCGGCGTCAATCCGGCCGGTGCCGTTCCCTATCTGATGACGCAGGATGGGGTCGGCGTCGGGGAATCCAATGCCATGCTGTGGCTGCTTGCCGATGGCTCCCACCTCGTGCCTGAGACGGCCCTCTTGCGGGCGAAAAGCCTGCAGTGGATGTTCTTTGAACAATCCAAGCTCGAGCCATTCATTTCGCCCGCCCGTTTTCTCGGCCATATCGCACCGCATCTCGGCGTCGGTCGCGAGGCGGAGATCAGCGCCTGGCGGGACAAGGCCAAGGCCGGCCTCGCCGTTCTGGATGCGCATCTGCGCCAACATGATTTTCTTGTCGGCGATCGCTATGGCATCACCGATGTCGCCCTCTTCGGCTATGTCCATGTGGCCGACGAGGCAGGCATCGACATGCGCATCTTCCCGAGCGTGCAGGCCTGGATCGACCGGGTCAGTCAGACGCCCGGCTTCGTGCCGCTGGCAAAGCTTTGCGCCCGGGCACGACCATTTCTTGAGCGCGAGCGCGTCGCATGACACCGCCCGGGACCGGGACAGCGCATCCGCCGCTGCCGGCCTGCGTCATGCAGCGGTGCGACGCGCACGATGTCAGCCGCTTCATGCTGGACCGGCTCGATACCGCCGTCTGGGTCTTTGATATCGACGCAGGCCAGGTGGTCTGGGCGAATGCCTCGGCGCTCAATATCTGGGCGGCCGACACGCTGGATGAATTGCGCGCCCGCCAGATGAAGCCCGGCATGTCGCCGGCTGTTGCCCGGCGTCTGGCGCAGTATCAGACCGATTTCATCGAGCGCGACGCAAGCTTTTCCGAGATGTGGACGCTCTATCCGCGCGGTGTGCCGCGTCCGCTTCGGGTGCGGTTCAGCGGCATTCGCCTCAGCGACGGACGCATGGCAATGCTGTGCGAGGGCCTCGACGAGACCGGCCAGCTGCCCGAGGCGATCCGCAGTGCCGATGCGCTTTTGCACACGCAGCTGATGATCTCCCTGCACGATCTGGATGGGCGCACGCTCTATTGCAATCCCGCCGCCCGGGCGAGTTTCGAAGGCAGCGACGATCTCGCCTCGCGCTTCGTGCACGCCGATGATCTGCGGCGCTTGCTGGCAGCCATCCGCGATGCCGGCGAAATCAGCCTGATCGCCGAGGTCTATACGTCGAAGGGCATTCGCTGGCATGAGCTGACCGCCCGGTCCTGCCACGATCCGGCCTCCGGGCGCCCGTCGGTTCTTGTCAGCGAGACGGATGTCAGCGAGTTGAAGGAAGCGGAGGCGCTTGCGCATATGCGCGCCAACCACGATCCGCTGACCGGGCTGCCCAATCGTCTGGCCATGCCGGCCCTGTTCGAGCGTTTGTCGCGCCAGGCGGAACGGTCCGGCGCGCGCATCGGTGTCCTGTTCATCGATCTCGACCAGTTCAAGGCCATCAACGACACCCTCGGCCACCTGCAGGGGGATGCCGTGCTGATGGAGGTCTCCCGCCGGCTCTTCGAACTTCGCGGCAAGGATGATGCCGTCATCCGGCTCGGCGGCGACGAGTTCCTGTTCCTGGCCACCGAGGAGAGAACTGAGGAAGGCCGCATCGAAGCGCTTGCCGGGCGTATTCTGGAGCGTCTGGCGCTTCCGGTGCAGGCGGAACGGCGCAAGCTGATGGTGACGCCGAGCGTTGGCATCGCGCGCTATCCCGACCATGGTGCGGATGTGCAGATCCTCATGCGAAGGGCGGACCTTGCCATGTACGAGGCCAAGGCTGCCGGGCGCAACCAGGCCTGCACCTATGACGACGGCATGCGCAACCGCCGGGAAGACGAGGTCGCCTTGCTGGCAGATCTTCGCGAAGGCCTGCGCCGCGGACAGATCGTCGCCTACTACCAGCCGCGTGTCGCGCCCGGCGATGGCCGCATCGTGTCGGCCGAGGCGCTGGCGCGCTGGGTGCATCCGGAACAGGGGATCGTGGCCCCGGATGTGTTCATTCCGCTGGCCGAAAAGGCAGGACTCATCGCACAGGTCGGCGCCTGCATGATGGAACAGGCCATCCGCCAGCAGAGCCTCTGGGCGAAGGCGGGCTTTTCCATCTCGGTGTCCGTCAATGTGTCGGTCCGTCAGCTCTGCGAAGCCGATTTCGCCGGCATGGTGCAGCGCCTGCTCGCCTTTTACGACGCCGATCCCACCATGCTGGAGCTGGAGCTGACGGAAACCCTGCTTCTGGAAAGCAATCCGACCGTGCACGACAATCTCGATCAGGTGCGCGCGCTCGGCATCCGCATCGCCATCGACGATTTCGGCACCGGTTATTCCAATCTTGCCCGCCTCAACGACATGGCTGTGGATTGCATCAAGATCGATCGCAGCCTGATCAGCGGCCTGCCGCGCAATGAGGAAATCGTCCGGCTGGTCATTGCCATGTGCAAGTTCATGCAGGTGACGATCGTGGCGGAAGGCATCGAAAACCAGTGCGCTGCCGACTGGGCGCGCGCCAATGGCTGTCATGAACTGCAGGGCTATCTCTACAGCCGGCCGGTGCCGGTGGCGGAACTGGAAATCATGCTGGAGCGCGACCGCTTGGCGGCCTACCGGCGGCCCATGCCCGAAACCGTCGACTGAGCCCGCCTCCTGTCAAAGGCGCAAGTCGCGCCTCTGGCTGCTTGCCCGTTGTTCAGCGCCGCAGGGTGCCGCGGCGCTGAAACAGGATCTCAGCGGTTTGCCGAAACGGTCACGCCCAGAACGTCCGGCAGCGTGTTGGGAGCAGCCTGTGCCGCTCCAAGGATCATCGGCAGCGGCACCGGTGCTGCAGGCTGAGCCGTCACGGTGAAATTCTTCGGCTTGTCGAGGAAGCTGTTCAGCGCCGAAGACAGGCTGTTCTGCAGGGAGGGAATGTTCCACTGCGCCACCACCAGCGGCACCATGCCCTTCAGCATCAGGGCCATCTGGTCGCCGCTCACGCCCTGCTGCTTGCCGGCATAGGAGAGGCCACGCTTGGTGATGCCGGCATCGGTGAAGCTCAACTCGGCGCTGTTGAAAGTCAGCTGCTGGAGAAGGCCGAAGAGAGCCAGCATCTGCGCCTGCTGGGCGGCCTCCTTGTTGGGATTGTCCTCCATGGCGCGCGTCATCTCCTGCATCGACTTGATGAAGGTGGGCGTATAGCCGGAGAGGCTCAATGCAATGTTGAGCCGTCCGACCTTGTCCAGATCGATCGCATATTCTTCCACATCCACCGTGCCGGGCTCCGCTTCCCAGCTGCCCTTCATGGTCATGGTGCCCTTTATGGTCTGGAGGCCGAGGCTATCGATCGCCTCGCGCGACTTTGCATCATCGACGGTGGACAGATCGGCTGCAAAGCCATCGACCGTGGCGTCGAAGCTGATGCCGGAATTGTCTTCCGTGCGCTCCATCGTGGCCTGGATCTCCTTGATGGCGGCGACCTGGCGGCCCTCGACGGTGATGTTCATCGGGCCGGCATGGGCTTCCTCGTAGAACAGCATCGCATCAGGCGAGGTGCCCGGTTCTGCCGGAACGACCAGCCCCGAGAGATACATGTCCGACGCCGTGATCGCCGTATTGTCCTCGGAAAAGTTGACGTTGGGGAAGACCGCCTTCTCGATCGAGTAGCTGCCGTCGTCCTCTTCCACCACGCCCTGAAGGGTCACGTCACCGACGGTCACGCGCTTGGCCGGGTCCGCTTCGCCGACGGAGAGCCCCTTCAGAGTGACAGTGGAACCGGTGACGTCGATACCCTTCACATCCAGATTGCCCGGCTGCAGATTGGCCGCTGCCGACAGCTTGCGCAGAAGGTCGTTGCCATCCAGGGCAAGGGCCGGCGTTGCTGCAATGGCCAGGGCGGCGCTGGCAAGCAGCAGGCGGGTCGAACGGGTAAACGTCATCTGGTCCTCCTTGGGGACCGCCTTTTAGGCGGCGGTTCTTCGTCAAAACTCTTATATGCTTAGGGTGGTTAACGTCCACGGCTTTTCAAAGACAAAAAATGCCGCGAAGCGGTCAATCCGGGCCGGTCATCCACAGGCGCTTTGCCCGGATTTCTTGCCGGGAATCGGGCTTTCCGGTAGTCAAGAGCCATGGGAAAAAATCTGACACCTCCGCCCGGTGACGATGGCGGCGACAATATCCTGCCGGTTGACCTGAAGGCGGCGCTCGAGGAGCGTTATCTCGCCTATGCGCTGTCGACTATCATGCACCGTGCGCTGCCGGATGTGCGCGACGGCCTGAAGCCGGTGCATCGGCGCATCATCCACGCCATGAGCGAGATGGGCATCCGCCCCAACTCGGCGTTCAAGAAGTGCGCCCGTATCGTCGGTGACGTCATTGGTAAATTCCACCCGCATGGCGACCAGTCGGTCTATGACGCGCTGGTGCGTCTCGCGCAGGATTTTTCGCAGCGTTATCCGATCGTCGACGGGCAGGGCAATTTCGGTAATATCGATGGCGACAGCGCCGCCGCCTATCGTTACACCGAAGCGCGCATGACCGAGGTCGCGGCCCTTCTGCTGGAAGGCGTCGACCAGGATGCGGTGGATTTTCGCGCCACCTATAACGAGGAAGACGAGGAGCCGACGGTTCTGCCGGGCGCGTTTCCGAACCTTCTCGCCAACGGCGCCTCCGGCATTGCTGTCGGCATGGCAACCTCCATCCCGCCGCACAACGCCCATGAGCTGTGCGATGCGGCGCTTCATCTCATCCGCCATCCGGATGCGACGATTGAAAAGCTCGTGGATTTCATACCCGGCCCCGATCTGCCGACCGGCGGCATCATCATCGACAGCCGCGAAGCGATCATCGAGGCCTATCGCACCGGCCGCGGCGGTTTTCGCGTGCGTGCCAAGTGGGAGATGGAAGATCTCGGGCGCGGTGGCTACCAGATCGTCATCACCGAAATTCCCTACCAGGTGCAGAAGTCGCGGCTCATCGAAAAGATCGCCGAACTGCTGATTGCCCGCAAGCTGCCGCTTCTCGAAGACGTGCGCGACGAATCGGCGGAAGACATCCGCGTCGTGCTGGTGCCGAAGAGCCGCACGGTGGACGCGACGCTGTTGATGGAATCGCTGTTCCGGCTCACCGAGCTCGAAAACCGCATCCCGCTCAACATGAACGTGCTCTCCATGGGCCGTGTGCCAAAAGTCATGGCGCTGAACGAGGTGCTGCTGGAATGGCTGGCGCATCGCAAGGAGGTGCTGATCCGCCGTTCGCGCTTCCGTCTGGCCGCCATCGACCGGCGTCTGGAAATTCTTGGCGGCCTGCTGATTGCCTATCTCAACCTGGATGAGGTGATCCGCATCATCCGCGAGGAGGATGAGCCCAAGCAGGTGATGATTGCCAAGTGGCAGCTCACCGACGTGCAGGCCGAGTCCATCCTCAACATGCGCCTGCGCAATCTGCGCAAGCTGGAAGAGTTCGAGATCCGCAAGGAATTCGATGAACTGACGGCAGAAAAGGCCGACATCGAATCGCTGCTTTCCTCCGACGACAAGCAGTGGAGGGTGGTCGAGCACGAGATCCAGGACGTTCGCAAGAAATTCGCCAAGGGGCGCGGCAAGCCGTTTGCGCGCCTGACGCAATTTGCCGACGCACCGGAAGCCGATCTCGACGCCATCCAGCAGTCGATGATCGAGAAGGAGCCGGTCACCGTCGTCATTTCGCAGAAGGGCTGGATCCGCGCGCTGAAGGGCCATATCGCCGATACCGCCTCGCTTACCTTCAAGGAGGGCGACGCGCTGCGGCTGGCTTTCCCGGCGCAGACCACCGACAAGCTTCTTCTGCTCACCACCGGCGGCAAGGCCTATACGCTCGGCGCCGACAAGCTGCCCGGCGGGCGCGGCCATGGCGAGCCGATCCGCATCATGGTCGACATGGAAAACGACCAGGACGTGCTCACCGCCTTCGTGCATGATCCGTCGCGCAAGCTCATCCTTTCGTCGACCGCCGGCAACGGTTTTGTGGTGGGCGAAACGGAACTGGTCGCCAATACCCGCAAGGGCAAACAGGTGATGAATGTCGCCATGCCCGACGAGGCAAAGCTGGTCGTGCCCGTCTCGGGCGACCATGTCGCGGTCGTTGGCGAAAACCGTAAGCTTCTGGTCTTCCCGCTCGCGCAGCTGCCGGAAATGACACGCGGCAAGGGCGTGCGCCTGCAACGCTACAAGGATGGCGGCATTTCCGATGTGAAATGTTTTGCGCTGTCTGAGGGGCTGACCTGGGAAGATACGGCAGGCCGGGTGTTTACCCGCAACAAGGACGAACTCCTGGAATGGCTCGGCGACCGCGCCACCGCCGGCCGCGCCGTACCGAAGGGCTTTCCCCGCAGCGGAAAATTCAGCGGCTGATACTGTCGCCGCTCGGCCCCGTCAGGCGCCGAGCGGAACGATGTGATCGCGCAGGAAGCGCGTGGCACCGTCCTCGTCGATCTCGCCGGCGGCAACGGCAAGGACGAAGGAATAGAGGGCAGCATCCGTCGTTTCGATCATGAAGCCGTTTTCCATAAGAAAGACGGCCGCCGTCACGATGGCAATCCGCTTGTTTCCATCCACGAAGGCATGGTTCTTTGCCAGCCCGTAGAGATAGGCAGCCGCAAGCTCGGCAATATCATCACAGCCATAGGCCTGACGGTTGACGGGTCTTGCCAGAGCCGATTCCAGCGCGCCTGCATCCCGCAGGCCGCTCGCGCCGCCAAACCGTTCGATCTGGCGCTCCTGCAGCCGGATGACGAGCGGCATCGACAGGAAAATGAAATCGCTCATTCGGCAAGCTTCTTCAGAGCGACCTTGTACTTGTCCATGAAGCTTTCGGCATGGGCAAGCTGGCGCTGGAAATCGTCTTCAAGGGGATGAAGTGTGATCCGTCCATCCTCTTCGCGCAGTTCCAGGCTGTCGCCGGCGCGCACGCCAACGCGGTCCAGAACCTCCTTCGGGATGATGATGCCTTCGGAATTGCCGATCTTGCGCACGACGATGTTCATCGGAACCTCCATGTTATAACGTGATTATAACATATGAGCATCCCGCCTGCAATCAGCGCAGGAACGCGTTTTCCATCGCGTCTTCTTCCTGCCGATAGCGTTCCCAGCCTCGCGGCGTCAGGTGCTCCTGCGGCTGGTAGCGGGTCTTGTAGTTCATCTTCGACGACCCCTTGACCCAGTAGCCGAGATAGACGTGCGGCAGGCCGAGCGTCTTCGTGCGGCTGATATGGTCTAGGATCATGTAGGTGCCGAGAGAGCGCTTCTCGAGCCTGGTGTTGAAGAAGGAATAGACCATGGACAGGCCGTCGCTCATCATGTCCGTCAGCGCCACGCCGACCAGTTCGCCCTTCGGCTTGTCGCCGATGCCGTCGCCGGGCGCGCGGATACGATATTCGATCAGCCGCGTGTTGACGTGGGTATCCTCCACCATGATCGCATAATCGAGTGCGGACATGTCCGACATGCCGCCACGCTGGTGGCGGTCGTCGAGATAGCGGCGAAACAGCGAAAACTGCTCTGTAGTGGGCTGGGGCGGCAGCATCGTGCCGACGATGTCACGATTGCTGGCGATCAGCTTGCGCATGGTGCGGCCGGGCTCGAATTCGCCTGCCAGGATGCGCACGGACACGCAGGCGCGGCAGCCCTCGCAGGCCGGGCGGTAAGCGATGTTCTGCGAGCGACGAAAACCGCCTTGCGTCAGAAGGTCGTTCATTTCGGCGGCGCGATGGCCGACGAGGTGGGTGAAAACCTTCCGCTCCATTTCGCCGGCCAGGTAAGGGCATGCTGCCGGAGCCGTCAGATAGAACTGCGGAGATGGCGTCGCCTGGGTGTTCATCCGCGCAATATCACCTTCGCTGCAAGAAGTGGGCCGCTGCAAGACGTGGAGCCGCTGCAAGAAAGAGGCCCCGACAAGAATTCGGGCCGTGGCCATGCGCAATCGTGACTGATTTGCTTTGCCGCTCCCAAGGATAGCATGGCGCAACTTCGCAAAACGTCAACCGGGCTCTCTGCGCTATCGTGCAGATGTCAGGTTGTACGCACCACAACGGTGCCGAGCAGGAGGTCATGCACGAGGCGCGAACGGTCGATGAACAGGCCGGCCAGCAGGATGAGCGGCGTCAGCACCGAGTTCAGGATCCAGAACAGCACCATGTGCACCACGGCCGTCAGGAAATCCATGCGACGGCCGTCGAGGCGCACGATGGCGATCCCCATCATGCGCATTCCGGGACTTGCCTGGGCACTGCTGCCGAGCGACAGTCCGAAATAGAGCAGGGCCACGATGACGAAGAGGACCGGATAGAGGAAAAAGCCAAGCCCCAGCGTGATGATGCCGAGGAAGAACACGACGACGGCGGCGGGAATGCACAGAAGCAGCACCATCATGTAGTCGATGATGAAGGCAAACACCCGGCGCGACAGCACACCGCTATAGGCGCGCCAGTCTTCCGGTGCTGCAACCACAGGCGTATTGTCGAACGACATTGTCGGGTCTCCTTGTGTGTTCCCGACCACAATATGGGAAATAGCCGCCCCGTGCACAATGGCCCTGCGGCTGCAGGCCCGCTTTTTGGGCAGGCCCGCTGTCAAAAGTCTGCCTCCGGCGCTCAGGCGCCCTTCAACTTGCGGGCCGCTTCCACGGCGAAATAGCTGAGAATGCCGTCGCAGCCGGCGCGCTTGAAGCAGAGGAGCGTTTCCATCATGATCCGCTCGCCGTCGATCCAGCCGTTCATCGCGGCCGCCTTGATCTGGGTATATTCGCCCGACACCTGATAGGCGAAGGTCGGCAGGCCAAAGGCTTCCTTCATGCGCCAGCAGATGTCGAGATAGGCGATGCCGGGCTTCACCATCAGCATGTCGGCGCCTTCTTCCACATCGAGTGCCGCATCGCGCAGCGCTTCCGTGCCATTGGCGGGGCTGATGTAATAGCTGTTCTTGTCGCCCTTCAACAGGCCACCGGTGTTGATCGCCTCGCGATAGGGGCCATAGAAACCGGACGAGAATTTCGTCGCATAAGACATGATGCCGACATCCTGGTGGCCGGCCGCATCGAGCGCGCGACGGATCGCGCCGATGCGCCCGTCCATCATTTCTGACGGCGCAATAATGTCGGCGCCGGCATCCGCCTGCATCACGGCCGCACGCGCCACCTGGTCCACCGTCTCGTCGTTGACGATGATGCCGTCGCGTAAGATGCCGTCATGGCCATGGCTGGTAAACGGGTCGAGTGCGACGTCCGTGATGAGGCCGATATTGGGCACGGCTTTTTTGACCGCGCGGGTAAACTGGTTGATCAGGTTGTCGCGCTGAAGAATTTCCGATCCGGTCTCGTCGCGCTTGTCCATCTCGACGTCAGGGAAGGGGGCAATGGCGGGAATGCCGAGATCGGCCGCTTCCCGGATCGCTTCGACCGCCTTGTCGACGCTCATCCGGTTGACGCCCGGCATGGCGCGGATCGGATCCACGATGTTTTCGCCCGGTACGATGAAGATCGGCCAGATCAGGTCATCGACCGAAAGCCGGTTCTCCTGCGTCATGCGCCGCGTCCAGTCTGCCTTGCGGTTGCGGCGCATGCGGCGGTGGCCGGTGATTTCGTCCACGAGATGGGTCTTGTCGGTCATGGCGGGGGCTCGCTTTCGTGCAGTTCGATTTTGTCCGTGGCTTAACACGACGGGGAAAGATTTGCGAAGGGACAGCCTGCCGCAGGCCGGGCCTCGGCGGACGGCATGTCTGGCGGGGTGCATCAAACCGGGTTATCCTTTGCCGCATGGAACCTGATTCACCCGCCCAGCCGAAACTTAGCCTCACCGAAATCCTGTTCGTGATCTTCCTGCGGCTGATTGCAGCCGTGTGCCTATGGTTCGGCCTGCAATACTGGGCGATGCTGGTCGGCTATTCCTTCGAGGGGCGGGCGCGGTTTGATCTCCTGAACCTGCCCTGGCGGGCGGCGGCCTCGGTGCTGGCGGTGGTTTTTCCCGTGGCGGCTCTCGGTCTCTGGCTTGCCGTCTCCTGGGGGCCGGTGCTCTGGGTGATTGCTGCCGGCTGCCAGCTGCTCATGTACCAGGTCTGGCCCGATATCTTCGGCCACAACATCCTGGTGCCGCTGCTGCATGGGCTGGTGGCGGCGCTCTATCTCGTCTTCCGTCTGGCGATTTTTCTCGATGAACGCCGCAAGATGGAGGAAAGGGTAAGGGTTGATTTACCCTGATTGTCACGCTTTTTAGCGGATATTCCGCGCGGAATTTCAGGATAAGCCATTGATATTACTAATATCGACGAGGATCAGCAAGCACGGTCGACAGCTGGCCATCTGGCGGTTTTATTCTGTTAAGTGACCGTTAGTCCTATGTTTTAAGTCGAATTTTATGGGCTGCCGGTAGTGTCACTCACAAGGCGGGAGACAACAAACACACCGCCAAACAAACAGTGAGGCAGACATGTTGAACACCAAGATCAAGCCGCAGGCTGCACCCGTGGCCGATGCCCAGGACGAAACCATTCGCGGTCTCTACATGGAGTCGCTGCATCTGGTCGAGCGCCTTCACCGCCGTCTACTCGACGTCATCAAGGACGAGTTCGACCGTCAGGGTCGCGACGATGTCAACGCCGTGCAGGCCCTCCTGCTGTTCAACATCGGAAATTCCGAGCTGACCGCCGGCGAACTGCGCTCCCGTGGATACTACCTCGGTTCTAACGTTTCGTATAACGTCAAGAAACTGGTCGATCTCGGCTTCATCAACCACCAGCGCTCGCGCATCGACCGCCGCTCGGTCCGCATCAGCCTCACCAAGGCCGGTCAGGACATTGCCGAAGTGGTTGCCAAGCTCTACGAGCGCCATATCGGCTCCATCGAAAAGGTCGGCGGCATCGGCGAGGGCGAGTTTGCCCAGATGAACAAGCTGTTGCAGCGCCTCGACCGTTTCTGGAACGACCAGATCATGTACCGCCTCTGAGCGATCCCCTTTTGGCGGGCGCCTTCGATCCACCGGACCGCCAGGCCAGCTTTTCGGCAGCCTCCAGTCGCCGCACAAACCGGATGCGCCCGCGCGTCCGGTTTTTCCGTTTCCGGTCCTCCTGTGCACGTCTGCAACTGAAGCGAAAAAGTCACGGTTGCACACGCTGCCGTGAGTGCATGGCTGCTGACAAGAATTGGCCATATTGCTATGGGACCGCGAAGTTTAAATGTGGTGGGAAATCCGGCTGCCCAGGGGCTTGTGAAGCCCTGGCCGGGGCCGCCGGGGGCACGCGGACAAGAATGTTCGCGACGCTTTGTTAACCATATCCCTGTAGTCACTTTCCCTGAAGTGAAGACGGATAACGTGGATCGAATGATGTCGAAAAAGAGCGAATCCGAATTTTTCTCCCGTCGCGCGATCCTGCGCTCGGCAGCCTCGCTTGGCGCGGTGTCGCTGGCGGCGCCAGCGCTGGCCCAAAGCGCCCTGCAGGATATCATCTCCGCACCGCAACGCGGCACCTGGGATGACCAGTTCGACGCCAATGCATCCTCCCGTTCGGCCGTCAACGTCATGTCCAACAATCCGGTGCTCGGCCAAGGCTCGCCTGCCTATATCCAGCAGGCGATTGTCGAATACCAGAACATTGTCGCCAATGGCGGCTGGCCGCAGGTCACGCCGGGCCAGGCCGGCATGCGCATCGGCACGGCCGATCCCGTCGTGCAGCAGCTTCGCCAGCGCCTGATGGTTGTGGGTGACCTGCCGCGCTCAGCGGGCATGTCTTCGTCTTTCGACAGCTATGTCGATAGCGCAGTCAAGCGCTTCCAGGCCCGCCACGGCCTGCCGGTGGATGGCGTTCTTGGCGAATACACGCTGAAGGCGCTCAATATCCCGGCCGAAACCCGCCTTGGCCAGTTGCAGACGAATCTCGTGCGCCTGCAGTCGATGTCGGGTGATCTGGGTCTGCGTCATGTGATGGTCAACATTCCCGCGGCTTCTATCGAGGCGGTGGAAAATGAGCGTGTCGTTCTGCGCAACACCGCCGTGGTCGGTCGTATCGACCGCCCGACACATATCATCAATTCCAAGATCTACGAGGTCATCCTCAACCCCTACTGGACGGCGCCCCGCTCGATCATCGAGAAGGACATCGTGCCGCTGATGCGCAAGGATCCGACCTATCTGACGCGCAACAACATTCGCCTGTTCGACGGCAAGGGCACGGAAGTGCCGCCGGAAGCGGTGGACTGGAATGCGCCGAAGGCTCCGAACCTGATGTTCCGTCAGGATCCGGGCAAGAACAACGCCATGGCGTCCACCAAGATCAACTTCCACAACCCGAACAACGAATACATGCACGACACGCCCCAGCAGGGCCTGTTCAACAAGCTGATGCGGTTTGAATCCTCGGGCTGCGTGCGCGTGCAGAACGTGCGCGACCTCGTCACCTGGCTGCTGCGCGACACGGCCCCCTGGACGCGCCAGGAAATCGAGCGCGTCATTGCGCTTCGTCAGAACAACCCGATCAAGCTTGCGCAGGAAGTGCCGGTGTATTTCGTCTACATCACCGCCTGGTCGGCCAAGGATGGCGTCGTGCAGTTCCGCGACGACATCTACCAGCGCGACGGTGCAACCGAGCTTGCGCTGCAGACCAAGACCGGCATCGAGCAGCCGGCTGGCTCGCTCGACGACGACATGCTGCCGCAATAACACGCGGCCTGTTGCCTCAGGCACGCCCCGGACGGCGGCTCCTTGAAGAAAGGGGCCGCCGTTTGTGGTTGCGGCTCGACTGCCCATGGGGAAAACGGCCGGGCCGGGTCATGGTGTCGCAATCGAGCGCGAAAGCGCCTTTGTGAGAGCCCGATGCGGCGGATTGATCTGCAAATATCGCGCTGCGTATTGCCCTTATGAAGGCGTGCCGCTAAGACGCCTTCGCATCAGTTTCTTCCAGGAGCCCCGACATGTCGCATAGAGATGCATTCTTCTCCCGTTCGCTCGCCGATACAGATCCGGATATCTTTGGTGCGATCGAGAAGGAACTGGGTCGCCAGCGTCACGAGATCGAATTGATCGCGTCCGAAAACATCGTCTCGCGCGCCGTGCTCGAAGCCCAGGGCTCGATCATGACCAACAAGTATGCGGAAGGCTATCCGGGCAAGCGCTATTATGGCGGCTGCCAGTTTGTCGATATTGCCGAAGAACTGGCCATCGAACGCGCGAAGAAACTGTTCGGCGTCGGCTTTGCCAACGTTCAGCCGAATTCCGGTTCGCAGATGAACCAGGCCGTGTTCCTGGCGCTCCTGCAGCCGGGCGACACCTTCATGGGCCTCGACCTCAATTCCGGCGGTCACCTGACGCATGGTTCGCCGGTCAACATGTCCGGCAAGTGGTTCAACGTCGTTTCCTACGGCGTGCGCGAAGACGACAACCAGCTCGACATGGATGAAGTCGCCCGCAAGGCCGAAGAACACAAGCCGAAGCTGATCATTGCCGGCGGCACCGCCTATTCCCGCATCTGGGACTGGCAGCGTTTCCGCGAGATCGCCGACTCGGTCGGTGCCTATCTGATGGTCGACATGGCCCACATCGCCGGTCTGGTGGCCGGTGGCGTGCACCCGTCGCCGTTCCCGCATTGCCATGTCGCCACCACCACGACCCACAAGTCGCTGCGTGGCCCGCGCGGCGGCATGATCCTCACCAACCATGAGGATCTGGCCAAGAAGTTCAATTCGGCCGTCTTCCCCGGCCTGCAGGGTGGCCCGCTGATGCATGTGATTGCCGCAAAGGCCGTTGCCTTCGGCGAAGCGCTGCAGCCGGAATTCAAGGATTATGCCGCCCAGGTGGTGAAGAACGCCAAGGTTCTGGCCGATACCCTGATCAGCCACAATCTCGATATCGTGTCCGGCGGCACCGACAACCACCTGATGCTGGTCGATCTGCGCAAGAAGAACGCCACCGGCAAGCGGGCGGAAGCAGCGCTTGGCCGCGCCTTCGTCACCTGCAACAAGAACGGCATCCCGTTCGATCCGGAAAAGCCCTTCGTCACCTCCGGCATCCGTCTCGGCACGCCGGCCGGCACGACGCGCGGCTTTAAGGAAGCGGAATTCGCCGAAATCGGCAATCTGATCGTCGAGGTTCTCGATGGCCTGAAGGTTGCCAATTCGGATGAGGGCAATGCCGCCGTGGAAGCCTCGGTGCGCGACAAGGTCGTCACGCTCACCGATCGTTTCCCGATGTACCCCTATATGTAAGAGGCCTTTGAACGGATGCGCTGCCCCTATTGCGGTTCCGAAGACAGCCAGGTCAAGGATTCGCGTCCGGCCGAGGATTTCACCTCCATCCGCCGGCGGCGCATCTGCCCCGATTGTGGCGGTCGCTTCACTACGTTTGAGCGCGTGCAGTTGCGCGAGCTCATGGTGACGAAGAAGACGGGCCGCAAGGTACCTTTCGACCGCAACAAGCTGGTGCGGTCGTTCCAGATCGCGCTACGCAAGCGGCCCGTCGACAACGACCGCATCGAGCGGGCGGTGTCGGGCATCGTGCGGCGGCTCGAAAGTTCGGGCGAGAGCGAGATTTCGTCCGAACAGATCGGCCTTCAGGTTCTGGAGGCCCTGAAAAGCCTCGATGACGTGGCCTTCGTCCGCTATGCCTCGGTCTATCGCGATTTCTCCCATGCGGAGGATTTCGAAAAGGTGATTGCCGAGATCAGCGCCCGTATCGGCCGCGATTCCACCGTGGATTCCTGAGCCATGGGCGGGGCGGCCGCGGATTGCCGGCCCTTTGGGCCGGATGCTGACGACAATTATTCGGACGACCAGCGCTTCATGGCCGCAGCCCTTGCGCTGTCGCGCCAGCACACCGGCCAGACCGGCACCAATCCCTCCGTCGGTTGCGTGATCGTCAAGGACGGCGTCATCATCGGCGCCGCCGTGACCGCCGTCGGCGGCCGCCCGCATGCCGAAACCCAGGCGCTTGCCAAGGCGGGGGAGGCGGCGCGCGGCGCCACCGCCTATGTGACGCTGGAACCATGCTCCCATTATGGCCGCACGCCGCCCTGCGCCAATGCGCTGGTCGCCGCCGGCATCGCCCGCGTGGTCGTGTGCCTTGCCGATCCCGATCCCCGTGTCTCCGGTCGCGGGTTTGCCATTCTGCGCGAGGCCGGCATCACCGTGGAGACGGGCGTGCTGGAGGCCGAAGGCCGCCGGACGCTTGCCGCGTATCTGATGCGCCAGACCAAAGCGCGGGCCCATGTGACGCTGAAGCTTGCCGTATCGAAGGATGGCATGATCGGCCGCACGGGCGCCGGGCAGGTCGCCATTACCGGACCCGTCTCGCGCGCCAACATGCAGGCGCTGCGGGCCGAAACGGATGCCATCCTTGTCGGCATCGGCACGGCGATCGCCGATGATCCCGAACTGACGGTGCGTCTGCACGGGCTGGAGCATCGCTCGCCGATGCGCATCGTGCTCGACCACCACCTGCGCCTGCCGCTGACGTCGAAGCTGGTGAAGACCGCGCGCAATGTCCCGGTCATCCTGGCTGCGCTGCGCACACCCCCCTCTGCCCTGCCGGGGATCTCCCCCACAGGGGGGGAGATCACCCCGCCGCCAGCGCATCCGTTCCCCAATAGCCCCCACGCTTCCACCCCCGCGGCGCAGGCTTCTTCCGCCACCCCGCACCCCACTTCCGCCACCCCACCACCCGCTTCCCCCGCACGGACACAAGCGGACGGGCAGGCGGCATCCTCCCTGATCTCCCCCCCTGTGGGGGAGATGCCCGGCAGGGCAGAGGGGGACAATCTTGCGCCGACGCCGGCCCATCCGTCCGCCGATAGCGCACTTGCGCCGACGCCGGCGTCTGACACCGCGCAGGCACTTTCCACCCGCCGCCAGCATCTGGTCGAGGCCGGGGTCGAAATCCTTGAGGTGGATGATCTCGCATCGCTTCTGACGGCGCTTGCCGCCCGCGGCCTTTCCTCCGTTCTGGTGGAGGGCGGCGCCACTGTTGCCCGCGCCTTCCTGGAGGCCGGGCTGGTGGATCGCATCCTTCTTCTCGAAGGGCCGGTCGAGATCGGCGAGGGCGGCATTGAATCGCCGCTTGCCCGCACCGATATCCCGCAGGAATACAGCGCCGTCCGCCGGCTTCGCTTCGGCGAGGACTGCTGCTCGGAATATGAGAGGGACTTTCAATGTTTACAGGTATCGTGACCGATGTCGGCACTGTCGCCGACCTCTCGCCGCTCGATGAGGGCGTGCGCCTTCGCGTCAACACCGCCTATGATCCGAAAACCATCGATATCGGCGCCTCCATCTCCCATTCGGGCGTGTGCCTGACGGTGACGAAACTGCCCGAGGACGGCAGCAACGAGCGCTGGTTCGAGGTGGAAGCCTGGGAAGAGGCGCTGCGGCTGACGACGATTTCCTCCTGGGCTCCAGGCCGCCGCATCAACCTGGAACGGGCGCTGAAGATCGGCGACGAACTGGGCGGCCATATCGTGTCCGGACATGTCGATGGCAAGGCCGAAGTGCTGTCGATCACCGCCGAAGGCGAGGCCGTGCGCATCCGCCTGCGCGCGCCCGAGGCGCTGGCCCGTTTCGTCGCGCCAAAAGGCTCTGTCGCGCTGGACGGCACCTCGCTCACCGTCAATGCCGTTGATGGCGCCAATTTCGATGTCCTGCTCATTCGCCACACGCTGGAAGTCACCACCTGGGGCGATCTCAAAGCCGGCGATTTCGTCAATTTCGAAGTCGATACGATGGCGCGCTATGCCGCACGCCTTGCGGAGTTTCCGGCAAGCCGCTGAGGCAGACTGAGGCTACGCCGCCGCCTCAGGCGGCATCTTCCCGGCGCGGGCGCAGAAGAACCACGCAGGGTCCCTTGTATTCGGTGCGGGCGATTTCGAAAAAACCGGCCTTGCGCGCCACGGCAAGGGAAGCGCCGTTATCGGGGTGGATGATGGCACTCATGTCCATGGCTCTGAAATTCTGCTCGCCCCACGCGATGAGGGCGGCCACCGCCTCGCTGGCATAGCCCTTTCCCCAATGTTCAGGTAAAACCATCCAGCCGGTTTCCAGCGTGCCCTCGATCGAAGGGGTGAGCGGGCGGCGCGCCTCGTGAAAGCCCGCTTCGCCCACCAGTTTTCCGCTTTCTTTCTCCTCGATGACCAGAAAGCCAAAACCCATGTGGTGCCACATGCCGGTGCGCTGCATCAGCTTTTGCCAGACTTCCTCGCGCGTCGCCGGCCTGCCGCCCACATAGAGCGAAACGGCCGGATCGGCCCAGAGGGCAACAAAACTGTCGAAGTCATCAAGGTGGTGGGGGCGAAGCGTCAAACGCTGCGTTTCGATCGTCGGGATCGGGGGCATAAGGTCATTCCGGTTGAACAATGGCAGGCTTTGGCGCCTTTCTATAGGACCTGCGGGCGCCCTGAACAGCAGCCAAACTCGAAAATCGCTTGCCAAGGCGCGCGTGGCGTGGTTTGACCGCCGCAATTCCCAACAGATCATTTCGCAGAATTGCGACCAGGACGACCCATGACCGATTCTTTGAAGCCTCACCTCCTCATTGTCGAAGCTCGTTTCTATGACGACATGGCCGATGCGCTGCTCGATGGCGCGACGTCCGCGCTCACCGAAGCCGGTGCGACCTATGACGTGGTGACGGTTCCGGGCGCGCTCGAGATCCCGCCGGCGATTGCCATGGCGCTCGATGCGGCTGAGCAGGGCGGTGTCAACTATGACGGCTTTGTCGCGCTCGGCATGGTCATTCGCGGCGAGACCTATCACTTCGATATCGTCTCCAACGAATCCTCCCGCGCCCTGATGGATCTTGCCGTGTCGGAATCGCTTGCCATCGGCAATGGCATCATGACCGTCGAAAACGACGAGCAGGCCTGGGCGCGCGTCAAGAAGAGCGAGAAGGACAAGGGCGGCTTTGCAGCGCGCGCGGCGCTTTCCATGATCGAACTGCGCGAAAAGCTGGGCGCCTGAGCCATGGCGAAGGATCTGCAGCAGCCGGTAAAACCGGCCAACCAGCGCGGCGCGGCCCGTTTGGCGGCCGTGCAGGCGCTTTACCAGATGGATATCGGCGGCACCGGCGTTCTGGAAGTCGTGGCGGAATATGAGGCGCATCGTCTCGGCCAGGAGCTCGACGGCGACACCTATCTGAAGGCCGATCCGTCCTGGTTCCGCTCCATCGTCTCGGGCGTCGTGCGCGACCAGACCAAGATCGATCCGCTCGTGCGCTCCTCGCTTCTCGAAAGCTGGCCGCTGTCGCGCCTCGATTCGACGCTGCGCGCCATCCTGCGCGCCGGCACCTTCGAGATCCTTGAGCGCAAGGATGTGCCGGTCGCTGTCATCGTCACGGAATATGTCGAGATCGCCCAGGCCTTCTTCGACGGCGAAGAGCCCAAGATCGTCAATGCGGTTCTCGATCGCATTGCCAAGCAGGTTCGGGTCGAAGCCAAGAAATAGGCGGTAAGGCAGATGGATACGGGCGGCGAGGGACTGGAACGGCAGCTTTCGGCGGCGCGCCGCAATGTTTTCCTCCTGGCTGCCGCCCAGGCGGTGATGGGGGCGGCAGCCCCTCTGTCCATCTCCGTCGGCGCACTGGCCGGCTACCAGCTGCTTGCCGCCGACAAGTCGCTGGCGACGGCACCGGTCACCGGCTTTAATGTCGGAACTGCGCTTGGCGCGATCGGCATTGCCCTTGTCTCGCGCGTTCTCGGACGTCAGGCCGCCTTCATGACCGGGGCGCTGATCGGTGCCTGTGGCGGCACGCTTGCCGCAATCGCGCTGTTCAAGGGCAATTTCTGGCTGTTCGCCTTTGGCCTGATGATGATCGGCATCAGCGGCGGCTTTACCCAGAAGATCCGCTTTGCCGCCGCCGATGCCTCGCCCTCGATGTTCAAGCCCAAGGCGATTTCCTGGATCCTCGGCGCCGGCATCGTTTCGGCCATCATCGGCCCGCAGCTGGCCATCTGGGCCAAGGATCTCTTTTCGCCGGTCACCTTTGCCGGCACGTTCCTCGCGCTCCTGCCGCTCAGCCTCATCGCTATCTCCATCCTCTTCTTCCTGAAGCTGCCGCAGCCGGCGAAGGTGACGGAAAAGAGCGGTGCGGCACGGCCGCTGCGCGAAATCGTCGCCACGCAGCGCTTCGCCACCGGAATGATCTGCGGCATCGGCACCTATGCGCTGATGACCTTCGTGATGACCGGGGCGCCGCTTGCCATGGTCGTCGGCTGCGGTTTCCCGACGGAACTCGCCACGCTCGGCATCCAGTGGCATGTGCTGGCCATGTTCGGCCCGAGCTTCTTTACCGGCATGATCATCGCGCGGCTGGGGGCAGAGCGGGTCGTGGCGCTCGGGCTCGTCACGCTGATGGCCTGCGCCGTCACTGCCCATCTCGGCATCGAGCTGTGGAATTTCTGGGGCGCGCTGGTGCTGCTCGGCATCGGCTGGAATTTCGGCTTCATCGGCTCCACCGCCATCATCGCCTCCACCTATCGCCCTCACGAGGCCGACAAGGTGCAGGGCTTTCATGATATCGTGCTGTTCGGCTCGGTGGCCCTGTCGTCCTTTTCCTCCGGCAAGGTTTTCACCTCCTATGGCTGGTCCTTCATCAATCTTGCCATCTGGCCGGTTGCCATCCTCTGCCTGGTGCTGATCGGCGCCCTGATTCTCCGGCAGAAGCCCTCGCGCGCCGTTTGATCTGCCTCACATCCTTCAAATACAGACGAAGTTAGGCTGTTGAGCAACCCTTGCCGGGTAAACCCTTGACGCCCTTTCCTCATCACCGCACTCTTGGGTGGTGAACCGTGTCACAGGCTCCTTGGGAGGGGAGGCGCGCGGTTCTCGTCCGGCACAGAGGCTGTGGCCGGTATTTTGGGAGAGGAAAATCGTATGACAGTGATAGTGGGTGTGATCGTTTGCGGTCTCCTGTCGATCGCCTATGCGGCCTGGGCCACGCGCTCGGTGCTGGCGGCCGATCAGGGCAACGCGCGCATGCAGGAAATTGCCGGCTATATCCGGGAGGGGGCGCAGGCCTACCTCACGCGCCAGTATATGACCATCGCCATCGTCGGCGCGGTGGTGACCGTCGCAACCTGGGCGCTCCTGTCCGGGCTTGCCGCGCTCGGCTTCGTCATCGGCGCGGTGCTCTCCGGAGCGGCCGGTTTTATCGGCATGCATGTGTCGGTGCGCGCCAATGTGCGCACGGCCCAGGCCTCCTCGCACAGCCTTGCCGCCGGCCTCGACATCGCCTTCAAGTCCGGCGCCATCACCGGCATGCTGGTGGCGGGCCTGGCCCTTCTCGGCGTCTCCATCTACTACGCCATCCTGGTCTACGGTCTCGGCAATGCGCCGGGCAGCCGGCATGTCATCGATGCGCTGGTGGCTCTCGGCTTCGGCGCCTCGCTCATCTCCATCTTCGCCCGTCTCGGCGGCGGCATCTTCACCAAGGGCGCTGACGTCGGCGGCGATCTTGTCGGCAAGGTCGAGGCCGGTATCCCGGAAGACGATCCGCGCAATCCCGCAACTATTGCCGATAACGTCGGCGACAACGTCGGCGATTGCGCTGGCATGGCGGCAGACCTCTTTGAAACCTACGCCGTCTCGGTCGTTGCCACCATGGTTCTCGCGGCAATCTTCTTTGCCGGTGTGCCGACGCTCGGGGTCATCATGGCCTATCCGCTGGCCATCTGCGCGGTCTGCATCCTCACCTCGATTGCCGGTACCTTCTTCGTGAAGCTCGGCACCAACGGCTCCATCATGGGCGCGCTCTACAAGGGGCTGATCGCCACCGGCGCTCTGTCGATCGTCGGCCTTGCGGTTGCCACGTCCTTCACCATCGGCTGGGGCTCCATCGGCACGGTGGCTGGCAAGGAGATCACCGGCGCCAATCTCTTCTTCTGCGGCATTCTTGGCCTTGTCGTCACTGCGCTCATCGTGGTGATTACCGAATATTACACCGGCACCAACAAGCGGCCGGTCAATTCCATCGCGCAGGCCTCCGTCACCGGCCACGGCACCAATGTCATCCAGGGGCTGGCGGTGTCGCTCGAATCAACCGCGCTTCCGGCCATCGTCATCGTCGGCGGCATCATCACCACCTATCAGCTCGGTGGCCTCTTCGGCACCGGCATCGCCGTCACCACCATGCTCGGCCTTGCCGGCATGATCGTGGCGCTTGATGCCTTCGGCCCCGTCACCGACAATGCTGGCGGCATCGCGGAAATGGCGGGCCTTCCGCCGGAAGTGCGCAAATCGACCGACGCGCTCGATGCGGTCGGCAACACCACCAAGGCCGTCACCAAGGGCTATGCCATCGGCTCGGCCGGCCTCGGCGCGCTGGTGCTGTTTGCCGCCTATGCGAACGATCTTGCCTATTTCGCCGCAAACGGGGCGCAGTATCCGTATTTCGCCGATGTCGGCGATATCTCCTTCAGCCTGGCCAATCCTTATGTCGTGGCCGGCCTCATCTTTGGCGGCCTCATTCCCTATCTCTTCGGCGGCATGGCGATGACAGCCGTCGGGCGGGCGGCAGGCTCGATCGTCGAGGAGGTGCGCGCCCAGTTCCGCAACCGCCCGGGCATCATGGCCGGCACGGAGAAGCCGGATTACGGCCGCGCCGTCGATATCCTGACAAAGGCCGCGATCCGCGAAATGATCGTGCCGTCGCTTCTGCCGGTGCTGGCGCCGGTCGTCGTCTATTTCGGCGTTCTCCTGATTTCCGGCTCCAAGGCCTCGGCCTTCGCGGCGCTTGGCGCCTCGCTGCTCGGTGTCATCATCAACGGCCTTTTCGTCGCCATTTCTATGACGTCCGGCGGCGGCGCCTGGGACAATGCCAAGAAGAGCTTCGAGGATGGCTTTGTCGACAAGGACGGCCAGCGGCATCTGAAGGGCTCGGATGCCCACAAGGCTTCCGTCACCGGCGACACGGTGGGCGATCCTTACAAGGATACGGCAGGCCCGGCGGTCAATCCGGCAATCAAGATCACCAATATCGTGGCGCTGCTGCTGCTGGCGATCTTGGCGGCCTGACGCCTGACGCTCAGCATTGAAAAAAGGCCCGCGGCTTTGAAACGAAGCCGCGGGCCTTTTGTCTGTCGGTCTGTTGTCTGTCGGTAAAGGGGGCAGGGCGCCCCCGATGCCGTTTACATACCGTTGTTGCCGCCGCCCATCATGTTGCGGAACGTGTTGGCCGCCGCACCGGCACCACCGCCCGTGCCGCCGGACAGCAGCTGCTGCAGGAAGGTAAGGTCGCGGCCGCCCGTCGGCGTCGTGCGCGAAATCGTGTCGAACACCTGGCCGTCCTTCAGCGTGTAGACGGCGCGCCGGGCAACCACGCCATCCTTGTTGAAGTAGAAGGCCACCACGGTCTGTTCGACCAGGCGCGGCTTCATGAAGGCCACCGGCCGTTCGCGCTTCTGCGAGATATAGTAGAACACTTCGCCGTCGAAGGTCGCGGTCGTCGAGGGGGTGCCCATGGAGAGCAGAACCTGCTCGCGGCTCGAACCTTCCGGCGTCAGGTCCAGCGCATCCTTGTCCAGCACGTAGCCGTTGTGCAGCGTTTCGCCGATCCCCGTCGTGCAGCCGGACAGTCCCAGTGTCACGGTGACCGCCACGATCGCAGCCTTGCCGGCCATACCCAAATGAGACCCAACCACCTGCTTCTTCAACACCCTGTCCTCATGTGTTCCATCCCGCCAACCGGTTGGTCCGTGCTGCGATAGCATTGTGGCTATTCCGCGAACACCGGCATGTTTCGGTCGGCGAGGGCCTGAAATCCGCCCGCCTCATCGCTGCGACGCCGGAACGGCATTGCAATTCGTGCCTGCTTCGGTAAACCAGCTTTCGTTTCCATGCAACACGGCTGGCTTGACCAGCATCCGCTTTGGCGGCCAAGAAGTGCAGGCTTTCATGATCTTCGGTCTTTTCGCAAAGAAAAATCGCAATCGCGCCATCGTCGACCGGCAATATGCCAGCTTGACCTCGGCAGCCCGCATTCCTTTCTTCTATACGGATCTTGATGTGCCGGACACGGTGATGGGCCGGTTCGAGATGCTGTCCGTGGTGATGATCCTGTTTTTCCGCCGCACGGCTAAGTCGGGCATCAGCGGTCAGGAACTGGCCCAGGAGATCATGGATGCCTTCTTCCAGGACATCGACCATTCGATCCGGGAACTGGGCATTGGCGATCAGGCGGTGCCGAAGCGCATGAAGAAGCTCGCCGGCATGTTCTATGGCCGGCTGGAATCCTATGGAAAAGCCCTCGAGGCCGGCGATGCGCCGGCTCTGTCTGCCGCCTTGCGGCGCAATTTTTATCCCTCGGACGCCGATGCCCCGTCGATGGATGGTCTGGGTGGCTGGATGATGCGGGCGCAGGTCGCGCTTGCCGCCGTCACCGAAGACGATATCGCGCGTGGCCTTCTGACGCTGCCTGAGCCCGGAAAGAAAGAACAGTGATGATGACACCGCACGATCCCAGCGAAAAGCCGCCCTTTTCCTATCTGGTCAAGGTCGGCCATATTTCAGCCAATGCCGTCACCGTCCATGTCGAGGCGGATGAGCGCGAGCGTGCGGCGCTTGCCGAGCTGTGGCAGGTGCTGTCGGTCACGTCGTTGAAGGCCGATCTGCAGATTGCCCGCTGGAAGAAGGATGGCGTCCGGCTGAAGGGCCGAGTCGAGGCCCATATCGTGCAGGCCTGCGTCGTGACGCTGGAGCCGGTGGAAGCCGATATCGACGAGGTTCTGGAACAGATCTTCGTGCCGGAAGGTTCAAAGCTTGCTCGCCTGATCACCAGTGATACGGCCGAGATGGTGCTCGATCCGGAAGGCCCCGACCTTCCCGAGACCTTCGTCGGCGATACGATCGATGCCGGCGCGGTGGTGGCGGAGTTTGCAGCGCTTGCGATCAACCCTTACCCGCGCAAGCCCGGCTCGGAGTTTGCCGACCATATCGAGGCCGACGACACGCCAAACGGGGGCAAGCCGAACCCCTTTGCCGTGCTCAAGGACTGGAAAACCAAGGAATAGCGTTTGCATTTCTCCAGCAATGAGTTGTATGCGGCGGCAGAAACAGTATTTTGGCCGCGATTTCGCCAAGCGCGGGACAGAAGGATCAGGAACGCGTGATCAGGATATCTCTCGATGCCATGGGCGGCGATTTTGGTCCGCAAGTCGTCATCCCCGGCGCGGCCAAGGCGCTCGACCGGCACCCGGATGTGACCTTCCTGCTTTTCGGGCAGAAGGCGTTGTGCGAGCCGCTGCTTGCGAAATATCCAAAACTTGCCGCAAAGACGGTGTTTCACGATTGTGACGTCGCCATCACCATGGATGAGAAGCCGAGTGCGGCGCTGCGCCGCGGCCGGCATGTCTCGTCCATGTGGCGCGCGATTGATGCGGTCAAAAGCGGCGATGCCGATGTGGCCGTCTCCGCCGGCAATACCGGCGCGCTGATGGCCATGGCCGTGTTTTGCCTGCGCACCATGGCCGGCATCGAGCGTCCGGCCATTGCCGGCATCTGGCCGACGCTGCGCGGTGAAAGCATCGTGCTCGATATCGGCGCCACCATCGGGGCGGATGCCCGCCAGCTGCTCGATTTTGCCCTGATGGGCGGCGCCATGGCCCGCTCGCTCTTCGAGATCGAGCGCCCGACCGTCGGCCTCCTCAATGTCGGCGTCGAGGAGGTCAAGGGACAGGAAGAGGTGCGCGAGGCCGGCCGCATGATCCGCGAGGCGAACCTGTCGACGATCGCCTATCACGGCTTTGTCGAGGGCAACGATATCGGCCGCGGCGTGGTCGATGTGGTGGTGACCGAGGGCTTTACCGGCAATATCGCGCTGAAGACCGCCGAAGGCACCGCCAAGCAGATGGCGGAGCTTCTGCGGTCTGCCATGTCGCGCACGCTGATGTCGAAGATCGGTTATCTCTTCGCCAAGGGCGCCTTCGATCGCCTGCGCGAGAAAATGGACCCGCGCAAGGTCAATGGCGGCGTCTTTCTCGGGCTGAACGGCATCGTCATCAAGAGCCATGGCGGCACGGATGCGGAAGGTTATGCCTCTGCCATCGACGTCGGCTATGACATGGTGCGCAATCAGTTGAATGACAAGATCCTGCAGGATCTCAAAGACTATCATGCCCGCCGTCTGCCGCCGGCAGGTCCGGAAGAAGCGGCGTAAGGAATCAGGAATGACGCGCATGATCCGTTCAGTGGTTCTGGGATTCGGTGCCGCGCTGCCACAGCGCCAGGTCACCAACAAGGAACTCGAAAGCCTGGTGGAAACGTCTGACGACTGGATCGTGCAGCGCACCGGCATCCGCCAGCGTTACATCGCCGGCGAAGGCGAAACCACAGCCTCCCTCGGCGAGCAGGCGGCGCGCGCGGCCCTTGACAAGGCCGGCCTGACGCCCGCCGATATCGATCTCGTCATTGTCGCGACATCGACGCCCGACAACACCTTTCCGGCAACGGCGGTGAACATCCAGAACCGACTCGGCATGACGCAGGGCTATGCGTTTGACGTGCAGGCCGTCTGTACCGGCTTCGTCTATGCCATGGCGACGGCTGATGCGCATCTGAAGGCCGGTCTTGCGAGGCGCGCGCTGGTCATCGGCGCGGAAACATTTTCGCGCATTCTCGACTGGACGGACCGCACCACCTGCGTGCTCTTCGGCGATGGCGCGGGCGCGCTGGTTCTCGAAGCGCAGGAGAGCGAGGGAACGATTGCCGATCGCGGCGTCCTGACCGCGCATCTGCGCTCGGACGGCTCCCACAAGGACAAGCTCTATGTCGATGGCGGCCCCTCCACCACGGGCACTGTCGGTCATCTGCGCATGGAAGGCCGTGAGGTGTTCAAATATGCCGTCGGCATGATCACCGATGTCATCGAGGCGGCCTTTACGGCGACCGGCACCACTGCCGACGACCTCGACTGGCTGGTGCCGCACCAGGCCAACCGCCGCATCATCGATGGCTCGGCCAAGAAGCTCGGCATTCCAACCGAAAAGGTCGTCATCACCGTCGACCTGCACGGCAACACCTCGGCCGCCTCCATTCCTCTGGCGCTTTCGGTGGCGGCAGCGGACGGGCGCATCAAGAAGGGCGATCTGGTGATGCTGGAAGCCATGGGCGGCGGCTTCACCTGGGGGGCGCTGCTCGTTCGCTGGTAATCTCGTGTTTACAAGCGCTTGACCCCGAACTCCAAGGGACATAGAGTTTGCACGCGTTTGAAATCGAACTTTGACGGGCGGGGCTCATGGCCGGCAAGACAGTGACACGAGCAGACTTGGCGGAATCGGTATTTCGCAAGGTCGGTCTTTCGCGGACCGAGTCGGCCGAGCTTGTCGAAACGGTGATCGACGAGATCTGCAACGCCATCGTGCGGGGCGAGATGGTCAAGCTCTCCTCCTTCGCCACCTTCCAGGTGCGCTCGAAGAACGAGCGTATCGGCCGCAATCCAAAGACCGGCGAAGAAGTGCCGATCTCGCCGCGCCGGGTGATGACGTTCAAGGCTTCCAACGTGCTCAAGCAGCGCATCCTGAAGTCGCATCTGCAGCGCAAGGCGAAGGCCAAGCCCGCCAATCCGGCGAGCTGATCGGCCTGCCTTTTCAGCCCGGCCGGTCAATCTGTCCCGGCATCGCAGGGCCCCGCGGCCACTTAGCTGTTCATTCTCTCTCAAACCGCTTGAGTTCGACGCCGCAAACCGTTGAAATGCGGTCCGACGAATACATTTGACGTGGCGTTGAGTCGCTGACTGCCGGAGATGAAGACGTGGACAAGAGCCCGGACGCCTTTCGCACCATCAGCGAAGTTGCCGACGACCTCGACCTGCCGCAGCACGTGCTTCGCTTCTGGGAAACCCGGTTTCCGCAGATCAAGCCGATGAAGCGCGGCGGCGGGCGCCGCTACTATCGCCCGGAAGATGTCGATCTTCTGAAAGGCATCCGCCACCTGCTCTACGACCATGGCTATACGATCAAGGGCGTGCAGAAGCTCTTGCGCACCAATGGCAACAAGTTCGTCTCCGCCATTGCGTCCGGCGATCTTGCCACGATGGAAGCCATCATGGCCGCCAACAGCGACCGCCCGGCCGAACCGAAGGTTGCCAATCCCGAGGACGACCAGATCGTCGGGCGCCCGAAGGCAAAGCCCAGCGGCCGTTTCTTCGGCTTCGGCGGCGGCTCGGAGGATGACGGGCTGGAGGTCTCCATCGGCAAAAGCTCGATTGCCAAGGAAGACCGCGCGCTGTTGCAGGAAGCGCTCTTCGACCTTCTGGAATGCAAGCGCCTGCTCGATCAGGTTCGCTGAGGCAGAGCCGAAGTTAGCCTGTCGGCAGCATCGCTGACGCTACTTGCTCTGTAATTTGAAGAAGTTGTAAACAGGTTCGATCCATCCCGCGCCCGGAACCTTTGCTATGGCCGGGATCATTCCGTTTGCGCCGGCGACAAGCAGCGCCGTTATTACGCACACCATAGCTGCTTTCGTGCTCTCTTTGGCTGCCATTTTCCCCGCAAGTAGGAGCGCCTTGGTCACCGCTGACCAGATGTTCTCCAACGTTCTCGCTAAAGATAGGACGTCGCGATTGTCAGGTTTAGCTTCCTCGCTAACCCAGCGGTCAACTGCATCTAAGGCACCAAGCACTGACTTATCCACCGCCGGTTCATTTTTGAATTGACTACCAAGTGATTTAACGGCCTCGGAAAGCGCTCTGACGGATTTCACATCTAGGTTAGCCAATGCAGCATCTTCACAATAGGCGCGCCATTGTTCGAACTGAGATAGAGCATCGAATACAGTCCGTAGATGAGATATCAGTATTCCGGAGATTGGAGCAGAAAGCTCCTCGGAGTGCGCGTCAACGGATACGGTGCACCGATTCGCACTCTGCCCGACCTGAACTATGTTATTGTGTGCTAATAATTTCCCCTGAAGATTTTGAAACTCATACCTCAGCCGAGGGGACGCATTGGTTTTACTCAATTCCTCATTTACGTAATCACCATACTCAATGACGTCGTTCAAGGCCGCAACCGCTCGGTCTCTCTCTCGCTCGGCCGCATATAGTGGCTGGTCGACAACCGTAAGAATTCCGTCCAACACCTTGAACTGAAATGCCGCTGTCTTTTGGCCTGGCGTTGCACTTATAACATCGTCAGGAGTCACAAGGCTCAAGCCGATCTTTAATCCCGCAATGAGATTCAAGAGGCCCACCTTATCAGAGGATATTGATTCCAAGGTCAGGAAAACAGGATCGCCTTTGCTAAACCCACGTATGGCAGCTGCGGCCTCCCGGGCGTCATTGATAATGCGCTCCAATTCGTCAACGTCGGATGTGGTGACGGAGGCAATTTTCCCAATACGCCTTTTGATGACTGTTCTGATATCGCGGAGATCATCAATAAGCGTTGAAACAGCCTTTGAACTGCCGCGTTCATTATCAAGCTGAACTGATAGCCGCGATAGTCGACTGTCCATCTCCTTCAGAAGTTTCAGCAATCTATCTGGCTTCATGCTTCCTCACGCGGTGGTTCGCGACGAGACTATAGCATGAATTCTGTGATCAAATTCACTGCTGCACTATTAACCACAGTATTATGGAGGAGAGTTTATAAGCTGCCTTTTAAGCTTCTAAGGCAACAACCAGTCCTGGGGGAACTGGCTATCTAATTGTCTTAAATGGTCGGGGCGGCCGGATTTGAACCGACGACCCCTTGACCCCCAGTCAAGTGCGCTACCGGGCTGCGCTACGCCCCGACCCGCTTCTTTCGAAGCACGCTCTCATTACTGACTTGCCGCGCAGGGTGCAAGGGCAAAAGTGGCGGGCTGTGGAAAGAATGCCTATCGAAAGATCGGCGTGCGGGTGGCATTCATCAGCAGCTCCTGTTCAGAGGCAAACGGACCGAGCAGCTTTAACAGACGGTTTTCCTCACGTGCATCCAGCCGGTAGCGTCGCGCGAATTCGCTGACGTTCCAGACCTTCTTGAACGCGGATTTTTCCGTCGATTGCTTGTCGATATGCTTGGTCATCTGCCACCCTCTTTTGTTGGAAAGCCGTTGAAGCTTTCATTTATTCCCCGGTTGATTGTATATCCGAATATTTGCACCTACGCAAACGGGGTTCCTTGCGGGAAATCAATTCTGTTCCACTTTGACGCCATTGCCGGTGATGCTCATCTCGACGCCCTTGGGCTTGGTCTCCTCGCGAATGACATAGGCCCCAAGGCCGGCCACTGCGATGACGAGGGCACCGATGACGAAGTAGAGGCTGTTGCTGCGTGCCATGGGAAATCCTTTTCGTAATGGGCGTGCGACAACGACGATCCGGCGATTTTGTTCCCGCACATTCGAAGCGCGCTTGAAAAGGGTTTTTGCACGGGGACACACAGCCCGCCGCGGGGAGCAGCTCACGAAAGGACAGGGCAGGGGGAGATTTCGGAATGCGGGACGGCTGCGCCGCGCTGCGGCCTTTTCGGCGCAGGCAAGGGGAGTAGGCGGCTCTTCGGTCGCCGCTTGCTCATTTTCGGGAAAGCGAAGCGTTTCGCCCGGCTTAGCCGTCGTTATCGGCGTTGAGGTTTTCCGGACGTATGCCTTCGTCGGCGGGCGCATGGCGCAGGCGAAGACCGGGCCCGACGCCGGGATCGTCCTCTCCGGTGGCGAGGAACACGATGCCATGGCGTTCCAGGCATTGGCGCAGGCGCGCTGTATCGACCCCAAATGCCACCCCGCGTTCGAGGCCTTCGACGTCGGAAACGGACAGGCCGCTTTCGCGGGAAAGCTCTTCCAGCGACATCCCGATCATGGCGCGCGCGGCGCGAATTTGCTCTGCTGTGATCATGCTTCAAAATGTGGAACGGTCTTCGGCAAAGTCAAGCCGGATGCGCTGCCGAAGCCTTGCGGCCATGCGCCTGTTCCAGGGCGAAACAGCCCCAGATCAGGCCGAACAGCAGATAGACATGGCGCCAGTGGTCGAGGTCGATGACATTGCCGATCATGGTATGGCCGGCCAGCACGATCCAGGCGATCATCAGGTAGGGTTGCCAGGGTCTGTCGCGCAGGAGGGCGCGAAAGCCGATGACAAGCGTCGACCACACCAGCAGAAGGTAGGACACGAAGCCGAGCCAGCCATAGGTGGTGAGCGATTTCAGCCAGATATTGTGCTCGTCCTCGCCGAACATTTTTCCAAGCACCATGGGGCCGAGCCCGAGCGGCCGCTCCATGGCCATCAGGAAGCCCATCTTGTGGCGTTCGAAGCGGCCGAGCCGTGCGCCGTCATAATCCTGCACCAGCTTGGCGCGGTTGAGGAAGAGGTCGGACACTTTCTTCGACTGCAGGGCGAGCCCCACCGACAGCATGGCGAGAAGCAGGGCGGCAAGCGCCAGCGTGAAGATTTTGAGCCGGAAGGCGGCCGTGCGTTCCTTCAGCAACATGACGGCGATGAGTGCCAGCGCCGAAAACAGATAGAGGCCCCAGGCGGCGCGCGAAAACGACAGGAAGATGCCAAGCGTCAGCACCAGCAGGCCTGCAAGCGTCAGAGGCGCTGCGGCAAGCCCGCCCGTCAGCAGCCGGTACATCAGATAGAGCGCTGGAGCGACCAGATAGGGGCCGAAGACATTCGGGTCCTGGAAGGCGCCCTTTGCCCGGTCGTAGAGCGTAAACACTTCCGCGCCGGGAAAGGCGTGGAAATAGCCGAGAATGCCCAGCAGCGCCGTGATCACCGCAGCCGCAACCCAGGCCCGGAAGATCAGCCCCAGCCGGCGATGATCGTCCTCGATCATGGCGGCATAGAAGACGGCGGTGAGCGCCAGGAATAGCGATACCGCCATATACATCGGCGCGCCGGACAGATCCGCCATCACCATCAGCGACAGCATGCCGCCGACGTTAAACAGCAGGAGCAGGATGAGAAGCGGCCCGACCGCCCGCGAGATTTTCAACCCGGCGAGGAAAAACAGGGCGATCTGCACCGCAAGCATCAGCTCGTAGGGCGCAGGCTCCGAAATGACGAAGCCCGAGAGGAAGACGCCGAGGGCAAGCAGCGCCGAGCCGATCAGCCGCAGCGCTGCCCTTTGCGGATAAAATACCCGCTCCGGCAGCTGTTCCGGCACCAGCGGGCTCAATAGGCATTGTCCGTGTTGAGAAGGCGGATCGGCGTGAGGAAAAGAATCTTAAGGTCAAACAGCAGCGACCAGTTCTCGATATAATCGAGGTCGAAGGCGGTGCGGGCGCGGATCTTGTCGTCGCTGTCCAGTTCGCCGCGCAGGCCGTTGATCTGCGCCCAGCCGGTGACGCCGGGTTTCACCCGATGGCGGGCAAAATAGCTTTCCACCACGTCGACATAGCGCCGGTCGCCGGTCTGGGCATGCACGGCGTGCGGGCGCGGGCCGACAAGCGAGAGCTCGCCGCGCAGCACGTTGAAGAACTGCGGAAGCTCGTCCAGCGAGGATTTGCGCAAAAAGCGCCCGACGGGGGTGACGCGCGGATCGTTCTTCGTCACGGCGCGCTTTGCCGTCGGGTCCGACATCTCCGTATACATCGACCGGAATTTGAGGACGTTGATGACCTCGTTGTTGAAGCCATGGCGCTTCTGTACGAAGAGCACGGGCCCCTTCGAGCTTGCCTTCACGGCAATTGCGGCCACCAGCATGATCGGCCAGGCAAGGGCGAGCGCCAAAAGCGAAAAGCCGATGTCGAAGATGCGCTTGGCCACCTCGTCCCAATCGCGCAGCGGCTTGTCGAACATGTCGAGCATCGGCACGGTGCCGATATGCGAATAGGCGCGCGGCCGAAAGCGCAGCTGGCTGGCATGCGCTGCAAGGCGAATATCCACCGGCAGCACCCAGAGCATGCGCGCCAGCTGCAGGATACGCTCCTCGGCCGTTGCCGGCAGCGCGATGATCAGCATGTCGATGCGGGCCAGCCGGGCAAATTCCACCAGCTCGGCAAAGGTGCCGAGTTTTGGGTAGCCTGCCACCACATCGGGAGAGCGGTCATCGCCGCGATCGTCGAAGATGCCGCAGATGCGGATGTCGTTGTCGGCCTGCCGCTCCAGCGCCCGCACGAGATCGCGCGCCGGCTTGCCGCCGCCGACGATCACGGCGCGCCGCTCCATGGTGCCGTTGCGCGCCCAGTGGCGAATGGCAAAGGCCATCAGCCGGCGCAGCGCCAGAAGCAGCAGCAGGCCCGCGCCATACCAGATCGCAAGGAAGGTCGAGGGGAAGGCACCGGCAAGGCCGAGCCAGACACCGGCGAGCGGAACCAGGAAGCCGATGCTCCAGGCGGCAACAATCCGGCGCGTCATGCGGCCAGCCGCGCGCAGCGACGGGATCTGATAGGCATCCGTGATCTGCAGGAGAAGAATGGTGAGGCCGGCGCAACCGGCGCTGAGGCCGGCGTGGAGAAGGAATGTCCCTTCGCTCAGGACAAGCCCCATCGCCAGGTTGAGCGCCAGCAGCAGTAGGAATTCCAGGAGGCGGATCTGGCCGATCAGAAGAGCCGGCGAAGTTGCCGTCTGGCGGAACTGCTCGGCGATCTCGCGGGCGAACGGGTTGAGCTGCACCGCGTCTGCGGCTCCGGTGTCTGCAGCCACCGCAGGGCTGCGGCGCCGGCGCTCCGCAACGGTGTCACGGGCCCGGTCGTCCTGTTGTGCCGGTTCGCTCATCGTCTGTAGATCCCGCCCGTCATCAAAGCGCCCTTGGCGCCCGCGTCCGGCCTCCGCGCGCGGGCACGGGGTCGCACGGGGCGGCTTGGCCGAGCATTAGCAGCAAGAAGCTAAGAAAGCTTTGCGGGGGCGTTGCGCTGAAGACTGCGATAGAGCGCCAGCATGTCGCGCGCCATCACGGAAGCGGAGAAGGTGGCGCGAAACGCTTCCGGCTTCGGCATGACCTCGGCCTGCCAGCCGGGTTCGGTCATTGTCTCCACCATGCGGGCAGACAGATCCGCCGCATCGCCGGGGATGGCAAGTGCCCGGCTGTCACTGCCCAGAACTTCCGCAATCCCGCCGACGCGGCTGGCGATCAGCGGCTTTTCGGCCGCGAGCGCCTCCAGCACGATATAGGGCATGGCCTCGGCGCGCGAGGGCACGATCACGGTGCGGGCAAGTGCAAAGGCCTGGGTTGCCGGCATGGCGTCCAGCATGCGGATGCGCCGGCCAAGGCCGAGCCGCGTCATGGTCTCCTGGTAGCGCTCCTTGTCCGGACCGTCGCCCACCATCACGGCCGAGAGCGGCCGCCCCAGCGCACGCTCGGTGCGGGCAAAGGCATCGATGAACACGTCCGGTCCCTTGAGGTCGCGCATCATGCCGATATAGAGAAAATCGGCCGCATCCGGGGCTGCCGGCACGGGCGAAAATTCCGTGTCGCTGATGCCGTTCAGGATCACCTGCGACGCCGTTCTCGGCGTTCCGACCTTTGCCGCATAGGTGCGTCTCTCGTAATCGCAGACGAAGACGAGGCTGTCGGTCAGCCGCTCCTGGAAGCGTTCGAGCCGCAGCACCACCTGGCCGGACAGCTTTGCCCGGTCGTAATGCAGACTGCCGCCATGCGGCGAATAGAGGCGGGCTACGCAATACCTGTTCACCCGCAGACCTGAGCCGATCAATCTTGCGACGACGCCACCCTTGGCGCCGTGACCGTGCAAGACATCCGGCCGCAAACTTTTGATATGCCTGTAACTTCTGTAGAGCGCCGCCAGATCCGAAGGACTGATGGAGCGCCGGATGGGAAGGCGCGTCAGCCCGAGCGACAGCTTGGGCAGGATCGCCTCGAAAAGCTTTTCCTCATGCGCCCCGCCTGTCGAGCTGTCGCAGAGAATGCCGATCTCGTGGCCGGCGGCGTGGTGTTCCTCCACCAGATCGCGCACATGCCGGAAGATGCCGCCGACCGGTGAGCGGAAACAGTGAATGATGCGAAGCGGCCGGCCGGCATTCATGGATCAGAACAGCCGTTCGCGGACATAGATGGTGTCGCCGGCGAGAACCGGGCTGGAAATCGTGGTGCGGCCCGTCAGAACCTCTCCGTTGATCTTGCGTGTCACGTCGATGTCGCGCTGGTTGCCGCGCGCGGTAAAGCCGCCGGCAACGGCAATGGCATTCTGCGCCGTCATCCCCGGCACATAGGAATACTGTCCCGGCCGGCCAACCTCACCCATCACGAAGACGGGGCGGTAGCGGTCGACCTCGATGGTGACGTCCGGATCGCGCAAAAAGCCCTTTTTCAGCTTTGCGGCAATGGCACCTTCCAGCACCGCGATCGTCTGGCCGCGCGCCGGCACCTGGCCGACGAGCGGGAAGGAGAGGTAGCCGGCCTGATCCACCGTATAGGTGTTGGAGAGGTTCGGCTGCTCGAAAACGGTCACCCGCAGCCGGTCGCCGCTGTCCAGCCGGTAGGGCTGGATGGTTGCCTCGTGAAACGCCTTCGGTGCCGGCGCATAGGACGAGCAGCTGGCAAGACCTGCCGAAATGCAGGCCGCAAGAGCCATGGACAAAACAGGTCTTTGTCGTGCAAACCGCATCTCGCGGGTAACTCCGGATGGGAAGGGCAAGTGTCATCCTTATCCTCCGGTTATGGTTAATGGCGGGTAAAGAACCTGTGCAAGTTTTGCACGCAAGCCCCGCTCAGTTCGTGTGTGCGAACATTCTTATTCACCCATTAACGTCGGGGTTACCATGATCGCATAATCTCCGCCGATGACATGGAATGGGAGTGCGTGATGTCCGGCATTGATGGCCATCAGGATGCGGATATCGATATCGGACAGCTGTTTGCCGCAGTGTGGCAAAGGCGGCGTCGCATTGTCGCGACCACGGCGCTATCTGCAGTGCTTGCCTTCGGGGTGTCGAGCCTGCTCACCCCCGATTACAAGGCCGAGACACGCATCCTCATCGAAGCGCGCGGGGGCGTGACCGGAGAGACGGGGCAGGGGGCGAGCGAACCGGTTCTCGACCAGCTCAACATTGCAAGCCAGGCCCAGCTCCTGCAGTCGGCCGATCTTATCCGCCAGATCGTGCGCGATCTTGATCTGGCCTCGCGCAAGGAATTCGATCCGGAGGCCTATTCGCTGCTGCCGGATCCGCTGGCGCTTCTGAGGCTCAAGCAGAACCCGCTTTCGCTTCCGGCAGAAGACCGCATCGTGAAAACCTTCCGCGACAAGCTGCAGGTCTATCCGCTGGAGGGGTCGCGAGTCATCGCGATCGAATTCAGTTCGCAGGATCCGAAACTTGCGGCCGACATTCCCAACCGCATGGCCGATCTCTATCTCTCCATGCAGAGCGGCGCCAAGCGCGACACGCATTCGCAGGCAGCCGGCTGGCTGGAGCCGGAAATCGCCACCCTTCGCACCCGGGTGGCGGATGCGGAAAAGAAGGTCGCCGACTACCGGGCATCGGCGGGTCTTTTCCAGTCGAGCGACAATACCAGTTTTACCGCCCAGCAGCTGAGCGGCATGTCGAGCGAGCTTGCCCGCGTGCGCGGCGAGCGCGCCAATGCACAGGCGCGTGCCGAGAACGTGCGCGCGGCCCTGCAGGCCGGCAACGGCTATGATACGCTGGGCGATATCGTCGGCTCGGCGATGATCCAGCGGCTGAAGGAAAGCCAGTCGCAGGTGGAGGGCGAGATTGCCCAGGCGTCCATCGCGCTTCTCGACGGCCACCCGAGGCTGAAGGCGCTGCGGGCACAGCTTGCCGGCATCCGCCGGCAGATCGAGACGGAAAGCCGCAAGATCCTCGCCAGCCTCGAGAACGAAGCCTCCGTGGCACGCCTGCGTGAACAGGAGCTGATGCAGCAGCTGAGTGGTCTGAAGGCCCAGTCGGCGCAGGCCGGCGAAGAGGAAGTGGGGCTTCGGGCACTCGAGCGCGAGGCTGCTGCCGAACGCCAGCTGCTCGAAACCTATCTCGCCCGCTACCGGGCCGCCGCCTCGCGCGTCGATGGCAATTCGACGCCCGCCGATGCGCGTATCGTCTCGACCGCGATGGAGCCGCCCGAGCCCTATTTCCCCAAGGTGATCCCGATCACCATCGTCATTGCGCTCGCAAGCCTTCTCCTGCAGGTGATCGGCATCATCGTCGTCGCGCTGTTTTCCGGCCGCGGCCTGCGTCCGACGGAGAGCCGGCTTCCGGCCGCCCGGCCGCTGCAACCGGCGCCGGCCGTGGCGGAGCCGGTCGTGGTGCTTCAGGAAAAAACAGCCGGTCCGGTGCCGATCCCGGCACCCCTTCCGGAGCTCGCTCTGTCCGGCCTCCCAAGCGACGGCGTTCAGCCATCCGGTCTGGCATCGGTCAGCGATTATCTGATGCGCCGTCGCGATGCGCTGGCGGTCATCGTCTCGCCCAAGGGTGACGATGGCTCGGCGACGACCGTCAGCCTGGCGCGCCACCTCGCCGGCGCGCGCCGCTCCGTCGTGCTTCTCGATCTGTCGGGCACGGCCTGTGCCACCCGCCTGATGGCGCAGTCGGCGCAATTGCCGGGCATTACCGATCTTCTCTGCGGTGCTGCAGCCTTTGGCGACACCATTCATCCGGACCGCCTGTCCGGCGTCCACATCATCCCGGCCGGAAATGCCGATCCGGTCGAGGCGATGCGCGCCGCCGACCGCCTCGGCATGATCATCGATGCGCTTGCGGGCGCCTATGAAATCGTCCTCGTCGATTGCGGCGCGACCGACATGACCATGCTCGAGCGCCTCACACGGGCAAGCACCGCCGAAGTCATTCTGTCGGTGGCGAATGCATCCGCCGACGAAATCGCGGCCGTGTCCGCGCGCTATGCCACGGCCGGCTATCCGGACGCGCTGGTGATGATGGCCGATCCGTCGGATGATCCAAGGCGCCGGGGTCGCGATGCCGCCTGACGGCCTTGCGGCCGCCGGTCACGCCTCGGAATCGGCACGGCCTTTGCCGGCCCTCAGCCGCTGCAGCAGCCGGTAGAGCATCGGGCTCCGCTTGACGCGGCCTTTCAGGCGCACGACGCCGGCATGAAGACGGGCCGCCAGCCGGCCCCTTGCCGTTAGTGGGATGAGAATGTCGGACAGTTCCGTTTCCACCGGGCACCAACTGCGCTTGTAGCCTTGGTCGCCGACGCCGAAATCAAACAGGCTGATGCCCTGGGCCCCCGCCTGCTCGATCATCAGCCAATATAACAGTTCGCCGGGGCTCGCGTCTGGCACCCGCACCGCATCGATCGAGCCGAACTGGCAGATCAGGTGGTCGCCCTTGCGCGACATGCCGGAGACCGCAACGACCGGCTTTTCCGCATCGCCCGAAAGCCTCAGCGCATGCAGGAAGAGCGGCTGGTCAGAGCCGTTCGCCGGCGCGTCGAGAAGCGCGTGATAGAATGCGCGCACCGCCGGCCGGCCAAAGGCGTCCGGCAGGCCATGCGCCTCGAAGCGCCGGCGCTTCTGGGCAAAGAAGACTTCGAGCAGCGCATGGCTCTCGTCGCGCGTGCGCGGGATGTAATGGTCAAAGCCGCCGGCCTCTTCCATCCGGCGCGTCTGGATGCGGAATTTCTTGCGCCGCCGCTTGGCGTTCAGCTGGCTGAGCGTCCGTTCGAACGTGTCGAGGATCGGCAGCTGGAACGAATTGTTCGGGTGGGGAACGGTGGCGAGATCGGCGAAAGGGTGGCGAAGCCCGCGCCAGACAAGCGGCACCGCATCGATCACCACCAGGTCGGCGCAGCCGGAAAGGCATCGGCCTAGTTTTCTGGAAAACTGCGCCTGCTCCTGCGCCGTCAGCTGAAAATCCTGCGCAAACAGACCGCTGTTGAAATTGTTGTAGCCATGCGCCGGGGGATAGGCGATGCTGAGGCCGGCACGCCTGTGGATGTCCAGCGGCAGGATCATCACCGTGCGGCCGCCGATCCGTCCCTCGACCAGCGCAAGCTCCGAGCCCGCACTGTCGAACCACGCCTTGCACCAGTCGTATCCCTGATGCAGCGAATTGCGCGGCAGCGCCTGCATCCGGCGCCAGGCGGGCTCCAGATCCTCCATCCGCCCGGCCAGCGACAGAACCATGTCTCCCATGCGGGCCTGCTCGACGGGAATGGCCTTTGCTGCGGCGCTGTCCCGGCCCGCGTCCGCTTCCAGGACAAGGTCTTGCGCCATCATTTCCATTCCTTCGTCTGCTGCCGGATCCGTCTCAACCGGCGCAGCCTAGAAGGTCTGGGGAAACAAGATGTTTATCAGGTGCGTATTGAGCCCTGCAGCCGCCGCCCGTGGTGAAGGAAGGGTAAATGCGCCTCAGGAGCATTTCCAGGAGCAGTGTGAAACGGTTTTCCGTCCTGAAATACTCTAGCGCGGGCGCGGGCCGGCCATCCATTTGATGATCAGCATGGCCGGCAGGATCCACAACAGTCCGGTGAGCAGGAAATAGAGGAAATGCACCCACCAGGGCGAGGCGGCGAGCGTCAGCGAGGCGATGGTGGTGGCAAGCAGCGCATAGGTCAGCACCAGGATGATGATGAGGATGGTGCCGATGAACTTTTTGAGCCGCAGGGGCATCGTGATCCTCGCTCTGGTCTTTAAGGGGCGCGACGGCATGCCGCAAACCGCAAGGGCTTGTTTTGCACCGGCGCCTCAGGCAAATCAACGCTTGGCGGACATTGTTGATAAATGTCAGGCTTGCAACAGGCAGGAGATCACATGGCGACCTCGGATGTCATCGGCCTTGGCGGCACGGACCGTCGCGTGGCGGAAAATCGCACCGCGCTTCGGCGCTGGCTGCAGGTCGTGCTGTTCACGCTTTTCTGTCTCGTGCTGGTCGGCGGTGCTACGCGGCTTACCGATTCGGGCCTGTCGATCACCGAATGGAAGCCGATCCACGGCGTCATTCCGCCGCTCTCTGTGAAGGAATGGGAAGAGGAACTCGAGCTTTACCGCCAGATCCCGCAATACCAGCAGATCAATCGCGGCATGTCGCTGGACGAGTTCAAGACGATCTTCTGGTGGGAATGGGCGCACCGGCTGCTGGCGCGCGCCATCGGCCTCGTCTTTGCCCTGCCGCTCGCCTACTTCTGGCTGACGGGCCGCGTCGAGAAGCGGCTGCGCTGGCCGCTGGTCGGGCTTCTGGCGCTTGGCGGCTTTCAGGGTTTTGTCGGCTGGTGGATGGTCTCGTCGGGCCTCACGCAGCGCGTCGATGTCTCGCAGTACCGACTGGCCACGCATCTGACCATCGCCTGCCTGATCTTTGCAGCCTCCACCTTCATCATGCGCGGGCTCACACCGCAGAAAGTCGATGTGCCGCCGACGCCGAAGTCGCATCTGGCCGCTGCCGGCCTTGCCTTCCTCGTGCTGTTCCAGATCTATCTCGGTGCGCTGGTGGCAGGGCTCGATGCCGGCTTTTCCTACAATACTTGGCCGCTGATGGATGGCGCGCTGGTGCCCGGCGATCTGTTCACCCACACGCCGGCCTGGATCAACCTGTTCGAAAACCCGAAGACGGTGCAGTTCGTCCACCGCTGCGGCGCCTATCTGCTGCTGACGCTCACTTTCATTCACATGATCGTTTCGGTGAACAAGGCGCTGGGCAGCACGCATGCCAAGGGCGCCATGGTGCTGTTCGGTCTTGTCTGTGCCCAGGCGACGATCGGCATCATCACGCTTCTGACGCATGTACCGATCGAGGCCGGGCTGCTGCATCAGGCAGGCGGCCTCATCGTGCTCGCCTATGCCATCAGCCACTGGCGTGGCTTTTACGGTGAATTCCCCCGCGACGAGGCGGTGCCGCGCCGTCTCTGACCTTGGGATTAGCCGAAGCGATAGGCTGAATAGGGTTTGCCGAGGAAATCCGTCGTGAAGATGCGGGCACCCTGATCGCCGCCGGCGGCACCCGCTGCCACGAACAGCGGCACCAGATGGTCATGGTCAGGCACATGGCAGGCCAGCGCATCAGGATTGTCCTGCCAGGTCGCCAGACGGTCGGCGCGGGCCTTCGGGTCGGGATCGGCAATCACATCGGCCAGCCAGTCGTCAAAGCGCACCGCTTCGGCCACATGCTCGGCATCGGCTTTGCGGAATTTCGGCATGTTGTGATAGGTCATGCCCGAGGCGATGATCAGCACGTCCTCGTCGCGCAGCGGCGCCAGCGCCTCGCCGATTGCCACATGGCTTTCCACGTCGAGCGTGTTCTTCAGCGAAATCATGGTGATCGGCACATCCGCATCGGGATAGATCAGCATGAAGGGAATGAAGACGCCGTGGTCGAAGCCGCGCGCCGGATCTTCCGCCGAGGCAATACCCGCGTCCGACAGCAATTGACGCGCGCGGGCGGCAAGCTCCAGCGAGTTCATCGCTGGGTAGGAGAGTTCGTAGGTATGCGGCGGGAAATTATAGTAGTCGAACAGCATCGGCGGCTTCGGCGCAGTGCTGAGCGTCGGCACCGGTTCCTTCTCCCAGTGGCCGGAAACGACCAGCACCGCCTTCGGACGCCGGCCGATCTCCCCGTCAAGCCCGCGCAGGAAGGCGCCCAGTTCGTCCCACGGGCCCTTGCCCGCGCTGTCCTTCGGAAACTCCATGAAGGGCCAGGGGCCGCCGCCATGGGGGATGAAATAAACGGGAAACCGCGTCTGTGGCATGAAAGTGCTCTCCAATCCTGCCACGATCATAACGACGATCTGCTGTTCACACTACAACACAAACTTCAAACAGATTGTTACGCGATCAGTGAACGAATATAGCCTGCAACGGCGACCCGCTCACGGATATTTTCCGCCGCATTCGCGTTGTCCGGTTCGTTGAGCGACCAGGCGGTCGACAGCATGGCATGGGCGCCAGCGTAGCGCAGCACCGGTAGGGGCTCGCAGCCCAGCACCGGCGCGAATGCTTCGGCGAGCCGCATCACGCGGCCCGGGTCGAACAGATGCGCGCCGCCGGGATTGCCGAAAACATTGGCCACCTCATATGCCGGATCGCCATAAAGCCCCTGCGGGTCGATGACGCGCCAGATGCCGTCTGCGTCTCGCATCACATTATCATGGTGCAGGTCGCCATGCAGCGGGATCTGCCGCGTCTGGGGGTTGATGAGGTCGCGGGCGTGCCAGGCTGCCCAGACCGCCATCTCCTGGTACGGGCCGTCCTTTTCCGCTAGTTGGAACAGGCTGCGGAAATGCCGCTCCAGCGGGATCAGATCGGACGGCGGCGCCCGGTCGGAAGGGGCATGCAGCAGCGGCAGAAGCTGGCAGAGGATCGGCGTTGCGGCGTCGTCGCCTCGCGCTCTGTGAATATCGGCAAGGCTCTGGTGGCCGGCATCCTCCAGCAGGCAGGCATCATCCGTCTGCTCCAGCAGACGCACGGCGCCCAGGCCGTCGCGCCAGCCGAGATAGGCAAAGCCTGCCCGTTCGCCAAGCCCTTCGGGTTTCAGCAGTTTGAGGATCGCGCCGCGGCCATCGGTGCGTGTCACGCGATAGAGCCGGCTCGAATGCGTATCGGCAAGCAGGCTCGGCGCCTGCAGCCGCCAGGCAGCCATGAGATCGGCGCGCAGCAGCGCATCAACGGGCTGCGGGCCATCGCCCATGGTCAGGCGCCGGCCGGTGGCAGATGGCAGACGGCCTCGATGTTGTGGCCGTCCGGGTCGAGCACGAAGGCGGCATAGTAGTTCGGATGATAATGCTCCCGCACACTCGGCGCGCCGTTATCCGTGGCACCCGCCGCCATGGCTGCCGCATAAAAGGCATCGACGGCGTCCCGGCTGTCGGCCACGAAGGCCACATGCAGGCTTCCTTTGGTGCGGCCGCCGCTGCCGACCCAGAAGGACGGCTTGCCGCCTCGGCCATAGCCGGCTCCCTCATAGGTGCCGCCGGTCTCCTCCGCCGTCACGGCCATCACGCAGGCGGCGCCGAGTGTCGGCATCACCGCATCATAGAATGCGCGCGCGCGGGCAAAGTCTGCGACCGAAAGTCCGAGATGATCGATCATGTGGGGCCTCCCTCCCGATGAAGCCTCGTGCCGCCAGAATCAGGCAAACGGCATCAGGCTGACAGCATCAGGTCCATGTTCTGCACGGCAGCACCCGAGGCTCCCTTGCCGAGATTGTCGAGAACGGCAACGAGGTTCACATGCGCGCCCCCTTCGGTGCCGAACACGTAAAGCTTCATCGTGTCCTCCCCCACCAGTTCCTCGGCATCGATGCGCGCGAGCGTGGTGCTGTCCTCAAGCGGCACGACCGTCACGATCGACTGGCCGGCATAATGCGCCACGAGCGCCGCATGAATTGTCTTCAGCGTCGTGCCTTCGGCAAGCTGGTCGATGAAGAGCGGCACCTCCACGATCATGCCCTGGGCGAAGCGGCCGACGGAGGGCGAGAAGAGGGGCGCGCGGTCCAGCAGGCCATGCGTCCTCATTTCCGGCACGTGCTTGTGCTTCAGCGTCAGCCCGTAGAGAAAATTATTGGCGGTGATGGCGTCTGCGCGCGTCTGGTCTTCCATCTGCGCGATCAACTGCTTGCCGCCGCCCGTATAGCCGGACACGGCGTTGACCGTGACGGGATAGCCGTCCGGCAACAGGCCTGCGGCCCGCAGCGGACGGATGAGGCCGATGGCACCGGTCGGGTAGCAGCCGGGATTGGCGACCGTGCGCGCCGAACGGATCTTGCCGGCCTGCGCGGCATCCATCTCGGCGAAACCATAGGCCCAGTCTTCGGCGACGCGATAGGCCGTCGAGGTGTCGATGATGCGCACGTTGTTATTGCCGGAAAGCATGGCGACGGCCTCCTTCGAGGCGTCGTCCGGCAGGCAGAGGATCGCGATGTCGGCGCTGTTGAGGAGGTCCTCGCGCAGCGCTGCATTGCGCCGCTCGGATTCGGGAATCGAGAGCAGCGTCACATCGCGGCGGCCGGCCATGCGGGTGCGGATCTGCAGCCCCGTGGTTCCGTGTTCGCCATCGATGAAAATTTTCGCGCTCATGTCTCTACCTGTAAAATCAGCGTGTTACAAAAGGGTCCGGATTCAGTTTACCCGCGTCTTGATTCAGTTTGTTAACGGCGTGCCGCAAGACGCTCGGCTCTCAGCCCCAGCATATACATGGCGACCGTTGCCGCGGCAATGGCGGTGATATCGGCATGGTCATAGGCAGGGGCCACCTCCACCACGTCCGAGCCCCGGATGTCGAGACGCCCAAGCTTGCGCAGAACCGACAGCATTTTCGCCGACGACGGCCCGCCGGAAACCGGCGTGCCTGTGCCGGGTGCAAAGGCCGGGTCGAGGCAGTCGATGTCGAAGGTCAGGTAGCAGGGGCCATCGCCGACATGGGCAAGGATCGCGTCGGCAATCTCGCCAGCGCGGATGTCCTCCACCGCATCGCCCTTGAAGATGCGGATGCCGAAATCCTCCGGCGCCTGCGTGCGGATGCCGATCTGGATCGAGCGTGTCGCGTCGATCACCCCGTCGCGCACGGCGCGCGCCACGAAGGAGCCATGGTCGATCCGCTGCCCGTCATCCTCCCAGGTGTCCTGATGGGCATCGAAATGCACGAGCGCCAGCGGTCCATGCCGCGCCGCATGCGCCTGCAGCAGTGGCCAGGTGACGAAATGGTCGCCGCCGAGGCCTAAGAGATAGGCGTCCGCGGCAAGAATGTGCTCCGCCTCGTCCCGGATGCGGCCCGGCGTCGTCTGGTGATTGCCGTAATCGAGCAGCACATCGCCGTAATCGATGACGGCCATGTCCTCAAACAGGTCGCGCGCAAACGGGTATTGCGGGTCGTTGTCAAAAATCGCCGAGGCTCGCCGGATCGCCTGCGGCCCGAAGCGCGCGCCCGGCCGGTTGGAGGTCGCTGCATCGAAGGGAATGCCCAGCACCACCGCATCGACCCCCGAAAGATCCTTGGTAAAGCGCCGCCGCATGAAGGACAGCGCCCCGGCATAGGTCGGGTCTGTCGCGGCGCCCCGGTTGCCGGTGGCGGAAAAGGCGTGGTCGATGCTTTTGCTGGCCATAACGATATCCTTGAAAGGGCGTCAGAGTGCTGCAGGCTGCGTGGGGCGGCAAGTTTGCCGACGCGCCAGCGCCGTTTTTAGCCGTCTCAGGCGCTTGCTGGAAGAGGTGAGGGTGGGCGACGGCTGCAGAGGGTTGCGCCTGTTCTCCGCCATTCCTTGCGGGGCCGGCTTCGACCGCAAAAGGTGAGACTTTGTCGGTAAGTAATTTCAAAAATATAATCCGATTTTATGAAATTAAATAGAAAAGATGACAAATAATTACATTGTAATGCGATAGTTTGTCGTAATGTAGTTAATAATATATCGGAAACTATGCACTGGAAAAACAGATTTACATGGGCGGCGGGCCGGATACACTCTGTCATCGGCGGCATGATGTTGGGGGCCGCTGACTTTTCCGGGGGAAACATCCATGTGTCTTGATTGTGTGACGATGAGCCGTCGTCGGATGATGACGGTTGCGGGAGCGGCGGGCATGGGGCTTGCGCTGTTCGGTGGTCTGGGCCGCCCGGCGGCAGCGGCCGAGGCTGCCAAGGGCCTGTCGCCCGATGAGGCGCTGGCGCGCCTGAAGGCCGGCAATGCGAAATTCGTCTCGGCCCCGCAGCTCTGCGCCGCCGATATCGGCTCCACGCGCGCGACGGTCGCCAAGGGGCAGAAGCCGTGGGCAACGGTTCTCACCTGTGCCGACAGCCGGCTGTCGCCGGAACTTCTGTTTGGTGGCGTCAATCTCGGCGAACTCTTCGTCTGCCGCAATGCCGGCAATATCGCCGATACGGCGGTGATGGGCTCCATCGAATACGGTGTCGAACATCTCGGCTCGCCGCTGATCCTGGTTCTCGGCCACGAGCGCTGCGGCGCCATTTCGGCTGCCTGCGAAGTGGCGGAAAAGGGCACGAAACTGCCGGGCTCCATCGGGCCAATGGTGGAGGCCATGGTGCCGGCCGCCCGCGATCTTCTCGGCAAGCCGGGCGATTTTGTCGATAACGTCGTCAAGGAAAGCGCGCGCCGCACCGCACAGAAAATCGCCACCGAAAGCCCGATCGTCTCCGAGTTCGTGCACGAGGGCAAGGTGAAGGTGGTCTACGGCCGCTACGACCTCGACACCGGAACGGTTGAGTTTTTGGGCTAGCACGCGTCTTTCGTCCCGCCCGGCGCAGGCTCGGAAGCGATGAAACAAAAAAGGCGGAGCCGAAGCCCCGCCTTTTCCATGTCTGTGACAGACCCGAGCGATTAACGCTTGGAGAACTGGAACGAACGACGGGCCTTGGCCTTGCCGTACTTCTTGCGCTCGACCACGCGGCTGTCGCGGGTCAGGAAGCCGCCCTTCTTCAGAACGCCGCGCAGGCCCGGCTCGAAGTAGGTGAGGGCCTTGGACAGGCCGTGACGAACGGCACCGGCCTGGCCGGAAAGACCGCCGCCGGCAACCGTTGCGATGATGTCGAACTGGCCGGTGCGGGCTGCAGCCACGATCGGCTGCTGCAGGATCATCTGCAGAACCGGGCGGGCGAAGTAGTCCGCGAATTCCTTGCCGTTGACAATGATCTTGCCGGTGCCCGGCTTGACCCATACGCGGGCAACGGCGTTCTTGCGCTTGCCGGTGGCGTAGGAGCGGCCCTGGGCGTCGACCTTGCGGACGTGAACCGGAGCCTGGGATTCGGTCGCCGAAGCGAGATCCTTCAGGGAGGAGAGATCGGCCATGATCAGGCGCTCCTTACGTTCTTGCTGTTCAGCTTGGCCACGTCGAGCGAGACCGGCTGCTGTGCTTCATGGGGATGGTTGGAGCCGGCGTAAACGCGCAGGTTCTTCATCTGGCGACGGCCAAGCGGGCCGCGCGGGATCATGCGCTCGACAGCCTTTTCAACGACGCGTTCCGGGAAACGTCCTTCGATGATGGCGCGCGCGGTGCGCTCCTTGATGCCGCCCGGATAACCGGTGTGCCAGTAGTACGTCTTGTCGGTGTACTTCTTGCCGGTGAAGACGACCTTGTCGGCATTGATGACGATGACGTTGTCGCCGTCGTCAACGTGGGGGGTGTAGGTAGCCTTGTGCTTGCCGCGCAGGCGGTTTGCAATGATGGTGGCGAGGCGTCCGACGACGAGACCTTCGGCGTCGATCAGCACCCACTTCTTCTCCACCTCAGCGGGCTTCTGAACGAAGGTAGACATATGTTGCTCTCTTCTCGATAATCCCGGGTGGAGCAAGCCCCGACCCCAGGCGTTTCTTGTTGCTTGTCTTGAAAAGGCGTTTTCACGCCAATGGCGCACCTCCGGTTCGGGAGGCGCTGCCTGGCGCGGCTTATACGGATGGTGCCGGCAAGCGTCAAGCAGCCGGCTTTTTGCTGGTGGAAATATAGGTCAATGAAATCAATGGCCTAGGTATGTGGTTTTATGTTACCACAAATTCGGCTGGCAAAATCCGTGTTTTCGCGGCGGAACGCGGCTCAATCGAGGCCGAAACAGCCGGGTTCAAGGAAGTTGCGGCAATCTTCCGGGTCCGGCCGGCGTTCGCAGTGGCGCACGGGGCAATTGCGCAAATCCGTCGTCGGAACGCTGGAAGCCTTGGCAAATTCGCCGGAGGCGCAAAGCCGGCCGGAGGCGACGTAGCGGTCGTAAAGCGTGATGCCGTTGCGGCCGGGATAGCGCAGGATGGCCGCACCTTCGCGGGCGATCGCATCCTGCACGGCAGCGCAGGACATGGCGGTGGAATTGTAGCGCGAGATGGCCTGCGCCTCGGCGCCGGCGAGGAAAGCGGTGCCGAGCACGGCAAGCACTGCAGTCGCGAGAATCTTTCGCATTGTCTATTCCCTTTTAAGGCTCCGGGAACGTAACTAGCGCACACTCTGTTGACGGCCAAGGGTGGTGCCAAAAGGGTGGCGATCAAACCTCATGTGCCGGGAGGAATAACCATGAACCATGATCAGTATGACGATGCCTATCTGGCCGACATTCTGAAGACCGTGAAAACGGTTGCCGTCGTCGGTGCTTCCCTCAATCCCTCGCGCCCGAGCCACGGCGTCTCGGCCTTCCTGCTGGCGAAAGGCTATCATGTCATCCCCGTCAATCCGGGGCAGGCGGGCAAGGTCATCCTTGGCCAGACGGTGGTGGCGCGGCTTGCGGATATTGCCGAACCGGTAGACATGGTCGATGTCTTCCGGGCGTCAGCCCATGTCGGCGCCCTGATGGACGAACTGCTGGCGCTGGAAACGCTGCCGAAGGTTGTCTGGATGCAGCTTGGCGTGCGCGACGATGCCGCGGCGGCAAGAGCCGAAGCGGCCGGCATCAAGGTCGTGATGAACCGCTGCCCGGCCATGGAATATCCGCGCCTTCGCCATTTCTTCTGAAGGCAGCGCATCGGGGCGGTCGCAACGGCGCGCCGGTCAGTCTTCCAGAAGGTCCGGCTCGGCGCGAAGCCCGTTCATGTGGTCGGCATTGTTGCAATAGGTAGAAAATTCCGCAGCGGCGGTGCCCTCGGACAGGTCGTGCCGGCAGGTCGCCTTGGAAGCGCACAGCGCGCAGTTGGCCTGCATCTCGCGGTAGGCGGCCGGCTGCAGCAGGCGCACTTCCACCGGATCGATATGAAGCGCATGCATCAGCCGATCCATCTCCTCGGCGCTGCCGGGACCCTTGGCGGCGATGGCGGCAAGCCGATCGGGCGCCACGCCGATATCGAGCGCCGTCTGCCGTTGAAGATCGCGGTCGAGACGCTCGAAACCGTCCTCGACGGTAAAGCAGTTGCGAAATTGGCCGTAAAGATGCGCAAGCCGCGCGGCAAAGCCTGTTGAGCCCTCGATTGATGCTGTCATGGCCGTTCTCCCTTCATCTTTTCTGCAGGATGAAAGAGGCGCCGGCGATTGCATTGATCCGCATCAAGCAACGGGTTGCTGTGGTCGCGGTTGAAGCGATTTTTCCGGCCGGCCGCACCTTGCCGCAAAATCCTTCTTCTGCATCCCGCCACTTGGCCGTTGAGAACGCTGTCGCCGGGCAAGGGGGCGGGCTATAGTCCAGCGCGACCTGCCGGGCTTGCAGCCAACGAAGGGCAGGCGACACGACATTTCGGGAGGACAGACATGACGACGAATCATCCGGGCTTTTCCACGCTCGCCATCCATGCGGGCGCCAAGCCCGACCCGGCAACCGGTGCCCGCGCCACGCCGATCTACCAGACGACCTCCTTCGTGTTCAACGATGCCGACCATGCGGCGGCCCTCTTCGGCCTCAAGGAATTCGGCAATATCTATACCCGCATCATGAACCCGACGCAGGCGGTGCTCGAAGAGAAGGTGGCCGCGCTGGAAGGCGGCACGGCGGCGCTTGCCGTCGCCTCCGGCCATGCGGCCCAGATGCTGGTCTTTCACACGATCATGAAGCCGGGCAGCAATTTTGTCGCGGCAAAGCGCCTCTATGGCGGCTCGATCAACCAGTTCGGCCATGCCTTCAAAAATTTCGGCTGGGAGGTGCGCTGGGCAGATCCCGCGGATCCGGCAAGCTTTGCCGCGCTGGTCGATGAGAACACGCAGGCCTTCTTCATCGAAAGCCTTGCCAATCCCGGCGGCACCTTTGTCGATATCGCAGCCATTGCCGAGGTCGCGCAGGCGCATGGCCTGCCGCTCATCGTCGACAATACGATGGCTAGCCCCTATCTGGTGCGCCCGCTCGAACACGGCGCCGATATCGTCATCCACTCGCTGACTAAGTTTCTGGGCGGTCACGGCAATTCCATGGGCGGCATCCTCGTCGATGGCGGCACCTTCGACTGGTCGGCGTCGGGCCGTTATCCGATGCTGTCGGAACCGCGCCCCGAATATGCCGGCCTCGTCCTCCACCAGACCTTCGGCAATTTCGCCTTTGCCATTGCCGCCCGCGTGCTCGGCCTTCGCGATCTTGGGCCGGCGATCTCGCCGTTCAACGCCTTCATGATTCTGACCGGCATCGAAACGCTGCCGCTTCGCATGCAGCGCCACTGCGACAATGCGGCCGCGGTTGCTCAGTGGCTGAAGGGCCATGACAAGGTGTCCTGGGTGAATTACGCCGGCTTGGAAGACGACCCGAACCACGAATTGCAGACCCGCTATTCGCCGAAAGGGGCCGGTGCCGTCTTCACCTTCGGCCTGAAGGGCGGCTATGAGGCCGGCAAGAGCTTTGTCGAGGGGCTGAAGCTCTTTTCGCACCTTGCCAATATCGGCGATACGCGCTCGCTGGTGATCCACCCGGCCTCCACCACGCACCGCCAGCTGACGGCCGAGCAGCAGGTGGCTGCAGGCGCCGGCCCGGATGTCGTGCGCCTGTCGGTCGGCATCGAGGATATCGCCGATATCATCGCCGATCTCGACCAGTCGCTGGCGAGGATCGCCTGAGGCATCTTGCCGAGGCTTTGTCTGCCCGCCCGCCGTGGTCATGCGACTGCGGCGGGCAATTTTCGTCTGCAAGCTTGAAATCCTTGATCCGCCTTACAAATCCTCCCCAAACGTCACGTTCAGGGATGATTGAATGCTACAGCGCACAACCGCAATCGCCGCCATGTTCCTTTCCCTCTCGGCTCTGGCCCCGCTGCCCATGGTCTTTGACGGCAGCGCCGCCTTTGCCCAGACCGCGCAGGACCCCTCCGACATGGAAGCGGCAACGGCCAAGATGAACACCTATGTCGAGTTCCTCAACCGGACCCTGCGCGCTTCCGAGTCGCTGCAGCGCTACGACAGCTGGGTGGACATGAAGAAGGGGCCGACCGGCAAGGAGCGGATCATTTACGGGCTCTATTCGCTCTACGACGTGCGCGCGCAGGCAACCGCCGTCACCGCTGCCGCGGGGGTCGAACCGAAAATGCCGGATCTGGATGCGGCCATGGTCGCCTATGTCGAGACCTACCAGCAACTGGCACCGGTCATCGAACGCGCCAACAAGTATTACGAACGGCAGGACTACAAGTCGGACAAGATGGAAGCGGGCAGGGCCTTCCACAAGGAGATCGCCGCCCTTGCTCCCCTCTACATGGAGCGGCGCGCCAAGGCCGACGCCGCGCTTCGGTCGGAAAAGGTCAAGCTCGACCTTGCCGGCCTGGAGGCGCTTGAAAAGGCGGAAGGCCGCAAGTCGCGCTGGCACGTGCGCAATGTCATGTTCCACGCGGAAGCCATCATGGACCTGATGCCGACCAACGAAAAGCCGGTCGTTGCCATGCCGGAGTTCGAGAAAAGCCTCGACGCCTATGCGGCAGCGGTGAAGGATTTCGACGATTACGCGCTCGAGCACCCGGATTCGTTCCACGTGTTTGAATCCCGGCCCGCCTCGCTTCTGTCCAAGCTGCGCGATTTCGACGAGAAGCTGCGGAAGGCCAAGGGCGATGCGCGCAAGGGCGCCGGCGCCGATCTCGAATGGCTGATCTCGGACTACAACACCATGGTTTCGACATCGCAGACCGCAACGACCTTCGCCAAGGACTGAACTCCCGTCGCTGCACGTCCACGGCTGGGCTCGCGGGCACCTTCCGCGCGTCCGGCCGGTGGAGCGGCTGTGTCAACCATCACCGGCAGGGGGCTCAACCTCTGTGCCGGCTTTTCTTGCCACGTGGATTTTGCCATGGATGGACGCGGCATCCTGCCGGATGACAACGCGCCGGACGGCCGAGGTTCCGCCGCCGGTCCTCAACCATGCACGAGGAGACCATGACGCTCAGCCTTTCTTTCGATCTCGCGGCCATCACGCCGGAAGAGGGAGCTCCTGCACCCGACCGGCTGATCTCCGGCAACCCCGTCTTCCGCACCTGGAACATTGAAGAAGCCGATGGCGGGCTCTATGCCGGCGTCTGGGAGGCAACGCCCGGCACCTGGCGCATCGCCTATGACGAGTGGGAATATTTCCACATCCTCGAAGGCCATTCGATCGTCACGGCAGAGGATGGTACGCAACACCACCTGAAGGCCGGCGACCGCATGATCCTGCGCCCGGGTTTTCGCGGCACCTGGGAGGTGGTGGAAACCACCCGCAAGGACTATGTCATCCGTCTGTAAGAAGGGACGCGCCTACACCGTCGCCAGCACACCATTTTGCTGCGCGGCGGCGGCGAGCGCCCTGTCGAAGGTGGCAAGCTGGCCGTCCAGCCGAAGCGCCAGTTCGAGATAGGATGCGTCGTAGATGGTCAGGTTGTGGTGCGCGCTCAGCCACATGATATGATCCCATCCCTGCATGGCTGCCGTGACAATCGGAAGGGTTGAAAGCGTTTCCAGTGCCTTGCCGATACCGACGGGACCGAGCCGTCCCCGCTTTTCGCAGATCCTCAAAATATTGCGCACCTCATATTGCCATATGGCCGGCACGGCCGCGCTCCGGCGCAGGGTCTGCACGAACCAGGCCTGTCCTCCCGCGCTCTGCTCGTCGGGAAGAAGCCAGGAGGCGGTAATGGATGCGTCGATGACCAGCGGCATCAACGATCATGCCCTTCATGGCGATAGCTCATCAGTTCCTCGAGCGTGACGCCCTGCATCGAACTGCGCAGCTCCGCCAGATCCCGCTGCAGCGCCTCGACATCCACCGGCTGGCGCGGCGCCGGTGCCGCCTTGAGTTCCACCACCGTCTTCCCGTCTTCGGTCAGCACAATGGTCTCGCCCTCGCGCGCAAGCGCGATCAGTTCATCGAAGTGCTTCCGGGCCTCTGCAATCGAAACATGGCGCATGTCTCTTCTCCGCTCTGAGTGGCGGCAGATTACACGCAAAGCGGAAAACTGGCAAAATGTGCCGGCCTCTCACCACGCCAGATCAAGCCGCTCCAGCCCGTGGAAATGGTAGACGTCCTTGACGACCGGTGGGCGGGCGATGCGAAGCCCCGGAAGCCGGCGGAAGAGGAGCGGCAGTACGATGTTGAGTTCGAGCCTTGCAAGCGGCGCGCCGATGCAGAAATGGATGCCGGCGCCGAAGGAGAGGTTGGCGCCTTCGTTGCGGTCCGGCTTGAAGGTCAGCGGATCGGCAAATTTCTGCGGATCGAGATTGGCGGCGGCGAGAATGAGGCTCACCTTGTCGCCGCGCTTGAGGCTCACGCCATCCACCTCGACATCCTCCAGAGCCCAGCGCTGGAAGATGTGCACGGGCGCGCAGATGCGCAGCGTCTCCTCCACGGTGCGCTCGGTCGCCTTGGCATCGGCAAACATCGCGGCCGGATCAAGCCCGCTGTCGAGGATCACCCGCACCGAATTGCCGATCTGGTGAACGGTCGCCTCGTGGCCGGCATTCAGCAGCACGATCGTGGTGGAAACCAGTTCGTCGTCGGTGAGGTACTGGCCCTTGTGCTCGGTATGGATCATGTGGCTCAGGAGGTCGTCGCGCGGGTTCTCCCGCCGCTCTGCGATCACCGTCTTCACGTAATCGGCAAATTCCTTGGCCGAGCGGTCGGCGGCCTCCTCGTCGGCGCGCGAGCGTTTGAACATGTACATGCCGACATAGTCATGGCTCCACTTCAGCAACTGCGGCCCCATCTCCTCGGGGATGCCGATCATGCGGGCGATCATGGTGACGGGAATGATGTCAGCAAAGCGCGACAGAAGTTCCGTCTCGCCATCCTTCTCGAAGCCGTCGATCAGCCGGTTGGCCAGGTCCTCGATCTCGCCGCTCATCTTCTCCACATGGCGCGACACGAAAGCGCGGTTGACGAGCGTGCGCAGCCGCGTGTGCTCCGGCGGCTCGATTTCCAGGAGCGAATGCCGCTCGGCAAGATCGAAATGCCGGGTGTGATCGGCCGGCTCCGGCAGGCTGAGCTCCTCGCGGCTTGCGATATGCAGGATCTGTCGTCCGAACCGGCGGTCGCGCAGCAGCGCGTTGACATGGTCATAGCCGGTGAAGAACCATTGCCGTTGCTCTTCCCAGTAGAAGGTCGGGCATTCGGCATGAAGGGCCGCGTAGACGGCGTTCGGCTGCGAAAAGAAGGCGGGGTTGCGCCCGTCGAGGCGGACGCGGCGCGTCTGTCGATCAATGGCCAGAACGTCGATGAGGGCGGGCGGTGAGGAGAGGTCTGCAATCTGGGTCATGGCAGCCGGTCTACTGCAAAATGCACCGGACCGGAATTGGGTTTTTGCCGAAACGCACGGCCGAACGCTCCGGGTCAGGCCGTGAGCGTCTGGGCCGGAAAGGGCGTCACGGTTTGCGAGTCGGCAGGACGTAGTTCCTGCCCGCTGACCACGGCGATCGTCATCCCGTCATCCAGGACGGTGGAGTTGCGGCCCGCACTTTTGGCCGCATAAAGCGCCCGGTCCGCGACGGCGAGAAGCTGATCGATCCCGGCCGTCATCAGGGGAGCGGCCGTCAGCCCGGCGCTCACCGTTGCCGAGATGGCGGGCAGGTTGCTGCCGGTCGGGATCGGCAGGCGCTGCAGCGCCAGACGGATTGATTCGGTGAGTTCCACCGCCTCCTCGGTGCTTGCCACATGCAGGAGCCCGGCAAACTCCTCGCCGCCCAATCGCCCGAAGATGCCACGGTTGCCGATCTGTTCCTGTGCCAGGTGGCAGAAGGCAAGCAGCACGGCATCGCCGCACACATGGCCAAAACGGTCGTTAATGTCCTTGAAATGGTCGAGGTCAAAGATCGCCAGCGCCAGCATCAGCTTGCCGGCGGGCGGGCGCTGGCGCATGTCGTCGAACTTTTCCAGAAAGCCGCGCCGGTTGAGGACACCGGTCAGCGGATCGGTGATGACGAGCTGGCGCAGTCTCTCCTCGCCACGCGCCATCAGCAACTGGGCGCCGAGCAGGATTCCTGAAACAAGACAGAAAATGCCGATGACCGTGTAGAGCGTGACGTTCGGCAGTTCGGTAAAATTCTGGGGCCTGACGATCGGGCTGCGCAGTGCCGTCACCAGCATCGTGCCAGCCTGCAGGGCGCAGACGCCGGCAAAAATGCGTCGCGGCCCGCGCGGTGGTGCTGAAGCGCGCAGCATCAGATATCCGAGCATGCCGTAGCAGATGGAACCACAGAGTTGGAAAACCAGCACCCGTGTCCAGAACTGCGCGTTGATCAGATGCACTTGCATGGCCGCCAGCCAGATGATCAGCGGCAAAAGAAGCATGGCGTGCAGTTTTTTTCCGTCATAGAGCTGCATCCCGGCGCACCAGCAGATAATGCCGAACAGCATCATCTGGTTTCCCAGGATGATCGACAGAGTATCCGGAACAAATCCGCGCGCGCCAACCAGCGCTATACCGGTTCCGTGTGCCGCAAACCCGAAACTCCAGGCAAGAACGACCTTCATGCTGCGGTCGCGGAACCACATCGCCAGCAGCAAGACTGCAAGCGTCAGCGATTCCACTGCCCAGAGGAGCATTGCCGTTTTGATGTCCAAGTAAATATCCCGCCCGAATATAACTCTGCGTAACATAATCGGCCGTCACTTAAGAACCCCTTGTATCAAAAAAGGCCGCGGTCGTCGTTTTCGAATTGTTAGCTGCGTCGCTCGGCGATTAAGGATATCCACTCGCGCGTCTTGAAGTACGGGCCTTCCACACTCTATGTAGGGAGTTGACCAAGTGTAGACGATTCCTGGCGCGGCAACGCCGTCGGGCGCCCGATGAAACAAAGGAACAACATGAGAAATCCCGTTGATACCGCCATGGCTCTGGTGCCGATGGTCGTGGAGCAGACCAATCGCGGCGAGCGCTCCTATGACATCTATTCGCGCCTCCTGAAGGAGCGGATCATTTTCGTGACGGGGCCGGTGGAAGATCACATGGCTTCGCTGATCTGCGCGCAGCTGCTTTTTCTCGAATCGGAAAACCCGAAGAAGGAAATCGCGCTCTACATCAATTCGCCGGGCGGCGTCGTGACGGCCGGCATGTCGATCTACGACACGATGCAGTTCATCCGTCCGGCCGTGTCGACGCTGTGCATCGGCCAGGCTGCCTCCATGGGCTCGCTGCTTCTGGCGGCCGGCGAAAAGGGCATGCGCTTTGCCATGCCGAACTCGCGCATCATGGTTCACCAGCCCTCGGGCGGTTTCCAGGGGCAGGCGTCTGATATCGAACGCCATGCCCGTGACATATTGAAGATGAAGAAGCGTCTGAACGACGTGTACGTGAAGCATACCGGCCGCACCTACGAGGAGATTGAAAAGACCCTCGATCGTGACCACTTCATGGACAGCGACGAAGCGCTTGCCTGGGGCGTGGTCGACAAGATCCTCACCTCGCGGCTCGAACTGGAAGGCGCTCCGGCCGCCTGAGGCGGCGGGGCCGCGCGCAGTCTCACCCCGTTGTGACCGAAAACAGGGGTTTTATCTCGCGAGGAAAGCGCTAATAGTTGATATTAAGGCTGTGTTGAACTCTTATGACATAGCATCGGTCTGGAAGGGGTTCGTTGCCGCCGGGCCTGGGACGATGGTTCCCAACCGGCAGAGTACCCTCAAGAGCGGAGCAGGCAGGATTTCCGGTGGAAACCTGCCAGCCGGCGAAAGAAGTGTCCGCGCCCCGATGACGGGTGAGCGGTGTGCTGGAAGGGAAGTGATATGAGCAAAGTCAGCGGCAGCAACGGCGGCGACTCCAAGAATACGTTGTATTGTTCGTTCTGCGGCAAGAGCCAGCACGAAGTCCGCAAGCTGATTGCCGGACCGACCGTGTTCATCTGCGATGAATGCGTCGAATTGTGCATGGACATCATTCGCGAAGAGAACAAGACCTCCATGGTGAAGTCCCGTGACGGCGTTCCCACGCCGCAGGACATCATCAAGGTTCTCGATGAATATGTGATCGGCCAGAGACAGGCCAAGAAGATCCTGTCGGTTGCCGTCCACAACCATTACAAGCGCCTGGCGCACGCCTCCAAGAACGGCGATGTTGAACTGGCAAAGTCGAACATCATGCTCGTCGGACCGACCGGCTGCGGCAAGACCTATCTTGCCCAGACGCTGGCGCGCATCATCGACGTGCCGTTCACCATGGCCGATGCCACCACGCTCACCGAAGCCGGCTATGTCGGCGAGGACGTGGAAAACATCATCCTGAAGCTTCTGCAGGCGGCCGACTACAATGTCGAGCGGGCGCAGCGCGGCATCGTCTACATCGACGAAGTCGACAAGATCAGCCGCAAGTCCGACAATCCGTCGATTACCCGCGACGTGTCGGGTGAAGGCGTGCAGCAGGCGCTTCTGAAGATCATGGAAGGCACGGTTGCTTCCGTTCCCCCGCAGGGCGGCCGCAAGCACCCGCAGCAGGAATTCCTGCAGGTGGATACGACCAACATCCTGTTCATCTGCGGCGGCGCCTTTGCAGGCCTTGACAAGATCATCTCGGCGCGTGGCGAAAAGACCTCGATCGGTTTCGGCGCCACCGTGAAGGCCGAGGATGATCGTCGCGTCGGCGAAGTGCTGCGCGAGCTGGAGCCGGAAGATCTGGTCAAGTTCGGCCTCATCCCGGAATTCATCGGCCGTCTGCCGGTTCTGGCAACGCTCGAGGATCTCGATGAGGATGCGCTGATCCAGATCCTGTCGGAGCCGAAGAACGCGCTCGTCAAGCAGTACCAGCGCCTGTTCGAGATGGAAGACGTGGAGCTGAACTTCCACGAGGACGCGTTGCGCGAGATTGCCCGCAAGGCGATCACCCGCAAGACCGGCGCGCGCGGCCTGCGCTCGATCATGGAAAAGATCCTGCTCGACACCATGTTCGAACTGCCGACGCTCGAAGGCGTGCGCGAAGTGGTGATCTCCGATGACGTGGTGCGCGGCACCGCGCGTCCGCTCTACATCTATGCCGACCGCCAGGATGAGAAGGCGAACGTTTCGGCCTGATGAACGATGATCGGGGAAGGGGGCGCCTGCCTCCTTCTCCACTCCGCCTTGCTCTGCCGGTTGCGGTGAAAGATCGGGTGGTAATCGAGCCTCCTCGGGTTTGGCTCCCCAGGCTATGTGCCTGTTGTCTTCCTGTAGCGCTGCGATCCCGGCATGGTCCTTGAGGACCGACGGCCGCCTGATGCGGCACGGCAGCCTACAGTTACGCGTAAGCATCCTGTTCTAATCATGGCTGTCTGGTGTGCGTCGCAATTGTGCAGACGTTCAAGGCTTGAAAACTCCATTCGAAACCTCCACGTTTGGAGGGACAAGATGAGTCCGGATCTGTTCTGGACCAGAGCCCGCAAAGCGGGACGAGTGAAAGGAAATGACATGACGAATACAGCGTCTGCGGCACCTGGCGGTGATACCTATCCGGTCCTGCCTTTGCGCGACATTGTGGTCTTCCCCCACATGATCGTACCCCTGTTCGTCGGGCGTGAAAAATCCATTCGCGCTCTGGAGGAAGTCATGGGTTCCGACAAGCAGATCATGCTTGTCACCCAGATCAACGCCGGCGACGACGATCCGGCACCGTCCGCCATCCACACGGTAGGCACGGTTGCCAATGTGCTCCAGCTTCTGAAACTGCCCGACGGCACCGTCAAGGTTCTGGTCGAGGGCCGCGCGCGTGCGAAAATCAGCACCTATACCGAGCGCGAGGAGTTTTACGAAGCCCATGCCAAGGTTCTGGCCGAACCCGAGGATGAAGCCGTCGAGGTGGAAGCTCTGTCGCGCTCCGTCGTCTCGGAATTCGAGAACTACGTGAAGCTCAACAAGAAGATCTCGCCGGAAGTCGTCGGCGCCGCCAGCCAGATCGAGGACTATTCGAAGCTTGCCGATACGGTGGCCTCGCACCTCTCCATCAAGATCACCGAAAAGCAGGAAATGCTGGAAACGGTGAGCGTCAAGCAGCGTCTTGAAAAGGCGCTCGGTTTCATGGAAGGCGAGATTTCCGTCCTGCAGGTGGAAAAGCGCATCCGCTCGCGCGTCAAGCGCCAGATGGAAAAGACCCAGCGCGAATATTACCTCAACGAGCAGATGAAGGCGATCCAGAAGGAGCTTGGCGACGGCGAGGATGGCCGCGACGAGATGGCCGAACTGGAAGACCGCATCGCCAAGACGAAGCTGTCCAAGGAAGCCAAGGAAAAGGCCGATGCGGAGCTGAAGAAGCTCAAGCAGATGAGCCCGATGTCGGCAGAAGCCACCGTCGTGCGCAACTACCTGGACTGGCTGCTGTCGATCCCGTGGTCGAAGAAGTCGAAGATCAAAACGGACCTGAACAGCGCCGAAAGGATCCTCGAAGTCGATCATTTCGGGCTCGACAAGGTCAAGGAGCGCATCGTCGAGTATCTCGCCGTTCAGGCCCGTGCGACCAAGATCAAGGGTCCGATCCTGTGCCTCGTCGGCCCTCCGGGCGTCGGCAAGACCTCGCTTGCCCAGTCGATCGCCAAGGCGACCGGCCGCGAATATGTCCGCGTGGCATTGGGCGGCGTGCGGGATGAAGCGGAAATCCGCGGTCACCGCCGCACCTATATCGGCTCGATGCCCGGCAAGGTCATCCAGTCGATGAAGAAGGCCAAGAAGTCCAACCCGCTCTTCCTGCTCGATGAAATCGACAAGATGGGCCAGGATTTCCGCGGCGATCCGTCCTCGGCCCTGCTCGAAGTGCTCGATCCGGCGCAGAACTCCACCTTCATGGACCATTACCTGGAAGTGGAATACGACCTGTCGGACGTGATGTTCATCACCACGGCCAACACGCTCAACATTCCGGCGCCGCTCATGGACCGCATGGAAATCATCCGGATTGCCGGCTACACGGAAGACGAAAAGCGCGAAATCGCCAAGCGTCACCTGCTGCCGAAGGCAATCAAGGAACACGCCCTGAAGCCGGAAGAATTTTCGGTCACGGACGAGGCGCTGATGGTGATCATCCAGCAGTACACCCGCGAAGCCGGCGTGCGCAGCTTCGAGCGTGAACTGATGAAGCTCGCCCGCAAGGCGGTCACCGAGATCATCAAGGGCAAGTCGACGTCGATCGAGGTGACGGCCGAAAACATCCACGACTATCTCGGCGTTCCCCGGTTCCGCCATGGCGAGGCCGAGGGCGAGGATCAGGTCGGTGTTGTCACGGGTCTGGCCTGGACGGAAGTCGGTGGCGAGCTCTTGACCATCGAAGGCGTTCTGATGCCCGGCAAGGGCCGCATGACGGTGACCGGCAACCTGAAGGACGTGATGAAGGAATCGATTTCGGCAGCGGCTTCTTACGTCCGCTCGCGCGCCGTCGATTTCGGCATCGAGCCGCCGCGCTTCGACAAGTCGGATATCCACGTGCACGTGCCGGAAGGGGCAACCCCGAAGGATGGTCCGTCGGCCGGCGTTGCCATGGCAACCGCGATCGTCTCGATCATGACCGGCATTCCGGTCCGCAAGGATGTCGCGATGACGGGCGAGATCACGCTGCGCGGCCGGGTGCTGCCCATCGGTGGTCTGAAGGAAAAGCTGCTGGCTGCCCTTCGCGGCAACATCAAGACGGTTCTGATCCCGGAAGAGAACGCCAAGGACCTGGCGGAGATTCCGGATAACGTGAAGAACAACATGGAGATCATCCCGGTCTCGCGCATGGGCGAAGTCATCCGCCACGCGCTGGTTCGCGAGCCGCAGGCCATAGAATGGGACGGCACGGTGGAAACGCCGGTCATCGCAACGGTGGACGGGGTGGACGACACCGGGGCAACCGTCGCCCACTGAACGGGGCGACGCCTGTGGAAATCACAGCCAAACGACAAAAAGGCCGGCAAAACGCCGGCCTTTTTTGTGCAAATTCGCTAAAGGCCCTTGTTTTTCAGGCAATCGCGGAGCTTTTGGGTTTGCGAAGGGGTCGGCGTTCCGTTGTCGCCCCGTCAGATCCATTGTGTGAAACCATTGAAAGGGGTGGAAACATGAACAAGAACGAGTTGGTGACCGCTGTTGCTGAAAAGGCTGGTCTTTCCAAGGCTGACGCGGCTTCTGCTGTTGACGCCGTGTTCGAGACGGTCCAGGGCGAACTGAAGAACGGTGGCGACATCCGCCTCGCCGGCTTCGGCAGCTTCTCCGTCTCCCGCCGTGAAGCTTCGAAGGGCCGCAACCCCTCGACCGGCGCCGAGGTCGATATCCCGGCCCGCAACGTTCCCAAGTTCTCGGCCGGCAAGGGCCTGAAGGACGCCGTCAACAGCTAAGCTGTCGACTGCGGCCGCCGGCGGCGTAAAGCCCCGGCCGCCTCTTCGGCAGGGAATGGGCTCGACTTCGATGTCGCCCGTCTGTGACCCTGCCAGACCATGACAAAAGCTCGGCCCAGGATCGGTTCGACCGTTCGCTGGGCCGAAGTTTTTTATACCCTTGGCCGGATGCCGCCCGGTCGAATTTTGCGCGGGTGGCGCCGCGCGCGGGCGCGCCCGCCTTGTGTTTCACCGCCACGATCCTTAATCATGCAGGAGCCGGTTGTCCGGCACGTTCTCGGGGCGGGGTGAAACTCCCCACCGGCGGTAGGAAGCGTGAGGCTTCAAGCCCGCGAGCGCTCGAACGGTGTCTCAGGATGCCGTGCGGGGTCAGCAGATCCGGTCGAATGCCGGAGCCGACGGTCAGAGTCCGGATGAAAGAGAGCGGGGAAGGAAAGGCCTGCCGGTATCCCGGCATTGCCTGTTCGGTCTGTCATTCCGGCTTTGCCGGCAACAACGGACTTTCGGGTCTTTTTGCGCACGCCAACGTCCACGACGGTGGAGGCGGCAGTCGCAGACCCTATCCTCCTCGCCGTTTCTGTTGACGTTTTTCGACAGACTGGAAGAGGAATGGCATGAACCCGCTGAAATTCGCATCGCTCCTTCGCTCGCGGGCCTTTGCCGGCGCAGCCTTCATGGTGGCCGCTGGCGTGGCCTTTGCCGCGCTGAATGTCGTCACGCAATGGCTCTCCATGCAGCTTGCCGTGGCACCCGCCTCCATCGCCTTCTGGCAATACGGCTTTGCGCTTGTGCTGTCGCTGCCGCTGCTGCGGCGTCTCGGCCTGTCGGCCATGCGCACGCGCTATCCCGGCCGCCATGTGGTGCGGGTGGTGCTGGCAGCGCTTGGCGTGCAGGCCTGGATCATGGGGCTTGCGACGGTGCCGATCTGGCAGGCGATCGCGCTCGTGATGACCTCGCCCTTCTTCGTCATCGTCGGCGCGCGGTTGTTTCTTGGCGAACAGGTGGGGCTCTATCGCTGGCTGGCCACCCTTGCCGGCTTCTGTGGCGCCATGATCATCCTGCAGCCGTGGTCGGATCAGTTTTCGCCGGCCGCTTTCCTGCCCATCCTGTCGGCGCTTTTGTGGGGCGGCTCGTCGCTCATCATGAAGAACCTGACGCGCCATGAAAGTGCCGAAACCGTCACCGTCTGGCTGCTGGTGCTGCTGACGCCGATCAATGCGGGCCTGGCGCTGGCGGAAGGTTTTGTCGTGCCCACCGGCCCGGTCTTCTGGCTGCTGCTTCTGGCGGGCTTGCTGACGGCTTTTGGCCAGTATCTGCTTACCCTTGCCTATAATGCGGCGGATGCGGCCTATGTGCAGCCTTTTGACGATCTGAAGCTGCCGCTCAACGTGCTCGCAGGTTTTGTCGTTTTCGGCTATGCGCCGAGCGGCTCGCTGTGGATCGGCGCGATTCTCATTCTGTCGGCCTCGCTGACGCTGATGCTGAAGGAGGCGCGCGGCGAGCCGGGCATGGCCTAGGAACGACCTCTGGAGCCTCTCCGGAGGCGCCCGTAAGCGGGGACTGTCGTTCTAATCGCAGGCCGGCTGGTTGCGCATCGGTGGCCAATGCTTTCTATTCGCGCGCAAAGACTGGAGTGACCCATGCATTACCTCATCACTGGAACCGCGGGCTTCATCGGCTTTCATCTTGCCCGCCGTCTTCTGGAGGAGGGGCACAGCGTCACCGGTTTTGACGGCATGACGCCCTATTATAACCTGCGCCTGAAGGAAGCCCGCCACGCGGCGCTGTCGCAGTTTCCCGCCTTTCGGCCGGTGATCGGGATGCTGGAGGACCAGCGCCTGCTGGAGAGCACGCTGGAGGCCTCTGCGGATGTCGGGGCGCCGGAGGTGATCATCCATCTCGCCGCCCAGGCGGGCGTGCGCTACAGCTTGGAAAATCCGAAGGCCTATCTTGATTCGAACCTCGTCGGCTCGTGGAACGTGCTGGAACTGGCCAAGAACGCCGGCGTGCGCCACCTGATGCTCGCCTCCACCTCCTCGGTCTACGGCGCCAACGAAAAGATCCCGTTCAGCGAGGGCGACAAGGCGGACGAGCCGCTGACCTTCTATGCGGCGAGCAAGAAGGCGATGGAGCTGATGGCGCACAGCTATTCGCATCTCTACCGGGTGCCGACGACCGCCTTCCGATTCTTCACCGTCTACGGTCCCTGGGGCCGGCCGGACATGGCGCTGTTCAAGTTCGTCAAGGCGATGCTGGAAGACAGCGAAATCGAGATTTACGGCGAAGGCCTGATGAGTCGCGATTTCACCTATATCGACGATCTCGTCTCCGGCATCATCGGGCTGTCGCATGTGGTGCCGTCAGAAGAAAATCGCGTCACGATGTCAGGCATCGAGGACACGCTGTCGCACCAGGCGCCGTTCCGCGTCGTCAATATCGGCGGCGGCCAGCCAATCGGCCTCATGGATTTTGTCGATACGATCGAAAAGGTGATGGGAAAACCAGCCGTGAAGAAAATGCTGCCCATGCAGCAGGGCGACGTGCCGCGCACCTACGCAAGTCCGGACCTTCTGGTGGCACTGACCGGTCAGAAGCCCGAGATCGGCCTGGAGGAGGGCGTGCGGGCCTTTGTCGAGTGGTATGTGGAACACCGGGCAGCGCTTCAGCTGTAAACGAGTCGGCTGCCGGTAGCGGCCGCGCGAGTCATATCGAATCGAATCAGGAAAATCGGGATGAGAGAACGGCCACGTATCCTCGTGGCAGCAGCGTGACGTCAATCTGCCGCCCGACCCCGTTCTAAAGATAACGGCAGTCGCGTTCTGGCGCGCTTGTGCCAGAGGCGGGGTGGAGTGTCCAGTGGGGCGTGGGGAAGGCTTCTGCGGGCGCAAACCAAACCGACAGCTTTGACTCGGTCAAAAATGTCCGATATCATGTGCCATGCTTTGGGGGAAGGCATGGACAAACGCGATCGCTTTATTGCCGAACTGCGGGAGGAGGCGAAGGCCCTGCACCTGTCCTTCCGGGTCAATAAGTCCAAGGGCAAGGGTGGCCATGCCACGGTCTTTGTCGGTGACCGGTTCACAACGCTACCCAGCCGTGACATCGACCCGAAGACGGCAGCAAAGATCCGCAAGGGGCTCGGGCTGAAATAACCATGACCTTCAGCCGCTCCGGAAGCGGATCGGCAAGGCTGGAGACAGGAGACAGGAGACTGCCATGAAGATCTATGCCTATGCGGCATGTTTCGAACCACTCGCGCCCGAAGGCGGTTTTCTGGTGACCTTCGAGGATGTGCCGGAAGCGATTACCCAAGGCGAGACCCTGCGCGATGCACGCGAAATGGCGGCAGACGCGCTGGGTGTGGCGCTCCTCACCTATATCGAACTGGGAAGGCCCTTGCCGCCGGCAAGCGCGACGGGCACCTTCATCACGCCGGATCCCGATGTCGCGGCAAAGATCGCCGTGATCGAGACGTTTCGGGAAAGTGGGATGACGCGCACGCAGTTGGCGCGTCAGCTTGGCAAGGATGAAAAGGAAGTCCGGCGCATCCTTGATCCGAATCACGGAACGAAACTGCAGTCGCTCACACAGGCGCTTTCCGCCATGGGAAAACGATTGGTGATCGGACTGGAGGCCGCAGAATAGGTTCTACGCGGGCGTTCAAGGCTTCTCCTGTCGCAGGAGCGTGTTTTCCGGGTGCACACGGCAGAAACGGCACACATAAGCGCCCACGTGCGCAGCGCCCAAGCCACAAAGTCCACAAACAACTCGAAAGGAAAAATGGTGGGCGATGACGGACTCGAACCGCCGACATCCTCGGTGTAAACGAGGCGCTCTACCAACTGAGCTAATCGCCCTGACGTCTTGCGGTGCGTGTCCGCTGCGTCGGTGGCCGTGATCTATGCGGATCGCGGAAAAGACGCAAGTGTGTTTGTGAAGATTTTTTGATTTTTTTCGCCGTGTGCCGCTCGCAAAACGTCAAAAGTCCTGCAACGCCGGGGATTTAAGCAGAAGCGGATAATCATCCGTCCACAGGGCAGGCGGGGCGGGTCAGGCGCCGGGCTAGAGAAAGCGCATTGCGTCACCGTTTTGTCTTGAAACCTGCTTGACACCCTTTGGCGAACCCCTTAGAGAGCCGCTCATCGACTGGTTACGCCGGTCGCCGGGGAAGTTTCTTCCTCACTCAGGAATAAGCGGGTGTAGCTCAGTTGGTTAGAGTGCCGGCCTGTCACGCCGGAGGTCGCGGGTTCGAGCCCCGTCACTCGCGCCATTCCTGGATAAAAAGAAACAGGCCTTTTGGCCGAACAGACGCTGAACGGTGTCTGCAAAATGCGCGGGTGTAGCTCAGTCGGTTAGAGTGCCGGCCTGTCACGCCGGAGGTCGCGGGTTCGAGCCCCGTCACTCGCGCCATTTTTTACTTCTCTGCGTAACTGTCATCAACGTGGACGCCAGCATCGCTGGTGTGTCGTTATGCCGCAGGTCCTTTGCGGATGCCGGGGCCTTCCCATTCATATTGTCGTGATTGTGCCGCAGTCTCTGTCTGCGTAGAAGGTGCCTTCACCGGTCGTAAACCGAATGTGGCTGCTCGTTCGCGGGCGCGGCAGAGGTGCTGCGAACGCCGCAGCTAAGTGTTTATCAGAATATGCGAATAATGCGGCGCAACCGGACTTGAAGAGCCTCTCGCATTTTCCTATCTGCATTTTGCGGCGAGGGCAGGGCTTTTCCGAACTGGTCGGCCTGCCGCATCCTAGCCTTTGTCGCCATCCGGCGGCGGGCGTTTCAACTTGATGAACAACATCAACTTTCCTCCTGCCGGCCTTGCGTCGGCGCCCTTTGCCGCGGCAGGGCGCATGAGTCTGAATCAACAAATTCCGGCCGCAACATTTTGTCCCGTTTTGGTTCGAGGTGTGGCCGTCAAAAGTCTTGCGCGCGGCTCGTGGCTGCGCTAGTCACGGCTTGTTGCAATGCACGTTCGCTTGCCGCGCATTCGCTTAAGTGCCGCCCGGGCACTGCTTGGCAAGCAGGGATCGAATACCATGACAGAACTCCTCAGTTCCTATGTCCCGATCGCGATTTTCATCGGTATTGCCCTGGTGATCGGCCTGGCGCTTCTGATTGCGCCGTTTGCCGTTGCCTACAAGGCGCCCGATTCGGAAAAGCTGTCGGCCTATGAGTGCGGCTTCAACGCGTTCGACGATGCGCGCATGAAGTTCGACATTCGCTTCTACCTGGTGTCGATCCTGTTCATCATCTTCGATCTGGAAGTCGCCTTCCTGTTCCCCTGGGCCGTGTCCTTCGGTGAAATCGGCTGGTTCGGCTTCTGGTCCATGATGGTGTTCCTCGGCGTCCTCACCATCGGCTTCATTTATGAATGGAAGAAAGGAGCGCTGGAATGGGAGTAGTGGATAACAACACGACCATGATCGCGCCTAGCCCGAAGGGGATCATCGATCCCAACACCGGCAAGCCCATCGGCAGCGACGACGCGTTTTTCGGCGAGATCAACAATGAGCTTGCCGACAAGGGCTTTCTGGTCACCTCGACCGACGAACTGATCAACTGGGCGCGCACCGGCTCGCTGATGTGGATGACCTTCGGTCTTGCCTGCTGTGCGGTCGAGATGATGCAGGTGTCGATGCCGCGTTATGACGTCGAGCGCTTCGGTTTTGCGCCTCGCGCCTCGCCGCGCCAGTCGGACGTGATGATCGTCGCCGGCACGCTCACCAACAAGATGGCGCCAGCGCTGCGCAAGGTCTATGACCAGATGCCCGAGCCGCGTTACGTCATCTCCATGGGCTCCTGCGCCAATGGTGGCGGCTATTACCACTATTCCTATTCGGTGGTGCGTGGCTGCGACCGCGTCGTGCCTGTGGATATCTATGTGCCCGGCTGTCCCCCCACGGCAGAAGCGCTGCTTTACGGCGTGCTTTTGCTGCAGAAAAAGATCCGCCGCACCGGCACGATCGAACGCTAAGGGCTTGAGGAGGCATCATGAGTGAAGCCCTGAACGAATTTGCCGCCTACCTTGCCGAAGCGCGGCCGGGTCTCGTGTTGTCCTCGTCGGTTGCCTATGGCGAACTGACGCTGAAGACCGATGCCGACAAGCTGATCGCGCTCGTCACCTTTCTGCGTGACGATGTGCAGTGCGGGTTCATCAATTTCATCGACATCTGCGGCGTCGACTGGCCGAAGCGCGAAAAGCGTTTCGACGTGGTCTACCACTTCCTGTCGCCGCGCCAGAACATGCGCGTGCGCGTCAAGGTGGAAACCGCCGAAGATGTGCCCGTGCCGTCGCTCACCGGTCTCTTTCCGGGTGCCGACTGGTTCGAACGCGAAGCCTGGGATCTTTACGGCATCCTGTTTACCGGCCACCCGGACCTGCGCCGCATCCTCACCGACTACGGTTTCGAGGGGCACCCACTGCGCAAGGATTTTCCGACGACCGGTTTCGTCGAAGTTCGCTACGACGACAGCGCCAAGCGCGTGGTCTACGAGCCGGTGGAACTGCGCCAGGAATTCCGCAGCTTCGACTTCCTCAGCCCCTGGGAAGGCACGGATTACGTGCTGCCGGGGGATGAGAAGGCAAAGGTCTAAACTGAAGTTTAGAGGCGAATAGCGAGTAGCGAATAGCGAATAGTTGTCGCCACAACGAAAGGAAGAGGCAGACGATCAGCTCCTACAAGGACCTCAAGGTGTGGCAGCAGGCTATTGAACTGGCCGTTGAGTGTTACCGCTGCACCGAGACTTTCCCGAAGAGCGAAGTTTACGGACTGACATCCCAGATAAGGCGCGCCTCCACCTCGGTGGCCGCCAACATTGCCGAAGGGCATGGTCGGGACAACACCGGAAGTTTCGTGCAGTTTCTGAGGGTTTCTCAAGGATCGCTGAAAGAGCTGGAAACGCATATGATCATCGCGCAAAGGGTGGATATCCTTGCGCAGGAACAGTTTCAGAGCTTGATGCAACAATGCGACGAAATTGGCCGGATGATGCGTGCGTTGATCAGAAGCCTGCAGGAGAAGACATGAGCGGCATAGATCGACTATTCGCTATTCGCTATTCGCTAATCACCAGCGCGGAGCGCGCCCATGACTGAACACGACGTTCGCAATTTCAACATCAACTTCGGCCCGCAGCATCCGGCCGCGCACGGCGTTCTGCGTCTTGTGCTGGAGCTGGACGGCGAGATCGTCGAGCGTGTGGATCCGCATATCGGGCTGCTGCATCGCGGCACGGAGAAGCTGATCGAGAGCAAGACCTATCTGCAGGCGCTTCCCTATTTCGACCGCCTCGATTACGTGGCGCCGATGAACCAGGAGCATGCCTACTGTCTGGCGGTGGAAAAGCTGCTCGGCATCACGGTTCCGATCCGCGGCCAGCTCATCCGCGTACTCTATTCGGAAATCGGCCGTATCCTGTCGCATCTTCTGAACGTCACCACGCAGGCCATGGACGTCGGTGCGCTGACGCCGCCGCTCTGGGGTTTTGAAGAGCGCGAAAAGCTGATGGTGTTTTATGAGCGCGCCTCCGGCTCGCGCATGCACGCCGCCTATTTCCGTCCCGGCGGCGTCCATCAGGATCTGCCGGTGGAACTGGTCGAGGATATCGGCAAGTGGTGCGATGCCTTCCCGAAGGCGCTCGACGATATCGACAGCCTGATCACCGGCAACCGTATCTTCAAGCAGCGCAACGTCGATATCGGCGTGGTGAAGCTGGAAGACTGCTGGGCCTGGGGCTTTTCGGGCGTGATGGTGCGCGGTTCCGGCGCTGCCTGGGACCTGCGCAAGTCGCAGCCCTACGAATGCTATGCGGATCTCGATTTCGACATCCCGATCGGCAAGAACGGCGACTGCTATGACCGTTACCTCATCCGCATGATCGAAATGCGCGAATCGGTGAAGATCATGAAGCAGTGCGTCAACCGCCTGCTGTCGGATGCCAAGACCGGTCCGGTCTCGTCGGTGGATGGCAAGGTGGTTCCGCCGAAGCGCGGCGAGATGAAGCGCTCGATGGAAGCGCTCATCCACCACTTCAAGCTCTACACCGAAGGTTTCCACGTGCCGGAAGGCGAAGTCTATGCGGCCGTCGAGGCGCCGAAGGGCGAGTTCGGCGTCTACCTCGTGGCCGACGGCACCAACAAGCCGTATCGCTGCAAGATCCGCGCCCCGGGTTATGCGCATCTCCAGGCGATGGATTTCCTCTGCCGCGGCCACCAGCTGGCCGACGTCTCGGCCATCCTTGGCTCGATCGATATCGTGTTTGGAGAGGTGGACCGCTGATGCGACGCCTGTCGATTGCGCTCTGTCTTGTCGCTCTTGCCTCGTCTGCCGTGGCGCAGACGGTGCAGCCGTCGACCGAGACAGGCAGATCGACGACGACCATGGCGGAACTCGTTTCCAGAGAGTATGAAATCAAGGCAGCCGTGCCCAATGGAACGAAGTTCATCGTTTTCCTGCAAAAGGGTACATCTGCCTATGCCTGCGAATTCGTGACGCTCACGAAATCGCGGTGCGGTTCTGTCAATTGATAAGGCGTGAGAAAGAATGTCCGTTCGTCGACTAGCCGAAGATCAGTTCCAGCCGGCAGCCTTTGCCTTCACTGCGGAAAATGCCGCGTGGGCTGAGGCGACGATCCGGAAATATCCCGAGGGCCGCCAGCAATCGGCGGTCATCCCGCTGCTCATGCGCGCGCAGGAACAGGAGGGTTGGGTCACCCGTGCGACGATCGAGTTCGTCGCACAGAAGCTCGACATGCCCTATATCCGCGTGCTCGAAGTGGCGACCTTCTACACCCAGTTCCAGCTGAAGCCGATCGGCACCAAGGCGCATATCCAGGTTTGCGGTACAACGCCCTGCATGCTGCGTGGTTCCGAAGCGCTGATGGATGTGTGCAAGCGCAAGATCCATCACGAGCCGCTTCATCGCAACGAGGCCGGCACGCTGTCCTGGGAAGAGGTGGAATGTCAGGGCGCCTGCGTCAACGCGCCGATGGTCATCATCTTCAAGGATGCCTATGAGGACCTGACGCCCGAGCGTCTGGAAGAGATCATCGATGCGTTCGAGGCAGGCAAGGGCGCCGAGGTGAAGACCGGCCCGCAGATCGACCGCCTGACATCGGCGCCGGAAGGCGGCCCTGTCACGCTGAACGACGAGATCAAGCCGGTTCGCACCAATCTCGATCCGCAGCCGGCAGCACCTGCTGCCGAAGGCACGTCCGTTCCGCCGGCCGAAGCAGCCCGTCCCAAGGATACCGCGACTGAGACCAATCCGTCGGTGAAGACGCCGGTGACGGCGCCTGAGGCTTCCAAGGCCAACGACACGGCGGCAGAAGCGGCGTCCGCCACGAAGAAGAGCGAGCCGGACCCGAAGGCGGTCGGCAGCACCGGCGAAGGCGCGCCTGCCGAAGGCAGCAAGGTTGCCGGCACCGACAAGCCGAAGACAGACGGAGCGTAAGGTTTTCAAGAAACCTTGCACCGCGCCCGGCCTCCGGGCGCATCACAGAATTGAAAAGCCGGCCGAAAGTGGCCGCGGACTGGTGGAATAGGTCATGTTGAAAGATCAGGATCGCATCTTTACCAACATCTACGGGCTCAAGGACAAGTCGCTGAAAGGCGCCATGAGCCGTGGCCACTGGGACGGCACGAACGAGATCATCGAAAAAGGCCGGGACTGGATCATCAACGAGATGAAGGCGTCGGGCCTGCGCGGTCGCGGCGGCGCCGGCTTCCCGACCGGTCTCAAGTGGTCGTTCATGCCGAAGGAATCGGATGGTCGTCCGCATTATCTCGTCGTCAATGCCGACGAATCGGAGCCCGGCACCTGCAAGGACCGCGAAATCATGCGCCACGATCCGCATACGCTGATCGAAGGCTGCGTGATTGCCGGTTTCGCCATGGGCGCGCATACGGCCTACATCTACGTGCGCGGCGAATACATGCGCGAACGCGAAGCCCTGCAGGCGGCGATCGACGAGTGCTATGACGCAGGCATTCTCGGCACCAACAACAAGTGCGGCTGGGATTTCGACGTCTACGTCCATCACGGCGCCGGCGCCTATATCTGCGGCGAAGAAACGGCCCTTCTCGAAAGCCTCGAAGGCAAGAAGGGCCAGCCGCGCCTGAAGCCGCCGTTCCCGGCGAATATGGGCCTCTATGGCTGCCCGACCACGGTCAACAACGTCGAATCGATTGCCGTAGCACCGACCATCCTGCGTCGCGGCGCCTCCTGGTTCTCCTCCTTCGGCCGTCCGAACAATGTCGGCACCAAGCTGTTCATGGTCTCCGGCCACGTCAACAAGCCCTGCACCTTCGAAGAGCAGATGGGCCTCACCTTCCGTGAGATCATCGAGCATCACTGCGGCGGCATCCGCGGCGGCTGGGACAATCTTCTCGCCGTCATCCCCGGTGGCGCCTCCTGTCCGGTCGTCAAGGGCGAGGACATGAAGGATGCCATCATGGACTTCGACGGCATGCGCGAGGTGAAATCCTCCTTCGGCACCGGCGGCATGATCGTCATGGACAAGTCGACGGACATCATCAAGGCGATCTGGCGCATCGCGGCCTTCTTCAAGCATGAGAGCTGCGGCCAGTGCACGCCCTGCCGCGAAGGCACCGGCTGGATGATGCGCGTCGTCGAGCGCATGGTGAAGGGCAATGCCCAGAAGCGCGAAATCGACATGCTGCTGCAGGTGACCAAGCAGATCGAAGGCCACACCATCTGCGCGCTCGGCGATGCGGCGGCCTGGCCGATCCAGGGCCTCATCCGCAATTTCCGTCCGGAAATCGAGGCACGCATCGATCAGTACACGGCAAACGCCACCCGCGAGGGTGCCGTTCTGGAGGCTGCGGAGTAAGATCATGGCGGACGGCCCGGACAAGAAGGACAAGGACCAGGCAGCGGACAAATCGCCGCTCGGCTTCACCTTGCCTTTTGCCGACGAGGCCTCTGCCAAGTCTCTCCACAATCCGATGGCGGCGATGGCTGCTGCAACGGCCGCCGGCATGGCGATCGGCGCTCAGTTTGCCAATGCCTTCTTCGGCATGATGCAGGCCTCCATGGAGGCAGCCACCCGGCCCGCGCCGGAGGCAAAGGCGAAGGCCCCGGAGACGGCGCCACAGCCGGAAGCGAAGGTGGAGGCCGCCGCGCCCGAGACGCAGGCAACGCCGGTCACGGCAAAGCCCGCTCCGGTGCGCAAGGCTGCAAAGCCTGCCGCCAAGGCTGAAAGTGCTGTCGAAACGGCAAAGGCTGTGCCACAGCCGAAGCCGGTTCGGGCCGCCAAGGCAAAGGCGAAGGTCGTTGCGACTCCCCCGGCCAAGGCAGAAAAGCCGGAAAAGCCGGCAGGAACAAAGGCTGGCGCAAAGGCACAGCCAAAGAGACAAAAGGCCGCCGACGATCTGAAGACGATCGCCGGCATCGGTCCGAAACTGGCAGACATGCTGAACGGCATGGGCGTGACGCGCTTTGCGCAGATCGCCGCCTGGACGGACGAGGATGTAGCGCATTTCGACCGCGAGCTTGAGCTCGATGGCCGCATTGCGAAAGATGGTTGGATCGCGCAGGCAAAAAAACTGCTGCGGTGACGGAATGTGTCGCTGCCTTTTCTCAATGAGGGCAGGGGACTGGAAACAGGACGTAAGTGACGATGGCAAAGCTCAAGGTTGACGGTAAAGAGATCGAGGTTCCGGATCACTTCACGCTGTTGCAGGCGTGCGAGGAAGCCGGAGCCGAAGTGCCGCGCTTCTGTTTCCATGAACGCCTTTCGGTGGCCGGAAACTGCCGCATGTGTCTGGTCGAGGTAAAGGGTGGCCCGCCGAAGCCGGCAGCCTCCTGCGCCATGGGCGTGCGCGATATCCGCGGCGGCCCGAACGGCGAACTGCCGGAAGTCTACACCAACACGCCGATGGTCAAGAAGGCCCGCGAAGGCGTGATGGAATTCCTGCTCATCAACCATCCGCTCGATTGCCCGATCTGCGACCAGGGCGGCGAATGCGACCTGCAGGACCAGGCGATGGCGTTTGGCATGGATGCCTCGCGCTACACGGAAAACAAGCGTGCGGTCGAAGACAAGTATATCGGCCCGCTCGTCAAGACGGTGATGAACCGCTGCATTCACTGCACGCGCTGCGTCCGCTTCACGACGGAAGTCGGCGGCATTTCCGAGCTCGGCCTCATCGGCCGCGGCGAGGATGCCGAAATCACCACCTATCTCGAACATGCCATGACCTCGGAACTGCAGGGTAACGTCATCGACCTTTGCCCGGTCGGCGCGCTCACCTCGCGTCCGTTCGCGTTTACAGCCCGTCCGTGGGAACTCGGCAAGACCGAATCGATCGACGTCATGGATGCGGTCGGTTCGGCGATCCGCGTCGATACGCGTGGCCGCGAAGTCATGCGCATCATGCCGCGCGTCAACGAGGCGGTGAACGAGGAATGGATTTCCGACAAGACCCGCTTCATCTGGGACGGCCTGAAGACGCAGCGCCTCGACCGGCCTTACGTGCGCCGCGACGGCCGCCTGCAGCCGGCAACCTGGGGCGAAGCCTTCGCCGCCATCAAGACGGCCGTATCGGCCACGAACGGTAACAGCATCGGTGCGATTGCCGGTGATCTCGCCTCCGTTGAGGAAATGTATGCGCTGAAGGAACTGCTGACCGCGCTCGGCTCGCAGAACCTCGATTGCCGCCAGGACGGCGCCAAGCTCGATCCGTCGCTCGGCCGCTCCAGCTACATCTTCAACCCGACCATCGAAGGCATCGAACAGGCCGACGCGCTTCTCCTCATCGGCGCCAACCCGCGCTACGAGGCGGCCGTGATGAACGCCCGCATCCGCAAGCGCTGGCGTCGCGGCAACTTCCCGATCGGCGTGATCGGGGAGGGGGGCGACATGCGCTACGGTTACGAGTATCTCGGCGCCGGCACGGATACGCTGTCGGATCTCGTCAATGGTTCGCATGGCTTCCTTGAGAAGCTGCGTGCGGCCAAGAAGCCGATGATCATCGTCGGCTCCGGTGCGCTGGTGCGCGACGATGCGGAAGGCGTTCTGGCCGCAGCCGCAAGCCTTGCTGCCTCGGTTGGCGCTGTCTCGGCAGAGTGGAACGGCTTTGGCGTCCTGCACACCGCAGCCTCGCGCGTCGGTGGTCTCGATCTCGGCTTCGTGCCGGGTCCGAACGGTTCCAATGCCGCCACCATGCTGCGCTCCATGGATGTTCTCTTCCTGCTCGGCGCCGACGAGATGGAATTCACCTCCAAGCACGCCAAGTTCACCGTCTATATCGGTAGCCACGGCGATGCCGGTGCCCACCATGCCGACGTCATCCTGCCGGGCGCGACCTATACGGAAAAGTCCGGCACCTGGGTCAACCTCGAAGGCCGCGTCCAGATGGGCAACCGCGCCGGTTTCGCCCCGGGCGAGGCGCGCGAAGACTGGGCTATCCTGCGTGCCCTGTCGGACGTGCTCGGCAAGAAGCTGCCGTTTGATTCGCTGTCGCAGCTGCGCGCCAAGCTCTATGCCGCATATCCGCATTTCGCCGAACTCGACGAGATCGCGGCCGGTGCTGCGGACGATATTGCAACGCTTGCCAAAAAACCGGTGAGCCTGGGCAAGTCCGGGTTTGCGTCTGTCATCAAAGACTTCTATCTCACGAACCCGATCGCACGCGCTTCGGCGGTGATGGCGGAGTGTTCGGCACTGGCCCGCAACAATTTCCAGGCTGCGGCAGAGTAAAGGCACAATCATGGACTCTTTCTTCTCGACCTATCTCTGGCCGGCGATCGTGATGATCGGTCAGTCCCTGTTGCTGCTCGTCTGCCTTCTGGTCTTCATCGCCTATATCCTTCTGGCCGACCGCAAGATCTGGGCAGCCGTCCAGCTGCGCCGCGGCCCGAACGTGGTCGGTCCCTTCGGCCTGTTCCAGTCCTTCGCCGACCTTCTGAAGTTCGTCTTCAAGGAGCCGATCATTCCGTCGGGCGCCAACAAGGGCGTGTTCCTGCTGGCGCCGCTCGTGTCGGTGACGCTGGCGCTCGCAACATGGGCGGTCATTCCGCTCAACGAGAACTGGGTGATCGCCAACATCAATGTCGGCATCCTCTACGTCTTTGCGATCTCCTCGCTCGAAGTCTATGGCATCATCATGGCCGGCTGGGCGTCGAACTCGAAATACCCGTTCCTCGGCGCGCTGCGGTCTGCCGCCCAGATGGTGTCCTATGAAGTGTCGATCGGCTTCGTCATCGTCACGGTGCTGCTCTGCGTCGGTTCGCTGAACCTCAGCGACATCGTCATCGCCCAGAAGACCGGCATCGGCACCATGATCGGTCTGCCGCCGTCCTTCCTCGACTGGCACTGGCTCGTGCTCTTCCCGATGTTCATCATCTTCTTCATATCGGGTCTTGCCGAAACCAACCGTCCGCCCTTCGACCTTCCGGAAGCGGAATCGGAACTGGTCGCCGGTTACATGGTGGAATATGCCTCGGCTCCCTATATGATGCTGATGCTCGGCGAATATGCCGCCATCCTCCTCATGTGCTCGCTGACGACCATCCTGTTCCTCGGGGGCTGGCTGCCGCCGGTGGATGTCTGGTTCCTCAACTGGGTTCCGGGGATCATCTGGTTCCTGATCAAGGCCACCTTCATCTTCTTCATGTTCGCCATGGTGAAGGCCTTCGTTCCGCGCTATCGCTATGACCAGTTGATGCGTCTCGGCTGGAAGGTGTTTCTGCCGCTGTCGCTGGTCATGGTCATCATTACTGCATTCGTTCTGAAGCTGACGGCCGGCGCCTGATTTCTGGCGCTGCCTCCCGGCTGAATTGGAGACTAACATGGCAAGTCTGGCACAATCCGTCAGTTCGCTGTTTCTGAAGGAGTTCGTCGGGGCGTTTTTCCTGTCGATGCGCTACTTCTTCAAGCAGAAGGCCACGATCAACTATCCCTTCGAAAAGGGACCCGTCTCCCCGCGCTTCCGCGGCGAGCATGCCCTTCGCCGCTATCCCAATGGCGAGGAGCGCTGCATTGCCTGCAAGCTGTGCGAGGCGATCTGTCCTGCCCAGGCGATCACCATCGAAGCCGGCCCGCGCCGCAACGACGGCACCCGCCGCACGGTGCGTTACGATATCGACATGGTAAAGTGCATCTATTGCGGCTTTTGCCAGGAAGCCTGCCCGGTGGATGCCATCGTCGAAGGCCCGAACTTCGAATTCGCGACGGAAACCCGCGAAGAGCTGTATTTCGACAAGGAACGCCTGCTCAACAATGGCGACCGCTGGGAGCGCGAAATTGCGCGCAACCTGTCGATCGATGCACCCTACCGCTGATCGCCCGATCGCGGTTCTGATTGACACTGCCGGTGCTTGAAAAGTGCCGGATCGACCACAAGCATGAGGCCTGGCTGGTATGCGACCGCCGGGTTTTGACGGCGGGGATAAGAGCCCTTCCGGGGAAGACGAAAAGGCACCACAATGGGTTTGCAGGCTGTTTTCTTTTATCTGTTCGCCTTCGTCGCGGTGGCGTCGGCGTTCATGGTCATCTCGGCCAGGAACCCGGTGCATTCCGTGCTCTTCCTGATCCTGGTCTTCTTCAATTCCGCCGGGCTTTTCCTGCTCACCGGGGCTGAATTCCTCGCCATGATCCTGCTCGTCGTCTATATCGGCGCGGTCGCGGTTCTCTTCCTCTTCGTCGTGATGATGCTCGACATCGACTTTGCAGAGCTGCGCTCCGGCTTCCTGCAATATGCGCCGGTCGGCGCGCTGATCGGGCTCATCCTCGCCGCCGAGCTGGTGCTGGTCATCGGCGGCAGCGTGCTGTCGCCGGAAGCGGCCAAGTCGATCACCATGCCGATCCCGTCGCCTGCGGTGCGCACCAATACGGCAGCCCTCGGCGACGTGCTCTACACGCACTACGTCTATTTCTTCCAAGTCTCCGGCCTCGTTCTGCTCGTCGCCATGATCGGCGCGATCGTGCTGACGCTGCGTCACCGGGAAAACGTCAAGCGCCAGGATATCTCCAAGCAGGTCGCCCGCACGCCGGCAACGGCTGTCGAGGTGGTCAAGGTCAAGCCGGGCCAGGGCATCTGAGCGCGATCAAGGAACAGCGAATATGGAAATCGGACTTTCTCATTACCTGACGGTCAGCGCCATTCTCTTCACGCTCGGCGTCTTCGGCATCTTCCTCAACCGGAAGAACGTCATCATCATCCTGATGTCGGTGGAACTGATCCTGTTGTCGGTCAACCTCAACATGATCGCGTTCTCGTCCTTCCTCAACGATATCACCGGCCAGGTCTTTGCGCTGTTCATTCTGACCGTTGCCGCAGCGGAAGCGGCGATCGGTCTTGCAATTCTCGTGGTCTTCTACCGCAACCGTGGCTCCATCGCGGTTGAAGACATCAATATGATGAAGGGCTGATCAGGTCATGATCTACAAGGCTATCGTCTTTCTTCCCCTGATCGGCTTCCTGATCGCCGGCCTGTTCGGCCGCCAGATCGGCGCCAAGGCATCGGAATATGTCACCAGCGGTCTGATGATCGTTGCGGCCATCCTTTCCTGGGTGGTCTTCTTCAACGTGGCGCTCGCCCATGGCGGCGAAGGCCACGAGGTCATCAAGGTCTCGGTCCTGCGCTGGATCCAGTCCGGCGGCCTCGAATTCGACTGGTCCTTCCGCATCGATACGTTGACATCGATCATGTTCGTCGTGGTCAACACCGTCTCGACGCTCGTCCATCTCTATTCGATCGGCTACATGCACCACGATCCGCATCGGCCGCGCTTCTTCGCCTATCTGTCGCTGTTCACCTTCGCCATGCTGATGCTGATCACGTCGGACAATCTGGCACAGATGTTCTTCGGCTGGGAAGGCGTGGGCCTTGCGTCCTACCTGCTCATCGGTTTCTGGTTCAAGAAGCCCTCGGCCTCTGCGGCTGCCATGAAGGCCTTCATCGTCAACCGCGTCGGCGACTTCGGTTTCGTGCTCGGCATTTCCGGCGTCTTCGTGCTGTTCGGCTCGATCAACTTCGACACGATCTTTGCCTCGGCCGCGACCTATCTGCCGGCGGAAGGTGCCGCTGACGCTGGGCAGGCCGTCATCACGCTCTTCGGCATGCATCTCGACAAAGCCCATGCGATCACCGGCGTCTGCCTGCTGCTGTTCATGGGGGCCATGGGTAAGTCGGCGCAGTTCCTGCTGCACACCTGGCTTCCGGATGCCATGGAAGGCCCGACGCCGGTTTCGGCGCTCATCCATGCCGCAACCATGGTGACCGCCGGCGTCTTCCTCGTCGCCCGCATGTCGCCGATCTTCGAACTGTCGCCGAACGCGCTGCTGTTCGTCACCCTCATCGGTGCGATCACCGCCTTCTTTGCGGCAACCGTCGGCCTCGTGCAGAACGACATCAAGCGCGTCATCGCCTATTCCACCTGTTCGCAGCTCGGCTACATGTTCGTGGCGCTCGGCGTCGGGGCTTATGGGGCTGCCGTCTTCCACCTCTTCACGCACGCCTTCTTCAAGGCCTTGCTGTTCCTGGGCGCCGGCTCCGTCATCCACGCGGTCGATGGCGAGCAGGACATGCGCTACATGGGCGGCCTCTGGAGGCACATCCCCTATACGTTTGCAGCCATGACCATCGGCACGCTGGCGCTGACCGGCGTCGGCATCCCGGGTACGATGTTCGGCTTTGCCGGCTTCTTCTCCAAGGACGTCATCATCGAATCGGCTTACGCCTCCCATTCGGCGCTGTCGGGCTTTGCCTTCACGCTCCTGGTGGTCGCTGCTCTCTTCACCAGCTTCTATTCCTGGCGTCTCGCCTTCCTCACCTTCTTCGGCAAGCCGCGCGCCTCGTCGGATGTCATGCATCACGTGCACGAAAGCCCGATGATCATGCTCTTCCCGCTCGCCGTGCTGACCATCGGTGCGGTTCTCGCCGGCGTCGTCTTCGAAGGCCATTTCTTCGGCGAGGAATATTCCGAGTTCTGGAAGGGCGCGCTCTTCACCTCGGAACACAACGAGATCCTCGAAGAGTTCCACCACGTGCCCGTCTGGGTGAAGTGGAGCCCGTTCATTGCCATGCTGACCGGTTTCGTCACCGCCTGGTACATGTACATCAAGTCGCCTTCCACCCCGAAGCGTCTGGCCGAAAACCACCGTGTCCTCTACCAGTTCCTGTTGAACAAGTGGTACTTCGACGAGCTGTATGACTTCCTCTTCGTACGCTCCGCCAAGGCCCTTGGCCGGTTCCTCTGGAAGAAGGCCGATGTCGGCGTCATCGACGCCTATGGTCCGAACGGCATCGCGGCGCGCGTTGCGGATATCACCCGCGGTGTGGTTCGCCTGCAGACCGGTTACCTTTATCACTATGCGTTCGCGATGCTGATCGGTATCGCCGCCCTCGTCACCTGGATGATGCTCGGGAGTTCAATCTGATGACCGACTGGCCTATTCTTTCCACGGTCACCTTCCTGCCGCTCGTCGGTGTGGTGCTTCTCCTGCTCACCCGGGAGGACGGCCCGTTCGGCCGCCGCAATATTCTGAACGTCTCGCTTCTGACGACGGTCTTCACCTTCCTCGTCTCGCTGTTCATCTGGATCGGGTTTGACAATTCCAACTCCGGTTTCCAGATGGTGGAAAAGCATTCCTGGCTCGGAACCGGCATTTCCTATCATCTCGGCGTCGATGGCATTTCCATGCTGTTCGTCATCCTCACCACCTTCCTCATGCCGTTCTGCGTGCTTGCAAGCTGGGAGTCGGTCGAAAAGCGCCTGAAGGAATACATGATCGCCTTCCTGCTTCTGGAAGTGGTCATGGTCGGCGTCTTCGTGTCGCTCGACATCGTTCTCTTCTACGTCTTCTTCGAAGCGACGCTCGTGCCGATGTTCATCATCATCGGCGTCTGGGGCGGCAAGGATCGCGTCTACGCCTCCTACAAGTTCTTCCTCTATACGCTGCTCGGCTCCGTGCTGATGATGGTCGCCATCATGGCCATGTACTGGCAGGCCGGCACGACGGACGTGACGGAACTGTTGAAGTTCGGCTTCCCGGCAGGTCTGCAAACCTGGCTATGGCTTGCCTTCTTCGCCTCCTTTGCGGTGAAGATGCCGATGTGGCCGGTGCATACCTGGCTTCCGGATGCCCACGTGCAGGCGCCGACAGCAGGCTCGGTCATTCTGGCCGGTGTCATGCTGAAGCTTGGCGGTTACGGGTTCATCCGTTTCTCGCTCGCCATGTTCCCGCTGGCATCCGAACACTTCGCGCCCTTCGTCTTTGCGCTGTCGGTGCTTGCCATCATCTACACCTCGCTGGTCGCGATGATGCAGGAAGACATCAAGAAGCTGATCGCCTATTCCTCGGTCGCCCACATGGGTTACGTGACCATGGGCATCTTTGCGGCAAACCAGCAGGGCCTGCAGGGCGCCATCTTCCAGATGCTGTCGCACGGCATCGTGTCGGGCGCGCTCTTCCTCTGCGTCGGCGTGATCTATGACCGGCTCCACACCCGCGACATCGCGGCCTATGGCGGCCTCGTCAACAACATGCCGAAATATGCCGTCGCCTTCATGATCTTCACCATGGCCAATGTCGGCCTGCCGGGCACGTCCGGTTTCGTCGGCGAATTCCTGACGATCATCGGCATCTTCCGGGTCAACACCTGGGTCGCCCTGTTTGCCGCCACCGGCGTCATCCTGTCGGCCTCCTATGCGCTCTGGCTCTATCGCCGCGTGATCTTCGGTGCGCTCGAAAAGGAAAGCCTGAAGGGGCTCCTGGATCTGTCCACCCGCGAGAAGGTCATTCTCTATCCGCTGGTCGTGCTCACCATCTTCTTCGGCGTCTATCCCGCACCGGTCTTCGATGCGACGGCCGCCTCGGTCGACATGCTGATCAATAACTACTCCGCTGCCCTGCAGGCAGCCGGGAAACTTGCACTCCTGGTGCACTGAGACGGGACACGACTGGACATGACTGCTGAAATCCTGCTTGCGAGCCTGCAGATCTCGACGCCCGAACTGATCCTTGCGGTCGGCGCGCTGGCGCTTCTGATGATCGGCGTCTTCTCGGGTGACCGGTCGGCGCCGACGGTCACCGGCCTTGCCGTGGCAATTCTGATTGCCGCGGGCCTCTGGCTCGTTCTCGTGCCTGTGGAAGGCGAAGCCTGGGGCGGCGTCTTCATCCTTGATTCCTTCAGCCGCTTCATGAAGGTGATCTCGCTCATCGGCTCCATCACCGCCATGGTGATGACGGTCGGCAATGCGCGCTCGGAACAGCTTGACCGCTTCGAATTCCCGGTCCTGCTCGTTTTGGCCACCCTGGGCATGATGCTGCTCATCTCGGCAAACGACCTGATCGCCGTCTATCTCGGCCTCGAGCTGATGTCGCTGGCGCTCTATGTCGTCGCCGCCATCAACCGCGACAGCCTGCGCTCCTCGGAAGCGGGCCTTAAATATTTCGTCCTCGGCGCGCTGTCCTCGGGCATGCTGCTCTACGGCATGTCGCTGATCTACGGCTTCACCGGCAATACCGGCCTCGATAACATTGCTGCCGTGCTGACCGCTGAAACCCGTTCGCTCGGCGTTGTATTCGGCCTCGTCTTCATGCTGGCAGGCCTTGCCTTCAAGATCTCGGCCGTGCCCTTCCACATGTGGACGCCGGATGTTTACGAAGGTGCGCCGACGCCTGTGACGGCCTTCTTCGCCTCGGGCCCCAAGGTTGCCGCCATGGCGGTGCTGGTGCGCGTCGTCACCGAAGCCTTCATGCCGATCTTCCATGACTGGCAGCAGGTCATCGTGTTCATCTCGATCGCCTCCATGCTGCTCGGCTCCTTTGCCGCCATCGGCCAGAAGAACATCAAGCGCCTGATGGCCTATTCCTCCATCGGCCACATGGGCTATGCGCTGGTTGGTCTGGCGTCGGGCACCGAAACCGGCATTTCCGGCGTCGCCCTCTACATGCTCATCTACATGGTCATGACGCTCGGCACCTTTGCCTGCATCATGTCGATGCGCCGCAAGGATGGTGGTGCTGTCGAAAACATCGACGATCTGGCGGGCCTGTCGTCCACCAATCCCTTCATGGCGCTCGTCATGACGGCGCTGATGTTCTCGCTCGCTGGTATTCCGCCCTTCGCCGGCTTCTGGGCCAAGTGGTTCGTCATCCTGCCCGCCATTGAAGCCAAGCTCTACATGCTGGCCATCATCGGCGTTCTGGCCTCGGTTGTTGGCGCCTACTACTATATCCGCGTCATCAAGGTGATGTGGTTCGATGCCGCCACCGGCGAGTTCGGCCGCACGGCCGGCGAACTGCGGCTGGTCTTCGGCCTGTCGGGCCTCTTCGTGACCGGCTATGTCCTCTTCGGTGGACCGGTCGGCACAGCAGCCACGGCTGCGGCAAGGGCCTTCTTTTGATGACGACAAGGCGAGGGAGCCGTTACTCCCTCGATACCTTCCGCCACGAGCCGCTGGGCGAGGTTACGTCGACCAATACCGAATGCCTGGAGCGCGCCAGGCAGGGTGACCCGGGCAATCTCTGGGTCACCGCAACGCGCCAGACGGCAGGCCGCGGCCGCCGCGGCCGCTCCTGGTCCTCCGAGACCGGCAATCTATACGCCTCGCTTCTCCTGATCGATCCCGCCCCGCCCGAACAGCTGGCGTCCCTGCCGCTTGCCGTCGCACTCGCCGTTCACGGCGCGCTGCGCTCGGTGCTGCCGGAAGGGGCCGAGGCGCTGCAGATCAAGTGGCCGAACGACGTACTGATCGGCCGCAAGAAGACCTGCGGCATTCTCCTCGAAGGCGAGGGGCTCTCGGATGGCCGTCGGGCGCTGGTCGCCGGCATCGGCATCAACATGCGCCACCGGCCGGCCGATGCGCCCTATGGCGTCACCTCTCTCGAGGAGCAGGGCGCCCATCTTCTGCCCGAGGAACTGTTCTCCCATCTCTACCGCGAGATGACCGAGGTTCTAAACCTCTGGGACGAGGGGCGGGCGGTGGATCAGGTCACGGCCCGCTGGCGCGGTGTCGCCTGTGGTATCGGGGAACCGATTCGCGTCAATTTGCCGGATCGTTCCATTGAGGGGCGTTTTGCCGGTATCGATGATCGGGGACTTCTGCTACTCGATACTGGAAACACCACGATGCCGATTGCGGCCGGCGATGTCTTTTTCCTTTGAATTCGAAATGAGTATGTGAATGGCCAAACAGGACGAACTGGTTTTTCTGCCGCTGGGCGGAGTGGGCGAGATCGGCATGAATCTCGCGCTCTATGGCTATGGGCCAGCCTCCCAGCGCCAGTGGATCATGGTCGACTGCGGTGTCACCTTTGCGGGGCTCGATCTGCCCGGCGTCGATCTCGTGCTGCCCGATATCCGCTTTCTCGAAAAGCAGCGCGACCGCCTGAAGGGCATCATCATCACCCACGCCCATGAAGACCATTATGGCGCGCTGAACGATCTGTGGCCGGGCCTCAACGTGCCGGTCTATGCCTCGCGCTTCACCGCCGGCATGCTGGAAGCCAAGCGCGATTACGAAGGCTCGCGCGCCGAGATCCCGATCACGCTGTTTAATGCCGGAGACCGCATCAATGTCGGTCCCTTCGAGGTGGAGGCCATCGGCGTCAATCACTCGATCCCCGAACCGATGTCGCTGGTCATCCGCACGCCGCTCGGCAATGTCGTCCACACCGGCGACTGGAAGATCGACGCTGATCCGTCGCTCGGCCCGCTCACCGACGAGGCGCGCTTCCGTGCCGTGGGGGACGAGGGCGTGCTGGCGATGATGTGCGACAGCACCAATGCCATGCGCGAAGGTGTCTCGCCGTCGGAGCAGGAAGTGTCGGAGGGCCTGCGCCAGATCATCGAGAACGCCGAAGGGCGCGTGGCGATCACCACTTTCTCGTCGAATGTCGGGCGCATCCGCTCGATTGCCCAGGCGGCGGAAGCTGCCGGCCGCGAAGTGCTGCTGCTTGGCTCTTCTCTGAAGCGTGTCGTCGGCGTCGCCCGCGATATCGGCATCATGGAGGGCCTCAAACCCTTCATCGCTGAAGACGAATACGGCTATATCCCGCGCGACAAGGTGGTCATCATCCTGACCGGCAGCCAGGGCGAGGCGCGTGCGGCACTTGCCAAGATTTCCCGCGACGAGATGCGCCATGTGGCGCTGACGGCGGGCGATACGGTGGTGTTTTCCTCGCGCGCTATCCCCGGCAACGAGAAGCCGATCCTTGAAATCATGAACGGCCTCATCGAGCAGGGCGTGAAGATCGTCACGGACCAGCAGGGCCTCGTCCACGTCTCGGGCCACCCGCGCCGCAACGAGCTTTTGCAGATGTATGACTGGGTGCGCCCGGAAGTTCTCGTGCCCGTCCATGGTGAGGCAGCGCATCTGACGGCGCAGACCGAGCTTGCGCTGTCGGCCGGCATCAAGACCGTGCCAAAGGTGCGCAACGGCAACCTGCTGCGCCTTGCCCCGGGCCCGGTGCAGGTCATCGATGACGTGCCGCACGGCCGCGTCTTCAAGGATGGCAAGCTCATCGGCGATATCGACGAAATGGGCATATCCGACCGCAAGAAACTGGCCTATGTTGGCCATGTCTCGGTCAATATCCTGCTCGACGCCAAGTATGATTTCCTCGCCGACCCCGATGTCGAACCCTTCGGCCTGCCGGAATTCGATGACGAGGGCGAGGACATGGCCGACACGCTCTATGATGCCGTGCTGGGTGCCGTCGAAAGCATTCCGCGCAGCCGCCGCAAGGATCTCGCCACGTTGAAGGAGGCCGTGCGCCGCGCCATCCGCTCCACGGCCAACGTCGCCTGGGGCAAGAAGCCGGTGGTCACGGTGTTTGTCAGCAAGGTTTGATACTTTGCCCGTGGCTGAGCTGAAGGACTGCCCGATCTGATCTCCCCGTGTGTGAGGTACCGCACGGAAAAAAGGCCCTCTCTGCCCTGCCGGGCCAACCGGGGTCGAGCCACGGGTCTCGCCCCGTCCTTCGGACCCCCCACAAGGGGGGAGATCAGACGTGGCAGGCGTCTGGCCCTGCATCAGAGGGTGCAGCCGGGTTAAGCCCTCCCCCTTGTGGGGAGGGTTTGGGAGGGGTCTTCGCCCCTATGCTGTTGACTTGACCTTGCAAGGCCAGGGGGCCAGCCTTGGACTGGTCGTACTCCAACGCCTCGACCAAAGGATTGTAGGAAAAACACCATGCTCGGCCGCGTCAATCACATTGCCATCGCCGTCCCGGATCTGGCGGCTGCCACCACCGTCTATCGCGATACGCTGGGCGCTCGCGTCTCGCAGGCACAGGCGCTGCCGGAGCATGGCGTGACCGTCGTCTTTGTCGAGCTCGACAATACCAAGGTGGAGCTCCTGGAACCGCTCGGCGACCAATCCTCGATCGCCGGTTTCATCGCCAAGAACCCAGCCGGCGGCATGCACCATATCTGCTACGAGGTGGCCGACATTCTGGCCGCCCGCGACCAGCTGGTGGCCGCCGGCGCCCGCGTGCTCGGCGATGGAAACCCGAAGATCGGCGCCCATGGCAAGCCGGTGCTCTTCCTGCATCCCAAGGATTTCCTGGGCACGCTGGTGGAACTCGAAGAGGTGTGACCTCACGCAAGGGAAGGCCTCACCCCAAGGTGTGGCCGCATCCGGCGGAGACTGACGCAGCTGTGACACCACGTCCACCCATCCGCTCTTTCGCCGTCTGTGTGCCTCATGCTACAGATCGCCCGGGCAGGAGATTTCAGAAAAATGCAGTTCCTATCGGCCTTCGCAGTCTATTTCGTCATCTGGTGGATCACGCTGTTCGCCATACTGCCGATTGGCCTTCGCACGCAGGGCGATGAGCAGGACGTGGTGCTTGGAACGGTGGAAAGTGCGCCGGCGCGCTTTCGCGGCGGGCGCGTGGTGCTGATGACCACGATTGCCTCGGCGCTCATTTATGGCGCCTGGTATCTGGCTTCGACCTATTTCGGATTTTCGATGAATTCGCTGCCGCGCATCGTTCCCGATTTCGGCCGCACCTGAGAGCGGAAAGCCTGATCTATCACTCGGTCGGGTTTGTGATAATCAAAAAAAAACAAGGCTTTGCAGCCTTGTTTAAATGTCGCGTGATCCTTAACCGTTGCCGGGGCAGCGTGCATGCGCGCCTAAGATCTGATCCTCCCAAGACTTGACCGCGAATGGCAGAAATTTGAACTCCCTGCCTCTTTTATGAGCCGAAGTTAGCTTAACGTTTGGGCTTTGTCACTAGGATTTTTGGCAGTTTTGCTACACTTTGCTAAAATTATTCTGTTGACGAAAATAAATGTCCCCTTGTCACATTCGTGGCGCAATCGGGGCGGCCGACAGCTGAGCTGATTTGATTGGCGGTTGTGGGGTCCCACGATGCGGGTTCCCTTGCAGCCGCGAAACCGCTATGAAGCCAGCCCATTATCATCCAGTCATGCGCCGATTCCTGAAGCCTTTAGGAACGGCCCCAGAACCCGGAACCCGTGATGCGTCTATCCCGCTATTTCATGCCGATCCTGAAGGAAAATCCCAAGGAAGCGGAAATCGTCTCGCACCGCCTGATGCTGCGGGCGGGCATGATCCGCCAGCAGAGCCAGGGCATCTATTCGTGGCTTCCGCTCGGCAAGCGGGTGCTCGACAAGGTCAACAAGATCGTTCGCGAAGAGCAGAACCGCGCCGGCGCCATCGAGCTGTCGATGCCGACGCTGCAATCGGCGGAGCTGTGGCAGGAAAGCGGCCGTTACGACGATTACGGCAAGGAAATGCTGCGCATCAAGGACCGCCAGGAGCGCCCCATGCTCTACGGTCCCACCAACGAGGAAATGATCACCGACATTTTCCGCTCGTCGGTCAAGTCCTACAAGAACCTGCCGCTCAACCTCTACCATATCCAGCTGAAGTTCCGCGACGAGATCCGTCCGCGCTTCGGCACCATGCGCTCGCGCGAATTCCTGATGAAGGATGCCTATTCCTTCGATCTCACCAAGGAAGGCGCGCTGCATTCCTATAACAAAATGTTCGTGGCCTATCTGCGCACCTTCGCCCGCCTTGGCGTGCGCGCCATCCCCATGCGCGCCGACACCGGCCCGATCGGCGGCAATCACAGCCATGAATTCATCATTCTGGCCGATACGGGCGAATCGGAAGTGTTTTCCCACAGAAGTTTCACCGAGTTCGAGATCCCGTCGGAAAACACCGATTTCGACGATGTCGCCGGCCTGCAGGCGATCTTCGACAAATGGACCTCGGTCTATGCCGCCACCTCCGAGATGCACGATGCCGATGCATTTGCCGCCATCCCCGAAGGCGATCGCCTGTCGGCGCGCGGCATCGAAGTGGGCCACATCTTCTATTTCGGCACGAAATATTCCGAGCCGATGGGCGCCAAGGTGCAGGGTCCGGACGGCAAGGAACATCTTGTCCACATGGGATCCTACGGCATTGGCCCGACCCGCCTTGTTCCCGCCATCATCGAAGCCTCGCATGACGAGAACGGAATCATCTGGCCGCAATCGGTTGCCCCGTTCGATGCCATGCTGATCACCATGAAGCCCGGCGACGAAGCCTGCGACCGCGTCTGCGCCGAACTTTATGCCGGCCTCACAAAAGCCGGGCTCGACGTGCTTTACGACGATACGGATGATCGCGCCGGCACGAAGTTCGCAACCGCAGACCTCATCGGTCTGCCGGTGCAGCTGATCGTCGGGCCCCGTTCGGCCGCCACCGGCGAGGTGGAGGTCAAGGACCGCAAGACCGGCGCGCGCGAGACGATGACCGTCGAAGCAGCCCTCAACCGCCTGACGGCGGCCTGAGGCCAGGACGACAACACCGCCTTGAGGCGGGAGCGACAGGAGTGACAATGGCCAAGGCCGCAAAGGTGACCGAAACGGTAAAGCAGGCGGATGTCATTCCCTCCGCCGGGCCCTTTTCGGCTTTTGAGCGCATGGTGGCCTGGCGCTACCTGCGCTCGCGCCGCAAGGAGGCGTTCATTTCCGTCATTGCCGGCTTTTCCTTCGTCGGCATCATGCTGGGGGTCGCCACCCTCATCATCGTCATGGCGGTGATGAACGGCTTTCGCACGGAACTCATCTCCCGCATCCTCGGCATCAATGGCCATATGATCATTCAGCCGATCGATCAGCCGCTCAATGATTATGCCGATCTCGCCAAGCGCTTCTCCGCCATTCCGGGCGTCACCATGGCGCTGCCGCTGGTGGAGGGGCAGGCGCTGGCATCCGGCAAGCAGGGCGCCGGTTCCGGCGCGCTGGTGCGCGGCATCCGATCGGAAGATCTCGAAAAGCTGAAGGAAGTCTCGGGCAATATCCGCTCGGGCGATCTCACCGGCTTTGCCACGGGCGACGGCGTGCTCGTCGGGTCGCGGCTTGCCGCCTCGCTCGGCCTTGCCGCCGGCGACCGCATCACGCTCGTCTCTCCCGAAGGCGATGTGACGCCGATGGGCGTCAGCCCGCGCGTCAAGTCCTATGTCATCTCCGGGATCTTCGAGATCGGCATGTCGGAATATGATGCCTCTATCGTCTATATGCCACTTGCCGAAGCGCAGGCCTATTTCAATGCCGATGGCCTCGTGCAGTCGATCGAGCTGTTCCTCGAGCATCCGGAATCGGTCGATGAGCTGCGTCCCAAGGTCGAGGAGGCGGCCGGACGGCAGATCTTCATCACCGACTGGCGCCAGCGCAACCAGACCTTCTTCTCTGCCCTTCAGGTGGAGCGCAACGTGATGTTCATGATCCTCACCCTGATCGTCTTGGTGGCGGCCCTCAACATCATTTCCGGCCTCATCATGTTGGTGAAGGACAAGGGCAGCGATATCGCCATCCTGCGCACCATGGGCGCCTCTGCCGGTGCCATCATGCGCATCTTCTTCATGACCGGGGCGGCCATCGGCATTGTCGGCACGATTGCCGGCGTGGTGCTCGGCGTGCTCGTCTGCCTCAACATCGAATCGATCCGGCAGTTCTTCTCCTGGATCTCCGGGACGGTGCTGTTTGACCCGGAGCTTTATTTCTTAAGCCAGCTGCCGGCCGAAATGAGCCTTGGCGAAACCGTCACCGTCGTCATCATGGCCCTTGTCCTGTCGTTCATTGCGACCATCTTCCCCGCATGGCGGGCCTCCCGGCTCGATCCGGTGCAGGCGCTGCGTTACGAATAGGATCCCGTTTAAATCCATGGCACGCAAAACAGTTCTGAAGCTCTCCGGCGTCGACCGTCATTATGGTCAGGGCGATACCGTGCTGTCGATCCTGAAGGGGGCGGATTTCGAGCTGCGCGCCGGCGAGATCGTCGCGCTGGTCGCCCCATCAGGCACCGGCAAGTCGACGCTTCTGCATCTGGCCGGCCTGCTCGAACATCCCGATGCAGGCGAAATCTTCATCAATGGCGAAAGCTGCGGCAATCTGCCGGATGAGCGCCGCACGGCGATCCGCCGCGGCGATATCGGCTTCGTCTACCAGTTCCACCATCTACTGCCGGAGTTTTCAGCGCTTGAAAACATCATGATGCCGCAGCTGATCGGCGGGCTTTCGAAAAAGGAAGCGCAGGAGCGGGCTGCCCAGCTCCTCGATTACATGCGCATCGGCCACCGCGCTTCGCACCGTCCGTCGGAACTGTCGGGCGGCGAGCAGCAGCGCGTGGCGATTGCCCGCGCCGTTGCCAATGCGCCGCTGGTGCTTCTGGCCGACGAACCGACCGGCAATCTCGATCCGGAAACCGCATCCTACGTCTTTGATGCGCTGGAGGCGCTGGTGCGCCAATCCGGCCTTGCCGCCCTCATCGCCACCCACAACCACGACCTCGCCGCCCGCATGGACCGCCGTGTCACCATCGATGGCGGCAAGATCGTCGAGTTCTGAGACGGGGCGTTGGGGCTTTGAAGTAAGGCCGTCTCTGGATTTTTGCGGACAAGACCCCCTCTGGCTGCCGCCATCTCCCCCACAAGGGGGGAGACCGCAGGAGGTTGATTACGCAGCCCAGCACCGGCTAGTTGATGTTGCCCTATCGCTAGCCATCGCGAATGGACAGCCACTTTGAGCACAACACGGTTCCCGTTCTGCGGTTCTCCCCCCTTGTGGGGGAGATGGCCGGCAGGCCAGAGAGGGTCTTTATTGCCCCAGCCGCCCAACCTCACCAACTGCCGGAAAGCCCGTTCCCCACCAGCGGAATGCTGCGCTTCACGCCGCCCCGGTCGCTGACGGCAAGCGCCGTTTGCATCTGTTTCGGCGCCTTGCGGAACCATTGCGCGGCGATCGTGGCGAGGTCGCCGATCATCGCCTGGTTGCGCCAGCCGGCAAAACGGGCGGCCGTCGCCTCAGGCTCCGACTGGTAGAAGAAATCGCCGGACTGGTGCAGTTCGTTGATCGAGGCTGCCATGGCGGCAAGCGGCTTCTGGAACATTTTTGACGGTACGGACAGACCGGCCACCCGCTGCGGGAAGGCCGGAGCCATGAAATCGAGCACCCAGCCGTCGGCTTCCACCCAGCAGTGGAAATTCTCGCCCGCGCCGGTCACGAAGCCGTCCTCGCGGTGATCGGCAAACAGCACCACCGTGCCGCCGAGATTATAGGCCGCAAGCCCGCCCTTCGGCGTGGCGCTCACGCCAAAATGCTGCTTCAGGATAAAGGCCCCGAAGGTCGAAAAATACATGGCAGCACTTGCCGGATCGGCATTTTCGTTGATCAGCAGGCTGTTGATGACGCGGTAGATCCGCTGGTAGTCGCTCTGCTTGATCAACATTTTCGGGGCTCGCCTGTTGCGGTTTTATCGGCCCTTGCAGTAGGCGAGGCGGGCCTTGTTGTAAACGGCCGTCTCTGCCTGCCGCCGGGCACAACGGGGATATCCCGACGCCCTGCGTCAATGAGATCAAAGGGTTACGTTTTTCTCGTCCTCGCCCCTCAAACCCTCACCTACAATGTCCTCGTCTCGCAGAGGATACACCAGAAGGCGTTTTGGCGATGCGGGGCCGGCGCGGAGAATGAGGGGGTGACGCAAAACCTCATGCTCCGGGCTCGCGGAAATTGGTCTCCCTCCGGCGATACGGGGGAAATGGCAGGCCCCGGACAGGCTTTGCCGTTTCATCTCCCAGCAAGCGCGCCGGGCGTGTCTGTACGCCACACATGGGGCGGGATATTTTTGGGTTTCATCGCCCGCTGTTCGCTCCCGACTTAGGGGAGTGCGGCGATGGCAAAAACCTAAAAAACTTCCGTCAGGCAGAGGGACCCCACGCGCGCGCAAAAACCGCCGAACAGGGCGCTGAAAGGTGTCAAAAAATTCTACCCCCCATCCGGCAGCTTTCAGCGTCCGGTCCATCTGTCATCCGAAACCGGGGGCGTTCACGCCGCCCGGATAAAACCCGTTGTCCGCCTGCCGGTCGCCGCGAAGGCTGGCATCAGGCGGCACCCGTAAAAGCTGATACATCTTTGAAATATCGCGCTTTGCTTGTTTACAAAATGCTGTTGACAACGAAAACAAAATAAGAACAAATAGAAAACATAACGGAAAGGGAGACACTATCATGACTGATTTCCTCCGCGATGTCGCAGCCTTCGCCTCCATCATGACCTTTGTCGCAAGCCTCGGCATTCTCGTCATGGCGATGTAACCAGAGGTCGTTTTCCGTTGATGGTCTGAAGCTTTGCTGGACTCTTGGACGCCACCGCCCGACAATCGCGCCGATTCAGAAATGCGAGACGGCAGAACATGGCGGACTTGGGCGCAATGACGGAAACGGGCGGGCAGGCGGAGACAACGCCGCAGTTCGTGCATCTGCGGGTGCATTCGGCCTTCTCGCTTCTCGAGGGCGCGCTGCCGCTCAAAAAGATCCTCGGCAAGGCAACCTCTGACAGCCAGCCGGCGATTGCCATTACCGACACCAACAATCTCTTCGTTGCGCTCGAATTTTCCGAAAAGGCGGTTGGAGATGGCATCCAGCCGATCATAGGCTGCCAGGTCTCCATCGACATGGAGGACCAGGGCGACGAAAAGCGCGGTGGGCCGAACCATGGCCTCGTCAAGCTGCCGTCGCTCGTGCTTCTGGCCTCCAATGCCATCGGTTACGAGCGTCTGGTCGATCTCGTCAGCCGCGCTTATCTCGGCGGCGAGGGCGGCAACCAAGCGGTGCATATCCGCCTGTCCTGGCTGGAGGAGGGCGGTGCGGAGGGTATCATTGCGCTCACCGGTTCCGCCTCCGGCCCGATCGATCCGCTGCTGAAGGATGGCCACCGGGCGCAGGCCGAACAGCGGCTGCTGCGCCTGCGCGCCGTCTTCGGCGACAGGCTCTATGTCGAGTTGCAGCGCCACGGCAATTACGACCGCCGCCACGAGCGCAGGCTGCTCGATCTTGCCTATGCCCATGACGTGCCGATCGTTGCCACCAACGAGGCCTTCTTTCCGGCCAAGTCCGATTATGATGCCCATGATGCGCTGATGGCGGTGGCGCACAATGCCATCGTCTCCGATGACAGCCGCTTTCGCCTGACGCCGGACCATTATCTCAAAAGCCGCGCCGAAATGGCAAAGCTGTTTGCTGACCTGCCGGAAGCGCTCGACAACACGATCGAGATCGCCCGTCGCTGTTCCTTTGTGCTGAAGACGCGAAAGCCGATCCTGCCGCGCTTTACCGGCGCCACCGATGATGCCGAAGAGGCAGAACGTGCCGAATCGTCGGAGCTGCGCCGCCAGTCCATCGAAGGTCTCGAAAACCGGTTGAAGGCGCTTGGCATGGCGCCGGGCTATACGGAGGAGCAATATCGTGAGCGGCTCGATTTCGAGCTGTCGGTCATCGAGCGGATGAAGTTTCCCGGTTACTTCCTGATCGTGTCCGACTTCATCAAGTGGGCAAAGCAGCACGATATTCCCGTCGGGCCGGGCCGCGGCTCGGGTGCCGGCTCGCTCGTTGCCTACGCGCTCACCATCACCGATGTCGATCCGCTGCGCTTCTCGCTGCTCTTCGAACGCTTCCTCAATCCGGAACGCGTGTCGATGCCCGACTTCGACATCGACTTCTGCCAGGATCGCCGCGAAGAGGTGATCCGTTACGTGCAGCAGAAGTATGGACGCGAGCAGGTGGCGCAGATCATCACGTTTGGATCGCTGCAGGCCCGCGCGGCGCTGCGCGACGTCGGTCGCGTGCTCGAAATGCCCTATGGCCAGGTCGACAAGATCTGCAAGCTCGTGCCCAACAACCCGGCCAATCCGACGCCGCTGTCGAAGGCGATCGAGGAGGAGCCGAAGCTGCAGGAGGAGGCAGACCGCGAGCCGGTCGTTGCCCGTCTTCTCGATATCGCCCAGAAGATCGAGGGGCTTTACCGCCACGCTTCCACCCACGCCGCCGGTATCGTGATCGGTGACCGTCCGCTGTCGAAACTGGTGCCGATGTACCGCGATCCGCGCTCGGACATGCCGGTCACGCAGTTCAACATGAAATGGGTCGAGCAGGCCGGCCTCGTCAAATTCGACTTTCTCGGCCTTAAGACGCTGACGGTGTTGAAGACGGCGGTGGATTTCGTTGCCAAGCGCAACATCCACGTCGATCTCGCCACCATCCCGCTCGACGACCAAAAGACCTACGAGATGCTGTCGCGCGGTGAAACCATCGGCGTGTTCCAGGTGGAAAGTGTCGGCATGCGCAAGGCGCTGCTCGGCATGAAGCCGGACTGCATCGAGGACATCATTGCGCTGGTCGCGCTCTATCGGCCCGGCCCGATGGAAAACATTCCGACCTACAACGCCCGCAAGCACGGCGAGGAAGAGATCGAATCGGTTCATCCGACGATCGATTATCTCCTGAAGGAAACGCAGGGCGTCATCGTCTACCAGGAACAGGTGATGCAGATCGCCCAGGTCCTGTCCGGCTATTCGCTTGGCGAAGCCGATCTTCTGCGCCGCGCCATGGGCAAGAAGATCAAGGCGGAGATGGACCAGCAGAGCGAGCGCTTCATCGATGGCGCCGTCAAGAACGGCGTGTCGAAGCCGCAGGCGAAGAACATTTTCGAGCTTCTGGCAAAATTCGCCAATTACGGCTTCAACAAATCGCACGCGGCCGCCTACGCCATCGTCTCCTACCAGACGGCCTACATGAAGGCGCATTATCCGGTCGAGTTTCTGGCCGCATCGATGACCTACGATATGGCCAACACGGAAAAGCTCAACGATTTCCGTCAGGATGCGGCGCGTCTCGGTATCAAGGTCGTGCCGCCCTCCATCCAGACCTCGTTTCGCATGTTCGAGACGGGCGACAATTGCATCTTCTATTCGCTGAACGCCATCAAGGGGGTCGGCGAATCGGCGGTCGAGCACATCGTGGCCGTGCGCGGCGACAAACCCTTCGAGAGCATCGAGGATTTCTGCCTGCGCATCGATCCGAAGCAGGTGAACCGCCGCGTGCTGGAAAGCCTCATCTATGCCGGCGCCTTCGACTGCTTTGGCCGCGACCGCGCCGAACTGATCGGCGGCATGGAGCGCGTCATGGGCTATGCGCAGCGGGCGGCTGAAAACAAGACCAGCGGCCAGTCCGACATGTTCGGCTCGGGCGGTGGCAGCGCTTCGCCGGAGCGGTTGAGCCTGCCCGCCTTCAATCCGTGGCTGCCGTCTGAAAAGCTGATGCGCGAATATCAGGTGCTCGGCTTTTACCTCTCGGCGCATCCGCTCGACAGCTACAATGACGTGCTCGCCAAGATGCGGGTACAGAACTTTGCCGAGTTTTCCGCCGCCGTCAAAGCCGGTGCCAATGCCGGGCGCCTTGCCGGCACCGTCACCGGCAAGCAGGAGCGCAAGACCCGCACCGGCAACAAGATGGGCATCGTCACCTTCTCCGATGCCACCGGCCAGTTCGAGGCGGTGCTGTTTTCCGAGGCGCTTGCCCAGTACCGCGACCTTCTGGAACCCGGCAAATCGCTGGTGATCACCGTGCAGGCCGACGAGCGGCCGGAAGGCATCGGCCTTCGCATCCAGACGGCGCAGTCGCTCGAGGAAAAGTCGGTGCAGATGCAGAAGGCGCTTCGGGTCTATGTGCGCGATTCCGGCCCACTCAAAACAGTCGCCCGCCACCTCAATGCCCGTGGCGACGGGCTTGTCTCCTTCGTCGTCATCAAGGAAGACGGGCGACGCGAGATCGAGGTGGAACTCACCGAAAAATACCGCATCTCGCCGGAAATTGCCGCCGCCCTGCGCGCCGCCCCCGGCGTGCTGGATGTCGAACTGGTCTGATCGCGGTCCCTTGGTCCGGGCGGGCCTGTCCCTGTCAGGCCCGCGGGCCGCGATGGGTGAGGGTGATGAAATCCGTGCCGGCTGTCGTCTCGATGCCGGTGCCGGTATCGGTGATCGTCAGCGACGTGCCGGTCGACATCGTGGTGCTGATTTTCATCCGCACATCTTCGGGAATGCTGATCCGGTCGAGCACGGCGCTCAAGGCACCCGGTCCCTCAGGCGCCGCTTGCATGATGGCAAGCCGCTTGCGGTCGGCGTCGGAGAGATCGTTTTGCAGCGAAAGACCGCGCCACTCCGCATCGCCCTTGTCGCGGTCGATGCCGATGACGCTCAGAAAATGCGTACCGAGCGCCCGCTCGGGATCCTTGAAGGCCACCGGTTCGGAGAGAATGTCCTGAAAACCCTGGCGCACCAGGATCTGCCCGGCGGGCGGCGGGGTGCGGCCGGCCGAGGCATAGAGGGCGGCGAGAAGATCGGGGGTCAGCTGCGACCCCTTGAGCGGCAGCGCCTTCCAGCGCTTGAAACCGGCAAGCGCACTGCGCGTCGCACTCCCCATGATGCCATCGGCGGCACCGGCATCAAAACCAAGTTCGCTCAGCATGTCCTGCACGTCGCGCACCGTATCCTTCACGTCGCGCCGGGTAATCAGAATGCGCAAAGGGGCCGGTTCGCTCGCGGCGGCAGCCTGCGGGGCCTTGCCGGCCTGCGGTGGCGTCACGGTCTTCTCCGGAGCCCCTGATACGACGGGGACCGGCGCGGGCGGCATGTTCATCGCCACCTGAACCTCGCCCGCACCGCCATGGGCGGCGGACGAACGCAGGGACACGTCCGACAGCAGTTCGTCGGGCGGTGCTTCCGCGAGCGGCGAAAACAGCGCGGCATGGCGCACCGGCTGCGGCGCAACGGCGCTGTCGCTGATGATCACATGTACGCCGCGGGTTGTCATGCGGTACAGCTGCCTTGCAAATTCCGCCGGCATCCGCACGCAGCCATGCGAAGCGGGATAGCGCGGCACGCTGCTTGATTCGTGCAGCGCAATGCCCGACCAGGTCAGCCGCTGCATCCACGGCATCGGCGCTGCCGAATAGATATTGGATTCGTGGTACTTGCGCTTCTCGAGCACGGAAAAGATGCCCGTCGGCGTGTCATGGCCCGGCTTGCCGGTAGAAACATTCGAACGCGCCACGATCCGGTCGCCGTCATAGACCGTCAGCTGCTGGCTGTCGGTCGACACGATAATCTGCAGGGTGCGGGCTTCCTCGGCCGCCGTGGTCGGAAGGGCTGTCCCCGACACCAGCACAAGCGCCAGCGTGGCAGATCTCAACATGGCAAACCTCATAACGCAGTAAACAGGCAGCCAGCCTATGCAGACAAGTTTAACGAAGTTTTAGGACGCCCTCCGAGCGCCGCGCCGGATTGTGGGGCAGGTATCACGTTCCGGTGATGGAACACGCCGTCACCGTTTTGGCCGTATCACCCCAAAGGTATAACCCGTCTCGACGGCGGTCTTGCCAAATTTATGGCGCAGCTTGTCCATGGCCGCTTCCGCCGCCGCCCGTCGGCCGGCCTGCTCGTCAACGAGATCCGGCGGATCGGCGCGCGCCGGGTCTGTGAGGTCGCTGACGCCGATGCCGATCAGGCGGAACTTGGCGCCATCGGTTTCCTTCTCCAGCAGGCTGAGGCCGGTGCGAAAGATCCGGTCGGCGAGCTGAGTCGGGTCTTCCAGCCGCCGGTTGCGGGTGCGGCTCTTGAAGTCGGCCGTCTTCAGCTTCAGCACCACGGTGTGGCCGGCGATTTCCTGATGCTTCAGCCGGCCCGAAACCTTTTCCGACAGCCGGCGCAGGATCGGCACCAGATCCTCGAAGCGCGAAATATCCTCGAAGAAGGTGGTTTCGGCAGAGACGCTTTTTGCGGCCTCATTGGCATGCACCGTGCGCTCGTCAATGCCGCGCGACAGCCGCGACAGCCGCTGGCCCATCGCTCCATAGCGGCGCATCAGGTCGGCCTCCTGCATCACCTGCAACTGGCCGATGGTGCGGATGCCGTCGGCCTCGAGCGTTGCGGCAAGCGCGCGGCCCACACCCCAGATGGTGGTGACCGGGCGCGGGGCGAGAAAGGCCACGGCCTCTTCCTGGCCGATCACCGAAAAGCCGCGGGGCTTCTGCAAGTCGGACGCGACCTTGGCGAGGAACTTGCAATAGGAGAGCCCGACCGAGAGCGTGATGCCGATCTCCTTCTCCACCCGCCTTGCCAGCCGGGCAAGAATCTTTGCCGGCGGATCGTGATGCAGGCGCTCGGTGCCGGAAAGATCGAGAAAGGCCTCGTCGATGGAAATCGGCTGCACCAGTGGCGTCAGCTCCTCGAACAGCCGGCGCACCTCGCGGCCCACCTTGACGTATTTTTCCATATTGGGCGGAATTACCACTGCATCGGGACAGGCCTCCAGCGCCTTGAACATCGGCATGGCCGAACGCACGCCGCTGATGCGGGCGATATAGCAGGCGGTGGAGACGACGCCGCGCTTGCCGCCGCCGATGATCACCGGCTTGTCCGCAAGCTCCGGATTGTCGCGCTTTTCGACGGAGGCATAGAAGGCATCGCAGTCGATATGGGCAAGCGTCAGGTCGTAGAGTTCCGGATGATAGACGAGACGCGGGCTGCCGCAGGCGCGGCAACGCCGGTTGCCGACCGGCTGGCCGGTCAGGCAGTCGCGGCAGAAGCCTGGATCATGGGACGCAGCAGTCGTCATCGCAAGGAACAAATATTGAACATCTGCACCATACCGCCGAAAAGGTGGCTGCACAAGCGACCGCAGCCGGAGCCGTCAGCCTGCCTGTGGATGGCCGCTCAGCCCCCTCGCTGGCGGCTTCCGGCAAGCGCGATGAGTATCAGCAGATGGCCATTTGCATCCCCGCCTGCACTTTTTACGCGTTTAGGCCGCATCCGTTACATAACTGTCATCCCGACTTTCTAGGAAGGAGCGGACACACGTTTGTGAGAGGGACACCACAATGCGCCAACTGTTTCTAGCTCTGACATCTGCGACCATGCTTGCCGGTGCAGCCAGCGCCGCAACGGTCTATCCGCTTGACCGCGCCACCGTGCTGGTCGGTTCGCCGTTTGATTTCAAGGTCGAGTTTTCCAAGGTCGTGAAGCCGGAAGACGTCAAGGTCACCGTCAACGGCGAAGCCTACGAAACCGTCTTCGGCAAGGCAGCGAATTTCGTTGCCGAGGAGAAGGGCAAGGAAGACAAGGTTCTGGGCTCCGCTCTCATCCTGCGCGACCTGACCATCGCCAAGGCCGGTACCTACAAGGTTGACGTTTCGGCCGGCGACGAGAAGAAGACGGTCAGCTGGGATGTGTATGGCACGGCAGCCGCGCCGAAGGCCAAGAACATCATCTTCCTGCTCGGCGACGGTCTGTCGGTTGCCCATCGCACCGCTGCCCGCATCATGTCGAAGGGCATGACCGAGGGCAAGGCCAACGGTCGTCTGGCCATGGATGACGTTCCCCCGGTCGCCTTCATCGGCACGTCCTCGACGCATGCCATTGCAACCGACAGCGCCAATACGATGTCGGCCTACATGACCGGCCACAAGTCGCGCGTCAACGCGCTTGGCGTGTATGCCGACCGCACGCCGGCTTCGCTGGACGACCCGAAGGTCGAAACCATTGCAGAAGCGCTGCGCCGCACCACGAAGAAGTCGATCGGCATCGTGTCGACGGCCGAAGTCGAGGATGCGACGCCGGCAGCCCTCGTCTCCCATACCCGCTCGCGCAATGACAAGGCCGAGATCGTCGGCATGCTGTATGGCGTGAAGCCCGATGTCCTGCTCGGCGGCGGCTCTGCCTACTTCCTCGCCAAGGACGTGCCCGGCTCCAAGCGCAAGGACGACAAGGATTACATCGCCTTGTTCAAGGAGGCCGGCTACGGCTTGGCGATCAACAAGACCGAACTGGCTGCCGCGTCCGGTTCCAACCAGGACAAGCTGCTCGGCCTGTTCCATACCGGCAACATGGATGTGACGCTCGACCGTGAGTTCCTGAAGAAGGGCACCGTCGACAAGTTCCCCGACCAGCCCGGCCTCGTCGACATGACGAAGGCTGCCCTCGACAAGCTGTCGAAGAACCCGGACGGCTTCTTCCTGATGGTGGAAGGCGCATCGATCGACAAGATGAGCCATCCGCTGGACTGGGACCGCGCGGTTGTCGATACGATCGAGTTCGACAAGGCGATCGGCGTTGCTCGCGCATTTGCCGAAAAGAACCCCGATACGCTGATCGTCGTCACCGGTGACCATACGCATGGCGTCTCGATCATCGGCACCGTCGATGACGAAAAGCCGGGCACCGAAATGCGCGAAAAGGTCGGCACCTATGACGCCGCCGGCTTCCCCAACTATGAAGACAAGAACGGCGACGGCTATCCGGACAAGATCGACGTTTCGCGTCGCCTGTTCATCGCCGCCAACAATGGCCCGGACCATTACGAAACCTTCCGTCCGAAGCTCGACGGTCCGTTCGTTCCGGCCATCAAGAATGAAAAGGGCGAATACATCGCCAACGAAGCCTACAAGGATGTTCCCGGCGCCGTCTTCGTACAGGGCAATATCCCCAAGGATGGCGACAGCGGCGTTCATGCCGTCGACGATGTCGTGCTGCAGGCCGCCGGCCCGGGCGCCGAAGGCTTCCGTGGCTACATGGAGCAGAGCGATGTCTACCGCGTACTGGCCGATGCCTTTGCCCTCGGCGCCGCGAAGAAGTAAAATCTAAAGGCCTTCCGGCACGGGACAGGCGGCATCTGCCGCCTGTCCCTGTCGCTTTTGAAAGAGGTGCGGTCATGGATCATACAGTGAGAGGCGGGCTGAAGCGCCGGCAGGTGCTCGGGGCAATGGCTGCATTGCCCTGTCTTGCATCGCCGTTGAGCGCGCGGGCCGAGGAACGGCTGGGGTTCGGTGAACTCTACAAGAGCTTCGGCGTGCTCGGGCTGTCCTTTTCCGACAAGGTCAATCGCCTCAAGGGACAGGACGTGTCCATCACCGGCTTCATGGCCCCGCCGCTGAAGGCAGAGGCCGCCTTTTTCGTGCTGAGCGAAATTCCGATGTCGCTCTGCCCCTTCTGCTCTTCCGATGCGGACTGGCCGGACAATATTCTGGTCGTCTATCTGGCGCGCAAGCAGACCTTCGTGCAGTTCAACGCGCCGATCCTGGTCGAGGGCGTCCTGGACCTCGGCTCCTGGTCGGATCCCGAAACTGGCTTCGTCAGCCAGATCCGCCTGCGCAATGCCTCGTTCAAGACGGTCTAGGCGATGCTTTCCCTTGAGATCAATGGTCTGGAGATGCGCTATCCGGGGCTTGCAGCGCCCGTCCTTGCGATAGACCGGCTGCAGGTTCCAGCCGGCACGCGCCTGTGCATCACCGGGGCGTCCGGCTCGGGAAAAAGCACGTTCGTCAACGCCATTACCGGGCTTGAGCGCATCCGCCACGGATCCGTCTCCTGGAACGGTACGGACCTGACCCGCCTGTCTGCGGGCGGACGTGATGCCTTCCGGGCCCGCCATATCGGGCTGGTCATGCAGGATTTTCATCTGTTTCCCGGCCTTTCCGCCTTCGAAAATGTCGTGCTGCCGGTGCGACTGGCGCGCCGGCTGACGAGTACGGAAGCGCAGCGCGCCCGCTTTCTGCTGGACGTGACCGGCATTGCACGTCCGCAGCAGAGGATCGAAACCCTGTCGCGCGGCGAAATGCAGCGCGTTGCCGTGGCACGCGCCCTGCTGTTGAAGCCGGGCGTCATCGTCGCCGACGAGCCGACGGCAAGCCTCGACAGCCAGGCGGGCGAGCAGGTGAGCGAACTTCTGGTGCGGCTGTCGCGCGAGGAGCGAGCAACGCTGATCGTCGTCACGCATGATCCGGCATTGGCCGCGCGGCTCGACCGCCATATCCGGCTTGTCGCCGGCGCCATCGTGGAAGACAAAGAAGGAGTGCAGGCGCCATGATCCGGTTCATCCTCGCCGATCTCAGGCGGTTTGGCGGTGGTGCGCTGTCGGTCGTCATTCTCATTGCGCTCTCCGTCGCTCTCTCCGTTGCGGTGACGCTGCAGGAGAGGGCGGTGCGGCTTGGAAGCGCCCGCGCGGCGGAAAAATTCGATCTGCTGGTCGGGGCGCCGGGCAGCGAGACGCAGCTTGCGCTGTCGGCGGTGTTCCTGCAGCCGGCGCCTCTACCGCTGATGTCCGGCAAGGTGCTGGCGAAGCTTGCCGCAGATCCGCGTGTCGCGCTTGCAGCCCCCGTCGGCTTCGGCGATTCCAGTTTCGGTTTCCCCATCGTCGGAACCACCACCGCCCTGATTTCGGCGCTCTCGCCGCAACTTGCCGATGGCCTGCCGTTTTCGCGTCTCGCAGACGCCGTGGTCGGTGCCGACGTGCCGCTGAAGACCGGTGCCGAGGTAAAGCCGATGCATGGCAGCGTCGAGACGGGCGGCGAGACGCATACGCAGATCATCTATCGCGTGGTGGGGCGCATGGCGCCGACCAGAACCGCCTGGGACCGGGCCATCCTCGTGCCGATCCGCGCCGTCTGGGGCCTTCACGGTATGGCCGGCGCCGAGGCGCACGCCCATGAGGGAGAAACGCACGGCGATGAGGAACCGGGGCATGCGCATGGGCAAGGGGACGAGCATCCGGCGGGTAGCGAGCCTGCCGGCGAGCATGGGCTGCCGGCCCATCCGGAGGCGCACGGCCCGCAGGACGATGACGAAGCGGATGAGCATGGCCATGTTCACGGCCATGTCGATGCCGATGCGCCGCTGGATGAGCATTTCGATGCGCAGACACCGGGCGTGCCTGCCGTTCTCGTCAAGCCGAAAACTATCGCCGATGCCTACCGGCTGCGGCAGGAATACCGCTCCGAAACGACGCTTGCGGTGTTTCCGGCCGAGGTGCTGACGAGGCTCTATGCCACACTTGGCGATGCGCGAAGCCTGCTGCTGGCCATTGCCGTCGGCACGCAGGGCATCGTCATTGCCGCCATTCTGCTGGTGGCCACCATGCATATCGGCGCGCGCAAGCGCCAGATCGGTGCGCTGCGGGCGCTGGGCGCCCCCATGCGTGCGGTGGTTATCCTCGTCTGGGGAGAACTGTTCGTGCTGTTCCTTGCCGGCATCGGGCTTGGCGGGTTGATCGGCCTTGTGACAGCGCAGCTGATTTCCGCCAGACTCACCGCCGCAACCGCGGTGCACCTGCCGGTGGAATTTGCGCAGGAGGACTGGCGCCTTGCCATCGGCTTCGTGGTGGCTGCAGCCGTGGTGTCGCTGGTGCCGGCTCTCGGTGCGCTGCGCCTCAGCCCGGCAGCGGCCCTGCGGTCTTGAGGCATCTGAAGCAGCCCGCTTGCCTCCCCCGTCTTGATCCGCGACGAGGAGAGCGAGGCGCCGGTTCAGCGGTGGCCGAAATGGCGCAGGATATGGCCTTCGGCATCGGCCCAATCGCTTGCCTGCACCACATGCGGGCCGGGCTTCGGCGCGTGGCGGTGCATCTCGCTTGCCGGCATCAGGTGGACGAGCAGGCAGTCCGGCACGGCATCTGCCACCGAAACATGGTTGTGCGCCATGTCGTCGATGAAGGCGACCGGCAGGGCGCGGCCGGCGTGCAGCCGCTCGATCACCGGGCCCTTGGGGCTTTCGGTTGCAAGAAGCGGAAAGGTCAGGTCCAGCCGGTCGAGCAGGCGGCGGCGCATCTCGGTATAACGCGGCGGCATGGCGGTCAGAAACACCACGTCGGCATTTTCCCCTATGCGCTTCAAGGAGGACACCGCATCGCCGAAGGGCACCTGCCAGTCTTCCTGCGCCTCGAAGAAATCGAGAATCAGCTTGCTCACCAGCGGATCCGCAAGCGGCGCCTCATCAAGCGCGGAGACGATGTTGCCGTGCAGCCGGTAGGAGCGCGGCACCAGCCGGTGGCCAAGGCTCGTAAGGTAGCTTTCGAACGGCGTCAGGAATTCCAGCACCACGTCATCGACGTCGCATACCGCAAGCGGGCGGTCGGCAAGGCGCACGTGATCGAGATCGACGATTTCGCTCATTCATACTCTCCCGAACCAAGGCCCGGCCCCGAATAGTGATGCCAGGCGGCCACCACCGCCTCCGGTTTCCACTGGCGGGCTTCGCAGAAGGCAAGCAGGGTCGGCTCATGCGCCATGACGAAATCGATCATGCCGGCGAGAAAGCCCGGATCGCCGACCGCATGGCGCAACTGGTCCACCTGCAGGCCGGACAGCGCCAGAAAGCGGCTGAACATGTCGGGCTCTTCTGCCAGCCATTGAAGAACGGCAGCTGCCGTTTCCTCCGGCTTGGGCAGAGCCAATGTTTTTCCCGTGTCGAGGCGCATAGCTATATAAATTACCTTTTCTTCAACCAAATGGCCTTAAGGTCACCGCTACCGAATGAATGGAATCGGCCATGATGCGAGCTTATATCTCAAGGTGAGGCTTGCAAGGCTGGATGGGGATGATGTTATGCCCAAAAGGGTCATGATTGTCGAAGACAACGAGCTGAACATGAAGCTCTTCCGCGATCTGATCGAAGCCTCGGGCTATACGACGATCCAGACGCGCAATGGCATGGAAGCGCTGGATCTGGCGCGCAAACATCGGCCGGACCTGATCCTCATGGATATCCAGCTGCCGGAAGTGTCGGGGCTCGAAGTGACGAAATGGCTGAAGGAAGACGATGAGCTGCACGTCATCCCGGTCATCGCCGTCACGGCCTTTGCCATGAAGGGAGACGAGGAACGGATCCGCCAGGGCGGATGCGAAGCCTATGTGTCCAAGCCGATTTCCGTGCCGAAGTTTATTGAAACCATCAAGACTTACCTGGGCGACGCCTGAACAGGACTTTTGACAGATGACGGCACGGATCCTGGTGGTCGACGATATACCGGCGAACGTGAAGCTGCTGGAAGCCAGGTTGCTTGCCGAATATTTCGATGTGTTGACCGCGCAGGACGGCTTCAAGGCGCTCGAGATTGCGCTTGCGACCCATGTCGACATCATCCTCCTTGACGTGATGATGCCCGGTATGAACGGTTTCGAGGTCTGCGAGCGGCTGAAAGCCGACCAGCGCACCGCCCATATCCCGGTCGTCATGGTGACGGCTCTGGACCAGCCGGCCGATCGCGTGCGGGGGCTGAAGGCCGGTGCCGACGATTTTCTGACCAAGCCCGTCAACGATCTGCAACTGGTGTCGCGGGTGAAAAGCCTCGTTCGGCTGAAGATGCTGGGCGACGAGCTGCGCCTTCGGGCCGAAACCGCCCGCACCATCGGTATGGAAGAACCGCTGCGGCTGGACGCGATGGAAGGGCCGGGGCAGGTGCTGCTGGTCGATAGCCGCGCCAGCAGCCAGGAACGCATCGTTAAGGCGCTGAAGCCGGTGGCGGAGGTGACGGCCATGTCCGACCCGCAGGCGGCGCTGTTCGAGGCGGCGGAAAATCCCATCGACATGGTGATCATCAACGGCACCGGCGACGATTACGACCCGCTGCGGCTCTGCGCGCAACTGCGCCTTCTGGAACGCACGCGCTTCCTGCCGCTGCTGCTGGTGACGGAACTCGGCGACGAGGACGTGATCGTCCGGGCGCTCGATCTCGGCGTCAACGACTACATCGTGCGGCCGATCGATCCGAACGAACTGGTGGCCCGCACGCTGACTCAGATCAAGCGCAAGCGCTACAATGACCGGCTGCGCACCAATGTGCGCCAGACAATCGAACTCGCAGTCACCGACGGGCTCACCGGCCTCAACAACCGCCGCTACCTCGACAACCAGCTGAAGGTGATGTTTACCCGTGCCGCCGCCCGCAGCCGGGCTCTCTCGCTTTGCATGACCGATATCGATCGCTTCAAGCAGGTGAATGACACTTACGGCCATGATGTGGGGGACGAGGTTCTGCGCGAGTTTGCCCGCCGCATCCGCTCCACGGTGCGGGGGGCCGATCTTGCTTGTCGCTATGGCGGCGAGGAGTTCGTCGTGGTGATGCCGGACACCGATGCCATCACGGCCGCAGCGATTGCCGAGCGCCTGCGCGCGACCATTGAAAACGCGCCCTTCGTGCTCGAGCGCTCCGGGCTTCGCCTTGCCATCACTGCCTCGCTCGGCATCGCCACCAATCTGCAGGGCATCGAGACACCCGAGCAATTGCTGAAACAGGCCGACCGCGCCCTTTATGCCGCCAAGACGGGCGGGCGCAATCGCGTGGTGGCCGCAGCAGCATAGCGATTCGCCTCAAATTAATGCAGCGCTGTCGGCGGGCAGGCGAAATTATTGTGCATCAGGTTTTGACAACTAAAAACCGTCGGGTAGACAGGTTTGCGGAATGTCGAGCGATATTCTATTTTCTGAATACCTTTTCCTGATGTTGCCAAACCCGCCCTGCTTGCTTTTTAGCGCTTTCTACAGCCTGCAGTGATCTTTGAACCGCTCTGCGATGGCAAGGACCGGCAAGATAATACTTACCAATATTCAGATTGAATATAGCAATGGCCGTGATCTTTTTAACCATGTCGTGGGGAAAAGTGTTGGCTGGTTAAGAATAGGTTGATTTTAAATCTGAATTAGGCAAGTCTAGGACAAGCCAGATTGTTTCTGCCTCTTTCGGGGGTGCGGAAACTCAAATACCCCATGATGCTCAGGTCCGCCGCATCTCCTGGGTCGTGGGGTCGGTCGGTCGGTTCGCATGTCACGCGGTTCCTCGTGCCGCTTTGCGCGCCGACCGACCCCCTAAGGCTTTTTCCCTCAGACTGATAAAAATTAAGCCGCTTTATACGCGCCACTTGCTGTCGACATTTTCTGACGAAAACGGGCGCCGCAGTTCAAACCTGATGATTGGAGAGGCAGTGCGGCGCGATGAGGGGCGGCGGGTGCGCTGCTTGCCTCCATAGGGAACCGGATCGGAAAAGGCCGCAGGAATGGACGCTGCCGTGACGAAGCCGTCGCGGCGGCTTCGGAGGGGCCCGGCACAGGGTAAGGCGGCTCGGAGAGGCAGTTTGCACCAACTGCCATCTGTCGCGCGCCACTGGGGCTTTGCGGTCTATGGCGGGTGCTTAAGCAAGACGGGCGGTAGTGGCGGCCATTGGCGTGTGCGCGGCTGATCCGTGCTGGCTGGACGCACCTCCATCAACTGCCGAGGCGGGCGTGATCGCAGAGGCATCAAAACGAAAAAGGCGCGGGAGCCGGTGGCACCCACGCCTTTTTGAAGAAAGGAAAAAGATCAGGCTTACTTGATCTTGGTTTCCTTGAACTCGACATGCTTGCGTGCGATCGGGTCGTACTTGGTCTTGGTCATCTTGTCGGTCATCGTACGGCTGTTCTTCGTCGTGACGTAGAAGAAACCGGTATCGGCCGTCGACAGCAGCTTGATCTTGATGGTCGTAGCTTTCGCCATGGTCTTCCTGCCTCTAAATAAAAATCATGCCGCGGACGCCTCACGCGGTCCCCGGCCAAATCTGGCGCGAAACTACAAATCGCGCCCGAAAAGTCAAGCCTCATCTCGTCCGAAAGCCATCCGGCCGACGGATATCAGCACATAAAGACCGAAGAAGCCCGCCAGGGCCCAGGCAAAGCCGTCGTTTCCACTGATATCAATGGCTGCGCCGATCGCCTGCGGGCCGGCAACCGTGCCGATGGCATAGCAGAAAACGAAGGCCGCATTGGCGGCTGCAAGGTCGGCACCCGTGAGTCGGGAGCCGAGATGGGCAAGGCCGACCGTATAAAGACCGGAGACGCAACCGCCCCAGACCAGCAGCACGCCCGCCATCAGCCACCAGTTGCCCATGAGCGATGGCAGCGCCAGCGCGCCGGCAAGGCCGGCAAGCGCCATCAGAAAGAGCATGGGGCGGCGGTCCTTCAGGCGGTCGGAAATCATGCCGAAGGGGATCTGGAAGACCATGTTGCCAATGCCCATCACCGTCAGGAGAAGGGCAGCGCTGGATTCGGGAAGACCCATGCGGCTGGCATAGATCGGAAACAGCGACAGGCCACCCGCTTCGACGGCCCCGAAGACGAAGACGGCAGCGGTTGCCATCGGCACCAGATAGACATAGCGCAGGAAATGCCTCTGCGGCTTCTCGTCGAGAACCGGGCTTTCGGCCCGCGCGATATAGATCGGAATGAAGGCGAGCAGGATGGCGCAGGCGCCGATGATGAAGGGAAGCACGCCCTCGCTGCCGATGGCGGAAAAGATCAGCGGCCCCATGGCAAAGCCGATGGCAAGCACGGTCGCATAGATGCCCAGCACCAGGCCGCGCCGCCTTGGCGGTGCCGCCGCATTGATCCAGAATTCCGACAGGATGAACAGCGTCGTGGTGGCGCCGTGGAAGACGAGGCGCAGCGGAAACCACATCCAGAAGGCGCTGGCATAATAGAAGCCGAGCGCACTGATGGCCGACAGCACCACGGCCCACAGCATGGTGCGGGCCACGCCGAACTCATGGGCAAGGCGGGTGGTAATGGGGGCTGCAATCATGGCCGCAACACCGGCCATGGCCGAGTTTAGCCCGATCAGCGTCGACGAGATGCCGCGCTTTTCGAGAATGATGCTGAGGAGCGGAAGCCCGAGGCCAATCGCGATGCCGACCGCACTGATAGCGGAAATGGCAGCGACGAGGGACGGCCAGTGGATCTCTTCGGGGTGGTCATCTCGGCCACCTGCCGCCTGGGACATCTGACGATCCTTCGTATGAATATCCATTGTTCTTACAACCGACTCCGGAGAAATTCGCCGTTGCGACTGGTGTATACCTGCACATCGCTTCCAAACGGCAAACAGCGGCCGGACTCAAGTGATTTTTTTAAGTCATCGGCTACGGCGAGAACGATTTCCGGAAGTTTCACCGCCCGGAGGTCGCAAAGATCGAGCCAGCGGAAGTCGCTGAGCTCGTCGCTTTCCCGCAATCGGGAAAGATCAATCTCAGCTTCGTCGATAAATGTGGCAAAGAACCGGTTGTCGAAACGCCTGACGGCACCGGGTGGCGTGACGGCCCGGGCAAGGTAGCGCAGGCTGGAGAGATCGACGCCGCGTTCTGCCACGGTATCCGGGTGGCCGAGCGTCAGTCCGGTTTCCTCGTGAAGCTCGCGTGCGGCGGCAAGGGCGAGCGCACGAGCGCCAGCCGTTGATTGGGGAGCGGACGGTCCCGCCTGCAGTTTCTGAAGAACCGCCGGCGCAAGATCGCGGCAAAAGGGCAGGATGAAATCGCGTGGATCACGCCGCCCGCCGGGAAAGACGTACACATCCGGCATGAAGGCGTGGCCGCTGCCGCGCCGCCCGACCAGAATGCGCGGGGTTGACGCCGCACGGTCGATCAGGATCAGCGAGGCGGAGGGACGCGGGCGAAGGCCCGGCCGGGGTTTTGGCCCGGACGCCGTCGTTCCAGGCCCATGCGTCTGGCTCATTCGAGAGGGCCACCGCGGCCGGGATCAAAGGTCTCGTCCTCGTTGCCGAAGCCGTGCATGCGCAAGGCCCATTGCAGGCCAATGACGCCGCCCTTGATCGGCTGCATGGATAAAAGCGCTGTCGCGATGGTGATCGGCGTCCAGATGGCAAGATGCGTCCACATCGACAATTGCCAGACCATGTCCGTCATCATGAAGCCGCCGATGGTGACGTGGCCGATGAGGAAGATGACGAGATAGGGCGGCAGGTCGTCGGAGCGCTGATGGTGCAGATCCTCGCCACAGGCAGCGCAGCGATCCACCGGCTTGACGAAGCCGCGAAACAGTTTTCCCTCGCCGCAGGCCGGGCAGGTGCAGCAGAGGCCGCGCCAGATCGAGCGGCCGAGCGGACGCTCGGGGCGTTCGGCCTCGCCATAGTGCAGGATCGGCTTTTGCGCCTGATGTGCGGATGCCTGGTGACCTGTCATGTCGCGTTCTCCCGGGCCAAGGCGCCGACGTGCGGCGCTCGCCCTGTCCTTGATGTGCTTTTCGCATTCCGGCGCCGGCAGAGTGCCACAGGCAACTTCGAAATGCCTTAACGTCCGCGGCGTGGCGGACGCGTACCCGGCATCTTGCCGCTTCGCTGGCCGGCCCTGCGGCCCGACTTGTGGAAGGACCGCGTGGCAATGCCCATCTTCTGGCCCTCGCTCAGCATCTCGAAGCGCAGCGCACCGGCGAGCGGAATGGCTTCCACCAGCTTCACGTCCACCGCATCACCCAGCTGGAACCCGAGGGCCGTTCGCTCACCGATCAGCGCCTGACGGCTTTCGTCATAATGGAAGTAATCGGTGCCCAGCGTAGATATGGGCACGAAACCATCGGCGCCATAGGTGGGCAGTGCGACAAACAGTCCCGCCTTGGTGACACCCGAGACGCGGCCCTCGAAGGACTGGCCGACGCGTTCTGCCAGGTGATGTGCGATCAGCCGGTTGATGGTGTCGCGCTCGGCGGCCATGGCGCGGCGTTCGAAGGTGGAAATTTCAGCGGCGATATCCTCGAGCTGGGCTTCCTGTTCCGGCGTGATGCCGCCTTCGCCGAGGCCGAGCGAACCGACCAGTGCCCGATGCACGATAAGGTCGGCGTAACGGCGGATCGGCGAGGTGAAATGGGCGTATTTCATCAGGTTGAGGCCGAAATGGCCGATATTGTCGGGGCTGTAGACGGCCTGGCTCTGGCTGCGCAGAACCATCTCGTTGACCATGATCTGGTGCGGCGTATCCTGTGCTTTCGCCAAGATGCCGTTAAACGAGTTGGAGCGCATCTGGCCGCCCTTGGCCATGGGAATGCCAAGCGTTGCCAGAAACTCGCGCAGCACTTCCTGTTTGGAGAGGGTCGGGGCGTCGTGGATGCGGTAGACGAGCGGCTGGCGCTTCTTCTCCAGCGTTTCGGCGGCGCAGACATTGGCCTGGATCATCATTTCCTCGATCAGCTTGTGGGCATCGAGGCGTTCGGGAATGATGACGGTGTCGACGGTGCCATCCGGCTTCAGCTTGATCTTGCGCTCGGGCATATCAAACTCGAGCGGCTGGCGGCGGTCGCGGCCGCGCTTCATGATCTCGTAGGCGCTCCACAGCGGCTTCAGGATGGGGTCCAGAAGCGGGCCGCTCTTGTCGTCGGGCTTGCCGTCGATGGCGGCCTGTGCCTGCTGGTAGGAGAGCTTTGCGGCGCTCTTCATCATCACGCGGTGAAACGTGTGGCTTGCCTTGCGGCCATCCTTGGAAAACACCATGCGCACGGCAAGTGCGGGGCGGTCCTCGCCTTCGCGCAGCGAGCAGAGATCGTTGGAGATACGCTCCGGCAGCATGGGCACAACGCGGTCGGGGAAATAGACCGAATTGCCGCGCTTCAGCGCCTCGCGGTCGATGGGCGAGCCGGTGCGGATATAATAGGCGACATCGGCAATGGCGACCGTGACGATGACGCCGCCGTCATTGTCGGGCGATGGGTCCGGCTCGGCGTAAACGGCGTCGTCATGGTCCTTGGCATCGGCGGGGTCGATGGTGACGAGCGGCACATGGCGCCAGTCCTCACGATTCTTCATACTGGCGGGCTCTGCGGCTTCCGCCTCGTCCATCACCGCCTGCGGAAAGATGTGGGGAATGCCGTGCGAATAGATGGCGATCATCGAGATCGCCTTTTCGCTCGCCACCGAACCGACGACCGAAAGCACCTTGGCCCGCGGCAGGCCGAAGCGGGCGCCGGTCAGCACATCGGCTTCGATCAGGTCACCGTCTTTCGCATCGCCGAGGTCACTGGCGGCAATCTGCATTTCCTCGCCGCGCCGGTCGATCGGCATCAGGCGGGCGCCACCTTCCGGCATCAGGCGGATGACGCCGAGGCCGGCATTGCGGCGCTTGTCGATGACTTTGACGACCCGGGCGGTGTAGGCGGGGCCAGCGCGGTCCTTGTTCGGGAAGATTTTGGCAAGCACCCGGTCGCCCAAACCAGCGGCCGGTGCCTTGCTTTTACTGCGGGCGTCCGAGGACTGGCGGATCAGCACGGCAGGTGCAACGCCTGCCTCTTCCGGCCATTCGGTGGGGCGGGCGATGAGATCGCCATCCTTGTCGCGGGTGGTGATGTCGAGCACGGTCATCGGCGGCAGGGCGCCGGGGCGCGTCAGCGTCTTGCGGCTCTTCTGCAGAAGGCCTTCCTCCTCCAGGTCACGCAGCACGTCCTTCAGCTCGACGCGTGTTTCACCCTTCAGGCCAAAGGCCTTGGCGATCTCGCGCTTGGAGGCGCGGTCCGGATTATCGGCGATGAATTCCAGAAGTACTTCGCGCGGCGGCACGACGCCCTGGATGATGGTCGCCCGTTCTGCCGGTGCGGATTTTGGCGCACGAAGGGAAAGGGTTCGGCCACCGGCCTTGATGCGTTTGCCTTCGCGCGGTTCTTTTGTCACGTGCCTGTCTTCTTTGCCTTGGGGGCCGCCTTCGGTTTGGCGGCTGCTTTCGTCTTCGGTGCGGCCTTGGTCGCCGTCTTCGTTGCAGCCTTGGCGGCCGGCTTGCGGGCCTTGGGCGCGCTCTCGGCACCCTCGGCAGAGGCGGCGGCCTTGGCGGAGGGCTTCTTCGCCTTGCCCTTGGCTGCCGGCGCCTTGCCGGCCTTTTCGGTGATCAGGGCCAGCGCATCTTCAACGGTGACGGCCTGCGGATCCTTGCCCTTGGGAAGGGTCGCGTTGACCTTGCCCCAGTTGACGTAAGGGCCGTATTTGCCCTCGCGCACGGTGATGGCGCCGCCGCTCGGATGCTCGCCCAGTTCCTTCAGCGCTGCGGCCGTCCGGCCACGGCCGCCGCCCTTCGACTGCTTTTCGGCAATGACGGTGACGGCGCGATTAAGCCCGATCGAAAACACGTCCTCGATGCTTTCGAGATTGGCGTAAGCGCCGTCATGCAGCAGGAACGGCCCATAGCGGCCAAGGCCTGCGGAAATCATCTTGGCCGTTTCCGGATGCTGGCCGACGTCACGCGGCAGGTTGATGAGGGCAAGTGCCTTTTCGTGATCGATATCCTCCGGCTTCCAGCCGCGCGGCAGCGATGAGCGCTTGGCCTCCTTGCCGTCACCGCGCTGGATATAGGGACCGAATCGGCCGGAGCGCAGTGTCAGCTCCTCGCCGGTCATCGGATCGGCACCCAATGCCTTCGGCTCGTTGAGGCCCGATGCTTCTGCCTCGTTGCCATCGGAGGAAAGCTGGCGGGTGAAATTGCACTCGGGGTAGTTCGAGCAGCCGACGAACGCGCCGTATTTGCCAAGCTTCAGCGACAGGTTTCCGGTGCCGCAGACCTGGCAGATGCGCGGATCGGACCCGTCGTCGCGCTTCGGAAACACCAGCGGCGCCAGAGCCTCGTTCAACGCATCAAGCACATTGGTGACGCGCAACTCCTTGGTGTCCTCGATCTGGGCGAAGAAGTCGTTCCAGAATTCGCGTAGAACCTGTTTCCAGTTCAGCTCGCCGGCCGAAATCTGGTCGAGTTTGGCTTCGAGGTCGGCGGTGAAATCATATTCCACATACTTTGTGAAGAAGTTCTCGAGGAAGGCCGTCACCAGCCGGCCCTTGGAATGCGGCACCAGCTTGCGCTTGTCGATGACAATATATTCGCGGTCGCTCAGCGTCTTCAGCGTGGCGGCATAGGTGGACGGGCGGCCGATGCCGAGCTCTTCCATCTTCTTGATCAGCGAGGCTTCCGAATAGCGCGGCGGCGGTTCGGTAAAGTGCTGGCTGGAATTCACCTTGTTCTTGTCGAGCTTTTCGCGGGCGTTGATTTCCGGCAGACGGCCGTCCTCATCGTCATCGCCGCCTTCGCCTTCCTCGCGCTGGTCGACATAGGCGGCCAGAAAACCATCGAAACGCACGACGGAGCCGACGGCGCGAAGGCCGGCGCGATCTGCGCCATTGGCGGCCAGGATCTCGACGGTGGTGCGTTCGATTTCGGCCGACGCCATCTGGCTCGCAATGCCGCGCTTCCACACCAGTTCGTAAAGGCGCAGTTGGTCGGAGTCGAGATAGCGGCGCACCTTGTCCGGCGAGCGGTTGAAATCGGTCGGGCGGATGGCTTCGTGGGCTTCCTGGGCGTTCTTGGCCTTGGTGGAATAGAAGCGGGCCTTTTCCGGCAGGTAGCGCGCGCCGAACTGGTCGTCAATGGCGCGGCGCGCCGCATCGATCGCTTCCGGCGCCATCTGCACGCCGTCGGTACGCATATAGGTGATGAGACCGACGGTTTCGCCGCCGATATCGACGCCTTCATAAAGACGCTGCGCCACCTGCATGGTGCGCGAGGCGGAGAAGCCGAGATTGGAGGAGGCCGCCTGCTGCAGCGTCGAGGTGGTGAAGGGCGGGCCGGGATTGCGCTTGACCGGCTTTGCCTCGACGGTATCGACCGTATAGGCGGCACCCTCGAGCATGGCCTTGATGCGACCGGCGTCCTCACCGTTCTTGATGCCGCGGGCCTGCACGCGCTTTCCGTCGGCCGAGACGAGGCGGGCTTCGAACTGGTCGCCGCGCGGGGTCTTCAGGAGAGCGGAGATGTTCCAGTATTCTTCCGGCACGAAGCGCTCGATCTCGCTTTCGCGGTCGCAGACGAGGCGCAGCGCCACCGATTGCACGCGGCCGGCCGAACGGGCGCCCGGCAGCTTGCGCCACAGAACCGGCGACAGGTTGAAGCCGACGAGATAATCCAGAGCGCGGCGGGCGAGATAGGCGTCGACCAGCGGCGTGTCAATGTCGCGTGGGTTGGCCATGGCGTCCAGCACGGCCTTCTTGGTGATGGCGTTGAAGACGACGCGCTTGACCGGCTTGTCGCCGATCACCTTCTTCTTCTTCAACAGATCCAGCACATGCCAGGAAATGGCTTCCCCTTCGCGATCCGGGTCGGTTGCGAGAAAGAGGCCGTCGGAGCCTTTCACGGCATCGGCAATATCCTTCATGCGCTTGGCCGACGCGGCATCGACCTCCCAGGACATTTCAAAATCCTGGTCGGGAAGCACCGATCCGTCCTTGGCGGGCAGATCGCGCACGTGGCCAAACGAAGCGAGAACCTTGTAGCCGGGGCCAAGATACTTGTTGATCGTCTTGGCCTTGGCCGGAGATTCTACAACTACAACATTCATCTTTGTTCTCTGAAGCGGGCAAAACGGCGGTGTCACTCAACGCCTTCGCCGGGTAACTGACCTCCCGACATGGAGGGCGTTTGCCTCGCGGTCAAGAGGGTGGCCTTATTTTATGCACTGCGGCATTGCAACCATTGCAAGCTATAATCAGTATTGCAATCAAGAATAAACAATGTAGATTTGCGGGTGTTGTTTGTTAAATACACGCAAAGATGGAAATCTTTGCCCGAAGCGTGGGTGGGACGATGGTTTCAGAGAGAGGCGATTTCAGCAGCAATGATCAGAGCCGCGCCAAGATCGCATATATTCGCCAGATGCTGGGCGAGTTGCACCGCGTCGCCCATGAAGAAGGCGCCGATATGCTCTGCTACCTGATCGAGATGGCCTATGTGGAGGCGGGGGACCTGCAGCAGGGCCGCCGTCGTCTGTCAATCCATCATGGCCAGTGAGACGAGCCCCCCGACATGCCGGTGCAGGCGACCGGCGAGATCCAGTTCCAGGAGAACCAGATAGACGGTGGCCGGGGCAAGTCCCGTGTGTCGGATGATATCATCGATTTCCACCGGCGTCGGCCCGAGTGCCGAGGCGATACGCTCGCGGTCGCTGTCATCAGGGGGCAGCATGTCGCCGGGCGGGCGCTCGCCGCCCGGTTCCTCGATCACCGGCTGGTCGAGTAGATCCAGTTGCGACAGCGGCGCCAGCGCATCGATGACGTCGGCGGACCCGGTGGTGACGATGGCGCCCTGTTTCAGCAACCCGTTGGTGCCATGGCAGCGCGGATCGAGCGGCGAGCCGGGTACGGCAAAGACAAGGCGACCGAAATCGCCGGCAAGGCGCGCGGTGATCAGCGAGCCGGAACGCTCCGCCGCTTCAATTACGACCACACCCAGCGAAACGCCGGCAATGAGACGGTTGCGGCGGGGGAAATCGCGCGCGCGGGGTTCCCAGCCGAAGGGCATTTCGCTGATCGCCAGGCCGTTGCCGGAGGTGATCTCATCCAGCAGGCCAACATTTTCCGGTGGATAGGGTTTGTCGAGCCCGCCGGCGAGGACGGCAATCGTGCCCGTCTCCAGGCTTGCGCGGTGCGCTGCCGTATCGATGCCGCGGGCAAGACCGGAGGTGATGACATAGCCGGCGCGGCCGCAATCGCGGGCAATCAGGCTTGCAAACTTCACTCCGTTGATCGAGGCGTTGCGCGAGCCGACAATGCCGACGGAGGGCGGAGAGGCGGCCGTCCGGTTGCCTTTCATGGCGAGAAGCGGCGGGGCGCCATCGATCTGGCGAAGTGCTGCCGGATAATCCGGCTCGCCGATGCCCACCAGGCGGGCGCCGAAGGTGCGGGCGCGGTCCAGTTCACGCTCGGCGTCTTCCACCGAGGCAATGCGGATGGCGCGGGCGGCACCACCGCGCCTTGAAAGCTCCGGCAGTGCCGCAAGGGCTGCTTCCGCCGAACCGAAATGGTTGATCAGGTCGCGGAAGGTGGACGGGCCGACATTGTCGCTGCGGATCAGCCTCAGCCAGGCGATCCTCTGCTTGTCCGATAGCGCAACTCCATTTCGTTTTGCGCTGTCGGATGGCATGAATGTCTATCCCTTCTGGCCAATCTTGCTCTCGGTGCCGTTGATCAGACGCTCGATATTGGCCTTGTGCTTCCAGTAGGAAATCAGCGTCATCACGGCCATGATCACGGCAATCTTCTGTTCGCCCACTATCCACAATGCAACCGGAATGACAAGCGTTGCAACCAGTGCGGCAAGCGACGAATAGCGGCTGAGTTTCGCGATCGTCAGCCAGACGAAGGCAAAGACCAGCACCATGGCAGGCGCCACGCCGAGCAGCGTGCCAATATAGGTCGCAACGCCCTTGCCGCCCTTGAAGCCGAGCCAGACGGGGAAGAGGTGGCCGAGGAAAGCGGCAAAGCCGGCAAGGACGCCTGATTCCCGGCCAAGCTCCGGCCCGAAATAGGCCGAGACGATCAAGGCGGCCGCCGTTGCCTTCAAGGCATCGAGCAGAAGCGTTGCGGCGGCCAGCTTCTTGTTGCCGGTGCGCAGCACATTGGTTGCACCGATATTGCCCGAGCCGATTGAGCGGATATCGCCAAGGCCGGCCGCCTTAGTGAGGATCAGGCCGAACGGAATGGAGCCGAGCAGGTAGCCGAAGGCAAGGGCTGCCAGCGCAATCGGCGCCGTGATCTGCCAGGTCAGAAGGTCTGTCATGATGGCGCTCCTTAAAGCTGGTGGACGAGGCGGCCGGCCACGTAGGTTGCCACCGCCCGGCCGCTGAAGCGCGCATCCTCGAACGGCGTGTTCTTCGACCGCGACACGATCGTATCCTTCGACATCAGCCAGGGCTCGTCGAGGTCGATCAGCGCGATATCGGCTTTGGCGCCCGGCTTCAGCGTGCCGGCGGGCAGGCCGAAAATCTCAGCGGGCCGCGTCGACAGGGCATCAATGAGCCGCATCAACGGCACGCGGCCGGCATGGTGGAGCCGAAGGGCAGCCGCCAGCATGGTTTCGAGCCCGATTGCGCCATCGGCGGCATCGGCGAAGGGTAGGCGCTTGGTATCGACATCCTGCGGGTCATGCGAGGAGACGATGATATCGATCGTGCCATCGGCCAGTGCATCGACCATGGCCTGGCGGTCATCTTCGGTGCGCAGCGGCGGCGACAACTTGAAGAAGCTGCGATATTCGCCGACGTCGTTTTCATTCAGCGACAGATGGTTGATCGAGATGGCGCAGGTGGCGTTTGCGCCACGCTGGCGGGCAAGCCGCATGGCCTCTGCCGATTCGGGCACGGAAATCTTTGCCGCATGATAGTTGGCGCCGGTGAGCTGCGCGATGCGCAGATCCCGTTCGAGCGGCAGAAGCTCCGCCTCCTTCGGAGCGCCGGACAGGCCGAGCCAGCTGGCAAACAGGCCCTCGTTCATCACGCCGTTGACAGCGAGATACGGATCGCGGGCCTCAAGCGCCACAACGGCACCGAATTCGCGGGCATAGGTCATGGCGCGGCGCAGCACCTGCGTATCGGCAAGGCAATGGCGGCCATTGGTGAAGGCAACGGCACCGGCTTGCGACAGAAGGCCGATTTCCGTCATTTCCTCGCCCTTCAGACCGCGGGTGAGGGCGGCTGCCGGGTGAACATTGACCAGCGCCTTGTCACGCGCCGTCTTCTTGACGAATTCGATGAGGGCAATGTCATCCAGCACCGGATCTGTATCCGGCATCATGATGAAGCTGGTGACGCCGCCGGCGGCTGCCGCGCGGCTGGCCGATTCGATGGTTTCGCGGTGCTCGGCGCCGGGTTCGCCGACAAAGACGCGGGCATCGATAAGGCCGGGCACGGCCAACAGGCCGTTGCATTCGCGAACGGCAGCACCGTCCGGCACGCCCTGGTTCTGCGCATCGCGACCGGCGGCAAGGATCACGCCATCGGCACCGACGATGATGGTGCCGGTCTCATCGAGATTTCTGGAGGGATCGACGATGCGGGCGTTCTTCAAGACAAGCGGAGTAGTCATGCGCTCCATCCCTCGCTGCGCGGGCCCTCGTTTTCAGAGACAAGCAGCGTTTCCATCACGGCCATGCGCACGGCAACGCCCATTTCGACCTGGCTTTCGATGACGCTCTGCGGACCATCGGCGACTTCCGAGGCGATTTCGACGCCGCGGTTCATCGGACCCGGATGCATCACGAGCGCATCCTCCTTGGCGGCCTTCAGCTTTTCGGCATCAAGCCCGTAGAAGTGGAAATATTCGCGCACCGATGGCACGAAGGAGCCGGACATGCGCTCGCGCTGCAGGCGCAGCATCATAACGACGTCCGCATCCTTCAACCCCTCTTCCATCGAATGGAAGACTTCGACGCCCATCTGCGCAATGCCCGACGGCAGAAGCGTGGACGGCGCAACGACGCGGACGCGGGCACCCATGGCGTTCAAAAGCAGGATGTTGGAGCGGGCAACGCGCGAATGCAGCACGTCGCCGCAGATGGCGACGATGATGCGCGACAGCTTGCCCTTGGCGCGGCGAATGGTGAGCGCATCGAGCAGCGCCTGCGTCGGGTGCTCGTGCTGGCCGTCGCCGGCATTCACCACCGAACAGGCGACCTTTTGCGCAAGAAGCGCTGCGGCGCCCGCCGAGGAATGGCGCACGACCAGCACATCCGGGCGCATGGCGTTCAGCGTCATGGCCGTATCGATCAGCGTCTCGCCCTTCTTGACCGACGAGTTTCCGACCGACATGTTCATCACATCGGCGCCAAGACGCTTGCCTGCCAGTTCAAAAGACGATTGTGTGCGGGTTGAGGCTTCGAAGAAGAGATTGATCTGGGTCAGACCGCGCAGCGTCGAGGTTTTCTTTTCTCTTTGCCGGCTGATCTTGACCGCCTCGTCTGCCTTGTCGAGAAGGAACGTAATGTCCTGCTCGGTCAGGCCCTTGATCCCGAGGAGATGGCGGTGGGGAAAGAAGACCACGAAATTGTCCTCCGCTGGTTTCCCGCGGTCTATAGAGAACGAGTGCACGGGGAGCAAGCGGAGCAGGCGACCAGAAATTCCGATCCCCATGCAATTTGCCGAAAATTCGATTAGAAGCACCCTCATGAATCAGATGACCCGGACCGACGACACCTTATCCGAGCTGAACCAGCCGAGCCTCTGGTCCGGTATCAATGCCTATCGCACGGATCCGCTGATGGTGGATCTGACGGCCGGGTTGCACCGCGCTGTGCGCGAAGAGTTCGACGTGCTCGGCCGTTACGTCACCTCGCCGGAGGCGCAGGAACTGGCCCGCATGGCCAATGAAAGCCCGCCGAAGCTCAAGACGCACGGCCCGCGCGGCGAGCGGCTGGACATGGTGGAATACCATCCGGCCTGGCACGCGCTGATGCGTCGCTCCATGGCGAGCGGGCTGAATTCCTCGATCTGGGAAAACGCACCCGAATCGCGCAATGCCCAGCACCGCGCACGCGCCGCCCGCTTCTACCTGACCGCGCAGCTCGAATGCGGGCATCTGTGCCCTCTGACCATGACGAGCGCCTCCGTGGCTGCCATGATGGCTTCGCCGCGCGTTCACAAGGAATGGGCGCCGCGCATCCTGTCGCGCAAGTATGATTCGTCCAACCGCCCGGCCATGCAGAAGAATGCCATTACCATCGGCATGGGCATGACGGAGAAGCAGGGCGGCACCGATGTACGCGCCAACCGCTCCACCGCCGAGCGGGTGGGCGAGGGCGTCTATCGCCTCTCCGGCCACAAATGGTTCATGTCGGCGCCGATGAGCGACGGTTTCATCATGCTCGCAAAGACCAATGAGGGGATCGGCTGCTTCCTCGTGCCGCGCCTTCTGGAAGACGGCACCGCCAATGGCCTGCAGTTCCAGCGGCTGAAGGACAAGCTCGGCAACCGCTCGAATGCCTCGTCGGAAGTCGAGTTCACCGATGCCTTCGGCTATCTGCTCGGCGAGGCGGGCGGCGGCGTGCGCACTATTCTCGACATGGTGACGCTGACGCGCCTCGATTGCGCGCTGGCCTCGTCCGGCATCATGCGTGCGTCTCTCGCGGAAGCCGTGCATCACTGCCGGGGCCGCTCGGTGTTCGGCAAGAACCTCATCGACCAGCCGCTGATGACGCGGGTGCTCGCCGACATGGCGCTCGACGTGGCGGCCGCAACGGCGCTGTCCTATCGGCTGGCGGAAGCCTTCGATAAGGCCGGCAGCAACCCGACCGACGCGGCTTATGCCCGCGTGATGACGCCCGTCATCAAATACTGGACCTGCAAGATCGCCCCTTCGCTGATCTACGAGGCGATGGAATGCCTCGGCGGCAACGGGTATGTGGAAGAACGCCCGCTGGCACGCCACTATCGCGAGGCGCCCGTCAATGCGATCTGGGAAGGCTCCGGAAATGTGATGGCACTCGACGTGCTGCGGGTTCTCGGGCGCGGCAAGGATCTGTTCGATCTGGTTCTCGCCGGCATCGAGCGGGATCTGGGGCCGAGCGGACGAAAGACCACCGACGTGCTGCGCGCCGCCATGGCGCTTGCCGAACGGGATGAGGGCGCCTCACGGCTTCTCGTCGAGCAGCTGGCGCTTGCAGCCGGTGCTGCCGAACTGTTTCGCCTCGGTGCCGGCAAGATTGCCGATGCGTTTCTCGAAACCCGGCTCGCCGGCGGCTGGCGCGCCACCTATGGCATGCTCGATTCGCGCTTTGACGCGTCCTACATCGTCGATCTGTTGTATCCCGCCGCCAGCTGACCGTTTTAGCGGCCAGACGAAACCCCTGTTGTCCACAGTCTTCGCCTCGCGATTAACCATGTCGCGGGGTTTGCGTTGCGTGGGCCGCGGCAAGGCCTACATTGGCCGTTAACAGATTGTTAACCATCCGCGAGCGTAACGCCCTTGGCCGCCAACCGTCTCTACAATGCCTGCCTGCTTCTGGTGTCGCTGGCATTTTTTGCCACGCTGGCGCTCGACATTGCCGTTCCGGCGCTGGTGCTGACGCTGATGGCGGCGATGCGCTGGGCGCTGGTCATTGCCGAAAACCTCGCACCGCATGATTTCCCGATGAAAGGGCAGGCCGCATGAAGTGGTTTCTCATCCTCTGGGCCGGCCCCGTGCTGCTGCTCGCCAGCTGGTACGGCCTGTCCTACTACGACATGAGTTTTGGCTTCTTCATGCTGACGCGCCAGACCCATGACCTGGTGTTCCAGATCTATGGCAACGTGCTCGGCATCCCGCCGCAAGACCTGCCGCCGCTCGTGGCGCGCGCCATTGCCTTCGACAGCCTCGTCGTGCTGTCGATCGTTGCCTTCCGCAAGCGTAAGCAGATTGCCGCCTGGTGGCGGGCGCGTCAGCTCTCGGTCGCAGCCGTGGCGAGCGACGACAGCCTGTCGAGAGCCCCCTGAAGAATGAAGCTTGCGGCCGCCGAATCGATGCGCTCCTTGCGCTTGGCCCGCGACACATCCATTTCCAGGAGCGCCCGTTCGGCGGCAACGGTCGATAAACGTTCGTCCCAGTAGACGAAGGGAATTTCGGTCTTTTCTCCCATGGCGCGCACGAAGGCGCGCGTGGCCTGGACGCGCGGGCCTGACGATCCGTCCATATTGGTCGGCAGGCCGATGATGAAGGCCGCGACCTTTTCCTTTTCGGCAAAGGCAAGAAGGGTCAACGCATCCTGCGTGAACTTCACCCGCTTGAGGACCGGACGCGGCGAGGCAAAGCGCCGGCCGAGATCCGACATGGCAAGGCCGATGGTCTTGGTGCCGAGGTCGAGACCGGCCACGGCCTGTCCCGGCTGCAGGATCTCTGCCAGTTCCTCGATGGTCATTGCCGCCATGGTGTCTCCTTCGCGTGCCGGAAATGCCGGGCGCTGCTTTCCATTAACACCGGGGAACCCTATGTGCTAACCCTTGGGCGTGTTCGTTGAGATCCGATCGCCGGCGCGATGCGTAACCGCAGCGTCCCCTGTCGTAAAGTCCGGCTTTCCCGGCCCAAGTTTCATTTTAGCAGAAAGAGGAGTTTTTCATGAAGATCACCTGGCTTGGCCATTCCGCCTTCAAGATCGAAATCCAGGATGCAAAAATCCTCATCGATCCCTTCCTCACTGGCAATGCCTCCTTCGCGGACCTTGACCGCAAGGATGTCGCCGACGGCGTAACCCATATTCTTCTCACCCACGGCCACGGCGACCATGTCGGCGACACGATCGCGCTTGCCAGTGAGACCGGTGCCGTGGTGCTCGCCAATGCGGATCTTGCCGCCTGGCTCGGCTCCAGGGGCGTCCAGAAGATCGAGATGGGCAATACCGGCGGCACCGTCGGTTTTGGCGGTTTCACCGCGACCTTTACCCAGGCACTGCATTCCTCGGCGCAGATTACCGAAGACGGCGTGTCGCATGCGCTTGGCAATGCCAATGGCCTGATGCTGCATTTCGAGGGCGAGCCCTCGCTGCTCCACATGGGCGATACCGACATCTTCACCGACATGGGCCTGATCAACGAGCTGCACCAGCCGGATATCGGCCTCGTGCCGATCGGTGATCGCTTCACCATGGGCGGGGCCGTGGCAGCCCTTGCCTGCCAGCGGTTCTTCGATTTCAAGCACGCCATTCCCTGCCATTACGGCACCTTCCCGATCATCGACCAGACGCCGGAAAAGTTCGTGAAGGGCATGGAAGGCCTGAAGACCCGCGTCGAAGCGCCGAAGGTCGGCACGACGCTGTCGTTCTGATTTTTTCGGAAGAAGACTGAAGACTGTAGAAGGCGGTTGCGGGTCGAGGGCCTGCGGCCGCTTTTCCGTTTCTGCGTGTCCGAATGGTCGTGATGCGGCCAAACCCGTTGCGAAGGCCGGAGCGGGCCATTATAGCGGGAGTGAAATTCCATCCGGAGAAAATGCATGTCCGTCGACCTAGCAACCGTCAAGCGCGTCGCGCGCCTCTCCCGCATCGCCGTCACCGAAGAGGAGGCCGAGCGCATGATGGGGGAACTGAACGGCATTCTCGGTTTCGTCGAACAGCTGTCGGAAGTGGATGTGTCCGATGTCGAACCGATGACGTCGGTAACGCCGATCCGCATGAGAGAGCGCAGCGATGCGGTGACCGATGGCGACAAGGCCGCTGCCGTGGTGGCAAATGCGCCGGCGACCGACCAGAATTTCTTCCTCGTGCCCAAGGTTGTCGAGTAAGCGCTCTCTTTGAAGCGACGCTCCAGCCCCGATCCGCACCCGAACGAGCCTTGAGAACATCATGACCGACCTGACCAGCCTTACCATTGCCGATGCCCGCGACAGACTGAAGAGCCGCGCCATTTCCGCCGTCGAGCTGACCGAGAGCTATCTGTCCGCCATCGATGCGGCCAATGGCGCGTTGAACGCCTATGTGGCCGTGACGCCCGACACGGCGCTTGCCATGGCCAAGGCTTCGGACGAGCGCCTTGCAGCCGGCAAGGGCGGTGCGCTGGAGGGCATTCCGCTTGGCGTGAAGGACCTCTTTGCCACCGAAGGTATCCACACGCAGGCTGCCAGCCACATTCTCGATGGCTTCAAGCCGAAATACGAATCGACCGTGACGCAGAACCTGTGGAACGCCGGTGCCGTGCTGCTCGGCAAGCTCAACATGGACGAGTTCGCCATGGGCTCGTCCAACGAAAGCTCCTATTACGGTCCGGTGGTCAATCCGTGGAAGGCCGAAGGCTCCGACGAGAAGCTGGTGCCGGGCGGTTCGTCCGGCGGATCGGCCGCAGCCGTTGCCGCCCGCCTCTGCGCCGGCGCGACCGCCACCGATACCGGCGGCTCCATTCGCCAGCCGGCCGCCTTTACCGCCACCGTCGGCATCAAGCCGACCTATGGCCGCTGCTCGCGCTGGGGCATTGCCGCCTTTGCCTCCTCGCTCGACCAGGCAGGCCCGATCGCCCGCGACGTGCGCGACGCGGCCATCCTGCTGAAATCCATGGCGAGCGTCGATCTCAAGGATTCCACCAGCGTCGATCTGCCGGTGCCGGACTATGAGGCAGCGCTCGGCCAGTCGCTGAAGGGCATGAAGATCGGCATTCCGAAGGAGTACCGCGTCGAGGGTATGCCGGAAGAGATCGAAAAGCTGTGGGCGCAGGGGATGGCCTGGCTGAAGGATGCCGGCGCCGAAATCGTCGACATCTCTCTGCCGCACACCAAATACGCGCTGCCGGCCTATTACATCGTGGCACCGGCCGAAGCCTCGTCCAACCTTGCCCGTTATGATGGCGTGCGTTACGGCCTTCGCGTCGAGGGCCGCGATATTGCCGACATGTACGAACAGACGCGTGCAGCCGGCTTCGGCAGGGAAGTGAAGCGCCGCATCATGATCGGCACCTATGTGCTGTCGGCCGGCTATTACGACGCCTATTACCTGAAGGCGCAGAAGGTGCGCACGCTGATCAAGCGCGACTTCGAAACCGTGTTCCATGCCGGCGTCGATGCCATCCTCGCGCCGATCACGCCGTCTTCGGCCTTTGCCATCGGCGACAAGGAACTGGCCGCCGATCCGGTGAAAATGTACCTGCAGGACGTCTTTACCATCACCGTCAACATGGCGGGCCTTCCCGGGCTGTCGGTTCCGGCAGGCCTTGACCACAAGGGACTGCCGCTTGGCCTGCAACTGATCGGTAAGCCGTTCGAAGAGGAAACGCTGTTCAAGACGGCGCATGTCATCGAACAGGCGGCGGGCACGTTTTCGCCGAAGGTGTGGTGGTAACGGGCCTCACCATTCGTGACATGGCGACCGCCGACCATCAGGCGGTCGCAGAGATCGGCTTTGCCGCGTGGATGAGCAGCGACGCCTGGCATGCCGGCCGGCCGGACGAGACCCTCATTGCCCATGTGAAATGCGCCTTCGATGCCCTTCCGGCGGAGGCGCCGGACCGGATTACGGTCGCCGCCTTCGACGGACAGATCGTCGGCTGGGCGGCGTTGAACGGCGATAAGAACCACATTTCCGACCTGTGGGTGCATCCGCAGCATCAGAGCAAGGGGATTGGCCGGGCGCTGATCGACACCCTGCTGCAGCGGATGATCCGGCAAGGCATTTCCCGCGTCACCATCCACACCCATGCCAGCAATTCCGGCGCGATTCGGCTTTATGAGCGGCTGGGCTTTCGCATCGTCTGGCGCGGCATGGAATTTTCCAAAAGCGCCGGGACGGAGCTCGAGAAGGTGCATATGGAGAAGGGGCTGGGGTAGGGCTGGCGTCTGGTCGTTAAAACCGGGGTACCTGTTAACCGCGCTTCAGCGCTTTCCGTGCGTCAGCATATAGGCCTTCAGCACCGCGTTCATGCGAGTCTGGTATCCCTTTCCCTGCGCCCGAAACCAGTCCAGCACCTCGGCATCCAGCCGCATCGTGATCTGTGTCTTCTGCGATGGCTGCACCAGGCGTGCCGTTTCGAAGAAGGCATCGTCCAGTTCGGGAATGTCGCTGTAGTCGATCCGGTCATCGGTCCGGTCCGCCAAGGCTTTCAGTCTCTGCGGTGATATGGACATGGTAGCGTATCCGTTCCTTCCTGTTTGCAAGTCTGGCCGAGATGAGCCGCGTGATGCCGTGGCGATCCGTGTGGACGGCGACGACGACGATCAATCCGGCGATCGCACCAAGCGTTATGAAACGATCTTCGCCGTAGTCCTGGCGACGATCTTGGACCGTGAGCACGGGCCCCGTCCAAAATCAGCCGCGCCTCCTCGAAGGAAAGCCCGTGCTTGCGCAGGTTTGCCGCGTTCTTGGCCTCGTCCCATTCAAAATGCATTGTCAAATGTAACGACACGGCGGCTTGTTCGCAAGGCGGGTGAAGACCGGCGCGCGGACGTGTCCGGCGCCGGCCTCCGGTTCAGCAATTGTCCTGCTGCGCGCGCACCAGAAACAGACCGCGCTCGGTGATGCGGTAGGGCTGGCCGTTGCGCGATGAGACGGCCTTCTTGTGCTTCAGCTTGCGGAAGGTTTCGAGGTCGAGCCCGGAGAAGACCCAGCCTTCGCGGGTGATCAGCCGCAGCGCCTCGATCTTCCGGTTGTCATTGCGGATGAGGTCGATCCTGCCGCCCTGGGCGAGCAGGTGGAGAATGCGCTGTTCGGCGCGGGAAATATCCATGGTCGTGAAGTCCGACAGGTCCCCTTAGGGACGCAAGAAAACAGGTCCGGACGCAAGGCTTGCGCCGGGGCGTGGTGTTTTCATCGGGCGGCCGTGAGAAGAGGGCTTCTCAGGCTGCCCCGTGCCGGGACTCGGACGAATTGAACATCAAAACTCCTGCTGACTGTTAAGATTTACCGGGAAAGCTGCCGGCCATCAAGCGGTCGGCGCGCCGAGCCTCTTGAGATAGCGTAGCCCGGATGGTCTAATCGTGACGTCGCACAGAGGCTGTCATGCTGACCATTCGCAACGCTCGGGAAGACGAAGCTGGCTTATTGACGCAGATCGGGCTGCGCGCCTGGGCGCAGGCCATGGGCGCGATCGGTGGCAGCGATGCGTTGCAGGAGAGTGCCCTGTCCGCCTTTTCCAATTTCGTCCAGTCCTCCTGGCTGACCATCACCGTCATCGAGGACAATGGTGTCGTCGCCGGCTGGGCGGCGCGCGAGGGGCTGGACGAGACGATCAGCGACTTCTGGATCGATCCCGATCACCAGCGGCGCGGGCTGGGCGCCGCCCTCATCGGCGAGGTGGAAAAGGAGATCGTCCACCAGGGATTTGAGACGGCACGGCTCGAAACGCATGCCCACAATACCGATGCCGTCAGCTTCTTCGAAAAGAGCGGTTATGCCGTCAACTGGCTGTCGGTCGCCTATGCGCCGAAGCTGGATCAGGATGTGCAGTCGGTCGGCATGTCGAAGCAACTGGTCGAGCCGCAGGCCCGGGCCTACGGGCAGGAATTTTGAGCCACCAAGCGCGGACGCTCTGGCCGGAGACGTCAGAAGCACAAGGGGCTGGCGGGATGGGGCGGAGTGGCGGCCCGGAAAGCTTGCACGCCTTCGCCATTTGCTCTACCTGACAGGGACGTCAATCCGTCCGCATGAAGAGCTTTTTCCATGACCCTTGTCGATGTTCGCACGCCCGATCCGAAACGCTTCATTCCCGGCGCCACCGGCGACTGGGAAGTCATCATCGGCATGGAAGTGCATGCACAGGTGCTGTCGAATTCCAAGCTGTTTTCCGGCGCCTCGACGGAATTCGGCAAGGCGCCGAACGCCAATGTATCGCTGGTCGATGCGGCCATGCCCGGCATGCTGCCCGTGATCAACGAGGAATGCGTGGCGCAGGCGGTGCGCACCGGTCTTGGCCTGAAGGCCAAGATCAACAAGCGCTCGATCTTCGACCGCAAGAACTATTTCTATCCCGACCTGCCGCAGGGCTACCAGATCTCGCAGTTCAAGGACCCGATCGTCGGTGAAGGCAAGATCGTGATTTCGCTTGGCCCCGACCGTCAGGGCAATTTCGAGGATATCGAGATCGGCATCGAGCGCCTTCACCTGGAGCAGGACGCCGGCAAGCTGATGCACGACCAGCATCCGACCATGTCCTATGTGGATCTCAACCGCTCCGGCGTGGCGCTGATGGAAATCGTGTCGAAGCCCGACATGCGCTCCTCGGACGAGGCCAAGGCCTATATGACGAAGCTGCGCTCCATCGTGCGCTATCTCGGCACCTGCGATGGAAACATGGACGAAGGCTCGATGCGCGCCGACGTCAACGTCTCCGTGCGCCGTCCGGGCGAAGGCTTTGGCACGCGCTGCGAGATCAAGAACGTCAACTCGATCCGCTTCATCGGCCAGGCCATAGAATACGAGGCACGCCGGCAGATCGCAATCCTCGAGGAGGGAGGCTCCATCGACCAGGAAACACGCCTGTTCGATCCGGGCAAGGGCGAGACGCGCTCGATGCGCTCCAAGGAAGATGCGCATGATTACAGATACTTCCCCGATCCTGATCTGCTTCCGCTTGAATTCGATGATTCGTTTGTTGAGGCGCTGAGAAAGGATCTGCCGGAACTGCCGGACGACAAGAAGGCCCGCTTCGTGTCCGAACTCGGTCTGTCGGTCTACGATGCCTCGGTGCTTGTCTCGGAAAAGGCAATTGCCGTCTATTTCGAAGCCGTGGCATCCGATCGCGACGGCAAGACGGCGGCAAACTGGGTTATCAACGACTTGCTCGGCGCCTTGAACAAAGCCGGCAAAGGCATTGAAGAGACTCCCGTATCACCGGCCCAGCTCGGTGGCATCATCGATCTCATCAAGTCGGAAACCATCTCCGGCAAGATCGCCAAGGACCTCTTCGAGATCGTCTTTGCCGAAGGCGGCGACCCCGCCGAGATCGTCGAAGCCCGCGGCATGCGCCAGGTGACCGATACCGGCGCCATCGAAAAGGCCGTGGACGAGATCATCGCCGCCAACCCGGATCAGGTCGCCAAGGTTCTGGCCAAGCCCACGCTTGCCGGCTGGTTCGTCGGCCAGGTGATGAAGGCAACGGGCGGCAAGGCAAACCCGCAGGCGGTGCAGGCGCTGGTGAAGGCAAAGCTCGGCCTCGAAGACTGATCAGGCCTCTATGGACTGCTCTGGCACCGGTCCGCGCCTGCCGCGGGGCCGGTGCCGTCGTTTCAGGAAGAAGGATGACGGATATGGTGTTTTTCGTACGCACCGCCGGAGACGAGGATGTGGAGGCCATCCGCGCGCTCCTCAAGGAAACCTGGCATGCGACCTATGACGGCTTCTACGGCGCCGACAAGGTGCGCGAACTGACCGCCGCCTGGCACACTGCTGCTGCCATCAAGGCGCAGATTGGCAGGCGCGACGGCGAATTTCTGGTGGCCGATGACGGGCGCAAGCTCGGCGGTGTCGGCTATGCCGCCATGTCGCCCAAGATGACGAAGACCGCCGTCCTGCATCAGCTTTACGTGCGCCCCTCCTGCCAGAACGAGGGCATCGGCCGCGATCTCTTTGCCGAACTGGAAACCTGCTTTCCCGATGCCGAGATCATGCGGCTGGAAGTCGAGCCGCGCAATGCGCGCGCCATCTCGTTCTACACGCGCCTCGGCTTCGTCGAGGTGGATCGCACGCAAAACTGTGGCAGCGCCGATAGCGGCATCGAGGCGGTGATCATGGAAAAGCCGCTCGCCGGCTGAGCCGACCGGCAGGCCAACACTTTTAAATGCTGCCTGCGGCAATCAAGGGTGGAGGTGTGGCGGCGCACAGGGTAAAAGCTGAGCAGTGTTCGCAACTGGAGGAGTGGACGAATGACGGCCGAGACCTTGGTGATCCGCAAGGCGCGGGAAGACGATCTTGCCCAGCTGATCCATCTTCTGGCGGAAGATACGGTCGGCTCGCACGGCGATACGGCGGAGCCGGAGGCCTTCGAGGATTATCTGCGTGCCTTTCACGCGATCGATCAGGCGCCGCAGGAGCAGCTCTTCGTCGCCGAGCAGAATGGCGAAATCGTTGCCACCTACCAGATGACGTTTCTGCGCACCTTGCGCGGACGCGGCGCTGTGGATGCGCAGGTGGAGGCGGTTCATACGCGCTCCGACTGGCGCGGCAAGGGCATCGGCGCGGCCCTGATGGTCCACGCCGAGCAGGAGGCACGCCGACGCGGCTGCCGGCTGTTGCAGCTGACCTCCAACATGGCGCGCACGGATGCCCATCGCTTCTACGAGCGGGCAGGCTTTTCCCGCACCCATGCAGGCTTCAAGATGAAGCTCAAATAAGAGTGCGCGGCCGCCGAACCACTGGACATCGCCGGCCCGAGATTGCATAAGCGGAGGTAAGGAAACATTCCTTGTCTCTCGCGAGGACGTTGGAAAACAGCATGAAAAATCTCCTCCTGCAAATCTTTACCTGGTGGAATGGCCAGACCATGGGCACCCGCTTCTTTACCTGGCGCAAGGGCACCCGCGTTGGCGAAGACGAGTTCGGCAATGTCTATTACGAAGGCCCGATGGCGTCTTACGGCGTGCAGAAGCGCTGGGTGATCTACAAGGGTTACGCGGAAGCCTCCGCCATTCCGCCCGGCTGGCATGGCTGGATGCATCACCGCACGGATGTGCCGCCGAGCAAGGAAAACTACGTTGCCCGCGAATGGCAGAAGCCGCATGTGCCGAACCTCACCGGCTCGTCGCTTGCCTACCGTCCCAAAGGCTCGCTCGAAGCCACCGGCGAGCGTCCGCGCGTGACCGGCGACTATGACGCCTGGACACCCGGCGGCTGACCTTTTCTTTCTCCGCCTTCGCGCCACATTTGCGGCATAACCCCTGCCTGTCCCGGTTCTCGATCGGGATGGGTGTTTAATCGTGGTGAGATCGCCGATGCGACAGACTTTCCTTCGACCGCTGTTTCTGGGCCTGACGGTGGGGGCGACATTGCTGTCCAGCCTTGCCCCGGCCTCTGCCGCGCGGATTGAAAACCCGGTGGCCGAATTTTCCGGCATCGACAAGATCACAGGCCGCATCACCCAATTCGATGTCTATGTGAACGAGACGGTGCAGTATGGCGCGCTGCAGGTGACGCCGAAAGTCTGCTATTCGCGCGACGACAGCGAGGCGCAGCGCATCGACGGGTTTGTCGAGGTCGATGAGATCACGCTCGACCGTAAGATCCGCCGCATCTTCACCGGCTGGATGTTTGCCGACAGCCCCGGCCTCAATGCCCTGGAACATCCGATCTATGACGTGTGGCTGACCGGCTGCAAGCAGAAGTCCGACGTTCCGCCACCGGCTGCCGCCCGCAAGTAAGGCCCCGGATCCCGTTACTCGCCGCGCGTCGTCATTTCGTCATTGCGATGCGCAAGACGATCGGGACACCAAGGAGCCTTTCCATGCCACTCGCCGAAAAATTCATCGTGCTGCCGTTCAAGAAGACTCGCGGCCAGATCGTCCCCGGCGAAATGCGCCAGGCCTCCAGTGCAGCGTCGGCGGAAAAGATCGCAACGGCGATGTCCGCCCGCCATATCGGTGTTGCCGCCTATTCCGTTCAGGTGGACGAGGAAAGCGGCGACATGTCGAGCCCCAAGCTGATCATCGGTTTTGGCGAGACGGCGGATCTGACGGGCAATTGAAGGCTCACACTTCTCCCTGGGCGGCCGCCATCAGAACTGCCGCTGCTCGCCTTCCATCGCGCTTGCCAGAAGCTTCAGATAGTCAGCCTTCGGCACATCGATTGCGCCGAATGTCTTCAGATGCTCGGTGGTGAACTGCGTGTCGAGAAGGCGAAAGCCCTTGGCGCGCAACCGCTCGACAAGATGGACAAGGCAGATCTTGGATGCGTTGGTGCGGCGCGAGAACATGCTTTCGCCGAAGAAGGCCGCGCCAAGCGACACGCCGTAAAGCCCGCCCACCAGTTCCTCGCCGTCGAAGGCTTCGACGCTATGGGCATGGCCCATGCGGTGCAGTTCCGTGTAGAGCGTGCGGATGGTGCTGTTGATCCAGGTGCTCGGCCTGTCGGGCGCCTCGGCCGCGCAGCCCGCCATGACGGCTTCGAAGGCGGTATCGGCGCGAATGGTGAAGGGGGAGCGTTTGATCGCCTTTTGCAGGCTGCGGGAGACGTGGAAAGCGTCGAGCGGCAGGATGCCGCGTATTTCCGGCTCGACCCAGAAGATTTCCGGGTCGTCCGCCGATTCGGCCATCGGGAAAAGGCCGATGGAATAGGCGCGCAGCAGAACATCCGGGCTGATGGCTGGATAGTATCTGCCGCGCCGCCCTGCCATGCGTCAAGCTTCGGGCTTGTCGCCCGCCAGGTACTTTTCCAGCCAGTGAATATCATAGTCGCCATTGGCGATATCCTGGTTGGAAACGAGGTCCTGGAACAGCGGAAGCGTTGTCTTGATGCCGTCCACGACGAACTCGTCCAGCACGCGGCGCAGGCGCATCATGCATTCGACGCGGGTGCGTCCATGCACGATCAGCTTGCCGATCAGGCTGTCGTAGTAAGGCGGGATCTTGTAGCCGGCATAGGCGCCTGAATCGACGCGAACGCCCAGACCACCCGGCGCATGGAAATGCGTGATCGTGCCCGGAGACGGCACGAAGGTGCGCGGATCCTCGGCATTGATGCGGCATTCGATGGCGTGACCGGAAAAGACGATCTCGTCCTGCGTGACGGAGAGGCCGGCGCCGGAGGCGACGCGGATCTGTTCGTGCACGAGGTCGATATTGGTGATCGCCTCGGTGATCGGGTGCTCCACCTGCAGGCGGGTGTTCATTTCGATGAAATAGAACTCGCCGTTTTCATAGAGGAACTCGATCGTGCCGGCGCCGCGATATTTCATCTTGCGCATGGCGGCGGCGCAGATCTCGCCGATCTTCATCCGCTGCTCAACATTGAGGGCAGGGGAGTTCGCCTCTTCCCAGACCTTCTGGTGACGTCGCTGCAGCGAGCAATCGCGCTCACCGAGATGGATCGCATTGCCGGCGCCGTCACCGACGACCTGCACTTCGATATGGCGCGGCTTGCCGAGATATTTTTCCATGTAGACGGCGTCGTTGCCGAAGGCGGCGAGCGCCTCGGAACGGGCAGTCGACACGGCCTCTTCCAGCTCGGCTTCGGTGCGCGCCACTTTCATGCCGCGTCCGCCGCCGCCGGCGGTGGCCTTGATCAGGACCGGGAAGCCGATCTGGCGGGCAATCTCGAGCGCGTTTTCCGGCAGCACTTCGCCATCGGAGCCCGGAACGACCGGAATGCCAAGCTCGACCGCCGTCTTCTTGGCGGTGATCTTGTCGCCCATCAGGCGGATATGCTCCGCGGTCGGTCCGATGAAGGTGATGCCGTGGGCGTCGAGAATATCGGCGAACTTGGCGTTTTCCGACAGGAAGCCGTAGCCCGGATGAACGGCATCGGCGCCGGTGATTTCGCAGGCGGCAACGATCTGGTGAATGTTCAGATAGCTGTCACGCGAGGGCGGCGGGCCGATGCACACGCTTTCGTCGGCAAGGCGGACATGCATGGCATTGGCGTCGGCCGTCGAATGGACGGCGACGGTTGCAATGCCGAGTTCCTTGCAGGCGCGCAGCACGCGAAGGGCGATTTCGCCACGATTGGCAATGAGGATCTTGGAGATCATGGATCCGCCTTATTCGATCACGATGAGCGGTTCGCCATACTCGACGGGCTGCGCATCATTGACGATGATTTCCGTTACCTTGCCCGAACGGGGCGCGGGGATCTGGTTCATGGTCTTCATGGCTTCGATGATCAGCAGCGTCTGGCCTTCCTTGACCATCGCGCCGACTTCGACGAAGGGGCGCGAGCCGGGCGCCGGCGACAGGTAGACCGTTCCGACCATCGGGGCCGTCACGGCATTGCTGCGGTCCTTGACGGCTTCGACCGGTGCAGCGGCAGCAGCGGGTGCTGCAGCGGCAGGCGCTGCGTATTGCGGCACGGCGGCCTGCACATACTGTGCTGCCGGAATGTTGCGCGACACGCGGATGCGCAGCTCGTCCTGCTGCACTTCGATTTCGGTGAGATCGGTATCCTTGAGGATGTTCGCCAGATCGCGGATCAACCCCTTGTCGATACCGGTTTTCTTCTCAGACATGGTCAACCTATATGTTCTGTTGTTCTTAGCTGGTGATGTCGCGCAGGGCCTGCAAGGCCAACACGTAGCCGCCCGGACCCAATCCGCAGATCATGCCCTTGGTGGCCGCCGCGATCATGGATTTATGACGGAATTCCTCGCGCGCATGGATGTTGGAAATATGGACTTCCACGACCGGCACGGAAATGGCGCGGATCGCATCATGCAGCGCAATGGAGGTATGGCCGTAGGCGCCGGGATTGATGATCACGCCCACGGCGCGCTCATCAGCCTCATGCAGCCGGTCGACCAGCGCGCCTTCGTGATTGCTCTGGAAACACTCGACGGTAAAGCCGAGTGCCTGGCCTGCCGTGATGCAATCCTCTTCGATGTCCTTCAAAGTCTTGCCGCCATAAATGCCGGGCTCGCGCTTGCCCAGCATGTTGAGGTTCGGTCCGTTGAGGACAAAGATCGTTTTGCTCATGGAATACCCGTCAGAAAATCAGCGCCACCTATAGACCGGCCAGCCGCCAAGGGAAAGCCCCCGGCCACGAAAGCCGTTGATAACCGGGGGGAGCGGCGGTTTCTGACAGGGGGAGCGCGACGTTCAGCAGGAGGCTTTGCCGCAGGCGCGGATATTGGCGATCTTTTCCGACAGTTCCTGATGGCCGACCGCGCCAAACACCGCCTCGTTTCCGACCACATAGAAGGGGGTGCCGGTAATGCCCAGATTGTTGGCGAGTTCATAGGTGGCGCGAACCTGCGCGTCATTGGGGTTCTGCACCATCGAGGCGCGCAAGGCCTTTTCCGAAATGCCGAGCGAACCGGCAACTGCAATGGCCGACGCTTCCGTGGCGCGCGTCTGACCGCCGAGCAGGGCCCGGTGGAACTCGGGATATTTTTCCGGCGCGGTCAGGCGCACGGCATTGGCAACCCGGTGCGCCGCCATCGAATCGGGCCCGAGAATGGGAAATTCCTTGAGGATGAAGCGGACCTTCTTGTCCTCCGACAGAATGTCTTCCATGTCGGACAAAGCCCGCTTGCAGTAGCCGCAATTGTAATCGAAGAACTCGACCACCGTCACGTCGCCCTTCGGATTGCCAAGCGTGATGTCGCTCGCCGAGGCATAGATCGCCTCGCGATTGGCCTCGATGCCGCTGGTGGCCTGCGAGACGCGTGCCTCCTGCTGCTTCTTCTCCAGCGCATCCTGCACTTCCAGCATGACTTCCGGGTTCGCGATCAGATATTCGCGGATGAAGGCACCCATTTCCTTCTTCTGCTGGTCGTCCAGCGCCAAGGCTGCACCCGCGAAGGGGACCATGGCGGTGCCGGCAATCAGAAGGGCCGAAAGGGTTTTGGAAAAGGGCTTCATCTTTGTCCTCGTCTGTCATCGTCGTCCGGACCGCCTGGCGTGCGCCAGGACGAATCGGGCCGGAAGTCCTGTTCTACCGCCAATCGGGCCACCATAAAGGCACAAAACGCCCGAAATAAACTCACATCTGTGTATGGCAGGCAGAAGGCGCGAATTTCGCAAACACGCGCCGGCAAAGACGGGCGCAAAGCCCTTGTGCGACAGCGGCTGCGAAGCCGCTTTCAAGCAAAACGGCCGCGGGGTGCGCGGCCGTCTTGTCGTCTCACTCTATCCGGTCTCTCAGAGGAAACCGCGGCGCTGCCACCAGCCGGCCTTCTTCGGCTTTGACGGATCGCCATCGCCTTCGGGGGCGGCGGCGGATTTGATCACCGGTTCGGATGCGGTGATGGTGGAGGCGCGATTGGCGCGGGCGGGCTTGGACTCGCCATCGTCTGACGATGCCGTGTCGGCTGGCGTCTCGGCCTGCTGCTCGGTGTCTTCGGCCGGGGCCGTTTCAACAGCGGCAGGTTCTGCGACAGGCGCGGCCTGTGCTTCAACGGCGGCCGGTGCTTCGACCGGTGCGGCTTCCGTCGTTTCCGAAGCTGCCGTTTCTGTCACGGCAACGTCTTCAGCGACGGCAACGTCCGTCGGGGCAGCCTCGGCGACCTTCGCCTTGCGGCTGCGGCGCGGCCGTGGGGCCTTTGCTTCCGGTGCTGCAACGTCCGCGTCGGCAACCGCTTCGTCAACGGACGATGCTTCGGCGTCGACGACAACGGCGGCAGCCGCCGAGGTTTCGAGAGAGGCAGGTGCGTCATCGGCGTCGTCGCCGCTGTCTTCGCCACCCTCGTCACCGGTCGTGTCCTGACCCTCTGCAGAGAGGCCGTTTTCCTCGTCTTCGCTGCGATTGCGGCGACCACCGCGCTTGCCGCGACGGCGGCGCTTGCGGCGCTGGCCTTCCTCGGTGTCGTTGAGGCTGGTTTCGCCTGCCTCGGCGCGTTCGGAGGATGCATCGCCGACGTCGGCCGCATCGTCCTCGTCCGTGTCGTCCTCGTCACCCTCTGCATCGCTGCGGGCTGACTGCGAAAGGTCGGCGCCATTGCGATCGCGGTTGCGACGGCGACGGCGACGCTTGCGCTTGCGGCCGTTCTGGTCGTCATCGCCACGGGCTTCCTGGGACGTGGATGCAGACGCCTGTGCAGCAGCAGGCGCTGCGGCAACAGCCTCCTCTTCCTCGTCTTCGTCCACCTCCGGCACGTAGTCGTCATCCTCGTCCTCGACGGGCAAGGCGGCAAACTGCATGAGGCTTTCGATGCGGACCGGGTTTTCGACCGGCTCGCCGCGATCGATGGCGAAGTGGGCAGCGCCCACGCCGGCATCCGATTCGATGAAGATGGACACGCCGAAGCGGCGCTCATAATCCACCACCGAGCCGCGCTTCTGGTTCAACAGATAGAGCGCGATATCAGGCGTGGTGCGCACGGTGATGTCGTGCGTGGTGTTCTTCAGCAGATACTCTTCCACGCCGCGCAGCACATGCAGGGCGACCGACGACTGCGAGCGGACGTGGCCCGTTCCGCCGCAATGCGAGCAGATCTGCGTGGTCGATTCCAGCACGCTGGCGCGGATGCGCTGGCGCGACATTTCCAGAAGGCCGAAATGCGAGATGCGGCCGACCTGGATGCGGGCGCGGTCGTTCTTCAGGCAGTCCTTCAGGCGCTTCTCGACGGCGCGGTTGTTGCGCTTTTCTTCCATGTCGATGAAGTCGACCACGACGAGGCCGGCAAGGTCGCGCAGGCGCAGCTGGCGGGCAACCTCATCGGCGGCCTCGAGATTGGTCTGCAGCGCGGTTTCCTCGATCGAGTGCTCACGGGTCGAGCGACCCGAGTTGACGTCGATGGCGACCAGCGCTTCGGTCTGGTTGATGATCAGGTAGCCGCCCGACTTCAGCGTCACCTGCGGTTGCAGCATGCGGTCAAGCTGCGCCTCGATACCGGAGCGGGCAAAGATCGGATGCAGGTCGCGATAGGGCTGAACCACCTTGGCATGGCTCGGCATCAGCATCTTCATGAAGTCTTTCGCTTCACGATAGCCTTCTTCGCCCGAGACGACGATCTCGGAAATGTCCTTGTTGTAGAGGTCACGGATCGAACGCTTGATCAGCGAGCCTTCTTCATAGACGAGGCACGGCGCAATCGAATTCAGCGTCAGCGTGCGCACGTTTTCCCAAAGGCGCATCAGATATTCGAAGTCGCGCTTGATCTCGACGCGGGTGCGGTTGGCACCGGCGGTACGCAGGATGACGCCCATGCCCTGCGGAACTTCCAGCTCGCGAGCAATTTCCTTCAGGCGCTTGCGGTCGGTCGGCTGGGTGATCTTGCGCGAAATGCCGCCACCACGCGCGGTGTTCGGCATCAGGACCGAGTAGCGGCCGGCAAGCGACAGATAGGTGGTGAGGGCTGCGCCCTTGTTGCCGCGTTCTTCCTTGGCCACCTGCACGAGCAGGATCTGCCGGCGCTTGATGACTTCCTGGATGCGGTACTGCTTGCGGGGCTTGCGGTAGACGCGGTCCGGAACCTCTTCCATCGCATCTTCGGCGCCGACCGATTCGATGACTTCCTTTTCCTGGTTGTCATCGTCGTCGTCATCATCGTCGTCGCGGCCGCGACGGTCGGAGACGTCTTCGGAAATGGCGTCGGTTTCCACCATGGCCGCCATGGTATCGGGCGTGGTGTCGTCGTCCTGGCCGACGGCTGCGATCTGTTCGTCGGCTGCGTCTGCGGCAGCGCTGCCGGCTTCGGCCAGTTCCTCGGCGGTCGGCTTCTTGCGCGAACGGCTGCGGCGCGGCTTGGCCTTCGGCTTTTCTTCGGCAGACGGTTCGGAAACTTCGGAGACGGCTTCAACGGCGGCCTCGTCGGCAACAGCGGGCTCAGGCGTCTCGGAGCCGAGGGCGGCATCCACCTGAGCCACGATGCCGACATCCGGCTGCTCTTCCTTCGAAAGGTCGACGACCGGATCGGCCGCATCGAAATCCGGGTGGCGGCGCTGGTCTTCGGCTTCCGCCTGCATCAGTGCCTGACGATCGGCCAGCGGGATCTGATAGTAATCGGGGTGGATTTCCGCAAAGGCGAGAAAGCCGTGGCGGTTGCCGCCGTAATCAACGAACGCGGCCTGCAGTGACGGCTCGACGCGGGTCACTTTTGCCAGGTAGATGTTGCCGCGTATCTGCTTCTTGTGCTGCGACTCGAAGTCGAATTCCTCGATCCGGTTTCCCCGAACGACGACTACGCGCGTCTCCTCTTCGTGAGACGCATCGATAAGCATTTTGTCTGCCATGAAAGTTCTGCTCCTCGGCGCGGACGCGCAGAGGCAGAGGGGCGTGTCGCAGGGACAGGCCGATCATGCGTCGCGTACGGGGCGCCGGATAAGAATATTCCCGTCGGCCGTCTCGGCGAGGGGATCAACCGGACGCAGACCGGAGCCATGGGCTCCCTCCGCTGTTCCAGTTTATGCAATCCGTGCCGCGACATCAAAGACCAGACGAGAAAGACGATACAATAGACCCGACCAGGGGTCCGATGAATTTGCTCCCGATGAGCGTGGATGGCGAGCCATCCGGTACTGTCTCCGGCCACCGCCGGTTCGGATAGAGTTTCAGGCCAAATGTAGAGACGGCGGATGTCTGTCGGTCTTTGGCGCCAGAACTGACTTGCTGGCAGCCTATCAACATACTATCCCGTCGACACTTAAACCCTCATAAGCCTTGTATGTTTTCTCGATAACAATAGCAAGGGGAAAGCCGGTTCTGCCTTACTATGGATCAATTTGCGCGCCTTAAGCCAGAGGTCAAACGGGCGGTGGCGCCGCATGCTGTGCCTCTGACGCCCGGCTGTCGGGCCGGGACGGGCAGGAGCCAGGCGAATCGCGCCTCATGGTTGGGCTTCGGCCGGCCTTTCGCCAGGCATGGCAATGGCCTTGAAAAAGCCGGAAGGGAACGCTTCGGGCAGGCGTTCTTGACAGCAGGCGCGCAGCATTGCTGCGCATGGACAGGCGGATACGGGGAGCGGACGCGCGGATGAAACGGCTTTCGACGGCACTTCCAGTCGGGCAGGCGGGCCTCTTGGGCGCTTGGCACGGTTCCGCTCGCGGATCGCTTCGTTTCACCCGGCTGTGTGCGCTGCTTCTGGCGTCGCTCATGATGGTCTCCTTCGTCGCCCGCGCCCATGCCACGGAGACGGAGCCGGCGACAGGCGAGGGCGAAAAGCTTCTTGCCTTCAGCGCCCGCATTGCCGGCGACGACGCCCGCACGCGTGTCGTGATCGATTTTGACGGAAAGCCGGAATTCAGCGCGCATTACGTCGCCTCGCCCGAGCGCATCGTCATCGATCTTCCGGCCACCGCCTTCGGCTTTCCCGCCGCCGACCTTTCCGCGCGCGGCCTGTTCAAGGACATCCGCTACGGCACGATGGGGCAGGGCAGCGCACGCATCGTTTTCACCGGCATTCGCCCGGTGCGGCTCGTTCTGGCCGAAGTGCAGAAGAACGAGGGGCACGGCTACCGGCTGGTGCTGGATGCGGAGATGACCACGCCGAAGGCTTTTGCCGATCTGGTGGCGCAGCAGAAATGGGTGCAGCCGCAATCGGGATCCGCCATCGAGGGGCTCGGCGCCAGCGCCCGCGATCCGGCAACGGATGGCGTGTTCACCATTGCCGTCGATGCGGGCCATGGCGGCATCGATACCGGCGCGATGGGGGCGACGTCGAAGACGCCGGAGAAGGAGATCACGCTGGCCTTTGCCGAAACGCTGGCCGCCCGGCTCAACCAGGAAAAGGGCGTGAAGGCGTTTCTGACCCGCGACAGCGACACCTTCCTGTCGCTTTCGGAGCGCGTGACGCTGGCGCGCCAGGGCGGCGCCGACCTGTTCATCTCGCTGCATGCCGACACGCTCGGCCAGAAGAACATCCGCGGCGCCACCGTCTATACGCTCTCCGACACCGCGTCCGACCGGATGGCGGCAGCGCTTGCCGCGCGCGAAAACCTGTCCGACCAGCTCGCCGGCTATTCGATCGAAAGCGGGCCGCCGGAAATCGCCGATATCCTGCTTGATCTGGCGCGGCGGGAAACCCAGGCCTTTTCGATCTCGCTGGCCGAACGGGTGGTGAAATCCTTCGACGGCCAGATCGGTCTCATCAACAATCCGCATCGCCAGGCGGGTTTTCAGGTTCTGCGCGCCCCGGACATGCCGTCCATCCTTCTGGAACTCGGCTTCCTGTCCAACCCGGCCGATGAGGCGCTGCTGCTCGATCCGGCCTGGCGCCAGAAGGTGGCCGACCGGATGGCCGATGCGGTGGGACGCTACCGCGCCGAGACGGTGGCCGGCGGCGGCTGACAAAGGGCAGCGCATGCACCGTGCTTCCGCTGCTACAGCGAGCCGTTAAATTGGCCTTTAAAACCGCCGCGTGTCGGTCACGATCTGTGAAAGGCGCGCGGGAGCCCTATTTTACTCACATTCGAAAGGTTACTCGGATCTTAACCGTCACGGATGATGGCCCGGTTTTCAAGGCTTCAGGCTTGCGCTTGTCCGGCCGCCCGTGCAAAACGCCTCGAAACATGAGATGGTGCTGTTGTGCGCCAGACGATATTAAAGCGGTAGCTGCTGATGATCAGATTGCTTGGATACTTGTTCGGACTGGCCTGCGCGGGGTTCCTCGTGGTGGCCGCCGTCGCTGCCGTTTATCTCGGCGGCGTATCCAGGGACTTGCCCAATTACGAGGTGCTTGCCTCCTACGAGCCACCGGTGGCGACCCGCGTGCATGCCGGAAACGGCGCGCTGATGTCGGAATATGCCCGTGAGAAGCGCCTCTTCCTGCCGATCCAGGCCATTCCCGACCGGGTGAAGGCAGCCTTTCTGTCGGCGGAAGACAAGAATTTCTACAATCATCCGGGCGTCGACTTCTGGGGCCTGGCCCGCGCCGTCCTTAACAACGTGCAGAATATCGGGTCCGGCCGCCGTCCGGAGGGCGCCTCCACCATCACCCAGCAGGTGGCCAAGAACTTCCTTCTCTCGGCCGACCAGACAATCGACCGCAAGGTGAAGGAAGCGATTCTCTCCTTCCGCATCGAGCAGACCTATTCGAAGGACAAGATCCTCGAGCTTTATCTCAACGAAATCTTCTTCGGCCTCAACGCCTACGGCATTGCCGGTGCAGCGCTCACCTATTTCGACAAGTCGGTGACGGAACTGACGATTGCCGAAACCGCCTATCTTGCCTCGCTGCCCAAGGGCCCGGCCAATTACCATCCGTTCCGCCATGAAAAGGCAGCGCTTGAGCGCCGCAACTGGGTCATCGATCGCATGGCCGAGAACGGCTACATTACGGTTGGCGATGCGACCGACGCCAAGGCCCAGCCGCTCGGCGTAAAACTGCGTCGCGGCGGCACCTCGCTGTTTGCCTCGGATTACTTCTCCGAGGAAGTCCGCCGCCAGATCATCGGCAAATATGGCGAAAAGGCTCTCTACGAAGGCGGCCTTTCGGTGCGCACCTCGCTTGACCCGCAGATGCAGATCATGGCGCGCGCCGCCCTGCAGCACGGACTGGTGGAATACGATCAGCGCCGCGGCTTCCATGGTCCCATTGCGACGATCGCCGTTACCGGCGACTGGGGCGTGGAAATTGCAAAGCTGCAGCCGCTGCGCGACGTGCCGGAATGGCAGCTGGCGGTGGTGACCGCCGTTTCGGCAAACAGCGTCGACATCGGCCTGCAGCCGGAAACCGTGGCCGGCAAGGTGGCCGACGAGCGCGTGCGCGGCCAGATCCCCGCCGACGAAATGAAGTGGGCCTATCGCGATTCCAAGGGCGAGCGCAAAACCGCCCGGTCGCCGGACGGCGTGCTGAAGGCCGGTGATGTGGTCTATGTGGAGCCGATTGCCGGCAAGACCGGCAGCTTCCGGCTGCGTCAGCCGCCCAAGGTGCAGGGCGGCATGGTGGTGATGGATCCGCATACGGGCCGTGTACTTGCCATGGTCGGCGGCTTCTCCTACGCCCAGTCGGAATTCAACCGCGCCACGCAGGCCATGCGCCAGCCGGGTTCGTCGTTCAAGCCCTTCGTCTATTCGGCAGCCCTCGACAATGGCTATACGCCGGCCTCCGTCATTCTCGATGCGCCGATCGAAATGGTGTCGGGCGGCCAGGTGTGGCGTCCGGAAAACTATGGCGGTGACAGCGCCGGTCCCTCGACGCTGCGCACCGGTATCGAAAAATCCCGCAACCAGATGACCGTGCGCCTGGCGCAGGACATGGGCATGGATCTCGTGGCCGAATATGCCGAGCGCTTCGGCATCTACGACAAGATGCTGCCGGTGCTGGCGATGTCGCTGGGTTCCGGTGAAACCACCGTGCTGCGCATGGTCTCGGCCTATTCGGTCATTGCCAATGGCGGCAAGCAGATCAAGCCGACGCTCGTCGACCGCATCCAGGACCGCTACGGCAAGACCATCTTCCGGCATGAGGAGCGTGGCTGCGATGGCTGCAATTTCAGCCAGTGGGCCAATCAGGACGAGCCGACGCTGGTGGACAACCGCGAACGCGTTCTCGACCCCATGACCGCCTACCAGATCACCTCCATGATGGAAGGTGTCGTGACCCGCGGGACCGCCGCCGGCAAGATCCCGGTCAAGGACCGTGACGTCGCCGGCAAGACCGGCACGACCAATGACGAGAAGGACGCCTGGTTCGTCGGCTTCACGCCGGATCTCGTGGCGGGCCTTTACGTCGGTTTCGACACGCCCGCACCGCTTGGCCGTGCCGGCACCGGCAGTGGCCTTGCTGCGCCGATTTTTGGCGATTTCCTCGCGCAGGCCGCCAAGGTGACGGCGCCGAGCAAGTTCATCGTGCCGGCCGGCATGCAACTCATCCCGGTCAACCGCAAGACCGGCATGTTCGCCTATGAAGGCGAGCCGGATTCGATCATCGAGGCCTTCAAGCCCGGCACCGGGCCGGCCGATTCGCTGTCGGTCATCGGCATGGGCGACCAGCTGCCGCCGGAAGAGATCCTGAAGACGTCGCCGCAGGCCCAGCAGGCGGTGACATCCGGGGCAGGCGGGCTTTTCTGAGCCTGACCGGACAATCCCCGCGCTGGCCTCACGGGCTCGTGCGGGGTTTACTTCGCCCGCGCCTGCCACTATTGACGGCGCAATTTCCCCCGAAAGGACGAAGCATACACAGATGCGCAATGAAACCCTGAATATTGTCGACGAAATCAAGCAGGCCATAAGCCTGCTGAGGAGGCATCTTTGACTGGGATCAGGCGGTAAGACGACTGGACTGGTTGAACAACAAGGCAGAGGATCCGAGCCTCTGGAACGATGCGGCCGAAGCCCAGAAGCTGATGCGCGAGCGCCAGCAGCTGGATGATGCGATTGCCGGCGTCAAGGCGCTCGAACTGCGCCTGAAGGACAATGTCGAGCTGATCGAGCTTGGCGAGGAAGAAGGCGACGACGGCATCGTCGGCGAGGCCGAGGATGCGCTGAAGGCGCTGCGGTCCGAAGCGGCGCGCCGGCAGGTGGAAGCCATGCTGTCGGGCGAAGCCGACGGCAACGATACCTATGTGGAAGTGCATTCGGGCGCCGGCGGCACCGAAAGCCAGGATTGGGCGAACATGCTGTTGCGCATGTACACCCGCTGGGCCGAGCGTTCGGGCTTCAAGGTGGAACTGCTCGAAGTGCATGACGGCGACGAGGCCGGCATCAAGTCCGCGACCATTCTGGTCAAGGGCCACAATGCCTATGGCTGGATGAAGACCGAATCGGGCGTGCATCGCCTGGTGCGCATCTCGCCCTATGACAGCAATGCGCGCCGCCACACCTCGTTCTCATCCATCTGGGTCTATCCGGTGGTCGACGATTCGATCAATATCGAGATCAACGAGAGCGATTGCCGCATCGATACGTTCCGCTCGTCGGGCGCCGGCGGCCAGCACGTCAACACCACCGATTCGGCCGTGCGCATCACGCATATTCCGACGGGCATTGTCGTGGCCTGCCAGCAGGAACGCTCGCAGCACAAGAACAAGGCCAAGGCCTGGGACATGCTGCGTGCGCGCATGTACGAAGCCGAGCTGAAGAAGCGCGAAGAGGCCGCAAACGCCGAAGCCGCATCGAAGACGGATATCGGCTGGGGCCACCAGATCCGCTCCTACGTGCTGCAGCCCTACCAGCTGGTCAAGGACCTGCGCACCGGCGTCGAAAGCACCGATCCGGACAGCGTGCTGAACGGCGAGTTGAACGATTTCATGGAGGCAGCCCTTGCCCACCGCATCAGCGGCGGCGCCGGCGCCGAAGTGGCCGATATCGACTGAGGGTCTTCGACCTGATCCATCAAGGTGGCGCGTCTCCTGAAAGGGCGACGCGCCATTTTTTCATGCGCGCCTTGCTCAGTCGGAAAACTGCTCGGCCAGGATGCGTTCCGACCAGGAATGGTCGGGGTCGGACAGGATGCGGGCCGTGCGCGCATTTGACTGGGCGATGCGCACATGCAGCACGTCCTTGACCTCGGTATTGTCGGCCACCGCATTGGTGGGCCGCTTTTCCGGCTCCAGCACATCGATTTCCACGCAGACCTTGTTGGGCAGAAGTGCACCGCGCCAGCGGCGCGGGCGAAAGGCCGACACCGGCGTCATGGCCAGAAGCGGTGCTTCGAGCGGCAGGATCGGTCCGTGGGCGGAGAGGTTGTAGGCGGTGGATCCGGCGGGCGTGGCAATCATCAGCCCGTCGCAGATCAGTTCGGACAGCCGCACATGGCCGTCGATGGTGACCCGGAGCTTCGCCGCCTGGTAGGACTGGCGAAACAGGTAGACCTCGTTGATGGCAAGCGCCACCGAGCTTGTGCCGTCGGCATTCACTGTCGTCATCTGCAGCGGATGAAAATCGTTTTCCAGTGCGTTGTCGATGCGCTCCTGCAAAAGGTCGACGCGGTAATCGTTCATCAGGAAACCGACCGACCCGCAGTTCATGCCGTAGATCCGCTTGCCGCTGTTGATCGTCTGGTGAAGCGTCTGCAGCATGAAGCCATCGCCGCCAAGGGCAATGATGACATCGGCGTCTTCGACGCTGGCATTGCCGTAAAGACCGGTCAGTTCCGACAGCGCAATCTGCGCTTCGGGCGCCGACGATGCCATGAAGCAAAGACGTTTGGAATTCGATGACATTGGCGCACCTCTTCTGGTGCACCTTGGTACAGGAAAAACGGCGGTGGAAACAAGTGCTTGGGCAGGGGAATGCAACCGCTTGCCGGTGCGCGCCTGAAACGCGGTAGCGGAAGGGGCGTAAAAGGGTGAGGCGCCGGACTGGGAAGTGGAATGGTGCCCCCGACAAGGTTCGAACTCGTGACCCCCTGATTACAAATCAGGTGCTCTACCAACTGAGCTACAAGGGCATTCCGAGGTGCGAGTTACCATATTCTGCGTGTGTGTAAAGAGGAAAGTGCACCGGTCCGGCCCGGAAGCGGCGAAGGGGGCTGTGCCGGGACGATGTCGCAGACTGTATCATATTAGGAAATACTGAGAAAAAGAAGCGTTTGAGGCTTTTCCTTCACTCTTGGTTAGAGACCTTGCCCTAGATTTGGAAAGCCGGGTGATGCGGTCTTGCGTCCCTTCCGAGATGAATGCGGACCCGGCCTGGAGAATGCTCTGCACGAGCCTGCCTTTTTACTGCGGGCCGGCGGGAGAGTGGAGCGCCGCCCAGATCATTCGCTTTTCAACAGTTTTCGCAGGCGCTTCTGCGGACGGTGAGCGGTGGCCGCCTGCGCCGATCTGCCCGCCTTGCGGCGGCACCGGTTCGCGAACGACACGAGAGGGACTGTCCGCCATGGCGTCATCCGACATATTCGAGATCATTGCCTTTCGGCTCGGGGAGCAAAACTTCTGCATTCGCACCACCAGCGTGCGCGAGATCCGCGGATGGGCGCCCTCCATGCCGATCCCCAATGCGCCCGGGCATGTTCTGGGCGTGATGAACCTGCGCGGCACCGTCATCCCGACCATCGATCTGGCCTATCGTCTCGGCATGTCGCCCGCCGAGCGCAGCGAACGCAGCGCCATCGTGGTGGTGGAGGCCGGAAGCGAGATCATCGGCCTGCTCGTCGATCACGTCACGGACATGCTGTCGGTTTCGCAAGACCAGTTGCAGCCGGTGCCCGATGTCGTCTCCTCCTTCGACAGCCGCTTTTGCGACGGCATCATCACCCATGCAGACGGAATGATCTGCTTCATCAATGTCCAGCGCCTGTTTGGCGTCGACGGCCTGTCGGACGCTGCCTGACGCTGCTGCCGCCAGGATGGCGGTTGTCCTGACCCTGTTCCCCGAACCATCGACCCGAGCGAGTGACTCATGCGTATCCTTGCACATCTTGCCGTTCTCCTTGCCGCCCTGTCCGTGTCTGCCCCTGCCGCCTGGTCGCTCGACAAGCCGACCGGGCCGGTCATCCTCACCGTGAAGGGGAAACTTGCCACGCCCAATGTCGGCGAAACGGCCCAGTTCGATCTTGCCATGCTGGAAAAGCTTGCCGGGCGCACCGGCAAGATGAAGACACCGTGGACGGAAGGCGAAACGGAGTTTTCCGGACCTCTGGTGCGCTCGGTGCTGACGGCTGCCGGCGCACAGGGCAATACCTTGCTGGTGCGCGCCATCAACGACTATTTCGCCACCGTCCCGGCCGAGGACGCGCTGAAGCATGAGACGATTCTCGCCACCCGCGCCAATGGCAAGCTGATGTCGGTGCGCGACAAGGGGCCGCTCTTCCTCATCTATCCCTTCGATCTGGAGCCGGGCCTCTACAACGAAGCCTATTTCTCGCGCTCCGTCTGGCAGATCAAGGAGATCGAGGTAAAACCGTGATGGCGCAGACCCTTTTCAGCGGTGACGTGATCCGCAAGGCGAGCCGGATCACGGCGATACTGCAGATATTCGCAGTCGTCCTGCTGGCGATCCTCGTCTCGGTCTATGTGGATATTTCCACCCGCCAGCGCGACATGCGCGATGCGGTGCGGGAAAACGCCATGTGGTCCGTCTACCAGCTGAATCGGGAAAGCGGCGAACTCGTTCACGACCTGCAGCTGATGCTGTCCAGCGGAAATCTGGGCGAGGATCGGCTGCAGGGACTGTCCTTGCGCTATGACGTTGTGTTTTCCCGCATGGACATGCTGAAGAAGGCGCAGTTCGAGAAGAATTTCGCCATCGATGTCCAGGTGGGCAAGCACCTCAACCAGATCCAGAAGATCATATTTGAAAGCCAGCCGGTCTTCGATGCCATCGCAGCCGGCCAGCCGGTGTCGCTGGAGGAACTGCAGGGTCTGGACGGCCAGTGGTCGCGGCTTGTCGATTCCACCAGCGAACTTCTCGTCTATACCAATACATTCGTCTCGAGCGAACGGGCAAAAGCCCGCATTGAGCTGGAGGGCCTGCAGCGCAAGTCGATCGTGCTGATTGGCCTGCTGGTGCTGTCGGTCGCCTTCCTCATTCTGACGCTGCAACGCCAGTTGCGCAGTGTCCAGGCCGCCGGCGTGAGTCTCGAGGCCATGGCCGAGCAGCTCAGCGTATCCTACCAGGCAGCCGAGGCCGGCAACCGGGCAAAATCGCAGTTCATGGCCACCATGGGGCATGAGATCCGGACCCCGCTCAACGCCATCCTCGGCATGGTGGAGCTTCTGGAACTCGGCCGGCTTTCGGCAGAAACGTCGGCCCATATCCGCACCATCCGCCGCTCCGGCGAGGCACTGCTCGACATCATCAACGAGATCCTCGACTACGCCAAGATCGAGCATGGCAAGCTGGAACTCGAACGACGCCCGGTCGATTTGCAGGCGCTCGCCGAAACCTGCACCGACATGATGCGCGGCCGTGCGGCGGAAGCGGGAAACACCGTGACGCTGGAAATTGCCGGAGAGTGGCATGCCCGCACGGTGCTGTCCGATCCGACGCGGCTGCGCCAGGTCATTCTCAACTTCATCAGCAACGGGGTGAAATTCACCCAGGGCGGCCGGGTGACCCTGCGCATGTCCCAGACACGGCGCAAGGGCGGGCTCTGGCTGCGCGTCGAGGTCCAGGACACGGGCATCGGCATCGATGAGGAGGGCAAGGCAAAACTCTTCCAGCCCTTCTCGCAGGTCGATGCCAGCATCAGCCGCCGCTATGGCGGAACCGGGCTTGGCCTCATCATCTGCAAGGAGATCATCGATCGCTTCGGCGGGTCGGTCGGCGTCGACAGTACGGTGGGCGAGGGCAGTACGTTCTGGTTCGACATGCCGATCGAGGCCACCGAGGCCGTCACCTCACAGCAGGGCGAAAAGGGCAATGCACCGCTTGTGGCGCTGAGGCGCCTGAGAATCCTCGTGGCGGAAGACAACAAGGTCAACCAGCAGGTGATTCTGGGTTACCTCGATCATCTCGGCCAAGACGCGACGCTTGCGGAAAATGGCGCGCTGGCCGTGGAGCGGGCCGCGGCCGAACCTTTCGACCTCATCCTCATGGACATGCAGATGCCCGTCATGGACGGCATCGAGGCGACGCGGCAGGTGCGCGCCGGCGGTGGACCATGCCGCGATGTGCCGGTGGTGGCGCTCACCGCCAATGCCTCGGAGGAAGACCGTCGCCTGTGCCTGGAGGCGGGCATGACCGGCTTTCAGGCAAAGCCGATCGGCATTGCCGTTCTGCACCGGCTGATCCGCGAGGTGGAACGTGAACTGGGCGATGATGCGGGACTTGTGTCCGCTGCGCCGCCTGCCGCGGTATCAAGACCGCAGGTCGCTGCGCCGCCCGCTACGCCCGTGGTGTCCGCTGCGCCGGTAACCACGCCTTCTGTCGCAGCCACCGTCTCGGCGCGCCGGCAGGAGATCGCCGAGATCCTCGGCGAGGACGGGTTCCAGGAACTGCTGGATGCGTTCTTCGAGGATGCCGTGGACATTCTGGCCGGTCTTCATGCGATGCTTGCAAGCGGCGAGCGGCACAAGCTCGATCCCCTGCTGCACAATCTGAAGGGCTCCGCCTCCAATATCGGGCTGATGGACATTTCCGACCTGTCGCAGGCGCTGCGCCATTCGGATCCGTCGCCTGCCGATATCGACTTGCTGGCGCAGATGGTGAACGCCGCGCGCCAGTCCCTTGCCGCCCAAGACCAGACCGTTGCTGCTTAAGGACAGAGAGACGATGAAAATTCTCGTGGTCGACGACAACAAAACCAACCTCATCCTTCTGAAGAAGCTCGCCAGCACAGTGTCCGGCTGCACGGCTATCGCTTTTTCAGGCCCGGAAGAGGCGCTCGGCGCCATGCCGGATCTCGATTTCGACATCGGCGTCATCGACTTCCAGATGCCGGTCTATAACGGCGTCGATCTGCTTGTCGAAATCCGCCGGTTCGAAAAATACCGCGACAAGCCCTTCGTCGTGGTGACCGCCGATGGCGATACGGAAACCCGCATGACGGCGATCAATGCCGGCGCGATCGATTTCCTGACCAAGCCGATCAATCCAGCGGAATTCCAGGCGCGCATCCGCAATCTGGTGGCGCTTGTTCAGGCGCGCAACCAGCTGGCGGAGAAGGCGATCTGGATCAAGACCGAGGTGGAAAAGGCGGTCGACGAACTGCGTGAGCGCGAGCAGGAAATCATCTATCGCCTGACGCTTGCCGCCACCTACAAGGATACCGATTCGGCCCTGCATACGCTGCGCGTCGGCGCCTATGCGGAGGCGATCGCCAAGGCCTATGGTCTGCCGGCCGCCATCTGCAGCGATATCCGCATTGCCGCCCCGATGCATGATATCGGCAAGGTCGGCATTCCCGATGCCATGCTGCTGAAGCGCGGCACCTATGTCGATCCGGAAGTGACCTATCTGAAAAGCAACAGCGCCATCGGCGGCCATATCCTGGGTCAGTCACGCATCAGCCTGCTGCAGCTTGCCGCCGATATCGCCAGCGCCCATCACGAGCGCTATGACGGCCAGGGCTATCCGGAGCGGCTGGCCGGAGACGAGATCCCGCTTGCCGGGCGCATCGTTGCGATCGCCGACAGTTTTGATGCGCTGACCATTGCGCGGCCCTACAAGGCAGCCTGGACGCTGGAGCGCGCCGTCCAGCACATCCAGGAGCGCGCCGGATCGCAATATGATCCGCTCTGCGTGGCCGCCTTCATCAAGAGCCTGCCGGCAATCCGCCAGATCATGGCCGTCCACCCGGATCAAGCGTCCGAGGATCTGGCGGAGGCAGGCTAGCCGGCCAAGCCGGCCCACGGTCAAACCGTTGCGGGAACCATTGCCGGGATCACGCGTTGCGCGTACAAATAAGGCAAAACGAGGGGGCCATGGCGTTTCGAATTCTGGTCGTAGAGGACCAGCTGCTGATTGCGCTTCACATTGAGGAAGCGGTCCTTGCACTCGGCCACGAGGTGGCCGGGATTGCGGCCAATCGCGCCGATGCGCTGCGCTACTCCGATGCCTGCGATATCGCCTTTGTCGACGTGCAGCTGCAGGATGGTCCGACCGGCCCTGACATCGGTCGGAGCCTCGCCGCCAAGGGCGCGACCGTCGTGTTCATGACGGCCAACCCGGAAGCGCTTTCGGGCGGCGTGCCCGGCGCGCTTGGCGTCATTTCCAAACCCCTGTTCGATCTGGAGCTGATCGGCTCCATCCAGTATGCCGCAGAGGTGCGCGCCGGAAACGACGCGCTGCCGCCGGAGCGGATGCGTCGTTTTTCGGCGTGACGGACAGCCGAGCGCGCGCCTGCGCCGATCAATCCGTGGGTTGGGCAAGATGCCGGCGTGATGCATAGAGCGCAATTGCGGCGGCATTGGAGACATTGAGCGACTTGATAGCGCCGGGCATGTCAAGACGCGCAAGCGCAGTGCAGGTCTCGCGGGTCTTCTGGCGAAGTCCCTTGCCTTCGGAACCCAGCACCAGCGCCACCTTCGATCCGGCAAAGGTGCCCTCGAGCGGCTGCGGTCCTTCCGAATCGAGACCGATGGTCTGGAAGCCGAGCCGATGCAGTTCGCCGAGCGCATCGGCAAGATTCGTCACCTGGATATAGGGGATCATTTCAAGAGCGCCGGAGGCGGATTTTGCCAGCACGCCGGATTCCGTCGGGCTGTGGCGCTGCGTGGTGATGATGGCGCCTGCCTCGAAGGCGACAGCCGAGCGCATGATGGCGCCGACATTGTGCGGATCGGTCACCTGATCCAGCACGAGCAGCAGCGGGCTTTCCTTCAGCGCCTCCAGCCGGCGCATCGGAAGCGGCCGGGTTTCCAGCATGACGCCCTGGTGAATGGCATCGGGACCCAGAACCTTGTCCAGATCCTGCGGCGACACGAACTCGACGGGGTAGGGCAGGCTTTCAGGCTGCCCGATATCGAGGCGCGCAAAGGCGTTCTGGGTCACCGACAGCTTGATCAGCTTGCGCGCGCGGTTGTCGAGGGCGGCACGCACCGTGTGAAGGCCATAGAGATAGACGACGTCGGGCGCCAGTTGCGGCGGCGTCCAGTCTTCCTTGCGGCGACTGCGGCGGTCCTGCTGCGGGGTCGGGATTTCGCCACGCTCACGCTTGGCGTCGCGCACCTGTCGGCGCAGCGTCGCGTAATGGGTGTCGCGGGCGGATTTGTCGGGGCGATCTTCCTTGCTCATGGCCGCCTTATACAGATGCGCCGCCATCCGGCATAGTCCCGGCCTCTGTCCACAGGCCGCTGGAGAGATTTAAATTTTCTGTCATTTTTCGTTTCCAGTCGTGTTGACAGAGGCGAACGGGGCAGTCATATACGCCGCCGTGACTGAGGCAAACGACTTCGCCGCAGACACAGACGAGCTTGGTCTTCGGTCCAGACAGAATACTGGAGGGATGCCCGAGTGGTTAAAGGGGACGGACTGTAAATCCGTTGGCTCAGCCTACGTTGGTTCAAATCCAACTCCCTCCACCATTCTGATCTTCGACCGACAAGCCACCCCGCGGGTATAGCTCAATGGTAGAGCAGCAGCCTTCCAAGCTGAATACGCGGGTTCGATTCCCGCTACCCGCTCCAAGTTCCCCAGGCACCACAGACCCACTCTGACGATGCGCCGGAAGCGCCGGGCCTTGTAGACGGCGACACCGTAATTATATCTTGCGCATCGAACGGGAAAGCCGTACACGGCGACACCAAATCCGCACGCGCGGGTCCATCATTCTTTTTGATCACAGGAAGCATCAATGGCAAAGAGCAAGTTTGAGCGCAACAAGCCGCATGTGAACATCGGCACGATTGGCCACGTTGACCACGGCAAGACGTCTCTGACGGCAGCGATCACGAAGTATTTCGGCGAGTTCAAGGCGTACGACCAGATCGACGCTGCTCCGGAAGAAAAGGCGCGCGGCATCACCATCTCGACGGCGCACGTCGAGTATGAGACGGCCAACCGTCACTATGCGCACGTTGACTGCCCCGGCCACGCCGACTACGTCAAGAACATGATCACCGGTGCAGCGCAGATGGACGGCGCGATCCTGGTTTGCTCGGCAGCCGACGGCCCGATGCCGCAGACCCGCGAGCACATCCTGCTTGCCCGTCAGGTTGGCGTTCCGGCCATCGTCGTATTCCTCAACAAGGTCGACCAAGTTGACGACGCCGAGCTTCTCGAGCTCGTCGAGCTGGAAGTTCGTGAACTTCTGTCGTCCTACGACTTCCCGGGCGACGATATCCCGATCGTCAAGGGTTCGGCTCTTGCTGCTCTTGAAGATTCGGACAAGAAGATCGGTGAAGACGCGATCCGCGAGCTGATGGCTCAGGTCGACGCCTACATCCCGACGCCTGAGCGCCCGATCGACCAGCCCTTCCTGCTGCCGATCGAAGACGTGTTCTCGATCTCTGGCCGTGGTACGGTTGTGACGGGCCGCGTCGAGCGTGGTATCGTCAAGGTTGGCGAAGAAGTCGAAATCGTCGGCATCCGCGCCACGACCAAGACGACGGTGACCGGCGTTGAAATGTTCCGCAAGCTGCTCGACCAGGGCCAGGCCGGCGACAACATCGGCGCTCTGATCCGTGGCGTTCAGCGTGACGGCGTCGAGCGTGGCCAGATCCTGTGCAAGCCGGGCTCTGTCAAGCCGCACAAGAAGTTCATGGCTGAAGCCTACATCCTGACGAAGGAAGAAGGCGGCCGTCATACGCCGTTCTTCACCAACTACCGTCCGCAGTTCTACTTCCGCACGACGGACGTGACCGGCATCGTGTCGCTTCCGGAAGGCACGGAAATGGTTATGCCTGGCGACAACGTCACCGTTGCCGTTGAGCTGATCGTTCCGATCGCGATGGAAGAAAAGCTGCGCTTCGCAATCCGCGAAGGCGGCCGCACCGTCGGCGCCGGCATCGTCGCCTCGATCATCGAGTAATCGATATCGCACCCTGTCTTCCCGCAAGGGAATATGAAGGAGCCTCGCCGGCAACGGCGAGGCTCTCTTTATATGTCTGGCGAAGACTGATTCGATGAGGGCGGCTCAAATGATGAAAGTCTGGCAGGAGCGAATCGGACGAATCGCCTGCGCGGTGATTCTCGTCAGTCTGAGCCTTGCGGTTGCGCCGGACGCTGAGGCGGCGTGTCCGGAGCGGCCTGCCGCGGATGCGGGTGCAAGGGTGGCCCTGGTCACCGCGGGTCGGACGGTCGCTGCGTCGGTTTCAAGGATATCGACAAGGTCTGTGGCCCCGCGCCACACGCCCTGTGCCGCTTCGAGAATGCGCCGGGAGCCGGTCTTAACCGTGAATGCTCCGGAGCCACCGGCAGCGGCTGCCCGAAGCCGTTGAACACCACATTCCGGCTGTACAGAAAGTGCAGCAAATTTAACAAAGCCCCTTGCCAAGCCGGCAGTCCCATCTTAAAGAGCGCCATGTCTTCGAAAGGGGCGGCCGGCACCGGCAGGTTCTCTTGCGACGAATAGGGGTATAGCTCAGTTGGTAGAGCGGCGGTCTCCAAAACCGCAGGTCGTCGGTTCAAGCCCGGCTGCCCCTGCCATTCATTTCCGCGCGGCGACATGATCTTTCATTGGCGCAGGGCAGGAGGGCAGGCCGGCCCATATCGGCAAATTGCATGGATGCCGTTTTTACCCTTGTGAAAGGGGAGAGCTGTGTTTATGTAGGGTACAAACAGACACGCGGTGCGTGGGGCTGAAGAAGTTCAGCTTGCGCGCCGTAATTGCGTGGGCAGTCATGGCATCCAAAACGAATCCATTCGCGTTTCTGCAGCAGGTTCGCGCTGAAACGGCAAAAGTTACCTGGCCTTCCCGTCGTGAGACGATGATCTCCACGGCCATGGTGCTTGTGATGGTGGTTTTTGCCGCGCTGTTCTTTTTTGCGGCGGACCAGCTGATCGGCTGGATCATCCGGCTCGTTCTGAGCATCAGCGTTTAAATTTGTGGAGATGAAGATGGCGGCACGTTGGTACATCGTCCACGCATATTCGAATTTCGAGAAGAAGGTTGCCGAGGATATCGAACATAAGGCTCGCCAGAAGGGGCTTGAGCATCTGTTCGAAAAGATCCTGGTGCCGACGGAAAAGGTTGTCGAAGTTCGCCGCGGCCGCAAGGTCGATGCCGAGCGCAAGTTTTTCCCGGGCTACGTGCTGGTGCGCGCCAACCTGACGGATGAGGCCTATCACCTCATCAAGAATACGCCGAAGGTGACCGGGTTCCTCGGATCCGACAACAAGCCGGTTCCGATCCCGGATTTCGAAGCCGACCGCATCCTGGGCCAGGTCCAGGAAGGTGTCGAGCGGCCGAAGTCCTCGATCTCGTTCGAGATCGGCGAGCAGGTTCGCGTGTCCGACGGGCCGTTCGCCTCGTTCAACGGCATTGTTCAGGATGTCGACGAGGAGCGTTCGCGCCTCAAGGTGGAAGTGTCGATCTTCGGTCGCGCAACGCCGGTCGAACTGGAATACGCTCAGGTCGAGAAGGTCTGAGACGACGCGGGAAGGTGACTTCCCGACCCCGCGTGGGAGGATGACGGTCTTTTAAGCCGGACCGACCAGACGCACCACGCAACCGCAGCCGCCGGCCTCGTCCGGCATATCTGGACCGGGCAACCGGTTCTCACTGAAAGGCAGAGAAATGGCTAAAAAAGTAGCAGGCCAGCTCAAGCTCCAGGTCAAGGCAGGATCGGCCAACCCGTCCCCGCCGATCGGCCCGGCCCTTGGTCAGCGCGGCATCAACATCATGGAATTCTGCAAGGCGTTCAACGCCGCCACGCAGGAAATGGAAAAGGGTATGCCGATCCCGGTCGTCATTACCTATTACCAGGACAAGTCCTTCACGTTTGCGATGAAGCAGCCGCCGGTTACCTACTGGCTGAAGAAGGAAGCGAAGATCACCTCCGGTTCCAAGACCCCCGGCAAGGGCGGCAAGGCCGGCTCCATCACCAAGGCTCAGGTGCGCACGATCGCCGAAGCCAAGATGAAGGATCTCAACGCTGCCGACATCGAAGGCGCAATGCTGATGGTTGAGGGCTCCGCCCGCTCCATGGGCCTGGAAGTGGTGGCTTGATCATGGCAAAGCTTGCAAAGCGTATTCAGAAGGGCCGTGAAGGCATCGATCCCACCAAGCTGATTGCTCTTTCCGACGCAATCGCGCTGGTCAAGGACCGTGCAACGGCCAAGTTCGACGAAACCGTCGAAATCGCCATGAACCTCGGCGTCGATCCGCGTCACGCAGACCAGATGGTTCGCGGCGTGGTCAACCTGCCGAACGGCACCGGCCGTGACGTTCGCGTCGCCGTCTTCGCCCGTGGCGCCAAGGCTGACGAAGCCAAGGCTGCCGGTGCAGACATCGTCGGCGCCGAAGACCTTTTGGAAATCGTCCAGGGCGGCAAGATCGACTTCGATCGCTGCATCGCGACCCCGGACATGATGCCGCTCGTCGGTCGTCTCGGTAAGGTTCTCGGTCCGCGTGGCATGATGCCGAACCCGAAGGTCGGCACCGTGACCATGGACGTCGCCGGCGCCGTCAAGGCATCCAAGGGCGGTGCTGTCGAGTTCCGCGTCGAGAAGGCTGGTATCATCCATGCCGGTATCGGCAAGGCTTCCTTCGACGCCAAGGCTCTGGAAGAAAACATCAAGGCATTTGCCGACGCCGTCATCAAGGCGAAGCCGGCCGGTGCCAAGGGCAACTACCTGAAGCGCGTCGCACTCTCCTCGACCATGGGTCCGGGTGTGCGCGTCGAGCCTTCGACGGTAACGGCCTGATTTTGAATTGAGCAGGGCATCTGGCTCTGCTCCGAACAGTTTCCGGCCTTTCGGGGCCGGAAATGCCCGGTGTCAAAACCTGGCACTCCTGTCCGAGATTGCGGGCGGCCTCACGGCCTTAATAGTCGCCTGCATGAGACGGGTAAGATCCGGTATTTAAACGTCTGATGACGTCTTGAAGTTCGGTTCGAGCCTTATTCGCCTTGCGGTTGGATTTTTGGTCCATCCGGAGGGGACAGGATCCTCAAGCGTCGCTTGGGATCTGTAACAGGGATCCCTTGAGGCAAAGGCAAACCCGGTGGGGCCTGCAGGATTGCGGTCCCATCAACTGGAGACAGACAGTGGAAAGAGCGGAAAAACGCGAATTCGTCACGGAGCTGAACGAAGTCTTCAAGGCTTCCGGTTCGGTTGTCGTGGCCCACTATGCTGGTGTCACAGTTGCGCAGATGAACGACTTCCGTTCGAAAATGCGCGCTGCTGGCGGCACCGTCAAAGTCGCGAAGAACCGCCTGGCCAAGATCGCTCTTCAGGGCACGGAAGCCGAAGGGATCACCGATCTCTTCAAGGGTCAGACGCTGATTGCATTCAGCAATGATCCGATTGTGGCTCCGAAGGTCGTCATGGATTTCGCCAAGACCAACGACAAGATCGTTGTCCTCGGCGGCGCCATGGGAACAACCACGTTGTCCGCCGATGCAGTCAAGTCGCTTGCGACCCTGCCTTCGCTGGACGAACTGCGTGCAAAGCTGCTGGGCATGATTCAGACCCCGGCAACCCGCATCGCAGGCGTTGTGGCAGCACCGGCAGCTCAGCTTGCCCGCGTGTTTGCGGCCTATGCAAAGAAGGACGAAGCCGCGTAAGGCGGTTTTTCGCTGTTCATACCCTAACCCGTTCGTTTCGAACCGAACATCTATTAAGGAAGTTGTAAAATGGCTGATCTCGCAAAGATCGTTGAAGACCTCTCCGCTCTGACGGTTCTGGAAGCTGCTGAGCTTTCCAAGCTGCTCGAAGAAAAGTGGGGCGTTTCGGCTGCTGCACCGGTAGCCGTTGCTGCTGCTGGCGGCGCTGCTGCTGCACCGGTCGAAGAAGAAAAGACCGAATTCGACGTGATCCTGGTTGACGCTGGCGCCAACAAGATCAACGTCATCAAGGAAGTCCGCGCCATCACCGGTCTCGGCCTCAAGGAAGCCAAGGACCTCGTCGAAGGCGCTCCGAAGGCTGTCAAGGAAGCTGTTTCCAAGGCTGAAGCTGCTGACCTCAAGAAGAAGCTCGAAGACGCCGGCGCCAAGGTCGACGTCAAGTAATATCGAAATGCGATGGGGGAGGGCTTGTCAGCCCTCTCCCGTTGTCCATTTCACCGGAACTGATTACCCAAAAGCCCGTGAAACGGCTTTTGGGTAATGGGTTCTTCAAGAGGATGGTTTCTCCTCGACGCAGACGGCAATCCGGCCGGTGCTTCGAGAGCGGAAACGAGATTGAACAACTCATGATCGACGGGGTCGACTGGCCATCGCACACCGTCCGTTGCAGGCCCGGATGCAATTTTTGAAGGAGCGACGATGGCTCAGACCCTTTCGTTCAATGGTCGTAGGCGCGTACGCAAGTTTTTCGGCAAAATTCCAGAAGTCACAGAAATGCCGAACCTCATCGAGGTTCAGAAGGCATCTTACGACCAGTTCCTCATGGTCGAAGAACCCGCCGGCGGTCGCCCCGATGAGGGGCTTAACGCCGTTTTCCGTTCCGTGTTCCCGATCACGGATTTCTCCGGCGCTTCGATGCTGGAATTCGTGTCCTACGAATTCGAGCCGCCGAAGTTCGACGTCGAGGAATGCCGTCAGCGCGATCTGACCTATGCTGCGCCGCTGAAGGTGACGCTGCGCCTCATCGTGTTCGATATCGACGAGGATACGGGCGCAAAGTCCATCAAGGACATCAAGGAACAGTCCGTCTACATGGGCGACATGCCGCTCATGACCGACAATGGCACGTTCATCGTCAACGGCACCGAGCGCGTCATCGTCTCGCAGATGCACCGGTCCCCGGGCGTCTTCTTCGACCATGACAAGGGCAAGAGCCATTCCTCGGGCAAGCTTCTGTTTGCTGCCCGCGTCATCCCCTATCGCGGTTCCTGGCTTGATATCGAATTCGACGCCAAGGACATCGTCTATGCGCGTATCGACCGTCGCCGCAAGATCCCGGCCACTTCGCTGCTGATGGCGCTTGGCATGGACGGCGAAGAAATCCTGTCGACCTTCTATTCGAAGGCTGTCTACGTGCGCGACGGCAATGGCTGGCGCGTTCCGTTCCAGCCCGAGACGCTGAAGGGCGCCAAGACGCTGTCGGAAATGGTCGACGCCGATACCGGCGAAGTGGTTGTCGAATCCGGCAAGAAGCTCACCCCGCGCCTGCTGCGCCAGCTCGTCGATAAGGGCCTGAAGGCCCTGAAGGCTTCCAACGAAGACCTCTACGGCAACTTCCTCGCCGAAGATCTGGTCAACATGGAAACCGGCGAAATCTATATGGAAGCCGGCGAAGAAATCGACGAGAAGAACCTGCCGAAGATTCTCGAAGTCGGCTTCGACGAGATCCCGATTCTGGGCATCGACCACATCAATGTCGGCGCCTATATCCGCAACACGCTGTCTGTGGACAAGAACGAGAACCGTCAGGACGCTCTGTTCGACATCTACCGCGTCATGCGTCCGGGTGAACCGCCGACCATGGAATCGGCCGAAGCCATGTTCAATTCGCTGTTCTTCGACAGCGAACGCTATGACCTGTCGGCCGTTGGCCGCGTCAAGATGAACATGCGTCTCGACCTCGACGTGGCCGACACCGTGCGGACGCTGCGCAAGGACGACATCCTGGCCGTGGTCAAGATGCTGGTCGAACTGCGCGACGGCAAGGGCGAAATCGACGACATCGACAACCTCGGCAACCGTCGTGTTCGCTCGGTTGGTGAATTGATGGAGAACCAGTATCGCCTGGGTCTTCTGCGCATGGAGCGCGCCATCAAGGAACGCATGTCGTCGATCGAAATCGACACTGTCATGCCGCAGGACCTGATCAACGCCAAGCCGGCTGCCGCTGCGGTGCGTGAATTCTTCGGCTCCTCGCAGCTGTCGCAGTTCATGGACCAGGTGAACCCGCTGTCGGAAATCACCCACAAGCGCCGTCTCTCGGCTCTTGGACCGGGCGGTCTGACCCGCGAGCGCGCAGGCTTTGAAGTCCGCGACGTTCACCCGACCCACTACGGCCGTATCTGCCCGATTGAAACGCCGGAAGGCCCGAACATCGGTCTGATCAACTCGCTGGCCACCTTTGCCCGCGTCAACAAGTACGGCTTTATCGAAAGCCCGTATCGCAAGATCATCGACGGCGTTGTCACCAAGGAAGTGATTTACCTCTCCGCCATGGAAGAGGCAAAATACTACGTGGCGCAGGCCAATGCCGAACTCGACAAGAACGGTTCGTTCGTCGAAGAGTTCGTCGTTTGCCGTCATGCCGGCGAAGTCATGCTGTCGCCGCGCGACACCATCAACCTGATGGACGTTTCGCCGAAGCAGCTGGTCTCTGTTGCCGCAGCTCTCATCCCGTTCCTGGAAAACGACGACGCCAACCGCGCCCTCATGGGTTCCAACATGCAGCGTCAGGCCGTGCCGCTGGTGCGCGCCGAAGCGCCGTTCGTCGGCACCGGCATGGAACCGGTCGTCGCCCGTGACTCCGGTGCTGCCATCGCTGCCCGTCGTGGCGGCGTGGTCGACCAGGTCGACGCGACGCGTATCGTTATCCGCGCCACGGAAGATCTGGATGCCGGCAAGTCCGGCGTCGATATCTACCGCCTGCAGAAGTTCCAGCGTTCCAACCAGAACACCTGCATCAACCAGCGTCCGCTGGTGGCTGTCGGTGACATCCTGAACAAGGGCGACATCATCGCGGACGGTCCCTCGACCGACCTCGGCGACCTGGCGCTCGGCCGCAACGCGCTCGTCGCGTTCATGCCGTGGAACGGCTATAACTACGAAGACTCGATCCTGATGTCGGAACGCATCGTCTCCGACGACGTGTTCACCTCCATCCACATCGAAGAATTCGAAGTGATGGCGCGTGACACCAAGCTTGGTCCGGAAGAAATCACGCGCGACATTCCGAACGTTTCGGAAGAAGCGCTGAAGAACCTCGACGAAGCCGGTATCGTCTACATCGGTGCGGAAGTGGCCCCCGGCGACATTCTCGTCGGCAAGATCACGCCGAAGGGCGAAAGCCCGATGACGCCGGAAGAAAAGCTTCTGCGCGCCATCTTCGGTGAAAAGGCATCCGACGTGCGTGACACGTCCATGCGCATGCCGCCCGGCACCTTCGGCACGATCGTCGAAGTGCGCGTCTTCAACCGCCACGGGGTGGAAAAGGACGAGCGCGCGATGGCCATCGAGCGTGAAGAGATCGAGCGTCTTGCCAAGGACCGTGACGACGAACAGGCAATCCTTGACCGCAACGTCTACGGCCGTCTGGTCGACATGCTGCGCGGCCAGGTTTCGGTTGCCGGCCCGAAGGGCTTCAAGAAGGGCGTTGAGCTGTCCAACGCGGTCGTTTCCGAATATCCGCGGTCGCAGTGGTGGATGTTTGCCGTCGAGGACGAAAAGGTCCAAGGCGAGATCGAAGCCCTGCGTGGCCAGTACGACGAATCCAAATCGCGCCTTGAACAGCGCTTCATGGACAAGGTCGAGAAGGTCCAGCGCGGCGACGAAATGCCTCCGGGCGTCATGAAGATGGTCAAGGTTTTTGTCGCTGTGAAGCGCAAGATCCAGCCAGGCGACAAGATGGCCGGCCGTCACGGCAACAAGGGCGTTGTGTCGCGCATCGTTCCTGTCGAAGACATGCCGTTCCTGGAAGATGGCACGCATGTGGACATCTGCCTGAACCCGCTCGGCGTGCCTTCGCGCATGAACGTCGGTCAGATCCTCGAAACCCATCTGGCCTGGGCTTGCGCCGGCATGGGCAAGAAGATCGGCCAGATGCTGGAAGACTATCGCAAGACGATGGACATCAGCGAGCTGCGCACCGAACTGACCGAGATCTACGCGTCGGAATCGCATGACGAGGTGAAGCGTTTCGACGACGAGTCGCTCGTGCGTCTGGCTGAAGAGGCAAAGCGCGGCGTTTCCATCGCCACGCCGGTCTTTGATGGTGCGCATGAGGAAGACGTCTCGGCCATGCTCGAAAAGGCAGGCCTGCATTCGTCCGGCCAGTCGGTTCTCTATGATGGCCGTACCGGCGAAGCGTTCGACCGCAAGGTCACCGTGGGCTACATGTACATGATCAAGCTCAACCACTTGGTCGATGACAAGATCCATGCACGCTCGATCGGTCCGTACTCGCTCGTCACGCAGCAGCCGCTCGGCGGTAAGGCACAGTTCGGCGGTCAGCGCTTCGGGGAAATGGAAGTCTGGGCTCTGGAAGCCTATGGTGCTGCCTACACCCTGCAGGAAATGCTGACGGTGAAGTCGGACGACGTGGCCGGCCGTACCAAGGTCTACGAGGCGATCGTGCGCGGCGACGACACGTTCGAGGCGGGCATTCCGGAGAGCTTCAACGTTCTCGTCAAGGAAATGCGCTCGCTCGGCCTCTCTGTCGAGCTGGAGAATTCCAAGCTCGACGCGGCCGACGCATCTGGCCAGCTGCCCGACGCGGCAGAATAAATCGGAAAAGGGCGCGCGCTTTCATGAGCGCGCGCCGTCCCCACCTGCGGCTTCCGATTGCAGGGCAGGGGAATTTCGCCGCATTTCGCGGCTATGACCGTTTTAGGCGACGCATCGGTCCTCCCGGGTCAAACGGACCGATGACGCTCGCAAGCGAGGGCGATAGCCCCATAAGGAGACAGGCATGAACCAAGAGGTCATGAATCTTTTCAATCCGCAGGTGCCTGCGCAGCATTTCGATTCCATCCGGATTTCGATCGCCAGCCCTGAGAAGATTCTCTCCTGGTCCTACGGCGAAATCAAAAAGCCGGAGACCATCAACTACCGCACGTTCAAGCCGGAACGCGACGGCCTGTTCTGCGCGCGCATCTTTGGACCGATCAAGGACTACGAATGCTTGTGCGGCAAGTACAAGCGCATGAAGTACAAGGGCATCATCTGCGAAAAGTGCGGCGTGGAAGTGACGCTGTCGCGCGTTCGCCGTGAGCGCATGGGCCATATCGAACTGGCAGCCCCCGTTGCCCATATCTGGTTCCTGAAGTCGCTGCCTTCGCGCATCTCGACGCTGCTCGATATGACGCTGAAGGATGTGGAGCGCGTGCTCTACTTCGAAAACTACATCGTGACGGAACCGGGTCTCACCGCGCTCAAGGAAAACCAGCTTCTGTCCGAAGAGGACTACATGCTGGCGATCGACGAGTACGGCGAAGACCAGTTCACCGCCATGATCGGCGCGGAAGCCATCTTCGAGATGCTGGCGTCGATGAACCTTGAGAAGCTCGCAGGCGACCTGCGCTCGGATCTGGCCGACACGACGTCGGATCTGAAGCAGAAGAAGCTGATGAAGCGTCTGAAGATCGTCGAGAACTTCATCGAATCCGGCAACAAGCCGGAATGGATGATCATGAAGGTCGTTCCCGTGATCCCGCCGGACCTGCGTCCGCTGGTTCCGCTGGACGGCGGCCGTTTCGCGACGTCCGACCTCAACGACCTCTATCGTCGCGTCATCAACCGTAACAACCGTCTGAAGCGCCTGATCGAACTGCGCGCTCCGGGCATCATCATCCGCAACGAAAAGCGCATGCTGCAGGAATCTGTGGACGCGCTGTTCGACAACGGTCGTCGTGGCCGCGTCATCACCGGTGCCAACAAGCGTCCGCTGAAGTCGCTGTCCGACATGCTGAAGGGCAAGCAGGGCCGCTTCCGCCAGAACCTTCTCGGCAAGCGCGTCGACTATTCCGGCCGTTCGGTCATCGTGACCGGTCCGGAACTGAAGCTGCACCAGTGCGGCCTGCCGAAGAAGATGGCGCTCGAACTGTTCAAGCCGTTCATCTACGCCCGCCTCGACGCCAAGGGTTACTCCTCGACCGTCAAGCAGGCCAAGAAGCTGGTTGAAAAGGAAAAGCCGGAAGTTTGGGATATCCTCGACGAGGTCATCCGCGAGCATCCGGTTCTGTTGAACCGCGCACCGACGCTGCACCGTCTGGGCATCCAGGCCTTCGAACCCACGCTGGTCGAGGGCAAGGCCATCCAGCTGCATCCGCTCGTCTGCACGGCCTTCAACGCCGACTTCGACGGTGACCAGATGGCCGTCCACGTGCCGCTGTCGCTGGAAGCCCAGCTCGAGGCCCGCGTGCTGATGATGTCGACGAACAACATCCTTCACCCGGCAAATGGCGCGCCGATCATCGTTCCGTCGCAGGACATGGTTCTCGGCCTCTACTACCTGTCGATCATGAACCAGAACGAGCCGGGCGAAGGCATGGTTTTCTCCGACATGGGCGAATTGCACCATGCGCTGGAAAACAAGGTCGTCACCCTGCACGCCAAGATCCGTGGCCGTTTCAAGTCGATCGACGAAGAGGGCAAGCCCTACACGAAGATCTTCGAAACGACGCCTGGCCGCATGATCATGGGCGAACTCCTGCCGAAGAACGGCAAGGTTCCCTTTGACATCTGCAACCAGGAAATGACCAAGAAGAACATCTCCAAGATGATCGACACGGTCTACCGTCACTGCGGCCAGAAGGACACGGTCATTTTCTGCGACCGGATCATGCAGCTCGGCTTCACGCATGCCTGCCGCGCCGGCATTTCGTTCGGCAAGGACGACATGATCATCCCGGAAACCAAGGCGAAGATCGTTGGCGACACCGAAACGCTCGTCAAAGAATACGAGCAGCAGTACAATGACGGCCTGATCACTCAGGGCGAAAAGTACAACAAGGTCGTCGATGCCTGGGGCAAGGCGACCGAAAAGGTTGCCGAAGACATGATGGCCCGCATCAAGGCCGTCGAGTTCGATCCGGAAACCGGTCGCCAGAAGCCGATGAACGCGATCTACATGATGTCCCACTCCGGCGCCCGCGGTTCTCCGAATCAGATGCGTCAGCTGGGCGGCATGCGCGGCCTGATGGCAAAGCCGTCGGGTGAAATCATCGAGACGCCGATCATCTCGAACTTCAAGGAAGGCCTGACCGTGAACGAGTACTTCAACTCGACGCACGGTGCCCGTAAGGGTCTCGCAGACACCGCCCTGAAGACCGCGAACTCGGGTTACCTCACCCGTCGTCTCGTCGACGTCGCGCAGGATTGCATCGTCAACCTCGTGGATTGCGGCACCGAAAAGGGCCTCACCATGACCGCCATCGTCGATGCCGGTCAGGTCGTTGCCTCCATCGGCGCGCGTGTTCTCGGTCGTACGGCACTGGATGACATCGATCATCCGGTCACTGGCGAGCGTATCGTCGATGCCGGCAAGATGATCCTCGAGCCCGATGTCATCGAGATCGAAAAGGCTGGCATCCAGTCGATCCGTATTCGCTCCGCACTCACCTGCGAAGTCCAGACGGGTGTCTGCTCGGTCTGCTACGGTCGCGACCTTGCCCGCGGTACCCCGGTCAACATGGGTGAAGCGGTCGGCGTCATTGCCGCGCAGTCGATCGGTGAGCCGGGCACACAGCTGACCATGCGTACCTTCCACCTGGGCGGTACGGCAAACGTGGTCGACCAGTCGTTCCTGGAAGCCTCCTACGAGGGCACGATCCAGATCAAGAACCGCAACCTGTTGCGCAATTCCGAAGGCAATCTGATTGCCATGGGTCGCAACTTGGCTGTGACGATCCTGGACGAGCGCGGCGTGGAACGCTCCTCGCAGCGCGTTGCCTACGGTTCGAAGGTGTTCGTGGACGATGGCGACAAGGTCAAGCGCGGCCAGCGTCTGGCCGAGTGGGACCCCTACACGCGTCCGATGCTGACGGAAGTCGAAGGTATCGTGCACTTCGAGGACGTCGTCGACTCGATCTCCGTGACGGAATCGACCGACGAATCCACGGGCATCACCAAGCGTCAGGTTATCGACTGGCGTTCGACCCCGCGTGGCACGGACCTGAAGCCTGCGATCGTCATCAAGGACGCCAGCGGCAACATCCTGAAGCTTGCCCGTGGTGGCGAAGCCCGCTTCATGCTGTCGGTCGATGCCATCCTGTCGGTCGAGCCCGGTCACAAGGTCAGCCAGGGTGACGTTCTTGCGCGTGTTCCGATGGAAAGCGCCAAGACCAAGGACATCACCGGTGGTCTGCCGCGCGTTGCCGAACTGTTCGAAGCCCGTCGTCCGAAGGATCACGCCATCATCGCTGAGATCGATGGCACGATCCGGCTGGGCCGCGACTACAAGAACAAGCGTCGCGTGCTGATCGAGCCGGCGGAAGACGGTGTCGAGCCGGTCGAGTACCTGATCCTGAAGGGCAAGCCCTTCCATCTTCAGGACGGCGACTATATCGAAAAGGGTGACTACATCCTCGACGGTAACCCGGCACCGCACGACATCCTGGCGATCAAGGGCGTCGAGGCTCTGGCTTCGTATCTCGTGAACGAAATCCAGGAAGTCTACCGTCTGCAGGGCGTGGTGATCAACGACAAGCACATCGAGGTGATCGTTCGCCAGATGCTGCAGAAGGTCGAGATCACCGACAGTGGTGACAGCCAGTACATCGTCGGTGACAATGTCGACCGTATCGAACTGGATGACAACAACGAGCGCCTGATCGAGGAAGGCAAGAAGCCGGCATACGGCGAACCTGTCCTGCTCGGCATCACCAAGGCTTCGCTGCAGACCCCGTCCTTCATCTCGGCGGCTTCCTTCCAGGAAACCACCAAGGTGCTGACGGAAGCAGCGATCGCCGGCAAGACCGACACGCTGCAGGGCCTGAAGGAAAACGTCATCGTCGGCCGTCTCATCCCGGCCGGTACCGGCGGGACCATGACGCAGATCCGCCGCATTGCGACCTCGCGCGACGAGATGATCCTCGACGAGCGCCGCAAGGGCACCGGCGCCGGCATCGCAACGCCGATGCTGCAGGAACTGTCGGCCAGCGACGTTCCGGCGGGCGAATGACATCATCCATCCGGCGCGGTTTTTTTCGCGCCGGATGTTTGTCTGCCGGTCGGTTTCGGCAGAAAGTTCAAGAAATAAAAAAAGCGCCTGGAGAGATCCGGGCGCTTTTTTGCTGTCTGGTTTCGGGTGTGCGGCGGGTGAGGGCGCCTACTGGAAGCGGATGATCGAGACCTCGCCTTCAAGCGCACCCTGATAGGCTGCGGCATGCGGCTCCTCGACGGGCTCCTCGGTCATGATGCCGATCTGGTCGAGATCCGCCTCGATGAAGCCTTCTTCGGACAGCGCGTTCAGCGCCTCGCGCACCGCGCTGTCGTCATCGGGCGCGCGCAGGAGAATGTGCAATTCGATGCCTTCGCTGTCCTTGGCCTCATAGCCCTTGCCGATGATGATGAAGACCATCGGGGCTTCGTGCTTGTTGTCGTTGTCCGGGTCGGTGATCATGACGACATCGTCTCCTGGTGGGAGGGGTGGAACCGACTCAAGGTTTAGCCGGCGGCTGTTGAACTTTACTTAGCGGCTTGCCATGCAAATCCCAGTGGTTAATGATTTTGAGCGCCGCTTTTGCACGGCTGTGTGAGCAGAAAAGCCGCCGAAAGGCCGCAGATGCGGGGCATGCGGGGGCTAATTCCGGATTCGGCCTTGACGCGCGAGGGGTAAAACAGTAAACGGCCCCTCATCGGAAGCGATGTGAGGCTTGCCCGTTTGGATCGACTCGTTCCTGACTTGGCCTCAAACAAGGTTCCAAACGCACGTTGAAGACAGGTATGCTGCACGCATGACGCATCGGAATGCGTCCTCTGCTTTATGTGGTCCTTTCCAGTTCGGAACGGGCCATGTTTTGCGCATGTTGATATGTGTGCCGAGGCCGGAGACGGCGACCACACGGGCCCCAAAAGGGTCTTGAGACAAGATTTTGCAAGGGATGGGTATATGCCTACCGTAAACCAGCTGATCCGCAAGCCGCGCCAGGCACAGGTCAAGCGCAACAAGGTGCCTGCTCTGCAGGAAAACCCGCAGAAGCGCGGCGTCTGCACCCGCGTTTACACGACGACCCCGAAGAAGCCGAACTCGGCTCTGCGTAAGGTCGCCAAGATCCGCCTGACCAATGGCTTCGAAGTCATCGGCTACATTCCGGGCGAAGGTCACAACCTTCAGGAACACTCTGTCGTCATGATCCGTGGCGGCCGCGTGAAGGACTTGCCGGGCGTTCGCTACCACATCATCCGTGGTGTTCTTGATACCCAGGGTGTCAAGAACCGCAAGCAGCGCCGCTCGAAGTACGGCGCAAAGCGTCCGAAGTAATCCACAAGATCCGGCGCCGCGCGAGGTTCTCCGCGTGTTAAGGCGCCAACACCAGTTTTGAGAGACGGAACGTATGTCCAGACGTCATAAAGCAGAAAAGCGCGAGATCAACCCGGATCCGAAGTTCGGTGATCTGGTTGTCACGAAGTTCATGAATGCCATCATGCTGCACGGCAAGAAGTCGGTTGCAGAAACCATCGTTTACGGTGCGTTCGATGTGGTTCAGGGCAAGGCCAAGTCCGACCCGTTGCAGACCTTCCATCAGGCGCTCGAAAATGTGGCGCCGCACGTTGAAGTGCGTTCGCGCCGCGTGGGTGGTGCAACCTATCAGGTTCCGGTCGACGTCCGTCCCGAGCGCCGCCAGGCCCTGGCGATCCGTTGGTTGATTGCAGCTGCCCGCAAGCGCAACGAAACCACCATGGTCGACCGCCTCTCCGGCGAACTGATGGATGCAGCAAACAACCGTGGCAGCGCCGTCAAGAAGCGTGAAGACACGCACAAGATGGCCGACGCGAACCGCGCATTCTCGCATTACCGCTGGTAATCTTCATCCGATCGAATTTCGAAAGGCAGTCCTATGGCTCGCGAATATAAAATCGAAGACTACCGTAATTTCGGTATCATGGCGCACATCGACGCCGGCAAGACGACGACGACGGAACGTATTCTTTACTACACCGGCAAGTCGCACAAGATCGGTGAAGTGCACGACGGCGCGGCCACCATGGACTGGATGGAGCAGGAGCAGGAGCGTGGCATCACCATCACCTCCGCTGCGACGACCACCTTCTGGAAGGGTCGCGACGGCAAGATGCGTCGCTTCAACATCATCGACACCCCCGGCCACGTCGACTTCACCATCGAAGTCGAGCGCAGCCTGCGCGTTCTCGACGGTGCCATCGCTCTTCTCGACGCCAATGCCGGCGTTGAGCCGCAGACCGAAACCGTCTGGCGTCAGGCTGAAAAGTACAACGTCCCGCGGATGATCTTCTGCAACAAGATGGACAAGACCGGTGCTGACTTCTACCGCTCGGTAGAGATGATCAAGACCCGTCTCGGCGCCACCGCTGTTGTCATGCAGCTCCCGATCGGTGCAGAAACCGAATTCAAGGGCGTTGTCGACCTCATCGAGATGAACGCTCTCGTCTGGCGCGACGAATCGCTGGGCGCTGCCTGGGATGTTGTCGAAATCCCGGACGACCTGAAGGACAAGGCCGACGAATATCGCGAAAAGCTGATCGAGACGGTTGTCGAGATCGACGAACAGGCGATGGAAGACTACCTGAACGGCATCATGCCGGACAACGACAAGATCCGCGAACTCGTTCGTCGCGGCACGATCGACGTCAAGTTCCACCCGATGTTCTGCGGCACGGCCTTCAAGAACAAGGGCGTTCAGCCGCTCCTCGACGCCGTTGTCGACTACCTGCCGTCGCCGCTCGACATTCCGGCGATCAAGGGCATCGACGTGAAGACCGAAGGCGAAATCGAGCGTCACGCTGATGATGCCGAGCCGCTCGCCATGCTGGCCTTCAAGATCATGAACGACCCCTTCGTCGGTTCGCTCACCTTCTGCCGCATCTATTCGGGCAAGCTCGAAAAGGGTACGTCTGTCATCAACACGGTCAAGGACAAGCGCGAGCGCGTCGGCCGCATGCTGCAGATGCACTCCAACTCGCGCGAAGACATCGAAGAAGCCTTTGCAGGCGATATCGTTGCTCTCGCAGGCCTCAAGGAATCGACGACGGGCGACACGCTCTGCGATCCCCTGAACCAGGTTATCCTGGAGCGCATGGAATTCCCCGAGCCGGTCATCCAGATCGCCATCGAGCCGAAGACCAAGGGCGACCAGGAAAAGATGGGCCTCGCGCTCAACCGTCTTGCTGCCGAAGATCCGTCCTTCCGCGTCAAGACAGACCAGGAATCCGGCCAGACGATCATCGCCGGCATGGGCGAACTTCACCTCGACATCATCGTCGACCGCATGCGTCGCGAGTTCAAGGTTGAAGCCACCGTCGGTGCTCCGCAGGTTGCCTACCGCGAAACCATCACGCGCCAGCACGAAGAAGACTACACGCACAAGAAGCAGTCCGGTGGTACCGGGCAGTTCGCACGCGTCAAGATCATCTTCGAACCCAACCCCGAAGGCGACGATTTCAAGTTCGAATCGAAGATCGTCGGCGGTGCTGTTCCGAAGGAATACATTCCGGGCGTTCAGAAGGGTATCGAAAGCGTTCTGTCTTCGGGTCCGCTCGCCGGCTTCCCGATGCTCGGTGTCAAGGCAACCCTCGTAGACGGCGCCTTCCACGACGTCGACTCGTCGGTTCTCGCCTTCGAAATCGCCTCGCGTGCCTGCTTCCGTGAAGCGGCCAAGAAGGCTGGTGCCCAGCTGCTCGAGCCGATGATGAAGGTCGAAGTGGTGACGCCGGAAGATTACGTCGGTGACGTGATCGGCGACCTCAACTCCCGCCGTGGTCAGATCCAGGGCCAGGAAAGCCGCGGCATTGCCGTGGTCATCAATGCCCATGTTCCGCTCGCGAACATGTTCAAGTATGTCGATAACCTGCGTTCGATGTCGCAGGGCCGCGCGCAGTACTCGATGGTCTTCGACCATTACTCGCCGGTTCCGTCCAACGTCGCTCAGGAAATTCAGGCGAAGTACTCCGGTCAGAAGTGACCGGAGTTCCCTTGAACCCATAACAAGTTAGAATTCGCCTGCGTTTGCGGGCAAGAAGATGGAGAGCCTGAAATGGCAAAGAGCAAGTTTGAGCGCAACAAGCCGCATGTTAACATCGGCACGATTGGCCACGTTGACCACGGCAAGACGTCTCTGACGGCAGCGATCACGAAGTATTTCGGCGAGTTCAAGGCGTACGACCAGATCGACGCTGCTCCGGAAGAAAAGGCACGCGGCATCACCATCTCGACGGCGCACGTCGAGTATGAGACGGCCAACCGTCACTATGCGCACGTTGACTGCCCCGGCCACGCCGACTACGTCAAGAACATGATCACCGGTGCTGCGCAGATGGACGGCGCGATCCTGGTTTGCTCGGCAGCCGACGGCCCGATGCCGCAGACCCGCGAGCACATCCTGCTTGCCCGTCAGGTTGGCGTTCCGGCCATCGTCGTGTTCTTGAACAAGGTCGACCAGGTTGACGACGCCGAGCTTCTCGAGCTCGTTGAGCTGGAAGTTCGTGAACTTCTGTCGTCCTACGACTTCCCGGGCGACGATATCCCGATCGTCAAGGGTTCGGCTCTGGCTGCTCTTGAAGACAGCGACAAGAAGATCGGCGAAGACGCGATCCGCGAGCTGATGGCTCAGGTCGACGCCTACATCCCGACGCCTGAGCGTCCGATCGACCAGCCCTTCCTGCTGCCGATCGAAGACGTGTTCTCGATCTCGGGCCGTGGTACGGTTGTGACGGGCCGCGTCGAGCGTGGTATCGTCAAGGTTGGCGAAGAAGTCGAAATCGTCGGCATCCGCGCCACGACCAAGACGACGGTGACCGGCGTTGAAATGTTCCGCAAGCTGCTCGACCAGGGCCAGGCCGGCGACAACATCGGCGCTCTGATCCGTGGCGTTCAGCGTGACGGCGTCGAGCGTGGCCAGATCCTGTGCAAGCCGGGCTCTGTCAAGCCGCACAAGAAGTTCATGGCTGAAGCCTACATCCTGACGAAGGAAGAAGGCGGCCGTCATACGCCGTTCTTCACCAACTACCGTCCGCAGTTCTACTTCCGCACGACGGACGTGACCGGCATCGTGTCGCTTCCGGAAGGCACGGAAATGGTCATGCCGGGCGACAACGTCACGGTTGCCGTTGAACTGATCGTTCCGATCGCGATGGAAGAAAAGCTGCGCTTCGCAATCCGCGAAGGCGGCCGCACCGTCGGCGCCGGCATCGTCGCTTCGATCATCGAGTAATTCAAAGCCTGCCGGGCGAAAGGTTTTCTTTCGCCCGGTGCTTTTTAACCGATGATCGACGAAATTTCATGCGCAGCGCCGGTTGGCGCTTGCGTATGACATGAAAATGTTGCAAATGGCGCGCGAGCAAGATTTGCGGCCTGCTTCGCTTTTGCGAAGCGGGTAAAACAATCCAAAAGGTGGGCTTTTGGGCCCGAAGACTGGATGAGGATGTCGCATCGCGGCGTTCTCCTCGATCTTTGACACCGGTGGTCCCGCCTTTTCAGATAAAGAACACCCCCTGCCGTGCTGTTGGCACCGGGGAGAACAAGATAACAAGGATAACGTCGAATGAACGGCCAAAATATCCGCATTCGCCTGAAGGCGTTCGATCACCGAATTCTCGATGCTTCCACGCGCGAGATTGTGTCGACGGCGAAGCGCACCGGAGCTAGCGTCCGGGGCCCCGTTCCGCTTCCGACTCGCATCGAGAAGTTTACGGTTAACCGGTCCCCTCACATCGATAAGAAGAGCCGCGAGCAGTTCGAAATGCGCACGCATAAGCGTCTGCTCGACATCGTCGATCCCACCCCGCAGACGGTAGACGCGCTGATGAAGCTCGATCTCGCCGCCGGCGTCGACGTGGAAATCAAGCTCTGAGACCCGCGTCTTGAGCTGAGTGAGAAGGATTGAACCGATGCGTTCAGGTGTAATTGCACAGAAAGTGGGAATGACCCGCGTCTATAACGACGCTGGCGAGCATGTCCCGGTGACGGTTTTGCGCGTTGAGAACTGCCAGGTTGTCGCGCACCGCACAGATGAAAAGAACGGCTACACGGCTGTTCAGCTTGGCGCTGGCGTTGCCAAGGTCAAGAACACGACGAAGGCCCTGCGTGGTCACTTTGCCGTGGCTCAGGTCGAGCCGAAGGCAAAGGTCGTGGAATTCCGCGTCGATGCCGACAATCTCGTCGATGTTGGTTCTGCCATCACCCCGAGCCACTTCACGGCTGGCCAGCTGGTCGACGTGACGGGTACCTCGATCGGTAAGGGTTTTGCCGGTGCCATGAAGCGCCATAACTTCGGCGGTCTTCGCGCCACGCACGGTGTGTCCGTTTCGCACCGCTCCCATGGTTCGACCGGTTCCAACCAGGATCCGGGTCGCGTCTGGAAGGGCAAGCGCATGGCTGGTCACATGGGCCAGACGCGCATCACCACCCAGAACCTCGAAGTGGTTTCGCTGGATGACGACCGTGGCCTGATCCTCGTCAAGGGCGCCGTCCCCGGTTCGAAGGGTTCCTGGATCATCGTCCGCGACGCCGTCAAGTCGGCCGCGAAGTAAGGGAGCCCAGAACATGGAATTCAACGTCAAGACCCTCGAGGGTAAAGACGCCGGCAAGGTCTCCCTGTCGGACGAGATCTTCGGCCTCGACCCCCGCCAGGACATCCTGGCCCGCATGGTGCGCTGGCAGCTTGCCAAGAAGCAGCAGGGCACGCACAAGACCAAGACCCGCGCCGAAGTTTCGCGCACGGGCGCCAAGATGTACAAGCAGAAGGGTACGGGCCGCGCTCGTCACCATTCGGCACGCGCTCCGCAGTTCCGCGGCGGCGGCAAGGCTCATGGTCCGGTTGTTCGCAGCCACGAGCATGACCTGCCCAAGAAGGTTCGTGCACTTGCTCTGCGTCACGCGCTCTCGGCAAAGCTGAAGGCTGAAGACCTGATCATCGTCGATCAGCTGGTTGCTGCCGAAGTCAAGACCAAGGCACTGGCCGGCACGTTCGAGACGCTCGGCCTCACCAATGCTCTCGTGATCGGCGGCGCCGAACTCGACAGCAACTTCAAGCTCGCTGCCCAGAACATCCCGAACGTCGATGTTCTGCCGGTTCAGGGCATCAATGTTTACGACATCCTGCGTCGCGGCAAGCTCGTCCTGTCGAAGGCTGCAGTGGAAGCTCTAGAGGAGCGTTTCAAGTGACCGATCTTCGCCACTATGATGTGATCGTCTCTCCTTCGATCACCGAAAAGTCGACGCTTCTGTCTGAGCAGAACCAGGTCGTCTTCAACGTCGCCAAGGACGCTTCCAAGCCTGAAATCAAGGCTGCCGTGGAAGCTCTGTTCGGCGTCAAGGTCAAGGCCGTCAACACGCTCGTCCGTCTGGGCAAGACCAAGCGTTTCCGCGGCTTCATCGGCAAGCAGAAGGACGTCAAGAAGGCGATCGTGACGCTTGCTGAAGGCCAGTCGATCGACGTATCGACCGGCGTCTGAGGTAGGGAACAAGAACAATGGCATTGAAAAGCTTTAACCCGACGACCCCCAGCCAGCGTCAGCTGGTCATCGTCGACCGCTCTGGCCTCTGGAAGGGCAAGCCGGTCAAGGCGCTGACGGAAGGTCTCTCCAAGAGCGGCGGTCGTAACAACCTCGGTCGCATCACCGCTCGCTTCATCGGCGGCGGTCACAAGCGCACCTACCGTCTCGTCGATTTCAAGCGTCGCAAGTTTGAAGTCGAAGGCACGGTCGAGCGTCTGGAATACGACCCGAACCGTTCGGCCTTCATCGCGCTCATCAACTACGCCGATGGCGAACAGGCCTACATCCTGGCTCCGCAGCGTCTGGCTGCCGGCGACAAGGTGATTGCCTCCGACAAGGCTGTGGACGTCAAGCCCGGCAACGCCATGCCGCTGCAGTACATCCCGGTCGGTTCGATCGTCCACAACGTCGAAATGAAGCCCGGCAAGGGCGGTCAGATCGCACGTTCGGCTGGCACCTATGTCCAGCTCGTCGGCCGCGATGCCGGCATGGCGATCCTGCGCCTCAATTCGGGTGAACAGCGTCTGGTTCCGGGCTCGTGCCTGGCAACCGTTGGCGCCGTGTCCAACCCGGACCACGGCAACACCAACGACGGCAAGGCCGGTCGCACCCGCTGGCGCGGCAAGACCCCGCATAACCGCGGTGTCGTCATGAACCCGGTCGACCACCCGCACGGCGGTGGTGAAGGCCGCACGTCCGGTGGTCGCCACCCGGTTTCCCCGTGGGGCAAGCCGACCAAGGGCAAGCGGACTCGCTCGAACAAGTCGACCGACAAGTTCATCATGCGCTCGCGCCACCTGAAGAAGAAGTAAGAGAGGTAGTCAGAAATGGCTCGTTCAGTATGGAAAGGTCCGTTCGTTGACGGCTATCTTCTCAAGAAGGCTGAGAAGGTTCGTGAAGGCGGTCGTAGCGAAGTGATCAAGATCTGGAGCCGTCGCTCCACGATCCTGCCGCAGTTCGTCGGTCTCACCTTTGGTGTCTACAACGGCAGCAAGCATGTTCCGGTCAGCGTCAACGAAGACATGGTCGGCCACAAGTTCGGTGAATTCTCTCCGACCCGGACCTACTACGGTCACGGTGCGGACAAGAAGGCAAAGAGGAAGTAATCATGGCGAAGGCAAAGACCGAACGCCGGCTGAAGGACAATGAAGCGCAGGCTGTTGCCCGCACGCTTCGCGTCAGCCCGCAGAAGCTGAATCTGGTTGCCGCCATGATCCGCGGCAAGAAGGTTGAGCGCGCGCTCGCAGAACTCGAGTTCTCCCACAAGCGCATTTCCGGCCAGGTGAAGAAGACCCTTGAGTCTGCAATCGCCAACGCCGAAAACAACCATGACCTAGACGTCGACAGCCTTGTCGTCGCCGAAGCCTATGTCGGCAAGTCCATCACCATGAAGCGTTTCCACGCTCGTGGCCGTGGTCGTGCATCCCGCATCGAAAAGCCGTTCGCGCATCTCACGATCGTCGTGCGCGAAGTCGAGGAAAAAGGGGAGGCCGCATAATGGGTCAGAAAATCAATCCGATCGGTTTCCGCCTCGGCATTAACCGTACCTGGGACAGCCGTTGGTTCGCCGACAACGCCGAATACGGCCAGCTGCTCCATGAAGACCTGAAGATCCGCGCATACCTTATGTCCGAGCTGAAGCAGGCCGGCATTGCTAAGGTGATCATCGAGCGTCCGCACAAGAAGTGCCGCGTCACGATCCACTCGGCTCGCCCGGGTCTGATCATCGGCAAGAAGGGTGCGGACATCGAGAAGCTTCGCAAGAAGATCTCCACGATGACCAATTCCGAAACGCACCTCAACATTGTTGAAGTGCGCAAGCCGGAAGTGGATGCCACGCTGGTCGCTCAGTCGATCGCCCAGCAGCTGGAACGCCGCGTGGCGTTCCGTCGTGCCATGAAGCGTGCCGTTCAGTCGGCGATGCGTCTTGGCGCCGAAGGCATCAAGATCACCTGCGCAGGTCGTCTCGGCGGTGCGGAAATCGCCCGTACCGAATGGTACCGCGAAGGCCGCGTGCCGCTTCACACGCTGCGCGCCGACATCGATTACGGGACGGCGGAAGCCGAAACCGCATTCGGTATCTGCGGCATCAAGGTCTGGATCTTCAAGGGCGAAATCCTTGAGCATGATCCGATGGCTTCTGAACGCCGCGCTCTCGAAGGTGACGCACAGGGTCCGGCAAGCCGCGACCGTGGTGATCGTCGTCGCGAGAACGCTTGATTAGCGCTGGCGAAAGATAAGCTCGGAGAAGTAAGAAAATGTTGCAGCCAAAGCGTACCAAGTACCGCAAGCAGTTCAAGGGCCGCATCAAGGGCGTCGCCAAGGGTGGCTTCGACCTGGCATTCGGTGAATTCGGCCTGAAGGCACTCGAACCGAACCGCGTCAATGCACGCGAGATCGAAGCGGCCCGCCGCGCGATCACGCGTTACATGAAGCGCGCCGGTCGCGTATGGATCCGCGTCTTCCCGGACGTTCCGGTCACGGCAAAGCCGACCGAAGTGCGTATGGGTAAGGGCAAGGGTTCGGTTGAATACTGGGCTTGCAAGGTCAAGCCCGGCCGTATGATGTTTGAAATCGACGGTGTGTCCGAGGAAACGGCGCGCGAGGCCCTGCGTCTCGGCTCCGCCAAGCTCTCGGTCAAGACGCGCTTCGTTCAGCGCATCGCAGAGTAAGGGGTAAGGCACATGAAAGCCGAAGAAGTACGCGGCCTGACGGCCGACCAGCTCAAGGACAAGCTTGCGGACCTGAAGAAGGAGCAGTTCAACCTGCGCTTCCAGAAGGCAACCGGTCAGCTCGAAAAGTCCTCGCGCGTCAACGAAGTCCGCAAGGATATCGCTCGCGTGAAAACCATTGCCCGCCAGAAGGCGGCAGAAGCAAAGGCCTAAGGGAAGAACAATATGCCGAAGCGCATTCTGCAGGGCGTCGTGGTCAGCGACAAGAACGACAAGACGGTAGTGGTTCGGGTTGAGCGTCGTTTCGCTCACCCGCTGCTCCAGAAGACGGTTCGTCGTTCCAAGAAGTACAAGGCTCACGACGAAAACAATCAGTACAAGACCGGTGATGTGGTTTCCATTCAGGAATGCGCACCGATCTCGAAAGACAAGTGCTGGACGGTCATCTCCGCCCAGGCTTAATTTACAGCTCGATGCGTTCCGGGCCTTGTGTTCGGCGTAGAAATCTGTATGAAGCAGCGCATTGGCGCAGAACGCCCGGTCACGGGCGTTCTTTTGCTTTGCAGCGCAGGGAAGGTCTCTTGACGAGAAACCACCTTGGCAAGATCCATCCCGCGCGAAAAACAAATATGTCCATGAGCTGGAAGAGGGGGCCAAGGCCCAACCGTTCCAGTCATTACGAGAAGGCGACCTGACATGATTCAGATGCAAACAAACCTCGACGTTGCCGATAATTCCGGCGCGCGTCGTGTCATGTGCATCAAGGTGCTGGGCGGCTCCAAGCGCAAGTACGCTTCCATCGGCGACATCATCGTGGTGTCGATCAAGGAAGCCATCCCGCGCGGCCGCGTCAAGAAGGGCGACGTTATGAAAGCCGTCGTTGTTCGCACCGCCAAGGACATCCGCCGCCCCGACGGCAGCGTCATCCGCTTCGATAACAACGCAGCGGTCCTCATCGACAATAAAAAAGAGCCGATCGGCACCCGTATCTTCGGACCGGTTCCGCGCGAACTTCGCGCCAAGAACCATATGAAGATCATCTCGCTGGCTCCGGAAGTACTCTAAGGGGGCGGATAGCCATGCAGAAAATTCGTAAGGGCGACAACGTCGTCGTACTCACCGGCAAGGACAAGGGCCGTACCGGTGAAGTCGTTCAAGTGATGCCGCAGGAAGACCGCGCCGTCGTGCGTGGCGTCAACATGGTCAAGCGCCACCAGCGCCAGACCCAGACGCAGGAAGCCGGCATCATCAACAAGGAAGCCTCCATCCATCTGTCCAATATCGCGCTCGTCGCGAAGGACGGCAAGCCGACCCGCGTTGGCTTCTCCGTGGTCGATGGCAAGAAGGTCCGTGTGGCCAAGCGTACGGGAGATGTGATCGATGGCTGAGGCAAAGTACACGCCGCGTCTCAAGGCAGAATACGTATCCCGCATTCGCAAGGCGATGCAGGAGCAGTTTTCCTACGCCAACGAGATGCAGATTCCGCGGCTCGAGAAGATCGTCATCAACATGGGCGTCGGTGAAGCTACGGCTGATTCGAAGAAGCCTTCCGTTGCTGCCGCCGACCTCGCAGCGATTGCCGGCCAGAAGCCGGTCATCACCCGCGCCCGCAACTCCATCGCCGGCTTCAAGGTCCGCGAAGGCATGCCAATCGGCGCCAAGGTGACGCTGCGCGGCGCTCGCATGTATGAATTCCTGGATCGCCTGGTCAACATCGCGCTGCCGCGCGTTCGCGACTTCCGCGGCCTGAATCCGAAGAGCTTTGACGGCCGTGGCAACTTCGCCATGGGCATCAAGGAACACATTGTGTTCCCGGAGATCAACTACGACAAGGTTGATCAGATGTGGGGCATGGACATCATCGTTTGCACGACGGCCACCAAGGACGACGAAGCGCGGGCTCTTCTGAAAGAGTTCAACTTCCCGTTCCGTCAGTAACCGTAACGACGAGCGTAGAAAAGGAACTCGATATGGCGAAAACAAGCGCAATCGAAAAGAACAAGCGCCGCCGCAAGACGGTTTCCGAACAGGCTGCCAAGCGCGCAGCCCTGAAGGCAACCGTCATGAACCAGGACCTGCCCATCGAAGAGCGGTTCCAGGCTACTCTGAAGCTCGCTTCGCTGCCGCGTGACGGTTCGAAGACGCGCATCCGCAACCGTTGCGAAGTCACCGGTCGCCCGCGCGCCTTCTACCGCAAGCTCAAGATGTCCCGTATCGCGCTTCGCGAACTGGGCAACCTGGGCAAGGTTCCCGGCATCGTTAAGTCCAGCTGGTAAGGAGACGGTTCAATGACCATGACTGATCCTCTGGGCGATATGCTCACCCGCATCCGCAACGGCGCTGCCCGTCGCAAGTCTTCCGTGACCACGCCGGCCTCCAAGCTGCGCGTTCGCGTGCTCGACGTGCTGCAGGCGGAAGGCTACATCCGCGGTTACACCCAGACCGATTACGGTAACGGCAAGTCCGAGATCGAAATCGAACTGAAGTACTATGAAGGCGCGTCTGTCATTCGTGAGATTGGCCGCGTGTCCAAGCCGGGCCGCCGAGTTTATGTCTCGGTTAAGTCCATTCCGCAGGTCGCGAACGGCCTCGGCATCACCATCCTTTCGACTCCGAAGGGTGTGATGGCCGATCACCAGGCTCGCGAACAGAATGTTGGTGGCGAGGTACTTTGCTCGGTCTTCTAAGACTGACGCAACGTTCTCCAGCGAAACAGACAGGTTGAACAATGTCTCGTATCGGTAAGAAGCCCGTTCAGGTACCTGCAGGGATCACGGCCTCGGTTGAAGGCCAGACAGTGACTGCAAAAGGCCCGAAAGGCGAACTCGTCTTCGTTGCAAACGACGAAGTGAAGGTTACCTTCGACAATAACGCCGTATCGGTGGTTCCGGCCAACGACAGCAAGGATGCTCGGTCCAAGTGGGGCATGTCCCGCACGATGATCGAAAACATCTTCAAGGGCGTGAAGGACGGTTTTGAGCGCAAGCTCGAAATCAACGGCGTCGGTTACCGCGCGGCCATGCAGGGCAAGAACCTGCAGCTGTCGCTCGGTTTCAGCCATGACGTCGTCTATGAGCCCCCGCAGGGCATCACCATTGCCGTGCCGAAGCCGACGGAAATCGTCGTCACCGGCATCAATAAGCAGCAGGTCGGTCAGGTAGCAGCGGAAATCCGCGAATACCGCGGTCCAGAGCCCTACAAGGGCAAAGGCGTCAAGTACGCCGAGGAACGTATCGTCCGCAAGGAAGGCAAGAAGAAGTAAGGTTGACGCGAAATGGCTAGCAGGAAACAAGCACTTGCAAAGCGCGCGAGCCGCGTGCGCCGCCAGATCAAGGCGGTTGCGAACGGTCGCCCGCGTCTGTCGGTTCATCGCTCGTCGAAGAACATCTATGCCCAGGTCATCGATGACGTGGCTGGTCGCACGCTTGCGGCCGCTTCCACGCTCGATGGCGGTCTGCGCACGTCCTTAAAGACGGGTGCCGACATCGCTGCTGCTGCCGCAGTCGGCAAGCTCGTTGCAGAGCGCGCCGTCACGGCTGGCGTGAAGGAAGTGGTCTTCGACCGCGGCGCCTTCATTTTCCACGGCCGCATCAAGGCACTTGCCGATGCTGCCCGCGAAGGTGGTCTGAGCTTCTGATCTATTCGTCCGGTCCTTCGGGGCCGGACGTTTCGGTGTCCGGGGCTCTGGCCCCGCTCGCCCATCACCGGCCGGTGGATATCTCTTCACTAAGGGATCCGTCGGCTATTCGAATGTTGCCGTTCGAACCGGAAAAGAAAAAGGAAAAGGACAATGGCACAGGAAAAGAGAGGCTCGCGCGACGATCGCTCGAACCGCGAAGAGCGCGATAGCGAATTCGTCGACAAGCTGGTTGCGATCAACCGCGTCGCAAAGGTTGTAAAGGGTGGCCGTCGTTTCGGCTTTGCCGCTCTCGTCGTCGTTGGCGACCAGAAGGGCCGCGTTGGCTTTGGCCACGGCAAGGCACGCGAAGTGCCGGAAGCAATCCGCAAGGCAACCGAAGCTGCCAAGCGCGATCTGATTTTCGTACCGCTGCGTGACGGCCGTACGCTTCACCACGACGTCAACGGTCGCCATGGCGCCGGCAAGGTTCTGCTGCGTGCCGCCAAGGCCGGTACCGGTATCATCGCCGGTGGTCCGATGCGCGCCGTTTTCGAAACGCTCGGCGTTCATGACGTCGTTGCAAAGTCGACCGGTTCGTCGAACCCGTACAACATGGTTCGCGCAACGTTCGACGCCCTGAAGCACCAGGTGCATCCGAAGGACGTGGCAGCACAGCGCGGCATCAAGTATGCAACGCTTCAGGCTCGCCGTGCCGCTTCCGGCAATGCTCAGGAAGAATAAGGAGTTCGTCGATGGCCAATGAAACCAAGACGGTAACGGTCGAACAGATCGGAAGCCCCATTCGCCGGCCCGCCGTACAGCGCCAGACGCTGATCGGCCTCGGCCTCAACAAGATGCACCGGGTTCGCACGCTGGAAGACACCCCGTCCGTGCGTGGCATGATCCGGTCTGTCCAGCATCTCGTTCGCGTCGTCGACGAGAAGTGAGACGGAGGAAGACATCATGAAACTGAATGAAATCAAGGACAACGAAGGCTCCACCAAGGACCGTATCCGCGTTGGTCGCGGTATCGGTTCTGGCAAGGGCAAGACCGGTGGTCGCGGCGTCAAGGGTCAGAAGGCCCGTTCCGGCGTTGCCGTCAACGGCTTCGAAGGCGGTCAGATGCCCATCTACCGTCGTCTGCCGAAGCGCGGCTTCAACAACATCTTCGCTTCCGAATTTGTTGTCGTGTCGCTCGGCCGCATCCAGACTGCCATCGACGCCAAGAAGCTCGACGCTTCTGCACCGATCGATGCGGCAGCCCTCAAGGCCGCCGGTGTCATCCGTCGCCTGAAGGACGGCATCCGCATTCTGTCGGATGGCGAACTGACGGCCAAGGTTTCGATCGAAGCCGCCGGCGCCTCCAAGGCTGCCGTCGAGAAGATCGAAAAGGCCGGTGGCTCGATCAAGCTGCCGGAAGTTGCTTCCGCCGAATAATGAACTGAAGAATCGCCCGGGGTGCTTCACACCGGGCGATTTTGCTCCCATATGTGAGCCTCACGATTCCGGACCCGATTTGCGGGCACGTCCGGGACATCGCGGAAAACGGGGTGAGGCATAAGGTTGCATGGCAGCCCTTCCGTCTCCCGGTTTTATGAACCTGAATATGGACTGCTTTCCGGATCTGGCCGCACGGGCGCGCCGCCGGAATTGGTCAGGCGGAGAAATGCATGGCTTCTGCAGCTGAACAACTGGCCTCCAATCTTAATTTTTCAACTTTTTCCAAAGCGACGGATCTCAAGAAGCGCCTGTGGTTCACACTGGCGGCTCTGCTTGTCTATCGTCTCGGGACGCATATTCCGCTGCCGGGTCTCAACCCTGAAGCCTATGCGCAGGCCTTCCGCGGCCAGGCGGGCGGCATTCTAGGCCTCTTCAACATGTTTGCCGGCGGCGCTGTCGAGCGCATGGCGATCTTCGCGCTCGGCATCATGCCGTATATCTCCGCGTCGATCATCGTGCAGCTGATGACCTCTGTCGTGCCTTCTCTGGAAAACCTGAAGAAGGAAGGCGAACAGGGCCGCAAGATCATCAACCAGTATACCCGTTACGGCACGGTGCTTCTCGGCACGCTGCAGGCCTATGGCATTGCCGCCGGCCTTGAGAGCGGGCAGGGGCTGGTGATTGATCCGGGCTGGTTCTTCCGCATCTCGACGGTCGTGACGCTGCTCGGCGGCACCATGTTCCTGATGTGGCTCGGCGAACAGATCACCTCGCGTGGCATCGGCAACGGTATTTCGCTGATCATCTTCGCCGGCATTGCCGCAGGCCTGCCGAAGGCGCTGGCTGGAACGCTGGAACTCGGCCGCACGGGTGCGCTGTCGACCGCGCTCATCCTGACGGTCGTCGTCGTTGCCATCGGCGTCATCGCGCTCATCGTGTTTGTCGAACGCGCGCAGCGCCGGCTGCTGATCCAGTATCCGAAGCGCCAGGTCGGCAACCGGATGTTCCAGGGCGATACGTCGCACCTGCCGCTGAAGCTGAACACCGCGGGCGTCATTCCGGCGATCTTTGCCTCGTCGCTTCTGCTTCTGCCGGCAACGGCTGCGGGTTTTGCCGGCAATACGAACCTGCCGTCCTGGGCAACGGCCGTCATCGGCTCGCTGCAGCACGGCCAGCCGCTGTTCATGCTGTTCTATGGCGCGCTGATTGCCTTCTTCTCGTTCTTCTACACGGCCATCGTCTTCAATCCGAAGGATACGGCCGACAATCTGAAGAAGCATGGCGGCTTCATTCCGGGCATTCGTCCGGGCGAGCGCACCGCAGAATACATCGACTACGTCCTGACGCGCATCACCGTCATCGGCGCCATCTACCTCGTGTTCGTCTGCATTCTTCCCGAAACGCTGATCGCAAGGACGGGTATCCCATTAGCCCTTGGTGGTACTTCGCTTTTGATCGTTGTCAGTGTTACCCTTGATACGGTAGCACAGATCCAGGGCCATCTGATTGCACAGCAATATGAAGGTCTGATCAAGAAGTCCAAGCTGCGTGGAGGAAAGAGGGGACGATGAGATTGATTCTTTTGGGGCCGCCGGGGGCGGGTAAGGGGACCCAAGCCCAGCGGATCGTTGAAAAGCACGGCCTTCCGCAATTGTCGACGGGTGACATGCTGCGTGCAGCGATCCTGGCGGAAACCGAAGTGGGCAAGCGCGTCAAGGCGGTGCTCGATTCGGGCAAGCTCGTCTCCGACGACATCGTGATTGCGATCGTCTCGGAGCGGATCGACCAGCCGGACTGTGCCAACGGCTTTATTCTCGATGGCTTTCCGCGCACGCTGGTGCAGGCCGATGCGACCGAGGCCATGCTTGCGGCCAAGGGCATCGATCTTTCGGTGGTGATCGAGCTGCGGGTCAACGATAAGGAGCTGGTGCGCCGTGTTTCGGGTCGCTACAGCTGCGCAAGCTGCGGATCCGTCTACCACGACACGGACCACAAGCCGGGCGTCGAAGGGGTTTGCGACAAGTGTGGTTCGACCCACTTCAAGCGCCGTCCGGACGACAATGCCGAGACGATGACGCAGCGACTCGAGGTTTACTACAAGGAAACCTCGCCGCTCATCGGCTACTACTATGCCAAGGGCAAGCTGAAGAGCGTCGATGGCATGGCAGAAATGGACGTCGTGACGTCGCAGATTGAGGCGATCCTGGCAGACCTTTAAGGTTTGCCCGGGCGTTACCCCAAGAATCTTGGCGGGGCCGGTTGCTATTTTCGACTGATTCCGCTAAAGACCGCGCCAACTCGCGACATTGCTGCGATCGGCGCGGAACATCCGCAAGGATGTCCGGTCCGGTCGTTTTGACTTGTCACGGATGAGATTTGAACTGGCGGCCCTCTATGGCTGCTCTCATGGAAGAAGCACCACTTGCCGGATGGCAACTGGAACGCAAGGAGAATAGGCGTGGCACGTATCGCTGGCGTCAACATCCCGACTGCGAAGCGCGTCGTTATCGCGCTGACCTATATTCACGGGATCGGCCCTAAATTCGCACAGGAAATCGTCGAGAAGGTCGGTATTCCGGCTGAACGTCGCGTTCATCAGCTGACGGACGCAGAAGTCCTCTCGATCCGCGAAACCATCGACCGCGATTACCAGGTTGAAGGTGACCTGCGTCGCGAAACCGCGATGAACATCAAGCGTCTGATGGATCTCGGCTGCTACCGCGGCCTGCGCCATCGTCGTGGCCTGCCGGTCCGCGGTCAGCGCACGCACACCAATGCCCGCACCCGCAAGGGTCCGGCAAAGGCGATCGCCGGTAAGAAGAAGTAATTTTTCAGGCGCGAGGCGATAGGCAGTAGGCGGTAGCGGAGAAAGCTATTGGCTGCTGCCTCGTTTCTATTGTCTGAAAAGGTGGAGCCGCTGGTGCTACGGCGGTGACGATATCAACGAAAGGAAGACCATGGCCAAGGAAGCCACACGCGTCCGCCGTCGCGAACGTAAGAACATTTCGTCGGGCGTTGCGCACGTCAACTCGACGTTCAACAACACCATGATCACCATCACCGATGCGCAGGGCAATGCGATTGCCTGGTCGTCGGCTGGTGCAAAGGGTTTCAAGGGTTCGCGTAAGTCGACGCCGTTTGCTGCCCAGATCGCTGCTGAAGACTGCGCTAAGAAGGCTCAGGAACACGGCATGAAGTCTCTCGAAGTCGAAGTCTGCGGCCCGGGTTCCGGTCGTGAATCGGCTCTGCGCGCCCTCCAGGCTGCGGGTTTCATGATCACCTCCATCCGTGACGTGACGCCGATCCCGCACAATGGTTGCCGTCCGCGCAAGAAGCGCCGCGTCTAATTCGCCTTCGGAGGCTGCTCTTGGCGGCGGCCTCGGTTCGAATTCGTGTGATGCCGCCTTACTTCGTCAATCGGGGTATGGCGGCTTTGCCGTAACGCCCAAGAAGAGTGTTTCTCCTTGGCGCTTCTCATGCTCGGTTGCCACGATTGGATAGTGGCAGCGAACGGAAGGTTTTAATCATGATCCAGAAGAACTGGCAGGAACTGATCAAGCCGAACAAGGTGGAGTTCACCTCGTCCGGTCGCACCAAGGCCACGCTCGTCGCGGAGCCGCTGGAACGCGGTTTTGGTCTGACGCTCGGCAACGCGCTGCGCCGCGTTCTCTTGTCGTCGCTGCGTGGTGCCGCCGTCACTGCTGTGCAGATCGACGGCGTTCTGCACGAATTCTCCTCCATCCCCGGCGTGCGGGAAGATGTGACGGACATCGTGCTCAACATCAAGGAAATCGCCATCAAGATGGATGGCGACGATGCAAAGCGGATGGTCGTGCGCAAGCAGGGCCCGGGTGCGGTGCTTGCCGGCGATATCCAGACGGTTGGCGACATCGAGATCCTCAATCCGAACCATGTCATCTGCACGCTCGACGAGGGTGCGGAAATCCGCATGGAATTCACGGTGAACAACGGCAAGGGCTATGTGCCTGCCGATCGCAACCGTGCCGAAGATGCGCCGATCGGCCTCATTCCGGTCGACAGCCTCTACTCCCCGGTCAAGAAAGTGTCCTACAAGGTGGAAAACACCCGCGAAGGCCAGGTTCTCGACTATGACAAGCTGACCATGACCATCGAAACCGATGGTTCGGTCACGGGCGAGGATGCCGTGGCGTTTGCCGCTCGCATTCTTCAGGACCAGCTGTCGGTCTTCGTCAACTTCGACGAGCCGCAGAAGGAAGCAGAAGAAGAATCGGTCACTGAACTGGCGTTCAACCCGGCTCTCCTCAAGAAGGTCGACGAACTGGAACTCTCTGTCCGTTCGGCCAACTGCCTGAAGAACGACAACATCGTCTACATCGGCGACCTCATCCAGAAGACCGAGGCGGAAATGCTGCGCACGCCGAACTTCGGTCGCAAGTCGCTGAACGAGATCAAGGAAGTCTTGGCTTCCATGGGCCTGCATCTGGGTATGGAAGTTCCTGCCTGGCCGCCGGAAAACATCGAAGATCTCGCCAAGCGCTACGAAGACCAGTATTAACCGCCCAACCGTTCCGGGCGGGCCCGCAAGGTGGCCCGCTTCGCGAATTGGAAAGCATGTTTAAACTGCAGGCGGATGCCTGCAAGTAAAGGAGACCAGAGATGCGCCACCAGAAAGCCGGCCGCAAGCTCAACCGTACCGCCAGCCATCGCAAGGCAATGTTTGCCAACATGGCGGCTTCGCTCATCACCCATGAGCAGATCGTAACGACGCTTCCGAAGGCCAAGGAAATCCGTCCGATCGTCGAAAAGCTGGTCACGCTCGGCAAGCGCGGCGACCTGCACGCTCGTCGTCAGGCCATTTCGCAGATCCAGGACCAGGACGCTGTGAAGAAGCTGTTCGATGCCATCGCTTCGCGCTACGCAACCCGCAACGGCGGCTACCTGCGTATCATGAAGGCTGGCTTCCGCCAGGGCGACAATGCTGCCATGGCCGTCATCGAGTTCGTCGAACGCGATGTGAACGCCAAGGGCGCCGCCGATAAGGCCCGCGTTGCCGCTGAAGCAGAAGCTGCCGAAGCCGCATAAGGTTTTGCCCTGACAAGGGGCAGATACGGAAAAAAGGCCGGGTGAGCGATCACCCGGCCTTTTGCGTTATGTTCTGCTGCACGCCTTCAGTGCCGGCGACGATTGGATGCTCTCCTCCCGCTCAAGAACATCCGGCAGAGCGATCCACCGGATCGCGCCCGGCTTTATCAGGCCGGATCGTGGCTTGTCTCGTCGCGGGGCGATATCACCTCGGCGAAATCGTCCATCTCGTAGAAGGGGCGGATCTCGATTTCGCTCGGACCTGGCATTGGATTGGGGCAGCGCTTCACCCATGCAACAGCTTCGTCCATGGTCTTGACCTCCCAGATCCAGAAGCCGGCGACCAGTTCCCGCGTCTGCGCAAAGGGACCGTCAATGACTTCCCGGTCCGGTCCGTTGAAGGCAATCCGTTTTCCCAGTCTGGAGGGTTTCAATCCATCGCCGGTCAGCATGATGCCCGCTCGGACCAGTTCTTCGTTGAACTCTCCCATGGCCTTCAGCGCAGAGGCTGTTGGCAGTATACCGTCTTCGCTGTCTTTCGTCGCCTTGACTATCACCATGACACGCATGTCTCGTCTCCCCAGAGGCTTTGAGGGCGCCTTGCCCCTGCCGGCAGCATAATGAACGGGCAGGGTCGCATGCGGCAACACTATTTGCGGCGCCGGCTGCCGCGGCGACTGGGGATATACCTTGTCGCCGCGAGATGGAGCATTACCGGGAGGCGGCCGCGCGCCGGCTCCGCCTGCGCTCCATCAGCTTTGGCCGCACCAGACGGTAGCCCAGGAGAACCGTCACCACGGCGATGTAGAAGGCCGGCTCCAGCGTCAGGCTCTTGCGCGACAGCACGAAATGCAGAATGGCAACGAGCAGGATGGGATAGGCGAGTTTGTGCAGCGTATTCCAGCGGCTGCCAAGTTTTCTGATCGACCAGCGGTTCGAGGTGAGCGCGAGCGGCGTCAGCATCACAAGTCCCGCCATGCCGAGCATGATATACGGCCGCTTCAGAAGATCGCCGAGGATCGAGGAAAAGACGAGCGCCCGGTCGAGCGTCAGGTAGACGGCAAAATGCGCCAGCACATAGTAGAAGGCGATGAGGCCAAGCGCCCGCCGATAGGCGATCAGGTTGACACCGAAAAGATCGCGGATCGGCGTGACGGCGAGGCCGAGACAGAGAAAGCGCAGAGTCCACAGCCCAAGCAGGTGTTCGAATGTGCGCACCGGGTCGGCCCCAAGGTCGCCGAACACGCCCTGATAAAAGGCATAGAGGCCGGGCAGCAGTCCGAGTGCATAAAGCACCCAGACGGAACTGGAGCGATAGCGCGCGGGCAGGGCAAGGCTTGCCATGGTCAGTAGAACTTCTTCAGGTCCATGCCGGCATAGAGGCTGGCCACCTCGTCGCCGTAACCGTTGAAGGGAAGTGTGTCGACGGTACGTCCGCCAAACAGGCCGCTGCCTTCGCCGATGCGCCGTTCGGTCGCCTGGCTCCAGCGGGGATGGTCGACCTTCGGGTTCACATTGGCATAAAAGCCGTATTCGTTCGGCGCTGAAATATTCCAGGTCGACGGCGGTTGCTTGTCGGTGAGCGTGATCTTGACGATCGACTTGATGCCCTTGAAGCCGTATTTCCAAGGGGTGACGAGGCGGATCGGCGCGCCGTTCTGGTTGGGCAGGGTTTCGCCATAAACGCCGGTGGCGAGGATTGCCAGCGGATGGCGGGCCTCGTCAAGCCGCAGGCCTTCGACATAGGGCCAGGGCAGGGCCTGGAAGAAGCCGCGCTGGCCGGGCATCTGCTCGGGGCGCACGACGGTTTCGAAGGCGACATATTTGGCGCTGCCGAGCGGCTCGACCCGGTCGAGGATGGCGGAGATCGGAAAGCCGACCCAGGGGATGACCATGGACCAGGCCTCGACGCAGCGCATACGGTAGACGCGCTCTTCCATCGGGATTTCCGCCATGATCTTTTCCATGTCGATCACCTGCGGTTTTGCCACCATGCCGCCGACGGTAATCGCCCAGGGGGTCGGCTTGAAGTCGCCGGAATTCTGGGCGGGATCGGCCTTGTTGACGCCGAACTCGTAGAAATTGTTGTAGGTGGTGACGTCCTTTTTCGGCGTCAGCTTGTCGTTCACCTTGTAGGTGCTCGGCGTCGTGGCGATGGGGGCTGCGAGAGCACCGCTAGCACCGGTTAGCGCCATGCCGGCGGCAGCGCCGGCGATAAAGCCGCGCCGCGACAGATAGAGCGACTGCGGCGTGATCTCGGAAGCGGGGATGCGGGGCGGACGATAGGCCGGCATGGACAGTCTCCTGCAGAGCGGCGGGTGTTTATGATCATCTCTATACGTAACGGCAAGGAAGCCGGTTTCACAGAGGGTGTAGAAAGTGCGGCAGCCACGTTCTCGTGATGCTGAAGACGGGGCGAGGCGTACCGCTTTGGCCTGTCGTGATAGTGACACCGCAGGCCGTTTCCGCTAGGAAAAGCCCAAAAGCAGGGCATTATGGCCAGCAAAGCAGCGGTCATGCCCCTCCCACGTTCAAGACCTGAGGATAATACCATGCCTGCATACCGTTCGAGAACGACGACCCATGGCCGCAACATGGCGGGCGCCCGCGGTCTCTGGCGCGCCACGGGCATGAAGGACAGCGATTTCGGCAAGCCGATCATTGCCGTGGTCAATTCCTTCACGCAGTTCGTGCCGGGCCATGTGCACCTCAAGGATCTCGGTCAGCTGGTGGCGCGCGAGATCGAGGCGGCGGGCGGCGTTGCCAAGGAATTCAACACGATTGCCGTCGACGACGGCATCGCCATGGGCCATGACGGCATGCTCTATTCGCTGCCGTCGCGCGAGATCATCGCCGACTCGGTCGAGTACATGGTCAATGCGCATTGCGCTGACGCCATGGTCTGCATCTCCAACTGCGACAAGATCACGCCCGGCATGCTGAATGCCGCGATGCGCCTCAACATTCCCGCCGTCTTCGTGTCCGGTGGTCCGATGGAGGCCGGCAAGGTGGTCATGCATGGCAAGACCGTCGCGCTCGACCTTGTTGATGCCATGGTGGCGGCGGCCGACGAAAAATATTCCGACGCGGATGTGCAGGCAATCGAACGCTCGGCCTGTCCCACCTGCGGCTCGTGCTCGGGCATGTTCACCGCCAATTCCATGAACTGCCTCACCGAAGCGCTCGGCCTGTCGCTGCCCGGCAACGGTTCGACGCTTGCCACCCATTCCGACCGCAAGCGCCTGTTCGTCGAGGCCGGCCACCTGATCGTCGATCTCGCCCGCCGCTACTACGAGCAGGAGGACGAGAGCGTCCTGCCGCGCACCATCGCCTCCAAGGAAGCGTTTGAGAACGCCATGACGCTCGATATCGCCATGGGCGGATCGACCAATACGGTTCTGCATATCCTGGCGGCGGCCTATGAGGGCGGCGTCGATTTCACCATGGACGATATCGACCGCCTGTCGCGCCGCGTGCCCTGCCTGTCGAAGGTGGCGCCGGCCAAACAGGACGTTCACATGGAAGACGTCCACCGCGCCGGCGGCATCATGCGCATTCTCGGCGAACTGGAGCGCGGCGGCCTCATCCACACCGACTGCAAGACGGTGCATGAGGCAACGCTCGGCGACGCCATCAACCGCTGGGATATCACTCGCACCAATTCGGAAAGCGTGCGCACCTTCTTCAAGGCTGCCCCCGGCGGCGTGCCGACGCAGGTTGCCTTCTCGCAGTCCTCGCGCTGGGATGATCTGGATACCGATGGCGAAACGGGTGTCATCCGCTCGGTCGAAAAGCCGTTTTCCAAGGATGGCGGTCTTGCGGTGCTCTACGGCAATATCGCGCTCGACGGCTGCATCGTGAAGACGGCGGGCGTTGACGAATCGATCCTGAAATTCACCGGTCCGGCGCGCGTCTTCGAGAGCCAGGATGCGTCGGTGAAGTCCATCCTCAACAACGAGGTGAAGGCCGGCGATGTCGTCGTCATCCGTTACGAAGGCCCGAAGGGCGGCCCCGGCATGCAGGAAATGCTCTATCCGACGAGCTATCTGAAGTCGAAGGGGCTCGGCAAGGCCTGCGCGCTGATCACCGACGGCCGCTTTTCCGGCGGAACCTCCGGCCTCTCCATCGGCCATGCCTCGCCGGAAGCGGCCAATGGCGGTGCGATCGGTCTCGTACGCGAAGGCGACATGATCGAGATCGATATTCCCAACCGCACGATCAACCTTCTGGTTCAGGACAGCGAACTGGCCAGCCGCCGGGCCGAACAGGACAAGCTCGGCTGGAAGCCGGCCGCGCCGCGCAAGCGCAATGTCACGACGGCGCTCAAGGCCTATGCCGCCTTCGCCTCCAGCGCCGACAAGGGCGCCGTGCGCATCCTGCCGGACTAAGGGCTGAACCGCAACCATGACGAAAAGGCCTGCCGGCGCAATCCGGCAGGCCCTTTCAGTTTGTGGGCGCTTATGGTGCGGGCGCGACCGGGTGATCCCAGTAGGGCGGCGTCCCGATCCGGCCAAGCAGATAATCGCGGAAGGACAGCACCTTGAAGGAGCGCAGGCGGTTTTCCGGGTAGATCAAGTGAATGTCGTGAATGCTGGTATCGACGGCCGCCTCGACATCGGTCATCACCGGCACCAGCCTGCCGCTTGCCAGATGCTCATGCACGAGCCAGGTGGGAAACAGCACGAGCCCCTGATGCTGGAGAGCGGCCTCCACAAGGCTGTCGGCATTGTTGCTGGTCAGATTGCCGCGCACGAGACAGGGGCGCAATTCTCCACCGCCTGTTGCCGTTCGAAAATACCATTTCTGCGCCCCGTTGATGCCCTTGTAGAGCAGGCAATTGTGGTCGGAGAGCGCGTCCTGACCCTGCGGCGCGCCGTGGCGGGCAAGATATGCGGGAGAGGCGCAGACGACGTAGCGCTGCGGCGTCAGCTTGCGCCCGCTGAGGCTTGAATCCTTCATCTGCCCGATGCGGATGGTGATGTCGGCGCCCTCGGCCACGGGATCGATGAAGGTATCGGAAAGCGTGAGGTCCACCTCCACCCGTGGGTGCAGTGCCTGATAGGCGGAAAGCAGCGGCGCGATATGGCGCCGTCCGAACGCAACGGGCGCATTGATGCGCAGGAGGCCGCGTGCCTCGCCGGCTGCCCCGCGGGCCTGTTCGCTTGCAAGGTCGATCTGCGACAAGGCCTCGCGCACCTCGCGCAGATAGGCCGATCCGGCATCCGTCAACGTCACTGCGCGCGTGTTGCGAAACAGCAGGCGCTGGCCGAGCAGCTCTTCGAGGCCGCTGATGTGGCGGGAGACGGAGGAGGGCGGCAGGCTGTGGCGCCGCGCTGTCGCGCTGAAACTGGCGGTCGCTGCGAGATCTACGAACAGTCGCAGCGACAGAAGCGTCAGATCATTGCTCATGGGACAAACTTCATTTGCTCTGAGGCATCATTGTTGTTTTCCGGACACTAGCCTACCTCCGCTTCCTTCAACAAGAAGGGAGAGCCGTCGCATGGGGCACATTGTCATTCTTCTGCTGGTCGTCGCTTCCGGCATGGGGCTGTCCGTCGAGGCGGGGCTGCTCGGGCCTCTCGGCGAGGAGGTGGGGCATATGGCGGCCACCCTGTCGATCTTTCTGGTCGGCGGCTTGCTGATGTCGGTGGCGCTTGTCTTTGCGCCGAAGCGCAGCCTGCCGGGCCTGTTTGCCCAACCGCGCTGGCTTCTGGTCGGCGGCGTTCTTGGCCCGGTCTATGTCATCGTGCTCACGCTTGCGACGCCGGTCATCGGTGTCGGAACCACCATGGTCGGCATTCTGTGCGGTCAGGTCGCGGCAAGCCTCGCGATCGACCATTTCGGTTTCTTCGGCACGCCGCGCCGCGCCATGGACCGTTATCGCGTCGGTGCACTCCTGCTCATTCTTCTGGCTCTTGGGATTCTCAATCGATGATCTTCGTGCTTGTCACTCTTCTGGCGCTGGCCGGCGGTATTTCGCTTGCTGCGCAATCCTCCATCAACGGGCGTCTCGGCCGTGCGGCGGGCGTGATGGAAACGGCGTGGCTCACCTTCGTGCTGGGGGCTGCCATTTCCTTCCTGCTGTTCTTCTTCTTCGAGCCGGCCCACGCGCAGACGCTGTTCACAGCACCGAAATGGCAGCTGATCGGTGCCCTGTTCGGCGTGGTCTATATTCTCGTCAACGTGGTGGCCGTGCCGCGCGTCGGGATTGCAGCGGCAACCGTTGCCGTCATCACCGGCCAGCTGGCGATGAGCCTGCTGATCGATCACTTCGGCTGGTTCGGCAATGCCGTCATTCCGCTCGACGGGGGACGGTATCTGGCAATCGCGCTTCTCGCCGGGGCGCTTGCGCTCATCTATATCGGCAACAGCCGCAAGGCCTGACGAGCACGCGGATCCGTCCGTCAGAGCGGGCGGATCAGCGTCTTTGTCGCCTCGTTCAGCTGCGTCATACGCTCCTCATAGGCTGCACGAATGCAGGCCGCATCGGCCCCGCACTCCTGGCGCTTCTTCAGCCAGGCCAGTTGCGTTTCCTTCAACTGGTCTCGGTTACCCATCGCCATCAGCGAGGTCAGGATGTCGAAGGTGGTTGCCATCTTCACATCGAGATCGTTCAGCGACCGGTCCTCGCAGATCACCTTCTCGCCGCCCGAAAGATCGGCCTTCTGGCAATCAAAGCTTGCGGCAAACGCCGGGGCGGCGGGAAGGGCAGCAAAGCCCATGAGCGCAACGGCGCCGGCGGCAAGGGTGTGGGCGAGGCGGTTCGTCTTCATCAATTTGCTCTCCATGAACCCCCACTACGAAGCGCGGGCCAAATGGTTCCCACCAAAAGCCGTGCATCCCGCTTCACTGATATGCGCGTGCGGAGACGAAGGGGCTGCTGCGCCAGGCAATGAGGGAGAAGGCTCGCCTTTTCCACGCCTGGATCTATGTCTTCATCACATGAACATAGTTTAATGCGCGGGCAGCATTCGCCGTCCCTGCATCCCCATTTTCGGCCACCTTTCATTTCTAGCGTTTGCAGATAGAAATCATCTACCCGTCAAAGTGAGGAATCACATGCTGAGCATGCCGAAAAGCATCTCCCTCTGCCTTCTGGCCCTGTCGCTGATCCTGCCGTCGCAGGGTTTTGCGCAGGACAAGACCGTGCCGCAGAGCCGCCCGGAGATGCAATTGTCCTTTGCGCCGCTGGTCAAGCAGACATCGGGCGCCGTGGTGAACGTCTATGCCGAGCGCGTCGTGCAGCGACAGAACCCGTTTGCCGGCGACCCCTTCTTCGAGCAGTTTTTCGGCCAGCGCATGCCGAACCGTTCGGAAAAGCAGTCGTCGCTGGGCTCTGGCGTCATCGTCTCGCACAATGGCCTCGTGGTGACCAACAACCACGTCATCCAGGGGGCGGACGACATCAAGATCGCGCTGCCCGACGGCCGCGAGTTTCCCTGCGAGGTGCTGCTGAAGGACGAAAACATCGATCTTGCCGTCCTGAAGATCAAGGCCAAGGAAGAGTTTCCGGTTCTTGCCATTGGCAATTCCGATGCGGTCGAGGTGGGCGACCTGGTGCTCGCCATCGGCAATCCCTTCGGCGTCGGGCAGACGGTGACCAGCGGCATTGTGTCGGCGCTTGCCCGCAACCAGGTCTCGAGCGGTGATGTCGGATTCTTCATCCAGACCGATGCCTCGATCAATCCCGGCAATTCCGGCGGTGCGCTGATGAACATGAGGGGCGAACTGATCGGCATCAATACGGCGATCTTTTCGCGTGGCGGTGGCTCGAACGGCATCGGCTTTGCCATTCCGGCCAATCTCGTCAAAGTCTTCGTGGCCGCAGCGGAGGAGGGCAAGACGAGCTTTGAAAAGCCCTATGTCGGGGCGACCTTCCAGCCGGTGACATCGGAAGTGGCCGAGGCACTGGGCCTCAAGACCGCGCGCGGCGCCATCGTGGTGAGCGTCACCGAAGGCGGACCGGCCGACAAGGCGGGGCTGAAGCCCGGCGAAGTGATTACCGCGGCCAACGGCATTGCCGTCGAGCATCCGGATGCGCTCTGGTATCGCCTGACGACGGCAGGTCTTGGCAAGCCGGTGCATCTGACCGTGTCGCAGAATGGTGGTGAACGCCAGTTGACCATGGTGCTGGGCACCGCGCCCGAAACGGTGCCGCGCGATGAACGACTGATCGAGGGACGCAACCCGTTTGCGGGCCTGCGCGTCGCCAATCTGTCGCCGAAGCTTGCAACCGAGCTGCGCCTTCCCACCGACAAGACCGGTGTCGTCGTCTCCGAGGTGGTGCGTGGTTCGCCGGCGGCACGGCTGGGCTTTCAGGCCGGCGATATTGTTGTGTCGCTGAACGGAGATGCCGTGTCGTCCACCAAGGTGCTGCAGACGCTCGCGGCCAGCAATCCCTCGCTGTGGCGCGTCGAGATCGAGCGCGACGGACAGCGCATCCGCCAATTCTTCCGATGAGCGAGGATCTGTTCCGCAAAAGCCTGCCGGAGGCGGTCGCATCCAAGCGACCGCTTGCCGATCGCCTGCGGCCGACTTCGCTTGCCGAGGTGACGGGCCAGCCACACCTGACGGGCGAGGACGGCGTTCTCCGCCGCATGATCGCCTCGGGCTCGCTCGGATCGATGATCTTCTGGGGGCCGCCGGGCACGGGAAAGACCACGGTGGCACGGCTCCTGTCCGGCGAGACGGGGCTTGCCTTCGAACAGATTTCGGCGATCTTTTCCGGCGTGGCGGATCTGAAGAAAGTGTTCGATGCCGCGCGGCTTCGCCGTATGGATGGGCGCCAGACCCTGCTCTTCGTGGACGAGATCCATCGCTTCAACCGCGCCCAGCAGGACAGTTTTCTGCCCGTGATGGAAGACGGGACCGTCATCCTTGTCGGCGCAACCACCGAAAACCCGAGTTTCGAGCTGAACGCCGCTCTTCTGTCGCGGGCGCGGGTGCTGACCTTTCGTGCCCATGACGAAGAAAGCCTTGCCGAACTCCTGTCACGCGCCGAGACGGTGGAGGGTAAGCCGCTTCCGCTCGATGAGGAGGCGCGCGCGGCGCTTGTTCGGATGGCCGATGGTGACGGCCGGGCCGTGCTGACGCTTGCCGAAGAGGTGTGGCGGGCGGCCCGCGAGGGCGAGCGGTTCGACACAGAAGGCCTGTCGCGCATCGTGCAGCGCCGCGCGCCGGTCTATGACAAGGCGCAGGACGGCCATTACAATCTCATCTCTGCGCTGCACAAATCGGTGCGCGGTTCCGATCCCGATGCGGCGCTCTACTATCTGGCGCGCATGTTCGATGCCGGAGAGGATCCGCTCTATATCGGCCGCCGGCTGGTGCGCATGGCGGTCGAGGATATCGGCCTTGCCGATCCGCAGGCTCTGGTCATCTGCAATGCCGCCAAGGATGCCTATGATTATCTGGGCTCGCCGGAGGGGGAGCTGGCGCTGGCTCAGGCCTGCGTCTATCTCGCCACCGCGCCCAAATCCAATGCCGTCTACGTCGCCTTCAAGGCGGCGATGCGCACGGCCAAGGAAAACGGCTCGCTTCTGCCGCCAAAGCGCATTCTGAACGCCCCGACCAAGCTGATGAAGGGCGAGGGCTATGGCGACGGCTACCGTTACGACCACGACGAGCCGGATGCGTTTTCGGGACAGGACTATTTCCCCGACAAGCTTGGCCGGCAGGTGTTCTACGATCCGCCGGAGCGCGGGTTCGAGCGCGAGATCCGCAAGCGCCTGGACTGGTGGGCAAAGCTGCGCCGCGAGAGGGGCGGGGCCTGAAATCTATCGCTACGGGCCATCAGGCCTGTTTGCGCGCCGGCGGAGCGGTGCCGGCGGACGGGGCGCTCACCATCTTCACCGCTGAATCAGCCAAGCCATGATGGCCATCGCCATCCACCACCAGATGCCAGTGGCCGCCTTCGGGAATGACCAGCCGGATGGGCGATTTTTTCGCAACGCCGCCGATGAATTTGAAATCCAGCTTTTCCGTAAAGCGCTGGTAATTGACCGCCGACATCAGCCGCACATTGTTGACGGCCGACAGCGTGACCTCAATGATCGTGCCGGCGCGCTGTGCCTTCAGGTCGAAATGGGTGAAGCGAAAAGAAGGGGCCGCCATTCTTGTCTCCATGCTCTGTGAGGGAGAGACGGTAGGGCGAGGAAGTTAATGCTTGGTGGAACCAGAATGCGAGAAATCCGTTAACAGAGCGAACAAGATGGTCGCTGCAGACCTCCCAGATGCGGCGACCCGGCTGTGATCCACCACAGCCCGACAAGAACAAGACTTTTATCTCCAGTCTGTTTCAGGCCTTGTCCCGTTTCCCCTGCCGGACAAGGCCTTTTCTTTGGCTGAAACCAGTCAAAAAGCGACGTTCTATCAGCACCTTACGGTGCTTGGATGAATCGATCCGGCAAGGCGTTGATTCAATCTGTGAAAGCCCGATCCTTTTTCCGGAGACAGCAAGGTCTGGCCTCGGGTCGATGATCGATGGTAGGACGCGTTCCAGCGCTTGCGGGGACGATGTCATGTATGGCGAGATGAAGCAGATAGTGCTCGACGTGACCCGTCTTGGACCTGAGAGCCTCCATGTCCTGGTGGCGCTCGGCACGTTTCTCATGTGTCTGCTCGTCTCGCGCCGTATCGCGTTCAGCCTGCTTCTGGTCGCTGCCCTCCAGATGACAAACGAAGTGCTCGATCTCTTCGATGATCTCGCCGACGGCAACCCGCTGCGGTGGTCGGACATGTGGAGCGATACCTATGCCTCTCTTCTCTTGCCAACCTTGCTTTCGGGCCTACTGTTTCTCGGGCGCGTCATGGCCGGCAGTCGTGCGTTGCGCCGCCATCGTGAGACAGGGCGAATGGGGGGGCGGCAGGGTAACGTGACAGGAAGAGCGTTTTTTCTTTTCGAACGAAACCACGCAGGGGGAAAATTTCCCCGGCGAGCGCGTGTGCGACAGGCGCTGCTCTTTGCTTTGTTGGCTTTCACCACTGCGCCGGCCGATGCCGCCGATGCGCAGAAGGGGCGTCGCACCTTCCAGCAATGCGCGTCCTGCCATGTGGTAGACAGCGAGAGCAACGGCTTTGGTCCGAACCTGAAGGGCGTGGTCGGGCGGCGGGCCGCAAGCGTGGCGGGCTATGCCTATTCACCGGCGCTTCGAGAGGCGGGGGCGGCCGGCTTGGTGTGGGACGAGGCCGCACTTGGCGAATTTCTCGCAAGCCCGTCGAAAAAAATTCCCGGCACGAAAATGCGCTTTTACGGCTTCTGGTTTCAGTCGCAGATCGACGATGTGATTGCCTATCTTAAGGAAAATCCCTGACGACCGCGAAGGCATTTCGAAAGGTCTTGTGTCAGACTGCCACAGACGGGTGCACCGGCCCGGGCTCGGTTAATGGAATGTTTATGAATTGATGCGAATGAAAGGTATCTTTGGTACGGGATCGGCGCTCGGTATGGGGCTTGGCCGTTTAGAGGATCCCGTGGTGACAGCCGAATGTATCGCCTGCGCATTCGCCACATGCAGGCTGTGTATGGAGTAGTATCATGACCTCGAAGCCTTATGCCGTGGCGCTTTTCGCCACCCTTTCCGCCACTGCTGCCTTTGCCTCGGCCGCTTGCGCCGCCGATCTTGCCGCGCCCTATTCGGAGCCGCCGGTCTATAGCGAACCGTCGGTCTCGTCCGGCTGGGATGGCGCCTATGTCGGTGCGCATGCCGGCGTTGGGATGCCGAAACTGAACCCGTTCTCCAGCAACAACGGCGTCGCAGCCGGCGTGCAGGCAGGCTACAACACCACGGTCGGCCGCGCCGTCGTCGGCGGTGAAGTCGAAGCCTCCTACATGGGCGACACGGAAGTGCGCGTCAACGGCGGTGAGCTCAAGGAGCGTCATCGCCTGGCCGCCAAGGGCAAGGTCGGCATGCCGCTCGACCAGACGCTGATCTATGGCACGGCCGGCCTTGCCATGACCAGTTTCCGTGACAATGGCAACGTGTCCGGCCCGGATGGCTGGAAGCCCGGCTATATCATCGGCGCCGGCGTCGAGCAGAAGCTGACGTCCAACATTTCGGCCAAGGTGGAATACAACTACACCGGCACGCCGAACGTCCGCAGCTTCGACAGCGGTGCGCCCTCCGAGCGCGACCTGCACGATCATTCGGTCAAGGCGGGTATCAACTACAAGTTCTAGTCTACACGCCGAAGAGGCGTAAAAGTCATGGCTTCCCCAGGTCCGGGGGAGCCATTTTTCGTTGGGGCAGGCATCTTTATGCGGGTGGCGATGCCCGCGAGAAGGCCTGCCAAAACATCTCTCTCTTCAGCGCGTCTTCGCCCCGGCTTTGCCGCCTTGGCCATGCTAATGTGCCCCCGATTCGCCGTCGGCCTGCAAGCATCGGCCCCTCATCGGGATCGGTTGTCGGAAGCACGATGCGTCTCATCACAGAATTGAAGCGTCCGTTTGCATCCGACAGGCTGCATGACGGCGCGATCGCCGGGCTGCAGGCTCTGCATAAAAGGAGAATACCATGAGCAATGCCAGGAGCGGCATTACCGGATTGCGGCCCCACATCACCGTCATCGGGGTTGGCGGCGGCGGCGGCAACGCGATCAACAACATGATCGCCGAAGATCTCGAAGGCGTCGAATTCATCGCTGCCAACACCGATGCGCAGGTGCTGGCCACCTCCAAGGCCTCGCGCCGCATCCAGCTTGGGGCGCATGTGACGGAAGGGCTTGGTGCCGGCTCGCTGCCCGAGGTCGGGCGGGCGGCTGCTGAAGAATCCATCGACGAGATCATGGATCATCTGGCCGGTTCGCACATGTGCTTCGTCACCGCCGGCATGGGCGGCGGCACAGGCACGGGGGCCGCACCGGTGATTGCCGCTGCCGCGCGGGCCGCCGGCATCCTGACGGTCGGCGTCGTCACCAAACCGTTTTCTTTCGAGGGCAACCGGCGCCTGAGGACGGCGGAAGCTGGCATCGAGGCCTTGCGGCTGGCGGCCGACACGGTCATCGTCATTCCGAACCAGAACCTGTTCCGCATTGCCGACGCCAAGACCACCTTTGCCGATGCCTTCATGACCGCCGACCGCGTGCTGTTCGCCGGTGTCGGCTGCATCACCGATCTCATCGTCAAGGAGGGCCTCATCAACCTCGATTTCGCCGACGTGAAATCCGTCATGCGCGGCATGGGCCGGGCGATGATGGGCACCGGCGAGGCGGAAGGCACGGGCCGGGCGATGAAGGCTGCGGAAGCCGCCATCGCCAATCCGCTCCTGGACGATATCTCGGTGCATGGCGCGCGGGGCGTGCTCATCTCCATCTCCGGCGGCTCCGACATGACGCTGTTTGAGGTGGACGAGGCCGCAAGCCGCATTCGCGACGAGGTGCAGGACGAAGCCGACATCGTCGTCGGCGCCATTTTCGACCGCAATCTCGATGGCCGCTTCCGCGTCTCGGTGGTGGCAACCGGGCTGGAAGGCAAGGCCTGAGTTTTTAAGGCCAAGCGGAGCGGGCGCGGGGAGGCGCCCGTCCGCAAAGAGATCCGGCAGATTGAACGGCCTGCCGGAGTGGCGACAGAGGAAGGGGAGGAGCGGCCATGAGCCGGATTGAAGGCAGGATCGCGGTTATCACGGGCGGCACGCAGGGGCTGGGTGCCGCCATTGCCACACAGTTTGCGCAAGCGGGTGCGGCCGGCCTTGTGCTTGTCGGTCGCGACGCTCGAAAGGGCGAGGCGGTGGCAGAGCGCATTGCGGCCGATACGGGCGTGCCGGTCAAAATGGTCGCCGCAGACCTTGGCCGTATCGACGCGGTGCGCACCGTGATCGCCGCTGCCGACCGGGAATTTTCCCGTGTCGACATTCTGGTGAGTGCCGCCGGCCTCACCGACCGTGGCAATCTTCTCACCACCACGCCAGAGCTGTTTGACCGGATGTTTGCGGTCAATACGCGCGCTCCCTTCTTCCTGATGCAGGATGCGGTGAAACTGATGATCCGCGACGGCATCGAGGGGCGGATCGTCAATATCGGCTCGATGTCGAGCCTGGCCGGCCAGCCGTTCCTCACCCCCTATTCGGCGTCGAAGGGGGCGCTGGCGACGCTGACGCGCAACGCCGCCTTCTCGCTGATGCGCCACCGCATCCACGTCAACCAGCTGGATATCGGCTGGATGAATTCCGACCACGAGCGCAAGCTCATCCTGTCTGAAACCGGTGACCCCGACTTCATCGACCGCAAGGCCGCCGAAAAACCCTTCGGCCGAATCCTTGATCCCAAGGAAGTGGCCCGCACGGTGCTCTGGATGGCGTCTGACGAGAGCGGCATGATGACGGGGGCGGTCATCCCCTTCGATCAATCGGTCTATGGCGGCTACGACGACGCCCCGGTGCCGGCGGGGTGGCTGGAGGGGTAGGGCTGTTTTGCGGGGGGGGGTGGGGCTTCCGCTGGATGGTGCCTTTGCGCCCAAGCCAAGCATTAGCCCGATGCGCAAGCGCGCCCGTCTCGAGGCTGCCGTCTGCGCAAGCGCGCCCCCCTCTGCCCTGCCGGGCATCTCCCCCACGGGTGGGGAGATCAGGAGAGCGGCACCGGCTCGCCCAGCCATGGAGCTACAGTCGAGGGCGATCGGCAGCGATGCCGGCGCGCTGTTGGGAACCGAGGCTAGCCGCCTGCGCAAGCGCGCCCCCTCTGCCCTGCCGGGCATCTCCCCCACAGGTGGGGAGATCGGCAGAACGGCACCGGTTCGCCCAGCCATGAAGGTACAGGCGAGCGCGATTCGCCATGCGACTCGCACTCCCTGGGCCAACGAGGCTTCCCGCCTGTCAATCTGGAGACAAATTTTGCGTCGAGGTAGTTGCCGCCAACCTGCAATGGGAACGGCGACGCTGCGGCACGGTGATCTCCCCACCTGTGGGGGAGATGCCCGGCAGGGCAGAGGGGGGGGCGAACTGGCTCAAAGGCAGGTGGTAACAACAGGGCGTGCCCTGTTTAATTGATCGGTTATGATGGGGACATTGCGCGGTCTTGCGGGCAGCAGGCGGGGCAATGGATCCTCGAGTCAAGCGCAAGGATAACGTCGCCCGGCTCTTGTCTATACGAAAATATGGGGCGTTGGCCCCACTTGGTCGTCATCCTCGGGCTTGACCCGAGGATCCATCGCCTCGCATGAACCGGCAGTCATCTTCCGGCAGCAAAAGGCCCGAGGTTTCCCCCGGGCCGCCGCATTCCTTCAATCTCAGCGCAATCAGCTGCACCCGCTCGTCGCACCGCACGTGTCGCACTTCTCGCAGGTGCCATTGCGCACCATCGTGAAGTTCTGGCACTCGGAGCACATGTTGCCCGTGTAGCCTTGCGCGATGGAGCGCATGCGGCGTTCGGCTTCCACCTTCTTGGCGTCAGCCTTGGCAGCGGCTGCGTCGGCTTCGGCCTTGTCGGAGAAGAGTGCCGTTGCTGCCTGCTGGCTTTCGTCGGCGATCACTTCTTCGGCGATCTCTTCGGCCAGTTCCTTGGCGCGCTCTTCGTAATCGCGCTTGAAGGAGACGACTTCCGAGGTCGAAATGGCAAGCGTCGTTTCGAGCTTGCGGGCGGCAGAGCCTGCAAAGGCCGTCACATTGCCGCCAGCCGATGCCTTGGCAGGGGCGGCGGTTGCCGAACCCTTGGCTTCCGAACCGCTCATGCCGCGCTCGCTGCTGGAGACCAGCGTCGGCTTGTAGCCGCGCGTCCAGCCGGTGGAGACGAGGTTGGTCTTGCCTTCCTGGATGCCCTTGCCGAGTGCCGTCTGCGAGAAGTCAGACGTATCGACATGGGCCAGATCGTGGCGGCCGAGATAGGAGACGGCGAGTTCGCGGAACACGTAGTCGAGGATCGACGTGGCGTTCTTGATCGCGTCATTGCCCGTCACGATGCCGGCCGGCTCGAACTTGGTGAAGGTGAAGGCCTCGACATATTCCTCGAGCGGCACGCCGTATTGCAGGCCGAGCGAGATGGCGATGGCAAAGTTGTTCATCATCGCACGGAAGGCAGCACCTTCCTTGTGCATGTCGATGAAGATCTCGCCGATGCGGCCGTCACCGAATTCGCCGGTGCGCAGATAGACCTTGTGACCACCGACATTCGCCTTCTGGGTATAGCCCTGGCGGCGGTTCGGCAGCTTTTCCCGCTCGCGGGTGACACGCTCGATCACGCGCTCGACGATCTTTTCGGTGATCGTCACGGCCTGCGCGGCCTGCGGCTGCTGGATCAGCTCTTCCACCGCATCCTCGTCCTCCTCGTCCTCGATGAGCGAGGCGTTGAGCGGCTGCGACAGCTTCGAGCCATCGCGATAGAGGGCGTTGGCCTTCAGCGCCAGCTTCCAGGAGAGCATGTAGGCGGCGCCGCAATCCTCCACGGTTGCCTCGTTCGGCATGTTGATCGTCTTGGAGATCGCGCCAGAGATGAACGGCTGGGCTGCCGCCATCATGCGGATATGGCTTTCGACCGACAGATACCGCTTGCCGATCTTGCCGCAGGGGTTGGCGCAATCGAAGACGGGCAGGTGCTCGTTCTTCAGGAAAGGCGCGCCTTCCAGCGTCATTGCACCGCAGACATGGATGTTGGCGGCTTCGATGTCCTTCTTCGAGAAGCCGATATGCTCCAGAAGGTTGAAGCTCATGTCGGCAAGCTGCTCGTCGGAAACTTTCAGGGTTTCCTTGAGGAAGTCGGCTCCGAGCGTCCACTGGTTGAAGACGAACTTGATGTCAAAGGCGGCCTTGGTGGCGCCGTTGATCGCGTCGATCTTCTCGTCGGTAAAGCCCTTGGTCTTCAGCGAGCCGGGGTTGATGCCGGGCGCCTGGTTGATGTTGCCATGGCCGACGGCATAGGCCTCGATCTCGGCAATCTGGCTTTCCGTGTAGCCGAGCGTGCGTAGCGCTTCCGGAACGGCGCCGTTGATGATCTTGAAGTAGCCGCCGCCGGCGAGCTTCTTGAACTTCACCAGCGCGAAGTCAGGCTCGATGCCGGTCGTGTCGCAATCCATCACGAGGCCGATCGTGCCGGTCGGCGCAATCACCGTCGTCTGGGCATTGCGGTAGCCGTGCTGTTCGCCAAGCGCGATCGCCTTGTCCCAGGCAGCCTTGGCATGGGCGACGAGATCCTGGTCCGGGTTTTCCGCATGGACGAGCGGGACCGGGTTGACCGACAGGCCTTCATAGCCGGTCGCTTCACCGTAGGCGGCGCGGCGATGGTTGCGCATGACGCGCAGCATGTTGTCGCGGTTCGGCGCAAAGCCGGGGAAGGGGCCAAGCTCGGAGGCGATTTCCGCTGACGTTGCGTAAGCCACGCCCGTCATGATGGCGGTGAGCGAGCCGGCAATGGCGCGACCTTCCGCAGAGTCATACGGGATGCCCGAGGACATCAAGAGGCCGCCGATATTGGCATAGCCGAGGCCGAGCGTGCGGTACTGGTAGGACAGTTCGGCAATCTGGCGCGACGGGAACTGCGCCATCATGACGGAGACTTCGAGCACGACGGTCCAGAGGCGAACGGCGTGTTCGTAATCGGCAATGTCGATGTTCTTGGTCTTGGCGTCCTTGAACTGCAGAAGGTTCAGCGAGGCAAGGTTGCAGGCCGTGTCGTCAAGGAACATGTATTCCGAGCACGGGTTCGATGCGCGGATCGGGCCTGCCGCCGGGCAGGTGTGCCAGTCGTTCATCGTCGTGTTGAAGTGCAGGCCCGGATCGGCCGATGCCCAGGCGGCATAGGAAATCTTTTCCCAGAGGTCGCGGGCCTTCAGCGTCTTCATCACCTTGCCGTCCTTGCGGGCGGTCAGGTTCCACTCGCCGTCATTCTCGACAGCGCGCAAAAAATCGTCCTTCAGCGAGACGGAATTGTTGGAGTTCTGGCCGGAGACCGTCAGATAGGCTTCCGAATCCCAGTCCGTGTCATAGGTCTTGAAGTCGAGATCCTTATAACCCTGCTTGGCGAACTGGATGACGCGCTTGACATAGTTTTCCGGAACCTGGTCCTTCTTGGCGGCCTTGATTTCGCGCTTCAGGGCCGGGTTCTGGTTCGGATCGTAGCAGGCTTCGTTGTCGGCTTCGCAGTTGACGCAGGCCTTCATGATGGCCTTGAGGTGCTTGGCAACCACCTTGGAACCGGTGACGAGAGCGGCAACCTTCTGCTCTTCCTTCACCTTCCAGTCGATATAGGCTTCGATATCCGGATGGTCGATGTCAACGACGACCATCTTGGCCGCACGGCGCGTGGTGCCGCCGGACTTGATGGCGCCGGCTGCGCGGTCACCGATCTTCAGGAAGGACATGAGGCCGGACGAGCGACCGCCGCCCGACAGCTTTTCGCCTTCGCCGCGCAGATAGGAGAAGTTGGAGCCGGTGCCGGAGCCGTACTTGAACAGGCGCGCTTCACGCACCCACAGGTCCATGATGCCGCCCTCGTTGACGAGGTCGTCCTCGACGGACTGGATGAAGCAGGCATGCGGCTGCGGATGCTCGTAAGAGGATTTCGACTTCGTCAGCTTGCCGGTGAAGGGGTCGACGTAGAAATGCCCCTGGCCCGGACCGTCAATGCCATAGGCCCAGTGCAGGCCGGTGTTGAACCACTGCGGCGAGTTCGGCGCAACGCGCTGGGTGGCGAGCATGTAGGACAGCTCGTCCATGAAAGCGGAGGCGTCTTCCTCGGACGAGAAATAGCCACCCTTCCAGCCCCAGTAGGTCCAGGTGCCGGCGAGACGCGAAAACACCTGGCGCGCATCGGTTTCCGATCCGTAGCGCTCGGCTTCCGGCAGATCCTTCAGCTTCTTTTCATCGGCCACGGAGCGCCAGAGGAACGAGGGAACATCGTTTTCCTCGACCTTCTTCAAGAACTTCGGCACGCCGGCCTTGCGGAAATACTTCTGCGCCAGCACGTCGGTGGCGACCTGCGAAAACTGCGCGGGAACATCGATATCGGCCAGCCGGAAGACGATCGAGCCATCGGGATTGCGGATTTCGCTGACCCCCTTGCGGAAGGCGATATCGGCGTAGGCACCCTGACCCGGCTTGGTGAAACGACGTTCTATGCGCATCTTTTTCGTCCTCGCTATGCGCCATGAAAGGCGCAGAAAATCTCATCCGCGGCGGTTGCGTTTCAACCGGCGGCCGTTGCCCGTCATGCGAATGCGGCAAGCCATCCTTGGAGTGGTGACCTGATATATGGTGGTCACTGTGGCTGTAAACACTAAATATAGTATAAACGACAGTTTTCCACCAGCCCAATTTTGTCGTGACGGTGGCGCAAAAGGCACGCGAATACCGCCCCGCGTGCGTGCCTTCATGGCAAGCCGCCTGCAGACGGATGGGGTGATTTTGCGCTTGGAGAACCGGCCTCGTGCTCCGGTCCAGTCGCCGCCGCAACATGGAATTCAATCTCGGCCGAACCGATAGATTCGTCAAGGCGTAGTTTGCAACCGTTTTTTAACCACAAGATATTGTGTTTGTAAGCTGTGGAAAACGGGGAGAAAAAAATCCCCAAGGAAACTCAACGGCTTGAGTAAGGAGGCCTTACGTCGAAGCTGCGCGGGTCGCTGCGCATACACGACCGTCACCGGTGTTGAGGGCGTCAAAATCTACGCATGAGGGTGCCATAATCCACACTGTTTGCAGCGCAAAAATTTAATATTCGAAGTTTAGGATTTCGGCAGATACTCAGTCTGCGTGATCCCGCGTGGACAGTTGATGTTGTTGCCCTGCCCGGAGATGCGTCTCGTGAAAATCAAGAACCTGTCCATCCTGAAGAAGATCGGCCTTGTCGTGGTGTTGATGGGCGTTGCGGCCGCGGCCATTGCCGGCGTCGGCACGCAAGGCCTTTTCCTGCTTGGCTCCTCGCTCAAAGACACAGGCCAGCGCGAGGAGGTTGCCCGCGAGGCGATGGATCTGCGCGTCGATATCATCGCCATCAGCCGCATGACCTATCAGCTGGCGCTGGCGCCGGAAAAATCAGCCGACTTTGCCGCAGAAACGGAAAAGCGCTCCAAGGAAATGCTGGAGCGTCTTCCGAAGATCGCAGCCACCGCCGATGCCAACGAGCAGAAGCAGCTGGCCGATATCCGCGCGAGCCTTGGCGCCTATTTCGATAGCATCCGCGAGATGGTGAAGGTGGCCGGGACCGATGCGGGCAAGGATCCCAAGGTGATGGCCGCAGCGCTTGCCAAGGCGCTGGACGGCCAGAAGGCCGTGACGGCGACCGTCAAGGTCTACAGCACCTATTCCGCCAACACGCTGTCGCAGTCGCGCAGCCGTGCCATTGAAGATTCCCAGACGACCGTGCTGATCCTCGCCATCACGGCCGCCGTCTGCATCGCGCTCGGCGTGGCCCTCAGCCTCATCATCGCGCGGCGTGATATCGCCGGCCCGATCCGGCGGATGACGCAGGTCATGAGCAACATGGCCAAGGGCAACACCGACCAGCCGGTCACCGATACCGACCGCCTCGACGAAATCGGCGAGATGGCGCGGGCCCTTGAAGTGTTTCGTGCCAACGAGATCCAGATGCGTGCCATGGAAGCGCAGGAAGCCGCGCTCAACCGTCAGAGCAAGGATCTGCAGGTTTCGATCAGCGGTATCGTGGCCTCGGCCGCGGCCGGGGATTTCAGCCAGCGCATCACCAAGTCTTACGACGATGCCGATCTGCAGCGCTTTGCCGCAAGCGTCAACGAACTGGTGGAAAATGTCGATCAGGGCGTCACCGAAGTGCGCCGCGTGATTGCAGCCCTTGCCGAGCAGGATCTGACGCAGGACATGCGCGGCCAGTTCCAGGGCGCCTTCGCCGAACTGAAGGAAAACGTCAACGCGACCATGGCGACGCTGCGGGCGACGATGGAAAACGTGCGCAGCGCTGCCAGCACCATCACCGACAATTCCGGAGAACTGTCGACCGCTTCCAACCAGCTTGCCCGCCGCACCGAGCAGCAGGCTGCCTCGCTCGAAGAGACGGCGGCAGCGCTTGAGGAAATCACCACGACGGTGCGCACCTCCACGGATCGCGCCAATGAGGCGACCCGCATGGTTTCGGAAACCAAGGTGAGCGCCGGCCGCTCGGGCGGCATCGTGCGCGACGCGATCGATGCCATGGGCCGCATCGAGCAGTCCTCGCAGAAGATCAGCCAGATCATCTCCGTCATCGACGAGATTGCCTTCCAGACCAACCTCCTGGCGCTGAATGCCGGCGTCGAGGCAGCGCGTGCCGGCGAGGCGGGGCGCGGTTTTGCGGTGGTTGCCCAGGAAGTGCGTGAACTGGCGCAGCGTTCGGCCAACGCCGCCAAGGAAATCAAGACGCTGATCAATGCATCGGCCGACGAGGTGAAGGGCGGCGTGACGCTGGTTCTGTCCACCGGCGAGGCGCTGAAGGAAATCGAGGAGCAGGTCAACCGCGTCAACGAGCATGTCGCGATGATTGCGCGGGCGGCCGGCGAACAATCCGCAGCGCTCGGCGAGATCAACACCTCCGTCAACCACATGGACCAGATGACGCAGCAGAATGCGGCCATGGTGGAAGAAACCACCGCCGCAAGCCAGGTGCTGGCCGCCGAAAGCCGCCAGCTGACGGCGATCCTGTCCAAGTTCCGCCTGGACGGCCATGGCGGCACCAGCCACGGTTATCGCAGCGCTGCCTGAGCCTCACAGGCACCGCATACGCAACAGGGGCGCTGCAGCAATGCGGCGCCTTTTTCGTTTGAGCGTCGGATGCGCTAGCGCTTCACGGCAAGCCAGATCACATGGCGGGCGCCGCTGCGTTTGGTACTGGCGCGCACCGTTTTTGCCTCGGCCAAAAATCCGCTGTCCTTGAGGCGGCGCGTGAAGGCGGCATCCGGGCCGGAGGACCAGACGGACAAGACGCCGCCGGGGCAGAGCGCCGCGCGCGTCGCGCGCAGGCCCTCATGATCGTAGAGCCGGTCGTTGGAGGGGCGCGTCAGCCCGTCGGGACCGTTGTCGACGTCGAGCAGGATGGCGTCGAACGTGGCCGGGGAGGCGGCGATCAGGCCACCGACATCGCCTTCGTGGATGGTGACGCGTGGATCGTCGAGGCATCCCTTGAACACCTCTGCCATGGGGCCGCGTGCCCAGGCAACGACGGCCGGCACCAGTTCCGCGACGGTGATCTTCGCGTCCGGCGGCAGAACGGCAAGCGCCGCGCGCAAGGTAAAGCCCATGCCGAGGCCGCCGATCAGCATATGCGGCTTTTTTCGACCGGCGATCTTTTCCTGAGACAGGACCGCGAGCGCCTCCTCCGATCCGCTGAGGCGACTATTCATCAGCTCGTTGGCACCGAGCATGATGGAGAATTCGCTGCCGCGCTGCTTGAGCCGCAACGTGCCACCATCGCCGGGAATGTCTGCCTCGTCGATCTGTATCCAGGGAAGCATGGATCCGGGACGCCTTCTGTGCATGGCCGGCACTGGCCGACGCTTGGTCTCTGCCGGCCCCGGCGGTGATCAGCAACGGGAACCGATGAGGCCGCCTCATCGCATGGGGCAGGGGTAAGGACAAGTCCGCCTGTGGCGCAGAGGTGTCTGTCGTCGATGGAAGCCAGGTTGGAGGAGGGGTATATCGAGCCTGGCATCGGTGAGGAAAGCGTCAAGAGGACAGCCAGGCACCGTCGCGGTGTGCGTGAGCGTCGTCGACGTCCTGTAATCAATTCAATAGAAAGGCCGCCCCGGAGGGCGGCCGCGATTGAGATCCTGCCGGCTTGCGTATCAGAGGGCGTCCATGTTGACGCCGACCGTGATGGCGCCGATCGGAGTGCCGGTTTCGTCCATGATGGTCATGGAGGCCTGCGACTGCAGCGCCTGGGTCGATTCGTCCTTTTCGATGCCATCAACGAAGATGGCGCCCTTGCCGACGCCGAAGCTTTTCTGGAATTTTGCCTCGTCACCCTGCCAGTAGTCGGAGGTGATATCGCTCTGGCCGACATTCAGGCCCTTGTTGTCCATGACGAAGACTTCGGAGATTGCGCCCTTGGAGGCGGCCTGCTTGCTCTTCAGGAAGGTGGAGACGGCATTGCCGAGTGTCGCAGAGATCAGCGGCTTGTCGGAAGCCTCCACCTCGGCGCGCCACTTCTTGTCGAGCTTGATGATATCGGCTTCCGTCAGGCCGGCATGCTGGGCGTTCTGTGCCTTGATCGCGGAGATGATGATGGGATCGTTGACCCAGGGGCTGACCCCCGTCTTCAAGAAGGCGGTCACCGGGGCGACATGGGCATCTTCAGCCAGGAGCGGCTGAGCGCCGAAGGCAAGGAGGGCAAGGGCTGCAAGGCTTGTGACTGTGCGTCTCATCAGGTGGTCCTCTATTGCGGTTGAGGTTTTGAAGGGCAGCCCGCGTGTCGCGTGCCGGGCTGCTTGCGAAGCGGAAGAATGGTTTCAGGCAACGTGGCGCACGGCGTGTGCGGACGGGGCGCCGGGGCTCAGCTGGAAGCGGTTTGCCGCGTCCTGCATCAGCTGGCTCTGCGACAGAAGTTCGTGGCAGGCAGCACTGGTTTCTTCCACCATGGCTGCGTTCTGCTGCGTCGTCTGGTCCATGTTGTTGAGGGCGCCGTTGATTTCCTGGAGGCCCGATGCCTGCTGGCGATACGCATCGACCAGGACCAGAATGCCGTCGTTGATGCGGGCGATATGCGATTCGATCTTGAGGAGTGCATCGCCCGTCTGGTTGACGAGCTCGACACCGCCGGAGACCTCAGAATTGGAAACGTCGATCAGCGTCTTGATCTGCTTGGCGGCATTGGCCGAGCGCTGGGCGAGTTCGCGCACCTCCTGGGCAACGACGGCAAAGCCCTTGCCGGCTTCACCGGCACGCGCCGCTTCCACCCCGGCATTGAGAGCCAGAAGGTTGGTCTGGAAGGCGATCTCGTCGATCACCGAAATGATCTGGCCGATCTGCGAGGAGGACTGTTGAATGCGGTCCATGGCGCCGATCGCATTGCGCACCACGTGGGCCGAATGCTGCGCCTCGGCCTTCGCTTCGGCAATCATCGCGCCGGTGGTTTCGGCATTGTGCGAGGACGTGCGCACGGTGCTGGTGACCTGGCCAAGGGCGGCCGCGGTTTCTTCAAGCGCGGCGGCCTGCCGCTCGGTGCGTTGCGCCAGCTGTTCGGCCTGGCCTGCCAGTCCACTGGCGCCGGTTTCCACTGCAAAGGAGGCCGTCTTGATGTCGCCGACGGCACGGGTGATCGAGGCCACCATGGCGTTGAAATCAAGCCGCAACTTGTCGAATTCCGGTCCCAGATTGTCGAGGCGCGTGTCGAGATTGCCCTTTGCCACCCGCTCCAGCGCCAGGCCCAGCGTCTGCATCACGTGGTTCTGCGTGGCAGCCGTTGCCTGGGTCTGCGCCGCATTGCGCAGGCGCTCTTCATTCAGCGTTCGCTGCTGTTCCTCGGCAAGCCGGCGCTGCTCGAGCGTGGCCACGGCATCGTTGCGAAATCCTTCCAGAGCGCGGGCGAGAAAGCCGATTTCGTCGCCCCGGTCGCGGTAGGGGACGGGCGTCTCGAGATCACCGGCCTGAAGCCCGGTGATGCGGCCGCTCAAGGCCTTCAGCGGCTGGCCGATGATGCGGCCCATGGTGAGGATGAAGACGGCAATGGCGATGGCAATGATGGCAAACTGCAGGGAGAGCGCCAGCAATGTCTTATGCGCCGCTTCTGCCAGAATGCTCTCAGCCGACCAGGTGGTCACGACATAGCCACTCACCTTGCCGCCCTTGTCGAGCGGAAGCGGCGCAACCACGGTGACATAGCCGTTGCCGACTGCGCTCATGTCCACGCGCGGCTTTTCCGGCCGGGTACCTGCTGCCTTGGCAAGGTCAGCGTCTGTCGGCAGGTTCTGCGGACCGGATCGGCTCCAGCTGTTGACCGGTTTCAGATCCGCGCCGTAGGCCGCGAACTGGACCAGATTGAGATTGGCATCGTCGCGGTAGAGCGCATAGGTTTCTGCCACGGCCTCGGCCTTGCCCCATTTCACGCCACCAGCGGCAAGGCTTGCGAACTGGGCGCTGTCCTTGCTCCAACTCTCCGTGGCATCTTCCAGCATCGACGCGCTTTCGCTGCGCCAGGTGTAGAAGGAGAGGCCCAGCATGCCTGCGAGGTTGATGGCGACAATGATGGCGGCCAGTTTGGCCGTCAGGGTCAGAGATTTCGGCGATCGCTGCATCTGGCGTCTCTGCGTCGTGGCCGGCAAAACCGGAACATTGGCAACGCACCGTGTGCTCAAAAGCTCGATCGATCATGACCAGCGTTGTATCGCGCAGATACGAGAACACGCCCAAAATATGGGGCAGGAACGTGAAGGAAGGCTTAAACCTTGGCGTACGTCCGCCCAAAAGGAAGCGGCTAAGCCTATGAAGAAAAATGAAAGTTAGTATCACCTCAGAAAGAGAGGCGGCCGAGCGATCCGCAGCCGTGCGAATCGCTCCTGTCTGCTGGATGGGGGCTCAGCCCTTGGTGCCCTTGGCGATCGGCTCCTGATAGGTGAAGCCCATGTCCCAGGGAAAGTAGATCCAGGTGTCCTGCGAGACCTCGGTCACGAAGGTATCGACTGTCGGAACGCCCTTCGGCTTGGCGTAGACGCAGGCGAAATGGGCTTGCGGCATCATGGCGCGCACTTCCGATGCTGTCTTGCCGGTGTCGGTGAGGTCATCCACCACCAGAACGTCGCGGCCGCCATCGGTCGTCAGGTCGGCGGCAATACCCTTCAGCACGTTCATTTCGCCCTGGTTCACATAGTCGTGGTAGGAGGCGATGCAGACGGTTTCGATGAGGCGGATGTTCAGTTCGCGCGAGATGATGGCCGCCGGCACGAGGCCGCCACGGGTGATGCAGACAATGGCGCGAAACTCCTGGCCAAGGCCTGCCAGTCGCCAGGCAAGGGCACGGGCATCGCGGTGGAACTGATCCCAGGAGACGGGAAAGGCTTTATCGGGTAGGGACATTCGGGGTGGCTCCGCAACGGCGCTTGAAGAAAGGTCCAGGGCTGGCCGTGACGCCGGAGCAGCCCGCGGGACCAAGGCGTGTCGTCCTCGTCCCGTTGGCCGTTGCTATTAGCTGTAAATCGCGTCTGCGCGCAAGCCGGATCAACGCGACAGAAGCGTCAGCGCCGTCATGCTGTTCAAGACATTGCGGGTGACGCCGCCAAACAGCATTTCCCACCAGCGCGAATGACCATAGCCCCCCATCACCAGAAGATCGATGCTGTTATCGGAGAGCCGGTTCTCGATGACGGCTTCCACCGAAAGCTCGCCCTTTTCCAGCGTGGTCAGCGTGACGTTGACGCCGTGGCGGGCAAGCGCTGCGGCCAGATCGGCACCGGCAAGGTCCGGCGCCTGGCGGGGCATGCCGGGCGGATCGATGGAGAGAATTTCGACGCTTTCGGCCCGGGTGAGGAAGGGCAGCGCGTCAAAGGCGGCGCGGGCCGCCTCTTTCGAGCCATTCCAGCCGATGAGCACGCGGCGAACGGGCTTGGGAGCCGAAAGGATATAGGGCACCAGCAGCACCGGGCGGCCGCTTTCAAACAGCAGCGTTTCGAGATCCGCGCTGTTGTCATTGCTCAAGGCCGGGTCGGTCTGCGCCGCAAGGATCAGATCGCTGGCGCGCGCGCATTCCAGAACGCTTTCGGAACTGTAGCCGGCCGAGGAGACAAAGGAGCGCCATTCGAAGGATATGCCCTCGTGCTCCGCCTTTTCGCGAAACGCCGCGGCAATCTTGCCCGTCTCCACTTCCGCCGCCTGCTGCAGCATTTCCATGGCTGTCGGGTCAGGAATTTCCATCGGCGCAATCACCGGCACCGTCGGCAGGATTTCGGCTCGAAGACCCACGACATGCGCGGAAAACTGGCGCGCCAGGTCGATCGCGAACTCGGAAATGGGCCCGGTGTTCTTCGGGCTGTCGAGGACGGCGAGGATGGTCTTGTAACCCATGGCGATATCTCCTTTGCGCTCATGGCGGATTGTTTTTCCACCATGCCCTTGGAGATGGGACGCGCCTTGCGCTGGGTCAAGCGCTGGCGTGTTCCATCAGCCTCACGCTGAGTCACCTGAGGATGTGGGGGATCGAACTCGCCTTTCCGCTTCAGGCTTCAGGGCCGGGATTGCCAGCGGCGCGCGCGGTATCGAGATCGCGGATCATGGCGCTGATCGCCTCTGACGCTGCGTCAAGCGCTGCCGCGTCGCGAGCGCGCACCACCAGTTCGGTGGAGAAGCGCTGGCCGTCATATTTCGGGTAGGAGCCGATGCTGGTATCCGGATGGGCCTTCTGGATGGCGCCCAGCAGCGTGCCGATATCGCCTTCGCCATAGGGACAGGCAAGCGAGCGGGTGAGCATCTTTGCCCCCGTTTCGAGCTCCGGCAGGATATTGTCGACCATGGCCTGGAAGACCTGCGGCACGCCGGCCATCACATAGACATTCTCGACAATGAAGCCCGGTGCCGTGGAAACCGGGTTGGCGATGTGGCGGGCACCCCTTGGCATGCGGGCCATCCGCTTTCGGGCGTCGGTAAACTCCATGCCGCGCCGCTCGTACATGGCTGCCAGCAATTGCATGGCTGCCGCATCATGCTCGCAGGGCAGGCCGAACGCCTTCGAGACCGCATCGGCGGTGATGTCATCATGCGTCGGGCCGATGCCGCCGGAGGTGAAGACGTAGGTGTAGCGGCGGCTCAGCGCATTCAGCGCCTCGACGATTGCCTCTTCCTCATCCGCGACAATGCGGACTTCCTTCAGGTCTATCCCCGACAGCAGGAAAAGGTCGGCCAGATGGCCGATGTTCTTGTCCTTCGTCCGGCCCGACAGAAGTTCATCGCCGATGGCGAGCATGGCAGCGGTTACGATCCGAGACGTCATGGCAGTCCTCATGGTGCGGGAATGATCAAGCAAGGCATGTCTGTTCTTCCTAGGCCAAACGCGCCGGCAGATGAAGACATATTCAGCGCGCGAGCCCACGTGGCAGCCAAGGACATCCGGCCGATTTGTTGCGGAAATGTGACCGAACTGTTGTGGTCGTTTTCAATAGGTGAACAGTGCGTGCTTCGATTAGGGGTAGATTCCAGCCCCATTGCGGGTAATCTCCTCACCAACACGAACGCCAGTCCGGCGTTGTCAACGAAGGGAGAAAACGACATGGCAAAGGTACTCGTACTTTATCATTCCACCTATGGGCATATCGAAACCATGGCTTACGCTGTGGCCGAAGGCGCCAAGTCCGAAGGCGCGGACGTGACCGTGCTGCGCGTGCCGGAACTGGTGCCGGAAGAGGTAGCCAAGGCCGCGCACTACAAGCTCGACCAGCCGGCCGCGATTGCCACGCCCGCTGATCTGGAAGCCTATGACGCGATCATCGTCGGTGCCGGCACGCGCTTCGGTACGGTTGCCTCGCAGATGCGCAATTTCTGGGACCAGACCGGTGGCCAGTGGTTTACCGGCAAGCTGATCGGCAAGGTCGGATCCGTCTTCACCTCGACCGCCACCCAGCACGGCGGCCAGGAATCGACCATCCTGTCCTTCATTCCGACCTTCCTGCACCACGGCATGGTCGTGGCCGGTCTTCCCTATTCGTTCCAGGGCCAGATGGGCACGGAAGAAGTCAAGGGCGGTTCGCCTTACGGCGCCTCCACCATCACCAATGGCGACGGTTCGCGCCAGCCTTCGGCAATCGAGCTGGAAGGTGCCCGCTTCCAGGGTGCCCACGTGGCCAAGATCGCCAACAAGCTCGCCGGCTGAGCGGATCGTTTTTTTAGCACACGCACAGGAAAGGCGCGGTCATTTCCGCGCCTTTTTCGCATACTTTCAATGGCCTGACGCCCTTTTCGAAAGTCAGTTTCCGGGAGTGGCAAGCGGCTTGAACAGGCGAAGGCGTCCCGGCGGATTGCGGGTGACGCCGTTTTTCCAGTCGACGGCAAACTGGATGACGTCGAGCGCTGCCTGATGCGTCAGCGGCTTGGCGATGACGCCGAGCGCGCCGGCGTCGCGACCTTCCACCAGCATCGGATTGCCGGTGACGAAGACCACAAGAATGCCGCGCTCGACAAGAATGCGCGCCAGTTGCGGACCCGTCTCGCCATCGGCCAGGCGCACATCGACAAAGGCGATATCGGCATCCTTGGCATAGTTCAGCGCCACCTTCATGTCCGGTGCAATGCCCACCACCTCATGTCCGCTGCGCTCGATGGCTTCTTCCAGATCCATGGCAATCAGCAGGCCGTCTTCGACGATGAGAAAGCGATATTTCACGAGAATTCCTTTCGATGCGGTGACGACATAGGGCCGCAGGCGCCGGATGCAAGGGGCACGTGCCATCCGGCGTCCGTGGCTTTGCGGCTCCGGTCCCGTTCGCCGCGGGCTCGGCCGCCCGTCGCCGACTAATCGTTGAAATTCAGGATATCGGGCTGGAAAATGCGCCGAACGATCTTCAGGCTGCGATCCGGCTGGATCTGGTAGGTCTCGACATACTGCCCGCCATTGGCGGGAAATTCATGCGCGAAGGTGCTGCCGATCGGTGACTTGGTGAGCTTTGTGCGCGGCTGCCCGGTATAGGTGATGCTGCCGGGGATGGGATCGTAGCCCGGCCCATCGGTGACCGTGCTGCAGGCCGAAAGGGCAAGGGCGCCAAAAACGACAAGGGTGGAAATTTTCATCAGGTGCATTCCTGTTGCTGATGCGCGTCCAACTGCCGGCTGCAAGCGCAAGTTCCGTGGCCGTCCGAGCTTATCCCGGCGATGGCGGGTCAAGGGCGCCGGCAGGCCCGATCATTGCAGGCGTAGGCAGCCGGAACAATTGTGACATGATATGTCGTCTTCTTCTTGCAAGGGCAGACCGAATCCGCCCAAACATGCCCTTGCATTTTTGTCGCAAGCCCTCGAAGAAGGCTTCGCATGCGGACGTGGCGAAACTGGTAGACGCAAGGGACTTAAAATCCCTCGGCCTTGGTCATGCGGGTTCGATCCCCGCCGTCCGCACCATTTCAACATTATCCACCTGGAGACCTTCTAACACCCTGAATGGTAAGGTGGTTTCGGCGGTTCGAAAGCCCACTTCAGGTGCATACTGAAGATTCTCAGTGAATACCAATTTCCGCACAGCTCTTCGATCCTCGGTCTTGCCAGTTTCCCATAGTTTCCAAGGGCTTGAAAGAAACGTGATGGCGGTTCGTAAGGTCGCGTCGAAATCCGGCATCGTTTTCGCCCCAATTTCGATCTTTTCAGCAAGCGCAGTCTTCTGCCTCTGAAGATCAACGAGCCGCGCCTCATAGGTCGCAATCAACTCGGCATTGGCAGCACCTGTAATGAGATCAATCAGGCGTCCGATTGAATTGTCAGTAGTAGCCAGCTCGCGACGAAGAAGCGCGGTTCGCTCTGCTGCTCCGGCTGATCGCTTCTCCCACGTGTTGCGAAAAACTGCAGTAGCGATTTCGATGATCTCGGCGGAGGGCGTCAACTTCTTGAGCAACGCCTCAAATTGATTGTGCATCTCGTCACGACCAAAGGATTTCCTATAGCGGATGCATTTCTTGTTGAGACAAAAATAATAAGGATACTCGGCGCTTCGTCCAACCGAATAAGCCCCTCCGAGAAGCCGATTGCAGTGGGCGCATTGAACGGCTTGACGAAGCGGAAAATGCTCGCTCAAGTCAGAGCGACCCGGCGTTTTAGCAGCTCCCCTTAAACGTTCTTGGATTCGTTGATAAGTTTCAAAGGTGATCAGGGCTTGGTGGTGTCCTCGCCTGATCGAAACGTCCCACGGCAGATACTCGATGTAGCCTGCATACAGCAGCGAAGTTAGCAGTTCGGTCACTCTATCAACCTTCACCGTGCCATCGGGCTGCTTTGGATATCCCGGACTGTTTTCCAGAAAGCGCTGCACCTCGGCCTTAGTCTGAAATCGACCGCTGGCAAATCCTTCGAGCGCTTCAGTCGCAATCGACGCGACCGGCTCTCGGGGGACCAGAACTTTTTGTCCTGCAACTCTTGCGTATTCGTATCCGGGCGGTTTGGAGAAGCACCAGTAGCCGTTCAACAAGCGTCCTCTCATGCGATTCCGTACCTGTTCGCCGTTCTTCTGCCGTTGGTGTTGAGACACGCTGGCAAGAAGATTCTCGACGAGAATGTCGTCGGAACTCTCACCAAACTCAAAGGAGGGACACTCAAGTCTTGCTCCGGTTGCTGCAATAGCAGCCCGAAGTTTGTGGTGGACGATAACGCTGCGGGCCAAGCGTGTGATATCGTCAATGATCACCACACATCTAGCTCGACGATTTTTAATCAAAAACTTGAGCATGTCCGCGAAACCTGGGCGGTGTTCTGTGCTCCCGGTTCGGTCATCCACGAACATGGCAGACAGCGAGGGATACCCGCGATTTCGCGCGTAATCCTTTATTCGGGCTTCTTGCGACCCGAGACCGTCCCCCTCCTTGAGCTGCTTCTTCCCTGAAACCCGGCCGTAGCCTACGATAATTAGGTCCGACATTACCTTGCTCTCCGTTTGCTTGATGCTTTCGTTGTTCGGTGTGGAGTGGGCGTCTCCGCGGTCTTTTTGCGGAACGTCGTCGGCGACCGCCAATAGAAGGCGCTCGCGGTGGCTGTGGTGTATTGATCGGGCGGGCATCCATCGCTTGCTGGACGGAATCGACGCCAAATGCGCGATCTACAAAGCTGAACCGCGCCGGGTTTGCCGGAGGCTCCAACTTCTGAGAAAGTGGAGCCGATATGAGCAAGACAACGAACAAGTTTTCACCTGAAGTCCGCGA